>WLXD01000007.1 GCA_012103255.1 Acidobacteriota bacterium | reverse complement strand
AGGGCACGTCGCTGAACAAGGGACGCACGATCAGTTGCTGGCCCGTGCCGGCCGCTATGCGGCCATGTGGGCGGCCCAACAGGAAGCCCAGGTTCACGAGTCGAGACTCTCCGCATGCCGCGAGTGGTCGCAACAGCCGCCAGCGTAGACGGCGCAAGTCTCTCCGGTCCGCGCACCTCGATTCGACCGACACGTTGTTGTCAGAGACTAATTCATTGACGCTTGTCCGGCCGAGTCTCTCTATCCAAAGCGGCGAAATGACGGCGTGCTTTTCGTTCAAGCTAGCCGACCTCCGACACCGAAGGATAGGCGGTGGGGGAGCGGTAGCAAACAAAGAGCAGCGGTGATCCACCCGGCACCACAGAGCGGTTCGGACAGATGGTCGTGACCTGGCCCCGAGAACGTCGGAGCAAGCGTATCGCCGATGCGCTCCGTCATCGGCGGCGGCTCGCAGTCATGTCTCGTGCCCGGGATCGGGGGTCTTCCGTCGGGCCCATCGCCGCATTCCCAGCATCACGTAGCCGAATACGTAGCCGCTTAGCAGCAAACCCTGGTCCGCTGGTCACGACGGTCCCGTAGAGCCCGTCGCCGTTCGAGCCCCAAGGCGCGGTCCGAGACTCTAAACTCTTTGAATTCAGGTACTTGAGGAGTCGGGCGGCTTGGCGTTAGAAGTCCGCTGCTCTATCCAACTGAGCTACGGGCGCGTCGACTGTAAGTCGTTGACTAAACAAGACCTACAGATCACCGGTAAGGCTCCAGCGACGCTTCGCTTCTAGCACGTAGCCGAATACGTACCGCTTTGGTCCCAACCGCTAGTGATTCTAGCCCCTAGGCGCACGGCGCCGAACTCATCGATGGCGGAGATTCCGACTCATGGAGCCCCAGGCTCCGTTGAGCGGCTTTCCGGACAGCTCAGGCCGTCTGCCGCGGGCATGCCTCGTGCCCCTGCGCTCGTTTTCAACGGCGGCGGTTCTTGTCGGTGCACGGTGTTGTCCAGAGTCTCTTCAACCTGAGCCGGGGCCGGTTGTAATCTCGCCACCACGGGTTGCTCCGCGCTCGCGCTCTGGATCCAGGAGAGAGGCAGTTGCCGCCTAGGGCGATCCTGCGTGAGCGCGCTTACTGCCCGAATCCGAACGTGTCGTCATAGACTGGACAATGCCTCGCGAACCTCCCTATCGTGACTTCCACGAGGCTTCGTCCTGTACGTGATCATCGGGCCGCTTCTGGTGAGTGCGGTCAGCGTGGCCCTCATCGCCGCAGGGGTCCTGAAATGAGTCTTCAAGGTGAAGATCGAGCCCGCGATCCAGCTTCTCGAGGCACTAGAGGGGTAGGGCACTCGACGAAATGATGTGTTGGTGCCGACGGAGTCTGCCCGTGCTCCTCTGTTTGCTGAGCGCCTGTTCGCCCGGTGATGGGACGCCGGCGATCGCCGATGCGCAGCCGCTCCGCTGGGGCCCCGTCGCGACCGTGACAGACGAGGGCGCGCACGCAGTCGTATCAACTGCCGCGAGTCCGCAGGACGATGGACTTCGAGCGTTGGTGACGATGCGCATTACCGACTTCTCGCCGACGCAGTTCTCCCACCATGTGAGAGCTTTCGTGTCGAGGGACAGTAGTGCGAGTTGGCAGGACTCCTCGTTGCCGGCCGTTCCCGGCGCCACGCATTCCGCGGGCGCGTCCGTCGCATTTTCGCCTAGCGGCGTCCTATATGTGGCGCATTCGGTCCGTTCAGCCGAGGAGCGTGGCTCCCAGGTCGCGGTCCACCGGTCTCGTGATGGTGGTCGGACGTGGGGCCTCACGACTGTGATTCCGGTGCGTGTGGCCGACACGCCCAAGATCAGCATCGACCAGGATGGCGTCGTGTATGTCTCCATCTACGACCGAGCCGATGATCCGCTACTGGGCCGACCGGCGTCCGATCGCGGATGGGCGATCGTGGTGGCAACATCTCGCGACGAGGCCGAGTCGTTCGAGCTCACCAGCGTTACCTTCGACAACGACCTGACTCTGGGCGTTTACAACGTGGTCACGTTCTCCGATGGGAACCCTTGGCTCGCCTTCTCCCAGTTCAGCAGCGATCCCGCTACCAGGACTTCGAATCTTTATGGGCTGGGAAGCTTCCCACTCAGCATCTCCGTCGCAGACGTCGACCACGTGGCCGAACTCGGGCGCCGCATTCCACGTATGGCCAACGCCGCGGTTGACGGGGGTAGTCGATTCGTCGACCGCCTGTACGTCGCCTATTCGGTTGGGCCTTCAGATTCCCTGGTCACGGCAGTGGTCCGGTCTGACGACCGCGGCCGTTCGTGGTTCGCTCCGACGACCCTCAGCGCGCCGTCGGGCGGACATCATTCCAGGCTGCCCAGAGTTGCCGTACACGAGTCCGGCGTCGTGGGGATCGCGTGGCTTCAGACCGAGGCGGAGAGCGACCGGTGTTGGCGGATTCACTTCGCATACTCGGTCGATGGCGGTGCGTCGTTCTCGGAGCCAAACCCGGTTTCAGCGAACCCGTCGTGCCCGGACACAATCGACGAGCTGGGAACCAATCAAGGGCTCAGACGTTTCTACGGGTTCGGTGGTGACTACATGGGCCTTGCGGCGACTGAAGGTGGATTCCAGATTGCTTGGACCGACCTGTCTGCCGGAAGACTCGAGATTCGAACTCGACAGGTTGAAACAGGATGACCTGCGGCGGTCGCCGGGTCGCAATCGATGGAGGGGAGACGCCGTGAGGAAGTGGGCTAGGACGTCTGCGTTTGGGATGGTTGTACTCGCGCTCGCCACCCCGGGTCTTGTGGTGGCCCAGGAGACCGAGCTTTCCACCGTCGCTTCGGATGGTGTCACGGTATTTGGGGAGACCTATTTCGGGCACCTCGACGCGACGGCTCCGCTGATCCTCCTCTTCCACCAAGCCGACTCCAACGGGCGGGGCGAATACGGAGACCTGGCGCCGGTTCTGAACGAAGCAGGATTTCGTGCCGTTGCCTGGGACCTTCGGATGGGCGGGGAGGTGCATGGAAGCGTGAATCGCACCCTCGAGAGTCTCCCCCCCGGGACTCCGAACCGGTTCTGCGACGCGTATCCGGACATGGTGGCGGCGTTGGAGTACGTGCTCGCCACCGAGTTGGCCGACGAGGTCATCGTTTGGGGGTCCTCCTTCTCCTCTGCATTGATCTTTCACCTTGCCGCCGACCATGCGTCGGCGGTGTCCACCGTGATCGGGTTTTCGCCGCCACTTGGCGGACCGTTGGAGGAATGCCGCGTCCGACGTGCGCTTCCCCGTGTAGCAGCACCGATGGCTGTGTTCAGGCCGAGGTCCGAGATGGGCTACGAGGACATCGAAGAGCAGCGTCGCCTGCTCGAGGACGCGGGCGCTGACTTCTATGTCATCGAAGACGGGGTCCACGCGGCTTCGATGCTCTTGGACGAGCGCACCGGGCATGACATGTCGGAGACACGAGCCCTCGTGACGGACTGGCTCTGGGGCGCGATTGAACGCGGCTCGGGCTCTGATGGCGGTGAAGACGAGCTGTGACGCCCGCGGTCGGGTGCGCTAGACGGTGACCGCCTCGCTCCAGGTCCTAAAAGGCTACGAGTTCGAAGTACCCGGTAGCCGGCTGAGTTTGTCGGTGATCAACCCGCTTGCTGCTGCCGCTCGTTATCTTGGTGATGATGACGCTCGGCATGATCGCGGCGATCGGTCCGGTGCGGCAGGGCCTGCGCATCCAACCGACCGAAGCCCTGCGCGACGAGTAATGGGTGTCTGCTCCTAAGGTCCCAACCGACGTCGATCACGATGGGTGTTCAGTGTCCGGAACCGCCGCGGTGGGCTTGTTTCGTTGCCCGAGAACAACGAGGCCGGCGCCGCACATGATCGCTACGTCGGCGACGTTGAACACTCCAGTTCGCACGGGCCCAATGCCGACGTTGAGGAAGTCGACGACGCTACCGGCAACGACGCGGCTGATTAGGTTCGATGCGCCGCCGGCGACAAACAACGTCCAACCCAGCGCGGTGATCTCGTTGAATTTCTCGCCGCGGCCAGCCGCGATCAAGATGACGAGCATCAGCGCCGGCGCTATGACAAACAGCACGGTGCGCACCTCGACCGGAAGACCAGAACCGAGGCCCAGGAAGCCTCCGGTGTTTTCAGCGAATGTGAGGCGCACCGTGTCCTGCAGGAACGACTGGCTCGGCCGTCCGGCCAAGGCGCTCGTCGCCACGTGCTTCGTAGCGTGGTCGCAACCAATGGTTGCGAGGGCCGCGCAGGCCAGCAGGCACTTTCCGAGATCGTAGGGCGCTCTCACCTCAGTCCGCCTCGCTGGTTGCCGGCCATGCGGTACTTGTCTCTACGTAGCCAAGAAGGTGGCGGCACCGGACGAGTGTCGAGGCACGATCCGGCTACCCTGCCCAGTGTACTTCAGCTGCGAAGGGCAAGGGTTGATGTTCCGTTGAATTTAAACTTCAATGGAGTAGAAATGAAGAACCAACCTAACCTCGGCGATCTGCAGCAGCTCATTCTTCTCGCAGTACTCCGGCTCGGCGACGACGCGTACGGCGTCACGATTCGGTCTGAGCTGTCGCATCGTGCCGGGCGAACCCTTGCGCCCGGTGCGCTTTACACCGCGCTCGAGCGACTCGAGAAGAGGGGACTTGTTACTTCGCGCATGGGCGAACCTACGCCGCAGCGAGGCGGCCGAGCAAAGCGGTACGTACGCGTCAGTTCGGACGGGATCCGGGCACTCAGGCGCGCCGTGCGAGCGCAAGAGCGGATGCTCGAGGGTCTCGATCAGTTGCGGAGCGCACATGCCTGATCCGAACTGGCCCGAGAGACTACTGTCGCTATTCACCACGCCCGACCGTGCGTCGGCGATCGCGGGCGACCTAGTCGAGGTGAACGGCGAGGGCAGTCCTTTCTTCGTTTGGTTGGACGTCCTTCGTACAGCCTTGGGGCTCTGGCGGGGCACCGTGGCCGACGCACCCTGGCGGGTTCTGATGGTGGCGATGATGGGGTGCGTCCTCGTCGCCGGCCCGGCCATCGCGGGGATCGCAGTCGTAGCTCTGTTTCCGGCCTCGATCGGTTCGCCGGTTAGCTGGATTGCGCTCACCTGTTTCTGGTGGATCGCCGCGCTGTCTGCGGGAGCGGTGCTAGGCAGTATGGCTCCCCGTCGCGGGATGGCCGCGTGCGTGGTACTCGCGGGGGCCGGCGGGATGCTCCTGGTCACACTCCTGATGGCGACGATTTGGCAAGACGAGCCCAATATCCACCTAGTCCTGTTCTACGGCGCCGGCGCGGTCGCAGCCCTGCCCCTTCTGATCGGTGGAACGATTGCGCGAGGGCGCGCCACGGGGGCCGGGCTTGGACTCCCCGAGTTGCCTCGGTGACCGGCCGCATCCTGGGTGGGTTCGCCCTCTTGCTCGCGGTCGGCGGGGCCGCGCCCCCTCAGATCGCCTGGCAGGATCCGTCCTCTCACGGCACCAGCTTCGTCACAGTGGCGGACGGCGTGCGGCTGGAAGCGTTGGACTGGGGCGGTTCAGGACCAGCGATCATCCTGCTCGCTGGCCTCGGCGACACGGGCCACGTGTTCGACACGTTCGCGCCACAGCTCGTCGGTCGAGGGTTTCGCGTGATCGCTCTCACGCGTCGCGGGCATGGCCGCTCGTCTGCACCGCCGACTGGTTACGGATTCGCGCGGCTGGCTGAAGATGTTGCCAGCGCGATCGATGCCCTCGGGGTGACGGATCCGTTCGTCGTCGGGCACTCGTTTGCGGGCGAGGAAATGCACGCTCTGGGGTCGCGCTACTCGGACAGGATCGCCGGGCTCGTGTATCTCGATGCAGCGTTCGATCGCGGGGACGATTCTGACGACGACATCTACGCTGCGGCGGTCGGCGCGCTCCCGTCGGCGCCGAACCCCACTCCGGACGACAAGGCGTCGTACGCCGCGCTCCGTGGATTCTTGGAACGGACGCAGGGCACGCTCTTCCCGGAGGCGCACCTCAGGGCCCGCTATGTCGCGAATCCTGACGGAACAGTTGGTGGGATGTGGGCTCCCGATCGGCCGGTCCGGCTCGAGATGATGGGGGCGATGCGGGACGCGTATGCCGACTACGCTCCCGAGACGATCGGCGTGCCCGCGCTGGCCATCTACGCTGCACCGCGATCCGCTCCCGATCTGATGCGGCCCTGGTACCCAATCGACGACCCAACCATTGGCGCTCGTGTCGATGAGCTGTATCGACTACAACGTGACCGCGTTGAACGTCACGGTGACTGGTTCCAGCGGCTTGTTCAGCGCGGTCGGGTGGCGGAAATCGCTGGTGCGCACCATCTATTCGTCAGTAACCCCAAGGAAGTCATAGATGAAATCGGGATCTTCACGGCGACCCTGGGTGGAGACGCTGATGGCTAGGTCACCTCTCTGGCGTAAGCGGTGAGCGGCTAGAGCCCAGGGGTTCCCGGCGGGACGAGCCGGAACCGCTTGACGCGGATCGTACCGGCGGCGTCTTCCACGCGGGCGATGACAGTGTCACCCGCGACGAACGGCGGAGGCTCGAAGCTGATCGTCGTCGGCAAGTCGAGTCGACCGAGATAGCGTCCGTCCGCAGCAAACACATCGACGATCCGGTCCTCGTCCCAACACGGAGCCAGGTCATTGACGTCAACCGGGAACGTACCCGGGTCGCAGTCGTTCCGAGGCGAGGCGCGGCCGCTGCGCAGGGCCCAGATCTCGCCAGTGTGGGTCGGAAGGAGCTGGTTGAAGGGCGGCTTGTGCTCCGGCATATCGGTGTTTGGCCAGGTCCACGTCGGATCGGCTTCGCGAAGAAACCTGATCACACCGTGGCGATGGGCCTCGGCCTCTTCGGCTAAGACCGGGATGCGTTCACTGGTGCGCTTTACCTGGGTCACCGACCCGTCGGGGTGCTCCAACCGGAAGCTGTACTCGTTCGCCGCGGCGACGAGTCGGGCGCGGCGCGGCGTCACCATCGAATCGGCGTAGGCGAAGAAGGGCACGCCGATGAAGCGCATACCGGCCGACAGATAAGCGTCACCGAGGAAGTCGGGTAGTTCCACCATCTCGCCGGCCACACCGTTGAGGTCGTACGGGACCATGCCGGCAACGAAACTGTCCGCGGACTCAGTCCCCAAGACGTACGCGATGCCCTCCGCCGTCACGACCATCCGTTGAGGCCCGCCAACCCGACCGCCAACCAGCCGGACCGTAGCGAGCGTCGCACCCGACGCGGAATAGACGAGAAGTACGCCGCGCCGGTCGTGCAACCAAACCCGTCCCGTCGCGTCCACGCCCACCGACACAGGACGCTCGTACTCTCCGGGCCCTTCACCTTGGCGGCCGAAGTCGGCGACGTGGTTCCCATTCCAGTCGTACACACGAAGACCCGGGAGCTGGCCATCGACGACATAGATCCGCCCATCGGGCTCGAAGCCGGAGAGCCCCTGGACATTGCCCAGCAGGTACGGCTCGTCGCCGGACTCGACGCCGATCGAGGCTTCTTCTACGAGAGTTGCCGTGCCACGCCATACAGACCCCGACTCGTTAGTAACGGTCGTTGTGGCGCCGGATTCCTCGATCGACCCCCACCCAGGCGCCAGGTGCCGAGTCGTTGGTGGCGTTCGTGCAGCCGATCGTCGAGCCGACCATCAGGAGCGAAGGCAGGGCTGCACGCATGATCGTGGAACCGTGGCATGAACGGCCGCGGCCCGAGGGTACGCGTCGCATGGATTCACTCTACACGAAGGGCGGCCTACGGCCGCCAACAACGAAGGTCTAATCCTTCTCTTGTTGACCTTCGACAAGAGCAGCACTATTGTGATCGCTATTGTCGAAGATTGAGAGGAGAAGTTTTGTGGCACATGACCGCCGGGCCAAGATGCTTCAGGGCACCGTCGATCTGCTCATCCTGCAGGCCCTGTCACTTGGGCCCATGCACGGCTGGGGAGTGTCACGAAGGATCCGAGCCTTGTCTGACGACGTCCTGCGGGTGAACCAGGGCTCGCTATACCCGGCGCTGCACCGGCTCGAGTATCGCGGCCTCGTGCGGGCCAAATGGGGAGCCTCCGCCAACAACCGCCGGGCGAAGGTCTACTCCATCACTGCGAGAGGAGCGCGTCGCCTCGGCACCGAGTTCCGCGACTGGGAGCGGTTCGTGCTTGCCATGCGGTCCGTTCTAGAGGCAACCGAGGCGCCGGATCTCGAGGCTGAGGAGAGCGCGGTATGAAGGCGCTTCTTCTGCGGATCAAGCGGCTTCTGGCCGGGCAAGTCTCGGATCGCGAGATCGAGGAGGAGTTGCGGTTTCACATCGACATGGAGGCGGCGGAACTTCGGCGCAGCGGTCTCGACGAGACTGAAGCACAACGGCGTGCGAGGGCTGTGTTCGGCGGCGAGACGCGCTGGCGCGAGGCAGTACGCGATGCGCGGGGTGCGGGGTGGATAGAGGATGCAGTCCGCGATGTCCGTCTGGGGATCCGCGGGATCGCGCGGGCCCCCATGCTGGCGATCGCAGCGATCGGCACTATCGCGCTGGGCGTGAGCGCGACGACAGCGATCTACAGCGTTGTCGATCAGGTGGCGCTGTCGCCATTGCCTTATCCGGATTCCGACGAATTGGTTTCAGTCTGGCTAAGGAACCCCGCTCGCGGGGTCGAAAGAGACAAGACTTCGTGGCCCAATTTCGTCGACTGGCGCTTGGCGACAACCGGGCTGGAGTCGATCGCGACGTTCGTCCCACATCAGATGACGCTCGCGGGGGAGGACGGACCGGAGCTCGTCGCCGGAGTCGCCGTCTCAGACGGGTTCTTCGAACTCATCGGCACCGCCGTGGAGCACGGTCGTGGATTCCGTGACCATGAAGTAGAGGGCGACTTCGCCAACGTTGCAGTGATCAGCCACGAGCTGTTCACCCGTCGGTTCGGCGCCGATCCCGCGGTGCTCGGGACGACGATCGAGCTCGACCTAGCCCACTACGAGGTGGTCGGCGTCGCCGAACCTGGCCTGGCCTACCCCAGGCACACTGAAGTTTGGATCCCACAAGCCTTCGGCACGGGGAGGCAGTGGCGCGATCCACGCCAACGGTTGTGGCTGTCTGTAGTAGGTAGGCTTGCGGATGGGATCGAGCTTCGGGCGGCCCAACGTGAGATGGACACCATTGGAGCAAGACTCGAGGCCGACCATCCAGCAGTGAACCGCGGCGTGGGCATTGCCCTCGAGCCGTTGCATGAGACGGTCGTGGGCGAGGTTCACACTCCTATGCTGGTTCTTTTCGCTGCGGCAATTGGGGTGCTTCTGATCGCCACGGTCAACGTTGCGAACCTATTGCTGGCGCGCGGCGTCGTCACCAGCCGGGAACTGGCTGTCCGGCAGGCGCTGGGGGCACGTCGAGGCCGTCTCGTTCGCCAGGTTCTGGCACAGACCGCTGTGCTGGCAGGGGCGGGTGGTGTGCTCGGTGCCGTACTCGCGGCCGCCGGTGTCGTGGCGTTGACGGCGGCAGCGCCGACGGACCTGCCACGACTCGACGAAGTCGGTTTGGACCTGCGAGTTCTGTCGACTGCGCTGGCCGCGACTCTCGGCGCGAGCCTCGTCTTCGGTCTGGTACCGGCGACAGTCACGACGCGCGTCAGTCCAGGGGCGATCCTCCGCGGTGCAGGTCAGGGCTCCTGGCTCGGCGGGCGTGTTCGCCTTCGGGCTGTCTTCGTGATCGGACAGTTCGCCCTAGCTTTCGTCTTGCTTGTCGCCGCGGGGTTGTTGCTCAGTAGCTTCCTCAACTTGCGAGCAGTCGACCCGGGGTTCAGTGCCGAGAACGCACTGAGCGTCGGATTGTCGCTATCGCGCGATCGCTACCCGGACGCCCAGGCGCGCCGGGCGTTCGGGGAGTCGTTGCTCGAGAATCTGGGCGTGTTGCCTGACGTTGCGGCCGTGGGAACGGTCAGCGAGTTCTTCGTGGATGACCTCCGAACCGGTGGGCCGGTTACGATCGAGAGTCGGCCCGACGCCTTCGAGGTCGGGACCGAACCGCAGGTGGCTAGCGACGCGGTGTCTCCCGGCTTCTTTGAGGCAGCCGGCATGAGCATCGTGTCGGGGCGTGGGCCACTCCGATCGGACGCTCCGGAGGACGTGCCCGTCGCGGTCGTTAACGAGACGTTCGTACGCATCTACCTCGACGGACTCGATCCCGTAGGCCAGCGGTTCGTTTGGGGCAGGCCACATGGGGAGGCGTCGAAGTGGTTCCAGATCATCGGGGTAGTCACCGACACCCGCCGTGCCGGCCCCAGCGCGCCCGTCGATCCTGCGGTCTTTGTGTCCGCCTATCAGCGTCCCCGGAGGGATCTGGAGGTGGTGATCAGGAGCACGGGTGATGCACTCGGGCTGGTGCCCGCAGTGCGAGCTACTATTGCTGAGATCGACCCCGACCAGCCTGTGACCCGACTCCGTACGCTTGAGTCCGCGCTAGCCGACTCGCTGGCGCAGCGTCGGTTCGTCGTATGGCTGCTCGGGATCTTCGCCGTCGCTGCACTAGCGCTGGCCGCGATCGGCATCTTCGGCGTCATGGCGTACATCGTGGGTTGTCGCACGCGCGAATTCGGCATCCGCCTGGCCTTGGGCGCTGCGCGACGACGGCTGCTTGCCGAGGTCCTCGGGCAGGGGATCTTCCAGGCTGCCGGCGGCCTTGCCATCGGCGGGCTCCTGGCAATTGGTGTTGCCCGGGTCATTCGTGGCCAACTCTTCGGACTCGAAGCAATCGACGCGACGGTCTTCGGGGCCGCATCGGCCATGCTCGTGCTCGTCGCAGTGGCCGCTTGCCTCGTACCTGCGCGCCGCGCGGCGACGGTGGATGCCGTCGTCGCGCTCAGGGACGGCTGACCGAGGCTCGCGGGCCCCTTGCCTGAGAAGCGGCGGGTCGGGATGGAGCTGGACGCCCGATGCTCTCGAGCGCCTGCTCACAATCACGCTGGCCGAGAGCGTTGGTTTCACGATCGCCGAGGCCCGGCGAATGCAAGAGGTGCTACGAGTTCTCACCGGCTGCGAGTGTCCGACCTTCGACGATTGCGCCCGTGCCGCCAGGCGCTCGAAGTAGGCTCTCTGCGGTCGTGATCTCCAGCGACACGTCGAGCGCCGGGGCGCTGTGAGTCAGCGCGCCAACCGAGATCAGGTCGACGCCAGCGGCGGCCACGGCGGTCACCGTGTCGGGGCCGATGCCGCCGGATGCCTCGAGCAGGGCACGACCTGCGGTGGTCTCCACCGCTGCGCGCAACTGGGAGGGGTCGAAGTTATCGAGCAGGATGATGTCGGCGCCGTGTTCGAGGGCTTCCTCGAGCTGCGCGATCGTGTCGACCTCGATCTCGATCTTCACCATGTGGCCGACGGTGGCGCGGGCACGGTGCAGCGCCTCGGCCACCGAACCGGCGAGAGCCACATGGTTGTCCTTGATCAGCACGGCGTCATCCAGACCCATGCGATGGTTGCTGCCGCCGCCGCAGCGCACCGCGTACTTCTCGAGCAGGCGCAGGCCCGGGGTGGTCTTGCGCGTGTCGCAGACCTGAGCGCGGGTGCCTGCTGTCGCTGCCACCAGAGTGTGCGTTGCAGTGGCTATACCGCTGAGATGACCGAGGAAGTTGAGCGCTGTGCGCTCGCCGGTCAACAGTGCTCGGGCCGGGCCCTCGATCTGTGCCAACACAGCGTTGGCTTCGGCGTCCTGGCCGTCCGCGGCCTCGGGCGAGATCGTCACCTCAGGGGACAGCAGCTGGAAAGTTCGCAAGGCGATCTGTAGCCCGGCGATGCGGCCGGGCTGCCGGGCGACGATCCTCGCACTGCTGCGGCTTTCTGTGGTGACGATGGCATCGGTGGTCAGGTCACCTCCCCGGCCGAGATCCTCGGCGAGCGCCGCGCGCAGGATGGTGTCCACCAACACCGCAGCCGGCGGCCGCAGCGATCCCGCGGCCTTCGCCGTGCCGCGCGGTTCGGTGTCGGCATCGGCGCGGCTCAAACGCTGAGCTCCATCATGCGCTCGACGGCGGCGCGGGCGCGTGCGGCGATCTCCGGCTCGACGATGACCTCGTGGCTCATCGTCCGCAAGGACTCGAGAATTCCCTCGAGGCTGATCCGCTTCATATGCGGGCACAGGTTGCACGGTCGAATGAACTCGATCTCGGGCAACTCGAGGGCCACGTTGTCGCTCATCGAACACTCCGTGACCATCACCACGCGCTCGGGCCGTTCTTCGCGCACCCAGTCGATCATGCCGGAGGTGGAGCCGACGAAGTCAGCCTCTGTGAGGACGTCCTCAGGGCACTCGGGGTGCGCAATGATCGAGACGCCGTCCAGACCCTGGCGGTAGTCCCGGAGCTGCTGGCCTGTGAATCGCTCGTGGACCTCGCAGGCGCCGTCCCACAGCACGACCTCCACGTCCGTCTGCGACGCGACCCAGGCGCCCAGATAGCGGTCGGGCAGGAAGATCACCTTGTCCACCCCCAGGCCCTCGACAATCTGCAGGGCATTGGCCGAGGTGCAGCAGACGTCGGACGCTGCCTTCACCGCCGCCGAGGTATTGACGTAGGTGACCACTGGCGCACCGGGGTGCTGGCGCCGCAATTGCTGGATGTCGGCGGCGGCAATGCTCTCGGCAAGCGAGCAGCCGGCGCGAAGGTCGGGGATCAGCACGGTCTTGTCGGGATTGACGATCTTGGCGGTCTCGGCCATGAAGTGAACGCCGGCGAGCACGATGACAGACGCCTCGGTGCTGGCGGCGAGACGCGCTAGCGCCAGCGAGTCGCCCGACAGGTCGGCGACTCCGTGGAAGATGTCCGGGGTCATGTAATTGTGGGCCAGCACGATGGCGTCGCGCTCAGTCTTCAGCCGGTTGATCTCGGCGATGGTCGGCTCGAGTGCCGCCCACTCGGCGGCCGGGATGGCGGACGGCGAACGCTCCAGATCGGGCATCGAGGTGGCGGGGGGCATGGGCGACTCCGAGAGGGGATTCCGTAGGAGAATAGTTATGCTCATAACGAGCATTAGTGGCCCAAGGATACTCCCAGCCCATCAGGGGCGGCAAGTCACGGGGTCAGCTCCTCCCGCCGGGTACGCCGAGGCCGGGTCGCGGCCGTTCGATCAAGACCTCGCGGCGGAAGCGGAACAATTCGGGCGGCCGCCCCCCGGTACTCGCGCTGAGTTTGCCGGTGCCCTCCACCAGGCCGCCGCGCTCCACTAGGCGGCGGAAGTTCTGTTTGTGCAGACGAGTACCTGCCAGCGACTCGACCAGCGATTGCAACTGCAGCAGTGTGAACTGTTCGGGGAGCATCTCGAAGACCACCGGACGATAGGTGAGTTTGCCGCGTAGCCGGCCGAGCGCGGCAGCGAGCATGCGCCGATGATCCAGGACCATCGGTTGCCCGGCGGCCATTCCGCCGCTCGCTTCGGCCGCAGCCTTCACCTCGTAGAGCAGTTCGTAGCGTTCCAGCGCACGCACCGGATCCCAGGGCGTGGTGTCCAACCCAAAGGCGGCCTGGGCGCGCTCGCGGCGCAGGCGTGCCTCGTCGGCCCCGGCTGCGGTGCCGATCCACTGCTCAATGCGCGGCAGCACCTCCGCAGCCAGCGCGCCCGGTCGATCATTGCGATGGTCCTCGAGTGGGAAGTGCGCATAAACGTCGCGCCAGCCGGCCCCATTGGACGGCACTTCCTCGCGTACGAGAGCGAGATAGGCGATCGACAACACCCGCGGGCCGCCCGCGCGCTCCTCGGGGTGCCGGTTCTGATCGCCAAACGTGTAGAGCTGCTCGACGTAGCCAACCCGCAGGCCGGTTTGCTCCAGGACCCATCGACGTAACGCGCGGTCGAGCGTCCGATCCTGGCGAATGTCGAGGCGCCCCGATGGCAGCGCTGGTACCCCGGCAGGCCCGCTCACGGTGAGCACGCGCGGCACCTCGTCGCTGACGGCGAGGATCACCGCGTTCAGTTCGACATCGATGGAAGGGGGCATAGGACCTCGCCACGGCATTTGCGATCGCGACCGCCAGTGTGCCATATCGCTGATGTTGATCATCTACAAATGTGATGATATAAGAACGTGTATGTAGAACATCCCATATCACTGCTAGAGGCAACAACCAGAACATGACCGAGACGCAGCAACCGAGCAGGGACTCAGATCCGCCCCGAGCGGCTCGCGCAGCGCTGCGGTTGGTGCCGAGACAGTGGCGGGCGGAAATCGTTGACGCCCTCGATACGGAATGGCGCGAGCGCCATGACCGAGGCCGGGATCGGCGCAGCTGGTACTGGAGTCAGGTGTTGCGATCGGTGCTGGCTCTCCTACTGGCCGAGACGCGCGGCTGGTGGGGCTGGGCGGAGGCGCGACGTGCGTTGTGGCGTGGAATCCGCGACTGGAGGGCGTTGGCTTTCGGTGTGGTGCCGCTGGCAGCGGCACTCGTTGCCACCATCCTCCTGCTCGAACTCATTCAGGGCGCCTGGATCGAGGCAATGCCGTTCCCGCGGGCGAACGAACTCGTTGCGATTGGTGTGCGTGGCGCGGACGGGGCCCTCGGACCGGTGTCGCCTCAGCAGGTGAGGTCCCTCACGGCCACGAGCGGTGATCTGGACACTGTAGGCACGTACTACGCCATCTGGCAGGCCACGCTAGTCGAGGAACAGCCCGCGCTCCTTCGCGCGGTCGGTGTATCGCCGGAACTCTTCGCTGTCCTCGGCGCCCGTGCGGAAGCGGGGAGGTTGATAGCGCCTGGTGACTTCGCGGATGCGGTAGAGTCCGTCATCGTCCTCGATCATGACTTCTGGCGCCGGCGGTTCGGCTCCGACCGCGGGGTTGTCGGGCGCACGGTTCGAATGGGCGCTGAAGGGCTCCCCTTCGGGGGCACGATCACAGTGGGCGGAGATGTTGTTCGGATTGTCGGTGTTGCCGAGCGAGGATTCCGGCTCCCCGGCTACCAGGCAGATATCTACATCGGGCTGAATCGATTGGGCATGAGTTGGCGTGATGCCACGGGGAGGTCCCTACAGGCGATCGCGCGAGTTCGCACCGACGATCGGAGCAGAATCCGAGAGCTGCTGCTTTCCAGGGCGGTCGAGCCCGCAGAGGATCCGGCCGAACACTTCGCCCTCGACTCGCTTGGCGATGCCCGACTCCAAAGCGTTCGCGCGGCTCTCATGCTCGCCACCGTGGCCGTGCTGGTCTTCCTCGGCCTCGCCGGACTTAATGCGGCAACCCTTGTTGCGCTGTCCGCGCGTGCACGCCGGCGCGACTTCATGATCCAGCGGACACTGGGCGCGACGCGTGCAAGATTGCGGGCGATCGCACTCGCCGACAGCGGCGTGGTCGTTGGCGTCGCGGCCGCCGTCGCTGCGCTTGCATCAGCGCTAGCCGCAACGACGACGTGGCATGCGGAAACGGCGGCGTCGCTGGCGGCCCCGGAGCGCGGGCCGGGAGCATGGTCGATAGCGCTCGCCATTGCAGTCGGGGCGTGCTTCTTGGTCGTGCCTGCGCTAGCGGTGCGCCGGCGCGGAGGAGCGGGTCCAGTTCGCCGCGTGCTTGTTCGGGCCCAGATCGCGGGGGCCGGCATGCTTCTCGTGGTCGCGCTTGCCTCAGTTGCGGGGTTCGTTCGCTACCTTGGGGACGAAACGGGGGTTGATCCGCGTAGAGCGTTCGGGTTCACCTTGACTCTCTCGCGCTGGAACGTGCCGAGCGGAGATGAGCGTAGCGAGGTCTTTGCTCGGCTCCTGGAGAGGCTGCGCGCCGTGCCCGGCGTTGAGTCGATGGCCCTGTCGTCGCGGTTGCCCCTGAGTGTCGACAGGTCCCACACGATGCGATTTGCTGTCGACGATCCGGCGGTAGGCCGGATCCTCGTGCGAACCAGCGTCACGGCGGTCTCGCCGGAGTACTTCGAAACATGGTCGTTGCGTCTGGTCGATGGCGGTGGCTTTGGTGCGATCACTACTACCGACGACCGCGAGATCGTGGTGAACGAGCGTTTCGCGCGCGCGTATCTCGGCGCGGGGTCGTCCGTCGGTCGCGACTTGTCTCGGATGACGGCCGACGGGCAGGAGACCGGCCAGCCGCCCTTCCGGATTCGCGGCGTGGTGGCCGATGTAAGAGAAGGGGACGGAGTGGCGACTCCGCGGGTATACGTCCACTACTCCTCGTTCCAGGTCCCCAGGTTGTGGTTCGTCGGGCGCACCGAACAGGATGTGATGGCCATGCGCGCATCCATCGAGCGCGCAGTCAGATCGTTCGACGCGTCCTTGATTGTCAACGGCTTTCGCTCACTCGAAGATCTCGTGTTGGAACCAGTGCGGCTCGAATGGCGCCTCGCCCATGCGTTGGCCGGCCTGGCGCTTCTCACGATTGCCATGGCCGGTGTCGGGACCTACGGAGTGATGTCCGAGGTGGCACGGCAGCGCCGCAACGAGATTGGTGTGCGCCGAGCAGTCGGCGCCGAGCCGAGCCGGATTCTGTCCGATCTGCTTCGAGGCGAGTTGCCGGGCCTAGCGATGGCGCTAGTCTCGAGTGCGGCCGGTGGTTGGATGGCTATGCAAGCCCTGGCCCGTGTGACCTCTGTGGCCTTGCCTCCTAGCTTGTCGATCCTATTCGGCGCGCAGGTGCTTATCCTGGTGGTGGCTGGTGTCGCGGCTGGGATGCCCTACTGGCGCGCGGCTCGAACTGAGCCGGCCATTCTGATCTATGGGAGACGTTAGGTTTCATGGCGAAAGGTAGCTATCTCGGCGAGTTCGAACAGTTGGTCTTGATCACCTTGGTTCGGCTCGGTGGTGACGGGTATGGAGCACAGGTGCGGCGCGAGATCATTGCCTCGACGGGTCGCGATGTCGCGCTAGGGTCCGTCTACGCGACGCTCGATCGGTTGGAGACGAAAGGCTACTTGCGCTCGCGAAAGTCCGAGCCGCTACCCGTGCCTGGTGGCCGGGGACGGCGGTCCTTCGTGGTCACGCCGGCAGGTCAGCGGCGCTTGAGCGACGCCCTCGGATTGCTGCAGAAGCTGACTGATCACGACTTCGAATCCGCGATGGCGGCCCTCGAGAGCGGCAGCTAGACGCCGAGGAACCGGCACGAAGTTCGGAAAAGTTGCCCGCGCTGCGCGCTGGTGGCGCCGGCGTTTCGGGAAGAGCTGCGATCGTCATGAACGCGTCTCGACGCGGAGCGCCGTAGGGGTGTCGGGCAGTTCGGCGACGCGACTGATGTGTTTCGAGCAACGCGTCGGAACTGGCGTACTTCGCACGACGCTACAGCTGGTTGGGAGAACGAGGATGGCGCTCCCTTCGAACGCCACTAGCTCGATTTCGCCGGTGCGCTCCACGGCGAAACGCAGTTCGGCCAGGTTGGCCGTAGATCGCTATCGCTCTATCCAGTCATCCGTCATTTCTCGTGGCGACTTGAGTCTTGACGAGGCGCCAGTTCGCTCCTCCGTCGATACTCCACTCTTCCATCCAGTTGAAGCTGTCATCCTCGATGTCATAGAACCGCAGGCGATAGAGCAGAGTCCGGCCGTCATCGAGCTCTGCAGAGCCGGCAGCGTGCATTGCATCGTCCCTCCACTCACCGGAGAAGACTGAGGCGTGCTCTTCCTGGTTTGAACGAAGAAACGTGTGTTCCCACCGGCCCGCCATGGGCGAATAGCTTCTTAGCGTCACCCCATGGGTGACCTGCTCGCCGGTTTCACGGGAATACCCCGTCCACTCATCGACTATCAGCGTGCCGCCGTTCACGTAACGGGCCTCCTGAACGGCGTCGAGAACGGAGGTGAGCGCCCCGGTCTCAGGATCGTACGAGCGGAACTCGATATTCCACCGACCGATTACGAAGTCGAACTCCCGATGTCCGGCGTCGGGCTCCTCCGATTGCGTACTTGCCTGAATTGGGCCGCTTCCCGTGGCTACCAAAACGGCGATTCCGAGTACGGCCCACCCGGCCGCGCGATTCAGACTGATTCCTCTCTCTCTCATCAGGCCTCCTCCTGGCTCTGCTCAGATCTTGCCAAGTTAGCGACGCGGCGCGCCGTTCGGGCGGCCTGAGGCCTGCGGCCGTGCTTCGCGGGTGTGACTATCTTGCTCCAGGTCACAAACGTGGTAGCTAAGCTGATCGTTGCTCATCGGCGAACTCTGCCAGTCTGACCCGCAACGTGACAGTGCCGACTACGGTAGAGCGGAGCCGATCAGGGCTTCTCGAGGAGTTCCTTGAGTCGCCGGTAATCCCGACGAACGCTCCGTCCGACAAGGAGCTTCATGATCGGCGCCGCCAGACGGAAAAGGCCCGAGGAGTCACCTTGTACGACGGCTTGCACGTGCGACCCGCCATCCGCGCGCCGGACGACCCGCCGCGCGACATCGATGGGCATCGATCCTCCTGTGGTGCGAATTCGGATGCGGCTCCCGGACTCGAAGTCGACGACCTCGAAGGAAGACACGATCGTTTTCCCCAAGAAGGCGGCCTCCTGCTCGTACGTTGAGCCCAGCCGCAGCGGCGGCTCGCTGGTCCAACGACATTCCCGCATGCCCTGCTGCCAGCGGGGGTTGTTGGCCATGTCGGCGAGGAACTCGAAGACCTCGTCGGGGGGCCGGTCGATGTCGATGGCCGCACGGACTTCTATCACTAGTTGCTCCTGCCGGGTTGTGGCGCCGTGAGCGCACCGGAGGCGGCGGTCACGATCTGGTTGAGCTTTGCGTCGAGGTCGCCCGGATCGACCGTGAACTCGTCGTCCGACAGCAACGCCCCCAGTACACCGAACACGCACCACCGAACCCGCCACGAAAGCTCGCTCGGGTTGATCCCCGGCGCCGCGGTTACCATCGCCGGCAAGAAGCGACGGGCGACGGGGGCGAAGTGCTCCTCGACTAATGCCTTCACGAACAACGACGGCCATGCGTAGATGGCCCCGGCGAGGTTGGTTGCCGCGGGGTTGCGCTTGCGGAGGGCTATGACGGCCTCGAGGTCGGGACGCACGAGCGCCTCGAGGAGCTCGGCAATAGTGACGTCGCCGGCTGCGATGCGCGGCTCGAGTTCATCGAGCAGTTCGAGCCGCCGGTCGTTGAGCGGCCTGAGGACGCGTTCGAGCACTTCACGGGCTAACGCCTCACGCGATCCGTAGTGGTAGTGCACAGCAGCAGGATTGGCATCGGCGGCGCGCATGATCGACCGCAACGACGCATCGGGGATCCCGCGCTTCGCGAATTCGACCTCGGCGGCGTCCAGCAGCGCTGTTGCGGTATTGGTTTCAGTCATCTGATTGAATCATATGACTGAAATATCGACCTGACAATCGGACGGAATCGGATTTTCGCTTCGCCTGCGAAACTTCTCCGGATCGGTTGGCGTATTCTCCGGTGTCGCCTTTTTATGCAGCGAACATCGGAAATTGATCAAGCCATGCCGAAGAGTCTGATGCTAGGGGAGTTCGAGCACCTGGCGCTGTTGGCGATCGCCCGGCTCGGGGCCGCTGCGCACGCGTCAGCCATTCGCGTGGAGATCGCCGCGGCAACTGATCGTCCAGGCACGCGAGGAGCGCTGTATCGGACACTGGATCGCCTCGAGACGAAGGGATTCCTCAGCTGGAAACTCGAGGAGGGCGTACCGCGACGCGGTGGCAACCCGCGGCGTTGCTTCGCGGTCACAACGGAAGGCGTGGCGGCCCTGAAGGCCTGCCGGGTTGTGTTCACCACGATGTGGACAGGGCTGGATCATCTCTTCGACGAGTCGTCCAAGTGAGCGGTTCCAGGCCGCTGCTTCCGCCGCGTCTCGCGCACCTTGTGCTGCGCCTCGCGAGTCCGCGCGGGCCGCGCGGACGTTCGGCGGTCGGGGACCTGCAGGAGGAGTGGGAAGCCCGGCGGGCTCGCTCCCGGGCGCGCGCCTGGTTCTGGTATTCAGCCACGGCCCTCTTGCTGAGTCTCGAATTCGTTGCCTGGCGAGCCTGGTCAGCGGCGCTCCGATCTACATCCCACCCAAAGGACAAGGATTCTCAGATGAGCATAGCGACGCATGATCTCCGGCTCGCGGTCCGCTCTCTCGTCCGCCGCCCGCTGTTCACTGGCCTTGCGGTGCTTTCCCTGGCGGTGGGAATCGGTGCCAACACCGCGATCTTCTCCGCAGTGAACCGGCTGCTGCTGAAGCCGATGTCGGGCATCGAGAACTCCGATCGAATCGTGGAGGTCGGGAATACCACCGAGGGCGGCTTCTACGCAGTCGGCTATCCGGATCTGGTGGACCTGCGGGCCCAGAGGGATGCGTTCGAGGAAGTCGCAGGGTGGCTCCCGGGCACGATGAGCCGTGCACGACCTGACGGTGATGGCGGTGAACGCATCGGCACCATGCACGTCTCGAGTAACTACTTCGGATTGCTCGGCACAGCTCCGTATCTCGGCCGTTTCTTTCGGCCGGACGAGGACCGTGGGGTAGGTGAACACCCGGTCGTGGTGGTCAGTCATCGATTCTGGCGCAGTTCCTTGGGAGCCGATGCCGGGAGCCTCGGTACGGTCCTTCTGTTGAACCGGGAGCCCCACACCATCGTGGGCGTGGCTGCGCCGGGATTTCGGTCGCACCTCGCGGCGATTCGCACGGACGTATGGATTCCCCTGATGCAGGCGCCGGAGTTGCTCGCTCAGCCAGATCGATTGCAGGACCGGGCGGCCAGCTGGGTGATGGTCCTCGCACGACTCATGCCCGAACAGTCAGTTGAGGAAACCAACGCGCTCGTAGCGACCGTGTTTGCTCGAACGAACGCGATCGTCAACGGCACTTCGCAGCAACGATCGGCGCGCGCGGCTGTGCTGCGCCCCGTGCCCGCTGGTGGACGCGACGGGGTAGCGATCTTCCTGACCGCGCTTTCGGGCTTGGTCGTGTTGCTGCTGCTCGTGACCTGTTCGAACGTTGCGGGGATGCTCCTTGGCAACGCGGCCGGACGCCAGCGCGAAATGGCCGTCCGTCTGGCGATGGGTTGTAGCCGAATGCGCCTGGTTCGACTACTCGGTACGGAGGCTCTCGTCCTCTTCGGCGCTCTCGGGGTGCTGCTGGCACGTGGGCTGCTGGCCCGCCTCACGTTTGCGTCGTTGCCGGTGCCCTTCCTGCTCGACCTGGATCTGTCAATGGATCTGCGAGTGCTGATATTCACGCTGGCGCTCACACTCTTCACAGGATTGATCTTCGGCACACTGCCGGCGTTGCGGTCTACGCGGCCGTCGCTGGTTCCGGCGCTGAAGGAGGAGTCCACGAACGCCAGTCCGGCCGCGCTTCGGCTACGACGGGTCCTGGTGAGCGGCCAGATCGGGTTTGCCGTGGTGCTGGTATCCGCCGCCCTTCTGTTTCTTCGGTCGCTAGGCGCGGCAGAGGCGGTAGACGTAGGATTCCGGGCCGACGACGTGGTCGTGACCTCGATCGATCTGTCGTTCGAGGGGTACACGACGCCCGAGCTCGGACTGCAGTTCTACGACGACTTGCTCACGCGGGTGCGGGCGATTCCGGGGGCAGGGCCAGCCGCCGTGTCCACAGATCTGCCGCTCGACCTCAGTCGAAACGGAGCAGTAGCCGCGCTGGACTACCAAAGTCCCGAAGATCGCGAAGCGCATCTCGAGATCGAGGTGAACCAGGTCTCGCGAGCCTATCTGGAGGTGCTCTCGATTCCCGTGCTTCGCGGCCGAGGCTTCGAGCAGTCGGATACACGCGCCTCGGGGCTTGTGGCGGTGGTGAGCCAGACGTTTGCCGAGAGGGCCTGGCCGGACGCTAGCCCGCTGGGTCACTCCTTCGAGCTGCGCGGCGCGGCAGAGGGTGTCTATACGGTGATCGGCGTTGCTGCAGACGCCAAGAACGCAGAGCCCACGGAGATCCCCCGACCCTTCGCGTACCTGCTGATCGATCAGAACTACGCGCCGGGCGTGGTGCTCACGACAGTGCTTCCGGGCCCGTTCGAGCAGGTCGCGCCGGCCCTCCGGACAGCGATTCTCGAGGTGGACCCTTCTCTGTCGCTGGTGCCGGTGCGTACGCTCGCCGACTACACGGGAGTGGCGGTCCTTCCTCAGAAGGTAGCGGCGTCGGTGACGTCGTCGCTCGGGGCCATCGCACTGTTTCTGTCGGGCCTGGGGATCTACGGCATCGTGGCGCTGCTCGTCGCGCAGCGGGTGCGCGAGATCGGAATCCGCATGGCGCTCGGTGCGGAAAGGCGCGGCGTGGTGGCAAGGGTCATGTGGAGCGCCGTGAAGCTGACCCTGCCCGGCTTCGTTCTCGGCGCCATCGGTGCCCTCGCGATGGGGCCCGTGCTGCGCAGCATGCTCATCGGCATCAGTCCAACGGATCCGTTGGCACTGGTCGGCGTGATCGCCGGGCTCGCGTTGGTCGTTTGCGGTGCGACCATGATTCCGGCGGTCCGCGCTGCCCGTATCGAGCCGGTCGACGTCCTGCGCTGTCAGTAGATGCTGTCGAGGGTGCTCAACCGTTTCTTCTCTGAGGAGGGCAGGCTCGCTAGCGTTGCACCACCGGCGGAGCCTTGGGAGTCGTTTTGAACTACTCGCGTAGCGCCGCGATCGGATCGATCCGCGTCGCTCGTCGAGCCGGTAGCCAACTGGCAAGCCCCGTCACGGCCGTCAGCAACAGACTGGCGATTCCCACCGCGACCAGATCTCTATTCGGCAGCCCGGTGACCTGCGAGGCGACCGATCCGGAGAGCCACGACGCGGCAAGCGCCCCGAGGGTTACGCCGATGGCTCCGAGTTTGAGTTCGCGGGAGATGAAGAGGCCGAGTGTTTGGCCACGGCGTGCGCCCAGCGCGGCACGGAGACCGATTTCGCGTGTCTGGCCAGCTATCGCGTAGGCCAAGGCTCCGTAGACGCCGAGTGCGGCCAAGAAGAGGGCGGCGCTGGCGAACACCGTCATGAGCAGACTCGAGAATCTTGACGGTCCCTCCTGTCGAGCCAGGAGCTGCGCCGACGTGGAGACGCCGAAAACAGGGATGTTCGGATCTATCGCAGCGATCGCGGCCTGCAGTGCTTCTCGTGCGGGCGGGCCCGCCGTACGGACCACGAACTGCGGCATGCTCAGTGGACGTTGTGTCGCTGGGAAGTACAGATCGTCCGGCGTTGGGATGGCGTTGAGGGTTGGCAGCCGCCCTCCGAGGTCCACATCCGCCGCGACGCCAATCACCGTCCAGATCACTCCTGCATCTGCCGTGATCGCAGAGGGCATGGTCGATGTGAAGCGCTGCCCGATCGCGCCACGGCCCGGCCAAGCGCGTTCAGCGAGTGTGCTGCTGACGATCGCCACAGGCATCGAATCTGCCTGGTCATCCTCACGGAACGGTCGGCCGTGTGTGAGCGCAATGTCGAGCTGCTGCATCGCGCCGGCAGATACTTGGTGAGAACGCGCGCGGAACGCGGCGTTCGTGTCGTCGGGATTCGCGCCTTCGGGGAGCAGCGTTGCACGCCCGGATGTGAAACCGGGCTGACCCGGCCCCCAAACCGCAGCGGAGTCGACGCCCGAGACCGCAGCCAGCGCTCCATGGACGTCTTTGGTCAGGCGAGAGATTGAGGCTTCGTCGGGGTAGGACCCACGGGGAGGGTCGATCTGTAGGTGGATGGCTCGGTCCAGGTTGATGTCGAGTTCTGCCGCTCTCAGCTCCTGGAACCCGCGTACGAGCACAGCGGAAAACGAAAGCAACACGGTCGCGGTGGCGATCTGGGCTACTACAAGTGTGTCGCGGGCCCGGGTCGCCGATCGCGATGCTCCGAGTCTCTCGCTGGAGATCATCGCGCCGCGCAAGCTACCGCGGCTTGCGCGCGCCGCAGGGAGCACGCCAAACAAGAAACTGGCCAGCAACGTGATCGTGGAGGCCATGACCAATACGGGAGTATTGACCGCTATATCGCTCGCCGGCGGCAGTTGTGCGGCGGCCACCGATAGGGCTCCCGAGACCAGTCTCACCAGCGCAGGCAGCGTAATCGCTGCCGCTAGCACGCCGAGGCCGCCACCTAGTGCGGCGAGCAACAGGCTCTCGCAAGCGAGGTACCGAAGCAGCTGAGCTCGACTCGCGCCGAGGGCCATTCGTAGAGACATCTCACCCCGCCGTTCGGCGCCACGCGCGAGCATCAGATTGGCAACGTTGATGCAGCCGACGGCCAAGAGGACGGCTGAACCGGCTAGTAACAACCACAGCGGCCCTCGTGATTGACCGCGCGTCATGTCGTCGAGGCGGTGTACGACTGACTGGAAGCCACGGTTGGTCTCGGGAAAGCGTTCGGCCAGATCGGCGACGATCCCGGTGAGCTCCTCGGACGTGGCCCCAACGTCGATGCCTTGCCGCATGCGTCCGACGACGGTGAACGCGACGCGCGAGCGATCGCTGAAAATGGCTTCGCCAAACGGGTGACTGTGGGAGGCCATCATCGCCGGTAACCAAATGTCGACCGATGTGCCGATTTCCTGGCCAAACGGGTACTCGAACTCCGGGTTCAGCACGCCGATGACGCTGTAGGTCACACCGCTCAGATTCAGCTCAAGCCCGATGACATCCGAGTGTCCGGCGTACTCGCGCTGCCAGAGCCCGTGCGTGATCACAGCAACTGGATGACCGCTGGGGCGCTCGTCATCGGCCGCGCCGAACATTCGACCCATTGACGCCGAGGCGCCGAATAGTTCCAGGAACCCGGGTGTGACGTAGCGCACGAAGACGCGTTGCGCCTGCTCGGGCCTTTTCAGGGTTGCGACGCCGAGGTGGATTCCCTCGAGGCGCTCGACGGTGCTGAGTCGATCCTTCCAGTCGCGGTAGTCCTGGTGCGAGACGTAGTAGGCCAATCCGCCGGTGCTATCCAGCTGGCGCGGCATCATGACTAGGCGCTCGTATCCAGAGTAGGGCGGGGCCTTGATTAGTGCCCCATGAACCACGCTGTAGATCCCGGTGGTGGCGCCGATGCACACAGCCAGTGTGGCGACCACAAGCGCGGAGAACGCCGGAGCTTGTGCAAGTGATCGAGCTGCGCTTCGGAGGTCCTGGAGCCAGGAGGTCATGAACGGGTCTCCCTGTTTCGTAGCCCGATGGGGAGAGGGCGCACGGGTGCCTGGGCTGCGACTGGTGGAATAGCGGGCGATAACAGTAGCGGCGAACCAGGCGCAACGAACCGGACTAGCTCGGTGCTGTCGAGCCGCTTCTTCCTGGAGGTCTCCGAGGACGCCTTCGATTGCTTCAGCCGACAGTCCAAGTCGTCGGAGCGCAAACGCGGTGACGGCCTCGATCACGACTCCTCTACGACGGACTCGATGCCGTGCCATAGGTTAACGAGCGCAGAGCGCGCCTCTCGCAACGCGACTCTTCCCGGCTCGGTGAGCAAGAAATAGCGTCGCCGGCGCCCGGCACGGCGCTCGTCGCCATCGCCGAGACGGGATGACAGGTAGCCCTTGCTGACCAATCGATCCAGCGTGACGTAGACCCCGCCTCGCGACGCGGCCCGACCGGTTCGGCGCTCCAACTCGTCGCGGATGGCCATGCCGTACGCGTCTTCGTCGAGGCGGATAACCGCCCAGAGGATCATTTGCTCCAACTCGCCGAGATACGTGACGCGATTGACCATGGTGTTCCTATAGTCGACATTATTGCCATAAAGACGACATTATTGACATTGAATGGCGCACGCAAGTCGGATTCCGATCTTGCAGCCGGACCAGTAGCTCCGCCCGCTCCAGGGCGCACTCGTCAGTCACTCAGCGACGACGGAAAGTGTTGGTGTCGAGGACGCTCCAGCTCTCTCCCTGATCGGCCGATAGTTCCCACGTGAAGGTGAAAGCGTCGTCCGTCAACATTGCGAATCGCTGCCTCCCGCAAACGAAGGCACCTTCGCCTGACGGGTAGTACTCGGGCTGGTGGTGTTGCTCCGTCGCGTAGAGAACCGGAACGCCACCTTCGATGCCGCCATGATAGAAGAGGAAGGAAGGCGCGGGCGACGAATCCACCCAGATCGCACTCCAGCGCCCGACCTCGTCTAGGCCGATGTACGAACGTCCTTCCCAGGGCGCACCAAGTGCCCTAAAGGTCAACGAAAGGACCTTCTCGTCGAACACGTGGGCCACGCTAACGTGCGCGACTTCTTCCTCTTCTACGAGAACGCTCCACTCGCCGATGAAGAAGTCGAATGCATCCGGCGGGGCGTTGAATACCCGCCTAGCCGGTTCGCAGGCGTCCCCTGCCGACTGCGGCGAGGCGAAGGCGCTGCCTGACAGCATGGCCGCCGCCGCCAGTATCGTGATCCCAAACAGGCTACGTATTCGCATGTTCGTTTCTCCATAGGTTCGTGCGCTTTCAGGGCGCAAGTGCAGCGACTGCCTGGCTGCCGGGTCCCGATCTCATCTGATCGAAGTCGAATAGTCGACATTATTATCATAAAGTCGACATTATTGTCATTCGGCGATCTGTGCAAGTCGGGTAACCGCGGAACTGCTAGCCGCCTCTCCCGAGCCGCACGCTGCGTGAGGGCCAGGCCCGATGCGTGGCGGCGCGGTGGCGGCTTGCCTGCTGGGCACTCCCGTTGCGTGCGCTAGCTCACCACGGCTCCGCGAGAGTCGGTCCGGTCGGGGTTAGGATGCCGATGGTGATCGAAACGCGGTTGCCGTCGGATGACCTCGTACTTGATCCCCATCCAGGTGTGTAGCCATGTACGGCTTTCTGCGGCGAAGGACACTGTTGCCAACTCTTGCGCTGATCGTCGCGTCGTTCATTTCGCCAGACTCGACGTTCGCCGAAGATCTTCGGGTGGGCGACGTCGCGACCATCGCAGTCGGGGACGAATGGGTGGCGCGGGTCGATCTGAACTGGCGCAATGCCTGGCACAACGAACGCAACTACGACGGGGTTTGGCTCTTCTTCAAACACCGGGGCAGCCATATGCGCGTCGCCGCTGAGGGTCATCGTGTTCGCGTGCTACACGCCACAGGAGGTCCGCTGCCGGAGGTGGTCGTTGCTGCCGACGGCACGGGCCTCTGGGTCGTGCCGCCTCCCGGGACTCGAGGCGAGATCAGTGCGCAGTTAACTATCGCTCTAGAGGTGGACTCCGAAGATGAGGACGCCAATCTCGCCGCGCTGGTGGCGAGGGGTATCGAGATGGTGCACGTCCCGGCCGGTGGATTTTGGGTAGGCGACACAGGAGGCGAGGCATCCGAGTCCTACGGAGGATTCCGTGGCCATGGTGCTGACGGCGCGGACTATCTGTTCCGCGTGAACGACGAGACGGCAATCCAGATCGGCGACCAACCCGGGCACATGAGCTACGTCGTTGATACCTACACCGGCGATGGCAAGGGTCCCATTCCCGCTGAATTCCCCAAAGGCACCGAGGCCTTCTGGGTGATGAAGTACGAGCTATCGCAGGGCTCCTATGCCGAGTTCCTCAACGATCTGTGGGAAACGGACACGTACGAGCGCGCTCGCCTTGGAGGACGGACATACGGGACGAACGGTGGCTCGATCGTTCTCGGAGACGACGGCTATCACGCGCAGAATCCCGACCGCGCGGCCCGCAATCTCACCTGGGACGATCAGCTCGCCTTTACGGACTGGGCGGCACTACGTCCGATGACCGAACTGGAGTTCACGAAGGCAGCGCGGGGGCCGCGCGAGCCGCTACCCAACGAATACCCGTGGGGCACCGCGAGCCGTGAGAATCTCATTCGTCTCGCCACGCCGCGCGGGGATCTCGCGCACGTCGACCACACGGACGAGTCCAGTCTGGATGATGCCGCCCGCGATCGCTACGGAGCATCCCACTACTGGATCATGGACCTGGCTGGCAGCGTCTGGGAACGTGTTATCAGCCCGGGACTTCCTGATGGTCGAGCGTTTGGGGGCACGCATGGCGATGGTCGGCTGGGGAGCCGCGCACGAGCGACTAACGACGATTGGCCTCATGAATACGCCGGTCGCGCTGGGCATGGATATCGCGGCGGAGGCTACTACGGCCCTGACCGGGCCTGGCATGAGTTCAATCCGTACAGTCCGGTCGCTTATCGACCCTTCGGCGCCTGGGCTGGATACGCGGCCGAACGAGCGTACGGTTACCGCGCGGTCAGGACGGCGTCGTGATCGCCTGAGTGTCCGGTGCGCTGAGACCTCGACCGCAGTTCAGCCCGGTTCACGGTCTCGTCGCCGGGGCGGAGGCGGAGCAGTTGACTGCGCTGGTCAAGAGTCAGCGCCAGCCCTGCCTCCGCCAGGACCCTCGCCCCGAGGTTGATCCACGGCACGTCCGAGAACGTCACATCCAAGTTCGTCAGAACGTTGCCGGCGATCGAAAACGGCTCCAGCAGTGTGGCGTCGTAGAGGGTCAACACCGAGTTTGCGGTCCGTGCGCTGCCGGCCTCCACAAGGTCAGTTGTCTCCAGGCTGTCGGCGAGCTCGAGCGGCAGGAGCAGGCCTAGTGACGATCCCGTGTCGATGACGACGTCCACGTCGCGGTCGCCGATGCGTGCCGGCACGAAGAATGCATGCTCGTAGCCCAGCACGCGCGGATCCGACCGGTCGAGCGCGCCTGTCTCGACGCGTAGCTGCTGACTGGCGAAATCGAGCGTGATCAGGTCGCGGGCGAAGAAGTCGCGCCCGAGCATGCCGTCTCTCGAATACTCGCGCGTCAGCAGCCGAACGTTGCTACGAACCAGCGGGCCCAACGCAAGTGTCTCTACTTCCACTACATCGATCGGAGCACTTCGCATGCCATCCGAGTTGGATTGCTGACCGACCACCTCAACGCCGAGCGACGCGCGGAGGCTCTCGTTGAGCCTTCCCGTTCCCGAGGCCATCGTGTCGATCATGAAATCGAAGGGGCCCTGCTCGTTGACCTCTACGGGAACGTGTACCCGGTTGTGCACGAGCTCGAACGGGATCACAACGGGCGAGATCTGCGGCAGGCGGCGCTCTGGCCCCGAGATGCCGGCTAAAGCCGGCAACAACAACAACAGTGCGCCGAGCGAGCGGGACGGCCTCATCAAGTTGGAACCTGGTGGGGGATTGAGTCACGCACGGCGGCGAGCTGCGTGTCGCCTGCGCAGCCACCAGTCAAACATATCGGAACTCGACGGGTCGATGAGCAGGCGGTCGAGGGTCGTCAGCGGGTCCTCAGCGCTTGGACGGGATCGACGCGGGCGCCGCGCCGGGCCGGGAGGTAGTTGGCGATGAGCGCGACGAGCAACAGAGTTGCGATCGCTCCGAGGAAGGCGACCGGGTCGGTTGCTCCGACCTCGTAGAGCAGGCTACTGAGCACCGCGGACAGAGCCAGCGCTCCCGCGAGCCCAATCATCACACCCACGAGAACCACGCCCATTCCCTGACGAACAACCATTGCGCGCACGTGCCTGGAGTCGGCACCGAGCGCAATGCGGACGCCGATCTCGTGGCTCCGTTTCGCGACCGAGTAGTTGATGACGCCGTAGAGGCCGGCAGCAGCGAGTCCCAACGCGAGTGCACCGAAAACGGCGAGCAGCGCGGCGCCCATCCTTGCCGGGAACAAGACCACGGCCAAGTTCTCATCCATCGTCCGCGCGTCGATAAAGGAGATCTCGGGGTTGAGAGCGCTGATCTCCGTCCGCATGCGTTCGACCATGGGCCCAGGAGCCCGGGAAGTGCGCACCATGATGGTCTCGAAGAACGGTGTGCGTTGCATCAGCGATGAATGGACCATCGGTGCGGGCCTGTCGCCGACGCTCCACATCTTGAAGTCGGCAGATACGCCGACGACCTCGATCCAGGACTCCGAGTCGGTCAGCTTGAGCCGCTTGCCGATCGGGTTTTCACCGGGCCAGTAGGTGTCGACGAAAGAAGCGTTGACGACAGCGACGAGGGGAGCGCCACTGTCATCCGTTGCGGTGAACCCTCGACCCGCGAGTAGTGGGATGTCGAGGATCTCGAAGTAGCGCGGCCCAACGGCGTTGGAACTCACCGACACGGTTTCGCTACCGCCTCGTGGCTCGTGACCCTCGATCAGGAAATCCATCGAGAACGGAGAGGAGGTCATGGGCAAGCGAGACGTGTAGGTAGCGTCGACCACACCAGGCAGTTCACCCACGTGCTCGGTCAGCTCTCGCAACAAGCGACGCGCTTCCTCGCGTTCGTAGCCCGCCCCGCTCAGGGTGGTCGAGACGAACGCGATGTTCGTCTCGTCGAACCCCAGTTCGGTCGACTGCGCGTTCCCGAGGCTGCGGGCGAACAGCGCTGCCGTGATCAAGAGCACCAGCGATACCGCGACCTGCGTCGCCACCAGGAAGTTGCGCACACTAAAGCGACCCAACCGGCGTTCGCGAGCGGCGTCTCCTTTGAGAACTCCCACGAGATCTGGCCTCGAGCTGCGCCATGCGGGAGCCAGGCCGACGCCGATGCCGGTGACGACCGCAGCGGCCAGCGTGAAGCTCATCACCCGAAGATCGGGACTGACGTCGAGGACGATCTTGATCGGTAGCGGTGGCTGGAAGCTGGTGATCGCGCGGCTGACCCAATAGGTCACCAACAGGGCCACGGCACCGCCCCCCAGAGAGAGCAGGATGCTCTCGGTGAGCAACTGCCGAATCAACCGCCAGCGACTGGCGCCCAGCGCCATGCGAACGCCGATTTCGCGACGGCGCGTGGCGGCCCGAGCCAACAACATGTTGGCGAGATTCGCGCAGGCAACCAGGAGCACCATGCCGACGATGCCCATCAACAGACCGGCGACGGGAGTGATCATGCCGTCGAGGCCAGGGTTGATCCGAGTCTCGCCGAGAGGCTTGATGCCGATCCCGCGCAGACGGTTGGCGCTCGGATATTGCTCGGACAGTCGGGCCGCAACCGTTTCCAACTGAGTGCGCGCCTGATCGACACCGATACCGTCGGCCAGACGACCGTAGAGGCGCAGCGAACGACTCTCTCGATCCTCGATCACCCGGGCGTCGAAGATGTTGACGATCGACTCGGCCATCAGCGGAGCCCACAGGTCCGTGCTGAGCACGGGGATCGTGCCGTCGAATGTCGCCGGTGCGATGCCGACGATCGTGAAGTGCGCGTTGCTGAGCCTGATCGTCTCGCCGACGATGGCCGGGTCGCCACCGAAGTTCCGTTCCCAGAAGCTGTGGCCCAGCACCGCCACCGGATGCGTACCCGGGGTGCGATTCTCGTCGGGCAAGAACCATCGGCCATGGGCGGGTTCGATACCCAGAACCTCGAAGTAGTTCCCCGAAACCAACTCGCCATAAACCGTTTCCGAGTGTGTCTCCCGGTTCCAGCTGTAAAGCATGGGCATGTTGGCTGCCAGACCGTCAAAGGCCGTGACGGCCTCTCGGAAGTCGAGGTAGTCCGGATACGACGACGGCCCGAACGAACCGTCGTCCAGTGCCGAAAAGACCTCGGTTACCTCACCGATGTCACGCACCGGCAATGGCTTGAACAGGAATGCGTTGACCATCGTGAAGACGATCGAGTTGACGCCAATACCAAACGCCAAAGACAGCACCGCGACGGTGACAAAGCCGGGATCGGCGCTGATACGGCGGGCTGCGTAGCCGATGTCGGACTTGAGTGAATCCATGAGTGCTTCAGCCTGACCGGGGATAGAACGGACTGTGTCTGAAGTCGGAGAGTTCGCGGGGTCGCGCGCGTAGCGCAGCGACTTCAACGCCTGTCGCCAATACCAGCGGCGAGCAGTTCTGGGGTCGCGGGATGCGCAGCGTTCAGCGAATCCCTCTCGCAGATCCTCGAGAACGTCGCGCCGGAGCTCATGCCTCAGCACGGCCGAGGTCAAAGCGCGGGCGAGTCGCGGTGGACTAGGCGGCAAGGAGGGTCTGCTCACTGCTGACGCCCACCCAGCGCGCGCAGCTGAGGGTGAGACTCTGCGCCCTTCCACATGAGGTCGAAGCGATCGCGTAGCTGTCTCAAGGCCGCCGCGCCCGCAGCTTCGAGTCGAAACAGCTTCTTCACCCGGCCCCCGCCCGGAGGAGGCGAAGTCCCCATGCCGGCGCTGATGTGTCCCTTCTTGATCAGCCGGTTGAGCGTTACGTAGACGGCCGTAACCGCCACATCGCGGCCAGTCGCCCGTGCGATCTCCTCGTGAACCTGGCGCCCGGAGGCCTCATCGCCGACCGTCGCCAGTGCAAGCAATATGAGTTGCTCGAACTCACCAAGATGGTCGCCCTTGCCCATGACCGACTCCGTTGTGCGGCTAAACAAAATTTAATATTAAACAAAATATACTTCGCACCCGGATGCCGCAAATAGGTTTCGTGGTCTGAACATCGGTGGCCGAGGTAGGCTGTCCGAACGGTCGCTCCCCCTCCCAATTGTCATGAGGTGTGCCGCGATGGTCTTTCTGGTTGCGATCCAGATGCTGGCTGCGCTCATCAGCGTGGTCACGGCCGGATTCCTGCTTGCGTTTCGACGCGACCGTCCCGGCAACGATTTCCTCGCCGCGTTCCTTCTGGCACTCGGCGCGTCACTGGGCGCGTTCCTACTCGTGTACGCGGGGGTTGCATTCCGGCCGGGCCGGTTCGAGTTGGCCCTAGGCATGATGCTCGGCCCTTTGCTCTACTTGCATTCCCGCAGCGTGCTCCGATCGTGCGCACCGCGACGACTCGTTGTTGTCGCGCACAGCGCGCCCGCGGCGCTCGCCTTTGTCGAGTCTCCGTATCTGCTCCCTGCTGGCCCCGGAGCTGGAAGCCTGCTGGTCCACGCCAGTATGGCTGCCTACCTGGCGTTTTCGGCTACGGAAATCCGCGACGCGGCACGCGCGGCGGCTCCCGGTATGGCCTCAGAGCGTGCCCGGCGGTGGCTGCGCGACCTGCTGCTCACGGTCGCAATGCTGATCGTTGCCGACGGGCTCTGTTTCGCGGCGAAACCGTTCGGTGCACCGTGGACATACGCCACCGGCAGCTTGGTGTTCGTCGCGCTTCTGGCGATCGCGGGGCGGGCGGCGCTTGAGGGTGTGATGAACCCAGAGATTTTCGGCTGGCCAGGAATCTCGGCGATCTACAAGCGGGAACTCGTGCCCGCGCCCATTGCGACGGAGAGGCAACCGGAGTCGCTCGTGCGATTCCTCGCGTTGTTGGACTCCGAGCGGCTGTACGCCGATCCGCACATCAATCTCGATCGCCTCGCGGCGCGAGCGGGCCTGTCGCCTCGAGTGCTTTCACGCCTCGTGAACCAGCATCTCCGCCGCAGCGTGCCGGACCTGTTGAACTCGTATCGCATTGCCGAAGCCAAACGGCTGCTGAGCGACCCGGACCATCAGCGCACCCGGATTCTCGATGTGCTCTACGACACGGGCTTCAACTCGAAGTCCGTCTTCAACGACGCGTTCAAGCGCGCTACCGGCCTGGCTCCCAGCGAATATCGGCGGCGCCGGCTGCGTTCGAGGGATTCGCTCGAGGAAGAGCGCCGCTAGCGTCCGTCCAGTCTTCGGGCCCGGAAGACGACCGATTTTGCGCACCGCTCCTGCACATGCAGGAATCCGGTCGAGCGATCCGAGTCAGCGAACGATGGTGGCGTCATTGGCCGCGATTCGCGACGGTCGTTTGTAGTCGGCTCGTCGGACCGGCAGCCGGCAATCCCTGACAGGAGAAGAGACGCGTGCGCAAAGCGACAATGCTTCAGTGGAACCGCGTGGCGGTGACCGTTCTTATCGGGTTGCTACTTCCTGGACACGCGGCCGCACAGCAAAGCGTCGACGAGCTCCTCACAATTCCCACGCTTCAGCAGTTCGCGGGGGGCGGTCTCGGCGCCGCGGCCGAGGGGGCTCCGCCCGAACTGGAGCAGTTTGGTCAGCTCGTGGGCTTCTGGCATGTTGACCAGGAAATGCGGCGCCAGGATGGCTCCTGGATGAGCACCGCGCCGGGGGTCTGGGTGTGGAAATACGCGCTTGGCGGCTACGCCGTCCAGGATCTGTGGTTCCAGAGCGTAGATAACCTGCCGATCTACATGGCGGAACTCGGGCATGACTACGCCCTGACTGGTCTGCGGACCTACGACGCCCCGTCGGGGGGCTGGAACATCGCCTGGGCGGCCAACACGGGCGGTAGCGGTCCAGGCGCTGACTTCGGCATGCTGACGGGTGTTCTGGAGGCTGGAGATCTGGTGCTTAGCTCGCCGGCAGAGGGCGACATGCCGCCCCAGCGGATCGTGTTCTCGGACATCGAGGCTGACTCGTTTGTCTGGACGAGCAGCTTTTCGCGCGACGGAGGCGAAACCTGGATGGACGTGATGAGGGTCACCGCGCGCCGCGTGCGCTAGCTCGGCGTTATGCCGAGGTACAGCAAGGTGAAGCTGATGGTGTCGGCGATGCCGTGGGTCAGGATGACTGGCCAGAGGTTCCGGTTGGCCTTCAGGTAGACCAGGCCGAATACGAATCCGACACAGCCAACGATGATCATTCCGGCGAGGCCCTGGCCTGGGTGTGCCGCCCCGAACAGCAGTGCCTGCGCTGCGGCGGCCATGATGTGCGCGTGGCGTGAGCCCGAGAACACGCGGCCGAAACGATCCATCAGGAAGCCGCGGGCGAGCAGTTCTTCGCCGAACGCGGCGGTTCCCCACGAGATCACCGTCACGCGAACGACGAAGCCCCAGAAGTCTCCCTCGATGTTGTTGCCTGAGGAGCTGGGTGCGTCCAGCCCCAATCCTTGCACCAGGACCAGTTGGCCAATGGCGATCGACGCGAAGACTCCGAAGTAGGCGATCGGGATCAGGCGCAACGCAGGGCGCCACCGATCCGGCCGGACGAGCCCGAGATGCTTCCAGCTGCGCCCCTCCCGCCGGATCAGCCACGTTGCCAGGGCCAGCGCCAAGAGAAGACCGATCTCGCCGCTATAGCCGCCGAGCCCGCCGAGGCTTCTGAGCAACATGATCGTGATGGCGACGGTGGCCGCGATCCCGATCGCTTCCGCGAGCGCTACCAGGCGGCTGGGCGTTGCATGCGTCCCGGCGTCTCGAGGAGTCGAACTCACGAATCGACCGCGGCCCTTTCCGAGGCGGGCGAGGGGTTCTGGAGGTAGGCCATCGCCATGTGCAGGACTTCGCGTCGCATCGCCGGCAGATTCTCAGGGATCTCCTTCGGCGTGCCGTAGAGCAATGGCACCTGAAGAGTGTTCGTGATCATGAACAGCGCTAGTGGAACGGCGTGCTGCGGCGAGGGGTGGTGGATCTCGTTCCGGCATTCCGACAGCCATTCGACGATCTCGGGAATGGGGAACACGCTGGCAACCGATCCCTGGGGCAGGGCGCTGGCCCGGCCCGCCCACTGCTCATCCCAGATCGCTCGCATGATGCCGCGGTGCTCGGTCACGCTGTCGATCATCTGCTCGATCAGCCGATTCAGACGTTGCTCGAGGCCGACCCCGGTCCACTTTGAGGCCTCGAAGAAGGCACGCGTCTGCTCGCGTTGCTGCTGCGCAAAGGTGTCGACCAGGTACTCGAGGAGCGCCGCACGCCCGTCGAAGCGGGTGTACAGGAACCCCGTGGAGACGCTCGCCGCCGCGGCCAGGTCCTGCACGGTGATGTCGCCGTACGGCCTGCGGCGGAGCAGCGTTTCGGCGCTGTCGAGCAGGCGGCGGAGACTCGCTCTCGATCGCGCCTGGCCCGGCGTCCGTCCGGGCGCGCCTCGGCGCTGCTTTCGGTTCAGAGCACTTCGCATGAGTTTCGTGAGGAGTAAGTAAATATGAAGATGAATTCAGTTTCACATAAGTGAACAGCAATTGCACACTCTGGCCGGTGCGGCCCAGCTTCGTCGAGTGGTACGTTGCCGGTCGTTGCGCGGATCCGATCTGCGAGCTTGCAAGTCGACTTCAGGAGGCAGTTCAGTCTTGGCGCCGTCCGACACACCCCAAGGGACATCGCTCGAGACACGAGCGATCGATAGCCGCACCGCGATTCTCGACGCGGCCACGCGTGAGTTCGTGGAAAAGGGTTTCCACGGGGCGCGGATCGAACACATTGCGTCCCGCTCAGGCTTCAACAAAGGGCTGATCTACCGTTACTTCGGCGATCGGAAACAGCTTGTGCGCGCGGTGCTCGAGCGTGAGCTCACCAAGCGCGTCGAGGTGCTCGAGGGCATTCCCGATGGTCTCGCCGACGCGCTCCTGACCTGGTTCCGCGAAACCGCGGGACAGGACGCGCAGGACTACATCGGGTTGCTGCATCAGGAAGCGCTCGCCGATGATGGAAGTGAGCCGACGGCGGCTGCGGCACGCGGCAAGTACTACGACGCTCAGGCAGAAGTGCTGGCGCAGTGGCAGGCGGCCGGTCGCCTCGACGGCGACTTCGATCCGCGGTTCTTGCTCCTCGGATTGCTCTCGTTGGTGGCCTATCCGGCTAGCTTCCCGCAGGTGGCGCGGTTGATCACCGGATTGAACCCGGAAGACGAGGCGTTCCGCGAGTCGTGGGCCGGGGTACTCACCTTTTTCGCCGCGGCCATCGAGCGAAGCGACGGCGACAGCGACCCGGCCTGAGGACGCCCCGGCCTACCGGCACGCGGGGGCTCACTCGCTGGGGTGCACCCAGTCGGGCAGCTGCAGATCCTCGACGCACGAAGCATCGACCCGGCCCGGATCGGCGGTGGCCAGAAACTGGGCGATCACCGGACCGACACAGGGGATGGTGTCGAGCACGTGGCCGTATGCCCCGACCACGTGGCGGGCGTCGCTCATCTCGATGAGCGCCTCGTCTGCTGCGGAAGGCGGTGTGACCGGGTCGTAGTCTCCGGTGATCATGAGCACCGGGCGATCCGACCGGACGAACTCTGCGTAGCCCTCCGGCGGCCGCACGGTCGGCCAGTTGCGGCAGGCCATCTGCTGGGCGCGTACGCGGTGGTCGCCGAAGACGGTGCCGCCGGTGTGCTCGCGGATCATCGGTTCCGTGATCAACGGGTCGTCCTCGGCGCAAACGATGTTGAGCCAGAGGCCGCTGAACCAGTTGTCGCCCTCGCCGAACCCGGCCGCCGAATCGATGATCCGGGCGGCCACTTCGCTGAGGTTCCCGGTTGCTCGGGCGGCGCTGAGTAGTCCCGGCAACTCGACGGCTGCGCGGGAGCGGTACATCTGTGACCTTACCCAGTCGAGGAACACCGGGAGTCGGAGCTTCAGCGCGCGGCTATCGGCGCCCGGCTCCCATTTCCGGTCGACGGTCACGCTGCCGTCTTCGAACAGGGCTGCGAGGGCGCGGACTGTGCTCGTCAGGTCGCCAAACTGTTCGGCGCAGGCGGGATCGTCGTTGCAGGCTTCGGCGAGTTTGCCGACGGCCCGCTCGCCAGCCGCCGCATGGAACAGCGGGTAGCGCCAGAACGTATGCACCACGCCCTGTAGCACGGCCGCGCGCGCGGTAACCGGGTGGCGTCGCAGGTATGTGAGGGCGACGCGGGTGCCGTACGAGCCTCCCCATAGATTGATCTCGTTGTAGCCGAGGGCTTCGCGGACGAGGTTGATGTCGTCGGCGTAGTCGACCGTGCGAAAGAAGCGCAGATCGTGTTGCTGCTCGAGGTCGCGCCGGCAGGCGACCACCTCTACTTCGATCAGCGCCGGCGCCAGCAGCGCTTCCGGTGTGGTGCGCTCCATCGACGCGCATGCCAGGGGCGCCGTACGACCCGTGCCGCGCTGCTCTACCAGCACGATGTCATGCAGACGTCGTGGCTCGGCGAAGTAGATTGGCGCCCAGTCGTAGCTCGTCACCGCGTCCCCGGGGCCTCCGGCAAAGATGAACAGGGGTGATCCGGATTGGTTGGTATCCGTGGCGGGGAGGACGATGTAGTGCACCTCCAGCCGCTCGTCCGAGATTGCACCCGTGTGATCCAGTGGCACGTCCACGGTGCCGCAGCGCGCATGGCCCCAGAAGGCAGGGAAGCGGTTGCCGGCGGCCAGGTTGAGCTCGTCGAAGCGCTCGAACCTGCAGTTGTTCCAGGTCTGCGCATTGGGCGCCGCGGCGGCACCCGAAGTCTGGTGCGCGGGGCTGATCATCTGCTCGGCGTGCGATGAGATGGTGGTGAGGTCAGACTGCAGCTCTGACCAGGCGTCGTTGGCCTCCTCGATGGCGATCCCGGTTCCGGCGAACGCGTCGAAGCTACGTCCGGCTGAGGCGACGATCACGGGGAGGGGCGACGCGGTGCGAGCCGGCACCTGCCCGCCACTCAGGCGCGACGATGCCATCTCCTGCCAGATGGTCGTCTGCACCTTCGGCTGCACCGCGACCGCTTCGTAGTCGGCGCGCGCGTCGGGCGCGTATCTATCGTCCCAGGGCGGTAGGTGGGCCAGTTCCAGCTGTCCGAGGGTCGCGAGTTCGGCCGCCCCCTGCATCATCGGCAAGCTAGCCTCGACCATTGCCCACACCTGCGGCAGAGACTCCCACTGCTGCGGGTGCCCGGAGTCGAGCAGCACGAGTGCAGCCACTTCGGAGGCGTAGCGATGTTCGTAAATCCGCACGTTGTAGCCACCCAGCGAGTGCCCGACGAGTACGAACGGGCCGCGCTCGTCGGCCGCCGCCAGGAGTCGATGGAGTTCGTCCGCCATCCGCGACGAGGTCCGCGGGCCACCCACCATGTCGCTCTGTCCGAGCCCGACGCGGTCATAGGTACAGACGCGCGTGTCCGCGGCCAGCGTTTCCTGCACGTGGCGATAGTGAACGGACCAGTGTCCGGCGCCGCCGTCGATCACCACGGTGGGCGCGCCGGTGCCGACGCAGTCGAGGTACATCCGGGTGCCGCCCCCGATATCAACGAGTCTTGCGCGGCCGTCGGCCGGCTCCGCCAGGGCGGGGCTGGTGACGAAGATGGCCAGGGACAGGACCGACAGGAGTTGTCGCGAAGTGCACATTGCGCTTGGAGTCCGGGGGGGGGGGGGGGGGGGGTTCGGGGGGTAAAAAAAAACTTTATTTTTTTTTCCGCCCCCCCCCCAGGGGGGTGGGGGGGGGGTGGTGCGGGGGGGGGGGGGGGGGGGGGGGGGGGGGGGGGGCGGATCTCAGGTGTAACGAAAACGTTACTATGTGATTCCGCCGCCCCGCAAGGCGGTATCGAGAGCGGTATCGAACTGTTCCAGCGCTGCTCGAGAGTCCCTTTCTATCCCGTTGATCGGTATACCGATAATCGGTATAGTGGTTCGAACATCACGCGGCAATAGGCGCGCCCTTCGAACTTCGCTGGAACACGACATGACCGACGCCACCGCGATTGACCGGCATCTGCCGCTCACACCGCTCACACTCCACGTGCTCGTGGCGCTCGCGCCCGGGCCTAGCCATGGCTACGCGGTCATCAAGGCCGTCCGGGAGGGACCGACGGGCGGAATGAACCCGGGGACGGGCACGTTCTATTCGGCGATCCGTCGGATGGAGCAGGCGGAGTTCATTCGTGAAGTCGAGGCTCCTGCGGGTGACACCAGACGGCGCAGCTACGAGATCACCGACCTGGGCCGTGATGTGCTGGATGCCGAAGTGGCTCGCCTGCAGGTCGTGCTCGAGGCGGCGCGTGCCGTCGGTCGGAGCTCCTAGGTTCATGCAACCCATGCCGATCAACTCGCGTTTCCATGGCCTGCTGGTGCGGGCGCTGCCGCCGTTGTTTCGGCACCGCTATGGTGCCGAGCTGCGCGACTGCGCGCTCGAGCGGTCGGCGGAGGCTCCTCACAGCCTTTCGTCACGGGCGCAACGTCGCTTCTGGCGTCGCGAAGTCGTTGATCTGGTGCGCACGATCGTTCGTGAATGGGCGGTTGTCCCCGCCACGCCACAGCAGCACCGTCTCTCCCCAATCGAGACCACCACCGAAATGTTCAGGAACATCTTCTCGGAGATCGCCTATTCGGCGCGCACGCTTGCGAAGAGCCCTCTCTACAGTCTGGTCATCATCGCTACCTTCGCGCTCGGGGTCGGAGCCACCAGTGCCGTGTTCAGCGTGGTCGATGGCGTACTGCTGCAGCCCCTTGATTACGAAGAGCCCGACCAGCTCGTCATGGGTTTCGGGAGCTTCCCGGCGAACAACCGGGCTTCGGTCTCGCCGATGGACTACCTCGACTATCGCGAGGAGGTGGCGGCGTTCACATCGCTCGCCGCGGCGACCAGCTTTCAGCCGTCAGTCGATCTCACGGGCGGGGATGAACCCCAGCGGCTTCGGGCGCGTCGGATTACCGACAACCTCCTGGCCACTCTCGGCGTGGTGCCGGCACTGGGGCGAGGCTTCAGCCCCGAAGACGTGGTGGCAGGTGGTCCCGAGGTAGCGCTCATCAGCCATGCGCTCTGGGCCGGCCGTTTTGCCTCTGATCCCGGCGTGGTCAACTCGACAATTCTGCTCGACGACAAACCGACCCTGGTGGTTGGCGTGCTTCCGGCCGACTTCGATCTGCTCGGTGGCGCGAGCGATCTCTGGCAGCCGATTCGTTTCGGCGCTGGCGCGACCACCGTGCGCCGCTTCCACTTCCTGCGCACACTCGGACGGCTGCGGCCCGGCGTTGACCTTGTGACCGCCCAGCAGCAGGTAGACGTGACGGCCGAGCGTCTGGCTCGCGAGTATCCGGACAGCAATACGGATTGGACGATGGCTCTGGTTCCAGTTGCCGAAGCTCGCTTCGGCTTCACGCGCACCCCGCTGATCATCCTGCTGTGCGCTTCTATAGCCGTACTGTTGATCGGCTGCAGCAACATCGCGGTGATTGTGCTCACGCGATCGAGCACGCGAGCTGGGGAGATCTCGATCCGCGCTGCACTCGGTGGCTCGCCACGCCAGATCGTGCGCCTGATCCTGATCGAGAACATGCTGCTGGCCGTTGCTGGTGGCGCGGCTGGCCTCGCAATCGCAGCCCAGGTGATCGGCGGACTCACGCGTCTGGCCGGAACCGGATTGCCGCGCATCGCCTCGGTCGAGTTGGATCTGCGCGTGGTCGGGGTTGCCCTCGTAGTGACCATCGCGACCGGGCTCTTGTTCGGCCTCGTCCCTGCGCTCCGGGCCGTTCGCAACGACCTCACCACCGCCCTTCAAGGCGAAGGGAGAACGTCACCGTCGATTCGGACGCAGCGGTTTCGCAACGGGCTGGTGGTCGCGCAGTTGGCGACCTCGGTTGCCCTGTTGATCGGCGCCGGCCTGTTCCTGCGCAGCCTCGCTGCCCTCGAGGGTGTCGATCTTGGTTTTCGTGACGAAGGCGTCCTCGTGGGTAGCGTTTCTTTGCCCGAGAGTCGGTATCCCGACCGTGATGCGCAGGCGCGTTTCTGGGCCGAGCTGACCGATGACCTCGCCGCCCGCCCTGGAGTCGAAGCCATCGGCGCGATCAACATCCTGCCGCTCAGGGGTGGCAACGACACCTGGCTGTATCCCGAAGGCGAGCCGCCGGCCGAAGGTCTGCAAGGCACCAACGCCGAGAGCAGGGTCGCCACAGATGGCTACTTCGACGCGATGCGCATCAACGTCGTTGCGGGCCGCCTGTTCGACAGTCGTGATGGTGACGACGGCTTGATGTCGATGGTGATCGACGAGTCGCTCGCGGCGGCGCTACTCCCTGAAGAGAACCCTGTGGGGCGTATCGTGATCGTCGATCTCGGCGAGGCGCAGCGCGCCGAGATCATCGGTGTCGTCGGTGAGGTGTACCACTATGGTGCTGGCGTTGGCCCAGTGCCGACCATGTACTTCACGCCGCGCCAGGCAGACATGGGAGGTGGCGTCGTGACACTGCGCTCGGGCGGCGAGGCATCGGAGATGGCGCCGATGCTACGCACTGCGCTCGGGCAGATCGACGATCAGTTGCCGCTTTCGGCCGTCGGCAGTATGCAAGGCGTGGTCGACAGCGTCCTCGACGGTCCGCGGTTCCGCACCGTGCTGTTGGGTAGCTTCGCTGTCATCGCTCTCGTGCTGGCGGCACTTGGTCTGTACGGCGTGCTGGGCTACTTCGTAGCGGAACGGCGCCGCGAGATGGGACTCCGGATGGCGCTCGGTGCCGAGGGCCGGCAGGTCGTCCGACTTGTCCTCCGGCGCGGCATGGCACTGGTCGCTATGGGCCTCGCCCTGGGTATCGTGACGTCACTGGCTCTCGGGCAGTTTGTCGCGAGTCTGCTCTTCAATGTCTCCGCAATGGACCCCGTGGCCGTGGCAAGTGTTGCCGGCCTCTTGCTGTTGATCGGCTGGTTCGCCTGCTGGATTCCGGCGCGCCGCACCTCGCGGATCGATCCCGTGCGCGTGATGCGCGGCAGTTAGTGTGCGGCACTCGCGGCCGCGTCAGGCGGCGGTCATCTCGCGCATCTGTTTGGCGATCCACTCAGCTTCGCGCTTGTTCGGGATGCCCTGCCCGGCTTTGAAGCGCTTGCCAGTCTTCGGATGGATCTCGATGTCGTAGTAGGCCTTGCCACTCTGAGTTGCGGTCTGGTTCTGGCTCATACCGATGCCGAGCTGGATCTCGGCGATATCCGCGACCGCGATCTCTCGGGGCTTGCCGCTGCCGAACAAGGTTCGCCGGGAGGAAAGCCGGCCATCGGCTATCACCACGCGGGACTTGGCGAACCAGGCGTCGAGGGCGAAGAACAGGATCAGCAGCGTGAAGAGCCCGAAGACGACAGGGAAGAGCGCTGTGAACAGGGTGAAGATGAACGGCTGCTCGCTTGAGCGTAACCACCATGCAAGACCGGCAGTTGCGCCGCCGAAGATCAGCAGGAGTACGGTTAGCGAGAGTGCGACACTCTTGTTGCGACCGGCCGGGAATACGAATTCGGTGTTGCCCGCACGCGTAGAGGTGATTTGAACCGGTGAACTCGATGGGTCGAACTCGTCGCGTTCGCGACGCACGACTGTGGACTCGGCCGGCCAGCCGACGGCTGCGGCGTTCGGCTCCGAAGTGACGAAAACCGGAACCTCGAACTGCGTGTGGAAGTCGACCCCGGCGAGTTGTGCGGCCGCCTCGAGTCTCCAGAGGTGACGGTTGCCTGGATCAATTTCGTCGGTACCCTTGCACTCGTCGGGGATCGTGAATTCGACGGGAAGTGCGATGCCGTTCGGGCCCTGTCGGAGGTCCGATTCGGCGAGGCGGTACTCGTCCTGCCAGAGGATCTTCTCTCGGGTTTCCTTCTTGCTGCCCGTGGTTCGGTAACGATGTACTGAGGTCAGCTTCACGGTGACATCGCCTGGGGGACGCGTGCGCATGCCGGTCTCGATCTGGCCGCTGAGCTTGCCGCCGATCCGGCCCGGGATCGTGTCCAGGCGGAAGTCGGAGACGCCGAAGCGTCTGTATCTGATGGTGGCCCTGATCGCCCACCATAGGAGGCCGGCCCCCGCTGCGGGAAAGAGCAGCCCGAAGAGCGCGCCGTAGTTCCCCTTGGCGAACTCGCCAGGTAGCTGGGTCAACATCGGCGCTGTGATCAGATTCCAGATCAGGGCGAAAGCCCAGACGAAATACATGCGCGTACGGTTGCCACCGCGGACGCGGCCGTCGGCCCAGTCAGGGTTCCAGCGCCACGGCTCGTTCGGGTGTGATCGCCGCAGACGATCCTGGAGCGCCTGTTGGGCTCTGCTGTGGCGATCTCCCCAGATCAGCCCCACGCCGACCCCGCCGAACACCAGACTGAAGACGGTAAGTAGCAGCAGTCTCTCGGCGTCGCCGTTCCCTGAGGCGAGCGCTGCGAGCAGCAGGTAGCCCGTGTACGCGCCAACACCCGCAAAGGGAAGCGCGAAGATCGTCAAGAGACCGAACGCACCGGCACCCCGGGGCTCGCTGACATCGCTCATGTGCGGGTCGCTCCTCATCAGGAGGAACGGGTCTCCCCATCGCGACCACGCTAGCGTACTGGCTCTCCGGGCCAAAGATCAACTGGCCTGCAGACTAAGCTCCATTGCAGTCGATGGATGGACCTACGACACCGGAGTCTCAGGCCCCGAGAGCCGCTTGTGCTACGCGCCGGCGAGGAAGCTGAAGCCGACGACGTCCATTTCCTTGGTGGCTTCGACCAGCTCGGCTGACGGCTCGCCGTAGACCTTGATCGCAAGGTCGGCGATCGCGAGCGTGTCCGGGAACAGGTCGCCGACATGGCCGATGTGATCGAGTAGCGCCTCCGAGCTGGGATAGATCTCGCGCACTTCGCAACTCGTGCCGTCGGGGCTCAGGAACCAGTCGTACGCCTCGGTCTGGGTGTCGAGGTCGCGCACACGCTCGATGTACTTGGGTACGTGCGTCTTGAACTCGTCCAGCTTGCCCTCGTGGATGCTGAACGTGGCACTGATCTGTAGTCGACTCATCGGGGTCTCTCCAGTCGTGTTGGGAGCAGGGAGCGCCAATACTGCCAGATCGGCATCGAGCCGACTTCTGGGCGAGTCCCGCATGCAGGGGCTAGACTCCGGTGCCGGCGAGTCATTTCCTAAGAGCGAGGAGTTCCTGGCATGCGGATTCGGTGGCGCAGGGCGTTGGTGAGTGCGGGCATGGTCGCGGCGACCGCCATCGTGGCGAAGCCGGTGATCGGCCAGGAACGACATGTGGTGCAACAGGCCCAGGTAACGATCCTGTCGTCCAACCTGGCTAACGGGAACACCGTGGGCGAGTGGGGGCTCTCGGCGTTCGTGGAGGCCGATGGCGTCTGTGTGCTGTTCGATGCCGGCCGGCACCCCGAAACCGTCGTGCACAACGCACGGGAGCTAGGCATTGATCTGGGCTGCGTGTCCGATGTGGTGCTCAGTCACTTTCATTCCGATCATACGGCCGGACTGAACGCGCTCATCGATACGTTGCGTCCCGACCATCCGAACGCGATCCGCCGGGTACACGTGGCGGCCGGTTTTTTCGAGTCACGCCGAGTGCCGCCGCGGGGCGACGGTGAGGCCAACCAGATGATCGCGGCTCGAACGGAACTCGAAGCGCGCGGCGTCGAGTTCCTCGTTCACGAAGGGGCAGCAGAGATCGCGCCAGGTATCTGGCTGACCGGCCCCGTGCCACGGACGACACCTGAGAAGACATACCCGGCGGCCATCAAGATCGAACGTGATGGCGAGTGGGTCGACGATTACGTGCCCGAGAGCCAGGGGCTGTCAGTGCTGACGCCCGAAGGCCACATCGTGATCCTCGGTTGTGGCCACTCCGGTGTGGTGAATCTGCTCACACATGTGCAGGAGACGATTGCCGACCGGCCGATTCACGCGTTGATGGGTGGGCTGCATCTGTTCAACGCCACCGACGAGACCCTTGGCTGGACAGCAGATCGACTGCGCGACATCGGCGTGCATCACCTGATGGCGGGGCACTGCACCGGCATCGAGCCACTGTTCCGATTGCGCGCCGGACTCAATCTCACGCGCCGCACGGCCGTGGTCGGAGCTGTCGGATCGCGGTTCGTGCTGGGCGAGGGCATCCAGCCGACGGTCATCGCGATGTAGTCACCCGGCGTGGGGGGTCGGTCGCCCCTATATGATCCGGGCGTTCTACAGATCGCCGGAAGAGGAGGGAAGCCGTGAAATCCAGAACCCGCGCCCTGATGCTGCTTGTGACGTTGGCCGCGGCCGGTTGCGCCGCCGAGAGCGATGCCCCCGCCCAGGGTGCTGCGGAGCCGCTGGCCGGCTACACCCTGTTCCACCCGCTGACCTCGACATCGATCTACCTGGTGGACCTCGAAGGCGAGTTGGTGCACCAGTGGCGCACCGAGTACAACACGGGTCAATGCGTCTACCTGCTCGACAACGGCAACCTGTTGCGTTGTGCCCGCGATCCCGAAGTCACGGGCCCATACCGTGGCGGCGGGGAAGGCGGCATCGTCCAGGAGATCGCCCCCGATGGCACCGTGGTGTGGGAGTTCGAGTTCTCGGACGAGACCAAGCGGCATCATCACGATGTCGAGAAGATGCCCAACGGCAATGTGCTGTTGATTGCGTGGGAAGGCCGCACACGCGGGGAGGCGATCCAGGCCGGGATCAACCCGGACCGGTTCGAGGGCGATCAGATCTGGCCTGACTTCGTTGTCGAGATCGAGCCCGTGTACCCGAACGGCGGCAATGTGGTCTGGGAGTGGCATGCGTGGGATCACCTCGTGCAGGAGCTGTACGAGGACAAGGACAGCTACGACCTGGTGTCGCGCAATCCGCAGCTCATCGATATCAATGCGGCGGCAGCTCACCGCGAGCGACAGGAGTCCGCCGAGCCCGAGAACGTCGAGCGGCTGCGGGCGCTGGGCTACATCGCGGGCAACGCGGATACCGACGACCGCCCGGAGATCAGCAGTGACTGGCTCCACAGCAACGGTGTCGACTACAACGCCGAGCTCGACCAGATTCTCTTGAGCGTGCGTCACTTCAGCGAGATCTGGGTGATCGATCACAGCACCACCACCGAGGAGGCGGCCGGTCATACGGGCGGTCGCTGCGGACGTGGTGGCGATCTTCTCTACCGCTGGGGCAACCCCGAGGCCCACGGCGCCGGAACGCCCGAGGATCGCAAACTCTTCGTGCAGCACGACGCGCAGTGGATTCCCGAAGGCTTCCCGGGCGCCGGAAACATCACCGTGTTCAACAACGGCTCTGGCCGGGCCGAAGAGCCGTGGACAACGGCCGACGAGATCGTGCCGCCACTCAATCCCGACGGCACCTATGTGATGGAGCGTAGTGTCCCGACGTTGCCGGAGGCCCCTGTATGGTCCTGGGCCCACCCGGATCCGACGAGCGTCTACGCCAGCAATCTGGGCGGCGTGCAGCGCCTTTCGAACGGCAACACGCTCATCGGACTCGGAGTCGGCGGCCGCATGATCGAGGTTGGCGCCGATGATCAGATCGTCTGGGACTGGACCAACCCGTATATCGAAAGCGAAGGGCCGCAGGAGCTTCAGCGCCTGCGTCGGGAAGAGCAACGTCAACTCGAGGAGGCCGAGGCCCGCGCCGCGGCCGAGGCCGCCGGCGAGGAGCCGGAGGCCGAGAGTGAGCCCAGTCCGGCCCGTCGCGGCGGGCCACGCACACCCGGGAGTACTTACCGTGGATGGCGACTGGCGCCGGACCATCCGGGATTGATGATCGTGCTCGCTGCCGCAAACGGCGGACTCCCGCCAGTGATTCAAGAAGATGCGACCGAGCAGTAGGGGCTGAACCCGTTCTACTGTCGCTGTTGTTGCGCCGCGAGCACGTCGCGGTATCTGACCTCTGCGCGCTTTATGAAGTCGCGGTAGCCCAGCGGGTCGATGAAGGGCTCGGCTGGATTCGCCGCCTGCTCCTGATCTCGGTGTTTCCGGTACATGCCGAACCAGGTCGGATGCGAAGCCAGGAAGATGTCCGCGGGCAGATCACGGAGCGTTCTCAGGCTGCCCTCGTAGTCCGCGCGGAGTCCCGGGTAGGTCTCAGGTTCCACGAACGACTCGAAGCCGAAGAGTTTGAGACTGCAGATATTCACTGCGAGTAGCTCAAGATCTTCGGCCTGAACCGGGAACGACCATGAAGTGCATCCCGGCGTATGTCCTGGCGTGATGTTGGCGGTGAGCGTGAGCGGTCCGACGCGTGCCTCTGCTCCGTCCGCGAATCGATGGTCGACTCTGGCGGCGGGATACGAGCCGAGGCCCACATAGGTGAGCATGCGAAGCGGCAGGTACTGGTGGCCGCCGCGGCCCCCGGCGGCAATTACCGGAGCGTCGGCCTCGCTGACCCACAGCTCGGCGCCCGAAGCCTCCTGGAGTTCCGCGAGACCGCCCGCGTGATCCGGGTGGGCGTGCGAGTTGAGCAACACCTTCACGTCCTTGATGTCGAAGCCGAGCTCCCGGATGCTCTCGATGACAAGCGGCGCGCTCTCGGGATAGCCGCCGTCGATCAAGACGTGCCCTTCGGGCCCCGTGAGAAGAAACATCGTCACGCCCGTATGACCGACGTAGTAGAGGTTGTCGGCGATCTGGAAGGGCTCATCCGGGATCGAGCGATTGCGCGCGATGGCGGCCCGCCACTGGGTGAACGCAATCACGAACACCAGCGCTCCAATCAGCAGCGCCGCGCGTCGGTCCCGACGAGGGACGCGCATCTTCGTCCGCGGTCTCGGTGGGTTCTCCATGGAGTCCACTTTGAATCGCAAAGTACACGGTGTCAACCAGAAGCAGTCGATCTCGGCATTGTTCTTGGAGGGCCGCCCGCCGCGCACGTTGTTGCGGCACCGGCGCCTGAACTACCCTCGACCAATGAAGCTCTTACGAACTCCTGCTCTCGCGATACTTGCGGTGGGAGGGTTGTGCTCGCCCGGCTACGCCTTGGGTCAAGAGCGAGTGTGTGCCGACTGGGCCGCGTAAGGCGCGGCCCTGAACTGGTTCGCGGGTAGGCCCGAGTGGCTCTACGACGGGAGCGACTAGGAAGGCGTTCGCCAAGGCCACGGTGCCGAGCATCGGGTCGGCCCGGCTCAGCGCTGCGTTGAGGGCGGGGACGGCGGTTCCGGGAACTGCTCCAGGACGCCGCTCTCCAGAACGGTGTTTCGGAGTTCGTCCACCCGATCGCGCTGTCGCTGAATGAGCGCTTCGAAGGCCGGGTCGCCCTTCAGGAAGGCGTAGCGTGGGTCGCGGGAGTCGAAGCGATATTCGATGCGGCCGGCGTCGATCGTCCGCTCGAACCAGTGCAGCGTGGCGTCGCGGTCCTGGCGGAGCGCGTAGACCATGGCGAGTGCCCAGGGCCCCGCCCACCAGTCGGCGCCACCGTCGATATAGCCACGCACTTCGGCTTCGATGCCGGCGAGAATGGCCTCGGCTCGTCTCGGGTCGGTCTCAGCCAGGACCGTCGCGAGACGGATATTGGCGAGCCGCCCTTCGGGGTTCAGGGCGTGGGCCGCCATGACATACGGCTCCGCGGCCTGCACGTTCCCTGTCAGGAACTCGATGTCGCCGCGCAAAGTCAGACAGCTGCGGCAATCCGGGACCACGCTGTCGAGCTTGGCAATACGCGCGCGTGCATCGTCCGGGCGCCCGTCGTAGATGTCGTTGTACGCGAGGCCGACCACGGTGCCGACACGGTTTGGTTCCAGGCGTTGGGCCCAGGCGCGCCAGATCTCCGAGCGCGCCTGTAGCCCCAGCACGTCGAGGATGTCGCCCACGTTGTCGACGCTCGTAACAGACGGTGCACCGTGCTCGATCGCGCGGAGGGCATAGATCAAGGCCTCGTCTGAGCGGCCGATCTCGTGAAGCACGACGCCGAGGTTGGCCAAAGCTGTGCCGTAGTCCGGATTGAGCTTCACGGCCTGCCGGTATGCCGCCGCGGCTCCGCTCAGGGCTCCACGCGTGCTGAGCGAAAGGCCCAGCGCCTTGTGTGCCCTCGGATTGAGGCGATCGATTGCGACGGCCCGGCGCGCTTCGGCCTCAGCGCGTTCGATCCATCGAGCGTCGTGTCCGGTGTAGCGCGCCCTCTTGGCGTAGGCGTTTGCCAGGCCCGCCCGGGCGTTGCTATGTGCCGGGTCGAGGGTCACCGCCTGCTCGAACAGGACGACCGCGTTCTCGTTGTCCTGGTATTGCTGCCTGTCGTAATACTCCTGGGCGCGCGTCACGATGTCGTCGACATCGGCCGTACTCGAGGCTCGCGCCACCGGAAGCTCGGTCGTAGCTCGATCGGTGGACAAGATCCAGGTCGTTGCGGCTGATGCGAGAACGATGGCGACTCCAGCGAGCAAGCGGAGTCGTCGAGGTCGGCGCTTCGGGGCAATATCCTGATCTGCGGGGGAGGGCCGGCCGACCCGGGCCTTCAAGCGATAGCCACGCTTCGGGAGCGTCTCGATATACCGCCGCGGGGTATTCGTGTCGCCCAACGCGCTCCGCAGCTGCGAGATGCATCGTGAGACGGCGATCGGAGCAACATGGATGTCGCCCCAGACCTCCTCCATGAGGTCGTCGCGGCTCAATACCTTGCCCGCGTGCCGCACCAGCGTGTGCAACACCTGCGCAACCCTCGGCTCCAGTCGCACCAGTTCGGAGCCCGATCGCAGCGTGCCGTCGTCGACGTCGAAATCCCAGCGTCCAACGATGACCTGCGACGAGACTGGGCTCGTGGGCGGGGGCGTATTGGATTCGGTCGAGGAGGTTCTCAGCATGGCCCGTCTCGTCACGGAGTTGAACTCCCGAACAGTCTAGCAATGGGGATTCAATGGTGCCCGGGGGCATCCGAAGCTTTTCCGAAGCTATTTCGCGAGACACCGCAAAGCACCCCATGGCAGCGTCGAGGAGTAGCCATTTCGCTCGTATCCACCGGGCGGTGTTTCGTTGAACTCCCCCTGAAACGGACGCTTCATGAGACGCACGATTCGACCATCCGCTTGGATTCTTGTGGCTGCGATCGCAGCGGTGACTGGCGGTGCAAGCACGGGACTCGCGGCCGCCAAGATCGACTGGGAAAAGATCGACTTCGTGGCCAACGACGGCACCTCGGTGCGGGCCGACTTCGGCAAACTCGAAGTGCCAGAGCGACGCGCAGATCCGGATACGGAGTCGATACAACTGGCCATGGTGCGCTTCCGAAGCACTGCCGATCAGCCAGGCGCACCGATTGTCTTCCTGGCCAACGGCCCGGGCGTTGCTGGCGTCGAATTTGCGCGCGGCAACGCCTTCGCCGCGTTCACGCGACTGCGCGAGGTTGCCGACGTGATCGTTCTGGATCAGCGCGGTGTGGGTCTTTCGCAACCCAATTTGACCTGCAGTCAGCGGCTCAAGATTGGAGCCGGCAAGGAACTCACCACCGAGGCCTACATCGCAGCCTTTCGGAAGCCACTACGCGACTGCGTCCGGACCTGGCAGACGCGCGGAGTCGACGTTGGCGGCTACACGGCAGCGGAGAGCGCGGACGACATCGAAGCCATTCGCGATGCGCTCGGCGTCGACCAGATCAACCTCTGGGGCCACGGCTTCGGAACGCATCTGGCGATCGCGGTGATGCGGCGTCATCCGGGAAGCGTGGCGCGCGCCGCGCTGCACGGTGTCTGGGGGCCGGATGACACTCAGAAGCTGCCGAAGTCGATCTACACATCGCTTCGCCAATTCGGGCGTCTCGTCGGCAAGGACGCTGTGGTGGGTGGCGACGTTCCTGATCTCGTCGGTTCCATGGAGCGCATCACGCGGCAGCTGGAGCGCAGTCCAGTGCGGGTGATGGCCAACGATCCGTTCACCGGCAAGGCGCGCCAGGTGGTAGTCGATGCCTTTCTGATGGCAGCTATCGCGGCTCAGCTTGTCGGCGAAACAGAGGACTATCCGTTCGTGCCCCAGGTTGTCGCCGGAATCGAACGCGGTGGGTTCGACGCAGTGATCGGCGAGGCGGCGCTCGAGGTTCGCGGGGAGACGATTGGCAACCTGGTGACCTGGACGATGCTGTGCGCGTCGGGTACTTCGGACAGGCGCGCCCGCACGATTGCGAGGCAGGCAGACGACTTCTTCACGGCTCGCTTGGCCGACACGCCGTTCCCCGACGTTTGCGATGAGATCCCAGTGGACGACCTTGGCCAGGACTTCCGCTCTCGGCTGCGGTCGCCCGTTCCCACGCTCCTGGTGAGCGGCACACTGGACGGCCAGACGCCGTCCTCGAATGCCAAGGCTCTGGCGAAAGGGCTCGCAGAGTCGACCGACCTCAAGGTCGTGCGCGGTGGCCACAATGATCTACTCGATGCCGATCCGGCGATTGCCGGTGCGGTGGCGAACTTCTTCCGTGGCACGCCACTCGGGTTGCGCAAGATCAACCTCCCTCCCATCCCCTTCCTACCGGTGAGCTGACGATGCGCGTACTGATTGCTCTGCTAGGCACGGTCACGATCGTTGGCCAGTTCGTGGGCTCGCTGGCGGCTACCGGCGGCGTGGCAGTCCTGCCAGTGGCCGACGAGTCCTACACGCTGTTCGAGAGTGCCCACGTGAGACCGCTGGCACTGTCGTCCGACGGAACTCGATTGTTCGCCGTGAATACTCCGGACAACCGGCTGGAAATTCTCACTGTTCTCGACAGCGGCAAGTTGCGCCTCGACGCGTCCGTCCCCGTTGGCCTCGAACCCGTGGCGGTTGCGCTCCGCGACGACGGGGAAGCGTGGGTTGTGAACCATGTCTCCGATATCGTGAGCATTGTTGATGTGAGCACAGACGTTCCGTTCGTCCGGCGTACGCTATTCGTTGGCGATGAGCCGCGTGACATCGTCTTCGCCGGAATCCATGGCGAGCGCGCTTTCATCACCACAGCGCATCGGGGACAGAACAGCCCCGTCGATCCCGCGCTGACAACTGCCGGGACTTCGCGAGCCGACGTCTGGGTGTTCGACGCCGAGAAGCTGGGTCGACGGCTCGGAGGCGAACCTCTGACCGTCGTCGAGATGTTCGGCGATACGCCGCGTGCGCTCGCCGTAACTCCCGACGGCACCACTGTCTACGCCGCCGTGTTTCGGTCCGGCAACCGCTCGACGACCCTCCCGACTGCCAACTTCCCGAAGGGGCCGCCCACAGAGGATGCGGGCGGGGCGCAGGCGCCGATCAGCGGATTGATCGTGCAGCATGACGGGCGCAACTGGGTCGACGAGGACGGGCGAAACTGGGATCAGCGGATGGGCTTTTCGCTGCCGGATCTCGACGTGTTCGAGATCGACGCGACGGCGCGAGTACCCCGGCAAGTGAGTGCGGTCGCGGGTGTGGGCACGACCCTGCTCAACATGGTGGTTAATCCCGCCACTGGGAAGCTGTACGTGGCCAACATGGAAGCCCGCAACGCGGTCCGCTTCGCGGGACTCGGCAAACGTGGCGGCTCAACGGTGCGCGGACGCTTCGTCGATCATCGCGTCACGGTCGTGGACGGCCGGAGCGCATCGACTCACGATCTGAATCCGCACCTGAACTTCGACCGGCCCGAAGGCACGGCGGCCGAGCGCCGGCTCAGTCTCGCCATGCCAATGGGCCTTGCGGTGGACGAGGCCGGCAAGACGCTCTATGTCGCCGCGTTTGGCAGCAATGTCGTGGCTGCGGTGCCGATCGGAGCGCTCGAGTCCGGGGCATACCGACCGAAGCGCCGTGATCGCGTTGCATTGCGGGCGGGCGGCCCGACGGGACTGGTGCTCGATGACGCGAACGGGCGCCTGTTTGTCTCCACGCGCTACGACAATGGCATCTCCGTGGTGGATACCCGACGGCGTCGTGAGATCGATCATTGGGCGCTGCCGTCGCCGGAGCCGGCAGAGATCGTCGAGGGTCGACCCTTCCTGTACGACGCAACGCTCACCTCGGGCCGGGGCAACGGCTCGTGCGGCGCATGTCATCTCTTTGGTGACAACGACGCCCTCGCATGGGATCTCGGCGACCCTGACGGGTCGGTTCGCACGGTGCCCAACGAGTATCAGGCCGTGACGCCGGACCTCTCGCAGACCTGGCATCCCATCAAGGGACCCATGACAACGCAGAGCATGCGGGGACTCGCCAACCACGGCCCGATGCACTGGCGTGGCGATCGCACTGGCGAGGATCGCGAGGAAGGTCAGACGCTCGAGGAGGCCGCCTTCATGGAGTTCAACGAGGCCTTCGTGGTGGTGCACGGCCGAAAGCGCGAGATCTCTGAGCGTCAGATGCGTGCCTTCACTGCGTTCGCCATGCGGCTGACGTATCCGCCCAATCCCATCCGCGCTCTGGACAACTCGCTGTCCGGAAGCGAGACGGCTGGTCGACTCCTCTATAACGGGCTCTCGTCGAACGCCGCGCTAGAGGTATTGCTCCGTGTGCCATCCGATCGATCCGGCGCGCGGCATCTTCGGCACTGAAGGACTGATGTCGTCGAACGGCCAGCCGGGCGAGAAGGACTTCAAGATCCCCCACTTCCGCGACCAGTATCAAAAGGTGGGGATGTTCACGCCATCGGTACGGTCGTCAGCGCACGTCGGCGAACAGATCCGCGGCTTCGGCTTCAATCACAATGGCGCCACCAGCGGTGCCGCCGCGTTGGCGGAACTGCCGATGACGGACACCGAGATGGAGCAACTCCGCTCGTTCCTGTTCGCGTTCCCGTCCAACATGGCCCCGATCGTCGGCCAGCAGGTGACCTTCACGGGATCCAACAACAACACCGCACGACGACGACTGGCATTGCTGATGCAGCGCGCCCGTGTGACGAGTCCCGTGCCCGAATGTGACCTGATTGCCAAGGCGGTGGCCGATGGCGATGCCCGAGGTTGGGTCTTCACGTTGGACGGAACGTTCCTTCCCGATCGCGCGGAAGAATCGAGTTGGTCGCGAAACCAGATCACGGCCCTCGCCGCTCGTCGCGACCAGGCAGCGACCTTTACATGTGTTCCGCCGGGGGCAGGTCGCCGCACGGGCGTCGACCGCGACCATGACGGCGTCCTCGATGGTGACGACGGTGCCTAACGGCGTCGCTCGACGATAATCCGTGCGCATCGCGGAGAAGGACAGGGGTGCGAGTGTCTACATGTAACATTACATTATGTAATGTATGTTAATACTCGCATTCCCCATGGAACCCTCCGCATGCGTACCGCCGCCGCACTCTCGACCGCACTTCTTCTGACTTCTGGAACCCTCGGCGCCGGGGCCGCCCAATCTACGTCTGTGCGTAGCCTCGTTCCTGGGGATGACTCGATATCCGGGAGTCACATCAAGCCGTATGAGAACGAATGGGAGATGGTGCAACGCGGCACGGACGGCGAAGAGCGCGTCATCGGCCGGTGGACGGACCGGGTCGAGATCGAAGAGGTGCTCGGCCGCGAGGTCCTGCGCCGCGAGCAGGTCTCCTACGGGCCAAGTGACGTCGAGAACAATCGGCAGGTCCACGTTCTGTGGCGAGACACCCTGGCTCCGGTGCGGAGTCATCTCCAGGCGGGGCCTATGGTGAAGCACGTGGACTTCGGTGCTGCAGTCGGAGCGCACCTGGTCCGAGGTCCTGATTTGCCGGCACTGTCGGCCGAGGCCCAGCCGCTACATGTGTTCGATTTCGAGGCGGCGGGTTTGCTCCTGGTCGGCATGCGTCCGCAGGCGGGCGAGCAACTCCAGTTCCGTTCCTATGAGCTGGCTCCCGCGGGAGTTGGCCCGGATGCCGGGCTCATGATTGTGGCCGTGGACGTCGTCGCGCAGGCGCACGATTGGAGCTCGGTTGCAGCAGGCAACCTGGGCGCTCTGCGTGCCCTCCGGGTCAACGTGCAGCAGGGGCAACGTGCGATGACCTTCTGGTTGGCCGAGGCGGAGCCCTACGTCATCAAACTCGAGGTTGCCACGCCGTCGGGCACCACGATCTGGCGGATGCGCTGACCGCCACGGGGCGGGCCGAACTCAGAACAAGTCGTGGCGTACGACGAAGATCGCCCAGTCGACCAGCGCCGCCACGAACAGAGCGGTGACGGCTCCGGCCGCCAGTACGGTGGCCTTGCCAAGACGCGTGAACCTTCCTTGATCGCGGAAGTAGCGTGGCCAGGACAGGAAGAGGGTGCCGACGAAGTTGCCCGCGATTCGGCCCCAGAACAGCACCCTCGGGCCGGCGCCGCGCCCGGCAGCAACCCTGTCGCGCCACAACTCCGCGCAGAGCGGCTCGAACATCAGCTGGCGCCGGGACTCGGGTAGAACAGCGGCCAGCCATTCAACGACTCTGGGTGGTCGCGATTCAGCCAAGGAGTTTCGCGGTGGAGTATTGCGCCACCACGCGCTGATGGAAGTTCGCGGTGGCATCACGTGCACGGCGTCCAGCGGCGGTGGCGTTGTAGACGCGTTCCCGGACGATCTGTCCGTCGATTACTTCCTGCTCGTAACGGCCCTTGACCATGCCTGACTCTTCGAGGCGCGACATCAGCCGGTAAAAGGCGGTAAGGCCGCGGGCGACGCCGAGATCGCCAAGACGTTCCCGAACGTCGCGACCCGATAGGCGGTCGCCCCCGAGAATGCCGAGTACGGCGAATTGCAAATGGGGTAGTGGCTGTGACATTCTGACTCGCGTTTTGGAGATTCGCCCGCGTTCCCTGTTGAGCGGGCTTATGCAACCTGTCGTGTCACGCTGTCTCAGCTGTATCAATGTAAGCTTACAGTATGTAAGCTTAATACATGAAGATTCCTGGATGGGTCGATAGCTCGGCAACCGCAGTGCTCACTTTGCAGCGATTCTTGTTCGGCGTCATGTTCACTCTGTCGGGTTCGATGTGGTTCCGGCGCGACGACTCAGTGGGTTATCTCCGCGACGCCCTGGAAGGTGCGCTCGAGGAGGCAACCGCGACCTTCGGCTACGAGGCGTTCCTACGCGGGGTGGTTCTCGAGTGGCCGACGCTCTTCACCGGCCTGGTTGGGGTAGGGGAGTTGGCGGTGGGTGTCGCGTTAGTCACCGGTCTGCCCCCGCGCCTCGGGGCCGCCGCCGGTGTCTTTTTGGCCGTGAACTACGGCCTAGCCTTCGGCGGCACCATCCTCCCACCGAGCGGCAATTTCGCGCTCGCCGCGCTCATGCTGCCCTTGTGCCTCGCCCGTCCCTACCGCCACCTGGTCGTGCGATTGCCCGGTCGCCAGAGTTCCTCGATGGGGTGAGTCGACGTCCTGTTGTTGACATTCGACAACAAGATGTGGCTTAGTGTCGACGTTCGACATCAAGCCATCCCCGGCACACCGATTCACATGAGCGACTTGCTTCGCGGCACCCTCGACATGCTGGTGCTCCGCACGCTGGCTTCCGGATCCATGCACGGCTGGCGCATCTGCGAACGGCTGCGTGACACCACCGACGGCGTGTTCGACATCGGCCAAGGGTCCGTGTACCCAGCGCTCCAGCGACTGAAGCTGCGCGGACTGGTGAAGGCCGCATGGCAAACGAGTGAGCTCGGGCGACGGGCGCGATACTACGAACTCACCGGCGCCGGTCGGCGAGCGCTCGACGACGAGATTGCGCGATGGCGTCGCTCGGTTGGCGCTGTCGAGAAGGTGCTCGAGCCCGTTCCGGAGGGCGAGTGACATGGGATTCCTGCGTGGACTGGCTGATCGTGCTCGCAACTTCTTCCGGCGGTCGGTTGTCGAACGAGAGCTGGACGAGGAGATCCGGTTCCATCTCGAGCGCGAAATCGCGCGGCATCGCGCCGCTGGCAGGAGCCACGACGAGGCGCGGCGAATCGCGGAACGTGCGTTCGGCGGCGTGGCGCGCGTCAAGGACATGCATCGTGACGAACGCGGTGTGCGCTGGCTCGTGGAGTTCTTTGGTGACGTCCGATTCGGCCTGCGCGGCTTGCGCTCGCAACCCACGCTGACCGCCGTAGCGCTGCTGGCCCTCGGTCTCGGCGTGGGCGGCAACGCCGCCGTGTTCAGCGTTCTGGACGCCCTGCTCCTTCGGCCGTTGCCCTTCGCGAACCCCGAGCAACTGGTCGTGCCTTGGCAGGTCCGGGCCGACCGCACCGACCGGGGCAAGATGACTGCGTTCGACGTCGACTACTACCGCGAATACGCCGACGCTTTCAGCGGCTTTGCTGGCATCCAGGCTCCCCAGCGCGTCTCGCTGGTGGAGACTCAGGAGCCCGAACAGGTCATCGCTGCACTGGTCACCACAGATTTCTTCGATGTCCTGGGCGTGGCCGCCGCGCGCGGGCGTGCGTTCGTTCCGGCGGACGAGGCGGCCGGCGAGACCGATCTGGCCGTACTCTCGTACGCCTATTGGCAGAGTCGTTTCGCGGCTGATCCTGGGGCTGTCGGGCGGACGGTCACGATCAACGGTCGCCCCACCGTGATAGTCGGCGTGATGCCTGCTTCCTTCCGTCTCGACTTCCCGGCCGATGTCGAGATGTGGTTGCCGCGGGTCTATAGCGAATACGACCTGACAACCTTGAACCTCTGGGGCGAGCACGTGATCGCCCGGTTGGCTCCTGGCGTGACGATCGCTCAGGCGCGCGACGAACTGAAGACACTGAGCGCGCTCGCGAATGAAGCCGCGCCACGGCCGTTCGCCGCCGACGGGTTCAGTCCGATCCTACTGCATGAGGAAGTAGTCACCGAGGTCCGTCCGGCGCTGCTCACGTTACTGACCGCGGTCGTGCTCGTGCTCCTCATCGCGTGTGCCAACGTCGCGAATCTCCTGCTTGCCCGCAACACCCAACGTGCGGACGAGCTCGCCCTGCGCGCTGCGCTGGGTGCCGGTCGTGCTCGACTGACGCGGCAACTTCTCGCCGAGCACCTGGCGCTCGCAGGCGCCGGCGTAATTGCGGCTGTGCTGGTTGGTCAGGGGCTGCTGCGAGCCATGCTGTGGTCCGCACCCGCGGACCTGCCTCGTGTTGCCGAGATTCAGATGGATCTGCGCGCGGGGTTGTTCACGGGGGCGGTCGCCTTGGTGGCCATGCTGCTGTTCGGCACCCTCCCGGCGCTGCGTGGCGGCCGCGCCGGCGCCACGGCGGCGGTGGCGGGCAGCGGCGCTCGCGGCACCGTGGGCCGCGGCGAAGGTACGCTGAATCTCCTCGTCGCCGCGGAGTCGGCGCTCGTGGTGGTGCTGGTCTTCGCGGCGGGCGCGATGCTCCAACGCTACGTCGAACTGTCGACCGCCGAGACCGGCTTCCAGCAGCAGTCACGACTTGCCGCCAAGGTGGTTCTGCCGTCCAATCGCTACGACACGCCGGCTGCCATCGGCGCTTTCGTTGGTGACCTCGAAGGGCGACTTCGCCGCGTTCCGGGCGTTGCAGGTGTTGGCGGCGCGTGGACGCTGCCGCTCTCCGGCCGGGCCATCACGGTGACCGTGCCGCCCGTCGAGGGTGAACCCCCGCGCGAGACGGAACTCACGACCGGATGGGATGGAATCACCCCAGGCTATTTCCAAGCCGCCGGAATCCCGATTGTGGAAGGGCGCACCTACTCGGCGGCGGACGTCGCCACGGCCAACCCGAATTCGTTGATTATCAACGAGACGCTGGCGCGCGAACTCTTCGGGGATCGGCCTGCTGTGGGGCAATTCCTCGCGAACGCGGCCATGCGCTGGCAGATCATCGGCGTGGTCGGGGACACCGTTCATCTGGGCCTCGACCAGCAGCCAAGGCCGCATGTCTACCAGTCGCAGGCGCAAGTGACGTTCGCGTGGGCCCACTTCGAGTTCGTGATCGAGACCAACACGCCCGACCCCCTGGCGCTGGCGCCGGCCATTCGGCGCGCGGTTGCCGAGGTCGACCCTCAACAGCCAGTTGCCGATATTCGGACGCTCGAAACCGTTGCGGCGGCATCGATTCACGCCCAGCGGTACTTGCTCGTTCTCCTCGCGACTTTCGGGGGAGTTGCTTTGATGCTCGGCGCGATCGGCATCTACGGCGTGGTGGGATATGGTGTCGCACGCCGTAATCGAGAGATGGGCCTGCGTCTCACGCTCGGAGCCAGCCCCGGGAGAATCCGACGGTTGGTCCTCCGGCAGGGGTTGGGTCCCGTGGCGGGCGGCGTCATTGTCGGCTCGGTCGCAGCTGCTCTCGGTGCGCGTGCTCTCGGCGGCTATCTGGCCGGAGCCCAGCCCTCAGTGGCCGAGCTGCTCTCGCTGGTGGTTCCGCTGGTGCTCGTGGCCGCCACGGCCGCCGTGGCGGCTCCGATGCGGCGGGCAGCGACTGCCGATCCGATGCAATCGCTCCGCGACGACTAGCACTCTGTTTTCCAACCCTTTCTTCATTTAGATTGTCTAAGGAACGAAAGAGAGCCGGTTCATTCCGGACACGTCCCTGGCGAATTCTCAGTGAGGTATCGGGCATGCGGCTACTTGCGAAGCGCGGAGTGTTGGCGATCGGATTGTCTTTCACAGTGGTCGCGGTGTCCGCTTGTGCCGGGTCGCCCGACCCTTCGCCGAGCCCGTCGCCGTCGCCCAGCCCGTCGCCATCGCCGAGTCCCAGTCCAAGCGTCTCGCTTTCTCCGTCGCCGCACGGGCTGTGGTTCGGCGGTCCCTTCCGTAGCGCGGATGAACTGCCGGTGCGCGACGGAACGCTAGAGGTGCGACGCGTGAGTCTCGGATCAAGAGCCGCCGAACTCGGCCTCCAGGCCGGCGATCGCATTGTCGAAATCAATGGCGCGACCGTAGCGAGCTACGGCGGTGGCGAGAAGCTGATCAGCAAGTTGACCGACCGCGATCTGAAGACCGTCGTATTCAAACGTGAGGGCCGCCGCTTCGACGTCACTTTCTGACAAGGAGCGCGCGCCCGGTCAGGCGTCGGGGAGGACGAGTCCGTTGCCTACGAGAGGAGCCCCGCAGTTCGGTGAATATGTCCCGGATTTATTTTTATCAAGGTGATATAAAAATAGGATCCTTCCCCTTTTGCTACTGGGGCATACACCGGAGTCGAAATGCACACCCATCCGACAGTTGGCCGTTACTCATCTCGGGGCATCGCGGTCTTCGTGGCATGCCTGATGTTCGCCAGCGCCCCAGTCGCGCTGGCACAGCAGACGGGCACGCCGGCCGAGCCCGCCGTGTCGACTCTCCCGGTAGATATCGAACTCACTTCGTGGGGCCGCCTCGGCGGCATCACCGTGGATGCTCTTGGCTACATCTACACGACTGCGTTCGGCGACACGCTGTGGCGGATCTATCCGGACGGCGAAGGGGAGGTGCTCGCAGACGGCTTCTACGGTGCCTCCGGCAATGCCATCGACATCAATGGCGACGTCCTGCAGTCTGAGTTCTTTACGAACTCGATCTACAGAGTCACTCGGAGCGGAGACAAGTCGCTCGTTACCAACGAGGGCCTGAACGGCCCGGTGGCGATTGCGGTTGATGCCGAGGGCGTGATGTTTGTTGCCAATTGCAACGACGGCAGCGTGGTGCGGGTTGAGCGCGACGGCACAGCCAGCACGTTCTCTCGGTCGGAGCTATATAACTGCCCCAACGGGATCATCTTTGACGATCAGGGCGACCTCTACATGGTCAACTTCCAGAACGACCATCTGGTGAAGGTCGACGCCGAAGGGAATGCGTCGATCCACACCACCATCGAGCCTGCCGGCGGCTGGCCGCAGTCGGCCCTTGATCGCAACGTGCGAGGCAACGCCCACCTCGTGTTCGTCAACGGCAATTTCTACGTGACAAAGATCAAGAGCCACTCGTTGTGGCGCGTCGGTCGCGATGATGGAAGCGTCGAGATGATCACGGGCAACTATCAGTACGGCCTCGTTGATGGTCCCCTGGCAGAGGCAAGCTTGGGCGCGCCTAATGGCATCGCGGCGAATCGCGGCGTGCTCTACATGAACAACATCGATGGCATCTGGGGACGGCTCGCGCGGGCGCGGCTTGTGATTCGCAAGGTGACGTTGCCGCAGTAGGCGGCGAGTCAGTCTTGCTTGAGCGCCACCATCGGGTCGATGCGCGTTGCTCGGCGTGCGGGTATGAAACTGGCACCGGCCGCAGTGACAAGCACCAGACTCGCGGCTACGAGAATTGCGAGGGCATCAACTTGGGCGGCGCCGAACACCGCGCTTTGAATGGATCGGGCGGTGGCGAGTGCAGCACCAGTTCCCAGGATCAGGCCCGCTAGCGTGACCACCGCGGCGCCGCGCAGCACCAATTGGTACAGGTGTCGGCGTTGCGCGCCGAGGGCCTTGCGGATGCCGACTTCTCGCGTCTGGTTGGCGACAGCGAACGACAGGACGCCGAAGAGCCCCACTGTGGCCAGCGTGATCGCGGTGACCCCGAAGAAGTTGAGCAGCCACATGATCACCTGCTGCTGAGCGAGCGAGTCGCGGAATCGGCCGCGCATCGAGTCGATGTTCGACACGGCAACCTGCGAGTCGAGTTCGCGCACAGTCCGACGCACCGAATCGGCCAGTGCCATCGGATCAGCACCCTCAGCGACTCCGACGACGCCAAATAGCGCACGATGCGGACGGCCCTGGTACGGGTAGAAAACGGCCGGTCTCGTCTCGGCGGCCGGGCCGTAGTGCCGCACTGTCTCCGACACGCCAATCACCGTCATCGGGCGCTCTGGATTGGTCGCTATCCACTTGCCAACGGCCTGGTCCGCACCCCAGAAACGGTCCGCGAACTGCTGGTTCACGATCACAACCAGGGGCTCGTTCGAGTCGAGGGCTTCGAAGGAACGCCCGTGCACGATGTCCGTCCGCATCGCCGCGAAGAAACCAGGCGTCACTGTGATCACGTCGGCCACGATGCGATCGTCCGGGTTGTCGTTGTTGAAGCCTTCAACGACGAAGTCGGTCCAAGCGAGGCCGCGCGTCAGCGGCAGCAGCGAGGCCCCACCAGCCGTGGTCGCCCCGGGTGCGTTCGAACAGTTGATCGTAGAAGTCGTACCGGGCGGCCGGGTCGCCGTATCTGTCGCCGGCAAGAGCGACGCGGAAAGATAGGGCGCGGTCGGCGTCGAAGCCGGGGTCTACCGTCTGCAGTTGCCAGAACGTGCGTACCAGCAATCCCGCCCCGACCACCAGCAACATGGAAAGGGCGACCTGTAGCACGACCAGGGCGCTGGAGGCCCCGTTGCGCCAGAGCGAGCGCGCGCGCGCGGCAGCGCTGCCTTCGCGCAGCACCTCACCGGGATCGGCGGTGGCGGTGCGAATGGCGGGGCCGACGCCGAACACGACGCTGGAGAGGATGCAGAGTCCGGCGGCGAAGAGCAGTACTCCCGGATCCACACCGATCTCCGACAGTCGAGGTAGATCGCTGGGCGCCACGGCATGCAGCGCGGCAACAGCCGTGATCGCGATCATGACGCCGATGGCACCACCTGCTCCGGATAGCAGCAGGCTCCCGAGCATCGCAAGACGGATCATCCGTTGGCGAGGCGCGCCGAGCGATGCGCGAATGCTGAGTTCACGCTGTTTTGTCGTGGCTCGGGTGAGCAGCAGGTTCGCCACGTTGGCGCAAGCGATCAACAGGAGCACGAAGGTAGCGGCCAGCAGAAGCACGAGGGGCGCATTGATCTCACCCGTCACTTCCTCGATCAGCGGCACGACGCCGACCCAGAAGTCCTCTCCCGCGGTCAGGCCTGCCGCGAGTGCAAGCGAGTCTTGTGTAAACCCGTCTGCTATCGCGAGTAGCTCGGTTTCCAGTTGGGCGAGCGTCGCGCTCGCGTCGAGCTTGCCGATGATGTTGTAGTTCTCGGACCCTCTCGTAGTGGGTACCACCTGCAGCGGGAAGGACAGGAAGAGGTCGAACACGGGCACGGTTACGAGGGTCGGCATGACATCGGCGTCGAGCACAAGCGGGGGCATCACCCCGACGATCTCCACCAGCTGCCCATCCAGTGCGATCGTGCTGCCGACGAGTGCGGGATCGGCTCCGAACCTTTGAACGAAGATCTCGTGCCCGAGCAGTGCTTTCTGGGCCGCACCCGGCGCGTCGTCCTCCGGCCGCAGCCGCCGCCCGAGTCGCGGGTCTACACCCATCACGTCGAAGAACGACGACGACACTTGCAGAGCGCCTACCCGGGCCGGGTCGGTGCCGTCAGCCGTCAGGGTGACTTCTTGGCCCCAGGTGATGGCCACATGTTCGAGCGCCGGCGTGTCGTCTCGGATGTCGGCGTACTGCGCAATCGAGAACCAGTCCTCGTCGACGCCCACGCCCGGAGCGCGCTGCCACAGCGTGACCAGGCGATCCGGATCGGCAAATGGCAGGGGTTGTAGAAGCACCCCGCGGACAACGCTGTAGATCGTTGTCGTGGCGCCAATCGACAGCGCCAGCGTTGCCACCACCACCGCGGCGAAGCCGGGCGCCCGCAGGAGCGCCCGGATCGCGTGGCGGAAGTCGTGGAGCATTACCGCTGGCCGTCGCGGCGCGTCGGCCGCGGGAAGGCTGGCGGCGTGATCGGGGCGGTCTCTTCCAGTTCACTCAGAACTTCCTGGACCGCGCGCTCAAGCTGCGGGTCGCCGCCCGCTGCCACCGACCGTGCATCCATCTCCACTTCGATGTCGGGCGGCACGCCGATGTTCTCGCCCACCCAGACTTCCTCGAGCGGATCGAACACAGCGTTGTCGGGCGCGGTGAGTGCACCGCCGTCGGCGAGCGCGTAGTGCACCGAGGACTTCACGAGTCCGCCCCAGGTGCGTTTCCCGATGAGCTTGCCGGCACGTTGCTGGCGGAAGATCCACGGGAAGAAGTCACCACCCGAACCGGCGTACTCGTTGATCAGCAGTGCCTTCGGCCCGAGGATCCCCGCGGGCAGACGGATCGGCGCACCGTTGGGTACCTCGTTCGTGATCGCGGCGCGCAGCTCACGAGTCATCAGGTCGACCATGTAGTCGTCGAGCAGACCACCGCCGTTGAAACGCTCGTCCACAACCGCGCCCAGCTTGTCCTGTTGGGCGAAGAAGTAGCGGTCGAACGTCCACACGCCGCCACCCGTGTTGGGCACCCAGATGTAGGCGAGCTTGCCGTCGGAGAGTTCATCCACGCGTCGGCGGTTGTCCTCCACCCATGCTCGCTGACGCAGCTGGTTCTCGCTGCGGATCGGCTCGACGATCACCTCGCGCGCACCGTCCATCGACGGGTCCGAGTTGATGTGGAGAACAGTCTGGCGTCCTGCCGTGCCGTCCAGGAGTTCGTACGGATCCTGGTTGGCGGTCAGCTCCATGCCGTCGACGCCAACGAGGTACTCGCCTTCATCCACTCCGAGTCCCGGGCGATCAAGCGGCGCCGATAGGCCCGGGTTCCAGCTCTCGAGGGTGTAGATCCGATCGATCTGCCACCGGCCCGAGTCGGCTGCCAGGTCGGCGCCCAACAGGCCCACACTCGATCGGTCGGTGGCAGGTGTGTCGCCCCCGAATACGAAGCTGTGACCGACGGACATTTCGCCATTCACCTGATCGAGGAGGTAGGTGAGATCGGCGCGATGGCGCACGTACGGCACCAGCGGTGCGTAGCGCTGACGCACGAGCTCCCAGTCGCGTCCGTGCATGCCGGGGTCGTAGAAGTAGTCGCGCTCGTAGCGCCACGCTTCGTGGAAGATCTGACGCCACTCCGCCATCCGATCGAGGCGGGTGCGGAGGTTCAGGTTGAGCATTCCGCTGCCAGGCGCCGGGGGACGGCCGGTGCCGACGACGCGCCCGGCAGGTCCTGATCGGAACAGCATCTTGCTGCCGTCGTTGGAGACGGTCGGCGTGGACGCGCGCGTTGCGAACTCAGAAGCTTCACGATCGGCAAGCGTGAACTTGTGAATCGTAAGACCCGGCTGGCCGGCGGCGAACTCGCCGATGAAGACGCTGCCCTCGGGGCCCGCCACCATGGACGAGTAGTTCCGGACCGGCATCGGCAGAGCGATGATGCGCCGTTCGATGCCGTCGAAATCGATTCGCACGCCCTCGTCGGACTCTTCGGCCTCCTCACCAGGAGCCTCGGACTCATCCGGCACTTCGGGCTCCTCTTCCGCCTCGGCCTCTTGTTCCTCCTCTGGCTCCGGCTCGGGCTCCGGCTCCTCATCGCTCTGCGGCGGGAAGGGCGACGGGTCATCCGAGCGCAGGATGGTGACGTAGGCGGCGTAGGTCGGCGCGCTCGCCTGAATCGAGCTGGTATTTGCCCAGCCGGAGCGCAGCGCAAGGTTGGTGCTCGCCAGGAAGTAGAGGTGGCGACCGTCGCGATCCCACGCGGGGCGCACGGAGTCGGCCATCGTGTCGGTGACGGGCGCGAGGTTTCCGTCTTCAGCCGACCACACCACGATGCGGCGGAAGTTGTTGGCGAACGTCTTGGCGTAGGCGAGCCACTTCGAGTCCGGCGACCAGGTCAGGCCCATGCTGCCGCGCTCGAGGTTGGTGCCGCCTGTGTCGATCGTCTGAATGGTGCCGCCTTCAACGTCGACGACGCGCACGCGCACATCGTCATCTACGAATGCGATGTGCTTGCCGTCGGGCGACCAGGTTGGTTCCCAGCCCAGCTTCGACTCGCCGATCGAGATATCCCGCGCGTCGCCCATCCCGTCCTGGCTGGCGATGCGGAGCGAGTAGCCGCCGTCGACGTCGGCAAACCAGGCCACATCGGCTCCGTCCGGCGACCAGATCGGGGTGCGATCGGCAACACCGGAGCTGCGCGTGAGGTTGCGCGAGTCACCGTTCTCAACGGGCACGGTGAAGATCTCGCCACGCGCCTGGAAGACAGCCCGCTGGCCGGTGGGCGACAGTCGACCCGAGCCGGCCTGCTGGCTCACGTCCTCCCACTTGGTTGCGGCCCACGGGAAGTCTCCACGCACCGTGATATCGAGACGGTTCGCGCGGCCCGAGTCGGCGTCGACAAGATGCAACCAGCCGGCCTGTTCGATGACCAGCGTGCCCTCGTGGGCGGCGAGCCATTTCACGTCGGTACCGTCGAAGTCGGTCAGACGGTTGAGTGAGGAATCGTCTGGGTCGTACGACCAGACGTTCATCGTCCACTCACGATCCGACAGGAAGTAGATCGTGTCTCCCATCCAGGCCGGATGGATGTCGGTGGTGCGTTGGTTCGGGATCTTCGTCTCGCTCAACGAGTCGAGATCCAGAATCCGAAGAGCCTGATTCTGGCCACCGCGATAGTGGCGCCACTCGACATCCCAGCGCGACGTCGGATCAACGATCATCCGGTCGCCATCGGGGGCGTAGGAGCCATCGTTGCCCATGGGTGAGGGGAGTAGCTCGGACGGTCCGCCATCCGCGGATACTGTCCAGAGTCGGCCATAGCCGACGGGGGCGGTATCGCGCGATGAGGTGTACAACACGCGGTCGCCGTCGGGGGTCCAGCCGCGCACCATCGAACCTGACGGATGCCAGGTCAACCGACGCGGCATGCCGCCGTGGGTGGGCACCGTGTAGACGGCAAACGAACCGGATCGATTCGAGGAGAAGGCCACGGTCTGGCCGTCGGGCGAGAAGTGAGGATTGCTCTCGACGGCCGGTGTGGACGTAAGACGCCGCGCATCACCACCAGATCGGTCGGCGATCCAGACATCCGCACCGTACGTGAACACCACGTGGTCGGCGCTCAGATCGGGTTGGCGCAGCAGTCGCGTGCCTTGCTGTGCCGCGCCACTGACGGAGACGCTGGAGGCCAGAATGATCAGGACCAGGGCACAGCCCAGGAAACGACGAAGCATGCAGTTCACCTCTTGAGGTCACAGGCGGGATCGCGGCGGGGAGTGCCGTGAGGAATCTAACGGCACCGTAGGCCGGCGCACAAGCGACGGCAGCACCAGTCGCCAGGCCGGGCACGGGGGGCGCGCTTCGGGGTATCATGACGAGGCTTTCTACCTCCCCGGTAGTTGTTCCCCATCGAGGTCCACTGGTATGCGTCAGCGACATCTCCGCCAGAGTGTGTTCGCTGCCCTGATGATCGTGGCAGTGCTCGGCGCGTTCGCCGTGCACACCCACGAGCTCGGGGCATCTGATGACTGCTACCTGTGCGCCTGCGGTTCGTGCCCGGAGCCGGGCGCAGTTACGCTGGCATTCGACCAGCCGCGCTCGACCACCTGGCGCAACACGCCCGCACAGGTGCCTCCCACCGCGCCGCCCGCAGCGGACGCGGTCACGCGACGTGGGCCACCTGTCTCTGCAGCCTGAGTTCGTTCACTAGCCGGGGCTAACGTCCCGGTCGCGGGATCCTTGTCCCGCCCTACGACCTCTCGGTTGGATGGTCTGTCCGACCGCTGCATTCGAGACAGGAAAGATGAAAACGCTTCTGCGACTCACGCTACTGGCGTGCGGCCTTGCGCTGCTCGCCCCCGCAATCCAAGCCCAGGAACACGGAACGATAGAGGGTACGGTGACCCTCGAAGAGGACGGCGAACCGCTGCATGGCGCGCGCGTCCTGCTGATCGAACTCGGCCGATCGGTGCTGTCGGATCTTGACGGCAAGTATCGGTTCGACGGCGTGCCGGCCGGCACGTACCAGATTCTGGCCGCGCGCGAACACCTGCAGGCTGCACGCTTGTCCATCGAGGTTGCTGCGGGAACTGCCACGACGACCAATTTCGCCCTTGCGTTCTCGGCCGTGCACGAGGAAGTCACGGTGACCGCGACCGGGCGCGAGACGACCGCCTTCAGCAGCGTCCAGGTTCTCGATTCCGTCGACATCGCCAAGAACATGGCGGGTACGCTCGGCGAGCTTCTCGAGCACGAGCCGGGCGTGGCCAAGCGTAGCTTTGGTCCCGGATCGAGCCGGCCGATCATTCGCGGCTTCGACAACGATCGCGTGATGGTGATGCAGGACGGTGTGCGCACCGGGGATCTGTCGTCCCAGTCGGGTGACCACGGTGTTTCGATCGATCCCGGTGGTCTGCAGAAGGTCGAGATTCTGAAAGGCCCTGCTACGTTGCTCTACGGGTCGAATGCCATCGGTGGCGTGGTCAACACGATCACTCCCCAGCAGCAGTTCTACGACAACCCGCCCGACGAGCTGCGTGGGCAGGTGAATGCCGATCTCGGCTCCACCAACGACCAGGCGGGCGGCTCCGCCAACTTCCAGTACGGCAACGGTCGTTTCATGACGTGGTTCGGCGGGGGTGGTCGTCGTACGTCCGAGGTCGGCACCCCCGAAGGGCCGGTCGAGAACTCGCAGACCGAACAGATGAACGGTCGCTTCGGACTCGGTTGGTTCGGCGATACATCACACATCTCCGCCAGCTACCAGATCGAGGACGGCCTCTACGGAGTGCCCTTCGCCGGCGATCTTCACGGCCACGGTCATGAAGATGAGGAAGATCATCACGACGACGAGTTCTTCCGTTTCGCCCGCGAGGAAGAAGAGGAGCATGAAGACGAGTTGTTCATCGAGCTCGATCAGCGGCGACAGGTCGTCCGAGTCGACGGCGGGCTACACGACCTCGACGCAGGATTCATTGATGGCGTGAAGGCGGTCTTCACCTACATCGACTGGAATCACAAGGAAATCGAGCACTTCGTCGACACCGGCGAACGTGAGATCGGCACCGAGTTCTTCAACAAGACCACGATCGGGCGCATCGAGGTGCAGCAGGATCCGACCGGGAGGCTCACCGGCCAGTTCGGAGTTTGGGGCCAGCATCGCGACTACAAGGCGATTGGTGAAGAGGCGCTCTCGCCGCCCAGCGTGCAGGACGCGTTCGCGGGCTTTGCCTACGAGGAACTGACGTTCGACGACTTCAGTCTCCAGTTTGGTGGTCGCCTTGAGTACAACAAGTACAACCCCGAGGAACGGCCGGAGCCGGAAGGGCATGGCCATGATGACGACCACGACTTCCGCCTCGACGAGGAAGACGAGGATCATCACGACGAAGAGGCTCCCGAGGTTCGTGACCGGAGCTTCACCGGATTCTCCGGATCCGTAGGCATCCGAGTGCCCTTCGACAACGATCGCTGGGCGCTTGTCGCGAACCTGTCGAGCTCCTACCGGGCCCCGTCGCTCGAAGAGCTCTACAACTTCGGGCCGCACGTCGGCAATCTCGCCTTCGAGATCGGCAATCCTGATCTGGAGCACGAGCGATCCAACGGCGGCGAGTTCAGCCTGCGGCTCAACACGGGTCGCCTACACGGTCAGGCGAGCGTCTTCTACTACGACATCGACAATTTCATCTTCGGCGCGGAGACGGGCGAGATCGTCGATGGCCTGACGGAGCTCGAGTACATCCAGGGCGACAGTCGTTACGTCGGAACGGACCTTAGCCTGAGCTACCACGCATCGCCGCAGTGGCGGTTTCATCTGTCGGGCGGCCTGGTGGATGCGAAGTTGAAGGCGACGGACGAGCCGCTGCCGCGGATTCCTCCGCTCAGCGCCCGCCTCGCGGTCGACTGGCTGCCGATGAATGGACTGCAGCTGCGCCCCGAACTTGTGCTGGCTTCACAGCAGGACAAGACGTTTGGTGAAGAGACGCCTACCGACGGCTACACGCTGGCCAATTTCTCGGCTTCCTACACGCTCGCCCGGGCCAAGATGATGCATATCTTCACCTTGAAGGGCACCAATCTGACGAACGAGCTGTACCGGAACCACACGTCCTTCATCAAGGATGTGGCGCCGGAGATGGGTCGCCGCATCCTGCTCACCTACGCGCTGCGGCTCTTCTAGTTCTGCTGCATTGGCTGAGGTGGTCCGGACACTTTCCGGGCCACCTCAGTCATGTGGTGCCGCCAGTCGCCGGGCGCGTACTCCGACGTCCGGATGTGGGTGCGGCGCTCGAAGCTGTCGGTGGTGGCGTCGTAGTGCAGTTCGCCGCGGACGAACTCCATCACGCCATTCTCGATCGGGAACTCCGCGCTGTGTCGGAGTACGACGGTGTCTGCTTCCACAGTCACCGAGCCGTGCATGAGCACCTTGATGGGCCACGTTGAGCTGAGCCAGAGGCTTTCGAAGCGCTCGTAGATCGGGTTGTAGTTGAAATAAACGTCGTCCCGAGACGGCAAAGCGTCGATCCGTGGAATCACGTACTGGCAGCGGATGTACTGGGCGTCGAGAGTCTCGCGGCAGGACAGTGTCCCGTGGCGTCGACGCTCCTCCGGCAGGCCGGGGCTGTTGATCCGCTCGACCTCCCAATCCCCGAGCAGGAAAAACAGATCCGCTGTCGAGGGCTGCTGAATCGTCTCCGGGGTTCCGGGCACCAGGAACAAGGTGGCCAGGAGCACGTGCTTCAGTACCGGCAAGAGATATAACTCGCGCGTGGGGATCGTCGCGGACAGTCTGGGGCTCTAGACGAAGTCGGCGGCGACGAGGGTGCCGTCGAACAGGTTCAGCGTGCGCTGCGTGACCTCCGACCATCGAGGATCGTGCGAGACCAGACAAATCGTTGCGCCCTCGGCGTGGAGTTCGCTCAGCATCTCGACGACCTTCACCGCCTGTTCCGAGTTGAGATTTCCCGTCGGCTCATCGGCGAGGAGAATCTCGGGTCGACCCACAACGGCGCGCGCCACGGCAACGCGCTGCTGGTGACCGCCGGAGAGCTGACTCGGCTGCCGTTTCGCGACGTCACTCAGATCGAAGCGCTCGAGCGCTTCGGCAACCCGTTCACGTCGTTCGCTGCCCGGGAGGCCCAGGTAGCTCAACGGCAGGTCGACGTTCTCGGCAACAGTCATGTCGCCGATGAGGTTGAAGCTCTGGAAGATGAACCCGATCTCGCGATTGCGCGCATGGGCACGGTCGCCAGCAGCTAGCTTGGTGGTCTCGTGGCCGTTCAGCAGATAGCTGCCGCCCGTCGGGGTATCCAGAAGGCCCAGGATCGATAGCAGCGTCGTCTTGCCGCAGCCCGATGGGCCGTTCACTCCCACGAACTCGCCGCGCTCGATCTCAAGGTCGATGCCTTCGAGCGCTTGAGTCTTGGAACTGCCGGCGCCAAGTACCTTCGAGATTCCGTCGAGCTTGATCAACGGGCCCGTATCGACGTCTTCCGCCGATCTGACCGTTGTGAACGTCGACGGCGTGGAGCCGAGACCGAACATCCGTCCGATTTTTCCGAGCATGGGACCTCCCTTCGCTGTCTTAGACGCGCCAGACCGGCCTAGGGTTTCGCACTTCCTTTGTGGGGTGCTATTCGGAGAGCGCGGCCCAGACCAGGCAGGCCCAGCCGGCAAGGAAGGCTACCCCGCCAATCGGAGTGATCGCGCCGAGCCAGCGCGTGTCGGTAAGCACCAGCAGGTAGAGGCTCCCCGAGAAAACGACGGTTCCAACAACGAACAACCAGCCGGCCGCAGTCGTCGGCGTGCCGGGCCAGCGCGTGGTGGCCCAGGCCACGGCCAGAAGGGCCAGCGCGTGATACATCTGGTATCGGACGGCCGTCTCGAAAGTCACGAGCCGTTCGGGCGTGATGCGCCCCTCGAGGCCGTGGGCGCCGAATGCACCAGCCGCAACCCCGATCAGCGCGGAGATCGCGCCGATTGCGAAGAAAGTCTTATCCATGATTCTCCGTCGCTACGGGCACGTCGCGAAGGCCTGCGTGTCAACGATTGCTGGCGCTGGATTTCCGAGCGCGTTGCCGTACGTCTTGCTTTGCCCGGTCTCTGTATCGGTCACCGTGAGGTTGTACTCCACATCGGTTGCTGCCGCGGCGAATACCCAGAACGAGTTGGTCGGAGATCCGCAGCCGTCGAGAACCTTCACGAGCATCTCAGTATTCTCAGGATTGAAGAAGTAGAAGATGCCGGAATCCGGGCCGTTAAGAAACGCGTTCCCGTGATTGTTCTTGCCGCCGTCGCTCCATCGCACCGTCGACTCGAAGCGCCCGTCCATCAGACACAGCGTATTCGTGTCGGGGGTGCAGCCGGCATTGTCGGGCAACGGGACGACGCTCACCGAGAAAGTGCCGTTCGCCGCCATCGGAAGGGGTGCGCGGCCGCTCAGGTCCGGCGTCGCCCGAAAGAAGAAGCATGGCGTGTCCTGGTCCATCACCATCGAGACGATGGCATTGCCGTCCCTCAGCTTCGCGCGCATGGAACCCTGGGTCGGCGGCGTATCGAAACACTGGTATCGGATGTTGACCTTACCGTTGGTGGCCTTGCTGCCGGCGAGCTGCGGGCTCGCGCCGAAGAGCTGAAGCATCGCGGTGAAGAGGTACCGCGACGCATCCTGGGGCACCGCGGTCTGCGCACTCGGCAGTTCGATCTTCCTGATCTGCTGGCCCGCCGCGGCCATGAACCCGACGCGGTTTACCTGTGTTTCCGTCGCCTTGCTCGACGTGGCATGGAGACTCAGGGATGTGGCGATGATTCCGGACAACACGAGGGCCGTGGGACGGCGAACGAGACGATGCTTCAATGTTCGGGTGCTCCGATCAGGGGAAGTGCGATCAGACGTCGGGCGAATCGGTCAGGCGATAGCGCAACATTGCCATGCCCCTCGGGAGTTCCGCGGTTTCCTCAAGTCGCATGCTGTTGGCCGCGCAACCCGTGGGGAAAAGAGGGATGCCATCGCCGAGCACAAGCGGGATCACGTATAGCTCGATCTCATCGACCGCCTTGAGATCGAAGAAGGTCTTCACAGTCTGGCCTCCGCCCATGAGCCAGGTGTCGAGTTCTGCGTCCCGCAGGTTCTCGATCAACGCAGGAAGTTGCGCCGCGCTGATGGGCTCGACGTTGTCCGGCGGGTCGACAAGTGGCTGCGACGTCAGCACGTACGTGCGCATCGCGCCGTACAGCCAATCCCCGAACGTCAGCGCCTGCTCGAAGCTCTTGCGACCGATGATCATCGTGCCGATCTGCTCGGTGAATCGCTCGTAGCTTTCAGCTACCTCGGGCGTGTTGAACCGATCGAGCCACGCCACGCCGCCATCGGCATCAGCGATGTAGCCATCCAGGCTCGCAGCGACGTAGAGACGAATCATGCGTGCAGGATACTGCAACGCACGGGCGTATTCGCGGCCGTGCACGTCGGAACTTGGGGTCGCAGCAGGTTATTGAACCCATGGATCTCGCCCGCACGCACGCCACCGAGCCCTTGCCGAGTCGGGTCAGTGCAAGTGCGGTCACCTCTCTAGCCCTGCTCGTACTCGCCGTGCCCGCGTGTGGCCCGATGCCGGGTGCGCCGGACGAGGAGGCGAACGAGCTAGCTCTGGAGCATCTCGCGACGATCGGCTGTGAGGCGTGCGGCGACGCGCGCCAGCTCTATGTCCAGGCCGTGCACACTGATGGCCGGGATCGTGTTTACGTGCTTGATCGCTACGAACCGCTGATCCGGGTGTTCGCGCTCGACGGCACGTTCACGGCGGCCGTCGGCCGGCAAGGTGAGGGGCCCGGCGAGATGCAAAGGCCGCTCTTCGTTTTCCCTGGGTCCGGGGGCGAGATCCAGGCCGTCGAGATGCGCCCCTCCCGTATCACGAGCTTCACCGAACACGGAGCGGTGTCGGTGGAAAAGTTCGACCGCTTCCCCTGGTCCCCGACCTACTCGCCATTTACGGACACTTTCTTCTTCGTCGGTCGTGCGAATGGCCGGCCGCGGAACGAGACCGCTATCTACGAGCAACTACGAGATGGCACTTCGGTGGCGAGAATCGAATGGCCCGACCGAGACTTCCCGGTGGGTGTGGATGGGCAACCAACTCAGCACTTCTCCGTAACAGCCGGACCCAACGGGGAACTGGCGGTGGGTGATCACGGTGAGGTCTACCGGGTGCGAGTCTATGACGTGAACGGAGAGTTCCTTCGTACCCACATTCTCGACCTCGGACGAGAAGTCAAAACGGAACAGGAGCTGGCGCGGGAGCGCGAGGCTCGACGGCTCGAGAGTTTCAGGGTGGAGCCGCGCCCAATAAAGCTCCACTACTACGGCAACGCGTTCGCGTTCGATGGGACGGGGCGCTTGTGGGTACGCTCCGGTCGCTCAGATGCCGAACGGACGATCTACGATGTCTTCGCGCACGACCGCTACGTTGGCGAAATCGCGCTTCCAGGCTTGGTGCCGGAGCGGCGCCCTTGGGGCATCACTGGCGACGTCTTCGTGGACACCTTCTTCGCTGAATCCGGCGCGCACGAGGTTCGCGTGTACAGGATCGTGGAGGCGATGCGCTGACGCTGGGTGCGGTCAGGCCTCGTGGAATTCCGAGAACCAGGGCATGCCGTCGACTGACACGGCCCGCACACGCGAGGTGATGATCTCGCCCTCGTCGGCGGCGATCACGAGGCGGAAACCGGTGAGCACGCGTCCGTTGGCCACCGAGCTGCCGCGGCCCGACAGAGTTGCACCGATGATCGTGGCATCGGTCGGCGTCGTGAGGAAGGAACCGTCTCCCTCAACGATCGCGCGGCCCTGCTGCGGGTCGGTGATCTGCATTCGATAGGTCGTGTAGTGGGTCTTCACCGCGAGGATCTGGCCGGCATGGAGCGCTCGCACGTCGATCCCGCACGCGTCGTCGGCCAGGTTCGCGAGGTCGGCCAGTTCGGCCTTCCAGCGGTACTTCTGTCCACTATCCAGTGTGCGGCGAACGTCGGAGTTCATACCGACAGTGTACCGACCCGAGCCGGGTCGGCGCATCTGCTATCGGCTAGCGCGTGTCAGTCGACGCGTAGGGAGTCGGCCGGGTCGACGCGTAGGGCGCGCCGCGTTGGCACGTAGCTCGCCAGCATTGCTACAGCGCCGAGAATCAGCGCGCTCCCCACCAGAGTCACCGGATCGGTGGGCGCCACTCCGAAGAGCAGACTGGAGATGGACTGGGCGAGCACGTAGGCAACACCGAGCCCGAGAACCACGCCAGCGGCGGCCAGCTTCATGCCGTGACCGACGATCAGCCACGCCGTGGTCGAGGCCCGCGCCCCGAGCGCGATGCGGACGCCGATCTCACGGGTTCGCGTGGCAACCGACTGCGACAGGATGCCGTAGATCCCGATTGCCGCCAGCAGAAGCGATACCGATCCGAAGATGCTCATGAGCAGCGCGATGAAGCGCGCGAGGACCAGCTCCGCGGAAGCGGCTGTAACCAGGTCGAGCGGACTGAAGATCGGCACGTTCGGGTCGATCTCACGAACGGCGGCGCGGATCAGATCGGTGGCGCCGGCCGGATCGCCGCCTGTCCCGACGAGTACCGCGAAAGACGACAGGTTGTTGCGAAGGAACAGGTGCTCGTACGGCACGTAGATGTCGTTGAGTGCCGGTACGCCAAAGTTGCCGATGAGGCGACCGCCGAGGCTGGCGTCGGCCACAACACCGACGACTTCATACGGCGGGTATTCGGCGGGGTCGCGGTCGTTGGGGACCACATGATTGAACACCCGACCCAGCGCTTCTTCGCCCGGCCACAGGGTCTCGGCGAGATTCTCGCTGATGACCGCGACCCGCTGGCTGCCTACCGTGTCATCCGCATTCAGAAGGCGGCCGGCCAGGAGTGGGATCTCCAGGCTTTCGAGAGCGCCCGGAGTAACACCATGCATCCGTGACAGGTCGGCTTCGAGTTGAGATTCGACGACTTTCCCATCAGGCACCGCGGTTGTGTAGGAGGTGGCCTGACCGGGAAGTCCGGGCCCCCATGTGGCGGCGAATTGTGCGGCCGAGGAGCCACCCAGACGCTCGGTGAGCCGGTTCCGGAACTCGTAGACGCTCTCCTCGGTGCCGTAGCCCACGCGCGGCAGGTTCACCTGCACGCTCATGATGCGTTCGGTACGGAACCCGAGATCGACGCCGTTGAGGTACTGGAAGCTCCGGAGCACCAGGCCCGAACCGACAAGAAGTACGACCGCGACGGTGACCTCGGCGACGACCAGTAGATTTGTCGGGCGGCGGTTCGATCGGCCAGCCGATCGTAGGTCGGAGTCGGTGAGAACGGTGCCGATGTCGCGGCCGGTGCTCCGCAAAGCCGGGAGCAGCCCGACGGCGACGCCCGATGCGGCAATCAACAGCGCCGTGATGGCCAGCACGGTGACATCGATATTGACTGCGATATATGGCGGCAGCGGCACGATGTTGGAGCTGAGCAGCGCGCGGATGCCCGCCTCGGCGAGAAACACGCCCAGGATCCCGCCGCCTGTGGCCAGTACCAACGACTCAGTCACCAGAAGACGGATCAGCCGTCGTCGCGAGGCGCCCATCGCGAGTCGGATGGCGATCTCGCGAGCGCGTGAGGTACCGCGGAAAAGCATCAGACTTGCCACATTGATGCACCCCATCAGGAGCAAGAAGCCGCTGCCGACCATCAATGTGGCGAGTGATGTCGTGGCCTGTCCAACGAGTTGTCGTCGAAGCGCCGTAACGTTTGCACCCTGCGTGGCCATCACGTCGGCATGCGCTTCTTGGATCGCGCCGGCGATGCCGTCGAGTTCCTGTTGAGCCGCCTCGACCGACACGCCGGCATCGAGGCGCGCCAAGGCCTGGAACTGCCGCACTACGCGCCGGGTAAGCGCGCCGGGACTACCGAGTTGATTCAGTGCAGTAATCGGAACCCAGAGGTCAGTGGGGGCCCCGCCGGCATATAGGTCGACGTAGTCCTCCGCCCCGACGCCCACGATCGTGTAGCTGTTGCCGTTGAGCGAGATCAATTCGCCGATTACGTCTTCACGGCCCCCGAAACGGCGTTCCCACAGGCCGTGGCTGATGACGGTGACGTTGGCGATCGAAGTCGTATCGTCGGCTTCCGGGCCGTAGAGACGGCCCAGTCCTGGCTGAAGACCGATCAGCTCGAAGTAGCCCGACGAGGCCAAGTTGGCGCGCAGTCGCAGCGTTTCTTCTGGCCCGACCAGGATCATGGTGTTGAACGGCGAGAACAGCGCGATGTCCGCGAAGGAGTCCGCCTCCGACCAGTCCACGAAAGTCGGATATGAAGTCGGTACCGGCCGCGCCTGATCGTTGTCGAGCGTTTCGCGCACGAGCACGAGCTGATCGGCATCCGGGTAGGGCAGCGCGCGGAGGGATACGGCATTCACCAGGCTGAAGATCGCCGTCGTCGCGCCGATGCCCACGCCGAGCGTGAGTATGACGATGCCGCTGAACGCCGGCCTTTGGCGAATCGACCGCAGCGCCGCGGATACATCGCGGAGCACGTGTTCAAACATGTGGGAGTCTTTCCGTTCGGGGATGTCGAGCGGGTCGGGTCGAGAGAGCGCGGTCGTGGTGACCTGGCGCCAGTACCAGAGTCCTGCCAGGAGACGTCCGCGCTCGCGGCACACCTGGCGGTGATCTTCATGGAGGTCGCCGAGCACGAACTCAGCTTCGGGTCCTGCACTTCCGCGACGTACGAGTCGCGCAGCCAACCCGGCTAGAGGCGGCGCGGAGTTCATGCGGATTCCTCGCCCAGTGGCGGCAACTTCGCTGCAAGCCCGGACGCCATGCGTTGGAACTCATCGTGCGAGCGGCGGAGCAGGGCAGCTCCTTCCGGCTCGAGGCTGTAGTACTTACGGCGCCTGCCGCCGCGCTCGGCGAGCGGCGCGCTTACTTTCGACTGCACGAGTCCGCGTTGCTGCAGACGTCCGAGCACCGTGTAGAGAGCACCGGTCGAGACATCACGGCCCGTACGGGCCTCGATCTCACGCCGGATCGCGGCTCCGTAGGCGTCGTCCTCGAGTGACACGAGAGCGAACAAGACGAGTTCTTCGAAGCGGCCGAGCTGTGGTCCTGACATGGCACCGTGCGGTTAGTGCTACAACGTAGTGGATACCCACCATAGCACTCCATGCCAGGTATGGGCTACGTCGTAGTCCATACTGCGATCCGCCCTAGGACTATTGGGCGAAACTCCAGTCGAAGGGGATCGAACCGGGCACGCTCGCACCGCCGAGATAGTCATCGATCGCGTCGAGAACGATGGAGGCGAGCAGGTCGCTGTGCGTGGCGCCGATGAGCTTGAGGAGGTGCGACTTTGGGAGCTTGCGCCGCAGGGCCTTGGCGTTGCCATCGGGCGTCGTGCCATCGAGCGTGCCGGAGATGATCAGTGCCGGCACATTGGTCTTGGTCAACGTCAACGGGTGGCCGTCGAGCGGACCGATCGCCCAGGGTTCGCAGGCATCCGCGACGGCCGGCTGGGCTCCCGTGATGCTTCGCCGCGCCTGCTTGGCTGCCTTGCGAACGCGCTTCGGGTTCGAGCCGGTCGTGCACGTGACGGCCATGCTCATCGCAGACGTCTGCCAGTGTCTAAGGAACTGGCTCGCCGCCGCGGCGTTGGTGAAGTCGCCCCCCTGCATCTCAACGATCCAATCCGGGAACTGTTCCATCAGGGATCGTCTTCCTAGCACCAACAGGTTCGTAAGGAACTGCAGTTCGTACTTGCCGAACAGCACAACGTCCTGACGACCGCCTGTGTTGACCACAACTTCGCGCGGGTTGTCGTCCAGGTTGGCGAGGATCGACCTCAGCGCACCGGCAACGTCCGGATAGCGATCTGGGTCGGCCTGGCGCGCGAGCTTGCTCAGTTCCTTGAGGACCTTGTCCCGTTCCTTCGGCAATCCCGGCAGTCCGTCCGGCGGCAGGATGCCCAGTAGCACCATGCGGGCTACTCGATCGGGGAAGAGCTCCAGATAGTCAGAGCCAACTGGGTTCCGTAGCTCACGCCCCACAGCGTGACTTGCTGCACGCCGAGTGCATCGCGGATCGCGTCGATGTCGGCGGCGCTCTCGGCCGAGCTATACGCGTCGAGGTCGATGTCTTTCTTGCGCCACCCCTTGGCGCATTTCGTCGCTGGAGTCGCGATGGCGGCGAGCCAGTTTTCGATTGTGAGGAGTTCCGCCCCGGCCAAGTTGGCCGCCTGTTTGCAGCCAAGCGCGGGAGACGACACTCCCGTGCCGCGCTGGTCGGCAACGATGACGTCGCCGAACGCGCGCAGTCGCTGCACGATGTCGAAGTAGGCCCCACGGGTGGCCTCGATCGCCGCGCCGCCGGGCCCTCCATCGAGGATCACGATGGGCGGGGCGGTCGAGTCGCCGGTCGCGGCGAAGCGCCACACCTCGAGCTTGATCTGACGGACCTGGCGACCGTCTTCCGTGCGGTTCTCGGGGACCCCGAAGGTCGCAACCTCGGCGTCAGCGGTTCGCCCATCCGAGGCGAAGAACGTGGCCGCCTTGAAGTTGAGTGATGCCGCGAAATGGGGGGTAGGGCTGAGCGCGGTCAGCGCGAGCAATGCCAGCAACAGGCGTGCACCGCCGGGTCGCAGATTCATGCCGGATCGTCCGAGGGGAAGAATGCGCGGCGTCGCGCAACGATGCCGCGAGCCGACCTGCGTGAGGATAGTGGAAACAGCACCGCGTGTGCACGATTGTTCGCGCTCCAGGCCTGTCAGTCGGTCGCCAGCGAGGTCAACGCGTCGGTACGCGCCGCGCGTAGCGCCGGGATCCACCCGGCCGCGACGGCAACGATGAGCATGATCGCCCCGGCCCCCGCCAGCGTCGCGGTGTCCGTGGGCTGCAGCCCGTAGAGCATCGAACCGATGACCGGAGTCAGCCAGTAGGCGAGCATCAGCCCAACTGCGAGGCCGAGCCCGGCGAGCAGCAGCACTTGCCGCACGACCATCCACAGGATCTGATCGGGCCGCGCGCCCATCGCGAGGCGCACGCCCATCTCGGCGCGGCGGCGGGCGACGGCGAACGACGTTACGCCGTGCAGGCCGATACAGGCGATCAGCAGCGCAAACATGCTGAACACAGCCAGCAGCCGCGCAAAGACACGTTCGCGGCTGACGTGGGCCGCCATCTGTGACGACTGCGTGCGGAGGTCGCTCACAGGCAGGCCCGCGTCGGCGCGCGTGACGATCTCGCGGATCGACGGCGCAAGGCGGTTCATCGGCAGGGCCGATCGAATGGCTACGTGAAGACCCAGCGTGCGGCGCTGCCGGTACGGGTCGAAGAACGTCGGCTCAACTTCGTCGCGCAGGCTGTGGTACTTCGTGTCGGCGGCAACGCCCACGATCTGCCGTGTTTCGCGCCCGTATTCGATCGTGCGGCCAACGGCCCGACCGTCGAACAGCGTGCGCTCCGCCGTCTCGTTGACGACAGCGACCATCGGCGCCTCCGCCGTGTCGGAATCCATGATCGCTCGGCCGCCCAGCAACTCGATGCCGAGTACGTCGAAGTAGTCGGAGTCGACGGCGTTCATGTACATCATCGTGCTCTCTTCGCCGATGGTGACGCGCGTGTTGGATGTCCACCCGCCCACCAGCGCGTTCTCGAGCAGCGTCACCGCCTGGACTCCGGGCACCTGCTCCAACTCGCTGCTGACTTGCTCGAAGATCTGGTTGGCGCGATCGGGATCGCTCGTCACGAGCGAGGTGTCGAGATGAAAGATCGTGAGATCGCGCGTGTCGAATCCCGGATCCACGCGATCCAGGTTGCCGATCGTCTGCAGGAACAGGCCGGCACCGACGATGAGCGGCACGGAGATGGCGATCTGCGCCGCGATCAGAAAGCGGCCCGCGGCGAAACGTGAACTCGAGTCCGTACGGCCTGCCAGGTGGCTGTAGGAGGCGGTGCGACTGATGCGGACGGCAGGGAAGAGGCCACATAGCAGCGCTGCCAGGATGGAGACGCCGGTTGTGACCGCGAGCAGTTGCCAGTCGAGCTGGAAGTGGACGGCGATGCGGCCCATGCTGGCCGTCAACGCAGCGGTCACCGCTGGGCCGCTCCACAAGGCCAGGATCAGACCCGCTGCGCCGCCGGCGATGGACAGCACAAGGCTCTCGATGAAGAGCTGGCGGACGAGGCGCGCGCGCGATGCTCCGATGGCGCGGCGCACCGCCAATTCGCGCTGACGCGCCGCGCCGCGAGCGAGCAGGAGGCTGGCCAGATTCACACAAGCGATGAGGAGCACTGCAGCCACGACGACCCCGAGAATCGTGATGGGCCGCTCGGTGCCGGAGCGCAGCGAGTCGAGGCCGCGCGATCCCGGGAGGAAGCGAACGTGAACCTCGTCGATCGTTTCTTCGGGAACCATCTCCGTCTCGAGTAGTCGGCCGCGCAGCGCAGAAGTCATGGCCTGCCGCACCGGCTCGCGGGTGGTGTCGTCGCGGAATCGCGCGATCACGCGCACCCAGAACCGGTCGTTAGAGGCGAACAGGTCACCCTCCGCGGGCGTCCACCTTGGCGCGACGAGCGGCTGGGCCACGAGGGGCACCGTGACGTCCGTCGGCGAGAAGAACCCTCCAGGCGACAAGCCTTCGAAGCCCGGCGGCGTCACGCCCACCACCTCGAACGGGGCCCCGTTGAGGGTCACGGATCGACCAATAACCTCCGGGTCGCCGGCGAACGCTCGTTGCCAGTAGGCGTGGCTCAGCACCGTCACATTGGGCGCGCCGGGGCGGTCGTCATCCGGGCCAAGCGGCCGGCCGAGCACCGTGCCGAGTCCGAGTACAGAGAAGTAGTCGCCGGACGCCAGCTGGCCCGCCACTTTCGTGGCCGGGTCGCCGTCGATGATCGCAGCGACCTGGAAGACGAAGTTGAAGCCGAGAAGCTCGCCCGAGTCTCCCATCGCCTCGCGCATTGCCTCGTAGATCGCGTACGAGTAGTTGCTGTGCACGCGCTTCCCCGTGACGGGGTCTTCGCCGCCGCTCGAGCTGTACTGCGAGATCTGCGTGCCGCGCGGTCGTTCGTAGTAGACGAGTTCGAGTTCTTCGGGGCGTTCCACGGGAAGCTCCACGAAGATCACCGAGCGGACGATCGAGAACAGTGCGGTGTTGGCGCCGATCCCGAGCGCCAGAGACAGGAGCGCGATCGCAGCGAAGCCCGGACTCTGTCGTAGTCCGCGGACGGCATAGCGCACGTCCAGGAGACTCAGAATCGTGTGGCGCCGTCTCCACCAGATGCGTCCGACGATTCCGACGGCCTGTCGCCAGTACCAATGCCAGGCGCTGAAACGACTGCTGCCCGCGCGGCGCGCGTGACCCTCCGCCAGGTCGCCGACGATCTCACTCCGTTCGCCGCCCGGAAGAAAGCGGGCGACGAGCCATTCGGCGACGCGTGGCGTACGCCTCAAGACTTGGGCTCCAGCTGGGCTTCGAGCCCCTGAAGCATCGCCTCCCACTCGTGACGCGCGCTACGCAGCGCCGCGAGCCCATCTCGTCGAATCGCGTAGTAGCGTTTGGCGCGGCCGCCACGGGCAGGCGTGGGATCACCGACCTTCGACCGCAGCATTCCCTTCTCTTCGAGCCGGCGAAGGGCAACGTAGACGGCGCCGTTTGAGACCTCGCGCCCGGTGCGTGACTCGACATCCTCGATGATCGAGGCGCCATACGCATTCTCTTCGAGGCGAAGAATCGCTAGAAGAAGCAGTCGCTCGAAATCGCCAACACCTTCGCCCATTACGCTCGTCTCCGGTATATACCTGACATCGTCAGGTTCGAACCCTACACAGCCACCAACGCTCCATGCAAGGCATGCGTCGGTGTAGGCGCGCCAACATCCAATCCAATTTTCTTGGATTGCTGCACTGGTGCCAGTCGGTCAGTTCGCTGTAGCGTTGCGATCGGTGCTGGTCCCCACCCTCCGCCGCTCGCCCCATTTCGAGGGAATCTGCCGTGCGCGCACGACCGGTCCGACCTGCCGTAGCCTTCGCCCTCGTGGTGTTGTCGTCCGTTTCTCTGGCCCAGCGCTCCGTGCGGCGTGCCTGGGGGCCGCATGACGCCGCACGCGCCGACTTCGATGCCGAGGAGTTCTGGCTGCCCAGGCATCACATCGTGCTGGAACGGTCGCGGCTGCAATATCCGGCTGTCGCGCTGCCGCCGCATCGCGCGGCCAAGCTGAAGTTCAAGCAACCCAAGCGCATCAGTACCGACGTGCTCGATGCTCCGCCGGCCTCACTGCCGACTGCCCAGGCGGAGACCCAGACCGAGCCCTACGTCGCGGTGAATCCGGAGAACGACAAACATCTCGTCGCCGGATGGCAGGAGACCCGATTTACTGACGGTGGCGCGCGGTCGCTCGGCGTTGCGGTCTCACGAAACGGTGGACGCAGGTGGACCGACGCGCTGATCCCGGGGCTCGCGGTTGCCGATGGTGGCGAGTGGAATCGAGCCTCTGATCCGTGGCCGGCGTTCGGCCCCGATGGGGTCGTCTACTTCAACAGCCTGCTCGTGGGAGACGGGCAGGGCAATGGACCCTTGGGTTCGAGCGCAATCGCCGTGAGCGTGTCGCGTGACGGCGGATCGACCTGGGGTGAGCCCGTGCTATTGGCGCGGGACAAATTCGACTTCCATGACAAGAACTCGATGGTCGTAGATACCGTGGCCGGTAGTCGGCATCGCGGCAACGCCTACGTAGCCTGGGACATCAATCTGCTGCGCCCTGGAACCGGTGGCCAGCGCATGGTGTGGTCGCGTTCGACCGACGAGGGCCTCACCTGGAGCAAGCCGAAGCGGATCGCGGAAGGTGGAACCAACATCGGCGTGATCCTTCGCGTGGGTCCTGACGGGACGCTCTATGCGATCTGGGCCGGTGCCTCGGCGGGGGACGCAAACCTCTCGCTGCGACTGGCCAAGAGCACGAATGGAGGACGATCCTTCGGCAAGGTCACTACGATCTCGGACTTTCTAGCTGCCGGCGTGGCTGGCTACCGCGCCGGCGCGATCCTGCCGTCTTTCGACATCGATCCGACGACCGGCGACCTATTCGTGGTGTTTCCCGACGCGCGCTTCACCGGAGTGGACCAGGCCGCGCTCATCGTTTCGCGCGACGGGGGCGATACCTGGAGCGCTCCGGCTCGAGTGAACGATGGTCCGGCCAGCAGTCCCGCCATGACAGTCGGTGTCACGACAAACCAGGCCGGGCATGTGCTCGTGGGCTACTACACGCTGCGCAACGACAAAGGCCCCGGCACGATGCTCGACTACTACGTCAACCGTTCGACGGATGGCGGGGCGACGTTCGAGAAGGGGGTGCGCGTGACCCGCAAGAGTTTCGACGCCACCGAGGCTGCGAAGGCGGGTGGCGCCTTGAGCATCTTTCTCGGCGACTACGTTGGTCTCGCCGGTGGGACGAAGAGCTTCTTCGCCGTGTTCACCGCTCCGCTCAAGGCTTCGAAGCTGGGGCCAGGGCGGCAACCGGATATCTTCGGAGCCGTGGCGCGCTGATCCTGCCGCAGCACGGTCGCGCTCCGGAATTTCCGCTCCAAATGAAACCCATCGAGCGTCTCTCCGTAGAACCCTAATATTTGTTAGGGTTCGATTCTAACGATTTGTTAGGAATCATTGGAGGATCGCGATGGGCCGCAAGTTTCTGGGTGAGTTCGAGCAGGTCGTACTGCTCGCCCTGGCGCGCGTGGGCGAGGGGGCCTACGCGGTGTCGATACACGACGAGATCCTCAGGACGGCCGGCAAGTCCGTGTCGATTCCGGCCGTCTATGTGACCCTGTCGCGGCTCGAGAAGAAGGGCCTGGTGAAGTCGCATATGGGTGCGCCCTCAGGCAAGCCCGGCGGGCGTTCAAAACGCTACTTCGAATTGAGCGACGCCGGTACTGCGGCTCTCGAGCAGGCCCGCCAGCTCCTCGACCGACTCTGGGACGGCCTGGAGTTGACCCGATGAGCGGGGCACCGCGGCCGCCTCGCGTTGCCCGCGCGCTCCTGCACAAGGTCCTCCCGGCGATCGATCGGGCTGGGGCGATGGCGGAACTCGACGACAAGTACGCCGAGGTTGTCCGCGCCGGATTGCCGCGGCCGCGACTCTGGTACTGGCGGCAGGTTCTCGGAGCGATCCGACCTTCCGTGCAGCTCCGATCTGATGGCGAGCGTGCCGGCGGCGGCTGGATGAGCGACATTCGCTTTGGCATTCGTATGTTGATGAAGTCGCCTGCGACGAGTTTCGTGATTCTGATCACGTTGGCGATCGGCCTCGGGTTCAACGGTGCGGTGTTCTCACTCGTGAACACGATCGCGTTGATGGAGTTGCCGTTTGAAGAGTCCGATCGGATTCGTTTTGTCGATGCCTGGCATCAGACGGGCGAATGGGACCTGTGGCTGACGTATGCCGACTACGCGGAGATCGAGTCGACGGCGCTGACGATCGATTCGGCCGCAGCCTGGTATCGATCGAACGTCACCGTGCGCCGGGGCGGTGCGCTGCCAGAGCGCGTGCTGAGTACCTACGTGAGCCCCACGATCTTCGATGTGCTGGCCTTCCAGCCGACCCTTGGCCGACGCCTGACGGTGGAGGACGGACTCCCGGGAGCGGAGCCAGTAGCGCTGATCGGACACGCGGCCTGGCAGACGCAACACGGTGGCGACAACACGATCGTCGGTCAGACGATTCACGTACAGGGCATCGAACGCACGATCGTGGGCGTGTTGCCCGAAGATCTAGAACGTACGCCGTTCGCGCCAAGCCTCTGGATGCCGATTCCCGACGTAGGAGAGCGTGCGAACAATTGGGAAGCTCGCTATTGCAACGTCATCGTGCGCGCGGGCGCCGACAACAACGGCGAACAGGTTGCTGCGGAGCTCATCCAGCTCGGGGATCGACTCGCTGTAGAGCATCCCGAGACTCACGAGAATCTCCGCTCGCGTGTGCGGACCTACCGCGAGGTCTACGTCGACGACTCTAATCGGCTCATCAGCCTGATCATGATGGGTGCGGTGGTGTTCCTGTTGCTGATCGCCTGCGCCAACGTCGCTAACCTATTGATCTCTCGGATACTCCACCGTGGTCGCGAGGTGGCGATTCGCGCCGCGCTCGGCGCGAGTCGCTGGCGCGTGATCCGACAACTGTTGATCGAGAGTCTGCTGCTCAGCTTCTTCGGCGCAGTGGGCGGAGTCCTGGCCGCGCTTGGCGGCGCCAAGCTGCTCGCTGCTGGCGTGACGGAGTCTGGTGCGCCTCCCTGGTTCGACTTCCGCGTCGGTTTCGAGGTCTACGCTGTGGTCGTCGGGCTCGCGTTCGCCAGCGGCATCCTGTTTGGCTTCATGCCGGCCCTCCATGCTGCGCGCGCCAGCATCGGAGACGTGCTCAAGGAGAGCGGGCGCGGAACGGCGGGGAGCGTGCGGACGCGCCGGATCACGGGGGCTCTCGTGGTGCTACAGATCGCGTTCGCCGTGATTCTTCTTGCAGGTGCGGGAGTCATGACCCGGAGCGCACTGAACGTGCAGCGCGTCGACTGGGGCATGGACACGAACGTCCTGACCATGCGGCTGTCGCTCGACGAGGAGCGTTACCCGGAATCGGAAGAACGCATCGCCTTCCACGCTGAGCTTGATCGCAAGGCACAGGCAATCCCAGGTATCGAGGCGGTTGGGCTGACGTCATCGTTTCCATCGCAGGGTGGATATTCGGTAGGCGCCGAAATCGAGTCATTGCCGATCGCCGAGGGCAATCCGCCGCTCACCTTCACCCAGGTCATCGTGGCACCGAACTACTTCGACCTCGCGGACTTGAAGCCGCTCCGCGGTCGCTTGCTCACAGATGCCGACGGTGACGGTGGGGACGTCCCGGTTCTCGTCGAACCACGCCTCGCGCAGCGCTACTGGCCCGACGAGGATCCGCTCGGGCAGCGATTCCGGCTCGTCGACGATACCGAGGAGCGCTGGATGCGGGTCGTCGGCGTGGTTCCCCAGGTGTTGCAATTGCTGCCGATGAGTTTCCTTCCGGACCACCCCGTTTTCTACTCGCCCTATCGAGCCCAGCCTCTCCGCGGCATGGGGTTGATGGTCCGCGGTGATTCCGATCGCGAGGCCATGACCACCGCGTTGCGTCAGGCGGTTCGCGAGATCGATGCGGAGTTGCCGCTGTATTCGATCGATCCGCTCAATGGATTGATCCGCGAGGTGACGTTCTCCTGGCAGGTTGTCGCGTGGCTCTTCTCGATGTTGGGAGGGATTGCGCTCTTCCTGTCGTGTCTCGGGATCTATGCCGTCATGGCATTTGCGATCGGTCAGCGCGAGCAGGAGATCGGCGTTCGGATGGCCCTTGGTGCGCGCTCGCGCCAGGTGGTCGGTCTGGTGGTTCGGCTCGCCTCTGTCCAGGCCGTGGTGGGCCTGGTGCTGGGCACCCTGGGTGCGGTCTTCTTCACCAGACTTCTCGCTACATTCTTGTTCGACGTCAGTACTTCTGACCCGGTCGCGTTCGCGATTGCCGTGGGGTCACTCGTCTTGACGGCGTTCCTGGCGGCGTGGCTTCCGGCGCGACGTGCGAGTCGCGTCGATCCGATGCGCGCGCTGCAGCCCGACTAGTTCAGCGGCGACGTAGTGCGATCGCCGGGTCGATTCGAGCAGCCCGGTTTGCCGGGATCGCCGCGGCCCCGAGTGCGACCAAGAAGAGCACGAAGGTGACGGCGACGAGCGTCATCGGGTCGAGTGCCTCGATGCCGAACAACAGGCTACGTATCCAGCTCGCGCCGGCGGCCGCGCCCGCCATCCCTGCCACAACGCCGATCGAGGCGAGCCGGAGAGCGCGGTTCACCAGCAGGCTCCTGGCCGTGCTGTCTTCGGCGCCGAACGCCTTGCGGATTCCGATCTCGGGAGTCCGTCGAACAACGCCGTAGGAGACGATGCCGTAGATGCCGACCGCTGCCAGAACCAGCGCGCACAATCCCAGCGCCGAGAGCAGCACCATGTTGAAGCGGGGCTGCGCGAGCGATTCGTCGATGAGCTGGTCGAGCGTCGCGGCGCGCCCCAGTGGGAGCACCGGGTCCAGTTCAGTGGCGGTCCGTCGAATGGCGTCGATCACGTCGGCCGGGTCGCGCGTCGTGTGCGCGACCACTTCCATCTGGCTCAGCGAGAACTGCTCGTACGCCACGAACATCTCGGGGCGCACCACATCGGCAAGTCCGTTGTGGCGTACGTCGCCCACAACGCCCACGATCTCGATGTTGCCTGCCATCGGCACTTCGAGCGCCTGGCCGAGCGCTTCCTCGCCTTCGAAGTACAGCCGCTCCATGGTCTCGTTGATGAGCATCACCGGGCGCCCCTCTTCACGGTCGAAGTCGTCGAGTAGACGTCCGCGGATCAAGGGCACACCGAGAGACTCGAGGTATCCGGCGGTCACCGACCGGTACTCCGCGCGAGGCCGATCGTTCTGCTCGGCCGGCGGACGTCCGAGGATCTGGAAGGGGAGGTCGAAGTCGAGTCCCACCGGGCTCATCGGCAGCGCCGAGGTCGCGCCCGCGGCCGTGACGCCCGGCAGCGCCTCGACCGCTTCAACGAGGCCGTTGTAGAAGATGCGTCGAGGCCCCGAGTCTTCGTACTTGGGCTCCGGCAAGGTGATGGCCACGGCGACCACGCCGTCGGTCCGGAACCCGGGATCGACTGCCGTGAGTTTGCCGAACGACCGGATCAACAGGCCGGCGCCCACCAGCAACACGATCGCGAGGGCGATCTCGAGAACCACCAGCGCGTCGAGGGTTCGCGCAGTGGCCCCGCCGCCGTGATGGCCGCGTCCGCCTTCCTGCAACACCAACCCGAGCCGCGGGGTCATGGCGCGCACCGCCGGCACGAGCCCGAACAACAAACCGGCTGCCAGCGACAGGCCAACGGCGATGAGGATCACTGTGGGATCGACGGCGATCTCGTCGACGCGGGGAATGTCGCGAGGCATGAAGCGGCGCAACAGGCCTGCTCCGGCGAACCCCACCAGGATCCCGGCGACGCCTCCGAGCCCCGCCAGTAGCAGACTCTCGGCCACGGAACGACGCACGAGCGCGCCGCGTCCGGCTCCGAGTGCCGCGCGGATTGCGTACTCGGGCTGGTTCTCTCCCGAGCGGGCCAGCAAGAGCCCGGCGACGTTGACGCAAGCGATGATCAGCACGATGCCGGCCGCGCCCCAGAGGAGCCACAGAGTGGAGGCCACCGGGCCCACAAGCTGATCGCGCGCCGGCACGAGGTCAACACTCCAGCCGCGGTTGGATTCGGGATTGTCGACATTGATCTGCTGGGTGATGGCATCCAGCTCTGAGTGCGCCTGCTGCTCGCTCACGCCGTCGGCCAGCCGGCCCACGACATCGTAGAAGCGCATCCCGCGCACCCGCTGCATGACTGGCGACACCGCGAGTGGCGTCCACACCTCGACTTCCTTCTCGCCAGGCGGGAAATGGAAACCGGCCGGCATTACGCCGACCACCGTGTAGGACTCGTCGCTCAGCTGGATCACGGTGTCCACGATGCCGGCGTCGGCCCCGAAGTGGCGTTCCCACAGGCCGTGGCTCAGCACGACGAGATGGTCGAATTCCTCGGCCTCCTCGTTCGAAGCAAAGACCCGACCGTGCAACGCGTCGACGCCAAGCATCGAGAAGGCGGCCGGAGAAACCGTGGCGCTACCGACCTGCACGGGGATGTCACCGTCGGTCAGTACGTGCGACCCACGCCGGAACGCGGCCATGTCGTCGAAGCTCTCGGCCTGCTCCCGCCAGTCCATGAAGTTGCCGCCCGACACCCGCTCCTGCGCGATGCCCTGTTCCGGGCTCGTCTCCCAGAGCGTCATCACCTGATCGGGCTGCGCGTAGGGAAGCGGTCTCAGCACCACGCCGTAGAGCGCGCTGAAGATCGCCGCGTTGAGCCCGATCCCCACCGCCAGCGTGGTCACGACGATGGCAAGGAAGCCCGGATCGGCGATCAGGGAGCGCGCGGCGAAGCGAAAGTCGGCGAACATGGGCGTTCCGGTTGAACGGGCAAGCAGGACGGCAGGAGGCTACTACCCGCGCCGCTTCCGAGCACCCGAGAGGAGCGTCTAGTGCTCGGACTCTGCGCCGATCCGATAGTTCTCAGGCGGCTCGACGTCGAGCAGGTGCTCGACGAAGTAGTCCCAGCGCTGGCGGTCGAAGTAGGGCCCCGCCAGGCCGTGGTAGCGCCCCGGCATGATGAGCAGGTCGAAGTCCCGGTTTGCCTTGATCAGCGCATCGACGAGCTTGAGCGTCGCGGTAACCGGGACGTTCTCGTCCAGTTCACCGTGGGCGAGCAGTAGCTTGCCGCGCAGGTTGCCGGCCAGGGTGTAGTTGGATTGCTCGATGTAGTGGTCCCCGATCGGGAAGCCCATCCACATCTCGTTCCAGCTGGCCTTGTCCATGCGATGGTCGTGGTTGCCCGAGGTCGAAACGCCGACGTCGTAGAACTCCGGATGAGTGAGCATCGCGTGCGTGGAGTCGTAGCCCCCCGCCGAGCCGCCCCAGATCCCGACACGATCGAGATCGATGTAGGGGTACTGCTCCGCCATCTGGCGCAGCAGCGCGATGTGATCGTCGATGCCACCATCGCCAAGGTTGTCGTAGGAGTAGTCCCCGAATTCCTTGCCGCGGTGGTTGGTGCCAAGGCCGTCGATCATCACCGTGATGAATCCGAGTTCGGCGATTGCCTGCGACATGCTGCGGTAGGCGCGGAATGTCTTCGGCACGAAAGCACTGTGCGGCCCGGTGTAGATCTGTTCGACGACTGGATACGAACGCGACGCGTCGAAGTTCGTCGGGCGCCAGATCAGGCCGTAGATGTCGGTGACCCCGTCGCGGGCCTTGCCCTGGAAGGCCTCCGGGTAATCCCATCCGGTAGCCAGCAGTGCCGTGATGTCAGCGGTTTCGAGCTCCGTGACGACACTGCCGTCGTCGCTGCTACGCACCACAGTGACCGGCGCCATGTCGACACGCGAGTAGTTATCGACGAAGTACTCGCCAGCGCGCGAGAAGCGCACCTGATGCTCCGCGTTCTCCGGAGTGAGCAGGGTGACGCCTCCGCCGTCGAGCGACGCTCGATACAGATGCCGGAAGTATGGGTCGCGTCCGGATTCGCGGCCGCTGGCCGTGAAGAACACGACCCGGGCGTCCTCGTCCACGCGAACGATCTCGCGCACGACCCATTCGCCGTCCGTGACGCGGTTCTTGAGCACGCCCGTGGCTCCGTCGTACAGGTACAGGTGCGCCCAGCCGTCGCGTTCTGACATCCACAGCACCTCGGCGCCCTGGCGAAGCACCCGTGAGCGCAGGATCCAGTGGTCGAAGTGTGGCTCGGCTTCCTCGCGGACCAACGCGCGCACGGCACCGGTTGCTGCGTCGACTTCCCGCATCTCAACGGTGCCGTATCCCCGCGTCTCGTGTGAATAGTAGAGACGATCCGAATCCTCGAACCAGGAAAAGCGCGGGCCGAAGTAGTAGAGCAGATTGATCGGGTCGGTCTGTACTTCCACCGACGTGCGGGCATAGACGTCGAAGATCACCGGTTCGGCGTGGGCGATCCCGACCTCGCCTGGAAGTGCATACGGGTACGTGTAGGTAATCGGCCGGAACTGGCCTTCGGGAACCGACTGTGTTGCTGAAAACGTCGGTGCGCCGCGGCGATCGAGTCGGTACGAGAAGAATGCGGCGCGAGTCGGGCGACCAGATCGCGGCCACGCCCATCTGCAGGTTCGGGTCCTCGGCGGGAACCATGTTGCGCGTCGAGGCGATCCCGCGGCTGTAGTCGTACTCGTACCGGCCGTTCGAAGTGAGCGGGAAGTTCTCTCCGGTAGTCGTGGAACGGATCCAGAGGTTGTGGTCCCACTGGTAGGCGATCCAGCGCTCGTCGGGCGACAGGACCTCGCCGCCTTCCACCTGGGGGCTTGCCGGCCACTGCGTTGGGCTGCAGCTGTAGCCCGCCAGATCGCAGTCGTAGTAGACGTCTCCGACTTCCACCCGGATCGCCGCCTCATCCTTGATGAACTCGATGGCGTCGAAGGGCAGATCGTTGCCGTCTGCCGACGCGTTCGTCGCTGCCGCGATCGCCGACGCCATGCGTGCGTGATCGAACACCGGCTGTCGCGAGCCATTGGCTGCGTCTACGAGAAGGAACTCCTTGCCATCAGCGAGCTGCCTCACGTACCAGAAGCGCTCGGTCTGCTTGATCCAGTGCGGTTCGGGGCGCTCGTTGAGGACGAGGCTGTTCACCGTCGGTGCCAGGAATTGTTCGGCGCGCGCGTAGTCGGCGCGTGTGCCCTGGGCATCTGCGGCGGAGGTCCACAGCATCAGAGCCAGAGCCGACATCAGGATCTTCGACAGACGACTCGTCATGGATTGTCTCCGGCTACTACCTGACGCTTGAGGCGCGACCGCACGAGTCTATGCAGATTGCCGTGGGTTCGGAAGCAAGCGACGTTCCGGACCTTGGCCTTGACGCTCTAGGCCAAGGTTTGTATTGTTGGCCTAGATTTTCTAGGTCAACGTGAAAGGGAAGGCTAGTGGGTGGAATGAAGGTCGTTCAGGGCACGCTCGATTACCTGGTCCTCAAGACGCTCAGCGTCGAGGGCGTCAAACACGGGTTCGAGATCCTGGAGTGGATCCTCGCCACCACCGATGGCGCACTCGAGATCGAGGAGGGGAGCCTGTATCCGGCCCTGCACCGAATGGAGAAGCGCGGCCTCATCGAAGCAACGTGGGGCGTTTCTCCCAAGGGGCGGCGCGCGAAGTACTACGGCCTCTCGGCTCTGGGGGAGCGCGAGCTGGTTGCCGAGGAGAAGCGCTGGGCCTCCTGCGTGGAGGCCGTCGGCAAGATCGCGGTGGCGGGGCCGGGCTCTTGAAGTTTCGCGCCCAGCCGGCCTCCGAGCGAGTGATCGACGAGGAACTCGAACATCACATCCTGGAGCGCATCGACGCGCTCATCGAACAGGGCTACCCACCCGCGGCGGCACGTCGAGAGGCCGAGCGTCGATTCGGCGACACGAAGGCTGTGCGCCGCGCGCTGCAGTCGATCCGGGCAGCCACCGCCCGCGAATTGCGTTGGAGCGATTACGTTCGCGCGTTCTTCCGCGACCTCCGACACGGCGTCCGATTGCTGCGCAAGGAGCCTGGGGTCGCCGTGGCCGTGATCCTGACCATCGGGGTCGGAGTCGGCGCCAACGCCGCCCTGTTCTCGGTGACTGACGCGGTATTGATGCGGCCGTTGCCGTACGAAGAGCGGGACCGGCTCGTGTCTCTCGATGCGTTCTACGTCGATCAGGACTGGAAGATCAACCGCTGGACAGCGGAGCGTGGCAACGCGGTCGCGGAGGGATTGAGCGACCACGCGGCCGTGGTGCGTTTCGCCCAGCGCAGCTTCGTACGTGGAGACGTTACCGAGCCTCATCGAGTAATGGGCTTCGGCGTTTCCGGCGACTGGCTGACGGCTCTAGGGGCCACCCCGGCGCTGGGGCGCGGGTTCGGTGCGGCCGACGGTGCTGACGAAGCGCCCCTGGTCGTGGTTCTTGGCCACGAACTCTGGCAGCAGCGGTTTGGCGGGGACCTCGACATTCTCGGGAAGTCGGTCCAGCTCGATCAGAACCAGTTCGAGGTTGTGGGGGTCATGCCCGCAGGATTCAAGTTCCCGCCGATCAGCAGCAGTGAAGCCTGGGTCCCGCTGCGCGCAGACGGCACGGTGGACGGCAATCGAGCCGAGCCTTTCGTGAGTCTGGTTGCGAACATCGGTGGCGCTTCGTCCGATGCGATCTTCGAGCGCGCCAACGCGGTGGCGCTCGGCGTCTCCGAGGAGATCGGGTCTGGGAGCGTCGAGGTTCGTGGTGAGCCCCTCGACTCCTTTCGAGCGAACCGCGATGTCCGCCGCGCGCTACTGGTTCTCAGTGGTGTGGGCATAGGGATGTTGATGATTGCCATCATCAACGCCGCGAATCTGATGCTTGTCCGCGCCGATACCCGCCGGAGTGAGATGGAGCTTCGGTTGGCTCTGGGCGCATCGCGCGCGCGGCTGGTGCGCCAGGCGTGCGCGGAGTTCCTCGTGTGGGCCGGCGCCGGTGCTCTGCTAGCCATCGGAATTGCCTATCTCGCGGTAGATCTGCTCGCGAGTCAACTGCCGGCCGAGGTCACCTGGTTTCTAACGTCGCAAGTGGTTGTCGACCATCGCGTGCTGGGCTTTGCCCTGGCCACGATGATGCTGGTGGCGCTGGGCGCGGGTGTTCTGCCGTCGCTCCGGGCGACGCGGTCACTCGTGTCGACAGGCCGAACCACGGCTGGCAGTCCCACTTCGCGTCTGCGCCACGGGCTTCTCATTGCGCAGGTCGCGATCACAGTGGCGTTGCTGTCCGGTGCTGCGCTGATGATGCAGAGTTTCGTCCGGCTCACCGCAGTGGATCCGGGCTTCAACACTGCGGGTCTCACGCAGTTCTCCATGGAACTGCCGGTCGACAGCTACCCCGAGCCGGAGGCGCAGCGGGCGTTCTTCGACGAACTCAAGGAACGACTTCAGGCACAGCCCGGCGTGGTGAGGGTGTCGCTCGCCAATGGCGTGCCGCCGCGATCCGGATTCTCGTTCGGGGTTTCACCTGAAGCAGAAGGCGGCGCTCCGAAGGAACTGCCCGGGGTCTTCCTGCCCAATGCCACCGTGGGCACCGACTACTTCGCAGCGCTGCAGACCCCGGTCGTGGAAGGGCGATCGTTCCTCCCACAGGACGCCGCAGAGCCCGACAAAGTGATCATCGATCGGTCGCTGGCGCAGTTCCTATGGGGCGTTGAAAGCGGAGTGGTCGGTCGTCGCTTCCGGCTCAATGAGGGAGAGCCATGGCTCACAGTCGTGGGGCTGATCGACGACCTGAAGCTCATGGGACAAGACGATCGCGACGGCGAGTTCGAGTTGTTCTATCCGCTCCAGGCCGACGCCCAACTCAGGTACATGTCGATGCTCGTGCGAAGCGAAGGCGCTCCGGGTGCCGCGGTGGCGTCGATACGGGCCGAGGTCCGCTCGCTGGACCCGACGCTTCCTATCGACGACCTGACGACGCTCACCTCGGCGATGGCCGACGCCAACGACAAGCCGCGGTTCTATCTCCGCGCGATGGGACTCTTCGCCGTGCTGGCGGTAACGCTCGCGGTCATCGGTACGTACGGCACGCTCGCGTTCATGGTGCGCACCCGCTACCGCGAACTCGGCGTGCGTGCGGCCCTTGGAGCCCAGACCGGCGCGCTCCGGTGGATGGTGCTGCGTCGAGGCCTCGCGCTCACAACGACGGGCATCGCGCTCGGCTTGTTCGGTGGCTACGCGGTGGGGCGTGGCGCCGGCAGTCTGCTCTACGGTGTGGAACCGCTCGAACCGATCGCGTCAGCCGCAGCGGTTGCGTGCATGTTGTTGTGCGCGGCAGCAGCGAGCTGGTTTCCTGCGGTGCAGGCGACGCGCGCCGACCCCAACGACGTCTTGCGCGCCGACTAGGCGAGCGATTTGCGCAAGAGGAGGGTGTCGCGACCCGACTGTGCGGAGTCTTGCCTCAGCTCGGCGGCGCCACGTCTTCGCCGAAGCCGAGCACATGACCGTCGGGATCGCGGACGGCGAACTCCTTCATCGAGTAGTCATCCTGAATGACCGGCCCGTAGGCGATCTCGGCCCCGGCGGCGAGCAACTCGGCGTGGAGGCTGTCGGCGTCATCGGTCCAGTAGAAGGCATCCCAGGTGTCGCCTTGAGCTTCGCTGGGGCGGATGAGACCGGGCGCTTCGACGCGACGGAACATCAGGGTCTGCTCGTCGCGCCCGACGATGGCGAATACCGCCGGCTCGCCAGCAACGTAGGCAGCACGGAAGCCCAGTACGGACTCGTAGTAGGCCACGGTCGCGTCGACGTCCGCGACGGGCAAGTAGGGCGCGCTTCGGAGCAGTCGACTCATTCCGACCTTCCGATGGCGAACAGGCTGTCAACGGAGCGGACGTACATGACGCCCTCCGACAAGGCCGGTGTGGCCATCAGCAGCTCGCCCATCGAGTTAGTGCCGAGGTGTTCGAACTCACGGCCGGCCTTCATGACGAAGATGTCGCCATCTTCGTTCCACAGGTAGACCTTTCCGTCGGAAGCCACGGGTGACGCGGAGAATCCGCTGCCGGCATGTGGGATGCGTTCTCTGTAGAACTCTGCGCCGGTTTCGAGGTCATAGGCGGCGAACGCACCTCCGTTCGCGAGCACGTAGAGGACTCCGCGGTAGATGAGCGGCGTCGGCATGTACGGGCCACGCTGCTGCCTGCTCCAGACCACGGATTCGCTGCTTTCTGTGCCCACCGGCAACGTGAGGTCGCCTCGGGCACCGTGGCGTAGCACGAAGATCGGGCGTTCCGGGGCACGGCCGCTGGCGACGACGATGTGGTCGTCTGTGTATATCGGCGTGGGTGCCGTGATCATGGAGCTCCCACCCAGTCGCCAGAGCTCTTCGCCGGTGTTCGGCTCGTAGCCACGGATGAAGTTCGCTCCGTTGGTGACGAGCTCGGGGCCGGTACGAGCGGGCACAACTGTAGGTGTGCCCCAGCTCGGGAGCTCCTCACGATCCGCCTTCCAGAGGGCCTCACCGGTTTCGGAGTCCAGGGCCAGGAGGAAATCGTCTGTCTGCGTGTCGACCTGGAGGAAGACCTTGCCCTCCCAGATGTACGGGGAGCTCGCCGGCCCCCACTCGACATGGCCGCGTGGAGATCCCACGCTCACGTGGCCGAGATCGAGGCTCCACATGAAGTCGCCATCGATCGTGTAGGCGTAGACGCCTTGCGATCCGAACCATGCCACCACCACCCGGCCGTCGGTGGCGGGCGTGGAGCTAGCGTAGGTCGACTTGATGTGGCGTTGCTCTCTGGGAACTCCCTCGTAGGCGACCTGCTCCCACAGAGTTTCGCCCGTGTTCTTGTCGAAGGCGTGAACGACCCAGCGGTGTTCGCTCAGGTCCTCGGACGATGTGCCCTCACCGTAGAGTCCCGGCCTGAACGACGCCGTCTCCTCCGAGCTGATCGCCGAGGTGACGAACACCCGGTTCCCCCATACGACGGGGCTCGAGTGCGCGAGTCCTGGCACGCCCACACGCCACAGGACATTGGCTCCAGACTCGCCGTCCCACGTGGCAGGAAGGTCCATACCGTCGGCTACGCCCGAAGCGTTCGTGCCACGAAAGGAGGACCAGCTCCCGCTGGAGTCGGAAGCCTCCGGCAACGCGGGGAGAGAGTCGGCCCGCGTGATGTTGGTCGTGCGCTCGGGATGCTCCTGCGGAGTCCCAGGGGGGCCCCACGCACTGCCGCTCAATACGAGCGCAAACGCCAGGGCAATGACGGACCGGCGCGGCCTCGTCACTCGGACGAGCCGATCGCGAAGAGAGAGTCCACCGAGCGGACGTACATGACGCCTTCGGAAAGTGCCGGGGTGGCCATGAGTAGCTCGCCCATCGAGTTGGTGCCGAGGTGTTCAAACTCCCGGCCAGCTTTGATGACGAAGATGTCGCCGTCCTCATTGGGCAGGTAAATCTTGCCGTCCGCAGCGATGGGCGAGGCCGAGAAGCCGCTGCCGGCGTGCGGGATGCGCTGGCGATAGATCTCCTCGCCGGTCTCCAGGTCGTACGCGTCGAACACGCCGTTGTTGGCGAGGATGTAGAGGATGCCCTCGTAGATGATCGGCGTCGGCATGTAGGGACCGCGGCGCTGCTTGCTCCAGACGACGTCTTCACTGCTTTCGACGTTTTCGGGCAGGGTCACGTCGCCTCGCACTCCGTGGCGGTGCACGAAGAGCGGGCGTTGGTCCCGCCCGCTGGTGACCACGATGTGCTCGTCGGTGAAGATCGGTGTCGGCGCCGTGATGGGCGAACTGCCGCCGAGTCGCCACAACTCCGCACCGGTGTTGGCGTCGTATCCGCGGATGAAGTTCGACCCGTTGGTCACGAGCTCGGGGCCGCTACGCGTTGGCACCACTATCGGGGTGCCCCAAGAAGGTAGATCGTCGCGATCGGTCTTCCAGACGACCTCGCCGCTGAGCGCGTCGACGGCCATGATGAAGTCGTCTTCCTGCGTGTCGACCTGCAGGTAGACCTTGCCTTCCCACAGATACGGCGAACTGGCGGTACCCCATTCGATACTCGGGGCGTTGTAGGCGCCAACGTTCACGTGGCCCATGTCGATGTTCCAGAGGAACTCGCCGTCAACGGTGTAGGCGTGGGTGCCCTGCGAGCCGAACGACGCCACGACCACACGGCCGTCGGTCACCGGGGTCGCACTGGCGTAGGTCGACTTGATGTGGCGCTTCTCGTTGGGCACGCCCTCGTATGCGATGCGCTCCCAGATCATCTCGCCGCTGTGCTTGTCGCGCGCCTGGATGATCCAGCGGTGATTGCTGCGATCCTCCGAGTGGATGCCGTCCCCGTAGAGCCCGGGTTTGAAGCTGGCGGTCTCGTCCTCACTGATTGCGGTCGTGATGAACACGAGATCGCCCCACACTACGGGGCTGGCGTGGGCGAGGCCCGGTACGGGCACATGCCAGAGCACGTGTTCGCCGGTTTCGCCGCTCCACTCAGCGGGCAGGCTCATGCCGTGGGCGACGCCTGCCGCGCCCGCGCCGCGAAATGCCGGCCACGCACCCTGTTCTGGTGCAGCTGTCGGCACGGACGGCGCCACGTCAGCCGTGGTGATCTTGATCACCCGATCCGGATACTCGTACGGCAGGTGCGAGGGCCGCCACGCAGCGGTGTCGAAGATCAGGCGGCGGAAATCGCACGCATCGGAAATGACGTTCATATGGAGAACGCCATCCTCCACATAGTAGGTGTAGGTGCCCGGCTCGACACACGTTGGTGGGGTGCCTTCTCCCGTGGCGGTGAACGCCAGCTCGTTCCCTTCAACGGCGATCGTTCCAGCGATATCGCCGAATTCCACGCTGATGTAGTAGCCGTCGGTCAACGAGAAGGTCCCGAGCAGCGTGCCCCAGGCCAGTTCGCCAGTGGGGAGTTCGTCTTGCGCCGCGGCAGGAGTTGCGCCGAGCGCCAGGACGGCCAGAGCCAGGATCGAGATTCGGGTGACGCGCATCGCTGCCTCGCAGGGTCTTCGGCAACGGCACGGTGAGTCCGCTGCTCGGGATCGTCAGAGCTTAATGTATGGTGGGCCGTCCACCTAAAGTGCCCGCTCCTCCCGTCTGTCGGTGACGCATGCCGCGACACACTTCACCATGAATCCGCGGATCCGCTGGGCGCTCCAGTTCGCCGTGTCGGCCGTGCTCCTGGTGGTGCTGCTACGCGTGTTCCCGCTCGACCTCGTGCGCGAGGCGCTGGCCGGGATCTCGTGGTCGCTGTGGTTCGGGGCACTCGCGATGTTCCTGACGGTGCACGCGATCTCGGCGTTGAAGTGGCGCCTCCTCGTCGGCCCAGATGTGGTCTCCGTCGGCGAGGCGATCCGGATTCACTACGCCGGACTCTCGACGAGTCTCGTGTTGCCGGGATTGATGAGCGGCGACGTCGTGCGCGGGGGAATGCTCGGCAAGCGCTCCGGAGACTGGCACGGCGTGGTGGTCGCCGGCCTCTTCGATCGCGTGATCGACGTCACCACTCTGCTGGTGCTCGCCGGCTTCGGGCTCCTCACGAGCGTGACCGTAGCCGGCGACGCGCTGCGACTCTTCGCGCTCGCGGCGCTGACCGTCGCCGCGGTGGTCACGGCGATGGTCGTCGGCCTCTCCTGGCTGGGTGGCGGCCAACGCGAGTGGCAGATGAACCTCGCCGATGCCATTGCACGATTGAAGGCGCGCCCGGTCAACGCGGCCGCGGCGTTCAGTATCTCGATCGTCGTGCAGCTCGGCTTCCTGTTCGCGTCGAAGGCCATCGGCGAGGGCGTAGGCCTCGAGGCTCCCCTCGCGGTCTGGCTCGTCGCCTGGCCGCTGTCGAAACTCGCCGCCGTGCTACCGGTAGGACTCGCCGGAATCGGCATGCGCGAGGTCGCTCTCGTCGCGCTGTTCGGCTTCTACGGAATCAGCGAACCCGTGGCTATCGCCGCAGGGCTGGCCTGGGAAAGCGTGCTGGTAGTCGGTCTGCTCAGCAGCGGTCTACTCGCGGCGGCTGCGAGTGGCAGCCTGCCGGAATAGAGCCCGGAAGACCCGAGCACCCTCTAGCCCGGCGGTCAGTCCTCGCGCAACGCCTCCGCCGGTTGCAGCGCTGCGGCGCGGCGCGCCGGCAGGTAGGCAGCCAGAGTTGCCACGATGGCGAGCAGCAAGGTGCCGATCCCGTAGGTTGCGGGATCCGAGGCGCTCACTCCGTAGAGCAGCGCGGTCAGCAGCCTGGTTACCGCGAAGGCACCGACGAGGCCGAGGGCGAGTCCCGCAACCACCCAGCGCATCCCGTGCCGGACCACCCTTCCGGTGACGTGTTCGGGCGTGGCCCCGAGCGCCATGCGTAGGGCGATGGCGCGGCGCTGTCGGCCGACCAGCATGGCGAGTACGCCATAGACCCCTGCCATCGATAGAGCCACGGCAACGGCCGCGAACGCCGAAACGAGCATTGCCACGAAGCGTCGATCCGCCATGGCGGTGTCTGTGATCGCTTCGAGTGTCTGCACGTCATAGAGCGGGATCGCACTGTCGATGCGGCTGACCACGTGGCGGACGTCGCCGATCAGTTCTTCCGCGCTGCGCTGCGAGCGCACCATGACCGCCATTTCGCGCACGGCCGACTGGGCGTGCGCTTGATACAGCTGGGGCTCCTCGACCTGGTCGATGCGCTGGTAGCGGACATCGCCAACAACGCCGATCACGGTCATCCAGTCGTCGTCCTGCGGTTCGCGGCGAAAACTCACGCGCTGGCCGACTGGGTCGCCCGCGCCGAATAGCGAGCTGGCGAGCGACTGACTGATGATCAGCACGGGGGCGCTTTCCGGCGTGTCTTCCGGCCCGAAGTTGCGGCCTGCGAGCAGCGGCACGCCGAGTGTTTCGAAGAAGTCGGCGTTTGCCCGCCGCTGCAGCGACGTCACGCCATCCGTGTCACCGGCGCGCACGCGCTCCTCGGAGCGCAGCGTTGCCACCGCGCCCTCGCCCGAGACGGGGAGGTCACTTCCGACGCCGACACTCTCTACCCCCTGAAGCGCCAGGAGTTCGTCGCGTAGCTGATCGTAGAAGGCCAGGGTGCCTTCAGCGCCGGGGTGTCGCGCCGACGGGGCCGAGACGCGGAACGAGAGCACCCCGGGGGCGCGGAATCCGAGGTTTTCCTGCTGCAGTCGATCGAGCGTCCTGACCATGAGGCCCGCCCCGACGAGCAGTGTGACCGCCATGGCCACTTCCACGGTGACAAGGGATCCGAACGAGCCTCCCTGTCCGGTTGCTCGGTTTCCTGCGCCCATGCCAAGACCGGGCGCGGAGCGCAGTGCCCTGTAGCCGGTGGCGAGCCCGAGGAGGGTCGCGATGGCGATCGTGGCGAGCCCCGCAACTCCAATCACGGTCGGATCGATGGCGATCTCTTCCATCCGTGGCAGCGTGGGTGGCGCAATGCGCAGGAGGCCTCGTAGCAGCAGGTGCGCCACGCCTAGCCCTATCGCGCCGCCGATCAGCGCGGTGAGAAGGTTCTCGATCAGGACCTGACGGAGGATCCGGCCCCGGCGTGCGCCGAGTGCGGTACGGAGCGAGAGTTCCGAACTGCGTCCCGCCATGCGGGCGAGTGTGAGCATCGCGACGTTCGCGCAGCCGATGAGCAGAACGAGCACGGCAGTGCCGAAACTCGCCATCAGCGCGGGCCGCACCGTTCCTACCTTCATCTCGTGGAGCGACTCGCCGGTAGCGAACCAGTTGCGCTCGCGGCCGTCCTCGGTGGCCACGCTATCCATGGTCGCGTTCACCCGGTCGACGGCCATGCTGGCGCCGAACTCGGGTCGGACCTTCACGTAGAGGTCGAGCCAGCGGCCGATCCAGCCGCTGGTTCCGAGGTTGTAGGGGAAGAAGACGTCGATGTCTTCACCGCTGACATGGCGGTAGTCCGCTGGTAGCACGCCGATGACCTCGAAGGGCGTGCCGGCGAGGTCGATCGTGCGTCCGATTGTGGACGGGTCGCTTCCGAGTTCTCTCTGCCAGAGGGCGTGACTGATGACCGCCACAAGCGCATCGCCCGCTGCCATCTCGGTGGCGTCGAACATGCGTCCCTGGGCGGGCTCCACTCCGAACACGCGGAAGTAGTTGTGCGACACGCGGCGCGTCTGGATCTGGCGAGGCTCCTGATCCGGCACGAGGAGGGCGGCGCTCGCCGGGAACTCGGCACCGACGTATTCGAATTCGCTGCCGACCTCGGCCAGCGCCTGGTACTCGAGCACGCGGAACGAGAAGTCGGTGGTGTCGCCGTCATGCGTGTGCGCCCAGAAGCGGACGATCCGTTCTGGGGAGTCGTAGGGGAGCGGTCGCAGGAGTACGCCGTTGACCATCGCGAAGATCGCAGTGGTGGCACCCATTCCCAGGGCGAAGGTGAGAATCACGGCCAGGGCGTAGGTAGGACTTCGGAGGAATTGCCGCACCGCGAACCGGAGGTCCTGCGAGATTCCGTGCATGGGTCGTCGAGTCCGGGGGAAGACGTCGTACGGGCGTCGCCGCAGCGCCCGAATCGAGGTAAGACACTGCCGCCAGTACCAGACGGATGCGCCGAAGATGCCGCGGGCGGCAAGTTGCTGTTCGAGGTACTCCTCATCGAGGTCGCCCAGTAGGCGCTTGGCGTGAGCCGGAGTCAGCAGACGCTGCACCAGCCACGCTGCGGCGCGTGGCGGTGCCTTCAAGACGGCTCTGCCGGTTGGTCTAGCTCGATGCCTGCCCACATGCGCTCGCGTACCGCACGGGTCTGTTGCAGCTCGCGAACTCCCGCCGGCAGCACCGTGTAGTAGCGCCGCGGACGGCCGCGGCGGGACTCGCGTTCCTCGCCCACCCGGCTCCGCACGAGTGCTTTGGATTCGAGCCGATCCAGCGTCGCGTAAACGGCACCCATCGATACGGAGTTGCCGGCGCGTTCTTCGAGTTCTCGTCGGATTGAAACGCCGTAGGCGGCCTCACCCTGGCGCACCAGAGTGAGAAGGACCATCTCCTCGAACGCGCCCATCACGCCTGTCTTGCCCAATTTCCGTTTCCGTTCTCTATTTTGTAGAGATAGTGTCTGCCTACTTTGCAGGACTGGCGTGGAGGGATCAAGCGGGCGACGACGCTTGCATGTCTGCGGTGCTACGACGCATGCTGCTCCACGGTCGCTTCCCCGACCCAGGAGAACATCGCGTGGTGAAGCGAGTAGCGCTCGTAGCAGTCATTGCCGTCGGCCTCGTGGCCTGCGCCCCGGCACAGCAACCCGATGACCCGGAGGTTGCCGTCGAGCCGCCTGCGCCTGATCCCGTCGAGCGCCCGGCGACGATCACGAACCTCACCAACCACCCCGCCGAGGATCGCGCTCCGGCCTGGTCACCCGATGGCCGGTTCCTGGCCTTCGAGTCCGACCGCGACGGGAATCGCGACCTCTATCTCATGGCCGGCGACGGGTCGGGGCTGCAACGTCTGACCGTCGACGACGGTGACGACTCTCAGCCGGCCTGGTCGCCGGACGGACGCCGGATCGTCTTCCGGAGCGATCGCGATGCCGGCACCGGCTTGTGGATCCACGATATCGACGGTGGCGAGCCCACGTTCCTGCTGGCGGATGCCTCTCCTGAGTTGACTCCCGACTGGTCGCCCGACGGTACCCGAATCGCGTTCACCTCGTTGCGGGCTGGCAATGCCGACATCTGGGCTGTCGCCGCGCAGGGCGGGGCGCCGACCCGCCTGACCGACAGCGAGTACCGCGACGTCTGGCCGCGGTTCTCGCCCGATGGTGAGCGGCTACTCTTCTTCTCGCGACGCGATACCGACGGCGCGCGCGATCAGCTCTACTCGATGGCGTTGGACGGTGCAGATGTTGAGCGCCTGACCGAGCAGCCGACGCATCACCACTTCACGCCGGACTGGTCGCCCGCCGGCGACAGGGTCATCACGGCGATCTCGGACTCTGACGCCGATCGCGCCCTCGGGATCTTCTCCGCGGCTGGTGAACTGGAACTGCGGTTCGCTGACAACTACAACCGGGTTTTCCAGCCCGCTTGGTCGCCCGACGGTACGCACCTCGCGTACGCGGCCAGGCCCGAAGAAGGTGAGGCGGCTGAGGTCTTCATCCGCCCTGTGAGTCAGTAGCCGCGGCCGACAAAGCTCGGCTGTCAGATCACGCTGCGCAGCGCGAGTTCCCGCGGATAAGGGTCCAGGTACGCTTGGCTGTCGGCCCATGGGTGGCCGATCTTGCGCAGATGGTGCTGTAGCAAAGTGAGTGGCGTGATCAGCGGGACGGTGCCTTCGCGGAAAGACTCGATCACGTCGAGCAGCTCCTGCTTGCCCGCAGGATCAAGCTCCTGCTTCAGGAACCCGCAGAAGTGGTGCAGCACGTTCACGTGCCGTTTCACGGGTGCCGGTTTTGCGATGGCATCCATGAATGTTTGCTCGTAGCCATCGATCAGCGTCTCGAAGCGTTCGGTGCGGGCGTTCGCTACGAGCGGCCCGAGCTCGTAGTAGTGCTTCGGCGAATGCGCCAGGAGCAGGTACTTGTGACGCGCGTGGAATTCCTGCAGCTTGCCTGGCGTCGGGTCGGCCGCGCGCATCGCGTGCAGTCGGTGGTAGGCAAACACGCGGGTGACGAAGTTCTCGCGCAGCCGGCTGTCGTTGAGTCGGCCGTCCTCTTCCACGGGTAGCCGTGGGAAGCGACGCATGAGTTCGGCGGCGAACAGTCCACGACCATCCCGCGAAGGCACGTCGTTGTTGTCGAAGACCTTGATCCGGAAGGCGCCGCACGACGGCGAGTTCTTCTTGAGAACGAAGCCGTCCAGCGGCTCTTTGGCGAGCTGATCGACCTGGACCTTCGAGTACGTCTCCATCTGCTCGGTCCAGTCGTAGTCCTCTTTCGCCGAGATCATCCGCACGGTGTCGCCGGCGCGGACAAGTCGTACGGAGGGGCGCGGGGTGCCCATTCCGACGTCGACCTCGGGACACATCGAAACGAAATCCACGTGAGCGCCGAGCACCGACTCCACGTACTGATCGCGCGTATGTCCACCGTCGTAGCGGACTTCGTGTCCAAGCAGACACATGCTCACGCCGATGCGCGGCCGGGAGTGTCCTTTTGGAGTCAGACTCATCTCGGTTACTCGGGCACGAACAGTTCGAGCAGCTTCTCCTGACGGTAGTCGAAAATGCGGGTCACGTCGGGGCCGACGATCAGGCGATTTACGAGGCGGCCGCCGATGTGGTCGTAGCGCACGCGATCGCGCGCCATGACGCCACCCTCAACTTCTTCGAAGGTGTGCTCGTGATGCCACACTCGGTACGGACCACGTCGTTGCTCGTCGACGAACCTGAACGGAGGCTCCCAGGCCGTGATCTCGCTCTGCCACTTCAGCGGGATGCCGCGTACGCGGAGCCGGTAGTCGATCAGCGCGCCGGGTCGCATGTCGATCTCGCCCTCGGTGATTACCGAGAAGCTGAGAAACGATGGCGTGAGCGTTTCGAGGTTGCGCGCATCGGCAAAGAAAGCGAATACCTCATCGAGGCGTCGCGGCAGGAAGATCTCGGTTTCGAGGTCGTACATCGGACTAGTCCAGTGTGGCGGAGAGGTCGAGTTGTGGCTGCGGGCCATAGCGCGCCAGGTAGTCGGCCAGCCGGAGTTTGCGCGCGGCGTTGGCCGAGCTCATGTAGCGAATCTTCCCGAAGATCGGCCGCTCCGGGCCCCAGGCGCGGTCGTAGCGCCCCATGACCCAGCAGATGCCCGACACGGAATTCGGGTCGCGTCCGTCGAGCGCGTACTTGTTGTTGAGTTCGAGCATGTACGAGAGTGCGAGTTCCGGGGAGGAGGCCCACTCGAGGATCTTCTTGCCCCACAGCATCCGCAGATAGTTGTGGATGATGCCGTCGCGCGCGAGTTGCCGCTGGGCTGCGTTCCAGAGTTCGTCGTGCGTTCCGGCCGCCTCGAGCGTGTCGATTTCGTACTCGTAGGGGCGCGGATCCGCGGCGTGTTCCATGAGCGTGTGCTGCGCCCACTCGGGCAGCGTATCGAACGTGTCCGACGCACCCTCGCGATGCGCGCGATTGAAACCGAGTTCGCGCCACGTGATCAGCTGGTCGAGAAACGCTTCGGCGCTGGGGCTGGCGTTCCACCACCCTTCGCGCTGGCCCTTGCCCGTCGCCTGTGGCTCGAACTGCTCGATCCCCTCCGACCTCGCCAGCGCGGCGAGGATGGTGTGGCTCGAGATGTGTCCGTAGTGCAGATAGGGCGACAAACCGCTGGTCGCGGTTCCGTCCATGCGATTGCGATCGTCGGCGTAGCCATCGACGTGCTGGACGAAGCGATCCAGGTGACGGCGGGCTTCGACCGCACCACCGCGGGGCTCCGTTGGCGCGACGGACTGATCGATTGGCAGTCGCGCCACGAGGGCATCGGGGTCGGCTAGTTCGGCGGCGCTCAAAGCAGGCCAGCGTTCGAGCACGGCTTCCGGAACGGTTGCCGGCGCGAGATCGGCGCCAGCCAAGGGCTCATCACCCGGCGCGACATCCAGGTGATCGTGCAGAACTTTGTGCAAGAAGCGTCGGAACGAATAGGCCGTTTTGAACGTCCTGTCAGGGACCCGTAGCGGCACGATCCCGTTGCCGTCCACAAGGTCGAGTCGGCAGTCGAGTTGCGCGGCCGCAGACTCGACCATCCGACGCAGGAAGAACATCGGGGAGTCGTCCCCGACCACGAGCGCCGCCCGAGCGCCCAGGGCTTGCAACAATCCGTGGCCGTCGCCAACGGACCGCTCGGCGAACGGGTAGTAGCCCACGGGCGTTGACGCGAAAGCGTCGGCGTTTGCGGCCATGCCATCGAGAATGAATCGATGGTGTCTTGCGTTGGCCCACGGGTACCCGGCGCGGACTGCTTCGAGAACCACGAGCGGGAGTCCGAGTTCGTCCGCCTGAGTCGCTGCGTGCTGCAGCGCGAAATTCGAACGCGTTCGTCGGGCGGCTGTCATCCAGTAGAGAACGTACGCGCGCTCTGGCCGAACCGGTGCGGCATTCGCCTGGATGAGTCTGCGCGGGGGGATTTGCATGGTGTGCGCCAGGTGCCTGAAGCAGCACGGGCCCATCCGAGGTTACCGGATGGGCCCGAGTGCCTAGGAGAGCGGCGAAGCTAGCTCGCCGGAACGATCACGGTGTCGATGACGTGGATGACGCCGTTGGACGCTTCGATGTCGGTCACGACCACCTTCGCGTCGTTGATCCAGACGTTGCCGTCCATGACCTTGATCTTCAGCGGGATGCCCGCGACGGTGTCAGCGGTCTCGACGTTGACCACATCGGAGGCCATGCCCTTACCGGCGACAACGTGGTAGGTGAGGATCTTGGTCAGCGTTTCCTTGTCGGCGAGCAAGGCCTCGACCGTGCCCTCGGGCAGCTTGGCGAACGCGTCGTCCGTGGGAGCGAAGACCGTGAACGGGCCTTCGCCCTTGAGCGTATCGACCAGACCGGCGGCCTGCACTGCCGCGACGAGGGTCGTGAAGTTACCGGCTGCTACGGCAGTGTCGACGATATCGGTGGTGTTGGCGCTGGCGCTGGGAACACCGGCGACGAGAGCGATTGCGACGAGGGCGGAAAGAGCGGCGAAGACGGACTTGCGGAACATGGTGAAACTCCTGAGTGCGACCGAGGGGTGGGCGCCGTAGATGGCAGTGATCTGAGCGTCAGCTGGTGACGCTGGAACTGTCTTGAACGTTCAGGAGTTATTTCGCTGCGGCCGCCAATGCGGATGCGGCAGCGTGCATGTTTATTTCGCTAGAAGCGGAATCGCACACCGAAGCTCGGCAGGCGAGGCAGCGCCGCCTCGGGGTTCTCGACGAGGGTCGGCAACGGCCCGTTCGGGTTGTACAGAAGCGCCGGTTCGAGCCGGTTCGCGTTTTCGCGGCCGAGGACGTTGAGCACCTCGAGGTAGACCTCCCAGTTGCTGGTGGGTCCCCCCGGACGGTAGGTGACGCGTGCGTCCCAGCGGGCGTAGTACGGCAGGCGACCGTTGTTCAGGTTGGTCGTGTCGCCGTAGTCCACGGTGTAGACGAGATTGCCGTCCGCGTCGGTGTCGGGCACCAGCTTCGGCGGCTCGGTACTATCAGGGTCGTGATTCGGGTCTTCCGTGGCAGCGACCCGCAGTCCGAGCGGCTCGGTGCGCGGGAACCCGGACGAGTAGCGTCCCGTGAGCCCGAATTCCCACTTCGAATTCATGCGGTAGTTCGCCACCAGGTTCATGGCGTGTCGGCGGTCGTAGTCGAACGCGTAGCGGCGCGCGTAGGCGTCCTGGACCGACTTCCCGAAGGTGTACGAAAGCCACCCGTAGAGCCCTGTCGGGCCGGTTGGTCGACGCATCAGAAAGAAGTCGATGCCGTATGGCCTGTCCGGCACCGTCGTTCGACGGGTTACTCGTGATGATCGGCGCTGCGGGAACGCTGCCCTGGAGCTCATCTGGAAAGTCGTACTGACTGACGCGCACCAGGCGTTCTTCTTCGGTCTCGAGTCGGCCGATGATGAGGTCGCGGAACTTCTTGTAGTACGCCTCGACGCTCAGGCTGAAGCCACGACTGAAGCCGTGCTCGACGCCGACGATCGCGTGGGTGGCGTACTGGTTGGCGATGCCCTTCGCTTTGGCGTCGGACAGGTCGATGAAGTAGTCGGCGCTCTGTAGCTTCTCGTATCCGGGGCTCTGGCCGAACAGACCACCGGCTACTTTGAGACGCGTTCGGTCGGTCGCCTGCCAGAACACCGCGAGACGCGGTGCGAGAGCGGAGTCACCGTTCGCTGTGCTCCAGTCGAAGCGGAGTCCGGGGCTGATCGATACCCGTGTGCCGAGGTTGATCGTGTCCTCCACCCAGAGACCGCCGCGCGTGCCCTCCAGCGTCGAGTCGATCTCGTCCGGGAGTCCCGAGCCGCCGCGGATGCTCGAGCCGTTGGGTTCCTGCTCGTTGCGGTCGCCCTCCGTCTTGAAGCGCGTCGCACTGGTAATGCTGTGTACCTCGAAGCCGAAGTCGAGCAGATGGTTCGAGCCGATCGCGTAGCTGAATTGCTGGCGCGCCGCGAAGTCCTCCACCAGTACCTCGCGGGCGAAGATCACGTTCGATTCGCCAAAGCCGCCATCCGGGACGTTGGACCGGCGCGCGTCGTTCTGGAACGCTCCGGTGAAGTCGAGGAAATCGCTGTTGCGATACCAGGACAGCGTCGTGAGCGAGGACCCGCGAGTGCCGAGAAGAGTCTGGTAGCGCAACGCCAGCAAGTCGTTGCTGGCGTCGGCAATCGCGTCTGCGCTGTCACCGTCTTCTTCGTCCTCGAAACTGATGTCGGCACCCTCGCGGCTGGTGATCCCCTCCACCGTGAGGAGCCCCGGGCCGACCCCGATATCAAAGCGGCCCTGGAAGTCTCGGAAGTTGGGGAAGTCGCTATCGGAGAAGCGGGACGCGACGAGGTCGTAGTAGGTACGGCGCGCCGTGAATACGTAACTATTGCCGGTCCGACCCGGGAGCGAACCTTCGACGAGAACGTTCGCGTCGGTCACGCTCATCGCCGCCGTCCCGCCGAACTGCGGCCGACCGCGGCGGTTTTCCACCACGAGCAGCGAAGAGAGCCGGTCGCCGTAGGCGGCGCTGAATCCGCCGGCAGTGAGATCGAAGCGATCGACGGTCTCCGGATTGAAGGCACTGATCAACCCGAAGATGCGATACGGGTTATGCACCTCGACCCCGTCCATCACGGTCAGGTTCTGATCCGGGCCGCCGCCGCGGACGGATAATCGACCGCCGAAGTCCTCGGGCGCAGCAACTCCGGGGAGCAACTGCAGCGTGCGAAACACGTTGTCGAGACTGCCAGCAACGTCGAAGACATCGCGCGGTTGAACCGTCACGGACGAAGGCCGGTCGGACTCATCGGATTCGGCGACTACGGAGACTTCCTCGCTGAGGGTCAATCGCTTCAGTCTGACTTCGAGTGTGAGGCGCTCTTCGCCGACGGTCACATCGATCACCGCATCCAGGTAGCCGGGCGACGTGATCGTGATGGTTTGGTCGCCCACCGGGAGCGCGAGCTCGAACGTGCCGTTGACCGCGACAAGCGGAGCCAGGCCGGGTGCCTCGACCAGTGGTCCGCGCAGGATCGCTCCCGTGACGTCATCGAAGACGGTGCCGCGAACCGTGATGGCCTCCTGGGCACCCAGATGCAGCGATACGCAGCTCGCGAGTAGGGCGGCAAGCACACAGGCTCGGGCTATCTTGAACATGGCGATCTGGGTGGTTGGAGGCGGGCACGACGCGTTGCTTCCAGAATCTCGCGAACCGCGGCGTTGCGTGTGTCTCATGGTGCCGCGTCCCTTAGCAACGTTCAGGACTGACTGCGGCCGGTTTCGAGCACCTGCTGGCTGGGACCCCGCACGTTCCACACGAGGCTCAGCCATCCGAGAACCACGATGGCGTAGTGGGTCGGGTCGATTTCCCACCAGTAGAAGCCCTGCCTGGCGGAAGCCGGGAAGCGATGGTGGTTGTTGTGCCAGCCCTCGCCGCCAGTGACGAGCGCGAGAAGGAAGCTGTTGCGGCTGCCCTCGCCCGTCTCGTAGCGGCGTGAACCCCATGTGTGGCCGAACGAGTTCACCGCGAACGTCACGTGGTAGAGGAGCACGGTGCTGAGCACGAAGCCGACCACCACCATCTGGGCTCCACTGGTGCCGAGATCCGGGCGTGTCGCCGCCAGCCAGGCGCCGACTCCATAGAGCGCGGCGATCAGCGTTGCGGGCGCCAGGTAGTGGTACTTGTCGAGCCATCGCAGTTCGGGGAATTCCGCGAAGTCGGGCACGAGTTCGATCCGGGTGCGCGAGTTCTCCGGGGCCATGATCCAGCCAGCGTGCGCCCAGTAGAAGCCTTTGACTCCGGGCGGATGAGGATCTTCCTCCGTATCCGCGTGTTTGTGATGGTGCCGGTGATGGGCTGCCCACCACAGCGGGCCCTTCTGGGCCGCCGATGTGCCGACCCAGGCGAGGACGAACTGGAACCAGCGACTGGTGCGGTAGCTGCGGTGGCAGAAGTAGCGGTGGAAGCCGCCGGTCAGGCCAAACATGCGCACCGAGAACGTCACGAAGCCGACCACGGCGGCCACAGGGCTGATTCCCGTCCACAACACGAACAAGCACGCGGCGTGCACCCCGAGGAAAGGGATCGACGTCATCAGATCGATCGTGCCCGTGCGCGGGCGGACGGCTGTGTCGCTCATGCGGCACTCCTGTTTCGGGACGTCGCGACGTCGGCGGCTCGGGATAGGACGATGTGCAGGTCGCCGAGCATGCCGGCGCGGAATCCGGCTTCGCAGTAGGCGAAGTAGTACTCCCAGGTGCGCTGGAAGCGGTCGTCGAAAGACATCGCGCGAAGCCTGTCCGCGTTGGCGGCGAAACGGTCGCGCCACTCGCGGAGAGTCCGCGCATAGTGAGGGCCGATGTCAGTCACGTAGTTGATTTCGAGACCTGCGCCGCCGATTGCCTCGTGCAGCGCCGCCAGCGACGGGAGGTGACCCCCCGGAAATATGTAACGCCGGATGAAGTCGCTGCTCGTGCGGTACTCGTCGTAAAGATGATCCTGGATCGTGATGACCTGGATCGCTGCCTGTCCGCCGGCGCGGAGGCGACGTCGGCACACTTCAAAGTAGGTCGAGAGATTGTCGTGTCCCACCGCTTCCAGCATCTCCACGGACACGATGCGGTCGTACTCGCCGTCGATGTCGCGGTAGTCGCTGAGCTTCACGTGGATCCGATCGCTCAGCCCTTCGCTGTGGGCTAGCGCGCGAACGTAGATGGCCTGCTCTTCCGACTGCGTGATCGTGGTGACCTGACAGGCGTGCTCGCGAGCGAGGACCATGGCCAGCTGACCCCAACCGCTGCCGATCTCGAGAACATCATCGCCGTGTTCCACGCCGGCCCGTTCGATGACCGCGTCGATCTTGCAGCGCTGCGCTTGTTCGAGAGTCGTCTCGGGCGAGTCGAAGATCCCGCATGAGTACGTCATCGAATCGTCGAGGAACAGTTCGAAGAACTCGTTGCCCAGGTCGTAGTGCGCGGCAATATTTCGGCGGTTTCCCTGCGGAGTGTTTCGTCGCGTCCAGTGCAGCCAGCGCTCGAACATGCGTCGTGGCCAGGAGGGATCCGAGGAGCTCGCCCCCATGGCGTCGCGATCGTCAGCGAAGAGCTGGATCAGCGCGGTCAGATCGTCGGTGCGCCACTCACCGCGCATGAAGCACTCGGCGAAGCCGATGTCGCCGCCCGTGGCGACCCGCCATATGAACCACCAGGAGTCGATATGAAGTGCGACGGGGGCGGCCGTCGCGTCGCCGTAGGCTACTCGCCGCCCATCTGGGAAGGTCACGGCGAGCCCGCCAGATTCGAGTCCGCGCAAGCGACGACTGAGAATCGCGCTGACCACAGCAGATACGGCGCTCATGACGACTTCTCCGTGACCGTTCCATCGCCAGGCGCCCCTCGCTTGCCCGGAGCTTCGAACTCGCTGACGTACGGCGGGTAGGTGGCGTCGTATGTGACTTCGTTCTGCGGGGGCGGCTTCGCGTGGAATGGCATGCGACGGAGGTAGTAGAGCTTGGCTGCCTGCCACAGGATCCGCGGCAAGGTGAGCAGCGTGTTGATCGGATACGTAAGAACGGCTCGGCGGGTCGCAGCCGAAGTCAGGTCGCGACCGGTGGCTGCAAGGCTCGCGCTGAAGACGACTTCGTCGTCGCGGCGCAGTCGGATGCGCAGGTTGATGTTCAGGTCGAGAGCCGTGAGATCGAAGTCGTACTCACCACCTGTGTCGTTGAAAGGGGAGACGTGGAACTCCTTGGCATGATCGCGACGGATGCCGCCGTCGGCTTGCGCGCTGAGGAAGTACAGGTGCCCTTCGCCGAACGTGTTGTTGACCTCGACGACCACGCGCTGCAATGCACCGTTGTCGTCGTAGCAGTAGAAGAAGCTGATCGGGTTGAACGTGTGACCGAACGTGCGCGGGGTGGTGAGCAGGACGACGCGAGCCGGAGATTCGGCGATGGCCTGCGATTGCAGATGCCCTTCGAGCTTGTCGCGCAGGCTGCCGTTACGGCTCCCGAGGTAGTCGGCGTCGCGCAACGAGAACACTTGGCGGCGATTGTGCCCAAACAGGGCCACGCGGCGATCGAGGTCGGCGAGTTCATCGAGGTCGAACGCGAAGAACGAGACCGGGTACTTGAATACGTGCCTCAACGGCTGCGTGCGCGCGTGCACGAGTGTCCCGGGGTACCACCGAGAATTCATAGCGTGACCCCAAACTTGGCAGCGACATCGACGGCGGAGCGAACGGCGTCTTCGTGGAAGCCGTAGCCCAGATAGGCGCCGCAGTAGTAGGTGTTGCGTGAGCCGCTAAGCGCTTGCAGCGGTCCCTGGGTCGCCATGGACCGGTGGTCGTAGCAGGGGTGGGTGTAGTTGTAGCTGCCGATGACCTTGGCCGGGCTGATGTCCACGGGTGGATTCAGCGTGACGATGTATTCCCGCTCGGTGGCCAGTCCTTGAAGTTGATTCATGTGATAGCTCAGATGAACCGGCTCGGCGTCGCCGGTTGCCGTGGTGCGGCGGTAGTTCCAGGACGCCCAGGCACGCGAGTTCGACGGCAGCAGCGCCGTGTCCGTGTGCAGAACGGCGAGGCTACGCGAGTATCGCCACGCCCCGAGCAGCGACGTCTCGTCATTGCAGGGATCCTCGAGCAGCGCGAGCGCCTGGTCGGCATGCGTCGCGAGGACGACATGGTCGAAACGATCAGTGTGTCCGTCCTCCATCTGCAGTGTCGGGCCAGCGACTCCGCGCTGCACCGCAGCGATGCGAGCCCCGGTGACGACTTCTCCGGAGAACGAGCCGAGCAGAGCGTCGACGTAGGTCTTGCTGCCGCCCTCAACGGTGCGCCAGGTGATGCGGTCGCGCACATCGAGTAGGCCGTGGTTGTCGAAGAAATGCAGGATCGCCGCGGCCGGGAAGTCGCGGATGTCGGTGCGTGATGCCGACCAGATGGAGGCGGCCATCGGGATGACATAGTCCGCCGCAAGCACGTCCGAGAATGCGCACTCGTCGAGGAAGTCCCCGAGCGTGGCGTTGCCGAGGGTCTTGCCCTTGAGCGCCTGTCGCCCGCGTCGGCAAAACAGCATGATCGCGGCCAGGAGTCGCCAGAAACGCGGGCTCACGAGGTTGGCGCGCTGCGCGAAGAGACCATCGGCGCCGGTCCCGGCGTACTGGAGTCCGGAGATCTCGGACGTATAGCTGAAGGACATGTCGCTCTCACGCCATGCCACGCCGAGACGATCCAGAAGCCGACAGAAGTTCGGGTAGTTCCGTTCGTTGAAAACAATGAAGCCGGTATCGACAGGCGTTCCAGCGTCGGAGCCATCCGGGATCGGCACCGTGTTCACATGTCCGCCGAGCCTTTCGTCGCGCTCGAAGAGCGTGACATCGAATCGCTGCTGCAACAGGTAGGCCGACGTCAGTCCGGCAGCTCCTGCGCCAATCACCGCTATGCGTTCGCGCGCGCTCACTGCACGCCGGTGCTGTTGTCGGCGGAGCGCGGCAGCGGGGGCCGAGGCCAGAACGCACTTGTTCGTCGCATGTAGTCGGCGTATCCGGGGCGGCGGTCACCGATGTCTCGCTCGAGCATGGCTACACCCGAGACTTTCAGCAGGAGGAAGGTCATCAGGACGGGACTCAGGAGCAGCCAGGGCCCATATGGCGTGGCGAGAGCGATCAGTCCGTAGCCCCACCAGATCAGTGTCTCGCCGAAGTAGTTGGGGTGCCGCGTCCACGCCCACACGCCGCGATCGAGCACCTTGCCCACATTGGCCGGATCGCCCTTGAAGCGAGCGAGCTGAGCGTCGCCGATGGCTTCAAACGTGAATCCCACCGCCCAGAGCAGCACGCCCACGTAGTCCAGCCACCCGAGTTCAACAGGCGTGGAGGTCAGCACGGCGGCCTGGAGAGGCAACGAGATCAACCACATCAGGACGCCCTGGAGCGTGAAGACCGTGAGGAAGCTCACCCACCAGAATCGGGAGCCGTGGTGTGTTCGCATCGCTCCGTAGCGATAGTCCTCGGGCTTTCCCCAGTTGCGCCAGGTCAGGTAGCCGCCAAGGCGCAGGCTCCATATGGCCACGAGGGTGAGGATCAGCCCAGTGCGCGCGGTGGATCCAGTTCCGGACGCGGCGGCGATGCTTGCGATGACCAGAAAGCCTGGTCCCCAGTAGCTATCGACGATTGCGGCGTTGCGCAGCAGCAGGCTCAGACACCACATCGCCACCATGGCGAGGGCAGTGATCAGCAGCGTGTAGATGAGAATTGACATCTTTTCGGGGGGCTATGCGAATCCGTTTTCGCCCGGTACGCGAAGTCTGCAAGGAGACAACCTCCTGGAGACAACAATGACTCCGACCTCGACGCGCTTTTGGATGCCGTGCCGCAAGGCTTTTCTCGCAATGACCTTGCTCGCCGCGGCAGCACTCGCGCAGCCCGCGTTGGCTCAGGTGATGACGACTAGCGTGGATGCCGATCCTTCCGCCTCCGCGTGGGGGCAATGGCGTGGCGCCGCGCGAGACGGCCAGGTCTCCGGCACGGGCTGGGCCGACAATCTCGATGGGCTGCGCCCGGCGTGGCGCGTGGAGTTGGGCAAGGGATATCCGGGCCCCGTCGTGGGCCGTGACCGGGTCTTCGTGCTGGGTAGCGATGAGGTAGGCACGGTGACGGTTCGCGCCCTAGCGCGTCTCGACGGCAGCGAAATCTGGCGCAAGAGCTGGGGCGCACCGGCCGAGGTTCCGTTCTTCGCGGCATCGCACGGCGCCTGGGTAAGGTCAACGCCCGCCTACGACGGCGAGATGCTCTTCGTGGGCGACATGCTAGAGATGGTGTTTGCGCTCGACGGTGAAACTGGTGACGAGCTGTGGCGCATCGACCTGCCGCGCCACTATCAGGTAAGCGAGCCGCCGTTCGGGTTTGCCTCTTCGCCACTTCTCGACGGCGACTATCTCTACGTGCAGGCTGCGAACGGGATCGTGAAGCTCGACAAGCGCACCGGGGTACCGGTGTGGCGCGCGGCGGCGTCGCCCAACAACATCATGAGCGGCGGCGCGTTCTCGTCGCCCGTCCTGGCCGAACTCAACGGCCAGCGTCAACTCCTGGTCTTCACACGTGCTGCGCTCACCGGTGTCGATCCTGAGTCCGGCGCGGTGCTGTGGAGTCAGTCAGTCCCGAATTTCCGTGGCATGAACATCGTGACCCCGATGAGCTACGGGAACGGCATCTTTGTGAGCCAGCACCGGAACGGCTCCCACTTCTACTCGGTTTCTTCGAGCAACGACGTGGCCCCCGCCTGGACGTCCAAGGGCAGCGGCTACATGTCGACGCCAGTCCAGATCGGGGACTACGCATACCTGCATCTCGGCAACGGCCGATTCAGCTGCATCGATCTTCGGACCGGCGAAGAGAAGTGGCGCACCACGCCTTTTGGCGAGTACTGGAGCATTGCGTGGCAAGGCGACAAGCTCCTGGCCCTCGATGCCGAGGGCGAGTTGCGGTTGATTCGCGCCAACCCCGATCAGTACGAACTGCTGGATGAAGCAGCGGTCGCCACGGCATCTGCATGGGGCCATATCGCGGTGGCCGGAGAACAGGTCTTCGTCCGGGAACTCGAGGCGCTGAACGTGTTCGTCTGGCCGTCCCGCGGAACGCCGCGAGTTGCGGCTGCCGGCCCGGCAAGCGATAACAGCGACCCGGATACACGCCGCTAGTCCCCCCACACGCGGGCCAGAGGCTCGCCACTTCCAGAACTAGAAGGTGTTGAATTGACCTGCGGTCATCTCCGGAGGCTCGCTTGAAGCGCTGGGGCATCGGTCTCGGCGCGTTGGCCGCAATCGTTGCCGTCACGATGGCGCTGCGCGGCAACGGCGGCGAAGGTATCGCCGTTGATATCGGCGTTGTCGAGACGCGTGAAACGTTCCGCTCCTACGTGACCGCGTCGGGTGAGATCGTCGCCGAACGCTATGCCGACATCGGCTCCAGCGTCATGGGACGCGTGGTCGACCTGCCGGTGATCGAGGGCCAGACCGTCACCCGGGACGACCTGCTCGCGCGGATCGATCCGGTTCAAGCGCGCTCGGATCTGGACGCCGCTTCTGCAGCGATCGCGGCTCTCGAAGCCGAGGCCAAGGCCGCCGAGGAGCAAGTCGGCGCCGCGCGCGCAGACCTGCAACTCGCCGAGGCGCGCGCCCGCGAGGCTGAGGCTAACTTCAACCGAACCGATCGCCTGCACGAGCAAGAACTCGTGTCGCGCGCCGAACTCGATACCGCGGTGGCAGCCCTCGAGACTGCACGGGCACAGGTGGCCTCAGCGGAGGCCGCGGTGGCTCGTGTCGTGGGTTCGGCCAGTGCAGCCGAGCGCCGGGTAGCTCAGGCCGAGGCGCAGGCGGCGCGCGCTGAAGATCAGCTCTCGAAGACGTCTATCGTGTCGCCGATCGATGGCGTGGTATCGCGCCTACAGGTGCGGCAGGACGAGATGGTGGTGATTGGCATCCAGAATCAGCCTGGCACGGTTCTGATGACGGTGTCGGATTTGAGCGAACTCAACGCGGACGTGAAGGTCGCCGAGGCCGACGTCCTGCGCGTCGCGGTCGGGCAGCCCGCCACGATAACTTTGGAGGCTTTGCCCGGCCGCACGTTCACGGGCCGGGTCACCGAAGTTGGCGCGAGCGCACTGCCGCAGGAAGGCGCTGGAGCTGCGGCACGCGAGTTTCGCGTGGAAGTCCGGATCGACGATCACATCGAAGGCATGCGTCCGGGGCTCACATGCGACGCCGAGATTCTCGTTGGCGAGGAAGCGAACGTGGCCACGGTGCCGCTGCAGGCAGTCGTCTTGCGACCAGCCGAGGACGGCACCGACCGGCGTGGCGTGTTCGTCGTCCAGGACGGTCAGGCTCAGTTTCGTGAGGTCGAGACAGGGATCATCGGTGGCCTGGACATCGGTATCGGCGGCCTCGATGCCGGCACCGAGGTGATCATCGGCCCCTATCAGGTGCTGCGCGATCTGCAGGACGGCGACGCCGTTCGCCCCCAGTAGGCCCCGTGCGAGTCGCGCTTCTACTCGACGCTGCCGCGGAGGGCATCGGCGCTGCGCGGAGCCACCCGCTAAGAGCAGCGCTCGCTGGCGTTGCGATCGCTGCCGCAGTGGCCACGTTGGCCACGGTTGTCGTCACTCTCGATGCGATCGAGAACTTCGCCCGCGTCAATGCCGCGCGCGCATTCGGAAGCGACACCTTTGTGATGGCGAAGATCGCTTCCGTTGGCCAGCTCAGCCGTCGTGAACTTGCCCTGAAGCAAGAACGCAATCCGAACATCGAGCGCAGCGACCTACGCTTCATGGAGCGGTACGCGGACAACCGAGTCGTCTATGGCGCCACGGTCAATCGCGCCGTCGAAGTGGCCGCCGGTTCCGAGAAATACCCGGGCGCGTCATTGATCGGTGCGACGGCGACGCTCGCCGGACTCCGCGACCTCGCTTTCGAAAGTGGTCGGTTCTTCACGCGTGAGGAGGCCGATCGCGCTGCATTCGTTGCGGTGATCGGGGCGACCATCGTCGACACCTTGTATCCCAACGTCGACCCACTGGGCCGTACGATTCGCATTGCGGGGCGCGGCTTCCGGGTGATCGGTGTGCAGGAACGGCAGGGGAACATCAGCGGTGTCTCGCTGGATCGCAACGTGTGGATTCCTCTGCGGGCCTCGGAGCGACTGTTCGGGGCTCCCGCGACGTTGCAACTCCTGGCCAAGCCGCCCGAGGCGACCAGCACGGCCCAGGTGCGTCGGGCAGAAGATCACGCCCGGATCTCGATGCGTGCGCGGCGACAGTTGCAACCGGGCGACGCCGACAACTTCGACATCCTCTCGCCGGAAGCCGCGCGCAGCTTCGTCCAGTCGCTCTCTGAGAGAGTGGGCGTGGCCGCGGCCCCAATCTCGGCGATGGCCCTTCTGGCGGCAGTCATCGTCGTCACCAACACGATTCTCGTCTCGGTGACCCAGCGGACCAACGAGATCGGTATTCGTCGGGCGGTCGGCGCGAGCCGAGCACAGATCATGGCCGAGGTCCTCGCAGAATCGCTCTTCATCGGAGTCTTCGGTGGCGCCGTCGGGCTGGGGATGGTCTACGTGCTGGTGCCGGTGGCTCGGGCGGCCGGTCTCGAGGTTGAGCTCCAGGCATCTACGGCGTTGACGAGCCTGGTCGCGGCTAGCCTGAGCGGCATCGTCGCGGGTTGGTATCCGGCGCGGCGCGCGACCCGCATCGATGTTGTCGATGCACTGAGGTCCGAATGATCGGCCGGCGCTGGGCAGAACAGTTCCGACTCTCGGCGGGCCTCGCAACGGAGTCGGTGCGCGCCAATCCTGCACGCAGTGGCCTGGCCATCACCGGCATTGTGATCGGCATCGTGACAGTCGTGCTCGTGTCGACGGTGCTCGCGAACGTGCGCAACCAGATCGCGATCCTCTTTCGCGAACTCGGCACCGATAACGTTTTCGCCTATCACCTGACTGGCGACCCCTCCTCGCCGCCGTCGCAGGACGAGGCCAACCGTCTACCGCTTGAGCGGGAATTTGCTGACGTGATCGCGCGCGAAGCGCCCTCGATCAGCCAAGTCGCGGTGCAGATTCGTGTGCCGACGATTTCGAATGGGCAGCCGCTCAGCGCGCGCTCGGGCAGCAACGTATCGGACAACGTCCTGCCCGAAGGCGTCTCCGCCAACTACTTCGACGTAGTGGGTGCCGAGTTCGCCTACGGTCGACCGATTACGGAACTCGAGGATCGCGCCGGCGCCCGTGTCGCGGTGCTCGGGAGTAGCCTGTCGGAGGCTTTGTTTGGCTCCCAGGCAGGTGCGACTGCGTTGGGCCGGACGATCTTGTTTGGCGGCGAGTCCTACACCGTGGTCGGTGTGGTGGCGCCACGCCGCGGCGGCTTCTTCGGCGAGAATCGCCAGGACAGCGCGATGAGCATCTCCGCGGGCGCCGTGGTGAGGCGCTTCCCCGAGGCAGAGAACGTGCTGCTCTACATGCGCTCCGAGCCTGGTCAGTTGGAACAGGCTCAGGTGGACGCGCAGGCTGTTTTGCGACGGCTGCGGCAACTGTCCGTTGAGGAGGACGACGACTTCACGCTGTCCACGTCGGAGCAGATCATCGGCACCTTCGACCAAGTGGGTGCTGGCATCGCGGCCGCGACCGTGGGGCTGGCCGCGGTCAGCCTTCTCATCGGCGGTATCGGAATCGCCAACGTGATGGTGATCGCGGTCACCGAGCGAACCCGCGAAATCGGCGTCCGCCTCGCCGTGGGCGCCCGGCGTGCGGAAGTGCAGCGCCAGTTCCTCATCGAGTCGGCCCTGTTGTCGCTTGCCGGCGGTGTTGCTGGCCTGACCGTCGCCGCTGGACTCACGGCGCTACTGACGTTGTTCGTTCCCGGATTCCTACCTGTGCTCCCGGCCTGGGCAGTGGCGTTCGGCCTGGTCTCGTCGTGCCTCACCGGAATCCTGGCGGGCTATCTGCCGGCGCGACGCGCCGCAGCCCTCGATCCCGTCGAGGCGCTGCGGCACGCCTGAGCGAGTTACTCGCGCTGGCGGAGCAACCGGAGTCGTAGCGACGCCATCTCGGCTTGCAACTGGGCCATCGAGACCTGGTGTTCGGCAGCTCGGATCTCGATTTCCTCGTGCATTCCGGGAGCACGTGTCACCCGGTCCAGATGGGCTTGTGCAAGGCTGAGATGACCCGTGGAGCGATCCGCTTCCGCCCTCGCTCGCAGGAACTCCTCGCGGACCTCGAGGTCCGCCGCGGTGATCTCGCCGTCGAGAAAGTCGCGCCGGAGTCGCACCAGCCTCTCGGCCAGATCAAGCTCGGCCATCAAGGACTGCTGCGCGAAGGTTGCCGCCATCACCTGAAACTCGTCCACAGCGCCGGCCTGCGCCCGCGTCATCAACTGTTCCAGCTCGAAAGCCATCTGAGTGAGCTGGTCGTTGAGGTTTTCGCGCTGCAACTCGAGCCGCGCCGAGACGATGTCACGGCCGTCGATCGTGGGTGCGGCGAGGTCGTGGCGCGGTCGTTCGCCGGTACGCTCCTGGTACGCCAGTTCCAGTCGCATCAGTTCGAGTTCGCGCTGCACCATCGCACGCTGCAGGCGAGCGTTCGCCAGCTCTTCGTCCGACGCCGTCCCGACCTCCTGTCTGGTCAGGGTCAGCGCGAGCTGCTCCTCAGTGAACATCAGGTTCTGACGGGCCATCTCGAGCTGGAGGCGCGCCTCGGCCTCGATGAGTCTTTCCTGTAGCCGTTCGTTGGTCGCCTGCGCAGCCGTTGCGCCACCGAAGCCGACGAGCAGCGAGACGGATGCCAGGGCGGCGGCCCGCCAGCCGGTGCGTCGCCACCAGGGTGGCGGTTGCTGCGAGAGCCGCTGCTCTCGCCGGTATTCCGAGCGGAGTTGCCACTCAAGGTGCTCGACGAACTTCGGATCAGGGAGCGCGGTGTCGTTCAGGTCGTTCATGGGTTGGTCTCGGGCTGGGGTTCGGTTGTGGTCATCGCGGCGCGAAGGGCCTCGCGGGCCCGGCGTAGGCGTCCTTCGACGGCGCGTTCGGTGATGCCTTCATGCGCAGCGATATCACGCATCGTGCGACCCTCGAGGTGGAAGGCGGTCAGGATTCGGGCGTGGCCGTTCTCGAGCGCGGCGATGCCGTGTCGGAGCGCCAGCCGATCTTCGGGAATATCCGGTTCGTTGTCCGGCGCGGCGGCGACTGTGTCGCTGGCGGCTTCAGGGCGCTTGGCACGCTGTGCACTGATCCAGGCATTGCGCGCCACCGTTCGCAGCCACGCGATCGGCGTGTCGGGCACGCCCTTGCGCGGCCAGTTCTTCACGGCGCGCAGAAACGTTTCCTGGACGATGTCCTCGGCCAGCTGCCGGTCGTGCGTCCAGCCCACGACCGTGCCGTACAGCGGGCCGACCGTGTCGCGGTAGATATGGAGAAACTCGCTCTCGCTCATCATGCTCTCGTCGGGGATGACGTTCACCTAACAAGACGCACGAAAGCCGCTCAATCCCACGCGAAAAAAAGCAGGGGCGGCGTCGCGAGGGTCGGGGAGCGCCGGTGCCGCTCCGAACAATCCGCCGCTAGCGCGAAGCCGCGTCTTCTAACGCCCAGGCGAGTACTGGGTCGCGACCGGCCGAGAAGTCGGCGAAGGTCGTACCGATCGGGATCTCGGGCTCTAGTGACCCGATAGCGATATTCCACGCGGCCGGGTACCGGGTCATGTGGCAGACGGAGGAGTCGGGGCAGCCCACACCGATGTCGTGCAGCTGCAGCGCCGAGCCGATACTGATGTCGGTGCCAGGCAACTGGAAGCGTTGGTTTGATTCAGCCCAGAAGCGGGTGAAGTCACCCACGAGCGCGCCGACGATCAACGTGCGGTCGGGCGCGGCGGACTCCGGGAAGAAGGAACTGTAGATGCCCGCTGAGAACGTGGCGTGGTCGGTGAGGACGTACACCTTGCCGCCGGGCGCCACGAGGTCTGGCAGGGCGAGTGCGAACGCTGCTGCGCGTGTGAGGTCGCCGCCGCCATTGTCGCGGTTGTCGAAGATGATCGCGCTGGGCCGGCTTCGCTCGAGCCGCTCTTGGGTTCGCTCGGCGAAGTCCTCAAGGCCGCGTCTGGGGGCGATGTTGGCGCGGAACTGGATGTAGGCGACGTCGTCCAGGTCGACATGACGGAAGCGCTGCTGCGGATCGCGCAGGCGGAGAGGCGTGCGGCCGCTGCCCGGCGTGGCGACGAGCCAGTCATCCTCGCCCGGTAGTTGATCGGAAAGAAGCAACCGGAACGGAGTCCCCGTACGGGTTCCGCCGAGGGCGGCATCGAGTTTGACTTCCACATTGCGGGCCCCACCGTAGGGCGTCGAGAGGGTGAGGGTCAGAACGTCCTCGCGCTCGCCGAGCCCGGCCGCGTGGAGCACTGCCGGTGAGAGGAACAGGGGTAGCGCGGCGTAGCGTCGGAACATCTCGCGGCTGCCGCCGTGAAAGTCCATGAGTCGACGCTCAACCGTTTCGATGTCGTGCCCGTTGATCGCCCGGATCTGCAAACCGATCAGGTCCCGATGCAGCCGATGAGCGCGGACGATGAACAACCCGTCAGAGAACCAGTACGTCCGCAAGGGCACGAGTCCGAAGCGGGAGTAGATCGTGCCGGTGCTGACATTGGAGTGGCCGTTCTCGGCGAGAGCCACCAGTCGGCGCACGGCCATGTAGAACGCGGGCTCGCTCATGGCGTGCGCGGTGTCCCGGTATTCGCGTAGCAATCGTTCTGCTTCACTACGCGTCGCGCCGCTGAAGCTCTGTTCGTTGTCGAGCCAGCGCTCTAGTTCGTCGAGCGCCGCGGTGCGATCGACTGCGGTTGGCGTGGGTTCGTCGGCGGGCCGCGCGGCGGCGGCGTAGGTCAGCACCAGGCCGAGCGTGACGACCGTCCCGGCGAGTCGCAGTGCGACATTCTTCATGGCGTGATTTCTCGGCGGGGAAGGCTGAACGCGGATTCGTCTATTACATCAGATGGAATAGACAGATTCATCCCCTGCTCAATCACCGCATGTGGCGGCCGCGACCGTCAGACGGACCGCGACGCCTGGTGTTCAGTCGACGCCGCTGGTGCTACGCTCAGGCAACTTCATCGCCGATGGAGTGGTCCCCCGGTTTCGTCCCCGTCGCTCAAGGTTTGCCTTGCGCAGTCATACCGTGCTCCGAGTCGGGTTCTTCGCTGCAACGCTGCTCGTCGTGCTCCCGGCCACGGGGGCGGCGCAGAGCGGCACGCCGGTCCAGTTCGCCTCGTCGATCGAGGTCATGCGGTTCCACGTTGGGGTCAACAACACATCAGGCCAGTTCGTTTCCGGACTCGGTGTTGACGACTTCGAGGTTCTGATTGACGGGGAGTCGCGCACGCTTGTCGATGCCCTCGAGGTCAGCGATGCGACGCGGGTGGATGAATCGTTGCTTCCCGCCGATCCGTCCATCGTTCCTCCAGATCAGTTCATGGCGGCCGAGGTTCCCTCTCCTCGATTGCCGGGCGCGGCGCGACGTCATTTCCTTCTCTTTTTCGATCTCACTGTCGCGAACATGCGCTCGCTGCGCTACACGCGCGAGGCTGCGCTCGAGTTTGTTCAGAACACGGTGCTCCCGAGCGATGTGCTCGGCTTGGCGACCTACAGTCCGAGGCAGGGTCTCCAGGTCCCGGTCGCATTCACGACGAATCCCCGACGCGTCGAGGAGGTTCTGGATGCCTTTGCACCGGGCCGGTCGATCGAGGGCGTAGATCCTGGCGGCAGCGGTCTCGATTCCGCGGCGCGGACCGCGGTGGCTTCGAACAGCATTCGAGAGCGCTTCGAGCCGCTCAACGGCATGTTCAACCTGGCCGCCATGGACGCCTTTGCCGCCGCTGGCGGCGCCGAGCGTATGGTGCGGAACGCCGAGGACATGCTCCGTGGACTCGGGCTCCTGTTCGACGCGATGGCACCCGAGCAGGGTCGCAAGCACCTGTTGTTCTTCTCAAACGGCTTACCCAACGAGGTGTTCACGCAGGGGCGTTTCCGCGACGAGGCCGGCGACATGATCCACGCCGCCGTGGGCACAGACACCGTGGTCCACACGTTCATGCCGGACTCCGTAACGGTGACGAACTTCGACGACGCGAGCTCCGATGTGATCGGCGGGGCGGACCCGCGTACCTGGGATCCGATGACTGGCCTCGGTAGTCAGTTCGGCGAACGCGACGTCATGCGCTTCCTCCCGGACGAGACCGGGGGAACTGCGACCTTCTATCGCTCAGATCTGGGGAAGGGCCTTACCGAAGTCGAGGCGTCCACGCGTTCCTTCTACGTGCTGGCTTTCCGGATGCGCGAGGCCGAGCGGGATCGAGTGGATGTCGACGTCCGGGTTCGTGACGGGCTGGAGATCGCCTGGGCGCCCGAGGAACTCGAGGTCATGGGTTCCAACTCGCGGCGCACCCCGCTGCAGAGTCGACTCGAGCTTGCGAGCGCGCTCGAATCCGCCGCTGATCGCGCGGACATCCGGATGGACGTGCGCGCGCTGCCGGTGTCGGTGCGCAACGGATACGGCCGTGCGGCCCTCGTGCTGCAGATCGATACCAGGGAACTGGACGCGCTGCGTGCTCTGCGTGAGGACGACAAGCTCGAGTTCGAGATGATCGGACAGGCGATCGATTCTCGTGGCGAGGTCCGCGACTTCTTCCGGACGCGTGCGGACTCCAATTCCGCTGGCTCCGAATTGCCGTTCCGCTACTACAACATGGTCGTGGTTCCTCCTGGTCGCTATCACATTCGCGTGGTCGTGCAGGAGATTGGAACCGGTCGGATCGCATCGCGGCGATTGGCGTTCGAGGTGCCGGAAGCGCCTGATGTCACGCTGCGGATGAGTGGCCCGGTGATTGTGAAGGCGGGCGACGGCATCGTGAACGGCGTGCGCTTCGGTGAGCAACCGGCGCACCGTGCCGACCTGCCAGTGAGCTACCCATTCCAGATCATGGAACGCGATCTCACTCCGGATCTGACGTCGATACTTTCCGCCGGCCAGCGGGTCGAGCTTTTCGCGCTGGTTTACGACCTGACGACGCCGGATCCCTCCGAGGATCCGCGAGCCGGTCTGGACGTAGCGCTCCGCAACAGCGCGGGTGATTTCAGGTTTATCGAGCGGTTTGGTGGAGTGGTGTGGGAACGGAGTCCGGAGGACGGGGCGATGCGCCTCGGCGTCCAGATGTGGCTACCGGAAGATCTGCCAAGCGGGACCTGGGATCTGGTGGTCCAGGCGACCGATCTGGCGACTTATCAGAGCACCGATTCGTCGGTGTCCGTGACGGTTCTGTCGGCCACGCGCTGAGCTGGCCAAGGAAATCTGGAGGGTGGGATGCGAGTTGAACGAGGGAATAGGTGCGCTGCTGTTTGGGGTCGTGTTGACCCTGCTGGCGCCCGGCCAGGCGACGGCCCAAGGATTCGGTATCAAGGGCGGCTTCGCGATGGCGAGCCTGCGGACGACGGTGAACAGCGACATCGATCTCAATGTGGCCTCGTTCGACCGAGAAAGCGAACTCTCTCCGGTGGCATCTACTACGGGATCCCTCTGGCAGTCGGTTTCTCGCTTCAATTCGAGGGCATCTACCAGAAGCGGCGTTCCGGCATCCAGTTCGTGGACGCCCCTGTGGACAGCGAGATCGAGAACTTCATCGAGGCCGACTACATCGAGGTGCCGCTGCTTCTCAGGTGGAAGCTTGGTTCGGGCGGCGGTGGCCTCGTGCTGTTCGGAGGGCCCGCGGTTTCGTTCCGCATGAACGCCAAGTCCATCGCCCAGGTCGGCGAGGAAGCGCCCGAAGAAGACATCAAAGAGCAGACCAACGGCACTGACTTCGGGGCCGTTGTCGGGGCAGGCCTGTCGTTCGGAAAGATCGGATTCGAGGGCCGCTACAACCTGGGCATGTCCTCCTTCTTCGTGGAGTCCGACCAGGTGAAGTTCCGCTGGGGCACGATCAGTCTGCTCATGAGCATCGGCTTCTGACGTGTTGGCGCGGGGCTCTCGGTCGGCGTTGCTGGCCGTGCCCGCGGCGCCGGTGTAAATTCGGCCCTCGATCGGACTCAGAGTGCCGCCTGGCGGCACCACCCCACCGCGCGCCCCCTCATCCTCCGGTGCCGCAACGACGGAGGCTCTCCTTGAAGAGCAATCGCTTTGGCGTCCTGTCCCTCGTCCTGACCCTGCTGCTTGGCCTCGTTGCCATGCCCGTGCCCGCCCAGGAGGCGGAGTCGGAGGCGGAAGCGCCGGCGGATCCCAACGTCACGATGGACCCGAAGTACTTCGACGGGCTCGAATACCGCCACACCGGCTTCGCTCGTGGCGGTCGCTCGACTGCCGTTGTGGGAGTCCCTGGTGACCCGCTGCAGTATTTCGCCGGGTACACCGGCGGCGGTGTCTGGCACACGCATGATGCGGGCACGACCTGGAACAACGTCTCGGACGAGTTCTTCAACGTAGCCTCTATCGGCGACATCAAGATCGCACCGTCCGACCCGAATGTCATCTACGTCGGCACCGGCTCAGGCTGCCCACGCGGCAACATCTCGGTTGGCGATGGCATCTACAAGTCGACCGATGCGGGCAAGACGTGGGACCACATCTGGAATCCCGGCTTCGTGCAGATCCCGGAAATGGTGGTGCACCCCGACAACCCCGACGTGGTCTTCGCCGCGGTGCTGGGTGACATCTTTGGCCCCAACGAAGAGCGCGGTCTCTACAAGACCACCGACGGCGGCCTCACGTGGGAGAAGATTCTCTACATCTCCGATCAGACCGGGTTCAACGACATCGAGATGGACCCGTCGAACCCGCGGATCCTCTACGCGACCGCGTGGACGGTGTACCGCAACCCGTGGACGATTCACTCGGGCAGCGAAGAGGGCGGCGTGTGGCGCAGCAAGGATGGCGGCGACACCTGGGAAAAGCTCGGCGGCGGATTGCCGGGTGGCGTGGTCGGCAAGATCGACGTGACGGTTTCGCCCCCGATGCCCGAGCGCGTCTGGGCGCTTGTCGAGGCGCCGGGTGCTCAGGGCGGTGTCTACCGCTCCGACGACGGCGGTGACAGCTGGCGTCCGATGGCCAAGGACCGCAAGCTGCTGCAGCGTGCCTGGTACTACATCCACATCATCGCGGACCCGGTTGACCCCGACACGGTGTACTCACTGAACACCGGCTTCTTCAAGTCGATCGACGGCGGTGCGACGTTCCCGACCGCGCTCCAGCCGCGGCACGGCGACAACCATGATCTCTGGTTGAACCCCGAGAACCCGCAGTGGCTCATCAACGGCAATGACGGCGGCGCGAATGTGTCGCTCAACGGCGGAGAGACGTTCTCCGAGCAGATGAACCAGCCGACTGCAGAGTTCTATCGAGTGACGGTAGACAACGCGACGCCGTACAACGTCTACGGTGCCCAGCAGGACAACAGCACCGCGGCCATGAACGCGGCCAGCGGTGGTGCCGGCCTTTTCGGCTTCGGTGGCGCGCAGTTCTTCGAGGTTGGCGGTGGCGAGAGCGGCCACATCGCAGTCGACCCGCGCGACAACAACATCATCTATGCCGGCAGCTACGGTGGCGCGATCACGCGTCGCGACCGGTCGACCGGCGAGACGCGGAACATCCGCGCCTACGAGGACGCACCCACCGGGCAGCAGGCTTCGGACATGAAGTACCGCTTCCAGTGGAACGCTCCGATCCGGATCTCGCCGCATGACCCGGACGTTGTCTACCACACGTCGCAGTATGTGCACCGGACGAACAACGCCGGGCTCGACTGGGAGATCATCAGCCCCGACCTGACGACCAACAACGCGGAGATGCAGGGCTATTCCGGCAGCACCGGCATCACCCAGGACAACACTGGCGTCGAGGTCTACACGACGATCTTCGCCTTCGAAGAGTCACCGCAGACCGCGGGGTTGCTCTGGGCCGGCAGTGACGACGGGATGGTCCACATCTCGCAGGACAACGGCGGTACGTGGAACGACATCACGCCAGCGAATATCCCGCAGGGCGGCACGGTCAACATGATCGACCTGTCGGCGCACGATCCCGGTCGCGCTCACATTGCCGTCTACCAATATCGCGAGCAGAACTACCTGCCGTACATCTTCCAGACCAACGACTACGGCCAGAACTGGACGCTGCTTACCGATGGCATGAACGGGATTCCGGACAACCACTTCGTGAGGGTCGTCCGCGAGGATCCGAACCGCCGCGGAATGCTGTTCGCAGGTACTGAGTTCGGCATGTACGCATCGTTCGATGACGGTGTGCATTGGCAGTCGTTCCAGTTGAACCTGCCGGCGGTACCTGTCACCGACATGGTGATCAAGGACAGCGATCTCGTGCTCTCCACTCAGGGGCGCGCTTTCTATGTTCTCGACGACTTCTCGGTACTTTCGGCCCTCACGCCCGAGGTGCTCGAAGCTCCGATTACCCTCCTGCCGCCGACCAGCGGCACGATGGGCAGCGGCACCAACCCGAGCATCGCCTACATGGTGAACCAGGTGTCGCAGACGCCGGTGCAGATGGTGATCACCGGTCCTGATGGCGAGGTCTTCTTCGACAAGCAAGGGATCCCGGCAGAGGGCGCCGGCGGTGACGAGGACATCCGCGTGCCGTCGTTCGTGCCCGAGGAGTTCCGCGAGCAGTTCATCGAGGCCGTGAAGCGCGGCGACACCATTATGGGCATGGACCTGTCGGTCTTCCGCGGCAGCGGCGACGCGCTGAACGTCAAGCCGGGGCTCAACACGCAGGGATTCTCGGGTCGCTGGCCGTCGATCTACGACATCCCGGATGGCACGGTGCAGTGGGCATTCGGTGGAGGCATCGGACCGGCTGCGGTTCCGGGGGCCTACACCGTGACGCTGTCGATGGGCGACTACAGCGCCACCGAGATGTTCGAGTGGGCGCCGAATCCGAACTCGACCGCAACTGCGGCTGACTATGCCGAGCAGCTGGCGATGGCCAATGAGGTTGGCGCGGCAGCCAAGCTCCTCTACGACGAGGTCTTGCAGTTGCGATCGGTGAAGACGCAGGCAACCGGCATTGGTCGGATGCTCTCGGAAGCCGGCTATGGAGACGAGGCGTCCACCGCGGCGTCGGCTCTGAACGAGAAACTGACCGCAGTCGAAGGCGAGCTGACGCAGCTCCAGGGCGAAGGCGGGCAGGACTCGCTGAACTTCCCGGGCCGACTCGACCAGCAGTTCAATGGTCTCTACGGCGCCATCTCCGGTGGTCAAGCCCCGATGGGCTCGGGCGTGAAGGAACGCTGGGCCGATCTCGAGCCGACGCTCGCGCCGTTGATCGCGCAGATCCACGAGATCTACGCGGCCGACCTGACGGCGTTCAACGAGCTTGTCGGTGCCAACGGAATGCGCGTGCTCCTTAAGAAGGAAGAGGACGCCACCGACGAGTAAGTCTCGGTCGTACTTCGGAATACGCGGGCGAGGACGGTGCACTGGATGCACCGCGCCTCGCCCGCTTTCCTTTGTGAGGCTTTGATTCCCGACGGAGAGCGCAATGAACAACGCAGCTGCACGCCTGACACTCGTTTCGGTTGGCGTACTGGTAGTTGGGCTGGCGCCGGCCGAATGGGAGCGGGTCGACGTGCCGCTGTCGGCACCGCCGTACAACCTCGTGGCCGCGGACCTGAACGGCGACGGCCGCGTTGACGTCGCGGGCGTGGCTCGCACCACGAACCAGGCTCTCGTTGTTCTGAATCGAGGGGGCGCTGAGTTCGAGGAGGTCACTGCGATCGACGGCCTGGCACGACCTGAAGCGTTGGCCGCCGGCGACTTCGACATGGATGGCGACGTGGATCTCGCCATCACCAATGCCGGCGCCGATGAGGTGGTCATCTACGCCAACGATGGCCGGGCCGGCTTCGAACACCTTCAGGTCATAGCCGTGGACGCGAGCCCGCACGCGGTCGTCGCTGCAGACATTGATGGCGACGGGGACGACGACCTGCTCGTGAGCGCGTTCAGCGGAGCGACAGTCGCGGTGCTCCGCAACACGGACGGTGCGTTCGCCGTCGCGCAGACTCTCGCTGCCGCACCTGGGGCTGAGAGGGTTGCGGTGGGGGACTTCGACGCGGACGGCGATCAGGACTTCGCCGTGCCGACCTTCAGCGCGGGGATCGTGACTCGATACGACAACCCCGGCGATGGCAACTTCGTTGCTGCCGGTAGCATCACCGTGGGAGCGCGTCATCACATTCCCGCAGTGGCGGACGTGGATGGCGACGGCATCGTCGACCTCCTCGTCACGAGTTCGGGATCAGCCGAGCTCCTAACCTTCGCTGCGGGCGACGTCGGGGCGGATCCGCTGCCAACGCTGGTGGGCGTGGCGCCCTGGGATGTGGCGCCGCTCGATCTGGACGGCGACGGCGACCTCGACCTGCTCGTCGTTGACTATGCGGCCAATCAGGTGCACGAACTGCTCAACGACGGATCAGGGGGCTTCGCGCGCGGCGCAGCCCATCCGGTTGGCACCCAGCCGCACCAGATCGCCCTCGCCGACTTCGACGGCGACGGGCGCGCGGACGTGGCGGTAGCCAACGAAGGCGAGCCGTCGTTCACGCTGCTACTGGCGCGCTAGAGATCGACGCGAAACGGTGCGCAGGCTTGCGCTCCATATGTATCTTTTTGTATAAGATAGATATCTATTCACTTGTAAGAGATATCTAGATGCCCAAGGGACAACACCTCGCCGAGTTCGAGCAGTACGTACTTCTGTCACTCGTTAGGCTCGGCGACGAGGCCTACGGCGCCGCAATCCGGCGCGAGATTGAGGAGCGAACAAGCCGCCCTGTATCCATTGGTGCCGTGTACGCCACGCTGGGCCGGTTGGCAGACAAGGAGCTGGTCGAGAGCTGGATGTCCGACCCTCTGCCGGTTCGCGGCGGTCGCTCGCGCAAGCACTTCCGACTGACCCCACACGGCGATGAGACGCTGCGCCACACGGTCGGCATGCTGTCGCGAATGCTCGATGGTCTCGAGTTGGGAAGTGATGCCGAGTAGCCGACAAGCCGTTGCCGTCGGCCCGCTTCCGTGGCGCCTGCTGGCCGCTGCCGTGGCCCCTCCCGCCGATCGTGCGCCCATGCTCGACGACCTCGGCGAGGAGTACTCCGAGCGTCTTGCGACCAACGCCAGAGCCGCCCGCCGGTGGTATCGGCAACAGGTACTGCGCTCATCGCCGTGGCTACTGGCGCGTCGAGCGCGCCTCGCCGTACGCAATCTCTCCCCGGAATCCCTGATGGAGTCTGTTGTGACGACCTTCCTGCATGACGTGCGCAGCGGCCTGCGCGGCCTGGCTTCACAGCCCGTGATGTCGCTTCTCGTGATCGCGATCCTCGCGCTGGGCATTGCGGCCAACACGGCGATCTTCAGCCTGATCAATCCAATTCTGCTACGCGCTTTGCCGTATGAGGAGCCCGAGCGACTCGTCCACATGTTCGAAACTGACGTGTCGCTCGGCGAGTTCGGCTGGGACCAGCTAAGACAGTCGCTTAGCACCTACGAGGCTTGGCGCGAGGCAGACAGCTTCGAGGACGTGGCCGCCTACTACTACGGGCCGACCGCGGTCCGGCCTCAGAATGGCGATGCGCGCGGTGTCGAGACGGGTTTCGTCACGGCCAATCTCTTCCCGCTGCTCGGCGTTGAACCCGCGCTCGGGCGCAACTTTGCCGCGGCGGAAGATGTCCCGGGCAACAACCAGGTAGTGATCCTTTCGGACTCGGTCTGGCGCACACAGTTCGGCGCCGACCCCGCGGTGGTTGGAACGCAGGTTTTCGTGGATGGAACACCGCACGTTGTCGTCGGGGTCATGGATCCCGGGTTCAACTTTCCGTACGGCGAGATCCGCATGTGGAGGCCCGCCGGTTTTGATCCGGAGCGTTGGGGGCCAGCGGCGCAGGGAATTCTCACGATGGGTCGGCTGAGGGACGGCGTAACTCATGAGACGGCGACGGCTGAGCTTGGTGCGATTCACGAGCAGTTGGCGCGGCAGTACCCGGATGCCATGGAGGGGCGCTCGGTCCGTGTCACCGAACTGCGTCGGGCACTCGTGTTCTTCCACGATGAGTTGCGCGCGATGATGCTGGCGTTGCTTGTCGGCGCCGGCCTGATCCTTCTGATCGTTTGCGCCAACGTGGCCAACCTGATGCTGGCCTGGTCCAGTGTGCGACGTCGCGACGTGGCGGTGCGTGGGGCGCTCGGCGCTGGGCGTGGCCGCATTGTGCGCCAATTGCTCACGGAGAATTCGCTGCTGGCGTTCATCGCCGCCATCGCAGGTATTGGTGCGGCGCGCGCGGGTATTGGTCTCGTCGCGCCTGTGGTCCCGGCGGCCCTCTATCGCGTGGGCCAGATCGAGGTGGATCTGCCCGCGGTAATTTTCTCCGTTGTGCTCGCTGCGGCCACCGCGCTGACTTTCGGCCTGGTTCCGGCCCTGCGCGCATCGAGGGTGAGCCTCACCGAGACGCTCAAGGAGAGCCGACCGGGTTCGGCGGGCAAGGCCACCCGACGATTCAGCACGGCTCTCATCTTCGGGCAGGTCGTGGTGGCCACATTCCTCTGCGGCGCTGCGGCTGTCTCTGTGGGCATTGTGCGGGACTTCAGCAATCAGGAGCTCGGCTTTGAGCCCGAGGGAGTGGTGACCATCGGGATGTCCTTGCCTCGGGCGGACTACCCGTCGGTGGCCGAGATCATTGCGTTCCAGCAGCAGGCCCAGGAGGGACTCGATCGATTGCCCGGCGTTGAGGCCACCGGTTGGATCGATCGCCTGCCGCTAGATTTCGCCACGAGCTCCACGCTCTATCGGTTGCCGGAAGAGACGGCGGAGAACGAAGAGACGCAGCGTCGCGCCGATCGATCGTCCGTCGGGCCAGGCTACTTCGCGAGTATGGGAATTGCCGTGCGGCAGGGGCGCGAGTTCGACGCTCGTGATCAGCGTGACGCGGCGAGCGTGGTCGTAGTGAACACCCTGCTCGCGGACACGCTGTGGTCGGGCGAGGCGGTGACAGGGGAAACATTGGTGGTGACTTTCGGTGGCGAGGAACGTGAGGCCACTGTGGTCGGCGTGGTCGAAGACAGTCTCGGGGGCATTGCGCTAAACGGCATGGGGCCTCAGGTGTTCCTACCCGCGGCTCAAGCCGCGACGCGCGGTGGTTTCATGACCATGCGAGCTACCGGCGACATGGCGCAGTCGATCGAGGCGGCACGAGCGGAGATCGCTCGGTTGGACCCCAATCTGCCGACGGAGAACGTGCGCACGATGCAGGGGATCGTCACGCAGGCATTCCAGCCGATCGTGACGGTGCGGAACCTGCTTTCCGGGTTCGGTGTATTCGCCGTTCTGCTGGCTGCGCTCGGTGTGTACGGCGTGGCGGCCTATGCCGTGGCGCAGCGTACGCATGAGATTGGCGTTCGCATGGCCATCGGGGCGAGCACCGGAAACATTGTCGGCGTCATCATGCGCTCCGCCGCAGGAATCGTCGCAGCCGGTGCGATCGTTGGGGTGCTCGCGATCTTCGGGCTCATCGCGGTGCTCACGAGCGCTCTGGGTGACCCGGGAATTCCCTTCATCGTGCCGATGTCGATGGGGCTGCTGCTCACGGCGGTTGCTGCGCTCGCTTCGTGGTTGCCGGCTCGACGGGCCACGCGAGTCGATCCGTTGATCACGCTGCGCGCCGACTAGGCGAGAGCTAGCCGGCTCCTAGTTGTTTTCTTCGCCGAGCAGTTCGCGTTCGAGTCGGAGGCTCCCTCGATCTTCCGGGTCGAGCGCCAGAGCGCGTCGCACGGCGTAGAGAGCCTCGCCGACCTCGCCCAGCTCACGGTGTGCCGAGGCCAGGAAGCGGTGCCCCCGCACGGAATCGGGGTGGAGCGTCAGGAAGACACGCAGCACGTCGGCGGCATCGGCCGGTCGGCCGTTGAGGAGCAGGTCGTAGTAGGCGTAGTGCCAGAGCGACTCGGTGTCGCCGAGTTCCCGCAGGTGCTCGAGGAACGCGCTTGTCGGCGTCTGCACGGCATCGGTGTCGCCCTCGTAGAACATCGTGTGCAGTGCGGACTCGGCACCATATGGCCTCGCCGGCCGATCGCCCGCGACGATCGCCGCGAGGTCCTGCTCGACCTGTCCGGCGGGCCGTTCCACGATCCTGCCGAGTTCATCGCCGTCGCGATGCACGACGATGGTCGGCGTCCGATGAATCAGGAACGCGTGTTCGCTGCCTGCCGGGCTCATCTTGAAGACCCCCGGGTGATCGGAGAGGGCGACGATGCGCACGCGGTCACGCGGGAATCCGGCCTCGTCGAGTGAGCGCATCAAGCGCGGTACTTCGCGCTTGGAGTCGCCGCACCACGTGCCGAAGAAAACTTCGATCTGCGTCTCATCGTCGAGCGCACCGAGGCCCTCGACTGCCGCGGCGTCGGGAGAGTAGGCGTCGTAGCGCTCGACATACCACTCATCGAAGGGCGCCTCGCGAAGGTCGCTCTCTTCGATTTCGCCGACGAGCATCGCGTCGGGCGACCAGTGAGACTCCTGGAGCTTGGCTGCCGTGGTGTCGCGGTGGTTCGGCAAGACCTCAGCGCAGCCTGTGCTGCCGCCGCAGGAGAGGGCGACGAAGACCTCCGAGGCCAGCTTCCACTCGCCGCTACGGTTCTGCCACTGCGCCAGGTAGGTTCCTCGAAGACGCATGGTGCCGTCCGCACGGTCCCAGGTGCCGACCCACGCTCCCTCTTCCGCACCGAACGCTCCGTTGGCGCTCACCTGCACCGTCTCGGGCGTCCGCACGTACGTCGTGAACTCGGGGTCCTCGAAACTGCTCTGGAACCCGGCCGTCATCTCGGCGTCGCCGGCGTACACGCGACCGCTGCTGCCGGTCACGTTGAAGTCCTCGATCCACGTGGAACGCAGGGCGTCGATATCGCGGCTGGCGATCGCTGCGTTGGAAGCCTCGCGCACCGTGCGAATCTGGTCCGCATCATCCTGCGCAAGCAGTTCCGGTGCGGGGGCGAGCGCGAGAAGGGCGATGACCGCTGCAACTACGGCGAGCCTGTGGTTCTTCATCATGGCATCTCTCGTTCGAGGGACGGCTCCGCAAGGCCGTCCGGTCGGAAGTCGCGACTACCGTAGCGCGAACGGCGGCAACTCGACGTCCGCCGCGCAGGATAGGTCTAGCCCTTCGACGCTCCCCGCGGCGACGAAGTTCTGTGTCACGGACTGCACGCACGCGCCGGTGACGCCATGTGCGCCGGGGACCACGAGGTGCACGCTGTTGGGTAGGTTGGCGGCGACCTCGTCACCCCAGTCGGGCCCTGTAACCGGGTCGAGCGTTCCCGACAGAATCAAGGTCTGCACGTCCACGTCCACAGGTTCGCCGTAGTTGTCCGGAACAGCGCCGCGCGGCCACGTCTCGCATGCTGCCATCTGCGTGCGCACGCGCTCATCACCGAGGAAGGTGTCACTGGTGACGGCGTCGATCATCCCCGGATCGATCCTCGGGATGTCCTCTGCACAGACGACGGACATCAGCATGCCCAGGGCAAGGAGGCCGCGAATTCCGCGGTTGCTGCTCACGCCCGCGTCCACGAACGGAGTGAAGTCGCCTTCCCACGCGCGGTGGATGAGCAGCGGAACGCGGCGGGCGCGCGGCATGTAGTACATGAATACGCGGAGCGCCTCGGCGAAGCCCGCTTTGTCCAGCATCACAGTGGTTGGGAGCCCTGTGTCGGGATCCTGAATCTCGACCTCTACGGGCGCGCGGTCGAGTCGCCCGATCAGTTCGTTGAACTTGCCGCGCAGATCGGGAAAGGCCTCGGCGCATTCCGGCGTCGCAGCGCACTCCGCGAGCGTCGTCTCGAGCGCCTTCTGAGCCTCGCTCGAGTGGTAGAGCGGGTTGGTGAACTTGATCGGCGCAATGCCGCTGATAATCGCGGTACGCACCGTCTCCGGGTGTCGCCGCATGTACACCAACGCCGCGCGCGATCCGTACGAGCCGCCGTTCACGTTCAGGTACTCGTAGCCGAGCGCCTCGCGGATCTCGTTGAGGTCATCGGCCGCGATCGGCGTGGTGTAGAGGCGCAGGTCGGCCTCCTGCCCGAGCTCGTCGGCACACGCTCGGATCTCGTCGATACGCCCGAAGGGCGCGTCGAGGTAGGACTGTGCTGTGTCGTCCGGTCGCGACAGGTCACACATCAGCGGATTGGAATCGCCGGTGCCACGTTGGTCCACCAGCAGAATGTCCATGCTTTCGCGCTGCCAGCCGTTGGCCAGGCCCTGCGCCGACGGTGTCGCCGCGCCTCCCGGGCCACCCATGAGGTAGGTCCAGGCTCCGAGTTCGGGCTGCGGATCGTGGGCCGGGATCACCACGACGTTCAGTCCGATGCGGCGGCCGGTCCGGGCTTGGCGATCCTCCCAGACCTCGTAGGTTCCGCAGAGGCCGTCACGCGGCATTCCGGGTGCCGTACACGGCTGAAGGAAGTCCGGGTACTGGGAAGACGTTGTCGACGCCCCGGGTGTGAGAGCGGCAGTGGCCGCGACACCGGCAGCGATCAGACCGAGTGCGAACGACGCACGACGATACCTGGACATAGGAATCCTCAGGATGCGGGGCCGGCAGGGCGAAGGTATCGCATGCGGCGATCGATTTCCCGGGTTCTGGCTGTTGCCGTCGACCTACTGGGGCGCCCGTGGTCCGAGCGGCTGAGCACTCGAGACGTCCGGGTAGCCCCACTCTTCGCCGCTCCAGCCGTTGAAGCCCTCCATTCGAAAAGCCCAGAAACCGGTGGTCATGTCGCTGATCACGATCAGGCCGTCCGCGTTGCGTACGTCCACGCCCCAGGCGCCGTCGAACAGCTGACCGCCTTCGTCGCTTGGGTCGGGCCCGAGGAACGTGTCGTAGTAGGCCACCGTGCGCGGGTTCTGCGGATCCATCATCGTGAACACCTGCAGCCCGTCGACGTAGCCCGACACGAACACGAAGGGCCAGCGCACCTCATGGTTGTGCACGAGGTTTTGCCAGTCCGCCGTCCAGGCAGCGATCGGCGACCGGATGTTCTTCGTTTCACCGTCCAGGGCCGGCTGGAGATCGAAGATCCGGATTCGGTCCGCCCTGGCCGAACTGGACCGACAGGAGCACGTAGTACCGCTCGTTCCAGACGAAGTACTTGATGTCCTTGCTACCGGCGCCCGCGTGCAGATCCTGGTTCTCGATCCGCCACTCGTGGATGAGCTTGGGGTTCTCCGGATCACGGATGTCGATGACGTCCATGCCTTTTTCGCCGTACTCGCCGAACACCTCGCGCGCGACGTAGACGTACGGGCGATCAAGTTCCTGCTCGATCTCAATATCAGCCACGCTCAGCGGAGCACCAAGCGGCATGTGCGCTACAACCGTGATGTTGTCGCTGCCGGGCTTGTCCGGAGTCCATTCCTGGGCTGTTGCGGCGGCGGAGACCGCAATGAGGGCGAGCGCGGTGACGAGAAGGCGGGATCGAGACATGGCTGGCTCCGAGTGGGGATTCATGCGTCCGGACATTACGCTGATGACCACGATCCGTCGACCGCGATGCGCGGTCCGGGGACTCAGTCCCCGTGGCTCGCGATGGCTGCCAAGAACACCTCGCCGAGGTCTTTCAGTTTCTTCTCGCCCACGCCGTGCACGGCAAGGAACTCGGTTTCGTTCGACGGCTTGCTCGCGGCCATGTCGCGCAAACTGGCGTCGCCGAAGATCAGATATGGCGGTACGTCGCGTTCGCGAGCAAGCTCCGTCCGGAGTCCGCGCAGGCGTTCGAACAGCTCCATGTCGACGCCTTCCCATGACGCGGAGTCACGGCTGCTCTTACGGACGCGCTGGGCCTTGGCCGGCACGAGGTGCACCGTCCGCTCACCGCGCATGACTTCCAGGGACGCATCGTTCAGGAGCAGCACCGGATATTCGCCAGGGCTGCGAGTCAGGAGTTCCTGATCGAGCAGTTGAAAGATCAGGTTCATAATCTGTTTCTGAGCTTTGCCCTCCATGAGCCCGTAGGTGCTCAGCTCGTCATGGGCGAGGCTCCGGATGCGTTCGGTCTTCGCGCCGCGCAGTACATCCGCAACGTGGCCCATTCCGTAGGACTGCTGTAGTCGGGCGACGCACGACAGGATCATCTGCGCGTCCTTGGTGGCCTCCACCAGGCCCTCGGTTTCTCCGAGACAGACATCGCAGGCGCCACACCCGGCATCGCCCGGGGCGTCGTAGGCCTGCCCGAAGTGCTCCACCAGAGCCTGGTGACGGCACTTGCCGGGCGCGCAGTAGCGGCGTATTTCGTCGAGCAGCGCGAGCGAGCCGGCGAGGCCGCCGCCGTCGCCTTCGGCGGCGCTGCGTTCCATGAGCGTCTGCCAGCGCATGGTGTCCGCCGGTGAGTGCAGCAGCACGCATTCGGCTTCAAGACCGTCACGGCCTGCGCGCCCCGTCTCCTGCTGGTAGTGCTCGATCGACTTGGGCGTCGCGATGTGGACGACGCATCGCACGTTGCTGCGATCGATACCCATGCCGAAGGCGACTGTCGCGACGATCACGTCCAGTTCTTCGTTGGCGAAGCGCTCCTGCGTCTGACGGCGTGGGGCCGCGTCCATCCCGGCGTGGTAGTAGGCGGCCTGGTGCCCCTCGTCCTGGAGGTGCCCAGCGAGTCGCTCGGTCTCCTTGCGACTGATGCAGTAGATGATCACGGCTTCGTTCTCATGCCTGTGCAACACCTCGCGCACCTGGCCGCGGAGGTCGAGACGGGGGACGAGCCGGTAGAGCAGGTTGGGGCGATCGAAGTTACCTACCAGTACGGTCGGGTCGACGAGAGCGAGTTGCGCGCAGATGTCGTCCCGCACCCGCTCGGTCGCCGTGGCGGTGTAGGCGTGGATGCTGGCGCCGGGAACACGCTCCTTCAGCACCGCCAGCTGTCGGTACTCCGGTCGGAAGTCGTGTCCCCAGTGGCTGATGCAGTGGGCTTCATCGACGGCGAAGGTCGATACGCCGAGCTTTTCGACAGTGTTGAGAAACCAGGGCGTTACCAACCTCTCGGGAGAGACGAACACGAGTCGACAGTCGCCGGACGCGATGAAGTCCTCTGCTTCCGAGCGGTTCTGTGGATCGAGGCCGCTATGCAGCGCCGCTGCCGGATAGCCGTTAGTGCGCAGGCCGTCGACCTGATCCTTCATCAGCGAAATCAATGGTGATACGACGATGTCGGTGCGCCCGGTGAGCAAGGGCGGGACCTGGTAGCAGAGCGATTTCCCGCCCCCGGTCGGCAGAACCACGAGCGAGTCGCGTTGGTCCATCCCCGCCCGAATCGCGTCGTGCTGGAGGGGCCGTAGCTCGTCGAATCCCCAGTACCGACGCACCACTTCGAGCACGTCCTCGGTGCTGCTGCCGATGTCGAAGGGAATGAGTTGGTCCATCGTTCACTAACGGCCGCGGGGCTCGGGTTCGAGGTCTCTCTGTGGCCTCCGAGACGTCCGCGTGCGGGGGTGATTCGCGCTGCGGACGCTCGATCATTCGAATCTGACTCGGGTGGATGGTACTTTCCGCGTCTGGCGACTGCTTTATGCCCCCTACCAGCCCGATGTTTTGAGGCCGATATGCACAAGCCCTGGACCCGATGGATCGCTTCTTTCGCCGCTCTTGCGGTCGTCACCCTCGCCGCCTGTGCGCCCGCTGAGGAGGCTCCTGAGCCGGCCGCAGAGGAGACTGAAGCGCAGTTGGTAGAACGTGCACAGGGGATTCACGAGCGCGTGATCACGCTGGATACCCACGACGACATCAGCGTGGCGAACTTCACGCCCGAGCGGAACTACAACGATGATCTCGGCAACCAGGTGAACCTGCCGAAGATGGAAGCGGGCGGTCTCGATGTGGCCTGGCTTGTGGTCTACACGGGGCAGGGCGATCTCGATGACGCCGGTTACGCGGCCGCGTACGAGAACGCGATCGCCAAGTTCGACGCCATCCACTGGCTCACGAGCGAAGCGGCACCGGACCGGATCGAACTCGCGCTGACCTCCGACGACGTGCGGCGCATCGATGCTGCCGGCAAGAAGGTCGCGATGATCGGCATCGAGAACGCCTACCCGGTTGGGCTCGATCTCGACAACATCCGCGATTTCGCCGAGCGCGGGGCGCGCTACATGTCGCTGTCGCACAACGGGCACTCGCAGTTCGCCGATTCCAACACGGGCGAGCGCGACGACGTCTGGCTGCATGGCGGGCTGAGCGACCTGGGTCGTCAGGCCATCGCGGAGGCCAACAAGTGGGGCATCATGCTCGACCTGTCGCATCCGTCGAAGGCATCCAACATGGAGACGCTCGAGCTAACCCGCGCGCCGGTGATTGCCTCGCACTCGACCGCACGTGCCTTGAACGACGTGAGCCGCAACCTCGACGACGAGGAATTGATGGCGCTGAAGGCGAATGGCGGCGTGGTGCAGACCGTCGCGTTTGCCAGCTACGTGAACAGCGAAAAGGCCGGCGCACACAGCGCCGCGATGCGCTCGATCCAGGAAGAGATCGCTGCCGAGATGGGCTTCGAGATGCTCGATCGTGCCGCCATGATGGCTCTGCCCGATGACGAACGGAATGCCTACTTCGGCCAGTTGATGGACATCAGGTCGCGGGCGAACGAGCGCGCAGATGAGGTCTCCGACACGGCGCCTCCGGTGGATGTCTCGGATTTCGTCGATCACATCGACTACCTGGTGAACCTCATCGACCTCGAGCACGTCGGCATCAGTTCCGACTTCGATGGCGGTGGTGGTGTCTACGGCTGGGACGACGCCTCGGAGACGTTCAACGTCACGTTGGAGCTCGTGCGCCGCGGCTACACCGAGGAAGAGATCGGGATGCTCTGGAGCGGCAACCTGCTGCGTGTCCTCGACGATGTGCAGCGCATCGCTGCGGAGATCCAGGCCGAGGAAGCCTAGGCCGCCCGGGCCGCTCAACCCATCCCGATGGGGCGGTGACGGAGTTCGCGAAGAAAATGCTGAAAAAACAGCATTCTCCCTGGACGGGTGCCTGCTGGAAATGCTAGTTTTCCAGCACTTCTTGAAAGTACCTCGAACCCAGGGCACCTGATGGGCGACCAAACAGGCAGCACGCTCAGCCGACGCGAGCGTCAGATCATGGACATCCTGTACCGGCACGGCAGCGCTACCGTTGCCGCGGTACATGCAGAGATTCCCGACCCGCCGAGCTATTCGGCGGTGCGCGCCGCGATGCGGGTGCTGGCCGAGAAGGGGCACGTGACTCATGCCCGCAAGTCGCACAGCTACGTCTATACGCCGACATCTCCCGCATCAGAAGTACAGAAGGCCGAGGCCCGGCGTCTTCTCGACACCTTCTTCGCCGGCTCGCCGTCACAGGCTGTCGCCGCGCTGCTCGAAGAGGCCGACGCGCTCGAGCCTGACGAGTTGGCCGAATTGCAGGCCCTGATCGATGCCGCACGGAAGGAGGGCCGTTGAGATGACGACCTATCTGATCGGGATGTTCGTCCGCGGCCTTCTGGTCTGTGCGGTGGGCTGTATCGCCGCCGTGGCGATGCGTGGCCGGCCGGCCGCCCACCGCGCCCTGATCTGGACTGTCACCCTCGGGGCGTTAGGCGTGCTGCCGTGGATCGGCGCCGTCTCGCCAACATGGGAGTTACCAGTTCTTCCGGCGGCGCCCACAGCCGAACCGGCAAGTCGCCCGGTCGAGTTCAAGCCTGCGCGTTCGGCAGCGGCCGACCGGATTCCGACCAGGTCGAACGAGGAGCCCTCCGGCAATACGGCGACCCGCATCACGTCACCTGCCCCGGCCCCCGAGCCGGTCTCGCGTGGTGTCGAAGAGGCGCCCGTGTCGCGCGCTCGCGGCACGGACACTGAAGCCCTGCCGGCGCCCGCGGAAGCGCGCCTGGCCGACTCCGCCTCGATCGCGAGCAACCGGAACGATGCCCCGTCGACTACATCAACCGGCTCGGCGCCGCAGAGTTCCTCGCCGACGACCCGACCCGAGACGGCCTCTTTCGATCTGGGCGGCGTCTCCATGAGTGGAGTACTGACTGCCACCGCTGCGACAATCTGGATTCTCGGCATGGCGGTGCTTCTGCTCCGCGTGGGCAAGGGATGGCTGGCCGCCTACCGCCTGCAGGTCACTTCCTGCGAAGTCTCCGCCACCGTGACCGAGGAGCTGCGCGAGCTGGCGCGGCGCGCCGGGGCCCGCGTGCCGTCGCTGCGCGTTTCGACCGAGGCGACGCTCCCGATGGCGCTGCACCTCAGCGAACCGATGATTCTGGTGCCGGCTGACTTCGTGACGTGGCCGTCCGAACGGCGCAAGGCGGTGCTGCTGCACGAGCTCGCGCATCTGCAACGCTTCGACACCTGGGTGCAGCTAGTGGCCCGCGTAGTGGTGGCTCTGCACTGGCCCAACCCGATGGCATGGGTTGCTCTGCGCCGCCTCTGGGTCGAGCGGGAACGCGCCTGCGATGACCATGTTCTGCGTGCTGGTTTCCTGCCATCGAGCTACGCGACGCACCTGATCGAACTCGCGCGGTTGCCGGGCTCTCCGGTACCCGCCGCGGCCGCGCCGTTCCTGCGTCGCCGCCAACTTCCTGATCGCCTCCGCGCGGTCCTCAATCCTGAACTCGTCCGCGAATCCCCCACTCGGAGAACTCTCGTGTTCGCTACCACTCTTTCCCTGGTCGCCTTGTTGCCGATCGCCGCCGGCGTGCCGGTGGCCAGTGCAGCACCGGAGGCCGGGCCAATCGAAGGCCCTCCAGCCTCCACTTCGTCCAATAGCGCCGCGCCCGCGGTCCTGCCTCAACAGGGCATGCCGACGATCGACGAACTCGTCAGGATGCGCATTCACGGCGTGTCGCCCGACTTTGTCGAGGCCATGTCGCAGTACGAGGAAGACCTCGACGTGGCCACGCTCGTGCAGCTACGCATCCATGGCGTGAGCCCGGACTACGCCGAGGAGATGTTTGACGCGCTCGGCGAGACGCTCACCCTGCAGCAGTTGGTGCAGGGCCGGATTCACGGCGTGTCGCCGGAGCTCGCCCGCGCTGCCGGCGACCAGTTCGGTAGCGACGTTGCGTTCAAGGATCTCGTGCAGATGCGCATCCATGGCGCCAGCAGCGATTACGTGCGCACCATGCAGGGGCTGTTCTCGCACGAGACGCTCGCGGTTCGCGATGTCGTGCAGATGCGGATTCACGGCGCCAGCACCGATTTCGTCCGCGAGATGAAGGAACTGCTGCCCGACGAGACCCTCGACGTGTCCGACCTGGTGCAGATGCGAATCCACGGTGTCAGCGCTGGCATGGTTCGCGACCTGCAGGATCGCGGCATCAACGACCTGACGTCGGAAGAACTCGTCAAGATGCGAATCCACGGCATCGATCGCATTCTGCGGCGCCGTGATGGAGGTGCACGATGACTCGAGCCCGGACGCTGTCGCTCGCAGTCACGCTCCTGATTGTCGGGGTCATTTCGACGCCGGTGGCTGCGGTCGCCCAGGAGATCACGGGCACGTGGGAAGCCCGTCCCCATGAACGCGACCGCGGGGAGCGCATTCAGCTCAGCATGCGCATGGACTCGGATCGCGACAATTGGCAGAACGGCTTCTCTGTCGCCGTGTCGGACCTGTGGTTCGACGCCGGGTCGATGGGCGGCGATGCCGAGGACGTAGTCTTCCGACTGGAACGGGACGCCGGGACGGTGACGTTTGAAGGTGACTTCCGCAACGATCGCGGTACCGGGTTCTTCACATTCGAGCCCGATCCCGACTACATCCGCACCATGGCGGGACTGGGGTATCCCGGGCTATCCGACAAGCGCGTGTACTCCTTCGCGCTACAGGACGTCTCGACGGAGTTCGTCCAGGAGCTGCACCGCCTTGGCTATCGGAGCGACAGCCTCGATGAGGCCGACCTCTGGAAGTTCGCGATCCACGGCGTCCGCCCGGAATACATCCGCGCGATGAACGATCTCGGCTACGAGTCGATCGAGCCGGAAGACCTGATCAAGATGCGGATTCACGGGGTAAGTCCCGACTACGTCGGCGCCATCCGGGACGCGCTGCGGTAGATCACTTCGGGCGCAATTGCGGGCCGCCGGGGAGAACCCTCGGCGGCCCGTCTCTGTTCGGTGCGTCGGCCACGGCCGGCGGTTCATGGGAAGCTGGGTGCGCTGCCGGTCGCCTCGTGGCTCGGCGAACGATTTCCGACACACGACGAACCCTGAACGGAGTCTCCATGTTCATCGCCATGAACCGTTTCAAGGTGGCCCGCGGGAGTGAAGAGGTTTTCGAGGAGATGTGGCGTAACCGCGACTCCTATCTCGACGATGTTCCCGGATTCAAGACCTTCAACCTGCTCAAGGGTCCCGCCAACGACGAATACACCCTCTATTCGTCGCACTCGACATGGGCCAACCGGGACGCGTTTGACGCGTGGACCGAGTCCGAGGCCTTCCAGAAGGCGCACTCACAAGCGCGGGCGCCGCAGGGGACGTACCTGAGCCATCCGGACTTCGAGGGCTTCGAGGTCATTCTCTAGTCGTCGTGCCAGAGGCTGATCAGCTGCCGGTCTCGGAGGTGCTTGGCCCTCTCGGGGGGCATCTGCGGGAGCGCAACTCAGCCGTACTGGTGGCGCCACCGGGCGCCGGCAAGACCACGGTCGTCCCGCTGGCACTGCGCGACGAGGACTGGCTGGGCGGCCGCAAGATCCTGGTGCTCGAGCCGAGGCGCCTCGCCACCCGTGCGGCGGCAGCGCGCATGGCCGCGACGCTGGGCGAACGGGTGGGGGAGTCGGTCGGCTATCGCATCCGCCAGGACACCCGGGTAAGCCCGCGAACGCGCATCGAGGTGGTGACCGAGGGCGTGCTCACTCGCATGCTGCAGTCGGATCCGGCTCTCGATGAGCTGGGCCTGATCATCTTCGACGAGTTTCACGAGCGGTCCATCCACTCGGATCTCGGCCTGGCACTCACGCTCGAGTCGCAGCGCCTCTTCCGTGACGACCTGCGTGTGCTCGTGATGTCAGCCACGCTGGACACCGGGCCGGTCGCAGGCTTGCTGGACGATGCACCGGTCGTGCGCGCGGAAGGGCGGCAGTATCCGGTCGAGACGCACTACCTCGATCGCCGACTCGACGACCCGGTCGCTGGGACTGCGGCTCGAGTGCGCAGCGCCATCCGTCAGACCGCGGGCGACGTACTGGTGTTCCTGCCGGGGGCCGGTGAGATCCGTCGCGTGGCCGCAGACCTCGAGAACGAGCTCCCGCCGGACGTCGACCAGCATCCTTTGTTCGACAATCTCGGCGCCAGCGAGCAGGACGCGGCGGTGGCCCCGAGTCCGGTGGGGCGCCGGAAGATCGTGCTCGCCACCGCCATCGCGCAGACCTCGCTCACGATTGAAGGCGTCCGGGTGGTGGTGGATGCGGGGCTCATGCGCGTGCCCCGGTTCGACCCGGGTTCGGGGATGCAGCGGCTCATCACAGTGCCGGTTACCGTCGATGTTGCAGAGCAGCGCCGTGGCCGGGCCGGCCGCGTGGCGCCGGGCGTCTGCTACCGGCTCTGGACCGAAGGGCAACGCCACGCCCTTCTGCCCGCGCTTCGCCCGGAGATTCTCGAGGCGGACCTGGCGTCGCTCGTACTGGAACTGGCGGCGTGGGGTGCGACCGTGGCGGAGGTGCGCTGGATCGACGCTCCGCCGGCCGCCGGGGTGGTTGCCGCTCGTGATCTGCTCATCGGCCTCGATGCTCTCGATGCGGACGGCGGGATCACGGCCCATGGCCGCGAACTGGCCCGGATCGGGGCGCATCCGCGCCTCGCACATCTGCTCGTCGCGGCGCGCGCGCGAGGGCTGGGCGCGATGGCTGCCGACGTCGCGGCGCTGGCGGGTGAGCGCGACATCCTTCAACGCGACGGGGCACCGGCCGATTCGGACATGCGCCTCCGGCTCGAGGCACTCGAACGGGCGCGAGCGCGAACCCGGGGCGGAGTGCTCGGCCATCGCGTTCACCGGGGCGGACTGCATCGTGTGCTCGAGGACAGCCGTCGCTGGCGCCGCTGCCGGAGCCCGGAGTCTGCCCGGGGCGACACGGGTGCAGCGGCTGAAGCAGGCGAACTCCTCGCGCTGGCCTACCCGGACCGAGTAGGACGCCGGCGCGGCAACGCCACGGCCGGGCATGGTGCGCGCTACCTGCTGCGCAATGGTCGAGGCGCGGCCCTGCCGCGAGGCGACTCGCTGGGCGAATCCGAGTGGATCGTGGTGGCGGACCTTGGCGAGCGGGAAGGCGAAGCGCGGATCTTCCGCGCCGCTCCGATCGAGTGGGAGACCGTTCGGGAGCTGTTCGAGGGCCAGGTCCAGACGGTCGAGGAGACTGGCTGGAACCCGGAGACCGAGGCTGCTGAGAGCTGGCGGATCGAGCGTCTTGGCGCCATCGAATTGAAGCGCGTTCGCATCGAGAAGCCGGACCCGGAACACATCACGGCGGGCTTGCTGGCGGGCGTTCGCGCGCATGGCCTGTCGGCACTGCCGTGGTCGAAACGCACCAGCCAGCTACGCGAACGTCTCGCGTTCGCACACCAGAGCCAGCCCGCGGGCTGGCCCGACGTATCTGACGTAGTGCTGTTGGACTCGCTGGAGCAGTGGCTGGCGCCACACCTGGTCTCGATGCACCGACTTGCTGACCTGCGGCGTCTCGACGTGACCACGATTCTCTGGACCCTGGCGGGCTGGGAGAAGCGCGAGTATCTCGATGAGATCGCGCCGACGCATCTCGAGGTTCCGTCGGGCTCACGGATCCCGGTGGACTATTCGGACCCGGGGACGCCGACTCTCGCCGTGCGACTGCAGGAGGTCTTCGGCTGGCTGGAGACGCCGCGCATCGGCGGCGGAACAGTTCCGATCACCCTGAGCCTGTTGTCGCCCGCACAACGCCCGGCCCAGGTCACCCGTGACCTTGCGAGCTTCTGGCGCGAGGGGTATTTCGAAGTCAAGAAAGACCTCAAGGGGCGCTATCCGAAGCACTACTGGCCCGACGACCCGCTCACCGCCACGCCGACGCGCCGGGTGCGGCCGAAATAGAAGAGCTACTTAGTCGCCTCGCAGCACCGCGACCGGTTCGATGCGCAACGCGCGTGTTGCCGGGATGAACGTCGCGAGCATCGAGATCGCTCCCAGGATCGCCGTCACGGTCAGCCAGATGCGCGGATCGGTGGCGGAAACTCCAACGAGCAACGTGCTCATCATGGCTTGCGTGGCCCAGTAGCCGGCGACCAGGCCGAGGGCGAGGCCGATGCCCGTGCGTACGAGGCTCTCGGTCATCAGGCGGCCGAGCACGCGGTGACTCTGGGCTCCCAGAGCCATCCGGATGCCGATCTCGCGTTGGCTCGCGGCGACCGACTGGGCGACCACACCGTGGATTCCGATTGCGCCGAGGAAGAGCGCGAGCGCTGCGAATCCGCCGAGGAAGAGCAGCGTCACGCGTGGCTGCGCGACCGTGCCGGCAACCACCTCTTCCATCAGCTGAAGCCGGGAGAGCGGAAGATCCGGATCAAGGCCCCAGATGGCGTCGCGCAGGTTCGGGACGGTCTGCATCGGTGATCCCGTCGTCCGTACGGTGTAGCTCATCTGCCGCGGGAACCAGGGATCGCCGAAGGTCAGCATCACGTGCGGGAAGTAGAGCCCGTGCCGGGTCTCTCCCGACAGGCCACGGTTCTTGTAGTCGCCTACCACGCCCACGACCGTGCGCCACTCGGCGTTTGAATCAAGACGGAGCCGTTGACCAATCGGATCGCTGTCGGCCCAGTAGAGTTCGGCGGCCGAGGCCGTCACGATGACGCCGGTGTCGCGATCTTCAGGCAGGAAGGAGCGGCCGCGGACCACGGGAATGCCGATCGCGTCGAAGTAGTCGCCGCTCACGAGAGTCCAGTCCGGCAATTCCATCTCTTCCGGCATATCGAACCCATCCACCTCGACGCCCCATTGCGAGGGGAAGTCGGCGAAGGGCAGCCAGGAGACTGCGCCCACGTCCTCCACACCGGGCAGCGAAGAGAGCCGATTTGCGATGGAGTCGAATGTCCGGGCCACGTCGGGCTGCGTCGGGTAGCTGGTTTCCGGTAACTCGATGTCGAACGCGACCACCTGGCTCGTCTCGATGCCCGGTTCTACCTGGATGAGGTTCCAGAAACTCTGGCCGATGAGCGTCGCGCCCATCAGGAGGGCCACAACGAGGGCAATCTCGATCGTTACAAGAGCGCCCCGTGTGCGGACACTCGGAGATGAACCGCTACCGGTTGCGCGAAGCGTCTCGCTTGGGGCCTGCGAAGAACTGCGAAGTGCGGGAGCGACTCCGAAGAGCAGCCCCGCGACTGCGCTGGCCACCAGCGAGTAGGCGAGAACCTGCCAGTTGAGCGCAATCGATCCGGTGCGCGGCAGCACGGCTGCGAGTTCGGTGACCAAGGCTCCTCGAACGAGAGCAGCGGCCAGGATGCCGAGTCCGCCGCCGACCAGGGCGAGTGCTGCGCTTTCGGTTACCAGTTGGCGCACAAGGCGTCCGCGCGCCGCGCCGAGCGCCGTGCGGACCGCCAGCTCACGGCGCCGGCTATCGGCTCGCGACAGCAGCAGTGAGGCAACGTTCGCGCAGACGATCAACAGCATGAACGCAACCGCCGCGATCAGCGTGATCAGCATCGGCCGGACCGAACCCGTGAGCCATTCATTGAGCGGCACGAGGAGCGCGCCATGGTAGTCGGGGTGCTGCGGGTACTCGCCGAGAACACCCGCGACCATGCGATCTCCTGCTTCCTGGGTAGTGGCGAGATCACGGCCTTCAGGCAGGCGTGCGACGGCGACGAGACTGTGGGACGTGATCCGGTCGGGGTTGAGCGTCGCGCGGTCGATAACGAACGGCAGCCACACATCCGTGCCCGGGTAGTAGTCGAAGTCTGGAGGCATGACGGCGGCAATCCGATGAACGCGGCCGCCGACTCTCAGGTCCGACCCGACGATGTCGTCGTCTGCTCCAAACGCGCGCTGCCACAGGCCGTGACTGATCACGGCCACGGCGTCCTGCCCGGGCTCGGTGGACTCATCGCCGAAGGTGCGGCCTAGAACCGGCGGTACACCGAACACGTCGAAGAATTGCCCGGTGACAATCGAAGCGCGCACCCGGGCCGGCTCGTCGCCGCCCGTGAGGGTCACCGCGTAGATGTTCATACCGGCGACGGCCTCGAGCATGTCGGCATGTTCGATGTACTCGGCCACCTCGACGATCGAGAGGGACTGTTGGGTCGAGTGATCCTCGTCATTCGTGTTGAAGAAGCGGACGATGCGATCGGCATCGGGGTAGGGCAACGGGCTCAGCAGGACGCCGTACACGACGCTGAACATCGCCGTGTTGGCGCCGATTCCCAGGGCCAAAGTCAGTAGCGCCACCGCCGTGAAGCCTGGGTTGTGACGCCACCAGCGCGCCGTGTAGCGCAGGTCTTGCAGCAGGTCGCTCATGAGTCCGTCACCATCTTTGGGGAGAGGTTGGTCAGCGTTGCGGCCGGTCAGTTCTTCGATGCGAGCCCGCAGTGCAGCGCGGCAGGACTCACGGGTGTGCGAGCGGTACCAACGGCGCGCGGCGGGGTCGCCATGACGCGCAGCGATTTCCGCGAAGGAGTCGCGCATGTCCGCGAGAACATCCTCACGAATTGCAGCTGGTAGTAGCCAAACCAGCAGCCGGCTTGGGCGCGGCCTCACTGCAGGAGCGCTCATTGCCCGGCATCGCTCCCGGCGCTTACTTCGACGCCGTCCCAGAAGCGCGCCAGCTGCTCGCGAGAGCGACGCAGTGCCTCATTCCCGCCGGGAAGCACGGAGAACAGCTTCTGCTCGCGACCACTTCCGGGTGGGGTGCCCTTGCTGACACCCACGAAGTTCTTCTTTTCGAGCCGGCTCAGGGTGACGTAGACCGCGGTGATCGTTACCGGCGTCACCGACAGGCGTTCGATTTCCTCGAAGACCGCACGACCGTATGCGTGCTCGCCGAGCCGTACGACCGAGAGCAGCACGATCTGCTCGAACTCACCGAGAACCTGTTTGCCCACTTGCCCGTCACCCATTAAGCAATGTTTAATATTAAACAATGTTTAATAGATGACGGGCGGTCTGGTCAAGTCACTATTTGCGACGGGCGGCCGGGGATCGCTGCTGCGAGGTGCTATCGGCCCCTGATCACGATCGAGCCGCTCGACGCGACCAGGATCATGCGTCCGCCGCCAGTTGCCTCGGATACGAACCGCCGCGTCGAGGAACTGCTCTCTTCCAGCTGGCCGCTGAAGTCGGAGCGGATCTGCCCGTACGTGGCTTCGGCATCCAAGGCGAGCGGGGTGCCGGCAGGCCATTCAACCTCGATGTCTGCGTAGCTCGTGCGGAGCGAGTGGGAGGCTGTGAGCGCGTCACCCCGTAGACCTGCCAGTTCGATCCGGCCGCTCTGGTTGCGAACCTCTACCGGCCCGCTGACCCCGCGGATCTCTACGCCGGAGTAGCTGGTCGATACTTCGGCGCTGGCGGCATCCGTCACGGTGACACTCGCGCTCGATGCGTCCACCGACGCATGGCCGCCGATATCCGAGACGCGCACGGGAGCGTAGGAGTTCGTCACAGAGATGTCTCCGCGCGTCCCTGCGATCGTTACGGCGCCGCTCGGGCTGTTCACCTCGAGGCGGCCTTCGACATCCTCCACGGTGACCGATTCGTACGAGGACTCGATGTCGGCGGCACCACCCACGCCGCGCACCTCAACGGCACTGGAGGAGCCGCGGAATCGTAGCGACCCGACGGCGCGGATTTCGGCACGCGCGTACGAGTTCGTCACTTCCGCCATCCCGGACACGCCCGCAACCCGAACCTCGCCGGAGTTCGCCACAGCGCGTAGGTCGCCCTGGACGTTCTCCACGGTCAGGGTGTCGTACGAGGTTTCGATGTCCGCGTCTCCGGCGACGTCCTCAACGCTCACGGCGGAACTGCTGGCCCGAATGCGGAGCTCGCCGCTGCCACGCACGGTAACCGCGCTGTAGGCGTTGTGGATCGTCGTGTTTCCGCTGTCACGCACGATCACCTCGCCGGACGAGTTGTCGACGGTGAGTTCGCCTCCGACGCCGTCGATGTCGACATCGCCATAGCGGTTTTCGATACGAAGCTCCGTGCCGGCGGGAACGCGAAGCGTGGCATCGATGGCCCAGGACACCTCGCGGTTGCGACCGAAGATGCGTCGCCACCAGCTCTCGTCGCGCTCGGGCATCCGGGCGCCACTGATATCGACAACCAGACTGCGTTCATCGACGATCACGTCGAATTCGTCGTCGACGAGATCCATCCACTCGTCGCTCCGTGACCAGTACTCCAGGTCAATCGTGATGGTCGCCTGATCGCCGTCCGTGGGCTCCACCGTCAGGTTCATCGAGTGACCTTCCAGGTGAACCGCCCTGCCGTTGACAGGGAAGGTGCGGGCTACATGCTTGGTGCGCGTTTCGCGCTCTTGAAGCAGCTCCGGGTGATTCGGATAGCCGCTGGTCGGTGCCGTCGGCGGTAGCGGCGCCACTGCCGGACTCGGAGGCATCGGCGCGCTCGGAACTGAGGCCGGTAGGGGAACTGGGCCCGCGACCGGGGCCACGGGTGGGACCGGAGGCCGGGGCGCAACGGGAGATTGCGGGCCGGCGCTCTGGGCCATGGCAGCAGAGCTCGCGGCGACGCCGCCGAGCAGCAGAAGGGTCTGGAGTTTGGAGTTGAGTTTCATCCTAGATCGCTCGTTTCATCCGTCCCGAGGACTTCCTCGAGGACGAGGGTTTTGTCGATGTATGCGGCCAACAGAACAGTGCGGGCGCTGGCCAGGCCCGGGTTGTCTTCCAGATATCCGCGGACCTCGGCGATCGCGGTATCGATCGCGGCGAGGCGATCGCGATAGGCGAGGAGAATGGCCGCGTTGGCGGCGTCGGTACTCGGGTCGGTCGCGCGCTGCAGGATCGGCGCGGCGACGCGTTCGAGCTTCGCGATCGCCGCGGCGTGTCGCGCTTCCGCCTCGCTCGCTTCCGTGAGCGCGTCATTTATCAGAAGGCGGCCGCGCACCGAGATGACGTCGGGCGAGGGCACGATCTGTTGCAGGAACACGATCGCCAGCACGATCGACGCGGCGGCCGCCAGGCCGCTGACCCAGCGTCGAGCGTTGCGGAAGCGCCCGGTGAGAACTGTCGCGGCGGGCGCTTCGACACCCGCCAGCACGCGTGCGCGAAGGTGCTGCGGGGCGACCGTCGACTCACGCCATGACTCCGCTATGGCAAGCAGGCGGTCATGAGCGTCGAGTTCGGCCTGGAGAGTCGGATCGTGCGCGGCCATCTGGGCGGCACGGCGATGGCCGGCCGGATCGTCGCTTGCCAGGAGGTCGTGAAGGCGCTCGAGATCGCTCATGACTTCGCTCCCGCCAGTTCTTGCCTGAGGATTCGCCTTGCCCTGAAGAGTTGCGACTTGCTGGTGCCCGCACTGATGCCGAGCATGTCGGCGATCTCGCTGTGCAGGAATCCTTCGACGTCGTGAAGAAGGAACACTCGGCGCCCGCGCTCGGGAAGTGCACCAAGCGCTCGTTCGAGGTCCGTGCCGGCGGCCGGTTCGGTGCTGCGCGACCCCGCGCGCTCCGGGATCAGCTCATGTTCCTGGCGTCGCCCGCGTCGCCGGAGCCGATCAAGAGCCGCGTGGCTGGCTACCCGGTGGAGCCAGCCGCCGAGATTGCGGACGGGCGGAGCCGGAGGACGGCTATGGAGCTTCATGAACGCCTCCTGCACGACGTCCTCGGCTTGTTCCGGGCTGCGCACCAGTCGCATCGCCGTGCCGTAGAGAACGTTGCAATAGCGGTCGTAAATCGCACCAAAGGCCTCCGCGTCGCCCTGACGAGCGCGCTCGAGAAGTTCGTTGTCCGATGACGCGCCGTGGGCCGGCTCCATCCGTACTCCGTGTGGGCTCGCGGCCCGTTCTCGCCATCTCTAGACAGTCAAACGCCAGAGACGTTCAGAAGGTTGTAACCCGGGTGCCGCAAAGTCTTCCTGTTGACGGCCAAAAGAAGTTCTGTTACTTCTTTAGAACGTCAAAAGGAGACGCAATGACTGAATCTCGCTCTGAAGTCCTGCTGGGGACATTGGATCTGCTGGTGCTGAAATTGCTCGCCGTCGGGCCCATGCATGGATGGGGCCTGGCCGAACGTCTCGAAGAGATCTCGGACGGCGTGTTCTGTGTGAACCAGGGATCGCTCTATCCTGCCCTGCAGCGCCTGAAGCGCCGCGGTGTGGTGGAGAGCGAATGGCAGGTTACCGAGAACGGACGGCGCGCTCGCTACTACTCGCTTACCCGCGGCGGCAGGGCGGCGCTGCGCGAGGAGCTCGCCAACTGGGCCCGAACTTCAGGGGCGGTGAACCGGGTACTCGACTACACCGAGGAGAGCATCTGATGGCGCGCATTCTGGCGGGTTTGCGCGAGCGCTTGAGGGCTCTACGCGGTCAACGCTTCGAAGCCGAGTTCGACGAGGAAGTTCAGTTTCACCTCGACCAGGCCGCAGCGCGCAATGAGCGTCGCGGCATGACGCCCGAGGATGCGCGGCGCGCGGCGCGCCAGGCGTTCGGCAACCAGGCCGTGACTTCAGAACGGGTTCGCGAAGAGACCGGAGTGCGCTTGTTCCAGGATCTGGCGCACGACGTTCGTCACGGGTTCCGCGGGATGCGTCGTCGACCGGTGGCGTCCGCCGTGATCGTGCTCACAGTTGCCGTTTGTATTGCCGCCAACAGTGCGATGTTCGGCGTCGTCTATTCGATTTTGCTCCGGCCGTTGCCGTTTCCAGACTCCGACCGGCTGGTGCAGGTGTTCAACGCCTACCCGGAATCCGGCCGCCCCCGGGCCTCGAATAGCGTTCCCGACCGCTTCGACCGTCGCGATTTCATTGAGTCGTTCGAGGATGTCGCGCTCTACACCGAGATCTCCTACACCGTCGGCGCACCAGGCGAGGGGCACCACACGTTCGCGCTCGACATCACGCCGTCGTTCTTTTCGGTACTCCGCGCGACCCCGGCCCTCGGACGTCTCCTTTCCGAAGAGATCGATGATGGCGCGGTACCCGATGTGGTCGTGATCGGACACAAGCTCTGGCTAGCTGATTTCGCGGCGGATCCGGACGTTGTTGGCAAGACTGCGTTCCTGGACGAACGCCCGATGACGATCGTGGGTGTTCTGCCGGAGTCGTTCCGGTTTTCGACCTGGGATGCGCAAGTGTTCCGACCACGGTTCTTCTCTGCCGAAGAGCGCTCGGACGCTGCGCGACACACCGGCGGTTTTCGCATGTTGGCCCGGCTCGTGGACGGGGCCACAGTCGAGGAGGCGCAGGCGGAAATCGATGCGTTCAACGAAGCGCTCGTTGCGGGCTACGCGGCTGATCTGCGGACTCTCGTCACGGATGCCGGCTACCACACCGTGGCGCGCGGTTACCTTGATGACATCACGAGGAACGTCCGCGGCCCCTTCCTGTTGATGTGGGCGGGCGTCGTGCTGCTGCTGGTGATTGGCGCGGCCAACGTGGTGGGGATCCTGCTCGTGCAGGCGCGGTCCCGGCGTGACGAACTCGCCGCACGGATGGCGCTCGGTGCCGGACGCCAGCGGATTCTTCGCCAACTGGTCACGGAGAGCCTCCTGCTGACCGCACTGGGGACGGGACTGGGGCTGTTTGCTGCGCGGTGGGCGTTGGGGCTTCTGGGGCTTCTGGGGCTGTTCGAGGTCTACGAGATCCCTCGGGTTGACGACGTTTCGTTGACCCCAATTGTCGTAGTAGCGACTGTGTTCGCGGCTGGCTTGTTGGGGACGATCGCCGGATCGGTGCCGCTGTTTGCCCTGAGGCGCGGTAGCGCGTTGCTCGGCGCACGGCGTGGCAACGTGGGCGGCGCCGGTGGGTTGCAGAGCCTGCTGGTTGGCGGGCAGATCGCGCTGGCGTTCGTGCTCGTGATGTGTGCGGGGCTATTGGTAACCAGCTTGCGGAACCTCGCCGCCGTCGATCCCGGATTCGATCCTGCGGGAGTGGTCGTTCACGCGATCAGCTTGCCGGACGTGAGCTACGCAACGCCTGAGGCCGGAGTGGACTACATGGAAAGGCTCGTGGCCGAGGTTACTACCGTGCCCGGAGTCGCGAACGTTGGATTGACCACGCACTTGCCGTTTTCCGGCGCGGCCTCGCGAGGGCCTGTGGTGGCCGAGGGCGCGGCACGTGCGCCGGGCGAGGCGGTGATCCTGCCATTTCGGAGCGCGGTCACACCGGACTACTTCCTGACGATGGGAATGGACATGGTCGCGGGGCGCGGGTTCAGCTCGAGTGACCGCGACGGAGCTCCTCGCGTGGCGATCATCGACCGCGCCCTGGCCGATCGGCTCTGGCCTCAGGGAGATGCCGTCGGCCGGCGACTCTGGCGCAGTGCCGAACAGGGAGCGGATGAAGACGCCTACACAGTGATCGGCATCGTGAATCCGATTCGCCAAAATGCCCTTGATGAAGCGATCGTTTCGGGCGCGATCTATACCTCGATGCTCCAGCACCCGTCTGGGTTCTTCAGGGTGGCGGCGCGCCTCGACGGTGACCGCGCGGTGATCTGGCCAGCGCTCCGCGCGCGCATCGACTCAGTCGACGAAGCCGTGCCGTTGTTCTGGACAGACACGATGGAAGGTAGCGTCGATGGCACGCTGATTCTGCGCCGGACTCCCATGCAGGTGCTCACCGCGTTCGCTTCGCTGGGTCTATTCCTGGGAATGCTCGGGGTCTACGGCGTGATGGCCTACTCGGTCGGCCGTCGGCGTCGCGAGATTGGACTGCGGTTGGCGGTGGGCAGCACGCAGACCGGCATCGTGCGATTGCTCGGTCGCGAGTGGCTCATCGTGGTCGGCGGCGGGCTGGTGGCGGGGGCCATCGGTGCCCTCGCGGCGACCCGCGCACTCCAGGGGCTCCTGTTCGAAACGGGTCCACTGGATCTCGGGGTTGCCGGAATCACAGCAGCATGTGTCGCCGGCGCGGCGCTGCTCGCGTGTGTTCCGCCCACACGTCGCGCTCTGCGCGTGGAGCCGGCCGTCACTCTGCGCGACAGCTAGGGCTACTCGGTCCGGCGCATCTGCAGAATCGTCACCGGCGCGCTGAGTCGCTCGCGCTCCGTAGGCCGGGCCTGTATCGCGCGCACTACATCCCTCCCCTCGATGACTCGGCCGAACGCGGCGAAGCCCTGGCCGTCCGGATGGCGCGCCCCTCCGTGATCGAGCGCCGGCTGGTCGTTGATGCAGATGAAGAAGTCGGAGTGGCCCGAGTCGGTCGCCGTTCCTCGTGCCATCGAGATCGTGCCGTCTTGGTGGACAAGGCCTGTGTCGGTGGTGCGCTCGAGCGGCCCCTGTCCACGGAATGCCCGGGCCCGGCCGCCCTGGATCACCTCGATCGGTACGTCGCTGCGGTTCTGGTTGTCGAGGCGCACGGCACGGTGGAACGCGCCTCCGGCGTACTGACCCGCGTCCACGTAGCGCAGGAAATTCGCTACGGTCGTGGGTGCGGCATCGTCAGCCAGTTCGACCACGATCTCGCCGAGCTCGGTGGCAATCACAACTCGTGTCCGCGCGATCGCTTGCGCGTCGGACTGTTGCAGGGCGCCGAGCGCCAGCACGGCCGCGGCGAGCGCGCCAATGCAGGCCCGCATATCTAGCGCTGTTGTGCTTGGTTGCGCAGGCGCGCTTCGCGGCGAATCGTAAGCAGTTGTTCCTGCTGGTCCACCGAGAGCGCGTTGCGGATTCGTACCGCCATTCGCACCTGCAAGATCTTGATCTCCCGCTCCAGCCCAAGCACGACTTCGAGCTGCTCGACGACGGCCTCCTCATCGACTGGGTTGACGTTCGAGAGTCCGATGAGCCGGCGGAGCTCGGTGTCGAGGTCGAACTGCAGCCCAACGAAGTCAGACGCCGCGGTGCGCGCCGTTAGTTCCACGAAGAGCCGCACCTCGTCGGAGAGTCCAATCGCGTCGGCATTCGCGATAACGAAGCGCGCAGTGAAGTAGTCGCGCGCGAGCATGTCGGAGCGCAGTTGGCCCCCCTGCGCACGAAGTCCAAGCGGATCCTGCTGGGCTTCGGCTGGAGCGGCCAGGATCAAAGTGGTCAGAACAGCGGCGATGCCGAGTCGCTTCAAGGTGTCCTCCGGTCGTCCAGTTCGAGAAGCGCAGCGGTGGGCGACTGGAACGACTCCAGCGCGGCAAGCGGATCTTCGAGCGTGCCCAGGTCGGCCACCAGGCCGGTCGTTGGTGATGACCACGTTTCCAGCGTTGGCTCGGAAGCTCGCTCGGGCGCCGAGGTTTCCAGCCCGCCCAGGACCAGGGCGATGACACCCATCGCCGGCATCGCTGCCGCAATGGCCCCCCATCCCCAATTGGCGCCACGAGTGTTGGCGTCCCGATTGCGGGCGCTGGCAAGGGTTCGTTCGAAGTCGGGGACGTAATCGAGGTCGCTTTCGCGCATCGCGCGGAATCGCTCTTCGAGTTGTTCATCACGCATCAGATCGATTCTCGTGCTGGAGCAAGCTGCGAAGCTTCTGCTTGCCGCGATGATAGTGGGTTCGTGCGCTGCCGATCGAGATTCGGAGGACTTCGCTGGCCGCCTCCACCGTCATCCCTTCGTAGAAGGTCAAGACGATAACTTCGCGCTGCCGGCGCGGCAGGTGCTCGAGGGCGTCACGCAGGGCAGCTTCCTGCTCTTGCGCCAGTACATCAGTCGTTGGGTCGGCGGTCGGATGACCGACCGGCGCGTCATCGGCCCGGCGCAGCAGCAGGGCGCGGCGTAGACGCCGCCGGCTCGCCGCGATGTTCCGGATGATCCCAAACAGCCACGTACGAACCTGCGAACGTCCGCTGAATTGCGCGCGCTCCTCGAGCACCTCGAGATATGCGATTTGCAAGACATCTTCGGCCTCATTGCGATCGCCGTCACAGCAATGCACCGCCCAGCCGAAGCAGACAGCGTGGTGTTCTTCCAGAGCGGCGCGAATGTCCGGTCCTTCCATGGACGGGGTCGGGGTTATCGGGACTGTGTGGATTGAGGGCTGACGCTATATGACAGCGCGACGGAAGTCCCTGGATCCGGCGATTCCATCGGGGCGCCTGTCATATGGGCGGCGGAATCACGCCACTACTAACCGAAGCGGCGATTCAACCAACGACGATCCAAAGCGAAGAGCGGGCGACAACGTCCCACGGCGACAGGACATCCATGGACTTGAAACTGCACGCGGCGAATCGGTTCGGTCTGGGGCCCAGGCCGGCAGAGTTGGGTGGCATTGGCGACCCTCGTGAATGGCTGCTGGCGCAGTTGCGGCCAGAGGCCGCCTTGTTGGATGCGGAGGGTCTGCCTACGTTGCAGGATGCTGCTGATGCCTTCGCCCGCTCGCGGCGCGAACAGCAGGAGCGCGCCGCGGCAGGCGAATCGGCACCTTCCGAGCGGGAAGTTGACGGTGCCCGAGCCGGCGTGCGAAACATCGTGGCGGCGGAGCAGGCCGCGGCGCTGGATCGACGGCTCACTACGTCCACCCCGTTTGTCGAGCGTCTGGTCGCGTTCTGGTCGAATCACCTGTGTGTCTCGCCGGCGGGCAAGGTCAGGGTGCTCACGCTGCCCGGACTCTACGAGCGACAGGTCATTCGGCCTCACGTACTCGGCAAGTCCGCGACATGGTTCTCGCCTCGGCGCGTCATCCGGCGATGCTGCTGTACCTCGACAACATGCAGTCGGTGGGCCCGCGATCGCAGGCAGCCGAGCGCGCCGCTCGTTTTGACCGTGGTCGCGAGCGGGGCCTCAACGAGAACTACGCGCGCGAGCTGCTCGAACTCCACACGCTGGGTGTGAACGGCGGCTACGACCAGGCGGACGTGGAACAGCTGGCACGGATCCTCACCGGCTGGACGTTGCAAGGATTGCCGCTCGCCGAGGCCGCAGCGGCCAGACCGCAGCAGGGGAGCGGTCTCGGCGAGCGCTTCCGTCGTCAGATGATGGAGTCGGGGCTCCGACGTGCCGGGTTCAGCGGTGATGCTCCCTACGGTTTTGCGTTCCGTCCGGAGCTTCACGAGCCCGGTGGCAAGACCGTACTGGGGAAGCAGTATGGCGAGGGAGAGGCCGCTGGACGCAGCGTCATCAATGATCTTTGCCGGCACCCTTCGACGGCGGTTTTCCTGGCGACGAAGCTGGTGCGCCACTTCGTGGCCGACGACCCTCCGCCCGGCGCGGTCGATGCGGTGGCCACGGTCTTCGCAGAGACGGACGGCGATCTGCTCGCCGTGAGCGAGGCGCTGGTCGGTCTTCCGTCGGCCTGGAACCTCGAGTCGCGGAAGTTCCGCACGCCGCAGGACTGGCTCGTTGCTGCGGGTCGGGCCCTGGCGGTGAAGTCGCTGCCGCCGCGCGTAGGCGGTGTGTTGCGAGAACTCCGACACGCGCTCTGGGCACCGCCCTCGCCGAAGGGCTACGACGACACGATGGGCCCGTGGGCGGACCCCGACAGCCTGATGAATCGCGCTGAATTCGCGCGCACCGTCGCCGATGCGGTGACCCGTTCCGGTACCGATCCCTCGACGCTCGCCCGGGTTGCCGGAGTCAGCTCAGGCGCTCTCGCGACGCTTGTGGAGGATCGCTCGATTCCGGCCGCGGAGCGCGTCGCGCTCGTTGTCGGCGGTCCTGATTTCCAGTGGAGATAAGACATGGATAGACGACAGCTCTTGCGTTGCATGTGCGCCGGTGGAGCGGCGACGTTCGCCTCACCGCTGGCGAGCTTCGCGCGCATGCCGGGGCGCGGGAAGCTCGTCTTCGTGTTGCTGCGCGGCGGGTTCGATGGGCTCGCGGGTGTAGTCCCGATCGGCGACCGTGACTACGAGTCCATTCGCGGACGCATGGCGTTCAACCGGGATGCGCTCAGCCCGCTCAACAGCGACTTCGCGCTCGCTCCTGGCCTTGCCGGGCTCGATGCCTTCTGGGGGCGCGGCGAGTTGGTCCCTCTACAGGCCATGGCAATTCCCTACCGCACGCGCAGTCACTTCGACGGGCAAGCGGTGCTGGAGACCGGACTCGATCGCCCCGTGGGGGCTTCCGACGGGTGGCTGAACCGGCTTCTGCAGGTCTCGGGTGGCGAGACTTCGGCAGTTGCTGTCGCGGCGGGCCTGCCGCGGTCGTTGTCTGGCCCCGAACAAGTACTCACCTGGTCGCCGACTCAACTCGGCGTTCTTGGTGATGAGTACGTTGAACGCTTGCACCTGTTGTACCGAGAAGACCCACGCCTGGCCGATCGGTTCGAGGCGGCGCTGCAGCTCGGGGAAACGGTTGACGCCGCCGGGATGGGCGGTGGCGATATGCGAGCTGGCTCGCCCGGTCTCGACGGACAACGGGAGTCCGGCGTCTTCACCGCCACGGCGAAATTGATGTCAGAGCCGGGCGGCCCGAACATCGCTGCCGTCGAGTTCGGCGGTTGGGACACCCACGCCAACCAGGGCATGGCAGGTGGGCTGCTGGACCGGCGCTTCGGCGCGCTCGCGCGTGGGCTCACCACGTTCCGGGAGGCGGCGGGGGCGATGTGGCAGGACACGACGGTCGTGGTCATGACCGAGTTCGGGCGCACCGCCCAGCCCAATGGAACTGGTGGCACGGACCACGGCACCGCTGGAGCTGGTTTCGTTATCGGACCGAATGTCCGGGGCAACACGGTGCTGGCAGATTGGCCGGGACTCGGCTCGCGCGATCTCTACGAGGGGCGCGATCTTCGGCCGACTCTGGATACGCGGGCGGTGCTCAAGAGCGTCACTGAGGGAGTGTTCGACCTCACCGCGGCGCAAACAGATCGGATCTTTCCGGACAGCACTTCCATCCGGCCGGTGACGAACCTCATGCGCTGAACATAGAATCGCGGCGGTTCTCGAACGTCCCCCACCGGAGGCCGCCGTGCTTCGTTCCGCCCGCTCGATCGCTGCCCTGTTCGTTGTTCTGCTTCTCATCCCGGCGGCGGCGCTGCCTGCGCGTGCGCAGGAAGCAGAGGTGGCCGAGATCGCCGCAGCGGTCGAGCCCGGCACCAGAGTGCTCGGGCTCGAGGACTACAACCGCTGGCGGACCGTCGATGGGATGACACTCGCGGCGGACGGCTCGTGGGCGGCGTTCAGCTATGGGACTCGTCGCGAGGCGGACCCCGAGCTGCACATCAAGTCCCTGACGACTGATCGAACCCACGTGGTGGAACGTGCGACGCGACCGCAGCTATCCGACGACGGCCGATGGGCCGCATACCGCGTGCACTTGGGGTGGAAAGAGCTTGAGGAGGCCGAAGGCTCTTCGCCGGTGCAGGCGCAGTTGATGGATCTTGAGTCCGCCGAGACCTGGACCTGGGAAGACGTGGACGGATTCAGCTTCTCGCGCGGTGGGCGAGCACTCGCCGTGAAGCGCAAGAAGTCTGATGAAGACGCGGAACACGACGGCACGGATCTGATCGTCCGCTACCTCTGGAACGGCACCGAGGAGCTGCTCGGCAGCGTGCAGCATTTCGCGTTCAACAAGACCGGCACGATGCTCGCCTACACCGTCGATGCTGCCGACAACAACGGCAACGGTCTGCACGTCATCGACCTCTATTCCGGCGTTCGCAGGCCGCTCGACAACGCGCAGGATGACTACTCGCAGCTCGCTTGGAGCGAGGACGGCAATGCGCTCGCGGTGTTGCGCGGCAGCAAGCCGGAGGGCATGGACGAGCGCGCCAATGTGCTCGTGGCGTTGCCGGACATGAGTCACGAAGATGGCCCGCAGAAGGTCATGTTCGACGCGTCCTCGCGGGCGGAGTTCCCCGCCGACTTCGTGGTCAGCGAGCGCGGTCGACTCAACTGGAACGACGACGCGACCAAGTTGTTCTTCGGCATCAAGGAGCAGACCCCCGAGCCCGAAAAGACCGAAGAACCGATTGCCGATGTGAACGTCTTCCACTGGAACGACGAGCGCATTCAGTCGGTTCAGAAGGTTCAGGCCGAGCGGGACAAGAACTTCACGTATCTGTCTGTGCTCAACCTCGACACGGATGTCTTCGTGCGACTCGGCACCGAGCGGCTACGGCGCTTCGAGATGGCCGACGACGGGCAATACGCCATCGGCTACGACTACACCGACTACGTGTCCGACTGGGAGCCACGGTACGCCGACATCTATCAGGTCAACACGGCCACTGGAGAGGTCGCGCGGATCGCCGAGAAGCAGCTCCGCACGTACGGCCTTTCCCCGGATGGCAGCCAGTTCTTGGTCTGGCGAGACGACGGCATGGTGGGCGCTATCGTGGGAAGCGTTGGGTTGTACGACAACGAGGGGGCGGTCGGTGGCGTTCTTCTCACCGACGATGCGCCGGTAAGTTTCGTGAACGAGGAGTGGGACTACTTCGGAGAGAAGCCGGCCTACGGAGTTGCCGGTTGGACCACCGAGGGCGAGCTGCTGCTGAACCACCGCTACGACATCTGGAAGCACGGCACTGACGGCTGGGAGAACCTGACCGGTGGGTACGGCGCTGCCAACGAGGTGCGACTGCGGCTTGTGCAGACGGATCCCGATGCCGATGCGTTCGATCTCAGCGAGCCCCAGCTGCTGACCGCGTACGGGCAGTGGACCAAGAAGTCCGGGTATTTCCGGTTGCCGGCCGGTGGGGGCGCGCCGAGCCCGGTGCTCTGGGCCGACAAGATGGTCGGCCGGCCGATGAAGGCGCGCGACGCGGATCGCTACGTCTTCACGCTGCAGGCGTTCCACCAGTTCCCCGACTACTGGATGACAACAATCCACCGCGAGTCCGATTGGGATCGTGCTGTGGGTCACGTGCTTTATGTTGATGACAACGGCGATGATCCCGTCACTGGGTTTTCGCACAACGCCATGCGTATCACCGATGCGAACCCGCAACACGTTGAGTACAAGTGGGGCAAGCGCATCCTGTTCGACTACGAGAACAGCGACGGCGTGAAGCTGCAGGGCACGCTGGCGATCCCGGATGACTACGTCGAAGGCGAGCGGCGGCCGATGGTCGTGCGCTTCTACGAGAAGTACTCGCAGGATCTGCACCGCTACCCGACCGTGCGCTACCGGCACGAGCCCAACTTCGGCGACTACGTATCGAACGGCTACCTGGTAATGCAGCCCGACGTTCACTTCCGCGGCGGCAGCTCCCACTCCGACATGCTCGAGTGTGTGGAGGCGGCAACGCGGAAGGTCATCGAGATGGGCTACGCGGAGCCCTCGGCGATCGGCCTATCGGGCCACAGCTATTCGGGCGGCGGCTCGTCGTACATTGCGGCGCGTTCGGATATGTTCGCGGCCGTTGCCTCCGGCGCGGCGCCGATCAATCTGACGTCTGAGTTCAACCAGCTGTTCCTCGGAACCGGTGGCAACAACCACAGCTACGACATCTACGGCCAGGGGCGCTACGGCACCAATCCCTACGACGATCCGGAGATCTACGAATACGAGTCGCCGATCACGTGGGTGCGCGACATGGACACGCCGCTGCTGTACCTGCACGGTGAGGAGGACATGGTCGTCGGTTATGTGCAGGCCACGGAGTGGTACAACGCGCTCCGCTTCAACTCGAAGCCGATCATCTTCCTGTCATACCCGGGTGAGGGGCACGGGCTCAGACAGTTCGAGAATCAGTACGACTTCCAGAAGCGGCTTGGCGAGTTCTTCGGTCACCATCTACGAGATGAGACCCCCGCACGCTGGATGGTCGAAGGGCGCTCGTATCTCGACAAGGAACGTGAGTTGAGGCGCCGCGAGCGCTAGCTGCGGATCGAGGTGATCGGATCGACCCGCGTGGCGCGGAGCGCCGGCACGTAGGCGGCGGCGAGGCAAACGACCCCGAGAACGCCGGCCACGGCAACGTAGGTCACCGGGTCGAGGGCACTGACCTCGAAGAGCAAGGTGCCCAGAACCTGGCCTGCGGCGAGAGCTCCGAGGAGTCCGACGGCAAGGCCTGGCAAGGTTAGGCGAAGGCCCTCACGAAGCACCATGCGCATCACGGCGGCGCGGTCAGCGCCGAGTGCCATCCGGACGCCGAGTTCTCGGGCACGCTGCGCGACCCCGTACGACATCACGCCGTAGATCCCGACGCCCCCGAGCAACAAGGCGAGTCCGGCGAAGACGCCGAAGAGCGACATGGCGAAGCCTCTCGTGCCGAGACGGTCGAGCGCGAGTTCCTCGAGCGTACGGATCTCGAAGATCGGCACGGCCGGGTCCTGAGCGGTCACCGCGCGGTGCACGTCCTGGACGATCGCGTTCGGATCCTGGTCGGTGCGCACCAGCGCACTCATGCCGATCGATTCATTCGCGAGGATTTCAGGGTAGCGTCGCAGGATATCCAGGGCGCGTGCGAAGGGGTAGTAGTAGGCCGGGGGCGCCGGATCGTCGGCGCTGCGACTCACTACGCTTGAAACGACTCCGACGATTTCGAGGCCTTCCTCGAACACTCCCGGAGTACCTGGCGGCATCATGGAGTCGACCAGACGTTGCCCCACAGCGTCTTCGCCCGCGAACAACTGCCGGGCCAGATTCTCGTTGATCACAACGCTTGGCGTTGCCGTCGTGAGATCGGTCGAGTCGAGCCAGCGGCCGGATATCAACCGAAGTCCAGCGGCCTCGAAGTACTCCCCGTCGACCATCCGATATGACGTGAAGTTGGCCTCGAGTTCCGGATTGTGGAAAGCCCGAACCGTGAGGTTGTCACCGCCGAGCAGTGGCAGACGATTCACCACGCCCGCGGCCGCAACTCCGGGCACACGGCTCAGGCTGGCAAGGAGTCCCTGGTGGAATTCGTCGATCGAAGTCGCGTTGTCGTAGATCGCGTTCGGGAGCGATACCCGGAAAGTGAGGACCTGTTCTTCGCCGTCCAGGCCCAGGTCTACCGCTTGTAGCTTCCAGGCGCTGTGGATGAGCAGCCCCGCGCCCGCAACGATCAGGACCGCGAGGGCAACTTCCACGACGACGAGCGCTCGGCCGAGGCGCCCGTTGCCCGCCGACGAACCGCGGGCGCCTTCTTTGAGGGTCTCGTGGACGTGGTCCGGTCGCGACCGGAGCAAGGGAACCAGTCCGATCATCACCCCGACGAACAGCGAGACGGTGAGTCCGAACCCCAGAGCTGCGGTGCTGACATGCACGTCGGCCGATCGGGCGAGTGATCCGCCATACAAGCTCACAAGGAGGTCGACCCCCCACACCGCGGCGAGAATTCCGAGTGCGCCTCCGCTCACGGCCAACAGAACGCCCTCGCCGAGGAAGAGCGGTAGCAAGCGGCTGCGTGTCGCTCCCAGTGAATAGCGCACGGCGAACTCACGCGTACGGGATTCAGCGCGCACCAGCATCAAGTTGACGACATTGACGCATGCGATCAGCAGAACCAGGCCAACCGCTCCAGCCATGAGGTAGAGCGAAGATCGGTTGCGACCAACCAGGACGTCCGTGAGCGGCTCCGCCACACCGGTCCAGCCCTCGTTGGCGTCTGGATATTCCTCCGCTAGGCCCGCGTATATTCCAGCCAACTCCGAGTTGACCGCGTCGAGGTCTGTTCCGGGTGCCATCCGACCGACCGAGAAATGTCCGCGGTTGCCGCGATGAAAGTCCTCACCGAGGTGCTGCAGGCCCATGATCAGCTGCGGATCCCCGCGGAAGTAGAGGTCTGGCGCGGCGACACCCACGACGAGAACAGGGCGCGCGTCGACCTCCACCGTTTGTCCCACGATGCCGGGATCCGCGGCGAATCGCGCACGCCAGATGCGATCCGAGAGGATCACGACGGGCTGGCCACCTGCAGCGTCATCCTCCGGGAGCAGGTCGCGTCCGAGTTGCACTGGTGAGCCGAGCGCTCCGAGCAGTTCGTGTGAGGCGTACATGATGCGCACGCGCTCAGGCGTCGTGGCCGTCGTCATGTTGCCGCTGCGCATCTTGTAGAGCGCCAGCGACTCCAGCTGCGCTGTGGCTTCTTGGACGTCGAGCAGGTTCGGCACCGACTGGTTCGCCCCGGCGCCATCAAAGTTTGGATGCGAGTCTGACAGCCACACGATCCTATCCGGCTCAGGGTAGGGCAGCGGGCGGAGGAGTGAGCCGTGCAAGACACTGAAGATCGCGGTGTTGGCGCCGATGCCCAGGGCAAGGGTGCCGATGGCCAGCGCGGCGAAGCCCGGCTGGCGCCGTAGTGACCGCACAGCGAGGCGGATGTCGCGCGTCCACGTTGCCGGTGAGAAGGGCCCGCCCCCAGGCTTCATCCCCGAGCCGTGCAGGCCGGAGGCGACCTCCTCCGCGCGTGCGCTTTCGAGCGCTCGCCGCCGCGCGCCAAACCCGATCACCTGACGCCAGTACCAGAGCCGGGCGGGGCGGACGCCATCGCGTTGCACGCGATGTGCGAAGAGTTCGTCGAGGCTCGGCTCGATCTGGAGCGCCTGGGCGCGGCCGACGATCAGAGTGAGCAGTCGGCGGGCGATCGAGGGAGGGAATCCGTGCGTGGAGCTAGTCATGTCCTTTTTTCCGCCCTCGTCCAGGTGCGATTCGACGCCGTCCCACAGGTTCAGGTAGGCCTTGCGCGACGCGCGCATGGCGTCGATCGCCGCGTCGGTGAGCTTGAAGTACCGCCGTGCGTGTCCGCCATCCTCACCGGGATCCACCATGCGATCGGCGAGCATGCCCTTGCTCTTGAGGCGCTTGAGCGCCACGAAAACCTTCGACGTGGCGACCTCTTGCTCCGTCTGTGCCTCGAGTTCGAGGACGATCGCGACGCTGTAGGACTCGGACCCGAGCCGCAGGATGCTCAGAAGGACCTGGTGTTCGAACTGTCCCAGTACGGAGGTCGTCATGGCTTCTCACTGTTTGTATAGCGACGTTAGGCATAACGTATAGCATCGTTATACATACGGCGAGGCCAAGCCGGAGTTTCATTCGCTGGAGGCGAATCTCTCATACGCAGAAGGAGCCACCGGCGTGAACCGGCGGCCCCCTCTGTAGCTTGATAAACAGCGGTGCTAGGCGGCCAGGTCGTCCACGGCAGCGCCCACCGGCCGTCCCGTTTGTGCGTGCTCCTCCATACCCTCGATAAGCAGTCCAAGTCGGCGACCGAACTCTCGCCGCATCATCGCCTTGGCCATCAGCCAACCGAGCGGCCCGAACTTCGGCTGAAACCGCATGTTGATCGAGACGCGGGAGCCAGCCGCACGTGGCTCGACATCGATACGGGCCACGGCCTCCCTCAGTGGGAACGGTCCCGGGTCGGTAATCGAGACCGTGTACCCGTGGCCTTCGCGGTATTCGGTGATCTGTTCAGCGATCTCGTTGCCGTCGTCCAGGACGCACACCCTCGTGGCGCCGAGCCCAGTCGCGTCCTCACCAGTCACGTACGACCGGGTGACAAACGGGTGGATCTTGTAGACGTCTCCGAATGCGCTGAGATGTTCCCAGGCCGTCTCTGCGGGGACGGCGATGTCTCTGTGCACACTTACTTCATGCATGTTGATGCTCCGGGGAGTTGTTGAGTCAGATCTGCGACATGCCGCCGTCAACGACGACTTCCGATCCGCACATGTAGCTGGAGTCCGCTGAGGCCAGGAACTCAACAGCTCGTGCCACCTCGTCTGCTTGACCCATGCGTTGCATCGGCACCCGTCCGATGATCTGGCCGGCCATGACGTCGAGTTGCTCCGGTTCGAGGCCGAGACGCCCGAAGATCGGTGTCTCGATCGGGCCGGGCGTGACGACGTTGACGCGGACGCCACTCTCGAGCAGCTCGGCCGACATCGAACGGGCGAGGTTCCGCACGGCCGACTTCGTTGCCGAGTACACGCTCATGCCTGGCGTACCCAACTGATCGGCGACCGATCCCGTGAGGACGACCGACGCGCCCTGGTTGAAGAGGGGCAGAGCCTTCTTGATCGTGAAGAAGGCGCCCTTCACGTTGATGTCGAACAAGCTGTCGAACAGCTGCTCGTCAACCTCGTTGATGTTCGCCGTACGGGCGACGCCCGCATTCACGAACAGGACGTCGATGCCGCCGCCCATCTCGGCGATCGTCTCGTAGAGCCGATCGAGGTCTTCGAGTCGGGCCACGTCGCCCCGCACAGCTGTCGCCTGCTCGCCCAGTTCCGCAACCGCCGCGTCGAGCGTTTCCTGGTTGCGCCCGAAGAGCACAACTCGTGCCCCGCCCTCAACGAGGCGGCGCGCTGAGGCGAGCCCGATGCCGCTATTACCGCCGGTCACTACCGCGATCTTCTTGTCGAATTTCATTGTGTCTACATTTGTTGATTGTCGAGTCAATAAATAAGCAAAAAAACACCGATCCGATTCATGCGGTGATCAACTGTCGGGCGCCCTGAATGGCACCGATCATGAATTCCGGGCTCTGGACGCGGCTCATGACGGAAAGGCCCTGACCCAGCGTTGCGAACAGTCGGCCGAGTGCGGCGGGATCGCGCGCTGCACTCAGTTCGCCTTGTTCCTGCGCCCTATCGAAAGCCCGAGCGAACGCACCCTCCAGACGCTCAACCGCACCACGAAACAGTGCATCTCGTTCACCCGGCATGGCCTCGTGCTCGCAGATCGAATTGGCAAGCAGGCAGCCGTTGCCATTGCCGTCGCCATGGTGGTTCTCCCACATCTCAAGCACGTCCAGCACGTTGCCCAACGCCGAGCCCTCACGGTCGAGAACTTCGGTGATCGGTTTCATGCCGGCGTCCAGGTACAGCTCGAGGGCGGCATCGAACAGTTGTTCCTTGTCGCCAAAGGCGTTGTAGATACTCTGCCGACCGAGGCCCATCGCCTCTTCGAGGTCGGCTACTGCCGTGCCGTTGAACCCCTGACGCCAAAACACACGCATGGCTTCGCCGAGCGCCTGGTCTTTGTCGAATTCCCGCGGTCTTCCTCGCATGGGCAGAACTTACTATTTCTTGACTGACTCGTCAAGAAATAAAACAGAACTCGAGAAAAGGCGATGCGACCATGGCCGGGCAGACGGTGTTGAGGTCCTATTCGGCTCGCAACGCGGTAACAGGAGCTACACGCGCTGCTCTGCGCGCCGGGATGTAGGTGGCCATGAACGCCGCGCCGGCGAGGACGCTGACGGCGAAGGCGAACGTCACCGGGTCGGTCGCACTGACCTCATAGAGCAGGCTGCTCAGGAGACTGGCGACGCCGAAAGCCAGGATGAGGCCGACTCCGAGACCGGCCACGGCCACGGCCATGCCTTCTCGCAGAACCAGACGCAGGGTGCCGCCCTGAGTGGCTCCGAGGGCTTTCCGGATGCCGATTTCCCGCGTGCGCTGAGCCACGGCGTAGGCCTTGACGCCATACACACCGATCACAGCGAGGAACAGCGCGAGGGCACCGAAAGCTCCGAAGATCGCGGCTCCGACCCGGACAATCCAGAGACTCGGGCTGGATTGGATGTATCCCTGCAGCGTGTTCATGCTCACCACCGGGAAGCGCGGGTCGACCGCGATGATCTCGGCGCGGACATCGCGCAGTGCGTCACTGAGCTGAGTGTCATCAACGACGCCAGCCATTCTCACGTGCAAATGCACGGTGGTCCGGAAGTTCTGACCGAACGGCGCATAGAGATGTGGACCGAGTTCCTGCGGGAAAAGGTCATCTCGGATTGTGGGCACAAGGCCCACGATCTCGATTTCGTCTCCGCCATCGGCGTCACGGGTCGAACCCAGACCGATGAAGCGACCGACCGGATCCTGCCCTGGCCACAGCTCCTCTGCGAGGTGCTCATCGATGATCGCCACAGCGGGCCCGCCGTCGGTCTCGGCCTCGGCCTGGGTGAAGTCGCGTCCACGCAGGATCGGCACGCCGAGAGCTGCGAAATAGTCCGTTCCGATCACGTTGTAGCGAGAGCTGACGGTCTCGATTTCTTCAACTCCCGCGGCATTCACCTGCGGAAGGTCTTCGGCGCGTCGGACGCGCCGACCGGAGGATGTGGTCCCGAAGGGAATGTTGTTGGCAACGCTTGCCGCGGCGACCCCGGGCAGAGCGCGAACTCGTTCCTGCGCCTGGCGGTACATGTCCTTGCTGCTTTCCTCGTCATAGCCGATCAGGCTCGCGTCGATCTCCACTGCCAGCCCACCTTCGAGCTCGAAGCCCGGGTCGACGTTGGCTGCGGCCATCGCACCGCGGACGAACAGGCCCGCCGAAACGAGCAGTACCAGCGAGAGTGCAATCTGGGCGACCACCAGGAGGTTGCGACGGCTGAGCAGACGCCCCGCTGCGGCGCCGCCGGTGTCGGCTGAGTCGTGGCGCAACGCATCCATGACATCTGGTCGTGACTGTCGCCATGCCGGCCCCAGTCCAAAGGCAAGAGTGCCCAGGAGGCAGAATCCTGCGGTTGCCAGGAGGACGCGGCCGTCAGGTGCAGAGTGAACGACGATTTCTGCGACGAGGCCGTTCAGCGACAACGCTTCGCTCAGCGACGCGCCGAGAAGAGTGTTCGACCAGTAGGCCACGACCATTCCGGCGGCACCGCCGAGCGTGGCGAGGAGCAGGCCCTCAGTGAGGAGTTGTCGGAGGATTCGACTGCGATCGCCGCCGATGGCCGCGCGGACCGCGAACTCGCGTTGCCGCGTGGCGCCACGCGCGAGCAGCATGTTGGCGAGATTGATGCAGGCGATGAGTAACACGACGCCCGTCATGCCGAGCATGAGCGCGGCCACCGAACCGAGGCCATCGTCGTCACTCGGCTCGGTGCTGATGGACATGCGCGAGAGAGGCCCGGCCATCAGGCTGTACTCGCCGTTGATTTCCGGGTTGGCTTCGGCCATTCGGGCGCCGAGTGCTTCGAGTTGACGGTTTGCCTCCTCCAGCTCAACTCCCGGGCGGAGTCGACCCACGGCCATGAGCGCGCCATTGGAGCGCTCGGCAAGCGAGACCATGGAGGGGCCGAAGCCGGAGGCGGCAGCACGAATTCCGACCGGCAAGTAGACGGGGGGTGAGAGCAGGGCGATGCGGCCCGTGAAGAACCGCGGCGTGATCCCCACGACCTCGAGTTCGCGCCCGCCGACGGTGATCGTCGACCCGACCATCGCCGGGTCCTGGCCGCGTCGACGCCAGTACTCATAGCTCACAACGGCGACCGGGATTCCGGCGTCGGGACGTGATTCTTCAGCCGTGAAGAATCGACCTTGGTGCGGAGTAACACCGAGCGTATCGAAGTAGCTATGCGAAACGATCTCGGCGAATACGCGTGTCGTCGCATCGCCCTCGCGCAGCCCGACGTTCGTCGTCTCGTGCGCGAACACGTTGGTGAACGTCTGGTTCGACTCGAGGATGTCCTCGAAGTTCGGGAAAGACATTCCCCTGAAGGTTCCCGGGCGAACCGTGTTGCGGCTGTAGAGAGCCACGAGTTCTTCTGGCGCCTCGGCAACGATGGGCCGCAGGAGCAGCGTGTTCATGAGTGTGAACACGGACGTGTTGGCGCCGATTCCGAGGGCGAGCACCAGCACGGAAATCGCCGTGAACCCGGGGTTCTTCCACAGCATGCGGGCGGCGTAGCGACAGTCCTGCCAGATCGTTTCCATGGAATTTGTGCTCGTTGAAGGGTGCGCAGTGCGCGGGTTCGGCCGTGATGTCCTACTGGAAGGACTCGGTCCAGCGCCGGAAAGTTTCATCGGGCTGTGAAGTCCGAGACGGAGTGCCGCGTTTCGAGGAGTCTTTGGTGGCTTGCAATTGAGACGGGTTCTCAATTAGATAGGGGTTCAGCCCACCCCGGGGGTGTTCGGATCTGGGCACCCCTTCCCCGACAGAAAGCGAGAAGCACCTTGCTGCAGGCATTTGTGATCACCCTCCGCGAGGGGCTCGAGGCGTTTCTGATCATCGCGATCACTCTCGCTTATCTGCGGCGCCGAGGTTCTTTCGATCTGGTGCCCGCCGTCTACTGGGGTATCGGTGGAGCGTTGGTGGTGAGTGCGACCGCATGGACTCTCTTTGCACGGGCTCAGAATCAGGCGCTCTGGGAGGGAATCCTGGCTCTCGTCGCCGCGGTTCTCGTGCTGTCGCTGACAATCCACATGTGGCGCGCGGCCAAGACCATCAAGCGCGATATCGAAAATCGTGTCGAGGCCTCGGCTCAGAAGAGCGGCTGGGCGGCATTCGCCGGAGTGTTCGGGTTTACGGTGTTGATGATCTCTCGCGAGGGCATCGAGACCGCATTGCTCATGAACACGATTCTCTTCCAGATCGGCTCGATGAGCCTGTTCACCGGCGCGGTAGCGGGCGTTCTTCTCGCCGCCGGCGTAGCGCTGATGTGGGGGCGCTATGGGCACCGCATCAACCTGGGGCTCTTCTTTCAAGTTACGGCCGTGTTCCTGCTCGTCTTCGTCGTGCAGCTTTTCATGTACGGCATCCATGAGCTCAGCGAGGCCAATCTGTTTCCGGGCAGCGAAGCCATCCACTGGGCGACCGAGCCCTATGGGCCGGACGGTCGCTACGGGCAGTGGCTCACCTATGGGCTCGTGCTGTTGCCGATGGCGTGGCTCGCCGTGGCGGCGCTGCGACCACCGCGCCAGCGCGCTGGCGCCTGAGAGTCAGCCGGCTTCCTGGGCTAGACTCCGAGTTGTTACCCCAACCGGAGGGCCCGCGATCCTATGCGGATAAAGAGTCTGATCGCCATTTTGCTCGGCGCCGGCGCCGTTGGTCTCGGCATCTGGCGAGGCACCCAGGGGGAAACGGCCGCGGCCGCGATCGCACTGCTGGCCGGCGCATTCCTGGTCTTCCGTGGACTGACGAACACCGTTCGCCCGGGCTGTTAGTCGGCGTCTTCGCCCATGCCCTTGTCCGCGAGTTCCTGGCGGGCGGCGTCTGTTTTCGTCAAGTCGTCCATGGCAAGCCCGCGTAGTACAGCGTCGGTCTTGCTGAACTGGATATCGCCGTACTCGACGATCTGGATCCGATTGCCCCAAGGGTCGCGGAACTCGAGTCCGCTCGTGTCCAGGATGTCGGCGCCGAGTTCCTTCAGGCGTCGCCGGACCAGCGCCATATCGTCCACGACCAGCCCGAAGTGACGTTCCTCATCGGAATTCGGGTTGTCGTGCTGGGCAACCGCGATGAACTGATCGCCCATGTCGAGGAAGGCCATTCTGGAGAACCGGTTGCGGAACCGGATCTCCAGGAACTGGCCGTAGAACTCGAGTGCCTCGTCGAGGTTGCCGACCTCGAGCGCGACATGATTGATGCCGACCATGCGGGCCTGCGTGCGCGATGCGGTCACGGTCTTGCTCCCGGTGGAGGTTGCGATCGCACCACGTTGCTCGACGCTCAGTCGGTACGCAACACGGTGGCGGGATCGAGCCGGGTTGCGCGACGCGCCGGGAGGTAGCTGGCCACAAGAGCAACGAGCAGCATGATCGCGGAGATCGTTGCGAAAATCGTTGCGTCCGTCGGCGCCACGCCGAACAGGAATGCATTGAGGAAGCGGGTGAGCGCCCACGCCCCGGCCACACCGAAGGCGAGGCCGATGATGGCGAGTCGGAGCCCGCTGCCGACCACCATGCGCAGCACCTGGAGACGACTCGAGCCGAGCGCCATGCGGATGCCGATCTCGCGCGTTCGCGCGGCCACGCCCGACGACAGAACTCCATAGAGCCCGATCAGGGCGAGGGTCACCGCGACGCTCGCGAACAGGCCGAGAAGCTGGAGCGCGAATCGTCCCGACGCCAGTCCGTCATCTACATAGCTGCGCATGAGCCGGACCTCGGCCGCCGGAATCTCGGCATCCAGAGCCGCGAGTTCGTTCCGAACTGCCGGCACCAGGGAAACTGGGTCGGCACGGCCCCGCAGCACGACATCCACTTCCCAGTCGACCCACGACCATCGACGTGCGTCGAAGTAGATCGCGTCGTCGACAGGTTCCCGAAGACCCGTGAAGCGGACATCCGAGACCACGCCCACAACTTCGAACTCGGTCATGCCGCGACCCCATGGATCGGACCTCAGCGTGCGACCGAGCGGCGACTCGCCCGGCCAGGCCCGCTGGGCGAGGCTGTTTGAGATGACGACCGCGAACTCGGTGTCGTCCGCCGCGTAGAGGCGGCCGTCGGCCAGGCGGATGCCGATCGCGTCGAAGACAGGTGCCGTGGCCAGCACGTATCGGACGTTGTCCTGTGCTTCCGGTTCGATCTGGCCGCCGTCGAACCGACCGCCCCATCGTGCGGTGCTCAAGGGCAACGGCCACATCACGCCGGCTGCGGTTGCTCCGGGTAGGTTGGCGATACGCTGCTCGAACTCAGTGAAGAACTGCCCCGTGCCCGAGGGCCATTCATACCGGGTCCCCGGCAGTGAAATCGAGAAGGTCAGGAGATCGTCTTCCTGGACGCCGAGTTGCACCTGCTGGAGACGCGCGAGGCTCGTCACGAGTAGGCCCGCGCCGATGAGCAGCACGAGCGACAGCGAGATCTGCGAGACTGCGAGTCCGCGACTGAGGCGCTGTTTGCCGGCACCTTCCGTACTCTTCACGCCGCGGGTTGTCCGCGAGAGGTCGCCGCGCGCGGCACGCAGCGCCGGAGCGAGTCCGAAGCCAAGCGCGCATCCGAGCGCCAGAAGAGCCGTGAATCCGAGTACCCGGATATCGACGGCGATGTTCGCAAACTGCGGGATCTGCGCGGCCGCAATCGATGTGATCAGTCGGATGCCGCCCCACGCGAACAGCATCGCAGCTACGCCGCCGGCCAGGGCGAGCATGACGCTTTCCACAAGCATCAGGCGCACGATAGCCAGCCTGCCGGAACCCAGCGCCATGCGCAGCCCCATCTCCCGCTCGCGACGGCTCGCACGGAGCACGAGCAGGTTGGCGACGTTCGCGCATGCGATGAGAAGGACGAAGCCGACTGCCCCTTGAAGTATCCACAGCGTGGGTCGGATCGCGAATACGACGGACTCGCGTAACGGGCGGAGCCAGATGTTCCATTCGAGCTCGGCGTACTCGGAATGCTCGCCACGAATGGAATCCGCGAAGGCGTCAACTTCGAGCTGGGCGGTTTCCATGGACGTGCCGTCCTTCAACCGACCGATCACGGTGAGCAGCGCGAACTGAGGGCCGAAGGATGTCCAGATATCACCGTTGGCCCACTCGGCATCGGGCGTTTTCCAGATGTCGATTTCCAGCGCTGAGGTCCCGACGTGGAGTGCGAACCCCGGCTCAGCGACGCCGACGATCGTGTAGGGCACGCCGTCGAGTTCCACCGTGCGCCCGATCACCTCCGGGTCGCTGCTCAGCGTGTTCTGCCATACCCGGTGGCTCAGAATAGCCATGCTGGCGGGCTCGTCGATCGCGAAGGTGCGACCCAAGACCGGCTCAGCGCCAAGCATCTGGAACAGATTGGGCGAGGTCCATCCGACCTGCACCTGCTCCGGCGTGGGTATGCCCGTGAGGTTCTGCTGAATCGTGGTGGCGGCAGCGATCGTCTCGAAGCCGTCGACGCTGTCGCGCAACTGGTTGACCATGCCGCCGGAGAACGAAAGGCGATCGCGGTCGGCGGCCGGCCCACGCGCGTGGAAGTAGACGAGTTCCTCGGGCGCCGGGTAGTTGAAGGGCTCGAGAAGAACCGCATTCACGACGCTGAAGATCGCACTGTTGAGACCGATGCCGAGTCCGAGCGTGGCGATGATGGCGAACGTTGCGAGCGGCGTGGCGCGCAGAGCGCGCGCGGCAAAGCGGGCGTCATGGAGAAGCGAATGCAAGAGGTCACCTCCGCCTGGGAGGGCGGCGCGGGGATGGAGGGTGCCGGGATCATCGATGCCGTCGCGCGAGGAGCGACGCAGACGGGTGGCCGCTAGCACCAGGTCGGGGAGGGTTCGAAGCCAGAATTTCACTCCAGCAACGAGGCCGCTCCCGGCGCGGCGTCGCTGCGCGAGGATGTCTGCGCGGAACTCGTCACCGTGGCGCCGACGGAACGCACGCGGGTACGTGCGCAACAGCAGTGAGGCCAGTCGCTGACTCATGACTCCGTGCCGTCCGGCAGGAGCGCGTTGTTTCGGGCGTACGTGATGATTGCGTCGAGGCGACGTAGTTCGTCGTCGAGCTCGGCGCGGCCCGCCACCGTGAGCGCGTATACCTTGCGGCGCTCATCCGGTGCGACTGCGCGGATCCAGCCCGATTCGACCATGCGATGCAGGGCCTCGTAGAGCGTTCCGGGGCCTAATTCGAGTTCACCGCCGGTGCGCGTCTCGACGGCCGCACGGATGGCGTAGCCGTGCTGGTCGCCATCGGCCAGCGTGAGCAAGATATGAAGCGCTGCGGGTGTGAGGAGCTTGCGCGGTGTTCGCCGAGGCATCGAACGGTTCTCGAGGGGGATTGCTATATCGGTGGCCGAGTGTATCGGTCACCGATATATCAGTGCAAGTCCCCCCAATTTACCGGGTGTCCGCAGCAGCGCCCGGAGACTAGTCGCCGCGGAGCGTGCCCGCCGGATCGATGCGCGCAGCGCGCACCGCAGGAAGGAGGGTTGCGAAGAATGCGACCAGGCCCAGCGTGCCTGCCGCACTCAGCATCGAGACCACGTCCCTCGGTTCCACGCCGTAAAGCACATCGGCTAGCAAAGGGCCGGCGAACAGCGCGATCGCGATTCCGGAGCCCAGGCCGACTCCGACCAGAGTCATGCCCTGGGTCACGACGAGCGCCACCACGTTGCGTGCGGTACTGCCGAGCGCCATTCGCAGACCGATCTCGTTCTGTCGCTGGCCGACGGCGTAGCTGATGACCCCGTACAGCCCCATCGCCGCGATCAGCAAGGCAAGGGTGCCGAACGCCGTGACGATCCGCGAGAGACGCTGCGTTGATCGCATGGATTGATCGACCAGATCACGAATCACGAAGACGCGGGCTATGGGCAATGTCGGGTCGAGGTCTGCCATCTTCGCGCGCACGATCGGCGCGAGATCCAGTTGGGGGTTGTCGCGTCGCATCACCACCCACGCAAACGTCGGCGTGCCGAGTTGCTGGGCCGGGAAGTAGGCCTCGGGTTCCGGTGGCGTACGAACATCGTCGTGGCGGACCCCGCGGACGACGCCGACAATTCGATGCCAGTCGCCCCACAAGCTGATGCGCGCGCCGATCGCGCCACCTTCGGGGAAGAAGCGATCAACGAAGGTGTCGTTGACAACCGTGACGAACTCGCTGTCCGCATTGTCCGAGTCCTGGAGGGTTCTTCCACGGACGAGTTCGATGCCGAGCGCATCTGTGTAGCCCGGCGTGACGCTGTGTCGAGATGTCGACCAGCTGTCCGGGTTGTCCGGCTGTTCCCGGCCCTCGATCCGGAACGTGGATGACGAGCGCGAGCCCACGAGCGGTAGCGTGTCTGTTGTGCCGGCATCCGTGACTCCCGGGATCGACTCCATCTCGTCGACGACTTCACGGAAGAAAGCAGCGCGTTGTTCTGGCTCTGGATACGAGGCGATGGGGAGATCGATCTGGGCGGCGACGGCGTCAGGTTCGCCGAAGCCGAGTTCAACCTCGCCCAGTGCGGTGACACTTCGGAGCAGAAGTCCAGCGCCCGCAACGAGGACGACTGCCAGGGCGACCTCCGTTGCGACGAGGAACCCGCGAAGGCGGGTGCGACCGGAACCCAGAGCGCGACCACCATCGCGAATCGCATCGAAGACGTCGCCGCGACTTAAGCGCATTGCTGGAATCAGACCGAATAGGATGCTGGTGCCCAGCGCCAGACCGAACGCGAAAACGAACACTGAACCGTCCACGGTACTGCCGACTTGCCAGGCCGGCGGCGGCACGACGAGATCCGCGAGCAATCGGGCGAGCCCGAGGCCGAGGGTTGCCGAAACCAGCGCCAGGATCCCGCTCTCGACCAGGACCATGGTGACGATGCGACGTCGCGAGGCGCCGATCGCCAGTCGGACGGCCACCTCGCGCTGTCGTGCGAGCGCGCTTGCAAGCTGCATGTTCGCGATGTTTGCGCAGACGATCAGCAGTACGACCGCCGCGAGCCCAAGAACGATCCACAGCCCGCTGCCGAGATTGCGGGCGAGCTCGTCCTCGAAGCGATGAGCTGCCGCATAGTGCCCGGTGTTGTTGTCCGGAAACTCCTCCTCCAAGTCGAGCGAAATGGCCTGCAGCTCAGCACGAGCAGCCTCGAGACCGATGCCTTCGTGCAGGCGGCCAAACGCACGGAATCGGTGGTTGCCGCGCGAAACCTCGGGGCGATCCACCCGCAGCGTGACCCATGCCCGGGCCTGGAAGTAATAGACAGGCTTGTCGGGCATGACGCCGATGATCGTGTGCGACAGCTCGTTGAGAGTCATCTCCTGGCCTACAACGTCCGCCGCTCCCGCGAATAGTTCCTGCCAGAGGCCGTGGCTCAGGATCACGGTGGGATTTGCGCCAGGTTCGTCGTCGGACGCGGTGAAGTTGCGCCCCAACGCGGGCAGGATTCCGAGCGTCGAGAAGAAGTGCCAGTCGACCTCCGCCCCGACCAGGCTGATCGGTGTGGTATCGGAAGCCGTGTAGGCAAGCCGCTGATAGCTGAACGCCGTCATCGACTCGAAGCTCTCGGATCGGTCGCGCCAGTCATCGAGATCGAGTAGGGAGACGCTGTTGCGGTCGCGCCCTTCCTGAAGCGGCCGGTTCTCGTAGAGGGCGATGAGTCGCTCAGGCGCCTCCCACGGCAGGGGCTCGAAGAGCGCATGTTTGATCGCGCCGAAGAGCGCGGCGTTGGCGCCGATGCCCGCAGCCAACATCAGGATGGCTGTCAGGGTGAATACCGGGCGTCGTAGCAACGACCGCAGCGCGTAACGAATGTCTTGCATCAAGGCGTCGATTCCTCGGCGGGGGGATCCGGGCGGGGAGGGGGTGTCGAGTCGAGTCGGTCTGCGGCTCCAGAGCGCGTCGCGCGGCGCACCCAGCGCGCGCCGTACCGCGGAGGGCCTACTTCCGTGCTGCAGGGCATGCCAGACCTCGGCGCGCCACTCTTCGAGCCATCGAGCCCGATTCGGCGCCGGCACGACTGCGGCGCACAGGCGCAGGCCGACACCGAGGCTGCGGTAGGTGAAGGGGCGATCCATCGCTAGCCCTGCGCTTCCTCGGGCGCGAAGATGCGCTGATGCAGCGCGAATCGCTCCGCGGCGCGCTGCAGCGCGGCTTCACCATCGAGGGTGAGTTCGTAGTTGCGGCGGCGTGGCCGCCCCTTCGCGTGGGCGTTGTCAGTCTCTTCCCAGTCGGAACGCAGCAGCCCGAGCGCTTCGTAGCGCCGCAGGATCGGGTAGACCGTGCCGCTCGGCAGTCCGGCGAAATCCATGATGTCGAAGCCGTACCGGCAGCCGCGGGCAACGGCCTGCAATACGCAGGCTCCGGGGTAGGTGATGCGAGGCTGGCTCATCCGGGCACTCCAGCAAGGTTTCTTTTCAGGCAGGTCTATATGGAACTCTACATAGCTGTGTGAAACTCTACATAGCCTGAGTTTCGGATGCAAGTAGAAGGCAGCCGGGTCTAGCGCATGCCGCGCCGGCCCGGCGTGTATGGCGCGCCGGCTGCTTCGAGATCGGCCTCGAGTTGGGCGACATCGCCATCGAGTACCGCGTCGAGGTCGCCACGGAACGTCTCGAACGCGGCAAGTCCGATCTCGTAGCTCTGTTGCTGTGTCGCCGTGGCCGGGAAACGCGTCGAGGTGACATTGCCGTAGACCCGGCCAATGCGGCCGGCGATCGAGGGCTCGCCGGGCTCGTTGAGCTGGCCGCGGATCGGATCTCCGAACAGTCGAGTCTGCAGTGCCGTGAGTGAGCGCTCCAGGCCGTCGAGGCGACCAAACAAGGACGCGTCTGCATCGGGCGTTTCCAGCAGGGCGGCTCGCATGAACCGGAGCTTGTTGCGGGCCTCCCCGATCTGCGCACCAGCAGCCGCCACCTGGCGACGGGCCTCCGCGACCTCCGACTGGAACGCGGCGATGGCATTGAAGTCGGGTTGGCCGGGGATGTTCGGGACTGGTCGAACCTCGAACATCTGAGGTTCAGCCAGCGCCTGGGCTTCGCCGCCGGCCACCAGCATCAGCTCGACGCTGTAGGTGCCGGGCGCCGCAAGTGGTCCGACCGGGCTGCCTGCCCACGGTGGTTGGAAACCTGGCACGCTCAGATCGATGGGATTCGGTGCGGGGTGACGTAGGTCCCAATTCACGCGGTGTACACCGGCACGTGCAGGTCCCTCGATCCACCGCACGGGGCTACCGCTGGAATCGCGCACCAGGAGGAGCGCGCGAGGTGAGCTCTCCGCCGCCTCTTCGCGTAGCAGGTCGTAGCCGGGGAACGGAGCATCGTCGCCGGTTTCCCGCGCAGCGGCTTCGCGGTCGCGGCGCTGTTCGGCGGCGGTCTTGGGTACCTCACTCAGGAAGTAGGTGAAAGCCACGCCGAAGTCCGGGTTGGGAGTCTTGAAGCTGTCGCTGCCGAGCGTCGGCTGACCCTTCGCCTGGCCTGGCTCGTTGGGCACGTACCACCATGCGTCGCGCGGCTCGAAGAGCGCTGCGGCGTTCTCGAGTGCACCGTCGGCGACGCCCCGAAGCGGGGAGTAGTCGTCGAGCACGTAGAACCCGCGTCCGAACGTCGTGCCGACCACATCGTTGTCTCGGCGATGCAGCTTCAAGTCACGGAACGCGATCGTCGGCGCGCCGCCGAGGCGATGCCAGTTGGCGCCTCCGTTGACGCTTGTGTAGATGCCGTACTCGGCGGCGAGAAACAGAAGGTCTGCCGACTCGTGGTCCTGCTGGATCGCCCACACGATCGTGCCGTCCGGCAGATCACCCGAGATGCTCCGCCACGAGGCTCCGTGATCGTCGCTGGCGTAAACGTACGGACTGAAGTCCCCGATCTTGTGCGCGTCGGCCACTACGAAGACCCCAGCCGGATCGTGCTGGGAGGCCTCGACATCGTTGATGAACGATCGATCGGGTAGGCCTGGAAGCGGCGCGGTGTCCTGCCAGCTGCCTCCACCGGAGACAGTTGCCGAAACGACACCGTCGTCCGAGCCCGTGTAGATCACGCCTTCCTGGAGAGGCGATTCCGTGATCGCGGTGAGTGTTGCGTACTGTGACATCGCGCCGTTGTCGTAGAGCGAATCCACGCTCCACACCCGATCCATCAGCTCGAGCGTGTAGCGGTTGGTATTACGTGTGAGATCTTCGCTCACCGGCGTCCACGAGTCGCCACGGTTGTCGCTTCGCCACAGGCGCTGCGAACCGAAGTAGAGGCGGCTGCTCGAGTGAGGACTGATCAGGAGAGGTGCGTCCCAGTTGAAGCGCTCCGGTGCGTCTCCGGGCGCCGACTGCGGCTGGATGTCGACAACCTCGAAGCTGCGGCCGTCGACACGCTGCAGGTTGCCGACCTGCGTCTCCATGTACATCACCTTCGGATCATCGGGATCAAAGGCGACTCCGTAGCCGTCGGCACCCAGAGGAACGGTCCAGTCCTGGTTGCGAATGCCCTCTGTGTTCAGAGTGCGTGACGGCCCAAGCAGAGTGCCCAGATCCTGAGCGCCACCCAGGATGTTGTAGAAGGGCTCGCTGTTGTCGACTGCGAGTTTGTAGAACTGCGAGATCGGCATGTTCGGGAAGTGCCGCCACGTGGTGCCTTCATCGAAGGTCTCGTAGAGCCCCGCATCGGTACCAGCGAGGAGATGCTTGCCATCATCCGGGTCGATCCACAGGGCGTGGTTGTCACTGTGCTTCTCGCGACCGGTTCCGAGGAAGTCAAACGACTGCCCGCCGTCGCGGGAGACGTGGATGAACACATCCATCTGGTAGAGCAGTTGCGGATCCTCGGGCGAGGCCTCGATCTCCTGGTAGTAGTGCGGGCCGGTACCTCCGGATATGTATGAGCTTCGGCGCGTCCAGCTCTCGCCCTTGTCGGTCGAGATGTACAGGCCGCGCTCATCGCGATCGGCCTCGATCGTGGCGTAGACGACGTTCGAGTCCGCCGGCGTGACGGCGAGCCCGATCTTGCCCATGTCGCCGTCCGGCAATCCGCGATTGATGCGGCGCCAGTTCTCGCCACCGTCGGTTGACTTATAGATCCCCGAATCCGGGCCGCCTCCGAGCAGCGACCAGATGTGCCGGCGACGCTGGTAGGCGGCGGCATAGATCGTGTCCGGGTCAGTGGGATCGAACTCGATATCCGTGACGCCCGTGTCGGCGTTGATCTCGAGGACCGCGCGCCAGGTCTGCCCGCCGTCCGTGGTCTTGTAGACACCGCGTTCCCCGCCGCTCGACCACAGCGGGCCTTCTGCCGCGACGAGCACGGTGTTGGAGTCGCGCGGGTCGATCAGGATCTTGCCGATGTGTTCGGATGCCGGCAGTCCCATCACAGCCCAGGATCGTCCGCCATCGAGGCTGCGGTAGATTCCGGTGCCCCAGGCGACGTGACGGCCGCTGACGTTCTCGCCTGTGCCGACCCAGATCACGTCAGGGTTGTTCGGGTCGATTTCGACCGTGCCGATCGAGTAGGAGGGCTGGTCGTCGAATATCGGAGTCCAGATGATTCCGGCATTGGTGGTCTTCCACAGACCACCGGAGCCAACGGCTACGTACCAGGTGCTTCGATCCTCGGGGTGCACCTTGATGTCCGCGATCCGACCGCCCATGAGGGCCGGTCCGATAGCCCGCAACTGCATGGCGTTGACCGCGCCTGCCACGGTGGTGTCGGCCTCCTGGCCGGCAGCCGGGGCGACAGGCAGTACGAAGAGGAGCAGGAGTAGCAACACAACGGGTACGGAACGCTTCATCACACAGGCCTCGGATTCGGATCATGAACTGGATGCGCCCGGATTCTAGCGAGGCGCACAACCCACTGCACGGGGAAGGACACCGATCGCGCCCATTTTGCTGGTGTACCGTTCGAGCACAATCGCCAGAAACGTGGTGTGAGCGCGTGTCGAAATTCGACTTGATCGTCGTGGGCGGCGGAATCGCGGGGAGTGCCGCGGCGCTGCGAGCCGCGCAGTATGAACACATCAGAGTCGGCTGGTTGCTCGGCGACCGGATTACGACCAAGAGGTCGAGGTCGCAGTGGGTGGCGAACATCGACAACATGATCGGAATCCATGACGGGATCGTCCGGGCCAAGCTCGCGCGCTCGTTGCGGGGCGCGGAGTTCGCGGATGCGCGCTCCGCTCTGGCGGACGGTCACGAGCACATCGCCGCTCGCGACATTGTGCGCAACACGGTCGATCGCGTAAAAGAGAGCTACTCCGACCGCGTGACTCTGATCAAGAGTGCCGCCACCGAGGCGAGCGCCGCAGACGGCGGCTTTGTTTTACGGGCCGAGGAGGAGGAGTACCGCGCTCGTTTCGTGGTTCTTGCCACGGGCGTGATGGACAGACAGCCGCTGATCAATCGCGACGAAGGAGGTGAGGCGATTGCCGATGCCTCTTGGATCTTCCCGTATGCCAACCGCGAGACGGTGCTGTATTGCATCCGATGTGAGGGACATCTCACCTCCGGAATCCCGACCGCGGTGCTCGGTCACGGCGAAGGAGCGGCGCAGCTCGCCATGATGCTGCACGAGCGCTACCAGTCGGCGTGCTCCGTTCTCACGAACGGTGAGGCGGCCAGCTGGAGCGACGATTCTTCACGTCTTCTTCAGGCTTACGGAATCGCCGTCCGTCCCGAGCCGATCACCGGAGTCGATGGCGCCAAGGGCGACCTACAGGCCTTCGTGCTCGAAGGCGGAGCGAGGATCGAGGTTCGATTCGGCCTCGTCGCGCTCGGCTTGCATCGTGTCTACAACGATCTGGCACGCCAACTTGGCGCAGAGCTTGCTGACCCTGGCGCGCCGGTCGACGAGCGGCACGTCCTGATCGACGCACGCGGCGCCACCACCACGCCGGGTCTGTTCGCCGTGGGTGACATGGTGAAACGCGCCGACGAGCCAGTGATGAAGCAGATCTACACCGCCCAGGAATATGCGGTGCGCGCGATCGACGCCATCGACGCGCAGATCCGCACGGACAGGCGACGCGTCACGCTCGCCGAACTAGGTGGAGCTGAGTAAGCGCGCGACCTCTTCGCGGATTGCCGGTACCGCTTCGGCCTCGAACCATGGATTGGCAGCGAGCCAGCGATTGTTGCGAGGGCTCGGGTGCGGCAGAACAAGTGACTCCGGGAACCGCGATCGCCAATCGCGTGCGGCGGCCGTGAGTCTTTCGGATCGGTTGGTTCGCCAATACGCCTCGAACGCATAGCGACCGACCAACAGCGTCATCGCACGGTTTGGTAGCAACTCGATGATTCGGCTGTGCCATGCATCGGCGCACTCTGGCCGCGGTGCGAGGTCACCTCGGGGGCCCGTGCCCGGGAAACAGAATCCCATCGGGAGAAGACCTACCTCGGGTCTCGAATAGAACTCGTTCCGCGTGATGCCCAGCCAGGAGCGGAGCCGGTCGCCGCTCTTGTCATCCCAAGGCGTGCTACGCAGGTGAGCAACCCGCCCGGGAGCTTGACCGATCACCAGAATCCGCACGTCCGCCGAGACCTTGAAGAGCGGGTTGGGCCCAAGCGGCAGATTCGGTACGCACAAGTCGCAGCGCCTGGCCTCTTCCACGATCGCGTCCAGGTTGGTCTGTTCGAGCGGAGTAGGTTGGGTCATTTGACGTTCATATGGCGGCGCTGGATTTGCGAAGTGTTGTGTCCCATGAACCGAAAGCGACCGGACACGGCGCAGGCCCGTGTCCGGATCGGCCCTCGGTGGATGCCTAGCTTGCCGTGGCGACAGGCGCGTACGGCACCTTAGCGACGACGGACGTTCCAAGGATTGCGAGAGCCAGGCCCGCGTGGAGGTAGTTGTCGAGACTATTGATGTGGATCAAACCAAGCAGCAGGCCGCGGTCCATGCCACCCAGCGTAACGAAACCGAGAACTGCGACCAGCAGATACACCACGGCAAATGCTCGCATGAAGTTCAGCGACCAACGATCGCCGAGCCGCGCGACGACCGCGAATCCGACAGCGGTCGCGAGGTGCACGAGGTTGTGCGGTGCGTTGGTTTCGAACATGCCCGTCGCTCCGACCAACGGGTTGGGCAGAAAGCCCAGGACGCCGGGCGCGAGAAATAGTAGAGACAGCGCCCAGGCGGCCCTGACCGGTGTGAGGTGGTTCGAGTGCATCGCGTCTTCTCCGAGAGTGCTTGTCGCGAGGTGTATCCTCGCGTTCATTGGTTAGTTTGCTACTCTCTGTTCGTACGTCTCATGCTCAAGAATGCAAAGTTCTTGCTCGATCGTGCGTTGACAAGTACTAGCACTTAAATCTCGTAGGTGATTCCGCCGTGCACGTGCTGACGGATGTGATCGACTCGTTGCGGCTGCGAGGGAGCCTGTACTTCGGGACGGATTTCACGGCTCCCTGGGGCGTCGACGTACCCGAGGACACGAACGTCTGTCGATTCCATGTCGTAACCCAGGGACGCTGCTGGCTCACCGTCCCGAGCACCGGCGAGGTGCGATTGCTGTCGCAGGGTGACCTCGCGCTGGTCCCGCACGGCAATGGCCACCTTCTACAGGAAGATCCGGCGACGCCCGCCGTGGGGCTTGGCGATGTTCTGGAATCGGCCGATCCTGGCCCCGCTGCGCCGTTGGTCTGGGGCGGCGGTGGCGAACGGACTCGCATGGTTTGTGGCTACTTCGCGTTTGACCGCGGCGCGGCTCATCCGCTGCTGGACGGCTTGCCGAGCATCGTGCATGTTCCCGCATCGCCCGACTACGACTTCGCCTGGATCGATCAACTCGTGCGGTTCATCGCCGCCGAGACCAGCGCGGGGCGTCCCGGCAGTCTCGCAACGGTCCGACGCCTGTCCGAGATCCTGTTCGTTCAATGCGTTCGCTATCAAGCGGAACACGGGGCCACTGAAGTGCCGTTTCTGCGAACGTTGTTCGAGCCCGGACTTGGCGACGCCATGCGTGCGATGCACGCGCAACCTGCAGCGGCCTGGACACTGGCTTCGTTGGCTCGGCAGGCTGGCATGTCGCGCACAACGTTCGCCGCGAGATTCTCGAGATCGTTCGGTGCGACGGCTATCGAGTACCTCACCTCCCACCGCATGGACGTCGCCAGGCGACTTCTGGGGGCAGGAGCACCCGCGAAGGAGGTTGCGCAGCGAGTTGGCTACGAGTCCGAGGCCGCGTTTAGCCGACGATTCAAGTCGGTCGTCGGCATGGGGCCTGGAGCGTATCGACGAAGAGTCAGCTCTTTGGCGGCACACACAGCGTAGGGAGCGTCGGTCTCCTAGAATTCTGTCGGAGCCGGGCACTAGCTCATCGTGCCGCGGGTGCTTTTCCGCATTACGTTCAGCCTGGGGGTAGGACATGAATCGGTTGCCACGAATCTCGCTTCTGCTGGCACTCGTCCTGGTGGCGGTTCCACTGACAGCCCAGGATACGGGTTCCGCGGCGGGCCATTGGCGCGGTGTCGTGAAGGTGTCGGCGGCAGCCCCGAACGCGGTGGACATCGAGTTCGACGTCGATCTCGAAGACAGCGAAACGGGTTGGACCGGAGATATCTCGATTCCGGCTCAGGGGCTTTCAAACTACGCGCTCGCCGACGTCATGGTCGACGGCGATGCCGTGTCGTTCCGCATGCCGGATGTGCCGGGCGACCCGGTGTTCCAGGGCAGCCGTTTCGAAGACAAGATCACGGGCGAGTTCACTCAAGGCGGACAGATCTTCGCCTTCTCCATGACCCGCGGCGCCGACATGGCGGAGCAGGCGCGTGACGCCCTGGAGGGAATCGACCCGATCATCGAGAAAGCGCTTGAGGACTTCGGTGTGCCGGGCCTGAGCATCGCCGTGGTCGCGGACGATCAGCTCGTGTTCGCGAAGGGCTATGGCCAGCGCGACGTTGAGAACGGGCTGCCCGCGACGGAGAACACGCTCTTCGCGATTGGCTCCACTTCGAAGGCGTTCACCGCGTTCGTGCTGGCACTCCTCGTCGATGAGGGGCAGCTCGCCTGGGATGACCCGGTGATTGAGCACATGCCTGACTTCAGGTTGCAGGACGATTACGCCACCCAGCACCTGACGGTGAAGGACCTCTTGATTCACAGCAGCGGGCTCCCGCGCCATGACCTGGCCTGGTACGGCGCCAATGCCACCCGTGAGGAGATCTTCGCGCGACTCGCTCACCTCGAGCCCACGGCCGAGTTTCGCGAGACGTGGCAGTACCAGAACATCATGTTCATGACCGCAGGCCTCCTGGCCGAACGCGTGACGGGCAAGACCTGGGAACAACTCGTGCAGGAGCGCATCTTCAATCCGCTCGAGATGAGTCGTGCCAACTTCTCGGTCGAGAACTCGAAAGCGGACGACGATCATGCGCTGCCATACCGGCTCGCGGAGGGCGAAGCCACGCTCGTTCCGTTCCGCAACATCGATGCCGTTGGCCCAGCGGGTTCGATCAACTCCTCGGTCGCAGAGATGACGCAGTGGATGCGCTTGCACCTCGGGGGTGGCGAGATCAATGGCCAGCGACTCATCGAGGAATCGACCATGCAGGCCATGCATACGCCTGCGATGGTGGTCGGCGGCTACCCCGGCGGCCGCAACGTGTTCGGCATGGGCTACGGCATGGGCTGGATGGTGGAGGCTCAGCGCGGACACTTCGTGGTGCAGCACGGCGGTGGCATCGACGGGTTCATCTCCTGGGTCGCTCTGCTTCCGAAGGACAATTTCGGAGTCGTGGTCTACACGAACGCGGATGGCCTCAACCCGGTGCCTACGGCGGTTGGCCGCACCGTGATCGATCGAATCCTCGGACTCGACGACGCGGGCTACCTGGACCAGGCTCTCGCGGCGGTGAACCCGGACGACGAGGATGAAGGTGAGGAGGAGGACGGCGAGGAATCCGAAGATGAGGACGCGGGTCGCGTCCCGGACACGATGCCGTCACACGGACTGGGCGCCTACACGGGCGAGTTCGGTAACGCCGGGTACAGCGACGTCTCGGTCACGCTCCAGGAAGACGTGCTCCACGTCGACTACAACGGGCTCGGCGGCGCCCTCAGCCATTGGCACTTCGACACATTTGTCGTCGACGACGATGACGCCACGCTCGACGGCACGAAGTTCCAGTTCCGCATGGATAGCCTCGGCGCGATCACCGAGGTACTCGTGGCTATCGAGCCGACGCTTTCGGCGCGGGTGTTCACCCGCCTGCCCGAAGATCGGCTCGCCGATCCGGTGTTTCTCGAGCGCTTCACCGGGACCTACGCGCTCGACCCTCAGGAGATCGTTGTCGAGCTCCGCGGCACCACGCTCTTTGGAACCGTCACCGGTCAGCCCACCTTTGAGCTGGTGCCGGTTTCCGGCACTTCTTTCAGCATCAAGGAGGCCGCTGGATTCACCGTGGAGTTCCTCATGGAGGATGACGGCACGGTTCCGACGGCCCGGTTCCATCAGCCGAACGGAGTGTTTGACGCGCACCGCCAGGCGGAGGATAGCGAGCAATAGTGACGGGCTATACGCGCCGCAGGGTGCTGCGTGACGGGGCGCTCGGAGCGACCGGTTTGCTTGCGGCGCGATCCGTGGTGACCGCGGCGCCAGTACAGTCGCCCCGCGTGATCGTGCTGGGCGCAGGTCTCGCCGGCCTCGCAGCGGCGCGGGAACTCGTAGCCGCCGGTCACGATGTCGTCGTTCTCGAAGCGCGCAGCCGAGCCGGGGGGCGGGTTCGCACGCTGCGGCAGCCCTTCGCCGACGGATTGCATGCCGAAGCTGGTGGCATGGTGTTCGTTTCCTCCGACGTCCATGCCAACCGGTACATCGACGCGCTCGGGCTGGAACGAGCCGCATTGGCCCCGAGCAGTGGCCGGCAGCTGTACCACCTGGCCGGACATCGATTCGTCGTCGAGGAAGGGGAAGCCACGTCGTGGCCGCTGGAACTGACCGATGATGAAATAGCACTGGGTCCCTGGGGCATCCAGCAGCGTTACATCGTGGATCGACTCCCGGCCAGTATCGTGCGGCCGGATCGTTGGCAGGACGCATCCTTGGCGGCCCTCGACAACACAACCCTGGCGGATTTCATGCGATCCGGCGGTGCCTCCGAAGGCGCCGTGCAGTTGATGCGGTATTGGCTGTGGTTTGGGGCGGCGATAGATACAGCCTCGATGCAGTCAGTCGCTATGGCCGACTACGCCTGGGCGGTCACGGGCGCCGCGCCGTTCGTGCTGCGCGATGGCAACGACGCCCTCCCGCTTGCGCTGGCTCGTGAACTCGGCCAGCGCATTCACTACGGAGTCGAAGTTGAGGCCGTGCATCACGTGGGAGATCGTGTCCGCGTTGCTACGCGGCAGGCGAACGTGAGCCGCGTGTTCGAGGCGGATCACATCGTCTGTACGTTGCCGGCGCCCGTCCTGCGCGACATCGAGTTCGCGCCGGCGCTGCCTTCGCCGCAAGCGCGGGCACTGTCCGAGTTGAGCACCATGCACGTGACGCGGACCTTCGTGCAGATGCGACGGGCTTTCTGGCTCGATGAAGGCGTGACGGGTTCCGCGCACACGGACTTGCCGATCGGGCAGGTGGAAACGCACCCGAAGGCCGCGGCGAACGCGGCGCACTCCCGCGTCATTCTCGAAAGCCACGTCCGTGGTGCCGGCGCAGAAGATCTCGCCATGCTGCCCGAGAGCGAGATTGTCGAGCGAACACTGGCTGGGCTCGAGAAGGTCCACCCCGGCATCGGGGGGCAATTTGAGGGCAGCGTCACCAAGTGCTGGTCGCGGGACCCCTACGCGCGTGCGGGCTTTTCCATGCCCGCACCAGGGCAAGTGCAACGGCTGCTCCCGACGCTGCGTGAGTCACACGGTCGTGTGTACTTCGCGGGAGAACACACGTCGGCGACCCGCGCCACGATGGTGGGCGCGCTGCGGTCCGGTGTCCGGGCAGCTGGAGAAGTTGCAACGGCACTGGCAACCCAATACCCGGCATGATGCACTCATGCCTAGATACCCAAACCTACTAGGGCGGAGAGACGGGGCCATGAAGCGAATCGTTGTGCTCGGATTGACGCTCACGCTGTTTGTCGGCGGGAGTTTGCCTTCCGCGACCGCCCAGAGTCCTACGACTTCCGAGGCCGCGCTCGAGAATCTCGCGTGGCTGGAAGGGGCCTGGGATCGTGAGACCCGCCGGGGCACCACGACCGAAACCTGGACCCGGCTCGGCGGAGGCAACTACAGCGGTGACGCGACTGCCACGCCCCGCGATGGCGGCGCCGCGCGTGTCGTTGAACGTCTCCAGATCGCGCTCATCTCAGACGAGGTCGTCTACATCGCGGAGCCGATCAACCAGTCGCGGACAGAGTTCAAGCTGACCTCCTGGACCGAGTCGGAGTTCGTCTTTGAAAACCCCGAGCACGACTTCCCGCAGAAGATCGTCTATCTGCGCACCGGCGAGAGCACTTTCACAGCAACGATCTCCGGGCCCGACGCCAATGGCGACACCCAGGAGATCGACTTCCCGTTCACCCGCCGAGGAGAAGACTAGCTGGCCGAGCAGCTCGCGCCGCCGAGTACGCAGAACTTGGCACAGTGGACGTGGTTCAGCGGCACTGCTGAGCGTGCCTCGGCCAGAGTCGATCCGAGTTCGAAGAGCGGGTCGTAGGGGAGCAGCGTGCATGCCAGAACCGCCGGCTCGGCGGCTCCGTTCCTTTTGACGATCATGCGGCTCGACGCGCACATCATGTCGCCGGGATTGACGCCCAGTATCCCCCAGCAATCCGTCGTGATCTCCGGAACGTCGGCGTGGGGGTCCATTTCCGGGAAGATGACGAGCTGGGCCGAACTGTCAGCGTCGATCGGAAACTCTTCCGCAGCAAAGACGTTCGCGTAGCCCGCGCGCGCGATCGCCTCCTCTTCACCCCAACAACTACGCCCGGCGACCGTGACATGGAACCCCCGGCTCGCCAGCCAGCGCGTCCCGGCGATGGCCTCCTGCCACGAGCCCGCGCCGCGCTCGCGGTCGTGAAGTTCCTCGGTGTGGTGGTCCAGGCTCACGCGCATGGTGAGTCGTTTCCCATGTCGCGCCAGGAGTTCTTGCAACAGCTCTTGGACAGCCGGTCGCATCATGGGCCGCATTGCGTTGGTCAGCACCAGCACCTCGTAGCCTCTTTCCAGAGTCGCGGCGAGCATCGCGCAGAAATCTGGATTGAGAAACGGTTCGCCGCCGGTGAACCCGATCTCGCGGGCGTCGAGCTCTAGTGCGTCGATCTCATCGAGGTAGCGCTCCACCTCGGCCAACGAAAGGTAGGCCAGCCGATCGTTGCTCGGGCTCGACTCGATGTAGCAGTTGACGCACTCGATGTTGCACAGCGTGCCCGTGTTGAACCAGAGGGTGTCCAGTCGATCGAATTGGACCGTCGCGCGCTCCTCGCCTTTGGCCGTGATTCTCGGATCGGCGAACTTTGGTACCTGTGCGACCGGAGACATCAGCCGGAGCCACCCGGTTCGCAGCAAGGCGCAGCGTCCGTGGTCGCGTCGTAGTGCTGCCCCTTGGTTTCGCGCGGATGGCGCAGGCGGGCACGGCCACAGTCGAACAATCCGGCGTCCTCCAGGGGGATTTCTTCCCGTGGCGCGATGCGCTCGAAGTGGCCCTCGTAGGGTGCAGCTCCGTAGATCTGGTACGTCTTGTCGCACACTGCGTATCGCTCTCCGCGCGTCATGCGGTGGCCGTCGTCGTCGACGACTTCCTTGAAGGGGCCTCGATAGATCACGGCCTGATTCCTCTCGAAGCAGGCTCCTTCCTTGCCCTTGAACGCCTCGATCGTAACGGAACGGAACTCGAATCCATCCACGGTTTGCCAGGGCTCAGCCTGGCGCTCGACCACGTGGATGCCGTAGAAGCCGGTCTCTTCGAACGCCTCCAGAAAACCCGTTTCCGTGAACGCGCCTGAGATGCACCCGCTCCAGAGTTCCGGATCCTGCTGCATCTCCACGGGGATCTCCTCGTCCGAAACGATATCGGAGATCACAGCGCGGCCTCCACGGCGCAGCACACGGTGGATCTCGCCAAAGAGCTGCTCCCTAGACTCCACGTCCACCAGGTTGAGTACGCAATTGGACACAACAACGTCCACGGATGCGGAGTCGACGAGCGGACTGGTCATGCGCAGTTCGTTGGCACGCTTCTCGGCCAAGAGCAGATCCTCATAGCTATGAACTCGAAGATCGTTGACCTCTGCGTCCACGCGATCCAGATCGAGCGCGAGGTCCTGAATTCGCCCACGCCTGAACTCGACATTGTCGTAGCCGAGTCTGTCGGCAACGATGGGCGCGTTTCGGTTGGCGACCTCGAGCATCTCGGGAGTCATATCTACACCGATCACGCGACCTTCGGCGCCGACAACCTGCGCTGCAATGAAGCAGATCTTGCCGGTGCCGCTGCCCAGGTCGAGCACGGTCTCGCCTTGATTCAAGTAGCGCGCCGGGTTGCCGCAGCCGTAGTCGCGTTCGATCACCTCACGCGGAATGACCTTCAGGTACTCCGGCTCGTAGTCGGTGGGGCAGTACAACTTGGCCTGGCGGGCCTGAGCGCCGTCGGCGTAGCGGTCACGAACGGCAGTTTCGACGTCAATCTGAGGCACGGTGATCCTCACGAGCAAAAGGGGTCGGACGGTTCGTCTTTCCTTTGCTCGCTGCGGACGTCGGCTACAGCGTCGGGATTACCCGCTGCGAGACGGCTTACACCTATCGACGGTCGCCGATCTCGTACTCGTGGGGAGGTTCGGCCCCCATGAGGTGCTCCACGAAGTAGTCCCAACGACGCCGCATCATGTAAGGCTCGCTCGAGAACCCGTGGCCGCGGTTGGGAAACAGGATCAGATCGAAGTCCTTGTTCGCCGCGATCAGCGCGTCCACTACAAGAAGTGTCGAGTAGAACGGCACGTTGGTGTCCATGGTGCCGTGTGCCAGTAGAAGTTTGCCTTCAAGCTGGTTGGCGTACGTCTGATTCGCCTGGCTGTCGTAGTTCGTGCCGCGATCGGGGTCGCGGGTGAGGAGCCCCTGCCACTTCTCGCCCCAGTCATCCTCGTACACGCGATTGTCGTGGTTGCCGGCTTGCGACACGCCCACCTTGAAGAAGTCGGCGTGGCGGAACAAGGCACCTGCTGTCGCGTAGCCGCCACCGGAGTGGCCCCAGATGCCGGCGCGGTCGAGGTCGATGAACGGATATTGCTCGGCCAGTTCACGCATCCCGGCGATCTGGTCGGGCAACGTGTTGTCACCCATGTCGCCGTAGTAGGTCTCGTGGAAAGACTTCGAGCGCCACGGGGTTCCCATGCCATCGAGCTTGATCACAACGAACCCGAGCTCGGCCATTGCCTGAGCGTCACCGCGTGCCGCCTGGAAGCTCCGACTTCCGACGCTGCCAGCCTGCGGTCCAGGGTAGATGTTGTTGATGATCGGGTACTTGCGGTTCGGCTCCAGGTTCGTGGGCGTGAACATGAGCCCGTATAGATCTGTGGTGCCATCGCGGCCCTTCACCGTGAATGGCGTTGGCGGCTTCCACCCGGTGGCCTCCAGCGCAGAGACGTCGGCGGTTTCGAGCTCGGCGATCAGCTCGCCCTCAGCGTTGCGCAGCACCGCTACCGGCGGCGTGTCGGGCGTGGAGAAGCTGTCCACGAAATAGTCGCCGGCGGGCGAGAGCGAAACCGAGTGATTCGCATCCTCAGGTGTGAGGAGGGTCATTCCGCTGCCGTCGAAGTTGATCCGATACAGGTGCTGGAAGTACGGATCGCGACCTTCCTCGAAGCCAACTCCGGTGAAGTAGATCACTCGATCGGCTTCGTCCACGCGCACGATGTTGCCGACGTTGCCTGTGCCGGTCGTGATCTGGTGCTTCAGGTCGCCGGTCGAGAGGTCGTAGAGATACAGATGACCCCAGTCGTCGCGCTGCGAATACCAGATGAACTCGTCGCTGCCAGGCAGGTAACGCCAGTTCACACCGCCGTTGCCGGCCTCGAAGAAGGTCTCGACGCGCTCGTGCAGCAGCGTGCGAACCTCGCCCGTTCGTATGTCGGCCAGCCTCAACCACGTGTCTTTGTGGTCGCGCGAGGTGGACGCGAATGCGACGTCCGAGGAGTCCGGATTCCACTGCACGTCCATCCACGCACGACCGCAGGCAATGTCGTCGCATGTGGTGGATCGATGTTGGTCAGCCTGCATGAGCAGGCGCACCACCTCGCCGTTGTCGATGTCGATCACCACACGCTCAACCATGCTGATGATCGCGTCACCGGGGAGCGGATACTTCCAGGCCTCCAGGCGCGGGTGTCCGACTCGCGTATCTGCGAGGTACATCTCGCCGACGCCGCGCTGGTCCTGCTGATACGTGTAGATCTTCTTGGAGTCGGGCGACCATTTGATGATCGGGCGGTCCGACTTCTTCCACCCCGCGTTGTCGGTGGCATAGCCGTAGTCGAGGATGCCGTCGCGCGTGGTGGGCCGTTCCTCGCCGGTCGACAGCTCGCGCACCCAGAGGTTGTGGTCACGGACGAAGGCCACCTGGCGGCCGTCAGGCGAGGGCATTTCCACGCGTGATGCGGAGGCTTCGTCGTCGAGTCGTTCCGCACAACGGTAACTGTCCAGGTTGCATGCCCACCCGGCGTCATCCGCCTCGACGAAGATGGTCCGTCCGTCGTAGGCGAATTCGAGGGTGCTGAAGGGGAGCGCGTTTCCGGTGTAGCGAGAGCCGGTTGCCGTCGACAACCCTGCCGCGATGCGGAGGTGGTCGAAGGCCGGGCGGCGCTCGCCGGTTGCGGGGTTCACCAGTATGAATTCGCTCCCCGCCGGTGTGGTGATTCGGTACCAGAATCGCTGGTCGCGTAGCCACGTCGGGCGGACGCCGGCCCGGTGGACCAGGGCGTTCGTCGTGCCACGGAGAAAGCTCTCAGCGTGCGCGTAGTCATCCGCGGTTAGCGCGCCGCCGCTGTCCTGTGCGGTCGCGGTGGAGACCGCAGGCAGGAGGAGAAGAAGGGCGATCGCGACAACTGGCAGGCGGCGGGGTAGGCGCATCGGAAGACTCCTTCGGAATCCGGCGGCGGACGTCGAACGGCGGGCGGCCTCTTGCCGGGGCGCCTCTCCTGCCTACGGTACACTGCCGCGGCGCCCGTTTCGGACGACTCCATTCCCGCGCATCGCCAAGGAGCGGACTCATGCCACGTCCCGTCACTTTGTTCACCGGTCAGTGGGCAGACATGCCTCTTCGAGACCTGGCAGCAAGGGCAGCTCAATGGGGCTTCGACGGCCTCGAGTTGGCCTGCTGGGGCGACCACTTCGACGTGGATGCGGCGCTCACCGACGCAGCCTATCTGGATGAGAAGCGCGAACTTCTGGCGGCGCATGGGCTCGCCTGCCACGCCATCAGCACCCATCTCGTGGGGCAGTGTGTTTGCGACCCGATTGATGACCGACACAAGGCCATCGTTCCCGAGCCGGTCTGGGGCGGCGGCGACCCCGAAGGTGTTCGTCAGCGAGCGGCGGCTGAGGTAGCACGCACCGCCGAAGCTGCAGCGCGATTCGGCGTGGACGTTGTGAATGGATTCACGGGCAGCAGCGTGTGGCACAAGCTCTATTTTTTTCCGCCAACTTCGCAAGCGGAGATGGACGCGGGCTTCGGCGACTTCGCGGAGCGTTGGACACCGATCCTGGATGCCTTCGCGACCAACCGCGTGCGGTTTGCCCTCGAAGTGCATCCCACCGAGATCGCCTATGACATCTACACGGCGCGCAGGGCGCTCGACGCGCTCGAAAACCATCCCGCGTTCGGCTTCAACTTCGACCCGAGTCATCTGGTGCATCAGTTCGTCGAGCCCACGATGTTTCTGGACGAGTTTCCCGATCGGATCTTCCACGTCCATGTGAAGGATGCGCGGGTACAACTGGACGGTCGCGCGAGCATCCTCGGATCGCATCTGGACTTCGGTGACCATCGCCGCGGATGGGACTTCGTTTCCCCTGGACGCGGCGACGTTGAATGGGATCCGATCATTCGGCGCCTCAATCGCATCGGCTACACGGGCCCGCTCTCGATCGAGTGGGAAGACTCGGGCATGGATCGCGAGTGGGGCGCGCAGGAGGCGCTCGAGATGGTGCGCGCGCAGGATTTCGATCCGTCGGACGTGGCATTCGATGCGGCCTTCGGAGACGGAGAATGAGCGACCAGGCCTTCACCGCTATGGCCGGCGATCACGCTGCCGGTGACATCCCGACGGTCGGCGTGGGAATGCTCGGGTACGCGTTCATGGGGAAGGCGCATTCGAACGCATTCCGGACTTTGCCCTACATGGTCTATCCACCGCCGGCTGTGCCGGTGTTGGCGGCGATTTGCGGCCGCAACGAGTCGGCGGTGCAGGGCGCCGCTGCGCGCTTCGGGTACTCCCGCGCCTATACCGATTGGCGCGACATGATCGCTGATGACAGCGTGCAACTGTTCGACAACGGCGGTCCCAATGATGCCCATGCGGCGCCGTGCATTGCGGCGGCCGAGGCCGGCAAGCACGTGCTCTGCGAGAAGCCGCTCGGGCGCACCGCGGAAGAGTCGCGCGCCATGCTGGATGCCGTTGACGCTGCTGGTGTGAAGCACATGGTCGCGTTCAACTACCGCTTCGTGCCGGCAATCCGCCAGATTCGGGAGCTGATCGACAGCGGCAAGCTAGGTCGCATCTATCACTTTCGGGCCGCGTATCTCCAAGAGTGGATCATGCCGCACTACGGCACTCCTGCGATCTGGCGCTTGAACAAGAGCGAAGCCGGGAGCGGCGCGCTGGGCGACCTCGGTGCGCACATCATCGACCTCGCGCACTACCTCGTTGGCGATATCGCCCACGTGGGCGCGATGACGCAGACGTTCATCAAGGAACGGCCCCTGCCGGACGGCTCAGGGGTGGCGACGGTCGACGTCGACGATGCCTTTGCGGCGAGTGTTCAGTTCACCAACGGAGCGCTCGGCACACTCGAGGCAACGCGCTACGCGGCGGGCCGCAAGAACCATCAAGTCATCGAGATCAACGCCGAGCACGGCTCAGTCCGCTTCAATCTCGAGCGCCTGAACGAACTCGAAGTGTTCTGGGTTGGTGAAGAGCCGGAGTCGACACAGGGCTTTCATCAAGCGCTGATGACAGAGGCGCACCATCCGTTCCTGGAGCACTGGTGGCCGCATGGTCACATCATCGGCTGGGAGCACACGTTCGTACACGAGGTGGCACATCTGCTCGAAGCCATCGTGAACGACACGGAGGTGGCGCCGCACGGCGCGACGTTCCTCGACGGCTATCGCGCAGCCGTGATCTGCGACGGCGGTGGAGGAGTCGTCGGCAACCCGCAGGATCGTGGACATCGTCTACTAGTCTCCCGATGGTCGAGGGTTCGACGGGGCTGTAGTCGAGGGGCTGTTATTGATTAGTATCGTGTTGCGATATATCGTGTCGCGATACTTCAAGCATCACCATCTGATCCGCGACTCCCGATGAACCTGTGAACCGACCGCTCGCCTCCGCACATCGTGTGCTTCGCCGTATCCTCCTCGGTGGATTCACCCTGCGCCACAACCGCGAAATGGATGAACTGATCCAGGCGCGGCTCCGCTCGGCGGGTCGTCGCGGCGCGGCGATCGTGTGGTTGCGCGAGTTCGCGGACCTGTTCCGGGTGGCGGCCGCTAGCGTCCCGGCGAGATGGCCCAGCTTCTCGTGGATCGACGTCAAGCTAGGGATTCGACTCGTCTGGCAGCAACCCGTGCTCACCGCCGTGGCGGTATTCGCGCTCGGTGTGGGGATCCCGGTCGGGCTGGCGCCGTGGCAATTCGTGACGGCCATCGAATCTCCGCTGCCTGTGGAGGAAGGTGACCGGGTGCGAACATTGCGGTACTGGGACGCGGCAAGCTCGCGTCGTTCCTTGCCGCGGCCGTACGATTATGTTCGATGGCAGGATGAACTGACTTCCTTTGCCGAGCTTGGCGCGGCACTCATGACTTCTGACAACGTCGACGGCGGGGTTGTTGACCCTGTTCCCGGCGCCCGGGTAACGGCCTCCACGTTCGAACTCCTCCGCGTACCGCCTTTGCTCGGCCGGACGCTGGACCGCGGAGACGAGCAGGCCGGTGCGGAGCCTGTTGTCGTGATTGGCTACAGCCTCTGGCGCTCGAGACTTGGCGCAGATCCCGCCGCCGTGGGCCAGTCCATTCGTCTCAACGGGATCGAGCACACCGTTGTCGGCGTGATGCCAGCCGGGTTCCGATTCCCAATTCGACACGAACTCTGGCGCCCGCTTCTTCTGCCTGCGTCGACGCAGCCGGGAGAAGGCGGGCAGCTACTGGTCTACGGCAGGCTCGCTAGCGGAATCCAGGAGGAAGCTGCGAACGTCGAACTTGAAGGGACGCTGGCGCGGTATATCGCCGATTTTCCGGCCGCGTACGAGGGCCTCAGGGCGGAGGTGCTCCCGACAGCCCATATGGGCGTGGGAATGGATCGTGGCGGGCTGCGGACGACGCCGGAATTCGCCCTGGCTCAGTCCGTGGCGATCATCCTCTTGTTCGTCGCGTGCGCGAATGTGGGCATGCTCGTCTTCGCGCGTACCTCCGCGAGAGCACTGGAACTCTCAGTCCGGTCGGCGCTCGGGGCGAGCCGGTCGCGCATCGTATTGCAGGTGTTCACCGAGTCTCTCGTGCTCGCCGGGATCGCCACGGCCGGTGGCCTTGTACTGATCGACTGGGTGCCGGCTCGCTTACTTGACGTCGCCAACATCACCCCGTTGTTGCCGTATTGGGTCGATCCAGGATTGACTCCGACCGCCGCGGGAATCGCGCTTGTCCTCGCGATTCTGAGTGCAGTCGTGGCGGGCGCGATACCAGCCCTTCGGCTGACACGGCCGAATATCAGAGCTGGACTGGACGGCGGCAATCAGCGCCGGATTGGCGGGTGGACTGGATGGTTGATCGTGGGGGACGTAGCGTGCGCCGTCGTCGTGGTCGCGCTGGCCCTTGCGATCGGGCACATGGTTGTAGACGTTGCGCGATCGACGGATGGCGTCGGGATTGACGCAACCGAGTACCTGGCTGTCGAAGTGAGGTTCCCTACGGCCACAAGTTCTGGGGAGTCCAATCTCGACTCGACGGCACCCGCTCTTCTGGATCGTTTGCGCGCGGAGCCAGGAGTTGGCGGTGTCGCTGCGGCCAGCGCACTGCCACGGATGGACCATCCGCGGCGCAGCGTTGAGGTCGAGGGTGGATCGCCCGCCCCCCTCGGCGATCGTCGCGTACGGCTCGCGGTCGTGGATGTCCACTATTTCGGCGAGCTGCGACGGTCCATTCTGGCTGGGCGCGACTTCCAGCCCAGCGACTTGTCCGACGGCGTCACCAGCGTGATCGTGAACACCAACTTCGTCGATCAGGTGCTCGCGGGTGGCGATCCGATTGGGCGCCGGATCCGACTCCGGGCGAGCAGTTCAGCGCCGCCGACGTCCTGGCATGAGGTCGTGGGTGTTGTGGGTCATCTGGGGATGCATGTGCTCCAGCCTGATGAGGACGCGGGTGTGTACCTTCCCGCGGCACCGGGCGCGATCCAACCGCTGCGCATCGCGATTGACGTTGGCCCGGATCCGGGAGCCTTCACGCCGCGTCTCCGCGCACTCACCATGGGAATCGATCCCGCAGCGGCACTGCGGAACCCCAGGCCGCTCAGCGAGATCTATGAAGGGGACTGGTACGTAATGGGCGGAACAGCGCTGGGCGGAGGGCTGCTCGTCCTGATTCTGCTAGCGCTCGCTACGTCCAGTCTCTACGCGATCATGTCTTTCAGCGTCGCGCGACGAACGTCCGAGATCGGCATTCGCAAGGCGCTCGGCGCGGGGAAGCGGAGTATTGCGCTCACTGTGTCTCGTCAGGCTCTCACGCAAGTGCTGGTGGGCGTGACGATCGGTCTACCAGGAGCAGCGGCGGTGTTCGTTGCGGTGGTCGACGCGAGCGCGTTGCCTGCTTGGTGGACACTTGCCGGTCCTCTGTCGATCGGGGTCGCGACAACGGTAGTGGTCGCCGTAGTCGCATGTCTCAAACCGACACTGAAGGCGCTGCATATCGCGCCAACGGAAGCGCTGCGGGCGGAGTAGCGGCGCAGCGAGACAGCCGGGGTTACCGGGAAGCAGCACTGCGGGATTCCTCGCCGATCGGGCGAACTGAAGGTGAAAGTTCGGCGGCTTCAGGGCGAAAAATACCCGGTTCGCGAGGCGCGCGTCCGGGCTTTCTTAGCAACGAATTAGAGAATTCTACGACAAATCGAACTCGAATGTCAAGTCACTTCTGGCGCGCAAAAGTCACTCTTGCCCGGCCGTGCGTAAATTAATTTCGGTTAGATCACTTTTCTCGAGCGTCCTCTTCGCCAGAAATGCCGTTTTCACCTCGATCGGGTGATCGCGAGCGTGCCAGGGCAGAGCAGGTACTCTGCTGGGATGAAAGTGCTTCTGATCTCGACGTACGAACTCGGACGACAGCCGTTCGCTGTCGGGCTGGCGGCCGCGCTCATTGAGGGGCGGGGAGGCGAGGCTCGCTGTCTGGATCTGTCGGTGGACACTCTCGACGACGAGGAAGTACAGACGGCCGACGCCATCGCGCTTTGGTTGCCGATGTTCACCGCGACCCGCATCGCGTTGGCCGCGCTGCCGCGCATTCGTCAGCTCAACCCCGAGGCGCGACTCGGCGCATGGGGGCTCTACGCACCGCTCAACGCCACTGCGCTCCGTGAGCACGGAGTCGAGTTCCTCGGGGCGGCGGAATGCGAGCACTACCTCGCGGGATTCCTGATGGGGCAGACCGGCTCACCCGAAGAGGCCACGGCCGTGGCCCTGGACCGGATGGAGTTCGAGGTGCCGGACCGTGCGGGACTGCCCGCCCTCGATCGGTACGCCCGATTGCGCATGCCGGATGGGACCGAGCGCGTGGTCGGCAGCACCGAAGCAACCCGAGGCTGTAAGCATGTATGCCGCCACTGCCCCGTTGTTCCTGTCTACAAGGGGCGCTTCCACGTGGTCCCGGCCGACATCGTGATGGCCGACGTCGACCAGCAGGTGAGCGCCGGTGCCCAGCACATCACTTTCGGCGATCCGGATTTCTTCAATGGTCCGGGTCACGCGCGCGCCGTGGTCGAGGCACTCCACGCGCGCCATCCAGGACTTAGCTACGACGTCACCGTGAAGGTCGAGCACTTGCTCGCCCAGCGCGAACTTCTTCCGGTGCTGCAGCGCACAGGCTGCACATTGATAACGAGTGCAGTCGAGGCCCTCGATGAGCGCACGCTTTCGTTCCTCGACAAGGGACACTCGCGTGCGGACTTCGTCACTGCGGTCGAACTCTGCCGGGACAACGGTCTGAACCTGCAGCCAACCTTCGTCGCCTTCACTCCGTGGACGACCCTCGAAAGCTATGCGGACATGCTGCGGACCCTGGGCGAGTTGGATCTCGTGGGCAACGTATCGCCAATTCAGCTGGCGATCCGTCTACTGATTCCGCGAGGATCGTGGCTACTCGACGTGCCTGAAGTGTCCGATCTGGTCGACGACTTCGACGAGGCACTACTCGGCTACCCGTGGAAGCACCCGCGCCCGGAGATGGACGCCTTGCAGCGGGAGATCGAGGCGCTCGTGGATGCCGACGCCCGAGCCGATCGGCATCGCAGTCAGACGTTCGAGGCGATCTGGGACCTCGCGAGCCGGTACGCCAGGAGGCACGCGCCAGGCGACGCGCGCCTGCACGAGTTGCCGCCATTGCCGGCGCGCGCCACGATTCCGTATCCCTCACAGAGCCGTGGTACTGCTGAGCGGAGCCCACCGCGGAGCAGTTGGCTCTGTTTTGAGAGCTCCTCTCGTCTGGGAGTCACCTTACTTGCCGCGCCGCAGCTGACTCCTTTCTAGCGCTGCGCCGAATCCTCAAGATCCCAGAGTCGCACCACGGGCACCCAGTCCTCAGTGATGCCAGCTGTGAGCAGACGCTGCCCCCGTACGTCGAAGCGGTCGACCATGCCTGGAACGGAGACCTCTCCGAGGTCAGCGCCTGTGGGGGAATAGATATCGAAGATCGAGTGATTCTCGTTCCCGCGCCTGGTCAGCACCCAAAGTCTGCCGTGGTCGTCGTAGCGGAGAGCGTGTACGTAGAAGTGTCGTTTCAGCGGATCGACCTCGGGCATCGTCCGTGTGCCACCCTCCGCGTTCGCGAGGCGCGCCATTGCTGCGGCACCCATGGCCATCCGTTCCTGTTCGAACTCCATCTCAGCTGGTGTTCGCGCCATGCGTTCGAGAGGACGATGGATCTCGTGCCGTAGATCGCCGGAATCGGAATAGATGCGAATGCGGTATTCCCGTGCGCCGTCGCCGACGGCGAAACCGCCTCCCGGCCGCGCCGCAATTGGATAGAAGCCCGCGAGCGTCCCCTTGTCACTTAGCGGGAAGTCCGTCGGACCTACAGCGATCGGGTCGGATCCAAGCGGTTCGAGTCGCGTGACGCGGGCGCCACCGGAAGCCCAGTCCATCGTGGCGAAGTACCAGGTGCCGGTCTCTGTGTCATAGGACGCGTAGGTAGGGAACCCGGTCAACCGCCGCGTATCGACCAAGTCGCCAGAGTAGGTGAGCCGGCTGATCCGGCGATGCCTCGTGTCGATGACCTCGAGTCCGCTGGGCGCTGCGCCGGCGAAGCTCGCGAGCTGGAACTCGCCAGGCCCTTCACCTTCCTGGCCGAACGCCCCGGCCGGCTGATCGCGCACGAATATCCGAATTGCCGGCTCGAAGCTGTCCAGGGCGTAGGCGGTCCCGTTCGGGGCAAGAGTCACGCTCTGAATTTCGCCAAGCAGTTCAGCGCCGCTACATTCCGCACAACCCCATGAAGCCAACAGCGAGAGCTGAGGACTCTCAAGCGACTGTTGGGCAGCCGCCGGGAGTGCGACAGCGACGAATACGGCCACCAACGGGACTTTGTAGCGAGAGGACATGGAACCTATGGTTCCCAAGCTAGTCCACGAAAGGCAAGTCCAAAGAAACGAGCAGCGACGCCGAAGAAGTAGCTAGTCGGAGCGTAGGGCCGCTTGCGGGTCGACTCGGGTTGCCCTGGCCGCGGGCACCCAGGTTGCCAGCAGAGCCAAGGTCGCGAGCGCTGCGAGCACGACGATGTACGTGCCGGGGTCGAGCGCGGTCACGCCGAACAGGAGACCGCTTACGAGCCGAGTCAGTGCCAGCGACGTGACGAGGCCGAAGACTGCGCCCGCACCTGTGAGGCGCATGCCCTCACTCAGGATGCCGCGCCGCACAACCGATCCGGCGGCACCAACCGCCATGCGGATCGCAATTTCCCGGCGACGCCTCCGAACCGCCTGCGCGAGAGTTCCATAGACGCCCACTCCGGCGAGGAGTAGCGATCTCACGGCGAATGTCGCGAGAACGACCAGAGTCAGCCGATCGCCGGCGGTCTGTTGATCGAGTTGTTCGTTCAGGCTTGTGAACTGATAGGCGGGCGCGTCCGGCGCCAAAGTGCGCACCGCTTGGCGAATCGCGTCGGGCAGTTCGGTTGCGCCCGTTTCCGCGCGAACCACGAACTCGACAACCCGAGTGCTGAACTGCGCGAAGGGGAAGTACAAGTCGGGGTCATCGCCGTCGGCCGTCAGATCAGCGGTCAGGTCGCGCCATCGGGTCGACGCCGCGACTCCGATAATGGTGGTGGGGATATCGCCGAATCCGGGAGCGCGGACCAGCGTTTGCCCGACCGGGTTCTGCCCGGGCATGAACCGGCTCGCGAACCCCTCGCTTACCACGACGACAGCCATGGAATCGGCAGTGTCGGTGGCGTCGAATCCTCTGCCGTTCAGGATCTGGATTCCCGTTCGCGCGAAGTAGTCGGGGCTCACGCGATGCCGGTAGTAGCGGATTGTCTGATCGGGTGCCTCGGCCAGAACCACGAGTCCCGCGCTCGATCCACCACGCAGCGGCACGTCAGAGCCATATGTGGTTTCGAGCACGCCTGGAATGCCAGCGACCTGGTCACGAACGGAAGCGGCGAAGGCGTCTCGGGCAGCGCTGTCCTCATGGTCCGCCGGGACGCGGACTCGGAACGCATACAGATCCGTGGGATCGAACCCCGTCGGTACATTGAGTTTCGAGATCACCGTGCGTCCCATCAGCCCCGTGGCGACGAGTAGCACGAGGGTGGTCGCGATTTGAGCAACGACGAACATGCGCTGCGGACTCCGCGTGCCGCCCGAACTCGCACCGAGAGCTCGGCTTCCTCGAAGGGCCGATGTCAGGTCGCCGCGCGAGCTCCAGAGCGCCGGAATCAATGCGGCCACGCCGGTTGCCAGTAGCACGGCAGCGAGCATGAACAGCAGACTCCCTGCATCCAGCCGGGGGGTGACGAAGCTTGGGAGAGCGTTTGCGGGAAGCGACGACATCGCCCACTGAAGTGTCGCTTGAGCAAGGCCCCAGCTGATGACAGCCGCGACCACGGCGAATGTGAAGCACTCGGTGATCACCCGGAGTCCGATCCCGGCACGCCGCTCGCCCAACGCCAGGCAGAGCGCATGTTCGGCGGTTTGGGTTTCGGCGCGCAGAAGAAGCAGTCCGGCGACGTTGGCGGAGGCGATACACAGCAACAGAACACCAGCGCCCAGCAAGAGGAGAATGAGGTCCTCCGCTGTGTCGAGATACGCCTCCCGTGCGGGCTGTAGGGTGCCCGTACGGTTGTCGTTCGTCTGCGGCCATTCAGTGGCCAGATCGAGCGCGACGCCGTCGAGTTCTGCCTGCGCGGCTTCGACTGAGGTGTTGTCGTTGAGCCGCGCGATCGACGTGAGCCAGCGACTGCCCCGGCGTTCGGTATCCCGGCCGACCACGCGCGTCATGCTCATCGGTACCCAGGCCTCGGCGCCGAGGGCCAGCCCGACGAAGCTCTCGGGCACGATGCCGACCACGGTGAGGGGAATCTCGTTGAGCGTGATCTGAGTTCCGAGCACGTCGCTGCGATCGAAGACGCGCTCACACAGGGTTTCCCCGATGACGACGACCGCGGATTCCCCACGTTCAGGGCCGTCTTCATCGCCGAGGAGACGGCCGGCGATCTGCCGCGCCCGTCGGAGGGCGAAGTAATCGGCTCCGACGATCTCGGCCTGGATGCGCTCTACAAGGTCCGGCGTGACGAGGTTGAGCGCGATACCTGACATCGCGGCCAGCCCCTCGAACGCCGAGGTGTCGTCACGCCACCGTGCGATCTCCGGATAGGACCCGGCGCGAACGTCGCTGCGATCATCCGCCAGAGTGCCATCGATGAAGAAGAGCCCGTCGCCTTCCTCGAACGGCATCGCCTCGACCAGGGCGGCCTCGGCGAGGGAGAAGACGATCAATGCGGCGCTCATGCCAATGGAGAGACTCAGGACGACGAGGAACGCGAACGACGGCTGGCGTCGCATGGCGCGGAGAGCGAGCTGGAAATGACGTGGCAGCGTCTGCATGAGCATGGGCGAGCGTGGTCCGGTGGGGATGGACATTCGGCGATAGCGGCGCGCCGCGACGAACGTGTCGCTGATCGTGCGCAGCCAGAACTTCGAGCGACCAAGCAGGCCGCGATTAGTCGCGCGCCGACTCTCGGCGCGGAAGAAGATCAGGAGTTCCTGGCCGTACCGCTGGCGGAACCGTTTCGGATACAAGCGCAGGAGTAGCCCGAAGAGAAACTCGGGCAGGCCGGTCGAATGGTTCACTCCGGGTCAGCCAGCGCCAGGCGTGCTGCGTCGCTGCTGACCGTTCTCTGCATCGAACTCAGTTGGCGTTGAACTGCCGTGCGCCCGGCCGGAAGCAGGGCGTAGAGGCGGCCTCGGCGCGCGTCGGTTTCCGCGTCCGTGCCCTGAGTCGCGATCATTGCCTGTTGCTCGAGCCGGGCCAGGGCCTGGTACAGGGTCCCGGACCCAAGTGACATGGCACCCTCGGTGCGCTCCTCGATGTCCAGCTTGATTCCATATCCATGCCGGGGCTCCCGCACCAGGCTCAGGAGAATCTGCAGAGTTGTCGGTGAGAGCGCATCAGGCGAAGCGGCTGGTGACATCGGGCGCCTCCAAGCAATGGCTATCAGGTGAAGCTGCTCGGCAGGATATGTCACTGACAAACATGTCGTCAAGCGACATGTTTGTGAGCGACATGAAATCGATGATTCGCCGTGCGGGCCGACAGGTTGTAGCCTTTCGGGGCTCCCCCATAGCGAACGGCGCTGGTGCGCCGAATCCATCCGAGGATTCCCACATGAGCATGCGCAGGGCCGGTGACTACAACGGCCACAACTACCGTTGCTGGATCGAGCCGCTTCAGGGCAAGTACCGTGCCTGGTTCCGCGGCAATCTCACCATCGAGATTGGCGAGAAGAACCTCGTCGACCGGCTGCATGGCAGCACGGACTGGTTCGAGGACAAGGAATCCGCGCTGGACGACGCCGAAGCACGCATGCACGCGCGCTTCGACGAGGTCCTGGCTGAGATCGGCTGATGATCGTCTAGTCCACTCGCAGCGTGTTCGCCGGGTCTACCTGCGTGGCGCGTAGCGCCGGGATCAGGCTGGCGATCGATGCCGCGATCACCAACGCTCCGGAGACGCCGAAGTACGTCCACGGATCGTTGGGCGCAACGCCATAGAGCATCGACTGTAGTCCGCTGTGTGCGAGGAACGAGCCGCCGATGCCGATCACCGCGCCCGCAATCGCCAGCTTGACGCTTGGCATCGCGCTGATCTTGATCGCATGCGCTGCCCGTGCGCCGAGCGCCATGCGGATGCCGATCTCGCGGCGTCGCTCGGCGACGGTACTGGCCACCAGTCCGTAGATCCCGAGGCCGGCGAGCACCATCGCGGCAGCGGCCAGTACTCCGACCAAAGTCGCCGTGAACCGTTGGTCCGAGGTCGCACTCGATCGGAGGTCGGAGGCAAAGAGTGTCGCGCCGAGCGGCAGCAGCGGATCAACCCCGTCGAGTGCCTGCTCGATATTGCGTGCGGCTTCGCCCGGTTCGCCGCCCACGCGCACGATCCATGATGGTGCAAACCAGGTGTGCACAGTGGCAAGGAAGCCGTCGCTCACCTGCGAAACCGGCACGTAGATGATCGGCGTTTCGGCGACAGGACCGCCAATACCGATGCCGCGGCCGCTCTGACGCACGGTCTCTACGACGCCGACGACACGCAGCGACTGTCCCACATCGAGAGTCCGATCCAGTCGGGCTTGTTGCGGCAGGTAGCGCTGCGCAAACGCCTCGTTGATGACCACGACTGGCTCGGAGTCCTGAACATCACTGGTGTCGATTCCGCGCCCCTCGGTGACGCGGACACGCAACGTTTCGAAGTAGTCCGAACTCACGTACATCATGTTCGTGATCGGATTCCAGCCCTCGGGGAGCTCGAAGTCACCAGGTCTGAACGGCATGTTCAGGAGCCTCTGATAAGGCATGCCCAGGCCCGCCGTTGCCGAAACGACTCCTGGTAGCGCACGCACGCGCTCGAGTCCGTCGTTGAAGAGTTGCTCGGCGGACTGACGCGTTTCGTAGCGGGCGTCTTGAAGCGATACGGAAACAGTAACGATGCCGTCGGGATCAAAGCCCGGTTCCAGTCCCTGTAGATGCAGGAACGTGCGCAGTAGCAGTCCGGCCGCGACGAGTAGCACAACGCAAAGAGCGACCTCGACGACGACCAGGCCTCGGCGCCAACGGTTGCCCCCGCCGGCCACACCACGTCCGCCACCGGCGCGCAATGCATCGTTGATCGAGATCCGACTGGCCTGAAACGCCGGGGCGAGGCCGAACACGAGCGCAGTGACGAGGGCGATCAACGCCGTCCCCGCGAGCACTCGAGCGTCGAGTTGAACCGGCTGCCAGTTATCGAGGACACCTCGACCCACCGATGCGATCCCGCTCACGAAGACTCGGGCGATGAGCAGACCGGCTGCGCCACCAAGTAGCGCAAGCACCACGCTCTCCACGAGGAACTGGCGGATGATTGCGGCGCGGCCGCCGCCAATGGCCATCCTGGTGGCGATCTCAGCTCCCCGCCGCGCCCCGCGCGCCAGCAGCAAACCGCTCACGTTGACGCACGCAATCAGGAGCACGGCGCCGACCGCGGCGGCCAGGAGCGTCAGCATCGAGCGCATGCCCGCGGACTGGCCGGCCTGAAGCGACGTCAGAGTCAGCCGATAGCGGCGTGAGGGATCTTCGATCTGCTCGTTGAGTCCCATGCCGATGGACTGGAGTTCGGCCTCTGCGCCGGCCCAGCTGTCCTGGTCGGTCACACGCACCAGGATGGCGTAGTTGGTGCCGCCGCCCTCTCCGGACGTACTCGGTTGCAGCGGCGTCCACAGGTCGGCCTCGGCCTGGCTGCGGAAGTCGGGAGGCATGACGCCAACCACCGTGTAGGGCTCGCCGCGGAGAAGCACCGAGCGCCCCACCGCACTCCGGTCTTCGCCGAACAACTGTTGCCACGTGTCGTGACTGAGAATCGTGACGGGCGGCCCGTCGGGCACATCCTCTGCCGCGGTGAACTCGCGACCAAGGAGCGGAAGCACTCCCAGAGTTTCGAAGTAGCCCGCTCCAACGCGCTGCACTCCGACAGTCGTCGCGCTCGTGCCCGTCGCCAGATTGACGCTGGTCGACCAGCCCGAGTACACGGCGGCGTCGAAGTTGGTGCTCTGTGCTTCGGAGATCGCGTTCCAGGTGCGACCGTCCTGGGAGACGCTGATGCCGCCTTCCTGCGTGAACTCACGCGCGGCGAACGCCAGGTTCTCGGCCTCGGGATAGGGGAGCGGGCGCAGAAGGTACGCGTCGATGTAGCTGAAAACCGCCGTATTCGCGCCAATCGCGAGACCAAGGATCAGAGTTGCGGCGAGCGTGAACGTCCACTCGCGCCGCAGTAGCCGCAGCGCGTAGCGCCCATCGCGACCCAGGTTGCTGAGAAATCTCTGTGCTCGTTCGATCATCGTCTGGTCCTCGTGCGGGGTGCGCTTGGGGCTGGGGTCGCCGATGGAACGCCGGGGAAGTCGCGGGCCGTGCTGAATCAGGTCGCGGAGTGCCGAGAGGCACACCCCCGTGCTGCCGCCCAGCGAACCGCGCGCATCCATCAGGTGGTGGCAGAAGAGGGCGGCCATGTCATCGCCGTGGTCGCGGGCCAGCGGCTCCGGAAGGAAGCGCAGGAGTCGGCGATAGAGAGCGACCTGGCGTGGGTGCGCGCAGCTCGCTACCTCTGCGTGCGTCATTCCGGCGAACCCTCCGCGGCTCGGAGTTCGTCTACGAATCCCGCTAGACGGGAGGTCTGCGAGGCGAGCGCTTCGCGTCCGCCGTCAGTGATGCTGAAGGTCTTCCGAGCGCGGCCCTTGTCATCCAGTTCAGTGCCCGAATTCGCGATTAGCCCGCGGTCGGCCAGGTCGTGCAGTCGGCGGTACAGGTTGGTCGGATAGATCTTCGGCCCGTCCGGGTCGCGCTTCTGGATCTCGAGTGCAATGCCGTAGCCGTGCAGCTTCGTGCTCGCCAGCACCAGAAGAACCTGGGTCTCGAGCATCGAGATCGATGAATGGCTCTTCGCGGTAGCGGCCATAGAGCACCTCGTTTGGCTGAGTGAATTATCGAATCGATAATATTATCAACCAAGTAAGATGCGTGTCACGTCCTGAGGGTTTGAAGGCTTTCCAGGGCTGATCAATGACCCCAGCCGCACTCCGGTCGCAGTCAGGAGGTTGCGATCGCTCGCCGCGGCCGCGCGACGAGTTCGCCGCCGCAGTTCGGGCAACGTTCTCCCATCGACTGGGCGCACTCCGGGCAGCACGTGCACTCGTAGGTGCAGATCCGTGCCTCGGCGTCCGTCGGCAGTGGCGCGTTGCAGCGCTCGCATTGGTCACGCATTTCGAGGCTCATGGCGACTCCGGTTCGTTTCCGAGGAACGTGCCCGCTTCCAGTTCCTCGTAGGCCTTCACGATTTCTGCCCGGGTATTCATCACGATCGGGCCATGCCAGGCGACCGGCTCCCGCAGCGGCTGCCCGGATGCGAGTAGAAACCGGAGACCCTGTTCGCCCGCCTGCACAGTGACGGTGTCTCCACGGTCGAAGAGCACGAGCGAGCGGTTGTCCGTATCGGTGCCAGCGGACAGCCCGGTCTGGTGCCCGTCCAGCGGTTCGGACCCGTTGCCGTCTACCCACTCGGTGGGCGCACGCATCGGATCAGAGGCGCCGAAGAAGTGGCCGGACCCGGCGAACACGTAGGCGAACGCATGACGCCCCGTCTCTACCGGGATTGAGCGCTTCACGCCAGGCGGGACTGAAATGTCGACATACTGAGGGTCTGCAGCGATTCCATCGACCGGTCCGCTGGCGCCCCAAAGCGAGCCGCAGATCACACGAGCGCGCGTCCCGTCGTCCTCCGTGACTTCAGGAATGTCGGCGGACTTGATGTCTTGATATCGCGGGCCGGTCATCTTGAGTGACTGCGGCAGGTTCGCCCAGAGTTGGAACCCGTGCATGCGCCCCTGCGCGTCACCGTGCGGCAACTCCTGGTGAACGATGCCGCTACCGGCCGTCATCCATTGCACGTCACCGGGCTCGATCGAGCCTTCATTGCCGAGACTGTCGCCATGATCCACGCTGCCCGCGAGCACATAGGTGATCGTCTCGATGCCGCGGTGCGGGTGCCAGGGGAATCCGGCCTGGTATTCAGCCGGCTGGTCGCCGCGGAAATCATCGAACAGCAGGAACGGATCGAAGTCGCTGGTTTTCCCGAACCCGAAGGCGCGATGCAGGTTCACTCCGGCGCCCTCGACGTGTGGTCTTGCCTTCAGGTGCTCTTTGACGGGACGGATCGACATGCTCGACTCCAGGCAGTGCGTTCTCGACGGATCGCTTCCATGGTAGCCGCCCTGTCAACCCGCCCGCCTGCTCCCCGCTCAGACTTCGGCACGTAGTGCGGTTGCCGGGTCAACCCGTGTGGCGCGGCGCGAGGGCACGTAGCACGCCACCAGCGTGGCCATCACGAGCACGGCGGGCACCGCACCGTAGGTGACGGGGTCTAGTGCTGTGACGCCGTAGAGCATGCTCTCGAGCGCGCGCGTAGCGGGGATTGAAATCAGGAGCCCGACGGCTGCCCCTGGCAGGGCCAGGCGTAGTCCCTGGAGCAGAACTGCGCGGCGGATGCGAGACGGAGCCGCTCCTAGAGCCATCTGGACGCCGAAATCACGTGTGCGTTCGGCCACTGAGTAGGCGACGACACCGTAAACCCCGATGCATCCGAGCAGAAGCGTGAGCGCCGCGAAACCCGCGACGAGCCCGGTGCTCCAGCGGGCCCGTGCCATCGACGTGGCAAGAAAATCGCTCAGGGGGCCAGCGGCGCTCATCGGTATCGTGCCGTCGATCCCGTTGGCGACCGCCTCGATCGCCTGCACCTCGACGGCCCGGCCGCCTGTCGAGCGGGCCACGAGGTTGATCGCCACTGGCGGCCTCTGCGCCATCGGGACGTAGAAGGCCGCGGTTCGCTCGGCGTCGAGGCTCGTTTCTGCAGTCCCTCCCACCACTCCGATCACGGTGATCCACGGTGCGTTGCGCCACGGGTAGCGAATCCGCTTGCCGATCGGGTTCGTGTCGGGCCAGTAGGTTCGAACCATCTCCGCGTCCACGACGGCCACGAGTTCGGTGTCGGCGCGGTCCGACGCGGCGATGTCGCGACCCTGCAGCAGAGGAATGCCCATCGTCTCGAAGTATCTGGGAGTGACTTCCGTATGCCGAACGAAAGGCAATTCGTTGGGATCGGCGGTGACGTCCTCGATGAACGTCGCCATGCCGGTCCAGCCGGGGCCGAAAGGAACATGACCCGCCGCTGCCGCAAGCTGCACGCCGGGGAGTGCCTCCACGCCCTCGACCATCTGTGTGAATAGGCCCATGCGTGTGTTGGCCTCGTTGTACCCGTCCGGGTTGAGAGTGAACCTCGCCGTGACGACGCGTTCGGTCTCGAAGCCAGGGTCGACCTGACTCAGGGCGCCAAGTGTTCGGATCAGTAGCCCCGCTCCTGTCACCAAGACGACTGCCGCCGACACCTGCACCACCACCATGGCCGCGGACATCCGACGCCGATGCGCACTGGCGCTGGATCCCCGACCACCCTCACGTAGGGCAGCGCTCGGTGAGGTTCGCGAAGCGCGCATCGCTGGGAGCAGGCTCGCGGAGAGTCCGGCGAGGATTGCCACGACGACGCTGATCGAGAGCACGCGTCCGTCGAGGGCGATTTCGCCCGCACGCGGGATCTCAGCGGGGAGCATGCGGACCATGACGTTCAGCGCCCGGCTCGCGACGAATACTGCGAGGGCACACCCCACGAGAACCAATACGAGGCTTTCCAGGAGCTGCTGCCGCAGGAGAAGGCGCCGGCCCGCACCTAGGGCCGCCCGCACCGCGAGGTCGTGCGACCGTGATATCGCCCGCGCGAGCAGAAGGTTCGAGACGTTGGCGCACGCTACGAGGAGCACGAGACCGACCGCGCCGAGGAGCAGAACCAGATTGGATTCGACGTTTCGCACCATCGCATCGCGAAGCGGCGCGATGGTGCCCTCCGCGCGGAAATCCTCGTTCGGGGTCCACAGCGGATTCTTCAGGCGGACTTCCTGGGCCAGTGCCTGCATTTCATCGTGAAGCTGTGTGGTGGTTGCGCCTGGGTTGAGCCGCGCTACCGCGCGGGCGCCGCCTGAGCCCCAGTGCAGGCCCGGATTCTGGGCGTCCATCAGGATGGGCACGAGGAGATCCTGGTTGCGATCCGGGAACGCGAACGCAGCCGGCAGAACGCCCACGATCTCGTGCGGCACGCCGTCGAGCACGATGGCCTCGCCGAGTGCATTGGCATCGGCGCCGTAGTCTGACGTCCACAGCCCGTAAGAGATGAGCGTGACGGCGTTTCTGCCAACGGCATCCTCATCGGCCAGGAAGTTGCGCCCCAGCAGGGGTTGTACATCGAGAACATCGAGAAGCTCGGGCGCCACCTGGTTGGCAGCGAGCCGCCGACTCGTGCCATCGATCAAGGCGTTGATCCCCGACGTTCGAACGAAGGCTCCGACCGCCGCCGAGCTGACGTTCTCCTCGAAGAACTCGATCTCGCCGCGAAGCAAGAAGTACGACGGCCATACGTCGACCAGCTGTTCAGGCTGGGCGTAGGGCAGCGGTCGAAGCACGACGTGATCGACGATCGAGAAGATCAATGTGTTGGCGCCGATCCCGAGCACCAGTGCCGCCAGACAGACGACGCTGACACCCGGCTGGGAAGCCAGGGAGCGCACGGCCTGGCCGGTTTCGCGAACGAGGTCGGCGAGCATGTCTTTCATCGTGGTTTCCTGGGTGGGGAGGAGTTGGCGTAGCCCGGCCAGGGGTACGGTCAGCGCGAACGAGAGCGCTTCGCCGCGGTACCAGCGATCGGCGTGGCCACGGCCCCCGAGCTCAGCCTTCATCTCGTAGAGCAGGTCGAGTTCCTGCACCACGATGTCGCGGTCGTGGGCGGGGACCACGCGGCGAAGCAGAGCCCGCCACAGTCGAGGGGGTGTCAACGACGTGCTCCGGTTGCCACGTCGAGTCCGTCCCAAAGGCGTTCGTAGGCCGCGCGCGCTTCGACAAGACGGCGCCGGCCCTCATCGGTTACTTCGAAGTGCCGGCGGTCGCGACCACCGGCCGCTCCCGGACTTTGCATCGCGGAGGTGACGAGCCCCTTTTCTTCGAGCCTTCGGAGGGCGATGTAAACCGCGGCCGACTTCACCGGGCGTCCGGTTCGCTCCTCGAGTTCGAGCACCACCGGGGCGGTGTACGCCTCGTCCTCGAGGCGCAGAAGCGCCAGCATTACCTGGTGCTCCAACTCACCCAAGATCTCTCGTGGCATTTCTATTGCGCTCCCGCAGCGGTGATCGGCTCTATGAACGGTTTGACGGATCTACTTCTATAAAAGTTAGGAACGCGATACTAGCAAACATAGAATTGATCACGCAACGAGCGGAGACTCACACGCGTCTGTGGAATCTCGCGGGTCCGACGACTAGAATGCCGCGGACTTTCATCCTGGCCACACGGCCGCAAGCGAGGTAGACCGATGCGTAAGTTCGTTGTCACAGTTCTGACGGTTGCGATTCTGTTCGTTGGTTCAGCGGCAGCATTCGCTGCGGACACGGTCACCGGCGAAATTGTCGAGAAAGCCTGCTTTGTCGATCGTGGCGCCCATGGCGAAGACCACGCCGAATGCGCCAAGCGCTGCTTCGAGCGCGGCGGTGACGTCGGCCTGCTCACGGCAGACGGCGACCTCTACATTCTCAAGCCGGCCGAAGACGCCGAGGCGTTCGAGTCGCTCAAGGGCATGGCGGGGAAGACCGTCAGCGTGACCGGCGATTGGGGCGAGCAGGACGGCGATTACAAGACACTCATCGTCAGCGGCACCACGGCGCAGACGAACTAGTTCTGGCAAGACGAGGAAGAGGCCGGCCACACTGTAGGCCGGCCTTTTTCGTTGCCGGCGAGGTTGTCGGCGAGACCCCTGCGAACAGGAGATCTACGGAAGATGAAGAAACGACAGTGGTTTGCGCTGGGCATCGCGTTGATGGCGATGACAGCCTGGATGGTTCCTGGTGAGCCGGCCGTTCTGACGAACCCGCCGATCGCCTCGATCGGAGCGTTGGAGTTCGCTGACGGCAAGCTCCTCGCCGGTGACTCGCTCGGCGGCGCGATCTACGCGCTGGAGGTCTCGGGTTCGATGGGAGAGCGGGGCGAGTTCGCCGCCGTGAACAACCTGGACGTACAGATCGCCGACATGCTCGGCACGACCACGGCCGAGATCTTCATCAAGGATCTGGCCGTCGACCAGGCCAGCGGCGCGGCCTATCTGTCGCTGATGCGTGGGAGCGGCGCGGACGCACAGCCCGCCCTGATCCGTGTTGATCCCGACGGAACCGTCAACCACGTGCCGTTCGATGCGTTGCAGTACACGACGTTGCAGTTGACCGACGCGCCCGACTCCGACCCGGAGTCACGGCGCAACCCTCGCAACTCGACGATCACGGACATCGAGTTGGTCGGTGACCAGGTGTTTATCGCGGGCCTCTCCAATGAGGAGTTCGCGTCGGTGCTGCGCCGCGCGCCGTGGCCATTCGACGAGTCTGCAAGTGCAACCGGACTCGAGATCTATCACGGCGCACACGGGCAGTTCGAAACGCACGCGCCGGTTTACACATTCATGCCGCTCGAGTTGGACGGCGAGCAGCATGTGCTGGCGGGCTACCTGTGCACCCCGCTCGTAACGTTCGCCATCGACGAGCTTGAGAACAGCCATCAGCTGCGCGGCAAGACGATTGCCGAACTCGGCTTCGGCAACGTGCCTGTCGACATGCTGCTGGTGACACAGGAGGGCGAGGACTTCGTGCTGCTCACCAACTCACGTCGCGGCACCATGAAGATCCCGGTGGCCGACATCGCGGAGGCCCATCGCAACCCGAGCATCGAGGAACGCGTTGGGCCGCGCACTGGCGTGGACTACGAAGGCTCGCCCATGGGACTCGTCGTTCAGGTCGATACCTATGGCGACGACGCTGTCATGGTGCTCGAGAGGAACCCCGAGAACGGAACACTGACCTTGTCGGTGCGGGGCTCCCGCTGGGTCTAGGCACTCACACGAGTCGAGTCAAGACGACGGCGGTCGCGCTACTGGCGGCCGCCGTCGTTGCGTGCGCTCCTGCGCCGCCGTCGTTTGATGCCGAGCTGATATCGGACGACAGCGGCTGGTCCATTCAGGCCTCGCGACCGGTTGCCGGGGGCGAGTTTGTGTTGTTCGTGGGCCCGGAGGCTCCGGAACCCGGGCGTACCCCGGTTGTCGGCGACACCGCTCCGGCTCAGGGGGGTGTGCTTTGGACGCCGCGGTTTCCGTTGCGCGACGGCACTTCGTATCGCGCAAGTTGGCTTGATGTCGATGGGCGCGAGCTCGGCGCGGTCGTGCTTGCCGTTCCGGCGGGTGAGGTCGGTGCGGCGACCCGCGTACTCGACATCTTCCCGAGCGGCGAGACGATTCCGGAGAATCTACTCCGCGTCTACATCCAGTTCTCCGGCGCCGTGGCGAGTGGGCATGCGGCGCACCGCGTGGAGCTATTGAGGGCTGACGGCACTCCAATTGAGGACGCGTTCGTCTTGCCGGAGCAGGAGTTGTGGAGTCCGGCGCACGATCGGTTGACTCTGCTTTTCGACCCGGGTCGTGTGAAGCGCGAGGTGGGGCCGAACGTCGAGATGGGAGCACCGCTACTAGCCGGAGATGTCGTGACGTTGCGCGTCCAGCCGGATTGGCCCCATGACGCAGGTCGTCCTTTGGTTGAGGAATTCAGCCGGACCTGGACCGTGACTGCGGCCGATCGAACGCAGCCAAAGCCCATCGATTGGGAAATCACGTCGCCAACAGCACCCGACGACACGCTGCGTATCGAGTTCCAGTCGGCGCTCGATCGTGGCCTCCTGGCGAGCATGTTCCGCGTGCGCACGGCGGGTGGCGAGTCGATCGAGGGCACGGTCTCGACCGAGGTAGGGGAGCGCAGCTGGAGTTTTGCGCCTGCGCAGCCGTGGCGACCTGGGTCGTACGAGGTGATCGTTGACGCCGATCTCGAAGATCCGGCGGGCAACAGTATCGAGCGCCTTTTCGACGAACCGCTCCGGGAAATCGCCGGACGACCGGCGCTACCCGACGTTGTACTACCGTTTGAGGTTCGCTAGGGCCGCATGCTCACGGCGGGCTTCTTTGCGGAGACGCTGGCGCACGCCTCGTGCAGCTTCTCACTAGAATCTGACACAACTTCACATTCTACGGAGAATCCCCATGCGCAAGTTCCTCATCACCGCCTGTGCGCTCGCCGTGCTCGCCGTTGCTCTTCCGCTCCAGGCTCAGCAGGTTGTGGAGATCACAGAGGAAGACGTCGACAATTTCGTGGGCCTGTTGCGGGCCAACATCCTCGACGAGCGGGCCGACCTCGTTGGCCAGGCCATGGAGTTCAGTGCCGACGAGTCGGCAGCGTTCTGGCCGATGTACTCGGAATACGATCGCGCCATGACTGCGCTCGGCCAGCGTCGCTGGGAGCTCATCAAGGACTTCGCTGCGAGCTACGAGACCATGGACGACGCGACGGCAGCTGCCTTGCTACAGACGTCGTTCGAGATTCGCTCAGAGCGCATGCAGCAGCAGTTCGCTTTCGTCGAACGCCTCGCCGCGACGATGGGAGCCAAGATCGCTGCCCGCTTCACCCAGGTCGACAACCAGCTGACCAGCCTGCTCGATCTGCAGATTGCCCAGCAGTTGCCACTGGTGCAGAAGCCGCAGTAGTCGCACTGACCTCGACTAGGGACGGCCGCCTTTGGGCGGCCGTTCTGCGTTACGCGCCGCTGTCGGAGTTGCGCTTCTGTAGCGCTTTGGCCAGCGTGATTACCCGCGGTTGGAAGTCGCCCTCGCTTGCCGGGGCCCCGAGGAATTCTGTCTCGAGCGCTTCCAGGCCGCGCAGGGCGAGTCGGTCATGCGGACTATCCATGTGACGTGACGTAGGCCGCGCGTTGGCCAACTGCGCCTCGAGCTCATTGAGCGCCACATGCGCGGCCCAACGTTCATCGCGCCATTCGCCCCACACTACTCGCACAGCGGTAATCAGGGGGATCGTGATCAGCAGGACGATCCAGAGCACGACGGCCACGGCGATGTCGATGGGATCACCGCTTGCCAGGGCCAGGGTGATCCAGATGGTCTCCATGACCCCTTTGCCCACGGCCCAGCGACCGCGACCGCGATCGACCCCCACAGGATGGCGAGCACGGTGAGAAGGAAGGCGCGCCGGGAGCCCACTCGCTCCATGTGACGTTCGACGAGATGACGCACCCGGCCTCCGCGGTTGGCTGACTGGTTTTGGGGGCCTGCCGGAGCCCCCCCCATCATAAGCCTGAAGGTTGGTCGGAATGAAAGCACGCCTCGGGATGTCCAATGCCGCACACAGGACATCCGTGGAGGTTCGAATTGCAACGTCACTCGCCCGCGACCCTGGCGCACAGATTTCTAGACCGCATGACCCACTCAGGCCGGCGGCTCGTGCCGACTGCGATCGGCGTCGTCCTCGTCGCGTTGCCGGCCGGCGTTCGTGCCCAGGCCGGCGGTATCGGCTTTGGTCCGGTGCGTGACACCGACTATCGCGAAAACGGCAACTACGACACGGCGAAGGTGGAGCTCGGACGACTCCTCTTCTTCGACGAGCTACTGAGCGGCAACCGCAACATTTCCTGTGCGACCTGCCATCACCCGGACAACGCGAGCGGGGATGCGCTCTCCCTGGCCATCGGCGAAGGCGGGATTGGGATCGGAGTTGGCCGTTCTACGGGCACCGGAACTGACCGCGTCCCGGCCAGGGTTCCGCGCAACTCACCGGCGCTCTTCAATCTGGGCGCCAGGCAGTTCGGACGGCTGTTCCATGACGGACGCGTCGCGGTGGATGGCGCGCAAGATTCTGGGTTCGATACTCCTGCTGGCGACGATCTGCCATCAGGATTGGACAACGTCCTCGCCGCTCAGGCCCTGTTCCCCCTGACGTCGACGGTGGAGATGGCCGGCCAGCGTGCCGAGAACAAGATCGCAAAGGCGGCGGCGCGCGGTCGACTGGCGGGCAACAACGGCGTATGGGGCCGGCTGGCCAAGCGGCTCCGCAACGTCCCCGCATACGTCACCTTGTTTCGGCAGGTTTTCGACGACGTCGATGCAGCGAGGGACATCAACATTGTTCACGCTGCCAATGCGATCGCGGCGTTCGAGATGTCCGCTCTGCGCAGCGACAACAGTCCCTTCGACCGATTCCTGCGCGGCAACCAGGGCGCGCTTTCGGCCCAAGCTCGCCGCGGCATGAACCTGTTCTACGGACAGGCTGGTTGCGCGCGCTGTCACGCCGGCCCATTCCAGACGGACGGGCGCTTCCATTCCATCGCGCTTCCCCAGGTCGGTCCTGGTACCGGCGGCGGTGGTGACGGGCGCGATGACTTCGGACGCGCGAACGTGACCGGAAACGTCGGCGATCGTTACCGATTCCGCACACCTTCCCTGCGCAACGTCGAACTGACGGCGCCCTACGGACATGACGGGGCCTACTCAACACTGGCGAACATGGTCAGGCACTATCGCGACCCCGCCCGTGAGTTGAGGGCCTATGACCCCAACCAGTTGATCCTGCCCTCACGAGTTGATCTCGATGCCGAGGACCTGGTGGTGATGAGCGACCCGGCGCGGGTCGCCGCGATTGCCGCCTCGAACCAGGCCCGGCCATCTCGGCTCGACAACGTCGACGTTGCCGATCTGGTCGCCTTCCTGCGCTCGCTCACGGATCCGAGCGCGCGTGATCTTGGCGCGCTTGTACCGGACAGCGTTCCGAGCGGACTGATCACACGCTGAAATCGAGCGACCCGAGGAGGGCCGTGTCCACCGGCACCTCGGGTCGCGGCGGTGTAGAGTAAGCGAATTGCGATACCGGTGTCCGCTTTTAGCGCGGGCCATCAAGTTAGGTGATTCGCTATGGGAGACCAACGGGTCCGCACGGAGTCGTCCCCGGAGGCGCGTCGAGCTCAGCAGCGTGCCGTGCCCCGCGATTTGGAAGCCCTCCAGCATCTGATCGAAACCGAGCGTATCGAGACCGGTGTTCGACGGATTGGCGCCGAGCAGGAAGTGTTCCTGGTCGGGAGCGATTGGAGGCCATCGCCTTCGTGCATGGCGATGCTCGAGCAGCTGCCGGACGACTTCACGACGGAGTTGGGGGCGTACAACCTCGAGTGCAACCTTCCTCCGTTGGGCTTCGGCGGTGACTGCCTGGCTCAACTCGAAGACAGCCTGGGCGGGTTCGTCGCGCAGGCCGACGACACTGCGGCGAATCTCGGTGGTGGTGTTGTCCTCACCGGGATCCTGCCGACGTTGCGGAAGTCCGACCTCGAGCTCGAGAACATGTCACCGCAACCTCGCTATCGTGCGCTGGACAAGGCGATGACCCGTGCCGCCGGAGGGAGCTACAACCTCGACATAGCCGGAATCGACGAGCTGGCGATCCGCCATGACTCCGTGATGCTCGAGTCCTGCTGCACGAGTTTTCAGTTCCATCTGCAGGTAGAGCCGCAGGAGTTCGCCCGTCTCTACAACTGCGCTCAAGCGGTGACCGCGCCGGTGGTGGCTGCCTGCGCCAATTCACCGGTCCTTTTCGGCAAGCGGCTGTGGCATGAAACGAGGATTCCGCTGTTCCAGCAGTCGATCGACACACGCCACGCGAGCTACGACGTGCGCAGCAGTCGCGCGCGGGTGAGCTTCGGTCGCCGGTGGGTAGACGACTCGGTGATGCAGCTTTTCCGCGAAGACGTGGCGAGTTTCCGCACGCTGCTGCATGGCGCGAAGCCGGAAGATCCGTTTGGACTTCTGGCCCGCGGCGAGGTGCCGGGATTGGGTGCGCTGCAAATCCACAACGGCACGGTCTATCGATGGAATCGCGCCTGCTATGGGGCGACCGGCGGCGTACCCCATCTGAGGATTGAAGCGCGAGCGGTCGCCTCGGGACCCACAGTGCTCGATGAGGTCGCCGATGCCGCGTTGTTCTGGGGCGCTCTTCTCGCGCTCTGCAACGAAGTCGGAGACGTGCGCGAGCGTCTCGATTTCAAGGATGCGCGACGCAACTTCAACGCGGCGGCAGAGTTCGGGCTGGACGCCCGGTTCATCTGGCTGGATCGTCAGCGCTTCGATGCGGTGGATCTGATCCTGGAGCGGATGTTGCCCGCCGCGAGGCAAGCACTTCTCGCAGCTGGCCTGGACGGCGCCGACGTTGAGCGTTACCTCGGAGTGATCGAGGGCCGGCTCGAGAACCGACAGAACGGCGCTGCTTGGCAGTTGCGCTCACTGGCCGGTATGTCCGGCCGTTTGGGCGCCGCGCGTTCGATGGTGAAGCTCACGGAAGCAATGAATGACTTGCGCGCCGCCGGACTGGCGGTAGGCGAGTGGCCGCTTGTAACCGGCCGGGAGGTGATGGACATGGGTGCGGACAAGACAACGGTTGAAGAGTTCATGACCACGGATCTCGTCACGGTGCAGCCGGACGAGTCGGTCTCACAGGTCGCGGCCTTGATGACCTGGCAGAGCGTTCGGCACGTACCGGTAGAAAATTCAGACGGCGAGTATGTCGGGATCATCTCGAGCCTGGAGGTGATCGAGCACCTGTCCAAGTACGACCTGCACGAGGGACAGGCGGAACCGCCAGGTGAAGTTGCCGTCGAGACGATCATGAACACGGCCGCCCCGGTCATCGGCCCGCAGACCGTCGCGAACGAGGCAGTGGCACACATGCGGGAGATGGAGGCGGACTGTCTACCCGTGGTTCGCGACGGCGCTCTCGTCGGGATCGTGAGCGAACGCGACTTCATTCATCTGGTCGTGCCGCGACCCGACTAGTGGCCGAGTGCGTGGGCCGCCTTTTTGCGGTTCATCTCGGTCGCAAGGTCAGCCACGGTCATCTCGCGTAGCGTCTTCACGAGGGCTATGCGCACCGGCTTCCACATGTCGTGAGCGGGGCACGCCGCGTCGTCGTTGCACGAGTTCAGCCCGAGGACGCAGTCGTGCTCGAACCGCGACATGTCCTCAACGGCGTTGAGCACAGTCATGACGCTAGTCTTGTCGGGGTCTCCGGCAAGAATGAACCCGCCGCCCCGACCGCGTGTTGATTTCAGCACGCGAGCACGAACGAGATCCTGCATGACCTTGGCCAGGTAGTACTGCGGCAGGTCTTCGTTGTCCGCGATTTCCGCAGCGCTCACCGGGCGCGAAAGGTCCTCACGCGCCGCCATGTTCGCAATCGCGCGGACAGCATACTTAGCAGAGTCCGTGGTCAGCATGGCGCCGAGGCTAAACGGCTCGTGGCGGCGAGGCAACCATTTGGCGACATCAATCTCCGATTTTCCGTGCCAGTGAGCATGGAGTGACCGTGCTACCGTCGAGCGACGATGATTTTCGCGCGCCGTGGGAACTCCAGATACGCGGCGACGCTCACCTTCGGAGGTTCCCCCATGAAGTCCCTACGTTCTCTATTTGCGTGCGCAGCCTGCGTGCTGATCGCGGCCTGCGGCAGCGCAGCGCCCGATGGAGCGGCCAATACGCCGGCTGCTGATGCCGGCCCGGTCGCGGACACCGATGAGGCTGTTGGTAGCTACGCGCGTGGATTGATCACCGGCCGCCAGTCGCAGAGCGCCGTGATGGACGAGAAAGCCTTCATGGTCGGTCTTCGTGCCGGTCTCGCAGGCGAGGATCCGCAGTTCGAGGACGATCGCATGCGCGCCGGGCTCGATGCGCTCGCAACCCTGGAGCGTGCTGCGATCGAGGCGGAGACCGCGGCGAATATTGAGGCAGGGCGACAGTTCCTCGCCGAGAACGGCGCGCGCGCCGAGGTGACGACCACCGCCAGCGGACTTCAGTTTGAGGTTCTCGAGGAAGGGGATGGCGCGAAGCCGACCGCGACCAGTCGCGTGCGGGTTCACTATCGCGGCACCACACTCGATGGCGAGACCTTCGATACGTCGTACGACGACGGAGAGCCCGCAGAGTTCGGCCTGAGCCAGGTCATCGGTGGGTGGACCGAAGGACTTCAGCTCATGAGCGTGGGGTCGAAGTACATGCTCTACGTTCCACAGGAGCTGGCATACGGCACGCAGCCTCGCCCGGGCAGCCCGTTCGGGCCTGGCGCGACACTGATCTTCGAGGTAGAGCTTCTCGATATCCTGAGCTAGATGGACTGGCCGCCCCTCGGGGCGGCCGCTTCAGCTCGCGGCGGCTGCGGCCTTCGCCGCGCGCCGGCGGTCGACCTCTTTGAGGTGGCGCTTTCGAATCCGCAAGGACTCTGGCGTCACCTCAACGAGTTCGTCATCCTCGATGAACTCGAGAGCCTGCTCGAGCGCGAATCGCACCGGCGGCGTCAGCGCAATGCTGTCGTCCTTGCCGGCGGCGCGCATGTTGGTGAGTTTCTTGCCCTTGAGCGGGTTAACGGCAAGATCCTTGTCGCGTGAATTGATGCCGACCACCTGGCCCTCGTAGACCTCCTCGCCGGGGAAGACCATCATCTGGCCTCGTTCCTGGAGGTTGTAGATCGAGAATCCGAGTGCCTTCCCCTGTGCCATCGACACCAGCGCACCGTTGGGCCGGCGGACACGGGCCACGCTCTTGAGCGGGCCGTAGTGATCGAACGAGTGCACCATGATGCCGCTGCCCGAAGTCAGGGTGCGGAATTCTGACTGGAACCCGATGAGGCCACGCGAGGGCATGATGAAGTCGAGCCGCACGCGACCTTTGCCGTCGGGCACCATGTCCTTGAGTTCGGCTCCGCGCGCGCCCAAGGCTTCCATCATCGTTCCCTGATGGCGATCTTCGACGTCCACGCTCACCTGCTCGAATGGCTCCTGGCGTACGCCATCCACGTCGCGGTAAACCACGCGAGGCCGTGATACCGCTAGTTCGTAACCTTCGCGCCGCATGTTCTCGAGCAGGATCGATAGATGGAGCTCGCCACGTCCCGCCACCTCGAACTTCTCGGCCTCGGGCAACGGCGTCACGCGAAGGGCGACGTTGGTCAGCGATTCCCGCGCGAGGCGCTCACGTAGCTGACGGCTCGTAACGTACTTGCCCTCTTTGCCCGAGAACGGCGATGTGTTCGTTTCGAACGTCATGCGGATCGTGGGTTCATCGACGGTGAGCGCTGACAGCGCCTCAACGTGTTCTGGATCGCAAAGTGTGTCGGAGATCCGCGGTTCCGGGATACCTGCGAAGGCCACGATGTCGCCGGCAGTCGCGGATTCGATCTCGGTGCGGTCGAGGCCCTGGAACCCCAGTACCTGCAGGACCTTTTCCTTGCGGGTGGCGCCGTCGGCGTCGACGACGGTGACGTTGTCGTTGCGTCGCAGCGTGCCGCGGGTGATCCGGCCGATTCCGATCGCCCCGACGTAGGAAGAGTAGTCGAGCGACGTGACCTGCAACTGCAGCGGGCCTTCCGGATCGACCGCGGGCGGCGGCACCTTGTCGACGAGAGTCTCGAAGAGAGGCTGCAGATCCGTACCGCTCTCGTGCCAGTCGAGCGTGGCGGTGCCTTGCAACGCAGAGGTGTAGATCACCGGGAAGTCGAGCTGGTCGTCAGTGGCGCCGAGCCGGTCGAATAGATCGAACGTCTGATCGAGAACCCAGTCCGGTCGCGCGGCCTCACGGTCGATCTTGTTGATCACCACGATGGGGTGGAGGCCGTGAGCGAAGGCTTTCTGCGTGACGAATCGTGTCTGCGGCATGGGGCCGTCGACGGCGTCAACGAGCAGGAGCACGGAGTCGACCATCGATAGCACGCGCTCCACCTCGCCACCGAAGTCGGCGTGACCGGGTGTGTCGACGATGTTGATCCGATAGTCATTCCAGCGGATCGCGGTGTTCTTCGAGAGGATCGTGATGCCGCGCTCGCGCTCGATGTCGTTCGAGTCCATCACGCGGTCAGGCACGGCGGCTCGTTCGTCGAGCGTGCCGGACTGCTTGAGCATCTCGTCAACCAGCGTGGTCTTGCCGTGGTCGACGTGCGCAATGATGGCGATGTTGCGGAGCCTGGAAATCATTCGGAAAACCTGCGTGCAGCCTGGGGCGCGTATCGTGACCGGCGGATTTCCGGCGTTCGCGGCGATGGGCGCGATAGTTCCAAGTATGCGACGGAGCGAGCCCGCGCGTACGACGTTTCGCAGGAGGTCCGTCAGTTTTGTTGCGATAGATCGCGTCGTGATATAGTTTGGCGCGACTTAGGTAAATTCCCTCCTGGAGATCGCCGTGGCGACCGAAGGCTCTTTGACCACCTCCATGTTCCATATCCTCATGTCGCTCGCCGACAGGCCGCGCCACGGGTACGGCATCTTGCGTGAGATCGAGGGCCGCACCGACGGCGAGGTCCGGATGGGCACCGGCACGCTCTATTCGGCGATTCGGCGCCTGCTGAACAAAGGCGTAATCCGAGAGAGTTCAAGCCGGCCTGACACCGACGACGATGAGCGTCGCGTGTACTACGAACTCACCGATGAGGGCCTGGCGGCGGCCCGAGGCGAGGCGCGCCGTCTGGGCCTGCTGGTAGCGCAGGCACGATCGAAGCAGCTGCTTCCGCGCGGCTAGTCATGATGCGCAACGTCCGGGCGAGTGGCCTCTATCGGTTGGCGCTGCTCAGCTATCCACCGAGCATGCGCCGACAGCTCGGGCCAGAGATGGTCGCGACTTTCGAGCGTCGATACCTCGGAATCTCCGGGCGTACCGCGCGACTGAAGTTCGTCGTCAACGAATGCGCCGACGCGTTCCGCAACGGGCTGCGCGACCGCTGGGCGGGCGTGGCCTCACCTGTCGATCCCTCCGGTTTTCAACACTATGTTTGGCAGCTTCACGACCGCGGCGTGGCACGCCGCTCGTTCACTCCGTCGCCGGCCGGCGATGACGGCGCTCATTGTGCTGATACTGGCAGCGGGTATCGCGGCCTCGACAACGATCTTCAGCGTGGTGGATGCGGTGCTGTTGCGCCCCATGCCCTACGAGGCGCCCGAGGACCTCGTCGTCGGCTGGCAGTCGCGCCCGGGCGCCGGATTGTTCAACCCCTCGATGTCGAAGCAGGAAATGGTCGATCTTCGGGCCGGGACGCAGGCGTTCGAGTCGATCACCGGTTTTGGCTACGGGTCGATGAACATCAACGTGGACGACGTCGCTGTGCCGATGTGGACAACCTACGTTGACTCCGCGCTGCTCGACACGCTGCGCGTTCAGCCTCAGCTGGGACGGGCTTTCCTGCCCACCGAACACACCCCGGGGAACGACCGTGTCGTGATCCTCAACGGGCGCGTGTGGCGGTTGCGATTTGACGCCGAGCCGGAGGTGCTGGGGCGCGAGATCATCCTCGACGGCGAGGCGTACACGGTTGTCGGCGTGATGCCGGATTCGTTCCAGGTTCCCGTCGACACGAAATGGCCAGGTCGCACAAGCCTCATCCTGCCTTTGCTCGAGCCCGATCCCGCCGACGATCGCGAAAATCGCCTCGCCTATTTCGTCGGCCGGTTGCGCCCGGGAGTCGACTTCGATCAGGCGCAACGCGAGGTTGATGCCGTGACGCAGGAGTACGTCGCGCGCTATCCCGATGCCTACCCGGAGGCCGACGAGTGGCGCATGCGACTTCGATCCGTGCATGACGAAGTCGTCGGGACTTTGCGTCCCGCACTGGTTCTGCTGCTGGTGGCCGTCGGACTGATCCTGGTAGCCGCGTGCGCAAACGTGGCCAATCTTCTCCTGGCCCAGTCGGCGGGACGTCGCTACGAGATGGCGGTTCGAAAGGCGCTTGGGGCCTCACGCCGTCGGGTGCTCACGCAGCAACTTGCCGAGAGTCTGTTCGTCGGGGGAATCGGCGGGGCGGCGGGACTCGGACTGGCGTACCTCGCGCTCGAGTCGGTCACGGGATGGTTGCCGTCGAGCCTGCCGCGGCTCGATGAAGTCGCTCTCGATGGCCGGGTTCTCCTCTTCGCGATAGCCGTGAGCGTGGCGACGAGCCTTCTGTTCGGTATCGTACCGGCTCTGCGCGCCGCCGCCGCCGACGACGCTGAGGCGTTGCGCACGGGGCGCGGAGGGATCGCCGGCGACAGCCAACGTCGCGGCCGCATGGTGGTTGCTGCAGAGGTGGCCGTGGCCTCGGTGGTGCTGCTCGGCACCGGCACAGTGGTCGGCGAGTTCTGGCAATTGCTCGCGACGGATCCCGGATTGGAGGTCGATCGGTTGCTGGCGGTCAGCTACTCGCTCGATTCGAGCCACGGCGATCCGGACGAGTTTGCAGCAACGCACCAGGCCACCGCGGACGAACTGGCGGCGTTGCCGGGCGTCGAGAACGCCGGAATGGTGTCCAATTCGCCGTTCTGGACCACCGGAGGCGCGCGTCAGGTTGACCTCGAGGACCGGCCGGACGATTCGGTCCGCCTGGTGGCGATGATGGCCGGGCCCGGCTACTTCGAGACTGCGGGCATTCCTTTGCTCGAAGGCCGCGCGTTCGAGGTGACGGATGATGATCGCGGAACTCCGGTTGCTCTCCTGAATCAACAGGCGGCCAACAGGGTCTTCCCCGGCGAATCGGCGGTGGGCAAGAGACTCCGGCTGGATGCGATCGCCCGGACGGGCGCAGATGGCAGACCGGAGCAGCCCACGGAGAGTCCCTGGGTGATGGTCGTGGGGATCGTCGGGAACACGCTGCACAACGGCGTCGACTCTCCGCCGCAGGACGAGTTCTACGTGCCGTACGCGCAGGGCCGTTCGAGTGGCTGGGGCACGATGTCGTGGAGCAACACGATGCTGCGCGTTGCCGGCCCGCCATCTGCGGTGGCGGCAAGTGCGCGCGGCCTTGTCGAGGCGAAGTTCCCGGGCCTGCCGGTGCGGGTATTCACCGTGCAGCAGCGCTTCGACATGTCGCTCTCCCGGCCACGATTCGCCGCTCAGATGATGGGCATCTTCGGGCTCCTCGCGGCGGCGCTCGCAGCCTTCGGTATCCAGAGCGTGATCGCCTACTCGGTGGTACAGCGCAGGCGCGAAACGGGCATACGGATGGCGATTGGCGCCCCGCGTGAGCGCGTCGTGCGCGAGGTGATCAATGAGTGGATGACCGCCGTGGCGATAGGACTTGCCGCGGGCACGGCCGCCGCTATGGGGCTCGCGGCCATTGCGCGATCCCAGCTCTACGAGCTTGGCGGCTTCGACCCGGTTGCCTCCGCGGTGGTCGGCGCCGGGCTGCTACTGGTCGCAGTGGGTGCGTGCTGGCTGCCTGCACGACGTGCAGCCCGCATCGATCCGATCGAAGTGATCCGCACCGACTGAACTCCCTGGCCGGGCCGGATCCGCCGTCGGGCGCTGAGACGGTGTCCGCGCAAGCGGACGGCTATCCCACTAGGTAGGATCATGGTCTGACGCCCTGTCGAGCCCGTGATCTCTTCCACCGGCCGCCCGACGGGACTGCGACACAACCCCAAGGGAGCAGCGATGCTTGGTGAAGCCCGGATCCCCTATGGCACCTGGGGGAGTAGCTACTTCCCGGCCTGGCAGACTTCGGCCCTTGCCGAGGTCAATATCGGTCAATTCGCCGGCGAGTCGATGGCCCGCATCATGGGCCTGCGCGGCGTGCCGAAGAGCGAACTCGAATATCTGGTTATCGGGTCGACGGTGCCGTACCACTGGAAGTTCTGGACGGCGCCGATGATCGCGAGCCTCATGGGCAAGCGTCTTCCCGGATTCCATATCGAGCAGGCGTGCGCCACGGGGCTCCAGGCAATCATCCAGGGTGCCAATGAAGTGGCAATCGGTAGTCACGACGTCGTGGGTGTGCTGACGTTCGATCGCACCAGCGATTCGCCCGTGGGCGTGTTTCCCGAGCGGCGCTCGTATCAGCGGACGGTGCCGATCGCCGATGTCTGGGACAACTTCGGTTTCGATCCGGTGACCGGGCAGGCCATGCTCAACACCGGCGGCAACGCGGCGCGCAAGTACAAGCTCGATCGTCGCGAAGTCGACGACCTGACGTTCCATCGCTACGAGCAGTACTTCAACGCCAAGGAGTCGGGATTCCTCGACCGGGTAATGGTGCCGCTCGACCTGCTCACCGTGCAGGGCAAGAAGCTCGGAACGATCGACGCCGACCTCGGCGTGCGCATGATCACGCGCGAGAGTCTTGCTGCGCAGCGTGAACTCGACACTTGCGTGACCTCAGGCACTCAGACGCACGCGTCCGACGGCATGGCGACGCTGCTTGTCTGCAACAAGGATCGTGTTGCCGATCTCAGCAAGCGACCGGAGATCCAGATCTCGGTTGTGGCGAAGGCCGAGGTGCGCGTGAACCCTGCGTTTATGCCCGAGGCGCCGGCGATGGCCGTGAAGAAGTTGCTCGATCGCACCGGGCTTACGATGGACGACATGGCGGTTGTGAAGGATCACAACCCGTTTGCGGTCAACGATGCGATTTTCGCCAAGGTGCTCGACTACGACTGGCGCGAGATGAACAAGACGGGCTGCTCGCTGGTGTGGGGTCATCCCCAGGGGCCGACGCTGACGCGCATCGTCATCGAAGCGCTCGAAGAAGCAGTCGACCTGGGCGGTGGCTACGTGCTGGTCTTCGGTTGCGCGGCCGGCGATGTCGGGATCGCTGCCGTTCTCAAGGTTGAGGGATAGAGCGATGACCACGACTCTTCGTCAGACAACGCTCGAAACGATCGACCTCGGGACAGTGCGCGACATCTTCGCGAACGGCGCGCTACCGGTATCCGTCGACGGCGCAGTGGATGCCGTGTTCGGTCCGGCCGATAGCCGCGGCGCGCTCGTTATTTCCGGCGCCAACGGCATCGTCGGATCCGGCAAGGCCATGCAATTCGGGTCGCGGCTCCAGCCTTACGGCGTGCCGATCGTGGCGCTGGATCTGCCCAGCGCGCCCGATGGAATCAGCAAGCACTACGGCGGGCTCGTGCGCGCGTTCGGACGCGATGGCGCCGACGCGATCATGCAGAGCATCGTACGCGTAAGCTACGACGGCGCCACGCTCCCTGCGGACCTCGATCGCTACAACCCGCGCTTCCTGCTCGAGGCCATTCCAGAGATCCTCGACATCAAGCGAGGACACTACGAGCTGTTTCGCGGCCGTTACCCGGAGATCGAGATCCGCTCCGTGACGTCGGGGTTCCCGAGTCGCGAGCTCGGCGTCGGGATCGCGCACCCGGCCTTCCCGCACGAGATCAACAAGATCTACGAGATCGTCGAAGACGAGACGTCGGACGTGACGCGACTCCTGTGGGCTCTCGGCCTGCAGCCGATGCGGGTGAGTGACGATTGGTCTTTCGTACTGGACGTGCTCTTCTGCGGCGTGACCCTCGCCGGTCTGCGCTACCACGACGCTTCGAACATGCCGTTCTGGAAGATCGACAAGCACGTGCGGCGTCTCCTGGGTCCGAATCCTTTCCGCGCCCATGATGCGATCGGTGCCAAGGGAGCCGATTTCCTGACCTGGTCGTGCCTGCACCATCTGGCCGAGAATTACGGCGAGGTGTTCCGCCCGACTCCGACGCTCGACGAGCGCAAGGAGACCGGTGCTGAATGGTATCCACCGAACCACTTCCGACCGCTCGTGGACTGGTCGCTGGATGCCGATGCCGACAACGATCTGCGTACCTGGCTGTATGGACCGATTTTCCAGATGACGACGCTGATGTTGCAGGAGAAGCGTTCGCATCTGGCGCAGATGAATCTGATCGGCGAGCAATGTGCGCAGTTCCGCTCGGGCACTCTCGCGATGATGCGCAACGCCGGTGCAGATGCCGTGATCGACATCGTCGAGCGCTACCAGGCGCTGCACCCGGCAGCGGTGGGAGCGGCATGGCACCCCGACACGCTCGATGCGATCGAGTCGGCCGAGTGGCAGCAGCTCTACGTGAACGCGGAACACGATGGCCAGGTTGGCGTCCTCACGATTGGGCGCGAGGCCTACAACCACGACGTTGATGCCGAGCTCAATCGGGCGATCGACTGGCTCAAGGCCGCAGACATCGATCGCGTGATTTTGACGGGAGACTTCCACCTGGCGGGTCAGCTTGTGGGCGCCGACACCAGCAACTTCTTCCCGGCGCTGGAAGACACCGATGCCGGATTCGGCGTCTCGAACGACTGGTCGCGCACCGCACGCCGACTCAACGACGACTTCGCCACTTCCGTTGGCTTCATCAACGGCAAGCGTTGCCTCGGCGGCATGCTCGAGTTGATGGTGCACTGCCATTACCTGGTCTCCGCGGACGATGCGACGCTCGGATTCCCGGAGGTCACTCTCCCAGTAGTGCCGGGGATGGAGGGGTGTCATTGGCCGTTCCGTCGCACCGATGGCGATGGTCACGCCAGGCTGATGCAGATGCTGCTCAGCGGCAGGCTCGTGAGCGGTACGAAGGCGGCCGGCTGGCTCGTCGACGCGGCTGGTCCGGTGGAGGAGTGCCTCGCTCTGGTGTGGTCGCTGGCTACCGATGGCGACCATGGGCTGGAGCGGCGGCCGCTGCATGCAGACGCGCTGTCCGGTGTTCCGACCGATGTGCCGGACCTCGTGCCGGGCGCACCGGCCGTCGAGGCTGCTCGCAAGGCGATCGTCGACTGTGTCCAGGGCTCCTGCGGCGTTCCGCTAGTGGATGCAGTCGACGTGCAGTCGCGCCACTCGGCAGACTTCATGGTGACGGATACCTGTCGCCGAGGTGCCGTCGGCGCCGAAGCCACGAAGACCCTCGACGTCTAGCGGCAGAGCTAACGCGCCAGGCGAGCGACCCGACCGTCCGCACCGGCGGCCCAGACGGCCCCATCGTCTGCTGCGCGCGTCACGTGGAATCCGGGGCCAGCGATCGCGGACCAACTGCGTCCGGCATCGTAGGAGATGTCGGTACCCGCAGGCCCGACGGCGACCAGCACGTCGGTGCCTCCTTCGAGGCTCGCGAGCGCCGACCGGAATCCCGTGAGGCCCGTGATTCCCTCCGCACTCCAACTGGCGCCGCCGTCGTGTGAGAGAGCGACCGCGTCGGTGGGGTCGTCCTCGAGGCTGTAATCCCCGCCTACCGCGATACCGTGCCCGTCAGGGTCCATCAGGAGGCCGAAGACGCCTTTTGCCGCGGAGCCTTGCTGCAGTGGGGTTGCAGCTGCGTTCCAGCGGCGCCCCCGATTATCGGAGTGGAAGACCCGAGCCACGCTACCGCCGGTGCCGATCCAGACGTCGTTCCCCGTCGCTTGGAGGCAGGTCCCGCTCGCGGCGAACTGTGCCTCTCCCGGTTCCGGTTCGGGTCGGTGGGGCGCGGAGAGTGGCGCCCAGTTCTTGCCTCCGTCGGTCGTCTCGATGAAGAGGAACCTGCCGTCTATCGGGTCGCCCACGGCGTAGCCGCGGTCACGATCGGCGAAGTCCATGCAGTTGAAGAACACATCCGGCCGGTCGTCCTCGTAGACCAGGTCCCAGCTGTAACCGCCATCGTTTGTTCGGTAGATGCGACCTGGCGAACCGATCGTGAGGGCGACCGCGTAGAGGCCATCGAAAGCCTCGATGTCGCGGACGCCGAGTGTTTCGGCACCCAGGATCTGGCCGCTTTGCCAGGTCCGCCCGCCGTCGATCGTTCGCAGCCATCGGCCATTGGATCCAGTGGCCCACGCGACGTCGGCACTCACGGCCGAGAGCCCGCGTAGAGACTCGGTGACTCCGGGATCGAAGACTTCCCAGCGCGGCGCGGACTGTGAGGGCGACCCTGCCGCGGCAAGGCCCAGATTCGCGGCCAGCGTAACTGCCACGACAGCAAGTGCGGCGGGTCGGGAAGGGAACAGGCGATGTTGTTGTCTCATGGCGGAGTCCTTACCTCAGGTGTTAGCTTGCTGTCGAGGCGTCCCCGCCGAGACTCGGAGTCTTCTTATGCGCCACACACTGCGTCAGCACTTGCCGACGTGCGCGCTCATCGCGATCTTCGTTGTCCCGGCGGTAGCCCACGCTGGGTCCCAGCAGGAGCAGGATACTGCGCAGCAGGAGTCGCCTCCCGTATTCGAGAGCGAGGCGCAGCCCCTGGGAGAACCCATCGAGCTCGACGCCTACGCCGAATATCGCAAGGGCGGCATCTTCATTTCCGACGGCCAGCGCGTCCAGATCTGGCACGGCACCGAGATGGAAGCCGACGACGAAGAGGAGGTGCTCAACCCGTCCGACATCGAGCTCGGGTATCGCTTCCGAGTGGAGGGCGTTCGGACGGCCAACGGCGTAATCGTTGCCGACCGCGTCACGGCACAACCAAACGACCGTGAGTTCCTGTCGGGGTCGGTGGAGTCGATGGCGAACGAACTGGAGAACGAGTGGGCGCAGGTTGGCTACGTCTACCAGCAGGAAGGCGACCATCGAGCCATCATCGGCGAGATCGTGGACTACGACGATCGGGTAGTGCGGGCCGAGCGGGTCCTGAACAACATTAGGCCGCCATACCTCGACCCGGGCGCGGTCCGCCTCTACGTGATCGATGCGGAACTGTGGAACGTCATGGCGCTTCCTAACGGCTCGATCTGGCTGAATACCGGACTGATCGAAGAAACCAGCGAGGACGAGCTCGCCATCGTTCTCGGCCACGAGCTCGCGCACTTCACTCACGAGCACGCGCGCAAGGACACCGGACCGAGCTGGTGGAAGCAGGCGCTCGTGTCCCTCGGCAGCGGCCTGCTCCTGGGAATGCTGCCAGGCGGTACTGCCCGCGACGTGGGTCAGGTGGCGGCCGTCGCCGGCGGGCGCATGTGGACGGCAGGCTACGGATCGGAACTCGAAGCCCAGGCCGATCGTGTGGGCGCGCGCTATGCCTTCGAGGCGGGCTACGACGTGCACGCCGGAATCGATATCTGGACACGATTCCGCTATTTCTACGGCGACCGCACCTATGACAACGACTCGATGCTCGAGGCGCACGTGAAGCCCGAGGACCGCATCGAGAACATCAAGCACGAGATCGAGATCAACTATCGCTTCGAGATTGCCGAACTCGACGCCGTGCTGGATCAGCGGTAGCCGTGACCGCGCTGCGGGCTCGCGCCAGTGGGCGCCTCAGGTGGACTCCATCGACCTGACTCGAAGTCGACCCAGCGGTCGAAGAGTGCGTCCGAGTACGCCGGGTTCAGCTGAGCGTCGAGGCCAAGGAGACTGATCTGTTCGCCCAGGACGCGTGGGTACGTCGTCCGCGCGACGCCGACCAGAGCGACCCAGCCATCGTACGCGTCGCGCAGGGTGTCGGCCTGGAATGTCACCGCGTCGGCATCGCCGTTGTAGTCGATACCGGGAACGCCGCTGAGGGCGCCCAGTCCGGCCGGCGGCACGGTGCGGATGGTGGCCTCCACCGGCAGCGCGATCTTCATCACCTGGGCCTCGGCGAGGCTTTCGACTGCCCGCTGGGCAGCCGCGGTGAGATCGGCGTGCGCCTCCTCGGTTGGGCGCAATTCGGCGGTACTGGCGCTCGTCGCTGTCTTCACGATCACTGACTCGATCCAGGGCATGGTTTCGAGATCGGCGGCCAGCCGATCGTCGCCCGACGCGAAGATCACCGGGACGTCGAAGCGCCCCCACGACAACGCGACCAGTTCCGTTTCCGTAATGGACTGACCGTGCACCTGGAACTCAATGCCGAGCGTGAACGTGTGCGAGGCGAATCCACCGCTGCCGGTCTTGGCGTGCATGCCGACGACGGCCACGGCGTCGTACTCGGCGCTTTCCGGCAAGTCGAAGTAGGTATCGAACGCTTCGTCCCGGAACACCTGCTCGGCCCGAGGGTCGAGCAGATCCGTTCGTACGTCGGGCTCCGGGTTACCGGATCCGTGGCCGTCCACCACGTGCACCTCGGTAGCGCCGCCGGCGAACAGACCATCGATTACCGCATTGATATCGGCGGCCAGCATTTCCTGGCCGCGTGCGTAGTGCTCGGGGTGGCTGAATCGGAAGGTTCGCGGATCGTCTTGTCCTGCCAGCCCTTCCATGTCGTGCAGCACGAGAACCCGGAGTCCGTCGCTGGCGTTGACGCGCGCCGCCGTGAGGCCCCACGGGCGGTCGCGTTGAACGCGGTCGCCGGGCGACGACTGCTCCACTGTGACACTGCAGGCGGCGCAAAGGGATGCGACGAGACACAGAGCGAGAACGCGGCGCATGGCACTTCTCCGGGTTTACGGGGTAGCGCCGCAGACCGTAGAACGCCTGCGCGGGGCTGTCGACCGCGCCACCGTCTTACCCGCGCTTCCTGCTAGCGAAGGTGCCGGTCGAAAAACCGCTCCAGGCGGGTGTACATGTCGATCCGGTTGGCCGGATCGCGGAAGCCGTGGGGTTCGTCGGGGTAACTATGCGCGGTGACGTCGATCCCAACGGCCCCTAGTCGGCTCAGCGCGAGTTCGTATTGGCGAAATGGTGCTCGCACGTCGGCTTCGCCATGCATCATCAAGAGCGGCGTGAGCACGTTGTCGAGTCGGGCCACCGTGTCGCTGATTGCGTAGATCTCTGGGCGCTCTTCCGGCGACCCGCCGTGGCCCGTCTTGATGAAGATGCGGCCCAGGCGGTCGGCTGTGGAGTAGGCGTCGGCGAAGTCGTAGATGCCGGCCATCGGCACAGCGGCATCGAATGCTTCGGGCGCGCGCGCGATGGCGGCCATCGAGGTGATCCCGCCGTAGCTGTAGCCGTAGATCCCGACCTTGCCGTTGGACTCCGGCAAGGCGCGGATGAAGTCGGCGGCCGCGGCGGCATCGAGTGCTTGCCGATTGGCCCAGTCGTTGATCGCGAGGTCCTGGAAGTCGCGTCCGAATCCCGAGCCGCCGCGGTAGTTCACCGCCAGCACCAGGTAGCCCTTTGACGCCAGGTACTGCTCGATCAGGTTGTCGCGCCGCAGGTAGGAGTTCGTGCCGCCACCGTGAACATTCACCAGCGCCGGAAAGGAGCCGCCTGCGTCGTAGAACGGAGGCTTATAGAGAAAGCCCTGGATGTACATGCCGTCGAAGCTCGCGTAGGCGACCTCCACGGGATCCTGAAGGGAGTTCCACGTCGTGGCGAACTCGGTGAGTCGGCGTGGCTCGCCGCCTCGCAGGTCAACCAGGTCCACGTCGTAGCCGCGCGTGGGAACACTCCGAACGAGGACGGCGCGGGCGCCGTTTGCAGCGACGTCGAATGAGCGCACGGCGCCGCCGATGTGCGATACCCGGGTGGCGACGCCGCCTTCGGCCGCCACCGACCACACGTTCAGGTCGCCGCGCTCATGGTAGAGGAACGCCAGTCGGCGGCCGCCGTCGGTCCAGTGCACACCATGGTTGTGCAGCCAGTCGGTGGCCCAGATCTGCATCGGCACCACCTGCTCGGTCCCCACGCTGGGGTCGAGCAAGTAGATGTAGGCCAGGTCCTCGTACCAGTACTCGTCCTTGGCGGTGCCCAGCAGCGCGATGCGGCGGCCGTCCGGCGACCACGCCGGCGTCGATGACGCCATGAGACCCGTGGAGATCTGGCTGCTCTCGCCGCTGGCCACGTCGACGATCCACACGTCGTCGTGCCAATAGTCGGCAGCGTTCGAGACGTAGGCGATTGAGCGGCTATCCGGCGACCAGCCGGGCGAGAATCGCGGATCGTCGATGGACATGGCGGCCGTCGTCAGTTGCACGGCGGGGCCGCCCGAGCTGCTGACGGTCCAGATGTCCTGATGCCCGGAGCGCGTCGAATAGAACGCGACCTGCGACCCATCCGGAGACACGACGGCGGCGCGCTCGTCGTGCTCGTCGTTGGTTAGCCGGCGGGGAGCGTCGGCTCCCATATCCATACGCCACAGGTCATTGTTGCGTCGGAAGACAATCGCGGTGCCGTCGGGGTGCCAGGCGGGGCTAGAACCTTGCACCCAGAAGTTGGATGAGCCTCCTTCGGTCGACGCGAGCCAGATGCCGCGCCGGTTCGGTTCGCTTGCAGTAACCGCAGCCCGCCGACCGTCGGGCGAGAGCGCCGCAGCCTGCGCCCCGAAGTTAGCCCGGTGGATATTCTCGAGATCGAGTTCGACGGTGGCCCGTGCCGGCGCACTCGATGCCGCCGCGGACGTGGTGAGCGCAGCGGCAAAAAGGAGGGCTGCGCGCCCTTCGCTAATCGAGATCCGCGATAACGGGCGCATGATCCGATGCTGTAAGTCCTTCCTGCTTCTTGCGATAGTCACGATCGGTCCACACCTCAGTCACGCGGTCTCGTACTGACTTCGTGCCCAGAATCAGGTCGATCCGAAGGCCCATGTTTCGATGGAAGGCGCCCATCCGGTAGTCCCACCAGGTGAACTTCTGCTCGTCCGGATAGCGGTCACGGAACAGATCGATCAACCCCGTGTCGATGAGGCGGCCGTACACCGCGCGTTCCTCGGCGGTATGGAAGATCCCTTCGGGATTCTCCTTCCACGAGTCGATCGGCTGAGCGCAGAGGTTGAAGTCGCCGCACAGGACCGCCTGCGAGTCCGGAGAGTGGTTAGCGTTCCAATGCTCGACCAGCTGATCCAGCCACGCCAACTTACGGGGGAAGTCATCGTGCTCCACGGTCTTGCCGTTGGGCACGTACACGGTGGTGAAGTCGATTCCTGAGACCTGTGCGGTGATGAGGCGCGAGCCCATCTCCTCCTGCCCGGGCAGACCCGTCTGTCGAACTTCCGCTGGCTCGCGGCTGAGGATTGCGACGCCGTTCCAGGCCTTCTGGCCGTGCGTAACCGCCTGATACCCCTCGGCCTCGAAGGCAATCGAGGGGAACTGATCGTCCTCTAGCTTCAGTTCCTGCAGGCCCACGACGTCCGGTTGGCGCGCCCGCAGCCAGTGCAGGACATAGTCGAGACGAGAGCGCAGACCGTTGACGTTCCAGGTGGCAATTCGCATATCCGCACGGTAGCCGATCGTTGCGCGGGTTGCAGACGAAACTTTTCCGGGCCACCCGTAGTCTCTATTCACTGGGGGGCGTATCCTCGATGGAGTTGCTCCCCAGGGCGAAAGCGAGAGATCGGCCACGGCCGATCGGTCAGGTGCGTTGCCGGAGGTGTATTCGGGAGGAGTCCCTTTGTTCCGCGCCCTCGCTCGCTTCATCAAGTCGCCCGTCCACACTTTCCCGGCGCTGGCCGCGGCCATTGGCTGCTTTGTGTCCGGCTACAGCACGTTCAACGGGATCTCGGAAATCTTCCCGAACTTCGGCTATTCCGCGCTCGCTGCGCTGGGACTGGCCGCGATCATCCAGCTCGGCATGCTCTCGAGCACCCTCTCGCTGCGCGATCGGAAACAGCAGCAGCCGATGGTCATCGCGGTGATTTTGTTCACCGTAGTGATGTCCAGCTTTACCTCGTATGTCTTCTATTTCCGCGGATTCTCCGAGGAGACCATCGCCAAGGAGCGTCGACTCGAACGGTACGAGTCGCTCCGTGCCTACCTCGTTGACGTGCGCAGCCAAACGGCCGGAGTCCTGGGTACCTTGCGCGAGGCGGGGGCAGAGCTCGATCAGCGCATTGAAATGGAGTCGGACACCGGCGGCGGGTTACGAAACATCTCGAACCCGTACCTGCAGCAGCTGGTGGGCGAGTCAGATCTCTCGGTGGACGTGCGACGCGTGCAGAGTGGCTCCGGAGAGCGCTATCGGTTTCTGACCAGCCTCGCGCCTCGTCTCGACCAGATGGAAGTCGACGTAGCCGGTGCGCTCAGCGGTATCGACGCTGAGCTCGAGTTACTCACGAGCAGCGAAACGGTCGACCACGAGTCCATGCGTTCGAGCTATTCCCGCGCGTCTGCGGTGGTGCCGATCGATCGCATCCGCGAGGTTCGCGGCGACTTCCAGGTGGTGGCCGTGGATCCGGCCATTCTCGATACCAGCGCGCTCGAAGAGGAGGAGTACTGGCAGAGAGCGGTGGCGGATCTGTTCGCGGGCTCGCCCACGGCAATCGTGTTCGCGTTCATCGCAATGTTCATCGACACCATGATCGTCTTCTTCGCGTTCGTCGCTGGCGAATCGAGGTCGGCAGCGACGGCGCCGCGCGTGCCCCTCGCACACTGGGTGCGCATGGCCTACGACCAGCGCTTCGAGGACGGGGTACGGAGCTGGATCGGGGCCCTGGATGGCGTGCGTGTAGAGCGCGGCCGCGAAATTCTGCACCGTCTCGAGGTGCGAAGGCTCAGCGACGATCGCGCGGCGCAGTGCGCGCGGCTGCTGAGGCAGGACGGATACCTGCGCCAGATCATGCTCGAGGACGGCCAGACATACTGGTGCCTGACCGACGATGCCTACATGGCGTTGGTCGAGCTCAGCCGTCAGACGATGGCCGAGACCTTGCCAGCACCGGCTGAGGTGTTCGGCGGATAGAGCGACTAGTCCGCGGGCAGCTCGTCCGTGTTGCGAATGAACTGGGTCATGTAGCGCACGGCAAGCACCATGCTCGCTACATCGACCCGCTCATTCGTGCCGTGCACCATCGTCAGCCCATCGGCGCCCATCACTACGGGAAGGAAGCGGAACACGGCAGGTGACTTGCCCGAGTAGTACTTCGCGTCGGTGCCGCCCATCACCAGATACGGCGTCACGATAACGTCGTTGCCGATCACCTGCCGGAGCGTCTTGCCGAGGAGAAGAAACTCGGCGCTGTCCGGCGAAGAGACCGCGGAGGGGTCGTGGCTCGTGGAGATGTCGCGAACCTGAACGCGCGAGTCGTCGATCACGTCGTTGACTCGTTGCATGACGGAGTCGCGCGTATCCCCGGGCAGGATGCGGTGATTCACTACCGCTGTGGCGTTGATCGGCAACACATTGTCTTTCACGCCACCGTTGATGATCGTCGGGGCCGTGGTCGTTCGCACCATCGCCGCCGACGCCGGTTCCTGGAGCATCAGTCGCACGAGTACCGGGCGAAAAAGCCACAGGTTGGACATAACGGCGCGCGCGGCGAACGGTAGCTCGGGAGCCAGGTAGCGGAACATCTCCACGGCGGCTCCATCCAACCGCGCCGGGAATTGGTTCTCTTGAAGGCGCTCGATCGCGGCGGCCAGGATGCCGATGTTGGTCACATCGGGGGGAGTCGAGGAGTGTCCGCCGTCGCCTTCAACACGGAGCTCGAGGCTGATGAAACCCTTCTCGGCGATTCCGACGATGGCGGCCCGCCCGTCGTAGCCCGGCATGATGCCGTCGGCAATAGCGCCACCTTCATCGAGCACGAGTCCGAAGGGACCGATGCCACGTTGTTCGAATAGTTCGGCGATTGCGCCTGCGCCCTCCGGTCCGCCGACTTCCTCGTCGTGACCGAAGGCCAGGTAGATCGTGCGCTCCGGCTGATGTCCCTCCGACAGGAGAAGTTCGACTGATTCGAGTATGGCGACAACACTGCTCTTGTCATCCAGCGCTCCACGACCCCAGACCACATCGTTCTCGATGACACCGCCGAACGGCGGGTGGAGCCAATCGGCCTCAGTGCCCGGAATGACCGGAACAACGTCCTGATGGCCCATGAGGAGGATCGGCGGCTTGGACGGGTCACGGCCGGTCCACGTGTAGAGCAGACTCAGGTCGTTAACGGTCTCGAGCATCAGAGTCTCGTGGACGAGCGGATAGCTCTCGGCGAAGTGCTGGTGCAGGCCCTCGAACGCGGCAACGTCGACGTTGCCGCGATCTTGATTGGAGATCGTGGGATACGTGAGCGCCTGAGCGAACCTGGCGGCGAGTGCCGAGGCGTCCACGTCGATCTGCACCGGGTCTTCTTCTGGCGGCTGCAGGGACTCAACGAGCAGAGTTCGGACGATCACCACGGCACCGAGCGCCACGAACAGCGCGACTACAACCAGCGCGAACCTCTTCATCGGACTTGTTCCTCCTGTGGGGGCGCAGTGTACTCTGGCCGTGCTTGGCATCCCGACCCCCGGTGGAGCATCCCAATGTCCCGAGTCTCGAATCTTCTCGTAGCTACCCTTGCCCTCGGCCTACCCGCTGCGGCAATCGCGCAGCAGAATGACATTCAAGTGACGCCCGTAGAGGTGACCGACGGCATCTACATGCTGATGGCTGCCGGCGGCAACATCGGCCTTTCCGTCGGCGACGACGGCGCGTTCATCATCGATGATCAGTTCGAGCCGCTGCACGACAAGATCGTGGCCGCGGTTCGCGATGCGGGCGGCGGAGATGTGCGGTTCGTACTCAATACGCATTGGCACGGGGATCACACGGGCGGCAATCGTCTGATGGGCGAGGCCGGCGCGATGATCGTCGCCCATGAGAATGTTCGACGACGCATGGACCCCGGCACGTTCACCGACGTTGTCGGCAACACCGGGCAAGCACCACCGATCGCGCTACCGGTCGTGACGTTCAACGACGAAGTCAGCTTTTGGTGGAATGGCGAACAGATTCACGCCACGCATGTCGCCAACGCTCATACGGATGGCGACACGATCGTCTGGTTCCGCGATGCCAACGTGGTCCACATGGGCGACAACTTCTTCAACGGGATGCTGCCGTTCATCGATGTCGACTCGGGTGGCGGCATAGACGGCATGATCGCGGCATCGGAGTTGGTGCTTGCCGACGCCAACGAGATGACCAAGATCATTCCCGGGCACGGACAACTCTCGGGCGCTGCGCAGTTGCGTGAGTTCCACGGCATGCTCGTGACGATTCGCGATCGGATTCAGACTCACGTCGACAACGGTGACAGCCTCGAAGAGATCATTGCCGCGGAACCGATTGCGGAGTTTGCCGATATGGCAACCGGTTGGATGCCTGTGGAGCGCTTCCTGGGCCTCGTGCATCGGAGCCTGACGGAATAGGCGCGTGCGCGCAGGGCTTCTTGCGCTCGGCTTGGGCGCCGTCGCAGCGGGCTCGACAGTGGCGATGCCACATAGCGAGTCGGCCCGGCCCAACGTTCTGCTGATCTACGCGGACGATCTGGGCTATGGGGATCTGGGCGCGTACGGTCATCCGATCGTTCAGACCCCACGGATCGATGAGCTTGCCGCGCAGGGGCTGCGGCTCACGTCTTACTACGCGCCGTCGCCACTGTGCTCTCCGTCGCGCGCGTCTCTGCTCACAGGTAGGACGCACTACCGCACTGGCATTGAGAGTTGGATACCGCCCGAGACGGAGACGCAGCTCCCACTCGCAGAGATCACGTTGCCGGAACTGCTTCGCGACGCTGGGTACGCTACGGCGATGTCGGGGAAATGGCATCTCAACGGAGGCATGGATCAACCCGATCACGCCCAGCCCGATCAGCATGGATTCGACCACTGGCTTGGCTTCCATGCGTGGGCCGTGCCGCATAGCCGCGATCCGGTGAATTTCTTCCGTAACGGCGAAGCGCTCGGTCGGCTCGAGGGGTATGCGGGCCAGATCGTGGTCGATGAAGCGATTGGTTGGTTGAGCGATCGGCCGGCGGAGCAGCCGTTCTTTCTTTACGTACCCCTCTTCGAGCCGCACTCGACAATCGCGAACCCTCCGGAGTTCAACGAGTTGTATGCGGCGCACACCCTTGGCACTCCTGAACAGTTCGCCAACGGTCTGCCAGAGCCACCGGACAACCTCGAGGCGCGCGGGCCGGGGGAGTACTGGGCCAACATCACCTACATGGACCACCAGGTCGGGCGCCTACTCGACGCACTCGACGCGACGGGTAGCGCAGACAACACACTGGTGGTTTTTACGTCGGACAACGGGCCCGTGACGACCGACTGGCGACGTTGGTGGGAGATCAACCTCTACGGCGACACGGGTGGCTTCAGGGGGCGCAAGCATGAGCTGTACGAAGGCGGAATCCGGGTGCCCGCGATCCTCCGCTGGCCCGGCACGATAGGTCCAGGGACCGCTAGCGACGCGCCGATTATCGGGTACGACCTGATGCCCACGATTGCAGCTGCGACCGGCGTTTCGATGCCGGACGATAGGCCCATCGACGGCGAGGACTTTGGCCCACTGCTGCGCGGCGACGCTTGGCGCCGAACGGCTCCGCTCTATTGGCAATTCGACGATGAGCAGGGCTTCCACTATGCACTCCGCGACGGCAACTGGAAGTTGTTGGCAGACCGGGACCTAGAGCGGATTGAGCTCTACGATCTCGCCCGGAATCGCTTCGAGGTCTTTGATCTCGCCGGCGCCCACCCGGCCCGCGCTTCTCGGATGCTGGACATGTTGCGCGATCGTGCGAACGAAGTGACCACGGATCCGATTCTCGCGACTCATTAGCAGCGACGCACGTCCGCGTCTGACCGGCCAAAGCGGGTTGCGGTAGGCCCGCCAGTTGGCAGGCGTTCACTGCCATGACTAACTGTGGCCGTTGAGACCCACTCCCGCCCGCCAGATCTAGCAACCCCGTCTTGGGTGCGTTATCTGGCGCGCATTGCGAGGTTGCCGTGGGTCAAACTGCACTGAAAGATGTCGAGCCGTTTGGCCTGGCGAGTATTCCGCTTCCGGTCTTGCTCGGCGTACTGCGCTCGATGGGTGATCGGCTCCACGAGGGCCTCTATGTCCTCGATGCCGAGGACCGCGTTCAGTACGCCAATCCGGTGGCTCAGCGTCTTTTCGGCGCGCAGCGCGAATCGCAGGTCCGAGGTCGCGACGTTGGAAACCTGATTCGCCCTGTTCGCGATGAGGTCGACGATCGTCGACACAACATCCTCGACGAGCACGGCTCGACGGCGGCGCGTCTGGGAGTGATTGTCAGGGCCGGTCGGCGTCCCGCGTCGGCTCTGCCGCGGTCGAGCAGCACGCCGTCGGTGAGCGCTGCGCCGTTCGCGATTCACGAGGTCGAGACCCTCGAGCTCAACGGAGAGTCGCTCGGATGCGTGGTGGTGCGGCTGGTGAGCGACGCGGCGCTCGAGCATATCGACGCTGTGGCTCGCGACCTCTGCCACCTCGTAAGCCGCGTAACTCGACCGGAAGACATGATCGTGAGAATCGCGCCAGAGTCTGTTGCGCTGTTTGCACATGTGGATTCTCTGGCCGGGGTGAAGTCAATCGCGGAGCGCCTCACGGCCCGAGGGCGTCGGGAGATTCAGGAAGAGTTTCGCGTCGGTATCGCCATGGGTAGCGCCGGGGCCACCGCGGAAACGCTCGCACGCGATGCTCAGGTTGCGGACTACACGACGAAGCCTTGGATGCGTGGTCGCGTCACAGTGCGGCGCTCCGGGCCCGCGTAGATCGCCCTGGAACCCGCGGCTGAGGTTGGATAGAGTCGGCGTGCCTTTTCCCCTGCACGTCCCGGAGGCCGCGCTTGCGTGGTTCCAGTCTCCCGACAGCGGCACTTGCTGCGAGCCTTGTCGCCCTGAGTGCGCCCAGCGCTGTTTCGGTCCCCGTCAGCGATCGTCAGTTGAGCGAGGACCTTCTTCGCGAAATGGTGGAGTTTCGCTCCAGCGCGGCCTTCCCCGAGCAGACCGCTAGCCTCCTCGAGGCAGTTCAAGAGCGCCTGCTTGCCGAGGGGTTCTCACCGGCCGATATCGAGATGGTTGCCAGCGATGGGATTGCGAACCTCGTGGTGCGGTATCGCGGCTCGGGTGCTGAGCGACCGGTCCTGACCATGGCCCACGTCGATGTAGTGGACGCAGAGCCCGACGCATGGAGTGAGCATCCGTTCCGACTCGCCGAGATCGATGGTTACTACTACGGCCGCGGAACCGTCGACAACAAAGCGGGGGCCGCCACCCTCGTGTCGAACTTCATCCGGTTCCGCCAGGAGGGGTTCAGACCGGCCCGCGATATCATCATGGTGCTCACGGGCGACGAGGAGAGCACAGGCAACGGGATCGACCATCTGACCTCCGCCCGCCGCGACCTGATCGATGCCGAGTTCGCCCTCAACACCGACGCGGGCGGCGGACGCTACGACGCCAACGGCGAGCCGCAGGCGTTCGACGTCCAGACCAGCGAGAAGCTCTATCAAAGCTTCGAACTCGAGGTCACGAACCCAGGTGGGCACAGTTCGGTACCGCGTCCGGATAACGCCATCTATGGGCTCGTACATGCGCTCGCTCGTATCGAGGCTCACGAGTTCCCCTTTGAACTGAGCGACGGTACGCGGGCCTATTTCGAGAAGAGCGCGCAGTTCGAACACCGCGACCTCAGACAGTCGATGATGCGCCTGGCGGGAGATGAACTTGATGAAGCGGCTGCCGAGCGACTGGCTGCCTCCGACCCCTACTTCAACGCCACGCTCCGCACCACATGTGTTGCCACCGAACTGACAGCTGGGCACGCCGAGAACGCGTTACCGCGATCCGCGCGCGCCACGGTGAACTGCAGGATCTTGCCGGGGCATTCGCCCGACGAGGTGGAGCGCACGCTGCGCCGTGTCGTCGACGATCGCGGCGTGACTTTCCGCCGGCTCGACGATGCGTTTCCGAGCGAAGCCTCGCCCTGGAACAACGAGGTGGCGAGTCGTTTCGAGGTCGTCGTGGACGAGTTGTGGCCGGGTACGCCGGTGATTCCCTCGATGTCGACGGGCGCGACGGACGGCTTGTGGGTTCGAAACGCCGGGATCCCTGTATATGGGGTGTCTGCGATATTCGAAGCTCCTGGCGACGAGCGCGCCCACGGCCTGGATGAACGCATCGGTGTTGACGAGTTCCATCGCGCCGTCGAGTTCTGGTATCGACTGTTGCGCTCGGTAGCGGGATGAGGAGCCGGCTTCCACGAAGTCTGACGCTCGCTTTCTCCGTCGCCCTGGCAGCCTGCCAGCCGCCTCCGGCAACGGACCAGGCGCCTGCTGCGGCCCGGGCTCGCATCGCGATCCTGACGGCGATGCCCATCGAACTGGCGCCGTTTCTTGATGCGGCACAGATCGAGCGGCGCGAAGTGATCAACGGCCGAACACACCACGTCGGGACGATCGACGGAGCGGATGTGGTGATGGCGGCGTTTGGCATCAGCATGGTGAACGCCACAATGGGTGCCCAGCTGGTGCTGGATCGATTCGACGTTGGCGCGATCGTTGTCGCGGGCATCGCAGGAGGCGCAAGTCCGGAGATTCGTATCGGCGATGTCACCGTGCCGGCGCGCTGGGTGCAGTACCAGGAGCACGTCTTTACCGATGCATCCCGCACGGGTTGGCGCCGCGGTTGGCGCAACGAAGATCTCGGCGCCTACGGGATGATGTACCCCCAACGTGTCTGGGCGACCGCCCCGAATATCGAGGCTGACGCGGAGCACCTGAAGCTCTGGTTCGACGTGGACGGCGCGCTCCTGGCCGCCACCAGGGCGCTTGTCGCGGACATCGCGCTAGAGCAGTGCACGCCCGGCGGCGAATGCGTGGAGCACGAGCCCGTTCTGCGGGTAGGGGGCAACGGCGCCAGTGGCCCGACCTTCGTTGATGATGCTGCGTATCGCGAGTGGATCTGGGAAGTGTTCGCGCCCGACAGCTTCGATATGGAAACCGCGGCCATCGGCCATGTGGCCTACGCCAACGGCGTGCCGTACGTCGGCGTGCGAGCGATCTCCGACATGGCGGGAGCGAACCCGAACGAGAACCGAGTCGAGAGCTTTGCGCCTGTGGCTGCCAACAACGCCGCCGCCGTCGTGCGTGCGCTGATCAGGAACTGGCCAGGAGTTCCTGCAGCCGAGTGAGTTGCTGAGCCAGCACACCGTCTACCGGAGCGGCCCAGCCCTCGAGACCACCGGGAACGAAGCCGTTCACCCGATATACGAGATCGAGACGCGTGGAGTCCCCCTCCGGCGTGAACGTCCATGTCATGGCGCCGCTCACCGCGTGCTCTTGCAACGGGCCGAGACCACCGGACATCCGGAGCATCGCTTCGGGGTCGGCGTACACGACGGCCATATGCTCGACGAATCCGCCGCTGGGCAACGCCTCGCACATGCAGCCGCCGGGCGTCGGGTCCAGGCTCAAGTTGCCTGCATCCATCGTGTAGGTGTGATCCGGGTGCCACCAGTCGGCCACCCGCACGAACGCCGTCCATGCGGTCGCTTCGTCCGCATCGAGCGTCACGCTCCGCTGGATCACGAAATGGCTGTCCGACGCTTCCTGTACCTGGGCGTTGGCGGTCGGGCTGAGGCTGACAACAACGATCAAGAGCAGGCCGGTTGGGTATCGCATGCACGAGATTGTATATGCAACATACTCTCGGCGTTGCCCACAGAGCGCTGTGCTTTTTGCGCGCCGGGAGACTCAGTCGCGACCCAGCACTCGCTTCGGATCAATGCGACTGGCGCGATAAGCCGGCAGCGTAGCCGCAGCGAGTCCAGACAGAAGGAGCACACCGATAACCGACCCGAAAGTGAGGGGGTCGGAGGTCTCGACGCCGTAGAGCAGCCCGGCAATCGCCCGGCGCGCGGCCCACGTGCCCACGAGACCGAGTCCAAGTCCGAGGCAAATCAGGACAGCGCTGCTCCCGACGATGAGCTGTCCGATGTCGCGGCCACCTGCACCCAGCGCCATACGTACGCCCATCTCATGACGTCTTTGACTGACTCCGTACGACACCACTCCGTAGAGACCAACCACGGCCAGAGTCAGGGCAACCACGGCGAAGGCCCCCATCAAGGTGGCCGTGAACCGCTGCGGCGCCAACGAACGATCCACCATGCTCCGCACGGTGCTGATGTTCGCCGTCGCGAGCAACGGGTCGAGCTCGGCGACGACGGCGCGCGCGGGGCCGGCGAGTTGAGTCGGGTCTCCGTTCGCTCGCAACACCATGGACATGAAGCCGGTGGGGACCTGTGAGTAGGGGAAGTAGATCGCGTTGCGACTGTCCTGTGCGATACCGAAATTCTTGATGTCCGCTACGACTCCGACGATCGTCCGATAAGTGGGGTCGTCGGCGATGCGGCCGAAATAGACGCGCTGACCGATCGGGTCCTGACCGTCGAAATAGCGCTCGGCCAACGTCTCGTTGATTGCCACGACGCGCGGAGCCTCAGCATCGTCGCCGGCGTCCGGAAACCTCCCGCTGATCAGACGCAGCCCGATGGCGTCCGGGTATCCGGATGTGATTCGGCGAATCCAAGCCACACGCTGTTGGTCGGGTCCGGGTTCGGGACGACCGTCGATCTGGAAGTTCGAGTCCCCGTCGAACCCTGCAAGCGGGAGCGAGTTGACTCCTCCGACCGCCTCCACGCCGGGGATGGCCGCGAGCCGCCGTTCCAGTTCGTCGTAGAAGGCGACGATTTGCGCCGACTCGGCATAGCGCGCGCCGGGTAGACCCAGCCGCACCGCGAGCGCACCGCGGCTTTCGAAGCCCAGATCAACGCGATTCAACTGCTGGAACGTTCGCAACATGAGTCCGGCCCCCACGAGTAGTACCAGGGCGAGCCCGACTTGCAGGACGACCAGCGCGGAGCGCAAGCGGCGGCCGCCGCTGCCATCGGCGCTGCGGCCGGCTTCGCGGAGCGCATTCACGAGGTTTCCCTGGGAGGCGCGCAGCGCGGGGATCAACCCGAAGATGAGCGCGGCCGCGACCGTGATGATCGCCGTGAACACCAGGACGCGCGTGTCGGTGGCGACGCTCTCGATGCGCGGGGTGCCCTGAGGCGCGAGCGCGACCAGGCCGTAGGTGCCGAGGATGCCGAGCGCCGCGCCCAGCGTGCCACCTGCTCCGGCGAGAACCAGGCTTTCCATGAGAAGTTGGCGCACTACTGCGCCCCGAGTCGCCCCTAGCGCCGACCGAACAGCAAGTTCGCCTGAGCGTGAGGAAGCCTGCGCCAGAAGTAGGTTCGCGACGTTCACACAGGCGATCAAGAGCACGAAGCCTACCGCGCCCAGAAGCATCCAGAGCGTGTCGCGCGATCCGCCGACGATGTCGTCGCGCAGATCAAACAGGGAGTATCCGACTCCCATGTTCGCATTCGGAAACTCCGATTCGAGGCGACCACCCAGTCCATCGAGGGCGGTCTGAGCCGACTCAAGCGCCACGTCGGGCGACAGTCGTGCCACGACCCTGTACATCGCTGAGCCGCGGCTGCCGGCGTGCTGAGTCTCGTTCATCTGCAGGGGCATCCAGATGCGGGCCTGCGCGGCGAACGGCGGCTCGAATCGCTCCGGCATGATGCCGATGATCACGGCCGGATCGCCGTCCAGTACGACGGTTTGCCCCAGCACACCGGGGTTGCCGTCGAACTGCTGCTGCCAGAGATCCCAACTGAGCAGGACGACCGCCTCGGCGTCGGGCTGATCATCGGCCGCCGCGAACGGGCGTCCGAGTGCCGGCTGCACAGCGAGCACGCGACTGAACATGCCCTCGCTGACCTGAGCGCCGATGAGGCTGACGGGCTCTCCGACTCCGGTCAACGTCGGACCCCAACCGAGGTAGGTGCCCGCTTCCGCGAACACCTCGTCGAGTTGCCTGGCGTCATGGAAGTTCGGATACGAAAGCCACTCTCGCAGTGGGCCGTCGCGGCGGGTGTAGTCGGCCCAGACTGCGACGAGCCGGTCGGGCGCATCGAAGGCTAGAGGCCGGAGCATGATGCCGTCGACCACACTGAAGATGGCCGTGTTGGCGCCAATGCCCAGCGCGAGGGTGGCAATGATGATGGCCGAGAACGCCGGAGCACGACCGAGTCCACGGAGAGCGTGCCGGGTTTCTTTCAGCAAGAGTTCGAACATCGAAGCTCGATCCACGGTGGGGAAGACAGAGCGCATCGCGCCGCGTTCAGCACGCAGACAGCGGATGAGGTCGAGAAGCAGTAGGCCCCAGAGTTGGGCCAACGAAGCAAGACCGGGGCGGGCGGACGCGCGCCAGTCGCGGAAGACAGCGAGCATCTCCGGCCCGGCCTCGTCGCGAAACGAACGCGGCAGCAGGCGGAGCAGGGTGCGATAGACGCGGTCCTGCAGATCGAAGGGCGGGCCCGCGGCCGCTCCCGTGAACGTCGACACTGCTCTTAGCCGATCCGCTGCTGGGCGAATTCCGAACTTTCCATCAGCCGGCCCAGTCGCCGGGTCTCGGCCTCGACCACGCTTTCGCCCAGATCCGTCAGCGCGTAGTACTGCCGTCGCGCGTCAGCGTCGCCGGGGCCATCAACGGGCCCGATGAGGTCGTCCGACCGCAGCTCCTTGAGCGTTCGATACAGCGTGCCCGGGCCGAGCAGCGCTCGTTCTCCAACGTGTTCATTCGCCTGCTGCATGATGCCGTAGCCATGTAGCGGGGCGGCGCGAAGAACGGACAGGATGCCGAAGACGACGGGACGCAGCGGCAGGTGTTCGTCGGGATTTGGTGAGCTCATGCGCATCTCGAGGTTGGGTAGGAAATCTTCGCTTTCGAATATATCCAAAGTCGAAGATGATTTCAAGGCAACCGGTGCGGACACTGAGCTAGACTAGGCGCGCCCGAGCCAAACCTGAGACAGACACCTGATAGTCCCGTTCCCGGAGTCGAGTTCATGATCGATCGTGTTGTTCGTATTTTTGCGTTCGCGCTGCTTGTGTCTGTAGCCGCCTGCGGTGGGGCAGAGGAGCCGGCCGCCGAGGCGCCGTCGGAGTCACCAGAGCCCGCCGCCAGCGAGCCCGCCGCGACGCCTGAACCTGATCCGGCACCGGAGGCCGATGCGCCGGCAGGCAATCCGCTGCTCGATCCGACGCACCCTGATGCGAACCGGCAAGGGCCCGACAGCTACCGAGTCGCGTTCGACACGACGAAAGGACGGTTTGTGGTCGAGGTGCACCGTGACTGGGCACCACTCGGTGCCGATCGTTTCTACAACCTCGTGAGCACGGGTTACTACAACGGCAACAAGTTCTTCCGGGTCGTCGATGGATTCGTCGTGCAGTTTGGAATGAACGGCGATCCGGCCATCAACGAAGCCTGGGACATGGCGTCGATCGCAGATGACCCGCAGGGCGAGATGAACACCCGCGGTCGGTTGACCTTTGCCCATGGCGGCCCCAATACCCGTACGACCCAGCTGTTCATCAATCTCGGCGACAACCTCAATCTCGACAACATGGGCTTCCCGCCGTTCGGCGAGATCATCGAAGGCATGGATGTGGTGCAGAGCCTGTACTCCGAGTATGGAGACGGTCCGCCGTATGGAACGGGGCCAGATCAGACTTTCATCGGCGAAGAAGGCGACGCGTACTTCGACCGCCAGTACCCGCTGCTCGACCACGTTGAGACGGCCGCCGTCATCGCGGAGCGCTAGATCATGTCGCGCCAGGTTCGCTTGTCCGGAGGGATGCGATGGGTCCTCGTGGTCCTTGCCGCATGCGGTTGGTGGGACCCGGCGATAGGAGCCCAGGAGTCCGCTGAGACCGCTGCCAATGCAGGCATCGACCTCACCACGCTCGAGTGGCGCAATGTCGGTCCTGGCGGCGTCGGTGGCCGGATTTCGGACTTCGCCGTCGTTCCGGACGATCCCGACACGATCTACGCGGCGGTTTCGCAAGGTGGGGTCTGGAAGACGACGAATGGCGGGGCCAGCTGGGTGCCGATCTTCGATGACCAGCCGCGCCAGGCCATCGGGGGCATCGCACTCGCTCCTACGAATCCGAACGTCATCTGGGTCGGCACCGGCGAAGCAAACGGCCGCAACCTCGTGTCGACCTCGTGGGGCGACGGTGTGTACAAGTCGGAGGACGGCGGCGCCACGTGGCAGCACATGGGCCTGGAGAACTCGCTGCATATCGGACGGATTCGCATCGATCCTCGTGACGAGAACGTTGTGTTCGTGACCGTTGCAGGTGCACTGGCGCACGAGGACCCCGCCGCCAATGACGCTCGCGGTCTGTTCCGCACGACGGACGGCGGGGAGACCTGGGAAGAGGTCCTGGATGCCGGGCCGTACGCCGGCTTCGTGGACATCGACTTCGACCCGCGGGACCCGGACCTCCTATACGCGACCTCCTGGCATCGACAGCGAGTGGATTGGAGTTGGATTCCTACCGGGGAAGGCAGTGCGGTATGGCGCAGCCGCGACGGCGGCGACACCTGGGTCCGCCTTGGCAACGGCCTGCCGGAGTCGGACATGGGCCGTATCGGGGTGTCGGTATGTCGGAGTCAGCCCGACACGGTCTATCTCAATGTCGAAGGCTCTGAGGGCGGTGTTTTTCGATCGGACGATCGCGGCGCGAGTTGGGCGCGGACCAACCCGAATGTACGCGGGTCCATGTACTACTCACAGGTGCGGTGCGACCCCAACGAGCCGGAGCGGGTTTACGTGCTGAGCACCTTCTTCATGGTGTCGCACGATGGCGGCGTGACCTTCGAGAACGAGATGTCGGGCCACCAGGTGCATGTCGACCATCATGCGCTGTGGATCAACCCCGAGGACTCGGATCACCTCGTGCTCGGCAATGACGGCGGCATCTACACCTCGCGTGACCGTGGTGGCGTCTGGCACTTCTCGGACAACGTTTCGATCACGCAGTTCTACGAGGTTGGCGTCGACAATCAGCGGCCGTTCTACCGCGTCTATGGCGGCACCCAGGACAACAACTCCGTGGGCGCACCCAGCGGCACACGAAACGTCGTCGGGATCACCAACGACGACTGGTTCCTGACCGTAGGCGGCGATGGCTTCTACGTGCGCCCCGATCCTGAGGAGCCAGAGATCGTCTACACGGAGTGGCAGTTCGGCAACCTTGCTCGGTTCGATACTCGGACCGGTGAACGCAAGTGGATCAAGCCTGCCGACCCACGCGGGTGTGTGCCGCTGAGCGATGAGGATGCTGATCCGGAGACGCCACGCTGCTATCGGTGGAACTGGAGTGCGCCGATCCACATTTCGCAGTTCGACCACGAGACGATCTACTTCGCCGCCAACGTGGTGTTTCGTAGCCGCGATCGTGGTGATTCGTGGGAAGTGATCAGCGACGATCTCTCGCGCCAGATCACCTACGACAATCCAATGAACGACTACGGAACGATCCGGGTGATCTCCGAGTCGCCGCGGCAGCCGGGACTGCTTGCCGTCGGGACGGATGATGGCCTGGTGCACGTGTCGGACGACGACGGCACGACTTGGCGGCAATCCGAGGCGCTGCCAGGTGTGCCGGAAAGATCTCTGGTGCGGCGTTTGGTGCTTTCCGCCCACGACGACAGCACGATGTACGTGGCCTCCTCTGGCCACGAGTACTACGACTTCACGCCGTACCTGCTGCGCTCGTCCGATCGCGGTCAGAGCTGGGATGACATCCGTGCCAACTTGCCGGACGGCAGCCCGATCAGGGCATTCGCCGAGCACCCCGGAGTGCCAGGGCTTCTGTTCGTCGGAACCGAACACGGTGTGTGGACGAGTGTCGACGATGGCGATTCATGGCATCCGCTGCAGGCGGGTCTCCCGCCGACGGCGATTCACGATCTCGTGATCCAGCCGGAGGCCAACGATCTGGTGGTCGGCACACACGGGCGCGGTATCTGGATTCTGGATGACATGGGCGCGCTCGCCGCCTTGGCATCGTTGGACGGCGACGTCTCGTGGGTGGCGCCGATGCGTGATGCCTATCAGATCTATCGGTTCGATCGCGGCCGCTACTTCCGCGGCGACACGTACTATGCCTCGCCCAATCCGCCCGACGGGGCCGTCGTGCAGGTCAACGTATCCACCGGCGAAACGGCCCGACCGGAAACCGCCACCGACGAGTGGGAGAGCCCGGAGCTTCGGCTGCGCGTTCTCGATCAGGACGGAGCACTCGTGCGGCGCCTCCCCGCTCCCACGGGGGCGGGACTGCATCGGGTCGTCTGGGATCTTCGCTACGATCCGACCTGGCGCGACCCTGAAGGCGATGCAACGGTGGCGAGTCCATGGGTATTGCCTGGCACGTACACCGTCGAGTTGCAGGTAGGTGAGGCCTCTCATCAGGAGCAGATCGAGGTCGTTCTGGATCCGCTCCTCGACATCAGCCCGACGGACCTGCGGCTGCGGCATGACAGTCAGCGCCGCCTGGCGGACCTGGCGTCCGTGCAGCGTCAGCTCGCCGGGCTCGTCCGGCAACTGGCCGATGCGACAGACGCCGCACGCGCGGCTGTGGAGGAGGCAGAGGTCAGAACCGAAGCCATCGACGGCGTTCTCGACCAGGTCGAGGAGAAGCTGGAAGCGATGCGCGGTGATCTGACAGCTCTACAGCGCGGGCCGATGCGACTCGCCGGACAGATGCGATCGGCGGTGAGTCGTCCGACGGCCGACCAGATGTCCGCGATCGCCCACCTCACCGAGGAACTCCCCGCGCTTGTCGAGACGGCCAACGCGCTGGCAGAGGTCGACCTGCCCGGTCTTGGCCGGTTGCTCGACGAGGCGGGTGTGGTCTGGACGCCGGGTCGGATGGTGATTGTGCGCTAGTCGCACACTAAATTCGCTTTTGCAGGACAAACCCTCGACCTTTCGTCGAGGCGCGACGTCTCACTGCTCATGAAAGGCGAACACCTGGGCGAACTGGAAGAGTTGGTGCTGCTGGCGGTTCAGGCCGCCTCCGGCGACGCGTACGGCGTCACGGTGCAGCAGACGATCGAGCAGACCACGGGCCGGGCGGTCACTCTGGGCGCGGTGTATGCCTGCCTCGAGCGTCTCGAACGCAAGAACTTCGTCGCATCCCGCGTGGGCGGTGAGGAGGCGCGCCAGGGCGGCCGTCGGAAGCGATTCTTCACGCTGCTGCCCCCCGGAGTGGAAGTCCTTCGACGGACGCGCGATGCGCGCGAGGCGCTGTGGGGCCTGACCGAGGCCAACGATGGCTGCGTCCGCACTGCCAGTCGCACCGCGATGGCTACTCCGTCGACTCTGCGACGCTCGCTATCGCGACATCGCGGAAGGCGACCTCACCGAACTCTTCACGCTCCGCGTTTCCACGCGCGGACGTTGGCATGCTACCTGGCTCGCCTGTCGTGATGCGCTCAGCGTTACGCGCAGCGACTACGTGCGGCCCACGCTGAACTATCGAAAACGACAGGAGACTCTCATGCAGTTCGCTCGTGATCTGCGGCATGCCGGCCGCGCACTCGCTCGCACGCCCGGTTTCACGCTGGTGGTCCTGGCGACACTGGCGCTGGCGATCGGCGCGAATACGGTGATCTTCAGCGTGGTGGACGGCGTGGTGCTTTCGCCGTTGCCCTACGACGCACCCGAAGCGTTGGTGGTAGTCCAGCAGACGGGCGACGGTCTCGGCGATGAGAGCGGTCCGTCGGGCGCCTCGCAGGATCTGTTTCTGTCGTGGCGAGAGAGCGGCAGGGCCTGGGATCAGCTCGCGATGTACTCCCAGGAGTCGGCAACGATGACCAGTCTGGATGAACCGGTGCGCCTCAACGGCGTCGCGGCTTCGCCAGCGTTCTTCGGCGTGTTGCGCACCGAACCGGTCATGGGACGCGCCTTCGCGCCGGATGCGGAGATCCCCGGGCGTGACGACGGCATCATTCTCAGCCATCGCGCCTGGCAGCGGTACTTCGGCGGGGACCCGGACATCGTCGGCCGCAACCTGCAGCTCGACTCGCGTCTGCGAGTCGTTCTGGGGGTCATGCCGTCCGGATTCGCCTTTCCAGAAGCGTCGATCGACTACTGGGTGCCCATGCTCGCCACGCCGCCCGAGACGATGGCGGTCTCCGTTGGTGCGGACGAGACGGCGGGCGGTGCACGACCCCAGGGCCAACAACGCGTCACCCAGCGTCGGGACGGCCCTGCGGAGGATGGCGAACAAGGTCCCGGGCCCGGCCCGGAGGGTCCCGAGCAGCACATGGAACTCTGGGGCCGAGTGATCGGGCGACTGGCCTCCGGGGTGACGCCGGCGATGGCTGCGGAAGAGGGCACGGCGCTTGCCGGAGGCCTCTACGCTGATGACTTTGATGGCGTCACGCGGGCCGTCGAGATCACCCCCATGCAGGAACAGATGGTGGGCTCGGTGCGTGGCCCGCTCATCATGTTGATGGGCGCTGTGGGATTCGTTCTTCTCATCGCCTGCGCCAATATCGCGAACCTGGTACTCGCACGTTCCGTGGAGCGCAGCAAGGAAACGGCCGTGCGCGCCGCCATCGGAGCCGGCCTCGGCAATCTCGTGCGGTACACGCTGGCCGAGAGCGCGCTCCTCACCGTCGCCGGCGGCCTATTGGGTGTCCTGCTCGCCGCGCTCGGCCTGCGAGGCGTGATGGCGCTGGCACCGGACTTCATCCCGCGGCTGGATGAGGTGTCGATCGATCCACGCGTGTTGGGATTCACACTTGCGGTCACCGCGATCACGGCAATCGTCTTCGGGCTCCTACCGGCGCGAAGTGCGGCGAAACTCGATCTGAACCGTGCACTGAAGGAAGACAGTGGCCACGGAGGGATCGGACGTAGCGGTTTCCGGCGCATGCTCGTGACCGTCGAAATCGCGCTCGCCGTGGTCCTGCTCGTGGGCGCAGGTCTCCTGGTGACCAGCTTCATTCGGTTGACCTCCGTTGATCTCGGTTTCGACGCCGAGAATCTCTTGCATCTGAACATCAGCTTGCCCGGCTCGGTTTATCCGGACGGGACGGCGCACCTGGACTACTACGACACGTTGGTGCAGCGGATCGAGGCCTTGCCCGGCGTGATCTCGGCAACGGTCGCCAATCGCGCTCCGTACGCACCGGCGAACGTCCGCGTGGGGATTTCGGCGCAGTCGCGCGATGACGCCGAGGGTCCGGAACAGAGACCCGTTCCGGTCGGCGTGCGAATGGTCGAGCCGGGCTACTTCGAGACTCTGCGGGTGGCTCCGGCCGACGGCCGCGTGCTGAACGCCGACGATCGCCCGGAGAACCAGTCGGTGGCGGTGCTGAGTGCCGCGGGCGCAGCAGCTATGTTCGGCGAGGACAATCCCGTCGGCGAGCAGATGGACTTCATCGGTGGGCAGCGGATCGAAATCGTCGGCATCGTCGACGATGCACGCACTGCTGGAGTCGATCCGACGCCACAGGCCGACATCTTCCTACCGTACCGGCAGGCACCCAGCCAGATGGTGCCGATGCTGTTCCGGACCGCGGAAGTGTTGATCCGAACGGGGCCAGCGCCCCTCGGAGTGCTTCCCGACGTCCGTAACATCATCCGCGACCTGGACCGTCAGGTGCTGGTGCTGAGTGCGGCAACGGTACGGGATCAGGTCGCTGACTCCGTGGCAGAACCGCGTTTCTATGCGACGCTGGTCGTCGCATTCGCACTGCTGTCGTTGACCCTTGCCGCCGTCGGCATCTACGGGATGTTGGCCTACATGGTGCAGCAGGGCGTGCGCGATACCGCGATTCGGCGCGCCCTCGGGGCACCGGTCGGCCAGATCCTCGGCGGCGTTTTTCGAGAAGGCCTGGCGATATCTGTTGCCGGCCTCGCGATCGGCATCGCAGGCGCGCTGTTTCTGACCCGATTGATAGGGGCGATGCTGTACGAGGTCGAGCCCAATGACCCGACCTCGTTCATCGTGGTTGTGCTGGTCTTCCTCGCGGTCGCAACTCTTGCGATCTGGATCCCTGCCCGACGAGCAACCCGCGTGGATCCGATGGAAGTCCTGCGCTACGAGTAGAGCCGCTAGAACGCTACGGTGAATCCGGCGGTCACCTGATGAAGATCACTGATCGCGTCGAGCTGCGGACGTTCGTATTCCGCACGCAGCGAGAAGCTGCCGATGCGAAACGCGATGCCGCCGCCGTACATCAGCGCCCACTCTTCGGTCTCAGTGATGTCGTCGCCCAGCCCTACCTTGGTCGTGGCGCGATGGCCGCCGCCGCGGGCGTAGAGATCGATCGGACCCGCGGGCAAGATCAGCAGAAGTGAGCCGGTGAAACCCTTGGAATCCGCGGTGATCTCGCTGCCGGGCAAAATCGCGTTGAGCTGCGAAAGTTGCCGATAGTCGAACTCGATGGCAAAGAAGCGCCACCGATAGCCAGCTCCGACCTTCCAGACCAGAGCAGAATCGTCGAGTAGATTGATCTGGTCGAATTCGAGTTTCGTAAGGCCCGCGCCGACGCTGCCGCCGATGTAGAAACCTTCGGCCTTCAACCCTTGGGCTTCAACCGGTTCCGCAACCCACACGACCGCCGCCAGCAACAGCAACACCCACAGCCTTTTCATAGCGCTTCCCCTCTCGGTATCAGGTAGCGCCTCCCGTAGACGAGCTTACCCCAACGCAGGTCTCAGGTGCTGGTTGCCATGCCACGGGGCGCAATGCGCGGACGCGTCTGTCCGTCGGTTCTTCCGACTACCAGCTCGTGCTCGCCGACCAGGTCGCGGGCAGCGACGTCGTCGTCGTGCCGCTCGTGGTGCCTAGGTCCGTCGAATACGGGGCGGAGGTCGACTCGGTGGCGGCGCACTCGTCACCCCAGTCTTCCGGCGCGTCGTCTTCGGTCACTTCCATGCGGTCGTAGAGCCACTCAGAGCAACTCGCCAGACTCTCGCACCATAGCCGTGCGGTCGTACAACTGCACCACAGCCACTGGTCCGACATCCCCACCCCCATGTGTCGTCGGCTCGGTCTCAGGTCGCCCACCGGGCAACTCGCCGGCATCCTATACCTGTTGGACGGCCGCGGATATGAGCTCGACGAGGGGTTCGAAAAAAAGAAATCGTTCAGCGGAGCAGCTTGCGTCGCGTCAGACGGTGCTGGCTGCGCGCACTACCGCGTCCGATCGCCAGTTCGACCTCACCGCCGGGCGGGCCCCACAGCAGCTCCTCAACCGCCGTCGGGTCCAGTTGACTGACCTCGCGGCCATCGATCGCGAGAAGCCGGTCGCCGATGCGAACGCCGGCCTCCTCGGCGGGAGAGCCCGGAATGACCTCGGCAATTTCCAGACTCTCGGTGCCGGGTGACCACGGTGCTAGAGCCAGTCCGGTGGTATCGAACGCGAATGGCGCGTGGAGGTCCGGGCCCGGTTCGAGTATCAGGCGTCCGCCGGGTGCGTCGAAGATCACGCGGAAGCGTTGCAAAACCTGCTGACCAACGTTGCCGTGCAAGATTTCGTCCTGCGCGGCGCCGATTCTTGCCCACGGCCGCCCTGCTGGGAACGACGTGATCACGTCGGCGATCGATACGGTGCCGAGTTGGAGCGCATCAACTCGGCCGATATCGCCTCGAGCCACGCCGTTCGAACCCCAGCCGATGATGAGGTCAGTGAGCGCGGCTCCGGGCGGAACGGCCGAAGGCTCAACCGACAGGGCGTGTCCGGCACCGGTATCTACGAGGAGTCGGGCAGGGTAGTCGGCGCCGCCTTGTTGCACATTGGCCTGAACCACGAAGTGACCGCTTGGCAGCATGTCGAGGGGGAGCTCTACTCCGTCACCGGCATAGACGAATGTGTCGGGGTCGTGAAGCAGCAGCCGCGAGCCCGCCCAGTCGATCTCCACAACGAGGTTACCGAAGAGTGAGCCTCCCAGGATGCCGTCCATTCCGGGAATTGCGTTCGCGGCGGCGCCCACAGCCATGGTCGCATCGTCGATCCGCACGCCGTCCATTTCCACCGTAACGCCCACGGCAAGGGCGACCTGCTCGTCCGCACCGTCTCCTGCGCCACCAATCGAGGCCTGTCCGACGATCTGCAGCGGCAGTCGTTCTCCGAGTTCACGGCTCGTAAGGACGACGACAGGTGCGCCGCTGTCGAGGATGAACCGAAGCGGCTCCGAGCCCGCGACACTCGCGCGCACGACCATCCAGCGGCGGTAATTCTCGAACGGCAGGACCACGGGCTCGGGCCCGCTTTGCGCGAGCGTCACGCGTGCTGCCGGGAACTGCGTCGCGGCGACGCCGAGCGAGCTCGCAAGGGCACCGAGCAGCGTCAGTCGGACGACCCAGTGATTGTGGCGGTTCCGTGGTGTCTTCATGCCTACGAGATTGCTCTGTCGGTACTCTCGCGGGCAAGTCCGACCGAACTGGGCCTACTGATCTCGCATCGGATCCGCCCGAACGATGAGTTCCTGTTCGTGCCGGACGCCGTCCACCGTGAGTACGACGCGGTACTGGCCCGGCGCGGCCCGTGCGAAGTCCAGCCGAGCCGGGAAGAGCGGTTCGCCCCACGCGTAGGCGCCGTAGGCGGTCACGAGTTGGGAACGGATCCCGTTCACGGTCAACATGACAGCCGGCCCAACATAGACCTCGGCTGGCCGCAGTGCTTCGCGGGCAGCGTTTAGCGCGTCGTGGTCGACCTGTGGCACTCGTTCCTGCAGCGTCGCCATCGCACGCTCCAGTCCCTCGATGAACGTCGCGACATCGCTGGTGGAAGGTCCGAATCTGAGATCCCAGATGACGCGGTTGAGTCCTCGTCGTAGAGCATCGACTTCGAGATCGACGGTTCGGTCACTGTCCAACCCTTCTATGCGAAGGCTCACATCGTCGCTATCGCTGGCCAGGTGGAAGTCGAGAATCGCGCCTCGTGGCGGGTTCTCGCCGCGGAACAGGAAGTTCGACTGTTTTCGTCCGAGGTTGATGCGGATCCAGTCGGTGGTACGGCGCGGGGCGAAGAGATGCGCCGGCTCCGACAGGGTCTCGGCGCTCGACTGACGCAGGGGCGACAGGTCGTCGAGGATCCAGATGCTGCGCCCGTGGGTGCCAGCGATGAGGTCGCCTTCACGCGGGTGAATCACGAGGTCGCGCACGGCGACCTTGGGTAGGTTGTTGTCCAGTCGGGCCCAGCTGTTGCCCCCATCGAGCGTCGTCCAGACGCCCCACTCGGTGCCGACGAAGAGCAGGTTTTCATTCAAGGGGTCTTCGACGGTCACGTAACTGGAGCCGTCGGCAGGAAGGTCCGAACCGATGTCCGTCCACGACTCGCCGCAGTCCTGCGTGCGGAACACGTACGGCCGGAAATCGTCCACGCGGTGGTTGTTGATCGTCAGGTAGGCGCGGCACTCGGCGTGGTGTGACGCCTCGATCTTGTTGATCCAGGCGCGCTCGGGAATGCCGGGCAAGTTGTCTCGGACGTTCGTCCAGGTGTCACCGCCGTCGCGTGTGACCTGTACGTTGCCGTCGTCCGTTCCTGCCCAGATCAGGTCCGGATTGTGCGGCGATTCGGCGATCGTGAAGATCGTGAAGTGGTTCTCGCCGCCTGTGACCGATCGGGTCAGGCCACCCTGATACGTCGGATTGCGAAGTTCCGGGTCGTTGGTGCTGAGATCGGGGCTGATGATCTGCCAGCTGTCGCCACGATCGGCGGAGCGGAACAGATGGTTGCCTGCGAAGTAGATGACCGCCGGGTCGTTAGGCGAGACCAGGAATGGGCTGTCCCAGTTGAAGCGGAACTGAGGCGGGAGCAACGGCCGTTCGGGGCGGCCGTAGCGGAACCAGTGCTCGCCCGGGTCGATCGTGTAGCGGATCGGCTCGTCCGGGAAATCGTGGTCCACGAATTCGGCGAAGTTGCCGACCGTTTCCGGCGTCGGGGTGATGAAGGTCGCGTCGCGGGTCTCCGTGTTCAGTCGAATCGCGAACCCCACATGGTTCACGCCGTACATGATCCGCCAGTCCTCGGGGTCGAACCACGTGGCGAATCCGTCCCCTTCGGCGAGCCAGGTGTTGTGCATGTTCAGAACGCCGCGGACTTCGCGAGAGTTGCTGGGGCCCATCCAGATCGCGTTGTCCTGCAGACCGCCGCCGACCCAGTAGGGGTCGCGCAGGTCGGCGCCCACCTTGTAGTACTGCCCGATGGCCATGTTGTCGAAATTGACGATCGTCGCCCCGTCATCGACTGTGATGTACGCGCCCTGGTCGGTGGCCGTGTACCAGATCGAACCGTCGTATGGAGCGATCCAGAAGTCGTGATCGTCGCCCCCGCCGCCCCACCAGCGATTGCCCCACGTGTCGCCACCGTCTCGGGTGACCTTGAACTCTCGGCCAACGGAGTAGATACGGTTCGGATCCAGCGGGTCGATGTCGACCTGGCCGTGATAGAACGGCCGCACGTTGGTTCGCAACGACCATCGCCATGTGGCTCCGGCGTCGCGCGAGATGTAGATGCCACCGCCCGGGTTGTCCTCGGAGCCGCCGTCCTCGTCGAAGTAGGGAATGTCGTCGTCGGCTTCGACCGCCGCCACGACGACGCGCGGGTTGGTTCGGTGGATCGCGACGTCGATCATTCCCGTGACCTCGGGCAGCCCGGCCGTCAACTTGGTCCATGTTGCACCGGCGTCGGTGCTCTTGAAGAGGCCACCCTGTTCGCCACCGGAGTACATCGTCGCGGGCTGGCGGATGCGGTGATAGAAGCCGGTGTAGAGCGTGTCCGGGTCGTCCGGATCCATGATGATCTCGGTGGAACCCGTCTTGCCGTCGTCCGGGAGCCCGTTGAGCAGCTTCTCCCAGGTGACGCCGCCGTCGATCGTCTTGTAGAGCCCGCGGATTCCGGAGTAACCCCACAGATGCCCCGGTACGGCGACGTACGCGATGTCGGGATTCGTCGGGTGCGTCGCGATCTCGGCGATGTGGCCGGAGTCTTCGAGACCGACGTGCTGCCACGTGTCGCCGCCATCGGTGGTGCGCCACAGCCCGTCGCCCCAGCCGGTGCTGTTGCGATTGGCGGCCTCGCCCGTGCCGACCCAGATCACGTCCGGATCGCCTTGGAAGAGGACCGCCGCGCCGATAGACCCTGCGCCGTCTGCCTTGTCGAAGATCGGATCCCAGGTGACCCCCGCGTTGTCGCTCAAAAAGACGCCGCCCGAGGCTGATGCGACGAGAACGATCCGGTGATCGGTATTCAGGGCGTCGATCGAGGCGATGCGGCCGGTCATGTTCGCGGGGCCGATATTGCGCCACCGGAGCGCATCGACTCGACTCTTGGTTGTGAGTCCTTCCTGCGCGAACAGCGGAGTGACCATGGCGAGCGCGATGATGGCGACCAAAGTGCGGCGAGTGTTCTTCACGTGGGCTCCGGTTGATCCTGGTGCAAGAGTCGCGCTGCGACGGGTTGTATCTTTGTCCGGCCGCCGCCAATCGTCCAGCCGCCAGGAGGCCTTGTGACTGCTGCAGTTCGCATCGGTGTCGTGACAGTGTCCGACCGCGCCAGCCGCGGCGAGTACGAGGACCGCGGAGGTCCGGCCGTCGTCGAGTATGTCGACCGCGTACTCGTGACCCCGCACGAAGCTGAGATTCACGTTGTGGCGGACGAGACGGACCTGATCTCTGAGACGTTGGTGCATCTGGCGGACGCGGCCGGATGCTGTCTCGTGATCACGACCGGCGGTACAGGCCCTGCGCCTCGAGATGTCACCCCGGAGGCGACGGAAGCGGTCTGTGAGCGGATGCTCCCCGGCTTCGGTGAGGCTATGCGCACGGAGTCGCTGCGCTTTGTCCCTACCGCGATCTTGTCGCGGCAAACCGCCGGCACACGTGGAGGCTGTTTGATCGTGAATCTTCCTGGCAGTCCAAAGGCGATCGCCGAATGTCTGGATGCCGTGTTCGCGGCTGTGCCCTATTGCATCGATCTCGTTGGCGGGCCTTTTCTCGAGACCGACCCCGACCACATCAAAGCGTTTCGTCCCAAGTCTTCAGGAGCGACCTCATGATCGTCCGTGCGTTTCGTGGGCTGCGCGTCGATGCCGAAGCCGCCTCACGTGTTGCGGCACCGCCCTACGACGTGATGAGCGTTGATGAGGCCCGCGAGTTCGTCGGCGACAACCAGGACTCCTTCTTCCATGTGTCGATGCCCGAAATCGACTTCCCACCTGGAACCGATGCGCGAGACGCTGAAGTGCAGGCATCTGGCCGCGCTGCACTCGACCGGCTCGACGCCGAGGGATTGCTGCACCGCGACCCCGACGATTGCCTCTATCTGTACCGCGTCACGATGGGGGAGCACGTGCAGACCGGGATTGTGACGGCGGCCAGCGTGGCGGCATATCTCGATGGCCGCATCAAACGTCACGAGCACACCAAGGCTCCGAAGGTGGAAGACCGCGCACGCAACGCCGACGTTCTCGGAGCACACACCGGCACGATCTTTCTGACGTATCGGGCGGAGGCGAGCCTTAGCGCGAAGGTCGCGGCCCTGGCGGCCGCCGCGCCCGATGTCGTTTCGCAGGCCGAGGACGGCGTCCGGCATGAACTCTGGGTGATTGCCGAAGAGTCAACCCGCGACGCGCTGGTCGACGCGGTCAACGCGATGCCCTCGGTTTACATCGCGGACGGCCATCACCGATCGGCCGCGGCTGCCCGCCTGGCCGAGATTCGCGACAGCAAACGAGCGGCCGGCGAGAACGTGAGCGGCGCTGATTGGTTCCTGGCGGTGTTGTTTCCCGACACAGAGGTTCGGATCCTGCCCTACAACCGGTTGGTCGCGACTCTTGGCGACGGTGACGCGGCGAATCTTCTCGATCGCCTTGCGGATGATTTCGAGGTGTCGTTGTCCCCAACCGCCGTCGAACCCGCGGTGCCCGGCGAGTTCGGCTTCTATGCCGAGGGGCAGTGGCATCGGCTCGTGATCAAGCGTGATCGCGTGCCGGACGATGCCGTAGGCCGCCTCGATATCAACCTGCTCGAGCAGTATTGCCTCAAGCCTTTGCTCGGGATCGAGGACCAGCGCACTGACAAACGAATCGACTTCGTCGGCGGTATCCGTGGAGTCGCGGAGTTGGAGCGGCGTGTGGACAACGGCGACTTCGTGGGCGCATTCTCGCTCTACCGAACCGGACTCGACGACCTGTTCGCGGTTGCCGACGCCGGTGAGGTGATGCCGCCCAAGAGCACCTGGTTCGAACCCAAGCTGCGGGACGGCCTGGTGATCCTGCCTCTCGACGACTAGGCGTCGCGAGCTAGTTGGCAGGCTGCTTCGTGAACCGGTAGCCGGCGCCGTGCACCGTATGAAAGTGCTGCGGGTTGGCCGGATCGATTTCGAACCGTCGGCGCAGGCGCAGGATGAAGTTGTCGATCGTGCGGGCCGACGGGAACGCAGCCGCTCCCCATACCCGATCCAGGATCTCGGCTCGGGTCACGACGTCGTTTTCACGTTCGATGAGGAACTTCAGGATCTGAGCCTCACGATGGGTCAACTCGTGGGTCTCGCCGACACGATCCACAGCGCGATAGCGCCGCAAGTCGACCTCGTTGCCTCCGAACGTCACCCGAGTCTCAGCGCCTCGGCTGTACCATCGCGCCCGGCGCAGGATCGCCGCGACGCGAGCCAGCATTTCGGCCAGGTCGAAGGGTTTGCTGAGATAGTCGTCGCCACCCTCTGCCAGACCTCGAACGCGATCCTGCGGATCGTTCCGGGCAGTGAGAAACAACACGGGGACTTCGCGACTGCGGTCCCGGAGCGCCCGGCAAACCTCGAAACCATCCATGCCGGGGAGCATGACGTCGAGAAGGATCAAATCGAAGTCGATGTCCAGCGCGAGGGCGAGCCCGTCATCGCCTCTTTCGGCGACGCGCACTCGATGGCCCTCCGCCAGGAGATTGTCGCGGATTCCTGCCGCCAGATCCGGATCGTCATCGACCACCAGAATGCGCGCGGATCGGTTCATGACCCTGTTGGTCTCGGCCAGGTCGTGGTGAATGTAGCGCCGTGACCAGGCCCGTCCGAGTACGCGATGACCGTGCCGTTGCTCAACTGCATGAGGCGTTCGACGATATTGAGCCCGAGGCCAACCCCTTGACCGGCGCGCCGCATCTCATCACCCGGTCTGTAGAACTTCGAGAACAACGTTTTGGCAAGCGCTGGCTCGAATCCGGCCCCGTTGTCGCTGACCTGCACTCGGATGTTGCGCTCCTGTACGTCAGCGGAAATGCGAATGACTCCTGTGTCGGCCGCCGCACAGGCGCGGAGTGCGTTGTCTACGAGGTTGCGAACTACTGTTGTGAGCGCAAATTCGTCGGCGAGTACCTGGAGCTCATCGGGAATCTCCGAGATGAGCTGGGTTCCAGCGAGCTCCGCGCGGGAGACGTGCGTCCTCAAGAGCGGCCTGATTGCTTGCGCAACATCCAGAGGTTCCGGACGCAGCGTGAGCGTGCCGGAGTCGATGCGAGCGGAGTCCAGAAGGTTGTCCACGAGGCTGTCGAGCCGGTCCAGGCTTCGTAGCGAGCGTTCCAGTTGAACGCGCTGTTTCTCCGGGGCTAGTTCTCGCATCGCGACGGTTTCGGTGGCGATCTTCGCGGCCGCGAGCGGACTCTTGAACTCGTGACTCACCGTTGCCAGAAAGTTTTCCTGGCGGCGACGCAATCGCGCATCGTGCCGCAGTACGCTGGCGATCACCGCCAGCGTTCCGCACAGCACCACAAGGAAGAAGCCACCTTCCCAGAGATAACGGTTGATGCGACTACGACGCTCCTCAACCAGCTGTTCGGTGATCCCCGTATCCAGGGCGAACCCGTTGGCACCGTGGCGCAACCCAGGAATCGCGTCCTCGATCTCATCGATCGTGAGGCCTCGGTCGAGCAGGCGTTGCGCGGTGGCCAGGCGCTCCTCGTCGAATGCCTGTGCGCGTTCAACGACGGCATTCACGAACCAGATCTGATCGGCCATCCAGTAGGTGACCTGGGCCAGGCCAACCACCAGTAGCACCACGAAGCTCCAGTACACGAGCCCGGTTTTCTGTGGCATCAGGTGCCTTCAGATGAAGGAGTGAGGGGGAGTCCGAGAGTCTACCGCTCAGCGCGAACGCCTCGCGTCGCCGAGCATGAGTGAGGCGGACGGCACAGCGGCAGAAAACGCCTGACACGTCGCAAATACAACGGCCCGGGGTCCCACGTGGAAACCCCGGGCCGCTGAGCGGGAGGCCAGATCAATGCGACGAAGACCCCTGCAATCGCATCTCACCAGCCTCCCAAAACTCGGATTCGGTGCCAAGACCGTCGTGACGCCGTCATAACTCGTCACGACCATCCCTAAATAGAAACGCGCAAAGCGGCCAGATTTCGGCTCAAGAAAAAAGAACCGCCTTCGAAATTCACGATTGGCCCCGACTTTCGGTACCTGAGCCGCTGTAGACTTCATCAACCCTCCGACCCGGCCAAGACCCCTCGGCGCATGACTGCACCAGATACCGGAATTGACGTCACACAGCTGTTGCTGGCGTGGAACACGGGCGAAACCGACGCCCGGGACCAGTTGATGATGGTCGTGTACGAGGAGTTGCGACGTATCGCCGGCGGCCAGCTGGCCGGCGAGAAACAGGGGCATACCCTCCAGACCACCGCGCTCGTCAATGAGGCCTATCTCCGCCTCGTCGACCAGACTCGGGTGCATTGGCGCAACCGCGCCCACTTCTTTGGAATTGCGGCACAGTTGATGCGCCGGATCCTGGTGGATCATGCGCGGCGTCGCTACGCGGCCAAGCGGGGCGGAGGGGTCACCCTCCTCGAGTTCGAAGACTCGATCACACCACGGTCCAAGCGTGGGGTGGACCTGGTCGTTCTGGACGACATCCTCACGCGTCTGGAGTCCTTCGACGCCGACGCGGCGCGTCTGGTGGAACTGCGCTACTTCGGCGGCCTGACGATCGAGGAGACCGCAGAGGTGCTCGGGTCGTCGCCGGCTACCGTGAAACGCGAGTGGGCCACCGCGCGAGCCTGGATGCACCGGGAGCTCACCCGGGGCCCCAAGACATGAGCCAGGATCGCTGGAGCCAGGTGAAGGCCCTGTTTCAGCAGGCGCTCGAGCGTGACGGCGCCGAGCGCAGCGAGTTCATTCGAGGGGTCACAGGGGACGACACCACGCTGCGTTACGAGCTGGAGTCGTTGCTGTCATCACACGATGAAGCCGGGACCTTCCTGAGTAATCCGCCGGGTGCGGCCGCGGCCGAAGTGCTTCAACTCGACGACGATGCGCCGCTCACCGGGAAGCGTGTGGGGCCCTATCGCGTGCTGCGTCGCGTCGGTCGGGGCGGCACGGGCTCGGTGTATCTCGCTGTTCGTGACGACGAAGAGTTTCAGCAGCGCGTAGCGCTCAAGGTGATTCGGCGCGGCATGGCCACGGAGGAGATGCTGAACCGCTTTCGCAGCGAGCGGCAGATTCTTGCCTCGATCGACCATCCGAACATTGCCCGGCTGCTCGATGGAGGGTCGACGGAAGACGGCCTGCCGTACTTCGTCATGGAGTACATCGAGGGCGAGTCGATCCATCACTACTGTGACAACAACCGGCTCTCGCTCAAGGCTCGAATCGAACTCTTCCGGACCGTATGCGACGCGGTCCAGGTGGCTCATCAGAATCTGATCGTGCATCGCGATCTGAAGCCCGGGAACATCCTGGTCACATCGGATGGCAAGGCGAAGCTGCTCGATTTCGGGATCGCGAAGCTACTCAACCCTGAGCTGAACGCCGATGCGCACGATCCCACGATGCTCGAGCTCAGGGTCATGACGCCCGAGTACGCCAGTCCTGAGCAGATGCAGGGACGAGCCGTGACGACCGCCAGCGACGTCTACTCGCTCGGCGTCTTGCTGTACGAGTTGTTGACCGGCCATCGCCCGTATTCGGTCAGCAATCTCCCGCTCCACGAGATGGAGGTGCTGGTTTCGACCGTCGAGCCGCCCCTCCCGAGCGAGATCGTCGGGCAGTCGGCCGAGGAGCCGGGCCGTGATGGCGGTGTGCGGGAGATCACGCCGGAGTCGGTCGCGCAGGGCCGGCAGGCGTCTCCAGATCGGCTGAGTCGCGATCTGGTGGGCGACCTCGACAACATCGTACGAAAGGCACTTCGGAAGGAGGCGCCACGTCGATACTCGTCGGTCGAGCGACTCTCCGACGATCTCGGGAATCACCTGGAGGGTCGACCGGTGTTGGCTCGGCCCGACACGCTGGGATACCGGGCAAGCAAGTTTCTGGGCAGGCATCGCGTGCCGACCGCAATGGCGGCGACCGCACTCGTCTTTGGCGTGCTGCTCACGGCGACAATTTTCTTGCAGTCGCGTCGCGTTGCCGCGGAGCGTGACCGGGCCACTCAGCAGGCACTTCGAGCCGAGGCCGTCAGCGATTTCCTTCAGGATGTGCTCGCCGCTGCGGATCCGATCGAGGGAATGGGACGGGATGTCTCGGTGTTGGCCTCGGTCGAGGAAGCGGTGCCACGCATTGCCGCCACGTTCGTGGGTCAGCCCGAGCTCGAGGGCGCCGTTCGCCACACGATCGGCAGAACCTTCGGTCGGCTCGGGCGATTCGACGAAGCCGAAGAACAATTGAGACTGGCATTGACCACGCGGCGTCAGTTGTTCGGAACCGATCACCCCGATATTGCGGACACGCTCAACGCATTGGGCGAGGTTCGCTACGACCTGGGAGATCTCGATGGTGCCGAGCGCCTCTATGACGAATCGCTCGCTATGCGACAGCGGGTCTTCGGGGAGCCCAGCGCCGAGGTGGCCGCATCGCTGGACAACCTGGGCAACGTCTACCAGGACCGATTCGATACTGCGGAAGCCGAGCGAGCGTATCGAGGGGCACTGGAAATGCGCCGTGCCGTGTTCGGCACTGACCATCGCGAGATTGCCAGCAGCCTCAACAACGTTGCGACCGTCCTGCATGATCGCGAGCAGTTGGAGGCCGCGGAGCAGCTCTATCGAGAGTCGCTGGCGATTTCTAAGAACGCGTTGGGCGATCGGCACCCGGAAGTCGCGACTTCGCTGAACAACCTGGCCGTGCTGTTGCACGATGAGGGGAAGTACACCGAGGCCGAGCCCGCGTACCGCGAGTCGCTCGACATTTCCCGCGACCGGCTGGGCGACATGCACCCCGATCTGGTGGTGAGCCTGGTGAACTTCGCGATGCTCCTTCGCGAACTCGATCGCAATGACGAAGCCGAGGAGTTGCTACTGCAGTCGCTGGCAATCTCGGAGTCCACGTGGGGCCCCGACGGAGTCCCACTTGGCACGGCGCAGCGCAATCTAGGTGATCTGGCCTTGGCGAGCGGCGACCCTGCCGGCGCGCTCGCCTGGTTCGAGCAGGCTATCGAGATCTTCTCCAGAAAGCTCCCGACGGACGACGTGGACCTTGTTTTCGCCCAGGCGGACAAAGGCCGCGCGCTCATCGCTCTTGGTGACCATGCCGCCGGCGAGGAGTGCCTGGTCGTTGCCTACAACTCCTTCCTCCAGTCGTACGGGGAGGAGGACAGCGACGTGATCGAGTTCGCCGGCTGGCTGGCGGATCTCTATGACGCCTGGGATCGTCCCGTTCTGGCTGCGAGCTTCCGTGCCGTGCACGAGGGGGCCGCCAAGGCGCGGCCCGCGGAGTTGGTGGGAACGCCGTAGCAATTCGCTCAAGGGTCTTTTTCTTTTCATCAAGATATAAGATATTGCTTATATAAGTGATGAATGATATTAAAGTTCTACATGCACTCGCGGATCCCACGCGACGGGCTCTGTTCGAGCGGATCGTTCAGGCGCCGCGCTCGGTGGGTGAGCTTGCCGGCTGGGCGCCGGTGAGTCAGCCGGCGGTGTCGCAGCACCTCAAGGTGTTACGGGCGGCCCGACTGGTCGACGTGGAGAGCCGGGGTGCTTTGCGGATCTATCGGGCCCGCGCAGATGGGGTGCAGGCGCTGATGCGCTGGCTCGACACATGTTTGCAGCAGATTGGCCCCAAGGCCAACGCGTGAGGGTGGACGGCACCGGCCGCAACGCAGCCGGTTCGGTGGGTGCCGTCCCCGCGCGCTCTACCCGACGGTAACCGCGGTGCTCTGTAGTCGCTCACGAAGCGCGGCAAGCTGCGCGCGCAACGCCTCGGGGAGGCGGTCGCCGAACTTCTCGAAGTGAGCCTCGATCAGCGGCAGTTCCTCTTGCCAGCCGGCTTCATCAACGCGCAATAGCTCTGCCAGGTCGGCCTCGCTCAAGCTCAGTCCGGCCACGTCCAGCGCACCTGGTGCAGGCATCCGGCCGATGGGCGTCTCAACTGCCGCGGCGGTGCCGTCGCAACGCTCGAAGATCCATTTGAGAACACGCGAGTTTTCACCGAAGCCGGGCCACAGGAAGCAACCGTCGTCGGTCTTGCGGAACCAGTTGACGTAGAACACGCGCGGCAGGTCCGCGCCTTCACGGGCGCCGGTCTGCAACCAGTGATCGAAGTAGTCGGCCATGTGGTAGCCGCAGAACGGGAGCATGGCCATCGGGTCACGGCGAACTTCGCCGACCGTGCCGGCCGCTGCGGCAGTCTTGGCTGAGGACATGGTCGCGCCAAGGAACGTCCCGTGCTCCCAGTCGAACGCCTCCATCACCAGCGGGATGGTCTTGGCCCGGCGGCCGCCGAACAGGATGGCGCTGATCGGCACCCCAGCGGCGTTTTCCCATTCGTCCGCGATCACAGGGCACTGCGATGCCGGCGCGGTGAAGCGAGCGTTCGGGTGCGCCGCCTTCACATCGCTGTCGGGCGTCCAATCATTGCCGTGCCAGTCGACTAGTTGATCCGGTGAATCGTCGGTCATCTCCTCCCACCACACGTCGCCGTCGGGCGTCATCGCGACGTTGGTGAAGATGGAGTTCGCACTGAGCGACTTCATGGCATTCGGGTTCGAGCAGTCGTTCGTTCCCGGCGCCACGCCGAAGAACCCGGCTTCCGGATTGATCGCGTAAAGCTGTCCGTCAGGGCCGTACTTCATCCAGGCAATGTCGTCGCCGATGGTCTCGACTTTCCAGCCCTCTATCGACGGGTTCATCATCGCGAGGTTCGTTTTGCCGCAGGCGCTCGGGAACGCGGCGGCGACGTACTTCACTTCGCCGGCCGGGCTGGTCAGCTTGAGAATCAGCATGTGCTCGGCGAGCCAACCCTCGTCGCGCGCCTGTACCGACGCGATGCGCAGCGCGTGGCATTTCTTGCCTAGCAGCGCGTTGCCGCCGTAGCCGGAGCCGTACGACATGATCTCGCGGCTTTCCGGGAAATGGCAGATGAACTTGTTTTCCGCGTCGCACGGCCACGGCACGTCGGGTGTGCCGTCTGGGAGCGGGTAGCCCACCGAGTGCAGGCCGCGCACGAAGTCGGGGCTGTCGCCGAGCACGTCCAGCACTGCGCTGCCGACCCGCGCCATGATGTGCATGTTGCACACTACGTACGGAGAGTCGCTGATCTCCACGCCAATCCGCGCGATGTCGCTGCCGATCGGGCCCATGGAGTAGGGGATGACGTACATCGTCCGGCCCTGCGTGCTGCCGGCAAACAGACGCCCGAGTTGGGAGCGCATCGCGTCCGGGTCGGCCCAGTTGTTGGTAGGGCCCGCGTCCGACTTGTTCACCGAGCAGATGAACGTCTGATCCTCCACCCGCGCCACGTCGCCCGGATCGGAGCGACACAAGAAACTGTTGGGTTTGTGATCCTCGTTGAGGCGGACGTAGGTGCCCGCGTCGACCATGAGTTGACTAAGGCGCTCGTACTCCGCCGGCGAGCCGTCGCACCAGACGATCTCAGCAGGCTGACAGAGTTCCGCGACTTCACTGACCCAGCGCTCGAGGTGTTCGTTCCTGGAGTTCACAGGGGTTCCTCACCCGATATGTCTTGGCCGTCCCGCGGCCGCGATGAATGAGGGGAGCGGTGTGCAGAACACGCTGCGATTTGGGAGCGCTCACCTCTGAGGTACGGAGATTTAAACACCCCCTGCGGGTCGTGTCTGCCCGATTGCGTCGCCACCCCGCGCGTCTTGTGCAGGTTCGCGCCGTCGCAAGGATTTCCGGTGACATTGAGGGTGCTTCGCGGTAGCCTTGCGGCCGCATCGCCTGAGAGAGAAATCATGGGCCGGTGACCTCGGGAGTGAGCCATGAGAGACGGCATTGCGAAGCTCAGTACGCTGCTGCTGGTGACCCTCGCGTTTCCTGCGACTGCGCAGGAATATGACCCCCTCCGAGCCGGCGCCGACCCGTCGGTGGTGGCCAAGGAGATGGATGCACGCAACAACGCATCCAACATCTGCTGGCGCCGTGGCGAACCGGTGACGGTTGATTGGCTCGCGGAGCATGACACGGCTTTCCGACGGGGCGCCTACTCGCGCTATCACCTGTCGGAACTCGAGGATGGTTGGAAATGGGTGCGCCGTGACGGTGGTGCGGGACCGGATCTGCGGCCGACGGTCGAAGGCGTTCCCTATGCCGAGCTCAATGTACACGCGCGTGGAACCGATGATCCGTTCGCGACGCTAGATGTTGATAGCGACCTGGCGAGCGGCAGCGTGCGATTCGATTGGACCGCGCCGCCCGAGCGTCTCTGCATGTCCGATGGGCTGCAGTTGAGCGCCGGGGCCACGGTCGAGGGCGGCACTCCCGGAGCTCGAGACGTCGTGATTGTCTTACCGCTCGACGCAAAGCAGGTGGCTGTTCAAGACGCTGCCGTGAAGGCCTGTAGCCCACATTCCACGACCGGGGTCGACACAGCGGTGGACTTGCTTCAGGATTCCGGCCGATGTGAGCGCGAGTTGTTTCATCTCGACCCGCGGGCGGGCTGGGCTGTGTGGGTGAATCTGCCCGAGTCCTTCTACGTTGTGTACCAGTACGAACCGGACAGCCGAAAGTAGACAGGACTGCATGACGCGGGTAGACGAGCAGGGGGGAACGTCGGGCCCGCGCTGGGCGAAGGTCATCGATCACACACTGTGCATCGGTTGTCACGCGTGCTCGACGGCATGTAAGTCGGAGAATGCGGTGCCGCTGTCGGTCAACCGTACCTACGTGAAGTACGTAGACGTCGGCACGTTCCCGAACGCGCGCCGGAACTACCAGGTAACCCGGTGCAACCAGTGCGACAACGCGCCGTGTGTCACCGCGTGCCCGACTGCTGCGATGTACCAACGCGACGATGGCATCGTGGATTTTGACAAGTCCATTTGCATCGGCTGCAAGGCATGCATCGCCGCATGTCCCTATGACGCGATCTTCATGAACCCCGAAGATCATTCGGCCGAGAAGTGCAATTTCTGCGCGCACCGCCTCGATATTGGTCTGGAACCGGCTTGTTCCGTGGTTTGCCCGACCGAAGCAATTCTCGTCGGCGACATGCGCGACCCCACCTCGAAGGTCGCCCAGATGCTGCAGCGCGAGCCGGTCGCCGTGCGGCGGCCCGAGAAAGAGACCCACCCCAAGGTTTTCTACCGCGGTGCGAGCCAGGCCACGCTCGATCCGCTGGCTGCGCAGCGGCCTCCGGGCGACCTCTTCATGTGGAGCGAGCAGACGCCGGGTCCGGACCGCGTTGTGTCCGGGCACCCTGATCGGCCGAACAGCTCGGCCGCAGCCATGCTCGCCTACGACGTGCCTCACGCGATGCCGTGGGACTGGCGCGTCAGCGCATACACATGGACCAAGGCCATAGCCGCTGGCGCCTATCTCGTTGGTGGAGTCGCGGCCTACCTGGGGATACTCGATCCGGCCCACATGCTCTGGCAATGGGTGGTCCCGCTGCTGTCTTTGCTATTCCTCGGCATCACCGGGGCGCTGCTGATCTGGGACCTGGAACACCCGACCCGCTTCTACATGATCTTCACCCGCGGTCAGTGGCGCAGCTGGTTGGTGAAAGGCGCCTACGTGATCGCGGCCTACGGAGCGATCCTCGTCGGACATCTGTTGGGTAGCCTCGTGGGCAGTCATCAACTTCAGTTTGCCTTGCTTGTTCCAGGCCTGCCCCTTGCCGTGATGACGGCGGCCTACACCGCCTACTTGTTTGCCCAGGCGAAGGCGCGCGACCTCTGGCAGAGTCCGCTGCTGCCACCGCACATGGCCGTCCAGGCGGTGCTGGCGGGTGCCGCGGCGCTCTTCATCGTCGTGGTGTTCGTGCCCGGCGGGGTGCCTTCACGGTTGCCCACGGCGCTGCTCTGGACAATCGCTCTTTCGTCCGCAACGCATCTCCTTTTCGTGCTCGGTGAGATCACTCTGGTTCATCCGACCGCGCACGCCCGCCTCGCGGTGCAGGAGATGACGCGCGGCCGCTACGCCGGCCACTTCCGCGCCGGCGCCGTGATGTTGCTCGCTGGCGTGCTCGCACCCTGGTTCTTGATCGGGGGCGCCGTATTGGCGTTGATCGGGCTGGCTCTCCACGAACACGCCTACGTGCAGGCAGGTCAGGCGGTGCCGTTGGCATGAGCGATTCGACAAAGAAACTGGATGAACTGGAGGCCCGCGTCAGCGCAGCGCGAGCCGAGGTTGAGGCGCGCGGTGAGACGTTCTACCCGGGGCCCAGTCGTATTCATCTGGCGAGTTTTCCGCCGCGCGAACGCTGGGATCATTGGGTAGAGCTCGACTCCAAGGCGTGGCCTGAGCGCAAAGAGAAGCACTACATGCTGGTGCCCACGACCTGCTTCAACTGCGAGTCAGCTTGCGGGCTGCTCGCCTACGTTGATCGGGAGTCGATGCAGGTACGGAAGTTCGAGGGCAACCCGGAACATCCGGGCTCGCGCGGGCGCAATTGCGCCAAGGGACCGGCGACCCACAACCAGATAGTCGACCCCGACCGCATCCTTTATCCGCTGAAGCGGGTGGGCGAACGCGGCGGTGGGCAGTGGGAACGTTGCTCCTGGGACGAGGCTCTTGACGAGCTGGCCGCGCGTATCCGCAAGTGCCTCCAGGAGGACCGACACAACGAGGTGATGTACCACGTCGGTCGACCGGGAGAGGATGGCTTCACCGAGCGCGTGATCGCTTCCTGGGGCGTCGATGGACACAACTCGCACACGAACGTCTGTTCGGCGAGCGCCCGCGCCGGGTATGCCTTCTGGACGGGTATCGATCGCCCGAGTCCGGACTACGCGAACGCTGAGGTGATTCTCCTGATTTCTGCCCACCTGGAAACAGGGCACTACTTCAACCCTCATGCGCAACGCATCACGGAAGCGCGGCAACGAGGAGCGAAGGTGATCGTGTTCGACACCAGGATGTCGAACACCGCGACGCACGCGGATCACTGGTTGGCGAGCTATCCGGGTTCGGAGGCCGCCGTCCTGCTGGCCATCGCGAATCACCTGATCCAGTCGAAGACCTACGACCGCGAGTTTGTGCGGCGCTGGTTCAACTGGCAGGAGTATCTCGTGAAGGAGCATCCAGAGCTGGATGCGACCTTCGAGAACTTCGAAACGAGGCTCGAGGAGCTCTACGCCGAGTACACGTTCGAGTTCGCCGCGGGCGAGTCTGGCCTCGACGTTGAGGTAATCAGGGAAGTTGCGGATCTCGTGGCCGGGGCAGGGACCCGACTCGCGACGCACAACTGGCGCAGCGCAGGGGCCGGCAATGAGGGCGGCTGGCAGGTGGCGCGCTGTTTGTTCTTTCTCAACACGCTACTCGGGGCTGTCGCGACGCCCGGCGGGACGTATCCCAACGCCTGGAACAAGTTCGTGGCGCGGCCGATCCACATGCCGTCGCACCCGCAGAAGTGGAACGAACTCAACTGGCCTGTTCAATATCCGCTCGCGATGTACGAGTTGTCGTTCCTACTGCCGCATCTGATGCGCGAGCACGACGCACGACTCGAGGTGTACTTCAGCCGGGTCTACAACCCGGTCTGGACCAATCCCGACGGCTTCGCCTGGATCGAGATGCTGAGCGACCCCGCTCGTGTCGGTTGCTACGCGGCGCTGACTCCGACGTGGAACGAAACTGCGTACTTCGCCGACTTCGTACTGCCGATGGGACATGCGTCGGAGCGGCACGATGTGCACTCGTATGAGACGCACGATGGCCAGTGGGTCGGCTTCCGCCAGCCGGTGCTGCGCGCGGCGCGCGAACGGCTCGGCGAGACGATCAACGACACGCGTGAGTCCAATCCGGGCGAGGTGTGGGAAGAGAACGAGTTCTGGATCGAGTTGACCTGGAGAATCGATCCTGATGGTGAGTTGGGGATCCGCGGGTTCGCCGAATCCAAGCAGAACCCGGGCACCAAGCTCACCGTGGACGAGTACTACGGACACATCTTCGACAACTCCGTGCCGGGTCTGCCCGAGGCGGCTGCCGCCGAAGGACGCACGCCGCTCGAATACATGCGCCGGTACGGCGCCTTCGAGGTGGCTCGCGAGATCGGGCCGCTCTACGAGGAGGTCGTGGACACCGACCAGCTGGAAGACCCGGCAGAAGATCTGTTCGGGCGGGTTTACACACGCACCCCGGCACCCGCGCCGCTGAACATCGTTCCTACCGGCGCTCCCGAGCCCGACGCGGAAGGACGCAGGGCCGCGGGCGTGCGAGTTGGTGACGAGGTTCTACGCGGCTTCCCGAACCCAAGTGGTCGGTTGGAGTTCTACTCCTCGACCCTTGCGCAATGGGGCTGGCAAGATGCCGCGCTGCCGACCTACATCAAGAGTCACGTTCATCCGGAGCGGATGGAGTCCGAGGAGGTCCCCTTGATCTCCACCTTCAGGCTGCCCGTGCAGATCCACACGCGCTCGGCCAATTCGAAGTGGCTCGACGAGATCGCCCATACGAATCCGCTCTGGCTACATCCGAGTCATGCGCGACAGGTCGGAGTTGAGACAGGGGATCTGGTGAGAGTCGAGACGCAGACCGGCTACTTCGTCGTGAAGGCCTGGGTGACCGAGGGGATCCGACCGGGGGTTGTTGCCTGCAGTCATCACATGGGTCGGTGGAAGCTCCACGATCACGGTCAACGCCAGATGATGGCCACGGCCGACCTCGGTCGTGATGGGAGCCAGTGGCACCTTCGCCGCCTGCGTGGTGCCAGGCCGTTTGAGTCGAACGATCCCGACACTGGCCGCATCTGGTGGACCGATGTCGGCGTGCACCAGAACCTCGCGTTCGGTGTTCATCCTGACCCCGTGTCCGGCATGCACTGCTGGCACCAGGCCGTGCGTATCACGGCGGCAGGTAGCGACGACTCCTACGGCGACATCGCGGTTGATACGGATCGCTCGCGCGAGATCTACAGCGAATGGCTGGCGCGCGCGCGTGGCGCCGAGGAGCATTCGCCCGATGGAATGCGTCGGCCATATTGGTTGATCCGGCCGCTGAAGCCAGGCCGCGATGCCTACAGGCTCGATCGCCGTACCGCGGTCGCCCAGTCTGCGGACACCGACTGAGGCGGCTATGAGCGAGTTGCCACGTGCGCTCGGACTTCTCGCCGAGCCGCCGGGGCCGGAGACCGCGCGGGTGGCGGAACTGCTCGACCTCCCCGCTGTGCCTGAGGGGTGGCAGTACTCGGCGCTGTTCCTGGAGCAGCTCTACCCGTATGCGTCGGTGTACCTCGACGCCAGCGGCATGATGGGTGGCGAGGCACGTGACCTCATCGCGGGGTTCTGGCGAGCCCTCGGTGATTCGCCCGGACCTGAGCCGGATCACCTCAGTGCGCTTCTGGGTGCCTACGCGATGCTGACCGACTTCGAGCTCGCGGAGTCGGAAGGGGCGCGCCAGGAGGCGTTGCGCGGCGCGCGCGAGGCGTTCCTCTGGGATCACCTGTTGAGCTGGTTGCCCGCGTGGTTGTTCAAGATCGAATCGATCGCGCCGCCGGCCTATCGAGCGTGGGGCCGCATACTGGGCGAGTGGCTCGAAACCGAAGCCGCGACTCTCGGGCCGCGGCGCGCACTTCCGGCGCACTTCGGGGTGGCGCTTCCGATGGCCGAGAACCCGGACGACGCGGATACGTTCCTCACCCAGGTGCTAGCACCCGCCCGAACCGGGTTCATCATCACGCCTACGGATCTCTCCGCGATTGCGGATGATGCCGGGCTGGTGCTGCGTGCGGGCGAGCGTAGGTACGGCCTCCGGAATCTGCTGGGGCAGGACGCGAACCTCACCTTTAGGGGCCTCGCGGATCTCGCCGATCGACAGCCGGTCTGGCCGGGCCCGATCGGAGACCATTGGCGCGCCCGCGCTCGCCGGACAGCTGCTTTGCTGCGTCGGCTTACCGACGAGGTCTGAGCGGTCTGCAGGGTCGGTCCCGCCGACGCTGCTAGACTGAACCCGCGCGGTCGCCGCCGCGTGACTACCACTCCCCGGAGAGCCGCCTTGCGCCGAATTCTCGTGTCCCTCGCCGTATTCCTCTTGCTTGCTGTGGTCGATACCGCGTGGGCTCAGGAAGCTGAGGTTGCCTCGGATGAGGTAGCGCTCGAGGAGCAGGACGGCGCTGGCGACGACATCCCGCGCTGGGCGCGGGAACCGTGGGAGAAGGTGCGCTTCGGGCTGAAGGGTGGGGGCACGTGGTCGGTACTGCACGGACAGCTGCCGATCCCTGAGGTGGGCACGTTCGGCTTCGATGGCGATTTCGGATTCGCTGCGGGTTTCTCGTTCGAAGTACCCGTGTCGCACTCATTCTCCGTGCAGCCTGAGCTCCTGATCGTGAGGAAGCACGCGGAGATCGATCTCTCGGATTCCGAGTACATGGGCTCGGAGAAACTCAGCGTTAATTACTTCGAGATCCCGCTGCTCGCCAAGTGGTACCCGGGGGAACGTCGCGGGACCATCTTCAGTCTGCAAGGCGGCCCGGCGATCGGCCTTCGGATGGATGCGATGCGAGAGAGTCGTCGCGAAGATGGCTCGATCGTGGACGTCGAGGGCAGCACGCTCGTGAAGGCAACCGACTGGGGCCTGGTCGTGGGCGCGGGTATCGAATTCCACGAATTCATCTGGGCACTCACCATCGACCTGCGCTACAACCACGGGTTGTCGAATATCGACAATTCAGACAGTGGTCGCGAAGCGCGCTGGCGCGCCCTCTACTTCGTCGCCGGAGTGACCTGGTAGCGCTGTCCTACTGGTCGATCCCGTGCAGGGCACGCCAGGCAGTCTCGAACTCGTTGCCCGGGTTCCACCGCGGCATCTCATCCGCTGCATCGACCTGGCGCACGGTGGCCATGACGATGGCCAGGTCACGTGCCAGTCCGCTGAGATCCCACTCGGCCCGGACTTCGTCCGAGAGTTGGTGGTAGTGCGAGCTCCGGTACTCGCGCGGATCGAAGCCCAGCGGCGTGACGTAGTCGCCTCCGGGATTCATGAAAAGCGCGGGTACACCGGCCTTGGCGAAGTTGACCTGATCGGATCGATAGAACGAGCCGGCGGACGGGTTCGGGTCGCCTGTCACCCGGACAGCGACCTCCTGGCCTCCTCGCTCGACCATGAATGTGCCAGCGACCTCCTCCAGAACGGTGCCGAGGCTGCTGGTGTCGACACCGATCGCGGCGATGTCGCTTGTGACCCCGAAAATCTGCGGCATGTCGATGTTGAAGTTCGCCACGAGTCGGTTCTTGGCGAACGGCGGATCAGCGACGAACCATGCGCTACCGAGCGAGCCACTTTCCTCGGCCGCACAGGCCAGGAATAGCAGCGACCGGCGCGTCGGCTCACCTGCCGCGAACGCGTCGGCAAGCGCGGCGATGGCCGCGACTCCCGCGGCGTTGTCCCACGCGCCGTTGAAAGTCTTGTCCTCGCCCTCGAGTGACGGATCGTGCCCCATGTGGTCGTAGTGCGCCGAAAACACCATCACTTCGTCGGCCAGGTCTGGATCGGACCCAGGGAACATCCCGAGGACGTTCTCCGTGTTGATTCTCCGGACCTCGGTATCGATTGAGGCGCGCACGGCGTAGCTGGTCTCGACGGGCGCGAAATCACGGCGGGCGGCCATGTCGAACAACCCGTCCAGGTCGGTGCCGATACTTGCCGCGATCTGACCTGAGAGGTTCTCGTCCAGCCAGCCGACCATGGGTACCTGGTACCCAGCCCCTGGCAGGTCGAGCGCGAAGCTCTCGCGCGAGCCGCTATGTTGAATCACGCTGAATGGATACGACGCTGATGGTGTGGTGTGCACCATCAGCGCGCCCGCGGCACCGTGCTTCATCGCCTGTTCGAACTTGTAGGTCCAGCGGCCGTAGTAGGTACGCGCGTCTCCACCGAACAGTTCCGTGTCGTCCTCGACGACGGGCGGGTCGTTGTTCAGAAACAGCAGGACCTTCCCGGCGACATCGATTCCGTTGAAGTCGTCCCAGTTGTACTCGGGCGCTTCCACGCCGTAGCCGACGAAAACGAGCGGCGCATCAATCTGCACGTTGGGCTGCTGCGCGGTCGACCAGAAGGCGACGTTCACGCCGTCTTCCAAAGCAAGCGCGCCCTCCGCGTTGACGATCGCGAGTTGGGCGGTGTCGCTGTTGCGTTGCATGCCCACGAGTCGCACTGCCTGACGGTAGGAACCGGCAACGGGCTCCATGCCCGTTTCGCGAAAACGGCTCTCGATCCAGTCGGCGGCACGGCGTTCACCGTCGGTGGCCGTGGAACGGCCCTCGATGTCGTCGGCCGACAGCGCTCGCACGTCGGTCAGCATGGCCGCGGCATCGAAGTCCGCGGGAGGCGACATCGTCGTCTCCGCGGGCGGAGTCGAACAGGCGGCGACAACTACGAGTACCCCGGCAGGGCCGAGCAGGCGAAGGCGCATCAATAGACCTCGTGGGATCGGTGGGAATTCAGATCGTCATGATAGCCCCCGCCGGGGGGCGAGCCGAGGCTAGCGGCCCACGCGCTCGGCGCACAAGCTGCTGTACTCCTGCTGTTCCTCGTCGAGAGGTTCTCCGGCGGCGCACGCAGCCCATGCTTCGTTGGCTTGCTCGATCCGACCCAACGCGTCGAGCGCCAGTCCAAGCCAGTAGTGTGCCCGCGCCTCACGTGGTCGATACGGACGACCGACGTTCAGGTTCGTCGGGTAGGTGAGAGCTGCTTCGAAGTCCTCCAGCGCGCCGCCATGATCGAAGTCCTCGAACCGACGGATGCCGCGCTCGATCCGGGCTGTGTAGAACACCTCGCGAGTGCCGGTGTCGCCTTCGCGCTGGGTGAATGTCGTGGCGTCGAGCAACGCGACGGCGTCGTCGTAGCGTTCGAGTTCCACGTATGCCCGCGCCAGGTCCAGCGTGACGTCGGCGCGGCGCACGTTCGGAGCTACCGGTACGGACTCCAGCAGGCTCGCGGCGTTCTCGGCGAGGCTACGTTCGCTGAGCACTCGCCCTAGATCGCGATAGAGAGTCTGGTCCATCGGGCGCGCCGCGATCGCACGCTGGAACCATTCGGTTGCGGAGTCGAGATCGCCGGCGAGCTTCCACGCGTCGATCCCCAGATTCCGGGCGGCCACCGAGAGTTGTGGATCGAGATTGGCAGCCTGGGTCCAGGCCTCGCGAGCGTCGGGGTGCCGTCCGAGGCCGGCGTAGAGGTTGCCCAGATAGAGCCAGGCTTTGGCATCGCCGGGCCGTTGCTCAACCGCGTACTGTAGTACCGCGATGCCCTCGGGCCGTGACGGAAATACGTAGTCGCCGCCCACGCTCTGGGCCTGATCGAGCCAGTGGCTGGCCTCGACGGTATCGCCGCGCAGTTCGTGGAAATAGGCCATGTAGTAGGCCGGCAGGGGGCGCCGGTCCGCTGGGGCGACCACCGCCCACAACGATGCCTCGAGCAAGGCCGCCGCGTCGCGATATAGCCCAACTTCCGCGAACGCGAGACTCGTCTCGATGAACGTGAACTCGGGTTCGCCGATCCAGGCGCGGGCGCGCTGCGCGAGTTCCGTGGCCGGTTCACCTCGCGCCAGCGAGTCAATGACGTGAGGGACGAGTCGCAGCGTCCCGGAGGTCACGGCCTGCCGCGAGAGAAAACGAGCCTGTTCGTCCTCGCCGGCGCCGTACGCCGCGAGCATTACGAAGTCGAAGAGTCGGGTCCAATCCCCGCCGCCCGCCGTTAGCCCGGCGGTGAACGAATCGAGCGCGGCGGCGTGATTGCCCGATTGCGCTTCAATCCGGCCACGCAAACTGTGCCCGAGCGCGACGCTGTCGGCCCGTTGCGATGCCAAAGCCGCGGCCGTGCGTGCGCCGTCGAAGTCGCCCAGTCGGAGCCGCGCGACGCCGAGCAAGTACCAGGTCAGACCGCGATACTCGCTCTGCTTGGTGGCGCGTTCCAACAGGCCACGCGCGGCTTCGAACTCGCCAGCTTCCAGGGCCATGGCCCCGAGAGACTCGAGCGATCCCACGTGACCCGGATCGTCGGCCAGAATGGCCTCAAAACCGCGAATCGCACCCGCCCGGTCGCCCTGTCTGCCCAGAAGATCGGCCGCCCAGTAGCGCTCCTCGGGGGTGGTGGGAGACGTCTCGTCGAGTGTCGGAGCGGTGCGTTCCGGAATCTCCAGCGGCGACGAGTACTCCGCGAGGACGGAGCCTTCGCTGCTGGTGAGCCGTAGCCGCATCCGCATGCTGCCGGGATCGACGGCGGAGTTGGTTGTATCGACTTCGATCGTCTCGACAGTAGCGGGAGACAACGCGAGTCGGCGTCTCTCCGTCCGACCGTCCTGGCGTTCAATTGTCAGATCGACGTCACGGCGTTGCCGCGTTCCCGCGAAGCGGAACTCGACGCCGGTGGCGGTGCCCCGGCGCTGGATCGCGACTTCCTCGGTGGCGTACTCGAAGCCGTCCCCAAGACCGTTGACCGGATACCAGAATTCCTGCCACGAGATCTCGTGTCCAGGCACGAGCAGTCCGAAGTCGGCCTGCGTCGGGAGCGGACCGCTCTGTACTTCGATGTACGGGCCGTCGTCGTCGGTCAGCACTGACTGAGCGACGAGGCCTGCATCGGCTTCGCCCCAGGTCCACGCCTTCTTGCCCGGGAGTTCGTGATGGTCGGCTACCTGCACGATTCCGAAGTCGCGGTCGACGTCGTAGGCGCCGAAGAAGTCGAACGCCACCTGATAGCCGAACACCGACGTCGGCTCCGGGTAGTTCCGTAGATAGGTGAGATCACGCCCCTCGTGCTCCGGCCAGCTGAAGAACGAAGTCCCGTTGTGATCGGACCCGAGCGTCATCGGATAGATGAAGCGCGTGCCTGGTCGGTTCGGGAACGCGGTGTTGTTCCAGAAGTAGTAGGTGTGGATGCCGTCCGTCGGATTGAAGATCCGGATCCGCTCATCGAGCACCTTGCGTTGCGGATGGAGGGTCAGGGTCACCTGCCAACCGGTGCGGAAGTTCATTTCCGTGTTGCCGATCAGGAGCGCCGCAGAACCGTCCGGATTCTGGACGGGCAGCACGTCGACGGGCGAGAAGCTCGTCACGGTGTGTCCGTCAGGCCCGCGGTTCCATTCGATGCCGCCTGATACCCAAGCGCCGCGCAGAGCGATGTGGCCGGGGCGAATGACGCGGTTGCGGTAGAACATCTCCTCGCCGGTCGTCTTATCGAAAACGGACTGGATGCGGCCACCGATCTCAGGCAGGCACATCACCCGGAGGTATTCGTTCTCGAGGAAGATCGCCCGGTAGGTGCGATCGACCCGCTCGCTGGTGAACGCGTCCTGTTTTGTGTAGGGGTAGATGATCGAGTCCGATGTCTCGCGGAAGTGCGGATTGATGTCATCAGCACCCAACGCATAGGTCGGGATGACAACGTCGTCCTCCCACACGCGCACCGCCGGGAGGCGCTCGGTCTCTTGGGCCACAAGCGTGTCCGCGCGATGTGGTGACGCGGCACCGATCAGCAGTGCTGCAACGGCAAGTACGTGACTGCAGCGCGCGATCATTCGAACTCCATCGTGCGGAACACCTCGGGTACGTGAAAGCTGTTGGCCGGGACCGGCGACCAGGCGTTGAGCACCAGGTCCCGTTCGGGATCAGAGGGCCCGCCAGGGCGCTTGATCCTGAACACATTGAACGTCCAACTGTCGCCGCTGTGCGGCGGCAAGGCGACATCCGTCCCCGGCACAGAAGAGAACCCAGCCCAGGGCAGGCGAACGAGCGCGGTCCATCCGACCACAACTCCTCCGTCCTGCAGGTCCTTTACGCGCGTCTCAACGCCCGGGAAATCCCAGTCGATGTCCGCGTCGAGCCGTGGATACGCGGAAGCGACCATCAAGTCGCAGAGAGCGTTGGCGGGATTGACCTCTACTTCTACGTAGTTGCGCTGGTCGCCGTCTGGGTCGATGAAAATCTCCACCACTTCCTCTTCCCAGAGCTTGTCGTCACGTCCTGTCATCGTGAACCAGGGCAAATCGTCAGTCGCGTCGAATCGCAACCACAGAGCGTCAGCGGTGGCCAGCGCCCGGAATGCGGTGGGCCACGGGGCGTCGCCCCAGTCGATGCGTTGAGCGTCCATCCAGGCAGTTTCGGTGTCCCAGAGTTGGCTCGGGTGTGCAGTCGCGCGACGGACGCTGTAGCCGTCGTTCGCGGACGCCGAGCCGACACCTACGGAGGAGAGGACAACTACGCCCGCCAGAATCGCGAGCGCGGAAAGGGGGAACTCCATGGCGGCCTCGTTTTGCAGCGATGTTTCGCGCGGGTCAGGACCGGTAGGATAGCCTCTGCCCGGCCCGCTTCACGAGCCGCCCCCCGTTGGAGGATTTGCCTTGCTCGGCCTGATTCATGCGCGCGCGCGAAGAGTACTGTTCCTATGTGGGACGCTTTCATTGGCGATTTCGTCGACCCTCGCAGCGCAAGAAGGCGCCGTCGCCGCGGCGCGAGAGTTCCGCAGCGCGAATGAAGTCGAGATTCTCGAGGGGTTCCGGGAGTTGCTGCGTCAGCCCAACTTTGGCGGCGATCTTCCGGCGATCCGGGCCACCGCGGACTACATCGTTGCCGAGTTCGCAGAACGCGGCGTGGAGATGGAACTCCTCACGCTCCCTGACGCCCCGCCGCTGATTTACGGCGAGATCCGCACGCCTGGCGCCACCCGAACGCTTGGCATCTACGTGCACTACGACGGCCAGCCCGCGACCGGACCTGACTGGGTCAATGATCCCTACGATCCGGTTCTCTACAGCGACCGCATGGATCGAGGCGGGGAGCCGATCGAGATGCCGGCTCCCGGCGGAGCGGTTGATTCGAACTGGCGCATCTACGCGCGTTCGGCCTCGGACGACAAGGCGCCGCTGCCCGCTCTTCTGGCAGCGCTCGACGCGTTGAACGCGGCTGAGATCCCGCTGACTTCGAACATACGGTTTCTCTTCGAAGGCGAGGAGGAAATCGGCTCGGGACACCTCGGTGAGTACATCGAGAACTACCGTGACAAGCTCGATGTCGATCTGTGGCTGTTCTGCGATGGCCCCGTGCATCAGACTGGCGCGCCCCAACTCGTGTTCGGCGTTCGAGGTGTCACAGGACTCGATCTCACCGTGTACGGGCCGGCGCGTCCTCTGCATAGCGGCCACTACGGCAGCTGGGCACCAGTCCCGGGCCAGATGCTGGCGGAGCTGATTGCGTCGATGAAGGGCCCGGACGGGGACGTGATCGTGGATGGCTTCTACGACACGGTGGAGCCTCTTGGTCGTGACGAGCGGGAGGCACTGGCCCGCCTGCCCATACCCGATGAGCAGCTCCGCGCGGAACTCGGCCTGGGCTGGACTGAGGGAGAAGAAAGCCTCTCCGAGCGTTTGCTGTTGCCCTCCCTGACGGTCAAGGGTCTCGCATCGGGCGATGTGGGGCCGGCCGCACGCAATGTGATTCCTGATCGCGCGGAAGCAGCCCTGGGCATGCGACTCGTGAAGGGCAACGACCCCGGCCACATGATCGATCTCGTGGAAGCTCACATCCGGCAACAGGGCTTTCACATCGTCCGTGAGGATCCGACCATCGAATTGAGAAGGCGGTATCCCAGGGTGGTCAAGGTTGTCCGCGGCGGCGGCTATCCGGCGGCACGAACCGAGATGGATCTCCCGGTCGTAGAGGAAGTGATCGACGCGGTGCGCGCGGCAGCGCAGGGCGAGTTACTCATGGTGCCGGCACTCGGAGGGTCGTTGCCGCTCTACTTCTTTACCGAGAGCCTCGGCGCCCCCGCCCTGATTCTCCCGATCGCCAACCACGACAACAACCAGCACGCGTCCAACGAGAACATCCGTATCGCCAACCTTTGGTACGGGATCGATGTCTACGCCAGCCTGTTGACGATGCGATGAGCAAGATGCGGCCGCTTGCCGGAGTCGTTCTGCTCGCCGTCGCCGCCTGCGATGGCGCGACGCGCCTCGAATTGCCGCCACCCACCGACTCTCAGGTGCGGATTGCGCTCTTCAACATTCGCGAGCTCTCGACCGACAAGATCGCCGAGGTTGATACTGACGGCGTAGGGGTGAACGCCCAACTCCGAGCGGCCGCGGAGATCATCACCGAGGTGCGTCCCGACATCCTCGTGCTCAATGAGGTCGATCACGACTACGACGATTTTGGATCGACGCTCACGACTGCTGCCCGCGCGTTCGCACGCAACTATCTGGAGACGGCAGAAGAGCCGATCGAGTACTTGTACGCCTACGCGGCACCCAACAACACGGGGATGCTGAGCGGCGTGGATCTGAATGGCGACGGCATTGTCGCCGGCCAGGAGCACCAGGGCGGGCGCGAGCACGGCGACGACTCGTACGGATTTGGTGTCTATCCCGGTCAGTACTCGATGGCGATTCTGTCGAGACATCCTGTGATTAGCGGGGAGTCGCGTACGTTCCAGAGACTGTTGTGGCGCGATCAGCCCGGCAACCACCTGCCCGGCGACTTCTACAGCGAAGAGGCGCTGGCGGAACTGAGACTCTCCAGCAAGTCACACCAGGACGTTCCGGTGGCTATCGATGGAAAGCGTCTACACCTCTTCCTGTCGCACCCGACACCGCCGGTCTTCGACGGCGATGAGGACCGCAACGGCCGACGCAATTTCGACGAGATCATGCTCTGGCGCCAGTACATCGACGGAGAACCTGCTCTCGTGGACGACAACGGTCGACAAGGTGGCTACGCCGCCGGAATGCCGTTCGTGGTGGTGGGCGACCTCAACGCGGCCGAGGGTGACGCTGCGGTATACGACGGCGTTGCGGCAATCGACCAACTGCTGCAACACACCGCGATTCAAGACCCGGTGGAGTGGGTCGTGAGCCCGGGAGCTCCGGACAACCCACGCGCCACGACCGAATTCGGAGATATGGGCCGTCGGATCGACTACGTCCTGCCGAGCCGCGGTATCGAGATCGTTGGGGGCGGTGTGTACTGGCCGAGTGCCGACGAGGATCCGGACGGCAACACGCGAGCGCTGCTCGCCTCGGATCATCGTTTGGTGTGGTTGGACCTCGTCATTCCGGCTGAAGCCTCGGGCTCGTAGCAGCGAGGCCGCTGCCCCTAGCGCTTGATCCCGTACACATGCTGCAGCGTTCGGACGATCATCAAGCCATCGGTGATGGCGGGTGTCGCCCAGATCACTTCGCCCATCTCGTTGCTGGTCACCAGTTCGTACTCGGGGCCTGCTTTCACCACATGGACGGTGCCGTCCTCGGTGGAAAAGTAGAGGTTGCCGTCGGCGGCCACGGGTGACGCGACGTACGACGCACCTGTGCCACCGATTCGGGCGCGATAGAGCATTTCGCCGTTCGCCGCGTCATAGGCGGTGAGTCGGCCATTGTTGGCGTTGGTGTAGAGAATTCCGCGGTACAGCAGCGGGGTGGGAATGTAGGTGCCGCCCCGGTCCTTGCTCCACAGCATGTTCTCGCTGGTGTCCGTGCCGGAAGGCAGCGAGATGTCGCCCGAGCCGCCCGGCCGTACCGCGTAAATTGGCCGTGCCGGCGGATAGCCCGCCGTGATGTAGACGACGCCGTCTCCGAGGATCGGCGAGCCCACGACGACCTCCGCGTTCGGCTCCAGAGTCCAGAGTTCCTCGCCCGTCTTCGGGTCGTACGCGCGGATGGTCTTTGCGTTGGTTACCAGTTCGTCACGCGGCTGTCCGCGATACACCACCGGCGTGGCCCAGGAGGGGATCTCGTCGCGCGGCGTGCGCCAACGTTCGCTCCCATCGGTCAGATTGAATGCGGCGATGTAGGAGTGCTCCTGAACATCCACCTGCAGAATCACGGTCTCCTCATAGAGGATCGGCGACGCTGAGTGACCCCACTGGTAGTCGGGATCGTAGAACCACCCCGAGTCCATGGCGCCCAGATCGAGGCTCCATTTCTCGTTGCCGTCGAAGTCGTAGGCAGCCAGCGCGCCCACACTCCCGAAGAGCACGACCACCACCTCGCCATCGGTGACCGGCGTGGAATTCGCCTGGCTCGACTTCGTGTGGCGCTTTACCTGGGGGACGCCCACGAATACGTCGCGCTCCCAGAGAATTTCGCCTGTGCTCCGGCTCATCGCGGTGAGGAAGAAGCGGTGTTCGGACACGTCGTCGACCGGGGCCACGTCGCCGTAGAGTCCGGTCTTGATCGTGTCGTCGCCAGCCGAACTCACTGCTGCGGTGACGAACACGTGGTCACCCCAGGCGATGGGACTCGAGTTGGCGAGCCCAGGTAGCGGGGTCTTCCAGACCACGCCGTCCCCGGTTTCGGCGTTCCACGAGATCGGTGCGTTCTTGCCGTCGCCGTTGCCGGAGCCGTCGTGGCCGCGGAACGAAGGCCAGCCCGCGGGTGAGATGGCGTCAGCGTCGCCGCTGTAGCGACTGCCCTCGATTCCGGCCACGCCGCCGCGCCGAAGCAGTGCGGCCTCGTCAGGGTCGACCGGGCTCAGGAAGACGTTGCCGTCGGGGCTGTTGTACTGCGCCCACTCGATCACGGTGCCACGACCGCCGAATGCCATGCTGCGATCCCCGTCTGCCGCGAACGTGTTGGGCCCCACAGGGGCGAGCTCGAGCCGGAGGTCGCCATTGCTGGCGTGTAGCGCGTCGTCGCCGACGGACACTTCAACGATCACGCCTTCGTCTTCATTCCGGTACATGCCCTCGTAGCGCGGCAGGTCTGCCGCGTCGAACTCGAACGGCGGCGGCGGCGGGTCGGTTACCTCGGCGGCGCGCAGAGCTTCCTCGAGCTCCGCGTGGCCTGCATCTGCCGCTAGTTCAAGTGCTCGGTCGCGAATCGATCGCGGCAGCGGCCCCATCCGCAGGGCGGCCATCGCAGTGTCGGCATCGCTCTGTTGCAGCGCTTGCATGATGACCTGTCCAGCACCATCGGCACCGTGTTCGAGCAGGAGGATCGCGATTGCTGGATTGCTGCCCATCGCCCAGCCGACCGGCGTCGCACCGTAGAAGGTGTCACTGACGTTAGGATCTGCGCCGTTCTCCAGAAGCACCCGAACGATCTCGATGTTGCCTCGATCAGCTGCTGCGAACAGAGGAGTCGCGCCGTAGGAGTTGGTGGCGTTGACGTCCGCACCCGCCTCCAGCGCAGCGCGGACGGCCGCCAGATCGCTGTCCTGGACCGCCGTGAATAGAGCGCCCGCATCCTGTGCTTGCGCGAACATCGAGGCGGCGAGTGCAGCGAGAACCACGAGCGCGTGGCGGATCTTCATGACGGCTTCTCCGAATTCGGTTGTCGGATGAGCTCCCACTCTTCGAGGGTGCGGGGCCAGTCCTTCTTCAGCAGCTGCGAGAGCACACGATCGGCCAGAACCTTCCCGTTGGTCTGGCACGTGGCGCAGTAGTTCGTTTCGCGGGAAGCGTACTGGATGCGTTGCACCGGATCACCGCAGCGCGGGCAGGCTTCGCGGAACTTGCCGTGTACTGCCATCCCAGGAAGAAAGGCTGTGACCTTCTCTGGGAATCCGGTGCCAACCTCGTTGCGCAGTTGGCGCGTCCACCGGTCGAGCGTGGCGAGCGTGCTCGCATAGAGGCGCTCGATCTCATCGTCCCCGAGTCGCGAAGTCCACGTAAGGGGAGACAACTGGGCGTCCCAGAGGATCTCGTCTGAGTAGGCGTTGCCAACGCCTGAGAAGATCCGCGGCGACGTGAGAGCTCGTTTCAAAGTGTGATTGCGGGCGCGAAGCCTGGTGGTGAATTCGTCGAGCGTGGCGTCCGCGATCTCCAGGCCGCCCGGGTCGTGCTCGGCCAGTGCCGCGGCTCCCTGTACGACGTGGAGTGAGGCGCGCTTCTTCGCACTGGCCTCGGTCATTATCAGTGATCCGGACGGGAAGTCGAACGCGGCGAGGCCGATCTTGCCCGGCACGCGTGCACCGGCATCACGCCAGCGGAATCGTCCGGCGATCATCAGATGGAAGACGAGGTGCAGTTCGCCCTCGAGCGTGATGACGATGCGCTTGCCGAGGCGCGTTACGCCAACGACGCGCTTGCCGTGTGTCGCGAAGAGCGGTGGGTCGAAGGTTCGGACGAGGAACGGGCTCGCGACGCGCGCCGCGATGAACTCAGTGTCCGCAATGCGACGCTCGAGGCACTCGACGTAGACGGTGACGTCGGGTAGCTCGGGCACGCCGGTTCAGAGTTCGAAGCGCTTCAATCGACCCACGATGTGATCGCAGGCCCGCGCAGTGAGAGCCATGTACGTCAGAGACGGGTTCTGGCAAGCGGATGTCGTCATTGCTGCCCCGTCCACGACGAACAGATTCGGCACGTCCCAGGTCTGGTTGAAGCCGTTCAGCACGGAGCTGCTCGCATCCCGGCCCATTCTCGCCGTGCCCATCTCGTGGATGCAGAGTCCCGGTGGAGTGCCCGCCGTCTGCATCACGACGTCCTTGGCTCCAGCGGCCTCGAGCATTTCGGCGGCCTGTTGAGCGGCGTCCTGCTGCATCACGAGCTCGTTGTCGCGCCACTGCATGTCGATGCGGAGTGCCGGAATTCCCCACGCGTCGGTCACGTTCGGGTCGACCGTGGCCCGGTTCTCCGCATACGGAAGGCACTCGCCCCAGGCGCCGATCGACATGCGCCAGCCGCCCGGCTGCGTCATCTGTTTCTTGAAGTCGGCGCCGAATCCGGGGCTCGAATTTCCACGGTTCCAGTCGGATCGATAAGCACTTCCCTGGTAGCCGTAGCCGCGGATGTAGTCCGCGCGCTGGTCAGCCAGGTTGCGGAAGCGCGGGATATACACGCCGTTCGGTCGACGTCCGAAGTAGGTCTCGTTCTCCCATCCATCGAAGGCGCCGGCCGCGCCCACACTCATCGTGTGGTCCATCAGGTGCCGGCCCAGGGCATCACTGGAGTTGGCCATTCCGGCCGGAAATTCGCCGTTGGCGGAATTGAGCAGAATCCGGGTCGACTCGAGCGTCGAAGCGGCCAGAATCACGACCCGCGCGCGGAACTCCACCTCGTCGTGACCCTCGCGGTCGATCACCGTGACGCCCGTGGCCTTCCCGTCACGCCAGTCCACCTGCCGCACGACGCTGTTCGGACGGAGCGTCATGTTGCCCGTCGCTTCGGCTACCGGCAGGGTGGCGTTGAGGCTAGAGAAATACGAACGCGTGATGCAGCCCCGATGACAGGGGCCGCAGTAGTGGCACGCGGCGCGGCCGTTGTGTGCTTGCGTGAGTACGGCGGTGCGCCCGGGGGTCATCACGCGATCGGACCAGTTCGCGCGCAGGGCGTCCGCTACGTGGGACTCGACGCAGTTCATGGGCATCGGCGGCAGGAACTGGCCATCAGGAAGTTGGGGCAAGCCTTCGTTCTGGCCGCTGATGCCAGCGAAACCCTCGACATAGTCGTACCAGGGCTCGAGTTCGTCATATCGCAACGGCCAGTCGATGCCGAAGCCGTCGCGCTCGGGGGCGCCGAAGTCGACGTCGGAAAGTCGGTAGCTCTGTCGGGCCCACATGATCGACTTGCCGCCGACCTGACGGCCGCGGATCCAGTCAAACGGCCGATCTTCCGGAGTGGTGTACGGGTTGTCGACGTCGTCCACGAAGAACTTGCTGCCGCCTTCATCGCAGGCATAGCAGCGGCTCTGGACTGCCTGTCGTGCCTGGCCGGCGCGGCGGTCACCGCGACCGCGGAACGGCTTCTCGTAGGGCGGCACGTGTTCCACGTAGTCGCGCTCGGGAACGATCATCGGCCCGGCCTCGAGTACGAGGGTGTCGAGTCCCGCCTCGGTGAGTTCCTTGGCTGCCCAACCGCCGGTGATCCCGGTGCCAACCACGATGGCGTCGTAGACCCTGCGGGCACCGCCTGCCTGACGTTCCGGCCGTCGCGAGATCACGTGCGCTCCTCGATGTTCATGCAAGGTTCCCATCGTCCTGGGAACGGGTTCCATTTCAGAGCTTCGGTCATCCCGGGTTCCGATGTGAAATATCCCACCAGCGTCCAACGCTTGATCTGATAGAACGGATGCGCGGGTGCGGTCGGTGTCGGCTGACTGTCGGGACTCTCCACGTACTCGTCACCCGGTCCGGCTGAGTCGCGGGTCAACAGTTCAGCAACCTCCGCGTCCATGACCGCGAGGATGCCGTTCTGCTGCTCGGCCGTGGCCGCGGAGAAAGAGGTGCCATGAGTCGCTTGTGCCCGGCGGTCAAGATCGTCGATCGCCGCGAGCATTGCGCTGCGCTCGTTCTCATGCATCCACTCGGCCATCATCCAATCGATGAACTCAGTGACCTGCGCGTCGGTCGCTCCAGGAGTGTCGGTGCGCGGCAGGATCGCTTCCGCCGCGGCTCGCAGTCCTGAGGCCTGCCGCTCGCCGAGAACCCGAATGGGCGGCAGCGTGTTCGCTCGCGCTTCGCGGCTGAGCGAAACGAGGGTTTCGATCGGTAGCGCGCCGAGTGCCGAGGTGGCTGCAAGGCGCTGGATCGCTTCGCGTCGATTCAACGGGGCCTCCAAGAAGGTTTTTCCCATGGGCTGCATCGCGAAGCTATCACGGCGCTAGCCGAAGCCCGAGAGCGTCCAGATCAACGTTCCCGCCGGTGAAGATCACCCCGACGCGTCGCCCGCCGGCCTTCACGCTTCCTTCGAGCAGCGTCGCAAGCGGCACCGCCGCGCTCGGTTCGATCACGAGTTTCATCGTCTCCCACACGAGCCGCATCGTCGCCATGATCGACTCCTCGGAGACGGTAGCGATTTGTTCCACGCGATCCCTGATGATCGGGAAGTTGAGATCTCCGAGCGATGTGCGCAGGCCATCGGCGACGGTCCGGGGATTGTTCTGCGGCACGATCGTTCCTGCGGCGAGTGATTGTGCCGCGTCGTCCGCCATGAGCGGTTCGCAACCGATTACCGAGACCGCTCGCGCTGCCTGGCCGGCCGCGAGGCACGTTCCGCTGAGCAAACCGCCTCCGCCGACCGGCGCGAGCACCAGGTCGAGATCGGGAGCGTCTTCGAGCAGTTCCGCCGCGCACGACGCTTGTCCGGCGATTGTTCGGCGATCGTCATACGGATGCACGAAGCTGGCGCCCGTGCGCTCGATGGTTGCCGTCACGGTGGCGTCGTATTCGGCGATCGTTGGGAAGTCGTCACGCGACTCGACCCTAACGATGTTGCCTCCGTATCGCTCCACGCTCCGGACCTTCGATTCGACAGCGATATTTGGCATCGCGATGTAGGCCGGGATACCGCGCGCCGCGGCTGCCAGCGCGACTGCAGCAGCCTGGTTGCCCGAGGAACTCGTCACGACTCCACGCTCGGCGTCGTCGGTCGACATCGACATGACGGCGTTGAACGCACCGCGCACCTTGAACGCGCCGCTCTTCTGGAAGTTCTCGCACTTGAAGAACAGTCGAGCGTCGAAGCGCTGATCGAGCGTCGAACACGTCATGATCGGCGTGCGGTGAACGTGCGGAGCGATGCGCTCGCGCGCAGCGCGGATCTCGTCGTTGCCGATGGGGGAAGAGTCGTGCATGCGTGTTCCGAAGCCTCGTCGTTTGTGACGTTGTATTCCCGTAGTATGCCGGCGTCAGATAGACCGTACAGCCGACTCGAGCAGGAGAGGCGAATTGTGAATCCGTTGCGCGTTCTTGGAGCCCAGGACGTGATCGACCTCCTGCCGATGCGCGAGTGCATCGACCTCATGGACGAGGCCATGCGCGCAGCCTCCGCGGGCCGCGCCCTGATGCCTCTGCGCGCCAAGATGGACCTGCCAACTTCGGGGATGCTCGGTTGGATGCCCGGCCAGCTGGACGACGCCGGCGTGTTCGGCATGAAGCTCGTCAGCGTGTTCGAAGAGAACTTCGCGGCTGGCATGCACAGCCACAACGGTGTGGTGGTGTTGTTCGAGGGGGATCACGGAACCCCCTACGCGGTCGTCGATGCCGCGGAGATTACGGCGATCCGCACCGCCGCAGCGAGCGCGCTTGCCACGCGCCTCCTCGCTCGACCGGATACGTCTGTTCTTACGCTCATGGGCTATGGGGCGCAGGGCCGACAACATCTGGAGTCGATGCTATGCGTGCGTGAGTTCGACGAAGTACGCATCTGGGGCCGCGATCCGGAGCGGGCGGCGAACTTCGCGACCGAGTGGGGCGCGAAGTTCGGCACGTCGATCATTCCGGTGATGGACCAACGTGCCGCAGTCGAGGGTGCCGATGTGATCTGCACCGTTTCCGGCGCGCCCGAGCCGATCGTTTTCGGGGATTGGCTCGCGCCCGGCCAACACATCAATGCGGTGGGCACGAGCTTCCCGGGGCGCCGCGAGCTCGATGGTGCGGCGATCGCGCGATCCCGCCTCTTCGTGGACTACGAAGTCGGAGCTCGCGCGCAGGCCGGCGAATTCCAGATGGCCAGGGATGAAGGTGCGATCACCGATGAGCACATCGTCGGCGAGATCGGCGAGGTGGCATCAGGGGAAGTTCAAGGTCGGCTGACGCCCGAGGACGTCACTGTCTACAAGTCGCTCGGGTTGGTCGTGCAAGACCTGGCGGCTGCCCAGTATGTGGTCCAGAAAGCCGCTGCCATCGATCGTGGCACGCTGGCGGATTTCTGATGTTTTCTGCGGTGCTCTTGCTTCCGGCAGTCCCATCGAGAGAATGGTGCGGCGTCGAACCAACACAACGGAGTGGTGCATGAATCGAAGGGATGCGATCCGCGGAATCGGCGCGGCGGCTTTCGTCGGCGCCGCGACTCCGGCAGAAGGCATGTCTCCGCGGGCAGTCCAGCGCGGCGCGCTGAAACAGTCGGTGGCGCGCTGGTGCTATTCGGGGATGTCGATCGAGGATCTCTGCGCCGCCGTCGCCGGTCTCGGCATGCCAGCGATCGATCTGCTCGAGATTGATGAGTGGCCGGTCGCGCACGATCACGGCCTGACCGTATCCGTCGGCATGCCCAACGCAGGCACCATCGAGCGCGGCATCAACGACCCGAACAACCACGCTGGCATTCTCGCCGGATTCGAGGAGAACATCCCGAAGGCCGCGGCGGCCGGCGTACCGACCGTCATCACGTTCTTCGGCAACCACGTCGCCGGCATGCGTCGGAGCGACGCCCTGCACAACAGCGTGACCTGCATGCGCGAGTGCGCGCGCGTGGCCGAGGATCACGGTGTGAACATCGTGATCGAGATGCTGAACTCGAAGGTCGATCACATCGGCTACATCGGCGACACCACGGCCTGGGGCGTCGACATCGTGGAAGGAGTCGCCTCGGAGCGCGTGAAACTTCTGTACGACGTCTACCACATGCAGATCATGGAAGGCGATGTGATCCGGACCATCAGGGATCACCACCAGCACATCGGGCACTACCACACGGGTGGGGTGCCAGGCCGGGCCGAGATCGACGAAACCCAGGAGCTTTTCTACCCGGCAATAGCGCGCGAAATCCTGGCCACCGGGTACGACGGTTACTTCGCCCACGAGTTCATCCCGCGTGCGGACGACGGCATCGCGTCGCTCGCTGCCGCGGTCGAGTTGTGCGACGTATGAGCGGAGCGAACGTGCAGCGCGAACGTCCGGTGTTCGATGTTTGCGTCATCGGTTCGGGCGCGGGAGGCGGAATGGCTGCCAAGGTGCTCACCGAGGCGGGCGCCACGGTCGCGATGCTCGAAGCGGGTCCGGATTGGGACGCGCAGCGCGACTCCGCCATGCTCAAGTGGCCCTATGAATCTCCCCGCCGGGGAGCGTCGACTCCTGAGCGGCACTTCGGCGAGTTCCACGCAGGCCTTGGCGGTTGGTCGCTCGACGGCGAGCCCTACACGGTTGGCGATGGCGAGGAGTTCCGTTGGTTTCGAGTGCGGCAACTCGGCGGCCGAACCAACCACTGGGGTCGGATATCGCTCCGCTTCGGACCGGATGACTTCCGCGCTCGCAGCAAGGACGGCCTGGGCGACGACTGGCCAATCAGTTACGACGATCTGAAGCCCTACTACGATCGGGTTGATCGTCTGGTGGGGCTATTTGGTTCGGAGGAGGGTCTCTACAACGATCCGGACGGCATCTTTCAGCCGCCACCGCAGCCGCGCTGCTGGGAGCTGGCCGTCAAGCGCGCTGCGGATCAGCTCGACATCACCTGCATCCCATCGCGCCTCTCGATTCTTACCCAGCCGCTGAACGGTCGACCCGCCTGCCACTACTGCGGTCAGTGTGGTCGCGATTGCGGAACGGGCTCCAACTTCTCCACGCCCTCAGTGCTCCTACCGCCGGCCCGCTCAACCGGGAACCTGGTCACGTTCCTTGGTGCGATGGCACGCGAAGTCACGGTCGACTCGCGCGGCCTGGCCACCGGCGTCGCCTACGTGGACACGGCAACGGGGCGCGAGGAGCATGTCCGTGCCAAGGCCGTCGTGCTGGCCGCGAGTGCGTGCGAGTCGGCGCGCCTCCTGCTCAACTCGAAATCAGCGCTCTTCCCGGACGGCCTGGCAAACTCGAGCGGCACGGTGGGGCGCTACCTGACGGACACCACCGGCACGGACGTGATGGGGTTCATCCCGTCGATGCGCGATGGCGTACCGCACAACGAGGACGGCGCGGGCGGCGCGCATCTCTACATGCCGTGGTGGCTCGACAACGCCAAGCTCGACTTCCCACGCGGCTATCACATCGAGATCTGGGGTGGCCGGGGAATGCCGGGCTACGGCTTCATGGGCGGCATCCAGAACTACCCCGGCGGAGGGGGATATGGGGCGGACCTGAAGCAGATGTACCGCAGCTACTAAGGAGCGACCGTGGGCTTCTCGGGTCGAGGCGAGATGATTCCCAACAAGGACAGCTACTGCGAGATCGATACTGGCACCGTGGACAAGTGGGGCATTCCGGTTCTGAAGTTCCATTTCAAGCGGAGCGACCATGAGATCCGGCAAGTGCGCCACATGCAGGAGACGTTCCGCGGACTGATTGACGAGATGGGTGGCGAGCCGCTGTCGGCGATGCCCGGACCCGAGGACGACTACGGGATCGCGCCCGGAGGCGTGATCATTCATGAGCTCGGCGTCACGCGAATGGGCGACTCGCCGGATACCTCGGTGCTCAACGCGAACTGCCAGGCGCACGACGTCAAGAACCTGTTCGTGGCAGATGCCGGCCCGTTCGTTTCGCAACCGAACAAGAATCCGACCTGGACGATCCTGGCGCTCGCGATGCGGACGTCGGAATACATCGCCGAACGGGCCAATCGCGGAGAGCTGGCATGAGCATCGATCGCCGCGAAGCAATCCGGATGCTGACCGGTGTGGCGACCGCCTTGGCCGTCACTCCTGCCGAGGCCAGTGTTCTGCGCAAGCTCGTCGCCACGCGTCAGATGGCGGAGCCTCAGTTCTTCACAGCGGACGAGTTTCGGTTGGTCACGATGCTGGCTGACATGATTCTCCCGGCTGACGAACGCTCGGGTTCCGCATCGGACGTGGGGGTGCCCGAGTTCATCGATTTCATGGTGATCGATCGACCCGACGGTCAGGTGCCGATGCGCGGAGGGCTCGCATGGCTTGACCTTGAGGCGGGCGAGCGCTTCGGTCGTGTCTTTGCCGAGTGCGCGGGATCGGAGCGCGAGGCGATTCTGGACGACATTTCTTGGGCGGGTAGTGCTCCCGCTGAGCTGTCCCACGGAGTCGTGTTCTTCAACGCATTCCGCGATCTTACGGCGACCGGCTTCTGGACCAGCAAGGAAGGCATTGAGGACCTCCAGTACCTCGGGAATCGCTATCGGAACGCCTGGAGGGGCTGCCCTCCGGAGCAGTTGCGCCATCTCGGCATCGATCCGGAAACGATCGAGTAAGCCCGACCACCTCGGGCCAGAACGTTGATCCGAGTGACAGCCTGTTGGATCGCCACCCCAACTCCATGGGCTGTCAGCCTAACATCAGCAGTTGAGCTCTGTCCCTACTCTGGGGTGGTGTCGGTGCGCTAGACTCAGCGCACTTCACAGGCAAGAGATCCCCGAGTGCTGTTCAACCGCTCCCCCCGGTTCGAGGCCGTTCTTCGGCGCGCAGGGACTCAGGGAGGAGGCATGTCATTGAGATTCGGGTTGAGGCGGCCCGGTCGGCAACTCTTGGCCGTGGCGCTACTTGGCGTCCTGGCGATCCCCGCGGCGAGTGTCGCGCAGGACCGGCCACAGTTCCGCACGACCGTCGAAGTTGTGCAGCTCCAGGTCGCCGTCGCGGATTCGCGTGGTGATCATCTTCCGAACCTGACGCGCGACGACTTCGTTCTGCGAGTCGACGGTCGGGTACGCGATCTCGCGGGGATCTACGAGGTCGACCTGCGTCAGATTCAGCCGAATGAGGACGAGCGCTTCATTCCGGCAGCTGGTTGGCGCCAGTTCCTGATGTTCTTCGATTTCTCGTTCTCGACGCGCAAGGGCATCCTGCGTGCGCAGGAGTCGGCGCGGAAGTTCGTCACCGACCACGTGCATCCGAACGATCTGATCGGAGTCGCGACCTATTCGACGGTCGGCGGCCTCAAGCTGGTCTCGCCGTTCACCGCGGACCGGGCTCAAGTGCTTGGAGCGCTGAATACGTTCGGCCTGCAGCAGGCCGGTCATCTCGTCGATCCTGCCGGGTTCGCTTTGCAGGGCATCAACGACATGTTCGCGATGGAAGTCCAGCTGGCCGCCGAGGCCGAGCAGGAGGACCAGGCGCTCAACGAGCTGCAGCAGAACACGCTCGATGAGATGTTCGCGGTTCAGTTTCAGTCGGAAGCAAACGACTTTCGCCGTTATCGCGAAGAGGTCGTCAACTACGCCGACCAGCTGCAAGCACTCGGGCCGCTCTTGCAGGCGGCTAACGGTCGCAAGCATGTGCTCCTCTTTTCGTCCGGATTCGACGACAAGGTTCTGACCGGCCAGTCGCTGGATGAGCTGGCCGAAGATACGATGCAGATCGACCTGAACGGAGCCATCGGCCTGGCATCCGTGAACTCCGAAACGCGGTTCGGGAGCACCGATCTCCGCGAGACCTTGCAAAAGGCAGTGGAGAACTTCCGCCACTCCGACGTGGTGTTCCACGCTTTCGACACCGGAGGACTGGGAAACGACCGCACGGATGACACGTTCGCCACCACGACGTCGGGCAAGCAGGGCCTGTCCTACATCGCCGATGGCACCGATGGCAGCATTCATTGGAACATGAACGATCTGATGCCGAGTCTGAGTCAGCTCGCGGAGGACACCGCGCGCTACTACGTTCTCGCCTACCACAAGGATCGCGAAGATCCCGCGGTCGTCACGCTGGACATCGATCTGCGGCCGCCGGGTGCGCAGGTGATCGCTGCGCCGCGCCGTTTTGCTCCGGTGCCCGCCTACACCGAGATGGACGAGTTCCAGCGTCAGCTGCAGCTGGCGGAGTTCATCACCAAGGGCATCGAAGAAGAGGACATGATCTTCGACGTCCGTGCCGTGCCCTTCGCCGGGCGTGACGCGGTGAGTCGAGTCGCCGTGGTGCTCGAGGTGCCGCACGCGCAGCTTGAGGAAATCGCGAGCACACGCGGCGACGGCATCGTTGAACTCGATCTCATGGGCTACATGCTCGATGAGAACGACGAGATGCGCGACGTCTTCAGTCGCCGGGTGAAGCTCGACCTGGCCACGATGGCCGAGCGAATGGACGGCCTGCCGCTGCGCTACTACGACCTGCTGTGGTCCTTGCCGGGGCAGCAAAAGGTCCGTGTTCTCGTGCGCGACGCTGAAGTGGGGATGCTGTCGACGCGCACCGTGGACCTGGAAGTCCCGTCATTCCATGCGCCCGAGGGCGTTTGGGTCAGCGGGCCGGTGGCGGTGGATTCGGAGCACCCGGGGCTCCTGCTCCGCGGGATCGATCCGAACAACCCGCCACAGCACCGGATCGGCGGTCCCGTCGCGTATCCGTTCACGCTCGCAGACCGGGACATCACTCCTCAGGTCTACACAGTGACGGCGCCCGGTGGGCGCTACCAGTTCATGATGGTTTCGTACAACGTGCCGCGACATCCGTTCACGGGTGAGCCGCAGACCTCGTTGCAGGCGCGAATCATTGATGAACTGGGCACCGAGCACGAACTGGCGAGCCTCACGGTGCTGGGTCAGCAGTACGACGAGGCCGACGACGGCACCACGATGGTGCTCGAAGCCGCGTTGCCGCCGAATCTGCGGCCTGGCGCGTACCTCATGGAAATCGATCTGATCGATGCCGTGGGTGGCGAGACAGTTCAGCAGATGCTGCCGCTCCTGATCCAGAGCCCGGCGACGGACGACAACTAGGCAGAGAATTCGGCCGGGGTGTGGTTTGTGCCCCGGCCGATCTGCGTCCGGACCGCGGAGATCGGGCTACTGGGATTGGGCGGCGGACTGGCCGAGGGCTTCGAAACGCTCCAGCGCCCGAGCTGCGTCGTCGTTACGTCCCAACCGCGCGTAAAGGTCCGTGAGGATCTCCCACGTCTCGGCGCGGTCGTCGCGGATTCCGGTGGCCTGTTCGAGGGCGGCCACCGCGGCCGCGTGGTCGCCGAGGTCTGCGTGAGAGAGCCCGAGATAGAACCAGCCACTCTCATCGGTCGGTTCGAGTTCGGTCGCCCGTTCGAGCAACGCGATGGCGGTTGCTGCACTGCCGATCCGATAGCGCAGGTATCCGGCTCGTCGAGCAGCCATCGCCTGTGCCGCCGGATCGGGCTCGGGCACGTTCCGCCGTGCTTCCTGCGCCCGCGCGAGTGTTCTTCGACCTCCGTCGGTGTCCCCCGAGTCACGCAGCGCCAATCCGAGGTTGTAGAGCGCCTCGGTGTCTTGAGGGTCGAGTTCGAGTGCTCGGCGGAGGTGCGCGATCGCGTCGGCCGGCGCGCCTGACTGTAAAGCCGCCAGACCAGCCAGGTAGGCCGCACGGCCGTCTTCCGGGAGTAATGCACGCGCCCGGTCGAGGGTGAGCCGTGCCGCGTCCATCTCGCCGCGCTCGATTTGCACGTTGCCGAGTTCGCGCACTCCGATGCCCAGCTCCGGATCGATCTCGAGCGCGCGTCGGTAGGCCACTTCGGCCTCGTCGAGCCGCGCGAGGTTCACTTCGGTGACTCCCAGTCGGTACCACGCTTCGGCGGCGCCGAACGCAGTGGCGCTCTCGTACTGGGCGCGGGCATCATCGAGTCGGTCGCTGCGGAAGTAAGCGCGTCCGAGAGCCAAGCTCAGCGAGGCGCGGTCATCGGTTGCGGCCGAGTTCTCGAGTAGAGCGATCGTCTCGTCGTCGAGCCCGGCCAGTTCGAACAGTTGGGCCAGAGGTTCGAGAAGACGTGGGTCGTCCGGGCGGAGAGCCAGGCCGCCTCGATAGACATCGGCGGCGGCGATTCTCGACTCCACGTCGCTACCGCCCGCCAGAATGTCGCCGAGCAGTATCCAGGAATCCGCGTGTTCAGGAGCGTCCTCCACGATGGCGCCGAGTATGGGAACGGCCTCGCCGTCGCGGCCCAGGCCGCGTAAAGCGGCAGCACGGCCGTATCGTGCATTCACGTCTTCAGGGCGTACCCCCGCGGCGGCGTCGAAAGCGCGTAGGGCGTTGTCATAGGCCCTGATCTCGAGTTCGGCTGTGCCGAGGAGTGTCTGTACCGCGAAGTTTGTCGGCATCGCACCTGCCAGAATGCGGGCGTGCTCAACCGCTTCCTCGGTCGCGCCGAGGCGCATCAGAATCGTGGTGAGACGGGCCCGCGACCCGTGGTCATCCGGCTGAAGGTCAACAGCGGCGCGGAGCTCAGGAAGTGCGGCACCTTCGCGGCCCGCCGCCAGGTAGGCGCGCGCGAGGTTCATGCGCGCGGCGTAGTTCTCCGGGAAACTTCTGGCAAGCGGTAGCAATTCGTTGATGGCGCGGTTGACATCTCCGCTCTCGAGCAGCGCAGTGCCGAGCAGGGTTCTTGCCTCGGGATGTCCGGGAGCGGCCTCGAGCGCAGCCCGGAAAGCTCCCACCGCTGCCGCGAAGCTGCCTGCCTCCAGGGCGCTGACACCTTGAGCCATGGCGGTAGCGAACGCGGCGTTGGCCTCCGACGTCTGCGCGTCTACGCCACCGTTCGGGACCAGGGTCAAGAGACCCAGAAATGTCAGCGCGACGATCATCGTGCGGGTTCGCTCAAGCATGCTCAGAATCCTTCGGGGCGCGATATGGCCCGCGCGCGTCGCGGGGCCGCAGTTGGCCGGGGACAGCGCGACGAGTAAACTTATTCACAGAGTACGACAAAGCCCGTAGGGCTTTCTAACGTCGCCAGCTCTCCGAACCGGCATCGGCCGTTCGGCAATACCCCCGTACCTGTTCACGGTTCTCGATGTGTGCAGCCTCGTTCGCCACATCGCGAGCCCGTTGGAATGGAGTCCACACGATGCGCCAGCGCACGTATTTCATCCTGACGCTTGCCGCGATCGTCGCCCTTGCGGGCTTGACGCCGTCGTCGAGCAACGCCCAGGAAGAGCACCCTCCGCTCGATCTTTTCTTCACGGCCATCTCTGCAGATCGCGGAGCCGCCAATGACGCCCTTGAGACCCTCGAGGAGAACTGGCGTCCCGGCTACGCGCCGATGATGATTGAGTTCATCCGCTTCCTGAAGCGCGGTAACGCTGTGAACGCCGGCGGCATGATCGCCGGCGGCGGCGACCGTGTCGTCGATGGTGAATTCGCGACGGGCGAGGGTGCGCGCGACGGGATCGACAACGACCGTTTTGCGAGCCGTCGTGATCCCCGCGTCCAGGCAACCGAGCGTGTCGTCAACTTCATCCAAGATCGGACCGGCCAGGACTTCGGCGATGACTACGCCGCCTGGCGCGACTGGATGTGGGAGCAGGACTACGAGCCGCATCCCCAGTACGGTTTCCTGAAGGCGAACCTGTACGCCAACATTGACCCGAACTTCCAGAAGTTCTTCAACGGCGAAAGCAACATTCGTCTGGACGAGATCGACTGGGGCGGCGTTGCGGTGGGCGGTATCCCGGCCCTCGACAACGCGCCAACTGTCGGCGTTTCGCAGGCTGGGTACTTGGCCGACAGCGATGTCGTCTTCGGCATCTCCGTAAATGGTGAGCACCGCGCCTACCCAAAGCGCATTCTCGCCTGGCACGAACTTGCCTGGGACAACCTCGGCGGCCAGCCTCTGACGATTGTCTACTGCACGCTGTGCGGCACGGTGATTCCTTACAACAGCGAGGTCGGCGGCCGCGAGGTGAAGTTTGATACCTCGGGTCTGCTTTACCGGTCCAACAAGCTGCTGTACGACGACATCTCGTTCACCTTGTGGTCGAGTCTCACCGGCGAGCCGGTGGCAGGCCCCATGGTTGGCTACGACGTGAAGCTCACTCCGAACGCGGCGGTCACGACTACGTGGGGCGAGTGGAAAGCAACGCACCCGGACACAACGGTGCTCTCGCTCGACACGGGCTTTGAGCGCGACTATTCGGAAGGAGCCGCATATGCGGCGTACTTTGCGAGCGACGAGTTGATGTTCGGCGTGTCGCAGACCGACAGCCGCCTCAAGAACAAAGACGAGATCCTGGCGCTGCGTTTCGATACCAACTCGGGGCCCCAGGCCTTGGCTGTTGCGGCGGACTACTTGCAGTCCAACCCGGTGTTCCAGACGAACTTTGCAGGTCGCGATCTCGTGATGGTCACCTCGCCTGGTGGGGCCAACCGCGTTTATGCGGCGTCCGGCTACTCATTCGACCGGATGAGTGCAGATGGCAAGGTTGTGGATTCGAACGGTGAGACCTGGACGGCTGCTGAGGACCGGCTCATTCCCGATTCGGATCCGACGGGTGGTCTTGTCCGGCTGCCGGCGTTCCGTGCTTTCTGGTTTGGCTGGTACGCGCAGTACCCCAATACGGAGTTGATCGGCAACTAGCCGCTACGCCACACATAGCGCCCGATTCGTGGCGCCGGATCGTGAATTCATTTTCTTGGATTCCGGTCCGGCGCCATTGTTTTGTCAGCCTGATGGAGAGTCTCTAAAGTGCCGCTAGTACGGCACTTTTTCTTTTGGTTGGATTGTTGACCTGGTGCGGCACGGGTCTTGCACCCAATTTGTGCGGACTCATGTCCAGATTTTCCGCTCCTGCCGGGGAGACCAGCGGCAGGCTCAGACAAGCGGGCGTCCCCGTGGTCTCGGTTGCAACTGCCTAGGAGGGCAAATGCATAACCTTCTCAAGCGCTCGTTGACCGCGAGCCTCGTATTGGCCATGTTCCTGGCCGCCCCGGTATGGGCACAGGAAACTGGTTCGATTTCGGGTGTGGTCA
>WLXD01000006.1 GCA_012103255.1 Acidobacteriota bacterium | reverse complement strand
CCAACATCGCAGAGTTCAACGGACAGCCTGGTGCTGCCCTGACGTCCGCGAGCTGGTTCCTGAAGTTCTCCGGCATGTACCAGCTTCCCGCTGGCTTCAGCGTCGCCGGTTTCTTCCAGATCCGCGAGGGCTACGTCTACAACCCGTTCATCAACTCCGCGACTCGCGCCAACGGCGTGGGCACGGTGAACGTGAACAGCACGAACTTCGGCGACGAGCGTCTGCCGACGTTCTGGAACCTCGACCTCCGTGCAGAGAAGACGTTCGACTTCTCCGACCGCGGTCGTATCCACCTGATCATTGATGCGTTCAACATCACGAACAACGACATCATCCTGGGACAGGCTTCCCAGTTGGTGTCGTCGACGTTCGGCAGCATCACCGACGTGGTGCAGGGTCGTACGATCCGCCTGGGTGCCCGTTTGGTGCTCCGCTAGCGGAACGCTGACGAAGTTGTCGCGCATCGCGTGGCAATGACCGATGCCAGGGAGCCCTCGGAGGTAAAGCGCCTCCGGGGGCTCGCTGATTTTGGGGCCCGTTCAGTTCTTGCAAAACCCTGACAGCGCAGAGATATACACGGCGGATTGCTCGACGCTACCGTTTCTAAATACCCCGAACCGAGGGTGTCATGTACGACTCATCCGAGACACGCAAAGAGACGACTGTCAGCAAGCCGAGCCCCACTCCGGACGGTTCGCACCGGCGCTATCGTTACGCCTTCGTGGCGAGGTACCTGAAGCCACTGGTGTTCGAAACAATGCTGGCGCGCGGCTGGCGCCAGTACCACGTCGCTGAGTGGCTGGGGATGCCCGACCACGCGCTGTCGGAATACCTCACCGGACGCTCCCACCCGTCCGAAGGCCGGCTCCGCGAACTGGGTCGACTCGGGTGCGAGATGTCGCGGCTACGCCGGGCCATGCTGGCCGACAAGTTGACCTACTGGATCGACACGATGGACATCGGCGTCGACGATGTCGTTGGCGCTGTGCGCCGCATCGAGGCCGAACAGGATCGTTTGCCCACGGGCGGTGACCCCGTTGTGGCTCGAGCGCCGGAACCGCAGTAGGCGCCCGGGCCCGACCCCGGCCGGGTAAACGCCGGCTGCGCCACACCCGCGCGAGCCCCTCCCAAGACTTGCAGAACGCCAACCCTACTTTGTAGTGTTCATGTGAACCATACAAAGTGAGGTTGACTTCAAACCAGGAGACGAGCATGTCTAAGCTCAGACCATCTTTTGCAAGAGCAGTTCGGTTTTGTCTGATTCCCGGGGCGCTGCTATCGGCTCAATCGACCCTGGCCCAGCAGGAACTCAGCATCGAGTCTGAAGCCTTCCAGGAAACTAGAGAAATTATCGTGCACTTGCCGGAGAACTATGATCCGGCCAGCGAAGAAGGCTATCCGGTCATCTACGCGCTTGACCCAGACAATCCTGAGGAAGAACCGTCGGGACAATATGATGACGCGATTGCCCGAGCAGCGCGTGATTACCATCAGGCCGGAATCATGCCCGAGGCGATTGTCATCGGCATCAGAAATATTCGCCGGGGACTGGATTTTCTTCCGCATTACTACAGCGGGGAGCGGGATGGGGAGCAGATCGCTGGCAATGGCGACAAGACGCTAGCCTTCATCAACGACGAACTCATTCCCTATGCCAGCGAACATTTCCGAGCGAATGGTCAAAGAGTCTTCATGGGACATTCCTGGTCTGGACAATTCTTGGCCTACACATTGAGCCAGTCGCCGGGAACATTTGACGCCTATTTCATAACCAGCCCGGCCTTCGCAAGATGGAAGGACAGGACCTTTAGTGCTCTGGAGCAAACCTTGGAACAAGGTTTGGGCTTGCCGGATTTTGTCTACGTCAGTGTCGGTGCAGATGAAGAGGCAACCGAGCTTGAGGACTACGAGAGTTTGACCTCATTCTTTGAGCAACATCTTCCGGAGGAAGTGGAGCTACACCACGAGGTGAATGAAGGGCTGAATCATGACGACAATGGTCTGATGTCTCAGCCAAGGGCCCTGAAGTTGTATTTTCAATCCCTTCCCTAACCTTTTGAAATCCAGAACGCACACGATCCTGCGCTCGACGAATTCATGAAAAGAGTCGTTCCGCGCAGTCGCCGGAAACTCGGTAGGCGCCCGCGCCCGACCCCGGCCGGATAGAATCGGGCTGCGCCACACGGCGCGGGCCCTTAGCTCAGTTGGTCAGAGCCGCCGGCTCATAACCGGTAGGTCCCAGGTTCGAGTCCTGGAGGGCCCATTCTGCAACTTGAGACCGGCGCACAAACCCCTACGTGCCCATGCGCTCCACGTGCGCCGTTCCGGGAATCGCGAGGTAGCCTCCGCAAAGATCGGGCACCGCGGGTTCAAGACAGAGAGAGGCGGCAAGCACGGTCTTTTGGAACGGGCAGCAGAAATGCGTTGCTACACGGAGTTGTGGAGGTCGGCGATTGGCCGAGCGCGAACCCTCGCGCTCGCGGCGTTGCTCGCAGGGCTCTGCGTGCCAAACGTCGTAGCGGGGCAGGCTTGGGACTACACGGTCTGCACTCCGGTAATCAGTCGAGTACTGACGCTTGATCGCGACCGCGGCGTCCTGGCAACACGGGTTCGTTTCACGCTGTACCACTGCCAGGTGTTCTGGGAAGGGCTGGAGATCGGCTCGGTGATCATGGAAGACGTGCAGCCAGTGACCGACGAGCGATCCGCGAACTGACTGCGCGGGGCCGCTACCTGACGATTACCTGATGACGCACCGGATGACTATCCGTCGCGGAGTCGGGCCTCGGATACTTCTCCCGAACCTCGATTCACGAAGTTCCGGGCACGGGAGCAGTCAGGTATGCGCTTCACGAAGATGGCCCTCGTCGCCACCTGCGCTGTCCTCGGGCTGCTCGCCAGCATAGCCATCGTACCCACCGAACCCATCGCGGCTACTGCAGGGCGTCTTGTTCTGATCCAGGGCTTTCCCACTGCTGCTACACCGGGCGGCGATGATATTCCCGCCGAGCGGCGAGCTGAGGTTGAGCAGGCAGTGCGCGAGTATGTCCGCGATGTCGGCTGGTATCGGCCGGATCCCGGTCCAGTGCTGCGGAACGGGAACTCGGCGGTGCCGGGGAGGTACTCGTTTTACCCCATGGCCGGACGCCTTGGTCGCGACATCTTTCATCGCAATTTCGTCGACCTGGACCCGCGCCCGAACTCTCTGCAGGACTTCAACTGCACGACCTATACGTACGATGGGCACCTCGGCTACGACACGACCGTCCGGAGCTTTGCCGAAAAGGATGTCGGCGTGCCGGTGTACGCCGCGCTCAACGGTCTCGTAATTCGAACTGACGACGGCCACTACGACGAGAACGGCGGTGTCGGCGCCCCGAGCACGATGGCGAACTACGTGGTGATCGATCACGGCAACCAGCAAGTTGCCTACTACTGGCACCTCAAGAACGGGAGCGTCGTGGTTCAGGCCGGCGACGAGGTCGTTGCCGGACAACAGATTGGCCAGACGGCCTCCAGCGGGTTCTCGAACTGGCCTCATCTCCACTTCGAGACCCACGTGGCGGGCGCCGTCATCGAGCCGAGTAGTGGTGGCTGCAACCCCGGCGAATCGGGTTGGACGGACCCCATCCGGGTTGTGTCCTCACTGTACTTGGACGACTTCGGCTTCCGCGATAGCGGCATGCCCGGTGACCCGATGAAGCGCCTGCCCTGGGGCATGGAGAGCACCGGGCACCTCACGCTGAAGGACCCGGTTGCGTATTTCTGGTTTCAGGTGAAGAGCATGCCTGCGAGCGCACCATGGCGCGCGGTTTTCCGCCGGCCGAATGGAAGCGTCGCCTATGAGGAGTCAGGCGCCTTCTCGACCCCTTTCAATCGCGGCAGTTGGTGGATGTTCGGTTTCGATGTTGCCGACATGCACGAGATCACAGGCACCTGGGAGATGGAGTTCTATCTCGGCGGTAGGAAGATGGGGGTCTTCCCGGTGGAAGTCGTGCAACGCCGCGCCCAGAAGGTGAACCGGCCACCGAAACCCGTGAAAGTGAGACTGTGGCCGAAACGGCCGCGTGCAGGGGAGGTGCTTTCATGCCATGTAACCGCCGACCTGCTGCTAGACGATCCGGACTACGACGTGGTGATCTTCAGGTACGAGTGGACGGTCAACGGCGAGGTCGTTCGCAAGATCAACAGTGCCGCACATTCAGATGTGCTCAGGGCAGATGCGCTGCGTCGCGGGGACCGAGTGCGCTGCGCCGTCACACCAAGCGACGGGGTCGATTCAGCCCCGACGAAAGCCCGTGGTCGCCGTGTCAAGTAGCGGTGACGCTAGCGGCTCGACGCTCGGTCGAGTGGGCCGGCTGCTACCAGCGTGGTGAGTTGAGCATCGCTCGTCCGCCAGCGTTCAGCTATCTCGCCGGACAATCGCCGGAACTCCGGATCTCCGTGCAACGGAGTGAAGAGAGGATCCACCGATAGCCAGCGTGCGTCGATGTGTCCGAGGTCGGCGGCCCGCCGGAGCCAGCTCAGGGCGGCTTCCTGGTCGCCATCCACCAGCGCGACGGCGGCTGCCACCTGCGCCAGCTCCCAACTCCCCTGCAGCGCTACGGCGGCCGGGAGTTGCTCCCGGTACATGCGAAGGAACTCATCGAGCCGCGCCTCGCCTTCTTGTTCACGGTCGATATGGATCAGCCGGATATGAGCGTCGAGATAACGATCGCGTGGTGCGTCCTCGAGCGCCGACCAGAGATGCCGCTGCGCGATCGCCGAATTGCCCGTCACGGCCTCGACCTCCGCCGCCGCGATGAGCAACTGCCGTGCCGCGGGTTGCGCTGCGAGAGCCTCTTCGACTCGTCGACGGGCCGTATCTAGGCGCCCGCCGATCAGATCGAGTCGCGTCAGGACGACGACCGATTCCACCTGAAGCGGATCCACGGTCAAGGCGGCGGTGAGGTACCGGCGGGCCTCCCCGTAGCGCCCCACGTAGTAGAGCGCCTCGCCGATGTTGTGCAGATCGATGGCCCGCTCCAGCGTTCGTGTGTCGACCATCGTGTACAGGGCCAACGCTTCGCCGTATCGCCCGCGCGCGCCTAGCATGACTCCCAGGTTCACGGCCGCCGGAGTGAAGTCTGGGGCCAGTTCGAGAGCCCGCCGGTATGCGCCCATCGCCTCCTGGGTGCGGCCCAGATTTGCCAGAACATAGCCGCGGGCCTTGTGGCTCTCCGGCAACTGTGGCCCCAACGCAACCGCGCGGTCAGCGAGTTGAAGGGCTCGCTGACCGGTGGCCAGATCGGCATCGAACACGTCCAGACGGCGTGCATGAGAATCCGCCAGGCCAGCCCAGGCGAGTGCATGGTTCGGATCGAGCGATACAGCTCGTTCGAAGAGTTCGATCGCGCGACTCGTCGCATCAGGCGTACGGCGGCGGTAGTACTCCCTGCCCGCGCGTGTCAGATCGACTGCCGACCAGGTCTCAACGGCAGGGGAGAGCGGCTCGGTGACGGCAGTCGAACCACCGCGTTGCGAAGAGATCGCGGCGAAGAAAATCAGAGCGGCGGCGCCGGCGAGTGCGATGCTCGCTCCAAGGCCCCAGGCGAGATGTCGTCGCCCGACGGCATCGTACGGAATAGACGGATGCGATCGCGGCGTCTGCGATGCCATGACGGGGCCGACCTCGGCGATGAGCCGATAGCCGCGCCGCGGTCGCGTCTCGATGACACGTGCGTCGGTCGGGTCGTCCCCGAAAGCACGACGCAGGGCAGCGATGCAGCGCCATAGGACATCGTCGCTGACCGCGGTGTTCGGCCATACCGTTGCGAGTAGCTCCGCCTTGGATACGAGCTCACCCCGGTGCCGGACGAGGACCTGCAGCACCTCGAGGACTCGGGGCTCGAGTCGAATCTTGCCGTCGGGGCCCTGTATGTCACCCGCGCGCAGGTCGACCCGACGACCGTCGATGCGCAGCACCATGTCGCTCATTCACTGAAGTTAGCAGATGCAATCGGGGTACCGTCGGCAAGGGCGCCGCGCACGCTGAGCACGATCAGCAGCACCCGAGACGCTTCCTTTTTCACCGGCGGCCTCCGCGGTTGCCATGACGGGAGGCATGAACCGCCGGCCCGTGTCAGCGCTCGGTTGCGCCCGACCGCCTCAAGCTACGGACGTGGCGATTGGAGGAACAAGGACGGAACGGCGTCATCGGGCAACCATCGGGTTTCAGGTCGGGTCCGGGAGCTCTGCCTGAGCGTCGGCGCGGGCCGCCTGGAGCACCTTGACCTCGGGGTCGACCTGGAGGCGCATGGGCCGGAACGTCGTGGTCCACGTCAGGTCACGGCTCGCACCGGGTCCGAGCGTGACCTGAACGACAGAACGTTCGGGTGTGTTTTCGCCGAGGGCGGCAACGTCAACGGTGACGGTTCCGGTGCCTGCGTTCGTGACCCGCGCCGCGACTCGCCAGGCGCCGGGCGTGCCGGCAAGGCGGACCCCGCCGAGTCGAAACTCCGGCAGCGCGACGCTTCCGAACCACTGCTCAACGAATTCGTCGAAAACCTGGACATCGGGAGCGTGGGTACGAAGAGAGCTCAGTAAATCGGGGAGGGCAGGCCGGTGTGGATTCTCGATGCTCGCGGAGACGAACTCGCGCAAAGCGGCGAACATTTGCTCGCGGCCCATTTCCTGCTGGAGCATCCACTGCACCCAGGCTCCTTTGTTGAACACGATCGCACGATCGGCCCCCTGGTCAGCTTCCATTTGATCGAGCGGTCGCTCGGTGCCGTTGCGGCGCGCATTTACGTAGTCAGATTCGAGCATTCGGGCGAGTTCCATGCGTGAGGTCGGTCCGAGTTCGTTCTCGACAAGCAGCAGCGACGCATACGTGGCCATGCCTTCCACAAGGTGACCCGTACCCGGGCCAGTTGCCGCGCTGACGAGGTTGCCCCACCACTGGTGAGCGGCCTCGTGGGCGGTGACCACAACGTGCGTCGGAATACTCGCTCCGGGCCGCGATAGAAAGCCGAGCCCTTCGGAGAAGGCGATATTCGTGGGGAACCCGATCGCGTTGGTGGTTTGGTTCGGATATTCGCTGAGACGCAGTTCGCGCCAGGGATACGGGTGAAACCACTCCGAGTAGAGACGTCTGGCTGCGCGCAGCGTCTTGAGCATCTCAGGCGCGTTGTACGCGTGCCCCGGATGAAAGAAGACTGCAGTCTCAGCATCTCCCACGCTCGCCCAACGGCCGGCCATCACGTTGAGCGCGCTCACCGGATGATCGCTTAGCCACACTACTGTCGTTCGGCCGTTGCGGTCTAACTCATTCACTTTGGTGCCGACCGAGTTGACGGTATAGGCGTCCGGGGCCGACACCGTAATGCGCGTCGTGTAGGGCGCCACCTGATTCTGAGGTGTCGGCGTCCGACCGAGATCGATCGAAGGTTCTGTGTAGTTGTTTCGTGTGATGCCGATGCCTCTGACGAAGCCAGGTACCGGGATGAACGCGTTGCGTAGATTGTGAAGCATGACTCCGGCTGGAAGCACGAACTGCTCGGTACCTCCGCCGTTACGCGTGAATCCGGCCGGATAGCGAGCTTCGAAGGCGAATCCGACCGTGACAAACTCTCCCGGCGCCACGCCAGGCTGGCTGCGGAGCACGTAGAGCCCGGTCCGGTTCTCTGCGTCGATGGCGCTGCCGTCCATCTCCCAATCGATCTGGCCGACCGGTGGAAACCCGGTAAACGGCAGGTGGTACATAGGGTTCGAAGTGGTGTTCTGCAATCGGTATCTACCCTTCACGACGGCGCGTCTCTCATTTGGATGCAGTTCAACGTTGAGATCGAGACGACGTATCTCGGCCGTTTCGAAGTCGCCCCACGTTTCGAGGTTCTGCCGCCAGTAGTTCGTGGCGGTTTGCGTGGCCGCCGTGCCCTGAAACCCGTTGCGGACACCGACGAAGAGGATCGTGCCGAGAACAACCGGCGCGACCGCCAGCGGCGCCAGCCAGGCCGCCCGCCGTGCCATCAGCAGGGGGCGCGCGCGGTCGGCGATTCGTCGCAGCACGTCGGGTGTTGTTCGAGCAAACAGGCGCAGCGCAACGGCCCCCAACAGGAGCGCAGTTGCTACAACGAAGCCGCGGTTCAGCCATAGGGCGGCGCGGTTGAGCTCAAACACCCCCATGTCACTCCAACGCAGGGTTCCAACGGCTGCCCAGTTCGTAAGCCAGGTGAGCTTCCCGGCCTGTTGATACAACGCGGTTGCCATCAACGCCGAGATGCAAATGGCGTATGTGGTGTAGCGTCCGCGCACGACGGCAAGAACGACCCCAACAAAGCACGTCCAAACGAGCACCGTTGGAGGCAGCAGGACGCCCCATGTGATGAGTAGCGGCGAGACTTCAACCGCTCCGATCGGCTGGAGCCAGAGGTGCGCGACGGCCACGAGGAAGGCGCTTGCGACGATAGTGACTGCGACGAAGGTGCCCACGAGAGACTTCGCGCATAGCAGCGCGGCGGTGCTGACGGGGCAGGCGTAGAGGATCGCGTCGACCTCGGCCGTCTGATCGCGGAGCACCGACTCCACGATGAAGAACAACAGAACGGCACAGGTAACGAAGGTAAGTACGCCGAAGATCGATACCGCCATCGAGCCAGCGGTGAGGATCAAGGGGTCTCCGAATGGCCCGAAGGCGGCACTGCCTTGCTCGAGAACCATGAACATCGCCAGGCCGACAAAGAAATAGAGCGCCGGTTGTCGGACCAGATCGCGCAGTTCGCCCTGAGTCAGGGTAGCTACGCCGCGCACGAACCCCGGGGGAGAGGATGTCATCTCGATGTTGTCGAGTCGCAGGCCGCGCAGGTCGTCACCGTCCATCGCCCCGGCTGCGATGGCGCGTGACCGCTTTGGGCTCCGGCGGATGAGTTTCCGGAAGAGATCAGCGAGGCCGCTTCCGACGGCGCGCACGCCACCTCTTCTGACAACGCCGCGATGATGCCGCGTGGTGCAGAAGATGAGCACCACCGAGACTCCGAGGAGTCCCACTCGATTGCCGACGATCATCCGATCGAATGAGACTGGCGCCTGGTTGACAAAGTCGACGCCCGGGGCGGCTCGCAACAGATCCTGGATGAGCCATCTGAGACCGGACGGATCGACGAGCTTGAGAATGCTGTTGGCGCTTTCGGCCAATCCCGGCGGTGACCACGTGGCGAAGAACGGCAGTGCGAATACGAGCCCGATCGGCATCGCGTAGACAATCAACGGCCGGCGAGTCCACTCACCAATCGCGAACGCGAGGCTGGCGAAGAAGATGATGGGTAGGGCTCCGAATAGGAGAGCGGGCTCGACGTAATGTGCCAGGTTGAAGGCATCTCGCGGCTCGCCACTCGCGCCGAGCTCGTAGAAGGCCATGAGGAAACCGACCTGGCACAGCAAGACGAGCAGGAGCGCCGCCAGCACACCGCCGAACTTGCCCAGCACATACTCTGGAGGTCAGAGGAGTGCCGTGTAGCAGGTCTGCCACGCTGTGTTCGTCGTCTCTGATCACGGCGAGGCCGGCGAGGATCGACGCGAAGAAGCTATACAGGACGAAGCCGCTGAGCCCGAAGAACGACGTGAGGGCATACGCCGAGTTGACGAAGGGCCGGACGCCACCGATGAGCCCGTCGCCCTGAGGCAGCAGGGCAGTCGAGGACAGGCTGAGCACCGAGAATCCCGCCCCCGCGAGGAGAACCCACCACAGCGGGCGCCCCAGACTGGTACGTAGCTCGAGCGCGAACGTTGCTCTGAGGCGTTGCAGCATCAGGCTGCCGCTCCAGGCCTCGTCTCTAGGGCCTCGGCTGCGCGCATCGCCAGCATGTAGGCGTCTTCCAACGTGGGCTCGGAAAGCATGAACCCTGTGGGCGGGTCAACTTCCTTGAGATGCAGCCGGCACAGGTTCTGCCCCTCGATGAAGTGTGACTTGATGAGCGTCGCCGTGGGTGGCAACCCGCCCACCTCCTTGGGCGTAGCCGCACCCGCGTAGATTGTTCCGGACAGTGCTTCCCGAGCCTCCGCCGGGCTGGTCGCGGCCAATATCCGTCCCTTGCGAACAAATGCCATGCGCGGACAAAGCGACGCGACATCTTCGACGATGTGTGTGGAGAGCAAGACGGTGCGCTCTGTGGCGAGGCCCGGCAGGAGGTTGTAGAAGCGTTGTCGTTCCTCCGGGTCGAGACCTGCGGTCGGCTCGTCAACGATCAACAGATCCGGATTGCCGGCGATAGCCTGGGCAATGCCTAGTCGTTGCCGCATCCCACCCGAATACTCTTTGGTGCGCTGCTTCGCGGCGGCCGTCAGGTTGACTCGTTCGAGCAACTCGTCGCACAGACGACGGAGGCCGCCCGGCGCAGCGACTCCCTTGAGCCTCAGCAGGTGCAGGAGCATCGCCTCGCCCGAGAGGTTGGGGTAGAAGCCGAACCCCTGAGGGAGGTTACCCAGCCGAGGCCAGACAGCTTCAGGCTGCTCCGTGACATCTGTGCCATCGAGAACGACTCGGCCTGAAGTTGGCTCGAGCAGACCAGCCAGTATCTTCATGAGCGTGGTCTTGCCGGAACCGTTCGGGCCGAGCAGTCCGAACATGCCGTGCGGGATCTCGAGGGTTACATCTCGGAGTGCAGCTACGGGCCCCGGGTAGATCTTCACGAGGTTGCTGATCTCAAGCATCGGAGACCCTCTTGCCCGTCGGTAGCTCAACGGACGGGAGCAGCACCTTGCCGCTCTCCTTTACGGAGTCCATGACGATAGTGGTGCGCGTCGAGGTCACGTTCGGAATCGTTCCGATCGCTGTATTCAGCGTGACCCCAAGGGCCGCGGGATCCGCAGCGCGGATCTTCACGAGCCAGCAATCGTCGCCAGCCACATGGTGCACTTCGAGAACTCCGGGAATTGCTGCCAGCCGCTCGCCGGACTTCATCTCGCCGAACTCGCTCACGCCGACGGATACGAACGCGAGTAGACCCGCGTCGACAGCGGAGGGATTCACCTTGGCCTCATATCCAAGGAGGACGCCCTGCTTTTCGAGCTTCTTGATCCTGCCCAGAATCGCGGAGGGCGCCATCTCGAGTTGGCGCGCGATCTCAGCGTTGGGCGTCCGCGCATTTGTTTGAAGAATGTTCACTATCTGAATGTCTATTGAGTCCATTATTCCTCCATTTTGGAGATTCTACGCATGATCATCTGCGAAAGTTTCATTGAACGGACTATTCATTGGATCTTGCCCACGTCGTCGATTCTGCCGGGAGAACGGCATTTCCGCGCCGCTGTGGTAGCGTGAACTTTGCAATGCAAAGAACTTGTAGTCATGTGGAGCACTCTAGTGACATTCGAGATCGGCTGGCGTGCGCCGCTTCACGTGCGCACGGAACAGGTCGGAACGCGGGCGGGCTCGTGTCGGATTGCGTACGTAAGCGACATTCATCTCCGGAGAGGGCGCTCAGGTCGGCTCGCTGCCAATGTGATCGCCGCGGTTCGGCGATGTGCTGCCGATCTGGTGCTACTCGGTGGCGATCTCGTCGATGCGCGATCTGAGGTGCCTGCCTTGACGGCGCTGGTACAGCAGCTCGCAGAGCTGAGCCCGGTCTACGCGGTGGCTGGCAACCACGATGAGCGACTGGGCGCTGAGCGCGTGCGTGATGCAGTGCGAGCGGGCGGTGGATGCTGGATCCAGAAGACTGTTGCCACCCTGGCCCATCGCGGTCGGCAGATCGCAGTCGGTGGCCCTGAGGTGGCGCAGTTTCCGGTGGCCGACGTGCGAGTGCTGTGCGCGCACCATCCACGCAGCTGGCGACGTGCGCGGCGCCTCGGGTGTGACCTGGTTCTTGCGGGCCACTTACATGGTTGCCAGATTGTTGCGTTCGAGTTCCGCGACCGTCTGTTTCCTGGTGCGCTCTTCTATCCCGGCAACTGTTTGCGTCGTCAATCTGGCAACACCCAGCTCGTTGTCAGCCGCGGGGTGAGCGATCTGGTGCCAGTCCGCTGGCGCTGCCCGCGTGAAGTGGTGTTGTGTCAGGTGTGACCTCGGCACTTCGTAGACCTCCAGGCGTTGGGTGGTTACGTTCGAGCAGTGTGGCTGCGACGAGTCTGGTCCGCTGTGTTGCACGGTGGGGGAGCAGCGGGCGCCCACGATCACCGCTGCGCGTGCTGTGCATCGCCGCGCTGGACACACTGCATGCTCTCCGGCACTCGAAAGGGCTGTCGGGGAGCTCTCAGACTGCGGTGGCGGCCCTGCTCGATCTTGGGGCCAACGCCAACGCCCTTTTTGATGCGAAGGGGTTCTGCCGCGACGAACATCGGGCGACGCGCTTGCTGCTTCGGCAGACTCACTCGTCCCGCATCGTCGACGAGTACCTGCCTCGTTTGCGTGACCTGGAGCAGACCAGGCCCGCACCGGGCGGGGATTCGAGGCGCCACGAGGCGACCGTCAGATACCGCGATGCTGTGGTGCGGTTGTCGCTCGGCACCGCCGTGAGTATTGCATTCCGATATCCGTCACTGGATGACGGAATCGTTGCCGTTCAGACTGATGCGGAGCTCGTGGCGCTCCTTCGTGTGGTGACGCTGAGCCAGGTCGTCGACGATGTCTTCGACTACGAGGCCGATCAGAAGATGAGGTTGCCGAGCTACTTGACGGCGCATCGGTCAGTGGCGCGAGGGCTCGAACTGACCCGGAACGTGGTGGGCGCCTGCTCCAGCCTGCGTGATCTGCGGCACTCGCGGATCGCGTTTCCGTTCCGGGCCGGACACCTTCTCACTGCTGTGATCGCAAAGCTCTCGATCGCTATCGCTGGCCACCTCTACCGTCGGGAAGTTGTCGAGACGGCCAAGTCATAGCGGCGCCGGAGAGCCCAGGATGCCTCTACTCGGCTTCAATCTCACCCCCGATCCAATCTCGATACTCGGAGACTCGCGCGTAGTACTCGACGACCCCGTACATCCCTTCGTTCTTGGCGCCCTGCCGATTCTGGTGTGAACTGACCCCCAGTACGTAGGTGCGACCGTCCCCATGGACCCAGAGCGCGGGGCCACCGCTATCGCCAGGGCCGCTGATGCCTTCGAGCGGCAAAGCGTTCCCGCTCTCCGGAGCGTCAAACGTGAACTGCAGATAGCCGGGTTTGCTCCCGTCGACCCGATTCTGTGCACCCCGCAGTCTGCGATCGCGAATGATTGCGTCGTTCGCCATACCGCGTACGCCGGTTCCCGCCCAACCGGTGCCGACGAACACGATTTCGCGCCCGAGCTCATCTGAAGCGGAGTACAACAGGGCCGGCTGGATCTCGGGCACCGGCTCGCTGAGTTCGATCAGCGCGATGTCATGGATGATGGCTCCTCCGGACATGCTGAAGCCTGGGTGCAGGATCTTTCGCGCGATCGGATAGCGGATCCCATCCACCGACACCGAGTCTCCGACGCGCTCGGACTGAGCGACGTGAGCCGCGGTCAATATCCAGTTCGATCGGATGAAGGTGCCGCAGCCGGCGTCGAGGCGAACGAAGGAATCGCTGTAGCGCGCGCCGAGTTCTAGGTAACGTGCGTCCTCGACATCGTGACGCATCACGATCGACCCGAACGGGAGCGTGAACGCGAACGCGATGACGAGAAGTAGTGATTGGAACATGATCTCTTCCGGGCTCAGGAGGATTGGCGCGGCGACCGTTCCAGGGATTGTACGAAACGGCGAGCGACTTGACTCCGCGCGTCGTCCCCTGAGACTCTGTGGGAAGTATCCCTCAGAAATTCAGGGGAAGGCCGGATGTCGAAGGAAGATCTTCAGCTGCTTCGCGGCACTTTGGACATGTTGATGCTCAAGGCGCTCGCCGATGGCGACCTTCACGGGTACGGCGTTGTGGCGTGGATTCGAGAACGCACAAACGGGCAGCTCGAGATCGAAGAGGGCGCCCTCTATACGGCGCTCCACCGCATGGAAGGGCGTCGGTGGCTGCGGTCTCGATGGGGGATCTCCGAGAACAACCGACGCGCCAAGTACTACCGAATCACGGCGGCCGGCCGGAGACAGCTGGATCAAGAGGACGCGCGCTGGCGAAGCTACGCATCGGCCGTATTCGACGTGATGGGTTCCCCCGGTGAATAGCGACCGATGACTGAGTTGAAAGAGACGAATCGAGTGATGGCCGCACTGCGGCGCGTTTTCCAGTTCCGTAGCATGCGCGACGATCTCGAGACAGAACTGGACGCTGAGATTCACGAGCACCTGCGTAGGACGCGGGAGGAACTTCGTGCAACCGGATTCTCTGCGGTCGATGCGCAGCGTGAGGCGGAGCGGCGGTTTGGGAATATGGACCGGCATCGCCTGGCCATGCGGCGTGCGGATCTTCAGCGCGGCAGGAAGGCGCGTCGGAGCCGTTTGGTGTCGGCGACCCTGGAGTCGTTGAGGTATGCAACCCGGTGTCTGCGGGCTTCACCGGGAGTGACTTTGACCGTGGTGGCGACGATCGCGCTTGGCGTTGGCGCGAACGCGACGATGTTTGGAATTATCGACAGGTTGCTCCTGAGTCCGCCTGAACACGTCGTTGACGCGGAGGATGTCGTCCGCCTGCATGTCCAGCGCACCTTCCTCGGACGGCTCCTGACCGGTGCCACCATTTCCTATCTCGACTATCGGGACTTTGTAGGTATCCCCGGCCTGGACGATGTGGTCGCCGTGAGTAACGTGCCTGGCGGCGGAATGTGACGGTGGGGCATGGTCTGAACGCGGAGCGCATCGCCGGGCAATACGTGACGCCCAACCTGTTCCCGATGCTGGGAGTGAAGCCGCTGCATGGACGCTTTCCGACGGACGCGGAAAATGCGCCGGGGGCGGGAGACGTCGCCGTGCTGGGGTTTCAGTACTGGCGATCGGCGTTCGGGGCCGATCCTGGTGCGGTGGGGCAGACCCTGATGCTGGACGGGATCGCCCACGAGATCGTCGGGGTAGCGCCGCGCGGTTTCACGGGGGTGGAGCTCGAACGGATCGACGTGTGGACTCCGCTCTTCAGCCGCGCTAACGGGATGGGGGCGCAGTGGTCGGAGAGTCGCGGCTGGCTGTGGCTGCGGGCGATCGGAAGGCTCGCGCCGGACGCCGATGCCGTGGCTGTGGCCGAACGCGCCACAGCCCGCCACCGCGAAGGTCGGGGGGAATGGTCTCGCTACGACCCCGAGGCGCGGATCCTGCTGGGATCGCTCATTGCTGCGCGCGGTCTCCAACAGTCGAGCGACGCGCGTGTGGCGCTGTGGCTGACGGCAGTCGCGGCACTCGTTCTGCTGATCGCGTGCGCCAATGTTGCCAACATTCTCCTTGCTCAAGCGACGACCCGGCAACGTGACATCGGGGTCCGACTCGCGCTGGGAATCTCGCGCCGCAGACTGCTGACACAGCTGTTGTTCGAAAGCATCGTTCTGGCCTGTTTGGGTGGCGTCGCTGCGCTCGCCATCGGCCACTGGGGCGGTGTCCTCGTGCGGGCCTCCTTGTTGCCGAACGTGCACTGGCCAGCCAACCCGGTGGACGTGCGCTTGTTCGTGTTCACCTTCGTCGCGGCTGCTGCTGCCGGTGTCGTGTCGGGTTTGATTCCGGCCATTGGTGCCGCCCGCTCTGACGTTGTCGCGGTTCTGGGCGGTGGCTCGACGCGCGGGATCGCAGGCGACCGTTCACGCGTGCGGACCGGAATGTTGCTTCTGCAGACAACACTGTCGGTGGTCCTGCTCGTCGTTGCCGGCCTCTTCGTCAAGAGTCTCGCTAATCTGAATGCAGTCGATCTGGGCTTCGATCACGACGGCCTGATCGTTGTGATCCCGGAGATCGATGAAGAAGTGGTCGCTGCCGACGAGGCGGAGGCATTCTACGAACGTAGTGTCGAGCGGCTCGCCCAACTCGGCATCGTGGCGGCGGCCACGCGCAGCTCGTCGATACCGTTCTATTCAGCTTCGTCCGAACCTATTGATGTACCTGGAATGCCGGAGCCGCCGACGTTCAGCAACGGTGGGCCGTATGTGCATCTAGTGGACGCGGACTACTTCCAGGCACTGGGGATCCGGGTGATTCGCGGGCGCGGAATCGAGGCCGCCGACGATGCGGGGAGCCAGCTCGTAGCTGTGGTAGAAGAACGCATGGCGGACGCGTATTGGCCAGATGTAACGGCCATCGGTAGCTGCCTGAAGATCGGCGGTGAGGACGCACCGTGTTCCACAGTGGTCGGGATCGTCGAAGACGCGGCGCGGCAGTCCATCACGCTCGCGGATGAGGCGCAGTACTACATCCCTCTCGCCCAGCACGAGGTGGCTCCCACCGCGATGTTCGTGCGGCTCAGAGGGCCCGCAGACTCGGCAGCGCTTGTAGCGCTTCAGCGTGAGGTCACCGGGATGTCGGAAGGGGTCCGATACACAACCGCGCGCCCGCTGGCGCGATACATGGATTGGCAGACGCGCTCCTGGGAGCTCGGCGCTTCGATGTTCTCGATCTTCGGCACCCTGGCTCTTGTCATCGCGGCCGTTGGGCTCTATGCGGTGATGGCTTTCAGCGTGGTTCGTCGCACACGCGAGATCGGCATCCGGTCGGCGCTCGGCGCCCGCCCGGCCGCGCTGGTCGGCATGGTGCTTGCGCGCGCGGTGGCTCTCGTCGCCATCAGTCTGGTTGCGGGCACCGGTGTTGCGCTCCTCATGAGTCGCTGGATCCAGCCACTTCTGCTCGGAGTGGACGGGCCCGACTTCTCGATCCTGTCGACGGTCGTGGTTGTGCAACTCCTCGTTGGGGTCGTCGCTGCAGCGATTCCCGGAGTACGCGCCGCCAAGGTGGATGCAGCAATTGCTCTGCGAGCGTCCTAGATCGCAGCGAGCCAGCCGACGTCATTGAACAAGTTGTCCTTGTTTCGGGGGGCGGTCTCTGTCCCAATGGGCACAGTCGACGTTCGGTTCCCGGCACTTCACTGGCAAAGGACGAGTCCAGATGGCACGCCTACTTCTGATCGCGGTAGCTGCATTCCTGACGTTTGAGCCTGCGCAGACCCGAGCCCTGCCGGAAATCACCGGCGACTTGACGCGCGGCCCTTTCGCCGTTGGATTCCGCAAGGAAGTGCTGACCCTGCCGCCGGCATCGTTGAGCCGCCCGACGACGGTCGACGTTTTTCGGTGGTACCCCGCCAGAGCTGCGGATGCGCCGGAGCATATGCGGCTTGCCGACTACTACGCCGCGCAGGGAGATGGCGCGGTGGACGGTGGCTCACTACAAGCCGCGCTGCGCGTCGACATGACCGATCCGCCCGGTGTTACCGATGCGATGCTCGCGGATGCGCTCGAGGCGCGGCTGTGGGCAATTCGCGACGCAGAGCCGGTGGAGCGCCCGTTTCCGCTATTGCTCTGGACCTATCGCGACAGCATTCCGACCATGCAGCCGTTGCTCGCGGAGTATCTGGCTTCGCACGGTTACAACGTGGCGTTCGCCTGGCCGCGCGATCGTGTGCCAGCGTTTCCGTGGAATCAGGACCTCACGGAGCAGGAGCGACGGGACGCGCTGGCGGCGCAGGTCGATCTGCTTTCCGTGACTCTGGATAGTGTCGTGGATATCGAGACTGTTGACGGAGGGCGAGTCGGACTGCTGTCGTGGAGCTACGGTGGAGAATCCGCGCATGGTCTGCAACGTCTTCGTCCGGATGTGGATCTCGTTGTGGGCGTCGACGCCAACCTGGTGAGCGGCTGGGTCTATCGCGACGCGGCTGACCTCGCGAATCTCGGCCCCTCGGAGCTCGTGGCGCCGCATGTTCTTTTGCGCCACGGCAGTGCTCGCGTGGGGGGAAACGAGACTCCGGTGCCAGAACCGCTAGGGCGCGTAGCAGGTGGCTCCTGGTATGGACGCTTCCCTGCACTCCATCACGGCAACTTCAACTTTCCAGGAGGGATGCTCCCGGGGGTTCTTGGTCTCGACACGGTCTCTGGTTGGGCCGTGGGCGGCGAGGTCGCGCAGCGAGGCTATGAGGCCATGTGTCGTCTTGTGCTGCAGTTCGCCGACGCTTTCCTCGGCGAAGCGGGAGCGCACCCCGACACGATCGCGGAACAGTCCGACGATCTGGTTGAACTCAGCCGATTTGCCCCTATCGTCCCTCAGGATCGTCCGTAGACGCATCGGCGTCCGCGTCCACTTCTTCAGCCGGCGGCGTCCAGAAGCCGTCGTCCGCCCTGGTGCTAGCGGCCCGTTCTCCCGCGAAGAGTAGGCCGTTGAACAGGGCCCGGAAGGTGCCGAACGGTTGGCCGCGCCACTGCGGGCGGAAGCCGAAGAGAATCACCTGGCCGTCGCCCAGCTTCACGTCGAGAGCTGCGGCATAGCCTCGCAGGTGTTCCTCGCCCAGGAGGAAGCCGGACATCAGCGGCGAGCCTGATTCGTGGTACTTGGCCAGCGCCGAACCTTCGAAGCCCTCTGTGGTGGTGAACACCGGGCTGTTTGTCACGGTCACGTTTGCGCGCTCGGGCATTCCCGCCATTACCGGATGATCGGTGTTGACGATCACTTCCATGATGGAGCCGCTCGAGAAGAATTCGGTTCGGTCGAGGTCGCCCACCACGTTCTTCACCGGCAGGTGAAGCTCCTCGATCGCGAATAGGCTGCTCGAGTCCAGGCACAGCAGGGTGCCGCCCGCGCGGACGAAGGCATCGAGTTCGCGAACGCCCGCTGCCCCCATCCCGCCTGCATATCGTGCCGGCACAGTGCCGGCAGCCGCACCGTTGATGATCTGGCCGCCGCGTATGTCGGCCAACACGATCACGTCGTAGCGGTCGATGAGATTGCCGGCGCGGACGTCGGCATCACGAAGACCACGAAAGTCGAAGTCGTACATCTCGAGCAGCCAACGGGTCCAGCCTTCGTCCATGCTGGTGTTCCAGGGTCGATACATACCGACGCGGGTTTGCTCGATCGGGGCGCCGGATGCCGGACCCCGACGGGCCTGCAACGCGAGGTCGTTGACCATGCGATCGATCTCGTCGGCCGCGACTCCGGCGATGACGTAGCTGCCATCCTCGGCCACGCTGACGCGACCACCTGCCGCCCAGGCGCGGTTGACGGCGCGGAAGGCGTTGTTCTGCGCGGGACTCACCCAGAGCGCGGTCCCGCTGCCGGTCACGTTTCCGGCCGGGGGAATGATTCCGGCCGCGATCGCGTTGGTGTCGAAGCCGACGTCGGGCGGAGAATCGAAATCAGAGCCGTCGCGGTGATCTCCCCCTTCGTCTAGCGCATCCCAGGCGACAGGATCCGTCCGCACGGGAACGAGTGCGGCTCGCTGGCTATCCGTGAGCGGCGAGCGGACCTCGATAGTGCGTACCCCGAACTGGTAGGGGAGAGTCCACCCGGCGTGGTCGTAGGGCAGGTCGGGCGGCCCGTCCGGATATTGGCGTAAATCCGGGTATTTCTGAATCGAGAACATGGAACGGGCGAAGTTCGCTCCGGCCTGATCCATGGGGACGACCCAGCTGCCGGCCGCGAACGTCTGCTGGTCGATCACGGTGTCGGCATCGAGTTGGTAGACCTCGATGTCCTGGAAGGCGACGCGCCTCAGCATCTCGACCGCAGCAACGGGATCGCGCTGGTCCTGCGGAATGACGTAGGCGTAGGGAGGCCCTTCGCGGTAGGCCTCGATCACGTCGCGCGATGCCTGGTAGCGGTTGTAGAGAATGTCGCGCCGGTACTTGGCGGCCACATCGAGCGTTGAAGTCGACGTCACCAGCATGTAGTCGACCGAGTCCCGCAGGCGCCACCAGCCTCCGCGCCAGAGGCTCGCGTGTAGGGTGCCCGGCTGCAGGGCACGGTCAGCCGCCGGGAAATCGCGCACTGTGTAGAACCTCGGCGTCGGCGAGCCGTGGATACCGGTCTCGCTGAACATGATGACGATGTTGTGGAAGAAGTTGATGAAATCGATATACCCGGGATACCAGGCGTCGAAGATTTCTCCCTTGTGCTCGGCGCCAGGCATTCCGCGCTCGTCCAGCGCCGCCGCAGCGGCGGTTCCCATCAGGTTCACCATCCGGTTCATCAAAGGGTGAATGTCCGGATAGATGGGCTCGCCATAGGGCGGGAGCCAGATCGTTGCCGGCATGCTGGCCGTTTGATGGTGGCTGTATAGAACCTGCGGCTCCCAGTGCCGGTTGATCCGGACGGCCGTCCGCGACTCGATCATGTTGAGCCCGTAGCCGTCTCGATTGTTGTCGTGGCCGATGTGCTTCTGGTAGAGCCGCGGCATGCGGGCCGTCTCGAATGGTGTACCCAACTGTTCGGCATACCACTCCGCGACCATGTTCTGCCCGTCGGGGTTGATCGATGGCCACAGCAGCAGGATTACGTCGTCGAGGATGGCGCGTGCCTCGTCGCCGTCCTTTTCCGTGACCAGGTCGTAGGCCAGTTGAATGGTGTGCTGCGCGTGCGCTGTTTCGGTGGAGTGGAGGCCGCCGTCGATCGCGACAATGACCTTCCCGTCTCGGGCGAGTTCGCGCGCTTCCTCGTCGGTCATGTCACCCGGGTGCGCCAGTCGCTGGGCGACTTGTCGGTGCTCCTCGAGTCGGGCGAGGTTCTCGGGCGACGATATGAACGCGATGTACCAATCGCGACCCTCGGACGTGCGTCCGATCTTCTGAAGTTGCACGCGATCGCTTGCCGCATCGAGAGCCGTGAAGTATTCGATCGATTGGTCGTAGGACGCCAACTTGAAGTCGTCGCCGACGCGGAACCCGAGAACCGATTCCGGCGTGGGGATGCCAGCCTGCGCGGGGCGGGGTGCCTGGGCAGCGGCGGTGCCCGCGCAGAGCACGCCGCTGAGGGTGACAAGCAGGGCGATCGTGCGAAGGTCTGCGAGGCGTCTCGGCATCGGTAAGGTCCTATGGCGTGCGGCGCGAGTAGCGGATCGAAGTCTGGCCGCGATTCTCCTGTGCGGCGGCCCTAAAAGGAAGCACGGCGCTCGAGGACGCGTGCCCAAGGCGGATTCGGACGGGTTTTTGTGGCGCGGCCCAGTTACAATGATGGGATCGAAATGGGGCCGTGGGCGAGGTCCCTTGTGCGCACGCCGGTGTTGGCCGGCCGCGTCCCGGAAATCCTGTGGTACCGATGAATTTTCAAAGAGTCACTCTGCGCGCCAGTGCGCCGTTTCTCTCGTTGCCAGCGGTTCGAGCGTTGCTCAGCAACGACCGCAGTTCCAAGCTCGAGTGGAGCTGGTTCAACTCCAGGTCGGAGTCAGCGGCCCGGGTGGAGGGTTCGTGCGCGGACTCACCGCCGGCGATTTCGTCATTGTTGTTGACGGCAAGCCACGACCGGCACAGGTGGTGTACGAGGTTGATCTTCGAGCCGAGGACCGCGTTGGCGTCGCCGCGATCGCGGGCCCGGGGCCGACTCTCGAGACTCGGCCCGTGTCAGCGCGCCGGCACATCCTCATGTTCTTTGATTTCAGCTTCACGTCGCGACGCGGCATCATCGAGGCGCGGCGGGCTGCGCTCGAATTCGTGGAGAAGAATCTCCGAGCAAGCGATCTCGTGGCCGTCGCTACCGGTAGTCGCTATGGCATCGAACTGCTGACGCCCTTCACTGGAAATCGTGCCCAGATCGACGAGGCGGTTGGCGGCCTGGGTCTGGTCAATGCGAACGACCTGGTCGCTACGAGCGCGGACGAGAATCTGATGGAGGCGATGGCAGATCTCGCGGCGTCGAACCCGGTGGGGGACAGCGGAGGTCTGGAAGCGCTGCCCGCGATCGACTTCCGCGAATACGTCGCGAGCGTGTCGAATTTCACTGATCAGTTACGGCAGTTTGGCGAAATGCTGCAGGCGATCGAGGGCCGCAAGCACGTCATCATGTTCTCCCGTGGCTTCGACGACCGAGCGCTGGCCGGCGCGAGTCTTCAGGAGCAGGGCGCACAGGCGGACGCCAGAGCTGCGAACCCGGCGGGAGTCGCGTCGAGCGATCCCGAGATGATGTGGGGAGCCGCTGAAGTGCGCGAGAGCATGCTCGAAGCGGTTGATATGTTCCGCAACGCTGACGCCGTGATCCATGCTATCGACCCGACGGGAATCGGTGCCGGATTCGAGCCGGGCAACTTCACGCCCACAGCCGGCCGCGCGGGCAGGCAGGCGTTGACCTACCTCACGGACGGCACCGGCGGGGAGGCGTACTGGAACATGAACGATCTGTCGACCGCCCTGACGGACATCGACGAGAGCACGTCGAGCTACTACCTGATCGCCTACCGCAAGGAAGCGGACGATCCGGACACCGTCGACATCGAGGTGCAGGTGCAGCGCCGGGGAATCCAGGTCACGTCAGCCCCGGAACGGCTAACGCCGCCACCGACCTTCGTCGCGATGAACGAGATGCAGCGTCAGTTGCAGCTCGCGGAAGTGATGGCCGATGAAACCGACCGATCTGCGATCGCGTTCCAGAGTCAAGTCACTGCGTTTCCTGCCACGGGAGGCGGCCGGGCACGAGCGGCGCTGGTGCTCGAGATCGACGGTTTTGAACTCGATCGTCTCGCGGCGATGCGCGGCAACGACGACGTGCAACTCGAACTCGCGGGCTTTGCACTCGGCGAAGACAACACGATCCTGGACCAGTTCCGCCGCAAGGTCCGCATCGATGTGGGTGCCATGCGAGCGGCTGGTCGACTCGGTGAGCAGTCGTTCCGATACTCGGATTTCGTCGATGTGCCACCAGGTGAAGGCCGGCTCCGTCTGCTCATCCGCGAGGCCGAAGTGGGCGAGCTCAGCGCTGCAACGCGTGGGTACTTCGCGCGAGAGATCGTGCCCGATGAGGGCATGGTTATGGTGCGACCGCTGGTTGTCGATAGCGTGACGGTTCCGAGGCTCCCCGACCCGGAGGAGCGTTTCGATCCGCTTGAGTTCGATGATCGCCGTTTCGCCCCCATCGCTGCCCCTGCTGTACGACCTGGCGAGGCCCTGACGGTGCTTGTGGTTGCATACAACTTGCCGCTCGACGCCGCGACCGGTGAGCCACGAGCCGGACTCGTGATGGACCTGGACGAAGGGCAGGACGGTCAGGTCTATCGACTTCGTGATTTTGAGATCATCGGATCATCGAGGAACGCAGATCTCGACATCACGCGACTCTTGGTTCGTGTGTCGATTCCTGGGCACGTGCGCGCGGGCGACGCGTCCCTGTGGACTCAGATAATCGATCAGGTGGGCGGAGAGCGGCGCGAGGAACAGACGAAGCTCTTCGTCAGCCCCGAGTAGTCCCGACGCGACCTCGACGGTTCCCTCCACTCGGCCGGGACGTGTAGGGTTGGGGACGGTTGCCCGCCGACGCGGGTCTTCGTCCCGCCTGACTCCACGGTGCCGCTTCTCCAGTGACGATCGAGATCGCCAGCCTGTTCGTGCTGCTGATCGTGATGGTCTACCTGTTTCTCACCGAGAAGCTCCCCGTCGACCTGACCGCGTTCCTCGGACTCGTGGTGTTGATCTTCGCCGGGTTCGTGACCCCGGACGAGGCCTTTCAGGGCTTCTCGTCGCCGGCGGTCATGACGATGTTGTCGGTGTTCATCGTCGGCGCCGCACTCCTTGAGACTGGAGTTGCGGACATCATTGGCGGGAGCATTCACAAGCTCGTGGGCAATAGTGAATCGCTCCTGTTGGCTACGCTGATGATCGTAGCCGGCGTGATGTCGGCATTCATGAACAACATTGCTGCCACTGCGGTGCTCATGCCGGCAGTCACCGCGCTCGCCCCTCGCGCAGGCCTCGCGCCTTCGCGACTGTTCATGCCGTTGGCGTTCGGAGCAATCCTCGGCGGAACGACAACGCTCGTGGGAACGCCCCCCAACATTCTTGCTGCCCAGATGCTCACCGATCGCGGCCTGGAACCCTTCACACTGTTTGACTTCACACCTGTGGGCGTCGCGATCATGGTGGTTGGCACCGTGTTCATGCTGCTGATCGGGAAGCGCCTTCTTCCGGAAGGTAAGGCGCGTGGACCCGCCTCGAAAGGCAAGGATCTCGCGGAGATCTATCAGCTCAGCGAGCGCCTGTTCACCCTCGAGGTGCCGGAGGGCGCAAAGCTCATTGGCCGCTCGTTGGCCGAGTCGAGATTTGGGAACGCGCTAGGTCTCAAGGTGCTTACAGTTCGGCGTGGAGATCGCACATTCGCCGCGCAGGGCAGCACGGTGCTGGAAGGTGGTGACGTTCTCGTGGTTGACGGCGATCCGGGCCAAGTGCAAGAGATGCTGCAAATGCAACGGCTGGACGTGCATCGTGTGGGTGTGGACGCGCTCCCGAGCCTGCCGGCCGGAGTCGACGGCATACGGGCCAGGGTCGGATCGGGCGGCGGCCTGGCCGGCAGTACCCTGCGCGAGCTCGGTTTTCGCAATCGCTACGGAGCGGTGGTGCTCGCAATCCGGCATCGGGATCAGTTGTATGCGGAGCATCTGGCCGAGCAGACGCTGCGCGTCGACGACGAAGTGCTCGCCGTTGGCTTGACCGCCGACCTCGATCGATTTGCGGCGCAGCCTGACCTCGAAGTTCTGGAGCGTGGGGAGTCCGCCGTTGCGGCTCTCGCTGAACGGGTCTCGGTTATCGAGGTGTCTCCGGGCAGTGATCTGGACGGGACTACCGTGAAGGAGAGCCGCCTCGCGGCGACCGCCGGCCTCACTATCGCGGGGATCGTTCGTGGAGGCGAGACTCGACTCGCCATCCAACCGGATGACCGAATTCAGGGCGGTGACCAGCTGTTGTTGGCCTGCGATCCTCGGGTGCTTGAGAGCCTAGGGAGCGCCGGTGAAGTTCACTTTGGCGGGGCGGCTGATCAGGAACTGCTGGAAACCGAGGAACTCTCGATGGTCGAGGTCGCAGTCGCACCGCGCTCGGCCGCTGAGGGACGAACTCTCGCGGACCTTGAGTTCCAGGAGCGCTACGGTTTGCTGGCCCTCGCGCTTTGGCGAGGCGGCCAGCCCGTGCATGCGGATCTCGCGCGTGCGGCGCTTCGCTTTGGTGATGCGCTGTTGCTCCGCGGGCCGCGCGATCGTATTCGGCGGCTCGCTGCAGACGCAGATTTTGTGGTGCTCTCGCACGGCGACCAGGCCGCTCGCCGACTCCACAAAGCGCCGTACGCCATTGGCGCTCTGGCATTGATGGTCGGCTTGGTGGCGACCGGGTGGCAACCAATCCACGTGGCGGCGTTCACGGCCGCGTCGCTAGTGCTGCTTGCGGGAGCCTTGTCGATGCAGGAGGCCTATCGCGTGATCGAATGGCGCGCGATCTTCCTGGTCGCGGCGGTTTTGCCCGTGGGTTTCGCCATGGAACGTTCAGGCGCGGCAGAGTTCATCGCGGATACGGTTGCCTCCACGGCGGGAGCTGCCGGGCCCTACGCCGTGCTCGCCTCGCTGGTCTTGTTGGCCAGCGTTCTGAGCCAGGGGCTCGATGGCGCACCGGCCGTGGTCCTGCTGGCGCCGGTCGTCTTCGAGATGGCCGATCAACTGCAACTGAGCCCCTATCCGTTGATGATGGGAGTCAGTCTTGCCGCGTCTGCGGCCTTCATGACGCCGTTTAGCCACAAGGCAAACCTGCTCGTCATGGGCGCCGGGGGGTACACGTCGCGCGACTACCTCAGGGTCGGGACTCCGCTCACGATCCTGATTCTTGTGATGCTGGTTTTCCTCGTGCCGGTGTTCTTCCCATTCTGATCTAGCGGGTGATTCGCGGCGCCTCGCAGGCGCTGTTACCATGCGCTCTAGTCGCGCAATGCGCGGCCGTTCCTGGCCGGCCGAGTACGGCCCCATCGCCAACGCTGAGCACCGACACCATGGGCTTCCGCGACGAACTCGAACGACTGGTCCGGTTGCAGGCAACGGAGTTGCAGGCGCGCGACCTGCAAGCCCAGCTTGGTGGGCTCCCTGCGGAGCGTGAGGAGTGCCAGGCGCGTGTAAGTGCTGCCGAAGCCGGCGTCGCCGATGCGGAAGCGTCTCGGGACGCGGCTCAGGCCGAACATCGTCGACTCGAGGGCGAACTGCAGGCCGCCGAGGCGCAGGTCGATAAGTATCGCGAACAGGAGATGCAGGTCCGTACGAACCAGCAACTGTGGGCGATTCAGGACGAGATCAAGACCGTGCAGGGCAAGATAAGCAAGATCGAGGAGCAGATCCTCGAGCTGATGGAAGCGGCCGACGGTCTCAGCGACGGCATCAAGGCAGCGCAAGATGTACTCGGCGCAGCCAAGGCCGAGACCGCGACCGAAATTGCCGCGATTGATCAACGGGAGAAAGAGCTTGGCGACGCGCTGGCCGCGGAAACGAACGCGGGCAACGAGTTGCGCGCAGAGACAGAGCCCAAGCTGATCACGCTCTACGATCGCGTGGCAACAGTTCGAGGTGGCATCGCTGTCGCCGAGGGAATCGATGGCCGTTGCTCGGCCTGCAATGTGCGCCTGCGGCCCCAGATCTGGGTGCAGGTTCTCAACCTGGTGGAACCGCAGCAATGCGATGCCTGCAAGCGCATCATCTTCGTACGCGACTCGCTGTCGTTGCCCTCGACAGTGAGCGTCGACGCGAACGCGTAGAGCTGTCTGTCAGGCAGCTAGTCGAGCATGATCGCCGCGGTCATCCGACCCGCTGCTGATCCGTCGCGGCGGTACGAATGAAACCGCGACTCCTCCGTTGCGGTGCACCGATCGGCGACCCAGACGGCGTCTGGCACGAGTCCTGCCGTCTGAAGCTGCCATCGAGCGGCTGCTGCCAGGTCGCATAGGGCGGTTTCGCGGCCCGTGTCGTCGACCGCATGTGCGTCAAAGACGGATGGCGGCAACCCGGCACTCGCGAAACCTTCAAGTACGTCCGGTCCCACCCGGTACACGCCTCTACCGACGCAGGGTCCGATGGCTGCGCGGCAGTCGACGGCACGAGAACCACAATGCGTCGCCATCACCTCGAGCGCAGCGGGCACGATCCGCGCCGCGATTCCGCGCCAACCCGCATGCACGGCGCCGATGCATCGAGTCACCGGGTCGTGGAGCAGCACCGGGACGCAGTCGGCCGTGGCGACTCCGAGGGGTAGGCTAGAGGCGCTGGTAACGAGAGCATCGCCAGGCGGACGCTCTTCGATCGACGCGGCGGTGTGCGGCGAAGTATCTGCCGCAGCATCCAGGAAATGCACGATATTGCCGTGGACCTGACGAACACGGCGAATCGGCTGCGTGAACGTATTCTCGAGGTTGCCATGTCGCGTCTCGAACCCGTGTGGGGTGCCGAGATCCGGCCACCTGATCAGCCCGTCAGACACTGGCCTGGGCGTTGGGTTGGTCGGCGGCGATCACCGAAGCACGCTCCCACTGATTCGTCAGCGCTGGCTGCCCTGGCCCGACTCGGAGATGGCCCCACGGAGACGGCTCCATCGGATCGCGCTCGCGCAGGAACTCAGCAAGCGGAACCCCGCCGCTGTTGACCCAGTCGCGCAGTGCGGCGCTCCAGTCGCCCGCGTCGACCCAGCGCTCGAGCAGATCGGCAACGCGCCGATCGCCACGCGAGAGAACCGCTTGCACCTCAGCGGTTCGTGGTGGCATACCGTCGATCACTAGGTTGGGAATGTCGGCGGCCTGGCGCTTGAGCCATCGCAGCCGTCGGCGGTACTCCCTGGGCGTCAGCTGTTCTGCCCACTGGAACGGTGTGCCAGGCTTGGGGATCAGGCAGTTCACCGACATCGTCACGGTTCCGATACGGCCTCGCTCCCGCCCCTCCTCGATCATGATCTCGCGCATGGCGCGACCGAGATCGACGATGGCCTCCAGGTCTTCCTGGGTCTCGCCCGGGAGTCCGATGATGATGTAGTTCTTCACGTTAACCGCACCGGCGCGGAAGATCATCCGGACCTTGTCGAGGATCTCTTCGTTCGTGATCTTCTTCATCACGACCTGACGCATCCGGTCGCTGCCCGCCTCGGGCGCAATCGTCACGGTTTCCTGGCCGGAGTCGATTACAGCCTCTAGCAGCGACTCGCGGAGCGTCGAAATGATGAGGCTCGGGCTGAACACCTTGAACCCATCGGCGCGCAGCTGAGTCGCGATGTCTTCGATGCCGGGATGGTCGAGCAACGCCGTGGCAACCAGGCCGACGCGATCAACACGGTCGCGCCACGGGCGCACGGCGGCGAGGACATCCTCGGCGGTGTGGACTCGGAATGGGAGAATCGAGTATCCCACCCAGCAATAGCGACACCCCTTGGTGCAACCGCGGGCGACTTCGACCGTCACTCGGTCACCGAATTCGGTGTCCGGCGTGTGGATCGCGGTCGCAGCCACGCGACTTGGCCGATCAAGGCTGGCCCTGACCTTCGTCACCACGTCGGGTGCGTTCTGCGCCACGGCAAGGCCCGAAAAGCGAGGGATCACACCGTCCGTGCCGAGCTCATAAACAGGGTCGTATCGCGCAGGAACGTAGAAGCCCGGTGCCTGCGCGAGGCGATCTAGAAGATCTTCACGACTGGTCGCGGCGAAGCAGGCATCAACCAGTGGGGCGACGAGTTCTTCGCCCTCGCCAACACATCCGATATCGAGGAACGGTGCTACCGGTTCCGGGTTGATCGAGACGGCGGCGCCGCCCATGAGGACGAGCGGATCGTGGTGTGTGCGCTGTTCAGCCCGTCTCGCGATCCCTGCGAGGTCGAGCATCTCGACGAGATTGCGGTAGTCGTTTTCGAACGACGCGGAGAACGCCAGCAGGTCGAAGCTGGAGACCGGGTCGAGACTCTCGAGCGCAAACAGGGATGTGCCGGTCTGCTTGTGGCGTTCGAGATCGACGGGATCGGGAAGGAATACGCGTTCGCAGCGCACGCCCGGCAGGGCGTTCAACAGTCTGTAGAGGGTGTGCATCCCGAGATTGCTCATCCCCACCGAATAGGTGTTCGGGTAGGCGAGAGCAATCCTCAGCCGGGCATCGGCAGCAGGGCGCACGTGGGCCGTCTCACGCTCGAGGCGCGCGCGGGCTCGTTCCTGCAGCAGGTGGTCCAACCGGGCTCCGGGGTTACGGGTAGCGAGCGCCTGTGGGCGGCGCTCCGTGGGTGGCTACCCCGAAGATTCTAGCCCGAGGACCGCGTTTCTAGTCGCGCTGCTGTCGCAGAAAAGCAGGAACTTCGAGGTCGTCCTCTTCGAGGTCGACGTTCGCGAAGGTCGCCTCCCCAGTCGGTTCCGAGACCGGTGCGGGGATCTCGGCTGCAACACCAGGGGAGACGCTGCCCCTCTGTGAGAGCACCGAGTCCCGCATCGTCGGATAGGGCTCGAATCCCGTCGCAATCACTGTGATCTTCACGCGTCCCTCGAGGGCTTCGTCGATCACTGCACCGAACAGGATGTTCGCGTCCTCGTCGGCCGCATCCTGAACGATCGACGCGGCTTCGTTCACCTCGTGAAGTGTCATGCCCGGGCCACCGGAGATGTTGATCAGTACGCCGCGCGCGCCGTCGATCGTAGTGTCCTCGAGCAGCGGCGAATGGATGGCAGCGTGAGCAGCCTCCGCCGAGCGCTCTTCGCCCTCGCGAAGGGCAGTGCCCATGATCGCCATGCCCATGCCCGACATGACGGTGCGAACATCGGCGAAGTCGAGGTTGATCAGGCCAGGCACCAAGATCAGGTCGGCGATACCCTGAACGCCTTGATGGAGCACCTGGTCTGCGTGCTTGAACGCGTCGATCAGCGGTGTTTCAGCCGGAACTGTCGATAGGAGACGGTCATTGGGGACCGCGATCAGCGTGTCGACCGATTCCTGGAGTTCCTTCAGACCAAGGTCGGCCTGCATCATCCGGCGGCGACCTTCGAAAGTGAACGGCTTGGTCATGACTGCGACGGTCAAGGCGCCGAGTTCATTGGCAAGACGAGCGATAACGGGCGCCGAGCCCGTGGCGGTGCCACCACCGAGGCCGCCGGTTACGAAGACCATGTCGGCACCTTCGAGGACCTCGACGATTCGATCGGTGTCCTCCAGAGCGGCCTGGCGGCCGATCTCCGGGTTCGCACCAGCGCCAAGCCCGCGCGTCAGGTTCGCGCCGAGCTGTAGCTTCGTAGGCGCAGTGTTCGATTCCAGCGCCTGGACGTCCGTGTTGGCCGCAATGAACTCCACGCCCTTGAGGCCGGCCATCATCATCCGCGTGATGGCATTGCCGCCGCCACCGCCCACACCGACGACCTTGATGTTCGCCGTGTTGCTCAAGTCGGCCATTGACGGGCCGAGAAGGTCGTCCACCGGAAGCGAAGTCGATTCGCTCGGTCCAAGTGTCAGACGCGGTGCATCGTCGCCGAGAATCGGGTCCCGGTCTTGCTCGTCGCTCATGCCCTGTACTCCTGCCCCGTTTGCGCCGACAAGCGACGCGCCACCCTCAGAAGAGATCTCCGAACCACCGAGCGACGCGGCCCTGGACGCGACGTAGGAACGTCGGATCTCTCACCTCGAAGCGCGATGCTTCCCCACGATTCCGATGGCCGTAGAGTGCTAGCCCGACCGCAGTCGAGTACACCGGCCCCGAAACAACATCCGTCAGTCCGGTGATCTCTTCCGGTACGCCCACACGTACCGGCAAACCGAACCGCTGCTCCGCAGCCTCAGCGAGGCCTTCGAGCAGTGCGCCACCCCCGGTCAGGACGATCCCTGCATGCAGTTCGTCCGCGAACCCGGCGCGACGCAACTCGTCTCGGACCAAGTCCAGCATTTCCACAGCCCTAGGTCTAAGAATCTCACAAAGTTGGCGCCGAGGCACCAGGGTAGGTGCTCTTCCTCCGATCCCGGCGACTTCGATGCTCTGATCGGCAGGAACCAGCTCAGGGAGGACCGCTCCGTGGCGGGTCTTGATCTCCTCGGCGTCAGGTAGAGGAGTCTTGAGTACGACGGACAGATCGTTGGTGAAATTCTCGCCGCCTACCGGGAATACGGCCGTATGGCAGACCGTTCCGCCCTGAAAGCAAACCAGGTCCGTGGTGCCCCCGCCGATATCCAGCAGCGCGACGCCAAGTTCGCGCTCGTCGTCAGACAGCACGGCTTCGTTCGACGCTAGAGATTCCAGAACGACCGCCTGGACCTCGATTCCGCCCTTGTTGGCGCAGTTCACGAGGTTCTGCAGCGCTGACACGGAGGCGACAACGAGATGGAGGCTCACCTCGAGTCGATTGCCCGTCATTCCCACGGGGTCGACGATGTTCTCTTGTCCGTCGACCAGGAATTGCTGCGGGAGGAGGTGGACGGCCTCGAAGTCGGGCGGAAGGGCGAGGTCGCTTGCGGCGTCGATGACCCGACGCACGTCGTCCTCGGTGATTTCCCTGGCGCGCCCTTCGAGCGTAATGGCGCCGCGGCTGTTGATACCGCGGATGTGCGTGCCAGTAGCAGAAATCCAGGCGGTGTCGACACTGACCCCCGCCATGAGTTCGGCTTCCTCAACGGCCGCCTTCGCGGCGTCGACCGTCCGCTCGATGTCGACAACTACGCCCTTCTTCTGTCCACGGGATTCGGCCAGACCGGCACCGATGATCTGTAGGTCACCGTCATCGTGGGCCTCGGCGACCACCGCACAGACCTTCGTCGTGCCGATGTCCAGTCCCACGATGTAGCGATCAAGTCGGGCCACGGCGCTAGTACTCCTGCTGATCTGGAGGCGCGTTGATGACTACCTGGCCGGCGTATCGTAGGTCAATCGATGCCGTCGGGCCTGGGTGTTCTGCCTGCACCACGTCCACCATACCTCTGAGTCTGGCGTCGAGCTGTGCGCTATCGCCAAAAACGATCTCCCATTGAGGCTGCTCTAGTACTACGACCACTCCTCTGACTTCGATTCTGATGTGGTCGACGTTCGCGTAGAGGTCACGATCTGCCTCCGGTAGCCACTCCAGTAGTGTCGCGGCCGACTCGAATTCGGCGGTGATCGAGCCTGGCAGTTGGCGATCTTCGCCGACATCGAACGGCAGTGCGGAGCGGATTACGGGAAGGTCTCCCGCGGGCTGGGCACTACTGAGAATCACCCCGTCGCGTGAAATCGCGCGCGACCAACCCATCGCGTCGAGACGTGCGAATGGCGTTCGTGGCACAACGGAAACCGAGACCTTGTCGGGTAGTACGCGCCGTACGGTCGCACTCTTGACGGCCGGGATACGGCCCACCTGGCGCTGCATCCACGAAAGGTCGAAAGTCAGCAGGTTGGCCCCGTACGCAGGCGAGAGCACGGACTCGACTGCGGGTTGGAGCTCCGCCGGCACCTCGTCCAACTGGAACTCCGCGAGTCGGAACGTCTGGTTTCGTGAGACGTACTCGGAGCCGAGCCAGCCGATGGCGCCGCCGAGGGCGATGCCGAGCGACACGAGCGATAGCTGCATGAACACGGCGAGATTGCTCCGCCGACGTAGCGCCGGTCGGTTTCTCACCCGGCGCATGAACTGCGGGGAGCGATCGCGGGGGTTCACCACCGCTGCACCTCGGCGAGAAGTTCGACGTCGACTGCTTCGCGAGCCCGAATGATGAGTGCTTCGATAAGCGCCGAGATGTCGGCAGCCGTCGCGCTTCCGTCGTTGATCACGAAGTTGGCGTGCCGGTCCGATACGACCGCGCCTCCGACGCGAAGGCCCTTGCACCCGGCGGCATCGAGGATAGCTCCGGCTGCCTGGCCTGGCGGGTTCCGGAAAATGCAGCCGGAATTGCGTGCGCCGACCGGTTGCCGGTCGCGCTTCTGCTCTTGCAGATCTTCGTAGCGAGCGCGAAGCGCGCCCGGATCCGAGTCGGTCGTCGAGATGGAAACGGCGACGATGATCCAGGGCGAGACGACGCCACGAACGTTGAGATTGCGATACGTCCAGTCGAGGTCGGATTTTCCGAGGTCATGCACGCCACCGTTCGCGTCGATGACGATCATCGATTCCGTGCAGGAGGCCATGTCGCCCCCCCAGCAGCCGGCATTGCCGGCCGCGGCGCCACCGAGAGTGCCCGGGAGGCCGGAAGCCCAAACGAGGCCGTCACGGCCGGACTCGACGGTGTGGTGGAGGGCACGTGCCGTCGCGGTGCCAGCGGGGAAGCGGATTCTGCCGACGCTCTCGTCGATGCCGCTGAGCAGTCGCGTCGTATTCACCACGACCTCGCGGATTCCTTCGTCGCGGACGAGTAGGTTCGTGCCGCCGCCGAGAATGCGCAGCGGGAGCTGCCGCTGGGCCGACCATCGAACGATCTCGACGACCCGCTGATGGTGTTCCGGGAACAGCATGAGCGGGCAGGGACCGCCGACCCCAAACGAGGTGTGTCGCTTCAATCGCTCTTCGCGCTTGGCCCGGACATCAACGTCGGTAGCCCAGCGCGCCAAGTCGTCGACTGCGGCGCGGCTCCAGTCCGCCTGGCTCTCGGCAGTCGCAAGCAGCATCGTGTCAGTCGCCCGGTTCGGAAGTCTTGGTCAGCCAGGCGCCAAGTCCATGCGAGATCTTCCAGACATCGCCAGCTCCGAGGGTCATGACGAGATCTCCGGCCGCCACGTTCGCTTTCAGGTGCTCCAGGAGTTCGTTGGGATCGGGTGCGTAGCTGGCGGTCTTGTGCCCATGCTCGCGGACCGCCGCGGCGAGATCTTCTCCGGTTACTCCGGGGATCGGTGCTTCGCTAGCGGCGTAGATCGGGAGAACGAAGACCTCGTCTGCGTCGTAGAAGGCACGGCCGAACTCGTCGCGTAGCAGCTGCGAGCGCGAGTAGCGGTGCGGCTGAAAGATGGCGACCCGACGGCGCTTCGGAAAGGCCTCGCCGGCGGCGCCCAGTACCGCTCGGATCTCCGTCGGATGGTGGCCGTAGTCATCCACCACAAGCACATCGCCCGCGCTGGGAATTCTCTGGAACCTTCGCGCTGTGCCCGAGTACGAACCGAGGGCATCTGCGATCGTCTCGAACGATAGGTCGAGGTCCAGTCCAACCGCCACGCAAGCCAGGGCGTTGAGCGCGTTGTGCCGCCCCAGAACCTGAAGGGTGAAGTCCCCCAGCGGGCCGTCGGGTCCTGAGCAACGAACGTGGGTTCCGTTCTCGTCGACCACGATTTCGTCGGCGCGAACGTCGGCCTGCGGATTCTCCCCGTAGGTAATCAGGCGACGCGTAACCCGCGGCATCACGTCCTGAACTTCGGGATCGTCCAGGCAGACAACGCCGGTCCCGTAGAACGGAACCTTGTTGAGGAACTCAACGAAGGCGTCACGAAGCTCGTCGAAATCCTCGTAGTGGTCGAGGTGTTCCAGGTCGATGTTCGTGACCACCGCGATGGTCGGAGAGAGGCGCAGGAACGAGCCGTCGCTCTCATCGGCTTCGGCCACCATGAATTCGCCCTGGCCGAGGCGGGCGTTGGTTCCCCAGGCTTCCAGTCGACCGCCGATCACGACAGTCGGGTCGAGCCCGGCAGCCTCGAACACCGTGGCCATCATGGAGGTAGTGGTCGTCTTGCCGTGCGACCCGGCAAGGAGAATCCCGTGCCGCATGCGCATGAGTTCAGCCAGCATCTCGGCCCGTGGGATCACGGGGATGCCCGCACGGAGCGCGGCCTCGACTTCTGGATTGTCAGTGTTCACGGCCGATGACGTGATCACCACATCGGCGTCACTGACGTTGTCCGCCGCGTGTCCGATTGCGACGGTCCCGCCGAGTCCTTCCAGGCGCTCGGTGATCGGCGACGCCTTGATGTCGGAGCCGGAGACTTGATAGTCGAGATTAAGCAGGAGCTCGGCAATACCGCTCATGCCGATGCCGCCGATACCGACAAAGTGGAGACGACGAACGCGTTGCAGCATGGCTAGCTCACTGGCTCAGGACGCTGCCGCGTTCCGAGAACGGGTCCCGGCATGTCGCCGGTGACGGTAATTGTTGGGGCACCTCTGCCAATCAGCGCAAGGGCTAGATCTGCCACCGCGCCCGCAGCGTCGGGACGTCCTGCCGCTGCCGCGGCGTGACTCATCGCCTGAGCCTCGTCCGTAGAGCCCGTGACCCTCAGGATGGCTTCGGTTAGAGGCGTGCCATCCATTTCTTCTTCCACCATGATGGAAGCGCCTACGCGCTCGAAGGCCCGTGCGTTGTCGTGCTGGTGCTGCGCGGCGGCGCCGGGGAAGGGGACTAGGATCGATGGGATGCCACAGTACGCGAGTTCCGCGCACGTGGTGGCGCCAGCCCGCCCGCAGAACACATCGGCCCGAGCGTAGGCTTCGCCAACCGGGTTGATAAACGGCACCACCGTTGCTGGGATCCCGTGTTTGGCCCATGCCTCTCGCAATCGCTCGACGTCTTGCTTGCCGGTCTGGTGAGTAACGGTGAGTCCGACGTCGGCTTCAGCAAGCTGCGGAATCGCGAGCTCTACCATGGAGTTCAGGCCGCGGGCTCCCTGGCTTCCACCCATGATGAGGAGGTGCGTGCCGTTGCCTTTGCGGACGCTATCGCGGGCGGAGGGGAGAGCCGCGCGAACCGGGTTGCCTGTCACCACGGCCTTGGGTCCCAGGTGCTGAACGGTTTCGGTGAAAGAGACCGCGATCGCCCGGGCGAAGGGCTTCAACAGCCGAGTGGTGATTCCCGGCGCAGCGTTCTGCTCGAGCACGAGCAGCGGAATGCCGGCGAGCCAGGCGGCCAGCCCGGTAGGGCCACAAACGTAGCCTCCTGTCGCGATCACGATGTCGGCCCTGAATTCGAGCAGGTAGCGTCGCGCCCTCCAAACCGCGAAGGGCAACATCGCAGCGGTGCGCAACTTGCCGACCACTCCGCGACCGGCGAGTGGCCGCGCCGGCACCTCGACAACGGTGTACGGCACGATGCCCCGGAGGTCACGTTCAGCGCCTCGCTTTGATCCGACGACCAGGGCCTCGCATTCGACACGGGCCTCAAGAGCTTCGGCGCTGGCGAGCGCCGGCATTAGGTGGCCGCCGGTACCACCGGCGGCCAACACCACGCGCAAAGGCGCCGTCGGCGTCCTGGTCTCGTTTGGGCTCATGTGTGGGCGTGCTGAGAGATGTTCAAAAGGATGCCAACCGCAATGCAACTGACGAGCATTGAAGATCCTCCGTAGCTGATCATCGGCAGGGGAATGCCAGTCGTCGGAAGAAGATTCACCACGATGCTCATGTTGATGAGCGCCTGGATTACCAGAAAGGCGCTCAGCCCAATGCCGACGTAGAAGCCGAACGGATCGGGCGCACGGAGCGCCGCGCGGAAGCCGCGCCACAGCAACACCATGAACAGGGACACCACGACAAGAGCTCCGACGAGTCCGAACTCCTCGGCGATGACCGCATAGATGAAGTCCGTGTAGGGGTCTGGCAGAAAGCCCGTTTTCTGTTGGCCCTCCGCAAAGCCCACGCCCGTGAGTCCGCCCGAGCCGACCGCGGTCAGCGATTGCACGGTCTGGTATCCAGCTCCTCGAGCATCCGCCCACGGATCAAGGAACGCGACGATTCGGCGCGATTGGTAGCCAGATCGCATGATCTGCGCCGTGGCTGCAACGATAGCGATCGCGCCCAGGTTGGCGACGTACTTCCACGATAGTCCGCCGACCCACAGCATCGAGCCAGCGATCGCCGCGATCATGCAAGCGGTGCCCAGATCCGGCTCTACGGCAACCAATAGCGTGATCGAGCCCACGACGAGCGAGATGGGAAGGATCCCGCGTTTGAACTCGTTGAGTCGCTCTGCCTTGCGCGACAGGAATGAGGCCAGAAACAGGATCACAACGAGTTTCGCGAACTCCGAGGGTTGAACGTTGAAGACGCCGAGCGGAATCCACCGGCTTGATCCACGCGAGGCTGGCAGAGCCAGGACCACCACCAGGGCTGCGATGATGCCAAGGACTGCGATCGCGACGACGACCGGCTTCTGATAGCGCCTGTAGTCGATGAACATACCCAGAAGCAGAAGTACGAGACCGACCAGTACAGCGATCGATTGCCGCGTGACGTGCTGCATATCGTGACCGAAGTTGTGATTCGATACGGCAAAGGACGCGGAGTACACCATCACGAGTCCACCCGCGATCAGAGTCGTGGCCGCGAAGAAGAGATACCGGTCCACTGCAAGCCAGCGACTCGCCATATCGTGTTCCTTGGTTGTCGGTCGTTACGGTCGGCGTCAGAGCCGGTCGTTGATCAAAGTCCGGAAGTGCTCGCCCCGAGCCTCGAAGCTCGAGTACTGGTCGAAGCTAGTGCAGGCAGGAGCCAGCAAGAGGGCGTCGGCAGGTTGGCTGCCGGCGAGCCCGGCAGCTACTGCGGTTTCGAGCGTTTCGCAGCGCTGCACGGGAACAGCGTCTCCGAGTGCCTCGGCGATGGCGTCCGTCGCCTCGCCAACGAGCAGCACACCACGGACATTGCCCAGGTGCGGCAGCAGTTGGCGAAAGTCGGAGTCCTTGTCTCTACCGCCCAGGATCAGCCAGATCGGTGCGTCGAGTCCTCGCAAGGCGGCAACAGTGGCGCCCACATTCGTCGCCTTGGAGTCGTTGATGCAAAGCACTCCATCGAGGGTCGCGCACAGCTCGCTGCGATGAGGAAGTCCGCGAAACTCGGCGAGTGCTTGCCGGGCGGCGCCGGGCGTGGCACCGGCGAGGCATGCGAGTGCCGTAGCTGCGCAGGCGTTGAGCGCGTTGTGCGAGCCCAGAACCGGAAGATCAGCGACGGCCAGGACACGATGCTCGTCCCCCGAGGCGTCGCGCCAGATGATGTTCTGGTCCCGCACGAAGGCGCTGGGCGATTCGGATGGATCCGCGTGCGCGAAGGGAACCGCGCGCGGAGCAGCCGGCAGGTTCTCGCGGATGAATTGATCATCCGCGCCATAGATGAGCCAGTCTTCAGCGTTGCAGTTGGCTGCGATACGAAGCTTCGCCTCCGCGTAGGAGTTGAAGTCTCCGTGGCGATCCAGATGATCGGCGCTGAGGTTGAGGAGGGCACACCATCGGGGATGGAAATCACGGATGGTCTCGGTCTGAAACGACGATAGTTCCAGCACATAAAGGTCCGGGTCCGCGACGCCACGGATGGCGTCGGCTACCAGGCCTGCCCAGGAGACACCGATGTTGCCGCAGACCTCGGTGTTCCGGCCCGAGGCGTTCAAGATGGCGCCCGTCATCGCCGTGACGGTGCTCTTGCCGTTCGATCCCGTAATCGCAAGCGCCGGCACGTTAGTGCACTGGGCGGCGAGCTCGATCTCCGAAATCACCGGGACGTTCTGCGCCCGCGCGGCCGCCAGGGGCGGGGCGGAGGGGGCGATGCCCGGTGATCCGACGACGAGTTCCGTTTCCTGCCAAAGCGATTCGGGATGCCCGCCAAGTTCAAAGCGAATACCGGCGGACTCCAGCCTTGAGAAGTCGCCGAGCTGTCCAGGCCTGCGCTGGTCCGTGACTACAACGATCGCGCCGAGAAGGTTCAGGAGATCCGCGGCGGCAGTTCCACTACGACCGGCACCGACCACGGTGACGCGACGTCCTGCCCAGGCCGGCATCAGCGCAGCTTCAACGTCGCCAGGGACAATAGGGCGAAGAGCATCGACAGGATCCAGAAACGGACGATGACCTTCGACTCTGCCCACCCGGCGAGTTCGAAGTGATGATGCAGCGGTGCCATGCGGAAGACTCGTTTGCCGGTCGTCCGAAAACTGGCCACCTGGATGATCACGGACAGCGCTTCTAGACAGAACACTCCCCCGACGAGCACGAGCACCAGCTCCTGTTTGATGAGCAACGCGATCAGCCCAACCGCGGCACCCAGAGCCAATGATCCGGTGTCCCCCATGAACACCTGCGCAGGATGACAGTTGTACCAGAGAAATCCGAGGCAGGCGCCGACAATAGCTCCAGCAAACACAGTTATTTCGGCGATTCCGGGCACAAAGATGATGTCGAGATAGTCGGCGATGACAGCGTGCCCCGCGACGTATGCCAGAGCGGTATACGCGATGGCCGAAACCATGACGCAACCGGTCGCTAATCCGTCGAGGCCATCGGTGAGATTGACAGCGTTCGAGGCGCCGACGAGCACCAGTGCGGCGAAGGGGACATACCAGATGTTCAGGTGCGGACTTACGTTCTTGAAGAGGGGAAGCGATAGCTGAGTGGTAAAGATGTCCACCGACGCCAGCCACCACAAGAAGCCACCAATCGCCAAGGCCATCGCGAACTGGGCGAGGAACTTGCTCCGCGCCGAGAGGCCGCGACGCCTTGAGTGCACTGCCCCCATGTAGTCGTCCAGAAACCCAAGCGCCGAAAAGCCCACGGTGCCGGCCAGCGCCAACCAGACGAAGACGTTGCGGACGTCCGCCCAGAGCACGGTCGAGACGATGATCGCGGCCACGATGAGAATGCCTCCCATCGTGGGCGTGCCCTGCTTGCTCGCGTGGGATGCCGGGCCTTCCGCGCGGATTTGCTCACCGATCTGCGCATCGCGTAGACGACCGATTACATAGGGACCGAGGGCCAGAGTGAAGAGCAGCCCGGTCGATGCGCTCATGGCGGTTCGGAACGTCAGGTACCGGAAAACGTTGAGCGGTGACCACGAATCGGCGAATGAGACTAGGAGTTCGTAGAGCATGAGCTAGCTCGGTTCAGCGTTGGTCAGGAGCGCGTGGGTGAGCCGTTCCATACGGATCCCGCGTGACCCTTTGACGAGGACGGTGTCGCCAGGCGCGACCATGTCGCGGATGGCGTCCGCGGCCTCATGGGAGTCGGTGAAGCTGTGAATTACGTCCTGGGCCATTCCGCCGGCCGCGGCCCCGCGAGCGATATCGCGCGCCAGTGGCCCCACGGTGATCAGGCAATCGATGCCTGAGGCCGCCGCATGTAGACCCACCTCACGATGGGCATCTTCGGCCCAGGTGCCCAACTCGAGCATGTCTCCGGCGGCCATGATTCGGTGGCGCCGAGTCTCCGCGGCAGCCAGAGTCTCGATCGCGCTGAGCATGGCGGCAGGAGACGCATTGTAGCTGTCGTCGATTACCAAGACGCCGTCGGGAGATCGTTGAGCTTCGCCGCGCATCGCCGGCAAGCGGAGTTGCGCCGTGCGCTCCGCGATTGTTTCTGGACCGACTCCCAGCGCATGCGCCACAGCCGCCGCTGCCAGGAAGTTGGACACCGAGTGTTCGCCGGCCAGCGGCAGCGATAGGCCTGCCGCTCGTCCGCCGGGAGTCTGCAGGCAGAGGTTCCACCCGCCATCGTGCTGTTGCACGTCGGTGGCACGCACCGCGGCCCCGGCGCCGCTGCCGAAGCGAATCACACCTCCCACCCGATTCTCGAAGTCGTCAGCCATTGCTGCCGTCCAGCGGTTGTCGACATTGAGAATCAGTACGCCGTCGCCGGAGAGCCCTTCTGCGAGTTCGCGTTTGGCGGCGGCCACGCCTGCAACGCTTTCGAAGTTCTCCATATGCACCGGCGCGACATTCGTAATGACGCCGACGTCCGGCCGGGCAAGTTCTGCCAGGAGCGCAATCTCACCGGCGTGACTCATTCCCATCTCGGCCACCATCCACTCGTGCTCGGACTGCAGCCCGAGCAGAGAGAGAGGGAGACCCCAGTGATTGTTGAAGTTGCCCGGGGTCGCCAGAGTCGACGCACTGCCGGACAGAAGTCCGAGCGTCAGCGCCTTCGTCGTGGTTTTCCCCACACTTCCGGTGATCGCGACCACGGTCGGATCGATCTCGTTGCGAACGTGAGTCGCTAGCTTCTGGAGCGCCGCCGTGGTCTCGGCCACGACCACAAGTGCGACGCCCGTCGGGTTCTCGAGGTGCGGCAGCGCTTCGCGGCGCTGGATGACAAGCAGCTCTGCCCCGCCCGCGATTGCCTGGGGCAGATAGCGATGCCCATCGTCACGCGGCCCGACGATGGCAAAGAACGCGCAGCCATCACCAACCTCGCGCGAGTCGATCGCGACGCGGTCGATCGTGCGATCCCCGTCGCCGCCCGCAAGCTCGCCGCCGAGCGTGTCTGCGATCGATGCCGCCGTCATTCGGATCATTCGGCGACCCCGAGTTGACGGAGTGACTGCATAGCCACGCGCGCATCATCGAAGGGCACGGTGCGATCGGCGAAGATCTGGGCGGTCTCATGTCCCTTGCCGGCGATCAGAACGCAGTCGCCCTGCGCAGCTTCAGCAATCGCCAGTCGGATCGCTGCGGCCCGGTCCAGTTCAACCCTGACATGGCCGAGATCCGCCGGCGTGATGCCCTCCACGATCGCGTCGGCAATCGCTTCGGGTGCTTCGCCGCGAGGGTTGTCCGAGGTCACGATCGTCAGGTCGGACGCCTCTGCGGCGATCCGACCCATCATCGGGCGCTTGCCCTGGTGCCGATCGCCGCCGCAGCCGAACACCGAGATGACGCGCCCCTCCGAGGCGATGCTTCTGGCCGCCTCGAGTGCCGCTTCGAGGGCGCCCGGAGTGTGCGCGAAATCGACGAGGACCGAGAATGGCTGGCCGGCGTCGATCGGTTGCAGTCGCCCTGGTTCGCCCAAGAAATCGGCGACGACTTTCGTGACGTGTTCGCGGCCACTGCCGAGCTCCAGGGCTGTTGCCACCGCGGCTGCGAGATTCTCCGCGTTGGCGCGACCGAACAGGGGTGTCGCCAGCTCCAGATCTCCAGCCGGGGTCGTGATCACGAGGCGAGAACCAGAGGGTGCTGAATCAAATGTGGTCATTCGATATTCCGCCTCAGTATCCGCCCAGCCGTACCCGACGACCCTTCCGGTCGAGAGTTGGGCAAGAGCGGCGCCTCGTGGGTCGGAATAGTTGATGATCGCCAGCGCGTCGGCATCAAGAGTCGAGAACAGAGTGGACTTCGCGTCGAAGTAGTCGTCCATGTCGGCATGGAAGTCGAGGTGATCCGGCGAGAGATTGGTGAAGGTCGCCGACGCGAACCGCGTTCCGGCTGTGCGCTGAAGTCGCTGTGCGTGGGAAGAGACTTCGATGACCACCTGCGCGCAATCGGCCTCGAGCATCTCTGCAAGCGCAGCCTGCAACTCGAGGGCTTCCGGAGTAGTGCGTGGAGTCGGCGCGGACCGTCCCGCAATGCTCACCTGAGTAGTGCTCCACCGACCGCTCGGCGAGTTCTCGGCGAACATATCCTCGAGCAGGGCCGTGACCGTCGTCTTGCCGTTGGTGCCAGTAATGCCTGCGACCTGCAGACTCTCACTGGGTTCGTGATACCAGGCCGCGGCAAGGCCCGCGAGTGTGGACCTGGCGGATTCGATCTGCACCGTGACCGAGACGTTCAGCTCGGCGGGATCCAGGCGCGACTCGGCGACGACTGCTACGGCACCGCGCGCAATCGCCTCTCCAACGAAGTCGAGGCCATCGTGAACGAAGCCGCGAACGGCCACGAACACGAACCCGGGCTCGACGCGCCGCGAGTCGTATGCGACGCCAGCCACTGCAACGTCGAGATCGCCGACGTGTTCGTACGCTCTCTGGCCGAGAAGCGCGCGCAGGCTTCGTGAATTCTCCATATGTCCTTTCTACAGTGCCGACCACTGGCGCGCGAGCACACCAGGTTCCCTTACCTGCGAGGGCATCCGCTCGCGGCGCCGCCTTCGCAAAAAAGTCCCTGCTGGTTAGGGCAGGGGAGAAACCGCGCGACCATCCGGATCCCCAGCATCCGCCACCGCAGCCTCGTCGGGCGCGGCGTCGGGGGCGATTCGCAGGATCCGGATAGCGGCTTCAGAGATGGTCCGGAACACAGGTCCCGCAGCCGTGCTTCCGCCATGACCCCACGAGGAACCACGCTTGGGCTCGTCGATCGCCACGAAGATGACGACCCGAGGATCACTGATCGGGAGGAAGCCGCCGAAGCCGGCCACGAACCCGCCGTAGGCACCGAGTTCGTTGTCGAATTTCTGAGCCGTCGATGTCTTGCCGCCGATCCGATAGCCGGCCACCTGGGCCGGCGAACCGGTGCCGTCGTCGACGACGGATTCCATCATCAGGGCCACGCGGCGTGCGATCTGGGAATCGAGCACGCGATGGCGGACAACCGAACTGCCGACGGGCGTGCCGTCTCGGAGCAGGCGATCCTCGCGGCGCGCGCCGAATCGATCCCGAACCTCGTGCAGGATCCGCGGGCGCATCAGCTTTCCACCATTGGCAATTGCAGCGAGAGCGCTCGTGACCTGCAACGGCGTGGCGCTGATTTCTTGCCCGAAGGAGATCGTTTCCTGGGTTCGGCGCGACCACGCCCGGGTTCCCGGGCGGGCGAGATAGCCACCTACCTCTCCGGGAAGATCGACGCCGCTCAAGCCGGCGAACCCGAAGTCGAGAAGCCACTGATGGTGTTTCTCCGCGGACATCTTTACCGCGATCTTGACAGTGCCGACGTTGGAGGAGTTCATCAGTACTTCGCGGACCGAGAGCTTCTCGAAGCCTGGCTTCCAGTCGCGGATTACGCCGCCAGGCACTCGGAGTAGCCCGCCCTGGCAGTCGATGATGTCTTCCTCGGTGATCAACTGCTCATGGAGCGCAGCCGCCACCGTGACGACCTTCAGCACGGATCCCGGCTCGATCGCGTGCGCCACAGCCCGATTCGTCTGGTAGGTGCGGAAGTCGGGATGGTTGTTGTTGTTGAGGTCGAAGGTCGGATAGTTGGCCACCGCCAGGAGATTGCCCGTGTAGGGATCCATCACCACGGCCACGCCGCCCTCGGCTTCGGTTCTCAGAACGGCTTCGCGTAGCGCTTCTTCCGCCGTGTATTGCAGCCCGGCGTCGATTGTTAGCACCAGATCGTCGCCGCGCGTGGGGTTGTCGAGCATGGCAGCGCGGCTACCGATCACATGTCCGAGATTGTCGCGCACCGCCAGATGCGTGCCCTTCTCACCGGCGATCCAGCTCTCGTACGCGCGCTCGATGCCGAAGCGTCCCTCGTTATCGATATTGACGGCGCCGATGATCTGCGCCCCGAGTTCCTTCTGCGGGTAGAAACGCTTCGATTCCTTGACCCAGTTGATGCCCCGCAGCTTGTGCTTGCTGACGATTCGCCGCACCGCGGTAGTCATCGACGGGGGCGCCTTGCGCCGCAGGTACCGGAAGCCGCTGCCGTCTAGCTTCTTGCGAAGTTCGGCGCGCGTGACGTTCAGCGCGGGCGCAAGCAGGTCGGCAATTCGGTCAGGATCCTCGATTTCGTCGCGCTGCGCATAGATCGATCGCAGCTCAATACTGGTGGCCAGCACTTCACCGCCGCGCGCGAAGATGTCGCCGCGCAGGCCGGCAAGCTCGATCGTCATCGTCCGGTTCTGGCGTGCGCGATCGACCAGAGTGTCGTGCTGGTAGACCTGCAGGTTCACCAGCCGCACCACGAGCACCACCGCCCAGAGCGAGATGCCGGTTACGGCTACGAGCGCCCGCGTACGTTGCTGAGAGCGAGCAGGATCTCGGCGTAGCCTACCGATTACCATCGACGATCTCCGACGCAAGGAGCACGCGCTCGTCGAAGTTCGGCGCCGGGGCCATTACCAGGACCTGGTCTTCTGGAAGTTGTAGCCCTGCCACTCGCTGCGCTCGTTCAGTCAGGCTCCGGGGCTCCAGGAGTCGCTGCAGTTCGAGCTCGATGAGCTCGCGCTCCTGTTGCAAGGCGAGCAGTTCGGACTCGAGACTGCCGACTGTCTGGTTCGCCACCAGGCTATCGGAGCGCTGTGCTGCGTAGAGGAACGCCGGCACGAGAAGAATGAGTAGAGCAAGAAAGAGCTGGATCAGGTCCGTCACGCGGTGTGGATCGGTCGCCTTCGTCAGCGGGCGGTTCGCAATCCGGGACACAACGCTCTCCGGCCGGCAGGGGACAGGCGGGAAAGGCCGGGGTCTGTGGCTCCATGAGCCTTGGGGCGAAAGCTAGCCAGGGTTGTAAAGGGAGGCATTTTTTACAACGCAAGGGTTACTAGCTGGCCATGGAGCCACAGATCCCAGTCTTTCCCGTCGAGTCCTCCTAGATCTTCTCGAGCACCCGGAGCTTTGCGCTCCGAGCACGGGGGTTTGCCGCCACCTCGGCCTCATCGGCGCGGAGGGGCTTGGAACTCAGCAATTTCACTTCAGCCTGCTTGTCGCAGACGCACTGCGGTAGCTCAGGCGGGCACTCGCAATCGGAGGCGAGGGAGCGATAGGCTCGCTTGACCGCTCGATCCTCGAGAGAGTGGAACGCGATCACCGCCAGGCGTCCGCCCGGAGCCAGTTGCTGGGCGGCCGCGACCACGAAGTCTTGAATGCCGTCGAGCTCGCGGTTCACCGCGATGCGCAGCGCCTGGAATGTGCGCGTGGCCGGATGAATGCGGCGCGGACCCCGTTGCGGGATCGTCGCCTCGACCAGACCGGCGAGTTCGGCGGTTGATGTGATCGGGCCGGCTTCACGAGCTGAAACCACAGCCCGTGCGATGCGAGCTGCATGCGGCTCTTCGCCGTAGTCCTTGATGATTGCTTTCAACTCGCCCGCATCGAGACGGTTCACGAGCTCGGCCGCCGTGCGCTTCTCACGTCGGTCCATGCGCATGTCGAGCGGGCCGTCCTGGCGGAACGAGAATCCGCGGTCCGGATCGTCCAGCTGCAGGGACGAAACGCCCATATCTACGAGAATTCCGGCCAAAGGGGCCCAACCGCGGCGCTCGGCCAGGTCGTGTAGGGCGCGGTAGTCGGAATGGCAGAGTTCATACCGACCAGCCCAGCGGGCGAGCCGCAGGTCAGCGAGTTCCAGAGCCGCATCATCGCGGTCGAGCCCCACGAGGCGGATATCAGCGCGCTGGGTCAGGAGAGCGTCCGCGTGACCGCCGAGTCCCACTGTGGCGTCAACAACGACGCCTGCGGGCGCTTTCGAGAGCGCCTCGACGACGGGATCGAGCATGACCGGCTTGTGGAGGTCGCCTGGGTTGCGGTGCTGTCGTGCCATCAGGAAGTCTCCTTGGCCGACGGGCTGCTGCGTAGCCAAGTTCACCGGAATACTGCGCCCTAGAACCATCGTTAGATTCCCATGTCGGCGAGGACCTGGAGGTCGTCGTCGGTGAGCGGGGCGTCGTCGAGACGGCCGCGGAAGGTGTCGTGGTTCCAGATCTCGAGGTGGGATATCTGGCCCATGACGACGACTTCGCCGTCCACCCGTGCGCTCTCGCGCAGCAATTGGGGGACAAGGATCCGACCCTGGCGGTCCATCGAGGCGACCGCGCCGAAGTAGTTGACCCGGGTCATCAATTTCTGGCGCGCTGGATTCATGGACGGGATGCGTTGCAGCCGCTCCTCCATCCGATTCCATTCGCTCATTGGATATGCCAGCACGTTGTCGCCCGAGAAGCTGGTGACGAACAGGTCGTCACCGTAGGTTTCGCGAATCACGTTCCGGAAGGCGGTAGGCACCTTGATTCGGGACTTGGCGTCAACAGTCGCCGGATGATTTCCCCTGAGCATCGCTGATGCGACTCCAAATCAAGGTTTCTACCGCTTTTTAGGTCCGGATGACCACCATAGCCCACTTTGGACCACCAGCGGGACTATATGAACCCCACAAAGGGGTGTCAAGACTTCGCGCGAAATCGTGCGAAAAACACCGAATCTGTAGCCCGTGCGCAGTTGTGCGCAGGTTCAGTCAGTGTTTAGCAGCGCTTCGCCGCGACTCCTAGCGCACCGCGCTCAGGCGTCGGATCCGCTCATCCATGGGCGGATGCGTGGAGAAAAGCCCCATGAGGCCGCCCGAAAAGGGCTTCACGATAAACATGTGGGCCGTAGTGGGCGACGCCTGGGTCGGTTGCCGCTGCGAGGCCTGATCCAGCTTCCGGAGCGCGCTCATGAGTCCGTGTGGGTGTCCGACCATGGCTGCGCCGGTCGCGTCGGCCTTGTATTCGCGCGTTCTCGAAACCGCCATCTGGATGACCATCGCGGCGAGCGGAGCCACGATCATCATGGCGAGCGCGGAGAACCCGTTCCCACCGCGATCACGGTCTCCACCGCCGAACATCGCTGCCCATCCAACCATGCGGGCGAGCATTGTCACTGCGCCAGCCATGGTCGCAGCCAGTGAGGAGATCAGGATGTCGCGGTTCTTGATGTGCGCCAACTCGTGGGCGATGACCCCCTCGAGTTCCTGCTCGTCCATCATCTGCATGAGGCCCGCCGTGACGGCCACGGCCGCGTGTTTGGGATTCCTGCCCGTCGCAAACGCATTCGCGCCGTTGTCGGGGAGGATGTAGAGCGCGGGCTTTGGCAGGCCGGCCCGACCGATCAGGCGGTCGACCATCTCGTGGTACTTCGGGTACTCAGCTGGCTCGGCCGGTTGAGCGCGGTACATCCGCAGAACGATCTTGTCGGAGAACCAGTAGCTGCCGAAGTTGAAGATCGCGGCGAAGATGAAGGCCATGACGAGGCCCTGATTGCCAAAGAACGAGCCGATGGCGAGGAAAAGGCCGGTCATCGCGCCGAGCAGCCGGGTTGTCTTGATTCCGTTCATGTTCTTTCGGGGGCTGGGTCCGGAATGGATGCGTTCATCGACAATCACCAGTGTAGCTCGACGGCGCCAGACAGGCTCGTCCGAACTAGGGGAGTCCTGCCAGTAGGGCCGCCGTCGCGACCGCGCCGAGGGTCGATGCGATGAGTACATTGCCGGCACGCGCGGGTCGGAGCGAGTCTCCGAGTCCCAGACCGATGGCGCTCGCCGCCACCACGAGCGCAGGCTCACCTGGCCCAAGGATGTTCCAGACAATCGCGGTCGCCGCCACCACGATCGATGCCGCAGCAGCGCAGACCGCGCCGGGGCCGTTGATACCGCCCGTCTCGGTAGGCATCAGAGTGAGCACTCGGATCGGCACGCCATCGAAGCGCACCGTCGCTTCTCGCCCGATCCAGGCGGCAGCGCCGGTCGCCAGCGCGCCGACAAATGCACCCTGCCAGTACACCGAAGTCTCGTCCAGGAGCCAAGCTACGATCACGATACCTGTTGCCGGCGCGAGCAACGGCATCACATCTCGAACGCGCAGCCTGTGCGCTGCCCGCAACAACCAGCCTCCGACTGCGACCGCACTCAGCTGCAGAGTCGCTGGCAGCGTTGCGCTCCAACGATTCGCAAGAAAACAGAGGGCGAGGAGAATCGCGGCTGCGAGCGCTGCTCGTTTGCGGATCAGGCCAAGAAGCCACAAGACGCCGCCACTCGCCGCCCCGAAGAGGACAGCGGGTAGCAGGCGCCCGATCAGTTCGTCCAGCACAGCGGGTCTCTCACAACTGTCACGCCTCCTGGCGCCACCAGTCCAACGTTTCACTCAGGGTCTGGGCGATCTCGATGCGCGGCTCCCAGCTGAGTTCCTCGCGCGCGAGAGTATTGTCTCCGACGAATCGCGCCACGTCCGACGGCCGCATGCGCTCCGGGTCGCTCTCCACCTCGATCGGGACCCGGGAGTCCTGCAACAGCATCTCCAGGATCGCAGAGATCGCGACGGCCTGCCCGCTGCAGAGGTTGTAGATTCGGCCTTCCAGACCCTGCTGGCCTGCCGCGGCGACGCCCCGGACGAAATCCCGGACATCTGTGAAGTCGCGCTCGGCTTCCAGGTTGCCCACGCGCATCACGGGTTGTTGATCGCCACGCTCGATCGCGGCGATCTGGTGAGCAAAGTCGGAGGTAACGAACCCGAGCCCCTGGCCCGGTCCAACGAAGTTGAAGGGCCGTACGATCACGAGGTCGACGTTGGTAGCCATAGCGGTCGCGGTGGCCGCCACCTCTGCGCAGGCCTTGCTCGCGGCGTAGGGGCCTCGAGGACTTCTTGCATGCTCCTCAGAAACGGGCAGCGCATCGGCGTCTACCTGACCGTAGACGAGTCCACTGGACGCGAGTACGACTCGGCAATTCGGCACCGTCGCCGCGGCCTCGACACACACTGCGGCGCCGAGTGTATTGGCGATGAACACCTCTTCTTGCTGGTCCCATGCTGCCCCCACGGCGGCACGGCCCGCGAGGTGGTAGATCACGTCGGGCTCTCGCCGGACGATCGTCGCGGTCAGCCGTTTCGCGTCGACGATGTCGCCCACGTCGGTGTTGTCGGCGAAGTCTGATGCGGGGTCGGGGTTGAGCGTGTACCCGAACACATCCGTGCCCTGATTGCGGAGCTCACTGGCGAGGTGCTTCCCGGCGAACCCCGAGATGCCCGTGATGAGTGCGCGTCGACTCTTCAAAGGCGGCCGATCAGCGTCGATTGTTGTCGAAGCCGAGGGAACCCACTTGCGCGAGGTTGAGCACGAGCGAAAACTGCGTTTCCGCCCGGTCAGTGAAGTTCAGACGGCGAACGTCGAGACCGATCGAGCAGCACTGCAGGTTCCAGGTCAGCTCCGCTTGCATGCTGCGGATCGTGTTCTGGAAGAGGTCCATCGAGGCTTGACCGCCGATGCTCAGCGTGCGACCGAAGATATCGGTGTTGGCACGAGCGGTGAGCGTATTGTTGGTGGTTTCCACGAGCACGAGCGTGAAGTCATCGGGGTCCAGGGAGTCGCGCACGCCGCGGAACCACGTGAAGCTGAATCCGCTGATGTCCGACCGCGCGGTCGCGCTGAGGCGGAAGCTGCCCGGGGTGAAGTCCGGTGTGAACCGGATGCTGCCATCCAGCTGGAAACGGTCGGTCGGCGTGATCCGTGTGCTCACAAACCACGGCACTCGAATCCGCGGCGCACCGGCTTCTTCGAAGCTTGGCAGCCCGGGATCCAGATCGTAGTCGCGACCAACCGTGAACTCGGCGATCTGAGCAACCATGCGTTCTTCCGCATCGCGGTCGGGATACCGCTTGCCGAAGAGCCGGGTCGTGATCTCGGCTGTGAGCGACTGTCGATCCGTGCCGCCCGAGTCGATCTCGTCAAAGCGGATGATTCGGTTGCTGCCGTCAAAGTCGAGTTGGCGCACACGGGTGTACGTGAGCCGTGGCTGGATCAGGTGTTTGAATCGGGGCGAGTACTCGCTGCCCGGATTCTCGAAGATCTTGAAGATCGATGGACCGACGACTTCCACGCCGGTCTCGTAGAAGTTCCGGAACACCGACTGGTTCCGGAAGCCCTCGTCCGACGACGGTGAGCGGTGGCTCCACCACGTGGACCGCCAGCGGAAGAACGGATTGAAGGTGAGCCAGGGGATCTGGGTTAGCTGTACCGAGACTTCAGGGAAGGCATCGAGTCGCGAGTACGACCCGCCGGTCTCAGCGGGAGCGCCGTCCGCCTCGAAGCGCTGCAGTTTTTGCAGCCTGGCCGCAGACGACTGCATGGAAACGTAGACGGGGCCGGCCGCCTGGGTGCTTCGCAGGCTGTAGCGGACCATCGGGAGCTTGCGGCCAACCGTAGAGTTCGTATCGGAGTTGAACCGCTCGGTGCTGTTTGCCACAACGGAAACCGTGCTCGGGCCCCAGCTGTTCGTGATCTCGCCGTTGATATACGAACTGCGCTGCAGGAAGCGGTTGACGTCGTCCTGGAAGTCGCGGGCGAACTGGGTGCTGCTGATGAAGTCAGCACCGAGGCGCAGCACGAAGCCGCCGCCGAACGTCTGGATATGCTCGCCGGACAGCGAAAAGCCGCCTTCGAAGGATTCCTTCCCAGCCGCGATTTCTTCCGGTGTGCGATCTCGACCCGGGAAGTAGTAGCCCCGGACGAACCCGCTGGCGGTGTCGGTGAGCGTGTGGCGGAACATGCCGGCGAACCCGCTGCCGGCCTGGGCGAAGTGTTCGTAGCTCAGGGTCAGATCGGCGGATCGGTTGATGGCCCAGAAGAAAGTCTGGGAGAGCATGAATCCCTTGCGCGAGGAACTGCCGATCGCCGGGATCATGAATCCGGTCTTGCGTCCCGAGCCTGTTAGGGGCCAGTAGACCCACGGTAGCCCGAAGACGGGCACGCCCTTCACCCGGATGTGCGGCCAGGACATCTTCACGTAGCTGTCCGGCTCGAAGGTCATGTTGCCGGAGCGGAACTCCCAGATCGCGTTGGTCTGGTTGCACGCCGTGATGACACCCCCCTCGGCCTTGAACTTGCCCGGTTCGAGTTGCCGCAGAACATTGGCTCGAACGTAGAACGGGCCGGGCGCCACCCCGATCGCGTCGTGCATCTCGACCGTGCCGTCATCGATGTCGCCCGACATCCAGGAGCCGTTCAGGAGAAGGCCGCCTTGCTCGAACGAGACGTTGCCCGTAGCTTCGAACGTCCCGGCTTCCATGTCGACGCTGATCTCGTCGGCGAGTAGACGAAGTCCCCGACCGGCATGTGAGATATCGACGTCGCCGACCATGCGCCACACGGTGCCCTCGATCCGAATCGAGTCGTAGGCGATCTCCAGCTCGTCGGCGAGCGACGTGACTGCTGCCCGATCCACTTCCTGGCCGCGTGCCGGCGCGGACACCAGGAGCGCCCCCGGCGCTGTCACTGCGAGCGCCAGTGCGATACGAAAGCCTGCGATGCGACGGGTCGTGTTGCGCAATACCGTGCCCGAACGTCCATCGGGAGGAGGCCAGATGCTGAACTCGGAGCCCCCCGCTCGCGAGATCGGGCCCATTGTACGGCTTATGGGGGTCCGGATGCAGCGCCCCCGGATCTAGGAGTCGGGTTGAATGATGGGTCGGAGGTGCCCGAGCAGGTAGAGCGACCCTGTGATGCAGATCAGATCGCCCTGTTCGGCGCACTCGTAGGCCGTCGCCAGTGCGGCCTCGGGCGTAGCTACGGCTTTGCGTGGCTGGCCTTCGCGGGGCGCCAACGCCGCGAACTCGTCCGGATCCGCGCTGCGACCCGATGGCACGGGCGTTGTCGTGATCGTGTCCGCGAGCGGGAACAGTCGTTCGGCAACCGCGCCAGTGTCCTTGTCTGCCAGTATTCCGGCGATCAGGTGCAGTCGCCGGAAGCGCCCATCCTCTTTGAGGTGCACCAGGTGCTCGGCCAGAACCTCGGCCGCTCCGGGGTTGTGGGCGCCATCGAGTAGCACCGGCGGATTGCCGTCAATCCACTCGCATCGGCCTGGCACGCTGACGCTGCGGAGCCCTGCCCAGACAGCATCCGATCCGATGCGCAGCCGACGTCGGTCCAGAGCCTCGGTTGCCAGCACCGCGCAGCGGGCGTTATCGAGTTGATGACGCCCCGCCAATCCGATCTCGAGGCCACCGTAGTTCCGCACGCGGCCAAGCAGGTCGACACTGCCGCCGTCGCGTTCATGCAACTGGTAGAGCGTGCTGTCGATCAGCGTGATCGCCCTTTCGGTCGCCCGTGCGCGTAGCGTCTCCATCACGTCCGGGCGCTGTGGCGCGATCACGGCAACACCACCGGACGGCACTACAGCGAACTTCTCTTCGGCTATCTTCCGGATGTCGTCGCCGAGCCAGTCGGTATGGTCCAGCGAAATTGGCGTGATCACTGCGACTCTGGGAGCCGTCACGTTGGTGGCGTCGAGCCGGCCGCCGAGACCGACTTCCAGCACCACGACATCCGCCCGGGCCTCGGCGAAGTATCGGAACGCCACAGCCGTGAGTGTTTCGAAGTAGCTCGGGTGCTCGTGCAGCAAACCGCTATCGACCATCACGTCTGCCGTAGTCAGCACGGCGTCGAGGTGTGATTCCAGGCCGGTGCTAGAGATCGGATGGCCGTCGATGCTGAATCGCTCTTCCAGCCGTGCGAGGTGCGGCGAGGTGTAGGCACCGACCCGCAGTCCGGCGGCGCGCGCGATGGCGGCGATCATTGCTGCCGTCGAGCCTTTGCCATTCGTTCCCGCAACGATCGCCGTGGGGTAGGCGAGCTGCGGCTTGCCGAGTTGCTCGAGGAGCGCGCGGATCCGGGTGAGACCGGGGCGCGGTGTTTCAGGGCCGAGCTGAAGCAGTCGTTCGCGCGGGGCGGGACTGTTCACCCGGAACGCTCCCCGTTGATCAGGAGATCGCCTGCTCGGCGGCGACAGCGTCGGACGGAGCAGACTTCGTCGCGCCGGTTAGGTGCCGGAGTACCTTGGCGAGCGTGGGTTTCATCTCGGTTCGCGGCACGACCATATCCAACATGCCGTGCTCCAGCAGAAACTCACTGCGTTGGAAACCTTCGGGCAGTTTTTCGCGGATGGTCTGTTCGATCACGCGAGGGCCGGCGAACCCGATGAGAGCTCCAGGCTCGGCCAGGTTGATGTCGCCAAGCATCGCGTACGACGCCGTGACGCCACCGGTCGTCGGATCGGTCAACACGGAGATGAATGGGATTCCCGCTTCGCGAAGCTTGGCGAGAGCTGCCGAGATCTTCGCCATTTGCATCAAAGACTGGGCACCTTCCTGCATGCGCGCGCCGCCGGAGCAGGAGATCACGATCAACGGACGGCGAGTTGCCGCAGCGCGCTCCGCCGCCAGCGCGATCTTCTCTCCCACCACGGATCCCATGGAACCGCCCATGAACGAATATTCCATCACCGCGAACACGACCGGGATCGCGCCCAGAGAGGCCTCGGCGCAGACCACCGCGTCCTTCATGCCGGTGCGTTCCTGATACTGCTCGATGCGCTCCGTATAGCGTTTCTGGTCACGGAACTGCAGGCTGTCGACGGGCCCCAGCTCGCTGCTGAATTCGGTCCATTCGCCGTCGTCGCACAGCGCCGTTAGTCGATCCAGGGACGATATGCGAAAGTGGTAATCGCACTTCGGGCAGACGCTCGCATTGTCGAGAATCTCGGTGCGGTACACGATCTCGCGACAGTGGTTGCACTTCGTCCACTTGCCGGCGGTATCGAGTTCGCGATCGCCAACGGGGCGTTTTGAGCTGCGTTGCTTACGGAACCAGGCCATGCCAGAGATAGGGTAGGAGGCGGGAAGTGGTGCCGCGCGGGGTTCAGTGCCCGGGGCGCATCCCCCAGATCGTACAGAGCCTTCGAGAATTGCGTCAACCAACCGGTCCGCGACACGCAGGAGCAAGATGATCGAGCCGATCCGTTTCACCGCCGACACGCTCCTCCTTCTTGATCAGCGTCTTCTCCCTGAACGTGAAGAGTGGCTGGAGTTGCGTTCGACTGAAGACGCGATTGTGGCGATCCGCGATCTGGTGGTGCGCGGGGCTCCCGCCATCGGCGTCACCGCTGCGTATGGACTCGTTCTCGGAGCTCGCCAGCTGCCGAAGACCCGGCCAGAGTTCGATACCGGCTTCGCGGAGCTTTGCGCTGCCATGTGCGAGGCGCGGCCTACAGCGATCAATCTCGCGTGGGCAGTTGATCGGCTGCAGCAGATCGTCGGCAAGATGCCAGCCGCGGCGGTTGACGAGGTACTCGCGGCGCTCCTGGCCGAGTCCGAACGGATCCAGGTTGCTGACCTCGATGCAAATCGCACGATGGGTCGGCACGGAGCGGCGTTGCTGGGCGACCAGGCCACCGTTTTGACTCATTGCAACGCCGGTGCTCTTGCCACCGCGGGGTACGGGACGGCCCTGGGTGTTGTCCGAGCAGCCGTTGAGCTGGGCAAGAAGATCCAGGTGCTCGCGGACGAGACGCGTCCCTACTTGCAGGGAGCGCGGCTCACCGCGTGGGAACTTCAGCGCGACGACATTCCGTGCACCGTGATCGCGGACAACATGTCCGGGTACATGATGCAGACGGGCGCAGTAGACGCAGTCGTCGTTGGGTCCGATCGGATCGCCGCCAACGGTGATGTCGCCAACAAAATAGGAACCTACATGGTGGCGGTTCTGGCCCGCGAACACGGCATCCCGTTCTACGTGGCGGCGCCGACGAGCACGATCGATCTCGGGGTCGCGAACGGCACGGAGATTCCCATCGAGGAACGAGACGGAGATGAGGTTGTGGTGATCGGCGGCCAGCGCATCGCCCCGGTCGGCATCTCGGCCGCCTACCCAGCCTTCGACGTGACCCCCGCGCGGCTTGTCGACGCCATCATCACCGAGCAGGGTGTGGCCCGCGCGCCATATACGGAGTCCCTGCGAGCACATTGCGAAGCGGCGGCTCTGCCGTGAACGTGCTTGGCATAGAAACGTCCTGTGACGACACCGGGGTGGCTGTCGTACGTGACGGTCACGAGATTCTCGTGAATCTGGTCGCCAGTCAGGAGGACCACGCCCGATTCGGAGGCGTTGTCCCGGAGATCGCGGCCCGCAAGCACGTGGAGGTTCTTCCGGCACTGCTTGAGGCGGCCCTCGGCGACGCTGGGCTGGATCTATCGGATCTTGATGGCATCGCTGTGACGCGAGGCCCCGGCCTGATCGGTGCTCTTCTGGCTGGCTGGTGCTTCGGCCGTGGCGTCGCAGAAGCGCGGGGTCTGCCGTATGTCGGCGTGCATCATCTCGCCGCGCACGTGCATGGCGCGCTGATGCCGGCAATTGGCGAAGCGCGTCCTATTGCGTACCCGCTCATGGCGCTGGTGGTCTCGGGCGGGCACACGGCCCTCTATCGCGTCACCGGCAACGCGGGATTCCTACCCGTAGGGAAGACTCGCGACGACGCAGCTGGCGAGGCATACGACAAGGTCTCCAAGCTGCTCGAACTCGGCTATCCGGGCGGCCCGGTGATCGACGAGCTTGCCGTGAACGGCGATCCGCAGGCATGGGATTTGCCGCGTTCGGATCTGGGCCTCGATTTCACATTTTCCGGATTGAAGTCGGCGGTGCGCCGCGCCGCCATCGAGGCATCGATCGAGCCGGGTGACCCCGCGAATCAGCGGATCCTCGATCTGGTGGCATCGTTTCAGGCGGCGGTAATTGACATGCTCGCCGCGACCACCGAACGCGCACTCAATCGCTTCACAAGCCGAGGATTAGTGCTGTGTGGCGGCGTGGCCGCGAACCGCAGCCTGCGCGCAAGATTCGAGTCGCTCGCGTCGCGGCGGAACATGCCGCTTTATGTTTCGCCGCCTCGGCTGGCAACCGACAACGGCGCGATGATCGCCGGAGCCGGATATCGACGACTGGCAGCAGGTGACCGCGATCCGCTTGATCTGGCCGCGCGTGCCACCTGGCCTCTGGGCAGCTGATCCGTCGGATGCGGCCAGGATTGGCTGCGACTGCGCCGGGGTGCGGAACACACGCTGGTACACTGCTTTGACGCATCCGGGCACCTTGGCCTCGCCAGCGATGACCTCGCCGGCGGCTGGCTGACGTCGCCTCCGCGAGGGCAGAGCATCATGCAGAAATCAACGTTCCGCGAATACTTCGAGTCGATCGTAATCGCGGCAATCCTCGCTCTGTTTATCCGCACGTTCGTATTCCAGGCCTTCAAGATTCCGACCGGATCGATGGAGCCCAACCTGCTCGTCGGCGACCACATCGTGGTCAACAAGTTTCTCTATGGCGCCGGCGGCGAGAGTAGTTGGGTTCTTCCAGTTCGGCCGATCGAGCGTGGTGACATCGTCGTGTTCCGCGCGCCCGAGGAGCCGGACGAGGACTTCATCAAGCGAGTCGTTGCCGTGGGTGGAGACAAGATCGAGATCATCGACGGCGTAGTTATCGTGAATGACGAGATCGTCGACGAGCCCTATGCACATTACTCGCGAGGCTACGGAAGTCGCCGCGACTACGGCCCGTTCCTCGTGCCCGAAGGTCACTACTTCTGCATGGGCGACAACCGAGACAACAGCCGCGATTCCCGCTACTGGGGCACCGTGCCGGCGCACATGATCAAAGGGCGTGCCGTGATGGTGTACTGGTCGTACGACGTGCCAGGCTACATCCCGTATGGCGCCTCGGCGCGGGATCAGTTGGTGGAGTTCGCCCGTTCATTGCCCAGCTACGTCACCGAGACGCGTTGGGCGCGCACGTTCACGATGATCCGATGAAGAGAGCGGAACCGGAGGTGCCAATGTCGACAACGCGAAATAGGTATCCGCTGGGGTGGGCCGGTCGAGCGGACGGTAAGGCCAAGATCGGGTCACTGATTTCGCTGCTGGTCGTGGTTGCTGCCGTGTACATCGGAATGAAGTTCATTCCGGTCCGCGCAGCGGCCTACCAGTTCGACGACACCGTAAGAGAGCAAGTCGTCTTCGCGGGCGCGCGGCGTCGGCAGATCGGCAACGAAGAAATCATGCGCAATCTGATGGGCAAGGCCGACGAGCTCGGGTTGCCGATTACTCGCGGCAACGTTCGGATCACCCGCCGCACGAATCGGATCCGAATACAGGCGGCGTGGAAAACGCCGATCGAGCTGCCGTTCGATTTCACCTACGAGTGGACTTTCGTTGCGGACCACGAGGGCCCGTCGTTCTGACCCGTCGGGCTACATCCGCGCCGCGAGGTCGAGCAGCGATCGCACCAGGAATCCTCGTAGGAACACGATGAGCACCAGCAGGATCATCGGCGACAGGTCCATCCCGCTGACGATTCCGACCCGTTGCCGAATCGGGCGCAGGACCGGCTCGGTGGTCTGGTAGAGGATCTGCACGATCGGGTTGTATGGGTCCGCGCTGATCCACGAGAGGATCACCCGGCCGAAGATCAGGATCGTGTACAGACCGAGGGCCATATCCAGGATCGTGGCCAGGGTCCCTATCAGATTCGCCAGAACGAACATCCGTCTACTTTCTCACAGGCAATGGTTGGTGGCTTCACGCCGTGCGCGGCCCGAACAGACTCGTGCCGATTCGCACGATTGTGGACCCTTCCTGGATGGCGACTTCAAAGTCGTTGCTCATGCCCATGGAGAGCCCCGGCGCCTCGATGCCCGCTGCGGCCAATCCTTGCTGCAACGCAACGAGGCGGCGAAACCATGGGCGTGCGGCTTCCGGATCGGCGTCGTATGGGGGAAGAGTCATCAAACCGACGAGGTTCAGGTGGCCAGATTCGGCTACGAACTCGGCCGTGTCCCGAGCCTGCTTGAGGACCTCAGGCTCGCTGAGTTCCGAGCGCACGAAGTCCACCTGCACGTAGACATCGAGTCTGCGGTCATTTCCTCTTGCCGCGTCGTCGAGCCGCCGAGCGAGCTTCGGGCGATCGACGGAGTGAATGACGTCAAACAGCTGAGCGGCCCAGGTCGTTTTCTTGCTTTGCAGCGACCCGATCAGATGCCAGCGCGGGTTGCCCTCGATCTCGGGGATCTTTTGGCGGGCCTCCTGCACGCGGTTTTCGCCCAGGTCCAGCATGCCAGCGTCGACTCCCGCCTGAACGACCGACGCCGGACGAGTCTTGGTGACCGCCAGGAGAGTCACGGAGCCGGGACTGCGACCGGCTTCCTGTGCTGCGGAGGCGATACGCTCGCGTACCTGGTGTAGTCGAGTCTCAGTATCCTGCATGGGGTCGGATGGTAGCATCGGGCCCCTTCGCCCGCCGTAGGTACTGAACGCCGGATGGGCGCTTGATAGTTGCGCATTTTCACCCCTCGCGCACGAAACAAATCCCTCTCACGAGCGTAGTTCTGAGCGGATATCAGGAAACGGATGAGCGCCACAGACCAGGAGATCGTGGAAGCGGTTCTCGCAGGCGAGCAACATCGCTACGCCGAGCTGGTTCAGCGCTATCAGGGCAAGATCGTGAGTTACGTGATGCGGATGATGAACAACTACGACGATGCGGTCGATCTGTCGCAGGAGGTCTTCTTGAAGGCCTACACGGCACTCGACAGCTATCGGCCGCAGTATCCGTTCACCGCGTGGCTATTCCGGATCGCGCGCAACGCCTCGATTGACGAACTGCGGCGCCGCCGGCTGACCACCGTATCTCTCGATGCGCCGGTCTCGACCGAGGAAGGCGAGATGCATCGCGACGTGGAGTCGGATGCTCCCGGCCCTGAGAGTACGTACCTCGAGGATGAAGCGCGAAGCACGGTGGAGCAGGCGATCTCCGAGCTCCCTGACAAGTATCGCGAGCCGCTTGTTTTGCGCCACGCAGCCGAGATGTCTTATGAAGAGATCTCCGAAGCTTTAGAATTGCCTTTGGGTACGGTCAAGACGCGGATCTTCAGAGCTCGCGAGGCACTCCGGTCGAACTTGGAGCGGCTCGAAGCCTTGCAGATGCAAGCCGCGTCCGGAGCTGAAGGATCATGAACGGGCACGCACCGAACAACGACATGCTGTCGGCCTACGTCGACGGTGTGCTGTCGCCAGATGCCGAGCGCTCCATGGAGCAGCATCTGGTGGAGTGTGAGGCGTGCGCCCAGGCCCTCGAAGCGGAGCGACAGTTCGTCGCCCAACTCGACCGGCTGGCGGAGGTCACGCCTCCGGATGACTTTGTCAACGCGGTCATGGGCCGCGTGGCACAGCACCCCGTACACCAACCAGGCAACGCCATTCCCTGGCGTGCCGCGATGCGTTATGGAGTGGCTGCAGCCGTTGTGCTGGCAGTGCTCCTGGGCGGCGGTGTGACGTGGGTGCTGGGCACGGGAACTCTCCAGAACGCAGAACCTGGCGCCTTGGTTGCGGTCGGCATCAGCCGTACCGTCGGCCTGGCTACGGTGGCGTTCACCGGCCTGAGCGAACTTCTTGGCAACGCTTTTGTCCTGCTCGAGCAGGCCGCCAAGATGGTGTGGCAGCTGACGAAGCTGACCGCGCGCAGCGGCTGGATGGTCCAGCTCACTTTGCTTCTCCTCACCGTTAGCTTGAACTACGCATTCACCCGCATGGTGCTCAACTACCAGCGGCGGCACTGACTGGGATAGATCGTCATGAAGAACTCACTGCGCGCTCGACTGCGGAGCGCCCCTCGACTGATCGGCTTGCTGATCGCTGTGACCCTGGTGTCCACTGCGGCAGGCTGCGTGACGGTTCGTTCCGGAGACGGCGGGTTCTTGATGGGCGGCCGGCAGGTCGTCGAGCGCGGCGACGTGAGTCGCGACGAGCTCGTGATGATGGGTGGGAGTGTGCGGATCGACGGCGAGGCTCGCGGCGACGTCGTGGTTCTCGGTGGCTCCTTGACGGTCAACGGAACGGCCCGTGACGTCGTGGTCGTGGGCGGCTCGATGCGAGTCGGCCCCGATGCCCATATTCGTGGCGATCTGGTGAACGTGGGAGGTTCTCTCAACCGTTCTCCCGGCGCTCGTGTCGACGGCGAGGTCGTGAACGTCGGAGTTTCAGGGCTCGATTGGGTCCCGTGGTTCGGCATGAGCGACTTCTCGCTCGGGCGCTGGTGGGGACTGTCGCCGTTCCACGTCGCGGCTCGCACAACGCAGCTGGTCTATTGGCTGTTGTTGGCGGTGCTCGTGGTGGCACTGGCAGGCGATCGTGTGTCCTCCGCCGCACATTCCATTTCGCGTGAGCCGCTGCGGTTCGGGGTTATCGGGTTCGTGGGCTTCTTCGCACTCTGCCTCGCCTCGGTCTTCTTCTTTGTGCTTTCGCTGCTGATCATCGGCATACCGTTCTTGCTCGCGCTAATGCTCATCTGGTGGTTGTCCTACATCTTCGGGATGGTTGCGGTGTTCCAGGTCATCGGCGGCAAACTGCTGCCCGTGTTTGGCAAGCAGGACGCATCGCAGATCGGCCTGGCGGTAGTTGGCGGCGTCGCACTCAGCTTGCTGCACTACTTCCCGCTAATCGGTTCCCTCTTCTGGGTCATCGCGGCGTGCATCGGGCTCGGTTCGGTGTTTGCGACGCGGTTCGGAACCAACAGACCATGGGTTGGCGGCCCCCCGACGCCCGCGGGCGCCGGGAATGCACCGGCGCCTCCAGCGCCTCCGGCGCCGCCTGCCGAATAGTCGAGCTCCGTCGCTGAGCGCCGGGCGCTAGTCGCCGGGCGCTTGGCCGACTTCAGCTGGCGGTCGGGGTGCGACCACGAACGTGTGGTGCTGGTCCAGCACGGCAAGACCGGCCGGCGCGCCGCGCGGCTTCCGAACCCGCTTCACGGCGGTCCATTTGACTTCCACTTTCCCTGCGCTGCGCGCCTTGCTGAACCATGCGGCCAGCGAGGCGGCGGCTGCGAGGGCGTCCTGCGGTGGCTGCTCAAGACGGCGCGGGTTGCGCAGCACCACATGCGACCCGGGCCCTTCCGCGTGCAGCCACCAGTCGTGCGGCTGGGCGACCTGGTGCGTGAGGCGATCGTTGTGGGTAGCGCTCCTGCCAACCAGGATCTCGTAACCAGCGACCGTCGTCACCGTCAGGATTCCGGCGGTTTGAGGCTGCGTTGGTGCCTCGGCGGCAAGCAGGTGTCCAGTGCCAGCCTCCGCGAGTCGCATACGCTCGAGTGGGATCTCAAGCCCGGCCGCGGCTGCCTTCTTCATGAGCGAGGTCGCCTGCGATGAATCGCGTACGAGATCTGCTTCTCGTCGAAGGCTCTGGAGCGATTCGATTTCCGACCCAAGCTGCTCCGCGTCTCGCTCGGCCTGTCGGGAGCGTTCTTCGAGTCGCTGAGCTCGTCGGTAAAGCGACTGGGCGTTGTCGGCGAGACTCATCGCCGGGTCGACCTTGATATCGATCGTGCGCCCGTCACCGTACACGTCGGGCACTCGCGCGACGCCATCTTCGATCGCAGCGCCCGGCGCGGCCAGCAAGCAATCTGCGTGCTGGCGTAGGATGGCGAGCCGGCCGGCGGACACGTCCGACGGCGAGGCCTCCAGGCGCCGGCGGAGGCGCCCAAGGCGCTTGTCCACAGCACTTCGCACCGACTCTCTCGCCTGGTGGACGAGTCGCAGATTGGCCAGAAGGTCGTAGTAGGAACGCGTCGCATCACTGACGCTGCCGGCCGTCTGGACGCATTGGTGTTCGCGGTGTTTCAGCGCACGTGGACTGCACAGGAGCTTGTCGAGGCCAGCGGGCTCTCGAAGATCAGTGAGAGGCGCGGCTGAGTAGATACGGGGCTCGGGGGGAGCAAGCGAAGCTTCGAGTTCCTGGAGCACCGTCGTTCGCAACGTCTCGGCGCTATCGGGCGCGCGGTACATCACTTCGGCCGCGAGGGTCGGCGTCATCCCGTCGAACTCGCGCACAAGGGCGCGCTGCAACTCGCGCGTCGGGAGGTTGAAGAGTCGTTCCCAGACAGTCGCGTCCGCCGCAGCCGCGTCGCTGCGCGGAGCTCGTGGCGGCGGCTCGTAGAGCTCGCCCACCCCTGGCCGGCCCTTGCGCGGATTCCACACGGCAACAATTTGATCGGCTGAATCCAGAACGAGGGCGGTCGCTCGGCGTGGCACGAGTTCGGCGATCAGTGCGCCTCCGCCACTCCATTCGACGCGCACGACGCGGTCGTCGTTCACCAACTCGATCGAGAGCAACGACTGGCCACGTGCCCATTTCCGCGCGGCCATTGCGAAAGCAGGCGGGCGGTTCTCGGTCCGTGGGCCTCTACGGCGGTGGCACAGATGCGGATCATTCGGATCGAGCGAGATCCAGAGGTAGTGACGGCGCGATGCCATCTCGATCGCGAGGTCGTATCGCGGCACGGCATAGATGCGATCCGTACGCGTACCCACGAGTTGCGGCCGCAACTCGTCGAGCAGGTGTCGAAGTAGTCCTAGTTCCATAAGAAAGCGGCTCCGACCGGGATAGGTCGGAGCCGCAGACTTACCTGAGATCGCGGTCTAGAAGAACTGCTCTCGCAGAGCGGCGGTCAGTTCCTGGACCTTGCGAGCATAAAGGCGCGGCACGCGATCTTCCTCGGTCATGATCGTGCGCAGACGATTCGGTCCCACATTGTAGGCGGCCAACGCGACGTTGAGGTCATCGAACCGGTGCAGAAGCTTCCTGAGGTAGAAACTACCCATGAGGATGTTCGACTCGGGATCGGTGAGCAGCTGTCGGCCCTTCCACTCCATCTCGAGCTCTCTGGCGAGCTGCGAAGCGGTTGCCGGCATGATCTGCATCAGACCCAGCGCGCCGACTTCGGATTCAGCAGCCGGGTCAAAGCTGCTCTCAGTAAACATCACGGCCAGAATCAGCTCCGGCGCGAGGTCATACCGGTGAGCTGCTTCGAGGATCGTGGTGGCGATCTCGTGGCGCACAGTCGGTGTCACCCGAAGCCTGTGGCTGTCGAGCACGTTGATTACCGCCAGTTCGACCTGCGCTGCTTCATTCTCGGCTTGCAGCTGCGCGATCGTCGCGGTGTAGGTGTTGGATTCGTCGACCAGAGTATCGAACTCGGTCGTCTGTTCGGTCATTGCCTGCAGCAACAGCAGGTTGAGCGCCATCGAGGCGATGGCGAGCCAGCGGAAGTTGCTACTCATGTTGATTCTCCAGGTCCGCACACAGGTCGCGTTGTTGACGCACACCGAGCCCGCTGTCTTAAGAGGCGCGAGCCCTTGCTTGCGGTTCCCCTGTCCTCCGTTGGGTTCTGACCGATCAGGGGTGAGGAAGATCTTGCAGTCAGAACGGAGCCCGGCGCAGCCCACTGACACCGGGTGAATATGTGATCTACATGAAAGTCTAGGCGAGGCGAGGACACGGTCAAGGAGGTTTCTCGTTTCCGGCGAGAATCGCATGTCTTTTCGTATGTTTTCGTAATCAATAATGACTAATACGCGGATCTCCATGTCTCCTGATGTCCACAGTTGGACCTCGTCGTCCGTTCGCGAGACTCCGCGCTGGCCGGTTTGACAGGCCATGCGAGCGCTTCGATAATCCGCGTCAGCGCGCCCGACCGATCTCGTCGCCGCGAACCGCCAATTTCTTTGCTCCGCTCGATCTCTCAAGGAGACGTCGTATGTCCGTCCGCGTCGCGATCAATGGGTTTGGCCGCATCGGCCGCAACGTGCTGCGCGCCGCCAAGCGCGACAACGCCGATATCGACTTCGTTGCCATCAACGATCTCACCGATGCCGACACGCTGGCGCACCTGCTCCAGTACGACTCGGTACATGGCCGCTACCAGGGCTCGGTGAGCGCCGAAGGCGGTTCGTTGAACGTCGACAGTGATTCGATCCAGGTGCTTTCGGAGCGCGACCCTGCCAGCCTCCCGTGGGGTGATCTTGGGGTCGATGTCGTGATCGAGGCAACGGGCCTCTTTCGCCAGCGCGACCAGGCGAGCAAGCACCTTCAGGCGGGCGCCAAGAAGGTGATCATCTCGGCTCCGGCCGGCGATCCGGACATTACCGTCTGCCTCGGTGTCAACGCCGAGAAGTACGACAATGCCGAGCACCACATCATCTCGAACGCCTCCTGCACGACCAACTGCCTGGCGCCGGTTGCCAAGGTGTTGCAGGAAGAGTTCGGCATCGAGAAGGGCTGGATGACAACAATCCACGCCTACACCAACGGCCAGCGAATCCTGGACCTGCCTCACAAGGATCTCCGCCGTGCGCGTGCCGCGGCGGTCTCGATGATCCCGACGACGACCGGGGCAGCGAAAGCGGTGGGCCTCGTGTTGCCCGAGGTTCAGGGCAAGCTCGACGGTTTCGCGATTCGCGTACCGACGCCCGATGTCTCGGTGGTGGACCTCGTCGCGAAGGTAGCCAAGACGACGAGTGCCGACGAAGTGAACGCCAAGCTCCGCGAAGCAGCGGCGGGCCCAATGGCCGGCGTGCTGGCCGTAAGCGACGAGCCGCTGGTTTCCATCGATTACACAGGCAACCCGCACTCCTCGACGGTGGACGGCGAATTCACCAAGGTCATCGAGGGCGACTTGGTTCAGATCATGTCGTGGTACGACAACGAAATGGGCTACTCGAGCCGAGTGAAGGACCTCTGCGAGTACGTCGGCGCCCGGCTCTAGTCGGACGCGACAGTGACTTCGCACAGCGACGGTGACCAGGCCGGTCGGGCACGCGCCCGATCGGCCGAAGCACTCGCCCGCAAGCTGACGCTCGACGACCTGCCGATCGAGAACCGCGCAGTGTTGGTGCGCGTCGACTTCAACGTCCCGGTCGCTGATGGACGGGTCGCCGATGACACGCGTATCCGCGCGGCCCTACCGACGATCCGCCGTTTGCGTGAAGCGGACGCCCGGCTCGTGTTGATGTCGCATCGTGGCCGCCCCGGCGGCGCGCCCGATCCCGAGTTCAGCATGGCGCCGGTCGCCAAACGTCTCGGCGAGTTGTTGGACGTCGACGTTCGTCTGGCTCCAGATTGCGTGGGGTCCGACGTTCGTGAAGCGGTGACGCAGCTTCAGGCTGGCGATGTCCTGCTGCTGGAGAACCTGCGGTATCACGCCGGCGAAACCGCGAACGATCCGGGTTTCGCGGCGGAACTGGCCGAGATCGCCGATGCCTACGTGAGTGACGCCTTCGGTGTCGCACACCGCGCTCATGCATCGGTCGTCGGCGTTGCCGGGATCGTACCCGGGGCGGCCGCCGGCGAACTCTTGCGCCGCGAGGTGGAGACTCTGAGCCAGGCTCTGGTTGATCCGCCAAAGCCGTTCGTGTTGATCCTCGGCGGTGCGAAGGTGGCCGACAAGGTCGCTCTGATCGCCAACGTGCTGCCACTGGTGGATCGCATCGTGATTGGGGGAGCGATGGCCAACGCCTTCCTTGCCGCCCAAGGTCGAGCTATCGGTGGGTCGCTAGCGCCGGCGGAAGCCATCGAGCAGGCCGGCGGCCTGTTGGTTGCCGCTGAGAAAGCAGGCGTGGAGATGGTGCTACCGGATGACCTCATTGCGGCTCCGGCGATCGATGACCCGGCCAATGCGCACGTGGTCCGGGAAGTGGCTCCTGACGAGATGGCGCTCGACATCGGTCCTGACAGTTGCGCGCGATTTGCTGAAGCGATTGGCGACGCTCAGACGGTGGTCTGGAACGGTCCCATGGGGGTGTTCGAGACTCCCGGCTTCGACGCTGGCACGCGTGCCGTAGCGGCGGCAGTCGCGAAGCTCGAAAACACGGCCTTCACGGTTATTGGAGGGGGCGACACCGCTGCTGCGGCCGTCCTCTTCGGCATTGCGGAACGCGTATCGCACGTCTCGACCGGCGGCGGTGCTTCCCTGGATCTGCTATCGGGTGCGGTCTTGCCGGGGGTAGAAGCTCTCACAGACCGGACAACCCTCGGAGACGAAAGCGAATGAGTCGAACACCGCTGATTACCGGCAACTGGAAGATGCACAAGACGCTGGCCGCGACGCGAACCCTGGTCGCGGAGCTCGACACAGCGATTGATGGCGTTGCCGGTGTGGACGCCGCCGTCGCGCCGCCCTTCACCGCACTCGAGACTGCGGTGAGCGCGCTTCAGGGCAAGTCGATTGCTGTCGGTGCCCAAAACATGAACGAAGCAGAAGAGGGCGCCTTCACCGGTGAGATTTCGCCGGTCATGCTGACCGACGTAGGGGTGAGCTTCGTCATTCTCGGACATTCGGAGCGCCGCGCGATCTTCGGCGAAGATGACGAGCTCGTTGGTCGCAAGGTTCGGTCGGCGCTCGCCCACGACCTGCAGCCCTATTTGTGCTGCGGCGAAACTCGCGAACAGCGCGAGGCGAACGAGACGATCGCGGTGGTTCGTCGGCAACTCCAGGCCGGTCTCGACGGCATCGATGCACACCGCGCGGCCGGAATCGTAGTCGCATATGAACCTGTGTGGGCAATCGGTACCGGACTCACTGCGACGCCGGAGCAGGCTCAGGCAGTGCACGCCGACATCCGAGCGCTTCTGGCGGAACTCTTCGGGGGCTCAACGGCCGCCGCGATGCGTATCCAGTATGGCGGCAGCGTGAAGCCTGGGAACGCTGCGGAATTGATGTCTCAACCCGACATCGACGGTGCACTCGTGGGTGGGGCGAGTCTGGATGCCGATTCGTTTGCCGGAATCGTCCGGGCGGTAGGCAGCTAGTTCCGCCGCAGAAGCTGTATCGCACCCGGCATAGAGAGATAGCCTCGTGCCGAACGCGGTGTTACATTTAGTCCCTCTTGGCGGCGCCTCACCGGCTCATGCCTCGGCCGATCGCCGCATTCCACGGTTAGATCCTCCCGAGAGGATTCCCTGCATGATTTTTCTGTTGACAGGCATTCACGTCATCGTGTGCCTTTTCCTAATTTTCGTTGTTCTACTGCAGTCGGCACAGGCCGCGGATCTCGCGGGTGCGTTCGGCGGCGGTGGTAGCCAGACTGCCCTCGGCATGCGCGGCGCTACGACGCTGCTGCATAAGGCCACTACCGGCGCCGCGGTCATGTTCATGGTGACGTCACTGGCGCTCGGCATGATGGATGGTGGCAGTTCGTCACTTCTTGAAGGCCTGGATGAACCGGCCGCGACGACACCCGCTGGCGAGACCACGCCTGCCCCCGAGACGCCTGCCGCCGCGGAGCCCCTGCCAGATGCCGAGGGCGCCGAAGAAGGCGCTGACGGCGATGCCACGGACACGGATCCGGAAGGCGGGGAAGGGGAGTCCGGCGACGAATCCGGCACCGAGCCCGACGGCGCACAGCAGTAGCAGGAGCGCCGCAAGAGTCTAGAAGCCGAGGTGGCGGAATTGGCAGACGCGCATGGTTGAGGGCCATGTGGGAGAAATCCCGTGCGAGTTCGAGTCTCGCTCTCGGCACTGAAACCCGCTCCGAGCATCATCGGGGCGGGTTTTCTCGTTCCTGATCGCAGCTAGCGAGCAGTGACGTACTGATCGGCACCGATCCAGGGACGCCAGACGTTGGCGGGTAGCAACTGGATGATCGCGTGTGCTTTGGCCTTGTCGTAGGCGGCTCGGAAGGCGGCGTCTCGATCGCCGCGCTTGTCTTGTTTCCACGCGCCGATCTTGCTCATGCGCTGAATCTGGTCACGCACCTCCACGAGCACCTCGACGTGTCGTGGGCCCTCGCAGAATCCTCCCAGGAGCGGCAACACCTGGATGTGTTCGAGCCCATGGGCGCCGGTGTTGATCTCCTCGTGGAAGAACTCCACTTCACGCAGCCGCTTCTCGATCTCGCGCTCGGCCCACAGTTCGACGAGTTCGGACAGGGTCAACTGTTCGAGAACACCACCGTCGCGTGGTGGTTTCGACCCTCTGGAACGCCGCATCTGGGAACTCCCGTCGTCGCGTGACTTGGCTCACTCATCGCCATCGTACGTGGGTCGCGGTGACCGGGTCAAGAAACCGCACCGTGCTAGAATCGGGCCCGCAATGGCCGACCAGATCTCCATCTTGACCGCCTTTCTGGCGGGCATCGTCTCGTTCCTCTCGCCGTGCGTCCTGCCCCTCGTTCCCGGCTATCTTTCGTTCGTGTCGGGCGTGTCGATGGACGAGGTCCGCGCGGACGATCGCGACGCCGCCGCCAGTCGAGCGATCCTGGTCAATACCCTGTTTTTCATCCTGGGGTTCTCGATTGTTTTCGTGGCGATGGGGGCGGCGGCCACCGCGCTCGGTGGGTTCCTAATGGGCAACCTACCGGTGCTGAGGAAGATCGCCGGCGCCATTATCGTGATCTTCGGTTTGCATCTCACCGGCCTGCTTCCGATCAAGTGGCTCTATCGTCAGATGAAGTTCGAGGGCCCGGCCAATGCGCGCGGCCCGGTGGGCGCGCTTATGCTGGGCTTGGCCTTCGCGGCTGGATGGACGCCCTGCATCGGACCGATCCTCGCAGGGGTACTCGCGCTCGGCGGGAATCAGGACACGGTCGGGCAAGGGATGTTCCTTCTGGCCGTCTACTCTGCCGGCCTGGGCGTACCGTTCCTGCTCACCGGATGGGCGACACAGCGATTCCTGGGACTCTTTGACGTCATCAAGCGCCACATGCGCCTGGTCGAGATGATCGGCGGTGTGATGCTGATTGCGATCGGCGTCATGATCTTCACGAACAATTTCGGTGTTTTTCAGAGTTGGTTCTCCTTCCTGAACCGATTCGCGCTCTAGCGCCCCCATGTATTCGCTGTTCCCACGAATCCTGGAGTCCCTGAGGGCCGGGCAGCGCGTTGCCCTTGCGACCGTCGTGCGGCGTCGAGGCTCGTTGCCCATGGCCAGCAACGCCAAGCTGCTCGTTCTCCCAGACGCGACGTTCGTCGGCACGGTCGGCGGAGGCTGTCTCGAAGCCGAGGTCTATGCGGCCGGGACGGAGTTGCTCCGAAACGGAGGCGCGCGGCTCGAAGAGTTCCACCTCAACGAGGTGGAGGCGGAAACCGGCGGCCACGTGTGTGGCGGCACGGTGGAGGTATTCATACGGGCCTTCGAGGCAGACGCAGACACGATCGCGTTTGTGGAGGCTGCCGTGGCATTGCAGGACTCCGACCCGGAACTCCTGCTTACCACCCGACTGGATCCCGCAGCCGCCGCGCACCTGCTGCTCGGCAGCCGCGGGATCGAGGCCGAACTCGGTGATACCGGCGGTATCGAATTCAGTCGACACCGTGGGTTCTCCGATGACCGCGCCGCACGCTGGTTCCCGGAGCCCGTTCGTCCGGCCCCGCTTCTGCTCGTATTTGGTGCCGGTCACTGCGGTGTCGCCATTGGCGAGGCCGCGGCCGGAGCTGGTTTTCGGGTCTGGATGCTTGAAGACCGTCCCGCGTTCTTGCAGCCCCAGGCCATGCCGTGGGCGGACCAGCTGCACCGAGTCGACTTCACGGCATTGCCGGAACTGCCGTTGGGGTCGACGACTTCGGTGGTCATCGTGACGCGCGGACACGACCATGACCTGGTAGTCCTGCGGCAGCTGCTCGATACTGAGACGGGTTACCTGGGCATGATCGGCAGTCAGCGTAAACGTGCGTTGTTTCGCACGATTCTTGGCGACGAGGGGCGTGACCTGGACGCCTTCGAGCGACTGCGCTCGCCCATGGGGCTGGATATTGGTGCCGAAACGCCCGCCGAGATCGCCGTTTCCGTGGTCGCGGAACTCGTGGCGTCGCGCCGTCAACAGAGCACGCAGGATGAGTCTCGACTTCGCGCGCTACGCGCGTGAGTGAAATCGCTGCGGTCGTCCTGGCTGCTGGCGCGTCGCGCCGCATGGGGTCCGCAAAGCCGCTCTTGGCCCTCGAAGGGTCCACATACCTCGCAGTCTTGCTGGAAGCCGTTGGCGCTGCACGTGCGCATCCGTGTGTCGTGCTTGGCGCCAGGTCCGAGGCCGTGCGGCGAAGTGTCGACCTACGCGGGGCGGATGTTGTTTTCAATCCGGACTGGGAAACCGGGATGCTGAGTAGCGTGCAGGCTGCGGTACGGCACCTGGAGGCGGCCTCGGCTGTCGCGGCGCTCATGCTCATTCCCGTGGACCAGCCGCGGATTAGCGCTGCGACAATACGACAGGTAATGGACGCATGGCTCGCAGACCGACCACCCGTCGCGGTTGCCGCCTATCGAGGACGTCGCGGCCACCCTGCACTCTTTGCGCGACAGGTTTGGGACGAACTGCTCGCGGCGCCGCCGGATGACGGCGCACGCGCGATCATGGCAGCCTACTCGCCGGACCGGTTGGTGGTCGACGTTGAGGATCCATGGGTAGTCGTCGACGCGGACACTCCGTCGGATCACGCAGCGATGGAGGCTGGGCAGCCGACTTTCTAGTGAGCGCGTTCGGGTTTTTCTTCGCCGACGGCGGCGAAGTCCATGCCGCTCGATCCGGCTTCCGAGAGTCCAAGAAAATCGCGTGCGTGAGCCTCGAGGATCTCGTGACTCCGCGAGTCGCCGAGATTCAACGCGAGCTCGTTGATGATCTTGATCTGCATCTGCAGCCAGTCCTGCCAACAGGTGGCACAGACGCTGCCCAGAATTTCTTCCCGCAGGGGGCTGCCGAAGGGCACGGGGCCCGTCACATGGCCGCCCGGGGTCGCGGCCTCGCCGCTCCTTGCCGCGCGCGCGGGGCAAGCCCTGCACTCGAGTTCGTTGCTCATCGCTTCTCCAGTGGCGTGCAGTGAATTCACTCAGATGATCGACGCGCCGCTAGTGCCGCGCAAGCTCAGGCGCCGCCTGCGATGCGGACACCAGCGCTCGCACCAATGCGAGTGGCGCCGGCTGCGATCATGGCGGCTGCGTCCTCGCGCGTTCCGATGCCACCCGAAGCCTTGACTCCCATGGAACGGCCGACGGTTCGGCGCATGAGCGCCACGTCGTCCGCAGTCGCGCCGCCTGGGCCGAAGCCCGTGGAAGTCTTGACGAAAGCCGCTCCGGCGTCGCGGGCCAGCTCGCAGGCCCGTTCGATTTCATCTGGAGTCAACAGCGCCGTCTCGAGGATCACTTTCACGAGAGCCTGGTCGGCGCCGCCCTCGACGACTCCCCGGATGTCGTCGCGAACCAGATCGTACAGCCCGGACTTGAGCGCCCCGACGTTGATCACCATGTCGAGTTCGGTGGCGCCCTGACTCGCGGCGAGGTGCGCCTCTTGGCCCTTGATCTTGCTGTGGTTGGCGCCGAGCGGGAAGCCAATGACGGTGCAGGCGCGCACCGGGCTGCCGGCAAGAAGCCCCGCGATGAGGGGCACGAACCACGGGTTCACGCAGACGCTGGCGAAGCCGTACTCGACCGCCTCGCCGCAAAGTTGGCGAACCTGGTTTTCCGTCGCCTCAGGCTTCAGCAGGGTGTGGTCGATCAGCGGAGTGATGGCGTCGTCGAAGGGCGGCGAACAGATCGCGAGCCCGACGCGGTCGGCGCCAGCATCAACGATGCGCGCTACATCCTGGGGAGCGGCGCATGTGCCGTCACGCAGGCACCAGAACGCGAGTTCGGAAAGTTCACTGCCCGAAAGAGTGTCCCTAAGCCCCATCGCAAGACGCTCGGCCAGGGCGCGCTGTTCGCCGGTGAGCTCGGCTGTCGGCTCAACTTCGCGAAGTCTCACGCCCAGGTCGCGCGCGCGGTCTCGCGCCTCCGGTGTAACTAGAGCCCCCGGGGGAACCGCGATCTCGCCAGACCGCTCATCCTCCACATCGCTGGCCGTGACTACCGCGCGCGATCCTGATGGCGCGGATGGGCCCGCTGTGAGGTGCCCGACGGCATCGCAAACCAGACGTTCGAGTTGCTCGGTCGTTAGCGGCCCTGTGCCCATGCTAGCGCCCACCCGCCGACGCGCCGCCCAGAACCGCGAAATCTGTCTGCGTCGTCACGGAGGTGCCGGCGACACGGTCGGTGATCGTCAGTTCAACGTTGTACACGCCCGGGCGGTAGCCGCTGAGGGGCATGCCAAACGAGAATGACTGGCGTGTGTATGGGGCAGGGTGCGGATACTGGTCCGGGATCTCGCGCACCTGGCCGTTGTTCCCCCGGATCGTCCCGCGAATCACGATGTCGTTGGTCGAGCTGGCCTGGTCCACGGTCATCCCGTAGGCCTGCACGTAGAGCAGGAGCGGTTGGTCCGGGAAGTAGATCCGTTGCACGTTCGGCACAACCCGCATGTTGCCGTGCTGGAAGTCTTTCGGTTCGGCGCCGGGCTCCGGATCGACGTTTTCGATCTGGCTGGCCAGGGTAAGCGTCGAAACTCGTAGCCCGTCGCCGGCCAGGTTGGGAACGTCGACCGGTTCGATCCAGCGTCCATGTCGTTCGGCGGTGTTGTCGCGCGTCAGGACTACAAGGTCATAGGTGCCGGGAGGAACCAGCAGCTGGAAAGTCTGTAGAACCTGCGTTCCGCGGAGCAGCTCCAACTCCTCGGCGGTTAGCGAGAAGTTGAGCCGCTTCTCGGACTCCGCCAGCGTCTCGCCGTTCTGCTCGAGCGCCACAAGGATGTCCGCGGAGAAGTGGTTGTTGAGGCCGAACAGGTTCGAGGCCAGTTCGTCATAGTCGATTGCGACGGTTGCCTGCACGGCCGTGGCGGCGCCTACGGCCTGGTAGTACTCGATGCTCTTCGAGAACGGGAACTGGTCGAAGTCCACAGCCGACTGGACGTCGGCGCCTCGAAGCGTCGATAGCCGATCCTTGTGGATCTCCGGGATTCGCAGGATCTCCCGGAGGTTCGACTGGAAGTCGAGAAACTCCTGCGCGCCGGCTGTCGGGTCGGTCATTCGATACTGCATGAACCGCTCGTCGTAGATGTCGGAAGCGTGGCGGCGGAGCGAGTACGCATCGAGCGGGTTGTTGACGTATCCGAACTGTTTCGACACGACCTGGGCCGAATCGTCGAGGTTCGAAACGAGTTCGTAGTCGTTGGTGCCTTTGAAGTCGACGAAGTTAAGGTCGAGAACCGTGGGCAGCAACGGGTTGTCGGCCATGTTGTACGACCAGACCTCCGAGGCGCGCTCACTGCCGTCGCGTCCCATCGGGTTCCGTTGCAGATTGTTGGGCGGGCCCATGATGATGAACACGCGGCCGCGATCGGTGCGCCACCCTGCACGCCCCGCGCTGAAGCGACGGTTCGCTGTCGACCAGCGCATCATGTGCTCGCGCCGATATTCGTTCAGAGCGGTGCCGGGCGTTGGGTCCCGGATATCCCAGAAGCGCTCCGTGAACGCTAGCTTCTGGTCGGCGGTGGGCAGGCGCTCGAAGATGTCCCGCTCCTCGTCGGTGATGATGTAGAGGACGAACTCGTTGAGCCAGTCGTCCAGTGTTTGTTCGAGTTCTTCGGGCGTCGGGTTCCAGCCGTTCGCGGAAAACGCGGCGCTGAACGCGGCTCCAACCGGTGTCTGCGCCTGATCCGTCGATTCCTGCGCGAGCGTGGCAGGCGAGACCAGTAGAACCAGTGCGGTCAGCAGAGAGAAGCGAGACTTGAAAGAGAACATCGTCGTTTCCATCAGCGGTTTGGTTCCTGTGCGGTCAGGAGTCGTTCGTACTCTGTCTGGGCGCGTCGCTGCAGATCGGGTCGACCGGCAGCGCCGTACGCGGCTCCCAGGTTGAGCCAGTATCCAGGATTGTCAGCTTCCAGGTCGATGGCCGCAAGGTAGGAGGCGACCGCCTCTGCCGGTGCTCCCAGTTCCATCAAGATGTTGCCGACCACGACGTGCGTCTCCGGAAACAGTGGATTCGCGGTTAGGGAGCGGCGCAGGGGCGCCACGGCGTCGCCATAGCGGCCTGCCTGGGTGAGCAGGAGCCCATACAGATAGTTGGCCTCCCAATTCTGTGGCGCAACCTGGCTGGCGGCCTCTAGCGCGTCGAAAGCGTCTTCGGTACGGCCCGACGATACCCAGACCTTGGCAGCCGCGACGAGCACCTCAGGGTCGTCAGGTGCCAGGGAGAGCATGCGATCTACGGCAGAGTTGGCCGCAATTCCGTCGTTGGCGCGGAGCGCCGCGGCGAGCTCGTTCTTGGCGGTCTTGAGCTGTTTGTCGTATGCCTCGGTCGCGTTGAATGCCTGCTGCAGTTCATTGAAGCGCGCCATCAGTGGGGCAGCCTCGTCGCGACGCCCCAGCCGACTCAGCGCGGTGGCCAGCCGGTAGTGCGCATCGCGGTGTTCGGCATCCGCGCTGATGGTTTGCTCGAAGGCCTCAACGGCGAGTTCGTACTCACCACGGTCGGCGTGGATTCTGCCGATCAGGTACCGCGCCTCGATCACCTCGAAGCCTTCGTTGGCCGACGTGCGAAGGAGGTCCAGGGCTCGGTCGGCGTTCGCGGGCCGGTCAGCGAGCACGACCCCCAGGGCGTATTTGACGGAGACCAGATCGGGAAACCGGCCGATGGCTGCCTCGAGTGAACGGATGGCGTCGTCGTGGCGACCCCCGAAGTACAGGCTCACGCCGTAGAGATAGTGAGCGTCGCGGTCGCTAGGCGAGAGTGCCAGGTAGCTTTCGAAGAAACTTGCGGCCCGGGCGTGGTTGCCCGACTGCATGTGCGATTCGCCGGCCGAACGCCAAGCCGCAGCGAAGCGAGGCGCCACTACAGTCACACGCTCATACAGTTGCAGGGCCGTTGCGTGGTCGCCCACGACCTCCCGAAGCGCGGCGAGTCCCATCAGGATCTCAGGATGATCCGGCTCTAGCGCCGCGGCGCGACGGTAGGCTCCGGTTGCTGCCGTCAATTCGCCGGACCGCCTGTAGGCGTGCCCGAGCCATAGCAGCACCTGTGAGTTGTCGGGGTGCCGTGTGGCGGCTGTCTCGGCCAGAACCACGGCATCGCCGCCACGGCCATCAAGTGCCGCGGATATCTCTGCGATGGCGTCTTCCACGCTCTGCGTGAGCGGCGCGATCGACGCAACGATCACAAGCGCCATCGATGCGACGGGTTGGGCGAAGGAGGGCATGTTTCAGATCGCGGCGGGGCGGCCGCTCCAAGAGCAGAAAAGAAACGGGGCCCCACCCCGAAGGGAGGGGCCCCGGACTTCTGTCGCCAGGTTCTAGTAGATGTACTTGAAGCCTAGCTGCAACTGACGCGTGTTCCCGATGAACGTGTTCAGGCTGCCGAAGTCGGCATCCGTGAAGTTCGTCTCGTTGGTGAACAGGTTTTGCCAGTTGAAGACGTTGAAGACGTCCAGAAGGATCTGGAAGTTTCCAGCGCCCGTACGGGCTTCCCAGCTCACGCGGAGATCCACGTTCTTGAAGTCCGGCTGGCGGAACGTGTTGCGCGAGGCCACCGTGCCGTTGATCACGGCGCGGTCGTTGGTCTCACCGTCCCCGTTGGCGTCGAACGGCAGGTTCGCGCTATACGGGGTACCCGTGTTCCACGTGAACGTACCAGCGAGCTTGAGGTTCGCCGGCAAGTCACCGTAGCCCGTCACGACGACACGGTGCTTGATGCTCCGATCGGAGTAGCCCCAGTCTTCGTTCAGGTCGTAGATGTTGGTGGCCTGCTCACCGCCCGCCGAACGCTCGTTGCTGTCGTTGTCCTTGTCGTCAGCGAACGTGTAGTGGGCCATGCCGCCCCAACCGTTGGCGAAGCGCTTCTTGAGCGAGAAGATCGCAGCGTGATACTGCGACTTGCCGTTGGATCGAGAGATCCTCCACTGCTCGCCGTTCGTGAAGCGGCCGTTGTACATGAAGCGACCGGTCGCATCACGTCCGCCGGCAATCAGGTTGGTGTCGTGCAGTGTCTGCAGGTTAGACCCACGCGCGTAGACGTACTCGGCCCCAACGGAGATGTCGCGTGCGATCTCATGCTCGAGACCACCGTTGATGCGCAGCGTGCGTGCGCTCTGGAAGCTCGGGTCGAACCAGTAGATCTCCTGCTCGGCCGTGATTCCGGACGGCAATGCCGGGAGGATGTTCGGCCACAACCCGTCCACCGCCCCGTTCGGGCCGAAGCTCGGGATGAAGAAGATGCCAACGCCGGGAAGGCCGACGGAGGTGAACGGGTTGAAGAATAGAAGCGTGGGAGTCCGCGACGTGAACAGTCCGCCCGATGCACGGAGGACCGTCTTGTCGCTGGCCGCGTAGGCAAAGCCTGCGCGCGGCTGCCAACCCGACAGGTCGTTCGGAATCTGCTGCGTCTGCGGCCGATCCGGGTTGCCGGTCGGATCCGGGTTGAACGTGCCTTCCCAACGCAGGCCGTAGTTCAGAGTCAACTTGTCGTTGACACGCCAGGAATCCTGCGCATAGAACGCCAGAACCGACTGCCGCGCATCGAAGTTGTTCTCGAAGTTCGGCGTCGCAACGCCGAAGCTCTGCAACAGGAAGTCCGTGTCCTTGTTGAAGAAGTTGTCCAGACCCGAGAAGCGATACTCGCCCGCGGCGAAGCCGGCGAAGAACTCACCCGTCTGATCCGTCTCGAAGTCGATGCCGACCTTGATGTCGTGGTCATCGAACAAGTACGAGAAGTTGTTCTGAACCTGGAACTTCTTCTCGTTGACGAAGATCGGCATGAAGAACCGGCGACCCATCTGAATCGACGGGTTACGAACGTCGGTGTCCGGGCCCATAACGTCGTTCGACAGACGATCGAGGTTGTCCGTGCCGTACTGGACACGCAGTTCGTTGAACGCGCGGTCGCCGAGAACCGAGGTGAGTTGACCGATGATCGACACGGTCTTCTCTTCCTGGTCACCGAGGCTCGACTGCGTGCTGAACGTGTTGCCCTGCAGGTTCGTGTCGGTACCACCGCCGACGGTCTCGTGCGCTGAGTAGTTGCCACGGATCGACAGCTGCGTGTTGTCCGTGATGCCGAAGTCGGCTTTCACGAACGGCACGATCACGTCGTTGGTGCGGTCGAACTGACTCTGGCTGATGTCCCAGTCGGGGCGGTTGGCTCCGATGTAGGCATCGAGTGCAGCCTGTTCGGCCGGCGTCACGGTGTAGCGGACGAAGTACGGAGTCGTGAACTTCTGCGCGTCGACCGAAGCGAAGATGAAGTGCTCATTCTTCACGATCGGTCCGCCGATGTTGCCACCGAACTGCTTCGCGTCGAAGTTGGACTGCGCGTTCCCGAACGGGTCGTCGGCGACGAGGCTCTCGTTGCGAGTGAAGAAGTGCGCGCCACCGCGCCACTGGTTCGTGCCCGACTTGGTGACCACGTTCAGCAGACCACCGCCGGAGCGACCGAACTCAGGCATGATGCCCGAAGTGATGACCTGGAACTCCTTGACCGACTCCTGGGAGACAGTGAAGGGAGAGTCCGTGCCGCCACGCTGGTAGCCGAAGAACGCGGAGTTATCGGACGCGCCATCGATGTTGACCGACGTGTTGACGCCACGCTGACCGGACAGGGCAACCGTGTTGCGAACCTGCTCGATCTGCGCACCGGGGGTGAGCAGCGCGAAGTCGGTGAAGTTGCGGCCAAGGATGGGCAGAGAGTCGATGGCCGTCTCGTCGATGGTCGTCGACACCTGCGTCTTCGACGTTTCGATGAGCGGCGCCTCGCCGGTCACGATCAGGACTTCCTGGACCGATGCGAGACCCATCTGCATGTTGACGTCGAGTGCGGAACCGATCGTCACACGGACATCGTTACGTTCCATCGGCTGGAAGCCGGTGAGATCGACGCGGACCGTGTACATGCCGGGCGACAGCAGCGGTACTCGGTAGGTACCCGTCGCAGACGACACTGTCGTACGAACGCGACCGGTTTCATTGCTGGTGACCGTGACGGTGACACCCGGAAGGGTGTTGCCGTCGGGGTCGGTAACTTGACCCTGCACCGTACCGCCAGTCGCCTGGGTCTGAGCTTCCGCGACGGGCGCGAAAGTCATGATGACCATGGCAAGCAGAGCGGCGAGCAGGACCGAACGAGTCGGCTTCAACTCAGCCTCCCAACGTGATTGGAGACGGCCCTTGTGGCCATCCCGCCAGTAACCCCCCGACGCCGAAGCAACCACTACGCTTCGACCCCGACTTGAAGTGTTGTGCACCACAACACGCCTCACTCATCGTCCTGGGGACATGAAAGAGTCGGTGGTCGGACAAGGTGCCTCCCCCCGACGCCGCCAATGCTATTGCAAACTGCGTTTCAGTCAAGGGAATCGGGCCCGTGAGATGCGTTCGCAGGGCGTTTTTTATCGGCTCTTAGTATTCCGGGCGATTTCGTCCCAGATTCCGGGCGTTCGTTCCAGGAGCGGTCACCCGGCCGGGAGTCCGTAGCGTCTCCTAGCGTTGCGGCAGGCCGACGGCTTCGCGGACCCGGTTTGCCTGCTCCCGAGCGGCAGCGAGCGTCGCTTCGACGTCGAGCGTGAGGAAGTCGCCGTCGAGAAACAGGACGGCGCCTTCGACGATCGTGGCTCGGACGTTGTCGCCACGCGCCGCATAGGCCAGGTGAGAATAGGGGTCGTAGCGCGGCACGAGGTTCGGCGCGTCGCCATCCACGATCACCACATCCGCCCGTTTGCCCGGTTCGAGCGATCCGATCCGATCCTCCATCCCGATGGCACGTGCGCCCTCGATCGTGGCCATTGCGAACACGCGGGTAGCCGGGGTTGCCGTGGGATCGACGTTGAAGTTCTTCTGCTGGAGGGGCGCGGTGAGCAACGCCCCGAACATGTCGAGGTCGTTGTTGCTCGCTGGCCCATCGGTTCCAAGCCCCGTGGCCACGCCGGCGGAGAACAGGTCTTCCACGCGCATGACGCCCGACGCGAGCTTCAGGTTGCTCTCGGGATTGTGGACTACGCCGACGTCGTGGCGGGCGAGGATCTCGATATCCTCATCAGTCAGCCAGACTGCATGCGCGCCGATCACGTTCGGTCCAAGAAACCCTATGTTCTCGAGATGTGCTGTCGGCGTCAGGCCATACTCATCCTGAATCTGGGCGACCTCATCGCTGGTCTCCGCCAGGTGGATGAGCACCGGCACATCGAACTCGCGTGTGAGAGCCAGCGCTGCCAGGAGATTCTCCGGGGTAACGGTGTAGGGCGCGTGCGGCGCGATCGACGGGGTGACGCGCTCGTGACCGCTCCAGGTCTCCATGAAGTTCCGGCTGTACTCGAGACTGTCTGCCGGCGTCGGAGAGCCCGGTACCGGAAACTCGATGAGGCTCTCACCGATAATCGCCCGGAGGCCGCTTGTGTCGACGACTTCGGCAACCTGCTGCGCGAAGTAGTACATGTCGACGAAGGTCGTTGTGCCGGTGCGGATCATCTCGAGCGCGGCAAGGCGGGTCCCGGCCGTGACGAAAGCCGGATCCACCACCGCTGCCTCCGCCGGGAAGATGTAGCTCTGCAGCCAGTCCATTAACGCGAGGTCATCGGCCACGCCTCGCATCAGTGTCATCGCGGCGTGCCCGTGGCCGTTGATCAGACCGGGGATGACCAGATCGGCAGCTCCCGCCTCCACCGTTTCCGCGGCGGACCACTCCGCTTCGATATCCGCACGCGAGCCCACGGCGGCGATGACGCCATCGACCACGGCTATGCCACCGTTCTCCCAGATCGTCCTCGTCGCGTCCATTGTGACGACGGTGCCGCCGAGGATGAGCAGGTCCGCGTTGGTTTCACGATCAGCCGACTCGGTCTGCGGCGATCCGGCGCCGCAGCCCGCGAGCAGCCCTATGAGCACGGCGCCCAGGCATCGGACAGCGAAGTGTCGTCTCATCGTTCGTCCTTGGTCTCGAGAATGTCCTGCAGGTCGTCGGGCCCGAAGGCCGCCGGAAGGAGGTCCGCGGCCTGCCATACTTCAACTTGCCCGTCGAGCGTCGCCAAAAGAACCTGCACGTCTCCGGCGAGATCCCAAATGACCTGGCGGCAGGCGCCGCAGGGCGGTGTTGGCCGTCCACGGTGGCCTGGCCCAGCGACTGCGATGGCGCGGATATCGCTGGCGCCGTCCGCGACCGCGGAAAAGAGCGCGACCCGCTCGGCACAGACGGTCAGGCCATATGACGAGTTCTCCACGTTGCAGCCACGATGGAGCCGGAGGTCAGCGTCTACCGCGGCCGCACCCACTGCGAATCCAGAGTAAGGCGCGTGAGCGTTGGCGCGCGCACGAATCGCGGCCTCGACTAGCTTGCGGAGCTCGGGCTCGAGATCAGCAGGCTCGACAAGATCTGGTCGGTGCGCCGTCGCTGGCCGATCAGCTCGCATCGTCGACCTCGGCAGCGACAGCGGACACCAATCCGGTGAGCAGCCCGGTCATTGTGCTACGCACACGCGCGCCCACCTCCATGACTTCCTCGTGATCAAGAGGGTCCGGAGAAAGTCCCGCGGCCAGGTTGGTGACGCATGAGATCGCCGCGACGCGCAGGCCAGCGTGACGGGCCGCGATCGTTTCCGGCGCGGTCGACATCCCCACCGCATCCGCACCGAGCCCGGCTAGCATGCGCACCTCGGCCGCAGTCTCGAACGACGGCCCAAGTAGAGCCGCGTAGATGCCCTCGTGCAGAGCCACACCTTGCGTCGAAGCGACCTCGTGGGCCAGTTCACGAAGGCGGGCGTCGTACGGCGCCGTCATGTCGAAGAAGCGCTCCCCGAATTCTTCGAGGTTCGGTCCGGCGCACGGATTGGATCCCTGCAGGTTGAGATGATCCGAGAGCATCATCAGGTCACCGGGAGCGAACTCCGGATTGATGCCGCCGGCCGCATTGGTGAGGATCAGTGCACGACATCCGAGCTTTGCCAGAACCCGGACGGGAAGAGTCACCTCCCAGGGCGAGTAACCCTCGTAGAGATGAACACGGCCTTGCATGACGGCGACAGCCTGGCCGTCGCTTTGGCCTACCACGAGCTGGCCGGCGTGGCCTTCGACCGTCGAAGACGGCCAACCGGGGATCTCCTCATACGGGATGCGGGTCGCCTCATCGAGACTGTCGGCTACGGCACCGAGCCCGCTTCCCAGCACGAGAGCCACGCTAGGCGTGATCCCGATCCGCCGCTCGATAGCGTCGGCCGCGCCGAGGATGCGGGACCTGTAGTCGGTCAACGCCGACGCTTGATCAGAGCTATTCCCGGGATTGAGCACACGCGAACTCCTGTTCGATCTAGAGGTCGGAGAGTAGGCCGGCGAGAGTGGCGGTGGAATATGAGGCCATCGTGCCGGCCAGCATGGCCCAGGGGCCGATGCGCGCCAGGTCAGATTTTCGCGACGGAGCCAATCCGCCGATGCCGCCGATCTGAATAGCGATCGAGGCGAAGTTGGCGAAGCCGCAGAGTGCATACGACGCGATGAGTTCGGAGCGCGGCGACAGAACCCCGGCATCGACCATTTGGACCATTCGTACGAAGCCGATGATCTCCGTCAGGACGAGCTTCGTACCGAAGAGTTCGCCGACGGCGGCGGCCTCAGACCACGGCACTCCCATCGTCCATGCAACCGGGGCGAGGAGTCCCCCCAGGATGCCTTCGATGCTCAGCGTCAAAGCGCCAGGTCCGCGCACGGCGAAGAGAACCCAGCCGCCGATCACAAGCACTCCGAGCAAAGCGCCACCGCGCATCAACGATGTTCGGCTCGGCCGCCACACGAGCGCCCAGAAGATACCGAGGCCCAGCAAGCCGAGGCTCAGCTGCGTGAGCGAGCCCGCGTCGATGAACGACTGCCCTGCCATTCCCAGGACGCCGTTTGCCAGCGTAATCAGGCCCAGAAACGCGATCAGCATCCCCGCAATGTTGAGCGCCAGGGTGACGCCTTGACCTGCTCCGCGTGCCGCGGCGTCGATCACGTTGACGTCATCAGTCTCAACGTCGATCGAGACCTCGCCGGCAGTCTTGGACTGCTCGGTTTCCGGAATCAGCAGCTTCGCCATGACCAGCGAGGCTGGTGCGGCCATGACGCTCGCCGACAGCAAGTATTCGGGGCGCACGCCGACGCCGATGTATGCGGCAAGCACCGCGCCCGACACTGTCGCGAACCCACCAGTCATGAGCGCCATCAACTCAGACCGCGTCATCGTTGGCACGTACGGCGCGATGATGATGGGTGCTTCGGTCTGGCCCATGAAGACGTTCGCGGCAGCCGCCAGCGACTCGGAACCGGAGACCTTCATGAGCTTGTGCATGCCGCGCGCCATGACCATAACCACGCGCTGCATGAGGCCGATGAAATAGAGCACTGAGAAGAAGGACGCGATGAAGATCACGACCGGCAGCACCTGGAACGCGAGCACGAAGCCGTTGGTGTCCGCGCTCGCCAGCGGTCCGAAGACGAATTGCGAGCCGGCGTCAGCGAACTCGAGCAGTCGGGTTACCCCGTCGGCAAGAGTCGAGAACAAAGCCTGACCCGGGGCGGTCTTGATAACGATGACCGCGAAGACCAACTGAAGAGCGAATCCCCAGACGACTGTGCGTACGTTGACGCTGGCGCGGTCGCGCGACAGTAGATAGGCGGTGCCGTAGAGAACGACCAGGCCGAGCAGCCCGGTCATCGGATCGTCTCTTGGATCAAGGGGGGTACCTCTGGCGGATCGTCCGTGATGGTGACGGCAGCATGCACGAGTCGGCGCGCCCGGTCTACGTCGGCTCCATCGTTGTAGTGCAGCCGGATCCACTCGTGGCCCGGGGAGACGGCGTCGCCCACGCGGGCCTCGACTTCGATTCCGGCACTCGGATCGATGGTGTCTTCGCGTCGATCGCGACCAGCGCGCAGCGCGATCGCAGCCAACCCAAGAGCGCGGGCGTCGACACGCGCCAGATAGCCGCCGGTCGTGAAGCTCTCCACCTGCACCTGCGATGCCTGCGGTAGTTCACCGCGCTCCAGCGCAGACGCATCGCCACCTTGAGCTTGAACCAGAGCGAGAAACCGCTCGCGCGCCGCCCCGGAGTCGAGCAACCGTTCGAGCCGCGGCTGGCCATCGTCATCGATCCCGGCGAGTCGGAGCATCTCCACTCCCAGCGCGACCGTCAGCTGGCGCAGCTCCGCGGGCCCCTCGCCCGCCAGGCATCGCATCGTCTCTTCAACCTCGAGGGCATTCCCCACGCAGCGCCCTAGCGGTTGCGACATATCCGTGAGCATCGCCGTGCAGCGTAGACCCGAGAGCTGCGCCACATCGTGGAGGCGACCGGCCAGGGCGCGGGCCTCGTCCGCCTCTGCGAAGAAGGCCCCGGACCCGACCTTGACGTCGAGAACGAGTGCCTGGGCCCCTTCCGCGATCTTCTTGCTGAGGATCGAAGCCGTGATCAGGCCGCTGTCATCGACGGTGCCCGTTGCGTCACGCAACGCGTAGAGCAGCCTGTCTGCTGGGACCAGATCGTCGGTTTGCGCGCCCATCACGAATCCCAGTTCGTCGACGATCGCGCGCAACTCGGCCTCGGCGAGATTTGTGCGCAGTCCAGGGATCGATTCGAGTTTGTCGAGAGTACCGCCGGTGTGGCCGAGTCCGCGTCCAGAGATCATCGGCACCGTGCAGCCCGCGGCCGCCACGAGAGGCGCCAGAATTAGACTGATCTTGTCGCCAACGCCGCCGGTGCTGTGCTTGTCCACTGCGGGTCCGCTGGCGGACCACTGATACCGAGTCCCACTCTTGACCATGGACGCGGTGAGTGCGCGGGTCTCGGCGTCGCCAAGGCCGCGCCAGCGGATCGCCATGAGCAGGGCAGCCATCTGATAGTCGGGTACATCGCCGGCGACGTAGCCACTGATCGCAGCTTCGATCTGGTCGGCGTCGAGTTCGCGGCCGAGTTTCTTGTCTTCAATCAGGTCGAGAAATCGCATGTAACTCTTGATCGTGTGTCGCTCGCTGGACAGGACACGGAACGTCGTTTCGGCAGTCTAGACGCCTGCGCCTCGTACACGAAGCGTCGCCGAGGAGATGACCAATCAGGCAGCATCGCACCGGTTTGCCGTCGCGCAGGCGAAAAAGCTCGACGCCAACGGTGTTTGAGTGGCTTCAAGCCCCTGTGCTAGCCTAGTTGCTAGCTCCCCTGGAATCCCCACCAGAGCACTGTGACGCCGTCCTGTCGTCGCCCCTCGGGCCCGTGAAGACACGAATTCTCCTCGCCCCCGTTTTGGTACTCGCCGCGGCGAGTCGTCTTGTGGCAGCGCCACAAGATCTAGAAGTGCGGATTGTCGCGCCGGAAAACGACACGTACGTCTCCGGCCAGGTCACGATCCGTGCTGAAGTGACGCCGGTGGGGGACACCGCGATATCGCGCCTTACGTTCAAGGTCGACGGCGCCGTGGTGGGAGTGCTCGAGCAGGCTCCCTGGGAGATCGCCTGGGATGCGGGCGATGAGTTCGCCCAGCACGTGGTCGAAGCCGAGGTCGTCGACGTTACCGGCCGCACCGCCCAGGACATCATTCTCACGCGCGACCTGGAGACCGCTGTGTTCCGGGCCGAGGTCAGCGCGGTCCTGGTGTACGCGACAGCCGTTGACGGCGAGGGCCGCTACGTCGCGGGACTCGACCGGGACGACTTCGAGGTCTACGAAAACGGCGAGAAGCAGACGATCACCAACTTCTCATCCGAGCCGCGGCCAATGGTCGTCGGCCTCTTGTTGGATACGTCGGGGAGCATGCAGGGCTCGAAACTCCAGCGGGCTCGACAGGGAGCCCTGGCGTTTATCGACCAGATTGGTGCGGAGGACGAAGCGTTCGTGATGTCGTTCGATTCGTTCCCGATGCTGCTGCAGGACCTCACCGGGAACCACGCCATGCTGCGCGAGTCATTGAGCGATCTCGTGCTCGGCGGCGCGACCGCGATGAACCTCGCTGTCGTGGAAGGCTCGGACATTCTCATTGATCGTCCGGAGCGACGCGCGCTGATCGTGCTCTCTGACGGCTATGACACAACCCAGACTGTGACGGTCGATCAAGCCGTCGAGTACGCGCGACGTGTCGACACTCGCGTGTATACCATCGGGATCTTCGGCGCGGGGGGAGGCGATCTCCGCGGTCGGCGATCATTTGACAGCTTCAATCCCGGTGAAGACTCCCTGCGAGCCTTTGCCGACGGGTCGGGTGGCCGGTCCATAATCCTCGATTCCCTTGGAGAGCTTCTTAACGCTTATGAAGACATCGCCAATGAACTCAAGAGCCAGTACGCCCTCGCGTATCGGCCTTCCGACCCGGCCTCGCCCGGCGAGTGGCGGGAGATCGAGATCCGCGCCAAGGGTGCCAGGGAAGTTCGCACCAAGCCTGGCTACTACGGCGGCCAATAACTCACTACGAGTGGTCGCCACGGCGGCGCTCGCGGTGATGATCGGCCTTGCGCCGATTGCGGAAGCCACAGTACTCAAGGGACTCACGCTTTCGGGCCTGAGATCGGGTGCCGAACTCGTCGTCGAAGGCCGTGTTACCAAGGTCCGCACCGAGATGCGTGACGGCAGGATCGAGACGATCGCTGTCGTTCGCGTCGGTTCCGTCCACAAGGGCGAAGCCAGTCGTCGCATCGAGGTCCGTATGCTCGGTGGCCGGCACCGTGGCATGAACATGGTTGTTCCAGGTGCCGCACGGATGTCGAAGGGGGACGATGTACTGCTCTTCCTCTACGGCTCCGCTGACGCCTGGCGCCCGGTAGGGATGTTCCAGGGCGTCTGGCAGGTTGACTCTGATGGAGTCACGGCCCGCGCGAGCCACTCAGGTGGGGCTACGCTGATGCGACCGGACAACGGCGATCCCGCCGTGGATCGAGCCGAACTGCCGGTGAGCCGGCTGGTCGGACAGGGAGGTGCGCGATGAAGGCATCAGTCCGATGGACGGCGGGAACGGCTGCGTTGCTCATTCTCGCGTTGGCGTCTCCGGCCACCGGCTACGTGCCCAACACGATCGAGTACGTGGGCGGCGTTCCGGTGATTACCAGCTGGGACTCCGGATCGTTTCCGATTCCTGTTCGCGTGACGCCCGGATTGACGACCGATATCACGGACTCGTCGGATCGCCAGGCGCTCGAGTCGGCATTGGCGACATGGTCCGCTGCTTCCGGCTCCGACGCTTCGGTGTACCTGGAGCGTGAGCAGGACGTCGAAGCCGGAGTTGCTGACGGGATCAACGCGATCGAGTTTTCGAACGACGCGGGCCTCGATGGCGCGCAGTTCACTGCGATCACGTTCCTGCTCGTCGACGGCGACGGTACGATCAGTGAAGCAGACATGCTGGTCAACGATCGGGAAGTGGGCTTCACGACCACGGCCGGTTCTGACGTCGGACTCGATCTCGAGACGGTGATGCTCAAGGAGTTCGGGAAGTTCCTGGGCCTTGCAAACTCACCGGTCGGTGGATTCGAAACCTCTCAGGTTCTCGATGAATCTTCGTCCGTGATGTACGCGGTGGCCCGTGGCATCGGCGCTAGCGCACGGGTGCTGCAGCCCGACGATGTCGCCGGCATCCGCGCGATGTATCCAGCCGCGGGCTCGGGCTTCGCCTCGATCAGCGGCACGATCACTCGCGCCGGTGCGGCTGTGTTCGGCGCGCATGTCGTGGCCTACGACCCCATTGCGGACATCCTTGTGGGCTCGTTGACGCTACCGGACGGCTCATTCCGTATCGATGGGTTGCCGGCCGGGCGCTATCTCATGGAGGTTCTGCCCCTGACGGCTCCGGTTACGCCGGCGGCGATCGGCGGGATCTTCACGAGCGAGGACGTGGATACGTCATTTCTGCGCGCCTTCTTCGGTGAAACGATCCGGCTTGGCGCCGGCCAACAGGCCAGCGGCCTGACGTTGGAGGTGGGCTGATGCGCCGTTATTCATGGATCGCTTTGTTGCTGGCGATAGTGATTGTGTGGCCCGCCGCGGCGGTCGCTCAGGAAGAATCCGAGATGGATGCCGAGGAGGCGATGACGGAAGAGATGCCGTCTCCGTACTCGGCGCCCGACGAGGGCTGGAAGGAGAGTCGATTCCATATCGGCGGTCTGTACGGTGACCTGTCTGGCGGTACCGCACTGGGCCTCGTGGAAAACGTCTTCTTCCGGACGCAGTTCAACATGGGCTCGGACACCATGTACGGCCTGCGGGCCGGCTACGTGTTCGCTGCTCGTTGGGACGTTGAACTGGAGTACGGGGTTTCGTCCCCGGGCCTCGAAGCCACACTCACGGATCTGGCGGGACAGGGCAAGACCGAGGTGCCGTTCGCGGATCTCGACATGACCCGTTTCACCGTGTCCGTGAACTACTCGATGATCGAGAGGACACGGCGCGTGGTGCCGTATCTCACCGTGGGCTTCGGTAGCGTTGGCGTGAGTTCGGACGAAGAAGGCATCGTGAAGTCCCGCAAACCGGGCCTGATCTACGGTGGCGGTTTGCGCGTTCGGATCGTGGACATGGTTGCGTTCCGGATCGATGCACGAGGCCTGCGCTCAGGTTTCGGCACCAAGCAGGAAGAAGACGACCTTCCAGGCGTGTTCGTTGGCGACTTCAACGCCTCGAATTTCCTCTGGAGCGTTGGACTCGATATCCGCTTCTAGGCGCAACAGGCCACCGAAAACCAAAGGGCCCCGGCACCGAGTGGTGCCGGGGCCCTTCGAGTTGGTCGAAAGGAGCCGCGCTAGCGAGCCTGTTGGGCGGGCTCGCCGAGCCGGGTGCCGATGTGATCGAAGACGGCCGTTTCGATCAAGCCGTTGGAGCGCAGAACCTGATACCCGAACTCTTCGTTGACGTAGCCTTCGATGCGCGACGTCACGCGAACACGCGTGCCCGCGTTACGCACGTCGCGCGTGGTCACGGTGAGCGTGTAGCGTCCGCCGATGAAGCCACCGACGCCAACCATCGCGACTCGAGCCAGGTGATCCATGGGGTTTTCACCCTCGTCGGAAAACACCTTGAAGTCGGTTTCAAGCAGGCACGCGTTGTCCTCACGCTGCACGTCTTCTATCGAAAGCCCGATCTGCTGCACGACCTGTTCAGCGGCTTCGCACGTCTGATCGAGGGCCGAGTCGAAGAAGCGATTCGTGTTGAGCGGCTCGATCACCGGCTCGCGCCATGTGATCTGACACGCGCTCACGCTCAGCAACAGCGGCAACGCGACGAGGCGCAGAGCTAGACGGCGTTGTCCCATCAGTATCGTCCTGAATCAGGGGTTAGTGATTCGTGGTGGGAGAGTCGTCGACGTCCTCGTCGGAACCGCCGCGCATCGCGGCCTTGAAGTTCTGAATGCCGCGACCAAGGCCAGCGCCTACCTGGGGCAGTTTGCGGGCCCCAAACAAGAGCATGACGATCACGAGGATCAGCAGCAGTTCCGTCGGTCCTAGCGAGCCGAGCATCGGAGAACCCTCCTCAAATCTTGCATGTAACGATGATAGGCAATCGGCCAAACGCAGGTCAACGACGCAGCCTTCGCGACCATGGTACGCGAAAGGAGCCGCCGGGGCGCGGCGCCGCGTCTAGTTGAGCACGCGGTCGTCGCCGACGCGACGTGTGACACGGGTGCGATCGAGGTGCTCGAGGACAGGAATCGAATGCCGACGGCTCAGCCCGGTCCACTCTTTGAATTCGGCAATGGAGAACGTCGATCCGGGTTCCACCAGGCCGTGTAGCCGCTGGATGAGTTCCTGGATGCAAGAGGCGGCCACCACGTACTGGTCGTTGAGCCGAACCAGGGCGTCCGTGCGGATCAGCAGATGCAGGAGCTCCTCGGCGAGTCCGCGGTCCGCGGATCTACTGAGGATCTCCGCCGCCGGCGGAGCCGCGAGCCCGGCGCCGGCGAAAGCCGCCAGGAGCGATGCTCTCGCGGACTCCTGGGCTGCGTCGAGGCGAATCTGGTGAGCGGCGAGCGAGGCGAATCCGTCGCCAGAAGCGATCTCGTCGCCCGTCGCCAGTAGGTCCAAGACGTGATTTGCCGCGGTTGTTGGCAGATCCTCGAGATGAGCACGAAGCCTGCCGTGTTCCAGTCCTTCGCGCAGCGGGTGTTCGGCGTGGAAGCGCTCCAGTGCAGTCAAGACAGCCGCGCTAGCCTCGTCGAGGTGTTTGGTTCCGAGCCAGAGCGCCGGCGTGCCGCTGATCCGGCGGAGATCGGGGGCATCGGTAAGCGCCGCAAGGATCTCTGCAAAACGATCAGGATTGCGACCTGTGCGCTGCGCCAGGCTCGCTTCGTCCAGTCCTTGAGCGCCGGATCCCAGTATCCACTGTCGACAACGCCCGACCTCTTCGAGGGCGTCGAGGGTGGCCAGGTCGTGCCGCGCCTGACGCCCCCGGCGGCGCTTCGGCGGGTGCGCGTCGAGTACCTCGGCTCCGGCGATCGTCTCCACCGGCGAGTACCGGCGTAGCACCACGCGATCGCCGGGAACGGCCGGATACGGTGATTCGAGCCGGATTTGCGCATAGTCGATGTCACTGGTCTCATCGCCGGCGAAAAGCACCAATCGGCCAAGCAACTCGGCGGATCCGTGGTGGAAACGAACTCTCTGGCGATGCTCCAGAACGAAGCCGGGTAGGGGTTCGACGCGGAGATCCAGGACATAGGAGGACGTCAGCTCGTCGGGGCGGGTCAGCACCATTCCGCGGGACAGTTTTTCTGCGCCGACGCCATGCAGATTGATCGCCACGCGTTGGCCCTCATGAGCGGCTCGAGCGTCCTCGCCATGGATTTGTAGGCCACGCACTGCCGCGATGGAGTCGCCGGGAAGCGCTTGCGAGCGGTCACCGATCTGTATCGACCCGGCCAGGAGCGTGCCGGTGACAACCGTTCCGAAGCCCCGGACGGTGAAGACACGATCGACAGGCAGGCGTAGGGCTTCGCCCGACGCTCGTGGTGCGAGGCGCCGGAGAACGTCCGCCAGGTTTGCGGTCAGATCGTCGAGGCCTTCGCCAGTTGTGGAACTCGTCCGTACGATCGGAGCGCCCTCGAGGCGAGTCTCCTCGAGGAGATCGATGACTTCGAGCTCCACGAGTTCGAGCATCTCATCGTCAACGAGGTCGCACTTGGTCAGCGCCACGATGCCGGCATCGACTCCAAGTAGATGGCAGATGGCGAGGTGTTCGCGTGTCTGAGGCATGGCCGACTCATCTGCGGCCACCGCGATGAGGACCGCATCGATGCCGCCCACACCGGCCAGCATGTTCTTCACGAAGCGCTCGTGGCCGGGGACGTCGACGAAGCCCACATGGAATTCTTCGATCGTCGCGTCGGCGAAACCGAGGTCGATCGTTATGCCCCTTTCGATCTCTTCCTGGAGCCGATCCGGGTGCGCTCCCGTGAGCGCCTCGACGAGCGAGCTCTTGCCGTGGTCGATGTGACCGGCGGTACCTACGATGCGGTACGCCACACGCTCTTCTTCAACAGGTTGCGACAAGAATCTTGCGTGCTTGTGGGGGTTGTGGGGCAGGGCTAACCTGTCGGCATGCGTGAAGCCGTAATCGTATCTGCAGTTCGAACCCCGAGTGGCAAACTCATGGGTTCTTTGAGTTCGTTCACAGCGCCGCAGCTGGGCGCCCTGGTGATCCGTGAGGCCGTCCAGCGTGCAGGCCTTACCCCAGACGAGATTGATGAAGTGATCATGGGGCAGGTGGTTCAGGCCGGTACCGGCCAGAATCCTGCTCGACAGAGCGCGCTCGGCGCGGGACTACCGCCGTCGGTGGCGGCTCTGACCCTCAACAAGGTTTGTGGGTCGTCTCTCAAGGCGGTCGTCCTGGCGACCCAGGCCATCAAATTGGGCGATGCTGACCGCATTGTGGCCGGCGGCCAGGAAAGTGCCAGCCACGGCCCCTATCTGGTGCCGAAAGGACGCACCGGATACCGGCTCGGTCACGGAAAGTTGCTCGACGCTTCAGTGCACGACGGGCTCTGGGATGCGTACAACGACTACCACATGGGCTGCACCGGAGAGGTCGTCGCTGACCGCTTCGAGGTGAGTCGCGACGAACAGGATCAGTGGAGTCTGCGTTCACACAAGCGCGCTGCCGCTGCCACCGATGCAGGGGAGTTTGCCGACGAGATCATGTCCGTCAGCGTCCCCCAACGACGCGGCGAACCGATCGTCGTAGATCGCGACGAGCCGATCCGCGGCGACACGACCGCCGAAGCCCTCGGCCGACTTCGCCCCGTGTTCAATCCCGAGGGCTCCGTCACCGCTGGCAACGCTCCGGGCGTGAACGACGGCGCTTCCGCTGTGTGTGTGATGTCGGCAGACGAGGCGGCGAGTCGTGGCCTCGAACCCCTCGGCCGTGTTGCCGCCTACGCGACGAGTGGACTTGAGCCGGAACTGGTGATGATGGCTCCGGTGAAAGCCGTTGAAATGGTGCTTGAGAAGACTGGATGGGATCGTGATGAGGTCGACCTGTTCGAACTCAACGAGGCGTTTGCCGTGCAGTCGGTGGCGCTCGTGCGCGAACTCAAGATCGATCCCGAGCGGGTCAACGTTCGTGGGGGAGCGGTGGCGATCGGACATCCGATCGGCGCGTCCGGTACTCGCATTCTGACAACCCTGCTCCATGCGATGCGTGACCGCGAATCAGCCCGTGGCATCGCTGCGATGTGTCTCGGTGGTGGCAATGCCGTCGCGATGGCCGTGGAGCGGGTCTGAGCGCTACGGCGCCTGGAGAGAGTATGGAGATCAAGAGGATCGGCGTCGTTGGCGCCGGAACGATGGGCGCAGGCATCGCGCAGGTCTGTCTGGGCGGAGGGTTCGAGGTTGTCGTTCGCGAGGTTGCGGATGAACACCTCGAGTCAGGGCTCGGCCGAATTCGTGCCGGCCTCGACAAATGGGTGGCGAAGGACATCGTCGAAGGCCACGAGGCTGATGCGATGCGCGGCGCCCTCAGTGGTACCACGTTGCTCGAGGATCTCTACGACTGCGATCTCGTCATCGAGGCGATCATCGAGGACCTCGAGGCCAAGGCCGAAGTCTTCCGCGTGCTGGATGCGGGGTGCCCCGCGGAGACCATCCTCGCCTCCAATACGTCGTCGATCTCTATCACCCGCCTCGCCGCGTCTACAGCGCGCGCGGACCGGGTTGTTGGGATGCATTTCTTCAACCCTGTGCCGTTGATGAAGCTGGTCGAAATCGTTCGTGGCGAGGCCACTTCTGACGACGTGCATTCCGTGATCGACGATCTCGCGCGTAAGTTGCAGAAAACGCCGGTGACCGTCGCCGACTATCCGGGGTTCGTTTCGAACCGGGTGTTGATGCCGATGATCAACGAGGCCGTTTTTTGTTTGCAGGAGGGTGTCGCGACGGCCGAGGACATCGATACAGTCATGCAGTTGGGAATGGCGCATCCGATGGGGCCGTTGCGCCTAGCTGATCTGGTCGGCCTGGATGTTTGCCTGGCGATCATGGAGGTGCTGCATCAGGGGTATGGAGACTCCAAATATCGTGCTTGTCCGCTGCTCAGACGCAAGGTCGACGCCGGGCACATTGGCAGGAAGTCCGGTCAGGGCTTCTACACGTATTAGAGGGCGCGCCGTCGGCCGCCTTGCCTGCCTGGTGGGCGTCGCCTTCGGCGTTTCCTGGGCGCTCGTTCTCATCGGACAGGAATCGGGGACGGCGGGTCGCGCCCCGGATCTAAGGGCGGAACTCGACCGGCGTGCCACGGAACGCGCCTCGATCGTGCGCGACTTCGAGGCCGCTGACGTTGAACTTGCCCTACGCCGACAGCAGTTGCAGATCCTCGAGCAGCGCGGTGCAGCTCTGACCGAGCAGAACGCGGCGCAGGCGACCGAGATCGAAGTCCTCGACGCCCAGTTGGGGCAAAGCAAAGCGCAGCTCGTGCGGCGCGTTCACATGCTCTACCGCGTCGGTCCGCTCTCGTACAATCGGCTTCTCCTGACCGCGGATAGCAGCCAGGAGGCGCTGATCGCGTACCAGATCGTTACGTACCTGGCTGGGCGCGACCGGGACCTTGTGGAGGGCGTCAGAACAACTCTGGCTAGCCTTGAAGATGCCCGCCAGTCGCTCGCGGAAACGGCGGCCGGACTGGCGGAGGTTCGGATCGATACCGCCGCGGCGGCTGACGCACTCGCGATCCAACAGAGCGAGCGGCAACGGCTACTTTCACGAATTGACCGCGAGGCGGAGGCACAACGCATCGCGCTTGCGAGCGCCGAGCGCGCAGAGACAGAGCTCAGCGGCACGATGACCAACCTCGCCACGGCGGCGGAGGTGGGCGGTAGCTTTGACGAGGCTCGCGGAGATCTTCGCTGGCCGGCGACGGGCGACGTCATCACCGGCTTCGGCCGGCAACGCCACCCCATCTACGACACGTATACCGTTTCGCGCGGTATCGAGATCGGAGCGCCCCTGGACGACCCCGTGACGGCAGTCCACGCTGGCCGAGTTGCCTTCGCCGATTGGTACAGCGGCTATGGGCTGCTCGTGATCCTGGATCACGGCGGCGGCTACTTCACACTCTACGGCCACCTGGCGACCGTCACCGTGCGCGTCAACGATCAGATTGACGCGGGACAGCTCATCGGCCGAGTCGGAGAGACCGGATCCTTGACGGGCCCTAACCTCTACTTCGAGGTCCGTGAGGGATCAGATGCACTCAATCCAACCAGTTGGCTGGAGCGGCGATAGCGACGCGCCTCTAGTTAGGAAGCGGCCTCGTCGAGGAGTTCCTTCAGGTTCTTCGACCGCAACGGATGCCGGAGCTTGCGGAGAGCCTTTCCCTCGATCTGGCGAATGCGCTCACGAGTGACGCTGAAGTATTCGCCTACTTCCTCGAGCGTGTATTCGCGCTCTTCACCGATCCCGAATCGCATGCGGAGAACTTTCTCCTCGCGCGGCGTCAAGGTCGAAAGGACCTTGCGTGTCTGATCGGAGAGGTTCTTTGACAGGACGATGTCGAGCGGCGACACGACCTGGTCGTTCTCGATGAAGTCGGCCAGCGACGAGTCGCCCTCGCCGTCACCGATAGGAGTCTCAAGCGACAGGGTCTTCTTGGCGGCGCGCAGCACCTCCTTCACCTTGTCGACGGGCATGTCCATCTCGTCACCGATCTCCTTCGGAGTCGGCTTGCGGCCCAGGAGCTTGAACAGCCTGCGAGAGGTCTGCGAGACCTTCCTGATCGTCTCGATCATGTGCACGGGGACGCGGATGGTCTTGCCCTTGTCCGCAATCGCTCGCGTGATCGCCTGACGGATCCACCACGTGGCGTACGTGGAGAACTTGTACCCCTTTTTGTAGTCGAATTTCTCGACCGCCTTCATCAGGCCGATATTGCCTTCCTGAATCAGGTCAGAGAACGGGAGCCCGTAGTTCACGTACTTCTTGGCGATCGAAACAACCAACCGAAGGTTCGCCTGGGTGAGTTCGCTCTTGGCCCACTCGACCTGCTGGTCTGCGTCTTCGATCGACCGGAGATACCGGCGGAGCTCGTCGCGGGTCAGCATGTGAGTGTCTTCAAGCTCGCGGACCCGCTCGGTGTCCTTGGCGTGCGCGGCGATGGCCAACTGAGCCATGATCCGCCGCATCCGGACGATGCTCTCGTCGAGGTACGGTTCTGACGGCACCAGCTTTTCGATCTTCGCAACGATCTTCGACTGCGTCTGAATCAGATCGAGTCGAGCGCGGAATTCGGTTTCCTGACGCAAGTTGCGTTTCAGCTTCCCGCGAATCTGCCGGACGGTTTTCAGCTGATGTTTCACTGAGCGCACGACGCGGCGGATCTCCTTGATCGCCACCTTGTCATCTGCTTCCGAGAACCCAGCAGCTAGTTCTTCCACCGGCTGAGAACCGTCGTAAACCTGGGGCACCAGTTCGAGGAGGTAGTCCGTGGAGATCGTGCAGTTGAGTACTGCTTTGACACGGTTCTCGAGACCTTCCTCGATCGCGCGCGCGAGTCTGATTTCGCCTTCGCGGTCGAGTAGCGCCTTTTCTCCCATCTCGCGGAAATAGATCTTGATGGGATCGTCGAGGTCTCCCGCACCAGGCTCGTAGCGCTTCGTGGACGACTCTTTCGCGTCCTCTTCGAAGTTCTCCGCAGCCGCCGGGTCTTCGGCGACGACATCAATCTCCATGTCCTCGAACATCGAGGTGAGGTGCCGACGGTTGACCTCCGGGTCGGCCCCTTGCGGCAGGAGTTCGTCAATCTCGGCGTGCGTGAGGTAGCCACGCTTTTTGCCCTTTGCGATCAGCGCTTGGATATCTTCGACTTTCTCGTTTGCCATGCCGTGTCGACTTACCTAGAATTCGCGGGTTCTTGGAGGCACGAACGAGCGAGGGGTGATCCACCTGAAGGCAAACTTCCCCCACTCCCGTCTGTCAAGAGTGCCGCAGGGAGGGCCGACGTGCAAGCAGGTTTTCCGCCGCCACAGAGCGCTCGTTCGCAAAAGCTCCAGCGAATCCTGTGCGAAGCGATCGCAGCGAACGGTCCCATTCCGTTCAGCAGGTTCATGGAAGCGGCGCTGTACGAACCTGGTCTGGGTTACTACCGAAATGACGTCTTGCCCTGGGGCGGGGACGGCGACTACATCACAGCGCCGCAGGTGCATCCGGCCCTCGGGGTCAGCATCGCGCGCATGGCGGTAGAGCTCGACGGCAGCCTTGGTCGTCCGGATCCGTTCGTCGCCGTCGAGATTGGCAGCGGTAACGGTGCACTCGCGGCGGCGTTCCTCGACGCCGTCCGCCGATCGGCTCCGAACCTGTGGCGCCGCCTCCGCTTCGTAAGCGTGGAGCGCGGCCCAGCGGCCCGAGCCGCCCAGACATGGCCCGCGACGCCGGGAGCAGGTGTCGAAGTTGTCGAGAGCCTTGAAGAGTTGCCTGATCGATTCGAGGGGCTCGTGTACGGCAACGAGCTGCTCGACGCGTTCCCGGTAGAACGCGTCCGTGGTGTCGATGCTTCGTTCGAGCAGTTGTTCGTCGACTGCAGGGACGGACGTCTCCGCGAGATTGGCCTTCAACCGGCGGCTACTGAGCTTCGTCGGTACCTCGAGCGGAACCAAATCGAGCTGGGTGCTGGCCAGGTTGCGGACATCTGCCTCGGCATTGAGCCGTGGATCGACGCCCTGTCCGCAAGGCTGTCAGCAGGTGGGGTTCTGATGGTCGATTACGGGCACGACACTCCAGCGCTGTTCGGTCCGTCGCGACAGCACGGAACCCTTGTCGCGCAGCAACGGTTCGTCTTGTCGGACGAGATCCTCGAGCGGCCCGGAGATCAGGACCTGACCGCTCACGTGGACTGGGGTAATCTGCGGCGCCTCGGGATCGAGCGCGAATTCATGTGGGCCGGCGAGTGCAGTCTGGGCGTCTTCCTGATAGGCATGGGTGCCACCGAGCAGCTTCCCGGCCAGGAAGTGGCCGCGCGCATGGCACTGCGGCACCTGCTGGTATCAGAGATCGCGGAGGCGCATCGCGTCGTGTTTCTGCACCGGGACATCCCCGGGCAGGCTCCAGTATTCGGCCGATCGCGGCTGGAGCCCGAGCGTGGCGATTCCGACTAACCGGCAGGCGTGCTACGTTCGCCGTTCGGACAACATGGTGATCGCAACCCGCTAGCGGAGCGTCAATGAAGAAGCGTTGGATGACTGGGCTTGTGGTTCTCGCCCTGGCGGGCACAGTTGCTTTGGGGCCTCGTGTCTCCGGTGCGGCGACCGGCCAGGACAATGCCGCCGTCCAGTTCGGCCGGCTGGCCGTCGGCGAACACGGCGCCGTTGTGAGCGTAGACGGGCATGCGACACGAGCTGGTCTCGAGGTGCTCCGCGCCGGCGGAAACGCAATCGATGCCGCCATTGCGGTTGGGCTGGCCTTGGCGGTGACCCATCCGCAGGCCGGCAATCTCGGGGGTGGCGGCTTCATGGTCATCTACCTGGCCGACGAGGACCGCTACACGACGCTCGACTTTCGTGAAATGGCGCCGGCCGTTGCGCATGCAGAGATGTACCTCGGCGAAGACGGACGACCCGTGCGTGGCGTCAACTACGTCGGCTGGCGTGCCGTCGGCGTGCCGGGAACAGTTGCCGGGTTCGAGAAGGCGCACGAGTGGGGCCGCATGGACTGGGCTGATCTCGTCCGCCCCGCGCAACAGCTCGCCGCTGATGGATTCTGGGTGGATCCCTATCTTGCGGGTTCCTTCCGGCGAGTCGCGCCGACATTCCAACGCTACGCGGGCAGCGCCGAGGCGTTTCTGCACCCGGACGGGAGCCCCTATGCTGCTGGTGAGAAGTTCGTGCAGCCGGACCTTGCCTGGTCGCTCGATCAGATCGCGACTGGGGGTGCTGACGCCTTCTACCGCGGTCCCATTGCTGAGCGTCTCGTTGCTGCGATGGAAGCCAACGATGGTTTGATCACCGCTGCAGACTTGGACAACTATCGGCCCGTCGAGCGCGAGCCAGTGCGCGGGAGCTACCGCGGCTGGGACGTGATTTCGATGGGGCCGCCGTCGTCCGGCGGCACGACGTTGGTTAGCATGCTCAACATCCTCGAGAATTTCGACCTTGAGGGAGCCGATCCGACCGGTGCGCCGCTGGCGCACCTGATGGTGGAGTCGATGCGGCAGGCCTATATGGACCGGGCGACCCATCTTGGAGACGCCGATTATCACGACGTCCCGGTGGACTGGCTCGTGGCCAAGGATCGCGCGGTCGAACTTGCGGCAGCGATTTCCCCCGATACGGCGCGCAAGAGCGCCGATCTCGGCGCCGCCATTCTCACTGCGCCGGAGTCTCCCGAGACGACGCACTACTCGGTAGTGGACTCGTTCGGCAACGCCGTTTCCACCACGTACACGATCGAGGCGGGATTCGGCTCCAAGGTTGTTGCTCCGGGGACCGGGTTCCTGCTCAACAACGAGATGGGAGATTTCAACGAGTGGCCGGGAATGACCGACGAGCGCGGCTACGTTGGCACTGATCCGAACCTGATCGCGGCCGGGAAGCGTCCTTTGTCATCGATGACGCCGACGATCCTCGCGCGCGATGGCAAGCCCGTCGCTCTTCTGGGCTCGCCCGGTGGGAAGACGATCATCAATACGGTGTTCCGCCTCGTGGTGAACCTGGTCGACTTCGAAATGAACCTGGCTCAGGCGGTCGATGCGCCGCGGATCCACCACCAGTGGATGCCCGACGTGGTTCGACTGGAGCGCGCGTTTCCGACGGGCACGGCGGATGCTCTGATGGGCATGGGGCATGAGCTCGGCACAGGCAGGATCCAGGGGGATGCACACTGCATCTGGATCTACCCGGACGGAGCGCGTCTCGCGGTGGCCGATGGTCGGCGCTCCGGATCGGCAGCTGCCTATTGAGGCCTAACTCTGATACAGCGCGGCGATCGTAGGCACCAGATACTCGTCGAACGCGCGCACGAGGTCGTACTCGGGCGCCAGGCCCCAATCACGCCGCGCCGCCGAGCAGTCCACATCATCAGGCCACGAATCGACGATGCGCTGCCGCTTCGTATCGATTGCCTCGCCGATGGCGGCGCTCGGGAACGCGTCCTCCACCAATGAGCGGAAATCGCCGGCACTGGGAGCGAAGGCCCCGACGTTGTAGACGGACCGTGTGAGGGAGTCTCTGGGAGCCTCCATGAGGCCCAGGATGGCGCCCACGGCGTCGGGCATGGCCATAAACGGGATCCGCGTGTCGGGCCTCACGAAGCACTCATAGGGCTCACCCTGCGCGGCGGCGTGAATCATCTCGGGGGCATAGTCGCTGGTACCGCCCGACGGCACGGTGTGGGCGCTGATCAGGCCAGGGAACCGGATCGACCTGAAGTCGACTTTGCCACCGACCGGCTCGGCGTCGAGCTGCCGGTAGTGCCCCGCGTAGTAGCGACCGAGATGCTCGCAATACAGCTTGTTGCACCCGTACATCGTTATGGGTTGGTTGTGTGAGCATTCGTCCCAGCCCGTTTCGGGCATGACCGCATCGGAAGAGACTCCGTAGGCCGCGATCGAACTCGGATAGAAGAACACGACGTTCTGGTTCCGACTGCGCGCCTGCGAAGCGGCCAGTTCGAGGAGGTTCAGCGTGCCGCGTACGTTCACCTCGTGCGCGGCCACGGGAGTGAACTCGCTTCGCGTGGAAAGGAGCGCAGCAAGATGGAATATCCGATCGATCGCGAATTCCGCCTCAATCGACTCCAGGAGCGCCTGGTCGAGGATCGATCCCGTGAACGCGCGCGAAACCTTGGTCGTCAGGGCCGGTTCAAGCGGACGTAGATCCAGCGTCACGATGCTGCGGCCGCCGGCTTCAACCAGGTGGTCGATCAGGGCATGGCCGATCTCGCCGGCAGCGCCTGAGATCAGGACAACGGGCTTGCGCATTGCGAGGCTCCTGGACGGAGCAGGAAATTGACGGGCCAGTCGGCGCAGCCCTCAACCGGCGGCGGGAGGCAGCCCCCGGCCCCGACCGGCCCGTCGGTTCCTGCTTTCCCGGACGCAGGGGCCGTTCGATGCAATCGACCCACCCCAGCGATTTGCGAAAGAAAATGGCAACGCGGTGAGCAAGGCCGCCGCCCACCCCAGTGCGGCCCGCTCACCGCGTTGCGCTACGTATCTGTCAGCTTCGTAAGCAGTTCCCGTATCGGCGTTCTATGAGCAGCCGGAGGTGGAACCGCAGTTCTGGCACTTATGGCAATTGCCGTTAACCACCATCAACGAGCCGCAGTCAGGACATGTCGGCGCGTCTGTGGGCGAAACGAACGCGACCGAATCGGAGGTCGTCTCGATGCTGGTGTCGTCGGCAGCCTCGACGCCTTCGTCGTCGGCATCTGTCGCGACGGAGTCGGCTGCGACGAGCCCGATCTCCACCTTCTCGGCGTCGGTCAGGAAGCGGTTCGCCATCCATCGGAAGATGTAGTCGGTAATCGACTTGGCGAACGGGATCTCCTGATTGCCTGTGTAGCCGGAGGGCTCGAAGCGCGCGTTCGAACACTTCTGCACGAGGAACTTCAGTGGCACGCCGTACTGCAGGGCGAACGAGGTCATGCTCGCAAAGGAGTCCATCAGGCCCGAGATCGTCGAACCCTCCTTGGCCATGGTGATGAACACCTCACCCGGCGAGCCATCTTCGTAGAGGCCAACCGTGATGTAACCCTTGTGCCCGGCGATCCCGAACTTATGGGTAAACGAGTGACGCTCGTCCGGCAGCTTGCGGCGCACCGGGCCAGCGACCACGACCTCGGGTCGTTTGTCCGACTTGCCCTCTGCGCTGGTCGCAAGCGGCTGCGCCATCTTGCTGCCGTCGCGGTAGATCGCGACGGCCTTGATGCCGAGCCGCCAGGCCTCGGCGTAGGCGTCGGCGATGTCCTCGACGTTGGACTCGGCCGGCATGTTCACCGTCTTGGAGATCGCGCCGGAAATAAACGGTTGAGTCGCTGCCAACATCCGAATATGGCCCATGTGGTGAATCGAACGCTCGCCGGCCGGGGCACGGAAGGCACAGTCGAACACCGCGAGGTGCTTGTCCTGCAGATGTTCGGCGCCTTCGATGGTGCCGGTCTCGTCGATATGAGCGACGATGCTCTCCACCTGGTCGCTGGTGTAGCCGAGACGCTGCAACGCAGTGGGCACGGACTCGTTGACAATCTTGAGTGTGCCGCCACCGACGAGTCGCTTGTGCTTCACAAGTGCCAGGTCAGGCTCCACACCCGTGGTGTCGCAATCCATCATGAAACTGATGGTGCCCGTGGGCGCGAGAACCGTCGCCTGCGCGTTGCGGTAGCCGTGCTCTTCACCAAGTTCCACAGCTCGGTCCCACACCTCGCGGGCGCTGCGGGCCATATCGGCCGGGATGTTGCTGTCGTCGATGTCGTATGCGGCGTCGCGATGCATTTGCATCACGCCCAGCATCGACTCCTCGTTCTCCGGGTAGCCGGCGAACGGTCCCTTCACTGCGGCCAGCTTGGCGGACTGCGCGTACGCCTCGCCCGTCATGATGGCGGTCAGCGCGGCCGAGTAGGTGCGGCCGTTCTCTGAGTCATAGGGAAGACCCTGATGCATCAGGAGCGCGCCGAGGTTGGCGTAGCCGAGGCCGAGGGGACGATAGTCGTGCGAGTTCTTCGTGACCGCCTCGGTGGGGTAGTCCGCGTACCCGACAACGATCTCCATGGCCGTGAAGGTGGTCGCCACCGCCTTCCGGTAGCTCTGGACATCGACGGAACCGTCTTCCTGCATGAACTTCATCAAGTTCAGCGACGCCAGGTTGCACGCGGTCTCGTCGAGGAACATGTACTCGGAGCAAGGGTTCGACCCATAGATGCGATCGGTTGCTTTGCAGGTATGCCACCGGTTGATGGTGTCGTCGTACTGCATTCCCGGGTCGCCGCAGTGCCAGGTCTCGTAGGCGATCTTCGCCATGATGTCGCGGGCGGAGTGGCTCGAGACGGGCTGGCCATCGACTCTGCCCAGGGTCTCCCACTCGCTGCCGGATTCCACGGCGCGCATGAACGCGTCCGAAGCACGAACGGAGTGGTTCGCGTTCTGGAAGAACACCGAAGCGTAGGCCTCGCCGTCGAGCGCGGGGTCGTATCCGGCTTCGATCAGTGCCCATGCCTTACGCTCTTCGGCCCCCTTGCACTCGATGAATTCGACAATGTCCGGGTGGTCCACGTCGAGGATGATCATCTTGGCCGCGCGTCGGGTCTTGCCGCCGCTCTTGATGACTCCCGCGAAGGCGTCAAAGCCCTTCATGAACGACACCGGGCCCGAAGCTACGCCGCCGCCAGACAGGTTCTCGGTCGAGCCGCGCAGGCGCGAGAGGTTCACACCCGCACCGGATCCCCACTTGAAGATCAGCCCCTCGGTCTTGGCGAGATCGAGGATCGACTCCATCTTGTCGTCGACGTGGTTGATGTAGCAGGCCGAGGCCTGCTGACGCTCGCCTTCCACACCGAGGTTGAACCAGACTGGCGAATTGAAAGCCACGTACTGGTGCAAGAGGAGATGGGTGAGTTCCTCCGAGAACACCTCGGCGGACTCGTCGGAGCCAAAGTAGCCGCCGTCGATGCCCCACTGCGTGATGCGGCCGACCACACGGCCGATCAGCTGCTTGAGGCTCGTTTCGCGCTCGGGACCGCCGAGTTGGCCGTGGAAGTACTTCGAGGCGACGATGTTGGTGGCGCGCTGGCTCCAGGAGACGGGGAACTGGACGCCGCGCTGCTCGAAGACGATGTCACCGTCGTGCCGCTCGATCACTGCATCGCGCTGTTCCCATTCGACAGCGTCGTACGGGTGTACGCCGTCGGTGGAGAAGTAGCGCGTGAAGGTCAGACCCGGTGCCCCGCCGGGTGTCGCGGCGCCCTCTGTGTCCTGTTGCGCATCACTGTGCACGGACGTGTTCTTGCCGGAACCGGCGGCTTTAGAGGTACTCGAACCGGGAGGTAGGTTCTTTTCTGGGGGCATGGAAAGGCTCTCCGAGGTTTAGCTGCGTGTCGCGGCGGGTCTCAACTCGCTGCCGGGAGGAAGGCGGCGTAAAGGCTCCAAACTTTTACTGGCTGACCTGTGGGAAGTCAAGACGCGCACCACAAGATGTAGGGGGGTGGTCTCAACAGGCCTACGACATACTGTGCAAAAGGTGTTGAAAACCCGCAGGAGCGTCAGGCGCCTATGTGGTCGCGTGTTCAGTGGCAGCGGTGTTCACCGCGGGTCGCGCAGCTTCGCCTTTCGGCGAAAATTGGGCGTATGAATTTGTGCATAAGTGCAGCGTTTTTTTTGCTCCGACCCGCGGTTCGACCGTCGGTCGCGGGCCGAGGAGCCCGGATCGGGCGTCGCTGCGGAGATTTGGCCAGCCCGAAAATGGGCGGCCGCGAGTTGTTTGTCGCCGCGGTGCGCTGTGTTATGTTGGCGAGACGTCGGGGCTGATCGGGCCCTGTCGGAGCCAGTTAATCGCAAGAACGAACGACGTAGGCAGGAGAGAGCCAGAGATGACCTACATCATCGCCGAGCCCTGTGTGAACGTACGCGACAGGGCGTGCGTCGAAGTTTGCCCCGTAGATTGCATCTACGAAGTTGACGACGACACCGGCGTTAGCGCGCACGGCGTCAAGGCTCCAGAAGGCAAGGAGCAGATCCTCTACATCCATCCCGATGAGTGCATCGACTGCGGCGCATGCGAGCCCGTATGTCCGGTCGACGCGATCTTCATGGATGAGGAAGTGCCCGACAAGTGGCAGGAATACACGCCGCTCAACTACGTGTTGTCGGACGTGGAATTCGACGGATAGCCACGAACCACGAGATTTGGACGGGTCGCCCATCGGGCGGCCCGTTTTTTTCGCCGCGAGTCAGTCTGACTCGGTCGATTGGATCTCTAGCTCGTTGATCACCGCGCCCACGCCATCGACGCCTTTCGCGATCAACTCCGCGAGCGCCTGCTGATCCTCAGAGCCCACCTTGCCGGTCAGCGTGATCGTGTCGTCCTCCGCGGAGACACCGATACCGCCGAAGAGGTCGAAATCCTTTTGCAGAGCGAGCGCGGTTCGAACCCGGGCTTCGAGTTGCAGGTGCCGGGCTCCGCGCTCGGCGTCGTCGAGAACTTCACTCGCGCTGTCTCCCATCGAGCCGAGGTCGACCCCACTGTCGAGCACGAAGATGACGGCGATTCCGGCGATCAATCCGAACAGGAACACGAAGAGTGTGCGTCGCATCCGATATCTCCAAGCGTGGCGAGTGTGTGTCGGAATATATCGCGGCGTGACCGGCGGCCTGCGACGGCCCCGCGCGCAGTCGTACACTGAAGCCGAGTGCCAAGGCGGTCGATGTCCCCAAAGAACCACCAACCGAGTAGCAACCAGTCATGAACAAGCGGCACGGTAATTCTGGCGAGGCACTCGGCCCGGCCGTACTGGCAGCCCTCGCAGCCAGTGCTTTTCTCGCCTGGGTTTGGTCGCTCCAGGGACCTGCTGATCTGCAGGCCATGAGAAACATGGGCCAGGCCCATTTTGAAGAGAAGCGAACGGCCGCGGCGATCGAGATCTTCGCGCAGGTTGTTGCCGCTCCCGACGCGACGGCGGCTGATTGGCGCAACCTGGCTCTCGCCCGCTACGAGCTGAGCGGGGACGAGGCGACTGACGACTCGATCCTGACGGCACTCGAGAATGCGGACGCGTTGGCGCCGGGGCACGCGGCGACGCATTTCTTCAGGGGTCTCGTCTATTCGCGGCGTGGCCGGGACGCGGAGGCCTCGGCGGAATTCGCATCCGGGGCAGCGAGTGATGGGACCGATCCCGCGACCCTCTACAACTGGGCAGCGGCGCTCCACAATCAAGGGCTCGTCGACAACGCGTTGCCGCTCTACGAGCGGGTCATCGACATGGGGTTCGATATCGGCCAGCAGTTCTTCGTGTCGAGTCTCTACCGCACCGGTCGGGCGCTGATCGTGGGGCAGGGAATCGATGCCGCGCGCCCCTTCATGGAGCGCTACCAGGAGCACCAACCCCGTCTTTCGCAGGCACAACGGGCGGCGACGGCACTCGAAGCGGGGCGTCACAAACGCATCGAGGTGCCGCGAACGAATCTCGTGGCGGCGAACCCGGCGACCGCTGCGGACCTGAGTTTCGACGCTCGGGCAGTGGGCGTCGCGTCGCCGGCGGGCCAGGGTTCCGTCGCGGCAAGAGATGTCGGCGCCGGCGTAGCGATCGTCCTGGCGGACGACCGCGGGGATGTGAACGAGCTTGTTACGGCTATCCCGGTGGCGGGCCCACTGCTCGCATTGGGAGATGTAGATCGTGACGGACTGCCGGACGCCGTTGTTGCGTCCGGCGACGGTCTGAAGCTGTTCCGGAACATGGGGTCCGGTGAGTTCGTTCCGGCTGAAACCACCGGCTTTCCGGCTATGGAAGGGGTGCGCGCTGCAGACTGGGTCGACGCTGATCACGATGGCGATCTCGACCTGATGATCCTCACTGGCGAAGACGGACGCGGATTCCGCTGGATCGCCAATCACGGCGACTGGAGCTTCGCAGAACTCACGGAGGAAGCAGGCCTCGGCGGCGGAGCTGCGAGGGCGATGGCGTGGGCCGATTTCGACGACGACAGCGACGTGGATTTCTACGTGATCCGGGACGATGGCGACACGTCGCTGTATTCAAACGCGCGCGCGAATCGATTCGTCGAGCTCGGCGCCTCGGTCGGGGCCGGCGGTCGACTGGCAGCCACGGGAGCCGCGGCCGAAGACTTTGACAATGACGGTTGGTTCGATCTGCTGCGTAGCGGACCAATGGGTGCAGAGTTGCTGATCAACAACGGCGACGGGACCTTTGGCGCGCCGCTGACAGTGCCCTCTGATGCCGCAGGATTTCACGTCGGCGATCTCAACAATGATGGATGGCTCGACCTCGTTGACGATGCCGGGCGGATCTTCGTCAATGACGGAGGCCCCGGCTTCGTAGCGGCCAACGAACTCGACGACGTTCACCGGGTTCTGGACCTGGTGGATCACGACGGCGATGGTTCGCTGGACGTGCTGGTCGATCGATCTGGCGAGTTGATCTTGTTGACGCAGCCGGCGCCGTTAGGCGGCTGGATGCGCCTGGGTCTGCACGGCGTGAAGAACAATCTCGAGGGAATCGGTGGGTTGATCGAGGTCAAGGTTGGTGGCGCCTACCAGCGACGCCTGCAAAGGGCTCGGTGGCTGCATCTCGGACTTGGCACCGCCGCCGCGGCAGACGTAGTGCGTGTCACCTGGCCGAACGGCATTATTCAGAATGAGACGGATGTCCTTGCGAATGCGACGCTCGAGCCCATCGGCGAGGTCGAGCGTCTCGAGGGCTCCTGTCCGCTCCTGTACACGTGGGATGGCACGGAGTGGCGGTTCATCAACGAGGTGCTGGGTGTTGCCCCACTGGGGATGCCGCTTTCAGCCGACGTGATTCACCCTGCGGATTATGACGAGTACGTGCCGATCCCGGGGGAGGCGCTCCAACCACGCGACGGCTTCCTGGAGGTGCGTCTCACGGAGGAACTGCGGGAGGCCGGCTATCTCGACGCGGTGCGACTCCTCGCGGTCGACCACCCGGTCGGTACAGAGATCTATCCGGACGAGCGCTTCGTGCCGCCGCCTCATCCCGAGTTCGGGATCTATTCGGTGGAGGGAGCGCAGCCGGTCAAGGCGGTCGATCAGGATGGTCGTGACTGGACTGGAGAGCTGGCGCGTCTCGATGGAACTCGCGCGCGACCGTTCGAGCCCTACCTCTACGAAGGGCTCGCAACCGAACACCATCTCGAGTTTGTTGTTCCAGCATCCAGCACGCCCGCCGCTGCCCGCCTGATCCTCACGGGCTGGGTCTACTGGGCGACCGGGTCGATCAACCTTCAGGTCGACGAGGACCCGCGAGTCCGCTTCGCTCCCGTCAGACTCGATGTTCCGAATGGCCGGGGAGGGTGGCATACCGCGATCGAGGACATCGGGCTGCCCAATGCCAAGAACTCGACGCTCGTCGTGGAACTCGATGGCGTGATCCGGCCCGCCGATCCGCGAATCCGCCTGGTCACGACGATGCGCCTCTATTGGGATGCAGCGGCCTATGCCGAGGGAGACGCCAGCGGTTTGTATCGCCCCAACGGCGACTGGCACGCGGAATGGGGAGTCCCGGAGCCGGGTGGCTTGGAGATGCGCGGCGCATCGGGTCAATCAAGCGGCATTGCCCCGCGAGTACATGTTCTGGCGCCCGAGACTGCGACCATCCGCTGGCGCGGGTTCTCTGAACTTACGCGTGATGTTGACGGGTTCGAGAGCTTCTCGTACGCCAATGTGTCGAGCAGCTCGAACTGGAACCAGCATCGGGGGTCCTACACGCGATACGGCGAACTCGACGATCTTTTGGATCAAGCCGATGACCGGTTGGTACTGATCGGCACAGGCGATGAGGTGGCGGTTCGATTCCGGGATGAGCTACCGGAGGTGGCGACGGGCTGGCGTCGCGATTGGCTGCTCTATCTGAACGGCTGGGTGAAAGACGGCGACCCGAATACCGTCGGCGGCGATCGGGTCGAACCGTTGCCCACTCACCGGATGCGCGAGTATCCACGAGAAGCGTTGACCGTCGACGATGCGGCGGATGGACCGACCTGGCGGAGCCTCTACAACACGCGGCCAGCGCGTGAGGTGAATGTTCCGCTCCGGCCGCAGCGCTAGGCCTGAGCGCGGACGTAGTCCTCGAACGTGAAGCTGTGCTCGTTGCGCTCGTCAGCCTCGTGCTCGGAGGAGTGCTCGAGGTTCCACCGCGACCGGTCGTAGTCGGGGAAGTAGACATCACCGGCAACGTCCGCATGGACGCGGGTGAGGTAGAGGCGGTCGGCGATCTCGAGCGCGGCGGCGAAGATCTGGCGACCTCCCAGAACGAAGACGATTTCGGCGTCAGCCACCGCGGCCAAGGCTCCGCCCAGACTTGGGTGCACTTCGACGTCAGGCGGCTGGAACTCTGGATCTCGGCTCAGAACCAGATTCTGTCGCCCCGGGAGCGGTCGCCCCATCGACTCGAACGTACGGCGTCCCATGACAACCGGATGCCCGAGGGTGAGTCGTTTGAAGCGACGGAGATCATCAGACAGGCGCCAGGGCAGATCGTTGTCCCGGCCGATAACCCCGGTATCGGCGACCGCCGCTATCACCGCGACGTGCGGCGGCCTACGGGTCGCTTCGTCCATCACACCGCCACCGGCGCCTTGATGTGGGGGTGCGGATCGTATTCCGAGAGCACGAAGTCTTCGTAGCGGAAGCCATCGATATCTCGGACGTCCGGGTTGAGCGTCATTCGCGGCCGGGGCCGCGGATCCCGCGCGAGCTGCTCCTGCGCCTGATCCAGGTGGTTGCTGTACAGGTGCGCATCGCCGAGCGTGATGACGAAGTCGCCCGGTGCGTGCCCGGTGACCTGTGCGACCATCATGGTGAGCAGGGCATAGGACGCGATGTTGAACGGGACGCCGAGGAAGATGTCGGCGCTGCGCTGGTACAGCTGACACGAAACGCGTCCGTCGCGGACGTAGAACTGAAACAGCGTGTGGCATGGAGGAAGCGCCATCGTTTCGATGGCGGCGACGTTCCAGGCCGACACGATCAGTCGACGCGATGTCGGGTTGGATTCGATTTCGCGGAGTACCCAGCGGATCTGATCGTGAGTGGCACCGTCCGGTGCGGGCCAGCTACGCCACTGGTGTCCGTAGATCGGGCCGAGCTCACCGTTTGCGTCGGCCCACTCGTTCCAGATGGAAACACCGTTCTCGTTCAGATAGCCGACGTTTGTGGACCCCTGCAAGAACCAGAGCAGTTCGTGAATGATCGACTTCAGGTGGAGCTTCTTGGTGGTGACCAGCGGGAAGCCCTCGGCGAGGTCGAACCGAAGTTGGCGGCCGAAGACACTGCGCGTACCGGTTCCGGTACGGTCGTCTTTCTCGGCGCCGGTTTCCAGAACGTCGCGCATCAGATCCAGGTACGGTCGCATTCGTGTGCCCCCCCATTTGGGCGCCGCCCATTGTCGCACGCCGACGCCTGGGAGGGACTGCGATACAGGGGAACCCCGCCGTCGAAGTTCGGGCACGTATGGGATAATCGGCGCCATGGTTGATCTTCCTGTGCTCTCCAAAGGTGTGCCCGGATGCGCCGGACCTGCCCCCGGCGACGGACGCAAGCCCGACTGGCTCCGGGTCCGCGCGCCGGGTGGCGACAACTACACGATGATCAAGCGCACTCTGCGCGAGCGCGGTCTCTTTACCGTCTGCGAAGAGGCCCAGTGCCCCAACGTCGGAGAATGTTGGGGAGGCGGAACAGCCACCTTCATGCTGCTCGGAGAGATGTGCACTCGCGGGTGTCGTTTCTGCGCCGTGACGACAGGCAATCCCGGCGGCTGGGTCGATCGTGACGAGCCGCGCAAGCTCGCGGAGTCCGTTGCCCTGATGGGGCTCAAGTACATCGTATTGACCATGGTCGACCGCGATGACTTGCCCGATGGCGGTGCCGAGCACGTATCCGAGTGCATCGAGCACCTGAAGACCACAGAGCCAGAGTTGATTGTTGAAGCTCTCGTCGGAGACTTTGCGGGAAACCGATCCGCGATCGACGCCGTCGTCGAGTCCGGTATGGACGTCTTCGCCCACAACATCGAGACCGTGAGCCGACTAGAGCGATCGGTACGCGACGCCCGGTGCGGGTACGAGCAGACGCTTGATGTACTCCGGCACGCCAAAGCCCACCAACTAGCGCCCTACACGAAGTCTTCGATCATGTTGGGCCTGGGAGAGAGTCACGAAGAGGTGCTGCAAACGATGCAGGACCTGCGTGCCGCGGATGTGGACTTCTTGACCTTGGGTCAGTACCTCCAACCCTCACATCGGCACCTCGACGTTCAGGAGTGGGTGCACCCGGAGCGCTTCGATGCACTCCGCGAGGCGGGGGAAGAGATGGGTTTCCGCTACGTCGCAGCCGGGCCGTTGGTGCGCAGCTCCTACCGAGCTGGCGAGTTTTTCATCGAATCGCTCGTGCGCAAGCGTCGAGCTGAAGTCGCTCCTTCGAGCGAAGAGGCAGCATGGGGCGCCAACTGCTGATCCTGTTGGGTGGTGATCCCAATCAAACCGAGTCCAGCAAATTGCTGCTGGACGACGGCGATCTGCGGACTCTTTACGAGAGCCTGGTCCTGACCCGGGTTGTCGACCAAGCATGTACAGACCTTCAGCAATCAGGCGAGCTGGGTTTCTACATCTCGGCGATGCCCGCCGCGGCCTCATCGGCCGGTGCTGCGATCGCCCTCGAGGATGGCGACTGGCTCTTCCCCTCGTATCGCGATCTAGGTGCGTACCTTGCCCGAGGTGGTCAACTGGAGGACCTGCTCGCACAGGTATGGGGAGTGGAGGGAGATCTGGTGCGTGGTCGCCAGTTGCCAGGACAGGGCGGCTTGCCCGACGGACGGTTTGTGCCGCCCTCGGGGACAGTCGGCGCCAGCATTTCACAGGCGGCTGGCGTGGCCCACGGCATGCAGCTCCGACAGGCGCCGAACGTGGCCATGGCGATTTTCGGTCGCGGAGCGATGGATCAGGGCAGTTTTCTTACCGGACTTGCGACCTCGGTGCGTCATCAGGCGCCCGCGATTTTCCTCTGCCGCACGCGCGGCACCGAACGGCCGACGGCGCTGCAACGCGCTGCTGGTCTGGGCCTCGAGACCGCATTGGTAGATGGTTCGGATTGCCTTGCCGTGGCGCAGACGGTAGCTACGGCGCGGCGCAGAGCCCTGGCGGGCGAGGGCCCCGTATTCATCGAAGCTGTTCTTGAGCCGGAGAGCGCCGAGCGTGATCCTGCACGACGCTTCAGAGGCTTTGTCGAACATCGCGGTCTCTGGGATGCGCAGCGAGAAGAGGACTTCAATCGCCGCAGCGAGTCCCGTGTGCTCGACGCCATCGAGACCGTCCGTGGCCGGCCGCCACTCTCAAGCGCCACCATGCTGGAGGACGTTTGGGCACAGTCGCCTTGGATGCTTCAAGAGCAGTCCACCAGACTGCGCGGGGGCGCGGATGACTGAACTCACGATGGCCGAGGCCTTGAATCGGACGCTTCGCGAGGAGATGGCTGCTGACGACCGCGTTCTTCTTCTTGGCGAGGAGATCGCCGATCTGGGCGGGATCTTCGGCGTCACCGCGGGGCTCGCCGAGGAGTTTGGAACCGATCGTGTCGTTGATCTCGCCATCTCCGAAGGCGGCGCAATCGGCACGGCAGCGGGTCTGGCGATGTACGGCATGCGTCCTGTGGTGGAGATCCAGTTCGCCGACTTCATCTGGGCGGGCGCCGAGCAGTTGTTCAACGAGGTCGCCCGCATGCGCTATCGCAGTGGCGGCATGTACAGCTGCCCGATGGTCGTGCGGGTGCCGTATGGAGTGGGTGGCGGACTGACCCAATCACAAAGCCCTGAGGCCCACTTCGCCCACGTCCCGGGACTCATCGTCGCGGCTCCGGCAGACGCCACGGACGCGGCTGGACTGATGCGCGCCGCGATTCGCAGCGACGATCCCGTGATTTTCCTCGAGCCGAAGCGATCATATCGGCAGCCGGCTCCCGTCGAGGATGACGCGGTCGTGTCGCTCGGTATTGCCAGGCTGAGACGCGAAGGGGCGGATCTTACCCTCGTGACCTACGGCAGCACCGTGCCGCAAGCGATGGCCGCCGCAGAGTTGTCTGCGGAGAAGGGCATCCAGGTGGACGTCCTCGATCTGCGTACTCTTGCGCCCTTCGATATCGGCGCGCTACTCGGTTCGATTGCGAAGACTGGCCGCGCTGTTGTGGTGTCGGAGGCGCCACGCTGCGGCGGGTTTGCTTCCGAGATCGGCGCCACTCTAGCCGAGAAGGCCATCATGCATCTAGAGGCGCCAGTAGAGCGCGTGACGGGGTACGACGCTCCTGTTGCGCCGGCCCATGAAAATGACTACCTGCCCGATGCCGCTGCGATCGCTACCGCGATCGAGCGCGTCGCCAACTTCTGAGGTCGACGCCTGTGGAGTTCAAGCTACCCGAGATCGGTGAAGGAACCGCTGAGGGCGAGATTATCAAGTGGCTCGTCGCCGTCGGTGACGAGGTGGTCGAAGACACGCCGCTTGTCGAAGTGATGACGGACAAGGCGACCGTTGAGATCCCGTCCCCCGGGCCTGGCGTCGTCGCCGAGTTGCTAGCGGCCGAGGGCGACGTAGTTGATGTCGGCGCGGTCATCATGGTGTTCGGCGAAGGCGAATCAACCGCTCCGGCGCCCGAAGTTGAGATGCCCAACCGACCGGCTTCACCGCCTGCGGACCAGAAGACCGTGGATGCGGCACGCGCAGTGGCGCGCGCCGAGTTGGAGGAGTCGGACCGGCCGGTCTGGGAGGCGCCGTCAGCTGGCCCGGGCCGCGTGCGCGCCACACCGGCAACGCGTCGATTGGCAAGAGAGAAGGGAATCGACCTCGCCGAGGTCGAGGGCAGTGGCCGCGGCGGCATGGTGATGAAAGAGGACCTGGACGGTCGCGTGGCAACACCCGCAGCAACTTCGGTCGACACGCCGACGCCCGCCGCAGCCGAGCCAGTAGCACCGTCGGCTCCGGTGGCGAAGTCAGTGCCTGCAGGTGCCGCTGCACCGCCGGGCGAGCTCGAAGAACGCGTGCCGTTCCGCGGATTGCGCAGGCGTATCGCAGCGCGGCTCGCCGAAGCCAAGCGCGTGATTCCGCACTTCACCTACGTCGAAGAATGCGACGTTACCGAGATCGTCGAACTGCGCGCCCGCGCCAAGGCGATGGGCGCTCAGGCAGGCATCAAGGTCACGTACCTGCCGTTCTTCATCAAGGCGCTCGTCGAGGCCGCGAAACGGCACCCGATTCTGAATTCCTCGCTCGACGAAGAAGCTGGCGAGTTGATCTACAAGAATTACTACAACGTCGGGATCGCTACGGACACGGAGCGAGGTCTGGTGGTTCCTGTGGTGAAGAACGCGGATCGGTTGAGCATTTTCGACTTGGCGCGCGAGATCGATCGTCTGGCAACCGACGCGCGCGATGGACGCAGTTCAATGGACGACCTGACGGGTGGCACCATCACAATCACCAGCACCGGGAACATCGGCGGCGTTCTCGCCACGCCGATCATCAACCACCCGGAAGTGGCGATTCTCGGTGTCACAGCGATCCGGCCGCGGCCAGTGGTGCGCGACGACGAGATCGTGATCCGGCAGATGGTGAATATGGCTATTTCGCTCGACCATCGCATCGTGGACGGTGCCCCAGGCGCTCTGTTCATGCGCGACATGGTGGCGCTGCTCGAGGACCCAAAGCTGCAGGTGCTCGGCCAGCCCTAAGCGGCGCGGCGCACGTCATCGCGTCGCCTACCAGGAAGGAGTTTCGCGTGAGTTCGGAGCACAGTTTCGACGTCGTTATCATTGGCGCCGGTCCCGGCGGCTACATCGCCGCCATTCGGGCGGCGCAGTTGGGCAAGAAGGCCGCCGTGGTCGAGCGCGAGTTCGTGGGCGGGACGTGTCTGAACGTGGGCTGTATCCCTTCCAAGGCGCTCCTCGACGCGACCCACCTCCTGGCCGAGATTCGACACGCCTCTGCGTTCGGCATCAAGGTCGAAGGCGCGGAAGTTGACTTCGTGGCGATGCAGAAGCACAAAGCCAAGACGGTGAAGATGCTCACCGGCGGCGTGCGCAGTCTTCTCAAGAAACACAAGGTCAAAGTGTTCGAAGGCGAGGGCCGGTTCGCGGGCCCCGGACAGGTGGATGTCACTTTGGCTGGTGGTGACGCGGTGAGTCTCACCGCCGCCAACGTGATCGTTGCGGCGGGCTCCACGGAGGCTCAACTCCCGCCGGTGCCGTTCGATGGGGACCGGATTGTCTCGTCACGCGGGGCGCTGGACTTTGAGACGGTGCCCGATCGAATGGTCGTGGTCGGTGGCGGCTATATCGGCCTCGAGCTCGGCTCGGTCTACAACCGGCTCGGCAGCGATGTGGTGGTTGTCGAGATGATGGATCGGATCCTGCCGGAAATGGATGCGGAACTGGCCGACACGGCGCAGAAGCTCTTCTCGGCGCAAGGAATCGATATCCGGACCGGCGCGCGAGTTACCGGCGCGAACGCCACCGACGATGGAGTCACGGTTAGTTTCGACGTGGGCGGCGAGGCCCAAGAGATCGAAGCCGACAAAGTTCTCGTATCGATCGGACGCAAACCGGCAACGGCCGATCTGAATCTGGGCTCCATCGGTCTGGACACCGACGACCGCGGCTTCATCACGGTCGATCACGGCATGCGCACCGGCGTTCCTGGCGTCTACGCGATCGGCGATGTGGTGAGCACCCCGATGCTTGCTCACGTTGCCATGGACGAAGGCGTGGTGGCGGCCGAGTGCATCGCAGGTGAATCCGCGGCGATGGAGTACGACGCCATACCGGCCGTGGTCTTCACGCACCCAGAGCTTGCGTCGGTTGGTATCCGCGAAAGTGACGCTGAACTCGCCGGGCGTGAAGTCAAAGTCGGTAGGTTCCCGTTCCGCGGCAACGGCCGTGCTCGTGCTCGCAACGACGTCGAAGGGTGGGTGAAGATCATCGCCGACGCGGAGACGGACGAGATCCTCGGAGCTCATTGCATCGGACCCGAGGCCGGCCATTTGATCCACGAGGTCGTTGTGGCGATGGGCTACAAGGGCTACGCGGAAGACCTGGCACTCGCGGTGCACGCGCATCCGACGCTTTCGGAGGCGTTCAAGGAGGCGGCGCTGGCGGTCGAAGGCCGCCCGCTCCATATCTGACGCCTTGGCCGACACCGACTCCGGCCTCTTCGACGGCACTCTACGGGGCACGGTCGCCCGGATCGTTTTCGAGAATCGTGAGAGCGGCTGGGCCGTGATCCATTTCGAGACCGAGGGCGGTACCGCCGTCGGCACCGTCGTTGGCCCGCTTGCGCCCGTCTTCGTAGGCGAGTTTCTCGAGATCGAGGGGGAGTGGCAGAACGATTCCCGGTGGGGCAGGCAGTTCAGAGCTCGCGCCTCGGTGCCTGCTGACCCGGCTTCCGAGGAGGGCACGCAGCGGTACCTCGCCTCGGGAGTTGTGCCCGGAATCGGTCCCGAGCTTGCGCGCCGCCTGGTGGCGCGGTTCGGAGCCGAGACGCTTACGGTGCTCGACGAAGAACCGCAACGCCTGCTGCAGGTGCGTGGGATCGGTGCCAAGCGTCTCGAGCTGATCCGCGAAGGCTGGCAGGCCAAGTCGGCAGAACGTCAGGGGCGTATCTTTCTGCAGGGGCACGGTCTCGGCGCGGCTCTGGCCCAGCGTGTGCTCCGGGCCTGGGGTGACGAAGCTGTCGCTCGAGTCCGACGTGATCCGTACGGATTGATCGACGAGATCCCTGGCATCGGGTTTCGCACAGCCGACGATCTTGCCCTTCGGGTAGGGCTCGCCGAAGATGCTGGCGAACGACTCGGCGCGGGAGTCATCCATGCGTTGCGAACCGCCGCCGGCTCGGGGCACTGCTACCTGCCGCAGGACGAGTTGATCAACTCGGCGGCCAAACTGCTGAAGCTCGAGGACGGCGACTCGCTCGACGATGTGGTGTCGAGTCTGGCGGTGCGCGGCTACGTTGTGGTCGAGCCCTCCGGTGACAGCACATCGCGTGTCTGGGATCGCCGGATGCACGCGGCCGAGTGCCGCGTGGCGGCACGGCTTGCCGAGATGATTGCGGATACGCCGGAACATGATGGGGACCGCGTTCAACAGGCGCTGGAGATCGTCGAGCAGCGGCTGCATATCCAGCTAGATGAGCATCAGCGCCGTGCCGTCGAGAATGCCCTGCTCCATTCGGTACTCGTGGTCACCGGTGGGCCGGGTACAGGCAAAACTACCCTTATCCGGGCGGTCGTGGGTTGCGCCGATCGTCTAGACCTCTCGGTCGCGCTGGCCGCCCCTACCGGCCGCGCGGCAAAACGAATGGAGCAAGCCACGGATCAAGAGGCGCGAACACTGCATCGCTGGCTCGAATACAGGTTCGACACCGGCTTCGGCCGCGACGAGGACAACCCGTTGGACGCGGATCTCATCATCGTTGATGAGGTTTCGATGGTCGACCTGTCGTTGATGGATGCCCTGGTCGGAGCCTTGAAGCCAGGCGCGAGACTGCTGCTGGTTGGAGATGCAGATCAGCTCCCACCCGTCGGGCCCGGCGCGGTGCTCCGTGACCTGCTTGACGCCGAGGTCGTGCCTTCGGCGCGTCTACAGGTGATTTTTCGGCAAGCGCAGGCGAGCGACATCGTGAGTAACGCGCATCGCATCAACGCCGGCGAGTTGCCGGAATCTGGTCTGGTTGACCGCGACCAGGCGGACGCGCCCGCAACTGACTTCTACCTCATCCATCCGGACGACTCAGAGCACGCCGCCGATCTGGTGAAGCGGGTGGTGACCCGTAGACTGCCGGAACGCTTCGGGCTGGAAGCGCGTCGCGACATCCAGGTGCTTGCGCCGATGCATCGAGGCACCGCTGGTGTTTCGTCGCTGAATGCGATGCTTCAGGACGCGCTCAACCCCGGCATGAGTACGGCGCGACCAGAGAGTCCTGTCTTGAGGGTGGGCGATCGAGTCATGCAGCTGCGCAACGACTACGACCGTGAGGTTTTCAACGGGGACATCGGTCATGTGTTCGCGCTGGAAGAAGGGTCCGTGAGTGTCGACTTCGACGGTCGCCTGGTGGGCTACGGACGGGAAGAGGCGGGAGAACTGACGCTCGCCTATGCAAGCACCGTTCACAAGAGTCAGGGGAGTGAGTATCCAGGGGTCGTCGTGGTGCTGATGCCCGAACATCACGTGATGTTGCAGCGCAATCTCCTGTATACGGCGCTCACTCGGGCGGCTCAGGTGGCGGTCCTGGTTGCCGAGCCTCGTGCACTGCGTCGGGCGGTGCGGAACGCCTCTCCCGCAGCGCGAAATACAGCACTCCATGAGCGTCTGCAGGAGGAACTCCGCCAATGAGTCGGGACGGGACGCCCGAGCTGTTTGTTCACACCGAGGTTGTGGCGCCGTTTGAAGAGAACGCGCGCGTCATCGGGGATCGCGAGACCGGAGAAGGGGTCCTGGTTGATCCCGGCGGACAGGTCGACGCCCTCCTCCACGCTGCCGGCAATGCGGGAATCGACGTACAGGCGATCTGGCTCACCCACGCCCATCTCGATCACGTGACCGGGGTCAACGCGGCGGTGGAGTTGCTTGGTGACGTGCCGATTCTTCTCCATCCGGACGACGCGCAACTCTACGAAGCCGTTGTGCAACAGGGGATGATGTTTGGTTTTCCCGTGGATGCACCGGCACCGGTAACCGACTGGCTATCGACGGGTCAGGACCTGGCGCTCGGCAGACGCAGCGCGCGCGTCCTGCACCTGCCCGGACATGCACCCGGACACGTCGGATTCTGGTTCTCGGGCCAGCGAACACTACTGTCCGGCGACGTTCTGTTTTCCGGCTCGATCGGGCGAACCGATCTGCCAGGCGGAGACTACGCGACGCTCATGCAGTCGATCACCGCACAGGTGCTCCCTCTGGGTGACGACGTGCGCGTCTTGAGCGGACACGGACCGGATACGACGGTAGGGCGCGAGCGTGTCTCGAATCCGTTCCTGCAGGGACGCTAGGTCCTAGGCTCCCATCAGGCGGTTCGTCAGCCAGCGCTCCGCATCGAGCGCCGCGCGACAGCCATACCCGGAGGCCGTGATCGCCTGGCGGTAGTGGTGGTCGTGAATGTCGCCTGCCACGAAAAGCCCCTCGATCGACGTAAACGGTAGCGGTCGGTCGCCATCAGTCACGTACCCGAGGTCGTCAACGGCGACGTCGAGCCCCTTGAGAATCGCCGTGTTCGGGTCGTGGCCAATGGCGATGAAGCAGCCATCCACCGCGAGATCGGATTCCTCTCCGGTGTTCACGTCGGCCACACGAACCGAGGTCAGTCCGGTGTCGGAGCTGCCAACGAATTCCTTCGTCACCGTGTTCCACATGACCTCGATCTTGTCGCTCGCCATCACGCGTTCCGCCATCACCGGACTTGCGCGGAACTCATCACGGCGGTGGATCAACGTGACCTTGCTGGCGAACTTGGTCAGGAAGAGGGCCTCTTCCATAGCCGAGTCGCCCCCACCGATCACCGCGATCGGGCGCTCGCGAAAAAAGGCAGCGTCGCATGTAGCGCAGGTTGAGACACCGTAGCCGCGGAGTTCCATCTCGCCTGGCACACCGAGTGGCTTAGGAGACGCGCCGGTCGCCACGATCAGCGCGTCGCAGGTGTACTCGACGCCTCCTTCGAGTGCGACGCCAAAGGGACGCTCAGCCACTTGAAGAGACTCGGCGTGACCCAGAAGAATCTCCGCGCCGAAACGCTCAGCCTGAGCCTTCATGTTGTCGATGAGGTCCGGCCCCTGGATGCCCTCGGGAAAACCCGGGAAGTTTTCGACGTCGGTGGTCGTGTACAGCTGACCGCCGAACTCGCGACCGGAAACCACCAGAGGAGCGAGATTGGCCCGAGCCGTGTAGATCGCGGCCGTCAGTCCGGCACAGCCGGAACCCAAGATGATCACGGGACGGTGGTTGTCACTCATGGAACTCTCCTTGTCGGCGCGACGACGCCCGCGGCGTCAACAGTTTCTCTCGCGGGCACTGCCCGGATCGATCCTACTCCCTCCGACGGCCGTGGATGTGCTCGCGCTTCACGCCATCGTGTGGGGCGGGTAATGTAGGCCAGCCGGCGCGACACCTCGTCGATGCCGGGTTTGCCAGGAGCAGGAAGTGACCACGGACACCCGCCGCCGAGCAGCCCTCAGGACAGGTGGTGGGGTGCGTGTCGGAGCGTCGACCAATTGCCGCGACGCGGTGGTCCGCTAGGATGCGGCTAGCGATCGTTGGCGACGCAGCTCTCGGCTGGAGACTGGCCGGCCTTGAGACCAAGCGGGGCAACGACGTTGTTGTGCTCGCAGCTGCGTTGTCGGGCGATGCCTCGCCGGGTATTGCGCACCAGCCATACCATGACAGAGCCGAACTCGATGCCCTGCTGGAGGCGCACTCGCCCGATGTGACGGTCGTGTTCGCGCCACGGCGTGGTGCGGCTCCGACGATCGCGGCGGACGACCTGATTGCCGCGGTTGCCGCTCAAGGGGCAAGAGTCGTTGTCTGGGGTTGCGCCACGGTTTATGGCTGGGCAGCTGACAACAACGGTCATGCGCTCGGCGAAGAGGCCCAACTCACGGGACGATCGGATCTCGGGGCTGCCGTGGATACGGACACCGCCGCGAGGCGTCTGGCTGAAGAACGACCGGAAGACGTGCACCTGTTTCGAGCCGGTGCCACGCTCGCTGGCTCGCCCTCGGCCCAGTTGGCCGCGCTGGGCAGGCTTCGACTCGTTCCGACCCCTGCCGATCGTCGCTTCGTGCAGCTGTTGGATCTGCGAGATGCGATCGAGATCCTGCAGCAGGCAATCCGGGGGGAGAATCCTGGCGTCTATAACGTCGCCGCTGACGGGATCATGCGGGTAGAGGACGTGTGTCGGGCCATGGGTCGAACGGCAACTCGCATGCCGCGTGGTCTGTACAAGGTTGCCTCGATTCTCTGTCGTGTGGGCGGTCGTGTTGAGTCGATTTCAGGCCTCGTGGCGTTTACGGGCGGAACACCGATCCTCGACAACGCCAGACTCAAGACCCATTTTGGATTCCGTCCGCGCTACTCGACGCGCGACGCGCTTGCGGCGGCGCGCGATGGCGGCCGGGGTGCAGCAGACGCATGACCTGCGCCGATCCCGCCGAGCGTTTTCGGGCTCCCGAACATGAGCGTGCCCAGCGCGTGATGGAGGAGCATCGAGCGCGAGAGCTCGAGATCAAGACCGCGATCTTCCGGCGAGCTGTGGCGGCAGCGCTGGGACTCTTCGTTCTGAAGGCCGCGGCGGCGTTTGCAACCAACAGTCTGGCGATCCTCGCCTCGGGACTCGACTCGCTCCTCGATGCCGTGATCTCCGGGCTCAACTGGTACTCCGCGGTGAAGGCCGAAAAGCCGCCTGACCGCGAACACCCGTTCGGTCACGGCAAGATCGAAAGTCTGGTGGGAGGACTGCAGGCGGTTCTTCTCGCCGGTGTGGCCCTCACCATTGCCTATCACGCGATCGGCCGGGTAGCCGAGCCGCAGGCGGTGGAGGCCACTGGTCTCGGCATCGCTACGATGCTGGTGTCCGCAGCCGTGGCCCTCGGGCTCTCACGTTCCATCCGCCGGCGAGCGGTTGACTCGGAGTCACCCATCCTGGCAACCGAGCAACTGCACTACTCGATGGATTTCACCACGCACACAGGAGTCATCCTCGCGCTCGTGGTGCAGTACTTCACGGGGATCATCTACTTCGATCCCTTCGTCTCGATGCTGATCGCGATCTTCGTTTTGTGGCAGGTGCGCACGGTGGTGAGTGAGTCGCTTCACGACCTCGTGGATCGCGAGTTGCCCGACGATGTGCAATCACAGATCGTCGAGGTTCTCGATGCTCATGCGGGTCAGGTGCTTGCCTACCACGGTCTCCGGACGCGCCGGGCCGGTAGCCAGAAGATCGTCAGCTTGCACGTGGTTCTGTGCAAGAAGATCTCGTTCGAGACCTCGCACCATATTGTCGATCACATCGAGCAGGAACTCACGGACTCAGTCCGTCGCGCAGACGTCACGATTCATGCGGATCCGTGTGGTGAGTACTGTCCTGGCGAGCAGCGCTGTCCGTGGGCGCGGGTACTGAAGTAGCCGGATCAGGGCCAGGCAGCTCGACCTCTGGCGGCAGATCGGAGTCGCTGGAGCCGCCTCCAGTGTCCTTGGACTTGGAGGGCTCAAAGGCAAGCGCCCGAGGTGTGAGTCGCACGTAGAGCGCCATCATCCCGAGGAACACGATCGCCGAGACCAGGCCGAGAATGCCAGCCTGTAGCAGGGTTGGCGGCTCCGCCGACGTGTCGCCGGGGGAAAGCCCGAAGGCGAGAAGGTTGTTGGCTGCGTGAGCCACCATCGCTGGGAATATCGACCCCGACCGCCAGACAAGAACGCCAAAGTAGATTCCGAGAATGGTGCGCGGAATCAAGCCAATGAAGTCCAAGTGGAACACCGCGAAGAGCACTGCGGAGACGTTGATCGCAAACCACCAGCGCCCGCCCCGCGCGAGAAGCTGCATCAGGAGGCCGCGGAACAGGATCTCCTCACAGACTGCCGCCAAGACGACGCCGCCGAACATCAGAAGGAGGACGTCGTATGTCGTGTTGCCGCTCAGCAATGGGGCTAGCGCGTCCTCTAGGAGCTGACGCCACTCCTCGCCGCCAGGTGTGAAGTCCAGGACGATTTCCTGCAGCGCGCCGCCGAACAGCTGCAACGGTATGGCAGCGGCCCCCGCGATCACGTAGTGGCCCCAGTGCGCGGAACGGAACAGGAAGGCGTCCGACATCCGCAGTCCGAGCAGGATCGTGAAGAGGACGGGGGCGAGGAGAATCGCGCCGAGCTCGTCGGCGATGATCAGAAGCTTGAAGTCGAGCCCGGCAATGGCGCCGCCCATCGCGACGAACAGGTGCAGCGCCAGCGCGAAGAGGAAGAGCGCCAGCGCGGTCCAGCGGGCAGAGAGAGGCGGTGGCCAGGGCACGGTCGCGTTCCAGGCAAAGGGTGCAGAAAGGCGGCCGAAGACTCCGCCGGCGGCCGCGGCATCTTAGCATGGGGTAACTGCCACTCCACAGGAGATTCCATTGGACGCGATACGTCGGAACCCGACCCCATTTGACGACTTGCTAGGCATCGAGCCGCGCCGCGCGGCGGACGGAGAGTCCGAGATATTTCTCGAGCTGACCGCCGCCCATTGCAACCGCCGCGGCGTTGCGCACGGCGGCGTGGTTTCCGCGTTGCTGGACGTCAGCCTTGGATCGGCAGTGGTCTCGACCACGTCCGAGGAGGAGTGGTGCGGCACACTCGAGCTATCGGTGCAGTTTCGTGATCCCGCGCGTCATGGCCCGCTGACGGGAAGAGGCCGAGTGGAGCGGAGGGGGCGCCGGGTAGCCTTCGCCTCGGGTGAGGTCGTTGACGCGCGTGGACGCGTCGTCGCGGCAGCGCACGGGGTGTGGACGATCTGGCCCAGCCACCCGGACAAGCGTTAGCCCGCCGATTAGTCGTAGAGGAGATACTGCGCGCGCGTCTGCATGAACTCGTCGAGAGAGCTCTGCCAACTCGAGACGATCTCCGACGCGCTCAGGCCCGCGTCGAGCTGAGCTTCGATCGACTCGTCGCCCCACAGTCCTACGATCCGCGACCGCTCCCAGGCATCGCCGTAATCCGACGCGAGAACGGCGGCGATGGTAGCGAGCGTGCGCCCGCTGTCGAACGTGATCCGGTTTGTGACCGTGAGAAATACTCCACTGGAGACTTCGTCGGCGTGAACGCTGGCGTCTGGCGTGAGCGATTTGTGTGTGGCGCGAAGGCCGGGTAGCGCGGCCGCGTTCAATGCTGCGGCCACGCGAGCGCCGTCCATCCACGGTGCACCGAACCACTCGAACGGCTCATCGGTGCCGCGCCCAACCGAGATGTCGGTCCATTCCAGCGGACCGAGCGCTGGGTAAAGAAGTGCCTGAGTCGGATTGCGAATGTTGGGAGACGGGTTGGTCCATTCGAGCCCGGTCTCGTCGAACCATGTATCTCGACTCCAGCCGGCGACGGGGATCACAGTGAGGTCCGCGCCTATCGCGCGCTCGACATTGAAGTAGAGGGCGAGCTCGCCAATGGTCATGCCATGGCGGACCGGAATCGGCGCGTAGCCGACGAAGGAGATCTGGGACTCGTCGAGCACCGGACCACCCACGTGCACGCCGCCAATCGGATTCGGGCGATCGAGCACCACAATCGGCACCCCGGCAGCGGCGGCTTCTTCCATGCAGTAGGCCAGGGTCGTTGCGTAGGTGTAGATCCGTGTCCCGATGTCCTGGATGTCGAAGACGAGGGCATCAAGGCCGTCGAGCATTTCGGTGGTCGGCCTGCGAGTTTCGCCATAGAGGCTGTGCACTGGCAGCCCCGTTGTTGCGTGCCGATCACCATCGATATCGCCTTCGCGATTGACAAAGAACGAGTGCTCGGGACTGAACAGCGCTGCGAGTTCGATGCGTGGGTCGCTGGCCAACACGTCGACTGTGCTGCGGCCGTCCGCAGTGCGGCCCGTGATATTGGTGACGAGCCCTACGCGGCGACCCTCGAGCGGGGCAAATTCCCGATCCAGCCACACGTCGATTCCCGGTTGCACAGCTGTGTCCTGGACAGACGAAAAAGCCGCCATCGCAACGAGGCCAACGATCAGCAGCGAGCCAATGCTCAGGCGACGTGGCGCGTCGACGTTGTTCGTGGAGTGGTCGAACCTTAAACTCATGGCACCGTTGACCGCTTTCCGGCAGGAATGGATGACTAGGCCTAACTCCGCGCATCTTAGCCCACCCGTGCGCCTGCTCGTCACGGCCGCTGTACTCATCATCGCGGGAGCCGCACTCGCCGGCGGATCGAATGTTCCCGCCGTTCCCAGCGCCCCCGCGCCGCAAGCGGCAGCGGAGTGGCAGCTGGATCCCCGCGAGCCGCTCACGCCGGAACAGGACGCGTGGGTCGAGACCATGCTCACCGCCATGACGCTTGAGCAGCGCGTCGGCCAGATACTGATGGTGCGGGCGTTCGGCGAGTTCTACGCGGAAGACGACGCGGTGCGCACCGATCTGGAAGGGCTCGTGCGTGAGCTCGCTCTCGGTGGTGTCATTCTGTTTCGGTCGGAGGTCTACGAGGGCGCAGCACTGCTAGACGACCTCCAGCAGATTGCCGCGGGCGCCGGGCACTTGCCGCTCATCATGGCGGCCGATTTTGAATGGGGCGCAGACTTCCGCATCAACGGCGCCGTGCCGTTCCCGACAGCTATGGCAGTCGGAGCGACTTACGACACAGAGGCCGCCGAATGGATGGGGCGGAGCGCCGGGCGCGACGCTCGCGCGCTTGGCCTGCACTGGATCTTCGCGCCGGTGGCCGACGTGAATGTCGATCCCACGAATCCGGTGATCAACGTGCGCGCGTTCGGCGAGGACGCCGGGCACGTGTCTGAGATGGCAGCCGCGTTCGTGCGCGGAGCGCAGGCTGCGGGCGTCCTGGCCACTGCCAAGCACTTCCCCGGGCATGGGGACACTGGTGTGGATTCTCACATCGCGCTCCCCGTTCTCACGCACGACGCGGCGCGACTCCATGCGGTCGAACTGGCACCGTTCCGCGCCACGATCGACGCGGGTGTTGCGAGCGTTATGACGGCCCATATGGCAGTTCCCGCACTCACGGGCGACCCAGACCTCCCGGCGACCCTGTCGCACGAAGTGCTCACAGGGCTCCTTCGGGACGACATGAATTTCGACGGGCTCGTTGTGACGGACGCGATGGAGATGGGCGGCATCAGTCGACGATGGTGGAGCGGAGCTGCCGCGGTCGAGGCCGTGAAGGCGGGTTCGGACATGGTGTTGCTACCGCCGAACCCACGGGCAGTGCATGCGGCACTCGTACGTGCCGTCGAACGCGGCGACCTGCCTCCGGCACGATTGGACGACGCTGTGCGCGAGGTCCTGCGCGCGAAGGCACGACTGCGGCTGACGGACATGCCGGCGCAAGGTGTTCTCCAATCCTTGCCCGCCAACTTTGGTGGGAGCGATGAAATCGCGGCCTCGCAGCACGTGGCTGACGCCGCAGTGACTCTCCTGCGTGATGACGATGAGATTCTTCCGCTTGACGCTCGCGAATGGCAGAAGGTCGTCGTTGTGGGAATTTCCGACAACAACCAGGCAGCCCCAACCGGAGACTTCGTCGCGGCGTTGCGCGACGATCTGGCCTCGGTCGAGTCGTACTCGATCGACGGTCGTACCAGCGGCGATGAAGCAGCGGACATCGTCGCGGCGGCCGCCAAGGCGCGTACGGTCGTGCTGGCAGTTCGGGTCCGGGTACGCACGAGCACGGGGAGAATCGCGCTTCCAACGCGTCAGGCACGCTACGCCGAGATGCTGGCTCGTCTGGAGGTGCCAACCGTGGTTGTCGCGCTGGGGAGTCCCTACTCGGTAGCGGCGTTCACGGACTCGTCGACCGTCCTCGCCACCTACGGCTGGAGCCGCCCTCTACAGCGCGCGGCCGCTCGTGCGATCACCGGCGAGATCGCCGTTCGCGGCCGCCTGCCCGTATCAGTTCCGGGAGTGCACGGTCGCGGTGACGGGCTGGCGCGTGCTCCGCTCGCGGGCGGACTCGCGACACGGCGCGGAGCGGCAGGCGACGAACTGCAGAGTCAGCCCGACCTTTCGGCCGCACGCGCCGCATTGGAGAGCTCGGCGGCGGGCGGAGCCTTCCCAGGCGCCGTGTATATGGTCGGGCACGAAAACGTCATCATCGGGCGAGGTGCAGTGGGGCGGATGAGCGTAGCGCCTGACGCCCCGCCGATGCCCGAGAATGCGCTCTTCGACCTCGCGTCACTCACCAAGGTTGTGGGTACAACCCCGGTTGCCATGCTGGCTGTTCAGCGTGGCCACCTTCGGTTGGACTACCGAGTCACGGATCTTGTTCCCGAGTTCAGTGGGCCTGGCCGCGACGGGATCACGGTGCGCCACTTACTGACGCATTCGTCAGGTTTGCCGGCCTACGTCGAGTTCTATCGCGAGTTCGACCCGACGGCGCTGACATCGGCCGCGCGGGAGCGGATTCTCAGTCGTATCTACTCAACGGATCTCGAAGCGCAGCCCGGCGCCCGGTACGCGTACTCGGATCTCGGGATCATTTTGCTCGGCGAGGTGCTGACGCGCGCGCTCGGCGAACCGTATTGGGAATTTGCATCGCGCGAGATTTTCGATCCGCTCGGCATGCGCGACACGCAGTGGCTACCGGGAGCCGATGAATTCAGCCGGATTCCGCCAACCGAGGACGATCCCTGGCGGGGCCGTGTTGTGCATGGTGAGGTGCACGACGAGAACGCCCACGCGATGGGTGGACTGTCCACGCACGCTGGACTCTTCTCCACTGCCGCGGATCTGTCGATCTACGCTCAGATGCTGCTCAATATGGGGGTCTACGACCATGAGCGAATTCTGTCGCGCGGAGTCATCTCTCAGTGGCGTCGGCGTCAGGAACTCCCGCAGGACAGCAGTCGCGGCCTCGGTTGGGACACTGCTTGGGGCTCGAATCGGTGGGGGATGTTCGACGCCGAGGCGTTTGGACACACTGGCTACACCGGGACTTCGCTCTGGGTTGATCCGAGCCGCGATCTCTTCGTGATTCTCTTGACCAATCGGGTAAACCCGACGCGCGAGAACACACAGATCATTCAGGCCCGAGTTGATTTCCACGCCGAGGTGGTCGCAGCGATCGACGAGCTCCGGTGAGTGCCGCTCTGCTGAACTGGATCGTCGTTGGTGGGTATTTCGCCCTGACGATTTGGCTGGGTGAACGCGTCGGCCGACGGGGCGCCGGAGTTGATGAGTATTTCCTTGCCGGCCGGGGTATGCCCTGGTGGGCGGCTGCGTTTTCTATCGTGGGCACCGAGACCTCGACGCTCACTTTCGTCGGCGTTCCCGCGATCGCCTACGCCGGCAACCTGACCTTCCTCCAGGTTGCGTTGGGGTACGTCGTAGGACGGTTCGTCGTCGCGGCTCTCCTGGTGCCGCGATACTTCGACGGACGCGTCCGAACCGCCTACGAGATCATCGGAGCTCGATTCGGCGATGGCGCTCGTCGCGTGACTTCCGGCGTTTTCCTGGTTTCACGCTTGTTGGCGGACGGGGTGCGGCTCTTCGCGACTGCCCTCGTGCTGCAAACGATGCTGCCGCTCCCGCTCAGTGCGGCGGTTGTGGGAATCCTCGCGATCACTTTGCTGTACACGGTGCGGGGAGGTCTGCGAGCGGTGATCTGGAATGACGCTGTTCAGCTGGCCGTCTACGTTGGCGGTGCGATCCTCGCGCTGGCGGTTTTGACACAGCGCTTGCCGCAGGGACTCACCGCGACGCTGGCGGAGCTCGGCGCATCCGACAAGCTGCGCCTGCTGGATCTCGGCTGGGATTGGGGCAACCCCTATACCTTCTGGAGTGGCGTCATCGGCGGCGCGGTGTTGACGATGGCGACACACGGTACCGATCAGATGTTCGTGCAGAGATTGCTCGCCTGCGCGGATCGTCAAGCAGCGCGGCGTGCGGTGATCGTGAGTGGTGTTCTCGTCTTTGCCCAGATGGCGCTCTTCCTGGTGATCGGCACATATCTGTTTGCCTTTTATGAGCTCAATCCGCCGGCCCTGGCCTTCGCCTCGAACGATCAGATCTTTCCCAGGTTCATCGTCGACGAGTTGCCCATGGGATTGGCCGGCCTGGTCATCGCCGCTGTTTTCGCGGCCGCCATGTCCACACTGTCGTCCTCGATGAGTTCGGTTGCGTCGGCTGTGACGCTGGACTTCGGCAAGCCGGGACAGCAGGGCGAAACAGCGTCGCTGCGGCTTTCGTACATCGCCACCGCAGCGGCGGCTGTGAGCCTGGCGATCGTCGCGTGGCTTGCTCAAAGTTGGGGTTCCGTCCTGGAGGCTGGGCTGACGATCACGTCGGTGACCTTTGGTGGCGTCCTTGGAGTCTTCCTGCTGGTGGCGTTGGGAGTGCGCCTGCCCGGTGCCGCCATGACAACCGCCATGGTGGCCGGCCAGCTAACCGCTCTGGCATTGCAGCAGGCTGGCGGACTCGCCTGGACCTGGCTCACGCCCGCGGGTGCGGCCGTAACGGTGTTGCTCGGGGTGCTCATAGGTGGCGTAGCGAGGCGAAGTGGTTAGGCCGCGCGTGGCCGTCGTGGGGGTGGTCGTCCAGGACCGGGTTGAGATGCCGGACGGTACGGTTGCGACCGGCCTCGGAGGGCTGGCCTACTCGGTGGGAGCTCTGGCCAACCTGGGCCGGCACGATGTGGACGTTGTGCCAATCTGCCGAGTGGCTGACGACACACGCGAGTCCGTCGAACTCGAATGGACGCCGTACGACAACGTCGCGGCGGACGCCCTCGTGGCATGGCGCGGGCCCGGCAGCTGCGTCGAGCTTGTCTACCGGGACGGCGGACTCGTGGGGGGCGATCGTGACGAGTGCCTGCGTTGGCCCACCCCACCGCTCGATGCACCCGAGATCGAGGCGATCGCGGACTGTGACGCCGTCTTGGTGAACTGCATCACGGGCGCGGTACTAACGCCCGCGGCGTTGCGTGCGCTGGCCGCGCTGCCTATTCCCGTGCATCTCGACGTGCACAGCCTTGTACTTGGCATCGACGCCGAGGGACGACGCTTCCCGGCGCGCCCGGCCGACTGGCGGAGCTGGCTCGAGGCCGCCGACACGATCCAGTGCAACGAACAGGAGGCTGCCATCCTTGCCGGCGAACACGAGTGGAATAGGGCGGTCGCCGGTTTTGTGCGAGGTCTTGTGGACTCGCGCATCGGGCCCCGCGAGGTCCTGATTACTCGCGGCGCGCGCGGCGCCTCGCTGTATCGACCGGAGACGGCGCCAGCGCATATTGCGGCCCCCGAGGTTCAAGTGGTCGATCCGACCGGTGCTGGGGATACGTTGGGCGCAGCATTCGTGTGCGAGCGTCTCATGGGCTCGAGTACCGAGATGGCCGTGCGCCGAGCGGTAGTCGCCGCTTCGGCGGCATGTGGCCTGCGAGGCACGCGGGCCTTGCGTGGTCTGGCTAGCGCCTGAATTCGATCGTCAGATCTGCGCGCTGATAGGCGAGGCCGTCGCCCGGAATCGTCGTTTCGATAACGGCCCGGCCGGGCCCTGCGCTGACGATCACGGATCCTCGCGGCCCGGCGACGTTTCGTACCGGCCACGGCGTCGAGACTCCAAAGCGATACGTCTCACCGGGCAGTCCTTCGACCCTGACGTTGAGCGCCCCAGCGCTGAATCTCGATTCGACGACACGCATTGCCTGACTCGAGGCACCGGCGGCGGGGGTGGGGAGTACCTGGATCACCTCAGGGAACGGACTGTGACGGAAGGCGACTACTCCGCGCCCCTCTGTGAGCGTAGCGATGACTCGGACTTGCTTCTCGGTGGCGAGGTTCACGATCGACTCCCCAGCCGGAATCGCGACGCCCATCGTCGCATCGTGATCGAGGTTCACGAGGGCCGCGCGCGGCAGGCCGAGGGCCAGATCGAATTGAATCGGGGCGTTCCCCGCAACGCGCTCGATCACAAAAGAACTCGCTTCGTGGTCTCGGTTGACCGTGATGTTGAACGCGTCGTCGCCAACGCGGATGCGTTGCACGCTCAGGTCGCGCCAGCCGCCGGGCAGCTGCGGGTGCACCTGCAGCGTCTGGTTCATCGCGTCCGGTCGGATGCCCATCAGCCCTTCCACGATCGGCAGCACGCTGAGCGCGTGCGACCAGGCTTGATGTTGCGTGACACCAGCGGGCTGGAACACGTCGCCATGGATCACCTCAGGGATATTGCCGAGTGACCCGTGGCGAACCAGCCGGAGGTTGTCGTACGCGTGCAGGAATCCGATAAGGGGCTGGCGCGCGCGGTAGGCCGCGAGTGAAGTCCAGCCCGTGTAGAGGGGCCACACCGAGCCGTCGTGGTAGCCAACCGGGTTGTAGTCGGGATTCGATCGCGCCACCATCCGCGAGCCCCAGTCGGCGGTGATCTCGGCGCTGCCGAGCAGCGGGACCATGGCTCTCGCCTTCTCTTCGTCCGCCACTCCAAGGAGCGCCGGAACGGCGGGCAGGATCGTCTCATGTGGAAGGTAGCTTCCATCGACGAGTTTTCCATATCGGAAAGCGCGATCGAGAGGATCCCAGAACCCCTCGTTCAATGCGCTGCGCGCGATGGGAACGCGATCGTCGGCGCTCTGCGCGAGCTCCTCGTCGGTCATCCACTCAGCCATGCGACCCACGGCCTCGAGCGTCGCCACCCAAACTCCGGCCAGGTAGAGCGTGGTGTGGGCTCCGTAGAAACGTCCGCCCTCGATCCAGCCGTGGCCGACGTTCGTGTTCTCGATCAGCCCGTCGCCGTCCGTGTCGGTGCTGTCGAGGAAATCCATGGCCCGCCGCACCGTGGGCCAGAGTTCGCGCAGCAGTTCCCGGTTGCCCGTCGCCCGGACGTGATGCTCGAGCCCGAGCAGAAACAGGGGAGTGGAGTCAGCCGCATCGTAGTGAGGTACCCAGCCGGGACTCAGTTCGTGAAGGATCTTGCCGTCTACGTCCTGGTATCGCGCCAGGAATCGGAGCGTCTCTTCGGCCAGATCGGCGCCGCCGTACGCGTCCGCCGCCCGTGCAGACCAGATCCCGTCGCGACCGAAGTACCAGCCGTAACCGGGCCGTCGCAGGAAATCGTTATTCGCAGCCCATTCGTCGTCACTCGCGCGGCGAGCCGGCGCAAAGCCCGCAGCGAGTGCGGTTCCCATTCCGGGGGTCGTGACGCGGAACGCCTCGAGTCCAACCTTGGCCCAACGAAAAGCCTCGTTGAGGGTAGGATCCGGCGAGGCAATTGAAAGCGTATCGGCCAGGAAGGCGGCCCAGTAGTTTGCATTCTCCGTCCAGACGGCGGCTGGATCGCTGAGATCTGCTCGGTACTGCGCAGCTGGCTCCGTGTCGTCGCCTGCTCGAGCGGCGGCGACGAAAATCGTGGGGCCGGGAACGTTGGGATCCATGATCGCATCCACCCAGACCTGCCGGGTTGCCGGCGCCGCGCTCGGCGACTCGCCCTCTTGCTCAGACGCCAGCCCGGCCACGTCATCGCCCGGTCCGTCAGTCGGCCACGTGATGCCTCCGAAGTCCGCAGCGACCGCACCGGGGCCGAATCCCGCCCACGACTCGACCACACCTGCCTCGTCGCGCCAGATCACAGCTCCGGTTGCTGCGGAGAATCCCAACTCCAGGTCGCCGAGGTGCGATGCTTCGCGGGGCCACATGATCGCGTGATCGACCCGCCAGGCTGCGCGCAGCCGGAGCTGGCGTGGCGGATCAACAGTCGCGACGGCTATGAGGCCCGAGCGGTCGCGAGGAACAGCCAGGTGTAGGTCGACGCTGAAGTCCTCGAACGAGTAGCGGAAACTCCCGCCCTCTGGCCGCGCTGTGTAGCGGACGTTGTCCGCCCGATGCAGCCACCGCAAGCTGCCGTCATCTTCGACCAGCCCAAAACGGAGATCGCGCAGCAAGCGGAACGGATAGCCCCAAAGTTCGTCAACGTAGCCGGTGTCGCGGCCCACGACGAGCGTCCGTGGACTGTACTGGGTAAAGGGATCGCCGGCAGCGTCGTCGCGCTCGAGCACGAGTCCGGAGCGGGCCGCCAGGACGCTTTCTATCGTAGCCGGCTCCGGCATGACCTCGAACGCTTCTAAAGCCTGGTCTGGGTCGAAGTGTTTGGTGCTGTTGGTGCGCGGCTGCCAATAGCTCGTGGCTCCGAGAACAGGCGGGAGTTCGTCGAGCGCAGGCTCCGCCACAGGAGTCGCGTCTGGGCCTCCAGGAGGCTCAGGAAGCTCTTCGGCGCCGTCGTCCCCGGTCTTGGCCGCTCATGAGCGCGGGGGCTCCATGTGTGGCGATACGTGAGCCAGCCGGCGCAGGAGGCATGTGTCCTCCCAGGTAGCCGAGTGCGTCGGCGGCCAAGGACTCCGCGTGGGCTCGATTCGGGTTGTCCTCGTCGGCGAAGTAGAGGCCTTCGCCGATGGCCAGAACGTGACCGGATCGTGCGGCACTGGCGTCGTACTCGACGACGGTGCGGCGGTCCGGGTCGAGCCCGATATATCGCCGTCCGATGGCTACGACCTTCCCGTTGGCTGGCCAGATGTCGTTGGTCCAGGCCGCGCTTGCGTAGACTTCGCTCGGTCGCATCCAGGTCGACAGGATCGTGCCCCAGTGGGGGCGTAACAGGGGATGGCCACGGTAGCTCTGCATCCCAGCCAGGATGCGATCGTCGTCAGGACCCCAGCGCGCCCAGTGCGTGCCCGGCTGCAGGCCGACCTCGTTCGGACCGACTGTCTCGAGGCCGAGTGGAACTACCCAGGGACTTGCCAGCAGCGAAAGCATGAGCGCGCCACCCGTGCTCAGATGTGCTCGGACTGTCTCTAGGGCTGCTTCCGCAAGGGCGGCTGAGGGCAGCGGCCCTGCCGCGGCGTGATGCCACCACAGCACGCTGGCCGGTGACGGAGAAGCGTTGGCGAGGTCCGCAAGCTGAACGAACGACGTGTCGAAGTCGTTCCGTGACCGCAGCCAGGCGAGCGCTGCCGCCGCCTCGGCGTCGAGACCGGTCTCCGCAGCCGGGGCCAGGAACACGACACTGACCGGCCCGGCGGGGGGAGCGGCGGTTTCGCCGGGCGTCTCCTGGCCGCAGCCCGCCACTGTCAGGGCAACGAGCAGTGTGGCCACCCCACGCAACCGTGGCGGCTTCGGGCGGTGCCGGTATTTGCGAGAGCTCATGCGGCAAAGCATAGCGGGCTCCGTGCCCGCTACACAGCCGCAGCGAAACTACTGCTGAGCGCCCTGGCCAACGCCCGCGACGCCGATCGACACGCCGAGGGACTGCAAGAGCGTGCCCTTGAGTTGTTCGAGGTCGGCGAGCGAGTTGACGTAGTCGAGAATCCGGAGCAGTTCCGTATTCTGCGCGTCCACGAGATCACGCTGGAAGCGGAGGACCTCGAAGTTGGTCGTCGTCCCGACTGCGAACTTGCGCTGTTCTGCGTCCAGCTGGCGCTGCGCGAGTTCGCGGGCGGTGCGGGCCTGGGCAACCTGGCGCGCGCCACTGGTCACCTGACGGGCGGCCTTCGTGACGTCGACGCGCAGCTGCTGTTCGCGATCCGCCATGCGGGTAGCGATCTGTCGCTCGGTGATCATCGCCTGCGCATACTGGGCTTTCGCACCCCAGTTGTTGATCGGGATCTGTAACTGCAGACCGACCTGCCAGTTACGGAAGTCACCGGACATCATGTTGCGCAGGGCGTCGTTGAATCCGCCTTCCTGGATCTCGACAACGTCCGTAGATCCGAATCCGCCGCCGCGAATGATGAAATCACCACCGTTTCCGCTCAGGTTCAGAGAACCCGAGAGGTTCAGCTGGGGCTTCATCGCATCTTCAGCAGTCTTGAGGTTCAAAGACTGCGAGTCGAGTCGGAAACTCTCCTGTCGGAGCGTTGGATCATTGTCGAGTGCGATGCGGATGGCGTCCTCGACATCAACGTCGGAAATGTCGAGTGGCGGGTCGGTGGTGGGAACCAGGTTGACGTCCCATCCGGTGACTGTCGCCGCACCGATATTGATCAGCCGTTTGAGGTCGTCCTCGGCGTCGTCCAGGGTCTGCTGGGCGCTCGTTACCGACAGCTCGGCGGAGGCCACTTGTTGCTCTGCCTGGATCGTTTCGATCGGCGCCAGCGTACCGATTTCAACCTGGATACGGTTGCGGTCGAACTGTTCACGGGCCAGGTCGAGCGCGAGAACCTGCGTCTCGAGATTGGACTCGGCGAAGACGAGCGCCCAGTACGCACGGTAGACCTGGCGCGCGGTTGTCCAGACCTGTTGCCTGAACTGTTCGCGACTGATCTCGTAATTGTTCTGTGCGATCACGATCGAGGCCGTCTGGACTTCGCGTCCGAATCCGCGCATCAACGGTTGCGAGAACGTCAGGTTTACCGACGAACTGAAGTTCGGGTTGAAGCTGCTGAAGGCGTTGGTGCTAAAGCTGCGGCCACCAGTCCAACTGACGGACCAGTCGGTACCGAACTCGAGTTTGTCGCGGAACGTGAAGCCACCATTCAGGTTCTCCTGCTCGACCACGTCACCGCCATCAAGCGAAGAGGTGCCCTGTGACGTTCGGCGGCTGAATGCGCTCGGTATGTCGAACACCAACGTCGGGTCGAACTGCGCGCGGTTCGCGTTGATGTTCTCGTACGATGACTCCGGCGTCAGCTTGTTCAGCCTCACCTGGAGGTTGTAGCGCATGGCCATCTCGACGGCGTCGAACAGGGTGAGTTCGAATTCCGGACGGCCGTCCGCCACGAGATTGCTGGAGACCTCTGTCGTCTGAGGCTCCTGGGCGTGAAGTGGGGAAACGAGGGCCATGGATGCAATACACCCGGCCACCAGCAGATTCCGCATGCAGTTCCTCTCTACGTATCGAATCCCCCCGCCCAAGGGAAATCGGATCGCGTTCGCTTTCAGGCGCACGAGGCCACCTTCGGTATATCCAGAAGACGGTCGCCCACCGCCAGAGTTTCGCACGAATTGGAGCCGCTCATTCGTATCTAAGCGCTTCGACGGGATCGAGGCGTGCAGCCCGGTTAGCAGGATAGATTCCGGACACGATCCCGATCAAGGATGACGTGCCCACTGCAATCGCGAATGACCACCAGGGAAGGGAGATGGGGAAGCCGGTTGCCTTGTGGGCAATCCACCCCACGGAGGCGCCGACGCCGGCGCCCATGAGGCCCCCGACAGCGGCGAGAACAACGGCTTCGGCCAGGAACTGAATAAGTACGTCGCTGCTCCGCGCACCGAGAGCCTTGCGGATGCCGATCTCGCGAGTTCGCTCGGTGACGGACACCAGCATGATCGCCATCACGCCGATTCCGCCCACCATCAGGGCGACGGAGGACAGGGCCACCAGGGTCAGAAAGAAGTACTGCGTCAGGTTGTTCCACAACTCGAGAAGCGTTTCTTGCGAGCTGAGCTCGAAGTCCGACGGCTGGTCGGCCCGCAGCCCATGGCGGGCGCGCATGATCCCCTCGACGTCGCGTTGCATGTCCTCGACGGGGATTCCGTTCTTGGCCCGCAGGATGATCATGGCGTCCGGGCGGGCTCCAAAGAGCTTACGGAAATTGCCTGACGGTACGATCGCGAAATTGTCGGCCTGGTCGCCCAGCATGCTGGCGGCGGCGCGTTCCTTGATCGTACCGACCACGCGATACTCCCGGCCGTTGATTCTGATGCGGCGATTGATGGGATCGATCGTAGGAAACAGCGCCTTGCGAACGCCGTTCCCTATGACTACGACGTCCGAACGGTTCCGAACGTCGATAGAAGTTACGAATCTGCCCAAATCAAGTTCCATGTCTCCTGCATCGAGGAACGCAGGTGCGACGCCCATGACCTGGGTTTGATTGGACCGTTCGCCGCGATATGAGAGCGCCCCGATGGCGGGTGGGAAGCTCGCCCCGTACATCACGGACACGCCGCCGACAGTTTCGCTGAGTCGCTCGATAGCCTCCGCGTCACGGTCGTCGATATCCGGCCGGGCTAGCAACTCCCGCAGATCACCGCCCGCCAACACGCCCGTGCCACTCCACTTAACCAGGTAAAGAGTGTCCGAGCCCATGCTCTCGATCTGGCCTGTGATGGACTTATCGAAGCCCCGGATCAAGCTCGTCATGCCGACGACCATCATGATGCCGATCACGATGCCGAGGACCGTGAGCAGCGAACGCATCTTGTGCGCCCGCAGCGAGTTCCACGCCATCTTCAAGACTTCAGTGAGAACCAGAGATCGCATGGACTACTCGTACCCCAGCGCGGTGATTGGGTCGAGCTTCGCGGCGCGACTGGCGGGATAGATCCCGAACACCACTCCGACCCCGATGACGGTGACGAGCGCCGCGACGATCGACCAGGTGGCGAGGACGAAGGGCAGCGGCGTGAAGGCCGCGATTGCCGCTGCCGCGAGATAGCCGAGCGTGATCCCGACGGCACCGCCAAAAACGGACAGTGTCACCGCCTCCACCAGGAATTGCCACAGGACCTGGTTGTAGGTGGCGCCCACAGCTTTGCGAATTCCCACTTCCCGTGTCCGCTCGGTGACCACCATGAGCATGATGTTCATGATCACGATGCCACCGACGACCAGGGCCATTGCGACGATTCCGACGAGCGCGCCGAATATCCCGGCCGTGAACTGGTTGTAGAGGTCGAGGAAGGTCGAGGAGTCACTGATGCCGAAGTCGTCCTCGTCGGCCGGCCGCAGGCGGTGGCGGATCCGCATCAGCGTGCGTGCCTCATCCATAGCGGGTTGAACGAATTCCGGGCCGCGCGGCTTGATCGAGAAGGACAAGCTGTTGCGCGAACCGAACATGCGCTGGAACATCCGAATCGGTACCACGACCACTTCGTCCCGGCTGAAACCGAACGAGGAGCCTCGTGTCTTCATCACACCTACAACTTCGTAGTGGAGGCTGTGGACGCGGATGCGACGCCCGATGGCCGATTCAGGATCGGCGCCAGGGAACAGTTCCGATGCGACGTCGATGCCGATCAGTGCGACCGGTCGCGCCCTGTTCGTCTCGAGGGGCGAGAAGTAGCGCCCCGCCTCGAGGCCGTTTCCGTCGATGAGGCCCCATTCCCAGGAGCGTCCCTCGATCGCTACGCCGCCGAGCGACTCGTTGCCGTATTCAACGCGGCCGCTGCCATCAGCGGATTCGACGACGGCTTCGAAGGCTGTTCCCGTCTCGCGTAAGAAGCGCGCGTCTTCGCGAGTTAGCCGCGGCCGACTACGCATCGCCATCGCTTCCTCCTGCGAGAACACCAGGCTCTCGCGGCGGACGGTGAAGATGTCTGCGCCCTCGGCGGTGAAAATCTTGGTGACCTCCGCATTCACACCCTGGATGATCGTGACCACGAGGATGATCGAACTGATCGCGATGACGTTCCCGAGCACGGTGAGGAATGAGCGAAGCTTGTTCGCCCAGATCGCATCGAGGGCGATAAAAACGCCCTCGGCCAGTCCGACACCGCGGCCCGGCCCGGCCATCAGCCCGGCACGGCCTCGGTGTCGAGTCGCTTGGCAGCCTGCCGTACGTCCGACTCGATCCGGCCGTCGAGGAAAGTCACAACGCGGTGCGCGTACTCGGCGATGTCAGGCTCATGGGTGACGATAATCACCGTCTGGCCCTGGTCGTGGAGTCGAATGAAAAGATCCATGACCTCCAGCGACGTCTTCGAGTCCAGATTCCCCGTTGGCTCATCGGCCAGCAAAATAGCCGGCTTGTTGACCAGTGCTCGCGCGATCGCAACACGTTGTCGCTGACCACCTGAAAGCTCGTTCGGACGGTGATCGGAGCGCTCCGCGAGGCCAACGATGTCCAGCGCTTCGAGTGCGCGCTTTTTCCGCTCGCGCCCGGATACGCCGGCGTAGATTAGCGGCAGTTCGACGTTGTGTAGCGACGTGGCGCGCGGGAGCAGGTTGAAGGTTTGGAACACGAATCCGATCTCGCGATTCCGAACTTCGGCGAGCTCATTGTCGTCGAGGGCCGAGACCTCGTGTGAGCTGAGCGTGTAGTTGCCTTCGGTTGGCGTGTCGAGGCACCCGAGCAGGTTCATCAACGTCGACTTCCCGGATCCGGAGGGACCCATGATCGCGATGAACTCGTTCCGATGAATGTCCAGGTCGATGCCCGCGAGAGCCTCGACCTTCACGCGCCCCATGTCATAGATCTTCTTGAGGTCGCGAATCTTGATGATGGGCTCGCCGCTGGGAGCCGTTGGCACCGCTGTAGTTTCGTTCATTACTTGCCTATTCGGCTTCACTGTTGCCGGCTCGACCCGATGCGCCGGTTTTCTCGATGCGGTCGCCAGAGGCAAGAGAGCGAATAATGTCGAACGGTCCCGTCACGACTTCGTCACCAGCCTCGATACCTGAGATTACCTCGAAGTGTCGTTCGCCCGCGATGCCGACTTCCACGGCGGCGAATCTGGCCTCGCCGTCGCGCATCAGGAAGGCCCCTTCAATTTCCTCGAGCTCGGCGGGATCCGTTGCCGCCTCGCCGTCGACTTCGGCTAGCAGCTCTGCAACTGGGTCGAGTTCGACTACGTTGCCATCGTCGTCGAGGCGAACTTCGCGAAGAATGAGCGACTGGATGGGCACAGCGACGGCGTTGCGGCGGGTAGCGGTGATCACGTCGGCCGTGCACGAGAGCCCTGGACGAGCGCCTGGCACCTGCTCGATAACGCGTACCACAACCTTGAAGTTCACAGCCTGCGAGGTGCTCTGCACTGCACTGATCGGACTGCGCCCGACCTCGATCACTTCCGCTGCGAAGACGTCGTCCGGGAAGGCGTCGATGCGAACCTCAGCAGGCTGGCCAACGGCGACGTCGACGATGTCAGTTTCGTCGATCTCAATCTCGGCTTCGATGAACGAGAGGTCCGCGATCGTCAGCAACACGGTGCCCGGGTTGTTCATCGTGCCCGTGATCGCCGTTTCGCCCTCCTCGATGTTCAGCTTCGTGATGACACCATCCAAGGGAGAGGTGAAAAGCACCTGTGCCAGATCATGCTCGGACTGCTTCAGCTGTGCGCTGAGCCGATCGAGCTCGCCTTGTCGCAGCTGAACGGTGCGCTCTTCGCGTCGGACGTTCTGCAGGGCGTCGAGGTAGGCCTCCTCGGAGAGGAGGTCCTGCTCGTAGAGCCCCTGCCGTCGGTCCAGCACCTCGCGTGCGTACTGGAGGTTCTGCTCGGCCAGGGTAAGGCTCGTTTCCGCGGAGGCGATCGATGCTTGGACCTGTTCGACCGCGCTCGCGTAGCGCACGGGATCGATCCGGAGCAGGAACTGTCCGGTCGACACCTCCTCACCTTCTTGAACCGCAAGTTCTTCAACGCGCCCCATGACGTTGGAGGACATGTCGATTTCGCGGAAGGGACGGATCTGGCCGGAGCCGGAGACCTTGGCGGTCAACTCGCGGTGCTCGATCGATTCCGTCTGGACGCGCTGCGCTGAGGGCGTCCGATTCGTGTTCGAGTAGATGCCCGCCGCGATCACGGCAAGTACGACGACGGCAATGGCGAGTTTCTTGATCATCGGAAGGCCGGATTCGGGGAAAGACGCAGCCGAAGTTGATGCGACTGGTAGGAGGTTAGTGAGGCCAGGGGGTCGCGGCAAGCTCGTTTGAGGTCTTCGGCGGTAGGGAGCCGTGGGTGGTCGTGTGCCCGCGGTGAGCGGTGTGCCGTCAAGGCCTCCATGCCCCTAGATGTGCCGCCGGTACTCGGTTTCTGCGGCTCCAACCGTCGGAGTTCTACATAGGCCTGCGTGCTACACTCGCCCTGTGAGCGCTAGCGATTTCGACACATTGTTGCGCCGCACGGTCCTGGTGGTTCTTTCACTGATCGCCTTCGCCGTTGTGGGCAGTCACATGGTGGCCCCGGACGGAGCGATCTGGCCAGAGGTCGATCTTGGCGGACCCGCCCCACAACTCAGGGTGGGCACGAGTGCGACGCCCTGGACCGAGGTGGCGCGGGTTCTGAGCCCGGCAGTCGTCGTGATCGAGGTGTACGCGGACGGTCGCGGCCGTTCCGGCCCCGCGATTTCGAGTGGTTCGGGCGTCGTTGTTCGATCCGATGGCTACGTGGTGACCAACGCCCACGTTGTCGATGGCGGCGGCGATATCAACGTGGTCCTGGAGTCCGGGATCTCGCTGCCTGCCAGCCTCGTTGGGGGTGATCGCGGTGTCGATATCGCGGTGCTACAGGTCGAGTCGCCAGAGCCACTCGTGGCTGCCGCCCTGGGTGATTCAAGCGATCTGGAGGTTGGCGAGTGGGTTGTTGCCGTGGGAGCGCCGTTCCGGCTCAACGGAACAGTTTCCACCGGCATCGTCAGCGCCCTTGATCGCCGGGTGCGGTCGCTTTCGTTGACGAGTCCTTTCATTCAGACGGACGCCGCGATCAATCCTGGCAACTCCGGCGGGCCGCTCGCGAACCTTCGCGGCGAAGTGATCGGGATCAACACCGCGATCGCAGTGTCTGAAGAGGCGCAACGCACCCAGACCGGTGCATACGCCGGTGTGGGGTTCGCGATTCCTGTGAACACAGTGCGCCGGGTAGCGTCGCGACTCATTGGTCGAGCCGGACTGCTGCCCTCGGCCGAGCCGACAGTCTGACGGGCCATTGGCTGAACGCACTGAACGACTGCGGCTACTGCTCATCGGGTCAACCGTCGTGGCTGCCGTCATCACCTTTGTACTGGGCGTGCCTCGAGCGCGGCAGTTCCTGACGCCAAGCATCGAAAGAGTCTGGGTCGTGTCGGCGTCACTGGGCGATCCCGTGGCCTCGACGAATCCCCAGAGTGTTCTGGAAGGTACTCCAGTAACACTGATGGCCATCATCGAGGCTCGACCCGCCTTCAGTGGGGAGAACCGCTTTTACGGCACGATCGATAGCGTCCTGATTGATCCCGACGGATCTCCCGAGTCCGTAGAGGAATGGCGCGATTGGTGGTACCCGATCGAGTTTCTTTGGCTGAAGGTAGAGCCGCTCCATGGTTTCGCCAACCCGGAATTCGAGCCAGACTTCGACGCGGCTCAGATCCTCTTCGCAGACAGTTTCCAGGTGGCCTGGGGGTTCGCTCCGACTCATGCCGCGGACGTAACTCCGGCCGGAGACATCTTCCCGGATCTCTCGTCGGGGACCATGCGTTTCGCCGCGCGCGCCGTGGTGCGGGACTGGCGCGACCGCATCCTGCAACAGGCGCAGTCGCCGTCGGCGGCCCAGGTGCACGAGTCAGACCCGATGCTCCGGCCGCCCCGCGTCACAATGCGAGCTGGAGACGATCCGCTCGGACAGCTCACCGCCTACGCCGGGCTCGCCTACGTGCCGTTCACCGCTGAGACGGACCATCCTGCGGATGCGTTCCTGGGTGGCACTGTGCTCGACTTCTGGCTACGCGCACAGACCGCGGCCGGCGCGTACGACGGAGCTCTGGTTGGCTGGGAAGAACTCGATCAAGTGGCGGACGTCGTTGTGGGTGACATGTTCCTCGCGAACGACGGTGCGTACTACTGGACGAGTGACCCACTCAGAGCTGTGGACTGGGATACCGTCAGGCCCGGCGACATCGTTACGATTGACGACCACGTCGGCATCGTCTTTGAGGACCGGGGTCCGGGCGGTGGCGGCGACGGACTACTCAATCGGTGGGATGAGGCCTGGGAAGCCTATTTCGAGCCTTTGCGAACCACGCAGCTCGGCGAGGCGTTCGTTTCCGACATCCGGGTATGGCGGCTCCGCAGTACGCCGAACCCGCAGTAGAACCGGGGCCTGGTCCCCAGCGGGAAGCAGCATGAGCGAGCAATCCAACGCCACACGTCCGATGTATCCCGAATTGCGGCCGGACGGCCCGATAAGAGCGCCGCGAGGGACCGAGAAGACCTGTTCGTCGTGGGACGTCGAAGGTGCGCTTCGGATGCTCATGAACAACCTCGACCCGCAGGTCGCCGTCGATTGGCCTCAGCTCGTCGTCTACGGCGGGTCGGGCCGCGCCGCGCGCAACTGGAAGGCCTATCGTCAGATCGTCGACGTGCTGCGGCGCCTTGGGCCAGATGAGACGTTGTGCGTGCAGTCAGGGAAGCCCGTATACGTCGCCCGGACTCATCCGGATGCGCCGCGCGTGATCATCGCAAACTCAAACCTCGTCCCTGACTGGGCTACCGAAGAGAACTTCGAGGCTCTCGATCTCGCGGGCCTGACGATGTACGGCCAGATGACGGCCGGCTCATGGATATACATCGGCACGCAGGGGATTCTTCAGGGAACGTACGAGACGTTCGCCGCATGTGCTCGCCAGGAGTTCGGTGCCGATAGCCTCAGCGGCAAGTTTGTGCTGACGGCTGGGCTGGGCGGCATGAGCGGCGCGCAACCGCTCGCGGCCACGATGAACGAAGCAGCGGTGCTCGTCGTAGAGGTCCGGCCCGATCGCGTGTCACGCAAGGTCGAGGAGGGCTACTGCGATCGCGAAACAGCTGATCTCGATGAGGCATTGAGGTGGATCGAGGAAGCCAAGAGCGCCGGCACGGGACTGTCCGTCGGTCTGGTGGGCAACGCCGCCGAGATCTATCCGGAGTTGGCGCGTCGCGGCGCGATTCCTGACGTCGTGACGGATCAGACCTCCGCTCACAACCAACTCGACTACGTGCCCACTGGCGACCTGGCCGAGCTCGATGCGTTGCGTACGGATGATCCCGAGGAGTACCGACGTCGTTCGCTCGGCTCGATGGTGGCTCATACGCAGGGAATCTTGGACCTGCAAGCGGCCGGCGCTATCTGCTTCGACTACGGCAACAATCTCAGAGGTCAGGCCGAGCTCGGCGGTCTGGAGGTTCGCAGTGCCGACGGACACTACAAGTACCCGGGATTCGTCCCTGCCTATGTTCGTCCGCTGTTCTGCGAAGGCAAGGGCCCTTTCCGCTGGGCGTGTCTGTCGGGCGACCAGCGTGACCTGGACATCCTTGATGATGCTCTCCTGCGCGTGTTCCCCGAGGACGTCATTCTGCACCGATGGGTTCGTCTGGCGCGTGAGCGGGTGCCGCAGCTCGGGCTGCCGTCGCGCATTTGCTGGCTGGGCTACGGCGAACGCGCGCGCTTCGGCGCCGAGATCAATCGGCTTGTGGCGAACGGCGAGGTCTCGGCGCCGGTCGCTATCGGACGCGACCACCTCGATTGCGGGTCGGTGGCGTCGCCGAATCGAGAGACGGAAGCCATGCTCGATGGTTCGGATGCCGTTGCCGATTGGCCGCTACTCAACTTCGCGATGAACGCGGTCGGTGGCGCCTCCTGGGTGTCGTTTCACCATGGGGGCGGCGTTGGGATGGGCCGCGCGCTGCACGCCGGAATGGTGATCGTGGCCGACGGGAGCGATGCCAAGGCAGAGCGCCTGGAGCGTGTCCTGACGATCGATCCTGGTCTGGGCGTGGTACGTCACGCAGACGCTGGCTACTCCCAGGCCGTGGATGCGGCGCGACGCCATGAAGTGGATATTCCGTCGCTCGAGGCCACGGAGAGCTAATTGCCTAAGTCCAAAGCGACTCTCGTCGTCCGCGGGATCGGCCAGTGCCTCACGATGGGGCAGGGGACGGAGGCGGCTGCAGGGACGGGGCAAGAGGACGTCGGCCTCATCGAGGACGCGGCGATCGCCGCTGCCGACGGGCGAATCGTCTACGCGGGCCCTGCTAGCGGGTTGCTACGGGAAGTTCGCGAGGCGGCCGATGTCGTCCGAGTTGATGCCCGCGACGGGGTTGTCCTACCAGGATTCGTCGATCCGCACACGCACCTGTTGTTCGGCGGATGGCGCTCAGCGGAGTTCGGTCAGCGCGTGGCCGGCGACTCCTACCAGGAAATCCTGGCCGCCGGGGGCGGGATCCTGTCGACGGTCGCGGCCACTCGTGAGCTGGGTGAGGAAGAGCTAGTCGACCTCGGCAGGCACCGACTCGGGCTCATGCTGAGCCACGGAACCACAACGGTAGAGGCCAAGAGCGGATATGGCTTGAGCCTCGAGCACGAATCACGACTCGTCCGGGCCGCGCGCCGACTAGCCGCCACGGAAACGGTCGACGTTGTGACCACGCTTCTCGGCGCGCACGCTGTGCCGCCGGAATTCCGGGGGCACCGCGACCAGTACGTCGGCCTGGTGATCGAAATGGTGCGTGCTCTCGCCGATCGCATCGACTTCGTGGACGCGTTTTGCGAAGAGGGTGCTTTTAGCGTGGCTGAATGCCGACAGGTGTTCGCGGTGGCGCGCGACATCGGGCTCGGCATCAAGCTCCATGCCGATCAACTCGGGACAAACGGGGGAGCCGAACTCGCGGCGGAATTCGGGGCGGTATCGGCGGATCACCTCGACTACATCTCGGCGACGGGGACGGCCGCGCTGGCGGAGTCAGGCACCGTCGCGGTGCTGCTGCCGACCGTGCCGATGTATGTCATGAACGCACATCAAGCGCCCGCCAAGGCCATCCAGAAAGCAGGTGTGCCGATCGCATTGGCCACCGACTTCAATCCGGGCACAAGTCCTGTGATGTCGATGGGAGTTGTGATCGCCACGGCGTGCATGTTGCTGCGCATGTCACCGGAAGCGGCGCTCGTCGCCGCCACCCGCAATGCCGCCGCGGCGATCGGCCGAAGTGGCGAAATCGGAACGTTGCAGGTGGGAATGGCGGCAGACCTGCAGGTCTATTCCGTCGACGACTACCGGATGCTGCCGTATCGATTCGGCGAACTGAAGCCCGACCTCGTCGTGAAACAGGGCGCGTTGGCGCACTCGAACGACTCGAGCTTCGGCTAGCCGTTCCCGGTTTAGCCGGCCGCGCCCGGCGCGTGATACAGCATCACGTACACGATCACGCCGGTAACCGAGACGTATAGCCACACCGGGAAGGCGATCCGCGCGAGACGTCGGTGTGTCTCGAACTTCCCGCGCAAACCAAGCACTAGCGTCGCGATCGCCATCGGTGCGGCGGGGACGGCGAGGACGGTATGTGTCAGGAGCACGGTCAGATAGGCCGTACGGATCCAGGTTCCCTCGTGGCCGAACGGCGTTGCGCCGGCGAAGAAGTGGTAGGTCAAGTAGCTGACGATGAACAGCGTCGAGGTGGTGAAGGCGGCGAGCATGGCGCGACGATGCCCGTCGCGGTTTCCACTCCGGATCAGGCGGTACCCGCTCAGCAGAAACAGTGCGCTGATGGTGTTGAGTGTCGCGTTCAACGTGGGCAGCTGCAGTGCCCAGGCAGGAATGTCGGCTGAGTTCACTGTAGCAACGTCTTGTCGAAGAGCATCAAGGCGAGAAGCGCTGGCAGATACCCGAGTGAATACAGGAAGGCGGTGCGATCCGAGGCGCGCTCGTCGTGGCGGAGAGCGAGTGCCGACACCACGACGAAGCCCAGGCTGAGCAGGGCAGCGCCGGCGAAGTAGACGCCGCCCACCACACCCGTCTGGGTCAACGCCATCGACACGGGTACTAGCGCGGCCGAGTACACGATCATCTGTCGATAGGTGCGCGGTCCGTCCGCATCCTCGATGCCAAGCATCACCATTCCGCCGCGGCGGTAGTCCTCGCGGTACAGGCGCGCGATGGCCAGGAAGTGCGGCATCTGCCACAGAAACAGAATGCCGAACAGCAGCCAGGCGGTGTACTCAAGTGTCCCCGTAGCAGCGGCCCAACCGATGAGAGGAGGAATGGCCCCTGGAACCGCGCCGACGAGCGTGCACAGCGTCGACCGTTGCTTCAGGGGCGTATACGCGAACACATAGAGCCCAAACCCTGCCGCACCAAGCGCGGCCGAGAGCCAATTCACCCCGAGGCCGAGCACGAGGACACCCAGACCTGCGAGCGTGACTGCGAAGATCGCCGCGGGTGCCGCGGTCAGTCGACCGGAGGGAAGAGGACGCCCACGAGTTCTGCGCATCAGGGCGTCGATGTCGCGCTCATACACCTGATTGAGCGCATTTGCGCCGCCCACGACGAAGATGGTGCCGAGTAGCGTCGCGGCCAGCGGGAGCGCGGCGAACTCGCCGGGCGCCATGAAGTAGCCGGCCAGGGTGGTCATCCACACCAGCATACTGAGCCGCGGTTTGGTGAGCTGTATGTAGTCGCTGGCGGTCATGGCCGGGAGGGTCCATTGCCCTCAAACAAAGTCGGCGCCCCGCTCGGTGCGGGACGCCGACCGTCAGAACCGAAATTGCGAGGGGCTTCGCCCACCGCGATTCGACTAGCTGCCGAACTCGAAGCTGACCGAAGCAGTCTCGTTCGGAGCCACGGTGACGCTCTGCGTCATCGTGCCAAGCGTCTCGTGCCACGCCTCGAGGACGTAGTCGCCAGGAGGCAACTGCGCGATCGAGAACGCGCCGTCGGTGGCAGACACCGAGAAGTACGGGTGGTCGAAGACCGAGATGAACGCGCCCATCCAGGGGTGAACATCGCAACGTGCCGGGATACCGACCTCGGCGCTGTCGAAGATCTTCTCGATTTCCATGCCCGCGAGAGGCTGCCCCTGGTTAAACGCCGGGTTGCTGCTGGGCTGCACGTTCACGTTATGCAGCGTGTCGTCGCTGTTGCGGATAATGACCGTCTGCCCGGTCTGCATAGCGAGGACGTGCGGATCGTAAACGCAGCCGCTCTGATCCAGGATCGCCTGGTCCGTCGCCGCATCGAACGAGTAGTTCTCGAGGCCGCTCGAAACGTGGACGACCACGTTCATCAGTCCGCCGGCGGCATCGGTCATCACCGGGGCGCTCATCACGGCATCACTGTGAGCTGTCTGGCAGAACGGATCCGCTGCCATCTGAATGGCTTCGGCACCCGGTGCCTCGCCCGCGAACATCACCGCGCCGGCGACGCCGCCCGCGTTGCTGAGGTCCGGCGCGGTCGCCGCAGGTTCGGCGGTGGCTGGCGCCGCGGCCGCGGGGGCATCTTCACCGCCGCCGCACGCGGCAGCAAACGGGACCAGCAGCGCTAGAGCTGCGATCTTACGCAAATGCATCCTTCACTCCAGAGGGGTGTTCCCGCGTCGCAACCTCGGGCTTGCGGCAGGCGAGAAGGGTAGATAAGAGCGGGCTCATTATGCCCTGCCGAAGACACTGGTGTTGTCCTCGGCGTAAAAAACAGCGCTCTGTGTCTGCTTTAAGTCAGATCAGTTCCCGAGGCTCATGATGTAAGCCACGAGAGCGTCGATCTCTGCCTGGGGATCGTTGTTAAGCGGGCCCCAGAAGCCTCGTCCAGCCTCGAGCGAGGTGTAGAACTGCGGCATGCTGGTGCCCGGCTGAAGTCCCTGCGGATCCTTGATCCAGCCGTCGATCCATTCGGGCCGGAGTCGTGAGGCTGCGAGCGCCAGGTCCGGCGCCCACTGTGACGGCGGCACGCGCGGTTCCTGGGTGCCGCGGAAATGGCAGGAGAAGCACTGCAGCGAACCGCTCTGATCCGCCGCAAGTTCGCGACCCTCGCTCACGAGGTCAGCCGGGTACGAATGCGCCGTGGTAAACGACGACTCGAACGGGTAGGGAACCTCGTCGAGGGCGGCGAAGTAGGCCGTGAGCGCGTTCAGTTCGTGGTCGGTGAACGGGAACGTTGGCATCCGAACATCGAGCCACGGCCGTACGGTCGAAGGCTCGGTGAAGAAGTCGTAGAGCCAAGCTGGCTGTACGCGGGCGCCCTGCGACCGCAGGTTCGGCGGACCGAACGCCAGACCGGCAGTGGCGTTGTTCACGACACCGCGCTCGACCATTTCGTCTGCGATGACCGTGCGAATCGCGCCGCCGTTGTCCTCCAGGAGGTGGCAACCACGGCAGTTGAACTTGTCAGCGATCGCCTGGCCCTCGAGCACGGCAAGACGGCGCGGCGTCTCGGCGGGCTTGGCGGCCGGTCGCATTTCCTGGTCCGTGAAGCCCAGGATTGCCACCGCGATGGCGTCGATTTCTTCGGCCGTTAGGTCGAAGTCCGGCATCCGCAGAAGTTCCTGCGGGTTCCTCTCGCGACCATCGTCATAGCTACGCGGAGACCGGAGTTTCTGCTCCAGGAAAGTGCGTCGATCGTGCGGGAGATCCAGGAGGCCGAAATCGAGACGGGCAACGGCCTTGCTACCCCACTCCGAGAGACTAGTGCCGATCCTTCCGGCGTCCTCGAAGCCCGGGACAACGTGGCAGCCGGAGCAGCCGTAGCGGGCGATGAGTCGCTCACCGAGGTAGAGCTTGGTCGCGTCTTCGTCCATCGCGGCCAACTGGTCCGCGGCGGCCTGAGTGGGCATCTGCTGCTGCAGATACTCGAGCGCGACATCTGAACGCAGGGAAGCGTCCACGGTCGGCATCGTCGCGGCCGCGAACGTGTCATGCGTCAGGCTCATCAGGTAGGCCGTGATATCAGCTGCTTCGCCGTCGGTGAGGCGAAGGTCGGGCATCACGGTCTCGGCCCAGTAGTGCTGCGGATCCTTAACCCAGGTGTAGAGCCAATCGGCGCTGACCTTTGAGCCCACGCCGTCGAGGTCCGGTCCGTGATGGCGGTAGCCCGAGAAGCGCGCCGTGTTCGGGTCGTATTCGGTGGCGGGGGAGTAGTCGCCCACCATGTGGCAGCCAAGGCAGCCGACCGATTCAACGAGATTCTCGCCGCGCGCGATGTCGCCGTTGGGGGCGGAATCGAGCTCCACGTCGGAGCTGCTCGCAAACAGGTACGAGACGATGGCCTCAGCTTCGACCTGGTTGCGGCCCGTCCAATAGGCGTCAGACGTGTTCGCCAGGTTGAAGAACTGCGGCATGGACGTTTCGGGGCGGAAGGACTTCGGGTCCATAACCCAGTTGTAGGCCCAATCGGCGCCTGTCTTGGCGCCAATCCGCGTGAGATCGGGACCCCGCTTGCGATCATCGTCGAAGCGATCGATCTGGTGGCAGCCCGAGCAGCCCAGATTCTCAACCAACTCGAGCCCATACTCGAGCTTAGGAGATTCAGGCAGCCACGGATCCTCCATATGGCACTTCACGCATGAGGCTTCGATATCGCCGCTCGTGCGCATCGGCCATTCCCACAGATGGATCTCGCCCCATCCAAGGTCGTGCGTCCAGCGCTCTTCTTCGCTCTCATTGTCGGGAGTGTGAACCGACGAGTAAAAGGTCGTTGCGTGGCCCTTACCGCCGTGACAAACGGAGCAACCGAAGTCGCCCGCGGGATGGATCGACGTGTCTGCCACAAACAGGTCCAGCCGAGGGTGGCTTGTGAAGGGTTGGTCGTAGTTCTCGTAGTCCGCGGACGCCATGCCGAGATGGCAGGACTGGCAGCGGTCGACTTGCGGGGCGTCCGTGAAGTTCAGGTCCATCCGGATGTCGTCGAGCACGACCTGATTGATTCGTTCGGACGGGTTCAGTCCGTCCATGAACGGACCATTCCGGAGGTAGTAGACCCAGTCGAAGCGCAGCCCGTCGAGACGGTCTTGCAGTCGATCGATCTCGCGGGTCATACCCGTGATTTCGCTCGTGGCGGCATCCCTGGCGTCGGTGAGGGCCGAGAGTTGGGTCTGCAGCGCGTCGCGTTCGAGCGTCAGCGCTTCCAACTCGAGGCGGTACTGCTCCACCTCGGCATCAGCGAGGTCAAGCGCTTCGCGTTCCGCCGCGGCACCTTCTTCACCATGGTGCTTGCGGGCTTCCTCGAATTCCCAACGCCGGGTGTCGAACACCGAACGCGAGAAACGGAAGTTCTGGTCCGCGAGGTCGAGCCGAGTCTGCTTCGCGGCAATCTCGTCTTCGAGTCCGCCGATCTGTTCCGACTGGCCCGAGAGCGTCTGCTCAGCGGCGTCGCGCTGCTGACGCAGTTGAGACAGCGCCTGTTGGTCGACGCGTGCCTGCTCGTCGGCCAGTTGTTGCTGCGTCACCTCGTTCTGAACGACCTGGAACTGGCGTTGATATGCCTTCCACGGGCGCGCGTAGTCATCCCAGATCATCCACAGAACGCTCGTGAATGCCGCGATCGCAATGATCGCGAACCACATGTTGAGCCGATCGATGTCGTGGGCGAATACGCCTTTGCGTTTCTTCTTGGCCATCGGCCACCCCTCGGTTATTCACGAACACGGGAGCAGGCCCCGTGTTCGGGCGCTAGCAGCTCGTCAGATGTTAAACAGCAACTCGGGAATCGCGACGAAATACTTCAGATTGATCGTCCACCGTAGATACATCTTGATGGGAATCATCACCATCCAGAGCAACAGGTGGCTGAAGATCACGTAGCGCATCAGGCCCATCTGGTCGTAGTAGCGGCGCAGGAAACCGCGCGCCAGCCAGACGGGGAGCGCAACGAAATACAGGAGCATCAGGACAATGCCGACGAACTCGCGGACCAGCCAGAAGCTCGGCAGGCCGATACCCAACCATCGAGCCCACAGGACTTCGGAGAGGTTGATGTTCGTCAGCGGCACAAGTTTGTGCGGGTCCCAGTACTCGTACGGTCCATAGAAGTTCCAGTTGGGTCCGCGCAGGAATGTGCCCTCAAAGACGAGGAACACCCAGAGGACGATGAAGCCGAACTGGAACAGGAATATCTCTGATTTTCGTTCTTCGTACGTGTAGTAGCCGTTGCCCTTTTCGTTCGTATCGATATACGGGATCGCCATGAGCCCGATGATGATGAACGTAGGGATGACCACCCCCGCGAGCCACGGATCGAAGTAGACGAGAATTTCCTGCAGGCCCAGGAAATACCACGGTGCCTTCGAGGGGTTCGGGGTCAGCTGCGGGTTGGCAGGCTCCTCCAGTGGCGCTGGGATCAGGATCGACCAGACGACCAAAAGGATGCTGACGAGCAGGAGGCACAGGAGTTCGGTGTAGACGAGGTCAGGCCAGACAAAGACCTTCTCTTCCTCTTCCGGGTCGGCTTCCTTCGGCGGGCGCCCCTCGCGAATCCGGTCGTCGTTGTCGACGGCGAGCTTCAGCGCGAACCACGTGAAGAAGACAACCAGAAACATCATCCCGGCGATCGGGATGTTGTCGGGCCGCTTGAACTGGATCCAGAAGTTGGGATCGAACGCGGAGAAGAAGAAAAACAGGAGCGGGGAGGCCACGATGAGGCCACCGACGATCTTGTTTTGCGTGCAAACGCGCCGATATCGGTAGAGCGCCCACACGGCCACGATGGTGAGCGTGAGCGCGATGGATGGCTCGAACAGCCAGTTCATGAAGCCCCGAAGCAGGTCGATCATTCGCTAGCCCTCCGTCCGTCGGGATGCCGCATGATTTGTGTCATAGCGCCAGCTTCCCGCCCTTACCGGGACCCGATATGCCGCCGTCTCGTCGCACTCGCCAGAAGTGGACGGCCAGCAGGATGACGAAAATGAACGGGATTCCGAGACAGTGCAGTACGTAGAAACGCAGCAGTGCGCCTTCGCCGACAAATCTGCCCGCCAGGAGAACGAAGCGCATATCAGAGCCGGCCGTGATCAACGGCACGTCACCGATCTGCATTAACTGCACGCCGGGTCCTTCCGTACCCATCATTGGTGTGGCGCGCGCCATGTTCGATCCAACGGTGACAGCCCACATCGCCAGCTGATCCCACGGGAGCAAGTAGCCGGTGAACGAGAAGAGCAGCGTCAGCACCAGCAGCAGAACGCCAACGACCCAGTTGAATTCCCGCGGTGGCTTGTACGAGCCGGTCAGGAACACGCGCAGCATGTGCAGCCACACCGTGATGATCATCAGGTGAGCGGCCCAGCGGTGCATCTCACGCATGATTCCGAGCGACGCCGACTCCATCAGGTCGAGCATGTCCGGGTAGGCGTGCTGCGCGGTGGGTCGGTAGTAGAACATCAGCAGGATGCCCGTGACCGTGAGCGACAGGAACAGAAAGAACGAGATGCCGCCCATGCACCACGTGTACGAAACCCGCAGGCCTTGCTTGCGCATGCGCACGGGGTGCAAGTGCAGGAACACGTTGGTGAGAACCACGAGCGCGCGGTTTTTCGGGTCGTTCGGCAGCTTGTGGCGGAAGATCGACTTCCACACCGGCGTACGCGTCAGGTCGCTATACCACCCGGACGGCGTTCCGACCTTGTCTTTGAGGTTGTTGAGCCAGCTCATCCGATTCTCCTGGCCGTCCTGGTGCTAAGCGGTAAAGGGGAGGAACGAGCTGGGATCGTCCCAACCGCCCTGTTCAAACAGGTATTTCTGCGACTTGTCGACCTGGATCTGGCCGTCGTCCGCGAGCGCGATCGCTGCGCGCTCCAACGGTCGGGGGGCCGGACCTTCGAAGTTGATTCCCGAAGAGTAGAAACCGCTTCCGTGGCATGGACACTTGAACTTGTTCTCGGTGGCCAGCCAGTTCGGCGTGCAACCCAGGTGCGTGCAGACGGTGATCAGGGCGTAGAAACCCTCGTCGTTGCGAACGACCCAGACGCCGAACCGGTCCTTGAACGCAGTCGATACCTCGCCGACCTGGAAGTCGGTGGGCAATCCGATCTTGAATTGTTGCGGCGGCTCGTAGAGCACGTTCGGGTAGAGGAAACGCAGGGTCGCGGCGCCAACGCCGGCCAGCGCACCGGTCATGGCGACCCAGGCCGCAGTCACGAACGGGAACGACGCCAGGAACTCCCGGCGATTGGTACCGGTGCCGGCTGCTGTTCCTGCGGCTTTCTGTGCCTTGGCTTCGGCCATCGATGGCTCCCCAGGTTGGCTAGGGCTCCGCGGTCGGGAGCGGATCTAGTTCGCTAGTTCGTCGGAATTGGGTGTCTGCGGGACTGCGAGCACGCGGCGGGCGGCTGCGCGGACACGCGGATCGGGATCGGATTCTCGCAGCAATACCAGGCGTTCGTCGAGCCCCATGGGCCCGAGTTTCTCAAGTGCTGCCAGCGCTGCCAACATCGTGGTCGCGTGATCGTCGGCCAGAACACCCGGTGTCTGGGCGAGATGTTCACGGTCGATCATGCGGCCGAGCATGTCGGTTCCGGCTCGGTCGCCCATCAGCCCGAGGGCAACGGCGGAGTTCCAGCGTACGGCAGGGACAGGGTCCGTGAGGCTGACCTGCAGCCGTTCCGCAGTTGTCGGCGAGGCCAGAACACCCAGCACGTATGCGGACATCGTGCGGACGTCGTCCTGGTCGGAGTTGAGCAGGCCAGCTACCGCGTCGGCCGCGGCCGGGTCGCCGATATTCCCAAGCGCCCACAGCGTGTTGACCTTGACCTCGTCGTCCTCGTTTCCGAGCTGGTTGACGAGAGCCGGGACGGCGACGGGATGACCGATGCGGCCAAGCGCGATGGCGAGGAAGCGTTGAATCCGCGGATCGTCGTCATCGGCGCTCTCGAGCGCTGCCACCACCTGGCCGGCGAAGTCTTCGTCGCCATGCAGTTCGTCGTTGAACTGCAATTGCTGCGAAAGATGAAAAGCCGCCTGCCAGGGCTCGTTGATTCCGCGTCCGTTGATTTCAGCGAGGTACGACGCCGGATCAACGTCCTCGTGGGCCAGTACGCCGAACAGCAGAAAGATCCCAATGCCGCCGATGACCAGCAGGAGCGGGAGAATGAAGAAGCCCAGAGCGATCTTGAAGGGACTTGGCTCGTCCTCTTCGGGTTCTGGCTCTTCCCAATCAGGAGTTTCTTTCGATGACATACGGTCAAACCGGCCTGAATCGTAGGCGGACGGGGAGGTCGGCGCTAGATTCACGTGCCCCCCGCATCGCAAAGCGCGACAAAGCTAACGTCTGCCCAGGAACCCTGTCAATCATTGGCCCAATCCGCGTTGATCGGGGCTTCGCGTTTGTAGCGATCGGCAAGCAGTGGATCGTGGGCACGATGCAGCGGATTGTGTTCGAACTCCCGGTGGATCGCGTCGCATCCGTAGCAGACCGTGATCTCGGGGACGAACCGGTAGAGCGCGTAGTCGAAGCCCATGAACGCGAGCAGACTGAGGCCGTAGGTCCAGGGCGACAGCGCCGCACCGATGAGTACGATTACGAGCCCGACCTTCCGATTGAAGTCCTTCTGAGCGAAGAGCCGATCGTAGCCGCAGCTGACGCACGCATTGAGCGGGTTGGAAACCGCGCCGTCTTCGGTCTCGGAGCCCTCGACGTACCCCTGCGCATGCTCGCAGTGCGAGCAGAGGAGTTGCCCACCGCTCGCGAGATCCTGCGAACTCGGCTTCTCGCATTCCGGGCAGCGCCACTCGATCGACTGAGTCATCAGAAAGGTTGTCCGGTCGCGAGCGAGAGATAGAGCGAGATGATCTCGCCAAACAGCACAAAGACGATCGCAGCATACAGGATGCCGGTTGCCGACTGGATCGACCGAATCTGCACGGTCTTCCAGGTCATCCAGCCAAGGCCTAGAGGCGCGAGGACACCGAGTACCAGGCGTACCGCGACGAACAGCGCGTCGCCGAGTACGAACGCACGCATGATGCCGCCAGGCGCCGCGGCCCACTCTGGCCAGTGCAGGGTGATGATGGCGCCCACCAGAACGAGCTCGATGACCTCGGCGATGAGAAATAGCGCTAGGACTCTGTTGAGTGGCTCAACGGGCATCGTCGGTTGGATTAGGTACCAGTGCGCCAGAATCATCGCCAGCATGACCGAGCCAAGCGCTGCAGTAAGCGTGAGTCGGCCGACAACAAAAATGGCGAGCGCAATCCCGTCGGCCTGCGATGCGACGAGCGCGGGGTCGGTAAGCAACGATGCGAGTGCTAGCGCCGCCGAGGCGCCCAGTAGTGCGAATCGTGGAGCGTCCGGGCGGTTGCCGAGGGCGGTGCCAAAGGCGATGAGCAGAACGATCGAGCCCGCCAGGAGGCCCAGTGACAGAGCGCCCATCGGCGGCAATGCTGTGCTGAGCCCAACGAGGCGGAGTCCAGCTCCGAGGCCAATCCCGGTGATGATGAGGAGCAGGCTGAGGCGCCAGAACCCGGGACCAGTCGGCGGACTCGCGAGCCAGGCCGCGACGAGCATGCCGATTGCGCCGGCAAGAAACAGGACGGAGATAGCAGCAACGAGCATCGAGCGCAGAGGTCCGGGTGGTCAGAAGGCGGACTGGGCGGGAGTTGTCGCACATGAAGCGGCGCGCGGTGCCGGAGCCTAACACGACGTCCGGGTAGACTTATCCTCATGAGCGCCGACCCGAATCTCTCAGAATCGACACGTTCTTCTCTGGCCGTTGCCATCGTGATGCCCGCCAATGATGAGGCGGAAGCGCTGCCGCACGTGATAGGAGATATCCCGCGGGAGCGTGTGTCGCGCATCGTCGTGGTGGACAACAACAGTAGTGACGGGACGGCCGATGTGGCCCGCCGGCTCGGCGTGGAAGTTATTAGTGAGAACAGGCCAGGCTACGGAAGCGCGTGTCAGGCCGGCATACGTCATTTGGCCGCGTCTCCTCCCGACGTACTAGTGATCCTCGATGCTGACTACAGCGACTATCCGCAGGACCTCGGCAAACTGCTGGAAGCGATCGAGTCGGGAGCAGACCTGGTTTGTGGCAGCCGCGTCGAGCTGGCCCGACCCGGTGCACTGGGCCCACACGTGCGTTGGGGCAACGGCCTGGCGACGGGCCTGATCCGACTTCTCTTCGGTCACCAGTTTCGTGACATGGGGCCGTTTCGCGCGATCCGATGGGACGCGTTGCAGAAACTCGAAATGCGCGATCCTGCTTATGGCTGGAATGCTGAGATGCAGGTCAAGGCCCTTCAGCACGGGCTGCGCACCGAAGAAGTAGCGGTTCGCTATCGAGACCGGATCGGCCGCTCGAAGATCAGCGGTACTGTCCGGGGGACGATCGGGGCAGGCACCGGAATCCTGCTGATGATCGCCACTCTCAAATTTGCGCCACGGTGGTATGCTCGCCGCGTTTCGCTCGCCACCTGATCGACTAGGCAAGTAGGGCATGGCTCATCTCGACTTCTATCGCTCCCTCGCCGTGCCAAGCGACCGGCGCATCCTATTCATGGTGCTCGACGGTCTCGGAGGTTTGCCTCATGTGCACACAGGGGAAACCGAGTTGGAAGCGGCGAAGACGCCCAACCTGGACAGGCTTGCCGCACGAGGAGAGTTGGGACTCTCGACTCCCATCCTTCCGGGCGTAACCCCCGGTAGCGGCCCCGCCCACATCGGTCTCTTCGGTTATGACCCGGTGGAACATCAGGTTGGCCGGGGTGTACTTGCTGCGCTGGGTGTGGGTGCCGATCTGCGTCCAGGGGACGTGGCGGCCCGCATCAACTTCTGCTCGCTGAACGCCGAAGGTCAGGTGACGGATCGTCGAGCGGGCCGGATCGGTGACGAGATCGGCGCTCCGCTCGCGGAACGTCTCGACGCGATGCCCGACCCGGCGGGCGTAGAGATGCGCGTGCGGCACGTGAAGCAGTACCGGGCGTGCGTGATTCTGCGCGGTGCCGGTCTCGAAGGCGATATCGCTGACACCGACCCTCTCGTCACGGGCGTTCCACCGCTGGCACCTGTGGCGCAATCGGAGGGATCGGAACGAGCCGCAGCGTTGGTGGCCGATTTCGTGACCCGCGCGGCCGATGCGCTCGACGATCAGGGCGCGGCGAACGGCGTCCTACTGCGGGGATTCGATGGCTACTCCCCCTTGCCGACGATGGGCGAACTCTACGGGCTGACCGCCGCGGCGGTGGCCGCATATCCGATGTATCTAGGCGTTGCCCGACTCGCCGGCATGGCAGCCCACCCGGTGAAGGATGAGCCCGACGCCATGGTTGAGCAGGTGAAGAGTCTCGACGGCGCGGACTTCGTATTCCTGCACTACAAGTCGACGGACTCGAAGGGAGAAGATGGCGACTTCGATGCCAAGGTTGCCGAGGTCGAGAAGGCCGATGGCGTGATCGGCCGCCTGGTGGAGGACTTTGACGTCGTAATGGTGACTGGCGATCACTCCACGCCAAGCCGAATGAGCGCCCACTCGTGGCATCCCGTGCCATTGCTGATCGCTGGGCCCGACGCACGGTCACAGAATCACCCCGGCTTCGGAGAGCGTGAGTGTGTCGGCGGTTCGCTCGGCCACGTCAGCGCGTCCGACGTGCTGCCGCTCGTGCTGGCCCACGCGGGTCGGCTCCGCAAGTTTGGCGCCTAGCGGCAATCTCTCTCGACCGTGTTCCTCTCGGCTCTAGCCGACGAGCGCATCTCGGATCTTGTCCAGATCTTCCGCTCGGTTTGCGTTCGCGAGGATGAGATCGGGGACGCCGTGGCGCTCGAGCGCTGCCGTCTCGACGCGCACCGCGTCGACCGAGTCGAACAGGCCCTGGAGGTCTTTCCGGCCGGCATCAAGCCACGCGCTCAACGCCGGGAGGAGTGCGGGCGAACAGGCTGATGTCAAAGGGTGCCACCGCCCTTGGAAGTGGGGTGCCGCCGCGATAGCCCCACCCTCTACGCGGTCCAGCAGGTCCAGTAGCAGCGAGGCCGGCAGCATCGGGGTGTCGACCGGACAAACGACCACGGCGCAGCCAGGCGCCTGGAGCAGCCCGGTCTCCAACCCTGCACCCGGCCCCGTGCCGTGCCGCTGGTCGGGCACGACGGGCCAGCCCAGACCGTCGACAGGGTCGCCACCGATCTGCACGCACCGCGGAGCGGCACCAGAGAGCGCGTCAGCCGATCGCAACGCGAGGGATCGTCCGGCCACATCGATAGACGCCTTGGCGCGGCCCATGCGTCGGCTGGCGCCGCCGGCAAGCAGCACGCCAATCGTGACGTCGGGCCACGGATTCAAGACCTTGTGCAGTGGCAATTCAGACGTCCTCCGGGTGCAGTCGTGGATTCGCGAAGCGGGTACACTGGCGCTCATGATACGCAAGAAGAGACTCATGACTCCCGGACCGGCGCCCGTTCATCCGGACGCGGTTGCCGCGGCCGTCGAACCGTTGCCGCATCACCGCGCGGCCGAGTTCAAGCCGCGCTTCGCCGCCGTACAGCAGAATCTGCAGGCCGCCTTTCGTACGGCCGGCCCGGTCGGCGTGCTGGCCAGTTCCGGGACCGGAGCGGTCGAGGCCGCGCTGACGAACCTCTTCGCCGCGGGCGACCGGATTCTGGTTGTCGCCAGCGGCAAGTTCGGCGAGCGCTGGGGCGAGGTCGCGGAGTGCTTCGGGATGCGGGTGCGATCGGTTCCGATGTCTCCAGGCGAGGTGTTCGGCCCGGACGAGATGGCAGAGGCGATCGCCGCGTTCCGGCCCGTCCAGGGTGTGGTGATCACCGCTAGCGAAACCTCCACGGGCGGCGCGCTCGACGTGAAGGCGCTCGTGCGTGCGGCCCGTCGGGTCGAACCTGAGGTGGCGATTGTTGTCGACGCCATCACCGCTGTCGGCGCGATGCCCGTCGAGACCGACAAATGGGAACTCGATGCAGTGTGTGGTGGCTCGCAGAAGGCTTTCATGGTGCCGCCGGGCCTCGGGTTCGTTGCGTGTTCGCCGCGCGGATGGGACCGCGTTCGTGAGGCTCGCAAGAAGCCGCGTTTCTACTTTGATCTCCGCAAGTACGCGGACCGCGCCGCCGACGACCAAACACCTTTCACTCCAGCAACCAGTTTGATTCTGGAGCTCGAGGCGGCGCTCCGCGCTTTGGATGACGCCGGCGGCATCAAGGCGCTGGAGCAGAATGCGGCTCGCCTTGCTCGTGCCACTCGAGCTGCTGCGGCGGCGCTTGGGCTCGATCTACTCTCGGCCGATGCACCGAGCAGCGCGGTTACGGCGATTCGTGCCCCGCGCAGCGGGATGGCGCCCGACATCGTAGCCGCCATGCGCCAGGACCACGGTGTGTACGTGGCCGGTGGCCAGGGCGAGCTGAAGCCAGACATTTTCCGCATCGGTCATCTGGGGTACATCGACGAGGTCGATCTGCTGGGTACGCTCGCAACGCTCGAGCGGGTACTGAGCGGCCTGGGTCATGATCTGCAGTTGGGGACTGCGGTAGCGGCGGCCGCTGCCGAACTGGATTCGGACGGGTGAGCGAAAAGGTCCTGGTCTGCGGGCGGCTGCCGGACGGCGGTCGCGAGGCGTTCGAAGAAGCCGATATCGAGGTGACGCATCTTGCCGATCGTGCGACCGGCTCGCTGTCGGACATCATCGAGCCGTACGCCGGCGTCATCGTGCATTCGCCGCATCTCGTAGACGCCGAGGCTGTTGCCGCCGCCGATTCGCTGCGGGTTGTCGGTCGCGCGGGGGTCGGTGTGGACAACATTGACGTGCCTGCATGTACCGAGCGTGGGGTTCTGGTGATGAACCTGCCATGGGGCAACACGGTGTCCGCGGCAGAACACACGATCGCCCTGGTGACCTCGTTGGCGCGGAATATCCCGCAGGCCTCCGCGGCACTGCGGGCGGGTACCTGGGATCGCGGTGCCTTCCTGGGCGTGGAATTGAACAAGAAGCGTCTGGGCATCGTCGGACTCGGTCGCATCGGTCGCGAGGTCGCGCGTCGTGCCCAAGGTCTGGGAATGACGGTACTGGGAACAGATCCGTTCCTCTCCGCTTCGGCAGCCGCCGACCTCGGCATCGAGTTGCGAGAGTTCGACGATTTGTTGCCTGATGTGGATTTCCTGACTGTGCACGTGCCACGTACGCCCGAAACCACCGGACTGATCAACAGTGCTTCGATCGGACGCATGCCGGCGGGGGTGAGGATCGTCAACTGCGCCCGCGGTGGAGTAGTCGACGAGGCAGCACTGCTCAAGGGCCTTGAGTCGGGTCACGTCGCCGGCGCCGCATGTGACGTGTTCGAGACCGAACCCACAGACAACGTCGGTCTGCTCGCCCACCCCCACTTCGTCGGCACGCCACACCTGGGCGGCGCGACGCAGGAGGCAAGGCAGCGTGTTGGCGAGGGCATCGCTCGACAGGTGGCTGAGTACCTGTCGCGGGGAGTGATTCGCCACGCCATCAACGTCAAGGCGCTTCCGCCGGGCGAGCATGCGGCCGTGGCGCCGTACTTGCCGTTGGTTCGCCGGATGGGATCGTTCTTGTCGCAGAGCTACTCCGGCATCGACCGGCTACGGATCGAGTACTTCGGCGAAATCGCGGCGGCGACCCTGACACCGCTGACCGCCAACATCATCGCCGGAGCGCTGTCGGCGTTTCTCGACGTTGAGGTGAACGAGGTGAACGCGGAGCAGTTGGCTCGACAACGTGGCCTTCGCGTGGACGCTGTGACGGGAGATGCCTGGCCTGGCTACTCAAGCCTGGTCCGGGTAACCGCCCACGCGGAGGGGGCTGACCATGCTGTGGCCGGAACGGTGTTCGGTCGCGATCGGACCCGTCTGGTCGAGATCGACGGACTTGCGATTGACATTGCTCCGCGAGGCACGATGTTGGTGTTCCTCAACGAGGACGCACCTGGGGTGATTGGCCGGGTCGGCACGTTGCTCGCCGAACGAGGCGTGAACATCGCGGACATGAGCCTCGGCCGCAACAGCAGTGGAGGCGACGCGATCGCCGCGCTCGTGTTGGACCATGCGCTGGAGGCCGCCGATCTCGACGCGGTCTCGAGTCTGCCGAACATGCATTGGGTTCGCCAGGTCACCGTCTGACGCGACTGGTAGGGGCAGCGCATGCCGCTCGTTTGAACCCCCCTGAGGCCCATGTTAGCTTGCTCGCGTCGGGCTCGGCGGTGCCGCTGGCCCCCTTCTTTTGGCCCGAGCGCGCGTCACAACTTCGCGCCCGACCGGCCCATCGCAACGCCTTCGATCCGGGCTCGTGCAGTCACGATAGCCCCACAAGGAACGTGAGCCCATGTCCGAAGCCTACGCGCCGCCAGCTGATGGCCAGCCGATCACTACTGACGAGCAAGGTCAACTACAAGTGCCGGATCGGCCCATTGTCGGCTGGCTCGAGGGAGACGGGATCGGTGCCGATATCTGGGTAGCAGCGCATCATGTGCTGGACGGTGCCGTAGCAAAGGCCTACGGCGGCTCTCGGTCGATCGCCTGGACAGAGATTCTCGCCGGCGAGAAGGCGAATGAGCAGCTCGGCGAATGGCTGCCGAAACAGACCCTGGACGCAATCCGCGATTTCCGTGTCGCCATCAAGGGACCCATGACCACTCCGGTGGGCGGCGGGATTCGCAGCCTCAACGTGGCCCTACGGCAGCTGCTTGATCTGTATGCCTGCGTGCGTCCGGTCCGGTTCTATCAGGGAACTCCCTCGCCTGTCCGTGAGCCGCAGAAGCTGGATGTGGTGATCTTCCGTGAGAACACGGAGGACGTGTACTCCGGGATCGAATGGGAGTCCGGTAGCGAGGACGTCGCGAAGGTCATCGAGTTTCTGTCGACCGAAATGGGCGCGACGGTGCGGCCGGATTCGGGCATCGGCATCAAGCCGATCTCGAAGACCGGATCGCAGAACCTGATCCGTAAGGCGATCCAGTACGCGATTGATCACGGGCGCGACTCCGTCACGTTGATGCACAAGGGCAACATCATGAAGTTCACGGAGGGCGCGTTCTCGGCATGGGGCTACGAGCTCGCCGCCACCGAGTTCGCCGATCAGACCATAAGCGAGGATTCCCTCTGGAGTGACCACGGCGGCACTTTGCCGGCCGGCAAGGTGCTGATCAAGGATCGGATCGCGGATGCGATGTTCCAGCAGATCCTGCTGCGCCCCGATGAGTACGAGGTCATCGCCACGCCGAACCTCAACGGCGACTACGTGTCGGACGCGGCGGCTGCGCAGGTAGGCGGCCTGGGGATCGCTCCGGGAGCCAACATGAGCGACGACGTGGCTCTCTTCGAGCCGACGCACGGTACGGCGCCGAAGTACGCGGGGCAGGACAAGGTCAACCCGTCATCGCTGATCCTGTCAGGCGTGATGATGCTCGACCACATGGGCTGGCAAGAGGCCGCGCGGCTCATCGAAAACGCTTTGGAAAAAACACTGCTCGCCAAGACGGTCACATACGACCTGGAACGGCAGATGGACGGCGCCACGCTGTTGAGCTGTTCCGACTTCGGGCGAGCTATCGTTGACAACATGGAGGACTGAGCGATGGCGCTGAAGAAGGTCACCATCGTCGGAGCCGGACACGTGGGCGCTACCTGCGCCTACAGCATCGCCAACCGTCGGCTGGCCGACGTGACGCTTGTGGACATCGTCGAGGGCATGCCGCAGGGCAAAGCGCTCGACATGACCGAGGCCACCCCGATCATCGGGGGCGATTGCAAGATCACCGGCACGAACAACTACGTAGATACCCAGGGCTCGGACATCATCGTGATCACGGCTGGCCTGGCGCGGAAGCCGGGCATGAGCCGCGATGATCTTCTGTACAAGAACGTCGCGATCGTGGGTTCCGTGGTCGAGGAAGTGGTCAAATATTCGCCCGACGCGATATTGATCCTGGTCACCAATCCGCTCGATGCGATGGTCTGGGTGGCGGAGCAGAAGTCCGGCTTCCCGCGTGAGCGCATCATGGGAATGGCTGGCGTCCTCGATTCGTCACGTTTCCAGGCGTTCATCGCGATGGAGCTCGGTGTCTCGCAGGAGAATACGCACGCATTCGTGCTCGGTGGGCACGGCGACACAATGGTGCCGCTGTCGCGCTACTCCACGGTTGCCGGCGTCCCGATCACGGAGCTGATGACTTCCGAGCAGGTTTCGCGGATCGAGGATCGCACCCGGAACGGGGGCGCGGAAATCGTGAAGCTATTGGGTACCGGCTCAGCCTACTATGCACCGGGCGAGTCGGTGGCGGAGATGATCGAGGCGATTCTGCTCGACAAGAAGAAGATTCTGCCCGTGGCCGCGAAGCTGCAGGGCGAGTATGGCGTCGACGGTTTGTTTGTCGGTGTTCCCGCAGTTCTGGGCGCCACCGGCATGGAACGTGTCTTCGAAATTGAACTCACCGAGGCGGAGCAGGAAGAATTCGACCGCTCCGTAGCGCACGTGCGCGAACTCGTCGAAAAGTTGGAGAACTGAGATGGCGCAACGCACTCTTGCGATGATCAAGCCGGACGCCGTGTCGCGTGGCGACGCCGGCAAGATTCTTGCCCGCTACGAAGAAGAGGGCTTCCGTGTCCTCGCGTGCAAGAAGACAACGCTTTCCCGCTCGGAAGCAGAAGCGTTCTACGGTGTTCACAGCGAGCGTCCGTTCTTCGGCGACCTGTGTGACTTCATGACTTCGGGTCCGATCTATGCGGTCGCGCTCGAGCGTGACGACGCCATCACGCATTTGCGCGAGGTCATGGGTGCGACGAATCCGGCCGAGGCGGCTGAAGGCACCATCCGCGCCCTCTACGCCGAGAACATCGAGCGCAACAGCGTGCACGGTTCGGATGCACCGGAGACGGCCGCAGAGGAGCTGGCGTTCCACTTCTCGGGTCGCGAATTGCTCTAGCGCAGCCGAAACCCAGTGATTGTGAGGGGCGCCGTCCAGCTGGGCGGCGCCCTTCTCTTGTCCGCAGAAAGCCTGACTGCGTCTAGTGTCCGTCGTTACGGACGACCCGGCCGTCGAGCATCACGAACCGCGGGCTGATCAGGCTCCCGATCTGCTCGGATGGATCGCCCCGCGTCGCGATGATGTCGGCCTTCATGCCGACCGCGAGGGTCCCGATTTCGCCGGCCATCCCCAGAGACTCGGCCGCCAGCGAGGTTGCCGAAACGACGGCATCCATCGCTTCTTGACCGCCCGTTTCGACCCGGTAGATGAGTTCCTCGGCATTGCGACCATGAGAGCCCGCCAGAGCGTCGGTGCCGAACACAATCTTGAGATCAGGGACGGTCAGCGCCTCTTGGAACGTCGCGAGGGCCGCAGGCACCGCCGCTCGCATCTGCTCGAACCCTTCTGCGGTATAGCCGCCGACGCCCAGAAATTTCTCTTCGTTCTCGAAGTAGTTGCGAAGTACGAGGTCGATATTGGGGTCGTAGAAGAGACCTCGTTCGGCGAGTAACTCCAGCGTCGCCCGGTCGAGCAGTGCGCCGTGCTCGATCGTTGTGCATCCCGCCATTGCAGCTCGCCGGGCACTCTCCGGGCCATGTGCGTGAACGGTTGTTCGCAGGCCAAGGTCGGAGGCTTCTCCGCAAATCGCGTCAAGCAGTTCCTGCTCAAGGGTGGGTGTGCCGCCGACGCGAATACTCGCCGAGGCGAAGATCTTGATGAGGTCTGCACCCTCTTCGTGGCGGGCCCTCACCACCGCACGCAGGTCCTCCGGTGTTGCTCCGCTCCACGTGCCGATGGCTGCCAGGGACGTGAGCACACGCGGGCCTGGCAAGATGCCGCGTGCGAAGGCATCGCGGAGTTCTCGATCAACCGGCGCCCCGAGACTCTGAACCGTTGTGACCCCGGACTGGAGCGTGGCGAAGCCGTTTTCGGCGCCGTAGAGGACGACCTCCTCGGCCGTTTCCTCTACGTCGGAACTTGGCGTTCTACCTTCACGATTGAAGTGCCACCCAAGGTGAACGTGAGTGTCGATCAGGCCGGGAAGCGCGGTGGCGTCGCCCAGATCGATCACACGCCCGCGCCCGCGGCCATGCGGCAGGATCCCGGTGATTCGATCGCCTACCACAACGATGTCGCTGGGCCCCATGCGGCCGCCACGTCCGTCGAGCGCGCTCTGCACTCGGAGCACCGTGGCGTTGAGGTCGTCGCCTGCGGAGGGTGGCGTCGCGGGACTTCCACAGCCGGTGCACACGAACAGAACGAGGGCCGAGATGATGCGGCGCGGGACACGGGTAGGGGACACGACGGCGCTCCGATGTGTACTGGTGCATGACGGTGAAGGGCACAGGCTAGCGTCGCCTGTGCCCTCGGTCCACCGTGACTATGCCTGGAGCTAGGACCCTCGGAGTACGTTCCCGATAATGCCGCCAAGGTCGCCACGGCCACCGCTCGACGTGCGGGCGGTGGGCAGTCGCGGCATCAGCCAGTCGAGGAAAGCCTGGTTCGAGCGCGTCTGCAGCCAGACGCTGCCGGTGCCCTTGAATTCCGCCACAAATCCCTCGCCGGAGATGAGGGAGGTGAACAGGCCTCCGGCTTTGCGAACATCCCATTGCAGGCTGCTGTCGAACGCGACGATGTGGCCGGTGTCGATCACGACGCTGTCGTTGTTCAGATCAACCTTGTGGATCGCACCGAACGAACTCAGCAGAACGTCGCCCTGGCCCTTCAGATGTAGAAGGAACAAACCCTCGGAGGCGAAGAATGACTTGGCGCCGCCCCACTTGATATCGATTTCGACGCCCGGATCGCCGGCCAGGTACGAACCCGACTGCACGTAAAGATCTCCACTCACGACGTGCTCAACGACGTCCCCGGGCAGGCTGGGCGCGAAGGTCACATGTCCGGCGGCGCCCTGTGCCGTGAAGGTATTGACGAAGAAGGACTCTCCGCCGAGCACCTTGCGCATAGCTCCCTGCAACAGTCCGCCCTGGATGCCGCTCTCCACCTGCACGTTGCCGCTCATCGAGACCATTGCTCCGGTCTCGGCGCGCACCGCCTCGCCGGCCTCGAGTTCCACGATGCCCAGGGCGTAGGAGGGCCGATGTTCAACAGTGACTTTCATGCATGCCTCGCTCGTTAGGGGGCGCGGCGATCGCCGCGGTGGATCTCAAGGAGAATACGACCCGCCCGGGCGTTTGTTGCGGATCCGTCTGGCGAGCGGTCGGGGCTTCCGTTGACTGGTGACTAGAACGGTAGCCAGCTGAACCACGACGCCGGAAGCAACTTGGTCACGTCGAGCGTGATCACCACGACCATCAGCGAGACCAGCATGATCACGCCGACCTGCATGATGCGCTCTTTTACCTGCAGTGACAGGTCCCGACGGATACCCGCCTCGAAGAGGATCAGAGCAATCTGACCGCCATCGAGCACGGGAATTGGCAGCAGGTTAATGATCCCGAGCTGCAGGCTGATGAAAGCCATGAAGGACATCAGCACGGAAGGATCTCCGGTGCGCGACGCTTGGCCTGAGAAGCGCGCGATCTCCAGCGGGCCAGAGAGCGTGCGAACGGACATCCGCCCGGTGAACAAACGTTTCAGGATCTGGCCGAGCAAGAGAGATTGGCGCTTGAGCTCCGCTCCGGCTTGCGTAACGGCCTCGCCGAGAGGGTAGCTCCGCAGCTTGATGACGTGCTCTTCAACCTGAGCAAACCCGATCTCAACAAAGCCGGCTTCGTTCAGCGTAGGTGTCAGGGCTGTGTCGAACTCGTTCCCATCGCGCGCCACAGTCAACGCGAGCGGAGCGTCGATGCTGTCGACGATCGCCCGCTGAAGCTGGTTCCAGTGGAAGATCGATTGACCGGCGACCGCGGTCACGATATCGCCGTCGCGCAGTCCAGCCGCCTCTGCCATACCGCCTTGCTCGACCGGACCGATCTGCGGCGGCCGCGGACTCTGGACGCCTAGCCGACCGATGTTCTGCTCCGTCGACTCTTCCGGAGTTGCCGTGATTGCGATCGACTGTCCGTCGCGCTCAACGTCCAGCTCGAGGGGCTGGTTGGCCGAGATCAGGATCCGGACCCGGAACTCCTCCCAGTCCTCCAGCGGCTCTCCATCGATGGCGCGGATGTAGTCGCCAGCCTGCAGCCCTGCTACATCGGCCGGGGTGTTCGGTTCGACGATGCCCAGTACGACCGGATCGTCTGCATCGGCCTGCACGCGAATGCCGAGTAGGTAGACGCCCACCATAAGCACGAACGCCAGCATGACGTTCATCGCCGGGCCCGCGACGAGAATTATCAGACGCTGCCACTTCGGTTTGCCGAGATATTCGAGTTCGGATCCGGTGAGGTCTTCGTCGGGACTCTCGCCGACCATCTTCACGTACCCGCCCAGCGGGAGCAGCGAGACCCTGTAGTCGGTGTCGCCCCGTTGGAAGCCGAAGAGTCTCCGGCCGAAACCGAGAGAGAACACTTCCACGCCGACGCCAAACCACTTCGCGAACATGAAGTGGCCGAGCTCGTGGACAAAGACGAGCACGCCGAGGACGAAGATCAGCGCGAGAGTGTTGGTGGCGATGTCGAACACGGCAAGTCCGGGATGTCGGGGAGAAATCCTGCGCGGCCGGCTACGCGGCTAGCGTCTATCTGGAACTAAATGTAGCAGTCTGGCTCGCAGCTCGTTCCGAAAACGAAGGTGGGCTCCGGGTTCTACCCGAGCACTCCGGTGCGGAGTATCGCGTATAGCAATGCTCCAGCGGGAAGATGCGCGTCGATTCGATCGAGCACGCCGCCGTGCCCGGGGAGAAGATCGGCGGAGTCCTTGCGGCCTGCAGTTCGTTTCAATGAAGACTCGATCAGGTCGCCCGCCTGGCCGACGAGCCCGAGTCCCGCTCCGACGAGGGCCGCCTGCCAGAGGGGGAGGCCCGGGATCCATGGCGAGAGTGCGAGGCCGCCCGCCGCGCTGCCAACAATCCCAAACACGGATCCTTCGATGGACTTCTTGGGCGACAGGTCGGGCGCGAGTCGATGCTGCCCGAACCTACTGCCTCCGTAGTAGGCGGCCGAATCGCCGAGCGCGACGCTGGCGTACAGGAACAACAGCCAGGCGATGCCGTCGTTGTGATAGCGAATGCCGATCTGTGCTCCCATCGGGATTGCGAGCCAGGCGAGACCGGCGAAACCACCGGCGATCGCAAAGGTCAATCTTCGGGGGTCGCCGTAGTTGTCGCGAAGTGTTGCCAGGGCGAGAAGCGGGACGGCCACCAGAAGGACCAGCATCGCTGCCGAAGGCCCGTCGAGGAAAGAGTTCGCCAAGGCGAGGGCGACGAGAGCGCCCGGGGCGGCAGCGATGTCGACACCCAGGGCCTGCAGCAACCGGCTGAATTCGTTCCAGCCGATCAGGAGCACCACGGAAGCGGCCACCGCGAAGGCAACAGGCGGCATGTAGAGCACACCGAGCAGCACACCGATGATGACGGCCGCCGTCAGTGCACGGGTCATGAGCCGGCGGTCCGGTGGCCGGATGGATGGGTGCGGTGCCATTCCCAGGCATCGCGCAAGATCGTCGAGAGGTCGGAGCGTTCCGGTTCCCAGCCCAGCTCGTCTCGGGCGCGCTGTCTCGATGCCACGAGCAGCGCGGGATCGCCTTCTCGCGCCTCCTTGGCGATGGCCGGGATGTCGTGCCCGGTCACCTCGCGCGCCGCTGCAAGTACCTCCTGGACCGACGAGCCGGATTCGGTACCCAGGTTGTAGGTATTGCCCGCGTCGCCGCTTGCCAGTTTGTCCATTGCCAGTAGGTGGGCGGCGGCCAGATCGCGGACGTGAACGTAGTCGCGTACTCCGGTGCCGTCCGGCGTCGGGTGGTCGGTGCCGAAGATGCCGACGTCCTTGTGGATGTCGAGCGCCACGGCGAGCACACGCGGAATCAGATTGCTCGCCGGCGTCTTGTCCTCGCCGAGCGTGCCGTCCGGTTGGGCGCCGGCGGCGTTGAAGTAGCGCATCCGCGTGCCCTGGAGCCCGTACGCGCCAGAGTAGTAGGAGATCGCCTGGTCCACCGCGAGCTTGGTGGCACCGTACGCGTTGATGGGGCGCGGGGTCGCGTCTTCACCCAAGGGGAGTCGCCGGGGAATTCCGTAGACGGCGCAGGTCGACGAGTGGATGATCCACGGGATTTCACGGTCGACCATCCAATCGAGCAGTCGCAGACTCTCGCGGACGTTGGTCTCGTAGTAGGCGCGCGGGTTCGACATGGACTCGCCAACGGAGCACTTGGCGGCCATGTGCATGATGCCGTCCGGGCGTTCGATCGCCTCGAGCGCCGCCGGATCGCCGCAACCTCCATGTGCGAACTCAACATCGTCCGACAATGCCGCCGGATGACCGGAGGACAGGTCGTCGATGACCGAAACCGAGTGGCCTGCGTCGCGTAGAGCGGACACCACGTTCGAGCCGACATAACCGGCGCCGCCGGTAACGAGAACGCGCATTCCGAACACTCCACTTTGCCGCCGATTCAGCGGACTCAGAACGGGGAGTCGGCAGTGTACTGCCTAGGCCTGATCGTCGTAGTGGACTGCTTCGAGGCAAAGCCCATGGGCTGGTGCAGTGGCTCCCGCCAGCGTTCGATCTCCTGACGCTGCGACGCCCCGAACCGACTCAGCCCCGCGCTGGCCGCGGCCGACTTCCACCAACGTGCCCACCATCGCGCGTACGGCATGGCGTAGGAAACTGCGCCCGACGAACACGATGTCGATGCCTCGTGGTGTTGGTTGCACACTCACGGAATCCAGGGGTCGATCGGGTCGTCCGCCGTCTTCCGGCTGGGTTGCGAAGGCGCGCTGATCGAGCGGGCCCAACAGCTGCTCGGCGCCAGCCTGCAGAGCCCTGATGTCCAGATCGGCTCCGACGTGCCACGCGTATCGCGCGCTAAACGGGGACTGGATCGCGCCTCCTTCAAGGGCGTAGCGATAGGTCTTCCCGCGCGCGCTATGGCGGGCATGGAAGTCATCGCTCACCGGCATGGCCGCGATCACGCGTATGTCGGAGTCCAGTCCGGCGTTGATCGCCCGCTGCCAGGTTGCTGCGTCCCGAGCTTTGTCAGCGTCGAAGTGAGCAACCTGGCCTTGCGCGTGAACACCCGCATCCGTGCGACCGGCTCCGTGGACTCGAGTCGGCATGCCAGCCACGGCGGCCGCGGCGTCTTCGAGAGCCGCCTGGACCGTGGGGGCGTTGGCCTGACGTTGCCAGCCCGAGTAGGCCGTTCCAACGTAGGCGATCGTGAGCTTCGTGCGCATCTCCCGATGTTATCCTCGAACGCCATCAAGCTTCCCGCGTTCCGGTCCGCCTCTGGACTCGGAGGTCCGGTACCGTGCCTATCCTCGATATCGTCAAATACCCGGAGACCATTCTCGCTGAGAGAACGGAACCCGTGTCTGAGTTTGACGAGGATCTCCGCGAACTCGCCGCCGACATGGTCGCGACCATGTACGCGGCGCCGGGGATCGGCCTCGCCGCACCCCAGGTCGGCCGCAGCGAGCGGATTTGCGTGATCGACCTTTCCGTCGGTGAGGACCCGGACGACCTGATGGTGCTTGTCAATCCGCGGGTCGTAGCCGAAGAGGGCGGAGTGCGTGAAGAGGAAGGTTGCCTGTCGTTCCCGGACATCATGCTGGTTGTCCCGCGACCCGAAAGGGTTGTTGTGGAGGCTCAGGATCTCGACGGGAACCCGATTCGAGTCGAGGGCGACGAGCTCCTGGCGCGGTGCCTTCATCATGAGATCGACCATCTCGATGGCGTGTTGTTCATCGATCGCGTGTCGCCGCTCAAGCGCGACCTGGCTCGTCGCAAGATCAAGCGACGGATCAAGGCCGACGACTGGTAGTCGCATTGACCCGAACCGAATCGAAGCGACAGCGCATCCTGTTCATGGGCACGCCCGCGCTGGCAGTTCCGACGCTCGCGACGCTTGCTAACACGCACGCGATCGCGGCGGTTGTGACTCAACCCGATCGGCCGTCCGGTCGCGGGCGTCGCACGGCGCAGTCGCCGGTGAAGCGATGGGCCGTCGACAACGGCGTGCCGGTGCTTCAGCCGGAGCGACTCGGAGATGATGGCGTCGAGCCGCAACTCCGAGCCTTCGAAGTGGACGCTGCGGTAGTCGTTGCCTTTGGGCAACTCTTGCCACCATCCATACTCGCCCTGCCACGCCTCGGGTGCGTCAATCTACATGCCTCGTTGTTACCGCGGCATCGCGGCGCGAGTCCGATCCAGGCAGCGATTCTGGCCGGCGACCGCGAGAGTGGTGTAACCACGATGCTCATGGACGAAGGGCTGGACACCGGCCCGGTGCTACTGCAGCGCCGAATCGAACTTGATCCTGGCGAGACCAGCGGAACTCTCGGAGCGAAGCTCAGCGAACTCGGGGCCGCCCTCACGACCGAAACGATCGATCGCCTGGCACTTGGTGAGCTCGAGCCACATTCTCAGGACGCCACCCTGGCGACCATGACCAAGCTCATTCGCAAGACCGATGGCGCGATCGACTGGCGCCTTCCGGCGGATTCGATCGAGCGTCAGGTACGCGCCATGCAGCCGTGGCCCGTAGCGCACACAGTGCTTGCAGGGGACGTTCTGAGAATCTGGAATGCATCGCCCGCGCCCTCCGATGCGAACGGCGCTCCAGGCGTCGTCCTCGAGTCTGAGGGGCGTCTCGTTGTGGCTTGCGGCGACGGATGTCTCGAACTTCTCGAAGTACAACGGCCGGGCGGCCGGCGACTCCCAGCGTCCGATTTCCTTCGCGGCTACGACATCTCTGCGGGCACTACCCTGGGCGGCGACCGTGACTGATGGGAACACTGCCAGCGGTGGCCACAAGGTTCGCGACGCCGCACTCCATATCTTGACGCGCGTGGAGCACGGCCGGCGATCAGACCGTTCGCTTGACGAGGTGCTCGGACGGAAGCGGATGCCCGCTCGCGATCGCGCACTGTGCACCGAGATCGTGTACGGCGTCCTGCGGCGACAGCGGACTCTGGACCGAACGCTGAGACCGTTCTGCCGTCGCCCCCTTGCAAAGCTGGATGCTCCAGTCCGCGTCGCGCTCCGGATCGCTTTGTATCAATGTGCATATCTGGATTCGGTCCCACCCCACGCCGCGGTACATCGCACCGTGGAGGCGTTGAAGCGTCAGCGCCCGCGGGCGACTGGTTTGGCCAACGCGGTGCTTCGAGCCTGGTTACGGGCGGGCGGCGAGATCGACGCTGGCAGCGATTCGTCCGCAGATCACTATGACTTGCCCGATTGGCTGGCGGTGCGGTGGGAGTCTCGTAGTGCTGCCAAATGGTTGGCGGCGACGCTGGCTCCACCGGTCGCGTTTCTCAGGGCGTCCAGCGAGGAGGGTCTCGCGCAGACGATTGGCCGACTCACCGAGGACGGCGGGGAGGCTGTTCCCGGTCTGCGGGTCGCACGGAGCGTGAGGCTCGGGAGCCTGGATCGCCGAACGCTCTCGGAGGTGATCGCCGACGGGTTGGCGGTGCCACGCAGCGAGGCTGCGCAGATGGTGACAGAACTGATGGGGCAGGGGCCCGGCACGATCCTGGACGCGTGCTCTGGTCGCGGGGGCAAGGGTAGGCAACTTGCCGAGGAGGGCTCTCGTGTGCTGTGTCTCGATAGTCATTCGGAACGCCTGAGCGACGCGCGTACGCTGGCTCGTCGAACCGGAGCCACCGGCCTGGACTGGGTGCGTTGTGATCTGGGCCGCGATCTGCCGGTCTCGACGCGATTCTCGAGAATCCTTGTCGACGTTCCGTGCTCCGGTCTTGGCACCATAAGGCGGCACCCCGAGATCAAGTGGCGCACGAGCGAGGAGGGGCTGGCGGCCCTGGCCGATACGCAACGAGCCATCCTGAGCAACACACTGCAGGTGCTCGACGCCACTGGCGAGTTGCTCTACGTGACCTGTTCAACGGAACCCGAGGAGAACGAAGAGGTTGTGGAGTCGGCCCTCTCGGCGGACCCCACCATCGCGCGGAAACCCTTCGAGGTCGCCCCGGACGGCTGTAGCGTTGATGTAGTGGGGGATCTGCGGACTTTCCCGTTGGACCCTGACCTGGATGGGTTCTACGTGGCGCGGCTGACCCGGCTCGCAGCCCAGGCGCCGTGCTAGAATCCTCTGCGATTGGGGGCCGCCGGTTGCGGCCCTTTGGCGTCTCGCTGATCCCGTTCAGGTTGATCTAGTGCCTTCGTTATCCAGCTATCTCGCGTCCTTCGGTCGCGTGATTTTCGTGCTCGGCGTGTCGACGGTGACATTCGTCGCCGGAGGCTGGGTCGTGACGCGATTGGCCGTCTCAGGACCGGCCGACCGGGTGCCTGACTTGCGCGGATTGGCTGACACCGCGGCCCTGGCCGAACTCGAGGCGGCGGGCATGGTGCTGGAGATCGATGAGGATCGCCTGCAGGCGAACGCCGTTCCGGCCGACCACGTGGTGCGTCAGGATCCGGCGCCCGGCACGCAGGTGAAGCGAATGCGGACCGTGCGCGTCATGTTGTCCACCGGCCCTCTGGAACTCGTCGTGCCGAACCATGTCGGTGACGCCCGTCAACGTGCGCTGATCCGGCTCGAACAGCAGGGAGTTCAGGTGGACTACGTCGCCAGCGCGCCGAGCTACGATGTCCCTCGAGACACGATCATCGCGCAATCACCCCCGGCTGACGCGCCCCCGACCGAAGCGCAGCGTCCGCTCCGACTCCTTTCATCGCTTGGTCCGCCCATCGTCTACTACGTCATGCCGAATCTTGTGACGCATGCCGTTGGCGATGTTCGCAGCGACATCGAGGCTCGGGGCTTCCGGGTTAGCGAAGGATCCAATCGACGCGTGCACGCCAACGTCCCGCCCGGCACCATCGTTGCCCAGAGTCCCCAGCCAGGTTTCCGCATCGCCGCTGGCGGCGAAATTGTGCTCGAGGTGAGCCGATGACTGAGATCCAGATCGCCCCGTCTTTGCTGGCCGCCGACAAGATGCAGTTGGGGGCTCTGGTGAGTGACCTGGAGGATCACATCGATGTGTTGCATATCGATGTGATGGACGGACATTTCGTGCCGAACATTTCCTTTGGGCCGTCGGTTGTGGAGTGTTTGCGGCCGCTCACCCAGAAGCCGATCGATGTGCATCTGATGGTGGAACGCCCCGAACTCTGGGTTACCGCATACCGCGACGCGGGCGCCGACTGGATTAGCGTTCATGTCGAGGCGACGTACCACCTCGAGCGCACACTTGCGGTCATCCGCGAGAGTGGAGCTCGAGCCGGCGTGGCCCTGAATCCGGGCACTGGCCCAGAAGGGCTCGAGTTTGTTCTCAAGAACGGCGACTTCGTCCTCGTGATGACCGTGAACCCTGGGTTCGGTGGGCAGTCGTTCATCGAAGCGTCGTATCGAAAGATCGCAGCGATCCGGGCCTACCTGGACGTGCACGAACTCACCGACGTCGAGGTCCAGGTCGACGGAGGAGTCGGTCCTTCGACGGCCGCGGGTTGCGCGGAGGCCGGTGCGAGCATTCTGGTGGCCGGATCGGCCATCACCGGCGCGGCCGATCCGGCCGCTGCCGCTTCGAACTTACGCGAGGCCGCCACGGCGGGCTCGACTGACTAGAGTCTCTTCAACGCGATGCGAAGTCTTGTTACTGGTTCAGCTGGATTCATTGGCTCCCACCTCGTAGAGCGACTGCTCGAGGCCGGGGACGAGGTCGTGGGTATCGATGGGCTCGTCGAGAACTACGATCTCGCACTCAAGCGAGCGCGCGTTGACCGTCAACGGCAGGAAGCCCGTTTTGAGTATGTGGGTGACATGCTCGAGACTCTCGATCTTGATGAATTGCTCGAGGGCGTGGATCGGGTGTTTCACCTGGCGGCGTTGCCGGGCGTCCGCTCCTCGTGGGGTGCGAGCTTTCAGGATTACGCCTCGCACAACATCTATGCATCTCAGCGTCTGTTCGAGGCGTCGCTGCAGCAGGGCGTCGGACGGGTGGTCTACGCATCGTCCTCATCCGTCTACGGCGACGCGGCTCAACTGCCAATGCGCGAGAGCGCACGGGAGAAGCCGTTCTCGCCGTACGGAGTAACGAAGCTTGCGGCGGAGCACCTCGCGAGGCTGTACCACCGCAATTACGGGCTCGCCACGGTGTCGATGCGGTTCTTCACAGTCTACGGCCCACGACAAAGGCCGGACATGGCCATCCAAAGGTTTCTGACCGCCGCAAGAGACGGTACGTCGATCCGACTTTTCGGCGATGGTGAGCAAACGCGGGACTTCACTTACGTGGCGGACACGGTCACGGCGCTCCTGCGCGCCGCCGAAAGGGGACAGGAAGGGGCTGTGTATAATGTCGGAGGGGGCAGCACTGTCACGGTCAATCAGCTCATCGAAGCGATTGAAGAGGTGTCAGGAAATCGCCTGCAAGTTGAGCGCGAAGGGGTACAGCGCGGAGATGTTCGCGACACCTGTGCGGACACGTCGCTTGCCGAAACCGAGCTTGGATTTGTTCCCGAAACGTCATTACGTGAAGGCCTTGCGAAGCACTGGCAGGCCGTCGCTCACGAGTCCACGGAAGCCCTGACCTCGCCATGAAGAAAGCCCTTAGCGGAGCCAGCATTGTGACGTTGGCCTTTCTGGTCGCGGCATGTGGCTCAGAGCCACTCGCCCTGCCCGCGGACTCCGCCGGTACGCAGCTGTTCGAACAGTCGCGCGCGTTCATGGAAGAAGGCGAGTGGAGCAAGGCATCCGAAGGCTTCGACACGCTTCTGCGCAACTACCCAACGAGCCCTCACCTGCCGCAAGCGCGGCTGTCCCTTGGGCGGTCGTACTACGAACAGGATCGAACCTCGACGTTGATCCTGGCCGTCGACGCGTTTCGTAACTTCCTGACGTATCATCCTTCGCACGGCCAGGTTGACTACGCGCAGCTCATGATCGCGATGAGCTACCTGAGCATGATGCGCTCGCCCGATCGGGATCAGTCGCAGGCCGTCGAGGCGTTGCGAGCGTTCGAGATCTTCTTCGAGGACTACCCAGGGAGCCCGTACGCCGAGCAGGCGCAGGAAAGCATGCAGCGGGTGGTGGACAACCTGTCTGAGCATGAATTGGGCGTCGCAGATTTCCAGATGTCGCGTGGGCGCTATTCGGCGGCGCGACAGCGCGCGATTTTCGCGCTTCGGAAATACGGCACAACGTCCCTAAGGTGTGAGTTTGTCTGGATCATCGGGGAATCGCATCGACGCCAGGGCGATCGGCGTCAGGCGACTACCTACTTCCAGCAAATCGTGGACGAGCACGCCGAGTGCGAGCGCGTCCGCGATGCGAGTGAATGGCTTCGGCAGGGAGGCGCAACCCGGCCGTCAGAAGAGGACGAACCGGGGTTCCTTTGATCCCTCCATAGGGGAAGGTGGACCACATGCGTCGTTCCGGAAAACTACACATAGCTAGCCGAGCGGCTGTCGTCACAGTCGCGGTGGTTTTGCCTTGGGCTGCCGAGGCGCAAGGCCGACTCACGCCCGCCAAGTACGTCGGCCCGCAGTGCCTGGCCACGGCGATACCCACGGTGGTCGAGTCGCTCGGCCGGGTTACCGCAGGTCGCGAACCCAGCATGCAGATCTTCGGCCCTGGTGATGCCGTTTTTATCTCACCCGAAAGCACTGGCGTACGTGTGGGCGAGACCTACCTTCTCTACCGCGTGGACGGCGAAGTTCGTCACCCTCGTACGGAGGAGATCTTCGGGCGGGCCATCAATCTTCTCGGGCAGATCGAGGTATTCCAGATTGACGAAGGTCGCGCCATGGGTCGCATCACGCAGTCTTGTGCTGAGATCGAACCCGGTGACCACTTGCACGCCCTACTTGCCGACAGCGTAGCCGGCGACGTGGACTTCGAGCCGATCTCGCCGGATTTCCTGCTGACCGAATTGGAAGCTGACGGCACCGTTGTACACGGCTTCAGCGAGTCCCTGAGTCAGTCCGACAGCCCTGATCGCGAGGTCATGGCGAACTGGGAGACCTACGCTGCGGGTGATGTGGTGACGATTGATCAGGGACTGGGTGATGGCTGGGAGACCGACAGTCGCGTGCTCCTGTATACGTCCACTCCCGAGGTCGCTGCACCGGACGACAAGCTCAAGACCGAGCCGATTGTGCTCGGGCAGGGCCTGGTGATCTACGCGACGGAGTACACGTCCGTCGTGATGATTACCGACGGAGCTGGCACTGTGCGGCGCGGGAGTCGAGCTCGACGTCTCCAGGACTAGGTCCCGGGGCTTGGCAGGGCCGCCACGTTATTCGACGTTGACCTGCTCGATCACGATGTAGGGCCGCTTGCCCTGTGCCTCGTGGTACGTCCTCGTGAGCATCTCCGCGATCACGCCCATAAGCATGAACTGGGCCGCCACAATCACGCCCATCATGGCGAGATACAGCAGGGGATTGCCGGTCATGTCCACCCCCAGAGGCGAGAACTTCATGCCAATCGTGGCCGCGAGCGATGCAACTCCGACCAGGCCCGAGAGAACCGATGCCATTCCGAACACCCGGATCGGATGAGCACCGTAGCTCAACATGAACTTGACGGTCGTCAGGTCGAGCAGAACAGTCAGGGTTCGCCCGATTCCGTACTTCGTGGCGCCGCGCTCGCGAGCGCGATGATTGACGACGATCTCCGCTACCCGGGCACCTGCCATCGCGCAAAGCGCCGGCAAGAATCGATGCAACTGTCCGTACAGTTCGAAGCGATCGAGAACGCTCTTGCGGTAGACCTTCAGAGCGCAGCCGTAGTCGTGAAGGGTGACGCCAGTACTGCGTGAGATCAGACGGTTGGCGATCCGCGACGGAAGGGTCCGGTTGATGAACGTGTCCTGCCGGTTCTTGCGCCAGCCGCTCACGACGTCGTATCCCTCGTCGAGCTTCGTCAGAAGGGCCGGGATGTCACGAGGATCGTTCTGTAGATCGCCGTCGAGCGTAACGATGAGCGGCCCCCGAGCGGCGTGGAACCCGGCCGACAGTCCTGCGGTCTGGCCATAGTTCCGCGCGAATCTGATCAAGCGAACGTTGGGATGCTGGGCGGCGCGTCGGCGGAGACGGTCAAAGGTTTCGTCGCGACTGCCGTCATCGACCAGGATCAACTCGAACCGCAGATCCAGGGCACCAACCGTCTCGAAGATCTCGTCCACCAGTGGTTCGACGTTCTCCGCCTCGTTGTGCAGCGGGATCACGATGCTCAGATCGAGCTCGTCAGCCGAATCAGACATGATTAGAGTTGCTCATTGCTGACCAATCGAGGCCTGTGCAGATAGAGAATACGTGCTGATCCTTCGTCTCCCTCTTCGAGGGATCGTACAGCGCATGCTAGCCTGTAACCCATGATGTTCCAATCACTGCGCCTCTGCTTCGTCGCGCGTGCCGTGATCCTGATCGCCGCATTTGCGGTGGCGGGCAGCGCCGCTGCGGCCGATCGTATCTACCTGAAGAACGGTCGCGTGATCCGCACGTCGAGTGCGCGAATGGTCGGCGACCGCGTCGAGTTTATCCAGTTCGGACAACAGGCAACGATCGCGGCGGACCTGGTACTTCGGATCGAGAAGGATGAGACGGAGCCGGAGCCCGAAATTCCGGCGCCGAATACTCCGCCACGAACTGAAGAGTCGGGTGAGCCTTCCGAGCCTCCAGAATCGGACTCGGAGACGTCGGACGACGCTGAAGGGGACGAGCCCGAGGATGCAGTCGCGCCGGAGCAGACTCAGGAGTATTGGCGCGAGCGGGTGCTGAGTATTGGTCGCGAGAAAGACGAGATCGCCGAGAGGATCAAGGAGCTACGCCGCGAAGAACGCGCGTTTCTGTTCTCTCACCGGTCGACCGCCGAAACACGCCAGAAGATCGAGGCAGCTCAAGCGCGAGACAAGGAACTCGACCAGGACTTGGTTGATCTCCGTCGCGAGGCACGACGACTGGGTATCCCGCCTGGCTGGTTACGGGTCCGACCGTCCGCTACCTAGAACTAAGGAAGATCTGACGCAGCTGCGACAGGTTCATGGGCAGTTGCAGAGTTGCCAGTTCGGTGGCCGGCACGCTTTCGAAGAAACGATTCACAGCCGCCATCCGCTCGCCCAGGGTCTCGGCGGCAAGCCCCTCTACGAGGGGTTCGAAGCGAGCGTCTGAGGCAGCCAGCTGTCGCGCTTCTTCCAGGTCGCGTTGAAACAGCTCGCCGCCGTCGCGATCGGCCAGCGTTTCCGAGAGCTTCTCCAGCTGCAGGAGATGTTCCAGCCGTGCGTCGGGGTCGTCGAAGTCCATACGTCCTCCTTCGGAGAGACCAAACGACAACGCCGTCGACCGAGGTCGACGGCGTCGAGGGTAGTGGAGCTGAGGGGAGTCGAACCCCTGACCTCTTGAATGCCATTCAAGCGCTCTCCCAACTGAGCTACAGCCCCGGGCGCCCGGTATTGTAGCCAATCGGCTCAGGCCGCGTCAGCGCCCTCGCGGGGGGAGCTCAGAACCACCTGCAAAGTGGCTTCACGGTCACCAATCTGTTCGTCGACCTGGCGCAGGTCTTCGATTGCGTCGTCGTAGCCGAGCACGTTGCGGAGCGCGGGGCGACGGTCGGCGTCACCTTGGGCGCGGTACACGGCCGCGCCGAGCCGGGTGAGCAACGCTTCGCGATCCTGGCGCAGCCCTCGCAGTTCGTAGCGAAGTCGCGCTACCTGTCCGCCGCGTCGCGTTTCGGTTTCCACCTGTCGAGTAAGTTGCTTGAGTTCGCGCCAGATGCGGTCGAGATGGCGACCAACGTCGCCGCGACTGGAAGTTTGACGTTCATCCATGCTTTGTCTGTCCTCCTGCTTTGCCCAGTGGCGCCGGGGCGCGTCAAAGGCGCGCCATCTGCTAGCTACCTACGAATCCGACTGCGACAATGTTCCAGCACCCGACGCCCGAGATCTTGATGGAAGCGAATGGAGTCTGGTGGCTTCCGCGGCCTTCAAAGCCGTTGCGGGGCGCCGGAAGGCGTCCTGGCTGGGTTCGATCCCCAGGCGCTTCCGCCATTTCTTCGCCGACGATCGACACGCCGATTGAGTAGCAGCGAGCACGGTGGGGTCGCCAGGAGGTAGCAACGCGCCTGATCGTGGACGCGCTACTCGCTGCGGTGTTCCTCAAGTCCGACCTCGCCCACGAACCAGGGCAGCGTCTCATCGGCAGCGACGTTATGGTCGTCCGTACAGGCGATCCGGCTACGACGGGGCGGCTGGATTGTTGCCGGGGCCACGCCCTGGCGAAATCTCCATCGAGCCTACGTTCTTTTGCAACAGCGTCGGGGTAGGCGTTTCGGCGTCTGCGGTGCCGCCGGTTCCCGGTGCCCCCTCTGTCCCATCCGAGCTGATAAGCGTCAACGCGGGTGGTGACCATCGTCGTTTTGCGGACTTGCTCATTCGGCGACCCTCGTGTGTAGTTCGTCCAGCCTGTCGCCCCACCCCGGAAGTAGAGTGTATCCGGTATGCTGCCCAGCATGTCATAAGGCGCTCCGTCCTTGTTGTTCACATAGAAGTATTGGGGTGGCCTGCCCGGCGGCACCGGGGCCGTCTACCGCTCGGTACTTCCACGGCGTTGGCCCCGTAGCTATCTAGGACGGTCACGCCCGCCCCGGCTAGCGGAGTCTAGCCGCGAGACCATTCGTCCGACTGGACCACCGGCAGCTGCAGCGCTCGTTCTCGGTCCAGATCCAGCGAGCCGACGTGCAGCGATAGCGGCGCCTGGACCCACTTGTAGATCGAGCGGCTGAACAGCTTCGCGAACTGGTGCGCCCACCCCCGGAGCTGTTCCGGGTCGCGCTCCGGAAACGCGCCAAGAAGAGCGCTGGCGACCTCGGCCGGCGCGAGCTTCTCGCCGGCGTAGAGCCACAGGCAAGCATCGAGGACGGCGAACGGCATGAGTTCGTTCTCTGCTTCTTGCGCTTCGGCGAGTTCAGGTCCGGGTTCGGTGGCCAAGGTCTCTTCGATGCCCTTCCAGCCGTGCTGCTCGAGTTGGCGTTCAAGCAGAGCGACAACGACCGTCTTCGGGATGTTCGCAATCACCGAGAGCGCACCCTCGAGGTCGCCGCCAATCGTTGTATAGCCAACGGCCTTCTCGCTCATGTCACCTGTCTGGAGGAAGAGGGCCCCCGAACTATTTGCCCAATTCCACATGCGCTGGGCGCGAATGCGCGCTTGCACGTTCTGACGCGTGATTTCGGTGGGATCGTCGCCATCGAGCATCTGTCGCGTGGCCTCGATCTCACGTTCGAAGGCGTCGTCAATCGCGATCGTGCGCAGTTCGATGCCGAGTTCATCACAGATGGTGGCGGCTGCGCCGCGTGTGCCATCAGTGGAGTAGCGGCTCGGCATGTAGAAGGCCCGCACAAGTGAGGAGGCCGACTTCCCCGAGCCTTCCTGCTCGACGATCAAAGCAGCGGCGTGCCACGCGACTAGGAGCGTCATCAACGAATCGCGTCCGCCGGAAAGAGCAACACCAAGACAACTGAACGCGCCTGTCTTGCAGTAGTAGTCCTTCACTCCAAGGGCCAGGGCAGACATCAACTCATCGAGCACGCCATGACGGCCGTCGGCGGCCGTCAGCGTGACCTGAGGCAGGAAGTAGGAGTCGCTTGCAGGGGCTGGATACTCGAGCGCGCTGGCGTCGGCCACTGGAGCGCTCGAGCGGATCGTGGGCACCGGCACGACGCCTTCCATGAAGTCTTCGCAGTCGGAACGCCACGTGGTGTTCTCCGTGCGCAACCTGAGGGTGCGATCCAGGTCGACAACGCACGTGCTGAAGCCCTCACGGAACCGCTCGGCGGTGAGTTCCAGTCGGCCGTTCTGGAACACATAACCCCCGCCGTCGTAGATCAGGCCGTCCTGGGCACCAACCGCGTTGGCATAGACGAACGTCACCTCGTTGTCTGCTGACCGGGTCGCGAGCATCTCGCGGCGCGTGGCGCTGATCCCGACTCGATAGGGGGACGCGGATACGTTCACCACGATTTCGGCGCCCGAGTAGCACCGGCGTCGCATGGGACCGTCGGGCGACCAGGCGTCCTCGCAGACCTCGACTGCCAGGCGGCCGAACTCGAATTCGAAGACGTAGTCGCCCAGCGGCGCCCCTCCCGCGTCAAGTTCCAGGTATGGGCCACCTCGAGAGAGCGTCCGGCCTTCATAGAAGACGTTGTACGACGGCAGCTTCTCTTTGGGCACGAGGCCGAGGATCTCGCCGGCGTGGACCACGGCCGCAACATTGAAGATCTGGCCGCCGACCGGCGCGAGAAGTCCCACTACGCTGACCAGGTGGCTCTGCGCCGTGGCGGCTGCATAACGCTCGAGTTGCTCGTACTGCGCTGCAAGAAACGATCGCCACTGCACGAGATCTTCCGGCGGGTAGCCGCCAATGACCTGTTCCGGGAAGCACGCTACCGCCACGCCCTGGTTGCCCATGGCAGAGGCCTGCGCAATGAGGTCGTCAGTGTTGGATTCGACCGCGCCGACTGTCGGGTTGACGTTGGCGACGCCGATCTTGAGCAGACGCATCGTGAAACTCGCGCGCTGAAACAGGAAGGACCCCCGCAGGGTAGTCCGCGGTGGCGCCGACGCAAAGTCGGTGACCTATTTCAGGGCGGTGTCAATCAACTTGCGCACGAGCTCCGGATTCCATAGCCGTCCTGCTCCAGACTCGATCGTGCGGCGCGCCGTATCGGGGGCGAGAGCAGGACGATAGGAGCGCTCCGACGTGAGCACCGTGTAGACGTCGCACAGTCCCACGATCTGCGCAGCGATGGCGATGTCATCTCCCGCGTGCCCGTTCGGGTAGCCGCTGCCGTCCCACCGTTCCTGATGGGCTGAAACGACCTGTCGAACTCCCTGCAAACCCTCGTGCCCGGCGAGCATTTCCGCGCCGAATTCGGGGTACTGCTTTACGAGTGCCCACTCGTCGGCTGTGAGGCGCCCGCGTTTCCCGAGGATTTCCTCAGGGACGCGTACCTTGCCCAGGTCGTGCACAAGAGCCGCGATTTCGAGTTCCCGGTGCTCCGGCTCCGGAAGGTCCATCGCCTTCGCCAGGGCCAGAGCGAGTTCGGACACTGCCCGAGAATGCGAGCCGGTAAAGCCGTCGCGCTTGTCTACAGCTTCCATGACCTGACACAAGCGCTCGAACAGCTTGTCGCTGGTGACGGCTTCATCCGTGACGTCGGCGAGCTGCATTTCGACGTTGCCGCTGTTTGCGGCGCTCGCGACGGCCGCGATCGGCGCGCTTTCACTATCTTCGGCGGCAACGCCGCTGACCGAGGCTGCGGCCGTCGGGACGGCTCCCGAGAACAGGAGTCGCAAAGCTTCGGCGACAACCTCGCCTGGTTCCCGGGCCGTGTCGTCTGCGTACTGCTCAAGGCGGTTCCACAGCCGTTGCGGCAGAACGATGTTCTGCTCGGTGAATCCCGGAAGTGAGCTCGGTGCTGTAGCCATGTCGATGTCCGGTCGCGGCCTGCGCGAAGTTCGCCGGGGATGTCCTAGACTGCCCCTGTCAGACACGAGAGACGTCGTGCCGTCGAAGGTGTTCGGAACAGTCTAATGCGCACCAATAGTCACCTCCGAGACCAAAAACACTTGTTGGGTCAGATATGGCCAGTTGTGTTGATCTGTGGCTTGGCCGCGTGCGCCAGCAGTGAGCGCACGCTCAACTCGACGGTGGCGGACCCTGACGGCGCCCTCGTACAGGCCGTCTATGGCGCGCTAAGGTCGGACGAACTGCCCGTCGGCGGGTTAGATGTGAGCGCCAATGCGGGGACGGTTCAGATCTCCGGAACGGCCCCGTCCGTGGCGGTTCTACGCCGAATTCTGAGAGTGGCGGGATCGGTGGGCGGAGTGCGCACTCTCGTGAATCGCGTGCGCGTCGTGGGCGACGGCGCGGGATGAGCCGGTCGCTTACCTAGAAGTAACCCTTCAGGTATTGCACCAGCAGCAGCAACGCCATCACGGCGACGGTTCGCATTTCCCGATTTCGCCGACTCTTCTCAACCGAGAAGCCGGATTCCTTCGGATCGGGGTCCTGCCAGGGGTCTGAGCGACGTGGCAGGGGAATCAGACGGGGCACATCATCCATGTATTCGAGATACTCGGCGCCGAACAACGACTGTAGCCGCAGCTCTTCTACGTACATCGCGGGCAGATAGAAGCCGATGTAGAGTCCACTGAAGGCGGCTAGCCAAACGAGCTGGTGTTCGGCCAGACCGACGAGACCCAGGCCGATAAGCAGGCTGCCGAGGTACAGCGGGTGACGCACGAATCGATACGGGCCGTCGCGCGTGAGTTCCTCATTGCGTACGAGGTGACCACAAGCCCACACGCGCGTGCCCTCTCCAGCAGCTACGAGCAAGGCGCCGACCCAGAAGGTCGACATATCGGGCCTGCTGAACGCCACGTATGCGAGCGCGAATACGATGCCAACATGAACGCGGTGATGGGCGGCCCAGGCTCGCCAGCGCGCTGCGAGACGCATGTCAGTGTTCCTGGCCCGTTCGACTTAGACGGGCGAGTGCTGCGCGGACGATCTCGTCCGGACTGATTGACTCGAGGCACTCGTTGGTGCCAAGCGGACATTTGCGGCGATGGCAATGAGAACATTCCAGTCGGTTGACGGTGACTTCATCGGCCTCGCGCAAAGGCCCGAGGCGACGCGGATCGGTCGGGCCGAACAGAGCTACAACGGGCGTGCCACAGGCTACCGCGAGATGGAGGGGCGCGCTGTCCCCTCCGACTACCAATGCCGCCTTCTCGGTGAGTGCCAGGAGATCCGGTAGTTTGAGTTCGGGAGTCGGTTCGCTGCCCGACCCGGCCTCGGCGGCGAGGCCACGAGCCCGCGCCTCTTCGCCCGGTCCCCAGAGCCACAGAACCCGTCGACCGGTCTCGCGGTGCAGTGCCTTGGCCACAGCAATCCAGTCTTGGTCTGGGTAGGCCTTGCTCGACCAGTTGGCAAACGTGTGGAGTAGTACGGGCGCTTCACGGGATGGAGAGTCTCGCCCGTCCCGTGACGGCCGCGAATCGGCAAACAACGCTGGCCATCGTGGAGCAGCGACCTCGATCGGCACGAAACTCTTGACCACCCCGATCGCGCGCTCGGTAACGTGCACGGGTTCGCGAGCAGCCGGTGCGGTCGCCGAATAGAGCAAGTTTGCTGCTGGCTCGCGAAGGTCGGCGCGAGCCATGCCGATGGTGCGTCGGGCGCAGAACCTCGACACCAGCGCCGACTTCAGTAGACCCTGCAGATCGAGCGCGACGTCATATTCGGTAGCTCGAACGCCGCGGAGGCTACGGAACAAGTGCCGCCACGCTCTGGGTCGCACGAGATTGCGGCGCCAGTCTTGGACGTCCACCTCATGGACCGCGTCGAGGCCTTCAATACATCGCACCAGGGGCGCCGCCGCGGATTCCACAACCCAGCCAATGTGCGCGTCGGGTAGTGCTTCGCGAACCGCCTGGAACGCCGGCATGGCGTGGATGACGTCGCCGATTGAACTCAAGCGCACTATGAGCACGCGAGCGTCCGCGGCGGGTCGGTTGGGGTGCTCGGTCACGCGTCGCCCAGGTGTCCGATGAGCTCGTCGTGCGAGACGGTCGCGGTGCCGTGTTTGCGCACTGCAAGGCTTGCGGCGACGTTGGCGACCCGAGCGGACATCAGTGCAGGGAGGCCAGCGGCGAGACCTAGTGTGTACGCCGCGATGACGGTGTCGCCGGCGCCCGTCACGTCGGCTATTTCGCTGGCGCTGTGAGCTGGAAGATGATCGGCTGCTCCCTCGCGTCCGAAGACGGACATGCCGTGAGAGCCACGAGTGATCAACAGGTGATCGCACTCCAGGCGGGCCAACAGCATCTTGCCGGCGTCCTGCACGGCGCCGAGGTCGTCGCCTAGCAGCATGCCGGTGGCTGACTCAGCCTCTTCCTCGTTCGGCGTCGCGGCGGTGACCCCGGAGAATTCGAGGAGTCGGTGTCTTGAATCAAGAATAACTGGCACACCGGGCGCGTTCTCGAGCCAGGCTCGTGCGGCTGCGGTTTCGATCGTGCCGAGGCCGTAGTCGGAGATCATCACCGCGTCTGCCCAATCAGTCGCCGCGTCGAGATGTGCTGCGATGCCGTGCTCCTCCACGTCTTCTTGCCACGCGGTCTCCTGATCGATCCGAAGAATCTGCTGGCGCACCGTGTGGGTGCCGCCGGCCATGACTCGAGTCTTGACCGGGGTTGACCGGCCCTCGACCTGGATGAGGCGGCCAACGTCGATGCTGGAGTCGCGAAGCGCGCCGAGCAATGCCTGACCTGCGCTGTCCTGGCCGACATACCCGAGTACGGTGACACTTGCCCCAAGCGCGGCAGCGTTCAGCGCTGCGTTGCCGGCTCCGCCCGCCCGGATTTCCTCTCGCTCATGCTTGAGCACGAGGGCTGGCGCCTCCCGGGACACGCGCGTGGTTGAGCCATGCAGGAATCGATCGGCGACGAAGTCGCCCCAGATCAAGACCCGCTTCCCCGCGAACTGACGGACCGCGGCGCGCAGATCTTCCATTGACGGGTCGAGCAGGGAATGCGGCATGCGATCCGCGACCTAGTGATGGGTCGGATGTCCGACCGGGTTGAGAGAGGCGTCGCTAGCTTACCCGCGCGCTCTGGCGGGCGGCAACACAGGCGGGGGAGCTGGCGTCTCTAGCCTGCCTTCCAGAGCGGCCTCAGCATTCCGATCGCGTGGTCGGGCGTGAGCCCGTTCATGCATCGATGGTCGAGCGGACAAGTAGGCGACATGCACGGCTGGCAGAACGTGGCGACCGACGCGATCCGAACATTCGGTCCAAGTGGCTTCGTCCGCAGCGGATCCGTGGGGCCAAATAGCACCAGAGTTCGAACGCCAAGGGCGCCCGCCAAATGCGCTGCGCCTGTGTCGTTCGCGATCACAGCGCGGCTTCCGGCCAGAAGCGCGGCGAGATCGACGATATCGGTTTGTCCAGCGAGATCGAGACACTCGACCTCGCTGGCTGCCGCGACGGCTGCGGTAGCGGAACGGTCTTGGTTGCCGCCAAGGAGCACGGGCAGCGCTCCCCATTCCTCGGCCGCAGCAGTGATCAGTCGGGCGTAGTGTCGCGCGGGCCAACGTTTGGCCGGACCGTTCGCGCAGCCTGGAACGACGGCCAGAATAGGAGCGTCGGGTTGCGAGATGAGCGCCCTCAAACGGTCGCGGGAGTCTGTCGGCGGCGCCAGGCGCCAATCGTCCGGGAGCGGAGACTGCGCTGGAGTCGGTCCGAGAAGATCCGCGTAGCGTCGTGACTCATGTTGTGGACGCAGCGGATCCGGCGGCGTGAGCGGTTCGGTGAGCAGGTTGCCACGCCACTCGGTGGCGAAGCCAACACGGCGGCGGATCCCCGCTAGTCGGGCCACGAGCGCGGGTTCGTAGGCGTTGGGCAACAGCACGACGCCGCTGGGCCGGAGTCGCCTCAGCGCGGCGACACCACTCCAGAGATCGATGAGCCCGGTGGGGCCGCGCCTGCGCGAGTACGGCAGTACTTTGTGATGCACGCCCACTGCACGCAGGAGCCGCGCGTTGACCGAAGGGCCCCAGAGCACGAGCTCGGACGTCGCGCGAGCTAGCGCCCGGATCGTGGGCACGGCCATCACAGTGTCGCCGAGCCATGTTGGCAGTCGGACTACCCACGTTCCCTTCTTCAATGCGGTCTCATGGTCTTTGGCGCCAGCGGTCGTGCATCCATAGCCAAGCCTCCGGATAGGCCCGCACATAGTGCTCGATTCTGGAGGTCACCGCGGCCGTGATCGACTCGGCTGCGTCGTCCGCGACGGGAATTTGCATCGGCGGTTCGATGATCACGCGATAGCCGGTCTCCTCGGGTATGGAGAATGCGTTGAGAATCGGGGCGCCGGTTCGCAGGTGAAGTTGCGCGGCAGCCGGCGTGGTCGCCGCCATCTTGCCGAAGTAGGGCACGAATACGGCTTCGCGGCGGAGCGTGTTCTGATCGGTGAGTAGCGCAACCGCTTCGCCGTCGCGCAGCGCGCGCATGGTGGGGCGCAGGGCACCCGCTTTGGGGATGACTCGTTGACCGGTTCGAGTTCTAAGGTCTATCAACTGCGCATCAAGGCCAGGGTCATCAAGGGTGCGCGCGAGAGCGACCAGGGGAATCCCCTGGCCCGCAGCTGCAATGCCCGTTAGCTCCCAATTGCCAGCGTGGCAGGTCGCGACAATGGCGCCTTTGCCGCCGGCGAGCGCGGCCCGCAGGTTGTCGAGACTGTCGAATCGAACGAATTCGTCGTGCGACCCCGCAGTCGCGAGGTTCGGACTCCAGAGCAACTCCAGGATCGTTCGTCCGGCTTGCGCGAAGGACGCTACGGCTACGTGTTCACGCCATCCCTCATCGCGCTCCGGGAAAGCGACGGCAAGGTTGCTTAGCGCGACCTCGCGATGCCGACGATCGAGCCGATAGAACAGTCGTCCCAGGGAGGCTCCACGCCGCCCCGCCTTTGCGAAGTCCCAGCGTTCGACCTGTCCCTGGACCCGGCTCACCACGAACGAAGCGATGCTCATGGCTGGCGAACCCCGCAGATGGCGAGCAAGTCCGCGTGTGGCTCCAGGTCCACACGGTGGGTCATCACATGTAGGCGAGTCGCCGGAACCGCGAGTTCCGCCAAGCGAGCCGCGTCCTTCTCAGTTGTCACCACGTTTCGACAACCCTGCTGTTCGGCGTCCGACAACAGTTGTTTGATGTCCGCTGTGCGGTACGGATGATGGTCTCGGAAGACCCGCGTGTGTCCAATCGCGGCGCCGGTGTCCTTCAGGCCATCGAAGAAGCGGTGTGGCCTGGCGATGCCGGCAAAAGCCGCGACGGAACCGCCGGGAGGACTTGGTTCTCCGACGTTGCGTCCGTCGGCGAGCCATTCTTCGAAAAGCACAAAGCGCGGCGGTCGCACGCCTACCGTGAGGCGGGGGATGGCAGGCCATCGAGTCTCGAGCCCGCTCGCATCCCCATACACGGCGAACACCGTAGCCCTCGCCGCTGCCGCAGGCCGTTCTCTCAGCCGTCCGAAGGGAGGAGTGTGTTGTCGCCAGAAAGGAGCGGCCCCATCCACGACCAGCACGTTGGTGTCACGATTCACGCGGACGTGCTGAAAAGCGTCGTCCATTACAAACGTATCGATATTCCGAACGAGATCCGCCGCTTGCTCGCGACGTGATGCCACGGCCACCGGAACCTCGGGCAATAGGTGGGCCATGAGCCAGGGTTCGTCGCCGCCTTCCGTCGCCGACACAAGGGGCTTGTTGCCCGCACCATCGCTTACTAGAACAGGCGCGTCGCTGGCGCGACCATAGCCGCGACTCAGTATCGCGGGTCGCGCCCCGGCGGCGGCCAGAGCGCTGGCGACCGCCAGGGTGACGGGCGTCTTCCCCGTACCTCCCATTTCGAGCGCCCCGACGCTCACGGCCGGGTGCGGCAGTTGCACCGTGGGCAAGAACCCTTGCTGGTGAGCGGCCACTCGCAGCGCGCTCGCCCATGCCCACGGCAGTCCAGCGGTCTCACGAACCATGGTGATTCCTACCGATAGGATCGCGATCCGCGCCCAAGATCAGCCGCGTCAGCAGGCGCGCCGTGCGCTTGCCGGCCGCGGCGTCTCGCCGGGCCACCTTGAACGCGCGAACTCCGGCATCGGTGCGGCGCGTCTCGTCGTCCAGGAGGGCGATGAGCTCGCGAGCGAGGCCTTCGCCATCTCCGACGCGGATGCCTCCCCCGGAGCGAACGAGTTCGCCTGCAAGATCGGCGAAGTTCTCGGTCGACGGCCCGAAGAGAACGGGCCGCGACTGGATTGCCGGTTCGAGCAGATTATGACCTCCGGTGGGGACCAGACTGCCGCCCACGAACGCGATGCTGCCGAGACCGTACGCAGCCGGCAACTCGCCGATCGTATCGAGCAGAATCACGTCGGCAGCCTCGTCGGAAGAGTTGGTTCGGCGCCGACACGAGAATCCCGCGTTGCGAACCAGCGCTTCAACTTCATCGAATCGTTCCGGATGACGCGGTGCAATCAGTAGCGTCGCGCTGGCGTGCTGAGCCTGTACGCGCCGGAATGCCAGGAGCACTTTCTCTTCCTCGTGATCCATCGTGCAGCCGGCAACGATCAGCGGAGTTTCCGGGTCGAGGTAGAGAGCGTCCCTCAGGCGCGTGGTGAGTTCGGCGGGTGGAGTGAGAGCGGCGGCATCCGCCTTGAGGTTACCGGTCGTCACTACCCGGCCCTCGGGAATGCCCATTTCGACGAATCGCGAGGCTTCCTCCGTGGTCCGCGCACAGACGGCCGCGATGAACTCGAACGGAGTTGGCCAGAGTCGATCTAGTGCGGCATAGCGTCGGGCGGTCCGTTCCGAGAGTCGACCGTTGACGATCGCCACCGGGGTTCGATAGTCGGAGGCAGCACGCAGGAGGTTGGGCCAGATCTCGGTCTCGACCAGGAGGAGCGCCCGGGGCCGCAGCGCCTCGACGTAGGCCGAGACCGCCCTAGGAAGGTCCAGCGGCATGTAGAACACGGCGTCCGCGCCAGCCTTTTCGGCGAGCGCCTGACCGGTCGGAGTCGTCGTGGATAGCACGATACTCACATCTCTGGCGGAGGCTCGAAGGTGTGGAATCAGACCGCGGGCTGCGTGAACCTCGCCGACAGAAACCGCATGTATCCAGATGGCGCCACGGTGCGGAAGCAGGTGGCGAGGCACCCTGCCGAGGCGTTCGCCGAGTGCGATTCCGTAGCGCCCACCGGTGAGTTTGTGCAGCAGTGCCCGCGGCGCGAGCGCGCAGAGGCCGATTGCATATAGGAAGGTATAGGCAGCAAACAATTGCTAAGGGAGCTCGCTACGGGTGAGGTCGGCCGGCGAAGGCTCGATTATAGCCCTGTCGATTCGCCATGAACGCACCAGCACCAAGTCTGAACCTGCTTGATCGCCCCGCCAGCTCTTGGCGTGCCGCTCTGGATGATTTCGGCTACGAACCGTATCGCGGCGATCAGGTCGCCGAATGGGTGTTCCAGCGTGGCGTCTTCGACTTCGAGCGCATGACAAATTTGCCGGCCGACATGCGCACTGGGTTGGCGAGTCAGGCGGCAGTTGCACCGCCGGAAGTGGCGCAGCGGTTCGTTTCCTCGGATCGGAGTCGCCGCTACTTGCTGAGAACCGGCGGCGGCGAGCTCGTTGAAGCCGTCTACATGCCCACCGGCGAACGGGCCACGCTTTGCATTTCGTCCCAGGTGGGATGTCGCTTCGCCTGCACGTTCTGCCAGACCGGGACCATGAAGCTCCAGCGGTCGCTGAGCGCGGGGGAGATTGTTGGGCAGGTTCTGAGCCTGCTTTCCGATGCCGAGTTGCCTCCCAAGCGGACCAACGTCGTTTTCATGGGACAAGGGGAGCCACTGGACAATCTTCCAGGCGTCATCGGGGCAGTCGAAGCGCTGCAGGATCCGGCAGGCCCCGGATGGTCGTGGCGTCGCATCACTGTCTCCACGGTCGGACTCGTACCTGCGCTTGCCGAGTTGGGCCGCCTGGGGGAGCGACGCCCCCGCATCGCGGTGTCGTTGAATGCGTCCACGGATGCGGTGCGCTCCGAGCTGATGCCGATCAATCGCAAGTACCCGATTGCCGATCTGGTCGCCGCGTTGCGCGACATTCCCTGGCGCCGCCGGGAACGGGTGACGTTCGAGTATGTGCTGCTTCGCGGCGTGAACGACTCGCCGGATGACGCCAAGAGGCTTGGCAAGCTGCTTCGAGGCCTGCCGGCCAAGGTCAATCTGATCCCATGGAATCCGATCGAGACGATGCCGTTCGCGCGTCCGGATCAGGACGCGATTGATCGCTTTCGCCGAGAGGCTCTCGGGTCCGGTCTGGACGTTCTAGTTCGATATAGCCGCGGGGCAGACATCGGCGCCGCCTGTGGGCAGCTACAGGCTGCCCACGATCCCTCTGTGTCGCCGACGACGGTGTCTGCGGACTAGAGGCCGTCGGCTGCCAGCTTCTCTTCCAGCTGGGCCTGCATGCGGTTGACGTTCTCGGTCTGCGTCGCGCGGTTGGCCACGACGTTAGCAGCGATGTCGGCGTCACCGAGCGCTAGAATCCGCGCTGCGAAGTGGGCCGCGTTGATTGCCCCCCACTTACCGCACCCCATCGTCGCAACGGGCACGCCTCCAGGCATCTGCACGGTCGCGAGAAGGGCGTCCATGCCGCCCATGGCGGTCGCAACAAGCGGGACGCCAATCACTGGAAGGCGAGTATGTGCGGCAACCGCGCCAGCGAGGTGAGCCGCTCCACCGGCAGCGGCGATGATGATCTCGAGGCCGCGACCTTCGGCGCCGGAGACGTAGTCGGCTACAACTGCTGGGCTGCGATGGGCCGACATGACTTTGACCTCGTAGGGCACGTCAAGATCGGCCAGGATCTTGGCTCCCGAAGCCATGACTTCGTAGTCGGAAATGCTGCCCATCACAATCGCTACTCGTGCTTCGCTCATCTCTACTCCTGATCCCGACGCCCGATATCGCGCCGGAAGTGCATTCCTGGAAAACTGATCTGTTCGACGGCCGCATATGCGCGCCGTAGAGCTTCGTCACGACTGCAACCGGTCGCCGTGACACCGAGCACGCGGCCGCCGCTGGTGACGATCTTGTCGCCGTCGGAAGTCGTGCCGCAGTGGATGATTGCAACCGCCTCTATGGCCTCGGCCTGCGCGAGACCGTCGATCACATCGCCGTGCCGATGCTTGCCGGGGTAGCCCTCCGCCGCAAGCACGACGATCGCAGCGTGTTCGTCGGAGATTTCAACTTGGTCTGGCACTCGGCCCTCAGCGATGCCTGACAGAAGTTCGCCCACGTCGCTCCGAATGAGGGGGAGTACCACCTCCGCCTCGGGGTCACCGAACCGGCAGTTGAACTCGAGTACGTAGGGTCCATCGTCCGTCAGCATCAGGCCCGCATAGAGCACGCCCTGGAACCGGCGATCTTCCGCGTTCATGCCGTTGATCGTGGGGACCAGCACTTCGTCGCGAACCTTGGTGAGGAGCGTGGAATCGATAACGTTCTCGGCCGGGGCGAATGCACCCATGCCACCCGTGTTCGGTCCTTGATCGCCGTCGAACGCTTGCTTGTGATCCTGGGATGGCGGCAGGACAACCAGTCGTTCGCCGTCCGTCAGTGCCATGACGGTGGTCTCGACGCCGCGCAGACACTGCTCCACGACGACAGTCGCGCCCGCGGTGCCGAACGCTGCATCTTCCATGCAGAGGCGAATCGCATCTGAGGCCGATTGAGAGTCCTCGCAGATGAGGACACCCTTGCCAGCGGCGAGACCATCGGCTTTGACGACGATCGGAAAACCCCATTCCGGGGCGGCTACGAATTCCAGCGCGGCGGTGGGGTCGTTGAACACTCGGAACGCGGCAGTGGGGATGCCGTGGCGTTCCATGAATGCCTTCGAGAAAGCCTTACTGCCTTCGAGGATCGCGGCCGCGGCAGAGGGCCCAAAACAGGCGATGCCGAATTGCTCGAGGATCGCTGAGATCCCGGCGGTTAGCGGGGCCTCTGGACCAACGACGACGAGGTCCACGGCACGCTCATCGGCGGCGCGAGCGATTCCGTCCAGATCACCCACGTTGATGTCGAGGCACTCGGCGAGTCGGGCGATCCCGGCATTGCCCGGTGCACAGAAAATCTTGTCGACGCTAGGGCTGCGATCGAGCGCCTGCACCAAGGCGTGTTCGCGGCCGCCACCACCCACTACGAGAACGTCCATGTGACCTGACCCGGCGAATGTGCGCCTGCTGGATGGAAGCGTCGACCGACGCGCGGGAGCGCGGAAATCGGGCCGGAAAGCGGCGGATTATAGCAACGGGACACGGGAGTGTTTGACGCAGGGCTCGCGGCTGGCTACCTTTAAGCGGATTCGGCGGATTGCCCGCACGCGTCTAGTGCGCCCGCCGCCCAGTGAAGACTTTTCAGAGTTGCATCGAGTGCGACTCTCCGAGGACAACGCAACATGGCCTACATCCGTGTCGAAGAGGGCGAGTCGATTGAGCACGCCCTGCGGCGGTTCCGGCGCTCGGTTCAGCGGGAGAACATCCTGCGTGATGCGAAGCGCCGCGCCCACTTCGTGAAGCCGGGTGAGCGACGCCGAGCCAAGGAGGCTGCAGCGCGTCGGCGCTGGCGCCGCCGCTTGCGTCGCCTGATGAGCGACTGAGCGCCTAGCTCAGCAAGTCGCCCGACTCTGACTCGCTTCCCGACTCCGGTTGGATTGGTGCGTCCGGGGCTGCGGGCCGCATCTCCACCGCTGTCTGCGCGAGCCATATCAGCAGGCCGAGCCCGAAGATGACAAATCTCGGCCAGACCGGTTCCGTCCACGCGTCGCTTGTTCCTGAGTTGATCACGAGGATCGAGTAGGCGAGAGGAGCGAGGCTGCACACCGCGACCCACGCCAGGTCCGCCGCCACAGCCGCCAGCGGGAGCGCCCACAGTAAGTACCAGGGGTGGATCGTGGGCATCAGCAGGATGAACCCGAGCAGCAACAAGTAGTTGCCCCGCTCGGGGTCCGCGTCACGGCGCCAAAGCACGAGGAATAACAGCATTCCGAGGCCGGCCGCGGCCGCCTTTGCCGTCTCGAGCGAGGTGGTGATCCCGGCTAGCACCCAGAAGGCGGCGTCGTTGAAGCGCCAGCGACCGGCGTAGTCGAGCCAGGGTTGCAGCATGCCCGGGTCGTAGTAGACAGCGAAGTAGGCAACCACGAGGCCGACGATCAGGCCGGCGTGCCAGCGAGGTCGCCGCCGCAAGAAGAGCGGCACCAGGATCAGTGGCCAGGTTTTCAGCAAGATCCCGGCGGCGAGAGCGACGGAGCTGATGACGGCTCTGCCGCGGACATGGGCCAGGTATGCCGCGAGCACGGCCGCTACGACCCAAGCATCGAAGTGCCCGCTGCCAGCGAACTCGACGATAGGCAGCGGGTGGAGCGCGTACAGAGCGAGTCGCCACGGGGGTGCACGCAAGGAGCGGAGTAGACCCGCCAGGAGCAGGATCACGAGGATGTCGCCGAGCGCGGCGGCGACCTGAAACGCCTTGACGCTCGGATGCAAAATATAGGTAGCGGCGAAGAGGCTCTGCGCGAGGGGCGGATAAATAGTCCGGATGCGGGGATAATTGATGAGTGCCCAATCGTTGTCTCGCAGCTCTTCAAGCCGCACATCGGCCGGGGCAGCGGCGTATGGGTTCTCGCCTGCTGCTTGAACGCGTCCGTCCCATCGATAGCGAAAAACGTCGTCCGAGAGTGAGGGCGTTCCGAACAACATCACCAAGCGTGCGACGATGCCAATTCCCACCAACACGGCCAACGAGACGCGCGCGCCTCGGCGATGCGCATCCCACAGCCGCCAGCAAAGTCCCGCATGGATCGCCGCCGCGATCAGGAGAACGATGATCGCGTGTAACGCGAATTCGCGGAGATCGCCGAGCCAGGCGAGCGCCGCTATGAGCGCCAGCAACGTCGCGATCGCCGTGACCGTGACGGGGTCGCGCGGGATGGCCACATGAGCCTGCCCGCCGACTTGCTCGTCAACGCCCTGCTCGCCGCCTACGCGTGCGTGCTCGTTGTCCTTGCGGTCTTCGGGCTCCACCGTCTCTATCTGGTCCTGTTGCTCGTACTGCGGCGGCGGTGCACGAAGACAGTCGTGGTCTCGCCCACGGAGTGGCCCACCGTCACAGTTCAGTTGCCGATCTTCAACGAACTCTATGTTGTGGAGCAGTTGATTGATGCCGTCGGGGCACTGGACTATCCCGCAGATCGCCTCGAGATACAGGTTCTCGATGATTCGACCGATCGCACCGCCGCTGCTGCCGCGACCGCGGTCGCCCGGTTGCGCGCGCGCGGCATCGACGCGGTTCACATGCATCGCAAGCGCCGCGACGGGTTCAAGGCTGGCGCTTTGCGTCGGGGGCTGCGCAGCGCTCGCGGCGAGTTCGTGGCGGTGTTTGATGCCGACTTCGCGCCGGCGCCCGACTTCCTGCGCCGCGTCATCCCGCACTTTCAGTCTGAGGGCGTGGGAATGGTCCAGGCGCGGTGGTCTCATCGCAACCGCGAGGCCAACCTGCTCACACGCCTTCAGGCCGTGCTGCTGGACGCGCACTTCACGATCGAACACACGGCGCGCCAACGGGCCGGGAGGTTCTTCAACTTCAATGGCACCGCGGGTGTCTGGCGACGCCAGGCCATCGACGATGCGGGCGGCTGGCACCACGACACTCTGACCGAGGACCTGGATCTGTCCTATCGCGCCCAGTTGGCCGGATGGCAATTCATCTACCTGGACGACGTTCAGGCTCCGGCCGAATTGCCGCTCACGATCTCTGCATTCAAGGCTCAGCAACGTAGATGGACACGAGGCGCGGCTCAGACCGCACGGAAGCTGCTTCCGAGAATCTGGCGCAGCGCCTCACCGATTGCCGTGAAGATCGAGGCGTCCTTTCATCTGCTCTCGAATCTGGCCTACGGGATGATGGTTGGGCTGGCGATTCTCGTCTCGCCAGTGTTGGCGCTGCGGGCTCGCGGCATCGGGGGCGCGCTCATCTGGTTGGAGATCCCCGTTCTGATCTTCGGCACCGGATCAGTGTGCCTCTACTTCGTAGCGGGCCAGCGGCGCCTAGGTCGTCCGCTCATCGGCGCGGTGGCACAGCTCCCGTTGCTCATGGCGCTGGGGGCGGGTCTCGCTCTCAACAACACCATCGCCACGGTGCGGGGATTCGCCGGCGCCACCGGCGAGTTCGTGCGCACGCCCAAGACCTCGCAAGTCCCGGCGGCCATGTCGGGGTATCGAGCCGGATTGGGTTGGGTGCCCTGGCTCGAAGCCACGCTCGCCTTGTACTTCGTAGGCGTTCTTGTCGTCGTGGTGCAGAGAGGATTGTGGTCCGGCTTGCCGGTGACGTTGCTGTTTCTCGCGGGCTACAGCTACATCGCTGGGCAGGCCTTCCGCGAAAAGCTGGGGAGCTGGCGAAAAGAGCCGGTGCCGGCTTTGGAGGGCTCATGACCGAGTGGTTGTTAGGGCGCCACTCTGTGGAGGAGGCGCTCGCAGCGGGGTCGCGCAAGATATTCGAGATCGCCGTGCGGACTGGTGCTCGCGACGCCGTCGGCGAGCGGCTATCGAAGCTTGCCGCGAAGCGGGGGGTCGCCATCCAGGCCATGGAACGCGACCAGTTCGATGAACTCGCCCCGCGAGGCACGGGCGTGGTCGCACGTTGCTCAGACTTCGACTACGTCGATGCGAGTCAACTCCCAGACGGTGTCGGTAACCGATTGGTGGTGGTTCTCGACGGAATCCAGGATCCTCAGAACCTGGGAGCGATCGTTCGCACGGCGGAGGTTGCCGGCGCAGATGCGCTTTGCATTGCCACGCGCCGGGCAGCGCAAGTGACGCCGGCAGCGGTCCGCGCGTCGGCCGGGGCGACTGAACACCTCTCGATCTGTCGGACCGTCAATATCGCTCGACTCCTCGGCCAGTTGCGCGAACGCGGCTATTGGACTGTGGGGCTCGCTCCCGAGGGGGGAGAGTCATGGTCGGCAGTGGACTATCGCGGGCCGATCGCTCTGGTTGTTGGTTCGGAGGGGCAGGGCTTGCGCCGCCTGGTGGCGAGTGGATGTGACCATCTGGTCGCGCTCCCGGGACTCGGCAAGACGCAATCGCTCAACGCCAGCGCTGCGTTCTCGGCCGTGGCCTTCGAGGTTCTGCGCCAACGCGCACGCTAGTTCGAGCCGCCATCCGTAAACGTTGCTTGCCGGCCGCGATGGCGCGATTCATAATGCGCCCCTGGGTATCGGGTGCTGGCGTAGCTCAGTTGGCAGAGCAACTGACTTGTAATCAGTAGGTCGGGGGTTCGAATCCTCTCGCCAGCTTTCAGACTCGGTGTTCCATTCCTTTTGGAGAGTTGCCCGAGCGGCCAAAGGGAGCAGACTGTAAATCTGCCGGCTTATGCCTACGGAGGTTCGAATCCTCCACTCTCCACTTCTGAGTCGCCCGATCGGACGCCAGCGGCAAAGGCCGCAGCATCGCCGAAATGGCGGCGATTTTTTGCAATTCGGCGACTTGGCGCGCCTGGAATCTGGTGTTAGCATGTGCCGCTCGCACAGGGGATCTCTGGGCGCACTTGTAGTACGAGGCGGGAATAGCTCAATCTGGTAGAGCGCCAGCCTTCCAAGCTGGGGGTTGCGGGTTCGAGTCCCGTTTCCCGCTCTGTGTGCGCAGTGCCGGGGCGGTAAACACGGCCATCCAATAGCGAGACTCCGGCTGCGACCCGTTTTTCGGTTTTTTGGGGAGGCCCACGTGGCTCAGTGGTAGAGCGCTTCCTTGGTAAGGAAGAGGTCACCGGTTCAATCCCGGTCGTGGGCTCCACCATTTCAAGTTTTGTTTTTCGGTCCAGGGAACAGGTTCGTACGGACCGGCCTGTCACAAGATGACTGAGGGGAACGATGGCTAAAGAAAAGTTTGAGCGTACAAAGCCGCACGTGAACGTCGGCACGATTGGTCACGTGGACCATGGCAAGACGACACTGACGCAGGCGATCACGCTGATTCTTTCGAAGCTGGGGCGTGCGGACTACTCGGCGTTCGACATGATCGACAAGGCTCCGGAAGAGCGTGAGCGCGGTATCACGATCGCGATTTCGCATGTGGAGTACGAGTCGGAGAAGCGTCACTACGCGCACGTTGATTGCCCGGGTCACGCGGACTACATCAAGAACATGATCACGGGTGCAGCGCAGATGGACGGCGCGATCCTGGTGGTGTCGGCCGCAGATGGTCCGATGCCGCAGACGCGTGAGCACATTCTGCTGGCCCGTCAGGTTGGCGTGCCGGCGATGGTGGTGTTCCTGAACAAGTGCGACATGGTGGACGACGAGGAGCTTCTGGAGCTTGTAGAGCTCGAGGTTCGCGAGTTGCTCTCTACGTACGAGTTTCCTGGCGACGACATTCCGATGATCATGGGCTCGGCGCTGAAGGCGGTCGAGGAAGAGGATCCGGAAGGTCAGTGGGGCGCCAAGATCATTGAGTTGGTGGACACGCTCGACAGCTACATTCCGGATCCGGAACGTGCGCTGGATCGAGACTTCCTGATGCCGATCGAGGACGTGTTTACGATCTCGGGTCGCGGCACCGTTGTGACGGGCCGTATCGAGCAGGGCAAGGTTGTTACTGGCGAAGAGATCGAGATCGTGGGCATCCGCGAGACGCAGAAGAAGGTCGTGACGGGTGTCGAGATGTTCCGCAAGATCCTTGATGAGGGTCACGCGGGCGACAACGTTGGTGTCCTGTTGCGTGGAACGGACCGCGAGGATGTGGAGCGTGGCCAGGTGCTGACGAAGCCTGGAGCGATTACGCCGCATACGAAGTTTGGAGCCGAGATTTATGTTCTGACGAAGGAGGAGGGTGGTCGCCACACTCCGTTCTTCAAGGGATATCGGCCGCAGTTTTACTTCCGGACAACGGACGTTACGGGTGACTGCGAGTTGCCTGAGGGTGTCGAGATGGTGATGCCCGGAGACAACGTGACGATCCAGGCAGAGCTGATCACGCCGATCGCGATGGACAAGGGTCTGCGTTTCGCGATTCGCGAGGGTGGCCGGACCGTCGGTGCCGGAACGATTACCGAAATTTACGAGTAAGCGAGGAGCGCAGCACGGTTTCGCCGGGAGGGCAGTAGCTCTAATTGGCAGAGCGACGGACTCCAAATCCGTAGGTTCGGGGTTCGAGTCCCCGCTGCCCTGCCACTTTTGAACGGCGACAAGTGATGAGCTCCTAGTAGATAGGGCCGTCCCGGGATTCATTCCGCGGCGGTCGCACGAGGAAGACGAGAATGCTGGATCGCTGGAAGACGTTCGTGCGCGACGTCAGGGCGGAGGTCAACAAGGTGACCTGGCCCAAGCGCACGGAGGTCAGGGGTACGACCATCGTGGTGCTGGTCACCTGTGTCGTCTTCGGGATCTATCTGTGGTTCGTCGATATCGTCATGGGACGAGTATTGACCTGGTTGTACGCGGTAGTCGGCTAGGGCCGACGCCAATGTCTCTAACGAGGCTGACTTGACCGAGCAAGCCGAACGGAACGAACTGGAGGCTGCCGCCCGCGCCTTGGGCCTGGAGCCCGAAGGTGGCGAGCAGTCCGCGCCTGAAGCCGACGTCGAAGAGACGGCGGCGGTTGTCGACGTGCCCGCGGAAGTCGACGAGTCGGCCGACGCAGACGAAGCGGACGGCATGAACTGGTATGTCGTGCACACCTATTCCGGCTACGAGCGGAAGGTCAAGCAGAGTCTCGAGGAGCGCGTGCGCACGCTCGATCTTGAGTCGGAAGTCGCCGACGTCCTGATTCCGACCGAGGACGTCGTTGAGATGAAGGGCGGCAAGAAGGTCGTCACATCCAAGAAGTTCTTCCCGGGCTACCTGCTCGTGAACATGCGGATGAACGAAGAGCTGTGGCACCTCGTCAAGAACACGCCGCGGGTTACTGGCTTCGTTGGTGAAGGGCGCCAGGCGATTCCGCTTTCGCAGGCCGAGGTCGACGGCATTCTGAATCGGATGGAGGAGTCGGTGGAAACGCCGAAGCCGAAGTTCCGTTTCGGGGTCGGCGAGACCGTTCGCATTATCGATGGGCCGTTCGCCAACTTCAGCGGCAAGGTCGAGGAAGTGGACAACCGTCGCAGTACGTTGAAGGTCATGGTTTCGATCTTCGGTCGCGCAACGCCGGTTGAGCTGGATTTCTTCCAGGTCGAAAAGACCTGACTTAGGGACTCGAGAGAGAAAGATGGCCAAACAGAGCAAGCCCGTTATCGGGCTCATCAAGCTGCAGATTCCTGCCGGCAAAGCTTCGCCGGCACCGCCGGTGGGTCCGGCACTGGGTCAGCATGGCGTCAACATCATGGATTTCTGCACCGCCTTCAATTCGGCGACGCAGGATCAGCCCGGAATGGTGATTCCGGTCGTGATCACGGTCTACGCAGACCGGACGTACTCCTTCATCACGAAGACGCCGCCCGCGGCGGTCTTGTTGAAGAAGGCGGCGAATATTGCATCGGGTTCTGCGGAACCCAATAAGGACATTGTGGCTACGGTCACGCGTGACCAGGTGGCCGAGATCGCCAAGACCAAGATGGCGGACCTGAATGCCTATGACGTCGACCAGGCGGTGAAGATCATCGCGGGTACGGCGCGTTCGATGGGTATCAAGGTTGACGGCCTCGAGGCGGAGGGGTAGGCGATGCCGAAGCATGGAAAGAACTTCACCGCGGCCATGGCCAAGATCGAGAGTCACGAGTATCAGATCGGTGACGCGATCAGCGCGATCAAAGGTGCCTCGTTCGTCAAGTTCGACGAGAGCGTCGAAGTGGCGCTGAATCTCGGAGTTGACCCTCGTCATGCGGATCAGATGGTTCGTGCGAGCGTCGTTCTCCCGCACGGGACGGGCAAGACCTCGCGAATCGTAGTGATCGCTCAGGGTGAGAAGGTCAAAGAAGCCGAGGACGCTGGTGCCGATCATGTCGGTGGCCAGGATCTGGTGGAAAAGATCGCCGGTGGCTGGCTCGAGTTCGAGGCTGTCATCTCTACTCCCGACATGATGCGTGAGGTCGGCAAGTTGGGACGTGTACTTGGGCCGCGCGGCCTGATGCCGAACCCGAAGACCGGAACCGTGACGTTCGACGTGGCGAAGGCAGTCGACGACATCAAGGCCGGTAAGCTGGACTTCCGCGTCGACAAGAACGGGGTCGTGCATGCTCCGGTGGGCAAGGTCTCTTTCGATGAGGCGCAGTTGAACGACAACGTGATGGCGCTGTTCGGCGCGATCATGCGTTCCAAGCCCGCTGCCTCGAAGGGTAAGTACATCAAGAGCGCGTTTCTGACGTCGACGATGGGGCCCAGTGTCCGGATCGACCCGGATGCCGTCGAAGCGGCACAGGTGTGACATGAACCAGGCAGAAAAACAGCAAGAAGTTGAGTACCTGCGCGACACGATCGGTCAGTCGCAGCATGCGTTCCTGATCGACTTCAAAGGGCTCGATGTGGCCCGGTCGACGGACCTCCGTGTGCAGCTCAGGGAAAAAGAAGCTCGACTCCGGATCGTCAAGAATCGACTCGCCAAGCGCGCGTTCTCTGACGGCGGCATGGAGATCGTCGAGTCCAATCTCGTGGGCCAGACGGCGATCGCATATCCGGTCGGCGACGACGTCGTCGGAGTGGCCAAGGTTTTACGTGATTTCGCCAAGGAGCACGAACTCGCCGAAGTTAGGGTGGGTGTCGTGGACGGGCGGCTGATCACGGCGGATGAGTTCGACAGTCTCGCCGACTTGCCGTCGCGCGAGGAACTCATCGCGAAGGCTCTGTATCTGATGAAGTACCCGATCACGGGGCTCGCAACGGCACTGAGTGGTGTCTTGCGAGGTTCTGTGGTCGTGCTGGACGCGGTCCGGCAGCAGAAGGAATCCGAATAGCAACCGCGTTCCCAGCGCGTTTTTTCCGAGTGGAGGTGTGTCGTGGCTAAGCAATTGAGCAGCGAAGAGCTGATCGAGCAGATTGAGAACATGTCGGTCCTCGACCTGGCCAGCCTGGTCAAGGATCTCGAGGAGAAGTTTGGTGTCAGTGCCGCTGCGATGGCGGCACCTGTCGCCGCAGCCGGTGGCGCTGCCGCCGCCGATGATGCCGCAGAGAAGGACGAGTTCGACGTGGTCTTGACCACGTTCGGCGATAAGAAGATCAACGTGATCAAGATGGTCCGTGAGGTCACCAGCCTCGGACTCAAGGAAGCCAAGGAGCTTGTCGACAACTTGCCGAAGCCTGTCAAGGAAGGCGCCAGCAAGGACGAGGCCGACGAACTCAAGGCCAAGTTTGAGGAAGCGGGCGCACAGGTGGAGCTCAAGTAGAGAGCTTGCCCTACCCGCGACACAGGAGTGCCGCCCGTGTGCGGCACTTTGATACGACGAGCCCGGACGCACACCATCGGTGCGCCGGGCCTTCGTGCGCCTCGTAGAAACCCGCAACTGGCGGAGTCTGGCTGACTCCGAAGGAATGGCGCCTAATGGCTAGCACCCACCAACCGCTTCGCGAGCGGCACAGTTTCGCCAAGATCCCGACGGCGATTCCGTTGCCGAATCTCATCGCGGTACAGAAGAAGTCGTATGAGCGATTTCTCCAGGCCGACGGCGTGTCGCATGCCCGCGACAACGTTGGTTTGCAGGAAGTGTTCCAGACGATCTTCCCGATTAGCGACTTCCGCGAGACCGCAGAGTTGCAGTTCGTGGGCTACACGATCGGTGAGAAAGAGGGTGTAACCACGCCGACGTTCAACGAGGAGGAGTGTCAGACGCGCGGGATGACCTACGCCGTTCCGCTGCGCGTGACCTTCCGCCTTGTCGTGTGGGACAAGGACGCCGACACCGGCACCAAGACCATCCGCGACATCAAGGAGCAGGAGGTCTATCTGGGTGACATTCCGCTGATGACGAAGGGCGGGACCTTCATCATCAACGGTACCGAGCGGGTCATCGTCTCTCAGCTGCACCGCTCGCCGGGTGTGTTCTTCCACACCGGCAAAGCCAAGACGCTCTTTACCGCGCAGGTGATTCCCTACCGCGGCTCCTGGGTGGAGTTCGAGGTGGACGCGCGCGACATGGTGCAGATCCGCATCGATCGTCGTCGCAAGTTCCCAGCGACAATCTTCCTGAAGGCACTGGGCCTCGAGACGGACGAGGACATTCTGCGGCGGTTCCTGCCGATCGTCACGGTTCACGCGAAGGATTCCGCTCTGGCTCTGGGTGTCGGCGAAAGCCTTCTCGGGATGCAGTTCTCCAAGCGCATGACGGGGGACAAGGGCAAGTTCAAGGGCAAGCAGATTGTCGGGGCGGGTCGTCCGCTCACTCGAGGTGGGCTCAAGAAGCTCGCCGAGAGCAAGCAAGAGACCATGGGCGTCGACGTTGCCGATCTGGAAGGCGCCCATACGGTGCACGATATTGCCGATCCGGAAAGTGGCGAAGTGCTCGTACGATGCAATGAGGAGGTCACGCCCGCCGTACTCGATCGGATTATCGAGACGGGTGCCGAGACCTTCGACGTCTTCTTCCCGGAGCATCGCCCGTCGGCCAAGATCCTCAGCACGACGCTCCGCAAGGACACGGTGACCTCAAAGAAAGAGGCGCTGATCGAGATCTACCGGAAGATGCGCCCTGGTGACCCCCCAACACCGGATAGTTCGCGGAACCTGTTCAAGAACATGTTCACGAACCCGCAGCGCTATGACTTCTCGCGCGTCGGGCGACTGAAGTTCAACCACAAGCTGGGTACGGACAAGGAGCTGGATCAGCGGCTCCTGGACGAGGAAGACTTCATATCCGTCATCCAGTTCCTGCTGAACCTGCCCGAGGATCCGCGCGGTGTCGATGACATCGACAACCTCGGCAATCGTCGTGTTCGCTCGGTGGGCGAGCTTCTCGAGAACCAGTTCCGTATCGGCCTGGTCCGCATGGAGCGTGGCGTTCGCGAGAAGATGAGTGTGTATCAAGAGATCGAAACGGCAATGCCGCACGATCTCATCAACCCGAAGCCGGTCATGGCTGCGGTGCGTGAGTTCTTCGGATCCTCACAGTTGTCGCAGTTCATGGATCAGACGAATCCGCTCTCCGAGGTCACGCACAAGCGCCGCCTCTCGGCGCTCGGACCAGGCGGTCTGTCGCGTGAGCGAGCTGGCTTCGAGGTGCGCGATGTGCACCCGACGCATTACGGCCGCATCTGCCCGATCGAGACGCCGGAAGGTCCGAACATCGGTCTGATCTCGTCGCTCTCGTGCTACGGGCGGGTGAACGAGTTCGGCTTCATCGAGAGTCCCTATCGGCCGGTGGCGAACTCGCGCATTGCGGATCGCGTGAGGGTGCTCGACCCAGGCAAGACGGATCTCGAGGCCGACAAGGTGCTTGAATTGTCCGAGGTCACCAAGGCCAACCGTAAGGCCGGCAAAGCCGGTGCGGCAACCTGGACCTACGCGCCCGTGTTCCTCTCCGCAACACAGGAAGGGCCTCACGTCATCGCGCAGGCCAACGCGCCGGTCGATCCCAAGAACTTCAAGTTCATGAACGATCGCGTGACGGCCCGAGTGGGCGGTGACTTTCGCCTGGTGCCGGTGGACGAGGTGGACTTCATCGACGTTTCGCCGAAGCAGGTTGTCTCGGTCGCGGCTTCGCTGATTCCGTTCCTTGAGAACGATGATGCGAACCGCGCGCTCATGGGTTCGAACATGCAGCGCCAGGCGGTGCCGCTGTACAAGCCTCAGGCCCCTTACGTTGGTACCGGAATGGAGGCCACGACGGCCCAGGTGTCCGGGGCGGTGGTTCTCGCTGCTCGCGACGGTGTGGTCGACTACGTGGACTCCGAACGCATCATCGTTCGGACCGTGGACGGCGATTGCGATATCTACGGACTCGCCAAGTTCCGTCGTTCCAACCAGAACACCTGCATGAACCAGAAGGCTCTGGTTGCGAGTGGGGCGGAGGTGGCGGCCGGTCAGGTTCTCGCCGACGGTCCGGCAACTGAAGCCGGGGAGTTGGCGCTCGGTCAGAATGTTCTAGTCGCGTTCATGCCATGGCGTGGATACAACTTCGAGGACGCGATCGTGCTGTCCGAGAAGCTCGTCAAGAACGACGCGTTCACCTCGATTCATATCGATGAACTCGAGATCGAAGCGCGCGACACGAAGCTGGGCCCGGAAGAGATCACCCGGGACATCCCGAACGTTTCCGAAGAGGCTCTCCGGAACCTCGACGAGAGCGGCATCATTCGCATCGGTGCCGAGGTCGGCCCATCGGACATTCTGGTCGGCAAGGTCGCTCCGAAGGGAGAGACCCAGCTGACGCCGGAAGAGAAGCTGCTGCGCGCGATCTTCGGTGAGAAGGCCGGTGATGTGAAGGATGCTTCTCTGACTGTGCGGCCGGGGATCACCGGCACTGTTGTCGACGTCAAGGTGTTCACGCGCAAGGGTGTCGACAAGGACACGCGCGCCGTGGAGATCGAAGATGCCGACGTTGCTCGCCTCCAACGGGATCTTCAGGACGAGATCCGGATCCTCAAGGCGGGCCTGCGCGGCATCATCGTGCAGGAGGCGGATGGCAAGGTTCTCGAGTCAGGAATCAAGCACCCTGCGACTGGCGAGATGCTCGTGACCAAGGGGAGTTCGATTACGGCCGAGTTGGTCGATTCGATGCCCTACGCGGCGCTCGGAAAGATTCGTCTCGCGAAGTCCAACCAGGCCATCGAGAAGAAGATCCACGAGATGATCGCAGCGCTCGACAAGCGCATCGAGTCGCTCACGGAGCGTTTCGACGAGCGCCAGGAAGCCTATCGCCGCGGCGATGAGTTGCCGCCAGGCGTCATCAAGATGGTCAAGGTCTACATCGCGATGAAGCGGAAGATCCAGGCCGGTGACAAGATGGCGGGTCGTCATGGCAACAAGGGCGTCATCGCCACTGTGCTGCCTGAAGAGGACATGCCGTTCCTCGAGGACGGTACTCCCGTCGAGATCGTGCTCAACCCGTTGGGTGTTCCGTCCCGTATGAACGTCGGGCAGGTGCTGGAGACGCATCTCGGCTGGGCGGCCAAGGCTCTCGGGGTGCACTTCGTGACGCCGGTCTTCGATGGAGCAACCGAGGCAGAGATTCGCGAGAAGCTCGTCGAGGCGAACCTCCCAGAGTCGGGCAAAGCGACGCTGCGGGATGGCCTCACGGGTGATCGATTCGATCGCGAAGTTACTGTCGGCTACATCTACATGCTGAAGCTGTCGCACATGGTGGATGACAAGATCCACGCGCGTTCGATTGGCCCCTACTCGCTCATCACCCAGCAACCGCTCGGTGGTAAGGCACAGTTCGGTGGCCAGCGCTTCGGTGAGATGGAGGTGTGGGCGCTCGAGGCTTATGGAGCCGCGCACACGCTGCAGGAGTTGCTGACCGTCAAGAGTGATGACGTCTACGGACGCGCCAAGATCTTCGAGTCAATCGTTCGGGGCGAGGGTGACCTCGAGCCGGGCCTGCCGGAGTCCTTCAACGTGCTGGTGAAGGAACTTCAGGGTCTGGGCCTCGACGTCGAGCTGTTCCGCAGCCGACGTGACGAAGACACCGATCCCGAACTTTCCCTGTGATGGGCTTGATCCAGCTGGACCACGAGGTACGACCATGAGAAGCGCACTCGGATTCTTCGAGAGCAAGCCGGTCAACATCAACGAGTACGAGGCCATCCGCATCGGACTGGCCTCGCCGGAGAAGATTCGGTCTTGGTCACACGGTGAGGTGACCAAGCCCGAGACCATCAACTACCGGACATTCAAGCCGGAGCGCGATGGCCTCTTCTGCGCCAAGATCTTCGGCCCGGTCAATGACTGGGAGTGCTTGTGCGGAAAGTACAAGCGGATGAAGCATCGCGGCGTCATCTGCGACAAGTGTGGCGTTGAGGTCACTCAGTCGAAGGTGCGGCGCGAACGGATGGGCCACATCGAGTTGGCCTGCCCGGTCTCGCACGTTTGGTTCTTCAAGGGGTTGCCCTCGCGGATGGGGCATCTCCTTGACATGACCATGCGCGAAATGGAGCGCATCCTTTATTACGAGGCGTACATCGTCGTCGATGAAGGGCCGACCGATCTTCAGCTCGGCGAGCTGATCGGCGAAGAGCGTTTCCGCGAAGCGCGCACCGAGTTCGGTGACGCGTTCCTCGCGATGATGGGCGCGGAAGCAATCAAGGAGCTGCTGCACCGTCTCGACATTCCGACGCTGGCCGTCGAGTTGCGCGAGGCGATGAAGAACGAGACCTCGAAGCAGAAGCGCGCGAAAGCCGCCAAGCGTCTCAAGGTCGTCGAAGCTTTCCTGAAGTCGGGCAACGAGCCCGAGTGGATGGTTCTGGATGTGATTCCGGTGATTCCTCCGGAGTTGCGTCCCCTCGTGCCGTTGGACGGTGGCCGCTTCGCGACCTCGGATCTGAACGATCTGTATCGCCGGGTGATCAACCGGAACAACCGACTCAAGAAGCTCATCGAGCTGAAGGCTCCTGATGTCATTATCCGCAACGAAAAGCGGATGCTGCAGGAGGCCTGCGACTCCCTGTTCGACAACGGCCGTCGTGGTCGGGTGTTGAGGGGGGCAAACAACCGCCCGCTGAAGTCGCTCTCGGATACTCTCAAGGGTAAGCAGGGTCGCTTCCGCCAGAATCTGCTCGGTAAGCGTGTCGACTACTCTGGACGTTCCGTCATCGTGATCGGTCCGGACCTCGAACTGCATCAGTGTGGTCTTCCCAAGAAGATGGCGCTCGAACTGTTCAAGCCCTTCATCTACCAGAAGCTTGAAGAGCGCGGCCTGGTCGCCACCATCAAGGCGGCCAAGGAATTGGTCGAGAGTCAGACACCCGAGGTGTTCGACGTGCTCGATGAAGTCATTCAGGAGCACTGCGTGCTGCTGAACCGCGCACCGACCCTGCATCGTCTCGGCGTGCAGGCGTTCCAGCCGGTGGTTGTCGAAGGTAAGGCGATCAAGATTCATCCGCTCGTATGTACGGCGTTCAACGCTGACTTCGACGGTGACCAGATGGCCGTGCACGTTCCGCTTTCGCCGCGCGCACAGATCGAGGCGAAGGTGCTCATGATGAGCACGCAGAACCTGCTGTCTCCGGCGCATGGCCGCCCGATCACAGTGCCGACTCAGGACATCGTGCTGGGCGGCTACTACCTGACCAAGGCACGCAGCGGATCACGCGGCGAGGGCCGTCTGTTTGGTGACGTCAACGAAGTCATCATGGCGGCCGAGTCCGGCGAAGTGGAGACGCAATCGCGGATCCGCCTGCGCTACAGCGGCGACCTGATCGAGATGTCACGCGCTAGCGACGATCAGGACGTCGTGCACGCTGAAGTGGAATCGGTGACCAACCACATCATCGACACCACTGTGGGCCGCGTGTTGTTCAAGGACGCAATGCCCGAAGGCATGCCGTTCGTGAACGGCCTGCTCAAGAAGCGTGGGCTTGGACAGGTCATCAACTACTGCTTCATCAACTTCGGTCGGGAACTCACGGTCAAGGCGCTCGACGCGTTGAAGAACCTCGGTTTCCAGTACGCCACATTCGCCGGCTTCACTGTCGGGATTGATGACATGACCGTTCCCGCAGCCAAGGACGCACTCGTTGCGGAGGCTCGGCAGCAGGTCATCGAGATCGACCAGCAGTACCTCGACGGCGCGATCACCAATGGTGAGCGCTACAACAAGGTCATCGCTATCTGGTCCGATGTCACCGAGCAGGTAGCCGACGCTATGTTCCGTCAGATGGAGGAGGGTGACCGTGTTGGTCAGCCCAACTCGATCTACGCCATGGCGGACTCCGGTGCGCGTGGTTCGATCCAGCAGATTCGTCAGCTCGCCGGGATGCGTGGTCTGATGGCCAAGCCCTCGGGTGAGATCATCGAGACACCGATTACCGCGAACTTCCGTGAAGGACTGACGGTTGCTCAGTACTTCATCTCGACTCACGGTGCCCGTAAGGGTCTGGCCGATACGGCCCTCAAGACCGCTGACTCGGGTTACCTGACGCGGCGTCTGGTCGACGTCGCCCAGGACGTGATCGTTACCGAACCCGACTGCGGCACGATCGAAGGAATCTGGGTAGCCCCGATTGTTGAAAGTGGCGAGGTCATCGAGCCGCTTCGCGATCGCATCGTTGGACGTGTGGCGCTAGAAGACATCAAGGATCCGTTCACCGGAGACGTGCTCTGCGCGTCGGGTGACGACATCGATGTCGAACTGGCCAGCACGATCCAGAATTCGGGTCTCGAGAAGGTGCGGATCCGCTCCGTGCTCACCTGCGAGACCGAGTGGGGTGTTTGCCAGAAGTGCTACGGCCGCGACCTGTCGACCGGTCGACTTGCCGAACGCGGTACCGCCGTCGGCGTTATCGCCGCGCAGTCGATTGGTGAGCCAGGTACGCAGTTGACCATGCGTACGTTCCACATCGGTGGTGCCGCGTCGCGAGTTGGTGAGGCCACCACGCTGGATGCCAAGCATCCGGGCAAGGTGGTCTTCCTCAACCTGCGCACAGTCACCGGCGCTGATGGTGATCTCGTCGTGATGAACCGCAACGGTGCGGTCGCTTTGCAGGACGACGATGGCAACATCCGCGAACGCTACAGCGTCGTCTACGGTGCTCGCCTCAAGGTGAAGGAAGGAGATGCCGTCGATCAGGGCCACGTTCTGGTCGAATGGGATCCTTACTCCTTCGCGATCCTTACCGAGGATCTCGGTACGGTGAAGTATCAGGACATGACGCCGGGTGTTACGTGCGAAGAGCAGGTGGACGAAGTCACGGGGCTGTCGCAGCTCGTCGTTAAGGACACCATTCCCGAGAAGCTGCAGCCGCAGATCCAGATTCTGGATCCGAACTCGCCGCGTAAGGTCCTCCGGGCGTACCCGCTGCCGGCCAACGCTCACTTGAACGCTGCGGACGGTGCATCGGTCCAGCCTGGCGAGGTTCTCGCTCGAATTCCGCGTGAGACCACGAAGACGCAGGACATCACGGGTGGCTTGCCTCGCGTGGTGGAGTTGTTTGAGGCACGTCGGCCCAAGGAGCCCGCGGTTGTTGCTGAAATCGACGGACAGGTCGAGTTTGGTGAGGTCGTGAAGGGGCTGCGCAAGGTCTATGTCAAGAACGAGGAAACGGACGAGATCCGCGAGTACTCGTTGCCGCGTGGTGCCCATATCAACGTTCGCGAGGGTGACCCGGTTCGCGCCGGCGAGCCGCTGGTGGATGGGGCTGTCGATCCTCACGACATTCTCGACGTGCTTGGTGAGCGCGAACTGCAGGAGTACCTGGTCAACGAGATCCAGGAGGTTTATCGACTGCAGGGCGTCAACATCAACGACAAGCACATCGAGGTCATCTCACGGCAGATGATGCGGTGGGTGAAGGTCGAGGATGTCGGTGATACGCCATTCGTGGCGGGTCAGCAGGTCGATCGGTTCCACTTCCAGAACGAGAACCGCAAGGTGATCGAAGAGGGTGGCAAGCCGGCCAATGGTCGTCCGCTCTTGCTCGGAATCACCAAGGCTTCGTTGTCGACCGACTCGTTCATTTCGGCAGCGTCTTTCCAGGAGACGACCCGGGTACTCACCGAGGCCGCAATCAACGGCGCGGTGGACAATCTCCGTGGTCTCAAGGAAAACGTCATCATGGGCCGCCTGATTCCGGCTGGCACGGGCTTCTCGGAGTACCGCGGCGCGGGCCTCACTGAAGACGTGGTGGAGCGTCGTCGTCCTGCGGATATTCTCGCCGGGATGGCCGAAGCGGCCGCCGAGGCGGATGCACTCGATATCTCGGATTTGCTCGACTCAGGTTCTGACTGACGAGCGTCTCTCTGATACCTCGCCGGGCGGCTCGCTCGGCGCGCTTCGGTTGACGAAGAAATCTTCGTCAACCGGGCAAAAACTCTTCGCCAAGTGAATTGACTGCGCGAGAGTGACTGCTATACTGGCCTCTGCCATAGAGGCACATAGGGAGCCGTGCGGCGTGCCCCACAGCTCCGTTTTTTGCTGAACACCCGTCAACGGGCGCTGTGTCTCCCGGCACCACCATTATTGGTACGCCTGGGGATCGTAATGCCTTCGTCGGGATAACCCGGAAGGTTGAGAGGTAAGTTTGCCTACCATCAACCAGTTGGTAAGAAAGGGGCGTAAGCGGACTACCGCCAAGACCTCGAGCCCGGCCCTGCAAAGGTGTCCGCAGCGTCGAGGGGTGTGTACCCGCGTGTATACGACGACCCCCAAGAAGCCGAACTCGGCTCTGCGAAAGGTGGCACGTGTCCGCCTTACGAACGGAATGGAAGTGACTTCATATATCGGCGGGATTGGTCACAATCTCCAGGAGCACTCCATCGTTCTCATTCGTGGCGGCCGTGTAAAGGATCTTCCTGGAGTTCGTTATCACATCATTCGCGGCACACTCGACGCTTCGGGCGTGGATGGTCGCAAGCAGGGTAGGTCCAAGTACGGGGCGAAACGTCCCAAGGCCTAAATCCTGACGGCCTCGCCGGCTCCTCTGTCGGCTGATTTCTTACTTTTCCGGCAACAGTCGGGTGATTTGTGTACTGCTGACGGCTGCTTGCGGCCGTAGCGGAGTAAAGACATGCCGCGAAAAGACGTCAAAGTTCGGCGACACGATGTGAAGCCGGATGCTCAGTACGACAGTCGGTTGCTGTCCAAGTTCATCAACCACCTCATGCTCGACGGTAAGAAGAGCGTGGCGGAGCGTGCCGTCTATGGCGCGATGGACCGGATTCGCGAGAAGACCAGCGAAGAAGATGTCCTGGGGATGTTCAAGCAGGCGATGGACAACGTCCGTCCGGCCCTTGAGGTGAAGTCGCGCCGCGTTGGTGGTTCGACTTACCAGGTGCCGGTCGAGGTCTATCCGCGCCGCCGTACGTCGTTGGCAATGCGCTGGATCATCGATGCTGCCCGCAAGCGCGGTGAGCGCACGATGGACGAGCGTCTGTGTAATGAGTTGCTGGACGCGGTAAATGGCCGCGGCGCTGCTGTCAAGAAGCGCGAAGACACACACCGCATGGCCGAGGCCAACAAGGCCTTCGCGCACTACCGCTGGTAGTGCTTTTCAGGAGTTGAGGACCCGTGTCCCGTAAGGTATCGCTCGCCAAAACCCGGAACATCGGCATCATGGCCCACATTGATGCCGGTAAGACGACGACGACCGAGCGCGTTCTCTATTACACCGGGATCACCCACAAGATCGGTGAAGTGCATGACGGCGCTGCCGAGATGGATTGGATGGTCCAGGAGCAGGAACGCGGGATCACGATTACTTCGGCGGCGACGACGTGCTTCTGGCGCGACTATCGCGTCAACATCATCGATACGCCGGGTCACGTGGATTTCACTGCTGAGGTCGAGCGCTCGCTTCGAGTGCTCGATGGTGCGGTGGCTGTCTTTGATGCGGTCGGCGGTGTTGAGCCTCAGAGTGAGACGGTTTGGCGCCAGGCCGACAAGTACAAGGTTCCGCGCATCGCGTTCGTTAACAAGATGGATCGCGTCGGCGCGAACTTTGAACGCTGCATGCAGATGATGATCGACCGCCTGCGCACCAACCCGGTGCCGGTTGTTCTGCCCTGGGGCGCTGAGGATCAGCTCGTCGGCGTGCTCGACGTGGTTCGCATGCAGGCGTTGCGCTACAAGAACGAGGATCTCGGCGCCGAGCCGACGATCGAAGAGATTCCTGCTGATCAGCTAGCTGTTGTCGAGGCCGCCCGCGAGAAGGTTCTCGAGGCAGCGTCTGAAATCAGCGACGAAATTCTCGAGAAATATCTCGGTGGCGATGATGTTTCGGAAGAGGAGCTGTTTGCGGCGCTGCGCCAGGGCACTCTCGAGTTGAAGTTGACTCCTGTGCTCGCCGGATCCGCCTTCAAGAACAAGGGCGTTCAGCCTCTGCTTGATGCGGTCATCAACTTCCTGCCGTCCCCGATCGAGGTCAAGGCGATCCAGGGTGTCGATCCCGACGACGAGAGCGTTGCTCTGGAGAGGGCTTCCTCGGACGATGCGCCGTTCTCGGCTCTGGTCTTCAAGATCATGACCGACCCGTTCGTTGGTCAGCTCGCGTTCTTCCGCGTGTATTCGGGTGTGCTCGAGTCGGGTTCAACTGTGTTGAATACGACCACCGGCAAGCGCGAGCGCATCGGCCGTCTTCTCAAGATGCATGCGAACAAACGCGAAGAGATTCGTCAGGTCTACGCGGGCGACATCGCCGCCGCCGTTGGCCTGAAGACGGTGTCGACCGGTCATACGATTTCCACGATGGACGAGCCGGTACTCCTGGAATCCATGGAGTTCATGAAGCCGGTTATCTCGATGGCGATCGAGCCCAAGACCCGCGTCGACAGCGAGAAGATGTCCGATGCACTCGGCAAACTGCAGCGCGAGGATCCGACCTTCAAGGTTCATCGTGACGATGAGACGGGTCAGACCATCATTTCCGGCATGGGTGAGCTTCACCTTGAAGTGCTCGTAGATCGGATGATGCGCGAGTTCAGTGTCGAGGCGAATGTCGGAGCTCCGCAGGTTGCGTACCGCGAGGCGATCACCAGGCCCGCCAAGGGTGAGGGGCGTTTCGTGCGCCAGAGTGGTGGCCGCGGTCAGTTCGGCCACGCGTTGATCGAGATCGAGCCGTTGCCGCCCGAAGAGGGGCAGAAGTTCGAGTTCGTTGATCGGATCAGGAGTGGGTCGATTCCGAAGGAATTCATCAAGCCCACCGAGCAGGGCATCCGTGAAGCCATGGATAGCGGGCCTGTTGCGGGCTTCGAGATCGAGGGCGTCCGCGCTGTGCTCTACGACGGGTCCTTCCATGATGTGGACTCGTCCGAGGTTGCTTTCAAGATTGCCGGAAGCATGGCGTTCAAGGACGCTGTCGCCAAGGCCGGTCCGGAGTTGATGGAGCCCATCATGGATCTCGAGGTCATCGTGCCCGAGGAATACATGGGCGATGTCATTTCGGACATCAATAGTCGTCGCGGGCGCATCGAGAATCTCGATACTCGCGATGGCCTGAAGATCATCACGAGTCGCGTCCCGCTATCGGCGATGTTCGGTTATGCAACCGATCTGCGGTCGAACACTCAGGGGCGTGCCAACTTTACAATGCACTTCAAGTGCTACGAGAAGGTTCCGAAGAGCGTCAAGGAAGAGGTCGTCCTGAAAGTCAAAGGGGCGACTGCCTGATCCAGCGATCAGCAGGGAATAAGAACAATGGCTAAAGAAAAGTTTGAGCGTACAAAGCCGCACGTGAACGTCGGCACGATTGGTCACGTGGACCATGGCAAGACGACACTGACGCAGGCGATCACGCTGATTCTTTCGAAGCTGGGGCGTGCGGACTACTCGGCGTTCGACATGATCGACAAGGCTCCGGAAGAGCGTGAGCGCGGTATCACGATCGCGATTTCGCATGTGGAGTACGAGTCGGAGAAGCGTCACTACGCGCACGTTGATTGCCCGGGTCACGCGGACTACATCAAGAACATGATCACGGGTGCAGCGCAGATGGACGGCGCGATCCTGGTGGTGTCGGCCGCAGATGGTCCGATGCCGCAGACGCGTGAGCACATTCTGCTGGCCCGTCAGGTTGGCGTGCCGGCGATGGTGGTGTTCCTGAACAAGTGCGACATGGTGGACGACGAGGAGCTTCTGGAGCTTGTAGAGCTCGAGGTTCGCGAGTTGCTCTCTACGTACGAGTTTCCTGGCGACGACATTCCGATGATCATGGGCTCGGCGCTGAAGGCGGTCGAGGAAGAGGATCCGGAAGGTCAGTGGGGCGCCAAGATCATTGAGTTGGTGGACACGCTCGACAGCTACATTCCGGATCCGGAACGTGCGCTGGATCGAGACTTCCTGATGCCGATCGAGGACGTGTTTACGATCTCGGGTCGCGGCACCGTTGTGACGGGCCGTATCGAGCAGGGCAAGGTTGTTACTGGCGAAGAGATCGAGATCGTGGGCATCCGCGAGACGCAGAAGAAGGTCGTGACGGGTGTCGAGATGTTCCGCAAGATCCTTGATGAGGGTCACGCGGGCGACAACGTTGGTGTCCTGTTGCGTGGAACGGACCGCGAGGATGTGGAGCGTGGCCAGGTGCTGACGAAGCCTGGAGCGATTACGCCGCATACGAAGTTTGGAGCCGAGATTTATGTTCTGACGAAGGAGGAGGGTGGTCGCCACACTCCGTTCTTCAAGGGATATCGGCCGCAGTTTTACTTCCGGACAACGGACGTTACGGGTGACTGTGAGTTGCCTGAGGGTGTCGAGATGGTGATGCCCGGAGATAACGTGACGATCCAGGCAGAGCTGATCACGCCGATCGCGATGGACAAGGGTCTGCGATTCGCGATTCGCGAGGGTGGCCGGACCGTCGGTGCCGGAACGATTACCGAAATTTACGAGTAGCGCCAAGGGCTCCGGGAACCCGCCAAAACTCCCCGGGGCGAAAAAGAAGTTGAAGGTATAAGGGAATGGACCAGAAGATTCGAATCCGACTCAAGGCATACGATCATCGTGTGCTGGATCAGTCGGCACATGAGATTGTCGAGACCTGTGAGCGCACGGGCGCAGAGGTCGCGGGTCCTATTCCGTTGCCGACCGCACGTACCGTCTATACGGTTCTGCGTTCCCCGCACGTCGACAAGAAGTCGCGCGAGCAGTTCGAGATCCGCACCCACAAGCGTCTGGTGGACATTCTCCAGCCGACGCCGCAGACCGTGGATGCGCTGATGCAGCTCGATCTGCCTGCCGGTGTTGATGTCGAGATCAAGGCCTTCGGGCCCGAACACTAAACGGCGACTGCGATGAAAGGCCTGATCGGTCAGAAAGTCGGAATGACCCGGATCTTCGATGAGTCCGGCAATCACGTCCCGGTGACGGTGCTACGCGCCGGCCCGTGCGTGGTGTTGCAGGTCCGCGATGAAGAGCGCGATGGCTACAGCGCCGTCCAGCTCGGGTACATCGAGGACGGAGTTCGCCCTGAGTCCGTGAACAAGCCGATGGCGGGTCATCTGGCCAAGGCCGGGGCTCCCGCGGTACGCATGATCCGTGAGTTCCCCATGGGGGGCGAGGACGAGCCGCAACTCGGCGATCGCGTGACCGTCGAGTCGTTCGAGGGCGTCGATAAGGTCGATGTCACCGGCACGACGAAGGGACGTGGTTTTCAGGGCGTGATGAAGCGTCACGGCTTCAAGGGCGGCGGCGCGGCGCATGGCTCGATGTTTCATCGCGCTCCCGGATCGGTCGGACAGGCTTCGTGGCCGTCCCGCACCTTCAAGGGCAAGCGTCTGCCGGGACAGATGGGCAACAAGCGCGACACTCAGCAGGCGCTCCGTGTGGTCAAGGTTGACCTCGAGCGTCATCTCATTCTGGTCAAAGGCTCGGTGCCCGGTGCGCCGAACAGCTACGTGACCATTCGACCCGCGGTGCGAGGCTAGCCATGGCGAGCATTGACGTACGTGATCGCGGCAACAAGGTAGTCGGCAAGGTCGACGTTGACGCCGGCGTTTTCGAACGCGCGGTGAAGCCGAGCGTGCTGCACGAAGCGATCGTTCATCTCCGTGCGGGTGCCCGCCAGGGTACTCACGCCACCAAGACGCGTGGCGAGATTCGCGGTTCCAAGCGCAAGCCGTTTCGCCAGAAGGGAACGGGTCGCGCTCGTGCAGGTGACCGGCGTAGCCCGATCTGGCGCAAGGGTGGTACGACTTTCGGACCGCAGCCGCGCGATCATTCCACGCGGTTCCCGCGTCGGAAGATGAAGATTGCCCTGCAGATGGCGCTCTCGGCCATGCGCACCGAGGATCAGATCTTCGTGCTCGAATCGCTCGCGATTGACGAGGCCAAGACCAAGAACGTGGCGACGCTTCTTGCTGGTCTGGGTCTCGAGGGTCGCACTCTGATTTATGACCCTGAGGCTGACGCCAATCTCGCTCTGGCGGCACGCAACTTGCCGAATGCCAAGGTGGTGTCTGGTCGCGGCCTGTCCGTGTACGACTTGCTGTTGCACGACAATCTCCTGACCAGCCAGGACGGCATCGCCCGTATCGACGAGGCTCTGCGATGAATTCACATGACGTCATTCGTCGTCCGGTGATCACCGAAAAGGCGACTCTGATGAAGGAAGACGCGGCGACCCTCTGTTTTGAGGTTGATCGTCGCGCCACGGCGATCGACGTGCGTCGCGCCGTAGAAGATATTTTCAAGGTCAAGGTCGACAACGTGCGGGTCATGAACGTGCACGGGAAGCCCAAGCGGTTGGGGCGTCACGCCGGCTATCAGTCGTCGTGGAAGAAGGCGTACGTGCGCCTGGCCGCCGGCGAGACCATGGTCGAGTATTTCGAGGGGGTCTGAGATGGCAACGCGACAGCTCAAGCCGACCTCGCCGGGCCAGCGCTTCCGCAAGAAGCCGGACTATGCCGAGGTTACTGAGAACAAACCGCTCAAGAGCCTTTCGAAGGGCAAGAAGCGGATTTCCGGCCGCAATCACAAGGGCCGGGTAACGATTCGTCATCGTGGTGGTGCGCACAAGCGGCGTTACCGCGAGATCGATTTCCGTCGGAACAAGGATGGCGTCCCGGCAAAGGTGGCTTCGGTCGAGTACGACCCGAACCGCACGGCGCGGATTGCCCTCCTGCACTACTACGACGGCGAGAAGCGTTACATCATTGCGCCGAACGGTGTGAGCGTGGGCGACGTGCTTATGTCGGGCGCAGAGGCCGAGATCCGTCCCGGCAACTGCCTGCCTCTGAGGGCGATTCCCCTCGGTACCGTGATCTCATGCATCGAGATGAAGCCAGGCAAGGGCGCGCAGATCGCACGCAGCGCCGGCGCTCAGGCCGTTCTCGCTGCCAAGGAAGGTAAGTACGCCCAGGTGCGGCTGCCGTCCGGCGAGGTTCGGCTCATTCATCTGAATTGCAAGGCGGTGCTCGGCCAGATCGGCAACGTAGAGCACCAGAACGAATCTTATGGAAAGGCGGGCCGGCGACGCTGGCTCGGGCGCCGACCGCACACGCGCGGCGTGGCCATGAACCCGATCGATCACCCGATGGGTGGTGGTGAAGGCAAGGCTTCTGGCGGTCGTCACCCATGTACGCCCTGGGGTAAGCCCACCAAGGGTGCCAAGACGCGGCGCAACAAGCGCACATCACGGTTCATCGTGCGCCGTCGCGACCAGGGTCGCAGGAGAAAGTAGGGAATGACACGTTCACTGAAGAAGGGCCCGTACGTGCAGGATTCCCTGCAGCGCAAGATCGACGCGATGAACGCGGCGAACGACCGCAGCGTGCACAAGACCTGGTCTCGTCGTTCCACCGTCACGCCGGACATGGTCGGGCACACCTTGGCGGTACACAACGGCAAGCGATTCATTCCGGTCTACATCACCGAGAACATGGTCGGTCACAAGTTGGGCGAGTTCGCGCCCACGCGGACTTTCCGTTCGCACATCGGTGGCGACAAGAAGACGGGGTTCAGGTAGTCATGGCTGATCACGTCAGTACGGCGCGCGCCCGGTTCCTGCGGGGATCGCCGCAGAAGTTCCGCCTCGTCGCGGATCAGATTCGCGGCCAGCAGGTGCCCGCGGCTCTCGGAGTGCTCCAGTTGTCCAAGAAGCGGGCTTCGAAGTCGCTCGAGACACTGCTGCGTTCCGCGGTGGCGAACGCTGAGAATCTCAAGCCCGAGGTCGATGTCGACGAGCTGTACATCGCAGAGATGTTTGTCGACCCAGGCCCGTCGCTACCCCCGCGGATTCGTCCGCAGCCCATGGGTCGCGCGTTTCCGATTATCAAGCGAACCAGCCACGTCACGGTGAAGCTGGCAGAGAGGGACGTCTGATGGGTAACAAGACTCATCCGTACGGTTTTCGCCTCGGCTACACGAAGGACTGGCGCTCGCGCTGGTATGCCGACAAGGACTACGCGGACCTGCTGCACGAGGACATTTCGCTGCGCGACAGCATCAAGGAGCGCCTGTATCACGCGGGTATCTCCCGAGTGGATATCGAGCGCGCGGCGAACAAGCTGAAGATTGATGTGTACACAGCACGTCCCGGGATCGTGATCGGTCGCAAGGGAGCCGAAGTGGATCGGCTGAAGCGAGCGATCGAGCAGGAGACCGGCCGCGAGGTGTTCATCAACATTCAGGAGATTCACCGCCCGGAGGTGGACGCGCAGTTGGTGGCCGAGAATGTTGCCATGCAGTTGGAGCGCCGCGTGGCCTTCCGCCGCGCGATGCGTAAGGCTCTGGAGAGCGCACAGCGGTTCGGTGCCGAGGGCATCAAAGTTCGGTGTGGTGGTCGCCTCGGCGGCCTCGAGATTGCTCGCGCGGAGTGGTATCTCCACGGCAAGTTGCCGCTGCACACGCTACGCGCAGACATCGACTACGGCTTCGCCGAAGCCAAGACCACCTATGGTCGAATCGGCGTCAAAGTGTGGATTTATCAGGGAGAGATTCTCAGCCCGGACCTGGCGCGTCGCGCCAACGTTTCGGCCTGAGCGGACGAGTTAAGGACGTAAACCGATGTTGATGCCGAAGAAAATCAAGCATCGCAAGCAGCACCGCGGTCATCGTCGCGGCAAGGCGCTGCGTGGATCGACGGTCGCGTTCGGCGAGTTCGGTCTCCAGGCTCTCGACCCGGCGTGGATGACAGCCCGCCAGATCGAAGCTGCTCGTGTTGCGATGACGCGTCACGTAAAGCGTGGCGGCAAGGTGTGGATTCGCGTGTTCCCGGACAAGCCGGTAACGCAGAAGCCTGCCGAAGTCCGAATGGGTAAGGGTAAGGGTAATCCTGAGTTTTGGGTTGCTGTGATCAAGCCTGGCCGCATCCTCTACGAGATGGAGGGTGTCGACGAGGAGATCGCACGCGAGGCGATGAAGCGCGCGGCGCGCAAGCTTCCGTTCAAGACGAAGTTCGTCAAGCGGACGCTGGAGGAGCTGCAATGGTAGCCGATGAGTTGCGCGGGATGAACGCCGATGAACTTCAGGCGCATGTCACGGACTTGCGCGAGCAGCTGTTCAAGCTGCGTTTTCAGAAGACGACCGGTCAGGTCCAGAGTGCGGCCCGTCTGGGTTCGGTGCGTCGGGATATTGCCCGTGCACTGACCATAGCCAAAGAGCGTGAGCTCGCCGGCGCGAAGGCGCCGGAGGCTGCGACGGCAAGCAATGAGGAACAGTCATGAGTGACGACAACGCGGCGCCCGCGATCAAGGGCCGCCAGGAAGTCGGGGTCGTGACCAGCGACAAGATGGACCAGACCGTGGTTGTGACGGTCGAGCGTAGCTGGGCGCACCCGCTGTACAAGAAGGTTGTGCGTTCGCGCACCAAGTTCATGGCCCACGATGCTGACAACGACTGCAATGTCGGGGATCGTGTTCGCCTGGCCGAGTGTCGCCCGATGTCGGCGCGCAAGCGGTGGCGTGTGGTCGAGGTGGTTCAGCGCGCTCCCGGCTCGGGCGCCAGCGAGTAACGACGAGGTAGAACCATGATCCAGATGGAGACGGTACTCGACGTCGCGGATAACTCCGGCGCTCGAAAGATCGCGTGCATCCGCCGTATCGGTGGCTCGAGCGTGGGCCGTATCGCCGGGCTCGGTGACGTGATCTCTGCGACCGTTAAGGAAGCGATTCCGCACGGGCAGATCAAGAAGGGCCAGGTGGTGCGTGCCGTGATTGTTCGGACGCGCAAGGAGACCGGCCGTAAGGACGGTTCCTACATCCGGTTCGACAACAACGCAGCCGTTCTGATCAACGCACAGGGCGAGCCGGTTGGCACGCGCGTGTTTGGTCCGGTGGGTCGTGAGCTGCGCGATAAGCGATTCATGCGGATCGTCTCGCTCGCGCCCGAGGTGCTGTGATGGCGGGAGTAAGGGTCAAGAAGAACGACACGGTGTATGTGATCGCCGGCAAAGATCGCGGCAAGAGTGGCCGCGTTCTCTCGGTCGATCCTGATAGTGGTCGGGTTCTGGTCGAGGGCGTCAACATGATGACGAAGGCCGTGAAGCCGAACCCCCAGCAAAATATTCAAGGTGGTCTTGTGCAGGCCGAGTCAGCCGTTCATATCTCGAACGTTGCTGTGCTCGATCCGGAGACCAACGCCCCGACGCGAGTCGGCTACAAGTTCCTCGAGGCCGGTTCCAAGGTCCGGGTCAGCCGGGGCGGGGCCATCATCGAGAAGTCCTGACGGTGAATGCAATGGTTCCGCGACTAAAGACGGTCTACGAGCAGGAGATCCGGCCCAAGATGCTGACCGAAGGTGACTTCGGCAACGTCATGGCCGTGCCGCGCCTGGTGAAGGTCAGCGTCAACGTTGGCGTCGGCCGTGCATCGCAGGACATCAAGGAGCTCGATGGCGCGATTGACGAGTTGGGCGTCGTGACCGGCCAGAAGCCGGTGGTGCGGCGCGCCAAGAAGTCCATTGCGGCTTTCAAGCTGCGTGAGGGGTTGCCCGTCGGGTGCTCGGTCACGCTGCGCGGAGCCAAGATGTACGAGTTCCTCGATCGACTGATCACCATCACGCTTCCGCGTGTACGTGACTTCCGCGGCGTGCCGCGGCGCTCTTTCGATGGGCGAGGCAACTACACGCTCGGTCTCAAGGACCAGCTGATTTTCCCCGAGGTCGATTACACGCGAGTGGATCGTACCCGGGGCATGAATGTAACGATTTGTACCTCGGCGGAAAACGACGACGATGCCCGAGCGCTGCTCGAAGCGATCGGCATGCCGTTCCGCCGCGACCAGTAGACGGAGAAGCTGTGGCCACAACCGCTTGGATCGCGAAGTCGAAGCGCAAACCGAAGTTCTCGAGCCGCCGTGTCAACCGCTGCCGCCAGTGCGGGCGGTCGCGTGCGTTCATGCGGAAGTTCCAGATGTGCCGGTTGTGCTTCCGCAAGCGCGCACTCAACGGCGAGCTTCCCGGCGTCAAGAAAGCCAGCTGGTAGAGCTGGCTCCGGAGACAAAAGACCATGATGACCGATCCCATCGCCGACATGCTGGCACGGGTACGCAACGCCATCGGCGCGGGGCATGCCGACGTCAGTATTCCGGCGTCGAACACGAAGCGTGAAATCGCCCGAATCCTGCGGGACGAGGGCTACGTCAAGGGTTTCGAATCGGTCGATGAGGGCCCGCAGGGTCGCATCGACATCGAACTCAAGTACGTCGGGGATCGCGAGAGCGCGATTACCGGCTTGAAGCGCGTGAGCAGCCCCGGCCTGCGCGTCTACTGCAACAAGTCGAGCTTGCCGTCCGTGCTCAACGGTCTTGGCGTCGCCATGATCTCCACCTCGCGTGGCGTCATGACCGATCGTCAGTGCCGGGAGCAGGGTGTTGGCGGCGAAGTGCTCTGCGAGGTCTTGTAGCCATGTCCCGAGTCGGCAAGAATCCGATCACGTTGCCCGATGGGGTAACGGCGGTCGTCAAAGGCGATCAGCTGACCGTGAAGGGGTCCAAGGGCGAGCTCACTAGCCCGATCCCCGCAGGAATCTCGGCATCCGTCGACGAGGGCGCGATCGTCTTCGCGCGCGCCAACGAGGACAAGCAGACGCGGGCGTTCCATGGTCTTGCTCGTGCGCTTGCCAACAACTCCGTGCAGGGCGTTACCAGCGGTTTTAAGCGTGAACTCGAGATCCAGGGCGTCGGTTATCGCGCGCAGATGAAGGGCAAGACGCTGAACATGCAGCTCGGCTTTTCGCACGATGTCGACTTCCCGACGCCGGACGGCCTCGCGATCAGCACCCCTGATCAGACGCACATTGTGATCGAAGGAATCGACAAGCAGCAGGTAGGGGAGGTTGCGGCCCAGATTCGCCGCTTCCGTCCGCCCGACGCCTACAAGGGTAAGGGCATCCGCTACAGCGACGAGATCGTACGTACCAAGGTCGGAAAGTCCGGCGCGGGCGTAGGAGCGTAGACGATGCAGGTCAATCGCAGAAAGAAAAAGGAAGCCCGCCGCGCGGCCGTGCGCCAGCGCGTCAGGCGCAAGGTGCTCGGCACGCCCGAGCGACCACGCTTGGCCGTGTTCCGGTCGAACCGTCACCTCCAGCTGCAGGTCATCGACGACTCGGTTGGTCGCACTGTGGCAGCCGTCTCCACGTTGGAGCAGGCTTTCAAGGAGCGCGGTCACGCGCAGGGCGCCACAGTGGCGGCTGCGACCGAGGCAGGGAAGCTGCTGGCCGAACGGGCTGGCGAGGCGGGCGTCAAGACGGTCGTATTCGATCGCGGCGGCTATAACTATCATGGCCGTGTCCGCGCGGTCGCCGAGGCCGTCCGCGAAGCCGGCCTGGTGGTCTAGGAGTTACCAATGGCAAAACGTTTGGATCGCATCGATCCCAAGACGCTCGAGCACGAGCTGCAAGACACGGTTGTCGCGATCAATCGCGTCACCAAGGTCGTCAAGGGCGGCAAGAACATGGGCTTCAACGCGCTTGTGGTGGTCGGCGACCGCCATGGTCACGTTGGTTGGGGGCTGGGTAAGGCCCGCGAGGTCCAGTTGGCCATTCGCAAAGGCGTGCAGGAAGCCCGCAAGAATGTCGTCCGCGTCCCGATGGACGGAGGCACGCTGCCGCACGGCGTCGAAGGCCGCTTCGGCGCAGGCCACGTGGTTCTCAAACCAGCAGGTCCTGGTACCGGCGTGATCGCCGGCGGCGCGGTGCGCGCCGTCCTCGAACTTGCCGGCGTTCACGACATCCTGACCAAGTGCATCGGTTCACGGAACCCGCACAACATGCTCAAGGCAACCTTCGCGGCAATCGATGCCGTCAAGGACCCGGCAGAGGTCGCGCGTATTCGCGGGGTTCCTCTCGAGCACGTTTCCGTCAGCTGACCAAGAGTACTGTCATGGCCAAGAAGATCGTTATCGAACAGGTTCGCAGCAAGATCGGTCGTCCCAAGCCGCAGCGCGAAGCGCTTCTCGGCCTGGGCCTGCGCCGCATCGGACAGCGCGTAGAGCGCGATGATTCGCCGCGCGTGCGCGGCCAGATCGACATCGTCAGCCACCTCGTCAAGGTGGACGAAGCTTAGATTCATCAAGCCGAGTCGCAACTATCGTTGCGGCGACCATCAGGAGGCACCCGAATGAAGATCCACGACGCACGACCCAAGGAACGCCGCAAGGCGCGCAAGCGGGTAGGCCGCGGTCACGGTTCCGGCTACGGTCGCACCGCGGGACGCGGAGAGAACGGCGCTAAATCGCGCTCCGGTTGGAGCATGAAGCCCGGTTTCGAGGGCGGCTCGTTGCCGCTGATCCGAAGGATCCCGAAGCGTGGTTTCAGCAACTACCTTTTCCGCACCGCATGGGCCGAGGTAAACCTCGACCAGCTCGCGCGGTTCGCCGCAGGCGCGACCGTTGACGAAGCGGCGTTGCTCGACGCGGGGATCATCAAGGGGCGCTACGACAAGATCGTGGTGATGGGCCGTGGCGACCTCGAAGTCGCCCTCACGGTTCGAGTCCACCGCTTCACGAAGTCGGCTGCAGAGAAGATCGTTGCTGCCGGTGGTACGGCCGATGCCGTCGCCTCCGACAACGAGGCTGCGGCCGCTCCCGTAGCGGAGGCCGCGGATGACTCCGCCGACGCCGCTGATGAGGTGGTAGCAGAGCCGGTAGAGGAAGTCGCCGAGAGCGACTCTGAAGACGTCGCTGCGGATGGGGGCGAAGAGGAATGATCGAGACCATCCGGAATATCTTCTCGATCCCGGATCTGCGCGCCCGCGTGCTCTTCACGTTCGGGTTGCTCGCGGTGTTCCGGATCGGTGCCAACATTCCCACGCCGGGCATCAACGGGCAGGCAGTTGCCGATCTGTTCAACTCGTTGCAGGGAACGTTCTTCGGCTTTGTCGATCTGTTCTCCGGTGGTGCTCTTTCGCAGATGACGATTTTCGCGCTCGGCATCATGCCGTACATCTCGGCATCGATCATCCTGCAGTTGCTGACGGTCGTCTGGCCGTATCTCGAGCGCTTGCAGAAAGAAGGCGAGCTCGGGAAAAAGAAGATCACGCAGTACACGCGCTACGGCACGATCGTTCTGTCGATCATCCAGTCATCGGCGATCGCAATCACGCTGGAGAACACACCGAGCCCCTCGGGACTGCCACTCGTGGATACCCCGGGTTGGGGCTTCCGCTTCATGACAATCCTCACCCTCACCACCGGAACGGCGTTTCTGATGTGGCTTGGTGAGCAGATTACCGAGCGTGGCATTGGCAACGGCATCTCGCTGTTGATTTTCGCGGGTATCGCGGTGGGACTCCCGACCGGCGCCATTCAGACCTATCAGCAGCTCGAAGTTGGTGCGCTCAGCGTTCTCACGCTGGCCCTGCTGGGCCTCGTGATGGTCGTGACTACGGCGTTCGTTGTGTTGATGGAGAGTGGCCAGCGCCGCATCCCGGTGCAGTACGCGAAGCGCGTCGTGGGCCGGAAAATGTACGGCGGTCAGAGCACGCATCTGCCGATTCGGGTCAACACCTCAGGTGTTATCCCTGTGATCTTCGCATCGTCGATCATCATGTTCCCGCAGACGATTACGCAGTTCATCAATCATCCGTGGGCGCAGGCGGTTAGCAACGCGTTGCAGTGGGGCCAACCCCTCTACAACCTGCTGTACGTCAGCGGGATCATCTTCTTCTGTTACTTCTACACCGCGATCATCTTCAACCCCGAAGATGTGGCCGACAACATGCGGAAGTACGGTGGCTTTATTCCTGGGATCCGACCTGGGAAGCGCACCGCGCAGTACATCGACGATGTGCTGACCAAGCTCACCCTCGTTGGTGCGCTGTATCTTTCGGCGGTCGCGGTGTTGCCGGTGTTTCTGATTTCCGGCTTCAAAGTGGCTCCGATTCCCGTGATCGGTCCGTTCCTTGATTCGATGCTTCCCCTCTGGGTAACCGAGGGGCTTGGAGTGACCTTCTTCTTCGGCGGAACGTCCCTGCTGATCCTTGTCGGTGTGGCCATGGATACCGTGCGCCAGATCGAAAGCCAGCTCGTGATGCGGCACTACGACGGCTTCATCAAGGGCGGCAAGGTCAGAGGGAGGCGTTTCGTCTGATGCTCCTCGTCTTTCTGGGGCCGCCGGGTGCCGGAAAGGGCACTCAGGCCGCCCGTCTTTCCACGAAGTACGGCATTCCGCAGGTCTCCACGGGAGACATGTTGCGGGAAGCCGTGGCTGCGGAGACTGAGGTTGGCCTGCGAGCCAAGTCGATCATGGACTCGGGTCAACTCGTGGACGACGACACCCTTGCGGAGCTGGTCCGCGATCGCTTGGCCCAGGCGGATGCCGACGGGGGAGCGATTCTCGACGGTTACCCGCGCAACACGGCGCAGGCGACCACTTTGGACGAGATTCTCAGCGATGCCGATTCGCGACGAGTCGACAGGGTCCTTTTTCTGGAGGTTGCCGAAGACGTCCTGGTGGATCGGCTATCGAAGCGCCGTGCCTGTCCCGGATGCAACGCGAACTTCCATCTGCGATTCAACCCGCCCTCCGACGGTGTGCACTGTGACCGGTGCGGCACGGAACTCATCCAGCGAGAAGACGATCGCGAAGCAGTTGTTCGGGACCGATTGGGCGTTTACCGGGATTCCACCGAACCCCTGGTCGACTTCTACTCGGAGCGCGGCCTTTTGGCCCGGATCGATGGCGAGGGCGATATCGACGAGGTCTGGGATCGGGTCGACGCGACGGTGCGCCAATGATCGTATGTAAGTCGCCAGCTGAGCTTGAGCTCATGTACCACGCCAATCAGGTGGTGGCGACGGTGCGCGACGAGGTCGTCGCGCGCGTTGCACCCGGCGTGTCGACGGGCGAACTCGACGCGTACGCCGAAGCGCGTGTGCGGGAACTGGGTGGCGAGCCGGCGTTCAAGGGGTACCGCGGGTTCCCCGGAACCCTGTGTGTTTCGCTAAACGAAGAAATCGTGCATGGCATTCCGTCCACGAAGAAGCGCCTGGCCCCCGGAGACATCCTCGGCATCGATCTTGGCGTCCGACTCGAGGGCTACTATGGCGATTCCGCGATTACCGTGCCGGTGGGCGCTGTGGAGCCAGAAGTGGATCGGCTGCTACGCGTCACCGAAGCCTCGTTGAGGGCGGCGATTAGCCAGTGTTTGCCTGGCAACCGAGTGGGCGACATATCGGCTGCGGTGCAACGCTACGTTGAGGAGCAAGGCTTCTCCATCGTGCGCGACTTCGTTGGGCACGGCATAGGCAAAGCGCTCCACGAAGATCCGCAAGTACCGAATTTTGGCGATCCCGGAGTCGGACCTCGACTTCGGCCCGGGATGGTCTTGGCGATTGAACCCATGGTGAATATGGGCGCGCCTGGTGTCGAGGTGCTGGACGACGGCTGGACCGCGGTGTCCGTGGATCGTCGCCCGTCCGCTCACTTCGAACACAGCGTTGCGATCACGGAGGAAGGTCCCTGGGTCTTGAGCCTCGCCGAGCAGTCGGTGGCGGCCAGCACTCTGGGGAACTGAGGAAAGCATGACTCAGAAAGAAGAGGCGATACAGGTACGCGCAAAGGTCGTCGAGACGCTCCCAAACGCGATGTTTCGGATCGAACTCGACAACGGACACAAGGTCCTGGCGCATATCTCCGGCAAGATGCGGAAGTACTTCATCCGCATTCTTCCTGGTGATGAGGTCCTGGTTGAACTGTCGCCGTACGATCTGACCCGGGGTCGGATCGTCTATCGCTACAAGTAGTTTCATCTCGATTCCGCCTCAATCGTCGGTACGACGAAAAAAAGGCGGGAAAGGGTGGATGTCGGGTTTGCAGATCCCTGCTACAATCCCCGGTCTACCCGAACGAATTAAAATTGGTGAGAGTGTGTCGTGAAGGTGCGAGCGTCCGTTAAGCGCATGTGTGACAAGTGCAAGGTCATCCGCCGCAAGGGGAGGATCCGGGTTATCTGCGAGAACCCGAAGCACAAGCAGCGCCAGGGCTGAGAAATCGCCCGAATCGCCCTTCGTAGGTGATGGCTTCACGCCATCTTCCCGTTCCCGGGAACGTACGTAACAGGAGCTTCCGATGGCCCGTATTGCGGGTGTTGACTTACGCCTTGAAAAGCGCGTTGAGATCGCTCTGACCGATATCTACGGTATCGGCCCGAAGCGATCGAATCTGATTTTGACGGCGGCCAAGGTCGACCCTGACACTCGAGTCAAGGATCTGACTGAGCAGGAAGTCAGCCGTGTCCGCCAGGTGATCGATCGTGAGGGCCGTGTCGAAGGCGATCTGCGCAAGGAAGTGCAGATGAACGTCAAGCGGCTCATCGAGATCGGCTCGTATCGCGGGATGCGGCATCGCCGCAATCTCCCGGCACGCGGCCAGCGGACGAAGACCAACGCGCGTACGCGGAAGGGCCCGAAGGGTCTGGCGATCAAGAAGAAACAAATCGCGAGGCACTGACCTCGGCTCGACGTCGAAGTAGCGCAGGCGACCAGGAATAGCGATGGCCAAAAGAAAGCCAGGCAAGAAGAAAGTCAAGAAGGACATCCCCGAGGGGATCGCCCATATCCAGGCGACCTTCAACAATACGATCATCACGTTCTCGGATACCGAGGGCAACGCAATCGCCTGGTGCAGTTCCGGGTCCAAGGGATTCCGTGGCTCCCGGAAGGGCACGCCGTTTGCGGCACAGATCGCCGCGAGCGAAGCGGCTTTCACCGCACGGGACAATGGATTGCGACGTTGCGAAGTGCGGCTCAAAGGACCGGGCGCTGGGCGTGAATCCGCCGTGCGAGCCATCGGTGCCGCTGGCATTTCCATCACGGCCATCCGCGACGTGACCCCGATTCCGCACAACGGCTGCCGCGCTCCCAAGCGGCGCCGGGTCTAGGAGGCACTCAGTTGGCTCGTTACACGGGACCCAAATGCAAGCAGTGCCGCCGAGAAGGCATGTCGCTGTGTGGCAAGAAGAATTGCGCTTTCACGCGACGGCCGTATCCGCCTGGCGAACACGGCCGTAGCCGTCGACGTCGTCCGTCGGACTACGCGATTCAGTTGCGTGAGAAGCAGAAGGTAAAGCGCCTTTACGGTGTGCTCGAGCGCCAGTTCCGCCTCTACTTCAAGGAAGCGGCACGGCAGCGAGCGGTCACCGGCGAAGCGTTGCTCATGCAGCTGGAGCGCCGACTGGACAACGTTGTCTACCGGATGGGCTACGGCCACACCCGGGCGCACGCGCGTCAGCTCGTCAAGCACGGCCACATCACCATCAACGACCAGCGGGTGGACATCCCGTCCTGCCAGGTCAGTCAGGATGATGTGATCGCTGTACGGCAAAAGAGCCACAAGAACCCCGAGATCGCGCTGGCTGCTGAGGCAGCTCGCGCCGGGTACACAGTGAGCTGGGTCGAAGTTGACCTGGACAACTACACAGGCACAGTCGCGCGACTTCCGATGCGCGAAGACATCGACCACGAGATTCAAGAGCAGCTAATCGTCGAGCTCTACTCGAAGTAAACAGCTGCACGAAACGTAACCGCATTCTCCGGTTCGTCAGGAGGTCACGGATATGCTCTGGACTGGGTTCCAGCGACCGAAGCGACTCGAGGTTGACCTCGATACGCTGACCGATCAGTACGGAAAGTTCATCGCGCAGCCCTTTGAGCGAGGCTTCGCTGTCACCGTTGGTCACTCGATGCGCCGTGTGCTGTTGTCTTCCGTTGAAGGCGCAGCGATCACGGCACTCAAGGTGGAGGGCGTTCTCCACGAGTTCTCGTCCTTGCCAGGAATCGTCGAAGACACCACCGATCTGATTCTCAACCTGAAGTCGGTACCGTTCCGTCTCAACGTGGACGGAACCAAGACGCTGACGTTGAAAAAGAAGGGTCCCGGGCCGGTGACGGCGGCGGACATCAGTGACGATCCCGATTTCACCTGCATCGATCCGGGCGCGCACATCTGCACGCTCGCCAAGGGTGGTTCGATCGACATGGAGTTGCGCCTGGCGCGCGGACGCGGCTATTCGCCGGCGGATGCGAACCTGGACGATGACATGAGCATCGGGTGGATTCCCATCGACTCGGTGCATTCGCCGGTGCAGCGCGTCAACTACAAGGTTGAGCGTGCTCGCCTGGGTCGGGATACCGACTACGAGCGACTCGTGATCGAACTGTGGACCAACGGCACGGTGACTCCGGATCGCGCGATCGCCCTTGGAGCGAAGCTGCTCCGCGATCATCTCGCGATCTTCGTGGACATCGAGGAAGAGCCAGAGGTCGAGCCGGAAGAGCCGGATCAGGACTTCACGGCCTTCTACGCGCACCTCAATCGGTCCGTGGATGAGCTGGAACTGTCGGTTCGCTCATACAACTGCCTCAAGAATGCCAACATCCGGACGATTCGGGATCTGGTCCAGAAGAGCGAAGCTGAAATGCTGAAGACGAAGAACTTCGGCAAGAAATCGCTCATGGAGATCCGCGAGGTCCTGGCCGAAATGGGCCTGACCCTCGATATGGATCTGTCCGATCTGCCGCCGGCGCCGGACGCCAGCTAGTCGGAGACCGCTATGCGCCATCGGCAAACAACACCTCAGCTGGGCCGCACCCCCGCGCACCGCAAGGCGATGCTGCGGAACATGGTGACGGACTTTCTCCGACACGAGAAGATCCGCACGACCCAGGCGAAGGCCAAGGCTCTGCGCCCGTACGCCGAGAAGCTCATCACGATGGGCAAGAAGGACAACCTGACGGCACGCCGTCAGGCGGCAAAGGTCCTTCGCGACAAGGCTGTGCTCAAGAAGCTCTTCGACGAACTGGCCCCACGCTATGCGGATCGGCCGGGCGGCTACACGCGCATCATCAAGCTGAGCACGCGCGCCGGTGATAACGCCGATATGGCGATCATCGAGCTCGTCGAGGCTGAGATGGGCAAGCGCAAAAAGCGCAAGAAGCCGAGCTACACGGGGCCACTGACAGCGGCCACCGAAGCCGCGTCGCGTGCGGTTGAGGCAGTCGGCGATGCCGCTGAAGACGCGGTCGAAGCTGTGGGCGACGTCGTGGAAGATGCCGCCAAGGACGTGGTGGAGGATGTCGTCGAGGCCGTAACCGGCGATGACGATGCTTCCGATGCGCCCGTCGACGATGCTCCGGCGGACGATGCGCCGGAAGCCGAGGCCGACGACGCGGAAGAGAACAAGCCCGAATAGCCGTGACCCGGCCCGGCATGTCCCGCCGAGGTTTGGGCCCTTAGCTCAGTTGGGAGAGCGCTGCCTTCGCAAGGCAGAGGTCGGGGGTTCGAATCCCCCAGGGTCCACTGTGAGCGCTCGCCGCATAGGCGGGCGCTTCTCTGTTGCCGTTGAGAGCAGGGGGGCTAGCGTTCGGGCCCGCTCGGCTGAACCGCCTCACCGCGCGAGAGGAACTGCCCCGGCAGACGGCCGGTCATCTGACCGTCGCGCAGCACGAGTTCACCGTTGATCATGACGTGGGTGACGCCGATCGGGTAATGGTGCGGATCGGTGTAGCTGGCCTGATCCGCGATTGTGGCGGCGTCAAATACGGTGATGTCGGCCATAAGGCCAGCCTCTAGGCGACCGCGCTCGAGCTGACCGTACCAGGTTGCCGGCTGCGCGGTCATCTTGTGAATCGCCGTTTCCAGATCGAGCACGCCACCTTCCCTGACGTACAGGCCGAGAATCCTCGGGAATGAGCCGTAGCTCCGCGGGTGTGGGAATCCGACCCCGGGAGATACGAGATCGCCGTCGGTTTCGAACATCGTCACGGGTGACGCATGAGCCGCCGGATGTCGCCTTCGCTCATTCCGTGAAAGATTCCGATGAACCGGCCGTTCAGCTGGAGCTCGATCAGGGCGTCGACCGCGGCGTCGAGATCGGCAGATCTGCCAGTCTGCTCCAGGTAGTCGGCCAGCGTCCGGCCGGTCAGGTCTGGACGGCCGTCGACTTCGCGAAACTGCACGCTCGCGGCGTCGCTGCCGGTCTGGCGCGGGAAGATCTCGATCATCTCGGCGACGAGTCGGGCGCGAGTATCCGGGTCGCCGACGCGTTCGGCGAAGTCTTGCGACGTCCCCTCGAGTGCCCATGGCGGAAACATGAGATCCGAGTAGGTGCTGTAGGCGGTGTACGGGTACACGTCCAGGGCGACACGCTGGCCGGCCTCGACTGCGACATCGATCAGTGCGAGGGTCAGCTCCGTCTGGCCGAACTGCTCGGCCCCCGTCACCTTGTGGTGGTTTATCAGAACGGGAACGCCGGCCTCCCTTCCTATGGCGAGGGCTTCGCTGACCGCCTCGAGGACTCTTACTCCCTCGTCCCGCATGTGCGTGACGTACATGCCGCCATACTCTGAGGCCACGCGTGCCAGATGGATCAGTTCATCGGTATTGGCGAACGCTGCCGGTGTGTATTCGAGGCCGCTGGCAAGTCCGAATGCATGGTCTTGCATGGCCGCTCGGACAAGGTCAGCCATTGCGCTGAGTTCGGAGCCGGTCGGCCGCCTGTTGTCGCGACCGAGCACTTGCTCACGAATCCAGGTGTGGCCGGCGAATAGGAGTACGTTGGGCGCCATATGAACCCGTTCACGATAAGCGGTCATATCCGCGATCTGAGGCTGGCTGTGGAGCGCGGCGCTGACCGTCGTGATTCCTTGACGCACGAAGTTCTCGGCGTCTGTGTTCGACTCGAGGTCGACGAGGTGCGCGTGGTTGTCCCAAAAAGCCCGGCGACACGATCAGGTCGGTCACGTCGAGCTCCTCGAGCCCAGAGCCGGGCAGAGACTCAGCGATCGCAACGATGCGACCGTCGCGCACGGCAACATCTCCTGGCCGTCCAGGAGCACCAGTGCCGTCAACCAGCTTGCCCCCACGCAGGACCACATCGTAGGTCGGCCCTGCCGGGGTGCAACTGATGGCCATCAGGAGAACTGACCCGGCCGCTCGTTGACGCCAGGTCATTCGGGTGGTTCCAAGACGCGTAGCGCTGTGAGGCCCCCGGCGGGAGCCACGCTGCTGAGGACCCGAAAGCGCCGCTCTCCGAACCAGGCCCAGTACTGCAAGGTCGTATCGTCGCCGACAACCTCGGTGCTCAACAACTCAAGCCGGTCGGGTGCGCCCAACCCGTCGAGGGCACCGAATAGCGCACGCTGCATCCGAGGGAACACGGTTTGCCGCACGAACGCGAAGTCGGCGAGTTCGAGCGTTCCGGCCGCAGACTTGGCCAGCATGGCCGCCACATATCTGCTCACCTCTGGATGCGGGTCGGGGATCGGCTCAGTCGCGGGCGGCACAGGCCGTAGTTCGGGGGCTATCACCGCGGCGATCTGACCGGCAAGCGTAATCGCCGAGATGGACCGCGCGTTGGCGAGCACGAGCACCCCAAGATCCTGATCAGGGAAGTATGAATACTGCGTCGTGAACCCTTGCCAGGACCCGCTGTGGTGCAGCATCGGGTGGTCGCCGACCGAGTCGATGAACCATCCGAAGCCATAGGGATATCGAGCCCCGGAAGACAGGGTCATGGGGGAGAGGATCAACTCCCAGCTGTTGGCCGAAAGCACCGAACGGCTGCGAACGGTTTGATGCCACGCCGCGATGTCGCGCAGGCTCAATAGCATCGATCCGTCGGCTGTTGTGTTGAGGTCGGGAGCCACCCAGTCGGCATGGCGCCAGCCATCGGGAGTAGGTCGGTAGCCGCGCGCCCGGTGCGGCACTATCGCGGCCTCGGTGTTGACCCGGATTGTCGGCATGCCCGCAGGATCGAAGATCCTCTCGCGAAGATACTCCCAGTATGGCGCGCCGGTAACACGGCTCATGATCACGCCGAGCATCACATAGCCGGTGTTCGAGTAGTTCCATCGCGTGCCGGCAATGAACTCGAGTTCGAGTTCCGAGGCGAGGCGTACGAGATCCTGCTCGCTGTAGTTCCGCGTGTAGTCGAATCGTTCGCCGGTGTAGTCGGGGATGCCCGACGCGTGTGTAAGCAGGTGTCTGACCGTGATCGCGTTCCAGGTCTCGGGCGTCTCGGGCAGATGCTCCCGGACGGACCCGTCGAGATCGAGTACGCCGTCCTCTACTAGCGCCATGATGCCAGCGGTCGTGAACTGCTTGCCGAGTGACCCCGATTGGAACATCGTCGCGTCAGACACCCGGACGTCGTTCTCGAGATTCGCGACGCCGTAGCCACGTGCCAGCGTGGGCTCGCCATCTTGGATAATCGCTACCGCGGCTCCCGGAATCTTTCCGGAGCCCATGCTGCCGCGCACCAACTCGTCGATACGCATCTCGATCGTCGCGTCGTCACGTCGGGTTCTCCAGGGTGCCGGAGCCGGGCGCACAGTTGGCCACAGCTCGGCCAGATCGCTCGCGTAGAGAACCCCGTTCTTCATGACGTGCTGAATCGCCGTTGTGGCTCTGATGTCGACGAGTGGGTTTCGGTCGAGCACCACAAGGTCGGCGAGCTTTCCAGGCTCCAGGCTTCCCAGGTCGGAGGCATAGCCCAGTGCTTCCGCGCCATGAAGCGTGGCGACGCGGAGGACGTCGTGCGTGCTCATGCCGCCGGCCGCCAGGAGTTCCATCTCCCAGTGGTTCGACAGTCCTTGCGCTTCTCCGTGGCCGCCTAAAGCCACGCGGCCACCAGCTTCGAGAACGTCTCGCGCCGACCGCGATGCGTCGAGATCGTTGTAGGCGATGTCGGGAAACGCCAGCAGACGTGTCGCCGACCGTGCAAAGAGCTCTTCCTCGTCGAACCACGGAGTCAGCTGGACGTTCTCGTAGGGCCGTTCGTTGGCGAGCAATCGGAAGACGGGGAGTGCGGCACCGAACGACACCACGAGCGTGGGGGCGTATGTGATTCCGGAGCGAGCCAGAAGTTGCACCACATCGTCATAGAACGGCGCTACCGGCAGAGCGTGTTCGTTGCCGCTGAAACCATCGATCGCGTGAGTGAGGTTGGCCTTCGTATCGGCCCCGCCCTCGGTTGTTGTCATCATCTCGAGTTCCCGACTCGCGGCGACGATCCATTGGCGTTGTTGGCGGTTGCCGGGTAGGTACGACTTGATGAGGTGAGTCCGGTACTCGTCGCGGTATCGCGTCAGCGTCGCTCGGGCGTGGTCGAGCGATTGGATGTTGGCAAAGCTGAAGATTCCCGGTCCTGTCGAGAAGATCCGGGGAGCCGGGCTCCCATCCGCGGCAACCATGTCGGCGAGAGCGAATACGTCCGGGCTCGCCTGAGGGTTGCGTAGTGAGGTGACGCCAAAGGCGAGGTTGGCAAGGGCGGCCGGTCCATCCGGTTCATAGAGGTTCGCGGGCGTTGGAAAATGCGCGTGAACGTCGATGAAACCGGGCACCACGTACTTGCCCGAGATGTCGACCACGCGGGCCTCGGCCGGGGCAGATCCTGCAGGCCCGACGGCGACAATACGGTTGTCTGTCACGATGATGTCCGCGTTCTCAATCACCTCGTCACCACGCATCGTGATTGCTGTGCCACCGCGAAGCACGATGGTGCCCGTTGGCGTCGCACGCGGAAGTTCGATCTCCAACGCCCGGCGTTGAGACGTACCGTCTTCGACCCGTGCCAGCGCGCCGTGCTCGAGCCATACGATCTCACCGTCCGCCCAGGCAAAACTCGCCGCTGCTTCTGAGCCCTCAACCGGCGATCCGCCGTCGGCGGCCACGGCCATTCCGGTCGCAGGTCTGGCGTATGTGACAACCGGGGCGCCCGGGTGTCGCAGTGCCACGCGGCCACCGTCCGGGGAGAGCCTCCACTCGGGTGGGCGGGGCGGTCCGAACCCTCCGCCTCGGCCCGCGGATTCCGGCGCAGGCACCTCGAGCCGCCGATGTCCGCTTTCGATTTCGACAGACGTGAGGCCTGCCAATCCTCCAAGGAAGATCTTTGTGGCGTCGCTCCTCGTGAAGTGTGGCCCCCGCAGGCCGTTGGCGGGTCCCAGGCTGCTTGGAGTGCCATCCGTCGGCACCGCAACGATCTCGAGATCGGACGGCGCGCCAGCAGGAGAAGTGCGGACCGACGTGAGCGGCGCTCGGAGGGCCACGATCGACTCTCCGTCCGGTGCCCACACGGGATCCAGCCACATCGCCGGGTCCGTGGAGAGCCGCTGCGGCGCCTCGGACCCGTTCGCGGCGGCTCGCCACAGGTGGCCGCCGTCGCCGTCCCAGGTCACGTACGCGATCCACTTGCCATCCGGCGACCAAGCGGGCATGTACTCGCGCGGTCGGGGAGTGTCAGTGAGTCGGGTGGGCCGCCCGCCTTCTTCGACGATGAAGATCCGCCCGGTCGTAGCGACCGCGACAGTTGATCCCGGTCCGGCAGCAACGCTCTGGTAGCGCCGAGGTTGAACGGGACCAGTGTCGACTGCTCGCGGGAATGTGAGCCGCGGCTCCACCTCTAGTTTGACGTCGGCCGTGAACGGAACGACCTGGCTGGATCCTGTCGCGACGTCGATTTTTCGAATTCTTCCGCCGAATGCAGCGAACACAGTCTGGGAATCGCGACTGATCGAGTAGTTCGGAAGCACGTCTCGTGTGGCACGAGACTCGAGTTGATTCCGTTGAATCGGATAGGCGAGCCAGCGTTCGTCGCCCGATCCGAGGTCGCGCAACTTCAGCCCGGTCTGACCGCGGGCTTCTGCGGCATAGATCAGAAAGCTGCCGTCTGGTGCCACCGTCGGTTTCATCGACCGGGCGCTGCCAAGCGCAACGCGGCCGTTCGTTGCAGCTTTCCCGTCGAATCGCATCACCGCGCTAGAGGCGCCGCTACGACTACCGTACGGCCGCGGCGTCAGGGACGTGTAGTACAGCGATCCGTCCGGTGCCGGTGTCGGGCTGTACGCCCCCGGGGCAGGTGAGGACACCAGCGGGGCCGGTCGGCCGTTGACGTTTTCAACAACTCGAACACCGTCGCCCTGTCCCACCGGGAATTCCCAGATCTCAGCCGCGGCTTGCTGCCCGGGGTTCACCACCGTTGCGTAGATCGCACCGCCGTCGGCCCGCCAGATGGGCGAGAGGATCAGCGATCGAGGCAGCGCAGTGATGGCGTGTGCGTCGGTGCCATCCGCACGAGCGAGCCAGAGATTGTCTGATCCCGTGGCGTCGCTCACGTAGACGATCGTGTCGCCGGCCGGGGAGTAGCGAGGCTGCGAGTCGAATGCCGGCCCCTGGATCAGCGGCGTTGCGGTGCCTCCGGACGTCGGGAGGGTGTAGAGATCGCCTAGGAGATCGAAGACCAGCAGATCTCCATCGGGATTCACGTCGACGGATACCCAGGTGCCGGTCGTGGTCGTGAACTCGACCAGCCGGGTGCCGTCCTGAGCTGACAGAGACTCGGACGGCGTCCGGGCAAAGCCGGAGCTGGCAAACGTCATGAATGCAATGCAGAGCGCCCAGGGGATACGCGCGCGCGAGTGAATCAATGCTGTCTCCTGATGATCGACCGCGCGGTCGACGAAGTTCAACGTTTGCGTGCGAGGAACAGTGCGCGCCCTGGGGCGAGTGCATAGCCGTCGATTGACCGGCGAACGCGAACCGCGAATCCGATTCGGCGTAGTCGATCGGCGAGAAGAGTCGCGTCATAGAGTTGTACGTGATGCTGCTCGAAGCTCCGGCGGTAGTTGCGCCCAACCTGACGGAAGGTCGTGATGTCGCGGCGTAGCCAGGCGCCAGCGCTCTCTCGGGTGTTCTCCGAAACGAGAAACCAATCGTCTCCCTGGCGGATGAAAGTGGCCTGCGCGGGAACCCGCGGTGTCACAAGGTCGAAGATCAGCATCCCGCCGGCCGGCAGCGCTCGGTGCGCACGTTTGAGCACGGTCATCATGGGTCCCGTGCCGCCTCGGCGCCCCGGCCGATAGCCGAGACATTCGCCCATGGACAACACCGCCGCTGCGGTGGGTATCTCGAAATCGAAGATCGACGCTCGTCGGAACTTTGCTTGTGGAACCCGTTGGCGAGCGAGTCGCAGCAGTTCGGCGGACTGATCCACCCCCAATACGTCGTAGCCCGCCTGCGTGAGGTGACGGGCCGTGACACCACCGCCGCACCCGAGTTCCACAATGCGACCGTTGTTCAGGCCGCCCTGACTTAGGACACGCAGGAGTCCAGCCGCTGTACCGCGGGCATGGTGCGAGAATCCCGCATCATGAATGTAGGCGAGATCCTCCGCGTACAATGCGTTGTCCATGGAGGGACACTATCAAGCTATGTCGACTACCGCGGCCGGTTACGAACGCATCGTCTGCATGACCGAGGAAACCACGGAGACGATCTATCTCCTGGGCGAAGAAGATCGAATTGTCGGCATATCCGGTTACACGGTGCGACCGGCTCGCGCACGCAAAGAGAAGCCGCGTGTCTCGGCGTTTACTTCTGCCAATATCGACAAGATCCTCGCGCTAGAGCCGGATCTCGTGCTTGGTTTCTCGGATCTCCAGGCGGACATCGCGGCGGAACTCGTGAAGCGCGGGGTCGAGGTGCACGTGTTCAACCACCGAACGATCGACGGCATCCTGCGCATGGTTCAGCTGGTGGGCGCGATGGTCGGCTGCGGATCTGGAGCGACGGATCTGGCGCAGCGGCTCAGCGAACGAGTTGCCCGGGTACGCGAGCGAGCCGCCAGGTTTGATCGCCGCCCACGTGTGTACTTCGAAGAGTGGGACGATCCTATGATCTCCGGCATCCGGTGGGTATCCGAAGTGGTTGCCGCCGCCGGCGGGGACGATTGTTTCCCGGAACTCGCAACCGAGTCGCTGGCGACAAATCGCATCATTGCGAGTCCCGCCGCCGTGGTCGAGCGGTCGCCTGACATCATCCTGGGCTCCTGGTGCGGCAAGAAATTCCGCCCGGAGCGGGTCGCTGCGCGACCCGGGTTCGATACAACACCCGCCGTGCGTCACGGCCAGCTGCATGAGGTGAAGTCCTCCATCATCTTGCAGCCCGGGCCCGCTGCTCTAACGGACGGACTCGATCGGGTCGACGAGATCATCACCACTTGGGCGGAAGCACAGGCTTGAGTGTGCAGGTCACCATGTCGCCCGCGCGGCGTGGCCGTCGAACGCGGCGCGGGTCAGTCCGGGATTGAGCCCGGATCGAGAGTGGAGGTGTCTCCGAGCGCCTCGCCTCGCTCCTGAGCCTTGAGCAGCCGGCGCATGATCTTGCCGCTCCGCGTCTTGGGGAGCGAGCCGACGAACTCGATCACCTGAGGCCGCGCGATCTTGCCGATCTGCTGGGCCACGCTCTCGCGCAGTTCAGCCTCCAGATCGGCTCCCGGCTCGACATGATCGTGCGCGATCACGAACGCCTTCGGGACCTCGCCCTTTACCTCGTGGGGAATACCGATCACGGCGGCTTCGGCGACTGCTTCGTGTGCAACGAGCGCGCTCTCGATCTCCATCGTGCCCAGGCGGTGCCCCGCCACGTTGAGAACGTCATCCGTGCGGCCCAGCACGCGGATGTATCCATCCGCATCGCGGACAGCGGCATCGCCTGCGGCGTACATGCCGTCCACGGTCGTCCAGTAGGTATCACGATATCGGTCCGGATCACCGTAGATGCCATTGAGCATCGAGGGCCACGGACGGCGTACGACCAGATAGCCGCCGACACCGTCGGGTCGCCGGTTTCCGTGCTCGTCCACAACGTCAGCATCGATTCCCGGGAAGGGGAGACCGGCAGAACCGGGCTTCTGCGGGTCCGCGGGCAGTGCTGTGATCAGAATCGATCCGGTTTCCGTTTGCCACCAGGTGTCGACGATCGGGCAACTTCCACCGCCGATCACGCGGTGGTACCAGCGCCAGGCTTCCGGGTTGATCGGTTCGCCGACGCTACCGAGTAGGCGTAGCGAGCTCAGGTCGTACTTGTCCGGCCACTCTTCGCCGAGCCGCATGAACATCCGAACTGCCGTTGGGGCTGTGTAGAGGATGTTGATGCCGTAGCGCTCGATGATGCTCCACCAACGACCGGCATCCGGGAAGTCGGGGGCGCCCTCTGCCATGAAGACGGTCGCTCCATTCATGAGCGGTCCGTAGACGATGTACGAGTGTCCGGTAATCCACCCGGAGTCTGCCGTGCACCAATAAAGGTCCGTGTCTTGGAGATCGAACACCCACTTGGTCGTTGCGTAGGCCCCGACCTGATAGCCGCCATGCGAGTGCATGATCCCCTTGGGCTTGCCAGTGGATCCTGACGTATAGAGCACAAACAGAGGATCGGCAGCTTCCATGACCTCAGCCGTCGACTCTGAAGCCTGCCCGTCGGTCAACTCGGCCCACGTGCGATCGCGGCCGGTGACCATTTCCACCGCGGTCCCGAGACGCTCGTAGACGATCACATGTTCGACACTTGGGCAGTCGGCCACAGCTGCGTCGCAGGTCGCCTTGAGGGGAACGACCTTCCCGCGCTGGTAGGCGCCATCGGCGGTGATCAATGCCTTGGCGTTCGCATCGTTCATTCGATCTCGGAGCGCTTCGGCCGAAAATCCCCCGAAGACCACGCTGTGGAACGCCCCGATCTTCGCTGTCGCAAGCATGGCGATGGCCTGCTGAGGGCAGACGGGCATGTAGATCGTGACGCAGTCGCCGCGTCCGACCCCGAGCGCGCGCAATCCATTCGCGCCCCGGTTTACCTCTCTGGCAAGTTCGGCGTACGTGAACACCTCACGATCGCCGTTTTCGCCCTCCCAGATCAGCGCTGCTTTGTGTCGGCGCCAGGTGGAGAGATGTCGGTCGACCGCATTGTGCGTGATATTGCACTGCGCTCCCGGGAACCAACGCGCGAAGGGAAGGTCCCAGTCGACGGCGCGATCCCAGGGTTTGAACCAGTCGAGTTCGGACGCGACCTCGGCCCAGAACGCTTCGGGATCCTCCGCGGCGCGCGCCCGAAGTGCGTCCGGGTCGGAAACCGCGGCGGCCTGCACGAATTCGGGCGCAGGCGCTACCGCGTCCTGTTCTTCGAGAACCGAGTCGAGGTCGAGTCCCTCCACTGCGCTAGAACAATGCGCGCAGGTCGTCGGCGCCTTCTTCCTCGGCGATGGCTGCGCCGATCTCGGTCAGAGCAGCCGCGGCGCCCGGGGCTTCGATACGTTGCAGTGCCTGGATTGCGGACTTCCTACGACCCATGTCGAGGGCGGTATCGGTCGCAAGTCCGTTCAGTGCTGCGATGGCGCCGTCGGTGCCGATGTCGGCGAGCGTGTTCACGGCAGTGCTTGCGACGATCGATTCATCGCTGGCGGCGGCCGCTCCAATCGCGTCGACGGCCGGCGCGGCGTCGTCGCCCATGCGAGCGAGTGCGGCCAAAGCCGGAGTCTGGGCATCGCGGGTGCCGTCAGTCAGCGCTGCGGCGAGAGCGCCAGCAGCATCGGCCGGATCGAACTGGCCGATCGCATCGATGGCCGCGTCGCGGACCTCACGGCTGTCGGACATCGCTGCTGAAAGAACTGGCAGCGAGGAGGCGTCTCCGATGTTGCCCAGCAGCGTGGCCGCCCAGCGCCGAACCTGCGGAGAGTCGGCGTTTGCCACGGCATCGGTCCAGATGGGCAGTGCCTCGGCGGATTCGAGCAACTCGCGGCTCTCGGCATACGTTTGTTGTGCGGCCGGGTCACCGAGTCGGATCTGTTCCATGAAGCTCCCGGCAGCGTTCTCGAGCGGCGAGCCACAAGCTGCGACGGCAAATGCCAGGGAAAGCAGGAGAAGAAGGCGTCGGTCAGTCATTGTGACCTCCAGTCTGGGTCCGACCCGGGTCGGCAGGGGGGTGGCTGAGGCGCTCAGAAGCGCTCCTCCAGCCGGGTAATTGCGTAGCTGACGAGATGATCAAGGGAGCGTCCGGACACCTTCCAACCGGCGTCCGTCCGACGGAGATGAACCGTTCGCGTGCGCTCGCCCCCCTCCGCATCAAGCAAGGTGACGCGTACGGTTGCGCGATCGCCGTTAACGTCCGCCGGGGTGGCGTCATACGCGAGATCTTCACGCGGGGTCTCCTGGAACAGTCCCCAGATAAGCGAACTGACTGACTCGCGCAGGAAAGAGTCTGAGTCGCCGTCCGGATTGACGAGCACAATCTCCGCCGAGACACGATCCGCGATCTCGTCCATGTCGAGATACGTGAGCGCGGTATCCGACTGCGCCTCTCGCGTGGCGCGCAGATACTCAATCGCGACGATTTCCGGGTCAGTCTCGGCGCAGCCCGCGATCGCGATGGCTGCGCAGACAATTCCCAGGCGTGTAACAAGGCTGCGGGCGAGCATAAGACTGCCTGGACATGCGGATTCAAGGGGCTCCCTCAGAGCCGTCAAAGTATGGGCGAGGCCGAGGGTTGTCAAGGACAGCAACGGCGCGTGTCAGGGCCGTTGACGGCGATCCAGGTTGGGTGTCACGAGGGGTCGCGAGTAGATCACCCGTCCGTCTACGAAGACCAGCATCGCCTGGGCTCGGGCAATCGTTTCATCGCTCGCGAAGAAGTCCTCCGACCACACCACGAGATCGGCTGGCCGGCCCGGCGCAATCTCCGATGACACAGCGCCGGCCGAGAGTGCTGCACGGGCGGTGTCAACCGGCGAGAGCCTCTCCGTTGCCCGCCATCCGTCCAAAGGGAAGCCTTCTCGGTCGCGCCGAGTGAACATCGCGCGAAGCGCTTCGACTGGTCGTAGATCGTTCGCGGGGGCGTCCGAAGCGATACCGCCCAGCCAGCCCTGCCGCGCCCAGGTTCGATAGCTGTGGGCGAGTTCGACGTCGGCACCAACCACATCGTCGAGCCAGTACATATCGTGGGTCATGCGACCCGGAACCGCGACAAACTTCGCAGACATCGTGAAGTCGGTGGGCGGCATCAGGTCGGCGCCGACGATCAGGCGCGCGACGGGACAGGCTGCCGCCCGGGCGACGCCCCCTTCTCCTCGCACCTGTACGTCGAGGGGAAGCGCGGCCGCTGTTGCTGCTGCGCAGGCGGCATCGATGTCGGCGAGCGAGCTCGCGTTGTCGTCTCGCGCAGCCAGACCAAGCGCGATGGGGCCGTCGGCTTCCACCCCTACCGCATCGAAGAGAAGTCGCCCCGCCGGTGCCGGAGGCCGTACGCCCGGCGCCACCCGTCCGTGCACCCTGATGGTGATCTCCGCCGGATCCAGGCTCGCGAGCAATCCGGCTTGTTGTTCCGAGAGCGGTGCCGTGGCGATGCTTGTAAGGCCCGCAGCCGCCGCGGCGCGGAACGCCCCCAGCACACCTTCGCGCACAAGCTCCGACTCCTCGATTTGCAGCATCTGATCTACGACAGCCAGGGCCGCCCCGCCGACGAGCCCGGTTCTCAAGCCGTTCAGAGTCAACGTCTGGTCCGCGACCTGCGCAGCCTCGAGCGCGGCCGAATTAAGCCAGGCCACGCGACCGTCTCTGCGGTAGAGAACGATCGTTTGATCGGTTGCTACCGTGTCGAGCGCGGCGCTCGTCGGGGCAGCCGCTGACGGCCAGCGCCGCTCATCCCAACCCCAGCCGATTACGGCACCCTCGTGGGATGGGAGGGCTGCTCGCAGCTTGGCTTGCACATCGCGTTCGGACGTCGTGAGCCGCAGGTCTACGCGTCGGTCGACGGCGCTCAACTTGAAGAGATCGACCCAAGCATCGTGGAACCCAGGCAGCACTACCGCGCCCTCCAGAGCCATTTCCTGGGTGTCGTCGCTTGCAAGCGCGCGGATCTCAGCATCGGAGCCGACGGCGATCACCTCGTTGCCCTGAATAGCGAGAGCCTCGACAGGATCTGCGCCGGGGGAGGGGTAGATCGTTGCCCCGGTGAGAATCATGTCCGGCCCGGCGGGACCAGGGGGCCCGCAGCCGAATGCTGCCAGCGAAGCGAGGATGGCGATCGCAGTGCGATACATGGGTGTCGTCCGTGGGTTGTTGACCGGGAGGCGATTGTAACCGGCCCGAGGTGTGCGGATCCGGCAAACGAGGCTCGGATCGACGCTCGACGAATTGACACATGTGCGGGGCAGCCATAACGTGGCCGCCATGCTCTTTTCACCGTCGTCGCGATCTCTGGGCCGCTGGCTGGCGGCGGCAGTTGCGCTGCTCCTCGTGCTCCCCGTGCCCGCGCGGGTTCACGCCCACGGAGCGCCCCAGGAAGAGCTTCCGGAAGAGCTCCCGGACTGGGCCTGGCCAGTCGAGGTGGAGGCACCAATACGGACGTTTTTCGAGCGCGAGGACGTCGAGGCAATCGCCGAACTGACCTCCCCGCCAGATGCCGACGTGGCGGGGAGTGTCACGGGCCTGGCCGCCACTCTTGGCGCCGACGTTTCGATTCACTTCCGATACGTGCAGCGTCGCATCGCATATGAGCCTTACGCCGGCAGTATTCGCGGCGCTGCCGGTGCGCTTCGTTCGGGTGGAGGCAATGCGCTCGATCAGGCGCTGCTGCTGCGGGAACTGCTGGTGGCCGCGGGACATCGGGCGCGGTTGGTTCTCGGCCGGTTGGGCTGGGCGCGGGCGGAACAACTAGCGGGCGAGCGCCCTGGCGCGCGTCCCGCCCGCGGCGACCCGTGGTTGCGGCGAGTGGAAGCAGCGTCGGATCACTGGTGGGTGCAGGTGCGGCAGGGCGGAAGCTGGACATCCCTGGACCCCGCGTTCCGCGATGCGACCCTCGGCGACGAATTCGGACGCCGTGGCGAAGCTGTGGAGGAGGTGCCCTCGCGGTGGGTTGCCAGCGTGCGGATTGAACTTGTGGCGGCCAATCGTCGTCTTGCGGGCGTGGTGCTTCCAATGCCGGAGCTGTTCGGTTCGGCAGTTCACGTGGCACTTGCCAGGCCGATGATCGAAGAAGTTGATGCTGAGCCCACGGTGGATCCGGTCATCGAATCTGCGGGACTGCCAGCTGCGGAAGATCTGGACACGACGGATTCGGACCAGTTGGTGGTGCATGACCCGCTTGATCCTGCGCCGATACACGAGGCCCTGCGGGACATTCCGCCCGGTCCCGTGAGTCTTGAGATCCGCGCTGCTGGACGTGCGATTTCCGCGCTTCCGGTGGCGCGGGAGCAGCTTGCGGACGTGCGGCTGCTACTGGACGTCGAGGTGCCGCCGGGGCGCCACGTTCAGGCCACGCTTCCTTTTGGCTCCGATCCGCTTGGTCATCTCACCGTTGTCTTGGCGGGAGGGGCAGTGCGCCCGGCGGCGTACGCGAGCCAGGTCAACGACCTCTATTCGACGATGGACCAGCTGCTCGCCACCGAGTTGACGGCCCTTGAAGCGTGGAGACTGCGCCCACGCGAGGAGGAGGCCGACGATCTGGAGTCCGAATCGGACGTGGACAGGACCCCAGCCCCGGCGCTGCCTGCGTTTGATACCGAGGAGTTGGAGGAGGAGCCGCTTGTTCACCCCGCGGTTGCCCTGCACGTGGAGGCAATTCGTGCCTGGCAGAGCTTCTCTGACCACGGTACCGAGGCGATCGGTTTAGCGCTGCTGGCAGCGGCCGATCGGGTTCCCCGCGCGACTCCGGTGCAGCGCCCCGACGTTCGCTTGGTGGCTCTCAACTATCGTCCGGCTTCGGCAAGTTCTCCGGGCGAGCTCACCGTGTGGCTAGCCGACCCGATCCAGGTCGGGGGATCATCGAGTCCAGCGCGAGTCGCAACTCAATCAGCCCTGGGTTTTCTGCAGTCGGCTATTGCCGGACAGGTGCTCAATAGGCTCGCCGACCGGCCGCCGCTTACGGCCTACGACCTCACTCTTCGCGCTGTGGGGTCGGGTCGACGTCTGAGTTGGTTCGAAAGGCCGCGCGGTCCGGCAACTTGGCCGGCGGCCGCGACGGCCGTTGCCACCGACGATCTATCGCGCGGCTCGACCGTGGTCGGACCCGAGAGGCCGCTGCAGCGAGGCGGAGTAGAACTTCTTGCCTGGTGGGCGCTTGGGGACTCTGGGCAGGCATCTGGTCGCGTCAGTACTCCGCTTGGCATCGCTCAAGCCTCGGTGGAAATTGGCCCGCCGACGGATTCCAGCGAACTTGGCTCGATTCTGGCGAGCCTGCACGACCTTCATGTGGCGGTCGGGTGGCTACTGACTCTCGGCGAGGCGGACTCCACGACGCTCACGGATTTGGTTCCTGGTGCCTGCGCCGCCACATCGCTTGTGGCCGACCTGTTGCGCGCCGGAGCTCCTGGCGATTTCGTCGCCCCGGCGTTCGCGACCTTCTGCCGCATTCAGGCCTCTTCCTGACCCAACGCGCGACAGATCTCAACGGTGCAAGCGGCGCCGCGTTCGATGGCTTCGATGGTCATACGCTCATTGGGTGCGTGGTGGTTCATGTTCGTTGGTCCGTAGGGAACCAGCACGCTCGGGATCCCCAGCACCTGTGTGAAAACGTAGTCGGGAGTAGTCCCGCCCAGGCGAGGGCGTAGCAACGGGTCGCGGCCGGTCGCGTGACGGACTGCTTCGATCACTGATTGGACTCGCGGGTTCTCAGGGGATGTGGCTGATGGAGGCACCGCGGCGAGCTTGCGCACCCCCACATTGGGATTGATATCTCGAAGGTGGTTGGCGACGGCCTCGAACACGGCGTCCGGATCCTGATCGGCGACCAGGCGGAAGTCGATCTTGGCCGACGCCCGCGACGGAATGACGGTCTTGGCACCGGTGCCCTGATACCCCGAAGTGATGCCCGCAATGTTGCAGTTCGGCTTGAAGCCGAGCGCCCGCCACGGGGATTCGTCTTGCCAGCGAGCGGCACCGGCTTCGCCCAGATCGTCCGTGAGTTGCTGTTGATTCACAGGGAGGCGGTCCAGCATCTGGATCTCGGCTGGTTCCGGGTCTCGAACGACATCGTAGAAACCCGGCACAAGGACGCGCCCGTCGGCGGCTCGCAAACTGGCGAGCGCGTGCACGAGCTCCCAGGCTGGTGTCGGAGCGATGCCGCCCCGATTGCCCGAGTGCAGATCAGCCGGAGCCCCGGCGAGCTCTACCTCGATGAAGAGCAGCCCGCGGACGCCGAAGATCACCACAGGACTCCCGTCATCGTGAACCGGTGCGTCGGCAGTCAACGCGAGATCGGCATGCAGCCGGTCGGCGTGCGCCTCGGCGACAGCCGCGACGTGCGGGCTGCCAATCTCCTCTTCGCCCTCAACCAGAAACTTGACCCCGATGTCGAGTTCGTCTCGAGCGATCAGTTCCGCGATTGCGCCCACGTGCGCCAGGAGTTGCCCTTTGTTATCGCCAGCCCCGCGTCCGAAGATCGCGCCGTCGCGCAAGGTCGGCTCGAACGGCGGTGAGTCCCAATCATCGAGAGGGTCGGGGGGCTGGACGTCGTAGTGGCCGTAGAACAGCAGGGTCGGACGGCCGTCAGCAGCGGGGCGCTCGGCGAACACTGTCGGTGCGCCTTCGCCGTCCCAGATCTCAGCGCGCAGGCCCGCTTTCTCCAGTACGCCCGAGAAATGTTGAGCGCCTTCGTCCAGATTGAGTCCTTGGGCGGAGATACTCGAAACCGGGATGGCGTCGAGTAGTGCATCGAAGGCACGCTGGGCTGCAGCACGTATCGTGGGGTCTGGATGTTTGAACATGGTGTGCTTGTAGCGCGCCGGGGAGAGGGCAGCAAGCGGCGCAGCCGTGATCGGTCTCGCGCTGGGTCTTTGCCGCGCTGTACCTGCCTTCGCTACAATCGAACGGGAACACCCCCTAACGACGCTGCTTCCTCGCACAAACCGGCGAGTAAGCGGCTCCGGAGTCTCGATGCGAACCGAGCTGATCTCGACCCTGGCTCTCGCGGCTGCGTTCAGTGTCGCCGCGCCCCCCGCCGTCGCACAGGAGCGCGAGTACTCCACGAACCCGATCCATTTGCGGGAGTTCTTCGAGGATGGCGTGGGTGTTCCGCTCAAGGATTGGGACGGCGGACCTGTCGAGTACATCCTCCTCGACTACGAGCGTGACCAGTGGGAGGACCTCAACACCGACGAGGAACGGATCGAGTTCATCGAGTGGTTCTGGGCGCGACGAGATCTTGATCAGCGCGACACAGAGCATCCCTTCCGGGCCGACTTCTACACCCGCGTTGCTTACGCGAACGAGCGTTTTCGGGGCTTCCCGCGCGGATGGCGTTCCGATCGTGGTCGCGCATACGTGACGCTCGGTCCTCCCTCTGGGGGGTCGAGACGCATCGGGCTCGATGATCCGCTGCTGCCACTGGGTAGGTGCTACATGGCGGCCGAGTACGGCGAGTTGTGGACCTACTACACGGGAGCCGTCGGCTCCACGATGGGTGAGTTGCCCGTGCTGTTCGCGGAGGTTCGTCCGGGCCAGTTCGATATCTGCGATCCGGGCTTCACCGGCGTCGGGGGCTGGCCGACCTACGTCGCACAGTTCATGGATTTCGCACGCCTGTCGGTAATTCAGGATGGCGCCACCGGCTTCAACGCCACCGGCGGCTCGACCAGTACGACCATGGAAGTTCGCGACGTTGTGGCCCGGACGGAGCCTCTCGAAGTGCCGATGGCAGAGTGGGGCAACGACGGCGCGGCCGGAATGGCCGTGATTCCGGTCGAGCTGCCTCTTCGCTCCCTACTTTTCGAGCCGGGAGAGAGCGCGCTCGTGGCGTCTCTGGTCGCAGAAGTCCGCCTGGTGGGAATGGGAGAGACCGAGGGAGACGTCGTCCGCCACGAGTGGAGCCTCGCGGTCGGACCCGAGGACGCCAATTCGATCGCAGGCGGAGCGTTACGGACCGCTCTCGTGGTTCCCGCCGCGCCAGGCGGGTATTCGGTGACTGCCCGGATCATCGAGCCGATTTCCGGCACGGCCTGGACGTGGGAAGGGCCTGTCGAGATCCGTGCCGACGGTACCGCTATGAGTCCACCGATTGTCTCGCGCAAGACGTTCTCGTTGCGAGATGCCGGCGAGATCGGGACGGTCGGTCGAGCAACCGCGAGGCTGACGAGCGGCGAGCCGTTCTCGATCCTCAGCTGGGTCCGCGGCATGAACCTGACTGCCGATGACGTGGCTGCCACCATCTTCGACGCGTCGGGTAACGAGGTTGCCCTGGACTTTGAGTTGGAGTGGGGCGACTCGGGCGCGGGCCCGCTGGTGCTCCGGACCGTGGCGCCGGCGGCAGCGCCCGGCGAGTACGTACTGCGCCTTCAGGTAGGCACGGAGTTGCCGCCCGTGGAGACCCGAGTGCGCTTCGAGTAAGGTTCAATTCGTCGCCCTGGGAGCTTCGGTAGCGCTCCTGGAGGGCCTCACGGACCGTGATACGATGGGCTAATCCGGGTTCCCCGGAGTCTCGAGCGAGCGGAGTGATCTCCAGCCATGCGCCTCAGCCCGGAACACATCGAGGTCATCGCCTACCGCGTTGTTCATGACCTCGATCGGGACGGATTGGTTTCCGCCGCCGACAAGGCCGATCTCGAGACCGCACTCAATGCAGTCATCACCGATGAGTTGTCGCTGGAAGATCAGCTCAACGACGAGGTCCGCGAAATCATGCGCGCCTACGACGACCAGATCCGACGTGCTGATGTCGAGTTCCACGACATGTTCAAAGTTATCAAGGCCAAGCTCGCTCGCGAGCGCAACATCATCATCTGAACATGCGACTGTCGCGCGCCAAGGTGAACCACCTATCACGACTCGTGGTCGATGCTCTCGGAGATCATCCGGAGACACGGTTCATCCGTGATACGAACAACGTCCGGTTGGCCGTCGTTTCAATCATCGAAGAAGAGTTGCGCCGCGACGAGTACATTGATCGCAAGGCCCGGCAGAAGATCGCGTCGCAAGCCCGCGATATCCCAGAAGGGGGGCCGGATTGGGAAATCCTCTACCGTCAGTTCTACCGCGACGAGTTCGACCGGCATCGGCCGGTCCGCTAGGCGCGAACCCGCGGTTGTAAACCGGGACCGATGATGAGAACGCGTGCCGTCCTCCGTGCTGTCGTTGTGCTCTTTGGAGCGAGCGTGGCCCTGGCCGTGTATTGGAACTGGCGGCCGGCGGAAACCCCTGAGGTGCCTGATGAGCGCCAGGTGGCGGAGCCGGGCGATTCCGCGGTAGCAGCGCCCGACCGCGAGGAGGCGGTCGCGTCGACGACCGAGAACATCTACATCGTCGAGTCGAAGAACGGCCGCGATGTGTTCTCGATCTGGGCGTCGGAGCAAGTGGACTACGTCGACGGTTGGAATACCTGGGCCGAAGTGCGAGTCGTGATTCACGGCGATGAGGGCACAGACGATGACGTCGAGATCCAGAGCGAGCGTGCTCGTACCACGGGCGCCAAAGCCGGGGACTTCGACGAGGTTGTTTTTATCGGCAGCGTGCAAGCGACTCTGCCGTCCGGCGGCGAGTTCACAACACACCGGATCAACTACGACGCGATCACCGGCGAAGTATCCAATTGCAACCGCAACACACTGAGATACGCGGGTCTACAAGTGCGAGCGGATTGCATGGAGTTCCAAACCGCCGGAGATGTGAGCAGCGCAACCGCCGTCGCGGAAGAACTGCGCATGTGGCAGGACCTCTCGATCCAGGCGGCGGACGAGGGCGCCGGGAACATGCCCGAGGGGTTGGCGGGCCGAGCCGACGAGATGCGGTTTCGCCCCGGCGGGGAGTTCGTGCGGCTCGACGGCGAGCCACAGGTTGTGCTCGCCGGTACGGCGATTTCCGGGGATGAGTTGGTGCTGGACGTGGGCCCCGATGCCGATGAACTTCGCGGTGTCGAGGCGGCCGGCAGCGCTCGCGTGAGGCTATCGGGGAGTGCCGAGGACTCGAGTAGCAGACAGACGCTCGAAGGCGACACGATCTCGGTGCAGCTCGCCCCGGAGGGTGGCGCAGTAGATCGGATCGTCGCGGCAACAGTGGACGGCGCTCCGGCAGAGCTTGGTCTCCGCGGGTTCGGCACTCTGCGTGCCGGACTACTCGAGGTCACGCCGGGCGAGCGACTCATCGCCCGTGCGGAAGATCAGGTGGCGTGGATTCCCCGGCGGGGGGACGGTGCCCTCGGGGAACTCAGCGCGGAGGACCTTCGACTCGCTGTTGCGGATGAGGAGCTCGAGAGTCTTGAAGCCGATGGGGGAGTGCGAGCCTTGCTGGGCGGTGGCGGAGCCGAGGCCCGCGAGTTCACCGGCGAACGTCTCGTGCTCGGTTGGGTCAACGGAGTAATGCAGCGCGGGGCATGGCCGGCGGGCATCTCACTGGATGTCGATGGCCGACAGCTCTCCGCCGGCCGTGCAAATCTCGACCCGGAAACGGGCGAGTGGATTCTCGGTGGAGAGGAGCCACCGCGCGTCGCGGCCGCGGAATTCGCTTTTTCAGCAGACGAGCTGCGCCTGGATCCCCGCGGCGGAGTGATGGCAGTCGGGCGCGTGGCGGGAACCATCGGTGGTGGCTATCTCGCCGCGGCCGCGGCCCTGTTTGGTCAGGCGCAGGCGGTTCAGCTGAAGGCGAATGAGGCGGAAGTGGAGCCGGATGGAAGCCTTCGACTCGGTGGCAAAGTCGAGATCGTCTGGGACACACAATCGCTCGTTGCCGGCGAAGTTCTCATGGAGAGCGAGCCCGGTCGCCTGCGTGCCTCTCGCGACATCGAGCTCGTTGCGGTAACCGGTGCTGAAGCGGACTTCGTGACCGTGAGCGCACAGAATTTGTTGGTTGAGGAGGAGGCCTCCGAGGTGCGAGTTGCGGGGGACGCTCAACTGCGCCAGGGAAGACGTCGAATTGCGGCCCAAACGATGGTCGTCTCGGTCGACGAGAACGGCGATTGGAGTGACGTCTTCGCCGAGCACGAGGTGGAGTTTGAGGATGATCGCGCACGCGGCAGTGGTGCGGAGCTGCAGTACTCGATGGCTACGCGTGACTTGCGGCTCGGAGGGAGCGCAGAGATCCCGGCGTTGTTCGTCTACGACGGCGTTGACCCGCCGGCCGAGTACCGGAGCAACGAGGAACTGCGCGTGAGCTACAACGGCGATGCCATCGTGATCGAATCTACCGAGGACGGGCGCGCAACGACCAGCGTTGTGCCGCGTCAGGCGGCCTCGAGGGAATAGTCCATCGGATCGATATCGGTTTCGGTTGGACCGAGAACTTTATCGACTTCAAGCTCGGACTCCGCTAGCGCAACCTTCCGAGGGGGTTCGATATCGTGGCCGGCAGCGTCTCTCACCAGCATCACATCGGGAGCCTTGGCGTCGTTTGGGTTTACGCGATCCACGATGGCTGCGCACCCGTTGTCGAGTAGGACGACCGTTCCGGGCGGGTAGTAGCCCATCATGCGGCGGAACCCCTCGAAGATCTCGGCGCTGAACTTGGCATCAGCCTCCTCTTCCATGATCTGCATCGCCACGTCGGGCGGCAGCGCGTCGCGATACGGGCGCTTGGAACGCAACGCGTCGTATACGTCCGCAACGCAAACGATTTCCGAGACGTAGTGGAGCGGCCATCTGCCGTGGTCCGGGTTGTCCTGTTCGTACGCGAGTTGATGCTCGTAGGCGACGATTGCGGCGAGGTCGTCGACATCCGGTGAGGCCACCAGCATCTTCATGCCGTCGGCGCTGTGCCGCTGCATGACCTCCCATTCGTTCTCCGTGAGCTTGCCAGGTTTGTTGAGGACCTCGTCAGGGGTTCGCGTCTTGCCCACGTCATGGAGCAAGGCGGCAGTCGCAACCTGCTCGAGGACGTGGCGCGGCACTCCCATGGCGCCGGCGATCCGGGTACTCAGGAGAGCGACGTTCAAGGAGTGGGTATACGAGTAGTCGTCGTGGGTTTTGAGGTCACGCATGTGGGCGAGCATCGATGGCTGACGCTCTACGACATCCACGAGTTCACCTGCGGTTCGCCGCGCTTGTTCGACCGCCGCACCATCAGCGGAGCTGGCAAGCGTCGACGCCAGAGACTCGACGGCGCGAGTGGCGAGCGAATACACCTGCCATGCGTCGACGAGGTTTTCTCCGGTCGCGTCGGCTTCGTCCGTCGGCGCACCGCCGCTGCCGAGCGCTCCCGCTTCGATGTGCTCGACCCGGGCGTCGCCCAGCAACTCTGCGCTGCACACACTCGGCGCATTCGCCGGCTGAGCCAACGCATCAACCAGTGCGCCAACCTCCCATCGCCGCACGCCGCGACGGAAGACAAGCCGGTCAATCTGACCCCGTTGAAGAATGCGAACAACACCGGTACGGAGATCTCCGGCGATAGGGACGGACTCGTCGCCGAGCACCAGGCCATCTCCGGTGTACGCGATTCGAAGAGCCGTTTCCGTCTCGAGAAAACTCACCAGTTGTTCGAACAGTTCGCGGACGGCGCCGCTCACCCGCGGATGCTCGGGGGGATAGATCGTCGCTGTCTGTTGCGCCCCGAGAAGGTGATGAAGCACCTGGTCGAGCGTGGTGGAACCCTGCCGAGTCATGCCGCCACCTCCAACGATGCTTCCGGCGCCGTCGATTCCCGGGAGGTTCGTTGCTCGATCGCAGCGATCGCGGCGATCGCAGCGGCCTGCACGCGATGTCGTCGCTTGCGAAACAGCAGAGGTCGCTGAGCCAATCGACGCAGGGCTTGAAGAGACTCACCGTTGCTTAGGTGTCCCAGCGCCTGGGCCGCTGCAACGATCACGCCGGTGTTGCGTCCGTGCCAGTTCGAGCGCGCAAGGTACTCGCGTACCCGGTCCTCCGGTCGAGACGACAGGCGGTTGCGCAGCCCCACGGCCGCCGCGTGGCGTACCTCGAGGACGGGATCGGAAAGAGCGCGGACGATAGCCTCTTCCGCGAACTCCTCGGCACTGGCCGCTAGCCCGACTACGGCTTCGCGGCGAACCTCGGGTGCGTCGTGCTTCAGTGCCCTTCCTAGCACCTGTGGCGCTTCCGGATGGGACAGCTGGGCGGTCAGCCAGGCCGCGTTGCGGGCGATCGGCGCTCGGGCGTCCATCACCGCGTGCCGTAGATGCTCGATCGGTGGCGACGGTAGGCGTCGCACCGCGCGCGCTACGAGGCGCCTGAATTCAGTGCTACCCCCGGCCTCCAGGGCTTCAATCAGGTGCGGAACTGCCGATGGCCCTACGGTGTCGACGACGCGCCAAAGCGCGCGGTCATCCGACACTTTGTTATCGGCCAGTATCGCGATGATCTGCGTGAGCAGACCCGGTTCGGCGAGCGTGTTGAGCAGGCGCCCAGCCTGTCGACGCTGCAGCTCAGAACGCCGGGCGTCCTCGCGATGGTCTTCGGCGACCTCAACGATCTCTTCCAGAAGATCGGCGCAACGCATGTCGACGAGATCTGCCAGCGTGTCCTCGAGGGCCTCGGCGAGGGCGAGGTAATCGTCGTCCTCGGTCTCGCGCTCCAATAGCGCCACCAGAATGCGGGCTTTCCGCGTTCGTACGAATCCTGGGTCCATCTCCGCCCAGCGACGACGAAGCTGAGACGAATCCCACAGTTGATCGGGATTCGGCAGTGCCGAATCCGGCGTCTCAAGAGTGCCGCGGTAGTCACGCGAGACCCAGGCGCTCGAGTCTTCGCTGTCGAGAAGGTCGACGAAACCCTGCCACGCTCCTCCCGCTGGAACTTGTTGTTCGCTCGCGGCCCGTGTCAGCGCCGCACCGTCCTCCCGTTGCGAGACGATGCGGTGGAAGAACTGGTAGAGACGCGGTGTTGGCGCAGAGCGCGTAGCAAGGGCGTAGCGCGCGATCTTGAGGACCTGCTGCTGTGAGAGCGCACCCGTGATCGCGCTCGTGAGATCCACCGCGGATTCCTCCTCGCCAACCGGGAGATCGTCGGACAGGAGTTCTAGCCAAACCTCCGGGTCTAGTTGCGCCATTCCTGCACATGCCTGCGCGATGGCGGGCGCCGCGTTCGCATCCGTCTCGGCGAGGATGCGCTCGCAGGCGAGACCGATGCGATCCGGCGCCGCGTAGCCACGCAACTCGGCGCTGTCGTTGTCGCTTTCAACGGTCCACGCGAGGAAACGGCGAGCCTGGTCGGGGTCCATCGCGAGTTGGTGCCATGTCGTGTTGCGACCGCTATTGGCAGAGAACCGGCCCAGGAGGTTCGTCCATGGGTCCTGACCATCCACCAGTTCTCCGTCGCTGAAGAGTGCGCCCACGTCGAGTGGTTCCACCTCGAGGCCGTCCTGCGCCTGGGTGAGCAGCGGCGAGGGAGTTTCGTTCTTGCCGGCGGCGATCGCTGCGATGAAGGCGCCGCCGGAGCGTTCGTCGAACTTGTTCTGAACGGTAACTCTCGCGATCTGCTGGTAGTGGAGAGTGCGGGCGAGTCCCTCGGCTTCGGTGCAATCGCCGCTCTCGTTGCTGGCTGTCCAGATCAGGTGCGTCGGTCGCACGTCCAGGCGGAGCGGACCGCCGATGGCGTTACGGGTGTCGGCGACCTCGCGCACCGCGCCATCGACGAACTCGGACGACCGCGGATAGATCCCCCAGGTGAGAATCGCTCGATCCAGCGCGGTGAGGAACTCACGCACGGCCGCCGGAGTGGCGCGTTCAGCGTGAGCGGTCATCGTCAGCGCTCGCGGTTGCTGCATAGATCCGTGCCCGCGCTTCCGCGAGGTCAGAGGACAGGGCCGCGACGGGTAGGACGGCAACGCCCAAGATCGACTCCAACTGCGCTCTGCTGGCCGTGCTGAGCGGGTCGCTCATCGCGACGCATGCCCAGGACTTGCGCTTCACCAGCAGCACAGCGTCGATGCGCTCCGAGATCTCACGCGGCAGCCTCTGCGCGACCTCGGGACGGGCCTTGCGCAGTGTCTCCGCGTCGGCGGCAGCTGTGGGCTGCTTGAGGAGCCCGTCGATAACGTCGTCGCGTGCGACCACACCCATGCCCAGGAGAATCTCGCCGATGGGTCGGCCGGTGTTTCGCTGTCGGCGCAGGGCTTCGCGAAGTTGGTCGCGGTCGATGCGCCGCTGATGTAGCAGGATCTGTCCAAGCTTCATACCAAGACCTCGGCGCCGCAGCCGTCCGGCGAGCGCGGTACCTGCGCCACAAACGGGCATGCTGGCGTCACGTGTTCTCGTCACGCTCTTAAACGATGATTTGCATAGTATGGAGCATCAAAAGACATCAAAAGAAACCGAAAATATCGAGAAGTCATCTAGATTCGAAGAGGAGACATCCGGCAAGCGTGGCCACGCACCGGCAGCATCAGCTCGACCATTGCGTGGGGGTTGACGCGGTGGTGATTTGTCGGATCCATAAATATTGATCAAATAAGGATAAATTCGATATCAACGAAGAAATTTAGTGTTTGACCGACTCTTGTGGAAGTTGGTACGCTATGTGCATACGGGCCCGCTACTGGGCCTTCCGGCCCTTGGAGGCCACGTTTGACCATGGCTGAACCAGTGCTAGCACCCACACAGCCGGTCGACCCGGCGATTCCGGCACGACGCCTCCAGGTGAACGGGCTCGTGAAGGCGTACGGCGGCCACCGCGTGGTGGACGGGGTGAAACTGGATATCTCGCAGGGCGAGGTCGTGGGCCTGCTCGGCCCGAACGGCGCCGGCAAGACGACATCTTTCTACATGGTTGTCGGACTTGTGCGTCCCGAAGCTGGGGAGATTCGGGTTGGGGGAGCTGATATCACCCGCGAACCCATGTACGTGCGTGCTCGACGTCACGGCATCTCGTACTTGCCGCAGGAGTCGTCGGTGTTTCGGCGGCTGACCGTCGAAGAGAACCTGATGGCGATCCTGGAGGGGCTGCGGCTCACGCGCGAGGAGCGACGTCGGCGATGCCAGGTACTTCTTTCGGACCTTGGACTTACTCACCTGGCCCGGAACCGTGCATACACGCTGTCCGGTGGTGAGCGCCGACGGGTGGAGATCGCACGAGCGCTGACGACGAACCCGTCGTTTCTCCTGCTCGATGAACCGTTTACCGGTATTGACCCGATTGCCATCGCGGATATTCAGCAGCTCGTCGGCGAACTGAAGCAGCGCGGGATTGGGGTTCTCGTTACCGACCACAACGTTCGCGAAACTCTCCGGATCACCGACCGCGCCTACATCATCGCCGACGGCAAAATCTTTCGGGCCGGAGCGCCCAGGGAGCTCGAGCAGGATCCACAGGTCCGCAAGGTTTATCTCGGCGAATCCTTCAGTCTGAACTGATCAGCCGTCCCAGGTTGTATGGCACTTCAACAAAAACTCTCTCAGCGCCTCTCGCAGCGGTTGGTGATGACGCCAGCGCTGCAGATGGCGATCAAGCTACTGCAGCTGAACAAGCTGGAGCTGGAGCAGACGCTTCAGCAGGAGCTTGTAGAGAATCCGGTGCTCGAGGATCGAGCAGAAGCTGGCGTCGAGACCGAAGTCCAACGCGAGGAAGCCAATGGCGTTGAGGTGGCGGCGGAGCAACCGGCTGAATCGACGGAGACATCGCCGGAGGACCAGATAGTCGACAACCTCGATACCGACGCCTTCTTCGAGAAATTCTTCGACTATCAGCCGACGACCCCGAACATGAGCGAGGAACGCGAGGGCCCGACGTTCGAGGCGACCCTCACGTCTACACCGGGGCTTATCGACCACCTGTCGTGGCAGCTCGAAATGACCGAGCTTGCGTGCGACGAGGAGATCGTCGAGGCGGTGCTTGGCAACCTCGATGAATCCGGCTACATGCGGGCCAGCGTCGGCGAAGTGGCCGCCATGGGCACGTGGCCGCCGCTAGATGTCGAACGTGCGGTGGCAGCGGTGCAGGAGCTCGATCCCGCAGGCGTCGGTGCTCGAGACCTCCGCGAGTGCCTCTTCCTTCAGCTCGAACGACTGGGGCTTGCAGACGGTCTTGTCGTGGCCATGGTTCGAGATCATCTGGATTCGGTAAAAGCACATCGATACAAGGAGATCGCCCGGGCGCTGCATGTTCGACTGACCGAAGTGGCCGATGCGATGGAGGTCGTTCGCGCGCTGAACCCGAAGCCGGGGCAGCAATACAGCGACGAATCTCCGCGGTACATCACGCCCGACGTGCACGTGAAGCAAGACGGCGACAGCTGGGTGGTGGCGGTGAACGACGACGGGCTGCCCAAGCTTCGCGTGTCGCGCCTCTACCGCAAGATGCTTGATCCGGACAGTGGAATCTCTCCTGAGGCTGCCGAGTACCTGCAAGACAAACTGCGCTCGGCGCTCTGGCTGATCAAGTCCTTTGGTCAGCGACAACGCACGATCGGCAAGGTGGCCGAGAGCATCGTCGAGCACCAGCAGGCCTTCATGGAGCACGGACTGGCTGCCTTGCGCCCGATGGTGCTGCGTGACGTCGCCGACGACATCGAGATGCACGAGTCGACGGTGTCGAGGGTCGTTAACGGTAAGTACATGCATACGCCACAAGGCATCTTCGAGATGCGTTTCTTCTTTCACAGCGGGCTAGGGCACGCATCCGGCGCTGATGTCTCTTCCGTGAGCGTGAAGGAGAAGATTCGAAAGCTGATTGACTCGGAGGACAGCCGCCGGCCGCTCTCGGACGCCGCAGTGGCAAAACGACTGAAAGAAGGCGGACTACAGATCGCGCGGCGGACCGTGGCGAAGTACCGTGAAGAGATGCACATTCCGGCCTCGAAGGCCCGTCGTCGCATCGGGTGACGGGTAGGGGCCCTCTCAGAAGGACGCCGATGAATATCGATTGGACGTTTCGGGGAGAACCGATTGCAGATGAGGCCCGGCAGCGCGTAGACGATCAGCTTCATAAGATCGCTCGTTTGCTGCGCGAACCGACTGACGCGCACGTTGTGGTCGGGCACGAAGGCCCAACCCACCAGCGTGTCGATCTTGAAGTTGTGCTCACGAGTCCGGAAGGTACGTTCAAGGGGCACGGTGAGAGCCACGACCTGGATGAACTCGTGCGCGATGTGTTGCACCGCATCGACGCGCAGGTGCACAAGGCCCACGACAAGCGCCTCGAGGCTCGTCGCCACTCCGGCGCGCCGACGCCGACCGCCGAAGGACAGTAGCCGTTAATGAACCGGGAAGCGCGGTGAGTAACGAAACGGCGCAACCGCGACCCACGATGACCGTGGGCGAGCTTCTCGAGACCGGCCGCGAGCACCTCGCTGTCGAGTTGGTCGCTGGCGAGCCCGGCCTGGACAAACGCATCACGCATCAGCGGATCCAGAAACCGGGCCTGGCGATGGCCGGCTATACCGGGTTCATTCATCCGGGCCGCGTGCAGGTGTTTGGTCGATCCGAAATCACCTGTCTGGAAGCCACCGACGCGGCGGAGAGACGTGCCATTCTCGAGCCGATCTTCAACCACGACATCACGTGCGTGGCGGTCACCAAGGGCCTCGAGCCGCCGCAGCAGCTGGTGGAGCTTTGCGAAGAAAGAGCCGTGCCGCTCTTCATCAGCCCGATGCTGTCATCGACGTTCATCGATCGGCTGAATCACTTCCTGGATGACTTCTTTGCTCCGCGTGTCACTGTGCACGCCGTCATGGTCGACGTCCTGGGCGTGGGGATGCTCATTCGTGGCGACTCGGGGATCGGCAAGAGCGAGGCCGCCCTCGAGCTCATCATGCGCGGCCACCGACTGGTGTCAGATGACATCGTGGAGATTCAGTGTCGCCAGGCTGAGGTGCTTGTCGGGCGCGGCCCCGAACTTGTCCGGAGCCACATGGAGGTCCGCGGCCTAGGCATCATCAACATCGCCCACCTGTTCGGCGTTGGCGCGACCCGTCATCGTAAGCGGCTCGAGATGGTGGTGGAGCTACACAAGGGGGGCCTCCGGAGCGACTGCGACCGACTCGGGCTCGATCAGGAGCACACCGAGATTCTGGATGTCCAGATCCCGATCGTTCGAATCCCAGTGGTGCCGGGGCGCTCGGTTGCCAACCTGGTAGAGGTCGCGGCGCGCTCTCAGCTGCTGCGGTTGAAGGGACTGCATCCAGCGGCCGAGCTCGAGCGGCGCTTGCAGGAGGCCATGGCGAATCCCGAGTTCGTGGCGGGCAGATTCGAGCTCGACGAAGGGGATCTCGAGTGAGCGACCGCGTACTGGTGATCTCCGGAATGTCCGGGGCCGGGAAGAGCAGCGCTCTGCGTGTCTTTGAAGATCTTGGGTACTACTGCGTGGACAATCTTCCGCCTCCGTTGATGGCGACATTCCTCGAGCTCACCGAGCGGGGAGGAGCGACGTTCGATCGCGTGGCCCTGGCGGTGGACGCTCGCACCGGCGGTTTCCTCGACGACTTTGGCGCCGCGTGGGCGAGATTGCGTGAGCACGAGCCCGCTTCGCGGCTGCTGTTCTTCGATGCCGATGATGCGACGTTGATGCAGCGTTTCTCAGAGACCCGGCGACCCCACCCGGTGGCGACTGGACAGGCGGTCGACCGGAGTATCGCGGCCGAACGTGAACTGATGGCGCCGATCCGAGAGCACGCGGACGACGTGATCGACACCACGGAGTACAACGTCTGGACGCTGCGCCAGTTTCTGATGAGCGGGTTCGGTTCGGACGCCGATCGTGGCATGCGTATTGCGCTCACGAGTTTTGGGTTTCGCCGCGGCGTGCCGCCCAACGCCGATCTGGTTTTCGACGTCCGCTTCCTGCCGAATCCGCACTATGAGGCCGAGCTTCGCCCGCAGTCCGGTTTGGACAGCCCGGTCCGGGAGTTTGTAGAATCGCAGCCGGCGACACAGACCTTTCTCGAACACGTGGACGGGATGCTGAGGTTTCTGTTGCCGCAATATGCGGCAGAAGGAAAGACCTACCTGACGGTGGCATTCGGGTGCACCGGAGGGCGACATCGTTCGGTGGCGATGGCATGCATGGTGGACGAACTACTGCGGCAACAGGGCTATGCAACAACTGTTGCGCATACCGACCTCGGCGGCGACCGGGAGGCTAGGCGGTGAACGACGCGGATTCTACGTACAGGATCGGCGCGGTGGTGGTGACGCACGGGAAGCTGGCCGACGAACTTCTGGCTGCCACCGAGCGAATCGTTGGTCCCGTGGATGCGCTGACCGCTGTATCTATCGACTGGGACGCGCCTGTTGATGCCGCGCGTGAACGCGTGGCCGACGCTATCCGCTCGCTTGGCGCGCCCGCGGGTGTCATCGTGTTCACAGACATGTTCGGCGGCACGCCGACGAACGTCTGTCTGCCGTTTCTCGATGCAAATCGAGTCGAGATCATTGCCGGCGTGAACTTGCCGATGTTGGTCAAGTTCACGAACTTGCAAGGGTGTGACGATGATCTGGCCGGAGTCGTCCGGCAAGTGAGAGATCGGGGGCAGAACAGCCTCTGCATCGCGAGTGAAGTCTTGTCTGCCCAGGAGGGGGTGTGACCGCTGCGCCATCGGGCGCGGCGGGCTGCAAGCCATGGTTCAGAAAGAACTAGAGATTCTCAACAAACTCGGATTGCACGCTCGTGCGGCAGCGAAGTTCGTTCGCCGCGCCAGTGAGTTTGACTGCGATATTCAGGTCGGCAAGGACGCCATGACCGTGAATGGTAAGAGCATTATCGGCGTGCTTCTTCTCGCCGCCCCGCAGGGCAGTCACATACTCGTGAGCACGGACGGTAGCGACGAAGATGACGCGATGAACGCGCTCGTTCAGTTGGTCGCCACTCGCTTCGGCGAGGAATAGACGCGTGAGCTCCAAGCGCTGTGAGGGCATCGGTGTATCTCCCGGAGTTGTTTCCGGGCGTGCCGTCGTGGTCGAGCGCGGTGTCGGCGATGTGCCAGAGCGTCTGCTTGAGCCGAACGATATCGAAGCGGAGGTGACGCGCTTCGACCAGGCCATCGACGCTGTGCGTTCGGAGCTCGGCTCGGTGGAGCGACGAGCGGGGCGCGAGGTTGGCGAGGAACTGGCGCGTATTTTCGACGCTCAGAAGCTGATCCTGGACGACCGTTCATTCGTGGAGACCATCCGCTCGCGAATTCGCGACGATCGACGAAATGCCGAGGCCGCGGTTCGCGACGTTGCGAACGGACTCCAGGCGAGGTTCGCGCGCATCGACGATTCGTACCTCCGCGATCGCGGCGCTGACATCGAGACGCTGGCGACGCACCTCCTCCGAATTCTTCTTGGGCAGGAGGCGCTGCGCCTCGATCACCTCGAGGAGTCGGTCGTTGTCGTGGCGCACGACCTGTCCCCTGCGGAAACAGCAACGCTCGATCGAGAACACGTGCTCGGTTTCGTGACCGACGCGGGCGGACGCACGAGCCACACGGCGATCATGGCGCGCTCGATGGAGATCCCGGCGGTTGTAGGGACTCATGACGCGACGCTGCACGTCCAGACCGGCGATCGGGTGATCCTGGACGGAGCCGAAGGCGTGATGATCGTGAATCCGTCAGCGGAGATCGAAGCCGAGTACGAACAGAAGCGGTCCGCCTATGAGGATCGGGAGTCCGTCCTCGCGGCCATGCGCGAGGAACTCGCGGAGACGCCGGACGGACTTCGCATCACACTCCAGGCGAATCTCGAGAGTGTTCGGGAGTTAGAGGGCGCGCATCGGCACGGCGCCACCGGCATCGGACTGTATCGGTCGGAGTTCCTCTACTTGAGAGCGGATGGTGAGTTGCCGGACGAGGAAGCGCACTTCGAGGAATACCGGGCAATTCTGCAGGAAATGGGGCCGGCGCAGGTCACGATTCGAACCATGGACCTCGGGGGCGAGAAGAGCCTGCCAACGGCTTTGCGCGCGGCCGGCGACAACAGTCTGCTCGGCTTGCGTGGCATTCGGCGGTCGCTCCACGATGCCGATATCTTCGCCGTGCAGCTGCGCGGTCTGATACGGGCGAGCGCGTACGGCAACCTGCGAATCGTCCTGCCGTTCGTTACCGAATTGGCCGAGGTTCTGGAGGCGCGGAAGTGTATCGACGCGGTCGCGGCGGACTTGAGACAGAGCGGCGTGGCGTTCGACGAAGACATACCGATCGGCGCGATGCTCGAGGTCCCTGCGGCGAGTCTCATCGTTGAACAGCTGAGTGACCACGTCGACTTCTTCTCGGTCGGTACGAACGACCTGATCCAGTACCTGCTCGCCGTGGATCGTACGAACGATGCCGTGGCAGACCTCTATGAGCCACTGCACCCCGGGGTCTTGCGGGTTTTGAACGCGATTGCGACAACTGCCCGAGAGCGCGAGATCCCGCTGTGCCTGTGCGGCGAGGTCGCAGCTGATCCGTTGACCGCGATGGTAATGATCGGTCTGGGCTACGAGGATCTCAGCATGGCGCCGGGCTCGATCCCGGTAATCAAGAATCTCGTCCGGCACTTGCCCGGAGGGGATGCCCGGCGCATCGCTCGCGAGGCGCTCGCGCTGCGTACCGCCGCGGAGGTCGAAGAGTTCGCTCTCGCCGAGCTTATGGCACACTTGCCCGACGATTTTTCGGTGGCGGGATAGTCACGAATACGGCTCCAAACGGCACTTTGAGAGGTTCGATGCGCAAGGTAGACAAGCCCTGGGGCCACGAGCTCATCTGGGCCGAGACGGACGACTATGTGGGCAAGATTCTTCATATCGTGGAGGGGGAACAACTCAGTCTCCAGTACCACGAGGTGAAGGAAGAGACCCTGTATTGCCAGAGCGGCCGTATGGAACTGCAGTTTGCCGCCCGTGAGGGGGACGAGCTCGAGACGACGGTTCTCGAACCCGGCCAGGCGTTTCATGTGCCGACCGGCATGGTGCACCGCATGCGCGCCCTGAGTACCTGCGACATTTTTGAAGTGTCGACGCCGCATCTGCAGGATGTCGTGCGGATCGACGATCGCTACGGCAGAAAGACCGGCGACGCCTGAAGCTCGTCAGGAGGCCCCGATGACCGACCGTTGGAACCGTCGTGATGTTCTGAGAACGGGGGTCGCGGCCGGGCTCGGCGTTGGTGCGGCCAGTCGCGCTCCGGCGGTCGTCACGCAGAGTCCAAGTCGTCCTGTGGTGGTGTCCTCTGGCAACGGCCTCGAAGCGGCTGCCAAGGCGATGGAGATCGTTCAAGGGGGCGGTGACACGCTCGACGCGGTAATTGCCGGCGTGAACATCGTCGAGCACGATCCTGACGACATGAGCGTCGGCTACGGCGGCCTTCCGAACGAGGACGGTGTTGTCCAGCTCGACGCGTCCGTGATGCACGGACCGACCGCGCGCGCCGGAGCGGTAGCCGCCATCGAGGGTGTCAAAACACCCTCCAATGTCGCCCAACTCGTTGCCTACCGCACCGATCATGTGCTTCTTGTTGGCGAAGGTGCGAACGAGTTTGCCCGGGTCCACGGCTACGGTGGAGAGAACCTGCTCACCGAGCGGTCTCGGGAAGCGTGGTTGCGGTGGAAGGAGACCCATTCCGACCGTGACGAGTGGCTGCCTCCCGAGCGCGACGGTAGCGCCGACATGGCGCCTATCGAACGCGACTACGGCACGATCAACTGCAATGTCGTGGATGTCAACGGCGATATTTCGGGGGTGACGACCACGAGCGGGCTGTCGTTCAAGATTCCGGGTCGGGTGGGTGACTCGCCGATTCTCGGCGCCGGGCTCTACGTCGACAACGAGGTCGGTGCTTGCGGGTCGACCGGTCGCGGCGAAGCGAACCTGGTGGAGTGCGCATCGTTTCTGGTGGTTGAACTGATGCGAGGCGGTGCGCATCCACGCGATGCAGCGATCCAGGCGCTTGAGCGGATTGCCGGCAAAACGACGGCGTCACGACTGCTCAACAGCGAGGGGCGCCCGAATTTCAATCTGCGTTTCTACTGCCTGAACAAGCGCGGCGACTACGCCGGCGCCTCCATGTATGGCCAGATCGGCAATGGAGTCGCTCGATTCGCCGTGAATGACGGCGGCGACAGTCGGTTGGAAGACTGCGTGGCGTTATTCGACGCCATGCCTGCATAGCACCCGGATCGTCGCGCCCGTCGCGTCCGCCGGGTCGCTCGTGCACAATGAAGGGGTGAGACAGTCCAGCTTCCCGAATCCGGCCCGTGGCGAGCGCAAGCGGCTCGCCATGCTCGGTCTTCTTGCAGCCGCAGCGCTCGCACCGCTACTGCCTGGGTTCGTGGTCACCGCGCAAAGTGGCGACGAGCCCCTCGTTGTCCGTGCCCGACTCGCAGACGCGATTCACCCGATCACGGCGGAATACGTCGTCGAGGCTTTGGCAGAGGCGGAGCAGCTCCGCGCTGACCTCTTTGTGCTCGAAATCGACACCCCGGGTGGCCTCGACGGCTCGATGCGCCAGATCATCCAGGCCTTTCTCGCGAGCGATGTGCCTGTGTGCCTGTTTGTCGGCCCTGCAGGCGCTCGTGCCGCATCGGCCGGGTTCTTCATGGCGATGGCGGCGGACGTTGTGGCGATGGCGCCCGGCACCAACATGGGCGCTGCGAGTCCGGTCCCGGTGGGCGGCGGACAGGTCGACGAGACCATGTCGCGCAAGCTGATTGAAGATGCCGATGCGTACATGCGTAGCCTGGCCGAGCAGCACGGTCGGCCACTCGATCTGGCCAGCGCCGCGGTGACCGACGGCCGTTCATATTCAGCGAGTGAATCGCAGGAGGCCGGTCTCGCGGATCTGAGAGTCGATGACTTCGACGGCCTCCTCGATGCGCTGGACGGTAGAACGTTGCGCCGTGACGGCCGCACCTGGACGCTGGAGATCGCGGCGGCCGAAGTGGTCGACCGCGAGATGAGCACGCGCCAGACGCTGCTCTCGGTGATCGCGAACCCGCAGGTCGCGTACATGCTCATGTTGATCGGCATTGCCGGGCTGTATTTCGAGCTGTCGAGCCCGGGCGCGATCGTGCCGGGTGTGCTCGGCGGCGTGAGCCTCGTGTTGGCGATGCTGGCGTTCCAGATCCTGCCTATCAATTTGGCCGGGCTGGCGCTTATGGGGCTCGCGATCGTGTTCTTCATACTGGAACTGAAGGTGACCTCGTACGGTCTATTGACGATCGCAGGGCTGGTCGCGTTCGTGCTTGGATCGCTCATGCTTGTGCCCGGGCCAATTCCCGAAATGCGACTCCAACTCGCGTTCGTGCTCCCCACCGCGCTCGCAATTCTCGGAATCGCCGGTTTCCTGGTGAGGCTCGTGCTCCGCGCGCACCGCGCGAAGGTGCAGACGGGTCCAGCGGGTCTCCTGGGAAAGATCGGTCAGGTTACGAAGCCTCTTGGCTCCGCGGCTACCGGTGAGGTGTTCGTACACGGAGAACTCTGGCGTGCCGTGGGCGATGCCGAGCTCGCGGCAGGCGAGTCAATTGAAATCGTCGGTCTCGAGGACGGCATGACCGTTCGCGTCCGACAATCCAACCCGAACCAGGGATAGAATGCCATGCTTGGATTCTTCTCGCCGGTCGCCTTTGTGGCGGTCATCATCGCGCTCTACCTGATCAGCTCCGTCAATATCCTCAAAGAATACGAGCGCGGGGTCATTTTCCGACTCGGCCGGTTGCTCCCGGAGACCAAGGGGCCACGCATCATCTTGGTCTGGTGGCCGATCGACAAGATCGAGCGCGTTTCGCTGCGAACGATCGTCCTCGATGTTCCTCCTCAGGACGTCATCACGCTCGACAACGTGTCGGTGAAGGTGAACGCGGTTGTCTACTTCCGGGTAATGGACTCGACCCGCGCGATCGTCGAGGTGGAGAACTACATGTACGCCACTTCGCAGCTAGCGCAGACGACGCTGCGATCGGTGCTCGGACAAGTCGACCTTGACGGACTGCTCTCGGAGCGCGACCAGCTGAACTCGCAGCTGCAGTCGATCCTTGACGCGCATACCGATCCGTGGGGCATCAAAGTGTCGATGGTGGAGGTGAAGCACGTGGATCTGCCGCAAGAAATGGTGCGCGCGATTGCGAAGCAAGCCGAGGCAGAGCGCGAGAAGCGGGCGAAGATCATCCACGCCGAGGGAGAGGCGCAGGCCTCCGTACGACTCGAAGAGGCTGCCGCGGTACTTGCTCGTCAGCCGGTCGCGGTGCAATTGCGCTACTTCCAGACTCTCACCGAGGTTGCTGGTGATCGCAGTTCGACCATCGTCTTCCCATTGCCGATGGACATGATGCAGGGCATCACGGCGGCTCTCACCCGAGGAACTACGTCCGAGGACGACGACTGAACTGCCGGAACCCGCCGGCATGCAGTAGAATCAGCCCCGGATGAGCGCGGATCTCGGGGGTGATGCGCGCCAATCAAACGCTTCCAACCGTCGGTTCCTGAAGCAGAGAACCGTGGTAGCCAGGTGGGAATATGAACGGCTCGGGTAAGCAGAGTTTTTACGAGATTCAGCTCAGCAACGGCAGTTTGATCGTCGCGTTCCTCGTGGCGGCCGCCGTTGGAGTGACCGTCTTCGTCCTCGGGGTGATGGTGGGTCGGGGGCAGGCGCCCCAGGCGCTACCGGAGTCGGGCTGGGTCGAGCCGCTCGCGGCGGAGGACACCACAGCCGCCCCGATGGAGGAGGCGCCGGCGATCGCAGACGATTCAGCGACCGCGGCGAATGATCCAGTCGCCGAGGAGCCGTCCACGTTCGAAGATGTGGTGGCCGAGAATGCGGCCTCCGACCAGCCCACGGCGCCGCCGGGATTGCCGGCTGACGATCCGTCGCTGGCTAGCGGATGGGTGATTCAGGTTGCCTCGCCGGACAACGAGAGTGAGGCCCGTGCACTGCAGGCCCAGTTATCTCGGGACGGGTTCCCGACGTTCGTTGTGGAGGCCGAAGTCCGCGGTAGCGCGGTGTGGCGAGTGCGAGTTGGACGCTACGGCGCGCAGGCCGACGCGGAACGAGTGGCCACAGCCTTGAGCGGCCGCTCCGACGTTCCCGATACCTGGGTAACGCAGGGCTAGCGGCTCCCGATGGGGGCGGCAGCGCTTCGCCAGTTCGGGGCGCCCTTTCTGGCGGGTAGCCTCCTGGCCGCAGCCTTTCCGAAGCTGGACCTACACGTGTTGGTCTGGTTCGCGCTGGCGCCACTGCTGGTTCTCGCCGCCCGCTCCAACCCCTGGGTCGCGCTGCGCACTGGGTTCCTCTTCGGTTTCGCATTTCGCGGCGTCACGATGTACTGGGTGGTCCACGCGATGACCTTGCATGGCGGGCTCCCATGGCCGGCTGCCGTCATGGGAGCCGGTCTTCTCGCGGGGTACATGGCGGCCTACTGGGGCCTCTTCGCGCTGGTCGTGCAACAGGTAGGCCTTCGGGGGCCGCGTTCGGTTTTGCTGATTGCCGTCGGCTGGGCGGGCCTCGAGTTCTTCCAGGGGTGGTTCCTGACCGGCTTTCCGTGGACCCCGCTCGGGTATGCCGCTGGGCGCAGCGACGTGATGATCCAGACGGCCAGTCTTGCCGGGGTTGCCGGCCTGTCGTTCCTGGCCGTGTTGGTGAACGGAGCACTCGCCTCGTGGTGGCTCGACAGGCGGACTGCCCACTCCACGATGGCGATGGCGGGCGCGTTCATGGCGGCGGCGTTGGTGTTCGGTGTCTGGTCACTGACTGGCGCTCAGCCCAGCGATGAACGCCTCAAAGTAGGGCTCGTCCAGGGCAATGTTCCGCAGGATTTGAAGTGGGATGCTGGCGCCCGCCGCGACATCCTCGAGCGTCACGTCGACCTGACCCGCCGGGCGGCAACTGCCGGCGCCGATCTCGTTCTGTGGCCCGAGAGTTCATGGCCTGATCCGTACGGTCTGGAACGTGACCCGGCCGCGCAGGCCTTGATCGCGGAGGTAGCCGCAGGTCACGCGGTCTCCGTTGTGGTCGGCACCGTGCGAGTCGACGTGGAGGCCGACGGCTACGAGGTTGCCAACGCAGCCGTACTTGTGGACCCGCAGGGCGCGATCCGCGGCGCCTACGAGAAGAGTCATCTGGTCCCGTTCGGAGAGTACTTGCCGTTCCAGTCTCTGCTGCGCTGGCTCGGGCCGCTCGTGAGCGCCGTGGGTGACATGCGTGCCGGCGCGGAGAACCAGGCGCTGCTGGGGGCCGCGGTGCCGGGCCTACCCGGATTCGGGATGTCGATCTGCTACGAGGTGATCTTCCCGGCCATTGCGCGCGGGCAGGTGGATCACGGCGCGAGATTTCTCGCCACCATCACAAACGACGCCTGGTACGGCACCACCAGCGGCCCGTATCAGCACCATGCAATGGCCCGTATGCGCGCCGTTGAGAATCGACGGTGGCTGGTTCGCGCGGCCAACACCGGCATCAGTGGTGCATTCGATCCGTGGGGTCGCGAGTTCGCCACGACCGCGCTGGAGGAAGCGTCGGCGCCTGTTGTCGATATCGGTCTGCGGAGCGACACCACGCTCTATGGCCGGATGGGTGATGCCCTCGGCTTCTTCATGCAGGTGGTGGCCCTGGTGCTCGTGGCGGGTGCGCTGCGTGGCCGTCCATTCTTCGAGCGGTCCACGTCGGGGACCGATCCGGTTTAAATTCGGGCGGTTCGCGCCTCCAACCCGGCCTGGAAATGTCCGACGACTCTCACCGCACACTCGAAGAGCAGCGTTCGCGCTATCAGGCTCTGGGAGGTCATCTTTGACCCGGCCGGAGCACGAACTCGTCTTGATCAACTCGAAGCAGTCATGTCAGAGCCGGGTTTCTGGGATGACGGCGGCGATCAAAATTTGCTGCGTGAGCGCAGCGCGCTTAACGAGCGCTGCGACGTCGATCGCAAGATAGGCGAGGCGCTCGACGAGGCCGAGGCGTTTCTCGAACTCGCCGCGGAAGGCGAAGCTGAGGCCGCACAGGAAGCCGAGCAGGCGTTGAAGCTGGCCAAAGCATCGCTCGATAGTTTCGAGCTGCAGTTGCTGCTCGGCGACCCCGATGACGCGCGCCCCGCTCTGGTCGATATCCACCCGGGCGCCGGCGGTACCGAATCTCAGGATTGGGCCTCGATGCTGCTGCGCATGTATCTGCGATGGGCCGAGTCCGGTGGGTACAAGATCGAGGTCATCGACGAGACTCCAGGGGAAGAGGCTGGTCTTAAGTCCGCGACGATCCGCATCGAAGGGCCGCACGCGTTCGGATATCTCAAGGGCGAGTCCGGCGTGCACCGGCTGGTTCGTATTTCTCCCTACGATGCGGCGAGCCGGCGACATACGTCATTCGCCTCCGTCGCAGTGGCCCCGGAAGTCGATGCCGATATCGAAATCGACATGGAGGAGAAAGACCTCCGGATCGATACCTATCGCTCGAGCGGCGCTGGTGGTCAGCACGTAAACGTCACCGACTCCGCGGTGCGTATCACCCACGTTCCGACGGGGCTCGTCGCGCAGAGTCAGGCCGAGCGATCGCAGCATCGCAACAAAGCAATGGCGATGACGGTGCTCCGGGCGCGCCTGTACGAGCGCGAGCGGCAGATCCGCGAAGCCGAACGTGCCGAGAAGCAGGGAGAGAAGAAGGAGATCGGCTTCGGGTCCCAGATCCGTTCGTACGTGCTCCATCCCTATCAGATGGCCAAAGACCATCGGACGGACGTGGAGCGCGGCAACGTGAGCGCTGTGCTCGACGGCGACATTCAGCCGTTTGTCGAGGGCTACCTCAAGTGGCAGGCCGGCGCTGAGTAACGCGGGCTAGCCGCCGTCGGTATCGAGCTTGCCGTTGCTTACGAAGTAGGTTTGCTGGTAGGGCGGCAGATCGAGGATCGAACGCTCGGTCGGCCCACACGTCCGTGTCGGGGCCGTGCCCGCGATGTACGCCAGTTCCACCGACTCCTTGCAGTACTCGCTGTAGAGCAGCCCCGTGAAGACGTCGACGGACCTGAGCTCGATGTTGTTGGGCATCGGTAGCACGGCCGGGCTGGCGCCATCCTCGGCCGCACGCATCACATCGATCCAGATCGGCAGAGCGCTGCTCGCGCCTGTGGCGTAGCGATGGATGCGCTGGTTGTCGTCGTGACCCAACCACACGCCGACCGTGTGGTTCGGCGAGAAGCCGACGTACCACGTGTTGGTCCGATCGTCGGTGGTGCCGGACTTGCCGCCTAGCATTAAGCCGAGTTCGTTGGCCAGCGGTTTAGCCCGCACGCCTGTACCGCGTTGAATGCCGGCCACCAGGATCCGCGCCATCACATAAGCCTCGTCGGAGCTCAGCACCTTGCGCGCTTGGCGCTCCGCCTCTTCCAGGAGTCGTCCATTGCGATCGAATACCTCCTTGACGAGGTGAGGCTCAACGAGAACGCCCTGGTTCGGGAACACCGTGTAGGCGCGGACGATCTCCCACACCGAAATGTCCATGACTCCCAACCCAAGCGACAGGTAGGGCTGGAAGTCCGCGGTGAGTCCGAAGCTCCGCGCCGTGTCGATCACGTTGGTGAGGCCGACCTTCTGCTGCAACATCACGGTCGGAACGTTGCGCGACTTCGTGAGTGCTTCAGCCATCGATGTGATGCCGATGTACTCATTGTTGAAGTTCTCAGGCGAGTAGGGCTGCCGCGAGGCATCGTAGAACGTCTCGGGCTGGTCGACGAAAAGCTCGGACGGGGTGATGCCCCGTTGCACGGCGGCCGAGTATACGAAGGGCTTGAAGATCGATCCGGTGGGGCGTACCGCCTGCGTGGCGCGGTTGAACTCCGACTGGTCGAAGGTGCGCCCGCCAACCATCGCGGTGACCTCGCCGGTGTGGTTCTCAACCACCAGCACCGAGCCCTGGAGCGTCGGTTCCTGATCCAGCAGGAGCCTCCAGGTACCGTCCTCGCGGAGTTCCTTGAGCTTCACTTCAATCAGATCGCCGGGTTCGACGAGGCGATGGAGCCGTGTGCGGTTGGTCCACTCGATGTCTTCGGGCGTCAGCTCCGCGACCTGGTCCATGAAGCGGACGCGAGCTCGCTCTGGCTCTACTTCCAACACCACCGCTTTCACGATGTTGCCGGGCTCGATCCGATCGAACCACGCCGGATGAACCCACGTCTCGAGGTCGGCGCCTTCCTGGAGCAGATTCGTTGTCGCCCCGCGCCATCCCGCTGCCTTGTCCACGGCGCGGATTCCCTTGTCGAGCGCGACCTCGGCGGCGGTTTGCACGCGGTTGTCCAGCGTGGTGTTCACGCGGAGACCGCCACGATAGATGCCGTCCATGCCGTACTCGGTAATCAGCCGCTTGCGGATCTCCTCGGTGAAGTAGTCGCCGATACCATCCGCGTTGTCCTCGTCGGCGAGAACCAGAGGAGCGATGCTAGCGACAGCGTGCTCCTCGTCCGAGATGAACCCTTCAGCGAGCATGCGACCCAGCACGACGTTACGTTTCCGCACTGCTCGCTCGGGATTGAGATCGGGTCGGAAGCTATTCGGGGTTTGAATGATCCCCGCGAGGAGAGCGGCCTCGGGGAGGTTCACATCCGAGATCGACTTCCCGAAGTAGAACTTCGCCGCGGACTGGAAGCCGTAGACCTTGCTACCCATGAAGATCTGGTTCGCATAGATCGCGAAGATCTGTTCCTTCGTGTAGTGCCGCTCGATCTGAATCGCGTAGATGCCTTCACGGATCTTGCGGGTGAGCGTCTTGCTCTTCGGCAACCAGGTTTCGCCGCCCAGATAGCGGTCGAGGTTGCGTGGGATCTGCATCGTGATCGTGCTGAAACCCTCGCAAAAATACCCACAGCGAATGTCAGCGATGAGCGACCGCACCACCGCCAGCGGGTCGATTCCGACGTGCGAGAAGAACTTCGCGTCCTCGGTGGCGACCACTGCGTTCACCATGACCGGCGCGATGTCCTCATACGCAACGACCTCACGGCGTTGCGTCAACCATTCCGCATACTGCTCGCCGTCGCGCCCGTGGATCCGCGTGACGAGACTAGGCTCGTACTGCCGGAGGGCATCGACGATCGCATCGTCGGGAGCGTAGGCGATTGCTCCACCAGTCACCGCACCGAGGGCGAGGGCGATACCCGGGAGTGCCAGGAGAATGGGCCGCTTGAGCAGCTCGCCGAATGATGCGCGGGCAAGCGCGGTGACTCGATCGATCATGGTAGATGCATGCACTCCGGCCGCAATGGGAAGGCCCCGAGGATCGCCACAGCAGCCTGGATTTTAGCATGCGCCATGGTGCCAAAACCGGCTCGCGACCGTCGTTGGCTGGCGCGGACGGCGGATCGGAAGCTCGCCGGGCCGCAGACGCTTGACACCCCCGCAACCGGGTTGTTTCATTGGGGTTAGCACTCCCAGGGGGAGAGTGCTAAGTCTCGATCCAGGGACGCCGCACCGGGGTTTTACGCGGAGCCCCTGCCTAGCGCTCCGCACGTGAGTTGGACCATGTCCGTACCGGAACTGAACGCACGTAGCGCAGCAGTGCTCGACACCATCGTCGAGCGCTACATCCTGACCGGAGAGCCGGTTGGGTCGGGCACCATCGCGCGCCTGCTCGACGAATCGGTAAGCCCGGCCACGGTGCGCAACGTGATGGCAGAGCTCGAGCGGCTCGGCTACCTCGAGCAACCACACACCTCTGCCGGACGCATGCCCACGCGCCGCGGATACCGGCAATACGTCACCGGACTCCCGGTCCGCGGCCTCATGTCGGACGACGACGCGCGAAATCTACGCAGCCAGATTGCGCCTGATCCGATCGAGATGGACGAGTTGCTACGCCGTACTTGTCACGTCCTCGCCGATCTTTCGGAACTCGTCGCCGTGGTGGCCGCACCGCCGCTGTCGGATACTGCATTTCGGCACGTCGATTTCGTGGCGCTAGAGGGCAACCGCGTGCTCGCGATCGTGGTTTCCCGTGCCGGTCAGGTGAAGAAGCGTGCTGTCGTGCTCTCCGAGCCCATGACGCAGGATCAGCTCGACCAGGCTGCCGCCTACCTCGTACGGCGCTTCGCGGGCCGCAGCCTGCGCGAGGTGACCCTGCGTATTCAGGAACTCCTCACGGGTGCCGGCGAACGTCTCGAAGTTTTCGAACGCCAGGCCATCGCGCTGGGTGCGACTTCGATCACCGGCGACCTGGATGAATCGGAGGTCCTCGTGGAGGGATCCTCGCGGCTGCTCGCGGCACCCGATGTCGAGACGATGGGCGACCTCCGCACTGTCTTCGAGGTTATCGAGGAGCGACGGCTGCTGGCGCTGGCGCTCCGTGCCGAAGAATCAAGCGACGGGCCGCGTGTGGTTATTGGCTGCGAGCCCCTGCCGACCGGTCTCGAACACTGTGCTCTTGTATCAGCGTCATACGGACATCTTGATGGCCCGCATGGCACCGTAGCCGTGCTCGGGCCGACGCGCCTGCAGTACGCCCGCACCATTGCCCTCGTCGATGCGATCGCCAGCGCCACCACCGCCGCGCTCGTAAGACTGACTCGCTGAGACGAGACCCAACACGGAACTCATGGATAAACCGACGAGCCTCGAAGAGAAGTGGGCGGCCGAGGCGGCCGAGCCCGAGTTGATCGTGGACGCCGAGGATGGCAACAACGGTGACGACTCAGACGCAGGGGTGACCGCAGACGCGACCGAGGCGGAGCGCCAGGTCGCCGAGCTCACCGATCAGCTGCGACGTCAGCAGGCGGAGATGGCGAACTTCCGTCGCCGTACCGAGCGCGATCGTGAGGAGCAGATTGCCGAGGCACGGCGTCAGCTGCTTCGCGATCTGCTCCCCGTACTGGATGACTTCGAGCGATCGCTGGACGCCGAGACAGACAACCTGGACGCCTATCGTGAGGGCGTGGAGCTGATCCTGAAGTCACTTCACGACTTCATGAACGGCGCCGGGGTGGAGAGGATCGATCCGCACGGAGATCCATTCGATCCGCATCTGCATCAAGCGGTCGAGCATAGCGAGACCGACGAGGTGCCCGAGCATCACATCGCTACCGTGTATCAGCCGGGCTACTCACACGCTGGCCGTCTCCTGCGCCCCGCCATGGTCGGCGTGGCGCGTCCTCCTGCGGCCGCGGACGACGCCGACTCCAGCGACAGCGACGCCTGATCATGGCTGACGACTACTACCAGGTACTCGGCGTCGAGCGTGGCGCCAATGCGGACGAGATCAAGAAGGCGTATCGCAAGTTGGCGATGCGCGATCATCCCGACCGCAACCCCGGCGATGCCGAGGCCGAGGAGCGCTTCAAGCAGGCCGCCGAGGCCTATGCCGTGCTCGGCGACGACGAGAAGCGAGCTCGCTACGACCAGTACGGCCACGCGGGCGTGCGCGGTGGTGGCGGTCCCGATTTCAACTCCGAGGTGTTCGCGGATTTCTCGGACATTCTCGGCAGCTTCTTCGGGTTCAACGTCGGATTCGGCGGCGGGCGCCGCAGCAGCGGCCCGATGCGCGGCTCGACCTTGCAGTACCGACTCCGGATCACGCTCGAACAGGCCTTCAGCGGCGACGAAGTGGAGATCAATGTTCCGCGGCGGCGCACCTGTGAGACATGCGAAGGCACCGGATCGCAGAGTCGGGCGGCTCGCACGGCATGTTCAGCGTGCGGCGGCATCGGACAAGTGCAGCAGCGCCATGGTTTCTTGACGGTGGCGCGACCTTGCGGCCAGTGTCAGGGGGCAGGCTCGGTGGTGCAGGATCCCTGCACGGACTGTGGCGGTGAAGGCCGGTCCCAGCAGCAGCAGCGACTCAAAGTGGCCGTGCCCGCCGGAGTGGACACCGGCATGCGCCTGCGACTGCGTGGGGAAGGGGAGAGCGGACTACGCGGTGGTCCTGCCGGCGATCTCGAGGTTGTGATGGACGTGCAGGAGCACCAGCGATTCGTGCGACATGGCACCGACCTGTACACACGCGTCCCCGCAAGTTTCCCGCGAGTCGCACTCGGCGGATCCATCGAGGTCTCTACCGTGGACGGTTCGACGTCGACGCTGGATATCCCAGCGGGAACGCAATCGGGACAGGTTCTCGAAATGCGAGGCATGGGCATGCCGTCGGTGAACGGCGGCCGTCCGGGAACGCTGAAGGCTGAGATCCAGGTGGTGACGCCGCGCAGCCTGACCGACGAGCAGGAAACGGCGCTGCACGAGCTCGGTGAACTCATCGGCGATCCGGACGATCTCGGCGACGAGCAGTCTTGGTGGGACCGACTTCGCAGTAGCGTTTTCGGACAGGGATAGCTCATGGGCCGGCGTCGGTTCCGCGTTGAGCCCGGCTCGCTTGTTCCAGGACTTGTGGCCCTGCCGGCGGGCGAAGGACACCACGCACGTGTGACGCGCATCGGCGCGGGCGACGAGGTCGAACTCTTCGACGGCGCGGGCGCTTCGGCAGTTGGCAGATTGGTGGACCCGACCTCCGATCCGATTGCCGTGGCCGTAACGAGCGTGGAGCGTGACGAGGTCGACGCTGCTCCGCGCTTCGTGGTTGTGCAGGCGGTGCCGGTCAAACCACAGCGTCTCGATACCACCATCAGGCTCCTCACCGAGCTCGGTTGTGACGCAGTGCATCTGGTGACGAGTAGTCGCAGCCAGGTTCCTGAGAGCGGGCTCAGCGCGCTACGCCGACGATTGGCTCGGTGGGAACGGATCGCCGAGACTTCGGCGAAGCAGTGTGGTCGGACGACCCTTCCGGCGATCAAGGCTCCCATCGCCATGACTGACCTGGGCTGGGACGAGCTCCCGCCGCTCCGGATCGTCCTTGACCCCCGCGGTCGGGATTCGCTAGCGGCGGTTGCGAAGGCGATGCCGGCGCAGTCCTGCGCGCTCCTGGTGGGTCCGGAGGGCGGCTGGTCAGCGGACGAGGTCGAAGCGAGTACACGGGCGGGAGCTCGAACGGCGACTCTTGGCCCCCGGGTGCTGCGTGCCGACAGCGCTGGGCCTGTTGCGCTCACGGTCGTGCAGTCAATCTGGGGCGACCTGGCCTAGGTGCTGCTGCGTCGGGAAGCTACCCGCTAGCGATAGCCCGCGCGCTTCATGACGCGCCGGAAATCGCTGCCCTGCAGTTGCACCGGGATGCACATCTCGAACAGGCGACTGCGGAGTCGACCGCCGATTCGATCTTGCAACGACGCACCGACACCGCCCTTCGCGCTGTCGAGCGGGCCCTCAGGAGCCTCGGGGGCGTCAGGGTAGTTGGTCGTGATCAACGTTGGCCGGCGGTTGTTGTAGCGGTCGTTGACGACATGGCTCACGGTGTCGAAAACCCAGGCGGACGGACGGCGCGCCCCAAGCTCGTCGAGCAATAGCACGTCCGCGTTGAGCAACGGACGCACCACCTGCAGCTCCGAGGTCTCGGAGACCTTGTTGTAGGAGTCCTGGATGTCGCGAAGCAGATCTCGATAGTCGACAAACAGTCCGTTCACCTTGTGCGTGTCCATCAGGGCACGGAGCACGCCAACGGCGAGGTGTGTCTTGCCGACGCCGACTGGGCCGACGAACAGGAGTCCCTCATCGAGGTCCGCGAACCCCTCTACGAAACGCTGACATTTCATCACCGCGCCACCGAGCGAGGGGTCAGCGTTCAGGAACTCGGTTTCGAAGTTGTCCAGCGAACAGTGCTGGTATCGACGCGGGATCCCAGCACGTTCGAGCCGTCGCCCTGAGCGCGCGTTGCGGAAGCAATCACACCGCTCGACCTCGCCGCCACCCTGGGTCGTAACCCAACCGGTGCCGTCGCACTGTGGACATTCTTGCAGCTCGATCGCGCTCATGACTCGGGGTCCGTTCGGCGAGCGGGAACCAGGGAGCCACGTTCCAGCCGGACAAGCGCGCGGGCCACCTGCTCCGGGACGTCGGTGCGATCCGTGATCAGTTCGTCGCGCACAAAGCACATCAGGTCGGCCACCTCGCATTGCAGCCGTTCCATGTTGGCCCGCATGTTCATGATCACCTCGACTCCGGCCAGGTTCACGCCGAGATCGCGAGTCAGCGAGAGGATCACTTCCAGTCGGCGCAGGTCCGCATCAGTGTATTGCCTGGTGTTGCCACCGGAACGCGAAGGGCGTAGTAGGCCTTCGCGCTCGTACATGCGAAGGGTCTGCGGGTGAATCTCGTAGAGCTCCGCCACGGCGCTGATCATGTACGTGCCCTTCTTGCGGTCACGCTGGTCGCTCATTGCTGCGACTCCCTGACGGGCTCAATCCGTGGATCGAATGGGTGGCGGCTCGCGAACTCGCGGATCAGATCACGAGACTCCTCATCGAGGACTTCCGGCCCGCGGATCACGGCGCGCAAAAGCATATCGCCTCGTTCGCCGTCGGACACCTCCAGCCCTCGCCCGCGCAGCTTGAAGCGGTAACCCGCCGGGGTATTGGGCGGTACGCGGAGACTCGCTGAGCCGCCATCAGGCAGGGGGACGCGGATCTTGGCGCCGAGCACCGCCTCCGCGAAACTTATCGATAGCTCACCGTGCAGGTCGGTGCCGATGCGCTCCCACCCAGGCAACGGCATGATGCGGACGCGAACTACCAGATCGCCAGCGGGGCCTCCACGTAGGCCGCGGTGCCCGTCGCCGGAAATCCGGATCTGCTGGCCGTCGGTTGCGCCGGCAGGCACGCGCACGAGGACTGTCTCGGGGCTCGACGTGGCCCCGGTGCCGCCGCACCCTGCGCAAGCCTTGCCCGTGGCTAGGCCACTGCCTTCACAGTCGGCACAGGCGCACGTGACCGACAGGGATCCCTTGACGAAGCTCTCCTCGCCGGCACCGCCACAGCGCTGGCATGGCCGCGATCGCTGCAGCTGCACACGCCCACGCCCGCCACAGTGCAGGCATTCGCTCGAGCGATGGATGGCGACGCGTACGCGACGCCCTCGGCCGGCCTGCAGAAGAGGCACGTCTACGTTGGTATGGATGTCATCGCCAGGCTGGGCGCCGGCGCGCCGGGCGTGATCGCGGAGGAGGCGGAACAGGTCCTGATAGGAGTGTTGATCGTCGCCGTCGGGAACGAGGCGGACATGGAGATCGGGGCCGGCTGCCTCTTCCAGCTCCCGAGGCGCGCCCTCGGCGTCGTAGCGCTCGCGACGTTCGGGATCAGAGAGCACGCGATAGGCGGCTTCGAGTCGCTCGTAGACTGCCGCGGCGTGCGGATCGCCCGGATTGATGTCCGGGTGATATCGACGGCTCAGATGGCGATACGCGGTGTCGATGTCGTCGTCCGTCGCGGTAGGCGGAACACCGAGTGTGGCGTAGTGATCGCGGGCAAGCATATTGACCTCAGGTGAAGCGGTAGGGGCGGGGAGGTTTGTACCACCCCGCCCCGGTCGCCACGCTTAGTCAGGAGGCGTTGCTGTCCTCGACAACCTCGTCCTCAACGACCTCGGCCTCGATGACGTCACCCTCATCGGAGTCCTGCTCCTCGGTGGGCTCGCCGGCCTCGGATGCGCTCGCCTGCTGGTACATCGTCTGCGCCAGCTGGTGCGAAGCCTGCTGCAGGGTCTCAGTCGCCTGCTTCAGCTCCTCTGCGGAGGCTTCCTCGTTCTCCAGTGCCTTGCGGGCGTCGGCGACCGCCGTTTCCACGGCGCCGATGGAGTCGGCCTCGAGGTCCTCGCGATTGTCGTTGAGCAGCTTCTCTGTCTGGTACACGAGGCCGTCGAGACCGTTGCGGGCTTCGATCTGCTCGCGACGTCCCTGGTCGTCGGACGCGTGCGCTTCGGCGTCCTTCACCATGTCGTCGATCTCGGTATCCGAAAGACCACTCGACGACGTCACCGTGATCTTCTGCTCCTTGTTGGTGCCGAGATCCTTGGCCGTGACGTTGAGGATGCCGTTGGCATCGATGTCGAATGTGACCTCTACCTGCGGCACACCGCGCGGCGCGGCCGGAATGCCTTCCAGGTGGAAGCGGCCTAGCGTGCGGTTGTCGCCGGCCATCTCGCGCTCGCCCTGTAGGACGTGCACCTCTACGGATGGCTGGTTGTCAGCAGCGGTCGTGAAGACCTCGCTCTTGCGCGTCGGGATGGTTGTGTTGCGCTCGATGAGGACCGTCGTGACGCTACCCAGCGTCTCGATGCCCAGCGAAAGCGGAGTGACGTCGAGCAGCAACAGGTCGCTGACCTCGCCGCCGAGAACACCACCCTGGATCGCTGCACCCAGAGCTACAACCTCGTCGGGGTTGACGCCCTTGTGAGGCTCCTTCCCGAACACTTCCTGTACCTGTGCCTGGACTGCGGGCACGCGCGTTGTACCACCGACGAGTACGACCTCGTCGATCTCGCTCGGGTTCAGACCGGCATCCGCCAGCGCCTGCTTGCAGGGCTGAACGGCGCGGGCGAGATCGGCCTCGATCAGGCTCTCGAACTTGGAGCGCGACAGCTTCAGAGTGAGGTGCTTCGGGCCGCTCTGATCTGCCGTGATGAAGGGCAGGTTGATGTCGGTCTCGGCCACGCTCGAGAGTTCGATCTTCGCCTTTTCTGCCGCCTCGCGGAGGCGCTGCAGGGCCATGCGATCGGCCGACAGGTCGACGCCCTGATCCTTCTTGAACTCGGTGATGATCCAATCCATGACGCGCTGGTCGAGGTTGTCACCACCGAGGTGAGAGTCACCATTGGTGGCCTTGACCTCGACGACCCCGTCGCCGACTTCCAGGATCGACACGTCGAACGTGCCGCCACCGAAGTCATAGACAGCGATCTTCTCGTCGGTCTTCTTCTCGAGTCCGTATGCGAGTGCCGCAGCGGTCGGCTCGTTGATGATGCGCTCGACCTTGAGGCCCGCGATCTTGCCAGCGTCCTTCGTCGCCTGACGCTGCGAGTCGTTGAAGTAGGCCGGTACGGTGATCACGGCCGCATCTACGGTCTCGCCGAGGTAATCCTCCGCGGCGCCCTTGAGCTTCTGCAGGATCATTGCCGAGATCTCGGGAGGCGAGTAACGCTTGTCACCGGAGATCACCCGTACGTCGTCGGACTCGGCCTCGACGGAGTAGGGGACCATCTTCAGCTCGCTCGATACCTCGTCGTGCCGGCGCCCCATGAAGCGCTTGATCGAGAAGATGGTGTTGTCCGGATTGGTGACGGCCTGTCGCTTCGCGACCTGCCCGACGAGACGCTCGCCGTCGTCTTTGAATGCCACGACGGACGGTGTGGTGCGGCCGCCCTCGGCGTTCGGAATGACGACGGGCTCGCCGCCTTCCATCACGGCGACTACGGAGTTCGTTGTACCGAGATCGATACCGATGATCTTGCCCATTGCTGATTCTCCTGGGAGGAACGCAGCGAACTGCTGTTCCTGCTAGCTGGGTGTCGTTCAGGGCCGGCATTGCAGGTTCTGCAGACGGCCAATGGGCCTGGAGGCCCAAGAATGGAATCGCTTGAATGTTCTTCGATTATAAAAGTTGAGTAGACTTCTATCAAGTCATTTTATAGACGTCAGAGCTCACGCTTGCAGAACAAAGGAACACGCCTGGCGAGCACGCAGGGGGCGAGGGCTTGGCACCGACGGCAGTTGCGCGCGCAGCGCGCGGTAGCCGGGAAGGCTAGAGCTTCACAACCTTGCGCTTCTGGAGGTAGGCCATCCGCAGCTGGTAGATGACATCATCGATGCCCTTGCGGGCCTCCATCGACAGACTGGTCTCCGCTCGATCACGAAGGATACCCAGAACCTCGATTCGTACCTGAGCCAGGTCGAGATCTTCGACGATCTGGCCGGTCTGCGGTTCGGGCATTGCGCCTAGAGCGAGAAGACCACCGATGTACTGCTCTTCGATGAAGCGCATGAGCGCCTCTTCGCCAAATTGCAGGACTTCTTGCTCGGTCGTTTCGTCCGTCTCGGCGGGAGGAGCGGCTTCCGGAGCCGGTGCGGCCTCGACGGTCGCTTCCGGCTCGACGAACGGCTGGTCCACTGGCGCACTGGCCGGCACGGCAGGGGCTTCGTCGCCCGAGTCCGCGGGTTCGGGTGCGCTGACGTTCGCGGCGCTGGGCTCTTCAGCCGTGTCCGGTGATTCGGAGCGTTGGGAAACCGGCGGAGCCTCTTCTGCGGCCTCTTCGGAGACATCGTCACGAAGGTTGCCGTCCATGTCGAACAGGCGTCGGTCGGTGACCTTGATCTTTACCGGTGGGGCCTCATCATTTTCGCTCATGCCGGCAGTCTAGCAGGCGTCGCGGTAGCTGATTGGCCTGCTAGACTCCGCCGCCATGGAAGCCCAAGACTCCAGCGAATCCGAGCGCCGGACAACCGCCGACCGCGGAGTGGAACGCACTCCTGACGACCGCGCAGCAGGCGATCTCTTGGCTGAGCTCGTGGCGATCATGCGCCGCCTTCGTGGCCCTGACGGTTGCCCTTGGGATCGCGAGCAGGATTTCATGAGTCTGCGTCGGTACACGCTCGAGGAAGCGTACGAGGTCGTCCAGGCTATCGAGGATGGAGATCCGCGCGCCCTGCTTGGAGAACTCGGTGACCTAATGCTACAGGTGGTTTTCCTGGCGCAGCTCGGCGCTGAAGATCGCACTTTCACCATCCATGACGCGGTGCGGTCCATCAACGACAAGCTAGTCCGGCGTCATCCGCACGTTTTCGGCGACCTGGACGTCGCTGACGCCGACGAGGTGCTGCGCAACTGGGAGGCAATCAAGCATCAGGAGCGCGACGCCGAGGGCGAGCCGTCGCTGATGGACGACATTGCGCGGAGTCTGCCGGCTCTCGAGCGCGCACAGAAGACGGGTAAGCGAGCGGCACAACTCAACTTTGACTGGCCTGATGCCGAGGCGGTCCTGGCAAAGGTGCGCGAGGAAGTTGCCGAGCTGGAACACGAGGTTCAGGCGGGGCGAAGGGATCGCGCCGAAGAAGAACTCGGCGATTTGCTTCTGGCCCTGACCAATCTGGCACGTCATCTCGGCGTGTCGGCCGAGGTAGCCGCAAACTCAGCCACGGGTCGATTCGAGCGTCGATTCCGGCGCGTAGAGGCCGCGGTTCGCGAAGGCCATGTCGAGCAAACCCCCGAGGCCATGGAGATCGAATGGGAGCGCGCCAAGTGCGCTCTAGCCGCGGCCGAACAACGCGGCGAGCCCGATGCCGATCATGTAGAGGATCAGTAGCGGCACGCCCACGAGCAGCTGACTCATGCCATCCGGCGGAGTGATCCACGCGGCAGCAATGAAGGCGGTTACCGTCGCGTACGGCAGCCCGCGCCACAAGCCTCCGGCGGTTACCAGGCCGACGCGCGACGCGACCAGCGCCACAAGAGGAAGCTGTGCGCCGAGCCCCATGGCGAGCAGGAGCCGCGTTGAAAATCGCAGGAAATCACGCACCGTCACCGCGGTCTCGAATTGGGAAGCGATATCAAGGAGATAGGCGATCGCGAACGGCAGCAGAATGAAATAGCAGAACGCCATGCCGCCAACGAACAGCGTGGTGCCGGCGATCGCGAAGCCGGCGATCTGCAACGACGACTTCACCCTGACCCGGGCTGCCACGATCATGTAGAGCTGTGCCGAAAGGATCGGCAGCGCGATCACGATCCCGCCCATCAAGGACAGAGTGAAGTAGAGGATGAAAGGATCGCTCAGTCCGGTGATGGTGAGCCGGGCGTCCTGTCCTCGCTCGGCGAGTTCGCGGGTCAAGGGCAGCGCCAGCAGGCTGTAGATCTCCCGCGCGTAGGCCCACGACACACTCGTGCCAATGAGGAGCGCGACAAGAGTCCAAACTGTAAGCTTGCGGGCGCGCTCGAATCCGCGCAGCAAGGCGCGGAGCGGCGATTCGTCGTTGAGGACTTCTTCCACAGGGCCTCGGCGGTACCTGGATCAGCGCGGCGTGAATCCCGGCATGTTAGCAGGGGGGCGCGAACCGCCAGACACGTGTGAGTCGGCAACAGATGGCACGACTGGAACCTCGCAAACAACTCGGTCGCGGCACGATCGAGGTGATCTGCGGCAGCATGTTTTCCGGAAAGAGTGAGGAGCTGATCAGGCGGTTGAGGCGAGCGGAGATTGCCAAGCAGCGGGTGCAGATCTTCAAACCCGGTGTCGATGATCGTTTCGCCGAAGACCACATCGTCTCGCACAACCAGCAACGTCTGCCGAGCAGCCGAGTCCCGGACACGGCGACTCTTGTCGCGCACGTTGACCCCGAGGCAGAGGTCATCGGCATTGACGAGGCACAGTTCTTCGATGACGGCCTCGTCGAGGTCTGCCAGAATCTCGCAGCCGCCGGTCGTCGAGTGATCGTTGCGGGGCTCGACAAGGACTACCGCGGGCAGCCGTTCGAGCCGATGCCGGCGATGCTCGCGGTGGCCGAGTACATCACCAAGACGCTGGCGATCTGCGTTCAGTGTGGCGAGCCGGCAAACTTCTCGCAGCGTCTCACGTCCAGTCGAGAGCGCGTCGTGGTGGGTGCTGACGAGGTTTACGAGGCCCGTTGCAGACACTGCTTTGAGCCTGGCGACGACGCCTAGTAGCGGGCGCGAACCCAGCGCTCTGCGGTAACGCGAACTCGGTCTGCAAGTCGGACGGTGATCGCGCCATCGCGATCGGTCCGATAGACGCTGATCCCACGTGCGCGCAGCCGGCGCAGAACGTCGTCGCGCGGTAGCTGCCAGGGGTTGCGGATACCCACCGAGATCATCGCGTGGCGCGGCCGTAGCGCCTCGAGAAGAGCTGCGCTCGTGCTGGTATCACTACCGTGATGGCCGACCTTGAGGACCGTTGTGGCGAACATCCTGCCGCGAGCCGCGCCCAGCCAGCCGGCCTCGGCGGCGACGTCGGCGTCGCCCGCGAGCAGCACGCCGTAGCGGCCACAGCGTGCGAGCAGCGCCAGCGATGCGTGATTCGAAACGCCGCGCGCACCCTCGAGTAGGCCCTCCGGGTCCGGTGTCAGGGGATCCCAGGCGCACCCAGCGCGCTGCAACAATCCGAATGGCGCAAAGGACGTGGCGTCCAATGCGCGCGCTGCGGCGAGCACGCTCGCCTGGGTGGGATGTCCGGGTGGGGTACTGCCCACCCAGACCTCGCTCGTCGCAACAGACTTCATGACACCCAACGATCCCGCCGCATGGTCGGCGTGGAAGTGACTGATCGCGAGAAAGTCGAGCCGCGAGATGCCGCGTCGCCTGAGTTGCGGAGCCAGTACGTGGTAGCCGACGTCGTAGTCGACGCCGGGGTAGCCCCCAGCGTCGTAGAGCACCGCGCCCCGCGGGGTTTCAACCAGGACGGCGTCGCCCTGTCCGACATCGAACGCGACAAGCCGGGGCTCGTACGGAATCGGCGGGCGAAGCGCGAGAGCGACTGTGAGGGTCGCCGTGACGGCACCCAGACGGCGCGCCGAGCGATTCGAAGTAACGGTGAGGAGAAGGCCCGCCCAGTAAGCGCCGGCGTGGGTCCATGTGAACGCCGGGGCAGCGATCACCGGCAACACGTCTCCCGCCAACTCGGCAAAGGTCCGAACAGCGTCGATCAGGCTGTCGGTCGCATTGATCATGGCCACCTGCGCCGAGGCGACGGGTCCAGCAAATACCGAAACCGAGGCGGGTGTCACGGTGTTGAGCCCGACGCTGATCAGCGCCACCGGCAGCGCGATGGAGAGAGCAGGAACAGCCACGAGATTGGCGACCACGGCCAGGGGTTGGAGCTTCGCCGCGGTGAGAGCGATCAGCGGGAGGACCCAGAGCTGCGCGGTGGCCGAAGTGCGGACCAGCGCGGAGAAGGCTGCTGGCCGTCGGCCTGTATCGAACGCCAGAGCCAGCCCTACGCTAGCCGCTGTTGTCAGCTGGAAACCCAGGTCGAACACACTGATCGGTGACTTGACCAACTGCAGTGTCGTAGCCAGCGCAACGCAGTCGATTCCGCGAAGCCGGGCGCCGACCAGACGTGCGAGCAGGTAGATCGTTGCCGAACTGTTGGCCCGACGCACGGGCGCCCGCGGCTCGACGAACACCGGGATCAGCAGGCTCACTGCAAGAGCGCCGAGCCGTGATAGCTGAGGGGTACCTCCGCACAGACGGGTCACCACATGGACGGTCGCAATCAGAATGCCCACGTGTAGGCCGGAGATCGCCAGTAGATGCAAGACTCCCGCGCGATCCAGGATCTGCCACATCGCGTCCGGTACGTCGTCCCGCTCGCCCAGCAGCAACGCGCGCAAGAGGCCGGATTCCTGGTGGTCCCCGATGGCGTCGCGTATGCGATCGCGGACACTCCCGATGACGGATGCGGGTGGGGGCGATCGAATTCGGACCTGGGAGTGATGCTTCAACGTGGCGCGGACGTCGATACCGCGTACGCGCAGACGATCGTGCTTCGCCGACCCCGGGTTGGCTGACGGTCGATCTCCGCGGAGAGCCGAGAACAGTTCCACTGAGGTGCCAGCGAACCAGTTGGGAGCGGGAGGCGATGACGCCATGCGGACTTCCATGTGCGCAGCTACCGGCACCCATTCGTCGCGTGGTCGTACGGCGTCAATCCGCAGTTCGAACCTGCTACCGGATGGAGTGGAGACGGGCTCACGCAGGATCTCGCCGCGTATCCACATGGAGGGTGAGGAGCCTTGCGGCATGTCGAGAAAGCTCTCGACCTCTGGAGCGACGCTGGCGGCGGCGCCCATAGAAGTCGCCAGAGTGAGTACTCCGAGTGCGCGGAGGATCACCGCCCAGACGCGACGCTTGTCCGGCCACACGAACGCCGTGAAAAGACCAATCCAGGTGATCTCAGCCGGCGTCGCCCCCGAGATGAACCCGGATGCCTGGGCTAGGGCGCCGCCCGCGCAGCCGGCGAGAAGGAGCGCCGCAAACCACGGCGGCTCGAGGGCGCTGCGGCTAGACGGCCCAGGGGCTGAAGTTGGGAAGTCGTAGTTCGGCGGCCGCGGGTGCTGCCGCCTCGAGGGTGGCCTGGATCTCGCTGGCGGCGCGGTCGAGATCCGCCGCGACCATCCCGGTGGAATCACCGGCCAACCTCTCCAGCGCGTCCGCGGCACGCCCAAGATCCGCGGCAATGGCGTCGTTCGCATGCGCCCGACAGGCCACGGCGCATTCGAGAAGGTGCCTCATCGTCGGATCCCCAGCCGCACCGTCGCCCGCCGCGGCGGCTAGTTCTCGGGCCTGGTCCCACTCGTCGCGTATGTGTGACTCGCAGTATGCGAGCGAGTTGATCCGGTTCGGTGACGGCGCGGCGGCCTGGACGTCGAATGCCCGATTGATCCCGCGTAGCACCACATCCAGCGGCACGCCTTCGCTCTGCCAGCGTTCCACCCGTTGCCAGTCGCGTGGAGACAGTACGAGCGGGCCGCCACGGCGCAGGCCGAACTGGCGCTCGATCTTCCCGAAGTACTCGTCCTGGCCGTAGAGCGAAGGCAGGTCGTCCATCATCGATCACCTCCCTTGCAGACGGTCACGCGCACGGCCCTTCGCGAACGAGTCTTCACCCGACCTGCAGACGCCAGCCGGGACTGGCCACCGGAGGGGGGCCGTCGCTCGGATCGGCGCCTGCCTCGACCCACTTCGCGAATCCGTCGACACAGGCGTGGAGCCGGTCGAGACACTTGCGGTATTCCTCGTACGAACCGCCCATCGGGTCGACGACCTCGAGCGGGCTGGCCTGGGCGCCGCCAGGGTCCGCCGAGCCGTTCTCGCTGGTGTCGGGAACGAACGAGCCGAGCAGGCGTACCTGTCCGGGATTGCCGCCGAGGGAGGCCGCGATGTTGGCCTGCTGAATAGACATCGTGAGCACGTGATCGGCCGCTTGCATTCCTGAAACGGTCAGCGGAGCGGATCGTTGCCTCGAAATATCGATGTTGTGCTCACGTTGAATCGCTTCAACCCCGGGCCCCGATGGCGCATCTCCGCCGTACGCGTGGGTTCCCGCCGATTCGATCTCCCAGGCCTCGCCGAGGCGGGCTCGAAGCAGGCCCTCGGCCATCGGGCTCCGGCACAGGTTGCCGTAGCAGATCACGAGTACGCTGCCGCCCGAATTGCTCATGTGGCGCATGGTAGCACCGGGTCGGAAGTGGCTCTCGCGACCCCCTGCTACGATGAGTCGCTTGTGCCGAGGAGCGTTCGGCGCCCGGTGGAGACCGACTGAGGCGATCATGGGAAGTGGCAGCAAGACAGTGAGCGACTTCGCCGCGGGCGTCGCGGCGACCGAGCCGATTACTGTGCGGGGGGCGCGGGTTCACAACCTGCAGAACGTTGACGTCGATATCCCGGCTGGGAAGTTGGTTGTTGTGACCGGCGTCTCAGGTTCCGGGAAGTCGAGCTTGGCGTTCGACACTGTGTATGCCGAGGGGCAGCGTCGCTACGTGGAGTCGATGTCGGCCTACGCGCGGCAGTTCCTGGATCGTATGGACAAGCCTGAAGTCGACGACGTCGGCGGTGTTTGTCCCGCCATTGCGATCCACCAGCGCGTCCCGCCACGCAACTCTCGTTCGACGGTCGGCACCGCGACGGAGATCCAGGACTACCTTCGGCTGCTGTTTGCGCGCGCTGGCACCACCATTTGTCCCGGCTGCGGGCAGCCGGTTCGCGCCGATGCCCCCGGCGACGTGGTCGAGCGGCTTCTGGACGAACCGAGTGATGACCGTGTTTTGGTGGCGTACGGGTCTGACCTGCCGGAGGACGTCGAGAGCAGAATTGAGTCGGCAAAGCAGCTACTGCAGCAGGGCTTCCGGCGCCTCCTCGTCAACGGGGAGATTGTCGATCTCGAACCCAGGGAGTTTCGCGAGCAGGCTACCGCGATGGCCGCCGGGCCCATCGAGGTTGTGGTTGATCGTCTAAGGCTAAAGAAGGGCCAACGCGACCGGCTTCTCGATTCCGTCGAGATCGCGTTCGCCGAGGGCAACGGGGAACTGCGCGTGTGGAGTGAGGCGGAGAACGGCTGGGAGGCACGCACCTTCGATGATCGTTTCCGGTGCGCCGATTGCGACCGTGAGTTCCTGCGGCCGGAGCCCAGGATGTTCTCCTTCAATAATCCCTTCGGCGCCTGTCCGGAGTGCCGTGGGTTCGGAAGCACGATCGAAATCGATCTCGATAAGGTCGTGCCGGACTCGCGGTTGAGTCTGGAGCAGGGCGCAATCGCGCCGTGGACCAAAGAATCAAGGGGGCGGCAACGCACCGCGTTGCGCAAGTTCTCCAAGGCCCAGGGCATATCGCTCGTGCGAGCGTGGCGCGATCTCGAGCCGGAACAGCGCGACGCGATCCTCGAGGGTGGCGACGGCTACGAGGGCGTGTACGGTTTCTTCAAGCGCATGCAGAAGAAGCAGCACAAGCTCCATGTGCGAGTGCTGCTCGCCCGCTATCGCGGCTACGTCACGTGCACTTCCTGTCAGGGCTCTCGCCTGCGCCCGGACGCCTTTGCCGTTCAGGTAGCAGGGCGCAATCTCCCGGATGTCGTCGGGATGAGTATTGGCGAGGCTGCCGGCTTCTTTTCCGATCTGGAGTTATCAGCGCACCTGGTTCAGGTCGTCGACAAGGTGCTTGATGAAATCAAGCGCCGACTGCTGTACCTGGTCGAAGTGGGGCTCGACTACCTCACGCTGGATCGACTCACGGGCACGTTGTCTGGCGGTGAGGCTCAACGCATCAGCCTGGCAACTTGTCTGGGATCGACGTTGGTCGGATCCATGTACGTGCTCGACGAACCGAGCGTCGGATTGCATCCGCGCGACAACGATCGGTTGATCGCCATTCTCGAGCGACTCAGAGATCTCGGGAACACGGTTCTCGTTGTGGAGCACGATCGACAGATGATCGAGGCCGCTGACTGGCTGATCGATATGGGGCCGGGCGCCGGCACCAGTGGTGGGCGCGTGGTGCACGCCGGGCCAGCTGCGCTCCTTCCGGATTCGCCGGAGTCTGTGACCGCGGCCTACTTCACGGGCCGCAAACGTGTGGCGATCCCAGCACTCAGGCGGCCCCCGCAGGGGCACCTCGTGGTGCGCGGTGCCCGCCATCACAACCTACGCAACATCGATGTGGAGATTCCGCTCGGCGTGCTGTGCTGTCTCACCGGTGTGTCCGGGTCCGGCAAGAGCACGTTGATGCACGAGGTTCTCCATGCAGCCGCCCAGCGTCATCTCGGCGAATGGAAGGGGAGTGTCGGCGACCACGACGAAATCGAAGGACTCGATCAGGTCCGGCAGGTGGTGCTGGTTGATCAGGCGCCCATCGGTCGAAGCGCGCGCTCAAACCCGGTGACGTACGTGAAGGCTTTCGACCCGATTCGGAAGTGTTTCGCAGACACCCGGGAGGCCAAGGCGCGTGGCTACAAGCCGGGCCACTTCTCCTTCAACGTTGCCGGCGGCCGATGCGAGGTCTGCGAGGGAACTGGCGAGACTGTGGTCGAGATGCAGTTCCTTCCTGACGTGACGCTCCCGTGTGACGAGTGCGGGGGCGCCCGCTTCCGGCGAGAGACTCTCGATATTCAGTATCGGAGCCGCAACATCGCCGAGGTGCTCGGGATGACTGTTGCCGAGGCACGACGATTCTTTGCGGACGTCAACGCTGCCGAATCACGGCTCAAAGTTCTTGAGGACGTCGGCCTGGGCTACCTCCGCCTTGGCCAGCCTTCGAGCACGCTCTCCGGGGGCGAAGCGCAGCGTGTGAAGTTGGCAGGCCATCTCATGCAGGGCGGCGGCAAGGGCACGGTGTACCTGTTTGACGAGCCCACTACCGGCCTTCACTTCGACGACATCTCGAAGTTGCTCTTTGCCATCAATCGACTGATCGATTCAGGCGCCTCGGCAGTGGTGATCGAGCACAATCTGGATCTCGTGAAGGCCGCCGACTGGATCATTGACCTGGGGCCCGAGGGCGGTACCGGCGGCGGGCGCGTGGTGGCTACCGGTACTCCGGAAGAGGTCGCTGCCGAGCCGACCTCGTATACGGGTTCGTACTTGGCGGAGACGCTAGAAGACGAAGACTAGTCAGCGCTCGACGGGTAGCGGCCGAGTTGCTCACGGTAGGCATCCGCATTGCGCCGCGTCTCTCCCAGGCTGTCGCCGCCAAACTTCTCGAGGCAGGCGTCCGCCAAGACCAGCGCCACCATGGCTTCGCCAACGACGGCCGCGGCCGGTACTGCACAGACGTCGGACCGCTGAACCACGGCCTGTACCTCCTCACCGCTCGCGATATCGACCGAGTCGAGCGGCTGTCGAAGAGTGGCCAGCGGCTTCATGTGAACAGTAAGTCGAAGCTCGTCGCCGTACGTCATGCCCCCTTCGGTTCCACCCGCATGGTTGGTGCGACGGGTGAAGCCCCCGGCTCCGTCCGGATAGATCGGGTCGTGAGCCTTTGATCCCGGCTGTCCGGCCACCCAGGTGGCCGGCCCGACTTCTACCCCCTTCTGTGCCTGGATCGAGAGCAGAGCCATTGCCAGGCGGGCTTCGAGTCGCCGATCCCACTGTGCATGGCTGCCGAGGCCAGGAGGAGCGCCCTGTGCGATCACTTCGAAGCTGCCGCCGAGCGTTTCGAGCTCATCATGTGCCGCGTCGATCGCGGTGATCATGGCGTTCTCCACGTCGGCATCGGCGCAGCGCACCGGGGACCCATCAACCCCGGCGGCGGCCTCGAAAGTCACGGTGCGAGAGTTTTCCCGAAACGTGGCACTTCCGATCCGGGTCACGTGACTGACGATTTCGATGCCAAGTTCGCGAAGCAGTTGCCGTGCTACCGCGCCGGCAGCGACGCGTGACGCCGTCTCACGTGCGGATGCTCTTTCGAGGATGTCGCGGAGATCGGCGCGGTCGTACTTCTGGCCGCCGGCGAGATCGGCGTGTCCGGGGCGCGGTCGGGAGATACTGCGCGCTTCGACCGCACTCGGTGAATTCCCGCTCTCAGCGATTCCGCCGCTCTCGACGGGCGCAGAGCCCATCACGTTTTCCCAGTTGGGCCAGTCGCGATTCTCGATGAGCCACGCGACCGGCGCGCCGATGGTCTCGCCGTGCCGGATTCCTCCGACAAAGCGAGCAGCATCGGATTCGATCTTCATCCGTTTGCCGCGGCCATGTCCCGACATCCGTCGGCGTAGGTCATGGTCGACGACGTTCTGTTCGATCGGAATCCCGGCGGGCAGGCCGTCCAGGATCCCCACGAGCATAGGGCCATGTGACTCACCAGCGCTGAGGAATCGGAGCACCCGTAGGGACATATACTTCCCGAATCATGATGAAGGTCCTGGGAGCCGCGCAGATGCAGGCCTGCGATCGCGCGGCGATCGAAGAATACCGCATCCCTGGCATCGTGCTCATGGAGAACGCTGGCCTCCAGGTGCTCGACGTGTTGCTCGAGATGAACGACGGGGCGTCGCCGCTGTCGACAGCTGTAGTGTGCGGCTCTGGCAACAACGGCGGGGACGGCTACGTTGTGGCGCGTCATCTTCATAACCTCGGTCGCGAAGCGGTCGTTTACCTCGTGGCCGACCCGGAGCGCTTGCGGGGAGATGCGCTGCTCAACTACCAGATTGCAATCAAGTTTGGCGTGCCGATTCGTGCGGCCACGGAGCTGACTGCGGCAGAGTTCGCGAACGCCTTGGCGGGGTACGAGTTCGTCGTCGACGCCCTGCTTGGCACCGGGATCGAGGGGCCTGTGCGAGGCCCAGCGCGGGTCGCGATCCAGGCGATCAATGAAGCAGGCCGGCCCGTACTGGCGGTCGACTTGCCCAGCGGGGTTGAAGCCGATGGCGGCGGAGTGATGGGCGAGGTCGTGCGCGCCCAGTCCACGGTGGCGCTGGCGGCACTGAAGTCATGCCATGTGCTCAGCCCAGCCTGCGAAGCCTGCGGCGAGGTTGTGCTGGCGGAAATCTCGATTCCGGCGGACGTGATCGATGCGGCAGAGCCGCGCCTGTTGTTGGGGACGGCAGAGTCGGTGGCCATGGCACTACCGCCCAGGCCGGCAGGGGCTCACAAGGGCACCCAGGGTCGGGTGCTCGTGTGCGGCGGGGCGGTCGGCACGGCTGGTGCTGTGGTGTTGGCTGCCCGAGGGGCGCTGCGCACCGGCGCAGGACTGGTCGACGTGGCCTGTCCGCAGGCCATCTACGATCTTGTGGGTGCGGGTGTCACGGAGGCGCTTGTCCATCCATGGGACGAGGCCGAGTCGACTCCGGTGCTCGACGAGTGGATCGCGGCGGCCAACGCGCTTGTCGTGGGCCCTGGACTTGGAACGGGCAGTCCGGCTACCGAGTTGGCTCGGAGCCTCGTACGGAGTAGTCCTGTCCCGACTGTTGTCGATGCCGACGGGCTCAACGCGCTGGTGGGCGACCTGGAGCCGTTGCGCGAGGCACCCGCCGCGCGAATACTCACACCTCATCCGGGTGAAGCCGGCCGTTTGCTCGAGATCTCGACGGCGGACGTTCAGGGCGATCGAGTCGGTGCTGCCAGGGCGTTGGCTGACCGCAGTGGCTCGATCGTGGTACTCAAGGGGCATCGCACACTGATTGCGGCACCCGGCGAGGTGACCGTGGTCAATCCCACAGGGAACCCGGGAATGGCAACGGGCGGAACCGGAGACGTTCTGGCAGGCGTGATCGGCGCGCTGGTCGGGCAGGGGACAGACCCGTTTCGCGCGGCCTGGGTGGGCGCATGGCTTCACGGCACTGCGGGCGATCTGGTGGCGTCCGATCTGGGCGAGGCGAGTTTGATTGCCGGTGACTTGGCCGACGCCCTGCCGGCGGCCTTCGCAGTGCTGGAGTCGGCACCGTGAGCCGGTCCGAGTACATCTGTCAGACGCCTGACGAGACCGAGAGGGTCGGTCGCGCGCTCGGTCAGCGCCTTCGCGGCGGCGAGGTGGTCCTGTTGTTCGGCCCCCTGGGCGCTGGCAAGACCCAGTTCGTTCGCGGTGTCGCCGCCGGGCTGGGGCACGACCCAGCTACAGTTTCGAGTCCGTCATACGCGTTGATCAATGAGTACACCGGCCCGGTGACGGTGTATCACGTTGATCTGTACCGCCTCTCGACACCCGACCTGCCTGACCTGGGGCTCGAGGAACTCTACGGGCGGCGCCACATCGTGGCCATCGAATGGGCCGAACGGCTCGAGGAAGCTGGTTGGGATCTCGGCTCGTCGATCCTCGTCGAGATTGACTACCACCCCGAGTCGCACGATACCCGCGTGATCAGCGTGGACGACGCCTTGCCGGCCGACGCGATGGCCTAGTCCGGATCGCGACGTCAGCGTCGCGATTCGCTACTTGGCCCGGTAGTTCGGAGCTTCCTTGGTGATCTGCACGTCGTGCACGTGTGCCTCATGCAGACCCGCGGTCGTCACCTGGATGAACCGCGCGTTTTCCTGCATGTCGGGAACCGTGCGGCATCCGCAGTAACCCATTCCGGCGCGCAGACCACCCATCAGTTGATGGATGGTGTTGGTCACCGCGCCCTTGTAGGGCACGCGGCCCTCGATTCCTTCGGGAACGAGCTTGGCGTCTTGTACGTCGGGCTGGAAGTAGCGGTCGCGTGAACCGGCGCGCATGGCGCCAACAGAACCCATGCCGCGATACGACTTGAACGCGCGTCCTTGGTATAGCTCGATCTCGCCCGGAGCTTCTTCCGTGCCGGCAAGCATGGAACCCACCATGATCACGTCGGCCCCGGCAGCAACCGCCTTGGCGATGTCGCCCGAGTACTTGATGCCACCGTCAGCGATGATCGGCACGCCGCTGCCCTTGGCGGCTTGGGCGCAGTCGCGAATCGCGGTGATCTGAGGGACGCCTGCCCCGGCGACTACACGCGTTGTGCAGATCGCCGATGGCCCCATGCCGACCTTGACGGCATCCGCGCCGGCCGCGATGAGATCCTTTGTGGCCTCCGCGGTCGCGACGTTGCCGACGATGCAGGGGGTGTCGCGGTGCGACTGCTTCACGCTCTTGAGCGTTTCCATCACTGTGTTCGTGTGGCCGTGCGCGGTATCGATTACCAGAAGATCCACGCCAGCGTCCACAAGCACCTCGGCGCGCGCAAGAGCGTCCGGGCCGACGCCGAGACCCGCTCCCACCAGGAGGCGCCCTTTGCTGTCCTTGGCGGCGTTCGGGTAATCGATCTTCTTCTGGATGTCCTTCACCGTGATGAGGCCCTTGAGCGCCCCGTCGTCATCCGTGACCAGCAGTTTCTCGATACGGTGCTCGTGGAGGGTTTCGACTGCCTCGTCGAGAGTCGTGCCCTGGGGCACCGTGACCAGTCCCTTGTCGCGGGAGGTCATCAGGTCTTCGATCAGCAGATCGTGATTCTTCTCGAACCGAACGTCGCGGTTCGTGAGGATGCCCACGAGGTGCCCCGAGTCGTCCGTCACCGGAACTCCGGAGATCTTGTACTTCGCCATCAGGGCGAGCGCATCGCGAATGCGGCGCTTAGGACCAATGGTGATCGGGTCGACGATCATGCCCGATTCCGAGCGCTTGACCTTGTCGATCTCGTCCGCCTGCTCTTCAGGCGTCAGATTACGGTGGACTACGCCAATGCCGCCATGTTGTGCGAGGGCAATCGCCATCGCCGCTTCCGTCACGGTGTCCATCGCCGCGGACAGCAACGGGATACTCAGGCGCAACTGCTGCGTGAGCTGCGTGCTGGTGTCTGCGTCAGACGGCATGAACCCGGACCGCGCCGGGATCAACTGCACGTCATCGAAAGTCAGTGCTAGGCGAATCTCGTGCTCACTCATCCAGCGCTCCGCGATGCCGTTCGCTCGGGTTGGGTCCCGGGATGCTAGACGGCGCGGCGCATGTCGCCAAGCGCGCCGTCAGGCGAACCCGTGGCACTTCTTGTATTTCTTGCCGCTGCCGCACGGGCAGGGGTCATTCCTTCCGACTTGTTGACTCTTGCTGACGACTGTCTTGACCACAGGAGTTGCCTTGTCGCGTGTCGCTGCACGAGCCGTTGCCTCGGTCTGGGCGGCCTCGCGGCGGCGCTGCGCCAGTTGCGCTTCCTGCTGTTCGCGCGTCATCGGTTCCATGCGGAACGCGTAGCGCACTGCCTCAGCTTGGCTGCGGTCGTTCATCTCGTTGAACATCTCAAACGACTCGCGCTTGTACTCCACGAGCGGGTTGCGCTGGCCGTAGCCGCGCAGACCGATTCCTTCCTTGAGACGGTCGAGAGCGTAGAGGTGCTCCTTCCACTTGGCGTCGAGTACCTGGAGGCAGATCCACTTCTCGAATTCGGGTGCCGTCTCGGCGAGCCGCTCGCGCTTGGCGGCGTACCGGGCGGTCATGTCCTTCTTCAGCCCTTCGAGGATCTCCGCAGGACCGTCCTTGTCGAACTCGACCGACAGATCTTCATCGGCCACGCCGAAGAAATCTCCAAGGTGGGCGCGGAGCTGGTCGAGCGGCCAGTCGAGCGGGTCATCGCTGATGGGGCAGTGCTCGTCCACAAGCCACTCGATGATCTCGTCGGCGGAGGACTGGAGGTACTTGCCGGGGGCCTCTTCATCGGCGATGAAGTCGCGGCGCTTCTGATAGATGTTCTGCCGCTGTTTCTCCATCACATCGTCGTATTCCAGAAGATGCTTGCGAATCTCGAAGTTGCGACCTTCAACCTGCTTCTGGGCGCGTTCGATGGCGCGAGTGACGAGCCGGTCCTCGATGGGCACGCCCTCCTCCATGCCGAGTCGCTTCATCAGCCCTTGGAGCCGATCCATCCCGAACACCCGCATCAGATCGTCTTCGAGCGACAGGAAGAACTGTGACGATCCGGGGTCGCCCTGGCGACCGGTACGACCGCGGAGCTGGTTGTCGATGCGGCGTGCTTCGTGACGCTCGGTGCCGAGCACGTGCAGCCCGCCCAGCTCCTTCACACCCTCGCCTAGAACGATGTCTGTTCCACGACCAGCCATGTTGGTGGCGATGGTGACGGCGCCCTTCTGACCGGCTTCCGAGACGATCTCAGCCTCACGCTCGTGGTGCTTGGCATTGAGCACGACATGCGGCACACGCCGTTTCTTCAGTTGGCGTGCCAAGTGCTCCGAGCTCTCGATCGAGGCCGTTCCGACCAGCACCGGACGTCCGTTTTCCTGCAGCTCCTCGATCTCGTCGACGACCGCGATCCATTTCTCTTCGAGCGTCCGGAAGATGACGTCGGCGTACTCAGTGCGCTGGAGATCCCGGTTCGTGGGTATCTCGGCCACGTCGAGCGCATAGATCTTGGCGAACTCGGTGGCTTCCGTGACTGCCGTACCGGTCATGCCGGCCAGCTTGTCGTACATCCGGAAGTAGTTCTGGAAGGTCACCGTGGCGAGCGTCTGATTCTCGCGCTCGATCTGCACACCTTCCTTGGCCTCGACGGCCTGGTGCAGTCCATCGCTCCAGCGTCGCCCGGCCATCATGCGACCGGTGAACTCGTCGACGATGACCACCTGGCCGTCCTTTACCAGGTAGTCCTTGTCGCGCTTGTAGAGCACATGCGCGCGAAGGCCCTGCTGGACGTGGTGCACTAGCGAGATGTTCACCGCGTCGTAGAGATTCTCGATGCCGAGCAGCTTCTCGACATGCTGCGTGCCCTCTTCGGTGATGGCGACGCTGCGTTGTTTCTCGTCGACCTCGTAGTCGGTGTCGGCGCGAAGCCTCGGGATGATCCGGTCGATGCGGTAGTAGAGCTCGGTCTCGATTTCGGCAGGGCCCGAGATGATGAGCGGCGTACGGGCCTCATCGATCAGGATCGAGTCGACTTCGTCGACGATCGCATAGTGGAACTCGCGCTGAGCTCGATCCTCGAGCCGGAACTTCATGTTGTCCCGGAGGAAGTCGAATCCGAACTCGTTGTTTGTGCCGTACGTGATGTCGGACCGGTAGGCGACCTGCCGCTCCGCGTCTTCCATGTTGTTCTGGATCGTACCGACCTTCATGCCCAGGAACTCGTAGATCGGACTCATCCAATCCCGGTCACGACGGGCGAGATAGTCGTTCACGGTGACAACGTGAACACCTTTGCCTTCGAGCGCGTTGAGATAGGCGGGCAGGGTGGCAACGAGCGTCTTTCCCTCACCCGTCGTCATCTCGGCAATGATGCCGCGATGGAGGATCACGCCACCGATGAGCTGCACGTCGTAGTGCCGCATTTCGGTAGTACGGCGCGAAGCCTCGCGAACGGCGGCGAATGCTTCGATCAGAAGATCGTCCACCGTTTCGCCCGCTTCGAGTCGGCCGCGAAATTCTGCGGTCTTGCCGCGCAGTTCGTCGTCGGAGAGCTTCTCGTACTCGGGTTCGAGCGCGTTGATCGGCTCGACGTACGCCTCCGTGATGCGCTTGATCTCGCGCTCCTGGTGGGTGCCGATGAACTTCGTGAGGATACTGTTCAGCATGGCAACCGGAGGAGGAGGGGAGAAAGGCGCCGAAAGTCTCGGCGTATCAGGCGTCGACAGCGAGCCCGCGCGGCAAGTTTCATCGTAACAGCCGGCCTACACCCGGTAAACTTTGGTCGCTCGGCAGGAACGTACTCGGACAAGGAGCGGTTGGTGGCGAATCGCACGCTATGGCGCAGGGGACACCGGCGTACCGCGCCCATTCGGCCGACAGCGGTCGCCCCGGTGGCCTGTTGCCTGTTCCTCGCCGCGGCAACAGCCTGCGGCGCCGCGACAGAGCCCGCCATTGAGACGCCCGCCGAGTGGACCGGCGATATCAATACCGAAGGCCGCGTTACCACGGTGACGAACACAAGCGGCGGCGTGTGGGGTGGCGCTGGGCGCCTCGTTGAAGAAGCGTCGATCGGCGTCCTCGAGGGTGCGGACGAGTACATGTTTGGTGCCGTGAACGGCGTCTGGGCCACCGAAGACAGGATCCTCGTAGCGGACACCCAGGTGCCGGCGGTGCGCGTGTACGACTGGATGGGTACGCATCTATTCGACGTCGGTCGTCCCGGCGAGGGGCCTGGTGAATACAGCGAGCCCGTTGGCGTCGCTGTCGCGCCGAACGGCGATATCTGGGTGGCCGAGATGAACATGTCGATTCACCGGTATGACGACTCAGGTGCTGTGCTCGCCACGCACGCGTCGTCAACTGGGTGGTCAGTCCACACCGACAACATGTTCATCATGGCGCTCGACGGTGTCCCCTACATGCTTGATTTCGGCGTCCAGGAGGCCACCCAGCGAGGCTTGCCACCAATCGGGCGCGCACCTGTCGAGGCGGGTGGGGGACTTGGGGAGATTCGCCTACCTCCTCAGACGGACTTCGAGCCAGAGTGTCTGGAGTACACGCATGCCTCGACCGGCGAAGCCGACGTGTGGTGCGCCGTGCCCTTTGCGCCGTGGGAAGTCACCACATTTACCCCGGCGGCCGAGTGGGTTGTGGGCGCGGGAACCGAATATGCGTTCGAGGTCCACCGTGACGACGGCAGTCGTCTCCGCGTCGAGCGCTGGTGGGACCCGGTGATGCTGGATCCGGAAGAGATCGACTACGAGAGGCAGCGAACTCGCGCCTACCTCCGCAATGCCGACCCCGGCTGGACCTGGGACGGGCCGCAGATACCGGCACACAAACCGGCGTTCGAGCGCATCTTCGCAGGGCGAAGCGGGAGACTATGGGTAGAACGCAGCCTTGCATCGGGACGCGTAGACGGCCCATGCACGGAGACCTTCCCGGAGCCTGAAATGGCCTACGGCTACACCTCGTGTTGGACAGCTGACGTAGCGGTCGATGGTTTCGGCGCTGATGGACGCTACCTGGGCGAGCTCAGGCTTCCACGGGGCTTTCGCAGTCCAGAGCCGTTCGTCCGAGACGACACCTGGATCGCGGCCGTCATGGACGATGACGGCACGATCAGGGTCAAGCGCTATCGGCTCGTGACGGCCATCGACGACTGATTCACCCCGGCTGCAACGCAGCCCCCCGGCAATGGGCGCGCCACAGCCGGGTGAGACCTAGCTCTGGCCGTCCCGCGGCGGCAGTTCGCGCCGTTCGCGCTTCTCGGCCCCGCCCATCCAGAAATCGATCCACTGCTTGCCCCAGTTGGGCGCGAGTTCGTTTTCGGGCGGGTAGGCGTCCCATTTGCCCAGGGCCTTGGTCAGCATGATGCGGCCGGCGTCGTCCTCGCCTCGTCGGATAAGGTCGAAGCCTCTGAACATCCAGGCGCGCGGATTGTCCGGGTTGGCCTGCTCCGCGAGATCCTGGGATTCGCCGGAGGCCTGGTACAAGGCTGGCTGATCTTCTTCATCGGCCGCGAACCCGTGGTTCGAGTGAATTAGCGACTGCAACATATGGAACTCGGAAACGACCTTGTCGGGTGCGTCCGGATAGCGGGCGATCGCCTCATCGAGGTAGCGCTGGGCGCGGCCGAAATGGTCTGCTGCCGACTCTCCCTCGTGTCCGGGAATCTGAGTGATTGCGTGGGAGGCCCAGAACGATGCCTCCCAGCCGCTCGGGTGATCTGCGGCGATCTCCTCGAAGCGTGACGCGATCCCTGTTTGCACCTCGGCGCCGGAGGCCAGATTCGCTTGCCAGTCGCGAATCGCCGCTCCCAGCGATTCTGCATAGGACGTCTGTCCGTACGCCGGGGCGGCGGCGATCACAGCGAGCGACGACAAAGCGAGCATGAGGCTGATTCGAGTGCGAAACGTGACATTCATGTTCTGGACTCCCAGGGAGACGGATGAGAGCGGTGCCCGCGTGCGAGCCCCACCCACTACTTCAGAGCCACCCTGCGTGATCGCGTACGGTTTCAAGCCACGGAAAGGCGACGGAATGGCGACGTGTCGTCGTGGCGGGCGGCCTGTGCGGCGGTGTAGCTTCAGGGCATGACGAAATCACACGGCCGGATCCCCATGCTCGTTCGCGCCGCTCTGGCGGCCTTCTTTTCTCTGACGGTGGCGCTGTCTGCCGCGGCCGAGTCAGGCGATGGTCCAGGTTCACAAGACACTCCTCTCTCGGACCCTGCGCGCCCAGACGCCGATCGCGATCGCGATCCCGGTTCCCGACCGCTTGAGGTTTACGCGTGGGCCGGCATCGAGCCTGGCATGGTCGTTGCCGACCTCATGCCGTTCAGTGGATACAACTCGCACCTGCTGGGCCACGTTGTTGGGCCGTCCGGGACGGTTCTTGCCCCGTGGGCGTTCAGCGACGCTGCCGTGGAGGCGCTTGAAGGCCGGTTCGAGGAGGCGGGCCTCTCGAACGTACGCCCCATGCGCGACGTGAGCGACGTCGCTGATGACTCCATCGATCTGTGGCTCACCGTGCGTAACCTCCACGACCTGTTGATCCCGTCGATCGGCGAACAGTTCGGCTTTGACGGGGATCACGTGATGGCCGAGATGCTTCGCACGCTGAAGCCGGGCGGCTCACTGATCGTCGTCGACGCGCGAACCCTCGGTGGCGGCCTCGACGCCCAAACGCACCGCTTGCACGAAGATCATGCGATCGAGGTTCTCGAAGCGGCTGGCTTCGAGTTCGTCGAAGGATCCGAGCTGTTGCGCGTTGAGGACGACGACTACGGCGAGATGGGATTTCCCACTCGGTACGACGTCGATCGGTTCCTGTTGCGGATGCGTAAACCCAGCTGAGGCGTACTCGCGTCAGTACAGCCGCCGGGTGAGCTTGAGCTTCTGCAGCACCTTGGTGCAGATCTCCTCGACGGACATATGTGTGGCGTCGAGGTGCGGGATGTTGCGCCGCTGATAGATCATCTCGGCGTCGCCCACCTCGCTCCTGCATCGTGCAAGGCTAGCGTAGCGTGATCCGGGTCGGCGCGCCTCTCGGATCTGGGCGAGTCGAACGGGGCCGATCGTGAGGCCGAACAGGCGCCCGTGAGCTGACCGCAGGGACTTCGGCAGGTCGGCGCCGTCGAGGTCGTCCTCCGTCAGTGGATAGTTCGCCGCGCTCACTCCGAATTGCAGCGCGAGGTACAGGCACGTGGGGGTCTTCCCGGAGCGCGAGACGCCGATCATCACGAGGTCGGCGTCAGCGTAGTCTGTGTTGGCGCCGTCGTCATGGCTGAGCGCGTAGTTCGTGGCTTCCATGCGTAGGTCGTAGCTATCGACGTTGGTGAGGCCGTGGGCTCGACCGACGTGCCGCTCGCGTGACACACCGAACTCTTCCTCCAGCGGAGTCGCGAGCTGGCCAAACAGATCAACCACGCACGCACCCGTCGCCTCGAGCAGCTTCGCGTGTTTGGGCTCGATGACCGTATGGAAGACGATCGGACGCTCGCCGTCGTCCTCCATAGCTCGGGTGACCGCTTGCGCGGCACGCTCGGCACGTTCAAGAGTTCCGACGAACGGAAGTCGATGCTGGGCGAAGTCTCCGAGGTCGAATTGGGTCAGCAGCGAATGGCCAAGAGTCTCGGCGGTGATGGCCGTCCCGTCCGAGATGAAGAAGACCGTTCTGGCCATGTTTCGTGCCTCAGGTTGGTCGCGATGGTGCAACGCGAGCGTAACCGGCGGATCCGCGCAGGGCGAGGGTTGCGGTGCTAGAGTCGCCCCATGCCGCGGGCGCCGTCGGCGCCGGGCCCTGATTCAAGCCAAGGGGGGCGCCTTGCGATACGTTCGGGACCTGCAGACTGTTGGAATGGATCACGTCGACCAGGTGGGGGGCAAGAACGCCTCGCTCGGGGAAATGATCGGCCATCTCGATGGAGCTGGCGTGCGGGTGCCGGGTGGATTCGCCACGACCGCCGACGCCTACAGAGACTTCCTGTCCCACAATGAGCTTGGCGCACGCATCCAGGGCCGTTTGGCCGAGGTCGACGTGGACGACATCGCTGCCCTTGCCGCGGCTGGCAGCGAGATTCGCGATTGGATCATGCAGACGCCTCTGCCCGCCGACCTCGATCGCGAAGTTCGTGATGCTTGGGCGGCGATGGCTACCGCTCGAAGTGACGAGTTCTCGGTTGCCGTGCGGTCCTCGGCGACCGCGGAGGACCTGCCGGAGGCGTCATTCGCCGGCCAGCAGGAGACGTTTCTGAACGTCGTTGGCGCTGACGCAGTCATCGAGAAGGTCCATGAGGTCTTCGCGTCGCTCTACAACGATCGCGCGATCGCCTATCGGGTGCACCAGGGGTTCTCTGACGACGAGGTTTGCCTCTCCGCTGGCATCCAACAGATGGCTCGATCCGATGTGGGGGCGAGCGGGGTCATGTTTACCCTCGACACCGAGTCGGGTTTCGATCGCGCCGTGTTCATCACCGCCGCCTTCGGTCTCGGCGAAACCGTCGTGCAAGGTGCCGTGAATCCTGACGAGTACTACGTGTACAAGCCTGCGTTGAGGGAAGGGCGCCGGGCGATCCTAAGGAAGGAACTCGGCAGCAAGGCGCAACGCATGGTCTACGACCCCGCAGGTGGTGGCGTCGTGACGGAGGACGTACCTGCTGACCTCGCAGGCCAGTTCGCATTGTCCGACGCCGACATAGAGGCCCTCGCGCGCCAGGCCCTCTTGGTTGAGGAGCACTACGGCCGACCGATGGACATCGAGTGGGTACGCGACGGGCTCGACGGCGAGATCTATATCGTGCAGGCGCGCCCGGAGACCGTGAAGAGTCGCGAAGGCCAGGTGATCGAGCGCTATCGGGTCACCGACCCGACGGATGCTCCCGTGGTCGTGGAAGGGCGCAGCATCGGTCATCGCATCGGCTCAGGCGTCGCCCGCGTGATCGATACCGTCGCAGAGATGGAACGTGTCCAGGCAGGCGACGTTCTGGTTACGGACATGACTGACCCCGACTGGGAACCGATCATGAAGCGCGCTGCGGCTATCGTGACCAATCGCGGCGGACGTACCTGCCATGCGGCCATCATCGCGCGTGAACTGGGAATCCCGGCAGTTGTCGGCTGCACGGACGCCACGGCCCGGATTGGCGAGGGTACCGAAGTCACGGTCTCGTGCGCCGAGGGCGACACCGGCTATGTGTACGGCGGCCTGCTGGATTTCGAGGTGCGGACGATCAACCTCGAGACGATGCCGCCGGCGCCGATGCAGTTGATGCTCAATGTGGCGAATCCCGATCGTGCATTCGATTTCGCCGCCGTCCCGAACCAGGGCGTTGGGCTCGCCCGTATCGAGTTCGTGATCAACCGGATGATCGGTGTGCATCCGCGTGCGCTGCTCGAACACGAGAAGCAGCCCGAGAACGTGCGATCGGCCATTGACGACAAGATTCGGGGCTACGCGGGGCCGGTCGACTACTACGTCGAGCGCCTGGCGCAGGGCATCGCAACGATCGCGGCTGCGTTCGACCCGGAACCTGTGATCGTACGGTTGTCGGACTTCAAGTCCAACGAGTACGCAAACCTGCTCGGCGGCGCCGACTACGAGCCGCGTGAGGAGAACCCCATGCTTGGCTGGCGCGGCGCGGCGCGCTACGTCTCCGATGAGTTCCGCGCGTGTTTCGAGCTGGAGTGCCGGGCGCTCAAGCTCGTGCGCGAGGAGATGGGTCTCACAAACGTGAAGGCGATGATTCCGTTCGTGCGTACGGTGGCCGAAGGCAAGGCGGTAGTCGACCTCATGGCCGAGCAGGGGCTGCGCCGCGGCGACAACGGTCTGGAGATCGTGATGATGTGCGAGCTCCCATCCAATGCACTGCTGGCGGATCAGTTCCTGGAGCACTTCGACGGTTTTTCGATCGGTTCCAACGACCTGACGCAATTGACTCTCGGCCTGGATCGAGATTCCGGCCTCATTGCGGATCTCTTCGATGAGCGCGATGAGGCGGTGAAGGTGTTGTTGAAGATGGCCATCGACGCGTGCGTACGCCACGGCAAGTACATCGGGATCTGCGGCCAGGGCCCCTCCGATCACCCCGATCTTGCTCTCTGGCTGGCCGAGCAGGGCATCGGAAGTCTTTCGCTAAACCCCGACACGGTTGTGGAGACGTGGCTCAAGCTCGCGGAGCAGGCGCGAGAGGGTTGATCGACCGCGCGTAGCGCGGCCTACAGCCACATCGAGCGCGCATCGCGTGCCGGCGGGCGACGCGTCTAGACTTCGAGCCAACGATCCCCGTCGAGACATCCGCATGAAGTCCGTCCGTGTTCTCGCCGCGTTGCTGTGCGCATTCATCGCTATCTCGTACTCGCTGCGAGCCCGCTCGGCACCGGGTGTGTCGAAGGGCGCTTCGCAGCTGTCGGAAGTCGCCGCGGAGTTGAAGCTGCTCTACGAACAGGATCAGGCGGATCGGACGTTTGATTCTCCGCCAACTCAAGAGCAGTGGCAGGAGATCACGACGCGCGACGAACTACGGCGCGACCGTGTGATCGAGATCATCGGGGCCGGCCAGCTCGATACCGGCGACGACTACTACCACGCGGCCATGGTCTTGCAACATGCCAGTGGCTCGGACGACATCATGACGGCGCACATTCTGGCGACGGTGGCAGGCTTCAAAGGACACGAGGGAGGGCAGTGGCTCAGCGCCGCCGCCCTGGATCGCTACCTGCACCGCACCGACTCCGCGCAACGGCTGGGGACCCAGTTCATCAGGCGGACCATGGAGGAGCCCTGGTCGCTCGGCGACTATGACGACTGGCTGCCGGATTCCGTGCGCTCGGAATTCGGGGTTCCGCCACGGTCCGAACAGGAAGCCCGGGTCAAGTCGATGAACGCGCGCTAGCCGGGCCGTCGGAGGTGGCCCTTGCGGCGAGCTCCTGCTCGATCTTCGCGAACGCGCGCCGGAGCGCGGCAGCGATCGACTCCGGATCTGAGGCGTCGCGGATTTCGAAAGCCTCCGAGGCGACGCGCTCACCCGAATTGCTTTCGAGTGTCAGCCAACCACGAACTCCGTCGCGCGCACCGCGTCGAACCTCCTCCTGGCCACGGATCGTGAGGAACATGTGTGCCGCGTCCTGATGCCAGGTTGCCCGCATGGCGTTCGACTGTTCCATCAACGAGAACGTTGCCAGGAGTACCGTCGGCATGATGAGTCGAGCACCAAGCGGCCCGGTTCTGCTGGTACGCACCGCCACGAGCGGGATCGAGGGCGGTCGCGTGAGATCAAGATCTCTCGGGGCGGTCGCTTGCAGCTGTTCGATCAGGCTCGAGACGTTGCCGCCGGCGTAGTGCGCTGCAATCGCGCGGTCCCAAGCGTCGTCGAGTCGTCCCAGGCCGAATTCCACCGTGCCCAGAAAGGCATCGATGTCGGGAAGCCAGGGCGCCTGATCGTAGGCCGCGGAGAGCGCTCCACGGGCCCTGTCCAGATCGCCACGCTGGTAGGCGACAAGCCCCTCTCCATACCGAGCGACGGCGAGGTCGGGCGCGAGGTTCGAAGCGAGCTGAAAGGACGCTGCTGCAGCCTCGAGGTCGTCGTTCGCTAGCTGTTCAAATCCTCGGAGAGCCTGATCGAGCGCGCCGCTCTCGGATCGTGCTTTGCCGAGCACGATTTCGTCGGTCAACAGCACCTCGTGGCTCCTGCCGGGGAGGCTCACCTCCAGTTCGCGGGTGTAGAAGTCGTCCGACTCATCGCTGGCGCGCGACGCCGGGACGAATCCGAGCAGGTAGAGGTTGCTCACCGCGGCGCCGATTCGGATGAGCTCGCGTTCGAAGGAACTCGAGTAGTCGTGGTAGCGGAAAACCAGGCCGCCGGTGTGCTGGGCCAGAGCCTCAACCTGCCGGAACGCGGTGTCGCTCGCGGGCTGGCCAAGCATTTCGAGAGACCCCTCTTTGGGGGCCTTAGTGCGCACCGCGGCGAACAGCGGAATTCCGCTGCCCCAGGCGTTGAGCAGCACGTCGGCAAAAGTTGCTTCGCTATGCGCCACGGGCTCGTCGGTGACTGCGACCACAGCCTGTCGCACCGCGCTTCCCGCCTCTCGCGACGAACACCGTCCGCTCGTTGGCGGCGGAATTGGTAGGTCGTGCTCGTTCGGAGCGCGAAAGCGCATCAAGGTGTTCAGTCGAGCCGGATCCGCGCCGCCTGATCGCCTTGCGCGGAGTAGCTGATACGCGGCAACAAGGGCATCGTACGTCGCTTCGTTGTCGACTCGTTCGAAACGCGCGATGAAGTCGCGCAGGGTCGGGTCATTGGCGCGGGCCCACATACCCGGCAATGGTGCCTCCCGATAGGGGAGTAGCAGCACACAGGCTGTCGGAGGTAACTGCTCCAGGAGCGTGAAGATCAGTTGGTTTGAGTTCCACCCGTGCATGCTGCCGCTCATGTCGGCCACGAGGGCGACCTCGAGTGGCGTGTCGTCCGGCCCGAAGAACACCGTGATATCGCGAGGTGCCCCGTTCTCGGTGACCACAAAGTCGTCGGCCGCGAGAGGGGCCGCGAGCGCGCGTTCCTCGGGAATCACCGAGACATAGAGTCGAACCAGTTCGGCTCGCGCCCGGTAGTTGGCGATCTCCTGCGATGTGACGCCGGCGGTGACGCTGACCGCGGCCGCGAGTCCCAGGACGCCAGCGCGAAGGCACCATGGTGCGAGACCTGTGAGTTGGTACACCCGAACCTTCTCCGCAGGGATTGGCAGAGGACTCACTGGTAATCAAACCGTGTAACGGTGCGTTTTGCGAGCGCACAGCGACGAGGCAGTGCTAACGTGCCGGGCGATCCGTTGCTCCCTGAAGCGGCCATGGAGTCAGCATGAAAACAGTAGGGATCGTCGCGCACAGCGCTGAGGGTGGGGCACTCTGCTTCATCACCGCATGCAGGGCGGGCGCGGAAGCCCTTGGTGCGCACATGCACCCCACCATCGTCATGAGTTGCGTGCCGATGGGGCTCAGCATGCCGGCGTGGGACGCGGACGATCACGAACAGATCGCCACCCACCTGCTCACCGGCATCGAGCACGTCGAGGCGGCCGGCGCGGAGTTCTTCATGTGTCCCGACAATACGGCCCACATCGTGCTCGAGCAGGTGGCGGAACGCTTGCCGATCCCGGGACTTCACATTGCGCACGTTGCGGCTGCCGAGATACAACGTCGCGCATGGGGCAAGGTTGGTCTTCTGGGTACGGAGTGGACGATGACGGGGCCTGTGTACCCGAACGCGCTAGCCCAGCGCGGCGTAGACGTACTGGTCCCGGAACCCGGTGAGCGGAAGGCCGTCCACGACGCGATCTTCGACGAGCTTTGTCAGGGGACTTTCGAGCCCGGCACGACGGAGACCTTGATCGAGTCGATTCGCGGCCTGCAGGGTCGTGGTGCCGAGGCTGTCATCCTAGGCTGCACCGAATTGCCTCTCGTTCTGAACGACTCGAATTCGCCGATTCCGGTAGTCGATTCCACGCGTCTCCTCGCTTGCCGCGCCGTCGAGCTTGCCCTTGATGACTCTTCTTTGGCGCGAGGCGGCTGGCTCCGGGTGTGACGGGAAGTCGCAATTGGAATTGCTATTCCATGGAGTGCTATAGTTCGCCGGCTCCCCAACCGCGCCCGTCAGGATTGCGCAGCGCGAATCGCCCCCTGGGAGAATTTCGATGAGACGAGTGACCACCGCCCTGCTCTTGGTTGGTTCGCTGGGCCTGGTAGGACACGGCGACGCGAGCGCAACCGCGCCGCAGGCTCCGGACGCGTTCGCACACCGCCTGGAAGCCGCACGGTCGGAATTGATCGCGTTCCGGCGCGATCTGCACATGAATCCCGAGGTGTCCGGCGAGGAAGTGCGCACCGCAGCTGCAGTGTCAGATCGGCTGGAAGCGCTCGGGCTCGAGGTGCGACGCGGAGTTGGCGGACACGGTGTGGTGGCGACACTGTCAGGAGCGCTGCCCGGTCCCACCGTGGCGTTCCGGGCCGACCTGGACGCTGTTTATTCGGACGCACCCGATCCGGTGGACTTCGCTTCCGTTCGTCCTGGAGTTCGGCACATCTGTGGGCACGACATTCACACGACAATCGGTGTGGCCCTTGCCGAGGGATTCGCGGCGATGCGCGCGTCGCTTCCAGGCACCGTCGTTTTCGTCTTCCAGCCGGCAGAGGAGCGAGCGAATGGTGCGGAGGCCATGCTTGCGGACGAGGCGTTCGGTGATGTAGAGCCGGAGGCAATCTTCGCCTTTCACACCGCACCAATGCAGACCGGAGTTGTGGCGCTGGCTCGCGAGGCGATGATGCCGGGTCGCGATGCGGTCGCCTTCAACGTACGCGGCGCGTCGGACTACCGCGAGATCGAGCGTGAGCTCTCGCGCGGAGTGTCGGCGGCCAGCACCGTGGTGAATCCGGGCGCGAATCAGCCGGTTGGTTCGGATTTCATTTCCGCGCAGTATGGCGGCGGCCAGGCGACTGGCAACGACGGGTGGCGCTTCGGAGCCGTGGTCACGCGAAGCACAGAGAACGCTCGCATTGCCGCTGAAGCAGCGATGGCAGCGATCGCGAGTGATATCGAGTCTCGCTATCCGGGAACGGAGATCTCGGTCGAATACGACGCAGGCTGGGTAGCGGGCGTCACAAACGATCCCGAGCTTGCGGCGCACGCGGCTGCCAGCGCTGGCCGTGTGCTGGGCGAGGACAACGTTGCGTGGCTGCAGACCATGGTGCCGGCTTTCAGCGAGGACTTCGGGTCCTTCCAGCGTCACATGCCCGGCGTGATGTTCTTTCTCGGAGTGAGCAATGCCGACCGCGGCTGGGTCGGGATGCCGCACAGCCCTGGCTATGTTGCGGACGAGGAGGCCATCTTCGTGGGCGCACGGGCGATGGCGGCCGTCATGCTGGATGCGATGACTCAGTCCTGGTAGCTGTCGCGCGCTTCGCAGAATGCTGACGGAGAAACGCGGAACCGCTCCCGGAATCGGCGTCCGAAGTGGGAAACGCTCTTGTAGCCAACGGCATAGGCGATCTCGCTTATGTTGCCGGCGCGGGCGGCGAGTAGCTGCGCGGCGCGGTCGAGCCGGACGCGGTGAATGAGCTCGGCCGGCGACTCTTCGATGAGGCTCTCCAGCCGCCGATACAGACTCGCCCGGCTGAAGCCGAGTTCCTCGGCAAGTTCTTCTACGCCGAAGCCGTCGTCGTCGATGTGGCCCTCGATGGCCTGGATCACGCCTGCCACGAAGTCGTCTTCAGCGGAGCGAACATCTGGAAGCTCGGGGGTTAGCAGCGCCTCCCGACGCAGCCGATCGCGGAGTCGGGTCCTCGACGCGATCAGGTTCTCGATCCGAGCCTCGAGTTCGCCGAAATCGAACGGCTTGGTCACATAGTCGTCGGCTCCGTGACGCAGGCCTTCGAGCCGGTTCTCGCCGGAGGCCTTGGCCGTTAGCAGAATCACCGGAATGAAGTCGAGCGCGGGGTCGGCCTTGACTGCCGCGCACAGCTCAAGGCCGTCCATCCCGGGCATCATCAGGTCCGAGAGGATCAGGTCGGGCATTTCATCGCGAGCGAGTGACAGGCCCGTTTCGCCGTTGGCCGCCTCCAACAGTCTGTAGGCCGGTTCGAGGTGACGGCGGACGTACGAACGCACCTCGGGGTTGTCTTCGACGAGTAGGATCGTTGCTCGCTCATCGTCGTCGGGTTGCGCCTCCGCTACGCGTTCCGGGGCGTCGGATGTTGCCGGAGCCACATCATGCAGCGTGAACGTCCGGGCTCCTTCGCTCGGCCCATCGCTCTCCTGCGTGAGGTTCCACGGATCCAGATGCTCGCTGCCGAGTCTGAGGACGGCGCGGAAAGTACTGCCGAAGCCCGGTTCACTCTCTACCTCGATTCGACCGCCATGGAGCTCGATTAATTCGTGCGCCAGCGACAGCCCAATGCCGCTGCCCAGGTTGCGGTCCTTTCTGCCGGATTCGACTTGATAGAAGCGTTCGAAAACGTAGGGAAGATCATCGGGCCCGATCCCCGGGCCGTTATCTCTGACGCTCACGGCCACCTCAGCATCCGAGAGCTCAACCGAGAGGCGCACGCTGCCACCCTCCGCCGTGAACTTGAAGGCGTTGGAAAGCAGGTTCATGAGGACTTTCTCGAAGAGGTCGGGGTCAATGAAGACACACAGGACTTCCTCTGGGGCGAGCACTTCGAACTGCACGTCGCGCCGTTCGGCAAGGGCCGCGAAGCTCTCGCCGATGCCACGTACGAGAGCGTTCAGGTCGTCCTCCTGTATGCGAGGTCGAATCTCACCGGCCTCGAGCCGTGCAACGTCGAGCACCTGGTTCACGAGTCGGAGTAGTCGTTTCGCGTTGCGCAGCGCGAGATCCACTTCGTCGCCCGCCTTGTGGCTCAGCGGACCGTGGAGACCGCTGCGCAAATCCTCGAGCGGTCCGACGGTGAGGGTCAGTGGGGTGCGGAACTCGTGCGACACGTTCGCGAAGAATCTCGACTTGGCCCGGTCGAGCTCCGCGAGATCTTCTGCCTGAGCTTCGAGCTGCATGTTCTGCGCCTCAAGTTGCGATTCGCGCCGACGCAACTGGGCAGTGCCTTCTCCGACCCTGAGCTTCAAGTCGTCCTGACGACGGTGGAGATCGCGCACCCGCCACCACACCGCGATCACCGGAACCAGTAGCAGCGCCAGCAGCGCCGCTAGTCGCGCCGCCATCGTTTCGTAGAAGTAGGGCGCAACCGTGATCACCGCTGAGGCGCCAGTTTCATTCCATACGTCCGCATTGTTGCTCGCGGATACGCGGAACGTGTACGTGCCGGGCGGAACCTGCGTGAAGAACGCGGTCCTGCGACTGCCCGCTTCGATCCAGTCAGAGTCGTAGCCTTCCAGGAGATAGCGGAATCGCACGTTCTCCGGGGCGAGAAAGCTGAGCGCGGTGTAGTCGATCTGGAAGCTACGTTCATGAGGTTGAAGTTGCGTGGCTCCCGATTCCGTCGCGATTTCGCGCGCGCCGGCGTTTACCGTTTCGATGACAACCGGAGGCGGCACCTGATTGCTCGACAGGCTCGCCGGATCGACCACGACGACGCCGTCCTGGGTAGGGAACCAGAGCCGACCGTCACGCGTCTTGGCGCCCGCCGGCTGCGCGCCGCCGTTGCCCTCGCGATTTCGGAGTCCGTCACGCTCGTTGTAGGAGGTGGAGTTCACGCGCGGGATACTGCCGTCCGCGAATCCGTTAAGTTCGCTCAGCGGGACCCAGAAAATTCCCCGATTGGTGTTCATCCACAGCCGACCGAAGTCGTCTTCAAGAATCTGGTGGATAACCTCGTCGAAGAGCCCGTTCGCCTCCCGGTAGGCGATGATTTCGAGCGAATCGTCCGCCCCAGTCCTGAGTCGCGCCAGGCCGCGCCCTTCCGTGCCGACCCACAGGGAACCGTCGCCGTCTTCATACAGGGATCGAATGAGATCGCTCGGGAGCCCCTCGTCAGTTGTGATCCGAAGGAATTCGCCGTCTAGGTAGCGGGCGAGTCCGCCGCCGTTTGTGCCCATCCAAAGTGCGCCATCACGAGCCTGCTGGAAGACACGTACGGCTGCCCTCGGTGCCCCATCGCCTGGCGAGAACCTCCTCCACTGATCGCCATCGAGCCAGATCAGGGCACGATCCGTACCGAACCAGACACGGCCGGCATCGTCCTCATGAAGAGCGCGTATCCATGTCCGACCGACCGGAGTATCTCGGTAGAAGTCACAAACGAGATCCGGAATTGCGCACGAAACAGCGCCCATCCCGCCGAACCACATGGTGCCGGCCCGCGTTTGGAGCAGGGATTGAATGTGTCGACCGGTGAAATCGCCCCACAATCCACTCCTCACCGTACTGCCTGATATTCGCGCGACGCCGCCGCCCCAGGTGCCGAGCCAGATCGCTCCTGATTGATCCTCGAGTACTCCATAGATGTTGGGTTCATTGATCCCTTCCGGGGCGCCATATACGGAAAAGAGCGCCGGCTTTAGCCGATGCAGGCCGGCTGCTGCCGTGCCGAGCCAGATGCTGCCTTCATGATCTCGCAGCACTGCGGCGATCTCGTTCAGAGCGACGACAGTGAGCGCAGATCGCTCCGGCAAACGGAATACCGGCCGATCGTTGCGATACAGAACATGACCGCTCCCGTAGATGAGGTCGCCCTCGTTGGGCGGGTCGTGCATGAGGCCCGAACGCTGGACAAGTGAACCCTCGACGCCGAGCTGCGAGAGTTCTCCGTCTCGCACAAGAAAGACGCCCTTCGAACTCACGATGCGGACGGTTCCGTCGGCAGGGTCGAGCCGTACTTCGCTGACCGTGGTTCTTGCTGGGAGTTCGGCGATGAACGTCAGCGTGTTTCGCCGGTAGTGGAAGATTCTGTTGCCGCTGCTGCCCCACATGCCCTGGCTCTGATCCGGCGACAGCGAGCGCACCTGGCCTGGCGATTCAGGGTCAGGGCTGTGGATTCCCTCTACCTGATTGCCGGATAGCCGATAAATCTGACCGCCCGCTGTCCCTGCCCAGAGGGCGCCACCGGTGTCTTCGGCGAGCGATGTCACTCGGCCGGTGATCTCGTCGCTACCGACAGAGATGAACGTTGTGCCGGCCAGGCGGGCCACACCGGTCTCATGACCGACCCAGATCGTCTCTCCGGAGTCCTCGAACGTCTGGATGACGGGATCTGGAACGCCGAGGCTGGCATCGAAGTGTGTAAACCGGCCGTCCCGGTGCCTTACCAGGTGGCCCTGTTCGGTTGTGAGCCATAGGTCGCCGTTTCGTGCCTCGAGTAGCGACAGGATCCTGTTGCTTGGCAGGCCGGCGGAACTGGCAGTGCTGTAAACGGTGAATCTGACACCGTCGAATCTGACGAGCCCGTCGAAAGTCGCGGCCCAGATGTAGCCGTCTTGGCTCTGCAGAAGCGCGTTGATCGAGTTGACCGGCAGTCCATCGCGGACGGTCCAGGTCTCGTGAATGAACTGCTGTTGTTCGGCCCAGCCACCAGCGGCCTCGCGTTCCTGTCCAATTGCTTGGGTCGGTGCGGTGATTGCTGCCAGCGTTGCCACGAGGACAAGCAGACGCAGCCCGCCCTGCGGGGCGTGGGTTGGTGGGGGGTATCCCTCTGTTCTCATGGGGCCGTGCGAGGTTCTCGTGTTGCTAGCTGAAGGCCAGTGGGACCGTACTCCGTCGGTGCCCTCTGAGTTTCATCCTAGCCGCTAAGCGGCCCTGGTCTGGTTGTCGCGAATCGTGTCCTGGGCGTCGCACGAGACCCGCCGACGCTAGATCGGAGACGTTGCGACGCTCGCCGGCTCAATTGTCCGAGCACAGTCGTTTCACGATGAACATGACTGAGCACGCACGCGCCGACCGAATTCCTCCGGTCTACGGAAAGAGATCGGAGCAGCTCGACCTCGAGATCGAACTCTTGAATCCTACCGACAGGGCGGTCGATCCGGATCGGCGAGGTCGAAGTGGGAGGGCTCCTACCGTTCTCGTTGTCGACGATGACGCGGACATGCGGCGCTACGTCAGGCGGAGCCTCGCGCCCGTGGGCATCCCACGCGACTCGGTGAGCGAGGCGTGTTCCGCGGAGCGCGCTCTGGAGGCGCTGCGGGCGCGGAGCGTCGATCTGGTGGTCACCGACATCGTCCTCCCGGGCGTCGACGGACTCGAACTGGTTCGCGCGATGCGCAACCGACCCGGTCTCCGCGCGGTTCCCGTGCTGGTGATCACAGGCGAGGCCTCACCGCGCGACGCTCGGGAACGCGTTCGTGGAGCGGGCGCTCAGGCCGTTCTGCTCAAGCCCTTTAACGCGCGGTCACTCGGTCAGGTCGTACAGCGCCTGCTGGGGCCGCGTCTGCCACCCACCACCACCGGCCACTAGATGGCTCACAACCACAGGCCGATAGGCCAGGAGAAGTCCCCACATGACTAGGTCGCACGAGAGGCTGATAGCTGCCCTGGCGCTCGCCACGGCGGTCGTGATCTCGCCCGCAGCGGAAGCTCAGCTTCCCGACCCTGGGATGGAGATCGACGCTAGCAACACGGCGATTGTGATCACCGACCCGCAGAACGACTTCCTTAGCCCGGACGGCGTTACCTGGGGTGTTGTCGGCGAAAGCGTCACCGAGAACAACACGGTCGAGAACATCGGACGACTGTTGTCAGCGGCGAAGGAACACGGCTACCAGGTCTTCGTTTCCCCTCACTACTACTACCCGACGGATCACGGCTGGCACTTCGGTGGAGCGCTCGAGGTGCTGATGCACAACATCGGCATGTTCGATCGTGAGGGTGCGCTGAGCCTCGACGGTTTCGAGGGGTCGGGTGCCGACTGGCTCGAGCAGTACGAGCCGCACCTCGAAGACGGCGAGACGGTGATCGCGAGCCCGCACAAGGTCTACGGGCCCGAGAGCAACGACCTGTCACTGCAGCTGCGAAAGCGCGGTATCGACAAGGTCATTCTGGCCGGGATGTCGGCCAACCTGTGCGTCGAGTCGCACATGCGCGAGCTGCTCGAGGACGGTTTCGAGGTTGCGGTTGTTGGCGATGCCACGGCGGCCGCCAAGTTGCCCGACCTCAATGGCTACCAAGCGGCGATGGCGAACTTCCGTTTCATGGCCAACGCGCTTTGGGACACCGACGCGACGGTTGCGCAACTCGAGGGCCGCTAGCGAGTGATCGCCTCGATGTTCGATCGAAGGAGCCCCCAGTCTGTAACTACAGCTAAGCAAGGAGAGGAGAATCACATGAGCAAGATCAGAGTGACGCTAACGTGCTTGATCGCCACCATCGTGCTTCTGAGTCCGTTGGCGGCCGAGGCGTCCGAAGAACGGATGATCCTGCAGGTCTACGGCGAAGGCCGGGCCAAGACGCGCATGATCTGGTCCCCGGATGGGATGGTCGAGGCAACGTGCTTCGCGGTTGACCTGAAAGACGTGACGACCGGTGAAATCGTCGGTCGAGCACGGGACTGCCTCTCGGACATCGAGGCGGTGGACAGCGAAGGGCCGAGCCTCGCGCTGACGGGCACGACGTTCTTCCTGTTCGACGACGGTGACCGCATTGTTGCGCGCGGCAGAACGTCCGTTCAGCCGAAAACCACGACGAATACCAACGAGATCACCCATATCACGGGTGCGATCCCGTCGGCCGACGACGCCAACAACGCCGGGTTTGGCGTGATCGCTCGACTCGGCCGCGGCGCGTATGCCGGGATCAGCGGTGGCGCGCGCCTTTCGGGGGCCGTGAATCTGTCGAAGTTGGATTCGGAGGGGAAGATCTCCTTCGACTGCATCTTCATTCTGATCCTCGACACCTAGAGCTGCTCCGTAACATCCGCGGCGCGCAGGTCCCTCTCGTGGATCTGCGCGCCGCTCACGGCGGGGTACGGCCCGTGACGCCGGCATCATGGCCACGGCGGTAGCGGAGCGCCTCGAGCAGATGCGGGTCGCCGACGATGTCGGCGCCCTCCAGATCGGCGATGGTCCGGGCGACGCGGAGCATCCGGTGCCAGGCCCGCGCAGACAGCCCGAGACGTTCGGCAACGACCCGGGCTCGCTCGAGTCGCCTGGGGGACAGCCCGCACGCCGCCAGCAGGTCGCGGGCGTGCAGGCGGGCGTTGGTGGGCACCTCGAGTCCAAGAGCATGGTTGCGCTCGTGTTGGCGTCCACGTGCATCGGCTACTCGTGCCCGGACAGCCGCAGACGACTCAGACGCCTCGGCATCCACCAGTTCCTTCAGCGGCACGCGGTCGACTGCGATGTAGAGATCGATCCGATCGGCGAGCGGTCCGGAGATACGTCGCGTGTAGCGCAGCGCCTCGCCCTCCGAGCACACACACTGGGAATCGTTCGCCCCTCTACCGCAGGGGCACGGGCCGATTGCTCTCAAGAATTGGAAGCAAGCAGGGAAGGTCGTCCATCCGTCGGAATTGGTTTGAGGTCGTCCTTACGAGCCGACGGGGCCACAGGGATGCACGTCCATCGCGAGACGAGCGAATCGTCAAATGACCCAGCAACAAGGCCTTGTCACCTTCCGATGGCAAGGCTTTGTTGCTTGCCTAGGATCTATGTCCGCGACGCTCGCATCCACTCGCGGCATGCGGAGAGTCTCGACTCGTGAACCTGGGCTTCCTGTTGGGCCGCCCACATGGCCGCATAGCGGCCGGCACGGGCCAGCAACTGATCGTGCGTCCCTTGTTCAGCGACGTGCCCT
>WLXD01000005.1 GCA_012103255.1 Acidobacteriota bacterium | reverse complement strand
CGCGTGCGCGCTCCGACGCCGTCAGGTCAGACACGTCGTTGCTGTTGAGCATGTAGCGGCCATCGGAGGCCGTGTCCAGAAGGCCAAGAATCGACAGCAACGTCGTCTTGCCCGAACCGGACGGCCCGGCGATCGAGACGAACTCGCCCGGCGCGATATCAAACGTCACGTCAGCGAGGGCGTGGGTCTCGACTTCCTCGGTAAGGAAGACCTTCTTGATGCCTTCCATCTGAATCAAAGCGTCGGCGGCCATACGAACTCCGGGTGCACGGGGAGGATGTCTGCTTGGTTAGACGCGCAAACTCGCCGCGGGGTTTCCGAAAATATTCGGGCGAGGCGAACTTCGCCTAGTCCTCGACCACGATCGTGTTGGCCCACTTGTCACCCAGTCGGCGCCCCTCGGCATCCGTGAGGGCCGGGACCAGTTCGGTAATCCCGAGGGCGAGCGATGCGAAGGCAAGGAACGGGAAGAGCAACAGTCCCAGCAGCGGGATGATGAAGACGAGCGGCACAAGGGGGCCGATCGCGAAGATCCAGTTCCGTTTGACCGACGTCATCAACTCGAGCGGCGCACCGTCCACCGTCTCGACGTGCAGTTTCATCACCTGCTTGCCGATGGATCGGTGATTCATGAAATCGAGATCGAGACCGTCACGCAGAATCATGTAGGCGGATCCCAGGAGTTGACCAACGCCGGGGACGAAGGCCATCACGATTGCGATGCCGCAGTCAATCAAGGCGGCCAAGACGCGCTTACCAACATCGGCCTTCTCTCGAGGCCCAGCGTCGACCTCCGGCGCGGCGGTCGGGGTGGGGTCCGGCGCTGGGGGTGGGGGAGAAGGCGGCCCTTCGGCTGGCACCGGCGATTCCGCGGTGGTCGCTTCCTCGCTGGTGATCTCTTCCGGAGACTCGGTGCCGTTCTCGTCGTTGTCCAGTGCCATGTCCGACTCCTGTTCGCCAGCGTCCGCGATGGTGTACACCACTGAATATGTGATGCGCCGGCAGGTTGCAAGAGCCTCAGCCGCTTGACGACGACTTAGGTTGCGAAGGTCCCTGCCATCAAGGGTTCGCTCAGGCCGCATCTGACCACCCGGCTCTCCAGTCGCGTTGCTAGGGGGATGACGCGTAGTGCCTTGTGCCCGCACCATGCGAAGCGAAGGACAAGGGCGAGACCGCCCGTCAGAAGTTCTGTCCTCACGGAGTATCGAGATGACGCCCGCACGTTCGTACCGCACATATGCAGCACTCCTAGCCCTCCTCACCATCGCCACAGCCTGCGCACCGGGCCGTTCCGTCGTGCGTGGCAACTGGCCGGATGGACGTTTGGAGGGTGGTGCGTCGAGTCGCGTGGTGCGACGACCACCGCCGGCCCCTGTTGCGATGCCTACGGCCGAAGCCTCCGATGAATGGACTGCATCGGATCCGATGGACGCGTTGAGCGCCGCCGATCTCAACCGTATGGGCGTTCTGCAAGCTGTTCACTTCGCCTACGATTCCGACTCGGTGGGTTCGACTCAGCGAAGCGTCATCGAAGCGAACGCCGCCTGGCTCCGGGAGAATCCGAACGCACGGATCATTGTCGAGGGCCACTGCGACGAGCGTGGTACTCGCCGCTATAACCTCGATCTCGGCGAACGCAGAGCCGAAGCGGCGCGCAGCGCCCTCGTGCAACTCGGTGTCGACCCTCAGCGGATCGAGGTTGTTTCCTACGGCGAAGAACTCCCGAGCGTCGAGGCATCCAACGAATCTGCTTGGCAGGCGAATCGCCGAGCCGACTTCGTGATCGTCGCCATCGACCGTTAGTCGGCACGCTCGAGGCCGGCCGCCCGGTCGAGCTTGGGTAAGATAGCGACCGTTCCCAGCCGCGTCGCGATCCAAGGCCTATGCTCGAACGACTCTTTCGGATTCAGGAAGCGGGCACGTCGGTTCGCACGGAGGTGCTCGCCGGCGCGACCACCTTCCTGACGATGGCGTACATCATCTTCGTTCAGCCAGCCGTGCTGAGCGGAGCGCTCACGGGCACTCCCACGGGGATGGACTTCGCCTCCGTCACAGCCGCGACGTGCCTGTCCGCTGCCTTTGCATCGGTCCTGATGGGGCTCGTTGGCCGCTACCCGATCGCGCTGGCGCCCGGCATGGGCCAGAACTTTTTTCGTCGTCACCATCATTCCGGCGGCCGCAGCGGCCGGACACCCGGAACCGTGGCGTGCGGCTCTCGGTGTCGTTCTCGTCTCTGGAATCATGTTCCTGGCGTTGACCCTCAGCGGTGCTCGCGAACAGGTGATGCGGGCCATGAGCCCTTCCCTGAAGAGCGCCGTCGGTGCCGGGATCGGGATCTTCATCGCCTTCATCGGGCTGCAGAACGCCACCGTCGTTCTCAAGGACCCGGGCACCGCCGTCACGCTGAATCCCAACGTCGCGTCGCCGGACGTCACGATCTTCTTTCTTGGTCTAGTCGTGACGGGAATCCTGCTCGCGCGGAGGGTTCCCGGCGCGTTGTTGCTCGGCATGGGGAGCGGACTCGCCGCGGCTTTGGTTGCACGGGGCCTGGGGCTCGGTACTGGAGGGGCGTCGCTTCTGGAAACGCAGTTCCGGCCCGCCGCGTCTTTGCTGGCCGTTCCGCCTACGCCAGCCGCAACTCTTTTTCAGTTCGATATCGCCGCAGCGCTTTCAGTTCAGTTGATCCCCTTGGTGATTCTCGTGCTCTTCATGGACGTCTTCGACACGATGGGAACGCTCGTTGGGGTTTCGCAGCGCGCCGGCCTGCTCCGTGACGGGGAGCTGCCGCGGGCTCGGCGCGCCTTCCTGGCTGACGCCGGTGGCACGATCTTTGGCGCCTTTCTGGGAACCAGCACGGTGACGAGCTATGTCGAGAGTGCCGCCGGTGTAGAGCAGGGCGGTCGCACCGGGCTTACTGCTGCAACTGCCGGACTGCTTTTCCTGCTCGCGCTTCCACTCACTCCGCTGATCGGCATGGTGGGCAGCTACCCCCCGATCACCGCGCCGGCCCTCGTGCTCGTCGGGGCGCTCATGATGCGTGCGATCAGCGCGATCGACTGGGACGACACCACCGAAGCCATCCCTGCCTTCCTGGTCGTCATCGGAATCCCGCTGACCTTCTCTATCGCGGACGGAGTCGCGCTGGGGCTCGTTGCGTATCCGATTCTCAAAATTGCCGCCGGCCGCAGCGGCGAGGCGGGTCTAGCGTCTCGGATCATTGCGACGCTGCTGATCGGCTACTTCGTATTCGTTCGGAGTTCGATCGGCGGCTAGTCCGAACCACCCTGCGACAGCTCGCGGGCCTGCTCGATCCATCGGTCGTTGCGGATGCGTTTCGCATGGGTGCCGAGCAGTGTGGCGAAGCGCTCGACGTCATCCTGGTTCCAGGCGCCGATCTGACCGAAGTTCGACACTCCAGCCGCGTGTAGCGCTCGGGCGAACCCCGCACCGATGCCGCGGATGCGGCTCAGTTCGTCCGATCGGGTCATCTCGACCGATGGGATCGACGCCTCCGGCGCGACCTCGTGTTCCGACTTCAGCTGCCGGACAACCGCACGGTGAACCGCCTCCTGCTTTCGATTGCGCTCGATCTGTCGTTGCAGAGCTCGCCGCATCTCCTGAACCTCGGACGCGCCGGTCGGGTCCGCACCTGGCGAGGGCTCGAGCTGAGCACGTGCCGTTTCGAGTTGACCCAGGCGATTGCGTAGCTCGTTGAGACGCTTGTCGCGGGAGTCGAGGTCACCTTTCAGTTTCTGGACTTCATTCTCGCCTGCACCGAGATCGCGGCGAGCCAACTCGGCCTCTGATCGCATGCGCTCCAGTTCTACGCTGAGTTCCCGGGACCGTGCTTGAGCCGCCTCTAGCTCGCCGCCCGCGGCGGAGGCCGCAGCGAGTTGCTCCTCGAGCGCGGCGATTTCGGAGGCCTTGCCTGATGTGGCATCGCGCAAGGCTTCGATCTCCGCCTGAAGAGACAAAACCGCCGCGGTCTTGCGACGCAGGGCATCCTCCGCTTCGCGGCGACGTTCGCGCTCAACAGCAGCGACCTGGGGCGGTGCGTCTGAGTAGGGGAGAGTGCGGCGAAGAGCCTCCTCAGCGCCCAGCGCGATCGTCGCCTCTGCTCCGTCGCTCCCGTCTGCCTCGTCATCCGCGGTGGCGTCGACTTCAATCGATTCCGGAGTCGCCTCGGCCTCTGGTGGCGCATCCGGGGTACTGACCGCTCGCAGATTGACTTGAGCCTCCGCAGGCTGCGTTCCAGTCGCGTCCGCGTGCCCGCTCGTGATGGCCATCCGGCGATCCCGCTCGGGAGCAGGGCGTGCCCGTTGTTCGGCTTCGAGTTCTTCCACGCGTCGGCGGCACTCGCTCAGTTCTCGCTCATTCACGTCCTTGGTGGCGAGCATCGTCTGGCGGAGGTCTTCCACCGAGTCCTGGTCACGGAAGGCGCGAAGAAACCAGCCCAGGAACCAGCCCGCCAACAGCGCGAGCAACAGCGCCAGTCCGATCTGCCCCAACAACCAGGTCATGGCGCGCCACCAGAAGAGTCGCCCCGCGAGGCCACGAGCTGAAAGTCCACACCGCTGAGCTTCGCAGAAAGTTCATCGAGTCGATCCAATACCGAGTCCGACTGCGATGCCCCAAATACCCGGATCGTGCTTCCGTACGCGGTGAGCCGGTAGATTCCCCGCATCGAAGTAACGATCTCGACAATCGTCCGGGCATCGTCTGTCCAGGCTGCAGATTTCACGGAGTCATTCGCACGCAGCGATGCCTCAACCGGTCCGCAGAGCTCGCTGTCAACAAAGGCAGCCTGAAGCTCGTCGACGAAACCGTTGTCGGGGACGCTCCCGTTCATCCGAATCAGGCATCCGGCACCATAGATCCGCAACTCGGCTTCGATCGTCGCTCGAGCCTCGGGCAGGGTCTGGGCCCGGAGGTCGGAGTCCGCCAGGCGGCCGACGACACCCTCGAGTCGAACCTCGCGAATGCCATTAACTCTCTGCAGCGTCCGTCGCAGTGTTTCGACGTCGGTGCCTTCTGCAATGAAACCGCCGACCACTGCATCGCGGCCATCGATTTCCAGGTCGTAGTAAGGAATGTTCGCTTGGGCTATCGCGGCCTGCCCGGCCAGCAACAAGCGTTGTTCGATTCCTCGAGCCGAGGCCACCATGGCAATCCCCAGAGCCAGCGCAAGAAAAGCGCACATCCCGTAGAACCGTCGTCGTGTCATCCCGGTGGATCCTCGTCAACGACGCGGCGTCGGCGCTCACGCGCCGGCAGAAGCATTGCTGCGATCAGCATCGCAACTCCTGCGCCAGTGGCAGCAGCCAGGATGATCATCTGCGCCCGCGTAACGGTATCGATGTTGTTGAATCGGACTTGGACCTGGTCGCTTCCCATTGGGCGCCCGTCCACGCGGACCCGTCCAGCTTCGATCAGTTCCTCGAAGAGTTCACCTTCAACAAGAACCTCCGCACGTGCGCGGGCGTCGGCCAATCCAGGCGCATCCGCGGCGGGCGTCCAGTACAGGTCCTCGCGCATCTGCCGCGTCAGCTGCAGACCCATGACCAGGGCCACCGCGAGGCACACGATCGCCGGGGCGAGGAACGTGAGCCGGGAGGGAGTCATCCCTTGCATGGGCCCTCTACTGGGTAGTCGTTGAACACGGAACGGGTCCTGAGCAGGATACCGGAAGGAAGCGCGGGTTTCGCAGCGCCTGGGCGCGCATGACCGTGCCTGGCCGCCGTGATCGAAGCAGGCGCGCTAGCTGGATTGTCCGTAGAATTGAGTCGTAGCCCGCAATACACCAGGAGAGATCAGGATGAGCGACGACACGGCGAAAACACGGCTCGAGAGCGACTCCATGGGAAACATGGAAGTTCCGGCCGACGCCTACTACGGCGCCCAGACGCAACGCGCGGTTCTGAACTTTCCGATCAGCGGGCGCCGCTTCCCGAGACGCTTCGTGCGGGCACTCGGAATGATCAAGATGGCTGCTGCAGAGGTGAATCACGAACTCGGCGGGCTCTCCGACGACATCACCGAGGCCATCAGGAGCGCCGCGCGCGAGGTCATTGAAGGTGAACTCGACGATCACTTCGTCCTGGACATCTACCAGACGGGTTCCGGTACGTCCACGAACATGAACGCGAATGAAGTCATCGCCAACCGGGCAACCGAGCTCATGGGTGGCGAGGTTGGCAGCAAGCTCGTGCATCCGAACGACCACGTGAACCAGGGCCAATCCTCGAACGACGTCATCCCAACGGCCATCCATGTGGCTGCCGCCGAAGCGCTGGTGGAGGACCTGCTCCCGGCCCTCGCGCGCCTCTACGGGTCACTGGACGAGAAAGCGAATAGCTTCGACAAGCACGTGAAGATCGGCCGCACACATCTTCAGGACGCGACTCCAGTGCGTCTCGGCCAGGAGTTCTCCGGCTACGCCCGTCAGATCGAACTCGGCGCAGAGCGCATCGAGAGCTGTCTCGGACGACTCGGCGAACTCGCGCAAGGCGGCACCGCCGTGGGTACGGGGATCAACACCCACGCTGAATTTGGTGCTCGGGTTGCGTCGCGACTCAGCGACGCGTCACCGGCTGAATTCACGGAGGCGCAGAATCACTTCGAAGCCCAGGGCGCGCAGGACGCTGCCGTCGAGGTGAGCGGCGCGCTCAAGACGATCGCCGTTAGCCTCATCAAGATCGCCAACGACATCCGCCTCCTCGGCTCGGGCCCGCGCTGCGGACTGGGCGAGATTATTCTGCCGCCGGTTGCTCCCGGCTCGTCGATCATGCCGGGTAAGGTCAATCCCGTGATCGCTGAGTCCGTCATTCAGGTGGGCACTCAGGTGATCGGCAACGATGCCACCATCACAGCGGCGGGTCAGTGGGGATTCTTCGAGCTCAACACGATGCTTCCCGTGATCGCCTCGAATCTCCTCGAGTCGATCGCCCTCCTAGCCACCTCCGCGGACAACTTCGCCACACGGTGCATCGAAGGAATCGAAGTCGATGCCGAACGAGCCAAGGGACTCGTTGAGGGCTCGCTCGCGATGGTCACGTCGCTCGCGCCGGTGATCGGATACGACCGAGCTGCGGACATTGCCAAGGAGGCCTTCAAGACCGGTAAGACGGTTCGCGAGGTGTGCGAAGAGCAGTCCGTACTGCCGGCGGACGAACTCGCTGCCGTTCTGGACCCGTGGAGCATGACAGAGCCCGACTCCGCCTAGCTCGAATCTTCACCCGCGGCACCGAAACCACCGCCGCCTGGAGTGCGGAGGCTTACAACAGCGCCCCGTTTAACGTCCAGGGAACACTTTCCGGGCAGGTCGCGATCGTGCCCATCGTCGACCAGAACGGTTCGGCCAGGCGCGCCGTGTTGACCACCCGCAAGACCGTAGGGGCTCGACTCGCGTCGGTCGGCGAGAACGGTGACACGCGCGTCGCCTAGGATCTCGATGTCCCGCCGGATTCCATCGCCGCCTCGATGACGGCCTAGTCCGCCACTCCCTCGACGGACACCATACCGTCGGACACGGAACGGGTAGCTGTGTTCGAGAGCCTCAACCGGCGTGTTGAGACTGTTGGTCATATGGGTATGCGTCGCGTCGAGACCGGACGCCCCGGGCCTCGCCCCCATCCCTCCGGCAGTCGTCTCGTAGTACGCGTACTGCCGACCATCACGCGGATCCACACCGCCGATGGTCAGGTTGTTCATTGTGCCGCTACTGGCGGCCGGAATCACACCAGGCAGCGCCTGGGCCATGGCTCCCAGAACCGTGTCGACGATGCGCTGCGATGTCTCGACGTTGCCAGCCGCCACCGCTGCCGGCGGCCTTGCGTCGAGCAGGGAGCCGGCAGGAATCTTGACCGAGAGCGGGCGGAGAGTGCCGTGGTTGGTGGGAATCGGCCAATCGACGATCACCCTGAAGCAATAGAAGACGGCGGACACTGTGATCGCTGAAACGGCGTTGATGCTCCCCGCTGTCTGCGGGGCCGTCCCTGCAAAGTCCACGGTGACGTTCTCGTCCTCAACTTCGATCGCCACGCGGATGGGTAGGGGACCGTTGCCGAACCCATCGTCATCCATGGCGTCCTCGAAAACGAACCTGCCGTTGGCCATTCCGCGGATTGCCTCACGCGTCAATCGCTCGGCGTAGTCCTGCAGTTGGCCCATCGCCTCCGCGACCGTGGGTAGGGAATACCGATCAACCAACTCCAGGAGACGTCGCTCGCCTGTGCGGTTCGAGGCAATCTGAGCCGTGAGATCACCTTCGCGTTCCACGGGCGTTCGGACGTTAGCGAGAATCAGCTTCATCGCTTCTTCCACCACAACGCCGGACCGGACGAGATGCATCGGTGGTATCCGAATGCCTTCCTGATAGATGCTCGTCGCCAGGGGCATCGAGCCTGGGCTGATGCCTCCCACGTCCGAGTGATGCGCGCGGTTGGCCACATAGAACGCCGCGCGATGGTGCCCCTCAACGAAAACGGGCTGTACGAGGGTGATATCCGGGAGGTGGGTGCCTCCCTGGAAAGGATCATTGACGATCACCACGTCTCCGGCGGCCATGTCGATTGCCTCGATGGCGGCGGCCACGGACATCGGCATCGATCCCAGATGGACCGGCATGTGATCGCCCTGGGCAACCGTGTGCCCATCGGCGTCGAAGATCGCGCAGGAGTAGTCCCTGCGCTCCTTGATGTTCGGCGAGAAGGCAGTGCGACACAGCGCAACGCCCATCTCCTCAGCAATCGAATGGAACAGATTGCGGAAGACCTCAAGCTGCACCTGCTCAAGCATCGTTGCGCTCCAGAACAAGATTGCAGAATTCGTCGACACGGCCGTCCCAATCCGGCGGAATCACGGTCGTTGAGGAGTACTCGGCCACTACCGCGGGACCTGCCAGACGCGCCCCGGGCTGCAACGTCGTTCGCTCGTACACTGGCGTCGGTAGGTCCTCATCGCCGAATCTCGTTGAAGTGATGCTTGCCGGAGTCGCCGCCACCACATCCTCCGCGATCACTCCGGGGAGCGGCACTTCGACGCCGGCAGGAACCGTCGCGCGTACGCGCAGCGTAACGACCTCCACGTCACGGCTTCGGTCCGCGTATCCGTAGCGATCGGAATGCATGCGGTGGAACGTGTCCACCGAGTCCTCGTGCCATGGCACGCTCAATTCGAATCCCTGGCCGTGATAGCGGAGATCGGCCGTACGTTCCAGGCGCAGCGCCCGGGAGTCGACCTCCACGCGGGCCTGCCCCTCGAGTTCCTCAAATAGCGAATCCGTGTCGGCCGTATTGAGCTCATGCATGAACGCGATGTGCGTACGCGAGTAGTCCCGCACGATGTCGGCGAGCAACATTCCGTAGGCGGAGAGCGTCCCCGGGTCGGGAGGCACCAGAACTCGGGGCATGTGGAGAGACGCGGCCAGCTCAGCGGCGTGCAGCCCACCAGCGCCGCCGAAACACACCAAGGTGAAGTCGCGTGGGTCGTGGCCGCGCTCGACGGATATGACCCTGATCGCACCCTCCATCCGGCTGTTGGCAATGGTAACGATGCCGGCGGCAACTTCAGACGGACCGCCACCCACTTCCTGCGCGATGGCCTCAATCGCCGTCCGAGCCGCTCCGCAATCGAGATCCCGGGTCCCGCCGAGGAAGTGGTCCGGGGAGAGGCGACCGAGATATAGGTTCGCGTCCGTGACGGTGGCAGATCGTCCGCCCTGGCCGTAGCACGCGGGTCCGGGGTTGGCCCCGGCACTCCGTGGTCCGACGCGCAACCCGCCGGCGGGATCGGCCCAAGCCACTGAGCCTCCACCCGCGCCAACCGTGTGGATGTCGAGCATGGTCACCCGGATGGGAATCCCCTCCAGGGAGGACTCGCCCGTTCGGCTCGGCACGCCGGAGCACAGGCTTACGTCCGTGCTCGTGCCGCCCATATCGAACGTGACGATGTCATCGAAGCCGGCGGCGCTCGCGAGCGCGTGGGCGCCAACAACCCCGCCGGCCGGCCCGGACAACACGGTTTCGACGGCCCGTTCCCGAGCTACTTTGAGACTGAGGGCACCACCGTTGCTCTGCATGATCCGCACCCCGGAGCCAACCGCGCGCTCCAGATTCTCCAGGTACCGGTCCATGACCGGCCCGACGTAGGCGTTGACGGTCGTCGTGCTGCAACGCTCGAACTCTCGAAACTCGGGAAGTACCTCGCAGGAGGCCGAAACGTAGGAGACACCGGCACTTCGTAGCGCGGCCGCCATTGCCAGTTCATGCGATGGGTTCGCGTAGGAGTGAAGGAGGCAGATCGCAACTGAGTCGTAGCCTTCCCGAGCAATACGAGTGGCAATCTCAGTGCATTCGCTGGACTCCAACGCAACGATGACTTCACCCTGCGGGCCGATCCGCTCGTTCAGGCCGAAACAAGCGCTAGATGGCACAAGCGGGTCAGGCTTCTCAACGTCCAGGTCGTAGATGTCCCCCCGGGTTTGTCGGCCGATGAGGAGCAGGTCTTCGAACCCCGCGGTTGTCACGAGCGCACAGCGCGCGCCGGCCCGCTCGAGCAGTGCGTTGGTAGCCACCGTGGAACCGTGTACGAGTTCCGGCTCTTCGATGCCCGAAGACTCCAGTCCGGAAAGCACCGCCTGTGAGGGATCACTCGGCGTCGAGGGCACCTTGAAGACGCGAATCGAACCGTCAACAAGCTGATAGACGACGTCCGTGAACGTCCCCCCTGTATCGATGCCGATCAGGCCGGTCGACTTCAACCTTGGTCGGCCTCGTCTGGTTCTGCCGGCGCGGCTCCGGGGCGCTCGCGGTGATAGCGAATGGTGACCGAGTCATCGGAACTGTTGAGCGTTCGCTCGACCGGATGTTCCAGGCTGAGCAGGTGGCGCAGGATTGCCTGGTCCCAGGCCAATCCAGCCGAGGCCACGAGCTCCAGCCACTCACCGTACGCCGTTTCGTCGGGGGCTTCGGTGCTGCCGCTCCAGATCGTTACCTTAGGATTGCGTTCCACCAAACCGCGACCGCCTGCACGCGAGCCCTTGAGGGACGTGTAGATCAACACATCGTCCGAGAAGTTCGTCCGGAATGTGTCGGGGTCACCCTGCTGGCCGTACTTGATGTAACGAGCGTAGGCCCGCTCGTTGAGGGCAGCCACCCCGGGCACGTCGTTGATCGCCGCGGTGATCGAATCGCGAATCTGGAAGGCGTGCTCTTTGTGGCGCGGATATTCGGGATCGTTCAGATACCCAAAGCCCGGCATGAACCACCCACGCATTCCCCACCAATCCCGGGACCGGGTGGTGCGATGCCGGACCCAACCTGCGTACTCGGAAAACGGCTGAACCCATTCGTGCGAAGGGTAGCCGTGCGGATTCAGGAAGATATCCGGCAGCCACGTGCGCCAGAGACGTTCCCGCACCTTGCTCTCTGGATAGATCGGATCCTGCTCCCCACCACCAGCGGTGGCGTCGACACCCAGCGCACCGAGATACCCGGCGTGAAGCATGTGATCCGGAGTGATCTGGTGCAGGTCGTAGGCAAGCTGCGCGCCATCGGGATTGGTGATCGGATGCACCACTACGTTGAGCCGTTTCAGTGCGTCCGCCCAGTCGGGGTCTTCCAGCAGGTGCTGGGCCGCCCTGAGCACATGGCTCGTCGACGAGACCTCGTTGGCGTGCTGTCTGGCCGAGTAGACAACCGTCGGCTTGAACGCGGACGCTTTGGCCTGCGACCAGTGGCTTCCCGGTAGGGGAGCGATCAGATCCATTCCCCAGATCTCACGACCCAGGTACGAGCGACCGAGGCGATATATCGAGGCCTCGTCGAACTCCTGTGCCATGACAGCCAGAATCGAATGAGCCTCGTCGGGCGGCATCGGGGTGTCCCATTGCACCCGATGAGTGGCGCCTTCGGGCGCTACGAGTTTGGAAGGATCCGGCTTGAGCGCACCGAGGCCGCTTCCGGCGAGGGCTACCGTCACATCTTCGTCGCTCGGTTCGAAGGCCGCTCCGAACGTGACTTCGAGATCGGGCGTGAACTCCCACGCAAGCTCGCTTGTGTACAACCCGGCGCTCCGTAGCTGTTCCAGAGAAGCGAGGCTTCCTGCCAACCGGTCGCTGGCAACCCACGACCCATCCAACTGGCGCGCGGAATAGCTGCGCAGCAGGCTCTGCCGATTCTCGTCGTGAGCGTCCACCCCGAGCCACAGCGCCACGCCATCTGCGCGCCTCGTTTCTCCGACCCGAACCGAGTGCACGGTCGGGTCGCTCACCGGCAATGGAGGTAGGTCGCGCCGCACGCGCCGTTCGCGACCAGCGTGGACGAAGCTCACCTCAACGCGCGCCACAGGCGCCTCGAACCCGGTGAGGACAAACTCGACTTCGCCAGCCCGTCCGTCATTCACGGGACGAACGATGGGAATCACGCGACCGGGGTAGCCCAGCGCGCTCCCCGAGGCGACCCGACCCATGAGGTCGAAGAAGTGCAATACACCGAAGTAGATCTCCTCGTGGAGAGCTTCCATCGGCGCAATCCGTTCCTTATCGATCCCAAGCGGTCTTTCAGGCTCGCTCAGCGTGACGTTAGCCACCAGACGGCCGAAATGCGGCGCATAGGCAGCTCGGGGTTCGCCATCGTGCAACCGCATGGTGTAGTCGTGCAGCTTCGTCAGGACGTCCTGCTGGAAAATGTCCCAGACACGCTCGAGATCGGTCGGCATGTGCTCGTCGACCAGAACTCGGGATGCGGATTCAACCCGCAGCCAACCGCCTGTAACTCGAACTCGTTCGTAGGCAGGGTAGGCATCGAAGTACGGGCGTTCGACGAGGGCAGGGGAGAACGTCTCGGAGAAGACCTCGTTACCGCCAGAACTGGCGGTGACGCGATAGATCGGCCCGCCTGAGCTTGTCTCGGCGAACTCGATCGCCTCGACTGGCAACGTGAGTTCTCGGGCCAGAATCTCATCAATCGGGAAGAGCTCGAGCAGCCAACGCGATGGCGTGTGCATTGCCTGGTAGGGCCAGCTCTCTGGCGGATCGTTCCTCGCGTATTCGATCCGGATCAGATCGACATCCAGGCCCCGGAGCATCGGCAATACACGTTCTTCGAGCCACCCGAATCCTTGCTTGTAGGCCGGGAGGACCTCCACCAGGATGTCTGTCGCACCGCGTTCGCGCAGGGTCGCGGTGATCTCGTCGACCAACGCGTCCCTAACCTCGAGCGGCTCAGAGATCCTCGCGCGAACGTGCACGCTCTCGCCGAGTTCGTCGGCGACGGAGTCGATTCGGCTACGAAGCTCCGCAGGCTCCGAGGTGAGCTCCACGCGATGCCGCCAGATCTCGGGAGCTGTCGCCACGTCTCGAGACGCCAACTGCACTGCTTCGACCCGATCTCCAACCAACGTCCGGACGTAGTTCTCGATCCCAGGATCGAGCCGATCGAGAGTCATCGAAAGACGCGTGTCCGTCGCATCCGAAGGAATCTCCGCTAGCAGCGTCTCCATTACATCAAGCGCGGCGGCGGCCTGGCCGCCCGGGGGGCGACGCGCCAGAAAGCGCCGGAGATCGTTACTAACGGTGGCTAGTTCCGGCGCATCCTTCCCGCGACGGCTTAGATACGGAGCCGTCTCCGCCAGATAGCGTGTCGCCGCGTCGACTGCCCGATCGGAGCCACGAACCAGGATCGCGGAGTCATCGCCATAGGCGTTCCGAACGACATCCACCTGACCTTGTACACCTGATGACACGTGCGGCAACTCCGTTTCGATCTCCTCGAGCGCCGGATGCGACGAGCCCAGGATCACCCGGGTGCCCCCAGGGCCGTCTTCAAGGGCATCGCTCACCACGGCCGCGGGCAGTCGGGTCCCGGCGGCCTCGAGTCCGAGGCGCGCGCCAAGAGTCGCCAGCGTCGGCGCGGATACACCCGCGGCGCTCACAACTGCGTCGAGTCGATCGGGGATCAGGTCGCCGTTCGAGTCGCCAAGCAGTCCCTGCGGGGAATACATGTCGGCTAGATCGAAGTCCTCTCTGCCACCGCCTCCGCCGCCGTCAGACGCTTCCGCACTTTCACCGCCGCTCGCCGTGACGCGCGTTGCCCCGGTCGGAGCAACCCAGTAGATCTGGTCGACCGCATCAATCGACGGAGCCGCTTCGTCGCCCGTGACCTCGACCGAGAGCGATCCAATATCATCCGTTGCCGCGAACAGAGCCCTCAGGCCTGGCCGGTCCGCGGAAACGGCCGCGCCAACGATCTGGACTCGAGCGTCGGGAACGCCGCGCTGCTCCAACCAGTCCCGCAGACGATCTGATGCGCCGCCAATATCGGCTCCATCGTCGCCCCACAGGTACGGCGCACGACCGGACAGCCAGAGCACTGCTGCACGGAGTCCGCTCGTAGATTCGGCCCAGACGTGAAATTCGCCAGCAGCGCCGTACACGAAACCGACGTCGGGCACCGCCAGTAGCTCGCCCACATCGGGAAAATCGGGCGCTGCCGCGCCCAGATGCACAACGGGAGCTGACGCGGGCGCCACGAGCGGCAAATCCAGAGACATCGTCTCCACACCGAGTCGCGTCGCGATGTTCGCTGCGGCAGCAATCAATTCCTCGTCGTCCGGTTGGGCCAGCACCAGGCGCAGGCCGCCAGAGTCCGCGAATCCATCACCGTTCGTATCGTCAAGAACACCGCGCGTCGTCCAAAAATCCGCGAGGGTTGTCTGTGTCTCTTGCGGGCGCGCCGGTGTCGGCAGAGCCATCAACGTGATCGCGACAAGCGCTCCGCCTAGTCGACGCAAGACTGATACCAACCGCAAGCCAGGCAGATCTGCTTGCAATGCTGTTCGTGCAGAGCGCGAATACCGCACCATGGACACCGGTTCGCTGAATTCACCGTGGGGTGTCCGCGCCACTTCGCATCGAGCTCTGCCGTCTCGGCTTCCGCGGCCCGTGGCGAAGCTGCGGGGTCCTGCTTTGTCACCACGGCAGCTGTTCGCCCGTGTAGTCGAAAAACCCGCCCGAGTCAGCAACTCCGAGTCCATCGATCACACGGAGCAGTCCCGCAACGCTGTCCGCTGGGGTCACGGGCGCGCCAGCACCGCCCATATCCGTCTGCACCCAGCCTGGATGGAGCACTGCACACGTGAACTCTTCCGCGGCGAGGTCCAGAGCGAGACTCTTGGTAATTGCGTTGAGCGCCGCCTTGCTGGCGCGATAGGAATATGCGGCGCCCGAGGTGTTGTCACCAATGCTCCCCATTCGACTGGTCATGTTCAGAATGGTTCGGCCGCGCCCACGCCGCAATGCCGGCAGCAGGGTCTGGACAAGGGCCAACGGCGCTGCTGCGTTGATCGCGTAGAAGTCCTTCATCTGATCGAGATCAACGTCGCCCAGGGGCACCGAGTTCACGCCCACGCCCGCATTGTTGAGCAAGACGTCGAGATGGCGATCGTCGTAGACCGCCGCCACGGCGGCGACCTCATCCATGGAACTCACATCGAGCTTGAGCACCTCGATGTCGAGGGCGCGTAGTTCAGCGGCGTTCTCCGGATCGCGGCAGGTCGCAACGACTTGATCTCCGCGCTTGGCAAACTGTCGGGCGAACTCGAGTCCGATGCCTCGATTGGCGCCCGTGATCAAAACCTCTGCCCCCATGGAGCCTCCTGCAACGGTTGAAGTTGCGCCAGTCTAGCAACCCCGTGCCGCGTGATCAGAACAGGTCCAACTGGTCCGGGGTGGTCGCGCCTGATTCCTCCCCAACTTCGACCAGGTCAAGCAGGTTCTGAACGCCGAGCCCAATGAGCCGGATTCCGGCGGTCGGAGGCCTTTCCGCCCGCCGCGCGAGTTCGCGGGCGACCGCAAGAATCTCATCGCGCGAGGCCACCGGAACCGAGGGCGTACTTGACCTGGTAATGGTGTGAAAGTCCCCGTAGCGAACCTTCAACACGACGGTTCGAGCGACGAGATCCCGTCGTTCCAATCCAGCAGCAACCCGCTCCGCGAAGCGCTGAACGTGTGGCGCTGCAGCCTTCCAGCTTCGGATATCGCGCTCGAACGTCGTCTCGGCCGAGATCGAGCGTGGACGGCCCGGTGGTGAGACTTCTCGATCATCGAGGCCCATCGACAGACGCTTGAGGCGTTCCGCCAGGTTACCCACGACCCCACGGAGAAATCCGTCTTCGACTTTGTCGATGTCTCCGATCGTGTGCACACCTGCTTCTTCGAGCTTCGCTGCGGTGGCTGGCCCCACGCCCCACAATCGCCGAACGGGCAGTGGCGCGAGCCACTCGATGGCACCGTTCTCGGGAATCACGGTCAGTCCGTCGGGCTTCTCATGATCCGACGCGAGCTTGGCGAGAAACTTGTTGTGGGCGACTCCAGCCGAAACGGTCAGGCCAGTTGCGTCCAGAACCTGTTGGCGAATCCGGCCGGCGATCGCCTCACCGCTCGCTTCGTGGTTGCTCACGTCGAGAAACGCCTCGTCCATCGACAGAGGCTGAACACGTTCGGTCCACTCCCGATAGATCGAGAAGATCTCGGTCGACAGCTCGCGATATCGATCGAAGCGCGGTCGAAGATAGACCCCACCGGGGCACCGGCGTAGCGCAACCGCGGTCGGCAGGGCGGAATGAACCTTGAACCGCCGGGCCAAGTAGCAGGCCGACGCCACGACGCCACGTGGCCCGATGCCACCGACGATCACCGGCTTGTCGACGATTTCCGGGTTGTCGAGCTTCTCCACGCTGGGATAGAAGGCGTCGAGGTCCAGATGCAGTATCTTGCGAACGCTTTCCGTCACCCTCGCCGCCTTCGAGCACGTCGCATGAACTTCGCCGACATTCCAACACCTGCACTCGTGGTCAATCTCGATCGGCTCGATCGCAACCTTTCCATGATGGCCACCCGCGCCAGCAACCTCGGGGTTGCCCTCAGGCCCCACGTCAAGACGCACAAGTGCGTTGAAATCGGCCGACTGCAAATTGATGCCGGCGCCTCCGGAATCACTGTCTCAACTCTGGAAGAGGCACAAGCATTCGCCGCCGCAGGTTTCGAGGATATTACCTGGGCTTTTCCAGTTGGCCCGAGCCGTTGCAGCGAGGCAGCCGAGTTGGCTGGCCGCATCCGGCTCGGTGTCGTGGTCGATTCTCTCGAGGCAGTCGATTGGTTGGCCAGCCAACCCGCCGACTACAAGGTGTGGATCAAGATTGACTGTGGCTACCACCGGGCGGGGGCCCCTCCGCAGCCGTCAGCGATTCTCCCGATCGTAGAGAGCCTCCACGCTAACCACTTCGAACTAGCCGGACTGCTGTCTCACTCCGGGAATGCGTACGACGTCTCCGGGAGCTCTGCGCACGGTGAGATCGCGGATGCCGAGGCCCGGACGATCACGGGGCTGGCAGAGAGCCTGCGGGCCAGCGGAGTGACGATTGCTGGCATCAGCACCGGCTCAACTCCCGGCTGTACGGGAGCAACCGATCTTTCCGGAGTCACGGAGATCCGTCCCGGGAACTACGCCTTCTTCGATCGGTTTCAACAGACCATCGGGTCCTGCGGCCCCGAGGACATCGCGGTAAGCGTGCTGAGTACCGTGGTGTCGAGAGGGGCCGACCATGCGATCTGCGACGCCGGCGCGCTCACCATGTCGAAGGATCCTGGGCCCGAGGACGGAAGCTTCGGCCACGTCTGGGCCGATCACGAGGCAGGCGAGTTCGCCGGTGATCTGCGTCTCGTCTCGCTGAGCCAGGAGCACGGCAAGCTCTCGAAAGTTGTCGCCCTGGGCGAGCGGCTCCGAATAGCACCCAATCATTCCTGCCTGACGGTGGCTTGCTTCGCCAACGTCTATGCCGTGCGCGGGCAGGAGGTCGTCGATCGCTGGCGGATCTGGAACGGGCGCTGACCTGATGCACCAGCTCTGGTGCAACTCGCTACGACACCGCCAGGCTGGGGGAGCACCGTGAACGCCGACGCCTTTTCAACAAGGTCTTCCACACGTTCAGTGAGTATCGAGTTCACCCGCAAGTATTCGATCGAGGACGACCGCGTTTGGCGGGGGTGCCGGGAAGGCATCGAGGTTCTCCGGCGCCACCCAGGCGAGGCGCCGGTGGACGTGGGGGATCGGATCGCCTTCGATTCGCGTACGGAAGAACTGAATCCGAACCGTCTTCTCCGGATACGCATGGGTGACGTCAGCCACCCTGAGGCCTACTCGGCACGCCACCCCGAGTTCCTCGGCAATCTCGCGTTCGAGCGCAGCTTCCGGTGTTTCGCCGGATTCGATCTTGCCACCGGGGAATTCCCATTTGAGCGACAGATGGGGGCCTTCTTCTCGTTGGCAAAGGAGGTAGGTTCCGCTCCGCTCCACTACCGCCGCGACAACCTGGATGGGCGCGTCAGTCGACACTGCGCGGGCTAGTCAATTCGCGCGAGACTCCTCGAACTCGCGCCGACGTTTGCTGGAGCTTCTTGGCGTGAGCTTGAGCGCCGTCGAGGTAGAGCTCGCGCTGAGCAGACCCGGACTCAAGTTCAACGAGATTGTCACCGATCACGTGCGCCGACCTCTCGATCTCCGAAGCAATGTCATCGAGTCGGCGGGCGGCTGAGAATCCGGGGGGACCATCGCGATCAAGAGCAGTCAACGTTGCGACCCAATGGCTGCGAAAGTAGAGTGCGGCCCCGAGCGCGAGCCAACCCGTAGCGGCGAAAATGCGTGCCCAACCAACGGGAAGGAACCCGTCTAGCAGGCGCCCAAGTGGCGCGAAAACGCCGGCCACTGACAGGGCTGCCAGGACGAGGCCGACAAGAAGCCACCCGGTCCCCTGAAGCCAACCCGCGCGCTCGTCGTCCATGTGCCGCAGGCTAACACGGTGTCGCCTAGGCCGATCCTGCGCTTGGGAAGCGATTGACCGTCCAGAGACCGCGAGCTAGCCTCGATGAATGGACCTTGGTGCTGACAGGAAACGCGACTCACTGCGCGATGGATTTGGGCGCGAGATCGGTGATCTTCGTATCTCGGTCACGGACCGCTGCAATCTGCGTTGCGTCTACTGCATCCCGGAAGAAACGCCCACTTTCCAGCCCCGGGATGAACTTCTGACGTTCGAAGAACTAGAACGCGTCACGCGGATATTCGTGGACGCCGGCGTCAGCAAGATTCGGCTTACCGGCGGCGAACCCTTGCTACGGAAGTCGTTGCCGGAACTGGTGGCCTCGTTGTCCTCAATACCTGGCGTCGCCGATCTTGCGATGACCACCAATGGAATCTTTCTGCGCGACGCCCTGGGCGCGCTCCAGGATGCCGGGCTGAACCGGCTCAACATAAGTCTCGACACGCTGCGGCCAGAACGCTTCAGGTTGCTCACCCGTCGCGGAGGGCTTCGAATTGTGCTGGACGCCATTCGGGCCTCGCGCGACGAGGGATTTCAGCCGCTGAAGGTCAACGTGGTGCCGTTGCGTGGCTTCAATGATGACGAGATCGTGGCGTTCGCTCGATTTGCGCGCGAGGAGAAGGTAGTCGTTCGGTTCATTGAGTTCATGCCGCTCGAGGCCGGCGACGTATGGTCTCGCGACATGCTCGTGCCAGGTGCCGAAATACGTGAGGCGATCCACGACTACTGTGCGATCGAACCGGTCGATGCCAGCCATGCGGCAGAGACGGCAGAGCGATTCCGGTTTGTCGACGGCTCGGGCGAGATCGGGATCATCGCCCCGGTAACGCGCGCGTTCTGCGGGGCATGCAACAGGGCAAGGATTACGGCGGACGGCAAATTGCGCACGTGCCTCTTCTCTCTAGCCGAGATTGACCTCAAGGGCCCGATGCGCGCCGGAGCATCCGACGCCGACTTGATGGGGCTTATCGGCGGCGCCTGGGCAGCGAAAGAAGCGGGGCACCTGATTAACAGTGATGACTTCGTTCGACCCGACCGGACGATGTCGTCGATCGGTGGCTAGCGTGCGAATCCGAGTCTTGCTGTTTGCCCGCGCCCGCGAAGCCTACGGAAAGCCGGAGGCCGCCCTACGCTTCGACCAGCCGGCAACTCCGGCTGCGTGTTTCGAGCAACTCTGCGTGGAGGCGCCGCGCCTCGAAGCACTGAGGCCGAGCCTGCTGGTGGCCGTCAACGAGCGTTACGCGGAGTGGGAGCAAGAGCTCCTCGCCGACGACGAAGTCGCTTTCATTCCACCCGTGAGCGGTGGCTAGTGGCAACACTCCCTCCGCATACGTCAGCTCAGGTCGATCACGAGATCGTGTCGATGGAGGCACTCGTGCGTGCTGTTGAATCACCGACCGCTGGCGCGATCGCCACGTTTGCGGGCACCGTGAGGGATCATCACCTCGGTAAGCAGGTAGCCTTTCTCGAATATGAGGGCTACGAATCGATGGCGCGGTCGGAGCTGATGGACGTGATCGAAGAGGCTGCCGGCCGCTGGTCGATTAGTGGAGCTGCCGCGCATCACCGGCTCGGACGCCTCGAGATCGGCGACATCTCAATCGGTCTCGCGGTTGCTTCTGCCCATCGCGCACCGGCCTTCGAAGCCTTGCGCTATGTCATCGACGAGCTCAAGGTGCGTGTGCCAGTCTGGAAGCGCGAAACGGGCCCGGACGGTACACACTGGATCGAAGGCCCGGAACTCGTCCCGACCCGTCCTGAACCGGCCGACTGAAGCACGTCGCCGGAAACCGAATGTTAGAATCGACCTATGTCCGACAACCGATTTTCTCGTAAAGACCTGAAGCAGCAGGACGACTTCCAGCGCGGTGTCACGCACTTCGCTGGCTGGCTCGTCGAGCGTCGTCGCACCATTGGCCTCGCACTTCTCGCTGTTGTAGCAGTTGGCTCTGTCCTGGCCGGCGTACAGGCCTACAGAGTCCGCCAAGAGCAGAACGCTGCGGCACTCTTCGCCGAAGGTATGCGCGTGTACCAGTCTGCCGTGATCGACATGGCGGGCCTCGACGCTGCCGTTGCCTCTGCGCTCGGTGAGGGCGACAGTTTCGCGAGCGACGAGGAAAAGTTCACAGCGGCAGTGGCGGCATTCCAGCCGGTGGTTGATCAATACGGCAGCCAGCCATCCGGCCGCGCGGCAGCGTTCTACCTGGGGATCTCCCTGATCGAGCTCGACCGCGGAGAGGAGGCCATCGCTTCACTACGCGCGGCGGCGGAGTCGGGCACCCCGCTGATCCGTGCCATGTCGCTCTATCGGCTCGGCACGCTGCTGTCGGATAGCGATCAGCATGGCGAAGCAATCGCTGTGTTTGAAGAGCTGGCCGACCCGGCACCAGAAGGGTTCCCGATCGCCGAAGCCATGTTTGCGAAGGCGCGCGCCCAAGAGGCCGCCGGCAACACCGACGCGGCGCTGACGACCTACCAGCGGATTGCCGACGATGATCCGGCGTCGATCTACGCGATTCCGGCGCGCTCGCGAGCTGAGGAGCTCGCCGCACGACTTGGCGTGACCCTGGACGCCGAGAGCTGATGTCATGACCCAGCCCTTCGGGCTGGTAGCGGTGATTGTCTGCGATAGCGTGGGGTGCGGTAACGCCCCGGACGCGGACGACTTCGGGGATCTCGGCGCCAATACGATTGGCCATGTGGTCGAACGGACCGGCGCACGACTGCCAGAGTTGGCGCGGCTAGGCGCGGAATCGATCCCCGGCGTGCCGCGCCTGACCGATCGGCCGGTAGGCGCTACGCACGGTGCACGCGGGCGCATGTTCTCGCGCAGTCCCGCCAAGGACACGATGGTCGGGCACTGGGAACTCATGGGAGTCGTGGCGGATCAGGCATTCCCCACATTCCCGAACGGGTTTCCCGCGGAGGTCATTCGCGACTTCGGGCAGCGGAGCGGCAGGGGAGTGCTCGGCAACAAGCCGGCCTCTGGGACGGAGATCCTGGTTGAACTCGGTGCACGGCACGTGGAGTCGGGTGATCTGATCGTGTACACGTCGGGCGACAGTGTCTTCCAAATCGCCGCTCACACAGACATCGTTCCATTGGACGAGCTCTACCGGATCTGTGGCGACGCCCGCGAGATGCTGACCGGGAGCCTCGGGGTGGGTCGGGTGATCGCACGCCCGTTCGACGGTCCACCTGGGAACTTCGAGCGCCGCGCTTCCGACCGACGTGACTATGCGCTTACACCCGTACGCCCTACCGCGCTTGACCATCTTCGGTCCGCGGGGATCGAAACGCACGCCGTGGGCAAAATCCAGGACATCTTCGGCGGACAAGGGATCTCGACCTACGAGAAATCGAGGAACAACTCCGACGGCATCGAACGCACCGTCGCGGCACTACGAACGCGTCGAGCCCCTTGCATCTTCACCAACCTTGTGGACTTCGACTCGAGCTTCGGACATCGCAACGACCCGGTCGGGTACGGCAGGGCACTCGAGGAGTTCGACTCCCGCCTCCCCGAACTTCTCAGCGCGCTCCCGGACGACGGTCTCCTTCTCATCACCGCCGACCATGGCAATGACCCGACCTGGCCGGGCACCGATCACACGCGCGAGGCGGTGCCGATTATCGCTGCTGGCCGAAACGTGGCAGCGGGGAACCTTGGCGACCGAGCATGCTTCGGTGACCTTGCCGCTACGATTCTGGACAACTTTGAAATTGCCGAACCCGTCGAAGGTGAGTCCTTCCTTGCTGCTCTCACGGGCAGCGATTCAGCCGGCGACTGAAATCGCAATCGTGGAGGCTGCGCGCGCGGGCCGTCTGACAGCCGCTCTGCCTAGCCCCCGCCCGTGGGCGGGTCGAGCCGATCGAGCTTGGCCTCGATCGTGGCCGAGCGTCGGGCGAGGGACCAAACGTAAGCGAACACAATGGCCCAGGCCACGGTGAACCCGGCGAAGAGAAATCCCAGTGTCGACATCAGCCGTTGCTCTCCAGAATCAGGTCAAGGTCCTGTTGCCGACGCGCATGCGCCGCGTCGATTCGCCTCTCGGTACGTTCCAGCCGCAATCGTAGCGACAACAGCACGGTAAAGAGTGCCAGGGTGGCAGCGAAGGCTACGCCGAAGGTCAAGAGCATCTCCGGTGCCAGTCCCTGACCGGGTGATCCTTCGGTCATGATCTTCGCGTCCGGGTGCATGGTCCGCCACCACCGGACCGAGTAGTGAATGATCGGGATATCCGCGAAACCGATGATTGAGAGCACTGCGCAATAGCGAGCCACCTGCTCGCCGTGACCACCGTACGCGCGGAGCATCAAATAGCCGATATAGATCAGCCACAGTACGAATGCGCTGGTCAGGCGAGCGTCCCAGGTCCAGTAGGTGCCCCATACTGGTTTCGCCCATAGCGGCCCAGTGGTGATCATGATCGTGGCAAAGACAGTCCCGATTTCCGCCGCGGCGGTCGCCAGTTCATCCCAACGCGCCTCGCGACGCAGCAGGTACATGAGGCTGGCGAAGAAGACCAGGCCATAGCCGATGTACATGGTGAACGCTGCAGGGACGTGGAGGTACATCATCCGCTGGATGTCACCTTCCACACGTTCGGTCGGCGCGTAGAGGAAGATCACCGCCAGGGCGACGATCCATCCCGCACCCACCAGGATGACCAATCTGCCCAGACCGCCGCCGGACTGTTCTGACTTCGATGTCACGCTATTCCTCGAGAATCGCCGGATACGTCGCGTATCCAAGGGCCAGAAACACCACGTCGAATACCAGCAACAATCTTAGCCAATGTCCCTCGTCGGCGAGGTCCCGCGCGGCAATCAGTGCGGAGGTGACCTCGACGCACGCGATCAACAGGGGCACCGCCAGCGGAATGAGCAACAGCGGCAGCATCACCTCGCGTGTCCGTGTGCGGACAGCGATCGTGGCGAAGGTAGTGCCCATTGCGGCCAAGCCGAGTACGCCGGCTAGAACCACGGCGAGCAGAGGGAAGATCCGCACGCCCAGCGATACGTTGTAGAGCACGACGAACAAGATCAGCGTCACGGAACTGGCCGCGGCAAGAAAGCACAGCAGCGTTATTGTCTTGGCGAGGTAGAGGTCCGCACGGCTAAGCGGTGAAAGCATCAGTCCCTCGAGCCCGCCTCCCTCGCGCTCGTTGAGCAAGAGTCGATTCATGGCAAGGACTGCAGCGAACAAAATTGAACTCCAGAGAACTCCCGCTCCAACAAGTTCAATATCGCGCGTGCCCGGCTCGAAGCCAAAGTTAAAGACAAGCAACACCAGCAGGGCGAATACCACTGTCGAACTCATGGCTTCCTTGGTGCGAAGCTCGCCGCGAAGGTCTTTGCCGACGACCGTCAAGATCCGACGCAACGTCGTCACGCGGAGCCTCCGATCGCCTCGGCGAATGCGGTCTCGATGTCTGCCGGAGGATTACCCCAGAATCGCAGCCGCCCCCGCGCCAGAATCCCCACGTCCTGAGCCAACTCCGCCCCGCGAGCCAGATCATGGCTGGTCATGATCACGGTCTTGCCGGCGCCGTGAGCGCGCGAGAGGACGCTGGTCAGGTTCTTGGTGGCCACCGGATCGAGGCCCGAGTACGGCTCGTCGAGCATGAGAACATCCGGGTCATGCACGAGCGCCCTGGCAATGGCGCATCTTTGCTCCAGTCCGCGGGAGAAGCTCCGAACCTGCTGATCGAGTCGGTCACTGAGCCCAACGGTTTGTGCCGCGGCACGCGCTCTAGCCTCGGCATCGTTGCGGTCAAAGAGCCGAGCAAAGAACACCAGATTCTCCAACGCCGTGAGTTCGCCGTAGAGAAACGACTGGTGCGACACCACGCCAATGCGGCGCCGGAGTCCGGCATCCGCTGTGCGAACGTCCTGCCCGAACAGGCGAGTTCGCCCGTTACTCGGTCGCGCAAGGGTCGCCGCGATGCGAATCAGGGTCGTCTTGCCGGCACCGTTCGGGCCGAACAGGGTCACGAATCGGCCCGACTCAACACGGCATGACACGTTGTGGAGCGCAACCGCGGGGCCGAAACTCTTGCCTACTGACTCGAACTCCAGCACTGGCGCCGCATCAGGCGGTCCCACTGGTGCCCCGGCTTTGCTCAAGCAAGGCGAGGCGCTCGAGTTCTCGACTACGGCGCTTGAAGTAATCGCCGGCAGAGAGATCGCCGGTGTCGTAGTTGTCGTCGAGCGCAGCGATGGAGGCGATGATCGCCGATCGATCTCGGCTAACCTGAGCCGGACGTCGAGTACTGAACAGCGACCCGGCCACTGCCAGCAGCAGGGCGGCACCGCCGCCGAGAACACCTACCTGGCCGAGATCCAGACGAAAGCCCGGCGGCCCGATGCGGATGTCGATCGCTGTTCCAGGCGAGAGTGCCGACGCGTGCCACAGGTCGTATTCCTCTTCGCCGATCATGTCGGGTTCGCCAAGCGTCAGCGTTCCGCTCGCAACTTCCAACGTCTCGCGCGCCGCGCCGCCGATCATCAAGGTCACGGCGGCCGCTGGATAGGGGAGAAGCAGCTCGGTGTCGATGGCGCCGCCGCCAATCGGCAGCTCGTACGTAATGGCAACCTGTCGTCCGGAGATCGGAACCGGCCGCGCATCCAGTATGCGATCACTACCGAACTGGGCCTGACTGACATCCAGGGCCGCGTCGGGAGTTGGGAACGGTGCGGGCTGTACGTTCGTGGCCTCGACGGGCACCGGAACAACGAGTCCGGCGCGCCGGCCGTCCTCGAGGGCCGGCCCCCCGGCCCACGGAGCTTCAGCCGCATTCGATACCGTCATGAACTGCAAGACGCGAAGAACAGCGGCATCGTCGGACTGCACGATGAGATGCAGCGTATCCAGGTGGAGCGGCCGGCCGTCGGTCGCCACAGGCACGATGACGAGTTCCAACGGAGATGCGTCGGCAGTGAGCGCGGTCGTTGCCGAGATGTATTCCGCGCCATCCACGGTGCCTCTCAGTCGACCATGGAAGCCATCACCTGTAGGCGCGTCGGCCCACGCGACGCTGCCGTCTTCGGCCGAGCGCGTGGCCATCGAATAGATAACTTGTTGGCCGTCATGAACTTCGAGCGTGACCTCGGCCCCGAGCCCCACACCTGAGGGATCGACCACCCTCCCTTCCACCTGGGCGGCGGCGCCGCCGGGAAACAAGCACACGCAGCCAAGCGCTATCGCGACCTTCAAACCAACCCGAGATCGCGTCATGACTCGCTCACGATCTGGTTGCCACAATGAGCGCAAAACCGGTCGGCCTCACCGAGCCCGCCGCCACACTGGATGCAGAATGACGATGCCGTGACGGCAGTGCGGGCTGCCGGCGTCTTGGATTCTTCGCGCGAGGCGGCGATCGCATTCTCGACATGCTCCGGCCCGCGCGGCGGATTCTTCCGCAAAGCCTCGATCTCGCCAACGACGATCACGGCCTCACGTTTGAGGGCGGAGACTTCGTGCTCGTAGTCCTCGTCGGACATCTTGTCCATGCGCAGGTCGAATCCGACCTCCTTGATCGCGCCGTAAAGCGAGGCCTTGCGTTCCTCGAGGCGAGCCAGGTCTGCCGCGGGACCGGCTGCCTCGCGCAGACGCAGAAGCGGAGGCCACACAAGCGGCGCGACAATCGGGATGAGCGCCGCGATCACGACAAGAGCGACGGCCGCGTATTCCATCTACGTATCCAGATCCGCCAGTTCGCGCTCGACGATGGCGAGGGCGTCGTCGTCCAGGTCTATCGCGGGGACGACTGCTGAGTCGCTGTCCGCTAGGGCTTCGTCGGCCTGCTGCATGGCTATCCAGCGAGTGAGCAGCGCGCCCACGCCGACCGCACCCACTGTGAGCATCAGCATCGGGGCGATCCAGGCCAGGAGCCCCAAACCGTCGGCAGCAGGCTTGATCCTCACCGAGGGATCGTAGCGAACCGCAAAGGTCTCCATGACCTCAGCGTCGGAGCGACTCCCATCGGTCAGCTCCGCAAGTTCGCCGAGCATCCCGTCCGCAAATGCGCATCCACAGGTGGCGATGGGTCGTTTTGGGCAAGTGCCGCACTGGCATCCAATCTCGGCGCCGAGGCGGTCGTACTGTGAGAGATCGTTGTGCGGCTGAGCAGCCCACCAGCCGCCGCCGAGACCGATCACAGCGGCGAAGATGCCCGCAACAATGAAGAAAGCTTGCGAGTTCATGTCAGTAGTTCGCCGTTCCGCTATCCGACAGACTCCGATCCGGCACGAGGCAGATCAATGTGCCGAACATGAGCACGAACCCGCCGATCCAGATCCACTTCACGAGTGGATTCAGGTAAAGCTTGAAAGTGGCCATTCCGCCTTCGTCGTTGTTCCAGCCGGCCAGAACGACGTAGAGGTCGTGGCGCATACCGCTCCAGATGGCTACTTCGGTCGTTGGATTGTCCTGGCGCGGGTGGAAATGTCGCTGGGGCACCATACGGAAGCGCGCCCGCGGCCCATCGAAGGCCACCAAACTGGCGGACACCACATCAACTCCGTCGACCGCGAAGATATCGAGTTCTTCGAACTGCAACCGGTAGCCTGCAACATCGACGGTTTCTCCTGGACGCAGTGTGGCCTCGACGTCAGTCTGGAACACGCCCGAGCCGGTGATACCAACCGCCATCAACACGATCCCGACGTGGATCACGTAGCCGCCATACCGGCGCTTGTTGCGACGAGTCAGGTTGAGCATCGCCAGGGCGAGCCCCTCTCCGCTCGACGCCGCCCGTGCGCGCCCTCCACGCCAGAATTCCTGGATCACAGTGGCTGTGACGAAGGCTGATAGCGCGAGAGAAATCCACGTATAGGGCCCACCGAGATCCAGTACCACGCAGGCGATCAAGGTTGCCAGGAAAGTCCCTGTCGGCCACACGAAGGCGCGGCGCAGGCTGGGCAGCGAGGCGCGCCGCCAGGCAATGAGTGGCCCGATTCCGGTCAACGCCAGCAGCGCGAGGAAGATTGGTATGTTGACCCGATTGAAGAAGGGTGGCCCAACCGTGATCTTCACGCCGTTCACTGCCTCGGAGATGACGGGAAACATCGTCCCCCACAACACCGCGAAGCAGGCCACCACGAGCACGAGATTGTTGAACAGGAACGACGATTCCCGCGACAGCACGGACTCCAATCGACTCGCGCTACGCAACTGTGGCAGGCGCCACGCCACGAGACCCAGACTCAACGCGAGCACAACGGCGAGGTACGCGGCGAAGAACGCGCCGAGATTCGAGGTCGCGAACGCGTGAACCGAGGAGACGATTCCCGAGCGCGTAAGGAACGTGCCGAAAATGCACAGTCCGAACGTCGCGATGATCATCAGCATGTTCCAGACGCGGAGCATGCCCTTCTTCTCCTCCATCATGACCGAGTGAAGGTAGGCGGTGGCGACGAGCCATGGCATGAACGAGGCGTTCTCCACGGGATCCCAGCCCCAGTACCCGCCCCAGCCCAGTTCGACATATGCCCACTGCGCGCCGAGGGTGATCCCCACGGAGAGAAAGAACCACGCCACGATCGTCCAGCGTCGGATGGCGTGGAGCCAGGATGTATCCAGCTTGCCGCTGATCAATGCAGCCAAAGCGAAGGCAAACGGAATGGTGAAGCCAACGTACCCGAGGTAGAGCGTCGGCGGATGCGACGCCATCGCCGGGTTCTGCAACAGGGGATTCATGCCCTGACCATCGAGGGGCGTGAACGGCAGCACCTGGAACGGGTTCGCCGAGAAGATCATCAGCGAAACGAAGAACGCGACGGTCGAGAGACAGACGGCGTGAACCCAGGGCATGAGCTCGGGATGGCGGTCGCGATTGATCCAGGCGGCCACGACCATGTAGCCGGCGAGCACCACGGCCCACAACATCAGCGAACCGGCCATGCCGCCCCACAATGCGGAGATCTTGTAGGGAAGCGGTTGCTCGAGCCTTGAGTTCTGGGCCACGTATTGGACGTCGAAACGATCAGTCAGGAGCAGATAGATCAGCGTACCCGTGGCTCCGAAGACCAGTGCGCCTGTGACGTACACGGCGTTGCGCGCCGATGCGACGAGGCCCGCCTGCTGCCGACGAGCTCCGAGCATCGCCGCTGCCACGCCATAGATTGAAGCGGTGAAGGCCGCGACGAGGAGCGTCTGTCCGAGAAGAACCATCGCAAGGCTTCCGCGTGGGGGCGCCCCGAGTTGGGCGTCAGGGGAGGATATTCAGGGGCGAGTCTGGCCCGTAGCGACGACGCCAGCTTCGCGATACTTGGAATAGTCGGTTTCCGCCTCGTACTTCGACGGGCATTTCGCCATCACGAAAGTGGCCCTGAATACTCCGTCGGCACCGAGTTCACCTTCGACCACGGCGTCGGCATCGTCAACCAGAGTGTCAGGCGCGATACCTCGGTATTCGACCGGGATTTCCTTACCGCCTTCGTGGATCACGAAAGTGCGATCCAGGTGGTCGGTATTCGACACTTCGATGGTGCCTGGCACAACCTTGCCGGCAATCCGGAGCTGCGTTTCCGATAGCTCTGGCCCCGCGTCCATTATCTCGCTAACCGTGTAGTAGAACACCATCGTGTCCTGCATACCGGTGTACATGAGATAACCGAGCGCGCCGAGCAGCAGCGTCGCCACCACAAGCACCTGATTGCGGCCGAGACCCATCGTTCCGACTCCGGATTCGAGTTGCCGTATCAGTCAAATCTAGCATAGGCGCCGATCCGTGGAATGCGATGGGGCAAGCCACTGTGACGCCGGCTACTCGGCTAGCGCGAGTTCGATTCGCCCGCGCAGTTCAAGCTCGGTGCTTCGATACTTGAAGAGCTTCGTCCGGCCGACGAACGCAACCGGGATCTGGCCGCCATAGCGGCGCTCCCATTCAGGGTCATCCTCGACATTCCGGATCTCCAAATCCAACGAGAACTCGGCTGCCAGGCGTCGCAGAACGGGTTTGACCTCGTCACACAAGGGGCAGATCGGGCGGGCATAGCAAATCAGGCGTCGATCGACGGCGTCTGGGAGCCAGTCGCTGCGTTCAGAGTTGCGCGACATCCCCATGCTAGAATCCGCCCTCCGTCGCGAAATCTCGCGCTCCTGAGTCCTTACTCGCCGAGTTCCCTCGCAATGCTCGACTCCCTCCGCGTGACCTTCCTGGGCACCGGCACATCCGTTGGGATACCGGTCATCACCTGCAAGTGCGCAGTGTGCACGTCCGACGATCCGCGGAACCGACGACTGCGCGCCAGCATACTCCTTGAGTGGGAAGGGCCTGACGGTCCCCAGCGTGTGCTTGTAGATACGTCCACGGATCTCCGCCAACAAGCACTGCGGAGCGGCATCGATCGCGTAGACGCGGTGCTCTACACGCACGCGCACGCCGATCACATCCTCGGCCTCGACGAACTTCGAATCTTCAACTTCGTCTACCGGACTTCGATTCCGCTGCACGGAGAGCAGGAGACCCTCGACGTTCTGAAGCGCATGTTCGCGTACGCCTTCGACCCCAAAGCCGTCGGCGTCCCACGTCTCGACCTCGTCCCGATCGAAGGGTCGGTGGAGTTCGCCGGTTTACGGATCGAGGCGATTCCGCTGGGACACGGCGCCGGTCAGGTGACGGCGTACCGGATCGGAAACTTCGCCTACGCCACCGACTGCAACCACATATCGCGCGCGGCTGCCGCCCGACTGCAGGGCCTCGACGCACTCGTACTCGACTCCCTGCGGAGACGACCCCATCGCTCACACTTCGGACTGGAACAGGCGCTCGCTGAAGTCGAGAGGCTCCGCCCCAAACGGACGTACCTGACGCACCTGAGTCACGACCTTGAGCACGCCGCCCTGGAGGAAGAGCTTCCGGCCAATGTGAGAGTGGCGTTCGATGAGATGAGCCTGGAGTTCCCGATACCGGAGTCGTCACGATGCGTGTCGTAAAGGGGTTCTATGACCTCGGCGTCGGCTTGCCAGCGAGCGCTGTCACTATCGGCAACTTTGACGGTGTCCATCGCGGCCATCAACGCGTCATGAAAGCCGCTGTCACCGCGGGTCGCGACGCCGGGATCCCAGCTGTGGTCTGCACCTTCGAACCCCATACGCTCAAGATTCTCCGGCCTGATCGGGCTCCGAGCCTCCTGCAAACCCTCGAACAGCGGCTCGCGGCGATCGAGCAACTGGGGGTAGATGTAGTGGTCGTGATTCCCTTCGACGACGAGGTCGCCGCCACAGGGCGTCGCCGGTTCGTCGACGAGTTCCTCTGCGATGAGCTTCGCGTGCAGTCGTTGCATGTCAGTCGAGGGTTCTCGTTCGGGCGAGGGCGCGGGGGGAGAACCGAATACCTGGAGGAGCGAGCTGCCGAGAAGCAGTTCACCGTTGTCAGGGTCGATGCCGCCCAGGAGACTGGTGACACGGTCTCATCTTCGAGGATACGCGCAGCTGTTACCGAGGGCCGGGTGGCAGACGCCGCAGCGATGCTCGGGCGACCGTACTCACTATCGGGAACCGTGATTCACGGCAGTGGTCGCGGTGCCCAACTCGGGGCGCCCACAGCGAACATTGCTCCGCTCAACGAATGCCTGCCAGGACCGGGTGTCTACGTCGGCCAGCTCCAGGGTCCAGACCTCGACGCCTCCGCGGTGATGAACGTTGGTGTTCGTCCCACCTTCACGAGCACTGACGAGTTGAGCTTCGAAGCCCATCTGCTCGATTTCGATGGCGATCTGTATGAGGCCGAGGTCGAATTGAGGTTCATCGATCGCCTGCGCGACGAGCGACGCTTCGAGTCCCCGGACGCCCTGAGCGAGCAGATCCAGGCCGACGCCAAGATGGCGAGAAGAACGCTCGAGGCGACCGCATCCCGGTAGCCTTTTCCGGACCCGCTGGCGTCGAACCAGCGCTATACTCGCGCGGACATACCCCGCGTACCGAGACCGTCCCATGAAATCCGAATTCGTCGGAGAGACCTTCAGGGTGAGCGCCCCAGCCGAGGCGATCGCGACCCTGGCCTATGAGACAGCTGCGGGTGTTGCAGCGGCCGCCGAACTCGAGTTTGGCGAGGCCGAGGACTTCTCGTCCGCTCTGGCGAGCGCTGCGGGCGAACTTTCGGGGACAGATACCGCCGAAGCGCGCATTGTGCTGGTCGAGAATGGCTTTGATGTCACGCTTGCGCCCTCTGGAGGGGATCCGGCCGCAACGGTCGAGTACCGCGCCTAGTTCCGAAAACGTCCATGAGCACCATCGGCCCGAGGCTGCATAACACGCTGTCGCGAACCCGCGAGACGTTGGAGCCGATCGCCCCGCCGCGAGTGCAGATTTACGCCTGCGGGCCCACGGTGTACGACCACCCGCACATCGGCAACTTCCGGTACTTCGTCTGGACTGACGTCGTGCATCGGTTCCTGCAGTGGCGAGGCTACGACGTCGATCTGGTGATGAATCTCACCGACATTGACGACAAGATCATCGAGCGTGCCGAGCAAGCAGGCGTCTCCATCGGAGACCTCGCAGAGAAGTTCATCCGGGCTTTCCATGACGGGCTCGAGACACTCCGGATCTTGCCTGCGGCGAGCTATCCACGCGCCACAGAGCACATCGCCGAAATGGTCGATCTCATCGAGAAACTGCTCACACGCGACCACGCATATGTCGTCGAGGGCAACGTGTTCTTCAGGGTCGCCTCCTTCGAGGACTACGGCCAACTCACTCACCTGGTGGCTGACGAACTGCAGACCACGGATCGGGTGCAGGGAGACGAGTTCGGGAAACGGGACCCTCGGGACTTCGCGTTGTGGAAGGCCGTGCCGCCTGGCGAACCAAACTGGGACGCCCCGTTTGGAGCTGGACGACCAGGATGGCATCTCGAATGCTCGGCGATGAGCATGGCGGCGTTCGGAGGCACCTTCGATCTGCATCTCGGTGGCGCTGACCTGGCCTTCCCTCACCACGAGAACGAGATCGCGCAGAGTGAGAGCGCCACCAATGAGACGTTCGTCAAATACTGGATGCATTGCCAGCACCTGATTGTTGATGGCGCCAAGATGTCCAAGTCGCTGGGCAACTTCAAGACTCTCGCCGAACTCGAGGCCGCTGGCAACGACCCTGCCGCGATCCGGTATCTGCTCCTTTCGGTGCACTACAGGCGTCAGCTGAATTTCACTGATGAAGCCCTCGAGCAGGCCCACGCCGCAGTACAGCGTCTGCGCGAAACCTATCGGCGACTCGAAGAACGGATTGCCGAACGGCGCGGTGAAGCGAGTCCAACTGCAACGGAGCGCCTGGAGCGGGCTCTTCACCAGGCAGAGCGAGACTTCGCAGCGGCGCTCGATGATGACCTGAACACCAGCGGCGCTCTCGGACATCTGTTCCTTCTAGTTCGAGAACTCAACGCCGTACTCGACCTGGACGGCGAACCTCCTGGGCTGGATCTGATGATCGCGGTGCGAGCATGGCTGCGCTCGATCGATGAAATTCTGGCAGTGTTCGAGGCGCCAACGATGAGTGTGTCGCGGCAACACGAGGACACCGAACTGCAGGCATCCGGACCTCCTATCGACGCGACGCTGGCTGACCTCGTGCTCGATCGGATCGTTGCGCGGCGCGAGAAAGACTTCGGCCTCGCGGACACGCTTCGCGACCAACTGAAGGAGGTCGGCATCGAGGTTGAGGACGCCGGCGATGCCGCACGATGGAAACTGCTGACGACGACTCGCTCGACATAGGCCGAATCGCGTGCGACGCGTCCATCTCCGATGAGTATGGGCGATCGCGGATGGAAGCAGCGCTTCGGACGAGCCGGCGAGGAGCACGCAGCAGCGCTGCTATCGCATTCCGGCTTTCGGATTCTGCATCGCCGCTACCGCCGCAAGGGAGGCGAAATCGACCTCATTGCGGCCGACGCGCGGCATCTCGTTTTCATCGAGGTCAAGGCGCGCCAGAGCGGCCGGTTTGGGACCGCCGCACAGGCGGTGAACGCGCGGAAGCAGAAATACCTGATCCGTACGGCGCGTCACTACCTTCGTGAGTTTGGACGACGCGGACGAGCCGTACGCTTCGACGTCATCACGCTCACCACAGATCGGAGCGGCCGCGTGCAGATCGAATGGATCGAGAACGCGTTCAGCGCCTAGGGCGGAGCACCGCGCCAGAGCGAGGAGGCTTCCCGGAAGGTGGCGAGATGGATATCAGCGGTGTCCTCGGGATCTCGCGCATACCCTCCGGCGAGCGTCACCACGAACGGAATCGAGGCGCTCCTCGCATAGCCCACGACCAGGCGATCGCGCTCTCGCAGGCCTCGCTTGCTGAGGCGAAGGCTGCCGAGTTGATCCTCCGCGAATGGATCGGCGCCAGCGACGTAGTAGAGAACGTCAGGCCTGTGCTCATCGATCAGCGGTTCCAGGGCGTCGCGAAGATGAGAGAGATAGGAGCTGTCCTCCGTCCCTGCCCGAAGATCGATGTCCACCGTACTGGGCGGCTTGATGAAGGGATAGATGCCCCCTTCATGAATCGAGAACGTGGCTACGCGCGGATCAGTGCCGAAGATCGAGGCCGTCCCATTGCCATGGTGCAGATCACAGTCGACCACCAAGGGACGTTCAAACAGATTCCGAACAAGGCCCCGCCGTATCGCGCACGCGACATCGTTGAATACGCAGAATCCCTCACCGTGATCGGGAAACGCGTGATGGAACCCACCACCGATGTGCAAACCGGCACCATGCGCCATCGCAAGATCCGTCGCCATGCAGGTTCCTCGTACCGCACGGGCAGCAGCGTCGAACAAAGCTGCGCTCCACGGCAGTTCGAGTTGGGCAATTTCGGCCGCACTCAGCGCCCCCGACTCACAAGCGGCGTAGTATCTCTGCGTGTGGACGGCAGTGATCGTGCTTGCTGACGCACATTCTGGCTCTACGAAATTCGATGGTGGAATCCCGTCTTCCTGGCGTAGCCTGGCGGCGACTCTCCCGTACTTCTGGGTAGGGAAGACGTGCCCGCCGAGATCCACGCCGTAGCGAGGACTGAACACAAACCGAGTCATGGCCGCTCCCAGGCAAGAAGTTGGTATGCACGCAGTCAGAAGACGGCTTGCCAGTGATGGGCACCGTGGCTATCCTAGACGTTCTGGAGCGGGAATAGCTCAGCTGGTAGAGCGCAACGTTGCCAACGTTGAGGTCGCGGGTTCGAATCCCGTTTCCCGCTCCATTTTTATGCCCGCGCACCGATCCAAGTTGATCGAATCCATGCGACGGACTCCCGGTGGCGTCGCCAAGTCCGGTAAGGCAACGGCCTGCAAAGCCGTCATTCGGCGGTTCGAATCCGCCCGCCACCTCTTCTGCGAACCCCTGCGCCGTCGCAGGGGTTTTCTTGTGCGCGGCAACCGCGCACCCGATGCCCTCTACTGCCTCGAATCGTTCCAGTTCCGTCACGGAGAGTTAGTTCCATGCGCATCTATCGCCGAACGCTAGGCTCCACCTCGTCCCACGAAGTGCTGCGCATGGTCCGGGAGCCGCTCCGGGCTACCCGGATCGGAAGATCGTCGGCAGTTGGGGCGCTAGCGATCGCGATCCTATGCGCTGCGATTGCATTCCCGGTCTCCGCCCAGGCACAGGGTCCGACCGATATCGACGAGCTGCGCGCCGCCCGAGGTCCCTTCGACGCGAGCCTCCCGCTGCCCGATTCGACTCTGGGTCACTATCCGGGTCAGGATTTTGAACTCGCCGACTGGCCAACGATTCTCAGCTATCTACAACAGCTCGATGCGGCCTCGGATCGCCTGGTGCTGGAAGAGATCGGGACCTCGGCGGAAGGTCAGCCGATGGTCATTGCGCTGATCTCCAGCGCGGCTAACATCGCTGCCCGGGAGCAATACCGACAGATCGCCGAGCGTCTCGCCAGGGCGCGCGACCTTTCCGAAGATGATGCCCGCGACCTGGCAGCGCAGGGCAAAGCGATCGTCTGGATCGACTCCGGTCTTCACGCCACCGAGGTGGCCCACGCCCAGCATGCGCCGGAACTTGCCTATGTGCTGGCCGCCAGTGAAAGCGACGAGATGCGACGGATGCGCGAGGACACGATCGTGGTTCTCATGCCGAACATGAACCCGGATGGGCTCAACATCGTGGCGGACTGGTATCGCAGCAACCTCGGCACGCCGTTCGAAACCGCCCCACTCCCGGTCCTCTACCAGAAGTACGTCGGACACGACAACAACCGTGACTGGTACATGGTCACCCAACCGGAGACCAAAGCAGTCACGCGACAGTTGTACGAGCGGTGGTACCCGCAGATCGTCTACAACCATCACCAGACCGCGCCTCAGCCCGCCCGGATGTTCGTGCCGCCGTTCGACGACCCGGCCAACCCCAACATCCCGCCGCTCGTCCTGCGCGGAATCGAGCGCGTCGGCAACGCGATCAGCACCCGACTCGAGTCGGAAGGCAAGTCGGGAGTCGTATCGCGAGTTGGATTCACGGCGTGGTGGAACGGCGGCATGCGCACCTCGCCGTACTTCCACAACATGATCGGCATTCTCACCGAGACGGCTCTCTACCGCTACGCGACCCCACGGTTCTACGCGCCGGATGAACTGCCGCGCCAGTTCCGCGACGGGACGCCCGCCGATCGGCCGACGATGAAATATCCCATGCCGTGGCCGGGCGGATGGTGGCGACTCCGCGACCCGATCGAGTACATGCTCTCAGCTTCGATCGCGACGGTTGATGTGGCATCGCGGCACCGCGAGGAGTTCCTCTTGAACGCCTATCGGATGGCACGAAATTCGATCACACGCGGCGAGCAGGGTTCACCCTACGGTTGGTTCTTCGCGCCCGAGCAGCACGACGACTCCGCGGCATCGGAACTCGTAAACGTTCTACTCAGAGGTGGCCTCGACGTTCACGTCACCGAAGCGCCCGTGGAAGCTGAGGGGAAGACGTACCCCGCAGGCTCTTACTTTGTGCCAGCCAGCCAGGCTTTCCGAAGCTATGCGATGGATCTGCTCGAACCTCAACAGTATCCGGATCGCCGGCTCTATCCCGGTGGCCCGCCGGATCCGCCATACGACATGGCCGGGTGGACTCTTCCGTTCCAGATGGGCGTCTCCGTGGAGCGCCTCGAGTCGCCGGTTGACGTCGCGTCCGAGCCGCTGGCGGAGGCTGTCACTTTGCGTGGCACGCTGGCGGGCGAGGGGAGTCGCTATCTCGTCGATCCTCGTGTCAACCAGGGAGCGACTCTGGTCAACCAGCTACTGCAGGCAGGCGAGACGATTCATCGAATCGACACCCCGACTCGTGTCGGCAACGTCGAACTGCCGGCAGGCGCTTTTCTGATCAACGACAGTCCTGGCCTGGCGGGTCGACTGGCGAGCCTGGCAGAGGAGACCGGCGCGAACGTGACTGCGGTGGATCAACGTATCCGCGGGACCGGCTGGCGACTTCGCACGCCGCGCGTCGCCCTGTATGAACCGTGGCGCGCCAGCATGGACGCCGGATGGACTCGCTTCGTAATGGAACAGTTCGGCTTCGATTTTGAGGTCGTACGCGATGCCGACGTCCGAAAGGGCGGATTGAACGCCCGTTTCGACGCCCTGATCCTACCCTCCGCGTCGGCGCGCCAACTGGTCGATGGTTTCGCCGAAGGGACTATGCCAGTGCAGTACACGGGCGGCCTGGGCGCTGCCGGACTCTCGGCACTCCAGGACTTCGCTCGACAGGGAGGCACGGTTGTTGCGCTGGATGCTGCGGCATCCACGGCAATCGAACACCTCGGTACGGATGCGACAAACGCGCTCGCTGACGTCGGCCAGGATGAGTTCTTCTGCCCGGGTTCGCTACTGCGCATTCAGGTCGACAACACGCATCCGATCGGTTTCGGCATGCCGGCGTCGGCTACCGCATTCTTCGTTCGTAGCCAGGCCTTTGAGTTGCCCGATCAGACATCGCCGGAGTCGGCGTATGCGATCGCGACTTATGCCGACTCGGATCTTCTCGAGTCCGGCTGGATTCTCGGTGAGGAACATCTCGCTGGCCATGCCGCCGTGTTGGATGTCCCGTTTGGTGAAGGTCGCGTAGCGCTCCTCGGCTTCCGCACCCATTTCCGGGCGCAGCCGCACGAAACGTTCAAGTTGTTCTTCAACACGCTGTGGCTCGCCGCTGCGGACGCCACGGCACTCCCGTGAGCTCCAAGCGGGCCCGTCTGACACTGGCGATCTGCTTGGTCGTGGGCGGCTTGCCGGTCCTTGCGACCGGTCAGGATGTGGTGGTTCGCGACCTCGAAGCGACCGGCCCCGAACTCGATTGGACGCCCTGGGTGTCGGACGTGCCCAACGCAGATCTCTCCGGACTGTGGACGTTCGACGATGCGCGCAGTGACCCGATGGTGGAAACGTGGGTGGATCGCGAAGTCCAATACGAGATCTCGCAGCAGATCGATCGCATCGTGATGGCGTTCCGTCCCGAAGATGGCGAGCCCAACATCCAGGAGTATCGCTGGAACGGCGTCGTGAATTCGTTCCGTCGGGACACCACAGAAGTGCGCGAACGAGCGCGCTGGACCGAAAGCGGGCGAACGCTGGAAGTCGAAGGGCGCCGGTGGCTCACAACCGACACGGAGACCATCTATCGCTACTCGTTCCGCTACAAACTCGAGTCAAACCGGCGTCTCGTACTCCGTCAGATCGATGAACACGGTGAGACGACCTGGCGCTTCACCCGCTAACGCCAGGTCGCGGCGCCCTCCGGATCCCGAATTCGGTAGCGACGCACCGCACCTTCGCGATCCAGAGCCCACAACGACCCGTCAGGCGTAGGCGCGATCCTTAGTGCCGGTATGGGCAGCGGCACGGTTCCTCGATAGTCACCGTCAGCAGAATAGCGATGAACCTCGACACCCTGCACCCACGTGCCGTCTGCCTCACGGTCGACGTAGCCTGCCAAGACCCAGAACAGGCTGAGGTAGGGATCCCATCGCAGATCCAGAATCGGCCGCGCAATACGCTGCACACTCTCTTCGTCAACGTGACGTGGCAACCAGTCGAGCGGTGCCAGGGCATTTGCCTTGTAGAGCACACCGAATCCGCCAAGTTCGACAAGGTCCGAGCCATAACGTCGAACTCGACCCTTCACGTGCACATCCGCCAGCGCGAAACCCGATGAGACGTCTGCGGCGATGCGATGGGTGTTCGCCAGGAAGTACACGATCCCCGTCGGGTGCGGCGTCGGCTCGACCGCTCCGTCGATTGGCATACCGGACCGGTTGAAGGCGTAGACGAGCGGCTCGGTCTCGGGGCCGAACAGCATCGCTGCTGTCGGGAGTCTGAGCACGTAGACGCGATCCGGGGAACCGGCAAGACCCACCGGCACGAACTCGAGTGGCGTCGACACACCTGGCTCGCCGTCCGCACCATAGAAGGCCAGACGTCGATTCCCGGTGTCGGCAACAATCAAACTGCCGTCCGCGTCCACCCACATGTCCTCGGGAGCGGAAAGGTCGCCCGGACCAGCCCCTGATCGCCCGAGCGAAGCCTTGAACTGTCCGTCCAGGTCGAATACCTGAATCCGATCGTTGCCTGAGTCGAGAACGTAGAGGCTGTTCTGCCCATCTACCCCGAGTGCCGTCGGACGGAAGAAGGCAGTCTCGTCGCGCACCGGCTCAACACCGACGGCGAGCGACTCTGCCGCCTCGAGCGCCCAGTACTCGGGGGCGGGACTCTGACATCCGGATAGGACGGCAATGAGAACCGACAGCCCTAGCGGGAGCGCCCCGCCGGGGTTGTCCCCGGCGAGGCGCGCTGGCGTCAGAGTGCGCACGCGAAGTCGTGGTGCGATCCCAGGAGGACGCAGTGATACAGGTCGATATCGCAGTCCCACATCGCGATATTGGCGTCGCGGATGCCTCCCAGATCGAGTCGCCAAACAGACCTTCTCAGTGCCTGCCGAGCGCATTTCCGGCACTCCGAGTGCTCCCCGAGGCAACCTGCCTCCGCGTACAGCGGAACGACCAACATCACCACCAATACCATCGCCACCAACGCGCCTCGCCACATTCCTCTGTTCACGACCAGCCTCCCTTCCGTGCGTATCAGCCACGCCCCCACCGCGTGATCTCCCGGCACGTGCCGTTTAGGACGGCCGCGGATTGCTAGAATTCCGGTTCACGTCTTTCGGGCTCCACCGTCCTCCTGAGGAATGCCTTGCGGATTCGCGTTGACTCAATCGGGTGCCGGCTGAACATCGGCGAAATGGATGCGCTGGCGCGTCGCTTCGCCGGCTCCGGGCACCGCATGGTCGGTCCGGGCGAGTTGGCTGATCTCGTGGTCTTCAACACGTGCGCCGTAACCCATGTGGCGTCACGAAAATCGCGCAAGGTCACGCGGCAGATACGACGTGCTCTCCCGGACGTGAAACTCGTCGTCACCGGCTGCTACGCCGATCTGTCGCCCGCAGAAACGTCGTCTCTAGGCGTCGATCTCGTCGTTTCGAATCTCGACAAGGACCGACTTCACGAGATTCTCGAAGAGAAGGGCTTGATCACTCCGGCAGACCCCATACCTGCGTCCGATGTTGATCATCTGGGCGCCGTGGCCGGCACTCGGACTCGGGCGTTTCTCAAAGTTCAGGACGGATGCGACAACCGCTGCACCTTCTGCATTGTCACCGTTGCGCGCGGAGACTCCCGCAGTCGGCCCATCGAAGATCTTGTGCGCGAGGTCCGGACGCTGGTTGATTCCGGCACCCGAGAAGTTGTTCTGACCGGCGTGCACCTCGGATCCTTCGGTCATGACAAGGGTCGCCCGTACGGATTGGAGGAGCTCGTCGAAGGGCTCCTCAAGAAAACCTCGTTGTCTCGACTGCGGCTATCATCTCTTGAACCGTGGGATCTCCGCCCCGAACTCTTCGATCTCTGGTCCGACTCGCGTCTGCAGCCACACCTACACCTGCCGCTCCAGAGCGGCTGCGATGCCACCCTGGCCCGGATGGCGCGCCATACATCGCAGAAGGACTTCAGCGCGCTTCTCGACGCCGCGCGTGCCCGAATCCCCGATCTGGCGATCAGCACCGATCTCATCGTCGGATTCCCGAATGAGTGCGACGCCGAGTTCGAAGAGTCGATCGGATTCGTGCGGGAGATGAGTTTTTCCCGTCTCCATGTTTTCCGATATTCGAGACGCGAAGGCACGGCCGCAGCGAGCATGGATGGCCAGGTCAGCGAACAGGCCATTGCCGACCGCAGCGCGCGGATGCACGAACTTGGGGCGGACCTCGAGGAACGGTATCGCCACGATTTCATCGGTCGGAGAATGGATGTGTTGTGGGAGACAGAGGAGCAGTTTGGCGATGACCTTCGCTGGAGCGGACTCACTGGGAACTACCTGCGTGTCCTCACGGAGACCGCACCCGAGGTTGACCTGAGCAATCAGGTAACACCAACGAAACTGCGCGGAAGACTCCCTGGCGCGCTCTACGGCCACACTGACCACTCGCGGCCTCCGTCCTTCGAGCACGGAGACCTCACCATGGAAGGGAACTACCGATCATGAAACTCAGGTCGACTTACCTGGCCGCTCTTGGCTCCTGCGTGCTACTCGCAGCCTGCGCGACCAGCGAAACGGATAGCGCGGCACCAGAAGAAGTCATCTCGGGCTCACATGTGGACGAGCGTCTTGCCATCTACACGGAGGTCGAACTGGCCCCCGACCTTAGTGAACTCACGGACTCACAGCGTCAGGTCGTCACGCTGCTGGTGGAGGCGGCGCAGGCCGTCGACGAGATCTACTGGCAGCAGGCATACGGCAGCCGCGACGAGCTCCTCGCTGGACTACCTGCCGCCGAGCGCCGCTTTGCCGAGATCAACTTCGGGCCGTGGGATCGTCTCGACGACAACGCGCCCTTCCTGCCTGGAGTGGGGGACAAGCCGCAGGGAGCCAACTTCTACCCGGCCGACGCCACCCGCGTGGAGGTGGAAGAGGCTTCCGAGGATGTGCAGTCGCTCTACACGATGGTCGAACGGGATGAGGACGGCGCGCTCACCGCAGTGCCTTATCACGACGCCTTCGCGACTCAGAACGCGATTGTCATCGCCAAGCTCAGAGAGGCGGCATCGACCACGGAGAATACCCAACTGCAGGCATATCTCGAGGCCAGAGCCAACGCTCTGGGAACCGACGACTACCGCGCGAGCGACATCGCGTGGATGAACATGAAGACGAACACCGTTGAGGTGATTATCGGTCCAATCGAAACCTATGAAGATCAGCTCATGGGTACGAAAGCTGCCCACGAAGCGCTGGTGTTGATCAAGGACATGGAGTGGAGCCAGCGTCTTGCCCGCTACTCGGACCTCCTGCCGGCGCTGCAGGACACGCTACCTGTGAGCGAGGAGTACCGAGCAGAGGAGCCTGGCACCGAGGCTGAACTGAATGCCTACGACCTCGCTTTCGTAGCGGGCGACGGCAATGCTGGCTCGAAATCGATCGCCGTTAATCTGCCGAACGACGAGAGTGTCCAACTCGAGAAAGGGACGCGACGCCTGCAGATCAAGAACGCCATGCGATCGAAGTTCGACGCGATCCTCATGCCCATCTCGGAGGAACTCATCGCCCCCGGCCAGCGACAACATGTCACGTTCGACGCGTTCTTCGCCAACACGATGTTCCACGAGGTGGCTCATGGTCTCGGCATCAAGAACACGATCACCGGGAACGGGACGGTGCGGAGTGCGCTGCAGGATCACGCGTCCTGGGTCGAAGAAGGCAAGGCGGACATCCTCGGGTTGCACATGATCACCGAGCTGCACGCGAACGGTGAACTCGGTGACGCCGACTTGATGGACAACTACGTGACGTTCGCAGCGTCGATGTTCCGCTCAATACGTTTCGGCGGGACCAGCGCCCACGGCCGTGCCAATAGAGTACGGTTCGCACACTTTGAGGAGCAGGGAGCTCTTCTGCGCGACGACCCCGGCATCTACTCTGTGGACTTCGAGGCCATGCAGGCCGCCATGCGCGCCCTCGGCGAGGCAATATTGACCATGCAGGGCAATGGAGATCGAGACACCGTGCAGGCATTCTGGGACCGTTGGGGAGTCATCGGTCCGAACCTCGAAGAAGCTCTCGCGACACTCGCCGACCGCGACATCCCGGTCGACATCGTCTACCGTCAGGGACTCGAAGTTCTCGGGCTTCGATAGGCAGATGAAACTGGCAAGCCGCTTGCAACGTTAGATAGGCACTATGTGGAAACCAAGCGACCTCAGACGCGGCCGTGAACCTCGCGGCCTAGAACATCCGGTAGAACGAGACCCCAACGCGCCCATTATCAAGCTGCGGGGAATCGAGAAGTCATACAAGTCGGGCTTTGGCAGAACCTACGTTCTCCGTCGTGTCAACGTCGACATCAAGCCCGGCGAGTTCGTCACGATCATGGGGCCATCCGGCGCAGGAAAGTCGACGCTGCTGAGCATCATGGGAATGCTCGACGGCTCGTGGGAAGGGGAGTACTACTTTCTCGACTATCCGGTCCACGATCTGAACTCGAAGGAACGCAACCGGCTCAATCGGGAGTTCATCGGTTTCGTGTTCCAGAGTTATCACCTGATCGACAGTATGACCGTGTACGAGAACCTCGACGTGCCGCTGTCCTATCGCAATATCAAGCGATCGCAGCGCAAGAGCATGGTTGCGGACACCCTCGATCGGTTCAACATTGTCGGGAAGAAGGATCTCTACCCAAGCCAGTTGTCGGGCGGGCAGCAGCAACTCGTTGGCGTTGCACGTGCGGTAATCGGAAACCCGAAAGTGTTGCTCGCTGACGAGCCCACGGGGAACCTGCACACCGCGCAAGGCCTCGAAATCATGGAGCTCTTCAAGCGGCTCAATGAAGAAGAGGGGACGACCATCATCCAGGTAACGCACTCCGAGGCCAACGCGGAGTTCGGGGATCGCATCATCAACCTGGTGGATGGTTGGGTGGTCGACGAAGATCCGTACCGTCCGGATGCCGCGCCGCCCGAAGGTGCTGACGCGTAAGCGAACATTTTGTCCCGAAAGCGGACACCCGCATCGGAAGCAACCCCGGGAGGGCCCCAGAAATGGGCCTCTCGGGGTTTTTTCCTGTCTCTTCGAGTTGGCACGCGCCTTGCTCTATAGATGTGCGTCGCCGTGAGGTGGCATCGAGTACGCCAGTCCTGTCCCGATCGGACGTAAAGGGGAGCGGCCTGGGGCTGTGGCTGGCGTGCCCGATACCGCCGTTTTTTCGTGCCCGCAGCGCGAATGCGCGCGGCGCCCTCGTCGACCGAATCGCGACTAGCAGACGCGACGCGGCGGCCGGTGACGTGATCAGGCCCCAAAACTTGATCCAGACGTCCGATTCCGGGAGGATAGGGCCATTCCCCTACTGTTTCCGGCATCGCCGCCGGCCGTCCCTGCCGCCGCGGCATCTTTTCACCAGAGGTGGACTGTGAAGAGAGTCTTCGTAGCGTTGTTCCTGCTTGCGACCGTTGTATTGGTCGCTCCCAGTGCCGAAGCCCAGAGAGGTTTCGGCAACGCGGTCGCCATCGCTGGCGACTCCGTGCTCGTGGCTGAGCCCGCAAACCAGGCCAATCCCGGATACGTCTACGTCTACAAGAACGTCGACGGAGAATGGATCGAGTTCGCGTCGATGAACGCACCCGAACCGGCGGAAGCCGACGGTTTCGGCACGGCGATCTCCGCGGACGAGAAGGTCGTTCTGATCAGCGCCGTCAACGCGGACGGTGGCTCCGTCTACGCGTACATGCGCGACGAAGACGGTCTTTGGTATCCCGCCGCGACTGTTTCCGCGGACAGCGCGGACGCGGGAGATCGTTTCGGTGCCGCTGTCGCTCACCACGGAGACCGTCTGATCGTTGGCGCTCCCGGCAGCGATGAGAACTGGGGCGACGCCTACATCTTCGAGATGACCGACGGCCAATGGAGCCAGGTCGCGTACCTCACCGGCGATCGCCCAGAGCCGATGGATGAGTCAGACGGCGCGGAAATGGATGAGAACGGCGAAGAGGCCGATCCGCCCACGCCTTCGCGCTTCGGTTCCGCCGTAGCCATCGCTGGCGACTGGGCAATGGTCGGCGCTCCGATGGAGAATCAGCGCGCCGGATCCGCGTACGTGTACCAACGCGGGGACGATGGCATGTGGAGCCAGGCCTCGGTGCTCGGCGGAGATATCTCGGAGGGGAACGATACTTTCGGATCCGCCCTCGCCATGTCCGACCACGAAGCGTTGGTCGGCGCGCCGGGCGTGAACCGCATGGGTGCCGTGCGTCGTTTCGTGCGCGACGGTGACGAGTGGACCCGCGCCGCGAGCCTCTTGCCCTTCGAGGACACTGTCCCGCAGCGATTCGGCAGCAGCATCGTTGCGAACGACGATCATGTCTATGTGTCGGCGCCATTCGGCAACGGCTTCCGCGGCGTGATCCTGCGATACACGCGCTCGAACGACGGAAGTTGGAGCGATGTCACAAAGATTGCCCCGGCCGGAGGTGCTGCGGGGGGCCGTTTCGCGACGCAGTTCGCGCTCGCCGGCGACACGCTGGTGGCCGGACTGCCAGGGGCAGATTTCGGCGCCGGTCGCGCCGTCATCATGAGTCAGGGATACGGCGGTTGGGACTCCAGCGTCGTGATCTCTGAGATCAAGGGTCTCGAACCAATGACTGGCAACGTCGTGCCGTGCGAAGACGGCATGGTGGGCAGGTTTGGGTGCGAGGGAATCGACCTGCTGGCCTATGTGCCTTCGGCCGCCATCGGTGGCGATCGTGGCGTGATGGCGAACGACATCTGGGGCTGGACTGATCCCGAAACCGACCACGACTACGCGATCGTCGGCTTCAGCAACGCAACGGCCTTCGTGGATGTGACCGAGCCCACCAACCCGGTGGCTGTCGGCATTCTCAAGATGACGCGCGGTGCGCGAGCCAGCGCCTGGCGTGACATCAAGGTGCACGAGGACCACGCATTCATCGTTTCGGATTCCGCTGGCGAACACGGCATGCAGGTGTTCGACCTGACACGCCTGCGCGAGTACGACGGCGAACAGATCGAGTACTTTGCTGACGTGGACTACGGCGAGATCGCCTCGGCCCACAACGTCGTGATCAACGAGGACTCGGCGTTCGCGTTCATCGTCGGCGCGAGCGGTGGCGGCGAAACCTGCGGTGGCGGCCTCCACATGGTCAACATCGAGGATCCCAAGAACCCCATGTTCGCCGGTTGCTTCCAGGACACGCGCACCGGCCGACGCGGCACGGGCTACTCGCACGACGCGCAATGCGTGATCTACGACGGTCCGGACGAGCGCTACACCGGACGCGAGATCTGCCTGGGTTCGAACGAGACCGCGCTGTCGATTGCCGACGTCACGGACAAGCGGAACCCTGTTGCGGTCGGCATGTCGAGCTACCCGAATGTGGCCTACAGCCACCAGGGCTGGCTCACCGACGACCATCGCTACTTCTACATGAACGATGAAGGTGATGAGGGGAGCGGCCTCGTAAGCGGTACACGCACCATCATCTGGGACGTCACCGATCTGACGGACCCGATCGTTGTCGAGGAGCACATCTCCGACAATCCGGCAGTCGACCACAATCTGTACACGGTCGGCAACGTGATGTACCAGTCGAACTACGACTCGGGTCTGCGCATCTTCGACATCTCGAGCCCCGAGGAAATCGTCGAAATCGCGTACCTCGATACCGTTCCGTTCGGCGAAGATGGCGGCGGAATGGGTGGTTCCTGGAGCAACTATCCGTACTTCGATAGCGGCATCGTTGTGCTGACATCGATGCAGGAAGGGTTCTTCATCGCCCGGCTTCGTGACGATGCCCGACCAGGCAACAACGACGACCCGAACAACTAGATGAAGCGAATCCTCAGAATCGCAGCGCTCTTCGCGCTCGCGACCGCGGTGGTGCCGAGTGGCGCCACCGCGGTCGAGGGCGACCTTGTATACGTCGCGAGCCAGTCGGCCGCGTCGGTTTCAGTGATCGATGCCGGCACCCAGGAGGTGGTGGCAACCGTCGATCTGACAGAGCTGGGCTTCACGCCGAATTGCAAGCCGCACCACGTAGCTGTGGAGCCGGATGGTTCGCACTGGTACGTCTCGCTGATTGCGGATTGGCGCGTGCTCAAGTTCGATCGCGACAACAACCTGGTCGGACAAGTAGAGTTCGAGACGCCCGGCATGCTCTCCATCGACCCGGTAAATGACGTGCTCTATGTCGGCCGTTCGATGGCGGCGGTGAGTCCACCGATGCGCATTGGCGTGATCGAACGCTCGAGCATGGACATCGAAGAGGTGGACGTCTTCTTCGCTCGGCCGCATGCGTTGATGGCTGCCCGTGAGGGTGGCCGGGTCTACACCGCATCACTGGCAGAGAACAGGATGGCCGCCGTCGAGCCGGCCGAAGAAGTCCTCGAGCTCGTCGACGTACCGGGGAATCTCCACACATTCGTGCAGTTCGCATTGTCGCCGGACGGCCAGACTCTCGTCGCCGGCGGGCAGATGTCCGGCGAGATCCTGGTGTTCGACGTGAGCGATCCGTTGCAACCGGAGTTGAAGCAGTCGCTCAGCATCGGTGGGCATCCATGGCACCCGGTGTATTCACCGGATGGCGGCACCATCTACTTTCCACAGCGAACTTCGAATGCCGTTGCCGTAATTGACACGGCCAGCTGGGAAGTACGCGACACGATTACAGGCGGCGGCCTCGTCGAGCCCCACGGCAGTGCCATCTCTGCTGATGGCCGGTGGCTCTACGTCTCCGGGCGGAACACTTCGGGCGAGTACGGCGAAACCCCGGAGGGGGCGACCCCGATGGGTACGCTCAACATCATCGATACGCAGTCCGGCGAAGTAGCAGGCGTCGTAGACGTGCCCGCGTACGCAGCCGGAGTCGGCGCAGCGACACGTTAGCCTCGGACTCAGTCCGATGGACGCGATGAACCAGGCGGAGGAGTAGAATCCTCCGCCTGTTGTTTACAACCCAGGAAACCACCATGCGCAACTTGCTGCTCCGTTCCGCGGTACTCGCTTTTGTCCTGCTGGCGGCACTCCCTGTGACCGCTCAGGTCGGGTTTGGATCGTCGACCGCCACCAGCGGTGACCTCGTCTTCGTAGGCGAACCCGGCAACCTGATCGAACCGGGCATTGTCTACGTGTACCGGGCCGACGGCGGTGCGTGGACGGAGACACGGCAGCTTCGCGCTTCCGACGGTATGGATGCCGACGGGTTCGGGCGGTCGATCGCTCTGGAAGTCGCAACGGGCGTCGCACTGGTGGGAGCGGATGCTGCTGATGCCGCCTACGTATTCAGCCTCGACGACATGCACCAGATGGCGAAGTTGTCGGTGAGTGGGTTGAGTGGAGCCAAGTTCGGCAGCGCCGTGGCGATCGACGGTGACCTGGCAGTCGTTGGCGCCCCGGCAAGCGACGGAGGCCGCGGCGCCGCCTACGTGTTTGCGCGCAACGGCGACGCCTGGGACCTCGTCACGATGATCTCCGGTGATGGCAACGAAGAAGCGGCTGAGGGCGAAGAGGAAGGCCTTGCAGAGGCGTTCGGAGCCTCCGTGGCGGTGACTGGTGACTGGATCCTCGTTGGCGCACCGGGCGGCACCGTGGACATGTTTCTCCAGGCGATGTTCCGACGGGGTGCGCCGTCTGGGGCGATCTACGCGTTTCGCCGTGACGGCGCAAACGTGGAGCGGGCCGACAAACTCGTTCCGCCGTTTGGTGGGGACAATTCGACATTCGGCTTCAGTCTCAACGCGGCTGATGGACTCGCGGTTGCCGGTGCTCCGACAACCGATCAGTTCTCAGGCGCCGCCCACGTTTTTGCCCTCGTCGACGACGAGTGGACATGGGCGTCTCGATTGATGCCATTCGACTCCCGCCCGGGCGGGATGTTCGGAGCCGCAGTCGCGCTTGGTTCCGACGAGGTCTACGTCGGCGCGCCTGGCGCCGGTACCGGCCGCAACGAGGGTCGTATCTACACTTTCTCGAAGAGCGCACGCGGCGAATGGTCCGGAGCCTCGAAGCTAGGGGCGAGCGGTCTGAAATGGGGCTCGATCTACGGCACGGCCGTAGCAGCATCGGCTGACTCGGTCGTCGCCGGAATGCCCGGTGAGGACTATGGCGCTGGCGCCGCAGTCGTCATGACCCGTCTTCTCTGACGGCTGGGATCGCTCCAATGTCCGGAGCCCGGCCCGAGGGCTAGACCCGATCATGAACGGTGGGATGCCTTGCGAAGACGGTCGCGCCGGCATTTTTGAGTGCGACAACCTCGACTTGGTCGCTTTCCTGCCAGTGCAAGACATGGGCGGCGGTCGCGGGGTCACCACCAACGATCTCTGGGGCTGGACTGATCCGGAGACAGGTCGAGACTACGTCGTTCAGGGCCTGCGTGACGGCACGGCGTTTGTCGATGTCACGGAGCCCGAGAACCCGGTCTTCGTGGGCAAGCTGGACAAGACCGACGCTTCGCCCGCGAGCCTCTGGCGCGACGTGAAGATCCATCAGGACCATGCGTTCATCGTGGCGGATGCCTCCGGGCCCCACGGCGTCCAGATCTTCGATCTCACCAAGCTCCGCGACTTCAACGGGACGCCGCTCCAATTCACGGAGGATGCGCACTACGACGGAGTGAACTCGTCGCACAACATCTTCGTGAACGAAGAGACCTCGTTCGCCTACGCCGTCGGCAACAGCTCGGGTGGCGAGACGTGCGGCGGCGCACTCCACATGATCAACGTCGAAGACCCTCAAAACCCCGTGTTTGCGGGTTGCTTCGAGCCAATGGTTCAGGCGGGTCGTGGTTCAGGTGGAACCCACGACGTCCAGTGCGTGACCTATCGCGGTCCGGACGATCGCTACGACGGGAGCGAGATCTGCCTCAGCTCCGATGGCCGAGCCCTGAACATCGGCGACGTAACCGACAAGCGCAATCCGAAGCTGTTGGCTAACGCCACGTACCCGAATCTCGCGTACACCCATCAGGGTTGGCTCGATGAACAGCACGAGTACTTCTACATGAACGACGAAGGTGACGAGGCGGCCGGACTCGTGGAGGGAACTCGCACCCTGATCTGGGATGTACGTGACCTCGAGGATCCGATCATGGTCGGCGAGTACGTGTCTGACAGCCCCGCAACCGATCACAACCTCTACATCCGCGGCAACCTCATGTTCCAGTCGAACTACCGCAGCGGCTTGCACGTTTTCGATATCAGCGATCGAGAGAACATCCAGCGCGTTGCCCATTTCGACACAGTTCCGTGGGGAGAGAACGATGGGATGGGCAACATCTCATCGGGCGCCATCGGATCCTGGAGCAACTACCCGTTCTTCGAATCCGGGATTATCGCGGTGGGCTCGGGAAAGGAAGGATTGTTCATCCTCCGCATGAAGGGTGGAGCGGACCGTCCGTGACCACTTCTCGTCGCGGCGCACGCCACCTCGGAGTGATCGTTGTTGCGGCTTCTTTGACCGTAGGGGTCATCGCGCAGGAACCCGAGGAGTTTGTTCGCGACGTCTACCCGTTTCCGGTCTTCGACCAGGACGGGAACCCCTATGCGCATCCGGCTCTGGGTGGTCTCAACATCCCGCGCCCGCAGTTGCTCGACATCGACGGAGACGGCGATCTCGACCTGTTTGTTCAGGAGTACTCGGGCGCCGTCATGTTCTTCGAACAAGTCGGAGAGCCCGGAGCGCCGCAATACGTCTGGCGCGAAGACCGGTACCAGGGCACGGAAGTAGGGGAGTGGTACCACTTTGCCGACATGGACGCGGATGGCGACCTTGACCTTCTTGGCGAGGAGATGTTCAGCAAGATCCGCTACTACCAGAATGTAGGTAGTGCCACGGATCCCGTGTTCGAACTCCTCACAGCGACGCTGCTCGACAACGAAGGCGAGCTCATGTTCTCGGACCGCCAGAACATCCCGAAGATCGCCGATCTGGACTGCGACGGCGCTCTAGACCTATTGGTCGGGCGAGTTGAAGGAACGATCACGCGCTTCGAAATGTCGGGTTCCGACGACAAGGGCGCACCGGTGTTCCGCTTCGTTGAAGATCGTTTTCAGAACATCGAGATCATCGGCCAGGTTCTCGGCGGTTCTCCGGCATCGTTGCAGCAACAACCGTCTGGCCCCTCGGCAGAACTGATGCCTTCTGAAGCGCGAACCGAAAACCGAGGCACGCTCCATGGTGCCAACACCATGGCCATGGTCGACTACGACGACGACGGCGACCTGGACCTGTTCTGGGGCGATTTCTTCGAACCCGGCGTACTCCTGATCGAGAACAACGGTTCCTGCCGCAACGTCTCTATGCGGGGCGAGCCGACGCCGTTCCCGCGTCGCGACCCCGTCGCGACCTCGGGCTACAACGCGCCAGCATTCGGCGACTACGACGGCGACGGCGATCGCGACATGCTGATGGGGGTGCTCGGCGGCGCGTTCAATCCGAACAACACGTCTGTGGACAACTTCCTGCTACTGGAAGGCTCCGGTGGCACCGGCTTCTCGCTCGAAACGCGGCAGTTTCTGACCCAGATCGATGCCGGCTCGGAGAGCCTCCCGGACTGGGTCGACATCGATGCCGACGGCGATCTGGATCTGTTCCTGGCCAACAAGATCGAGCCCGGCGACACCCAGGCCGGTCGTCTCTTCTTCTTCGAAAACGACGGTTCGCCGACCGCGCCCGAGTTGCACGCGCGCGGGCCGGTTGCCGGCTTCGATCAGGCATATCACTACTCGCCGGCATTCGGCGACTACGACATGGTTCTGGGGACCTGGGACGACGAACTACTCTTCGTCGAGAACGTAGGAACCGCCGTTGCTCCAGCCTGGGCCGGGCCCACGAGTGGCGTGGCAACTCTCACTCGCGGACGCAACGCTCAACCCGCACTTGGCGATGTGGACGGCGACGGCGATCTCGACCTTTTCATCGGGGAGTCCTCGGGAGAGATGAATTTCTACCGCAACGTCGGAACCGCGGAAACGGCGTCATTTGAGTTAGTTGATGACAAGTTCCTCACAATCGACGTGGGACGGCGGTCCTCGCCGCACCTCAACGACGTCGACGCCGACGGCGATCTCGACCTGGTGATCGGGTCGGAAACGGAGGGCATCTACGTGGCCTGGAACACCGGCACAGCGACGTCACCATCGTTCGAGGCGCCCAGCGAGTTCCTGTCAGCCGTGTCACCCTTCGCCAGTCCGTTCTTGGCGGACGTGGACGGTGACGGTGAATCCGAGATCTACACCGGTACCGTGGGCGGCGGTCTCGCAGTCTTCAGGGCGAAACGCTAGACCGGCGTAGCCCGCGTCGTTACCAGTCGCGCACGTGGCGGCGCTCCGAAATTTCGGCGCGCAGCATGTCGGCCATGGTGCCGAGGTCCATCGACTTCTGTTCCTGGACGCCGTAGCGCCGCACGGTGACGGTGTTTTCCTCGGCCTCGCGACCACCGACGATCAGCAACACCGGCACCTTGCGGGTGATATGTGTGCGGACCTTCTTGCCCATACTTGCGTCGCTCGAGTCGACCTCGGCCCGGATCATGTCGCCCCTCAGGGTGTCGCGCACCTTCTCGGCATACGCGGTCTGGTCATCACTAATCGGAATCACGATGGCCTGAACCGGGGCTAGCCAGGTGGGGAACGCGCCGCCGTAGTGCTCGATCAGAAAGGCGATGAAGCGTTCATGCGTGCCCAGGGGAGCGCGGTGAATGCAGTACGGAGTCTTCTCTTCGCCGTCCCGGTCCGTGTAGGTGAGAGCGAAACGGGCGGGCTGGGCGAAGTCGAGTTGGTTTGTCGAAACGGTGAACTCGCGGCCCGTCACGGTCCGGAACTGGACGTCGATCTTCGGACCGTAGAACGCAGCTTCCCCTGGTTCGATCGTGTAGTCGAGATCCATCTCTTCGAGCGCCTGCTGAACGATCTTTTGACTGAATTCCCAGTCTTCGGGCTGATCGATGTACTTGGCGCCGCGTTTCGGATCGTCCGGATCCCAGAGACTCAACCGCATGTAGTAGTCGCCAAAGCCGAAGAGGTCGTAGTACTCGCGGTGTAGTTCCATGACCGCTTTCAACTCGTCCAGGAGCTGATCGGGGGTGACGTAGAGATGCGCATCGTTCATCCCCATTCCCCGGACCCGAGTCAGGCCTTGTAGTTGGCCGGAACGCTCGAATCGATACACCGTGCCGTACTCGGCGAGCCGAAGTGGAAGATCCCGGTAGGAACGCGGTTCTGCGCGATACACCACATGGTGGTGCGGGCAGTTCATCGGCTTCAAGTAGTACTTTTCCGCCTCGCCGTCGCCGGTCTCTGCCGTCGCACCGCCAGCCTCCGCATCCTCATGAATTCGCATCGGCGGATACATGACCTGCTCGTAAAGAGGCAGGTGACCCGAGGTCCAGTAGAGGCTGTCCTTGGTGATATGCGGGGTGGCGACGGGATAGTAGCCGTAGCGGAACTCAGTCTCGCGTGCGAGCGCTTCCAGCTCCTGCCGGATGATGGCACCGTTGGGCAACCAGAGCGGTAGCCCCTTGCCCACCTCGTCATCAATGACAAAGATGCTCAGCTCCTTGCCGAGCTTGCGGTGATCTCGCTTCTTTGCTTCCTCAACCGCACGGATGTGCGCCTTGACCTTCTTCCTGTTCTCGAACGCGTAGGCGTAGATACGGCTGAGCATCACGTTGCGCTCGTCGCCTCTCCAGTACGCGCCAGCGACAGCGTGAAGCTTGAAGCCATCCTTCGGCAGGGCCTTTGTGGTCTCCACATGCGGCCCCTCGCACATATCGACGAACGGACCGTTGGTGTAGAAGGAGAGCGAATCGAAACCGCCCTGCTCGATCAGTTCCCGGGCGTATTCAAGCTTGTGAGGCTCCTGCATCTGCTCGATACGGGCGAGTGCAGCCGCAGCCCCAAGATCCTCGCGAACGAACTCCTGGTCCGCGTCGATGATCTTCCGCATCTCCTTCTCGATCGCCGGCAGATCCTCGTCGCTGATCCCCTGGCCTTCCGGGAAGAGAAAATCGTAGTAGAACCCATCGTCCACGGGCGGCCCGAATCCGAGCAGAGTTCCGGGGTAGTGTTTCACCACCGCCTGCGCCATCACGTGGGCAAGCGAGTGCCGCATCTTGTAGAGCGGATCGTTCTTCGACTGCTTTTCGATGACGGGCACGACGGACTCTCGTTCGAGTTGGCGGAATATTGATCAAGGATGCCAGGAACTGCGGCGCTGCGCGTACGTTTCCTCAGTCAGGATCGTAGGCGAGGTTGGCTCGGAGCCAGCGCTCTGCCTCGGTGACCTCGACGCCTTTGCGTCGGGCATAGTCCTCGACCTGGTCGGCACCGATCTTGCCGACCGAGAAGTACCGAGCCTCGGGATGGTTCAGGTACAGGCCGGACACCGAAGCGGCAGGACTCATTGCGCACGACTCCGTGAGGCTGATACCGACACTCGCCTCAACATCGAGCATCTTCCACATCGTCAACTTCTCGGAGTGATCCGGCTGCGCTGGATATCCGGGGGCAGGCCGGATCCCGCGATAGTTCTCGGCGATCAGGTCATCCATCGACAGGTCTTCCTGAATCCCGCAGAAGGCCCGTGCGTCGGCGTGGGTTTTCTCCGCCAGCGCCTCGGCAAGTCGATCTGCCAGGGCCTTCACCATGATGGCGTTGTAGTCGTCGTGCGCGGCCTCGTACCGCGCGACGAGGTCATCGATGCCAATCCCGGCCGTCACTGCGAACATCCCGAGGTAGTCATTCGGACCGCCCGCGGACGCAACAACGTCGCCCAATGCCATGTAGCTGCCATTCTTTCGTTGCCGCTGCTGCCTCAGCCCGAAGAGCGAACCAACTACGTCGCCCGTTTCATCAAGCAGGTTGATGTCTTCACCAACGGCAGACGCGTTGAAGAAACGAAAGATCGACGATGCTCCTAGCGATCCTTGCTCCACGATCTCCCCGAGCATCTTCTCGGCGTTTGCATGCAGCTCGCGCGCCGCGGCCCCCACGTCGTCGCGATTCAGAATTGCCGGATAGGCACCACGCAACTCCCAGGCGTGAAAGAACGGCGTCCAGTCGATGTATGGAGTGACCTCGGACAGCGGAATATCCGATTCGATGACCGGCTCAAGATGCTCGGGCACTGCGATCTCAGATACTGCGATTTCCGGCCGTCCGTTCGCCGAGCGACTCTCCTCCAGCGTTACATAGCGGGCAGTGCTCGCGTCCGCAAACGCTTGGCGCAGACGATCCTGTTCCGTTTGATTCGCAGCGACGAACCCATCTGAATCGCTTCCCCGAAGTCGTCCGACCACTGACACGGCGCGCGAGGCGTCTTTTACATGCACCGTCGCGGACCCGTATTTGGGGCCGATCTTCACGGCTGTGTGCTTCGCCGAAGTGGTAGCACCGCCAATGAGTAGGGGCAGCTCGTATTCGTTGCGCTCCAACTCGCCGGCAACGTGCACCATCTCGTCCAGTGAGGGCGTGATGAGTCCTGACAGTCCCACCATATCGGCGCGCTCGGCACGGACTGCTTCGAGGATCGTCTCGGCGGAGACCATCACTCCAAGATCGACGATCTCGTAGTTGTTACAGGCCAGAACGACGCCGACGATGTTCTTGCCGATATCGTGGACATCGCCCTTAACGGTCGCCAGAACAACTTTCCCAGCGGACGTTCGCTCACCGGTGCCTTCGTCCTCCATGAAGGGTTCGAGGTAGGCAACGGCCCTCTTCATGACCCGTGCGCTCTTGACCACCTGTGGCAAGAACATCTTGCCCTCGCCAAACAACTCGCCGACAACGTTCATGCCGTCCATGAGCGGCCCTTCGATGACCGCCAGCGGAGTCCCGCACTCCTGCCGAGCCTCCTCGGCGTCATCTTCGATGAAGTCAGCGATACCGGCCACCAGGGCATGGCTAATGCGGTCTTGAACCGAGCCCTGACGCCACTCTGCTTCGGCGGTCTCTTCGATTTCCTCTTCGCCGTGCTCGCCCGCCAGCGACGTCAATCGATCCGTCGCACCCGGACGCCGGCAGAAGATCACATCTTCGATGGCTTCTAGGAGGTCCGGAGCGATCTCGTCGTAGACATCAAGCTGGCCGGCATTCACGATCCCCATGTCCAGGCCCGCCTGGATGGCGTGGTAGAGGAAGGCGCTGTTCATCGCGCGGCGGACGGGCTCGTTGCCGCGAAACGAGAAACTCAGATTCGAGATTCCGCCGGACACCCGCGCGGCGGGGAACAGACCCTTCAGTCGCCGCGTCGCCTCGATGAAGTTCAGCGCATACGAATCGTGTTCCTCGATACCCGTAGCGACGGTCAAAACGTTAGGGTCGAAAATCAGGTCTTCTTCAGTGAAGCAAATCTCATCGATCAGGATCCGCGCCGCGCGCGTGAGAATCTCCACTCGATCATCGATTCCCGTGGCCTGACCCGTTTCGTCGAATGCCATGACCACGACGGCCGCCCCATAGCGCTGCACGAGCTGTCCGCGGCGCCGAAACTCCTCTTCACCGTCCTTCAGGGAGATCGAGTTGACGACCGCCTTTCCTTGGACGCATCGCAGGCCCGCCTCGAGCACTTCGAAGTCCGAGGAGTCGATCATGATCGGCACCCGGGCGATGTCCGGTTCGGCCGCGATCAAGTTCAAGAACTCCGTCATGACGGCAGGGACGTCGAGCAGCCCCTCATCCATGTTGACATCGAGGATGTTGGCCCCGTTGTCGACCTGCTGCCGAGCCACCTCGAGAGCGGTCTCGTAGTCGCCCGACTTCACCAGGCGGCGGAATCGTGCAGAACCCGTGACGTTCGTTCGCTCGCCAACGACCGTGAACGTGGTGTCAGGGAAGATGGTCAGCGGTTCGAGCCCGGAGTAGCGGGAGTAGGGGGGAGGTTCGGCCGGAATATGCACCGGCTCATCAGCTACGCGCTCGACGATTGCGGCCAGATGCTTCGGAGTTGTACCGCAACAGCCTCCAACCATGTTGAGCAAGCCCGCGCTCGCAAACTCGCCGAGGATCTCAGCCATCTCCTCGGGCGATTGATCGTAGCCGCCGAACTCGTTGGGCAAACCAGCGTTCGGATAGCAGGAGATGGAACAGTCGGCGATTCCCGCGAGTTCCTCGACGTATGGACGCATGAGATCAGCGCCGAGTGCACAGTTCACGCCCACAATGTCGGGGCGAGCGTGGCGAACCGAGTTCCAGAAAGCTTCGACGGTTTGCCCGGACAACGTGCGACCGGAGGCGTCCGTGATCGTCACCGAGATGATGAGGGGCACGCGTTCGCCGCGTTCATCGAACAACTGCTCGATAGCGAACAGAGCGGCCTTGGAATTGAGTGTGTCGAAGATCGTCTCCACCATCAACACATCAACGCCGCCATCGAGAAGGCCTCGCGCTTGCTCGTAGTAGGCAGCGCGGAAGTCCTCGAATGAGTGTGCGCGGTAGCCGGGACGATTCACGTCTGGGGAAATCGACGCTGTAGCGTTGGTCGGGCCGAGCGAGCCGGCGATGAAACGTTGCTTCCCATCGCCGGCGGCATCGATGGCATCGCGCACCAGGCGCGCGCCCGCGACATTGATCTCGTGAGTCAGATCCTCGAGCCCATAGTCCGACAGAGAAATTGCCTGGGCGTTGAACGTGTTGGTCTCGATAACATCCGCGCCGGCATCGATGAAGCTGGCGTGGATCTGGCGAATCACGTCAGGTTGCGTAAGGCACAACACGTCGCTCGCGCCACGCAATTCGTGACCCCAATCTGCGAAGCGTTTCCCCCTGAACCCGGACTCGTCCAATCCGTAGGTCTGGATCATGGTGCCCATCGCGCCGTCGAGCACGACAATCCGTCTCTTCATCAATTCGAGTAGAGGGTGCACGGCGTCCAACTGATTTGTTCGAGGGGTCGTGGATCCGGAGAGTTCCGGACCCGGAAATTCTCGAACAGTCTAGCAAGGGGGGGCTTCCTGCTGAGTCTCCCCATGCACTCAGGCGACAAAGGTCGTGGAAGCCCGTGGACAGAGAACAAAACCGACGCAAGAGTCGTAATATGTCCCGAACAGGAAACAACGGCCCGAAGGAGACTCCGATGCTACTTTCCTCGCAGAACAAAACTCTTGCTGCGTTGGCGCTTTGCCTGGCCCTCACTGTTTCCGCGGGGGCTCAGACGAGCCAGACCCGCCGGCAGGCCGCAATCGAGAGCGGGGACGTGCTTCTCGGCGGCGTGTCTCTTGCTGAGACCACGCCGATCGCCGACCTTCTCGACGAGATGGAGCAATTCGACGGCACCGTGGTTCAGATTGAAGGAACCGTGGTAGCCCTCTGCAGCGGCATGGGCTGCTGGGCACAGCTGGACGATGGCTCCGGCAACCGTCTCAACGTCAAGGTCGAAGACGGCATCATCGACCTGCGTGAAGTCGCCTCCGAGGAGCACTACATGGTCGCCGAAGGCGTCTTCCAGAAGACCGGCGAGCATGGAGCTCAGGTGTTCATCATGGAACATGGCGCGGTGATCGAGGGCATCGAGTAGCGTCCTCGAGTTCGGCCATCCAGGCCCGGGTTCCGGTTGTCCCGCGCAAAATCTGAACCGCAATGCCGGGGCCGGGACTCGAACCCGGACGGCCTGTCGGCCAGCAGGTTTTAAGCCTGCCGCGTCTGCCAGTTTCGCCACCCCGACTGCCACTCATCTTACCTTGCGGCCCGCGCCGGACTTGGCAGCGCGGGTTCCTGGGAAATGGCGCGACGCGTAGGGACGCACATGCGGCCGAGATTCGCCCGGACGCTCGCTCTGCCCTCGTGCCATAGCGCCGTAGCCAGCCACGCCGTAGAATGCCGGTTCTCAACTTCGGGAGAACAGCGTGTCGTCTCATATTCTCGCGTCCATGCTCATCGCCGTCGCCCCACTACTTGCGTCCGGTCAGGATGTGAGCCGCCAGTACGTTTCCGCGCAGGAGTTGTTTGAGGACGGAAACTACGAAGAGGCCATCGGGGCACTCGACGAAGTGATCGCCGCACGGCCGGAGCCAGGAGGCCGCCTCCGCCGCGGCGGCGCCATGCTCGTCGACTACACGCCGTACGTCATGCTCGCCATCGCTCACAGAGAGACGGGTGATTGCCGCGCGACGCTTCGCACACTGACTCGCGCGGATGGCTACAACGCGATGCTCGGCAGGGCCGGCGACCTCGGTGGACGACTCGTCGGTGCTAGACGAATTTGTCGCGACGAGATCGTATCTGCAGCGCGCGAAACGCTGGCCCAGCCGAGCCGCGACCAGATCGGCACGCTCGCGTCGCACGTGAACGTGGCACCGGTCTGGGCGGGTTTCGAGCGCGTCCTGGTCAGCCTCGACCAGGAGTCCGCCGCCCTGGAGGGCCAACTCGAACAATACGCCGAGGGCAGCCCATTGAACATGGACGGTATCGATGGACTGGTAGCGGAAGCGGACTCACTCAGCACGCGGTACTCCGAACTCCTAGGCCAGGTCCGGCAGGCGTCCACAACACCGCCACCTGCTCCGGAAGATGCCGACGACGTGCCGTCGGAAAACGTGGCGCCAGCGTCGGATGTCGCGCTGTCGTCTCCCACCGAGATGGCCGACCCAACCGCGGCCGCGGAGTCGAACGATGTGGCGGGCTCGGCTCTCGAGCTCACGCCTGCGCAGCCAGAGCGAAGGACGCCGGCCTCTCCGCCCGCCGAGCCTGAGACGTCATCGGAAACAGCAGCAGCGCTGCCAACGCCATTGGCTGAGGCCGGACCGGATCCGAACCCAGACCTCCAGCTTCGAATCGAGCTCGCGAAGACCGCCTTCTTTTCGCGCGGAGACCTAGCAGGCGTGCTGGACGCGACGGACCAGGTATCGCCGACTGGCAATGACGAACTGCGCTGGCAGTTGTTCGTCCTACGCGCGGCGGCCCAGTTCTATGCGCAGCGACTAGGCGAACTACAGAACGGGCATGAAGAAGCCGGGCGCACGATTCGACAGGCGATCGAGACTCTCCCGGAGGCTCGGCCCGCGTCGGCGCACTTCGCTCCGGCATTCGTCGAAATGTTCAGCCGCTTGGCCGGCCAGGGCTAGAAACGGTAGACCGCCGACAGAGACGCGACCGACTGGAATTCGGTGTAATCGAACCCGAAGTCAACCTGGAAATTGCTGAACGGGACGCCGAACCCACCCGTGAAGTGATATCGCGTTCCCGTGTCGAAGTCGCGATTCCAGTAGAAGTCACGGTAAACGGTCTGGCCGGGTCGCTCAGCGGGCCCCACGTAACGGATTCGCGGATCGGATTCGGTCTAGAAACCACCGCGAAGAAAGAACGGTTGGCTAAGATTGAAAAAGCCGTACTCGATGCCCACGTGAACCTGATCCCCATCGACCGCCGCGAAATCTTCGGCATTGAAGGAGGACGGGTTGAAGAGGTCAATCTCGTCGACGTCCGGAATATTCGGTCGGGCGTCGCCCAGATCGGTCGCGTAGACGGACGAGAAGTCATCAGACAGTCGAGAATATTGAATCCGCTGATAGTCGACAGAGATACGCCAGTTTGCGCTGGGCAAATACGCGAGCCCGATTCCGTAGACGTGTGGAACGTTGAACCGAGAAGGCGTCGAAACCGCCACGTCCAGTCGCGGCTCTCCGGCGACCTGCCGTCGGACGCTATACGTGGTTGCGTAGTCGAATGATGCGCCGTGATGGTACACGGCACCGACAGCGAAAGATTCCGAGATGTCCCAGGTCAACCCGAGGTTGAAAGAGACAGAACTGTCGCTGTCATCCACGCTCACAGATGCCTCGGAATCCCCCGGAGGGATCGGCAAGGTAGGATCGGAAAACGGGCGGTCGAAATACACGGTCGCCACATCTGCCGCGAAGAAGTTCATGGCGGCACTCACACCAAGGCTCACGCTGTCGCCGAGCCGGAACGCAGCTCCAACGCCGGCAGCCCGGATGTCGTAGTTACCAACAACCCCGTACGGAAATACCCTTCCCGGATCGGAGCTACTGCCCACCTGGTCATACAAACCACCCTGTGCTCCGAATCGATATTCGAGCTGCAGGGGTTGGTGATAGTAGGCGGACAGCACAACGCCATCAAACGGGAGAACTATCGAAGCGTAGGGCATCGCGAGTGTGACGGGTCGACCAAAGTCACCCGAGGCGACAGGGTCGTTCTTGGTCACCGACGTACCGACGATTTCGTCGTAGGTGTCGATTCCTCGGCCGGTAGGAACTCCGTTTAGCCGCCCGCGATCGGTGAACTGGTGCTCGACGTTCCAGTATCGAGCTTCCACGGATATCTCGCGTTCCAACAGCTTGGTCAATCCAGCGGGGTTGGCAAAGGATGCTGTCGCGTCGTCAGCGAGGGCTATGAAGGCTCCTCCCATCGCGAGGCTGCGAGCTCCGGGCGGCGAGAAGTTGAACCGCAAGGCGGCGTTCGAGACCTCTTCCGTTTGAGCGTTGGCCGAGGGCGCAACCAGCGCGATAAAAGTCAGACAAAGAGTCCCGAGTGCAATCCGTCGCATTGTGCTTCCTTGGTCCGGTGTTCTCGTCACGGTCGACTGCAAAACTAACACCTGACAGCAGGCCCGACGCATGGTTTCAGGCACCGATGCCCTTAGCGCGTGGACAACCCGAGCCAGCGGCGGAAGCGCGATGCCCTCATAGGCATGGCGCGGCCATGGCGTCCGGTGGGGTGGGGACTAGGCCGCGCCTGGCCGACTTCGACGGGTACGTGCACCACAAACTCTGGCCCTCGGACCGCAAGCCGCAGGACGTCGCCGCCCTTCAGATCGGACTCGTCTATTCGAACGCCGTTGACGTAGGTCCCGTTGGTACTTCCCAGATCGCGCACAACGACCCCGTCCTGCCTGACAGTCAATTCGGCGTGGTTGGCGGAAACCAGTTCGGAGCCTCGCCCGGTGACAAGCGCCCCGACGTTCTCTCCCCGCCCAAGGACGGTCGAACCGGACAGGGTGATCATGCCCCCCCGGCTTGAGGCTCCAACTGACACGCCCGTGCCGTGGTCAACTCGATCTGGTCACCGGCGGCTAGCGCGGCCTGGAACGAAGACGCCTCCGCGTAACGATCGTTAGGGTCTTTCGCCAGCGCACGATAGACGACATCGGCTAACCGTCGCGGGACATGAGGTGGCAGGACCGGCGGGGGGTCGTGAATCTGCTGCCGGAGGATCTCGACGTGACTGTCTCCGACGAAGGGAACCGTGCCGGCAAGCGCTTCGTAGAGGACGATGCCGAGGCTGTAGAGATCACTGCGCGAGTCGAGATCTTCTCCTCGACACTGTTCCGGCGACATGTAGGTGGGCGACCCGACGACCTGGCCTACAAACGTCAATGGGCCCGCCTTTGCCGGACCCACCGGTTTGGCGATCCCAAAGTCGAGCAACTTGACGCGCTCCCGCTCGGGGGCACCAACGAGCAGAATGTTGCTTGAGGTGATGTCCCGGTGCACCAACCCGAGCGATTCGGCCTCGACGAGAACATCCAGGACCTGGTTGGCGATTGCTTCTGCTCTTGCCGCCGCGAACGGACCCGCTTGGAGCGCGGCGCGCAACGGCACGCCGAGCACGAGTTCGAGGACCAGGCATGGGTAGCCGCCGCCCGTGACCAGATAGTCGTAGACAGTCACTGCGTTCGGGTGATCGAAGTTGCTCGTGATCTGCGCTTCCCGCCGGAACCTTGCGCGCGCCTCGTCCTCCTCGAAGGTCTCGGCGGTCAATACCTTGAGCGCGACCTGCCGCCCCAGCTCCTCGTCGACACCCTGGAACACCGTGGCCATCCCACCCTGGCCGATCCGACGGATCACGCGGTAGCGGCCGACCAGATCTCCAGGTACCGGGAGCCCAGCCTTCGCCGCGCGGAGCCCGCAGTGGGGGCAAAAGTTGCTTTGGCTCGGCAAGCTGCCGCCGCAGTCGACGCAGTCTCTCATCGTCTAGTCGACCCGTGAATAAGGGAGTTCGTCACCGCGCGTCCGGCGCCCATCGGCCTACTCGAACCTGACGACGAACACCTGACGTCCCAGCATCACGGCGTCACCTTCGCGCAGTGCGCGCGGGGCGTCCACTCGCATGAACGTGCCGTTTTCGGAGCCAAGATCTTCCACCTCGTGGCGACCAGCGACGTAGCGAATCACGGCGTGGTCGTTCGAGACGTAGTCGTCGCGGGCGAACACGATGTCGCCTCGCTCGCGACCGAGGACCCAGTCGCGAGAGTCGAGTAGATAGCGACTGCCCACCGTCCCATCGGCGAGCAGCGCTGAGAGGCACGCCACATAGTCAGCTGCAGGGCGCCCATACGCAGCGGTTTGCAACTCTCCGTCGGTGGTCCCGGTCGACGCGCTCTCAAGCACCTCGTCCGGATCGTCGAGCCGGAGCGCCTGGTGTCCCACGACCACCGTGTCGCCGAAGGCGAGTGGTGTCCGGTCACCGATCCGAACGAAACTACCGTTGGCCGACCCCATGTCCTCGACCCAGAGCAGACTCTTGTCGAAATAGAATTTCGCGTGGGGGCTGGACAGGAAGACGTCGGCGGGTAGCAGAAGATCACCCGTCTCGCGGCCCACCTTGGTCATGGTCGCCTTGAGCTCGTAGGGCTCCTCACGTTCCTTTGCGGAAGTAATCCGATGCAACCACGCCTTCAGGGGCGTCCCTTCACGACGATAGGCGAGGGTCTGGCGGGTATCCACACCTGACGGTTCGGCGCCGAGTTCCATCCCACTGTCCGAGGGGTTCACGGGGACGTCAGCAAGAGCGTGGCCGCAGTCCCGGCAGTACCGGTAGCCTGCGTCGTTGTCCGCCTTGCACTGGGGACAGATCTTCATAGTGCTCTCGATCGTAGGTAGCGGTGCCGGTCGGGGCTGAATCGCCCTGGATAGTAGCACCAACTCGAAATCCGCCGATGTCCTCGTGCGGTGAATAACTCGCCTGTCTCGCGGCCGTGAACAGGAGCCGCTAAGATGCTCGCGCACGACGCCCTGTCGAATCGCGCCAGCTTCCGGATCCACCACGTCATGAGCGCAAACATTCCCGAAAGTATCGGCAAGTACATCGTCGAGAAACAACTCGGGCGTGGTGCCATGGGCGAGGTCTACCTCTGTTCCCAGCCGATCGTCGACCGGAAGGTAGCCGTCAAACGGGTCCAGTCGAGTGCCTTGGACAATCCAGAGTTGCTCGAACGGTTCCTGCGCGAAGCATCCGCCGCTGGGAATCTGCATCACGAGAACATCGTGGTTGTCTACACGGTGGAGGAAGACGAGGCCGGCACTCCGTTCATCGTCATGGAGTATCTGGACGGTGTAGACCTCGGGGATATGCTGGCGGATCCCGACGGGTTGCCGCGACTGCGACAACGCCTCGAAGTGGCCTTCCAGGTCGCGAGCGCGCTCGACCATGCGCACCAGAACTCCGTTGTACATCGAGACGTAAAGCCGTCCAATGTCATCGTGCTTTCCGGAGGCCGCGTGAAGCTCGTGGATTTCGGGATCGCGCGCATCGGAGGGTCGAAGATGACCCTGGACGGCAGTCTCATGGGCACCCCGCAATACATGCCGCCAGAACAGTGGGAAGGCAAACCAACCGACGGTCGTAGTGATATCTACGCATTCGGGATCCTCCTCTACGAATTGGCCGCGGGCCATGTCCCGTACGACTCGGAGAATCCCCTCGCAATCGGCACGAAGATCCTCGACAAGAGCAATCCGCCGCTCGGCGTCAGCGAACTCTTCGACGGATCGGCACCGCCCGACGGCATCAACGAGGTCATCGCGGCCTGCACCGCGCGAGAGCCGGATGACCGGCCGCCCAGTTTCGCTGAAGTTCGTGTTCAGCTCGGCAAGCTCCTCGCCTCACTCCCGGAGCAGGACAGCTTCGAGTCCATGGCGGCCGAGCAGGTAGATGCCCGCATCACCCGCGCTCGCGAACAACTTGAGCGCGGGCAATACAAGCGCGCAGCCGCCAACCTGAGCCGCGCCCGCCGCGAAGCTAAGGGAACCATCGAAGGCATCACGGAGCTCGAAAATCAGGTAGAAGTCGTTCGACTCTGCACGCAGGCTGCCGATGCGCTCGAGTCATCCGATCTGGCCGAAGCCACGAAAAAGCTAGAACGCGCACTCGCGCTCGATCCGGATTCGGCGATGGCCTCGCGACTCGGAGTTCGCATCGACCGAACACGGAAGGTCAACGAACTCGTTGAACGCGCGCGCACCGCCCGACAGGCGATGGACTTCGAGCGTGTGCTCTCGACCTGCGATCGAATTCTTGAAGTCGATCCCGAGCATGGTTTCGCACTCCGACTCTCCGCGGAAGCTCAGGAGCTCGAGCGGACCCGTCAGCTCAACGACCGGACAGCGCAAGCCCGAGAACTGGCGGGGGACGACCTCGGCTCAGCGCTTGCGGCAGTCGAAGCGATCCTTGCCGAGGACCCGAGTCACGCGGAGGCGGAACTTCTACGATCCGAGCTGGAGAGCAAGGTCGCTCTGCAGGATGCATCGGATCAGTCGCCCGCCACGGGCGATGACGCGACCGTTCTATCACCTGGTGACGATGCGACGATCCTCGTGGAGAGCGCGGGAGCCGCCGAGGACGCGACCATCCTGGCATCGCCGGGAGAAGATGCGACCATCCTGGCTTCACCCGGTGAAGACGCGACCCTTCTCCACACGGGCCCGTCACCTGCGCAAACCGACGAATCAGCAGAGCCCGCCACGCCGGCGGAGAAGGGAGGCAAGACCGAGTCCCGCAGGGGTTCGAAAAAAGGGGACAAGCCGAAGGCTACGGTTGCGGAGGCTAGTTCAACTGCCGGAACGGCTACTGAGTCGAAGCAGAAACCGAAGAAAACGGTCACCGACCGACGCGCCCCGGCTACCGTCGCAGAGCGCAGCGGCGCCGATAGCACCTCGACGGTGGCGCCTGTGGGCATCCTTGTGGGTGTGGCGACGGTGATCGTTGTGGCTGTCGCGGCCTGGGTGTTCTGGCCGTCCGCCGAGCAAGGCGCCGAGGGTCCCGTACCAGCCGTCGTGGCGGACGGCTCGTTGCACGTGACGGCGTCGACGGCCGCGGTCGTCTCGATCGAGTCGGTCGCTGATGGCGTACTCAACCTCGACCCGGCGGACGACGGTTGTCCGGGCCTCGCTTGCCCACCCTTCGCGGTTCCGCTCCCGCCCGGCGACTACATCGTCCGGTGGCGTTCTCTCGCCGCGGACGCCGATGCCTGGATCGACGAGGAACGCATCTCCATCGCCGAAGGGCAAACGGCGACCGTCTTCTGGGAACGACCCATTCCAACCGATCTCTTCGAGCCGGATCGATAGGCAAGGCAAACACGCCGACAGACTCCCTAGTCAGGCGGCTACCACAGGTTGACGCGAAAACCCTCCTCCTGGAGCACGTACATCGCCGTCATGGCCGACAGCACTACCTCCACCTCCGGGAGCAGTTGTTCGCGCGGGATTCCACGTGCCCCAACTGTTTGCCCGCAGAAGATCACCCGCGCACCAGCGGCCACGAGCTCACGGAGTAGCTCGGCGTTCGGATTCTCGGCACCGTCGTTGCGTTCGGCGAAGGCCGCCGCGTCGAGCAACTCCCAAGCGGCACCGCCGTGCACGACCACAACGACCTGGACCTGGTCCGCGAGAATGCCGGCCCGTGCGTGCATGTTGAGAAAACGGGCGGCGTTGATCAGCGCGCCGTTGGCCCGATCTGGCGACTCGACAGGTGTGACCATCTCAAAGGCCACCTTGTAGTCCAAGTCGAGCGGCGTCACAAAGTCCGGCGCTTCGACATCCCACACGGGTCCCAGCGTGGAGATCACGGGACCGCTCTCTTGGGCGCCGGCTGACGCTGTCACCAGCAAAACCGCCGCGGCGAAGGCTGAGGTCCGAGCCCTAGCCAGCATCACTCTCCTCCCAGCCTGATATCGCACAGTCCGCCGTTTTGAGTGCAGTCAGGCTCGCGAAGCGTGCGCTCGAAGAGTTCGAAGATCCGACGATACTCATCCGTCCAGGACGACGGTTCGACGAAGCCATGCCCCTCGACCGGGTAGACCGCCATCTCCCAGTTCGGTTTGCCGAGCTCGATCAGCCGTTGCGCGAGCCTCACGACGTCCGAGAAGTGCACATTGGTATCGACCATGCCGTGGAGCATCACCAGGTGCTGGTCCGGACCAAAGTTCTCGGCGAAGTAGATCGGTGACGACTGCAGGTAGGCGGTTTCGTCTTCGTGAGGCAGATTCAAGATCCGACTGGTGTACCCATGGTTGTAATGCGCCCAGTCGGTAACCGAACGCAGAGCGGCCCCTGACTTGAACGTGTCGCCTGCGGTAAACAGCCCCATCAGGGTGATGAACCCGCCATAGGATCCGCCATAGAGGCCCACGCGATCGGCATCGACGCCCTCGGAGGAGACGAGGTAGCGCGCTCCGTCGACCTGGTCCGAGAGGTCCTTGCCACCCATCCAGCGGTAGATGCCCGTGCGCCATTCCGCCCCATAGCCCGCGGAGCCACGATAGTCGATGTCGAGCACCGTGTAGCCAGCTGCGGCCAGGAACTGGTTGAACTGGTACTCGCGATAGTACGAGCTCCAGTAGTTATGGACGTTGTGTAGATAACCTGCGCCATGCACGAAGATCACGCCGGCGCCGTTGGCCTCGGCCCCCATGTCGGCGGGGCGATAGATCCGCGCCGGCACCATCGTCCCGTCTTCAGCCTCGAAATGGACGATCTCGGGCTTGATCCAAGGGAAGGAGTTCCAGGTCTCCGTGGGTGATGTAGTCACCTGCGCCCAGTCCTCGCCATCTGTATCGGCGAGATGCAGTTCCGGAGGCCGGTTGGCCATGTCGCGGACGACCGCCATACGCTTGCCGTCCGGCGCCCGCGTAACTGTCGCGCGCCCTTCGCCGGCAGTGGTGGCCACTCGCCGTCCGCCGTCGAAGTCCATCGTGTAGGCGTGCTGATTGAAGGGCGACCCCTCATTGGTCGCCAGCTCGAAATGGCTTCGATCCGCCGAAATCCGCGCGCCGAGCACCTCCCACTCACCCGAGGTGAGCGCCTCGTGATCCGTTCCATCCGAGTCAACCGCGTACAGGTGCGCGTACCCCGTCGCCTCACTCACGAAGTAGACGCGGTCACTATCCGGAAGAAAACCAACGCAGAAGGCGAAACACGGCCCCGCAACCCACGCCTCGTCACGAAGGTGATCCAGTAGTGTCCGCTCGCCGCTCGCGGCATCCACGCTCCACAGCCAGCGATCTTTGTTGTCGAACGACACGGCGAAAACGTACGCCGTCGTGCCGGCGTCGTTCCAGCCGGAGTTGAACACGCGGGCCGGCTCTTCGGACTCGTAGTCCTCCGGCTGCACGTCGACCCAGGTCACGTCGCCGGTGGCCGTGTTTACAAGCCCCAGCCGTGACGTACCCTGCTCGTCACCGACCTTGGATCGGGTGTTCAGATCTCGCGTGTAGCCATCGCTGGTGACCCAGTCGGGAACAATGGTCTGCTCGGCGTCGGATGCTCGGCGCCCGGCCCGCACCAACACGTATTCCCCGCTCCGCGTGGGTTGCATCCCTTGCAGTCGCTCACCTCTCGCGAGGTGCAACGAAGCGGGCTCGCCAGCCTCGCGGGCTTCTTGATCGATCTCGCGCAGATGCTCTCGCTTACGATCGCGACGAATATGCTCGAAGAGCTCCTCCTGCTGCGCCTCCAGGAACGCCTTATGCCCCTCAGTCTCAGCATCCTCCGCGGGCGCTGCGCCGTCCTCGACGCGGGTCAGCTGCGAAAGGTCGCCGGAATCGAGGTCGAGGACAAAGAGATTGTTCCCGCGGCGGAAGATCACGCCTGAGTCATCGGCCGTAAACAGGGGCTGGCCTTCGCTGTCCTCAGTGTGGGTGAGACGACGGACCTCCATCGTGCCGCGATCCACCAGGTAGAGGTCGCCGCGGACGCTCGATACACGCCACGTCCCATCACTGGACAGGTCTCCGCCAGCGATGAGTGGCGCTGCCTCGTCAGCCGCCTGAGCTGTGAGCGCTTCGAGCCCGGTACCGTCAGCCCGCACCCGGTACGTCTTCCGACGCTCGTCCCACGCCAGCCCACCTGGGCGCCAGCTGAAGTACACCCATTCCGAATCATCCGTCCACCGGATCTGCGACGGCGCCACCCCGACGTTCTCTTCGGCCCGCATGATGTTGCGGATCGAAAGCTCGAAGTTCTCGTCGCTCACGGGCGGCGGCACATAGCTGGCGCTATCCTGCGCAGCCGCGTTGCCGAGGGTCACGGTGGCCAGGATGAGCGCGGTCGTCAGCAATATGCGTGTCTTGTTCACGGCGTCCTCGTTCGTTTGAATCGGCACACTTGGCGGTACTAGTTGACCCGACGGTCGCCTTCCCAGTAGCGCTCACGTAGCTTGAATTTCTGCACCTTGCCCGTCGCTGTCCGCGGCAATCGATCAATCAGTTCGGCCCGTCTCGGGCACTTGAAATGCGCCATCTCCTCTCGACAGTAGGCGACTACCTCGTCAGGGGAGAGATCGGCCCCGACCCGAACCACAACCACCGCGAGAGGTGTTTCGCCCCATTGGGGATCGGGCACACCCACCACTGCACAGTCGAGTATGTCGGGGTGAGCAAACAAGACGTCCTCGATTTCGGGGCTGCTGATGTTCTCGCCACCGGAGATGATCACGTCCTTCTTGCGATCGACGATATGGACGTTTCCCACGGAGTCCCACACAGCGAGATCGCCGGTATGGAAATAGCCGTCGCGAACCGCCCTTTCTGTCTCCTCCGGCTGCTCCCAGTAGCCCGCGAAGACGACGTTCGTGCGAGCGCAGATCTCGCCAACCGACGAGTCATCACGCGGCACGATGCAACCCTCGTCATCCCTGAGCACAAGATCTACGCCGATCGCCGGCGTCCCGGCGCGGGCGCGGCGCGCGTAGTCGGTCCGCGGCGTCGCGTGATCCGGCCGTGACAGTGTCAGCAAGGGCGATGTTTCGGTCAGTCCGTAGATCTGGAGGAAATCCCATCCGAGCTCTTCCTCCAGTCGGCGGACGAAATCGATTGGCGGGGGCGCGCCCGCCACGACAAATCGCGGCCTCGTAGTGACCGCGTGTCGCTCTCGGTGTTCGTATTCCAGAATCGCGCTCAGCACCGCCGGGGCCATACATGCGAGCGTGACGCGTTCAGTCGCGATGAGTTCGAAGATGCGCTCCGCGTCGATCGCGCGCAGCACCACGTGTGTGCCGCCAACGCCCGTGAGTGCGTAGACACCTCCCCATCCATTGCAATGGAACATCGGCAGGGTCCACAACTCGACGTCCTCGTGACAGAACCCGAGGTGCGCGATCAGGCCATACGCGTTCACATAGCAATTCCGGTGGGTGAGCATCACGCCCTTCGGGCGCGCCGTCGTGCCGGAGGTGTAGTTGATCGACACGAGATCGTTCTCATCGAGGTCAACCGGATCAGGTCGGGAGGTAGGGGAGTCAGCTATCCAGTTCTCCCATGCAGTCCATCCATCTGCCGCCTTGCCTCCATCCTGCGCCACGATGAACGTCGTAGCGCACGCCAGCTTGTCCCTGATGGTGTCGACCACCCCGACGAGTTCGTGGTCCGCCAACACGGCCTTCACGCCCGCGTGATTCAGGATGTACTCGTGATCGGACGCCGCCAGCCGATAGTTGAGCGGTACCAGCACGACCCCGATCTGGGCGGTTGCGTAGAAGGTCTCCAGGAAACGATGCGAGTTCGGACCGAGGTAGCACACCCGATCGCCCTTGCGCAGGCCCTCGGCGCGGAGTGCATGGGACAGCCGGTTCACTCGCGTTTCGAACTCCGCGTAGGTGAACCGATGCGAGCCGTCGACGATCGCGAGCTTCTCCGGAAAAAGAAGCGCCGAGCGACGCAAGAAGTCTGGTACCAGCAGCGGGACGTTCATCATTACTCCGCGTCGGGGACCGGCACTATGTAGTTCTCACGCCGGGCCGCGTCAACCCACCGTGTAGCCGAGGCGCCTTGAAGAACCTAGAATGGTGCCACTCGCTGGCCCCTCCGGCGTTGCCCCTGACCCTGACGACAATTCGCTGATACAGGACTGCCGTAATGAGTTTCCCATCCGATTTCGAGATCGCACGCGAGGCGCCCCTCCGTCCCATTGCCGACGTTGCCGCCGAGGTCGACCTAGGGGTCGAACATCTGGACCAGTACGGCTCCGACAAGGCCAAGCTTCGGAATTCGTTTCTCGATGCGGTGAAACCGACGTCGAAACTCGTCATCGTCACGGCCGTGACTCCGACCGCAGCAGGAGAAGGCAAGACGACCGTGACCGTCGGGCTCTCGCAGGCACTCCGACGGATCGGCCAGCGCGTGGTTGCGGCAATTCGCGAACCAAGTCTGGGCCCGGTCTTTGGCATCAAGGGCGGCGCCGCCGGCGGCGGCCACTCGCAGGTACTCCCGATGGAGGACATTAACCTGCACTTTACTGGCGACCTCCACGCCATTACGTCAGCGAACGGACTCCTCGCCGCGGCGATCGATAACCATCTACAGCAGGGAAACAGCCTCGGCATCGATCCGCGACGCATCACATGGAAGCGCTGTATCGACATGAACGATCGGGCGCTACGGCGCCTGGTGGTCGGTCTCGGCGGACCGTTGAGCGGAGTTCCACGCGAAGATGGGTTCGTGATTACGGCTGCCAGCGAAGTCATGGCCACGTTCTGTCTAGCGACCAGCTTGGACGATCTCGAGGAACGTCTCGGCAATCTGATTGTCGGCGCGACCTACGACGGGGCCCCTGTGCGCGCCAAGGAACTCGAAGTCGCGGGCGCGATGACGATGCTCCTGAAGGACGCCATTCGACCCAACATGGTGCAGACCATCGAGGGCGGACCCGTGCTGATTCATGGCGGCCCGTTCGCCAACATCGCACACGGCTGCAACTCCCTCATGGCCACACGCGCGGCGATGTCGCTCGGCGACATCGTGGTTACGGAGGCGGGGTTTGGCTCCGATCTCGGATTCGAGAAGTTCTGCAACATCAAGTGTCGCCTCGGCGGGATCGCCCCTGATGCGGCAGTGCTCGTTGCCACCATCCGCGCACTCAAGCTGCATGGCGGTGCCTCGAAGGACAGCCTCGCCGAAGAGAACGTTGCTGCGGTCGAGGCCGGTCTTGCCAACCTGGATGCACACATCGACAACGTGCTTCAACATGGACTACCACCGCTCGTCGGCATCAATCGGTTCGCGACTGATACCGACGCAGAAGTCGACGCCGTTCTGCAGCACTGTGCAGGTCGGGGTGTCGCCGCCGATGTGCTCGAGATTCATGCACGGGGTGGCGCCGGTGGTGAGGCGTTCGCCGAGAAGGTGGTCGCGGCGCTCGAAGCAGGGGAGGCCAACTTCCAGCACATCTACGACGCTGCGTGGCCCATTCAGAAAAAGGCAGAGACGATCGCGACCAAGGTCTACGGCGCCGATGGCGTGGAGTTCTCGCCGGCGGCGTTGAAGTCGATTGCGTTCCTGGAAGCGAACGGCCTGGGCGAAACGCCCGTCTGCATGGCCAAAACTCCCGCATCGCTGACCGATAACCCGGCGCGCCTGGGACGACCGTCCGGATTCACCATCTCTGTCGGTGACGTCACTCCATCAGCCGGAGCCGGCTTCGTAGTCGTGCATACCGGGAATGTCATGACAATGCCTGGCCTGCCCCGAGTCCCCGCTGCCAATCGCATGCGGGTGCTGCCGGACGGCGGCGTGGAAGGGCTCTTCTGAGCCTTACTGACCTCCTGTTGCTCCTGCCCGGAGGGGGCGTTGCCGCCGCGCTAGCGGTCGCAGTAATCGCAACCTCCGTCTCGGCGGCGCTCCATGCGCTGCTGTCAAAGAGGGAGCCCCGAGCTGCGCTCGGATGGATCGCGATCAGCCTGGGCCTGCCGCTCGCCGGGCCGCTGCTGTACTTCGTGTTCGGAATCAACCGGATCCGGACACGTGCGCGGCGTCTGACCGCGGAAGATCCGGACCGCGTGAAGCATCGCGAGGGAATCGGTGCGCCCGACGCGCTCGCGCAGCGCGCCGAAACGGCGTTCCCTCCGCCGCCGGGAAGCAAGCTGGGGAGTCTCGTTCGCCTGTCTGGGTTGATCACCGAACAGCCCCTACGTTCCGGCCAACGGATCGAGATTCTGCGAAACGGCGAAGAGGCTTTCCCCGCGATGCTCGAGGCAATCGCGGCTGCCTCGGAATCCGTTTACCTCGCCACCTACATCTTCGAGAGCAACAAGAGTGGACGGGCGTTCGTCGAAGCTCTGAGTGCAGCCCACGCTCGCGGAGTGAGGACCCGCGTTCTGCTCGACGGAATCGGCGAGCTCTATGGTTGGCCCCGGGTGCGTAGGCTTCTGGCCCGGGCAGGCGTGCCCGTTCAACGCTTCCTGCCGCCGCGTATCTTGCCGCCGCAGTTCAATATCAATCTCCGCAATCACAGGAAGATCCTCGTCGTCGACGGCACGGTGGCGTTCACCGGCGGCATGAATATTGGCGACCGGAACCTGGCCCTGGACGACGGCACCCGACGCACCGAGGATGTGCATTTCAGACTGGAGGGGCCGGTCGCGCACGACATCGAGAGCGCATTCCGAGCGGACTGGGAGTTCGTGTGCGGAGAAGTACTCCCGTTCACGGACATCGTCGAAGAGGGAACGGGCGCGGCGCACGCGAGAGCCATTCTTGACGGACCCAATGAGGACGTCGACAAGCTCGAAGGGATTCTGATCGGCGCACTCGGCATCGCGCGCCAACGAGCCGTCATCGTGACACCGTATTTCCTGCCTTCGCGTGAACATCTGGCCGCTTTGAAATCCGCCTCGCTCCGCGGTGTGGAGATCACGATCATCCTGCCGGAGAAGAACAACCTCCCGTACGTGCACTGGGCGTCGCGGAACATCCTCTGGGAGCTTCTGCATTGGGACGTCCGCGTCATCTACCAGGCGCCGCCGTTTGCCCACACCAAGCTCTTCCTCGTCGATGACGAGTACGTCCAGATCGGCTCGGCCAATATCGACCCCCGTAGTCTCCGGCTCAATTTCGAGCTATCGGTCGAGGTCTACGACCGGGCCCTCGCAGCGGAAGTGTGGCGCTACGTGGAAGCCGAGTGTTTGGCCGACTCCCGAGAGGTTTCGCTGACGGAACTCGACGCCCGACCGATCTGGCAACAGGTACGCGATGCGGCCTGCTGGCTGGCCTCGCCCTATCTCTGAACGGACTCCGCAGGCTGGCGCCACAAGGGCGCCATCGTCTCGTCGAGCAGATACAGGCTTGGCGTACCGTCCGCCTGGATCGCCATTGCGGCGCGCGGCGCGCCGTCGACATCTCGAAGAATCACGAACGCGCTTTCGCCTCGCTCGCCGACGACGATCCGCGGATTACCGTCGGACGAAAACAGATTGAGGATCGGCCCTTCCGGCGACGCTGCGAGCCTGATGCGGAGGAACCCGCGTTCATCGAAGAGTCCGAGAGCCGCTCCCTCTTCGCCCACCCCGAGCTGCGCCCGAACTGTGCCGGTCTGATCCCGAATGACCAGCGCCTCCGTTTCCGTGACGCGACCGGCTGCCTGATTCGCGGCAATAAGTACGAACATCGAGAGCAAGACAAAGCCGCAGGCGGCCGCCCGTGGCAGGCTGCGCTGAGAGGTCTCGAAGCGCCGTTCAAGCTGTCGCAGGCGCGCCTCGATGCGAACCTCCTCCTCTTGCGAGGGAGTGGAGACTTCGGTCTCGTCCAGTGGCGGGGCCAGCAGTTCTGCCATGGTTCTTCCAGTGTCGAGTTGATGAAACGCAACGCGCTTGCGACGCGACGCAGTCGCTGCCAGAGTGTGCGGCTGGTCAAGGATCCTCGCAAGGAGTCGCTATGGGCATCGCGCTGGCTATCCACGGTGGCGCCTGGAACGTCCCGGATACCGAGCTTGCAGACCATCGAGATGGTGTGGCCCGTGCCCTGCGCCACGCCTGGGGTTTGCTCCATGGAGGCGCATCGGCCGTCGATACGGTGACTGCGGCCGTCCGAGCGCTGGAAGACGATCCACTTTTCAACGCGGGCACCGGGTCGCACCTCAACCGACTTGGAAAGGTCGAACTCGACGCGTCGATCATGAGTGGCGACCTGCTTGAAGCCGGGGCTGTAGCGGCTGTCGAACGAATTCGCAACCCTGTTGACCTGGCGCGCGCAATCCTCGAGGACTCCGACCACGTGCTGCTCGTTGGGAAGGGGGCTCGACGCTTTGCCCGTGAGCAGGGCATTCAGGAATGTCGCTCACGCGATCTTCTCGTGGGACGCGCGAGAGAGACTTACCTGCGGATCCGGGCCGGGGAAACTGACCTCATTGCGACCGAATTTGCTCCAGGCAGCGACCCCGACGCGACGCACGGCGATGAACATATGGGCACGGTCGGTGCCGTGGCCCGCGACGCGAACGGCTGCATAGTGGCCGCGACTTCCACCGGGGGCACCCTGGACAAATACCCCGGCCGAGTTGGCGACTCGCCGTTGATCGGCTCCGGGACCTACGCAGATAGCCGCTATGGGGGCGCATCCTGCACCGGATGGGGCGAGGGCATCATGCGTGTCGTGATGGCGAAAGCAGCGATCGATCGTATCGCCGGCGGGCTGACTTCTGATGAGGCTGCGTCCAGTGCCCTTGGCGACCTTGGCCGGATTCGAGGCCATGGAGGCATGATCATGGTCGACAAGGCTGGTGTGCCATGTGCCGCATTCAACACTCCGCGGATGGCTCGCGGGCTCGCCTGCGCGCGGGATGGGCTGCGAGTCGGAGTGGACGAGACCATGGAAACGCTGCCGCCGAGTTGAGACTCGGGTGTGCGGTGCGGAACGAACTGTCCCAATATCGGACACTTCGCTGTCTTCTCTGGCACAGTGAGCCCCCATCGACGGCCCTACATTGGTGCCCGATTGGCATGTGACTTGCTCTAACAAGACCGGGGCGCTGTATCGCGGTGCCACGAACGGCACGGGTCGAATGGCCCCTGTGATGTTTTGAACGTGGAGATCCAGATGTTGAACACACTCCCTGGCCGCCGAGTCGGGATTCTGATCGCCTTGGTGGTCACGATGGCACCCGCAGGGCTCGCGAGTGCTCAGGAATCCGACGAAGCGATCGCTAGCTTCGTAGCTTCCGTAGCGCGGCAGGACGGCGATACCCAGATCCTGGAACTCTCGCTCAACGAGACTGTCGAGTTGGTGCTTCGCCACAATCTTCAGGTGCGTATCGCCGCATTGAACCCGGACCTGGCCGCGGAGAACATCCGTTCGGCGCGGGCACAGTTCGATCCGACCTTCACGTTCAACATCCCACAAAGCCTCAACCGCAGCACGCAGCCGCAGTCATCAGTTCTCGGCGGCGCGGACGTACTCACGAACGAAACCATCGCTGGTGGTTTTCAGTTCAACTCCAACACCACATGGGGCCTCGGCTGGTCGGTAGGCGCGACCGTGCAGCGTCAGGTCAGCAATAGCCAGTTCTCGACCTTCAATCCGCAGTGGAACACCTCTCTGACAATCGGTGTCCGACAGGCGCTGCTGCGCAACCGAGGCGATGCAAACCAGCGCCAGCTTCTGGTCGCGCAAAACGACCACCTCGTGAGTACCGAGCAGTTCCGGGCGCAGCTTCAGAACACGATTTTCCAGGTCATCCAGGCCTACTGGACGCTCGTACAGCAGACGAGGGCCCTACAGATTCAGAGAGAGAGCCTCGCGCTGGCCGTCCAGCAGCACCGAGACAACACGACTCGTGTACGTGTCGGAACCCTGCAGGAAGTCGCGACGCTGCAAACCGAACAGCAGGTTGCGAACGCCGAACTCAACGTCCTTCAGGCGGAACTGGCTCTCGACAACCAGCAGGACCTGATGCGCTCGTTGCTGAACCTCGACGCGGTGGTCGACCTTGGCTGGAGCGTGGAGATCGTCCCCACTGACGAACCTGCCGCCGACGCGCCACAGATCAACATCGAACGCGAAGTTGCCGAAGCACTCGAGAACAACCCGACCATCCGGCAGAATCGCTTGAATCTCACGAGCCGGCAGATCGACCTGAACGCGAGCAAGAACGGGCTCCTCCCGCAGCTCGACTTCATCGCCAACGGCACGCTGAGCGGACTTGGCGGCGATCAGATCTTCCGCGCTGGCAACGTTTTCGGTAACTCGGGTGTTGCCGAAATTCAGACTGGCGGCGTGCAGGATGCTTTCCAACAGCTGTTCTCCGGCGATTTCCGCAACTGGAGCGTTGGACTCCAGCTCATTGTGCCGGTGCGCAACGATTTCGCCGAAGCCCAGCACGCCCAGGCGACGATCCGTGAGCGACAGGCCCAGACGCAGGTGGAATCCGACATGGTGCAGGTTCGCCTTGGTGTCCAGAATGCCGCTCGGAGCGTCACAGGTGGAGCGGAACAGGTCGCAACGGCCGGAAACGCAGTCCTGTTGGCCGAGCGTCAGTACAACGCTGAGGTCCGACGGTTCGAGGAAGGCGTCAGTAGCACCTTTCAGGTGTTGAACTTCCAGGGTCAGCTCACATTCGCGCGTCAACGTGAACTGAATGCGCTGATCAACCTCAACCTTGCTCTCGCCAACCTCGCCCTGAGCAAGGGAACGCTGCTCGATAGCTACGGCGTCGATGTGGACGACGCCGGCGTCGGCGGTCCCCGGATGCGAGCAACGAACGCAGCGCCCGCGCAGGCAGCCGTACCCGCCGACAGCGCGTCAGGGCCCGGGCAGTAGTCCACGTGTCGCGGACGGTCCGCTGACGGCGTCGCGATCCATATAATGGCGCTCGCAACCAGGAGCGCCACTCGTGCCGTCTGCCAACTCGACCCAATATGCTCGCCGTCTGGGTCTTTTCGACGTCACGATGATGGTCGTCGGCGCGATCATCGGGGCCGGGATTTTCCTCAACCCGGCGATCGTTGCCGAGCGCGTAGGTACCGCCGAACTCACGCTCGCGGCGTGGATCACAGGTGGAATCGTTGCGATAGCCGGCGGATTCTGCTTCGCGGAGCTCGGTGCTCGGGCGCCGCATGCGGGCGGAGGCTACGCCTATCTGCGTGATGCGTTCGGCCCGCTTCCCGCATTCCTCTATGGCTGGACGCTCCTCCTGGTCATTGGCAGCGGCGCTGTTGCCGCGGTCGCTGAGATCGGCGCTCGCTACTCGATCGATCTGCTGGGCGCGAGCACGAGCCTCGTCGGGCCCTTGGCGATCGGCTACATCCTGCTCTTCACAGCAATCAACTACCTTGGCGTGCGCCCAGGCGCGATGGTGCAGAACGTCTTCACCGTTGCGAAGTTGGCGGCACTCGGCGTCGTCATCGTCGCTGGCATCGCGTGGGGCAGCGCTCCGACGGGAGCTGGAAGCGCATCCGTCCCAGCACCAGGTCTCCTCGAGAGCATCCGACTCGTCGGCCTCGCGCTAATACCCGTCATGTTCGCCACTGGTGGTTGGCAGAACGCTAACTTCGTGGGCGCCGAAATACGCGACGCACAACGCACACTGCCCAGGGCCATCCTGCTGGGCGTGGCCATCGTTGTGGTGGTGTACGTAAGCGTCAACGTCGCCTACCTGCGAGCACTCGGGGTAGACGGCCTGGCTGCGAGCGTCGCGCCAGCGGCCGACACCATGCGGGCAGCGGTGGGGGAGACCGGCGCGCAGCTGATCAATGTCGGAATCGTCGCCTCGACACTCGGCATACTGAATCTGTTCATCCTCGCTTCTCCGCGCGTGTACCAGGCCATGGCGGACGATGGACTCTTCTTCAAGTCGGCCTCCCGGCTCCATCCCCGGTATCGCACCCCCTCGGGAGCGTTGATCTTCCAGGCGGGCTGGGCGATTACCTTGTCGCTCTCTGGTACATACGGCGATCTCCTCGACTATGTTGTGTTCGGCGACTGGATCTTCTTCGGCTTGGTGGCGCTCACGATCTTCGTCTATCGCGCGCGTGACGGCGCGGAACCGACACCGGGCTTCAGGATGCCGGCATTCCGCCTGATCACAAGCGTGTTCGTCCTCGCAGCAGCGGTGATCGTGGTCAGCTCAATTGCCTCCAACCCGGGGAACGCAGCGATCGGCGCAGCGCTCATCGCCCTGGGAGTACCCGTGTTCTTCTATTGGCAGAAGCAGTGAGGCGATCGAACTACATCCAATGGGCCAAGAGTCGCGAAGCCTGCCGCTACAACCTTGGAAGGAGCAGTATTCGCGGCTGTCCGGCCGAGGACCTCGCCGCGCGCCCCGAAGACTTCATGTTTGCCGGCGATAACGCCCACGGATGGGATCCACTCCGCACCGCACTCGGAGACCGATACGCGGTGCCCGCCGACAGCATCGTGCTGGCCATCGGCACGTCGATGGCGAATCACCTGGCCTGCGCAGCGGTCCTCGACACGCCTGGAAGTCACGTCCTGGTCGAGTCTCCTGGTTACGAGCCGTTGGAGAGTTTGCCGGCCTATCTGGGCGCTGAGGTCGAGACGTTCCCTCGGCACCGGGGCGGTGGCTGGCGACTCGACGTCGACGAGGTCGTGCGGCGCGTCCGACCTGGAAGCACGCGTCTGGTGATACTGAGCAATCTGCACAATCCAACGGGTCAGCCAGCCGATCCAGCCGCACTCGACGCGTTAGCTGACGCCGCCAGAGACCACGACTTCCACGTCCTGGTCGATGAGGTCTACCTCGAGTTCACCACGGATCGTCGGATCGCCGCTACGCGCTCGCCGAGGTTTATTTCGACGTGCAGTTTGACCAAGGCCTACGGGCTCGACGGGCTCCGTGCCGGCTGGGTGATCGCGTCGCCTGAGCTCGCCGAGCGGATCCGAAGCCTGAACGACCTCTTCGGCATCATCATGCCGCACCCCACCGAGCGTCTGGCACTCCGGGCCCTCGAACGACTCGATGTGATCAGCGCCAACGTGCGGGCCCTTGTGGATCACAATCGAGAGATCGCCACCGCATTCGTTGCCAGCCGCGATGAACTCGACTGGGTCCGCCCACTGAACGCTCCGATCGGTTTCGCGCGACTCCGAGGTGGCAGCGTGGATCAACTCATTGATCTTCTCGAGGCCGAGTACGAGACCACAGCGCCGCCCGGTAGATTCTTCGGCCACGACGATCACTTCCGCCTCGCTTTCGGTATGGAAACGGGCGATCTCCACGCAGGACTGGAGCGCTTGGACCAGGCGCTTGACCGCATAACCAAGTAGGACGAGTCATGAGAAGCCGTGCAGTCTTGGCCCTGAGTCTGGTGATCGCCACGACCGGCTGTGAGATACCGGAACGCCGAACGGCTGTAGCGGCGGCAGACGCCCCGCCGCCCGAAATCGCCGCGCAATCTACATCCACGGCGACTGTGCCTGGCCTGGTAGCTCTCGTCGGGGGACGACTCCTTGACGGTTACGGCGGACCGCCACTCGACAACAGCGTCTTGATCGTTCGAGATGGTCGGATCGAAACAGTCGGCACGCTGGCCACGACTCCCGTACCGGCGGGCGCCGAGGTCATCAGCACCGAAGGCATGACGGTGATGCCAGGCCTCATCGACATGCACGTGCACATGAAGCTGCTCGGTCACGGTGACTACCGCCGCTGGAACGACCTCTACGCCGACCGAATGAACGAACTCGTAATGCCCATTGCCGCCTCGCAGCTACTGAGCAGCGGCGTCACATCCGCCCGTGACCTCGGAGCAGTGCCGGACGAAATCCTGGAACTACGCCGTCAGATCGACGCCGGCGAGATTCCCGGGCCACGTATGTTCGTCTCGGGCCCCTTTCTTCAGGTGGCGCCGTACGAGGACTACGAAGCGCCATTTCGCTGGGGGGTTTCCAGCGAACGCGAAGCTCGGCAAACCGTGCAGCAACTTGCGCGGCAGGGCGTCGACACGATCAAGCTGATTGACCAGGACCAGATGGAAGATGCGGTCGTCGCAGCAATCGTCGAGACGGCACACGCGGAGGGCCTCCCGGTCGTGGCGCACGGTCACCGCATGGAAGAGATCCGCGTCGGGCTACGACACGGAGTCGACAACTTCGAGCACACCGGCCTCGGGACGGCGCCCGGCTATCCCGAAGATGTGCTCGAAGGACTGCGAGAACGCAACGCGTCGCTATATTGGACTCCCACGGTCACCCCCCTCCTGACCATGCGCTACACGGGGGAGATCTTCCCGGAGCGACTCGACGACCCACGCTGGCGCGACGGAATGCCCGCCGAGGTTGCCGATGAGATTCGGGGATCGCTGGCGCAAATCACTCACCTGCCGTACTACGCGCTCTTCCCTTCGCGGATTCCCAAACTCCGACACAAGTTCAACCAACTCCGCGATACCGGCGTCACCCTAATGATCGGGACCGACTCTGGAATTCCCACGATGTTCCACAACGACTCCACCTGGCGCGAGATGGCGCTGTGGGTCGAGTTCGGCGTTCCCGCGATGCAGGTGATCCAGGCCGCAACATTGTGGCCAGCGCGTTTTCTTGGAGCCGAAGACGACATCGGCGTCTTGGCCGAAGGGCGATTCGCGGATGTGATCGGCGTACGTGGCGACCCGCTGACAGACATGCGTGTTCTCGCAGAGGTCGATCTCGTAGTGAAAGGCGGAGTCCAGGTGCGCTGACCGCGTCTCAGCCCCACGCGACGCTATACTCGGCCGTGCGATGAGCGAACCGGCACCAGACTTTCTCGAAGCCCTGCATCGGCATGCAGCGCCGCGCCCTGCGACGCCCGCATTCCGCTTGGCCGGCGACAAGTCAGACGTCGTCCTCGATTATGAAGGCATGTCCGAGCGAGTAGCGTGTCTCGGCGCCGGTCTAGCCAACTGGGGGCACGCGTCCGGATCACGAATAGCGATCTGCATGGAGAATCGCCCCGCTTGGCCCGTCGCCTACCTGGCGACCTGGTACGCAGGCGCAACCGTGGTCCCGATCGATCCCGCGCTCGAACCACCAGCGATCCAACGAATCCTCGAGCACTCCGAAGCCGTCGTGGTGCTCACTTCGCGGCAGCAGGGCCCAAAGGTGCTCTCGGCGACCGCTGACCTGGCAAATCCACCGGACGTATTCGACGTCGATGCGGACGCGTTCCACTGGGATGGCGAGGCGCCCGTGGATTTCGAAACGCCGGACGGCCCGCCCTGTGGAAGCGGTTGGAGCGCGGTTGCGTTGGCGGCTACTCCGGAATGGGCGCCAACAGCCGAAACGGCCGAACCGGGTGTCATCATGTACACGTCGGGCACCACAGGACTGCCCAAAGGCGTGATGTTGCGACGTAGCGCGATTCACTCGAATGTCATGGACGGCCTCCAGCGAATCGACCTCCGCGCAGGAGACCACGTGCTCGGAGTATTGCCGCTGTTCCACGCGCTCCCGGTAATGACCAACTTCCTCGCCCCCATGTATATCGGCGCGCAGGTCACGTTCCTCACCGAGCTGAACCCTGAACGCATCATCGCGGCGTTTCCGCGCTTCGGCATCACGCTGTTCGCGTGCGTTCCGTTGTTCTTCTACCGCTTTCACGACCGCGTGATGAAGAAGATGTCGGGACTGCCGCCGGTGCGCCGCAAAGTGGCGTTCGGCCTGCTGAAACTGAACGCGCAGCTACGTCGGATCGGAATCAATCTCGGGCCGCGACTGTTCGCTGCCGCGCATGAGCCATTCGGGCCCAAATTGAGGACCTTTCTGAGCGGCGGAGCCAAATTCGACGCCCGCGTGATCCAGGACTTTATCGACCTCGGATTCACGATGATCCAGGGCTATGGCCTAACCGAGGCCTGCGCCGGCCTGACAGCTCATCCATCCGACGAGTTGCGCGCCGACACAGTGGGGCGGGCGCTGGAACGCGTGGAGGTTCGCATCCACAAGGCCGACAAGGAAGGGATAGGGGAGGTCGTCGCGCGAGGCCCCAACCTGATGAGCGGCTACTTCAAGAATGACGCCGCCACCGCGGAGGTCGTTCAGGACGGGTGGCTCCACACTGGTGACCTGGGACGCCTCCTGCCGAATGGGCATCTCCAGATCACCGGGCGCGCGAAGGACGTGATCGTCCTCGCCTCCGGCAAGAACATCTATCCAGAAGAACTCGAGGACTACTACTCACGTTCCGAGCTGATCGACGAGATCTGCATTCTGGGAATCGCGGATCCGCGGCGGCGCGGGGCCGAACGCCTGCACGCGATCGTCGTTCCCGACTTCGACGTGGCTCGTCAGCGCGGCCAAGCGAACGTCCGTGAGGAAGTGACGTGGGAGGTCGAGGGCCTCGGGCTGAACTTGCCTGGCCCGCAGCGACTCACCAGCCTCGAGATTCGCCGCGAGCCCTTGCCTCGCACGACCACCCGGAAGCTCAAACGCTTTGAGCTGAAGCAGGCGATCCTCGAGCGAGGAAATCGCGCCGAGGCGGGCGATGCTGTCGACGCCCCGACGGAAGTTGAGGACGATGGTGCGAACGACCCTCCGTGGGCGCAGCGCGCGCGGCGCATGCTGGCTGAGCATGCCAAGGTCGTCGCGGTGGCCCGGCATCAACACCTCGATATCGATCTTGGCCTGGAGTCGTTGGAACGCGTTGAGCTTCATGCCGATCTGGAGGACGCGTTCGGGCTAGATATCCCACAGGAGGCTGCCGGAGAAGTGCAGACCGTCGGTGATCTACTCGATCTTCTCGAGAAGTCCGGTGCCGGAAGCGACGCCACGACCCGGACCGGGGGTTCGCCAGAATCGTGGACCAGAGTTCTTGCCGAGACTCCGCCTGAGGTCGAGCCCTACCTTCGAGACCGTCTCGTCGGGCCTGCTGTTCTGTTTGGCGTTGCCCGACTCGCAGGCCTCCTTCAGCGTGTTCCGGGTCTGCGAGTCGCCGGCGTGGATCGCCTACCGTCCGACTATCCATTCATGATCGCGCCGAATCATCTCAGCTACACCGACCCCTTTCTCCTGGGCATCTGCCTTCCGTGGCGCGTGTTCCGACGCACTTTCTTCGTCGGCTACTCGGCCTACTTCCGCGGAGGCATCATGGGGGCGATCGGACGACTGCTCAGGACGGTTCCGATTGATCAGAACCGTAGCCTGGAGGCAGCCATGCAGGCTGCGGCGGCTGGCCTTCGGCGCGAGATGGTGCTGGGGATCTTCCCTGAAGGTGCCAGGTCAGCGGACGGTTCGGTGAAGGAGTTCCGTCGCGGTACGGGAATCCTCGCCCGTGAACTCGACGTTCCAGTGGTACCGATCGGAATCTGGGGGACCCACCAGATGTGGCCCCGGGAGGGCTCTTTCCGTCCGCACCGGGCCGCCCTCGTTTTCGGGGAGCCCATGCGCTTCGGCCCGGAAGACGCAGATCCCGCAGCGTTTATGAAACGTGTTCGAGATCGCGTGATCAAACTCGCCGACGAGGCGGAGTCTCTGGCCGCGCGCTGAGAATGCAGGCTGCTCGTCGCGGCAGTGCGCAGGCAAAAAAAATGAAGGGACGTACCGCCGACTGTCCCACCTCCCCGGTCGTAACAATAGCGGCACGCCCCTCAATCAAACCTGGTCTAGCAAAAGGGAGACCCATTCCGTTTGCTCAGACTCGGTATGCAAGGCAGATTAGAGATTCGCGATGAGGCGCTCAAGCCCTTTTTTCTTTCTTTTGCGTACTAATAAAAGGCGATACTAACTATTAGTGACTTTTAATGGCCAAGCGGGGACACGAAGAGCGTTTCTGTACCCTCGCCCTATGGCGAGCCGTCTAGCTCAGTGTCGTAGCGAACGAACTAGATGCGGCCCGCGCCGACGCCGATCAGAGATCGGACCTCTGCCATTACGGATCCGGCAATGTCGCGCGCCCGGGCGGCGCCGTCCGCCAGAATCGCTCTGATGTCATCGTCGCTCAGCGCTGCTCGGCGAGCCTGAATCGGTTCGAGGAGCTCGACGGTCGCATCTGCCACCGCGACCTTGAGATAGCCGTACATGAGATCACCAGAAAGAGCCTGGGCTTCGAAATCGTCTGCTTCAACGTCCTTGCCGGCCAATCGCAGCAAACCCAACAGGTTGGCCACGCCCGGACTCAGAGCGTCACGGCTTTCGCCACCGGCGTCTGTGACTGCCGACTTGATCTTCTTGGCGACCCGCTTGGGCGGTTCCATGATCCCGACGTAGTGCTTCTCCCCGTAGCTCTTGCCCATTTTTCGCGTCGGGTCCGCCAGCGACATGATTCGCTTGCCTTCAGTAAGCAAGATCTGTGTCTCGGGGAAGAACTCGACTCCGGCGATCTGGTTGAAACGTCGTGCGATTCCGCGGGTCAGCTCGAGGTGCTGGGCCTGATCCTCACCAACCGGCACGCCGTCAGCCAGGTAGAGAAGAATGTCTGCTGCCTGCAAAACCGGGTAGGTGAACAGACCGGAGTTCACGTGTTTGGTACGACCCGACTTGTCCTTGAACTGAGTCATGCGGGACAGGTCACCGTAGGCCGCAAATGCGTTGAACACCCAGGCAAGCTCGGTGTGCTCCGGCACATGTGACTGCACGAAGAGAATCGAACGCTCCGGATCGATGCCGCAGGCGATCAGGTCGCCTGCGAGCTGGAGCGAGCGCTGCGGGAGTTGCTCTGGCTCGATGCCGCCGGTGATAGCGTGGTAATCGACCACGCAGTAGATCGTCTCGGAGTCGCCGTTCTGGAGTCCTACCCAGTTCTGGACGGCGCCGTAGTAGTTGCCGAGGTGCAGATCACCGGTGGGCTGAATGCCTGAGAAGATTCGCTTGATAGCCACTTGTCTAGCGCTCCGATGCGTCGCCAGTGCCCGGGTTGTCGAGTACCCGCCCGAGACGTTCGAGGCCGTCCTGCAGTTGCGCCGCAGGCGGACCGATCCCTAGCCGAAGGTGTCGCGGCAAGCCGAATTGATCTCCAGGCTGGATCAGACAACTCTCTTCCACGCGCAGCCTCTCAGCCAAAGCCCCGGTGCTCACGTCGTTCCGGAACTCGACCAGGGATATCGCCCCGGCCTGAGGCTGAGGCCACCTGAACGTCTCGGAACGCTCGGCGAGCCACGCTTCGAGAACCTGCCAGTTCGAGGTAAGAATCCGACGCGTTCGTTCAAGAAGCGACGCCCGGCATCCGGGCTCGAGCGCGCGTGTCGCGAGCCACTCGCTCAGCGTGCTCGGCGAGATGCTCGTGTAGTCCATCCGGGACCAGAGTCGATCAGTGAACTCCGGCGGGGCGACAGCCCATCCAATACGGAGGCCTGGGAGGCCATATGCCTTGGACAGACCGCATGTCGTCACCACCTTGTCGTACGTCCCCCAGAACGAAGGAGTCTCAACCCCGTCGTGTTCTGCGCCTCGGTAAACCTCGTCGGCCAGTACCCAGGCGCCAACACGCTCTGCAGCTTGCACGACGCGGTCGACGAACTCGTTTCCGAATACACGTCCGGTCGGGTTGTTCGGGTGACAGACGAAGATGGCCGTCGTGGCGTCGGTCACCAGCTCGTCGAGAGCGTCGAAGTCAGGCTCCCAATCGGCCGAATCCAGCCACCAGCTCTTCACCGGAACACCGAGGTTTTCGGCCACGCCGCGGATCTGAAAGTAGTTCGGTTCCATGAACACGAACTCGCCGCCCGATGAAGCGAGATCCCATGCCGCAACGAAGTTGGCCTCAGCGCTGCCGTTGCCCACGACCACGTTCTCGGCGCCCGCACCCGGGTACATCGCAGCGATGCGTTCGCGCAGTTCCGGAGTGCCGTTGGATTGAACGTATTCCAGGAGAACCTGGTCCAGTTCGTCGGTACGTACTCCGAGCAGTTCACCCAACTCACCCAGCGTGAGCGGATGGACGCCGCTTTCGGAGAGGTTCAGGTCAACCTCGTGCTCGTAACGGGACTGCCAGCGTTCCATCACGAAGGGGACAAAACTCATGCTCATCTCCGAACTGGACCAAACAAGGAAGAAGCCGGGCCGTACTGGCCCGGCTTCCTAAAATCGAGCCGGGCCGCGGCGTGAACCGCGGCCCGGCAATCAAAAGCGGGATTCCGGTGGGGTGGGCTGTGGGTGGTACCCGGAATCCCTAAAAGGACGGGGGTCGGGGGTGGGGGGGCTGACCAGCCCGTCCTTTGCGGCTGGGGCAAGGAATAATCATAGAGATCCGGTCTCGACTAGGCAAGAGGAGGTTGGCCGCTTTCGTCCGGTAGTCGACGACGTGCTAACTTCGTGCCGGGAGGACGTAAACCCTTGGCGTTACATCGTTTCCGAGTATTCAGCATCGAAGAAGCCAACCGCCTAGTCCCGGTGGTTGCCGACCTGACCGAGCGCACCAAGGCGTCTCTGGCCGCTGTTCAGGCAGCCGAGCCCGTCACGACGCATCCGGATGCCGACCACGACGCTCGGGAGATTCTTCATCAATGGGCGCAAGAAATCCTGGCACTTGGGGCGCAACCTAAGGGAGTATTCACGGTAGATTTCCGGTCACCAGACCCAAACCTCCTCTGGTGCTGGGCGCCGGGCGAGTCGGAAATCCGGCACCGCCATTTCACCTGGGAGTCTTTCAAGGACCGTATCTCCGTCGCGGACGGGGACGATTCGTGGCCGGGACGAAACTGAAGCATGACCGAAGCACGACCGGTACGAGCGCTGGCACTCGCGGGCCTGTCCGCGACGTGGATCGCGCTGACTCTTGGCTACTGGATGCCGGCCATCGGCCTGCCTCGCATGGACCTCGCGCTCTGGAACGGAAACCTGTTGGTCCCTGCCACGTCTACCGTCGGCTTTGCCTGGACGATCGGCGCACTGCAAACCCTCGGCTTGGGCACGCTTCTCGGAATCGCCTACGGCCGCGTCATGCGCGATCAGCTACCCGGCGCCTCCGCGCTCCGCGGCGCGATCTGGGGCGTAGTCATCGGCGTAGTCGTGGGCATGGTCTTGATGCCGCTTCTCTACGGCGCGGGACTCTTTGGTGTGCGCTGGGATCCGCTGATGCCGATCTCGATTGGAATCTGGCACCTGACGTGGGGGACAGCAGTGGGCGTCATCGAGCGCCTTTAGGCCCGAGACGCCCACCACTCCGTACTCAGCGACGCTTCTTGCCGCCCCTGCCGCGGCTCACTGCCGAGCGCCCGGAACTGCGTCCTGCGCTCGAACCCCGCGAAACGCCGGCGGGCCTTCCAGCAGGGCGACTCCCAACCGATGGGCGTCCACCGACGGCGCTTCCGGGGCGACTACCGCCCGTGGGACGCCCACCGGTGACCCCTCCCGGACGTGAGCCGGTTGAACGACGGGTGATGGTCGGCCGCGACGGTGAGGTTGCACCGCCTCCGGAGGGACGCGATCCGATCGCTCCCCTCCCGGTACTCGACGGCCGGCTCACCGCTGGGGGGCGCGCGCTCGTTGACGGCCGGCTCGAGATCGACGGCCGTGAACTCGTCGATCGCCTCGAAATCGATGGGCGCCCCGCCGACGGGCGACTCGCTGATGAGGCGCGGCCAAGAACTCGATCGCGCACGCTGTCACCGGCCGGAGTGCTTCCGGGTGGCCGCGTCAATGTTCCTCGAGTCGAGGCCCCCCGGTCGCCGGCGGTCCGTCCGCCGGGTCCAAGGTTGCGGCCAGCCGGGTCGCGAGAGATCGCGCCGCGCGTTCCACGATCAGTTTGCGCCGCAGCACTACCAGCGCTCGACCGGCTCGTCAGCGTGCGATCCGGAACAGCACCTGCAATGCCAACACCGCGGCCCGCGGCCGTTCGGTCGGTTGCCAGGCCACGGCGTCCGGCTGCCAACGCAGCCACGCTGCGTTGGCGCAGGTTGCCATTCATCGTGATCGCGCTGCGAGCAGCCGAGGACGGAAGCGAATCGCGACGCACCGCGCGGCGGACCGGATCACCGCGCCCGAAGTCGGCCGCATCAATCAGGGTCCAGCCACGTGACGAGTCGCCGCCGCGAGCGTAGCCGCGTCCTGCGACGGCGCGGCCGCCGTTGGTGTAGTGCGTCGGATACTTGTAGGAGTAGCCGCCGTGATAGCCGTTGCCATAGCCCCAGCTTCCACCGAACCATAGGTTGATCGAGATGAACGGCCGGTTGTAATAACCGATCGGACTCCAGCCCACATGGCCGTACCCCACATACCAGCTCACCCAGGCAGGGCGGCACACACGACCCGGGAACCAAACCCAGCCTTGCGCCGGCAGGTGGTGCCAGCGACCGTAGTGGGCGGTTGCCCAACCCCAGTTCGCCCGGGGAACCCAGGTCCAGCCGCCGTAGCCCCAGACCCATCGACCGTGGTTATAGGGCGACCAGCCCACGGCGACCGTGGGGCGCCACGCGTAGCTACCGAAATCGTCGTAGTAGAACCACGAGCCCCCGGTCTCCAGTTCGGTGGCGTGCGGCCGGACCGCAGCCGGAATGTAGTCGCGTTGCGCGACGTGCCTGGTCGTCTCGGCGTAGCCGTACCACCGGGACTGCTGCCAGTCACCGAAGTCGTCGAGCGATGCCGTGCTGAACTGCCCGGCCTGGGACGGTGCCGTTCCTGGTTCGGTATATGCCTGCTCGCCGCCGCGCACGGCCTCGTAGATGCCGCCGGCGCTAAGAGTCGCCTCGCCTTCGAATACAGAAAGCCAGAGACGCTGTTCGTCATCCCAATCGACCCGGCTCAACCCCGGGCGATCCATAATGGCGATACTGTCGGAGCCGTCGATCCGGAGAGGCGCAAGCCCTGCGACATCAGGGCGATAGGCGATAGCGGCCCCGCTCCAGAGGCGCAGAATCGTGCCCGAGCCCGTCCCGTCGTCGAGTGCCACCAGGTCCAGCGTCGTGCCTTCTCCGATCCACAGAAACGAGCCGTCACTCAGCATCAATTCCGCGCGGCCATGCTGCTCTGTCCAGAGCCGATCACCGGCTTCCAACGGCAGGTTCGGAATCGCTTCAGACGTTTCGCCGACACTGGCCCGCTGAACCGTGACCGTGCCCTCGAAGTGCCTCAACCGCATCGGCACCGGTCCGGGGTCGCGACCTTCGTAGTCGTACGCACCGTCAGAGTTCACGGGCCGTTGCTGTGCCTGCAACGTTGAGGCACTGCCGAGCAACAGCAGCGCGAGAACGGCAGTACCGATCCTGCGGCCGTGGGAAGTTCGCATCCGAGCAACTCCTTACGAGTAGGGGACCCGGCCTCGCTTATGCGAGGTCAAAGGAGTTCGATCAATCGAGATCGGCCAGCGGATAGTTAGAGAGTAGCGACTCGGTCGACTCGGCGTCAAATCATGCCAACGCCTGTCAACCTCCAGGCGACTGCGCTCGGGGGGCTTGCCGCGTCGTGCTTACCTCACTACCGTCCCTCTGTATTCACCACTTGGAGCGTCGGCAACGTGACAACCGAGAACATCCGAGCGCCGTGGGCGTTCGATTCGAGTGAGTCGCGCGGTCGCCGCACCCCGGAGCCGGCCCATCCGTATCGAGACTGTTTCGAGCGCGATCGTGATCGCGTGGTGCACTCACGCTCGTTTCGGCGTCTCGAATACAAGACACAGGTGTTCCCCAATCACCATGGCGACCACTTCCGAACTCGACTGACTCACACCATCGAGGTTGCCCAACTCGCACGCACGGCCGCTCGTGCCCTTGGCCTGAACTCCACGTTGTGCGAGGCGATTGCGCTAGCCCACGATCTCGGCCATCCGCCATTCGGACATGTGGGCGAGAGTGCGTTGGATTCAATGATGGCTTCGGAAGGTGGATTCGAGCACAACCGTCACTCACTCCGCACGGTCGACGAAGTTGAAGAGAAGTACGCGCGCTTCAGGGGTCTGAACCTGACCTACGAAGTCCGCGAGGGAATCGCAAAGCACGCCACCCGATACGACCGCTTCTCCGGCGCCGAGATCGCCGAATTCAATCCAGCCGAACGACCGCCTCTGGAAGCACAACTCATCGATCTCGTTGACCACATCGCATACAACGTTCACGACGTGGACGACGGCGTCGAAGCTCACATCCTCGAGGTGAAGCGTCTGGCCGCAGTGCCCTTGTTCGGTCGTCCGTACGCGCGGCTGCGCCGCGAAATCCCAGACGCAACGGATCGGGGGCTCTTCAACGAAACCATTCGCGCGATGGTCGATCGACTGGTAACTGACCTCATCGAAACGACGCAGGAGCGACTGGTGGCCGCCGGGGTCCAGGGAGTCGATGACGTCCGTGGAAATCCGGAAGCGCTCGCAGCTCATTCAGACCAGACGCTCGCCGAACTCGAGGAGATGGCGGACTTCCTGGCGGTCGAACTCTATCGAAGCCCCCTGGTGCAGACCGAAATGGAGGATGCGCGCGCAAAACTGGCCGCGCTCTTCGAGGTGTACGCCAACGACATGGATCTTCTACCCAGCCGTCACCGCGAAAGAGGTGAGCGCATCGGCGCACTTCCAGCCATTGCCGACTACGTCGCCGGGATGACCGATCGGTATGCGCTCAGGGAATACGAGAGGCTCGTGGCGAATCCAGCCGACTAGCTCTCGTCCCCAGAGTCCTCGCCCTCGGCAACGTCACCATCAGCCGAGACTTCAACCAGATTCACCGCTGGGACGGCAACTTGCTGACCCCAGTCGTCGAAAAGGACCCGGTAGACCTTCTCGCTGCGCTTTGGATGGAATCCGGCGGCGATCAGCCCTGCTTCGTCGAGGATCTCCACGACCGTGCCGCACCAATCCTTCTGCACCATGATCTTGTGCCCGATTTCGTCGCGCAGTTCGCCGGGAGTGCGAACGACTTTCACACGCATGCCAGTCTCTCAATAGAAGGGCCAAAAACCACCGGACCGGCGCAAGCGAGGATGGCTCGCCTCCGGCCCACCAGGACACCGAATTCTAGCACCTGAGGCTCACCCGAATTCGCGCCTCGCCGCCCCGGAACCCTCGTTTGCCGGCCTCTGGGGCCGGTGGTACTCTGAGCGTTCCGATGGATCGGCGCTGCCGCTTTGCCGAGTACCGTCGCCCGATTTTTCGTATCGATTCGATACCGACGCCGCCCGATCGTGGCGGGACCTCTGGAGGAACCATGGGCTGGGAAATCTTCGATCTCAAGAAGGAAGACGGCGTTGCGATCGCGACGATGTCGCGTAATCCGGGCAACACCTACAACCTCGATCTGATGCACGAGCTCGATGAGGTCATCGAGGACGTGCGTTTCGACACCGACGTGAAGGTTGTCGTGCTGACTGGCGGCGGCGAGAAGTTCTTCTCAGCTGGCGCCGACATCAACATGCTCCTCACCTCGGAGCCGCGCTACAAGTCCATGTTCTGCCTGCATTGCAACGAGACGCTGCAGGAACTCGAGCGCATTCCCAAGCTCGTGATCGCAGCGCTGAACGGACATTGCGTCGGTGGTGGCCTCGAGATCGCTCTCGCGTGCGACATGCGCGTGATGGGTCGCGAATCGGGTCGTATCGGACTCCCGGAAGTCAATCTCGGCGTGCTGCCGGGTACAGGCGGCTCACAACGCCTCCCCCGGACGGTCGGCAAGGCGAAGGCTCTCGAGCTGATGGTCACCGGCGAACTGCTGTCGCCTGAGGACGCGGAGCGCATCGGCCTCGTGAACCGCGTTGTCGACGAAGACGCGGCGGAATACACGATCAACTGGGCCAAGCAGCTCGCACAGGGCGCGACCATGGCACAGGGGCTGATCAAGCTCGCCGTCCAGGAAGGCATGGAGATGTCGCTCAACAGTGGGCTCGCCCTCGAGCGTGAACTCCAGAATCGCCTGTTCGCTTCGGGCGATGCCAAGGAAGGCATTTCGGCCTATGTCGAGAAGCGGAAGCCCGACTTCAAGGGCGTCTAACTCCCGCATGCTCGATCTCCGCAACGGGGAACCGCTCTACATAGTGGGCGGGGTACGCACACCGATCGGTAAGTTCGGTGGAGCGTTAGCATCCCTGTCGGCACCAGACCTAGGGGCCATCGTCGTCGAAGCGACGGTGGCCCGTTCTGGCGTCCCGGCCGAATCCCTGGGCCACACGATCATGGGTCACGGGCGCCAGGCCGGAGCGGGGCCGAATCCGGCGCGACAGGCGGCTGTTCGAGGCGGAGTACCGCACGAGGTGCCGGCGTTTACGGTCAACCAGGCGTGCGCCTCCGGCATGAAAGCCCTGATCCTCGCCGCGCAGAGTCTCCGACTGGGGACGTCCGACGCGATCGTTTGCGGCGGCATGGAGAGCATGAGCAACACGCCCTATCTGCTGCCTGCAGCGCGTTGGGGCGCACGGCTTGGCCACGCCGAGATCGTCGATGGCATGTACCAGGACGGATTCATGTGTCCGCTCTGCGGAGATCTCATGGGCCGAACCGCCGAGCGACTCGCTGAGCAGTATCAGGTCGATCGCGAAAGGCAAGACGCATACGCGGTGGAGAGTCAACACCGCGCGGCGCGGGCAAGTGCAGCCGGTGATTTCGCGGCGGAGACTACCGCCGTGGAAGTACGGGGGCGACGGGAGACCGTCACGATCGAGCGCGATGAGCATCTCAGGCCCGATGCCACCATGGAATCAATGGCCCGCCTGAAACCCGTTTTCAAGGAAGGCGGCACGGTTCACCCGGGGAACAGCAGCGGGATTACGGACGGGGCCGCGGCAATGGTTCTCGTTACGGAGAGCTTCGCGGAGCGCCATGGGCTCCGGCCCCAGGCGCGCCTTCTGGCAGCTTGCGAGGCTGGAGTGGACCCTGCAGTTATGGGGATCGGTCCGGTCCCGGCGGTCCGGCAGCTTCTGGAGTCTCTCGATCTCACCGCGGGTGATCTTGACCTCATCGAACTCAACGAAGCGTTTGCCGCGCAGGTTCTCGCCGTGATGGACGACCTCGGTCTGGATCACGCGCGTACGAATATTGACGGTGGCGCCATCGCCCTGGGGCACCCCATCGGATGTACGGGCGCACGTATCGTCATCACGTTGATCAACGCGCTGGAACGCCGCCAAGAGTCACTCGGTCTCGCAACGCTCTGCGTGTCGGGCGGTATGGGCACCAGCGTGCTGCTGGAGCGCGTCTCTTGAGCGAGGGCTCCGTTCGGTATGCGGTAGATGCCGGCGTCGCGACCGCAACGCTTGATAGGGCAGGCAAGCTGAATTCGCTCGCGGGCGATATGCGTGACCAACTTCGCGATCGGATCCGCGATGCGGCGCGCGACGAAGCCGTTCACACGCTGGTGATCACCGGTGCGGATGGCGCCTTCTGCGCCGGAGGTGACGTCCGAACCATGGCGCAACTCCGAGAAGAACGGCGCGAGGCGGACTTCCACGACATCCTTCACGCCGGCGCCGAGTGCGTACTGGCACTGCGTGCGTTTCAGGGCCTCACGATCGCCGCAATACCTGGGATCGCCGCGGGCGCCGGACTCTCGCTGGCTCTGGCGTGTGACTTGCGCGTGGCCACCGATACAGCACGGTTTGCCGCCAGTTGGCGCGGCCTGGCGCTGGCACCCGATTGGGGAGCCACTCACTGGCTACCTCAAACGCTCGGATACGCGAAGGCGTTGGAGCTCGTGTTGAGTGGACGCGTCTTCTCATCCAGCGAGGCGCTGGAACTCGGCCTTGTGCACCGCGTGGTCGAGACTGACGCGTTGGACCAGGCCATCGGCGAATATGCGGAATGGGGAAGACCGCGTGACATGGTGAAGGCTGTGAAGTATCTCCTGCGCAAGGGCGCGCTCGGAGGCATCGAAGCCAGCCTTGCGGCAGAGACGGAAGCGCAGGAAGACCTGTTCGTCAGCAACGACGTGATGGAAGGCCTTCGGGCCTTCTCGGAGAAGCGCAAGCCACGCTTCGGCCAGGATCCAGAACGCCAGGACACCACTTGAGAATCACGGGGAAGACGCCGAGGCCCGAGACGGCGAGCTCAGCGTACGGGGTTAACAGTTGAAAGAACGAATCCAGTTGACGGTCAACGGTGAGGTTCACGACATTGTCGTGGATGGCAACAAGACCCTGATGGAGGTCCTTCGTGAGGACCTTCGCCTGACCGGAACCAAGCACGGCTGCGAACTCGGCGAGTGCGGCACGTGCACGGTGCTTCTCGACGGCGAACCAGTGCTCTCCTGTTTGCTTCTGGCGCTCGACGCAGAAGATTCGAAGATCGGTACCGTGGAGGGGCTCGCCGCCGGATCTGCGCCACATGAACTCCAGATCGCGTTTGGCGAACTAGGCGCTTCGCAGTGTGGCTATTGCAGTCCCGGAATGCTCGTTTCCGCGGCGGCACTGCTCCGCGACAATCCGGCGCCGAAGCGCGAAGAGATTCGCGACTACCTCGCAGGCAATCTCTGCCGCTGCACCGGCTATCTAAAAATCCTCGAAGCGATCGAACTCGCGGCCGACCGTGTCTCCGAACGCCGCGCCGCGGGCGAGACGAGCCCGGAACATCGGATACCCGCGCGACCCGCAGCAGAGCACGGACCCGACCTGGAGCCGATCGAGGGCAAGAGGGGATCGGCGTGAGCGACCGCCACAAGCTCAACGTCATTGGAACGCCAGCCGCCAAGGTCGATGGCCTCACCAAGTCGACCGGCCAGGAGATCTACGCCGACGACATCGATCTGCCGAAGATGCTCTTTGGCAAGATGTTGGGTGCCATCGTGCCGCACGCTCGGATCGTCTCGATCGACACCTCCAAGGCGGCTGCGCTGCCCGGCGTGAAGGCGATCATCACGGGAGACGACATGCCGCGTAAGTACGGCATCCTGCCGGTGAGTGAGGACGAGTACCCCCTCGAAACCGATCGCGTTCGCTTTGTGGGCGACCCGGTTGCTGCCGTCGCGGCCGTCGACGAGGCAACCGCCGAGGAAGCTGTTCGATTGATCGAGGTCGAATACGAAGAACTTCCGACGGCCTTCGATATCGACGAGGGTCTGGCCCCGGTCGCCGAGGAGGCCCGTATTCACGACTACGGCCCTCGCGACAACGTGCACAAGCTCGTCAATCTGCACTTCGGAGACGTTGAGGGCGCCATCGAACGTGCGGATACCGTGCACGAAGGCGTCTACTTCTACTCCGGCAACAACCATCTCGCGATGGAAGAGCATTCCGCGGTGGCGCAGTACGGCGCAGATGGTCGGCTGACCGTCTGGTCATCCACACAAACGCCACACTACGTACACAAAGCGATGGCGAAGGTGCTCGACATGCCAGCGAGCAGGATCCGCATCGTCGCCACGCCAAACGGCGGAGGATTCGGCGGCAAGTCCGATCCATTCCCTCATGAGTTCTGCGCGGCCAAACTTTCGATGGAGAGCGGTCGGCCCGTCAAGATCACTCTCACGCGAGAGGAGGTCTTCTACATGCATCGGGGGCGCCACCCGGTTCTCATGTGGCTACGCACGGGGCACGACGACCAGGGCCACATCACGGCGCTCGATTTCAAATCCTTCGTCGACGGCGGCTCCTACGGCAGCTATGGAGTCGCGAGCACCTATTACACCGGCGCGCTCCAAACGGTGACGTACAAGATTCCGAACTACCGATTCCGCGGTGTTCGAGTCTTCACCAACAAGCCGGCTTGCGGCCCGAAGCGTGGTCATGGCACGCCGCAGCCGCGCTATGCGTTGGAGATTCACCTCGACAAGGTGGCAGAGAAACTCGGCCTCGATCCGGTGCGGATGCGACGTTCGATGCTCGTGGATGAATACACGATGACAGCGAACCACATGCGCGTCACCTCGTGCGGACTCGACGAGTGTCTCGCCAAGATCGCGGAAGCAGCGGATTTCGAGCGCGTGCGCGGCACGCTTCCTTACGGCAAAGGTATCGGGGTCGCCGTCGGCTCGTACCTATCCGGGGCCGGGTTGCCGATCTACTGGAACAAGATGCCGCACACGTCCGTCGACCTTAAGGTCGATCGCGGCGGCGGTGTTTGCGCCAAATGCATGGAAATCGATATCGGCCAGGGATCGAACTCGGTTCTGGCAATGACCGTCGCGGAGGTTCTTGGCCTGACCCCGGACGACGTCCAGCTGGTTGTTTCCGATACCGACACGACGCCGATCGACCTGGGTTCGTACTCAAGCCGCGTCACCTTCATGATGGGCAATGCTGCGAAGGAAGCCGCCGAGAAAATCCGCGACATGCTCGTAGCCGCAGTGGCAGAAAAACTCGGACTCAACGCCACCGAACTGGTTCTGCGCCACCGCCGCGTCGAACACCATGGCACCGGCGAAGGCATGCGCTTCGCTGAAGCTGTGCCGATCGCCGAAGCCATGTTCGGTCAACTCAGCTCAACCGGCTCGTACACACCGCCACGCCTTGCAGGCCCCTACAAGGGCTCGGGTGTTGGTCCGTCGCCCGCCTACTCCTACAGCGCGGCCGCGGTACTGGTCGACGTCGATCCGGAAACAGGCATCGTCACTCCGGAGCGGGTCTGGATGGCCCACGATGTGGGGCGAGCTGTGAACCCGATGCTCGTGGAGGGACAGGTCGAGGGCAGCGTCTATATGGCGCTCGGCGAGATCCTCATGGAAGAGCAGGTGTTCCGAAACGGTCTTCACAAGATCCCGTCGATGCTCGAGTACAAGAGTCCGACGTTTCTTGAAATGCCTCCGGTGGAGACATTCATTGTCGAGAGCATCGATGGCGAGGGGCCGTTCGGCGCCAAGGAAGTGGGGCAGGGCCCGCTACTGCCAATGCCACCTGCGGTTGCCAACGCCGTCTACGACGCTGTCGGCGTGCGCATCGATGAACTGCCGATCACGCCGGAGAAGGTCATGGCGGCGCTCGCTGACAAGGAGAAGGGCGGTCCCGGCCGGTTTGGACCTGGCGGGGTGCCCGAAGTCGATTTCGGAGAGGTCCTCGCCGTTGATCCTGTCTGGTACGACCAACCCCCAGAAGACTGGATACCTACGGTGCGCCGCGGGGAGGAATCCTGATGCTTAGACTTCCACCCTTTGATTTTCGCAATGCTCGTAGCGCGGCGGAAGCCGTGGATCTCTGGGGCGAGTCGGAAGGCCGCGCAATGTTTGTAGCTGGTGGCACCGATCTGATCCCGAACATGAAGCGCCGGCAATTCGAACCTCCGGTGCTTGTTGGGATCCGTCGACTCGAAGGGGGTCGCGATCTCCAGACCGATGACGGGTTGGAGCTTGGCGCCGGAGTCACCCTTCGCCAACTCGCCGCCGCGCCGAACGTGCGCGAGTCGTACCCAGGTCTGGCCGAAGCAGCCGGCCAGGTGGCCAACCTCCAGATCCAACGTGTTGGAACCATTGGCGGGAACCTGTGCGTCGACACTCGATGCAACTACTACAACCAGACCTACGAGTGGCGGCGCAGTGTTGGGTTCTGCATGAAAAAGGACGGCGACATCTGCCTGGTCGCGCCGGGCTCGAGCAAATGTTGGGCGATCTCATCCAGCGATTCGGCACCCATCCTCATGGCGCTCGGCGCAACCGTCGATGTCCTCGGAACCGACGGACCGCGCACGATCTCGCTTGGTGATATGTACCAGGACGACGGCATCGAGTACCTGACCTTGAAGCCGGGCGAACTGATGACCGCTGTTCGGGTGCCGGCTCCGGGCAACGGGCAACGCTCGACCTACGTCAAGGTTCGGCGCCGCGGCAGTTTCGATTTCCCGATCCTGGGAGTCGGAGCGAGCCTGCGGATCGAGGACGGCCGCGTGCGTGACGCACGCCTCGTGCTCGGTGCTGTGCATACCCATCCGCTTGCCGTCACAGGGGTCAGCGAGCTGATGGAAGGTGAGACACCCACGCTTGAGCTGTGCGAAGCCGCGGCCGAACTCGCCTACAAGAGGGCAACGCCGCTCGACAACGCCGACCTGGTCTACTACTGGCGCAAACAGGTAACCAGGGTTCACGTGAGGCGAGCGCTCGCACGCCTGTGCGGCCTTGAAGTCGCGCCGGGCGGCGTCCGCTAGGCGATCGCGGGTCGCCGCACCAAGGACACGAATAGCCAGATCGCCGCGATCATCAGCAGCAAGGGTGCGGCCAAAAGCAGTAGCTTCAGCACGACCAGTCCGGCGACAAGCAGCACCACGAGGGCCACGGGTAGAACCAATAGCCCGAGGGGCACGAGCAGAAGCGCGCCCACGACAGCGCCCGCGACATTGGCTACCGCGTGAACGCTCCAACCGACAACCTTCGCGAGAAGCACAAGCGGCGCGATGAGCAAGAGAGCAAAGAGCGCCATGACTCCGCCAAAGGCGAGCAGTGCAAGAAAGCCGAGCAGCTGGAACACGAGTGACCTCCTGAATTGTTGCGTCTAGGTGATATACGCAAGCCAGGGCTGACAGGTTCCACCTAGTAGTAGAACTGAAACAGCAACATGTTGGCTCCGAAGTGCGCCGTCACTGCGGATTCCCACCCGCCCCACAGGTAGCTGATGGCCAGCAGCGGGCCAAGTACGATCGCGCCCAGTGGATTGAACGGATGTGCGAGTCCGAACATGGCGCTCGCGATCGCGCACGCGACCAGCACCAACTGCGTTCCGGCGACGGGGTGCTCGGTGATCGCCTTGGCCGTCCCATCTCGCAACCGGAGGCGATACCGCCGCGGCCTGAAACGCAGGGCCACCGAGACGAGAAACGGAATCAGGAAGAGACGGAAGAACGTCTCTTCCAGCAATGCAGCTCTGGCGGAGAACAGCGCTGCGCCGCCTGGCGTCTGGATTCGACGCCAGAACCACGGCTGCAAGGGCGTCTCCGCACCACCACTTAGCGCAACGCTGCCAGCAGCGAGAAGGAGAGTGAAACCGCAGCCGAAGACCAACCAGCGGAACGCCCGTGCGCGCGGGCTCTCGTCGGCAAGAACCAACAAACCCGGCAGGCCGACGTCCCGCGCCGTCCATAGCGAAAACGCGATGATGACCCCGGCACTACCGCCGTAGAAGAACAGGACCGCGAGAAAGGTAGGAAGACTCAACCCATCGCGGAGCGCCTCGTAGCCGATCGCGGTTGCCGCCGTGAACGCTACCGCCAGGGCAGCCCCGCGGGCCCGTGCAATCGCTGTCGCATTATCGGCGCCGAGACGGTGCACGGGCACGGACAGTCTCCTTTGTCTCTCGACGCTTAGAGCGGCAGAGCGGAGCCGATCGGCCGCGGCACGTGGCTAGAGCTTGAGACTCTCCTCGAGCTCACGGGAAGACACATGCAGCCGATGGCCGTCGTACTCCGCCATCTTCGTGTCGACGAGCTTGTCGACAACGCCCTCACCGAGCGCGCCACGAAGATACTCCGAGCCGCGTGCGCATTTCACGGCTTCGTAGAGATCGTGGGGAAGCGCGTCGATGCCCTGTTTCGCTCGCTCTTCCTCGGACATGTGGTAGAGGTCCTCGGTGCTCGGCGCGCGCAGATCGGCCTTGTTACTGACTCCTTCCAGTCCAGCAGCAAGCATGGCGGCAAAGGCCAAGTAGGGGTTGCACACCGCGTCGGGGAACCGCAACTCCATCCGCGTGGCCACTTCCTTGCCGGGCTTGTACAGCGGAATGCGTACCAGTGCGGAGCGGTTTGCTTCAGCCCAGGTGATGTACACCGGCGCCTCGTACCCCGGAACCAACCGCTTGTACGAGTTATACGACTGATTGGTGATCATGCACATCTCGCGCGCCCGGTCGAGAACACCCGCGATGAAATGCTTCGCGGTGGGCGACAGATGGTGCGCGTCATCCGTATCGTAGAAGCAGTTTCGATCACCGTCGAAGATCGAAAGATGCGTATGCATTCCGCTTCCATTCTCGCCGGAAAGCGGCTTGGGCATGAACGTCGCGTGGACACCGTTACGGCGTGCGATCTCCTTGACCAGCCACTTGTACGTCTGCAGTTTGTCCGCCATCTCGAGCGCGCGGTCGTACTTCAGATCGATCTCATGCTGCGAGGGCGCAACTTCGTGGTGGCTGTATTCCACCGGTATGCCCATCGCCTCGAGTGCGAAGTGGGTCGCTTCCCGCAGGTCATCCCCAGCATCGGATGGCACCAGGTCGAAGTACCCCGCATCGTCGAGCGTCTCGATGCCGTCGGGCGTACGGAAGTAGAAGAACTCCGCTTCCGGGCCCACGTTCATGTGCGTGAAGCCGAAGTCATCCAGGCGTGCGAGCTGATTGCGCAGGATGTTGCGAGGATCGCCCGCATACGGCGAACCGTCTGGCTTGCGTACCTCGGCAAACATCCGGAGACAGCGCGACGGCCCGATCTGGAACGGGATGAACTGTGCGGTCTCCGCCAGCGGGATCGCGACCATGTCGCTTTCCTGAATCCGCTGGTATCCGTGGATCGACGAACCGTCGAATCCCATGCCCTCTTCGAACGCTCCGGGCAACTCCGCCGGAGTCACCTCGAAAGTCTTGAGGTTCCCGAGAATGTCGGTGAACCAGAGCCGGATCGATGTGATCTGGTGTTCGCGAACGAACGCTAGAACGTCGTCGGCCGTGGTGAGCTTCAGCGGCTTTGGAAAGCCGTCAACGTCAAGGTGTCGCGAGGTGTACTCGACCATCTGGTCTGAGAACTCGCGGACCTTGTGGATGAACTCGTGCCCCATGAACCCCATGCGAGTGTCTCCCGTGCAGAATCCCGGTCCGTGGACCGTCTACGGGTACCGCGCTCGCCCCCACGCGCGCGATATGCCCCCCCTGGTAAGGCAGCAGACTACTCCCGGCCTCGGGGTGGGTCAATCTCGCGTCCGAGGGTTGCGGAAAACGATCTTCGGCACGGTCGAGAAGCCCTTCCTGCAGCGGCTTGCTCCCGCTGAACGCAAGCACTAGCGTGAGGGCCGCACTCGTCCATGTCACCAGCGGGACCGCACCCATGACCGAGAAGACCTACGTTTCCTCGCGCCAGCTGAATGCCGACTCGGTTCGCCTAGGGCGCCTGGTCTGGGAGGGCGGATTCCGGCCCGATTTCCTCATCGGAATCTGGCGCGGCGGAACGCCGCCCGGCATCGTCATGCACGAGTACCTGCGTTTACGTGGTGTGGAGCCGTATCACACCACGATCAAGACGCAGTCTTATCAAGGAATGCAACGCGGTGACTCCGGCGTCGAGATCAAGGGACTGGAACACGTGATCGATGTTGTCGACGCGAATCATCAATTGCTGCTCGTCGATGACGTCTTCGATACCGGACACACGATGGCAGCCATCGTCGCCGAGATCCGGAAGCGGTCGCGACGCAACTGTCCTGAATGCCGCATCGCTACGGTCTACTACAAGCCCGAGCGTAACGAGACCGACATCGTCCCCGACTACTACGTGCAAGAAACCGACGACTGGATCGTGTTTCCGCACGAACTGGAGGGACTCACGGAGGCTGAGATCCGGGCGAAGGGAAACGGCATCGCCGACGCGGTCCTGGACGGCTCCGGCTAGGGCGTTGCGGAAGCCGACGCGAGTTGCTCGACTGTCCCGTCAGCACCCACTCTGAAGACGGCTCCCGCCTGGGGATCAACAACGATGTAGCCACCGCCGTCCGCGCGAACAATACCCTGAGGGTTCACCAGGGGAGCCCCTTGGGTCAGGGTACCGACGCTGCCGTCCGCACTGACCGTGAAAAGCGCCGACGCGTAGCCGTCGGTCACCACGAATCCGCCGTTGCCGTCCGCAACAACATCGTGCGGAAAGTCGAACGGCGGCCCCGCCGCCAGGGTCGAGACCCGTCCCGAACGATCGACACGGAACAGAGCGCGGGCACCGTGAGACACGACGACGAAACCGTCGCCGTCGGGTGCGATGCCTTTGGGGCTGTCGACATCTGCAAATTCGGTGACCTGGCCGTCCAACGTCACGCGAAGCAGCACGCCGAAGCCGCTCCGCAGGTCCGCGACGAGCACTGATTCGTCATCGAAACGCGCCATACCCTGCGGAATATCAAGCTCGGTCGTGATCGTGGACAGTGCGCCATCTTGGTCGACGCGATAGAGGCCGTAGCTGCCCGGGTCCGCCACAAGAAAGCCATTGCCATCTGGTGCAGGAAGAACCGCGCGCGTCCCGTACAGAGGCGATCGCGGCATGCCTTCGCCGAGTCGCAACGGAGTAACTGTGCCGTCGTCGGCCAGGCGCAGCAGGCCATGCGCCTTGAAATCTGCCACGACCCATCCTTCATCGGCCCGCACGATATCGACGGGGTAGACGAGATTCTGGGTTTGACCTGATGTGCTGGCGGCAACGCAGATGCATGCCACCATAACTACGAGACGCGGGCGCGTCATGGCTTCCTCCTGTCCGATTCCTAGGATGCCACGACGGGCTCTGAACTGCCGTCGATCATCGTTTCCGCGTATGCGATCTCGTCGCGCACCCATGGATCTGACTCGGTCACTAGCGCTTCCCGCAGTGCTGTCCTTGCGTTGCTTCCACCGAGGCGGCCGAGCGCCCAGGCGCTATGCCCTCGGACAATCGCGGACACGTCATCGAGCGCCCGCGCGAGAGCGCCCACGGCGCTCGGGTCTGCACTGTTGCCGAGCGCAATCGCGACGTTGCGCCTGAAACCCTCGTACTTTGCGCGCTTCACCGGGCTTCGCCGAAACCTTTCACGAAACTCGTCGACGCTCAGCGCGAACAGCTCGAGCAGCGGCGCCGCCTGCCGCCCCGGCGCCGGCATGAAGGGTCGAGCGGAATCGCCGAGCTGCGCAAACCGATTCCACGGGCACACCTCCTGGCAATCATCGCAACCGAACACGCGGTTTCCGATGTCCGCGCGAAACTCTCGATCAATAGCACCGCGATGCTCGATGGTCAGATACGAGATACAGCGTCGAGCATCCAGCACATACGGCGCGACGATCGCCCCGGTAGGACAGGCGTCAATGCAGGCGACGCAACTGCCACAGTGATCAGGCGCCGGCTTCGGCACCGGGAGTTCGCAGTCGAGAACGATCGCACCGAGGAAGAACCAGGAACCGGTGCCGACCTGAATGACGTTGGTGTGTTTCCCAATCCAGCCGAGACCGGACACCTCCGCCCAGGCCTTCTCCATCACGGGGCCGGTATCAACGTAGTAGCGGCCGCTGGCGCCCGGCATCAGCTCTTCGATACGCGCGTAGAGTCGTTTGATGGCCGCGCCCATAACGTCGTGGTACTCCGCTCCCCAGGCGTAGCGGGAGATCCTTCCGTCTCGCGGTGACTCCGCCACTGGGAGATCCGTGAAATAGCTCCGCGACACGACCAGAACCGTCTTGGCACTGGCGACCACCCGACGTGGGTCCGCGCGTCGCGCCGGATCACGTTCGAGCCAGCGCATGGTCCCGTGCATCTCCTGAGCAAGCCACTCACGCAGTCGACCTCCCGCCGGAAGCTCCGCGATCGGCGCTGCCGCGCAGTCGTCGAAACCCTCCGCCAGAGCGGCGGCACGCACCTTCTGAACGAGGTCTGTGGTGGCCATGACGCACGAGTCTAACCTGCTAGACTCGGCCGCCATGTGCCGCCAGGAACGTTCCGAAATGCGCCCGTTCGGTGGGCTCGCTCCGTTCGAAGAGGTCCGTCGCGTACTCGCCGAGATGGCGGTGTCGATTAGCGATAGCGAGATCACTCCATTGAGCGACGCAACTGGCCGGGTGCTCGCCTCGGACGCGAGCTCCGCCGTCGATGTCCCAAACGCTGATCGGGCAGCCATGGATGGGTTCGCCGCGCGGGCATCGGACACCGCGAGCCACAAAGCGCTGCGACTGATCGGCCGGATCGCCGCCGGCGATGTCGAAGAGGAGTCTCAACTCAACCCGGGTGAATGCGTGGAGATCGCAACCGGGGCGCCTCTGCCTACCGGCGCCGATTGTGTTGTCCCTGTGGAGCACGCTCTGCGCGAGGAAGGCGCCGTCACCGCGGACTCGGCATTCGTGATCGGGCAGCACGTGTCGCGCCAGGCCGAAGATCTAGCGATCGACCAGGTGGTGGCGAGCGCCGGGCAGCGGCTGCATCCGAGTCGAATCGCCGCCTGCGCCGCTAGCGGCGTGACGGAAGTCGAGGTGCTGCGGGCTCCCCGAGTCAGGGTGATGTCATCCGGTGACGAGGTGATCCCGCTTGGTGAAGGACCATTGGCGCCGGGGCAGGTCTACGATTCGAACGCGTCAGCTCTTACCGCGCTGTTCACGCAACTCGGTTGTATCGTCGACCGCACTCCGATCGTCGCTGACGACCGCGACGCGCTGAGGGAGTCACTGCGCGAGTCTGACGTCGACCTCACGATCACCATCGGCGGCACATCGGTCGGACGACGTGACCTTGTCAGTGATGTCGTCGACGAGGTAGGGGAGATCCACCTCCACGGCGTCGCGGTGCGGCCGGGCAAACCACTTCTGCTCGCCACCGTGAACAACCGCCCTCTTGTGGGACTCCCGGGATTCCCCACTAGTTGTCTGATGATGGCGTACGTTACAGCGGTTCCTCTGGTCCGCAAGATCGGACACCTGGAAACGATACAACCGCCCCGCGCCGCAGTTCTGACCGTCGACGTCGAGTCGCCTGCAGACAAGACCCATTTTCTCCCAGTACAACTGGACGGCGACCGCGCCATACCCACGTTTACGTTCTCGAGCGCGGTGTCCAGCATGGCTGCGGCCGACGGCTGGATCGAAATCGCTGCAGAAGACACGCACGTCGCTGCAGGCTCTCAGGTCGAGGTCACCCTCTACTGACCGGAGTGGCCCTCGATCCTGATCAGGTCGATGCGGTTGCGGCTCGCGCGACGCACGTTGAAAACAAGTTCTCCGTGCTCGATTCGGGACCCGGGAGCCGGAATCTCTCCGCTGAGCTCCATGATGAGCCCGGCCAAAGTACTGGAGTCCTCCGCCTCGAGAGCGAGGTGGTAGCTACGGTTGAGCAAGTTGAGCGGACAGGCGCCTTCCACGAGCAAACTGCCGTCCTGCATCTCCATCATCTGAGGTGTAGCGGGTGCATCGTGCTCATCTTCAATCTCGCCCACGATCTCCTCGAGCAGATCTTCGAGCGAGACAATGCCCTCAACGCCGCCAAACTCGTCCACAACAACCGCCAGATGCTGGCGGTGGTGCCGCAGCATGCGGAGCAGCGTCTCGAGGGTGGCCGTTTCCGGAATGAAGAGTGGCTGTCGCATGATCGCCGCTATATCCAGATCGTCCACACGCTCCCAGTACGCAAACACATCCTTCGAGTGCAGGATCCCGACAATGTCGTCGAGATCCGCGCCGTAGACGGGGATCCGGGTCGCACCCGAGCCACGAATCGCTTCAACAACCTCGGCCGGGCTCGCGTTCCGCGCCACAGCTCGGATCTGGGTCCGCGGGATCATCACGTCCTCGATCGTCGTTTCGGTGAGACGGAAGATCGAACTCAACATTCGACCTTTCTCACGGGCGATCACTTCCTCTTCTTCGCCCAGCTGCAACATCCCCTGGATCTCTTCCTCGGAGACCACCGGTGTCGCGGCTTCTGATCCGATGAATGGTCGCGTCAACACACCCGCCACCGCGGCTGCCGCGACAGCGAACGGGTGAAGCAACCACACTACCGCTCGGACCACGGGAGCGACGAGCAGAGACATCACCTCTGGTCTCCGAGCCGCCACCGACTTAGGCGCGATCTCGGAGAAAATGAGGATGAGCGCCGTCATCACCACCGTGGCGACAAGAACGCCGTTTTCGCCCGCCAGTTCGATCGCGATGACCGTAGCCAGCGCAGAAGCCGCGATGTTGACGAAGTTGTTGCCGAGGAGAATCGCCGAGAGCAGGCGATCGGGGTCCCGCAGCAGTCGGCGCACCATCGCTGCCCGCTTGTTCCCGTGGCGTTCCAGGTAGCGCAGCCGGTACCGACTGACCGCCATGAGAGCTGTTTCCGAACTCGAAAAGAATCCGGACAGTACGAGCAGAATGACCAAGCCGATCAGTGGGCCGGTCAGATCAGCCATGCGGGGGCCTCCAGCGGTAAAGAGCGAGAATAACACCCACGACGAGGCTGACCCGCCGATCCAGCACCGTGCTAAATTGCCGAACCTTCGCCACCCCGCGACGCTGCGCCACGACGACTCAGTCGGGCGCTTGCTGCATCACCGGATGGAGTCTCGCTTGACCGATACGATTCAGCCTGGCGAACAGGTGCTCTTCACGCTCGAAGATGGCAAGACATTTCTTGTCCGGATGGAAGCCGGCAAGCGCCACAGCACGCATCGCGGGTCCGTTGATCACGATGACGTGATCGGGCGGGAGTGGGGCGACGTTCTCGTGAGCACCTCGGACCGGCCTGTTGCCCTGATCCGACCGCGCGGAATTGACCGGATGATGAAGGTGCACCGGCGTACCAACATCATGTACCCGAAGGACGTCGCCTACCTCATTGCGGAAATGGACCTGCAGAGCGGTTCACGAGTCATCGAGATCGGCTGCGGGTCGGGATCGATGACCCAGGCGTTGTCGCGCGCCGTGGCCCCTGGAGGGCAGGTGATCTCCTACGACCGACGCCCGGAATTCCTTGAACTCGCGCGAGACAACTGCGCTGCGGCCGGGATCACCGAAGTTGATTTCAGGCTGCGCGAGGCCCGCGACCCGCTTGAGCCCGGTATGGATGCGATCTTCACCGATGTTCCAGAGCCCTGGGCCGAGATGGAAGTGATTCGCGAGGCTCTGAACGGAAGCGGGCGGTACGCCGCTGGAATCCCGACCTTCAACCAGGCTGAGAAACTCGCGATCGCGCTCGACCATCACGGGTTTGCCCAGATCGAAACGGTCGAGATCCTGCAGCGCACGATCCTTGCGCGCGGAGGCAAGACCCGGCCCGCACACCGCATGATTGGTCACACGCAACTGCTGACCACGGCCGTCAAGGTCGCGCCGCCGCCCGAACCCGAGCCCGAGCCCGAGGCAGCCGCAGAGCCCGAAGGCGGAACACCCACTCCGGACGATGAGTGACGCTGAGCGCGCGGCCGAAGTCCTGACACGACTCCGGGAGTTGCACCCGGAGGCGCGCGTCGAGCTGGATCACGACAACCCGCTGCAATTGCTGATCGCCACAATTCTCTCGGCTCAGTCGACCGATCGGCGGGTCAACCTGGTCACCCCGGAACTCTTCAAGAAGTACCCGGATGCCGCCGCGCTCGCGGGCGCGGATCAGTCGGAGCTGGAAGAAGATCTCCGTAGCACCGGATTCTTCCGGCAGAAGGCCAAGAACGTGATCGCCTGCTGCGAACGAATCGTTGAAGAGCACGGAGGGTCCGTGCCGGAAGACATGGATGACCTCACGGCGCTGCCTGGGGTGGGGCGCAAGACAGCAAATGTTGTGCGCGCGGTCGCCTTCGGGCTGCCCGGAATTACGGTGGACACGCATTGCAAGCGGCTAAGCCAGCGACTTGGATTCACAGAGCAGAACGACCCAGTGAAGATCGAGCACGAGGTCGGGAGCCTGTTCCCTCCAACAGTCTGGGCCGACGTGTCGCGGCTCTTCGTCTGGCATGGCCGCTACACCTGCAAGGCACGAACGCCGCTCTGCGCTGAGTGCAACCTGCAGGATCTGTGCCCCTGGTTTCGCGACCAGGTCGACTGAGTTCCTTTCCCCAGACGCGCCAAGGCCGTTTCCCAGTATCGAGTTACTACCGTAATTATTTCTTGTATACCGTAAATTTTTTCGGTATGATGAACCTCGTTCTCAAAAATCGAACAGAACGAGGCGGCAGTGAGTCACCTGACACGACGTCAGCAGTCAATCTACGAGTTCATCCTGCAGCATGTTCATGCGCAGGGGATGCCGCCGACGTTGATGGAGATCGCTGCCGCGTTCGAACTCCGTTCAGCCGCCGGCATCGTTGATCATCTGAAGGCGATAGAGCGCAAGGGGTACATCCGGCGCCGCCCCGGCGTCTCCCGGGGAATCGAAGTACGAGCTGCGGTGCCCAGCCCCCAACGTCCCGGCGCCCGCAGCGTGCCGGTGATCGGATCCGCACCCGGCGGGCGCGGAGTCGATCGCGGGGGAGCGCGCCGGATCTCGCTCGACGCCTCGTGGTGCGGTCCGGACGCAGTGGCGTTCGAGGCATCAACCGACGCGTTGCGCAGCTCCGGAATTCTCCGGGGGGACTTGCTCGTTGCTGATTCGGATCAAGAAGTCGGCCCCGGTGATCTGGTGATAGGTCGTCAGCGGTCGGCCGTTGCCATTCTTCGCGTCGACGACAGAGGCCGCAGCGCGGTGCCGGTCGCCGGCGAAATCGACCCATCGGCCGACGTCCGCGGATACGGCCGCGTTGCAGCAATCATTCGACTTCCTCACCCCGGAGCCGGCAGCGGCAGGAGGCCCTAGTCATGCGATTGGATCGCGTCACCGTCAAAGCACAGGAAGCCCTGCAGTCGGCCCAGAACACGGCGCAGGGCCGTAGCCACTCCGCTCTGGCAGATGTCCACCTGCTCGCCTCGCTGCTCGCGCAGCCCGACGGCGTCGTCACTGGACTGCTCGAACGCCTCGGCGCCGACAAGTCAGGTCTCTCCGCCGCGACCGAATCCGCAATCGACGGTCTGCCCACACTGGACCGCCCCGCCGAACCGCACCTCGCCCCGGAAGTAGCGAAGGCTCTGGAGTCAGCGAACTCTGTCGCAGACGAACTAGACGACAGGTACGTCTCCACAGAGCACCTTCTCCTGGGCCTGTTCGAGACAGGGGGCCACGCCGCCCGAATTCTGCGAGAAGGCGGTGTAGTCCCGGATCAACTGCTCAGGGTTCTGCACGACATCCGAGGCAGCATGCGAGTCACCGATGTAAATCCTGAGGACAAGTACGACGCCCTCGGTCAGTACGGGGCGGACCTGACCGAAAGCGCGCGACAGGGCAAGCTCGACCCTGTGATCGGAAGAGACGAGGAAATCAGGCGCCTGGTTCAGGTGCTGTCCCGTCGGACCAAGAACAATCCGGTTCTCATCGGGGAGCCCGGCGTGGGTAAGACGGCGATCGTCGAAGGCCTCGCCCAGCGCGTCGTCGACGGAGACATCCCCGAGGGGCTACGCGGACGTCGTGTGATCACTCTCGACATCGCCGCGATGCTCGCCGGCGCCAAGTATCGCGGCGAGTTCGAAGACCGCCTGAAGGCGTTCCTTCGTGAGGTCACCGAATCGGGCGACGTGATCCTATTCATCGACGAGCTTCATACCGTGGTTGGCGCCGGCGGCTCGGAGGGAGCCGTCGATGCGTCGAACATGCTCAAACCGGCACTGGCGCGTGGCGAACTCCACGCTATCGGCGCCACAACGCTAAGCGAGTACCGCAAGTACATCGAGAAGGACCCGGCCCTGGAGCGACGCTTCCAGCCGGTGCGCGTCGACGAACCTCTCGTCCATGACACGATTTCGATTCTCCGCGGCCTAAAGGAGCGTTATGAGGTGCACCATGGCGTGCACATTCGCGACGGCGCCCTGGTGGCGGCTGCCACGCTCTCGGCGCGCTACATCGCCGACCGGTTCCTGCCTGACAAGGCGATCGATCTTGTTGACGAGGCCGCTGCCAGATTGCGAGTGGAGATCGACAGCATGCCCGCCGAACTCGACGAAATGGAGCGGCGGCGGCGTCAGCTCGAGATCGAACGCGAGGCTCTGCGAAAGGAGAAGGACCCCGCATCCCGCGAACGCCTTGGCGCGCTGGAGACCGATCTCGAGAGTCTAAGTATCGAGCACGATGCGATGCGCCAGCGGTGGGATGAGGAGGTGCGCCAGGTCCGCGCGATTCAGGAGCTCAGCCGGGCGATCGACGACGCGCGTGCTGGAGCCGACCGCGCTGAGCGAGAAGGTGATCTCGGCCGCGCCGCGGAGCTTCGCTACGGGCTGATCCCGGACAAGGAAAATGAGCTCAAGGCCGCGCGAGCGCGACTGGCGGAGATCCAGGATGGCGACGACGCTCTGCTGCGCGAGGATGTCACGGCCGAAGACATCGCTACCGTCGTCGCGCGATGGACGGGCATTCCGGTGAGCCGGCTCATCGAAGGCGAGGTGGAGAAGCTCCTCGCCATGGAGCACAGACTTCATGAGCGCGTCGTCGGGCAGGACGTCGCGGTCCGTGCAGTGTCGGATGCGATTCGGCGTGCTCGCGCAGGGCTTCAGGAGCCTGGGCAGCCATATGGATCATTCCTCTTCCTGGGCCCGACCGGTGTGGGGAAGACGGAACTCGCGAAGGCACTCGCAGAGTTCATGTTCGACAGCGAAGACGCCCTGATTCGGATTGACATGACCGAGTACATGGAACGGCATGCCGTTGCTCGAATGATTGGCGCCCCGCCCGGCTACGTTGGCCACGATGAAGGCGGACACCTCACTGAGGCGGTTCGCCGCCGGCCCTATGCGGTGATCTTGCTGGATGAGATCGAAAAGGCACACCCCGACGTCTTCAACATCTTGCTCCAGGTACTGGACGATGGCCGCCTCACCGACAGCAAGGGTCGCACGGTAAGTTTCGCCAACACAGTTGTCTTGATGACGTCGAACCTGGGGAGTTCTCACCTGACCGGTACCGATGCCGACGACTTATCCGACGGCCACGTAGCAGTCCAGGAAGAGGTGCGGCGGACTTTCCGGCCGGAGCTCATCAATCGCATCGACGACATGGTCATCTTCGAACCGCTCGGGGCGACGGAACTGCGTGCAATCGTGCAGATTCAGCTCGAGCGCGTCGGCAAACGCCTAAACGATCGGGGCCTCGATCTTGACGTCTCTGCTGAAGCCGCCGACCTGCTCGCAGAGCGCGGATTCGACCCGGTCTATGGCGCGCGCCCCCTCAAGAGAGCAATTCGCGAGTTCATCGAAAACCCGCTCGCACAGGCCATTCTGGAGGGTCAGTATGGAGTCGGCGACACGATCGTTGTCGACATTGATCCCACGAGCGCGACCTTCGTCTTCCGCTCGCGGGAGCCGACGGATTCCCAGCAAACAGTCGAGGCCTTGAGCTAGATGGCGGCCAGAAAGGACTACTACGCGGCGCTTGGTGTCGAGAAGGGTGCGCCAGCAGACGAGATCAAACGAGCCTACCGCCGGCTGGCGCGTAAATGGCATCCGGACGTGAACCCTGGCGACACCAACGCCGAGGAGCGGTTCAAGGAGATCTCCGAGGCGTACCACGTCCTCGGCGACGACAAGCGCCGTAAACAGTACGACCAGATCGGGCCCGACGCTTTCGCGCAAGACTTCGACATGTCCGACTTCACGAGCCATTTCGGCAACCTGTTTCGAGGTGGCGTAGGAGCCCCCGGCGCGCCGCGCGCCAGCGGCGACTTCGGGATGTTCGAGGAAATCCTCGGCGGGCTCGGGGGATTCGGACAACAGAGCGCGCCGAGGCAGCGTCGCGGCCGAGACGTTCAGGTTCCGCTACAGCTGACCCTCGCGGAAGCTGGAGCCGGTGTCGAACGCACGGTGGCGTACCGGGCGGCCGCCGGCAGCGCCAAGTCGAAAGTACGCATTCCCGCCGGAGTCGAGAACGGGGCCAGGGTGAGGGTCCGGGGAAAGGGGGAGTCGATCGGCGCGGGCGGCGCGCCCGGAGACCTGATCCTCCAGATCAGCGTGACCAAGGATCCCCGATTCAGGCGAGACGGCCAGACCTTGCGCACCGAGGTACCGATAACGATCTACGAAGCCATCCTGGGCGGGCCCATCGACATTCCGACCCTCGTCGGCGACGCCACGATCAACCTGCCGCCAGGTACGCAAACCGGGCAGGTGTTTCGACTGCGCGGCAAAGGACTTGGTCCTGACGGGTCCAAGGGAGACCTGCTCGCAAAAGTCTCTATCCAGACGCCTCACGAGATCACGGCCGAAATCAACGAAGTGATGGAGGAGTACCGCGAATCACACCCCTATGAACCCCGCCGGGATACGAAGGTGGATTCATGATTGACGGACTCGCGGTACAGAAAAGAGCCACAACCTTGCGCCGCAACCGGGCTACCATGGGGAGCTGCCCCCCTGACCGATTACGAGGCCCGCCGCTAATGTCTGACAGTCGTACGCGCGACCTGGAAGCAGAGATCCGCGCTGAGCTCGCGGGCGCGGCCGAGCAAGCAGAGTTCGAACTGCCGGCAACGCTGCCAATTCTGCCGCTGCGCGGGGCCGTGCTGTTCCCGACGATTATCCTGCCGATTCTGGTCGGGAAAGAATCGACTCGCCAGTTGATCCTGGAGGCGTTCGAGGGCGATCGGATGATCGGCGTCGCCGCGATGCGCGATCCAGATGTCGAGAACCCTGTCCGGACTGATGTTCATGACGTGGGGTGCCTGGCGCGTATCGTCAAGGTACTGAAACTGCCCAACGGAAATCTGAACGTTATTGTGCAGGGGATCGCCCGAGTTGAACTCGGCGAGGCCAGCGCCGAAACGCCGTACCTGCGAGCTACCTGCGATCGCATACCGATCCCGGACTCTCCGGAAACGGTGGAAATCGAAGCGCAGGTGCAGAGTGCGCATCGCCTGCTCAGCCGACTCATGGAGATTTCGCCCAACCTGCCCAATGAACTCGAATCGCTCGCAGCCGGAGCCAATACGGCGGGCGAACTGGTCGACGTCATCGCTGCCCATGTCGGCTTCGGAACTTCAGATCGGCAGAGACTTCTCGAAACCGCGACGCCAGGATTGCGGCTGACTCTACTGCTCGAGTTGCTCACGCACCAACTGCAGGTTCTCGAACTCTCAAGGAAGATCGAGTCGGACGTGCAGGGCGAGATCGATCGGGGCCAGCGAGAGGCCTACCTCCGGGAGCGGCTTCGGGCAATCAAGCGGGAACTCGGCGAAGAAGAGGACGACGCCGAGATTGAAGCGCTCGAGAAACGTATCGCCAAGCTCGAACTACCCGAGCCGGCACGCAAGGTCGCTCGACAGGAAATGGATCGACTCGGGCGCATGTCGCCAGCGGCGGCCGAGTATCACGTTCTGCGCTCGTATATCGACTGGCTATTGGACATGCCGTGGGGCACCCACACCTCCGACAATCTGGATCTCCGCGCCGCTCTCGAGCACTTGGACGCGGAGCACTACGATCTCGAGAAGGTCAAGAAGCGCATCATCGAGTACCTCGCTGTCCGGCGACTCAAGCCGGAAAAGCGTGGACCGATCCTCTGCTTCATCGGCCCGCCGGGGGTAGGGAAGACGTCGCTCGGGCGCTCGATCGCAAACGCTCTCGGCCGCGAGTTCGTTCGCCTGTCCTTGGGGGGAGTGCACGATGAAGCCGAGATCCGAGGACACCGACGCACCTACGTTGGCGCCATGCCGGGCCGCATTCTCCAGGGTCTGAAGCGCGCCGGATCAATGAACCCAGTGTTCATGCTGGACGAGATCGACAAGGTTGGTCAGGACTTTCGCGGGGATCCTTCGGCAGCACTACTGGAAGTGCTCGACCCCGAGCAGAACGACACGTTCTCCGATCACTACCTCGAGATCGAGTTCGATCTATCTCGGGTTCTGTTCATCGCCACCGCCAACGTCCCAGAGGACATCCCGGCGGTGCTGCGTGACCGGATGGAGATTCTGGAGATCCCGGGCTACACCGCGGAGGACAAAGTCGAGATTGCCCGTCGCCATCTCGTCCCGCGCCAAATCGACGATCACGGGCTCACCGATGCGCAGTTGAGCTTCGACGACAACGCTCTCACAGCAATCGTGCGCGACTATACCGAAGAGGCCGGAGTACGAGGGCTAGAGAGAGAACTTGCCACCATATGTCGGGCTCAGGCACGCCGCGTCGCCGAGGCTCTTGACGACGAATCGGAGATAGTCCCGGCCGTTCACGTTTCGCCGGCCGAACTTCATGACTTTCTGGGACCCGTGAAGTACTTCACCGAGGTCGCCGAGCGCACAGCCGTGCCCGGCGTTGCGGTAGGCCTCGCTTGGACCGCCACCGGCGGCGACATCCTCTTCATCGAGGCAACTCGAATGCCCGGCAAGGGCAATCTCAAACTCACCGGTCAGCTTGGCGACGTGATGAAAGAGTCGGCCGAGGCCGCGCTGTCGTACTTGCGCTCACATGCCGATGAACTCGGCATTCCGAGCAAGGCGTTCCGCGAGCACGACCTCCACGTCCACGTGCCGGCCGGAGCCACGCCCAAAGACGGGCCCTCGGCTGGTGTGACCATCGTCTCCGCCTTGGCCTCGTTGTTCACCGGTCGCTCGGTGGCTCCGGATCTGGGAATGACGGGAGAGCTGACGCTGCGCGGGCTCGTGCTTCCCGTTGGCGGAGTCAAGAACAAGGTACTTGCTGCTCGTCGCGCTGGCCTGCGCCGCATTGCGTTACCGGCGAAGAACGCCAAAGACCTGGAAGAGATTCCCGAGCACGTAAGGGAGGGAATCGAATTCCACTTCGTCGAGCGCGTAGGCGACATGCTCGAACTCGCGCTCCCGGGATCGCCGCCGGCCCCTCGCAAGACGAGCGGCGGCAGCAAGCGGCGCTCGAAAACACCGACACGACGGCCGGAAGCGCCAGCGAGTTAGCCCTCCGCGAACCTATTCTGCGGCGTCGTTTGGGCCAGGATCTCGACTCACCTGGGCGCGACGTTCACGAGCGTCCGCAACGCGGTCTGCGAGTTCCGCCTCGTGGCCCCGGCGACCCGGGTCGAAAAAGCGACGGCCGACGAGGGCATCGGGCAGGCACTCCATGGGCGCCACCCCGCCCGCCGCGTCGTGCGCCGACTCGTACCCCTTGCCGTAGCCTTGTGCGCGCATTTGCGGTGTCACTGCGTTGCGCAATTGCATCGGTACCGGCAGGCTGCCGGTTTCGCGTACTGCTTCCCGAGCCGACGAATAGGCACGATAGGCGGAGTTTCCCTTCGGGGCCGCGGCCAGGTAGACGGCAACCTCAGCAAGAACAAGGCGCGCCTCCGGCATCCCGAGAGCGTTCACGGCCTGCATCCCGGCAGTAGCCAGAGTTAGAGCCATCGGATCGGCGAGACCGACATCCTCACTTGCCGTCACCAGCAGACGGCGCGCCACGTAAAGAGGATCGTCACCCGCCTCTAGAAGTCGCGCCAGCCAGTAGACCGTTGCGTCAGGGTCGCTGTTGCGGATGCTCTTCTGTAACGCCGAAATCTCGTTGAAATGCTCCTCCGCCCCGTGGCGAAGAAACGGCCGTTGTTGCGCCTCCACGACATCCTCTGCCGTCAGGACGGAACGTTGCGCGGAGGTTGCGACCTGGACGGCCAACTCGAGGGTCCCAAGCGCAGCACGCGCGTCGCCATCTGCCGCGGTGGCGAGCAAATCGAGAACCGGCTCGCCAATTTCCACACCGGCGCCGCCAAGACCTCGTGGCGCGGGCGTGGTGAGCGCCCTGCGCAAGACGACCTTCAGATCGCCGGCCGAGTGAGATTTGAGCCGGACGACGCGACACCGGGACAGCAGTGGCGCCACCACCTGGAATGATGGATTCTCGGTGGTTGCGCCGATGAGGCAGACGGCACCGTTCTCGACCCACGGCAACAGCGCGTCCTGCTGCGCTTTATTGAAGCGATGAATCTCGTCGATGAATAGAACCGTCTGTCTGCCGCCGCCCTTCTGAAGTCGGGCCGCGGCTTCGGCCGTGTCGCGAACCTGCCGCACGCCCGCGGACGTCGCAGAAAGCTCGACCAGGGTTTGCTCCGCAGCGGCCGACAGCACTCGCGCCATCGTTGTCTTGCCCGAACCGGCCGGGCCCCACAGAATCATCGAAGTCAATCGGCGATTCTCGACAAGGCCACGCAAGAGATGGCCGGGACCGAGCAGATGTTCCTGGCCAACGATTTCGTCAATGGTAGCCGGGCGCATGCGCTCTGCTAGCGGCGCCGCGGACGACGCTGGCGCAGCGGCTTCAATCGGGGAGTCGGTGGCGAACAGATCGCCGGAATGAGGTGGCTGCATAGGCGAACGCTAACACCGGCCCATACATAGGTGCGAACAGGTCAATGCAGGTTTGGAACGCAACAGAACCAAACGGCAGGTGGAGCGTTGACGCGGCCCGAGCTCTACGCGAAGGCGGGGTCGTCGCGGTGGCGACCGACACTTTCTATGGTCTTGCGGCCGACTGTCGGTCGCCGCAGGGAATCGAACGTGTGCTCGCGATGAAGGATCGACAGCTGAAAAACCCGCTTCTCCTGCTAGTCGACGACGTCAAACAGATAGACATCGTTGCCAACCGGGGAGACGAACGGCTCGAAGCTCTCGCGAGCGATATCTGGCCTGGCCCGCTCACGGTTGTGCTACCGGCGCGCGGCAGGCTGCATCCAGCACTCGTGGGGTCGTCCGGAGGTGTCGCGGTACGCCTACCGGATTGTCCCGCACCCCGTCGGATCGCTCGTGAACTCGGGGCGCCAATTACCGGGACCTCGGCGAATCGGACAGGTGCTCCACCCGCGCTGACCGTGCCGTCAATCGACCTTCCCACTGCAAGCCTGGCCGGCGCGGTCGATTCGGGCGCCGCTCCGGGAGGCGCTCCGTCCACCCTCGTAGACCTGACCTGCGTACCGGCGAGGATCCTCCGAGAAGGGGCCATTCCGACGCACTCGGTGGCCCTGAGTCTGGACGGCCGGCTGGTATAATCGCGCGTTCCCGGCGCCGACTCCGATGCCCTGGCGCCCGTCCCATCGACGAACCTGCAGAGTACGCCGTGGCCGAATCGATTGAAGAGATCATCCAGAATCGCCCGACCGAGCCGGGTCGAAGCCCGCGCTACTGGATTAAGACGTACGGCTGCCAGATGAACGTGCACGACTCGGAGAAGTACGCCGGCATTCTGTCTGAAATGGGCTACGTCCCGGCAGACGCCCCCGAAGATGCCGATGTCGTCCTCGTGAACACGTGCAGTGTGAGAGAGCGCGCAGAGGACAAGCTCTTTTCGGAACTAGGTCGACTGCGGATACTCAAGGAGCAGCGTGCACAGGGAGAGCAGTCGGGGCCTACCGAACTCCTCGTAGGCGTCACCGGATGCATTGCGCAGCAGCGCGGCGATGGAATCGTCGACAAGCAACCCGCGGTCGACTTCGTCATTGGCACTCGGGCGATCCAGACCCTGCCTGACGTACTCGAGGATGTGCGCAAGACGGGACAACCCTGCGTCAACACGGCAGATCTCGTTGACTTCGAATCGAACGGCGCCAGTCGCCAGGATGCCGTCCGGGCTTTCGTGACGATCATGGAAGGGTGCAACAACTATTGCTCCTTCTGCATCGTGCCCGCGACGCGCGGGATGGAAGTGTATCGACCAGCGGATGACATCATCGACGAGATTCGCGGCTTGGGACTGCGAGGATTCCGCGAAGTCACGCTGCTCGGTCAGAACGTGAACTCGTGGGTCGATCCCGCCACGGGCATGGGATTCCCAGGACTCCTCGAAGCCATCGATGAATCGATCGCTCGCACGGAAGCGGCAGACGGAGAGCGCCGAATCGAACGCGTGAGGTTCCTAACGTCGCATCCGAAGGATCTGTCGCCTCGCCTCATCGAGGTCATGGCGTCGGCTTCGCACGTCGCGAAACACCTACATCTTCCGGTCCAGTCGGGCTCGGACCAGATTCTCCACAACATGAACCGGCACTACACCGCAACGAGCTACCTGGCTCAGGTGGAAGCGCTCCGAGCGGCCGTCCCGGGGGTGGGGCTGTCGACTGACCTGATCGTCGGGTTCCCGGGCGAGACGGACGCCGACTTCGAAGCCACCTTGGAACTCGTTCGCGCAGTGGAATACGACTCGTTCTACTCGTTTGAATATTCGCCACGGCCCGACACCGCAGCGGTGACTCAGTACGAGGACGACGTCCCGGACGAGCTCAAACGCACTCGTCTGATCGAACTGCAGAAAACCGGCCAGTACATCCAGGCTCAGCGTAACGCTGCCTGGGTAGGAAAAAGCACCGAGGTACTGGTGGATTCGGTGAGCAAGCGATCTGAGCGCGACGTGTCCGGACGCACCTCGTCCAACCACATCGTCAACATGTCGGGAGACCAGGCTCTGATCGGCCATCTCGTTGACGTCGAGATCACGGCGCACGCCGCACACAGTATGTACGGACAGATCGTCGGCGAGCCTCGCTAACTCGGGAGTTGAAATGCAGGTTCGCATGCAGATCAGCGGCCTGATGGTCGACCCGGTGACGAATATGCCGATCGTGATACTCAAGGACGATAGCGGCGAGCACGTGCTGCCGATCTGGGTGGGAGTCTACGAAGCCAACGCCATCGCGCTAAAACTCGAAGACATCGCACCGCCGCGCCCGATGACGCACGATCTTCTACACGACGTCGTGGGGCAACTCGGCGCCGAAATCCGTCGGATCCTCATCTCCGACCTACGCGACAACACTTACTACGCTCGGGTCGATCTGGAGCGCAAGGGCGAACAGTTGTCCATCGACGCAAGGCCCAGCGATGCACTCGCCCTGGCGCTCAGAGCCGACGCCCCCGTGTTCGTGGAAACGTCCGTTCTCGAGCTAGCCGAGAACGGCACCGACTCGTCTTCCGAGGCTGAACGTTTGAAGCGATGGTTCGAGAATCTTGACCCTGAAGATTTCTCGAAGTATGAGATGTAAATATCCATGAAGTCTATGTTTTCAAATAAAGCCAGGAACAAGGTTGCAGCGCCGGCCTGACAGTGGTTTATTGGCCGCTGCGAGCTGGGGCAGGCTGGCGACATGGGAGCAGACTGCACCAGCGGCCTGTGAACCCCCGACGCGGCTTCGTTTCACGCCGTCAGCCAGGATGCGCCGTCGATGAACCCTGCCACCCGCGGTCCCGTTATCGCGGTCACCAATCAGAAAGGCGGGGTGGGCAAGACCACGACGGCAGTGAACCTGGCGGCCGCCCTGGCGCGAAAGGGCAAGCGAACTCTTCTCATCGATCTCGATCCGCAAGCGCATTCGAGCATCTCGTTTCTCGAGGCCGCCGAGATCGACCAATCGATCTACGACGCCCTCATCGAGGCCCAGGTAGGCCTCGCGGACGTTACGTACCAGGGCAGTGTCGAAGGACTCCTCGTTGCCCCCGCCCGCATCGGGCTCGCGAAACTGGAGATCAAGCTATCGGGTGAGTTCGACGGTCACTACCGGCTGCGCGACAAACTCGCGGTGGTGGCCGGCGACTACGACTTCGTCGTGATCGACACGCCGCCGACTCTCGGGCTCCTGACGATCAACGCGCTTGTCGCCTCAACGCACGTCATCGTCCCGATCCAGTCGTCCTACCTCGCTCTTGAGGGCACCGACGATCTGCTCGATACCATCCAACGGGTTCGTCAGCGCGTGAACCAGGATTTGGAGCTACTCGGCGTCTTGGTGACGATGCTCGACCGCCGCACCGTCCTCGGACGTGACGTCGTAGCGCAGGTCCGAGAGGTATTCGGCGACAAGGTCTTCAAGACCATCATCACCCGCAACGTGAGACTCGAGGAAAGCCCCGCCTACAAGGAGGCGATCTTCACCCACGCGCCCGCTTCGTCGGGCGCCGCTCAATATGCAGAACTAGGCGAGGAGGTACTGGCGCGTGTCTAACCGACGAGGACTACCGACGACCACGCGGATGCGCCACGACTCCCACTTCGTCGAAGAGCTGGCCGCCAACCAGACGAATGCCATCGGCCAGATGCTCTCGATCGATCAGCTCAGGCCGAACCCGGCCCAGCCACGAAGCATCTTCGATGGCCTCGAGGAACTCGTCGCATCGATCCAGCGAGTCGGTGTCCTGGAACCGCTGCTGGTGCGCCGGTCGGAAACCGGCTACGAAATCATCTCCGGCGAACGGCGCTTCCGCGCGTCAAGGGCAGCCGAGCTCACCGAGGTCCCATGCATCGTCATGGACATCGATGATCAACGCGCCCTCGAAGTCGCGCTTATCGAGAACCTTCAGCGACAGGACCTGTCGCCGTTCGAAGAGTCCGAAGGACTCCAGGCCCTGATCGATCAGTACGGATTCACGCACGAGGAAGTCGCCGAGCGTGTGAGCAAGAGCCGCACCAGCGTGACGGAATCGCTCCGGCTGACGATCGTTCCGGCCGCTGTACGCGCGCTGCTGCAGGAAGGCGGAGTGCGGTCCAAATCGGTGATCCTGGAGCTTTGCAAGACGGACGGGGAAGAGGCCATGCTGGCCCTCGCACAGCGCGTTGTCGACGAAGGCCTGACCCGGAACGATCTACGCAACCTCCGACGAGGCGTGGCACCGGAAGTCGCCGACGTGATCGAGATCGAAGAGGCGTCAGACGCCGAGCCGGAAGCAGCCGAGCCGACTCGGACCGCCCCCGTCCCGCCTCGGCGTGTCACGTACCGCTCGAAGGCCGGCATCACGGTGACGGTCTACCTGAACGCGGATGAGGTCTCGCTGGCCGACGTCGAGCGCTCGCTGCTCGAAGCGATCAGGGAACTGCGGTCCAACGGACTGCCGGAAGTCGACTAGCTCGGATTGTCGGCGCGCCGACAATAGCTGGCAAAGCACTTCAAGTTTCCTCAGAAAGTGCGCACGCGGTCTGCACGCACGGCTGGGCCGAGCTACCGGACCGAGCTGCCGTCTGGCCGACCGGGCCCTAGAATCGCTACCTCCCGATCGACCACGACTCGCCCCGCTTCGGTTAGCCGGTATTCGTACGCTCGTCCTCGCCTCCTGCGATCCACCAGGCCGCGCGCGCCGCGGAGGGCGTTGCTAACGTTCGTGCGATAGACATGCGTCGCGCGCGCTCTATCGACCAGGAACCTTTCTATCTCGCCTGGCGTCATCCAGTCGACGCCGAGCTGCGTGGCGACAATATCGAGAGTAATCAGCGCTTTGGACCGTAGGCGACCAGGCCCAGCGAGCGCATGGGCGTAACGCTCGAGGTCGATGCCGAGATCGTCCTGCAACGAGGTGACGCTCTCAGTGGGGGGACGAGTCTCCCGGGGAGTGCCCCGCGTTGCGCCCTCCGATCGCTCGGGCAGTTCCGAGTCGCGCGCGAGCGCCAGAAGCGATTCGAGCACTGTCGCCCGGTAGGGCGCCGGGACCTCGCGATCAATGGCGCTGATCCATCGCACGGCGTCCTCGATGTGCTGCGTGGCCAGCGCCTCCAGTTCGTGACTCGTCATTGCGTCAGGATCCACCGCGGTGGGATCGCCAAGAGCGCCTTGTCCGCCGTGCTCGTCCATTCCGGAGTTATGACCTCGTGTGTGGATAACCTGTGGCGCCGCGGCGCGCCGCAACGCAAGCGTGCATGGATGGTCCCGGCATTGCGGGCCGATTCAGGCTTCCGGTGCCATCGAATGCGTGTGCCACAGGGTGTGCATAACCTGTGGATGAATCAAATACGAATTCAATACGTAAATCATATATTAACGTATTGCCGGTCCAGCGAGAACCGCGCGCCGCCACGAAGTCCCTATAATCAGCGGCATGGACTCAACCGGGACGCGACCACAGCGCGCCAACCTTCGTTTTTGCAAAGCCTTCTTCGAGATCCGCGAGGCGGACGGGACGCGCGACCGACTGCTTGACGCCGGCGCCCAGGAACTCCTGAGCGATGCGGAACGGCGTTGGTACGTGTGGTATCCACCCGACGCCTTCGCACAGGGTTTCCTCATCCGAACTCGCGGCAGTCGGCTCGTCCTGGAGGGCCCCAACCCGGGCGCGGTCGGACGGGCGTACCGGCAACTCGACGATCTCCTGCAACCGGTCGCAGAGGCTCGCGTCGCAGTGGGCGATGATCTCGGTCGATTTGTCCCGCGCCCGCGCATCCGTACCGCGGATCGTCCGGAGAATTTCTCGAAGGAACATGAGGCGCAGGTGCTGGCCGAGTTCCACTCCGCACTCTACTCGCGCTGGGCCGACGCTCCCCAGCAACGGTTGCAAGGCATGACGCCACGCCAGGCGGCCGTCGATCCGACAGGTCAGCGTCTTCTCGCGGATCTTCTGCAGACCATGAGGGCCGTAGAAGAGGAGCGCACTGCTCGCGGCATGCCCACGGTTTCTGTCGACGAGCTCGAACGCTCCGTGTTCAGCCTGGGCGACCTCGGTTCGTGAGGCTCCTGCCCGGACGACGCGCGGTGGCCGTCTCGGTGCTGCTGGCCGGAACGGTGACGTCAAGCGCCGCCCAGGAAATGGGGCGGGCACGCGCTCGCGACCATGGCGTCGAGCCCGGGATACTTTCGCCCGGCCCCAACAACGCGATTACCGATGTGGAGGGCGTTCGCGTGGGTCACGCGACAGTGCGCGATGGCACGCGCATCAACACCGGCGTCACGGCGATCTTGCCGCACCACGGCAACCTGTTTGCCGACAGACCACCGGCCGCGATCTTCGTCGCCAACGGATTCGGCAAGCTCACCGGGATCAGCCAGGTACAGGAACTGGGAACCCTGGAGACGCCGATCATTCTGACGGGAACCTTGAGCGTGCCGCGGGCTGCCGACGCGCTACTCAGCTACATGCTCGAACTTCCTGGCAATGAGGACGTGCGTTCGATCAATCCTGTCGTCGGTGAAACCAACGACGGCTTTCTGAGCGACATACGGGCACGACCCATCGACGCCGGGCACGTCGAGCACGCGATCATGAATGCCGCGTCGGGCGCCGTGCCCGAGGGAAGTGTGGGAGCCGGTACCGGAACCACCGCTTTCGGATTCAAGGGCGGAATCGGCACGTCGTCTCGACGACTTCCCGACAGCCTGGGAGGCTGGACGGTGGGCGTTCTGGTGCAAACCAATTTTGGCGGCATCCTGAGTATCGACGGCGTCCCCGTGGGACAGGAACTCGGGCGCTACTACCTGCGATCGCGCATCGAGGCCTCGGATGTCGATCGCGAGCCCACCGATAGGGCAGGGGATGCTCCCACCACCGAATCGCGCGACGGCTCATGCATGATCATCGTCGCCACGGATGCCCCGATCGATGCTGCGAACCTGGAGCGGATGGCACTGCGTGGCTTCATGGGAATGGCCAGGACCGGCGCGGCAGGGTCCAACGGAAGTGGCGACTACGTGATCGCGTTCTCCACGAACTTGGGATTGCGGCAGGGAACTCTCGGGCGGACCTATCCGCGCACGTCCCCGTTGCCGACGGGTTCCCTCTCTCCCGTATTCCTCGCGGCAATCGAAGCCACGGAAGAGGCGATCTACAACAGCCTGTTCGCGGCGAACACCGACGAAGGCCCGCGAGGCGCCGTCGAAGCGCTCGACCTGGAACGAGTGCGCGAGATCATGGCTCGATACGGCCGGGACGACTGATCCGACTGAGGCCCCCTTCCAATCCCCAGCGTCTGACGTCTAGGCTAGTCGCAGTTGTTGGATAGATTGGGGAACCCATGGGGCTGAATCGGAGCGTCCTTGTCTTGAACCGCCTCTGGCAGGCGGTCAACATCGTCCGCGGTCGACGAGCCGTGTCTCTTGTCTATGTCGGCCGTGGCATGGCCGTGGGCAAGGACTTCGCGGTGTACTCGTGGGAAGGGTGGTGCGGCCGCAGCACGGACGCCACGGACCCGCTCGACAGCGTGCTCACGACCGCTGGTCCCGTGCGGATACCGCGGGTAATTCAGCTACTCGAGTATGACCGGATGCCGCGGCCACGGGTGAAGTTCACCCGATCGAACGTGTACCTCCGCGACCGCCATCGCTGCCAGTATTGCGGTACAACGCGCGCCGCCGAGGAGCTCACACTTGATCACGTTTTGCCGCGATCACGGGGCGGTCCGACCAACTGGTCGAACATCGTGGTCTCTTGTTTCCGTTGCAACTCGCGCAAGGCCGACCGCATGCCGGACGAGGCCGGCATGCCACTACTCAAGACACCGAAGGCACCACAGTGGCATCCGTCCGCGCTGCTGAGAACGACGGAGGATCCGGACCCCACCTGGCAGCCCTTTCTGGTTTCGGCAGCCCGCTAGCCGGCAAGGACTTGCCGGGGGTGCGTGCTACCCTCGCGGACTAGCGCGCAGCCTCGCAATCCGAGGCGCCCGACAAGCCGCCAAGCGGTATCTCCACGAACCACCATCTCGTGTTTGCCATGCCTGAAAAGAAAATCCGTGCCCTCGGCCTCATGTCGGGTGGCCTCGACTCCACGCTAGCCGCGAATCTCATCCAGAACCTAGGCGTTGAGGTGCTTGGCCTTCACTTCTCAACCGGGTTCTGCGTCGCTGATCGCCATCGGCTTCTGGGGAATTTCAACAACCGCGACAAGCCATACCGAAACGACGCACTCCACGCGGGCGCCCAGCTGGAAGTACCGGTCGAGATCATCGACATCAAAGACCGCTACCTGCCCGAGGTCGTGCTCAATCCCAAGCACGGTTACGGGTCGGGCATGAATCCTTGCATCGACTGCCGCATCTTCATGCTGCATCGCGCGAAGGAGATCATGGCCGAGCGCGACTACGACTTCATCTTCACCGGCGAAGTCCTGGGGCAGAGGCCGATGAGTCAGCGACGACCACCGATGCACATGATCGAGAAGGAGACCGGCCTCGAGGGACTCCTTTTGCGGCCTCTTTCCGCGCACGTCATGCCCCCGACGATTCCGGAAGAGAAAGGATGGGTTGACCGCGACAAGCTGCACGGCATCGTGGGACGCGGCCGCCACAAGCAGATGCAGCTTGCCGAGGAATTCGGGCTCGTGGACTACCCGCAGCCAGCTGGCGGATGTTGCTTCCTGCCTGACGAGAACTACTCACGCAAACTGCGCGATCTTCTGACCTTCAATGGACCGGACGTGGATCCGGACGACATGATGCTGCTGAAAGTCGGGCGTCACTTCCGCCTGGGCGACGATGTGAAGATCATCGTCGGTCGTCACGAGTCCGAGAATGATTTCCTCGAGCGCTTCCGTGACGGCAGGGGCAGTGTATGGGTGGAGGATTACAGTTCGCCCCTGACGCTGATAGAGGGCCCGTTGTCGGCCGCGGACCTCGAGTTCACTTGCCAGATCACGGCTCGCTATAGCGCCGGGCGAAACGAGTCCGAGATTCCGGTGCACTGGCAAGTCGACGGAGAGCAGGGGCAGTTGCGCGTCCAGCCGCTGGGCGAAGATCGACGGCTCGACGAGATCCGGATCTGAGCGCTCGTCGTGTCACCTGACTCGAAGCCTCGCCGCGGCGTCGCGGCGTACGTCCACGGCATCAAATCCGACGTCGAACTCGAGCGACTCGTCGACACCTGCGATGTAGTCGTCGATGCGATGGGCACGTTCTGTCCGGAGCCCGTGATCCGAACGCAGAACGCGGCGCGCGAACTGTCGGCCGGCACGGTGGTCATGATCCTCGCCGACGATGCAGGTGTCGAGATCGACCTGCCCGCCTGGTGCATCAGCACCCGCAACGAATACCTCGGTGTTCTCCGAGAGCCCGACAAACTGCGGGTTTTCGTACGCAAAGCGGCGCCCAAGGCGCGCTAGGGCCGGACGGTCGAACTCAGCCGTAGTGGTACGTGACGCCGTAGCCGCCCTGCGGGTTGTTCCATGTCGTGTAGCGACGGGCCACCTGGCACGTACCGCACTCGAGGCAGTCCTCGTAGTTGACGATGCACGACCCATCTTCGCCGTTGAGTTTGAACACCTGCGCAGGACACATGAAAAGAACGGCCTTCGTGGGATCGGCCCGAAACGCATCTTGATCGACTGTGATGTGGCTCTCGTCGGCGAACCGCCGCTTCACGAGGCCGAGGCGTTCCTCCAGTGAGAGTGCCTTGTGCGGCTTCAGATACTCGCGAACATCGATGGACATCAAAACCTCACAACATGGTCTTGCGGGCCCGCCACATCTGGCGCGCCATCTTGAAGAAACTCACCTCGTCGCGAATCGTCTTCCACAGCTCGCGGAGCACGTCGTCCTTGGGCGTATCGTCGATAGTGAAATACCGGCGGATCAGTCGAATCGTGAGATCAGGGTAGTCGCTCACCATTTCGGGGTTGTCGAGCAGGAAGTGCACCGTGTCGCGGTAGCGCTTCAGGTCCTTCATGACCCAGGATTCTTCGAGGCGCTCGCGATAGGTCGCCAATCGAGCCTTCGAATAATCGTTAGCCTCGCGAGCGGCCAGGACAGCTTCGGCCGCTGCCACGCCCGAGGCCATCGCGAGGTTCGTGCCCTCGTGATGAATCGACGGGTTAACCAGACCAGCGCAATCGCCGATGAGCAGCAGGCCGTCCTCGTAGAGATCCGAGAGACTGTCGTAGCTGTCCTCGGGAATCATCTTGGTCGCGTATTCGACAGTTTCGCCGCCGCGAAGCAGCGGGGCCACCATGGGATGCGCCTTGAACCAATCGAGCATCTCGTAGGGCGCCATCTCCAACCGGAGAAACTCTTCGATGAGGCAGCCGACGCCAACGGACAGACTGTCGTGATTGGTGTAGATGAAGCCTGAGCCGACCGTTCCCTTCACCGCACCGCCGAAGTACTCGAGAGCCATGCCCTGGCGACCCTCCAGATGAAAGCGGTCTTCGATGATCTCCGGAGGCAGCGCGATGACTTCTTTCACCGCGTTGACTCGGTTTTTCGGCGCCATCTGGGGGCGGAATCCCGCCCGCTCGGCCAGTAGCGCGTTGGCTCCTTCTGCCAGGATCACAACATCCGCGTACACGTCGCCGTCGTCGCGACCAGTGCGAACGCCGACCACCTTGCCCTTGTCGAGAATCATCTCCTCGACGTTGGTTTCGCAGATGATCATCGCGCCGGCCTCTTCGGCCTGCTCGGCGAACCAACGATCCCACTTGGCGCGAAGTGCCGTGAACGTATTGTTGTAGGGCGGCACGTCGAACTTCGCGCTCTTGAGATCCAGTCCGACCTGGGTGTCCTCGTCGAGGGCCATCCATCGCCGGTTGACGATGTGACGCTCTACCGGAGCGGTTTCCCAGAATTCGGGAATCAACTCATTGACCACGCTCGTGTAGAGGATTCCGCCGAACAGATTCTTGGCGCCGGGAAAGTCACCCCGTTCAAGCACCAGAACTTCGACGCCTTCCCGAGCCAGGGCAAGCGCGGCAGCAGCCCCGGCGGGGCCGGCGCCGACAATTACGACTTCAAAACGCTCATCAGAGGACATCGGCGATTCACTGCGAAGTGCGCGTCTGGGGCGCGAAAAGGAGCCCGGATTCCGACTGGGTGCAGTTGCTATACTCGATTCCAGCATGAGCGCGCGCAAGCGCACCAGCAACCGTGTGGCCAAAGCCTGGTGCGTAGTCCTCTTCTCCGCCTCACTCATGGGCGCGGGACAGAGCACACCACAGGCCGCAACCCTTCGTCTCTCGAACGCTCCGATCACGATCGAGTACCCCGAGTCGTGGCGCGATTGGGCAGTGTCGCTGGCGGCCTACGCCGATGCGGCGGCCGCAACAATCACCGAGATGACCGGCAGCCCGATACCGACCGGAACCGTGCGTTGGGAACCCGCATCGAGCGGCCCGGGCAGCAGCGCTGATGGTGTCGTTGAGGTGTCGGCTCGCGGAGCCCAGACGCTCGTCACGATCCGCACCAACGTGCCATTGCTTCAACAGGACTACGGCGCCTCGTACGCACTGGGATACGGTCGCTGGCTCGGCGCGTACGTCGTTGGCCGCGTGGCGATGGGTGCCTCAGGCGGGAGCGCGCCGTGGTGGACCGAGGGTGCGGCGCTCTATCTGACCGACAGAATTTTCCGCGAATCTCAGGCAACAACGCCGGTTCTATATGGCGTTGAGGGCAACTTCACGCGTGCAGCGCAGAGCCGTCGGCCGGTGGACCTGTCAGAGAGCCCCTTGAGTCCCGCGGCGCGAGGCAAGGCCTATGCGACGTTCAAACTCATCGAGGCGATCTATGGCCAGGACGCGTCGACCAGCACCATTGGGCGGCTGATTGGTCAGCCCTCCGACGATCTCGCGGCAATCGTTGACGCGATTGGGCGCGACCGGACGCCGGACCCAGACCGCACGCTGCGCGACTGGCTCGAACCGACCGTCAATATCGACATCGGTCTCCAGGACGTCGCGCTGCGCGATGGCAATGAGCAACTCCGCGGTCAACTGAAGCGACGATCACCAATCGACATGCCCGTCGTGATCGAAGCGCAGTGCGCGGACGGCAGCTTCGTGCAACACGTGGTCGAGGCCGGACGCGAGGATGTCCGTTTCGAAATGGACGTGCCGTGCGAGCCAACGAGCGTCACGGTCGACCCGCTCGGGCTGGTTCCGGACATCAACAGGGCCAACAATCGGTTCGGGTTCGGAGACGCTGAGCAGATCCGGCGATTCTTCGCCTTCGACGACCGCTTCTCCGTCGGCGAACTCGTCTTCAACGGTGAAGTCGGCCTGGACCCGACCCAGCAGAGGGAAGAGTCATTCCGTCTGCGGCTCACCAACCGGACCGACGACCGCAGCGGCGTGGGCATCCTCGTGAGCGCAGAGTGGTTCGATCGAGCGGAACGCGTCCAACGGGCGTACTTCATCGATCTGGAGCCTGGTGAAACCCGCATCGTGGATGAGGCGCTCGCCTATCCGAACCGAGGCTCCGGGCACGCTCAGGTCACGGCGCGATTCTGGGAAGCATCCAGTGTCGAGGACCTCACCGACAAGATTGTGGGCACCGAGCCGGGTGCCATGAATTCGTACATCGTCGTCCGTGAGGCCCCGGACGCGCCACGTCGGCCACAGCGCGGGCTCTATCTGCGCCCTCCTTCGATCTCCACTACTGAGGGAGAGGCCGCTACCGAGCCCGCTGAGAGGGCCTCCGAAGCACCTGTCAGCAGGATTGCCGACAGCGCGAGCGGACCGGACGATGCCTCGGCCAACGAGTCAGTTCCCGATCCGACGCGCTTCGGCGTCCGTCTCACGTCTCCTCAGTCTGGCACCTTGCCGATCGGCGACGTGAACCTCACGGCTGTCGTCACCACAGGCGACGCCGACTACGTGGATTTCTTCGTGAACGAACGCCGCGTCGGCCGGGTCGAAGCCGCGCCGTACCGCCTGCCGTACACGTTCTCCGAAGACGAGCGCGTATTCGTGATTCGCGCCGTCGCCGTGGCAGACGACAATGTCGCCTCAATCGAGACGATTCTGGACCGCGCCGCCATCCAGTTCGGGAGCACGGTCAATCTCGTGACCGTGCACGCAACAATCCGCGACGCCGCAGGTCGGATTGTTCGAGATCTATCGCCGGATGAGGTTCGGGTGGTCGAAGATGGTGTTCAACAGGAGATCGAACAATTCGACTTCGGCGAGGTACCGGTTTCAGCCGCTTTGTTGCTTGATCAGAGCAGTTCGATGATTGGCGGCGGAATCCGGGCGGAGCGCGCCGGTGCGGCGCGGCTTATCGACTCTCTGGTCAGTGACATCAACCGCGCCATGGTGCTCGGTTTCGACGACCGGGTTTACATGTATACGGACTTCACTCACGACAAGGCCGAACTCGAGGCCGGTCTCGCTGCGATCGATCCGGACGGCTCCACCGCTCTCTTTGACACGCTCGCGGAGTCGATCCGCAAGGTCAACCGACGTTCCGGGAAGCGCGCCGTCATCGTGCTATCGGATGGACTCGACACGCACAGCGAGTTTGCTTACGAGGATGTTCTTGAGTACCTGCGGCAATCCGAGCCGCTCGTGTACACCATCGGTATCCAGTTGATGCATGAGGGAACCGAACTCGGCGACGCGAGCGGCGCAGTGAAACGCGGTGTCGAACAACTTCGCGCCTTCGCCGACTCGACAGGCGGTGCAGCGTACTTCCCCCTGCAGCTCACCGAGCTCGAGGAGATCTACGGGCTGATCGCAGATGAGCTCAACAGTCAGTACGCGATCTCCTACTACCCGAGGAATACTCGGTACGACGGTGCGTTCCGCCGTGTGCGCATCGAAGTGCCGGGACGACCCGGCGTGTGGGTCCAGGTGCGCGAGGGGTACTACGGCGTACGCCCCGAAGAGCGCTAGCGTGTCCACCCTCATCGCACTGATCACTCTGATCGCCTCGATCAGTTGGCCGGTGTACGCACAGTCGCCCAGCGTCGCCGCCACGCAGCCTACAGACGAAGAGGTGACGCTCGCGCGTGAGGTCGTCGAACTGTTGAACGCGGCGCGGGTACTCGAAGACCTGGACTCTCTGAGTCGCCACTCGAATCTCGACCTGCTGGCCTACCAGCATGCCCACGAAATGGCGGAGCGCGGCTCGGTGACCCACCACTCGTATCGCTACGGAGTGGGCACGCAGACGCGGATCGAGATGGCCTTCCCGAACGTTTTTCAGTTCGGTGAGAACGTCGCGGCGAACCGGACGCCGGATGCACTCCATGTGGGACTCATGGGGAGCACAGGACATCGCGTGAACCGGATGGATCCAACGTTCACGCACCTCGGTGTCGGGGTTGCCCGGGCAGGCGCTCATCAGATCTACATGGCCGAGATCTTTGTCCGTGTCTTCGACGAATCGCCACTGCGAGAGATCGCAGTGCTCTACACCACCGTCCCGGCCGAAGACTTGCCGGCCGAGGATCCGAGTCGGGGAGAAGTGCTCTCGGATACCGTCCGGATCGGCCGACCCGACGCGGACAATCCCGAGTACTGGACTCAGCGTGGAATCACCGCCTTCGAGGAAAAGCGCTTTTCTGACGCGGTCAGCAACTTCCGGCGTTCGATCGAAATCGATCCAGACTATGAGTACGCGTACTTCAACCTGGCTCGCGCGCACCTTGCGAACGAACGTCCCGACTCGGCGCTGCCTCTGCTGGAGCGGGTTCTCGCGCGGCGTCCTGGCGATGTCGATGCTCTTTCCAGCAAGGGGACGGCGCTCCTGCTCCTTCAACGTCACCGCGAGGCCGCCGATGCGTTCAGACAGGTGCTCGAATACCGCGCGCGGGATGCGGGTAGCTGGTATAACTTCGGACTGGCCAACGAGATGCAAGGCCAGCTGACAGAAGCGGAAAGAGCCTACCGTCAGGCTCTCCACCTGCAGCCCGATCTCGCCGCTGCAGCTGCGGCTCTGGCGCGCCTCAGCCGCTAGCTACCGTCTAACAAACCGAGTACGAAGCCCGTGGGAATCCGTGAAGATCTGCTGAAGAAGTTGAACGCCGAAATCTCGACGCTCGAGCGTGAACTGAAGGTCGATCTACCGCGCCAACTGGCCGAAGCCGCCGCGCACGGGGACCTCAGCGAGAATGCCGAACATGAAGCGGCGAAAGAGCGAAAAGACACCGTCACCGGCATGCTGCTCAAGATGTATGAGCGCCGGCAGGGTATCTCCAACATGAATACCGCTCAGATCTCAACAGACTCAGTCGGCTTCTGGTCGACCGTCGAGGTTCTTGACCTCGACAACGACGAGGAGATCACCTACCAGCTGGTATCTCCCGACGAGTCCGATCCGAAGCAAGGGAAGATTTCCATGACTTCGCCGATCGGCCACGCGCTGGCCGGCTGCGTGGATGGCGACGAGATCACGGTTGTGACGCCGCGCGGCGAGCGCAACTACGAGGTCATCTCCTTCACGACCATCCACGAGTCGGACAAGGCGAGCTGACGCCGTTGATCCAGGCCCCGCCCCGCCGCGCGAAACCGGCGGAAGGGGACTCTCGCAGCTCGACGCTGCTCACCGGGGTCGCTGCGTTCGTCGGGCTGTTCACGATCGGCACCGCCGGCTACATGCTGATCGAGGACTGGACTCTGACCGAATCGATCTACATGGTGGTCATCACACTGAGTACCGTGGGATTTGGCGAGGTTCACCCGCTGAGCCCCGCCGGACAGATTTTCACGTCGGGCCTGGTTCTGGTTGGCGTCTCGGCGTTCGCGTATGTGGTAGCGACTGGTTTCAGGCTGACGCTCGAGGGTGAACTCACACGTGTTGTCGGGAGGCGCAGAATGGACAAGGAGATTGCGGGGCTCGCGGGACACTTCATCGTGTGCGGCTACGGCCGGGTAGGGCAGGAGGTATGCCGCAACCTGGTAGCCGACGGAGTGGACCTTGTGGTCGTGGAGCAGTCACCGGATCAGATCCAGCTGCTCCGAGAAACCGGCCTGCCCCACGTGCTGGGCGACGCCGTCGATGACCACACCCTGCAGGCAGCGGGTCTCGGACGTGCTCGCGGCATTCTCTTGTCCTTACCTCACGAGGCCGACAACGTCTACGTGACACTCAGTGCAAAGGAAGCCAGCCGTGATATGTACGTGATCGCGCGCTCCACGACTGCGGCAGGCGAGCGGCGGCTGCGCGCCGCCGGGGCAGATCGTGTCGTATCGCCAGAGCGCATCGGTGCGCGATCAATGTCCAACTCGGTGCTCCGACCGAACGCCGTGGACTTCACCGAAATCCTGACCGCCCGTCACGGGCTCCCGCTGGAAATCGAGGAACTCAAGATCGGTGCGGAGTCTCGTTTGGTCGGACAGACGATCGAGGAATGTGCTGTGCGTCGCGACTACGGACTGATCATCGTGGGCATCGTTGCGACGAGCGGTGAGACACTATTCAATCCGCCCCCCGGCGTTACAATCGATGCCGAGTCCACACTCCTGGTTCTCGGCGAACACGCCGATATCGAGCGCTTTGTGCAGAGCCTCAAATAGCGGCGTCCGAGGCCGTGCATGGCCGCCGCTCGACACGGTACGGTAAACCCACTTATAATTCGCGGGCCTTTGAACCGGACCGGCGCCGAATCGTTGCGCTGACTCCCCTTGAATTCACGGCTTCCGCCTTTTACGCGTTGATGAGGAGCGGCTGATGGCGTCCCCCAAAAAGGGTCTCACCAAAAGTCTCACAGACCCCCTGAACTGGCTGCTCCTGCTATTGGCTGCCGCGTTCGTTTACTACATCATGGCGGTGCCGTACTTCACGAACCTCTATCTGAAGACGCCCCAGACCATGACTTTCGGGGAGTACTTGGCCAGCCCAAGTCATCCACGTCAGTTCATGCTCCACGCCCTAAGCGCTCCGCCCGCCAGCGTCGAGATCACGATCACCGGTCTTGAGGTAGCACACATCGATCAGGATTCCGTTCTCTTGACGGACCCGAGCATGGGTGGTTCGGCCAGCGCGGCTCCCGCGGCCGCACCGGCGTCCAGTGATGACACGGACGATGGAGCAGAAGCCGCGGCGCAGGACGATGGCGAGGTGATGCTCAACTTCGGCCCCGAAGCCGCAGTTCCGGGCAACCAGATTCTGATCGCAGGCGACAACCTCGATCTCCTCGCGCTGAGCGTCGGCCAGACGGTGGACATTCAGGTGCACGGCTTGCACGAGACGCCGAACGGCTGGGTCCCGTTGAACCCGACGCTCGCCGGAACGGACCAGGAAGAGCTCTTCACGAAGGAAGAGCTCGACGCACTCGAGCTCATGAAGGTGCACGCGAACGGTAGCGTCGTGGAGATTCCTTACGTCGAGGTCGACGAACTTCGCTTCGCCTCGAACCTCCACGCAGCGGGCGAGCCGATCACGCTCGAGGCGCTCTCGAACGACACGACTTATATTCAGACGTTCGCCCGGCTTGCCGGTGGCAGCGTCGACGTCCACAGCGTCACGTTGGACGAGAAGCTCTTCGAGGAACGCCAGCCCTACTTCGTTGTCAGCGACAGCGAAGGTCGTCGGGCCCAGGTGTTCTTCAACTCGCGTCTCCTGTCCGAGTGGTACTGGGCACAGGATCGTCTCGGAGGACAGGAAGTCGTGATCCGCGGCACCCTGCGGCAGTTCACGCCGAGCCAGCTGCGCGAGATCGAGGCCAACGACAATGTCCAGGCTGTGATCGACGGCTACGCGATTCTGTCACCGGACGGTTCCATCGTGATCAGCCTCGAAGATCCGATCGGCAGCTTCGGCGGCATCTAGAGTCACAGGTGAGAGCAACCCGTGAGCAGGCCTGGGCTCTGCTGACGGAGCACACCCAGAACGCCAACCTGCTCAAACACGGGCTGGGTGTCGAGGCCGCCATGCGCGCATACGCAGCGCTGCGTGGTGGCGACACCGACCTCTGGGGCATCGTTGGGCTGCTCCACGACCTCGACTACGAGAAACATCCGTCGCTCGAGGAGCACCCGTTTGTCGGCGCGCAGATTCTGCGCGATGCCGGCTACTCGGACGAGATCGTGGACGCCGTACTCGGGCACGCCGACCACACCGGCGTCGCTCGCGACACCGAAATGGCGCGAGCGCTTTATGCGGTGGACGAGCTTGTCGGCTTTGTTGTCGCGGTGGCACTGATTCGCCCGTCGAAGTCGATCACCGACCTGCCCGTGAAGTCCGTGACCAAGAAATTCAAGGACAAGGGCTTCTGTCGTGCCATCGATCGTGGCCACCTTCGGGCAGCCGCAGAGGAATTCGACGTCGAGATGCGGGACCACGTCGAAGTTGTGGTCGGCGCCCTCGCCGGAATCTCGGACGAACTCGGACTGGCTTGAGCACCGCCCCGATGGGGCGTCTCACCCGTCTCAGTCGCCGACAGCTTCAGGATCCGAAGCCTGCCGACCCTGGACGATCCCGGAGCTTGCCGCGAACGGCAGCGTTACCACGAACAGCAGGATCATCAGGACTTCAGAGTCGCTGAAGTTGTACTCGAACAGTCCCATCGTCAGGAACGCCGCCAGGGCCGCGAGAGCAGCACGCGCCTCGGGGCCGCCCTCACCGAACGGCCCCGCGTAGCGCAGGACCCGCCACGCACCAACGCAAATCGCAGCCATCAGCCACGCCCACGCCGCCAATGCTACGAGGCCCCGCTCAGCCGCGATCTGGATGACGTTGTTGTGCAGGTGCGGATTGTGTTCCTGGACCGCCCAGTCCACCCGCCATGCGGGGTAGACTCGCTCCATCAACCCCGGACCAATCCCGAGCCAGGGATGGGCTCGTATGATCCGCAACCCCGTCGCTGCCATGGCCAGTCGATCGACGTTGGTCGGGTTGTCGAGCGAGAAGATCGAGGCGCCGCGCTCGAAGAGGGTGTCGGGCCCAGCCAGCGACAACAGAGCCATGATGGCAACCAGAATCAACACGCAGAACACGGTGCCGTAGACCGCCCAGTTGCGACGCGGTGCCTCATCGGATCGCCCGGCCGAACTCTTGACGAAGCGGCTCGCCACCCACACGGACAGCCCGACGGCGCATCCAATCCACCCCGACCTCGTCATGGTAAGGCCCAGCAGCACCACGGCGCCGACTGCGATCGCACGATGCCAAATCCAGCTCGTCCGGCCCTGCACGGTAAGCAGTAGGGGAATCGATAGCATAAGAGCGCCCGCGTAGGTCATGTAATGGCCGAAGGCGCCATCGGGTCGATAAACGCCAACCGCTTCGCCACGCTGCAACGCGAGCAGTGTCCCTCCGAGCCCAAGGAGAATGGCCGCGAGGACGCCGATCGCGAACACCCGAACTCCGAGATTCCGCATGCGCGGGTGCTGAAAAGCGAGGTAGGTGATCGGAGGAGCAGCGAACAGGAACACATCCCGAAGTGTCCACATACTTTCAACCGGCGCTCTTGAGGCAAGCGCCGAGATCACCGAGAGCCCCCAGAAGGCCATGAGAGGCGTACCTACCAGGGAGAAGATGTCGCCAGCCGGCCCACGCTGCGGCTGCGGGACATACCCGCCGGTGTTCAGCTCGCTACGCAACCAGTTGACGCACCAGACGATGCCGGCGAGCCATAGCGCCGCCTGCGACACGGCGATCGAAACCGGCATCGAAATCGTCCACAGGAGCCCCAGGGCGAGGAACGCCTGGCCGGCGGGATCGCGGCCCACCCATGACGTGGCAAAAGCAGGAAATCGAATCGGCTCGCCTCCAGGCGATGATGCCCCGGGAGTTCCGAAACATCGGAAGCCCTTGTTGACGATATCCAGTCCGCACTCGCACGGCAATCTCAGCCGGCGCAGCGGTCGCACCTGAGAGAATTGTTTGCCTACCGCTGCTGACGCGTAGCGAGCGGTTGCCGCTCGTGTCCGACGAGGTTAAACCGGGACCGCTTGGGCCCCTAGTGCACCCCATGTGCCTGCACTAGGTTCAGTCAGGCTGCGCCCGAAACCTCGGGTCAACCGCCGGGAGTAACGACATGGACCGCTCAGCAATCAGACCCCCCTCATCGGCGCACGCCGCAGGCGACGGGATGTCGCTGCTCGAACTTGTCGTGGCCATGATGTTGCTGTCGTTCCTGGCCCTAGCGATCACGCCGATGCTCATGATGGGGGCGTTGACGTCGTCGGCAGCTCAAGACGCCACCGAGCTCTCGGTGGCCGCGAGTGACCGACTGGAGTACCTCGCAGCACTGCCGTTCGACGATCCCGCCCTGGCGGCCGGGGGTGGTGTCGCCACCTCGGTAACAGGCTATTCGGAGGATCCCCACGGCGGCGACGCCGATCGCTATGTCCGGTGGGAGGTCGCCGATGAGTCGGCGATCTTGAAACGCATCATTCTTGTGGCCGGCGAACGCAATTCCGTTGTCGGTCCGACCCGAGAAGTCCGAGTGGAGACGTTCCGTGCAGATCTCCGTTAACCATCGCCCGAGCGAAGCAGGTTTCAGTCTCATCGAGGCGATGATCGCTAGCGCCCTGTTCTTGATGCTCTTGGGCGGGGTGTCGACGCTGTTCGGAACAACTCGCGACAACTATGAAGATGCGGCAGCGAAGATCGACGCCCAGCAGACAGCGCGGATCGCGCTCGAACAGGTACAGCGCGACCTGCAGGTGGCAGGAGTCGGACTCTCGCGCCTCCAACCTCCCTTCCCGATTATCGTGCCGCGCGTCGACGGTGGCATCGACATGCGCGTAAATCGTGGGCAAGTCACCACGTTCGTGACAACCGCCATGGCCAGCACGACCGATGCGCTAGTGGTCGACGACGCCGCGCAGTTCGCGATTGGGCAGTTCATCGCGGTCTACGACGCCACCGGCAGTATCGACATGGTCCAGATCACCGGTCTCACTACCGGGCCGGACACGATCTCCCACGCGGGACTCAGCAAGCTCTATTCACCGGATGATGGCGCGGCGGCGGCCGTGGTGCAGACGGTTTCGTACCGCGCGCAGGATGCGGGCGGCGGCATCTTCGACTTGATCCGCGAAGTCGACGGAGGGAGCGGCGCAGTCGTCGCCAGAAACCTGACGCAAGTGAGCTTCACGTTCTTCGACAACGCCGTCCCGCCCGCGCAGTTCAGCCCAACCGGTACGGCTCAGCAGTTGCTCATCCGGGTCATCGAAGCCCGCTTGGATGTCCGCACTGAGGGCCCTCGCCTTGCCGGAGACGGCCTGCCCACCATTCAACTCACCACGCGCGTAACACCCAGATCGCTGGTGCTGTTCTAGGAGCCAATCCAATGCAAGATCAAGCGCCATCCGGCCACTTCCGCGACGAACGCGGGTTCGGTCTTCTCATGACGCTCTTGCTCGTCATGCTTGTAGCAACGATCGCAGGCGCCAGTGCCCGCGTGGCATCCACCGAGATGGAAGTCGTGGGTAACTACCGTGGCCTTTCGCGGGCGTTCTACAGCGCCGACGGGGCCGCCCAGGCAGCGGTCGACTCTATGGTGACAATCGGGCGAGGCCTCGGTCGATTCCCTACCGATGGCGAACTGTCGTCTATCGCCGCGCCCACAGTAACCGGCACGTCGTTCACTACACACACGGTGCTGCACGATGGGGTCCAGGTTATCGAACCACTGCAGTCGGGCTACTACCAGGGTCTCAACGCCTACACGATGCCGTTCAGCATCGACGTGACGGCGGAAACCACAGACTGGCCGCTCGGGCGCTCGTCGGTCGGAATGGGGGTGCTCTTCGACATCATCCCGATCTTCCAGTTTGCGATCTTCTATCACTACGACCTGGAGATTCTCCCGGGCCCAACGATGCTCTTGAACGGACGAGTACATAGCAATCACGACATCTACCTGAACACCGGGAATACGTTGACGATTGACTCCTCGCTGACCACCGCCGGCGACGTCTACCATCGCCGCAAAGACAAGAGCGCGTCGCAGGGGAACGTTGAGGTCCGCGAGTCCTCGGGAGTATTCGCCTCCATGAACGGACTCGATTCTGACGACGCCGACTGGTACGAAGATGCCCTCGATCGTTGGAACGGAAATGTCCGGTCCGCCGTCCATGGCATCGAGCCTTTGAATCTCACAATCGCCGACCCGACGGATCCGCGGTCGATGATCGAAAAGCCGCTGTCAGCGGACACCACGGAGATGCAGGCGTCGAAGATGTCGCATCAAGCAGATCTCACGATCCTCAATGGGATCGCCGTAGACGGGCTCGGAATTCCGATCAGCACCACCGATCCCATCACGGGTGACGACGCGGTGCGCGCGACAGTCCTCTTCGACCCCCGCGAGCAGCGCGACATGCTAACGATCGAAGTCGACATGGAGAAGCTCGGGCGCTCGCCGGCCTGGCCTGCCAATGGCCTGATCTACGTGGCGTCCGACGAACCCGCTGATCTCATGCCCGCCTGGACGTCCGGATGCGCGGGCTGCTGGGGCCCTGCCGACTGGGACGGCTATGCGGAGCCGTGGACGAGTACCAGCACCGGCTTCGCGGTGAAGGTGACGAATGGCTCCGACCTGACCGCGCCGCTCACAGTTGCCAGCGACAATCCACTCTACGTTCGCGGCGACTACAACACCGTGAACAAGGTTGGTGCCGCGTTGATGGCGGACGCGATCACTGTGTTGAGCAACAACTGGGGCCGCGTCGGGCAACCGACGGCAGACCCCGATGATGATCTTGCGTACTCCGCGCTGTCGATGTCCAGCCGCGTCGCGGGAAACACGCAGCTCAACGCGGCCGTCATGCTCGGCAACACCGAGACCCAGTGGGGCAGCTACAACGGCGGCGTCGAGAACGTGCTGCGCTTCGTGGAGAAGTGGAGTGGCAAAACGCTTGTCTACCGCGGCAGCATCATCGATCTGTGGTACGCCGAGCAAGCGATCGGCGCATGGAAGTATGGAAGCCCCGTCTATCAAGCGCCGGGTCGTGACTGGGCCTTCGACACGGATTTCCTCGACGTCGCGAACCTGCCGCCGTTCACCCCCCACGTGTACACCGTCCGAGTGAGCGACTGGCGACGCGAGTAAGCCCCGACCCGGTACAATCTGCCGGGATGGCTGATCGATGCGTTTCACTTCGAATCCACGGACGCGTTCAGGGTGTCTTCTACCGCGCCAACGCACGCGCGGCGGGCGCTCGCCTCGGGCTACGAGGCTGGGTCCGGAACGTCGAAGACGGAACGGTTGAGGCTCACGCAGGCGGAGATTCCGCGGCGATCGAGCGCTACATCGAGTGGTGCCATCGAGGTTCACCGGCGGCCAACGTTCTGCGAATCGAGATCCGTGATCTGGACAGCAGCGACGGCCTTGGCGACGGATTCGACGTCCGAAGCTGAACAGTGGGGAGTGGGGGATGAGCGAACGGGCACGTCGACGACCGTGGATCTGGCTGATCTTTATTTTCGGCGTGATGATCATGGCCTTCTGGGTCACGACCAGTTTCGTCGATGCACTACTTGGCGAATCGGTTTCGCTTGCCGGCGAGAACGTCCTGACTGTCTCGCTGTCAGGTCCTGTGGTCGAACAACCTGGCCGTGTCTTCGGCGACGACCCGGTAGGGGCTCTGTCGCTCCGCGAGATCGACTCTGCGCTTCGGCGCGCAGCAGATGACAGCCGGATCAGCGGGGTGGTGCTTCGAATCGGGCCGCTGCTCTCCGGGTTCGGCAAGGCCCAAGAGATCCGCTCCGCGGTTCACGCGTTCCGCGAGTCCGGGAAGCCAGTCGTCGCACGTCTCGAGATCGGGTCACTACTCGATCTATATGTGGCCTCCGCGGCAGACACGATCGTCCAGATTCCTTCGGGCAACTACCTCCTCGGCCTCTCCAGTCGACGCCAGTATTACCGGGAACTCTTCGACACGGTTGGAGTTGAGTTCGAGGCGTTCCACACCGGCCCGTACAAGACGGCCATGTCTGCCTACACCGCCTCGGAGATGAGCGAAGAGGAACGAGAGGCGATCGAAGTTCTCCTGGACGACCTTTACGAGCAGCTCGTTTCCGGCATCGCGGAAGATCGCGGTCTCGAGCCGGATGCTGTCCGCCACGCCATCGACCTTGGGCTCCTCTCCGCTGCCGAGGCGGCGGAACTCGAGTTGGTCGACGTCCTCGGATTCGACGATGCGGTAGACGACCTGGTGGGGGCCGGGCAACGTGTCAGTGTCCGCACCTACAACGCAGCAAGCAGCTCTACGTGGGCTCTCGGACGGCCAGCCATCGCTCTCGTGCACGTCGACGGCATGATCGTCCCGGGCAACCCGGCGCCCGGATTCCTCGGGTCAGGGACACTAGCCGGCGGCGATCGTATTGCCGCTGCCCTCCGCGCAGCCCGAAGCAACAGCAACGTGCGTGCTGTGGTGGTCCGGGTTGATAGCCCGGGAGGGGCCGTGACTGGCTCTGATGTGATCTGGCGCGAGGTCGAGCGAACCGCCGCCGAACTACCTGTGATCATCAGCATGTCCGACGTCGCGGCATCGGGAGGCTACTGGATCGCCATGGCCGGCACCCCCGAATCCTCGCCATGCCGGGAACGTACACCGGCTCGATCGGTGTCGTGATGGGACGTTTCAATGTAGCTGAGACCTACGAGAAACTCGGTGTCGGAAACTCGGCTGTGAAGCGCGGCCGCAACGCAGATATTTTCGATGAATCCCGACCGCTCACCGACGAGCAGCGACAGCGACTCCAGAATTCGGTCGATACGACCTACGCCGCGTTCCTTGAGAAGGTCGCAGAGGCTCGTGGAATGGAACTCAGGGACGTGGAGGCGTTGGCCTCGGGACGCGTCTGGACGGGGCGTCAGGCCCTCGAGCGGGGCCTTATCGACGAGATCGGCGGGCTGCGTGCTGCCCTGAGCGTAGCTCGGCGAGAAGCTGACCTCGCCCCCGGCACGGACACGGCCATAGTTGTCTACCCCCAGCAACCCGGACTCTTCGAGCAGCTCCGTGGAGTCATGTTCGCCAGCCAGGCGAAGATAGAAGCCTCGACGAGCGCCGAACCGCTCGACCAGTTGGCTGCGCGCTTCGACCTCGTGCGGTGGCTCCGTGCGGGCGGGCAAGCCTGGGCGCTGTCGGATCTCGCCGTGCCGAGCGCACTTCCGTAGATGGCCCGACGTTTCGTCCTACAGCGACGCCCTAGTCAGCTTCCTGCAGTAGATTTCGGCGCCGACCTCAACGAGGCGCAGCGCTTGGCCGTGACAGCCGGCGAGGGCCCGAAGCTCGTTATTGCGGGAGCCGGGACCGGTAAGACACGCACGCTCACATATCGCGTGGCGTGGCTGCTGTCGCAAGGCGTTGCCATGGACAACATCTTGTTGGTGACCTTCACCAACAAGGCCGCACGGGAAATGGTCGAGCGAGTTCGCGAACTGACCCACGTCGACACAGCACGGTTGTGGGGCGGCACCTTCCACTCCGTCGGCGCGCGCTTTCTACGCCGGCACGGCACCGCCCTGGGATTTAGCGAGACGTTCTCGATTCTCGACGATTCGGATCAGCGAGATCTGTTGAAACTCTGCGTCACCGACGTGGGGGTGAAAGCCGAGCGTCGCCGTTTTCCGACACCGAAGGTTTTGGGCGGCCTGATCTCGCTGCATACGAACACTCGGGCGCCACTCGAGGACCTGCTCGTGGATCGCTATCCGCAGTTCGCTGAGTGGGAGGAGGAAGTCGTGGCCATCGCGGGTCGCTACGCAGAGCGGAAGCGAAACGCCAATGCGATGGACTATGACGACCTGCTTACGCTCTGGCTCAAGCTCCTTCGTAACGAGCCCGAGCTCCTGCAGCGCTATGGACAGCGATTCCGCTACATCCTGGTCGACGAGTATCAGGACACCAACATGGTGCAAGGCGAAATCGTAGAGACGCTCGCGTCGGCTAATGGCGGCAATCTGACAGTTGTGGGCGATGACTGTCAGAGCATCTATGCGTTCCTGGGAGCGCACTACGACAACATCCTGCAGTTCCCGGACCGCAATCCCGGCACCGAAGTGTTCAAGCTCGAAGAGAACTATCGGTCGACCCCCGAGATTCTCGCGCTGACGAACGCCAGCATCGCCGCCAACGTGAACCAGTATGCGAAGGAACTCTTCTCGCGACGCGAATCAGGGATGCTGCCCGCGCTGGTGCCATGCAACTATCCCGATCAGGAAGCGAGCTTCGTTGTGGAACGCGCCCTGCAGCTGCGGGACGAGGGCGTTCCGTTCCACGAGATCGCGATCTTGTATCGCGCGCACTCACATCGGCTCACGGTGGAAACTGCCCTTCTGCGAGCGGACATCCCGTATGACGTCCGCGGTGGAGTGCGGTTTTTCGAACAAGCTCACGTCAAGGACGTCACGGCGCATCTTCGACTCGCGCTGAACCCACGCGACGAGGTGGCCTTCCGACGCGCTTTGTTGTTGCAGCAGGGCATCGGGAACGTCACTGCAGATCGCCTGTGGGATCTGCTGACGCGTCACGATGAGGCAGATCTATTTGTGGACGCGCTGGCTTCCTCGGAAGTCCTGGCCGGCGTACCAACCCGCGCGCGAGCCGGGTGGTCGGCCTTCACGAGCCTCCTGGCAACCGTGGTGGAGTGTCGTGACGCGCCCGAAGCGGCGATCAATGCGGTACTCGAGGTCTACGCGGATTTCGCTCGAGCGCAGTTCACCAACTTCGACTCGCGACTCGAGGATCTCGAACAGCTCGCAATTTTTGCCTCCCAATACGACACACTGGCGGGGTTCCTCGAAGAGGTGGTGCTGCTCGGCGAAATGTACGGGCAAGACGTGAAGGGGGGAGGGGACTCCGATGAGAGGCCGTTGGTGCTCTCAACAGTTCACCAATCGAAGGGCTTGGAGTGGAAGGTTGTCTTCTTCGTTCATCTCGTTGAGGGCGCGCTGCCCAGTCCTCGCGCTCTTGGGGAGCCGGACGGCGAGGAAGAGGAGCGTCGCATCTTCTACGTCGGCACCACTCGTGCCCGCGAAGAGCTCTACTTGAGCTATCCCATCGTCCGGCCCGGCGGGTCGGGTGGCGCGTTGCTGCAGCAGCCGTCACGATTTCTTCAGGAATTGCCTCGCCAGCTCATCGAACCTTGGGAAGTTTTCGAGGCACCAGCGAGTCAGGAGTCGCGACCCGCGCCCGCGCCGCGGAACAATGCCGACTGGGACCCCAACGTAGACCCGGTGTGGGACGACGACTCCTACTTCGATTGAGTTTTGACCCGGTTTTTGGGCGCGTGCTAGCTTTGGTAGTGGGTAAGTTCTCGAGCATCGATTCAGTGAAACTCGCGGGGTCGCTACATTGCGCATTCTGATTCGCAGCATCGCGACAGCCCTTTGCCTGTGTCTGGCCATCGCGGCCAGTGCGTCCGCCGAGCTGACGCTAGGAAAGAGCAATTTCGAATGGCCTGACGCCGACAACGAAAATGCCTACTTCAGCTGGTTCGCGGAAGTCATCAACAGCGCGGACACCGAGGTCACCGTCGACGTCTCCGCTGTACTGCTCGACGACGATGACCGTGTGGTGCACACCGATACCACCCAGGAGCGCGTACCTGCCGGGGCAACTCTTCGGGTCTCACATGAGGGCTCGCTAGACTACGCAAGGGCTCAGGATGTCGTGTCGTACCGCTTCGATGTGGAGCCGGCGGCTCAACGATAGGAAGTATCCGCGCCTCACCTCAGATACCGGCTCGCGGGACACCCGCGGGTTTGCTATAAACTCGCGGATGCGGACACGTCGAACACACCTCAACCCATGCGCGAACGACGCGCCATCGACGTTCCCCTCATGAGGACCGCATCGGAGGTCCGCGCCCACTTCCTGACTCATTGGCGCGACATCGTCCCGGAGATCCTCGTGACGGGGGTGCGTGTTGGCACGGCGCCGGAAGACCCGGCGATGGTGGAGGTCGAGCTCCTCAGCCCCACGGGTGCAGTGCGACGGCTGCTCTGTCTTCCCGCGATGTCCGGAGAACCTCGTCAGGTACGCGGCCTCCTGCCGCGTCTACGCCGGCTCGCGCTGACGCCGGGCGTTTCCGTACTCCTGGTCGTGCCCCACATGGGGGCGGCTGGCGCACGGCTCGCACGCGAAGCGAACATCGGCTACCTCGATTGCTGTGGCAACGCGTTTCTGCGCTTCAACGCGGTCTTCGTGCAGATCAGCGGCAACCGGAACCGATTCAGCGAGCGCAAACAGATCCGGACGCTGTTCCACGACAAGGCCACCATTCCGCTACGCGTTCTGTTGGAGCGCCCGGGCGATTGGCTGACAACTCGTGAGATCGCGGAACGCGGCAGTCTCAGCCTGGGCTGGGTGTCGCAAATCCTGCAGCAGATGCACGCGGACGGCTACATCGAACGCAAGGCCGGGGGTGGTTCGCGTCTCGTTCAGCCGAAGCGGCTGGTCAGCGACTGGCTGGGTGAGTACGCCTTCGAAGTGAACGAGATCTTCCCGTTCCAGCTTCAGGAAGGGGAGCCCGAACTCGTGCTCCAGAAGCTTCGCACGGTCAATTCTGACCTCGCGTCGCGCTACGCGCTGACTCTGCAGTCGGCTGTGCATGCGATGCGACTGCGGCGCGGCCAGCGAAGATTACCCTTTGATCTTCACGTATACGTGCCGGATCTCAACGGAAATCTCGAAGAGACTCTCGAGCGATGGCGTCAGGTTCTCGGCCTCCGGCCCGCAGGACACGGGGCGAACTGTTTCCTGGTGAAGCCGGCGTACCCGAATGCGATCTTCTTCGGAGCACAGGCAAGCCACGGCCTCAGAGCAGTGTCAGATCTCCAGCTCTACCTGGATTTCTTCCACCAGCCAGGTGCAGAACGTGGTCCGGCCGCTGCAGCGATTGGCAACCGCTTGCCCTTCGACGTTGTGCCAGAACTAGGCTCGAGCAACTAGCCTGAGCCGCCGGCCACTACAGGCTCACCTGTTCGCCGACCTGCACGCCGCCACGATCGTTCTCGACGAGCCGAGCTGCCGCGATCACGGGGTCGTGTTCGAACACGAGGACGGTACCGCCAAGCGCCGCCTGGCTCAGCCAATGCTGCTTCTCCGCCAGGGTAGTGAGCGGCTCGTTATCGAACCCCATGATGTATGGCCAGCGCAGATGGGCGGCCGTTGGCACCAAATCCGCGGTGAAGAGCAGATCGGCACCCGGAGATCCGATGCGAACTGCCTGCATCGCGCGGGTATGACCATCCAGCGGGAACACTTTGATGCTCGGCGCAATTTCGACTTCGCCATCAACGAGGCATAGCTTGGGACTGCTGGCTAGCTTGCCGAAGTCCTCACGCCGGAAGGATCCCGCGTCTTTCAGAGTCGGACTCCACGCCCAGTCCCAATGCGCGGACTGCACATGGTGCACCGCATTCGGGTAGCGCAGGGCCAGCTCGCCATCAGCATCCGTGAACGTGGTCCCGGCGGCGTGATCGAAGTGCAAGGTGGGTTAGAACCACGTCCGTGATGTCGTCAGGCTCCACGCCAAAGTTGCGGAGCTGCGCCGCTGCGCCGCCCTCGACAAGGTCGATCGCGAACATCGCCCGACGCTTGTCGTCCCACTTGTCACCCAGTCCTGTGTCCACGAGGATGCGACGTCCCTCGCCCTCGACATACAGGAGACGTGACACGAGCGGGATACGGTTTTGAGAGTCCGGCTCAACCACTTTCTGCCAGAGCGCGCGCGGAACCACGCCGAACATCGAGCCCCCATCGAGGGCAAACCGCGAGTCCAGCAAGGCCCGAACGGTGTAGGACCCGAAGCGCATCCCGGGTCCGATCAGAACGCACCTCCGCCACCGCCGCCGAAACCGCCGCCGGAGAAACCGCCACCGCCGGAGAAGCCGGAGCTTCCGCTACTGCTACGGGGCTGCGACACCAGCGCAGTTCCCATTCGTGAGTTGAGTCCCTGCATGTGATGGGTAAACGCCAGGGTATCGAACACGCCACGATTGCCTGAGTACCACTGAGGCGGTTCGGTCACCAGGCCGGCGAATGCCGTTGCCCAGTGACTCGCGACCCCGAAGGCCATAGCGTAGGGCAGGTATTTCTCGAACGTTGTCTCGGGCAGGTCGAGGGCCCGCATGCGCTCGCCATCGGTCCTCGCCAGGAACTCCTCGAACCCCTTCAGCTGCAGGTAGGCAACCCTGCCGGCGCGTGTCCGTGACGGCATGTACCAGCCAAACCACATGATGCAGATCACGGTAAACGGCAAGGCCACGACGAACGCCAGGCTCTCCAACGCCGCAGCGAGGACACCCATCGCTATCCCAACCGGTAACGCGCCAAGCATCCAGAACAATCGCACCCTGTCTGGTCGCCCTCGGAACAGGCCGGCTTCGGTAAGCCCGCTGTAGAGCGACTCCTTCACCGTTGCGACATGGCTGTAGAACTCGGTTTCAAGATCATCCAGAGCGACGTCGTCTCCCGATTCGAACAGGCCGTCGAGAATTGTCCGCTCGTAGTCACGCAGAGGATCATTCTCCGGTTCGTTTAACTTGATCAGCCGTGTTGTTGTCGAGTCAGACAGCCAGCCACTCTCAGTGGTCTCCTCGATCCGCAGGTACCCCCGCACGCCGAGATCGATCACTGTGGCGACGATGTCTCGTAGATCGACCTTCTCATCGATCAACGTGCCGAGCTCGGCGGGACGGTAGCCACCTGGTGGCTCGTATTCGACAGCGACCGAGCGGTTCACGGCGATGTCCCGTCCCCAGCGACGGTGGGCGGTGAACATGAGTCCGAAGACGATGAAGGGAATGAACAGCGGCCAGTTGTCACGGAAGAGGTCGCGCGCGGCGTCGGCCTTCGTTGGCCGATGAACCACACCGGCAGGCCAGCCGACCACTACCGTCATTCCGCTACCCGGATCCAACTGCCCCTCGGCCATGAACACCGCTTCACCGGGTGTCGATTGGTCGATGCGCACGCCACCTTCTGTGCTGCCGTACGCGCCAGCAAAGGCGCGCACCGTGAGGCCATCTCGAACTTGTTCCGGTAGTCGTATACGAGCCGTTGCACGACGGATTGGCACATCCCAGCGATCGCCCGTCACGTTCCAGTAGAGCTCATCTCTTGGCGACTCGAAGCCTTCGTCCCCCGCGTCGAAGAAACGCAGACCGCGTTCTACCCGATAGCGGAGGGTGACGGTGCGCTCCGCATCCTGAGCCTCGGGCACCCAGACCTTGAAGCGGTAGTCGTCACCGCGACGGCCGGCCTCATGCTCGAGGCTTGTGCCGTCTTCGCCCAGAACCGCCAGGGGAGAGAAGCGCAGTTCGTAGTTGAGCCCCCATGGCGTCCGGTATCGCCACGGGATATCCCGATAGATTCCGTTGAAGCTGCCTCGGAACGCGAATGTGAGTCGTTCGGTGACATCGAGAGAACCGTCGGCATCGACGGTCACGTCAACGTGCATCGACTCGACCCAGTACTCACGCTCCTGTGCATGGGCGTCGGGCGCGACATTCAGGAGTACCGCGAGCGAAAGTGCCGCGCAGATCATCCGACCTCGTGAACCGAAGTCGACCAAACCAATAGATCTCATCCCAGGTCCGCCTTGGGTACAGTTCGCTCCAACGGGCTGTCGAGCTCGAAGAAGTCTCTACGGCCGAAGCCGAGAAGACCCGCGACGAGAACCGTCGGAAATGTAGCGATACGCGTATTCAGATCGCGCACAACGGCGTTGTAGTAGCGACGCGCTGCCTGGAGGGCGTCCTCGATCTCCGCCAGTTGCCCCTGAAGCATCCCAAAGCGGTCGTTGGCGCGGAGCTCGGGGTAGTCTTCCGCGAGCGCGAAGAGGCCTCGCATCGCCGATGCGAGGCCGTTTTCTGCGGCGCGAGTCTCTGCGTCGGGGGCGTGTGGCGAATCCGTAGCGACCGTGCGACGCCGAACCACTTCCTCGAGAGTCTCTCGCTCGTGCGACGCGTAACCCTTGACGGTCTCGACAAGAGCGGGGACGAGATCCGATCGTCGCTTCAACTGCGTGTCGATGTCAGCCCACGCGCCGTCGCCACGTCGGGCAAGCGCAACCAGACGGTTGTACGTGAAGGCGAGCCAGGCCGCCAAAGCGACGAGGGTGATCCCCGCCCAGAACACGTTAGCCGACGCCGCCTTCAGAGAGCGACGACAAGAACTCTTCGTTGTTCTTGGTCTGCCGGAGCCGCTTGAGGAGCAACTCCATCGCCTCGTCCGCCGGAACCGCCGCCAGAGCCTTGCGAAGCATCCACATCGCCTGGAGCGAATCGGGATCCAGAAGCAACTCTTCCTTCCGGGTACCGGACTTGTTCAGTTCGATCGCAGGAAAGATCCGCTTGTCGGCGAGCTTGCGCTCGAGGACGATTTCCGAGTTGCCAGTTCCCTTGAACTCCTCGAAGATCACCTCGTCCATTCGGCTTCCGGTCTCGATCAGCGCGGTGGCTATGATCGTTAGCGAACCACCTTCCTCGAAGGCACGCGCCGAGCCGAAGAACTTCTTGGGTTTCTCGAGTGCATTCGCGTCGACGCCGCCGGAAAGCACTCGACCGGAAGAGGGCGTCACGGTGTTGTGGGCCCGCGCAAGGCGCGTCAGGGAATCGAGCAAGATCACCACGTCGTGACCGCTCTCGACGAGTCGGCGAGCCTTGTTGAGAACGATGTCACCGACCGCTACGTGGCGATTGGCGGGCTCATCAAAGGTCGAACAGACGACCTCGCCCCGCACCGACCGCTTCATGTCGGTGACTTCCTCAGGACGCTCGTCGATTAGCAGGACGATGAGCTTCACATCGGGGTGATTCTCGGCGAGCCCATGAGCAATCGCCTTGAGAAGAATCGTCTTCCCTGCACGTGGCGGCGACACGATCAGGGCGCGCTGACCGAAACCCAGTGGGCAAAGCAGATCAATCACTCGGCCGGCCGGGTCTTCGCCTTCCTGCCCTTCGACGAGGATCTGTCGTTCAGGGTGATGCGGTGTCAGGTTCTTGAACAGGCCGCGATCGAGGGCTGCGCTCGGGGTCTCGGAGTTGATCTCGTCGATCTGCACAAGAGCGAAGTACTTCTCATCGTCCTTCGGCGGCCGGACAGAACCCGTAACCGCATCACCGGTGCGCAGACTGAATTTCCGAATCTGGTTAGGGGAGACGTAGATGTCCTGATCGCCAGGCAGGTAGGAGTTCTCGGCCGAGCGTACAAAACCATAACCATCGGGGAGCACGTCGAGCACGCCGTCTCGGTAGACCAGGCCGTGTTTCTCGGCCTGCGCGTGGAGAACCGCCTGCACCAGAACGTCCGGTGCCATGCCGTCGGTATCTGCGACCTCCAGCTCGGCAGCAATCGCTTTCAGATCGGCCGGCTTCGCATCGAACAGATACTCGATCGAGTGGCAGTTCTCTAGAAGTGCTGCTGTGTCTTCTTCATTCGGAGGCGTGAACTTGGGCTGACGCTTGTGTCCACCACGCCGCCTGCCACGGCCGCCGCGAGACCGCCGCCGGCCACGGCGGCGTTTGGGTTTCTGGTCCTGCTGCTGGCGTTGCTGCTCTGACATTAAATGATCCAACCCCGATTGGGAGAGATCGGGCGCGCAGCCGAGTCGGGTGCGAGACGGCTCCGACGATCCGGTGAAGAGTTCTCAGATACGCGCGGTTCTGCCGCGCTGAAATCCGGGAAGGTGCAGAAGGCCGGCGCCGGAGGGAGAAAGTGGGGCGCCCAGCCCATTGACCGCTATTGTCTGCGCATCGCGGTCAAACTGTCAAGACCAGACGGCCTACCAGGATTCCGAAGGCACGAAGTTGGCGAGTACGTATTCGGCGACAGCGGTGATCTCTTCCTCGAGAAGAAGCTCGCCGAAGGGTTCCATTTCCGTGTCTGTGATGCCGTCCTTGATGACGCGTTCAACCTCCGCCTGCGAAATCGACTCCACGTACATCCAGCTGCCTGCCGTCAGATCACGCGGCTGGGTCTCAAGGAACCGGGCAGCCGGTCCGTCGCCTTCGCCGCCCTGGCCGTGGCAGGACTCGCACTGCGTCTGATACACCTCGAGACCAAGCTGATCCTGCTCCTGGGCATGAGCGTCGTGACCGACTAGCGCCGATGCAATGAAGGACCCCGCAGCGACGAGCGCGACGCCAGCGACGAATTGTGGCAAACGGTTCCTGATCAAGGCGAGAGCTCCTGGTGCTTGGAAAGGGATCGCTCGCATCGATTATGCCAGGATCAACGCCGGCTCAGCACTGCCGAGCGTATGCGCGCCACCGCGGCGAGATATTCGCGGTCCGCATGATCCTCCGCAACTCCGCCCATCGGTGCTCCGAGAATGGCCACAAAGGGTTCGATGTCGCGGTGGTTCGGATTCGTTGAAAGTTTCCACATCGAAAGACCGCGCAAGGCCGTGAACGCACCTGACTCGACGACTTCAGCGAGGCTCACCAGAGCTCGGACGCGCTCGAAGGGCTCTAGCGGCTGACTGGCCCAGTGCACGCAGGTCAGTTCTGAGCCTCCGACGGTTTCGAGTACCTCAACCCGTGAGTACGAATAGGGACGGACCGTGGCGCCAAGTTTGCGCGTCCAGCCCAACTCGACCAGAAAGACGGGACGGCCGAGCGCGTCCAGCCGAGTGGCGATCGCTGCCCAACGATCGCGCATCCTGGCGGCCTGGGCTGCTCGATCCGCGCCGTACTCCGACAGCGGGAAGTAGGCCGTGACGCCGACGGCATCAAGATCGTCCCAGAAACCGACTTCCTCGAATTGATCGAAATTCGCGCCGTAGGCGAGGGGACCAGTGTAAATGTCCCGCACCCCGGCTATCAGCTCCCGCCAGGCGGCCTCGTGCCCCTGTCGCCGCACGTTGAATCTGGCGAGGGTGGGCGCCACCTCCATGACCCACGCGGCGCGTCGGCGCGTGGCTTCGGCCAGAAGACTCTCGAGATCCGGAAAGCGACCTCCATCGAGTTCAACCAAGTCCGACTCATGCCCAGCCGCGCGAACCCGCGTCGCGCACGCTGCGAGCCGGTCATCAACAATCGCCGTGCGTTCATTGTCCGCGTAATACGCGTACAGATCGGGCAGCTCGGTCACGACCCGCGTGGAAGTCATCGATGAGAGCTCATTGGCGATCGTGAACAGATCCACCGACTCGTCGGCCGCGATCTGGGCGCCCCAGGCGACGAACTCGGCGTAGCTTGCGAACCAGCTGTCCACGACGTCGTCACGCGGCCAGATCATGCCGTGCCAGAGGTGACGATTTGCTTCTAGCCCATGCTCGAGCGCGACTCGCATCACCAGCGTCACGTTCAATCCCGCGCGTTGAGCGGCTCTGATCTCGGAAACCACCCACGGAGCGGCGCGATCCCAGTGCAACTCGCTACCGTTCCATTCCTGCTGTCGCGCGTACAGAGTCACTTGCACCGCGTCGAGGCCCGCGTCCACGAGCGCAGTGGCCCAGCGGTCGTGGTTCGGCTCATTGACCTGGATAGCCCCAAACAGCGCGGGAACGACGGGTGGCACCCGCTCCTGACCGTGCATCTCCGCAGCGTCAGCGGCGCAGAAGGCCGCCAGCCCGGCCAGCAGCACGCTCTTGAAGCCGCGATATCGCAGCGGCAAGCGCTCTCTCAGTCCAGATTCCGGGAAAATCCGCAACAACCCTTGGTTGTTGGATTTCTTAGTTTCCATAAGAATCCTTATCAAGACACCCACGGAACGACCATGGGGCGCCCGCGAGTTACTCCGAGCCTCAGCGCAAACCTCTGCCCCCGAGTGGGTCGAGGTCATTCCTCGGCTGCGGCCGGAATGCGCAGACTTTCACCGATTCGGATCACGGTGCGGCGGCCCATGCCGTTGGCTGCCTGGATCGTGGCGATCGTCGTGCCGTAGTGATTCGCGACAGGTTCTCGCCGCTGCGAACGCGGTGCGTCACGAACTGCGGCGGCTTCGGGACCTCGCGCACCCGCAGCATCATGCCTTCATCCAGCGTCGAGTCCCACAGCAGTCCGTTGTCGCGCAAGATTCGCCATGGCGTTGATTCGAATTCCTCGGCGACCGCAGCCACCGTATCGCCAGGTCGCACCCGATGGACGCTGTGATCGTCCTCCCACGTCAACGGGATCCGCAGCAACATACCGGTCGGCAGTGTCTGCAGGTGCCAGAGTTCGTTCTCCGCACGCAGGTCGTCCAGTTCGACATCGAGCGTGAAAGCAACGTTGAAGTAGTTGTCGCCCAGCCGCGACCGATACTCCAAGTGGTCACCCTGAGGCTCGAACAGGTTGTCGCGCGGCACCGGCGGATACGCGATGAACTGGCCCGCTTTCGGTCGACGCACGGCCAGGTACGGATTGTGGAGGCGCAGTTGGAGCAGCGAGATATTCAGTCGCTCCGCGATATCCCACCATTCCTCGCCGTCACGCACCTCCGTGAGCTCGAGACCTGAGGCGTGGTGCCGGATCGATGGCCCGTGCAACTTCAACATCGTTCGGTAGTAGCCCACGCCCAGTACGTACTGCAGCGACTCGAGGCGCATCGCACGGCCGCGTCCGACGTTGCCTGGGCCACCGTTGTAGGCCGCAAGCGCGTAGTCCTCGCGCTCGAATTGCCGGATGAGCTGGCCGATGTACTTAATGCCCGCCTCGATGTTGGTATCGACATTGAGGCCTCGGAACGTGGCCGGCATCACCTGGAAGTAGCCTTTCGCACCAGCCCAGGAGGTCAGATTCGCATTCCCGCCCGACTCGTACATGCAGGTCGCTCGGGCCAGGTCGAAATCGACCTGATAGCGCGAGGCGTAGCGCTCGATATCCTCTTCGATAAGCATCAGCTTGCGGAAAATGCCGAGAATCGCGGGCGAGAAATCGTCGAGGGGCATGATTTCCTCGAACGCCGTGCTCTCCTGCGCGGTAACCGAGCCTCCGATGGAAGGCACTGCCGCTGGCGCGTGGATCGCCATCACGGATGCCACGACTGACACGATCACACCCCTACCCGTCGTCATTCCTGCTCCTGCTCAGTTGGCGGCCGAATTGTGATTCACGGCCGCAAGTCCGCTTCATTGAAACAAGTACGGCCCAACCGGCGCAATCCCCACCCTCCCGAGGTCATGACCCGTCAAACGCGGGTTTGGCGACCCGCCCTCTAACCCATATAATGGCGCGGCTCTTCCGGGACGCTTCGATCGCCCTCAGGTCGGAGTTCCGAGGACCCTGAATCCGCCCCCGCGGGCCCAGCTTTCTAACGGCGCCTTGAGTCTCAAACTCCGCCTCACAGTGCAATCGCCGCGCAGCTTCAGGTTGCGCCTGCGCTACGTCCCCGAGGACGGCGTGCTGCCGATCCCCTACCCGCGCGCGGTTCTGGGTGGGCTTCTCGCGATCTGGGGACTCCTGCTCGCGGTCCCCTATCTTCCGTCCGTTGGATTCACGCAGGCCACGCAACCGACGCTCGCCGTACAAGGCACGGTGATGGCCACGCCAGATCTACCGCTACCGTGGCCGCAGTCCATTGCCGTAGACGCCGACCGAGCCGTCAGCGCGCGCTTCAGGTCCAGGAGCACACTCGACGGGATTCTCCGAGGCGCCGGCGTTTCCGGGTCCGATCTGGGCAACCTGCTGGACGTGGTGACCGAGTCCATCAATGTTCGGCGCATCCGGCCCGGCCAGGAGTACCAGCTCTACTTCGACGCGGCCAAGCAGTTGATCGGGTTCCGTTACCAGTTCGAGCGTCAGACCGCCTGGTTCGTAGCGCGTCGCGATGCCGAATGGGTCGCCACCCAGGTCGCGATTCCGATCGAATCAAGGGCGAGCTATGTTTCGGCGGAAATCGCCGACAGTCTGCACCGGTCTCTTGCTCAGTTCGCGCCGTCCAATGCGGCGGTGGCCGATCTCGTGGCCAAGATCGGTGACATTTACGGCTGGGACGTCGACTTCCAGTACGACCTGCGCTACGGCGACCGGCTCGATCTCGTGGTCGAAGAACGCTACGTCGAAGGCAAGTTCATCGGCTACGGCGAAATCCTTGCGGCGGAGTTTCAGGTCAACGGCCGTACACTGCCGGTCGTCCGGTTCCGCGATCCGGACGGCATCGGGAGCTACTTCACGCCCGATGGAGAGTCGCTCAGGCGAGCTTTTCTCCGATCGCCAGTGAAGTACTCGCGAATCTCTTCGCGGTTCTCAAACCGCCGAGTCCACCCGGTCACCGGCGTGGCCCGCGCACATCGTGGCGTCGACTATGCCGCGGACCCCGGGACGCCCGTCCAGGCGACCGCGGACGGCGTGGTACTCGAGGCACGCTACGGCGCCGAGCCAGGACGCTATGTGAAGCTGCGTCACGGTGGGTCGTACTCGTCGATCTACATGCACCTGTCGCGGATTGCCGACGGCGTGAGTCCGGGATCTGAAGTCAGGCAGGGGCAGGTACTGGGTTACGTCGGGAAGACCGGCAACGCCACGGGCTATCACCTGCACTATGGATTGCTCCAGGGCGGCAACTACGTTGACCCGCTTCGACTGCAATTCCCCGCGGCGGATCCTGTTCCCAGCGAACATTGGGGCCGCTTCGTTGCGCAGCGCGACGACGCCATGCAGCGCCTGCAGGATGGCCGGGCCACGCGCGCGGCAGCAATCGCCGGCGGCGGCCTCTAGGCCCCACGTCTTCCGGCCGTGTTTGCACCCATCCGACACGGCCGCTAGAGTCCGGCGACATGCGAGCTCTTGCTCTCACGTTCGAGACGATTGCGGGCCACACGAGCACCGAAAACAAGGTGCAGGCAGCAGCTGCCTACCTGGCCAGCCAGCCGCAGGGAACCGTGGCGGTCGCGGCTCGTTTCCTTGCCGGCACTCCCCTGCCCCGCGGTACGCCGGCGACGAAAGTCGGACGGTCCTACGGTCGTCGATATCGTCGCGGCGTTCAGTGGCGCGGAGCGCACAACATTGCTGCGCAAGGCAACCACGCGCGGCGACCTGGGCGTCGCCGTGGCAGAAATTCTGGCCGGCATCGAACGGCCGGAGGTAGAACAGCTACGCCTGGACGAGGTCGCTGTGTCGCTCGCAGAGCTCGGCGAGCTTGGCCCGCATGCACCGCGGACGACGCCTGCGCGGTCTGTACCAGCGGGCCACCCCCATGGAGGCCAAGTATCTCACCAAGCTCCTCCTCGGATCGCTGCGAACCGGCATGCAGGCCGCGCGCGTGGAAGAGGCGCTCGCGATGGCGTTTGCGAGGCCGCTCGACGACATTCGCCGAGCTCACATGCTCCTCGGTGACATCGGCACAACTGCAGAGCGTGCCGCCACGAACGCACTCCGTGACATCACACTTCGAGCACATCGACCCATTCACGTCATGCTCGCCAATCCAGCCACATCGGCTGAAGAGGTGTGCCAACTCCTGCAGGGCCCGATTGTCGCCGAACACAAATACGATGGCATTCGGGCTCAGTGGCACCTTCGCGATGGTGTGGTCCGCGTCTACTCCCGAGCGCTCGAGGACTTCACACACTTCTTCCCCGAGGTCCGAATGACGCCACCAGGAATGTCCGGCGAGTGGATCCTCGACGGCGAGGTTGTTGCCTGGTACGAGGGACAAGCGCTTTCCTTCGGCACGCTGCAGAGGCGCCTCGGACGTAAGGAGGTGCCACTCACGCTGCTCCTCGATGCTCCCGTCGTGTTCCTGGCCTTCGACGCCCTTCGAGCCGACGGCGAAGACCTGATCGACCAACCGCTCACGCAACGCAAGGAATTTCTCGGGCGTGCTTCCCTATGACGGGCCCGTCCGCCGGGCGCCGTGGGAAGAGATCGAGGGCCGCCAGAGTGTTACCGAGGCATTCGAGGCGGCGACAGGTGCCGGTGATGAGGGCTCTGTGTTCAAACTTCCCGGGAGCACCTACCAACCTGGTCGGCGTGGGCGGGCGTGGGTGAAACTCAAGCGGCCACTCGGAACTCTGGATGTAGTCGTCACGGGCGCGGAGTGGGGCCGAGGCAAGCGCGCCGGGATGCTCTCGGACCTGATCTTCGCAGTACGGCAGGAGGGCGAGTTGATCGACGCCGGGCGTGCCTACAGCGGCCTGACGGATCAGCAGATCCGCGAGCTAACCGACCATTTCAAGGACAACACGCTAGCGCACCACAGGGTCGGTGCGCCGGGTACACCCCGACATCGTTCTCGAGGTCGCGTTCGACGATGTGCAAATAAGTCGGCGCCATCCCGCAGGCTTCGCCCTTCGGTTTCCACGCATTGTCCGCTGGCGGCAGGACCTCGAGATCGACGACATCAGTACCGTTGCTGACCTCGACCGGCTGTACCGCCGCGCGCGCACACCCGGGGGCGAGGCTCCCTGATGCGACGACGTATGATCGCCGTCATTGGCAGTGGAGCTGCCGACGACGCCCTCACCGCGCACGCGGAGGATGTTGGCGCCGCGATCGCCGTCGCTGGTTTCGCAGGTGTCTGTGGCGGACTGGGCGGTGTGATGTCCGCAGCGTGCCGGGGCGCGGTCAACGCGCCGTCCGGGCCGACGCCGCGTACGGTGGCCATCCTTCCAGGCACTGACACCTCGTCCGCGAACGCCTGGGCCGAGGTCGTAATCGCCACGGGAATCGGGCACGCCCGCAACCTGCCGATCGTACTCTCGGCTGACGCGGTCGTCGCCGTCGGCGGCGGTGCCGGCACTTTGAGCGAGATCGCACACAGTTGGCAGGAGGGACGGCGCCTCGCCGCGTACCTCCCCGCCGGAGGCTGGGGCGAGAAGATCGCGGGAATGACCCTCGACCCGAAGCGGCCAGATAGCGTGGTCGGTCTGGCTGATGAACGCGCCCTGGCACACTGGCTAGACTCGCTTCTCTGCGACTAGCCCGTCGCGATAGGACGGATCCGCCAAACCGCCGCCGCGTCTTGCCACGGACTAGCTGTTCAGATTCGCGATCACCGCCGGGACAACCTTAAACACGTCGTCCGCGATTCCATAGTGCGCGTATTCGAAGATCGGCGCCTTGGGATCCTTGTTGATCGCTACGATCACATCACTCTCGCGCATCCCGACAACGTGTTGCACAGCGCCGGAAATGCCGAGTGCGAAGTACAGTCGCGGGCGCACGGTGACGCCTGAGGAGCCGATCTGCCGATCGTGCGGCACCCAGCCTTGGTCCACCACAGGTCGACTGGCGCCCATCACGCCACCCACGGCGTCGGCGAGTTCCTGCACCAGGGCGAACTTCTCCGCATCGCCCAAGCCACGTCCGCCAGCGACGACGATTTCGGCTTCGGTGATACTTCCCTCTCCGACCTCGGCGCGCTCCATGGACAGGAGCCGCGTGCGGGCCGCGGTGTCATCAATCGCAACCGACGCGGTCTCGATTGCCGCTGCATCACCGGCTGGAGATGCGGCGAACGCGCCCCGCTGGCAGGTCGCGATTGCGATCGGTGTTGCAACCCGCTCGCGGGACACTAGCTTGCGCCGATGCACCGAACGCAGGCCAACGAGCCCCTCCTCCCACTGCAACTCCAGGCAATCAGTCAGCAGGCCTGCATCGAGCCGCGCCGCTAGCAATGGAGCGAGGTCGCGCCCAAGCGGAGCATGCGGCAACAGGATCGCGGCCGGTGCGCTCTCCTTGGCAAGACCGACAATTCCCTGTGCCCAGAGCCCTGCGGTGTAGCCGCTGAGCGCGGCATTCTCTATCACAAGCACCTGATCGACGAAGGGTGCGGCTTGTGCCGGCACCGTGCTGCCAGCTTCGCAGCAGACGACGGCGGCTACATGATCGCCCACACTCCGGGCGGCGCCGGCCAGTTCGGCGGCGCCGGTATGGAGGTTGTCGTCCTGATGCTCAGCAACGATCCAGATCGAACGGCTCATAGTGCCTTCTCCTCTTCGCGCAGGATCCGCACAAGTTCAGCGGCAGTCTCTTCCGCACCGCCCTCCAGCATCCGCGCAAGCTCACGCGGCGGCGGGATGGTGAGGCCGAGCGATTCGACGCGGCGCGCCGGCGCTCCGTCGAAGCCAAGATCGGCCAGGCCCTTCACCGCCAGGTCCTTGCGCTTCGCTGCCATGATCCCTTTGAGACTCGGATAGCGCGGCTCGTTGATACCACTCTGAATCGTGAGCACAGCTGGGAACTGCACCTGGACGTTCGCGTGCTCGCCGCCCTCGAGTTCGCGCCGAACTTGCATCGCGCCATCAACGGGCTCGTTCGTCCCTACGACGAGTGTCGTCGACGCGTACCCCAGGGCCTCGGCGAGCAGCACGCCCACCTGAGAGCCACCGAGATCGTCCGACTCGACCCCAGCGAGCACGAGATCGTAGCCGCCGTCGTGCAGCGCAGCCGCCAGCACGGCGGCAACGCCGCTGGCGTCCAGGTCGTCGGGATCACAATCGACGTGAATCGCGTCGGCCGCTCCCATGGCAAGCCCCTTTCGGAGTCCCTGGACGGCGTCGGCAGTCCCTGCCGAGATCACCGTGACGTGACCTTCATCGCTCTCGGCGAGTCGAATCGCTTCTTCGACCGCGTAGAGGTCGTATTCGTTGACCTCGAAGCGCAACTGATCTTGACGCAAGTTGCCGTCCCCATCGAGCTCGATGCGAGCCTGGGAGTCGACAACGGCTTTCATGCAGACGGCAATGCGCACGCCTTCTCTCCTGGGAGTAGCCACGGAATAAAACAGCGCCAGCGCAGGCACGCGCCAGGGCGCAGAAAATCGATCTATTCGAGTCTAGCTCGGGTGTCCGAGGGCCACAAACGCCCCGGTGCTCAGTCGCGGTGAATGCGATCCAATCTCGCCGAGCGGCGCTGGCGCGCCCGTTCCAGAGTCGCTTCCTCATCGGGGGTCGACGCCACGAGTCCAGGGACGGTCGCCGGCCGGCCCGCGTCATCGAGCGCAACGAACGTCACGTACGCCGTCGTCGTGTGGCGAAGATCACCGGTCACCGGGTTCTCACCGCGCACGGCGACCCGGACCTCGATCGAGGTTCGCCCGACACCCGTAACCTGCCCGTCCAGCAAGAGAACATGTCCAATGGGAACCGGTGCGAGAAATGCCACATCATCAAATGAGGCGGTCACCACCGGGCGGCGTGCGTGACGCAACGCCGCGACCGCAGCGCAAATATCGATCAGATGGAGCACACGGCCACCGCTTACCGACCCGTGAGGATTGGCGTCGTTCGGCATCACGATCTCCGTCATGCTCGCCTGAGACCCCGACATTGGTCTCGCGTCCCTCGGAGTGGTGTTCGCGTCCGTATCGAAGTCCGCCGTCATAGCCCGTACTCCATGAGGTCTCTGGCGACCTCGGTGTTCTTGAAGATCTCCCGGGCCTCGGCGCGCAGCGGTCGCGTGTCGTGGTAGCGGGCAGAGATGTGGGTCAAGACGAGCCTTTCCGCTCCGGCCTCATGAGCCATCCGAGCGGCCTGCGCGGCGGTGCAATGCCCACGCGCCGCGGCTTCGCGTTCGAGCTCCGAACCGAATGTGGAGTCACAGAGGAACAGCGTCGTCTGGTGCGCCAGTTTTACAACTGCCGGACAAGCCCGGGTATCCGCGGTGTATGCGACGCTCCGACCCGGACGGGCTGGTCCCATCACCTGTTCCGGCAAGACCGTCCCGGACGTCCCGTCAACGGCCTCCCCGCTCTGAAGCCGCCCGAAGTCCGGGCCCGGCGCCACCCCGAGACGTTCGGCTTCGACCGGGTCGAAGCGCCCGGGTCGTTCGTCCTCGGCCAGTCGAAAGCCCAGCGTCCGTATGCCGTGATCGAGCAGAGCGCACTCGATCGCATGGCCGCGCCCTTCGACGAGAACCCCGCCTTCGCTCTCGACAATCTCGAGAGGATAGCCGAGTCGAACGCCCTGATAGCGCTGGATCGCCTTCCAGTAGGCCTCGATTCCGGGCGGCCCGAAAAGACGAAGCGGCTCGTCCCGATCGCCCAGCGAGAGCGTCTGCAGAAGGCCTACCAGACCGTTCAGGTGGTCGCCGTGCAGATGCGAGATGAAGATCCCACGCAGTCGCCCAAAGCGCAGCGCGGCGCGACGCCACTGCAACTGCGTGCCTTCGCCGCAATCAAACAGATAGACGTCGCCTTCATACTGCACCGCCACAGCGGCAGTCTGGCGTTGGAGCGTTGGCAGCGAAGCGCCGCTGCCCAGAACTACGGCCCGAAACATGATCGCCGGATGGTAACGCACCCCCTCGATCCGGGCGTGTCGTCACGGACTGCCCCAGCGGTGACTGCTAGAATCACAGCGTGCCGCATCCGGCACATTCCTCCACCAACGCTGCGGATCGTCTTGCGCGTAAACGTCGTGGTCCCCGTACACAACGAGTCGAGCGCTCTGCCGCTCTTGCTCGATCGACTCCGTGACATGCATGCCGCGGCCGCGACCGACGTCGTGATCGTCGACGGCATGAGCACGGATGGAACCGCTAGCGCCCTGCGCAGCTCAGGACTCCCCTACGCCGCAGCTCCTCGAGGCCGCGCCAGTCAGATGAACGCGGGTGCCGCCTTGGGCGACGGAGAGATCATTCTGTTTCTTCACGCCGACACCGAACTGCCCGCAGGGGCTCTCAAGAGCATCCGTGCCGCCATTGATGATGGTGCCTCAGGCGGATTCTTTCGGCTGCGACTCAACTCGGTTCGCCCTCTTCTCGGCCTTATCGGCCGCATGATCACGATCCGTAGTCGGCTGACCGGGATTGCGACAGGCGATCAGGCCATGTTCGTCCGGCGAGACGTTTTCGACCACCTCGGCGGGTTCCCGCCGTTGCCGCTCTTCGAAGACGTCCAGTTTAGCGCTCAACTGCGACGCACCGGCAGGGTCGCGCGGCTCAACGACACCGTCGTCACGTCGGCTCGCCGCTGGGAGCAATGTGGCCCGGTCCGGACCATCCTGAAGATGTGGCTCCTGCGCGCGGCCCACGCGCTCGGCATGAGCCCACTAACTCTCGCGCGCTTCTACGAGGCATCCCGATGAGCGCAGCCGCGGCGTCCATCCTCAGAGCGCGTCCCGCATTGATCCTGTGGCGCCACGTGATCCTCGAACTCCTGACCCCCACCCTGCTGGCGTTCTGTGTCTTCACGTTCCTCTTTCTGATGCGCGCGCTACTCCGCGTCTCGCAGCTGTGGATCGAGTACGGCGCCGAGCTCAGTAGCGTGTTGTGGGTCATCGTCTACAGCCTGCCTCACATCATGGTTCTGACCATCCCAATGGGGCTCCTCGTCGGTTCGTTGATCGCCTTCGGCAGAATGTCGGCGGACTTCGAAATCGTCGCGCTTCGCGCCGCGGGGGTCAGCCTGCTTCACCTACTGCCGCCGGTACTCATCGCGTCCGCTCTACTGTGGGGAGCGACAAGCTGGATCTACACCGTGATGATGCCTTGGGGCAATCAATCACTCGTGGAGATTCAGTGGGAACAGATCGCCGAGGGCGGAGCGCTGTCCAACGAGGTCAAACCTCGCGTCTTCAACAACGACTTCCCGAACCTTGTCCTCTACGTCGAGGACATCGTCAATCAAGGTAGCGAGTGGCGCGGTGTGTTTACGGCGCGAACGGACTCGAATCCGCCGACGATTCTCCGCGCAGAGCGCGCCTACCCCCGGATCGATGCCGAGAACCGTCGGACATACATCGAGATGGTCAACGGGGTCGTCATTGCATCGCGAGCCGACCCGGCGGACGTGACACTGACCGAGTTCGAGTCGCGCAGCGAACTCGTGTGGTCTGAAGAGAACACCTTCATCGGAGAGCTCGGCAAGGACGTTCGCTCGATGAACCTCTCGGAACTACGCACAGCGATCGCGGCGCGTCATTCGAATGGCGAGCCGGCGTGGGATCTGCGGGTCGAGGTCCAGAAGAAGTTTGCGCTTCCCTTCGCCTGCATCGTGATGGGCCTCATCGCGCTTCCGCTGGGCATCTCAACTCAGAGACAGACAACGGCAAGCGGGTTCGCTATCGGCATCGTGGTGATCGCCGTGTACTACTTCTTCGCGCAGAACGGCGAACAACAAGCTGATCTGGGGCAGATCTCACCAATCGTGGGAATCTGGGCTGGCAACGTCGTGCTGGCCATCGCAGCCCTCGTGCTGCTCTGGAAGAAGAGTCGCGAAGTCGACTTCGGCATATGGCGGCGTATCGAGCCCATCTGGCTCCAGGCAGCGGACGGCCTGCGCGCTTGGTACTCGAAGCGTGTTCTGCACCGTTCCGTGCGGCTCCGCTCCAGCCACACCGGTGCGTCCTTCCCGCGGACGCTCGACAGGCTCGTGATGCGCAACTACTTGAGCATCTACGGGCTCACGTTCTCGGCCTTCATCGTTCTGTTCATCATGGGCACCTGGATCGACAAGGCGTCCTACGTAACCAATCCCGGCTTGATCCCCACCTTCTTGAGCTACTACGTGTGGGAGATCGTCTTCGACATCACGCCGATGGCTGCGGTCGTTACGGTGTTGGCCGTCTTCAGTCTCATGGCGAAGCACGGCGAGGTCGTGGCCGCCATGGCAGGCGGGGTGAGCCTCTATCGACTGATGGTCCCGATCTTTGTCCCGGCACTCCTGCTCACCGCGGGGCAGTACGCCCTCCAGGAGTACGTGCTGCCGTACACGGCTGAGCAAGCCAAGGTGGTCGAGGAAGCAATGGACCCGTCGGACACAGTCATTCTGCTGCAGTCGCAGAACTGGGTGTTCGCCGAGGGCAACGTGGTCTACCACTTCGACGAATTCGTGGAGTCGAGCTCGCAGTTCCTGGGTCTGCGGGTCTTCTATCTTGGCGACGAGAACTCGATGGCTCGGATGGAGTTCGCTGATATCGCCGAGTGGCGCGAGGGCACCTGGGAGGCTCGCGACGGCTGGCGACGCTTCTTCGTCCGTGAAGGCGACCGGGTCAAGCCGTCACCGCTCGAGGAGTTCAGTTTCGCCCGCATGGGGCACCTGGAACGCGACCCGGAATATTTCCGCGAGAACGAGCTGCTACCTGAACAGATGCGCCTGCTCGATCTGCGTCGACACATTCAATTGCTCGAGCGGCAGGGCTACGAAACCCACCGAGCGCTGGTCGACTTTCATCAGAAGATCGCCACGCCGGCCATCGTGTTTGTCATGACCGTGGTCGGCCTTCCATTCGCATTCCGAATGGGCCGCCACGGCACGCTTACGGGCGTGGCCGTCGCAGTCGCACTCGTAGCCGCCTACTGGATCGCGTTCGGCGTCTTCCAGGCTCTCGGCTACGCGAACCAACTGCCGCCGCCTCTGTCGGCATGGGCGCCACACCTGTTGTTCCTATCTCTAGGGACGTACCAGGCTATCGGCGTCAGAACCTAGAGGCGGCGAAGAACTAGGCCGCTCCGCCGGGCATGTCGGCTTCCGAAAGGTCCAGGAAGCGCCGGACGTCGTCGGCCAGATTGGTGGCCTCCCACGGGAAGCCTTCACGACCAAAGTGACCGTACGCCGCGGTCTCACGATAGATCGGACGCCGCAGATCCAGGTGTTCGATCATCCCCTTCGGGGTCAGTGGGAAGATCTCGCGCACTGCCTCGACGATCCGCGCCTCATCGACGCGCCCGGTTCCACGTGCGTTCACCATCACCGAAACCGGATCGGCAACGCCGATCGCGTAGGCGAGCTGAAGCTCAAGTCGCTCCGCAACGCCCGCCGCCACGAGATTCTTCACCACGTAGCGGGCCATGTAGGACGCCGTGCGGTCGACCTTTGTGCAGTCCTTGCCCGAGAACGCACCACCGCCGTGGCTTCCGACACCGCCGTAGGTATCGACGATGATCTTCCGGCCTGTGAGCCCACAGTCACCCTGCGGGCCGCCAACAACAAAGCGACCCGTGGGGTTGATGTGGTACTTGGTGTTCTCGTCACGCAGCTCTTCCGGAACGACCGGCTTCACGACCTTCTCGAGAAGATCTTCCTGGATCACGCCAAGGGAGACTTCCTCGCCATGTTGCGTGCTGACCACCACTGAATCCACGCGGTGGGGTCGACCGTCTACATACTCGACGGTGACCTGAGCCTTGCCATCAGGCCGCAGGTAGTCGAGCGTGTCGTCCTTGCGCACGGTCGAGAGCTGGCGGCAGAGACCGTGCGCCAGCTTGATCGGCATGGGCATCAGCTCTTCGGTTTCCACCGAAGCGTAGCCGAACATCAAACCCTGATCGCCTGCGCCGCCGGGATCCACGCCCATCGCGATGTCCGGCGACTGCTCGTCGATGCTCGTCATCACACCGCACGTGTCGGCGTCGAAGCCGAATTCCGAGCGGGTGTACCCGATCTCGCGAATCGTCTTGCGCACGATGCTCGGGATGTCGACGTACGCGTTGGTGGTGATCTCACCGGCAACGATCGCGATACCGGTCGTGACCATGGTCTCGCACGCCACACGACCCGTCGGATCCTCCGCCATGATGGCGTCGAGCACCGAGTCGGACACCTGATCCGCGATTTTGTCCGGGTGCCCTTCGGTGACGGATTCGGAGGTCAGAAGAAACGTCTGATTGTCCATGAAATTCGTTGTTCCAGGAGCAGTATTGCGTGCTCGGTAAGAATCTTCGTTGAGGCCTCGAGGCCGGCGCGTACGGCCCGGTACGGGGCCTCGCGCGGATCTGAACGAAGCCTACACGGGGCTCATGAAACGGTCAATTTGGCCCGTCGAGCATCGTGCGAACCAGACGCTCTTCACCGGCCCGATCGCTGATCGCGCCGTCGATACGCGCGTACCGCAAGGTCTGCAGCATTGCGCCGATCGACCGACCTGACGGCGCGCCAATTTCCAACAGATCATTGCCGTCGAGTTCGCTGGTCACACCGCGATCCTCACGGATATACAGCAGCACACGATCTCGACCCTCCGGCCACGTCGCCGAGCCCACCTCCAGCACGGCCTCGGACAGGGGGTCCAACGCGCTGGCGATAGCGCTCCGCGGAGCGTCCAGCGCCAATCGACTCAGCGCGGCCCGAGCCCGATCCCATGCAACTCCGGAGTCGACGACGATGTCCTGTGCGGCACCTGGCAGGCGCAACCGACGGCCGAGCTCCCAGCGTTCCTGAGGCGCCAGCGATACGGCCATCACGGCGAGGACCTGCCAGGCAACGTCCTCTTCTCGGCCCGACAGCAGGCGGAGCGCATCCAAATCAACCTCGAGTCCCACGAAGATGTCATCCAGGAGTTGCCATTCGCGCAGTGCCTTCGGCCCGTGCACGGGCTGCTCGCGCAGGAGTTTCTCGAGTTCACGTCGCATTCGATCGCCAGAAATATCTCCCAGAAACCCACCCTGCGCCGCAACACGAATGCCAGCCGACGTCCGCGTCTCTATCTCGTAGTCGAGCCGCAGCGCGAATCGAAGCGCTCGCAACAGCCGTGTCGGATCGTCGCTGAACGATTGCTCGTGCAAGAACCTGATCTGGCGCGCGGCCAGATCTTCCCGGCCGCCATGAGGGTCGACCAGAGCACCGACGGCTGCGGGCGCAATGGCGATGGCCATGGTGTTGATGGTGAAATCCCGGCGGGCCAGGTCCTCTTCAATGTTCCCTTCGGCCACAGACGGCAGCGCGCCCCGCTTCGGGTACGTCTCCGAGCGCGCTGTAGCGAAATCCACTCGACGACCGTCGGTGAGGGTCACGGTCGCCGTCTGGAAGGCGTGATGTCGAAGAACCTCTCCACCAAGTGCGCGGGCAACATCCTGGGCGACGACTATCGCGTCGCCGTCGACCACGATGTCGATGTCCGGTGACGGGGTATCGAGAACCAGGTCACGGACGACACCGCCTACAAGGTACGGGGTGTATCCCCTCTGCGCAGCGATCTCGCCGCAGCGGAGCACCAGGCTGTAGTCGCCGGAATCGAGGCGCCCCAGTAGTTCCTTCACGAATGCGCTCGCGGATGGTGGCGCTCGTAGACAAGTTTCAATCGGGCTCGATCCACGTGCGTATACACCTCGGTCGTGGCGATGCGACTGTGGCCAAGCATCGCCTGAACAGCCCGCAGATCAGCGTCAGCTTCCAAGAGGTGCGTGGCGAAAGAGTGTCGAAGCACGTGAGGGCTTACTCGAGATCGGGGGATGCCCGCATCGGTCGCGTAGCGCTTGAGGAGCTTGGCGAACCACTGCCGCGTGAGCGGCCGGCCGCGACGACCCAGGAAGATCGTCTGTTCTGTCGAATCGAGGGCGAAGGCATCCCGTCCGCGCTCGACGTACCGCGTAATCCAATGCGCCGCCTCATCGCCGATCGGAACCAGACGTTCTTTACTTCCCTTGCCAAAACAGCGAACAAAGCCCTCTTCCTCGTCGATGTCGCCGAGCTGCAGGCTGATCACTTCGGAGACCCGCAACCCACAACCGTAGGCCACTTCGAGCATCGCCCGATCCCGGAGCCCTGATGGGCCTTCGACATTCGGCTGGGCGAGGATCCGCTCGACTTCGTCCCAGCTCAGTGTCTTCGGGAGCGGACGCGTCCGCTCGCGTGCCTTCAGCAGTTCGGTGGGATCAACCTCGACGCGGCCGGAAGCCACGAGGCGCCTGTAGAAACCTCGAAGCGCAGAGAGCTTCCGGGCGCGAGTTCGCCCGGAGCATCCTTGCTGCTCCAACCATCCGAGCCACGAGCGGAGGTCGCTTGCCCTGAGGTCCAACGGATTGACGTTGGCGTCGGCGCACCATGTGTCGAACTGTCGGAGATCCGCCGAGTAGGACCGAATTGTACGGTCCGAGCGACCGAGTTCTACCCGGAGGTACTCCAGGTAGTCCAATTCCCATCCGCCCAGTCGGACCCTCTCCACTCAGGCCCCTCCCGCGTCACGATCGTTGCCGCGACGCGTCTGCCTGGAGTCGAGCAGGAGCGTCACGGGACCATCGTTGAGCAATTCGACTTGCATGTTCGCGCCGAACTCGCCGGTCGCCACCTCCAGTCCCGCCGCCTCGAATCGGCCAGCCAGATCCTCGATCATCGGGGCGGCCAGATCAGGAGCCAGCGCCCGCACGAAACTGGGGCGCCGGCCTTTTCGGGTATCCCCGGCGAGCGTGAATTGCGAAACGACGAGGATCGCTCCGCCAATATCCGACACCGAGAGGTTCATTCGTCCGTCTTCATCAGCGAAGAAACGCAGGTTCGGAATTCGCCGAGCCATGAAATCCACATCGGCCCCGTCGTCGCCATCGACTGCTCCGATGAGCGCGAGAATCCCCGGCCCAATCGCGCCGACACACTCGCCGGCCACGGTCACCTGAGCGTGCGAAACGCGCTGCAGTACTGCAATCATCGTTTTCTACCGCTCCTCTTCGGTGGATCCGCCAACCAGAGTAGCAGGCGCCTGTCGCCGTCCAATTTGTCGCAGTTCGGCGATTTCCGGAGCTCGCAGAACCGCAAGCCCCGCCAGATAGACCATCCCACCGACGAGCACGACAGTGAAAAGCCGAACCCAGGCCTCAACGACACCGCTGTCAGCAACGATCAGGGAATCTCGAATTCCCAGCAACACGGCGGCCATCACCGCAGCGGCGACACCAGCCCGGGTAAAGCTCGCGAGAGGCTCACGAAGCGGGAGACCGCCCAGCTTTCCGCGCAGCAACCACAGGAGCACTGCCAGCGAGAATGCCGCCGCGATCGAGTTGGCGAGCGCGATGCCGGCATTCTCGAGGGGCCCGCGCAGTAGCACGCAACCGACCACGTTGACCACCATCGACCCCGTCGCGACGATCACCGGTGTGCGTGTATCCCGCATCGCATAGAAAGACTGCACCGCGATCCGGACCCCCGCCGTGGCCACTAGTCCCCATGCATACCCCCAAACGGCCGCCGCCGTAAGGGCTGTCGCTCCGGCCGAGAACTGCCCGTACTCGAAAAGCGTGGCGATGATGTCGTGACGCAGAACCATGATCCCGACGGCTGCAGGAAGCGTCACCGCCGTGACCTGGCGGAGTGCAAATCCCAGTGTTCCCCGAAGCTGGGCGGTGTCTCCGGCCGCGCCCTGCTGAGACATCAACGGCAACACGACGGTGGCGACCGCAACCGCGAACACGCCGAGCGTGAGTTCATTCACACGCGATGCGAAGTAGAGGGACGTCATCGTTCCCTCAGGCAGATCGCTGGCCAGCGATCGCCCCACCAGGATATTGATCTGCACCACGCTGGCGCCGACCACCCCGGGGATCATGAGCCGCCCGATCTCCGAGACGCCTCGATCACCGAGCGGCCATGATGGTCGCAGCGAAACCCCGAATCGGCGGACAAAGGGAACCAGGAATAGGAACTGCAGAACCCCTCCGACCATCGCGCCGCCAGCGATTACCCAGACAGCCGTCTCCGGTAGCTCGCCCCAGGCGAGGAAGGCCGCGGCGATCAGCGCGATATTCAGGAGCACCGGGGTAAATGCTGCGGCGGCGAACCTCTGCCGGGCATTCAAGATCCCCATCAAGACCGCTGTCAGTGAAATGAACAGCAGGTAGCCGAACACCGCGCGAGTGAGATCCACCGTTAGCTCGAACTTCCCGGGCACGGCCGCGTAGCCGGAGTACATGACCCAGACGATCCCGCGAGCGCCCAGGATCCCAATCACGCTCAGGCCACTCGCGGCAACGAGTACAACGGTGAAGAACTTCGACGACAGCTCGCGTGCACGCTCATCACCGTGCTCGGCAGATTGACGAGCCAGGACGGGTATGAACGCGGCGGAGATGTTTCCCTCGCCGACCAGCCGTCGTAGCGTGCTGGGCAACACGAAGGCCGCGTACCAGGCATCCGCAGCAACCCCGGCACCCAGCAAGGTGGACTGAGCGATATCCCTAACCAATCCGAGAACTCGCGACACTAGAGTCATTCCGCCCACGGTGCCGGCCGCTCGGAGCAATCTGCCGGTCTGGTCGGTGCCTGTCTTACTCAACGCAACCTCGCGCGGAAGTTAGGGCCCGACGACGCGCTTCGACCCCGTACCCTTTTTGCGCAAATAGACGTTTGACGGCCGCCGACGCTCATCCTAACCTTCCACATTCGAGCGTTTGTCTAAGGAGATCTCGAACCCAATGCCCAATATTGCCTCTGCTAAGAAGCGTATGCGCCAGAGCGTGGTGCGCCGCGACCGCAACCGCGGTAGCCGTTCCGCTCTCCGCACCTCGCTTCGGAAGCTTGATGAAGCCATCGAGGCCGGTGACATGGACCGCATCCGCGAAAGCTGGACTGCGGCCCAGTCTCTTCTCGATAGGACTGCGCAGCGCGGCGTGATTCACCGGAATCAGGCTGCCCGCAAGAAGGCGCGACTCTCGCGCCGGATCAGCAAGCTCGAATCGAGCTGAGCCTGCCCTACGCGGCACAGATCTGACGGCACAGCGCCTCCAATCTGCCCCGTGCGGGACGTAGTCTGTCCGCACCCAGCCGAGCATCACGCATCCGTTTGATGAACAGGTCTGCCTCGGCGCACCCGATCAAAGTGCGTGCGAGCGCACCGCGTGACGCTCGTCGAGCGCGATCGAGTATTTCGCCGCGCTGCTGCCATCGCCCGGCGATCCCTTGCATGGCTTCTTTGCGCGGGATTCCCGAAGCAACCAGATCCCCGGCCACGACGAGTTGCCGGCAGATCCAGCCGATCATGGCCAACACGCCGATCGGAGACTCACCATCGTCGAGCAGGATGTTCAGCAGTCGCAGCGCCGACTCCTGATCCCCTTTTACGAGCGCGTCGGTGAGCTCGAAGACCGAGTGCTCCCGCGTGCGCCCCATGATGCCCTCGAGGTCCGCTGCCCGCACGGTCCCGCTCTCGCCGACGTACAGCATGGCTTTCTCGATTTCCTGCTCGAGCACGGTGAGTCGGGTACCGGCCATCTGCAGTAGATACGCCACCGCGTCGGGCTCGATTGAGTAACCGGCGTTGCGCAGCGTCGCCTCGATCCAGATCGAGACGTCTCGTTCCGACGTGGGCGGGGCACAGTCGACAATGACAGCAGTTTTCGCAACGGCCTTGTACAACGTCTTCCGCTTGTCGACCTTGTCAGCTTCCAGAACAACGCACGTCGCGCCAACCGGATCGGCCAGGTACGCGAGGAATTCTTCAGTTTCATCGCTGCCGAGAAGCTTGTCGAAGTTCGGCACCGTGACTATCCGCACGACGCCTTCGGCCATCAAGCTGAAGAGCGGCAGCGACCTGGCCTCGTCGACGATCTCTGCCAGCGTCGCCCGACTCCCGTCGATCTGAACTATCGCACCGGGTGACTCGCCATCGTCAACGAGGGTTCTCAGGCATTCGGTAGCGCGCCGTCGCAGCGCCGGCTCTTCGCCAAGGAGCAGATACACCGGGGCGACATCGTCCGCTGCAACTGCCTTCCTGAGGGCGGGCAACGTGATCCCCGCCGCCTTCTGACCTCGTCGGGCCATACCGCTCCTTGCTCTGTGCCCTGCGTGCCGGGCTAGAAGCCTTCCAGAATGCTCGCAACAACAGCTCTTGCGAACTCCTGCGAGATCTCGTCGATCGAGCCAACTTCGATATCAATCTGCCCCGCCCCGGTCGCCGGGAACTCGAACTGATCCTGATAGGTGAAGTTATTCGCCGTGAAGAGGATCTTGTTGGCCACCAGGTCCTGGAACGTCACCCGGGCCCTAATCGTGACCTGCCAGGTATCCGCTGCCTCTTGCTCATCCAAACCGATCGGCCGCACATCGAATGACTGAATCTCACCGAGGAGCACAGCATCCGCACCATTTTGCTGGCCGACGACGCGATAGTTGCCGCGTGACACGAACTCCCGGGTCACCGCATCGGTCACACGCACTTCGAGTTCGAATCGTCGTGTGTTGTTAACGAACGTGGGAATCGCAACGACCTGCACGTAGTCAGGTAGGAATGCCCCCTGGCCAACCAGTGAGTATCCGCAGCTCTCCACGCTGAGCAGAGCGACCAACAGGAATACCGCGCGGCTGCGCCAGCCGGCTACTTTCCTGAACATCCAGGCACTCCTGTCAAACGACGATGTTGAGCTTCGGTTCCTGACCCTTGCGTGCCGGAATGAAGATCACCTTCCGCGGTCCACTGTCGCCAATGTAGCGACGCGCGCCTTCCGTGGCGAGTCCCAGAGTTCTGGCCTCGTCTTGTCCGACGTCCGCCGCGACGTCCACCCGATCCCGGACTTTACCATTCACCAAAACCACCAGCGTGACCGTATCTTCGGCCGCCTTCTCCGGATCGTAGGCCGGCCACTCCTGCGCGTGCACGCTGAAGTCGCCGCCCAGTCGCTCCCAGAGTTCTTCGGCTGTATGCGGAGCGAACGGGCCGAGGAGCCGCACCATCACGTCCATCGTGGCGCGCCAGGCGTCGTCCCCGAGATGATCTTCGCGCAGTGCCGCCCGGAGGTCGTTCCGGAACGCCATCAGGGCGGCAATCGCTGTGTTGAAGCTGAACTCCTCGAGCCCTCGCTCAACCTGCTCGATCGTCTGGTGGAGACGGCGCTCGATCATCGCCTCTTGCTCGGGATCACCAGGTCCGGTCGGAGGGGTCGTACCTATCGCCCAGACGTCCTGCAGCCAGCGCGCGACCCCCTGCATTCCGCCGCTGTCGAACGGACCTCCCTTCGCCCAGTCAAACCCGAACATCAGATAGGCCCTGAGCACATCGGCACCGTGCCGATCGACCCAAACGTCGGGATTGACGACGTTGCCCTTGCTCTTGGACATGCGTTGGACTTCGAGGTGATGGCGCAGCTGCCCGACCGAGTTGACCCCGTCGATTCCGGGGATATCGATGCTTGCATCAGGCTCGACCTCAACCGTCATCAGACCGCCATCCGGAGCCGTGAGGGTGAGAATGTTCTCGGTACGCCGCATAATCTCGCCAACCATCTCGTCGGGCTCGCAAGATGCCGGTGCGTCGCCGACGACCTCCACACGATCTGCATGCAACACGTTGCCGACAGTCGACCCCGTTGCGCGAACCACATCGCCCGAGCGCTCTCCGCCTAGAACCTGTCCCTGGTTACGCAGCACAACCATGGGTTCATCGAAAATCCGACCAGGATCCCGGCCGCGCTGGCGCATCACCGTGGCGGCGTCTTCGAACATGCCGAGATCGCGCATCGCCTTCGTGAAGAACCGGGTGTAGAGCAGGTGCATGGTCGCGTGCTCTGCGCCGCCTGTGTACGTATCCACAGGCAACCAGTACGCGGCTTCCTCAGGGTCGAACGGCGCCCCGTCGTATCCGGGACTCAGATACCGGTACTGGTACCAGGAGGAGCACATGAAGGTGTCCATGGTGTCCGTTTCGCGCTCCGCGGGGCCACCGTCCTTGGCCACGGCGGCCATGAAGTCAGAATTCGACTTCAGTGGACTTCTGCCCGTCGGCATGAATTCGACGTCCTGCGGCAATTCGACCGGCAAGGAGTCGTCCGGGACCGTCTCGTATTCACCATCCGCCCGTCGAACGACCGGAATCGGGCATCCCCAGTAGCGCTGCCGGCTGATCAACCAATCGCGCAGCCGATAGTTGATCGCTTCGCGGCCGACTTCATGATCCTCAAGCCACTCGATCGCCGCCGCGATCGCCGGATTGGACCGACCCTTGGAGTCGGTGCAGCGAGTGCCGTCGATCGGACCACTGTTGAACATCGCCCCTGCGCCAACGTATGCCTCGGTCATGGCTGCGGCGTCTACGACCCCCTCAGGGCTGGTAATCACCGGCCGCACCTCAAGATCGAACTTCCGCGCGAACTCGAAGTCGCGCTGGTCATGTGCCGGAACCGCCATGATCGCGCCGGTCCCGTAGCCAACCATTACGTAGTCTGCGATCCAGATCGGAATCTTCTCGCCGCTGGCCGGATTCTGCGCGTAGCTCCCCGTGAAGACGCCCGTTTTCTCGCGGTCTTCAGCACTGCGTTCAATCTCACTCGCCTTCGCGGCCGCAGCCACGTACTCGGCGATTTGCTCACGCTGGTCTTCGCTGGTGAGCTGATCGACAAGGTCGTGTTCGGGCGCGAGCACCATGAAGGTCGCGCCCCACAACGTGTCGGGCCGCGTGGTGAAGACCTCGATCGACGTCTCGCCTTCGATCGTGAAGGCGACGCGCGCTCCTTCGCTCCGACCGATCCAGTTCGTCTGCGCTTTGCGGATAGCCTCGGGCCAGTCCATCTCGTCGAACTCGAGCAGTTCGTCTGCATACTGCGTGATGCGAAAGAACCACTGGGACATGAGCTTCTGGACGACGGGTTGACCCGTTCGCTCGTCCTTTCCGTCGATGACCTGCTCGTTGGCCAATACGGTCTGCAGCGACTCTGACCAGTTCACCAGGGCCTCACCGCGATAGGCCAGGCCTCCTTCGAGGAACCGATTGAAGAACCACTCCGTCCAACGATAGAACTCCGGGGTGCAACTGACCGCTTCGCGTTCCCAGTCGAACATTGCGCCCATGCTGCGAAACTGGCGCCGCATGTTCTCGATGTTCTCGTAGGTCCATTTCCACGGATGAATGCCGCGTTGGATCGCTGCATTCTCGGCCGGAAGGCCAAAGGCGTCGAAGCCCATCGGGAAGAGCACGTTGAATCCCTTCATGCGTTTGAAACGCGCGCGGGCATCGGACGGGACCATGGCGAACCAATGCCCGAGATGCAGATCCCCGCTGGGATAAGGAAGCATTGTCAGCGCGTAGTGCTTCGGCCGCTCCCAGTCCACCTTGCTACGGTAAACGCCCTCGCGTTCCCATCGCTCGCGCCACTTCTCTTCGAATTCCGCAGGTCGATACTCGCTCATCCGTCCCCTGCCTCGTTCGTATGTTCCATCTCGGCCGTCGCGGGTTCCTCGGCGAGCCGTTTCCGTACTCCGTCCAGGATTCCGTTGATAAACGGACCCGCCGCCGGGCCGCTGAACTTCTTGCCCAGCTCGATGGCTTCATCGATGACCACCGCCGACGGTGTGTCCGGCTCGTTGAGCATTTCCCAGATCGCGATGCGGAGAATGCTCCGATCGACGTTGCTGAATCGGTCGAGCCGCCAGTTCACTGCCTGATGATCGATCAAGCGATCGATGTGCTCCGCGCTGTCGGCGACCCCGCGCACGAGTCGCTCTGCGAAACGACGAACATCATCCGACTCGTCGCGCACGCGCCAGAAACGCTCGAAAGTAGTGTCCAGGCGCCGTCCCGTGACCGCCCACTCGTAGAGTGCCTGGACTGCGCGCTCGCGCCCGCGATGCCGTGCGCCCACCCTTCTATTCCCCGGCCGCCGAGTAGACTCCGATCATCTCGATCGCCGCGAGCGCGGCCTCCGAACCCTTGTTCCCGCGGTCACCGCCTGCCCGTGCCTTGGCCTGTTCCATCGTGTCGCACGTGATCAGCCCGAACGTCACCGGAAGGCCGTACTCGCGCGCTACGTTCTGCACGGCGTGGGCCGTGGACATGCCGAGCACATCGAAATGCGGCGTCTCACCGCGGATCAGCGCTCCCACGCAAATCACCGCATGAATGTCCTCACGCGCCGCTAGCACCATCGCTCCCATCGGAAGTTCGAAAGCTCCCGGCACGTGGACTACTTCCACATCCTTGCCAGCAGCGCCGTACTCGCGCAGCGTTTCTCGCGCACCCGCCAACAAGCTCTTGGTGATGTCCTCGTTGAAACGGCTGACGACGATCCCGAACCGCCAACCGGCAGCCGCATCGCGTTCGAGGGTCACCGTGTATCCGTCGTCGCTCATGGGTCTCGTACCTGGCACCGGGTTCACGAGTCAGCGTTGGTACTCGTTGACCAGTGTGTTGTGATCGCGCAGATTCGTCGAAAAGGCGTGCGTCCCGTCATTGCGAGACACGAAATACAGAAAATCGGATTCAGCGGGATCGAGAGCGGCATCCAGACTCGATGCACGCGGGCTGCCGATCGGACCGGCGGGAAGGCCTGGATAGAGATACGTATTGTACGGGGAATCACGCCGCAGGTCCGACATGTAGATCGTGCGGCCATCCTTGCCGGCTAGCCAGCGCGCGTATAGAACCGTCGGATCCGTTTGCAGCAGCATGCCGCGCTCGAGCCGGTTGTGGAACACTGCGGAAACCAGGCCCCGCTCGTCCGCGCTCGGCGTCTCGGCCTCAATCAGCGACGCCAGCGTGACAACCTCACGAACCGACCATCCGAGCTCGGAGGCCCTGGCGCCGAGTCCCGCGTCCCACGTCTCTCTGAACGCCGCTACCATCAGGTCGACAACTTGATCCGTCGTCGTCCCCGACGGAACGAGGTACGTCTCAGGAAACAGATAGCCCTCCAGGTCGGTCCCCTCGGGATCTAGATCTGCGATCAAGTCGACCCGCATGAAGGATCGTAGGGCCGCTTCTTCGTCACCGAACCCTGCAGACGCGATCGCGATGGCCGCTTGCCAGCGATTCGAGCCCTCCGGAAGCGTCACTGGAAAGAGACGAACGCGTCCCTCCGTGATGATTCGCGTGACATCTTCCACTGAGACGGCTTCATCAAAGCGATAGTCCCCCGCCTGGATGGACGCGCCAAGATCCGTCCACCACAGCCACCACACGAGATCGCGTCCGTCTTCGAGAACATCGGCCTGTTCGAGCGCGGCCGCAACCGAACGCGCGTTCATGCCGCGCGCGATGGTAATGTCTCTGGTTGCCCCGGCCTCCGGAGCGTGAGGCGATGAGATTCGACTATCGATCCACCGCATACCGAAAAGGGCAGCGCCACACCCAACCACCAGAACTACGGCGAGTCCGATCAATATGCGCTTCATGCTGGCGCCTCCGCGAGGCGCGCCGAATCAGGCGAACCGGCGTCCAGAAAACTCTGCAGGATCAACGCCGCGGCAACCTTGTCCACCATGCCCTTGCGGGCTTTGCGACGGACGCCGGCTTCGATCAACCGTTCAGTCGCCTCGACCGTACTGAGGCGCTCATCCCACAGGGACACCGGAACCGGGAACGCGCCTGCGATCTGCCCTGCGATGGCACGAACACGAGTGGCCTCTGGCCCCTCCTCTCCGCCGAGCCGCCGCGGAAGGCCGAGCACGACCGCCTCCACCTCTTCCGTCTCCACGACCTCGCGTAGCCTCGCCACAAGTTGATCAACATCGCCCGCGCCGGTAATCACGTCGTACGGGCGAGCGATCAGTCCGGTGGCGTCCGAGACCGCCAGCCCGGTACGTTTCGTGCCGATATCCAGAGCTAGATAGCGCATGTGACGAGGGTACAACGCCTCGCCTGAAACGCGACTCACTTGACTTTCGCTTCACCATGACGATGCTTCCCGGATCCGACTCTTCTTGTGCGAGCCATGTATCTCACAAAACGGCAGAAAGAGACCCTCGACTACATCGCCGGCTATGTGCGCGATCGAGGCTACGCCCCCACCCTTGAGGAAATCGGCGAACACTTCGGCCTGAGCTCGCCCGCGACCGTCTACAAGCATGTGCAGCAACTGGTCTCAAAGGGCTACCTCCGGAAGACGCGGCATCAGGGACGGGGACTCGAAATCGTCGAACCGGACTCGCGAAGTTCCTTTGCAGCGCCCGTGCTTGGCCAGTTGCTCGCCGGTCGCCCCATTGAAGCGGTAGGCACCACCGAGACCATCGAGGTACCAGCGACCTTCGCTTCGTCGGTGCCCGTATTTCTTCTGCGGGTGCGTGGGGCGTCTCTCGCCGACGAATCCCTGGCCGAGGGCGACCTTCTGATCGTCGAGGATCGACCCGGTGTTCGCGATGGTGAGGTGGTTCTGGCGCTTCTTCGCGGAGACGTCACGGCCATCGGCCGCTACTACCGCGAGTCGTCACATGTCCGGCTCGAACCGACCGTGGATGGTCGCGAGCCTCTCTACATTCCTGACGGTCAAATTCAGGTCCGCGGCGTCATCACCGGCGCTATTCGCGACTATCGCTCAGCGAGATAGGCCGCCGCCCTCAAATAGCCGGCCATGTGTCCCACGTCGTAGTGGCGACCTTGAATATGCTGCGCGGCTAACCCATCTGCGGCGATCAATGCCTGGAACGCGGGCACGTCATCCCACTCTCCGTCCGGCGGTGGCCCGGTAGCGTCGAGCGCGTCGTAGAAGCGCCCATCAACGACGTAGCGCGCACAGCCCCGTAGTACAGGCTGCTCGGCGTCGAAGGTTCCCGGCAACTTGTCCTGTAGACCGACGACCCTGTAGGTGTCCCCTCCGGCCGAATCCAACTCGACGCCGCCCACATTACCGAAAAGCCAGGCCTCCTCCGGGTCGACGCGCGTCAAACCGAACGCACAATGGCCGGTGCGTTCGAATGCGGTCGTCACCTGCGCTATCGCCCCCGGCTTGGCCTCAAACCAGTTATCCGGTAACAGCACGCCATACGGTGAGTCTCCGGTGATGGGCCGGGCCAACATGAAGGCGTGGCCCACGCCGCGAGGTTCGGTTTGAACCACCCACTCAAGCTCCAGCTCCGCGAGTCCCCTGCCCAACCGGGCCAGATCATCGTTCTCAGCGCCGCGACCTCTTGCAATCGCAACCTCCACGTATTCGCGAACCAATGGCTGATCGGGGCCCACGATCATCGCGACGCCGCCAATCCCGGCCCGCACGCACTCATCCAGGACCCAATGAAGCATCGGCCAGGCGCCGACCGGCAATAGCGCCTTGGGAATCACGGCGCTCGCTGGAAGCATGCGCGTACCACTCCCCGCGACTGGAATCACGGCCCAATCCAGAGTCATCGCCGGCGAACCGTGAGTCCTGTCCGGGCCACCTTGAAGGGCAATATCCGCGCGCCCGCTTCGCTGAGGGTGGTTTCGACCCGCCTGCGATCCCGCGGTCGCTTGAGCAGGAAGAGCATCGTTCCGCCCGAGGCAGCGCCGCAACACTTGGCGGCCCGCGCACCCGCCTCGAGCCCAACCGTCTCCAGGTCCACCAGAGCTGGCGGTGCCAGCGCCGGATCGAGGCGTTTCCGGGCCTCCCAATCGCTAGTCATCGCCTCGCCCAGTCGGCGCCAGTCGGACCTACGCAGCGCGCTCGCGGCAGCGGCCGCAGCATGGGAAATGGCCGAAAACGACTCGACGGCCAACCGCTCCCCTTCAAGGCGCCGCCGATAGATGCTCCAGTTGGACGGCGCCGAGGCATGTGGCTTGCCGCTGTAGGCGAGGACGGCCCGGGCCTCGAGCGCGTCGAAATCGGCCGCAATCCGATTGCAGTGCGTCGCACCGGGCTGGTACTCGAGGTGAAGAGCACCACCATGGATCGCCGGGTAGTAGTCCTGGACCCCGGTGGGCAGCCCAAGAACGCGCGCCTCGAGGTCACGCGCAAGAGCGGGACACCGCTTGCGGTCCAGGCGACGCCCGGCGCCCGTGTGCGCCAATCCGAGGAGCGCCACCATCAGCGCCGACGAACCCGCGAGGCCGCCCCCAGGAGGGCCGTCTACGCTTGTCACGACGTGCCCACTCTCATTCCAGTCGATGTGGTCGAGCACCTTAAGCACGAGCGCAAAGAAGTCGCCATCGGTGGCCGCCGCGGCAGCCTTGCGTAGCCCTTCTGCAGCAACCCTGAGCTCCGCCTCATGGTCTCTCGCTTCGAAGTGCCACCCACCGCGAGTCGACGTGTAGGACGCGCGCGCGCGAAGGCTCAGCGCGACATTCACCGTACTCGCATCCTCGTGCAGCACCGACAGCGGCCACAGGTCTAGCGTCCCGCCAGCGAGATCGACGCGCAGGGGCGCACTCGCGACAATGTCGCTCATACCTCTGCTCCGTCAACGCGCAGGGCGCGCCAGTAGCCAAACGGCGGCACTTTCTCCGACTCGCTCACCGCGAGTCCAACCTCGTCGAGCAGCGGCTGCACATCAAAATCCGCATGAAATCCCAGCATCCGGGTTGTTGCGGGATTGATGGCCCGCTCGATCGCCGCGAGCAGTGGGTGTTCGCTGGCAAAGTGATTCAGGAGAACGATACGAGCACCCGCTTTTGCCACCCGACGGACCTCGCGCAGCATGGCAACCGGATCGGGTACCGCCGAGACAACATACGGTGCCAGGATCCCGTCGAACGTCCCATCATCGAACGGAAGGTGTGCGACATCCCCTTCGATCAAGCCCCGTCGCGGATGCGCTGCCCTCTCGTGGGCTCGCGCGAGCATGTCCCTGGAGATGTCGACGCCGTACACATGGCAATCAGATGGGAAAAAGGGCAGCGAGAGTCCGGTTCCAACTCCGACTTCGAGGACCTTGGCTTCGCGCCCAAGCTGCAACATCGAGATGCCCCGTTTGCGTGCCTTGACCATTCCCGGCCCGAACGCCAGGTCATACACGCGCGCCCATCTCGAGTAGGCGCGTCGGACTGTCTCAAGGTCCATTTCCTCCATAGCGGCGTGAGGTTACCGCACCGCGAGACAATGCGGCGTCAGGTGTCGAATCTGACGCGCTCGCCGTCTGTCGCCAGGACGACCTGGCCGGCGAACGCGGCCCCGGCCTCTTCGAGTAATCGCTCCCCCAGATCGCCGTTCAGCGGCGGTAAATGGGTCAGAAGAAGGCGCTGAGCACCGACGCGTGCCGCCATCACTCCCGCGTCGTGAGCGGTGGCATGATGCGCCCTCCAACCACCGTTTGTGGAACGTGACCCACCACAATCGTGAAACAGCGTGTGCACGCCATCGAAGAGGCCATCCAGATTGGTCGTCGCGAGTGTGTCCGACGTCAGGCCCACGCTCGTGCCGCCGATGTCACAGCGCAGGGCAAGCGTTGGACGCGAGTGACGCGCCCAGCCTGTGCGTAGATGCATGCCAGCCACCTGGCGCCCAGAGCGCTCGCCCGGGTCCACCACGTCGCCCTGCACGACCGGATAGCTATCGCCAATCAACCCGTACGCCGCGAGGGCTCGATCAATCGTGTCGAGTGCTTCCGCAGGGGCCAGAACCATCACCGGATCGAGACACCGTTCAATGGCGAGCGCGTGAACCAGATGTGGAAATCCATACACATGATCGACGTGATCGTGAGTAATCACCACCGCCGCGAGGCTCTCGGGCGCCACGTCGAGGCGCGCAAGCTTGGTGACAATTCCGCCCGGGCAGTCGATCAGGACACGTCGGCCACCGCCGCAGAGAAGAAGACCCGCCGTGTCACGGATCGCCCCGGGCCGACCGTTGCCCGCGCCGAGGATCTCGACGAAGAACTCGCCGTCAGTCGAGATCGGGCGTCTCGATGAGTTCGCGCGATTCCTGCAACAGGCGCAACTGCACCGCCGCCATGTCGCCGTCGAGCTCGTCGAGCACACGTCGCTGGTAGCACGCGCCGTTGCCACGTTCCACCATCTCGCAGAACACGGCCAGATGGCCCTCTGTTCCGAGTTGGGATGCTGCCGGACCCGCCGTCTCGACCAGACGTCCACAGAGCTCGCGCATCGAAATGCAGTCGCGCAGCTCTGCGTCCATCACATCGGCGTCCAACCCGAAGCGCATCCCTTTGAACCGACCGTCCTCGAGGAACTCACGTTCGAGCTCAGGCTCGGGCTCGCCGCGCCGATGCGCATCCGAATACGTCACCACCAACGCCTGGAAGGCCGCTGCGATGGCCGCCGTCCGCCGCAGCGACATCTGTACGTCGCAGGCTCGCAGTTCGACGGTACCGAAGGTTGGATGGCACCGGATATTCCACCAGATGTGTCTGGGCTTGGTGATACTTGCTGCCTGCTGCAGCCCACCCATCACGGCCTCGTAGTGTTCCCAACTCCGGAGCTCGGGCGGAACGCCGGAGCGCGGAAAAGTGCCGAACACGAACGATCTCGCAGAGTCCCAGCCGGTATCGACGCCATCCAGGAATGGCGAATTGGCCGCCGCCGCAATGAAGGCTCCGATCCACCGGCGGGCGCGATTCGCCACATAGATCGCCCGTTCCTGATCGTCCACACCAACGTGGACATGCAGGCCGAACGAGAGGTTGCGACTCGCCACGTAGCGCAGCTGATCCCGCACCCACTGGTAAGACTCGTTTTCCACGAAAACCGTCTGGCGTGGATCGGCCCACGGGTGCGTACCGGTGATACCGAGCGTCAACCCCTCGGCGTTGGCATACCCGAGAGTACGCTGCCGTTTGACCACCAGGTCGGCGATGGCGTCATCAACGTTCTCGCCCACGTCGGTCACCGACTCGATCAGCGACTGAATCAGGTCGTACGCCAGGAAGCGCTTGGCTTCCTCGTCGGCGTGCGCCATCAACTCGTTGACTCTCGGTACGAGCTCTCCAGTCTGCGGGTCGCAGATCTGGAATTCCTCTTCGATGCCGATCGTCGGCCGCGGACTGGCGTTGAACGGATATTTCATGACAGCTAAAGCTTGCTCATATCCCCATCGGGCGCAAGTTGGGACGCCAGATCGACTGTAAGCGCATCGCGAATCCGTAATGCAGTACGCATCGCCCGCAAACCGGCAGCGCCGTCGACTCTCGGCTGTGTCCGCGTTCGCACGCACTCCAGGAATCCGAGCAGTTCCGCAACGAGGGGCTCGCCACGCTCCACCACGATTGGATCGCCGGAAATCACCGGTCTCTCCCCGGATTTTTCCTCGATGCGAAAGCAGGCCACCGACTGATCGGAGTAGTCGACCGAAAAATATGCGCGCGGCTGAAAGACTCGAACCTTGCGCACTCGGTTCATGCTCACGCGACTGGCGGTCATGTTCACGATGCAGCCGGTCGAGAGTTCGAGCCGAGCGTTCGCGATGTCGATCTCATCGGAGAGCACCGCGATACCCACGGCCCTTACGTCCGTCACCTCTGCGTCCACGAGCGCGTGCATGATGTCGATGTCGTGGATCATCAGATCCGCGATGACATCCACCTCGAGGCTGCGTTGGACGAATGTTCCGAGGCGGTGAATCTCGATGAACCCTGGGCGATCCACCCGTGGCAGTAGAGCCTCGATGGCGGGGTTGTAGCGTTCAACGTGGCCCACCTGGAGCAGGCGACCTGCGTCGCGCGCGGCGTCGATCAGTACCTCAGCGTCGATGACCGACCCGGCGAGAGGCTTTTCGACCATCAGGTCGCAGCCCGCGGCGATACAACGAATTCCAACCTCGGCGTGCACGGGAGTGGGCACCGCCAGACTGACCGCCTGGACGCGCGATAGGAGATCGTCCAGCGACGCCGCCACCTCGGTTCCGTGCTCGGCCGCAATTCGAGCCGCGCGTTCGGCATCAGTGTCGAACACGGCGACGAGATCCGCGCCAGGATCCGCAGCGAGAATGCGCACGTGGTGGCGGCCGATCGAACCGACGCCCACTACGCCGACGCGTACTTGCCCCGGCATCAGCGAGCCAGCAACCCGAGGGTTTCGCCGGCAACCCGATCGAGCTCTTCGCGATCGAAAACAACCGTAGTTCCGGCTTCGAATGCCAGGCCCGTGGCGCCGGCAGCTTGCATGGCGTCCACGGTGCCTCGCCCAATGACCGGAACGTCGAAGCGCAGATCCTGGTCAGGCTTACTCACCTTCACCACCACGCATCCAGGCCCGGCAAGATCACCGGCCCGTGCGATGCATGCGTCGGTGCCCTCCATGCCCTCAAGGGCAACCACGGCACGCTCCTTCACTACAACGGTCTGACCAATGTCGTGTCGTCCGAGGTCCTTGGCGATTGCCCAACCGTGCTCGACATCGGCAAGCTCGCGTTCATCGAACGAACGTCCGGCAACGATGCCTGCTCCCGGCATGTAATCGCCCAGGTAGCGAGTTGAGTCGAGGAGCTCGATCCCAACCCCGGACAGAACGTTGGCTACCGCTCCAAGAAGCTCGTCGGTATGCCCAGTGGGGAGCCCCTCGATGAGCTCTTCCATGGCCCCGTCGCCGTCGCGGTCGTACATCCGCTGCTGCTCGACTTTGCCTGCCATGATCGCCTCGGACACGCCAGCTCCCTGCCAGTCCTGCAGGAGCGCGAAGAAACCAGGGAGGTCGGACCAATCGAGCCATCGAACCTCATCCGCGCACCCATCAATCCCCACATCGGTGATTCCACGGATTGCGGCTGCAAGAACAGTACGGTCCGCCGCTCGAGCCTCTTGAGCAACGATTCGCGGCATCTGCGTGGCGCCAGCGATCAAGCCCAGCGGGCTACTTGACGATCCCAAGCTGACTCCCGGTCACAAAGTCCACCAACTGACGCACCTCGGCACCGTCCAGGCCAGCTTCGGCCACCGCGTCGAGAGCCTGGGTGGTGTTCAGCTTCGCGCGAAAGAGCAATTTGAAAGCGTGCTTCAACTGCGAGCGCGTGTCCGAATCGAAACCTCTGCGCTGTAGCCCGATCGCATTGAGTCCGATGATCTGTGCCGGATTGCCGTGAACCTTCGAGAACGGCACGACGTCACGCGTCGAGCCACACATGCCGGCCAGGTACGCGTGAGCGCCGATGCGAACAAACTGCTGCACAGCGGCGTACGCGTTCAAGATCGCCCAGTCCCCTACCTCAACGTGTCCGGCAAGGGCCGCGGCGTTGCCGAAGATGGTGTGATCTCCCACGACACAGTCGTGTGCCACGTGGCAGTACGCCATGAAGAGATTCTCGGAGCCGATGCGCGTCACACCGCCGCCTCCGGCGGTTCCGCGGTTCGCGGTGACGAACTCGCGAAACACATTCCGATCTCCGACTTCGAGGTAGGAAACCTCGCCTTCGAACTTGAGATCCTGGGGCTCTGAGCCTACGCATGCATGAGGGAAAAGACGGTTCGCCGTGCCCAGTACCGCATACTCATCCACCACGGCGAACGCGCCGATCTCGCATTCATCGCCAACACGCGCGGTGCTCTTGATCACCGCGTAGGGTCCGACCTTGACGCCGGTCCCGAGTTCGGCCCCGGGCTCGACAACGGCCGTGGGATGGCAGTCCACTGTCGCGTTCATGCGTCTTCGCTCGGCCCGTCGACGATCATTGACAACAGCTCGGCACTCGCGGCGAGTTCGTCTCCGACATAAGCCCGGCCCACCATCTTGCAGGACGTGCTCCGAATCGCCTTGGTCTCAGCCTCCAGTCGCAGCTGATCGCCTGGTACGACCGGCCGCCGGAATCGCGCTTTGTCGACGCCCGCAAGATAGAGGTACTTGTCCGCCAGGGAGGCGCCACCGTGCTGACTGCCCTTTACCAGAAGTGCGCCGGCCTGGGCCATGGCCTCGACGATCAGGACGCCGGGCATCACTGGGTTCCCCGGAAAATGCCCATTGAAAAAAGGTTCGTTGATCGTCACATTCTTGATCGCGACGAGGCGCTCACCAGGCACATGCTCGATCACGCGGTCGACAAGAAGAAACGGGTATCGGTGCGGCAATGCCGCCATCACCGCGTGGATATCCTGTGTCACTGGATTACTCCTCGTCGGAGCGCTCGGCAGTGCGCTCCAATCGCCGTACTCGGCGAATCAGCTCCGGCAATTTGGCGAAGGCCCCGATGCTGCGGCGCCATTTGCGAATATCGAGATGTGGTGAGCCGGCAATCATCGACCCTGGTGCGATATCGCCGTGCACACCCGACTTGGCGGCGACCAGCGTATTCGCGCCGATCACCTGATGCCCTGCGGTTCCGACGTTTCCACCCATGATGACCCCGTCTTCGAGCACTGTGCTGCCGGCAAGCCCCGACAGCGCGCTGATCGCGCAACCCTGCCCGATCTGGCAATTGTGGCCGATCTGCACAAGGTTGTCGATTTTGGTTCCGGCCCCGATCGAAGTCTCGCGGAGCGTGCCTCGATCGACGCAGCTATTCGCGCCGATCTCGACATCGTCACCGATCACCACGCCGCCAACCTGCGGAATCTTGAGCTGCGTGCCAGCGTCACGTGCGAATCCGAACCCGTCGGCGCCAACTACGACTCCCGAATGCAATAGCACTCGATCGCCGAGCCGAGTCCCTTCATAGAGGCTTGTGTTGGCATGCAGCACACAGGCCTCCCCGAGCGTAACCCCGTGGCCCACATAGCATCCGGGGCCAACCTCGCTGTCGTCGCCGACTTGCGCGCTCGCGTCGATCACCGCGCCCGGACCGACAACGACACCGTTCCCAAGTCGAGCAGTAGGATCGACAAGCGCGTCCGGATGCACCCCAGACCAGCCAGCTACCGTTGGGAAGAGACGCTCCAGAATCGCCGCGACGGCCGAATGCGGGTCCGCGACCTCGACAATCGGACCGTCGAAGAGCTCCTGTGCGTCGTTCGCCAGGCCCTCCGGCACGATGGCAGCAAGGGCCTCAGAATCGCCGAGACTCGGCAGCCGGCGTTGATCGGCCACAAAGATGATGTGATGAGCAGTCGCGTGTGCGAACTCCGCGACGCCAGCGACCTCCGCATCGCCGTGGTCGGGGCCATGCGGCGTTCCGTCGATCAGGTCGATGACCTGCCCGAGCGTCAGGCGCTCAGCGGCCCTAGAACGTCGAGCCAATCGCGAACTCGAACGTCGACTTCGTCTCCCCGAAGAGTTCGAGGGGATCGAAGTTGTGGGCCCAGAAGAACCTGAACGGCACGTTGAATACGGGCATGAACACCTCGACTTCGACGCCGACGGTCTTCCGCATGTCCTTCAAATTCGGGTTCTCCGTCTCGAGCCAAGCCTGGCCCGCATCATGGAACGCTTTGACGCGCATCGACGGGTTCAGTACGAAGATGTATTCGAGGTTGTACTGCAAGGCTTTCGTGCCGCCGAGAATATTGCCGCGATCGTCGATCGGCCCGATCGAGTTGATCCTGGTCCCGCGGACCGAGTTGCTGCCGCCCAGGAAGAAGCGCTCGAAGATCGGGATCTCCTCGAGGCCGCTGTGGGGCTGCGCCCAATCGGCCCGCACGTTGAGAGCGATTACCTGCTTGGGCTGCCGCACGAAGCCCGAGCCCGTCGTGATCGTCGGAATCCAATGCGTCGTACGAACGAAGGCTTTCCAGAAGTCGAGCGTACCGCCCAGGGGACCGCCCGCGTACTCGTACGAAAGACTGGTCCGGTGACCTCGGGACGGTAGGAACGGGCTATCGACGTCACTGAAGAAGACGAAAGGTCGAAGACTGCTGGTCGTCCGCTTCCCTTGGGTGAGGAAGAGCGACTGGAAAACGGGGCTGGAGAGCGAACCAAAACCGAGCCCAACGTTGCCGATGTCGATGATCTCGTAGTTGTACTCAAGCCACGCCGACCAGGTTTCCTCGAAGTTCAGCGACTTACCACCACGCACCGAGAAACCGGTCCCCGAACGACGGAAATCGGGATAGTCGATCGCGTCGCGGAAGACATCAGCACCGAACCGGATCTGCTTGTTCAGGAAATGCGTGTCCGCAAACGAAATTCGCAGCGTCTGTCGGAGCTTGCCGAGCTGGCCGTTCAGGGACAGCGTCTGACCGTATCCGAGAAGATTTCGTGTGGTGTAACCGAACTGGACGAAGCCCCCTTCGAGCGCCGACAGTCCGCCACCGAACGAGATCTGGTTGCGGCCGACCTCTTCGACGTTCATTCCAACGTCAACGGTCCCGTATTGCATGTCGGCTGGCAATTCGGGGTCGAGGGCTTCCCCTGGCGCAGCCGTCGCCAACTCCGGAGAAACGTCCTGGAAATAACCCAGTCGCCACAACCGCTCGACGCTCGACTCGTAGCGCGCCTGGTCCCATCGTGCGAGTTCCTGCAGATTCAGGTTCCGGCGAAGAACGAAGTCGCGGGTGTGGGTATTGCCCTCGAACTCGATACGGTTGACTCGATGGACCGCATTTTCCTGAATCTGGAAAATGATATTCATGGTCTGCTCGTCGACCTGCTCGGGCAACGGTGCTAGCGCAACCTGTACGTAGCCGGCGTCGGTGTAGATCTTCGCCATGGCCTCGCGGGCGAAGTTCAACTCCTCCATGTCCAGCACGTCGCCCGGCTGGAAGCCCACGGCCTCAAGAAGCTCTCCATCGCTGAAGTGCGTATTGCCTTCGACCCGCACCTCGTTGATGAACTGCTGTTGCCCCTCGACGATGGGAATCGTTAGCGCCAGGCGGCGGACATTGTCGTACCAGAGTGACCGATCTTCCTCGAACACCTCGATCTCGGGATCCCCGTAGGTGAAGTTGAGGTAGCCGAGTCTCCGATAGGCGTTGCTCACGTCCATCATGTCGGCCTCGAAGCCGGCCATCGAATACCGATCGTTCTTGTTGAGGAACGACATGAAGTGATGCTCGCCCGTGCGCTTCATCATCCAGCGCAGTTCCTGATCGGTGAACAGCGTGTTCCCGTCGAACTGCACCAGAGCAATGCGCACGGAGTCACCCTCGACCACGTGGTAGACCGCATCTACGCCGTTGCCGAGATCGGACTCAGGCGTCTCGACCTCGACCTGCACGAACTGCAGGCCCTGATCGCCCTGCAACATCAGAGTGAGGATTTCGATGTTGTCGTGTAACTGCTGCACGTTCACCGGCTGGTCGATCTCGATCTGCATGTCCAGCAGTCCGAGACGCTCCAGAAAATCCTCGACGCGAACTTTGTCGGTGCCCTCGATCTTCAGCTGTCGCAGGAGCGGCAACTCGTTGACCTCGACCACGAGCACGATGCCGCCGTCGGATCCCTCCTCCCACCGCATGACCAAATCCTCGAACCACTGCGTGTTGAACAGCGACATGTAGTCGAGCTGTGCGATGGCGCTATCGAACGGGCGGCCGGCCCGGCTCGATAGATAGAAGAGAATCGTGTCAGCATCGAAGCGGTCGTTGCCTACGACGCGGATTTCCTCGATGTTGCGGCCGTCGGGTGAGCCCGCCTCCTGAGCCGCAAGGACTCCGGGGGGTGCCAACGCCATCGCGACGGCTAGTGCGACCAGAAGCGCCGTCTGGCGCACGCCTTTCAAGACTGTGACTCGGAAGGAAGGAGGCATGGGAGGTGTGTGCGCAAGGGGTGCGGAATGTCGCGCCCGCGCGGTGGGTCGAGGGCACACGAATGCCAAGATAATACCGCATTCGCCCTCGTCCTTCGCGGCGTTTTAGACGCGGAAGGACAGCCCGGTCACACCGCGGTCTCGGCGGGCTCTCGCTCTGGCTCCGGCTCATGCACGATGAGCCGCAGTCCTTCGCCCTCGGTGGTGATCTCCACCCGTACGCCATTGCGCACTCGACCGCGAATGAGTTCCTCCGCCAGGGCATCCTCGACGTACTTCTGGATCGCGCGACGCAGCGGACGGGCTCCGTATGAGCGATCCGCGCACGTCGTGTCGATGAGCCAGGCGTACGCGGCGTCGTCCAGGGACACCTCGATCTGTCGATCGGCCAGGTGGACGTTCACCTCATCGAGCATCAAGCGAATGATCTGGGCCAGGTGCTCATCCGTGAGCGCGTGGAACACGATCGCTTCGTCCAGACGGTTGAGGAACTCCGGGTTGAACGTGCGGCGCACCTCCTCCATGACCCGGTCCTGCATGTCATCAAAGGTGGCCACTTCATCCTGGGCGCGGAAACCGAGCCCGCCACGCTTCTGAATGAAGCGGGCGCCGATATTCGACGTCATGATCAGGATGCAGTTCTTGAAATCAATCGTGTTGCCAAGCCCATCGGTGAGCTGTCCGTCCTCGAACACCTGCAGCAATACGTTGAAGATCGCGGGGTGCGCCTTCTCGATCTCATCGAGCAGCACAACGCTATAGGGGTTGCGCTTCACCTGATCCGTAAGCTGTCCGCCCTCGTCGTGCCCCACGTATCCAGGCGGTGACCCGATGAGCTTGGAGACCGAGTGACGCTCCATGTACTCGGACATGTCGAATCGTACGAGCGAACGGTCGTCGCCGAACAGAAACTGTGCCAGCGTGCGGGCGACTTCGGTCTTGCCGACGCCGGTCGGTCCGAGGAACAGAAACGAGCCCGAAGGTCGTTTCGGAGACTTCATCCCGGCTCGCGAGCGCCGAATCGCACGTGAAACAACTTCGATCGCCGCGTCCTGCGCGACGATACGACGATGCAGCTCGTCTTCCATGTGGATGAGCTTGTCGAGCTCCTCCTGCTGAATCGAGGCAATCGGGATACCCGTCCAGGTGGAAACAACCTGTTCGACATCATCGACCGTGACAATAAGAGGCTCGGCCGCAACGGCTTCTTCGTCGAGTTCCCCGCGAGCCATTTCAAATTGCTCGCGCTCGCGCTTCATCGCATCGCGATATTCGGCGGCCTTCTCGAACTCCTCCGCGGCAATCGCCGCATCGAGCTTCTCAGCCAGAGCGCGGGACTTGCTCTCGTGCTCGATCATCCGCTCCGGTGAGCCGCCACCCGCGAGCTTCACCCGGGCGCCGGTCTCATCCAGGACGTCGATCGCTTTGTCCGGGAGGAAGCGGTCGGTGATGTACCGGTTGCTTTGTACGACAGCAGCGGCGATGGCTTCCTCGGTGTATTCAACGCCGTGATACTTCTCGTATCGCTCGCTGATCCCGCGGATGATCTCGATCGTCTCCGCCTCGTCCGGTTGCGCAACCGTGACCCCCTGGAAGCGACGAGCCAGCGCTCGGTCCTTCTCGATGTACTTGCGGTGCTCGCGCGGAGTCGTTGCGCCGATGCAATGAATCTCGCCACGCGCGAGCGCCGGCTTCAGAATGCCTGCCGCATCGAGCGAACCCTCGGCAGATCCCGCGCCAACCAGTTGGTGAAGTTCATCGATGAAGATGATGATGTCATCGTTCTCCACGAGCTCCTTCATGATCGACTTCAGACGCTCTTCGAACTGCCCGCGATACTTCGTACCCGCAACGACGGACGAGATATCGAGCTCCAGAATTCGCTTGTCGAAGAGAAACCGTGGAACTTCACCCGTCACGATCCGCTGCGCCAGGCCTTCAACGATCGCGGTCTTCCCGACTCCCGGTTCACCGATCATCACGGGGTTGTTCTTCGTGCGGCGACACAGGATCTGGACCGCGCGCTCGAGTTCATCAGCGCGCCCCACCAGGGGATCGAGTTCGGAACGCGCCGCCATCTCCGTGAGGTCTCGAGAGAACTCGGAAAGAAACGGTGTCTCCTTCTTCTTCTCCGAGAGGTTCTTCTCCTTCAGGAGATAGAGGAGGTCGTCACGGGCTGTCGACAGCCGCATCCCCTTCTCTACCAGGATCCGCGAAGCCAGCGACTTCTTCTCACGCAGGAGGCCCAGCAGGATGTGTTCCGTGCCGATGTACTTGTGCAGCATCTTCTCGGCTTCTTCAGCCGCATAGGCCAGCACTCTCTTCGATTCAACCGAGAGAGGGATCTCGACCGAGGTCGAGATCTTCTCGCGAACCTCCGTGCGGGTCTGGATTTCGCTGCGTACGGCATCCGCGTCGATCTCGGCTCGCGACAGCAGCTTGCCGGTGAGACCGTTGTTCTCGCGGATCAGGCCGAGCAACAAATGCTCTGTCTCGATGGTGCGCGAGCCGAGTTGGCTCGCTTCATAGCGGGCAAAGAAGATGACTCGGCGAGCCCGTTCGGTGTACCGCTCAAACATCGGTTCTACCCCGCTTGCCGGTGACTGGTTCGTTGCCGAACCACCCCCCAGTTGTCGCTGCGATGCCTGAGGCACCACCCTTCATTCGAGTATACGAAACGCTTTCTCGGCCTAACAAGGTCGCTCTTGCAGCGCAGCTAGACGCGGCATCGCGATGCCCCCGATGTCCGTCTATCTCTGAAGGCTGCATCAGCATGACTCCTACGCCGCCGCCAGGTGTCCGCCTGGCTCCATGTTGAGGACACGATCGAAGCCGATCACGAGCTCGGGATTGTGCGTAACCAGAACCATGGCCGTGCGATGACGCTCGTGCAGCCCGGCGAAGATATCCATTACGCGAAGCCCGTTCTCGTGGTCCAGATTCCCGGTGGGCTCGTCGGCCAAGAGGATCTCCGGGTCACTGGCAAGGGCGCGGGCAATCGCCACGCGCTGACGCTCACCGCCGGACATCTGCGACGGAAAGTGATGCCGGCGTTCGCCAAGCCCGACCTCTTCAAGAAGGTCCGCGGCGCGGTGCTGCGCGGTTGAGATATCTCTGCCAATCAAGATCGGCATCATCACATTCTCGAGCGCCGTGAACTCTGGTAGCAGGTGGTAGAACTGAAACACCATACCGACGTGCTGATTACGGTAGGCAGCCAACTCGGCCTCGCCCATCGCGTCGAGTCGGCGTTCACCGAACCGGATCGAACCCCGGTCTGCTCGATCGAGGCCGGCGAGCAGATGCAGCAGCGTGCTCTTGCCTACTCCACTCTGGCCGATAATCGCCACGCGCTCGTGCTTTGCCAACGTCAAGGAACAGTCGTGCAGGACCTCGAGCTGGCCTCTCCCTGACTGGTAGCTCTTGGCCAGACCCGCCGCATGCAAGATGTTCTCGGAAGCGCTCATTCGTAGCGCAGCGACACGACCGGATCGAGCCGGGACGCCCTCCAGGCGGGATAGAAGGTCGCAGCAAAGGACACCAGGACCGCGAACACACACACGCGTGTGGAGTCCGACACACGGACGTGGAACGGTACGTAGGATAGGTAATACACCTGCGCCTGGAGTCGAATCGCCTCGTAGTGATCCAGCAAGAGCGCGATGGTCACGCCCAGGAAGAGCCCCACGGCGGTGCCGACCAGCCCGATGACAAGTCCTTGAGTCATGAAGACCGTCAGGATGTCGCGGCGCGTTGCGCCGAGCGCCATCAGAATCCCGATGTCGCGCTGTTTGTCCTTGATCATCAAAACAAGCGTCGCAACGATGTTGAGCGCCGCCACGGTTACGATGAGCGAAATCGTGACGAAGAGCGCGAGCTTCTCCAACTCAAGGGCCGCGAAGTAGGCCTGGTTCTGAGTCTGCCAATCGAGCAAATGGTAGTCGTTTCCGAGACGATCACCGAGCTCTTTGACAACCGGTGCCGTATTGAACGCGTCCTCCACCTTCACCTGAACCCAGGAGACGCCACCGGTCGTTTCGGCGAGGCGCTGCGCAGTTTCGAGCGGGATCAGCGCCCACGTCTTGTCGTACTCGTACATCCCAACGTCAAAGAACCCGACGACCTCGAACTCCTCGAATTTTGGACCACCGGCACCCCAGGGCGTCAACATGCCTGGCACGTAGATCATGACCTTCACTGACTCGCCGATCTGCACGAAAACATCGGTGCCAAGCTCGGAGCCGAGAATGATCCCGGGCCGGCCCCCACCGGAACCGCTCTCCGTCAGGTGCGTTGCACTCCCTTCGATCAACCGGTCCAACAGCTGACTCGTCTCCGCCTCGCCACGCGGATCCACACCCTTCAGATTCACAAAGCTTGACCCTGAAGCTCCCCCTTGAATGAGGCCGTTCATGACGAACGCCGGTGCGGCCGCAACGACTCCGTCTACGCCGGCAGCAGTTTCCGCCACGAAGTCGGGGTCTTCGACCAGCCCGCCCCACGACTGCACGAAAATGTGTGAATTGGCCCCGATCAACTTGTCCTGGATGTCGTCCTGGAATCCTGTGAGCAGCGCGAGCGCGATGATCAACGCGGCCACACCGACAATCACGCCGAGAATCGACACACCCGTGACCACCGACGTGAACGCCTGCTCGCGCCGGGTCTTCATGTAGCGAAACGCTACGAACAGGCGGAAGTTGCGCCCGATCCAGGATGTAGTGGGTTCTCGCATGCCGGATTCTCAGAGTGCTACCCCACCTTGGGATAGGCCCAGACGACGTCTATCAAGACATCTATCCGTTGAAAAGCTTCCAAACGACTATAGCAGTCAACAACGGACACAGGAAGGCTACGTTATCCACGAGTGACTCCTGGTGACTTCCAGGAACCAAGTGGCGCAGACGCCGATGTCCTGTTTACAGACTAGGCCGCGTGGCGGCCGTGGCGCACGTCAGACGAACTCGAAAGCGTGTCAGTCGCGCTGGCGCAGCAGCGGGAAAAGGATCACGTCGCGAATCGTCGGCGAATCGGTCGCCAGCATGACAAGACGGTCGATACCGATGCCGATGCCCGCAGCCGGCGGCATCCCGTGCTCGAGGGCCGTGACGTAGTCCTCATCGACGGCAGGCGGGATTTCCTCGTCGTCTCCGCGATCTTCCACCTGTTCATGGAACCGGCGGGACTGCTCGCGCGGGTCGTTGAGTTCCGAGAACCCATCCGCAACTTCCATACCGCCCATATAGAGCTCGAAGCGCTCAACAATCTCGGGATTGTCCGGCGACGCCTTGGACAGTGGCGAGATCTCCAACGGGTACTCGGTAATGAACACCGGCGACTGCAACCGTGGTTTCACGAGCTTGTCGAGGGCTGCTTCCTGCATCGCGCCGTGGCCGAGGCCGTCCGTATTGACTTCGTTCTCCGTAAGAAATGCGCGCAGCGCATCTTCGTCGTCGACCACCGCCGCATCCATTTCTCCGTAGTCGAGCAATGCCTGTCGGAGTGGAACGCGAGGCCATGGTCGATGGAGGCTCAGCTCGGTGTCCTGATACACGATGCCGTCCACGCCGTCGGCCTGGCCGAAAGCCAGACACATCAACTCTTCCCCGAAGTCCATCATCTGCGCGTAGTCCCAGTAGGCAGCATAGAACTCGAGCATCGTGAATTCGGGATTGTGCTGCCGCGAGATGCCCTCGTTGCGGAAATTCCGATTCAGGTCATAGACACGCTGCAGTCCGCCCACGAGGAGTCGCTTCAGGTACAACTCGGGAGCGATGCGCAGATACAGATCCTGATCGAGGGTGTTGTGATGCGTCTTGAACGGACGCGCCGTCGCCCCGCCATAGAGCGGCTGCAGCGTGGGCGTCTCGACCTCCAGGAAGTCGTTTGCATCCAGATGGGATCGCAGCGTCCGCACGATCTCAGCACGCCGACGGAACAGAGCTCGCACGTCGGGGTTCGCCAGCAGATCGAGATAACGCTGCCGATAGCGCACCTCGGTATCCTTCAGTCCGTGCCACTTCTCCGGCATCGGTCGCAGGGCCTTCGCAACAAACTCCCAACGGTCAACGCGGACGGTCAACTCACCAGTACGCGTTCGGAACAGCTGGCCTTCCACTCCGACGAAGTCACCCAGGTCCAGATCCAGCCAGCGCTGGTATGCCTCGTCTCCGAGCAACTTCTGCCGCAGATGGCATTGAATCCGCTCCGTACCGTCATCCAGATCGGAGAACGCCGACTTGCCGTGCTCGCGCAGCGCGGTCATTCGACCGGCGAGTCGCACGATCGGGCCTTCCTCGTCCAGTGCCTCCGCCGAGGTCTCGTCGTACTGCCCGCGGAACCTCTCGACCGTGCCGTCGACCGGGAACCGGGCAGGAAACGCGTCCACACCGGCAGCCTCGAGGGCAGCGAGCTTGTCGCGGCGAAACTGGAGCAGTTCGTCCTCAGCCATCAGCCCGATCCCGGTTTAGTTCGTGACTACGCGCGGTAGCGCCGGAAAGCCAGCGCCGCGTTCGTTCCGCCGAAGCCGAACGAGTTGGTGAGCGCGACATCCAGATCAGCGTCGCGCACCTCGTTGGGCACCACGTCGATGTCGCATTCCGGATCGGGAGTCTCGTAGTTCATCGTCGGTGGAATCTTGCCGTCGCGGAGTGCCAGCACGGTGATCCCGGACTCCACGCCGCCGGCAGCCCCGAGCAAGTGGCCCATCATGGACTTCGTCGACGACACCGGCACGTTCGGCAGGTGATCGCCGAAGACTGCCTTCAACGCATTGACTTCGGCCTTGTCACCGACCGGTGTCGACGTGCCGTGGGCGTTGACGTAGTCGATGTCTTCTGGCGTCAAACCGGCGTCGGCGAGCGTGGCCTGCATTACCCGAATCGCGCCGTCCCCGTCTTCCGGGGGCGCCGACAGGTGGAAAGCGTCGGACGACATTCCGTAGCCCGCGACCTCGGCCATGATCGTTGCGCCGCGTGCCAGCGCGGTCTCTTCCGCCTCGAGCACCATGAGGCCAGCGCCCTCGCCTAGGATGAACCCATCGCGATCAGCGTCGAAGGGACGCGACGCTCGCTCCGGCTCGTCGTTCCGCGTCGACAGCGCACGCATCGCGGCGAACCCGTCCACTGCCAGCGAACACACGACGCCTTCGGAACCACCCGCAACCATGGCGTCGGCTTCGCCGCGTTGGATGATTCGATAGGCGTCTCCGAGCGCGTGGTTACCCGTTGAGCAGGCGGTACAGACGGCCGAGTTGGGCCCCTTCAGGTTGTGGATGATCGACACCCACCCCGAAGCCAGGTTCACGATCAGACCGGGAATAAAAAAGGGACTGACCTTTCCCGCACCGCGCTTGATCTGCACGGCGTGGAATTTCTGCATGATGTTCAGTCCGCCGATCCCGGAACCGATCAGCGTACCGATGCGTTCGGGCTCATACGCGCCCTCGACATCAGCCATCTCCCAGGCGTTCCGCGCCGCCGCGATGGCGTACTGCACGTGCAGATCCATCTTCTTGAGGTCGCGCTTTTCGACGAATTGCAACGGGTCGAAACCACGCACCTCTCCCGCGATCCGCGCCCCGTAGTCCGTGGCGTCGAACTTCGTGATGGGTCCCACGCCGTTCTCACCGCGCAGAAGCGCGGCCCAGGTGGTCTCGGTATCGAGACCGACCGGCGTGATCATGCCGATTCCGGTGACCACTACACGTCGATTCATGGCGCTCTCACCTCCGCCCAGGGCGGTGACTTCGAGGGTCGCGTCTAGCCGGCCGCGGTGATGTGCGTGTAGGCGTCTTTGACGGTCGTGATCTTCTCGGCGACCTCGTCAGGAATCTCGATATCGAATTCCTCTTCGAAAGCCATCACGAGCTCAACCGTGTCGAGAGAATCCGCGCCGAGATCATCGATAAACGATGCCTCTGGCGTGACCTCGGCTGCATCCACGCCGAGCTGCTCCACGATGATTCCCTTTACGCGTTCCTGGACGTCCATTTGATTCCTCCGGAGTTCAGTTCGCGCCCGCGCGCGAACAACAGTGACTACATATACATACCGCCGTCGACGCTCAAGACCTGACCGGTCATATAAGCAGCGTCGTCCGACAGCAGAAAACTCACAACGCCAGCGATATCTTCGCCGCTACCCATCCGTCCGAGCGGGATCTGCTCCTGCAACTGTTGCTTGATGTCGTCCGTTAGCCCGTCTGTCATGTCTGACTCGACGTACCCAGGAGCGATCGCGTTGACAGTGATGGATCGCGACGCGACTTCGCGCGCCAGCGCCTTGGTAAAACCGTGCACTCCGGCCTTGGCCGCAGCATAGTTGGTTTGGCCGGCGTTGCCCATGAGACCGACAACTGAACTGATCGAAACGATGCGGCCCTGCCGCCGGCGAAGCATCGATCTTAGCACGGCGCGCGAACACAGAAAGACGCCCGTGAGGTCTGTCTTGAGCACCGCATCCCACGCGTCATCCTTGAGCCGCAACAGAAGATCATCGCGCGTGATTCCGGCGTTGTTGATCAGGTGATCCACCTGCCCGAACTCATCGAGCGCGGCCTTCACGCCTGCCTTCACGGAGTCCGCGTCCCCCACGTCGAGCGCGAGATTCATTGTTCGGACGCCGTGCGCGGCAGCCGCTTCGGCAACCGGCTCGCAGGCGGCCTCGGTTCGAGCCGCGAGAACCACATCACTGCCTTCAGCAGCCAGTCGTTCAGCGATGGCTCGCCCGATCCCGCGCGATGCGCCCGTAATCAGACTGACTTTGCCCTCGTGACGCTTACCCACCTCGACCCTCCGTGGTTCCAGACTCCGTCTACTCGACGGCAATATAGCTCGCGACGTCGTCCGGCCCCTGCACCGCAAGCGCCGGGGTCCCCTTCGCAGCACGTTTGGCGAGCCCGGTCAGAACCCTACCCGGACCGATCTCTACCAGCTGCTCCGTGCCGTGACCGAGCATCGCCGCGAGGTTGGCGACCCACCGCACCGGTGCGGTCACCTGGCGACGCAGGGCCGATTGTAGGTCCGCAGCGCGAGTCAGCGGCACCGAGTCGACGTTACACATCACCGGCACCGCGGGATCCTCGAACTGCACTTCGGCCAGGCGTGCATCGAGTTCAGCTGCGGCGGGTGCCATCAGTTCACAATGGAACGGAGCCGACACGTTCAAGAGCATCGCTCGGCGCGCACCCCGTTCCTTGGCAAGATCGACCGCGCGTTCCACCGCAGCAACGGCGCCGGCAATAACGACCTGGCCGGGGGCGTTGTAGTTCGCCGCTGAAATCACTTCACCTTCCGCGGCCGCCGCGCAGACCTCCTCGACGACACCATCCTCGAGTCCAAGGACCGCGGCCATGCTGCCCTGCCCTTCAGGCACGGCGCTCTGCATGTACTGGCCCCGAGCACGAACGAGTCGAACTGCCGTCGCCAGATCAAGACTTCCCGCCGCAACCAGCGCCGAGTATTCGCCGAGCGAATGTCCCGCCATGCAGGTGGCGGCCGCGCCACGTGCCTGGAGAACGCGATGCAGCGCCACGCTCACGGTCAGGATCGCCGGCTGGGTGTTCTCCGTGCGACGCAGTTCTTCCTCATCCCCACCAAAACACAGCGCGGAGAGAGAAAACCCCAGAGCGTCGTCTGCCTCTTCGAATGCGGCTGCTGCTTCCGGGAACTCGGCGGCAGCCGCCTGTCCCATGCCCACGTGCTGGGACCCCTGACCGGGGAATACGAATCCTGTGTTCACACTCACCTGAGTTACTCCCCTGCCTATTCAGCCGGCGCGGCCACCTGGTTTGCCAGCGCTTCCTCGACGCGATGATCGAGTCCGTGCCTGCCATAGTCTCCGACGAGCTTGATTGCATTGCTCAACGCGCGGGGCGTCGAGCGCCCGTGTGAAATAACCGTCAATCCGCGCACACCCACGAGTAGCGCGCCCCCGAACTCTTCGTAGTCCACCCGACCGCGGAGCCGCTGAAACGCCCCTCGGGCGAACAACCCTCCGAGCCGCCCAGCAACCGTGCGTGTGAACTCCTCGCGCATGAGTACTCGCAGAGTCTCCACGGCCGCTTCGCTTGTTTTAAGCAAGATGTTGCCGGTAAACCCGTCACTGACAACCACGTCAGCGCTGCCTCGATAGAGATCACGCGCCTCGATGTTGCCGATAAAATCGATCGACTGTTCCGCCAGCACGCGGTGGGCGCTGCGCACGAGTTCGTTCCCTTTGACCGCCTCCTCACCAATCGACAGCAATCCAATCCGCGGTCGACTGACGCCAAGCAGTTGCTGCGCAAGCTGATCGCCGATGAGTCCAAACTGCACCAGGTGCTGGCTCTTGGGATCAACGTTCGCCCCGACATCAAGCACGATCACTCGCCCGGTCTGGGTCGGCAGTACTACTGCCAGCGCAGGACGATCCACACCTTGAAGCGTCCCGGCGATTACCTTCGTGACCGCCATGACGGCACCGGTATTTCCGGCAGAGACGAAACCGTCGACGTCGCCTGAGCGGACGAGCCGGGCCCCAACGTGGATCGACGACTTGCGCTTTCGGCGCACTCCGGTGGCCACGGACTCGTCCATGCCGATGACTTCCTCGGCGTGAACGACCGATATACCCGACGGGTTTCCGTGCCGACCTAGTTCGGCGCCGACGGCAACCTCGTCGCCGACCAGGACAATCTCTGCGTCGATCTGAGCCGCGGCCAGCACGGCACCATCAACCGGATTGCGCGGCGCGTGGTCGCCGCCCATCGCGTCAACGGCGATCTTCATGGGATCTCCGACCGCGTAGGAGCGTGCAAGGCAGGCCGACGTCTACTCGTCGTCGGTTCCCGTAGTGACCTCGCGGCCCTTGTAATGGCCGCAGTGTCCGCACGCACGGTGCGGTTCCTTGTGCCGCCCGCATTCCGGGCAAAGCGACTGCGCCGGACGAGCCAACGCGTCATGGGTGCGGCGACGGTCACGTCGAGCGCGGGAGTGTTTTCTCTTGGGAAGTGCCACCTGAATGATCCTTGATCGAGATGCGTCTAGAGCTGATCGCGTAGTTCGCCGAGCGCTGACAGGCGAGGGTCCACTGGGGCCTCGCAGTCGCAACCCTCTTCGTTGAGGTTCGTCCCGCACTGCGCGCACAGCCCCTTGCATGCTTCGCCGCAAAGAGGCTTCACCGGGAGATCGAGCAGTACCTGCTCAGCCAGGATCGGCCGCAGGTCGATGCCGTCACCCGGGTAATAATCGATGTCGAGATCAGCCTCGTCAAGCTCGACTTCTTCTTCAGTTGCGATCGCTTCGGTCGATTCGAATGTCAGGTCATACTCTCGACGAACGATTACGGACGTCGGAAGCAGGCAGCGGGAGCAGTCGATTCGTGGAATAGCGTGCAACCACCCGGATACCTTGAGCCGTCCGCCCAGGTCCTCGACCTCGAGCCCAAACGCGATCGGACCGCGCAGGTCGATACCTGCTCCGGGCGCGGGGTCCGGCGCCGCAACAGAGCCAGCCCAGCGGCGCGGTCCGAGTTCGAGGTCCTTTGGCCGAACAATCACGCTATGCGGGGGCCGATGTGGCCTTGTCGATCATAGCTACGATTCGATCGCGAGAGCCCGCGCCCACCATCTGGTCCACCACCTGACCGCCACCAAACATCAGCAGTGCCGGAATACCCCGGACGTTGTAGCGGAACGCAATATCGCCGTTCTCATCGACATTGAGCTTGCCGATCTTGACCTTGCCGTCGTAGGTCTCCGCCAACTCGTCCACCACCGGCGCAATCATGCGGCAGGGCGCACACCATACCGCCCAGAAGTCCACCAATACCGGCACGTCGCTCTGCAAGACCTCGGTGTCGAAGTTCTCGCTGGTCAAATCAACTGTGTGATCGCTCATACCCTTCTCCTCAATAAGCCGCGCTCGACGCCTTTCGCCTATGCGCGCGTCCCCACCTTAAGATCTTCGCCGCAGTCGAGAACCCTTTTCGCCCGCGGACAGACGAGTATCCCATACCGCAGGAAGGTCGACTACGCGCCCGTCGCGCTCTGCAGCACAGCTCGCGCGATCACGAGCCGCTGAATCTCAGAAGTACCCTCATAGATCGTGGTCACTCGGGCGTCGCGGTAGAAGCGTTCGACATCGTAGTCAGTTACGTAGCCATATCCGCCGTGCATCTGAACCGCCTGGTAGGCGATTCGATTCGACGCTTCGCTGGCGTGAAGCTTGGCAATGGCCGCCTGTCGCGTGTTCCGCAGCCCGCGATCCCGGAGAGTAGCCGCGCGCAGGTACAACAGCCGGCCGGCGCGGATCTCGGCGGCCATTCGTCCCAACTCGTGTCGAAGCCCCTCGAACCGACCGATCGGCCCCCCAAACGCGTCTCGTTCCTGGAGATACGAATGCGCGACGTCGAACGCGCCCTGTGCGATACCGACGGACTGCGCCGCGATGCCAGCACGACCGCCATCCAGACTGTCGAGCGCGATCTTCAGGCCATCGCCTTCGTTACCGAGCAGGTGGTCCGACGACAGTACGCAGTCCTCGAAGCCGACTTGATTCGTACACGAGGAGCGCAATCCCATCTTCTCTTCGCGATGGATGATCGCCACCCCGTCATGCTCGCGCGGCACGATGAATGCGCTGAACTCGGGTTTGCCAGCCACTTCGCCGCTGACGGCGAAGACCAGCATCGCTCCGCACACCTCGCCACTGGTGATCCACGCCTTGGATCCATTGAGCACGTAGTCGTCACCACGGCGCTCCGCGCGCGTCGTGAGTCCGGCGGCGTCAGACCCCGCATCTGGTTCGGAGAGACAGAATGCGCCCAGCCACTGACCGCTCGCGCACGGGCGCAGCCACCGATCCTTCTGTGCATCCGTACCGAACTTGTTCACCGGCGCGCAATACACGGAGTTCGTTACGCTGATGGCGACGCAGGTCGAGGCATCGACCCGCCCCAACTCTTCCAGCGCGAGACAATACGCCGTACCGTCGAGTCCGGCCCCGCCCCACTCCTCGGGCACGACCATGCCGAAGAGGCCGAGTTCCCCAAGCTGTTCGAAGGTCGCGCTCGGGAATTCCTTACGGCGATCCCATTCTGCGGCGTGAGGTGCGATCTCCGCGTCTGCGAACTCTCGCACCATTTCGCGAATCATTGACTGATCCGCGGTGAGCTTCCAGTCCACGCCGCGCCTCAGGCGCGAGGAACGTCAGGAAGAAGCGCGTCGGCGATCGTCCCAAGTTGAGCAGCAGCGCCGCCACCCAAGAGTTCGACAAGCTTGGCGTCACGCTGCAGTTCAGCCATCCGGCCGCCTGCTGCCGCCGACTCCACGCCGCCAATCTTGGCAGCGAGTCGAACGGCCTTTGCTGCGGCGTCGGTCGCCAACACAAGTGCCATCGCTGACCCCTGGTCGGTGGTATCGGCGCAAGCCGAATGCCATGTAGCCACACGAGCCGCCTCTGCTTCCGTCGCAATGTCTGCGAGCGCCCATTGCACCGCCTGCGAACGATCCGGCGCGCCGCCGGACTCCTTCGCATCAGCGATCGCTGTCAGCGCCGCATCCTGGGCAGCAGCGGAGATCCCCACGGCCACGGCGGACTGCTGCAGTCGCAACACGGCGCGGCCCAACTGCGCGAGATCTGCGCCTCCGATCTGTTCGCCGCTCGATACTTCAACGCGCGCCAAGCCCGATCCGGCCAAGCCGTCGAGGTCGGCGCTTGTCGCGGCACCGGCCGCCATCCACACAGCGTCGTCGCCGATCACAATGAAGCGATCCGCGTATTGTGCCGCTGGCACCGGCTCCGAAGTCCCTGCTACGCCAGACTCGTCGGCAGACACCGAGCCTCCGCCCACGCAAACGGCCAGGCCGTTGGGTTCCTGTCCAGCCTCGCGGAGCACGAGCGCAGCGGCAGCGACACTGCCCACGGCAGCACCCGCAGCCGGCGCTACACGAGCGATCTCTTCCACCGCAAGCGTCATGTGCAGGTTGGACTGCACACCGTCAGCGGCCGTTACGGACGCCGCGGCAGCGCCAATAGCTTCGGGCGTCGCGGCGCCTACCGAGAACGCCTCGGCGGCCATCGTCCGAGCTGCTGCCCGGGCCGCCTGTTCGTCTTCATTCAGAAGGGGATTCAAGGGCGCTCTCCATCAGGCAATCCAGGGAGTTTCCGTACCTACATCCGCCGAACCGACGGACTCGTCAGTTGTTGACCAACCGACGAAGTTCCTTACCAGGCTTGAAGTACGGCACCGCCTTGGCAGGCACCTGAACGCTCTCGCCGGTCTTGGGGTTGCGGCCCACCCGAGCGCGGCGATGCCGCAACCGGAATGTACCGAAACCCCGCAACTCGACCTTGTCGCCCCGACGAAGCGATTCCACGATGCTGTCGAAGAACACCGTGACGACCTGCTCCGAGCTCCGTCGGCTCAGGTCAGTCACGGCTACCACTTCTTCGATCAGATCAGCCTTGGTCATCGCCCTGTCAGCGTACTCCGTGGCGCACCGCCCCGACTAGACTTCGTCCTCGTCCTCGTCATCGTCCTCGGCGGCGCTGCGCGAGGAACCGAAGATGTTGCCCACGAGATCACCGAGAGTCATCGTCCCGTCCTTCTCGTACTTCGTCTTCGGCTCGTAGCTCTCGACCTCAGCAGCCTCGCGAGTCGCTTCCTCGGTGGAATCACGCAGAGTGAGCGCGATCTTCCGAGAATCCGTCTCGACCTTGAGGATGCGAACCTGAACCGGCTCGCCCACCTTGAGCTCGTCGGCCGGATCCTTGACGTGACGCTCCGAGATCTCGGAGACGTGAAGCAAGCCCTCGAGGCCCTCTTCCAGCTCGACGAAGGCACCGAAGTTGGTGAGCTTCGTGATCACGCCGTCGATCTGATCGCCAACCTTGTGGGTTGCAACGAACTGATCCCAGACGTTCGGACTGAGCTGCTTGAGACCCAGCGAGAGTCGCTGTCGCTCGACGTCAACGTTGAGAACCGCCACCTCGACTTCCTGGCCCTTCTGTAGCACTTCGGAGGGATGCTCCACGCGCTTGGTCCAGGACATGTCGGAGATGTGAATCAACCCGTCGATGCCATCTTCGATCTCTACGAATGCACCGAAGTCGGTCAGGTTCCGGACGCGTCCGGTGATGACCTGACCTTCGTGGTACTTCTCGGCGATGACACGCCATGGGTTGGGCTCCGTCTGCTTCATCCCGAGCGAGATGCGTCGCGAACTCTCGTCAACATCGAGAATCACGATGTCGACTGGATCGCCGATCTGCACGAGCTTCGACGGGTGCTTGATGCGCTTCTTCCAAGTCATCTCGGAGATGTGCACCAGGCCTTCAACGCCCTCTTCTAGCTCCACGAAGGCACCGTAGTCAGTCAGGCTGACTACCTTGCCCTGCATGCGAGCGCCGACCGGATACTCCTCGGTCACGCCGATCCAGGGATCTTCGCTGAGCTGCTTATAGCCAAGCGAAACACGCTCACGCTCTGGGTCGAAGTTGAGAATAACGACGTCGATTTCGTCGCTGATCTCGAACATCTCACTCGGATGCGCGATACGGCCCCACGACATATCGGTGATATGCAGCAAGCCGTCGATTCCGCCCAGGTCGGTGAAGCACCCGTAGTCGGTAATGTTCTTCACGACGCCGCGCAGGATGTTGCCCGGCACGAGCTTCGTGAGAGTGACCGTCTTCTCCTCAGCGCGCGATGCGTCGAGAACGGCCTTGCGCGAAACAACGACGTTCGCGCGGCGACGGTTCACCTTGATGACCCGAACCTCGATTTCTTCGCCCTTCATGGCTTCGAGGTTGCGCACCGGTCGCAGGTCTACCTGCGAACCCGGCAAGAAGGCGCGGACGCCAATGTCGACCGAAAGGCCACCCTTCACCCGATCGGTAACGACACCAGTGATCGTTTCCTCGGACTCGAAGGCCTCTTCGATGCGGCCCCAGACCTTCATCTGCTCGGCCTTGCCGCGCGATACGACCACGTTGCCGTGGCGGTCTTCGCGGCGGACGAGTAGAACCTCTACATCGTCCCCGGCCTCAATGTTGATCTCGCCAAGGGCATCTTTGAACTCGTCGATAGGGACGAGACCCTCGGACTTGTAGCCGATGTCGACAACCACTTCGGTGTCGCGCACCTCGATGATGCGACCGTTGACAACGTCGCCTTCGGTGAGGTCTTTCAGGCTCTCGGCGTAGAGCTGCATCATGACTTCGGGATCGATCTCGCCGCCCTCCATAGCATCAAGCTGGGCAAGCAGATCGGCCGAAGCCGTCGGTGTGATCTCTTCGGGCTGCGCGGGCGCGGCCTCTTCGGGCTCCGCTGGCGCAGCCTCTTCAGGCTCCGCTGGCGCGGCCTCTTCAGGTTTCGTGGTGGGTGCAGCCTCTTCAGGCTGGACGGTTTCGTCCGTCATAATATTTTCATTCCTCCGAACAGAATTTACCCGCCAGGCACACTGATGCCGCTTGCGGGCAGACCGCCATGGTAGGGCCGCCCCGGAGGGCTGTCAACGCGTTTTCAGCGCCTGATCGAGGGCTTCGAGAATTCGGGCGAAACTGCCATCCTCGTTGTCGTGGCCAGTATCGATGACCACAGCGCCCTCCGGGACCACCAGAGGCGACGCCTTCCGTTGACTATCGCGCCGATCGCGCTCGCGAATTTCGCGCGCCAAGGTCGCCTCACACCCGTCACCGAGCTGAACGGCTCTCCGCTGAATCCGCACAGACTCGTCGGCGGTAATGAACAGCTTGAGCTCGGCATCCGGCAGCACTTCGGAGCCGATGTCGCGCCCCTCCAGCACCGCGCCGTCGGAGGCAATCGCGCGCTGTCGTTCGACCAACCACGAACGCACTGCCGGAACCTGTGCCACTTCCGACGCGCGCATGCTGACATCGGTCGACCGCAGTTCACCCGTAACGTCGAGGCCCGCAAGGAGAACTCGGAAGTCCGACGGATCGCTAACCACGGCCAGGTCGAGCTCCGAGACCATGTCCGTCAGTTCTTGAGCGCTGACACAGCCACGACGCGTCGCCTCGAGACCGACCGCTCGATACATAGCACCCGTGTCGATGTAGGGAAGATCGAGGTGGCTCGCGAGCCGTCTCGCCAGGGTGGACTTGCCGGCGCCGCTGGGACCGTCAATCGCGATGCGCAGAGTCACAGCCTCGCCTCCCCCTTCGCAACGGCCCAGAGTGCTTCGACCTCATCAGCGGCGAGTTGGCGGTATTCGCCAACGGGTAGGGATCCGAGCTGAATGGGCCCGATACTCGTGCGGACCAATCTCTGCACGCGGTGCCCCCGGTCACCAAACATGCGGCGAATCTGGTTCTTCTTGCCCTCATGCAGCGTCACCCGATAGCGCGAACCTGCGGATCGCTCACGAATGATCTTGATCGCGCACGGCAACAGCGTCCTTTTGTCGATCGTCGCCCCATCACGCAGGTCACTCAGCACATCGATCTGCGGCAGTCCGCGGACATCCACTTCGTACACCTTGGCGACAGGACCGCCCGGCCGCGTCATAGCCTGCATGAGCGCTCCGTCGTTCGTCATCAAGACGAGTCCCTCGCTGTCCTTGTCCAGGCGGCCGGCTGGGAACACGCGCTCAGCAACATCATCTCCAAGCAGGTCTGTGACGATACGATCGGCGTGTGGATCGCTCATGGAGGTCACGACGCCCACTGGCTTGTGGAGAGCGAGCACCACGCGTTCCGGAGACGGCAACGGTGCACCATCGACCCGAACCTGCTGCGTGAGGGGGTCCGCCTGCCGCCCGAGGTCGGTGACGGTTTCCCCGTCGACGGAGACGCGCCCGGCACGGATCCAGTCCTCCGCCTTGCGGCGCGACGTAAGGCCAGCGTTGGCAATGAGCTTCTGCAACCGCGCTGCGCCCAAGTCAGGCCTCCAGGAGCTCCTGGAACTCCTCCGGCGCAGGGAGTTCCTCGAGGTCACGTAGACCGAACAACTCCAGGAACTTGTCCGTCGTACCGTAGGTAAACGGTCGACCGACCGCCTGACGACGTCCTGTGATCTTTACCAAACCCATGTCTCGTAGCCGCCGCAGTGCCGCCCCCGGATCACGGCCACGGATGGCCTGGATCTCGGCCGTCGTCGCGGGCTGTCGGTACGCAACGATCGCCAGCGTCTCCAGAACCGGGATCGACAGCCGTGATGGCTTCTCGACGTGCCGAAGAGCGCGCACGATGTCGTCCAGGCCGGGGCGAGTGCCCACTCGGTAGCCACCGGCAATCTCGAAGATCTGAAGGCCCGAGCCTGTCGCACGGTATCGGTCCTCGAGGTGCAGGCAGGCCGACTGAACGGCCGGAACGTCCTCCACCGCGAGCACTCGCGCCTTGGTCAGGACCTCGGCCAGCCGCGCCGCTGGGACGGGTTCGTCAGCCGCGTACAGGGCAGCCTCGACGGCCGCCATCAACTTGTTGTCCGGCTCGGTCATGACTCGTCGCTCTCGGCGGCGTCCTCGCACGGGAATATGAGGATCGCGCCGAGCGGACCATCCTGGAAGGCACGGATCTCGACGGCACGGATGAGTTCCAACAATGCCAGAAACGTCGAGATCAGTTTGCCCCGCGGAGTGCCCGGTTCGAACAGGTCCAGGAACGGCACTGGTTGCCCGCCCGCGACCTTGGCCCGGATCTCGTCACGACATGCCGAGACCGGGTAGTCTTCGCGCGAGATCTCGAACGTGGTGGGCTCGTCGACTCCAGCGAGAACGGTCTTGAACGCCGTGACCAACGCGAAGAGGTCGGCCTCGACGACTTCCTCTTCGCTAGCTTCGATTCCGCCCGGGTCCGGTTCGCCGCGAAACCAGACCGAGGCGGCCTGAGCTTCGCGGTGTCGCAGCCGAGTCGCCGCCATCCGGACGACCTGATGCTCGACCAACTGCTGCAGCAGCGCTGCTTCCTCGGCAGCGGCTGCCTCGGGATCCTCGGGTGCCTCGGGACGCGGCAACAATGAGCGGGCTTTGAGTCGCACCAGATTCGCGGCAACTTCGAGAAACTCCGCCGCTGGCTCCAGATCAATCGTCGCCAGGAACTCCAGCGTCTGTACGTACTCAGCCGTGATGTCCGCGAGCGGCACATCCTGGATCGGCATTTCGTGGCGCCGCACGAGGTGAAGGAGCAGATCGAGCGGGCCCTCGAAGTCTCCGACACTGACGCGGAACGGATCCGCTGCAGGCTCGCCCATCAGAATCCCGCTAGTGCCGCGCCGAAGGCGAGCACGGGACGGAACAGCACGCGTAGCGCCCCCGTGTACATGAGCGCGATCAAGATGACGAAGCCGTATGGCTGCAGCTGTCGATAGAACGCAGCGACGGGCCCGGGCAGCATTGCTGACAGGATCCAGGAGCCGTCGAGCGGGGGCAGCGGGATCATGTTGAAGGTGGCCAGGATGAGATTGACCATCAGGGTTGCCTGCAGAACCAGGAACAACATGAACCATGCGCTGGCGGGAATAGCCGCCCGCACCGGGTCGAGCATCACGAAACGCAAAAGCACCACTGCGCCAACGGCAAGAATCACATTGCTGATCGGGCCGGCGGCTGCAATCCATGCGTGGTCGCGACGCGGATCGGAGAGATTCCGTGGGTCAACAGGCACGGGCTTCGCGGCGCCAAATGGCGGCAACCCGGCGAAGATCAGCAGGGCGGGAAAGAGAACCGTCATGACCGGATCGATGTGCTTGAGCGGGTTCATCGTGATCCGGCCCAGCAACCGCGCCGTCGGATCCCCCAACTTGTTCGCACTCCAGGCGTGCGCTGCCTCATGGAAGGAAATCGCGATGGCGAAGGCAATTATCTGAGCAATGATCACAGAAGTCGACATGGATGGATGCTATCCCGGGACCTCGTCGGCTGCCAGAAACTCAATGATCCGAGCGGCCAGCACAGGGCCAACTGCCGCGACCAGGTCCTCGCGAGACGCCGCTTTGATGCAGGCAACCGAGCCGAAGTGCTCGAGCAACTCGCGGCGACGCTTGGGCCCCACGCCGGGAATATCGTCGAGCTGAGAACGGATCACGGTCTTGCTGCGCAGCGCGCGGTGATACGTGATCGCAAAACGATGAGCCTCATCCCGCACCTGCTGCACGAGTCGCAGGGCCTCCGGGTGCGGTTGCAGGGGCACCGGATCGCGACCAGGGACGAACAGCTTCTCTTCTCCTTTTTCGATCGAGACCACCGGTTGCTGCTGCATCCCCAACTCGTCGAGCGCACCTACGGCGGCCGACAGTTGGCCCTTCCCCCCGTCGATCAGCAACAGGTCGGGAGGCTTCACGTCCCCATCGAGAACGCGGCGAAAATGACGGGTCACGACCTGGGCGATCGACGCAAAGTCGTCCTGGCCGGGCAGATCGCGGATCTTGAAGCGCTTGTAGGAATTCTTGTCGGGGCGGCCATCGCGAAGGCTCACCAGGCTCGCGACGATCTGCTTGCCCTGCAGATTCGAAACATCGATGCATTGGAGAACCTGGGGCGGGTGACCGAGATCGAGGAGTTCCTGCAGAAGCTGTGCCCCACGCTCTGCTTCATTCTTCTCATAGCGATGCGCGAATGCGAGCTGTGCATTCTGCGCTACGAGCTCCAGCAAGCGCTTCTTGGGTCCGCGCTTGGGCACCAGCAGCTGCACTGCCTTGCCACGCTCGCTTCTTAGCCAATCCGCAAGCACGTCGGCTCCGGCGATCTCCCTAGGCAAGCAAACCTCGGCTGGAACGTTAGTGCCACCGTGGTAGTACTGCTGAACGCAGGTCGTGAGGATCTCTTCATCGTCGGCACCACCAACGTCGTCCCAGAAATACTGCCGACGCTCCACCACCAGTCCGTCGCGGACAAGAAACACCTGCAAAGCAACGCGGTCGTCCTCCCGATGAATCGCAAAGAGGTCCCGGTTGCCCAGGTCTCGCGACGCCATCTTCTGCTCACGGGTGCTCGCCTCGACGGTCTGCAGAAGGTCGCGATAGTGGGCGGCCCGTTCGTAGGCCTGGTTGTCAGCCGCCCGTTGCATCTTGCCTTCAAGATCACCGCGCAGATCTTCGCCACGCCCTTGAAGAAACAGCTTCACCTCTTTGCTGATCTCCGCATATTGGTCGTCGTTGCACAGCGATTCGACACAAGGCCCCGCGCATTCGCCAATGTCGTAGTACAGGCACGGCCGTTCCCACGAGCCATCAATGTCGATGTTGCAGGGCCGCAGACCGAAACTCCGATAGACCACCACCTGCATTAACCGAGCCCGGGTGTTCGGGATGTACGGGCCGAAGTACGAGTCACCGTCCGACTCCATTCCGCGTACGAGTTGTAGTCGCGGGAACCTCTCGCCTTCCGTCAATCGCAGGTATGGATAGTTCTTGTCGTCGCGCAGCAGAACGTTGAACCGCGGGTTGTTCTGCTTGATCAGACTGTTCTCGAGCGCGAGGGCCTCGACTTCCGAATCGGTGACGATGACCTCGATGTCTACAGCCTCATCGAGCATGCGTTGCTGCCGCCGCTCCTCCCAACCGCCACGCAGATGCGATCGGATCCGGTCGCGGATTCGGTTAGCCTTGCCCACATAGATCGCGTGACCTGCAGCGTTCTTGAACAGGTACACGCCGGGCGCCACGGGAAGATCCTCGACGCGGGCGCGGATGGCTTCGGCAGGCACTCTCCCCTACCTCAAACCCATGTAGCGACGCCGCAGTTCCTGCATCTGGTCGCGAATCGACGCGGCCTGCTCGAAGTCGAGTTCCTCCGCCGCCGAGAGCATCTCCTTCTCGAGTTCCGCGACGCGCTTGTCGACTTCACCGGCGGAGAGGTCGGAGTCTGGCTCTTCTGCGACTTCGGCGTCCATGTAATCGCGCGAGTAGAACGCACCGAAATCGTCGGCGATGTGCTTGATCACGGTCTCGGGCACGATGCCGTTCTCGTCGTTGTACTCCTGCTGGATCGCCCGACGACGCTCGGTCTCGTCGAGCGCCTCCTGCATGGAGTCGGTCACCTTCTCGGCGTAGAGGATCACCCGTCCGTCGATGTTCCGTGCCGCGCGACCGGTCGTCTGGATGAGCGCCGTGGCCGAGCGCAAGAAGCCCTCCTTGTCCGCATCCAAGACCGCGACGAGCGTGACCTCGGGGAGGTCGAGCCCCTCGCGGAGAAGATTCACACCGACGAGCACGTCAAAATCGCCTCGACGAAAGTCGCGCAAGAGCTTCACGCGATCGAGGGTATCGATGTCGCTGTGCAGGTAGCGCACCCGCACGCCGAGTTCCCCGTAATAGTCGGTCAACTCCTCCGCCATGCGCTTGGTGAGCGTCGTGACGAGGACGCGCTCGTCGCGATCTACTCTTAGCCGCACTTCAGCCAGAAGATCATCGACCTGCCCTGTGGCGGGCCGCACCTCGACCACAGGGTCGATCAACCCCGTGGGTCGAATGATCTGCTGCACGACAACACCGCCCGAGGCCTCGAGTTCCCACGGCCCCGGCGTCGCCGACACATGCACTGTCTGCCCCACGAGATCCTGAATCTCGTCGAAGTTCAGTGGCCGGTTATCGAGAGCGGACGGCAGTCTGAAACCGTGACTCACCAGGTTGAGCTTCCGCGAACGATCGCCTTCGCACATGCCGCGCAACTGCGGAACGGTCATGTGGGACTCGTCGATGAAGACGAGGTGGTCGTCAGGCAGGTACTCGATCAGGTTAGGTGGAGGCTCACCCGCGTGTCGAAGTGTGAGGTGACGCGAGTAGTTCTCGATCCCGTGGCAGTAGCCCACGGTTTGCATCATCTCGAGATCGAACATCGTCCGCTGATGCAGACGCTGCGCTTCGAGCATCTTTCCTTCCTGCTGTAGCTCGCCAAGGCGCTCGTCGAGTTCGATCTTGATCGACTGAATGGCCTCCCCGCGGCGCTCACTTGTGGTCACGTAGTGCGACGCCGGAAAGATGGCGAGACTCTGGTGTTCGCGCAACGTGTCACCGAGCAGCGGATCGATCTCCGCGATGCCGACGATCTCATCGTCGTCGAATGCGATCCGTAGTGCCTCCTCTCCGTATGTCGGTAGCAACTCGACCTCTTCGCCGCGCACCCTGAACCCGCCGCGTTCCAGACCGTGGGTACGGCGCGTGTAGTGAAGGTCGACGAGTTGACGCAGGAAGTCCTGTCGGTCGATGCGTTGCCCCACTTCGAGCGAGAGCATCAGGCCGTAGTAGGACTCCGGCGCTCCGAGGCCATAGATACAGGACACCGAGGCGACGACGATGAGGTCGCGACGACTCCAGATCGATCGAGTGGCGGAATGCCGCATGCGATCGATCTCCTCGTTGATGAGCGTCTCCTTGGCAATGTACGTATCCGTTGACGGCACGTACGCCTCGGGTTGGTAGTAGTCGTAGTACGAGACGAAGTACTCCACGGCATTGTCAGGAAAGAAGTTCGTGAACTCCTGGTAGAGCTGCGCCGCGAGAGTCTTGTTGTGCGCGATGACAAGCGCCGGGCGTTGCGCTCGCTCGATCATCGACGCCATTGTGAAGGTCTTGCCAGACCCTGTGACACCCAGGAGAACCTGATGCGGATCGCCCGCTTCCAGACCGCCGAGCAGCTGTTCAATCGCCGCCGGCTGATCGCCCTGCGGCTCGAACTCGGCCTCCAGGCGGAAACGTTCACCGTGCATGAGGGTCACCCACTCAGGCGAGCTTCTCGCAGGCCGCGGCGATCCGGTCCAGCGCTTCTTCCAGCACCGACATGGACGTCGCATAGGACAGCCGCAGATGGCCGTCGCGGCCGAAGGCCGTGCCGGGAACGGTGACGACATGACACTCGTCTATGAGCCAGGTCGCGAAGTCTGCCGAAGTCGGCAGCTCGTCGTTGAGCAACTCCGAGATATTCGGGAACGCATAAAATGCGCCGCGTGGCTCGACCGTGGTCATTCCGGGGATCTCGCGAATCCGTGGAATCACGGCGTCGCGGCGCTCGGCAAACGTGGTGAGCATCTGGCGAACGGGCGTTTGGTCACCGGTGATCGCCTCGAGTGCTGCGTACTGACTGATGGACGTGGCATTGGAAGTGGAGTGTCCCTGCAGGCTCGAGCACGCCTTGATCAGCGGCGCGGGTGCCGCGACGTAGCCGATACGCCATCCGGTCATGGCGTAGGCCTTCGAACACGATCCACAGAGAATCGTGATGTTCTGCGCCTCCGGACCGACAACGAGCGGCGTCACGTGTTCGGCCCCGTCGTAGATCAGCGCCGCATAGCACTCGTCGACAAGCAGATAGATCCCGCGCTCTATCGCCAGACGCGCGAGATCCTGCATCTGTTCGCGGCCGATGACGGCGCCGCTCGGATTGCTCGGCGTGTTCAGAACCACCATTCGCGTGCGATCGGTGACCGCATCGAGAATGGTTTCGGCACGCAGCGAGAACGCGTCTGACTCTTCGGTGTCGACATACACCGGAATGCCGCCTGCGAGCTTGATCTGCTCGGGAAAGCTCACCCAGTAAGGCGTAGGGACGATGACTTCGTCGCCCGGGTTCAGCACAGCCGCAAAGATATTGAAGAGCCCCTGTTTGCCCCCGGCCGTCACCATGACTTCGTTCGGTCGATACACGACTCCCTCGCGATGCGAGTACATATCAGCGATCGCCTCGCGGAGATCCGGAATCCCGGCGGCAGGTGTATAGCGAGTGCGCCCTTCGCGAATCGCCCGAACGCCCGCGTCACGGATGTGCTCCGGAGTGTCGAAATCCGGCTGGCCGGGGCCGAGGTCCAGCACGTCCACACCTTGCGCGCGCAACTGGTTGGCGCGTTCGCTGGCTGCGAGCGTGGCTGACGGGCCGATGCCGCCGACGCGTTTGGAGAGAGGAATCGAGATTGTCTCGCTCATCGCTTGAAACGTTCCTGGAGTCGGGTGAGAACCTCGGGCGGAACGAGCTCATCCACCGCCCCACCGAGGCCCGCGACTTCTTTGATCAAACTGGACGAAAGATAGGTATAGGCCTGATGGGGAACCATGAACAACGTCTCGACATTGTCGTCGAGTCGACGGTTCATCAGGGCCATCTGAAACTCAAATTCGAAATCCGACACCGCGCGCAAACCGCGAATGATCGCCTGGGCTCTGTGCGTGCGGGCCATGTCCACCAGAAGACCGTCGAATCCCTCGACGTCGACACCGGGATCTCCTGAAGTGACCTCGCGCAGCATTTCCACACGCTCTTCCACGGTGAACATCGGTTCCTTGCGGGGGTTCCGCAACACCGCTACCACGACACGGTCAAACACAGCCCGTGCCCGCTCGATCAGGTCGAGATGCCCGTTGGTCGGAGGATCGAACGATCCTGGATAAATCGCCGTGCGCACGCTGCTGCCCCCTTCATCGAAGATCGATCACGACCAATGACGCACTTTAGCAGTCAGCGTGAGAGGGCACTATTCGGGTCAGCAAATGGAACGTAGTCTCGCCGATACCAAGCACGCGGCGCGGCTCCCAGGCAGCGTGTTGCCCCACTTCCGTACCGCTCTCGCGCTCCAGACACAGCAGCGCTTCCGCCCGCGTCACCGCGGCGAGCGAATCGAGCCAGGCCTGGGTGCTATCTGCCGCCCAGGGTGGATCGGCGAAGACCAGATCAAACGTCTGGCCATGTTCTGCGATGCGTCGCAGTCCTTTGATTGCCTCGCTCTGAATCACCTTCGACGCGCTCTCGAAACCGCACTTGGCGATGTTGAGATGCAACATCGCGACGGCCTTCCGGCTGCTTTCAACAAAGGTCGCTTCGCGACCACCTCGGCTCAGGGCCTCGAGTCCGAGCGCTCCTGTGCCCGCGAAGAGGTCCAGGACCTCTGCGTCGGGCAGCACCTCGCGGATAACATTGAACAGAGTCTCGCGCTGCCGATCTCCCGTGGGTCGCAGCCCCGGCACATCAGCCACCTGCAGACGAGTGCCGCGCACGCTGCCCGCGATGATCCGCATCAGCCCGCTCGCGCGAGTCGAGTGCGGGTTCGCCAGGTCGATCGCAGGCGTTCCCGATACTCAAGAGCTGCCGTCGTGTCCACCCGAGCCAACTCCAACGCAACCTGGTGCGCATCCCGGAGCCAGTCGGCATGCAGACGCGGGTTGGCGATGCGAAAGCCGAACGGACCCGTCTGGCGGTAGCCGAGCAGTTCGCCGGCGCCGCGCAACTCGAGATCGCTCTCGGCCACCACGAAGCCGTCGTTGGTCTCGCACAACGTTTCGATGCGCGCGGCGGCCGTCGGCGTGATGTCAGAACTGACCATCAACCAACACTCACCGTTCCGCTCGCCGCGCCCGACGCGGCCTCGCAACTGATGGAGCTGCGCTAGGCCGAAGCGCTCCGCCTGCACCACGACCATCAAAGTCGCAGCGGGTATGTCGAGTCCGACCTCGATCACGGTGGTCGCAACGAGCACGGGCCGCTTGCCCTGCGAGAAGTCCTCAATCGTGGATTCACGAGTCTCCGAATCCTGACGACCGTGCAGGATCGCCACAACATCGGAGCCAAGCTCCTCGGAGAGCCGCTTCGCGACCGCCTGAACGGTCGCAAGTGTCTCCGGTCCGTCTTCTTCCGACTCGATTGCCGGGGCCACCACGAACGCGCGTGCGTCGCTCTCGATCACGGCGCGCAGCCGGTCGATGAGTGTGGGCCATTCATCGCGCTCGAGGCGACGAGTTGCGACCGGAGACCGGCCCGGCGGCATCTCGTCGATCCGACTGACATCGAGGTCCCCGTAGATCGTCAACGCCAGGCTGCGCGGGATCGGGGTTGCCGTGGTGACCAGCAAGTCGGGTTGCGTCCCCTGTAGGCGCCCCTTGGCACGCAAGGCAGCGCGCTGCCCGACGCCAAACCTGTGCTGCTCATCGATCACCACGAGCCCGAGCCGCTCGAACTCCACCGAGTCCTGCAATAGTGCGTGTGTCCCCACGACGAGCAACGGGCCACCTTCGCGCAGGCGCTGCGCAGCGGCGGCACGAGTCGGCTTCGGGTCCGCCCCGAGCAGCGTCAGGACGTCCACGCCGAGCGCCGCTCCCCACGTTCCGAGCGTGACACTGTGCTGCCGAGCGAGGATCTCGGTCGGCGCCAGGACCGCAACCTGTTCCCCCTGCAGGGCCACGGCGAGCGCGGCCGCGCCGAGCACTGCGGTCTTGCCGCAGCCCACGTCGCCCTGGACCAGGCGATGCATCGCGTAGTCCGCGCTGAGGTCGTCGCACACCTCTCTCAGGACCCGAGACTGCGCTTCGGTAAGAGTGAAGGGGAACTCACTGACGACACCATCGACAGCCGCCGCTGTGAGCAACCGTGCGATCCCGGGCTCGATCTCGTCGCGCTGGCGCTGCAGTCCCAGCACTGTCTGGAAGTCGATCAACTCGGCCATCGCGAGAGCACGATGCGCGTCGGATCGCAGATCCTCCCACAGCGCCAGATCAGCGCCCGTGGGCGGGTAGTGCAACTCGCGCAGAGCATCGCGCATCGGAATCAGGCCCAGTTGCGTAGTCACTTCGGCCGGGAGGCGCTGCTGGTCGGCCGCCAGCTGATCGAGTGCGCTACTCACGAGACGACGCAGGATCCCGGGGCCCAGCGAACCGATTCGGCGATAGATAGGGACGGGGCGCCCGAGGTGAGGCGAATCGGCATTGTCGGCTGCCACCGGGTTGATCAACTGGATTGCGCCCTTGTACTCGTCCACTGGCCCGAAGAGATGCGCGCGATCGCCTTTCTCAAAACGCGTGGCCATGTATGGCTGATTGAACCAGATCGCCAGGGCCTCGCCGGTATCGTCCGCCACCATCGCTTCCGTGGCTCTTCGGGGGCCGGGGCGGCCCTTCCGCCTCACGCTCAGCACCTCGACGTCGACTCCGGTTCGCATCCCCGGCCGTAGATCGGACACGGGCGTTCGAACGGAACGATCTTCGTATCGCATCGGCAGATACGACAGAAGATCGCCGACGGTCAGGATGCCGGCTGCGCGCAGCTCTTCCGCGCGTGCTGGCCCCACGCCAGCTACTTCTCCGACGGAATCATCCAGTTCCAGCGACACAGCGTTGTCCTGTCTGTCACAAGCAAACGAGTGGAATACCTTAGTGCGGACCACCTTAGCCCTCGCCGCACCGACCTGCCGGCCAACGCTCGACACGTGCGAACCATCGCCGCTCCGGAAAACACGTTGATCCTGGTTGCCGCCGAGATCGAGGCGGCTGTGCTCTTCCCGGAGCCCGGTCGGAGGCCGGCGTCCGTCCGCGTCGCGGGCGTCGGCCGTGGCGGGGACGCCGCGGCGCGAGCGGCGATCGAAGCTACCCGACCAGACTTTGTTCTCAACGTGGGTTTCGCGGGCGGGCTCGACCAAACCGCGCTTCCCGGTCAGTGCTTCGTAACGTCAACGTGGGTCGGCGAGTATGCGCACACCGCGGCTCCGCTCCCTCCCCCGTTGCGTGCAAGCCTGGCGGAGCTGCGAGCCACCGAGGCAGTGACCGCCACCGTGGACACCTCGGTCGGCGATGCAGTGGCACGGGAACCTCTTCTGGCCGCAGGAGCCCAGTTGGTCGAGATGGAAGGAGGCGCGTGGGCCAGGCTCGCCCAGGCGATGACCATCCCGTTTGCCGCGGTACGCGTTGTGTCCGATCGAGCGGACAATCCGTTGCCGCGACCACGACACGAGATCCTCCGCCCGGACGGTGCCGTCCGCTGGGGCAAGTGGGCACGCGCCGCCGCGGGGTCAAGTACCCCGTGGCTCGCTGGCTTCATGGCGCTGCGCAATGCCCAGCGAGACTGGCGCGCCGCGACCGCAACCCTCGGAGCGGTGGGCGATCGCATCCAGGCATGGATCGAGCCCGACTGATCGACCGCGTGCGCCAATGGACAGGCGCGGCTGCGTAACGAGTCGGCTACCGCAACTCGGCTGCGATACCGCTCAGCGTCCCGGCAAGCAGCACGAGGCGACTCTGGTTCAAGGCGAACGCCTCCTCCGAGTCGGCCTGAAGGTCTGCTGCAAGCTGGTCGAGGTCAGCTTTCATCGCGGTCGACTCCCCGACTCCACTCTCCACACGGTCGAGCGCATCGCCTACTGCCGTGAGCCGGTCCATACCGATTCCATGGCCTCGCTCAAGCTGATCCATGTAGGCGCGGGCAACCACGGGAACGTCAGGCCAGCTCACCTGCTGCTGATGTTGAACATTGACCTCGTTTGCTGTCGCCAGGGCCGCGGCATCGATCTCGTTCTGCGACAGATGTTCGCTCGGCAGCAAGCGGAAGACGTCCAGACCACGAGCAATTTCGGCACCGTAAACGTGACCGTTGTACCAGTACGCGGACCAGTAGCCGCCGGAGATAAGGTCGTTCGCGTCCACAGGCCCGCGATCGAAGTAGGCGATCTCGACCGCGTGGGCGGAATCAGAGAAGTCGTAGATCGACAGGCCACCCTGGTACCAGCCCTGCACCATGATGTCGCGGCCCGGCACCGGGATCAGCGAGCCGTTGTGAGCCACGCAGTTCTCCTGCTCCGTTTGCGGCGCCGGCAGCTTGTAGTAGCCCTTGAACCTCATCTTGCCGTCGACGATGTCGAAGATCGCGTTGGCACCCCAGGTCTTCGGGTCGCTGGCGCGGCAGCGTGGCCGCGAGCCGCCACCCCACTCGTCGGTGAACACGATCTTCGTGCCGTCGTTGTTGAACGTCGCCGAGTGCCAGAACGCGAAGGCGTCATCAACAACGTGATCGATCCGCACCGGGTTCACCGGGTCGGAGATGTCGAGCAAGATTCCGTTCCCTGAACACGCGCCGGCGGCCAGGCCCATCTCCGGGTAGGCCGTGATGTCGTGACACTGTCGGGTCTCACGTGAGCTCTGGGTCCCCTGACCGTGGTCGCCGCCGGGCCATAGTCCCGAGATGTCGCCCGTCTCGAGATTCGCGAAGACGCGGGGGCTGCTGACGATGCGGGAGCGCTCAGGCTCCGCGAGAGGGACCTGGATGACGTCGATCGAGAATAACGATGTATTCGGGTCCACCGGTGCGTCTGGATCCTCCTCTGCACTCTCCTCGGCATCCGGGTCTGGGGCGCCAACACAGCCCGCCAATTCCTGGCCAGGACGCACCGAACTCGTACCGGAGTTGTAGAGAAAGACGTTCGCGTCATCATCGGGATCGACGATCAACGTGTGCGTGTGCGAACCACGGCAGGTCTGGACGGCAGCAACCTGCTGCGGCGCCCGCAGGTCGCTGATGTCGAAGATCCGGACACCGCGGAACCGTTCCGGACTCACCGGCTCGGCGACACCCTGGACGCCGCAATCAAGCCGCGCCCGCGTGTCCTGCACGGACATGAACAACAGGTTGCCGTATACCGACACGTCCCCCTGTCCGCCCGGGCAGACGATCGAAGCCGCCAGCTCAGCGCGGGTCGGATCCTCGATGCTGTAGACGTTGAAGCCGTGGTAGTTGCCCAGGAATAGATGGTCGCCCTGAAATGCGAAGTCGGTGTTTGTGTAGCTGAGGCCGCTGCCCGGCGCGGGGGGCTGCGGAGCTGCAGGCTGTGCTTCGGCGTCGGCGGCGGCATCAGCCGGCGGATCCGGTACCGGTGGCCGGCGCGGGCGTCCGGCCGGTGCCTCCGGATCGAAGAAGCCGTCTGGCTTGGCCAATGTACGCACGAGTTCAATGTTCCGAGCCGCCACCCCAGCATCGCGGAAGCCGGCTGCCAGACCGACACGATCGTCTGACTGCTGAGACTGTGCGGATGAAACCGATACGCCGCCAAGAAGCGAAGCGCAGAGCAGGAGAACAACTGGGCGAGCGATCTGCAGAGTCATCGTTCCTCTTCGGGCATATCGCGCAGCATGGCCGCCATACGGTCCATTTCCGCGCGCTGGTCTGCGACAACATCGGCAATGAAAGCGGCGATCGTCGTCTCTTGGCCAGCGGCAGGCTGCGCAAGGAGGTCGTTCACCATCGTCAAAGCACCGTTGTGGTGTTGGATCATGAACCTTAGAAAAAGCGTGTCGAAGTCGGCACCACGTGCCGCCAAGAGCTCAGCCATCTGCTCGGGCGTGAGCATTCCGGGCATGAGCATTCCGCTGTGCGAGTGGTCGACGGACGGGACATCTTCCCCGCGCGCCGCCAGCCACTCCTGCATCATGCGGATCTCGTCTTGTTGCGAAAGGTCGATCCGCTGTGCGAGCAGCTTCACCCCGTCGCTTCCGCCGCGATCTGAAGCTGGCTCGGCCATCGCGAGGGCCTGCGCGTGATGCCCGATCATTCCCTGCATGAACCGGACATCAGCAGCCGTGTGCTCGATCGCGGACAGATCGGTGGCTTCGGCACGAGTGATCTGCCGGCTGGGCTGCCCGGGTGCGCCTGGCTGGATGATGGGCGGACCATCGGATTGCGTCGAGGGAGCAGTCGGCGCACTCGCACCTGTGGTTGCACATGACAGAGTTCCGGCCGCAAGCAACAAGGCCACAGGAACCATCGAGCGCGATGGGATTCTCACCACAGGATCGTACATGACTCGTGTAGACCGACCTGGCGCGCGGTCTAGTTGAGCGACACCGATACCAGTTTGGAAACACCGGTCTCGGCCATCGTCACGCCGTAGAGCAGATCAGCCACTTCCATGCTGCGCTTGTTGTGCGTGATCATGATGAACTGCGCGCGCTCCTGGAAATGGTGCAGCGCCTGCACGAAGCGACCGACATTGCGCTCGTCGAGAGCCGCGTCGGCCTCGTCCAGGATGCAGAACGGCGCCGGATGGTACTCGAAGATCGCGAACATCAGCGCCAACGCGATGAGCGATCGTTCGCCGCCCGACATCAAACGGATGCTCTGAAGGGTCTTGCCCGGCGGCTGCGCCATGATCTCGATGCCGCTGTTGAGCGGGTCTTCCGGATTCTCCAGTCGCATGCCGGCGCGGCCACCGCCGAAGAGCTGCCGGAAGATGCGGTTGAAGTAGCCGTCGATAGCGTCGAAGGCGTCGGCGAACCTCTGCACGCAGTCACCGTCAATCTTGCGAATTGCAGCCCGCAGGTTGTCCGCGGCTTGAACCAGGTCGCGGCGCTGACCATCGAGATCCTCGAATCGGTCCTTTTGCGTCTCGTAGTCGTCGTACGCCACGAGGTTCACCGGGCCCAGTCGATCGATCTGGTTCCGCACGTCGCGGATGGTCCGATCGAGCTCATGCAGGTTCGGCGCCGGCGTGGACTCTCCAGCTTCTGCCTGCGCAGCCTCGGTCTCGGCCAGTTCGCGAAGCAACTTGTGAGGCTCCTTGTCGAGACGCTCGCGCACCTGCTGCTGCAGGTGGTTGCGCTCGACGCGGACCTCCGCGGCTCGTACCTCCGAGCCGGCACGGCGCGACTGCGCGCGCTCCGTCTCACGGCGTCCCGCGCTCACCGCGGCCTCGAGCCCGCCGAGCTGGCCTTCCTCGTCCGCGCTGGCCTCGGTCTCTTCGTTCGCTAGCGCGCCCTCCAGTTCGGTGGTTCGCTTCGCCGACGATTCCGCCTCGACATCAGCATTGCCAGCTCGCGTATCCGCGTCGAGTTTGGTGCGCCGTAGCGCCTCGCACTCCTCATCAAGCCGGCGGATCTCGCTATCGAGACGCTTGAGGCCAGCCTCCGACACCTGGTACTCGCGTGCGGCGGCCGCGGCCTGGGCTCGCGCTGAGCGCAATGCCGTAGCAGCCTGTTCCACCTGAATCCGCGCGGCTTCGACCTCCTCGGGAGGCGGTCCGACGGCTTCGGGCGCGGCGTCCTCGGTCTGTTTCATACGCAGGCGCGTAGCACGCCGCCCTTCGGAGATAGCATCGACGTCGGTGGTGCCCTGCCGCCGACGGAACTCGGCGCCTCGTGCCCAGGCGCTACCCGACGCGTCCACGAAGCCGTGTCCTGGATAGTCCGCCGAGTACTGCATCACAGCATCTGCATCGGTGACCAGCCAGATCCCCGACAGTAGGTCTGACAGCACCGCTTGCGCGACGTCGTTGGCGCCTTTCACGTAGTCAAGCAACGGGACCGCGTCTACCCCGGCTGGCAACTCTGTGGTCACGGCCACGCCTGGATGGCGCAATCCGCCCGTAACGCCACGCCGATCAGCGACGTAGTCGAGCCACGGGCCGACTTGCTCATCGTCCAGCAATGGAAGCGTCAGACGCCGACCGAGAACGAGGGCAACCGCCCCACGATACTGGTCAGCCACCTCGACGCTGGCTGCCAGCGAGTGGATCTCCAGGGTGGTCTCGCGTTCGGATTCCGGTACGGGGGCCGGCTCGAAGTGGGTAACCGGATCGAGGCGCTCGGCGGTCTCCTGATGCATGCGTTCCGCCGCATGCGCTGCCTGGTCGGCCTCGGCGGACGCACGACGACGCGCATCGACAATCTCCGCATCGCCCGCACGTTGCTCTCTGATCTCCACGATCTTGCGCTCGGCGTCCTCGAGGCGCTGGATCGCGAATGCCGCGCGATCGCGCTGACGGGTCGACTCTGCCTTGGCGCGTTCCTGCTGCACCTGAGCGTTGTACAGCTCCTGCCTGCGTCGCGTCTGGAGCTGGCGCTGCTCTCGCCATGCACGTCGTGCCTGCTCCCACTCGCGGGTAGCGAACTCCATACGCTCACGCGCAACTTCTTCGCCCATCGCGGCGGCCTGCTGCTCGGCCTTCACAACATCGCGGGCCGACTCCACTTCGCGAAGTCGATGACCGAACCAGATGTACTCGGTCGTGCGGAGCTGATCGCGCAGCGCGCGGTATTTCTTCGCACGTCCGGCCTGACGCTTCAGGCTGCGCATCTGACGCGCGACCTCGTCGCAGATGTCCTGCACTCGCGCAAGGTCTTGGGCGGTGGCTTCGAGTTTCAGGTTCGTTGAATGGCGGCGACGCCGGTAGAGCGAGATGCCAGCTGCCTCTTCGATAGGCTGCCGGCGCTCCATAGGTGCGGCCGAAAGAATCTGGTCGATCTTTCCCTGCCCGATCGTGAAGCACGTTCGGAAGCCGAGACCCGTGCCCAGCAGGCGCTCGCGAATATCGCGCAACAGGCACTTCTTGCCGTTGAGCAGGTATTCGCTGTCGCCGGAACGCAAGAGTCGGCGAGTAACCGACAACTCGTCTTCGGGATAGTCGGCCACGGCGATGCCAGTCGCTGGGCCTTGTGGCTCGACCGCTACCGCGTCTCCATCAGCCGTCGCAGGCGTCGAGTCGCCGAGATCCACTTCCGCGCCTTCAATCGCGACTCGGATCTCACCGCCATCCTCTGCGACGCCCAGCACCAGTTGGTCTGCCGGATCCTCAACCTTGTCGCGGACCGTGAGGTGGAGAGTGACTTCCGCGGCGCCCTTTGGCTTGCGCCCCGAGCTCCCCTGGAAGATCACGTCGCGCATCTGCTGCGCACGAAGCGCACTCGTGCTCTGCTCGCCGAGAGCCCACACGATGGCGTCGGAAATATTGCTCTTGCCGCACCCGTTCGGCCCGACGACAGCAGTAATGCCCTCGGGAAAAACCAGCTCGGCCCGGTCAGCGAACGACTTGAAGCCGTTAATCGTAAGTCTGGATAGACGCCACACGCGTCGAGACCTCCCCTACCATTACCCCTGGAAGGTGTCCGAATAGCTGCCGAAGCGTCCCCACGCTCGGCATGCCCCCCAAATACGGCCGCGAGTGTAGCACGGGCCCGCTGTGCCGTGGCGGGCTCATGTCCGGATCAGCGACCTCCGGCCAAAGCCTGCCGCGCCGCATCGAAAACATGTTTGCGGCCCCAATCCGACGTGGCTAAACTGACCGTTCCCGGCCGGCGTAGCTCAGAGGCAGAGCAGCTCACTCGTAATGAGCAGGTCCGGGGTTCGACTCCCCGCGCCGGCTCTTGCAAAGCCCTGTGAATCAAGAGGTTCGCGGGGCTTTCTTGTGCCCTGAGGCGAAGGAGGGTCATCGCTGCGCCGCGACGCTTGGCGCCGTGCGCCTCCGTTCCAGCGCAGCAACGCCGGCGCCGCCGGCACTCGTGGGGTCCGGCTCGAAGAAAGCGCGCACGTTGCCCTGCAGTTCGACTTGAAGAACAGTGCGGTCGCCAGTGGTGTACTGGTACATCACCACCTCCTTCGCGCCGCCGGCGGGCACCTGCAGGCTGAGCACTGCTTTCATCACCCGCGACAGTCGACCGGCAAAACTCTGCGATGGGTACTCACGGGTGTTGAGCCGGGTAAAGATCGCGGCCACGGAACCGCCGGCTGCGAGCCCCCCGCCGGCCAGGCCGCCTTCGAGCTGATCCTCGAATCCGCACCACCAGCCGGAAGGCGTATTGATCAGTCCCCCGACCTCGAGCCGCGTTGTTTCCCAGCTGTACTTGTCACGCTCCTCGTCGACCTCATACTCGGCCGTCTCATTGTCGCGGCGAAACTTGACGAAGCCCTTCATCCGGCACGCGCTGTTGATGTAGTCGTATGCGAGTTGTGATTCGCCCTCGAAGTCGGACTCCGGGAAGACGAGCCAGAAGCCATGGGAGCGAACGAGGAGACCTCCGCCCGAACCCATTTCCAGATTCAGATCACGCGCAACGGGGACGCGTTTATCGCTCGCTACCTGTACCTCTGTGAGGCGCCAGCGATCGGCCAGGGTCCCCGCGGCGATCGTGTCATCCAGTTCAGTCGAGTCGTCCATGTTGGCCAGGATCAGCGCCACACGGTCGATGTTTTCGGATTGCTCGTTGGCGCACACGCCTGTCTGCTGTATGCAGAAGCGCCGATACGGCTTGCCGGTCCAGTCCTCGTAGCTCCAGGCCTGACTCGCCGCGTCGCGCACGTAGGCGTGGGTGATGAAGTTCTGTTCTTTGGCGAGTTGCCCCATGTAGAAACTCGCGAACACGTTCGACGACGGCACTTCGAAGATGAAGTGCTTCCACGAAAGCGCTGGCAGTTCGACATCCACCGAGACGGTCCCGCTGGCCGGGACGGCCTCGCGCACGCCAGGCTCATTGAAGTTCGGCCGCAGCGTGGAGCCGCTCGCGGTGCTCACCGGCGCGCCATCGACGAGCACCGGCTGAGCAGGCGTGTCGTTCCACATCTTTTCGGTGAAATCCTTCCAGTACTGACCGAAGTTCTGGATCTGGATGATCTGTTCACCGTCTTGCGAGCGCAGATAGTCCATGAGGTCGTACGGTAGGTCTGAACGCCCGCGATCCTTCCATAGGTAATAGAGAAAGAGACTGGCGTAGTAACTGGAATCCACCAGCGCCACGCCGTGCCGCGAGGTCCGGGAGAGATAGTTCTGAAATCGCACGGTTTTGTGCGGCCTCTGCGGCAGGAACATGTGCTCAGCGAGTTCCGCCACCCCCTCGATGATCCAGTAGTTCTTCTGGTTCTGCGCCTTGGCCGAGGTCACGACGCCAGCGCGATACGCCAGGACGTGAAACATCTCGTGAGCCACGGTGGTCTGGTACGAAGGCTGCCCGGAGATCGTCACTGGATTGGCGAGGCTCATCTGAATCTGGTGCGGCGCCGCAATCGGGGTATAGCCCGGCGCCTGCCCAGGAACCGAAGCCACCAGCTGAATCTGAATCGGACTCAGATCGGTCAGTCCGAGCGGCGTGAAGAAGGCGACCATCGGGCCCCAGATCTGGTCGACGGTGTTGGCGACTGTTGTCGCGATCCCGAGCTGGGCCGAGTAGTCGACAATCGCGTGCTGACTGACAACTTGTTGCTGGGCGCCAACCGCGGGAGTGATCCCGAATGCCACGACCAGCACGAATCCAGCTGCAGCTCGAACGAGCCGGAATCCCAGACGTTCAATCATTCCACACCTCCGTTGAATGGCCAGGAGACTAGCGGAACCAGCTTGGCGCGCGAAACTAGCCAACCGCGGGCCTCCGCGCAGCGCTTGTGTTTGAATCCCGAATATCATGCGATCACCTTCTCGTTGGCACCTAACTTTCACCGCCTGCGTCGCCATTGGCGCGTGTGGCCAAACCGGCCCGGGCGATGACGCGCCACCCGCATCGGTGGTGATCGTCACGATCGACACGTTACGCGCCGACCACATCGGCGCCTACGGGTATTTCCGCGACACGAGCCCGAACCTAGACGCCCTAGCCGCTGAGGCGACCGTTTTCGAGAACGTGATCACAACAATGTCGACCACGCTCCCCGCCCACGTTTCGCTGATGACGTCGACGCACCCGATGACCCACGGCATCAAGGGGAACTTCGCGCACATGGGCGAGCAGTTCGGTCTCGACGGGATCCGCACCGCGGCAGAGGTCTTCACCCAGAAGGGCTACACGACCGCAGCGTTCGTGAGTGCTGCCCCCCTCAAGGATCACACCGGCATCCAGATCGGTTTCGAGCACTTCGACCAACCTGACGGCCGAGACCGCCTCAACGCCGAGACTACCGACCTGGCTCTCGGCTGGCTCGAAGGGCGCCCAGCGGACTCGCCGTTCTTCCTATGGGTCCATCTCTGGGATCCCCACGCACCGTACGAACCCCTGCCGGAATACGACGTCTACTCGACCGACGAGGGCCTCTTCGAGTTCTTCGAAGAGCGTGGAATCGAGCCATCGGAGCGCAACCTGCGCTGGAACAACGCCTACGACGGGGAGATCCGCTACGCCGACGCCCAGGTCGGCCGCCTTGCTGGCGCGCTGCGTGATACCGGTCGGTGGGACACGACGGCCATGGTTGTCACGTCAGACCACGGTGAGGGGCTTGGCCAGCACGGCTGGCGCGACCACGGCACGATCCACAACGAACAGCTGTTCGTACCGCTGGTTATCAAGTGGCCTTCCGGGATGGGCGCGCGCCCGGGGCGAGTGGCAACGCTTGCCTCCAGCCTCGATGTACTGCCGACTCTCTTTGCCGGAATCGCTCTCCGTCCGGACGCCGGACTCGAGGCTCAGTTCGAAGGTCTGGATCTGCTCAGCGACGCCACCGATGAGCGCGACTACGTACTCGCGGAGCGGACCCACCGGGAGCGCGGATGGGACGACGGACTGCGCTATGCCCTGCTCAGCAACGAGTGGAAGTACCTCTTCGCCACGGACGGCGTTGACCGTCTCTACGACATGCAAACGGATCGCCACGAGCTACAAGACGCGCTCGAGCACCAAGCAGCCATCGCGGAAGCAATGTCCGAACTCATCGAGCTACTGCGCACGGCGGAACAGGAACACACCCAGGGCGAGCTACCGCCTGAGCGGGCGGAGCAGCTCAGAGCCCTCGGCTACATCCAGTAGCAGCCGGCCCTACTGCTCGGCTTCCTCCGGTTCGACCTTCCACCACCACTGTGGCTCGAGTGGACGCTGGCGTGGCCAGATCTCGGTCAGAGTAGCCGCCTCGTAGAGCCGGCCGTTCTTCATCACGAAGCTGATTGCCGTGGTGTTCTCGAGATCGTCGAGCGGATTAGCGTCGAGCACCTGTAGGTCCGCCAACTTCCCGGGTTCGAGCGAGCCAATGTCTCCAGCGAGTCCGATCGCATCGGCACTGTCGAGAGTCGCCATCCGCAGAGCGGAATGGTTGTCCAGCCCGCCGGAGGCCATCATCCAGAGTTCCCAGTGGGTGCCGAGCCCTTGCACCTCACCGTGGGATCCGAGCCCCGCCTTGCCGCCAGCGTCCATCCATTTCTTGAGCTGCTCGGCGTGCAGGAAGTGCACGTACTGATCTTCGCGGTACCACTGCGTGGCTTTCCACTTGTCGAGCTCGTCGTGTGGCGTGAAGAAACGCAATCGCTCCACAGAGTCCATGTCCGTTCGGGTGAGGTAGTACTGACGCCCGCTCGGACCGCCATAGGCAACAATGAACGTCGGCGTGTAGACCAGTTCGCTGAAGGCGCCGAGTTCGACCACATCCCGGTAGAACGGGCTGATCGGAAGCGAGTGCTCCAGGCCGGCGTAGCCGTCCTGCATCAGCGTCAGGTTCATCGTGAAGTTGCTTCCGCCTTCCGTGGTCGGCGTCAGGCCCAGTTCGCGCGCGGCCATGATGACCCACTGCCGCACCTTCCGGTCTCCGGCCATGTACTGCTTGATCGTCTTGGTGTTGTAGTGATCCGAGTAGCGGCGCAGCACGTCTCGCGCTTCATCCAGACTCTTGATGTTGTCGTTGGAGAACACGCCGGGCCCGGTGGAGTAGATCCGCGGGCCGATGAGTTCGCCCGTCTCCATGAGATCGGAGTACGTCACGACATCTTCGGACGAAGTCTGTGGATCGCGTTGAGTTGTCACGCCGTATGCGAGCTGGGCCAGGAACTGGGAAACCTGCTCGCGATGCACGCCCCATGCGACCCAGGTATGAGCGTGGATATCGACGAGACCCGGGTAGATCGTCTTGCCGGACATGTCGTGCTCTGTCGCGTCGTTCGGGATATCGACCTCGCCGCTCGGCCCGACGGCCACGATGCGATTGTCGGTGATGACGATGTCTCCACGCTCGATCACCTCGGCGCCGCGCATCGTAATAAGGCGCGCGTTGCGAAGCGCAACCGTCCCCTTAGGCTTGTCCTTGTCGACGACTATCTCGACATCGACGCGATCCGCTCGGTACTGGGGAATCTCGGGCTCCTGCTCGGCGTCGTCACCAGCGTCAGCATCGCTATCAGCCCCCGACTCCGTCTCCGTCTCGCCCTCGGCCGCGGAATCCATCTCGGCTTCCTCGGCGGGCGTACTGCTTTCCTCGTCGGGCTCGTCAGCCTCCTCTTCCGCGGCCTGATGGGCGTCGATCGCATCCGCGACAGCCTCCGCATCTTCGAGCGAGTAGCGGAAGAAACTCCGGCCGATCGAGTAGAGCGCGGTCGCTCCGTCGGCATCCCACGCGATGAAGTCACCACCGATCTCGGTCAAGCGCCAGGTTGGAACCGCGGCACCGCCCCCGAGTGACACGGTTGGGGCCTCCCCGCCAACGGGCGGCACCACGCTCATGAAGACATTGCGGTTGACCCGGATCAGAGCGTAGCCCCCGCCAGGCGAAATCAAGACTTCCTCCGGACGTGCGGGTCCGAACCTGTTGCCGGACGGCGCGGTCACGTGAAGGTGTGTCCGTACGTCTGTGCCGTCGTAGCGCATCGAAATCAGACCGTCACGTCCTGTCCAGACGTAGATCCGATCAGCTTCGGGCCCGAAGTGCGGCGCGTTGCGGCCCTGCTGCGTAGCGCCGCTGCCGACCCACGCGATTCGGGTCGTATCGCCGCCGTCGGCCGGCAACCACATGTACTCCAGTTCGGCGGTCGTCGCGTGGTTGCCGAAGTCCTCCAGCGTGCGCATCCGGTGCATCTTGTTGCCGCGCACACCAACAATCCGATCTCCGTCTGGCGAGTAAGCGATCTTGTCGTAGAAGGCGGATGTTGTAGTCAGTCGCTCCGGAGCGCCCGAGCCGTCAGCGCGCATGCGGTAGATGTCGCCGCCAGTCTCGTCATTCCAGGTGACATACGCGACATACGCCCCGTCCGGAGACCAAACCGGCGCGTGCTCCACGTCGTCGCCGGTCGTCAGTCGACTCGCGTCTCGAATCGTGGAGTGTGTCTCTGTCTCGTCGTCGAGCACGACCGGTTCGACCACTGCAGCCGATGCGGCGGGCAAGTCGGCAATCCACAGACGATCGAGGGCGGAGAACACCAATCGAGAACTATCCGGCGACGGTTGGGCGCCGCGAATCTGCGACACGGTGAGCTGGTCGTCGTCGATCGGGTACTCGAACTTGGCCAGAGCACCGAGTTCCTGCTCGACGCGCGCCGAGAATGGGATCGGCGTGACATCCCCCGACGGCACCGCGACGCTCCAGATCTTGCCGCCGAAACTCGTGATCAGCGCGCTAGAGTCCGGCAGAAAAGCCGACCCGGGATAGACATCACGATCGCGCATCCCGCCACCCTGGCTGTCGTCGCGCTGGACGTCCATGAGAAGCCAGCTTTCGTCCTCGGTCTGAAGATCCACGAGCCTGAGAGCTTCACGAGTGTCGTAGCGCGTGGCGTACACGAGCCATCGGCCGTCCGGACTCGCCACAGGTCGAAATGCGCCCTCGTGCTCGTGCGTCTGCACACGGACCATGCCCGACTCGCGATCGAGTAGGCCGATCTGGTATGGCCCGACCTGGCGCGGAGAGCTCTGGATCGCCGCGGATGGCGCGTCGTGAGTTCGCGGCTCAAAACTGCTCGTGGGAAACCCGCCCTGAGGGCGTCCCCGGAGGTTGACCCAGAGGTAACCAGGATCATCCGACGCGGCGACACCAGCGTGTGCAGGGGCTCCGTCGTCGTGGCCAGTGACCTGCACGCCAGAGCCGCCATCCAGGTGGTACAGCCACAGCTGACTCCCCTTGGTCGCGAGAACATAGTCCTCCTCCGGGGCCCAGATCGGCGAAACATAGCTCTGCTTCTCACCGGTCGTCAGTGCCTCGGGGTCGGACCCGTCCGCATTCGCTACCCAGAGGTTCTCAGAACCGTTGCGATCGCTGATGAAGACGATTCGCGTCCCGTCCTGCGAGTACCGCGGTTGCATGTCGTACGCCTGACCGCTTGTGATGCGCTCGGCCTGCCCTCCGGCGATGGGCAATGTGTAGAGGTCGCCCAACAACTCGAACACGATCGTCTCGCCGTCCGGCGACACGTCGAGCGAGATCCAAGTCCCCTCATCGGTTGTGAAGTCGAGCGTTCGAGTCGTGATGAGCGGCAGACTCTTGTCCTGCGCGGCCGCCTTGGCGGACTCGGCGTTCTCGTCCACCGTTTGACCCAGCGCCGGCAGCGCCAGCACGAGGCCGGCCAGAAGAAAGACGCGCGCGTGGTGAGTTCTCAGAGTAGCCATATCGCTCCGAACGCAGGAATCCGTGGGAGTCTCGAGACGGGCAACGCGAGCATGCCACACAGAGAGGGGCACGGGAGGAGGGTCGAGCACGTTTCGTTTTCGCCGTGAATGCGGCATGCTCCCGGTGCTCGGACGTCGTGCGGCGTCCAAACAAGCCCCCTGAAATCGATCGAGGCTGCAATGCGCTCTTCCTCTCCTCGCTACCGCAACGCCAGGCGTCTGACTGCGCTCGCACTCGTGGCCATGATGGCCGCGCCACTCGCGTCGCTAGCCCAGCAGCGCCCCCAGTTCCGCGCCCGCGTTGACGTCGTTCAGTTTCAGGTTCGAGTGACGGGGTCGGACGGCGCGTTCGTGCCCGGGCTCGAAGCGTCCGACTTCACCCTCAGCGTCGACGGCGACGGTCGCCCGATCACTGCGGTGTACGAGGTGAATGTCAGCGACGTCGACGCGGGGGCGGCGGCCGATGTACCTCCGGCCGGCTGGCGGCAGTGGGTACTGTTCTTCGACGCCGCATTCAACAACCCCCGAGGAGTTGTCGAGGCCCAGGAAGCAGCACGAGATTTCGTCGAGAACCAGTTGAGCCCGCGCGACCTTGTTGGGATCGCGACGTTCAACACGGTCTCCGGCGCTCGACTAGTAGTTCCGCTCACCCGCGATCGAGAGCAAATCCTCACCGCGATCAACGGCCTCGGGCTCAACCAAGCCACGAAGAACATCGCTCGCGCAGGCTTCCTGGCTAATCCGATCCTCGACCTCGCCCTCGCGGAAGCCGGCGGTGTTGCGACCGGTGGCAACGAGCCTGGCGGCGCAGGTGCTCCCCTGGATGTGGCAGGCGCACTCGCCGAGATGTCTCAACAAGTTCGCGGCCTTGAGTACAACGACTACAGCAATCTGGTAGCGAGCTATACGGGTCAGATGCAGCAGGTCGGCGACATCCTGCGCAATATTCGTGGCCGCAAACACGTGATCTACTTCTCCCAGGGCTTCGACGACGCAGTGCTGACTGGCCAGTCCCTGGGCGAACTCTCGGACATGACCACCGACATGCAGGAAAATGCCGGTCTTGCCCTCGCCACGTCGAGCGGTGACGAACGTTTCGGCAGCGCAGACGTACGGGCCTCCTTGGACGATTCCCTGGAGGTGTTCCGCTCTGCCGACGCAGTGATCCACGTGGTCGATCCTTCCGGGCTGGGCGGTGGCCGCGATCGAACATCGATCGGCAGCATGGAGACCAGCGGTGGCAGTTTCGACTCACGCGGCGGGTCGCGTAGCGCACTCACCTCGCTGGCATCTGCCACAGGTGGCCAGATGCACTGGGAAACCAACGACATCGTGGGCGCACTGGGAGAGATAGAGCAGGCCAACCGCTCCTACTACGTCATCGCCTTTGCGCGCCAACCAGGCGATCCGGAAATCCTCAAGCTCGATATCAATGCCACCGCGGCTGGAGCGACCGTAGACGCCCCTGAGGAGCTGGCAGCTCCGGTTGACTACGCCAACATGAGCGAGGTTCAGAAACAGCTCCAGCTCGCTGAATTCGTCACGAAGGGAATTACCGAGACCGATCTAGTTTTCGATGTCGCATCGGGAGGCTTCTACGGCAACGGGATTCGCAATCGTGTCCCGGTCATCATCGAGGTTCCGTGGAGCCAGATGGAAGAGCTTGCCGACAGCGGGGCCGATACGAAGGTCCAGCTTGAGATCCTCTCGTACGTTCTGGACGACCAGGACCGCATGAGTGACTTCTCGGCGCGCGACATCGAACTCGACATGGACCGCATGCGTCAGTCTCCCGCGGCCGGCTTGCCGTTCCGCTACTACGACTTGCTGTGGGCTACGCCGGGCGACCGGCGCGTGCGCGTTGTCCTGCGCGACAAGGAAATCGGCAGGATCAGCGCGGTCACGACACCCACAACCGCGATGGGCCATCACGCGTCAGGCGACCCCGTTGTGTCAGGTCCGGTCGGAGTCGACTGGGACCACCCGGGCCTCATGATGCGCGGCTTCAACGCTGCCACGCCTCCCGAACACAAGGTCGACGGTCCCGTTTCGTATCCGCTCGTAATTGGCGAGAACGAAGTCACGCCGGCCGCGGTTCTGTCTGGCCCAGCAGGGTCCGAGCAGTATGCGTACCTGGTTGCGCACAACCTGACGAAGAACCCCGACGGTAGCGTCGCGGCGCAATTCGGCATGGTTCTGCAGGCAAGCACTGGCGAGCAGGTAGCTCTCGCGGCCCAGACCATCTTCGCCAGCTTCCACGATACCGAGAGCGACGGTCTCCAGATCCTCGTGAAGGCCACCCTGCCTGCCGACCTACCGGCCGGCTACTACGAGTTGATGATCATGGTGACCGACCCTGCGAAGGAAGCGCAGTTCATGCTCCCTGTGCCGCTCTGGGTCACCGGCTAGGCGCTAGCGGCAGAGCCACCTCGACACCTTCATGCGTGAGCGTTTGCAACAGAGGCAGGCGCTCACGCATTCCACGTCGGAACGCGAGGACGAAATCGTCCCCCACCGTGTCGAGGTCGGGCGCCTGATCGAGTAGTCGGGTGAGAGCCAGTGAGACCTCGCTACGCTGGGCCGGCGTCATCTGCAAACCAAGCACCAGCAGCGTTTCGTGCTGTCGCGCGCGTCGTAGCGCGATCCGGAACTGTTCCGCCCAGTCCGAGTTGCTGTCGAGCGGCCAGCGTAGCGTCGCCCGCGCATGGGTGAGGCCAGGCGCCAGCACCGTGATGAACAACGAAGGCTCGTGGGGCACCCGCTCTCCGGTGCGGCGAATGACCAAAGAAACCACATTGCCGCGGAGTCCGTAGAAGACGCGCTCTATCGGCTGAGGGGTCCTGGACGTGAAGCCGGAATCCGAACTCCCGGGCGATACGAGCGTCAGCAGACCCTCCACGCCGCGACTCCAGAGCCACTCCGCCTCGACGGCCGACTGGGCATAAACGTGACGTCGTCCGAGCAGCAGATCCGGATCCTGGAGTAGATCGCGCGCGCCAACGAACGTCATCTCCCGGACGTGGTCCTGGCCATAGACAGTCGCGTAGTAGTGGCCGAGGTTTCCAGCCGTGCGGGTGGCCAACGACGGCACAATGATCGCGTTCGAGGGCGCCACCTCCACGGCGGCGGCGCTGTCGTATGGAGGGTCGGCGGCGACGAGTTCGCCATAGGTACCAACGGCCACGTAGAGCAAGCTGATCGCCAGCGCGGATGAGAATCCGATCTGCCATCGGCGCCCGCGACCGAAGATGTCCGATGCACCGACAGCGAATGCCAGAACAAGGGCGAGCCATGCCGGGAAGCAGTAGTAAGGCCAGCTCCTGATCTCGTACGCGGAGGCAAAAGCGGTAACTCCCAGCGCGACCGCGACGAGAAACAGAGTGCTGCCGCGATCGCGACGCCATAGCAGCCGGAGTCCGTAGGCAGCCACGGCGACCAGTGTCGGCGTGAGCACGAGGAACCCATAACCCCAGGTCTCGATCATTCTTGACGGCCACCCGGAAATGCCCGAGGACAGGAAGTGCTTCTCGGTGAAGTGAGCTCCCGCGCTCCATCGAAGAATGTCTAGAAAGCTTGCGTTCGGTGGAAACCGCGGCAGCATGCCCGGTACGGGATAGTAGGACCGCCACCAGAGGAACAGGTACTGCGCGAGGCCGGTGCCCACTGCGGCCGCGCCCGCCGCCATCATTCTTGGGCTTGTGAGCACGCTGCGATCGGTGGCCAGCACCAACGCCAAGAGTGCCGGCAGCATGGTCACCATCAGCAGGTGATTCCCGAAACTGAGGGCGTAGGCGAACATCATCGCCACAAGCCAGCGATCTGACCTCGTCGCGCGCCAGCGCAACCCCGCCCAGGTGACAATCGCGACCCAGGCTAGGTTGAGGGTGTAGACCTCGGCCTGCGTCGCCAGCAACCAGACATCCGCGCTGAGCAACAGAAACCACGTGGCCAGCACCGCGGCCCATACCGAGCCCGCCAACCTGACCGCGCTGAGGTACACGAACGTTCCGGCGATGAGCGCGAAAACGCCGGAGAGAACGTTGATCTTGAACGCGAGGGTGGTCGGGAGTGGCAGCAGCGACCATACGTAACTGAGCAGGACGTACTGCGGGTACCCGGGCTCGTGCGGAACGGCAAGCGCGCGCCCGATGAACTGGAACTTGACCGCGTCTCCGATCGCCACACGGCCGCCCGCGCCGCCATACATCGTCCACGCGAACAAGAGCGCGGGAAGACCGAGCGCCATCAGCCATCCCTTCCATTCGGCCGCCCTACCCGCTGGCAAGGCGCCCGTCACTGGATGTACCCGATATCGCGAAGCTGTTCGAGAACCGAGGGATCGAGCGTGGCCTCGTTGAGGGAACCACTTGGCGACTCGAGAAGCCTGGCAGCAGCCGTCACGAGCCCTTCGAGAGCAGTGTCGGCCGAGCCGAGGAGGTCTACGGACTCAGCCGGATCGTTCTCCAGATTGAACGCAGCAATGGCCTGATCGTCCTCGAACAGGATCTTGTACGGCCACAGGACTACGGCCCGAAGGTCACGATGATCGAGCGTTCCTTCGCCCACCAAGCCACGTTCGGCAGCGATTCCCTCCGCGCCTGCCTCGAGCACCGACAGCCCCTGGAGTCCTTCAGGCAACGCAACGCCTGCGGCCGCCAACAAGGTTGGGCCGACATCGAGCAGTGACACGGGCTCCGGCCGGCGTCCGGTTCCGGCTCCCCACAAGAGAAACGGGATGCGAACTACTTCGTCGTAGAAGCTGTGTCCGTGCTCGAAGCCGCCATGTTCGAACAGTTCCTCGCCGTGATCCGAGGTCAGAAGGACGATGGCGTTTTCCCAGACTCCACGCGACTGCAGCGACTCGAAAAGCCGGACGACCTCGCTATCGAGGTAGGCGATCTCTTCGTCGTACGCCGCGGCCACGAACTGCCGATCTGCGTCGGAAAACTCCGCCATCTGCCGTCTCACGTCGTGGACGCGAGCCACTGGGTACTCGAGCGCTGATGAGGTTTCCGCCGTGAAGCGCCCTCGCAACGGTGCCGGCGCGTCGTAAGGCAGGTGAGGATCCATGAAGTGGACCATCAGAAAGAACGGTGCCCCCTCGCGCGCGGCGATCCAATCCAGGCTCCGATCGACGATCTCGTCCGCGCGGCGGCGAGCCGCATAGTCATAGTCCTGGAATCCGCGCGAAACCCCGAAGTTCTCGTGCAGGAACGGATTGCTCAACACCGCACCCGTTCTATAACCAGCCGCGCCGAACACCTCAGCCAACGTCGGGAATGCGGTGTCGAGCCCGGTAAAGCGTTCGCGACCACGGACATCGTCGGCAGCCCGCGGGCCAGATGTCAGCATGGTCCCTGCGCCGTGCCGCACCGGATACTGACTGGTAAACATCGTGGCAAAGGCCGGCAACGTCCACGAAGAACTCGAATAGGCCCGATCGAAAACCTGGCCCTGCTCCGCCCAGGCGTCCAGGCCCGGCGAGGTCGGCCGTTCGTAGCCGTACATGCCCAGATGATCGGGGCGCAGGGTGTCGACGACCACCAGGATCACCGGGCGTGGTGGCGCGTCCGCGCACGCGGCGGCGGCGGCAGCGAGGAGCAAGAGCGCGACGCAGACAAAGCGACGCGCCATGCTCTCACTCCTCATTCGAGTACGGAACAGCGGCGTCGGGCTACTCGGTCAACGAACCGAGCAACTCCTCCAGGCGGGCGCGTTTCGCGGCTACCCAGTCGCTCAGGGCGATGACCTTTTCTCCAGCCCGCACCATGGCCAGGTAGGAGCCCACCTGGTCCCAGTCGACGACGTTGAAGAAAGCGCCCAGATATTCGGGACGTCGGTTCTGGTACTTCAGGTAGTAGGCGTGTTCCCAGACGTCGACGCCCATGATCGGAAGGCTGCCCTCGGTGAACACCGGGTTGTCCTGGTTCGCTGTGGTCGTGATCTTGAGGTTGCCCTCACCGTCCACAACGAGCCACGCCCAACCGCTACCGAAAACACCGCCGGCCGCTGCGCTGAATGCCGCCTTGAAATCGTCGAAGGACCCGAAGGTCTCGTTGATCTCGGTGGCCAGCGCGCCACTCGGCTCGCCGCCGCCGTTCGCGCTCAGGAGGGTCCAGAACATCGAATGGTTGACATGCCCACCGGCATGCTTCTGTACCGCTGGCTTCACGGCGTCCGGCAGGCTGTCAAACTCGACGAGCAGGTCGAACGCTGACTTCTCCTGCAGGTCCGCGTGATCTTCCAGCGCCGCATTGAGGAAGTTCACGTATGCGTTGTGGTGCATGTCGTGATGAATCCGCATCGTCTCCGCATCGATGTGCGGCTCGAGGGAGTCCTTCGCGTACGGAAGATCGGGAAGCTTGTGTGCCATGGTGATCGAGCCTCAGGTATTTTCGGTTCAGGAGGGCGCCGCTCCAGGAGCGCGCCCAGGTAGAGTGCGGTTTCAATGCCAAGAAGCTACCTGCACGGCCCGCATCCCTCAAGCGTCCCCAGGACCCTCGCATGGAGGATCGCGGTATTCTCCGGGCCCTGAATTCCACGAACCGCGAGGCACTGATGATCCGACTCCGCTCCAGCGCGTTGCGCGCCTGTTCTCTGCTAGCTCTCGGCCTCATCGGTCCTGCATTCATCACGCCGGAATCGATCGCGCAGACTCCTCGCACCCGCGCCGAAGCATCGGACTACATGGAGACTTCGCGCTACGCCGACGTGATGGAGTTCATCGACGCTGTGGTTCCGGAATCCGACCTGCTGCACTCCGGCACGATGGGCTACACGAACGAGGGCCGTCGTATCCCGTTGATCGTCGCGGGACGCGTCGAGAATGCATCGGCAGCAGCCGTGGCCGACAGCGGCAAGCTACGTGTCTATCTGCAGGGGAACATCCACGCCGGCGAGGTATGCGGCAAGGAAGCGCTGCAGATGCTGCTCCGCGAGGTGGCGCAGGGCGATCACAACGCTTGGTTCGAGGATGTTGTGCTGCTGATCGCTCCGATCTACAACGCCGACGGGAACGAACGTGTCGATCTCGGCAATCGACCCGGACAGAACGGACCGTACGGTGGCATGGGCCAGCGGCCGAACGCCCAGGATCTGGACCTCAACCGCGACCACATGAAGCTCGAGTCGCCCGAGGCGCGATCGGTCGTCGGGATGATGCGTGAGTACGACCCGCACGTCTCGGTCGATCTCCATACGACGAACGGCACGCGCCACGCGTATCACCTGACGTACTCCCCGCCGCTCAACCCCAACACGCATTCGGCGATCGACGATCTCCTCCGCGACCGCTGGCTACCGGCGATGACGGAGTCGATCCGCGCAAAATACGGGTGGGAGTACTACTACTACGGCAACACCCCGTTCCGTCGCGACGCTGAACCGGGCTGGTACACGTTCGACCACCGCCCACGGTTCAACAACAACTACATCGGGCTCCGCAACCGGGTCGCGATTCTCTCGGAAGCCTACGCCTACGCGACTTTCGAAAATCGCGTCCTGGCGTCGCTGTACTTCGTGCGCGAAATCGTCGACTACGCGGCGACCAACGACGTCGACATCCGCGCCGCGATAGACGCTGCCGACGCCACCAGCCTCCCGGGCGACGAATTGGGCGTCCGGGCGACCGCCGCTCGATCCGACGAGCAGGTCGAAATCCTGATGGGCGATACCGAGAACGGCACCCACCCGCTCACCGGACGCCGCCACCTGATCCGGCGTGATGTGGTGCGACCTGAACGAATGTACGAGTACGGTAGTTTCGAGCCCACCGCGACCGAGACCGTTCCAGCGGCCTACCTCGTGCCTGGCGAACTGGACGCCGTGATCGATCGTCTGCGCGCGCACGGCATTAGGCTCACCGAAACATCGACGAGCCAGGTCATGCAGGTCGAGGAATTCCACATCGAGTCCTCGCAGCAGGCAGCCCGCGAGTTCCAGGGTCACCAGGAACGACGAATCGAAGGGGCATATGAGCTCGCAAATCGGGAAATCCCAGCAGCCACGTGGCGTGTTGAAATGAACCAACCGCTTGCACGCCTCGCGTTCTACCTCCTGGAGCCGCGCTCTGACGACGGGCTTGCCAACTGGAACTTCCTCGACGAGGCCATCGAAGCCTCCGCCATCTACCCGATCGTTCGAGTACCAGCACGCTGAGCGTGCGCGGCGAGGGCAGGGTCAACTAGGGTGGACAGATGACACCACGTGAATGGCCCGCATGGGCCTGGGCACTGGCTACGCTCGCGGCGACCGCGTTCGGGTACGAGCTGACCCTCGGTCGATACTCGCTCGGCACCGGCATTGCCCTGCTGGCCGGCTCGTTTCTCGGCAGTCGTCGAGGCGCGTACTCCCAAGTGCTCGCTGCAGGTCCGGCTTTGTTGCTCACTGGCACCGGGCTGATCGGATCGAGCGTGGAGTGGGGCTACATCGTCGGGCACATAGCTGCCGCAGCGATGGCCGGGTGGCTGGCCCCCGCCGACAAACCGCTTCAGCACCCGCGATGGGTGTGGCGGACAGCCGTTGTGATGCTTGCCGCTGCTGTGCCTGCCGCAATGGCGTGGCAGGAACCGTGGGCCGGACTGCAGTTACGCACCTACTACAACTCCGTGCTCGTGATGGCACTGGTGATCGCGTTCTACTACGCGATGCGCCTCGTCAGGCACCCGATGCGGGTGCTCGGCTTCATGGTTGCGCTGGCGCCCTTCTACATTCTCGGACTGGATTGGGTCCTGATTCTCGAGCGTTTGCAGGGTGAGTCCGTCGCTGGTGCCGAGACATGGGGCAACCTCGTCTTCCACGGCTATGTAGCCCATCTCCCGGCGGACGTCCTCTCGGGAGTCGTCGTGGCGTTCTTTTCCGGCCCACGGACGTCTCGCAGACGCCACGATTAGGGCGTTTTCCAGGTAGATATCGCGTTGACCGTTTTCCGCGGGCGCTGCTATATTGTCTCGGACTCGGACGCGGCTCCCGTGCGCGCGCTGGCGGGCTAGGGGGCCGTTTTGCTGTCCAGGTCAATCACCCAGGCGCGTAGCTCAGCTGGGAGAGCGCTTCCCTGACGCGGAAGAGGTCGTCGGTTCGAGCCCGGCCGCGCCTACTGTGCACTCGCTTCCGTCCCAAAACACGAGGTTACGAGCATCAGCGACCGGCGACACCGCATCAACGAGAACATTCGAGTCCCCCAGGTCCGACTGATTGACGCCGAGGGCGAGCAAGCCGGCGTAGTCGATACGGACGATGCAATGCAACGTGCCCGTGATGCGGGGATGGACCTCGTTGAGGTGGCACCCATGGCCAAGCCGCCTGTGTGCCGACTCATGGACTATGGCAAGTACACATATCGCCTTGCCAAGGACAAGAAGCAGAAGTCACATCAGCCGCAGCTGAAAGAGGTAAAATTCAGGCCCAAGATCGACGATCACGACTACGGCTTCAAACTCAATCACATTAAGCGTTTCCTGGACCAGGGCCACATGGTCAAGGCGACGATCATGTTCCGAGGCCGTGAGGTCGTTCACCCTGAGTTGGGGCGCGCGATTCTAGAGCGAGTTCAGGAAGATCTCGGCGACGAAATGTTCCGCGTCGAGAGCCGCCCTTCGATGCAGGGCCGACAGATGCACATGGTGCTTACCCCGAAGCGGGACTAGCCGGGGTCGGCATCGCGCCGACAAGAGAAATTCAAGCGAGCCACTGAGGACACCCATGCCGAAGCTAAAAACACATCGCGGGGCCGCCAAGCGCATCAAGCGCACCGGCAGCGGCAAGCTGAAACGCAGCCGCGCCTACAAGAGTCACATGATGGCGAGCAAGTCGCCTGATCGAGTCCGGCGCCTTCGCAAGTCGGCACTCGTAAGCAGCGCCGACCACAAGCGCGTCGACCGCCTGCTCAACGACTAGCCGCTCAAGAACGGAGAACTACGATGGCCCGCGTAAAGCGTGGAAACGTCCACACAAAGCGCCGCCGGCGCATTCTGAAGCAAGCCAAGGGCTACTACGGCGCCAAGAGCCGTACCTACAGCCAGGCTCGTGATGCCGTTGATCGCGCCCTCGCATACGCCTTCCATGGGCGTAAGCGTAAGAAGCGTGACTTCCGCCGACTCTGGATCGTTCGCATCAACGCGGCGACCCGTGAGCACGGTCTCAGCTACAGCCAGTTCATGCATGGCCTCAGTACGGCCGGTGTTGGTCTGGACCGCAAGGTGCTGGCAGAGATCGCGGTGGAGGATCCCCGGGGATTCGAGGCGCTTACCGCGACCGCCAAGAACGCCCTCGCCTAGGCGGGGCCGTGAGCACCGAGGCTGACGCCGGCGATCTGACGGTGGACGCGCAGGGCGTTCTCGAACGATTCGAGCACGACGTCACGGCTGTCGCCAGCCTCGAGGACGCCGAGGAACTGCACGCGGCCTACCTTGGTCGCAAGCGTGGTGCGGTGACGGCGCTCTTCCAGGCTCTACGGGATCTGGACGGCGACGCCAAGCGCGCAGCCGGCGCGGCGGCCAATCAAGTGCGCCAGACCATCACGGCGCGCATCAGCGACGTCGAGACCGGGCTCAAGGACTCTGCGCGCCGGAGCCGCGAAGCCGCGGAAGCGGTAGACCCGACTCTTCCCGGGCTGCCGGACCCGCTCGGCGGGCTACACCCGATTACGCAAACTCTTCTCGAGATCCAGAACGTATTCGTCTCGATGGGATACGCCGTCGTCGACGGGCCGGAAGTCGAAACCGACTGGTACAACTTCGGCGCGCTCAACTTCCCCGACGATCACCCGGCGCGGGACGAGCAGGACACCATGATGCTCGCTGGCGATCTGCTCTTGCGTACGCACACGTCGCCCGTGCAGATCCGGCACATGGAAGAGAACGAACCGCCGCTCGCAATCATCGTTCCCGGGCGAGTGTTCCGACGCGACACTCCAGACGCAACGCACAACCCGATGTTCGTGCAGTGCGAGGGCCTGGTCGTTGATACCGACATCACGATGGCGGACCTCAAGGGAACCCTCGACCACTTCGCCAAGGCCCTCTTCGGGCCGGAAACGAGCACCCGGTTCCGGCCCGGCTATTTTCCCTTCACCGAGCCATCGGCCGAGGTCGACGCAACTTGCCCTGCCTGCAAGGGCAGCGGCTGCCGGGTGTGCAAGGGATCAGGCTGGGTTGAACTCCTCGGGTGCGGCATGGTCCACCCTGCCCTCTTCGACAATGTCGGATGGGACTCCACGAAGGTTCAGGGTTTCGCGTTTGGCATGGGCGTCGACCGCATTGCCCAGGTCCGCTACGGCCTGAGCGATATCCGCGCGTACTACGAGAACGACCTGCGCTTCCTGCGCCAGTTCACTACCTGAGCCACCGATGCGTTTTTCGCGAGATTGGATCGCCGCCTACACGGAACTCCCCGACGGGAGCGAGCTCTACGAGGCAATGTCGATGCTCGGCTTTGTCGTGGATGATGCGCGCCCGAACGGCGACGACGTCCTGCTCGATCTCGATTTCCCCAGCAACCGGCCAGACGCGATGAATCACTGGAGCATCGCGCGCGAGATCGCGGTGTCGCGCAAACAGCCGGTGCAGCTTCCAGAGGTCAGCTTCGACGCCGAACCCGGCGCGGACAGTGGTGATTTCGCAACGGTTCGGCTCGACGACGCGGCGTGCATTCGTTTTGTCGGGCGCGTGGCGCTGGATGTTGAAGTCGGCCCGTCGCCGGCATGGTTGTGCGAGCGCCTCGAGTCCATTGGCTTGAGACCAATCAACAACGTCGTCGACATCACCAACTTCGTGATGTGGGAAGTCGGGCGACCGATGCACGCCTACGATCTCGACAAGTTGGCGGGCAACGCGATCGTCGTGCGTCGAGCCCACGCCGGAGAACACCTCATCACTCTCGACGACGTCGACCGCGAACTCACTGAGAACGATCTCGTCATCGCGGACAACAGCCGCGTGGTCGGACTCGCTGGTGTGATGGGCGGCAACGATACTGGCGTCACCGAGTCGACTACGCGGGTTCTGCTCGAGTGCGCGTTCTTCGACGCGGTCACCGTTCGCCGGATGTCCAAGCGGCACGGAATGCATACGGACGCCAGCCATCGGTTCGAACGTGGTCTTTCGGTTGATGGCATTGACCAGGCCGTCGACCGGGCCTGCGCGCTCATGCAGGAAACCGCCGGCGCGAGACTCAGCGCTACAGCGATCGACGTGACACGCGAAGTTCCGCCGGCGCGAAGTCTCGAACTGTCGCGCGAGCGGCTCCACGGCTTACTCGGCACAGATGTCGAGAGTGAAGAAGTCGCGCGCATTCTGACTGCGTTGGACTTCACAGTCGACACGAGTGAGTCCGGATACGGCGTAGGCATTCCGGCGCGCCGGGTGGATGTGACGCTCGAAGTCGACCTCGTTGAGGAAGTCGCGAGATTCGTCGGCTACGACCAACTACCCACCACATTGCCGGTGCTTCGTCGCCCTGGCGGTGGTGGCCCTCAGCCGAGCCTAATTCGCGAGCAAGCGATCCGCGAGATCGCTACGGGTCTGGGTTTCTGGGAAGCCATCTCTTTCGTCTTCACCGCCCGGCACGAACAGGACCAATTCGCTGCCCCGGAGAGCGACTACGTCCAGCTGTCCAACCCGTTGTCCGAAGCGTTCGCGGTCATGCGACGCCACATCACGCCGAACCTTGTGGCGGCCGCCAGTCGCAATCACAACGTCGGCGCAGGCCGTGTGCGCCTCTTCGAGGTCGGACGCACGTTCGCCCCCAAACCGGAAGGTGGCGTTGACGAGCGCCGTACGCTGGCTCTTCTGATGACCGGATCTTCCGCGCCGGCAAGTTGGGTGGCAGGCGGACGTGCCGGCGAGCTCGGCGACGTGGTGGGTGCGATGGAGACGATCTGGAATCACATGCGCTGGCCGAGTATTTCCTGGGCGCCCGCCGAACATCAAGGATTCCAATCCGGCGCCTGCGCAGCCATCAGTTGTGAAGGCGCGACGATCGGTCTTGCGGGCAAGATCGACCCCGCAGCGGCGGCCGCATTTGGCCTCGAGGTCGATGCATGGATCGCCGAGATCGACATCGAGGACTACATCGAGCGGCCAACGTCTCCGCCGGCGATCGCCGCGTTGCCCCGGTACCCGGCAGCCGAACGAGACGTGTCGCTCATCGTGGGCGACTCCACGCCCTTCGCCAAGGTCGCCGAAGCCCTGGTCGACGCCGCGGGGACCCCGCTTGTCGAGCACCGTTTGCTCGAACGCTATCGAGGAGAGGATCTGCCGGAGTCCACCACGGCTTGGACGCTCCGGTTGACCTATCGGTCCGACGAGCGCACCCTCACGGCCGAGGAGATCGAGCAAGCGCACACCACCGCGGTCGGCCTTCTTGTGAAGCACCTGGACGCCCGCCAACGCTGAACGAGCCACACCCATCGACGACATGAGTCACGACCCCTTCGCCACCCTCGAAGAAGCCGTCGCCGCGGTCGAACGGACTGTGGCCGATGCCGCGAAGAAGCCCGCCGCCGGGCCGCCCCCCGCCGACATCGCATCCGTCCCACCGGACTCCGCGGACATTGATCGTCGCGCCGCCGCCGACGCGGACGATCGCATCGCGGCCCTGGAAGCTGAGCGCGCGGCTATCCGGGAGCGACTCCAACGCGTGCGCCAGCGCCTGCTCGCCGCCGCTCAAACCTCGCAGGAGACACCGGTACCGTGACCTCCGTTGATATCTATGGACGCCGCTATAACATAGGCGGAGAACAAGAACCTGAAACTGTCCAGGCCCTTGCCGAGTATGTCGACCGTCGAATGCGACAAATGGCGTCTCAGCTTGAGCCCGGAAACGATGTTGATGCCGCCATCTTGGCGGCGCTCAACATCGCTGATGACTACTACCGAACCCGCAAGGCTCTCGAGCAACGTCAGGCCGAGATCGATGAACGGTGCCAGAGCATGAGCAAGCGACTGCTTGCCGCCTTGGAACCGCTGAACGATGTTCCCGGAAACCCGACTGAATGACACCAACCGCTACTCGTATGCGCCATCAGATCCCGCTCAGGCGGGCTTGTGGAGTGCGTGCGCCACGCTGATCCAGCACCAGTAACGTAGTTGACGTCACCCGTGTGACCCCGGAACGCTCGGCGCCGTGCCGTGCTGTCTCGCTCTGTCGTTGCCCCTTGGCCAAAGGGGGGTAACAATGCCTGACCTGATCGTCTACGGCGCGGCCGCTGCGATCCTCTTTGCGATAGGCCTCGTAGTCTACACGCTCACCACTCGAAAGAGTGCCGCCCAGGCGGCCCTCCGCGACGCTCAGCGACGCGCAGACGAGATTCTCGCGAACGCTCAGCGCGAAGTTGAATCGGCGGTGAAAGAGGCTCGACTCGAAGGCCGCGAACAACTCCACGGTGATCGGGCCTCCCTCGAAGAGGAAGCCCGCGAACGCCGCCAACAGCTTCTTGCCAGCGAAGGACGCCTTCACGAACGTGAAGAGTCTCTCGAGAAGCGCGTCGGCAAGCTCGACGAGCGCCAACGCAAACTCAAGCGCTACGAGAAACGCCTGCTCGGCATGGAGCGCGACGTCAATCTCCTACGGGAGGAGGCGGCCGAACACCGGGACCAAGCCGTAACACAGCTCGAGCGAGCGGCGTCGTACAACCGCGACGATGCCCGGGCCCAGCTTGTCCGGGCGATGGCGCGCGAAGCACGCGACGAGGGCGCGCGTGTGGCTGAGGAGATCGTCAATCGGGCAAAGAACACGGCGTCGCGCGACGCCCAACGGGTGATCGCACTAGCGATTCAGCGCTGCGCCAGCGGCCATGTCGCCGAGAACACGGTCTCGGTGGTGGAACTGCCTTCTGACGACATGAAGGGCCGCGTAATCGGTCGCGAGGGCCGCAACATCAGATCGTTCGAGATGATGGCGGGAGTGAACCTGATCGTAGACGACACGCCCGAAGCGGTGCTGATTTCGAGCTTCGACCCGTACCGGCGTGAGATCGCCAAGCTCGCTCTCGAACGTCTCGTGGCCGACGGCAGGATCCATCCGGCCCGGATCGAAGAGGTCGTCGAGCGCGTGCGTGCCGAGATCGACGAACAGACCGTTGTCGACGGCACCGCGGCAGCCGCCGAGGCCGGAGTCCACGATCTGCACCCGGAACTGAACCGACTGCTCGGCATGCTGAAGTACCGCACATCGTACGGGCAGAATGTGCTCCGCCATTCGGTCGAGGTCTCGACGATCACTGGCATCATGGCGGCCGAACTTGGTGGTGAAGAAGCAATCGCGCGGCGCGGCGGCCTCCTCCACGATATCGGCAAGGCGATCGACCAAGAGGTGGAAGGGACTCATCTCCAGATCGGCATCGACTTGCTCCAAAAGTATGGCGAGTCGGAAGAAGTTATCCAGGCAATGGAAGCGCATCACTTCGACGTGGAGCCTGCGACCGTTGAGGCCGTCCTGGTCCAGGCCGCCGACGCGCTCTCGGCGGCGCGACCGGGTGCCCGGCGCGACATGCTGGAGACCTACGTGAAGCGCCTCGAGAAACTCGAGACCATCGCGGACTCCTTCCGCGGCGTGGCGAAGGCGTATGCAATTCAGGCTGGCCGTGAACTCCGGATCATTGTTGAGCCGAGCAAGGTCAGCGACGACGAGTCGCTATGGCTCTCGCGTGACATCGCCAATCGGATCGAACGTGAGGTCCAGTTCCCCGGCGAAATCAAAGTCACCGTGATCCGCGAGACTCGCGCGGTGGAGATCGCACATTGAAATTCCTCTTCATTGGCGACGTCATTGGCAAACCCGGCCGCGATGTGCTGGCCGCGAGACTGCGCAAGCTGCAGCGACGCTATGCCGTCGACTTCACCGTGGTGAACGCGGAGAACTCCGCGGGCGGGCGCGGGATCACGCCTCAGATCGTGGACGAGACACTCGACCTGGGCGTCGACGTCATCACGAGTGGCAATCACATCTGGGCCCAGTCTTCGGTGGAGCAATCCCTCGTGTCCGAGGCCCGACTCCTCCGGCCGGACAACTACCCGGGGCGCCCGCCTGGCAGCGGTCTGTACATTGGCACGACCCGCAGCGGGGACTCGATTGCGGTGATCAATCTGCAGGGGCGCGTTTTCATGCCACCGATCGATTGCCCGTTGGCCGCCATTGACCGACTGCTCGACGAGATCGGCAGCAGTGCCAAATTGATCTTTCTCGACATGCACGCCGAGGCGACCTCGGAGAAGCTCTCGATGGGCTGGTATTGCGACGGCCGGCTCACGGCGGTGCTCGGCACTCACACGCACGTTCCTACCGCCGACGCCCGGGTCCTGCCTGGCGGCACCGCTTATTGCACAGACGTGGGCATGACAGGGCCATACGATTCAGTCATCGGTACTCGACCCGACCTCGCGATCGAACGGCTGCGCACAGCGCGTCCCGTTCGCTTCCAGGTCGCCAGTGGCGGCCTCGCGGTGGCCGGTGCGGTCGTCGAGGCTGATCCTGCAACCGGTGAAGCGATCGGCATCGAGACGTTCGTCGACCCACCGTTCGGATCCGACTCCCAAGAATGAGCCAAGCATCCCTTCCGCTCGACGGCGAGCGCGAGATCTGGGCGGTCAGCGAGATCCTGGGCGAAGCTCGCTGGGCGTTAGAAACGACGTTCACCGGTCTATGGATCCGTGGCGAAGTGACCAGTCTCCGCCAGATGAGGACCGGGCATTGGTACTTCAGCCTCAAGGACGAGGATGCCGTCCTGCCGGTCGCCATGTTTCGCAGCGACAACCTCCGCGTGCCATTCAGCGTCGAGGAGGGCATGGAGGTCGTAGCGCAGGGGCGTCTGTCGATCTACGAGCCCCAGGGGCGCTTTCAGCTCATAGCCAGCGCACTCGAGCCGGCCGGACTAGGCGCGCAACAGCTGGCCTACGAGCAGTTGAAACAACGGCTCAAGGCCGAGGGCCTGTTCGACCCGTCCTCAAAACAGGCGCTGCCGGCGCTACCCTCGTGCGTGGGAGTTGTCACCTCCGCTAGCGGAGCTGCGTGGCACGACATGCGCAAGGTATGGTCGCGCCGCGGTGTCGCCGTGCGTGCGTTGCTCTCCCCTGCCCGGGTTCAGGGCGAATTCGCGCCGAGCGAAATCGCCGAGGCGATCCGTCTGCTGCGTGATCAGGGAGAGTCCGAGGTTCTCATCGTCGGCCGCGGCGGTGGCTCCCGTGAAGATCTCTGGGCCTTCAATGACGAGGTCGTGGCACGAGCTATTGCGGAGTGTCCCATCCCGATCATCGCGGCCGTCGGACATGAAACCGACTTCTCGATCGCCGATCTTGTAGCCGACGCACGAGCCGCCACCCCCACTGCGGCGGCCGAGATCGTGGCCCCGTCGTCCGACGAACTGGCGCGCCGAGTTACCGAAGCGATACGACGTTCCGGCCACGCGATGCATGCCACTGCAGCACTGTGCGAACGGCGACTCAACGACCCGCGCCTGGCCCGATCGATGTCGGAACCCCAGCGCCTGATCCGAGCGCATCAGCAGCGCCTGGACGCGGCATCCGACAAGACGGAACGTGCTCTGGAGTCCCGTCGGCAGGAAGCGCGCACACGCGTCGCGGCTGCGGCCGCCACGCTGCTACGGCGCGATCCCGGCGCACTACTTGCACAGGCGGAAAGGCGTCTCGCGCGTTCGAGTGCTGCCCTGCGCGGAGCGATGGACCAACGACTCCGCGACCGACGAGATCGTCTGGCCACCACGGCCGCGCGCACCGAAGCCATGAATCCATTGGCCGTGCTGGGCCGTGGCTACGCGCTCTGCCAGGCGGAGGACGGCTCCGTTCTGAGCGACGCCACCCGATCCCGACCAGGCGACGACATTCAGGTCCGCCTCGCCCGCGGCCAACTTGAATGCACCGTCACCCGTTCACGGCCCGACGCCGGAGATCATTGATTCTTGGTAACGTGCCGGAACCTCAGGAGCAGGCTTTCATGACCGACGAGAACATCGAAGAACTGCGCTTCGACGAAGCCCTTGATCGCCTCGAGGCGCTCGCTGGCGAACTCGAGGATGGCGACGTGCCGCTCGAGGAGTCGCTGCGTGTCTACGAGCAGGCGGTCGCACTCTTCCGGCACTGCCGAACGCGCCTGGGCAGCGTCGAGCAGAAGCTAGAAATACTCACCCGCGATCTGGACGGCGACCCTGTGGCCGCCCCACTCGATACGGCTCAAGACGACGATGGCTGAAGTGGCAACCGCGGCGCGCGAGTACCTGGAGGCAACCAGGCCCGTGGTCGACGCCGCCCTTGATTCGGTGCTGCCCGGCGCGAGCGCGATTCCCGAGTCTCTGCATGCCGCGATGCGCCACTCTGTCTTCGCGGGGGGCAAACGTCTGCGTCCGATGCTCGCGCTTGCGGGCGCCGAAGCGTGCGGCGGCGCCCGAGAGGTCGCCATGCCTTTCGCCTGCGCGGTCGAACTCATCCATACCTATTCGCTGATCCACGACGACTTGCCCGCCTTCGATGATGAAGCGTTGCGCCGTGGCCAGCCGACCTGCCACGCCGTCTATGGCGAGACCATCGCGATCCTGGCCGGCGACGCCCTGCAGGCACTCGCCTTCGAGGTCGTATCGGATGCCGCGCTGACGTCCGGCAATCCACTCGACTGGACACGTGCGGGGCGACTCCTTGCCTCGGCCTCCGGCAGCGTCGGGATGTGCGGTGGACAGACCCTGGATGTCGAAGCAGCCGGCCACGACCTGGATCTCGACGGTCTGCGTCAACTCCACGCGCTCAAGACCGGCGCCCTGCTCACCGCATCGGTCGTGGGAGGAGGAATGGTGGGCACCGGCGATGCGACCGCCATACGGGCGCTGACCGACTACGGCGACGCTCTGGGCCTGGCGTTCCAGGTGGTTGACGACCTCCTCGACGTCGAGGGCACCGCCGAGGAGTTGGGCAAGAATCCCGGGGGCGATGCTGCGCGCGACCAACCCACGTTTCCGAGCCTCATCGGCGTGGAAGCCAGTCGCGCCGAAGCGAAGGCGCTGCGCGACCGCGCCATAACCGCGCTCGATTCGCTCCCGAGCGAGAATACGGAACCGCTGCGAGGCCTCGCCGACTACGTGATCGCGAGGAGTCATTGATGGCGGCCGATCGCGCCACGGGTGGTCGAACGCGGCTCGACGAAGCGCTGGTCTCAGCCGGGCTGGTCGATAGCCGCAGCCGCGCGAAGCGACTCATTCTGGCGGGACAGGTACGGGTCGACGGCCACACAGCTGACAAGCCGGGCTCCGCCGTGAAACCAACTGCTGACCTCAGCGTCATCGCCGGAGAACGCTACGTTAGTCGGGGCGGCGACAAGTTGTTAGAGCCGCTCGAAGCCTCCGGAATCACCACTGCCGGACGCGTCGCGATCGATGTGGGCGCCTCCACGGGCGGCTTCACGGACTGCCTACTCCAGGCAGGCGTCGACCACGTGATCGCAGTCGACGTCGGCTATGGTCAGCTTGCCTGGAAGCTCCGCCAGGATCCTCGCGTCACTGTCCTCGAGCGTACAAACGCCCGCAATCTCGCGCCAAACGCGCTCGCTGGCCACCCCACCCCCAGTCTGGTCGTCATGGACCTGTCATTCATCAGCGTCGCCAAGGTGTTGCCGGCAGTCACCCACCTGGTTGCTGAGGCCGCTGACGCGCTGGTTCTCGTGAAGCCGCAGTTCGAATCGCGGCCTCAGGATGTCGAGAAAGGCGGTGTTGTTCGATCGGGAGCGATCAGACGCCAGGCACTGGCACACGTCGCCAACGCAGCGGCCCGCGCCGGCTGGTCCGTGATCGCCGCACGCCCAAGTCCTCTGCGCGGCCCCGCCGGTAACTGGGAGTGTTTCCTGCAGCTTCGGCACGATGCCGGGGCGACTCACCAGGCAGACTGGGACGATCAAGTGACGATCCCGGACGACCGCGACTCCGGAGCAGCAGCGTGACCGAGTTCAAGCGCGTCGGCATCGTGGCGAAACCACAGCCTGACCCGGATACCGTCGACTTCGAACGGCTCACTGGCGTGATCGAGAGTCACGGAGCCAGCGTCACGCTGGACGATGAAGCCGGACGGATGATCGGAAGCAACGGTATTCCTCGCGAGCAACTGGCAGCCGCGAGCGATCTCCTGATCGTCCTCGGAGGCGACGGAACGCTGCTATCGATAGCTCCTAGTGCGGCCGCCGCCGACGTACCAGTGTTCGGCGTGAACTACGGCGGCCTGGGCTTCATGACACCGACGCCTCGCGACGAGCTTGAATCGGCGACGCACGCGATTCTTGATGGCGAGTACACCGACAGTCGAAGGCGACTGCTGCGAGCCACGGTTACCGGACCCGAGAGACAGGATCCGTTCGTCCGCGATGTATTGAACGACGCGGTGATCAACAAGAACGAGCTCGCGCGTGTTGTAGAGCTACGCGCGTCCGTCAATGGCGAATTTGTGAGCAACTTCGTTGCCGACGGCCTGATCGTGTGCACGACCACAGGATCAACGGCCTATTCGCTTGCTGCTGGAGGTCCGATCGTCACGCCAGATGTCGACGCGATCGTGCTGACGCCCATTTCGCCTCACACGTTGAGCAATCGACCGCTCGTGTTACCCGGTGACGCAGATGTGGAAATCGAACTGGTGTCCAAGGACATGCAGATCATCCTCACCCTTGACGGCCAGCGTGGCATCCAGTTGCACAGCGAAGATCGTGTGAAGCTGCAGCGTTCGCCGCACCGCCTGCACCTCCTACATCCCGGTCAACGATCCTATTTCGAGGTCTTGCGTACGAAATTGCGCTGGGGGAAGCGATGAGTGTCCGGGCTTCTTGCATGGTGTTCGTGATCGCGGCCACCGCAGCTTGTTCCGGGGCCGGCCAGCTCGACCCGCTCGCTCCGGTCCCAACGCGTGTCAATCCGGACGAAATTTCCGCCCCCGCGCTCAGAGTCGAGTGGACGTACCAGGTCATGGACGAGGACAACGATGTCGAAGTCCCCACTCACGCAGCCGCTGTCGGGAGTCGTTTTGTCTTCGTGCCCTACCCGGATCGCGTCGAGGCTCTTGAAGCGGGGCGCCTTGTCTGGTCGGTCCAACTACGCGATCCGCTGGTTGGCCAGCCGCTAGCCCTCGGCGACGGCGTAGCGCTGCCGGCCGAAACCGGATGGTTCAACGTGGGGCCCGACGGCACGCCGCGCGGTTTCCTTGCCCAGGCAGGCGAACTGCACGACGCGCTCGTGGCCGACGGCGCGATCATCGCCATCCGAGCCGACGGCATCCATCGGATCGACATCGTCGCTGACGGTCTTACTGCCACTTGGACCGCAGCCTCACCGGAAGCCAGGCGAGCATCCGCCTCTGTCGACGGCCGAACCCTCTATGTGACAGGCGACGATAACGCGCTGCGCGCCTACGACCTTGCGAGTGGGACACCCAGATGGACCAGCTCCCGAATCGAGTTCGCGCCACTGCGTCCGGCGGTCGATCAGGACCCACGTAGCATGACGCTCTACGTGATCGGAGTCGATGGACGCGTCTACGGAATACGTCAGCGGAACGGCAATCGAGCTTGGGCTGGCAAGGACATCGGCATGCGATCGGTCGGGAGTCCCATCGCGGTGGACGATCTCGTCTGGGCGCCCGGACTCGATGCGGCCGCGGACGCGTTCACCACGGGCGGCGGCAGTCATCAATTCCGTATCCCGGCAAACGGCAGGGTCTACCTGGACCTGGCCACCTGGCGAGGCTGGATCATCGTGAGTCCGCAGTATGGGCCCTGGCTTCTTGTCCGCGGACCAAGGCAGCGTTTCGGACCAGCGGACCCTGGCGTTCCTCGGGTCGTCCGGATCGAGTCAGATGATGACATCCTCCTGCCGGCGGCAGTTGGGCCGCTCGGCGTCGCTCTGATCGACTCAGGCGGTAGCGTTCGCCTGCTGACCGAAGAACGCGGCCTGGCCGACCGCGACTAGGCCGGCTGCTTCAACTCGATCAGCACCCCGGTGACCTCGGGATGGATGAACGCGATACGCGACCCTTTTGCGCCCGCTCGCGGTACGTCATCGATCAGGCGTAACTCCGCGCGCCGAGCAGCAGCCAGAGCCGCATCGATGTCTTCCACGCGAAAGCAGATGTGATGCAACGACTCACCACGTCGATCCAGGAAGGCAACGATCGGAGAGTCGGGGCTCGTTGGACACACCAGTTCGAGTGTGGCCGTCCCGTCCGCTTCGAGAAAGGCCACCTCGACGCCCTGATCACCGACCTGCTCGCGATGGCCGATACGGAGCCCGAGTGCTGAATACCGTTTCGCCGCAGTGTCGATATCGCGCACAGCGACCGCGACGTGATCGAGAGGCCCGAGCTGCAGGCAGTCGAGTTCGCTGGGTGAGTTCACGAGGCCAGAAGCTGACGTGAAATCACGAGACGTTGAACCTCCGAGGTCCCCTCACCAATCGTGCACAACTTCGCGTCACGGAAGAACTTCTCCACGGGATAGTCCTTCACGTAGCCGTAGCCGCCGAAGATCTGCACGGCTTCTTCGGCCACGAACATCCCGACTTCGGAGGCGAAGAGCTTGCCCATCGAGGCCTCGAGCTTGAAAGGCTTGTCGTCGGCGCGGAGCCTCGCCGCGCGATAAACCATGTCGCGCGCCGTGCGCGTGCCAGCGGCCATGCGGGCCAGCTTCGCGCGAATCGCCTCGAAAGACGCGATCGGCCGACCAAACTGATGGCGCTCCTGGGCATATTCCAAAGCGGCCTCAAGCGCCCCCTGAGCAATGCCTACTGAGAGCGCCCCGATACTGATCCGACCGCGGTCGAGCACCTTGAGCGCGTCCACGAAGCCCAGGTCACGTTCCCCAAGCAGGTTCTCGGCTGGAACGAAGCAGTCTTCGAGGATCAACTCGACCGTATCGCTCGCCCGCATCCCGAGCTTGTCTTCCTTTCGACCCACTCGATAGCCGGGCGTGCCAGCCTCGACGATGAACGCCGAAATGCCCTTGGTGCCGAGCCCAGGAGTCGTAACTGCCAACACCACGGCGACGTGAGCGCGCGCACCGTTCGTATTGAATGTCTTGGCGCCGTTGAGAATCCAGCCGTTGCGCTCCTCATTCCACTCGGCGCGGGTCTGCGTGCCGGCGGCGTCAGAGCCCGCCTGCGGCTCGGTGAGGCCCCAGCATCCGACCCACTCGCCCGTGGCGAGCTTCGGGAAGTAACGCTGCTTCTGCTCCTCGTTGGCGCCCACCGCGATATGCCCGACGCAGAGCCCATTGTGAGCCGCGACGGCCAGGGCGACCGAGGGATCGACGCGCCCCAGCTCCTCCATCACCGTTGAGAGCTCCAGCGGCCCCAGGCCAACGCCGCCGTATTCCTCCGGAATCATCACGCCCATCAGGCCGAGTTCACCCATCTCGGCGAACAGCTCGGCGGGAAAACTCTGTGCCTCGTCCCACTCGCGCACGAAGGGGCGGACCCGGGTCTCGGCGAACTCGCGAACGGTCTCGGCGATCAGGGACTGTTCGTCCGTCAGGCGGTAATCCACAGGTGGCTCCAAAAGGTGGGCTTGGCGCGCCGAATGGCACTGCCGGTGCGCGTCATTATATCCGCGCTCAGCCCTCGCTATCGTCCTGTGGATCGCTTGACCGTAGCTGATTGCCGCCGGAAACTCCCTTTCCTTGCTCATCACTGGAGAGTCCGATGGACGGCCAACCGCGCGCAGATCTTCACGCGCGCACGACGCGGTCCGACGGAACGCTCACGCCAACAGAGTTGGTCGAGACAGCGGTCGCGGCGCACCTCGCCGCCGTCGCGATTACCGACCACGACACCACGGCCGGAATCAGAGAGGCGCAGGCGGCGGCCTCCAGCCTGTCGCTTGAAGTGATCCCGGGCATCGAGATCTCTTCGCGTACCGGCAACCGCGAGATCCATCTGCTGGGCCTCTTCATCGACCCCGACGCCGAGGCGCTGATGAACGTCGGAAAGCGCCAACGCGCGTGGCGCCTCGAGCGCGCTGAAGTCATCGTCCAACGGGCGATCGCCCAGGGGCTGAATATCTCGATCGACGAAGTGCTCGAAACGGCCGATGGGGCGCCCATTGGACGCCCACACCTGGCCCAGGTTCTGGTCAACAACGGCGAGGTACTCGCGATGCAGGATGCGTTCGACCGGTATCTCGGAATCGGTCGCACCTGCCATGTGCCCAAGCGGATGCTGTCTACGGCGGAGGCCATCGAGGCCGTCCATATCGCCGGCGGTGTCAGCGTTGTGGCCCATCCGGGAAGCAGTCGAGTGCGCGAGAAGCTCTTGACGGCGTTGCGCGACGAAGGCCTCGACGGCGTGGAGGTGGTGCACCCGCGCCATCGCTCAGGGCGTCGCCACCAGCTGCGCGGATTGTGCAAGAGGCTGGGTTTGCTACCCTCCGGGGGATCTGATTATCACGGGCCCGGCCGGGGCGATGCAGTACTTGGCGTTCCCGGCATACCGATGGACTGGTGCGAGGGGCTCAGACAGAGGGCTGGGACGCACCAGACCGCCAAAGGGGTGAGTTAGACGATGAGCATCAAGCCGGACACGTGGATCCGCGAAATGGCGACCACGAAGCAGATGATCGAGCCTTTCGAGGACAACCAGGTTTCGGAGGGGATTATCTCCTACGGCGTGTCCTCCTACGGGTACGACCTGCGCGTGACGGACGAGTTCAAGATTTTCACCAACGTGCAGAACACCGTCGTGGACCCAAAGTCGTTCGACGAGAACACGATGGTCGTCGACTACAAGGGCAGCGAGTGCATCATCCCGCCCAACTCGTTCGCGTTGGCGCGCTCGCTCGAGTACTTCAAGATTCCCCGCGACGTGCTCGTGGTGTGTGTGGGCAAGTCCACCTACGCGCGCTGCGGGATCATCACCAACGTGACGCCGCTGGAGCCGGAGTGGGAGGGACACGTGACCCTCGAGATATCGAACACCACGCCGCTTCCCGCCCGGATCTACGCCAACGAAGGAATCGCGCAATTGCTGTTCTTCGGCGGCGACCCCGTCTGCGAAACCTCCTACGGTGATCGCAAGGGCAAGTATCAGTCGCAGACCGGCATCACGGTGCCGCGCATCTAGGGACCAGCTCGATGACCGATCCGCAGATCACAGCGTTCGACGGTCCGTTGGCGGCAGTGGACACCGAATGTCTTCTCCTGCCAGTGTTCCAGGACGCCGAGGCCGCCGAGCCATTCGATGAACTCGACACCGCCTGCGGCGGCCGCATTCTCGAGGCACTGAACAGCAGGGCCTTCACCGGGAAGAAACGACGCTGTCTGGCCGTACCTACCACCGACGGCGTGGCTGCGGATGAGATCCTCCTCGTGGGTCTCGGCAGGCCTGACGAGCTTGACGTGCAGACTGTGCGCGAGACGTTCGCTACCGCCTTCGCCGTCGCCCGACAGCGCAATGCTTCGCGAGTGGCGATCGCCGGACGCACGGAAGTGGGCACTGCTGCCGAAACAGCGGCAACGGCCACGGAGGCGCTCCTGCTCGGCGAGTACCGGTTCACGCGCTACAAGCCTGCGCCGGACGACATGAGCACAATCGAGGAGTTGCTGGTGCCGTCCGGCGGTGGCGCTGCGGAGGCAATCGACCGCAGCCGTGCAATCGGTGCGGGAGTCACCTGGGCGAGGGATCTCGTCAACACGTCTCCGAGCGACAAGCGCCCTCCGCGGTTTGCGGAGAATGTTCGAGCGGTCGCCGAGTCTGTCGGTCTCGCCTGCAATGTGATCGACGAGGATCGTGCCGCGGAACTCGGCATGGGTGCACTGCTCGCTGTTGGCCGTGGCTCCACCGCCGCGCCTCGGCTCGTGATTCTCGAACACGCTCCAGAGGGTACTGAAAGCACCGCTCCCGTCTGCATCGTGGGCAAGGGCGTGACGTTCGACACCGGCGGGATTTCGATCAAACCGTCCGCCAACATGGATCACATGAAGAGCGACATGGGCGGCGCAGCTGCCGTCGCCGGCACCATGCGCGCGGTCGCCGAGATCAATGTGCAACGGCGCATCGTGGGTCTGATTCCGATGGCCGAGAACATGCCTGACGGCGACGCCTATCGGCCCGGCGATCTGGTCGAGGCGCTCAATGGCAAGATGATCGAGGTCCTGAACACAGACGCTGAAGGCAGGATGATTCTGGCCGACGCTCTCGCGTACGGCGTGCGCGAGTTCGAGCCGAGTCACGTTGTCGATCTCGCAACCCTGACGGGAGCCTGCGTGGTTGCCCTTGGTGAAGACATTGCCGGCGTCATGGCGAACGACGACGACCTACGAGGTGAACTCGTGGCAGCCGGCGAAATCGTCGGAGAGCGCGTATGGCCACTGCCGATGTTCGACATCTACGACGACCTCATCAAGAGCAAGGTAGGAGACATCAAGAACACCGGCGGTCGGTGGGGCGGCGCTATCACCGCCGCGAAGTTTCTCGAGAACTTCGTAGACCACACGCCGTGGGCGCACCTGGACATCGCCGGGCCGGCCTACCGAACCAAGTCGGGGCCGCTCGCACCCGCCGGGGGTGTGGGCTTCGGGGTTCGCCTGTTGGTCCACTGGTTGAGCCAGGCCGACTAAGTGACGCCGGACCGCCCCGGGCACGTCGATGGCTTCCTGAACGCATTTGCCGACGTCGGCAAGGCGCTCATGCTGCCGCACGACAATCCGGACCCTGACGGCCTCGCCAGCGCCTTCGCCCTCGCCCATATCCTGCGCTCACGAGGCATCGACACCACCGTCGGATTCGGCGGCACGATCGGGCGCGCCGAAAATCGGGCGATGGTTCGAGCTCTCGGCCTGGATCCGGTGCCGCTCTCGACGCTCGAGGTCGGTGAATTCGACGGCGTCGCTCTGGTGGACGCGCAGCCCGGCACTGGAAACAACCCGGTAATGGCGGGCGCCGCGATCCGCGCCGTGATCGATCATCATCCGCTGAGCGACGCGACGGAGAACGTCAGGTATCTGGACGTGCGCCCGAACTACGGCGCCACCGCAACCATCGTCACGGAGTACGCGCGCGACGCGAACGTCGAGCTCACGACTCAGCTCGCCACCGCGCTCTTCTACGCGATCCGGTCGGAAACGCAGGATCTTGGCCGCGAGGCATCGGCCGCAGACCGGGAGATATACGTCGACCTGCTGCGTATCGCGGACATGGCCACTGTGGCCCGCATCCAGCGGGCACGAGTGCCACGCGAGTACTTCGACACGTACCTCACGGCGATCCGCGAAGCTCGTGTCCACGGCAACATCGTGATGACCGACCTCGGGCCGGTGGCGAGCTCTGATCAGGTTGCCGAGATCGCTGATTTTCTATTGCGGCTTCGCGAAGTGACCTGGTCCGTGTGCCTCGGACGACAGGGCAATACGCTCGCCGTTTCTGTGCGCACCACGGATCCGTTCGCTCACGCCGGGCATGCGGTACGGCGCGCGATAGAAGGGCTCGGCACGGCCGGTGGACACGGCACGATGGCGGGCGGTCAGGTACCGCTCCAGGAAGACAACGCGGACGAGCTCATCGTCGAGGTGAGGCAGCGACTCCTCGCCGCGCTCGCGGCCCCGGCAGGCGATGGGCAACCTCTCGCCAGCGACTAGCTCTCGGGCGCCAGTCAGTGCGTCGATTCGCCGACGCGGCTCCAGAAGGCCCAGAAGTACTGCACGGCAGACAGCGCCGCCAGGGTCACCACAATCCAGAGCGCGATCGTCGCGTACTGCGCCAGCCACTCAAAGCGAAGCTGGAGGATCAGAATGCTGACTGCGACAACCTGCGCGCAGAGCTTGTACTTCCCGATAGCCCCAGCCGGGATGATCATGTGAGCGTCCGCCGCAACTGCGCGCAAGCCCGTGACGGCGATCTCGCGGCCGATGATCACCACAACCATCCATGCCGGCGCCAAGTCCAGCTCAACCAGCGAGATGAACGCGGCTGAGACGAGGAGCTTGTCGGCCACCGGATCCAGCAGTTTCCCGATGCGCGTAACCTGATTCCGGGTCCTGGCCAGATAGCCGTCCAGCCAGTCGGTAAACGACGCGGCCCAGAACACGGCCAGTCCGGCCCATGCGTAGCGCGTAAGCAGAAAAACGACGAGGAACGGCACCAGGACGATGCGCAACAGGCTCAGCGCATTGGGCAGATTCCACAGGACTCCCACGGGAATCCCTGATGCTGCGCTTGTCGACTTGGTGTCTGTCATAGTGGCGATCCCGGTCCGGATATTCGCGATTCTAGTCGTCCGGCCGTTCGATTAATATTCCGAATGTCCCCTGCCCCGAGGAACGCATGCCGGAACTGATCGCAGTCTACGACAGTTTCCCTGCCGCACACCGCATCCGTATCGATGATGCCGGTACGCAGGAGCCTGTTCACGTGCATCACTGGCGTGCCTGTGTGCGCTTCGAAGCACGCGACACCATGCGCGCGGCCGCGGACGTCCGGCAATGGCTGGAGACATGGGTTGGACGTCATCGCGGGCGCAGTCTGAACGATGTGCCGCCATACGGAGACGTCAGTCCAACCGCGGAACACGTCGCGCGTCACCTTGCGGCGGAATTCGACTCCGCCTTCTTGGATCATCGGCTCGTCGAGGTCACCATCGGTGAAGCCGCCGGCTTCAGCGCAACGTTCGTCCCGAGCGGAGCTCCTCAGTAGTCGGCGGTCATCATCCGTCGACGCGCGCCGTAGTTCGCGATGCCGATGTAGATGGCGTCCGCGACCTGCTGCCGGTACTCCGGATCACGCAGTCTGGCCTCTTCGTCCCGGTGGCTCAGGAATGAGCACTCGACCAGCACGGCCGGCATGCGCGCACCGAGCAACACCACAAACGGAGCGTGCTTCACTCCAAGATCGCGAACGTCCGAGTACGACTTGCTGGTTTGAACGACCAGACTGTCTTGGATTGCTTGCGCGAGGTCTCTCGATTCACGCTTGTTCGCGTTCTTGACGATATCGTCGAGCACCTCTTCGAGGTTACCGATACCGCCCTCAACCATGTCGTTTTCACGGAAGGCGGTTTCCGCCGCCGTAGGGTCCGTCGCGAGATCGAGGTAGTAAGTCTCGAACCCGGAGAGATTCCGGTTGCTGCTCGAGTTGATGTGAATCGACACGAACATATCGGCGTTCTGACGTGTGGCGAAACTAGAACGCTCCTCCAGCGCAACCGACTCGTCGCCTTGACGAGTCATGAGCACCTCGTAGCCACCGCCGCGCAGGTTGTCCGCCAATCGCTTGGAGATATCGAGCGCCAGTTCCTTCTCCGTGTGGCCGCCCTTGCCGATCGCGCCTGGCGCCGTCCCGCCATGTCCCGGGTCGATGACGATGCGGCGGATACCGAATCCAAGCTGACGCGCCTCACCGCCCCCTTCCGGAGCTGGCGGCCGACGGGCGGTCGACAACTGTTCGGAGATTTCCGGGCTCGGCACGTCGAGAACCAGTCGGTGCGGGTTGGAGAGCGTGAAGATGCTGTATCCGGCGGCGGATTCGAGGTCGAGAACAGCCCGTACAACACCGGGGCGATTCACCGCCATCCGGATCTGCTGCACTCCAGTTCCGGCGATCTCCAACTGACGCGGTAGATCTGCCGGAAGCTCGGCACCGATCAGGTCGATAAAGACCCGCGGTGGCGAGGACACCTCGCCCATGCGGTGCTGAAGAGCACGATCCAGGTCGAAGACGATCCGAGTGTGCGTGGAATCTGAGAAATGCCGCACTCCAAATAGCTGCCCCATCTCGGGCACCACGGGTGCGGGATCCTCATCAAAAGTGCGCCGCTCGGAGAGCGTGTCGGAGGCGGGGGTGGGCAACGCCTCCAACTCGCTTCCGAGCGGCTGCGGCGACTCGTCGGAGCCGACGGCGTCGGCGTCCGAGGTCGAGGGTTCGAGTCGACCGGTATCAGACGCGGCCAGGCCGCGCGCTTCGTGAATGCCTTCGAGCCGGCGGCCTGCTACCTCGGCCTGCGGCGACGTCGGGTGCGCCTCGCGCAACTGCACGTAGTACGCCTCGGCAACGCGGCCCTCAGACAGGTCACCGAGTCGCAGGTAGGCCTCTGGCGCGTAAGTGCTCCCGGGATAGCGGTTGGTGAGCGCGCTATAGGCCACCACCGCCGCGCGGGCCGATGTGCCGTTGCCTGCCGCGGCCATTCGCGTGTGGATGTCCCCTACTCGCCATAGGGCATCGCCAGCAAGGTGATTGGTCGGGTACTCGGCCGGGATGCGGCCGAAGGCTCCGACCAGACTCGTCCACGCGTCCGCGTCGGCGCAATCGGGGTCGACCTGACGCAACTGTCGATAGAGCGTTTCTGCGCGTTCGAAGATCGTCTCGGCGGTCTCGGACCGCGCGCCGGCATTCGGCGTGTAGAGCAACACGCCGATGATGGCCATCACGAACAGGGTTCGTTGACGCTTCATGGCAAGGATTCCGCCCTGCCGCCCTCAAATCAACTCTAGACTGCTTCCGCCCCGGAAGAGACTCAGCGCCAGAGTATAAGACGAAAAGTGCAATGACTGCAACAGACGCAAGATCAGATGATTACTAGTCACCTCTAGTCACTTCTGAACAGTTTGGATCGGCCTCAGATATTCAGGCTAGTTGTTGGTGCCTTGGTACGACCGGTAGTACGTCAACACGCGATCGACGTACTGTTGCGTTTCACGGAACGGGGGAATGCCCCCGTGACGATCTACGGTCCCCTCGCCGGCGTTGTATGCCGCGAGCGCAAGGGTGACGTCGTCGTACTTCCCGAGAAGTCGTGCAAGGTGAGTTGTTCCACCGCGGATGTTCTGCTCCGGGTTCCAGACATCGCGGACGCCCAGCTCCTCGGCGGTCTCCGGCATGAGTTGCATGAGACCCTGGGCGCCCTTGGACGAGAGCGCCTGCGGGTCGAAGTTCGACTCGGCCTGGATCACCGCGGTGATCAGAGCCGGCTCCACCCCGGTGTCGCTCGCGGCGTTCAGGATGGAGTCGCCATAGGGAACCGTGACGTTCGGACGGCGGCGGGCGCCGTGGCGCGTCCGCATGTACACCTCGGCTCCGGGCTCGGGTTCGGTCGTGAAGCGCTGCGAACCATCCGCCTCGGTAACGACCCAGATCTGTGCCTCGGCAAGTCCTGCCGGCAGCAGACAGAGGAACGTTGCAAGGAGTAACCAGGCAGGCTGGCGCCCGCTAGATGAAAAGCTCCACTGTGCAAGGCACACGACGTGACACCTCGGCCCCCCTCGTCAGAAACAGCGCCCCCGCAGTTCAGGGCCTGTACGACCGCAGAACCACTTCAAGCCGTTCTGCGATCTACTCTAGCAGATCGCCGATCAGTTCTGGAGACTGTTCGAGAGCAGCAGTGACTTTTGCTGCGTCTGGACCACCAGCCTGCGCCATACCTTTGTGACCGCCACCACCGCCACCCATGACGGGCGCCACGCGATTGACGATGTCACCGGCCCCGATGCGGTCGGTGAGGTCGTCGGTTACCCCAACGGCCAGCGCGGCCTTGCCGCCACGCTGCGAACCGAGCACCACGATTCCAGAGCCGATCCGGTTCTTGACCTCGTCGACGAGCTGGCGCATGCCGCCGCCGTCGAGGTCCTGCACCAGTTGTCTCACGACGCGGATCCCGGCGACCTCTACTTCGTCGGAGTCGCCCGCTCCGCCGCCCTGCGAGGCGAGCTTCAGTCGCAGATCCTCGACCTCTCTCTCGGCGCTAGCGGCCCGATCAACCAGCTTGCCGATGCTTTCCTCGAGCGTGTCCTCCTGGGTCCGCGCCCGCGTTGCAGCGCCACGAACTAGCTGCCGATAGTGCTGCAGTGCCGCGACCGCACGTTCTCCTGTGACGGCCTCGATACGACGAGTTCCGGCGGCGACGCTCTCTTCACGTTGAATAGCCATCATGCCGATCTCACCCGTTCGCGCCACGTGGATGCCGCCGCAGAGCTCCATAGACACGCCCGGAACGTTCACGACGCGCACGTCATCTCCGTACTTCTCGCCGAAGAACGCCAGTGCGCCGCGGTCGATCGCCGTGTCGTACGCCATCTCCTCCGTCTCGACCGGTCCGTCAGCACGCACGTCGAGGTTCACAGCGGTCTCGAGCGACTCGATCTGCTCCACCTCGACAGGCTCGAAGTGCGTGAAGTCGAACCGGAGTCGGTCGGGCTCCACCAGCGATCCCGCCTGGCGCACGTGCTCGCCCAGCTGATTGCGTAGCGCGGCGTGAAGCAGGTGCGTCGCAGTGTGATTCCGCTTGATGTCTTCGCGGCGCTTCGCGTCGATCGTCGCGCTAACCCGATCACCGACCGCTACACGGCCACGGGCCACGGTCACACTATGGACGATGACACCGGCAGCCGGCCGCTGGGTGTCGCCCACCTGAGCGGAGCCGCTCGGGCCTGTGATCTCGCCAGTGTCCCCAACCTGACCGCCAGACTCGGCATAGAACGGCGTGCGGTCGAGCACGACGAACCCGTCATCTGTGTCTTCTAGCGAGTCCACGAGTTCACCGTCGCGAACGAGCGCCAGCACCTCTGCTCCTTCGAGTGCAGAGTGCGAATAGGCCAGGAACTCCGTCGGCCCGTGCTCCGCGCCGAGCTTGCGGACGAGTTCACGGAACGCATCGTCGCCACTCCCCTTCCAAGCCGATCGGCCGCGCGATCGCTGAGCCTCCAGAGCTTCAGAGAAACCGGCTTCGTCGACCGTCATGTTCTCGGCAGTCGCAAACTCGCGCGTCATCTCGATCGGCAGACCGTGCGTATCGTAGAGACGAAACGCCTGATCGCCCGGAATCACCGACTCATCTCGGCTACGGAGGTCGGCGATGAGGTCGTTGAACTTCCCCGATCCGGACGCAAGCGTCGAAAGGAATCGGTCTTCCTCCCCTTTCACGACGCGGCCAATGACTTCGGCGTGTTCCTTGAGTTCGGGATAGGTCGAGCCCATCTGGTCAATGACCACACCGGTGGCCGAGTGCAGGAACGGCGTGTCGTAGCCGAGTTTCATCCCAAAGCGCATGGCGCGGCGCAGTAGACGGCGGAGCACGTAGCCGCGCCCCTCGTTGGCTGGCATCACACCGTCGCTGAGCAGGAACGAAAGTGCGCGGCTGTGGTCGGCGATAGCTCTCAACGCCACATCGGTCTCGTCGTCGCTGCCGTATACGACGCCCCGCGGCGACGCCACGGACCGAATCAGCGGCTGGAACAGGTCGGTCTCGTAGTTGGAACGCGTGCCGTTGAGGACAGCCACGAGACGCTCGAGTCCGGCGCCGGTGTCGATGTTCGGGCTCGGTAGCGGTGCTACCTCGCCGTCAGCGCCTGCGTTGAACTGCATGAACACCAGGTTCCACAGTTCGACAAATCGGTCGGAGTCAAAGTCCGGCTCATCCGTGGCTCCAAGGGAGTCCAGGTCGTAGTCGTAGTGGAGCTCCGAGCACGGCCCGCAGGGCCCCGTGTCACCCATCGACCAGTAGTTGTCTTTCCGCCCGAGGCGAACCACACGTGAAGCGGGAACGTCCGTCTCCCGCACCCACAACTCCGCAGCTTCGTCATCGTCGGTGTAGACGGTCGCCCACAGGCGTTCCTTGTCCAGCTTGAACACCTCGGTGAACAACTCCCAGGCAAGCCTGATGGCCTCTTCCTTGAAGTAGTCACCGAACGAGAAGTTCCCCAACATCTCGAAGAACGTGTGGTGGTAGAGGGACGGGCCCACGTTCTCGAGATCGTTGTGCTTGCCCGACACACGCATGCACTTCTGCGAAGTCACTGCACGTGGATAGCTCCGTTCGACTTCGCCGAGGAAAACCGACTTGAACTGGTTCATCCCGGCGTTGGTGAACAGGAGTGTCGGGTCGTCGGCAGGAATCAGGCTTCCCGACGCCACCTCGGTGTGACCGCGTTCGACGAAGAAGTCGATGAATTGCTGGCGAATCTCGTCGCTGGTGAAAGTCACGTTCAGCCTCGGGTGCTCACATCATCAAGCCAGGGTGAGAGAGCCGCCTGGACGTCACCCGCGGCGAAGCCACGCCGTTGGAGATGACCCGAACAACGGCGGATTGATCGCCAGTCGGCCGGCGGGCCGCTTCGATCCACCCAACGCTGCAGGGCATCCGCCAGAACCGCGCGCTCCCCGCCATGCTCGGCGTAGGCGTCGTCGGCGACCTGTTCGGCCATTGTCCGGGGGATCCCCTGGCGCTGCAAGTCATGCAGCAGGCCCTTACGGCCTACCGGTTTGCGGCGGAAGAGCTCCGTTGCGCGCGCGGCGCCCCATGCCCGATCGTCAACGTAGCCGTACTCGCGGCACCGGACGACAGCCGCATCGGCGTCTTGCTCATCGTGGCCACGCTTGAGAAGTCGCTCACGCAACTTGCTCTCGGTGAAGTCACGACGTCCCAGCAGTGCCAGTGCGTCGGCGAGCGCCCCTCGAGGCGCTCCGCCCGTCACATCGAGCCGGCGGGTCCAAGCCCGACCGTACCTGTAGCTACTTTCCTTGCTTGCATCGAGTTCACGATACCGCGAAGTTGTAGCTTGAGGTCGTTCGGGCTGGTGGCCGCGGCGATCGCGACCTCTTCGGTGATGAACTGGTTCTCGACCAGGGCCAGTAGCGACTGATCAAACGTCTGCATGCCGTACTGAGCCGCGCCATCCGCCATCACGTCGGTCAGACGGTGGGTGCGCTTCTCGTCACGTATGCACTCGGAGACAAACTTGGTGTTGATCAGAATCTCAACAGCCGGCACGAGGCCGGAACCGGAGGCGTGAGGCAAGAGTCGCTGCGAAACCACAGCACGCAGCACGTCTGCCATCTGAGTACGGACCTGCTGTTGCTGGTGCGGCGGATAGGTCGCGAGAATACGGCTGATCGTTTCGTACGCGTCGACGGTGTGCAGCGTCGAGAACACCATGTGACCAGTCTCGGCAGCCAACAGCGCCGAATCGATGGTCTCGCGATCTCGCATCTCACCGATAAGAATCACGTCCGGATCCTGGCGCAGTGCGGCGCGCAAGGCCATCGCAAAGTCGCTCGTATCGACGCCAATCTGGCGTTGAGTGATCAAGCACTGCTTCTCCTCGTGCACGTATTCGATCGGGTCCTCGACCGTGACGATGTGCTTGCGGAGATGCTGATTCACATGATCGATCATCGCTGCGAGCGTGGTCGACTTACCGCTACCTGTCACGCCCGTGACGAGCACCAGACCACGTTCTTCGCAGGCTACTTCGCTGAGAACGTTCGGCAAGTGCAGCGAAGCAATGTCCTTGGGCGAGGGCGGCATGACGCGCAGCACGAGGCCGATCTGTCCTCCCTCGGTGAAGATGTTCGCGCGGAATCGACCCAGTCCTTCTACGGCGTACCCGATATCGAGTTCGCGACCGGCTTGGAGTTCAACCCGGTGGTTGCGCAGAACCCATTCCACGGCCTGACGGGTGTCTGCCGCGGTCAGGGCAGTCTCGTCAAACGCACGGATATCGCCGTCCACGCGGAGGATCGCGGGACTGCCGACGCGCAAGTGGACGTCTGTAGCCTGGAGGCGTACTGCTTCAGCGAGTATGGGGTCTAGCTGCATGCCGTCACGATAGACGGCACTCAGGCCTACTTCAAAACCCTATTTCACTGCAATGCACAGCAGACGCCACTTCTGACCATCGAAGTGATGCTAGGCGCCGGCGGGTTCTCCGGCGAAGGCCGCTTCCGCCTCTGACAGCGTTTCTCCGTAAACCGGCGTGAGCCAGCCGTACGGATCGTCGATCCGTCCCTTGACGATGTCGAAGAAGTGCTGCTGCAGTTGCTCCGTGATCGGACCGCGCCGTCCGGCGCCTACGGTGATGCGATCGACCGACCGAACTGGAGTGATCTCGGCGGCGGTTCCCGTGAAGAAAACCTCGTCGGCGATGTAGAGCGACTCGCGCGGCAGCGACTCCTGTCGAACCTCGAAACCCAGGTCGCGCGCCATCGTAATCACGCTGTCGCGCGTGATTCCGGGCAGGATCGAGTCGGCCAGTGGCGGGGTGAAAATTACGTCACCCCGAACGACGAACACGTTCTCGCCGGAGCCCTCGGAAACATGGCCCTCTGGGTTGAGCGCGATGCCTTCCGCATAGCCCTCTTCGATCGCTTCCATCTTGATCAACGCGGAGCTCATGTAGTTCGAGCCCGCCTTGGCCATGAACGGCATCGTGTTTGGCGCCGAGCGACTCCACGTAGACACCTTGACGTCCACTCCCTCCTCGAGTGCTTCCTCACCGAGGTAGGCGCCCCACTTCCACACCATGACCCAGGTCTCCACCGGGCAGGGGGTCGGGTTCACGCCGAGCGAGTGGAACCCTCGAAAGGCAATCGGCCGGATGTAGCAATGCTCCATCTCGTTGGCGCGGACGGTCTCGAGACACGCGTTCGCGATGGCGTCGGCGTCGTAGCCCGTGTCCATTCGATAGATCTTTGCCGAATCCACGAGTCGACGAGCGTGCTCGTCGAGGCGGAACACGGCCGAACCGCGCTCGGTCTTGTAGCAGCGAATACCCTCGAAAACGGAAGATCCGTAGTGCAGGACGTGCGTCCCGACGTGGATCTTGGCGTCATCCCAGGCGACAATTTCACCGTTGTGCCAGAGTGACTTCGTAGGTTCGAGAGCGGGCATACTTCCTCCACCTATGGGCCGCGGAAAAACCAACTATATCACGGTCCCGACGGGGCTCTTCGGCCTACAGAGAGCCTGCTGGAGCAGGCGGATAGGCGATTTTCCCAAGCACAGCCGGGCCCGTTGCGCCGGTGGCTCCCGGCACATTCGATGGCCGCCGCGCGAGCGTCTCTACGGCCATCATCGCGAAGGCAACTGCCTCCTTGGCATCGGGATGGACCGGCCCTTCGGTTGGGAGCGGAGCGAAGGGGTATTCGTCCATCCGCAGGCCGAGACGCTCCATCAGGTTGGCGTTGTGCACGCCCCCGCCGGCTACCAGGATCTCAGCGCCGGCGGGCACACCCAACGCGACAACTGCATCGGCCACGGTGGCCGCCGTGAGCTCGGTGACCGTGGCCAGAAGATCCTCTGTTGCGATGTCTTCATGCCTCTGCAGAAGCCACTCGAACTGAGCCGCGTCGGCGGATTTCGGCCAGGGCGCGTCGTAGTAGGGATCCGCCAATAGAGCCTCGAGAACTGCAATCTGGACCTGTCCGGAGGCCGCCAGGGCGCCGTCGGTATCGCGCCCATCCGGCAAGTTCCGAGCCCGAGCCACCGTGTCGATCAGTACGTTTGCGGGTCCGGTGTCGAAGGCGATCACGTCATCGAACCCGCAGTTCGGCGCCAGCCAGGTCAGGTTCGCCACGCCGCCTAGATTGAGCAAAATGCGGTCGCGATCCCCGCCGCCATATAGCTTCCAGTCCAACCACGGAACGAGTGGCGCTCCCTGGCCGCCCAGAACCATATCCGCGGCACGGAAATCGGAGACGGTAACGACTCCGGTGCGTGCAGCGATTACAGCGCTCTCCGCGATCTGTAGGGTCGCTCGCACGGGAACGCCGTACTCGGCACTGGGCTCCGGGAGATGCAGCAACGTCTGGCCGTGAGACCCGATGCAGCTGACTTTCTGCGGAACCGTTTCGCTACGACGCAGAATCTCGTTCGCCGCTTCCGCGAATACGTTGCCAAGAACAACGTTGAGTCGCGCGAGCGCCTCCAGGCGCCCCTCGCGCTGTACGCGACGCAGAACGACACGTACACCCTCGGGATACGGGAACGTGGCGTATTCCACGACTTCTGGAAGCCCCTCGCCGGAGATCCTCACCAGGGCCGCATCAACCCCGTCCATCGACGTGCCTGAAATGAGACCCAGCGCGAGCGTCATATCAGTCGCCTTCGTCCGTATCGGCAAAATCACGCTTCCACCGAGCAACCAGGTTCAGTGCTTCGATCGGCGTGAGGCTGTCGGGGTCGAGGCGCTGGAGGCGCTCAGCGACCGGATGTGGCTCAGGCGTAAACAGCGCGAATTGTGGTTCTTCGGATCCAGTCTCGTCGCCCGGCCCTGCAGCACGAAGAGCGGCGGCGCCGGATTCGAGATCGGCGAGCACGTCCTCCGCTCGAGCGATCACCTCCGGCGGCAGTCCGGCCAGCCTGCCCACGTGAATTCCGTAGGACCGGTCAGCGGAGCCGGGCTCGACACGATGCAGGAAGACAACACCCTCCCCCGACTCATGGACGGCCACACTGAGGTTGGAGATCCCCTTGAGCTGATCTTCGAGTTGAGTGAGCTCGTGGTAGTGCGTAGCGAACAGCGTGCGCGGAGAGCCGCCCACGGCGCTCTGCAGGTACTCGATCACCGCCCAGGCGATCGACAGGCCATCGTAGGTGCTCGTGCCACGCCCCACCTCATCCAGAAGCACCAGGCTACGCTCCGTGGCGTTGTTGAGGATGTTGGCGGTCTCCTGCATCTCGACCAGGAACGTCGAGGCGCCTCGCGCCAGATTGTCACTGGCTCCGACACGCGTGAATACGCGATCGACCACGCCCAGACGCACATGGTCGGCCGGCACGAAACTGCCCATCTGGCCGAGCACAGCGATCAAAGCAATCTGGCGTAGGTACGTCGACTTGCCGCCCATGTTGGGCCCTGTGACCAGTTTGATCCGGTGCTCGCGATCGTCGAGGTAGGCGTCATTCGGAACGAATGGCAGGTCCGGCTGGAGCGCTTCCACCACGGGGTGTCGGCCGCCGCGGATCTCGATGACCGCGCTCTCGTCCACCTGCGGACGCGCCCAACCGTTACGTGATGCGGTCTCTGCGAGCGCTGCCAACGCATCAATGCTGGCCAGTGCGGCGGCGGTACCGCGTACTCGATCAGCCTCGGCGGCCGCGAGTTCACGTAGCTCGCCGAACAGGCTCTGCTCCAACGCGTCGATCTTCTCGCCAGCGCCAAGTACATCTTCCTCGAACTCCTTGAGCTCCGGCGTGATGTAGCGCTCAGCATTGGTCAAGGTCTGTTTGCGAATGTACTCGTCAGGCACCTTGTCCAAGTTCGACTTCGATACCTCGAGGAAGTATCCGAAAACCTTGTTGTAGCGGACCTTCATCGAGTTGATGCCGGTGCGCTCGCGCTCCTGTGCCTCGAGTCCGGCGATAAAGCCTTTGCCGTCAGACTGCGCTGCCCGGAGCCTGTCCAACTCGCTGTCGAAGCCGTCGCGGATCACGTTCCCGCTCCCGAGGTTCACCGGCGGCTCATCAACCAAACGGGCCGCGATCAGGGCCGCGACGTCCTCGCACGGATCCAACGCTTCGTGCAACTGCTGCCCCAGCTCGAACTCGTTCAAGGCGCCCAGCACGGCGCGGAGCTCGGGCAGCGCCTCGAGCGATGCACGCAACGCGGCGATATCGCGAGGACCGGCGGAGCCCATCGTCAAACGCGTAGCAAGGCGCTCGAGATCGTGTACCCCTTTGAGTGCCTGGCGGACGCCGTCGCGCAGCCGCGGGTCGTCGACAAGATGCCCCACAACGTCGAGACGCAGCGCAATCAACTCAGCGTCGCGCAACGGCCGCAGAAGCCACTCGCGCATGCGGCGCCCGCCCATAGAGGTCACCGAACGATCGATCGTGCCAAGGAGAGACTCGCTGCGGTTGCCGTCCTGCCAGGATTCCGTCAATTCGAGGGAGCGCCGCGTCGAGGCATCCAGGTGCATTACATCGGCAGGCCGATAGCGGCGAAGCGTCTGCACATGAGTTAGCCGTTGCTGGTGGCTCGTCTCGGCGACGTACCGCAGCAGCGCTCCGGCCGCACCGACGGCGGCGACCTGCCCGGCAAGGTCGAACCCTTCCAGGCTCGCAACGCCGAAGTGCTCACGCAGGTAGACCTGGGCCCGTTGGGCGCCGAAGCTCCAGTCTGGAGAGGAACTCCAGGTCTTGATTCCATCAACTGTGGGCGAGGCCGGATCAGTGGGCGTAATCCACTCCTCCGGGGTCTGGCTCTCCGGGTAGCAAATCTCGCGAGGCGCCCACCGCGCGATCTCCTCGCGGGCCCTTGATCGCCGATCGCTACCCGTGAACTGTGCAACGACGAAGTCGCCCGTCGAAACATCAAGTGCGGCGACGCCAGTCGCCTTGTCCAGTTCGTACGCGGCGACGATGTAGTTGTTGGCCCGACTCTCGAGCAGGTCGTCCTCGACGAGAGTGCCCGGCGACAGCACGCGCACGACTTCCCGCCGTACGGTCCCCTTCGCGGCGCTCGCCTCCTCGACCTGCTCTGCGATGGCGACTTTCTTGCCCGCCTCGAGCAACCGCGCCAGGTATCCATCCGCACTGTGATGCGGAACACCGCACATGGGGGCCTCGTTGGCACTCCCCTTGTTGCGCGCAGTCAGGGTAATGTCGAGAATCCCACTCGCGATCTCGGCGTCCTCGAAGAACATCTCGTAGAAGTCGCCGAGACGAAAAAAGAGAATCGCGTCGGGATGAGACGCCTTGATGCGGTGAAACTGCCGCATCATGGGAGACAATGTCGCTTCGGCCATCGAAATTCGGTAACAAGGTGGCCAGGAACGGCGCCGAGGAAGGACGACATTAACACGCTGCCGAGCCCCGAATCGGAGCATCGGGAAACCTCCGAATCCGCGCCATCGCTGGTGCTTGGAATGGACGCGGCAACGCCGCCGGCGACCGTAGCCCTGGTGCGCGGAGACACGGTGCTCGCTCACCGCGATGGCCCGTTCGGCCCCAAGACCGATGCCTGGATTCTGGCGGCTGCGGCAGAGGTCCTGCAGGAAGCCGGGGTTCGGATCCGAGACCTCGACTGCATCGCTGCGGGAACCGGACCCGGAACGTTCACAGGCATTCGCGTAGCGCTCGCGGCGGCTCTTGGACTCGGCGCCGGCGGACGGATCCAGGTTTGCGGCATCGGCAACCTCGACGCGCTTCTAGAAAGTGCCCGAGTGGCTTCTGGCAGCGACCGGGACCTCGACGCGGTTGCGGTTATCGACGCCCGGCGCGGCCAGCACTACGCGCTACGAGCCATCGTGCCGCCAACAGGGAGCGGCCCCCGCGAACTCTGGCCGGCGGCAGCGATCGGCACGGCCGAACTGGAGCAACGCCTCGCGGCGGAGCCTCCCAGTGTGATCGTGGGTGCGGAGATCGACGCGCCCCCTGCCGTGACGCAGCCAGAGACGCCTCCGCTGGCCGTCTCCATCGCCCGAATCGCAGCTCGGCTGGCCCCAGAGTCGAGACCGGCGCCCAAACCCAACTATCTGCGCCCACCAGATGCGGTGGCTGCTGTTTCGCCGCTACGACGACGACGCGGTTGAGGCCATCGACAGCGCTGATAAAGTAAGGGGGTCCTGTGAACCGCCAGCCAGGAGGGGGCATGGAGCTGCTCGAGACCGAAATTCAGAATCGCCTGTCGCACAACACCGATGAATACAGGCGATTAACCGACAGACATCGGGAATACGAATCGCAACTCGAGCAGATCGCCAACCGAAGGCCGTTTACCCAGCAGGACTGGTTCGAAGAATCAGTCGTGAAGAAACAGAAGCTGCAGGTAAAGGACCGCCTGGAGAGGTTGGAACGACCCGACGAGGCCGCAGAGGCCTAGGGCCACCTTCCGAACAGATCCTCTGACGCACGGGCTCCGTCGCTTCCCGCCACGGGGCCCGTCGTGTGTTAACGCATGTCCATCCGTTCCGACTCCATCCCGTTCGTACTTCCCCTGGCGATCGGGACAGCGATACTCGCTGCCGTTGGCAGCAGCGGCGGCTACGTACTCGGTCTGATCACGGTCGCGGTGGCGGCCTTCTTTCGCGATCCCGAGCGCATCAGCAACGCAGCGATCGATGCTGTCCTGTCACCGGCCGACGGCCGCGTGCTCGCTGTTGACGAAACGGACGATGGTCGCGCCCGAATCACGATCTTCCTGTCGGTGTTCAATGTCCACGTGGCACGCTCCCCGGCTGCTGGAGAACTGGTTCGAAGCCAGGCATGCGGCGGTGGATTCGCGGCGGCGTTCAGCCCCAAGGCCGACAAGAACGCGCGTGTGGAGATGGAGATCCTCACCACGGAAGGGCTCCTGGAGGTTACTCTCTTCGCGGGCCTTGTCGCCCGGCGCGTGTTGCCATGGGTGGCCGCACCCGCCACGCTGCGACGGGGCCAGCGCATCGCGATCATCCGATTCGGATCGCGATCACGCGTGATCCTCCCGAAATCGTTGCAAGCCACAGTCAAGAAGGGCGAGCAGGTCCGAGCAGGACTGACGCCACTCGGACGCCGGAAACCCGAACGCGCATGACACCAACGCCACGTCGTCAACTGAAGCGAGGGATCTACGTACTCCCTTCGCTACTCACAACCGGCAATCTGTTCGCGGGTTTCTTCAGCATCGTGTCGGCTCTTCACGGCGACTTTCGCGAAGCGGCAATCGCTCTAGGAATCGCGTTCGTCCTCGACGGCCTCGACGGTCGCATCGCCAGAATGACCAACACCGAGAGCGAGTTCGGCAAGATCTACGATTCACTCGCGGACCTTCTCTCATGGGGTGCAGCACCAGCGGTTCTCCTGCTGTCCTGGGGACTCTGGGATCTTGGGCGCGTCGGGTGGCTCGCTAGCTTCTTCTTCCTCGTCTGCGCCGCGCTGCGCCTCGCCCGGTTCAGCGTCCACGTGGGCGACACCGACCGCCGATTCTTCATCGGACTCCCCACGCCCGCCGCTGCGTGTCTCTTCGCCTCTGTGGTCTTCTTCTGGCCGACCCGCCTCGAGAGCGTCGTTCTGACCCGACTCCTGCTCGGCGTCGTCATCGTCGTTTCGTTGTTCATGGTGTCCAAAATCCGCTATCGGTCCTTCAAGGACTTCGATCTGCGACGCCGGCAGCCCTATTCGGTGATCCTCCTACTCGCCACGGTGATCACACTGATCGCCCTCGACCCCGAGCGCGTGCTTCTCCTGATCGCCGTGGGCTACGTAGTCGCGGGACCGGTTGAGCGAGGTGTGGTGCGACTAACCGCCCCAGCCATGCGCCTGCGCGACTCCTCCCACGAGGAGCAGTCTTGAGCGCGCGCGCGAATCGTGTCGCCATCGTCGGGCCGTCCCACGTTCTCGGAAGCGACCTGAAGGACCGACTTGCCGCGGCCGGCTATCCCGGCGACGCGGTGGAACTGCTGGACCTTGACGAGCACGTTGGCCTGTTGACCGAATACGGCGAAGAGGCACGCGTCGTGCTCGAGGCCGCCGACGAAACCCTCACGCGATTCGAGGTTGTGTGTTTCTGTGGCGACCATCAGACGACGGAGCGCTTCGCACCAGCGGCCGCTGCGGCTGGCACGGCGATCGACTGCACCGGCAGCCTGGCACTTGAGCCGGGCGTCGATCTGGTCGCCCCCGACGGATCGCCAACACTGTCAGGCCTTCTCGTCGTCCCCCAGGCCGGCACACTGCTTCTCGCCGGGATCGGGAGTGCCCTCGACCTCGCTGGCGCCGCCTGCAGTCTCGCATTGCCGGCGTCTGACTTCTCCGATGCCGGCACAAACGAACTCTCCGAGCAGGCAGCGGCGCTGCTCAACTTCGGTGAGTCTCCCGACGACGTGTTCGGCCGCCGACTCGCGTTCGATGTCTGGCCCGACGCCACCCGCCCGCACGGCGCGGGCAGGCGCATCAGCGCCGAACTCGAGCGGCTGGGTGTGACCGCACCGGCGATTCACGCCACGCGCGGATCGACGTTTCACGGAGTCGCCGCCAGTCTGTATCTGCCGACTCACTCGCCCGAGGCAGTGCGTGCCGCGCTTGCCGAGGTCGCGACCCTCGACGGCCACACCAACGACAATGAACCCGTCGATTCACCGGCACGCGTGGCCGGCCTGGATGGTATCCATGCTGCCGGTCTCCGCGAGGACCCCGCCGGCGGTAGCTGGGTGTGGCTCACCGTCGACAACCATCGGGCCGCGACCGCAACTGCATTGGCGGCAGTTGACGCGCGTCTGGGACGCACCGCCTAGCGCGCTCGGCGTTTCATCGCTCGATCATTGAATCCGCGAGCGCGCGGACGTATTCGTCGTCCGCATCCAGAAGCCGCATGAGCATATCGCCAACTCCCTCGGCTTCCGCAGCGAACGCCGCCTCGGCCGCCAGGCGCCGCAACTCGGTTCCAAGTCCGCTGTTGAGCGCGGCATCCACCAGTGGTGCCACAACCACGGCGGTACCCAGGACCGCCATAGGCTGCGTGAGCGCGGCGCGCGTGCTCTCTGGCAGCGAAGGGTCCTGAAAGCGCTCGATGAGGAGAGGGAGCGCCGTGCGATCTTGCATGTCGGCCAGGCCGGACGCAGCCAGCGTCACTTGCTCAGGCGCGTCGCCGCTCAGGCGCAGCTTGAACTCAGCGGCAGCCTCCTCGGGTGCCATCTGAATCAACCCGTCCACTGCCATCATGCGAACACCGCGGACCGGGTCATCGAGTCGGGCTCGAACCACGTCGATGTCGGACTCCAGTCCGATTCGCCACAGAGCGTCAACGGCCCACTCCCGAACCGTCTCATCTGAATGATCGGTTGCACGGCGCCACGACGGCGACGCGGCGGGGGCAAGAATCTCGGCCTCGAACATCCGATATCGCGAAGTAGCCCGGGTGTATTCCCGCGCGACCAGGTCGTCGATGATCTCTTTGATCCGTTGCTCGCCCTCCGGCTCGCCAGCACACGCCGCGATCGACGCAGACGCCGCGAGAAGCAGCGCAGCCGCGTTCACGCGCCTCATCGAATCCCGGCTGCCGTGAGGAGGCCATCGTCAGAAAGAGCGGCGGCGATACGCCCGATGTCCGCCGTAAGCGGTCGATCGGTGTCGAGCCGCGCCACCCTCTCCCGCACCCACGTGTGTGCCCCGCCGAGGGCACTTGCCTGTCGTGGGCGATCGCGGAACTCCATTGCTTCGGCGGCGCAAAGCAACTCCATCGCGAGGACACGCCGGCAATTCTCCACTGCAAGGCCAGCCTTCCAGCCGCCCCAGGTGCCCATCGACACATGGTCCTCTTGGTCTGCGGACGTCGGCACACTGTCGGTGCTCGCCGGAACGGCCAGCGTCCGATTCTCCGCCACGATCGCGGCGGCGGATGTCTGCACCATGAGATAGCCCGACCGCAGTCCGCCATCTTCCACCAGAAATGCCGGCAGACCCGAAAGTCGAGGATTCAAGAGTCGGTTGATCCGACGCTCGGCGATCGAGGCCAGGTCGGTGGCCGCCATTGCGAGAAAGTCGAGCGCATAGGCGATCGGCTGGCCGTGGAAGTTGCCGCACGAGAGAACACGACCGTCTGGCAACACCACCGGGTTGTCGGTCACGGCGTTGAGTTCCGTCGCAAATGTCGTTCTGGCCATCGCACACACGTCGTACGCGGCGCCATGAACCTGTGGCATGCAACGCAACGAATACCCGTCCTGAACTCGCGTGGCCTCCGAGTCGGCCAGCTGACTGCCACTCAGCAACGCCCTGATCTCATCCGCGCAGCGCCGTTGCCCCTCGAAACCTCGGAGCTCGGCAATTGCCGGGTCGAAGGGCGCAGTCTTGCCCAGGAGCGCCTCGAGGCTCATCGCGCCGGTCACGTTGGCGACGCTGCACAGGCGATCAAGCTGGGCGCTCGCGAGAGTTCCCAGAGCCGTCATCACCTGGGTGCCGTTGACGAGCGCGAGGCCTTCCTTCGGCTGTAGGTCCAACGGCGTGAGGCCGGCGGCTTCAAGCGCCGCAGCACCGCTCGTGCGTTCGCCGCCCACGAATGCCTCACCCTCGCCGATGAGAACCAGCGCAAGATGTGCGAGAGGGGCGAGATCGCCGCTAGCGCCAACCGAGCCCTGCCGAGGAACCACGGGCAGGGCGTCTGCGCGCAGCAGACCCAGCATCTGATCAGCGACCGCAGGCCGAACGCCGGAACAGCCATGCGCCATCACGTTGGCGCGCAGCACGAGAAGAGCTCGCACGACCTCGGGGCTCAGCAGTTCTCCCGTGCCGACAGCGTGTGAGCGCACCAGATTAAGCTGCAACTGTCGGACCGAATCGGCGGGGATGCTGATCTCCGCGAAGTGACCGAAGCCCGTGTTCACGCCGTAGACGGTCTCGCCCGACTCGACGATCTCGTCAACGCGGGCGCGACCGGCAAGCATTCGCTCGCGGGCCGTATCCGCAAGGCGGACATTGGCCCCGGGAGTGGCCGCGGCGGCCTGGACCTGTTCGAGCGTAAGTGAGGATCCGTCGATTTCGAACACGTGCGTCGACCCTATGCGCTGAGCTACTGCAGCACCCAGCGGCCGATGATCAGCAGCATCACGCCACCAGCCATCAATGCAAAACCATGATCCGCAAGCGACCGGGACCGAGCTCTTCGAGTTGCTCGAGTACGGAACGGATACGTTCTGGAAACAAGAAGATACGGCAGCCCTTCGATAATCAGGACGAGCCCGAGCACCACTGCCAACAACCTGACGTCAAAGTCCATCGGGGCGGCAAGTTAGCACATCAGTCGCTTGTCGGCCCTGCAGCCGGTTGCTACGATCTGCCCGTCTTTTCTCTCCCGCACCGACGCCGTTCGTGCGTTTCGTGTGCGCCACCGGAGTCTCGCTTCGATGCCCAATGTTGCGCTTGTCGGTACCCAATGGGGCGACGAAGGCAAAGGCAAGATCGTCGACTGGCTAGCCGAACGTTTCGACGTGATCGCGCGCTACCAGGGCGGCAACAACGCCGGCCATACGGTGATCCACGACGGCGTCAAACAGGTGTTGCACCTGGTGCCGTCCGGCATTCTGCGCCCCGGCAAGGAATGCGTGATCGGGAACGGGGTCGTCGTAGACCCCGAGGCGCTTTTCAAGGAGATCGATCGTCTCCAGGAACAGGGTGTCGAAACTCTGGGGCGGCTCTGGGTGTCCGATCGCGCGCATCTGATCCTTCCCTACCACCACGGCATCGAACTGGGTAGCGAGAAGCGCCGCGGGAAAGACGCCATCGGCACGACCAGCCGTGGCATCGGCCCGGCCTACCAGGACAAGATGGGGCGCTCCGGCATCCGAGCGATCGACTGCATCGACCGCGACGTCTTGGCCGCGAAGATCGCCTCGAATCTCGACGTGGTCAACGACCTCATGCGGCACCTCTACGATCGCGAGCCCTTCGTGGCCGACGAGATCGTCGAGCAGTACGCCCACTGGGGCGAGCGACTGAAGCCCTACCTGGCTGACACCTCGTTGCGACTCGACACGGCGATCCGTGCCGGACGCAACGTTCTGTTCGAGGGCGCGCAGGGCACGCATCTCGACGTCGATCACGGAACCTACCCGTTCGTCACGTCCTCCAACGCCACCTCGGGCGGCGTGAGTTCAGGACTCGGCGTTGGCCCGAACCGGGTAGACGGTGTCCTTGGTGTCACGAAGGCCTATACGACGCGAGTGGGCTCAGGCCCCATGCCCACGCAACTGGACGACGAGATCGGTCAGAAGCTGCGCGATGTCGGGCAGGAATATGGCGCCACTACGGGACGCCCGCGACGATGCGGATGGTTCGACGCAGTCGCTGCGCGGTACGCCGTGCGGGTCAATGGCTGTGACGTCTTCGTGGTCACGAAGCTCGACGTTCTCGATGGCATCGATCCGTTGCGGATCTGCGTTGCCTACGAGGTGGACGGCGTCCGCCACGAGGAAATGCCTGCCAACTTGACGAGCGCGAAGGAGATCGTGCCGATCTACGAGGATTGTCCAGGATGGAAGGGATCGGTGATCGGCGCTCGGACCATCGACGAGTTCCCGGAGGAAGCCAAGGCATACCTGCGCCGCATCGAGGAAGTGTCCGGTTGCTCCGTGGGCATGGCGTCCAACGGTGCGGAGCGCGAGGCCATCGTGCAGCTACCGGGCGGGCCGCTCGACGATCTGGTTCCCTAGGCGCGCGGCGGTGCCGCATCCATGCGGCGCAACGCAGCGAGGTAGACCAGCGTTGTGATCTTGCCCGTGTCGGGGTCGAGCCCGCGCTTCTCCCAGCGCGAAACCTGCGTGTAGCTCACGCTCGGTATGGCCTCGACGGGAACGGCAAGCAGGCCAGCGAGCTCCTCGCGGACGTCCTGACCGAAGACCGCACCTGTCCGGCCGCCGCGCAAAGCGCGAACCTCTGATCCGGTCATGCCTGGCACGGGGGAACTCGACATGGGGACTCCGGCGCGGAGCATGGCTGATTCGCGGCCGTTGTACAACCCGCGTCCGTCGCAACCGGCTGATTGCCCTACAGTTGCCCCCATCAGGGGCTAACGGCCCGCGTGGAGACCAGTCATGACGAAGATATGGAAAATCGGCGGCGCGGCGCTACTCGGCCTGGTCGGGATCGGCGCGGCGCTGTGGCTTATCGGCCTAGCCATGCCTCAGGATCACGTCGCCACGTGCGTCGCTCTCCTGGCGGGTGGTGAATCGGAGCGCGGCGACGCGTGGGAGCTCGTCGCGAATCCCGCCGCCTATCCGGATTGGCGCGTCGACGTCCGGGAGATACGCATCGCCGAGGATCCACGCGGCCACGATGTCCGCTTTGTCGAGGTCGGAGACCAGGGCGCGGTTGAGTACGGACTCGACCTGATCGAGGCACCGCAACGGGCCGCCTCAACAATCCTGACTCAGGGAATGCCCTACGACGGGGCCTGGGAGTTCGACCTCGACCACGCCGAGGGTTACGTCCGCATTGAAGTCACCGAGCGCGGCTCGGTGTACAGCCCTCTCTTCCGCGTACTTGGCCGCTATGTCTTCGGCTACACGAGTTCGATGCAGACTTACCTGGGCAATCTGGCGGCCGCGCTCGATCTACCGACCGACATGGAGTGCGTGGTCCTCTAGAGCCCCTACCGGCCCTGCGTCACTCGGCTTCGGCGTAGGCCTCGATCGGCGGACAGGAGCACGTAAGGTTGCGGTCGCCGTAGACGTTGTCCACGCGGCCAACCGGTGGCCAGTACTTGTCTGCGGTACCTGCCGGGAACAGCGCGCGCTGCCGCGAGTACGGGCGCTCCCATTCCTCAGTTGCAGCCAGCCGATGCGAATGCGGCGACATGGTGAGCACGTTGATTTTCGGATCCGCAGCGCCTGACTCGACTTCGGCGATCTCCGCGCGAATCGAGATCATGGCGTCGCAGAATCGGTCGAGTTCAGCCTTCGGCTCGCTCTCGGTCGGTTCGATCATGAGTGTGCCCGCGACCGGGAACGACATGGTCGGAGCGTGGAAACCGTAGTCGGCCAGACGCTTGGCAACATCGTCGACGGAGATCCCACACTCGTCCTTGATCGGGCGGAGATCGATGATGCACTCGTGCGCCACACGATCGTTGGCACCCGTATAGAGCACCGGATAGTGCGGCGACAAACGCTTGGCGATGTAGTTAGCGCTCAGAATCGCCACACCGGTGGCGTGCTCGAGCCCGGGTGAGCCCATCATCGCGATGTACGCCCAGGAGATCGGCAGGATGCTCGCCGAGCCCCATGGGGCCGCGGCCACGGCACCGATCGTGCCGTCTTCCGCCGCCACCGGGTTCACGCCGGCGACGACCGGATGGTCGGGCAGGAACGGTGCCAGGTGCGACCCGACGCCGATCGGCCCCACACCGGGGCCACCGCCGCCGTGCGGAATGCAGAACGTCTTGTGAAGGTTCAGGTGCGCGACGTCGGCGCCGATCTTGCCCGGCTCGCAGAGTCCGACCATCGCGTTCAGATTGGCTCCGTCCATGTAGACCTGGCCGCCATGCTCGTGCACGACCTCGCAGATCTCAACGAACGCCTCCTCGAAAACGCCGTGAGTCGACGGGTACGTGATCATCAAAGCGCCCAGGCTCTCGGCATGCTCGGACGCTCTTGCCCGCAGGTCATCAAGATCGACATTACCCTCGTCATCGCAGGCGACGAGCACAACGCGCATCCCGGCCATCGTCGCGCTTGCCGGGTTCGTGCCGTGCGCTGACACAGGAATCAGGCACACGTCGCGCCCCTCGTCGCCACGCGACTGGTGATACCGCCGGATGCAAAGCAACCCGGCGTACTCGCCCTGCGAACCCGCATTCGGCTGCAGCGAGACCGCGTCGAAGCCGGTGATCTCACACAGCATCGCCTCGAGGTCCGAGGTCAGCTCGCGGTAGCCGGCTGCCTGCGACACGGGAACGAAGGGGTGCATCCCACCGAACTCCGGCCAGGTCACCGGAATCATCTCCGTCGTGGCGTTGAGTTTCATCGTGCATGAGCCGAGCGGAATCATCGAACGGTCGAGCGCGATGTCCTTGGCGGCCAGCTGACGCAGATAGCGCAGCATCTCCGTTTCGGAGTGGTGCGCGTGAAATACCGGATGGGTCATGAAGTCGTCTTCGCGCTGCACGCCAGACGACAGCACGGAGCCGACCGAGGCATCAAGGTCGTCGATCGACGCGAGCGGTGCCTCGGAAGCCAACGCCGCAAGCACCGCAGCGACGTCGGCAGCGGTGCTCGTCTCATCGAAACTCAAACCGACGTGGTCCTCATCCACCTGACGCAAGTTGAATCCGGCCACCAGGGCACGCTCGACCACCGCATCAGCCTCGCCGGGTACGCGCACGGTCAACGTGTCGAAGAAGCTCTCGGTCACAACCTCGAAACCGGCCGCGCGGAGGCCGGCGGCGCAGACGCGCGCGATCCGGTGGACGCGAGCCGCGATCGTCCGCAGCCGATCAGGGCCGTGGTAGACGGCGTAGCAGCCAGCGATCACCGCCAACAACACCTGTGCCGTGCAGATATTCGACGTGGCCTTCTCACGCCGGATGTGCTGCTCGCGGGTCTGCAACGCCATGCGCAGCGCCGAGTTGCCATCAGCATCCACTGAAACGCCGATGATCCGACCGGGTGTCTGGCGCTTGTAGGCGTCGCGAGTCGCAAAGAACGCCGCGTGCGGCCCGCCGTAGCCCATCGGCACGCCGAAACGCTGTGCGCTACCGAGAACCACATCCGCTCCCATCGATCCGGGCGACGCGAGCAGACATAGAGCCAGCAAGTCACTTGCAACGGTCACAATTCCGCCAACCGCGTGCACCTTCTCGATCACGGCTCGTGGGTCACGAACCTCGCCGCTCGAGCCCGGATACTGCACGAGGACTCCGAACACTTTCTCCGCATCGAGGTCCGTGGCGGGATCGCCGACGATGACTTCGATTCCGAGAGGCTCAGCCCGGGTCTGCACCACCGCCAAGGTCTGCGGGTGGCAGTCAGCATCTACGAAGTACGCCTGGCCCGATGCCTTCGAGACCCGTCGAGAAAGCGTCAACGCCTCAGCCGCGGCCGTTGCCTCATCGAGCAGGGACGCGTTGGCGAGATCCATGCCGGTGAGGTCCATCACCATCTGCTGATAGTTGAGCAACGCCTCCATCCTGCCCTGGCTCACCTCGGCCTGATAAGGCGTGTACGCGGTGTACCAACCCGGGTTCTCCAGCACGTTGCGAAGGATCACGGGCGGCGTCACGGTGTCGTAGTAGCCCATCCCGATGAGCGACTTCTTCAACTCGTTCTTCGACGCCATCGAACGCAGTACTGAGAGCGCCTCGCGCTCGCTCAGCGCCTCGCGCCCCATGAAGGTCTCAGCAGAACGGATGCTGCCTGGCAACGTCTGATCGACCAGATCGGTGAGCGAGGAGGCACCCACCTGCTCGAGCATCGTTTCGCAGTCCGACTCACGCGGACCGATGTGGCGGGAAACGAAGTCGTCCCCCATCTCGAGGTCGCGGATCGGCTTATCGGTAACGGACATCCGTAGACTCCCTGACAACTCATTGGAGCCGGCCGACAAGTCGGGCCGGGCGCCCCATCGCACGTAGCGCTCGGAGCGAAAAATCTAGGCGGCGATCGCGCTGAAAATCGAAGCGACGGTGACTGCCTGCCGCCAGTTTAGATTCGCGAGCACCAGTCGCCAAGCCGCCGAGTCCCCTCAACGCTCGCCCAACAACGACAAAAGCCGGACCGTGCGAGACGGTCCGGCTCCTGTGCGAGTAGCCCCAACGGGATTCGAACCCGTGTCGCCGGCGTGAAAGGCCGGTGTCCTAGGCCTGACTAGACGATGGGGCCCCCGGAAATTCCGAGCGGCAGAGCTGTCTTCTTAAAACGCCGAGTGCGGACATGGGCCGTCAGGGGATCGAACCCTGGACACCCGGCTTAAAAGGCCGGTGCTCTGCCAACTGAGCTAACGGCCCGGACGAAGAATATCGTGCGCCGTGCTCGCCGGCAACGCGTTTCAAACGTCACGCTTCAGGTACGTAACGCGGGTACGTTTCCTTGGCACGATTCGCGGCCTCGAGATCGATCTCTATCGTGATCCAGGGCTCGCTCTCAGACGTCGCGCCGAGCAGTTCGCCATCGGGATTGACGGCCAGCGATCCGCCTCCAAGATCGAGTTCGCCACTGCCTGGTTCCGCGCACGAGGCAGATAGCGTGTAGGCGCCTGAAACCACGGCCGCGGCCTTACCTCCGACGATCCACTTCTGCAGAGTCGACCGAGGAGTAGCGCGCGGAACCAAGAGAAGCTGCGCTCCCCCACGGCCGTAAGCGCGGGCGTGCTCGAGAAACCACAGTTCGGTGCAAAGGAGCACGCCGAACTGAAGCTCCCTGCCTCCGATCGACACGGTCGTGACCTCGTAGGCAGGCTCGCCGCGGTCGTACCACGTCGCTTCCCAGAAGCCATCTTCGTTCGGCAAGTAAACCTTGTCGTGTAGATCCCGAGGCCCTGCGAGCGTCCACACGAACGCTCGGTTGCGCCGCTCACGATCGCCAACCGGACGCGACCCCACGACCACACTCGCCCCGAGTTCCCCGAGGCGTGCGAGCCAACGATCGTGAGCCTCCACGGCATCACCCCACCGCTCGGCGTCCACGTCCGCGGTCCTGGCCAGCCACTCATGAAAAGGCATCTCCGGCAGGAGCACGAGATCGCTTCCCTGGTCGGCGACGTGACTGCAGAGCCCGCGCCACGCTGCCTCGAAGTCGGGGCCACCGGGAGGTAGCTGACAGACAGTGGCCCGAATGGAGCTCTGGGACCTGGAACTCTGGGACTCGGTCATGTCTTGTTACTCGTCATCGTGTGTTTGGGCTTTGTGGCCTGGCTCGACATTCCTAACATGTGTGGAGCTTGGAGCACGTCATGACGAACACACTCGAACCACCGTCCGTAGGCAAAGGGCCCGAGCGAGGCGCGGTGCAGACCGCGCCTTCGGACCCGGCACTGCTGCGGCTACACGCCGCGCTGAAGCAACTCGACGGGGCCATGCACGAGGCACTCCGGGCGCTCGACGTGACTCTGGGCCGCAACCCGACGCCACCGCCGGAGGACGCACTGCCCTACCGCGAACTCGGTCGCCTAAAGCTGCACCTCGAGGCCGCCACCGCGGCGCCCGCGACCACGCCGGATCGCAACCTGGCGGGCATGGCGCTCGACTGGGAAGACGAGACTCAAGAACAAGCGGAGGAAGCCTGACCTACTCCGGAGGTTTCTCCGGAGGTTTCGGTGGCGACGGCGGCTCATCCCCAATCTCGTGCGGCTGCACCATCTCCGGCTGCGGCTGCTGCGTGCTCTTGCTCCACGTCATCAACTGCTTGCCGAGCCGCGCCAGTCGATCACGCACCATGGCGTTGATCGTTCCCTCCGGCCACTCGCCATCCTCGTCGGGCTCGCCCGCGGGGATCCCGGTGAGAATCTCGATGCCCTCATCGACGTGCTCGATGGCCCAGATGTGGAAGTCCCCGCGCTCGACCGCATCCACAACCTGCGGGCGCAGCATCAGGTTCTGCACGTTGGCCGTCGGAATCATGACGCCCTGCTCACCGGTGAGCCCGCGCTGCTGGCAGATCTCGAAGTAACCTTCGATCTTGTGATTGACGCCTCCGATTGCCTGCACCTCGCCACGCTGATTCACCGAGCCGGTCACCGCAAGGCCCTGCTTGATGGGCACCTCGGCGAGCGCGGACAGCAGCACGTACAGCTCGGTACTCGATGCCGAATCGCCCGCAATCTCGGCATACGACTGCTCGAAAGTGAGCGATGCCGTGAGCGTGAGCGGCTGCTTCTGGGCGAAGCGGCTACCGAGGAAGCCCTGCAGGATCAGCACGCCCTTGTCGTGCGTGGAGTGCGACATGCGAACGCGGCGCTCGATATTCACCACGCCCTCACGCCCCAGGAAGACCGCGCACGTGATCCGTGAGGGCCGACCAAACAGGTAGTCGCCCAGCATGTGCACGGCGAGCCCCTTGATCTGGCCCACCTTGTCGCCCTCGGTGTCGACCATGAGCACTTCGCGCTGGATCAGCTCCTGCACACGTTCCTTGGCCAGCGAGGCGCGGTACTCGGCTTCTCGAATCGCCTGCTCGACGTGCTCGGCCTCGACGAGTTCAGACTCGGCCTGCTTGGCCCAGTACGCCGCCTCACGAATCAGATCGTTGATCTCGCCGAAACGCAGCGACAGCTTCTGCTGGTCCTCGACGAAGCGCGAACTCTCGTCCATCACTGCGGCCACGCCGGCGGCGCTGAACGGCGGCATGTCTTCGCGTTCCACGAGCCGAGCCACAAAGGGCCCAAACTGGCTGAGTGCCGACTCGTCGCGATCGACCTGATAGTCGAAGTCAGCCTTCACTTTGAAGATCTCGCGAAATACCTCGTCGTAGGCAAACAACTGGTGGTAGTAGCGCGGGTTGCCGATCAGGCACACCTTCACGTTCAACGGAATCGGTTCCGGCCGTACGGTCGCGGCCGACATCAGGCCGTATTTCTCGGCGTTGTCCTCGATCCGGACTTCACGGTTCACGAGCGATCGTTTGAGCGCCTCATACGAGAAGGGACTGCGGAGGACGTCTTCGATGTCCAACACCAGATAGCCGCCATTGGCCTTCGCCAGCGACCCCGCCCTGATCATCGTGAAGTCAGTAAGTAGCGCGCCAAACTGCGCCCGACGCTCAACCTGGCCAACCAGGTTCGCGTACGTCGGATTATTCTCGATGACGACCGGCGCGCCGTGATTGGCACCGTTGTCGACCACCAGATTCACCTGGTAGCGGTTCAGGTCGGGTTCCTGCTTCTGCATCTTCAGCCCAGGAATCGGCAGCTGCGGCTCATCCTGCGGTTTGAACTGATCGATGTTCTCGAGCACGTCCTGCTCGAACTGACGCAGGTGTTCAGCCACCCCGTCCAGGTCACGGTAGCGGCGGCCGATGTCGAGCATCAGCGTGCCGAGGACGTTCATCGCAACCTGACGATTCAGGTCCTTGAGTTCTTCCTTCAGCGCGTGGTCCACGTCCTTGACCTCGGACATCACCTCGCGAATGTGGGTTTGAAGTTCCTCCATACGGGAGTCGAGCTCGGTGCGCTCGTCCTCCGGCATTTCCTGGTACTCCTCCTGCGTGAGCGGGTTGTCCTCGCGCACCGGAATCGTGCGGAAGCCCATCGGTGTGCTCTTGATGTGGAAGCCGCGCTCCCCCGCCTCCTTCTCTAGCTGATCCAGGAGAGCCTGCTTCTTCTCCTGAAACTGCTCTCCAGTCGACCGCTGCTGCTCTTCGTAGGCCTTGCCATCAAACGCCTTCGGGATCAGCTCCTGCAGGTCCTCGACCAGCTCGGCAAGGTCGTCGCGCAATCGCGCACCCTTACCCGCGGGCATCACGAGGACGCGCGGCGAATCCGGGTCGGCGAAGTTGTGCACGTAGGCGACGTCCGGAGGGTTCGGACGTCCCTCCGATGTCCGCGCGAGGATTCGTCGCAGGATCGTCTTACGACCGGTCCCCGGAGCGCCTGCGAGAAACAGGTTGAATCCCGAACTCGAGATATCGACGCCGAACTCGATTGCGCGAACGGCGCGGTCTTGCCCGATCACCTCGTTGAGTGGTTCGAGTTCAGCTGTGGTCTCAAAACCCAGATCGGACGGCTCGCACTTGTTGCGCAGAGCATCCGCGGTCAACTTGCGGGGGTGAGTCATGGTCGTCGGGTCTACAGCGGGAGCAAGGACCAGATCACAGCCGCACCGCCGAGTATCGCCGCCAGGACGATCGCCACTTTGACGACCCACATGGTCTCGCCGCCGCCGATCGCGAAACGGTCGTAGCGAGCGGCGAAATCGTCCGGCTCGCCGTTCACGCCGACGCCGTGCGGGTCACTCATTATCTTGCTCCTGGTTGCTACCGTTTGGTGACGAATTGCCGAGCAGCATCAAGCACTGCTGGCGGAATACTGGATCATCGGCCAGGGTCCCGGCAAACGCGGTCGTGCGAGTTACCGGGCCGCGCTGACGGCCGCCGCGCGCGAACACACAGAGATGTTCTGCTTCGAGAATACATGCGGCGCCTTCTGCAGAGAGTTCCGCCGCAAGAGCCTGAGCGATCTCCTCGCCGAGCTTCTCCTGCAGCTGCAGGCGCCGGGACAAACAGCGAACGAGCGTCTCCAGGCTCCCGAGGCCAACGAGACGATCGGAGGGCTGGTACGCCACGTGAGCCTGGCCGAAGAAAGGCAGCAGGTGGTGGCTACACGTTGATACGAAGGGGATCGAACTCAAAGAAACGAGGCTTCCCTGAGATTGATCGAACGTAGCCTTCAGGGCTTCGGCTGGATCGGTGGAGTAGCCATCGAGCAGTTCACCCGCCCAGGCCTGCGCACAGCGCTCGGCGGCGTCATCGGCGGCCTCGTGAGCAAGGTCGGCCGCTTCCAGAAAGCGCTGCATCGCGCTCGCCATCGCAACGGGCTCCGGCGGCCGGGATCGGCGTGTGGTCGACATCGCAGCCTCTGGAAGATGAATGACGAGCAGGCGGGATCGGAGGTTAAAGGGCCACCACGCAGCACGCAATCCTGCGACGATTATGCGAGAGCTTCGGCCATCCGGTCGCGCACGGTTCCGCGCAGTTCATCGCGATCATCCATTGTCATGCCGTGCGTTGAGAGTGGCTCTAGAAAGTCGATCTCGACCGTGCCGGCACTCACCCGCATCGAACCCCGTGGCCAAACTTCGCGGGTGCCGCGCAGGACCATGGGCGCAACGGGCACCTGCGCCTGAATGGCCATGATGAACGGTCCCTTCTTGAACTTTCCCAGTTCACCCGTACGACTCCGCGTGCCCTCCGGGAAGGCCATGAAGTCGTGGCCTGCCGCGAGTACCGCTGCCGCCTCCGTCAACGTTTCCACGGCGCGGTTGCGATCGCCCCGATGCACGGCGGGGAAACCCGCCATCTTCAACACGCGGCCAAAGATCGGGATGTTGAACACCTCTGCCTTGGCGAGAGTGCGGATCTCGCGATCCGTGGCCAGGTAGGCTGCCGGCGGATCAAGGTTGCTCACATGATTGGCCACGAAGACGTACGTCTGCTCGGGATCGAGTGTCTCGTGGCCACGAACCACGAGCCGGACTCCGGCAACCCGGAAGATGTTGCGGATACCGAGAGTCGACAGGACGTAGAGCGGTCTTGGCGAGCCCGTGATCCAGGCCGCTATCAGCCCAGGAGGGCCCAGCGACGCGATCAGAACTGCCGTTGCCAGCCCGACGGCGAGATTGCGGATCAACGCCGGATCAGTGGAGCCGGTAGGTCACCGTGAAGACGGCGATCACCGGAATCGGCTCGCCGTCCTTCATCCCGGGGCGAAACACCCAGGACTGGATGGCATCCATGGCTCGACGATTGAGTTCCTCGTCGGGCAGGCCGCGCAATAGGCGAGGCTCAGCGACCTTGCCATCGACGTCGACGACCGCCTCGATCCAGACTTCCCCCTGGATACCGCGTCGCGTCGCCTCGGGCGTGTACTCGGGGTCGACCTGCCTGATGATCTCCGGCGACATCACGCCGCCGTCGCCGGCTCTCACGGCCGAGCCACGCAGCCCGACGCCGGGAACGCCGCTCGGCATGCCGAACGCGAAGTCCTCGTCCACGTCGCCGAAATCGGCATACGCGGTGTCTTCCGGTTCGACGGGCTCGGGATCATCGGGCGTCGGATCAGGAATCGGGATCGGCGTCGACTTCCTCTTCTGCTTCTGCTTCTTCGCCTTGGCCGGCGGTGCAGGAGGCGTGAAGCGCTTCACCACGGTGGCCGCCGTCCGATCCAACGGCACCACCTCGAGTTCACTGGCCGGGATGATCAGCAGGAACGCCAGGAAGTGGAACACGAGAGCGGCAACACCCGCCTTCTTCAGCGTGGTCTCGCGCTCGTTGCCCTCGCTGAAGTACGCGGTAACGATTTTCGCGCCGCGGCCCGCTGGCGCTGAAGACTCGGCGTCGCTGTTCGCGCGCATCTTCGCCCAGCGCTTGGTTTTTTCGCTGCGCATCCGAAGCTTCGGATACCTGCCGCCGCCGAGATCCATGACCTAGATCACTCTTGCTGTGTTGGCCCTCCGAGGGAGCGCCAACCGTCCACCCACCCATTCGTGATTATAGGTGGCCTCTGTTTACCGGTCTATGACGCAACCGCAGCTTGCTGTTGAGTCATTGCCGAACCGCTTGTATGCTCCTTTGCCCAAAGCCTGTGACCGGTTACCCGACCGTCCCTGAACGACGCCTACTCTAGGACTACGAGCACCCATGGCAACTCCCGCCAGGAAGAAGAAGCCCAAGAAGGCCTCCAAGGTTATAGCGATTGTTCGGCGCGATGATTGCACCGGCTGCGAAGCGTGCATCATCTTCTGTCCGGTCGACTGCATCGACCTGAAACTGCCGGAGTCGAACCCGATCGACAAGTACGTCCTCATCGACAAGCAGACGTGCATCGGCTGCCTGCTGTGCGCGCGCTATTGCCCCTGGGACGCGATCGACATGGTGCAGCGAGCACCGTTCGAGGAGACCGGCGAACTCGTATTCGCCTAGCGGACTACTCGGCGTCGAGCCCAGGAACCGAGCACTCCGGATGGGCGGAGTCCCGACGCGCACGAGCGGCTGACTCATCGCCACGCTTGAGATAGGCCTCGGCCAGCGCGCAATTCGCCTGCGGAATGAGGTACGTTGACGTGCCTCGCAGTTCGTCCACGAGCAACAGCGTGTTCACCGCCCTGTCGATCATTTCGCGGGCGAGGTATTCGCGACCGAGTTGCAGGTAAAGGTCCGGAATCTGTGGACGCTTCAGCGCGGCCGAGATCAGAGCGGCGAAGGCCTCGTCGCCGCGGTCCAGCTCGCCGTAGAGAACGCCTAGGTGATAGCTGGCCGTGCCAACGTCAGGGTGGACGTCCGAGGCCTGGAGCAGCAGCTCTTCCGTTTCGCCATAGCGTCGGGCTTCCTGCGCGGCTTGTGCCTGTCGCACGAGCATCATCGCGTAGAGCTCCTTGACCCGAAGATTTTCAGGCTGCTCCACGAACAGAACCTCGAGACTCTCGAGAATCGGGCCGGCGTCTCCGCCCTCGAACGCCCAGTTCTCACCAAGTAGCAGCGTGTACTCGAGACGCGCATCAAAGTCGTCCGGGTTGTCTTCGAGATGCAGCTGGTAGAAACCGATCGCGCGAGCCCGGTCGGTGTAGTCGGCTGCTTCTTTGGCGCGATCCAGATCCGTCCGGCCGTCGTTGCATGCGGCCAGCGCGATGACGGCCGCAAAGATGACGAGGTTCTTCATGGCTGCACCACTCCTGGAGCTGAGGCACCTTCGGTTGCAGGCGGCTCGCTGTCGCGCACCTGCTGATAGGCCGTCATGACGCCGCGCTGGATGATGGCCCGTGCGAAGGGATGATCCGCGTACAGGTCTTCCACCGTTTCGAACCCGTCCCCGGCGACCCGCGCCCAGAGCGCACCGCGTGTGTCACCGGTGGTCGCGAGCACCCTAGCCATCTCGTGCAGACGCGACCGGAACCGCCCACGCTCGGTAGCGTCGAAGCTCTCGCCAACGCTCGCCACCGCCGTATCCACTTGCTGCTTCCGCTGATCATCATCAACGAGCAGGTCGCTTGTCTCAGCGGCTCGGACCGCGCGCGCCGCGCGCTCGGAAGCCTCGCCAAGGATTGCCCAGTTCGCGAACGGCGGCGTACCCAGCAGCTCAACGGCGTCTCTCAGCAGCTCCCGACGAGCGTCTTCCTCTTCCGGTGCCGCGGGGACCTTCTCGTCCCAGTCGCTGTCGGTCTTGAAGAGACTCTCAGCCGGGCCGGTCTGAAAAGAAGAATAGTCGGCGGGCAATTCCGTAGACGACTCCACATTGAAGCGCTCCCCTGCTCGCAGCAGAAACGCCGCAGATGCCGGAGCGACCTTTGCCACCAGGACAGAATCGTTGTCGCCCAGCCTGCTCATGTGTTGCCGGAATTCGCCTCGCGTGGTGTTCAGAACCTCTGCCTTGCGAATGCCATGAACATCATCGAGGACCGCCTCGAGGAGCCGATAGCCACCCCTCTCGCTCGGACACAGGAGCCACAGGATCCGACCACCGAGCCCATCCACGCCCGTGACGTAGGCCAGCGAGTCGCCCTCGACGTCAGGCGCGATGTCCATGCTGAATCCGCCGGTCGGGGCGGTGGACTCCACAACATCAACGCCGCGAACGCGGAGTTGGTGGAGAGCACGCTTGGCCGCCTTGGCCAGATCACGATCGTCGCCATCGGCGTGCCGCTGCAGTAGCGGTACGGCGCTGGCATCGCCCGCCGAGCCGAGGCGTGCCACGACATCTACGCACTCGATTGCGCCGCGGCCAACAGCTTCGTCAGCCAGGTCGGGTGTCGAAGCAAGTGAGTCCGTAACCCACGCATCGAGCACAGGCTGGCGCCAGGCGTCTGGCATCTCGAGCACCCGGTCGAGCCCATCGGAATCGGGGGCCGCAACGAAGGCTTCAGCCTGTTCGAGCAAACCCGTAACCGCCTCGGGAACGGCCGTACCGGAGGCGCCAAGCGCGCGAACCGCGGCGGACTTGGCCTCGAGCGGCGAAGGCCGCTGCATCGCCGCCTCCGCAATCGCGCCCCCGATGCCCTCTACCTTGAGCAAGCGCGCCAGGTGGACGAACGAGGCGACATGGTCGGCGGGCGCTGTGCGCAGCAGCTCGCCCATCGTCGACGGTAGATCTCCCCCAGCCGTCTGGATCGCGTCAACGTGCTCGTAGCGCACGGTGGTTTGTTCGTCGCGCTTGCGCAGATCGCGCGCCGCCTGCTGGAGTGCCTGATTCAGGGTGCTGTTGTCGGACATCGTTCGATTATAGGGCCGCGTCACCGGACGAAGCAGTGATAGAGCGTGAATCTAGGCACGACCGTAGCGCTGGTGGATCAGACGCAACCCCTGAAGTGTCAGGAGTGGATCGATCTCGTCGACGCGAGTGCATGCCTCGCCGATGGTTGCCGACCAGCCGCCCGTGGCCACGACGCGCGGCTCTGCAGCCAGTTCATCAACGATGCGCGCCAAAAGACCGTCGACCATCTCTGCGTATCCGAAAAACAAGCCCGCCTGAACGCTCGCCGTCGTATTGCGACCAATAACCGCCTCGGGCTGAGCCACGTGAACTCGTGGCAGGCGCGCCGCGCGGTGGAACAGTGCATCCGCCGACACGCCGACCCCCGTGGCGATCACGCCACCCAGGTAAGCACCCTCAGTATCAACGACATCGAATGTCGTCGCGGTACCGAAGTCCACGACAACCACCGGCGAGCCATGTTTCTCGCGTGCCGCGACGGCGTTTACGATCCGATCGGCACCAACTGCTTCAGGTGGCTCATAGAGGATGGGCAGATCATCCACGAGGCCTGCATCGACCATTACCGGAGCGTGGCCGAAGTAGCGGTCGCCCATTCGCTCAAGAGCCGCCGTCAGTGGCGGCACGACTGACGCCGCAATGATGCCCCCGATCGCCGCAGGCTCGATGCTCTGCAGAGCCAGCAAGTTACGAACGCTGATCCCGAGCTCATCGCCGGTGCGGTCACGGTGAGTGGAGAGGCGCCACTCACCGACCAGTTCGCCGGCAGTGTCAAAGACGCCCAACTGAGTCTGAGTGTTTCCGATATCGATGGCTAGCAACATGAGCGCGTTACCGTTTAGAGGTCCCCGAACCGTGTCAACGCCTGGAACGCACGATAGCGGGCGGCGATCTGATCCTCATCGAGGTTGGTGATGCCGTCCAGGCTGAAGGCCTCCACGCAGAACGAGGCCATCACGCTGCCGGCGACAATCGCGCGCCGCAGCCCCTCGGGTCCGTGATCGCCGTGCCGCGCCAGGTGCCCCATGAAGCCACCAGCGAAGGTGTCACCGGCTCCGGTCGGATCTGCGAGATCGCGGAGAGGAAACCCGGGCACGTTGAAGATCTCATCGCCGAGGAACGCCGTAGCGCCGTGCTCGCCACGTTTGATCACGACCGCGGTGGGCCCCATCGAGAGTACGGCTTCCGCCGCCTTTACCAGGTTGTACTCGTCGGCGAGCTGACGCGCCTCCTCGTCGTTGATCACGAGAATGTCGACCCGCTTGAGCACTTCCGCAAGTGCGTCGCGGTCGCCCTCAATCCAGTAGTTCATCGTGTCGAGCGCGACGAGGCGCGGTGACTCGACCTGCTCGAGCACCGACAGCTGCAACCCCGGCGCGATGTTCGCCAGAAACACGTGCGGGGTGGTGCGATAGGCCGGAGGAAGCTCCGGATCGAACTCTTCGAAGACGTTGAGTTCTGTAAACAGCGTCTCGCGTTCATTCAGGTTCCAGGAGTACTCACCGCCCCATCGGAAGCTCTTGCCCGGACGCCGTGCGATGCCCTGAGTGTCGATGCCGCGGGCACTGAACACCTCGACATCCTCGTCGGAAAAGTCCTCACCAACGACGCCGACCACCTGCACCGGGCAGAAGTAGGACGCCGCGACGGAGAAGAAGGTGGCCGCGCCACCGAGAGTCTGTTCGCGCCGGCCATACGGCGTGATCACGGTGTCATATGCGATCGAGCCGACTACAACGATGCTCATTCTGACTCCTTCGAAGCCTCCGCCAAGGACGGGATCAAGGCGGCTAGTCTGCGGCGCGCTTCGGGCGGCACCGCGTCAGGGGGTGAAATCAGAGCGCGCGATGCGTCTCCGCACGAGGCCGGCGTGTCCGCCGGCAAGGACGCGATGGCGTGCCGCAGCACGCTTTGGGCGACATCAACGGATGCCATCAGGTTGGCGATCGCCATTTCTGCGGTCACTGATTCGTGGGTGGGGTGCCAACAGTCATAGTCACAGGCCATGGCCAACGTCGCATAGGCGATTCCCGCCTCGCGCGCGAGCTTGGCTTCGGTCGCGTTCGTCATCCCGATGACGTCCGCCCCCCAATTCCGGTAGAGCTCGCTCTCGGCCCGCGTCGAGAACTGCGGCCCTTCGATGCAGAGATAGGTGCCGCCAGCGTGTACCGTCGCGCCCTGGGCCCGCGCAGACTCTGCGAGGAGTGCGCTGAGACGGGAACACACCGGGTCGGCCATCGCCGCATGGATCACCGCTCCCGGCTCGGAGAAGGTCGCGACACGCCGTGTGGTCCGATCGATGAACTGATCAGGCACCACCAGATCACAAGGCTCTATGTCGTCCTTGAGGCTGCCGACCGCGCTCACGGAGAGGAGATTGGACACTCCGAGGAGCCGAAACCCGTAGAGGTTCGCACGATAGGGCACTTCACTCGGAGGGAAGCGATGCCCCCGGCCATGCCGTGCCAGAAAGGCAACCGGAGTTCCGTCAACCTCGCCCAGCGCATAGCGATCCGACGGCGCTCCGTATGGGGTCTCCAGAGCGATCTCGTCGTGAGCGTCAAGGCCAGCCATGGAGTAGAGGCCGCTACCGCCGAGCACGCCGATCCGCTGCTTCGTCCGCATTTGCATGAGCCTCTTAGTCGCGTCGCAACAACTCGCGCGCGTGCTCGCGGAGTCCTGATGTGGCATCGACACCGCCCAGCATGCGCGCCAACTCGTCGACGCGGCCGGCATCGTCCAGAGCCCGCGCATCGACAGTAGTTCGGTCCTGATCGGCCATCTTGCTCACCTTCACCTGCGTGTCCGCTCTTCCCGCAATCTGTGGCAAATGGGTGACGACCAGTACCTGATGCGAGCCTCCAAGCCGGCCCAGGCGATCAGCCAGGCATTCGGCGACACGCCCACCGCCGACGCCGGCGTCTACTTCATCGAAGACCAGAGTCAAAGGCTGACTACCCGAGAGACCCGCCAGTTTGAGCGCCAGCAGAACCCGGGAGGTTTCACCGCCCGACGCGACACGCGACAACGACCCTGCGGGTTCGCCCGGGTTGGCCGCGAGTTCGAACTCTACACTCTCGTATCCTGACCGGCTCGACCCGGGTGGGAGCCCCTCCGTGACCTCGCGCTGACCGGCCTGGAGACGCACTCCGAACCTCGCGCCCTCCATCCCCAGCTCCTGCAGCTCGCTGGTGATCTGACGCTCGAGAGCCTCCGCAGCGACGCTCCGGGCAGCGCTCAGCTCGCTGGCAACGTCGTCGTATCGCCGAGCGGCATCACGCGCGATCGAAGCCAGTTCGGCAAGTTGCGAGTCGCGGTTGTCGATCGACGCCAGCTCCTGTTCGGCCGTCGTCGCGCGTTCGAGAATCTGCTCGATGGTATCGCCGTACTTACGTCGCAGCTGATCGACCTGAGCCAGGCGCTGCTCGACCGACTCGAGCCGCGCGGGATCGGATCGAACCGTATCGCGGTAGGCCTGCAACGAACGGCCGAGTTCCTCGATGTGGAATCGGGCTTCTTGCAAACCGGACGGCAAGGCCGCGTCCGGATCGAGCTCGAGAATGTTCTCGACAGCGCGCTCCGCACGCGCCACCTGAGCGGCAGCAGAGTTCTCCGCCTCGTAAAGAGTGCTCAGCGCGTCGGCGGAGGAGGATGAGAGCTGATCGGCATGCCGCAGGCGCTGCCGTTCGCCGGTGAGTTGCACTTCCTCGTCCGCATCGAGATCCGCGTCGCGGATCTCGGCCACCTGGAAACGCAAGTAGTCCGCACGCTGGGCTCGATCCCGATCGTCGTCGCGGAGCCGGATGAAGTCACCGTGCCGTCTCACGGCTTCATCCCAGGCCTCGGCCACTTCGCGGCGCTCACCGGCGAGCCCTCCCGATGCGTCCAGCAACTCAAGTTGGGCTTGCGGCCGTAACAGTCGCTGGCTCTCGTGTTGACCCACGATATCGATGAGATAGCCGCCAACTCTTTCGAGCATCGCCACGGTAACGAGATCGTCGTTCAGATAGGCACGGCTACCCGACGCCCGGATTCGCCTCCTCACGAGAAGCTCCGAGCCATTCGCGGCTACGCCCTCTCGTTCGAGGAGCTCAGCGAGCTCGGGGCGATCGTCGATGCGAAAGATGGCTTCGACCACGGCTTCCGTCGCGCCGGCGCGCACCTGATCCAGCGACGCACGGCGACCAATGATGAGCTCCAGCCCGCCGAGAATGATCGACTTGCCGGCTCCGGTCTCGCCCGTGAACGCCACCAGCCCATCGTCGGGCTCCAGTACGGCGTCCTCTACGAGCGCAAGATTGCGGATCCTCAGGTACGTCAGCATCTGTCCATTCTGACTCAGACGGCCGTCCCGCGGGAACTGCCGGGCACGTGATCGCTGGTGTGCAACGATGACATCCACAAGCCGTCGTGTTACGTTGACATCATCTGCTACCGGACAGTGGGTGGTTCGGCGGCGGCTGCTCCCTATCGCAGTACACCGGGCGTGAGCCCGACAACGAGCGAGTGAGGGATCCCTTGCTGGTCTTGCAGGTGGGTTTCATGTCCGACGGCGTTTTCGGACTAATTGGTGATCTGGGTCCGCTTGCACAAGTCGCGCTTGTGGTCCTCGCTCTATTCTCGGTGTTCTCCTGGTCGGTGATCGTTGACCGCCTTCTGCTGTTCCGCAAGGCGGTGCGCGAGGGCGAGGAGTTCACTGAGGCCTTCCATACCAGCAGCAAGTTCTCCGAACTCCGCAAGGCGGCTGAGAGTCGAGAGACCACGCCGCTCGGCCGCATCTTCATGGCCGGATACGGCGAGATCTCGGCGCAGTTCGAAGGCAACGACCAGTCCAGTCGCCAGGTCCTCATGGAACCGCTGGAGCGCACGCTTCGCCGTGCAGCTAACGCCGAACGCCGCCGGCTCGAACGCGGCATGCTCTTTCTTGCGACCACGAGCACGGCGACGCCGTTCATCGGCCTGTTCGGCACGGTCTGGGGAATCATGAACGCTTTCCAGGAGATCGGCGCCCTCCGCTCCGCAGACCTGGCTGTCGTCGCCCCGGGCATCAGCGAAGCGTTGCTGACGACGGCCGGCGGGCTGTTTGCCGCGATCCCGGCCGTAATCGCCTACAACCACCTGAACGGTCGTATCCGTGGACTCGCCACGGATATGGAAGATTTCGGCATGGAGTTCATGAACGTCGTGCAGAAGACGTGGCGCGGCGGGAGCAACTCGTGACCGGCGGCTGGTTCGATGATGACAACCGCACGCTGTCGGACATCAACGTCACACCGCTCGTGGACGTCGCGCTCGTTCTGTTGGTGGCCTTCATGATCACGGCGCCCATGATGGTTCAGGGCGCGAACGTGCAGCTCCCACGCACGATCCGAATGGATTCGCTGCCGCAGGATCAGATCGTCATCACGGTCACCGAGGAGGGCCAAGTCCAGCTCAACGGCGAAGCTGTGGCTCTCGAGGAGCTAGAACGGCGGATCTCGCCGCTGGTCACCGAAGGGCGACTTGTACTCGTTTATGGCGACGAGAACGCCCCGTATGGGATGGTTATGAGGGCGACCGCAGTCGCTCACTCCCTCGGGGCCAACATCGGACTTCCCACCGAACCTATCCCTGGCCGCTGACGCATGCCGTATTCCGTTGACCGCGTGATCACCGAACACACGGACGACGATCAGCACTTCCGTGGGTCCGTGATCACGTCGCTCACCGCGCACGTCGGGGTCGTGATCGCCCTCGTCGTAGGGCCAATGATCTGGCCACAGGCGCCGCCGCCCTTGACCTACGTTCCGGTCAGCGTCATGCCGCCCGCTCCCGCCGATCCGACTCCAGCCGCGCAACCCGAGGAAGAGGCGGTTGAGGACGTTCAGGAGGAGGACGAGCCGGAAGCCGAACCTCAACCCACGCCTCCCCCACCCGCCGCTGAGCCTGAGCCCGACGTCGCACCGCGCGACCCGGATGAGGTGAGGCGCGAGGAAGAGGCGGCGGCTGAACGCGAACGTCAGGCTGAAATCGAACGCGAACGTCAAGCCGAGGCCGAGCGTCAACGCCAGGCCCAGATCGAACGTGAGCGCCAGGCTGAACTCGATCGACAACGTCAGGCGGAAGAAGAAGAGGCACGACGCAAAGCACCGCAGCGTGCTTCGCGGCGCGGCGCGACTCCCCAGCAGCAGAGCGGGCAGCGCACCGGCATCGATCTCACCCAGGCGGAAGATGACACCCAGGGCTTCACCGTTGAGGACTTCCCGTTCGCCGACTATCTCGGCCGGATCCGAGATCTCATCGCCACCCGCTGGTCGCCCCCGCCTCGAGGGCCCTACTCGCCGCAGCAGCGCGCCGAGGTCTTCTTCCGCATCGGACGAGACGGCCGGTTGGTAGTCCAGCCGCGCATCGTCGACGCATCGGGTGAGTCACTCTTCGACCGCGCCGCTCTCCAGGCAATTGCCCAGGCTGCGCCTTTCCCGCCACTCCCCCGTGCATACCAGGGCCAATCTCTCGGAGTCGGACTTGCCTTCGTTCAGGAATAGCCTCTCAGTGAATCGTGTCGTCGCCGCGGCAGCCGCCGTTCTGCTCACAGCGGCCAGCGCCCCCGCCCAGGATCAGGATGTCCTGATGGAGATCCGAGAGCGCGCCGGAGCGGCGATCAAGATCGCCGTTCCGACGTTCCGTGCAGGCGCTGGCACCGCTGAGCACGCGCGGATGATCCATGAGGTCCTGAGTCAGGACCTGACCTACTCGATGGTTTTCGACATCGTCGATCCACGCGTCTACCCCTCATCCGCGCCCGGCGAACCGATCCCATGGGATTCCTGGAGAAGCACGGGGGCGCGTGCGCTGGTGCAGGGTGAAACGCGTATGGAGGGCAACGAGTTCGTGGTCGAGTTCCGGCTCCTCGATGTGGAAACCGGGCGTCAAGTCGACGGGAAGCGATACCGGAACGTACTCGAAGGGCTCACAGAGAACTCCTCCCGCTACATCATTCGGCAGGTGGCGCACTTCTACAACGATGAAGCCGTGCTGCACTACACCGGCGTGCGCGGTGTGGCAGCCACGCAAGTGGCCTTCGTCTCCGACCGCGCGGCCCCGGCCGGCACACCTCAGAAAGAAATCTGGGTGATGAGTTCGGATGGCGAGCGGCAGCGTCGCATCACCTTCAACCGTTCCATCGCGTTGTCCCCCACCTTCTCGCCGCAGGGCGACCGCATCGCCTATCAGACGTACGTGCTGCGCAACGGGTTCCCGCGCGCCGAGATCCACATGATCCTGAAGTCCGGCGGACAGCCGTCCGTCGTCATGGGCTGCGACGGCACCGGAACGAACAACGGCCCGGCCTTCTCGCCGGACGGCACTCAGATCGCGATGTCGTCGAGCTGCACGGGGAATTCGGAGATCTGGCTGATCAACGACACCGGGACTCGGCGGCGGCAAATAACGCACAGTGCTGCGGCCGACGTCTCGCCGGCATGGTCGCCAAACGCCGACCAGATCGCCTTCGTCTCGGACCGCACCGGATCACAGCAGTTGTATGTGATGGACGCGACTGGCCTGAATACTCGCCGCTTGTCAGCACCGGCCGGTAACAAGGATGATCCGACATGGCAGCCTGTTCGAGGAGATCTGATCGCCTTCACCGCCTCGACCGGCGGCAATAACTTCGATATTTTTGTGTACGATACGCAGACTGATCGAGTTCACCAGTTGACCCGTGGACGCGGCCGCAAGGAAGCGCCCTCGTGGTCGCCTGACGGCCGCCAACTGGTGTTTGAGTGGGCTCAAGGCAGCAGCGTGCAGATCTGGATGATGGGATTCGATGGATCCCACCAGCGCATGCTGACAAACGTCGGCAACAACATCACCCCCGCATGGGGAAGTCGCCCCTAACATCTCGGGTTCGGAAGGAAAGTGAGCATGATGCGCAGTCCCGCCAAGCGAATTTCACTGCTGGCCCTCGTGGCCGTGATCGCCCTCGTACCGGCGTGCTCGAAGGACGAGCCGCCCACGCCGGCGCCACAGCAAGTAACTCCAGCCCCCACGCCCGCACCTGAGGCGCGCCAGCCCGTTGAGCCTCTAACTGCAGGTGAATGGGAAGAAGCTGACTCCGGAGAGGACACGTCCTTCCTGTCGGCGGACGAGATCAACAATCGGCAACTCCTCCGCACGATCTTCTTCGACCACGACAAGTCTGAGATCCGCGGTGATCAGCGTGCAACCCTCCAGGCCAACGCCGACTGGCTGCGCGAGCATCCCAACGTCCGCATCCTGATCGAAGGTCACTGTGACGAGCGCGGCACCCGCGAGTACAACCAGGCACTCGGCAGTCGACGCGCCGAGGCGGCTCGCGACTATCTCGTTTCCCTCGGTATCGGTACAGGGCGCATCGAGATCGTGTCCTACGGCGAGGAGAACCCGGTCGTGATGGGCGACGGCGAGCAGTTCTGGTCGCAGAACCGCCGCGGCGAATTCGTTGCCGTGAGCTCGGAGCGTGGGACGAACTAGTGACTCGGCGGCGCGTCCCGGAACGGGTGGTTCCGGGATGCCTCGCTGCGAGAGGGGGATTATGAAGCGACAGGTTGCTTGCACCGTTGCCATGCTGGCGGCCCTCCCCCTCATGGGTTGTTCGTCATTCGAGCAACGCGTGGTCGCGGTCGAGAACCGTCAAGCTGCTATCGAACAGCAACTCGCGGACCTGCAGAGCGCTCTCGGCGAAACGCAATCGCAACTGCGCCGCGTACAGGCCGACATCGACAGCGCGCTCGACCCGCTGCGGACCCAGAACGCCGACCGCGGCGAGGACCTGCGCGCCATGCGGCGCGAAGTTACGGCGCTCGAGCAGCAAATCGCCGATTTCGAGATCCGCATCGAACGCATAGCGGAAGCCGCCGCGAGCACCCCGGCGGCCGGTCCTGGCGTAGGGGCTGCGATGCCCCCCGCGCGCGGCCAGCGATCAGTGGACCCCGGAACGCGGGCACAGCCAGTCGACGACGCGGCCACCGAGCTGTACAACAGCGCCTACGGCGACTATCTGGATGAGCGCTACGAACTCTGCGTACAGGGCTTCGAGGAGTACCTCCGGCGTTACCCGACATCCGCGAGCGCTGACAACAGTCTCTACTGGGCCGGCATGTGCCAGCGTCAGCTTGGACGCACCCAAGATGCCCGCGACGCATTCCAACGAGTCGTCGCTGACTTCCCGGACAGCGAAGTCGCCGCCGACGCGGTCTTCATGGATGCACGAATTCTCGTGGAACTCGGTCGCACCGACGATGCGATCGAGAGCTTCCGCCGCCTGATCCAGGCGTATCCGGACCGTGACGCGGCCTTCCTCGCTTGCGGCCAGATCACGGATCTCGGCGGCGAGCCGCCGGACTCCTGCCAGCAGTAGGCGGACTCCTTGCGGCAGATGCTTGCGCGCAGGCCGCGCGCGGCAGAAACTCCACGTCCTGAATTTGCCGCTCGGCGACCGTCAAGAGTCCCCGTGCGAGACCAGCTGCCCGTCAGGGGCCTAACCATACAGAAGGGGGCGAGATGATTAACAAAGTGATCCTGATCGGCAACGTGGGACGCGATCCGGAACTCCGATACACCGCAAGCGGCACGGCCGTGGCGAACTTCTCGCTGGCGACGAGCCGGCGCTACAAGGACCGCGACGGCAACCAGCGCGAGGAGACCGAGTGGCATCGCTGCGTGGCGTGGGCTCGGCTTGCCGAGATCATCAACCAGTACGCGCCGAAGGGTAAGCAGTTGTACCTAGAAGGACGGCTGCAGACCCGGCAATGGGACGACAAGGACGGCAACACGCGCTACACCACTGAAATCGTTGTCGAGGAGATGAAACTCCTGGGCGGCCGCGGCGATGCGGCTGGCGGCGGCGGTGGCGGTGGTGGCGGCGGCTACGACGACTTCGGTGGTGGTGGCGGCGGCGGCGGTGCGGCTCCAGCACCTAACAACGCCCCCGCAGACGACGACATCCCGTTCTAGCCCATCCGGCGAGTGGCACGATTTCGAGACGCGCCGTCTCCACGTTCTGTGGAGGCGGCGCATTTCTTGTGGGTCGGTCCTCGCCGCTAGAGGGCCAGCGCCGCGCCGGAGTTGCCGTACGCTGCCGTCGCGGCGCAGGCCATCATCGGGGCGCACCAACGCGGCGAAATTCCGCGACGAGATCTTGGACTTCCTGGCCACCTGAGTGACGAACCGGTACACGAGAAAGGAAACGGCGCGAACACCTGTGCTGGTGTTCGCGCCGATCCGTAGCACGCTCAGAGACGTGTAAGCGGAATTCTGTTCCCGACCTAGGGTCGGGCGGAACCATGAATCTGGGACGACGATCTCTCGTCGCCTCCTGCGGCCTACCCGAAAGCTCGACCGGGCCGGTCTCGAGCGCTTCCATATTTGGCCTTGCTCCGCGTGGGGTTTACCTAGCTGCCCGAGTCACCCCGGGCACTGGTGGGCTCTTACTCCACCGTTTCACCCTTACCGCCGGCCGAAGCCGGTGGCGGTCTGCTCTCTGTTGCACTTTCCCGGGGGTCGCCCCCGCTGGGGGTTACCCAGCACGCTGCCCTATGGAGTTCCGACTTTCCTCCGCCGGGCGAACCCGGCAGCGGCTCCGACTGTCTCTGAGCGAATCCTCCTCCTCTTTCCGTCTACTGCGCGGCTGTGCCGGCCGCGTTGACGACCGCGATGAAATCGTCCGTCACATCCTTCGACGGCGCAAAGTACAGGATGCCCTGCAGTCGCGCGGTATCGAAGATCATGTCGTAGCCATTGTCGGCGGCGAATCGCTCCACCAACGGCCCCAGCTGTGAGTTCACGTCAATGGTGACCTGCTGCTCGAGCCGCTGAAGATCGCGACGCGCATCATCGTTCATGCGATCGAGCTGAACCTGCTTCTCCTCGATGTCCTGGTTGAGCCGCGAAAGCGCCGCCTCGTTCAGGGTCAATGCCTGCTCCTGACGCTGACGCGACATGGTGTCCAGCTCCGTTTGCAGGGACGTGAGCCGTTCAGTCCATTGCGTCGCGGACGCCTCTAGCGTGTCGCGGGCGCCCTGGCCGATGGCGGAAGTCTCGAGAACACGGTCCCCGTTGACGAAGGCGAAGTTCGAGGCCGAGCCTGCCTGCGACGGTGCCGCGAACATCGTCGTCGCAAACATCGCGGCGCCTAGCGTGAACATTGAAACGGTCTTCATGATTCGAACTCCTGACAGATACAAGAATGGCGGTCTGCGCCGAGGAGGAGGGCGGCGCGGTGGTCGCCAGCCCGAACAGTCATCGTAGCAAGCGGGGTTTGGGGCGGCAACGAATTCACTTACCAACTCCGGCCGTGCTCTCAAACAAGAAAAGGGCTCGAGGCGCGCCGCCTCGAGCCCTTGACCTGGTACGGGACCGGCTTAGAAGCCGCCCATGCCTCCCATGCCCGGATCGGGCATCGCGGGGGCCGCGGGGGTCTCTTCCGGAATCTCCGTGATCATTGCTTCAGTGGTGAGCAAGAGGCCCGCCACCGACGCCGCGTTCTGGAGAGCAGCGCGCGTGACCATCGCGGGGTCGACGACGCCCTCGCTGATCATGTCTGCGTACTCCATCGAAGCCGCGTTGAAGCCCATCGTCTGCTTCTTGCCGCGCAGGTTCTCGACAATCACCGAACCCTCGGCGCCGGCATTGGCCACGATCTGGCGCAGCGGCTCCTCGAGCGAGCGACGCACGATCGCAACGCCGACCGCCTCATCGCCTTCGAGTTCCATCTTGTCGAGTGCCTTCTGCGCCCGCAGCAGCGTGACGCCGCCACCGGGAACGATGCCCTCTTCGACTGCCGCCTTGGTGGCGTGCATCGCGTCCTCGACGCGGGCCTTCTTTTCCTTCATCTCGGACTCGGTCGCGGCACCCACGTGGATGACCGCCACACCGCCGACGAGCTTCGCGAGGCGCTCCTGGAGCTTCTCGCGGTCGTAGTCGGAGCTGGTGTCCTCGATCTGGCGACGGATCTGGTCAACGCGGGCCTTGATGTCAGCCGCCTTGCCGGAACCCTCGACGATCGTGGTGTTGTCCTTGTCGATGACGATCTTGCGGGCGCTGCCGAGATCTTCCATCTGGACGTTCTCGAGCTTGATGCCCAGATCCTCGGAAACGGCCTTGCCGCCCGTGAGGATCGCGATGTCTTCGAGCATGGCCTTGCGACGCTCGCCGAAGCCAGGCGCCTTGATCGCGGCCACGTTCAGCGTGCCACGGATCTTGTTCACGACCAGAGTCGCGAGCGCTTCGCCTTCGACGTCCTCAGCGAGGATGACGAGCGGCTTGCCGGAGCGCGAAACCTGCTCGAGCACGGGCAGAAGATCCTTCATGTTGGAGATCTTCTTCTCGTGGATCAGGATGAGCGCGTCCTCCAGGACGGCCTCCATACGATCACCATCGGTCACGAAGTACGGCGACAAATAGCCGCGATCGAACTGCATGCCCTCGACAACCTCGAGCGTGGTCTCGAGGCCGCGAGCCTCTTCAACCGTGATCACGCCGTCCTTGCCGACTTTGTCCATCGCCTCGGCGATGATGCCGCCGATCTGGGGGTCGCTGTTGGCCGAAATCGTGCCGACCTGAGCGATCATGTCGCCCTTGACGCCCTTGGACATGCCGAGAATGAACTCGACTGCCTCACGGACTGCCTTGTCGATACCGCGCTTCAGGGCCATCGGATCGGCACCAGCGGTGACGTTGCGCACGCCCTCGCGGTAGATCGCCTGGGCCAAAACCGTAGCCGTCGTCGTGCCGTCACCGGCAACGTCGGAGGTCTTGGAAGCGACTTCCTTGACCAGCTGAACACCCATGTTCTGGGTGGCATCGCCGACCTCGAGCTCCTTGGCGACGGTCACGCCGTCCTTGGTGATCGTGGGCGAACCGAACTTCTTTTCGAGGAGCACGTTGCGGCCCTTGGGACCGAGCGTGACCTTTACCGCGTCAGCGAGGGTGTTGACGCCGCGCAGGATGTCCTGGCGCGTCGTCTCGCTGAAGGTGACTTGCTTTGCCATGTCTATCTCCTTTGGTGTCGGCGTCAGCCGATGATGCCGAGAACCTCGTCCTCACGGACGATCAGATAGTCATCCCCTTCGAGCTGGATCTCGGTGCCGCCGTACTTACCAACAAGCACGGTGTCGCCGACTTCAACAGTCATCGGGGCGTTGGAGCCATCGTCGAGGCGCTTGCCGGGGCCAGTCGCCACGACCTCTGCCTCGAGGGGCTTTTCCTTGGCGGTATCCGGAATAATGATGCCGCCACGAACCTCGTCTGCCGCCGCAAGGCGCTTCAGCAGTACACGGTCGTACAACGGACGCACAGTCGTTGACATGTGTTTGAACTCCCTGTGAAGTATTGACCTAACCGACATGGAAGGAGCTGAATCTGCTCCTCGACTCGGCGCTGGGGACCCCGTGCTTTGGCACTTGAGGTGGGAGTCCGCTAGCACTCGTGCCAGTTGACTGCTAATCGTAGCAGAAGCCGCTGCCGCGTCAACTCCGAGCGGTTTCGGCCCAGCCTAGATGAGGTCGTGAGCCTGGAGCTTGCGTCGCAGGGTGTTGCGATGAACCCGGAGCCGATCCGCCGCGCGACACTGATTGCCACTGGCAGCGTCCATCACATGCGTAAGGAAGAGCTTCTCGAGTTGATCGTGCGCCTCGGGCAATTCAATGCCCTTCTCGACCATCTCGCCGACGATCTTGTTGAGCCGCTTCTTGAGCGGAGCCTTTCGCTTGGCCGTGATCTTCACGGACGACGCCTTCGTGATGCGCTTGGCCATCGTGCTGTTTGCCTCAGGAGAAGTCTGGCAGAGGCTGGCCGGTCAGCACCTGGTAGGCCTCGGCGTACTTCGCAGAAGTACGCTCGATGATGTCGGCGGGCAGCTCGGGGCCCGGCGGATTCTTGGCCCAGACGAGGGTCTGCAGGTAGTCGCGCACGAACTGCTTGTCGTACGACGGCGGGCTCTGCCCAGGCGCATATTGGTCGGCGGGCCAGAAGCGCGACGAATCCGGAGTCAGGATCTCATCGATCAAGGTCAGCTTTCCGTCCACGAGTCCGAACTCGAACTTCGTGTCCGCGATGATGATTCCGCGCTCGAGCGCGAACTCCGCGGCCTCCGAATACAGCTGCAGCGAGACGTCGCGCAACTGTTCCGCCCAGTCCGCCCCGACGATCTCGGTCATCACTTCGAAACTGATGTTCTCGTCGTGGCCTTCGTCAGCCTTGGTCGCCGGTGTGAAGATTAACTCCGGCAAGCGATCCGCCTGCTGGAGTCCATCCGGCAGTGGAATTCCGCAAACGGCCCCGGTGGCCTGATAATCCTTCCAGCCTGAACCGATGAGATAGCCGCGAACGACGCATTCAACATCGAATCGGTCAGCCTTGTGCACGTATTGACTGCGACCGTGCAGCTGATCTGCGAATTGCGGAAGCGGATCGGGATAGTCGGTCGGCTCGGTGGAGATCAGATGGTTGCCAACGATGTGCTCCACCCGCTCGAACCAGAAGCTCGACAGCTGCGTGAGCATCGTGCCCTTGTTGGCGATCCCGGTCGGCAACACGACGTCGAACGCCGACACACGGTCCGTGGCCACGATCAGCAGTTGATCTCCCAGGTCGTAGACATCGCGCACCTTGCCACGGTGCCGCAATTCAACTCCGGGCAGTTCGGTCGTCAGCAGGGGCCTACGCGCGGTCGCGTCCATCAACTCTCTCCTGTCGGAGCGGCTGGGTCTCCAGATGTAAGCAACTCATCAGCCTTGACGGGATCGGAGACCTTGAAGACCCCCATCACGGCTTGCCCGGCGATCGGCGCCGAGGCGTAGAAATACTCGATGATGATCTTGTGGTCGGACAGCGTGCGGGCGATGCGTGCGAGCGCACCGGGCTCGTTGCCCAGATCAACCACCAACACCTCGATGCTGGTATGCGCCACGCCCTGTTCGCGAAAGACCTCGCGGGCGGTCTTGACGTCGTCTACGAGGACGCGAACCGCGCCATACTCCCCCGCCTCTGCCGTCGCCATCGCGAGAATATTGACTCCGCCATCAGCGAGAGCCTCACAGAAGTTGGCGAGTTCACCAGGGCGGTTTTGCCACCCGACTATCAACTGACGCTTGACGGACATGGGAGTTCTCTCGGGAGCAGAATTCGTGACGCGTTTGGTGCAGGGGCTAGATCCTGCTGCGCCGGCGCGCGGCGGTCAAGCGCGACGCGCCCTTCTGGACACGGAACGATGACATACCGGCTCCATCGAGCGCTGCTAGCCTCTTGATCGGCTGCGGATCGCCGCCCGTTCCGGGCCACGATGCCTCCTTGCCTCCGGACAACACGCAGATGCAACACGAGCTAGAGACCGCCGAAGCGATCGCCCGCGAAGCTGGGGAACTCGTCATGGGCTACTACCGTGGCGACTTCCAGGTGGATCTCAAGAACGAGACCGAGCCGGTCACCGAGGCGGATCGCGTCGCCAACAATCACATTGTGCGCCGGTTGCGTGAGGAGTTTCCCCAGGACGCCATCATTGCCGAAGAGTCGACCAACGAAGCTGCGGCCGCCGAAGGCGTGCGGCGCGTGTGGATGGTCGACCCGATGGATGGCACCAAGGAGTTCATCAAGCATACGGATGAATTCGCGGTGATGATCGGGCTTGCGGTTGAGGGGCGCCCTCAACTCGGCGTGGTGAACCAGCCGGCAACGCGGACGCTCTATCGCGGCATCGTCGGCGACGGCGCCGAGTCGGATATCGACGGCAAGGTGTCGGCAATGAAGGTGAGCGACCGCGCTACACCCGCCGACCTACGTTTGATCTGCAGCCGATCCCATCTACCGGATGTCGTGCAGAAGATCATGGAGGACCTCGGAATCACGGAGATGGTCCGCTCGGGGAGCGTGGGACTCAAGATCGGCCGCATCGCGACGCAGTCATGCGACCTGTACCTGCACCCAAGCATCGGCACCAAGCTCTGGGACGCCTGTGCTCCGGAGGCCATCCTGGCTGCGGCGGGCGGAGCCCTGACCGACTTCGATGGCAACCCCGTGAAGTACGACCCGGCCCACCTGCACAACGTGCGCGGGCTGCTGGCATCCAACGGCGCCATTCACGCCGAGCTCGCGGAACGACTGCGCGGCTACTACTAGCCACCGCGGGTCGAACCAGCCGGCTGCCGCCGCCCGGTCGCGCGGTGACCGAAGATCCTGTCGAGAAAAGTGCGCGAAGTGCTTGCGTAGATCGGCGATAGGGTTACGATTGGGTCCTGATTGGGTCCTGATCTGGACCCTAGCGAGTCCTGCACTTCCCTCTGGAACGTCATGTCCGACCGCGTCAGCATCAAGATTCCTCGCCCGCTCTACGTTCGCCTGCAACAGGTGATCGGAGATTCCGGCTTCAGCTCGCCGACGGATTTCATCGTCTTCGTGCTCCGGGATCTTGTCGGCAGTCTCGAGCCCGAGAAGGTCGGCGAACTGAGTGACGACGAGCTGGTGGCGATCCGCAAGAAACTCGAGAATCTGGGATACCTCTGATGATCAAAGCTCACGGCGGCCGCCTCATCAGCCGCATCGCAACCGAAGCAGAGCAAGAGCGTTGGCGCGCCGAGCTCCCCGCCCTCAAGCACGTCACGCTCAACCGACGCGAACTCTCAGACATCGAGATGATCGCAACCGGTGCCATGAGCCCGCTTGAGGGATTCATGGACCAGCGCGACTACGAGCACGTCTGCGAACACGGTCGTCTCGCCAACGGCATACCTTGGACCATTCCGATCACGTTGGCCGCGAGTTCGGAGCTGATCGCCGCCGAAGGCATCCAGTCGGGACACAACGTGGCGCTCCAGAGCGACGATGGGACCGTCTACGCCGTGCTCGAAGTGTCCGACATCTACAAGGTGGACAAGGAGCGCGAGGCGCTTACGGTCCTGAAGACCACCGACACCGCGCATCCCGGCGTGGCCTACCTGCAGAAGACTGGCGACACCTACCTGGGTGGCCGCATCACCATGCTGCAGCGACCGGTCCACGCAGAGTTCGAGGATTTCCGCCTCGACCCGCGCGAGACTCGTTTCCTCTTCAAGGAGAAGGGATGGGACACGATCGCGGCGTTCCAGACCCGGAACCCGATCCATCGCGCGCACGAGTACTTGCAGAAGTGCGCGCTCGAACTCGTCGACGCCATGCTGATCCACCCGATCATGGGTGAGACTAAGTTCGACGACATTCCGGCTGATGTTCGACTGGAGTGCTACAACGCGCTGCTCAAGGGCTACTACCCTGCCGGTCGCGTTGCCATGTCGATTCTGCCGGCAGCGATGCGCTACGCAGGTCCGCGCGAAGCTGTGTTCCACGCCATCGTGCGCAAGAACTACGGCTGCACTCACTTCATTGTTGGGCGCGACCACGCCGGCGTCGGTGGGTACTACGGCACCTACGACGCCCATCGTATCTTCGAGGAATTCGAGGCACTGGAGATCGGCATCACGCCGCTCTTCTTCGACCACGCGTTCTTCTGCCACAGCTGCCAGAACATGGCATCGCAGAAGACATGCCCGCACGACAGTGATCAGCACGTCTTCCTTTCCGGCACGCGGATCCGCGAAATGCTCAGCCGCGGCGAGTCCTTGCCGCCCGAGTTCACGCGCCCCGAGATCTCGGAAATCCTGCAACGCCACTATTCGAACGAGAGCGCGTCGGTCGCTTCCTGACCGCGCCATATGGAGACAGTCATGAAGGGCTTTACCCTCTGGTTCACGGGCCTGTCGGGCTCCGGAAAAAGCACGTTGGCGCAGGCCATCGAACCCGTTCTGCTGGAGCGCGGGGTCATGGTCGAGATCCTCGACGGCGACGAGGTGCGCACCAATCTCTCGAAGGGTCTTGGTTTCTCGAAGGAGGACCGCGACACCAACGTCCGTCGCATCGGATTCGTCGCCAACCTGTTGAGCCGCAACGAGGTCGTCGCGATTACCGCAGCGATTTCGCCGTACAAGTCGGTCCGCGACGAGATCCGTGCCCGCACCGCGAACTTCGTCGAGGTGTATACGGAGTGCTCGATCGAGAAACTCACCGAGCGCGACCCCAAGGGCCTCTACAAGAAGGCACTGGCGGGCGAGATCGCGAACTTCACCGGGGTCTCCGACCCGTACGAAGCGCCTGAGAACGCCGAGATCGTGGTGAACACGGAGCAGGAGTCCCTCGAAGAGAGCCTCGACAAGATCGTGCGCTCACTGGAACTCATGGGTCTGATCCCGCCCGGCGAGGACAATCACACCTCCCCCGAAGAGGAAGTGGTGATCCGCGAGCGGTTGCAGGCGCTCGGGTACCTCTAGGGCACGCGAGCTTGCCCAAGCGTCGCGTCTGCGTAGTTGGCCTCGACGGAGTTCCTGTGGGACTCCTCGAGCGCCTCGCGGCCGATGGCGTCATGCCGAACATTGCAGCGCGCATCGAAGCAGGTCACCTGCGTTCGATGCGCGCTTCTTTGCCTGAGATCTCATCGGTCAGCTGGACGAGCTTCATGACGGGCGCCAATCCGGGGACCCACGGGATCTTCGGATTCACGGACCTCAACCCAGGAACGTACGCCCTCGAATTTCCGGACTTCTCGCGGGTCGAGGTGCCCACGCTGTGGGATCGACTGGGCCGCCGCGGCCTGCAGTCGATCGTCCTGAACCAGCCTTCGACGTATCCGGCACGGACCATTCCTGGCGTTCTGGTGTCGGGGTTCGTCGCAATCGATCTGTCGCGATCCGTGAAGCCTCTGAAATGGCTTGGCACGTTGCGGCGTCAGGACTATCGAATCGACGTCGACACTGCCCGCGCACGAGGCGATCACGACTGGCTCTTCCAGGACCTCGAATACACGTTGCAGTCGCGGGCCGCAGCGCTCGGTCGGCTGTGGCAGGAAGAGGACTGGGACTACCTCCAGGTTGTAATTACCGGCACCGACCGCCTGTACCACTACCTGTGGGACGCGGTGGTTGATCCGACTCACCCTCGCCACGAGCAAGCTATCGACTATCACCGCCAGGTGGACCGCTTTGTTGGTCAGGTGTGGTCGCGCTTCGCGGATGAGAGCGACGACCCGGAGAGCCATTTCTGGATGCTCTCGGATCATGGATTCTGCGCCATCGAGCAGGAAGTGCAGCTCAACGCGCTCCTGCGCGAGACCGGCCACTTGCGACTCGGAAGCGGCGCCACGGAACTCGCGGATATCGAGCGTGAAACCCAGGCTTTCGCCCTCGATCCAAGTCGGCTCTACGTGCACTCGCAGGGACGCTTCGCACGCGGCTCGGTGTCTGCGGAAAAGCGCGCCGCGGTGAAGCGTGAACTGGCCGACGCACTGCACGCGCTGCGGTATCATGGGCGACCGGTCATCCGCGACGTCCTGGACGCTGCCGACCTGTACGAAGGACCTTGCGCTGAGCACGGTCCGGACCTGGTCGCGCTCGCTCATCCGGGGTTCGACCTCAAGGCGTCGCCGACCGCGAGTGAGGTCTTCTCTCGGACCGATTTGGTGGGCATGCACACGTGGGACGACGCCTTCTTGCTGGCGCCGTATCCGATCGAAGGTGAGGAACTCTGGATCGGCGACATCGCCGCACATCTGGAGCGGGAGTTCGAACACTGATGCTTCAAGCTTCTCGTTGGCGGACCTACGCCGCGGCGCTGATTCTGGCCGCCGCAATCGCGATCCCGGGAACCGCCGATGCCTACGTCGGTCCTGGCGCGGGCTTCGCGTTCGTCAGCAGCTTCCTCGTGCTGTTTTCCACGATCCTCATCGTGTTCGCGTCGCTCCTGATCTGGCCGTTCCGGGTTCTATGGCGTGCGGTGACGCGCCGGACCAGCGCGAAACCGAAGATCAAACGGTTCATCGTTTGCGGCTTCGACGGTCAGGATCCGCAATTGACCGACAAGTTCATGGCCGAGGGCAAACTGCCCAACTTCGAGCGGCTCGCCAAGATGGGCTGCTACAAGCCGCTCAAGACGACGTTCCCGGCGCTCTCCCCTGTCGCCTGGTCATCGTTCTCCACGGGCTCTCGGCCCGCGCGCCACAACATCTACGACTTCCTGGATCGCGATCGCCGCACGTACTTGCCGGTGCTCTCGTCCACCAAGATTGGCTCGATCGACAAGTTCCTGAACATCGGACCGTTCCAGATCCCTCGCGAAAAGCCGGAGATCCGGCTGCTGCGGAAGTCGAAGCCGTTCTGGACGATCCTTGGCGAACACAACATCTGGAGCACGGTCGTCCGTGTCCCGATCACGTTCCCGCCCGACCGGTTCTACGGCGCTCAGTTGTCTGCGATGTGCGTCCCGGACCTGCTCGGGACGCAGGGGACGTTCCTGCTATTCACTACGCGGCCTGATGACGACACCTTCAAGGAAGGCGGCATGCGGGTGAAAGTCCACATGGATGGCGACCGCGTGGAAGGGACGTTGCTCGGCCCTGAGAACATTCTTCGACAGGGCACTCCCCCGCTCGAACTACCCGTGAGTGCCGATCTCGACCGGACAGACAGCACCGCCGCAGTTCGCTTTGGCGACGAAGAGGTCGACCTCCAGCTCAACGAGCTATCGGATTGGGTGCAGCTCACCTTCAACGCTGCCCCGATGGTCAAGGTTCGTGGAATCGCGCGCGTGATGATGACCGAGATGAACGGCCACTTCTCGCTCTACATGACGCCGATCGCCATCGATCCCGACAAGCCGGCGATGCCCATCTCGCATCCTGACTACTACTCGGTGTATCTCGCGAAGATGCAGGGCAAATACTCGACGCTCGGCCTCGCGGAGGACACGTGGGCGCTGAACGAAGACGTCATCGAGGACCGTCATTTTCGCGAACTGGCCCTCGACATCGATGACGAGCGCAAGGAGATGTTCTTCACGTCGCTCGACAAACTCCGCAAGGGATCGCTCGTTTGCGTGTTCGACGCGACCGATCGCATCCAGCACATGTACTGGCGCTACCTCGAAAAGGGGCATCCGGCGGACGACGGGCGCGAGTCCGACTGTCGCAACGCGATCGAAGAGATCTACGTACGCAACGACAAGATCGTTGGTGAACTCCTCGACAAAGTCGGGCCGGACGATCTGCTCATGGTGCTCTCCGACCACGGCTTCGCCTCTTTCCGGCGCGGCGTCAATCTCAACCGCTGGTTGATGGACAACGGCTACCTCTATCTCAAGGAAGGCAAGACAGGCAGCGAGGAATGGCTGCTCGATGTCGACTGGTCCCGCACCAAGGCGTATTGCCTCGGCCTTTCGGGCATGTTCTTCAACATCGCAGGCCGCGAGGCGCAGGGCATCGTCGATCCCGCTGATGTTCCTGCACTGAAGGAAGAGATCGCGGGCAAGCTCAAGGGGCTGCGCGACGAAGACAACGACGAGGTCGCGATCATCGAGGCGTTCGACACCGCAAAGCTCTACACCGGGCCTTACCTCGAGAACGCCCCCGAGTTCGTGATCGGCTACAACCGCGGATACCGCACGTCCTGGGACTGCGCCACCGGTGTGGTCGACGCGCCCCTCTACGAGGACAACGTCAAGGCCTGGAGCGGCGACCACTGTGTGGATCCGCGCCTCGTTCCGGGCGTCCTCTTCTGCAACCGCGCAATCGATGTCGACGACCCGGCGCTCATCGATATCGCACCCACGGCGCTGCAACAGTTCGGCGTGGAGCCCCCCAAGCACATGGATGGCCAACCACTCTTCCGAGACTCGAACGACCCGCCCAGGGAGACGAACTCATGAAGGCACTCCGTCTTTCTGCAATCGCCCTTCTTGCCGTCGCCGCGGCGGGTGCGCTTTTCAGTCTTGGAGCGCGCGCCCAAACGCCCACCGAGAACATGATCGTCATGGGCATCGACGGGCTCGACTACACGCTCGTGCGCGAGATGATCGATGCCGGTCGCCTTCCGAATCTCGCGCGCATGGAGCGCGAGGGTCAGTTCGGGCCGCTGGAAACCGCCGCCACGCCGCAGAGTCCGGTCGCCTGGTCGAACTTCATCACCGGACTCGATTCCGGCGGTCACGGCATCTTCGACTTTTTGCATCGCGACCTCACGTCCGGGCTTCCCTTCGGGTTCCCCTACCAGGCCACGGCCCTGAACGAGCCTCCCGGGCCTGAGTTCAAAATGGCCGGATACGTGTTCCCGCTCTGGGGAGGCGACCCGAAGCTCGGCCGTCACGGAACCGCGTTCTGGCAGCATCTCGCCGATGCCGGAATTCCGGCAACCGTCGTTCGGATGCCGGCCAACTACCCGCCAGTGGGCGCGGGCGAGCGGGAACTCTCCGGAATGGGAACGCCCGACCTGCGCGGCAGCCCGGGCGAGTCGTTCTTCTTTTCGACCGACCGCCGCCAGTTCATGAAGACTGACGTAAGCGGCGGGTTCATCTATCCCGCAGATGTCATCGACGGCAAGTTCGAAGGCACGATCATCGGCCTCGACGACAACCCGCTAACCGAAGCCGAGAATGACGCCATCAGCACCGACTTCGTCGTCTACGTCGACCCTGACGAGGACGTCGCGAAATTCGAAGTCGGCACTCAGCAATTCGTGATGCAGGCCGGCGAGTGGAGCGACTGGAAGACGCTCGACTTCGAAATGCTGCCCTACCTCGCGTCGATGACCGGTGCCGTGCGCTTCTTCCTGAAATCAGTCCGGCCCGAGTTCGAAGTCTACGTAACACCGATTCAGGTCGACCCGATGGCGCCTGCGCTACCCATCGCCGAGCCCGCGGAGTTTGCCCTGGAGCTGGCCGAGGTGACCGGGCGTTTCTACACGCAGGAGATGCCCGAGGACACCCACGCGATCAACAACGGCGTACTCGATCTCGCCGAGTTCCTCGAGCAGACCCGTATCGCCCGCGAGGAGACCGTCGCGCAGTTCCGGTACTTGCGGGACACTTTCGAGGGCGGGTTCCTGTTCTCCTATTTCGGCAGCGGCGATCAGACCTCACATGTCATGTGGGGCGTCACACGAGACACCGGGCACCCGCAATACGACCCGGCACTGCACGATCAGTATCGCGAGTTGATCCCGAACATTTACGAGGAATTCGACGCGCTGATCGGGGAAACGCTCGACACGATCGACGACAACACGACGCTGGTGGTGATGTCCGATCACGGTTTCGCCAGCTGGCGCCGCTCGTTCAACCTCAATACCTGGTTAGTCGAGAACGGGTACATGACGCTCCAACGTCAGACGAGCCTGCCCGTGAAGGAGTTCTTCAACGGGGTCGACTGGCGACGGACGCGGGCGTACTCCATCGGGATCAGTGCTCTGTATCTGAACCTGCGGGGCCGCGAGCCTTCGGGCCAGGTGGCCCCGGGCGACCGGATGGCCCTACTCGAGCAGATTGAGCGTGACCTGCTCGCGACAATCGACCCTGTGACCGGCGAGCCAGCGGTTACCAAGATCTACATCCGCGAGCGCGACTTTCACGACCGCGGAAACCTCGAGATCGGTCCCGACATCATCGTGGGTTTCGCGAACGGCACTCGCGGCTCCGGCAACAACGCCCTCGGCGGTATCGCCGAAGAAGTCATCACCGATAACACCGAGGAGTGGTCCGGTGACCACATCATGGATCACCGGACAGTTCCGGGAGTCCTCTTCGCAAGTCGCCCGCTGCAGCGCGAGGCCACATCGTTGCAGAATCTCGCGGCGGCCCTTCTGGCCGAATTCGGTATTGACGATTTCCCGGACGGCACCACGCCGATCACGGTCATCAACCCTGAGTAGTCACCTGCAACAACCGGAGACAGCACATGTTCGGTGGTAGCAAGATCAAGTTGGACACGGACCTGCTCGCTCGCGTCAAGAAGTACGCGGACATCGCTGGCTATTCCTCAGTCGAGGAATTCATCACGCACGCATTGGAGAAGGAACTGGCAGTTCTCGAGGAGGCCGACTCCGAGGATGACATCCGGAAGAAGCTCCAGGGCCTCGGTTACATCTCCTAGGCGTTCCCCCGTACCACTACGACGATCGCATGAGTACCGTCATGAGCCTTCTGAACAGCGTCCTCGGCGGCGTGTTCGACATCTTGCTGCTGCCTTTCCGCAGTCTGCCTCCGATGATCGGACTCGTGGTGATTTCCGCGCTCTGTTCCGTGGGCATGCTGCTCGGCTACAAGGCGACCTCGAATCAGCCCGCAATCGAGGCGGTCAAACGCAAGATCGCCGCAGGCCTGTTCGAGATCCGGCTCTACAACGACGATATCGTGGCGATTCTGAAGGCCCAGGGCGCGATTCTGCGCGACAACCTGCGCTACCTCGGGCTGAACATGGTGCCCATGGTTTTCATGATGGTGCCGTTCGTACTGGTCATCGCGCAGTTGCAGTTCCACTATGGCTACGAGGGGCTCGAGGCCAACGAGCCGGTGTTGTTGCAGGTCACGCTGCAGGAGGGGGCGTCGTCCGACGTTTCTCTCGAACTGCCGGACGGAGTCCGACTCGATGCGCCCGCGGTCAGGATGGCGGCGCTTCCGGGAACGGCCTGGAGACTGGTACCCGAATCTTCTGGGAGCTACGAGCTTGGCATCATCGTCGGATCGGAGCGGCTCACCAAGACGCTCGTCGTCGACGACACGGTCACTCGGCGATCGCCTTTCCGTCTCGCGCCGAGTTTTCTGAACCAACTCCTCTACCCGGCTGAGCCGCCGCTACCCGCGGACAGCGCTGCCGTTGAGATCGCGCTGCACTACCCCGATCGGGAACTGTCGGTGCTCGGCTTCGGCCAGCACTGGCTAGTCTGGTTCTTTCTCCTGACCATCGTGTTGGCCTTTGCCATGAAGGGATGGTTCGGAGTCACGATCTAGGGCGAATCGTCCTCATCGTCGGTGCTGGTAGCGGACTTCTCCACCACGCGTAGCCCGGCCCGCGTGTCCATCTTTCTGACGGCCTCGTCAATCGCGTCTTCACGTTCCTCGAGCTCACGGGCAAACGCCTGACCGACGCGATCCACCGGAGCGACGCTGGTGAATCGGGCCACAGCACCGGCCGCCGCCGCCCCCGCGAGCGGGCCGATCCAGTACACGTAGTGCGATTCCCAGATGCCTGCCGCGAAGGCAGGACCGAATGCCCTCGCAGGGTTCAGCGCGCCCCCGGTGATCGCCGCCGCGAATAGGACCCCGGCTGCCAGGGCAAATCCCGCAGCCACGCCTGCGGCTGGAGCCGTCGCCGTGCTCCCCGCCCTGATGTGAAGCACGGTGAGCACCAGGAAGAAGGTAAGGATCGACTCCAGCAGGATGCCCGTGCCCGGCTCAACACCGATTCCGAGTTGAGAACCGCCCAGTGCAACGGGAGCCCACACATCCGGAGAGAACACGATCAGCAACGTCAGTCCTGCGACGCAGGCGCCCAGGAGTTGAGACGCCACGTACATACCTGCGCGCGCCGCATGCATGTCCCCGCTCAGCAGTGCTGCGAACGTGACCGCGGGATTCACGTGTGCGCCCGAGACCGGACCGAAGACGGCGACAATCGCCGCCAGAGCCAACCCATGAGCGAGCGCGATACCGACAAGCCCCACGCCCCCAGCAGCGTACGCGTCGGCACAGATCACACCCGCACCAACGAACACCAGACAATACGTTCCCACCGCCTCGGCCAGGGCCTCGCGCTGAGAAGTCCGGCTCACGATCCGCCCGCCATGGGAATGCGAGTGCCATCGAGCGTGATCGCCGTGAACCGGTCACCGACGATCTCGAGCGCCATCGCCTCGCCGCCATATCGCTCAGTCAACATGCCAGTATCGATCATGAAAATCTGACCATCGAATCGCGCGCGCGCACCTTCGATCTGCGGAGTGTGCCCAACGACAATGGCCCGCACATCGAGAGCCTCGAGCAACGGCGGCACCAGGGACTCGCCTTCATCGTCGGTCCACCGCTGATAGCCCCGGAACCACAGCGGCCCCTCGGCCGCGTTCAAGAACCAGTCGTTCAAGTAGAACAGAGGCTGGTATCGGTCCCGCTTGTTGCTGACCGAGCCCAGATCAAGATGCAGTGCCGGCGGGTCGCTCACATGCGCCGAGCGATCCTCGAGCCAATCAAGGCCGTCCGTCTCGGTCGCCGCGCCACGAATGATCTCCTCGAGATTTGAGAATGACGTAGTGCGATCTTCCTCGAAAAGGAGATTTCGATAGGCGTCGAACGCCCGCACTTCCTGCGCAACCCGGGCGTTGATTGTATCGATCGTCCAGCCCGTCAACTCGGGCGTGATGCCTGCATGCTGGAAGAGCACACCCTGAACAACGATTCCGAACGGGAGCTGCCGCATCCACTGCCCGTAGAGGCCGTCCGGCCCGATTGCGCGGACGTATTCGGCGTAGCCCTGAGGGTGATCCGCGACCCAATCGTCCTTCACATCGCTTTTCTGGGACCGGCTCAGCTGACTCCAGCGGCGATCCGAACTCAGCACCCTCTTCTCGTACTCCTTGAAGGCGTCATCCTGCGTATCCTCGGCGTCCTCGTCCGCGAAGGTCGCCATGATCTCCGGAGTCACGTCGCGCACTTCCCCGATGATGTTCATCACCTCGTGGTTGCCCAGCGCCACAAGCACCTGTCCCCCGCTCGCCGGTGCTTCCTGCTCGAGCCGCATCAGGAGATCCATGACCGCCCGGACCCCGGAGCCACGATCCGTGAAATCGCCGGTTTGCACGAAAATTGTGTCGCCGCCGACCCAGTGCAGATCCTCGTCGACGAGTCCTGTCACCTGGAGGAGTCTCGCGAAGTCATCGTATGCACCATGAATGTCGCCAACGGCTACCACTCGCGGTCCACTCGCTGCCGCCCCAGCGGGTTCCTGACCATTGCCGACTCCCGGGCTGCCCAACACGGGCGGAACCGGTACGATCGCCACCAGCAGGCAGAGGGCGAGAAGCCGTCGCGCGTCCATCGTCGTCTCCTGAACCGAACTTACAAGCAGATACTCCGATGATACGCGACGCGATCACCGCCCTGCGCCAGGGCAGTTGAGAGCATCCGGCCGAGGAGAAGCGCCCGTTGATTCGAATCCATGAACTCATCAAGGAATATGACGGCCACCGCGCCGTGAATTCCCTGTCGCTTTCCGTCGAACCCGGCGAGATCGTCGGACTGGTAGGTCCAAACGGAGCCGGCAAGACCTCCACGCTGCGATGTCTGGCTGGAATCATCCCGCTCACGGGTGGAGCCATCGAAATCTGCGGCCACGACATCGTCAACGATGCGGTCGCGGCTCGCCAGCATCTGGCTTTCGTCCCGGACGAACCGCACCTCTTCGACTACCTGACCGTCCGCGACCACATGGCGCTGTTCGCGCGACTCTACGGTGTAGAGAACGCGGCAGAGCGAGCCGAACAGTTGCTGACCGAAAGTGCGCTCTGGGATCGCAAGGACGACTTCCCTGGCGAACTGTCGCGCGGCATGAAGCAGAAGCTCATCCTGTCGTGCGCGCTGCTGCACGACCCGAAGGTGCTCATCCTCGATGAGCCGTTGACCGGGCTCGACCCGGCCGCGATGCGACGCGTAAAAAAGACCGTAGTGGCAACAGCCGAAGCAGGTACATCGGTTCTCGTCTCATCGCACATGCTCCATCTCGTCGAGGAGATCTGCGGCCGCATCATCATCATCCAGCAGGGCGAGAAAGCCGTGGAAGGATCGCTCGACAGTATTCGTGCCGCGCTGCCGGGTCTCGAAGGTGACGCAAATCTCGAAGAGATCTTCCTGAAGGCCACCGGATTGGACGAGGAATCGTGACGAACGCACTGCTGTTCGTTCTCGTGCGGTCGGTACGCGGCCGGATCATTCAGATGGTCCGCCGCCTCAAGGAGCCACGCTACCTCTTCGGCTTCCTCGTAGGCGCCGGCTGGATCCTGTTCTGGATGAGCCGCGTCTTCTCATTCGGCGACATTGGTAACTGGGACAATTGGGGCGACGTCGAAGTCCACTTCGGCCCTCCGCCCGAGATGCTCGAAGCAATGGCCGGTCCGATCGGGCAGGCGATCCAGATGGTGATCGGTCTTTTCCTCGCGATCGGTCTCGTCTTGTGGTGGGCGATTCCGTTCGGACGCAACAGTCTCGAGTTCACCGAACCCGAACTCCACCTCCTGTTGCCCGCACCGATCCGACGCCGGACCCTGATTCAATATGGAGTACTCAAGAGCCAGCCAGGCGTACTGATCGGAGTGTCCATCACGGCCTTCTTCCTCCGGCCGAGCTCCATTGTGGGAACAGTTGCCACGGTCGTCGCGCTCTGGACCTTCTTCACGCTGTGGGATCTCCACGCCAAAGCGCGCGGGCTCTGGTACGCGCGACTCGACGCTCTTTCGGCCCAGCGTCGCTGGCGCAACCAGATCGTAATGTGGGTCGGCTTGGTTGCCGCCCTCGTAATCCTCGCCGTTCTGGGGCTCCAGATCGGTTTCGACTTCGGCGCGAATCTCCCTGAAGAACTCGTCGCGATCGCGGACTTCGATGAGGTTGTGGACAAACTCAAGGAGCGCGAGGGAGAAGTGTTCGTGGAGACCGCGGCAGCGTTCGTGGATCTCGCCTGGAACAGCACTCTTGGCTGGCTGCTCACCCCCTTGGTTCTCCTGCTCAAACCGATCTTCTGGGGTCTGGGGAATCAGGCCGGGCCCGGATGGCTCCCGACGATGATTTACCCGCTGGGCATCCTCGTGGCGCACAACGAATGGGTCGTGCGTTCACAAGCGCGTTTCGAGGAAACGGCGCTCGCGGAAGCGAAGAAACGAAGTCGAAGCGCGACCGAGAGCGCGAACTTCTGGAAGCGCACTCGCGCACGGCGCCGCTGGGAACCGTTCAAGCTGCTTTCCGAGGGTCGCCCCGAAATGGCCATCGTGTGGAAGAACCTCATGATGGTTCAGCGACTGCCGCTGACCATCGCGTTCGCCGTTCCGGTCGCCTTGCTTGCGGTGACGCTTGGATTGACCGTCGTTGGCCTGCTACCCGGTTGGATCGCCGCAGTGCTCCAGTTTGTGGGCCTGGCTATCATGGCGATCCCGCCGGTCTTCAACGCGAGGGCAATGCGGAATGACTTCCGTCATGACCTGCTGCGCCTGGAGATCATGCGAACTCTTCCGATCGACGGCCTGCGTCTCTTCTTCGCCCAGATCGCGGGCCCGGTGATCATCGTGCTGCTGCAGGTCACGTTCGGGATTGTTGTCTTCCTTAGCGTCGACGCTCTGGTCGAATTGGGCCTTCTGGCAGGTAATGCCGAAATGAAGGCTGATGTGGCGGCCTACCTGAACGTCCACAGGCTCGCGCTCGCACCACTTGTCGTCATCGGCTACTTGCCGATCGCACTCGCCGTCACGTCGCTCACAGCATGTCTGGAGAACGTCGCCGCGCTCTCCTTCCCGGGGTGGGTCCAACTGGGGGCCGACAAGAAGCAGGCAGCCTCGAAATTCGGCCAACACATGCTCGTGTTCATGGCTCTATCGATCATGCTGTTTGCAGGGCTATTGCCCGGTGTTCTGACGGTCGGCGGCATCGTGGCCGTCCAGATGTTGATCTGGGGCGTGCCGATCACGGCCTGGGAGTTCCCGATTCTCGGCCTCGCCGGGGCGATCCCAGTGTTCGCGGTTGTGTTCGCCCTTGCCGTCGCCGGTGGCAATCTGTGGAACCGACTCGACCCGTCCGCCGAACTGCTGGCCGGGCGCGGCTGAACAGGAGGTCTCCCGGTGCCGTTTCTGCTCGCACTCGACCAGGGCACCACCAGCAGTCGCGCCATCGTCTTTGATGAACTCGGAGTTGCGCGAGGTGCCGCGCAGGCAGAATTCGAACAGGTCTTCCCTGCCCCAGGGCTCGTCGAACACGACCCAGAAGCTATCTGGGAATCGCAATACGCCGTGGCGTGCGAGGCGTTGGAGAGCGCAGGGGTTGCCGCCGGTGAGCTCGCGGGAATCGGTATCACGAACCAACGTGAAACCACCGTGCTCTGGGACCGCGCTACCGGCACCCCGCTGCACAACGCGATCGTATGGCAGGACCGCCGCACCTCAGCCAAGTGCGATCAGCTACGCGCCGACGGCCACGCCGACCTGATCCGCGAGAGCACGGGACTGGAGCTTGATCCCTACTTCTCAGCGACCAAGCTGGCGTGGCTGCTCGACAATGTGCCGGGCGCGCGCGCGCGTGCCGCGGCGGGCGAGCTCGCTTTCGGGACCGTCGATAGCTGGCTCCTGTGGCGACTCACGGGAAGGCACGCCACCGACCCGAGCAACGCGTCGCGGACCATGCTCTACAACCTGCATTCCAACGCATGGGACGACGAACTCCTCGCGCTCTTCGATATACCCCGGGACCTCCTGCCGCAGATCCTCCCGACGAGCCACAATTTCGGCAATACAGACGCGGATCTTTTCGGCACAGCGGTGCCCGTCCGTTCCCTGGTCGGCGATCAGCAATCTGCGCTCTTCGGCCAGCTATGCGTGCGGCCCGGCACTGCGAAGACGACCTACGGGACGGGGTGTTTCCTCCTGGCGAACACTGGCGCCGAAGTCGTCGCTTCACAAAACGGCCTGTTGACCACCGTCGCGTGGCAGGTCGGCGACACCGTCAGCTACGCGCTCGAGGGAGCTGTCTTCGTCGGCGGAGCAGCCGTGCAGTGGTTGCGCGACGGGCTCGGCATTATCGACGCCTCGCCGGACGTCGAGGAATTGGCTGCATCGGTCGACCACAGCGACGGCGTTTGTTTCGTGCCAGCGCTGGCCGGCCTCGGGGCGCCGCACTGGGACCCGCACGCCCGCGGGGCGATCTTCGGACTCACCCGCGGTAGTACCGCCGCGCACATCGCACGCGCGACCTTGGAGGGCATTGCCTATCAGGTCGCCGATGTCCTCGACGCCATGGAGACTGACCGTGGCGCGCCCATCGAGACGCTCCACGTCGACGGAGGTGCGGCCTCGAACGATCTGCTTCTACAGTTCCAGGCCGAGCTGCTCCAGGCTGATGTGGTGCGGCCAGTGCAGCTCGAAACGACGGCGCTAGGTGCCGCCTATCTCGCCGGACTCGACGCAGGCATCTGGCAGACGGTCGAGGAGCTGACCTCGACTCGGACAGAAGATCGACGCTTCAGCGCGACGCTCACGGCCTCGGAGGTAGCGGCCATGCGGGCCGGATGGGCGGACGCCGTGGAACGGACGCGGTCCTAGGCAGCCACCTAGAGGCTCGTGTACAGCACGAATCCTGCCATCGCCACGAGGAACACGGCGAAGGCCTCGCGGAGTCTCTGCTGGGGCAGGCGCGCTCCGAGCCAGTTTCCAAGCAACGTACCCACGGCCCCGATTGCCGTAAGAACGAAGATCAGCGTCCAATCGGCCCCAAGCCCAAGCTCTGCGAGCACGTCCAGGTACTTGACGAAGCCAGTGAGCGATTTCATCGCGATGATGAGAAGGCTCGTGCCAACCGCCAACCGCATCGGGAGTCCGCCGAGCAGGACGAGCGCAGGCACGATCATGAACCCCCCGCCTACGCCTACGAAACCTGTCAGCGCGCCAACGAAGAAACCGTCCATCGCGATCTTCCAGAGTTGCCTCACGCTTTCGCGTTTCGCCGACGCGAAGTCGGGCGGTCGCCACATCAGCGCGGCGGCCAGCAACATGATCCCGCCGAAGAGCGCGAGCTGAAACGCACCCGACACGTAGCGCGACATCGCAGCGCCAGCGTATGAGCCGATCATCCCGGGCACACCAAAGAAGACGACCGAGCGCCAAGCCACCAGACGCCGGATCACGAACGGCATGGCTCCGACAAGCGCGATGCCGCCCACGATGGCGAGAGACTCGGCAATGGCGACTTTCTCACTTTCGCCGACGAGGAAGATCAGCACCGGGACCGTGAGAATCGACCCTCCGGAGCCAAGCAGGCCCAGGCTAAGGCCGATCGCCAACGCCCCGAGCCATGCCACTAGTCAGTTGCCTCGGTGGACTGCGGCGTGTCCATCACCCCATCGGCGTAGTTGTCGTCGACATGTACAGCATCGAATCCGCGGCGTGCGAGAAAGGACGCCGCAGATGACGCGCGCGCCCCGCTACGGCAATGCACGAGAACCGGTCCCTCCGAAGGAACCTCGCCGAGCCTCGGAATCAACCTTGTGTGCGCCACGTTCACGGCTCCGGCAACATGGCCTGCGTTGAACTCCGAAGCACGCCGCACGTCCAACACGCTGCCGTCCATGCTCGCGGCCGATGCGAAGTCGACTCGCGGAATCACGGACAGTGCGGCATCGGACAATTGGGTGGGCTCCACAAACCCTCGAATGTCGTCGATGCCTATGCGGACGAGTTGACGCACTGCGCGATCCACGTCTGCCGCGCCGATGACGAGAAACACGCCCTCGCGCTCGGGCTCAACGTAGGACCCTGCGATGGTCGGAAAGCTCTTGTCCAGAGGCGCGTACACCGACCCTGCCAGGTGCCCGGCCATGAACGTCGCCCGATCCCCTCGCGTATCGAGAACAACCGTGTCTGCCGCACCGAGCTCGTCGATCGCGACGTGCGGCGGTTTGGGTAAACCGTCGAGCACGGGGGCGCCGTCGCGATTCAGGGCCTTCATCCTGGCGAAGTACAGCGGCGGCTCCGGCTGGTCGGCCAGAATGAAGTCTACGAAAGCGTCCACCCCACCCTGGGCGGAGGCAAGGGCCGGGCTGTAGCGCCGCTCGTACCCGACCGTCGAGACCGGCACCGCGCCGAGTGCCTTGCCGCACGCGCTGCCGGCACCGTGCGCCGGCCACACCTGAAGATGATCCGGCAGTTCGAGGAAGCCCGCGGTAGAAGCATGGAGCCTCTCGGCAGACGGCCGCATCGCGTCAGTCACTCCCGCCGCGGTTTCGAGCAAATCCGGGCGCCCCAGGTCTCCGACGAACACGAAATCGCCACTGAGGATCCCCATCGGCGTGTCGGCGTTGCCGCCGCGATCCGTGACCAGGAAGGCCATGTGCTCAGGGGTGTGCCCGGGCGTGTGCAGGGCCTTGAACTCGATATTCCCAACTCCGAATACGTCACCGTCTTTCAACAGGCAGACGTCGTAGTCGCCGTCGCTCGCCCAACGCGACTGCCAATCGGAGCCTCCTTCGCTCGAGAGGTAGAGCTTTACGCCGTGTTGGGACGCAAATTGCCGTGCCCCGGATAGAAAGTCGGCGTGGATATGGGTCTCAGCCGCAGCGACGATCCGCAGCCCGTCGCGGCGCGCGAGCTCGACGTAGCGATCGATGTCGCGTTCGGGATCGAAGATGATCGCCTCGCCGGTGCGCTGGCACCCGATCAGGTAGGCGTACTGGGCGAGTTCGTTGTCCGTGACTCGTCTGAAAAACACCGTGCCTCTCCTGGTCGCTATCTAGTTCAAGTTCAGGCTTCGGCCGATCATCGGGTGAGAGGCCAGCCGGGTGTCCCGCAACCGGCCGTATGTCCAGGTTCCCACGATTGCGCTCACGAGGACGACCGCGTAGGGCGTCACGCCGTAGCCGATCAACGCATACATCGGACCTGGGCAGGCACCCGTGAGCCCCCAGCCCAACCCGAAGATCGTGCCTCCGACCATGTGGCGGGGCGTTGCCGCGTCACGGACCGGCCCTTCACCCAGGAGCCAGCGACCGACCGCTCCTACGGCGATCGCAGATCCGATCACGCCATACATGTGAAACGCGTCGAAACGGAACATCTCCTGAATTCGGAACCAGGACAGCACCTCGGCCTTCACCAGCACCACGCCGAACCAGATGCCAGCCAGTCCGAAGACCCACAACCGCGGCGCCTTCATTGGAGCCCGGCCAGCAACGCCGGCAGCGCGAGGTAGGTGATCGTGAGGCCACCGATGAAGAAACCAACAACGGTGACGACAGACGCTGCGCGAAGTTCAGCAATGCCGCTGATCGCGTGACCGGAGGTACAGCCGCCAGCCACACGTGCGCCGAATCCAACGAGAAAACCTCCGACGACCATCGACATGAATCCCGGCCAGGTACCTAGCGCCTGCCAGCTGAAGATCTGCGCCGGGGCCAGCCCCCGCATATCGCTCAGGCCCAACCCAGTGAGCGCCTCCCGCGTAGCAGCCGCAATCGCAACAACGTCGCCCGCCGGAAGAGCAAGCGCGGCTAGTGTGCCCCCGAGCGCCACTCCCAACGCGAACGTGACGTTCCAGCCGCCGATACTGCGCCAGTCGTAGTCAAAGAGGCTGGCCGACTTGGGCACGGCGGCCGCGCATACACGCTGCAGGCTGGTCGAGATGCCAAACCGGCGCTTCAACAGGATCATCAGCGGCACCATCAGGCCAATCAGCGGGCCCGCCACGTACCACGGCCAGGGTCCTTCGCTCACACCAAACAAGCGCGCCTCCTACATTTCTGCGGCGATCGGACTGGCGATCCTGGCGGATGTCTAGGGCAGAACGAGATCCAGGACACCCTGGCGGACCGCCGCCCAGAAAACCTTGAAGAAGGGATCCTCGGGAGCTGGGACCCAGTCGATCTTGCCGACCCGGGCCGGCTTGCCGACCGCGTCGCGATTGTTGTGCGGCATGATCACGCCAGCCGCAAACGACAGCAGGCGACGCCCAACGTTGCGCCCGCCGCTGTTGCGGTCGACAAACTGAATTCCGAGATCGCGATAGAGCGCCACGAATTCGCCCGTCGCATGACTATTGGTAATGTCGATAGAAAACGTTGCCTGGTCGACGATCCCCTCGGTGATGCGCATCCCCTCGAGCGGCTCCAGAATCGAAGTCAGTTTCGAGGCCGTCAACGGGCTCATCTCGCCGCTATAGGACATCGTCGGTCCGGGCTCCAGAAGCGGGAGTCGCCACTCGAGGTTCAGGAATGCCTCGTCGAGCATCCGCGCACTGATCGCCAGCACGGCTGGCGTCTCAAGCGTCATGCGATCGGGATCGTTCGAAAGATTGGTCAGTCTCCCCTGCATACGGTCCCACCAGATACTCCCGACCCGCTCACCCTCGCGATGCCGTTCGGAATAGCGAACACCACCGTTCTGCAGCACGACCTCATCGACGGCGAACTCGAGTCCCATCGACTGCACGTTCTCGTGCGGATACCAGGCGATGCCGGGGTTCGGATTCCGAGGCTTCTGTTTGTCGGACAGAATCGAAACCTGCCAGTCGGCCAGGGTCACCGTGCCGACCTCGATCTTCTTGTCGTTGAGGAAGCCATCGAGGTCGATCTCATCGAGCCGCAGACTCCCGGCGGTGACCTCTACGCGGTCACCCTCACGGATCGCGGTCCGATTCAGGAATTCCGCGTCATCGAAGGGAGGCACGTATCCCACGCTGCCGAGATCAACTGAACGCCGCCCGGTAGAAATGGCGATCGGCCCGAACGCGACTTCGTAGCCGGTATTGTCGAGCCAGGTCCGCTGGGCCGGCATGTTGAGCCTGATATCACGTGCGTAGAGCAGACCCTCGGGGTCGTCCGGAGCGCGGTCGGGCCGCAGATCGAGACCATCAATGGCCAACGAAATATCGCTGAACTCACGGGCCGGCGTACCGCGCAGCGTGCGTAACTCCTGCAACGTCATGTCGTCCACGCGAAGTCGGTCTATCGCAACGACGGGAAACCCCTCCATCGCCCGACGTATCGCGCTCGTCGGCGACTCCGCCAGATCCGTCTCGACAGGCTGTGCATCCGCTGTCGGATCCTCGACTGTGAGCCCACGCACGACGGCCAGGAGCGGAGGGGCGACCTCCAGTGAGCTGGCCACCAGATTCCCGGTCTCGGCAAGGGCCACGTAGTCGACGCCTGTCAGGTCGACAGACGCCGTCCGGAATATGAACTCCTGGTCCGCGAGTTCGATCTCGGCAGTCGACGGATCGGCGTCGCGAGCAGCCGGACCGAAGTCGAGCCCTTCGACCGCCATCGTGCCAGTCGCCGCTGCGCCCTCGATTCTGCCGAGGCGGAGACTACGAGCGCCGTCGTCGAGCTGCCCGTCCAGCGACGCAATACGCAGGCGAAGGTCACGGTCCACCATCGCAGCGATAACTGGCGTTGTTCCCCGATACCGAGGCTCGACAAGCGATCGAAAGAGGCGCCCATACGGCACATTGTCGAGTTCCATCGCGCCAAACTGAAAGTCGTTGTCGCCCTCGACACTCCGCGTCGTCAGGGCGGCGCCGCCGATACGCAATGTAGCTTCGTCGGATGACAGCTCGACGTTCTGGAGCGACAGCGTGCCACCTGCTTCGCCGAGCGGCGTCGCGACTTCCTCTGCAGTCACCTCAACGCTCTCGCTGAGCAAGAGTCGTCGGGCGCCGAGTTCCGGATCTGTGTTGAAGCCACGAATCGTGACGTTCAGATTCTGAATCGTCTCGACCGGTGGTGGGATCTCTTCCCAGTCGTAGCCCAAGGCGGCCTGGCGACGCTCATAGATGCCATTGCGGATCAGGATCTCGTCGATGTGGATCAGGCCCGCCGCCGCAAGCACGTCGACAAGGCCATCGGTGTTCGTCGAATCTGCCGAGGAGTCGCTTGCCGCTGCGGGGCGCACCGTCTCGTACAGCAACGCGCTGGGAGACATGATCTCGAGACGTTCCAGGGCCCACTCGCCAGTATCGACATAGTCGCCAAGAACCCGACCCTCCAGCGTAATTCGGCCGGTCGTGATGTTTGCCAGGCTGCGCTCCTGGACGCGATCCACCAAAGTGGGTCGATCGGTTGCAATCGGAGCAAAAGCAACGCTCTCGATCGACAGCTCTTCGCGATCGCTGCTCGCACTGATACCGCTGACTGTCAGTTGCTCAAACCCATCGCCGGGAGCGAACACGAGCGTGCCGATACTCGCCTCCGCCGTCTCCGAAAGAAGGTAGCGACCAGGTTCGTAGCCAGCCCCGGCCTCGTGGCTCAAGAGGTTCAAATTCATGTCGACGTCATCGACGAGGACCCGACGCACGGGCTCAGCAAGCCACTCACCGTCAACTCGGTCGACGTTCATTTCCCACCGAGCGTCCTGGAGCAGGACGTCACCGACACTGACGCTCGGGAAGCCCACGAGAATCGCACTGATCGTCTCAGCGGGCAGCCTGCCCGCCATTTCGGGACGCACCGGCGAGGGGTTCTCGGTGCCCTCGCTTTTGGTCGTGCGCAGATCGGGCGAGACGATCGTGATCTGTTGCACCTCAACATCAACCGACTCGATCAGCGAACCGTAGTTGATCCCCGCCAGCGACAAGCTTCCGGTCTGCAGCGTATGCGCGTCTGGAGGCTCTGCGAGTTCGGTCTCCATCTCCCGCCGATCGAAAACCGGTTCGAGTTGCAGCGAGTCGACCACGAGATCGGCACCCGCGGACGAGCTACGCCACCCGTTCATCTGGACACGGTGGGGCGTGCCACCGCCCACGGTGACCGTTATCGCGCTCGCACCAACGGACCAACCGTCGGCAAACAGCGGCCGCGCGGGATCGAACTCAACCCCGGGGCCGGAGCTGTAGCCCGACAGTTCCAGCGAGAGATCGTCGATCCCGTGATACCTGACGGGTGTGTCGTGCCACGACCCGTCCGTGTCTCTGTCGACGAGCAGTTCGAAGTTCCCGTTTTCGACTACAAGGCGCTCGACGTCGATGCGCGGTAGTCCGCCGAGAATCTCTGTGAGCAGCGCGCCCGGCCGTGCCCCGGTGAGTGCGGCTGTGACGTCGCCGCTCGCGGACGGCACGTCCTCGTTACTTGTGGGCAGATCGGATACCAGGTCGACGTCGGCATCGAGCATGCGCATCGTTTCCGCTTCGAACGCACGGTCCGCAAGCAGTTGATCGAAGTCAACGCCCAGGATCGATGCCTCGCGAATCGTGACCGTGCGTGATCGTGGGGCTTCACCGTTCTCCGCCACTTCGTCTCGGCGATCGAACAACGGCGTCATGCTGAAATTGTGGATCTCGACGGACCCTTCGCCGGTGGAGAAGCGGATCGGACCGTGCCGTTCCTCATGAAGTCCGTCCGGCCACAGGTAGTAGTACTCGGCGACCTCGATACGAACATCGTCGGAGAACAGCAGTCGGTTCGGGTCCGGGTTGGTGAAGTCGAGATCGTCAAACGCGATGTTGACTCCAACGAAGCTCTCGTAGAGTTGGAAGGTGTCGCGGATGTCGCCCGTGTCTGCTTCCTGCCGCCGGTAGCTCTCGAGGTCGGCGTCGTTGAGTCTTACTCGCAAGATCCGTACGCGCGGCGGCGACTCTTCCCCATCGTCCGGAATCGCGGGTTCCGGCTCTGGTTGGTGCACCACCGGCGCGACCTCAGCCTGCACCGATTCGGCCTCTGGATCGGCAGCGGCCCGGCCGCGCACGATCAGGTCCTCAAGCCCGGATAGCTGGATGAGCGGGCCATCGATCTCCAGGGCGTAGGCACGGGGTCCGTTGCCGCGGATCAGCGTCCAGGGGTCGACACCCACTACGTCGACGGTGGCGTGCTGCAACTGGAAAATCACGCTCGGAAGCGTCCCCGCCGCGTCTCGCGCCGCGAGCACCTCGCGATCGAGCATCACGCTCACGCCGTGCAGTCGCGGCGAAACACCCGTACTCCCCCATTCGATGCGCTCGAGGGCCACCGTGTACAAGCCGTCGGTGGCACCCACCAGGCCCTCGTTCAACAGCCCTTCGAGATCCTCAGCGGACACCGCGGCCCGCACATAGCGCCCCACGGCGAACGCAGCGATCAACACGACGACCGCGAAGATGCCAAGGGCGATACCCGCCCGACGTAGCCAAACCCGACTTTTTGCGGTCATCCGTGCGCCCACCCCATGCTGGTCGGAATCCGCGAAATCGACGGCGCTATTGTAGCGGCGATTCTCTCCGAGCGCGCAGGGTTCGAGCGTTCCGCCGGACGCGGGCGATCGCCGCGAGCACCTGACCAACGCGCTCGTGGGGTGGCCCGGCGACTTCGATACGTCGCGCACCACTGGCAATCACGGCGACGCGAAACAGTGCCTGGATCTCCCGGCGAGCGAAGGGGCGATCCCGCTGGTCACCATCCGCAGCCCACACCACGTCGGTACCAGCCAACACGTAGAGCGAAGGTAGGCGGTCGGCGGCCTCCGACTCGACACCGGCCGGACAGGCGCCAAAGTAGTGCCGGCTGTAGACAATCGTGCTGAGAAGATCCGTGTCGTGCACGACCAGAGCGCCAGCCGCATCGACGGCATGTTCTTCCGCCTCGACCTGAGCTCTTGCTATCGCAAGCACATCCCGAGCCTCCGGAACGCGCCCTTCCGCGGCGACAAAACTTCGAACAGCCTCTTCGCTCCAAGGAGCGTCGAAGTGTCGCGCGACATCCCTGGCCAACGTGGTCTTGCCCGTGCACTCCGACCCCGTCACGACGACGCGAAATGGCCTCATGACCCGGCCGCCTCTGCGCGCATCGAATCGCTCCAGCTGCGATAGCCGAGCGCAGCCAGATAGAGGAAGACCGCGTAGAGGGCCGACGTCAGATAGAGCCCCTTGTAGGCGAACATGCCGACGTAGACAACATCCAGCGCGATCCACAGCAGCCATGCTTGCAGCAGTTTCCTGGCCTGCAACCATTGGGCGACGATGCTGAAGGCCGCCAACTGAGAATCGAGAAACGGCAGCGATGCAGTCGTCAGACGGGCAAGACCGAACCCGAGCAACGCGCCGCCCACAGCCCCAGCAACGATGAGCCACGCCGCATGTCCGATTCCTAGCGGCCGCACCGACAAGCCCGACTCCTCGGCCCCACCACCAACCCAGGCCCACCAGCCATAGGCCGATAGCACGAAATAGACCGCCTGCAATCCAACTTCGGCATACAGCTGGGCGTCGTAGAAGACGACAGCGTAGAGCGCCACGCTGATCATCCCCAACGGCCAGCACCAGACCACCTGTCGCGTGGTGAGATACACGGCCGCGAGCGTGATCGCGACGGCTACAAACTCGAGAGGACTCATCGTCTCCTAGCGTTGAGGGCTACTGCAGGTCGAACTCGATCGAAGCGACAATATGACGTGTGGCCAGCGGATAGTAGAAGGGGATGCCGTCGAGGCTGGTCGAGCCGTCTGTCGCCTGGTTCAGGAACTGGTAGCTGTAACCACTCGGCAACTGATCGGTGTCCGAGAACAGGTTGTTGACGAACACGTTGAGGCGCGGCCCGCCGCTCGGCCACCAGTCGCCGAGTCCAATCGAACCCCGTAGGTCGACGCTCGTGAACGAAGGGGTCCGAAACGCCGCCAGACCGGTGTTGTCGAGCTGCGACTCGGATACGTAGCGCCCCGTGGCCGCGAGCGCCGTGGCGCCACGTGACCACTCGGCGCCGACGTTCACAATCGTCTCCGGCGTCAACAACGGCCGAACGTTGGTGTAGTCGATGGGCGTGCTGCCGATCCACGCGCCATTGGAGTCGTACACATCGTAGAACTGGGTCCAGTTGGCGATGCGGTTGCGGCTGAGATTCAGCGAGTGCAGCAGCGTCCATTCGGGCGCGAACCGCCACCGAAGATCCAATTCCAGGCCGCGTCGGTAGGACTCGTCGACGTTTGTGCGGATCGGCAATCCGATGTCGGAGAGTTCGCCCGTCAGTGCGATTTCATCTCGGAACTCCATCGCATAGAGATTCGCCTGCAGAGCGACGGTGGCCGTGCGCAGGTTGTAGCCAACCTCGAGATTGGTGACCGACTCGGGCCTCACCGCGTTGAGGTCGTGCGCGACGGTGGCGTTGTCTTCACCCGCCAGAAGGTCGAGTCGGGCGGGCTCTCGCTGCGCCTTGCCGATGGACGCATAGAGGCTGCTGGACGGTGAAAGTGCGTATCGGGCGCCGACCTTCGGATCGAGGAAGGTCCAGTCGACAGATCCGAGATCGATGTCGCCCTCGTAGCGGAACTTCGCCCACCGAAGCTGAGCATCGCCGAACAGGATCCAGTCGCCCGTCCTGTACTCGGCCTTCGCCCAGGCATTGGCAGACTGCTTGTACCCGGTGTTCAGGTAGTAACGCGTCGCACCCGAATCAAGCGTGTGATCGCCGGCAAAGTCGTTGTAGTGGGCTCCGAACGAGATCGCCCATTCCCGCGTAGTGCGAGAGGCCGTCAGCATCGTTCCCCAGAATCCCTGGTCGATGCCGAACTGCAATAGCTCCGCCTGCGCGGGCGAATCCCAGAGTCGGAACCAGCCATCGGCGCCGTTGTAGTAGGCCGCCGCCGTGACAACCCAGTCATCATCCAGGCCGCGCAGGTAGCGCAGTTGAGCGAAGCGCTGGCCGAAGTCGTCGCGCTCCTCCTCGTCGAGTGGATTGAAACGGCGGTTCTCGGCAAGCGTTGCCGGGTCTACGGCGAGCCAGGCAAGTTGCGACTCCTCGCTGCCAGCGAAACCCGTGAAGCGCAGCGATGAGCGCTCGCCCTGCCAGCCGCCATTCAGGAACAATGTGTTGTGGCGGCTGCCAGAATGCTCACGGTACCCATCGGTATCAGAGTACGAGTAGCGGCCGGAAGCCCAGAAGCCGTTGCCGAGGTCACCCGTTTGCCCGCCCAGTGAGAATCGCGCGGTGTCATACGAGCCCAGCTGAACACGGCCCGTGATCCCGGGACGAACCGCCGGCGGACGGCTCGCGAAGTTGACCGATCCGCCATAGGCCGGTGAGCCCACCGTCGACGTCCCCACTCCGCGTTGCACCTGCACGCTCTCGACCTCGCTCAGGAAATCGTGGAAGTTGTTGAAGTAGAGAGCGTGTTCCGCCGGATCGTTCAGAGGCGCGCCGTCGTAGGTGATATTGATACGCGTCTGCTGGATGCCTCGCAGGCTGAAGTAGGAGTAGTTGCTCCCTACGCCGGAGTCCGAGTACCAGTTCATCGAGGGCTGGTACTGGAGCGCAGCCGGAACATCCTGGCCGTAGCTGATCTTGTCGAGCTCTTCGCGATCTACCTCTGCCGTAGTGATCGGCATATCGGCGTCGGCACGGATGCCGACGACTTCGATCACTTCGTCGACGATGGTGCGCGGTGTCATCCGAATTTCCACGGCGGCAGCCAGCTCGGCAACACCGAAGTGTTGATCCACGTCGAAGTAGTCCGGATGACGCACCGTAAGAATCACATCACCGGCAGCCACTTCGAGACTGAACGTTCCATCCGAACGCGTTGTCTCCGAGGCATCTCCCACCCGCAGCACCGCGCCGGAAATCGGCGCAGCCGATGTGGTCATGACGGTTCCCTGAACGGTGACTGTTTCCTGCGCGAGCGCCGACATTGGGGTCAGTGCACAGAGCCCTATGAGGGCTACCCGACAGAACGCTCGGCACACGTGAAAGACAGCGAGCATCGCCAACTCCGCAAGTGACGGGTGTACACACCGGATCAAGACTGTGACGACTTGCCGTTCCCTACGCCGGTGTTAACCGGATCAGGTTCGAGGGTCTGATCTCAGGCCGAAGGCCACCCCTAGGCTTCAATTTGTTGGGGTCATCTTCGACGCCGGCCCGCCCAAGATCAAGCGGCCAGTGCACGCCGGCCCAAATCTGGTCCCTGGAACGGTAGTATCCGCGCATGAGCCAGGATCGACGCAACTTTCTGAAGAGCGGTATTGCCGCGGTTGCGGGGGCTGCCGCCTGCGGCCCACGCGATGGTTCCGCGCCTGCAGCACCGGAGCGTACCGGCCTCGACCAGGATCTCCTCGTCGCCATCTCGCCCGTCGTGCTCCCATCGGAGCTCGACGAGGACGGTCGTGGCGCGGCGGTTCGTGCGTTTGCTAGTTGGATAGCGGCCTTCGAGCCCGTCGCCGAGCTCAACCATGGCTACGGGACGGCCAACATCCGGTATGGACCGCCCGACCCTGCGCCCGCCTGGCAGGCTCAACTCGAAGCGCTCGAGCTCGAGGCGCAAAGGCGGTTTGGCCAGGACTTCCGCGAGCTCGACTTCGATACGCAGAACGCGATGGTGCGTCGTCAGATTCGCGACCGTAGCGAGACCATGCCGTCGCCGTTGCAGGCTGATCACGTCGGCGTGGCGTTGCTTGCCCACTGGCTGACGAGCCCCGACGCGACCGACCGCTGCTACGAGGTGAAGATTTCGCCGCTCACCTGCCGCGGCATCGAGAGCTCCCCGCGCGAACCGGATCCGATTGGATGAGCCGTATCGAAGAAGCCGATGTCGTCATCATCGGAGGCGGTATCTCCGCGGCAATGGTCGCCGAGAAACTCACGGACGAACATGACGCCGATGTGATCATCGTCGAGGCCGGGACGCACTCGGCCCCTCTCGAGGAGCGCTTCGCGCGGCGGCAGCGCTTTCTCGACTACGGCGAGAATCCCTGGCCGGACGATCACATCGACGACCAGTACGCCGAGGGCATCATGTCGCGCTCGATGGTTGTCGGCGGACAGGCTTTGCACTGGGGTGGCGCCACACCGCGTTACTCCCCAGAGGACTTTCAGCACCAGTCGATGTTCGGCGTCCACACGGATTGGCCTGTCGACTACGACACGATGGATCCCTACTACCTCGAAGCGGAGGAGAGGATCGGTGTTGCCGGCGAACAGGGCCCGGAGCCGCTCGACCCTCGCGGAGCGCCCTACCCCATGCCTCCGGTTCCGTTGTCGTGGAGCCTCGCCCGTTTGCAGGAATGGGTGAACGACGCTGGCGTGCCGACCTGGGGCAACCCGATGTCGAAGAACACGGTGCCGTGGCGCGGGCGCAACGTCTGCCAGCGCTGCGACACCTGCACGATCTGTCCCACAGGGGCGCGATACACCCCGGAGTTCAGCTTCCAGCAGCTGCTGGCGGCAGGCCGACTGCGACTCCATCCGCGCACGATCATCAGGCGCCTCGAACTCGAAGACGGCGGCACCGGAATCCATGCCGCCGTCGGCCGTAGCTACGACGATCCAGAAACCGATGTGATCTATCGCGCTCGCACATTCGTGATCGCGGCCGGCTACACGTGGAGTTCGCACCTGCTGTTGCTTTCCGCGCAGGGCAACTTCACTGACGGGTTGGCCAATTCGTCGGGCCTCGTCGGCCGCTATATGGCAGGCCACCGCAACGTCGGCGCGATGGTCGAACTTCCGATGCGCCTGCTCCCGGGGATGTTCTACGGGCACTCGCTGGTGTCGAAGTACTTCCAGCGGCCAACCGCCGCCGGCGGACCAGGGCTGCCATCGGGGTTCATGCGACACGACTTCCGCGTGTGGGAGAGCACCTCCGCTCGTGGGCCACGTCTCCGAGATGACTCGGGCGGGTTGCTTCTCGGTGACGATGTCATGAACGACTGGCGCAGCCGAACTGCCACCGGCACGGCTCGCCTCCGGAGCTACTACGACATCATTCCGGACCGCGACAGCCGACTCACGCTGCACACCGCTCAACGCAATCGCTTCGGCGACCCGCTACCAGAGCTGCAATTCCGCGACGCACCGGTCTCACAGCAGCTCAGGGGCGCCACCGAGGACAGCATCCGCGCCCTATTTGAACGCGTCACCCGGGCGGGTGGCGGACGCGTGATGCGCACCTTCGTGGACGAGACCCAGGATCATCCTGGCGGTGGTTGCCGCATGGGCGAAGATCCGAGCGACAGCGTCGTGGATTCCTGGGGCAGAACGCACGACCACGAGAATCTGTTCGTGGTCGGCGCGCCCACCTGCGTGTCCGGTGGCTGCAACAACGGCACGCTCACATTCGCCGCGTTGTCGCTGCGCTCCGCAGAAGAGATCGGCCGGGAGTTTCCCGCGCGCGAGACGGCCTAGCGCTTAGCCGCGCGAAGCGAAGTCGACCACGACTGGGTTGTGGTCGCTCACCGTCTCCCACGGCTCCCCCTGCAACACTTCCGCCGCCTTTACCCGCCTGTTCCACGCGGTTGGGAGGAAGATCCCGTCGCAGTGGTACGGCGTGGCGGGATTCCCGGTCCATCGCAGGGTCTGCGCCAGCGGCTCATCAGGATGGCAGAGCACCCACGAGTTGGTCAGTTCCATGTCGTTCTCGATGCGATCGAGAAGCCGTAACTCCCGCGGTGTGGTCTTGCGGGCCTCAAGCGCAACGCGTCGCGCTGTGGCCACGTTGAGATCGCCGCCGAGCAACAGGGGGCCGTCATGGTCGATGGCCAGAATCCTGTCGAGCACCTCGTGCACGGTCCGGACATAGCCAGAGTGGCGTGCCGGAACATGCAGGCTGAAGACTCGGCACACCGGCCCCCACTTCCACAGTCGCGCCGCGGCTCCGACCACCCACCCGCCGTAGCCCGGTACTTCGAGAATGGCCTCGGGTGTTCGCGGCAGAAGCAGTCCGCTACCCCAGCGACCGTGCTCGACAGCTTCCCAGACGATGCGGCGACCGAGCTCACGGCTCAGCGACTCCCCCAGACACGTCGGCGCCTTCGCCTCCTGCAGAAAGGCGAGGTCAGGGGAAAGATCCAGCGCGTGCTGCCAGTCTCGGGCACCGCCTGATCGCATGTTGAAGCTGATCAGACGCACGCCTGTCCCCCTGTGTCATGACCTCCCGTCGGACTTGGGCAGGCTCGCCATGGTGTCTGTGACCCGAATCAGATCGACGAGTACTTCCGCCATCGTACGTACCTTCTCGTACTCGATGCGGTTGGCGTCGTCCGAGGGCTGATGGTAATCCTCGCCACCCCCGTAGAAGTAGATCGTTGGCACACCGCGGAGAAAGAACCGCACGTGATCGGCACGGCGGAACTGATAGTCCGGCGTTTCGAAGCGTCGTTCGTAGTCGAAGTCCACGTCGCCGTGTCGGTCCCGCGTCGCTGTCACAAGGGTCTCGATCTCGTCCGAGTGGCGCCCTGAGACACGGAACTGATAACCGCCAAACGAGCGACGGCGCTTCCCCACCATCTCCATGTTTACGTTCAACGCAAGACTCGAGAACGGCACGGGAGGGTTGTCGACGAAGTGTTCGGAGCCAAACAGGCCGAGTTCCTCGGCGCTTGTGAAGAGCACCATCACCGGCCGCCGACCGGGCGCTCGGGCAAGGTGGCGGGCAGCCTCGAGCAGTGCGACGACCGACGCCGCGTTGTCGTTGGCGCTGTTGAGGACGACGCCGTTCGCCTGGGTCCCCTGCCCATCCAGATGCGCGCTCAGAACGATCACCTCGTCCTCAAGGTCAGAATCCGTTCCCGGAATCACTCCGCCGATATTGGCTGTCTCCAGAATTCCGCCATCGCGGAGCTCGAGATCGAAACGAACGGTCGTGTCGGTCAGGGCGAAGGGATCCAGTGTCGGGTCGAGGTTGGGATCCCCGATCTGACCGGCGAAGAGCGTGGCAGCCCCTCGATCGCTGATTCCGACGGCGAAGCCAACAAACGGCTGCGCCGGGTCTGGTGTGCGACTCTGCCCCTGTAGTTGGTTCGGTGCGGTCAGAAACTCGCGCCAGAACACGGGAGGCTGCAGCCCTGGCAGGGCGATAACACATACGGCGCCGCGTTCAGCGACATTCGCAACACGGCGCTCGAGCCCCTGGTTCCCTTGCGGATTGCGTGCGCGGAGCCCGGGCGGGCCGCTCGCCAGCATCTGAGCCGGCAAGTCGAAGAACAGCGCTGCGCACGCGCCATCGAGATCGAGCCCGGCAAGCTCATCGACGCCCAGGTCCTGCTCCACAACCCCGGAACCCACGAAGACGACCGGCAGGTCTTTGCCCCACGCGGCGGTATCCCCGATGTACGCCACCTGCATGTCCTGCAGTAGCGCCAGCTCATCCGGCTCGCGTGAGTCGATCGTCATGGACCCGCCGCGCGCGACCCGCCAGTTGGCCAGCCCGAACGGCTGGCGATACGAGAGCGCGTCCGCGCTACTGGCGAACAAGGGATCGACGCCGTGGTTGGCGAGTTCGACCTCCACGAATTCTGCGGCAGCTTCGTAACCCGGAGTCCCTGCCGATCGGCCGCCGAGTTCATCAGCGGCCAGCAATTCCAGGTTCGCCCGCAGGGCATCAACGGAGATGTCTGCGCCAGCGCTCCGTCCACCCCCAGCATGGCTGGCACTGGCGCCACCGCCATCACCCGAAACCACACAGCCGACCAAGGAAAGGCCGATGGCCGTCGCCGCGCCAAGAATCACACCGTTTCGCACTAGCACCGCTCCAGGGGACGAAACTCCAAATCAGCTCGCTTAAGCATACGAATGCGACCGCCTTTCGTTGCTTCCGGCCGACACAGGAAACAACAGGAAATCACGGCGCGAGGAACGAGGACTTCCCTGGCCGCTCAAGGATGTCGCATGGCAATCACCGGTAGATTCCCCGACTCCCAAGCGCTAGCCTCGGTGCCATCGTGTGCAGAAACTCTCGACGGTTCGATTCCGGTCCCCAGGACGCTGAGGTCCGGGGTTCAACGACGGCCTGGCGCTGCGTGACGGCGGTCGTCTGCGCTTGTCTGATGTTCGCATCGGCCACGCGAGCTGGCGCGCACACGTTTGCGCCCATCGCCGACGGTTCCCTGGCTGCTCGCGCTGAACTCGTTGTGCAGGGAGTGATCAGCCGACAGACCGTTCGTGTTGAGGATGGCGTGCCGGCCACTGACTTCGTGCTGCGCGTCGAAAGAGCATGGAAAGGCCAAACACGACGGCAGCTTGTGTTCCGTGTCCCTGGCGGTGAGTTGCCAGATGGGACGAGGCTGACGATCTCGAGCGCGCCGCGCCTCGCGATCGAGCAGGAGGTTCTGCTCTTCCTGCGACAGGGCGACGACGGATCCCTGCGCCTCGTTCAGATGGAACTCGGAGCTTTCCACGTTCGCAACTTGGGCGGCCGCGACATCGCCTTCCGTGCAGTTGACCTGGAGGCAGACCGGCTCACTGGCAGCCGAGCACCGGGCGGCGAACGCTGGCTTGGTCTACGTGACGCCCAGCGCTTCGGTCGTTGGATCCGCGACCTTGATCGCGGCGCACGCACGGCGATCGACGGCTACTTTGCTGACGATGTGCCTAACTCCCGGGTCGAGGGCTTCTCGCTGATCGAATTTGGCGGTTCGCCGGCTCGTTGGAACACGTTCACACCCGCATTCGGGATTGTGGGCACGTTGATCGGTGCGGGCGACGGCGGCACCTCGGCCGCAAAGAACGGCGCCGGGGCCCTGAACGCCGCAAGCGATCTCAACATCGGTGTGAGTTCCGGCGGCGGTGCAAACGCCGTCTACTACGAGGACCCCAGCGACGAGATCGATGGTTCGTTTAGCTGCGCCGACGGCGGGACGCTGGCGTTCGCGGCGGTGTACACCAACGGCTCCAAGTTTGATGTCGACGGCGTGACGTTCTCCCGCATCACCTTTGCCGATATCGTGGTTCAGGACGGTATCGACTGCTTCCTGGCGTCGGACTCGGAGGCCGCCGAGGAGCTTCTTGGCCACGAATTCGGACACGCGGTTGGTATCGGTCACTCCGGTACCGGTCAGGCTCTCATGTATCCGTTCATCCACGGGGATGGACGCGGCGCCAGTTTGCACGCCGACGACAAGGACGCGCTCGCGGCACTGCGCTACACCAGCGGCGGAGACGACGACGGCGGTGGTGGTGGCGGCGGCGGAGCCCCTTCGACACCTACCTCGCTCGGAGCCGTGGTTGACGGATCGACAACCACACTCAGTTGGAGTGCCGGCGCGGGCGCGTCTGCCGACGAATACATCGTCGAAGTCGGCACATCGCCAGGCAGCAAGAACTACGCAGCGACCACCACAACGTCCACGACGGTGTCGTTCGACTCCATACCGACCGGCACCTACTACGCGAGGGTGAAGGCGAGGAACGGGAGCGGTACGAGTGCCGCGACAGCGGACAAGGCTTTCGTAATCACGGGTTCAGCGCCCGCGACACCGAAGAGCTTCAATACCGTGGTGAAGGGCGACACGATCACATTCAGCTGGGACGACGTCACCGCACGAGACCCGGCAACGGAATACGTAGTCGAGATCGGCAGCACGCGCGGCGCGCGCGACGTGGAAACGCTAGAGGTGAACCGGTCACCGCTCGAACTGCGCAACGTGTTTCCCGACGAATACTTCGCGCGGGTGCTGGCCCGCAACGAGTTTGGCGACAGCAGTCCGACCTCCGACCGACGCTACGTCATCGCGCCGCAGGCGCCACCCGGATCGGTCGAACAGCTGCGCCCTCGCCTGTTCTCCAGCCTCGCGGCAACCGACCTCCAGTGGGTTCGCACCGCCGGAGCAGTCGACTACGAGGTGACTGTCGAGCATGAAGGCGTCGAGATCTTCAGACGCTCCTACTCTGACGACGATCACTGCATTCGCGGCGGGAACTGTTTTGTCGCCGCAAACAACATCAGTCCCGGACCGCTCAGGGATGGCACCTATGAATGGTTCATCCGAGGCAGCAACAAGCTGGGCGAAGGCAAATGGGAATCCTCAACGTTCCGCGTCAAACGCGCAGCCCTACCCCGCAAGCCGGCGCTCCGTGGGCCCGCCAACAACGCGAAAGTAGGCAGTCGGCCTGAATTCCGGTGGCGCTCCGAGGAGCGCGCCAACGTGTTCCTTCTCGTGGTCACCAACAGCGCGGCGCGCAAGACGTTCGAATACCGCCTCACGGCGGTCGAGGTGTGCGCCGGAGCCAAGACGTGCTCCTTCACGCCGCCCAGCTCGCTGCCGCAGGAACCTGGCGCTGGTCCGTCGAGGCGGGACGCACTCACTCGAATCTCAACGCGCTATCGCGCGAGCGGATCTTCCGGATCGAGTAGCTTCGCCGTCTAGCGGCCGCTTTCTGGTGCGATTCCATAGGCTAGGTATACTCTCCGCCCTCCATGGACCCAGTAGAGCCCGCAGCCTCGGAGCCAACGACGAACCGCGAGGGACTCGTTCGTGCGATTGGCCCCTTCGCACTCGGCCTGGCGGTCGTGAACCTCGTCGTGGGCGGCGGGATCTTTGTGCTACCGGGCGTGATCGCCGCGGAACTCGGCTCGGCGGCGATTCTGGCTTATCTCGTCTGCTCCGTGGCCGTTGCCCTTGTCTTTCTCTGTTTCGCGGAAGTCGGCAGCCGCGTTGTACGGAGTGGCGGTAGCTACGCCTATGTCGAGGACGCCTTCGGGCCCTTCATCGGGTTCGTCGCTTCGATGCTGTTCTGGCTGGGCTACTCGGCGGCCGCCGATGCTGCGATCACCGTGGCCATGATCGACGTGCTCGGCACCGTGGCGCCGATCCTCACCGAGCCCCTTCCGCGAGCGCTCTTCACCATCTCGATCCTGGCTTTTCTCGCCGTGGTCAACATCCGCGGCGTCGAATCTGGCAAGCGCCTGTATGTCTTCAACACGATCGCCAAGCTAGTACCGCTCCTCCTCTTGTTGGTCGTTGGCCTCTTCGTGATCCAGGCTGACCACCTGGTCATCGGTTCGTGGCCGTCGATGGCCGAGATCGGAGCAGGCGCAATCATTCTGTTCTTCGCTTTCAGTGGCGCGGAGGGCGCCCTCAGCGCCAGTGGCGAGATCAAGAGACCAGCCCGGACGGTGCCGCTCGGGCTAGCCCTCGGCATCGGATGCCTGCTCGTGCTTTACATTGGCCTTCAGACGGTCGCCCAGGGCGTGCTGGGCGACGGGCTCGCGGATCAGATCGATGCTCCGCTCACCGCGGTTGCCACCGAAGTATTCGGCCAATGGGGCGGCCAGCTTCTACTCGTCGGGCTCGTCTTCTCGATATACGGGGCCGTGAGCGGAGACATGCTGGGTGTGCCCCGAGTGATCTTCGCAGCGGCCCGGGACGGCTCGCTCCCCGGTGCGCTGGGGCGCGTTCATCCGCGCTACCGGACGCCGCATGTCGCGATCATCTTCTTCGCGTCTGTGGTGATCGCGCTGGCGCTTAGCGGCACGTTCACCTACCTGGCTGCCGTCGCGACGGGCTCCTTGCTGCTCATCGATCTCGGCGTGATTCTCGCCGTGCTGCGACTTCGGTCACGCGACGGACTCCCCGCCGCTCACGAATTCACCCTGCCGCTCGGCCCAACGATCCCGTTGCTGGGCGCCGCGATCGTGGGGTGGCTCCTGATGCAACTCCCGCTCGCGGAGTCCGCGAGCGTCGGCGTGCTGATCGCGGTCTCCGCCGCCTACTACGTGATCAGACCTCGGCGCCGAGCGCGACGGTGATGGCCTGACCGCTCATACCGCGCGACTCCTCCGAGGCGAGGAATGCGATCACGTGGGCCACCTCGATCGGGGTGACCACGCGGTTCGGCGGATACAGCGCGTCGCGCTCTTCCCACACCTGCTCAACTGTCTTGCCGCTGGCTTCGGACTCGGCTCGTGCCGAACGCTCGGCCATCTCGGTGCGAACCCACCCCGGCAGCACGGCATTGGCGGTAACACCGAACGCTCCACCATCCTGTGCGACCGAACGCATCAGTCCCAGGAGTCCGTGCTTGGAGGCGTTGTAGGCGCTCCCCGCCTGCTCTGCGATACGGCCGGCGGTGGAACTCGTGAAGACCATGCGTCCGTAGCCGACCTCCACCATTCCAGCGAGAATCGCGCGGGTGAGGTGAAACGGCCCGTCGAGATTCACGCGCATCGCCTGCGCCCAGGTTTCGGGATCCTGTTCCCAGAGCACGCGCTCGTGGGCGGACCCCACACCGTGATTGCACACCAATACTTCGATCGGGCCCAGGCGACCTTGGGTCTCGTCTACAGCCCGGGCGCAGCCGTCGGCCGTTGACAGGTCCGCCACCAGATAGTCCGTGCCGAGAGTCGTAAGCTCGTTCTCTGATCGAGATACCGCCATCACACGAGCGCCGCGCTGGAGCAGCAGTTCGGTGGTCGCCTTGCCGATCCCGCGCCCCGCACCGGTGACCAGGGCCACGTGCCCGTCCACTCCTGCCATGGGCGTTCCTCCGGTCTGTAACGGTTGCCGATCTGGTGGCCGGGCAGTATCGCATGTGGTACCACTGCCTCCCTTTCCCGCACGGAGCAAGAGTCATGGGCATGCTGTTTCTCACCGCACAGGAAGTTCGCGACAGCATCGACATGCCGACGGCCATCGACGCCGTCGAGGGAGCGTTCGCTGCGCTAGGCCGGGGCGAAGTCACGCTGCCGCCGCCGATCGGCCTCGATATCGACGCGGTTGAAGCCGAGATTCACGTTAAGGGAGCCCATATCCACGGTGCCGACAGCTTCGCGTTCAAGCTGGTGAGCGGCTTCTACCAGAACCCGCAGCTCGGGTTGCCCATGGCCAACGGAATTGTCGTGGTGTTCGACGCCGTCAACGGACAGGTCACGGGACTGCTCTTCGATATGGGATACCTCAGCGATGTGCGCACCGGCGCCGCCGGTGCGGTGGCCGCGCGCCGTCTTGCACCACAACAGATCAATCGCGTTGCGGTGATCGGCGCTGGAATGCAGGCGCGCATGCAACTCGAAGCGCTCGCCTGCGTGCGAGACATTCCCGAAGTGTCGATCTGGAATCGAACACCCGAACGCGCCGTCGCTTGCGCCACCGAGATGAGCGACAAGCTCGGCGTGCCCGTGACCGCGGTGCCGGACATCGAAGACGCTGTACGCGGCGCCAACATGGTTCTCACTGTGACTGTGGCCCGCGAACCCCTAGTGCGGAGCGAATGGATCGGACCCGGCACGCACATCACGGCCGTCGGCTCTGACGGGCCCAAGAAGCAGGAGGTCGAAGTCGAAGTACTCGGACGCGCCGACCTTGTCGTCGCCGATCGGATCTCGCAGTGCGTCGAACTCGGCGAGATCCACCACGCGGTGGCGGCCGGTCAGATCCGCGCCGAGGATTGCGTCGAACTCGGAACGATCATCGCGGGAGACGCGCCCGGTCGCATCTCCGAGGAACAGATCACCGTTGCCGACCTGACCGGCGTCGGCGTGCAGGACGCGGCAATCGCCGAGGCGACGGTGAGGGCCGCCAGGGCGCAGGGCTTCGGCCGGATCATCGAGTCGTGAGGCGCTCACGCACGGACCAGAGCCGCCGAGCGACGTGGTGCCTCCTGTTCCTGGCGACGGTCGCCGCTAGCTGCGCGCCCCAGGGGAACACGGTCGAGACCGCGCTAGCAGTGGTTTCGCGTGATGCGATCCAAGCCTCGATCGACTACCTGGCAGCGGATGAGCGCCAGGGCCGTCTGACCGGTACCGCCGGCTACGACGATGCCGCCCAGTTTGTGGCCCAACAGTTTGCCGCCATGGGTCTCGAGCCAGGCGGAACCGATGGATGGATGCAGCCGGTGCCGATGATCAGGCGCACTCTGGACGCGTCGGCCTCCGGCGTGACTCTGCACACGATGAGCGGCCAAGAAGACCTGCGATGGATCGAGGACGCGATCGTCTATGCGGACCCCGAGCGCGCCGAGAACCGTATCCAGGCCGAAGTTGTCTACGTGGGCTTCGGAGTCCATGCGCCAGAGCTCGGGTACTCCGACTACGACAGTGTCGATGTCACCGGGCGTATCGTTGCCATGTTCGGCGGCGCGCCGTCGAGTTTCCCGTCCACCGAGCGGGCCCACTACTCGTCCAGTCGTACCAAGGCGGAGGAACTCGCGCGGCGCGGTGCCGTCGGGCTCATCCGCCTCAGCTCAAGCACCAACCTCGAGGGATCCATCGAACCGTTCGAGCTGTCATGGGTCGGGGTCGACGGCCAGATCGCGGACTTTCTCCCCGAGATCGAGGGCCATGCGCGGCTGAGCCAGAGCGGCTCGCAGCGACTGTTCGCGCAGGCTCCGGTGACGTTCGGCCAGGCAAGCCAGGCCGCAGACAACGCCGAGGTGGCTTCGCTGCCGCTCAACATCGAAGCCACCCTCTACCGCCGTTCAGAACACGAGCGGCTGACCAGCCCGAACGTTGTCGGGATTCTGCCGGGCACAGACCCGGAGCTGGGCGACGAGCATGTCGTGTACTCGTCGCACCTCGACGCTCTCGGCACGGGTGAACCGGTAGACGGCGACGCCATCTACAACGGCATGTGGGACAACGCACTCGGTGTTGCGATGATGCTCGAGACCGCGCGCGCACTGGCCGCACTCCCTGACGGACCCCGGCGATCGCTCGTGTTCGTCGCAGTCACCGGCGAGGAATGGAGTCTCCTCGGCTCCGACTACTTCGCTCAGAATCCCACCGTGCCGGCCGAGGGCATTGTGGCGAGCGTCAACCTCGATATGCCTCTCGTGTTTTTTCCTCTCAACACCGTCACCGGCTACGGCGCCGAGCACTCCTCGCTCGAAGAGCTGATGACCACCGAGGCTGGCTACGAGGGCTTCACCTACACGCCAGACCCCTATCCGGAAGAGGTCTACTTCATCCGCAGCGACCAGTACTCGTTCGTTCGCCAGGGCATCCCGTCGCTCTACCTGGCAGAGAGCATCGGGTCATCCGACCCAAACATCGATGGACGCGAAGTGATCGACGCTTTCACCGCCGAGCATTACCACAAGCCTTCGGACGATCTGACATCAACGCCGATCCACTGGGACACCGCTCTACGCTTCGTCCGAGCAAGCGTTCGTATCGGCTACCGCATCGCTACCGACGACGCCCGTCCAACCTGGAACGAGGGCGACTTCTTCGGCGACCGGTTCGGCAGGTAGGACCGACAACACTCGCGATCACTCTTCGCGCAGAGTCCTCGCCGGATCAACACGGAGCCCCTGGGCGACACCCGGCAGGCTCGCCAACAGAGCCAACCCCAGAATCGTCGCGCACGGCATGACGATGGATGCAGTGTCGGTTCCCGAAACCCCGTAGAGCAACGATTCGATCCAGCTGACGACGGCGAGCCCCAGAGCGACTCCGATGGGCAGCCCAACCAGAACCATGCCGAGAACGCCGTGGACGGTCCGCTGCGCGATGCTCGATCGCGAAGCTCCCAGGGCAACGCGGATGCCGATTTCCCGGCGGCGCTGCAAGACCGAGTAGTGGAGCACCCCCGCGAGCCCGATACCGGCGAGCACCACCGCCACCAGGGCGAAAAAGATCCCCAGGGTCGCGAGGAGTCGCTCGCGCACAGTGTGCCGATCAACGATCTCAGCCTGGGTCCTCACGTCGCGGACTCGGAAGCCTTGCGCCTCGCCAACTGCTTGTTCCAGAAACGGTGCCAAGGCCAGCGGCTCGCGAGCTTCGGTGCGCACCATGAAGGCTCCGAACGAACGCGCGCTTAGATCTCCCGCCGCAGTCCGCGAACGACACGGAATGTAGGCGGCGGGCGCTGTGGGGCCGCGGAGCCCCAGGTAGCGAACGTCGCTCACCAGTCCGGCCACGCGGAACGTGTTCCGGTTGCCGTCAACGGCAACCCTGTCGTATCGCTCCCCAACCGGACTCTCACCCCCGGCGTACTCGCGCGCAAAGGCCTCGTTGACGATCGCCACGCCCGGCCAGACGTCATCTTCGCGAATATCGGTTCCATCGAGCAACCTGATCTGCATCACCGAGATCCATTCCGTAGAAACACACAGAAGCTCGGTGAGAGTCTCCGAGCGCACCACTTCGCCTTCAGCAGCAATCTCCGTGTTGGTGCTCGACCCGCTGAGCAGCGGCCAGCCCGAGAAGGCAACGGCCTCCACTCCGGGCACGCCGCGTAGTCGCTCTCCTAGCTCATCCCACGCTGCCGGCTGCTGCGCTGGCTGCGTGCGCAGCGAAACGGCGAGGACTCCGTCGGACGAGAAGCCCATCGGAATGCCGTCGAGACCAGCGAATGTCGCCACGAAAAGCCCCGCGACAAACAAAACGACAAAACAGAAGGCAACTTGCGCAGCGACCAGAGTGCGCATTGATCGATGTCGAGTTACGCGACCGACCGCCGCTTTCAGCGCCCGCGAAGGGTCGACGCCGGAGGCCCTCAAAGCGGGCGCGACACCGAAGAACAGCGTAACGGTCAGCGCCATGACGAGGCTAAAGCCCAGCACACGGGCGTCGGGCGACAACGCGAGTCGAATTGGCGCCCCGCGCGGACTCAGCATGTCGACCACCACGGGCGCTGCCCCCGCGGCGAACCCCGCGCCCAGAGCCGTGGCGAAGAGGGCCAACAACGTGTTCTCGGCGAGCGCAAGCTGCACGAGCCGCGCACGTCGCGCACCGATCGCCACGCGCACGGCCAGATCACGGCCGCGTGTACTGGCCTGTGCCGTCACGAGATTGGCCACGTTTGCGCAGCTGATGAGGAGCACCAGGCTCACGAGAACCCCGAGGATCATCAACGGACGGCCGAACGCACGCTGCAGCTCCGACACGCCCGCGGCGACTGGCGTCAGACGCAGCCTGGACGCCTCGAGACGCTCCTCGCGGAGCCCGGCACGGGAACTGTGCAGGAAGTCCCGCTTCTCTTCCTCGAAGCGACGCCACGCAACATCGAGGCGGTCCCACACCCCTCCGGCCGCAACGCCGGGTCCGAGTCGAATGAATGTCCGCAGACCGTTCTGAAGAATGTTGTGGACCTCACGCCCCATCATCGTGGAGATGAAGACGTCCGTCTGGATCCCCGGCTCGACTCCGACGAATGGCGCCTCGACCACGCCGACGATCTCAAACGTGTCCCCGTCCATGCTGAACTTCCGTCCAAGCACATCAGTGTCGCGTCCGAACCGCTGCGCCCAATAGGCCTCGGAGATCACTGCGAATGGGTGCTCACGAGCCGTTATGTCGTCGTTGACCGTGAGGAGTCGGCCGAGCGTCGGTTGGAGCCCAAACGCCGCGAACATTTCCCCCGAAGCTCGCAGAAGATACGGCGTCTCAGTTTCTTGCGAGCCCGAATACTTGAGTTCGCGGCGCCACGATGGCGAGATCGCGATCACCTCGGCATCACCCTCTACCGCCGCCCGCATGCGTCCGAACAGCGTGTACGAGCCACTGTCCCAGCGGTCCACGTCGCCACGCAGGTCACTCTCGTAGGAGACCAGGTGCAGGCGCCCCGGCTCGCTGATCGGCAGAGGGCGAAGCAGCAGCGCATCGATCAGCATGAAAGCCGAGGTGCACGCCCCGATTGCGAGCGCCAGCGACAGAACGGCCGCTAACGATGTCGCCCGGTTCTTCACGAGCTGCCGCCAACCAAAGCCAACGTCAGCTGCAAGCGCCTCGGCTCGACTCCTGAGCGAGGTTCGACGGCGAGGGGCCGTCCTCCGCGCGGCGACGGCCTGCTGAGCGACGTCCGCAAACGCCCCGCAAAGCACCCACGCCCGTGCGATCGGGCCACGTGCGGCCGTGATTCGATCCTCAAGCAACCTAAACCATTTCGTCGCCAAAGTCACGCCGCAGTCCGGCAGGCAGCATCGCCAACGCACGCCGGTAGAGCCCCGCCCCCGTCATCGCGACCTCGTCGGCTCTGGCCGCGGCCCGGACGCCCCGGCCTCCGCCAGTTGATCATGGAGTCGAACGATCTCGGCCGCCAGCACGTCACGCCCCAAGTCGCTCAGCTCGAAGAACTTTCGATCTCGCTGATCCGTGGCCTCCTCCGGGGCAGGCACCTCAACGAGCAGCCTATCCCTCTTCAGATCCCGGATACGACGATAGAGGTTCGCCGGCTGCATAGGCCCCGCCCCACGAGCCTCCAGTTCCTTGACGATCCGGTATCCATATAGAGGTCCGCTTTGCAGCACGACCAGGATCCGGAAATGGAGCGGATGCAGGGGCAAGAAAGAGTCGAACTGGCTCTCGTTGCTCATGAGTTCCTTAATAGTGTCATTCTGGCCATAGTGTCATTATTGACACTATACAAGATTCCTCACCGAGAAACTCGTTTGCTGTGTCTTTGCGTCCGGCGGGCGTCGATACCGGACACAGGCCGAGTGGTACCCACCCGCGAATTTCCCGAGCTACTGCGTCTCGGCGGTCGAGTCCACGTGGGGCCCGGGGGCGCGAGGAACCTCGATGCGGCCGGCCCAGTCTGTCAGGTCGCCAAGCGAAACCGTGCGCTCGGCCGGATCTTCGCGCAGGCCGCGCTCGATCACGTCGTGATAGGCATCGCTCACGCCGGGTCCGATCTCGTCGGCCCTGGGCACCTGCGTCGTGAGCTTGCTTCGAATGACCTCGACGGGGGTCCCGCCTGAGAAGAGGCGCCTGCCCGCGACCATCTCGTAAGCGATACAGGCCAACGCGTAGAGGTCCGCGCGGCTATCGGGGACATCACCGTTGAGTTGCTCTGGAGCCATGTAGAGCGGCGTCCCGAACATTCCGCCGGCCGCGGTTGAGGCCTCGGCAACATCGGAAACCCGCGTAGCCAGCCCGAAGTCAGCCAACTTCGCGGCTCCGGCGAGCGTCAGCATGACGTTCTCGGGCTTCAGGTCGCGATGCGTGACACTTCTCGAATGCAGGTAGTCGAGCGCACGGGCCAGCTGCCCAATCACGCACCGCGCACTCTCCTCCGAGAGTCCGCCCTGGTAGTCGACGAAGTCGTGCAGATTGGGGCCGTCGCAGTATTCCATCGCCAGAAAATAGGTTCCGTAGGACTCGAAGCCGCCGCGATACCGCGCGATGTTGTCGTGCTCCAGTGTGCCGAGCACCTCTGCTTCCTGGCGAAACAGTCGTACGGACTGCTGGTTGTGCAGCAATCGGTGCTTCATCATCTTCAGGGCCACGTGATCGCCGGTCGAGATGTCTCTGGCGCGGTAGGTAACTGCCATCGCGCCCCTGCCGAGCAGGTGGTCGATCTGATAGCCGCCGAGTTCCTTACCACCGAGCCCGTCGTGCAGTGCCGCGCCGAGTCGATCACTGACCAGGTCCGTCATCACCGACGCCAGCTCGGGATGGCCGACCGCGAGTTCGCGAAAGTCGCCGGCTGGAAGCGTCAGCCCCTCAACTGCAGTCATGGCTACTACGACAGCGGTTCGGGGCTCGCGGGTGACAAGTGCCATTTCCCCGACGAGGTCGCCAGCTTCGAACTCGCCCACTTCTCGATCGGCGGCGCTGTTCGAGCCACGCACCCGCGCGGCCGCACAGCCGCTCACGACAATGATCAGCGAGTCGCCCTCCGCTCCCTGGGAGATGAGATACTCGCCCTCCCGAAAGGCGACCGAAGACATTCGCGCGAGCAACTTTCCGCGCAGATCGCTCCCCAGCCCAGAAAAGCGTTCACAGGCATCGAAAGCCCGTCGCTCGATCTCAGTTCGGTTGCTTGCCGACACCGCACTGCTCCTGCGTATTCCGGGCGCCTGCCCCGCGCGCCCCACGCGCACATGGTAGCCGAAGGCCGGCACCGCTATGCTTGCGCCGCAGCGCTCGCCGGGCAGCGGCCACGACGGGTGCGAAGCCCCTTCGGTAGATATCAAAAGGAGTCGCTGGGATGAACGCGTCGCGATGGACCGATGAGGATATCGAAAGGATGCGCACCATCGGCGACCCTTTGGCGGACAACGCGGTCGCGGCCGTGTTCGAGCACGGCGGAGGAGCCGAAGGCGTACACCAGCTCCTCGTGCGGCTCTTTGCCCCCGACACCACCGGCGCCGGCCACGACGTTCTGCGGGCCCGGTTCGACTCGGCAGCAGACACTCCGCTGCCCGACGAGGTCCGACGCTACCTGGAAGAAGGTCATCGCCTGCCGGGATGGGCGCGATTGCCCGAGAAGCAGCAGCTGATTCACGAGGGCGGAACGGTCGGACTCGAGTTCGGACTCATGGTGTCCACGCTGTTGGCATGCGCGAGCCTCCCGGAGTGCTACGTGATGGCCAAGGGAGTCAAGGTTCTGGCCTACACCGGCAGGCTCGACGAACACACCCGCAGGCGGCTTCTTGAAACGGCGCAGTTCATCATGGACATCGCCCACAGCGGGAACGTAATTCCGGCGAACTCCGGCGACGGGGATGGTGCACCTCCGGGCGAGCTACCGAGGGGGATCCAGTCCGCACTGCGTGTCCGCTTGATGCACGCATCGATCCGCTACTTGATCCAGCACGGCGGCAAGGTCGAGGGACGCGAGAAAACCTCGGCTGACGTGGCGAACCAGTGGGTCCCGACGGATGGCAAACCGATTAACCAGGAAGACCTGGTGTACACGCTGATGACCTTTTCGTGGGTGCCGATCCGCGTGCTACGCGACTTCGGACTCCGGCCGGACCAGGAACTGGCATTCCTGACTCGCTGGAACCTAGTCGGTCACTTCATGGGGGTTCGCGAGGACCTGCTCCCCGCCACCGTGGACGAGGCTGAAGCGTTGTTCGAGCAGATCAAGACACGACAGAAGGGCTCCACGGGGCCGGGCCGCGCCCTCACTCGGCATCTGCTCGAGTATGTCCGCAGCGTGATGCCCTTCGGCTGCAAAGGGCTGCCGAAGATTCTCATTCATACCTATGTCGGTACGGAGACGGCCTCGATACTCGGCGTTTCACCGCCAGGCTTTCTAGAACGGCTCGCAATCCGCGTCGTGAAAGTCATTCTCGGTTGGATCGTGCGGGCCGTCGACGACGCCTATCGGGACGACAGCGGGCTCGGCCCCGTGTCCGTGTGGCTTCACCGCAGACTCCTGATGGCGCTTGCACATATGAGTCCGGATGGATTCCGCATCCCGCCGGACTTCTGGAGTGACGAGGTCTTCGGCCATCACCGTGCCGTCCAGCGCTAGGCAGTAGCCGCTGCCCCCTGGCGGGCGCGGATCTGGCGCACCTGCAGGATGTAGATCAGGTTGAAGATCGGCACGGTGAGGAAGAGCACGTAGAGGAACCAGTAGGTGGTCGGCTCCAATGACACATCGATCCGTCCGATCGCGAACTGCATTGGCCACCAGAAGTAGCAGAAGATCGCAGCCGCGATATTGCCGATCATCATCAGCCAACCGGCACGGTAGGACAGCCCGCTGCCATCAGGTCGTTCCAGCGCCATGAAGATGAAGCGAATCGACATAATGAACGCCAACAGGAACGCCGCCGCGACCCCAATGTCATCGTTGAAGTAGCGTCGAAACGTCAGCACCAGAGCGAAGCTGAGCGCCAGCGTGCCCGTGAGCGCAACGTAGTAGTGGCGCTGGACGGACTCGTGCCTCTGATTGGCGCGACCGAAGCGATAGAGTTGGAAGAGCAAGAAGAGATCGGGAATGAGCCACAGGTGGTTGCCGGCCTTGAGCAACCATGGGTAGTACTCCGGGGGCGCCAGCGCCATTTGCGCCTCCCAGCTGATGTTCAGACACACGGCTATTATCGGCACGCCGTAGGTCTTCTCGCGGAAGCACTTCTGGATGATCAGGATGTAGGCAATCGCCCAGGTTGCAAACATCACCACCGCGGTGAACAACAGCAGGCGTCCCACAGCTGGCGTCGAGCCGTGCAGCATGTACTCCAACTCGTTGATCAGGTGCTGCAGCATTTCGTCTCCTTCGCCATCAGAAGTTCCACGTAACGTGGAGTAGCGCGCGGCGTCCCAACACGCTGCCGCCGAACATCTGGAAGTGCTTGTTGTCGAACACGTTGGCGATATCGAGGCCGACTCGCCAGCGGGGGTCGATGGTGTACGCAGAACTCAAGTCCGCCACGGTGTAGGACGGCACTTCGCCGGCATACAGGCCGGACCGCCAGAAAAACCCGTCCACCCACTGCAGCCGGAACCCGGCCTCGAGAGCGGCACCGGAGTACGTGAGACCGGTGGTCAAGCGATGCTTGGGAGCATTCGGTACCAGCGGGTCTTCCGGGGCCTGCTCCCGGACCTCGTAATCGAAGAAGGTGTACCCAAGGTCCAGGTTCAAGGACCCAGGCAGTGTCGCCTGCACGCCGAACTCGAGACCCTGCGTATCTACCCGCCCCTGGTTGGTGAGCGAAACGACGACAAACGCCGGATCCCCGTTCGGAGTGTTCGACATCGCCGCGTACAGGCCGGGCGGCAGCGCCGCCTGCAACGTGGCCAGGACGATCGCCGTGGACTCAGGCGACAGTTCAGCGGGCGGCACATAGGCCCCGAAGTCGGGATTCAGCCGCCCCAGGCTGGTGCCAACCTGGGGAAGTAGGTTGGTCGTGAAGTCGTTGAGCTGACTCCGGTAATAGGTCAGATTCACGAACCAACGGCGTCCCAGGACCCCTTGATAGCCCAACTCGAAGGTCCGGACCCGCTCCACCTCCAGATTCTCGTTGCCCACCGCGAGGACCGGGGTTTTGCCGAGGCCCAAGGGCACCCCCCCCCCCCCCGAGAACAGGCTGCAGGGCCTCCTCGATGCCCGAGAGGTCAATCGGCGATGCTGCGGGAACCAGCAAGAACTGCTGCACCATGCTCGGCCCTAGAAAGGCCTCGTTGAACGAGGCCCGCAGCGTGTGCAGCGGATGCGGACTGTAGACGAGCGCTACCCGAGGCGAGATCCGGGGATCGAACACCGTGCTGTAGTCCCAGCGAACGGTAGCGACCCCCTTGAGTTGGCGTGAAAAGTCGTAGTCGATCTGACCGAACACGCCCACTCGGCTGGCAGTTTGCGGCTGTGCCAGCTGCGTCTGCACGCCGTCCCGATCGGCCGAGTCGAGGCGTTCGCGACCCGCCGAGACACCGCCGACGAGGCGCCCACGACCGCCTGCAACCGTCGTGTTGCCCTGTAGTTCCGTCGCGATGTTGTAGGTATTCCAGAACAGCCGAGCGCCCGAACTGAGAGGCACGATGTCGTTGGAGTCCTGCCCCGTATAGAACGCCATCAGATTCCAGCGCTCGGTGCCCATGTTGAAGCGACCCCAGGGACGTAGCGAATCGGTCTGTTGCACACGCCCCAGGCCGGTCATCGTCGTAGCGCCCTCGACGGAGGCGGCGCCACCCTCGATGGTCATCGAATGCCCCCCGCTCGTGGTGCGATCGAGCCGTACGCCGCCGTAGAGACTCTTGACGCGATCCAGAGGCGGAGCCACGGCATCCATGGGCAGCTGCCCCGGCGCGTACTCGACCGAGTCGGTACGCGAAACGGTGAAATCGTCGCCGCCCGAACCGCCAGCTGTGAGCTTCAGGAACCATCCGTCGCCAAGGTCGCGTGAAATCAATCCATCGGTCCGGAATGTCGACAGCTCCCCGCCGCCCATGCGCACCATGCCCGTGTTCGAGCGGGGCTGCCGGGTCGTCATGCTGACCACGCCGTTGTAGGCGCCGCGACCGTAAAGGGCCGAACCGGCACCGCGAACAATCTCCAGCGCCTCGATGTCGTCGAACGGAAACGAGAACGATGCCCACTCCTGCGTCCCGACTCCGGGAAGCGAGGGATCGCGCCCGTCGATGGTCATCAGCACGCGCCGATTGACCATGTCGTTGAAGCCTCGGGTGTTGAAACTGAAGTCATAGACATCTGCTTGCACGACCTCGGCTCCCGGAGCCCGCACGAGGGCACGTGGTAGCTGTCCGGCAACAGCCTGCAGTTCGACCTCGACGGCATCGGCCAGGCTCACGGCCGCCGGCGCCTCGACGATACGCTCGGGCCGTCGCGACGCGCCCTCGACGATCACCGTCTCGGCCACGTTCAGGGGCCACTCCACGACGACTTCCACCTCGCGATCCTGGCCAGCCACAACCGCGACATCGTCCACGACTTCCGAGTGCGGCCCGAGCGTGAACATCAGGCGATAAGGGCCCGGCCCGAGATCGGAAAAGAAAAACTCGCCGTCGCGATCGGAAATCGCGAGCAGGTCGGGTTCTGATAGAAGAACGGCCACCCCGGCTACAGGAGTACCGTCGGGACGGGCGATCGTGCCCGACAAGCGACTCGACTCCTGCGCCGCGACCGGTAGGGCCGCCAGAAGCGCGCACGCTCCCCACATTCTCAGGCGTGAACTGAGTCGATACACCGGTGTCCCTATGGGAGCGGATCTGCAGAGGTCATGGGCCGCGATGCTAGCAACCGGACGGCCGCGTTACCACCGCGAGACGTGAAACACGAATCGGTACCGCGCGCGTGCTAGGCTCCCGCCACTCTTACGGAATTCCGAAAACGCTAGGACCCCCATGAGCGATATCGAGTTGCGGCGGCGACGACTCCGCCTTGCCCTTCTGGCGTTGGCATGGACGGTAGTTGGAACCTTCGTCGCCTGGCTCGGCGCGCTTGGATGGATGTCGGCGACGGTTCTGACAGCCGGCGCGTCGCTAGCCTTCATCGCTCATATCAGGCGTCACGCCGACTCGATGCTCCGCAATCTCTGGATCTGCGGCCTGGCCGCGGGGTTCGGTGAACTCGCCAGCGACTATTGGGCCGCAGTGCAGTACGGCTACCTGGTCTATCCCGCTGGCGAGCCAATGATCTGGGCCTCGCCGCTGTACATGCCGTTCGCCTGGGCGGTGATCGTGGTGCAGTTGGGCGTCATCGGGTTCGAATTGGCCGACCGGTTCGGCCTGGGGCGCGCGACGCTGGCGACCGGCATCATCGGCGGCATCAACGTGCCGATCTACGAGTATCTCGCCAAGGGGGCCGACCTCTGGTACTGCCGCAACTGCTGGATGCTCGCGGGCACGACCCCGTACTGGATCATCGTGTTCGAGGTCCTCTTTGCCCTGCCGCTGGCGTTCCTCGCCCGCAAGGCGAACGACTCCGGTCCCGTTGCCATGTTCGCCTGGGGCGTAGCCCTGGCAATCTGGATGTGGGTCGGTCTGATCGCCGCTGTAGCACTCGTTGGGCAAGCACCAACCGGCTAGCCGCTGACCCGTTCGGCCGAACGAGCGACCCGCATCGCTCGTTCGCGGTAGTACGGCGCCTTGGCCGCTTCGAGCGTCTCGATCGCTGCCTGTGGCAGTGGCTCTGCCTTCCCCGCGACTCGAGCGAGTTCGAGCTGCGCGAGAGCCTGATCGAATGGGAGGTCTAGCTCACGCGCTTCCGCGAAGCTCGCGCGCAGCGCCCGGACTGCGCGATCGTGGCGCCCGCGTAGCGCCTCCAGACGGCCACGCAGAAGGTCCGAACGCGAGCGGCGGAACCTGTAGACCTTCGACCAGGCAGCGTGGGCCGCGACCGCCTTCGTCGCATCGCGAAGCAAGCCATCCGGCAGCACCCCGCCCTGCTGTGCCAGCTCGCAGCAATCGAGATACGCCTCGGCGATGCCGTCTGGGACGAGCCAGCACGACGCGGGCACGGCTCGCACGTTCTCGGTGAGATAGCCCATGCCGATCTGAGCAACCTGGCGCGCCTCGTCGACACGCCCTGCGTGCGCACAGATCAGGGCCGAGCCACCGGCCAGCAACGCGCGCAGGAGCTTGTCGTCCTCTTCCATCAGGTCGAGAAGCCCCTGCTTGACACGCTGAAGGTAGAGATATGCTTCCTCGGGCTGCTGGACCATGGCCTCGGCATGCAGCAGGCCGATCCTGAAATACGGCTCGAGCTCCGTCGTCTCTCGGCCGGAAACGATTTCCAGCGCCTCCGCGTTAAATCGTTTCAGCTCGTCGAAATCGCCATGAAAGCCGGCCATGTTCGCGCGCAGGCTGGTCAGGCCCGCAACGCCGTTTCGATCCCCCATCGACTCCGCCGCCTCGATCCCGCTCTCCAGCGTCGCCGAGCAGTCCTCGAACTCGGCAGCACCCAACAAATCCGAGGCGTCCAGGGTGAGCACGTGAGGTAGATCTTGGAACTGGTCACCCTCCTGAGCGTGTTCACGAGCCCGATCGAAGTAACGCCTGGCGAGTCGGCGCCAGCCCAGCGCGGATGCAGCGAACCCGAGGAGGCTGTGGGCTCGGGCGTTTGGCACTCCGGCGCGGTCCGATAGGTTGGCGGCCAAGAGACTCGCTGCCATGACCCCCGCTGCGTCCTTGCGATGGGTGCAGATGAACGACACGAGAGCCGCCGCTCCGGCCGCCTCCTCGAAGCGCTCGCGCTGCTCCGCCGCCGAGACCTTCGGGCGCCGGCCAGCCAAGAGCAGCGCCTGGCGGATCAACTGCGCGCCGAAGAAGCGGACGCGCGCGGCGCCGGACTTTGGCAGCGGTGTCTCTAGCATCTGGAGGGCACGGTCCAGGTCGCGGCTAGCCCCCACGAAATCCCACATTCTGAAGTGCGCCTTTCCCCGCAGTCGATGCCAACGAGCACGTCGCAGCGAGTTGGCGACCACGTCTTCGCTGGTCGCCAACTCGAGGGCGTCACCAAAGAAAAGTGCCGCCTCCGGATTCGCGTGGGCCCGCAACGCGGTCCGTCCGGCCCGTTCCAGATATTCGATCGATTTGGCTGGCTCCCCCGCCCCTTGCCAGTGGTGCGCCAGCACCGGTTCGGCAGCCTCCATCTCACCGTGCTCCTGCTCAAGCCAGTCGGCCGCGGCCGCGTGTAGCTCTCGCTTCTGGGCGAAGGCGATCGTCTCGTAGACGACGTCCCGGGCGATGGCGTGCTCGAAGGTCCACTCCTGTCCCGTCCCTCCCACCAACCGACCGTCCGCCGCGAGTGTCGCAAGCTCGCGCTCCAGCGCATCGGCCGGCGGCGACATGGGGTGGATCGCGAGCAGAAGGTCCGTGTGCGCCCGAGCACCTGCGATCGCCAAGACCTTGAGCGCGAGGAGGGCCTCAGGTTCGAGACGGTCGAGCCGGCTGGTCACGAGGTTCTGAACGTTGTCCGGCGCCGCAACGGAATCGAGTCGACTCGCGCCTCCTTGGAGATGGGCCTCGCCTTCCCGGACCAGCAGCACCCGTTCGTCGCGCAGAGCCCGCGTGAGCTGCTCGGTCAGGAACGGATGTCCCCCTGCCTGACTGTGCACCCAGTCCGTCACGTCCTCCGGCACCAGGTCGGCCCCGAGCGTGTGACAGACGAGCTGCGTAGAACCATCGGGATCGAGCGGCAGCAGCGGCAGGTGGACCACCTCGTCGGCACTTACGAGCGCGTGGAGTCCACGTTCACCTGATTCGATGGCGTGATCGCGTGCGAACACCACGCACAGTGCGCGCGGCAGCCGTTCACGCGCCGCTCGCACGAGCGCAATCGAAGCGGAATCGAACCAGTGTGCGTCCTCGCAGACGAGCACTGTCGGGCGCTCGCCGACAGAGTCGACCAACAGGTCGACAAGCAAGTCCCGGGCGCTCTCGCTGCGCCCCTCTGCAGTCATGCGCGCCACGGCCTCGGTTCGCGGAATGGTGGAACCGAGTACAGGGTTCAAAAGCGACGTGAGATCTTGCCCTCCGCGCAGGCGCTCTGCCACCGCGGCGGCGATCTCGTTGATCTCCTCGATCCGGGCTGCCGAGCTGACCCCGACCAGCCGCCGAAAAACGCCGCGCCAAGCATGCTGAGTCGTGGACCGGTCGAGAACATCGCCCACCATCAGGAGCGTCCTCAACCCTGCAGACTGCGCCTCTTCGAGCAGATGAGCACGCAGGTTCGACTTGCCGATCCCGGGTTGTCCCTCGATGAACACAACACCGCCGTCCCCTTCGCGCTCCAGGCTCTCGATCGCCGCATCGAGAGCGTGCACCTCGTCGCGCCGGCCGATCACGAGTGTACGGCCGGGTTCCGCCCTGGCGGATTCCCCGCTCAATCGGTAGGCCGGAACACGCTCGACCTTGCCTTTGACCGTTACGGGTGGAACGCCCTCGAAAACGAAATTGCCGCGCGCGCCCGATCGAGTCACGGCGTCAACGAGGGGACGCCCGTCGGACGCCTGTGTAAGTCGAGCCGCCAGGTTGACACCATCGCCGATGATCGCGAAATCGCGACGGCGCGCGCTGCCGCGACTGCCGGTGAACACCGTGGCAGTCGTGATTCCCTGTCGTGAGGCCACGCCACGAGCGTCCAGGCGCTTACTAATCTCGTGGGCGGCATGAACGGCACGCCGAGGGTTGTCCTCGTGGTACCGCTGCGCAGTCCCCCAGGCCGATAGCACTGTGAGGCCTTTGTCCTCTAGGAGAACCTGCAGAATGCTGCCGCCCGCACGATAGACCGCTTCCTGCGCCGTAACGACGACCTGCTGCAGCTGCTCCAGATCCTCACAAACGGACGCGGGCAGACTGAGAAAGCTGGTGGTGACCTGACGGAACTCCGCCAGCCAACCTGCTTGTCCGGCGCCGATGCGCGCCTGAACGGGTCGCGGCACGAACGCGGTCAACGCCTCGAAGGCCGCCTGATCGAGCTCGCGAGTTTGCGACCCGCGGTGCGTTGGTGCCGCTTCGTTCGGCTCGATCTCGCCGCCGTAGCCGATCTCTCCAGGACTCACGCCAGCCAGCGATCGGATCGCCTGGGCCAACGCGCCCCCGTGAACGACGTATTGCCAACGCCCCTCAGCACCGCCGACGTACGCCAGAATGATCTCGCCCGCATCGACGCCCACGCGGAGGCGAAGACGATAGTCCTCGACCTTCCGTCCCTCGATACGTTCGCCCAGCTGCTCGGCGCACGCGAGCGCACGCGCCACCGCGTCAGCCGGCTCGCACAGCCACACAGCCAGAGCCGCGTCACCCGCGAAATGGACCACGTCGCCGCCGAAGCCGTCGACGACCTCGATCAGTTCCGCGAAGCAGACGTTGATCAGATCCCGCAGGCGCTCGGCTCCGCTGCCGCCCTCGGCGGCGAGCGTCTCGGTAAGAGCCGTGAAACCGGAAACGTCAGCGATCAGCGCAGCGCCCTGACGCGCTTCGCTCACGGGACCTTCGGGTAGGCCCGATTCGGCCAGTCGAGCGCGAACGAACTTCGGCACATAGGGCGTCAGTTCGCCGAGGTCTCCGACCGTCGACTTCTCGTTGTCAGCAGCGTCGTCCAGCACGGATTCCAGAGCCTGGCGTATGAGGGGCGCGCATGATTGTACGTCGCGATCACCCCGCACTCCCGACCTTTCTCCGCCCCTCAGACATACGATCCAAGGGCGCGCTCTCCTCTCGGCTAGGGGGTCGTGTCCCATTGCTGCCAGCGGCGAACTAGAATCCGGCATCCCAACCGGAGGCACGATCAATGGCAAACGACAGGGCGACGCGACGGGAACTGATCAAGGGCGGACTCGCGGCGGCGGGCCTGGCCGCGGCCGGGTCGGCCGAGGGCGCCACGCCCGAAACGCCCTACATCCGCCGCGGCCGACACGTGGTCTTTCCGCAGACCGGACGCGAGTACTCGAGTCGCACCGTCGACCTGATGGAGCGCGCCATCGTCGTGGACATGCTGTCGCCGCTTCAGTTGCAGGCCACGGCCGAGCAAAACTGGATCGCCGATCCAGCTCGCTTTGGGCCCGATCAACTCGCCGCCTACCGCAGTTCGGGAATCACGAGCTTCCATGTGGCCGTGGGCGTCGGAGGCGGCCGCGAGCCGGAACTGGCGGTGTCGAACTACCTGGCCGCCTACAACGGCTTCGTGGCTGCGCACAGCGACGACTTCATGCGGATCGACTCGGCTGACGATTTCAGCCGGGCCAAGGCAAACGACAAGATCGGCATCCTGCTCGGCGTCCAGAACGCCGAGCACTTCGCGTTCAATCTGGACATGGTCGATCAGGCGTGGGCTCTGGGGCAGCGTGTGTCGCAGCTCACCTACAATTCTCGCAATCGCATCGGCAACGGCGCGACGGAGCGAGTGGACGGAGGCATCTCCGACTGGGGCGCAGCCGTGGTGCAGCGCATGAACCAGGCAGGTATGGCTATCGACGTGTCACATTGCGGCGATGCCACCACAATGGACGCCTTCGAGCTTTCCGAACAACCCGTTCTCATCACGCATTCGAACAGCCGCGCGCTCGTGCCGAACCACCCGCGCTGCAAGCCGGATGAGGCGATCCAGGCGATGGCGCGGAGTGGCGGAGTGATGGGCATCACCAGCGTACGCAACTTCGTGCTCGATCATGAGCCGACCACGCTCGACTCCATGCTCGATCACTACGACCACGTCGCCCGTCTGGTAGGCGTGGAGCATCTCGGTCTCGGATCCGACATCGACTTGTATGGCTACGATTCCATCGATCCCGAACTCTACGCCCAACTCAAGGCCTACTATAAGGGCTCCTACGCCTTCCGCGACAAGATAGACATCGAGGGCGTGGATCATCCGCAGCGCTGCTACGACCTGACCGAGGGCCTGATCGCCCGCGGCTACAGCGACGACGACATCATCGGCGTGCTGGGCGGCAACTTCATCCGGGTACTAGGCGAAACATGGGGTAGCCGGAGCTAGCCCCCTGCCTCAGGCGCGAGCCCAACCGCCAAGCAACTCGGGAGCACGGATTTAGTGGTGGGCAGGAGCGGAAGCCCGGCGACTGAGGATGTCGGGTGGGGTGCGCTGGCGGTGGCCGCTACGCGGAGTGCGCTTGGCGCGTCGGCGAGCGCCTTGCCTCCATCCACCGGCGGTCGCGCAGCTAGCCTACGCCGACTATCCTGGCCGGGAAATTCCAGCAGATCCACTTTGGAGAGTCCCCTTGAACTTCCGCCGCGTCCTCCTAGCTGCCGTGCTTCTTGCGTTCTTGGCGCCACCCGCCATCGCCCAGGAGGCGGAGCAGTTCACGACCGTGCGCCGCACAATCGCCGCTGCCGACGGGATCGAAGCGAGGCCGGGAACATTGGCCACACATCGAGTACGCATCAACATCGATGCTCTTTCGAGGGCGAGGCAGCCGGGCTCGCAATTGCGCTTGGCCATCGGATCGGAGAGCTCAGTCCTCGTAGCTTTCCACTCGATCACAAGCGACGAATTCAATGGTGACGTGTGGACCGGCCGGGTTGTTGGAGACGATTTCAGTACGGTGATCGTGGTACTGGATGGGAACCGCATCGCGGGATCGATGGCCTTCGACGGACGCATGTTCGAGATTCGCGCCCGGGGGGCGCGCGGCGACCTCATCGAGTATGACCCCGGCTCCCGTCCGGAAGGCAACGATGTGGTTTTCCCGAACCCCTCAGCCGAGTCACCCTCTCCGCAACTGGCGATGACCTCACCTCGCGCACCGGATGATGCCGTCATTGACGTAATTGCGCTATATCTGCCGCAGGCCGCCAAGGATATCGGCGGCAAGCGCGCAATGAAGGCCGCTTGGAAGCTCGCCATCGCTGCGGCCAACTCAGCCTTCGATAGTTCGAAGGTCAGGATTACAATGCGCCTGCTGCTCACCAAGAAGGTGAGCTATTCCGGGTCACTCGGCGACGCGCGCGGTGGCGGTCTCGTCCTGAACGCACTGCAAGCCATGGGCGACGGCCACATGGACAACGTCCACGCGGTGCGCGAAAAGTTCGGTGCCGACATGGTCACCCTGGCGGTACCGCAGGTGCCTGGAACGTCGGACATCTGCGGACGAGGCTTCCTTGGTGGCTTTGGCTCCGGTCTGCGACCGAGTGATGAACAGTGGCAGTTCAACATCGTGCGGTCCGACTGTGTGAGCGGCTATGCCGCGTTCACCTTTCCGCACGAGGCAGGGCATAACCTGGGGCTCCGGCACAACCGAGAAGACGCCACACCGCCGCCGTTCGGTGCCTACGACCATTCATATGGGCACCGTGTGCCCGGCAAGTTCCGCACCGTGATGTCGTATAGCTGCACGGCGGACGGCCTGAGTCGCTGCGATACGATCGTCTACTTCTCGAATCCGAAGGTGAAGCACGATCGCAAGCCGACCGGCGTGAAATCGGGCGCCAAGGCAGCAGACAACGGCCGTTCGCTTAATCTTGACGGCCAGACCGCCGCAGCCTTCCGCGCCTGCACGAAGAAGTGCGACACCTGACATCGCACCGAGATCGGACGGACGCGGCCAAGCGAAGCCTGAACTCGCTCGGCTGCAGGCGAACCAGCGCAACAAGCTCGTCGACACCATCAAGGATGTCGGATTGGGCGTGCTGGCGGTCGCGGCTGCGCGGAGTTGTGGGGAGTAGCCGCGGGTGGTCGTCGGGCCCGTGACTAACCCCGGTGCCTGCAAGTATGCCTCTGGCGGAAGTGGCCGTTTCAGAATCAGGGCCCCAGGCTATTCTTCTTCCTCTGGCACCCTCATCGGCGGGACAAGGTTCAAGAGTGCTACAGCGACTGTGTCGTCCTGGTCCTGGAGCCTGACAACGGCGACCCATCCCCTCTCGCCGTCCTCGACCTCCTCTCCTCCTCCAGTGCGTGTGTTGTGGGTGCTGCTGGAAGAACCCCGAGCCCGGCCCGTTTCCGGACTCGGGCGTGCTGGCGGTTGCAGCTACACGCAGTTGTGGCAGAGAGTTCAACGGAACGCCGACAGCTGCTCAGCGACTTCACGGACGGACTTCAGGGAGTCCTTCGTCCAGTGGGGTACCGACAGGCCCGACAGAGCGGGCACCCTCTGGCCAAAGAGAATCCGCGGCCGTGCATGGAAGAACTCCGGCGGCGGCGCGTCGGGCCGCCTATAGCACTCGGCCCCATCCATCATCGGGAATATGCTCATCGCGACGTAGGAATCGTCCGGCCCGGTCCCTGGTGGCGGAACCGGAAACCATTCCCCCTCCTGCACGAGCGGCAATAGGGCTTGGTGCTTGTCCGCCAAGCTCAACTCGTGCAGCTGCCCGAGGATCATCCCGTTCCAGGACGATGTCCCATATCCCGCGTGGTGTGCGCCGATCTCGCGCATCGCCGCGATGACGTCGTCGGAGAGTCCGGCCGTGCTAGCGAGGAAACTGCCCCTCCGGTCTGAATCGAAATCGGCCACGAGTCCGGCGATGTCGCCGGCGGGTGTGTCGATGTCAAACACCGGCCCCCAGTAGATCGGGTACATCGTCCGTTTGGTCGGTTCCTGCCCGTTCGCCACCACGAGTTCATTGACCGCGATGTCCAACGCCGACCGCAGGTTGTGCGCAACATCCCCGATGATCGTCCCGAGGAACGGCAGCGGTGGTGGAGCGTTCGGAACTCGCAGTATCGCGACGTGTTCGGCCGTCTCGGGATCCTGGCCCCGCAGGTGAATCTCGGCGCGGCCATCCCCAGCGAACCACTCTCGCTGGCCGCCTCAAGTTCGGCGGCGTGTCGCGCCGCGCGGTCGATCTTCGCTTGAACCTCGTCGGATACAGGCACTCCAACTACCTAGCCTGCTAGGGCCTCTCCAACCGATAACGGCGAACAACGCTCTCGTACTCGCCTTCTGGCCACCTAGTGGTGCACCCCGGGCAATGGTGGCTGCTGGAGCTCGGGAACTTGCCGGTGATGGGATCAGGCGTCACGCCCACGTAGACGCTGCGGTACATCGGGCCCTCGAACCAACAGAAGGGACACCCTGACCGATCGTCGCTTCCGCGAATGCCGGCGAGGACGAGGCGACCGTCCTCGACAGACAGCAATAGAGCGCGGCGCTCGCTCTTCTCGTGCTTCAGATGGAGGATGTCCCGGTCCTCGGGATCCGGATACGGCAACGGCTGCTCGCTCAAGCCGAGACGCGGGGGAATCCGCTCGAGCACGACGCGCCCTTCCTCGAGCCCAACGACGCCGTACGGCAGGAAGGCACCACCGGGGCCGACCTTCGCGTCGATCTTCTGGCCTTCCGTCAGTAGGTTCCACATCGTCCCAATCCCTCACGAACCCTGCCCTTGTGACCGTCTACCCATTGTAGCGGTCGCTGGGGGCCGCCCGAACGCTTCGCTAGGAGGCGTTCACGGGGCCCTGCTTCAGTCGATCTCGGCGCTCAAGACTGCGGCCGTACCGGCACTCACGCCTGCCGTGAGGTCATGGGACACCAGATACACCTGCGGGCCCGGGTCGAGCGTCAGTGACTCGCCTTCCATGTTGACTTCCACCGTGCCGGGGCCGTGGTTGTGCACCTTTGCGCAAACGGCGACCCGGTCGTCGTGTACTAACTCGGCCCCGCTGCGTTTCCGGGCCCCACCGAGTAGCAAATGGCGTAGCTCAGTTCAGCCGCCATGGTTTGCTTTATGGCCTCGCCACGGCCCATGTCAACCTCCGTGCCAGTGAACGTCAACATCGTCCCTAGCCCCTGCGTGCCGTGGCCAGTCGCGATGAGCACGACCTGCGGACAGCTCCACGGTTTCTTTGCTATCGCTTGGCCATCGTTCTCCCTCTCTTCGGTTGTGGCTTGCGGATGTGTCGAAGTGGCGTGTTGGCACCCCAATGGTCATGGGGCCGAACTCTGAGTCGGTAGACTGGATACCAGCGTCATAGAAGAACTCCCTCGGCGAGCGGTCGCGGCTCATGCGGCCATCAACTCGGCGATCGTCTTCCGATCCACCCCGAGCGTGAAGAGCGCCCGCGCCATCAGCTCGATCGAGGAGTCCCCCTTCTCCATCGCGGAGACCCGTGACTGGCTTGACTCCATCAGCGCCGCCAGCTTCTTCTGCGACAGGCGCTTGGACTTGCGGCAATCAATGACAGCCTTGGCCATCGCCACCTTGAGGTCGATGACCTCCATATCTACATCGCTCAGACCGAGCCAGTCCTGGACGTCGATCTCCTCAATGCCCGCTGCCGCGAGCCGCGCTCGCTTCGCCTTATTCATCTCTCCCTCGCCCTGTTCTTGTCGTCCGTCCTGTCTACCTAGCACACGTCGTAGGCCTTCAACCTCCGCTTGCAGCGATCGATCGTGGCCTTCGCCGTCTGCTGCGTCTTCTTCGCGAAGACGTCAACTATCAGAATCGCGTCGGTGTCGATGCGGTACACGATGCGCCACGTCTTGTTCTCTGCGGAGTCGTTGATCCGCAGTTCGTGAACGCGGGTACCGATCGACGGCATCGGGCGCGATTCCGGCATTCCGAGCGAGACACCTTCCTGCAGCATCCGTAGCAGAAAACCGACCTCTCGCCGCGCGTCCGTAGACATCGGCGGGGTTTCGATCTTGCTGCCAGATACGTTGAATAGCGACTTGCTCATGAGCAGAAATATCTCATATCTGGCATAACGGTGCCAATCTCACAATCGAGATATTCCCGTTGGCGCTTGCCCTACCCGAATCGGAAAAACGACTCCGTGTCCGTCTCGTTGAACAGGTGGGCAAATCAACGGAGAAGCTCAGGATGAAAGCAACTATTCGACGTTTCGCACCGGCGACGTTCGGGCTGGTCGTAGGACTGGCCGCCGCGTTCGCGATCGGAGGGATGCCCAACGCTGCCGGCGCGCAGTCGACCGTCCTGCCGGCGGCGAATACCGCCATGGCCGACGACCACGAAGTAACCGCCAAGCTAAGCGCGGCGGGATGGAACCGCGGAGTCGCCAACACGACGGCGTCCACGTTGGTTGGGACCGATCCGGCAATGGCCGTTTGCGTTCACTTCGTGAACGGCGAGACGGACTTGCAGGTCACCGTCCGGGGCGGGAGCCAGTCGGGCGGGATACGTGGAGGCTCGGACGGCTTCTTCCGCGCGGACGGCGCATCGAAGATCGATATCTCCGCCGCTGCGGACGGTGCCGAGTTCCGGTGGAGGGTTGAGCCCGCCCCTAATTGCGGACGACTCTGGCAGGAGTAGGCGCAGGATATTCCCGGGGCGCAGCGGCCTGATTGCACGGGCGCGCGCGCCCCGGCTACGCCGCACTCTTTCCCCACGCCGACTGCAGGCGCTCCCTTACCTCGCCGATCGGCACCACTGGGCTCGGCCACCGGTACCCCCGGCCGTGACGCCGAATCAGCAGACGTTCCCTGGCTAGCACCATGAGGTGGTGCCGGGCGGATTCGATGGACCGATGCCCGAGGTGCTCCCGCACCTCCCGAAGCGTCGGCGGGTCGAGTCGCGCACAGCGGCCGCACACGAACTCGTAAACGACGTCGCGAGTTTCGCCTGGTGACGTCCCCCTGCCTCACGCCGCCTCCTCGGGTGTTGAGATGTCCCGGTTGAACATGGGGGCGTTACCGGCCATCCGTTCGCGCGCCACCTGAGCGTGCTCAGCCTCTTTGTCGATCCCGATGAAGTCGCGCCCTTCGCGCAGTGCTGCCACGCCAGTCGACCCGGAGCCCATGAACGGGTCGAGAACCGTGCCGGCGGTCGGCGTCCGGGTCAGCTTGCAGAGGTACTGCATCAAGTCGAGGGGCTTCACCGTAGGATGACGGTTCTCCATCGTCGCCGGCAGACCGGCATTTCGGTCAGCCGTGGATGCCTTCGCCGTGTAGAAGAATCGGGACGCGCCGGCCAAGGCGTCGTGCGGGGTGAATGCTGGTCGCTCGGACATGTCTCCGTAGACGTCGCCCGTGAAGCCTGCCCTGTCGGCTCGTCTCCGGTCACGGTTCCGCTCTGGCCGGTTCGAGGTGCTTGTTCGTCGAGGAGTTCAGCCGCCGCCTCGTCGAGGATGACGTTCGAGGGCCAGCGGCCCGTGGTCGCATCGAACGCCCGGCGATCACCCTGCTGGTGGAAGGGGCCAAAGCGCAGGGAAAGCGGATCTCGCGACCGCCGATTCCCTCTTCAAAGCAGCGGGAGATCGTGCGGCTGCACAAGGGCAGTCGTTCGCTTCGGCAGATCGAGGCTGAGATCGGGGTGAGCCGAGCGACGGCGGCGAAGAACGTGAACCTCAACAAGCGCTCGGTGGCGGATTCCTAGAGCTTCGGGAATACTCGCTCAATTGCCCCCTCCCCCTACATAGAGGCACACGGCCATGGCGCGCCTCCTGGATCGCGAATCTGTCCCTTCCCTTCAGCTCATCCACGCCAACTTGTCCGGCAGCGACCAACTCGTTCACTTGGCGGTCGAGGTCCCGCCGGACTTGAATGGCAATCCGCGCGTAGTCGCAGACGCCGGGAACTACGCTCCCGGAACGTCCACGGTCTCTACCGTTGTTTCACCCGCAGCGCATGCGATGTCAGCCCGGACCGGCGCGGTCTCGTTTCGTCTGCAACATGGTGAAGGAGTGGCCATCGAGATCACGGCAGCAGACGCCGCGAATCCACCACGTTCTATGGAGGTCGTCGTCTCGCTCTGGGTCTAGCGGGACTCTAGGGCGACGCGCCAGGCGTGGAGACGGCTCGCCACGAGGATGAGATCCGGTCGGCACATCTGTCCACCAACAGTGGTCGGCTTGCGATAGCCCTCGGATATGGGAACCGATGCGTTCAGGATGCCCCGTTCCCCGGACCGTAGTAGTTCACACAAGCGGTCGTCGGATCGGTGGTCTCGGCTGGATCTGGAATCTTGGTGCTTAGCATTTCCCCACCGCAGAGTGCCTCACCGGTTCCACCTGTGCCCCCGGTATGCCCACCGCTGTACCGCGACCCCATCGCTATGAGAGACGGGCGGGGCCACGGTCGTTTCTTCGGCGATTCAGCCATGATCTCCACGAGAACGTGCCCTCCGACTTACACGATTAGAACCGGTTGGTCCTCAAGTTTACGAGGCGTGGTCCTGCCTCCGCCACTCCACCCCGTCGTGACGCACTCCCCGTGCTGACGGCAGGGCCTCCGCGTGTCGAGAGCCTCCGCATTCTGGCCGCAGCAGATGGTGAGCACGTCAGGTGGGGGGATTCTCTTCTCACCAGATGAGGCGAAACAGAAATCCTCGTTCTGGGTCTGGTCGCGATCTACGTGTTCTTCGGGCTCGGCTTCCTGGGGTCGGAGCGGAGACGATGGTGTCTTCGAAGTGCTGATTGAGACCAAGTCGAAGCCGACCGTATCGCTCATGTTGAGGCAATAAACGACTACGACGGCTAGTTCGTCTTCGAGGCGTTGTCGCTGGCCGGGGTCGGCGACAAATCCTGTGACAATCCGGCGTCGAACAGCGGCAAAAGGACGCAACTAGCGTCAAAACGCATCCCACCAGAGTTCAAACAGAATCGACTCCTTGACAACCATCGTCAAAGGAGCCGCCTGAGCACACGGTGGCAGCCACTCCGCCGCGTGTCACTCTAGCGTCGCCGGGCTCGCCTACTGCTCGCCCGTGAATGGCTGCGGTGCTTCTTCGTACGTGAGGTGCGCCTCGTCGACGATGATGCCCAAATCACTAATCTGCTGTGCGAGCGTCGCCTGATCGACGCGCCAAATCTCACCGTTCGCAAAGCGCACGGTATCGACGTAAACGATTCCAGTCAGGAAAGTGAAAGCTTCGGTGCGCGGCGGGAACGACTGCCAGCGTAGCTCACGGTCTTTCGCCGGGTCGAGATTCTTTGTGCTGGTCGCTGTTCGTCTCGACATGAACTCGTCGAACACGTTGTATGAGATAACGCCGAACCTGACGGCGTGCACTCGCGCCTCAGCGACATTTTCGAACTTGATGTCGATGTCAATCCGGTCAGGTGAGTAGTTCCCGAGGAAGTCCTTGCCCTCGCCTTTGAACTCCGCCTCCAACTCGATGACCTTCACCGGCGCACCAGGCTGAACAACGACGTGGTTCACTTCCTGAGCAAAGGCGGCGGTCGAGAAAGAGAACGCCAAACAGAAGACGGAGTACTTGAATACGGCGCGTCGCATAGGGATCACTCCTGGTAGCTAGGGGTCAACATCCACCCTACATAACGGCGCGGTCTCCCCTTTTGCGACCCGGGCTTGTCCACGTACGGAGGAACACCGCAACGCCTCACCGCGCCTGCCGTCAAGAGTCGAACACTTCCCGTCGGATCAGGACCGAAGTCGGGGTCCACATAGGGTCCACGTGGGGTCCACAAATAGTGACCCTGAGTGACAATGAGTGACGCGACGCGCCTTCGCGATCTCTCGGAAGTCCTTTCAGAGCAAGGATTTAATGGTGGGCTCGGGCGGAATTGAACCACCGACGCAGGGCTTTTCAGGCCCTCGCTCTACCGACTGAGCTACGAGCCCACCAGAAGCTCGATGTGCACCGTGTGAATTGGATATCGGTACGCGCCGTCGGCGCGATCCGGTGCATCGGAATCGACGTTATAGCCCGGGCGATATACCCAGTCAAACGACCGATTCGTCTATAGTAGCCGCCACCGCCGAGCGCGGCAAAGCACTTCGTTGGCAACTTCAGAGGCTCTGTTTTGCAGACATTCGAAAGCTTCGTTTCCTGGCTCAACGGCTGGGTTTGGGAATCCGGTTTCACGATTGGCGAGGAACGGCTGCCGTTTGTCGTCATCGCCCTCATCGGGACGGGCCTCTACCTGACCTTCAATCTGGGCTTCGTGCAGCTGCGCCGTCTCGGGCACGGAATCGCGATCACGTCGGGCAAGTACGACGACCCGGATGAGCCGGGCGACGTTTCGCACTTCCAGGCACTCACCACGGCGCTGTCGGCCACGGTCGGCATCGGGAACATCGCCGGCGTGGCGATCGCGATCCACTTCGGTGGTCCCGGTGCGTTGTTCTGGATGTGGGTAACGGCCTTCCTCGGCATGGCCACCAAGTACACCGAGGTCACGCTGGCGCAGCACTACCGCACCGTGAGCCACGACAGCGACGGCAAGAAGTGGGAAGGCACTGTTGCCGGCGGGCCGATGTACTACATCGAGCGTGGTCTGGGTGATAAATGGAAGCCGCTCGCGATCATCTTCGCAGTGCTGCTCGGCGTGACGGCGTTCATGACCGGTAACGCGATTCAGGCCAACACCGTGGCCGACTCGATGTTCACGACGTTCGGTGTGCCGCCCTACGTTACGGGCCTGGTGACGTCGGCGGTCGTTCTCATGGTCATCGTAGGTGGCATCGGCCGCATCGGCGCCGTCACCGGCGTGCTCGCGCCGGCAATGGCGGGCATCTATGTCGCGGCAGCGCTGGCGATCCTTGCGGTCAACTGGCAGGCGATCATCCCGAGCTTCCTCCTGATCTTCCGGGAAGCGTTCAATCCGACGGCCGGAATCGCCGGCACCGGGATGGGCGTATTCCTTGTGACGATGATGTGGGGTGTGCGGCGCGGCCTGTTCTCGAATGAGGCCGGTCAGGGTTCCGCGCCCATCGCGCATGCCGCGGCCAAGACCGACGAGCCGGTGTCCGAAGGCGTCGTTGCGCTACTCGAGCCGTTCATCGACACCATCGTGATCTGCACGCTCACCGCGCTGGTCATCATCACAACCGGCGTCTGGCAGGACCGGGTAACCACCGAGATCCTGCTCACTGGCGGCGACCTGTCATACGTCGAGAACAACGACCGCAACGGCGTGAGCCCGGTGGACATTCCATCGACCACGATCGCGTACGAGAACGGCATGTCCCCGTCTGGCGCGCTCGGCGAGGCTCGGATTGCCTGGCACGAGGTGCCGGTTGAACAGCTCTTCATCGATGAGGGTATGAGTCAGCCGTTCACCGGGACCATCGATCCTGGCGCCGGGGTTGCCACCGCGCGCAGCGGGGAAACCTATGAGTCACTCTGGGGCGCGGCCGTTGAGAGTGGCGCGCCACTCACGATGATGGGCTTCCGGCAGGGCCTCCCGGGTAACTGGGGCGACATGATCGTGCTGGTGAGCGTGCTGCTGTTCGCCATCTCCACGGCGATCTCGTGGTCGTACTACGGCGACCGTTGTGCCTACTACCTGTTCGGCACCGGCGCATTGATGCCGTACAAGCTGGTGTACGTGCTCATGCACTTCGTCGGCGCCGTGGTGCCGCTCGCCTCGGTCTGGGCGTTGGGCGATGTACTGCTCGGTATGGTGATTCTCCCCAACCTCCTGGCGCTGATCATGCTCACGCCCAAGGTCAAGGAACTCACCAATTCGTACTTCGAACGGCAGCCTTGGCTCGAGGCCGAGAAGCGCCGCACAGGCAACTGATCCACTTCGCGAACCGCGTGTCGGACGGGCCCACCGGGCTCGATCCGACCGCGGCGCGATTGGCTTTGCTATAGTAGCGCCGCCGATGCGAGGTTCCGCGCGTAGCGCGCATCTCGTACTTGAAATCCCCTTCTGTCGAAAGCCGCCCTCCGTGCGGGGGCAGTTCGGAGTCGCTCATGGGTGAGAGAGAACGCTGGGGAACCCGAGTCGGGTTGATCCTGGCGATGGCGGGCAACGCGGTCGGTCTGGGTAACTTCCTGCGCTTCCCGGTGCAGGCGGCTCAGAATGGCGGCGGCGCCTTCATGATTCCCTACTTCATCTGCTTCCTGCTTCTCGGGATCCCGATGATGTGGGTGGAGTGGTCGATCGGTCGTCACGGCGGCCGCTACGGACACTCTTCTACCCCAGGCATGCTGCAGCGCATCTGGGACAACCCCGCCGCAAAATACGTGGGCGTGATCGGGCTCTTCCTGCCGCTGATCGTGATGACGTATTACACGTACATCGAGTCCTGGTCGCTCGGCTATACGTTCTTCACGGCGTTCGGCTCCTATTGGGGCGCCCCAGAGTTCGAGCCGATGGTCAACTTCCTGCGCAGCTATCACGGCTACACGGGCCTCGACCTCACGGCACCTGGTGTCGGCGATGTAGGAATCAGCTACTTCTCCTCTGTGGCGCCGGCCTACGCGTTCTTCGTGATCACGCTGCTGGTCAACATCTGGATCCTTTCGAAGGGCGTATCGGGCGGTATCGAAGCGATCGCCAAGATCGCCATGCCCGCGCTCTTGATCTTCGCCGTGATCCTCGTCATTCGTGTCCTGACGCTCGGGACACCGGACGGGGCCTTCCCAGACAACAACGTCAGCGCCGGTATGGGCTTCGTTTGGAACCCGGTGCCAGAGGCGTTGTCGAGTTCGAGTGTTTGGCTGGCCGCAGCAGGCCAGGTCTTCTTCACGCTCAGTCTGGGCATGGGTTCGATTCACTGCTACGCCAGCTACCTGCGTGAGAATGACGACGTCGCCTTGACCGGCCTCACGACTGCGGCCACGAACGAGTTCGCCGAGGTCGTGCTCGGCGGCACCCTCGCTATCCCGGCCGCGGTTGCATACTTCGGCCTCGAGCGCACTCAAGAACTGGCTCAGAGTGGGTTCGATCTGGCTTTCGCCGTGATGCCCACGCTCTTCCAGCAGATCCCCGGCGGCCAGCTGTTCGGCAGCCTGTGGTTCGCATTGCTCTTCTTCGCAGGGATTACCTCGTCGTTGGCGATGGGGCAGCCGATCATGGCCTTCCTGCAAGAAGAGTTCGGCCTGAGTCGGAAGCGGTCTGCCGTCGTACTGGGCGGCATCATCTTCTTGCTCTGCCAGCCGGTGATCCTCTTCAACCAGCAGGGGTTCTTGGGCGAGTTCGACTTCTGGGCAGGCACCTTTGGCCTCGTGCTGTTCGCCACGATCGAGATCATCCTCTTTGCGTGGGTGTTCGGCATGGACAACGCGTGGGCTGCGCTCACGGATGGCGCAGATATGCGCGTGCCGCGGGGATACCGCTACATCATTCAGTACGTCACGCCAGCAATGTTGCTGATCATTCTGGGGACGTGGCTATTCGGCACGTTGCCGCCAGTGCTCGCCAACGAGCCGAGCGCGCTCTATCCAAACGGGCCAGCGCCCGAGAACATTCCGTTTATCAACGCAGCTCGGCTCAGCATGATCGGCGTGTACGTGGGGTTATGTCTCGCGCTCACATGGGCGCTCAAGAGCCGCAAGGCAACGAGCTAGGAGGAAGACGATGGGCCTGAACGCACTGGGCTGGACGTTCCTGATCCTGGCCTGGAGCATCATCACCGGACTCGTGGTGTGGTGCTTCCGGAAGATCTTCTCGACGGGATCGACGAACTACGACGACTAGCAGGTGGTCGGACAACCGAGACAAAGAAAGGGCCGGTCGCCTTGGCGCGACCGGCCCTTTTTCTTTGCGTTTTTCAGCGCGGGGCGCGTTCTACTTGGCGACCTCAGCTACGGCCTCGTCGGGGACTTCTTCGCCCTCGACCCGTTCGCCGGCGGGAAGAATGCCGTAGATCTCGCGTAGCTTGCGCTCGATCTCTGCGGCTGCCTCCGGGTTCTCCATCAGGAAGTTCTTGGAGTTCTCCCGTCCCTGACCGAGTCGCGTGTCGCCGTACGAGAACCAGGCTCCCGCCTTGTCCACGATGTTGTTGAGCACGCCCAGGTCCAGCAATTCGCCCTCGCGCGAGATCCCACGTCCGTAGACGATGTCGAACTCGGCGTTCTTGAACGGAGCTGCCACCTTGTTCTTCACGACCTTCACACGGGTGCGGTTCCCCACGATGACGTCGCCATCCTTGATCGATCCGATGCGGCGGATGTCCATTCGAATCGACGAATAGAACTTCAGCGCGCGACCACCTGTGGTCGTTTCGGGGTTGCCAAACATGACGCCGATCTTCTCGCGGATCTGGTTGATGAAGATCAACGTAGTGTTGGACTTCGAGACCACCGAGGTCAGCTTACGCAGAGCCTTCGACATGAGCCGTGCCTGCAGTCCGGGCTGCTGATCGCCCATTTCGCCCTCGATCTCCGCACGAGGCACGAGAGCGGCCACGGAGTCGATCACGACCACGTCGAGTGCGCCGGAGCGCACGAGGGTCTCGCAGATCTCAAGAGCCTGCTCACCGGAGTCTGGCTGCGAAACGAGGAGATCGTCGATGTTTACGCCCAGCGCCTGGGCGTACTCGGGATCGATAGCGTGCTCCGCATCGATGAATGCCGCGAGCCCACCCGCCGCTTGCGCGTGCGCCACGATGTGAGTCGCAAGGGTCGTCTTACCCGACGACTCCGGCCCGTAGATCTCGATCACCCGTCCACGCGGCACCCCGCCGACGCCGACCGCGATATCGAGGGCGATCGATCCTGTGGGGATCGTTGGCACCTCGACGTGCGTATTGTCTCCCAGCCGCATGATCGAGCCCTTCCCGTGGGCCCGTTCGATCTGGCTGATTGCCAGACTCGCTGCCTTCTCTCGTTCTTTGCCTTCCACCATTTGTACCACTCCTTACCCCTGCCCCCTTAGATGGGTATGGAACCGTGCTTTCAGGACGAAGACAGGTACAACATGAATACCTGCAGTCCCAGCACACGCTCATCGCTCGATTGCGGATCCAGTTCCTTCGGCACGAGTGCCGGCGAAATTTCGAGCGTGACTTCCACCCAGTCGTCATCGCCCATCGCCGTTGCCGGAACCACAATTCTCTCTTCAAAGTTCGCCGGGCTCGTCACGTCGATACGTGCGATCTCGGTTTCGCCGGCGCGAAGCACCAGCACCTGCGCGCCGACCTCGTCGAACGGCCCGTGCGCCCGCAGGTGCAACGTTCCATCCTTGCGCGGGTTGGTGAACGCGGCACGGGCCACGCCCTCGCTCCAACGCCAGGTTTCCCCGGCGGCAGCGCCTTCTTCCCCGTGCCAACCCTCGATAAACGCCGGGACGCCCTGCATGTCGTTGAGACGAACCTCGAGCGTGTGGGCATCAACCGCATCTGTCCACGTGCCGGCATCACCGCGCAGCAGCGCGCGGCCGTCCGCCGAATAGAGCCCGGTTACGAAATCGATCTGGTCGACCTCGAGCGCATCCGGGACGTAGATCCACCGGTCGTAGGTCAGCGTCTGACCTGCTTGCCACTGGCTCGTGGGCTCAGGCGGATAGTGATCGTCCTGGAACAGAACGTTGCCCTGGCCGTCGCGCGCATGCACGAACACCTGGTAGTCCTCCATCGGCGCCGAAAAGTCGTCGGACGGGGTCCACGTATAGGTCACGTGCAGAGGTTCGTGCAGCGGCACGCTATCCGGCATGGCCACGGACACCGTGGCAGCAACCCGCACCGCGTCACCAGAGCCACAACCGGCAACCGCAGCCGCCAGCGCGAGTACCATCGCAGCGCGTGCAGCGCCGCTATTGATAAGGGTTGGGCGAGACATCTCTCCTCCAAAAGGGCATCGCGTCACTGCGCGTGCCACGAAGTCTTGCATTCCCACAATGTCATCTTGCGGCCCACCGAAGTGTTGATTCAGCCCCACGGCCGCAGCAGGGCAGTCTACCGCCCGGCAGGCGGGCATGCTACCGTGCCGCCGATCCCAAAAACGTATGCCGTGACTGCCTGCAGAGCCGCGAACGGCCGCCCTGGAGAGAACCAGCATGTCGATCTCGTATGAAGCCCTCGGAATGGTCGAAACCCGTGGTCTAGTGGGCGCGATCGAGGCCGCAGACGCGATGGTGAAGGCCGCCAAGGTTGTGCTGATCGGCAAGCAGCAGGTCGGAGGCGGTCTCGTGACCGTCATGGTCCGCGGCGACGTCGGTGCGGTGAAGGCCGCTACCGATGCCGGAGCCGCTGCTGCACGGCGCGTGGGAGACCTGATCTCCGTGCACGTGATTCCGCGGCCGCACGAGGAAGTCGAGAAGATCCTCCCCGAATTCGACGTCGACTGATCGGCGCTCGACGCAACCGCTGACGACACCCAGTGGCGAGCTCAGCCGACCTCGATCGGGATCTTCGATCTATTCACGAGGTCCGTTCGCTCACGCGCGCAGCACGATCGGCGCAGCAGCAGCTCGAATCCGCTTCACAGGATCAAATCGACGCCATCGTCGAGGCGATGGCCGCCGCCGGCCTACGCGAATCTGAACGACTCGCGCGCATGGCAGTCGATGAGACCGGCTACGGCCGCGTCGCCGACAAGATCTCGAAGAACAACTTCGTGCTCAACGACGTGGTTGGTGCGATGCGGGGCATGCCAACGGTGGGCGTCGTTCGAGAGATTCCCGAGCAAGGCATCACCGAGATCGCCGAGCCCGTTGGCGTAGTCGCCGGAATCATTCCGACGACGAACCCGACATCGACCGCGATGTTCAAATCTCTGATCGCGATCAAGGCGCGCTGCGGCATCGTGCTGTCGCCGCACCCCAACGCCAAGGCATGCATCAAGGCCACCGCCGACGTCATGCACGAGGCCGCTGTCGCCGCAGGCGCACCGCGCGGGATCATTGGGTGTTCAACCGTGGTCAGCATGGAAGGCACGCAGGAGTTGATGCGCGGCCGCGGCACGGACGTGATCCTTGCCACTGGCGGAATGGCAATGGTGCGGTCGGCGTATTCCGCCGGCAAGCCGGCCTACGGTGTGGGCCCCGGTAATGTGCCGGCATACATCGAAGGGTCGGCCAACGTCGAACAAGCCGTACGAGACATCATTTCCGGCACCACGTTCGATAACGGCACGCTGTGCTCGTCCGAGCAGGCGATCGTCTGCGATCGCGCCGTGCACGAACGGGTTCTAGCCGCTGTTGGCGACCAGCGAGGCAGAGTCCTTGATGAGCAGGAGTGCGAACAGCTCGCGGAGGTGTTGCTCACCGAGAAGCTGCTCGTGAACCCCGATCTGGTTGGCCAGAGCGCCGCGCGAGTGGCCGCAGCGGCGGGCATCGATGTCTCTGACGACACGACGGTTCTTGTATGCCCGCAGCAAGGGGTTGGCCCTGACTTCCCGCTATCGCACGAGAAGCTCTCCCCTGTTCTAGCGCTATACGTAGTGGAGGACTGGCGCGAAGGCTGCGAACGTTGCAAGCAGCTGCTCGAGTTCGGTGGCCTCGGCCACACGATGGTGATCCACTCGGGCGACGACGACGTGGTTCTCGAATTCGGTCTCCACAAGCCCGCCCATCGGATCCTGGTGAACACGGTGTCGTCGGTTGGCGCCGTCGGTCTCACGACCAACCTGTTCCCGTCGATGACTCTCGGTTGCGGCTCCTGGGGCAACAACATCACCTCCGACAACGTGGGGCCCCAGCACCTCATCAACATCAAGCGACTAGCTCGCGGCGTGCGCCCGTTCACGTCGGATGCCGTTGGCAGCCGGTCCGAAACTACGTCCTCCGCGATGCCTTCGGATGACGCGCCCTCGAACACGGCCAGGCCTACCGCACCCGTGGAGACCCAGGTCCGGGACTTCCTCGCCGGCAGAGGTATAATCACCGCGGCAGCAAAGCCGGGGGTGGAGCCAGCGCAGGACGCCGAGTGCGGCTGCGTGCACTGCACTCCCCGACCAGATCCAACGAAAACGGCAGGCGCCGCACCGGGGGCGGACGCGGTGGCTGCCACAGGGAAAGAGGAACCGAGTCGGGAGGCACAGGACGTTCGCGTCCAGGAGCCCGTCGACTTCGTCGCGGAGGCTGACGTACGTCAGGCCATGAACCGCGGAGAAACCATACTCATCGGTCCACGGACCGTCATCACTCCCCTGGCAAATGACTTTGGTAAAGAGCACGGCATCTTCCGGCGCCGCTAGCCGTTCCCCGCGCCCATCTGTGCTTGTCTTGACGACGCTCGCCGTAACGCTCGGCGCGTGTGGTGGTGGATCCACTCAACCTCCCGCGGTGGCCCCGCAGGCCGTTCTCGTCGAGCCTACGGCTTCGGTCTCCGAGCTTGCCGATCAGGCCGACCAGAACTATTGGTTCGCGGTCGACGCCCAGCAGCGCGGCGATGCCGATGAGGCGCAGGAATACTTCGACCGTGCCGTCGAGGTCTTCCTGCACGCAGACATCCCGGCTGGCGAAGAAGACGCGTTTCGCACCGCCTTCAACGATCTGGTGACCCGCGTCCACGCCCAGCAGCTCGACGAGTTCCAGGTCGCTGCCGAGGCCGAGGCCACCGATCTTCCGGAAGAAGAGATCCCGGTACTGTCGGAGGCTGAGATCGAGCTGTTGCGCTCGCGCATGGCCGACACGCTACCTGAGATGCCGAAGTTCACCGTGCCGATCCCGATGGACAACCCACGCGTGATCGAGGCGGTGCGCTACCTGAGCCAGGACCGCGAGGAAGTCATCGCCGAGGGGCTCGCCCGCGGCCAGGCCTATCTCCCGTTGATCCGCGAGGTGTTCACGGCCGAGGGCGTGCCGCTCGAGCTCGCGTTCATCCCTCTGATCGAGAGCCTCTACAAGCCGTACGTGCGATCGCGCGCCAGCGCCGTTGGCCTCTGGCAGCTAATGGCACCCACGGCCCGGCTCTACGGCCTGCGGGTCGATTGGTACGTCGATGAGCGCCGCGACCCCGTGAAATCCACCAAGGCCATTGCCCGATTCATCCTCGACTACTACCGCGAGTTTGACGACTGGCACCTGGCGATCGCCGCCTACAACGGCGGCAAGGGTCGCGTGGGTCGCGCGTTGCAGCGCACCGGCACCGAAGACTTCTGGACTCTCTCTGAGGTTCCGCGATCGCTGCCGCGCGAGACGCGCGAGTTCGTTCCGAAGATCCTTGCGGCAATTCTGATGGGTACCGATCCCGAGGCCTACGGCCTGCGGTTCATCGCCGAGCCAGAGTTTCGCTACGACGAGGTCTCGATCGACTCGATGACCGATCTACAGGTGGTCGCAGAGGCGGCAGGCACAACGCTCGAGGTCATCCAGGATCTGAACCCGCAGCTTCTCCGTCGCACCACGCCAAACATGGAGCGCTACACGATGCGCGTGCCCGAGGGCAGCGGCGATCGTTTCCGGGTGGCCTACGCGGCGATTCCGGAGTCGGAGCGTGTGCGCGTGGTCGAGCATCGGATTCGCACGGGCGAAACTCTCTCCCGTATCGCCGACGCCTACGACACCTCCGTGGCCGCCATCAGCGATCTCAACGGGATCCGTAACCGACACAGCATCCGCGCAGGCCACACGCTTCTGATTCCGGCCGGACAGCCCAGTGCAGGGACTGTCGCTGGAGCACCGCGCGCCGAGTCTGGACGCGCCACCGGTGAGCAGGTTGCCCACACCGTCCGACGTGGCGAGAACCTCTCGCGCATTGCCGGCCGCTACGGCACCAGCGTGTCGGCGATCAAGCAGTGGAACAGCATGTCGTCGGATCGCATCTACGAGGGCGACCGGCTGACGGTGTACTACGGCACCACCTCCTCTGCCCCGACGGCCGCCGCGCCGCCGGCCGGAGTCGCTGCGGCGCCGGCCACGACAAGCGCTCGCGACGCAGCGCCCGCGGTGGCCAGTTCGTCCACGGACTACACGATCCGACGTGGCGATACGCTCATCGGCATCGCCCGCATGCACGGCGTCCGGGTGCAGGATCTACGCAACTGGAACGGACTCAACTCCGACCGCATCTACCCGGGTCGGAGTCTCACGATCCAGATGCCGGCCGGCCAGGCAGTGAGTAGCTACACAATCCGGCGCGGGGACACACTCGCCGCGATCGCCCGCCGTTTCGGCGTCTCGATCGATCAACTGTGCGCGTGGAACGACATCACGCCGCGCACGACGATCTACCCGGGCAACCGGTTGACAATCCGCACCCCGGCCGCGCAGTAGTCGAAGGCTGCGCGGAATCGTGGCGCCTCTGGCCGTCTGCACGCCCTAGCAACGAGTGACCACGAGGTCGTCCCACGCCTCGGCTCGTAGCCGGAGGCGCTGTGGACGACAACGGGAAGCTCGCGCGGCTCATGTCCGCAACGATTGCCGGCGTTCGCGCTCAACTCGTTACGGTGGAAGTGCATCGCGGCAAGGGCCTGCCCACGCAGTCGATCGTCGGACTCCCGGGCAGCGCCGTCCGCGAGAGTCTCGATCGTGTCCATGCAGCCTGCGCCCACCATGGGTTCGGCCTGCCCCCACGCCGCACAACCATCAATCTCGCGCCGGCCGGCATACGGAAGACGGGCGCCGCGCTGGACCTCCCCATCGCACTCGGGCTCCTGGTAGCCGATGGCACTCTTCCGGATGATCAACTGTCCAACGAACTGTGCCTTGGAGAGCTATCGCTCGACGGCGAGTTGCGCGCCGTACGAGGCGTACTCCCCGCGGTCGTGGCTGCGCGCGGTGACGGGATCCGCCGAGTCGTGGTGCCACCGCCGAACGCGGCCGAGGCCGCCGCGGTTGAAGGAATCGAGGTCATCGCGCTGCGCGACCTTCGCGGAGTTGTTGAGTGGGCGACGGGAGACCGGCAGCCCGAGCCGATCCCCGTAGAACGCCAGCCGCCAGCGGGCGCCCCGACGGAGGATCTCTCGGAGATCCGCGGCAATCCAATAGCCCGCCGCGCGCTCGAAATCGCCGCAGCTGGCGGTCACCATTTGCTCCTGGCCGGACCACCCGGATCGGGCAAGACATTGTTAGCCCGGGCCCTCCCCGGACTTCTTCCCGAACTGGAGTTCGAAGCAGCCCTCGAATGCAGTGGTGTCTACTCGGTCGTCGGAATGCTCGACGGGCGCGGTCTCATGTCGGCTCGGCCATTCCGCGCTCCGCATCACTCGGCGACCGTGGCGGGGCTGCTTGGCGGTGGGAACCCGATACGGCCCGGTGAAATCAGTCTTGCCACTTCTGGTGTCCTGTTCATGGACGAGCTTCCGGAGTTCTCACGAGGCGCCATCGAGGCGCTCCGCGAGCCACTCGAGGCGGGATGCGTGAGGCTGGCTCGCGCGCAGGAGTCGCACGAGTTCCCTGCGAACTTCCAACTGGTTGCCGCCATGAACGAGTGGTGGTTCGTTGCCCTTATGCCAGTTGACGATAAGGGCCCTAAGGCCAGTAGCTGGCTACCCACAGAGCCAGAATGGGGTTGGCGAGCACCTCAGGAAACGTAGGACGGAGTTAGGGTTGCGCCAGAAGGACGTTGCTCAGGAGATGGAGATCTCAGCCTGGACCCTCGTGAACTGGGAGTCGGGAGAGACCACTCCGCGAGTTCGGTACGGGCCCCGGATCATCGACTTCCTGGGCTTCGACCCCTTGCCTGATCCGGCGAACTTCGGACAGGAAGTCTGGAAGCTCAGGTGGACGAGAGGGCTGACCCAGCGTCAGCTTGCCGCTCTGCTTGGCGTTGACGAGAGCACGGTGCGCGATTGGGAGCGTGGAGAACATCAAGCGACGGTGAGGCTCTTCCGTAGATTCCTGGACCTTGCGCTGCGGTAGCTTCGGCAGACGCCTCCGAGTTCCCTACTCGCGCACGGTGACCGTTATGGTTGCCTCAACGATGGTCTGGACGCCGAGTCGCGCGACGAATGTGCCCGGTCCGAGAGCAGCCAAGAGTTCAAGGTCATTCAGCCCCGGGAGCTTCGCCATTCTCGTTGCTGTCCCGTTCGCGGAAACCCATAGGACGGCATGATGACTATCAAACAGCCGTCGCCTCGGATAGACGTGGTCCGGGCGTCCGGCATCGTGCCAAGCGGTGAAATGAGCCGTTGGTTCACGGATGTCGAGCAAGTACCTGTGCCCGCCAATCGGCCAGCCACTCTTACCGAAAGAAAATGGCCCTGGTGACCGCTCGTCCACCTGACCAGCCGCCACCGAGCTCTGCCGCTCAAAGGGGGCGGGCTCAGTCACCTGCCAGTGGAGGACACCGTGCCCGTCGAAGTTCGCTATCCGGTACGGGGACAGCCCCGTGTACAGGAATCCTCCCGCAGGGTCGGCGGCGAGCCATCCCCCCGCCAGCACAGTGTCGGGATTGACGTCGGAGTCTTCGGCTGCCCCGAAGACCTCGATCACCTCGTGCGTTGCCGGCTCCCAGAGAAGTAGTCTGGCTCGTTCAGGCCAACGGCCTGACGTTCCGAGGATCGCGATCCTGCCGGTGCCCGTCGCGACCACACGATCCGGTACGAGTTCCCGAAGTGGAGCCGGTAGCTCCACGGGCTCGAGTTCGCTACCGTCGGAGGCGAAACGGAAGACTCGCGAAGCCAAGCGCGGCCAAACGAAGAGCTCGCCACGCGCCATCATCCAGATCGCGACCACGTCGCTGAGATCAGCGTAACGGCTGACAAGAACGTTTCGCTCATCTCCAGTATCGCGATCAAGGCAAAGGACCCCGCGATCGAGAACACCAGCGAGGTAGACCCGTGAAGATGTGGCTGCGGCCTTCGTGTCGCGACGGAGCATCGCGTCAGTCTCGACTCGATAGATCGGCCTAAACCTAAACGTTTCGAATACGGTGGCGCCGTCGCTCGCCTCACTTGTTGCGACGTGCATCGGAGGCCGGATCTGGCCCGTAGGCAAAGCCACCAAGCCCGCGACTATACCGACGCGTACTAGCGACAACGCTTATCCGAGCCCAGCGCAAACGCCTTCGGGCCGCGAAAGAGGCTGCGTTCCGGGAAAGGCAGGGGGCGAGTGCTGCACGAACTCTCGCCGGGTGCCCTTCCCGAAACTGCCTTGGCGACGTCCAACTAGTTGTCGTCGGTCACCTTGACCTCGGCGTCCAGCCCGCACTGCTGGTTGCGAAGTAGCGCCATGAACTCAGTTTCCGTTACGCTGACTCGACTCGGCACAACTACCCCGACATAGCCGAACGGCAGAAGCGGGGTAACCGGCCGGATACGCTGCTCTTCGGGAACTGCAGCCAAGAAACCAAAGGCTTCATCAAAGCTAGCGTCGGCGAGAGCCGCGCTGCACGCTTTGCAGTCTCCCGGATCGTCGTCGCAGGACGGGTTGCCATAACTACCGGAACCAGGGCCGCCCGTGTAGTTCACCCAGCCGCCGCAGGAGAAGCAGCTCTTACACTGCGCCTCCGCCTCCGGCGACCAAGCAACTACGGCAAGAGTTACGGCGAAAGCCATCAATAGCAGTTCTCTGCGCATGTTTCCAAACCTCCTGGAGTCTATCGAACGACCTCCACACGGACCTTCGTGCGGAGCACAGCCTCAAACATCCAACTGCTTATAAAGCCTCCTTGTCGGTCAGGGGATAGAAAGTCCAAGTCGTGGGGGCCGTGAATCTCCGCGGTTCGCGTGACAGCACCATTGACGATCCACAGGAACTGAAACGGCGATTCCAAAACACGCGGATCTGTCGGGGGGGGGGGGGGGGCCCCCCCCCCCCCCCCTTGCGGCCGGGCGGGGAGGCTCAGGGTGGGGGTGAGGGTTTGAACCATGTAAAATCGGTTGCGGAG
>WLXD01000004.1 GCA_012103255.1 Acidobacteriota bacterium | reverse complement strand
ACCGCGAGAACTGGACGATCCGTGTTGGTGAGGACCAGGCCGGATACTGGGAAGCGGTTCAGCAGACCCGCACGCTCGCCGACGGCTCGACCGCGAACATCACCGTCTACCAGCCGGTGAACACGCGCGAGACCTCGCAGAGCTACCAGGAACGTCCGGGCTTCAACTCGAAGTACACCGGCCTGACCGCGTACCTCGAGAAGCGCTTCGCGAACAACTGGATGGGTAACGCGTCCTTCACGTACGCCAACCCGACGGTCAACTACGACGCGCGCACTTCGTTCACGGATGAGACCAACATCGCGAGCATCAACGGCCAGCCTGGTGCTGCCCTGACGTCCGCGACGTGGTTCCTGAAGTTCTCCGGTATGTACCAGCTTCCCGCTGGCTTCAGCCTCGCCGGGTTCTTCCAGGTCCGCGAGGGCTACATCTACAACCCGTTCATCAACTCCGCGACCCGTGCAAACGGCGTGGGCGGCGTGAACGTGAACCAGACGGTCTTTGGTGAGGAGCGTCTGCCGACGTTCTGGAACCTCGACCTCCGCGCCGAGAAGACGTTTGATCTCTCGGATCGCGGTCGCGTCCACCTGATCCTTGATGCGTTCAACATCACGAACAACGACATCATCCTCGGTCAGGGCGGCAACATGCGCTCGGCATCGACGTTCGGCAAGATCTCCGACGTCGTGCAGGGTCGCACGATCCGCTTGGGTGCCCGTTTGGTACTCCGGTAGAGCGGTTGACGATGTTGCTGCGCCTGGCGTAGCGACATAAGAAGCCCGCAGGCCCCCGGTGGTTCATGCCACCGGGGGCCTGTTCTGTTTTGGTAGACTTGAAATCGCCACCTCATGAATGCTCGGAGCGTATTTCCGGGCGGAGATCTTGTTCTTGCTGCGCGGCGTTTGCTGCGCTCTGTCGTCCGGAGAGTTGCCATGGCAGCGCGCCGCCCCCTGCTGTTCGGGTTTGCCTGCGCGCTGGTCGCAAGCGCCTCCGGGTGTGCGCCGGAGACGGTGACGGTTGGCGGTGAAGCAGCTGCGCTCCGCGAGCGGTTCGTCGCAACGCCCGGCCGCCCGGTCCTTCTGATAACCATCGATACGCTCCGCGCCGACGCGCTGGGTTCCTACGGATCATCCGTCGCCACTCCGGTTCTGGATGGTCTGGCAGCCCGCGGAGTCCGCTTCCCGGACGCGGTGGCGCACAGCGTGCTCACGTTCCCGAGCCATGCCTCCATGTTCACGGGCGACGATCCAAGCCGCCATGGCGTACACGACAACGATCGCCACCGACTGCCCGACTCGGCGAATACCTGGGCTGAGCGATTGAAAGCCGCAGGCTACGAGACGGCGGGCTTCGTCGGCGCGTTCCCGTTGGACTCCGTTTTCGGCATCGCCCAGGGGTTTGACACCTACGATGACTACTACGGCTCGAGCGCTTCCGGGATCCAGCTTGAAGAACGGCTGGCCGAGGATGTCGTGGCGTCCGCGATGACCTGGTTGGATGGGCGCGAAGGGAGCTGGTTTGCATGGGTTCATGTGTACGATCCACACGCCCCTTACACACCGCCCGCGCCGTACGACACGCTCTACCCGGATGCGGGCTATGCGGGAGAGGTGGCCTATGTGGACGCCACGTTGGCGCCGCTACTGGAGCTTGCGGCCGAGCGCGACGCGATCGTCATTGCAACTTCTGATCATGGTGAGGCCCTAGGCGAGCGCGGCGAGGCGACTCATGGTGTGTTCGCCTACCAGTCGACCATCCAGGTGCCGCTGATCATGGCCGGCCTCGAAGGCATCGATCCCGGTTTGGTTGTGAACGAGCGAGTGCGGCATATCGATTTGCTACCGACAGTCCTGGAAGCCGTTGGTCTCGAGCCCGGCACCATGCAGGGCCAGTCGTTGAACGACGTGATCGCCGGTGCAACCCGACCGGAGTCCGTGAGCTACTTCGAGGCGCTACACCCATACCTCGATTGGGGCTGGGCCCCGCTGCGCGGGATCCACGCCGGTTCGTTGAAGTACATCGAGCTACCGCTACCGGAGCTCTACGACCTCGATTCCCCCGAGCGTGAGACGAGGAATCTCGTCGATACGCGCAACGTCGATCTGGCCCGGATGGCGGCGCTGCTGGGCGATCACATGGCGGCGGCGCCGAGCCAGGACACCGCAACCGAGGAAAGCGCCGAGGCTCTGCGGCGGCTCCGGGCGCTCGGCTACGCTGGGAACGCAGCGCCCACGCAGCGATCTGCTGCTGACTTCGGTCCCGACGATGACCCGAAGCGGTTGATCCACATCGAAGGCCGCGTCCAAGAGGCCGTTGTAGCCATGGACGCGCGCGACCATCGGAGCGCGGTGACGGTGCTCGAGAGCGTTATTTCGGAGCGTCCGAGCATGGCTCGGGCATACACGTTGCTCGCGCGCGCTCTCGAGGAGTCTGTTGGCCCCGGACCCGCTGCGATTGCGCTGGAGCGCGGTATGGAGGCCGGCGCGGTCACCCCTCATCTGCTCAACCGGCTGGCCTTCTACTACAGTCTTACCGGTGAGTTCGAGAAGGGGATCGCCGCGGCGGAGGAGGTGCTTCGCGATCAACCCGACGACGTCGATACTCTGGCCGTGCTCGCCACGATCTATGCGCGGGTGGGGCGGGAGCCGGAGTCTGAGCAGCTTCTGCTGCGAGTCGTCGAGCTCGATCCGACCTTCGCGAGGCCGCATGGCAACCTGGGCACACTCTATTTGCAGCTGGGAAGGCAAGCCGAAGCGGCGGAAGCGTTTCAGACCGCTCTTGATTTTGACCCCAACCTGGTTGAGGCGCATACGGGCTTGGGAGTGATGGCCGCGAACGCTGAGAGCTATGAGATTGCGGTCATGCACTGGAGCCAGGTTCTACGGCAGCAGCCCAACGCACCTTTCGCGCTCTACAACCTGGGCATCGTCTTGTCGCAGAGCTTGGGGCGCCCTGCCGACGCGCTGCCCTTGATCGAACGATACGTTCAGATCCGACCGAACGATCAGGGCGCTCGGGCACTGCTGCAGGATCTTCGCAGGCAGGTCCAGTGACCTCGCGCAGTTGTAGCGTGCTCGTCGCATCGGCCGGCATCTTGCTCCTGGGTGCGTCGACCCTGGTCGACGGACGGGTTGACGCACAAACCTCGTCGCTCCGGTTCGAATCCGTTCATGCGGGCGTCGATTTTGTCCACGTGAATGGACGTACGGATAGTAAACACCTCCCCGAAACGATGGGCGCGGGCCTCGCATGGACGGACTACGATCGCGATGGCGACGACGACCTATACCTCGTCCAGAGCGGGTGGCTCCCCGGGATGGCGCCTGTCGGAGCCGACCAGCCACTGAATGTCTTGTTCCGCAACGACGGAACCGGTCAGTTTTCCGCGGCACCGGCGGGCGTGGGCGACAACGGCTACGGGCAGGGCGCCACATTGGCCGACTACGACGACGACGGATTCCCCGACCTGTACGTGACCAATTTTGGCGCCAACGTCCTCTACAGGAACAACGGCGATGGCACCTTCTCGGAAGCCATGCACAGCGGCACGGAGGAAGCGCGCTGGTCGAGCAGCGCAGCGTGGGGCGACCTTGACGGCGACGGCGACGTCGACCTGTTTGTCGTGAACTATGTCGTCTACGACATCGCCACCGCGCTCGTGTGCGGAGGGGGACCGGGACAGGAAGCTTCGTACTGCCACATCGACCTGTTCGATGGACTAGGCGATGCGCTCTTTCGCAACAACGGGGACGGCACCTTTACCGACGTCGCTGAAAGCGCGGGTGTTGTTAATCCGTTGGAAGGAAAGGGTTTAGGCGTGGTCCTCGGCGATCTGGACGACGACGGGCAAACCGATATTTTCGTGGCGAACGATACGCAGCAGAACTTCCTCTATCGCAACCTCGGCGAGCTTCGCTTCGAAGACGAAGGGTTGTTCTCCGGCACCGGCTACTCCGGGGAGGGGCTTGCGCAGGCGGGCATGGGCGCCGAGATGTCTGACCTAGATGGCGATGGTTCGAACGAGATCATGGTCACGAATTTCGCCTTCGAGAACAACAACCTCTATCGGGAGTTCGGGGCAGGGGCTTACCTCGACGATGCCTTCGCGCTCGGCTTCGGCGAAGGGGGCCTCGCGACGCTGGCGTTCGGGATCATCGCCGTCGATGCAGACGGTGACGGCGACCGCGAGGTTGCAGTTGCCAACGGCCACATCCTGGACACTGTTGAACAGGTGCAAGATGGCCCGACGTACGCGCAGCCCAATCATCTGTTCCGCAATCGACTCGTCGAACAGCGGCGCGCCCTGGGTGGTGCTGCCGGTCTTCCGGCGGACTGGCGCCCGTCCAGCGAGCTTCTTGAACTCGTGCCGTCGGTCGATGCCGGCTTCGAGCTCGCGGAAGTTTCGCGCGGGTTGGCGGTGGCGGACTTCAATATCGATGGCGTGCCGGACCTCGTGTTCACGAACAACGGTGGGCCGGTGCGGTTGATGCGGAACACCAGCGGTGCTCAGAATGGCCGGCTCGTCGTGCGGGTGCGAGGTCGTGCGGGTCAGCGTGATGCGCTAGGGGCACTCGTGTCGGTCACGCCGAGCGGTGACGCGCCGACAGACGGCGTTGCCGGCCTCAGTCAGGTTGCCGAGGTTCGGAGCGGTGTTTCGTACGCATCACAGTCTTCGGGCGATCTCTATTTCGGGCTCGGTGGCAACACGACCGCGCGAGTCAGCGTGCGCTGGCCAGATGGCACCAGCGACGATCTCGGCGAGGTGGGGTTGCAAGGGGCCGCGGGAGCGACGCTCCTGCTCGTCAGGCAAGGGATGCCCGTGCTAGCCCGCGCCCTCGAGTAGCGCCGCCCGCTCGCGCGCGTTTTGAGCATCTGTCGGCTGGCCTGCGGCGTCGTACGCATTCGCCAGAAGCGTCCAGGCTTCGCGATCTTCGGGCATGAGGTCCACGGCGGCCAGGAATTGTTCCAACGCTTCAGGGTGCCGACCCTCTTGAAGGAATACGCGACCTCGGAGCTTGAACACGCGGCCGCGTCCCATGACGCCGAAGCGGAGCGATTCGACGTGGTAGTCGCGTTGCTCTCGGAGCTTCTCTTGGTACGACGCCATCAACTGGCGGCCGCGATCGGTGTCGCCGCGCTTCAGGAGCGCCTGGCCCAGCAGGTACTGGGCATCGATCTGTTCCGGGTCTTCGCTGGCGACGCGCTCTAGCAGCGGGATCGCCTCGTTCTCTCGCCCCTGTTGGAGCCGAATGCGGCCGAGCATCAGATCGGCGCTCAGAGACTGCGGATGGGCCTCGTAGGCCTGATTGGCATACGCCTCTGCACCGTCCGGATCACCGGCGTGCAGACGGAAGCGCGCCAGGGTGAGGAGTGCTTCCTCACTGCCCGGCAAGACCGCCAATGCTTGTTCGACATCTGCCTCTGCCTGGTCACGGTCACTCAGGTTGAAGTAGGCCTGGCCGCGGCGGAAGTAGGCCATGCCCTCGTTCGGGTCGCGCTCGATCACCTGCGTGTAGACAGCCAGTGCGTCGGCGTGACGCGACTGGACGTCGAGGGTATCGCCGAGCGCCATCAGGATCTCGGTGCCATTGGCGCCCTTGTCGATTGCCGTTCGGAGCGCTTCCTCACGTTCTGCGGTGAGCCCGAGATCCTTGTAGGTACGCGCGAGTCGAAGCCAGAGCAGAGCGTCGTCCGGCTGCAATTCGAGGGCACGCCGGAGGACGGCCGGCGCACGTACGACTTCATCTTCCGACGGACTGTCGAGGAACAGCTCGCTCAGGCTGATCCAGACCATTACCGCCTGAGGGTCAAGCTCGGTGACTCGCTCGGCAGCTTCGATCGCGCCTTCAGGGTCGCGATCGCCGAATCGGGCGCGCACGACGTCCAGTCCGAAGCGCACGGAATCAGGTTGCAGTTCCCAGGCTCGCTCGAAGCCGGCGAGGGCCTCGCGCATTCGTCCGAGCCCGGCCTCGGCGGTCGAGGCCAGCGCGAGCAAGGCAGGATCGTCGGGCTGCATCGCCACCGCACGTCGAAGGTGTGTCGCCGCGCTGAGATTGTCGCCCTGCGCCAGGTACACGCGGCCAAGCCCGGCGAGTGGCGCAACCCAGTTGGGATCGGCGATGCGGGCCAGGTCGAATGCGGTCGCAGCGGCGCCGAGATCGCCCAGTCGTTCATTGATCTCGCCGGAGAGATTGAGCCCGTCAGGGTCTCGCGGCGCGAGCGCGAGGCCCCGCCGCACGAGGTCGCGCGCAGCCTCGAAGTCCGACTCCTGGGCCTTCGCGACCGCCTCGATGAAGAGCGCCCGCGATTCGGCGACAGGGTCCTGCGCCGAACCTTCCTGTTGGCCCTGGGCTTTGCCCGGCAGCGCTGCAAGCCCCGCCGTGACCAGGAGCGCCACGACACGGTGCGCTGCGCGAGGCCAGCACGCTCCGGTTTTGACTAGGTTGTTCATCGGCGATCTCGGTGGGGGCGCGCCCCAATCAGACCTCGCCCGTCTTGCACGAGCAAGGTCTGCCCGGCCCGTACGCGGTCGAGTTGGACAGATGTTCCGTTGGCCCAGCGTACCTCGACACGTGCGTGCGTCGCATTGCCGAGGCCGAAATGAAGATCGCCTGAGTTGCGCGACAAGTACGAAGATCCGCTGAGCACGGGCGCAGTGCGAGCACCCGCTTCGTCGCCTGCCGGCACCACCGTGACCGCGGCACCCACACCGTCGCGATTGCCTGCCACACCCCGAACCCGAATCACCAGCCGATTCTCGCCGCCACTCATGTTGCGAAACAGCTGGGCCGGCTGGTTGTTGTTTGACACGACGAGGTCCGGCCGCCCGTCGTCATCGAAGTCGGCGACGGCAAGACCGCGAGACACGCGTGGGACAGATAGTCGGTCGTTCGTTGCATCTGCGGGGCGCAGCAGCGGGCGCGGTTCCTGGCCGGATGCCCGCGCGTCAGCGGAGAAGTTCTGAAACAGCTGATTGGGCTGCTCGAAGAAGGCGTGATCGTCGAGGATGTGGCCGTTGGCGACGACGACGTCGAGATCGCCATCGCTGTCGGCATCGATGAAGGCGATTCCGAACCCCAGCGTATCGAGCGTGGCCTCGCCGATGCCCCAGAGGAAGCTCGAATCCATAAACAGCCCCTCCGCGATCTGGGAGTAGATATTGACCGGTTCCAGCAGGAAATTCGTGACGCCGATCTCGTACGACGAACTGCCATCAAGATCGCCGATGTCCACTCCCATCCCCGACTGCGGCTGTCCCAGGTCGTTGAGCCCGGTGCCACTGATCAGTCCTTCTTCTTCGAACGTCAGGTCACCCCGATTCACGTACAGGAAATTGGCGGTGGAGTCATTCGCGACGTACACATCGACGAGGTCGTCGCCGTTGATGTCGGCGATCGCAACGGCCAATCCCTTGCCCTGAGCCGCGTTGTGCATCCCCGCGGAGACCGTCACATCGTCGAAACCGACGCCGGATTGGTTACGGAGTAGCCAGTCTGACGCACCATTCAGGCGCTGCGGTGGGCAGTACTGGCGGATGCCCTTGTCCAGGTTGTTGCACAGCGGCACGGAATCAATCGGGTAGTCGAAGTAGTTGGTTATGTAGAGATCGATCCATCCGTCGGCGTCGACATCGCCCCAGGCGGCGCTCGCCCCCCAACGGGCCTCCTGGGGGAGTAGGTGAGAGACATCCGTGAACGTGCCGTCGCCATTGTTGCGTAGAAGCACGTCGACGCCGAAGTTCGTCACGAACAGGTCTACCCATCCGTCGTTGTCGTAGTCGCTCGCGGCCACTCCCATGCCGTATCCCTGGGCTGACGCGCCTGCATCGTCGGCGAGTCCGAAGCCGTCTGGACCGTTGCGATAGAGACTATTGGTCCCGTCGCTAGACACGGCCACCGGCGGAGCTCCCGGCACGGCACCGCCGTCTACCAGGTAGAGGTCCCAGCGCCCGTCGCCGTCGTAGTCGAGCCAACCCGCGCCGGCGCCCATGATCTCGGGGACGTACTTCGAATCGCTGCGGCCGGCGGAGTGGACGAAGTCCACGCCCGAGCCAGCGACTTCCTCGAACCGGATCTGCGCTTCCGCCGCACCGCTCCACGCCACGGCAGTCAAGAATAGCCATGGCAGAAGCGATGACGCGTGCGAGCTCAGGTAGGGCTGAGAGTCATATAGCCGCATAGGCCGTCTGTCGTATAATTCGAGGGACTGCGCCCCCTGGAAAGGCTCAATTATTCCACAGCGCGTTCTCCTCGAAACCGGCTCTATCGATGATCCCTCTTCGCTGCACTTCGACTGTTCGATTCCTGATCGCCGCTCTCGTGTTCGCGGGCCTGACGGTGCCGGCTTCTGCCGCCTGGGCGCAGCTCGGTGCGGGCATCGAGCGCTTCGAGCGCACCGACTGGGACGAGATTCCCGAGAAGTATCGCGATTGGGCGGAAGCGGAGGTTGGGTACCTCATCACGGAGGAGGAATTCGAGGTCTTCCAGCGACTGGACTCGGAGGCGAAGTACGAGCGCTTCATGCGCGAGTTCTGGACGGTGCGCGACCCGACTCCGGGCACGCCGGCCAACGAGTACTACGACCTGCATTACGAGCGCCTCGACTACGCCAACAAGTTCTACGGACGTAGTAGCCCATTGCCCGGCTGGCGGACAGATCGCGGCCGGGCCTACATTCTGCTCGGCGAGCCAAGGCAGATCTCGCGAGTCCCGGCCGACATGATTCTCTATCCCGTGGAGACGTGGTTTTATTCCGCGGATCCGGATCTCGGGCTGCCGCCGTTCTTCTATCTGACGTTCTATCAGCGCTACAACACCGGCGATTTCCGGTTGTATAGCCCCCTGTCGGATGGGCCGGAGAAGTTGTTCAACGGCGCAGGCATCCGCGCGATCAGCGATTTGCAGGAACGGACTACCACCGATCCGTTCAGTAACGGTCGACCGTCCGCGGGGTACGCGCCCTCCGGTTATGGCGCGAACGCGGACGCCATGCGACAGCTTCTGATCGAGATTGATGTCGACCTGGCCAACGCAGCGTTCAGCTACTACCCCTCCGAAGCCGGGTTCGAGTTCGGCATCACGCCGCTGGCTTCCGAGCTGCTGATCGGAGCGATCGAGAACATCAACGAAGTCATCATGCCGGATGCGACGTGGGCCTATAACGTGCTCACGGGGGTTACCGATTCGGATGTGCGCTTCGAGACGCTCGGGGTGGACGCGCTTGCGGTGGCGCTGCTCGGAGTTGATGGCCAACCCGTGATTCACTTTGGCAGCAAGGCCGAAGGACAGGAGCTCCATGTCGGCGAGTTCGAAGGCGACTACTACTTCACCTTCAAAGCCATCGGCTCGATCGTTGACTCCGAGGCGCGGGTGCTGCAGAACTTCGAGTCCACGATGTCCGGCGATCTGGAGCCAGGGCAGGCGCGAAACTTCACGCGGAACCCGTTCATCTACATGGACATCACGCCGACATTGCCGGGTCCACAGACCTTCTCGCTGATGCTCGAAAACTCGATCGCGCACTCTTTCGGGCGAGAAGAGATCGAATTGGATGTGCCGACGGCGCATCCGCCTCGGCTGACGATTGCAGGCCCCGTACTGGCTCTCGACGCTCAGAGCCGGTCGTATGACCCGTTTGGTCAACGTTTCCCATTCCAGTACAAGGCGCTCGGAATGGTGCCGAGCATTGATGGTGCGTTCTTTGTCGGGCAGCCGCTCCACGCGTTCGAACAGGTTCTGTTGCCAGCGACCGCGGCACCGGCGGTGGTCACCCTCCGCATCGCGTTAGTGAATTCTGCTGGGACCGCGGTTCGCGAGGACTCGGTTCAGCTGATGGCTGGCAGCGCGGATGAGCATGGAGTCTTGCCGCACCTCTTCACGCTCGATACTGCCGACCTCGAGGCCGGTGATTACAGCTTGCGGGTGTCGGTGGATGAGAACTCCGCGGCTACCCGCGAAGTCAGCGTGAGGCTCTCGGCTGTGCCCGAGGACCCGATTCGGCCGTTCATCAACGCGCAGCCCGGGCCGCCCGCGATCGACGTGACCGTCGCGCTGGAACGCGCACAGCAGTACCGGATCGCCGGCGACCTGGACGCAGCCGTGCAATGGCTCGACTACGCGCAGGAACGCGAACCCGAGGATCCCGAGATTCTCGAGCGCTACTCCATGCTTCTCGAGGAAACCGGACGCTACGAACGTTTGATCGAGGTGCTACTGCCGGCTTCCGCCGAGAACCCCCGGGATCACGAGATGCTGATCCGGCTGGCCCGCACCTACGCGCTGGCAGCCCAGCACTACGACGCGATCCGTTTCTACGAGCGCGCGCGCATGGTGATGGGAGAGGAGAGCACCGAGCTCCTCAACGAGCTCGCAGCTTCTTACCAGGCCGAGAGCAGGCCGGATAGGACCCGCGAATTGCTCATGCTCTCTCTCGAACTGGATCCGGAACAGGCGCAGGCGCGCGCGATGCTGGACCGGCTCGGCAACGAGACAACCGACTCGACGGTGGATTCGCAGTAGTCACGCGTCCACCTCCACAACGAGGTCCCCATGCGCAGCACTCTCGCGATTCTGGCTTTGACCGCGGTCATGTCATCGGAGTCGGTCGTCGGCCAAGAGCCGACCGATCCACCAGCACAGGAACCCGTAGCCGAGATCCCGGTGACGCCTGCGTTCCCAACAGCCGAGGCGGAGGTGGCCCTGCAGGATGCGCTGGACGGCGAGTTGCGCCAGGACCTGGCATTGAGCTTCACGCCGCATTTCTTCCCTTCTTTTCAGGGCGGAACCTTGCTAGTTGTCGGGTTTCGCGTCGGAACCAACGGCCTGCTGTTTGGGGTCGACAGCGACGCTTTGGATCCGGCGAGCATCCCTGCGGGGGGTATGCCGTCCGAAGTCGCCCAGGTCGAACTCTTCGGCGGGATCTATGCGGGAGCGGAGCAGATCCGGAGCCTCGGTACGGCGGCCAAACTGGATCGCACGGGCGTGGAGAGCAGCGGCCTCACCGCGACGCACAGCTTTGGCGATACGTTGCCGGCCGGCACGTACCGATTCGTCTGGGGCATACGCGATCTCGTGAGCGGCAACGTCTCGACGGTCGATCAGCAACTTGAAGTTCCTGACCTCAGCGCGGCAAGACTTGGAACCAGCAGCGTGCTGATGGTCGAGGGCCCGCCGACTCCTGCGGCGGGGATCTTTGCGCCGGGAACGGTCTATCCAGGCGTTCGCGTGGCGACCGCGTCGTTCACAGATCGCCTGGTTCATGCGTTCTCGAAGACCGGACCGGAGGTTCTCGTGACGTTCGTTGTAACCGGCGTGCAGCGTGATCCGGAAACGGGGTCCCCGAACTTCTCGATCCGGTACCAGATTCTGGACGCCGCAGGTCAGCGGATCTGGGCCACGCCGGCCCAACCGCACGCCCGACCGACGATCGGTCAACCGCTTCGATTCGAGGACGTCGAGCCGGTATCGCCGGGCAACAGCTACACCCTCGTGATTCTGCTTGAGGACCTGACGAACAACGCGGAGGCGACGACCGAGATGCCCTTCCGCATCGTCGAGTAGTGCTCCGCACTACGTCGGGCGGGCGGATGCGATGCCTTCTCATGCCGCCACGCGCGTTCGCACTACTTGTTGCGGCAGCGGTGCTGCCGGATGCCGCGACCGCGCAAGCGCCGGTACGATTCACCGAAGTGGCTGCCGAGCTTGGTATCGATTTTAAGGTGACCTACGGTGCACCCCAGCGCCCCTACGTGACCGATTCAGGTGGTGTCGGCGGCGCGTGGCTCGACTACGACAACGACGGTCGGCTCGACCTTGCACTCGGCAATGGACTCGCAGGTCCGTCCGACCGCCCCTACGCGGCCACCGCAGCATCCCTGGCGGAGACTCCGCTCGCTGGCTCGTACGACGCGTCCGGGGATCTTCCGCGTTCGGGGCTGTTCCGTAACGGCCCCGGCGAGTTTCACGCCGTGGGGAACCAGGCCAACTTCGCCTGGTCGGCCTGGGCCAACGCTCTGGCCGCCGTGGACGTGGACAACGATGGGTGGACCGACATCTACGTGACCACGATTGGCTCGAACCTCGTGCTCCGCAACAACGGAGACGGCACGTTCTCGCGATGGGAGACGGGAGCCGAGGATCCGCGCTGGTCCACCGGCGCCGCTTTTCTTGATTGGGATCGCGATGGTGATCTCGACCTCTACGTTGCGAACTACGTGGACTTCGATGCTTCGAGCACGGCTACTCTCGGCGATGGTGTTTGCAACTTCCTCGGAATCGAAGTGTTCTGCGGGCCGATGGGTCTGGCCGGTTCGCACGATCGGTTCTACGAGAATCGCGGCGACCGGTTCGAGGTCTGGAACCAGGGAGTCGTGGATCCGGACGCGACCTTCGGATTTGCCGCGCTGGCGGTCGACTGCGACGGCCGGGACGGCCAGGAGATCTATGTCGCGAACGACTCCAACATCAATCTGCTGTATCGAGCAAGCGAGTTGGGCATCGAGGATCTGTCGTTGTTCAGCGGAGCCGGCTTCAGTGGTGCAGGGCGAGAGCAGGCCGGAATGGGCATCGGAGCTGCCGACGCGGATGGCGACGGCGATACCGATCTCGTGGTGTCCAATTTCCAGCACGACTACAACACGTTTTACGAGAACATCGGTGACTGCACGTTTACCGACAGTTCGACACGGGTAGGTATCGCGGCCGATAGCTACGAATACATGGCCTGGGCCAATCTGTTTGTCGATGTGGATGGTGATGCCGACGAAGATCTGGTGGTGGTGAACGGGCACTTGTATCCGCAGCTTGGCGATCGCGGCCTGCAGGAGTACGCCCAGCCGACCCAGCCGTTTCTGAATCAGCTGCGTGATGGCGGCACGGCGGCGTTCAGGATCGAGCCCGCAACGGGTGACCTATCGACGGCCCGCGTGGGTCGAGGCGCAGCGTTCGGCGACTTCGACAACGACGCCGATGCCGACATCCTGATCATGCCGATCGACGGTTCTCCGTCCATTCTGCGCAACGACTCCACCGATCGGCTGCCCGCTCTCCGGCTGAGCCTGCGCGGACGAACGTCGTCGCGGACCCCCTACGGTGCCCGGGTGGTTCTGACATCGGGCGGCGTGGTGCAGCATCGCGAGTTGCGACACGGCGATGGCTACCTGGGTGCGAACGATCCGCGTCTTCTGTTCTACCTTCCAGGCTCACAAGCCGAGCGTATCGAGGTGATCTGGCCGAGTGGAGAGGTGACGGTGCTGCACGATATTGGACCGCGCGATGTGTTGATTGACGAACTCATGGGCCTCGTCGCGGTGCAGGCCCGATGACGGCCTCCCGCGCGTCGAGCCTGGAGCGGCGCGTCGCGATCTTGACGATGTTGGCGACCTTACTTCTAGCGCCACGGGCGACGACCGCAACGCCTGCGCAAGCGGCTCAGGACTCGCCTCTCGCGGCGGCGGCCGCCGCGCTTCAAGCAGGGGACCACGAGCGCGCGATCGAGCTCTATCGAGCAGCCTACTCGGCTCAGCCCGGCGATCTTGCGGCTCGATTCGGGCTAGGCCAGGCCCTGTTCTTCAACGGTGATCTCGCCGAAGCGGTGGGCCACTTGGAAGCTGTTCGCGACGCGTCCGGTGGCGCTGGCGTCGTGCAGTACACGCTCGGCCAGGCTTACCTCGAGCTCCAACGCTTTGTGGACGCATCGCGCGCCCTGGATGCCGCTGCGCGCGAGCGACCGGACGTCGTGCCGCTCGCTTTCATGCGCGCCGAACTCTGTTACCAACTCGGGCGTGGTGCGGTCGCACAGCAACGACTGGTTGCGGTCCGCGATCTCCAGGCTGAATGGGATCTGCCGCATGTGCGCCTCGGTGCGCTGATGCTCGATCTTGGGCGTCCCGCAGATGCCATCCCGTCGCTCGAGACGGCGCTACGACTGTCGCCCCAGAACATTGACGCGGCGCTGCTGCTGGCGGGCGCGTACACGAATCAGGAGCGTCCGGAGGAATCAGTTGCGGTGCTCGAGGCCTCGCGGCGGGCTCAGCCAGATTCCTTGCCGATCTTGATGGCACTGTCGTTCACGTACGACAAGTTGTCGCGCGCCGAAGATCTCGTCGCGATCTCGCGCCGTGTGCTCGATCTGGCCCCCGGCCATCCGGGGGCGGAATTGAGGTTGGCGGTTCAGGCTGACCTGCGTGGCGATGTCGAGATCGCCCGCGCCCACGCGCGGCGCGCGGTTGCTGCCTACGATCGAACCCCCAGGGTCATGGCCGGCGTGAATCCGGGCGAGGTGTGGGACGTTCGATCGGTGGAAGCGCCGGAAGCGATTCGCCTGCTGGCGGACCTGGAACAGCGGGTTGGCGACACCGAGGAAGCGCGACGCCTTGCGGAGCGTCTCGTGGGCGAGTTCCCGCGATTCCCAGGCGGGCACTTCCTGCTCGGCAACATGGTTCTGCGGGGTGACGACGCGGCGGCCGGGCGCGAGCATCTGGCTCGGTTCAAGCAGTTGACCGATGCCAAGGTGCAAGCTGATCTCGGGGCGAACTTCCTCGAATCCGACGAGTCCGTCGCGGAGGCTGAAGCCGCGTTCGTGCGGGCGCTCGCAGAGGACGACCGCGATACCGCCGCATGGAGGTCGAGCCAGTGAGTTGGTACACCAACTACGTTCTGGCGCTAGACGCGGCCGGTAGATCCGATGCCGCGATGGCCGCGTGGCGCGAGGCGACGTCGCTCGGTCTGCAGATGCCGTTCGAGGTGTCCACCGTCGCCCATGCCCAGGTCAACGCCTGTCGGGCGTAGCAACGGGTCTACATCTCCATCACTGCCTCGATGTCGGGAGCGGGTCGTTGCATCGGCGTCAGTCGCGAGATCACGATGAAGAGCACCATCGAGATCACCAGGGCGACAGTTCCGCCATGGAGCCCGTGAGGCAAGCGCGCACCCGAGAGTTCAGCCGCCAGGTTGATGGTCAGCCCCGCGATGATCGAGACGTTCGCGGCCAGGGGAGTGGCTCGTTTCCAGTTCAAGCCGATGGCGACTACCGGCACCAAGGCTGCTGCGAACGTGCCCCAGCCGAACGCACCGAGGAACGCGATGAGTCGATCGTTGACGTAGTGGGAGTAGATGGCGAACCCAGCACCGCCTACGCCGAGCCCCACCGTGGCGAGACGTGCGGAGAGCAATTCGTTGTTGAGCGGCCGGCCGCGCAAGGCGAGGGGAATGTCGTGAGCCAGCGCGGCCGCGCCGATGTTGAGGAACGCATCTCCCGTCGACATGATCGCGGCGAACAGGGCAGCGAACACGACTCCGGCGAGCAGTGGCGATGCGAACGTCTGCAGGAATGTCGTGGCCGCCTGATCGGCCGAGGCAAGCGGCGGCAGACCGCCCTGGATCACCACGGCGCGCATCGCCAGCCCGATACCGATCCAGAGCAGTGCCGAACAGCTGTAGGCAGCCAGCGAAACAGGTAGCGCGTTGGCCGCGTCCGAGACCTTCCGGTACATGAGGTTCTTCGTGATGATATGGGGCTGGCCGGCGCCGCCAATCGTGAACAGCAGGTACCACGAGAGACAGCCGATCATGCCCATCGTTCCCCACGGGCCCATGCTCTCCGGGTCGTCCGCTACCAGTGAGGTGATTGCGCCCACTGCCCCGCCTTGTACCGCGTTGACTGCTGCGATGAACACGAGCACGGAGGCAACAATCATGATCGCCCCCTGGATCACGTCGGTGTAGAGGCTCGCGATGACCCCTCCGGTGACGCTATAGAACAGCAGGAAGCCCGTGGAGATGACCACACACGCGACCAGGCTCAGCCCCTGCGTTGCGGGTACCGCACTGGCGAGACTCTGTAGCACCACGGACATCGCCAGGATCTGGGTGGCGAGGTAGCCGATACAGCCGAGGAGGATAGCGATTGCCGCAAGGAACCGCGTTGATTCGCTTCCGTAGCGCGCGGCCACCGCATCTGGCAGCGACACGATGTCCCGAACCTCGGCCATCAGACGAAGTCGTTTCGCGAGCAACCAAGTAGAAACGGCCATGCCTGTCGGCGTGGTGATGATGATCCAGATCGAACTCAGTCCCATCGCGTAGATCAGCCCCGGACCTCCGACGAATCCGAACCCCGACAGCGTGCTTGAGAACATCGCGAGTCCGGCGACGGCGAAGCCGATCTGGCGCCCAGCCACGAAGAAGTCGCGGGTGTTCCGGGTGCGGCGCATCGCCCAGATTCCAACAACTACGCAGATCAGGAGGTAGATGCCGACGCACGTCAGGATGACCGCGGCCCGGCTCATCGCTGACTGCTCCGTTCCGCCAGGTCGCGTAGGCGCGCCTCATCGTCCGCGTTGAACACCCAGCGATCGAAATGACGAACGTACAAATAGACGTAGAAGACAGGAAGCGGCCACATCGCAAAGATCAGCAGCACCGTGGGCAGCGGGAATCCGAGAACGGATGGACCGGAGGCACCTGCTAGCCAGCCCTGGTAGGCCGCCACCACCAGAGTCCAGACAAACAGGTACACGACGCTGCCGCCCACCAAAGGGCGAAGCAGGCCGCGCTCGCGCCCGCGCGCACCCGCACCGAACAGAATCAGCGCGGCGAAGAGCGCGATCTGAAGCGCACCGAAGGCCCAGCCCAGGGCGAGAACAGCGCGATGCGAAGATCCGTCGCCGCCTACCAACATGCCCGGGTATTGGGCGTGCGGTGTGGCCGATGCGGTGGGGCCCGCCGGCAGCAGCGCGAGCACCAGAAACAGTGCCGCGAGAGCGGTCAGCAGGGCGAGAACGAGGCGCGTCGGGCTACGGGCGATCATGATAAGTTGGAGACCCTATCACCCTGCCGGCGTCTCGCCGGCACCCCGCTGGCGCAGTGGTTCCGGGCCGCGAACACGGTCTGGTTGGTGGGCAACTCGGCTGCGCCCGTGCGACGAACCGCCTCGGTTGGAGTAGCTGGGTTGGAGATCTACGGAAACATTCTGGAGACCCTCGGCGACACGCCGTTGGTGCGTCTCGATCGGTATTGCACGGGAGCCGCGACCGTCGCGGCGAAGGTCGAGTCCTTCAACCCAGGGTCGAGCGTCAAGGATCGCATCGGTCCGGCCTTGATCGAGGCCGGCGAGAAGGCGGGACTTCTGAAGCCTGGCGGCACCATCGTCGAGCCCACGTCCGGCAACACGGGACTCGGTTTGGCCATGGCCGCGATACTCAAGGGGTATCGCATGGTCTGTACGGCGGCAGACAAGATCCCGGCCGAGAAGGTCGCGCTTCTGGAGGCCTTCGGTGCGGAAGTGCACCTGTGTCCGACGAACGTCGAGGCCGATGACCCTCGTTCCTACTACAAGGTCGCAGAACGGTTTCGGGATGAGGAGGGCGCCTACCTCCCGTACCAGTACCACAACCAGGCCAACCCAGAGGCTCACTACGCCACGACTGGCCCCGAGATCTGGCGGCAGACGGACGGGACGATTACGCACTGGGTTGTCGGCATGGGCACGGGCGGCACGATCAGCGGCACCGCGAAGTTCCTCAAGGAACAGAACCCCGACATCCAGGTGGTTGGCGTGGATACGGTCGGATCGGTCTACGCCTACTACCGGAAGCACGGCGAGTTGCCGCCGGCAGAAGATATCCATCAGTACCTGATCGATGGCATTGGTGAAGATTTCTTGCCGGCGACGGTGTGGTGGGACTACATCGATGATGTTGTGACCGTCGACGATCCCGCCGCCTATCGCGCCGTTCTCGAGCTGGCTCGCACCGAGGCGATCTTCACCGGCTCATCCGGCGGCGCCGCCGTGGTCGGGGCCAGGCAAGTTGCCGAGCAACTCGGTGAAGATGCCCTGGTCGTGACCTTGTTGCCGGACTCGGGAGAGCGCTATCTGTCGAAGCTCAATCGAGATTGGATGCGCGACCAGGGTCTGGTGAGTAGCTGAGAGCACCATCCCGTCCTGCGCCACGCAGCCGTGCCGGGATGTTCTTGAAGTCCTCGACGATCAGGTAGCCGCTGGGCACAAGCACCAGCGTGACGAAGGTTGCGAAGATCACGCCGAAGGCGAGCGAGACCGCCATGGGGATCAGGAACTGTGCCTGCAGGCTCTTTTCCAGAAGCATCGGGAACAGTCCGGCGAACGTCGTCACCGAAGTCAGCATGATGGGCCGGAAGCGCACCGCGCCTGCGCTCCGCACTGCGTCCAACAAGTCGTCGTGCGCTTCTCGTCGTCGATTGATGAAGTCGACGAGAACGAGACTGTCATTGACCACGACTCCGGCTAGCGCGACGACCCCGAACATCGACAGGATCGTCAGGTCGAGCCCCATGATCATGTGGCCCCAGATGGCGCCGACGATGCCAAAGGGGATCGCGGACATAATGATCAGTGGCTGGACGTACGAGCGCAGCGGAATCGCGAGGAGCCCGTAGATCGCGAGCAGCGCGAGTGCGAAGCCGCGCGTGAGCCCTGTGACGGTGTCGCGCTGTTCGGCGGCCTCGCCCTCGAACGAGTATCTGACGCCCGGGTGCGACAGCATCATCTCGGGCAGGATCACCTCGGCCAGTTCGGCGTTGATCGTTCCCGGAGTGGTAACTGCCGTATCCACCTGAGCCGTCACGCGCACGGCACGACTGCGATCGACGCGCTCGATGGTTGAGAAGCCTCGGCCGGGAACGACTTCGGCGACCTGGTTGAACGGCACTTCCACACCCGCCGGTGTCCGGATCCGTGTCGTTTCGAGGTCGCTGACCGAGCGTCTTTCTGACTCGGGATACCTCACCATCACGCGGACATCGTCGCGGCCGCGCTGGATACGTTGCGCCTCTTCACCGTAGAAGCCCTGCCGCACCTGGCGGCCGAGATCGGCCAGCGTCAGGCCGAGCATCTCGGCTTCGGGTTTGATCGCGAGCTTGAGTTCTTGTTTGCCCTCGAGGAACGAGTCGGCGATTTCGTGCACGCCGTCGTATCCGGCAAGTCGCATCTTGAGGTCGTTCGCGGCGGCCGTGAGCATGTCGAGGTCGAGTCCCGTGAACTGAATGTTCACGTCCTCGCCGCTGTCGAAGAGCGAGGCCGAGTAGCTCAGCGATACCGCGTCCGGAATGCTGCCGGCAAGCTCACGCCATCGGTTGGCCATGGCTTCCGACGACACCGTGCCCCGCAGCTCGGCCGAGATCAGCTCGATCGTGACTTCCCCGAGATGGGCACTCGATCCTTCGATCCGGACAGCGCCGAAACTGGCCGCCATCTGGCGGCGCATGGGCTGACCACCGACGGCAGCCTGCGTGTGGCGGTAGACGTCGATGCCATGTTCATCCTGCACTTCCTGCCGGAGTTGATTGGCAGCGTCCTCGAGCCGGCCAACGGCCCGCGACGTGACGTCCACCGGTGTGCCCTGGGGCATCGTCAGCGAGGCCACGACGAAGTCGGCCTCGATATCCGGCATGAAAATGAAGCGGATGAACCCCGACTGGACGAGTCCGATCGTCAACACGAGCGTCGCGGTGCCGACGGCAACAGTCAGGTAGCGCCAGCGCAGCCCGAAATCCACGGACGGTATGTAGATCCGGGCGATGACCCAGTGCAGTCCCCCCGTGATGCGGCGCTGGATCTTGAACCAGAGACCGCGCTCATTGTCAGGGCGTTCAGGGCGATGTGACAGATGGGCCGGGAGGATCAAGAGTGACTCGATCAGCGAGAAGAGCAGACACGACATCACGATGATGGGTGGTGTGACCATGATCTTCCCCATCGTGCCGGGCACGTTCAGCAATGGGGCGAAGGCGGCCATCGTCGTGAGAACGGCGAAGATGACCGGCTTGGAGACCTCGTCCGCCCCGCTGATGGCGCCGATCACGCCGTGCCGGGTCGACTGCTGCTGCGTGTAGATGTTCTCGCCGACTACGATCGCGTCATCCACCACCAGTCCGAGTACCAGGATGAAGGCGAACAACGACATCAGGTTGATCGAAACGCCCAGCGTTGGCATCAACCAGATGGCGCCCAGGAAGCTGATCGGGATTCCGATGCTGACCCAGAACGCCAGGCGTAGTCTGAGGAAGAGCGCGAGGCTGATGAAGACGAGAACGAATCCCACGCGGCCGTTGCGCAGCAACAGGTCGAGCCTGTCGCGGAGTACCTTGGACTGGTCCTGCCAGGTGGTGATGTACAGGCCCTCAGGGAGTTGAGCTTGGGCTTGCTCCACATAGCCGATCGCGGCGCCGGCCACATCGAGCGCCTGTTGCGCGCCGGTGCGGTAGACCTTCACGGTCAGGGCGGGCAGTCCGTCGAACCGCGTGATCTGGTCCGTGTCGGCGAACCCGTCGACCACCTCGGCGATATCGCCCAGGATCAAGTGGGTGCCATCAGGCCGCGTCATCAGCACCAGGTCCGCGAATTCGTCGCCGCTGTAGGCTTGTCCCTTGGTACGAAGCAGGATCTCGCCGCCCGTCGTTTTCACGGATCCGCCTGGGAGATCGAGCGACGAACGCCTCACCGCGTTCGCAACGAAGTCGAAGCTGAGCCCGTGCCGCCGGAGCGCGGTCTCGGAGACCTCGATCGCCATCTCGTAGGGTCGCGCGTTGGCAATCTCCGCCTGCGTGATCTCGGGGAGCGCAGTGAGTTCGTCGCGCACTCTCTCTGCAAGCCGCTTCAGGGATCGTTCGTCAGTGTCGCCGTAGACCGCTACGTCGACGACCTGCTGGCGGTTGGTGAGCTCCCGAATGTTCGGTTTCTCGGTTTCTGCGGGGAAGGTCTCGATCGCGTCGATGTTCGTCTTCACATCGTCGAGAACCTTTCTGGCATCGGCATCGATCTCGAGTTCGAGCATCACGGTGCCCATGTTCTCGGCGGCCGTGGACGTGATCTTCTTGATGCCGTCGATTCCCTGGACGGCTTCTTCGATACGGACGTTCACTCCCTGTTCAACTTCGTCGGGTGCCGCGCCCAGGTAGACGACGCTGACCTGGATCATGTCGAGGTCGAACTCGGGGAAAACCTCCTGCGGAACGTTGATCAGCGTCATCACGCCACCGGCGATGATGAAGATCATCAGCAGGTTCGCGGCCACCCGGTTGGTGGCGAACCACCGGATCACGCCGCTCATGAGCCGATCTCCGGCGAGACCTTCATCCCGTCGGCGACGAACTCGAGCGCCGAAAGGACCACCCGTTCCCCGCTCTCGAGCCCCGCACCAATGATCGCGATGTCAGCATCGAGTCGAAGGATCTCGACGGCACGCGCGTGCAGTTTGTCGGCCGAGTCCAGCACCCACACCTGATTTCCATCGCGCAGCGCCGACCGCGGAATGAGAGCGACGTTCTCGACGATGTCCCCGAGGATCTCCGCCTGCACGTACATACCGACGGCCAGCGGCGGCCGTCCCGGCGTGTTGCCGCGTCCGTAGGGGTCGCGTACCTGCGCAACGGCGTGGACCATGCGGCTGGCCGCGTCGATCTCACCCTCCGTACGCACCAGCCGGCCGCGCCATTCATGCTCGGCGCCGGCGAACTGAGCGCGCAGGATCACCTCTGGGCCCGCCCCGCCGCGTTGCCCGCGGTACACCAACGGCATGTTGCTCAGGTAGGCGAGATCCTGATCCGGAAGAGGCAGACGGATCTCGGCGATGTCGATTGCGTAGATGGATCCGACCTGGCTGCCCGGAGCGATGAACTGGCCCACATCAACAGCCTTGTCCCGAACGCGGCCCGCGTAGGGTGCCTTGATCTCGGTGCGCTCCAGATCCTGCTCGGTCTTGATCAGGTTGGCCTCGGCCGCCGCGACACCCGCGCGCGCGTTCTCGAGCTGTGGAACACGTGCAGTGAGATCCGGGGGCGCGCCTTCTCCGAGTTCCTCCCATTCCGCGCGAGCAATTTCTGCTTCGGCCTCTTCCTGGGCGAGCCGTAGCTTCGCGGCAGAGACTTCGGCCGCCGCCCGCACCACGGCCTGCTGGTAGTCGTGCGAGTCCAGGCGGAGTAGGGGATCGCCTTCCTCGAAGAACCCTCCCGACACGAAGTCAGGCGACACCCAGATCACGCGGCCGCCGACCTCGGGAACCACGCGGCTCTCCGTACGAGGACGGACCGTACCCTGTGTGCGCACGGTGAAGGCATGGTCCACTAGTTCGGCGGTCAGGGTCCGCACAACGGGTGGTCGCACTTCGACCTCGACGGTGTCTGGCGGCGCGGCTGCACCAGCAAGAGTCATTGCGCCGAGCGCGGCGGCAATGAGTACGACGATGGGCAATACGATCTTCAGGGCCAGAGTCAGCTTGCTATTCATTGGGTGATCTCCGCGTCGTCAGCGTCCGCGTCGGATGCAGCGGGAGTGTTCTGGGTGTCGTAGATCGGGGTCGGGTCAAAGCCACCCCCGAGCGCGAGGTAGAGGTCGACGCGGTTGTCCAGACGTTCGCGACGCCCGGCAATCCAGGCGCTTTCCGCGTCAAACGTGCGCCGTTGAGACTCGAGCACCGTGATGAAGTTCTCGAGACCGTTGCGGTAGCGGTCCATCGCTAGTCGTTCGGCAGCCTGCGATTGCACCGTGGCCTGTTCCAGATTGGTGGCGCGGTCGGCCAGGAATGTCTCTGCGGCGAGCGTGGTTTCGACCTCGGAATAGGCGCGGAGCGCGGTGCCGACATAGCCGGCGACGTCCGCGTCAACGCCAGCGTCCGCGAGATCGACCCCGGCGCGTAGCCGACCGCCGGAGAAAATCGGTGCGAGGAGGTTGCCGGCCAGGCTCCACACCGAGAAGTCGCCCTTCACCAGGTCCGTCAACTCTGCTGTTGAGGTGCCACCGGAGGCCGTGAGACTGAGTCGAGGGTAGAGCGACGCGCGCGCCACGTTCAGTTGCTCCTGTGAGGCCGTGAGGCGTCGCTCGGCGGCAACGATGTCCGGGCGGCGCGCCACAAGTTCGGCCGGCAGGCCTGCCGGGACAACGGCAGGCGTGGCGATCAGCTCGCGCGGGAACTCGAGGTCGCGCCCCGGATAGAGCCCCAGAAGAACTTCGAGTTGGCGGCCGGCGAAGTCGAGTTGCCGCTTACGGGCCTCGACCGCGGCTTCCGCGCCGTACAACTGTGCGAGTGCAAGACGAAGATCCAGCGGCGGTCGGACACCTCGCTCGAAGCGATCCCGAACCTGGTCGGCAGACCGGCTGAGACTCGCTACCGTGCGCTCCGCCAGGTCGAGCTGCAGTTGAGCCTCGGCCACGGCGAACCAGGCCTTCGCCGTCTGTCCCGCAATCGAGAGACGCACGGCCTGGAAGTCGGCCTGCGTTGCCTGGAAGCTCGCGAGGCCCTGGCGTGACTGCGCGCTGAGGCGACCCCAGAGATCAATCTCCCAGGACAGGTCCACGGAGACGCCGAAGTTGTTGGAGATCGTGCTGAGAACCTCGTCTTCACCACCGGGAATGGGGAAGCCAACGAAGTTGCGCTTCGACCGGTTGGCGGCGAGGCCGGCGCTGACCTGCGGTTTGAGATCCGCCCCGGCAATGCGTGCTTGAGCGGCGGCCTGGTCGACCCGAGCCGCAGCGGCCACCAGGTCGGCGTTGAACGCAAGCGCCTGCTCGATGGCGCCGCTCAGTTCTTCGGTCTGGAAGTCTTCCCACCATGTCTGCGTCATGGCGACCGGCGCCATCGCGCTTTCCTCTCCGAAGTGCTCGGGTACATCGATGCCCGTTTCTGGCTGTGTTGCCGGAGGCGCCGAGGGCGTACAGGCGGACACGAACAACAGCGCGGCGATCGCGGGGCGCCTCATGGCGTGACCTCGGTAACCTGGGATTCGAGTTCGGAGAGCGCTTCGACATCGACTGTGCCCCGCGCGGCGCGCAGTCCGGCCGCCGCGTACTCGATCAGTGAGCTCAGCACCCGCTCTCGCGGCTCCGTTGGATCGATCCGGAAGCAGTCGAGATGTTGACCCCAGCAGAACGTGTGCATCATGGCGGCTATGCCGTAGTGAAAACGGCGTTCGATTTCGGTCGTCGACAGTTCCGGGAGCGAACTTCGCAGCGCAGCATGGAAGCGTCGCCGGATCTCGTCGAAGTGGCGCAGGAACGTCTGGTGAATCGAACTCGACGGATCAGCGTTGATCCTGGCAACCACCCGCATGAAGGCTTGCCCCGCGTCGCCGAGTGCATCGATACGCCGGAAGGGCGGGGCGAAATTTGCGTACAGGATCTGCTCGAGAGGCAACGGCGTCCCGGTGGCGGCCGCCTCGAACCCATCCAGCAGCAACAGCCGCTCCTCATTCACCGGCCCAAAGCGTCGGGCGAATAGTGCTTCGAGAAGTCCGTCTTTTCCGCCGAAGTGATAGTTCACGGCGGCCAGGTTGGCTTCGGCGTGCGCGGTGATGTCGCGCAGCGAGGTCTCGGCAATGCCGCGCTCCGCGAAGAGCGTTTCGGCAGAGTCGAGAAGCCGCATTTTCGTGTCAGTCATGGGTGCGTGCTCATGCTTCGTGGGAAGAAGTGCATTCTTCATTCAAACGTTCGTATGAATCATACGTATGAATGCGTGTCGCGGCAAGGCGAGCCTGATTTTGGGCTTCGGCGACCGGGCCGCGGTTGCTACTTTGGGACCGTCTAGCGCGGGAGCAACACCATGAACTTGTTACGTGACGACCGCGGTGCGGTCATGATGAGCCTCTTGTTAGGGCTCTTGCTCACTGTCGGAATTGCGGCCACGGTGACCGTCGTTTCGAGCAGCTACTACGGCGAGGGTGGGTTCGACATGTCGAATCCCCTGGGCGGACCCGTGCAACAGCGGGTCTACCAAGGCAAAGCGATCGCCGACATGCAGGCGATGGGGAAGGCCACGACCGGTTTCTTCCTGAGCGAGGGCCGCTATCCAAAGGACCTGCAGGAGCTGTTCGATTCCGGCTACGTCGACGGGATGGAGATGAACGACCCGTGGGGAAGCCCCTGGCAGTACCGGACTGAGGGTCGCAACTTCATCATCGTCTCGTACGGGAGTGACAGTGCGCGTGGGCCCAAGCCTCCCGAAGGGTGGGATGGCGAAGACACGACGCCGGATCTGATCATCAAAGATGGCTCGTGGCTGCAGGTGCCCGAGCGCGACGTGAAGCTCAAGGCCGTGCAGGAGTCCATCGACAAGCAGCGTGATCGGGTGAAGCGCACGCAGGCATCTCTCGAAAAGGCAGGCGCTCAATAGCGTCGATCTGGTTTCAGAAGCCGGCGCGAGGAGACTCGCGCCGGTTTTTTTGTGCCCGAAACGGCTACACTGACGGAAGCCTGCCTCCCCAAGAAGAGGGAGATGCCCGTGCGTACCCGTATAGCGATCCTGGCCCTGCTAGTTGCCGTGACGTCCACCCTGTCGGCTCAGGAGTCAGGCGTTTCCGGTCAAGGTCCGAGTTTCGCTCTACGTGCCGGTGCCACCGTCAGCCCGGATCAGTTTCATGTGGGCTTCCACGTCGACCTCGGGGAAGCTGCGCCCAGGCTGCGCATCCGACCCGGGGCCGAGATCGGGTTTGGCAGCGACCGGACGACGCTCGTGGGCAATATCGACGCCCTGTACGTGGCCAGCACCAGTCGCACCACCAACATTCTCGTGGGCGGCGGTCTCGGCCTGGGTGCCGAGTGGGGAGATCGCGGCAAGGACGGAGGCCTCTTCGGGGCAAATCTCATCGGGGCGGTCGAATGGGGCACCCGAGCAACGCCACACGTGTCAGCCGCCGGCGGGAGCTACCTCCGCTATTTGCTCGAGGTGCGTGTCGGCCTGGCCGACCTGCCCGAGTTGAAGGTCACGGTCGGCCTGCAGTTCTAGTCGATCGGATCGCGCCACGAGCCCTCCCGCAGTCACCGACCCCGGGCGCTTGATCGCCGGCCCGCAGCAAAACGCGCAGTTCGTGGCGGCCGAAGTGCAATGAGGCCCTGCTACACCGCCGTGGGGACCGGATGCGGCCGGCGGCCTCCGCGAGGGGGTCAGATGCGGTCACGTGTATTTCATAGTGACTATCAATAACTAATAGTGTGCTAGATACGACAGAAAAGGCGTTTAGGTACTGATTCGTTCTTTCAAACATGAATTCAAATGCTATTCTTTGCCTCAAGATCCCAGAGAGATTGATCAATGCATCAGATGAGTTTCCGGAACCGCTGGTAGCGACTGATGCGAAACTTAACGAACGGAGGGACAAGAGCCATGCCGAAGAAAAGCTTTGCTCGCGTCGCACTGATCGCTCTCCTGGCGGCCACGTTGGTGGTTGCCCCGGTGAGCAAGGAGGCAGCGGCCCAGTCCGCGTCGGGCGCCACGGCGTTCTCGATCAGCTTCCCCAATGTGGTTGTGCTCCATTACTGGAGCCAGCTGAACATGGCGATCTCGACCAACGACCTGACCAGCTTGCTGATTGGCAACACGTCGGGTGACAGCGACGAGGGAACCGCGCCCGCCAGTGGCACGATCAGCATCACCGACAACTCGGGCACGCTCGAAGCTGACGCGAACATCTCGTACAGCTCGGCCACCGACGTGTCGGACATCACGCTGCACATCCAGAACGCCTGGGCCGTGCGAGCGGTGGGGGGCTCCGGTGAAGAGGTTCAGATGTCGTTCACGGCATCGTCGTCCTCGCTGTCGGGCCCGACCGGCAACTCGATCGACGTCAACAACTACTTCGTTGGCGCGTCCGGCGGATCCGCGCCGTCCAGCTCGACGTACAACTTCACGCCTCCCGGGTTGGTGAACCCCGAGGTTGGAGATATCGCGCTGGAACTGGACATGACCGACGCCGAAGAGTCCGGCAACTACACCGGTAGCTGGACCCTGCAGGCAGAGATCGTCTAAGTCCTCACAGACAGCGGTTTCGGGCGATCGGTCCGGCGCTTTCGAGCGCCGGGCCCTTCGCAGATTCCGGAGGGACCCATGCTTCGCAGAGACCCAATCGCTGCGTTGATCGCATTGAGCGCTCTATGTGCCCTGGCTCCGGCTGCGGCGCAGGAGTCGCCGCGCTCAGCCCTGGCGATCAATGACGCAGACATCATCGAAGCGGCGATGAGCGTCACACGCACCATTGAGCTCGCGGCCGTTTCGATGGCCGAAGTACTCGGTGCAACGGGCGCGCCCGTGGCGGCGCGGACTGCATCTGCGTCGGCCTCCGGTGCCGCAGTGGCACTGGGTTCCTGGAATGGCGCGGTGGGCATGTCCGAGTTCCCCGCCCCTCCGATCATTCCGCGGACCGTTGACGACGCGTGGGAATTCCGCGTGGAGCAGTCCCAGCGCCGCAACACTTTCTTCGACGTGGACTATCAACTCCGGGCTGCTAACGGCAGTCCGGGGATGCTGAGCCACACCGGCGATGAAACGAGCACGATGCTCGTTCGACTTCAGCCCGTTACGCCGCCGGTCGTCGATAGCGATGGAACCCATGACGTGTTCCAGGGCGGCCTTGTGTTCTATCTGGATCTGGCCGGCGCCCGTCGCTCCGGCAGGTACCAGGGCACTTTGACCGTCACCTTCAACAACTACTGAGCGAGACCCAACATGCGAAGTACAACAACGTTCCGTCTGGCAATGCTCGGCGCCATCGCTACCGTGATGCTGTCGTTGACCACCGGAGTGGCGCTGGCCCAGGCCGTGCACCCTCCTGCCGTCGTGGCCGTGAGTCCCGGCAAGTTCGACATTGAGATCGGCAACCGGCCTACGGTGCAGTCGATGCGTCTCTTCAACCTTGGCGACAAGGAAGTCGAGATTCAGGCGACAGTTGTGAATTGGGATCTGAACGAGGAGAACCGGGTCGAGGTGCTTGCCCCGACCGAACAGTCGCTCGATCAGTGGATCGTGATCAATCCGCTGCGCTTCAAGATTCCGCCGCGGAGTTCGCAGACGGTGCGCTTCGCCGTGCGGCTCCGTGTGGAGCCTGAAGACGGCGAGCATCGCGCGATGCTGTACTTCGAGGAAATCCTCCCGGAAGAGCGCAACGAGGGCGAGGTCTACGTCAACTTCAAGGTGGGCGTGGCGGTTTACGGCAATGCTGGGGAGGTGCGGCGCGAGTCCGGCCTGCACAGCATTGAGGTGGTGAGTGACGCCCGCGTGTTCGCTGCGCGATTCGATCTGACCAGTTCCGGCAACGCCCATGTGCGACTTGGCGGCCAATATGCCGTCTGGCCGGTCAACATGTTCCCGGGTGTTTCCGCAGTCGTTCCGATCGCCAACGTAGGCGAGCCTGAAGTGACGCTCCCCCCGGAGTCCTGGCAGCTGGGCGACTACCGGCGATCCCGGTGCTGGCTGGCACGCGCCGCGAGGTTCCGTTGGTAGTGCAGCACGCGCTTCCGGCCGGAGAGTACGTGTTCGCGACGCTGGGTGACGTCTCTGGGGCTGAGTTCCGCGATGCCGTCCGATTCGTTGTGCCGCCCGCGAGCGCGGCGACGGCAGGGCAGCAGGAGAACTAGGCCCCCAACAGCCTGCGATGAAGCAGGAACTCTTCCGTGATCCAACACAGGAATACTCAACTCTGGAAGTGGCCAAGTGGGGCCACGCGAGGTCTGAGCCTCGCAGCACTGGTCTGGCGATCGCCGGGCTGGCGCAGGGTCGTCCTGTGTCTGGCGGCTCTCGGCAGCCTCGGGTTGTGTGCCAGTGTCACTGCGCAAGAAGTGCCCCAGGTCTCGATCGAAGATCTTCCCGACCGGTTCGAACGCCTGCTTGTGGGTGCGCTCGTGGGAGGCAAAGAGGGTGACACCTTCGAAGTTCTGCGCGAGCAGGATCGGTTCTACATACCGCTGCTACCTCTGGTATCCACGTGCGGATGTGAACTTGAATCGCGACCTGACGGCGACTACCTCGTTACGCCCTTGGGTGCCAGACGAATCGGCGACGAGGGTGTCGTCGTGGTGGATGGCATTCGGTATGTCAGCGAGACGTTTCTGAGCGATGAACTGGCCACCGAGTTGGAGTTCAGTCAGGAACTCTACGCTCTGCGATTCATGTTTCCGTGGCGGCCTGGCGCTCCCCTCCGTACGGAAGCAGCGAACGGCGAACTGGTCGAACTGGATGCCGACGACACGCCCGCGGCCCTGAGTTTGACGTCCGCGCGACTGAACGCTCGCTACACGCGACGGATGGACACCACGACCTCGACCGGCAGCGGACTGTTTCACGGGCGCGTGGCGGAAGGCCGCTGGCGATTTGGTCTCGACCAATCCATCGGAGGCAGTACCAACTTCCGGGAGTACGCGTGGACTCGCATCATGGGTCAGAAGCTCATGCTCGCGGGACACCAGCGAGTCAATCTGCACCCGCTCATGGGTGGGCTCGAGTTGACGGGCGTCCAGGGCGCGTGGACCAATCAGCCGCTCGAAGCGTTCGCGATCAGTTCGCAGCCGAGCGAACTGCTCCCGCGGAGCCTGCGCTCCGCAACCAGCATCACCGGGCGCGGCCCTGCCGCCGGATTCGCCGAGCTGCGCATCGACGGTATCGTCGCGCGGGTTCAGGTCATCAGTCTGGGCGGGACGTATGAGTTCTTCGACGTGCAGTTGCCGAGCCGCCAATCGAGTCGGATCGAGGTGTATGTCTACGAGCGCTTCAATCGCACGGCGCCGATCGAGATTCAGGACCACACTCGCGGCGTATCGGAGTATCTGCTGCCACAGGGCGCGACCACGATCATGGGCGGCGCTGGCCTGACAGGGAACTATCTGGCCGATGCTCTTGCCGAGCGCAGTGGCGCCGGGACCGCCACCGGCTTCGTTCAGGCGCGCCACGGATTGAGCGAGCGCGTCACTGTTGAGGCGGCGGTCCAGACTCAAGGTGAGAAGCGTCAGGGAGTTGTTGGCCTGACCGGTTCGCTGGGACGCAACTTCGTGGGTTCTGCAGCTGTCGCCACGTCGGGTTCGGCGATGGGCTGGGACCTCGATGTGCAGGGCTACTTCGACCGCGTTCGGGTTACGGCGCGCTCGCAACAGAATGGCGTAGGCTTCAACACCGCCACGAGCCCGCAGCGCTACAACCACTACGGCGAGGTTGTCTTCCGGCCGACCGGCAATCTGGATATCGGGCTTATCGCGGCTAGCCGCAACGATGGATTCAACAAGTCGGAGTACGTGCGGCCCATGATCGCGTGGCAGCCCACCGCAACCACGTGGTTGCGGGCGCAACCAGATGCCCTCGGTCGATATCGCTTCGATTTCTCCTGGGCAGTAAATCAGCGCACGCGCATGACGGCTGGCTACATTGACGAGCGGGCGATTCTCGGGGTCACGAGCTATGTGAGCCGGAACGTTGGCGTAAGCGCAAGCGCCGAATGGGACGAGAACTACGGTCATCGCCAGGCGGTGCAGGCGTCCCTGTCGACGGACAGTGCTTGGGAGCCTGGATTCATTGCGGGCGTGCGCCGCACCCATGGTCAGCTCGGCGTCACGGTCGGCGCGCAGGCGACAATCGGGCCGGGTGTCTTGCTCAGCGCGCAGTTCGAGAACGATCCGCGATTCAACGATCCGCTCGCGCGACGCGATCCGCGGATTACGGTGCGAATGTTCACCGATCTCGCATTCGCCGGCGGCCAGGTAATGGGCGGTCGGTCGTATTCGCTTTCGAGCACGAGGGGCGCCGTTGGCGGGCGTGTGAGGGTGGAAGGCCAGAACGACATCGATCCGGCCATGCTCGCCGGGCTCGCAGTCCTGGTGGACGGGCGTGCAGTTGGTCGCACTCAGCGCGGCGGTCGCTTCTATTTCGGCAACCTGCGCCCCGGCGTCTATCTCGTTGAGATCGATACCGCCGGCCTTCCCATCGAACTGAACATGCGGGACGCCGTGCGCCGCGTCCGCGTAGAGCCGGGGGCGGTAACCGGCGCGGACTTCGTCGCGGTGCAGGAGTTTGGCTTCGCCGGCAGGGTGACCGTGGAAGATCAGATTTTCAGCTTCGCGACCGTGGAGTTGCTCGATGCCCGTGGTCAGGTACTCCAGTCGGTGCGCGCGGATCGCTTTGGCCTGTATCGGTTCGATGGCGTGCCGGCCGGGATGTACCGGGTGCGCCTATCGCCGAAGAATGCCCCCGGGTCCGACGTCATCTGGCCGGTCATCGACATCGACGTTCGCGACTTCACGTTCGGCAACGATCTCGTGCTCAGGCGCATCGACATTCGCGAGCTCAGCGTGCCGGAAGAACTGAGCGGCGCACTCACCGGGCCAACGGGCGGCGCTGGCGCACAGCAGGGTTCGGGTAGCGGCCAGCAGCAGAGCCAGCAGCAGGACGAAACGCTCGACTCCTGATATTGGTTGTTTGCGCGCGCTCCGTCGCGACGCGTATCGTCGTTGCATGCCGCGCACCGCCTCTTTCGTTCTGATGAGCCTGCTGACCTCGAGCCTGTCTTCAACAACGGTCTCGGCCGTGTCGCAACTGACGGCGCGCTGCGTTCCGGGTGCGGTCTCGACAATTACGACCAGCGCGGACCTCGCGTGCATCGAGTTGTTGCCCACCGACCTCGCTCCTGAAGCAATGGCCACCGTGGAGCTCGTTCGCGCTGCCTCTCCGTTCGGCGTTGCCGTGACCGCAGAGGGACGTCAACGATGGCGCTTGCGCCTTGTGGCCGAGGGCCTGCCAGAGCCCTCCAGCGTTGGCGGCGGGCACCTCGTCGCGTGGGCGACCACGCCCGCACTCGCTCCCGTCGTGCGGCTGGGTGTCGTGGGCAACGGGACCAACGACCTCGCCGAGATCGGGTTCAACAAGTTCATCGTGTGGGTCAGCGTCGAGGTAGATCCGGATACCGTGACTCGCGAAGGCCCCTTGCTACTGCGCGGCAGTTCTCCAAGTTCGCGCATGCATCCCGAGGATCTGCTGACGCAGTCGCCGATGTCGATCCTCCAGGGAGCGGAGGGCCATGGCTCGAATCACGACATGGGCGGGATGCCGCCGATGCATCCGGAGGTGGCGCCGCTTCCCGGGGTGATGGCGTTGCGGCCGGCGACGACGGACTGGCTACCGACCGCCGCGGAACTCGATCAGGTGCCATTGGCGCGGCCGCGCGAACTCGTGGAACTCCCGGACGGCGGAACGCTAGACCTGGAAGCCGGGCTGGTGCGCCGTCAGATCGGCAACCGAGTGCTGCTCATGTACGGCTTCAACGGGCAGTATCCGGGCCCTCTGTTGAAGGTCCCTGAGAAGGCGACGATCTTCGTCAACTTCATGAATGCGACGGAACTGCCCACCGCGGTGCATTGGCACGGCGTGCGCCTCGACAACAGGTTTGACGGAGTGCCGGGCCTCACGCAGGAGCCGGTCGATCCGGGCGGGACCTTCCGCTACCAGATCTACTTCAGGGATGCAGGGATCTACTGGTATCACCCGCACCATCGCGAGGACATCGCTCAGGATCTGGGCCTCTACGGCAACATGCTCGTCGAGCCACGCGCGCCTGACTACTACAACGAGGTGGATGCTGAGCGCGTCCTGATGCTTGATGACCTGCTGCTCGGCGACGCCGGCTTCGTGCCATACGGCGCGGAGTCGTCGAACTACATGTTGATGGGGCGTTTTGGCAACGAGCTTCTCGTGAACGGCGAGCCGCGCTACCGGGAGTCCGCGCGTGGCGGCGACACAGTGCGCTATTTCTTTACCAACGTTTCGAATACCCGCACCTTCAACCTGAGTTTCCGGGCGCGACCCGAGGGCGAGCAGGTCTCGGGATTGGGGGCGGCGCGCATCGCCCTCGACAGCCCACCGTTGCCAATGCGCGTTGTCGGCGCAGATATCTCTCGCTTCGAGCGGGAGGTGTGGGCCGATAGCCTTGCGATCGCGCCGGCCGAGCGCTATGTCGTCGAAGTGCAGCTTCCCGAGAATGGCGACGTGGCGATGGTGAACGTGGTGCAGGGCATCAACCACCGCTCCGGTGAGTTCTTCACGGAGGCCACCGAGGTGGGACGGGTTGAGATCGACGGGCATAATCCCGCGCCGCGGCAGGTCGCTCCACTCCGGGCTCACCCGGCGCAGGTGGCTGAGTTCGACAGGCCTGTGGACTATGAGCTCACACTGCGTCTCCAGACGAAGGGCTTGCCGCTCGTTGTCCGCCAGCTCATGGCGCTCGATCGCGTGTACTTCAACCCGGTGGAGTGGGCAGGCACGATGGCAATGATGAATTGGGTGAGTACCGGGGCCGAGGTCGAATGGGAGTTGCTGGAGTCATCTACCGGCAACGTCAACGACGCGATCACCTGGAACTTCGAGGTGGGGGATGTGGTGAAAATACGCCTCCACAACAGCCGCGATTCTTTCCATGCGATGCAACATCCGATTCATTTCCACGGCCAGCGCGTCGCCGTCCTGGACCACGACGGGGTGCGGAATGACAATCTGGCGTGGAAGGACACCGTACTCGTACCGGTCGGCACTACGATCGATCTGTTGCTCGAGATTTCCAATCCGGGCAAGTGGATGGTTCACTGCCACATCGCGGAGCATCTCGAGTCTGGCATGAAGATGGTCTTTTCCGTAGCGCCCACAACTAACGATTCCCCCGCCGAGGAAAACCAACAATGAAGCGATCGCTCCTGGGCGCCGTGCTCATTCTGACTCTTGCGATGCCGGCCTCCGCTGCGATGCAGCAACTGCCGGAGCGGCCTGAGTTCTCGGCCGAGGTCATGCGGTACGTCGGCTACGACGCCCCCGAGATTGCACTCACCAACGTGCGTGTGGTGGACGGCACGGGCGCGGCAGCTCGTGAAAACCAGACAATCTTGATTCGCGATGGCCGTATCGCCGAAGTTGGCGACGCGGGAACCGTCCGCATGGGCACGAATGCCGAGGTGGTGGATCTCGCTGGCCACACTGTGATTCCGGGGCTGGTGGGGCTGCACGATCACAGCTACTACACGACGTCGGCACGAGCGGTCCAGATGAGCTACACGGGGCCGCGGCTCTACCTCGCCGCTGGAGTTACCACGATCCGGACAACCGGAAGTCAGGAGCCCTACGCCGAGATCAATCTCAAGAAGGACATCGAGTCGGGCCGCGCCCCGGGGCCGCGGATGTTCGTCACGGGCCCGTATCTCACTGGCGAGAATGGCGCGCCTTCCATGGCGCAGCTCACCGGTCCGGATCACGCCCGGCGTGTTGTGAAGTACTGGGCTGAGGAGGGCGTCGACTGGCTCAAGGCATATACGTGGATCAGCCGTGCCGAACTGGCCGCCGCCATCGACGAGGCCCACAAGCATGGGGTGAAGGTCACGGCGCATCTCTGCTCCGTCAGTTTTCAGGAGGCCGTTGAGGCCGGGATCGACAACATCGAGCACGGGCTGCTCACCAACTCCGACTACGACGAGACCCGCGAACCGGATGCGTGTTCGCCCAACCTCATGGCCAGTGTTGCCGAGCTCGACATGACGGGCGAGGAGGTTCAGGCGACCTTCCGCGCGATGAACGAAGCCGGTGTCTCCATGACATCCACGCCGGTCGTGTTCGAGATGTTCGTCCCAGGCCGCACTGCGATGGATGATCGGACTCGTGCAGCGCTATCGCCGGAAGCCGCCGAGGAAGTCGAAGCTGCGGCCGCTCAGATCGAAGAGCGCGGCGGGATCTCTGAAGAACTGTTCCAACAGGCGCTGCGCTACGAATACGCGTTTGTGCAGTCGGGCGGACTGCTCGCGGCAGGGGTTGATCCGACCGGCTACGGCCTCGCCCTGCCGGGATATGGCGATCAGCGGAACTTCGAGATTCTTCTCGAGACCGACTTCACCCCCGAGGAAGTCGTCCAGATCATCACCGCCAATGGCGCCAAGATCCTCGGCATCTACGATGAGGTTGGCTCGATTGAAGCCGGCAAGCTGGCTGATCTCGTGGTGTTGGAGGGCAACCCCGTAGCGACTCCGTCGGACATCCGCAACGTGCGGTGGGTGTTCAAGGATGGCGTCGGCTACGACGCAGCCAAGCTGACCGAAGCGATTGCCGGTCGGGTCGGACGCAGTTAGTCGCGATATGCGGTTCGTTCGGATCGGAGCACTCGTCGGACTGGTACTGCTGGTGGTGTTGCAGTTCGTGCCGGGTGATGCAGAACTGACGGAGGGACCATCGACGGCGTTAATCGTGGGACCATCCGCCGTCGTCCGGATTCTGGAAGCGTCCTGCCTCGATTGCCATTCCAACCAGACCAGCTGGCCGCTGTATTCGTACATCGCGCCGGCGTCGTGGTTGGTCACGGCGGATGTAGCCGGTGGGCGCTCTCGACTCAACTTCTCCGAATGGGAGGAGCTTCGGCTCGGATTCCAGAAGCGATTCAGTCGGAAGGTCGTTGAACGCATCGAAGCCGACGAGATGCCGCCTTGGCAATACCGTTTGGGACATTGGGGCGCCAGCATCACGCAGGAAGAACTCGAAGTCCTCCGCGCCTGGCGCGATGAACTGAACGCGGAGTGATCACATGGGCATGAGTCACAACGTCCTCGAGTCCGATTCGTACCGATTAGCTCAGCTCAAGAGCGAACGGTTGCGCACCGGCGCACTGATCGCCGTCGGCGTGGTTTTCGCGGGCCTGGCCGTTGCCCGGGCGGTGCTCACAGGACGCGCGGATATTCTCGATGATCTGCCCACCGCGCTCGTATTTCTCGCCGGGTTCGTACTGTTCGAAACCTGGATGCTGTGGCGTGTCTCCGGTGCTCTCGCCGAGGACGCTCCACTGTCGGATTCGATGTTCCGGATGAAGGTCGTGGTCGAGGCGCTCGTGCCGACGGCGGCCATGATCACGATGACCACCGGGATGTACCTGGGCCCCTACATCGCGTTGACCGCGCCAGCCCTCGCGGCGTACTACATCTTCATCATCCTGGCCGCGCTTCGCCTCGATCCGGTGGATCCGCTCGTAGCCGGCGGGGTGTCCGCCGCCGGATTCAGCGGCCTCATTGTCTGGACCTACAGTGCGTATCCGGACCATCCGGCACGAGACGCGGCGGACCTCTCCGCGCTCGCCGTTCATGCGGTGGTGCTGGTGATCGCGGGCTGGGTTGCATCGCGCGTTGCTGCGCAGATCCGTACGCACGTCGGGCTTGCGCTCCGCGAGGCGCGCCAGGTCGAGCGAATGGGCCGAGATCTCGAAGTCGCCCGATCGATCCAGCAGAACCTCCTGCCGCAGGAGATACCGGAAGTCGCTGGCTATGAAATCGCCGGTTGGAACGATCCTGCCGACGAAACGGGCGGTGACTACTTCGACTGGATGACTCTGCCCGACGGACGGGCCGTCATCACACTCGCCGATGTCACCGGACATGGCATCGGGCCAGCCCTCGTTACGGCGGTGTGCCGCGCCTATGGTCGCGCGAACTTGCCGACCGGCAACGGCCTCTCCGTTGCGATGGGTCGCATCAACGCCCTGCTCGTAGACGATCTGCCACGAGGGAAGCTCGTACAGCTGGTCGCCGCGATCGTGAGCCCGCAGGGCAGCATCCACATGCTCTCTGCCGGGCACGGTCCGTTGCTGGTTTTCCGCGCCGCGACCGGCGAGTTCGGGCGCCACAACGCGCACGGCGTTCCGTTCGGCGTGACCGCCGCCATCGGCTACGGCCCTGGTCAACAGGTCGATCTGGCAGTCGGCGACATGCTGATCCTGATCACCGACGGGTTCTACGAATGGGAGAACCGCGAAGGCGAGATGTACGACCTCGACCGCCTCGAATCCTCGATTCGCGACCACGCTGAACGGCCACCGCAAGAGGTGATCGGCGCGATGCACGCCGGGGTCCTTGCGTTCACCGCGGGGACGCCGCAGCCGGATGATTTGACGGCGGTAATTGTGAAACGCGTGGCGGGGTAGCGGCAGGCAGGGGAGCGACGGAGGGGTCGCGCGCTCAGTGTCATCGCCGCCAGGTTTCTCACATGCCGTGCAGCCGCGCCCGCGCCTAGCCCGCTTGACCGCCGTGCCAGCGAGTCTTCGCTGCGCGACCCCTCCGTCGCTCCCCTGGCAGCACCTAGCCTCCTGGCGCGCGCTGTCTCGCGGGCAGGCCCTCGCAGCGCATGAGGCTCGAACTGACCTCGCCTCCCGGTTAGCACTTCAAGAACGCACGAAGTGCCGTCCGAAGCCTTCTCGGTGGGGCGAGGAGGGGGTGGTAGGGGTCGACGAAAGAAGACTCGCTGGCACGACGACGAGGAGAGCTAAGCGACCGCGCGGCTGCACTGCGTTCGAGCACCTCAACTCCCGCTGACACTTCGCAGTCGACCCCTACCACCCCCTCCGCTCTCCCAAACAAAAAGGCCGCGACGGTTGCCCGCCGCGGCCTTCAATCCTGGTGCGAGTTCGTTAGAAGCCGAACTCGATTCCTGCCCGCAGTTCACCTTCCCAGAAGTACTGGTTGCCCTGAACGAGGCTGCAGGTGTAGTAGCCGCAGATCCAGCCGAGGCTGGTGAGATCCGTCTTGGTCGAGAAACCACGGAACTCGGTGCGGATACCGATCGAGTCGCTCAGCGGGATGGTCGCGCCAGCACCGAACCCGAAGCTGAATTTCGACTGACTGTCGACGTCCGGGACATCGGTGCCGACCTGGCCCACACCCATCGTTGCCGCGAGGAACCACTTGGCGCCGCGACTGTAGGGGTTGAGGGTGAATTTGGCGCCGCCGTGAATGTAGGTGGCGTCGCCCTGGCCCACCGTGTGGGCGGGCATCAGGCCGGTGACTTCGATGTCCGCGCTGCGGCGGGTGTACAGCGCTTCGATGCCGATGTAGTCGGTCAGGGGCACATCGACGATGAAGCCGTAGCTCACGCCGTTCTTGAGCTTGACCTGCTCGCTGACGTTGACGCCATCCAGGTTCACGTCGGCCGTCAGCGTGTTGCTGAAGCGGTAGCCGACGAACGGAGTGACCTCGACGGAATTGCGGCGGCTGCGCTGTGCCTCGGCTTCGAAAGGAATCGATACCACGAGAACGAGCAGAAGCAGTGCCGGAAGGTACTTGCGCATAGGAGCGCTCCTCAAATCTGACAGGGATTTGGAAAAGACGGGTCTCGCCCAAAAAAGGGCCGGCCACCGAGTGGCCGACCCCTTCAGACTAGCTCACCGTCCTCTGCGCGGCACGTCCATTTCTACGGCCCCGTCGGGGGACCCAATCACCTACTCGGGCAACGAGATCGCGTCCAGATTCAGCGCGCTGATCTTGGTGTTGAGTTCGATCAATGGACCGGCGTAAATGGCCGCGAGGCGCTCGAGCAGTTCGTCCGTTTCCGGTTGCAGATCCGCCTGTCGCTTGGCCACGCCAGCCGTGAGCGGCGTGTCCGGCCCGGATGCGGCGCCGTAGAGTGCGGCCCACTGGTTGTCGAGACGGCCGGGGAAGTTGAGGGCATCCTGGCCACCCTCGCCTTCGACCTGGGTGATCACCTTTTCGATCTCCTCGAGGTCGCCCGTGATCTGTCGCCCGAGCCTCACGATTTCGTCGGCGCCGTCTTGTCCGCGAACCCGGCCGCCGATCTGGCGGATGGCGCCCTTCACCCGGCGCAAGCCTTCGAGCGAGGTCCATACTTCGTCGAGTTGTTCACCTACCTCGACAACGAGGTCGTACTGCCGTTCGTAGTCGGCAACCGTGGCGTCGCGGCGCGGATCGATCCCCAGCGTGAACGCTTGTTCTTGAACGTCGTCACCGACGGTCATCCGAACGGTGTAGTCGCCGGGGACGGCTTTGGGCCCCTGGGTGCCGCCGCCGCCCCACATCACGATGCCGCGCGGCCGGCGGAACAGGGCATCGTGCCGGCCGTTCCACGTCAGCTGATTCATGCCTGATTCGGGCTCGAGGCTGCCGCCTGCAGATGCCAGTTGCCGCCGGAACTGCGGCGGGACATCGGCCAACGACATGCCGGCTGGGAGCATCGATGACGGATCGCTCGACGCGGACGAAGAGTACTCCCGAACCACGTCTCCGTCGCCGTTCACGATCTCGATCTTGACGCCAGATTCCGGAACCTCTGAGAGCCAATAGTTGATCGCGACGGGTCCACCGAGCCCGCGGAACGCGTCGCGCGGAGCAAGCAGTGCCGCCGCCTCGTTCTCCATCCCTGCCTGGACCTGATGCAATGGCGATAGATCATCGAGGATGTAGAAAGCGCGGCCCTGCGTCGCAACCACGAGGTCCTTTCGATGTACCAGGATCTCCGTAATCGGGACTTGCGGAAGGTTCAGCTGCAAGCTCTGCCAGTGCGCCCCGCCGTCGAACGATACGTACACACCGAATTCGGTTCCGGCGTACAGCAAGCCCTGGCGATCGGGGTCTTCACGGACCGTACGCACCCAGTGGTCAGCCGGGATGCCGTTCGTGCCGTCCGTCAGGAGCTCCCAGGAGGCGCCGTAGTCGGAGGTCCTGAAGATGTACGGCGTGAAGTCGTTCTCGCGGTACTTATGCACTGCGATATGGATGCGGCCGGGATCATGGGCCGACACGTCGATCGTGTTGACGGTGCCGCGCACCGGCATGTCTTCCGGCGTGATCTCGGTCCAGTTGGTGCCGTCGTCCCGGGTCAACCACATGCGCCCGTCATCCGTGCCGGCCCACATCAGACCCGCGGCGTGATGTGACTCCTCGAACGCGAAGATGGTGTTGAACACCTCGACGCCCGTGTTGTCGCGCGTGATGCCCGCGCTTCCTGAGTAGCCCTGCGTCTCGGGATCGTCGTAGGTGAGATCGGGACTGATGACCTCCCAACTCCGACCGTCGTCGGTCGTTCGATGTACGTACTGGGACGTGTGGTAGACCGCGTCGGGGTTGTGCGGCGAGATACGGATCGGCGCGTTCCACTGGAACCGATATTCCATGTCCAGCGCCTGCTGGCCGGTCTGCGACTCGGGGTACGCGCGCACGTTCTCTGACAGGCCCGTCTCCATGTCCCGCCGAGTGATCGTGCCGCCGTAGCTGCCGGCGTACACAACCTCGTTGCCGCGTGGATCCACCGCAATGTGGCCGCTCTCGCCACCACCCACCGACTCGAAGGCAGCGCCGAAACCGCCGCCGCCGAAGCCGCCTCGGCTCAGGCTGGAGAGGCGTGCGGTGGAGTTGTCCTGCTGGGCGCCGTAGACGCGGTACGGCCAGGCTTCATCCACCGAGACGCGATACATCTGCGCCGTCGGCTGGTTGCGCTGGTGCGACCAGCTGCCCCCGCCGTTGAACGAGACGTTGGCGCCACCGTCGTTGGCGTTCACCATCACCTGTGGATTCTCAGGGTTGATCCACAAGTCGTGGTTGTCTCCATGCGGCGGGCGCAGGCGGATGTCGAACGTCTTGCCGCCGTCGATCGACTTGTAGAACCCCGTGTTCAGGGCGTAGACCGTGTTCTCGTCCTTCGGGTCGGCGTAGATGTGGATGTAGTACCAGGCGCGCTGCAGCAGCGCGCGGGTGCTATTGATCCTGTTCCAGGTATCGCCGCCGTTGTCCGACCGGAACACGCCGCCGCGGTCGTCGGAGGCCTCGATCAGCACCCACATGCGGTCGCTGTTGGCCGGCGAGATCGCCACCGAGCTGCGGCCCACCATGCCGTCCGGGAGCCCACCACCGAGCTTCTCCCACGTGGTGCCGCCGTCCTTGCTCCGGTAGACACCGTCATCCTCAGATCCGGAGTCGATCGACCAGGGCGAACGGCGAACCGTCCACGCGGACGCCAGCAGGATGCGCGGGTTGTTGGGATCGATCTCCACATCGACGAAACCGGTGTTCTCATCGATGTAAAGAACCTTCTCCCAGTTCATGCCACCGTCGGTCGTCTTGTAGACGCCGCGGTCCTCGTTGTCGCCGAAGATGTTGCCGATAACCGCTACCCAGACAGTGTCGTGATCGGTCGGGTGCACCACCAGCTTGCCGATGTTGGCGTCGAGGTCGAGGGACTTCATCCAGCTCTTGCCGGCGTCCGTCGAACGGTAGATGCCGTCACCGATGGCGACGTTGCCGCGCGGACATCCCTCGCCGGTACCGACCCAGATCACGTTCGGGTCGGACGGCGCGACTTCGATCGCGCCAATAGAGCCGACGCCGAAGAAACCGTCCGAGATGTTGTTCCAGCTATTGCCAGCATCGTCGGTCTTCCACACGCCGCCGCCCGTGGCGCCCATGTAGTAGGTGAGGGGAGAGTCGACGACCCCGGAAACGGCTACTGCGCGGCCGCCACGGCTGAAGTTGAGCGACCGATATGACATGTCCTCGTAAAGGCGAGGGTCAACGGTCACATTCGCGTTGTCGTCACCTTCCTGCGCAATCGCGGCACTCTGGCCGGCAGGGAAAGCGACGGTCGCTACAAAGACGATCGTGAGCAGGGTGCGAGTGCGGAGAGATCGCATCGACGACTCCGGGTTACGGGGCAGGCCCCGGGTGCGAGCGTGCGCGCCGCCTCAACGCGCATCGCGAAAAGCCAGTTTGTGCGGCTATCAAACCCTCGTGCCGCCCTGGATGCAACCGAACACGGAGCAGCGCCGGTCGCGGGTGGCCCAGCGTGTGGTGGCTGGCCGTTAGAATTCGGCTATGTCGAATCGCCTATTGCACTTTGTCGCGCTGTTTGTTGTCGCATCCCAGTTGTCGGCGTGCGTTTCCGCGTCCAGCACGACCGTCCAGGTTGCGGAGCCAGAACGCGCTGGTGGAAGCTCGCGCGCCGTTTTCGAGGACGGCGAGGTTCGCCGGGTGGTGGTGATCTCTGCGGTACCAGCAGAGCTCGATCGTCTCCTTGAAGCCGCCGAGATCGAACGGACGGTCACCATCGCCAGACGTGAACACCACGTGGGGCACCTCGAGGGACATCCCGTCGTGATGTTCCTCTCCGGTGTCAGCATGGTGAACGCAGCCGCGGCCACCCAGGCGGTGATCGACTATTTCGACGTGGGCGGGATCGTGTTCTCGGGCATTGCCGGCGGCGTGAATCCCAACCTCGCCGTCGGTGACGTGACGGTGCCTGCTCAGTGGGGACAACACCAGGAGATGGTGTTCGCGCGCGAGACTCCGGATGGATGGGAGACCGACGGCCGGGGCGGCGAGTTCGAGAACTTCGGCATGATGTTCCCGCGCGGCCAGCTGGTTCTGGGCGGCGGACCGGAGGCGCAACCCGAAAGACGTCAATTCTGGTTCCCGGTCGATCCGAATATGTTGGCTGTCGCCCGTGAGGTGGCCGCCGACGTCGCGCTGGAGCGCTGCGTGCCGGCGGGCGAGTGTCTTGAGCACCAGCCGCGCATCGTGGTTGGCGGCAACGGGGTGAGCGGCTCGACGTTCCTGAACAACGCCGAGTTCCGTGAATGGATCTGGCGCGTCTTCGAGGCGGATGCGGTCGATATGGAGACGGCGGCGATCGCGCAGATCGCCGAGCTGAACGACGTTGCCTTCCTCGGCTTCCGGTCTCTGTCGGATCTGTCCGGCGGCGGCGCGGGGACCAACGAGATCCGAGTCTTCGGTCGCCTCGCGGCGAACAATTCCGCGGCGGTCCTGCTCGAGTTTCTGCGTGCCTGGCGGGGCCCCCCAATAGGTTAGGGGGCCGGTATCGTTCTCAGGCTGCGTGCGGGAGTGCCGGGTCGACCTCGGCCCTGACTGGTTCCGCCGGGCCCTCGGCGCTCGAAGTCCGTTCGAACACGGATGCCAGACCGCCGCTGCCGCGGAAACGGTGTGCTAGCACGATCGAGTACACGAGCAACGCGTACGGCAAGATGAGCTCCTTGTACTCGGTGGCATCCCACAGTCGGATCGCGAGGAACATCTCGCCCTGGAAGTAGAAAACGTACTGGGCGGCGAGAAACGCCAGGGCGGAGGCCCCGGCCGCCACTGTGGTGGCCCAGGCCTGCTCGCGGATCAGATTCCGGATGTGCCAGGCGAGGAAAAACGCGGTGAACCAGAAAGCGATCTGGGTAAACGCGAGATTCCAGAAAACGTAGTTGTAGCCAAATGCCGGCGCCACTACGAGAGCGCTCGTCCAGGTCGGGACGAAGTCTCCAGTCGGACCCAAGCGCGCAAATAGATTGGTTCGCGCGTGAACGATCGGGGCCGCGACGAAGAACAGGAAGAGTCCGAAGTAGTACGCGAACTCGAAGAACGCCGTGTTCATGTTGTGGAAGTTGATCTCGTTGCGTTCGCTGAGTTCGAGAATTGCATCCGGCGTTTCAAGGTCGAGGTAGCGCTGGCCCCAGGAAACCTCCTCAACGCCCACGATCAGGCAGGCCAGTCCGAGGCATGCGAGCAGCGCGGCGCGCAGGAGCTCGGCCCGTCCATGCCGGCGCAGCACGATGACCGCGACGGTGATGAGCACCAGGCTCGCCTCAAGCGCGAGGAGCGCCGACAGCATTTCGACCACGTTGTCTTCGAGCGACAGCAGGTGGTAGCCCTGTGGGCTCAGCAGGAACAGCGCCACTGTCGCGAGAGTGACCACAGCGCCCAGGACGATCGTGAGCCGCGCCCATTGCGTGGGCTCACTGTCGGCCGGCAAGCGACCTCGGTCGGGTAGACGCAGGAGTGCGAAGAAAGCTATCGCCGCTGCGGCAGCGAACGCGAAGGTCCGAGCAAGGTAGACGGGCGTGCTGTTGGGATAGGTGTTCTCGTGGAGTGGCGACAGGCCGAGATAGACGCTGTCGAACCAAAGGACGGCTGCCACGATTCCCGCGGCGAAAACGGTGAGCAGGACGCTCGTTCCCGCTTGCCGGCGGTTCATCGCGGCTCTCGGTTGTTTTCAGGAGTCAAACGGAGAGCGCGGAACTCGTCGCGCGACGCCATGACGTCGCAGCACCAGCCCGTCGCCAGCGGCAGTTCTCGCCGGTGAGCCAGGAGCAGCACGCTTCCTCCCGGCGTGAGGTGGTCGAGTGCCTGGAGGAGAAAGCGATCAATCAGTCGTAGGCGACCCGGACGCACGAATTCGTAGACGACGCGCCGGACGATCGGGTTTTCCTTCGGGACCAGCGACTTGAGGTACTCCAGGCGCGCCGCGCCGGAGCTCCCGGTGTGTCCGTATGGCGGATTGAAGACGATGAGATCGAATCGCCCGTGCACCTGATCGAACAGGTCGGAGCGGACAAAGTCGATCGTGCTGCCGCGGGCGGCGGCGAATTCGCGAGCCTGCGCTAGCGCCGCCGGGTTGATGTCGGTGGCCGTGCACTGGACGCCTTGCCCGGCGAGTGCGACGGTGATGTATCCAGATCCTGTGCCCACATCGAGCGCGGTCCGCGGCGCGAGTTGTGCGGCGAGGTCAGCGAGCAGGCGCGTGTCCCAGTCGACCGGCGAGACTCCTGCACGCCATCCCGGCGACTGGATCTCGGGCAAGGCGGCGCTCATCGCGTGCCTCGGAAAACGGCGATCGCGTGGTGCCCATCGGGATCCGTATGGAGTTCGATCGCGTTGTGGCGCTGGGCCAGGGCAGCGAACGTCGCGCTGTCGTGTCGAAAATCATGTCGTCCGACGCCAGGCTTGGTGAGCAGGTTCGCGATGCGCCCCAGCGGCCGGAAGGAGTGGTTCGTGAGGTTGCTCGTTGGCTCGGCAATGATCACGCGTTGCGCGGCGGCCGCGCGCATCCGTTCGAGCAATGAGTCCTCGCATGCGCGGAAGTGGTAGAAGCTCGAGCACATGACTACGTAGTCTGCCGGCGGGATCGGGTCGTCCGGCAGGCGGATGAATCGGTAGTCGACCCCTTCGCGTCGCAGGGCGCGGCGGAAGTGCCCGTTGAAATCCAACCCTACGTATCGGCAACTCTTCGATCGCAGGTGCTTCGTGTAGAGGTCTGCCGGCCCGCAGCACAGGTCCGTGACGCTCGCCCCGCCCGGGATGAGGTCGACTACCTGATTGAACGGCCGTTTGGTGGCGGCGCCAAGAAGACGCTCGCTGAGCCGATAGGCGCCCACGCTCCAGAAGATGGGTGACTTGTCCAGGAGTCCGAGTCCTCGCTCGCGGCGCGAGGCAGGCTTCTGAGGCGCCGCGGGTTGGCCGTCCGCGTTCGATAGTCGGTCGACGGCACTCACGGTTTCGTCTCCGGCGGACCCAATACGTAGAGCGCGTAGTGCCGGTTGTCGAAGATCCGCGGAAGGTCCGACGGAGTCGCTCGCTTGAGGAGTAGGTAGCGGCTGCCGTATTTCTCGCCCAGGCGTACGTAGTCCGAATCAGGCAGACGCTGGAAGTTCGCGGTGATCTCGCTCTCGGCGTCGAAGCCGACATGGCGTGGTTCCTCACCGCCGTTCAGTTCCACGAGGCGGCGATACCACTCCGCGATGCCTTCGCCGGACGACGGCACATTGCGGAACGTCACGATCACCGGGCGCTCGCAGGCGTAGTTGATCAGGTCCTCGTCGGGCGCTGTGACCAGAAGCGTGCCGGGCGGGGTGCGTTCGCGTACGAAGGCGCAAAGTTCATGCAGCGATCGCGCCTTCGAGTAGCTCCCAGACATCGCGCCGAGCGGCGCTTCGCGGCGGTGTTCGAGGCCGACCTGGAGATCGTCGATGCTGGCTCCGGCCAGGAGAATGAGTCCCACGCCGGTAACCCACTTCGCGGCCTGCTCCTTGAGCGCAAACCGGTAGAGCAGGTGCCCGGCCAGAATGGATCCGAACAGCGGCACCATGGTGTCGGCCACGCGGAAGGGCAAGTAAAACGCGACCTTCTCGCCGAGTGGTGTGTACGCAGCCAGGATGGTGGCTCCCAGCGGGACCAGCGTGGCGAGCCCGAAGCTCGCGGCGAGCTTCTGCCCGTCGGAGTTGCCAGCAGTCCACCGTGCACCGATCAGGATGGCCGCGAAGCTGAGGAATACGGCGACCGTCCAGGGCTCATCGAACCCCCAGTGGCTCAGCAGGGTGTAGTGCGGGTTGCGGAAGTTCACCCAGATGTCGGTCGGGTCGACGTCGAGCATCGCTTTCGGCGCCGTGATCCGGTCGAAGACCGCGTATAGCGCGAAGCTCCCAGCCGCAGCCCAGGCTCCGGTTGCAATCAGGCGCTCACGCCAGCTGCCAACACGTTCGACGAGCACGACGAGCCCCAGGGCCACACTGGCCCAGAAACCGACCAGGATATGCATCGTTGTGGCGAGGCCCGCGGCGAGGCCAACTTCCCACAGCCGGCGGCGCATCAAGGCGTGCACCGCGAACAGGATCAGCGCATACCCGAAGACCTTCGACTCGGTGCGGAGGACGATCCATTCGCGCCCCGGCATGCTCGACTGGCTGATCATGAGGAAGAAGCCGAACGCGATCCAAGCGGTCGTAGCCCGCATCTTGAGCCGGTGGCAGATGGCACCGAGGCCGCCCGCGACAGCCGCATATCCGATGAGTCGCAAGACCACGGTGGCGTGGTAGAGCGGCAAGAAGGAGATGATGGGTAGGGCGACCAGCTGATAGGGGATGCGCACAAGCTGCGGCTGGCTCAGATACCAGTCGTTCGGAATGTAATCGGGAAAGGCGAACTGCTTCGCATACACCAGCGTCTGCGACTCGCTGAATGCCATGACATAGCGGAACGTGTAGTGCAGCGCGGCCACGAGAAACAGTCCTGCCACGTAAACCCAGGCAGGCGTTTCGCGAGGGGGTGGTGTTGGTTGCTGGCCAGAGCTCATGTGTGCAGCGTCGTCAGGAGGCGTTCAGGATCAATAGGGTTATTGTATTAGTCGTTAATAGTCACTAAAAAGCACGAAAATGGCATGCCGGCGTGTCCTGGCCATCCTTCTCGACACGGCGTGTTGAGATCGATGCTCGCGAGAGCACCCTGCTACGCTCGTTGGCATGACGATCGAGTTGGGTTTGCTCGCGCTCGGCGGCATCACGCTACTCGCGTGGGTCGGACTGGGCATCGACGGTGCTCTGGGCCAGCGTTGGGTACTGTTCCTGCGTCGTTGTTCCGCGCCCGCGGGCGAAGCGCGGGCACGCTTGCCGCCGCTGAGCGTTGTGTTCGGTGCTCGCAATGAGGCCGAGGGCGTCGAGCCGGCAGTGCGATCGATGCTGGCGCTCGACTACCCCGACTTCGAGGTCGTTGCGGTGAACGATCGCTCAGACGACGCCACCGGCGACATCCTCGCCCGCCTCGCGGCCGCCGACGATCGGTTGCGAGTTGTCGACGTGACGGAGTTGCCGTCGGGTTGGTTGGGGAAGAACCACGCTCTGTGGACCGGCGCCCATGCCGCCACCGGCGACTTGATTCTGTTCACTGACGCCGACGTCATCTTCGAGCCGAGCGTGGCGGCGCGGGCCGTAGCCGCGATAGTGGAGCGCGATATCGATCACGTGGCCGGTGCTACCGACGTCACCGCCCATGGCTTCGGACTCCAACTCTTCATTGCGACCTTCGCGCTCTTCTTCAACGGCTACTTCCGGCCGTGGCGCGCGGGAGATCCGCGGAGCGATGCATACGTTGGTTTCGGTGGCTTCAACCTGGTTCGCCGGACCGCCTACGAGCGCGCCGGCACTCACGCGGCTCTCGCCATGGATCCATTGGACGACGTGAATCTCGGCAAGGCGCTGAAGAAGTCGGGCGCTCATCAGGTGTGCGCGGTGCCGGGCCCGATGGCGCGGGTGGAGTGGTATCCGACCCTGACGGCGGCGATCCGCGGGCTCGAGAAGAACACGATGGCCGGGGTGAACTGGTCGTTCGGACTCCTGTTCGGCGGGATGGCCGCCCAGATTCTCTTCACGGCCTGGCCCTTCTTGGCGATCTTGATGCTGGAAGGTCCCGCGCGCTGGCTCAACGTCGCGGTTGTGATCGTGGTGGTGACGGTCCACGGGGCCATGTTGTCGGAGACCAGTCTGCCGACATGGCTTCCGCTCTTCTTGCCGATCGGCGTGCTGCTGGTGGCTTGGACCTACATGCGTGCCGCCGCGCTTACCTACTGGCGCGGCGGCATCGAATGGCGCGGCACGTTCTACTCGTTGGCAGAGCTGCGCCGGGGCGAGCTGCCGCCGGCATAGTCCTGGCGGGTCGTTCGAGGACTACTCGCCGCTTGCGGCTGCCTCGTCGTCTTCGGGCGCGAACCTTACTGCCCAGATCCCGGAGTTGTTGTCCGAGAAGAAGATGTTCCCTTTGTGGGTCATCGTGCCCCAGGTGCGCGGCGCGTTCGGCTTGAATCCATCGGGATCGAACGGCAAGAAGTAGGCGATCTCGCGACCCTGTCGATAGAGATCCCCCAGGAGTTCGCCGGAGATATCCACGATCCGCAGTCCCGCGTTGTAGTACGCGATGTACAGGATGTCGTCCTCGACCCAGTAGTTGTGTGTGCCGCCGTAGGGCGCCTCGTAGCGCGCCACCTCGCGCGGATTGTCGAGGTCGTCGAACTCGATGAAGTGAATCCACCCGGCCGCCTGCACGGGCGGCCCTTCGAATCGGTTGGTGCCGAGCGGGTTGCGCGAACGCGGGAACGCCTCGTCGCCGCCGATCACGTAGAACTTGCCCGTGGACGCGCTCTTGAACGGCCAGGCGGCGTGATTCCAGCCGCTCGGGTACGCGTAGCGGCCCATCTCGATCGGGTTGTCGGGCGAGCCACCCATTCCGCCGCCACCTACATCGGCGAGCACAACTCCATCCGACCAGTTCGCTGACACCGCAATACCGTCCCGCACCCAGACGTCGTGGATCGAGTGCCCGGGGGTGTCGAGTTCGAACCGGCCGACGCGGTACGGGTTGCGCGGATCCTCGATGTTGATCACGTCGTAGCGCTGCCCACCTGACAGCGCGTACACGTGCTCCTCGTAGATGAAGACGTTGTGCACCCCACCGGTCATCTGATCGTCGTAGCGTGAAAGCACCGAGACGCCCTCGGTGGGGTTCGAGCAATCGAGGATCACCATCCCGTTGCGTCGGTCCGATGCGCCTTCGCGGGAGATGATGCAGACGCTGCCGTCCTCCGAAGTTTTCACGTCGTTCACGGTGCGGGCATCCACCCGGACCATGTCGACGATCTGCATGTTGCCCGGATCCGTGACGTCCCAGAAGTACGCATGTCCGGATGCACCCCAGGTGCCGGTCATGGCGTAGTCGCGGCCGTTCGGTGCTTCCCAAACCCAGATATCTGACGTCTTCCGGTCGGCGACGCGGCCCTGGCCCAGAAGCTCGAGCTCGCGTTGCGCATTGCGTGGCTCGGCGGTGACGACGGTCGAGGCCCAGTTGTTGCCCGCGGTCGCCAGGATGGTGTACTCACCGGGCAAGTCCGCGACGAATCGACCGTCTTCGGTGACCAGGCCCGAGGGCGGCTCGCCAAGTTCGGCCTGGTCGGTTCGAGCCTGGAACGAATAGCCGATGGGCATTTCCGGGACGGCGTTGCCTGCCGAATCGCGTGCCACCGCGTTCAGATGAACGACATCGCCGGTCCGCACAGCCGCAGCGGAGGCGTCCAGCGACACGGATTCGGTTGGATTCGACGTGACGCTGACGTCGATTGTTGTCGTGATCGCCTCTGCGCGAGCTGTGATCGTCGCCGTGCCGACACCGACGAAATTCAGGTGACCGAGCGTGGTGATCTCTACAACGGTGGAGTCGCTGCTCGTCAGCTCCGGCCGAACGTCCTCACGGTCGGCGCCCGACTCGTCGACGATTGCGAACTGTGGCCGCAGTGTCGTGTCCGTGTAGAACCGGGACGGCACGCTTTCGAAATCCACGCTCGTGACGGGTGGCACGGGCACGGTGACGTTGATCGTGGTGCGTGGTGCTTCCTGAGACGAGAAGAAGCTCGCGTCAGGATCGCCCGGCGCCAACGCGACGATCTCGAACTCGCCCGGACCGTGTGCCTGCACGAACCCCGCCGGATTGACCTCGAGTTGGCGGCGCGCGCGAGAGAAGTAGAGCACCGGCGATTCGGCCAGCTCGTTGCCTTCAGCGTCGCGGACAATCGCGCTCAGTTGAGTCGTGCTGCCCACCTCCAGGGTGATCTCCATCGGAGTGACTTCGATGGAGGCGGGTTCCGCGGCCGGAATCGGCTCGGCTTCCTGCGCGAAAGCGGGCGGCGCCGAGAGCGCCAGGACGAGAACGGCCAAAGCGTGAGCGAATCTACGGGGCTTGAACATCGAGTAACTCTCCCGGAGCGGTGGTTGGGCGGCATTTGCCGGATCGAGTGAGCCGCCGAACGGGCCCAAGAATACAGGAGTCATTGAGGTCAACCGGCTGACGGCGATAGAGTCGCCTGCGAACCAACCCGTTGGAGGACCGGCATGACACGGACGACACCGCGCTCGGCAGATCGATCTCAGGGACTCTCGAGGCGTGATGTCCTGGCCCGACTGGGCTGGGGCGGGGGTGCCATCAGCATGCTCGGGGCCGGCCCGCTGCCGGACTTCGGGGAACTGCGGATCGAGGGTTTGCCTGCCGCCCAGAACGCTGCCATTCGCCTCAGCAGCAACGAGAATCCGTACGGCATGTGCCAGGCCGCACGTGACCGCCTGCAAGCGGAAGTCGAGAACGCCAATCGGTATCCGTTCGCCTGGTCCGCGCCGTTGCATGGCGCTGTGGCGCGGCATGTCGGGGTGGCCGAGTCCAATGTAGCTCTGGGAGCCGGCTCAACCGAGATTCTGCGCATGTGCGCAGTGGCGTGGTCGGAGCGCGGTGTACTACAGGCGGAACCCACCTTCGAGACTCTCGGTTCGTACACGCGGAAGTTCGGCAATCGCGTGGTCGGTGTGCCGGTCGACGCAGAGGGCCGTCATGATCTCAACGCGATGTCCGATCGTCTCGATGAGGCCGGCGTGATCTACATCTGCAACCCGTCCAATCCTGCCAGTACGCTGCTGCCGCAGTCCGAGCTCGATGCGTTTCTCGATCGAGTGCCCGGCGACAAGCTGGTGATTATCGATGAGGCCTATCACGAGTTCGTCGACGCGCCGGACTATCACAGCCAGGTCGAGCGTTCGGTAGCGAGTTCAAACATCGTGGTGATCCGGACTTTCTCCAAGATCTACGGCATGGCCGGGATGCGGGTTGGTTACGTAGTGGGGCCGCGAGCGTTGGTGCGCCAACTCGACGCCCATCGGACAGAGATGTCCATCGGCGTGATCTCGGCGGCCTGCGCGACAGCCTCGATCGAGGACCCGGATTATGCCGCGGATCAGAAGCGACTGAATCTCGAGGCGCGGAGCATCCTCGAGGCCGGGCTGGAGCGGCTCGGTCGTCCAGTGTGGGAGTCGCAGACAAACTTCGTGATGTGCGATCTCGGGCGCCCGATGATGCCCGTCAATCGTGCAATGGCAGACCGCGGGGTTGCCGTGGGCCGACTATTCCCGGCCCTGCCGAACGGCTTGCGGATCTCGGTCGGAACTCCTGCGCAAATGCACCGTTGCGTGGATGCACTGGAAGCTGTCCTCGCGTGACGCAGGTTGGCTCTTTGCGGGGGGCAACGCATCCCCGGTAAAGAACCGTAAAGAACAAAGAACTACGCAGTTTTCCCGTTGCTGGGGGTCTGGGCGCCACGTAGATTGACTGCATCAGAAGCCGGTTCTCCCCAGCCGGCCCCCATGCTCTTCTGCGGGAATCTCCGGCATGCTCTCCGCTCGTTCTTCGGTGCGACTGCGACTCTTGATCTGCTCTTGCTTGGCGCTTGCGCCAGGCGTGAACGGCATGTCGGCGTCAGCCCAGGAACCGACGTCATCTCAGGAAGAGTCGGAAAAGCCCGCGGTGAGCCCCGGAGTGGCGGCCGCTTTCGCGGAGATCGCGGGCACCAGCGAGGCTCCGACGCCGAGCCTTGAGCCAACGGATGAAGAGTTGGCGGTGATTCAGGCTGGCGGCAAAAGGATGTCCGCGACGCCCACCGATGCACCGCCCATCCTGGACGGTCTCGTGGACGACGATGTCTGGGAGTTCGCCGAGGTCGTTTCCGACTTCTTGCAGCGCGAGCCGATTGAAGCTGGTCAGCCCTCGCAGCGCACCGAGGTTCGGATTCTCTACGACGACAAGAATCTCTATCTCGGCTTCATCATGTTCGACGATGAGCCCGACCGGATCATGGCCTCGGACTTGCGCCGTGACAGCCGACTCGAGACGGACGACACGATCGCCGTCCTGTTCGACACGTTCCACGACCACCGCAACGGCTTCCTGTTCCGGGTGAACCCGCTGGGAACGAAGTACGACACGACGCTAAAGGACGAGAGTGATCTCAACTCCTCGTGGGATGAGCGCTGGGAAGCGGCCGCGCAGATTACCGACGACGGCTGGCAGGTCGAGATGATGATCCCGTTCAAGGCTCTGCGGTTCCCGTCGGGGTCGCATGTCTGGGGTATCGACTTCAAGCGCGAGATTCGTCGGAACAACGAAGAGGTCAACTGGAGCAACTTCAGGCAAGACTTCGACTTCCGCGCGATCTCACAGGGTGGGCACCTCCTCGGTTTGCGCGACACGCGTCTGACGCAGCGTTACCGGCTCACGCCCTATCTGTCCGGCGCCTACACAGCGCTGAACGCGCTCGACACTCCGGTGGTCGATCGGGGCGGGGAGTTCGGCATCGAGGACTTCAAGGCGCAGATCACGACGAATCTGACCGCCGACCTGACCGTCAACACCGATTTCGCGCAGGTCGAGAGCGATCAGGAGCGCGTCAATCTCACGCGCTTCCCTTTGTTTTTCCAGGAGCGCCGCGAGTTCTTCCTCGAAGGAGCCGACAAATTCCAATTCGGCTCGGGGAGGAGCTTCGGCACTCCACTGGTTGTGCTGTATCACTCCCGCAATATCGGTCTCGCGGCGGGGGAACCCGTGCCGATGACCTACGGGCTCAAGACGACCGGCAAGATGGGCAGTACCAGTATCGGTCTGATCAATTCTCAGACTGGCAGCGACAACGTGATCGGCTACGAGGGCGCCAACTTCTCGACGATGCGCGTCAAGCAGGACGTGTTCGAGCGATCCTCCATCGGCATGATTTTCACCAACGTGCAGGGCGGCGGCGAGAGCAATCGCGTTGGGGGAGTCGACGCGACATTCCGCTTCTTCGACAACCTGTCGATCAACAGCTACGTGGCGCAGTCGCGCGATTCGGATATCGATGGATCCCAGTATGTGGGGAAGTTTTCCGCTGGCTGGAACACGGATTTGTGGGGTGCCAACGCGACGGTCGACTACATCGATCCCAACTTCAAGACAGACATGGGCTTCATCCTCCGCCGGGATCTGATCAAGCAGAACTATTCCGTGAACTTCAGCCCGCGTCCGGACGTTTCGTGGATGCGTCAGGTGACGTTCTGGGGCTCGGTGAACTACCTCACTGACACGCAGGGGAATATTACGGATCGCGAGCAATCGATCTTTATCCGACCGCAGTTCGAGTCGGGTGACGGGATGAGTCTGAGTCTCTCGCGCAACTTCGAGCGGCTTGAGTACGGCTTCCAGCCTGGCGGCATCGCGACGGTCGAGCCCGGTGACTACAACTTCACCGAATGGCGCGTTTCGCTCGAGAGCTTCCGCGCCCGCTCCGTGAGTGGCCGTGTGAGCACCAGCGGCGGCGGGTACTACGGCGGCACCCGGCGCTCGTACGGCGCGAGCGCGACGGTGCGGTTCAACGAGAAGTTCTCACTATCGCCGCGCTACGACTTCAATCGGATCGAGCACCCGAGTGCCGACTTCAACACGCACGTCGGGAGCATGCGCGTTGTCTACAACTTCAATGAGCGGCTGCTCACGAGCGCTTTGGTGCAGTACAACAGCCTCTCAGACCAGATGTCCGTGTACGCGCGATTGCGATTCATCTATCGGACCGGCGACGACTTCTACCTAGTGTACAAATCGACCACGCGCTACGATCTGCCGTACTCGGGCGTCTCCGACCACGGCTTGATCGCCAAGTTCACGCGCTCGTTCGATTTCTAGGAACCCTCTTCCCGAGGCAGTCGTGTCCCGCTCCCGCTCCTTTGCGTGCTGTGCTCTAGCAGCGACCGCTGTGTTCAGCGCCTGCTCCAGTTCCGGACAACGCGTTGCCTCGGCGCCGGCCGCAGAACTGCCGCGCGGCGATGATCCATCGCTCATCGTTCTCATCGTCGTGGATCAGATGCGAGGCGACTACTACGACCGCTTCGAGTCGGTTCTAGACGGCGGAATCGCCTGGCTTTGGCAGAACGGCGCGGTATTCACGGACGGTCACCAGAACCACTCGATGACCGCGACCGCGCCAGGTCACGCCACGATCTCAACCGGAACCGAACCGGCCAAACACGGTGTGATCGGGAACACCTGGTTCAACCGCGAGACGGGCTACGAGGAATACAGCGGCAGTCGCCCGCGCTCCCCGGCCAATCTCGAAGTGACGGCGCTCGGCGACTGGATGAAGGCCCGCGACGCCCGCTCAAAAGTGTTCACAGCAAGTGCCAAGGACCGATCGGCGGTGATGATGGGCGGGCAGCGTCCCGATGGTGCGTATTGGTACGGTCGTTCCGCGGGGGACTGGGTAACCAGTAGTTTCTACACGTGGGCACAGCGCGACTGGCTCGACGAGCTCAACGCGCTGGATTGGCTCGGCCGTTTCAAGGGCACGGCCTGGGAGCCTGTGTTGTCTCCGTCGCGCTATGACGAGTTGGGCCTTGTGGAGATCGACACTGGCCTGGTGCCGTCAGGTTTTCCGTACGCCCTCGGCAGCTACTCGGTGCACTCCGGCAGCAGCTACTACAGCTCGATTTACGACACACCGTTCGTCGACGCCTATCTAGCAGAGTTCGCCAAGCAGGCTATCGAGAACGAGGGCCTCGGACTCGACGGGAGTCCTGATCTGCTCGGACTGTCGTTCTCGGCTCTCGACTCGGTGGGCCACGATTTCGGGCCCGACAGTCCGGAAGCGTTGGACACTCTCATTCGACTGGACCGTCTGCTCGGTGACTTGATCGAATACATCGACGAGACCGTTGGTCTGGAGCACGTCGTTTTCGCACTGAGTGCCGACCACGGTGTTGTGACCTATCCAGAGGTCGAACAGATGCGTGGGGGCTCCCAACGACGCCTTGGCGCCGAGGACATTATCTGCGTGCAACGTGCCGGCGTGAAACTGCGCGAGACGTACGGCGACAAACCATGGCTCAGCTACGGCTTCTACCTCGACCGCGACCTAGTCGTCAGCGAAGGCCAGGACGTCAATGAAATGGCGACGGCGCTGGCTGGGTGGGTCGAGTCATGCGAAGCGGTCGAGCGCGCGTGGACCGACGCCGAGATCGCGGCCCTCCCGCTGGGCGAGGGGCCTCTCGCCGAACAACGCTTCCGCAACAACTACTTCCCTGGCCGGGGAGCGGACGTGGTCCTGCAGCTCCGCGAGGGATACCTGTACAACGGCTCCGGGTTGGGGACGACACACGGTTCCGTCTACGACTACGACACATGGGTACCCGTGGTGTTCGCGGGACCAGGAGCACGCCCCACTCGGATCGACGCTCGAGTGTCGGCAGCGGACATCGCGCCAACGCTCGCTGCGTGGCTCGGCATTGCCTTTCCGGACAACCTGGACGGCACGGATCTGAGTTCGGAGTTCCGCCGCGAGTAGCGCTACTGCCAGGTGACGCTGGTGGGCGTGGAACTCTGGCAGTTAATGCGTTCGGTCATGCCAGAGGCCAGCGCCGAGCAAGCCATGTCGGCGGCCGTGCGGATCGCTTCCTCTTCGGTGTTGCCTGAAGCTACGCGGCATTCCGTGAGTCCGTTGTACGTGATGCAGATCTCGCCGGTTACTCCGCCAAGTGACGCGCTCGCCCAGATGATGAGCACGAGCGCGCCCACCAGCAGGACGCCGACGCCAACCTGAACTCCAATGTTCGCTCTCATGCCCCAATGATACAGTCATCTGGCGCTCCCACGACCAGCCGCCACTTCTCTGCGGCTCGAAAAAAACGGTAGGACTGATGACGAAGCGTGCCCTCTCTGGTGTGTTCCTGGTCGCGATCCTTGTAGCCGGCGTTGCAGACGCATTGGGTACCGCACCCGAGGACGATTGGAAGCGATTCCGCGGCCCGAACGGATCCGGCGTGGTGGAGGCCGGTAATCTGCCCACGGAGTTCGGCCCCGATACCAACGTTGTGTGGAAGACGGCCCTGCCGTCCGGCTTTTCCTCACCTGTGATCGCCGACGATCGCGTCTTCGTTACCGCCCTCGAAGGCGAAGCGCTCGAGACGATCGCTCTGGATCGGACAACCGGTGAGATTCTCTGGCGCCAGACCTCGCCCAGGCCGCGCCAGGAATCAGTGGACTTTCGTAGCCACCCGGCTGCGGCCAGCGCAGTCGTGGCCGACAACGAACTCTACGTGTTCTTCCACGATTACGGCCTGTTGTCCTACGACCTCGATGGCGAAGAGCGCTGGGACGTCGCCATGGGCCCGTTCACCAACATCTACGGCATGGGGGCTTCCCCGGTGATCGTGGATGATCTCGTGATCCTCGTAGCCGACCAGGAAGTCGAGTCGTTTATCGCAGCCTACGACCGCGCCACGGGTGACGAAGTGTGGCGTGTTGCGCGGCCCGAGGCTCATAGCGGACATTCGACACCGATCCTCTGGGTGTCCCCAGAGGGCGAGCAACAACTGTTGGTCCCCGGATCGTTCCTGCTCGATGCCTACGACCCCTTCACCGGCGAGAAGCTCTGGTGGGTCAGCGGGTTGTCATTCGAGATGAAGTCGACGCCGGTGATCCACGATGGCGTTGCCTTTGTGAACGGCTACGGCTCGCCAATGAATCAACCGGGCAACCAGGTATTCCTGCCTGAGTTCGACGAGCTCATGCCCGACGCCGATAGCAACGGTGACGGTCTGATCAGCCAGGAAGAAATGCCGCAGTCCCGGGCAACGCAGTGGTTCGGTTTGGCCGACTACGAGGGCGACGGCAATCTGAACGAGCGCGAATGGGCGTACCTGCGCGCCGCTCTCGAGAGTCGCAACGGCATGCTGGCCATTCGTCTCGGCGGTTCCGGCGACATGAGCGAAGAGAACCTGATCTGGGAGTACAACAAGGCAGTGCCCCAGCTTCCGTCGCCGCTGATCTACAACGACATTCTCTACATGGTGAACGACGGCGGCATCGTTACCTCGTTCGATCCGGCCACAGGCGAGGTGATCGCACAGGGCCGCCTCAAGGGCGCGATCGATCAGTACTATGCGTCGCCGATCGCAGCCGACGGCAAGATCTTCATGCTCTCCGAGCTCTGCATGTTCTCCGTGCTCGAGCCCGATGGTGGCCTTGCGCCGGTGAGCGTGTCGGACCTCGACGACCTTTGTCACGCGACGCCGGCGATTGCGGATGATCGGATCTATTTGCGGACGCGGAATCATCTGTATGCGTTCGGCTTGACCGACTGAACGTTGGGGAGAGCGAGGGCGGGGAGTCCATCAGGGGTCGAGCCGCTCGGTGTCGTCGCTTCGGGGTTGTTCGATCGCCGTGCAGCCGCGCGGGAGCCTAGCCCTCCTCGTTGCCGTGCCAGCGAGTCCTCGCTTGTCGACCCCTGACGGACTCCCCCCGGGCAACTCCTACGTCAGGCGCTTCTAGCGTCGTTGCGAGACCGAGGCGCGCGAGCCCGCGATGCGCGCGCGCCGGAACTACGGTTTCGCGAGAGCGGGGGACGGGGTTCGACAGAGAACACTCGCTGGCAGTGCGGTGGGGTGAGCGAAGGAGATGGCGCGGCTGCACGGCGTGGAATCAACTGCACCCGATGACAGTTCGTCGTCGAACCCCGTCCCCCGCTCCTCTCTCCACCCTCTAGTCCGAACGCAGCGCCACAATCGGATCCACTCCCGAAGCCCGCATCGCCGGAATCCAGCTGGCAAGCAACGCCGTCAACGCCAGGGCCACGGCAACGGCCGCATAGGTTGTCGGGTCGAGCGCATCCACTTCGTAGAGCAGCGACCCGAGTGCCGTCGTGGCGGCGAAGGCCCCGACGAGACCTACGACGATTCCGACGCTTGCCAGCAGCATTCCTCGTCGTACGACCATGTTCTGCACCGAGCCGCGTGAGGCGCCGAGTGCGATGCGGACACCGATCTCGGAAGTGCGCTGACTCACCACGTAAGAGATCACCCCGTAGATCCCGATCGCTCCCAGGAACAGCGCGACCGAGGCAGCGATGCCTAGCATCACGAGAGTGAAGGAGGTACGGGCCATCGTGTCGGCGAGGTGCTCCGCCAGCGGCCGTGACCGCGCGATCGGGAGGCGGGCGTCGAGTTCGCTGACTACACCGCGGACCCCAGGGAGCAGCCCTGTCGGTGAGCCTTCGGTGCGGATGATCAGGGTGTTGTTCCAGGACACGTCGGGAGCCTCGGCCGCCCCGGCCATGATCGGGTAGTAGATCGTGTGCTCGGCCGGATCTTCGAGCGTTTCGTTGTGCACATTGCCGACCACGCCGACGATCTCGTACCACGTGGGTTCATCAGCGCCACCGTTCTCGCTGATGCGTTTCCCGATAGCGCCTGCTGTCGGCCACCAGTGCGCTGCGAGGTTTGCCGAAACCACGGCGGCCCGGAAGCGATCCACACCGTCGCCGTCGTCCAGGTACCTGCCCTGTAGCAGGGGAATCTGGAGAGTCTCGAAGTAGCCCGCCGTCACACTCTTCTTCTCCGCCGAGGGCGGGAGAGCACCTTCCTCCGGGACGAGGCCCTCGATGGTGAACGAGCCGGCGCTGCGGCTCGTGCCCATGGGCAGATTGTCGACCACTCCCGCCGACGTGACGCCCGGCAGGCCGGCCACCCGGTCGCGGAGCGAGACCCAGAGCGCCAGACGTTCTTCTGCGTCCGGATACTCGGACCTGGGAAGGGCGATGGACGCCGTCAGCACCCCATCGGCTGCGAAGCCGGGATTGACCTCGCGCAGAGCCTGGAAGCTCCGCATCATGAGTCCGGAGCCGACGAGCAGCACGAGCGCTAGCGCGATCTGTGACACCACCAGGAGGTTGCGGAGGCTGAAGGGGCCCTGCGACACGGTGACCGAGCGTCCGCCTTCGCGCAGCGACGAGGCGAGGTCGCGTAGCTGACGGCGCAGGAGCGGAATGGCGCCAAAAGCGATCCCGGCAGCCAGCGAGACCGCGAGCGTAAACAGCAGGACCGTCGCGTCGATGCTGATTTCGGTCAACCGCGGGAGCGCGACCGGCGCCAGTGTGGTGAACGCGCGCACCGCGAGAAAAGCCAATACCACTCCGAGGACGCCGCCAGTGATGGCCAGAATCAGGCTCTCGGCGAGGAAGAACCGGGCTATGTCTGTGCGACCGGCGCCCAGCGCGGCACGCAGCGTGACCTCGCGTTGTCGCATCTCGGCACGCACAAGAAACAGGTTGCCGACGTTGGCGCACGCGATCAGCAGAACCAAGCTCACCGTGCCTAGCACGACGAACAACGCCTGGCGGATGTCGCCAACCGCCAGTTCCTTGAGGTCCACGACGCGTGGCGCAAATCCGGCCTGCTCGGCGAAGTTCGGCGGAAAGGCGTCGGCGTACTCTTCGAACATTCGGACCATCACAGCCTCGATGTCCGACTCCACCGTCGCGGCGTCGGTACCCGGTCGCATGCGTCCGACACCGGGGTGGCTGAACGATCCCATCGAGAAGCTCGTCTCATCCAACTCGAACGGCTTCCAGATCCGCGTGTTCGTTCCGGGGAAGGTAAACCCCGGGGGCATCACGCCCACGATCTGTCGCATCACGCCGTCCATGTCCACCACCTGACCAAGGATGGCGGAGTCGCCACCGTAGCGCTCGAGCCATAATTCGTGGGCGATGAGCGCTACGGGCGCCGCCCCGGGTGTTCCTTCCTCACTGGTGAACGTCCGGCCCATCGCGGCCGGTATCTGCAGCACGTCGAATAGCGACGGCGTGACGTTGGCACCTGCCACCCGGATCGGCTCACCGTCGGCCACCAGATTCACGCTGTGCGTGTTGTACATCGCGAGTGCCGCCAGGCTCTGCTGCCGATCGCGGACGAACAGGAATGCGCCGTCGGAGAAAGGCACGAACGGGTAGCCCATCCCCGGGGCCTCGAAGTTCACAGACAGCAGTTCTTCAGCATCCGGATAGGGCAACGGTTGGATTAGCACCGCGTTGACCACGCTGAATATCGCCGTGGTCGCACCGATCCCGAGGGCGAGGGTGAGCACCGCCACCACCGTGAACGTGGCCGAGCGCTGCAGGCCGCGCACGGCAAGCCGGATATCTGCAAGGAGTCGGATCATCGTCAGTTCCTCCTGGAAAATCCACATCGCGTCGAGCTGAGACCAGAGCGCTCGACGCCAAAGTTTCTTGTTTCGCGCCGTATCACCCTTACGTGCCGCAAAGAACAGCTCCGCTTCCCATTCCCGTCGCCAGGCGCCACGCCGCGATCGGGGCACCCAGAAAGCTCCGACCGACAGGACTCGCCGCAACGCGACGGGAAGTCGACGCGCGGTGGGGGAGGAGGGCGAGTTCGTGAGAGTCATCGGCTAGATCGAGGACCCCAGGCGGCCGGCTTCGGGGAACAGTTCGGAGAGACGAGGGAACTTCGCGAACGCCCCTCGGAGAGCGTCGTCGCCCGGGCCGGTGAGTTCGTAGTAGCGCCGGGCGGGGCGCCCTTCGCGGAACGCCACGTCGTCGTCTTCCCACTTCCCGATCAGGTAGCCGCGACTCTCCAGTCGCCGCAGAATCGGATACACCGTTCCGTCCGGCAGGCCGGTGGCGTCCATGATGTCGAACCCGTAGCGGTGGCCTTCGCCGATCGCTGCGAGAGCCATCGCGGTGGGGTAGGTGAAGGTGATCTTGGTGGTCATGGTCTTGATCTACGGGTATATAGGAACCTAGGTTTCATCCTAGGATTCTATATAGGGTCCAATTCCGACGATAGGACTCCTCCGTAAATCGATGAGCCTCGCGGTTTTCCTAGCGACCGTCCCCTGAGCCTCACGGAGGACCGCGATGCGTCGATTGCTCGTTTGTGTCGGAATGATCTCGCTCTGTGCCTGTGCCGGAGATGCCCTGCCCGAAGATGAAGTCATGGCTGCATGGCAGGTGGAGCGCTCAACCGATGGGGACGTGACCACGGTCCGGAATCTCGCCGGCTCCAAGTGGGGTGGCCAGGCCGTGTTGGTGGAGGAGCTGTCGATCGGCGTTCTCGAGGGCGACGAGGAGTACATGCTCGGGCGGGTATCAACGGTTGCAGTCAGCGAAGAGTTTGTGTTCGTCGCCGACAGCCAGCCTGCGCTGATCAAGGTCTATGACCGGGCCTCCGGAGAGTTCGTCCGTACAGTCGGAGGCGAGGGGGAGGGGCCCGGCGAATACGTGTTTCCATCCGTGATGCGGGTCGTTGGCGACGAATTGTTCGTGCAGGACGGTGGCAACGGCCGGATCCAGGTGTTTAGCACCGACGGGGAATACCGACGGCAGCTGCGGCTCGACGCTTTGGGATTCCTCGGGGGCTTTGTCGTGGCCGCGGACGGCCGAGCGTACATGCAGTCGATGTTGTTTCTGGACGACGAAGGGCAACAGCTCCCGGCAGATGAGCAGCGGTGGGGTTTCCATGAGGTGGACGACGAAGGCACCGTCGGCGATCCCTTCTATGCGCCAGGAGTCGACATGGACCGGTCCGAGTTTGTGATGCGGTCGAGTGACGGTCGATTTGGTGCGACGGTGCCGTACGCACCCGGAGTGCCGAACGGGATCTCCACGGCACCGGCGGTGGTCGATGGGTGGAACGGCACGTACGCCTTCAATATTCACTACCCCGATGGGCGCAGGGTGAGCGTGGACCGTCACTGGACGCCCGTACCGATCAGTTCGGCCGAGCGCGAGTCGCTGAAGGCGCAGACGATCGCACGCGTCCGCAGGCGGGCGCCCGATTGGGAGTGGACCGGCCCGGAAGTGCCCGAAACGAAACCGGCCTACGCGAGCATCATTCCGGATCATGGAAGCCTGATCATGATCGTTCGGCACGTAGCGTCCGAACGGGGCGACGACTGTGTCGAGAAGCCCACCACGGAGGATTTCGAAGCCGGGGCAACGATGTGCTGGCAAACCAGGTACACCTGGGACTTCTTCGACCACGACGGCAACTACCTTGGCGAGGTGGTGCGGCCGAACGTCCGGATCATGGGTTGGCCCTACATCCGCGACGACACGTTCGGCCTGGCAGTTGACGACGACGATGGAGCGGTGCGCGTGAAAGTGTACCGACGGCGGTTGCCCTCGGACGGGCGGGACTCCTGACCGGACCGGCCTCAGACGTCCAGGCCGATCTCGCGCATCAAGTCGACGGCGTTACTGCGCTGCACCACGCCGTCACGGACGGTGTAGTCGAAGCGAATCTCGCCGTCCACGAGTTCGTCGACGAAGTGCACGTTGCGGATCCCGAGACCCTCGTCCGCGAGGCTCGTGATGACCAGATCGTGGGTGGTGACAAGGCCGATCGCACCGCGTCCGAGAAGCGACTTCACCAGCGCCGCAGCGCCGATTCTCCGGTCGTGCGAGTTGGTGGTGTGCAGGATCTCCTCGAGGAGGAAGAGCACCGGCGTCGCTTCGCTGGCCAGGTCGAGTATGGCGCGGAATCGGTGAATCTCGGCATAGAAGCCGGACATTCCCTGGCGCAACGAGTCTCCCACCCGTATCGAACCACCGACCTGGAGAGCCGATAGCTGCAAAGCCTTGGCTCGCACCGGTGCGCCCGCCTGCGCGAGCACGGCATTGATGCCGATCGTCCGCATGAGCGTGCTCTTGCCCGACATGTTCGATCCGCTGACGATCCAGGCGCGCTGCTCGCCCTCGAGTTGAACCGAATTGGGCACGCAGGCCTCAACAGGTAGCAGTGGGTGCCCCAGTTCCTCGCCTACGAAATGCGCAGGTCCCGACGTGGAGATCTCGGGGAAGGGGTCATCGGGGTGCTCGTAGTGGTAAGCGGCGAGGCTGTCGAGCGCTTCCAGGTCGGCGACCGCTTCAAGCCATTCAACGACGGTGCTTGCGTGATGAAGTCGCCACTGCTCGATGGAGGCGGCAATACTGAGTTCCCCACAGCAACAGGGCAGCGAACGGGCTGAAGAACTGGTTTCGTCGTGCGTCGAGAAGATCAACCAGACGACGCAGTCGGAGGATCTGACGCGACGGTAGCTCATCATCGCAGCGCAATCGGGCAACCAGGTCGCGAAGTAGCTTCGATTGGAACTCCTCTCCCTCGAAACGCGTCAGGAGCCCTCCGAGGAGGTCGAGTTCCCGTCGCGCCGCGTCGACGCTCTCGGCCACCCGCTCAACGGCGGCGCGGGTTCTCAGCGCGAAGACGCCCTGGAGGATCACCGCGCCGACGAGCCAGTAGCGCGAAAGCCATCCGGCAAGCATGGCAATGGCCAGCATCACCGTGAGTCCGGCCACAGCCGCAGCTGCCAGGCGAAGCTTGCGGGGTGTGTCGATTTCCTGCCTGCCTTCGGCCCAGTCTCGGAGAGACCCCGGTCGGGCGCGCCGCGCCACGTCCAGGCTCAGCGTCGCGAGGTCCTCGCGCAGTGTTGTGCGCGGCGCCAGTTCCGCGACGGCGGCCTGTCGCTCGCGCACGACCTCGGGAGACGCCGGGCCCAGCAGCCAGCGGCCCAGTCGTCGACGCCCACTCAGCGTCTGTGCGGCGCAGAGCAGCTGAAACAACGACGCTTCGCCAAAGATATCCAGATCGGCGGCATACGGGTGTTCCGAATCCGTGAAGTCGTCGCCAGTGGGTCCGGTTCCGGCCCACGCGTCGTCCATTCGCGCGAGTCCGCGGTGGTAGAAGTTGAGAGCGGCCTGACGCCGTGAACGCTGTCGGGCGAGCCGCTCGTGCATGATGACGAGAGCGACAAAGCACACCACAGGGACGGCGCCCCACTGGATCGCGAGTCGGTCCGGATTGAAGACGGCCCAGGCCATCACGAGAGCGATCAAGATGACGACGCCACGGGCCGCGGCCAGTTGGCCGTCGCGGCGATCGAACTCTTCGAGCTGAGTCGTCAGCTCTGCCCGGCGGCTCTCGTAGAATTGGCGGGGTGTTGTCGACGGCATGGCGATGGCGTTGGCAAGGAAGATTGCAGCCAACAGGGTACGCGACAACGGCACGGCCGCGTCGCATCGTGATTCGAGGGAACAATGGGTGAAGACTTTGCTGCCCGGCTGGATGACCCCGCGGCTGTCCTCCTCGATGGTCCGATGGGAACCGAGATCGATCGTCGCGGTGGACGGACGACGCTGCCCTTGTGGTCGGCGTGGGCGCTATTGGACGATCCCGGGCTCGTGCAACAGGTGCACGAGGACAACGTTCGCGCGGGAGCGGAAGTCCTCACAGCGAATACGTTCCGGACCCACCGCCGGTCGCTGGCCAAGGCCGGCATGGGCAATCGGGCCGGAGAGCTGACCAACAGCGCCGTGAGCCTGGCCCGGCACGCCGCTGAATCCGCCGATGGCCGGGTCTTTGTTGCCGGCTCCATCGCTCCGCTCGAGGACTGCTACTCGCCGGATTTGACTCCGTCGGACAACGACCTCGAGGCAGAGCATACGGAGATGGCGGAGCACCTCGCCGCGTCCGGCGTAGATCTCGTACTGGTCGAAACCATGCCGACGATCCGTGAAGCGGAGGCAGCCACGCGTGCCGCTTCCGTGTGCGGAGTCCCCATCTGGACTGGCTTCACTTGCGGCCCCGACGGCGCGCTCGTCTCGGGCGAGTCGATCGCGGCGGCGTCTACCGCGTCGACGGCGGCGGGCGCCATCGGTGTGATGGTGAACTGCTCGGCGGCGGTGACCCTCCACGTGGCGCTCGGCCTGCTGGCGGCCACCAGCGAGGTGCCTCTTGCTGCCTACGGGAACGTGGGGCATGCGGAGGACACCAGTGGTTGGAGCGCGACCGACGTGATGTCTGCGGCCGAGTATGCTGGCCTGGCGGAGCGATGGATCGAACTCGGTGCACGGATGATTGGCGGATGTTGCGGAACGCGCCCCGAGCATCTCGAGGCGCTGCGAACACTCGTGGCGAAGACGGACGACGGCGGAGAACGAGCGTGAACGACGCATACGAGATGCTGATTGATGGCGCGTGGCGTGCCGCGGAAGAGTCTTTCGAGGTGCTGGATCCGCAAGACGCGAGCATCGTCGCCACGGCGCCGCTCGGGCGTGGCGCAGACATGCGCGACGCGATCGAGGCCGCTGGCGCTGCTCTGGAAATCGCGTGGCCAACTTACGCGCGCATCGCCGTGCTGGCTGGCGCAGCGGATCGGATCGAGGGCGACGCAGAGAGCTTCGCTCGAACCATCGCCCGCGAGGGCATCAAGACCATCCGGGAGGCGCGCCTCGAGGGGAGTCGCTGCGTGGACACGTTGCGGATTTCGGCCGAGGAGTCGCGCCGGCTGCACGGCGAGACGGTGAACTTCGATCAGCGGCCCGGCGGGGAGTCGCGATTTGGATACTGGGTTCGGGAGCCTGTCGGGGTCATAGGCGCGATCACGCCATTCAACGATCCGTTGAATCTGGTTGCTCACAAGCTGGGGCCCGCGCTCGCAGGCGGCAACTCGGTGATCCTTAAACCTGACTCCAAGACGCCGATCTCCGGGATCCGACTTGTGAAGGCGTTGCACGACGCCGGCGCTCCCCAGGGGAGAGTGCAGGTCGTTCCTGGGCGCGGCCGCCGTGTGGGAAAGACGCTTGTGTCGGACCCGAGGGTTCGGATGATCTCCTTCACCGGAGGTCTCGAGACAGGAGAGGAGGTTGCGCGGCAAGTCGGTCTCAAGCGCGTGAGCATGGAACTTGGCAGCAACTGCCCGGTGATCGTGATGGACGATGCTGAGCTCGACGTGGCTGTGCCGAGTTGCGTCAGCGGCGCGTTCTGGGCTGCGGGCCAGAACTGTTTGCACGTCCAGCGACTGCTCGTTCAGGCCGGCGTATATACGGAGTTCCGCGACGCCTTCGTCAAGGGGACGCAGGCGCTCGAGGTCGGCGACAAGCTGTCCGAGACCACCGACATGGGGCCGCTCGTGAACGAGGATGCCGCCACGCGCGTCGAGGCGGCTGTCAGATCGGCTGTGAGCGCGGGGGCGACTGTCTTGACCGGTGGCACCCGTGACGGCGCCTTTGTCGCTCCCACGGTGCTAGAGGGCGTCCCCGCGATCGCTCCGTTCTCGTGCGAAGAGATCTACGGTCCGGTTACCGCTCTCTACCCATTCGACACTCTCGAGGAGGCGATCCGGCTCGCCAATGGTACCGACTACGGGCTTCAGGCTGCCGTATTCACCCAGTCGCTGGCCACCGCACGGGCGGCTGCCACAGAGCTCGACTTTGGCAGCGTGATGGTGAACGAGAGCACCGACTTCCGCATCGACGCGATGCCGTTTGGCGGACGCAAGCGGAGCGGGCTGGGTCGCGAGGGCGTACGGTTCGCGCTCGAAGAAATGACCGAACCGAAGCTCGTCTGCTTCAGCTAGGCTCGCCGACCTGACGGAGGATCGCCCCGGCGGCGAACCCCGACCCGAAAGCCACGTCGATTTCGTAGTCGCCCGGCCGAGACGGTTCGGCGCGAGCCTCGGGATCGACATAGCCGATCGGAATCGAGGCCGTCGAGGTGTTGCCGAAGCGTTCGATTCCGGTCGTGTAGACGCGATCGAGCGGGATGTCCAACTTCGAGGCGACTTTCTCGATGATCCGGAGGTTTGCCTGGTGAGGGTAGACGAAAGCCACGTCGTCCACACCGATCGGGGTCGGGTTTTCTCGATTGAACATCTCGATCACCTTGCGCGCTTCCTCAACCATCGTTTTCACGGCAACGCCGTAGACGCGGCGCCCATCCATATGCAGGTAGGGCCTCACACCCTCTGTGACGTGGCTGAACGGAGCCGGGCCGCCTGGATCCCACTGCGCTTCGAGCACTGAGTCGGAATACAGCAGGTCACCGTGTTGCCCGTCCGCGCAGGTGCTGATCGACATGATCCCGCCACTGTCGACCTCGCGCATTACGACAGCGCCCGCGCCGTCGCCGAGGAGCACGCAGGTGGACCGATCGCGCCAGTTCGTGATGTGAGAAAGGCCGTCCACGCCCACAACCAGCGCGGTACCGCGGCGTTCGTCCCGGACGCGCTCGACGTAGAGCTTGTTGTACGCCTCTTCGACGGCGTACACGAACCCGGCACATCCGGCAGATACGTCGGCGGCCGAGGCATGCTCGGCACCAATCCGCGCCTGGAGCTGAGTCGCCAGACTCGGAAACCGAGCCCAGGTGTTCACGCCGACGCGGATGTCGGTGATCTCGGATGGATCGACGTTCGCGTCCTCGAGGGCTGCGAGGGCTGCGCCCACGGCCATGTCGAGTATCGATTCGTCTTCGGCGAGGATCCGACGTTCACGGATGCCGGTGCGCCGGACGATCCATTCGTTGTCGGTGTCGACAATCTCGGCGAGATCGTCGTTGGTCAGGACCTTCGCAGGGAGGTACGAGCCCGCCCCCACGTAGCCGATCTTGAGGTCTGGATGCACGAGGGCCACCTGCTGATCCAGCCACGGCATGTGATATGAGGCCGCGGAGCGCTAAATAAGAACGGGACGAAACGAGCGTATGAATACCCGGGAGAGTGAACCGCAGCCGTGCTCAGGTCAACTCAACGCCCGTTTGGCTAGCGAACTCCCGTTTCGAACTCGACCGCCAATTTCACGTTTTCCTCGGAGCCCATGTACAGCGGGATACGCTGGTGCAGTTCGGTGGCCTGGATGTCGAGGATGCGTTCCTTGCCGGTCGACGCCATACCGCCTGCCTGCTCCATGATCATGCCCATCGGATTGGCCTCGTACATCAGCCGCAATTTGCCGCCCGGAGCCTTCTTGGTGGCGGGGTACATGAAGATGCCGCCATACAGCAGGGTTCGGTGCACGTCCGCGACCATCGAGCCGATGTAGCGGGCCGAGTGCGGTCGGCCAGAGTCGGGATCGTTGGTCTGCAGGTGTTCCAGGTATCGGACCGTGGAGTCGAAGAACAGATTCCGGTAGCCCTCGTTGAGGCTGTAGACGGTTCCGGCTTTGGGCATCTGCATGTCAGGGTGCGACAGTAGGAACTCGCCGATGCTCGGGTCGAGCGTGAAGCCGGAGACTCCCTCGCCGGTCGTATACACCAGCATCGTGCTCGAGCCGTACACCACGTATCCGGCGGCGACCTGCTCGGCGCCACATCGCAGCAGGTCCTCGAGGGTGCCCGGGCCGGACTCGGTCTTGCGGCGGTAGATCGACCAGATCGAGCCGACCGACACGTTGACGTCGATGTTGGATGAGCCATCGAGCGGGTCGAACAGCAGCACGTAGTCACCGCACTCGAACTTCGACGGGATCTGGATCGGGTCGTCCACCTCCTCGCTGCCCATGACACACAGCTGGCCACCGTGGTCGAACGTCTTCACGAAGCACTCGTTGGCGAAGTCGTCGAGCTTTTGCACCGTCTCGCCCTGAACGTTCGTGACGCCTGTCTCGCCGAGGATGTCCACGAGGCCTGCTTTGTTGACTTCGCGGGCGATCAGCTTGCCGGTGAGCGCGATGTCGTACAGGAGCTTGGAAAGATCGCCGCGCGCTTCTGGGTGGGCGGCCTGCTGATCGAGGATATGGCGCTCGATCGTAACGATCTCGTTCGGGCGAGTGACGATGGGAGTCTTACTCGCCGTCTTGGAAACGCTGGACATGCTGCCTCCAGGCAGGTGGTCGTTGGAACGCAGGTATTTTCGCCGCCCGAGGCGCGAAAGCAAGCTCCCGGAAACCGGGTGACGACGGCCGTCTGTGTTGTGCAGGACTCATTTTGACGCTCAGGGCTTTCTCATGGCGGCAATCCAAGGGGGACGCGCGTGATGATGGGATTTCGTGGGATGCGGCAGCAACTCGTTCGCCACCGGATCCGCCTGGAGCAAGACGTCGCCTCTGGTGATCTCTCCGCCGGCGCGTTCGACCTCGTGGACGAGTGTTACGCGGACCTCCTCGGGATCCTCGACAGCGTGCGCGTTGAAGTCGAAGCGGCGGGGCCGGCGCTGGAGATGGACTTCGTCCGAGCGCTCCTGGGCGGATGGACGGACGTCGATCGGCGGCTGGTAGTGGCCGCTCAGAGCAAACCCGAGGGGGCCGACTTGCCCAGCGAGACGACCCACGTGCGAGCGCGCGCGCACTTGCTCCGCCGACAGCTCTGGCTGCGTCTCGGTGAGCGTGCGGCCTGAGCCGGTCTAACGGCTCCAGCGCAGATCGGCACCTGGCGGCGCGCTCGACAGGATCCGACTCTGCATCTTGGGCAGAATGCGCTGGTTGTACGTGAGACGCGTGATGCGCACCGACTGATCCTCCGGCTGCCCCGAATAGCAGTGCGGATGGCGATAGCCGTAGTCGAAAGAGCCACCGTAGTAGGGAGTCGTGGTTTCCTCGAGAAAGTCCTCGAGGAGCATTACAGCCTCTTCCAGGTAGAAATTGTCCTCGTCGCCTACTGCCACGTGTAGCTTGCCCTCGAGCTTTGGCCCGAGCGTCTCCCAGTCGCGCCGGATGATGTACGAGAGATCGTAGTTCTCGCGCATATGGTCCCGGACAGCCGGGTTGATCTCGCCTGTCTGCTTGTCCCAGACGTCCATCGGATACCCGTCGTCGCCTACCGGGGCATACACCGCTTGCCAGACGTCGAGCTGCTGGCCCGACCGACCGTTGGTGCCGAGCACAAGTTCCAGCTGGCTCGCCTGTTGAACACTCATCAAGACCTGGCCGTCCGGGTCGTGCATGAACGGCCGAATCGGATCTTTGCGCCACTCGCTGTTCGGGTAGAAGGCGTTGTCGTCCTCGTAGAGGTTCACCAGCTGGTAGTACCGGAAGTCGATCGGGTCCGGGCAATTCACCCAGGCGCCGTTGAACATGTCCGGGTACTTGACCTGCCAGGCCAGGGATTCCCAGCCGCCAGTTGAACCGCCGTACAAGGTGCGCGACCAGCCTTCGCCGATGCCGCCGAACTCTTCCTCGACGAAAGGAACGAGTTCCTGAGTCATCGCGTCGCCGTAGGGCCCGACGTTTTCGGAGTTGACGGCATAGGAGTCGTCGAAGTACGGGTTGGGATGTTGCATCGTGACCACGATGAACTTCGGCAGCTTGCCGTTCGTCCAGTCCTGATACAGCTGATGGCTGTACTGCGCATAGGTGAGGTCGTAGCCCGTCAGATCGTCCGCCGGGGGCTCCTCGCTGAACGTGGCGGGCGTGTAGAAGTAGTCGTGGAAGTGCCCCTGGTAGTAGGCCACGGGGTAGCGCACATCCGAATCCGGATCCCAGCCGGGCGGAACGAGAACGATCGCGCCCAGGTACATGTCCGTGCCCCACCAGTCGCTCAGGATTTCGCTGCGGAACTTCCGGTACTTCACGAACTCCGTGTCTTCCGGAAGTTCAGGCCTGGGCGGCACCTCGTGGGCCAGTTCGATACGCACGCTCTGACTCGAGTCCGTCAGATCAATCCCCTCCATGCGGGCCGAAACATCGCTGTAGAGGTTGCCGGGAGAGATCCGCCAGTTCTGGCCTTCCCAGTTGTCCATCGGCAACTTCACGGTGTGCCCGTCCGCGCGATTGAACGTTGTGTACACGTGTAGCAATGCCTGCACGTGGTAGTCGCCCTGGGGCATGTCCGCGAGGCTGTTCACCGGGAACCCGATAGCGCTGGCATCAAAGGTGACAGCCTCACCGGGCATCCAGTTCTCCACGTCGACGGCAAACATCGGCTGTCCGCCACGCCAACTCGCCACGAGCGAGCGCGGCTCGGTGGCCTGGGTGCCGTCGTACTCCTGCGTCGACAGCATGAGATAGAGGCGGCCGGCGAGGGGCCCGTCATGGAGCGATTCGGGATACACAATCTCGATCGAGGTGCTCCGCGGCGCGCCGTCGGTGGGCATGCATGCTGCGCTCGTCAGTGGGATCAGGGAAGCTATGACGCAGGCGGCTCGGCGCATGGTGACCTCCGAAGGCTCGGATCAGGGAGAGCCGGCGCTAGCCTAGTCGGCGGCAGCGCGACTCGCCAGGTCAGCTTTCGCGCAGACTACTCAGAGGATCGGTGCGGCCGGCTCGTCGAGCCGGCATGTACGTGGCTAGCCCCGTCGTCGCGAGGACCGTCACGGTGATCACCAGCCCGATTGTCCACGTCGAGCCCTCGGGCGCGATCTCCGGAGCGAAGGTGCTCAGCGCGCGAGTTGCAACCTGCGCTACTGCCAGACCCAGGATCGTTCCGAGGCCGCCGAGGAGCATGCCCTGCCGCACCACGAGCGCCTGAATCGAGCCTCGATTCGCTCCGAGCGCGATACGCACCCCAAGCTCATGTGTGCGGCTACTGGTCGCATAGGTCACGACGCCGTAGAGGCCGAAAATGGCCAGGGCCAGGGCGACGGCAGCAAGAATGCCGAGAAATCGCGAAGACGTCCGCCGCGACGCGGTGTCCTCCGCGATGACGGTCTCCATCGTACGTACATCGAAGATCGGAAGCTGAGCGTCGACCTCCAGCAGTGCGCCGCGCAAGAGCGGAACGACTTCCGCGGAGTCCGTGGCTTGCCGGACTACCAGGCTGATCCTCGAGAACGGCGCCTGCGCGAATGGAGCGTAGTACTCGGCCGGAATCTCGGCGCCGAAGAGACTTCGATTCCGGGCGTTGGCGACGACGCCGACTACTGTGCGCGGTTGTTCCTCGTCCGTCCAGATATGAACCTGCTCGCCTACAACGTCGGCGCGTCCGAACGCGCGCCGCGCTAGCGTTTCGTTGATGATCACAACCGGTGCGCCGCTGCTGTTGTCGGTCTCAAGGAAGTCGCGTCCGTGAGCGATCGAGATACCGATGGTGTCGAGATACCCGGGGGTGATGCTCAACCACGTAGCAAAGAAGCCGTCATCGAACCCGGGGTCCGGCGCACCGGCGGGCTTGTAGCCGCGCCATGTCTCGGAGCGCCCCAACGGGATGCGCGTTGTGGCGGCCACCTGGGCCACTCCGGGAAGACGGTCAATCTCCTGCAGAATGACGTCAACTAGCTGTGGCAGAGAGGGCCTTGGGTAGGCCGCGGCCGGCGGCTCGATGCGCATCGTAGTGACCAACGTCGGCTCGAATCCGGGGTCGCGCCCCAGTGCGACGTTGAGCGACTGCAACAAGGTGCCGGCGACCGCTAGCAACAGGACCGCCGCGGTCACTTCCGCCAGTACGAAGGCGCGCCGGGCTCTGGCGCCCCGGTTCCCGGTTGATGCGGAAGTTCCCCCGTCGCGCAGTTCCTTCGCCGCCTTCAGCCCGGTTGCGCGCTAGGCGGGCGCGGTGCCGAACAGCAGTCCGGTCACTGTGGAGGCGACCAGCGCGAAAAGAACGACGTTCGCGTCGATGGTGGCCGTTTGCAGACCTGGGACGTCGCCGGGCAGCGCACTGCGCAGGAGTCCGAGTCCGGAGTAGGCCATCGCCGTGCCGAGGAGGCCTCCCAGACCGGCGAGCGTCAGGCTCTCCGTCAGTAGCTGGCGCAGCAGCCTGCCTCGTGAGGCGCCCAAAGCGCCCCTGACCGCGAGTTCCCGGCGCCGTTCACTCGCTCGGACCAACATGAGACTCGTGACGTTGAGACACGCGATGACCAGTACTGCCGCGACGCCGGCCGTGAATAGCGTCAAGGTCGTCCGCGTGCGTCCCACGAGCGCCGACTGCAAGGGCTCCAGGCGGAAGTTCCAACCATCGTTCGTAGCCGGCAAGGCCAGTGCGAGACTCGCTCCGATCTCCGTAGCTTGGGCGCTCGCCTGGTCGATAGTCGTCCCGGCCAGCAGCCGCGCGTAGGCGGTCAGGAAGTGGTTCGTCCTGGTGGTGACGTAGTCGACGCGCGGCAGCGGTTGATAGATTTCAAAGCGCCCTATCTCGGGTCGATTCTCGACGACTCCGACGATTGCCGTGGGGGTCCCGTTGATCGGGATCGTGCTACCCACGACGGTTTCGCTAGCGCCCAGGCGGCTGCGCCAGTAGCTCTCTGTGACGAGCGCAACGGCCGCACCGCCGACGTCTTCGGTTCGTAGTAGCCGACCTCGGACAGCAGCCATGCTGAGCACGTCGAATAGTTCGGGCGAGGCTAGAGCTCCGCGCACGCGTTCGGGAAACTCTCCGTAGACGAGGTTGCGGTCGACCGGGGTCAGAACGCCAAGTGCTTCGATTGCCGTACTTCGCTCGACGAGATCGCGCACGTTCAAGAACGCGACGTTGCTGCTCTCGCCGGGGCGGTCCTCCTGGATCTCCGACAGGGCAACGAGCCGATGGACCTCCGGAATGTCCAGAGGGCGAATCAGAGTGGCGTTGAGCAGCGCGAACATGGCGGCATTCGAGCCGATGCCCACGGCCGTGATGAGCACCACGGTGGCCGCGAAGCCCGGACGTTGTCGGCAGCTGGCGAGGGCGTAGCGGAGGTCCTGCAGCAAGCGGTCCATGGTGGATCCTTGATCACGGGGAGTTCGTGCGAATTCGTTCCAACGGGCGCCCAGCCCTTGGAGGCCAAGTCCAAGCAGAGCGGTCAGGAGACTCCATCGGGAGTTGACGAGCTCATGCGACAACGAGACCATTTCGGCACCGTAGGTGCGACGCAGGCGTTGTGGCCAGCAGCAGAGAATCAGCCGCGTGCTCAGACGCGCGCGCCTCCCCCTCACAGGGCTTCGCTTCCCGTCGTGTCGGCCGCGCGCACCTCGTCCACGAAACCACCAAGCAGACGCGCTTCGGTCGACAGGGCTTCGCGTCCCGTTGGCGTAATTCGATAGTAGCGACGCCGTTCGTCGCCGTCGTCAACGGTCTCGGCGTGTTCGACCAGCCCCCGGAGTACAAGGCGGTCGAGGACGCGGTAGAGATTGCCGGCCTTGAGCTGAACGCTCCCGTCGGTCCGTGCTTCGATCGCCTTGACGAGTCCGTACCCGTGCTGGTCCTGGCTCTGGAGCACTGTCAGAATCAGAAATTCAACGGGCCGCATCGGGTGAAGGGTGTTCATGTGTCCATTGTGCTCAAAATGAGCACATAAGGCAAATCTACACATCCTCGATCCGTTCGCGGGGTTAGCGCATCGTCGTCGCCGACGCGGCATACTGGGCGCATGAGTATGACCAAGCTAATTCGAACGTCCGCAGCACTGATGGTGATGGTCGGGTGCTCACCGGGCACCGAGACGGCGTCCGACACGCCGAGCCAGCCAGCGTCGACGGCGTCGGCCGGCCAGGAAGTGCTCGAGACCTTCCAGGTGGTTCGCGAACACCCGCACGACGCTTCCGCCTTTACCCAGGGGCTCACGTTCCACAACGGTTTCCTCTATGAGGGAACGGGCCGGCGTGGACAGTCGAGCGTACGCAGGGTCGATATCGAGTCGGGCCGCGTGGAGCAGCGCTCAGACCTGAGTCCGGTGCTGTTTGGTGAGGGCATCGCGCTGCACGACGGGCGGGTCTATCAGCTCACCTGGACGTCGGGCCTCGGGTTCATCTACGACCTCGAGTCATTCGAAGTGGTCGAGCAGTTCAGGCAGTTCACCCAGGGGTGGGGCCTGACGAGCGATGGCGAATCGCTGATCCAGAGCGACGGCACAGCGAACCTGTATTTCATCGATCCGGCGACGATGCAGCCCAGCCGTACGGTCCAGGTGCACGACGCAAACGGGATCATCGATCAGGTAAACGAGCTCGAGTACATCGACGGCGACATCTACGCCAACGTCTGGCACAGCTGGGAGATTCTCCGAATCTCGCCGCGCGATGGCCGCGTGATCGGTCGTGTCGATATGTCGGGCATCTTCGATACGAACTCGTTGCCAGACCCCGAATCCGTTCTCAACGGGATCGCATACGATCCGGACACCGGACGTATCTGGATCACCGGAAAGCTCTGGCCCAAGCTGTTCGAAGTGCGCTTCGTCCGCGAGTAGCCGGCCTACCGTCTACTGGTCGAGTCCGTTGATGGCGTTCTGGCACCAGGTAGCTGCCGGATTGAGTTCCAGGCACTTTTCCCAGGATGCCCGCGCGCGTTCGTTCTCTCCCGCCGCCTCCAGCGTCTGGCCCCAGCTGAAGTAGGTGTTGATCGAAGTCGGGTAGAGCTCGAGATTGCGGTCGATCAACGCCTGGCCGGCTTCTACGTCGCCGGCGCGAGCCAGCCTGCCTGCCGTCCGAATCAACGACCCTTCGCTGAAGTCGTATACCGCTGAGCCGTAGTGCCGCTCGTAGAGCTCCTCGTACAGCTCCATCATGCTGTCCGTCCCTTCGCTCTCGTGGCGTTCGGCGAGGACGTCCTGGAGTCGAACCGGGCGCGTGTTGCCGCGATGACAGGTCTGGCAGGTGACCTCCATCGCCTCCGCGCGGCCGGCTTCCATGAGACCGGGGCGGAGGAGATCGTCGTTGAGGTTGCCCACCATCTGCATCATCACGCGGGCAACTCGCTTGGTCTCCTTTTCGTCGGATGCGAAGTCGACCGTGCTCAGATCACGTGGATTGTCGCCCACGTGGCAATGGGTGCAGCGGGTGCCGAGCGCGCCGGTCATCCCTCGCATCACACCGATCACTGCTCGCGTCGACATGTCGGCCGGGAGGATCTGCAAATTGCGCGGTGTCTGCGGTATTCCGAGCTGGCCCTCCTGTCCGGCGCTAGATCCGGCGCGGCCTACCGTCTGTCCTTCGGCGTTGGAAATCGCGAATGGTCCCGCAAGAACGGCGAGGCCAAAGAGGACTGTTGCGAGGACTGCACCGCGCCCGCGCCACGACTGCGACATTTTCGACACTTGAAGACTCCTTGAGTAGCGGGGCAAACGGCAAGAGACGGCCGAATCATTTCGCATCCGGCATCGGTTCGACAAGAGACGACCCCAGAAACTCGTTTTCGGGCCCACGCTGTCGCCCAAGGCGTACAATCTGTGCGCTCGCTCAACCGGAGGTGCTCGGACGTGATGCCGTGGATGATGGTTGTGCTGGCCGCGAGTGCGGCCGCCGGCGCGACGGCATTGGGGATCCTGCCGCTGCGGAGCGGCCGTCCCGCCTCCCGTTGGATGGCCTGGTCGAGCGCGCTCGCTGGCGGGTTGATGATCGCCGCCTCGTTCGCTCTGGTGGAATCGGTGCCGCGATCGACCACGCTCCAGATGGCGCTGGGTGCCGTGGCCGGGATCGGTGTTCTGCACCTCGCGCGGGTGGCAATCGGTGCACGGGACATACGCCTGCATCAACTGGATGCCGTCACCGATACCTACGGTCGCAACGTGCTGCGCGTTGGCATGATCCACGCGGCAGCAGAAGGCGCGGCAATTGGCGCGGCGATGGCGCAGGACATAGCGTTCGGCGTTTTCGTGGCCGTGGCCCTGGCGCTTCACAACGTGCCGGAGGGTACTCTGTTGGGTGCCGTTCTGCAGGCGCGCGGAGCTTCCCTGCAGCGCGCCGCCGTACTTGGCGTGGCGGCGAACAGCGGTCAGGTGATCCTGGCGCTCGGAACTTACCTGGCCTTGCTCAGATGGCCTGCCGGATTGGCGCTCCTGCTGGGGTTTGCGGCGGGGGCACTGGTTTACCTGGTGTTGGTGGATCTGCTCCCGGACGCCTACGAGGGGGCAGGCGCGAAGAGCATCGCACTCACGGTCGTGCTCGCGCTGTGGACCTTCGGGTTGCTGCACGGGGTGCTGCGCGGATGAGCGCTACATGGACTGTCTTCGTGTACGGCATGGTGACTGCCCTCGCCACTGCGCTCGGCGCCGTACCGTTTGCGTTTGTCCGGACCGTGTCGGCGAGAGTGCTCTCGGCTTCGAACGCCGTCGCGAGCGGTCTCATGCTGGGAGCTTGCTTCGGGCTGGTTGCCGAAGGGACAGCCATCGGCGCCTGGCAGACCGGGCTCGGCGGGCTCGCCGGCGTGGTCTTCATCCTGGCTACGAAGCGCATTCTCGATGGGCACGACCTCGAGTTCGGCGAGGTGCGCGGGGCCGGAGCCCGGCGCATGGTCCTGATTGTTGTCGTGATGACGGTTCATTCGATCGCCGAGGGGGTAGCGATAGGGGCCTCCTTTGCCGGCGGCGCGGTGTTGGCGACGGTAATTACTACCGCCATCGCGGTGCACAACGTGCCCGAGGGGCTGGCGATCTCGGCGGTATTGCGGCCGCAGGGTGCGAGCCTGGGAGCTTGCGCGTGGTGGAGCTTCTTCTCTTCGCTACCGCAGCCGATCGTGGCGGTTCCGGCGTTTCTCTTCGTCGACGCGTTTGCGCCAGCCTTGCCCTACGGCATGGGATTTGCCGCCGTCGCCATGGTTTTCATGGTGCTGGTGGAGCTGCTGCCCGAAGCCTACGAGGAGGGCAATCGCGCCAACGTAGGCGTGCTCGTGAGCCTGTCACTCATCGCCATGGTCGCCTTCCAGCGACTCCTCTGAGCGGCCTCAAGGGGCGCTAGGCGACGCGACGGAGCCCACGACGGCGCGGCCTCCGGATCTGCCGGCCATAGCGGCTGCGCGACTGCGGAAGCGTCGTCGCATGCGAGTCGTGCCGGACCGGGACGCGAAGCTCTTCCCTCAATTCGATCGCGGTTCGCACAACGGCATAACCGGCCCAGAGTGCCATGGCTACGAGTGCTGTCGAGATTGCGGCGCTGATCATTGGCTTCGGTCCATCCAGTAAATGTCAGCCGCGGGTCGCCGAGTTCCCCGTGCTATGCCCCGGCGACCCGCGGTTCGTCGTCTTCAGTTGTTTAGACGTTCGGTCTATCCAGTTGGTTGTGTCTCTCTGTGTATTTAGTTCGCAAAAATCGGTACTTAGGTTTCGTCGAACGGCAGAAATCAGCGATTTGGGAAAGTAGACGAACCGCAAGAACCGGGTCGAAGCGCTGCGGATCGACTCCTAGTCTGGCGTCACTACCTTCGACAGGAGAGGATTCGAGTGAACATCGCGAGGACCGGCATGAACTCATCTCAATACGCGCGCGTCGCACAGGCGATCGACTACCTGCGCGAGCGTTCGACGCAGCAGCCGCATCTCGACGAGGTGGCGGAGCACGTGGGGCTATCGCCGTTCCATTTCCAGCGTCTATTCACGGAGTGGGCGGGAGTTTCGCCGAAACGCTTTCTCCAGTACCTCACGGTTGAACATGCGAAGACGGTCCTGGACGGCGACGCGAGCCTCCTCGAGACCACGTTCGAGACCGGGCTTTCGAGTCCGTCGCGGCTACACGATCTGTTCGTCGCGGCCGACGCTGTGACGCCCGGTGAATACAAGAGCCGAGGCGCTGGGCTCGAGGTTCGTTTTGGCATCGGCGAATCGCCTTTCGGCGTGTGCTTCGTGGGCGCGACAGCACGCGGCATTGTGACGCTGCAGTTCCTGGGCGACGCATCAGCGGCCGAAACGGAGCTCCGCAGCACGTGGAGCGGCGCGACGCTGGTACGAGACGACGCGCACGCAGCCGATGTTCTTGCGGACGTGTTCGAAGACAGGAGGGCCGAGTCGCGCGTGCGATTGTTGCTACGCGGCACCAACTTCCAGTTGCGCGTCTGGCGGGCGCTGCTGGAGATCCCGTTTGGTGAAGTTGCTTCCTACGGCAGCATCGCCAGCGCCGTTCGTGCGCCCGGCGCCGCTCGCGCAGTGGGATCGGCAGTGGGCGCCAATCCCGTCGGCTATCTCATCCCATGCCATCGGGTGATCCGCGCCACCGGGGATCATGGAGGCTATCGATGGGGAGTCACCAGGAAGCAGTCGATGCTGGCGTGGGAACAGGCGCAGCGCGAGATGGAGGCGCCGGCGGCGAGCGTCGGCTGACGGCTAGACGTCGTCTTCCGGGCTCCACAGGTGACGGCGCATATCAACGTGCCCGTTGACGAATGTCACACCCTCGGCTTCGAGGCGCCGGCGCTGACGTCCGATTTCGGCGCCGTCCACGGCATCCGTCGAGCACACGCCCTTCACGTTGACGACTCTGTGCCAGGGCACATCGGAGGGGCACTCCGCCATGGCCCAGCCCACGGCGCGCGCCGACAGCGGCCGCGAGAGCAAACGAGCGACCCCGCCATAGTTCATCACCTTGCCGGCCGGAATCTCGCGGACGACCTCCCAGACCTCGTCCCAGCTTCCGGCCGTCACTAGCTCTCTCCCTTCAGTGCAGGCAGGAGCGGGATTCTGGAGGTCAGCGACACCGCACCAAGGCTGGCCGCCATGCCGACGCCGAGGATGGCCACGACCGACCACAACAACGATGTCCACGGTAGCGCGAGTCCACCGAGCACGACACGGGGAGCGGCTGCGGCCAGTGCGGCGCCCACCCCGATGAGGATTCCAGCTATGAGCATCACGACGTTCTCGGCGAGCACCATCCGCGCGAGCGCGCCGCGTGGGAAGCCCACGGCGCGGAGGGTCGCGAGTTCGCCACGGCGTTCGATGACGTTGCGCAGGAGCACCACGCCAAGGCCGAACGTGCCGAGCAGCAGCCCGAGGCCACCGAGAGCCTGGAACGTGGAGAGATAGGTGTTCTGCACGATCAGGAAATCCGCGATCCGCTGCGCAGACGAAATGGCGTCGAAGCCGAATCGTTCGAGCGAGGATTCGAGCAGCGTCGCCAGTTCCTCTTCGCTGCCGGCTGGGGCGTCCACGAGGAAGAACGAGAAGCCACTGCGGCTCGGGAAGTGTCGGAGCAGGTGTGCCTCCGACATCAACAGTTCGCTCTGGAAGATGCTCTCGCTCACCGTACCCACCAGACGTATCCGGAGCGGCCGCCCGCGCTCGTCCGTGATCACGAGTTCGTTTCCAAGCGTCAGCTTCAGGATCCACTGCATCGAGTTGGCATCCCCGATCACGGGCACGACGTCCGGGCCCAGGTCCTGAGCCAGGAGCTCCCATGGCGATTCGGCGCCATAGTCGGCGGCAAGCGACGAGGCGAAGTGGAAGCCGCCCTCATCGAGCATCGCTTGAGGGGCACCGAGCAGCCGCGGCCGTTGCGGCTGGTAGAGGTTGAGGCAACTCGTGTCGTCGCCGGGTACGGTGCGGAATTGGTGTATCCGCACTCCCTCCAGGGCATCGCTCGCATCGTCACTGAAGCCGAGGTCGAAGCGGCCCTCGGCGGTGTTCAGATTGTGATGCAGTGGCACATCCGTGTACGCGAGTAGCCGGTAGCCGCCGGCGCCTTCCTCGACGACACCGTCCTCATTGCGTGGATCGCGAGTGTTGCTGGCGACGGTGGTGATCACGAAACAGGCCGATGCAACGAGCGCAACGCTGATCAGGCTGCGCCCGGGGTTCCATCCCGCGCTACGTAGTGCCATGCGCCAGGTAGCGCCCCGTGCGACCTCGACTCGGGCGCGCGGTCGGTTGTTCCAGTAGGCAAACGCGGCGAGGCCTCCGACCAGCAGCGCGGCGCCAGCTCCGAAGGCGAGACCAGGATTCGCAGCGTTACCCGTTGCCACCGCCGCACCAACAGTGCCGATTCCAATGGCGAAGCCGGCCGGGGCCAGCCAGCGTGAACGGCCGGGGCCGTGCCGCACGGTTTGTTGAGGCCGCGTGTCCCCGACAAGCAAGCGCGTTGGAGGGAGCGCGCGCAGGCGGCGGAGTGCGATGAAGATCGTGCCGAGAGCGATCACGACCGTCAGGAGGAAGCCGATCGCTAGCGTGCCCGGCTGGACATGCAGGAACAGCAGCGGAGAGCCCACCGCCGGGAGCCACCAGGTCGTGAGCGCCCACAACATGGCACGAGCGTAGGTAATGCCCGCCACGGCTCCCAGAGCTGCGCCGCATGCCGCGACCACGGCTGACTCGGCCAGCAATCGATTGCGCACGACGCGTGCGGGAAAGCCAAGAGCCAGTAGCGTGCCCACCTCGCGTGCCCGCGCGTCGACGCCGAGGTTGAACAGCATGGCCACGATCAGCAGGGCCGCAAAGATGATGAAGAAGGAGAACGCGATGAAGAGGCCAGCGAAGTCCGTGGCGCCGGTTGCCCCCTCCAATCCACGCGCCTTGGCGTCGAGGAATCGATATCCGAGTTGGGCTGGGGAAATCGCGGCCTCGATCTCCGAGCCGAGCTGCGTGGCGAACGCGGCAGCCTCAATGCCCTCCGGCACGGCAACGCGTATCGCCGTGGTGGCGCCATAGCGGGTCGCCCACAGCCGCGCGCCGGTGGCCGAGGAGACCACCGCCTTTGGAGCTCCGCGATAGTCGTCCCAGTGGACTTCGTCCACGTCACGTACTGCGCTGAGATCGACCGGGAAGGGCGGGTCCCAGTCGGCGATATTGTCCACGCCTTCGATGCCGGGATACTCCGGCGTCGCCTGCGGATCAGCAGCGAGTCCATCCATGGCCAGTACGCCGGCGATCCTGAACGACGACGTCTCGTTGCGGAGCCGTTCATCGATCCCCACGACGAAGTAGTCCATCTCGAGCTGGTCGCCAGCAGCCGCGCCGAGTTGCTCGGCCGTCCACGCGTTGATCAGGATCTCGTCGTCGGCGAGCGTTCCGGCCGGCTCGCCGTCCACGTCGACGAGACGCCCGAGCGTCGGAGTCGTCGGCGCATCGGACGCCAGCACCATCGAGTACGGAACCACCTCTGCCCCGCGTCGCATCGCGTTGGCGAGGTAAGCCTGCAGCGGTAGCGTCGGTACGCCCAGGTTGCCGGCAGCGCGCTCAGTCGCCTCAACGAGCGCGCTACGCAGAACGAATTCGTCGCTACTCACTTCCACGAATCCGGCGGGATCGGGCCGAAGCCGCAGTCCGACGTCCTCGAGGGTCAGCGCATTGGCGAGGTCTTCCCATGCTGCGTCGGAGACTTCGAGCGCCCCTGATAGAAAGACAGCGTTGATCCGGCCGGCTTGGTCTAGGCCTGCCTGGAGTCGCTCCATGTCGAGGTATGCGTTGAGCGGGAACGCCTGATGTGGCGACAGGTCGAACCGCCCGACGCCGCGGTTCGGGATGATCGACTCGACGACGCCTCGCACGGTGCCGACGACCTCGTCGGTTTCCCGCTCGCCAAGAAGCGTGTCGCGCGGCACCTCGGCGCCGATCTGGAACCGCAACAGGACCTGATCGCCGAGTGTGGCGCCCAATGTGTCCGCGAGGGCCGCATTCAGGGTGATGGGCGGGAACGGACTGTTCAGATCCTTCTGCACGCTCGCCGGCGCGGTCTCGGCCTCACGGCGGAAGACATCCGATGCTTCCGTATCCGCGAGCATGCTGCGCGAGTCGTCGTCCAGCCCGATGACGTTGATTTGCGACGCCCGCGCTCGTGTGGACCCGTGAACCGCGTTGCCCCGGAGAAGGATCGCACCTGCGGCGGAATCGAACGCAGCGCCCATGTCGGGCTGCTCGAGTAGTTCCGTGGGTAGGTCGCGACGGAAGAAGCGCTCGCCGACAACGGCTACGTCGAGAGCTCCTAGTCGATCAAGAGTCAGATCGCGCAGGCTACCCCGTACGGAGTCGCCGACCAGCAGAGCCCCGGTGAGTACCGCGCCGCAAACAGCGACTGCCAGACCAACTGCGACGTTGGTGCGCCAGTAGTGCGCTAGCGCTCGACGCATTTGCCGTCCTGCAGGTCCACGTGACGGGCAAAGCGCGCGGCCAGGTGTTCGCTGTGCGTGACGACCAGAAGCACGCTGTCGGCCTCGGCGTGGAGTTCGAGCAGTAGATCCGCCACGGAGTCGGCGGTCGGGCCGTCGAGATTGCCCGTGGGCTCATCGCAGAGCAGTAGGCCCGGCTGATTGATGAGAGCCCGTGCGATCGCTACCCGTTGGCGCTCGCCACCCGAGAGCTCGCCTGGCCTGTGGTCCAGTCGGTGTGCCAGACCGACACGGTCGAGCAGGCTACGGGCGCGATCCTGGCTGTCGTTGGCGCTCCGGAAGGCGACTGTCGGGAGTAGCGCGTTCTCGAGGACGCTGTACTGCGGGAGCAGATGGTGATCCTGGAACACGAAACCGACCGTGGAGTTGCGGAAGCGAGCGATCTCGGGCTCTGACAGCGCGAATGGATCGGCGCCGTCGATCATGACCGTGCCTGTGGTGGGTGGTTCCAGTGTGCCGACGCAGTGCAGCAGCGTGCTCTTGCCCGACCCCGACGGCCCCATGATGGCCACCGAGTCACCCACCGATGCAGTCAGCGCGGCGCCGCGTAGCACGCTGACCTCACGCTCACCTTCCGCGAAGGTCTTGGTCAGGGATTCAACAACCAAGCGTGGCGCGTCGTTCACGCTTCCTCCGCGCTGGGGGCTTCTTCAATCTGGTCCGCGAGGAAGGCCGGAATCGGCATTGAGCGCGGGCCCTTGCCGGTCATCTCGCAGCACACCGAGGTCATTTCTCCGGTGCCCACCAGGCGTGCGCCAACCCGGATCTCGAATCCGTAGGTCATCGAGCGGGTGCCCTTCTTCAACACGCGCACGGTGATCTCAACGTGCTCGTTGAAACGCGCCGGAGCCTTGAACTGTGCCTCCACCGCCACCCGCGGCCAGCCGATGTGCTTGCCGTCGTGCTCCATGGACACGCTGGCTCCCAGCGCCTCGAAGAAAGCGTGCTCGGCGTTCTCCATGAACACGATGAGGCGCGAGAAGTGCACGATCCCGGCCATGTCGGTGTCGGAGAACTCAACTTTGCGTCGGACCGTCAGTTCGTGCATCGCAACCGCTCGTATTCATGCAGCGTGGCGTCAGCCATCGCGTCGTCGGAGAACTTCGTGTGAACAGCTTGTCTCGCGGCGTCGCCAAGCCTCGACCGTTGAGTCGGATCAGCCGCCATCTCCATGATGCCAGCGGCCAGAGCGTTTGGGGAGTTGGGCTCCACGAGAGCGCCGCCGCCGGTCCACTCGATGATCTCGGGAAAGGCGCCATGGTTGGGCACGACAATCGGCACTCCGCTGGCCATCGCCTCGAGCACGGGAAGTCCCTTCGACTCGTGGTACACGGTGGGCATGCAGAAGACGTCGAGCGAGTGCAGCAGCTCGAGTTTGCCCTGCCGGTCGACTTCACCTAGCCAATCCACCCGATCGGACAACCCGGCGGCTTCGATCTTCTGCACCTGCTCGTTGCGGTACTCATCATCGCGGGCGGCCTGATACCCAGCGATGCGCAGCCGTGCCTGCGGACTTTCCGGCGCCAGCTGGATGAACGCGTCGATCAGATGATGCAGCCCTTTCTCCGGGCACACGCGAGCCAGGTAGCCGATTGTGAAGGCGTCGGAGTGGGGTTCCGGTTCCGCATGCCCGTCGAGCTTGATGCCGAGCGGGACAACGCGCATGACGTCGGGGTTCACCCCCAGGTAGCTGGCCATGTGCGTGGCGTAGTACCGGCTCGGCGCGATGATGCAGTCGACGTCGCCGGCGTGCGCGCGCATTTCCTCGCGGACCCTCGTGCGCCAGGGCTCGACCATGTCGTCGAGGAAGATGTCCTCGCCTTGCACGCTGCAGACCACCGGGACATTGAGCGTTCGCTTCAGCGAGCCCGCCATGCCGATCAACATCGAGTTGGTGATGTGGATGATCTCCGGGCGGTACTCGTCGCGCATCCATTCCACGAGACGTAGGAGTTCCGAAGCCTGGTTGCCCTCCTCGCCCTGAAGCATGGAAAGGGTGAGTTCGCCGAGTTCCTCGCCCTGCGTCGCGCGTGTTCCCGCCATGCGCGAGACCCAGTTCAGCACGGGTTTGCGATCCAGTAGCCAGTGAACGAACCCTGGGCTGTTCCGGAAGAAGCTCGACTTCTGCTCGAGGTAGACGTTCAGCGCCCCGTAGAACACGCGGTCGATACTGACGTCTTCCTCGTCCGTGCGCACCGGCGTATAGGTCGGCACGAGGGCCACGTCGTGACCCTTGCGCTGCATCGCCGCCGACAGGGTGTTGTCGTGCAAGCACGAGCCGCAGTACATGCCTGCGGCGCCGGCGGTGATGTAACCAATGCGCATTTGGCGCTAGCTCGAGGCGATGAACCGGTCGATGCGTTCTTTCTCGGGAGGCGAACTCAGCAACGAGCCGACGATCATCGCGACGGTTGATCCGGCGAGAATCACCGCGACCGCCATGATGTCCGTGTCGGCTACCTGCACGCTCCCGGCGCTCCACCCTTCCGTGAAGAAGTAGAGCCACAGAACGACGACCGTGCTCACGCAGGCAATGGCGCCAACCTTCGTGCTGCGCCGCCAGAATAAGGCGCCCACGACGATTGGGAACAGTGAGGCGAATCCGGTGAACGACCAGGTGGCCAGGTCGAAGATGCTGCGCTGAGAGAACAGCGACATGAGGTAGACCATGACCAGAATGCCGGCGACAAAGATGCGGCCGGTGGCCACCCGCTGCTTGTCGTTCATTCCGTCGCCGTAGCCGTAGTGGTCGACGATGTCTTCGGTGAACATCGTGCCGAGCGACAGCACCTGCGAGTCCAGGGAGGACATGACCGCCGCGAAGACACCTGCGCCGAGCAATCCTGCGAGGACTCCTGGGGCGTGGAGGCCGATCATCTGCACGAGGATCGAGTTCGACTGCCCGCCCACGAGGCCCGGGAAGTCGAGATTTCCGGCGACGCCGAGAAGAACCGGAGGCAGCCACACGAGGGCGATGCACAGCGGGTACAGGCGGACGGTGAGCTTGAAGTTGTCAGCTCGCTTGGCGCTCAGCCAGTGCATGAACATGTGGGGGAACATGCCGGCTGAGAGCGGTATCAACGTGTAGGAGAGCCAATGGACGCGACTGAAATTCCCCTCGCGCACCAGCAGGTTCGGCGCCTCTTCCGCGATTCTCGCCATCACGGCGCCAACGCCGCCCATCCGGCTGAACACCACACCCACGGTGACGGCGCCCAGGATCATGAACACCACGGTCTGGAATGTGTTCACCCACGCCGTGCCGCGCAGACCACCGAAGGTCACGTAGCACATCACCACGAGGCAGATCACGAGCCCGCCGATCCACTCCGGAACCGCTCCGAAGGTGACCTGGTTGAGTGTGATCCCGCCGGCCATCACGCCGATGAGCAGGTAGGGAATGACGAGCGAAACGAGCACGACGAAGAGGAGAAGTCCGAGCGCGTCGGAGCCCCAGCGGTCCCGGAAGAACTGAACCTGCGTCGTGTAGCCGTGCCGTTTGCCGATCGCCCAGGCCCTGGGGGCCAGAATGAAGAACACGGTCGGGATCACCAGGCCGGAGATCGCCGGCATGAGGCCGAAGACGCCGACGCCGGCGTGGTACGCCTCACCGGATGACCCGAGCAGTGCGAACGCGGTCATGTTCGTTCCGAACAACGACATCAGCAGCACGACCGGGCCGATGGAGCGCGCGGCGAGGAAGTAGTCGTCGCCGGCGCCACTCAGGAGCCGGTTGCTCACCACGCCGATCCCGATGACCAGCGCCATGTAGACAACGATGATGCCAAGTGTCATTGGTCATCTCCGGAGTCGAGGTCCGAGGGCCAGGCGAGCTTGACGACAGCGGTCAGAACCACCGCACTCACCATCATGTAGCCGACGTGATAGGCGAGCCCAACGGGCACTCCTGCGACCAGACTGCTGTCATTCCACAGCCACCAGTCGTTGTGCAGCAGGTACATCGCAGCTATCAGGCCGAGGGCCAGCCAGTGCTTGCTCGACATTGGTCTCCTCGGTGAGGCCACGATTCGCCCGACGCGGCCGAAAGCCCAGGCTAGTTTGCGGCCGCTTCCTCGATTCGGAAGGGCTCATATCCGGGCAATTCGCAAAACTGTTCCATGGACTCTAGCAGTCTGGTAACGCTTTTTCTGTAGACGTTGCCGATCAGCAGATTGACCAGCTCGTCCTTCACGTCCGGATACTGTTCCAGGAACTTGGCGAAGTTGAATTCCGGCGCGTAGTAGGCGTACACGAGCTTGCGCATCGCCTCGACGCCTTCGGCGTATTCCTCGGCATGAGCGCCAAGTCGGACGCCGGAAACGTCGTCGGAATCGAGCGCCGCGAGGATCGAGTCCGCCGCGAATTCGCCGCCCTTCATCGCCAGGAACACACCCGATGAGTAGATCGGGTCAATGAATCCGAACGCGTCACCGACCAGTATCCAGCCATCTCCCGCCATCTGTCGGCAGGAATACGTGAAGTCTTTGAGGGCGCGCACGGGGTGAAGCTGCTCCGCGCCTTCAATACGTTCGAGAATCGCCGGGCAGCTGGCCGCCTCGCTATCAAACACTGCCTGAGGATCACGACGGCCTTCCGTCAGTCGCTCGATCGGACCTACAACGCCCACGCTGACATCGCCCTCGGGTAGCGGGATGTACCAGAACCAGGTCCGAGGTTCGCCTGTGTAGAGAATCAGCGTCGCTCCTTCGTCCCGTCCCTCGCCACGCCAGGCGTTCTTGTAGCGCGTGTAGTACGAGCAATTGCGCAGGTTCTCGTCGCCCTGGCGCAGCCGAAGCTTGTGGCCCAGCATTGCGGCCTGGCCGCTCGCGTCGACCACCACGGTTGCCGCAATCTCGCGGATCTCGCCGTCTGGAAACCGTGCGGCGACGCCAACGGCGCGATCGCCGTCAAAGAGAACCTCCGTGACGCGGGTCTCCTCGAACACCTCAACGCCTTTCTCGCGTGCATTGTTCAGCAGCATGAGGTCGAACTCACCGCGATCGACCTGCCAGGTTTGCGCGCTGGGCCCCGGCTCTGTTTCGGAAAAGTAGAACGGCACCGAGCCGCGGCCGCTCTTGGAGAAGAACTGCACCGAGTGCTTCTGCGGAAACTGACTGCAGTTCATCTTGTCGAGCACGCCCATCCGATCAAGCGTCCAGTACGTCGCTGGCATCAATGACTCGCCAATCCGGAACCGAGGAAATTTCTCCAGTTCGAGCAGGAGCACACTGTGGCCGCCCTGGGCCACCATGGTCGCGGTGGAGGAGCCTGCCGGCCCACCACCAATCACGATCACGTCGTACTCATCGGATCGGGTCATCGCTACCTCTCAAAGGGTGATGCTCCGGGATTCGTTGCTGCTGCGATTTCGGATGCGCTAGAACCCGACGCCAAGTCGCACCCAGGCGGCGGCCTGGCCGGCCGGGATCACCGACTGGGAGCCGAAGCCGCGGGTGAAGTAGTCGGTGCCGGTGAGGTTCTGTGCGTTCAGGCTCAGCGTGTAGTTGGACCACGAGTAGCTGGCGGCCGCCTGGAGTCGGAACGCCCCGTTGATGGCGAAAGCGTTGTCCTCGGCGATGAATTGCTCGCTGGCGTACTGCCCGCCCAGCGAGATGCCGAGCCCGCTCCGGAACGTCTTGGTTCCCCACACACTGAAGAGATGCTCCGGCGCGAATGCGGGACGGTTGCCCGAGCGATCAATCACCACAGGTACGAATCCGAACGGAGTGGGAATGAGGACAGACTCCGCGAACTGCGTCAGTTCGGAGTCGTTGTACGCATAAGATCCAACGGCCCTGAATCCGGAGCCGGGCTCGAAGGCCATCTCGAGCTCGAAGCCGCGCGATCGCTGGTTGCCGATCTGCTGGGTGAAGCCGTTGTCGTCCGGAATCGCGATGTTCTCGCGTTCGAGTTCGTACACAGCGGCCGTTGCCTGGGCGCGGCCGTCCAGCCAGCGCGCCTTCACGCCGAATTCAACCTGACGGCTCTTTTCCGGCTCGAGGTCACCGAAAGCGCGAGGCGAGGGCGGCGCAAACGAACGCGAGTAGTTGCCGTAAACGGAAACGTCGTTGGTCGGCAGCCACACCGCGCCGAACATCGGTGAAACCTCGCTGTCGCTGCGCTCGCGGTTCGTCAGGTCGTCTTTGAAGTCGATGGAGTCGAATCGCGCGCCTGCCAGCACCTGGAAGCGATCGGAGAAGCTGATCTGGTCGATCACGTATGGGGCGAACACGATGCTGCGCGCATCACCTGCGCTCGATTGCCCGGGGATCGGCTGCGGGTCGATGGGTGGGTTCACCGGGTTGAACAGGCTGATTGGTGCCAGGAACGCCACGTCCAACGTGAAGTTGTCGGCATACCGCCCGAACTCCACACCGGTCAGCAAGTTGTGGCTTACCGAGCCTGTGTCGAATGTGAAGATGGCCTCGGCCTGGTTGCCGAGGAAGTCTTGCTTATCGTCCAGGGCGATGAACGTCCGGAAGACGGTGTAGTCCTGGATGCCGGCGGGACCGAACTCGGGCTGGGCACCGTTGATGAGCGTGCCATCCGAGAGCCAGTCGAGGCTGCGGTAGTAGAACTTGTTGCGTACCGTGACGCGGTCGCTCAACGCGCCCTCGTAGTCCACCTGGAACCGGTAGATGCTCTGGTCGGACTTGTCGAACTGCGAGTTGTAGTCGTTCTTCGGATCGACGGGCGAGACGGCGTAGATCGGAGAGCGATTCGCGTCGACTCCCGTGAACAAGAGCGGTATCCCGGCATCCGGCGAATATTCTGCGGAGACGTACTCGAAGCTCGCGTTGATACGGTGATCGTCTTCGACCTGCCAGCTCATTGACGGGTTGAAGGCGGCCACCTTGCTGTCTTTGTTGTCGCGGTAGCCGTCGGAGGTGCGGTAGAGCCCGTTGAATCGGTAGGCGACGTCTGAGTCGGGGCGCCCGAAGTTGTAGTCGAGGACCCCTTCGAAGTCGCTGTAGCTCCCAAATGCCGCTCCGCCCGCGATGCGCTGAGCTGCGAAGGGCTGCTTGCGCACCAGGTTGACGGTGCCGGCGAGGGGGTTGCTGCCGTAGAGGAATCCGCCCGGACCCTTCAGTACCTCGACAAGCTCAACGTTGTAGAGCTGCCAGAAGGTTGCTTCCGGCTCTGGCGCGCCGTCCGTCAGAACGAGACCGCTAGAGAGCGAATCAAAGCCACGCACCACGAAGTAGTCGGTCACACCGAACCCGGGCTGGACGTTGATTCCACTGACGTTGCCGAGAGCGTCACTCATCACACGAGCGTTCTGCTCTCGCATCAACTCGGAGGTCACCATGCCGATGTTGTTTGGCGTCAGGAACAACGAGAGCGGCAGTTTCGACGCGATGCTGTTCGTGCTCGGCACCAGCGGCATGCTGCCCTCGACGAAGATGTATTCAGTGGCTTCGCCCTGCAGCACCTGCTCCTCCTGAGGGTCCGACTCCGGATCCTGGGCGAGAAGCGAGCCAGCTGGTACCGCGGCGGCGAGAGCGAGGTAGAGAGCGGAACGCAGGAAGGTCTTCGTCATGGGCTTGCCGGGGATTTGGCGACGTCGTCGATTTTCGGCGTGCGCGGCTCAGTCGGAGGAGCTCAACTCCAGTGCGACGAGCTCATGTTCATCACGAACGTACAGAGTATGTCGGGACAGACTCGGCGGTGTCCATGTTTTGCTGTCGAACACTGCCTGGCGGGCGATTTCCTGATACCCGCCAGGTGTCGCGCGAACGAGGGCGAGAGTGCCGCGTTCGCCGAGAACGACCAGGTGGCCGTCGGCGAAGATGAGCGACCCGACCTGGAATCCACGCTGTCGCCACATACGCTCGCCGGTCGCCAGTTCATGACTAACCAGCGTGCCGTTGTCGAACCCGTAGATATAGCCGTCGACGACGACCGAGCTGCTGTAGACGTTCTTCAGTCCGTCGGAGTGCCACACGCGCTCGACCTGCTCGTCGCTGCCCGTTGCTGGAATGCGGAGCAGACTGCCGCCCACGTCGTAGCCCGAGGCAATCAGTACCTGGTCGGGCGCTATGAAGATCGGCGAAGCGGCGTTGACGTCATACGACGTGCGCCACGGGTAGGACCAGAGCTCGGTGCCGTCCTCGGGTGCTAGCGCAACGGCTCGATGCGCCGTGAAGAAGATCACTTGCCGCTGGCCGTGGACTTCAGCCTCGATCGGGGTGGAGTAGCCGGGCGGATCGCCCAGGGCGCGCCACAGTTCAGTTCCATTCTCCGGATCGAGTGCGACGACGCCGGCCGAGCGTCCCCCCGCCTCGATCAATAGCTGGCCGTCCACCATCACGGGAGATACGGCGAACCCCCATGTGGGCTGACGCGCACCGTAGGTATCCACCAGATCGACCTGCCAGAGCGGCCTGCCTGTTTCGAGATCCGCCGCTACGAGTCTTCCTGCGGTGCTCAGTGCGTAGACGCGGCCGGTCTCGATCAACGGTGTGGACCGCGGCCCGTCGCCCATGCCATCGCGGAACAGGTCTCCGAGTCGCAGCTGCCAGAGGCGGGCTCCATCCGAGGTGTCGAATGCTCCCAGGTACTCGCCGCCATCCGTGCCGAACAGCGTCACGGCGTGGCCGTCGACGATCGAGATGCCGGAGTATCCCGGTCCCAAAGGAACGCGCCACCGCTCCTGCAGCGGCGTGCCCGCATCCCAGTTCTCGAATAGGCCGATCTCGGACGAGCGTCCGGTGCGCTCGGGGCCCCGGAACTGCGGCCAGTCCTCGCCAGTCAGCTGCGGCGGAGGCGCCAGCGCGGGCAGCGCCAGGAGCGCGACGATTGCGACGCCGGTGCGGCGGAGCACAGCAGCGCCTAGGTGTACCGCGCGTTGCGGTGACGTTCGTCGTAGAAGCCCGGAAGGAGGCTGTCCACCTGCAGCAGACCCTGCATCGTCAGGTCGAAGCCATCTCCTCGCAGCGTGGCCATGCCTGCCGACTCCAGTGCCTTGAGTGGCGCTGCGAAGCGTTCCATCACGTTCGTGTCGAATTTCTTGTCGAAGTAGGCCGCCTGAATCTTGCCGGTCTTCATCTGCAGGATGAACTCGCGGATCAGGCGGTCGGTCTCTGTGGTCTGGAGCGCTCGCTGAACGGGGAGGCGGCCTTCGCCGACCGCCCCGAGATACTCGACCCAGTTGGCGGTGTTCTGAACGTGCACGCCACCGACGTGACCGAAGGACGAGACGCCAGTGCCGAGCATGTCGGCCCCGTGCCACAGCGAGTCCCGGTACCGGAAGGAGCCTTCGCCCTTCACCATCGTGTAGGCGCTCGACACGTGGTAGCCGGCTTCCTCCAAGCGCTCGATCGCGAAGAGCTGCCACTCGCGCTTCTGTTGCCAGTCGGCGAGCGGCACGTCGAGCGTGCCTTCCATGAACTCTTTCGAAATGCCCGTGTTGTAGGGCAGTTCCAACTGGTAGATCGTCACGGAGTCCGGGTCGGTGTCGATCGTCTTTTCGACCGTATCCCTCCACGTCTCCCATGTTTCGCCGATCATTCCGGATATCAGATCCAGGTTGAACTGGGCGAAATCGATCTCCTGCACCCAGGGGATCACACGGTCGATCTCGGTGCTGATGTGGGCCCGGCCGTTGAGCTGCAGGATGTGATCGTTGAAGTGCTCGACGCCCAGCGACAGACGCGTGATGCCGAGCTCCCGGATGTTCTCCAGCTTCGGCCGCGTCAGGGTGCCGGGCTCGCACTCGAAGGTGACTTCCTCCACGTCCGTCCACGGGAACGCGTCTCGGATTCGGTGCACCAACTCGGCAAGGTGCTTCGCTGCGATGTAGGAAGGTGTGCCGCCGCCGAAGTAGATGAAGCGGAGCGGTCGTCCTTGCGTGAACGGCAGTTGCGCGTAGGCTTCGACTTCACGTGCCAGGGCGTCACAGTACGTCTGTACTTCGTCGGCGTTCTTGTCGGTGTAGACCCGGAAGTAGCAGAACCGGCAGCGCTTCCGACAGAACGGAATGTGCAGGTACATCCCCAAGGGCGGCGCGTCAGCCGCGGGAGTCGCCTGCAGAGCAGCATCGAAACGTTCGAGATCCGCCTCCGACCACTGCGAGTATGGCGGGTAGTTCGAAACGAACACACTGCCGACCTCGGTCGCCGCCATTTCGAGCTGGCTGGTAGCCGGTTCCGGCTGCGGGGCACCCTCGGTGGGCGGCGTTTCCTGTTCCATCAGTTGTGTCCGAAGGCGTAGAGAGCGCCATCCTCGGTGCCGACGACGACGTGGCCCGAGGCGATGGCAGGAGTGGCGATGATCGACGAACCGGTCTCGAATTGCCACAGGACGTCGCCTGTACCCATGTCCAGAATCACGATATCTCCGGAACTGCCGCCGATGATCAGGCGGTCGCCCAGCACAACCGGCGATGAGTCGACCCGGGCGCGGCTTGTGTGCGTCCACCGCGCTTCGCCGGTCGCACGGTCGATCGCATGCACCATCTTGTCGCGACCACCAAGAACCACGGTGTCCTCTGTCACAGAGGCCGAGGAGTAGTACGGAAACTTGCGCTTCGGGTGCTCGTAGACCCACGGACTCTCGCCCGTCGCTAGATCTACGGCCAGTACCTGGTTCTCGTAGGTGCCGAAGTAGGCGACGCCATCGCGGATTGCGGGGCTCGCGGCGACGTAGGCGCCGATCTCTACCTCACGGGTGACCTCGCCGGAGAGCAGGTCAACAACCCGAAGGACGCCGTCGCAGCCGACAGAGACCACCTGGCCGTCCACGATCGCGGGGGTTCCGTTGACATAGCCGTTGGTCTCGATCTGCCAACGAACCGAGCCATCCGTGACGTTCACCGCGTAGAGGCTGTTGTCGTACGACCCGAACACCACCACGCCGTCGCTGTGATTGGCGGCCGAGACGATGCCCCCTCCAGTGGTCACGCGCCAACGCTCCTCGCCGCTTGCCGCGTCGAGCGCGTAGAAGATGCCGCTCTCATCGCCAAAGTAGACCGTGTCGTTGAAGACGGTCGGCGACGACTTCACTTCCATGACTGCCTCGAACCGCCAGAGTTCTTCGCCCGTCGCAAGATCTAGCGTGTAGAGCCTGCCGTCCAATGAGCCGACGTACACCCGACCGTCGACCACCGCCGCGCTGGATTCGATGCTGTCGTCCGCCTGGAACACCCAACGCGCTTCGAGTGTGTCTGGCAGTTCGCCGGCCACGATCCCGGTCAGTGCCGGGTTGCCTCGGAACATCCGCCAGCCGGTCTCGTCGTTGGCGTGCGAGGGCGCCGCCATGAGGAGCGCAGCCGCGACGATCGCGCTAGTAAGCAGCTTCGTAGATCGCATGAAGATCAGCCTCCTGAGCCGGCCCCGGGTTGAACTGGGCGGTCCATTGCGTGGCGGCCTCGGCCGCAAGCGTGGGGAGCTCGGAATGTTCGATGCCATGTTCGCGGAGAGTCATCGGCATGCCGCCGGCCGCGAGGAGTTCGTTGAGCTGTTGCGGCAGGTCGGCGCCCGCTAGCTCTTGATAGGCGTCGCCCGCTGCCGGCCAATTGTGACGAACGACGTGAGGTAGCAAGAGGCCTACCGCCAATCCGTGGACGGTGCCGTAGCGCGCCGTGAGCGGATTCGCACAGGCATGTGCCGCGCCCAGCATCGATGCTTCGATCGCCGCACCGGCGAGATGGGCGCCGAGAAGCATGTCTCCGCGGACGGCGAGCTCGGCATCCGCGTCGAGCGACGATGCAAAGCTGCGACTGAGTCGCTTCCAGGCCTGCCCGCTGAACAGACGCGACACCGGGTTGGCTCGCTGGCAAACATGGCTCTCCACCGCATGTGCGATGGCGTCGATCCCCGTTACAAACCGCACTGCGCGAGGCGTGGTTGATAGAAGTTCTGGGTCCAGCACCGCGACTCGAAAGCGCGCTCCCGGATCGCCGCACGCCATCTTGCGGTGATCGTCGTCACGCGAGATGAGAGCGTAGGACTGCCCTTCGCTGCCGGTCCCCGCCGTGGTCGGCACGCCGAACGAAGGCAGTAGCGGTTGCCGGGCCTTGCCCGTGCCCTCGTAATCCTCCATCGCGCCACCGTTGGTGAGCACGAAATTGACGCCCTTGGCAGCGTCCATCGCGCTACCGCCGCCGAAACCCACGATCAGATCCGGCGTGAAATCCCGCGCGAAGTCCACGCCACGCGCAACGGTTGCCGTGGTCGGGTTCTGAATCACATCGTCGAAGATCGAAATCTCCGTTCCGGCACCGCGCATGGCGTTGCCGACTTCATCCATGTAGCCAGTTCCGCGAACGCCGGGATCGGTGACAACGAGTGCGCGCTTGTATCCCGCCGACGCTGTGAGTTGTGGCAACTCATGGCGCGCCCCCGGACCGAAGACGATATCGATCGCTCCGATGGTCGCGTTCCAGCGCTCGGTGACGGATTGGCGTAGGTCGAGTTCAGGTAGCTGCATCAGGTCAGGGGCTACGGTGGCTGGTGGCGCGGATAGGCCTTCTATTCTACGTGGCCCGCGTCCTTGCGAATATGACGTTGCATCTCGAGGCGCGCGCCACAGGTCGAAAATGTCGAAACGAGGTAGGGCACCAGGGCCGTCAGCGCCATCTTCATGGCCCGCGTGGCGTCGACGTCGCCGGCCAAGATCGCATCGCCATGATTGATGGTGATCAGAATCGTGCCCACGACGAGCGCAAATTTCAGGCCTCGGAGCACGGTTCGACGTTCACGGGCAATCGCGAGCCAGTCGGTCATCGTGGGATCCTCGTGGGAGGCGCTAGCGGGGCATCAGCCCCGGCGCTAGTCTCGATGCCAGCGTAGCCGAACATCGCAGGAGGCGGGAATGGAATTGGGACTGGTGCGTGACTCAGAGCATGCCGAGGTCGACGCCCTCGTGCAGGATTCCGGCCTGCCTTTGGACGACATCGATCATTGTCGCGGGACGCAGTTTGTTGCGCGCAGCGACGGCAAGATCGTCGCCACAGCCGCTCTCGAGATCCGCGGAGATGATGCGGTTCTCCGGTCCGTGGCGGTCGCGAAGGATCGGCGCGGCGAGCATCTGGGCGATCAAATCGTTACGTATGCCGTGCAGGAAGCGAAGCGACTTCATCTGCACGGCCTCTATCTGTTGACCGAAACCGCTGAGGGGTTCTTCCCGCGGTTCGGCTTCGTCGAGGAACCACGCGACGCCGCTCCCGCCGAGATTCAGGAGTCGGTGGAGTACTGCCACGTGTGCGGCTCTCATGCCATCGCGATGGCGCTCCGCTTGGAGGACCAACAATGAGTCGCCTGTCCTACGTCACCGTGGATGTGTTCACCGACAGTCCGTTCGGGGGAAACCCTCTCGCTGTGGTGTTCGGCGGCGAGACGCTCAGCGGCAGCCAGATGCAGACGCTCGCTCGCGAGTTCAACCTGTCCGAGACCGTCTTCGTTCTGCCAGCGGAGAAGCCCGGCGGAGCTGCTCGGCTGCGGATATTCACGCCGGCCGTGGAGTTGCCGTTTGCCGGACACCCCACCGTCGGGACGGCCTACGTGCTCGCAGCTCGTGGCGCTGTGGATCACGACGCTTCGACGTCCACGTTGACGCTCGAGGAGAACATTGGCGACATCGAAGTGCGGGTCTCGTGTCAGGACGGCGCTGTGATTGCCTGCCAGTTGACGGCCGCGCAGGCGCCCGAGGCACGACAGGTCGAACTCGGGCCAGAGACGATCGCAGAGGTACTGAGTCTGGAGGGCGATGCGGTACGGACCGATGATCTGGCTCCAGTAGCCACGTCTGCCGGCTTTCCATTCCTGTACGTGCCGCTGGTGGATCGAGCCGAGGTGGCGCGCGCGTCCCTCGACTGGCAGGCGTGGGAAACGCACTTGCGGGGTTCGTGGGCCGACAACGTTTTCCTCTTTGCGATGGACGGCGCGGATACCGACGTTCACGCGCGGATGTTTGGTCCTTCCGTGGGGGTGCCGGAAGATCCCGCTACCGGAGCAGCGGCGACGGGCCTGGCCGGCGTTCTTGGCGCGGCCGATCCTCGCGTGGATGGGACCCTGGAGTGGAGCGTTGCGCAGGGCGTCGAGATGGGGCGCCCCAGCCGCATGAACATCGAAGCCGACAAGGTCGATGGTCGGGTTGTTCGAGTGCGAGTGGGCGGAGCGTCGGTGCCGATCAGCGAGGGGACCGTTACGATTCCGGCGCTCTGATTGCCCTCGTGGCGTCTCTGTGGTGAAGAAAGTTCTGATCGTTAAAAGTCACTTATAGTCTTTATACGTTACCAAATGATCCACGAGGTGCGCCTGGCCTCCTTGCGCGGAGCCGCGGTCCCACCCGGCGGAGAGGTCGCAAGGAGTGGCCGCGCATGGCCGTCCGTCGTCGACCCATCGCGTCCTGTTGTCAGCCCGTCATGTCCGCTCTTGTCGTATCCGGGCCGGATTGCGCATCCACGCGCCGCCGCTGGCGGGCCTTGCCCACCTGGGCCGTGTACGGGCCCGATTCGGACCGGGTCGACATTGGCCGCGAGTGGGCACGAGTGACCATCTGGTCAGATGCGTCCAGGCTAGGCCCAGCCGACTTCGGTCGAGCGACATTCGAGGCTACCTTCCTTGCACGACGCAAACGGGAGACCCAAACCCCAGTTTCGTTGGAGCGTAGGGAATGACACAGCGACCGACCCCCAGGCAGCGCCCAGGGCAGGAAGGCTTCACGCTTGTCGAGGTCACAATCATCCTGCTTGTGCTGGTGATTCTCTCGACGATCCTCTTGCCGAACCTCGGCGGATTCAATCGGCTCGCCCGCTACGCTCGCGTCAAGGAAGACCTGGGCGCGCTGTGTTCGGCCATTTCGAGGTACGTCGTCGACACCGGCGAACTTGCGTTCTGGCAGTGGGGCGGTCGTGATGGCGGCGGTTCCAATGCTGATACGCCCGACCGAACCTCGCCGGTGGGCCTGCTCATCGGCGATGGCGACACACCTGAGCTCGGCGGTTCCGTTGAAGGCGAGAACTGGCAATTGCCGACGATCGAAGCGTTTGCCGAGTCGACCGATTTCGCAGGACTGTCGGTGCAGTTCCGCGTCGATACTTTTGGCAACCACCTGATCCACAACACGCCTTTGGGGAACGGAACGGCCGCTCACCGCACGCCGGCGGACATGGTGAACGGTGGCACGAGCGCCGGAATCCCTGGCGGTCTGCTGTTCGACCCGAGTTCCGGCCAGGGTTTCAACTCGCTGTTCGCCTGGCGCGGGCCGTACATCTCCGACGCCGTCGACCCCGATCCGTGGGGCAATCGCTACATGGCGAACGTCTTTGCGATGCACGTGCCTGCCGATTCGGCGTCCGACGGATTCAGCTCGGCAGTGGTGTGCATGTCGGCGGGACCGGACGAGGCAATCGACACCGACTTCAATCAGCCCGGCGGCTGGTTCACTGGCGATGATGACTTCGTCGCTCTCGCCTCCGCCAGCTCCGGACGCTGACCAACGACTTTGCAAGCGGGAGATCCAACAACCGCCTGAAGGGGAGACCCACCGATCGCTCGATCGATTCCCTCAACTCACGCCGTGGACCGGTCCTGTTCGCCGGTTCGCGGCGTTCGTCTGTCTGGAGTCAGCGGGTCGCGATTGCGGCTAGGCGTTACGAGCCCGTCGACGGCGGAGCCACCGCGAGACCCATACGACCATGCCTGCCACTGCTGCGGCGATGAGGATGTTGATCGCGAGCACGGTGACTTCCATCGTGGTGGTGCTTTCGCCCCAGAAGTCGTCCGTGCCGAACAGCGGGGTGTCGGTTTCGGGGGCGGTAAGGCTCAGTCCCGCAACGTCGGTCACACAGGTTCGGTCCACGGGCGTACCCGGCGCTGCAATGAAGGCGAAATACATCGCGCGGGCGCAAGGGTTGCCATTGAGCGTCACGTGGCCCGCGTCGGGAAAGAGCACGAACTCCTGGCCGGCCGCGGAAAAGTGATCGCGCAGATCCGCGAGACGATCGACCGGCATTGTGGGGTCAAGGCCGCCGTGTAACAGCAGGAGCGGGCCGGTGTAGTTGGCCAGTTGGCCCCAATCGGCGGGACGCGCGTAGCGCGGCCAGCCCGGGTACGTCGATGCGAACGACGAGCTCACAGCAGTGGTCATCGTGGAGCGGCCGATCGCGGCCTCGAGACTCTCCACTGTGGGGCCATCCTCCGGCCATAGTTCCGACATGGAGACGTGTCGCTGCAGGACGGGCGAATGTGATTCGGGCTCGCCAACCTCGCCCGACTCGAAGAGGTTTTCGAAGAGCGCGCCCGTCGCCTCCAGGTCGCGAACTCGGCACTTGTCGATGCGATAGATCAGCGCTGGCAGGTACGGCCAGACATCGGGGCCCGACATCAACATATTGCCGAAAACGAGCCGCAGTGTGCGGCCGTCGATTTCACTGCTCAGGTCGGGGCAATGCCCCTCGGCAAATCGGTCGGGGAGTTCCTCGGCCTTCGCAGCCGGATCCGGGCCGAGGTACGAGCCACACTCTTCGTCGCGGGCGCAGCGGTCGAGCAGGGCGCGCCCCGTGGCATCGAGCGAGGCGTCGAACTCGGCGAACGTCCAGTCGGCCGGAACGATTCCATCCAATACCACGCCGTCTACCTGATCTGGGTAGTGAGTCAGGTATCGATTGGCCCAATAGGTGCCGTAGGAGGCCCCGAAGAGAATCACGCGATCGTCGGGCCCCGTGACGGTATTGATCGCCGCGGCCACGTCATGCGCGGCGGCGTCTGTCGTCAGGTAGGGCAGGTCCGTGCGATTCGTCTGAATCCAGGTCACGCACTCCGGCCACTCTTCCTCCGAGAGTTCCCGGCCTTCGGGACTATCTTCCGCTTCCTGATCCGGACAACGCAGCAATTCCGAGCCACCCACCCCGCGATGGTCGATGGAGTAGATGTCGACGCCGATTTCCCCGAAGATCGCGTGGAGCCGACCCAGTGTCTCGACGCCGGCATCGCCGGGCCCTCCCGGGAGATACCAGAGCAACGTCCGGGGCTCGCTGTCAGCCGGCGCGAGGATTCGGCCGAGCTGGATATCGATGGTGCCTGCGTCGCCTCCGGTCGGGTCCAGCGGCAGCGTCAGGTGCCCGCACTGCGCGTCGTCATGCGGCGCTTCGGCGCAGACGCCCCATTCGATCTCCTGTCCTTGGGCCTCTGGCGCGGCAACGGCGAGTGTCAGGAGCGCGAGAACGGTCGCGGTTCGAGCCACGGTCAACTTCATGAATTCACGTCCTTGATGATCTCGCCGAGAATCTCGATGGCGGCGCGAAGCTGCGAGTCGCTCAGATAGGGTGCCGGACCCAGTCGTAGCACGTCGTCACGATAGTCATTGGCGACGCCACGCTCGAACAGTGCCTCGCTCACGACGCCGGCCTGCTCTGCCCGCAGGGCCAGGAAACCAGCGGTGTTTGCCAGGGGAGCTGAGCGATCGCGCGCGATCACCCGAGGGTCCATATCCAGGGCGTCGAAGCCGTCCGCCAGGACTCCGACCTGGTGCTGACTGACTTCGCGGAGAACTTCGGCGGTAAGACCGCGCTCTTCGAAATAATCGAGAACGCTGGCCGCGCGATAGTGCGCCGTCGGGTCGTAGGTCGCGCCCGCGAAGCGCCCGGCGCCGCGGCCGTACTTCACTGTGCCGTCGGCCTTTTCCTCCAGCGCCTCGAACTCGGCGTACCAGCCGGTAATGACCGGGCGTAGATCGCAGTCTCGCGGGACACGGAGGAAGCAGTTGCCTTCTCCGAACTGGCAATACTTGTAGCCGCCGCCTACCACGAACGCGGACTCTAGACCCTGCCTTGGCACTGAGAAGGGCACCACGTTGAGCGCATGGTACGAGTCGACAAGCAGCGCCGAGCCCTGGCGTGCGCACGCCGTCGCTAGCTCGCCGAGATTGGGGACAATATGGGCGGACCGGAACATCACACATGAAACGCCGACCAGCGCGGTGCGCGCATCCACCTCCTGCGCGAGACGCGCTGCCAGTGTGTCGACTGGTTCAGCAGCGACTCGGTGTATTTCGATGCCCGCTTCTTCCAGGCGGTCGAATTGGCGACGGAGCGTGTGGAATTCCCCGTCTGTCGTGACGATCCGGGGGCGTTGATCGAGCGGCAACGCGGAGAGCAGGCGGATGACGAGTTCGTGGGTGTTGGCTCCGAGTGCGACCTCGGCGTCTGGTTCGTCGAGCAACCGCCGCCAGCCGTCGCGCACACGCTCCGCCTTGGCGAAGGCGCGTTCCCACTTCCGATCGACCAGTTCGGCAGCGTCGAGCCAGGCTTTCTGCTGACCCTCGAAGCCGCAGTCGGGCCACGCCTGATGCGAGTGCCCGCTCAGCAGCATCCGATCGGCGACGCCGAATCGCGAGTAGTCCGCCGCGATGGCGTTGGGGTTGGCGAACAGCGAGGCCGGAAGAACCCGGGTCATAGATCGGCCCGGATTGCCCACAGGTCGGGGAATACCGGCTTGAAGAGCGTGCTCTGGAGATACTCGACTCCGGCCGAGCCGCCGGTGCCTCGTTTCGTTCCGATCGTGCGCTGCACCATCTTGACGTGCCGGTAGCGCCATTCCTGGACGCCCTCGTCGAGATCGATCAGGCGTTCGCATAGTTGCATCAGCGCGGCATCGCCGCGGTAGACATCAACAAGCGCACTCTGCACATCGGCGTCGGCTTCTGTCGGGAGTGCGGGGTCGCGCTCCAGCGCCGCTGTGGGAATCGCTGCGCCCTGGGCGGCCAGGTAGCGCAGCACGCGTTGCCACACCGAAGGCGCCTCGAGCCGGGTCTGCAGCCGATCGAACGCAAACGCGTGATCGGCGAAGCGATCGAGCACGGCGGGGCTCTTCATGCCGAGCGCGAACTCGAACTCGCGAAACTGGAACGACTCGAAACCGCTCGCCGACTCAAGTCGATTCCTGAAGCTGAGGAAGTCGAGCGGCGTCATCGTCTCCAGGACGTCGATCTGGCCGACCAGAGTCTTGAGTATCGTGAGCACGCGCCGCAGCGTGCTCAGTGCCCGCGAGGCGTTGTTGCCGTCGAGTTGCTCGCAGAGATAGTCGACCTCGTGCAGCTCCTGCTTGAACCAGAGTTCGTACACCTGGTGGATGACGATGAACAGAAGCTCATCGTGCTCGGGCCCATCCGACTTCTCGCGCTGGATAGAAAGAAGCTCTTCGAGCGCGAGGTACTCACTGTAGGTCTGGGATCGCATCGTCTGATCCTATTCGAATCGTGGTCGGTAACGGTCGAGCACCGAGTACGCATCGGGCCACGGCAGGTCCCATCCCTGTTTCTGCGCTGCGTTGCGGGTCCAATACGGGTCCCACAGATGAGCGCGGGCGAGGGCGCATAGGTCCGCTCGGCCTGCGGCGAGAATCGTGTTGACGTCCATGTAGGAGGAGATGTTGCCCACCGCCATCGTGTGAATTCCCACCTCGCGGCGGATGCGCTCGGCGAAGGGTGTCTGGAACTGTCGGCCGTACACTGGGCGCGCGTGCGGGACGGTTTGTCCCGCCGACACATCCACGAGGTCGCATCCGGCGCTCTTGAGCATCCGCGCGACCTCAACCGAGTCGGCCGGCTCCATGCCGCCGGGCGCCCAATCGACCGCCGAGATCCTCACCGACATCGGACGCTCATCCGGCCAGGCTGCGCGCATCGCGCGGAAGACCTCGAGCGGGTAGCGCATGCGATTCTCGAGCGAGCCCCCGAATTCGTCATCGCGCTCGTTGGTGAGCGGCGAGATGAACGTCGAGAGCAGGTAGCCGTGCGCCATGTGCAACTCGCACATGTCGAACCCGGCCACTGCGGCACGCTCGGTGGCCGCGACGAACAGATCGCGCACCTCGTCCATATCCGCGCGCGTCATCTCGTGCGGTACCGGACTGTCGGCGTGCCATGGAATAGGTGATGGCGCCAGCAGCGGCCAGCCGTCCTCGAGCGGCGCGTCGTTCCCCTCCCAGGCCAGCTTCGTAGAGCCCTTGCGGCCTGCATGGGCGAGCTGCACGGCGACTTTCGAATAGCTGTTGGCGTGCACGAAATCGAGAACACGACGCCAGGCATCGACCTGCTCGTCGTTGTAGAGCCCCGTGCACCCAGGCGTGATGCGAGCGTCCGGCGAGATGTCGGTCATCTCGGTGACGATCAGGCCGGCTCCGCCCAGGGCACGGGAGCCGAGGTGCACGAAGTGCCACTCGTCCGGGAGGCCGTCGGTTGCGCTGTACTGGCACATGGGCGAGACGACGACGCGGTTTGCGACCGTCATCTCGCGCAGCTTGAAGGGCGTGAACATCGGGGGAGGAACGGGGCGCCGGACATACTCCCGAGCCGGGCTATGGACGTCGGGAGCTAGCTTCTCCGGAAGCGCGGACATCGCTTCAACGGCAACGCCGGACTGGGCGGCGGCCTGGTCGGCGAACCAGTGATCGATGCGGTCGACATAGAGGGGATCGCGTTCAGCCAGATCCGCGTGGGTGATCCGCAGGCTCCTCGTCAAGAGACTGAATCCGAACTCGATCGATTCGGCGTTCCAGTAGCGCTCTGTGTCCTCGAACCACTGAAGGCTTACCTGGGCAGCACGTTGCAGACTGTCGGTGTCAGGGCGTCGGTCCGCCTGATAGCCCTCCAGTGCCTGCGTGACGCGTTCAGGCGCCGGTATCGGCCCGCCCGCCGGCCAGGCGGCGTCGATGTGATCGACGAGCGCGATGCTGTCTTCCATGGCGAGCTTCGTGCCGGACCCGATTGAGAAGTGCGCGGTGTGCACGGCATCGCCGACGAGTACGAAATTGTCGTGGGACCAGCGTTCGTTGCGGACGGTGGGGAACTGACGCCAGATCGATTTGTTGGCGATGAGTCGGTGCGTGCCCAATCGCTCGGCGAATAGTTCCTGGCAGTATGCGATCGTCGCGTTCTCGTCATTGATCTCGAGGCCGGCGCGAGCGAACGTCTCGTCGGTGGCCTCAACGATGAACGTCGAGATCGGCTCCGGGTCATCCGGGTCGGCGTGCCGGGGCTCGTACTGGTAGGCGTGGAGCCGCCAGAGGCCGTGGTCGTTCTCCACGAAGTCGAACGTGAACGCCGGGAACGGGCACGTGGTGCCCAGCCAGACGAAGCGATTCGGCCGCATGTCGACGGTCGGTTTGAAATGCTCCGCGAACTGTTCCCGAGTGGGGCTGTGCAGGCCGTCGCCGGCTACCACCAGGTCGGCATCCGCCAGGTCGCGAGGATCATTTACGGTGGTGCCGAAACGGATCTCGGCGCCCAGTTCCTGGGCGCGCGCAGAGAGGATCTCGAGAAGCCGCATCCGCGACATGCCGGCGAACCCGTGTCCGGTGGACTCGAGCAGGTCGCCGCGATAGTGGATGTGGATATCGTCCCAGCGATAGAACGCCTCGCGCACGCGCCGCCATGACTCCGGGTCGGCAGCCTCGAGGTTGTCCATGGTCGCGTCCGAGAACACGACGCCGAAGCCGAACGTGTCCTCGACCCTGTTCTGCTCCCAGACCACGACCTCGCATTCCGGCCGCCTGCGCTTCATCAGAATGGCGAAGTACAGGCCGGCCGGTCCGCCCCCGAGGCAATGAATCCGCATGTACTACCCGGCGTCCTTGAAGTCCGCTTTGGAGTGCGCGCCGTCACAGTACGGCTTGTTCTCGGAGAGTCCGCAACGGCACAGGCTGACGCGATTGAGGCGTTCGTACTGATGGCCGTCCGCGGCTTCGATCTGAATTCCGCCCTGCACATAGAACGGACCATCGTCGATGGTCGCGATCTGTGGCTTCAGCTCGGGCTCGATCGCCTCGCTGTCGGCCGGCTCACGGTATTGCAGGCGACTGCTCGGACACGCCTGCACCATCTGTTTGATCTGTGCCTTGTCCTCGTCCGTCTCCGCGGCGGGGGTCAGATCCCACACATGGCCGAACTCACGCACGCAGAAGCCTGCGTGCCAGCACAGCGCCTTGTCGTCGGACACCTCGAACCCATCGCCGGCGACCTTCCATTGCCGCTCTGCGGTTGGCCGACGGTCGGCGGTTTCGGCCGGATCCCATTCGATGCTCTTGTGGGTGCCGTCGCAGAATGGCTTCTTGCTCGATGCGCCGCAACGGCACAGCGAGTAGGCCTCTGCGTGATCCTGATCGCGCTCCGCGCCGTAGTCGGTGGGTCGAGAGTGTTCGTTCGTTTCGATGCCGATGCGACAGAGGCCTGCCCCGCTGACCCGGAGCGGACCGTTCTCGATAACCTTGATCTTGACGTCGTCGCTCATGGTTCAGGCCTCCTGCTGTGCCGCGGCGAGTAGTTGCCGGGCGATGATGATGTGCTGGATCTCGCTGGTGCCTTCGTAGATCCGCAGCGCGCGGATACTGCGGTACATGCGGTCGACCACGTTGTTGGCGAGAACACCGCGTCCGCCAAGCAGCTGGACGCCATGATCGATGATCCGCTGCGCGGCTTCGGTGGCGCCGACTTTCGCGGTGGCTGCCTCGAGCGTGAGACGTTCGGCGCCCTGGTCCTTTTCCCAGGCCGCGCGATATACGAGCAGGCGCGATGCCGCGAGTTCCACGTACATCCGCGCGAGCTTGTCCTGCACGAGTTGGTACTCAGCGAGCGGCTTGCCGAACTGCTCGCGCGCCGCGACGTGAGCCAGCGATTCTTCGAGTGCGCGCGCGGCCATGCCGCAGGCAGCGGCGCCGACCGAGACGCGCAGCTTGTCGAGCGTCATCATGCCGAGCTTGAAGCCCTGACCTTCGTCCCCGAGTCGGCACGCGGAGGGCACCGCGCAGTCGCGGAACGCCACCGTACCCAGCGGGTGGGGCGAACTCAGGACCTGCGGCGCGACGAACTCGAAGCCCGGCGTCGCCGCGCCGACAACGAAGGCGGTCAATCCACGCGTTCCAGCGCTGGGATCGGTGGTTGCGAAGACGATGTAGAAGTCGGCGATACCGGCATTCGAGATGAAGGTCTTCTCGCCGTTGAGGACATAGACGTCATCGTGGCGCACCGCGGTGGTGGCGATCGCCGCCACGTCGGAGCCCGCTTCGGCCTCGGTGAGAGCAAACGCTCCCATTGCCGCGCCCTGCAGCGCCGGCTGCAACCAGGTGCTGCGCATCGCCTCGTTCTCAGCCAGCAGAAGTGGGGTGATCGAGAGCCCCTGGAGTGCGACAACGGCGTCCGCCAGCGGCGAGGCCGAGGCGACAGCCTCGCGGAGGAGGCACAGTTCGCGTAGGTCGCCTTCCGCGATAGGGCCGAACCATCCTGCGTGACCCATCCAGTCGAGAACCTCGCGCGCCTGCACCCGCGCCGCGTCGTCGTCGTGCGGCTCCGGGAGAGCGCGGAGCTCCTCTCGACAGTAGGCACCGCAGCGTTCGGCAAACTCCGTGTGCGCCGGGTCGAGAAACGCGCGGATCTCAGCCACTTGACTCATGAGGAGGCTCCGTCGCTCGGCGGCACCGCCGGGTCGCCGTCGGCAGTGTTGAAGCGGGCTTCGCGCTTTTCCACGAAGGCGTCGTAGGCCTCGCGAAAGTCTGCGCTACGCATGCAGTCGGCCTGCACGCGGGCCTCGCGATCGAGCGCGTCCACGAAGGTCATGTCGGCTTCCTCGTCGAGCTGGCGCTTGGTAACCCCGATCCCGTAGGCCGGCCCTTGGGCAAGTTGTTCGGCGAGATTCAGCGCGACTTCGAGCACGTTCTCGTCAGCCACGACGCGGTTGTACAGCCCGATCGTCTCGGCCTCGGCGGCCGTGATGAAGTCGCCGGTCATCAGGAGTTCAGTGGCGCGGCCGAATCCGACAATCCGCGGGAGCAGCCAGCACATCCCCATGTCGGCGCCCGACAGGCCCACCTTCGTGAACAGGTAGGCGATCCGGGCGGACTCGGCGGCGACGCGGAGATCCGCGGCCGTGGCCAGGACTGCGCCTGCTCCCGCGACCGTACCGTTCAGAGCCGCGATGATTGGCTGCGGGCAGGCGCGCATCGCCTCGATGACGTCACAGGTCATGCGCGTGAATTCGTAGAGACCATCGGCGTCGCGCTCGAACAGGGCGCCGATGATGTCGTGCACATCGCCGCCCGTGCAGAATGCCTTGCCCTGGCCGGTGAGGACTATCGCCCGCACACCGGGTTCGTCGGCGAGATCGCGGAAGACTTCTCCGAGTTCGCCGTACACCTGGAAGGTGAGCGCGTTCATGCGCTGCGGTCGATTCAGAACAATCGTGGCCACTCCGGTGGTCGCGTCGAACGTGTAGAGAAAGCTCTGCGGGTTGACCGGCATCGTCAGGCCATCACGGGCGCGTCATCGGCGTGCATGGTCGGGGGAATCACAGCCGTCGTTTCGATCTCCACCATGGCGTTGTGGTCCACGAGTTCGGTCACGCCGAGCAGGGCCATTGCGGGGTAATTGCGCCCCATCCGAGGTCGCCACACGTCGCCAAGTTCTTTGAGGCTTTCCCTGTAGGCCCCGACGTCCGTGACGAATACCGTCATGCGACCCACATGTTCCGGCTTTCCACCCGCCGCCTCCAGGGCAGCCATCACGTTGTCCAACGCCAGCGCGAACTGTTCGACGAAGCCGACGTCGGGCACCTGACCGTCGGCGGCTCGAGCCGTCTGACCCGCGATGAAGAGCACGCGGCCGCCAGCGGGAGCTAGCATCGCGTTGTTCCAGCCCTTGGCGGGACCAAGTTGCTCGGGGTTGAAGATCTCGTAGGTCATCCCAGGAACTCTCCGCCGTCCATACCGATGGCCTGGCCGTTGATGCCGCGCGCGTTCTCGCCGCAGAGCATGGCCGCGATATGAGCGACCTCCTCCGGGGTGATCAGCCGTCGTTGCGGGGTGGTCTGAAGAATCGAAGCCAACGCCTCGTCCCTGCTCATGCCGGTCTTCTCGACGATGCGCGCAAGGGTCTGTTCAGTCATGTCGGTGTCCACATAGCCCGGGCAGATCGCGTTGGCAGTTACGCCACGGTCGGCCATCTCGGCTGCGATGGAGCGGGTGAAACCCATCACCGCGTGTTTAGCCGCGGAGTATGCGGACACGTAGCGAAGCCCTGTGCGCGCCGCCACCGACGCAATGTTGATCACTCGCCCCCACCCCTGCTGCGCCATTGCCGGAGCGAAGGCCTTCGTGCAGAGGAAGGTGCCGGTCGCATTGACTGCGAACAGCCGGTTCCAGTCCTCGAGAGTCTGATGATGCAAGGGCGCCGAGTGTGCGCAGCCCGCGTTGTTGACCAGGATGTCCACGTGTCCGAGATGTTCGCCGGCCAGCGTGGCCATCATTGTGATGCTGTCGGGATCAGCGACATCGCATGTCGCGGTGTGTACCTCGACCCCGGCGCCCTCGAGGGAGTCGGCCAGTTCGCGCAGCGCATCCTCGTTGCGGCCGCACGCGAGGACGTCTGCGCCGTCGGCTGCCAGGGCGCGGGTGATTGCGGCGCCGATGCCGCGTGCGCCACCGGTAATCACCGCGCGGCGTCCAGCGAGCGGTCGGGCCGTCATGCTTCCGGTGCCCCGGGCTCCAGCGCTTCCTTCACTGCGTCTCGCAGGATCTCGCCAAGTATCTTCACGGTCGCCGCTCCTTCTTCCGCACTCGCTTCGGCTGGATAGCCGAAGTAAGCCTGATCGCCTCCGGCCGCCACAAACGACGTTTTGCCAGCCTGGATGGCTTCCGAGATCGAAATCGGCACGGGCTCCAGGTCGGTGCGCTTATCTTCGCGCACCAGATCCGGCCGCGCAGCCATCACGACGGATGTCTCGTATTGCCCGGCGTGGCATGCGCCACTCTTGAATTCATCGCTGAGACGCAACGCCCACGGCTTCTTGGTGATATTCGGGAAGATCACCTCGATGGCGTCGTCCAGTACGTCGATCGCCGCCCGGATCGACGCGAGGTGGAGGGGGTCGAGGTGGGAGTTGGCCACCGCGAGCCGCGGGAAACCGTGGCGTCCCAGACTCCGACCGATGCCCACGATGGCGCCACGTACGGCACCCGGCGTGGGCGAGATGGTTCCGGCGAAGGAGCTGGCGAAACCAGCGGCGGTGTAGCTGATTGCCGGCATGATGAGCGGTTGCAGCCCGTCATGTAAGAGCAGCTCCGCGGCGGACTCCACCATCGCCTGCGCGATGATCACATCGGTGTTGAGCGGCAGGTGCGGACCGTGTGCCTCGATGGCGCCGGTAGGGAGGAGCGGTATGACGCGCTCACGGTCGAGCGCCTCGACTTCGGGCCACGTCATCTCGTCAAAGTGTTTGATCGACATGGCGCCGATTATAGGTCCGCGCTTGCCACCCCGGCGTGCGCGGCCGTATCTTCCCGACCCATGAGCAACTCCGTAGAAATTCCCGAAGGCCTCAATCTCGCCGACTGGTGCGTCACCCGGCATATCCGCGAAGGCAGAGGCGATCGCGTGGCGCTACGCACCGACGCTGGCACGACGTCCTACGCTGACCTCGATGTCGCGGCGAATCGGATGGCGAACGTGTTGCGCGATGCGGGGGTGAAGCCCGAACAGCGCGTTGTCATCGCGATGGACGATTCGGTGGACTGGGTCGCGACCTTCTTCGGCATCCTCAAGGCCGGGGCGGTCGTGGTGATGGTTAACCCGCAGCTGAAACGGGAAGCGATCGAGTACTTCCTCGGATACACGCGGGCCGCAGCGGCGGTTGTCGATGCGGAAGCGGAACCTGCTTTCCGTGCGGCCGCGGCGAACGTGCCGCACCTCGAGGAGCTCCTGGTGGTCGGCAGCGGCGACTTCGAGAGCAGCCGCGGATCTGCTGGCGCCGAATTCGAGACGTTTCCGAGTCATCGAGACGACGCTGCAATCTGGCTGTTCTCGGGAGGCACGACCGGCAAGCCGAAGGCCGTCGTGCAAAGCCACAACTCCTTCGTGAACACGACGGTCCTCTACGCACAGAATGCGCTGGGCTACACCGAGGCCGACATTACGATTTCGGTACCAAAGCTCTTCTTCGGCTACGCCACCGGGAGCAACCTGCTCTTTCCGTTGTCGGTCGGCGGCAGTGCTGTGCTCTACGGGGGACGTTGTACGCCCGAGGTGCTCTGCGATCAGATCGAGCGGCACCGCCCCACGATCTTGATCAACGTCCCGACGCTAGTGAACAAGATGCTCGCCGACGAAACCGCTGCCGGTCGTGACCTTTCGAGTCTTCGCTTCGCCACCTCGGCCGGTGAGGCGCTGCCGGTGGAGCTCTACGACCGTTGGAAGGCGACGTACGGAGTTGAGCTGCTCGACGGACTTGGCACGGCCGAGCAGTGGCACATCTTCGTGAGCAACACTCCGGACCGTGTGAAGCCGGGAACGCTCGGATGGGAGGTGCCTGGGTTTGATGTGCGCGTGCGCGACGACGACGGCAACGACCTGGCCGACGGCGAGATCGGCACGCTATGGGTGCGTGGAAATTCCCGTGCCATCGGCTACTGGCAGAAGATGGAGCGCACCATGGACGCCTTCCGGGGCGACTGGTACGTCTCGGGTGACATGGTCATGCGGGACGCGGACGGCGCGTTCGTCTACTGCGGCCGCGGCGATGACATGCTCAAGGTGTCGGGCAAGTGGTTTGCGCCCAGTGAGGTCGAGAACTGCCTTCTGCAGCACGATGCTGTGCGCGAGGTCGCCGTGGTGGGAGTGACTCTCGATGGATTGGTCAAACCGAAGGCCTTCGCCGTTCTCGCGGAAGACGCCGAACCCAGCGACGCGCTCGCTGACGAGTTGCGCCAACACGTCGCCGAGACACTCGAGTTCTACAAGGCCCCTCGCCTCATCGAGTTTCTCGACGAGTTCCCGCGCACACACCTCGGCAAGATCAGCCGCGCCGCGCTGAAAGAGATCTGAGCTCTCGAGCCCGGCTACTCGCCGCGTAGCGAAATCATCGGGTCGACCTTCGCTGCTCGCCTTGCGGGTACCCAGTTGGCAAAGGCGGCGACCGCGACAAGAACTCCGAGGGCCATCGCGAACGCAACGGGATCGAGCGGGCTTACGTAGAGGACGCTCGACAGGAAGCGGCCGGTGAGGCCTGCGAGTGCGGCACCAACAGCACCGCCCACCAGAACCAGGGTGAGCCCCTGCTTCAGGATGAGCGAGACGACGCGTCCCTTCTCTGCACCCAGCGCCATTCGGATCCCGATCTCGCGGGTGCGCCGGCTCACCGAGTAGCCGATAACTCCGTAGAGGCCGACCGCCGCCAGCAGCAACGCCAGCGCGCCGAAGGCGCCAATCAGCCAGGCGCCCAGCTTCACTGCAAAGAGTCGAGTCTCGGCCAGCTTCGTCATCGGCCCGGCGTCGAGGAAAACGATCTGCGGGTCGATCCCACGAATCTCTCGCTCGATCGCGAGCGTTTGCGTTTCGGCGGCGGCCGTCGTTCGCACCATGAAGTTGCCGAACACCGTGTTGCGACGGAGCGGAAAGTGCAGGTACGGGGTGGGCTCCTCGCCCGGGGTGTTGACCCGATAGTCCTCCACGACGCCAACGATCTCGTAGGGCTCCGCTTCCCACCCTGTGCGCAATTGCTCGCCAACAGCGTTACCGCCGTCGAAGTAGCGGCTCGCGAAGGCCTGGGTCACCACGACAACCCGTGTCTGGTCGATTGCGTCGGTGGTTTCCACTCCGCGGCCATTCAGAATCTCGAGGCCGAGCGTGTCGAAGTAGTGCTCGTCCACCGATGCACCGCCCGTGAGGTACGGCGTGTCGGCTGATGATGTCTGGTGCCCGTCGAGCACGACGCCCCAGTTGTTGTCGTTGACCGATAGCGGCACGCGAGACATCAGAGTCACGCCCTCGACACCGGGCAGCGCTTCCAGCCGCGCCTTGGATTCAGAGAAGAAGGCTTCGCTGTTGGCCTCGTCGTAGCCGTTCATCTCCATGGCGATGCTGACGAAGTTGATGCGGTTCATGTCGTAGCCGAGATCGATTTGCTGCGCTGCGCCTAGGCTGCGCACGAGCAGTGCGCCCGCGACGAGAAGCACGATCGAGACGGACACCTGAACGACGACGAGGACGTCGCGGAGGGTGAGGCCGCGGCCGTCGAGGTCGGCACCGCTGGCGTCCTTCAGCGCCGGGACGAGATCCGGGCGTGAGGAACGGAGGGCAGGTACCAACCCGAATGCGATTCCGGTGACCGCCGAGGCGAGCATCGTGAAGGCGAACACGCGCCAGTCGAGGCTGAAGTCGGCGTCGATGGCAATCGGCAATGGCGGCTGGTACGCCGCGATGAGCTGGATCAACCAGGTCGCCAGGAGCAAGCCCGCGGCGCCGCCAGCAATGGCCAGAGTCAAACTCTCGGTGAGCATCTGGCGCAGCAGGCGACTGCGGCCCGCGCCGATGGCCAGCCGAATCGCGATCTCGCGTTTTCGCGCGGCTGCCCGTGCGAGCAACATGTTGGCCAGATTGGCGCAAGCGACGAGAAGTACCAACGACACGACGCCGAGAATCAGGGCGCCCGCTCCCGACAGGATGCCGTCGAAGCCTGGGTTGATCACGATCCCGCTTGTCTCGCGAACGACGAGTTGTTCGAGTTCGTTGGAGTCAGGGTATTCCTCGCGCAGTCGCGCCGAGATCCCATCGAGATCAGCTTGCACCTGCTCCGGCTCGATCCCGGGCGCCCGTCGACCGCGCATCCAGAGCCAGCGCTGCCCGCGACGTTCGATCCGATTTGCGCCCGTGCCGCCCGTGTAGCGTTGGTTGCCGAGCGGCTCAACGTCCTCGACCATCATCGCCGGGACCCACATCTGCGCACGCACTGCCGGCAGCATCCCATTGAAGCTGGCCGGCGCCACACCGATGACGGTGTAGTCCACGCCGTTCAGTTTCATGGACTGGCCGACCACGTCGGCGTCACCACCCCGAAGCGGCTCTGCCAGAAGCCATGGCTGAGCACCGTCACCGGATGCGTCTGCTGTGTCTCAAATTCCTCGTGGCGGAACGTTCTGCCGAGTTCCGGAGGCACGCCCAGCCCGTCGAAATAGTTGTCTGAGACGATCTCGCCGACGACCAGCTCCGAGCGGCCCTCGCGCGCGAAGCTCCCGAAGAAATTCGTGTACGCGACGATGTCCGAGAGAGATTCGGACTGTTCGCGGTACTCCATGTAGTCCAGCCACGACGTCGTCCCGTATTCGTCGGGGAAGTTCGACGGCTGGCTGTAGATGTCGACGAGTTCGGCCGGGTTGCTCACCGGCAGTGGCTTGAGAAGGACCGCGTTCACGATGCTGAAGATCGTGGCGTTGACCCCGATTCCGAGAGCCAGCGTCAACACTGCGACCGCGGTAAAGCCCGGGGAGTTCCGCAGCGTGCGGAAGGCGTACTGAAGATCGCGGAGCAGGGTGTCCATGAGCAGGTCCTCGGTCGGAAGCGGGTCGATGGCCGTCCTGGGCAATACGGCGGCAGCATCGCGATGTTTCGCGTCGCACGAAAGGGAGCCCTAACCATTCCCCTTGACTGTCTAAGGAAGGGGACTTATCGTTCCCTAGACAAGCCAAGGGAACGAGGTAGGCAAGATGAACGACAAAGAAACGAGCGAACGCGGCGACCTGTTGCGCGGGGCTCTCGAGATGCTGATCCTGCGAACTCTCGACGAGGGCGCCATGCACGGCTTCGGAATTACCGAAGCTCTCCGGGCGCGCTCCGAAGAGGTGCTGGCCGTGGATGAAGGCTCGATGTATCCAGCGTTGTATCGGATGCAGCGTCGCGGTTGGATCGCCGCCGAATGGGGAAGGAGCGAGAACAATCGCCGTGCGAAGTTCTACGCCCTCACGGACGAAGGACGCCAGCAGCTCGGGGCCGCAAGCGCGCGGTGGGATCGTTTCAGTCAGGCGGTCGGTCGCGTGATGGATACGGCGTAGGGCGACATGAACTTGTTGTCGCGTTTCAAGGCCCGCGCGAGTCGTTCCGAGTCCGATCCACTCCGTCGCGAGATCGACGAGGAACTGCGTTTCCACATCGAGATGCGCGCCCGGGCCAACGAGTCGGCCGGGATGAAGCCCGAGGCCGCCCGGCAGGCCGCCGAGCGTTCGTTTGGGAATGCCGCCGCGATCGCGCGCACCGGCCAGGACATTCTGCGCGGCGCGCCTCCGGCACGCGATGGCGCGAGCTGGTTTGACACCATTCTTCAGGACCTCCGCTACGGGTGGCGCATGCTCAAGCGGCACCCGTTGACTACCGCCGCCGCAATCCTCTCGCTCGGGCTGGGCATCGGCGCAAATGCGGCCAACTTCAGCATCGTTTACGGCTTCCTACACCGACCGTTGCCGGTCGCGGAAGGACACCGATTGGTGTTCGTTGATGCGTGGAATCCCGATCGGGGAGACGGCGACGCGGGCGTGACCTGGGCGGACATCGATCGGATGACCGGGTTGTCGGTGTTCGACGCGGTGGGTGCGTACGACGAGCGCAGCTTCACCGTGGCCGGACAGGAATTCCCGGAGCGCGTCTTCGGCGCTTCGGTAACGCCCGACTTGTTCGATTCGTTCGGGATTGAGCCTCAGCTCGGCAGGCTATTCGACGGCAGCCAGGGAGCGGCGTACGGATTCGAGTCGACGGTGATCATCAGCGACGCTCTCTGGGAACGGATGTTCGCCAGGTCTGGCGACGTCATTGGCGAGACCATCCTTGTCAACGGCCGCGAGGTGGCGGTTGTGGGCGTGATGCCGGCCGGGTTCCGCTTTCCGTTGACTCAGGACATGTGGCTGCCGCACACGCCCACCGATCCGACGGATCATCAGCGCCGCTATGTCCGCGCGGTCGCTCGCCTTGCGCCAGGTGCAACGCTCGGTGCAGCGCAATCACAGTTGCGCGGGATCGCCGCCGACGCGGCCGAGGTCTGGCCCGATACGCACACTGGCTGGACTCTGCGCGGCATGGATCTGCGTCGCGGATTGCTGGGCGAGACCGCCGACCGGATGCTGTACACGATGTTCGCGGCGGTTGGGCTCGTCTTACTTCTGGCCTGTGCCAACGTCGCCAACATCCAGTTATCCCGCGCACCCGGGCGAGTTCAGGAGTTCGTGCTGCGAGCTGCGCTCGGCGGCAGTCGGGTTCGCCTGGTTCGTCAGCTGATTACCGAGAGCGTTGTGCTCGGGTTGGCCGGCGGTACGCTTGGCCTCGTTGTGGCGTGGGTCTGGCTGGCGAGCCTGGGCGCTCTGATACCGGTCGACATGCCGTACTGGGTCGAGATCGCGCTGGACGCCACAACGTTTGGCTACACCGTCCTGATCTCAATGTTCACAGCGGTGCTGTTCGGGGTCGTGCCCGCGTTTCGCATCGCGGGTCGCCAACTTGGCGCCGACCTGCGGGCCTCCGCTACCCGCACGGTCTCGGCGAGCGGCGGGCTTCTCAGAAACGCGCTCGTTGCCGGTCAGCTGGCTCTGGCCGTCATCTTGCTGGTGGGCGCAACTCTCACCGTCCGTAGTTTCCAGAACATCCGAAGTGCCGATCCGGGGTTCGACTACGAGCCACTGCTGTCCTTTCGGGTCGGACTCTCTGGCGATGAGTATGACGATCCGTCGGCACGCAATTCGTTCTTCGATCGGTTGCGCAAAGATCTGAGTGATCTGCCTGGCGTCGCCGCGGCGGCGGCTACGAGCGCCATCCCTGCGGATGACGGCGGTTCAGACGTCGGGATCATTCCGGCGGGGAGCGAATACACCGACGATCGGCCGCTGTACGTCACTGCAGTCGCCTCAACGGCGGGTTTCTTCGACACGATCGATGTTGATTTTCTCGAAGGCCGCGATTTCAGCACCGATGAGTCTGCCGCCGGCGACCGCGGCGTGACGATTATTGGGGCGACCCTTGCGGCGCGGTTGTGGCCGGGGCGCGCCGCAGTGGGCGAGCAGATTGTCATCGCGGGAAGCGGCAATACCTACGACGTCATCGGCGTCGTACCGGACATGCAGTACGAGGAGTTCGGAGAAGACACGGCGGCCGCTCGATTGCAGCTGCACATCCCCTACACGTTCGGCTCGTCGCGTTCGATGGCCTTGCTTGTTCGGGGCACGGTACCGCCCGCGCAGCTGCTTGACCCGGCGCGCGAGGTCATGCGCTCGATTGATGCCGGTCAGGCGCCTTACGACATCATGACGATGACGGAGCGGCGCGTGGTCAACTCGTGGGGCGAGGGCTTCATGGGGATCTCGTTCGGGGTCTTTGGCGGTATCGCACTCGTCCTGGCGATCTTCGGCGTGTACGCCGTGATCGCTCACATGGCGGCGCAGAGGACGCGTGAGATGGGTGTCCGCCTGGCGCTGGGAGCACGTGGCATTGACGTGATCCGCGAGGTGCTTGGCTCTGGTCTACGGATGGCGTTGGTCGGTGTCGTACTTGGTGGAATCGGCGCCTGGGGCGTGACGCGTTTCCTGTCGGGTGTGCTCTACGGCGTGAGTGCGCGAGAACCGGTTCTGCTCGCAGGAGTGATGCTGTTGCTCGGGGGTGCCGCTCTGATCGCGAGCCTCCAGCCTGCACGGCGCGCGGCCTCAGTCGACCCAACCGAGGCGCTGCGCAGCGCCTCGGTCGCCGGGGTCACCGTTGCGGCGTGTTTGTCGCGGTGCTGTAATGCGTTCACCGCGGCGCCGAATCGCGCCCGGCGCATTCCTCCATCGCGGAGTCTCATGCTCAAAGCCGGATGCATCGTGCTCAGTGCCTGGGCACTGCTGAACCTCCTGCCTTCCGCGTGGATTGTGTTCTCGATTCTTCAGGGCGACCTGAACGCTCCCGGCCTGTACGCGCTGCTGACGCCGGAAGAGGTGGCGGCCCTCGCGCCCGACGCGCTCGCCGGGGCCAACTCCATAGGCGTCTTCGCGAATGGGCTCAATGTGGCGTACGCCTCGTTGTTTCTGGTCGCGGTCTGGCGTGGCTTGGCACGAGGCGTCGCGTGGGTGTTCTGGGCCCTGATCGGATCTGCCGGGCTGACGCTCGTGGCCGGAATCGGCGCCGACGTTGTCGTGGGCGGACAGTTCCTGTGGATGAACGTCCTATCAGGACTCATCCTCGCTGCGGGGTTTGCGTGCTGCGCTCCGTCAGTTCTCGGCGGGGACACGAGTCACCGCGCGTAGTCCGTCCGGGCAGCCGCTCGATAGGCGGTTTTCGCTACCGGGCCTCGAACCGCCAGCGCCCGTTCACATACGCCGAGATCGTCAGGGCGCCGGGCGTGACCACCGTGGGGACGTCCGCTGCCATCGCTTCGACGGCGCGAAATCGCCGAACCTCCGGCATCGGGCTCACGTTGCCCTGGGTGGTCAGTTCGATGACATCGCCCAGGCTTCCGCCCGCGGCGGTGGCGATGGCCTCGGCGGTCCGCATCGCGTCCTTCACCGCGAGCGCTGCGGCCTCGGCACGTGCCGCCTCCGCGCGGCTGGAGGAGAACTCGATGCCGTCGACGCGTGTCGCACCGCCGGTCAGGGCGGTGTCGATGATCGTTCCCACGCGGGTTACATCGTTGACGGCGACGCGAAGTGACAAAACCGCTCGATAGCCATCCGGAATCCTCTCGCCGTCTTGGCGCCGCCAGTTCGTCTGGATGTCGTAGTGGGCGGTGGTGACGGCTGTCATCGGAAGATCGATCGTGCCCAGCGCAGCGCGAACCTGAGCTGCCACGCCCGCGTTCGCAATTCCCGCTGCGCTGGCAGTTTCACCGCGGCTCTCGATCGCGATGTTGACGATGGCTCGATCGGCTTCCAATTCCACGGTGCCGGTTCCGGAGGCGACGACCGTGCCGTCCTGCGCGAGGAGAGGCCATGCGATGACGGCGGCTACGGCAATGGCGACGAGGCGAAGACGATGGGACATGGTGTCCTCCGATCGGGTTCAGGGCGCGTGATGTCTGTTGGGTACTGCCCAAACGATCGGTTCCGTCATCGGTGATCGGGAGATCGGATCGTCGGGAGCTGGTCTATGTCGAGTCTGCACGTCTGTTTGACGCAGTACCAGGTCTACTGGCGCGGCCGGGCGGTCTCGTAAAGCTCTTGCTCGAATGTTAAGAAACTGTTAAGAATATAAACACTTGATTAAGACGGACGACCCCACGTCCTACGGAGCCCACCCGATGAAGCCCACCCAGACGAACAATCGCGTGCCCGCGGCGTGGTTCGCAGTAGCCCTTGCACAGCAAACCGCTCTCTGGCTGTTGCTCCCCGGGCCGGCGCTTGTCGTGGCCGCTGGGCAGGCGTGGCTTGGCGCCCTCCTTCTGATCGGCGGACTCGCGGTCGTCTACCGCGCCCGGCGGCATCGCGAGTTGGTGAATGTTGAAGTCCATCGTTGGACCGACTGCCCGGCGAACTTTGCCATGCTAGTCGCACTCGTTGGCAGCGCTCTGTGGTTTGGCACCTGGCTGTGTCTGCTCCCGGTCGCGGGCTTCGTTTCGGTTGTCGGCGCACAGTTCGTCGTCAGCGACGAGCAGTCGTTGATTGCTGGTCCGCGCGCCGCGCCGAGCCGCTAGAGCCGGATCGAGCGTTCTCCTCAAGCGGCGCGCGCAGCCTTCGCAGCGTGGGATACTGCGCCGCGTGAGCGAAGTTGAACGCCCCCGGATCCTGCCGCCTTTCTGGCTGCTCGGTGGGCTTGGCATGCAGTGGGCACTGCGCACCTACCTGCCGATCGCGGACTTCGAGATCCCGGCCGCCGAGACAGTCAGTCGTGGAATCGGCGGATTCGCGCTCCTGCTTTTCGCCGCCAGCGCTATTCAGTTTCACTTGCATCGGACCACCATCGAACCCGGTGCGGTGTCGGACGCGCTGATCGTGCGTGGCCCGTATCGCTGGAGCCGCAACCCGATCTATCTGGCGATGGCGCTCATTCTGTTCGCGGCCGCGATTCGTCTGTCATGCGCTAGCGCCTTCCTGCCGATGCTCGGCTTTGTCTGGGTGATCACCACGCGGTTCATCGCTATGGAGGAGCGCATGCTGGTCGACAGGTTCGGTGCTCAGTACGTGGACTATTGCTTGAGCGTGCGACGCTGGCTCTAGGTTCCCGGACTACTCGGCGCGCAGCGCTTCCACCGGCGTGATCCCTACAGCTCTTCGAGCCGGTATGTAGCTCGCCGCGGCTGTCACCGCGAGCGCTACCGCCACACCGACCAGCAGGCTGAGCACCTCGACCGGAGCGACCCCCTGCAGCTCGGCACGCAGGAGTGCCACCAGCGGCACGACGACTGCGATCCCCAGCACGAGTCCCACTGCCGCTAGCAGCATCCCGCTTCGGAATACCTGGCTGACGACCTGTCCCGGCAACGCTCCGACCGCCTGACGGATCGCCAGTTCGCGACCCCTCCGCGTGACGGCGAACGCGACAGTTCCATAGAGCCCGAGGGCGGCGAGGAAGAGGCCGAACACCCCGGCCGCCGCGAGGAGCTGGCCGATGACTCGCAGGAACGAGAACTGCAGATCGCGGATGTCGGAAAGCGGACTCGGCGGTAGGCCCAGTGCGGCACGCTCATCCGCGGGCAGCTCTTCGCGTAGCGCCTGCAACGCGTCGCCGATGCCGGTCTTGGCCCGGACCACGATCATCGTTCGTGCCGGCGGATTCTGCAGCAGTGAGGTCCAGAAGTACTCCGACTGCGTGGTCTCGAACCCTTCGTAGCGGGCGTCGGCAGCGATGCCGATCACCGTGTAGGCGCCGGCAGTGTCGGCGTTTTCGAAGCCATCGTCGTCCGTGGTGCGCGCCAGGCGGAACGTCTGCCCGAGTGCGGGTTCGCCCGGCCAGAACCGTTCGGCGAACGATTCGTTGACCACCGCGACGCGCGCCGCGTCGAAGTCGTCAGCACTCGTGAAGGTCCTTCCACCCACGACACGAATGCCCATCATCTCGATGTAGCCAGGTGTTACTGCGTTGTAGAGCAGGCGGGTCGATTCGCCCGGCGCGGGTTCGTAGCCGGCGGTGCTCACCCGAGATCGGTTCTCGAAGAACATTGTGGTGCCCTCGACTGTGGTCCCGAGCTGGACCTCGTCGATCTCTGGCCGATCGCGGAGGCCCGCCAGCAAGTCTCGGTACTCTGCGTCGCGCTCAGCGGGTGCCATCTCCACGGGCAGGTCCTTGCTCATTACCGCCACGCCGGCGGCGTCGACGCCCCAGTCGAGGGCGGCGAGTTCGTCAAAACTTCGCAGAGACGTGCCGGCACCAACGACAAAGATCACAGCGCCAGCCACCTGACCAACGATCAACAAGCTGCGGAATCGACTCTTGCCCGCGCCGGCGCCCGCATAGTCGCCAACGCCCTTGAGTGCCGGTACGAGATCCGGTCGCGAGCCTCGGCGAGCGGGAAGCAGGCCGAAGCCGATGCTCGTGAGCATGGCAACGAGTCCCGCGAAGATCAGGACACGCGAGTCGAGGCCGATGTCGAATTGAACCGAGAAATTGCCGATCGGCAGTGAGACGGTGTCGAACCGCCCCACGAGCCAGTGGGCGAGGGCAACCCCGAGCGCGCAGGCGACGCTCCCGAGCATGACGGACTCGGTCAGAAGGAGGAACACGATGCGTCGTCGGCGCGCTCCCAGCGCAAGTCGGACGGCCATTTCCTGTCGCCGTGCGTCGGTTCGAGCCAACAGCAGGCTCGCAACGTTGAAGCAGGCGATCGCGAGAACGAGCGCTGCGGCCAGAACCAGAAGCCCGCTCGCCGTCGCCAAGGCCGTGCGGAAGCTGGGTGGAACTCGCGAATCACGTTCGCTGAGCATAGTGAAGCCGCGCGCGGTTTCCCGGTTGGTGATCCATTCATCCGGGTACGTGCTGTGGAGGCGGGATGCGACAACGTCGAGCTGGGCGGTGGCGTCGGCGCGGTTTGCCCCGTCGGCCAACCGGGCCACGATTCCGTGGTCGCGGTTGCCGCGGCTGGCCCATTCCTCCTCGGTCGAGAGGAAGATCCCTCCGGGGATTCCGATGGGCACCCAGGCCTCCACGCGCAACGCGAGCGTGCGGCTTCCGAGTTCGTCCGGCGCGACGCCAACGATCTCGAACATGTCGCCGTCGATCTCGATCGATTCGCCGATGACGTCGGGGTTGTTTCCGAGTCGCTCGCGCCACATGCGCTCGCTGACCACTACAACGCGGCGCGCCTGACCGAATGTCGTCTCGGCGGGTTGGAATCCGCGACCTCGCACCAGCGTCGTGCCGAGCACGTCGAAGTAGTTCCCGCTCACGATCTCGATCATCGAGGTCGCTACATGGTCATCCACGACAACTTCGACCAGTCCGAACCGGTGGGTTGCCACGGACGTCAACGCGTCGACGGCGCTCTCCACCTCACGTACATCGGGTATCGAGCTGCGTCCGTACGGGTCGCCATCACCGGTCGTCGTGAAGATCGCCACCAGAGTGTCCGGCTCGGATACGGCACTTGCTCCAGTGGGTCTGAACATCGCGTTGCCTACGGAGAACACTGCGGTGGTGGCACCGATGCCAACGGCGAGGGAGATGATCGTGATCGTGACGACACCGGGAGTCTTGGCTAGCGAGCGGATCGCAAACGGGACGTCCATCAACAGCGCTCCGAGAACGCGGGGCCGTCGTACCCAGCGATCGCGGAGCGAAGGCAACAGGGAGCGTACGACCTGTTGCCGGTACCAGCTGTTTGCCGTCGATGCCCCGGATTCGCGTAGGCGAGTCTCGAAACCATCCGCGAGGTCATCGCGGGCAAAGCAGCGGTCGTCGGCGTGAACTACCAGGCTGAGGAGCCATCCCCAGAAACGGTTGGGACGCGGCTCATTCATCGGGAACCTCCGATCTCGGTTGCGACGCCGTCCATCATGCGCTGCAGCATTGCCGTGGAGTGATCGAGGGCGTCGCGGCCTTCGACTGTGAGCTGCACGTACTTGCGCGCTCGGCCCGCGCGGCCGGATTCCGCCTCTTCCTCGAAGCGGACGAGGTCCTTGCCGCCGAGCCGATGAAGCGTCGCGTAGAGCGCGCCGATCGAAACTGGGCGGTTCACGCGGTTTTCTATCTCGTCACGTATGGATGCACCGTACGCATCGTCACCGAGGCGGGCGACGGCCAGCATGACGTAGAGCTCGAACTCGGCCAGAAATTTCCCGGGCATGGCAGGCGGTCCTGGAGAAGGAATGAATAACTACATTTGAATTATTCGTACGGCGGAAACTGTGAAATGGTTTCATCCGCTGCTCGGAAACCTTCGGCCACGACATCGAAACTTCGTCAAGAATGGTCAAGAGTCCTACTGCGGCGGGATGGTTTGGGCGATAATAGACAGGCCGTTCCCCGACGGATCCGGAGCCAATCGACCGTCATGTTCGAGAACCAGAACGGAACTCGACCCCGGCATGTGAAATGCGCGGCGGGAGCGTTGCTCTTGAGCTTCCTCCTGGCCGGCTGTGGAACTGAGCCGAGCGCCAACGCGACGCCAGCGGTAGATGGGACTGCGCCCGTCGCCGACGACACGGTGCGTCGCGGCAGTTTTCGTCAGACGCTTCTGTTGTCGGGCACTCTGAGCTCACGCAATAGCGAGGCGGTGATCATCCCGCGGATGCCGAGTTGGGAAACCACCATCCGCTGGATGGCCGACGACGGCGCCGAAGTTATCGAGGGCGCGCCTCTCGTGGAGCTCGACACGGCCCAGCTCGCGAGCGAGATCGAGAACAAGATCACCGCACAACAGCAGGCCCAGAACGCGATCGATAGCAAACTCGCCGAGATCGCGGGACAGCTCGAAGAGCGACAGTTCTCCTACGAGCAGCAGCGAATCGCGCTACGTAAGGCCGAGATCGAGGCAGATGTTCCGCTCGATGTCACCGACCGGAAGACGTATCAGGAGGCGCAGCTAGCCCTCCAACAGGCGCGCGTGGAATACGACAAGGCGGACGCAGATCTTGAAGGTCACGGGGATTCCTCGGAGGCTGAACTCGAGGTGCTGCGGGTTGATCTTCGCAGCGCGGAGCGCGAAGTCGCCGAGGCGCAACGCGCCATCGAAACGATGGTGCTCAGAGCCCCGCAGTCGGGTATCGCGGTTGCGGCGGAGAACCGCAGAGAGGATCGCAAGTTTCAGGTTGGCGACACGATCTGGGTTGGCGCGACCGTGGCGGAAATTCCCGACCTACGATCGATGGCGGTTGAAGCCAGGCTGTCGGACGTCGACGATGGCAAGGTGACCCCAGGCATGATCGTTGCCTGCACTCTCGATGCCTATCCGGATCGGAGCTTCACCGGCGTCGTGCGCGAGATCAGCCCCGTCGCCCATGAGTCCGGCTGGCGCTCCGAACAGCGGCACTTCCTGGTGCACAACGATCTCGACGAAGCCGAACCGGAGATCATGCAGCCCGGGATGTCCGTCCGAGTGGAAGTGGAGACCGCGGCACGCGATGAGGCGCTGCTCGTGGCGCGCGCGGCACTGAGCTTCACCGACGACGGAGCTACCGTCCGGCTTCCGGGCGGCGCAACGCAACCCGTCGAATTGGGGCCGTGCAACGCGCGCGAGTGCATCGTCCGCGAGGGGCTGGCCGAAGGCGCCCGAGTGGAGGTCGCGCGATGAGCGCTCCCGGTCTTGGCGGCGGTCTGCGCCGCGCCACACTCGTGAAGCTGGTAGTTGGCGTCGTGTTGGCGCTTGCCATCGTTGGGTGGGGGCTCACGCGTGTGTTCTCGGGAGACAGCGAGGTGAGCTGGATTCCCGTGGCAGTCGATGACCTTGTACTCACTGTGGAGGTCGAGGGCACGCTGGCCTCTCGCGAGGCGAGCATGGTCACGCCGCCGCAAGTGAGTGAAGTACAGGATTTTCAGATCAGTTTTATGGCCGCGGAGGGAGCTGACGTCGCAGCCGGAGAGCCAGTGCTCGGCTTCGACGTATCGCAGCTCGAGCAACGGTTGTTGCAATTGCAGACCGACGCCCAGCAAGCCGACAAGAACATCGAGAAACTCGATGTCGATCTCGAACAGCAACTGATGGGCATGCGGCTCGAGCTCGCTGAGGCCCAGGCCGAAGCGCGCCGAGCGGCGCTCAAGAATGACGTGCCCGACGATCTGCGCGCAGCGAACCAGGCAGAGGTCGACGGACTCGATCTCGAACTGGCTACCCGGCGTGTAGCGAGCCTCGAGGGAAGACTGAACGCGGCGGCGGATGCCGGCGCCGCACAACGCCAGGCGCTGGTGGCGCAGCGTGATCGCGCGGTGCGCCTTGTCGAGGAGGTGCAGAACGCGGTCGAAGCCATGACGGTGACGGCACCGCGTCCGGGCACGGTGATCTACGTCACGAACTGGCGCGGCGACAAGAAGAAAGTCGGCGACCAGGTTTGGCGCCGCGAGGAGATCATCGAGCTTCCCGATCTGTCCACCATGATGGCTCGGGGAGAGGTGGACGAGTCGGACGCCGGCAGGATCTCCGACGCGCAAGTGGTGACGCTGCGCCTCGATGCCCATCCGGACGTTCTCTATCGTGCGCGGATCGAGTCCATCTGGCGCACCGTGCAGCGCAAGTCGTTCTCGCGCAATCCAATCAAAGTTGTGCGCATCGAACTCGACCTCGAGGAAACCGACGTGGAGCGGATGCGGCCAGGTATGCGTTTTCGCGGTGAGATCGAGACCGAAAGGGTCGAAGGCGTACTGGTTGTTCCGGTCCACGCTGTGTTCCCGACCGCGGACGGCCCGGTGGTCTTCCGCAAGACGGTGTTCGGACATGAGTCCGTGCCGGTTGAATTGGGGCGGAGAAGTTCGGACATGGTTGAAGTTCTGGGCGGGCTCGCGGTCGGCGACCGGATCTCCGGTACGAGCCTGGCATCATGAATCGCACCCGACTCGTTCTCCTGACCTTGCTCCTGAGCATGCCCGCGCTGTGGCTGCTGGGCTCGACGCTTGCTGGAGCCGTCGGGCAGTCATCGCCCGTTCCCACCTTCACGGTAGAGGGGGGGCGCTTTCAGCACAAGGTTGACGCCGAGGGGATCCTGGTAGCCGAGAACGCGACGCCGATCGCTTCACCCCGATCCACCAACGGCCCCATGAAGGTGGCGTGGTTGGCGGAAGACGGCTCAGAAGTTGCCGAAGGTGACGTGGTCATTCGTTTTGATCCCACCGAGATGGAACAGGAGCGCTTCTCCGGCGTGGCCGATCGGGACAAGGCGCTGAGTCAGGTCGAAGGCCGCAATATCGAGCAGTCGACGACACTCGACAATCTGGAGCGCGATGAACAGATCGCGGATCTCCAACTCGATCACTCGCGGGAGTTCCAGACCACCGATCAGGAAATCTACTCGCGCAACGAGATTCTCGAGTCGGAGATCGACGAGGAGCTGGCCACGCGGCGCAAGGATCACGCGAGCCGGGCGCGAGATCTGAGCGCCGAACAGGGAGAAGTCGAACTCGATCTTCTCGGGTTGCAGCAGCGACAGGCGGAGCTGCGCATCGAGAAGGCTGACGCTGGCCTGAGGCAACTCGAGATTCGCGCACCGCACGCCGGCATCTTCGTGCTGCGGCGTGATCGTGGAGAGCCGCCGCAGGTCGGCGCGATGACCTGGCCTGGACGCCCGATCGCCGAGATTCCGCAGCTCGACACCATGAAGGCGCAGGTTTACGTGCTCGAAGCTGACGCAGGGGGAGTTGAAGAGGGAATCGAAGCATTCGTAACGCTGGAGGCTCATCCCGCAGAGCCTTTCGACGCTGAAGTTCGCCGCGTCGCCGCCGTGGCAAAGCGCCGAACACGCTGGTCACCGGTGCAATACTTCGATATCGATTTGGAGTTGGAACTCACCGATCCGACCAAGATGAAGCCCGGACAACGCGTGCGAGCGACGCTGCTCGTTCAGGACCTCGCCGACGTGATCACGGTGCCGCGCGAAGCGATCTTCCGGGACGAAGAGACGAACCCGTACGTCTTTCGTAGCAGTGGCGGCGAATTCGAGCGCGTCGACGTGGTGCTTGGCCCGATCGCTTTGGGGAGTGTCGTCATCGAATCGGGTCTCGATCAAGGCGACGTCATCGCTTTGGAGGATCCCAGTCGAATCGTCGTCGCGCCAGCAGCGGGCAGCTCACCCGCCGGCCCGCCGACCCCAACGGGGCGTCCGTGAATCTTCAGGAATCGTTCATCAGTGCGCTGAATAACTTGGCGGCGCACAAGCTGCGTTCGCTGCTCACCATGCTCGGCATGATCTTTGGCGTGGGCGCCGTGATCGCGATGCTGTCGATCGGAGCAGGCGCGGAACTGCAGGCCATGGAGCTCATCGATCGGATGGGGTTGCGCAACGTGCTCGTGCGCGACGTCGAACTCGCAGAGGACGAACTCAACGAGATCCGACGCAATTCTCTCGGCGTCTCCTTGCGCGACGCCAGCGTCATCCGCGACGGGATCCCCGGAGTGGATCTCGCGGTGCCTCGTGTGGAGATCGACAGCTACAAGATCATGTCCGTGGACGGACGCACCGCGGCGAGCGTATTCGGCGTTTCGTGGCATCAGCAGGACCTTTCCGACCTGAACGTCGCGGACGGGCGGTTCATCGATCGACTTGATGAGGAGCAGCATGCCCAGGTCGCCGTGATCGGCGCCGGGGTGCGTCGCGATCTCTTCGGCGTGGAGTCTGCGATCGGGCGCGAGTTGAAAGTCAACGACGTCTGGTTCGAAGTCATCGGCGTGCTTGAAGATCTCGGAAGCGGCGGGCAGTTCCAGGGCGTCGACATCGGCACGACCGCCACAGAGATCTACATCCCGGTGACAACCGCCATCAGGAAGTTCGATCGCGAACCGCTGCGAGCCCCGGTAGACGAGATCGTCGTGCAGCTCTCGGCAGACCAGTCGGCGCAGGCGAGCGCGGTCGCGATCCGACGCCTGCTCGACCGGATTCATGGCGGCGAAGACGACTTCGAGCTCGTGGTGCCGGAGGCGCTTCTGGATCAGAGCCGGCGTACTCAGCGACTGTTCAACGTCGTGATGGGCTGCATTGCGGGCATCTCGCTCCTCGTGGGTGGCATCGGGATCACCAACATCATGCTGGCCACCGTTCTGGAGCGGACGCGTGAGATTGGTATCCGCCGTGCTGTGGGCGCGAGACGGCGGGAGATCCGCAATCAGTTCATGATCGAAGCCTTCGCCATCAGCTTGCTGGGCGGTCTCGCGGGCGTCGTCATGGGCGTGGTGATCGCGCGGGTCGTCGCGGCTTCGGCAGGCTGGGAAACTGTTGTGACGGCCTCTTCCGTGATTCTCTCGACGAGTGTGTCGATGGCCGCGGGCCTGGTGTCGGGAATCTATCCGGCCACGCGTGCCTCGCAGCTCGATCCCATCGAGGCTCTGCGCTACGAGTAGCCGCAGTCTGCCTCGCTGCGATCGTGCGAGACTCAGGCCATGTCGCAGCGAGCCCACATCACCGACCACGAACTGCCTATCGAGGGCGACGCACCGCTTCGCTATGTCGCCATCGACCGTCGTCAGACGGGTGACGGTGCGGTTCCACTCGTGATCGGCCTGCACTACGGCTGGGAAGGCGACCTTCCCGCACGCCATGCCCGTGACTTCACTCGCGTCTTCCTGGAACCAACGTTTGCAGCCGAACGCGCGGTCCTGCTCGCGCCCTACTGCCCGGAGCGCACCTGGCATCACCCGCGTAGCGTCGCCGCCGTGCTTGCGCTACGTGAGCACGCCATCGCCAATCTCGGCGTCGATCCCGCGCATGTGGTGCTGGCAGGCTACAGCCTCGGCGGCATGGGCACATGGTTCCTCGGGCCCCGTCACCCCGACCTGTTCGCTGCGGGAATCGCGGTAGCCGCCGTGCCGATCCTGTATCCGGACGACCCTGATGTGTCGGGTCTCGAGCGCTTCGTGGAACTGGCGGACCAGGGAGTTTTCGGTTGGCGCCCGGAACTGAAGACGTTCCCGATGTGGGTCGTTAATAGTCGTGCCGACGAGTTGATTCCGCACCCGGCGGTGGCCAAGACGGTCGAACGCATGCGACGTCGCGGCGGCCAGGTCGATTTCACGTCGCTCGACGGGGTAGGGCACTACGACTCCCGCCAGTACGTGGACGCGTTGCGGCCGGTTGTCGCTGAGGTGCTGCAGCGCACCGCGTCCGGATAGCCGGACGAATCTAGCCGGCATTGGAGCGACTCGGCAGGGGCCGGCAGCCGGTCCGCGCGTTGACGTTGCCGGCTCGGGTTACTACCCTGCGATTCCCCATGCGCCTGTCGGTTTTTCCCAGTACGGAGTAGTTCTGATGCGTACCCCTGCTCGACTGGCCGTGGTGACGGCCCTCACGATTCTTCTCCTCGTTGGCTTTGGTGCACCCCTGGCGGCACAGAGTCAGGACGACCAGACCGCGGCTTCTGAGCGCCTCGAGTGGTACGCGGATCACGTCCGGAATGCCGAGGAATCGCGGTTCCGCAACCTGCCCTGGCAGTTTGTCGGGCCTACCAACGTTTCAGGCCGCATGACGGACGTCGAGGTGGTGGGCCCGAAGGGCGACAACTACACGATCTACGTGGCTGGCGCCTCCGGCGGACTCTGGCGCACCGAGAACGAAGGAACGACCTGGCAACCGATCTTCGAGCACGGGGCGTCGACGACGATCGGCGATGTAACCCTGGCCCCTTCGGATCAGAACATCGTCTGGATCGGGACTGGAGAAGCCAACATCTTCCGTTCGTCGATGGCGGGTGCCGGCGTCTATAAGTCGACCGATGGTGGCGATACATGGACGCACATGGGACTCGAGGAGACGCATACGATCCCGCGGACCGTGATTCATCCGACCAACCCCGACGTGTTGTACGTCGCGGCCTCGGGCAACGAGTGGACGGACAACCCTGAGCGCGGCATCTACAAGACCACGGACGGCGGGCAAACCTGGGAACACATCTTCTATCGCGACGAGCGCACGGGGGTCATCGACCTGGTGATGGACCCGCGCGCACCAGACACGCTCTACGCCGCCACCTGGCAGCGCATCCGTAAGAAGTGGAACGACCCGCGCAACGAGGATGGCTACGACGGTTCCGGCGTCTTCAAGTCGACAGACGGGGGCGCCACCTGGAACCCCATCAACAACGGATTGCCCGAAGGGCAGCATCGAGGTCGGATCGGCCTTGACGTTGCCCGCTCGAACCCGGACGTCGTCTACGCGTTCATCGATAGCTATGAGACTGCGCGTGAGCCGGACCCGGACGACACGGACGCCTACGGGCGGCCAGCCGGTCCAGTAATCCGCGGGGCGACTGTCTATCGTTCCGACGACGGCGGCGAGAACTGGCGCCGAACCTCGCAGTACAACGACTACATGCTGAGCCTCGGTGGCACCTACGGGTGGGTGTTCGGGCAGATCCGCGTTGATCCCAATGACGAAGATCGCATCTACGTGATGGGGCTGCGCCTGAACGTTTCCGATGACGCCGGCGAGAACTTTCGTAGTCTCGATGGCATGCACGTTGACCACCATGGTCTATGGATCGATCCGGAAAACTCCGACTACCTGGTGAACGTCAACGACGGCGGCCTGGCGATCTCGTACGACGGCGGTGACGAGTGGCGGACGTTCTATGACAGCCTGCCGCTCGTGCAGTTTTTCAACATCGCGGTCGACACAGGCGATCCGATGTACGCCTACGGTTCGATTCAGGACCACGGCAGCCGTCGCGGCATGATCGACCTGAGTCGCGGTCGTCACAACATTCCAGCCGTGGAGTGGGAGAACGCCCCCGGTGGCGAAGGGTCAACCCATGTCGTCGACCCGACCGATCCCAACACGCTCTATGCGGCAGGCTTCTACGGCAGTATCTTCCGCGCCGATCTCGAGACCGGCGAGCGGACCCAGTTGATGCCGCGCGCCGCCGAAGGCGAGGTGCCGTATCGCGGGCAGTGGATCGCGCCGTTTATCGTCTCGCCGCACAACCCCCGCGTCGTATACCTGGGTCTCAACAAGATCTTCCGGTCGATGGACCGCGGCGAGGATTTCGAGGCGATCAGCGAGGACCTGACTTACAACGATGTCGATCAGATCGGGGACATCCAGTACCAGACGATCTACTCGATCACGGAGTCACCCTTCGAGTTCGGACGGCTGTACGCGGGCACAGATGACGGTCGTGTCTGGAGTTCAGATCCGGCAGGTGCCTGGTCAGAGATCACGGGTGAACTTCCCCAGGGCAAGGTGATCTCCGAGCTCGTTGCCTCGAAGTGGGATCCCGACACTCTGTTCGCGGCCCAGAACGGCAAGCGCGACGACGACTTCACCCCGTATCTGTGGAAGTCCACGGATCGTGGGGGAACATGGATCGACCTTGCCTCGGCGCTCCCGAGTGGCCCGATCAACGTGATCAAGGAAGATCCCAAGAACCCGAACGTGCTGTATGTGGGCACGGACTATGGCGCCTACGTCTCCATCGACAACGGCGAAACATGGGAAGCGCTTTCGCACGGTATGCCCACAACGTTCGTTCACGACATCACGATCAGTGAAGAGACGGACATTCTCGTGGCCGGGACACACGGACGTGGCGTATACGCGCTCGACGTGCGTCCGATTCAGGGACTGACCGACGAGGTCGTGGCCGCGGGTCTGCACATGTTCGAACCCGAGTCGGTGCAGATGCCGCGCGGCCGCTTCGCGTTCTTCCAGGGTGGCGGCAGCACCGCTGGTTTGCATGTGTGGATGGCCTCCGATGGGGACTACACAGTCACGGTTGCGGACGCCTCCGGCGAAACGGTGCACACGTTCACTGGTGCCGGATCGGAGGGTCACAACTTCATCGAGTGGAACCTGCAGGTCGAAGGCGAGAGCCGCACCGTGTTTGGTTTCGAGGTTCCGCCGATGGCCTCGCCGGGTGACTACAACGTGACCATCGATGCAAATGGCGCTTCAGCCAGCGCTCCGCTGACGCTCGTGCGATGACAAACAGGGCATCGGATCTTTGGTCGTAGGGCTTCCCTCCAGCGATGAGCTGGAGGGAGTCCGTGCCGCAGGCCGTTGCGTCGCTGCCACGATCGTGGAGATGCACGCGCGGCTCGAGCCAGGCGTGACTACAGCGGATCTGGACCGCGTTGGCGCGGACTTCCTTGCCGCGGCCGGCGCTGAGCCGGCTCCGCCGACGGTGGGGTTCCCGGCGGCGACCTGCGTCAGCGTGAACGATGAGGCTGCCCACGGCATTCCCGGCACTCGTGTGATCGCTGCGGGCGACCTTGTAAACATCGATGTGTCGGCGTCGCTGAACGGGTTCTATGCCGATTCGGGCGCTAGTTTCGCGGTTGGTGATATCAGCGGAGTGCGGCAGCGCCTGCTGGGTGCCACCCAGCGAGCGCTGGACGAAGCGCTCGATAGAGTGAAGCCGGGAGCGCTGCTCAACAGCGTTGGGCGTGCGGTCCAGACCGTCGCTGACGAGACTGGCTTCATCGTCGTCCGGAACCTCTGTGGCCACGGGGTGGGCGGAGGACTTCACGAAGAGCCTCGGGCCATCCTGAACTACTACGAGGCCGGCGACCGCCGACGGTTCGCCGAGGGGCAGGTGATCACGGTGGAGCCCTTCTTGTCGACGAACTCCGATCGCGCCATCGAGGGCGATGACGGTTGGACGCTGCGCACTTCGCTCGGCGGTCTCGTCGCGCAGTTCGAGCACACGGTGGTCGTGGCCAAGAACGGCGTCGAGATTCTGACCTCCCGCGAAGCTCAGTAATCAGTCCGCGCGGAGCGCATCGGCCGGGTTGACGCGACCTGCCTGTCGAGCAGGTAGCCACGCTGCTAGAAGTCCCGCGAGCATCATTGTGCCGCACACTACGGCGACATCGAACATGCTAAGGGCCGGCACTGCGATCGGAAGCACGGCCGCTGCTTGACTGAGCAGGAGCGCGCGAGTAACTCCTAGACCGGCACCACTCGCCAGTCGAACGCAGGTCGAGAGGACCGCACGGCGCACCAGATCTCCGGGTTCGGCTCCGAGCGCCACCCGCACGCCGAACTCGCGTGTACGTTGCTGCACCGAGAACGCCATGATCGCGTACATGCCGGTCACAGACAGGGCCAGGGCCATGACTCCAAGAGCCGATAGCCCCGAGGCGGTCGCCGACAACAGAGTGCGCGCGGCCCAACCTGATTGTTCTAGCGTCTGCACCTCCCGGACGATGATGCGCGAGTCGTTGGCGCCGACGACGGCGCGCATCGCGCGCGCCGCATCTGCGAACGGTCCTTCGAAGGTTGCCGTGAGCTGATAGAAGTTCGATCCAGCGACCGGCAGGTAGAGTCCGTCACTTTCCCCGGGAACGGCAGCATTCAGACCCAGATCGCGAACCACGCCCACGATCTCGCGCCACGCAGTGGGTTCGGCACCGGGCTCCGACGCGAATCGGAGACGTTGGCCGACTGGGTTAGAAGTGCCCAGGTGAGCCGTCGCGAAAGACTCGTTCACCACGACAACGGGCACCGCGTCGGTTTCGTGGTCGCTCGCGGTGAAAGTCCGACCGCGGAGTGCGGCGATCTCCAGGCTGTCGAAGAAGTAGAGGCCGGAATGTGCAACGTGGGATCGTACGATGCCCTCGCGGCCGTCCACCTCGAGGTCCCGTGCCCGCGTCTCCTCCTTGGGAAGCCGCATCGTGAGGCCCGCCTTGCGGATGTTGACCCGGCTCTCAAGGTCCGCGAGCAGCCCGGTGTCGATTGGGCTCGGTTCGGAAACGCCCGGGGCGGGCGGCAAATAGAGGCTGGCTGTAAGAACCCGCGTCTGGTCCAGTCCGAGATCTACCTGCTGAAGTCCGACGAGGCCCCGGCCAAGAAGAGTCGCTGTCGAGAGAAGGGCCACCGACAGAGCAAGTTCGGCGACGATCATGCTGGCGGACGCACGACCGAACCCGCCGGAAGCCACCGCCGTAGAACCCTGGCGTAGCGATGCGTCCAGCGAGCCGCGAGTCGCGCGCAACATGGGGCCGATGCTCGCGATCGACGTCGAGAACACGGCCAGGAAGGCAATGAAACCACCAACCACCGGGTCGATCCTGAAGTCGATCCACATCGGGAGTTCGTTGTCGACAACGCTCCGCAGCCACCGGAAGATCAGGCTCGCGCCTCCCGTGCCGAGTATCGCGGCGAGCGCCCCGAGGAGTAGAACTTCGCCAAAGCCTTGCGCGATGAGGTTTGTTCGCGAAGCGCCCAAGGCAGCGCGGATCCCGTACTCGTCGCTGCGGGCAACGGCGCGCACCAGGATGAGGTTGGCGACATTCGCAGCCGCCACGGCCAGGATCAGCAACAAGACGGTGACGACTCCCGCCATGAAAGTCTCGGCAGCACGGCCCCCGGTCAGGCCGCGGGTGTAGGGCACCACACGAAGGGCGTTGGGCGGCCCCGCGCGGAGTTCGTCGTCGCTCGGCTGCATGAGGACTTCGAGTTCTGCCTGGACCTCCGCCATATCAGCGTCATCGGCCATGATCCCGAACGCCTCCGGCCGAGACCCGTCAACCACGCCAGGTCCGTGTTCTGCGCGAGGTAGCCAGAGATTGTGTGAGCTCGGGAAGGCGAATTCTCGCGGGAGAACGCCGACGAGGGTGTAGTCGCTGCCACCCAGCCGGATCGGAGCCCCCAGCATGTCCGGGTCGCCGCGGTAGTGCTGTTCCCACAGGTCCTCGCGCAGTAGCACCACAGGTTCCGCGCCCGGGACGGCGTCTCGGGGTTCGAACAGCCGCCCGACGACGGGTTCGACCTGTGTCGCCGCCATGCCGCGCGGCGTGATGTGGACCAGCCGGATGCCCACGGGCTCCGTATCGACGGGTTCGAGGTTCGCTTGGCCCCACTCGAAGGCACCAATCGTTGCCAGGGTGCTCGATTCGTTGATCCATCGTTCGAGCACTTCGGGCGCCACACCTACTTCATCCAATGTCTCTGGGTCGGTGACCTCCATGTAGACGTAGCGCTCACCTTGCGGTAGCGGGAGTTCGGCCCACAGCGTGGAACTCAACATGGTGAAACCGAAGATCGCCAGGCACATGGACACACCAAGGGCGCCCACGGCCGTGGCCGAAAGCACGGGCTGTTTGGCTATCAGTCGGACGGCGAATCGCAGGTCGTTCAAAGTCACCGGCAGACTTCGTCGACGCGCCGGTAGTGGCGGCGATATGAACGAGCCGCGGCGCGCGAAGGGTGTCCGCGACCAACCGATGCTTAGGGCCGCCCCGATGACGGCACGGGCGAGCCAGATCGTCGCCACAACCGATGATCTCGAGCGTTTCAATTGCGAGAGCTGTTCTCGGAGGTCGCCTTCGATCTCGTCGGCGAGTTCCTCGGGAGCAACAATGCTGAGAACGCGCAGCAACAGGCGATCGATCATCGATGCTCCTCGGGTGCGTCAGCCGGAGCGAGCGATATTCCGTCCCACATGGTCGTGAACGCGGTCTGCGTTGCCTGTGCGCGATCGAGGCCCTCTGGTTCGATGCTGTAGTACCGACGTGCCTTGCCGCCGCGTTCCGGCAGCGGCGTGCCCGTGGTCGATCGCACCAGGCCGCGCTCGTGGAGGCGCCGCAACGTTACGTAGACCGCCGCCCGGGCGAGCCGACGGCCGGTCCGGCGACGAATCTCTTCGGTAATCGTCACGCCGTAGGCCTCATCTCCGCAGCGGAGAATCGCGAGGACGACGAGCAGTTCGAGTTCACCCAGCGTGGGCGTTGGCGCGGTATCGTCGGTTTTCATCGAGGTCGGTTATTTAGATAACAATTTTATTAATATGCACGTGAAGAACTCTGGAAACAAGCTGTCTGCCTGTATCAACGAACGGTCGACGCGTTCGTTTGCGTACGTAGTGGCTATTTCTCTCCTGCTCGCACTGGCTGCGGTGGGCGGGCACTGGGCCGAGGCCCAGGAACCGGAAGTGCGCGAAGTCGTGCTGATCGGCACGAATGACTTCGAGAGCGCCATCGAACCGCTACCTGCCTTTTGGCTCGAGGGAAGTCCGCTCATGGGCGGGGCCGCCCACATCAAGACGATGGTCGACGAGATCCGGGAGCGGGAAGGCGCGCGCGGCAATCCCGTGTTCCTTTTCGACTCCGGCGACATGTTCACCGGCCTTCTGTCGCGCCTCACCTACGGCGAGATTCTCATGGAGATGATGATCACTATGGGCTACGACGCGATGGGCATGGGGAACCATGAGTTCGACTATGGCGCCGCCAACTTCCTCAAGCAGGCCAATCGCGTGCCGTTCCCGGTGCTCTCCTGCAATACCTACTATCGCGGCACCGACATTCTCTACATGCAGCCGCACGCCGTGCTCGAACGATCTGGCGTCCGGCTCGGAGTGATCGGCGTCATCGGTCGTGACGCGATCAGCGTGGTGGTGCCGTCGCTCGTCGCAGATCTGGAGTTCCGCGACCCTGTCGAATGCGTGCGCGAATCGGTCGAGGAGCTACGCGACGACGTCGATATCGTCGTCGTGCTGGCTCATCAGGGGAAGACCGGCCCCATGCAGTCGGACCAGGAGAACGATCCGAGTGTGTGGCGCGATTTCGAAGAAGATATTGCGCTCACGTCGGCCGTGCCCGGAATCGATGTCTTCTTCGGCGGACACGCGCATCGTGGCATCGATCCGCCCTACGTGAACCCCGATACGGGCACGATCATCGTACAGACGTTCGGTCACGGAACCAGGCTCGCGATGCTCCGATTGAAGGTGGACACGGCAGGCGGACGTGTACTCGAACACGAGGGCGGCCTGGTGACGCCGTGGACCGCGGACTACGAGCCGGACGCGATCATGCAGCTGAAGATGGATGCATACTCGGCGGAATACGCGGCCGAGATCGCGAGACCCGTTGGCGACTTCACCGCCAGGTTGACTCGGAAGTACAACGTCGAGTCGGACCTCGGGAACTTCGTGGCCGACGTGATCAGGGAGATAGGCGACGCAGAGGTGGGTCTCACAAACGCTGGCGGCCTACGCGCTGACCTTCCATCTGGGCCGGTCGCTGAGGGCCACGTCCGCGACGCGCTCCCCTTCCTCAACCACGTCGTCGTCGTTGAGATGACCGGAACTCAACTGCTCGAGGTTCTGGAGCAGGGCGTTGGTCTCGAGCGGGGCATGATCCAGGTATCCGGCCTCACCGTCGACTATGACCCGTCGGCTCCGGTTGGCGATCGGCTCATCGCAGTCACGGTTGGCGACGCCCCAGTCGCATCGGAGCGGAGATACCGCGTGGCAACAAACTCGTTCGTCGCGGAAGGCGGTGACCTGTACACGACGTTCGATGACCTGGAGTGGGTCGACGAGATTGAATTGAGTCTTGCCGATGCGGTGTTCGAGTGCCTCGGGCGGCATACTGGTCGCATCGCGCTGCCCCAACGCGGCCGCCTCAATCGTCAGGAGAAACCGCAATGACCGCTTTGATTGCTGGATCGGTGGTCACCCTTCTCGCCGCCATTGGTATGGGAGCCGCCCGACTGATCGGCGCGCGGGAGTGGTGGCACTACCTCGCTGGCGGCACCGTGGTCGTTGGCGCCGCGGGTGCCTGGCTCGCGTCCGCTGGCAGCGCCATGGCGACTTCGGTAGATCCCACCAACGCTTTCTGGCGCGGCGCGATATACGGCGGCGGGATGGGCTTGTTCGCGAGCGCTGTGCTAATCGGATGCTGGCTGATGCTCCGTCGCGCGGCTGGACAGAGCGGCGAAAAGTAGGCAGCTAGCGGCGGCGGACAGACGAAGGGCGGGCCCGTGTGGACCCGCCCCGTTCATCTGAGTTGGCCGGTTCTAAGCGTCGGCGCTCGCCTGACCGATCGAGTGCAGCGCGAACGCGCCACCCTGTGGGTCCATGCCCATCAAAATGCGGTCGCCCCCGGGCACATCCATTGGCGGAACGGTAACCGTGCCGCCAGCCTCGGTGATCGCACTGGCGGCGTCATCAACACTGGCCACCGAGATGTAGTAGCCCGAGCAGTTCATCGGCATCTGCTCGGGGCGGTTCATCATGCCGCCCATCTGTTCGCCGTTGCGTCCGAAGATGCGGTAGACGCCCGCTTCGCCCATGTCCATGTCGTCCATGACTTCCCACCCGAAGAGCTCGGAGTAGAAGTCGAACGTCTTCTGGTAGTCGTCGGTATAGAGCTCGTGCCAGGTGAAGCGACCGGCGGCTTTGGGCTGCTCCGGGCCGGGCTCGTTTGCCGGCTGGAAGAAGCAGATCGTGGCCTGGCTCGGGTCCATCATCACCGCGAACTTGCCAATCTCGGGCATCTCCATGGCCATCAGTTCGGTGGCGCCGAGTTCGATGGCCTTGGCCTTGGTAGCGTCCACATCATCGCAATGGATATAGCCCATCCAGTGCGACGGGGCTCCCTGTGCCTGCGCCTCCTCCGGAAGCTGCATGCAGCCGGCCATCGGTTCCTCGCCCTTCATCCACACATGGTAGGGAGGTGCGTCCTCGCCGCCGCCCGCGAACGGCTGGTGTGTCCAACCGGTGAGCCCGGCGTAGAAGTCGAGGCCTGCCGCGGGGTCGGTCGACATGAGTTCATACCAGGTGAAGCGACCTTGGTTTGACATATGAATCTCCGAACGGGGTGAGGGAGTTATTGAGAGTGGGTCTTCAAGATCGGGAGCGCCGAGGCGACGACGCGAGGCCGCAGAGTTTGTCTGGCGGCGGCCCGCTTCGCCAGGGCTGAGCATGTTTTTTGGTTGTCGCGCCGGTGATCATACCAGACAAATGTCTGCGACAGGCAAGATGCCTCGAATATCGCGGGAATCGAAGCGAGTAGATCAGCTCGTGACGTGGATGAAATCTTCGGCGAGCACGGCGTCCAGCGTCTCGAGGAACCGGTCCGCGTCTGCGGCTCCGAAGCACATCGGTGGTTTCAGTTTGAGAACGTTGTGGTCGGGGCCATCGGTCGATATCAGAATCCCGTGGTCCCGTAGCCGGTTCACGACATAGCTCGCTGCGTCGGCCGCGGGTGCGCGGGTATCGGGGTCTCGCACCAGTTCGGCCCCGAGGTACAGACCCAAGCCGCGTACGTGGCCCACGATACGGTGGCGCCCGGCGATCTCGCCAAGCTCATTGAGTAGCTGGCGTCCCACAGCGTGGGCGTTGGCCTGCAGTCCTTCGGTCTCGATCACGTCCAACACGGCGGCACCCACAGCGCACGACACCGGGTTGCCACCGAACGTGTTGAAGTACTCCATACCATTGTCGAACGCTTGGGCGAGTTCGGCCGTGGTGACAACCGCGGCGAGGGGGAAGCCGTTGCCGATGGGCTTCCCCAGGGTAACGATATCGGGCACCACGTCCTGGGTCTGGAACGCCCAGAAGTGCGATCCCGCGCGACCGAATCCGACCTGGACCTCGTCGGCGATGCAGATGCCGCCCGCTGCCCGCACGTGATCGAAGGCCGCGGGAAGGTAGCCAGCGGGCGGCACGATCTGGCCTCCGCAGCCAAGCAAGGGTTCGGCGATGAACGCGGCGGCCCCGCCATTTGTCTCCGCGGCCACCATGCATCGGCGAACGTCATCGGCATATTGCTGCGCCGCGTTCTCCTCACCCGCAAATTCGCCGCGGTAGGGGTCTGGGATCTTGGCGATATGCACCCAGTCCGGGGCGCCGGCGCCGCCGGGACCATCGTGCTTGTACGGACTGATGTCGATGAGTGTGGACGTGTTGCCGTGGTAGGCCCCGTCGAGGGCGACGACATCCCGCCTCCCCGTGGCCGTGCGAGCGATCCGGAGCGCGAGTTCATTGGCCTCGCTCCCGGAGCAGACGAAGTAGCAAACGTTCAGCGGATCCGGAAGCGTCGCCACGAGACGCTCGGCGTAGCGCGTGATGTTGTGGTGCAGGTATCGCGTGTTGGTGTTGAGTACCGCATTCTGGGCTGCCGCGGCGGCAACGACGTGCGGATGTTGATGCCCAACGTGAGGGACGTTGTTGACAGCGTCGAGGAACGGCTGGCCGTCGACGTCGTACAGGTACTGACGGAACCCGCGCAGGATCGTGAGCGGTCGCCGGTAGGAAACACTGAGCGACCGTCCGATGTGTCGCCCCCGCGCAGCGGTGACAGCGTCCGGGTCCGGGCCTACCGGCGCCATCTGTGCCGTGCCGAGACCCAGCACTCGGCCAGGATCAGGACTCAGACTGGTCCACACGGCCCGCTCCTCAGGATCGCAGACCCCCGGATAGTCGTGCGCGTAGTCGAGACGGTCGGCGATGAGCTGGAAGTGCAGATGGGGCGGCCAGTCACCATTGATCGGATAGTCGCCGATCGCCGCGATCCGGTCGCCGGCCGCTACCTTCGTTCCCACCGGCGAGTCGCTGATCGACTTCTCGGTCAGATGGCCAAAGAGAGACCAGAACTTCACCTCAGGCGTGGGCTGGTGTTCGAGGATCAGCGTGGGGCCGTAGTCGAGCCGACCTTCATTGACATGCGCACTGACCACGGTCCCCGCGAGAGGCGCGTAGAGCGGGGTGCCCGCGTCGGCAAACACGTCGATGCCGACATGCACGGTGCGGCGTCGAGGCGCCTCGTTGCTCGGTGCCGCGAACAGCTCGCCGCCGTACCACGAGCGCACTTCGTCCCAGCGACCCAGCCCGAACCGAGCATTGCGGTCGTGCATGTGCCCGAACAGGAGGTCGCTCAGCGCCTCGGTTTCGAAATCCCCAGGAGCCCCGGCTCCCATTTCGCCGCTGCCGACACCAAGGTCAAATACGTGCACGCTGTCGTTGGCCAGATCCTCGTCGACGATAGGCGCAAACGGGCACGGTTCGGCAGCAAGCCATCTGCGCAGTAGTCCCCCAGCCGGGCAGGGTTCCATGTTGCAGGCTGAGCGAGCGTGCGCAGCACCCAGGTCCGGATGGATATGTTCGAGGCGCGCCAGCGCATCCCACGCAGGAGCCTCGCTCACCTGCAGGTAGCTGTTGTCAGGCTCGTCGCGCGCCTGCTCCGCTGAATTGGCAACGCTCAGCATCAGTCGCAGGACCGCCAGTTCAAGTACGACTTCCGCTTCGCACTCCTGCAGCGCGAATCGGCTGTGATAGCCGCCGGTCACCTCGCGCAGCACCGCCAGATGGTTGGCGCGGTTGAGCAGCGCGTACGAGACCGCGACCGCCAGGTCAGTTACGACCCAGCCTTCGAGCGCGTCGCCTACGTCGATAATCCCAGCCAAGCCGCAACGCGGGCCGATGCTGGTTTCCTCGAAGCCCGATACCAGGACGTTGTGATCGTTGAGGTCGTTGTAGATCACGCCGCGCCGCAGGTCGGCGAGCCGTGGCGCTGTCCAGCGGGTGTAGCGATCGAGGAGGCGTTTGAGCAGATCCCGCTGCGCGGCGTTCTCGATGAGCTCCAGGTTCGCGGTGATCGTCTCTGCCGCGTTGCAGAGATCCCACTTGAGCTCTCTGTGAGCCGCCGGATGCTCGAACGACGCAAGCGCCTCGCTGAGGCAGCCGGCGAGGTGTCCGAGCTGGCGCCGATGCTCGCCGTCCACGGGTCGCATCTGCGCCATCGGGGAACCAGGAACCCAACCCAGGAGTCGGACGAGGTGCGTGCCGGAGGCTGTCTCGGTTTCCACGATTGCCCGGCCGTCCAACGCGTGGATGACCGTAGGTACGGCGTACTCAATTCCGGCGAGATGCTCGAGAAGTGCCGTTTGAAAGTCGAGGCACCCGGCCGTCTCGCCACTGTTGGCGACCTTCAGCGCGTAGCTGGCGTCGCCGGTCGTGACGCGGAAGTTGAGGTCGCGCTCACTCGCGAGCTGCGTGACCGTGCCGTCGATGCCAAACAGATCACGCGCGACGTCTGTCGCGGCGGCGCAATCCATTGTGGGGCGACCCGGAAGAAGTCTCGGCAACGTCAAGTGCTCGGCTTGGTGGCTGGTTGGCGCGAGTGTACGCCGTGCCACGCCTGCATGCCGGCCGCTGTGTTTCTAGCCGGGCGGCTCGGGCGGAAGCGGTTCCGGCGCCATCTTGGGCAGCACCATCGGAATCAAGAATCCCAAGGCGATGAGCACGAGGGTCCAGGTCGACCAGCGCGATCCCCACATGCCGACCAGCGACGCCGCGTTGAGAGCCGCTCCGGTCCAAAAGACCGGTCGGGTGGTGTTCGCAAACCCCTCGATGCTAGGCCCACGGAACACCCAGACGTAGATCGCGAGGCAGGCATAGCCAATGATGAGCAGCTCGCCGGCTTCGTGCAGGAGCAACGGGTCAACGAGAGCTGCGAATCCATCCGTGCGCAATCCGGCCAGGATGCCGATCAGCAACTCGAACGTCATCCAGCCAACGATCACGGCCACGATGGAGCCCATGATGAAGCCCCAGCAGCCCAATAGCTTGTTGTCAGCCATGTCCCTCACTCCTTGTCGGTCCTTGGGATACGCTGCCGAGACGCATTTGGTTCCGGCGGCACCGCAAACCGTCGCCGCATTCTCGCACGTTGCAGGGAGACGGACGCGATGGACTTCAGTGATCGGACGGTCCTTGTGACCGGGGCCTCCCGTGGCATTGGCCGAGCTATTGCGGCTCGATTCGCGGCGGGTGGAGCTCGCGTTGCCGTGCACTATCACTCCAACGTGACGGCGGCAGAGGAGACTCGGGAGGCGCTCGATGGCACTGGGCACACCCTGCACCAGGCCGACGTGTCCTCGCCAGAGGACTGCGAGCGGCTGGCCGCGGACGTGGTCGCCGCTCATGGTGGGCTCGACGTACTGGTGAACAACGCTGGCGTCTACGAGCTACATCATGTCCTCGAGATGGACTATGCCGACTGGCAATCGGAGTGGAAGCGCACGCTCGAGACGAATCTGGTCGGCCCGGCCAATTTGATGTTCTGCGTCGCGCGCCACATGGCGGCTTCGGGCGGCGGACGGATCGTGAACGTTTCGTCGCGCGGCGCGTTCCGCGGAGAGCCGGTCGCGCCCGCCTACGGAGCTAGCAAGGCAGGACTGAATTCGTTGAGCCAGTCGCTGGCCCAGGCCCTTGCGCCGCACGGTGTCTTCGTCGGCGTGGTCGCGCCAGGGTTCGTCGAAACCGACATGGCAGCGGAACTGCTCGAAGGGCCCGGCGGGGAGGCGATCCGCAATCAGAGTCCGCTCGCTCGAGCCGCGCAGCCCGACGAGATCGCCCGGGCGGTCGCGTTTCTGGCGAGCGACGGGATTGAGTACCTCACCGGATGCGTCATTGACGCGAATGGTGCCTCGTACTTGCGCACCTGAAATTGCTACGCGTCGATGGCCGACACCATCGGACGACCCGGTGTACAAAACACAGCAAGTTCGCAGCCCCTGTTCGAGATTCGATACACGACAACCCGCACTTCTTGGAGCGCATCCAATGGCTCAGATCACACTCAAGGGAAACGCCATCAACACCGTCGGCGATCTTCCTGCCGTCGGTTCGCCGGCCCCTGCCTTCTCCCTCACCGGTGGCGACCTCGGCGACCGCTCGCTGGCTGACTACGCAGGCAAGTCGGTGGTCCTCAACATCTTCCCGAGCGTCGACACCGGGATCTGCGCCGCAAGCGTGCGCCGATTCAACGAGATCGCGTCGGAGCGGGGCCTGACGGTGCTGTGCGTCAGCGCTGACCTGCCGTTCGCGCAGGGCCGGTTCTGTGGCGCCGAGGGCATCGAGAACGTCGAGACTCTCTCCGGCTTCCGGAGCAGCTTCGCTGACGACTACGGGGTTCGTATCGTGGACGGACCGATGGCGGGTCTGATGTCCCGCGCCGTGGTGGTGGTCGGAGCCGATGGCAACGTTGCGTACAGCGAGCAGGTGCCCGAGATCGTTCAGGAGCCCGACTACGACGCGGCGGTCGCAGCGCTGTAGGTCATCGATGCACACCATTCGCACGACCGGCGGTGCCGCTAAGTGGCACCACGGGCCGGTCAACTTGTGAGCCATAGCGGTCTTGGAAGGAGCCGCGGATAATCCGCGGCACGTCAGATATGCGCCTGGGCGGGACGCCCGGAGCAACTCGTTCCCGCCCGGGCGCATCCTCCATCCTCTGAGGTTCACGAGATGAGCAAAGCAGCGTCTTCTACGTTCGGTAGCCGAACACTTCGGAATCTGGGCCTGGCCGTCCTGGCCATCGCTACCGCCCTGGGCGTGGCCGACGTGCTACGCGGGACCGGCGGCCGAGCCTGGCTCTCAAGCGAGGCCCACGCGGTTCCCGCAGCGACCGAGGGTGATCCCACCGCGACAGTGTTTCGTGCCGTCCGGGTCTTCGACGGCGTCTCCGTCGTCGATAGCACCGACGTGGTGGTGCAGGACGGAATCATCGTCGCCATGGAGCCCGACGCCGAAGTGCCCGTGGGCGCGACCGTGATCGAAGGGACTGGCCGCACTCTGGTGCCTGGACTCATTGATGCGCACACCCACGCGTTCGGTCCGGTCCTGCGTGCGGCGCTCATGATGGGCGTGACGGCCGAACTCGACATGTTCACGGAGCCCAACGGGGCTCGTATTCTGCGGGCTGAGCAGGCCCGCGGCGATGCGAATGGCCGGGCGGACCTGTTCTCCGCTGGTGTGCTCGCCACCGCGCCAGGTGGCCACGGCACTGAATACGGCATGGAGATCCCCACGCTGACAACGCCCGAAGAGGCCGATGACTGGGTGCAGGCGCGGGTCGACGAAGGATCTGACTACATCAAGATCGTCTACGACGACGGATCGATCGCACGCGAGTTCGCCACACTCGATCTCCCGACCGTCGAGGCGCTCATCGAGGCGGCGCACGCACGCGACCTTCTTGCGGTCGTCCATGTTGGGCGCGAGGCCGATGCTCTGGCCGTGATCGAAGCTGGGGCTGATGGCATCGTGCACGTGTTCTACGACCAGCCCGCGAGCGACGCGGCGGTCGAGGCTATTGCGACGAGCGGCGCGTTCGTTGTGCCGACACTCGCCGTGCTCGAGAGCGTGTCCGGCGGTTCAGGCGGTCGCGATCTTCTCGAGGACGAGCGACTGGCGCCCTACATATCGTCCAACGAACGGCAGACTCTGGAAGTCGCGTTTCCATCGCGCGAGGAGTACGCGGACGTCATTACGAACGGCCTGGCCAGCATTGGACGGCTGCATGCTGCAGGCGTGACGATTCTGGCGGGCACGGACGCGCCGAACCCCGGGACAGCTCACGGCGCCAGCATGCACCGCGAGCTCGAACTCCTGGTCGAGGCGGGTCTTTCCCCAGGCGAGGCATTGGCGGCGGCCACCTCGACGCCGGCGACGAAGTTCGGTCTGGATGATCGCGGACGGGTTGCCGTCGGGCTCCGCGCCGACCTGGTTCTCGTGACCGGACACCCAGACGAAGATGTTCTTGCAAGTCGCGACATTGTGGGTGTTTGGAAGGCCGGCGTGGAAGCCGATCGCGAAGGCTACCGGGCCGAGCTTGCGGTTGTCGCCGAAGGAGCGCCCGTCCTCCAGATTGATGACGGCCTGATCGCGGACTTCGACAACGGCAACATCGACTCCGTGTTCGGGTCGGGTTGGATGCTCTCCACGGACGACATGATCGGTGGCTCCTCCACCGCCGCTATGACAGTAGCCGAGGCGGGCGCCGACGGCTCTGCTGGCGCGATGCGGGTGGATGGCACGATCGCGGGGACCGGCCCCGCGCGGTGGGCAGGGCCGATGTTCTTCCCGGGTGTAAGCCAGTTCGCGCCGGCCAACCTCTCGGAGCACTCCGGCATCTCGTTCATGGTGCGTGGTGACGGCCAACCCGTTGCCATCATGATGTTCGCGGTGAGCCTCGGGCAGGTGCCGTCGCAGCAGTACGCGGGAACGTCTGACGAGTGGACCCGTGTCGAGCTCCGCTTCGAGGACTTCGCAGGGCTCGACGCCGCTGGTCTGCAGGGGGTGCTCTTCTCGGGCACCGAGAGCGGCGACTTCGAGTTCGAAATCGACGACTTGCGGGTCTGGTAGCCGGCCGCGTCAGCCTCGCTCAGGTCGCTGGGCGAGGCCGACCATAGTGCCGTTGCAGTCGCGAAAGTGGAACTCGCGGGCGCCGTAGAAGGTGTCGCGCAGGTCGATCTCCAGGTCGACCTGCGCGCTGACCTTCGCGTACAGCGCGTCCACGTCTTCCACTCCGATGTAGAGGGCGAACGCATCGCCGGACGCCGGCTGGATGCCCGGCAGGTCCACGGCTACGCTGCCGCGCGACTGGAACATGAGCTGCACATCACCGTGGCTCATGATCGCGAACCCGAGTGACTGACCGGTGTACTCGAACGTGCTGTCTTCGGTGCCCTCGATGACGCCGACGTCGAACTTGAACCCCAGAACGTCGCGGTACCAGTCAACGGTCTTGCCGACATCGTCGACAAAGATATTCGGCGTGACGGTGGTCATGGCCATCGTGAGGCTCCCGGTGATGCGATGCGATTGGGCCGCGCGGACGTTGTCACGTGTCGGCCAGCGAGCGGGTTAATCTACCAGCCTGTTTGCCGCGCGAGCCTCTCCCCGATCATCCGAGGAGTCTGTGGGTCATGGATCAACCGTTGCTGAGCTTCGCTCGCGACCTTGTGCGAATCCCGAGCGTTCTCGGCGACGAGCACGGCGTTGCCGAGCGAACGATCGCTGAGATGCGACTGCTTGGTTTCGACGACGTCGAGATCGATGAGGCCGGAAATGCAGTTGGTGTGCTTCGCGGGGCGTCCCCGGGACCAACGCTCGTCCTGGACGCTCACATGGATACGGTCGACGTCATGCCACGGGCCGAGTGGACGCACGACCCGTTCGGGGGAGAGGTCGTGGACGGCCGTCTGTACGGCCGTGGCACTAGCGACATGAAGGGCGCGCTCGCTGCGATGGTTCACGCTGTGGGCAGACTCGATCGTGAATCCGTTCGCGGCAAGATCGTGGTGTCTGCGTCGGTTGGCGAGGAACTCATTGAGGGCGCAGCTCTGCGCGTTGTGATGCAGCGTCACGGGGCAGATTTTGTGGTGATCGGCGAGGCGTCCGACCTGAATCTCGTGCGCGCCGGCCGCGGTCGCGCCGAGTTCAGGCTGGTGAGCCAGGGCCAACCAGCTCACGCTTCGAGTCCGGAACGCGGCGTCAACGCCGTCCACGTGATGCAACGGGTGATCGAGGAGATCGAACGTCTTCCGATGCCGAGCCATGAGTTCGTCGGCGAGGGCGTGATGTGTCTTACGGACATCATCTCAGTGCCGTATCCCGCCCACTCGGTAGTGCCGAGCGCGTGTCGCGCGACCTACGAGAGGCGACTGCTACCCGGAGAGACGCAGGATGATGTGCTTGACGCCATGCGCGAAGCCTGTGCGCGGGCCGGTCATCCGGAAACAGAGGTCAGTTTGGCACTTGCGGACTACACCAGCTACACCGGCGTGAGTTGGGAACAGCCAAAGTGGTTCGCGCCGTGGGAATTCGCCGAGGACGATCCGATCGTGGCGCTTTCTCTGGCGTCGCTTCGTGACGCCGGATTCGATCCGGAGCTTGCCAGCTACCAGTTCTGCACGAACGGTGCCTACAGCGGAGGCTACGCCGGGGTTCCGACGATCGGGTTCGGGCCGAGCTCCGAGCACCTGGCGCACGTGGTCGACGAGTACATCGAGATCGAGCAACTCGAGGGCGCGCGAGGCGGCTACGCCGCGATCGCGCGAGGACTGCTTTCGGGCGCCGGCGCCTGAGTTCGCGGGTCCCGTCTCGACCGCGCCCGCTTCACGAGGCAAAATGCGCCTCGCGACCACCCCTCCAGAGGAGCCGTCCGTGAAGAATCGTCTACTTGTTGTCGCTGTTGTTGCCGCCCTGGTCGCGCCCCTAGTGGCCGCCCCGGTTTCCCTTGCCGTCGCGCAAGAGCCGGATGCCGAGATCGTTCCGTCAGTGCGCTTTGGCGGGCTGCGCTACTACTACGTGGGTCCGTCGCGTGGCGGCCGTGTTACCGCCGTTGCGGGGCATCGCGAGCAACCGAGCACGTTCTACATGGGCGCCTCGGGTGGGGGCGTCTGGAAGACAACGGACTACGGACATAACTGGCACCCGGTTTCCGATGGTTTTTTTGCCACGGGATCGATCGGAGCGATCGCGGTTGCGGAGTCCGACGCGGACGTTGTCTACGTGTCGACGGGTTCGGACGGGCTGCGGAGCAACGTCATTATCGGCAAGGGCGTCTACAAGTCGACCGACGCCGGCGAATCGTGGGAGCACGTCGGTCTGGATAACACCGGCAACACGGGCGCGGTGATTGTCCATCCGGACAATCCGGACGTTGCCTACGTGGCGGCGATCGGGAATCCGTTCATCTCGAACCCCGAACGCGGCGTCTACCGGACTCGCGACGGCGGAGCCACCTGGGAACTGGTGCTCTACATATCGGAACGCACTGGTGCGGTTGATCTGGAGTTCGCACCCGACGACCCGAGTCGCATCTACGCCACTGCATGGGAGGCGGAGCGCAAGCCCTGGACCATCATCTCCGGCGGCATGGAAGGCGGCGTGTTTCGTTCCACCGACGGTGGCGACAACTGGGATCAACTGACTGACGGTCTGCCGACTGGCCTTCGCGGCAAGGCGGATCTCGCCGTGACGCCGGCCGACCCGGATCGGGTCTACGTGCTCATCGAGGCTCCCGAGGACGCAGGTGGCGTCTACCGATCCGACGATTGCGGCGATACGTGGCACCACGTCACGGCCTTCCAGCCGATCCGCAATCGCCCCTTCTACTACACGAATCTGAACGCGCACCCGACCGACCCGGACACGATCTGGGGCATGGCAGAAGGGTTCTACAAGTCCACCGACGCGGGCGAGAACTGGCAGGCCCAGCGCGTGCCGCACGGCGACAACCACGACCTGTGGATCAACCCCGACGATCCGATGGTGATGGTGCAGGCCAATGACGGCGGGGCCAACGTGTCGCGCGACGGCGGCGCCACGTGGTCGACGCAGAACAATCAGGCGACGGCTGAGCTCTATCAGGTGGACATCTCGGATGAGTACCCCTACAGGCTCTACGCCGGTCAACAGGACAACTCGACGATTTCGGTTCCGAGCCGCGCCGAGTCCGGACGTCCGGGCGGGCCGGAAGCGTACTGGGAGTCGCACGGCGGCTGCGAGACGGGGCCCGTGGTTCCGAAGCCTGGCGACCCGGACATCGTCTATGCCAACTGCAAGGGGCGGTTCGGTTTCTACAACGAACGCACGGGGCAGGAGCAGCAGAACTACGTCGGCTACTGGAACATCTACGGCCGCAACCCCAAGGATCTGGCCTTCCGGTTCCAGCGCGTCGCGCCGATCGCGGTGTCGCCGCACAAGGCGACCCGGGTCTACCACACGTCGCAGTTCGTCCATGTGACGGAAGATGGCGGACTGACCTGGCAGACGATCTCGCCGGACCTCACCGCGTTTGATCCGGAGACCCAGGTGGTGTCCGGCGCTCCCATCACTCTCGACGTCACAGGCGAGGAACATTTCTCCACGCTGTACGACGTGCAGGAGTCGCCGCACGAGGCCGGCGTGATCTGGGCCGGCTCAAACGACGGCCCGATCCACGTGACCCGCGACGGCGGTGCCAACTGGACGGACGTAACTCCCGATGGCACCGGCCCGCATGGGCGCGTGCAGAACATCGAGGTGTCGCCGCACGACCCGGGCACGGCCTACGCCACGATCATTCGCTACCAGCTCGGCGATTTTGCGCCCTACGCATTCAAGACCACCGACTACGGTGCGAACTGGACGCTGCTCACATCGGGCAACAACGGCATCCCGTCTGACCACCCGGTTCGCGTCGTCCGCGAGGATCCGACACGTCGTGGCCTGCTGTATGCGGGCACCGAGTTCGGCATGTTCGTATCGTTCAACGATGGAGGCCACTGGCAGTCGCTACAGCTGAACCTGCCTGTCACACCGATTACCGACATCAAGGTTGTCGGGAGCGACGTCGTGCTCTCCACCATGGGGCGCGGCTTCTGGATTCTGGCGGATGTCTCGCCAGTGCGCGACGCCGACGGCGTGGCTGGTACCACGCATCTGTTTCCGATCGAGGACGCGATTCGCGCGCGCGGTCGAGGCTTCTTCTTCCGCGCGCCAGGCCCGGCAGATCCGCAGTACCCGGCCGCGGGAGCGAATCTGGACTATTTCCTCGAGGGAGATCTGACCGGCGAGCTTCGACTGGAAATCCGCAACGAAGGCGGCGAGCTTGTGCGGGCGTTCAGTTCCGAGGGTGCGGGCCAGGAAGTGGTCGACGCAGAGCCCGGGATGCGGGAATGGCGGATGGCTGCCCTTGGCACCCCTCGGCTCGAAGCGACTGCAGGGATGCACCGGTTCACCTGGGATACGCGATCGGCAGGACCGTGGGCTTCGAGTGCGCGCGCCGCCGGGCAGCGCGGCCCGATGGTTCCGCCGGGTACGTATTCCGCCAGTCTCGTCGTCGATGGCGAGCCACAAACGTCACGCGATTTCGAAGTTGTGATGGATCCGCGGGTCGTCGCGGAGGGCATCACCATTGCCGACGTCACGGAGCAGGCTGAGTTTGCGGCGAGGGTTAGCGACACACTGGGCGCGGCCCGGCGCGCGGTGGCAGATCTCACGGCGGAGCGCGAAGCTGCTGGCAGCCTCTCTGGAGAACGGCAGGCGATCTGGGACGCCATGGTCACGCTACCGCGGCGCTACTCGCCGCCGATGCTCGTCGACCAGTTGCAGTACCTGTACTTCAACATCCAGACGGCCGACCAGCGGCCGAGCGGCGACATGAAGGCTCGCTTCGACGAGTTGGCAGACGAGCTGCACGGCTACCTGCAGAGTCTCGGCGACCGACCGAACGACTAGGCCAGGCCGGCAGGCCTGGTCTCTGAGGATCAGGCCTGCTGGAAGGCGCGCGCGCGGTAGAGGAAGTCGACGATGTTCCCCTCGTGCGGCTGCAACCAGTTGAGCCGCGTCGTGGGGATCGGCCCGAAGTTCAGGCGGTCGATTTCCGGCGACTCCAGAAGCTGACCGCGGAACCCCTCGTCGCCCGTGATCGCGGTGCCGACCAAGGTCGGGCCGATATGCCGAAGCATGGCGTCCTGCTCGCACTCGACTACCGACACGAACGGGAACATGTACTCCGAGTTCGCGAGTGGAGCCTCAGGGGAGTCGCATCGGACGACTGTTGGACGGACGAAGCCATAGCGGTCCTCGTCGACCAGTCGTTCGCCGTCTCGCGTGGCGGCCGTGGCCTCTTCAACTGCGGGCGAAGCCAACATGGAGTCGATCTGCTCGGAGATCGCCTTTGCCTGCCCCGGAACCGTGAAGGCGGCGATGGCCGCATCAGGATGGTCGTGCGGCAGGGCGTTGACCGGTCCCAGACGCTCCGCCAAAGCTGCAGCAATTTCACGCGTATTGCGCGACGCCCAGATGCTGGAGCAATTGATGCAGGATCGGCCACCGTTGAGAAGCACGCTCTCGACCATGAGGTCCAGGTGCTGTTCCCAGTCGTCGACGACATCGTCGCCAATCAGAATCTTGCTGAAGCCGGGGCCATGTACCTGCACGCGCGGATCGCCCGCGTATTGCTCGATCGTTTGCGGTCCGCCGAAAATGAGACTGCGGTCACATGTTTCGAGGATCGCCCCGCCGACATCGTGGCCGCCGGGATAGAGCGCAATGCCCTCGGCCGGGATTCCAGCAGCGATCAGCGCCTGCGACATGCGCCAGGGCGTCCACGGCTCCTGCGAGCCGGGTTTCATCACCAGGCCGACCTGGAGCGGCAGGATCGGCATCCAGAGTGTGTGGACACCCGGGGAGTTGGACGGCAGGACCATACCGACCACCGGTGACTGCACCTGGTAGGAGCGCAGGAGTCCGTTCTCGTCGCCCCAACCACGCGCAAACGTGTCGAGATCGAGACCGCGCGTCAGCGCTGCCAGGACCTCTTCGAGGTTCTCGAGGACGAACTTGAGCTTGTCCATGTTGGCGCGACACATAGCCTCCGGGAGTCCGGAAGTGGCCGACTGCTGACGAACAAAGTCGTTCGGCGTCTGCACGTCGTCGCCGATCGGCAGGTCGCCGTTCATGTAGAGATCGGCAGCCTTCCGCGCACATTCCGCAAGTTCAGCCGGCGAGAACTCGCGCAGGGCTGCACGCGCTCGAGCTGCTTTGCGCAGGTCGCGCTTCACCATGCCCGCGGTGGCGGCGCTGACCTCGGCAACCGGTTCTCCGGTGGCGAAGTGTTCAACGACGGTCGTCTCGAGGCTCTGGTAGGGCTTGCCCCAACGAAGAATCGGAACGTGGATCAACGAAGTGCTCCCGGATCAGTCAGTGCGCACGCGCTGCGGCACGAGGCGATACACGAGGAAGAGAATGAAGAGTCCGAAGAAGGCTGCGATCAGGTACGGAACGGCGCGCTCGAATGCGTAGTCCACAGTGCCACGTGTAAGCCCCTCAGCGTCGCCGAGAGTCCGTTGCGCGATCTGATCTACCTCGGCGATGACGTTGTCGACCTTGATCTCGACCCGGCGCAGGGCTTCCTCGCGCTGTTCGGTGACGAGCGCGAAGATCTCGGCATACTCCTCGGGGAGTCGGTTGAGAATGAGCTCGCGCTCGCTGTCTACGAGCGCCTCGATCGCATCAACCTCGGCGCGAAGTACCTCGATGATGCCCTCGACCGTTTCAGGGAGCACGTCATCGACCGCGTGATCCAGAGTGTCGGCCAGGCGATCGGCGGTGTCATCGATCGACGAGACGTCCTCGAGCGCGCCGGCCAGCATACCGCTGGTGTTCGGGTCCTCGAGCATGAACTCGGCCTGCCAGCGGGCCTGCTTGGGAAGGAATGCCAGGTAGAGCGTCAGGCGCGAACTCAGCGATTCGACGGTCTGCGTGATCGTTCCTAGCGAGGCGAACGCCGTGCGGGTCTCGGTTGGCAGGCTCTCGACAAGATCGTTGGCGACGGACCGGCGCAGGTAGTACTCGTTGACGATCGGCTCGCGCGCGGCGAAGTCGGCCGCAATGCGGCGTCCATTGGCCACGCCCTCGGTGTTCGAGATCCGCACCGCGACCGTCTCGATCTCCTGGATCGCTGCCACCGAGAGTTCACGCGCGATATGGATCTGGTCGCCGAAGTTGTCAGCGCCCTGACCACTCTCGAAGTAGTCCTTGAACTGGTAGACCAGAGTCCACGCATCCATCAACGCGATGAGCGGATCGTTGTGGCCGGTCGCCCGCAGCATGGCGCTGCTGGCGTTGATTTTCCAGAGCAGCGCATTGCGGCGCACCTCGGGGTCATCGCTGGCCGAACGAATCATGTCGGCACGCCACTCCACCGCACCCAGCCAGAGGCCAGTGAACTCATCGATGCGCATCGTGACCTGGCGAGCGTCGGCCGTCACGTTCGAGGCCTCCGTCATCAGGCCCGTTCGGTCGGGTGCAGAAGTGCTGACACAACCTGCCACGATGGTGGTTAGCATCACGCCAAACGTCAGACGAGCAAACGTGCCGGTATGGCTACGCATGGCAACCCTCCGCGGATCGATCGTGAGGTAGGGGAGACGGGGCTCAGTAGACCCCGACCGTGGTCGAACTCGCCAGCTTGGCAAACGGCCGGACGCCGCTCACTCCGTCCCATGGGTAGGCGGCATAGGGCAGTTCGCGTTCGCCCTCGTCGCGCTCCAGGAATCCAGGAACGAAGAACTCCTTGGTGAGGGTCGTGAGTTTCACTCGGCCGGTGCCGCCGTACTCGACGACCGTCATTGGATCATCGGGCTCGACAACCTGTAGGACGGCGCGCGGTTGAGGTGCGTAGTAGGTGATCTTGTAGCCGTTGTCCGGGCCGCTGGGTGAACTTGCCGCGAGACCCATCAGGGTGTTGCCGTAGGTCGGCGTCATGTAGGCGCCATCGAGCAGCTCCTCATGTGCGAACCGGTTCCACTGCGGCGTGAATTCCGTGCCTCCCGAGAAGATGCCCGTGATGCCCATCTCGTGCATCGTCGTTCCCATGTCATCAAGGCGCAGCGCGAGCGCTTCCAGAAGCTTCGGAGTCGTGAACATGCACTGCACATCATGCCCAGCCTTCAGGATAGACACGGCCTGGTCGATCACGTGCTCCTGGTAGGCCACCAGATGATCGTTCCAGCCCTTCTTGATCAGCTTGATCACCCACCGCGGGTCGAGATCCACGCAGAAGCTGATGCCGCCGCGGTATTGAGCCAGATGCTCCACCGCGAGGCGCAGACGGCGCGGGCCGCTCGGCCCGAGCATCAACCAGTTCGCACCTTTCGGGAAGTACTCCTCCGGCAGGTTGTCGGCGAACAGCTCGTAGTCCGTGCGGAAGTCGTTGATGTTGATCCGGGACTTGGGCGTTCCCGTAGTTCCGCCGGTCTCGAACGTGTAGATCGGACTATCGGCATAGGCCTTCGGCACCCATCGACGCACCGGACCGCCGCGCAACGCCTCGTCCTCGAACAAGCCGAACTTGCCGAGGTCGGCGAATCCACCGATTTCGTCGCGCGGGTTCCAGCCGGCCTGCTCGGCCCAATCGAGCCAATAGGGACAGCCGGTGGCCGGGTCGAAATGCCACGCTACGATCTCGCGCACATGCGCGTCGAGCGCTTCGCGCGCAGCTTCTACGTTTGCCTGGAGGTCCGGATCGTTGTTCGTCATCTTCGTCGGGTGAGAGTGGGTCTACGGAAAACTCACCCGTCATGCTATCGCTTTCCCGCGGGGCCGGCGCGTGACTAGTCGTTGCGGATGGCCACGGCGGGGTCGACACGCGCCGATCGCCGAGCAGGCAACCAGCTGGCGAGAGTCGCCGCGCCCAATAGGGCGACAGCGCCGGCGACGAACGCGACCGGATCGAGACGGTCGACCTCGAACAGCATGCTGTCGAGAAGACGAGTGGCGGCGACGGCCGCTCCGACGCCGAGAGCCACACCGATACCGACGCGTCGTAGCGACTCCCCGATCACCATTCGCTGCACGGATCGCGGTGCGGCTCCGAGCGCCATCCGGATCCCCATTTCGCGATGACGTCGCGCTACGGCGTATGACACCACCCCGTAGATGCCTACGGCCGCGAGCGACAGGGCTACGGCCGCGAAGACCCCAAGAACCAGAAGCGTGAACGTGCGCGGCGCGGCGGCCGCCTGCACGTGTTCCTCCAGAGCTTTGAACTCGATCGGGATCTGATCGTCGAGACGCGCCACGCGTTCGCGGATCAGGGGTGTTACCGCGGCCGGGTCACCGGCTATGCGGATTGCGAACGAGGGGCCCCGGGCCCGGTAGGGGCGCTGCAGGTAGTGCACGTACGTTTCGCGGTGCGCAGGCCGCTCGGGACCTCCATGCCGAACGTCGCCGACCACGCCGATGATGCGCATCCACTCGTCGCCGTAGATCCAGTTGTCGTTCGCGAGATTGCCGATGCGTTTCCCGACAGCGCTCTCGCCGGGGAAGACAGCCGCGGCGAAGCTCGCGTTCACGATCACCACCGGCTCGGCGCCCTGGATATCCCGGGCGTCGAACAGTCGGCCTTCGAGAAGCGGAATACGCATCGCTTCGAAGTAGTTGCCGCCCGTCACCCGATAGGAGGCATACGCGTTGGACAACCCACTGCCCTCGACGTTGAAAGCACCGTTGATGCTCAGCCCGGCCATGGGGAGGTGATTCACGAAACCAGTGGCTTCGACTCCTGGCAACGCCGCGATATCCGACGCCATGGCCTCGAGAATACGTGCGGCGTCACCATCCTCTGCATAGAGCGCGGACGGAATGGCCACCTCGGCGGTGAGAACGTTCTCGGCTTCGTAGCCTGTGTGGACCTGCATGACCTGCCAGAAGCTGCGGATCATCAGGCCGGCTCCGGTCAGGAGCAGGATGGCGAGCGCGACCTCTGCCACGACGAGGACGTTCCAGAGTTGCCCTCCCACGCCGATCGCGCCGCGCCCGCTCCGTAGCGCGTCCGTCCCGCCCCGAGTGATCCCAAACGCAGGTACGAGCCCGAACAGCAGCGTTGCAAGCAATGTCAGCGGTGCAACGAAGCCAACGACGCCTCCACCGACACTCGCGGTCTCAACGGGCACTCCGCCAGGGGCGAACTGGAGCAGGGCCGTGAGGCCAAGATGTCCCAGAATCAGGCCACACACCGCCCCGGTGCCTCCGATGAGCAGGCTCTCGGTGAATAGTTGCCGGATGAGCCGACCGCGGGCCGCCCCGAGAGCTCCGCGAACCGCGATCTCATCTGCCCGGGCGGTGCCTCGGGCCAGAAGAGTGCTGGCCAGGTTGGTGCACGCCAGGAGCAGCACGAGCCCCGCGGCGGCTAGCAAGAGGATCATCGGCGTGCGAGCTCCGCCTACGAGCTCGTCGCGCAGACTGCGAACCACGACGCCGACCGCATCGATCTCCTCGCCGTGGGCCACCTTCAACGCGGCGCCAATGGTGTCGAGTTCCTGCTGCGCCGTCGCGACGCTGACATCGGGCGCCAGCCGCGCGATCGCCGCCCAGTTGTGCGATGTCCGGCTGGTGTTGAATCCACTGAGTCCGATTGGCCACCAGACATCGCTATCACCTGGGAAATTGAAGCCGGATGGCATCACGCCGATGACGGTCGCCTCGACACCGTAGACCCGCAGGGTGTGACCGGTGAGGTCTTCCGGTGCGCCCAGGAGATTTCGCCAGATTCGTTCCGAAACAACGATTGTGGGGGCCGCGCCTTCCTGAGTCTCGGCCGTGTCGAAGGCGCGACCACGGCTCGGCATCACACCCATCGTGCGGAAGAAGTCCTCTGTCACGCCGGCTACGTAGAGCCTGACAGGCTGCTCTCCGCCAAGAACGCTCGTGCGACCGCCGAAGAAGAAAGTCGACATCATCGCCATCGACGCAAAACTCGAAGACTCCGCTTGCCAGTCGAAGAAGTTCGGGGCGGCAATTGCGCTCTCTGACCCGCCTTCGTTGCGCTCCCAGAGAGACACCAGTCGATCGGCTTCGGGATAGGGGAGCGGTCGAATCAGCGCGGTGTGGACTACCGAGTAGATCGCGGAGTTGGCGCCGATGCCGATCGCAAGGGTGGCGATGGCGGATATCGCGAAGACGGGGCTGCGACGAAGCGTGCGGAGGGCGAAACGGACATCGGAGACGATCGAGTCGATCATGGTGGAGAGCGTCCAGGGGGAGTTAGAGGCGGAGATATGGCGGCACTGTGTCGAGATGGCCGAGAAATTGCCGAACGCTTCTCGTGCCTTGCGGCGCGCCTCGGCGGGCGACACCCCCTCGGCGATCAGCCGCTCGGCATGAAGGGCCAGGTGTGCGCGAAGTTCGCGGTCGACGTCTTCGTCCGTCGACACGGGGGCGGGTCGGCGCCCGTGAGATTCACTCATTGTCTGAAACTCAGGCCTGCGGGCCTCGGAGCACCAGGCCCATAGCTTCGACGTAGCGATCCCAGTCGGACATCGCCTGCTTGAGTTGTTTCTTGCCCGGCGCGGTCAGGGCATAGAACTTCGCCTCGCGCCCGGTATCGGTGCGGCCCCAGGAGGCCTTCAACAGGCCACGCTTCTCGAGTCGACGTAGCGCTGGATACAGCGCGCCTTCCTCGACGATGAGTGTCTCCGCGGACTGTTCCCGGATAGCTCGCGCCACCGCATATCCGTGGGAGGGAGAGTCCGACAGCGTTCTCAGAATGAGCACGTCGAGCGTGCCCTTCAGCAGATCCATGAGGTGTCCTGGTAGCGTTCACGAGTTGCCTATAAGGATTTATGCATAAGAATTTTAGGTATACAAGTCAGACGCCCGATCTCGTCGGAAGGTTGGAATCGAGCGCGGCGGCTTGATGCGGCTAGCGAGCGGCCTCGAGCAGGCGTCGCAACGGGCGCTCGTAATGGAGCGCGAACCCGGCGAAGGCTGGGTGCCCTGCGAGACCTTCGTCGGTGGATTGCAGGGCGCTATCGAGCGCGTCGTAGCCCAGGTCGTAGAAGGTCTGTCGGCTCGCCGGGATATCGAGTGTGTAGGCAGGCCAGTGACGAACCACACCGCCCCGTTGGCTCGAGTCATCGAGTGTTCCGAGGAGCTCGTCGGGGACGGCAAGAAGTTCGCCGCCGATCTGAACTACCCACCAGTCGCGCTCGCCCGGCGTTGGCAGGCCTGGTAGAGCGTCGGCGCGGAATCGGATCAGCGTCTCATCGGGGAGCCAGGTGGTTTCGAGACCGATCCAGAGGCGTTTGCCGGCGGCCGCGGCCGCCACGAGTTCCGTGGAGGCCAGAGCGAGGATGCCGTTGCTGCCGGCGCTCGTTGTCCTGTAGTCCATGACGGTGACGTCCGACGCGTACTCCAGTACAGCAGCGGTTAGTGATCGGACCTGCCAGCCTTCATGCGTTTCCTCGCGAACCTGGATGCCGTCAAACCAGAACGGCACGGCGACGTCGAACGCCAGGCCGTCGATTCGCGCGGCCGATTCCTCGAGCATCGCAAGGTAGCCGGCGATTGCTTCGGGGCGGTTGGTTCCCCAGGAGTCTGCCAAGTAGGGCTCGACATCGAGATGCACGCCGCGGAAGCGACCAGCCGGCGCCACGGCTGCGTTGTGCGCCATGACCCGGTCAAGCGCACGGCCCAGCGTCCGGCGGCCGCCTGCGCTGTTGTAGTCGGGCGCGCCATCCAGGGCGAAGGTCTCGATACCGGCAGCACCGAGGTCACCAATGACCTCGGCGACGGCGCGGCGCGTTTCCGCCTCGTCGAGGCCGCTCGGGATCTGCATGTGGATCCGGGTCACGCCTGTAGCCTCGGCCAACTCGATCAGCTCTTCAGTCGCTGCCGATCCGGCCCCCAGCAGGTCGGAGGTGTGCCAGAACCACATGGCGCGGCCGTCGGTAGTACCGCGTTGCGCAAGCTCCGGAGCTGCGGTGCCGCGGCAGAGATCGATGCGGTTGATGTCGAACGATCCGCCGCCGGCCAGCCGTAGTTCGGCGAGGTGATGTTCATGCAGCCCGTCCGATGGAACAGGGATCTCGAATTGCCTCCAAGCGCGCGGATCATCGACCGGGCGCTCAGATACCTCGACCGTTCGACCCGACGCGTCCCGGAGTTGCGCAGTGAGCGGATTGTCGGCACGTACCGTGAGGACGAATCGGTCGAGCTGGCGCCCGTCGAGGTAGTAGAGGGTGTCGTTCTCAACGCCGGCGTCGAACAACGTAACCGTTGCGGCCGCCCGACCGGTCTCGGCAGGCAGTACCCGGAGGTACCGATCACGGTCATCGCCGCCGAGGCGAGCCTCGGCTCCGCGTCGCGCTATCGCCTCGCCTCCGAGCCGGTTGCCGTCCGAATAGTCGAAAGCTGCGGCCAGAAAGCAGCCATCGAAGCGCGGAGCCTGGGAGCCCTTGTGCCTCGCCGGCGAGGCCGAGGTCTCGGTTTCGAGTCGCGCAAGTTCCACTCTCGGCATTTCGCGTCGCCAGACGATGCGCATTTCTCCGCGATCCAGATCATCCAGTGCCGCCGCTTCACCAGGAGCGAGAGCGATTGTCCAGATCTGCGATGCCACCCGATCGGGCGACCCGGATTGCGCGGCGAGGACCTCCAGGCCGAGGACGCTTGCGCTCACGGCCAAGACGAACGCTGTGCGCACGATGGCCGAAGCGATAGCGGTTGTTCTGGAGGCTTGTTTCGACATGACTCGGATCGCTGGCGGATGTGTCGACTTGGGCGCATCGCGACATGGACGCCGCCCTCCGAGGGTAGACCCGAGCCCCACGCATTCCGAAGCTCGAAACCACGGGCTGCGTTGACAACTCTTTACAGATCTTTGCCGCGCAACGACGGCGAAACCGGCCGCAGTTTGTTCCAATGAATAGTGCGCATAGCGCACGGACTTTCCGGCGGAAGCCCCTGAGCCAGCCGACCCGGAGCATGGGGCGGTCGCCTCTGACCCAGGGGTTTCCAAGCCGGTTTCGCCGCTCGATCGAGCGAGGCGAACCGTTCGCAGCGGCCCCGCGGCTTACACCGTAGCTACGGATTCCGTGGTTTCGGGCGGTCCGGTGACTGGCTCCCATTCGGGCACTTCCAGTCCTGCCTCTTCAAGGAATCGGCTGGGCGTGTAGCCGCGGTTCCGGTAGAGCGTGGCCGCGGTCATCATCAACTCGCGCTCGGCGCGCGTGATGGCCACGTAGGCCAGCCGGCGCTCTTCCTCGACATCTTCGCAGCGCTCATGGGGCAGGATGCCCTCAGCGCACCCGGCGACGATCACGCACGGGAACTCGAGCCCCTTGGCGCCGTGGATGCTGGTGAGCACCACGCCTTCCTCGCTGTCGTCCTTCTTCGGCGTCAGTTGCTCCGCGTAGAAGACGAAGTCAGCGGGGTCGGGATGCTCCTCGGCGGCGGTCAGCATCTCGTCGATGTTGTCTTTCCGCTGACGCAGTTCCTCGGGCTCGCACTCTTCCTTCAGCCAGGCCATGTAGCGGGTCTTCGCGAGAATTTCTTCGATGAGCTCGCGCGTTTCGCCGTCGAAGCGTCGCAACCTTTGTAGAAGAACGTAAAGATCCATCGAGCGATCGCGCATGTATTTCTTCGGCCACCGCAGCCCCGGATCAGACAGGGCGGCCAGGGCCGGCATCTCGCGTTTCAGCGCGTGGCGCTCGACAGCGCGCCACGCTGCGGCGCCGAGGAAGCGGTTGGGAACATTGAGGATTCGTTGCAGGGCCGCGTCTCGAGTGGGGTCGACGACGAGCGTCACGTAGGCGAGCAGATCGGCGACTTCGCGGCGGCCGAAGAACGCCGGGCCGCCGACCACGCGGTATGGAATTCGGCCCTTGAGCAGACGCTCCTCGAAGCTACGCGTGAGCCACCAGGCGCGAACCAGGATCGCAACTTCGCCGGCCTCGTAGTCGGCCAGCCAGCGACGAACTTGTTCCACTCCGCGAGAGGCCTCGACACCCGCATCGGGTTCGACTCGCACGAACGGGACCGTGCCAGGCTTGCCGGCGGCTTCGAGGACCTTCTCCTCGCGCGATCCGTTGCGCTCGATCAGCGTGTTGGCAGCATCCACGATCGCGCTGGTCGACCGGTAGTTCGTCTCCAGTTTGACTGTCTCGGCTCGGTAGTCCTGGACGAATTCGAGGAAACTCTCGGCGGCGGCCCCGCGCCAGCCGTAGATGCTCTGGTCGTAATCGCCAACGACAGTGAGCTCGGACTTGGGCGGCGGTGCCAGTTTCCGCACGATGCCCCACTGCACCAGGTTCGTATCCTGACTTTCATCGAGCAGCACGACCTTGTGATAGTCGTGCACCTTCTTGATGATGTCGGGCCGGGCGAGAAGCTCGTTGGCGAGGATCAGGAGATCGTCGAAGTCGATCACCTTCATCCTCTCCTGCCACTTCTCGTACTCGTGCCAGGCATCACAGGCGCGCACAACCTTGTGGTCACTGGCCTCCGCCGCGTTGCTCCGCAGCGCGGCACGGGAGACACCGTTGTTCTTGGCGCGCGAGACGGTATGCATCGCGAACGCGGGTGCCACGTCGACCTTGGCAGCCTGCACCGACTGCTGCCAAGCGAAGTACTGCCTTGCGTCAGCCAGGATCGAACTCTTCGCGTTGGGGTTCCATGTGCCCAGGATTCCGTCTGCGTTCTTGCCCCGGTAAATACACAGGAACCGATAGGCCCACGAGTGGATCGTCGAAGCGGCGATCTTGACGTCGTCCCCGAGAAGCGCCGCCAGGCGTTCCTTCATCTCCGTGGCGGCCTTGTTGGTGAACGTCAGGGCCAGGATGTTTTCGGGTTCGATGCCTGCTTCACGCACCATCCATGCGATGCGGTAGGTGAGCACACGGGTCTTGCCGCCGCCGGGGCCGCCAACAACGCGCAGCGGGCCTTTCGCGTGCGTAGCTGCACGGAATTGCGCTGCACTCAGCTGTGCCGCGAAGTCGATCTTGCCCACCAGTCACCCACGTCCTAGAGGTCCCCACCTCGGCGAGCGCAATTGGTATCACGAGTCGGCGGCTATCGTTTCCTGGCGGTTTGGGCCGGCTAGGTCCCAGTGTGACCGAAGCCACCGCCGCCGCGTTCGGAACCGGGCAGTTCCTCGACCTCGTCCCAGACAATGCGTGGCACCGGCAGCACCAGCATCTGCGCCACGCGCATGCCGCGCTCGATCGTGAAGGGCTCTGCGCCGTGGTTGATCACCGGCACGCGGATCTCGCCTCGGTAGTCAGCATCGATCGTGGCCGGCGTGTTGGGCAGGCTGAGGCCATGCTTCACCGCAAGTCCGGAACGCGGTCGCACCTGCGCCTCGAAGCCGCTCGGCAAGGCGATCGTCAGTCCCGTCGGAATGAGTTTGATCGCACCCGGCGCGATCACCACGGGTGAGTCGACGGCGGCAGGCAGATCTACGGCCGCGGAATCGGCAGTCTGGTACGCCGGCAGGCCCAGGTCTTCGCTGCCTGGAAGGCGACGCACCTGAACCCACACCTCGGTGCGACTCAATCCATCTTCTCGATAGCCCAGAGGTGATCGAGTGTACGGATGTAGATGCGCCCGTTGGCGATTGACGGCGTCGCCCAGATGCCTTCGCCGAGAGAATTCGTCGCGAGGATCTCGAAATTTGGACCGGCCTGGACCACGAAAACTTCGCCGTCCATCCCGGACATCATGAACTTCCCATCGAACGCCACCGGAGAGGCGGAGAATCTCTGGGACACCGGCATGCGGCCACCCTCGTAAACGATCTTGCCGGTCTCCGCGTCGAGGCAGGTGAGCACGCCCTGGTCGTTGAGCAGGTAGACGTAACCGTCGTAGACCAGGTTCGAGGGGATGTAGGCAGTCCCCTTGTTGTAGCTCCACTCCAGGTAGTCGGTGTCGGTCAGGTCACCCGAGCCGCCGAGTCGCACGGCCTTGGTGACCTTCTGCGGATAGCCCGCTGTCGCGATGACCGTGTCGTCGTGTAGCAGCGGCCGATGGATCGCGTTGGCCTCGAGACCCTGCATGCGCCACAGCTCTTCACCGGTGGCCGGGTCATAGGAGATCAGCCACTCGTTTGCGATCGTGACGAGTTCGTTCCGATCGTCGCCCTGCACCAGAGTGGGGGTTGTCCACGTGACGCTCGTGGGCCGTGCCACGCGCCAGGCCTCCTCGCCCGTGCGTTTGTCGAACGCAACGAGCGCCGAGTTGTCACCGGCGTCTTCGTCGGCCTGAATGATCACCAGATCGCCGGCGAGCACCGGTGAGGATCCGACGCCCATGCCCAGGGTGGGAACGTTACCGATCTTGGCGGACCACTGCAGGTTCCCGTCGAAGTCGTAGGCGAACAATCCGGGGGTGCCGAAGTAGGCGTAGACGAACTCTCCGTCGGTTGCCGTCGTCGGCGCCGCGTATGAGCTGTTCTTGTGGCGATCGTCGTAGGGGAGGCCTTCGTGCGCGAGTTCGTCCCAGAGAATGTCACCGCCGTTCACGTCGAGCGCCACGACCCTGTATTGGTGCACGAACGTGCCGTCCACGCTGTCCGGGTGCACCCAGGGGCCGCCACCCAGTATGTGCTGGGCAACCTCGTGGCCCGGCACTTCGTCGCCTTTGATCGCCGTGGTCACGAAGATCCGGTCTCCCCAGATCACCGGCGATGAGTAGCCGCGACCCGGGATCGGGGTCTTCCAGGCAACGTTCTTTTCCGGGCCCCATTCGATCGGTAGGTCGGTTTCTGTGGAGATCCGATTGCCGGACGGGCCGCCGAGACCCGGCCAGTTGTTCTCGTCGTTGGCATGCGTCGAGCCCACGGAGAGCACGGTCACGAGCAGGGCGATAGTGCAGGCCAGGCCTGTGCGGGTCGATTTCACGGTTGCTCCAGAGCAGCGGGGGAGTTCAGGCGCCGGTGGCGGTATGGGAGGCCTCGAAACCTCGCCGAGAACCCAAGCTAACGCTGTCGGGGCGGTTCCTCAAGGAATCCTTCGACATTCCGAAGGTTCTCATCAAGTCCGCGGCCCGGGGCCCACGTAGGGTGATCAGAAGTGAAAGCGAGATTTGAAAACACCTCGACCCAAGGCGCGCTTTCACGGGCGGGTTGCCATACCCGCGTTCGCGGCGGCGGTTGGAAACGGTGGCTTTATCGCGAGATTGGCCAGTGGACCCGGATCCAGCCGCCGTCTTTTTTATGGGAGCTCGTCCCATGCCGTCGAACTACGCATGAATGTGCCGCTGCCGCGGGCGAGTTCGCAGCCGTCGTCGTCGGTGAGCCGCGATTCGGCCAGAAATACGCGTCGGCCACGTTGGATGACCTTGCCGATGGCGGTCAACGTCCCCGCGCTCACCGGTCGCTCGAAATACATGTTGAACGACGCCGTGAGAACGAAGTTGTCGTCGACGAGCGAGGCCACGGCGAAGAATGCGGCGTCGTCTAGCGCCTTGAAGTAGTGCGATCCATGAACCGCGCCCGCCGCATGGAAGAACTCTTCGCGCACCGGGATCCGCACGGTCGCCGTCGCGTCGGCGACCTCGATCGTAGGGCGGTAGTAGGCATTGGTGGGCGCCTCGATGTACAGACGTTCGAGGCGCCTCCAGTGCTGCTCCGAGCTCAGTTCATCGGCTCCGACTGCGCGCCGGTCTCGATCGCGTAGAGACGGTTGCGGGACAGCACGTAGAGCACGCCGTCTTCCGCCCAGGGCGTCGTGTAGACCGAAGCGCCCATGTTCATCTCGGCGAGTTCTACGAGTTCCTTGCCGGCCTGCAGCACGATGATGTCGCCATCCTCGTCACCCAGGTAGACCTTACCGTCGGCAACGAAGGCCGAACCCCAGACCGCCGCGAAGGTGTCGTAGGTCCAGTAGTGCTCGCCGGTCTCGGCGTCGAGGGCGTAGAGGAAGCCCGACAGGTCCGAGATGTAGACGATGCCGTCGTGGATTGCGGCCGTCGAGATCGTGCGATGGAAATCTTCGCCGCTACGGTTCCAAACGACTGCGTCGGTGATATCGCCGCTGCCGGTGATGTCGACAACCCAGAAGTGCCCGGGCGCCTCACCGTGCTCGGGATCCTGGCCCACGCCGATGTACATCTTGTTGTCGTAAACGACTGCCGTCGAGATGATGTTGTTGCGCGTGCCGCGCCCACCCAGGGCCCACTCCGAGTCCTTGGGGTTGGCGTCGAACATCCAGAGGATCTCGCCGGTTTCCGGCACGAACGAGCGCACCCAGCCGTCACCGCCCGGGAAGATCACCTGTGGCGTGCCGTTCACCACGGCGTAGGTCGGGTTGGTCCACGTGCCGTGGAGGATGTCCTCGCCCGGATCCGAATTCTCCCAGATGAGTTCACCAGTGTTCTTGTTGACGGCCATGAAGCTGGGACCGAACGGCGAAGGAATATTGATGTGCCCTTCGTCGACTCCATTGCCGGTCGACACAAACACCAGATCACCGACAACCAGCGGCGAGCTCGTCGCCAGGTTGTGCGGGAAGGCGTCAACTTCACCGATCATGTCGTACGACCAGAGCACGTCACCGTCGATAGCGGACGTGTGGACCTCGTCGGCGAACGGGCCGTCATTGTCGCCGTCGCGATGGCCATTCACGTCCAGCGCGACGATGTGTGCCTGGTTGGATACGTACCAGAGCCGGTCGCCCTGGATAAAAGGCGTAGAGCAAACGCCCTGCAGCGGCCAGTCATTCACTCGACCGGCGGTGAGCTTCTCGGTGGCGTACTGCCAGAGGAACTCGCCGCTTTCCTGGTCGAACGCCATCATGACCCCGCGGTCATTGGGCATGTCCGGATTCCGCAGGCCCTCGTTGTTGGTGCCAACAAAGACCTTGCCACCGGCCACGACAGGGCCCGCGTAGCTCTGCGAGCCGACCGGAGCCGACCATTTGATGTTCGTGCCCGAGCGCACATCCCACTCCGACGGGAGGTTCGTGGCGTCGGAGATCATGTTGCGTTCGAAGTTGCCCGCGAACATCGCCTCTTCCTGCTGCTGTGCCGCAGCAGTGTCAGCGTGGCGCAGCGCGCCGCCGCCAATGAAGGCGGTCAGCGCGATCAGACCTAACGTCGAGAGGGGCTTACGGTTGGTCATCGGTTCGCCGTTACCTTGTAGTTGTCGTAGTAGATGTTCACGGGAGAGTAGCCGTAAATGCCAGGAGCGCCGCTCTGCAGCGCGCGCGGGTCTTCGATTTCGAGGGTCCATTCGGCGGGTTCGGCTTCATCGCGACGCCACACCTTCGCACGCACCATCGTGCTGTTGCTGCCCGGCTCGACACGGAGTTTCACCGTGTACCAGGTCTCCATGTCCCACTCGAACGGGACGCGTTCCATCATGAGCAGCTCCGACGCCCACGAGCGGATCTCCAGCCGCTGGTGGTTGCCGGCGAGGTCCAGCGTGTAGCCGCCGTTCACCACGCCGCCATCTGCGCGCCGCCGGCCTTCCTGCGTTGCGTAGAGGTCGACCTGGACCGTCACGTCGCGCGTGGAGGCGTCGGCGGTGTAGGTCACGTGGCGGTGAATACCGCTGGGCGAGGGCCCCTTGGTAAGGACATTCTCGCCGTCGAACTCCGCCATTGGGCCCCAGCGCCCTGCGGCCACCCAGTGCGGCGGTCGTTCGCCGTCGTTGAAGTCTTCGACTGTCGGCGGTGCAGCGATCACGCGAACGCGCGCGTACGCCGAGAGCATCCCTCCGGTCTCGGCGAGCACACGACCCACCTGATGACCGATAGCAGGGTCGGCCCAGAACGTTCCGTCCTCGGAGACCTCGGCTTCGAGGCCGGCCAGCGACCACACGGCGTTGCGGCTGCGGATGAAGTTGCCGTCCACATCGAAGGAGTGGACCTCGAACTGTGCGGGCTCGCCCGCCCGGATCACGACGTCAGCGGGAACGACCTTGATCGAGGTCACTTCGGCATCGATGTCCGGTACCGGCATCGTGCGCTCTGCGCTCCACGTTTCGATCGGCGCGTCGGCGTCGTTGCCGATCGCGTAAATGCCGTTTTCCGTCGTGAAGTAGATGCGGCCGTATGCCACCGCCGGCGAGCTGCAGATCTCTGCGTGGCGTCCGTCCGGCATTTCGATGTGCTCGGTGTCGAGAACCTCAGCGCCATCCTCGCCGGCTCTGAGGATCACGAAGTTGCCGTTGACCTCGGTGGCGTAGATCTTCCCGTCGGCCCACACCGGGGATGCCTTGCCGACATTGCCAATGTTCTGTTCCCAGAGGTGCCGCCCTGTGGCCGCGTCAAACGCGATCAGGTTCGCCGAGTTGTCGATCACGTGCAGCACGCCGTCGTGCAGCATCGGCGAACTGAATCCGACCGGGATCTCGGTGGCGCGCCAGAGTTCGTTGGTGTGCGTGATGTCGCCCTGTCCGCGGGCATCGATAGCTACCACCCGACCGAGGACACCCTCGTCGAGGTTCTCTTCACTGTGCGCCGCGTAGACCACGCCGTCCGCCTCGACGACCGACACGTTGATCCCGCGCTTCGAGAGCTGGAACTTCCAGACAAAGTTTCCGGTACGAGCTTGCAGTGCGTAGATCCAACCATCTGCACCACCGACGATCATGAGCCGCTGGCCATCGATCTCGGTGACAACTGGCACGGCCTGGATATTCAGATCCTTCGGGGATTCCTCGGACGGATTCGAGACCCAGAGAACGCGGCCGTCGTGTTTGTCGAACGCGTAGAAGCGCTGCCGACCGGGCGTGAACTCGGCCCAGCTGCCGTTGATGACTGGAAGGAGGACCCGATTCTCGTCAATGACCGGCGTGCCGGTGCGGCCGCCGTAGCCGGAGAATCGGCCGTAGTCCTCGTGCAATCGGTACGACCAGACGGTGCGGCCGAGCTCGTCGAGAGCGTGGAACCAGCCGTCGACGTTCAGTACGTAGAGATTGCCTGTTTCCGAATCGCCGGCGACGCTGCCCCAGCCCACCCGCGTGAACGGTACCGTCGTGTTGTAGACATTGAAGCTGCGTTGCCAGAGGCGCTCGCCCGTCGCGGCGTTCCAGCAGGCCACGGTCTCGCGCATTTCCATGCCTTCGCCGAGACGTCCATTGGCGCACACGCGGCCGTCGAAAGCCACCGGGGTGGATCGGCCGACAATGTCGCCGTGCCAGAGCTGACCCGGGCCGTCAACGGTCCAGTCGTCCGGCAGATCGGTGGCCGCAGAGACGCCGTTCTGATCGGGGCCGCGCCACTGGCTCCACTCGTTGTTCGCGGCCTCTTGCGGGGCGGGTAGCGCACTCGCAGTTAGCGAGGTGGCGACGAGGATGGCGGCGACTGAAAGTCGGAGAAGTCGCACGGGTAGGGCAGAGCGAGAGTCAGACATCGATAAGGACTCGCATCGAAACGCGCGCCGAGCACTGGGGGGCGCGGTGGTCGTCGGGTGCAGGAGGGAAGATCGTACGTTTGTGGGCGTTCGGGGCGCAAGCGACGCGGGCAAGACGCTAGTTGACGAATTTCCCACGGAACAACCACGCGAGTAGCGCGAACGCTCCGATCGCGAGGCCAATGAACAGCGCACTTCGGCCGCTCGACTCGGCCGTGGTCGCCTCCGCGACGCCTCCAGAAGCCGAAAACACCTGACTGTCCTCGCCCCGCGGCACGAGTTGGTCGAGGACGATCGCTCCCGCCGCGTTGATCACGGTCACTTCAGCCGCCGGAAATGCTCGCGAAAGACGAAGTCGCAGGCCGTGCAGGTCGGCCGGTAGCTCGCCGCGCAGCCTCGCGGTTAACCCGAGGTAGGTAGGCGGCACCATGGCCAGCGTGACGCCGTCCTCACGGTCGGGAAAGTCGACCTCGAACTCCAACCGCTCGTTTCCATTGAAGAGCCGAACCCGTCGCAGAAACAGCGACGCGAGGTCTTCGAGCGCTGCCGTGCGTTGAACTTCAGCCATGTCCGCCACCGCCTGCGCCAATTCTGCGTCGTCCGCGCCTGGGCCCGCTCCGAGCAAAAGAGCATCGAGGTCACACTCCAGGCGCATCTCGAAAGAGGCCTCGCCGAGGGTGATGAGAGTGACCGTCGTGCCCAGATTGTGCGCTTGGGCGCCGCGGGTCGTGGCGAGCAGTAGCAACGCGCTCGTGAGCGCCAGGAGCATCGGCAGGCGGGGTATGCGCATTTTTCTCACGGGCGATGAAACTTCCCGACGGTTGTGGCCGTTATCTACTGGGAATACCATCCCTAGAGTTTCTAAGTATAGAAAGTCTAAGGATACAAACCTCATGGCTAAGCGTGGCATGGATCTACTTCGCGGAACGCTCGATCTACTGGTGTTGAAGACGCTGCTCGGCAGCAGTTCGCATGGCTATGCCATCGCGAAAGCTATCAAACAGCGTCACCGACGGCGTGCTGAGCGTCGAGGAAGGCTCGTTGTATCCGGCGCTCTACCGCATGGAGAAGCGCGGCTGGATCCGCGCCGAGTGGGGCATCACGGATACGAAGCGGCGCGCCAAGTTCTATGAACTCACCGGTTCGGGCCGCGACCACCTTCAGGCCGAGCAGAACAACTGGGGCGAGTTCTCGTCCGCGGTGGCCAAGGTGCTGGAGACCAACTGATGCTCGACGCAATGCGCCGCAAGTTGGGATGGGGGCGAGGTGCCCTCGAAGCCGACATCCGCGAGGAGATGCTGGCGCATATCGCTCTGTGTGTTGACGACAACGTTGCTGCGGGGATGGACCCCGACAGCGCGCGCCAGGACGCCGAGCGGCGTTTTGGAGATATCGACCGTCTCGTCGGCGAGGGGCAGACCGCGAAACGCAGTCGCCACGACCCTCTCGGCCATTTTCCGAACCGTTCCGACCGATCCCCTGGCGCGAACCTCATGAACGACTTGATCGCAGACATCCGTTTCGGCATCCGCATGTTGTGGAAGAGCCCGATGTTCACCTTTGTGGCCGTGCTCTCGCTCGCCGTGGGCATCGGTTTCAACGTCACCATGTTCAGCGTCGTCGACGCCGTGCTCTTCTCGCCCTTCCCGGCCGCCGATCCCGATCGCGTCGTACGCGTGCGGCAAGCAGGCGACGCGTTCGGCGACCTGCTCATGTCGTATCCGGACTTCGTCGATCTCCGCGATACCACCGAGACTTTCGCGCAAATGGCCTCTGTCCGGACGGAGATGGGGACCTACAACGATGACGGCGATGTCAGCTTCGTCTTCGGCGAGTCGGTGTCGGCCAACTACTTCGGTCTGCTCGGCCGTCCGCCGCTGATCGGGCGCACGTTCACGCCGGAGGAAGAGATCGCCGGCAATCATCGCGTGATCATGGTGAGTCCGGCCTTCTGGCGCGAGCGACTCGGTGCCAGCGAGGATGTGCTGGGCACGCAGCTGGCGTTCGGCGGCGAGTCCTACACACTGGTCGGAGTTGTGTCGGAGGAATACACCGGACTGGTTCCCCCGCTGAAGCCGAGCTTCTGGGTTCCCACTCCCGGGACAGAGGATTTTAGCGGGAGTCTTGGCGCGACGAGCATGCTTGAGCGCCGACAGTCCCGTGGCTTCTACGTGTTGGGGCAGCTCGCGGACTCAGCGAGTGTCGAACAGTCTGATGCGGAAGTGCAGGCTATTGGAGCGCAGCTCGCTGCTGAGTACCCCGACACCAACGAGGAGATCGGGTTCCGCGCGATGCCGGCCGCCGACGTTCGGATCGACCCTGCGGCCGACCAGGCGTTGTTGCCGGCAGCCGGCGTCCTCATGGGGACGGTGGGACTCATATTGCTCCTCGCGTGCGCCAACGTCGCCAACATGATGCTGGCGCGTGGTTCAGTCCGGCGCCAGGAAATCGGCTTACGAATGGCGCTGGGGGCTGGCCGCGGGAGGCTCGTGCGTCAGCTGCTCACCGAGAGCCTGATGCTCTCGGCTATCGGCGGCATCCTTGCCGTCGTAATCGCCGAAGTCGCCATTCGGCTCCTCCTTTCGCTGCAGCCGCCTGTGATCGTTCCGATCGATCTGGCGATCGACGTGAACGCCCGCGTGTGGGTGTACGCCGGCGCCGTGGCGCTGCTCACCGGCCTGGTGTTCGGCCTCGTTCCTGCCTTTCGCTCTACCCGCGCCGATCTATCGCAGTCGTTGCGCGGCGACGAGGCTTCCTCTGATGGTAGTCAGCGCGGTTCTCGACTGCGCAACTCACTTGTTGTGGCTCAGGTCACGCTGTCGCTCGTGCTGCTGATTTCCGCGGCACTCATGCTGCGGAGCCTCCAGAACGCTCAATCGATAGACCCCGGAATCGCGACGGAGTCGGTGGTCAATATCAGCGCGGGGCTGCTCTTCCAGGGGCACCAGCCCGACGCTGCTCGTGACTTTCACTTACGCGCACTGGACCGGTTCGAGGCCATCCCGGGCGTTGAGCAGGTCGCGTATGCGGAACGGTTGCCTCTCGAGTCGACCATAACGGCTACACGCAGCGTGTACGCAGAGGGGGTGGAATTGTCCGAGGACGAAGATCCTCCTTCGGTGATGACCACGACGGTGACGCCTGAATACTTCGAGGTGATGGAAATCTCGATCGATCAGGGGCGGCTGTTCGACGGCCGCGATGTGGAGGACGCTGGCCTCGTGGCGATCATGAACCAGGTTCTGGCGGACCAGCTATGGCCCGGACAGAACCCGCTTGGTAAGCACGTCGTTCTGGGCGTAGCAGATGGTCCCGAAGTCGAGGTCATCGGGATTCACTCTCCGCACAAAGTCAGGACTCTTGGGGAGGAGCCAACGCCGAACCTGTACCTCCCGTACGCCCAGGACACGGGCAGTGGGCTCGGCAACATGATTGCGCGAACCCGAGGCGACGCGGGCGCGGTGCTCACTCAGATGCGCCAGATTCTGAGAGAGATGGATCCGGCTCTGGCCGTTCTCGAAGTGGAAACGATTCGCCAGCACCTGGCGTTGAGTCTCTTCCCGGTCCGACTCTCTGCCGGAGCTCTCGGTCTCCTGGGCATCATCGGCGCTCTCCTCGCGGCTGTGGGCGTCTACGGTGTGGTCGCCTTTGCCGTGGCTCGCCGCACGCGCGAGATCGGTATCCGCATGGCGATCGGCGCGGACCGTCGTAGCGTCCTGAGCATGGTGCTACGCCAGGGCATGGGATTGATTGGCATCGGCGCGGTCATCGGCGTGGCCGTGAGTCTCGCGTTCACTCGCGTGCTTGGCGCGATGCTCTACGGAGTGAGCGCCACCGACGCGTTCGCCTTCGTCGGCGCCGTGCTGGCCCTGGGCCTCATCGGCGTGATTGCCAACGTCGTGCCGGCGCTTCGCGCCGCGCACGTTGAGCCGACCTCTGCCCTACGTACCGAGTAGGCCCTGTGCTTACTCGGGCGGCGGGACAATGCGATACCAGACCAGCTGGGCGGATCCAGCGGGGCTGGTGGCCAGGAGAAGTACTTTGTCCGCGTGTGTCGCGGGCCGGATGCTCAGCGAAACGCCGTCCGGGATTTGCACCGCGCCCAGATACATCCCCTCGGGGTTGAAGAGATCCACGAGAGTCTCGGAGCGCCAGCACGTGGTGCGCTGAACGTCCGGCTCGTATGAGGCGCAGTCGTCATGGGGAGATCCAGGTCCCTCGCGGATCACCCAGATCCGTTGAGTCTGATCGACGAACAACCGTTGATAGGCAGCCTTTTCGAACGGAGCGGGGTCACCCTGCCAGTCGGCCGAGCCGTCGCCGCAACCGGCGCTCTTCTGAGCCCGACTGACGCGCGACGCGTACTCCTCGCGATCGACCGGGAAAGGTGACCAGTAGCGGTTGACGGTTAGCGTCGTGCCGTCGGGATGGTGGATCGTGAACTCGTAGCGGTCGGGATATCCGGTTACGTATCCACCGTCGGCTGCCAATGCCCAGGTGAGCCCGGGGGCGAATGGCTTCGGTACCGCGGCGCCACTGCCGTCGCCGCAATCCAGGGTCCAGATAGCGGCGGGATAGTCCGGCAAGGCGGCGCTGCGCTGGACTTCGCCGGAGCGGCCCAGCCACTGCATCGTCAACTGCTGATCGTGGAGTGTCTCGACCTCACGACGGGACCCAATTCGTGCCAGCCCGAACGGTGTGGCACGAAGCCAGGACCGCAGGGCACTGCGCGCGGGCAGGGGTACAGCGGCGGGTGCACCACCCTCGAGATCCATGCTCACCAGGCTCTCTGGATCGCTATGCTTCACATAGAGCCGGTTGTCGGTCTCGTCGACGGCAAGTGCGCTCGGCCATTCGAACTCGCCGGGACCGCGGCCGGACCGTCCCAGATTCGCGACCCATTCGCCATCGTGGGTGTACTTGCGTACGACTGGTGGCTTCGTTTCGAGCACATAGATGTGCTCGCGCGTGACCTCGAAGTCCGCGATCTGTCCGAACATCAGCTCGGGCGGACCTTCGTCCAGTCCGATACTGCCGACGCGTTCCAGTGTGGCGGGCGCGCCCCAGACCGAGCCGGCATGGTTCGTGGCGATGCGAGCCGCGTCAGTTCCGGTTGTTTCGAAGGCTAGCGTCGCAGCGGTGTCCCGTACCTGTTCGGGGCCAGCGCACGCACCGATCACCATCGCTGTGGCCGCGGATGCGGCCCTCCATGCTCGCTGTCTCGAGCGAACGCGGCTCAATTGTCGTGGCGTTCGCCGATCGCGTACAGGCCGCTTGCGGTGCGGATGAAGATCTGGCCGTCGGAGATGGCGGGCGAGCTCAGGGTGTAGTCGCCGAGATCGTTTTCCGCCAGGATCTCGAACTCGGGCCCTGCTCTTAGCACCGTTGTCAGGCCATCTTCGTTGGTGATGTAGATCATGCCGTCGGCCAGGACGGGTGAGCCGCTGTAGGTGCCTACTGCCAGTCGCTGAGGCCCGTAGAGAGTTTCGCCGGTGCGTGCATCCAGGCAGTACGCGATGCCCTTGTCGTTGATGCTGTAGAAGTACGTGCCGTCGGTCACCGGGGTGGGAACGTCGGGCCCGTTGTTGAACGACCAGAGACGGTGCGTTTCGGTGATGTCTCCGCGACCGCCTGCTTTGATCGCCAGCAGGGGACGCTCGCGCGTAGGCGCATAGATGATGTCGTCGTGAATCACGGGCGATGCCACGATGCGGTAATTGCGCTGGTTGTCGGGATTGAGTCCATCTGCGCGCCAGAGTTCCTGGCCGGTAGCCGGGTCGTGCCCGGTCACCACGTCGCCCCCGGTGATCACGATCTCGTCGGAGCCCTCGACGTTGATCACTGCTGGGGTCGTGTAGGAGTCGGGTGACTCGACGATCGCGTCGGTCGGTCGTTCCTGGCGCCACACGGTCTCGCCCGTGGAGGGATCGATTCGCAGCACGTACGGCGTGTCGTCGGTTTTCATCCCGTGGAGCACCTGCACGTAGAGCGCGCCATCGTGCAGCAACGGCGAGGATGCGTAGCCCCACTGCAGCCCGAATGCCCCGTAGTCACCGGGAATGTCGCGGCTCCATTGCTCATTGCCTTCGAAGTCGAACGCCTTGAGGATTCCCGTGCCGGTCATGACCCAGACGTGCTCACCGTCCGTGACTGGCGAAGGCGACGACATGTTCTGTTTGCGCTCGCGGTGGTCGCCGCCCGACAGGAAGCCTTCCCAGAGTCGGTCGCCGGTATTCCGGTCGATCGCCCACAGCGACAGGTTGTCGCCGTCCGAGACGCTGAGGAACACGGTCTCGCCCCAGATGATAGGCGTCGAGCCGCTCCACACATCGAGCGGCAGCGTCCAGGCGATGTTCTCGGTGAGGCTCCAGCTCACAGGCAGACTCGTTTCGGTGCTCGTGCCGTCGAGCATCGGTCCCCGCCATTGCGGCCAGTTGTTGTCGTCGTTCGTTGCCGCGGAGCTATGGCCGGCCATCACTGAAACGAGTAGGATGGCAACCGCTGGGGCGAGGATCTTGCGCACAGTCGAGTCCTTGTCGAATGACATCCCGGGGGGCGATGTCGGTAGATTGAGCACGGAGGGCGGTCGCCTACGTTCGACCTTACTGTAGCTTTCTCGACCGCCACAAGAGAGGGGAGCACCGTGACCGCCGTGTGGGGCGCAGTCATCGTGGTGGGAATGACCGGGCTGGGCGCCTGGGTCGTGGGGGAATTTCTCTGCCGCAATCGGTGGCGCTTGCCGCATCCCGCCTTGCAGATCGCCAGTGACACCGGGCTGGGCCTACTGTTGCTGTCGTGCACCCTCTACGCCGCCAGCATGTCCGGCTTTGTGCTCGGTGTGCCGTTGGTCTCCGTGCCGATGCTTCGCGGCCTGTTCGCCGTGATGACGCTTCTCGCACTCGTCGGTGGCTCCGGCAAGCTCCGTGCCGCTCACACCGCCTGGCCGCGCGGCGGCGTCTGGGTTGCTGCCGTGATCGCGGGCCTGAGTGCCTATGCGGCATGGATCGTCAGTGGCGCGATGTTGCCCATCACCTCGCTCGACGAGATGGTCTACCACCTCGAGATTCCCAAGCGGATTCTCGAGGTCGGATATCTCCCGCCGTTCACGGACAACGTACTGGCCTACTACCCAATGGGCCCGCAGATGTTGTTCCTCTACGGGCTTGGGATCGCCGGTGAGACCGCCGCGCGCCTGTTCCACGGCCTGTACGGCCTGCTCGTTCTGTTGGCGATCTACGGCTACGCCCGAACCCTCGTCGATCGAACTGGTGCGGTGATCGCAGCCACGCTCTTCGCCACCGTGCCAACTGTGATGGTCATCGGCGCGTGGGCGTACATCGACATGAACTTCACGCTCTACGCGTTTCTCGCACTTGTCGGAACTTTGCTCTACACCGAGGCGAGAGAGACGAGCGAGTGGGTCGGGTTGCCATGGGCCGTTTACGCCGGGCTCCTTGCCGGGGCGGCGTGGACAGTGAAGTACACCGGCCTGCAGTTGGTCCTGCTGTTGGCGCTGGTCGTGCTTGTCGCAGAGTTGCGTTCGCGAACGGGGAAGCTCCCCTGGGGATTGGTTGCGCTTGGCGGTCTGGCTTTTCTGCTCTTCGTTCCGCATCTGGCCCGGACGTGGGCGATTACAGGCTGGCCGTTGTTCCCGTTCGGGCTAGGGCCGTTCGAACTCACCGGTGCGGTGAACTGGTCCATAGAGCAATCCGACCTCGCGCTCGCGTGGCAGCGCCAATACGGCGCGGGCTATGACCGCAATCTGTTCGAGCGACTGATGTCGTCGATCTGGGTCTACACGTCAGCCGAGGCCAACTACACGGCCTACGACGGAGTCGTCGGTTCGGTGTTCCTGCTCGCACCGTTGGCCCTCGTGGCACGGCGACGTTCACCACAGGTCACGCTGCTGGCTGTGTTCGTCGCGACGTACACGTTCTACTGGTCGCTCACCACGACGCAGGTGCGTTTCCTGATTCCGTTGCTGCCGGTGATGGCGGTGCTCGTCGCTGTGGCCGTCTCGGACCGTCTGGTGAGATTCTGCCGGAGCGGCGTCGCCGTGTGTATCGGTATCAGCGTGCTGCTCGCGGTGGACAGCCTCGTGCCGCTGCTCGTGCCTGCGCGCGGACCGGGCGTTGTGGAGCGCTACTGGCGCGGTGACATCACGCGCACGCAGTTCCTTGAAAGACGACTCGGGCCGTACGGTCTTTACATGGAAGCGACCCGTCGCCTCGGACCAGGCGATCGGTTGTACATGGTGAACATGCGCACGTGGGGCTACCTGCTCGACCTCCCGGGGCGGGGGGAGATGTGGCCGTACCCGAACGGGTGGCGTTCGGACTACACGTTCGAGCACTTCAACCTGCAGAACACGCTCGTGGCGGCCACCGCGCCGTCGGATATCGACGCGTTCTTCGCATCGCGTGGCGTGACCCACATCATGATCGACGAAGGCGTCACTCTGGGAGAGGATGGCCTGGAGGGTCGCGAGCGATCGATCCTGGTGGACTACTTCCAGCGTCGGGGGACGCTCCTGTTCAGGAACCCTCGTGATCTGCGCCAGAGCTTGTGGAAACTCAATCTCCCGGGAGGCGGAGCATCGCCATGAAACGACTGTTGCAGCAAATCGTGCTGCCCGGAGTGATTTTCCAGTCTGTTCTCATCGGCGGCGCCTATGCGACCGGTCGCGAGATCGTGGAGTACGGCGGGCAGTACGGAAGTGGCGGCCTCTGGAGCCTCGTAGCCATCGGATTCGGATTCTCCGTGGTTACGGCGATCTGCTACGAGTTCGCCCGCGTCACTCGCTGCTTCGACTACCGGAGCCTGGTCCGCGAACTGATCGGGCCGCTGTGGCCTCTCTTCGACCTGCTCTACGTCACCATGGTGGTGGTGGTGATCGCCGTGGTGAGCGCCGCTTCGGGCGCCATCGGCGAACAGGTGCTCGGACTTCCGTACGTCGTCGGCGTGACCGGGATCATCGTGCTGGTCGCCGCGATCAATGCCTCCGGGCGCGCCACGATCGAACGCTTCAAGTCCATCGGCTCGGTGGTGCTGTATGCGGGATATGCGCTCTTCGCGGCGGCTGTCATCGGCGCCACGCGTTCCGAGATCGGCACGGCGCTCTCCGGCGCTCGGGATCCCGTCGAAGGCCCTGGCGTTGCGGCGCTGCTCGGCGTTGGTCTGCTGTACGCCGGCTACAACCTGTCGAGTTTGCCTAGCACGCTGTTCGTGCTCGATCGCCAGACGGCGCGCTGGCAGGCGCTGACGGCTGGGTTGGCGACGGGCCTGCTGTCGACCGTCCCGTTTCTACTCACGTATCTCGCTGTCCTGGGGTTCTACCCGGACGCCGAAGTGCTCGGTGCCCAGGTGCCGTGGCTGGTGATGCTCGAGAAAGTAGGCGGAGGTTGGCAGGTCGCTCTGTTCGCGATCGTAGTGATGTGGACTCTGGTGGAGACGAGCGTTGGCATGATCCACGCGATCACCGACCGGATGTCTGCCAATCTCGAGGAAGTCGGCCGAGCTCCGCTCACACCCGCGCAGGCGGGTGGCGTGGCTGTCGCCGTGCTGCTTTCCGCCGCGCTGCTGTCGCGACTCGGCATCATCGCGCTCGTCGCCCAGGGCTACACCCTGATGGCCTACGGGTTCCTGGCGCTGTTTGCGCTGCCGCTGCTCACGCGCGGACTCTGGCGTATCGCTCGTAGTTCAGCTCGTTAGTTCGCGTCCAGGCGCTGCGAAACGCGAGGGTGTCGGCGACCCGCGCCGACTCCGACCCGCTCAGGCGACCAGTAGAGTCCTGAGATAATCTATGGCGTCCAGAAGCCCTGTTTGTTGATCAATAATGACTTTTAGTGCTTGAAGATGTGATTGGTTACGACGTACTCTGCTTGGAAGACCCCGGCGAGGAAGTTCCTAACCTCCGGGATGGCAAGCGATGACCCACCAGCGAGAACAACGCGCCGGCAACGCCGGTGCCGCAATGCGTCGAACGCTCGGCTCGCCGATTCGCGTCGGCGTGGCTTTGCTGTGCACCGCCCTGGCGCTCGCAGGCGCTATCGCGCCACCTGCCGCGGCGCAGTCGCTGAATATCGACGTTGGAGTGGATCTCCCGGATTGGATCCGGCTCTTCTACTGGGACACGATCCCGTTGGCCATCGACGCCGGCGACCTGGTGAGCACCTATTTCGGCAGCCCGGCGATCAACGCCGGTACGCGCGGTCTTACGATGAATATGCAGGGCGGAGCGTTCACGGGGGACGCGACCATCGGTAACGTTGTCGACGATGACCTCATCGCGGATCCGGGATCGGATTTCGAATGGTTCCCCATCCAGTACGCGTGGGCCCTCCAGGCGGTATCGCAATCGGGCCAAACTCAGGTCTCGATCCGCGTTCGCAATCGGAATGCGAACGCCGGCGGCGGGGCACGTATTCGCGCGCGGGATGCCATGGTCGGCATTGGGGGTGCCATAGCGCGCACGATCTCCATCCAGCACTCGGGCTACTTCCTAACCTGGGGCGACGCCTATTTGCAGCTCGACCTGTCACGGGCCAGCCGAGCCGGCACTTACAACGGCATCCGCGTCGAGATCACCGCCGAGAACATCTGATCGCAGCTCTCTCCGGCTGACGCCTCTCGCGGCCTTCGCCTCACTAGGCTCACTCGATCGACTTGACGTTCGCCAGAGTATGCAGCAGTCTATCCGCATGAACGGATCGATTGTTGAAAGCGACACCGGCCGCACGTTTGCGCGGCTCGGTAGCCTGGCGGATGCCACGCGATCGCGCCTGCTCCTGATTCTCGAGGGGCAAGAATTCACCGTTTCGGAACTGTGCACCGTCCTTCAGCTCCCGCAGTCGACCGTGAGTCGCCACCTCAAGCTGCTGATGGACGACGGGTGGCTTACCTCCACGCCCGATGGGACCAGTCGCCGCTACCGGATGGCGCACCGCGAGTTGGACGACGACGCCCGCGCTTTGTGGAGTCTTGTCCGCGGCCAGATCGCCGATCTCCCGGCACCGCATCAGGATGTGCTGCGTGCCCGCGTTGTCGTTTCCGAACGCCGCACCCGGTCGCAGGATTTCTTCGCCGAGACCGCCGCGGCCTGGGACGAAGTGCGGCGCGAGATGTTCGGCGAGCGCGCCGATCTACAGGCGCTGCTCGGACTACTGGACAACGACTGGGTGGTCGGGGATCTCGGTTGCGGCACTGGCCGAATCGCGGAGTCGCTCGCGCCCTTCGTTGGCAAGGTCATTGCCGTGGACAGCTCGCGCGAGATGCTCGGCGCGGCACGCGATCGCCTGCGCGACCTGAACAAGGTTGAGGTGCGCGAGGGGCAGATCGAAGCGCCGCCGATCGCGGACGGCGAACTCGATGCGGCGATCGTGTTTCTGGTTCTTCATCACGTCGTCGCCCCGGAAGAAGCGCTTCTCGAAATCGGTCGGGTTGTCCGTCCGGGCGGCCGAGTGCTCGTCGCCGACATGACGCCCCACGACCGGCTCCATTACCGCAATGACATGGGCCACGCCTGGCTCGGCTTTTCGCCAGAGCAGATCGCGGGCTGGCTCGAGCAAGCCGGATTCGAGCACATCAACTATCGCGAACTCACACCGGACCCTGAGGCCACGGGCCCGGTCCTCTTTGCCGCTTCTGCCCGCCGCGCGGGCTGAACGGACGCCAACCCACGGCGAAAGCGCCGCAGGAGACAACCGATGGAAACGACCACGCAACACGCCTTCGACGCCACGCGCGCCGCAGGCCGCGACCCGTACAAGGTCGCCGACCTCAACCTAGCCGAGTTCGGTCGCAAGGAAATCACCCTTGCCGAGCACGAGATGCCGGGCCTGATGGAAGTTCGTCGTCGCTACTCGGCTGACAAGCCGTTGGCCGGCGTGAAGGTCATGGGTAGCCTCCACATGACCGTGCAGACCGCGGTGCTCATCGAGACGCTCGTCGAGATCGGCGCTGATGTTCGCTGGGTGTCCTGCAACATCTTCTCCACGCAGGATCACGCTGCGGCCGCGACCGTCGTGGGCCGTCCCGAGTCGGGCGGCACGGTCGAGGCACCTGCCGGCGTGCCGGTTTACGCCTGGAAGGGCGAGACCCTCCAGGAATACTGGTGGTGCACGAACGAGGCGCTGCTGTGGCCCGACGGCTCCGGTCCGGACCTCATCGTCGATGATGGCGGTGATGCCACCCTGCTGATTCACAAGGGCTACGAGTTCGAAGAGGCCGGCACGATTCCTGAGTTCGACGCGGACAACGACCCCGAGGAGTGGGGCGTCATCCTCGAACTGATCCGCCGAGTGCAGGGCGAGACCCCGCAGCGCTGGCACGGTGTGGCTGAGAACTGCCGCGGCGTGTCCGAGGAGACCACCACCGGCGTCATCCGCCTCGCGCAGATGGACAAGGCCAGGACGCTGCTATTCCCGGCCATCAACGTCAATGACTCCGTCACCAAGTCGAAGTTCGACAACATCTACGGCTGCCGCCACTCCGTGGTCGACGGCATCAACCGCGCCACCGACGTCATGATCGGCGGCAAGGTTGCCGTGGTCTGCGGCTTCGGTGAGGTTGGCAAGGGCTGCGCCGAGGCGCTTCGTGGCCAGGGCGCCCGCGTCGTCGTAACCGAGATCGATCCGATCTGCGCGTTGCAGGCTGCCATGCAGGGTTACGAAGTGAAGACGCTCGAGGCCGTTGTCGGCAGCGCGGACATCTTCGTCACCACCACGGGCAACTTCGACATCATCACCGCCGACCACATGGCGAAGATGAAGGACAAGGCGATCGTCGCCAACATCGGTCACTTCGACAACGAGATCGACATGGCCGGTCTCGCGAAGATTCCGGGCGTGCAGCGCAACGTCGTGAAGCCGCAAACCGACGAGTGGATCTTCCCCGACGGGCACAGCGTGATCGTGCTCGCCGAAGGTCGCCTGATGAACCTCGGCTGCGCCACCGGCCACCCGAGCTTCGTGATGTCGGCGTCGTTCACCAACCAGGTGCTGGCCCAGCTCGCCCTGCAGAACAACGACGGCGAGTACGGCAACCATGTCTACGTGCTCCCGAAGCACCTCGACGAAGAGGTCGCCCGACTGCACCTCGACCACCTCGGCGTGGAACTTACCCGCCTCACCCAGGAACAGGCCGACTACCTGGGCGTCGACGTGGACGGCCCCTACAAGCCGGACCACTACCGCTACTAAGCGACCGGAACACTCGTGAACAAAGAAGGGCGGCCCACCGGGGCCGCCCTTTCTGTTCGTCCGTACTCCGCGGGGCTGACATTCGCGCCTAGTCGCGAATCGCCTCGACCGGTTCGACGCGGGCCGCACGCCAGGCGGGGAGGGCGGCTCCTGCAAGCGCCATGGTTGCGAGCACGAGGGCCGCAACGACATACGTGCCCGACGAGATTGCCTCGCGACCGAACGCGTTGGCGTCGACGACGCGGCCGCCGGTGAGGACCAACACGGCGCCGGCCGCGATCCCCGCAATCGTGGCGTATCCGACGCCGCCTAGCACGAGTTTCACGATGTCCTGGCGGCGTGCTCCTAGTGCCATACGGACACCAAGTTCGCGCGTGCGTTGGCCTACGAGGTTCGAGACGGCTCCGTAGAGACCAAGAGCGGAGAGCCCCAGAGCCAGGCCGGCGAACGCAGAAAGGAGGGCAACCGCGAAGCGATGGCGGCCGAGCGTTCTCTCCAGGCGCTCGGCGGCCGGGCTCACGAGAACATCGAGGTCCGGATTCACTGCCCACAGAGCGTTCTGGGCGGCGCCAAGAGTCACAGCTAGGTCGGAGCCCGGCGCGACCCGCACCGCGAACGTGGCGGATTCGGGGTACGTCCGCAGCGGGCGATATGCCTGCAGAGGTGCGTCGCGCCCAAGCCCGAGCATTGGCACATCGGACACTACGCCGATCACAGTCAGGGAGGTCTCGTCGAGCCTGAACCTCGCTCCGACTGCGTCCTGGTCGGGAAACAGGCTCCCGGCCGTGGACTCACTGATCACCACGACGTTCTCGGTGCCGAGCAGGTCGCGTTCCGCGAATCCGCGCCCGTTCAGAATTGGCTGGCCGACCACGTCGAAATACTCCGGTTCGACGCTGGGGCCGTGGAAGACCTCGTTGCGCGGCTCGGACGAGGATCCCTCGATCTCGAACTCGCCCCAGAGGGCGCCCGGGTTGGGCAGCATGCGGCTGATACGCGTGACGCCTGCCACTCCTGGCAGGGCAGCCAGGTTCGCTTCGATCTCGAGGGCGAGCAGTTCGCGTTCGTTCTGGCCCTGATCCTCCCAGCTCCGTGCCGTTCCGCGCACGTAGAGGATCTCGGCGGTCTCGAATCCCGGATCAGCCGACAACTTCGCCAGCAGAGTGCCGAACACGCTCACCGATCCGAGTACGAGAGCGAAAGAGAGGGCCACCTCGCCGGTGACCAGGAGCCAGCGCAGACGTTGGTCGGTGGCGTTTCCATTGGTGCGGTCGCCGCTACGAAGGGAGATGAGCGAGTTGCCGCTGCCGAAACGCCACGCGGGCAGGCAACCGAGAACGAGCGCCGCGGCCGTGGTCCCGGCTAGCGCGAACCAGAGTACGCGGCTTCCGATCGCGACCTGATCGAGTACCGCCAGTTCGGCCGGTCGCAGAGCGCCGATTGCGCTGCGGATCAGGTGGGCCACACCGATTCCCGCCATTCCGCCGGCTAGCGCAAGCAATGAACTCTCGACAACGAGCTGCCGCACCAGCCGGCCACGACCGGCGCCCAGCGCGCTCCGCACTGCGGTCTCGCGCTGTCTGCGGCGGGCGCGGCTCACGAGCAGACTCGAGACGTTGACGCAGGCGATTATCAGCAGCAGGGCAACGTGGCCCACCGGCGCCTCGGGGTCGGGATCGCGCGCCGCGAGGTTTGCGAGGCGCGCGTTCACCATTTCCGTCGTCACACCCTGGCGCATGACCGCGCTGGAGGGCGATGGTTCGGCAATCAGGGCTTCGGTCAATGGGCGCCAAACGTCGACTCGGCGGAGCCCCCACGACGGCACGTGACTGCCGGCGGGCATGACGCCGATCACGGTCCAGTCGCGACCATCGAGTGTGATCGACGTACCAAGCACGTCTGGCCGTGCGCCCAGGGCTGTTCGCCAGAATCCCTCGTTCAGCACCACCACCGGAAGGCCGTCACCGGCAAGATCGTTGTTGTCGAACACCCGCCCCATGATCGGGGTGCGTCCGAGGATCTCGTAGAACGCGGGGCGTACAAGGGCTGCGCTGACACCCTGGTCGCTGGACGCGCCCGTGAGTTCCATGAATCGGAACGTGAACGGTTCGAAGTGCTCGAAGAGGTCGGTTTGTTCAGCCCAGGTCTCGCGGGCTTCGCGCGGGGCGCCGACGAAGACCTCGCCGGTCGTGCCGATGCGTTGCCAGGCGCCGACGATGCGGTTGCCGGCCTCGTACGGCAGCGGGTTGAGGATGATGCTCTCCGCCGCGCCGTACATCGCCGTCGCGCCGCCAATCCCAAGTGCGAGCGTGATGACGGCGAAGAGCGCCAGCGACCAGCCTCGCGCCAGTGACCTGACCGCGAACCGGACATCGTCGCGGAGCCCGAGCAGCGTGCTTGCCCGACGACCGTCGGAGTGTCCCGTGGGTATCGGCACTGCCCGCGTACGACGCAGTCGGTGCGCCGTGTCCGCGATGTCCGCGATCTCACGAAGCCATAGGGAGGCGGCGCTGCGCCACCCGCGCGACCAGGCATCCGCCATTGCCTCCAGGAAAAGGGACTCCATGTCCTGTCCGTGCCGGGTGCGGAACTTCAACGGCAGGAGTCGGCGCAGCGTCCTATGTGCCAGACGGGTCATTTCGAAGAGCCTCCGGCGGCGGGCGCCAGGTTCTTGGCGGCGGCCACATCTACCACTCGCTTGAGTCGTGCTGCCTCAGCTCGGGCCGCGTCCTGGCCAGCCGTGGTGATGCCGTAGTGGCGTCGTCGCCGGTCCGCGCCCGGCTCGCCGGCACGCTCTTCGATCAGGCCGTCGTCTACCAGGCGCTGAAGTCCCGCGTAGAGGCTTCCGGTGCCGGGCTTGAGCTGACCGTCGGTCTGCCGCTCGATCGACTGCATGAGCTCGTACCCGTGTGACGGGCCGTCCACCAGCGCGAGAAGGATCGCCATCGTCAGCGGCGAAAGAGGCAGCAAGTCGTCTGGCTGGGCCAAGGTGCGAACTCCGTCAGGGATTCATCTATTCCGTTCAGCGGAATGTTCCGATGAACGGAATATAGAGTGAACTCGATGGCACCGTCAAGCGGCACGAGCTTCAGCGCGAAGAAGAACCTCTACGACTCGGGTTCGTTATGCACGATCCGGCCAGACATGGAGCCTTCCCTCGGGCCATGCCGCCACGTTCCCGCGTAGCTGTCTGCCTGGAAGAGAAGGCGCGCCGAGAACGTGCCGAGTGCCGGAATATGGGTTTCGTCCATCACGATGGTGGGAATGCCGTCGGTGAACTGCATCGGGACCGTTACGGGCAGCGAGCCCTGGAAGCCGCAACAGTTCAGCACTGCGTTGAAACGCCACAGATCGGGTCCGACCTTCTCGACGCTCTCCACGACGTATCGCTCTGGCGTCGGAGGAGAACTGTTGTCGCTGCGCATGAACGTCCCGACCAGGGCGACATCACGCATGCGCTGCGTGAACGCGTTCTCACTCTCGGCCAGCGGATCCGAGTCTCGATGTTGTCGGGCGTTCCGACGTACCAGGAGTCCGAGTACGAAGCCTCCCAGCAGACCCAGGCCAACCAGGCCGATCCATCGAGACGGCCCCTGAGCAAAGACCACCGCACCGTTGAAGAACATGAAGGCCATGAAGGCGTGCACCCCTGCAGCGCTGCGCCAGGAGCGGTTCTCGTAGGAATCGGGGCGGCGCCACCACCAGGCAACGTCGATGCCCCAGACCACAGTGAACAGGTAGTTCACCCAGAGTCCGGCGCCGCTGGCGACTCCCACAGCGGCCGCGGTCTGCGCACTCGTTGCTGCAAGCGCAGCGTCGTGGCTCCAGCTGTGCACCCAGTGGAACGCCGCGGCGACGTGCACCGCGTAGGCAGCGAAACCGGCGGTCCACAGGGTCCGTGCGAGGGGACGGTGCCTGGCACCGGCGAGCATCGCGAGCAGCGCCACCAGATAGAGCAGCAGTGCCAGTCGCGCGGTCAGCACTGTGATCGCCATGCCCGTCACCTCTGCATCTCCACGGTAGGCGCCCGGTCAGGGTGCGAGAACAGAAACGGGGCGACCAAGGAGGCCGCCCCGTTCAGAAAGTCGTGATCGACGGCGTGCTAGTCGTCGAGCGGCGGGATACGCAGCACCTGGCCCGGATAGATCTTGTCCGGGTGCTCGAGCATCGGGCGGTTGGCCTCGAAGATCGTGGGGTACTTCATGGCGTCGCCGTACTGGTCCTTGGCGATGCCCGAGAGGGTGTCGCCAGAGACCACGGTGTAGAGCACCGGATCCGGCAGCGCGTTGGCGAGTACGAGGCGCTCGTCGACCGATTCCACGCCCTGGACGTTGCCCAGCGCGATGACGATCTTCTCGCGATCGGCAATCGAGTCGACGGTACCGGAGACGGTTACGGTGCCTTCGTCGTACGCGATCGATAGGTCGCTCGGAGCCAGGTCATGGCTGGCAAGCATGGCGTGCAGCGTGCCCGCGCTGATCGGAACGGGTCGCGGCGCGGGTGCGGCTTCTGCGGCGGCTGCCTCGGGCGCTTCGTCGTCGCCGAAGCCGAGCAATTTCTTGCCGGCGTCTTTCACAAAACTGAACAGGCTCATCGGACACTTCTCCTTTGTTCGGGCCTTCCGGAAGCGAGCGTGTGGGGCCGGAGTTTACTGCGGCTCGCGAGGCCAGGCGCGCGCGGGCAGCACAACGCTAACGGGGTGATGCGTGCGCTAGAGCGGTCGCCAGGTGAATCCGTCGCCGCGGCGCAGGAACACAGCCACAGCTCGACCGTAGAGGTCGCTCGCGGGTACCGAGCCGAACATCCGCCCGTCGTGACTGTTGCCGCGGTAGTCGCCCATCACCAGAACATGACCTTCCGGGATCTCCCGAGGGCCGTAGCTGTTGCCGGAGCCCGAGGAGAGGTTGAGCTCTGCGCGGTGATCACCGAAGTCCTCGATACCTGGGTCCTCGGCCAGCGTGTAGGCCTCGCCGTTGACCATCAACTCGCCCCTGCGGATCTGCACCGTATCGCCGCCAACGGCGACCACGCGCTTGATGAGCCGCTTCCCCGTCTCCGGAGAGTCGAAAACAACGACCTCTCCAGCGATCGGCTGGGACGCGCCGATGAGGCGCCAACCGATGAAAGGCACGCGGAGTCCGTAAGCGAGCTTGTTGACCAGCACACGGTCGCCCGGCATCAGCGTGTATTCCATCGAGCTGGTCGGCACGACGTAGTGGTCGGCCAGCGAGGAACGCGCGGAAAAGAGGACGAGCGCCAAGACGCCGACCGTTAGAACTTCTTTTGTGATGCGGCGGAGTCGTTCCATCGATGGTCCCGAGAAACTATGGGCGCGGGCTGCAGGTTCCTACATTTACCACGGTACGCCCGCCGAGCGCACCACCTGATATCGGCTTGGCGATTTCAGGCCGTGCCGATCGGCCCGTGAATTCCCGCTCCATGCTCACGCAAACAGTCCACATGGGCGTCGACGTCGGGCGGCAACTCCTCCGTGAGCAGCGCTACGAATTCGCACCGGCCATCATTCGGAGCCGGGCAGTCGTCGATCGTCCCCTCCGCAATGTCGGGCGCTGCGTCCCCAGGCGCAGCTAGGGCGACGCTGAGTTCCTCGAGTGCCAGACCGAAGCCCTGCTCGGCAGTCTGGGCTACAAGGATGCAGCCGATGCTCAAGATCGTTCCGCTGAATATTCGCGACAGCATTTTCGGAGTTTCCTCGTGGGGAGGATCGTTCTATAGCTATGACGCAGCGAGCTACCAAACGGTTCCGTCAAACTTCTGTCACGGCGCGAAGCCCGGTCGGTAGGTCACCCTGCTCAGGTGTTACTTGTCCGCCGGGGCCCGCCCGGATACGTCAAACTTCCGTCAACGTCTTCAATCAGATCGCAGCGACGACATCGGATCGGTAGCCGTCGCACGACGGGCCGGAAGCCAGCTTGCCGCCAGAGCGACCGCGCCGAGAAAGGCCGCGACCAGCGTCCAGGTCATGAGGTCGACGGGTGGCACGCCAAACAGCAGTCGTTCAACGATTCCGCCAAGTAACCAGGCGCCGGCAAGACCCAGGACGATGCCTGCCGCCGCGAGTCGCATCGCGGCTCCGAGCACCATCGATCGAACGTCGTGCGTCCGTGCGCCCAGTGCAACGCGGATGCCCATCTCCCGAGTGCGCTGAGTCACCAGGAAGGCCATCACGCCATAAACCCCGATGGCTGCCAGCGTCGCCGCAGAGATCGCGAAGACGCCGAGCATGACGGCCAGAGAGCGACGTCCTTCGTCGGACTCGGCGAGATGCGCACCGAGTGGAAGCGGGTCATCAAGTGGCAACGTCGGGTCGAGCTCTTGCAACTGCGCCCGCAGGGCCGGCACCAGCTCGAGCGGGTCGCCGTCGGCCGCCACCACGAGGTTCATCTCGCGCACTGGCTGCTGGGCGTGCGGAAAGTAGGTTGCCTGATAGGTGTCGCCGTCTCGTCCGGCGAACAGCACGTTCTCGACCACGCCGACGATCTCGTACTCGGGTGGTCCGCCCTGCCACCAGTTGCCGTACTGGAGGCGCGCGCCGATCGGGTCTACCCCGGGGCCGAAATACATGTCCGCGAACCGCTGGTTGACGACGACAACACGGTTGCCGTCCACGCCATCCGCGTCGGTAAACGTACGGCCCCTCAACAGCCTGACTCCCACGGTCTCGAAGTAGCCCGGTGTTACCGGGCTGAATCGCGCCTGGAACTGCTCGCCAGCCGCAAGTTCCACCGGCGCAATCGGAACGGGGTCGATGTCGAAGGCGTTGTTCCAGCCGGGCGAGGTAGGTAGCTGGTACGTCGCTGCAGCTGACCGAACCCCGGGCAACTGCCGAGCTCGTTCGGTGAACTGGTCGACCACCTCCACTGCGCGCGGCCAGTCTGCGCTCACGAAATCCATGGGCAGCTGGATGCGGGCTGTGATCACTCCGCGGGGCTCGAAGCCCGGGTCGATGCCCATCACGGTCTGCAGGCTTCTGCCCAGCAGGCCGGCCCCAATCAAGAGGACGAGAGACAGAGCGAGCTGGCCGACCACGAGTCCGCGGCGTACATACGAACGGGTCCCCGTCACAGCTCGGCCTTCACTCCGCAGAGTGTCCGCGGGCGGCCGACTCGTAGCGAAGAGTGCGGGGCCTACACCAAACAGGAGTCCGGCCACCGCGGCCACGAGAAAGAGGAACACGAGGATGCGCCCGTCGATCACAACCGTGTCGATACTGGCGATCTCGAGGGCGCGGTTGGCGGCCAGCAGACGCAGGCCGGCGTAGGCGATGCCGACCCCAGCCGTGGCGCCGGCTGCGGCCACCAGGAGGCTCTCGATTACCAGCTGACGCAGGAGCCGCACGCGACCGCCTCCCAGGGCCGTCCGCAGGGCCATCTCGCGTTGGCGGTGCGACGCCCGGCCGATCAACAGGTTGGCCACATTGGCGCACGCGATGATCAGCAGGAGACTCACCGCCCCGAAGCTGAGCCAGATCTGGCGCTCGACACTCTCAACCGCCTTGCGTTGCGCGATGTGGAACTGCGGACCGATGTTGTTGCGCAGATCGGGGAACTGCTCATCGAGGGTTCCTCCCAGTGCTTGGGCCTCGGCGAATACCTGGTCATATGTAGTGTTCGCCCCGACCTTGCCGATCAGGTTGACGTTCGTCAGGCCACGGACGGTCATGCCGCCTCGCGAGAAGGACGCTCGGTAGGGGAGCCAGATATCGATTGGTTGCGACGCCAGTACGAACCCGCCGGTGACCCCAGTGAACCCGAGTGGCAGGACGCCGACCACGGTGTACGGAGTTTCGTCGAGGAGGATCCGCTGCCCGAGGATCTGCTCATCGGCGCCAAAACGGGTCTGCCAGAGCGAATGCGACAGAATTGCTGCGCGCTGCGGAGCGTCGACGTGATCTTCCTCCGGGAGGAAGCCGCGTCCGAGAATCGGTTCGACCCCGAGCATCGGCAGGAGATTCGCGGTCGCGTCGACGGCGTTCAAGCGCTGAGCCGCGGCGCCGTCCTCTGATGCGAGTGCCGGCGACTGTTCTTGCCATGCGGCCAGCTGTTCGAAGCCGGTTACGGCGTCGAGGTAGTCCTCGTAGTCGGGGAACGAGACCAACCAGGTGCCTGGCCGGCCGTCGGTGTAGCCGTTGCGCACCACCACGAGCCGATCGGCGTCGTCAAACGGTAGTCCGCGTACGAGAACGTGGTCCACGACGGCGTAGATCATGGCGGTCGCGCCGATACCGAGGGCGAGTGTGAGCGTTGCCAGCACTACGAACCCGGGACTGCGACGCAGACTTCGTGCCGCGTACCGGGCGTCCTGAACCGTGCCTTCGAGCACGTTCCCGCCCTCCGCCCTCCGTATCCGATGGGTGACGGCACGCCACGCCTGGCGGCGGTACCAAACACGTGCGGCGCGAGGGTCGGCACCCGCGCGGTCTGCGAATTGCTCCTCGAGATCGCCGAGCCAGAATTCGCGCTCGTTTGCCGGTGTCAGACGAGCGATCACCCAATGGGCCAGCCGGGGCGGCGTGGGGTGGCTCATGAGCTGCTTTCCGTGATCGCGTCGAGTTCGGCCTCGATACCTTCACTCATGCCGCGGAGCGCTAGCTGCGACTGGCGCAGCGCGTCACGCCCCGGGTTCGCGAGCGTGTAGAACTTCTTGCGTCGGCCTCCGCGTTTGGCCGTTGGCTCGCCCACCTCAGCGGCGACGTAGCCGTTCTTCTGCAGTCGTGCGAGGGCCGTGTACACGGCCCCGATGTAGAGCTCGCGCCCCGTTTGAGCCTCGATCTCTTCCTTGATCGTCACGCCGTAGGCGTCCTCGCGGAGGCGCACCAGCGCCAGCAGAATCAGATGTTCGAACTCGCCGAGTACGCGGCCCATGGGTCGTTCCTTTGAGAGGGGGACGGATATCTACTTAAGTGCAGTAGAAATAATATGTACTGCATTGCAGGTCATATCAAGTCCGAACGTTCGCGTATCATCGGTGCGGCAAGTTTCCTTCCCTCCGCCAGCGAGACCGCCCGTGCAATTGAACGTTCGCGCCTTCACCCTGACCTGCGGGTTCTTCTTGGGAGGCACCGTCGCCGTGGTCGGCGGAGTAGGCATGTTCGTGCCCGGCTATGGGCAGCCCGTACTCGACCTGTTCGCGTCGCTGTATCCGTTGTACTCGGCCGACGGCATGTTCGTCGATTGGGCGATCGGCGTCATGCTCGGCGTGATCGACGGCCTGGCGGGCGGCTTCGTGTTCGCCTGGTTGTACAACTGCCTGGCGCGATACTTCGGCGACTAGCGCTCTGCCGGCAGGGAAGCCTCGCCCAGGCGCACGGCCCACAGGCCTGAGTGGAAGTCCGAGAAGAAGATGTTGCCCTTGTACGGCTGTGGTCCCCAGACCATGGGCGCGTTGGGAATGAAGCTGTCGAGATCGTCGGAGTAGAACTTCGCGATCTCGCGGCCCTGGCGATACAGATCGCCCACCAGGTCTCCCGAAAGGTCCACGACCCGCAGGCCGCCGTTGAAGTAGGCGACGTAGAGGATGTCGTTTTCCCAGTCGATCCAGAGGTTGTGCGGACCCGCCTCGGGAACGCGATAGCGAGCCACCTCTACGGGACGATCGCGGTCATCGAACTCGATGAAGTGCAGCCATCCCATGGCTCGCGATGCCATGCCGTTGTCCACGCTGATGATGTTGGCCGGGTCGCGTGGGTTCACCGGATGCGACTCGTCCCCGGCGATCACGTAGAACTTTCCCGTGCTGGCGGACCTGTAGGGCCAGACGGCATGGTTCCAGCCGGTGAGCTGGGGCATGCGACCGATCTCGACGGGGTTGGCGGGCGAGCCCCCGGCGTTGCCACCACCGACATCGACCACAACGATGCCCTCTGTGTTGCCTGCCTGGAAAGCCACTCCATCGCGAACCCAGACGTCTTGAACGGACCGGCCAGCGATCGTGCTCTCGAACCGCCCGACCCGGCGCGGCTCGGTGGGGTCTTCGATATTGATGATGTCCCAGCGGCGACCGTTGTTGATGGCGTAGACGTGATCGTCGTGGATGAACACGTTGTGCACCCCGCCGGTCATCTGGTCGTCGTACCGCGCAAGAATATCCGGTTCCCGGGGATCACTGACGTCGAGGATCACCAGCCCGTTGCGACGGTTGGAGGCCCCTTCACGACTGATCACGGCGATGCGTCCGTCCTCTGACACTTTCACGTCGTTCACCGTGCGCGCATCGACCTGAATCTCGGCAATTCGTTCCATTGCCGCGGGATCAGTGACGTCCCAGAAGTAGGCATGGCCCTCGGCCTGCCAGGTGCCGGTGATGGCGTAGTCGCGGCCGTCGATGCCTTCCCAGACCCAGAGGTCGGAGGTCACCCGGTCGCGTACCGGACCCTGTCCGATGAACTCGATCGGCCGCTGCACGTCGCGGGGGAGCACTCGGATCGCGATCTCGTCGCGTGCGTTGCCAGCGCGCGCTTCGACGACATAGAGGCCGGGTTGCTCCGCGACGAAGCGTCCGTCACGGAGAATCTGTGCGGAGGCACCCGCAGCGCGACCCTCCGCCCGGTCTGCATCGGGATAGGCGCGAAGCGCGAAGCGCAGCGCGCTCTCAGCAGGCGGGACGGTCGCGCCGGCAGCGTCGAGCGCGCGAGCGTTGACCCGGAGCACGTCGCCGGTGCTGATGGTGGTCGCGTGGGTCGTTAGTTCGAGTTGCTGGGTCCGGTTCGGGACGATGCGCAGCGCCCTTTCGTGCCGATTGGCGACGGCGTTGTCGGTCGCTCGCAGCATGACGTCGCCAGCCTCTTCGGCCAGGAGCAATCCGGCGGCCTCGTACGGGTAGGTGTCGGGCCGCTCGCGCCGATAGAACGGATGTGCGTTGGATGAACCCTCGAAGATCGCGCCTTGGGGAACCCAGCGGTTGGAGTACTGGCCCTGATCGAGGACGATATGAGGACGGAGATCGCGAACGCGGCCGGTGCCGTCGGTGAACCGCGCGCCGACTGTGAGCGCCGAGCCCGCGACGACCGTGGTCGGCACATTGGTCAACTCGAGCTCTGAGGCCGGAGCAGGATCGACGCGGACCACGATCACGGTTCGACGCCCTGCGACGCTTGCAGTGGCCGAGTCCGCGTCGACACTTGCGGTAGGAGCCAGTGCGACGATCTCGTATTCGCCGGCGCGGTGCGCCGTCACGACCCCGACGGGGGTGACGGAGACGGCCTGGGGTGCGCGGGAGAAGAAGAGCACCGGAGTCGAATCTGAGGTAGCCGCGTCGAGTGCGATCGATTCGCCTTCCGCAAGGTCAACCTCGACCGGGGTCACAGTCGGGCCGTCTGCATCCGCATCTGCGCGGTTTTCCGCGAATCCGAACGCGTTCGTGGTGTTCCCCGTCGATACGAACGGGTTCGGAGCAAGTCGCACGGCCCACAGGCCGCTCGAGAAGTCGGCCAGGAAGATCGTGCCTTTGTGCGGCTGCGGACCCCACACGAAGGGCGCGTTCGGGATGAACCCTTCGGGGTCATCCGTGAAGAAATGCGCCACCTCGCGGCCCTGACGGTACAGGTCGCCGACGAGTTCTCCGGAGATGTCGACAACCCGCAGACCGGCGTCGAAGTGACCGATGTAGAGCAGTTCGCGCTCCTCGTCGATCCAGTAGTTGTGCGGACCGGACTCCGGCACCTGGTACCGGGCAGTCTCGCGCGGCTCGGCCGGATCGGTGATGTCCACGAAATGGATCCACCCCTTGGCGCGTGACGGCAGCTTTTCGCGCCAGTTGATGCCGCCCGATTCCGGCGCCATCGGATGGCTGTAGAAGGCCTCGTCACCTCCGAGCACGTATCGCTTGCCTGTGGACGGACTCTCGAACGGCCAGGCGCTGTGGTTCCAGCCGGTGAGCTGCGGAATTCGAGCCATCTCTACCGGATTGTTCGGCGCGCCGCCCGCGCCACCGCCGCCTACATCGAAGACCACGAGGCCGTCCGTGCGACCGGCCTCATAAGCGACGCCGTTGTGTACCCAGACGTCGTGCACGGAGCGTCCCGGAGTGTCAGTTTCGAATCGGCCCACCCGATAGGGACTACGCGGGTCCTCGATGTTGATGATGTCGACGCGACGCCCGTTGTTCACGGCGTATACGTGGTCATCGTGGACGAACACGTTGTGGACGCCGCCCGTGAGTTGATCGTCGTACTGCGCCAGGATCTGAACGTCGGTCGGATCGGACACGTCCAGGATCACGAGCCCGTTGCGGCGATTGGATGCGCCCTCACGAGAGATCACCGCAACGCGGCCGTCTTCGGAGACCTTCACGTCGTTCACGGTCCGTGCGTCCACCTGGACCTCTTCGACTCTGACCATGTTGCCGGGGTCGGTGACGTCGTAGATGTAGGCGTGTCCCTCGGCGTTCCACGTGCCGACGATGGCGTAGTCGCGACCGTCGGAGGCTTCCCATACCCACAGGTCCGAGGTCACACGGTCGCGGATGGGCGCCTGCCCGAGCATCTCGACGCTGCGGCCCACATTCCGCGGAGTCACGGTGATCATCCGCGTCCGACGAACGTCGCCGACCCTGGCGGTGACCGCGTAGATCCCGGGCTTTTCTGCAACGAACTTGCCGTCTTCAGTGACCATCGCCGGTGCTCCGGCGCCAACCGATTCAGGCCGCGCCGGGTCCGGCCAACTCTCTAACGAGTAGGTGGGTGGATGACCCGTCAGCGCACTACCATCGGAACCGCTGGGTGTCGCAGACGCATCCACGACCTCACCGGTCACGACGTTCGCGTGCATGTCGTCCATCTCGAGGGCCGACACCGGGTTGGGGACAATCGTCACAACGAGGCGATCCGACGGAAGTTCGGCACCTCCGCGCAACGTTGCGGATCCTGCCCGGAGAGCGCGCAGCAGACCCGTCGGGCCAACGCTGAGAACCTCCGGGTTTGAAGAGGTGACCTCGACCGGCGTCGAGATCTCCGCTCCGCGGCTATCGAGCGCGACCACGTGCAACGGAACGCTCGCGCCTACGGGGAGCTCAGTGGGAGTCCCGGACCAGTCGAGAGAGCTGATCGGAAGAGGAGCCACGGTGACGGTAATCAGCGTTCGAATGCCTGAGTCGTAGCGCCCTGTTCGGTCGGCCGGTTCTCCGGGGACGATCTCGCGCGGCGACAGCGCCGCGACCTGGAAGGTGCCGGCAGCATGCGCTTCGAGGCGGCCATCCGGCGTCACGCTCACGGCGCTGCGGGCTAGTGAGTAAAAGAGAATCGGGGCGTCCGCGACCGCGCTACCCGTTGCATCAACGACGTGTGCGTTCAGTTGCGCGGTCTCGCCGATCGAGAGTTCGAGCGCGGCAGGCTCGACCACGACCCGCTGATCCTGCTGGGCCGACATGGCCGGATGGCCGATCGTGGCCGCCATCAGGACTACGAGCGCGGTGGAGAGGTGACGGAGTCGGAGCGCGGGGAGCGGAATTGACGACACTACGGACTCTCCTCGATTCCGGCGAGTCGCCGGAAGGCTGGCATCAGGGCTTCTGGACCACGACAGGGGCGGCCGGTGCGGTCGATCCAGATATGTTCGGTGGTCCCCGTCGTGAGGAGGTCCTCCGTACGCTGCACCTCGTATCCGAACCGCACGCGGCGGCTCGCGAGGTCGTCGATCCAGGCGGTCACAACAACCGAGTCGCCGTAGCGCGCTGGGCGTCGATAGCGCAGATCCGACCGGGTGACCGTGAGCTGGTGGCCGTCGCGCTCGATCGCGGCGTAGTCCTTGCCGGTCTGGCGGCAGAGGTGCGTCCGGGCAAGTTCGAACCAGACCAGGTAGTTGCTGTGGTGCACGATGCCCATCGCGTCCGTCTCGGCGTAGCGGACCTCGACGCCGATGCTGTGCCGCGCTGCACTCATGCGGTTAGATCCATCTCCGTGGGTTCCCGCCAGGGCTGCTTGCGTCCCGTGATCCGTCGCATCGTGGAGCGCAGCAGCATCCAGCCGGTGAGCCCGGCCGAGAGCGGTAGGGCGAGTGTCATGCCCGAAGGCGCTCCCAGGTATTGCACCACGGGCAGGTAGGTCGCCATCCCCAGGATCCAACCAATTGCACCGGTGATTCCCGTGATGAGATCGAAACGGACGGCACCGTAGATCATCATCGCTGGCGGCAGAACGAACAGGACGGCCATCGTCAGGAGTGCCATCAGCGCTCTGAAGTAGCCGCCGCCCGCGTTCTCGAAGGCCGTGCGGGACACCTTGTCCTGGATTGCTGCGTAGCTGTCGTAGGTGCGCAACGAGCGAATGTCAGGATCGAGCCCGATCCAGCACCTGCCGCCGCTGCTGCGGATGGCACGCGCGAGTGCCAGTCCCACCGCGGTGTCGCCGCGCACTGCCTCGAGCCCGCCAGCCTCTTCGAGCGCCGATCGCCGCACGAGGATGACGTAGCTGGCCGCCGAAGGTCGTCCCGTGCTCGAGGCCCGCCGGAAGGGGCGAATGCTCTGAAACAGGTAGACGTAGGTTGGAATCAGCAACCACTCCCAGAAGCTTCGTGAGCGCACCCGCACCATCACCGAGATCATGTCCACCTCCCCGGCGCCGACCTTGGCCATCAGACGTGTCATGCAGAATGCCGGGTGGAGGATGTCGGCGTCGGTGAAGAGAACCCACTGGCGTGACGGGTCGCCGTCCCAGTCGGCGGTCGCTACCTCATAACCGCGCTGCATTGCGTACGTCTTGGGGCTCCAGTCGGGATCGGTCTCGGTGATTTTCTCGACCTGGAGATGGCCTTCCGCTGGCGTGCCATCGGCCAGCCGAACGGCGCTGGAGACGGTCTTGTCCCGTGAGCGGTCATCTACCACCACGATGCTCCGCAGCCACTCTCGTTGCTTGAGCAGGCGCGGAAGGGTGCGGGGCAGCACGGAAGCCTCGTTGCGCGCGGGCACGACGGCGACGATTTCGCCGAACTCGTTGGGGCGTGGCTCGCGCGCTGCGGCGTCGAGGTGGAGGCTCCACTGCGAGGGCCACCAACGGAGTCTGTCGAGAGCGATGAGGATCCACACTCCGGCCGCGATCGACGACGCAATCCGCAGGCCGATGTCGACCTGTTCCAGGCTGATATTCACGGGTGGACTCGGCGGGCTGCGGGGTGGGTGGGGCCGTGATTATACGCCCGGCCTGCCCGATGGCGGGAGGGGTCAGTCTGGTCGGGTGATTTGACCGTCCGGAGTGACCTCCAGCTGGCCGGCCCCAAGGAGTTGTTCGAACCCATCCGCATCGACGCTGACGATGCCGATCGTGCGGTCGTACATCTCGTGAGCGACGATCGCCGCCAGGGTCAGGAAACGATCGGTACCGCGCGTGATGATCACCGCGGGCGCGTTCTCGCGGCGAATGGCCTCGAGCAACACCGCGGCGGTCGTCGATGAGCCCCGCGACGCTGGCAGAACCAGCACCGTGCCCACCGCATCCGCGCCTGAGAGTGGGTGCCGCCGGTCGATGACCTCGCCGGTGAACTGGTCGTAGCCACCCCAGAAGCTCAGTGGCTCCGTGCTCGTGAGCGCGGCGCCCGCTGCGCTGCCTTCTACTAGAACGCGACCCTGAATGACGCTCATGCTCCGGCGCCCCAGACTCGTTCGTCGCGACTCACTTTTCCGTTGACCGCCGTTTCGACACAATCGGCGATGCCGCCAAACGCGACGCGCGCGTTCAGCAATCCGGGGGAGTAGTAGGCGTACTTGGCGGAGTTCGTCATGATCTGCGTGATGCTCTCCGGCAGCATCGGCGTGGTGAGGATGCAGGTATCTACGGTGATCCGCGCGCCGAACTCACGTAGCGGCTCCAGAAGGCCGGCCTGCTCCGCCAGCGCTCGCATCATGCGACTCGTCGTGACCAGGAACTCAACGTTGTCGTGCTTGCGCCGACCCTTGAGCAGCGGCGCCAGCCGTTCGAATTCGGCGAGTGAGAAGTGCGGACTGCCGAGGGCAACCATGTCGACCGTGTCCCGGTCGTTTGTCGTCAGTTCGCGTCGCGCCCGCTGCAGCGTCGCGAGATCGATGTCGAACGTCTCCTCGGGCTCGCGACCACCGAACGCGGTCGCCGTCGTGGAGGCCTCCGGCGTCACGCCGACGATATGGAAGAGCGCGACGGCGCCGGCCGATGCCCCGCCGGCACCCATCATCTTCAAGTCATCTTCCGTCGGGAGTATCTCCACGCCTTCGATCACCGGGATCCGTTCTTGTGCAATCTGGCCCATGAGGAAGCCCAGCACGGTGCAGAAGGTGTCGTCCCGCTGGATCTCGATGGGAACATCGACAAGCCGCATGAGGAGTTCGCCGCGGCGGTTCTCGTCCAGGTGGAGGCCGAGCGCCGGCACGCGCCCTGTGATTGCTGCGCAGATATCCATCAGATCGGGATAGCGCTCGGTGCGGGCGCCGATCACCGAGTTGGCGAATGCGATCGCATTCGATTCGCCCCAGGCGATCTGCTGGCCGAAGCGCGGCCGCATGGCGGTCTGGTAGGGCGCGCAGGTCCAGGTTGGCGTACATCCCATCGACTGGTACGCCTGCATCTGTCGGTAGGCCTTCATGGCCCAGTCTTCGGGAACGGCCCACTCGCGCCATCCCTCGGGATCAACTCCGCTGACGTTTACCGACGACGGCACAGTGACCTGCCCGCCGAGTTCTGCGAGGTGCTCCGCAAACTCGAGCGTCGCTTCACCTTGATAGACGGTGCTGTCGATGTGGGCGCCGGTGATGTCGAGCATCGCCGTCGCACCCTGCGCTTCAGCCATGCGCACCAGGATCGACATGGCGAAGCGGCCGGCACGGCCGTGCTTGCCATCGAGGAATGCGCGATCCTGTTCGGACAGGTGTAGGGTCATCGTTCGTCTCCAGATTCGAGATCCGAGATTGTCGGGCCGGACAAAGCCAAGGGCAAGCCGTAACGGGCGGGTGAGTCGAATGCAGATTCCCGCGATGCGCTGGTGGTTGGCGGCGGCCTCCCTGCCTGCAGTGCTGGCATTCCGCTGGCTCGCTTTCCAGGCTCCCGAGGTCACCGAGCGCTTCTATGCTGGTGCGACGTACCCGGTCGTGGCCAGAGTCGTCGGTAGCCTGAGTCGCTGGTTCCCTGTTCCGCTTGCCGAGATCGGCCTCGTCGGCCTCCTGGTTGTAGGTTTCGTGGTTCTGCGCCGGTGGTGGTACGCGCAGTTGCCAACAACTCGCGCCCGACGACTCGGTCGCCTGGCGCTTCTTGCGTGGACTGGTATCGCGCTCGGCCTCGGCGTATTCCTGCTCGCCTGGGGCCTCAACTACGCTCGGCCCCCATTGCGGGACCGACTCGTTCTCGATCTCGGCGGGATCCGAGACGCCGAGGTGCTGGCGCTCGGAGAGCGCCTGGTTCACGCAACGAATGCCGCCTACTCGGAGTTGGGTGCCGATCCGGAGGCCCCCACCGCGCTACCGCTAGGCATCGCCGAGGTCGATCAGCTTGTGGACGCTGCCTATCGGCGGCTCGCTCTTCCAGGCGACGCTATCGATTTTGCGACTGCCCCGGCCAAGTCGCTGCTGTCGTCGTCGGTATTCTCGCGTCTCGGCATCAGCGGGATTTTCATTCCGTTCACGGGCGAACCGCTGTTCAACGGCGCGATCCCCGAGGTGTCGAAGCCGGTCGCCATCGCCCACGAGAAGGCCCACCAGCGCGGCATCACCGACGAGGGTGAGGCCAACCTCGCCGCTGTGCTCGCGTGCCTCGAGTCCGGGGATCCCTATCTGCGCTACTCGGCGTTGCTGTACTCGAGTGCGACGCTCGTTGGCGCCGCAAGCAGGTACGACCCGGTTGGAGCTAGCGAGGCGGCCAGTCTGTGGGCCGAGGGGCCGCGTGCGGACCTGGTCGCCCGACAGGAGTTCTGGGCGCGGTACCAGGGAGTGGCGACGCGGGCCGCCAGCCGCGTCAATGATGCCTACCTGAGGTCCAACCGCGTTCAGGGCGGGGTGCAGAGCTACGGCCGGGTGGCCTCGATGCTTGTCGGCCTGGACCGCTCGGGCGAACTTCCGGTGCAGTAGGCGCATGTCGCACCGCGATTTGATCGCTATATCCACAGTGGCTATACTTGTCGTGGATTTACCAGAACCGCGAAGAGGCTGCTTGTGAAGAGAGCGCAGAACGACGTTTCGATAACCCCGGCGATGCTGCACATACTGCTGGCCATCGCCGGCGGAGCCCAGCACGGCTACGGCATCATGCGTGAGGTTGGCGAGCGTACCGGCGGGGCCACCGAACTCGGCGCCGGCACGCTGTATCGCAGCATCAAGAAGATGCTCGACGCCGGTTGGATCGCCGAGATCGATGCCGACGAAGACAACAGTCTGGGGCCGGCTCGCCGCGAGTACCGCATCACTGTTGGCGGCCGCGAAGTCGCCTCCAGCGAGGTCGCGCAACTCAACGGGATCGTTGAGTGGGCGCGGGCAGCGCAACTCCTCGACCCCGGCGAGCCCGTTTGACTCAGTCAACTCCCGACTTCCCCCGCGACCGTCTCGGCGCCGCGCTGGTGCGGCTCGTGCTGCTCGGAGCGCCGCGCCGGTTCCGGTCCGACTTCGGCGACTCCATCGTCGGCGCTGTGGCTGCGCGGGCGGACGACGTTCGCCGACGAGGCGGGACGTCTGCGGTCTCACGTTTCTGGGCGCGCCAGATCCTCGACCTTCTCAAGACCGTCGTCGCTGAACGCATTGATGGCCTGCGCCGCCGGCCGCGCCCGCTCATTTCGACTTCTCGCACATTCCCCGAGAAAGAGACTCTCCTGATGGACACCCTTCTCAGCGATATTCGCTACTCGGTCCGCGCGCTGATCAAACAGCCCGGATTCTCTCTGATCGTTGTGATCACGTTGGCCTTGGGTATTGGTGCCAACACGGCGATCTTCAGCATCCTCGACGCGGTCGTACTGCGCCCGCTGCCCTACGTCGAGCCCGACCGGCTCATGCTCATCACGGACGAGATGCGCGAGTACGACATCGCCCGTGCTCCGTTGGCGACGTACGAAGTTCGGAACCTGCGTGAGCAGGTCAGGCAATTCGAGATGATCGAGGCTTCCGTCGGACCGTTTCAGGCGCCGGTCACGAGTGACGACGGCGACCCCGAACAGGTTCGGCAAATGAACCTGACTCCGGGATTCCTGGGGATGCTCGGCGTGCAGCCGCTGACTGGTAGGACCTTCGTCGAGCAGGACTCCGAACCGCTCGACCCCGCGGTCTTTTCCGACCCGGACGCGGTGATCCCGGCGACGGTCGTCTTGCTCGACTACGCGTTCTGGCAGCGCCGGTACGGCGGCGACCCAGACGTCGTCGGTACTGAACTCACAATCGGTGGGCGGCGGGCAACTGTGATCGGCGTCATGCCTCAGGCGTTCCGTATGTTCGTGCTCCCGATGATCGGCGGCCCCGGGGCGAATCTGCCCGTGGATCTATACGGTCCAGTCCAGGTAGATTTCACCCAGCCCACGGGGCCTGGTTTCTTGCAGGTCGTCGGCCGTCTGGGACCTGGAGCCACGCCGCAGCAGGGCAACGAGGAGATCATGGCGATCTCCAGTCAGCTGCGCGAAGACCACGACCGCAATCGACGGGGTCGGATTCACACTACGGCGGTGCCGTGGGGTGAGGACGTGTCGCGTGACGTGCGCCCGGCACTTTTGGCCCTGCTCGGGGCGGTTGGCTTCGTGCTTCTGATCGCATGCGCCAACGTGGCGAACCTTCTGTTGGCTCGCGCGACGCAGCGTCGGCAGGAAATCGCTGTCCGGGCTGCGCTGGGTGCGCGCAAGGGACGCATCATCCGGCAGGTACTCACCGAGAGCTTTCTCCTGGCCGGCACGGGCGGACTTCTGGGTCTTCTCGTCGCCGGGTGGGGCGTCCAGGCCATGCTGACGTTGCAGCCTGGTGGCATGCCGCGTGCGGACACCGTTGGCATCAGCACGGGCGTCCTCCTGTTCACGGTCCTGGCTACCGTTCTCGCCGTGGTGCTGTTCAGTGCGGCGCCGGCCCTCGCGCTCTCGTCGGTTCGCGGAAACCTCGTGCTGAACGAGCGCGGCACCGGTGGCGGCAGTGTTGGCAAGACGCGGTTGCGGGCCGGGCTCGTGGTTGCTGAAGTCGCGCTCTCGCTCGTGCTGTTGATTGGTGCGGGTTTGATGCTGCGCAGTTTCGATCACCTCACCTCGGCGGATCCCGGCTTCCGCCCGGACAACCTGCTGACTTTCCAGCTCCAGACGCCCGGGGCCGAGTATCGCGATCCGCTGGTGCGCGAGGCGTTCCTGAAGCAGGCGGTGCAGAACACGACCGCGCTTCCAGGTGTGGAGTCGGTGAGCGTCACTACGGGCCTGCCGCTGTCGGGCGCTCTGTTCGCAGGATCCTTCTTCACGGAAACGATGAGCGCGGAGGAGCCTGGCGTCGAAGCTAACTACCGAGGCGTCATGCCCGGTTACTTCGACACGATGGGCACGCCACTGCTGCAAGGGCGCGACTTCGACCCGCTGTCGGAGAGCAACGAGCTCGTTCTGGTCGATCAACAACTCGCCGAGCACACCTTCCCGGGAGAGAGCCCGCTGGGGAAGCGGATTACGCTTCGTATGCCGGGCCTCGCGGGCGGCCCCGTGACTTTCGTTGAGGTCGAGATCATCGGCGTGGTTGCCAACGTCCGGGACGATGCCGGCATGGCCGAACTCGGTCGTCGCACGGTGTACCTCCCACACAGGTTCCTCGCGTTCGGAGGCGGTAGCTTCGCTGTCCGGACGACGCAGGATGCTGCGCAGGTGTTCCCGCAGATCCGGCAGGTGATCAGTGACCTCGATCCCTCCCTGCCGCTCTTCGCGGTGCGCTCCATGCAGAGCTACATCGATGATGCGGTGGCCCCGGTGCGGTTCACCATGGTGTTGATCGGGCTGTTCGGTACGTTCGCGCTGGTACTCGCGGCGATCGGCCTCTACGGCGTGCTTGCGAACTCGGTGCGGCAGCAGACGCGTGACCTCGGTGTGAGGCTGGCGTTCGGCGCGACTTCCGCGCAGATCCTCAAGCAGGTGGTCGGACGCGGCGCGGGCCTGGCGGCTCTCGGTGTGGTGATCGGTCTCGCGATCGCGATTCCGCTCACCCGTGCGCTCCGCAGCCTGTTCATCGGCGTGGAGCCGACAGATCCGCTCACTCTTGTGGGAATTTCAGCGCTTCTATTGGGCGTTTCGGTTCTGGCCTGCTACCTGCCGGCTCGGCGTGCCGCCGCACTGGATCCCGCGAGTTCTCTACGCTCGGACTGATCGGGTCCCCTGGCCCGGGCGGCCGCTGTCAGCGCAGCAGTTCAGCTGCAGCGGTCGCCACGTCAGCTACCTCAACTCGGCTCACGTCGAGGTCAGGTGCCACCACCGCGCGATGCGGTTCCGGTAGGAGGAAGTGGGGCAGGGCGCGGCGGTAGATCCCACACGTAGGGGTTCCCACGGCCGCGGACAGGTGTAGCGGACCCGTGTCGTTGCCGACCAAAGCGTCGCAGAACTCGAGCGCTGCCGCGAGTTCGAGAAGGTCTGCTGTTGACGCGCGATAGATCACGCAGCCCGCCGCCCGGGCTTCTCGGACCACGGCCTCGGCCTCGGCCGATTCGTCAGGTCCTGCCAGGACGAGGTACTGCAGAGGGCGCTCGCTGTGCTGGTCCAGCGCGCTCGCGAGCTCGGCAAACTTCTCCGGCGGCCAGCGCCGATCAGCCCGAGCCGCGCCAACAAAAAGACCCACGGTTCGTGCCGCCGGCGACAGGTCGATCCCGGCGCGAGTCACGGTCCAAGCCGTACGGGCCTCCGGGGGAACGTCAAAGTACGCGGCCGAGTCGTCGGTGGCCGCGGCGAGCCCGGTGACCTGCAGCGTGTCCAGGTGGGCCTCCGTCATGTAGGTCTCCGGGTGCGGCGCGTCGACCCAGGGGCGGTAGAGCCAGCTGGCGTTCGTCTTGTACCGGCGACCCACTCGGACTGGTGCTCGGCTCAGAGCGGCGAGAAGCCCGGTTTCGGTGAAGGACTGGAAGTCGAATACGGCGTCCCACTTGCCGAAGATGATCGGGCTCAGCACATCGTGCCAGAACGCGGCGATTGCCGCGGGGCGCAGCCCTTGAAGTTGCTTGCGATTCAGCAGCAGGACTTCGTCGACTTCTGGGCAGCCGGCCAGGATCAGGGCATGGCGGGGATCCGTCAGGTAACCGATGCGGGCGCCGGGATACGTCTGATGGAGAGCGCGTACGGCCGGCAACGTGAGCAACGTGTCGCCCAACGCCGAGAGCCGAATGCAGAGAATGCGTGGATTCGCCGGCAGGGGGATCGGGCGGCTCACTCTTCTGCGGCCGGCTCCAGGTCCAGCATGTGGCGCGCGATCTTCTCGGTGAGCGGGCCGGCGACCGGCGCCGGCGTATTCGTCAGCACCGTGATCTGCACGTCGTCCTCAGGGAAATAGACGAGCATGGTCGCGAAGCCGTTGATGCCGCCGCCATGGCGAACCACAGCGTGCCCCTCGAGGTCGCCGAGTCCGAGTCCGTAGCCGTAGCCGATCGGGTCGCCATCGCTCAGGAGCCCGTCGCTGGTCATGCGCGCATAGGACTCCATGCTGACGACCTCTCCCGACGCAAGGGCAGACTGCCAACGCAGGAGGTCTCCTACTGTCGAGCACAACGCGCCGGCGGCGAAGGGTTGAGTCATGGAGATCGGATCGTCATTCACCAGCGCACCATCCACCAGTTCGTAGCCCTCGGCTCTGCCGGGGAGGATGCGTTTTTCGTCGCAGTAGTGCGTGCGACTGAGGCGGAGGGGCGCAGCGAGCTCGCGCTCCACGTAGTCGGCGTAGGAGCCGCCGGTGATGTTCTCGACGATCATCCCGAGTAGGTAGTAGCCTGTGTTGTTGTAGCGGTACTCGGCGCCGGGAGCGAAGTCGAAGGGTTCCTCGAGCACCAGGCCGAGCAGTTCGGTGTGCTCGACGTCGAGTGGAACAGTCTTCCTCCACCGTTCCCCGAGGCCGGTGTAGCTCGGAATTCCCGACGTGTGCCACAGCAGTTGTTCAACGGTGACGGTGTGATCACCCGTCGGGAAGTCCACATAGGGGCCGATTGGCGCATGCAGATCGATCTGGCCGCTTTCGACCAATCGCATCATCGCGGCAGCGGTGAACTGTTTCGTGATCGACCCGATCCGGTAGACGGTGTCGTCGGTCGCCGGAACATCCTGCTCGATGTCGGCGAGGCCATAACCTTTGTTGAGAAGCGTTTCGCCGTTCGCCGCGATGCCGACGGAGAGCCCGGCGACGATGCCGTCATCGAGAAACTCTTTGGCCCACCGATCGACTGTCAGTTCGAGTTCGGTTACCGATTCCCCAGCTTCCTGGTGTTCCACGCTCAGTGCGCAGCCGCCAAGTGTCAGGGGCAGTAGAAGCGCGAGGTGCAGCGGTTTCTTCAATGAAGGTTCCTTCGGCGTCGATGACGCTCCTGGAATTCTAGACGGTCCGGTCGGTCGTAGCCCAGTTCGGCAGGGCTCGAGTCACATCAGGGACCCTGATCGGGTATCGTGCCGCGATGCGCGAACGTCTTCTCGAAGCCCTACCCGAGACATCCATCGTGGCCCGTGCTCCAGGCCGCGTGAACATCATTGGCGAACATACGGACTACAACGGCTTCCCTGTGCTGCCGATGGCAATCGATCGTGCGGTCTGGATTGCTGCGGCGCCGACCGGGGACGACACCCTTGTTGTCCGCAACGTGGACGACGACCGGTACCCGGCCGAGACGATCAACCTCCTGGATCTGCCGTCGCGCGAGCCACGCGGCACCTGGGTGGACTACGTGGTCGCGGCCGCGCGCCGTCGCGTGCCGGAGTCGGGCCTGGAACTGGTGGTGGTGGGCGATATCCCGGCGGAAGCTGGGCTGTCTTCTTCCTCGGCGCTCGTGGTGGCGAGCTTTCTCGCGCTGAGCGAGTCGGGGGATCGTGCGTTGTTGGCCGAGGAAGCCCGACTCGGCGAACGCTACGTAGGGACGCTGTCGGGCGGCATGGACCAGGCCATCTCGCTGCTTGGTACGCCGGGGAACGCGCTGCGCATCGATTTTCGTCCGGTGCGGGTCAAGCCGGTGACCGTACCGGAAGACATCGCGATCGTCGTGGCCCATTCCGGAGTGCATGCCGCCAAGTCGGGTGCTGCCCGCGAGGCCTACAACGCGCGTGTTCATGAATGTCTGTCGGCGGCCCGCCAACTCGGAGCGCCCGAGGGCGGTCTTCTCGCGGATGTCCCTGTCTCGCGGCGCGCTGACCTGGCAGCGATTGACGATCCGTTGCTGCAGCGTCGGGCTGGTTTCGTGTTCGCAGAAGCCCGCCGTGTTGATGAGGCCGTGCGAGCTCTCCAATACGACAGCGTCGAGGTGCTGGGCGAACTGCTCAATGCTTCGCATCGCGGCCTTCGCGACGAATACGACGTGAGTCACCCGGCGGTGGACGATCTAGTGAGACGCGCACGCGTTGCCGGCGCGGCTGGGGCGCGAGTTGTCGGGGCCGGTTTCGGCGGCTGCGTCGTGGCGGTGTGCAGGCGCGAGCAGGCAGGCGCGATTCGCGCCGCGCTTGGTCCCGATGCGTGGGTGTTCAGGCCGGCGGCTGGGGCTTCCCGCGAGACGCTCTGAGTCGCGCTAGCAGGGAGCCGGGGCCACCGTCGCGGATCACTACCGTGCCGGCGATGCGGTCGTGAATTGCCTGGCGATTCGGATCTCGGGCGGCCTGAACGAAACCAATGCCAAGGGTCGAAATACTTGCGGCGTAGCCACCGGCACGGTCGAAGCTACCCCGTAGTCCAAGTTTGCTGCCGTCAAGGCGTCGTACACGGACTCCACAGAGGAACTTGCCAGGAGTCTGTCCGCGCCCGACCCAGGTGCACAGCGTGAAGTAGAGCACTCCGAGGCCGAGGAAACTCAATGCGGACCGTGCCCGTCCCAGCATCACGTCGCCCCGGACAGTGAGACGGTTGTCGCTGGCGCTGTAGTGCGAAGCTTCGCTGTTGCCGAAGTCGAAGAGCACGCTGAGACCCGCGGCGCTCGCCGCGATCTGTTCCGGATTGCCGGATGCGAGTGCGTCGCGGATCTCGGGCGGAAGGATCTCGGGACGGCGGCGCTCCACCAGTTCCAGCAGCTGCCGGGTGCCCACATCCCAATTAACCTCGTTGGAATATCGCCTTGGCCGAAAGAACTGACGGCCATGTCCGCGAGTTCCGGAGTTTGAATGCGCAGGATCAGCCAGCTCGCCCCCAGCATGAGTGGAAGTGCCAGGATTGCAGCGAGAACCAGGTCGATGGCGATGGCCACGCCGCGCCGCTTGATCGTGGAGAGCGGGCGACCCATGAGCTCGGGATCGATCCGAAAAGGCTCATCTGTGATCTGGCGTTGACGTTCCCTGGTGGTGAGTTTGTCGAGAACGCTCATCGAAGGGACCACGAGATCGGAGCGTGGCCTGCGTCACGCAGCGCTGCGTTGCAACGCGAAAACGGACGGCTGTCGAAGAACCCGCGGTAAGCGGCTAGGGGCGACGGATGGGCCGACTCGATGATCGCGCTGGTAGGTGCCAGGAGGCGGCGCTTCGCGCGAGCAGGATTGCCCCACAGCAGGAAAACCGCGTCGGGGCAGCGCTCCGAGACCGTTTCGATCACCGTGTCGGTGAACCGCTCCCAGCCGTTGCCCGCGTGCGACCCCGCGTCGTGTGCGCGCACGGTAAGACAAGTGTTGAGCAGGAGAACGCCCTGGCGAGCCCAGTCCGAGAGCTCGCCGTGCTGAGCTGGTTCGATGTCGCAGTCACTGTAGAGTTCTTTGTAGATGTTGCGAAGTGAAGGTGGGACGGGCACCCCGTGCTGCACGGAGAACGCGAGCCCATTTGCCTGGCCGGGTCCGTGATACGGATCCTGGCCGAGAATCACTACCCGGACATCTTCAGGAGCCGCGAACTCCAGAGCTGAGAACGTCTGGTCGACGGGCGGAAACACCTCGTGCGCGTTTCGTTCGGCCTCGACGAAGCTCCGCAGGCGGTCGAAGTACGGCTCCGCGACTTCTTTCCCGAGCGTCGACTCCCATCGCTGCGGCAGTGCGGGAATCATGCGAGCAGCTTGCGGGCGCGATTGGTTTCGTAGGTGGTGATCTCGAATCGATGCAACCACGGGTCCGAGAAGTAGATCGAAAGGGCAGCACCATGGTCGACCCAGTCGGTGCCGGTTACCGGTCGGCCCGTTTCTGACTGAAGCTCGAGCTTCGGCAAACGGTCGATGAACGCTGCGAAGCCTGGGGCGTCAACCTGGAAGGCGACCCGCCGGAACGCGCCCTGCGCCCGTGTCTTCAGAGGTTCGCCTTCGAACAAGGCGAGCTTCGTGTGGGCGTGTGCGGTCGTGACCATGAGCGGCCCACCCTGAGCCCAATCCGCCAGCTCATCGAGGACGCGCAGCCCCAGCACCCGCTCATACCAGGCCGCGGCGGCACGCTGGTCCGGGACGAATAGCTCCACGTGATCGATCTGTCGTACTTCGAACTTCGCCATCGCACGTAGCATAGCGGGAACCGGATGCCCTCGGAGGCTGGCATAATTCGTCCATGCAACCGAACGAAACCATCCGGATGACCCCCGGCAAGCGCGTCCTCTATCTCACCAAGGACGCAGCGTTGATTCGCGCGCAGCTGTCCGGTGAGCTCACGCTTCGGGCCGACGACCTGAAGCTCCCCGACGACTTGCTCGACGATATCAATACCGATGTCATGACCCCGGGCTGGGTCTGCTTCAGCTACCGGCCGGAGGACATCGCCCGCGATGCCTACGCCGGATTGATCGTGGACGGCGAACGCGTATTCGCGCAGGACGCTCTGGCCGACGGTGGTTTCGAGATCATCGTATCCGGCTACCGGAAGGGCACGGGTTCCTCACGGGAGACCGCAGTCCAGGCCGAGAAGTGGAGCGGTATCCGCCTCGCCGTGGCTGCATCGTTCGCGCCCATCCACGAACGCAACAACATCAATCAGGGCGTCCTGATGAGCGGCTACGACTTGTTGCGTCGGCTCGAGGCTGGTGAAGAAGTCTCGCTCGAGGACTTCTACAGCGACTACGACCCTGTGACGCAGTTGATTGTTCAGCACGGCGGACTCTTCCCGTTCGCCAAGGCGCTCGCCGCCGAACAGGTGACGATTCCGCCGCACGGAACCGAAGCGCGTTCGATGAACATGACCGAGAAGATCCTGGCGCAGCACCTCCTCGGTGATGGCGCTCCGTACGTGAAGCCCGGCGACGCTGTGCTCGTGAATGTCGATGGCGGCTACTCGCACGACTACACCTCGGCACAGGTGCATCACTTCCTGACCGAGGAATACGGCGCCGACTACAAGCTGAACGCGCCGGACCGCTTTGCGGCATTCGAGGATCACCTGGTGTACGCCGAGGACGTCCCGAAACTGCAGCAGTTTCTGCCACAGATCGACACCATGCGCGGCATGCAGCGCACCTTCCAGGAACATTCGCAGGTCGGCGGATATCTTGCGGACGAAGACGGTGTGTCTCCGGGCATCTGTCACGAGGTCGCGCGCGAACGGATGGTGAACCCGGGTGACTTCATCCAGGCCACCGACAGCCATACGTGCATGGGCGGGTGCAACAACGCCCTCGCATGGGGCGTCGGCGCCACCGAGTATGCGAACCTCGTCTACAGCGGGTTCACTTTCGTCGAGGTGCCAGAGGCGATCCGTTTCGAGTTGACTGGCGAGTTGCAGGAGACGGTCACCGCGAAGGACGTGATGCTCTACATCCTTCTGCATCACGCCAAGCCGGAGCACACTCTGAATCGGGTGATGGAATTCACCGGTCCAGGGGTCACGGCGCTGTCGATGGACGAGCGCGCCACACTCACCAACATGGCGACGGAATGTACGGCGCGCGGGGCCATCGTCGAAGCTGACGACAAGACCTGGGATTGGCTGGAGCGGCATCGCCCGGGCGTTGACATCGAAGCCCTCAAGGCTCGCCAAGTGGCACCGGATCCTGATGCCGAGTACGCCGGCGGCGTGCACGCCATCGATCTGAGCTCGATTTCCCCGATGGTCGCGAATCCCGGTGATCCCGACCATGGCGTGCCCTCCGATCCGACCAACGGTGAACTCATCGAGGATCTCGCCGAGGTGGAAATCGACATCGCCTACGGCGGGTCATGCACTGCGGGGAAGGAACACGACCTGGACTTCTACCACCGGGTTGCCGCCGAAGCGGTGGCGGCTGGACTGAGCGTGCACTCGTCGGCGCAGTTCCTGATTCAGTTCGGTTCCAAGAGCGTCGAGCAGTATGCGCGTGATCGCGGCTATGTCGAGACGTTCGAGAAGGCCGGCATCACCCTGATCGAACCGGGGTGCGGGGCCTGCATCGGTTGCGGCCCCGGCGTTTCCGAGTCGGCCGAGCAGGTGACCGTCTCGGCCATTAACCGGAACTTCAAGGGTCGGTCCGGCCCAGGGCGTCTGTACCTGGCATCGCCGCTCACGGTAGCGGCGTCTGCGTTTACCGGGAAGATCACGGCGTACACGCCGGGCATGTTCGCGGGCGTCGAGAGTCCGGAGCCCGTCCACGCCTAGCGGCGGCCGGAGAGCTACTCGTCGGCGTGGTCGCTGAGCGCTTCGCGATCTCGGTCGTCTAGCCGATCAAGATCTTGCGCCAGGAACTCCACGATTGCGGTATGCCCGCCATGGTTCGCCCAGCCCAGCGGTGACGCGTCGTAGGAACGGTCTCGAATTCGCAGGTCTGCCCCAGCTTCGTAAAGCACTTCGACAACCTCACGGTGTCCCTGCATCGCCGCACGGTGGACAGCCGCCTCCGACCAGGTGGGCCCGAGACTGTTGACGTCCCATCCGCGCTCGAGCATCAATCGGGTGCCATCGACGTTGCCGCCGTCGGCAACCTCGCAGATCTGTGCGGGTCTCTCTGCCGGGCCACGCGCAGCCAGCTGCGGATCGTCCTGCGCCAGTTCACGAGCACGTTCCGCGTCGCCCATCGCGCAGGCCGCGATGTAGGCCTCGAGCGGCAAGAGGTTCGCGGCGGCTCCGTGATCGACGAGCCACCCCGCGATCTCGGTTCGTCCGGCAAGGGCGGCGAGTCCGTACGGCGTACGGCCGAGTCGGTCCGGCTTGTTGGGGTCGGCGCCATGCTCGAACAAGAGGTCGAAGAACCGCTTCGGGTGCCCGCGGAAGACCGCTTGGTGGAGCGCGTACTTGCCAAACGGAGAGTCTCCGTTAGGGTCGGCACCGAGTTCCAGGAGTCGCTTGAGCCCGTCGAGGTCGGGGTAGTCGAGTTTGTGGAGCAGCGCTGTGCCGCGGCTCTTCTCGTCCAGGTGAGGCCATAGGACGTCCGCACAGGGTGCGCCTTCGTGCTCAACGAAGTGGTACGCGGTTTCTCCATCGTTCGGGTCAGCGCCCGCGTCGAGGAGCACCGCTGCTAGCGCTGCGTCGTTCGCCACCCCGGCGGCGCCGTAGATTGGCGTCTCCCGAGCGTTATCCCACGCAGAATCGAACCACGCGACGTTCGGGTCGGCGCCCGCATCCAGCAGGTGCCGCGCCGCCGCGTGCATACCCTCCCGACACTCGGGGAGTCCACCGAGAGCGCGCGAGAAGCACAGGTAGAGCAACGGCTCCCACCCGCGTGTGCCGCCAGGCTCGTTCGCGAGTTCGGGCGTCTCATCGAGGAATCGGCGCACGGCCTCTGCCTGCCCGGTGGCCGCGGCGACCCAGATATTGGCCACGCTCGCCGGGGTTTCACTCGCGAGTAGTTCGCCGAGTGCATCCGAATTGGCGTCGCTGTGATCGACGCCCAGGAGCGCAGCTTCGAGCAGGCGCTCGGCTGCGTCCTGGGCTTCAACCGTTGCGGTGAGGTCGAGGCGATCGCTCATAGCGCTGTGGTCTTCCAGGTTCCTCTCCGGAACAGGACCGCCGAAACCACCGCCAGGGCGGAGAAGGCGACCGTCATTGCGATGAACACACCGTTCGGGCCCACGCCGAGCTGCGTGGCCAGGATGTAGGCGAAAGGCAATTCGAATGCCCAGAAGCACCCAAGATTGATCCAGGTCGGCGTCCAGGCATCACCTGCTCCATTGAACGACTGCGTCAACACCATGCCATAGGCGTAGAACAGGAAGCCGCAGCTGACAATGCGTAGGCAGTTGATTCCATACCGCAGAGGTTCCGGATCGGTCGTGAAGAACGCGACGAGTTGCGGCGCGAACACGATGAACAGCAGGCCGATGCCGCCGAGGAAGTACATGTTGTAGAGACCGGCGCGCCAGACTGCTGCCTCGGCGCGATCGGGTTTCCCGGCGCCGAGGTTCTGGCCGACCATCGTTGCGGCCGCGTTGCTCATTCCCCAACTCGGCAGCAACGCAAACAAGATCAGCCGGATGCCGACGGCGTAGCCGGCCAGGACCTGGTCGCCAAACCCCGCGAGAATCCGGACGAGTCCGACCCAGCTCGCCATGCTGATGAACACTTGGAACATCCCAGTGCTCGAGAGTCGCACGAGTCGCCACATCAGCGACGGGATGATGGTCACGTGGCTCCAGTTGACCTCGAGGCGTCCGCCGGCTCTGAACAGCAGGTAGAACTGCGCCACGACTGCCGTGCCGCGCCCGATGTTGGTCGCGACGGCTGCTCCGGCAATCCCCATTTCGGGGAAAGGCCCCCAACCGAAAATCAGTGCCGGATCGAGGAAGATGTTGATGCCGTTGGCCAGCCACAACACCCGCATGGCGATGGCTGCGTCACCAGCGCCGCGGAACCCCGCGTTGATCAGGAACAGCAGAAGCAGGGTGGCGTTCCCACCCATCATGACCTTCGTGTAGATCGAATGGCCGATGACGTCGTCGGATGCCCCCATGAGCGCCAGGAGATCCTCGGCGAAGTACGCACCGACCGTTCCGATCAGCGCGGCAATCACGATGCCCAGCGCGATCGCCTGGACGGCGGCGCGCGCAGCCCCATCGGGGTCCTGTTCCCCAATCCTGCGGGCAACCATTGCGGTGACCCCGATGGACAGGCCCAAAGCCACGGTGAAGACGATCGTCAGCATCGACTCGGTCAGGGCGACCGTGGCAACGGCGCTGGGACCGAGCTTGGAGACGAAGAACACGTCGACGATCGCGAACAGAGACTCCATCGCGGTCTCGAGGACCATTGGCACGGCGAGCAACAGCACCGCACGGCCGATGGGCCCTTGCGTGTAGTCCTCGTGAGTGCCGCTGATGGCGGCTTTGATGTCTTGCCAGACAGAAGTTTGACCAGTCACGGATAGACTCCGATACGGAGAGAAGAAGAGAACTCAGCGCGATAACAACTGGGCGCGGCGCACGGCCGCGCGGCCACTAACAGGCGGCGAGTACGGCCGCGAGTGGCTCCGGTTGATATGTGTCTACGTCGCGCTTGCGCATCGGAACGTCCATGTTCGAGCGAGTCGGGAACGGCCAACCTTAGCCCCGGCCGAACGCGCTGTCTACGGATTCTTTGCAGACCTTCGCAGAAAGGCGGTGCGACTGACAGGCGGCCTACAGGCGATTCCAGAGTCGCATGATCACCGCGGTGGCACCCGCGGACACGATCAGGAAAGCCGTTCCCGTACCTGTGTTGCCGTAGAGCAGATTGCCGGTCCCGAAGAGAGTTCCGTAGACGGCAAGGCTGCCGAGCGCCATGCAGGCGAGCGACGCCGACAGGTTCGTTTCTGTACCTGCCACGGGCGTGTCGGTGACAGTCGCCCGGATCGGCGCCCAGCCGGGCCCGGCCGGCCGGATGCGCCGATAGAAGTCACGCAGACGTTCCGGGTCGGTGGGCGCGGTGGCGAACGTGGCAGCCAGCCAGGCGACGGTCGTAACGCTGACCCCGATCAGCAGCTGCGCGGTCGTGCTTGGCGCCGGCCCGATCAGAGCCGGGTGGATGAACTGGAAGTACGCGGCGATGCCGAAGGACACGACCATCGCGGCGATCTCGCTCTGGGCATTGATGCGCCACCAGAACCAACGAAGGATGAACAGGAGCCCGGTGCCGGCGCCGATCTGCAGGAGGATCTGGAAGCCCTGCAGCGCGTTGCTCAGCAGCAGCGAGACGGAGCCCGCCCCGATCATCAGGGCCGCCGTGGCGAGGCGGCCGACGAGCACCAGACGCTTTTCGCTCGCGTCGGGGGCCACAAACCGGCCGTACCAGTCGTTGACGATGTACGACGCACCCCAGTTCAGATGGGTCGAGATGGTCGACATGTAGGCGGCGACAAGTGAAGCCACGACGATGCCTAGAAGTCCCGTCGGCAGGAAAGTGAGCATCGCCGGATAAGCGAGGTCGTGTCGCACCACCGCCGGGTCCACCTGTGGGAACGCCGCCTGCAGAGATGCCAGATCAGGGAACACGACGATCGACGCGAGCGCGACGAGAATCCACGGCCAGGGGCGCAGGGCGTAGTGCGCCACGTTGAAGAGCAGGGTCGCGCCTTGCGCGTGACGCTCGTCGCGTGCAGCGAGCATGCGCTGGGCGATGTAGCCGCCGCCGCCGGGCTCGGAGCCCGGGTACCAGGTGGCCCACCATTGCACCGCGAGCGGGACAACGAATACCGCCACAGCGAGTTCCGGATCCGACCAGTCGGGGACCAGGTCCAGCTTCGACTGCACTTCGGGGTTGCTCAGCAGTCCTTCCAGGCCGCCGACTTCCGGTCGCGCGAGGGCGTACCAGGCCGCGGCGATCGAGCCGAACATCGCGATTCCGAATTGCAGAAAGTCGGTGAGGATCACACCGGTGAGCCCGCCGAGCATCGAATAGATCAGTGTGACGGTGCCGGCCAGAAGAACGGTCTGAGTAGGCGTCAGCCCCAGCATCACGCCGCCGATCTTGATCGCGGCCAACGTCACCGTGGCCATGATCATCACGTTGAAGAACACACCCAAGTAGAGCGCCCGGAAGCCGCGGAGAAACGCGGCCGCCCGCCCTGAATAGCGAATCTCGTAGAACCCGATATCGGTTTCCACGCCCGAGCGACGCCAAAGACGCGCGTAGAGGAACGTCGTCAGCATCCCGGTGAGCAGGAAAGCCCACCACACCCAGTTGCCGGCGACGCCGTTCGTTCTGACGATGTCCGTGACGAGATTCGGAGTGTCGGTGGAAAACGTTGTCGCCACCATCGACACGCCGAGCAGCCACCACGGCATGTTGCGCCCCGAGAGGAAGAACTCCGTATGACTCGACCCGGCGCGGCGAGCTACCGCGATACCGATGGCGAGCGAGACGCCCAGGAAGGCGACAACGATGATCAGGTCGAGCGTGGCGAGCTGCATGGCGGCCGAGTGTAGCCGATCGGCGGGGCGTCGCGGAACTTAGTCCTGCATCACCGAAAGCTGATCGACGTACTTGGCGCGGGCTCGGATGAACTCGTCGTGGCCCAGGTTGATCTCGCCGGTGATGCGACGGATCTCCTGGTCCTCTTCGGCGCTGATCGAGTTGTCGGCCGCCGACACCGCATAGAGGCAATCGAGCAGAGCGCGCTTGGCGTCCTGATCCGCCATCTCGGCGAACGTGCGGGTCACGAGGAAGTTGTCGGTGCCGCCGAACAACTCGTTGCGCTGCTTGGCGATCTGCACCACGAGCGCGGCCTGTGCCACGGGCAGGTCGGCGCGCTCGGCGACGATGCTCTCCATAGCCGCGATCTCTTCATCGGACACATCGAGATCGGCATGCGCGACGCGGCCGAGGATATAGGCGAAACAGGCGACATACCGGGCACGGTCAGCCGGCAGGGCGTCGAGTTCACCGGCGATCCGCCGGACCGTCTCGATGTCGCCTTGATCGGTGCTCGCGTGCTCCTGGTTGCCGCCGAGCCAGTCGAGAAGTCCCAATTCAGTGCACCCGTGGTGAGTCCTGCTCGGGCAGGACGGACATGTTCATGAGAGCGATCACCAGACGGCTGCGCCGCTCCAGGTCTGGAGCTTCGAGCAACGCCTGCTTCTCGGTGGGCTCGAACGGGCAGACCATCGCCAGCGAATTGACGAGTTCTTCATCGCCACTCGCCTCGATTGCACGCCAGTTCGCTTCCAAACCGTGTGTGTCGAAATAAGTCCTCAGATTGGCGACGAGTTCTTCGCGGTCGACTTCGAGGCTGCGATCCTCGGTAGTGCTTCCAATCGGCGCCCAGTTCGGTTCGACGAGGCGATACAGCTTGTCGGATGCGATCTCGTGCCGGATGCCGAAGCGAGCCACTCCCACGAGACCGATCATGTACTCGCCGCCCTCGGACTGCTTCACAGAGGCTACGCGGCCCGCGCAGCCGATCTGCTGCAGTTCGGGCTCGAATACATCGTCCTCGTTGAGCGGCTGAACAACGCCGATCATCCGGTCGCCTTCGAGGGCGTCCTCGACCATCTGCAGATAGCGCGGCTCGAAGACTCGCAGCGGCAGCCGACAGCCGGGCAGTAGCAGTGTTCCGCGCAGGGGAAAGACCGGAAGTACATCCGGTAGATCCCGTTTCTTCGAAGTCCCACCCTCTTGATCGGCCATTCCCAAGTTATAACCGACGCGTGCTGAAAACGCCCGTCCACCGTGGTCGTTTGGGCGCCGGGGCGACTCCGACTGGCGCGAGCCCGGCCGCGAGGCCAGGCTCCGCGCGGTCAGTCTCTAGCGGCTCCGGCGAATCCGGATGCTGCCGTTCATGGTGCTCAGGTCGAGGTCGCGGCCGCCACTGCCGATGGTGCCGTTGGCGTGGTTCTTCCGCCGGCCGCGGATCTCGACGCCGTCGAAGTCGGAAGTGACGCGGCCGTTCATGGTCTCGGCATCGACGTCGACATCGGCGCTACCAGGGAGGGCGACCTCGATGCTGCCGTTCATGGACGAGAGTTCGAGTCCGCCGGTCCAGTCAGCCGATCCCATGGCGACGTCAACGGCTCCGTTCATCGTCTCGGCGTGAATCCAGCCGGTGCTGTCAGCCGTGATCGCGCCGTTCATCGTTTCGAGCCGCAGGTTGCTCTGCATGTCATCTGTCGTGACGCGGCCGTTCATGGTGTCGGCGATGAGGTCAACGCCCGCTGGAACGCGCACGGTGAACGTGACTCGCGTCTTGTTCTTGCCGTTGTTGTTGAGATTCGCGTCGTCTCCGGGGCCGCAGACGTTGCTACGACCATCCCGGTTCGGGTAAACCGAGCAGATCGTCACGCCGTTGGCGTGCTCCACCACCTCGATGTCGACCTCTTCGATGTGGTCGCGGGGGCCTTCTTTGTATGCCACGACCTCGACTCGGTCGCCCGACGTGTATTCGGCGGCGATCGGACCATTGAGGTTCTGGATCTCGATGTGGTCACCGCGGGCTACGCTTCCGGCCCAGTTGAACTCTTCTTCGGCCTCTTGTGCGGAAAAGGCGAACGCCGGAGAGGCTGCGAGCGCGGCAAGCGCGACAATGGACTTGAGATGCACGGGGTTCTCCTGGTTTGCGGGGGCTCGGCCGGTTTCTATGTTTGGATGCTTCTCTATGCGACTACGTTTGAATTAGAGGTGAGTTTCATGACCCGGCCTGTCGCGCCATTCGCCGAACTGCAGACGATCTCCAATTGAATCGTGTTGCTCGGGAGCTGCAGACGATTCTTGCGGGCGCCGCCGCGTGCATCAGTAGAGGGCGAACCGGTGTGGCTCTCGCTGGTGGGGGAGGGCTGGTCGCGACGCTCCTGCTGGCTCCCTACGACGCGCAGGTTCTGGCCTGGATACAGCAGTCCGGCGCCAACTACCGGGCCGCAGCCGAGTGGATCAGTCAATTCGGGCGATTCGAGAACTCGCTTCTGATGTCCGCTCTGGTCGCCGGGGCGATCGCGATCGTTACACGCTCACCGCGTTGGCGGGACGTCGCGGTTGCCGTCCTGGTGGCGGCCCTCGTTGCAGGCCTTGCGATCGGGGTGCTCCGTCCGACTTTTGGGCGCGCCCGCCCAGACGCGGGGGTCGCGGCGGGGTTTTACTGGTTCGAGGCGGACGAACAACTTCACAGCCTGCCGTCGGGGTACGTGGCCTCCAACGCCGCCGCCGCGTTTGCCCTGGTGCCACTCTTGCCCCCGCTGCTCGTCCCGGCCGTCGCGTATACCGGGGCCATGGCCTGGTCGAGGATGCAATTGAATCGGCACTACCCCACCGACGTGATGTGGGGTGCGATTCTTGGCGCTACGGTCGGGCTGGCGATCGGGACGTCGATTCGCGATAGAAGACGACGACTTCGGTCCACGTCAGACGCCCGAAGTTGAAGCCGCAGACAACGGCGCGCGACAAGTCGCTTTCGATCAAGAACGCGGGCGCACCGGCCGCCTGAGCCCGTTCGTCAACCACTGCGCGCGCGCTGCTCGCCGTCGACGTGGCGGCCGCCGCCACGGTGCCGCAGGACGCAACGGCTTGTCGGCGGGTCTCTTCGGCCCCGGGCGAGAACAGCTGGCGCATGCCCCACTCCGCGCCGCCGTATACGAAGAGGCCGCCGACGGCGATCTCGCTCCGGGTCGGCTGCGAGTTCAATCGCCAGTTCCGGTCGGCATAGAAGACAAGGCTCGGTTCCGCGTATCCCGTTGCGGTGTGAAGGGCCGACGGCTCGACATGGTCGTAGTAGGGAAGAAGGCGAAGGGGCGCGGTGATCGGACGGATCGTGAACGCAAAGACATGAGTGGCCGACGCTGCGACCACGACCAGGAGTGTGGGAGCGGCGAGCTGATTGAGTCGGCGAAGCGGGGCGCGTGCAAACAGAACCGCCGCAGCCTGCAGTGCCAACAGGGCTCCGGCGAGCGCAGCTGCGGCGATCTTCAGGTCGCGCAGCTGCGCGGGGACGTCGATCCACTTGCCATAGACGGCCACTCCGAGGAGGGCGATCGCTGCCGTCGCATGGAGTCCCCAGTAGAACCATCGCGATGGTAGACCGAAGGTGGTGGGGTCATAGCCGTGGCGAAACAGCAGCAGGAGCAGCGCGGGAAGCATCGCCGGCAGGTACTCCGAGAACTGGCCTGCCGAGAAGCCGAGGATCACGAGAGGGCCGATGATCCAGCTGAGCAGGAAGGCAGTCCGGCGATCTCGCCAGCGGCCCCGGAGCGCCTTCGCGAATTGCCCGAAATTTGGTGACCACGGAAAGAGGCTGACGAAGATGGCGGCCAGGTAGTAGGTGGGCGCCGGCGAGCCGACGCCGGGATCGATGCTCCAGGTTGCGTCTCCAGTGCGCAGCATCGGAACTGCCCAGATCCCGACCAGGGTCAGTGCGAGAGGAAGGCCCCAGCTGGCGGCCGTTCTCCGCCAGTTCAACTGGTCAGGCCCGGTTGCAGCCCTCAGGACGGCCAGGGTGATGACCGGTGTGATGAGTGCTGCTGGACCCGCAGCGAGGAACCCACCGGCAGCGGCAAGCCAGAGAGCGATCTCGAAGGCGCGGCCTCCGTCCTCGAAGAGGAGTTCCCACAAGGCCCAGTGGATCACGGTGATCGCGAGGATCATGGACATGTCGGCGATCGCAAGGCGGCCGAGCAGGAACACCTGCGAGCAGGTCAACCACGCGAACGCGGCCGCGAACGCTGCGGATTTGCCGGCGACGCGATGACCGAACAGGAAGATGAGGGCGGTCATGCCGATCGCGGCGATCACCGAGTAGAGCCTGGCACCGAGTTCGTTGTAGCCGAGCGCGCCGTACCCCGCCGACATCAGCCAGTAGGTCAAGGGTGGCTCGCCCACGAAGCTCTCGTCGTTGAAGTGCGGCCCGATCCAATCGCCGCGATCCAGCATCTCGATCGTGCCGCGGGCAAACCGGGCTTCGTCGCGATCGAGAAGGGGAAACGCAGCGGTTCCGGCCAGCAGCAAGGTAGCCGCGAGCGACAGAAGAATGGTCAGCGCTACCGCGCGGCTGAAACCGAGTTGGTCAGGCATCGTAGAGTTCAGATAACGACATTGGCTCCGGAGGCCTCGTGAACCGTATCCGTCTCGGCATCCCCAGGCTACTCGCGCTGCTACTCCCAGCGCTCCTGTTCGTGGGCGACGCGCGTCCCGCGCTGGCGCAGGACGATATCGACGCGTTCATGGAGCGAGTGCTCGAGCGTCGCGTGACGAACTGGGAGGACCTCTATCGGTACACCCTGCGCGACCGCGAGGTCATCGACATCACCGGCCCCGATGGCGCCCGCATCGAGAGCCAGGTGGGCGAGTACATCTGGTACGTCCGCGAGGGCTACATGGTCCGCAGTCCGTACACGCTGAACGGCGCGCGCGTGGGCGACAACGAGCGTGAGGAGTTCGAGAGTCGCTATCTCGAACGCGTGCGCGTGAGTGACGAGGAACGGGAGGCCAACGAAGGACTGGAGGAAGGCGCCGACATCGAGCGCGAGTACTTCCTCGGTTTTCCCTTTGAAGCGGGCAACTACTACCTCGTCGGGTACGAGGACTTCGAAGGGCAGGAAGTCGCGAAGATCGAGTACTACCCGGAAGAGCTCTTCGAGGATGAGGGCGACGACGAAGAAGATCAGCGGTGGACGCGGCGCTTCCAGAAGACGTCACGCATCGTCCTCTGGGTTCTTGTCGAGGAACACCAGATTCTGAAAGTGGCCTATGACAACGTCGGGCTCGACTTCCTGCCGTACCGCTGGTTGGTGCAGGTAGATGACGTGCGCGCCGAGTTGATCATGCACAAGCCCTTCGAAGGCGAAGACGTGTACTTGCCGCGCGAGATCCTGATCGCCGGCGAGATGACGGTCGCTACCGGAACCTTCTCGGTGAGCTACTCCCTGGAGTACTTCGACTACAAGGAAACCGATATCGGAGCGCGCGTTCGGTTCCGCCTGCCGGGCGTGGAACAGCAGAATGAGTAAAGGCGCCCGAATTCTGGTCCTGCTTTGTCTCGTGCCTGCGGCCCTGGCGGGGGCGCAGGAGTCGCGGAGTGACACCGTCGAGATCGCCGAGATTCGTATCCACGGCAACTACGACATGCCCGATGCGGATGTTCTTGCGGCGGCCGGAGTGGCGGTCGGTGATCGGGTCGCCCGAACCGAAATCGATGCCATCGAGCAGCGGCTTCTCGACGACGGCCGGTTCGGCGCTGCCAGTGCCGAGTGGCGATTCCGGTCTCTCACGCGACGCGATCAGGCGACCTTGTTGCTTACGATCCAGGAGAGCACCTCGGCGGCACGGAAAGTGCTGTTTCTGCCCGAGATTCGATACAACGAGGACGAGAAGTTCAGCGCCGGAGCGCGCGCCAGCGTGAAAGACCTGTTCGGAGGCGGCACGCTGATCTCGGTTCCAGTCTTGATCGGTGGACTCGACCGCGCCGCGGTTGAAGTGTCGCGTCGTTGGGATAGTGGTGTCGGTGTGGGCGGCGAGTTCCAGTGGCGTCAGTTCACCAACCCCTTTGCCGACGTCAAAGACGAGCGGACGGGTGGCGGTCTCTGGTTTGACCGGCGCTTCGGAAGCGCGTTGAGTCTCCGTCTTGAGGGCGACTATCACGACGTGGAATTCGGCGGTGTAGAAGACACGCTGGTGCGCTACGGCGCAGGTCTGACTTTCGACACCCGCCCGAGTCGCGCGTTCGCGTACGAGTCCGTACTTCTCAGTGCGTCTTGGCAACGCGTGGAACCCGACTCGATCTCGGCGGCCAACCGCTATCGGCTCGAGGCGGCCGCGTACAAGACGCTCGTCGGCCAGGTGGTGCTCGCTGCGCGTGGCGTGCTGCACACCGCGGACGCGCCACTGCCCGCCTACGAGCGGCCGTTCGTCGGCGGGATGAACTCGTTGCGCGGTACCAAGGCTGGAACGTTCTCCGGCGACAGCACGGCCCAGGGGACTGTCGAGTTGCGCATCCCGATCACGAGCGTGATGACCGGCAGCATCGCGCGCGTCGGCCTCGTCGCCTTCTGGGACACCGCGGCCACATGGGACCACGGCGAATCGATGGGAGATCAGCCGTTCCACCACGGTGTGGGCGGGGGCGTTTACCTTCAGGCGCCGCTCGTCAGGCTCAATCTCGACGTGGGCAACAACCTCGAAGGTGATACGCGCGTACACGTCGGCCTGGGATTCCGCTTCTAGCGGTTAGCGCTCCAGCATTTGGGCCAGGACGTCGATCCCTCGCGCGGTGATATCCGGCGCTACACACGTGAAGCACACACGGATATGGGTCGGGTACGGGCCGAAGCTGTGTCCCGGCGCCACCAGCAGGCCACGATCGAGACAATCTTCCAGGAAGCCGACCAGGCCGCGTTCATCGAGAAGGTGGGCCACGTCGAGCCATAGGAACTGGCTCCCTTCGGGAGGCTCCACACCAAGTCGTTCCGCGGCGGCAGTTCCGGCCGCGAAATACGCGGGTTTCATGGTCTCGACCCATGCCGCGCCGCGTCCGTCGAGCGCACGCGCGGCCGCGATCTGCGAGGCAGTGGGCGTTGAGTAGAAGGTGTGGGTGCTGACCTTGCGCAGCTCCTGCATCACTTCGTGCGGCCCGACGACATACCCACACCGATTCCCGGCCATTCCATAAGCCTTCGAGAACGAGTGCACGGAGAAGGTGCGCGACGAGCTGAGCGGTCGCGTGTACTGGTGCTCGCCGGCGTAGACGTAGTCCTCGTAGACCTCGTCGGCGATGATCCACAGCCCATGCGCCTCGGCCCAGGAGCAGATCGCGGCCAGCTGGTCGGCCGGGATGATCTTGCCTGTGGGGTTGTTGGGAGTGCTCACGTAGATGGCGGCGGTGCGCTCGCTCAGGTGGGCGTCGAGCGTCGGCGCCACGTCGTCCGCTCCTTCCACTGCGCCGATGTACGGAACCGCAACGGGTACGCCGCCGAAGGATTGGACCACGCCGGCGATCAGGGGCCAGTACGGGGCCAGAATCAGGACTTCCTCGCCGGGGTTGATCGTGGACCCGATGGTCGCGCCGAGCGCCCCCGTGGCGCCCGCGGCCACCAGGACGTTGTTCGCGTCGGTTGGCACCCCCGTGGTGGTCTCAGCCCGCGCGACGATGCGCTCGAGGAGTTCAGGGAGGCCGTGGGGCGAAGCGTAGCGGTGCATTCCTGGATAGTCGGATACGTCCAGGTCCTGCATGCGGCAGCCCTCGGCCGGTTCGCACCACGTGTCACCGACGTGCAGCGGATAGCGTTCGCCGGACATCGTCGCGAGACGATGTGCGAGCTTGGAGAAGAGCGAGCCCTCCATGCCCTGAACGGTCTGAGCGGTTCCGGGGTAACGCGGCATGCGGGCTACCATAGGGCATGTGAAAGAACACTTCTATTCGAGTACCTGGATCGATCGGTGCGAAGAGCGTCGCGGTGACCGCGCCTGGCTCGACGCGCGCCTCGCCGACCCGCGTACCCGCGTCGTTCCAGTCTGGCGGCAGCGCAACCTGGTTCGAGTGGGAGAGGAGGCATTGGCAGTCGAGGTGCCGCTGAGCGAACTGCCGGAGCGGCCGCCGGATGAGGACCTGTTTTTTCTGGGGCTCGACGGCGACGGCCGCGCGTGTTTCGCCCTGGCTCTTGATGAGGCGGTGGACTCGCCCGAACTACCGGGCTCAGTCGACGGTGAGTTCGCCGAGCTTCGACGCGTAGGCGCCACTCTCGACGCCTACCACGCGGGCCTGCTGGCCTATGCCCGCGCCGTTGCCTATTGGCATGTCACACACCGATTCTGCGGCACGTGTGGTAGCCCGACGCGAGTAGAACGCGCGGGATGGTTGCGGGTATGCCCCGACGAGGGTTGCGCACGGCAACATTTCCCGCGCACTGATCCCGCTGTGATCATGCGTGTGGAATACGAGGACCGGGTGCTGCTGGGCCGTCAGAGCGCCTGGCCGGCCAAGTGGTACTCGGTGCTCGCCGGCTTTGTAGAGCCCGGCGAGTCGCTGGAGGAGGCCGTCAAGCGTGAGGTTGCCGAGGAGGCGGGGATAGTCGTCAGCGACGTGAAATACGACAGTTCTCAGCCCTGGCCGTTCCCAGCGTCGCTAATGGTTGGATTCAGCGCGACGGCGCACTCGCCGGAGATTCGATTGGACGCGGATGAGCTCGCCGATGCCCGCTGGTTCAGTCGCGATGACATCCGCGCCGGCGTCGCGTCCGGAGAACTGCGGCTCTCACCGAAGCTCTCCATCTCGCGACACCTGCTCGATGTCTGGCTCGACGGCGCCTGCTAGTCGTCGCGCAGCGCCACCGCCGGGTCCACGCGAGTGGCACGCGCGGCCGGAATCCAGGTTGCGGCGACGCCAACGAGTATCAACGCCAGCGCCGCCACCGCATACGCTGCCGGCTGTCCGGGCGTCACGCCGTACAGCAGACTCGATAGCAATCGAGTTGCTGCTGCGCTCCCGGCGACGCCCAGTGCCAAGCCGATGCCGATCAGGGCGAAACTCGTGCGCCCCACGAGCGCCAGGACGGTCGATCGTCCAGCCCCCAGCGCCATCCTGACTCCGAGTTCATGGGTGCGCTTTGCTACCGAGTACGAGAGCACCCCGTAGACGCCAACGAGAGCCAGGCCGAGAGCTACTGCAGCCAGACCTGCCATGAGCATGGCATTGAAGCGCGGCAGCGCGATCGTGTCCACGAGCCGTTCCCGCATGCTTTGCAGCTCCGTGATCGGCGCCTCGGGCTCGACGCTCCACACCGCCGCGCGGACCGCGGCCGCTAGCTCCAGCGGATTCTCCGTCGTGCGAACCGTGATCATGAGTTCGCGGAACGAGTCGCGTGCGTCGAGGGCGTAGTAGACCTGCCGCTGCTCCGTGCGCGTCATCAAACCGAATGCCTTCACGTTGCTGACGATCCCGACCACGCGGCGCCAGGTGTCGCTCCCGAACGTTACCCGTTTGCCGAGCGCGTCTTCGCCGGGCCAGATCTGGTCGGCGAATGCCTGATCGATCACGATCGGGAGATCCGGGTCATCCTCAGTGGTTGGCGGGAATGTGCCGCCCGCGACCCAGGGGATCTCGAGCGTTTCGAAGTAGCTTCGGTCGACCCATGACGCAGCGGTGATGTCGGAACTGCTCTCCACCTCGAGTCCGTCTTCGCGCTCAGGCAGCCCGAACTCCACGCCCATTTGCGGTGGTACCCCGGCGCTCAGAGTGACGCTGGATGCGCGCGGCCCGACGGCTGTTTGGACCGCCGCTCGGGTGGCGTCCCAGAACTGCTCGGTTGCGGCGGCATCGCCATACTTGGCGGCCGAGATGCTGACTCGCATGGTGAGCAGGTTGTCGGACTCGAAGCCGGGATCGACGTCCTGCAAGTGCAGGAAGCTGCCAACCAGCAGTCCCGCGGTGACCACCAGAATCGTCGACAGGGCGACCTCGAAAACCACGAGGGCGCTCCGGGCTCGTCGCTTGTTGGGTTCTTCGGATGTCCGCCCGCTGAGCGCGGCCATTCTGGCCTGGAGATTGCCGCTGCTCCCTTGCAATGCGGGCAGGGCGCCTGCGAGGAGACCTGCCAGCACGGTTACGGCGGCGGTCGCCGCGGCCACCGTGTCGTCGAGACGAAGCGTCGCCAGGCTGCTGAGTTCTTGGGGTCGTAGCGTGTCGAGGAGAGCTACACCGCCCGCCGCAATAGCCCAACCCGCCAGGCCGCCGACGGCCGTCAGAGTCAGCGTTTCGGTGAGCGACTGCCGAGCGAGGCGGAATGTTGACCCGCCGATCGCCGACCGCACTGCCATTTCTTGCTGACGCGTGCTTCCCCGTGCCAGCAGTAGGTTCACGACGTTGGTGGTCGCGATCAGCAGCACAAGGGCAACCGCACCCTGCATCGCCCAGACGGTGCGGGTGTAGCTGCTGCTGAGGAAGTCAGCCGGTCGTCGCGCGACGGCTGGCCACGCGTCCACAGCGTGCTCGACGTCCTCCTCGGCCTGGCTGAATGCGGCGAGTTGTTCATTCACCTGGTCGATCGAGGCGTCGCGGGTCATCAAACCAATCGCGTTGATGCCTCGTTCCGCACCGGCTTCGTCCAACGGCGTCCATACCTGGGAGAGCGCGAACGGCGACTGCATTCGGAACCCTGACGGCATCACCCCGATCACGGCGTACGGCGTGTCGTCCAGCTGGATCGTCGTGCCGAGTGCGGTGTCCGCGCCGCCCAGGTGGTTTTGCCAGAACCGGTGCGAAACGATCACCACGTTCGGGTCCGTCACCGCTTCCTGTGGCGCGAACGTGCGACCTACGAGGGGTTCCACGCCCAGCAACGCGAAGATCTCGGGGCTCACGCGCGCACCATCGATGCGCTCGGGCTCGTCCAGCCCCGTTACGGTGAACGTATGGCCGCTGAGCGTTGCGATCCGCTCCAGTCCGCCGACGGACTCGCGCCATCGGACGACGTCCTCCATCTGCGGTGTGATCCACCACGAGTTTGTCGGGTGCTGCCGCCACAGATAGACGATTCGATCGGCATCCTCGAAGGGCAGTGGTTTCAGAACCGTGGACGACAGGACGCTGTAGACGAGCGAGTTGGCGCCGATGCCGAGCGCCATCGTTGCGATCACCAGTGCGCTGAGACCGGGTGCTTTTCGAATCTGGCGGAGTGCGTAGCGAAAGTCCTGAAACATGGAGTCGGGGCTCCAGTGCTGCCGGCGCAGGCTGACAGCGTGGGGGAAGGTGGCGATCGTGGGCTTGAGCGGACGTCCGTGCCTGGCTCGGTACCAGATCTCGGCGCGCCACTCAGCTGTCCAACGACGTCGATCGCTGCTTGGAACGATCAAACGGGTGAATGCAACGAGGCCAAACGCGAGTCTCGCGCCCAGCGTGTTCGGCGGACTACCGTGGGAGTCAGGTGAAGACATCGGCGCCGGTCAGGAGCGTGCGTCGGCAGCATTGCCGATCGTGCCGGCGAGCCAGGCGAGTTCCGATCGGAGGCGCTCGTCTCCGGCGGTCGAAAGCGCGTAGTAGCGGCGTGGCGGCCGCTTCTCATCGTGCGCGATCGTGGGGTCCTCCCAGCTGGATGAGACCAGTCGATCGCGCTCGAGCTTCGCCAGTGCTGGATACACGGTCCCGCCCGGGAGTCCCGTGACTTCCATGATGTCGAATCCGTAGCGGTGCCCTTCTGCGAGGGCGCGCAAGATGGCCAGGGTGGAAGTTCCGAGTCGTCGAGCCATGCGTTCTTGCTCCGTGGATAGAATATCTACATAGATAGATAAACTATCCATCTGGAACATGCAAGGAAACGGAACCGCCCCGCGGGGCTAGTCTCGGTTCAGGCGGAGAACGATCGTGCCGTCTTGCGTGCGCGCCTGCAGCGCGGGGCCGCCACCATTGAGCGCGCCCTCGATCAGGCGCCGCTCCACGCGGCCTTTGAAGTTCGCACGCACGGCCTCTCTCATCGACAGCCCCGGGCCGCGCAAGTCGAGGTTCGCCGCGAGCTGGGCACCGGCGCGGATGGTGATGTCGCCTTCGGTCGTGGTGAGCGAGGTCGAGTCGAGTCGGTCGATGCTCACATGGATGTCACCATCTCCGGTGCGAGCGTCGAACTCGCCAGCCACTGAATCCATCACGATGTCGCCATCACCCGTCACCACCTGGCTGCTGCCCGCACTCAGGCGCGTGCCCTGGATGTCGCCGTCGTCCGTGTGGATATCAACCGTGCCGGAGGTGAGGTCTCCGAGGGTCACGTCGCCATCGTCGGTGTGGGCGATCAGGCTCGCACCGCCAACCGATCGCACGCCAAGGTCGCCGTCGTTGCTGCGTAGTTCGATGCTGCCGGTCAGTGAGTCGGCCAGCACGTCGCCGTCCTCGGCGATCACTGTGATGCGACCGTTCAGCCGCTGCACCGACACGTCACCATCGCCCGAGACGATGTGAGCATCGATCGCTTCCGGAACGATCGCTTCGACCACGACGTCGAAGCTGCCCCAGCGCCGCCAATCCCAGTCGCGCCAGTCGTCGTCAACCGCGTCAGAGAGGATGCGTACCGTGTTGCCGTCGTCTTCCGCGCGGAAGTTCATCCGCTCTACACGGTCCCGTGCCGCGTTCAGGTCGCGTGCACGGAACCACACTTCGAACGTAATCTCGTCAACGTCGCCATTGCGCACCACGACGTCCGCGTCACCCACCTCGATTGCGAGATCGCGACCATTGGCCGGGAACGTTTCGGCGAGCCACTGAGCGCGCTGTTCGTCCTGATCCTGCGCGAGAGCAACGGTGCATCCCAGTGCGGTGCTGAGCGCGAGCAGGGCCGCGGCGATGCGAATGGATGAACGACTACGGCGCATGGGAACCTCCGGGCGGTGAACGATCTAATCGGTTAGATGCGCGTTCGGGCCCGGAGGTTGGAGCCTTCCTTGACGGGTCAGTCGTCGCGAAGTGCGTGCATCGGATCCACGCCGGAGGCGCGTACCGCTGGCACCAGGCTCGCAAGCATCGCGACGCCGGCGAGGACGCCCACGACTGCGACGAACGTGATCGGATCTGCGGCGGCGACTCCGAAGAGAAGACTCGACATCACCGAGCCCGTAGCCAGCGCGCCGAGTACGCCCAGCGCGACGCCCGCGGCAACGATCGCCGCGGTTCTCCGCATCACCATGCGCAGAACGTCTCCACGTTCAGCTCCAAGCGCCATCCTGACCCCGATCTCGCGCGTCTGCTGGTTTACCCAGTAGGACATGACGCCGTAGATCCCCGTGGCGGCGAGCACGATGGCGACCCCGGCGAACAATGCCAGGAGGGTCATATTGAATCGCCGTGCCGAAGTGGTGGCTCCAACGATCTCGGAGAGAGTCTGCATGTTGGAGATGGGCAAGTTTGGATCGATGGCCCAGATGGCCTCCCGCGCAGGGCCTGCGAGCTGACTCGGATTGTCGGCACGTAGAACGAACGTGAGCGTGCCTGCCGGCGCCTGATCGAACACCGCGAACACCTCGGACTCCGCGGCCTGATCGAGCCCGCGATGCTGCACGCTACCTACCACGCCGACGATCCGGGTCCACGGCAGCGCCGCATCCGGATTCTCGGGGTCCGCGTAGAAGTCGGGGATGCCGTACAGAAACCGTTGCCCGATCGGGTCCTCGTCGGGGAAGAACTGCCGCACGAAGGTGTCGTTCACGACAACGGCGGTTTCGGTGTCCGCGTTGTCGGTGTCCACGAATTCCCGACCATCGAGCAGCGGTATTCGCATGGTGTCGAAGTAGCCCCGCGTCACCGTGTTCATCTTGACTTCTTCGAGCTGCGCTCGAGGCACCGGGGGACGCCCCTCGATGGTGAACCAGCCCGACGAAAAGCCGGCCCCCATGGGCAGGTTGCGCACTCCACCGACCTCGCCAACCCCCGGCAGCGCGCCGAGACGCTCCATGGCTTCGTCGAAGTAACGTCGCGCGTCGTCGCCGTCCTGGTAGTTGGGGCCGCTCAATGAGACGCGGAAACTCAGCACACCTTCGGCCTCGAACCCCGGGCTCACATTGAGAAGGGCGGCGTAGCTACGGAGCATCAGCCCGGCGCCGACCAGCAGCACGATGGCGAGACCGATTTCTGCGACCACGAGTGCAGCTCGAAGGCGCGCGGCGCCAGGGCCGGCTTCGCCGGTGCCACGGTCACCGAGTACCTCGGTGAGATCCGGCCGCGATGCGCGGAGCGCAGGAACGACACCGAACACAAGACCGGTTGCGAGCGCGATGCCCAAAGTGAACAGCAGAACCGGGAAGTGCAGCGCCACTTCCGCAAGCCTCGGCAGGTCCGGTTCGGCGGTGCGGAGGTACGAGACCGCCGCCTGGGCCGCGCCAAGCCCGAGTGCCCCGCCCAGAGACGCGAGCATGACGGCCTCGGTCAGCAGTTGGCCAAATATGCGGCCGCGATCTGCGCCCAGAGCGGCTCGGACCCCAAGCTCGCGGCGCCGGGAACTCGCCCGGACCAACATCAGGTTGGCCACGTTGGCGCAGCATATGAGGAGAACCAGACCGACCGCTCCGAGGAGCACCATCAACGCCGGGCGGACATCGCCCACCACCTGCTCGTGGAGCGGCACGATGCTCACCCCATAGCCTTCATAGAAGTCGGGGTACTCGCGTTGGAGTCTCTCCGCGACGCGGGTCATGTCAGCGCGGGCAGTCTCGACCGCGACTCCGGGTTGGAGACGACCGGCCACTTCCAACCACAGCTGGCCGCGCGAAGACTCACGGACGCTCGCAGGGAACAGTCGCCAGTGGTCTACCGCCCGCGTGTACTCGAATCCACCAGGCATCACTCCGATGATCGTGTGCGGGTCCCCATTGAGATCGATCGTTCGTCCGAGCACCGCGCGGTCGCTACCGAAGCGCTGTTGCCAGCTCGCGAAGCTGAGCACCACGAGTCTCGCATCGTTGTCCCAGTCTTCCTCGGTGAATCCGCGCCCGAGGAGCGGTGAGACGCCCAGGACTTCAAAGAAGCTGGAACTCACAACCTGCGCGCGAAGTCGTGCGGGGTCGCCGATGCCGGTGAGATTGTCCGCGCGCGTGCTCACGGCGGCCATGTCCGAGAACGTCTCGTTCCATTCCCGCCAGTCTGCGAAGTTGGGATACGACGTCACGTCCTGGGGCCAGCCCTGGAGCGTGTTGTCGAGCCAAACCGTCATCAGTTGCTCGTCGTCCGGATACGGCAGCGGGTTGAGCAGGACGCTGTAGACCACGCTGAAGATGGCGGTATTGGCGCCGATCCCAAGAGTGAGAGCGAGGAGCGCGATCGCCGTGATCGACGGCTGGCGCGCCCAGCTCCGGACGGTGTGACGGACGTTCTGGAGTAGCTGATTCATGAAGCGCTCGGGGCGGGGGATAGACGTGCGAGAGTGTGGAGCGTCGCGGTGAACGGCACGAACCGACGCGAATGTGGCGGTCCAGTACCAGCGCCGAGCGGCGCGGAGGCCGTCACGGGGCAGAACGTGATCGTGGAACTCTTCTTCTAGGTCCCCGAGCACGAACTCGCGCGCGGGCTCGGCGATGAGACGGCGCAGGAGTGCCCGTGCCAAGCGAGGAGACCTCGAGGAAGCGGAGGTCACTCGTCGTCTCCGCCCTCGGCCCGGAGCGCGAGGTCACCAAGCACACCGTCGGCCATGTCCCGAACACGGCCGTAGGCGTTCTGTAGGGCCGCGGCTCCGGCAGCCGTGAGCTGGCAGTACTTGCGTCGCCGTCCGCCGTGCGCCTCGATCTCCTGCCGGATCGTCACGCCGTAGGCGTCTGCGTCGAGCCGGAGCGCAGCGAACAGTACGACCTGCTCGAATTCACCAAGATGCTGCACGGCGGAACTCCTCAATAACTACAGTGTGGTTATTAGTCAATACCCACACTGTAGTCTTTGCTCTCGGCGAACTGCAAGTTCGCACGTAACCATTCGAGTCGGCCGTGCGTTGTTACTCCGAACCCCGTGCTCTTTCCGCATAGCCTTCAGAGGGTCCGATGTCCGACAGCCTCCTGGCCGACCTCCGCTACGCCTTTCGTCGTCTCACTGCCGCGCCCGGGTTCACGCTTGCCGCGGCGTCGTGTATCGCGATTGGGATCGCCGCCAACACGGCGATCTTCGGCCTCGCAGACGCGCTGCTTCTGCGCCCGCTCGCGGGGGTCACGGAGCCGGCGGCCCTCGTCGAGATCGGCCGTAGCCAGGACGGGCGCGGCTCCGATACTTTCGCCTACCCGGCGCTCGACGCTTTGCGCGAGAGCAGCCGGACGGTCGAAGTCGCTGGCTGGACCTTCGCTCCGATGGGGATAGGCGCGGGCGATTCGCCTGCCGCTCTGATGGGTCTTCAGGTGACGGACAACTACTTCGACGTGCTCGGTGTGCCGATGCAGCTGGGCCGCGGTTTCGCTCCCGGCGAGGCCGGTGCGGGCGGCACGCCCTCAATCGTCGTAATCAGCGACGCGCTCTGGCGCGATCGCTTCGAGACGGATCCGGCGGTCATCGGGCGCGAAGTGCGCATCAATGGGACGCGTGCGGCGGTCGTCGGCGTAGCGGCTCCCGGATTCACGGGAAGCCTCGCGGTCATCCGCGCGGACGCGTGGGTGCCGCTCGGCATGGAGGCCGGTGGATTCATCTCCGGGGAGACGCTGCAAGGCTGGCGCAACAACATGATCCTCGGCGTCGGTCGACTCGCGGACGGCGCGAGCCTCGGGACAGCACGCGCGGAGCTCGACGCCCAGATGGCCGCACTGGTGGACTCCCGGCCCGACGAGCTCGAAGGGCAGGGTGTGGTTGCCAATGCCCTGGGCACACTGCCGGTTGATCTAGCCGGCATGGTCCAGCTCTTCATGGTCGTATTGAGTGTGGTCGTGGGATTGGTGCTTGCCGTGGCGTGCGTCAACGTGGCCGGGATGATCCTGGCCAGGTCGCTCGCGCGACGCAGGGAGGTGGCCGTGCGGTCTGCGCTCGGAGCCGGGCGGGGCCGCATCGTGCAGCAGCTGCTCACAGAGTCGTTCTTGCTCGTGGGGTTGGGCGGCGTTCTCGGGACGGTGGGCGCCGCGGGGGCGATGGCGGCGATGCGGTCCATTGACCTTCCTATTCCGCCTCCGTTCGACATTGCGTTCTCTCCGCAGCTCGACGCGCGAGTGATGACCTACGCGCTGCTCGCGACCGGACTGGCGGGGCTGTTCGCCGGCCTCGGCCCGGCGGCACGCGTCAGCCGCGCAGATCTCGTGCCGGCGCTCAAAGGGGAGGGGGCCGTCGCCGGCTCCAGATTGCTCGGGCGTCGCGCGCTGACCGTTGCACAGGTGGCCTTGACCGTAGTTCTGGTCGTCACGGCAGGGTTGTTCGTGCGCGCGCTGAACCGCGCGGCCGCGATCGATCTCGGCTTCGATGCGACCGGCGTATACGCGATCGGGCTCGATGCCGCCCTGACTGGATTGGACGAAGCCGCGGGCGCCGCGGTGCTCGCAAACCTGGCCGAGAGCGCCGAGGCGCTGCCCGGCGTCACGCGGGCGGGACTCAGCGTGTTGCTACCGCTTGGATTGCCGTCGAACATGGGCTTCGGCGGGCTGCGTGTGGCGGGGCACCAGCCGCCTGACGAGGACGGAGGCTTCCCGGCCAGTACCAATATCGTCGGTCCGGGCTACTTCGAGACCATGGGGATCGACCTCGTCGCCGGTCGGGACTTCGACGAGCTCGACAACGCGGACGCCGCAAGAGTTGCGATCATCAATGCCCACGCGGCGGAGCGTTTCTGGAATGGCGATGCCGTCGGCCAGGTCTTCACGCTCGGCGAGACCGAGTATCGGGTCAAGGCGGTAGCTGCCGATTCGAAGTACCAGACGCTGACGGAGGAGACGCCGTTCTTCATCTACGTGGCGCACGCACAGCGCTACAGCGCCGCGCCGTTCCTCGTGGCGCGTATCGACGGCGACACCGCTGGCACCATCGCCTCGATCCGAGCCACGGCGGCGACCATTGCGCCGGATCTGCCCATTCTCGAGGTGGTCTCGCTTCGTTCGTACGCCGATCTCGGACTGTTGCCCCAGCGCGTTGCGGCGACGCTCGGTGCGAGTATGGGGGCAATCGTGATCTTGCTTGCCGGGATCGGCATGTACAGCGTCACGGCCCAGATGGTGCGTCGCCGTCACGCCGAAATCGGCGTCCGACTCGCGTTGGGCGCCGAGCCCCGCGCACTGCTCGGCATGGTCGTGCGCCAGGGCATGCGTGAACCGATTGCCGGGCTGGTTCTTGGTCTCGCGGTGGCGGGATTCGCGACACGGTTCATGGCGGTGTTTCTCTACGGGATCAGCCCTCTCGACCCGGTCGTTTTCCTTGGCGGCAGCAGCCTGTTGCTGGCGGCGGCGCTCGCGGCCAACTGGTTGCCGGCACGTTCGGCAGCACAACTCGATCCGGTCAGGGCGCTGCGCGCCGAGTAGCGCGGGCCGGGGCTTTCGGCACGGCGAGGGGGTGCTATCGTCGGCCGCATGGGCCACGGAGAGAGAGACGAGACGGGTTCGGAGGTGACTGTCACGCAGCGCGGCGCGCGACGGGTCCGTGGTGCGCACCCGTGGATATATACCGGCGACGTCGCCAAGGCACAGGCGGGGACGCACGACGTTGTGCGCGTTGTGGACCCGCGTGGACGGATGCTCGGGACTGCGTTTTACAACTCCAGGTCGCAGGTCGCGCTGCGCATGATCGGACGCGCCCCGGTGGAGGTCGATGCCGATTTCTGGCGTTCGCGTATCCGCGCTGCAATGGACTATCGCACCGAACTGGACATCGACGCTGACGTCTATCGCCTGGTTCATTCCGAGGCCGATCGCCTTCCTGGACTCGTGGTGGATCGCTACGCGGACGTGCTGGCCGTACAGATGCTGAGCGGAGTCGTCGACCAGCAGCGCGATGACGTGATCGCCGCGCTTGTAGACCTGGCCGCACCGGTCGCGGTGGTGCTGCGCAACGACAGTCGCAACCGTCGGCTCGAAGGGTTGCCTCAGAAGGTCGAAGTGGTCCATGGCGAACTGCCGGCGCCCCTCCTCGTGCGCGATGGCAAGGTCCGGATGGAAGTCGACCTGCTTGGCGGCCAGAAGACGGGCCTGTTTCTCGACCAGCGCGAGAACCGGGCCGCGGCGCGGCGCTACGCGCGAGGCCGACTGCTCGATTGCTTCAGTTATCACGGCGCGTTCGCGCTCCAGCTCGCGGGCGAATGTGACGAGACGATCGCGCTCGATATTTCGAAAGAGGCCGTGTCGGCGATTCGGCGCAATGCCGAACTCAACGGCGTGAGAATCGATGCTCGTGCCGAGAACGTGTTCGATCAGCTGCGCCTCTTCCAGGACAAAGGCGAGTCCTTCGACACCATCGTCCTCGACCCGCCCGCTTTCGCGAAGAACCGCAAAGCGGTGACAAGCGCGTTGAAGGGCTACAAGGACATCAACCTGCGCGCGCTCAAGCTACTCAAACCGGGCGGACACCTGATCACGGCGAGTTGCTCGTATCACATCGATTCGGACGCTTTTCTGAAGGTCGTGACCGACGCGGCAGCCGACGTGCGTGCCGAGGTGGCGCTCGTGGAGCGTCGCGTCCAATCGCGCGATCATCCGATGCGATTGGGGATGCCGGAGTCGGCCTACCTGAAGTGCCTGGTGCTAAGGAAGCTCGCGTAGCCGGCGACGCGCGATCGGCGTCAAGAAATGGTCGGGGTGAGAGGATTTGAACCTCCGACCCCCTGCTCCCAAAGCAGGTGCGCTGCCAGGCTGCGCTACACCCCGACTCGGTCCCGGCCGCGCCCTCAGGCGCTGGCGTCAGGATACACCGGGTTCGGGCTCGCAGTTCCGCAAGAAATCAACCATTGCCGCGACAGCCTGGCCGCGGTGAGATAGCGCCGATTTCGTGGCACGTGGCATCTCTGCGAAAGTTGGAGTGTGGCCGGCTGGTCGGAAGATCGGGTCGTATCCGAAACCACCGTCACCATGCACTCGATTCGTGATCGCGCCCTGACAAACTCCGGTGGTCTCGCGCACGACGTCGCCAGATCGAGCGAGAACGAGGTGGCACACAAACTGTGCTCCGCGCTGCTGCGGCGGAATTCCCCGCAGGCGATCGAGTACCGCCGCATTGCGCTCTTCCTGTGAGATGGCGGGATCGATGTAGCGCGCCGAGTAAACGCCCGGTTCGCCGTCCAGCGCGTCGATCATCAGGCCGGAATCATCCGCCAGCGCCACTGCCCCCACGTGTTCTGCATAGAAGAGAGCCTTGCCGCGCGCGTTCTCGCCGAACGTATCGCCGTCTTCGGGAAAGTCGGGCGTTCCGTCAGGCAGCCCGCCGCAGGTCCAGCCGGTATCGCGCAGCAGCTCGCGCAACTCGGCCACTTTGCCCTGGTTGTGCGTCGCCATGAGCAGCGATCGGCTCACTAGAACGACCAGTCGAGAAGTGGCTTCACCGGTTCGGCGAGGTAGCTATGGCCGTTGAGTGTTTCGACGGTGCGTCCATCAACCAGGAACTGCACGGCCGTGAGAGTAGGAACGGACCCCGTGAGCGAGCCCACGATGCTGTACACGAACATCAGTTCGGCTCGGCTGCCACCGTCGACGAGATCGGCCAGGCCGGCTTCGAAGTCGAGGAAGGCGATGCCATTGGCAACCCATATCTCACGAACAATCATGCCGTCCGGCAGGGGTGCGCCCGGGGTGGCCACAAGTCGATCTAGAACGGCACGTACCTGGGCTACCGGAGTTCCCGGTTGGTCTATTCGCGCGATACGGGTGATCAACTGACGACCGGAGCCGTCTGACACGAACAGCTGAGCGGTGAGCGTATCTGGCAGTTCCGTGGGTTCCTGGGCTGGCGCAGCGGCCGGCGCGGTCTCGGCGACAGCGGTCTCAGCCGGCTCGGGAGGCGCCAACGATTCGCCCGCGGAGATCTCGCCAGTGGTCTCAGGTATTGGCAATGGCGCCGGCCGACTCAACTGATTGAGTGCGAAGGCGAGTGCGCCGAGGGCCACCACCAGAACACCGGCGATGATGATGACCCGAGCTGGCAGAGTGCTTTGCGATTGGGCCATGGTGGGGTGGGGCGTCAGTGCCGCGGTTAGTTCGGTGGCGCCCCCGCTAGCACCGCGTACTGCTCGCGGAAGGCGCTGATACCGCGGAACAGCGCCTCGGCGATGCGCTGTCGCACATCCGGGTCGGCGAGCATGGCGGCGTCCTCAGGATTCGAAAGATAGCCTACCTCGACCAGCACGGCCGGCATCGTGGCACCGCGAAGCACGGTGAACGGCGCCTGCTTTACCCCGCGATCAGGGATGCGCCACAGATCGTTCAACGATGCCTGGAGTCCTTCGGCGAAGAGACTGCTCTCGCGGAGGTGCTGGGTTTGCGCCAGGTCCCACAGGATGAACTCGATTCCCGGTTCTGGTGCGGCACCGGCGGTACTGAGTTCGTCATCCGGGCCGTTTTCACGGAGCGCGGCCTCTCGCGCTTCTGCGTCGGACGCCGACGCTGACAGGAAGTAGGTCTCGGGTCCACGCACGCCGGTCTGCCGGAAGCCGTTGGCGTGAATCGAGATGAAAAGGTCAGCGCCCCAGTTATTGGCCTTCTCAGTGCGGCTCACGTTTTCGAGGTCGAGGTCGCGATCACGCGTGAGCTGAACCTGGAGGCCTAGCCGGCGGTAGACCAGTTCGCGAAGGCGGATCGCGATGTCGAGTGTCACCGCTTTTTCCTGCAGACCGTTTGCCGCGATGGTGCCGGTGGCCTGACCCCCGTGCCCGGGGTCGATCACGATCGACCGCAACCCTTCACGCACTACGGGTGCCTGTTCGCCATCGGATGCGGCGGCCGACGCGTCGCGATTCGACGGGCTCACCAAAAGCATGGCTACCGCTATGGCACTAGCGGTCGGTATCAAGATGAAACTACGCAGTCGAGACCGATGGCCCCCGCCAACGTCTACTGCAGCCCAGCGCACTTTTTGCATGTTTTCCCACAAACGCCAGTGGCTGCCTCCCCGCGCGTGATCCTAGCATAGGGTGGCCTTCTGCGGTCAGGAGGGACAGACGATGGAGAGCAACTTGAGCAAGATCTCTGAACGGCGTCGTCGATGGGCGGCTCTGGCGGTCGGCCTGATCGCGACCGGTGTGTTCTTCGTGAATATCTGCGACCTGGTGTTCGACTGCGGCTGCGCATCGCTCTGGGCCGGTGGCGCCGAGCACTGCAACATCCACCACGCAGAGGGTCCGCGCTGTCCGTGGTGCGCCAATCCGTTCACGGCGGGCGCCGGCGCTTTCGTGAGCGTGGCGGTCGCTCAGGTCTGGCTTGCCGTCGGCCCACTCGCGGTGGGACTGGCTGCCCGCGTGGCATTGACCGTAGCGGCGCTTCCCGCGGTCGGCGTGGCGATCGGTTGGCTGCAGGGTTCCTGGTACGGATACTGGGGATGAGCCGCTAGCGTCGACCCTCGGCGCAGTCGATGCAGACCGTGGCTACCGGGTTGGCGCGCAGCCGCGCATCGGAGATCTCCTCGCCGCAGGCGATGCACTCGCCGTACTCCTCGTTGTCGAGCCGTTCGAGTGCGGCAGCTATCGCCTTCAACTCGCGCTCGTTGCGACGCTTGATCTCGGCGGACATCGCCTGGCTCTGCATGGCGTCCATACGCGATAGCCGACCGATCCTTGCCTGATCGAGTTCGACGACAGCGGTGGCGTCCTCGTTCGTGCGGGCGGTTTCCTCGAGCTGCGCACGTCGCTCCTCGAGCAGGGTGCGAGCTTCATCGGGAATCATTCGCTAGCGCCGTGGGGCGACCCGAGTGAGTTCCGGGAACCAGTTCACGACGACACGGGCGAGCTGGACACCGCCGTTCGTCCTTTCCGCGGAAGGGAACATCACGAAACGTCCGTCAGGCGCTACGTCGTAGTCTGCGAAGGTATTGCCGTCCATCCCCAGACCGCCCGGGCCGCCGAGGAAGTTTCCGGTCACGAGTAGACGCGGTCGAGTTGCCGAGAACGTGCCTCCCTGGGCCGAAATCTCGACAACCATGATCCCATCCGCAGACCGATAAAATAGCTCCGAGCCATTGGGTGACCAGCGCGCGTAGCCGCCACCGGCGTCCGATACCTGCCATCGGCCCTCACCCTCGGGGAAGGGCTGCACATAGATCTCCGACTCGCCGCTCTCGTTCGACTGGTATGCGACCCAGCGACCATCTGACGAGAAGCTGGCCTCGCTCTCCTGGAACCGGGTCGCTACAAACGGCCGAACGGTCGCGTCCTCACTCTCGAGGTCGAGGACGCCCAGGTCGGCCCCCGCGAACCACCCGCTGTCAGCGTCCTCGGTGCCGCCACGTAGCATGATCGCGTAGCGGCCGTCGGGCGACCAATCGCTGACGAAGAGCTGAACTTCCTCGGTGGTGATCTGCGTGGCATTCCCCGATCCGTCCGACCGCTTGCGGTACAACTCGTCGGATCCGGTGGCATCGGAGCTGTAGATCAGCTCGGTGCCATCCGGCGACCAGACGGCGGGTCCTTCGATGCCAGGTTCGAAGGTGATCCGGGTCCGTGTGCCCCGCTGGATGTCGTACACCCAGACGTCCCAGTTGTCCGCGTTCAGTTCGGTCATCGCGACGCGATTGCCATCGGGAGACACGCGGGCCTCGACATACGCGCGCTCCTCAGGGAGCAGCGGAGCCATGTCGCCGTCGCGATCGAGCCAAATCGCCGGATATGCGACCGGTACGGAGCTTCCAGCGCGATGCACCAGGATGCCGTTCTCGGACACGCCGTACTGCCCGCCGCCTTCGCCCGGATCGTCCGCGACGGCTTCGGCCACCGGCACTGCACTGCCCACGATCTCCATCGAGTCGATATCGAGTGGGATCGCGAAAAGGGTGCCGTCGCTCATGAACAGGAGATGCCCGGATTTAACGTAGCGGCCGTAATAGCCGCCGCGATACAGGATTGTCTTTTCGCCCGTGTCGATGTCGACCGCCTGGATGCTGGCCGCGTCGAACGCGCCGACGGTGTTCGTGTGCGCGGTGAAAATGACTTTGCGGGTGCCCGTCACGAACTGCGGCCAGCGGTGTGTCACTTCCTCCGTGGTGGCGTCGAACTCCGTGAGCGGGCGAGCATCGCCGCCGTCGGCGCTCACGAGCTCGAGCGGCGAAGCTGGATCGCGCGCGAAGACAACCTCGTTGTCGTCGGTCCAGGTTGCGCCGCGACTCCGGTTTACCGCGACGAACTCGAGCGGAGTGCCGCCCGTCGCCGGTACCTTCATGAGGGCCGAAGGGCTGGCGAATCCTACCCAGTTGCTGTCGGGCGAGAAGAAGGGGTTGTAGAGCGCGCCGGTTGCGAGAACTTCAACGTCGGCCTGGTCGAGGCGTCGGATGCGTACTTCCGTTGCTTGGGCGCTTGTACCCGTCACGACAACAATCTGGCGGCCATCCGGCGAGACGATCATGCTCGATCCGAGTGAGGTGTCTCGGAGTTCGTCCTCGACGCCGATCATCATGTCGAGCCGAAGTGTCGGTGCTTTCTCGGGTGCTCCTTCTGCACCGACGATCATCGACATCACGAAAGCCAATCCGAGAGCACCCGCCAAAGCCCATGGGAGCCAAGGGCGGGTGCCGATCGGAGGCTCGGCGCCGTCGTCCAGGATCGATTCGGCGGCTTCTGGATCCTCGAGATATTCCTCGATCGAGACACGGGCATCGCCGATCGCCTGGATGCGGCGGTCCATGTCTTTGCGAAGGCAGCGATGCAGCAGGGCGCGAATGCGTCGGGGCGTGTCCGAGGGAAGCAGTTCCCACTCGGGGTCGCGATGCACGATCGCGCCCAGAACGTCGGTGGCCGTTTCGCCGCCGAAGACCCGCTGGGCCGTGAGCATCTCGTACATGACGCAGCCGAACGCCCAGACGTCGGTACGGCGGTCCACACTGCGGCCGCGCGCCTGCTCCGGGCTCATGTAGCCCGCGGTGCCGAGGATCACCCCGGCCGCCGTGGCTTCCATCATCGTCGGCGACGCGCTGATCTCGAGCGATCCGCTCATGCCATCGCTGGCGAACGCCTTGGCGAGGCCGAAGTCGAGCAGCTTCACGGTGCCGTCGTCGCCCACCATGATGTTGGCGGGCTTGAGGTCGCGATGCACCACGCCGCGTTCGTGCGCTGACTCGAGTGCACGCGCTACTTGCAGCGCTATTCGCAGGGCCTCGTCGACGGACATTGGGCCGGCATCGAGGCGCTGGTGCAGGTCCTGGCCTTCCGCCAACTGCATTACGAGGAACCGAGTGCCGTCGTCGGCTGACTCAAGTCCGTGGATCGCCGCGATGTTGGCGTGATCGAGCTGGGCGAGAAGCTGGGCCTCGCGCTCGAGCCGCGCCATGCGGTCGGCGTCGCCGGCGAGCTGCGGCGGCAGAACCTTGATGGCCACTTCGCGCTTGAGGTTCGTGTCCTCCGCGCGGAAGACCTGTCCCATGCCACCTTCACCGAGTTTGGCGGTGATTGTGTAGTGGCCTAGGCGTGTTCCTACGTCCATCGGGGAGCCTCGCAGGGGTGAGAGGTTTGGGCGTCAGGCACGGGATAGTACCGGATCTGGGCGGCCCCGCTGAACCGCGTCTGCCGCCGAACTCGTCGGTCTCAGCGACGTTGGCGCAGATACTCCTGCCCACGGCGCATGAGTTTTACGAAGCTGTCCTCGTCGCCATCGGCCACGAGGCTGCGGATGCTGTCGATCGATTCGCGCAGGGCATCAAGAGGCTCGAGCCCGTACTCGTTCAGATGCTGGATCTCGAAGTACAGATGCGGGTTATCGCTCGCGACCGCAGTCGAGACCAGCATCTGCGCGTCGAAGGTTGTGGAAGACAGACCAGCGAGCTGCGGCGCGGCCTCGCCGCTATCGGCCAGCGCCGTGAAGAAGGCGATGTTGAGCGCGTGCGACAGGCCGAGGACGTAGGCGATCATCCGGTCGTGCTCGTCGAGGCCCATGTCGAGCTTTTCGACCATCGTTGCCGAAAACAGTTCCTTGGCATCTGCGGTGGCGTCAGGGCAGCCGGTGTCGACGAATACCAGATGACGGCCGGAGAGGAGTTCCGTACCCGGTCCGAACATCGGGTGCAAAGACGCCACGCGCCATCCGGCATCCGCGAGTGCCTTGATTCCGGCCTTGAGCGGAGTCTTCAGCGAGCCGATGTCGAAGATCAGGCCGGTGGGTTTCTCGGCTGCAAGCGCGGCCAGGATGTGATCCGAGATCGCCAGCGGCGTGGCCACGACGATCACGTCGAAGTCGAGTCCGGCGTCCTGCCATTGCGCCACGCATCGCGCGCCAGCTGGCGCGGCGGGATCGGCGATAGTCGTGGCGAAGCCTTGCTGGGCGAAGAAGTCCACGAACCAGCCGCCCATCTTGCCGCCGCCACCGATCACCAGTGCCCGCCGACCGTCGCCATGCCCTTCGGCCGCGACGCGGTCATGCTCCTGTGTAGTCAGCGACGAGCGGATCAGCGTCCGCAGCAGGTCCTCGGCGACGTCTGGGTCGAGGTCGAGTGAGGCGGCACGTTCGCGAACACTCTCCAGCACGACCTTTTCACGGGCGAAGTCGCGGGTGGCGCGCCCTGTCGACAGCTTGTCTCGCCCGATCTCGGCGACGATGCGTTGCCGCTCCGCAACCAGATCGATCAGGCGCCGATCCAGGTCGGAAAGTTGCTGTCGAAGATGATCGAGACTCACAGTGAAGCTCCAGCGGCGCGGGCGAGTGTGTCAGGACGTTGTACCGCATGGTCTACCGCTGCGCCAAAGCGTATGATCGGCGCCGGTTTCGTACCCGTATCCCGGAGAACACCTGATGCGCCGCATTTCCCCTGCTTGCGGGCCCTGCCTCTTGTCTGCTCTGCTGGTCGTCGGTTGTTCCGGCGGCGTCGCAGAAGGTCCCGCCTCGGTCACCCTGGTCTCCGTTGCCAGCGACGCGCTGATCGAGGGAACTCCCGATGTGGAGCCGCAGGTCCCGATCAGCTGGGACTTCGCCGCGGGCACGACTCCGCAGGATGCTGTGACGCCAGATGAAGCGCTGAATGCGCTTTTCGATGTGGCCAACCTCGGCGTCGCGGACGGCGCACTCCGCGGCACCGCTACCGGCGAGAACTCAGCTCTGTATCTGCGGATTCCCGACGAGATCGAACTGAAGGGCAGTTTCCACTCGCTGGAGGTGCGGCTGCAGGTCGGTGCCGGCGAGTCGGCGCAACTCGCTTTTTCGGGTGCGCCGGAATTCGATCGCGACGAATGGATCGAGACGATCGAGGAGGACGGACTGGGCGCACCATTTTTCGCCGATCTGACGCCGGGCGATGAATTCGAGACGCTGCTTTTTAGCACGGCCGGTTCGATGATCGGAAGCTTGCCGATGTCGGCGCTACGGAACCTGGTGATCCAGCCAGCAGACGCCGCCACCGACTTCGCCATCGAATCGATTCGCCTGAAGTCTCTCGAGGAACACCTGCAGTCCGTGCCCAGCGGTGTTTCGTGGCAGGGGCTCGGCGACGTCTACCGCGAGACTTTTGTGACACGAACTCCCGAGCGCGTGTCGTTCGAGGTCACGGTGCCGCCGTCACCGTGGCTGGACCTGAGCATCGGTACGATCGAGCCTGGCCCTGCGCGCTTCGTCGTGGAGGTTACCGCTGGCGGCTCGACCCGCGAATTGGTGCGCCGAACCGTGACGACGGCGAATCAGTGGACCCGACTGCCAGTGAATCTCGACGAGTGGGCTGGTCAGACCGTGACACTGACTTTGGCTGGCGAAGCCCAGTCGCCGGGGCGATTGCTGTACTGGGGCGGGCCCGTGATCCGTTCACGGGGCGAAGCGACGACCGTAGGAGCCGAAAGCGAAGCGCGCGCCCAGTTGGCCGCGGGCCAGGCCGCTCCAAAGCGGATTCTCTTCATCCTTGCCGACACGCTGCGCCGCGACCGATTGCCCTGGCATGGCGGCGAACGCGACAACGCGCCGCACCTGAGCCGCATCGCTGAGGAGGGCACGGTCTTCACCAAGAACGTGTCGCAGGGGACCTGGACGAAGGTCTCGGTGCCCTCGATTCTGACGTCGCTCTACCCGAGCTCCCACGGGATCGCAGACATTCCGGATCGACTGCCATCGTCGGTGACGACCCTCGGCGAGTCGTTGCGAGAGGCCGGCTACGCGACCTACGCAACCTCGTCCGTGCCGTTCACCGGCAAGCTCACGAATCTGCACCAGGGCATCGAAACGCTGTCGGAGCGCGGGTCCATCAGCGAGCTGCCCCACAGCGAGGCCAAGACAGCCCGTACCTACGTGGATCGACTGCTGCCGTGGATCGAGGAGAACGCCGAGACCCCGTTCTTCGTGTTTCTCCATGTGTTCGATCCGCACAGCCCCTTCGAGCCCTATCCGCCCTACGACACGTTGTACACGGATGAAGGCGAGATCGAGGCGCACCGCGAACGCATCGAAGCCGTTCAGGAAGAGATCGAGGACGACCACATGCGTGGCGATGTGATGCCGACGGCTGAGGAGCTTGCCGCCGCCGAGGTGGACGCCGATGCGTTCGTCGACACCGAGCACGACTGGTACGACGCCTCGATCCGCGGCATGGACGAGGAGCTCGGACGGGTGATGGAGCGTCTCGAACAGCTCGGCCTAGCGGAGGATACGTTGATCGTGTTCATGAGCGACCACGGCGAGGAGTTCCTCGAGCACGGTCGCCACTTCCACGGCAACAACGCATACGGCGAGATGCTCAACGTGCCGCTGATGATGTGGTGGCCGGGCGTCATCCCGGCGGGGCGCAGCGATGAGGTTGTGCAGTCGATCGATGTGATGCCGACCGTTCTCGATCTTGCGAGGATCGCCGCACCCGATCAGGTGCAGGGGCAGAGCCTGCTCCCGTTGATGCTGCAGGGCGAGGCGCCGTCGCGCTTCGGCTGGGTCTCTCGACCGGCGTTCGCGCAGCGTCAAGGGCTGGAGGACGACTCTCTGCCCCCAGAGGAGCAGGTCGACTCGCTCGTCATGGTCGCGGATGGCTGGAAGCTCATCCGCAACTCTCGCCGCCCTGACGACTGGCCGGAATTCGAACTCTACGACTACGACAACGACCCGATGGATCAGATCAACGTCGCCGACGACAACCCGGACATCGTGTCCGGCATGGCCGAGGAGCTCGCCGCCTGGCACGAGCGTGCCTTGGCCGCGCGAGTCGAAGAAGCCGAAGCGTCGGATCTGTCGCCGGAAGAGGAAGCGCGACTCCGAGCGCTCGGCTACATCCAGTAACTAGCGTCGCTCCGCGATGAGTTCGTCGTACGCGGCTGCCGCCGCGTAGGGGAGAAAGAAGCGGTCGAAGCCGAGTTCGAGGCGTTGGTCACCGCGCGTGAATCGAGATCGCATCACCGAGATCTGGATGGCGGCAATCGCGTCGTCGCGCGCGAGCCCGCGGCCGACTGCCTCGGTCATCTCTGCGCGGAGCGCGGCCAGTAAGTCGCGGACCAGGCGAACATAGTCAAGATCGCGCATGAGCTCACCGTGTCCGGGGACGATCGCTGCCGGCGCCAAGTTAACGATTGCGTCCAGCGTGGCGTCCCATTCGCTCGGAGGGACGTCCCCCCCTGCCGGGATTGGTGAGGTCACGATGTCGCCGCTGACCAGGATCCGGCTTGCTGTGTCCCACACCACGAGATCGCCGTTGGTGTTGCCGCGCCCAAGGTGTCTGAGCACGACCTCGCCGCCCCCGGGATCAAGAGTGAGCGACGTGTCGACCAGGTTCTCGGGGAGAGCGGGTCGAATCGTCTCCATCTCGTTGATGAACTGACGGAACGCGCCTTGTCGAGCTTCGATGGCGCTTCGCCGGTCGTCGGTGAGTGCCGCACCGTCTTCCTCGCCCGATTCGAGAACTAGATCGCGGGCAGCCACCGTGGCGCGGAGGCGCTCCAGATTGGTCGCGAGCGCCGGAATCGCTTGCTCTTCGATGCCGGCGCGCGTCGCGGGGTGAGCGATGACCTGGAGTTCCGGAAACGCATCCGCGTAGATCTGGTTGCCCCAGACGTGGTCGTCGTGCCAGTGCGTGTTCACCAGGTAACGCACTGGACGATCCGTGCGAGCACGAATCTCCTGCAGCGCTGCGGCGGAGAGCGATGGCGACGGCGCATCCACCACCACGACGAAGTCTTCGCCCAGGATCGCCGCGGAGTTGCCGAGCCCGGCGTCGGATGGCGTGAAGACGAGGAGCCGGGATCCGATTGCTTGTGTGTTGATTCCGATCTGAGGCGTCGCGCCGGCGACCGCTCCGGCTAGCGTCATCGCACCCAGGCCGGCGAAGAGGCGTTTCATTCGGAGCCTCCCTCACTGAAAGTCAGCAGATCGCCCGGCTGGCAATCGAGTTCGCGACATAGCGCCTCGAGCGTCGAGAACCGAACGGCCTTGGCCTTGCCCGTCTTCAGGATGGAGAGGTTCTGAATCGTGATACCCACGCGATCTGCGAGGTCGGTGAGTCGCAGCTTGCGTTCGGCCAGCACCACATCGAGTCGCACAACAATGGCCATCAGACCGTGAGCTCCGACTCTTCGGCCATCTCCGCGGCGAGCGACATCACATGCCCAACCGCGATCACGCCTGCGCCGATGGCAATGACGCCAAGGGTGCCGGTGGAGACTTCGACGTGCGCGCGGTCGATCAGCGAAGACACGAGGAACGGTTGGGCCAGGTAGACGACGCCGAGTCCGATCACCAGCTGACCCAGCCGGCGGATGAGCTGCGCGTTCCTGCGCTCGAACACCACGCCGCGCTCGTACAGTGCGAAGAGCCGCTCGCACGTCCAGAAGAGTCCCAGCCAAATGGCGATAGCCGGCGCCATGACCGCGACGATGGTCAGGCGCTCCCTGAGTCCCACGGTACCGAGCGGGGCTTCGTCGTCAGCCAGTCCAACCCGAATCATGCCGTTGGTGCTGGGTATGGCGATGACGAACACTGTCGTGATCACTGTGACCGCCAGAAAGAACCAGATCACCCAGCGCAGGCCGCGGCTCAGCGCTGCGATACGCTGCAGATGCGAGCTATTGTTCACGCCGTGTTGTCTCCGATGTTGAATCGATTGTTTATCGATAAACGATAAATAATCATCGAAATACAATCAAGGCCATGAAGATCTATTTCGCTACGACTGTGCTCGGAGACCGTTCGGCGGTACGCACAGGCCGCCGCGTTCTGGCGACCCTCCAGGAGCTCGGACACGACGTGTTGACGGAGCACCTCTTCGAAGAGGGCGCGTTCGAGTCGGACAGCCGACTGACGCCGGAGCAGATCTTTCAGCGCGACATGGATTGGTTGACCTCGGCGGAGGCCGTGATCGTCGAGGCGTCGGGCAGCAGCTTCGGCATCGGCTTCGAGACCGGATACGCGCTGGGCGCGTTGGAGACACCGGTGTGCGTTCTGTATGACGCCGTGCGAGCCGATTCGATCTCGCGAATGGCCCTGGGACTGCGCCACCCGCGAGCCGAGGTGCTCGGGTATGCCGATGCGGACGACGCGGTGCGGTTGGTGCGCGAACGCTTTGGCGACGTCTAGTTCAGAACGGCAGGTCGTCTTCGAGCAGGCCGAAGTGATGCCCCAGTTCGTGAAGAACTGTTTCCTGCACCTCGCGCACGACGTCGTCCTCCGTCTCGCACACGCTCAGGATGGGCCGGCGGTAGACCATGATGCGATCGGGGAGCCCGTGGTCGAGCGCGCCGCGCTCTGTCAGCGGGATGCCGACATAGAGCCCCAGAAGCTCGTCGGCACCGCCCGCTTCGAAGCCCGCCTCGGCGAGGTCTTCGGGGGAAGCGTGATCTTCCACCAGTACGATCACCTGGCCGAGTCGCGCGGCCCACTCCGGCGGAAGCCCGTCGAGGGCCTGACCTACGAGTTCCCGGAAGCCGTCGAGACTGAGGTCCATGGGGTTACTGGATGTAGCCGAGCGCGCGGAGCTGCTCGGTCATTTCGGGATCCAGGATCACCTGCCCTTCGCTCTCCGCGCCGATGCCAAGAAGGGCAGCTCGTGCAAGCAGGTCGAGCAGGTAACCGTGAGTGACTACTCGAGTGGTGGCGGCGCTCTCGCCGGGATCCGCTACCAGGTCGAAAAGCCGAGCCTGGAGCCTGCCGTCCGGCGCGAGGCTTCGCATGAGCTTGTCCGCTCCAACAGCCACGCTCTCATGGAGAGTGGTTGTGAGCGCCAGGTGGGAGAGTGCTGGCCGGTTGCCGAGTTCGTTGCCCAGGCTGAGAAGGCTCACGCCGGGGCCGGCGGTTGCGAAATCCAGGCCCGCTGATTCCATCACGGTGGGGAAGATGTCGACGTGCTGGGCGCGCTCCGCGACGCGTTCGCCGGCGCGGGCACCGTTCGGTAGTTTCACGATCAGCGGGACATGCAGCTGCTCCTGAAAGAGCGTCGCGCCGTGTGACCAGGCGCCGTGATCCAGGAACTCCTCGCCGTGGTCTGAAAGCACGATGATCAACGAGGAGTCGTAGAGGTCCTCTGCCTTGAGGCGCTCTACGAGCAGGCCGAACTGCGCATCGTTGAAGGCGATCTCGGCGTCGTACAGCCCCACCATGTGCCGGCGAACGTCCTCCGCATCGAGGGATGTCCCAGGCTGCAAAGCGCGATGGGCGTTTGCCGGCTTGTTGATGTCGACGTCAGCAATCAGTTCGCTGGCGAACATGCTCCGATACGGTTCGCGGGGCGCGTACGGTGCGTGCGGGTCCGTGGTGTGCAGATAGGCGAAGAACGGCGCTTGTTTCGGTCGCCGATCGAGCCACGTGAAGAATTGCTCGTTCACCGCGTCGGCTAGTTGATGGACTTCCGCTGTGGGCTGTTCACCGAGTTCAACGAATTCGTGAAAGCCCTGGTCGAAGTTGAAGTCGGAGAAGACGGTGGAGTTGGTGGTGGCGGCGTACGTCGCATAGCCGGCCATTTGCAGCACTGTTGCCAACGTCCACGAGTCCATCCCGAGGTAGTCCTGTCGACCTTGCACGCCATGTTGTTGCGGCAACAGACCGGTCATCGTCGATGCGATGGCGGGCTTGGTCCACGAGGACTGCGCCTGCAGCGCTTCGAACACGACGGCGTCGGTCGCGAAACGATCAAGGTTCGGCGAGGTCGGTCGGTCGTAGCCGTAGACGCCTAGATGATCGGCGCGCAGGGTGTCTATCAGGTAGACGATCACGTTGGGTGGATCGGCCAGTGCGGGACCAGCGGTCGCGATCGCCGGTGCAGCAGTGCCCATCAGCCGCGCTTGAGCCAACACGACGCTTCCCTCATCCGCGTCCACGTTGCCGCCGCGGCTGACCATAAGGGCAATGCGAGTCGGACCGGGTTCGAGATCGAACGAAATGACCTCGGATGTACGCGTGGTTGGGTCGAGCGTTGTCAGGGTTGGAGTTGCGCCGTCCTGTGCGAACTCGACCTGAAGCTCGAGCTCATCGGCGACTCCGGCGGTGGTGAACCCATCCAGATGTAGCTCAGCGCCGTCAGGTACATTTGCGAAGAACTCGCGCCGGATTCCCACCGGGATCCGCAGGCCGTCGGTTGATCCGACGGTCGTTGGTACGGTGGGCTCCTGTTCCGGCTCAAGCGACCCGAGAGTGAGCGCCAGAAAAACACCGCGCGGCCTGTCTGAATCGTCTCCGAAGTTGCTTTCGTTCTCGCCGCTCAGGTAGCGGAACTCGATTTCGTTCACGCCGATCCGTTGCGTGTCCGCGCCGAGTGCGATCGTTATGGGTGCCCCCATATCGCGACGGCGGAGAACGGCGACGTCGTCGCCGTTGATCGAGACCTGCAGCCTGCCGTCCGCCCGCCTGAACCAACCCGTGGGGTCGAAGTGGACGGTGATCTCTCGCGCGCGCGGCCGGAATGCGTGAAATTCGACGATGGTCGCGGGTCCCGTCCCGAATAGCGCACCGTCACGGTTGAGAAAGCCGCGTGCTGCGAGTTCTGATTCGCCGAGTCGCGCCAGATCGGTGAGAGCGCCGTCGACGACCGTGTTGGCCAGACCTTCATCGGCAACGAGATCGAGGACTACACCGGCGTCGGCGGGGCGGTCATCTGGGCCGGGCGCTGAACATGCAGCGACGAAGCAGGATGCCACTATCGCGATGACTCTCGTTGTCCCGCGCATCACAAGTCGGTTTCGATGGCGCTGATGGCAGCCGCCGCCTCGGTGGCCATGCGGGGCGCCGTGCTGGATGTCAGCTCGCGCAGGCGCGGCAACGCTTCGGCTGCACGAGGACCGATCTGCCCCAACGCCCACGCGACCCGCCAGCGTTCGTCGTCGCCAGCGTCGAGCGCTGCCGCCAACGGCGCTACCGCCGCTGGTCCGGCAGCTACCGCGACAAGGGATGCCCAGCGGCGCTCCTTCTGGGAGGGTGCGTTGAACAGATCCACGACTCGGGCGGCCTGCGCTCGGCTCAACGCCCCGGCTTCGCTAAGTGCGCGGAGCGCCCTGATCCGGACACGGGCCGATGGGTCGTCGAGTGCCGCGATCAGCCACGTCACGGTGCCGCTTCCGGAAATCGAATGGAGCGCCGCCAGCGCGTTCACGCGGACAGCCTCGTTCACATCGGTCGTCGCGGGTCCAAGAAACTCGATCGCCGGATCACCAAGGCGGCCGAGGATCGTCGCGGCCTGGGCACGCGCCATCCAGTCCTCATCGCCGAGGGCCATCTGTAGCGTAGCGAGGGAGTCGTCGCCGCCTTGAGTGAACTCGAGCGCAGCGCTGAGCGTCGTGGCTCCGGCGCCACGCAGGTGTTCCGACGTCGGCGAGTCAGACCCGTCCTGGCCGCACGCGGCTATCAGAAGTAGACCCAGTGCGGCAGTTCCAAAACGGCCGTTCACCATGCGAGAGGCCGTGGTCACCGTGCTCTATTCGATCGTGATCGCGATCGCTTTGGTCAGCAGCGAGTGCTCAGGACCATCGATCACACGGTGTTCGCCGTCGGCGACCTGGAGGCACAGTTGGTGCTCGCCGGAATCGAACTGCATCGTGATGTTGTCGCTACCCGTTCCGAAGTGGATGTAGGACGGGTTGCCGGCCACGATCACTTCACCTGCGGCGGCGCATTCGACATCCACCGCAAGGTGGTAGTGGCCTTCGCCCGGCCGGACCGTCAGCGGGTCCTCGATGGGCACGATGCTGAAGTTTTCCACGGCGAAGACGATTTCGAGCGGACTGGCGTAGGAGCCACCGTCCTCGATCGTGCTGAAGAACACCTCGGGCGTCGCCGGTGCCGGTTCGGATACCTCGGGCTCGGGGTCTTCGGCAGGTGCTTCAGGCGCGGTTTCCGCGGCGCACGCGCCCAGCGCGAACAGAGCTAGAACCGAGAAGCAGAGGCGAGCGTTACGCAGGTTCGCGAGCATGGGCAAAGTCCGGGTGTTCCAGGGGCGTACAACACGTGCGTTTCGGGAGACCGCAAGGTAGCCCGCGCCTGGGGCCTTGGCAAGGACACAAGCGCAGCGGGCGTCATGACCAACGACCAGAACCCGGAAGTTCGGAGATGGGTTGACGAGATGGTACCAATGTACCAAGATAACAATATGAAGAAACAAATCGAACGAGTTCAGACCGGTGTGCGGATCGAAAAGCGGCTCCTGAAGGTGCTCAAGTCGCTGGCGGAGTACCTGGAGATCTCGCTGGGGGACCTCATCGAGGGAATCGTCCTGCACACCTTCGACAACAAGACGCCGTTCTCCGAGGAGACGCTCGGCAAGATCGCGCAGCTGCGCGATGTGTACGGCCTGGATCTTGACGCGTCGGACAGCCATCAGCTGGCTGAGGGAGACTCCGATGAGTAGTAGGGCGCAACGGGTCGTCGAGCGCTTCGAAGCGGGCGACGTCGACGTGTCGACCTTTGATCATCGCGCTCACGTCATCACAGGGTGGGCGATGCTCGAGTCCTATCCCTTTCTGGAGGCGGTGACGCGGTTTGCGCGCGGGCTCGAGTCCGTGGCGAGCGCCGCCGGAGACGCCGAGAAGTTCAACACGACCATCACGGTCGCTTTCATGGCGCTGATCTGGGAGCGCATGGCTGGCGAGCCGTATGTCGACGGCGACGACCTCTGTGCTCGCAACCCGGACGTTCTGGAATCCGGGATCCTCGGTCGCTACTACTCGCGTGGTGCGCTCTGGTCTGAAGCATCCCGGGCAGCGTTCGTTCTGCCGGACCGGCCGCTGCCCGGTGCAGCGTAGAGCGGCTACCACCCGTCGAACAGGCCTCCGTCGAACCAGTCCCACAGCACGGACATCAGTATCTGCGTGCTGCGCCGCTCGCCGTTGAGCGGAACTCGAACGCCCAGGTTCAGCAAGACGTGTTGCCGCGTGTTGAGAGCAACCTGAATCTGCGGCACGACGTCCCAGAGAACCTCCGCAGAGTCTTCGAGCGGCACGGCGCTGAGCACCTCGACCATCGGTGACCAGGCGCGACCGAACTCGCCCTGAGTCCATGTGTCGCCGACCACTATCCGGGCGATGGCCTGATGAGCGCGTTTATCGGAGTCCGTCGATAGTTCCACTCCCGCGAATGCCTGCAGGAACCCATCGCCGGGCAACGCCTGGCCGAACGCTACGAAGGGCTCCACTACCGTCACCCCGTTGCCGCGGCCTTGTTCCTCGCTCCCGGTGGGGAGCTTCACCTCGGTGCCCACCGACAGGATGTTCCCGGCCTCGACGCTGTGATGCATGGTGTGTTTGATAGCCACTGCGATGTCGCCGAAGCCGACGTTGCCCCAGCCGTTCTCCGCGGATAGCTCGCGCGCGCCAAACGGAATCTCGACTTCCCACATGCTGCGCGGGCCGAAACGTTTCTCGTAGATGATGGCGTTCACCACGCCGCCGCCGTTGTTCGCGTTCACGCTAGCTGTGTACACCGCTTCGTCTTCGGGGAACGCCTTCTCCGTGACCAGCGCTCTCGGGAGATTGAGCTCGCCGCGCGGCCAGCGATCGTCCGTACAGTAGCCGCGGATGTGATCCATGATCAGCTGGAGTTGCTCCACGGTGAAGGCACCGCCGAAGGCTGGCATCGTCCGGCTGAACGCTCGCACCGGCCCACCCTCGTGAGAGACCGCGATCCAGTCGGGGTCCGGTTCACGGGAGGCGAAAGCACAGTCGGTGAAATCCGGTAACGGCTCATCGAACCCGACGGTGGCCAGGTCGACGCCAGCGCCGTCGTCGCCGTGACACTTGGCGCAGCCGACTTCGTAGAGCCCCTGACCTGTGGTGGGGAACACGGGTCCCTGGGCAAGCGCCGGCCATGCCAACAGCAACGTGGTGATCAACCCGAGTCGGTACACGATGCGCATCCTCGTCCCCCAAGCCTGAATGTGAGCCCGCATCGTACCAGCGAGCGCAGGTCGGCCCGGCCGGTCGTCCGGCGTGCGAAAGGCCCGGAGTTGTGTGTGCGTCGACGCCTAGCTAATATAGTGACACTGTATTTAAAACATTCCTGAGCGAGTTCCATATGAGGCAACCTGACGTTCTCGGCGGCTTCGAGCATCAGGTGCTCCTGGCTGTTGCACGGCTCGACGGTGAAACGTATTCGGCCCCGATCGTGCTCGAACTCCAGCGTCGAACCGGCCGCGAAGTCGCTTCCGCGGCAGTCTTCGTGACCTTGCGCCGCCTCGAGAAGCGCGGCTACCTGACCTCCGCGAGAGATACCGAGGGCGGCCGGGTCGGACGGCCCCGCAGGATCTTCGAGCTGACCGCGTCGGGAGCGGATGCCCTGCGCGAGGCTCGGGCGACACTCGACCAGCTTTGGCAGGGCCTCACCTTGCCCGAAAGCCGATGAGAGTGGACCACGAGGCCACGTTGCCTCTCGTCTACCGCCTGTGCCTGCGATCGATTCTGCGGATCTGGCGCACCCTCGATGAGATCGAGGAGGTCGAAGCCGAGATCATCGAACTCCGCAGGGTCCGACTGAAGGAACACGGAGTTCGCGGCCGCGCGCCCTACACCTGGCGACAGATCGCCGGCTATCCAGGCCGTCTCGCCCTTGACCGAACCGTTGTCCCAATCCCCGATCAAGCGGACCGACCCGTGAATACTCTGCTTGCCGACGCTCGAACGGCGCTGCGCGCCCTGCCGCGATCACCGCTGCTTACGTGCACGATCATCGCCGTGCTGGCGCTTTCCATCGGTGCGACCACGACGATCTACAGCGTGGTCCATACCGTACTGATCGAGGACCTCGAGTATCCCGAGCCCGACCGCGTCGTTGGGCTGTGGCTCGTGCAGTCGGACCTGAGTCGGGCGCGGATGACACCTGGAAATCTTCTGGATGCTCGCGAACTCGGCGTACTTGAGTCGCTGGGTTCGTTTCGGCGCTCCAGCGCAACGTTCCATCCCGAGGACGGTGACGCGATTGTGCTCACCGGAACTCGCGTGACCGATGGATACTTCGAGTCGCTGGCCAGGCAGCCGATAGTCGGACGCCCGTTCAACTCGCTCGAGACGTCGACCGGCGGCCCATCAGTCGTCATGCTCGGCGAGCGGTTCTGGTCGACGCGTCTGGGGCGCGACGCCGGGATCATCGGCCGGGTTCTGATCTTGAATGACACGCCGCGCGAGGTCGTAGGCGTGATGCCTTCCGGGGTCTATCCCGCCGGAGCCTCGATCGGCGCGGAGGTCACCATCGATCCGGACGGTCCTGACTTCTGGATCCCCGAGCGTTTCAGCGAGGCGTTCTACCAGAATCGACGGAGCCACCTGCTCGGCGTCGTTGGCAGACTCGATGACTCGACGAGCTTTGAGGCTGCGCAAGCCGCAGTGGCGACGCTGGGTGCGAACCTCGGCGAGCGTGACCCGATGAACGCCGGCGAGGGATTGGTGCTCACGTCCTTCCGCTCTGAAGTGGTCGGCGCCGTAGAACAGTCGCTCGTGCTCCTGCTGCTTACCGTCGCGGTGGTTCTTGCGATCGGTGGCGCGAATGTGGCTGCCCTTCTCCTCGTGCGTGCGGAATCCCGGCAAGCGGAGCTCGCGTTGCGCGCAGCTTTGGGCGCCGGACGCTCGCGCCTAGTGCAGCTCTTCGTCGAAACCGCGATTCTTGCGGCGGTGGGCGGCGGTCTCGGAGTACTTCTGGCGCCGCGGCTTCTCGATGCACTGCGGGGGGCGATCCCGACGTCCATCCCCCGGATGCATAACGCAGTCGTGGATTGGCAGGTACTCGGTGTCAGTACGGTGCTGGTGCTCCTCGTTTCTCTGCTGGCCGGCTCGTTGCCAGCCGTGTTTGCTGCGAGGTCGAGTTTGACCGGTGCGCTCCGCCAGTCCGCACCGGGGGCGGGGGTCGGGCGGACTCGGCGCACGCTGCAGGCGTTCATGGTCGGAGCCCAGGCAAGCATGGCCGTCGTACTGCTTGTCGTCGCCGGTCTCCTCGTGCGCAGCTTCATGGAACTGAACGCAGTGGATCTTGGCTTCGATTCAGACGGGGTGCTCACCGCATCGATGAACGTTCCGACGAGTGTCGGCGACGACCAAGAGTCGATCGTCGAGTTCATGCGCGTCGTTCGGGAATCGTTGCTCGAGATTCCTGGCGTCACTGCTGCCGGTCTGGCGTCCGACAGCCCCGTGCAGCGCAACTGGGTGGACGGGTTTCGGATCCTGGGCGAGACCCGTGGGCCGGACGATGACCCGACGTGGGCCTCGTTGCGGAGGGTCGGTGTGGGGTATCTGGAACTGATTCGCACGCCCGTGCTCGATGGCCGTGGCTTCTCCGCGACGGACGGCGTGAATGGCGCACCCGTGGCGGTGGTGAATGAGGCGGCCGCGGCCCTCTACTTCAACTCTGACGCGGTTGGGCGACAGATCTTTCTGCCGTCGCTGGAACGGATGTATGGCGAAGGCTTTGCCGGTGCGACACGGGAAATCGTTGGAGTGATTGGCAATGTGCGATATCTCGGACCGCAGGCCGAGCATGAGCCCGCGATCTATATGCCTCTGGATCAGTTCACGAGCGCAGGCCTCGTCGCCGCCGTGCGGATTGACGCGAGCCGGCCGGATGCGGCTGCTGCCGTACGGTCGGCGATCATGGCAGTCGATTCCGGAGTTGGTCTCCGTGAGGTGACCTCTCTGTCGAGCCTCGTGGGTCGATTCACCGCATCGGCGCGTTTCGCCATGATCCTGCTCGCGATGTTCGGCGCCATGGGTCTGTTGCTCGCTGCGATGGCATCGCACGCGTTGGTTTCGAGGGTGGTTGCCACTCGGCTTCGTGAGTACGGCATTCGCCGGGCTTTGGGGGCACCGTCGGGCGCGCTGGCTCGAAACGTCCTCTGGGCAGCCGTCGGGCCCGCGGGGATCGGTACGCTCGTGGGCATCGCGGTGGCCACTCCGGCGGCGTTCGCGATACGGGGGCAGTTGTTTGCCACTACGCCACTGGACCCCGTGAGCTTCGCGGCGGCTCCTGTCGTACTACTGCTCACCGCATGCGCGGCCGGCCTACTGTGCCTCGGTCGAGCGCTCCGGGCCGATCCGGTGGATGCTCTGAGGTCCGATTGAAGTAGACGCGAAGCTGCGGGCTCGGTGCTGTACGCTGGCGGAATGTTGCAACGCGTGGAACGACCACTGGATGCCCACGAAATCCGGGTAATCGGCTGCCTGTTCGAGAAGGAACAGGCGACGCCCGAGTACTATCCGCTCACGCTCAACGCGTTGGTGGCGGCCTGCAATCAGCGCAGCAATCGCGACCCGGTGCTGACGCTTTCCGACCGCGACGTCGCGCAGGCCTTGCAGCGGCTCGCGGCGGACAACCTGGCGCGACGCGACGACTCAGGCCGCGCAACGCGATGGCGTCAGCGCGCCGATCGCGAGTGGCGTTTGGATCCGGCGGGGAAGGCCGTGCTCACGGTGCTGTTGCTGCGGGGCGCGCAGACGGCCGGCGAGGTGCGGAACCGAACCAGCCGGCTTCACGACTTCGCGTCGAGTTCCGCTGCCGAGAGTGCTCTCGCAGAGTTGGCCGGCCCACCGTCTCCCATCGTCGAGTTGCTCGAGCGTGAGCCCGGACAGAAGGAACCGCGTTGGATGCACCGCGTCGGTGGCGCGGCGTCCGAACCTAGTGGTACAGGCAGCGCGGCGAGCGCGCCAGCAGCGGCACCACCGCCGCGAGCGTTCGACCCGGACCTCGTGGTCAAGCGGCTGGAGCTCCTTGAACAGCAGGTTCAGGAACTCCAGGCCGCGATCAAGAAGCCAGAACTCTTCGACTAGCGCACGCGATCTGGCCTAGCGCCGCCAACCCCGGGAAGGTCCGCGGCGCCCAGGCCTGGCTCAGTGCTGGGCCGACTCTTCCAGGGCTTCCAGCGACCAGTTCACGAAGTCGCGGATGTCCTGGTTCGAGGTGATGAGGTCCTCGGCGCGCAGGTACATCATGTGGCCACTGCGATAACCCTTCCACCAGGTGCGGTCGAGCAGACGTCCGGACGGATCCATGTTCCATAGGGTGTACTTCGACGAGAAGTAGTCCGTGCCGCCGTCGTAGTAGCCGGCCTGCACCATTACGTGCAGATACGGGTTCGAGGCCATCGCCTGCCGCAGTTGCTCACCGGTGTTGTCACCATTGCGGTTCCAGGGGCGCACCGGGCCAAACAGGTAGTACTGCAGGTCGGTTTCCCAGCCGAGCTCCTCGCGGAAGTAGATGTTGACCGCCGGCGAGAACGCGTGGTTCCAGGCGGCCATGGCCGGGTCGTAGTCGTAGCCCATCCCGGCGTCTTCGCGGTCGCGGCCGCGATAGCGGGCGTCGAGCCGGCCCACGGTGAGGCCCTCGTCGCGCATCAGTTCCTTGCGGAACTCACCCACACTCGGCGTCAGGTTGTGGTCGAGCACCCAATCGGTGGAGACGCCGGCCCAGCGAGCTACGGACTCGGCGATCGCGTTGCGGCGCGCCTCGGGCAGGTGGCCGCCATGCGCGAGCGCCGGCAGGTACTCCTCGATGGTGAATTCCTCGACCTCGGGGAGAATCTCCTCCAGGTCACGGTTCTGCAGCGAGGGTTCGAGCTGGCCGTGATACCAGGCGGTGGCGGTGTAGTTGGGCAAGGACAGCGCGGCGCGCACCGGGCCTGCCCGGTCGATGCCCAGGCCCGTGGGCGATACCAGGATCACGCCGTTGAGGAACATCCACTGGCGACCCTGCAGAGCGCCGGCGAGGCCGGATACGCGGGTCGTGCCGTAGCTCTCGCCGATCAGGTACTTCGGCGAGGCCCAGCGATCGTGGCGCGACACGAAGGTGCCGATCCACTCCGCCAGGTACGCGATGTCCTCGTTCACGCCGAAGAACTGCGTGCGGTCGGCATCGCCAACGATGCGCGAGAAGCCCACGTTCACCGGATTCACGAAGACGATGTCGGCTACATCCAGGATCGTCTCGTTGTTGTCATCCATGCCGTACGGCTGCACCGGAAAGCCCTCATCGTCGATGCGGAGTTTCCGCGGGCCGGTGTAGCCGATGTGCATCCACAACGAGGCCGAGCCGGGGCCGCCGTTGAACGACACCATCAGGGGGCGCTCCGACCGATCGTCAACGTCGGTGCGCTGGTAGTACGTATAGAACAGCGACGCGACGACTTTGCCCTCGTCGTCCCAGACCGGCTGCATGCCTACCTCGGCGGTGTACGGGAAGGTCACTCCGCCGACGGTAATCTCGTGCTCGCTGATCGTCTTGGTGTCGACCGGGAACGTCCGGGCGGCCAACTCCGGCATCATGGTGTCCTGGGCGTACGCCGTACCCGCCACCGTGCCGGCGGCGACTACAACAGCGAGCGCCAAGGCGATTCGGGCGCGATATGGTGCGGTCATCGGGTCAACTCCTGGTCTTCTGGGGTTCAGTTCTGGCCGCCGTCGCCCTGGCCTTCGCCGGGCGGATGCGCCATCCATTCGGGGACGGGAAGGAACGGCGTATTGACGATGTCGGGGGCCGCATTCGCTTTCGACTCGGCCACCATGCGCGCGACCTCTTCCATGACCTTCGCGTTGTCCACCACCACGCCGTCCTTGATCGTGTAGACGATGCCGCGCGTGCGGTACATGGAGTGGTCCTCGCGCTTCTTGATGTCGCCGAACGGGTAGAGGTACTTCAGGTTCTCGGCCGGGTTGCCGTCGACGATGAGCAGATCGGCCAGGTAGCCCTCACGGACGAGGCCGAGGCGATCGCCCACGCCGAGAAGCTTGGCGGAGTTCCAGTTGGCTGTCTCGAGGACCTCGAGCGCATGCATGCCGGTTTCGCGCATGAGCTGAAGCTCGCGGACGTTACCGAAGCCGCCAGTCGACCACTGGTAGTTGTCGTCGGTCCCGAACACCACCGTACCGCCCCGGTTGTTGAACTCGTAGATGAGCTCACCCCAGAGGTTGTACATGTACGACCAGTAGTACTCGTCGTCCGAGGTCCAGTCGTAGTGGAACACCGCGTGGCTGCGTGGGTTCGGCAGGTGCATGTCCCACATCGCCTGGTGGGTGTACTTCTCGTGCCACGGCCAGCCCATGGCGGCGAGCACGTTGCGGTTGGCCTCGTAGGTGGCGCGATTGGGCTGCATCACGACACCTGACTTCACCAGCCGGTCGACGATCTCGCCGAGCAGCCGCTTCTTGGTCTCTGGGTTGCGGCCGACCTCTTCCCACACCTTGCCGGCCTGGCGGAAGCGCTCGTTCTCGTCGAAGTAGTCGTAGTCGCGCGGGTAGTCCGGCACGGTGCGATCCAGTGCCGACTCGGCGTAGCCATAGTGGTGGACGATCATCGTCACGCCTTCCTCGGCGGCGATGACGGCGTTGACCTCGGCGAGCGAGTTGGGCTGTACGTGCACCGCTGTGATGCCGCCGGCTGCGTCGATTGCGCGCGCTGCGGCGCCGAACAGTTCACGGTTCCAGCAGAGACCGTTCAGGTAGAACTGCTTGCCGCCGGCTGCGACCATCGCCTCGGCAATTTCGGTCGCCATCGCGGGATCTTCGAGCTGCGCGCGGCTGTAACCGCTGAGGCCGGATCCCCAGCCCCACAGGGGGTACTGGCGCGGTGCGAGCATCTCATTGCGCGCCGTGCGGCCGGCGTCGGTCATCGCCTCGTCGAGCCCCCGATCCGGCGCGGGACCGACGGTGGTCACACCGGTGGCCAACTGCAGGTAGTACACGTAGTCGAGTGGCAGCGGCTCCGTGCGCAGGTGCAGGTGGAGGTTGATCATGCCCGGCATCACGTACATGCCGCGAGCATCGATGACCCGGTCACCCGTGAGGTGTTCCCACTCCTCCTCCGGAGTGTAGGGATCGAAGCGCCGCATCTGCGTGATCTCGTTGCCCTCGATCCGGATGTCGTAAATCCCTACCGACGGCCCGCCGTGACCAGGAAGTACGTTGGCGTTCTGGATCACCAGGCTGTTGTACGGCCCCTCGGCCATGTCGCCGAACTGTCGGGTTTGCACCGGCGGGCGCCTGAAGTCGGTGATCGGCTCCTGCGCGAAAATCGGGCTGTAAGCCCCGGTGGCCAGGACCGCCGCGACAGCAATCAGTGTCAGCAGGGTCGTGCGAAGGGGGCGGCGAGATCGCATCATAGAAGCCTCCGATTGGCATTCGCGGGAATGGCAGGGCGGAAGCATAGTCGCTTTCCGAGTGCTCGACAGGAGACGCGCGGCCGCTCGCGCGCTAGTAGCGCACCTGGGCGATCGACGTCTTCCAGCCACAGTCGCCGGCAAGTCTCGCGGCAAATTCGCCGGAGATCCAGATCGCGTCCGTTTCCGGGTCCTGCGCGGCGCCGATGTAGTCGCCCGTGCGCGCGATGGGCAGGAGGGCGTGGACGGGCTCGAGCGGGCACTTGCCCTTGAAGGTCGTCTTGACGCTGTCGAACTCGTCAATCAGCGGGAGGATCGCGCCGAAGCGCTGCGCTCCGCCACGTAGGCCGGCAACGCCGACGCTGAGGAAGTGCCTGGCGCTGCTCATCTGGAACGTCAGGATCACGTCGCCGTTGTTGGCAACAGCAATGCCAGGCACCCACAGGAATCGGGCACCTGCACCCACGAGATCAGAGAAGTCGGATTTCGACGCGCCCTGCGGGAAACGCTCCACCCGTACGCAGGCGAACATGTCATCGCTCCCGTCCAGAACACAGCCTGAGGCGTGCGCGAGCCAGATCGCGCCTTCGCGCACCACGACCTGCTGCATGAGTCGGTGCCCGAGTGTGTGGAGTTGCGTTTCACTCTTCTTCTGCTCAGCCGCCGGCGGTACGGAGTAGCGTGACCCTTCGACCATGCTCGCTCGTAGCCGTGGCTCGCCGCTGTTGTTGCTAGAAACTACCCACAGGCCGTATCTCGTCGAGAACCCGGCCATCTCACTCGCTAGGACGTAGAGGTCCCCTACGGCGGGAGTCGTCTGGTCAAGATGCTGCGCGGGCTGCAGTGTGAAGGGGGTGCCGCCATCGCTGTTTTGCCGCACTCGAAACGCCGACACCCGGTTCTTCGGGCACTTCTTCGCGTTGTCGACGAGCACCCTCTTGTCCATCACCCAAAGCCAGGCGCTCTCGAGCGAGAAGTCCGCGAAAGAGAAGTTGTTGGTGCCGACGGCTACCCATTCGCCGCTAACCCCGAGGCCCGGGTAGTCGCCCCAGGCGCCTTTTCTCTTGTTGTTGAACGAATACGAACACCAGTCGGCCTCCGTGAGCGAAGCCGGCCTTGAACTGCGCGACACGGATACGAAGGTCCTGGACGTTTCACGATCGAGGTCGACGTTCAACATCACGATGAAGAAGCGGCCTGATTCAGGGTCGTAGTGAACCTTCGGGTCGAACAGCGACTCTGCGCCGAAGTGCTCCTGGCCGGTTTGTACGATGGCGTTCTTGCCCGACTTGTTCGTTAGACGAACGGCCACGTTGACAGCTTGCAACACGTGATCGGGGCCGACCGCCAGGGCCGTATCCGGCGGGGAGAACCCACCGCCGTCCTGGATGTTCAGGCCGCGAAACTTCTTCCGCACGCCCGGGGCGAGCAGACGCGCGGCGTCGTCTTCGGCGCCGAGCACATCCAACCGGCGTCCCCGTGGCGCAAACCGCCGCCCTTCCGCTGCAAGGCGAGCCATGGCCTCGCCGTCGAAACCGCTCCGCGGCGCCGGGATTTCACGGAAGCTCGTGGCACGCGGGCCGGATCCGAGATGCTGGGTCTTTTCCTGGCAGCACGGCTCGAGCTCGAACACTTCGTCAGGCTCGATCGCAGGTTCCTGCGCTGCCGCAGAGCTTGCGCCGGGCGCACCAGCAATCGTCAAGATCGTGATCGTGGCTAGAAGTGAACGCCAGAAGGTTCGCACGACGGCTCCACGACGATGAGACGCAACGTATTTGGGTCGACGCTACCACGGGCAATCGGCGCGCCCGCTGTTGGTTCCTGTCGTTTCCCGTGGCCGATCGCATTGATCCTGATGGGTCCAGTCGAGCAAGGTCGACTCTCAGCCCGTCGGGTGTGTCAGCCCGGAAACAGAGGAGCATGGCAAGACCATGGAGATACTTGAACGCATCGGAGTTGCGGTGTTCGCGCTCGCCCTCATGGTTGCAACCGGGTGTGTTCAGCGCGAGTCCTCTGCGGGGACGCAATCGACTGCTGGTGCGGGGAGCGGTCGGCTCGAGGTGAGGCAGGTTGATGGCCCCTCATTGGTCGGGAATCAGCTCGGGATCGCGGCGACCCGTCAGGTCTCGATCTATCTTCCGCCGAGCTACGCGGTGGACACGGGCCGTCGATACCCGACGCTGTACCTGCTCCACGGCATCTTCGACACCGACACAACATGGACGCGGCCCTGGCCGGGGTCACCGATCGGCTTCGACTCGGTTCAAGCATTGATGGATCGCGGGATCGCCGCGGGCGCTCTCGCCGAGATGATTGTCGTGATGCCGGATGCGGAGAAGACGTGTCACTACACCAACTCGCCCTTGATGGGCGACTGGGAAGACTTCATCGCGAGAGACTTGACGGCCTTCGTGGATTCGGAATACCGCACGCTTGATGCCGTGGAGTCTCGAGGCATCGCGGGTCACTCGATGGGCGGCCATGGCGCGATCAAGGTGGGCATGCGCAACACGGATGTCTTCAGCGCGATCTACGGACTCAGTCCGTCACTGCTCGACTGGGCAGCGGATCTGTCGGTCGAAAACGCTGCCCTGGCCGGTCTCGCGTCGCTGCAATCTGAGTCCGATCTGCAGAACGCTCACTTCTACGTCCAGGCGATTGTCGGCATCGGTCGCTGTTTCTCCCCGGATGCGGATGACCCGCCATTCCTCACCGACATGCCGTTTACGGCGGAGGACGGCCAGGTTAGGCGCGCCGAGCCCGGTTTCGAACGTTGGACGGGAGAACTACCGCTGCACCTGATTGGCCGCCATGCTGATGGATTGCGCCAGCTGCGTGGCTTCCGATTCGATGCTGGCGATGCATACCAGTTCACCCACATCCCCGTTGCAGCGCAGGCTTTCTCAGATGCGCTGGCAGGAGCGGGCATCGAGCATCGGTTCGACCTCTACGAGGGTGACCACCGCAATCGGCTCTGGGGTTCCGATGGCCGGCTCTACGCGGAGCTGTTCCCCTTCTTCTCGCAGGCGCTCGCAAGCCGCTAGCTAGCTAGCACCGGAGAGGTTCGCCCGGAATCGAGAGACCTCGATCCGCTACCATCTGGGTATCTCCGAATCCCCCCGAGAGCGGCCATGAACCGACCCTCCGTGCCCGTCAACGGGTTTCGTTTTGTACTCGTCGCACTCGGCGTCTGCGCGGCACTTACCGTCCATGCGTTCTCCGCGGCTCCCGTGGCGCCGTGGCGCACCACGGCGGCCGCCGCCCTCCCGGACAGCGGCCTGATTCACCTGGGCTTGTTCAACTCTGGGGAGCCCGACGGGTTCATGCGGCTTGGTTGGCACAAGCGCGGCGATGCGATCGAACTGTTTGATCGCACCATGATGCCCAGTCTCGAGATCTACGAGACGATGGAGATCGAGTTGTCCGCCGCAGACCTCGCGCCGCGGACCATGGCGATCCGCTTCCATCAGGGCCTGACCAAGATGGCGACCGACGTCACGTTCGAGGCGAGCCGGGCGGTGGGCACGCGGTCGCTCGCCACTCCCGGGGCGGCAGTCGATTCGAGGCCAGTGGACATAGCGCTCACCTCTGGAACGCTCGCTCGGGCAGTCAGCTTCATCCTCCCGCTGCTGATGGGCGACTCGATCCCGGCCAACTTGGAATACGTCTGGTACGGCCTTCCGGGGCTGCAGACCGTGAGCTTGCGAGCCGCGGGTGTTGCTACGGTGGACACGCCGGCCGGAACTTTCGAGACCACGCGGTACGAACTTCGCGGCGGAAGCCCCGAGAACGACATCTACGTCTCCACTGGTCCCACGCCGCGAGTCGTGCGGATAGACGTGCTGAACGAGCCATTGCAGTTTCTGGCGATGGCAGCGCCGGAGGCCAACGGCGCCAACGAGATCAGCGGTTCGGAAATGCCGGATACCTCGAATGTCGCCGAACTTGCTACGCGCGAAATCGCACCGCATCCCGACATCGCTGAGATGCAACGGCTTATCGGCGACTGGCACCTGGCCACGACATATGTCGTCGACGGCATGGCTACCGAAGGTCCCGCAGGGTTCGTGCAGTTTCGGCCAGCGCTCAATGGGCAAGCTCTCATCAAGACGGGCTACCACCCGTCGCCGGGTGGGGCCGCTCCCGTCTTCAGCTCCGCCACAACCTTCAGCTACGCCCCCCACACGGAGGCCGTTGTCGCGTCTTCCAACAATTCGCTCGGCAATCGCAAGACGCTGACCGGTACTCGTACGGACGATGGCTTTGGCTTTGTCCAGGAGGGGCGACTCTTCGGGGGCAGGCCCGGGCACAACGAAATCCGCTACGTGATTCGGTCGAACGACTCCTACGAAGTCCGCCAGTCCTATTGTCCGGACGGGCCCGATAGCTGCGTCGAGTCGTATCGGGCCACGGGGACGCGTCTGAACTAGCCTCGGAGTCGGTGCCTGCCTTCGGCCGCGGCCCGTTCCGGATGCGCGCCCCGATATAGTGGGCCCTCCATCAACGTGTCTGCCGGAGGTCGCTGTGCAACGACGAGTCCTGATTCTGCTGGCGCTAGTCGCCATCGCTCTCGCCCCAAGCTCGACCGCACTGGCCCAAGGCATTGCCCTCTGGACGCCCGAGAAGCGTGGCAGCGACAACATCGACGTGCTCGCGCACATCCCGTTGGGCCCGGCTCGCAACGTGTCGGACATCGAACTCGAGCAGGACATGGATCGGCCGTATGCCTACGTCGGGCGCATGGTCTACGGCGGGTGGGGTGAAAAGGGCACCGACATTATCGACCTGTCAGATCCCGCGAACCCGAAGATCATTCATGAGTGGCGCATCGAGGATCAGGATCTTCACCTGGGCCTCGGTGGGATGGACGTGAAGTACTTCAAGTGGGACGACCGCTACTACGTGGTGCAGTCGGTGCAGTTCGGGCAGGGAGGACCTAATTCCGACATGGGTGCGGTGGTTCTCGACGTCACCGACCTTCCCGAGAGCTACTCCGAGGTTGCGCGTTTGCGCGCACCCGAGCATCCGGGCGGGTTCCACAACATCTTCATGTACAAGCACTCCAACGGCCGGCCGCTGCTGTTCACCACGATCGGCGGGCCCTGGGCGCATGTCTACGACATGGCCAATGTGGTTGAAGGAGCGATGGACGATGCGCTCGCCGCCCGTGTGCCGCTGGGCGATGGCGGCATGGAGGTGGGCAGCTACCACGACATGTACGTTGGCTGGCATGAGGACACACAGTCCGATCGCTTCTACGGCGGCGGAACAGGCGGCTACTACGTCTTCGATGTGACCGACCTCGAGCGGCCCTCGATGGTGGTCTCGCTGACGGGTATCTCGGGAGTCGACTGGGGACACACCTTCACGCCGTCGCCGGATGGCCGTTACGTGATCGCCGAAGCCGAATACCAGTACGCGCCCCTGCGGATCTTCGACCTACAGCCAGCGCTCGACGGCGAGACCAAGAACATCCGGCAGCCGATCAGCGCCTGGACAGCTGACTGGCGCAACCTGGTGCACAACCACGAGGTGCGCTGGCCGTTCGTGTTCGTGTCGGGGTATCTCGATGGGTTGCAGATCTTCTCGATGCAGGACCCTCATAACCCGGTCACGATCGGTTACTACGACACCTTCCTGGGCGGCCCCGCCGAGAACTTGTGCACGATGTGCGACGGACTCTTCGGCGTGGACGTGCGCAACGCTGACGGCCTCATCGTCGGGTCCGACATGACCACCGGGTTCTGGGTGTTTCGCATGGAAGGTTTCAACGGCTGGTCGGGCGCTCAGTGGGGCCTGCCCGAGCGCTCCAGCGTGCAGGAATGGGAGGCGACGCCGGGTCAGGAGCAGTGAGCATTCTCCGGATGGCGTTGCTCACGGGTATCGCTGTGGGTGGCGGCGCCTCGGCACTGATGGGTCAGGCGAGCCAGTCGGCCCCGATCGACGCGTTCGGGTTCGACGATGACGGAGCAAACTCCGCGCTCGTGGCGGCGCATAGATCCACCGTCGCGGACGGCCTCGTCGACCGGGCGCTGAGGTTGGCGCCTGGGGACTCAGCAGCGGTTGAGCTGGACGATAGTTCCGTGTTCGGGCCATCGAACGACTTCTCCGTGGCGTTCTGGGTTCGGACGACCGCGGGTTCGGATCGACGCATGACCTTGCTGTCGACGAAGCGTTCAGCCGACAACAGTCTGGCGTCGCAGAAACAAGCCGGGTGGACGTATTACGTGTCCGACGGTACCTGGGCATGGAATCTCGGTTCCGGTGATCGGCGGCTCACGTACGAGCGCGACAATGGCCTGCGCATGCCGCTCAACGACGGCCGTTGGCACCAACTCGCGATGACCTACGATGCCGATCGTGCCCAGCTGCGTCTGTACTACGACGGGCGCGAGCGGGCGCTGTACAACGTTGCGGATGCACCGGGGTTCGACTTCTCGAGTTCGTCGCCCCTGGTCGCGGGCTGGCGAGGCGAAGCTAGCTTGCCCTCGAACTCTGTGCTGCCGGCGATCGAGCAAGGACGTGAGTCGCTGCAGCAGATGGTCGATGAATTCAATAGCTATGGCTTGCCCGCGCTGACGTCCGATGAGTTCGTGCATCTGCTCGTTGATCCCGAGGACCTCTTCGCGAGCAAAGTGAGCGCGGCAGCTGAGGACCGCGCTGATCCCGCTGGCTTCGCCGCCTCCATGGAGCCTGTCGACCTGGAACGTCTTGCGCAGATCGAGTCAGCACTGATGGACAATCCGTACACGATTCATCAGGCGTTGACGTTCATGGAGACCGCGCCGGCGATGAAGGTCTTCTCCCTCGTCGACAGCGAAGTGACGATCGATTCTGGAGCTGCTCGCTGGTTCGCAGATCGTGAGCGGCTGGACTCGTCGGACTTTGATCTCGACGAGCTCGAGATATGGGATCGGCCCCTCGCCTCTGAGGAGATTCGGTCTCGATTCGAGCGGCACTTCGAGTCGCTCCCGGAACCGCTAGCCGAGTCTGACCGAACAGTTACCGCGGGCGTCTGGAATATTTTTCACGGCGGCAGGCACTTCACGCTGGAAGAGCACGGCTGGGATTCGCGGCACGCGATTGCGCAGATTCTGGAGCGCGAGAACATTGACGTCGTGATGATGCAAGAGACGTACTCGAGCGGTGACTTCATCGCCGCGGAGCTGGGCTACTACTACGCCACCACGGTTGATCGCGACTACCTCAACCAGGGGTCGAACATCTCGGTGATGAGCCGCTACCCGATCGCCGATCTCTTCGTCGAGGGCGACTCAACGTTCATGAATGTCGGTGCGAAGCTGACCTTGAGCGAGTCGCAGGACATCTACGTGATGTCGAACTGGTATGGCATGGCGCAGTTCCCGACGGTTTTCGAATTTCACGACGGACGGTTCGCCGAGTCGAACCGGACGCCGACGCTCTTCGGTGGTGACTTCAACGCTGTGCCACACACGGATGGGGGCGATAGTCCGGCGTCACTCACGCTGGCGGCCGCCGGGTTCATCGACGCGTTTCGCGAGACGCACGAGGATCCACTCGCGGACCCCGGCCACACTCATCGTTCCGGTGTGCGCATCGATCAACTCTTCTACAAGGGTGCCGGGTTGCGGAACGCGCAAACGCGACTCATCAACACCGGCCTACGGGCTTCCCATCGGATCACTACCTGATCGTGACGGACTTCGAGATCACTTTGGCAGAGGAGCGGTAGATGTCCACCGCTCGGATCAAGGTTGCAGCGGCCGATGCGAACCGGCGCGGCGTCATGCGCCGACACTCAGTTTGCGACGGCGGCAACCTCATCACATGTCTCCGGTTCAGACGACTCGGCCCACGAGGTCGCACGGCGAGTGTCAGCGGGACCGCACTTCCGGCCTAGGAGCTCGCGGAGGTGTAGTTCGCCAGGCTCCGGTTCCACGCCCAGCGCGAGCCGGCCAGAAATAGCAACGACACGGCGCTGGCGACGGCCAGCGTGCCCGCCGACCAGGTGCCGCGAACCGCGTCGGCCGGGAAACTCGTAATCAGGGCCACCGGAACCAGCGCCACCAGCAGAAACCGAATGGCGCCCGTGAATACATCGATCGGCCATCGTCCAGCGTCCGTGACGGCCCAGAGGAGGAAGCGGAGATTGTCCACGCGGACGAAGAAGAAGCTCACGCAGATTGCCAGCAACCAGAGCCCGTACATGGCGATCACGCCTGTGGCGAAGAGTGCGATCGCAAGCACGAGGTCGGCGATTCCAGGTGTCGGCAATCGGGTGATCGCGATGGTCGCGACAATCACGCCGCCGACGAGATCCCAGATTGCCGCCGCGCTGAACTTGCGCAAGCTCACCAGCAACTGAGCGTCGACCGGTTTCATCAGGATCAGGTCGAGCGCGCCTGTGCGTATCGAGTTCACGGCCTCGCCAAGATTGGGCTCGAAGATCCCCGCTTGAATACCGCTCATGATCAGGAAGAACGCCATCACCAGGAGCGCGTGCGGCAGATCCCAGCCGCCTATTTCGGTGCGGTGCCAGAAGACGAGAGCGAGCGGAGCCACGCTGCCGGCCCCCTTGAGCAGTCCAGCGCCCATTTCGAGAATGAAGTTGCTGCGGTACTGCATCACCGTTGCCAGCGAGACCCGCAGAAGCGCGCCGATGGCGGACGCCTGTCTCAGGAGTTCACGCACCGAACGCTCCATAGCGGCGGATGCCGCGCCGCCAGACCACGGCCGACACGAGGAGCAGGATGGCTGTCCACGCGACCTGCACACCGATGTCGAACAACGCGTCGCGCGGCGTGAGGAAGCCTCCGAGCAGTTCGACTGGCACGGCGATCATGCCGCGAAACGGTAGCCACGCGAGTACCGATTGAAACGCCTCCGGGAACATTTGCAGCGGCGCGATGTAGCCGGAAAGCAGCATCCAGAACGTGAACCAGACACCGAACAGGCCCTGGCTCTGATCTGTCCAGAACGCGAGCATGCCGAATAGCCCCTGCACCAGGAACGTCAGAACCCAGGCAAGGAGAACACTGACCACGAAGAGCGCGAGCGCCGCCGCACCAGGCCAGATCACGAGTTCCGGTCGCCAGAGCACGAGGCCCGCCAGCATGGGGGTCAGCACAGCGATCCGGAGCGGCATGGCCGAGAGCATCGTGACGCCCTCGTAGACGAGAGGATTGATTGGACGAAGGAGCCTGGCCGAGAGCCCGCCGCTCCGGATCATCCAGTTGAGGTGCCAGACCAGCCAGGCTCCCGTCAGCTGGCGCACGACCAGGGCGGCAGCGAAGTAGCGGGTGATCTCGGTTGGGCCGAAGCCGGCGATCGGCGCTTCGGCCACTACCGAGTTCCACAGTGCGAGCATGATGAGCGGCATCGTGGCCGAGAGGATCCAGACCACCATCTCCGCCCGATAGGCGATCAGTTCAGCGAAGCCGACCCTGAACATCGCGGGCATGGCTCGCACCGCGCGCGTCATGCTCATTCTTCTTGAGCCTCCGCACGTTCACGAGAGAAGGCAGTTTCGAGTACCTCCTCGAGCGGTGGGTCCTCGACGGTGACCTCGGCCTCCGGGAAGCGTCGGAGCACCTCGGCGAGGAGGCCGTTGACGTCGGCGGGGCCTACGGTCGCCACGTGTCGACCGGGCTCGTCTTCGACAAACCCCAGATCATCGAGTCCGCGACAGTGCCGCGCGACGAGGCGCCGTCCGCCGCCGAACGTCCGCTTGAACCGATCGAGCGGGCCATCGAAGTGGATCACCCCGTGATCGATCAGGACGATCCGTTCGGCGATCGAGCCGACATCATCCATATCGTGACTGGTGAGCATGACGGTAGCCTCGTGGCGCCGCTGGTACTCCTTGATGAAGCCGCGGACAAGCCGTTGAACTTGCACGTCCAACCCAATTGTCGGCTCGTCGAGGAACAGCACCCGCGGCCGGTGCAACAGGGCGGCCGCGAGTTCGCACCGCATGCGCTGACCGAGCGACAGATTGCGCGCCGGCTGGTCCATGAACTCGCCGAGATCGAGGAGGTCAACGAGTTCATCGAGCATTGCCCTGTAGTCGGCGTGAGAGACGCCCAAGAGTGCGCGATTGAGAGCGAAAGTCTCGGTTGGCGGCAGATCCCAGAGCAGTTGCTGCTTCTGGCCCATCACGAGCGTGACGGAGCGAAGGAAGTCGGCCCTTCGATCCGAGGGCGTGAACCCGGCCACCTCGCAGCTGCCGGCGGTGGGGTGGAGCAGGCCGGTGAGCATTTTCAGCGTCGTGGTCTTGCCGGCACCGTTGGGGCCCAGGAAGCCAACGCGCTCACCGGTTTCGATTTCGAGATCGATGCCGTCGACCGCCCGCACCTCGCGATACTCGCGGTTCCAGAGCGAGCGCACGGAGTTCCAGAGTCCGGGTTCCTTGAGCGGTACCCGGTAGACCTTTGTGAGTTCGCGCGTAGTGATCACGCCACGACTCTACAGCGCCTACTGGCTCGATGACTCTGCCTCGGCCGACGGTGGCGGCCGCGCAGTTCTCATGAGCCGATCTGTGCGCGATTCCGGTTATTCATCATGAGGACGGCAACGGCCGTCGCTGGAATTCAACCGAAAACGATGGAGATCGTGATGAGTACCGCTACCGCAAAGGCCGTCGACAACGGTGTGAACGTCGAAGCCCTGCTCGGCGCGCGCGAGGCGCTGGCCGGAGCCCCTGAGGCTGCCAAGTTCCAGTGGCGCGCCACGACGCGCTGGGAGCACGGTACGCACACCCGCTCCTCGACTCTGAGCTTCTTCGGACTCGGCGAGGAACAGGCGCACCGTCAGGAGCACGTGTACGAGGCTGATCACCCTGAGGTGTTCGCATCGGAAGACAAGGCTGCGACGCCGGTAGAGATCGTTCTCGCTGGGCTCGGTGCCTGTCTGACGGCTGGCGTTGCCGCGGTTGCGCAGCATCGCGAGATTCAGTTGCGCTCCGTTACCGCCGTCATCGAGGGCGGCATGGACATTCAGGGCATCCTCGGCATGGATGCCGATGTCCGCAATGGATTCGACGGCATCAAGGTCACCTATGAGATCGATGCCGATGCGTCGCCCGAAGATGTTCGCGCGCTGGTGGCCCAGTCGCAGAAGCGTTCGGCGGTGTACGACATCATCACCAACCCGACGCAGGTCACCGTCGAAGTCGCCTAGCGTGACTCTGACCTGAGGAACGACTGATGCGCACCAGCGTTGTCATCATCGGGGCCGGTCACGCTGGCCTGGCTATGAGCCGCTGCCTCGCCGCTCGCTCGATGGACCACGTGGTCCTCGAGCGAGGCGAAGTGGCGAACTCCTGGAAGTAAGGAGCGCTGGGACTCTCTGCAGCTGCTGACGCCCAACTGGCAGAGCCGCTTGCCGGGTCACACGTATCAAGGTGACGATCCGGACGGCTACCGCACCATGCCGGAGACCATCAGTTTCCTCGAACGGTATGCGGAGTCGCTCGCTGCGCCGGTCTACACGCAGACCCGGGTCGGTTCGGTGGCTGCGCATGGCGTCGGCTATCGCGTGGCCACGAATCGAGGCTCGTGGGATTGCGAAGCGGTCGTGATCGCAACGGGTGCCTGCAATATCCCGAGCGTTCCGGCGGTTGCCGCGGCGCTGCCAGCGGGGATGGAGTCGCTCACGCCTCTCGAGTACCGCAACCCGGATCAGCTCGACGAGGGCGGTGTGCTCGTGGTCGGAGCCTCCTCCACTGGCGTGCAGATCGCCGAGGAGCTTCGGGCGACTGGTCGCGAGGTGACGCTGTCCGTCGGCGAGCACGTGCGGCTGCCGCGCATGTACCGCGGCAAGGACATCATGTGGTGGATGGATGCCGCCGATGTCTTCAACGAAGGTCTGGAAGACATCGACAGCGTCGATCGCGCTCGACGCCTGCCGTCGATGCAGCTGATTGGTTCACAGAACCGACGGACACTCGATCTCAATGCGCTTATCGAGCAGGGCATTGAGGTGCGCGGGAAGTTGATGGGAATCAACGACGGCACGGCACAGTTCTCCGGTTCGTTGGCAAACGTCGTCGAGCTGGCAGACCTCAAGATGAACCGTTTGCTCACCAGGCTCGATGAATGGGCCAATGATGCTTCCGTGAGTAACCATGTCGGCGCGCCCGAACGTTTCGCGGCCACGCAGTACCCGAAGAACGCTCCCCTGGTCGCGAATCTCGAGTCGGGGCGATACAAGACGGTCTTGTGGGCCACTGGCTTCCGGCCAGATCATTCGTGGCTGGACGTGCCCGTTTTCGATCGCAAAGGACGAATCCAGCATGCTGGCGGCGTCGTGGATGCGCCAGGCATGTACCTGCTCGGGATGCCGTTCCTGCGCACCCGGAAGTCGAGCTTCATCGACGGAGCAGCGGATGACGCCCGCTTCCTTAGCGACCACTTGAAGGACTATCTCGATCACAACAGCGCTCGGACTCTCCGGGCCGCCGGCTAGCCCGATGCAGTCCTTGCCGCACCGCGTCGACGTGATCGTGGCGGGCGCACGGTGCGCCGGTGCAGCCACCGCAATGTTGCTTGCGAGACAGGGGATGCGGGTGCTCGTCGTCGACCCGGCCCAGCCCGGAACCGACACGCTCTCGACGCATGCGCTGATGCGGAGCGCTTTGGTGCAGCTCGCCAACTGGGGGTTGCTCGACGCTATCTGGGCTACGGGGGCACCTGCCATCCGGACCACGACGTTTCACTACGGGCGCGAGACGATTCCGATCGCCATCAAGCCACGCTCGGGCGTCGACGCGCTGGTTGCGCCACGCCGAACCGCTCTCGATCCGGTATTGCAAGACGGCGCACGGGAGGCAGGCGCAGAACTCGTCTTCGGTCACTCAGTGCAGGGTCTCCTCCGCGATGACTCCGGGCGGGTGAGCGGGGCTGTCGTCGCCGACCGCGAGCGCAACGTCGTCGAGATCCAGGCCGACCTGGTCATCGGCGCCGACGGGATTCGATCGAAGGTTGCCGAACTCGCCGGCGCAGAGAAGCTCGTGGCTGGTGCGCACTCGGCCTGTTCGATCTTCGGCTACGTCGATGGACGGTCGCCCGATGGCTACCACTGGTACTACGGCGACGGGTCAGCGTCGGGAATCATCCCGACCAACGGTGGCGCGTGCATATTTGCTGGCACCTCGAGCGCATGGTTCGACGCGAACCGCGATCATGGGATGGAGGCGGCCTATCTGGATCTTCTCGCCAAGGCTTCGCCTGATCTTGCGGCGGAGGTCGAGGAGTCCGGCGCGCCCGCTCGGTTGCGCGCGTTTGCCGGGATGCCCGGCTATCCACGAGAGTCGGTGGGCGACGGTTGGGCCCTTGTTGGCGACGCCGGGTTCTTTCGCGATCCGATCACCGCGCACGGCATCACCGATGCGCTGCGCGAGGCGGAACTGCTGAGTCGGGCGATTGCGGGAACCGGCGAATCCACCCTGGCGACCTATCAAGCGGAACGCGACGCCCGCGTGAAGGGAATGCTCGAGATCAGTGACCGGGTGGCGGCCTTTGACTGGACCCTGAGCGAGGTCAAGGCGCAACATCGCGACCTCAATGGCGAGATGAACAGCCTCCTGGAGACAATCGAACCCGCGGAGGCGCAGAACGCTACATGGGGCCGTCTTGTGGCCACTTACGACTGAAGCTCGTTGCGTTCACGCCGCATCGCAGCTGGTGTGGCCTCGATTGCCCCTGGCAGCCACCTGCGGATCAGGACACTGCCCAAAAAGATAGTGCCGACACTGCCAACCACGACCAGAGTCCAGAACGCGCCCCAGAGTTGCTGCTGTTCGAGTTGGTCCTGGACGAGCGGCAACACGAAGCGCGTCATGGACTCCGCGACGAACGCGGCCATGAGTCCGACGTATGACCACGCCATCCATGTTGCGTGTGCCTGAATCCAGAAGCCGCGCGGCCGCCTTCGGAGCACCGTCCACATCCCACCAGCCAGAGTGAGTCCGGCGCCCACCGCGGCGAAGTGGAACGGGGTGACGCGGCCCGTGAGGTTGTACATCGCGAACGACGTGGCAACGACGCCGATCATGCACCAGACGTAGCCATGCCCCCAGGTGCGGTGCCAGCGGGTGCCCTTGGGTATCCACAGCACCAGCGCCCCGAATCCGATGGCAAGAAGACTGAAGATGAGATGTATCGCGCCGAGCGGTCGCAAGCGGATCCTCCATGGTTGTTGCGAGCTGACGTGGCTATTGGCGGTCGACGCCGCTCACTCGGATATCGTCGAACAACATCGCAGATTGAGATGAGGTGTCGTCTGTGTCGCTCATGACGCCGATCGCGCCGATCGCAGGCGCAGTGTTCCCGAACACCCTGCGGTAGTCGGCGACCGGATCAACGCTCTCCGTTTGCCATGCGCCCAGTTCCTCAGTGCCGCTTCGCACGACCAACATCTGGATACGGTCGGCGACCGGACTCGGGAATGTCGTGCCGATGGGCAGATCTCTGGCCCACACGTAGCAGAGCGCACGCGTCTCGTCATTGCCGAGGTCGGTTCCGAAGATCACGAACACGCGCGCGGCATAATCGTCTCCTGCACGGGATCTCTCATTTGAATCGGTCCCAGGGCTCGCCGGGATTGCGCGGTCCAGGAACCAACGCCAGGACACCCGCGGGTCTTGCGGCGCGAGTTCGACGCGGCGGATCAACGCTCCCGCGCTTCCGCGGGACTCGACGCGGAGCACGTCTGCGCCGTCACGGACGCTTGCCATGAACTCCGTAGACCGGGCGGCGAGGCGCTGCTCGTTCCAGCGGTCCTGCCAGCCGGCTTCGAACCCCTCGTGCCATCCGGTCGCCGCGTCCTGGCCGGCCGCGATGCCCGCCAGGGCGAGCGAGCAGACTGTAAGTCGACGCCAGATCACCGCGACGCTCTCCTTCACTCGGTGGTGACTTAATCCGTGCGATCATCGCTCATCGCCGAGCCGTTTTCTCGCGTGGAGAGACTTGAACATGAACAAGGTGCCAGTTTCCGCCCGGAGCGTGCTTTCGGTGTTAGCTCTCGGACTGATGGGATGCGCTGGATCCGACTCGACCGAGACGGAGGTCGAGGTGCCGGCAGAGGCCTCGGTGTCGCGGCAGCTCGAACTCGCCACGTCGAACGATCATGTCGGAACGCTGGCACGCGAGCCCATGCTGGCGCAGCACTCGGGCGGCGCGATTTTTCTGGCTGGCTATCCGTCGCAGGTGATTGGCCAGGACCCACGCTCGACGCCGCAACTGTGGCGCAGTAATGACGGGGGCGTGGATTGGCTTCGCGTTGACGTCGGGTCCGCCGACGACGGTGCCATGGGGAACTCGGATGTCGACCTGGCTGTGGCCCCGGACGGCACGCTCTACTTCCTCGTGATGGGATTCGATCGGTCCACGGGTGAAGGCACGCACGTGACCATCGGTGTTAGTCGCGATGTGGGGGAGAGCTGGTTGTGGACCGTTCTCTCCGAGACTCGTTTCGACGACCGGCCGTGGGTGGCCATTGCGCCTGACGGCGTTGCCCATGTGATCTGGAACGACGACGCGGGCGTCAGCTACGCGTCTAGCGACGACAGCGGGGCGACGTGGACCGAACACGATCGTATCCATGATCTAGGTGGCTCCAGTCACCTGGCTGTCGGGCCGGACGGAGAGATGGCGGTGAGGATCTCGCCGATCGCGGCTTCGGCGAATCGATTTCATGAAGGGGTCGATCTGGTCGCCATCAGCGTGGACGGTGGCAGCAACTGGTCGAAGTATCCGGCTCCCGGTGATCGAGTGTGGGATCCGACGTTCGAGGCACCCGGCACGGTGCCGCGATGGGTCGAGCCACTCGCGTGGACCCCGGATGGGGACCTGCACCATTTCTGGAGCAGTGGGTCGACCCTCCACCTGTCGACCTCGGATGACCACGGCGCAACCTGGGAAACGCGCGAGCTCGCCGTTGCTAACGGCGTGGCGTTCTTCCCGTTCATGACCGTCAACGACGACGGAGAGTTGGCCGCGACGTGGTTCTCGAGCGATGGCGCCGACATGTTTGCGCACGTTGCACTCATCCGCCCTGACGCGGAGGACGGCCCCAGGTTCATGGCCGTCGAGCCATTTCAGATCGACAGCTGGCGCGACACGACGGAGCAGTTGGTGCGCGACTCCGGTGGCGAGTACATGCCCGTGTTGTTTCTGAACGACGGGGATCTCGCGGTGGCTGCGCCGATTCAGAACCCCCACGAGGACCGCTACGGCTTCAGTTTCTGGCGCGTACACCGCCGCTGAGTGGCCGGCGCCCACGCCGTGGTCGCATCCATCAACGAGCGTGAGCCGAAGAACAGGTTGAACGCCCCGCGCCCGCGGCTGGGGAACGCAGCGGGGCCGGCGCCCGCTAAAGTAGTTGCCAGCCAGTGACGAGAGCAGCCTCGGAGAAAGAATCTTGAACGTGACGCAGACGACGATCCTGAACGCAGGCGATGTCGAGCAGAAGCGCGAGGAGATTCGCGCCTACTTCCACGCCACCTACGACCTCTACGAGAAGCTCTTCGAGGGCATCGCTCACGAAGAGGCGTACACGATGCGCCCGGAGCCGCTGCGTCATCCGCTGATCTTCTACTACGGCCACACAGCGGTCTTCTTCGTCAACAAATTGCGTGTCGCCGGCGTGATCGACGAACGCGTGGACGCTCGCATCGAGGCCATGATGGCCATCGGTGTCGATGAGATGTCCTGGGACGACCTCGACACCGGTCATTACGACTGGGCTTCGGTGGCCGAAGTACAGGAATATCGCGACAAGGTTCGCGCGCTCGTCGACGACGTGATCTCCAGTGCGGAGCTCACCCTGCCGATCGACTGGAGCAGCCCGTTCTGGATCGTGATGATGGGCATCGAGCACGAGCGCATTCATCTCGAGACATCATCGGTGTTGATGCGTCAGCTCCCGGTCGATCAGGTGCGCCCGCACGCTGAATGGCCGCACTGCCCAGATGCCGGCGACGCGCCCGAGAACAGCCTCGTCGAAGTGCCCGGAGGTTCGGTCTCGATCGGCAAGGACCGCCAGGACGCCGTCTACGGTTGGGATATCGAGTACGGCACCCACGAGGCCGACGTCAACGCGTTCAAGGCATCGCGGTTTGTCGTTTCGAATGGACAGTTCCGCGATTTCGTAGAGGCTGGCGGCTACAACGACGAGTCTCTGTGGACCGACGAGGGCTGGCGTTGGCGCACCTTCAAGAAGGCAGAGCATCCACTGTTCTGGGTGCCCGACGGTGAGGGCGGTTACCGCTACCGTGCCATGCTCGAAGAAATCGACATGCCGTGGAACTGGCCGGTCGACGTCAATTACCTCGAAGCCAAGGCGTTCTGCAACTGGGAAGCGCAGCGAACCGGCAAAGACATTCGGTTGCCAACGGAGGACGAGTGGTACCTCATGGCAGAACGCGTGGAGACGGACCATCCGTTTTGGGACCAGGCGCCCGGCAACATCAATCTCGAGCACTGGGCTTCGGCCTGTGCCGTGGATCGTTTCGAGCAATCAGGGCTCTACGACGTGGTGGGCAACACCTGGCAGTGGACGGAGACGCCCATCGATGCGTTCGACGGCTTCGAGGTGCACCCGTCATACGATGACTTCTCCGTGCCCACGCTCGATGGCAAACACAATCTCATCAAGGGCGGTTCATGGATCTCGACCGGTAACGAGGCCACGCGGGACGCGCGCTACGCGTTCCGTCGCCATTTCCCGTAGCATGCGGGCTTCCGCTACGTCGAGGCGGGTGCCTTGCCCGAGGCGATGGGGAACATCTACGAGACCGACGACTCGATCTCCGAGTACCTCGAGTTCCACTACGGCGATGAGTACCTCGGCGTTCCGAACTTCCCGGTGGCCTGCGTCCAGGCAGTGCTCAGCGGAATCGGTGACGCTCCCAAGCGGAAGGCGCTCGATATCGGCTGCTCGGTCGGTCGGTCGAGTTTCGAGCTGGCCCGTGAATTCGAGCAAGTCGACGCGCTCGACTTCTCGACGCGTTTCATCGTGAGCGCGATCGAGTTGCAGGAGCACGGCGTCCGGCGATACACAGTTCGAGACGAAGGCGACCTGGAGTCCTTCCGTGAGGCGAAACTGGAGACGCTCGGGCTGGGCGGGGCCGCCGATAGGGTGAAGTTCGCACAGAACGATGCTTGCAACCTCAAGACTCACTACACCGGGTACGACCTGATCTTCGGCGCGAACCTGATCGACCGGCTCTACGATCCGGCGGCGTTCCTGGCAGCCGCCAAGGAACGTCTCGTCGCGGGCGGCTACCTCGCTCTGACGTCGCCCTACACCTGGCTCACCGAACACACCGACAAGGACAAGTGGCTTGGTGGTTACAAGGAAGACGGCGAGAACGTGACCACCTTGCACGGGCTGCGTCGCGCACTCGAGCCGGACTTCGAACTGCTCGAGCAGAGCGACATCCCGTTCGTGATCCGCGAGACGCGCCGGAAATTCCAGCACACGGTCGCTGAGTTCACGCTCTGGCGGAAGAAGCCAGAGCGCGACTGAGCCTATCGCCGCGAGGTAGCTGAATCGGTGGTCTAGCTCGCGTGGAGGGCCTGCATTGGGTCGACGCGCGAGGCGCGGCGAGCCGGTAGGTAGCCTGCGGCAGCCGCCACTGCCAGTAGTACGAGCGCCATGCCCACGAATGTGACCGGGTCCGCACTGCCGACCCCGAAGAGCATCGAGGCGATCAAACGGGCAACAAAGAAGGAACCCGCGGAGCCGATCGCGATGCCGAGGAATGCAAGGAGCATCGTCCGCGCCACCACGCGACGTTGCACCTGTTGGGCGGATTCGCCCAGCGCCATCCGGATCCCGATCTCGCCGGTGCGCTGGCTGACCGAGTACGACAGTACGGCGTAGACGCCGAGCGAGGCGAGCAAGAGTGCAGTGCCGGCGAAAGCGCCGAGCAGCATCAGAATGAAGCGCCGTGGCGAGATCGCGCGATCGACGACCGCGTCGAGCGCCTGGAAATCGGACGTCGGCATTTCCGGATCAATCTGGTTGAGCGCGTTGCTCACCCTCGGCGCGAGCGCGGCGAGCGGCTGTGCCGAACGCAGCACGATGTCGATACTGCCGAAGTCACCGATCTGGCTCGCGAGCAGGTACATCTCGCTGCCACCCTCGCGCTCGACCGAACTGTGGCGAACATTCTCGACCACGCCGACCACGCGCCATTCTCCGGGCCCGATATTCACGGCCCGGTTGAGGGCGTCCTCGCCGGCGAAAACGATCTCCGCGGCGGCCCGGTTGAGAATCACCACCTGCTCAGTATCCGCCGTGTCGTCGCGATTGAAGTAGCGACCGCCGGCAAGAGGAATTCCCATGGTCCGGATGTAGCGATGGTCGACCATGCGCGGCAGCGCACCGATGCTCGCGTTCTCGTCGTAGGTCACGCCGACGCCGCGGATGCCCCAGTTGCGATTGCGTCCCAGGGGTAGCGAGTCGGTCATGCCCACCGCGTCCACGCCCGGTACTGCCGCGACGGCCGCCAGCGCCTCCTCATAGAAGGCGATGCGCGAGACCGTGTCGGGGAACGAGCGCGCCGGATCTGCACGCCAGGCATACGCGTTCTCCGCCTGGAAGCCGAGGTCGACGTCGAGGACGCTGATGAAGCTTCTCAGAAGGAGACCTCCTCCAACCAGGAGCACGCAAGCCAGTGCGACCTCGGCGACGACGAGCGCCTCGCGAACCCGGGCCCGCGCCTTGCTCTCGCTCGAGCCGCGCGTCGCATCGTTGATCGCGCCGTGCTCGCGGCCGGGCCTGATCTGGAACGCCGGCACGATGCCAAGAAGGAGCCCGACGACGAGCGCAATGGCCACGGTGAACAGGAGTGCGAGCCCATCGACGCGCACGCTACTGAGCAAGGGAATCGCGAACGACGTGGTGCGTGAAACGGCGCGCGTGACGGTCACCGCGATCCCGATGCCAATCATCGCGCCCACGCCGGAAACCAGCATGCTCTCTGTGACGAGCTGGCGGGTCAGCCTCAGTCGACTGGCCCCCAACACGCTCCGAATCGAGAGCTCCTTGTGGCGCGCTGAACTGCGCGCGAGCAACAGGTTCGAGAGGTTGGCGCAGGCGATGAGCATCACGGCACCGGCGGCGGCGGCGAGCACGAGCAGCGCTGCACGGAAGTTGCCGGAGATCTGCTGCTGCAATTCGACCACGTGGGCTGACAGACCCCATCGATCCGGCTGGTCATTCTGCAACTGATTCACCATGCGGTCGAGATCAGCCTGCACTCGCTCGATCGTGGCGCCGGGTTTTCGGCGCCCCACCATGGCCATGGTGTTGCCCCAGTTATCGGTGTTGTCATCGATCGGGAACGGCTCCAGGAAGTCGACGCGTGAGGCGGGCGTGAAGGTCGATGCGAAGTCGAAGTCGGGCGGCAGAATACCCACTACTTCTGTCGGAATTTCGTTGAGCGAGATCACTCGACCGACGACTTCCGGGTCAGCGGCGAAGCGCCGTGTCCAGAAGCCATGCGTCAGGATCGCTGCCGCGCGACCGTCGCCTGCCCCGGCGGTGAGGGAGCCGGCTTCCTCATCGACGAAGTTCCGCCCCAGCTGCGGCGAGACTCCAAGGACTTCGAGGAAATCGGTGGCCACGCCGACACCTACCAGACGCTCAGGTTCGCCTTGTCCCGTCAGGTTGTATGAGCTGTAATCGAAGAACGCGAAGTAGCCAGTCAGCCCGTCGAGAGTCTGGTTGAGATCGCGGAAGTCGCGCAGGTTCGAGGTACGCGAGGTGACCTGGGACATGCTCCCCTGGGCCTGTAGAGGGATCCAAACGAGCTGTTCAGGCTCGTGGAAGGGCAGCGGCCGGAGGAGCAGGGGACTCATGACGCTGAAGACCGCCGTGTTCGCACCAACCCCGATGCCGATGATCATGGCCGCAAACAGGAAGAAACCCAGATCGGCGCGGAACGCGCGCAGGGCGCCACGGACGTCGTAGGCGAGGCCAGTCAGGATCTGCATTGCGGACTCTCACGCGGGGACGCGACGGGGATGATGATCATAGCTGAGGCAGTGGCCGCCGATCTGGCGCCGCACTACTCGTGAGGCTTCAGGTACCGGTCGAAGTGCGCCACCAACTTCTTGAATGCGTACCGCGTTTGATAGAGCTCGCGTGTATCCCAGCCGTGCGGACTGTTCGGCAGCGGTACGAACTCCACCAGGTGGGCCTTGCCGAGAAGCATGAGTCGTTCGAGGAGCTCGACAGAGTCCTTGAACAGCACGATGCGGTCGCGCATCCCGTGAATGATCATCAACGGATCTTCGAGTCCGGCCGCCTGTGTGAAGGCCGATGAGTCGGCGTAGGCCTGGGGGTTGTCCTGCGGTCGGCCCATCACCCGCATCTCGCCGGTGAGTGCATGCCAGACGTTGGTGGCGGGCGCGCCGGCCACCCCTGCTGCGAACACGCCCGGTCGCTTGAACAGGGACATCGCGGTCATCAGTCCGCCGTAGCTCGAACCCCACAGGCCGACCCGGCTCGGGTCGACATAGCCGAGGCCGCTCAAGAACTGGACGCCGCTGTAGATGTCTTCGGTGTCGATGCCGCCGTAGTCGAGCTGCATGTCGCGGCGGAACTTGCGGCCGTGGCCCCAGCTACCGCGGATGTTGATGTTGAGCAGCACGTAGCCCTGCTGCAGCAGGTACTGGTCGAGTCCCCAGAGAGGGTGCGACGTTCGGCCGCCCCACTGGTTTCGCAGCGTGTTGCTGTAGATGGAGCCGATGATCGCCGGGTACTTGCGGGAGGGGTCGAAGTCAGACGGCAGCATGAGGCGGCCGTGGATCGTGGCGTCGTCCAGGTGACTCTCGAAAGTGACGTACTCGGGCTGCACCCAGTCGTGGTCACTGAACTCCGGTCCGGAGGAGTCGGTGATGCGTGTTTCGGCCGCGCCATCGAGTCGATTCACGAAAAGGTCCGCAGGCGCTGCGTCGCTCGAGTGGATCACCGCGGCGGCGCGGCCGTCCGGCGAGTAGGCCGGCGCGTGCGTTCCGGGTGTCGTACTTAACCTCTCGGGAGCTCCGCCTGCCTCCGGCACCCGGTAGATGTGGCGCTCGGACGGATGCTCCGCATTCGTGACCACGTAGAGCCCTGCCGGGGTTGAGGCGAAGCTCTCCACGGCCCAGTCGCCCTGCGTCACCGCGGTCGGCACGGCACCCTCGGCCTCGAGCCGGTACAGGTGGTAGAAGTCGTCGCGATCCGAGGTGAAGTAGATGTCGCCATCCGGCGCCCAGGCGGCCGACCAGAAGGCCATCACGTTCTCGGGCTCTTCCTCGCGATAGAGCAGCGTGGCGTTACCGGTATTCGCATCGATGGAGAGCAGTCGTCGGTCCTTCACGTAAAGGTCGCTCGTGTCGACCAGCAGGCGTGCGCTGTCGGCTGCCCAGGCCATGGTGAAGACGAGGTCGCGGTCGTCATCGCTGATACCCAGTGCCTGCTGCGCGCCCGTTTCGACTTCGACCACGAAACCAGACGTACGCCCGGGCTCATCACCAGGGAAAGGACGGGACACCTCGGCGACCGTCGTGGCCTCGCCCAGATAGTCGGGGATCGTCACCATGGCTACGCCCGAAGAGTCGCGGACGAGAACCGCGAGCCGGGATCCATCGGGAGCCCAGGTGAACCGCGAAACGCCCTGCCCGGATGCACGGAAGTCCGTGAGCTGGCGCCCGGGACCGAACCCCGCACCGGTGAGCGGGGCGATCCAGATGTCGCCACCGGCGATGTATGCCAGCGATGAGCCGTTCGGCGAAAACGCGATCCGCCGCGAGCGAATTCCGGTGGGTGACGGATCCTCTCCGGGAACGACTCGGTGCTGCTCGCCGCCGAAGGATGTCAGCAGGGCGGACCCATCTGGATACCAGGTCACGGCGTTGGCGCCGCCGGCAATCTGCGCCTGCTCATTGCGCCTAATCGCGTCGACGTCGTTGCCGGCGGCTTCGAGCGTCGGTTGCGCAAACCAGGTCAGGCGCGTCGGGGCGCTGCCGTCGGTAGAAGCGACCCAGACATCACGGAAGTTCGTGCCCTCGTCGTTCCAGAGAAAGGCGATCCGCGTGCTGTCCGGCGACCAGACAACACCCGAGGGTGCGGTGCCGATCATCCGCGGCAGGCTATAGAGCCCGTCGAGCGTGAGGTCCTCGTCAGATTGCGGACCTGCGGCGACCGCGCAGCCGGATGAGAGCGCGAGGCCGGTTGCCAGAACCATCAGAGCCGCGTAGCGCATCGTTAGCCTCCGTCCGTGTCACTGGATCACGGCCAGAAGGTACAGGAACTACTGCAGCAGCACGCCCATCTCCACATCCGCTTCGAACGTATCATCGCCCCGGCGTACCGTGACGCGCAGCATTGCGGTCTCATCTCCACGGCTTCCGAGTCGGGGCTCGCAGCCGCGATTGAGGACCGGTAAACCGTCGAAGTGTGTGATCACGTCGCCTTCTTCAAGACCCGCCTTGTCACCTGGTCCGGCGCCGAACACGCGGGCAATCTCGAACGCCTCGCCTACTGGTCGCAGCACGAGTCCCAGGCCCCGGCGTTCCGGCAGTGAGAGTGGGCCGTCGCCCGACCTCACGATGCGTACGCGTTGACTGCGCTGATCGAATGTAAGTTCGAAGTGCCGCATGATCTGGGTGCCGATCAACTGGGTGCCCTCGGTCAGGTCGATGATCGGCGTCTCGATCAGGGCCCGGCCGAATACCGCGTTGTCCTCGGCGCGGCCTGCCCACCGCAGTTCAATCCGGTTGATTCGCGCCGCCGCGCCAACGAGTCGGGGCTCGTGTTCCCAGCCCCAGTCGACGTCTGCGTCCAGCGTCAGGCCACCGCGCGAGCCGGAGTCGATCAGCACCAGGGTTTCGCGGTCGCCCACTCGCAGCGGGAAGAACGGCCGATTCGTTCGCCTGACCGTATCGAAGATCGTGGCGTCATTCGGCCGATCGAGTCTGCCGCTACCTACCCGCACTTCGCGATCCGGGTAGTCGAGTGTGAGGAGGACATCCTCAAAGGCGTTGTATCCGAGGATCCCGTCGATCTCGCGTCCCAGGGTCAGCGATAGATGGTCAAGATCTCGCGCGCGGGTGGGCAGGCGCGAGTAGGTCAATGGGCCCGCCGTGGCGTTGGTCAGATTGACGCGCTGGCCGGCGCTGATGTTTGCGTCCGAGACGCGTTCCACCGATTCGGGGTCGACGATCGTCTCGTTGGCGCCGGTATCCAGGATCATCCACAGTGTGCGGTCCGGGTCACCTCCTAGTTCGATCGGAACGAAGAAGTAGTCGCCGCACATCTGGGTGGGAATGATGCGCGCCGCCTGAGCATGTGCGCGCGTTGGCGTGCCCACGACGAATGCCAACAGAGCGAGCGCCAGTACTCGCGGGTGATGCGACCCGTGCGATCTCGGCAACGGCCTCATCACGTCTTTCCCGGCGCCGCGCTAGTCGACGCCGTACAACGAGTCGCGGCCCAGGCACCGTAGGCCGCCAGGAGCGGGACCGTCATTGCCAGAACCGTCGATCCGTTGGCGAACCAGCTTTCCGCGAAGCGGGTGGTCGGGTACATGATGGCGAGATTGGCGAATGCGACGAGGGTCACGAGCATGAGAAGTCCGAAGCGGAGCATCATCATGACCATGAGCGCGCACTGGATCAGTAGCCCCACGAAGAGTACGGGGTCGGTAACCTGATCACGCATCGCGAGTCCCACGGCCATCGCGACAGCCACCAGCAGTCCACCGAGCGCGTCGTGACGAAGGATGCGGGCGGCCACGAGAAGCAGTACTGCCAGCCCGAAGCCCTGGAGTGTCCCCAGGCTCATCGAGAGAGGCCACCCCGAGATGATGTCCGCGACCCTCCAGCCGGTTCCGTCCGGGATCAAAACTGACCACGCCTGCGTGGTCCCCCTGGCTGCCTGTCCGAGGAGGAATGCGAGGGTGTCGGCGTGGCCTACGCCTGCCGTGAGGACGCCGGCAAGAAAGAGGTCGCGACCGACTAGTGGGTCGTTGAATCGACCTTCCAGTACTCGGGCCCAGCTCACGATGCGGTGCGGCCAGTGACGCCGGAGCAGCGGCTCGAGGCCGAGGTACAGGACTCCGGTGAGCACGCCGACAAGGAGCGCCGTGCTCAGCAGGCGGTAGATCAGCAGGAACTCCGCCACAGCCAGGCCGTGGCTGGCGCGCATAACGAATGCCAGGAACCACGTCGTCGCGACGAAGATCGAAACACGCCAGGCGCCGCGGCGATCGCCGCGTCCGTTCCGCAGGTTCGAGCGTGCCAGCCACACACCACCAACCAGGACTCCAAGGAAGAGCGTGTAGAGGAGAGCGAGAAACGTTTCGGGGAGCGCCTCCAGTACGAGCCCCTCAGGGCCGCGCTCGGGACTGAAGACGCGCATCCAGACGACGCGTCCACCAACAGCGGCGGCATCGACGCGCAGCGCAGCGCCACGCTCGTAGGTCCCTTCCCACGACGCCAGCGCATCGGCGAACATCGGTGATCGATGCGGCGCCACCTCGCGCAGAGCGGCGATGTCGAGTCCGGCCATCTCTAGAAGTTGGTTCCACGGCACCGGCTCGGTGGCGTTGCGCGTTTCGCGGTCTGGCCAGACCTCGAGGCCGATCAATGAGCCGTCGGTGGCGAGCTGAACAAGCGCCGCGCCCGGTCGCGCTCGGGGCGGATCGTTGGGGGAAACGGCGACGCGCGCCTCGGGCATGAGGCTGCCGGGCGCGCTTCTGAGCCAGAAGGTGAAGTAGGGCGGCGCTTCCCCGTTCGCCATCTGTTCGACTTGTTCTGTGGAGAACATTGGGCGCGCTGCAGGCGTCGCGGGGCGGCCGTAGCCCCAGGCAGTGTCGTGTTCATCGACCGGGTGCCCCAGTTCTCGCAACATCTCCGCCGCCCGGTCTGCCAGCGCGACCGGGGGCCGTCCATCGGGACTGATCAGGTAGTGGTATTTCATCCACTGCGCGCCCAGTATCGTCACGAGACAGAACAGCACGCCAGCCACTGCAACCGCGGGCCGCAGGGCAGAGCGGGACGGCGCGGCGGCGACTTGTTCTGGCGACGGCGTCTCTCCCGCCGCTAATGCCGCCGCGAGTGGATCGCCTCCGGGCAACGCCGCTGCGACCTCAGCCGCTGTCGATGGGCGCATGGCGGGATCCGGTGCGAGACAGCGCAGAACCACTGCTTCGACTTCCGGTTCCACGACGCCAGTGAGGAGCGTCGGCCCGCTGGCCGGTCCCGACGTGCGTTCCTCCACCGCGTCGCTGCGAGTTCGCGCCGTGAATGGCTGATGGCCCGTGAACAGTTCGTAGAGAACGAGTCCCAGCGCATAGATATCGCTGCGCGCGGTGCTCTCGCGTCCGGCCAGTTGCTCCGGAGCCATGTACGCTGGCGTTCCAGCACCGGCTTCGGGTCCGTCGACGATTACAGCCTCGCGTGCCAGCCCGAAGTCCGTCACGCGTGCGCGACCACGACCATCGATCATGATGTTCGCCGGCTTGAAGTCGCGGTGAACGATGCCCTGATCGTGCGCAGCGGCCAATCCCGCGCAGATCTCGCGCGCGATCTGAATCGCCTTGTCACCGGCAAGCTGGCCGATGCGCTGAAGCAGCACCGCCAGGTCCTCGCCGTCGACGTATTCCATCGTGAGGAATGTGTGGTCATCGTGGTGCCCGATGTCGTAGACCCGGCACGCGTTCGGATGGGCCACCCGCCGCGCGACGCGTACTTCGTCGAGCAACATCTTCAGCCGGACGTCGTCGTGCGCGAGAGCCTCCGGCAGGAACTTGAGGGCGACGGGCTGTCCGAGCGTCAGGTCGTCGGCGCGGTAGACCTCTCCCATCCCGCCGCGGCCGAGGATCGCCACGATGCGGTAGCGACCCGCCACCACGGTGCCTGGAACGTAGCGTTCGCCGGACACGCCGGCGCTTCGATCCGTCGACGGACCGCCAATGTCTACCGGCGCGGTTCCGAAGCTGGTCGGCGCGGCGACTGCAGTGGGGAGCACGGACTTGCTCGCGCGGCCTGGATCGTCAGGATCCAGACTGAGTCCGCACGAGCCACAGCGGGACTCCGTCGCGGGACGTTCTTCCTGGCAACCGGGGCAGCGCATAGCGCGGAACTCTAACCCGGCGCAGATGCCGCCCTTTGCCGGACGTGCGCATTCCGTGGCACGCGCGACAATTTTGACCCTGCGGGCACCGTCTGCTAGACAGGGCGCCACGTTTACACCACCGAGGCTGGAGAGCGGTTGATGATCTGCACGCGACGCCCGTTTCATCTGATGACCCGGGCGGCTGCTGCCGTCCTCTCGCTCGCCATGATTGCGAGCCCGAATCTTGCGGCGGCGGTGGGTTCAATCCCCGCTGATCCGGTCGCGGAAGCGGCGCTCTCCGCGTTGCGGTTCCGGGAGATCGGCCCTGCGGTGATGGGTGGCCGGATCGCGGACATCGCGGCCGTCGACGCCGACACGTTCTACGCGGGGGCAGCGACAGGAAACCTCTGGAAGACCACCAATCGCGGCACGACGTGGGAGCCACTCTTCGAGGATGAGGACGTCAACTCGATTGGCGATGTGACGCTCGCGCCGTCGAATCCAGCCATCGTCTGGATTGGCACCGGCGAGGCGAACAACCGTCAGAGCTCACCCTGGGGCGCCGGGGTGTACCGGTCCAACGACGGGGGACGTAACTGGAAATTCATGGGGCTCGAGAACACCCGGCACATCGGCCGCATTCTCGTGCATCCGACGAACCCGGACGTCGTGTACGTGGCGGCCACGGGAAATCTCTGGGCGGAGTCTGAGGATCGCGGCGTGTACCACACCGAGGACGGTGGTGAGACCTGGGAGAAGGTCCTCTACGTGGATTCCGACACCGGCGCGATCGACATCGCCATGCACCCGACCGATCCGAACACGGTGCTGGCCGCGATGTATCAACGCCGCCGAACCGCCTGCTGCTTCGTCGGTGGCGGGCCGGGCAGTGGCCTGTACCGGACAACGGACGGCGGCGACAACTGGGCAGAGGTCGAAGGCCTGCCGGCGGGCGACAAGGGCCGGATCGGTCTCGACTTCTTCCGCGGCGACGGCAACATCGCGTTCGCGGTCGTGGAAGCCGCGCCTCCGGCTCGCGGGGTATACCGGACGTCGGACGGCGGCGCGACCTGGGAGCAGACCAGCGACACCAATCCGCGCCCGATGTACTACAGCCAGATCCGCGTCGACCCGCAGAACTCATCGCGGGTGTACGTACTTGGCGTGCAGCTCCATGTTTCCGACGACGGCGGCGTGACGTTCGACTCCCGCGCCCGGGAGGTCCACAGCGACCACCACGCGATGTGGATCGATCCGGAGAATTCGAACCACGTCCTGATGGCGGGCGACGGCGGCGTTTCGATCAGCTTCGACCGCGCCACCACGTGGCGTTTCATCGACAACCTGCCGATCGGCCAGTTCTACGAGATCGGCGTCGACCTGCAAATGCCCTACATGGTCTACGGCGGCCTCCAGGACAACGGCTCGTGGGGCGGTCCCAGCGCCACGCTCGATGCGCGCGGCATTCGCAATGCCGACTGGTTCAACGTGCACGGCGGCGATGGCTTCTACACCCGCGTCGTGCCTGATGACCCAACGGTGATGTTCGCCGAGTCGCAGAGCGGCAACCTGAGTCGAGTGAATCTCACGACGATGGAACGGCAAGGTATCCGCCCCGTATCGCGACCTGATCCTCCCGCGATGAACGACGAAGAGAGCGAAGACCCCGAGCCCTACCGCTTCAACTGGAACAGTCCGGTAATCATCTCGGAGCACGACTACGACACGATCTACTACGGCGGCAATGTGCTCAGCCGGTCGCACGATCGCGGCTACACATGGGAGGAGATCAGCCCCGATCTCACACGGGCGATCGATCGCGAACAAGAAGAGATCATGGGCGTGAACCCCGTGCGTGGCGTGCTGTCGTTGAACGACGGCGTCAGCAACTACGGCAACATCACGACGATCTCGGAATCACCGATCAATGCCGATACCGTCTACGTCGGGACCGACGACGGCTTCGTGCAGCGCACGCGTGACGGCGGTGGCAGTTGGGTCAACCTGACCGAGACGTTCCCGGGCTTGCCGGAACGCGCGTCGGTTAGCCGGCTCGCCGCGTCCTCGAGCGTGGCCGGTCGGGTCTACGCCACGTTCGACAACCATCAGGCCGGAGATTTCCTGGCCTACGCGTACGCGAGCGACGACTACGGCGACACCTGGCGGCCGATCACGGCCGGACTGCCTGACTGGTCGATCAACATCATTGTCGAGCATCCTCGTAGTCCCGATTTGCTCTTCCTCGGTACCGAGGTGGGCCTCTACGTGTCGTTCGATCGCGGCGGCCAATGGCAGCGGCTCAAGAACAACCTACCGACGGTGCCGGTCGACGACATCGTGATCCACCCGGTCGCGAACGACCTCGTGCTCGGAACGCACGGTCGGAGCATCTGGATTCTCGACGACATCACGCCGCTCGAGCACATGGCTCAAGCCATGGCGACGTCGGGGCCGTTCGTGTTCCCGGTGCGCGACGCTGTCCAGTACAGCATCCACTCGCCCCAGGGGTGGGTGGGAACCGCGGAGTACCGCGCCGCCAATCCGCAGCAGGGCGCGTTGATTCGCTTCATGATGCCGGAGCCACTGACCGAGCCGATGGATACCGGCGATGCCGACGATGCGGAGACCGAGAGCGAGGCAGAAGAATCCGAGGAACCGGTCGCGACGCTCGTGATCAAGGACGCCGCTGGCGAACTCGTTCGCGAGCTCGAGTTCGAGTCGGCAGCCGGACTCAACGAGGTGGTCTGGGACATGCGCGGCGCACCGCCGTACGAGCCAGACCCGAATGCGCCTCCCCGGCGCGGTCGCTTCGGCGGCCCGCCGCCCGGGCTCAAGGTGATGCCTGGCGACTACACCGTAGAACTCGCCCTCGGCGACCAGGTTTCGACGAGCACCGTGCGGGTCCATCTGGACCCCCGCGTGAGCATCTCGGCGGGTGACCTCGAACTGCGTCAGGAAACGATGGCCAAGGGGCAGGAGTTTGCAGCGGCTTACAACGATGCCAACCAGGCTGTGAGCCGGTTGACCGAGCAACTCGGTACGGCGCGGGAGCTCATCGAGGGTTTCGACGGTGTCTCCGAGGAACTCGGCACGATGGCCGAGGAAGCCACCGAGGCGGTGCGCGACGTCAGCGAACTCTTACAACGGGAGCGCCGCGTTCTGTTCTCGGCGTTTGGTATCGAACGTTCGCATACCCGGCCGACCGACGACCAGATCTGGGCCATCGACCGGGCGCGCGAGCGACTCCCCGACACGATTGAGCAGATCAACGAGATCATCACAACGATGGTGCCGGCGCTCTGGGACAAGATGAACGCGGAGGGTCTGCGGCCCGATCCGGGCGCGCCGATTGCCCGGCCAGACTGGCAGCGGTGATACTCAGTTCGACGGTGCGATTACGGGTGTTCTGAAGCGGCAAGCGTTCGACGCCACGCGGCGACATCAACTCTCGCCCATCGCGTCTGCGGCCCGCGGATGATCCCCACCACCAGCCCGCCCACCAGGCCCACAGCAGCGCCCAAACCGAGCGAAGCAGCCGGCGGGTTATCCGTGCCGTCACCGTTGGGGATCAAGGCCAGACCGAGAAGTCCGCCGGCGAGCACCCCTAACCCGGCGCTCTGAAGAACCGCGCTCTTGCGCGGTGAGCCTCGGTCGACCACCTCGGCCCGCTGCACGAATCTTATTTCCACCGGCGTCGGCTCCGCAGCGCCGCCTGCCCTGATCGTCATGCTCGTGGGGTCGATTGTCTCGACCGTGCCCGTGAGCCATCCGGAGAACGCGGAGGATCGAACGCGTGCACGGTCGCCAACGTAGATCGCTCTGATCGTGTACTGCGAACTCTGCACCGAAGCTGGTCCGTAGGCCGCAGGCCGGCTGGCGGGCGCCGTGTTCCGTAGTGATGGCGAGCCGCAGCCGGCAGCAACGACGGCAGCGATCGCCACGATGATGCCAGGACAGCGCGAAAGCTTCGATGAAGTCTGCACAGCGACCTTGACCTTCCTGGGCGGGGACCTCGGGCGATGCCTCATCGTGCTTCCCACGCTACTCGGCGCGCCGGCCGACAACGCGCTGGCCGCCTACCAACATCAACAGAACAAGAGTTGTTCGCCCGCGCATTCACGATCTCCGAGGCGCTAAAGGGTCGGAGGTTGCACCAAGAAGGCGAGTCCGACTACCACGATCTTGCGCGTGTTCTCTATCAGACGCGGCGTCGCTCGGATTCCGCCTGGGGTACCTTGTCCAGGCTCTTGGTCTGTCCCCTTGAACAACGAGGTACATGCATGCGAATCCTTCGCTTCAGCGCGTTACTCGTCGCGACACTCGCGTCAGCCGTGCTCCTCCCCGCGATAGCGACCGCGCAGGAAGATGACGCTGCGCTGGCTCTTGGCCGCGAATACACAGCCGCCTTCTTCAGCGGCAACACCGAGGCGGTCTGGGAAAAGATGGGCGACCAGATGCGTGCCCAGCTCAGCAATGCCGAGGCTCTGGCCGGATTCCGAACCCAGGCGGTGGCGCAGCTGGGGGAGGAGACAGAGGTGGTCAGCGAAACAACCACCGAGGAAAACGGCAGCAACATCTACGTCCGCAAATCCAAGTACGCCAACACTGGCGAGACCGTGATCGAGACCGTGTTCGTCACGAATGCCGACGACGTTATCGAAGGCGTCTGGATTCGTCCCTCGCAGTCGACGCCGGAACCGCCGCGCGCGGAGGAGGTGGCAAGTGCCGCCTCCGCCGCTACGGACGCCGGAATCGCCACGAGCGTGCCGCACGCTCCCACGGTATTTGTCAGCAGCGAGGGTGCGCATCTTACCTACGAAGTTGCCATTGCCAATGAGCGGCGCGCCGCAGTGATGCTGGAGTCAGTGACCGCGGCGGGTGCCGACGGAACGATGCTGACGCTCGATTCAGAGGCACTCCGGGCCGCGGTCGTGGGCGACTCGCTCGAGATCGCTGCGGGCGCCACGGCGTTTGCGTACCTGTGGGTCGACCTGGCCTCGGACGCGCCGACGCCGATCGAGCATACGATTCGCCTCGTGGGTGATGCGACGCCAGTGGCGGCGGCTACGGTGACACCGTCTCCGGGAGCCGCGATCACGCTAGCGGCGCCGCTTCGCGGTGCCGACTGGCTGGCGGCCAACGGGCCATCGAACACGTCGAATCATCGGCGAGCGCGCCTCGATGTGGAAGGCCGTCGCGTGATCGCCCAGCGCTACGCGATCGACTTCGTTCAACTTGAGAACAGCGCAACTTTCTCCGGTGATCCGGAAGAAAACAGTAGCTACCACTGCTGGGGTGCCGAAGCGTTGGCTGTTGTCAGCGGGGTGGTGATCGACGTGAAGGACGGCATCCCGGAGAACGTGCCCGGGATCAACTCGCGCGCCGTCGAAATTACGATGGAAACTGTGGCAGGAAACTACGTGATCCTCGGCCTCGGCGAAGGGCGTTTCGCAATGTACGCACACCTCCAGCCGGGGAGTTTGCGCGTCGAGGTGGGCGATCACGTGCGTGTTGGCGATGTGCTCGGATTGGTGGGGAACTCTACCGAGCCTCATCTGCACTTCCAGGTCAGCGACTCGTCCAGTCCGCTCGGGGGCGAAGGGCTGCCGTACCAGTTCAGTAGCTGGACGTATCAGGGCAACGGATCGGATCCGAGCGCTGTGGTGCCCGCCGCCGAAGGTTCGATTCGACAGGCGGCGCTCCCCCTAGAGAACGACGTAGTCGGTTTCGAAGGTAGGAAGTAGTCGACCGCAAGCCGGCACAATCCGCGGTTCGGGGTAGCCGGAAAGTGGACCGCCCGGTGCGGCTCGGCAATCTGGCATTCGATTCGCCCGGAGTCTAGGCTGGCCCGATTCCGGCCGGCGGTCACGATTGTGCCGCCGGGCAAGGTGCTCGGGAGGGCGCGCGATGAACGACTACTACGATCTTGGCAGCTATTCGCGCGCAATCACCACCGAATCCTCTGATGCGCAACGGTGGTTCGACCGCGGGCTGCTATGGACCTTCGCGTACAACCACGACGAATCGGTGGCCTGCTATCGACGTGCGCTGGAGCACGACCCCGACTGCGCGATGGCGTACTGGGGCATCGCGTACGCCGAGGGCTGCAACTACAACAAGCCTTGGGAGGCGTTTGACGAGGCCGATGCGGAGCGCTCGGTTGCTGCCGCGTACGACGCCACGCAGGAGGCGACGAAGCGTCTCTCCGGCGTGTCAGATGTCGAGGTGGATCTGATCGGCACGTTGCCGCATCGCTATCCCTCCCGGGTTCCCGCCGAGGACATGTCGGGTTGGAATGATGCCTACGCCGATGCGATGCGGACGGTCCACGCCACGCACGGTAACGATCTTGATGTTGCGACGCTGTTCGGCGAAGCGATCATGAATCGCACTCCGTGGCAATTGTGGGATCTGGAGACCGGTGAGCCGGCCGACGGGGCCGACACCGAGGAGGCCGTTCAGGTGCTCGAGGCGGCGCTTGCTCGCCCCGGCGGAATGCAGCACCCAGGATTGCTCCACATGTATATCCATCTGATGGAGATGTCACCGCATCCGGAGCGCGCCCTGAAGGCTGGCGATGCGCTCCGTTCATTGGTACCGGACGCCGGTCACCTGCACCACATGCCAACGCACATCGATGTCCAGTGCGGGCACTACGCGACCGTGGTCTCGTCCAACCAACGGGCAATCGTTGCCGACCGCCGGTTCCTCGAGCGCGAGGGTGCAGTCAATTTCTACACGCTGTATCGCTGCCACAACTATCACTTCGTTATCTATGGCGCGATGTTCCTCGGTCAGTACCAGACGGCGATTGACGCAGCCGACGAGATGATCTCGACCCTGCCCGAGGAGCTACTGCTCGTTGAAAGCCCTCCGATGGCCGACTGGCTAGAGGGCTTCGTCTCGCTCAAGCAGCACGCCTATATCCGGTTCGGCAAATGGCCGGAAATTATCGACCAGGAGTTGCCGGACAACCAGGAGTTGTTCTGTGTCACCACGGCGATGATTCACTACGCCAAAGCTGTAGCCCTCGCTGCCAGCGGTGATGTGACGTCAGCCGTCGTGCACCGGGACCTGTTCGAGGAGGCATTCAAGCGAGTGCCCGACACCCGTTACATTTTCAACAACACGTGTCTGGACATCCTCGCCGTGGCTCGCGAGATGATGCTCGGCGAGATCGAGTATCGGCGCGAGAACTACGACGGCGCGTTCGCTCACCTTCGGAAGTCCGTTGCGCTTGACGACAACCTGCCCTACGACGAGCCGTGGGGCTGGATGCAGCCCACCCGCAACGCGCTAGGCGCGCTCCTGCTCGAACAGGGGCTTGTGGAAGAAGCTGCTGCTGTTTATCAGGCCGATCTCGGTCTAGACAACAGTCTCAGTCGCGCCTGCCAGCATCCCGACAACGTCTGGAGCCTCCATGGCTACCACGAGTGCCTCATACGTCTCGGTCGTACTGCGGAGGCCGGCGCCATCAAGCAGCGCCTCGACCTCGCCAACGCCCGGACGGATGTTCCGGTGAAGTCGTCCTGCTTCTGCAAGCTCGGAAGTCACTGATCAGTATGCCGACGTTGCCCGGACGCTACATATGGGTCCTTGCGGGCTGTGTTGCGGCGGGCCTGGTGGCTCGGCCGCTCGCGCTGGCGCACATTCCGATCACGACGACGGTGGAGTTCAATCGGGAGGTGATCCGGATTCTCGAGAGGCGCTGTCTTTCGTGCCATGGCAATACCGGGGCCGCGATGTCGTTGGCTACCTACGATGAAGCCAGACCATGGGCCGAGGCGATCAAGGAAGAAGTGCTGGCGCGTCGAATGCCACCATGGCGCCCGGTGCGGGGCTATGGGCACTTCCTGAACGACAACAGCCTTTCAGATCACGAGTTGGCGTATCTCGTGTCGTGGGCCGAGGGTGGAGCGCCCGAAGGCGCCACTGCCGCGGCACGCGCGAGCGCCGTCCATGACGATCACCGTCTCGCTGGTGATGCTGTGCTCAATGCAGAGGCCGTCGAGGTGCCGGCGTATTCGAGTCCGTTCGAGAGGATGCTTCTCATCGATCCGGAGACAACGGAGGATCGCTGGTTCGACCGCATCCAATGGGATCCGGGAGATCCGAGCGTCGTGGAGTCGGCGTTTGTCTTTGTCGAGCCCTCCGGCCAGTGGGTCGGCACCTGGCTGCCCTGGTCGGAACACGCGGTTCGGCCGATCGGGACCGGCTATTTCCTGCCGGCAGGCTCCACGATGCGCGTGGAGGTTCGCTACCGCGGCGGAGAGGACGATCGAGTTGACGCAGGGGCCCTGGTTCTCGATTTCGCCGAGGAGCCCCCAATTCCGATGCGGCAACTCGAGATCGCTGGTGCCTTGGGCCCGGCTGGAGGCGCCGGCCTATGGCGCGGCGAGTTGATGCTTGCGGAATCGGTACGGATCTTCGCGCTGCGGCCTGAGATCTCCGAGGGCGCCGAGTCCCTAGAGATCCGCGCATTGCTGCCGGATGGCGCCTCGCGCGTGCTGCTGTGGATGCTGGCAGATCGCGCCGATAGTCAGGCGGGCTACGTCCTGGCGGAGCCGCTGATTCTGCCCGCCGGCACGCGTCTGATTCTCGCCGTGCACCACGTCGGCGCGCCCCCGGCGGGTGTTCCCCGGGTCCTGGTGAGCGCCTACTGAGTGGTTCGTCCCGCCCGGCGTGCCAGATCTGTGGGCGTTTCGCCCAGCCGATAGGCCTCGACGTCGAAGCTCACGGTGCTGAGTTCATCGCCGCGCAGGAATTGAGTCCAGATTCGGTACATCCCTGGTGTGGGAAAGTAGGCCTCAAATGCGACATTCGGCCCGCCGCGAAGGTCGTCCACTACGGCGCCCATCGGCAAGTCATCTTCGGGATGCGTGTGCAGGTGTTCGACCATGTCGTGAGACAGGATCAAACTGTGCCCCCACGCGCCGAGGTAGGGGCGGAGATCGCGGACTGGCTCGCCGGTCGCGGGGTCAGATACCCGATATCGCAGCATCGCGACATCGCCGGCGATGATCTCGACCGGATCGATTTCGAGGGCCGCTCGTAGCCCGTTCGTCGTCGCGACCCACTCTTCGGAGGGGCCACGCTCGGGAATCGCGGAGAAGAGATCGCCCTCGTAGCCGGCCGTGACGAGTGGCTGTGTCACGACCTGAGGAGTGCCTCCCGTCGGAAGGAAGTCGGAATAGACCTTGTAGTAGCCCGGAGTCGGGAACGCGAATTCGGGGGCGTCGCCAGCGCCGGCGCCCAGTCGTAGAGAACCGTCCGCGGCCAGAGTCGGGTGTACATGGAAGAAGTGTTCGAGGTCCTGGCTCACGACAAAGAGATGGAAGGGGCGATCATGGATCGCTGTGTAGTCGCGGATCGATTCGCCAGTCTCGGGGTGTGTCACCCGGATCTGTAGTGCGATCGGCGCGTTCGCGGGCGGCGGCGACGGCGTCGTTGTGATCTCGACCGCATAGGGAAGCGTGCCCAGCGGGTCTCCAGCGATCATCAGCATGCCGCAGCGGGCACAGTTGTCTGGCGCGCTGGAGGTGTAGTCCGGGTGCATCGGACAGAAATACACCAGGTTCGGCTCTGGCGACGGGTCGGCGCAGGCCGAGGCCAGGGCGACCCAGATCAGGAGGGCGGCAAGGCGCCTGGTGCTATTGCCGCTCAGCTGACGCTTCGGTGATGCGCTCGGTAACACGACGAGACGCCCGCTCGCCATGAACAACCATGTCACCAGGGTCCAGGGCGCTGTCGAAGGAGATGTCGAAGAAGCCGACCATCATCTCCTCCCAGCTCTGATCGCCCCAGCGGACGGTTTGCTCGGGTGCCGGGTTGAACGGATTGTCAGCCGAGTTGTCGAAGTGGGCGGTGGCCTCGATACGTGTACCTGTTGGTAACTCAATCGGCTCATCTAGGAAGTAGCTCAACTGCCAATTGAAGTCGTACTCCGGAACGTTGAGCAGCTCCTGGCGGGTGCCGTCCGGGAACACGAGGTCGTATCGGAACGCGCTGCCGCGAAGGTGCATGTGAGGAGTCAGTGCGTGCAGCGTGAGCGGATGGTTGGTCGTCGCCACAGCGTCCACGCGGTGGCTCTTGGCGCCCGGGGGGATCTCGAAGCCGCCGTTGGATGCCGAGGTGGTGAACAACCGCTCTGCGGGACGGGCTTTGGCAAAACTGAGCCCGAGCTTGGCCTGGTCCACCCCCGCCTCACCGGTCGTTGAGTAGTGAAGCTCGAAAATCACGTCTGAGCCGGCGGGAATGAGCCGCGCGCGCTGGTCGTTCACAGGGCCTTCGTAGGGATTGAAGCCCGGGGCGTAGCCGATGAGAAACTCGAATTCGCTAGCCGGTCTCGGCTCGCCGTCGCGGCAAGTCGAGCATTCGCCGTGTTCGGCCTCCGGCACGAAGAACTCGCCGACCGGATATTCGCGTAGATAGTTCGATCCCGGCGGACGAATGTAGGCAATGAGGTGGTGGGTAAGCTCGCGATTGCTCGGACGCAGTTCGGCGGCGGTCACCCAACGATCTTCGGTCGTCGCGCCCGGGACGATGTAGTACGTGTAGTCGAGCGTGCCCTTCGCGGGGACTTCGAACGGCGGGATCTCGATGATCTCCTCGGGCGTCGTCTGCCAGCCGTCCGTGTAGTCATCGATTTCGAGGTCTGCCTCAGCATCGCCTCGAGGAGCACCTGCATCGACCCACGCGACGATCGTGTCGATTTCGTCCTGCGACAGGCTCCGATCGTTGTGGAACTTCGGGCCAACCCCCGGCTCGGCGTTCCACGGCGGCATCGTGCGCGCGAGCACGTTGCGACGGATCGCCTTCGCCCATGGGCGCGTCTGACGGAACGTCAGCAGCGACATCGGCGCGACCTCGCCCGGCCGGTGACAGTTCTGGCAGTTCGCGCGCAAGATCGGGAATACGTCGTCGCTGAACGTCGGGGTTTCTTCACCGGGCTCTCCGGCGACAGCGGGAGCCGCGACGACGAGCGCCGCGACGACGAAGAAAGTGGAACGCAGGTAGATCGGCACACGATTCATCGACTGGCATCTCCCGGAGAGCGCACGCGTGGGGTCTTCGCCGTGGGGTTCAAGAGTCGTCCGATCTTGCCACTCCGACGGAGTGGTAACAACAGCACCGTGGGTTCATCAGACAGATGTTGACGGAGACAACATAGATGTGGAATCCTATGTTGACGTTGATCACACGGAGGCATCACCGGTACGAGGAGGCAACGATGCGGCTGTGGTTCATGTGGGTTGTGGGCAGCACGTTGGCGTTCGCGGTCGGCGGGCGCGAAGCCGGGGCTTCGAGCCTGACGGGCGATCTGATCGTGATCGGCTATCTCGCCCTGGCCGGCGGACTGCTCCTCGCGGGTGCCCTACAGTCGGTCATCCTGCGCACTGTCATTGCGGAGCCGAGTCGCTGGCTGTTCGCGAGCGCGGCGGCGGTCGCTGCCATCGGGGTCATTGTCTTCGGGTTCGGAACGGTCAACAGGGATCTCGGCTGGGTTCTAGGTGTCGTCGGGGGATGGATCCTTCTCGGAACTCTCCAATGGTTGGTGCTACGCGATCAGCTGGCCGGCTCCGGCTGGTGGGTGCTGGCCCACGCGGCGGGCTTGATCGTTGCGGCTCCGGTTGTCGGGTTTGCGACATGGGCCACCGGGCTCCCGGTGGACGGCGCCCTGGGCGGCGCTCTTCGCTGGCTCGCGTTCGGCGCCGGCTACGGTGCCGTTACCGGGACTGCACTCCTGTGGCTGCTACGGGACCGCGTCCTGCACGTCACGGCGTAGAACGCGGTCAGCTTGAGGCGCGGCCCAACGCGGAGGCCGGGTCGGTACGCGCGGCTCGCAGCGACGGTCCCAATGCTGCAAGCAACGCCACGCCACCAAGCGTCGCGACGCTTGCGGCGAGAGTCAGGCCGTCTAGTCGCGTGACGCCGAAGAGAAGCGTCTCCATGGCGGATGTGCTTGCGGCGGCCCCGCCAAGACCGAGGAGGAGGCCCGCGGCGACCACGCGACCCTCTTTCGCCATCACCGACCCCAGTACTCTCGGGCCGCTGGCACCCAGTGCCATACGGATGCCGATCTCCTCTCGGCGCCCGCGGACTACCTGGGCGGTGACCGCGTAGATGCCCAGGCACGAGATCACGAGCGCGACGGCAGCCAGCGCCAGAAGGAGCGAGGTGAGCGTCCGCTGGCTCGCCAGCGATCCGCTCACGACATCGTCCATGGTGCTGATTGCGTAAATCGGCTGGTTCGGGTCTATGGCCAATACTGCGTCGCGGACGGAACCCGCTACCCCGAGCGGAGGCACCGTGGTCTTGATCACCATCGTTGCGTCGGGAGCGCCGATCTGGGCCTGGGAGAGATAGGCGGCAATTTCGTCGCCCTGATCGCGCCCCGCCTGCTTCACGTCGCCGACGACGCCGACGATCTCCGCCAACTCGTTACCCCACCAGTCGAGTCGGATCTTCTTGCCGAGAGCGTCCTCGCCCGGGAAGAAGCGACTAGCCATCGACCGCGACACGACGGTCACGAGTGGCATGTCGATCCGATCCATTGGCGTGAACTCCCTGCCGGCCACGATCGGAATCCCCATCGTTGCGAAATACCCGGCGGAGGCCGCCTTCTTGGTGATCGAGGGGCCATCGCCACCCGGCCATTCGCGGCCTTCGATCGCGAACGCTCCTCCATCGCCAGCGCTCCGAAGCGGGAGTGCACTCGTTAGAGCCGCGTTCTCGACGCCGGGAAGGGCCTGGATTCCCTGCGCCAGTTTGTCGAAGAACTGGTGCCTCTGGCTCCACTCTGGATACGTCGTTTCCGGAAGATTGATGCGCAGGGTGAGCACGTTGTTGGGCGCGAAGCCGAGCTGCTCGTCCATGAGGCTCGAGATCGTCCGCACCATCAGGCCGGCGCCAACCAGGAGCATCAGCGCCAGTCCGATCTCGGCCGCGACCATGGCCCGGCTTCCTCGCTGAGCGCCACTCACCGATCTCGCGCCCTCCTTCATCGTCGACCACGAATGCGTCGTGGCACGCATGGCGGGCCAGAGCCCGGCCGCAATACCCACGATCAGCGCGGTGCCGAAGGTGTATGCCAGCACGCCCCAACTCAACGCTGCGGGGCCGGCCAGTGCTGCCAGGTCGGGAATTGTGCGCAACACCAGGTCGCGGCTCAGTACCGCCAGGATCAGTCCGGCGAGCCCGCCGAGCATTCCCAGCAGCGTCGTCTCGACCAGGACCTGGCGGACAATCCGTGCCCGGCCGGCGCCGAGAGCGGCACGGACCGCGAACTCGCCGTTGCGGTCGAGGGACTGCGTCAGAAGCAGGTTGGCAGCGTTTGCCGCGACCACGATCATCAGGAGAAAAGCCGCGCCCTGCAGCGACCAGAGGATCATCCGCGAGTCGCCTACCAGGCCCTCGCGGAGCGGCACCATCGCGATGCCGCTGTCCGTGGCGCCGGCCTCCACCAGGCCGCTCGCGAGCGCTTCCAGCGGCTCGGCCGCCGTCTCCGGTGTGAGGTTCGGCCGGAGCCGACCGACTACGGTCAAGAACCCGGTGCCCGGCCCCATCCAGAAGAGCGGCTCGCCCATCGGAGCCCAGGCGTCGATGGGGCGACCGAATCGAATGAACTCTTCGGCTTCCGGCAGAACTCCGAGAACGAGAACGGACTCCCCGTCGAGCTGAATCGTCGTGCCCACGACGTCAGGATCCGCTCCGAACGATCGCCGCCAGAAGGCGTCGGTGAGCAAAACTACACGCTCCGAGGCGGCTGCTTCCGCGGCCTCCCCAGACGCATACGTTCGCCCGAGAGATGCGGCGAGGCCAACGGTCCCGAACAGATCTCCGGTTGTGCTGCCCACGATGATCCGTTCGGGCGTGCCATCGCCGGTCAGGCTGTGGACCGTGCGGTAGAAGGCCCCGAGCGACTCGAACGGCCCTTTCTCACGGGCCCAGTCCTGGAATCCGGGGAGAGTGCCGCCCGCAAGACCGTATTCCGGCACATCGGCGAAAACTTGCACGAGGCGGTCGGCGTCGGGGAGAGGTAGGGCCTTCAGGAGTACTCCTTCGACCACGCTGAAGACGGCCGTGTTGGCGCCAATGCCGAGGGCAAGAACGAGGACGGCCGCCGTGGCGATGCCGGGTCGCCGTCTGAACTGCCGGCTCGCGAAACGGAGGTCCTGACCCGCATTGCGCAGCCATGAGCCGGTGCCGGTCTCGCCGGGCAACGTCTTCATCGAGCTGCGGCGGACGCGTCGACCCGGGCCATGCGCCAGGCGTGCGCCGAGTCCGTTGGCCAGAGCGTCCCAGGCAACCAGCACGAGGAGCTTCGCGCGGCTCTCGCCTTTTCTCCGGGCGTCATCCATCTGGTCCGTGAGGAGCTGAGCCATATCGGCGCCCCAGCGACCTCGTAGTGATCGTGGAAACGCCCGCAGCAGAAACCGATAGAGCACGTTCATCATCTGCCGGCTGCGGCCCCGTCCGGGAACAGAACGCTCTTGGTTTTCGCACTCCGTATTAGGTCTTCGAGCCGCGCTGCCTCTGCCCGAGCCTCTTCGATTCCGAAGTCTGTAATCTTGAGGTAGCGACGTCTGCCCGTTTCGTCCGTCGGGCGCGTCTTCAATCAGACCCTGCTCCATCATGTCGTTCAACGTGCGGTAGAGACTCCCAGGGAGGACTCGGACGCCGTCGCCGGCCTGCGCCTGGAGTTCCTTGACGATGCTCCATCCATGGCGCGCTCCGTCTCCGAGAAGGAGCAGGATCTGGAAGCCCCTTGGTTTCAAGACGGGTTGCGGGGGCGATTCGTGCTGACTCAACTTTAGTCTCCAATTGCGACTAGCAACGAAAAGAGACTATAGCTGTCGTCAACGTACAAGCAAGGTAGTTTTCGATGGACTCCGCGCGGAAGCGGACATTTCAGACGACCACTCGAGGAGGGGACCATGGCGATCAAGCGGATCTGGCACGGCTGGACCACACCGGAAAATGCCGCGGCGTACCGGGATCTCCTCCGCACGGATGTGTTTCCGGGCATCGAGGCCAAGGCGATTCGTGGATATCGCGGGATCGAGTTGTTGCAGCATGACGGGGATGACGAAGTGGGTTTCATCACCATCATGACGTTCGAATCGATCCAGAACGTGATCGACTTCCAGGGCCAGGACTACGAGCGCGCCTATGTGCCCGATGCCGCGCGGGCCGTGCTTTCGCGATGGGACGAGACGTGCCGTCACTACGAGACGTTGGAGATCCGCTCCTACGAGTGATCGGTGGCGGGATGGATGCCGCCGCGGATCGCGCCTGCTTCCACGGCGCCGAAGTGATCGGCGAAGAACGGATCGAGCGGTCGGCTGTTGGGCACGGAGAGCCAAAGGCGCAGGATGTGCCGTCGTTTCTCCAGCTCTGCCCAATCGGTGAAGGCCTGACGCTTGTGCAGTACGAGCCAGTTGTTAAGCCAGATCAGGTCGCCGGCTTCCTGTCGGAACACCACCTTGTGCCGCGTTTCGTCAGCGATCGTCTCGACCAGATCGAGGGCCTCGACCTGCTCAGCCGTGAGGTCGGGCAAGTCGGGATGGCTGTGGGCGCGCTCAATGAGCACCCGCAGCAGGCAGCATGCGAAGTAGCCGTCGCGGAACGAGAACACGGGCTGCTGGCACCAGGGAAGATCGTTGCCCGTGTCGATGGTGTGGCGCAGGTAGTAGAACGGTTGCCTCAGGAGTTCAGCCAGATCGGGCCGCGTCCGCTCCATCGCGTCGTAGATCGCCGCGGAACTGGAGATCTCGTTTTCTCCGCCCTCCCGAGCCTGCTGTAGACAAAGGAACCCCACGACATCTGCCCGGTCGGTGTGAAACGTAAGACGCTTTCGCGTGTTGGGGCCACGGGCCCGCGGGTCGGAGTCGGCGAGGCCGGCATCGCGGACGCTGAAGATGTGCTCGCCGCGCGCGCTTTGAGAGACAGGGGTGCCCAGGTGGACCGCCATCGCCCAGTAGAGGAGTCGGGCCTCGGCCTCACCCAGACCTTCGATCGGGAAGCCACGCACGCGCACCGCGCCCGCGCCTGTTTCGAGCTGTTGCTGGATCGCGGCCAGGCGTTCGGACAGAACAGGGAGCGGGAAGTCGGCGGGATCCGTGGAAGTCGAAGCGCCGGCGTCACCAACTAGCTCACCGGGCGACGCCTGAGTTGCCAACAGGTCGAGGAGCTCCTTGCGTTCCCGCGCATCCAGGCGGTGATTCCATTCCGGGCGCTCTCGCAGCTCGTCGGCGGTCCAGGGCAGCTGGCTCATCCAAGATTCCTCGTGGTGCTACCGGGAGTCGGTTTCGATCCGGTAGAGGAAGCGTGTGCCCCGCAAGTACATCTCGTTGCCGACGATAGCTGGCGAAGCGTCGAAGCCATCGTCCAGCTGGTTGTTGGCAATGATCTCCAACTCGTTGCCGGGGGCCAGAACGAGAACGTGGCCGTCGCGAGTCGGGAGGAAGATCCCGTTTGCCGTTGCTACGGGTGAGGCGTAGATCTCGCCCACGGGCGGCAAGCGTTCGGGGCCGAAGAGGGGAGATCCATCCACGGCGTTCACCGCGCTGATGATGCCGGGGAGATGCTTGGTGAAGTAGAGCGTATTGCCCATTAGCAGCGGAGACGACACGTACGGAGTGTCGCGGTCGTGCCGCCAGGCAAGCGCCCCTCCGGTCTCGATCTCGCCACGGGCGTCCGCGAGGTCAATCGCCAGCATCGCCGTGCCGCGGTAGCCGCTGGTTAGGTAGATGCGGCCGTCGCGGTGCAGCGGCGTCGGGATGGTGTTGAGCGTGAGGCCCGGCCCGGACCAGAGCAGTTCGCCGGTCTCGAAGTCGTAGCCGCGCACGTGATTCGCGCCTGTCGTCACGACGTGACGGGTCCCGCCGACCGAAACCACGACAGGTGTGAACCATGTCGAAGGCTCGTCGCGTGCCGCCCGCCAGATCTCGTCGCCGGAGGCGGCATCGAGCGCCACCAGGAAGGAATCACCCTCGTGATCCCATGGGACCAGGACTCGGCCATCGTGCAGAGCGGCCGAGCTGCCTTCGCCCCATCCCTTGCGCGTGTCCATGTCGCCGACGTCGCGCTCCCACAAGAGATTGCCGTCCATATCCAGGGCGAAGAGGCCGCGTGAGCCGAAGTAGGCGATAACCCGTTCACCGTCGGTCACGGGCGAAGCTGAAGCCCAGGTGTTGGTGGGGTGGATCCCTTCGTGCGGCTGTTCCTGTCGCAGTACCTGCTGCCAGCGCAGCGAGCCGTCGGTGCGGTTCAGGGCGAACAGCACGAAACGTATGTCGCGGTCCGGGGTCACGTAGCTCAGGCCCTGGAAGATCTCAGTGCCGTCGCGCTGCCATTCCTCGAGGGGAGTGCGGGGTTCGAGCGGTTCGCCGACCGGTACTGCCGCCTGCAAGAAAATCGTGTCGCCCCAGATGATCGGTGTGGATGCGCCGCGACCGGGAAGCTCGACCTTCCACCGCACGTGCTCTTCTTCGCTGAAATGCACCGGGATGGATGCGCTCGTCGCCATGCCGTCCATGTCGGTTCCGCGCCACGAGGGCCAGTTGTCCAGGTTGGCGGCAGGGGTGCCTTCGGAGCCGGACCGTTCGGCAACGTAGAGCGTGTTCGGCGCATCGGACCGACCCGCCGCGATGTCGGGTCGACCATCGCCATCCACGTCGCCGATCGCGAGCCCGTACGTGGCGCCCTCGGCGTCCCCGAACCGTGTGGTGGTGAACTCGCGGCCCGACCCGGCGTTGGTGAGAACCGCGTTGGCGGCACCACGGTTGCCCACGACGACATCGTGGTGACCGTCGCCATCGAGGTCGGCTACGGACAGGGAGTAGACGACGAAGGAGCGATCGCCGATCGGCCGACGTGCCTCAAACCGTGCGCCGCCACGATTGACGTGAAGCCAGACGCCACCCGCGCGCTGGTCGCCCACCAGGATGTCGACGAGACCGTCTGACGTGACGTCCCCGAGGGCTACTGCACGGGTGGCCGTTTCTTCGGGTCCGACGGCATGCCGCTCGGCAAATCCGCCGGAGCCGTCGTTGACGTAGAGGTAACTCTGGCCGCCGTCGCGATGGGGGACGAAGAGATCTACGAAGCCATCACCCGTCAGGTCGTCAGCGGCGATCGTGGTCGCGGAGTCGCGCGAGAGTACGGTGCACTCGGGGAAGGTGGCGTCGCCGGCGTTGTGGCAGACGTAGTTAGCGCTGAGATTGTCCGGTCCGCCGCGGTTCGCGACGATGACTTCGGGACGATCGTCGCCATCGAGGTCGGCGGTCGTGACATTGCGGGTCGGCCAGGCTGCGTCACCAAACGTCCCGCTGAGGTCGAAATGGCCGTCGCCGCGGTTGAGATAGATCCGCTTGTCGTCGGGACGATCGTTGCCCACGACGATGTCGAGATCCCCGTCTCCGTCGAGATCAGCGAGCGCGGCCGTGTAAGTTCGATCGGCCGTGCCTCCGACTGCGTGACGCTGCTCGAACCCTCCATTCCCGTCGTTGAGGAGCACCTGGTCGACGAGGGGCCAGTGGCGACCCTTGGCCAGCACGATGTCGAGATCACCGTCGCCATCAAGGTCGCCGAGACTCGCGTTGGCGCTGGTTTCCGCAGTCGTCTCGAGCGCATGCCCTCGGTACTCCTGGGCTCCGATGGCAAGTCCAACCAGCGGTGCAATGAGAAGCGACAGAGTCGTCAATTTGGACTTCCTGGTTCCATTGAACGGACGGGTGCGCGAGCAGGTGGTGAGCCTATCCCAAAGCCCGTCGAACAATGGCAGGTCAGAGTTCCTTCACGGACTCCGTGAGGTCCTGCCAGTATCGACCCATCTCGTCGCACATCTGCTCGCCAGAGGGACTCAGCCTGTAGTAGCGACGGGTTGGCCCTGAACCCGTGTCCTTGAGTTCCGAGATCAGAAGCCCTTCCTTCTTCAGCTTCGCCAGGATCGGATAGATGGTGCCCTCGGTGATCACGAGGTTGGGCATCTGCTTGAGTTCCTGCACCAGCTGGTAGCCGTATCGCTCGCCCCGATCGAGCAAGCGCATCACGCAGAAGTCCAGGAGTCCCTTGCGGACCTGGGTGATCCATTTCGACAGATACTCACTCTCTGCGGAGGCGGCCACATCAGCCCTCGATCAGTTCCATGGGGAGCGGCTCGCCGTCGATCCAGACCCGACAGACGACGCCTCGAGATTGCAGTCGGTCGAAGAAGCTTCCTTCCTCCTGTTCGGCGGCCAGGCGCGCCCGCAGTCGGGATTTATCACCGCCGTCCTTCCGGATCGTTCCCATCAGAATGCTGACGGTGTTCATCCAACCGGTGTCCTCAGCAACGAGTTCGTCATCTACATAGAGAAGACCGGAGCCGAAGAGCAGGAGGTTCCACTTGTTGACCACCCGGATCATGTGCCCTTCGTATTCACCCTCCCACTGGGCAGTGAATGCCTTCGATCCCTCAGTCGGAACCGTCGACGGCTTCGCAGTTTCCGCCGGAGGCGTCTCGTCATCTACCGAGATCGCGAGCGCCTCGACATTCCCAACCCTGCGGATCAGGTCGGTCATGTTGGGTCCGTCGATCAACTCCGACTCGAGTTCGCGTGCCGCGTCGTCCAGGTGGTCTCGGATCTCCTCCACCATTGCCAGACGCTCGTCCGGCGACGTCTCGGCAAGCCGAGCCTCGAGTTCCGCAAGATAGGTCCAGCGGATCTTCTCCGCCTCTGCCGTGTAACGCATGTCCAGCCTCATCAATTGGGGGGCGCGGGGCCCCTTTGTTTGTTCGTGATTTCGATCACTATATTCTATTACGATATAGCACGCAATGCGGTCTATATTGCAATAGGAATTAGATGAAGCGAGCAACGAGTGCAACCGTCGATCGATCATGCGCCCCTATTGTGGGATTGGCGCTCTGACTCATAGCCTTGTGGGTCGGGCAACCGGGCACTCGGCTCGGCCCCCACGAGACGCGCTCGTTGTTTGTAGATCCTCGGAGGTGACAGGTGACCTTGCTACGGAGACTGGGTTTGTGGCCGCGCCGACCCACGCCGGAGCCTGAGCGGGGTTCGGTGGTATCGAAGAACTGGCAGATCGCGGGCGACATATTCCAGGAAATGAGTGCTTTCCAGGGCCAGCTTGCCGAGCTCTTCACGGCGTACGAGGAACGGTCCGGCAGTCCGCGCGTCAAATTGTTGATCGGTCTCCTGACCGCGCGGGCTCGGCAGTGCGAGATGGATCTCGCCGACTACGTCCGGGACATGCCGATGGGTCTGAAGCAGACGCGGGTTCAATTCCGCGTCAGCCAGACTCCACGGTCGCTACTGGGCGCGTTGTGCGACGTCGCTGAGCCGACTGTGGACGATGTGACGGCCGTAAGTGTGAAGAGCGACGCGTACTTCGCGCAGACTTTCGAAGGGCTCATCGCGACGGCCGAGGCGAACGGTCAACGCAAGCTGAAGAAAATCTACGAGAACATGTGGGAGTTGGAGCAGGAGGCGCAGAAGAGCCTCGCGCGGCAAATCAGTTCCCTACGGGATCTATAACCCGGAACGCGGGCCGGAACGGCGCGGGTCGAGCCTAGCGCTCCAGTGGCACCACTAGAACGACTTGCGGCTCAGCGAGCGCGGCACGTTCCCCCTCGATAACGGACTCAAGGCGTGCGCGGAAGCGACCTGCCTCCGCGCGAGGGCCTGGGCGCGGTCGGCGCCGTTGTGAACCTTCCTCCGGTTCGATCGGTTCGTGGCGCAGATCCCACGCCACACGCTGGAGGCCGGAGGCGGCGGGGAGTTCGAGGCTCCTGATGCGCTCACCGGCTTCGTTGTCGATCACGAGGAAGAGTTGTTCGCCTTCCGCGGGGACGTCGCGCAGGTAGTAGGTCAACTGCGCGCCGTACGGCGGGTTGGGGTGCGTGTCGTTGCCCCAGACCGCCTGTTCATGGCGCAGTTCCTCGTAGAGCAGTGCTGGGCGGGAGTCGAAGAGCCAGGCGTCGCGCTCCAGTATCTCGGCGGATACTTCGCGCAGTGCCGAGTAGTCGTCGAGAACATAGGCGCCGCGGCCGAACGTTCCGACGATGAGGTCGTTCCAGCGCGGCTGAATGTGGAGGTCGCGCGCCATCGCAGTGGGGATTCCGCCGCGCAGCTGCGTCCAGTGTCCGCCCCCATCGACGCTGAAGTAGAGGCCAAACTCCAGACCGACGAAGAGAAGGTCCGGGTTCACGTGATCCTGCACGATCGACCAGGCGCCGGAGCGCTCTGGCAAATTGGCGGTGATGTTCTGCCAGGTTTGACCGCGGTCGTCGCTGCGGTAGACGAATGGGCGGAAATCACCGCGCTGGAAGTTGTTGAACGTGGCAAAGACCACGTCGGAGTTGCGGCGTGAGGCGTAGACGTCTGTGACGTACGTGTTGTCGGGGAGACCCGGGATGACGTTGTCGAGCGTGTCCCAGGACTCGCCTCCGTTCTCGCTCACGTGGAGCAGGCCATCATCGGTGCCTACGTAGAGCAGGCCGGCGAGCAGCGGTGACTCGTCCAGGGTGCTGATCACACTCAGCGCAGTCGTATATAGATGCCGCCCGACAGCGTTCTCGGGCCATAGCTGACCCATCACGGGCGATGCGTCCGGGTCCAGTTGCCGGGTCAGATCGTCGCTTACCGCCTCCCAAGTCTCGCCACGGTCGTCACTCCGGTAGAGGCGGTTGCCCGCGTAGTAGAGCCGGCCCGAGGCGTGCTCGCTGACCACGAGCGGGCTGTCCCAGTGCCAGCGCCCACGATCGATTCCGTCCTCTCCGTCGTCGTCGCCGGCTTCGCTTGTTTCCCGGAGCGGCCGGATGCCAGTGACCTCACCGGTGCTCAGGTCGTGTTTGCCGAGGACCCCGTTCTGCGACTGGCGGTAAACCAGTTCCGGATACTCCGGGTCGAAATACGACTGGAAGCCATCGCCGCCGCCGACGGAGTACCAGTCGCTCGTGCGCACGCCAAAAGCATGGAGCGAACGCGACGGGCCGCAGTGAGTGCCGTTGTCCTGTGTGCCACCGCACACCGTGTAGAACGGCCGGGAGTCGTCGGCCGACACGCGATAAAACTGCGACAGCGGCAGGTTAGTGAAGTGCCGCCAGGTCGCGCCGCTATCGAAGGTCTCGTAGAGGCCGCCGTCGTTGCCAATCCACATGTGGCGAGGGTCATCCGGATCGAACACGATCTCGTGGTGGTCCACGTGGATCGGGAAGTTCATCGGCTCGAACGTGGCGCCGCCATCCGTGCTGCGCATCACGCGAACTGCTACGACCCAGATCGTGTCCGCGACGTGAGGATCAACCCACATCTCGCCGTAGTACTGCGGATCTCCTCCCGAGTATTCGCTCGTCCGCGTCCAGGTGGCGCCGGCGTCCTCCGAGCGGAAGAAGCCGCCGTGATCATCCTGCGCCACGACCAGCGCGTAGACGCGACCGTCATGCCGGGGATCGGTTGCGAGAGCGATCCGACCCATGTCGACCGTGGGGAGCCCTTCCGTGAGTCGCTCCCAGGTAGCGCCGGCGTCGGTGCTCTTGAAGATGCCGGCCTCGGGGCCGCCCGCGATGGTCTGGCCCACATGCCGGCGACGCTGGTACGCGGCCGCATAGAGCACTTCCGGATTCCGGGGGGCAAAGACCACATCTGTGATTCCGGTGTCGTCGCTGACGTGGAGCACTCGCTCCCATGAGGCACCACCGTCGGTCGTCTTGTACAGACCCCGGTCGCCGCCACCGTTCCACAGCGGACCCTGCGCAGCCACGTAGGCCGTGTCGGAGTCGCGCGGATCGAGCATGACCTTCTGGATGTGCTGCGAGTCGGCCAGACCGATGTGCTGCCACGTCGCGCCCGCGTCGACCGACTTGTACACGCCGTGGCCGTAGCCTGTACTCCGGTTGCTCGTGTTCTCGCCCGTTCCGAGCCAGACCACATTTGAATCGTTCGGGTCCACCACCACGGATCCCATCGAGTAGGACGGATAGTCGTCGAAGATTGGGGTCCACGTGTTGCCACGATTCGTCGTTTTCCAGAGCCCGCCGGATCCCACCGCGAGATACCAGGTGCTGGCATCGTTCGGGTCGATCTCGAGATCGGCCACGCGCCCTGTGACCAGACTGGGGCCGATGCCCCGGAACTGGAGACCGTCGAAAGTGGAGGCTTCCTGTGCGCCAGCCGGCGTCGCGAGCAGGGTGGCGGCGAACAAGACGGCGAGGGCACGTTGCATCGGACTCTCCCGAGAACTCAGGTCGAACGGATCAAGCGGCGCGAGTGTAAACCGGACCGTCCGCGAAGCGGAATTGGACCCGACGGGTCGTCAGGAATAGCCTTCCGGCCATGAACTACCAAGACGCGTTCGGGCGAGAGCGATGACTCAGGAATTCAGCCGACGCTCGCTGCTGGGGGCCGGTGCGCTGGGGGCGTTGCTGCCCGAGCTGGCGATTGGCCGCGCCCCGGGGATATCGAGCACTCAGATCGAGGCGCCTGTCGATGAAACCGATGCGGCGTGGGCTCCGGTGCGCGCGCTCTTCATGTTGAAGCCCGGAATGGCCTACATGAACAACGCCAGTCTGGGCATGCCGCCCCGCCTCGTGGTCGAGGCCGTGGCAGCCGGGTACGAGGCGATCTCTCGCGAGCCGTTGCATGGCAAGCATGACCTGCAGGAGATCATCGCGACCCGGACAATACCCGGATTGGCGGCGATGTTCGGGGTGGAACCCGACGAGATCGCACTGACGCGCAACGCGACCGAGGCGCTGCACGTGCAAGCTACGGGTCTCGCCCTCCGGCCGGGGGACGAGGTACTGATTTCCACGCAGGAGCACCCTGCCGGACGCGCGCCGTGGATCTACCGCCAGGCAGCCGATGGCGTAGTCGTGCGCGAGGTCTTCATCCCCAGTCCGCTCGAGACCGCGGGCGACGTGGTGGCCCGCTTCGAAGCCGAGATCACCGAACGGACGCGAGCGATTTCCTTCTGTCACGTGACACGCGGCGGGCACATGTATCCCGTACGCGCGTTATGCGCCATGGCCAAACGGCACGGCCTCGGCACTCTCGTGGATGGAGCTCAGGCAGTCGGGCAGATGCCGATCGACCTGCGTGAACTCGGCTGCGACGCGTACTCGGCGAGCCTGCACAAGTGGATCCTCGCGCCGTCGGGAACCGGGTTCCTCTACGTGGCCCGTGAAGCGCGCGATCGGATTCTCTCTGTATTTCAGCCGGCGGCGACGGCTGGGAATCCAGGGATCGCGCCCGGCGGGACAGCTGACTTTCCGGTCCGCGCCGCCACCGCGACTGCGCTGGGACTCGTCAATGACCTGGGGCTCCACCGGATCGAGCACCGCTGCCGGTTCCTCTCTGACTATCTGAAGGCAGGTCTCGGCGACCTCCGAGGCGTCACGTTGCTGAGCGGTCCGCGCGATCTGTCCTGTCCGGGCTCGACGATCTTCGAACAGGAGGGTCGCGATGCGATGGCGGCAGTGCCGTGGATGGAGGAGGTCGGCCAGATCCACCTCGACGAGCATCAACGCGACGGCCACAACGCCATCCGCGTCTCGACGCACATCTACAACACGACGGACGAGATCGATCGCCTGCTGGCCGCTCTGTCGTGAGCGGCGCGCAGCAATCGGCGTCGGGCCCGCGTACGATGCCGCCGATGAAGATCGGAACTCGACTCGGCCCCTACGAAATTCTCGAGCAGCTCGGCGCGGGCGGCATGGGCGAGATCTATGTTGCGGAGGACACGCGGCTCGGTCGCCGCGTCGCCGTGAAGGTGCTCCCGCCGGGGTTCGCAAGCGACGCCGATCGTCTTGCCCGCTTCGAGTTGGAGGCGCGGGCCGCGGCCGCGCTCAGCCATCCACATATCGCCGCGCTGCACGATGTCGGTGCAGAGCCGGGAGAAGACGGGGCACCAATTCATTACATGGTGCAAGAGCTTCTCGACGGCGAGAACCTCCGTGACCTTCTCGATAAGGGCGTTCTGCCGCTGAAGCGTGTCCGCCAGCTGGCTGTTGAGGTGGCGGAAGCACTTGTAGCAGCTCACGACGGCGGTATCGTGCACCGGGACCTGAAGCCTGAGAACGTTTTCGTCACCGAGCCGGGCGGGCACGCGAAGGTGCTCGACTTCGGGCTCGCGAAGCTCACGGAGGTCGTTCCGGCGTCAGGTCCGGCGGCGGACTCGCCCACAGTGATTGGCACCATGCAGGGCCAGCTCATGGGCACGGTTGGCTACATGGCCCCGGAGCAGGTCGAGGGTGGTGACATCGACTCGCGTACAGATGTGTTCGCCTTCGGATATTTGCTCTACGAGATGCTCGCAGGCCGTCGCGGGTTCGGCGGTCGCAGCGTTGTGGAGACCCTGCAGCAAGTCGTGCACGAGGAGCCTGAGTTGCTGGCCACTCTCCGGACGGACCTTCCGGACGACCTGCGCCGGATCGTCGACAAGTGTCTACGCAAGGATCCGCAGGAGCGCTATCAGGGGACCTCCGACATCGTCGTGGATCTACGCGCGGCAGATCTGGTGCCAACCGAGAAAGTCGTTGAGCAACCGGCAGTCAACCAGCCAAACCCCGAACGCTCCGCGGCCTCGTGGTTGGTCCTGGGGGCCGCGGCGATAGTTCTGGCCGTCGCCGGTTTTGCGTCCGGGCGACTCTCGCAGGGCGGGGGAGAACCCGAGGCGACACAGCCGGTGAGGCTGGCCCTCCCCCTCGAGTATCCGCTGGTTCTGCGGCAAGGGGCCACGGGCCTTCCGTTCGCCTTGTCGCCGGACGGGCGAACCCTGGTGTACGCGCAGGGTGGGGTGGACTCTCCTTTGTACCGGCGAGATCTGGCCTCCGGTGAAACCACCGCTATTGCAGGGACGGAGGGTGCCGGCAGCGTGGTGTTCTCACCGGACGGGCGATGGTTGGGGTTCCACAGCCTCGTCGAGAACGCCCTGATGCGCGTCGCGCTCTCGGGCGGCGCGCCGCAGGTGATCCAACCGATGGCAGGTCAGCCCTTCGGCGTGAGTTGGAGCGCCGACGACATCCTGGTCTTTGCTGGCAACTCGACGGGCGGGCTTCGCGGCGTGCCCGCTGCTGGCGGTGACGAAGTTCAGCTGACCACGGTCGAAGCGGACAGCGAGTTCCTCGTACACGGGTATCCGTACCACCTGCCCGGTGGCGAACACTTGCTGTTCACCTTGGACTCCGGCGCGATGGAAAGTTCGCGCATTGCCGTGTTGGAACTGTCGACCGGCGAGATCACGGACCTGGGTATGCGCGGCCAGTCGCCACGGTACGCGCAATCGGGCGCTGATGGATATCTGATCTTCGCGCAGTCGGCCGGTCTGGTAGGGGTGCCGTTTGATCTGGCGTCCCTCAGCGTGACCGGCGTCCCGGTGGCGTTGGTGTCGCCCGTGCATGTGCAGAACCCGGGGTCGGTGTTCGTGTCGATCTCCGGCGATGGCACGCTGGTCTTCGCGACGCCTCTGGGCGCGGGCGCCAGCGCCCCGGTCTGGGTTGACCGGGACGGCAACGAAACTCCGGGCGGAGAGGTGACGAACGGAGGCCTCGGAGCGACTCGCGCCCGACTGTCGCCGGATGGAAGCCGCGCGGTGTGGTCCATCCCGGAGGCCTATCGAACTGACATTTGGGTCAATTCGTTGGCAAGTGGCGACCGATACCGGTTAACCGCGGGGGGCACGAGTAGCGTCTACCCGGCGTGGTCACCCGACGGGGCGCAGGTGGCGTACAGCTCGAACCGCGACGCAAGGTTCCAGCTGTATGTCAGCGATGTGGATGGCGGTGATCGGCGGCTCCTTGAGTCGGACACGGCGGACATCGTCGCCTCCTGGTCGCCGGATGGCTCCACGCTGTTCTTTTATCGCGTCGATTCCGTGACCAAGAGGGACGTGTTCTCTTATTCGTTCGACGACGATACGGTGACGCCCCTCGTGGTGACCGACGCCGACGAACGCAGCCCGGAGATTTCGCCCGACGGGCGGTGGCTCGTCTACCTGTCGGACGAATCAGGCGTGCACGAGGTCTACGTGGCGTCCTATCCCGGCCTCCAGACGACGCGCCAGGTTTCCAACGGAGGCGCGACCGAAGCCCGCTGGTCGTACACGGGCGACGAGATTCTCTATCGGTCGGAGGACCTGAAGTTCATGGCCGCCGAGGTTGTCACGGCGCCGCAGCTGGAAGTTCGGCCCGGAAGGGTTCTTTTTGACGACGTCTTCGGCCGCGACAACTTCAAGAGCGCGAACTACGGCGTCGCCAGTGACGGCCGGCTACTCATGCGCCGCGTTCTTGCCGATCCGCGGGTCGAGATCCTGCACGTCTTCCAGGGCTTCCTGGACGAAGTGCACCGCGTGGTGTCCGCGCAGCAGTAGCGTTTGGACCCTGCGCGCGCGGCCGGTGCCTCGCTAGGGTTGGTCGCTGCCCTGGTCGAGTTTCGCTTCGATGCGCAGGAGCGAGTCCCTGATCTCCGAGAGCAACGAGACGTCGCCCACGGCCTCGGCCGGCGCGTTCGCCGCCGTCACCGCCGAAGGCCGAGTGGCGAGAACGTCGCGCTGACTCAGGACCGCTTCCCTGAACGACTTCGCGTTCTTGATGCCCGTCAGTGAAACCAGCGCTCCATCTCCCGACTGGCCGGCCGTCTCAACGCTCAGTGTATGCAGACCGAAGTACCGCATCACCGGTCCCTGCACCATGCCCATGTCCGTGATCTTCTCGAGCGGGATGGTCTTCTCGGTTCGAACGAGGATCCCCTTCTTCACCTTGAGAGCCTTCTCGGTGAGCACGCATTCCATCCGGGCCAGGTAGCGCTTGGTCACGACGAGACCGATCGGGAACCACAGAAGCAGTAACGGGATCCCGACGATGGTCAGGGTCAGAACCAGCGCTCCGCTGAGTAACCAGTACGTGCAAACGGTGGGGTCGAACTCGGCGCTTCTGAGGTTAGTTTCCGTGCTCATGTTCCGGTGCCTCTCTACGACGATGCGGTCCAGACTGACAGCTACGCTAGCAGAGCATCGCTCCGCGCGAACCCAGCATCTCGTCTTTGGCGCTCTTGAAACCGCCCTAGCGTAGGAAGTAGTCGCGTTGGCGTGAGGCTTCTCCTGCAGTCGCGCTGGTGACCTGCGGGGACGCCCTGGGTCACCCATTGAGTCTGTTGGTAATAGTCGCTAGCGCCGAATACCCTCTCGCCGATGGAAAACGGAACTCGGCTAGGCCCCTACGAGATCCAGGAGCCGCTCGGCGCTGGCGGGATGGGAGAGGTGTACCTGGCACAGGACACTCGCCTCGGCCGGCAAGTTGCCCTCAAGGTGCTGCTGCCTGGCCTGGCCGAAGATGAGCAGAAGGTCCTGCGGTTCGAGCAGGAAGCCCGCGTGGTGGCCGGGCTTAACCACCCAAATATCGTCACGCTCCATTCGATCGAGCACGAAGACGACTCGCACTTCCTCACGATGGAAGTGGTGCAGGGGCGCACTCTCGATCGCTGTATTCCTGCGGGCGGGATGCCGCTGGACCAGGTGTTCGAGCTGGGGATCGCCATGGCGGAGGCCGTGGCCGCCGCGCATGCTGCGGCGATCACGCACCGTGATCTGAAGCCGACCAACATCATGGTCACCGACTCCGGTCGCCTGAAGGTGCTCGACTTCGGTCTGGCCAAGCTGCGCGAGGTGGACGCCGACTCGAGCGAGATGCTGACCTTGCTCGATAGCGGCGCCGGCAAGCTCGTGGGGACGGTTGCCTACATGTCGCCCGAGCAGGCCGAAGGCGCGCCGGCGGACGCCCGCTCTGACGTCTTCGCGCTGGGCGTCATCCTGTACGAGATGCTGCAGGGGTACCGACCGTTCACCGGTTCGAGCCCTGCCTCGATCATGTCGGCCATCCTGCGCGACATGCCCAAGCCGGTGTGTCACGTGCGCCGTGATACGCCGCGTCAACTCGACAGGATCCTGAGCGCTTGCCTGGCGAAGGACCCTGCGCGGCGCTACCAGAGTGCGCTCGATCTGCGCAACGCACTGGAGAGTCTGCGCAACGAGCTCCAGGAAAGGCGGCACCGCCCTGCTGGACGGAGTGGCGGTGTGAGTTGGCAAGTGCCGGCGATGACGCTCGTGGCCGGCTTGGTGATCGGTGCGGGCATGGCGTACTACTCGGGGATCGGAACGGTCACCGCTGTGCCTGATGCGGCCGCCGTCTCGCTGACGCCGGTAAGCCGTGACGGAAATCTCTCCGACTACCCCACCTGGTCGCCGGACGGGCAATGGCTGCTGTACGCCAGCGATCGCGGCGGCAACATGGACCTCTGGCGTATGGAGTCTGCCGGCGGAGAGCCGCAGGCCCTCACCAACACCGGTTTCGACGAGGTGAGTCCAGCCTGGTCGCCGTCAGGGAACCAGATCGCCTACGTGGCAAGCCCGGACGGTGTCCCCACCATTTACCTTCTGGCCGACGACGGCCGGGGAACTCCGGTGCCGTTATGGGGCCGGCGGCCAACCCCGCCTGGTCTCCTGACGGACGCCGCATCGCATTCGACTGGGGCGGAACGGTGTACGTGATCCCAACTACCGCTTCCGCCGAGCCCACCCCGGTGCTCGAGAACACGGCGGGCTCACCGAATGCGACCTGGAACCACGACGGGACGGCGATCTATGCGTGGAACTGGGTCGCCGGTAGGGTCCAGCGCGTCGATCTTGCGAGTCAGACAGCGACTGACCTGAAAGTCGTTCCGACGGGCCAGGAAGTCGTGAGCCTCGCGGCGTCGCCGAATGGCGACGAGCTGCTCTTGAGTCGAGGGCAGTACGGCGGCCACAAGGACCTCTGGGCGGTGCCGCTCGAAATCGAATCCGGTCTTCCCTCGGGGGATCCTGTGCGGTTGACGAACCCGGTCACGGACGATCGTCACGCCGCCTACGCGGCGGACGGCCGCAACGTGGTCTACGGCGCGCGTAATATCGAGCGCCACCTCTGGAGCTTTCCGCTGGACGGCGCCACGGGCCAGCTCGCCGACGCGCAGCGACGGCAACTCACCTCGGCCGCGCCGCGCAACTACTACCCGGCGGTGTCGGCCGACGGCGCGCAGCTGGCATGGACTGCCCATCCGAGCGTGCAGGGCTTCCTCTACCGGGCCACGATCGATTCGATGGAAACCGAGAAGATCACCGGGCTCTGGGGACGCGGCAACCGCGAGATCGGCGCTTCCTTCGCGCCCGATGGTGAACGCATCGTGTATGCGTCACCGCGCGACGGAAGCTACGAACTGTGGCGGGCCGATTGTGTGTTGTGCCTGCCGTTGGCACTCACTCGCACGGAATCACCTGCCCGGGACTCGCTTCCCACATGGTCACCGGTCGGCGAAAACGTCGTCTTCATGTCGACCCGGGCGGGGAGCTGGGATCTCTGGGGCGTGGCGCTGGAACGCGGCGCCGAACCTCAGCAGCTCACCAGTCAACGAGGTGCCGAGACGTATCCGGTCTGGTCGCCGGACGGGCGTCGGGTCGCCTTCCGCTCGCAACAGCCAGAAGGAACGGACATCTGGCAATACGACATCGAGTCGGCCAGCACGACTCCGCTTGTTCAGGCACCGGGAGAGGAAGCCTGGGGCAGCTGGCACCCGAGCGGCCGCAGCTTCTATTTCAGCTCGAACCGCACCGGCGCCTTCGAGATATGGATGTCTGATGGTGCGAACGAGCCTGTCCAGGTAACCCGACTCGAGACGCTCACGCGCGGCCTACCCGAAGCGGGGCTCTATACGAAGTTCGCCGTCACCGCCGACGCGCTGATCCTGCCGCTTGAAGATCGGCGCGGCGAAGTCTGGCTGCTGGAGCGGTAGAGGACCTGGGACTCGACGACGTTCTAGTCGCCGCGCAACGCGAAGGCTGGATCGGTGCGTGATGCCTGCCACGCGGGTCGAACACACGCGACCACGGCCACCGCGACCAGCAGCGCGCTGCTCAGCGCCAGGGTTACCGGATCCGAGGACTCGACCCCATACAGGAAACTGTTTCCCCATCGGGCCAGAGCAAGCGAGCCGGCGATGCCGAGCACAACACCGACGGCGGCCAGAGTGGCGCCCCATCGAACAACGTCGGCAACAACGTCCCTGGTGTTGGCGCCGAGGGCGATGCGGATGCCGATCTCGCGCACCCGTTGGCGCACCGAGTACGCGATGGCACCGTGTACGCCAAGCATCGCCAGACCCACCGCGAGGCTCGCCGCGACCGAAACAAGCATGGTGCGGGCGCGCGGACGCGCCGACTGGCGCCGTATCAGTTCCGTCACTGTGTCAACGCTGTCGATCGGCACCAGCGGGTCAGCCGCTGCGATCGCCCGGCGCGTGGCATCGACTTCCGTGACGGCCAGACCAGCCACGAGGAAACGGAAAGACCGTTCCGGGGCCTGCCCGAATGGTACGTAGACGATCGGCTGTGGGTCCTCGTCGAGGGATCCGTGCAGCACGTTGCCCACGACTCCGACGACGCGGCTCCAGGGGTCTTCGTCGTTTCGTCGAATCCGTTGACCGATCGGGTCCTCACCCGGGAAGAACAGCTGAGCGGCGACTTCGTTGATCACCATCACCGGCTCTGCGTCCGCTACGTCACCGGCTTCGAAGATGCGGCCGGCCCGACGGGGGATCCCGAGCACGCCGAGGTAGCCTGGCGAGACGGCCTTTACGATCGAGCTCAAGCCGAAGTCATCCTCGGGCACCTCGCGCCCCTCGATTTCGAATGTCGTTGATGACGTCGACCCGGCGAAAGGTGGGGAGTCGGAGAACGCAACCGCAGTCACGCCAGGGAGGGCGGCAAGTTCTTCGGTTCCCAGGTCGCCGAACGAGTTGATCGTCGCCGGGTCTCCGTACACACCGGCGGGGAGCCGGACCGACAGCGCCGTGACTCCATCACCGTCGAACCCGCGCTCCGCGTTCATCAAGTGTTGCAAGCTCGTCAACAGCAGGCCTGAACCGACTACCAATACGAGCGCCAGCCCGACTTGCGCTACCACCACCGCCGACAGCGCGCGGCGCTGCTGACGGCTCCCGGAGGCCCGCGAGCTTGCCGCGGCGAGACACTCGGCCGGTGCCAGCCGCAGAAGATCCACGCAGCCGATCAGACCCACCAGCAGGCCTGCCAGGATGGCGACCCCGGCCGCGAACGCAAGCGTCACGGTATCCACGCCCACCGGTCGCGAACGCATGGCATGGGGCAGCAACTCAACGAGTTGTTCGGTGAACACATACGCCAGAACGGCGCCCACTGCCCCGCCCAGCAGACCCAAGAGCAGGCTCTCGCCGAGAAACTGGCGCAGGATACGGGCTCGTCCGGCTCCGAGCGCCACCCGAACGGCGACTTCCCCGAGGCGCTCGGACGAGCGCACCAACAGGAGGCTGGCGACGTTGGCGCAAGCGATCAGTAACAGCAGACTGGCTGCCCCGAGCAGCAGCACGAACGACGAACGCTGGTCGCCGACTTCGAATTCGAGGCGCGGCAGGATGCGGACTCCCATGGGCTCGAGGGCGTCGGTGCTCTCGGCGAGTGCACGCGTGTGAGCGAGCAAGATTTTCTGCACGCTGTCCATGTCGCGTCCGGGTGCCATGCGTCCCGTCGCCTCGAAGCCGGCTCGACCCCAACTGCCTTCGCGATGAACGTCTGCCATGTTCGTCCAGAATTCGGTCGTGTTCGGCACGTTGAACTCGGGTGGCATCACGCCGATGATCTGGTGCTCGCTCTCGGAGAGCGTGACGGTGCTACCGACGACCGCGGGGTCGGCGCCGAACTCCTCACGCCAGAGCCGATCACTAAGAACGATCAGGCGAGGTGCGCCGATCTGGTCCTCCTCTTGCAGGAACCATCGGCCGTGGGCGGGCTCGATCCGCAGAACCTCCGGGAGGTCGCCGGCGGCAGCCGTCCCGTAGATGCGGCGGGGCATCCCGTCTCGTACGAATATGTGCGACTCGGAACGCGTGAGCGCGACCGCGGCTAGCGCTTCGGTCTGCTGCGCCCATTCCTCGTAGATCGGGTATGAGGCAGGGAACTGTGCGCCCATGCGCTGGTAGAAGGGGTCAGGCGATTCCATCCAGTCATGGTTCTGCTGAAACACCATGACCAGCTCATCAGGCGCCGGGTAGGGCAGGGGGCGCAGCAGCACACCGTTCACGACGCTGAAGAGCGCCGCGGTGGAGCCGACACCGATCGCCAGGGTCAACGCCGCGGTCGCGGTGAGGGCGGGCCGACGCCGCAGGGCTTTGACCGCATGGCCCAGGTCGTAGAGGTTGGCGCCCGCGCGGAGCTCACGCGCCCGCAACCAGGCGGCGTGGCGTAGTGCACCAAGGCTCCAGCGCAGTGGGCTGGGGCCGGGGCTCGCCTCCGAGTGGCGATGGCGATAGGCAAGCTCCGCTTCCCACTGGCGTCTCCACTCACGTCGTTGGGCCGTTGGCACCAGCCGTGCGGCCAACGCCAGAATACGGCTAGCGCTTTGCGTCGGAGCCTCTTCCGGAGCCCCCACTAGCTCTTGCCTCCGTCATTCGTCCCGGTCAGGAAGGCGTACTGATCGAGGGCAACGGCCAACCGCTCGCGCCCAGCCGGCGTGATCTCGAAGTACTTGCGGCTGGGCCGCTTCTCGGCCCGGGCGATCGCCTCGTCTTCCCAGGTTGCCGTGGCCAACCCTTCGGCCTCGAGTTTGTCGAGAGCCGGATAGATCGAGCCACTACTCAACCCGGTGGCCTCCATGATGTCGAAACCGTAGCGATGGCCGCCGGCGAGTGCGCGCAGCACTGCCGTGGCTCCCAGACCGAGACGTCGCGCCATCAGATTGCCTGTACCGGAGGAGGGGGATGTCGAGGATCTTGTTCATCGAACTCCAATGTACCTTACGCTACGATATATGTCGTGACAACGAATAGACGACCGAATCGAGTAGGCACTACTCCGCTCGGAGACTGTCCGCCGGGTCCTGGCGTAGCGCACGGCGCGCGGGGAACCACCCGGCGGCGAGCGCGGCGGCGGCGAAGAGGATTGGCGTGCCGATCAGGCTGGCCGGATCGAGGTTGCCGATCCCATAGAGCCATGATGCCAGGAAGCGAGATAGGTAGATGGCCGCTCCGAGTCCGACGAGAATGCCGGCGGCGAGCACCGCGCCAATCTCTCGGCCGAACAGGCCAAGAATGTCGCCGTCACGCGCTCCGAGAGTGATCCGAACCGCGACCTCGCGGGTGCGTTGCGAAACCTGGTACGCAACGACTCCGCCGATCCCCACGAGCGAAAGCAACAGGCCGTACGCGCCGAACAGAGCAAGCAACGTGCTGAAGAATGCCGACTCACGCACCCACGAGTCAGCGAAGGCCGACATGCTCTGCACGTCATGCAGCGGCTGCTCCGGGAACGCGCTCGCGAAGGTGCTCCGGAGCGGCTCCGCCAGTGCGTGCGCTTCACCGCGTGTCCGCACTAGCACAGCGGCCTGAGTTTGCGGCTGCGTGGTCAGATACAGCCCTCGACGGAACGGCAGGAAGGCGGTCACGTTGTCCGCCCGGAGGTTTGTTTCACGCAGGGTGGGAACCACGCCCACCACCTCGGTCAGATGACGGCCACCAACCGGACCGCCCTGCGCGTCGAGCTTCATGCCGAAGGTGTAGAAGCGCTTGCCGAGGGCCGCTTCGCCCGGCCAGTACAGATCGGCGAACGATTCGCTCACCACCGCAACCGAAGGCGAGCCGGGCAGGGCGTCACCGGGCTCGAGCAGGCGGCCCGCTAGCGGCCGGATACCCAGGACGTCGAAATAGGCGGGCTCTACCCAGTTGGCCGACGTGCCATGTACCAACTCCTCCCAGGTCTTGGTTTCCCAGCCTTCGATGGTCACCGGGCTCCAGTTTCCGTAGGAGCCCGACAGGGGCACGAACCGTGCGAGCGCCACGGATTCCATCCCAGGCATCGCACGCATCGTTTCGATAACGTGGCCGAGTCCCGAGGTGAGGCGGCCACTCGCTCGAAGCACGGCGACTGGACCACGGCGCCCCTCGACCTCATGGCCGGTTGGCTCGAAATCCTCCGAAGGCATTCGGAACGAGGCGGTCAGGATGCCTTCAGAGGTGGAGAAGCCGGTGTCCTGGGCGGAGAGCGTATAAAGGCTGCGCAACACCAGAGTTGCGGCCACCAGCAGGAAGACAGCGGCCGCGACCTGCCCGGCGATCAGAATCTGGCGGGTCCGCGCTGTGCGCCGATCGCCGCCGCGCGTTCCACTCCTGAGCAATCCAGCGGAATCTACGGCGGCCGCGTACCACGCTGGAATCGCAGCGACGGGAACCAGGGTGAGTGCAGCAACGGCGGCAGCACCGGCGATCGCGACGGGATCGAGGGTGACCGTGTCGATGCGTGGGACATTCGTCGGCCCGATCGTTCGCAGCGCACCGAGTCCCCATTGCGCTAACGCGATTCCGATCGCGGTGCCCGCCACGACGATCCACGTAGTCTCCGCGACGACGAGTGCGACGACCCGCGCCGCGGAGCCACCAAGGGCGCGGCGAAGAGCGAGCTCGCTCTGGCGTGAGGCGATCCGTCCGAGAGATAGGTGGGCGACGCTGAGCGAGGCCAGCAATAGCACCGAGGCGACGGCTGCGGCGAGAATCGGTACCCGCTCCGAGGTTGCGCCGAGAAGGTGCGTCCGCAAGGAGTCGGCTGTGGCTGCGTCGTCGATCTCGAACGTGTCTTTGAATCCGGGGTTGGTGAAGTATTCCCAGGCTATCGGCGCGAATTCCGCCCGAGCCTCTTCGATCGATGATGCGGCTCGCGGGCGCACGATCAGCCAGTACGAGTAAAACGGCAGGGGGTTCTCGAGCCCGGGAATCCAGAACTCCGCATGCCTACGGGGCTCGGATCGCGTCGGCACCGGCTCCAGGTGAGGCTGGTCCAGATACCAGCGGAACGCGCGCGGCAGGACCCCAATGATGGTGTGCTCGACTCCCGAGAGGCTGACTGCCGTGCCGATCACGTCATCGCGGGCGCCGTAGCGACTGCGCCAGGCGGCGTCGCTGAGAACGACCACGCGTGCACCCGCTTCGGCGTCGGCTGCTCCGAAGAGTCTCCCGTGCTGGGCGGTGGCGCCCGCGAACTCGAAGAAATTCCACGCGGTCTCGGTGATGGCGACTTGCTCGACGAACGTTCGGGTCTGCACCCTGGCGCGGTCGCGGGTGGATACCCAGGAGGTCGCCTCGACACTCGAGGCACTCTCTTCGTAGGCCTCGATCTGTTCCATCGACACAGTGAATCGTGTTCCGAATGTCGGTCGCGCGGTCTTGCCGTTGTTCCAGAGCAGACCGATATTGGCATCGTCCGCGTAGGGCAGCGGCGCCAGCAATACTTGCTCCACGACCGACAGCAACGTGGCTACTCCGCCGATGCCTAGCCCCAGGGTGATGATTGCTGCGAGCGCATAGCCCGGACGGCGGGCGAGGTTGCGTAGGGCAAAGCGCGACTCTCGCGCAGCTCCGCGGATCGTTGGCCTGGCCTCCCAGCGAAGCTTGGCTCCCGTCGCGGCTAGATCCACGGCCTCGCTGCCCCAAGTCTCGAGCCAGGCGGTACGTCCGTGATCTCGGGCTTGGGACGCGAGTTGGGCGAAGGTGCGTTCCATATCGGCGCCGCGGAGGCGTCGGACGCGTCGAGGTAGGAGAGTGCGTAGCACCCGATGCAGTAAACGTCCGGGTAGCGTCATCCTCACCGCCCGCCAGCATCGGGTAGGAGGTCGCGGCGATTGGCGAGCGCCAGAACGCGCTGCAGCCGGCCGGCCTCAGCCAGAGCCGCGTCCGCGCCTGCGCGAGTGAGTCGGTATCGCGTCCCGCGCCTTCCTTCGCCATCGTCCTCCGCGCCAATCAGTCCGTCATCGAGCAGGCGCTGCAAAGCTGCGTACAACGAGCCTGTGCCGGGCCGAACTGCGCCGTCCGATTGCTCGCGCACGGCCTGCATGAGGCCATAGCCGTGGCGCGGTTGTTCGGCCAGTGCGAGGAGAAGGTGCATCGAGAGCGGGGTCATCGGCGTGTCGGTCACAGTATGCGCGCTCCAGCGGGGATATTCCGATAATCGACATGTCGACGATCGGATGGTACGCGCTTCCCGCCGTGTGCGGCAACTGTCAGGCGTGAGCCGCATTACCGGTGACACTCGGGCCGACCGGGACTCCGCCGCCAGCGCTACGGTACGAACGTCGCGTCGGATTCCAGATCGCAGGCGAAGGCAGCCAGCAGATCCGCGGCGTGATCGAGATCGGCCAGTGCCACGGCTTCAACCGGGCTGTGCATGTAGCGGTTGGGGAGCTGCACGAGTCCGGTGGCCACTCCTGCGCGCGACAGCTGCAACGGGTTCACGTTGTTTCCCGCGGAACCGGCCTGCGCTGCCACCTGGTGAGGAATATCCTCGGCGGCGGCAAGGCTCAACAGCCGTTCGCCGACTCGCGGATTGATGTTGGCGCCACGCGCAATGACAGGCCCATCGCCCAAAGCGATATCACCGCTCTGACGCGGATCGACCTTGGGGCAGTCGGTCGCGTGAGTGACGTCGACGGCAATCCCCACATGCGGGTCGATGCCGAAGGCCGCGGTACGGGCGCCCCGGAGGCCGATCTCCTCCTGCACGCTCGAGGCAGCGTACACCGCACACGACAACCCCTTCTCCTTGGCGCGTCGTAGCGCCTCGATGACCACCCATACGCCTGCACGGTCGTCCATGGCGGGAGCGGCGGCGATACCGTTGCGCAGTTCCTGGAACCCCAGTTGAACCGTGACCGGATCGCCTATCCGGACAGCGTCAGCCGCGTCGTCGGCATCGCTGGCGCCGATGTCGATCCACAGCCCCTTGAGGTCGGCCACGACCTTTCTCTCCTCGGGCGACAGCAGATGGATCGCCTTGCGGCCGACCACGCCCGGCACCTCGCCGTCGTTTGTCCAGACGGTGACGCGCTGGCCTACCAGCTGTTGCGGATCCCAACCACCAACGGTCTGGAAGAAGAGAAACCCGGACTTGTCGATGTGCGAGACGAGCAGCCCCAGTTGATCGCAGTGGCCATCGAACATGACCCGCAGGTCGGCGTCCGAGTTGCCGACCGCGACAACGTTGCCATGAACATCCGTGGTCACCTCATCTGCAAACGATTCGGCGTACGCGCGGACGACTTGCTGCACCGGCTGCTCATAGCCGGACACGCCTGGTGTCTCGAGCAGATCCTTCAAGAACTCGAGCGCGGTTCCGTTCATGTCGCATCCTCGGTCGGGGTAGGTCGCCTGCGCGGGCGCTACGGTGAGGGCTTCGCGTCCCTGGACGCTAGCGGCTTTCGATCAGGATCAGGTCCTGCTGCGGTTCCACCAGCCACTCTGCGCCGTTTTCGGTGATCACGACCATCTCCTCCACGGAGATCGTCTTGGTGTCGACGACGTCGAGCTGCCAGGAGTGGAAGCCGTCGAAGGCGAAGGTCATGCCGGCTCGGAGTTCGAGGGCTTGGCGGCCAGAAGGCGTGGCGCCGGGACGGCCGCCGGAGAGCGCCGGGCCGCTATCGTGCGCCCAGTAGCCCACGGGGTGGCCGGTGCCCCACATGACCGGGATCGAGCCGTTGGCTTCCATGACCTGGCGTTGGGCGCGGTCGACGTCGGCGCCGGTGGCGCCGGGGCGCATAGCTCCGAACGCGGCACGGTTGCCGGCCACGGCTGCCTCCCATCGGGCAAGCGCCTCGGGCGGAGCTTCCGTCTCACCCGGCGCCAGCACGTAGGCGAAGCGCTGGATGTCGGTCACCCACATGTCGTGCACCTTGATACCGAAGTCGGTCTGGATGAAATCGCCGGGCTGGATCACGCGCTCGGTGGGGTGGGAGTGGCCGCGGTCTTTGCCGGAGTTGATCGCCGGGTTCTGCTCGGGGGACCAGCCGTCGCCGACACCAGCGGCCGCCATCTTCGCCTCGAGAAAGTCGGCGATCTCGCGATCCGTGGTGACCCCGCCGACTACCGCTGCGTACGCCTCGACTTCCCACTGCGCGGTGAGCGCGGCAGCGCGGCGCATGATGTCCACCTCGGCCGGCAGTTTCACGGCGAGCCAGGCGTTGATCATCGACTCGGACGACACGAGACGCGCCATCCAGTCGGATGACAGCCCCTCGGCCATGGCCGCGTACTGAGTGTGCGACACGCCATCCGTGATCGGGCTGTTCCCGGTATTGATCCCGATCTGCGCGGGATCGAAGCGTTCGAGCTGCGTCTGCACCTGACCCCACAGACCTGTGCCACGCTCGATTTCCACGACCTCATCCATGATCTGTTTCTCGGCCAGCGCGGTGGCTTCGCCGGCCGGTGAGATCGCCACCGATGTCAGGCCAGTATCGGTTCGGAAGAACATGAAGGCAGCCGAGCCGCCGGCGTTCTCGCAACCGATATGGCGGGCCATCGGGTCGTTGTTGTTCTCGCGGCAGATCGTCAGCCATGCGTCCAGACCGGCGTCACTCATCGCCACCGGCAGAAGGGTGTCGATGCGCTCCGCGCGGATCGCAGGCCAGGGGTCACCACTGAACACCGGAACGTCGACCGGCGCTGCCGGCGGCGATACCGAGGGGCTACAGGCCGCCGCCAGAAACACCGGGATCGTCAACAACAGCGCGATGCGCACCGTTCGCTGCACGGGTCGGGTCATGACCTTTTCTCCGATTCGGTTGGCTTGCCTGGTGGCCTACTGCTCGATGGGCGGTGCGCCCGCGGCCTGGAGTGCCTGCTCGAGGGACGGGACCACATCGCTAGCGTAGCGCTCGATCTCCGCACGAATGGGTGCCAGTTCGGCTTTGCCAACCTCGATCGACTGCCGGTGCATCTCGGTGGGGCCGTACATCGTGCCCAATCCTCGGTAGCCCACGAACAACCGGCTCGACGGAGTCGGCGGGTTCCGCTCACCGATCTCACCTCTGGCCTCGCTGCCCTGCATCTGCTCGCGGATTTCGAGTAAGTCGAGGCCGGCCTGATAGAGCCGTTCGCTCAACTCAGGGGCCAGCGAGTCCGCCCGGCTCAGGGCCGTCTGCATCGCCTCGACGCGTTCCATCTGCGCCGTGAGCAGATTGTTGGTCTCGGTCAGATCGTTGGCGAAGTCCGTGACGACCTGCCGGAACGCGATGACCACGTCAGCCGAGACGCGCTCCAGCGCGCCGTCCACCAGCGACTCGACCGCGAACTCGACCGGATCGGCAAGTTCAGTGACGACGCCCTGCTCGATCTTGATCAGGCTCGCCGTGTAGGTGTCGGGAAGAGCGAGGAAACCTCCGCCCCCGAAGCCGCCGCCCCCGAGTCCGATCATGGCGTCGGAGGAGTACTGGAAGTCCCATGCGACACGATGGACGCCCGCCGAAGTCGGGCCGTCGACGCGGTTGATCACCGTGCCGTTCCGGTCGCGGATCACGACCTGGACCACCGGCGGCTGCTCACGCATCTCGGCTTCCAGGGCATCCCAGCCGGGGAAATCCACGTCCTGGTCCTCGGCGATCTCGCCCTCCGCGCGCTTCCGCTGGCTCTCCAGCGACGCGTACGAGTCCCGTAGCCAGTACGTGAACACCGCGCCGAACGGCGGGTTGTCAGCTGTCCACTGGTTGGAACCCTGGGAGTGTTGGACGCGCTTCGGCATGTACCAGAGCGCCGGGCGTGTATCGAAGAGCATGGCCTCGGCCTCGAGGCCCGCGGCGCCCTCGCGCAGCGGCGTGTAGTCGTCGAGCACGAACATCCCGCGTCCGAACGACGCCGCCACGACATCCTCCTGCTCACGCTGAATCACGATGTCGCGGAACGAGATCGTCGGCGCTCCGGGCAGCTCGGTCCAGGTCCCGCCGCCGTCGACGGTGAAGAAGACACCGAACTCGGTGGCTGCAAAGAGCAGGTCCGGGTCGACATGGTCCTGCACGACGCGCCACACGAGATGCCGTTCCGGCAGGTTCCCGGCGATGGACGTCCACGTCTGCCCACCATCCACGCTCTTCACCAGATACGGCGCGAAGTCGCCGTATTTGTGGTTGTCGAGCGCGACGAACACGGTGTCGCGATCGTGGTGGCTGGCCTTGATGTCGTTAACGAACGCCAGCTCCGGCACCCCAGCCTCGCTCACCTCGACGCGGCGCCAGTTGTCGCCGCCGTCCTCGGTGACCGACAGCAGGCCGTCATCGGTCCCGGCCCAGATCACGTTCTCGTCGAGCGGGCTCTCGCCGATGGAAGTGATGGTGTTGTAGTTCGACATGGCCCCCACGTCCCAGGCACCATCCCAACTCTGTTGCCGACCTCTGATGGGCAGCTCGACTCGTTCCTGACTCCGGGTCAGATCCCCGGAGATGGGCGTCCAGCTGTCGCCTCGGTTGTCGCTTCTCCAGACCCGGTAAGACCCGGTCAGGACACGCGTTGGCTGGTGGAAGCTCACCTCGATGGGCGCGTCCCAGTTGAAGCGCTCGTGGGGCTCGCCTTCGCGGGCCTGCGGCTGAATGAAGACGGCCTCGCCCGTGGTGCGGTCGGTGCGCCACATAACGCCCTGCTGAAACTCGCCGTAGTGGATGTTTGGGTTGCCAGGCTCCACCGCCTGGTCCTGGCCGTCGGCGCCGAGCACCGTGAACCAGTCCTGGTTACGGATCCCGTAGCTGTTCGCGGTACGGATCGGCCCGCCGTTGGAGCCGTTGTCCTGGGTGCCGCCGTAGACGTTGTAGAACGGCCCGGAGTCGTCCGCCGCGACCTTGTAGTACTGCATCACCGGGAGGTTGGCCATGTACCTCCAGGTCTCCATGCCATCAAACGACTCGTACAGCCCACCGTCGGATCCGACGAGCACGTAGTCGGGGTCGCTCGGGCGGAACGCGATAGCGTGATCGTCGCCGTGCTTGTCGCGATTGTTGAGCCCGTAGTAGGTCGCGAAGTGGTCGTCAGTGACCAGGGTCCTGGCGCTGACGAGGAACAGTCGCCCGAACTGATGGGGAGAGACGAACAGTTCCTGGTAGTAGTGCGGGCCTGTTCCGCCGGACACCGCGTCGGACATCTTGCGCCAGGACTCGCCCTGGTTCTCAGACATCCACACACCGCCCTCGCGGCGGATCGTCTCGATGGTCGCGTAGACGATGTCTGACTGTTGCGGCGAGATCGCGAGCGCGATTTTGCCCAGTTCGCCTCCCGGCAGCCCGGTGGTGAGCTGCTCCCAGCTCTCGCCGCCGTCTTCGCTCTTCCAGATCCCGGATCCGGGGCCACCGCCCATGAGGGCCGCGACGGTGCGGTGCCGGTCCCAGGTGGCGGCGTAGATGCGGTCGGGGTTGCGCGGATCGATGACGACGTCCGTGGCGCCCGTCCACTCCGAGTTGCCCAGCGCCTGATGCCAGGTCTCGCCGCCGTCGCCTGTGTAGTAGAGCCCGCGCTGGCCGCCGGAGCTCCAGAGGGGCCCCTGAGCAGCTACCCACACGATGTCCGAGTTTTCCGGATGCACGACGATGGTCGACAGATGCTCCGATTCTTCGAGGCCCATGTTTCGCCACGTGCGTCCGCCGTCGGTGCTCTTGTAGATCCCGTCACCGTAGGCGACATGTCGCCCGCCCACGTTCTCGCCGGTTCCCACCCAGATAGTGTCCGGAGCGCTCGGGTCGATGGCCAGCGACCCGATGCTGTACGAGCCTTGGTCGTCGAAGATCGGGGTCCACGTGGTCCCCGCGTTGGTCGTCTTCCACACGCCGCCCGAACCCACCGCGACGTACATGATGCTCTCGTCGTGCGGGTGGATCTTGATGTCGGCGATCCGGCCGCTGTTCAGCGCCGGGCCGATCGGCCGCAGTGACAGGCCGGATAGGCCGGCGTCATTGAGCGAGGTCTGCTGCGCCCACACGGGACTGGCGGCGAACAGGACGAACAGGACCGCGAAGAGGGCGACCGGCTTTCTCATGACAGGACCTCGAGACGACTGGGTCGGTCGTGGCCCGAGTTCGACGCCCGCGGATCCAACGACCGGTGCAGAACAGGCGGAGGGGCGCCGAGACCGAATCATAGGGCATTCGGATCTCGAACACCGCGGCGACGTGGAGACGGGTTCAGCGTGTGCCTACGTACCGATGAAACACCTGCACGGCGTAGTAGCAGGGCTCGACGCTGCAACTCGGCATGGCGGCCTCGATGTAGTGCACCCCGGAGCGTCCCGAAGGGCTGACCAGAACCGGGTAGTCATCCATTTCGATGTCTTGCAGCACGACGTTGTCGTCGCGGTCATACAGCAGCAGGTCGAGGTCCGAGCAGTCGCCGTCGCACACGCCGACGATGAGGTATTCCCGATGGCCGACGAAGTCGAATTCGAAGTACTCGTCGTCGCCTTCTTCCAGGCTGCCAACCACCATTTCACCCGCGTAACCGAACCCAGCTTCTGCCTTCATCTCTTTCCATACTTCCGCGATCGCGGGCTGAGCGATACGGCGCCACTCGGCCATCGACTGCTGCGGCGGAGTCGTCAACGCCTCGGCGGCAAGCCAGGGCAACAGGAAGGCGAGGGTGACAGACAACATCGGCATGGGGTGTACCTCGGGATTGCGCGAGCAGGACGGCGCCACCTTAGCAGGCGCCAACCTGGGTGCAAATGACTTGACCTCGCGTAGCCTCGCTACTCTTGCCAGACTTGCTCGAACACCCGGAGGTAGTTGCCTCCGAGGAACTTCAGGATCGTCTCGTCCGAGTGACCACGCGAGGCGAGCGCTTCGGTCAGTCGCGGGACCTTCGAGATGTTTTCGAGACCGGGCGGCGCCAACTCGAGCCCGTAGTGATCGCTGCCGAGGCCGACGTGGTCGGGCCCCATCACCTCGATCGCCGTCTCGATATCGCGCACGACGCTCTCGACATCCCGATGTGCCAGGTGGATCAAGCCGAGAACGCCGCCGTTCGCTGCAAGAGCCTCCAGCATTGCGCGATCGCGAGGTAGCTCGAGACGCGGGCGCGGCAACTTGCCGCCCACCAGATCCTGCGAGGCCGCCGAAGTGTCCGGGAACATCGTCGGCGTGCTGTGCGACAGGATCACGGGGTTATCCGTCAGTTCGAGGATCTCCCAGAAACCGACTTCGCCGATGTGGACCAGGTCGATGACAATCCGTAGCTGGTCCAGTCGCTCCACGACGTGACGACCGAGTGAGGTGAGGCCGCCCTGCTTGTCTGCGGCCCAACAGCCGTCCGCGAACGCGTTGCGTCGCGTGTGGGTAAGGCTGGCCGAGCGTAGTCCGAGCTCGTAGTACAGATCCAGGAGGCGAGGATCCGTACCGAGCGCCTCGCAACCTTCGAAGGTCAACACCAGCGATCTTGCCGTCGGCCTTAGCCTGACGAATCTCGCGGACGGTCGTTGCCAGAACCAGTTCCGCGTTGCGGGCGATCTGGTCGTGCAGGTTCCAGACCATCTCCATGCCGCGGCGGAACGGGTCGTTGAGCCAATCGTCGTCCAGGTAGATCGCGCACAGCTGCGCCGTGATCCCGCCCTCGCGCCAACGCGGGATGTCGTATTGCCCCATACAGCCGAACCACGCCGTGTGCTCACCGAGGCCGAATTGCACGAGAGGCGAGTTCTCCAGACCCGGAGGCCCCTCCCAGTCGAGCCCGGGAACCTCGACGCGCTCATTCAGCTGCATCTTCCCCTCGGTCACCGGGATGAGGATGTCGCAGTGACCATCGATGACGATGGCCTGCTCGTGCAGCTCGCTGGCGCGCCCGCGGTCGTTCATGACTACGGAGGCTACGCCTTCGGAAAGCGCTGAGCCAGCCACGTCGTAGTGCACGCGCTTGCGCGCGTACTCCCGCCTATGGAAGCGGCCTCCGATGAGGGGCGGTGTACCTCGTCGAGCACGCCGGTCTCGGCCGAACGGCCCGGATCCGGCGCAGCGCTTGTTGCGTGGCCGGCGCCCTAGCCGGGCTCAGGCCGCCCCAGAACCGTCGCGGGAGTGCTAGCCTCGCGGCCATCTCACTTCCCCCGAGAGGTTCGCCGTGTTCCCATCGCGTAGCTCCCGTCTGCTTGCGCTCGCCACCGGCGTGGCGATTGTCACCTCAGGGATAGCCGCCGGCGACGATCCCGCCACCGTCACCTTCAGGTCCTTCCCGATCGACGCGGGCGCGACGCTCCGCCAGATCGCCTTCCCGCCGGCCGGCGTCCCGGTGCCGACCACCGCAGAAGCGTTCGTCGTCACAACGCTCATCAACTTCAGCCCGGTGTCGCCCGTGCTGGCCGGGCTGAAGCCGGTCAAGGGGAAGGTTCGGGTCGACGGTACCTGCTTCGGGACGCCGAATGTCACCACCTCCGGACAGCTCAAGCTAGATCGCGGCTTCGGTATCGATACCCAGGTGTTGGACCAGACCAACGGATGCAATTTCTTCCAGACTCAGCCCATGGGCCGGGGCGGATCCCGGAATCCTTGGGATTCGAATGGCCAGGTGATTGTCAGCGTGCAACCGTTCGATCCGAGTTCTGGGTGCCAACCCAGCGAGACAGCCCTTTGCCTGGGACCCAACAGCCGGTTTCAGGTCGAGGTGGACTGGGAGGACTTCGAGAAGACGCGCAGCGCCATGGCGCTCCCGACCGCACCCGATTCCGGCACGTTTTGGTTCTTCAATCCGGAGAACGTCTCGATGGTGGTCCGGGTCCTCGACAAGACCAACGTGTCCGGTTTCAATAACTTCTGGGTCTTCGCTGCCGGTCTGACGGACGTAGAGGCCACTCTCACCGTGACTGATACGCAAACGTCGCTGATCAAGGTGTACACAAGCGTCGACGGCCACTTTCCTTCCGTCGGCGATACCGACGCCTTCTAGGCGGCATCACAGGTACCGCGCTCAGGCCGTTTTCTTCGTCAGCTGTCAGCCTCTTCTACTCGGAGGTCCTGCGCGCGCGTCAGGGCCGAGGCGGCTTCGGCGTCGCGTCCGAGGGCGCTCAGCACTTCGCCGTAGGACTGCAGCGCGAAGGGCAGGTCAGCGGTTTCGTTGGCTTCCTGAATTGCGATGGCGCGCTCGTAGTAGAAGGCCGAGGTCTCGTGACGCTTCCACAGGCGATGCAGATCGCCCATGGCATGGAAGGTCGAGGCCAGCGCGGGATGCAGAGGCCCCAGCGCCGCCTCACGGATGCGGGCGGAGCGCTGGTACAACGGCACAGCCTCCGCGTAGCGACCCTCGTCGAGGTGGATCTTGGCGAGGTTGTTCAGCGAAGACGTGACCGCGGGATGGTCCGGGCCGTAGACCTGTTCGCGCACGGCCACGGCACGGGTCAGGTAATCCTGCGCCACTTCGTGGTTGCCCAGGTCGAGATTGATGGAGCCGAGGTTATGCAGCGAGGTGGCGAAGCGGGGGTGGTCGGGATCGAGAAACAGTTCGTGGATCTCCAGGGAGCGCTGGAGTATCGGAGCAGCCTCTTCGAGGCGGCCCGACTGCGCCAGGATCGCACCGAGATCCGAGTAGAGAACGGCGGTTTGGAGCGTCGGCTCGGATTCGACCGTCGCGCGTAGATCCAGCGCCCTGCGCACGTCCTCGATCGCCTCGTCGAACCTGCGCTGACGCGCGAGGGCTGTGGCCCGGATCGAAAGGACCAGCGACAGCTGCTCCGGAGCGAAGTTCTCGACTTCCTCAAGGTCCGTGACGGTCGCGGTCAGCAACGCTTCGGCCTCGCCCCATTTCGCTTGCTCGATCTGTACCTGCGCCAGGTAGCTGGCAACGTAGGCGACGTCGAACGGCAGCGCGTCAGGGTGAACCTCGATCTCCGCAAGTGCCTGGCGGGCCGTAACGTCGGCTTCGTCCAGGCGCCCCTGGGCGTCATAGATCCGCGCAAGCGTCGCGCGGAGCTTGATCGCATCGACGCCGGTCTCGCTGTCGAGATCCTCATGTAGCCGCGCCGCCCGTTCCACGAGCCGCTCCGCGCTTTCATACTGGCCGATGTTCTTGTAGGCCACTCCCATGACCTCCAGCAGCCGGAGCTGGACACCCGGCTCACTGTCGAGGCTCTCGATCCGCTGCGCGCCACGTTCGAGAACCTCGCGCACAGTAGGGCCGGCCCCGTCGGACGCATAGGGATCCGCACCTCCGAGGAGTTCGCCCAGAAAGTCGACGACCTGCCCCGCGGCCGTGGCCTCGTCCTGGGCCAGGTTCCGCGCCTCACGTGCCTGGATCAGCCCGTAGGCGGTACCCGCCAGGCCCGCGACCAGAGCAACGAAGGCGATCGCGACGCCGCCAACAAGGGCACGGTTGCGACGCGAGAACTTCGCGAGCTGGTACCAGGTGCTTGGGGGCCGGGCCGCAATCGGTTCGTCGGCGAGGTGGCGCCGGAGATCGGCTGCCAGCTCAGTTACGGTCTGGTAGCGGCGGTCGCGGTCCTTGGCGAGCGCCTTGCCGACGATCGTTTCGATGTCGCCGCGAAAACTGCGGTTCACCGAGGACAGCCGCGCCGGGTCATCCTCCTGGATCATCCGTGCCGCCTCGGGCAGCGATTTGTCGCTGATGTCGACCGCTAGCTCGCCCGTCAGCAGCTCGTGCAGGACCACACCGAGCGCCTAGACATCGCTGCGGGTGTCGAGGTCGTCGGGTGGGCCTCCGACCTGCTCTGGGCTCATGTAGGCGACGGTGCCGATGATCTGGCCCATGGAGGTACCCATGGTGGCCTGTTGATCGGAGTCGGTGATCCGGGCCACGCCGAAGTCGAGCACCTTGGGTTGGCCTTCGGCGTCGACCAGGATGTTGGACGGCTTCAGGTCACGGTGGATGATGCCCTTCTGATGCGCGTGAGCGACCGCATCGCAGATCTTCGCCATCAGTTCGAGTCGAGCGGGAACGTCGAGCTGTGCTCCGCTCGCGTAGCGCGAGAGCGTATCGCCCTCGATGTACTCCATCGCGAAGAACGGCTGGCGCTCGCCCAGGTCACCCTCTGTTGCCCCGGCCTCGTAGATCTGGGCGATCCCGGCATGGTGCAGGCGCCCAAGTACCTGTGCTTCGTGCTCGAAGCGGCGCAGTAGTTCCGGAGTTGCGCGGCCCCGGCGAACGAGCTTCAGCGCCACTGTCCGCCGCGGGTTCTCCTGCTCGGCGAGGTACACCGTGCCCATCGCTCCGCGGCCGATCTCTTCCAGAACTCGGTACGCGCCGACCTGCTTGGGTGGGTGGAACGTCCGCATGACACCCAGTTCGACCTCCGCGTCGGCATCGGGCGATGCCGAGGTGTCCAGGCTGGTCTCGTCATCCGCGGCCACTTTGCCATCCGACGTCAGGGCCGTGTCGGAGCTGTCGTCAGGCGGTACAGGCGCGGGCGGGTCACTCTCGCGTGACATGGGGTCTCCGAAACTCCGACGGCGACGATGGGATCAGGCACGGCAGTGTACCGGGCGCTCGTGCGGCGAGAGAAGGGGGCCGCCGGGCTCAGGTGTTGTCGCACCACGCGCGCGCGTTCTGGAACATCCGCAGCCAAGGTGACACCGCGAGCTCCCTGCGCCAGGTAGCGGGCATCCAGTTCCACTGCCACTTCAGGAACGTGCGTTCGGGGTGGGGCATCAGGGCCAGGTGGCGGCCGTCCGGCGAGCACAGGCCGGCGATCCCGGCTGGTGAGCCGTTGGGGTTGAACGGGTAGCGCTCGGTCGTCTCGCCGGCGTCATCCGCAAAGCGGAGGGGAGCGAGGCCCATGTCCTGCACCTTTTGCAGGATGGCGGAGTCGGGGAAGTAGGCGCGGCCTTCCGCGTGGGCGGAGGCGACTCCGAGTACGGAGCCTTCCATGCCGCGGAACATGATCGCCGGACTCGACTCGACACGCACCGTCGGGAACCGCGACTCGAAGCGGCCGGAAGCGTTGTGGACGAAGCGCGGCTGGAGTTCGTCCTCGATTCCGGCCCACGGCACCCAGCCGAGTAGTGCCGACAGCTGGCAGCCGTTGCACAGGCCGAGGCTGAAGGTGTCCGGTCGATCGCGGAAGCTCGCGAACTGGTCTGCGAGTTCCTTGTGGAAGCGGATCACGCCGGCCCAACCCTTGGCGGAGTCGAGCACGTCCGCATAGCTGAACCCGCCCACGAAGGCGACGCCACGGAAGCGGTCGAGGTTCATGCTGCCCTCGAGAAGATCGGACATCACGACGTCCCACGGCTCGAACCCGGCCGCGTAAAACGCCGAGCTCATCTCGCGATCGCCGTTGCTGCCCTCCTCGCGCAGGATCGCGATCTTCGGCTTCGAATCCGCCGTGAGGAGCGCCGGCGCGGTGGGCGCCGGTTCATAGGTCAATTCATACGCGGGCGTACGACGCTCGCGCACCCCAGTGCGTTCTTGTTCTACGTGCCCTGGGTCGGCCTGTCGCCGGTCGAGCTCGAAGCTGGTGGCTTCCCAGGTGTCGCGCAGGTCGCGGACATCAGCGTTGAGCACGGTGTCGCCGTCCACCCGGACCGCGATGTCCGTCCCCGTACGTGCACGGCCGATGGCAGAACAGGGAACCTCCGCCGAGGCGAAGACTTCGAGTGCCTGATCCATGTTCGACTCGTGCACTTCGAGCAGGAGCCCGAGTTCCTCAGCGAACAGGGCAGCGATGGGTCCCTCCGCACCGCCTGGGACGTCGAGCTCGAGTCCGCAGTTGCCGGAGAAGGCCATCTCAAGGGCGCCCGTGATCAGGCCGCCGTCGCTGACATCGTGCCCCGCCGTCACGACCCCGGCTTCGATCAGCTCCTGGACTGCTTCGAACGCGCGCGCCAGCACGGCCGGGTCGTCGAGGTCGGGAGAACTCTCTCCGAGCTGGCCGTAGACCTGGGCGAGGGCGGAGCCACCGAGGCGCCTCCGCCCCGCCGCCAGATCGACGAACAGGAGGCGACCGGACTCAGGTAGTTCGAGGTCGGGAGTCACGGTAGCCGCCACATCGGGGCACGAGCAGTAAGCCGAGATCACCAGCGTGCCCGGGCCCTTCACCACCTCGTCGTTGCCGTCGGCGCCAGGCGCGAGCGCGGCCATCGACAGGCTGTCCTTGCCGCCGTCGATCGCGATGCCCAGCGCGAGCATCACGTTGCTCAGTGCCACGGCGGCGTCGTAGAGTGCCGCGCCTTCGCCGGGGAGTTTCGCCGCCCACATCCAGTTGCCGGAGCACTTCACGTCGGTTAGCGCGCTGACCCGGGCCCACACCAGGTTGGTGAGCGCCTCGCCAACGCACAGCCGCGCCATCGCTGCCGGGTCGAGCATGCCCTTGATTGGCTGCTCACCGATGGCCGTTGCGGAGCCCGTGTTGGAGAAATGGCTCTGGGCGATCACCGCCACGTCGGCCACGGTAAGGAGCAGCGGGCCGGCGCATTGCTGGCGGGCTACGAGGCCGGTCACGCTGCGATCGACCTTGGTGGTGAGGAAGCGCTTCGAGCCTACCGACAGCAGTCGGAGTACTCGATCGAGCGCATCGCTCACGGACAGCTGGTCCGGCAGCGCGAGCGGCTGAGCCGACACGGGGTGCCGATCCATTTCGAAGACCTTGCGCGGCATCTTGCCGAGCACCGCGTCGAGTTCGAGGTCCACAGGGGTGGAGTCGTCTCTCTCGTCGTGCAGCACGATCTTGCCGTCGCCGGTGACCCGGCCGACGAAGCCCACCGTCACCTTCTCGCGCTCACAGAGGTGCTGGAACAGTTCCTTGTGTTCGGGTCGCAGCAGGAGCGCGTCGTTTTCCTGGTACTCCGCTCCCCAGATCTCGAGCACGGAGAGCGTGTCATCGCCAACCGGCACGGCGCGCACGTGGATGCGGGCTCCCGCCGGCTCGACGATTTCCTTGAGCACGTTGCAGTTGCCGCCGGCGCCCTGATCGTGGATCGAGACGATGGGGTTGTTGGTGCCCATCTCGACGCAGGCGCGCAGCACGCGGTTGACCTTCTGTTCCATTTCCGCGTCGCCGCGCTGCACGGCGTTGAAGTCCAATTCGGCGGCGTTCTCGCCCTGCACCATGCTCGAGGCTGCGCCGCCTCCCATCCCGATGCGGTAGGCCGGACCCCCGAGCTTCACCACCCACATGCCAACGGCGGGAGTCTCCTTCTCCAGGTGGCGGGCGTCGATCTGACCGACACCGGCGCTGAACATGATCGGCTTGATCCACTCGCGACGCTCGCCGTCGGGCAGGCGCATGCCGAACGAACGTGTGTAGCCCTGGATCACCGGCTCGCCGAACTTGTTGCCGTAGTCAGAGGCGCCGTTGCTGGCCTCGATCTCGATCTGCAGCGGTGGCGCGAGGTTGTCCGGGTAGCCGAACTCCGGATCCTCCCAGGGGAGCTCGTAGCCGGGGATCTGCAGATTGCCCACGCAGTAGGCCGCCGTGCCCGCCACGACCAGCGAGCCGCGACCGGTGGCGTGAGTGTCGCGAATGCGGCCGCCGGTGCCGGTTTCAGCCCCGGGATACGGTGCGACGCCCGACGGGAAGTTGTGGGTCTCGGCGGTGAGAATCAGGTCGTAGTCGAGCTCAGTGAGTTCGAGTGGCCCCGGGGTGCCGGGCTCCCGCGGCAGGATGGTGGCGATGCGGTAGCCGCGGAGCGCGCTGGAGTTGTCCTTGAAGGCGATGACGCTGTTGTTCTGGGCCGCCTCCAGGGGTGCGGCCACGAGGTCCATCAGCGAGTGCGGTTGCTCGACGCCGTCCACAATGAGCCGGCCCTTGAAGAACCAGTGCCGCGAGTGCTCGCTGTTGGACTGTGCGATATCGAAGCACTCGACATCCGTCGGGTTACGCCCCACGCGCTCGGTGAACAGCTTCGTGTAGTAGTCGAGGTCCCAGTCGTCGAACGCCAGCCCCATTTCCTGGTCGATGCGCTCGAGCGCAGCGCGCCCTTCTTCGAGCACGGGAACCGTGCGCACCTCGGCCGGCGCAACGCCGGCATCGAAGGAGCTGAGCGGCTCCGGGTAGGGGCACTCCGTCATGCGGTCGTGGACGAGCGCCAGGAAGCTGGCGAGGTCTCCGGCGCGAGGCTCGGCCTCCGTGTCGAGGAGGAAGCGGCGAGACCGCTCAATGCGCAGTACGGCGTCGAGGCCGCATGCGTGGCAAACCGACACGGCGTTCGTCGACCAGGCCGTCGTGAAGCTCATCCGCGGGCCGACTTCGAGGATCGTTGCGCGCGGATCGGCCGGGTCCAGGTCGGCCGCCAGGAAGCTGTGATCGCCGAAACCCCGCGGATCGAACGTCTCGCGCAACAGCCAGTTCAGCGTCTCGCGTTCTTTGGAGTCGAGCGGCCGGCTGGTGGCAACGTTGAAGCAGTACTCGGACCGCAACGCGCGCAGCGACTCGAAGCCACGGTGGCGTGCGCGTTCCACCAGCGCGTCGAGCGCGCTCCGCGAGATGGCAGGTGTGCGGTACAAGTGGAAGATTGCCATGGCGATCCCCACGATACCGGATTGGCCGAAGAGCGTAGTCGCCCCCGCCCTGTCTCCTCGCGTCGACCCCCGGCGCGGAGACATGTTCGGGAAGGCGGCCCCCATTCGGCTGCCGGCGGAATGGTGCCGGCTATTGGAAAGAGCCCGGTGGGCGCAACGGGCCAAACTGCTGGACCGCCCCCGCGCCGGCAATCCCGTAACACCGGAAACGCTGCGGAATCGACGGGCGTGGTAACGGCGATGCGATACGAACTACTCTCCTCGCCAATGCGATTCTCCAAGTCTCTTGGTTCTGACCTACACAAATACGAGGCAGGAAGCTGGCTTGAAAGCCGTTGTCGGAGCGCTATTGCTACTGATTCCTGGGGTCTGCCTCGCGCAGACGCCGCCCTTCACCGGCACGATTTTCCTGGAGCCCGACATCATTCGTTCCACGGATCGATCGGCCTTCGTAGCACTCGAGTACACCGGGCAAGACTCGCGACGGATGTTCGATCGGCGCGCGGCCACGTTTGTCCAGGTCAACGCCTACTTGTTCCGCGCTGGGTTCGACGACGGGCTGACCGCCGAGGTTCAGGTGAACCCGGAGTTCGGCAGTCAGGCGGCGGCTCAACGCGAGGCTGAGAAATACGCCAGGGCGATTGGACGCATCCCCACCCAGCTTCGGACCGACATGGCGACCGTCTGGATTCACAAGGGCCTCAAGCCTTTCGGCGGCGGCAACAACAACGTGCTGATCCACACCGGACAGGCCGAGATCTACGAGCGCGACGGTATTCTCGAAGAGACGCTGGTTCATGAGGCGAGCCACACCTCGCTGGATGCCCATCACGCGGGTGCTGTCGGATGGCGCCGGGCCCAGCAGCGAGACGGGAGCTTCATCTCCACGTACGCACGTGACAACCCAGTTCGCGAGGACATTGCCGAGACCTTCTTGCTGTACCTGGCGGCGCGGCACCGGTCGAACCGAATCTCGCGGTCGCTCTTGGGAACGATCGAGCGAACCGTGCCCAACCGTCTTGCGTACTTCGACGACCAGCGCTTGCTCCTGTACCCGATCACCCGCTCTCGCGCCCCGCGCTGACTGGTTCGGCGCGGCGCGGCGGTGCCGAAGTTGCGACGGTGGCTCTCCTGTTTACCCTGCCCGCCGGGGTACCCGGAAGGCCGCACGAACTCCAGACGGCGCCACGAGCTGACCGCGCACACTCGCAGCTGCGTCCTGAACGGATGCGGCAATACTCTGCGGACACGACGATGCGTTACAGGAAGACGCTGGCCTGGCTCGGTCGCTACCTTGGCCCCGTGGGCCGGTAACGCCTGTGCCCCATGACGAGGCCAGCATACCCTTCCTACGCGCTTCCCAAACACACTTCAGGCCCGAGAAAGGGTCGGATGCAAGGCATCGGAGCCGACGACGGTCATCGGGACCTTCAAGGCTCCGATAACGCCGCAGACGACCCTTTCTCGGGCCTGAAGCAGTGGAGGCGGCGGGAATCGAACCCGCGTCCGAAAACCATCCGCAGAAGCGTCTACATGCTTGTTCCGCTGATTAATTCTCGCGCTAGCACCTGCCCAGCGGACAGGCCAGTGAAAGCGCACGCCTCAGTGTTTTCTCGCTACGCCACCCTGAGGTGCGGCACGCAGCCAACCTGCTGTATGACGTGGTTGCCAGAGCCTGCAGGTCTGCTCTGGGCCACGCTAGCGGGGTTTAGGCCGCTAGAGCTACCGGTGTTTCGGCAGTTGTGTGTTTTCTCAGTGGTTTTTACGAGCAGTCTGAGACGCTCGACATGCAACTTCGGCTTCAGAGTTCCCGTCGAACCCTGTCGCCCCCTGTTGGGGGTGTGGACCGCCTGAGCGAGCCACTTGTTCAGAATAGCATTCGCGCCGTGCGCTGAACGACGGAAAGCGCCGCTGACGCCCGCCTCTCACGCAGGGCCCCGCAGGGTTCCCTTTCGGGAGCACGCGCATGCGGGGCATACTCGGGGCACGCTGCTCACGCTCCCTGGAGGCTTTCAAGATGCGCCCTCGTCTTGTTGTTGTGCTCGCCGCCGCCGTTCTACTCTCCGGCGCCGCCGGTAGCGCTGCCCAGGAAGCTGCGGCACCGGACCTGTTCACCGTCGTTGCCGAGGGGGATGCGTCCGGCGTCCGCACGCAGCGCGCGACGATCATGTTTGCGCGCCAGATTCGGGTCGATACTGATCTGCTGCTGCGCACCACCACGCCGGGCTCGCGGTTGTCGCTCGATCTCGCGCCTGACGTTCGCGTCGTCGCCGAATTCAGCACCATACGGAACGATGAATTCCATGGCGCGGTGTGGAGCGGCACGATCATTGGTGATCCGATGAGTGCCGCCCACCTCGTGGTTGAAGGCGGGATTGTCGTTGGCACCGTGAGCTACCGTGGGCGCGGCTTCGACATTCGCCCACGAGGAAGGGGACGGGGCGTGATCGTCGAGTACGACGCCACCGCGCTGCCGGAGGGCAACGACGTGCTGGTGGATCCAGTCGTCGACGCCTTTGAAGCCGACCGCGGACCGACGGTCGATGCCGAGCCATTGGCGAACGACGTGACAGTCGATCTGCTCGCGCTCTACATGCCCGAGGCAGCCAAGGAAGTTGGCGGCGCCAAGATGATGAAGGCCGACTGGAAGCTCACGGTCGCGGTCATGAACGCGGCCCTCCAGGCCTCGGGCGTGCCGATGGTGATCCGTCTCGTCGGTCTCAAGAAAATGAAATACAACGGTCCTCTGGACAACGACATCCCTGGGGGAGCGGTGCTCAAGGCGCTGCGCACGGTGGGCGACGGCCAGATGGAGAAGGCGCACAAGTTCCGCAAAAAGTTTGGCGCGGACTTCGTGAGCATGGCCATTGCGCACACAGAGGGGATCTGTGGCCTGGGCTACGTGTCCGGTGCCAATTCCGGCGCTCGTCCGGAGGATGCGGTCCGTGCGTTCAACATCGTGCGTTCCGACTGTGTTGGCAGCTATGGGGCGTTTACATTCGGGCACGAAGGTGGCCACAACATGGGCCTGCGACACAATCCGGAAGACAACGGCGTTCAGTCCGGCGCCTACCCGTCTTCATTCGGTCATCGCGTGCCGGGATCGTTCCGCACGGTGATGTCGTACAGCTGCACGACCGATGGGCTCAGTCGCTGCGATCGCGCCGGCTACTTCTCGAATCCGAAGAAGACGCACCTCGGCTCGAAGACCGGAATCAAGAAAAAGCGCGACAACGCCGGCTCACTCAAGAAGGACGCAAAGGTGATCGGCGCCTGGGTGGGCTGCAAGAAATCGTGCGGCAGCTAGCGAGCCGGCGAATGGCTCGAGTCTAGCGTCGCGGGCGAATCCAGGGGTTGGGGCCAGCGATGCGGACCGTTTCACAGGAGTCGGTCTTCTTGCCCTTCACCTTGAAACTCACACCGTCGTCGGGATTGAAGCCGTCGGCCTTGATCGAGTTGGGCTTGGCCTTGCCCGAGAATGCGAGCGAGATGCCGTCTGCGTTGTCCGTCTTGGCCGCCGCCTGGAACGAGTTCTTCTTGGTGTCCAGGTTCAGACGATGCCAGCCGAGTACGTCGATGAGAGCCGCGAGGAGAAGCGTCCCGTCGTCGTTGAACGTAAAGCAGTCGGTGAATTCACCGCCCTCACTGGTGGTCACGTTCACGGCGTACGAACGCCCGGCCTGTGCGTGAGCGCTCCCGGCAACGAGTGTGCTTGCCAGTAGAGACATGCAGCAGAGGGCGAGAAGGATCTTTCTCATCGGCTTCTCCGGAGGGCTTGCAGGGACCTCGAGGTTACCGGAAACGCGCCGGCTGTTCGAACGGACTGCCTAGTTGGACCGCGTGCCGAGTCTGTACGCAGCCATTTCGCGGTCATTGCGAACCAGAAGGACGTCGCCGACCACCACCGGGTGGTTCCATGTCTTGGCGTCGAAGACGGGGAGCGAACTGACCTCTTCGAACCCATCGGGAGCAGCGCGCACCAGGGCCAGGTCTCCCTGCTCGCTCGTCACCAGGAGCAGGTTCTGGTCGTCGAGCAGGAGCATCTGCCCGCCACCGTATCGCCCGCCCTTCCAGACACGCTCGCCAGTCGCGATGTCGATGCAAGCGAGCAGGCTGCCGTCGAAGCCGTAGGCGTAGTCGCCGTGCACGACGAAGTCGCTGAAGTAGGGCTTCAAGCGGATTGATCCCAGACCTCACGGGTACTCCATGCGCCGGCCTGCTGCGTCAGCGCGATGCGGCGTATCCCGGTGGTTTCGCCGCGACTGACGAGCAGGTCGCTGGTGCCGACCCGCGCGGGCTGCACGATGCGGACGCTGCCTGGCCATTCGTGGGTCCACAGAGTTGTGCCGGTTGCGGGGTCCACACTGATCAGGCCGGCGACGGTGGCCAGGAGCACCTGCTGAACGCCATCGATTGTGTACAACTGGGGCGAGCTGTAGCTCCCGCCACGATCCACGGTCTGCCAGCGCGGCGCGCCTGTTGCCAGTTCGTGGGCGGAGAGGACGCTGCGTGCCGCCACGATGACCAGATCACCAATGACGACTGGGGAGCTGGCGAATCCCCATCCCGGTGTTTCCACGCCGGTCTCATCCGCGACATCACGAGACCACACCGCAACGCCCGTGTCGGCACGCAGGGCGTTCAGGATGCCCGTTGCCCCAAAGGCGTACACACGGTCGCCATGCAGGGTCGGCGTCGCGCGCGGCCCCGCCCCGCCGATCGCTTCCCAGAACCGGGTCGAATCTTCGTGGCGCCAGAGCGGTTCGCCGCTAGAGATCGAATAGGCGGAAACGACTTCGGCCTCGCCACGTTGCTCCTGCGTGTAGAAGACATCGCCGCGGACCGCGAAGGACGACCAGCCCGGCCCGACGGGGCGGCGCCACAACTCGCGTGGAGGCTGAGTGTCCCAGTCTGTTGCGATCCGCGTGCCGCGCACGCGGCTGTCGCGGCCGGGTCCACGGAACCCGGGCCAGGCCGCTTCGGTGCCGACGTCGATCACGGGTACGGTGCCGATGGGCGCATTGGGCGCCGCGATGAGTTGCTGCTCGGGGGTCGGTTGCCATCGCCACGCGAGCTCCATACCGCCGCCACCGTTGGCGAGGCCACCGGTGCGGGCGAGTGCCCACAGACTCGTTACCGCCAGCACGACGATCGTCACCGCGAAGCGACGCTTCGGTAGCTGCAACCGTTCACTGGCTGCGAGCGACAGGACGAATGCAGTGGTCGCTGTGGGAACCGCCACGAAGAAGTACATCACACCGAACGCAACGGTCAGCAGCGACTCGTGCAAAAGAAGGCGCGTGCCGAGCACTGCCGCCACCAGAACGACGAGTCCAGCCACGCGGTCGAGCCACGGCGCGTGACTCAGGAAGAGCCACCAGAGCGCGATCAGGACCGAACCGGCTACTGGCACGAGCACCGGTATCGGTCCCGCGTCGGCCATGACCACGGGGAGAAGCATCCGTGCTGCCCACATCAAGGCGAGTACTGCGAGGGCTGGCCAGAGCCGGAGCCGTTCGTGGTCTGAGCTGTTCGGCTGGGGGTGCATAGGACTTTCCTGGACGTTGTCGGCGAGATTGTATCGACGATCGATTATCGATCATCGATATAGATACGCAAAGCGACCAGGAAAAGTTACGTTGGAATTTCTCGGCGGACTAGCGCCCCTCGGAGTCGTCCTCGTGCACGATCTCGAGACCGAGACGGTTGCGCACCTGGGCGCGCTTCACGAACTCGTCATAGTCGATATCGCTGGCGTCGAGTTCGCGGATGTCCTTGTAGCGAGCTGAAATGATGTGCTCGTCTTGCTCGACGCCCACGCCGAACCCGCGCGCGAAATCCCAGGTCTTCGGCGGCAGCACGATCACCGTGATGCGTTCATCGTCGTCCAGGCCCTTGATAAGGCTGCCGTAGGAGGCGAGCGTATCGATCGCGGCCTCGCGCATAGCCAACGCCACCTGTTGATGGTTGCGTTCGAGAACCCCCTGCATCGAACTGCGTTGCTCGACGGCATCGCGGTAGTACCGAGCCCAGCTGTTACGCGACCCCACTGCGCCGGCTCGAACGTTGCCGTCGGCCTCACGACCCGCAGCCTCTTCGCCGCGCTCTCGCAACACCGTCGTTGCTTCGGCCGTGAGTTCAACGGTGTCCGCGTGCGGCGTCTCGGCGCCGCGCAGTTCCTCGAGCGCGCCTTTCACTTCGCGAAGCTGTTCGACGCTGACGGTGTAGGACTCGTCGCCGGAACGCTCGAGGAGCACGATCAGGTCGTCGAGCGATCGATCGACCTGATCGGCGCGGATTTCCACCACACCCATTGGCCCGGCAGACTCGAAGAGTCCGCCCTCGCGCAGCCGGAAAAGCGCACGGGGCTGCGCCAGGACGCGCTCGAACGACTGCGGAATGACAGACACCTGCGGCGTCTCGATCGAGAACATCACGCCGTAGTCGGCGATGTAGATCCCGTGCGCGGCCAGAGGTGCGCCAACTTTAACCACGAGAGGCTCGGCCGCTACATCCGACACGATGCCGTCGCCATCCGGGTCGCCGCGGCGCGCGGCGTCGATGGTCGTATTGACGATGGAGCTGACTTGTTCCTGCACCGTCTCAGTGAGCAGGCGTTCGAAGACTTCTAGCTGACGCAGGCGACGTGATTCCTGGTCCTGCTGGGAGCCCATCGCAGTGGCCGTGAGGCCGGCGCCAAGGGTAAACGTCACCGCGACGGTTGCTGCAATCAAACCGTGTGTGCGCAGGCGGCTAGTCATTGTCCTGCTCCCGCTGTCCAGTGGGATCGAGCCCGACCCTGGTGAACAGATAGTCGATGGCCTGTGTGTTGCGCTGCAATTCCGCCCCGGTGTTCTGCTGCAAGATGCCGAGTTCGTCCGCCACAGCCAGCATGTCGTTGGTGCGTGCTGCATCGAACGTCTGGAACATCCCCGCCATCAGTGTCTCGATCTCGTCTCGCTGTTGTCGGTTGGCCACGTTGAGCATTTGCTGCACGACGCCACGCCACTGCTGTTCTCGTTCCGACCAGAGATCGTCAACGATCGGTCGCAGCTCTTCAGGACTCATGTCCGCCACAGGTGTGGTGATCGCATCGGCCCGGGCGTAGCGCGAGTCGAGATAGTCCTGGATTTCTGACTGCGACATACTCGCGAACGAGGTTTCCGCCGTCGCGTCAGGCGCGCCAGCAAGCGCCGGGTCGACACCAGGCATCGCCGGCATCAGCCCGAACGTGTTGGCGGCCGCCGCGGCGAGCAGCAGTCCGAAGGCAAAACTGGCCGCCACGGCTGCGCCCTTGGCCCAGATCGACCAGGTGTTGGCGGCCGGTTGGCCTGGCATCGTGACGAACGCGATACGCGAGGGGCTCACCTCGGGTTCGTCTACGGCATGAAGATCGGTGCGCACTGCCCGGAAAGACTCCTGCATGGCTCGCATCGCCGGGTCGGCATCGATCTGTTCCTGCGCTTCCACTGCTGCGATCTCGTCGAGTTCACCGTACTCGAGCTCGATCAGCAGCTCCTGGAGCTCCTTGCTGTTCTCGCTCATGTCTGCAGTCCTTGGGTCTTCAGGTGTCCAAGACTCTTCGCCAACGATTCGAGACCGTGGTAGAGCCTAGATTTTACGGTGCTTTCGGGCGTTTCGAGAATCTCGGCAATCTCGCGGAATTTGAGGCCGTGATACTCCTTCAGAATGATCGCCGTACGTTGATCTTCGGGGAGCCGTGCGAGCGCCGTTTGTAGTGCGCTCGCGTTCTGTACCTTGATTGCCGAGGCGTCCGGCGTCTCCGCATCTGCGGGCACCAGCCGTAGGTGATTCTGCTGTTCGTCCTCGTCCAGCGACACCGTGGGCCGTGACTTCTTCTTGCGGAACTGACTGCGGCATTGATTCAAAGCGATTTGATACAGCCACGACGAGAACTTCGCCTGGCCCCTGAAGCGGTCGAGGTTGGTATAGGCCCGCAGGAACGCTTCCTGGCAAATATCGCGCGCCTCCTCGGTGTCGCCGAGGTAGCGCACTACGAAGCGATATAGCGACCCTTCCCACCGTGTCACGAGGTCGTTGAACGCACCAACGTCGCCGTTGAGTGTGCGCGCTACGAGCTGATTGTCGGTTGGAGCGGTCGGCGCTTCCACCATGGATGTTCCGGAATGCGTCGCCAATGTCTTATGTCTCCAATGATTGGACGTACGGCGGCGCGGAAAAGTCGACGCTCGATGCAGTGAAAAGCGCTGTCGAGAGTCGATATCCGCGACCCCTGTCCATCTACATGGTGCGTGAAGCGGCATCCAGTAACAACGCGAGCGGTACCTGGGCCCGGCCCGGTGGCCCCGGAACTGAGCGACAAGCCCCCTGTGCGACCGCGCGAACGCCTCCGTGCGGTCGGACTGGATGCGCTCACCGATGCCGAATTGCTCGCCCTGCTGATCGGAACCGGAATCAACGGGCACGACGCCTCTGCGATAGCGCACGACCTGCTCGAGTCGGGCGGCCTACGGGAGTTGGCCCAGCGAGACGTTCGAGAGCTGCGCCATGAGAAAGGGATTGGCGCCGCGACGGCCTGTCGGCTGGCGGCAGCCTTCGAGATCGGGCGCCGATGTGCGGCTTGCCCTCCGGCACGTGGTGCAACGGTCCGCCAGCCGGCCGATCTTGCCGACTACTTGATGACACGATTCGCTGATCAGCGTCACGAGTGCTTCGGCCTCGCGCTGCTCGACGGACGCAATCGGTTTCTGCGCGTGGAGGTGATCTCTCGCGGCGGCTGGAGCGCGAGCGTGGTTCGGCCGCGCGAGGTCTTCCGTCAGTGTCTGCTGTCGGCGGCGCCGGCTGTCATCCTCTTCCATAATCACCCCTCCGGGGATCCGTCCCCGAGTAGGGAAGACGTGGCGATCACTCGGCAGCTGGTGAGCGCCGGCGAGCTGCTGGGCATCCGGGTGCTGGATCACCTGGTGGTGGCGGCCGAGGGGCACGCAAGTCTGCGCGACCGCGGGCTGATGTGAGAGAGGGTCGCTATAATCGCCGAGCGATTCTGCGACCGAACCATCACAACGGACTGCGACCATGATTACGATCGACGACTTCATGAACATCGAGCTCCGCACGGCACGCATTCTCAGCGCCGAGCGAGTAGAGGGCACCGACAAACTGATGCGACTTATGGTCCAGGTGGGCGATGAGGAGCGGCAGCTTGTAGCAGGGATTGCCAAGGCCTATTCGGCAGAGGAGCTTCCCGGCAAGAAGATCGTCGTGGTGGCCAATCTGCAGCCAGCGACGATTCGAGGCGTCGAGTCCAACGGTATGGTGCTGGCGGCGTCCGACGATGACGGCAACCCCACGCTGGTGACCTTCGACCGCTGGATGGATTCCGGCTGCCGCGTGCGTTGAGGCTGATCGATTCGCACGCGCATCTGGCCGACGATCGTTTCAAGGACGATCTTCCGGAGGTGCTCCGGCGCGCACGCGACGCCGGGGTCGAGGCAGTCGTCGTGATCGGCTACAACGTCGAGAGTTCAGCCGCCGTGCTGAAACTCACGTCTGCGGACCATCCTGCCGGCAGTCCGAGCTTGCATGCCGTCGTGGGCTTTGCGCCGCACAACGTAGCGGAGGCGACATCGTCGGCTGTGGCCGAGGTCGAGGCGATGCTCGACAGGCCGGAGGTCGTGGCTGTAGGGGAGATCGGTCTCGACTACCACTACGACATGCCGCCGGCAGACCAGCGCACGCTCTTCGCCACACAGCTCGAGTGGGCCGTGCAGCGCGAACTCCCGGTGGTTATCCACAGCCGCGAGGCCGTGGATGACATGGTGCGGATGCTCGGCGAGGCCGGAGCCTCCGAAGGCCGGTTGCGCGGCGTGATCCATTGTTTCACGGAGGACCCTGCGATGGCCGAGCAGGTCGTGGATCTCGGGTTCTACGTTTCGTTCTCCGGCATTGCGACCTTCAAGAACGCTCCTGAGGTGCGCGACGCGATTGCCCGCGTTCCACTGGAGCGCACGCTCATCGAGACGGACGCGCCGTTCCTCGCGCCAGTCCCTCATCGCGGACAACGCAACGAGCCTGCGTTCGTGGCCGAGGTTGCGCGCTGCGTTGCCGAGATTCACGAGCGCTCGGCGGACGAGGTTGCGGAGATCTCGGCGGCGAACTGTCGGCGCCTGTTCCGGATCTAGCGCCTAGCGCGGCGGTACGGATCCGTAGCGCGACTTGATCGCGAAGAGCCAGTCGAAGCCCGAGTGTTTGTCGTCCGCGAGAGCGGCACTGCGACTGGCGGGCAGCAAGGCGTGCCCTTCGAACTCCTCATTCCAGGAGCCGAGGAGAACCAGCGGTGGGCTGCCCGCCTCCACCGCGAGGCGGCGCCGTCGTTCGCCCCGGTGAGCGTCGTTCACGAGCTCTTGCATGGCGTCGAGAAGTGTCTCGTAGTTGTGGCGGCTGGCCTGGAGAGTTGGCAAACCTCGCTTGGCGAAACCAGCGGCCGCCGACGGGATGGCGCGGACTCGCCGGTCGGAGTAGCGATTGCGCACGGTGTCGAAGCCTGCAGCGCTCCGCTGCTCTAGCTCGACGATGCGTTTCACGTAGTCGGCGTCGAGGTTCACCGTCTCTCCATCGCCGAGTTCGCGAATGAACGCTTCGTCGTAGTGGTGATAGCGGGTTACTGCGTCGAAGTACGCGGCGCGGTAGCGGCGATCGATGCGTACTTCCGGGTCTCCCGGAAACAGCGACTCGTCGCCGATCAGGTACGGGACCGTGCCGAAGGTCTCGGCAAACTCCGACCGTGCTCGGGCGAGAGCCCGCCCCACATCCGGGAGCTGTCCGTCGTTCACTCCGAATGTGTGCGAGCCGAAGACATAGACGACGGGGCGGCCATCGACGAACAAGATCTCGGTATCGGCCGTACTGGCCGCGTCGCGCAGCCAGGCGCCCATAGCGCGGAAATCATGGATGAGTTTGGTGGCTGCCGCGGAGCCGCGCTCCATCGATAAGCGGCCGCGCGCCCTCAGGTTGATCTGACTCTCGTAGAGCAACCCGAACCGACGTGTGCCGCGATTGGCTGCGCTCAGATACCCACGCTCAAACGCACGGAGCACCTCGCGGTCATCGATCCACGAGAGGATATCGGCGTCGATACCGAACTCCGCCTTGAGGTCGTTGAATTCCTCTTCGGTGCGCCGGTCGGTCGACTGGTAGTTGCCACCGAGGTAGCGCACGGTCGGAGTCTCTCGCTGCCGCCGTCCGGGGCCGTACCAGCCATAGTGAAAGCAGGCTGTGGTTGGACGCGCCGGAAGGCGATTCTGACCGAGCGGCGCGAGTCGCTCGAAGCGGGCAACGTGATCTTCGTTGATGTATCCCTCAGCGGCGAAATCCAGCCGGGCATCCCACCCTGATCCCGGTCGCACACGCGTGCCTCGCGCAGATCCTGATGCTGCCCGCCGAACCAGGCGCAGGTCATCCGGCGAAACGACGCCATCGCCGTCGATATCGAATGGCCAGGGGAATCGGCCTGCGGTGGCGCGTTCGGATTGCGCGCGAGCCGTCGCTGGATTGCTCAGTCCGAGTGCGCCGATCGCACCTGCGCCGAGTCGAATTACTTCACGTCGCGAGTAGTGGGGATACGCGCGATCCCATTTCACTGGATCGGTCGGTCGGCGCGTTGGCTGGCGGCGTCTGCCTTGCGTGCTGCCGCAGCAGCGTTGTCGTCGTTGATCAGCAGTTCGTTGAGAAGCGGCAGCAGACCGCGGAACCAGGTCACGGCCATGAACTCATAACCCTGCTCGTTCGGATGCAGCAGGTCTGAGTAGTAGTGAGCGTTCTTCAAGAACGCAGCGTACTGATCGACGAGCAGTGCACCCTCGGCGCGAGCCATGGGAATGATCCCGTCGTTATAGGACCGGATCCTGGGATTGGATCCGCCGTTGAAGTTGTTCGACGTGCGCGGCGTGATCGTTGAGATCACGGCGAAGCGATTGGCACCGCGGCTGCTACGCACCATGGCACGCAGATTGGCGACGACTGTAGCGGCCGCGATGCTGTCCGTAGCGTCGTTGATACCTTCCATGATCAGCGTGACTTCTTTCGGGGTCGTGGCGTTGAGCTGAGCAAGACGTCCCAGGCCCTCGGCAGTGTTCTCTCCGCCCACGCCCGCGTTTTCAACGACTAGTTTGGGCTTGGCCAGGAAAGCGGCCAGAAATTCCGCGAGCGGAGCCGGATAGCCGTCCGAGAACGTAATGACCCCGTCGAACCGAATGATGCCTTCGGTGATCGAGTCGCCGAAGCCGCGATAAGTTCCAGTCAGTGGGAGCGAGCTGGCGTTGCGTGCCGGCACCGGAGTCGGAACCAGGCCGAACTCGAATCGGAGACTCGCGCCGTCGGCGGACTCAACGATTCCGTCGACGTCGCGGTCACCGATAGCCGCGAAAAGTCGTCGCCCGGACGCGCTCATGCGCACGCGCGCGGATTCGATAGAACCGGCCGAAGTCGGCCCAGACCAGCCGCCGCCGACTCTTGCCGTGGCACCGCGGAGTTCGTATCCCTGGGCTCGGATCCCTACCCACGTGACGAGGCCATCGGATCCATCAACCACCCGGGTGAGACCGACCGGTCGGTCGTCCAGGAGTGTGGCGTTGCCGTAGTCGCCGCTGCCGTTCTGCCGTGTGGCGACGGGTAGGTAGCCCTCGGGAGTGAATGTGCTCCATGACACGATCAGATTGCCGTCGAGGTCACGACCGATGCTCGGGTATTCATCGGGAACGTCATTGTTCGACAGCGGCGTAGGCGCGGACCAGCCCTGACTGCTCCGGCGGCTCATCCAGATCTCGGTGTCGGTGCCGTCGAAGGCGCTCCACACCACAACCGGCTCGTCGTGCTGATCCAGCGCCACGGCTGGAATCCCCGCTTCCGTCCCCACTCGCGGGAGCGGGTGAACTGCGCCTAGCCGCGCGGCGCGGACCGGCGCCGCGTGGACGGTGCGGTTCTCGGTGTCACCGTGCAGCCAGACGGCCCATGTGCTGCGGGCACCGGTTGCCAGGCGAGGGTGACGGTTGACGTTGCCCAGGCCGCGGAGTCGCTGGGAGCGAGCCCAGCCCGACTGGGTACTGCGCTGAAGCCAGAGTTCCGAGCTGCGACCGCGGTCACGCGAGGCCAGGACCACGACTTCGCCGGCAGCGTCTCGTGTCATCGCGGGCGCGCCGTCGTCACCGGGGGTGTCGGGGCCCAGCACGACGGGTGCGGCCGCTCCGATCCTCGCGGCTACACGCCGGCCGTCAGGCGTGGCGACGGTGCGGGCTACGGCGTTCAGGTCGCCCGAAATCGTCGCTGGCCGGTATCCCGGTACCGCCGGGTAGGGGCGCTCGATCTGAGCGCGCACCGGTCCCAGCGACACGGCGCCGGCAGCGGCCAGCGCTACAAGGCTGATTGCGTGCTTCAACGTCATGAGATCCGTCGGGGCCCACTGATACGGTGGGTCGGCAGTCGGAGCGGATGCCGGTCATCATAGAAACCCTCGCCACCTGGGACAAGACGGAGAATTCTATGCCACTGCCGGTCGCACACTCGCTCCTGGGGGCGACTGTGTGTGTGGTCGCCGATCGCGACGCGGTCGTGCCGCCTGGTCGACTCTTCGCCGCAATGGTGTTGGCCAACGCGGCAGACCTTGACTACCTGGCCGGAATACTCGTCGGCGAGCCACATCGGTTTCACAGGATGGCCTCGCATTCAGTCACCGTCGCCGTAGTTGTAGGGCTCGCTGCGGCCCTGCTCGTCAATCGTGGATGGTTGCCGGCCTGGCCGGTGCGCCGCGGATGGCCGAGCGGCGCGGCTGGCACGGCTCTTGTCGTTTCCTTGCTGGCGCTGTCACACGTCTTGCTGGACTCGCTGAACGCTGACTACAGCGACCCAGTGGGGGTTCAAGCGTTCTGGCCGTTTTCGCAGCGCTGGATGATGGCGTTCCCGTTGTTCTACAACGTAGAGAAACTTGCCGGCGCGGCGACTCCTCTCGCTTTCCTTTCGAGCTTGCTGATTTGGCACAACGTGAAAGCGGCACTACTTGAGGTCGCTCTGCTCGGACCACTCCTGTTCGGCGCTGTGTGGTGGCGACGGAGAGGCGACTCGGCCGCGCGCTAGAGCCCGGCCAGATCCGGTGGCGACAGTTCGAGGAGATCGGCGGCCTGCGGCAGGAGGCCCAGTGCGCCTTCAACCTGGCCGTCGTAGTCGAGGAGCACGATACGTCCAGCTTCCAGGCCCCAGACGTTGGCCGCAATGTGCGCCTTGATGTACATGCGCAGGTTCTCGCGCGCCTCGTCCACCGTCTCGTCATCGAGCGGCACACCGCCCTCGTCGAGAACGGTCCTGATGTTCGGTCGGTTCAGGAAGTCGATGAAGGCCTGGACGTTCTCGTCGGAGACCTCGAAGTCGTCCAGGAATTCGTCGAATGCCATCGGGATCTCGGCTCCATGGTCCGATACGAAGCGCGTGGCGAACTGGAACGTGTAGCGTCGGTTGTAGAGCCACACCGCCAACCCGGACGCCTGGGTCGGATCGACCTCGAAGTCAGGCATGATGCCGCCGCCACCGAGCACGGTGCGGCCCGCGGCCGTTTCGAACTCCGGCATGCCGGCGTCGCGCGAGGCGTAGATCGCCTCCCAGTCAGGGCTCATGTAGTCGCCGTCATCGCCACCCGTGTAGGGCCTCTGGATCATGCGACCGCTGGGCGTGTAGTAACGGGCGATCGTCAGGAACAGCGCGGAGCCGTCGTTGAACTCGAACTGGTTTTGCACCAGTGCCTTGCCCCAGGTGAGCTGTCCCACCACGAGCGCCCGATCGTGATCTTGCAAGGCGCCGGCGACGATTTCCGATGCGCTGGCCGAGGTGTGGTCGACAAGCACAATCATCGGAACACGCGGATGCGTGTCCCGATCGGTCGAGTAGTTCTTCGAGTCCGAGTTGGGCGCCTTGCCACGGGTTTCGACGATCTGCTTGCCGCCTGACAGGAACTTGTCCGTGATGCGGATCGCCTGGCTCATCAGGCCGCCGCGGTTGCCGCGGAGGTCGAGTACGAAGGCAGTCATGCCTTGTTGTTCGAACTCTTCAAGGCTGCGTTCGAGCTGATCGGCTCCTTTTTGCGAGAACGTGGTGAGCCACACGTACCCCACCCCGGGGGCGATCATCGTCGACGCAAGCACTGCGGGTACTTCAACTTCGTCGCGCGTGATCTGAACGTCCCACTGTTCGTCGAGCGCCGGCCGCATGACCGTCACTCCGACACGCGTGCCCTTGGGGCCGCGCAGCAATGCGTAGATCTCGTCGTTGTCGAGACCTATCGCGTTCTCGCCCGCGATCTTGATGATCTGATCGCCGGGTCGGAGGCCGAGCTTCTCGGACGGGCCTCCCTCGAGCGCGTCGAGCACCGTGAGGATGCCATCGAAGATGTCGAACTGGATGCCGATGCCGTGATAGTCGCCACGGTAGCGCTCACGAAGATCGCGATACTCCTCGGACGAGTAGTAGCGCGAGTGCGGATCCAGCTCATCGAGCATGCCCTGCACGGCGTTCTGGAACAGTTCCTCGGCCTCGACATCCTCGACGTAGTACGCCTCGATGATGTCGAACATGCGGCTCAGAGTGTCGAGCCGGGCGGCGAGTTGCTGAGTGCGACTCGCCAATGCCGGGCCGGCGACTGCCACAGCAACAACGGCGAGGACGAGAATGACGGGCAGGATGCGCTTGCTGCGGAGGGTCATGTTCGTGCGAGTTGCGACGGAGAGGGGTCGCCGTCCGGGCATATTGGCTGATCAAGGGCCAGCCGCGAGAGTCGTACCTCTAAGATAGCTGACGCGGGTGATGCGTTGCCAACGTTTATCCGCCTGTTCACGGCAACTTGCGCAAAGTTGATGCGGAATACGTCGATTCGCTCACGACGGGGTGCGACCCATGGAGGAGACAGCCTTGAAACGGACGGTGCTCACGCTGGCCTTGCTCGCGGTACTCATCGCGCCACAGCGCGTCGTGGCGCAGGGAGTGGGCGCCGATCTGGTGCTGCGCGGCGCCACGCTCTGGACCGGCCTTGGGTCGGGAACCAGCGCCGGCAGCGTCGCGATCGTGCACGAGCGAATCGTGGCTGTGGGCTCCGACTCGGAACTTGCGTCCTGGGTCGGACCCCAGACCAAGGTAGTTGACTTGGACGGCGCCATGCTCGTGCCGGGCTTCATCGACAACCACGTCCACTTCTCTTCCGCCGCGCGCTTGCTGCTTGGTATCAATCTGCTCGACGTTTCCGACGAGGCATCCCTCGTGGCAGCCGTACGGGCGGCAGATGCCCGGATGCCTGAAGGCGCCTGGCTGGTTGGCGGCGACTGGAGTGCGTATCAGCGTTGGCCCCAGGGCGCCGAGCACCCGCTCGAAGGCGACATCGAACTCTTTGCACCGCACCGCGACATGGTCGACTCCATCACTGCGGCGCGGCCGATGTTGTTGTCTCGATTTGATCGGCAAGCCCACTTCGCCAATGGTGCTGCGCTGGCCGCGGCGGGAATCACCGCGGCGACGCCGGATCCCGAGGGTGGCGAATTCGGGCGCAGCCCAGCCGGCGAACTGACCGGCATGCTCTGGGGCGAGGCGGCCGCAATGGTGCGCGCCGTGATGCCGGAACCTTCCCATGCTCAACGCGTTGCTGAGACCCACGCCGCGTTGCTGCGTGTCCGAGAAAACGGCGTCACAACGGTGCACGACATGTCGCCGGCCTATCAGCTACGCATTTACCAGGAGTTGCTGGCGCTCGGCGAGTTGACGACACGCGTTCACTATCGGCCGATGATCGCCGACTACCGCAGGATCGCTGACGTGGACATTGCCCAGGGCTTTGGCAATCCGTGGATCAAGCTGGGCGCCGTGAAAGGGCACATCGACGGGATCATGGGGAATTCATCAGCTCTCTTTGAAGACCCCTATGCCCATCAGCCCGATTCTCGGGGCATGCTCCGCGACGTCATGTTTCCCGAGGGGAACCTGCAACGTCTGATGAACGAAGCAGATGCCGCCGGCATCCAGATCACCGTTCACGCGATCGGTGATGCCGCCAACACGATGCTTCTCGACATGGTCGAGGAGATGGTCGAGACCAACGGACCGCGCGATCGTCGGTTCCGCGTCGTACACGCCCAGGTGCTGCATCCGCGTGACATTCCGCGGTTCAAGGAACTCGATCTGATCGCCGAGGTTCAGCCGTTTCATGCGATCGACGACATGCGCTGGATGGCGCAGCGCATCGGCGAGCGTTCGCAGGGTGCGTACAACTTCCGGAGTCTGCTCGAAGCGGGGGCGGTACTTTCTTTCGGGTCCGATTGGCCGGGCACCAACGCAGCCTGGTATCCGATCTCACCGCTTCTCGGGGTGTACGCCGCTGTGACCCGCAAGACCGTTAACGGGACACCCGAGGGCGGCTGGTATCCGGAAGAGCGCGTCGGCGTGGAGGATGCGCTGCGCGCCTACACCATCAACAACGCGTACGCTGGTTTCGAGGAGTCCGAGAAGGGCACAATCGAAGTGGGCAAGCTGGCCGATCTCACCGTGCTTGACCGCAACTTGCTCACGATTCCCGCCGACGAGATCAAGGACGCACGCGTGCTCTTCACCATCGTGAACGGCACCATCGTGTTCGCTGCCGAGGACGATTGATGGAAGAAGCCGGGGAAGTTCAGACACCCGAGGTCGAGCTGCCGGATGACGCGCCCGAGGGCTTGCGCGTCGGATTGCCGTGGGAACGCGTCGATCCGGGGATGTCGCCTGGCGGCCTGATGCAGACATTGCGCCTGCTGCTGTTCAGTCCTGGCGCGGCGTTCCAGATGATGCGGATTCAGGGCGTCATGAGCGCACCCATCGTGTTCCTGGTGCTGCTGGGCACCATCGGTACATTCATGGGGTTCATGTGGCAATCGTGGGCTCGGGTCATGTTGGGTTCGATGGCGGACACTCCATTCCGAGATCTAGCGCTGGCGAACTCATACGGAGTCATGAGCTTCGTCGTGGCGCCGTTCTTCATCATGGTGATGGCCGCGGTCGCGACTGGAGTTCATCACCTGTGCATGCTGGTTTTCGGCGGCGCGCCGCGACCGGCCGACGTGACGCTGCGCGTTGTTTGCTACGCTTGGGGCGCGAGCTATGTGTGGATGTTCATTCCGGCCTGCGGCGGCTTGATTGCCGCTGTCTGGGGCGCGGTTCTGACGATCTCCGGCCTCCGTGAAGTACATGGCATTCCGGGTGGCCGCGCTGCGGCCGCAGTGATCGTTCCTTACGTTGTCGCCGGCTGTTGCCTCATGTTGATTTGGGTCCTGCTTGCCACAACGATGCTGGCGTCCGTGGCATGAGTGCCGCCGCGAGCCATCGCATGGGCCGACTCGAGGCCTGGCTCGTTGCGTTGGTCGGGACGACCGCCCTTGTTGTAGCGCGTAACTACCCGGTCTGGCGCGACCACATCTACGTGGCCTGCCCGGCCTGGGCGATTCTCGGCGTGCCGTGCCCAGCGTGCGGCGCGACGCGCGCGGTAGCGGCCGTGCTGCAGGGTGAGCTGGGGCAGGCGTTCGCCTGGAACCCGTTGGGGGCGTTGGCGGCGTTGGCTGCGATTGTGCTGGTACCGATCGGCGTAGCGGCGGGACTGGGTTGGATCACGCGACCACAGATACCGACCACGTTGGGTCTCGGGGCGCGCGCCGCCCTGATTGTCGCGCCGATCGCGAACTGGGCGTACTTGCTCGCAGCTTTCGAGGGCTAGCGCTACTCGGCCGCGCCGAGCAGCGGACCGGCGAGCACACGAATGGCATCCGGCGACATCCCTTCACCGAGGTAGCGCCCGTCGATGCGGAGTTCGAAATGCAGGTGAGCTCCGGAATCGCCACCGCGGCTGGCCGACTCCATGCCGGAGTTGCCAACGAACGCGACCACGCTACCGGCTTCGATCTCCATCCCTTCGACGATCCCCGGAGCAATTCCCGAGAGGTGCGCGTAGCGGCTGATCACCCCGTTTCCGTGGTCGATCCAGACCTGACGGCCGCGCAGTTGGTCGAGCTGGGGCTCAGGCGTAGTGCCTGCGGCCTGTGAGATCGCGATGGCCTCGTCGTACTCCTCTGCAGTCAATTCCACGTAGTCGACGTCGGCGCGCACGACGGTGCCGGCCTTCACCGAGACAGTCGGAGCGCCGTAGCCCGTGGGAACGCCGATGTACCCCGGATACATGTCGAAGCCCTGGTGGACACCGAAGCGGTAGGCGCGCGGGGCTCCCGGCAAGAGGCGATCTGCCGTGGGCAGTCTTCCGCCAAGGATCGGATACTGGAAGTCGGAGAGTCGCCATTCGTCGTAGCCAGACTGCACGTTGTCGACGAAGTCCCGAAGGCCGGCATCGACAAGTTCGACGTTGCCGGGTCCGGCTGCGGCGCGCGCCTCGGCGTACTCGGGAGTACGCATGAGCTCCTGCAGCGCGACCGGTACGGTTCCGCTGTCGAGCACGTTGTCAGCACCGTAGTCCCAGGCTCCAACCGTTCCCGTGCTCGCGAGCCCGTTCTCCGGCGTGGCCGTGACGTCATACCCCACGACATCTTCGGAGCCTGAATCGTCCCGGTCCCAGCGCCAGATCGTTGCGTGCGTGCCAATACGCTCCCTGATGAGGTCCGCGTTGCCGCTCGCGTTGGTGTCGTAGCGAGTCAGCGAGACGTCGAGCGTAGCTGCCGACGGGCCGACGACGCCGAGGTACCAGGCGGCGGCGCCCGCGATAATGAGCAGTACGAGCGCGAGAACGACAACACGTTGCATGGGCAAACTTCTCGAAACGGAGAATCAAAAGGGCCGGAAATGCAGCGTACCACGGGTTAATCTGGTCACTCTGTCCAATGCTTCTCAGCTCCCTTGACCAGTCCAGAGAGACCGCCATGCGCATCTCGCGATCGCCCCTTCGGACAGTCCTCGTGGCCGTGTTGACGCTTATGTTGATGCCCAGCGTCACGGTCGCAGCTGCACCCACGGGCGATGACCTTGATTGGGAAGCGATCGGTGATGAAGCCGTCGCGTTGCTGCAGCAGTACTTGCGCATCGACACGACGAATCCGCCGGGCAATGAGATTGCGGCCGCCGAGTTCTTTGCGGAGCTTCTCGACGCCGAGGGCATCGAGTCGGAGGTGTTCGAGAGCGAGCCCGGACGCGGCAACATCGTTGCTCGACTGCGGGGCGATGGAAGCCGTGGCGGTCATGTCGTGCTCCTCAACCACATGGACGTGGTGCCCGTGTCGGCAGAGTTCTGGAGTGTCGACCCCTACGGCGCCGAGATCGTGGACGGTCGCATGTACGGACGCGGCATCACCGACATGAAGGCCGACGGAGTGGTCCAGTTGCTCGCCTTGCTGGCGCTGCGACGGGCGGGTGTTGAACTGGGACGTGACGTTGTGTTCATGGGGACCGCCGCAGAAGAGACCGGCGGTGTCGAGGGCGCTGGCTACATCGTTGAGAATCGGCCGGACCTTCTGGAGGACGTGCAGTTCGTCCTCACCGAGGGTGGCGGCGGAGCCTCACTCGGCAATGCCGAGGTACACGGTATCGAGGTGACCCAGAAGACGCCGCTCTGGCTGCGACTCGTCGCGCGAGGCCCGGCGGGCCATGGATCGCGTGCGCTGGAGGATTCTGCCGCCAACCGGTTGGTACGCGCGTTGGATCGCATCCGGACGTACCGGCCGCCGTTGCAGCTTGTTCCCGCGGTCGCGAACTCAATCAAGGCCAGCGCCCAGCTGGAACCGGACCCGGATCTCCGTCGGGCGAAGCGGCGCATCGAGGAGAACTTCTCGGATCCCGACGTGCTCGGAGCGCTGAGTGACCAGATGGGCACGTTGCTGCGCAGCACGATCGCGATCACGATGATCGAGGGCAGCACCAAGACCAACGTGATCTCGCCGCGCGCGACGGCCGAACTGGACTGCCGCCTGCTGCCGGGCACCGACGCGGATCTCTTCATCGCGACGCTCCGCGACGTAATCGACGATCCTGACATCGAGATCGAGACGATCTTGCGCTTCGAAACCTCGGAGTCGCCGCGTGACACGGCTTTGTGGCGCGCGATCGAACAGGCAGTGCGCGCAGATAGTCCCGAGGCCATCGTTATGCCGTCGGTGCTGTCGGGCTTCACGGATAGCCACTACTTCCGCGAGAAAGGCATCGTCGCCTATGGCTGGACGCCGATTCTCAGTGCGCCGGGAGACGGCCCGGCACACGGCGTCGATGAGCGACTGAGTGTTGAGGCAATCCGCAAAGCGCCGCAGCGGCTCTACGAGGTACTCGAACTGCTGGCGGCGCGCCGCTAGAGCTAGCCGATCACGCCTTCGTCGGAGTTCTCGAACTCGATCATTGACTCGGCGTAGGCGCGTAGCGCCTCGAGATCCTCGATGGACAGGTCGGCGTTGACGGTCACGTCGCGTCCGCGGCTGCCGGTGTCGATGTTGTTGTCCAGGATCTCGAAGATCTCGGGGCTGTTGCTCTGCAGCATCATCTTGCCGAGAGCGACCATGCCGTTGAGCGCATCGCCCAGGTTCTTCGCGTCTTCCTCGGCTCCCGTGCGACCGCGCATGCGGAGCGACAGGCCGTCGGAGAGATCGAGCGCGACGATCATGGCGTTGATGCGGTCGTAGCCGATCTGTCCCATCGGATTGCCGGCGCCCGGCGTGACTCCGCTGAACATGCCTTCTTGGGCGGAAACGAGCCACAGGTGGGCGTCAGCGTCCACATCTTCGAGCAGTCCCATCAGCGCGGGGTTGTCGCGCGCGTTGGCGGCGCCGTCGGCTACGTCGACAATCGCCCGCAAGCTCTGGTCGGTGCCGAAGGCGAGAATCTCGTCGGTGAGAAACGTCATCCAGCCGTTGATGTCGGCGTCGAACTCCACCATGTCCATTTCGCCGTCGGAGTCGTCATCGTCGCGGTCGATCGCGCCGATCTGGTAGAGCGTCCGGTCGGAGTAGTCGTCGGTGGGAACCTCGCCCATCGATGTGATGATGACGTCACGGTCGAATGTCGCGAGAACAACGAACGCTCCGCGGTCATCCCAGGTGCCGAAGCCTTCCTCGGAAACGAACGCGATTCTGTGCAGATCGGTGCGGGGATCAATGCCGGTTTCGCCGATGATGTCTTCGAAGTCGGCGTCGTTGAGGACGTCGTCGTTGCGTAAGTACTGATACGCAGCCGAGTCCCGGATCATTGCAAAGTCGACGTAGCCGAGCGTGGTCGCGCTTTCCGGGAGCATCGCCACCAGGTCGCTGGTGTTCGTCGTTCCAGAGCCGGCTTCAGGAGCCTCGTCCGACGAGTTTCCGGCGTTGCCGTCCGTGGCGGCGCAAGCCGCAGTCGGGATGAGAAGTGCGCATCCCAGAGCCAGCAGGAAGACGGGAGCAAGGCGGCGTAGTTGCAATTCGTTGAGTCGGTTCATCGGTTTACTCCGGCGCTGCTCTGACGCAGCGGGGCGGGTCTTCGGGTTCCGTACTAGTAATCCTGACGGGAGAACCACCAGCATGCCAGTGCGAGGCACACGATGGCGAACGGTAGGGAGGTCAGGAACGGCATCCAGTTGAAAGGCTCGGCCCGCGTGGCCTTGGTGGCGTTCTCGGTGAGCTCGAGCGATTTCGGCATGATCCAGTAGAGCGTCTCGGCGATAAATGACGCCAGATTGCGGGGCCAACCGGATCGGAAGGCGGTCGTCCACTCCTCGTAGCGGTGCAGCGGGTACAGCAGCAGCCCCATGAACCAGGTGCCAACTCCGGCGATGATGCTGATGGGGCTGTTCCGTGTAAGGACCCCCACAAGCACCATTCCTGAGTAGCAACACAGGAACGTGAACAGGATGACGATTCCTGCCAAGAGGAATCCGGCGTTGCCGAATCCGGTCTTCCAGGTGAGGACCGTCCAGCTACCGCCGAACAGGTAAGCGAACGTCACTGCCACCACCGCCACGGCCCCCAGGGCACGCCCGGTGACCAGCACCGTCCGGGCCAGCGGCTGCGAGGCGAGCAGATCCACCCATCCGGTCTGGAGCGTGAGCGGAACGATGTTGCCGGTGACGAAAAGCGCCAGCACGAGGCCGAACGTCGTCAGCATGCTGACGATCGCCACCTGAATCACCGTGACGGCGTCGGACACCGGAATCGTGGTGTTGCCGACCTCGAGAGGAATCGTTCCGAACAGTCGAGCCGACGCGATGCTGCCCTCGACGACGTCGACGGAGACCACGGTGGCGAGGCCGAGCAGGAACAGCGTTGTCAGCGCGAAGAGCGCGACGAGCGTCCACTTGTGGCGCGCCTCGCGGACGGTGTAGCCGATCAGTGCGAGCAGCTGCGTCGCGGCCAGCTTGCGTGTGTTCATTGCGGCGGTGTGCTCACTCATTGTCCGCCTCCCGCGTCGCTACGCTGACTTCAACGGCCTCGTCGCGGCCACCCGTTTGGATACCGCCCGGGCCCACTCCGCGACCGCCCTCGTTGGCGTCGTTGATGGTTTGCACGAACACCTCTTCCAGGCTGGCTCGCACTCTCTGGACCTCTTCGATCTCGAGGCCCGAGGAGCGCACGCTGTCGAGCACCTGGTTGAGTTCTTCGCGATCACCGACCTCGAGTCGCCAGACGGTCAGCCCAGGCGGCGCGGGAATGGATTCCGCTTCTTGCCCCGTGGCTGTGAGTGCCTGCCGGGCGCCGTCTTCATCGGCGCCGGCAAGCGTCAGCCTGTACTCGGGGTTGGGCGCGCGGAGCGAACTCAACGGCCCGGCACGGCGTACTTTGCCCTTCACGAGGATGGCAACGCGGTCGCACAGCAGTTCGACCTCGCCGAGCATGTGCGAGTTCACGAATAGCGTCTTGCCGCGTTCCAGGTTGCGCCTCAGGATCGAGCGGATCGATACGCGGCCCAGTGGATCGATGCCCTCAGTGGGCTCGTCCAGGAAGAGAACCTTTGGATCTGGGAGGAGCGCCTGCGCGAGCGCAAGGCGCTGCTGCATGCCCTTGGAGAATCCGCCGACGCGCTGGTTGCGCCAGGCCGACATCTCGACTTCTTCAAGCACCAGGTCAATGCGTTGGCGGCGGGTCGCGGTGTCCATTCCCAGGAGCTTGCCGAACAGGTCGAGCACCTGGCCGGCTGTCAGAAAACCTGGGTAGCTGCGTCGTTCCGGCATGTAGCCGACTTCGCGTCTGGAGATCGGCGTGCCTGCCGGATGACCGAGCAGAGTGGCGTCACCCGAGCTCGGTTCGACGAGGCCCAGAAGAATTTTCACAAGCGTGGTCTTGCCGGCGCCGTTCGGGCCCAGGAGTCCGAACGCTTCGCCCGCACCCACGTCCAGGTCGACACCGCGCAGCGCTTCGACCTTGGAGCCGAAGGCTCCGCCGAATGTCTTCGCCAGACCGTGTATTTCGATTACGTTCAAGTTCGAATCTCACAAGTTGCAGCCCGGGGATCCGCGCCGTCACAGTGAGTAAGACGGCTGCGGGGTCACGATGTTTCACGGCGAGCCATCGCCGGGTCGCGGCACGCCAGCGCCAGCAACCTGATCGACCCTATCGCACAGCGGGCTGTTAGGCTGACGCGGCCCCGTTCCTCCACCTTGAGATCGGACACACTCGTACGTATGGAATCGCCCGGCGGCCTTCGCGATCACTATGACAACCCCCGCAATCTGGGCGACCTGGACGACGCCGATGCGGTAGCCATCGTGCACAACCCTGTATGCGGGGACATGCTCCGCCTTGCGGTGCGGTGCGAGGGTGGGACGATCACCAAGGCGCGTTTCAAGGGCTACGGGTGCGCGGCCGCAATCGCCGCGGGCTCGGTAGTTGCTGAGTGGATCGAGGGAACTTCTGTGGCCGACGCTGCGTCTTTGACGGATGAGGACATCACCAGGGTTCTGGGCCCGCTGCCGCCGATGAAGGTGCACGCGATCGTGCTGGCCCGGGAAACGGTGAGCCGAGTAGTTGAGCAACTCGAAACCGAGGACGCAGTCACTTGATGAAGCTGGCGGACATGACCCTGCGGGTAGCACGCCGGATCGTCGTGACGATCGTGGGGGCTACCGTGGTACTCATCGGCGTCATCATGCTGATCACGCCCGGCCCGGCCTTCGTGGTGATTCCGATCGGACTCGCTATTCTCGGGCTGGAATGGGCGTGGGCGCGCCGCCTCTTGCGCAAGGTCAAGGAGCAGGGCGGCGAAGCGCTCCAGCGCGTCGGACTCGCGGATCGGCTGCGAACCTGGTGGAGCGGTGTGGGCGACAAGACCGACCCGTCACCTCGGACGCCCGAGCAGGGCGACTAGCTTTCCGAGCCCTCGCCTCGCGCGAGTTCGATCAACTCGCGGAGGGTTTCCTCGCCGGCATCTTCGGCGTACCAGGTGCTCTTCTGTTCCATGAGCTCGCGGCGCTCGATCTCGTCTTTGTTTTGCTGGAACCAGTCCTGTAGCACTGCCGGGCGCTCGACGAACACTCCCAGCGTCTCGTCGTTCTGATCCAGGACCACGATCGTCGGAGTCGACGCGCGACCGTCCGGCGTGCGGTTGGCGTTCATCACGGCGCGACCCGTGCTCGAATTGAGCACGCGCACATCCCAACCCTCAACCTGCTCGGCAAGCCGGACGAGGTAGGGGACGGTGTTGGCGGAATCGTGACACCAATCCTCAGCGACGACGAGAAACTTGATAGGTGCGCCTACGGCGCGTGCCGCTTCCACGGCCTGATGGGTAGGCGCTCCGTTCTCGTAGTTCGACTCCCACGTCTCGCTGCGCCGCTCGACATCTGAGAGGAACTCTTCGAACGTGATGCCACGCTTGTAGAGATCGCCCAGATCAACGTTCTGCGCTGCCCCTGGGATGGGAGCAATCAGCAGGGTGGCTGCGATCGCCGGCAGCAGTCCGCGGGCCCAGCGCATTAGTAGCTGGCGTAGACGGAGGTCTTGTTCGCGCTGTCGAACGCGAGGACGTCGTATTGATCGACGCGGCCGTCGGGCTGTTCCATGCCGGGTGTGCCGACGGGCATACCCGGTACGGTCAAGCCGCGAATGTTATCGGGGCGCTCGGCGAGCAGGCGATTGATGTCACGCGCCGGAACGTGCCCTTCTACCAGATAGCCCTCGATGTACGCGGTGTGACAGGAAGCGATCTCAGGAGTGATGTTCTCCTTACGCTTGATGTCGTTCACGTTGACGTCGTGTTTGTGGACCTCGACGTCGAAGCCGTTCGCCTGCATGTGTTCCATCCACTTGCTGCAACAGCCGCACGAGGGGTTCTGGTACATCACGACTTTTACGCCGTTGCTCGCGACGGCCTCGCCGCCAGCGTAGAGCCAACCGCCCGTGAAGGCGACGACTGCCAATACCAGGAAACCGACCAATTTCTTGTTCATAGCTCTGCTCGCTGGGTGGGCACAGGCGCGAGGTCGTGCCGTGAAGTCGACCCGATCATTGTAAACGGCTAGGGGTTGCCTTGCTCGGTCGTCGCGGGGGTCGCCCCCGGTGGCGCTGCGTGCGGCGTGTTGTACGCGACGATTACGATGCCGACGGCCACGATCACGATCCCGATGCCCAGCCATGGGCTCACGTGTTCTGCGCTACGTAGCGCCACAAGCGCGCTGACGGTCGTCGCCCCACCGAACACGATAGGCATCACGATGTGGGGCATCGCCCCGCCCCCGGTGAACATCGCGAGCGTCAGCGTGAGCGCCCCGAACGCGCCCATCGAGCCGGCGATGAAGCCCCAGCTCATTCCCTGTCCGGTGAACGTGAAGGCATCGCCGTTGAGTTTCATGGCGATGGTGCCGCCAATGGTGGCCCAGACCAGGTAGGCCAGACCGATCGCAAAGTACGGTTTGAACGGGCTATGCAGCGCCGATCGTGCCTGCGCCAACGACGGCCCGTAGAGGCCGAAGAACAGAGCGGTCATCAGGGCGAACAGGATGGGATAGCGCATGCAATACCTCTACAGGAGCCAGACGTGACATTGCCTGAAGCGTACAGCAGATCGGGCGCTCGTCCCGTCAGTCAGCGGCCTGGTCGGCGGCCTGCTCGGAGGCCTTCTCCGGGTCTGGTGCCTTGGGCGCACCGTCGAAGATCGAGCTGTCGATTAGCAGCGCCGTTTCTTCGCCGATGAGTGCGGTCGCGATGACGCTCTCGGAGCCTGTCGAGTAGGGACGTTGGGTGTCGTGCGTCGGGCGTTCGAAGTCACCCCACCAGTTGGCAGCATCGACCGCGTGCCACGTTCCGGTGTCCGTGCACTCGAGCAACTCGGCACGCATGGTCGCGGCGTTCTTCGGGCGCATACCCGGATCTTTCGACAGGCCCTTGAGGATGACCGTCGACAGGTCATCGGGGACGCCGGGCAGACGCTGCTGTGGCGGCTCCGGGTGCTTCGTCTGATGCAGGCGCAGGTACTCGCGGAGGTCGTCGGCGGCGAACACCGGCGTGCCTGTCAGGAGGTGATAGCCCACCGCCGCGAGCGAGTAGAGGTCGGCGCGTGGCCCCATGAGATCCGGATACACGGCCTCGGGCGCCATGGTTTCGGGAGTCCCCATGATGACTTTTTCCAGCTCCGGAGCCTCCTGGCTGAGGTCCTTGACCAAACCAAAGTCGAGGATCTTGACGACGTCGTTTTCGCCGCCGAGCTCGCACAGCATGATGTTGCCGGGCTTGATGTCGCGATGAACCATTCCCTTCGTGTGCGCTTCAGAGAGAGCACCGCACGCCGCGGAGAGGATGTGGATCACACGCCCAGGAGGCATCGGCCCCGTGATGTCGATGATCTCGCGAAGGTTGGCACCCTCCAGCAATTCCATCGCGTAGTAGAAGACGCCATCAGCGGTGTGACCGTAGTCGTAGATCGACACGGTGTTCGGGTGCGTGAGGCGGCTGGTCTGCTTCACTTCCTGCTCGAATCGACGCAGCGAACTTTCACCGGCGATCTCGGGCCGTAGCAGCTTGATGGCCGTGCCGCGGCGCAGCAGCGAATGCGTTGCTTCGTAGACCTCGCCCATGGCACCGGCGCCGATCTTGCCGTGGACCTCGTACTGGCCGAGGTGCCCCGCCTCGTAGTTGCGCCGCCGCAGCCCGAGGTTCACGCGCGAAGCGACACACGCGACGCCGATCGCGCCAACCAGGATCACCTGGTTTTGCACCAGCATGTCGACGAAGTGTGATGCCTCGAACGGGTCTTCAGGCCGCGCGAAGGAATCGCCGTAGTAGATCTGGATCGCCAGCACACCCAATGGCGCGGTGGCCGAGAGCATCGCCGTTCGCAGCGCGCTTGACGGCACGAGGATCGCGCGGGTGAGAATGAAGAGCGTCAGGAACGGCACCACAACCGCGAAGCCTGAGAAAGAGAAGTTAGTGCGACGTGGCGTAGAGCAGGAGGCAGGGCGCGAACAGCATCTGCAGCAACAGGCCGTCCGCCATCGCCAGTCGGGGCGGCGAAAGTCGTCGCCGACGCAGAAATCGACGCATGACGACCGCGCCCACAACGAGCCAGAACAACGCCGCGTTCGGAAGCGTGGTGACGAAGCTTACGATCGTGCCTACCAGCGTGGCGTCGCCGGCTCGCCACTCGGTGAGCAAGAAGGCGCCGGCAAGAACTCCGGTGATGAGCGTGACAGCGCCCGCGAGCAGGCGAACTCGTTCCTGCAGGTACGTGCGGGTCTCCTCGTCGAAACCCGGGCTGCTCAAACTGTGTGCCGCACTCACCGCAACGTCCTTGACCTTTGGATTCTCGATCGGGGACCGCGCCGACGTCTCGCCGTCCACGGTTGAAAAGGAGTCTTCTCAACAGTTAGACGCACGAGGACCGCTTTTGGTGTCAATTGCCCCTCGACTAGCCCGCCGCGCGCCTCATCGAGGCCGGTTGGCCGGTGGCTTCGAGCACCCTCTGCCACATTACACCGCCGGCCTCCAGAGAGCGCGTCCGTTCCGTGGCAAGTGCGAGGGGAACGTGGGTAAACCGGCCGTTCCACGTCCCAACCAGCATGTTGGTGCGCCCGGCCATCGCGGCGTGGACGGCGTGCTGAGCCAGCGCGAGACAGAGGGCGGAGTCGAAAGAGTTGGCCGGCAGGCTACGGATCAGGTAGCTCGGGTCGATGTACTTCACGGTGCTCGAAAGTCCGCTGGCACCCAGATGTTCAAGGAAGCGTTTCTTCAGGAACGGTCCGATGTCATCGAGTTGGACGTCGCCCGACGCATCGTGCTCGTCCTTGCCGTCGCCGAGCAGGTGTTGCCCTGCGCCCTCAGCGACGACGACCACGGCGTGTCGACGCTCTCTGAGACGGGCTTCGAGGTGAGCCAGGAGTCCGTTCGGGCCCTCGAGGTCGAAGGGGATCTCGGGCACGAGGCAGAAATTCACCTGGCTGTTGGCCAGTGTTGCCGCCGCCGCGATGAAGCCGGCGTGCCGGCCCATCAACTTCACGAGACCGACACCGTTCCAGGCGCCGCTTGCCTCGGTGTGCGCTGCAACGATCGAGCGCGTGGCCTCGTTTACCGCGGTGGCGAAACCGAAGGTCCGATCGAGCCACGGGATGTCGTTGTCGATGGTCTTTGGGATCCCGATGACCGACAGCGCTACATTCCGGCGCTGAGCTTCCTCGGCGATCGCCTGCGCGCCACGTAGCGTGCCATCCCCACCGATGGCGAACAGGACATTCACTTGATCGCGCAGCAGGCGATCGACCATCACCGACGGCGGTTGCGGGCCTCGGCTCGATCCAAGAATCGTGCCGCCCAGAGTGTGCAGCTCGTGCACGGCCTCAGGATCGAGCCGCATGGGTTCGGCTGCCGGTGCCGGGCCGAACGCGCTGTAGCCGTAGCGGTAGCCTCGAATCTGGCGAACGCCGTAGCGGTGCCACAGCGTGAGCGTGAGCGATCGAACGACGTCGTTGATGCCGGGGCACAGGCCACCGCAGGTCACGATCCCGGCACGAACCTCAGCCGGCGCGAAGAATAGCGACTCGCGCGGGCCGGCCGCCTCGAAACCGTGGCCAGTGGATCCCGCAGCGAGCTCGGCGGAGTTGGCAGGAATCAGAACGTAGCGGTCTTCCGGGGTGAGGTCGGCGCCGCTCTCCCGCAGAGGAGAGGGCACCGTGCACTCACCGAGCCGGTCGATCCGGAGTTGTTCGGCAGTAGGCGTTTGCTGCACCGGCTAGCTGGCGAGCCCCTCGCGCAGCAGCGCGATCGCGCGCATAACATCGTCGCGGCTGAACGTAAGACACGGGCGGAAACGCACCGTCCGCGTGCCACACGACAGGCTGGCCAATCCGATGTCCCACAGCTTCGAGCGCAGTGCGTCACGTGTTGCGGTGTCCGGAAGGTCGAACGCGAGCATGAAACCACGTCCCCGCACGTTCGAGATCTGGTCGAACTCGGCAGCCACGGCATGTAGCTGTTCGAGGAAGAACCCGCCGGTGGACGCGGCGTTCTCGACCAGGTTGTCTTCCTGGATGATCTCGAAGTAGCGGCCTGCCCGAACCATATCGGCGAGGCTGCCGCCCCAGGTCGAGTTGATCCGCGACGAGACGTGGAAAACGTTGCCTTCGATCTCGTCCACGCGGCGGGTCGACATGATCCCGCAGATCTGGGTCTTCTTGCCGAAGCAGACGATGTCGGGTGTTACCCCGAGTTGCTGGAATGCCCACATGGTTCCGGTGAGGCCGACGCCGGTCTGCACCTCGTCGAAGATGAGCATCGCCTCGTGGCGATCGGCGAGCTCGCGCAACTGTTTCAGGAACTCGGGACGGAAGTGATTGTCGCCGCCCTCGCCCTGAATAGGCTCCAGGAGTATTCCCGCGATGCCATGCGGGTCGGCCGCGAAGGCCGCCTCGATCTCGCGTACAGACTCCGCTTCTGCTGCCGCCATGGCAACCTCGTCGATCGGGAAGGTCAGCTTCGGGTTCGACACGCGCGGCCATTCAAACTGCGGGAAATCGCGCGTCTTGCCCGGGTCGGTGTTGGTTACCGACAGCGTGTAGCCGCTACGTCCGTGGAAGGCTTCGCGGAAGTGAAGGATCTTGTCGCCGCCGCCCTCTACACCGGCAGCGCGGTTCTTCTGGCACTTCCAGTCGAAGGCCGTCTTCATCGCGTTCTCGACCGCAAGGGATCCGCCGGCGACGAAGAAGAGGTAGCGAAACTCGTCCGGCACCGCGACTTCCCGGAAGGTCTTCACGAACCCAGCGAACTCTTGCGTGTAGATATCGCTGTTTGCCGGATTCGTGAGAGCGACGCGGGTCAGCGCTTCTCGGAAGGTCGGGTCTTCCATCTTCGGATGGTTGTGCCCGATCGGGAGAGAAGCGAAGTAGGAGTAACAGTCGAGGTACTCTTTGCCTTCAAGCGCGTCGACCATGATCGAGCCCTGGGACTTCTCCAGGTCGATCACGAGATGGAAGCCATCGACAAGAATGTTCTCGCGGAGAACGGGGAAGACCTCGTTCGAGGGAACTGTGGGCGAGGCGTGCTTCAGCGTTTCGGTCATGAGAGTGCTCCGGCGGGTAGTGGCGCGATCTGAACGGAAGAGGTGACGTCCGTGTCAGTCGTTCGGCGGAGCAAACACGTCGGGCCGGCTGTGCTGAGGTAGTCGCCGGAGTTGAACGCGCGTGTCGCGGGGCATCACCCCTCCTCGCTGTGAAGAGACCGGCCACACTCTAGCGCCCACGAGGGGCAGTCGTCATCCCTCAGGCGGAGGTCTCGCGGTGTCCCCTGACGCCGATCCAGATCGCCGCGATCGTGACGCCGACCAGGTTGGCCACGAGGTCCCAGCCGGTATTCATGTATCCGCCGACGTTGGTTTCAGGCACGAGAATGGTCGCTGCAAACTCGATCACCTCGTTCATGGCACCGAATCCCATCCCGGCCGCGGCACAAAGCACCATCAGGCCGGCGGTTGGCTGTGGTGTGGCGTCTCTGGCGCGGAGCGCCGCTGCTAGGGCCTGCCAGCAGATCCACGTGGTGAGGCCGAAGCCAAATGCGTGCACGAACTGGTCGAACTTCAGCCGATCCGGGATCAACCACATGTTGTAGAGAACGGCCGGGGCGGGCGCGTTGGCAGGCCAGCTCGCCGGGATGTTCACCAGGCCGCCGGCCATGTGGAGCGCGCCCCAGGCGGAGAGTCCCCAGAGCGCTCCGCTACTCAGCCCGACGAAACGGTCCACGAACCAGACCAGTCCGATCAGAACCACGAGTACGATCGTGTAGAACACGAACTCGAAATTCCCCGTGGCCAGTGCCGTGGCAGCTGCCGGGAGCAGGTAGGCGGCTGTGAACGCCGCAACGGGCCAGACTTCGCCGAGTCGTCCTTGCATGGGGCAAGCATAAACCCGATCGTGACCGGCCTTGGCTGGTTGTATGTTTCATGAAAATGAATGAATATTCATTCATAAATGATCTCCAACGGAGCGATTCGCCCGAAATGCCGCCCGAAGTCTCTTCTGCAGCGTCGCGCCGAGCCACGGATCGTCGCGAGGCCATTCTGGATGCAGCCGAACGCGTCTTTGCGCGGGAGGGCTTCCACGGTGCGACCGTCGGCGCCATTGCTCGCGAGTGCGGTGTGGCCGACGGCACCCTGTACAACTACTTCGCCGGCAAGCGCGCACTCGTCGACGGACTGCTCGATCGTCTGGCCGACGCAGAGGGCACGCGGTTGCGACTCGGGAGCCGGGCAGAGGTCGGGTTCGCCGATTTGCTGCGCGCCTACGTCGAGCAACGGCTCCGCACGCTCTGGGAATCACGCGACCTGTTGCGGGCGCTGCTCCCCGAGTTGCTCTGCGACCCGCGCCTGCGCCGGCGCTACGGCGCAGACGTGCTCTTGCCCGCCCAGGCGCGTGGTGCCGCCGCGGTCAGGGCCGCCGCAGCAGCGGGAGAACTCGAGGTCGACGTCGAACATCTGGCGCGCGTGGTCGCAGGAACCACGCTGGGCATCGTCATGCTGGGGCTGCTCGGCGATGACGTCGTGGCGGACGATCTTGGCGCCTGCGCCGACGCGACGGCGGAGTTGTTGCTACGTGGTGTGAGCCCATCAGACGCCGGCCGGGCTGCGCCCGTCGCGCGCACGCCCGGGCCAGGCTACGCTTGAGCCATCGCATCGAAAACAGCCCCGGAGTGAAGATGAGGAAGTTGATCGCCACGGTTACGTTCGTCCTGTTGGCCGCGTCGCTTGCGGCCGCTCCCGCCACGATCGACGGGAACTGGCCAACCTGGCGCGGTGCGGACGGCACGGGCGCAGCGACCGGCACTCCGCCGGTTGAGTGGTCCGAGAGCATGAACGTGGCCTGGAAGACGGAACTCCAGGGACTGGGCTCGGCGACGCCCGTCGTTTGGGACGATCGGGTCTACGTGATGACTGCGATTGGCGAAGGCGAGGTCAGCTGGGCCGTCGTGGCCTATGACACCAACGATGGTTCGGAGGTCTGGCGGTCGGTCGTGCGGGAGCAAGCGCCGTACGCCGGCAAGCACGCCACCAACTCCTACGCGTCCGCTTCGGCTGTTACGGACGGTGAGCATATCTGGGCGTTCTTCGGTTCGTACGGACTCTACTGCCTCGACACGGACGGCAACGTCGTGTGGGAACTGGATTTCGGCCAGATGCAGACGCGCAGAGACTTCGGCGAGGGCGCTTCACCCGCCCTCCACGGTGATGCCCTGGTGGTGGTCTGGGATCAGGAGAGCGACTCCTGGATCGGCGCGTTCGACAAGTCGACTGGTGACGAACTCTGGCGAGTTGCCCGAGATGAACCGACAACCTGGGCGACACCGCTGGTTGTGGAGTACGACGGTCGCACTCAGGTGATCACCGCCGGTACAAACCGGGTGCGCAGCTACGATCTCGCCAATGGCGAGCTCCTGTGGGATGGCCCCGGTCTGACCCTCAACGCGATACCGAGTCCGGCATACGCTGACGGGGTCGTGTACCTCGCTGCCGGTTTCCGCGGTCAGGCGATGATGGCTGTCGATCTCGCAACCGCCTCGGGAAATATCGATGGCACGGATGCGATCCGATGGCGTATCGATCGCGACACTCCCTACGTCCCGTCGCCTCTGCTTGTTGACGACATCATCTACTACGTGAAGAGCAACTCGGCGATTCTGTCTGCCATGCATGCCTCCACCGGTGAGCTGCTCTACGGCCCTGAGCGTCTGGATGGGGTTCGCGAGATCTATGCGTCGCCGGTTGCGGCCAATGGCTACGTCTACATCGTGGGTCGCGACGGAGGCGGTCTGGTTCTCCGGCAGGGCGAGAACTACGAAGTCGTTGCACAGAGCAGTCTGGACGACGGGTTCGACGCGTCTCCGGTGATCATCGGGGACGCGATGTATCTGCGCGGTACTACCGCGCTCTACAAGATTCAGTCGAGCAGCGACTAGCGCATCGCCTGCCACGCCTGGGTTTGCTAGCGCCATGCGGCGCGGAGTGCGATCCTGCTGCATCGCCAGCAGGAGGGTGTCGACGTGAGTGCAAGCCGTGACGGAGACAATGTCGCCACAGATTTCGTGCGCACGATCGTGCGTGGCGACATCGATAGCGGCGCTCACGAGACCGTCGTCACGCGCTTCCCACCGGAACCGAACGGCTTCCTCCACATCGGGCACGCCAAGGCTATCTGCCTGAACTTCGGCATTGCCGAAGAGTTCGGTGGACGCTGCAATCTTCGTTTCGACGACACGAATCCGGAGACCGAGGACCCGCGCTATGTGGCGGCTATCAAGGAAGACATCCGCTGGCTCGGATTCGACTGGGAAGGCGATGCCCGCCACGCGTCGGACTATTTCGACCAACTCCACGACTGGGCCCTCGAGCTGATCCGTGCCGGCAAGGCATACGTCGACGATCAGACCGAGGACGCGATTCGCGAGCAGCGCGGCACGGTAACCGAGCCGGGCGAGAACAGCCCGCACCGTGACCGGGCGGTCGAGGAGAACCTCGAACTCTTCCAGAAAATGCGTGCGGGCGGTTTTCCTGACGGAGCCATGGTGCTTCGGGCCAAAATCGACATGGCGCATCCGAACATGAAGATGCGGGACCCGCTGATGTACCGGATCCGCCACGCTCCGCACTATCGACGCGACCATGACTGGTGCATCTATCCGTTCTATGACTGGGCGCACGGACAATCGGACGCGATCGAGGGCGTCACCCACTCGCTCTGCACGCTCGAGTTCGAGAACAACCGCGAACTCTACGACTGGTACGTCGACAACATCGAACTGGCCGGCTCGCGACCGCGGCAATACGAGTTCGCGCGCCTCAACGTCGACTACATGATCACGAGCAAGCGGAAGTTGCTCCGTCTGGTGGAGGGCGGGCAGGTAACAGGCTGGGATGATCCGCGGATGCCCACGATCGCCGGCCTGCGGCGTCGGGGCGTGACCCCGACTGCCCTACGTAGGTTCTGCGATCTGGTTGGCGTTGCGAAGGCCGATTCGCGGGTCGATCTATCGATGCTCGACTACGCCGTACGCGACGACCTCAACCACAAGGCACCGCGCATGCTGGCGGTGATCGATCCGTTGCGAGTCGTGATCACCAACTGGCCAGAGGGTGAGGTCGATCACCTGGATGCCGAGTACTGGCCGCACGATGTTCCGAAGGACGGTTCACGCAAGGTTCCGTTCGACGGCACGTTGCTGATCGAGCGCGATGACTTCATGGAGGAGCCGGACAAAGGCTTTTTCAGGCTCAGCCCCGGATCCGAAGTGCGGCTGCGATACGGCTATGTGATTCGGTGCGACGAGGTCGTCAAAGACGACGAAGGCGAAGCTAAGGAGCTTCGCTGCTCGTACGATCCCGACTCGCGCGGTGGCAGCCCCGCGGATGGCCGACGTATCAAGGGCACGATCCATTGGATCTCGGCAGCACACGCCGTTCCGGTCGAGACTCGCCTCTATGACCGTCTGTTCCGTGTGCCGCATCCGGGGCTCGATCACGACTATCTCGAAGATCTGAATCCGGACTCGCTCACCCAGGTGAACGCCTTCGCCGAGCCGGCGATCGCGGAAGTAGAGCCGGGGAGTCACGTTCAGTTCGAGCGCGTCGGCTACTTCTTTGCCGACCCGAACGATTCCGCACTGGGTGCGCCTGTGTTCAATCGGGTCACCACGCTTCGTGATACTTGGACTCGCACGCGAGAGGAACAGAGTGCGCCTGCCGAGCCAGAACCGGCGCCGAGCGCCACCGCTGGCGAGGACGTTCGCAAGCGAAAGAAGCGTTCGCCGGTTGAGTTGCGAGCGGAGGCGCGCGCCGCCGACGAAGCGCTATCAGCTTCATTCGAGCGACTACAGACTGCTCTGGGGATCGAAGAGGCGACGGCCGACGTGCTCACGGGCACAAGGGAGCTCGTGGAGTTCTTCGACGGCGCGGTGGTCGCTGCAGAGTCCGCGCCCCCCACCGAGGTCGCGAAATGGACCGTGAACCAGGTGCTGCGAGTGATCGGCGACGACGGCGTTGCGGGCCTGGCGTTCGATGCGGCCGCATTGGGCCGGCTGGTGTCGATGACTCACGGCGGCGACATCTCGGGAGAGGCGGCCAAGAAGACTTTCGCGATTCTGGCCTCTTCCGGTGGCGATCCGGCGGCGATTGTGGCCGAGCATGGTCTGGACGTCGAGGCCGACATGGATGCCGTGGACGCCGCAATTGACGCGGCGATTGCCGCGAATCCGGACAAGGCCGAGCAGTTCCGCGGCGGCCAGCAAGGCTTGATTGGTTTTTTCATGGGCCAGGTGATGCGCGAGGCTGCGGGCGCAGATCCACGGCAAGTTCAGGAACGGTTGCGCGCGAAGCTGTCGTGACGCGGGCCCGTTTCCTACGGAGGCTTCGATGAGCGAGCACGACCCGGTAACCCTTTCGCGCTGGGACGACATGCCCCAGGAGCAGCTCAACGACAAGATCGGGCGCCGAATGGTGACCGGCGACAAGATGATGATCGCGCAGGTGATCCTCAAGAAGGGCGCCATCGTGCCGATGCATTCGCATCACAACGAGCAGATCACGCAAGTGTTGTCGGGCGCCCTGCGGTTCTGGATCGGTAGCGAGGACGCGGATCCAATCGACGTCCGGGCCGGCGAGGTTCTGCACATTCCTGCGCACGTTCCGCACAAGGCCGAGGCCCTCGAAGACACCGACGACGTCGACATCTTTTCCCCGCCTCGCGAGGACTGGCTCGACGGCTCGGACTCGTACCTGCGCGACGATTCATGAATCTCGGACTGGCCGGCAGAGTCGCGGTAGTTGTCGCCTCGAGCAAGGGACTCGGCCGAGCCGCGGCCCTCGAGTTGGTAGCGGAGGGCGTGCGGGTCGTCATTTGCGCGCGCGGGGAAGATGAACTCGAGTCGGCGCGCGCCGAGATCGAAGCGGCTGGGGGCGACGTTCGCGCGGTGAGAGTCGACACGGCGAATGCTGACGATCTGGAGCGCCTCGTCGCAACGGCGGAATCAGAGTTCGGGCCTGTCGACATCCTGGTGACAAACGGCGGTGGCCCGACGCCTGGGACATTCGATGAAGTCGGCGAAGACGATTGGGAGGCTGCCGTCGAAGGCACGCTCAATAGCGTCGTGCGACTGAGCCGACGAGTGCTTCCGGGTATGCGGAAGCGTGGCTGGGGGCGCATGGTGCACATCACATCGATTGCCGTGAAGCAGCCGGTTGATGGCCTCATCCTGTCCAACACTGTTCGCGCCGGGGTCACCGGATTTGCCCGAACACTGGCCAACGAGGTCGCCGCGGACGGCATCACGGTGAACTGCGTGATGCCGGGATTCACGTGGACGGACCGAGTGGACGAGCTTGCCGACAAGCAGGCCGAAGCACGTGACGCGACCCGCGAACAGATGATCGAGGGCTGGGAGAACTCGATCCCGGCCCGACGGCTCGGCGAGCCTCGCGAGCTCGCCGCCCTGATCGCATTCCTGGCGTCTGACCGTGCCGGATACATCACCGCCCAGTCGGTTCCGGTTGACGGCGGGTGGATTCGCGGGCTGCTGTAGAAACTCCTCGATAAGTCCTTGCTAGAAAAATAGCACTGTGCTAATTTTCTCGCACTAGGACAGAAGTCAATGCTGCCACGGGGTTCCGGGCAGCCGAGGAGGCGACAGTTTTGGACGCACTGGGGCATCAGCTCAGCAGGCGCGAACGGCAGATCATGGATGTGCTGTTCCAGCGCGGCTCGGCGACCGTAGCGGAGGTTCGCGAGCAACTCGCTGAGCCGCCGAGCTACTCGTCCGTGCGCGCCCTGCTACGGATTCTTGAGGACAAGGGCTTCGCGCAGCACTCCGAAGACGGACCGCGCTACGTCTACTCGCCGACGATCGAGAAGGACAGCGCGCAGCGCTCGGCGCTACGTCACCTGCGCGACACACTGTTCAATGGTTCGTCCGAACAGATCATGGCCGCGCTCCTCGACGACGCGGACACGAAGGCATCGCACGGTGAGCTCGATCGCCTTGCGCATCTGATTGATCGTGCTCGCGACGCCGAAGATGGAGGTTCCCGATGACGGGGGCCGCATGGGGCGCAACCCTGACGCCAGTCGGGGCAGCCGTGGTTGCAACCCTGTTCAAGGGCGCGATGGTCGTTGCCACCGTACTTCTGTTTGATCTGGCGCTACGGCGACAGTCGGCAGCGTTGCGACATCGAGTTTGGACGATGACCTTCGCTGCGCTCCTGGCGTTGCCGCTCGCAGCCACGATCGTGCCGTCGTGGCACGTGCCGTTGCTGTCGACTCCGACCGACACCGCGCCTCTGTCTGCGCCGGCACAGATCGAACCCGCTGAACGAGTCGTTGCGGAGCCCGCAGCGTCGGCGGCGCTCGAGGCGACCGACGAACAGAGTGCCCCGCCGGACGGCGCTGAGGTCGTGTCCGGCTCGACGGAAGCCGCTGGTGGCTGGGCGTTGCCGGGGCTCGGCACCATGCTGGTGGCGATCTGGGCTGTCGGCGCGTTCGCGCTGGTGGTCCGCTTGATCGGGGCCACGCTCGCGGCGATGCACGTGAGCCGTCGCGCCACGGACGTCGAGGACGACGCGTGGCAAGCAACTCTCGATCGCGTGCGATCTGCGCTGGGGCTTGCTCAGCCGGTTCGGCTGGCGCGAAGCGACGCCGTGGACATGCCCGTGGCCTGGGGTGTTCGACGGCACACCGTGCTCCTACCTGCCGAGTCCGCGGAATGGGACGAGGAGCGACGCGAAGTCGTTCTGACCCATGAGCTTGCGCACGTGAAGCGCGGTGACTGCGCCGCCCAGTTGATCGGCGCAGCAGCTGCAGCGGTGCACTGGTTCAACCCACTCGTTTGGATCGCTCGCCGGCGTCAGGCGGCGGAGCGTGAGTTCGCCTGCGACGACGCGGTTCTCGCGACCGGCGCGGTCGGCGCCGATTACGCCTGGCATCTGCTTGAAATTGCCCGCGCCTCCGGCCGGGCCCAGTCTCTATCCCCTGTTGGAGTAATGATGGCTCGCAAATCACAACTTGAAGGTCGCCTGCTCGCTGCGCTGGATCCCCAGCGCGACCGTCGACAGGTTTCGCGCAGTGGATCCGCTGGAGTCTCGGTGGCTCTGCTTGGGCTCGCCACGCTGTTCGCTGGATTCCAGCCGTGGGCGCCGCCGGCGGCGCAGGCTACCGAGACGACTACGGTCGAGGCTCCTGCGGCCGAGCCCGAGGCCCAGCCCGAGGCAAACCCGCTGGCGGCCAGCCCGATGGCCTCGGAGCTGCCTGAGGCCACCGTGCCGGCCGAAGTCTCAGCGGCGATGTCGCAGGACGAGGCTACGCGCGAACGCGTGGTCAACACGATGATCCGCCTGCTTCAGGATCCCGATGTCGGAATGCGGAAGCAGGCCGCACACTCGCTCGGGATGATGGAGAACCCGGCTGGAGTCGACGCGCTGTCCGCGGCGGTCACGAACGACGAGTCCGCCCCTGTCAGGTCTCAAGCCGCCTGGGCACTCGGGATGATCGAGTCCTCGGAGGGCGTTGATGCCCTTTCTGCGGCGGTGCGCAACTATGCGAGCGACTCGGTTCGCAGCCAGGCGGCCTGGGCGCTCGGCATGATCGAGGATCCCCGCGGCGCGCCCGCGCTCGGTGATCTGCTTGCGAGCGCAACGAGCGCCAGCGCGCGTGGCCAGGCAGTCTGGGCACTCGGCATGATCGAAGATCCGGCGGCAGTGCCGCCGCTGTTGACGGCGCTTCAAGACGACAGTGCCGAGGTGCGAGGCCAGGCAGCCTGGGCTCTCGGCATGATCGAGTCAAGTGACGCGGTTGCCGGCCTGGTGGCGATTCTGGGCACCGATCCCGCTGTGGAGGTACGCAGCCAGGCGGCCTGGGCGCTCGGGATGATCGAGGACGAGGGAGCTGTCGAAGCTCTGATCGACGCGGTCGAGGACGACTCCGAGCGCGTCCGCAAGCAGGCCCTCTGGGCGATCAGCCAGATCATGCATTAGTTCCTAGGGATCAGGCCCGGGCTCCGGCCCGGGCCTTTCTCAGCACTCGAAGTGCTAATTTTTTAGCGACAAGGATCAATACTCATGCGACGCATGTTGATGATGTCGGCGCTCACTCTGTCCCTTCTCCTCGCGCTTGCGGCCACGGCGCTCGGCCAAGACAACGACCGGATCGCCGCGCTCGAGTCTTCGGATCCGCGAACGCGCGCGATGGCCGCTTGTGAACTTGGCGATATGCGCGCGGCCGACATAAGGCCTGCCAAGGCCGCGCTTCTGGCAATGCTGGGCGATGACACGCCGATCGAGGGCGACCTGTGTCACGACTGGGGCAACTGGAACGGGCGCAAGCGCGAGACCTCGCCGGGGCGCGAGGCCGCAATTGCACTGGAGGATCTCGACACCGAGGTACTTCCCGACCTCGAGACCGCACTGCAGAGCGATCGCCCGGCGCGACGGGCGCACGCCGCCTTCGCCATGGGGTTGATCGAACGCGAGCGTAGCGTTCCTGTTCTCATCGACGCCCTCCGTGACACCGAAGCCCGGGTACGCGCACGCGTGGCCTGGGCTCTGGGGATGATCGAGTCGGGGACCGCGGTAGAGGCTCTGGTCGACGTGCTCGACGACCGCGATGCCGAAGTTCGCGAAGAGGCGGCGTGGGGTCTGGGGATGATCGAGTCGCCGCGAGCCGTGCCCGGTCTGCGACGCACGATCAACGATGACGTTGTTGGCGTGCGGGAGCAGACCGCCTGGGCCCTGGGAATGATCGAAGCTCGTTCAGGCGTCGACGTGCTGCTTGGGGCGGTGGATGACGAGGACGGCGCGGTGCGGGAGCAGGTGGCATGGGCGCTCGGGATGATCGAGGCCGTAGAAGGCGTCGATCCTCTGAGCCGCATGCTGCAGGACCCGGACGAAGAGGTTCGCGAACAGGCTGCGTGGGGTCTCGGGATGATCGAGAGTCCGCGTGCAACCGGCGTGTTGATCGCCGCGCTCAACGACGCAGATCCTGACGTTCGTGAGCAGGTCGCGTGGGCGCTCGGCATGGTCGAGGACAGCGGAGCAACGCGAGCGCTGGCAGACGCCCTCGACAACGAGACAGAGCCCGAGGTGCGGCGGCAGTTGCTCTGGGCTCTCACGCGCGTGATCGATAGTGACGACCACGGCATGGAGCCGAGCGAACTGGCGTCTCTTCTACGCCGCGCACTTCTCGGGCGCGACGGGTAGGCGATCGCGAGCGGGCGGGGCTAGTCGGCCCCGTCCGCCTCTTTCGCGCTGCTGCTGCCCTCCGGTCGTACGCCCCAGGCCTCGGGGTAGCGCAGAGCAGCGACTGCGGCGGCCATCAGGAACAACTGCATCGTGAACGCGAGACTGTTGCTCTGCGACGACAGCGCCCCGGCCGGTTCTGCCCAGATGTTGTAACCGGTAAAGCCGAGTACGACCACGAGCATGCCGGCGCCGTAGAACGCCAGCTTCGGCACGAGCAGCAGGGCAGAGGCCAGTAGCTCGGTCATGCCCACCCCGCTCATCACGCGGGCTGAGTAGCCCCACTCGGTGAAGCGCTGTGCCCACCCGGGATCGCCCATCAGCTTCGGCGGCGAGATGGTCAGGTGGACGAAGAACAACAGCAGGGCAAGCGCCCATGCGGAAACCACGCGAAGTCGGACCTTAAGCACCGCGCTACTCGCCGCCCGGATACTTGCTGAACCACTGCAGGACGTTCGCAACCTTGCGGATCAGGTTGCTTGGGCGCGCAGTGATCGAGTGTGACGCTTCGGGAATCCGGACGATCGCTGTGTCGACCTTCTGCAGTTTGAGTGCCGTGTAGAACTGCTCTGTTTCCCACATCGGTGTACGCCAGTCGGCCTCGCCGGTGAGCAACATCGTTGGCGTGGTGACGTTACCCACGTGATGCAGTGGCGAGCGCTGCATGTAGTGCTCGAGGTGATCCCACGGGAACCCAGGGAACCAGTACTTGTAGAAGAACCCGGTCGAGTCTGCCGCGAGCACGAAGCTGTACCAGTTGATTACGGGCTTCTGCGAAACGGCGGCGGCGAAGCGATCGGTGTGGCCCACGATCCAGGCAGTGAGAACACCGCCACCAGAGCCTCCGGTGACGTAGAGCCGGTCCTCGTCGATGTAGCCGCGATCGATCACCGCATCGACGCCCGACATCAGATCGTCGAAGTCTTCGCCCGGATAGTTGTGGTGAATCAGGTTGCCGAACTCGGCGCCGTACGAGGTGGAACCGCGCGGGTTCGTGTACAGCACCACATTGCCGGCGGCCGCATAGAGCTGAATCTCGGCGGCGAAGTGCGGGCCGTACGCCGCGAAGGGACCGCCGTGGATTTCCAGGACGAGTGGGTACTGCTCAGTCGGGTCGAAACCCGGCGGTGTGACCAGCCAGCCCTGCACCCGCCGGCCGTCGGCGCTTGATTCCCACCAGATCTCCTCGACTTCGCCGAGATCGCGATGGCCGAGCAGATCTTCGTTGAGCCAGGTGAGCTGGTGCTCTTCGTCGCCGCGCATCACCGCCACGTCCGACGGACGGTTCGGGTGGGAACGCGTGAAGGCAATGTCGCCGTTGTTCGCTACCGTGAACTGCCCGCTCGCGTACGGACGTCCAAGAGATTGCCCGCCGAGATTGTCGGCCTTCAGCTCCGGTTCGGCTCCACCCCGCGCCGGTACATACGCAACTTTCGTGACGCCGTTGTCGGTGTACTGGAACCAGACGCCCTCGCCGTCGTCGCTCCACCGCGCACCGCCCACGCTGCGGTCGAAACCTGGCATCACCTCTTCGGAGGCGCTGCCGTCGCGGTTCATGATGTAGAGCCGACTCTGCTGGTAGCCCAGATATTCCTCGTCGTTTCCGGCGTAGAGAATCCGGGTGCCGTCCGGCGAAACCTGTGGGGCGCCGTCGGAGCCGTGACGATCGGTGAGCTGGGCCAGATCGCCACTGGCGAGGTCGAGTTCAAAGACCTCGGAGTTCGCCGGGTCGTACTGCCAGTCATCGTGCCGGTTTGCTGAAAAGACGATCGACTCTGCGTCGGGGGCCCATGAATGTCCGCCGTGGTTGAAGTCGCCGGTGGTGAGTTGGCGCGGCGCACCGCCCTCCGCCGGAACCACAAACAGATGACTGAAACCGTCGGGGAGGAATCCAGCGCCGTCGGCGCGGAACTGGAGGCGCGTGACGGTTCGCGGAGCGGGGGCCCATTCAGCGCCCGCCGGAGGCGACGGGAGCTGTGTGCCGATGCTCTGCGGCGATCCGGGCACGAACATCGAGAAAGAGATCCAACGCCCATCCGGCGACCAGTTCACCGCGCCGGGGCCTCGCACCAGGTTGGTCACGCGGGCCGTCTGGCCTGTGTCCATCCAGCGCATCCAGATCTGTGCCCCGCCGTCGGCGCTCGACACCCAGAGCAGCCGGTCACCGGAAGGACTCCAAGCCGGTGACCCGTGGTTGTCCGTGCCACTCGTGATCGGTCGCTGTTCGCCGGTTGCGACGTCGATCATCCAGAGATTGGACCGACCGCGATCGGTCATTACGTCGTAGAAGCTGCGGACGTAGACGATCTTCGAGCCGTCGGGCGAGATGGCCGGTGAGTTCGCCCACTCGATGTCGAACACGTCCATCATCTCGAGCGGACGTACCTCTTGCGCCGCAAGGCTGGGCACAACGGCGAGAGTCGTCAGAACGACGAGGGTCAGGACGAGCGCATGGATACGGTTACGCATCAAGAGACTCCGGAGTCAGGGCGAATTGGCGAACGGCACGATTCTAGCCGTTAGCGCATCCCTCGCGGTCGCCACACCGCCACAACTTCGAGTAGACCGATGACCGACATGGTGCCGGGGGCGAGAACTGGCGTTGCTCCGGTCATCGACTCGGTGAACAACTCAACCCCCGCACGGTCGGGATACATCTCGCGCTCGAACTCGGCGTTGCCCTTGTAGTGCAACCAGTTTCCGAGCGCCCCGGATCCGATCGATAGCCACATCACCACGAGCAGGGCAGCGCGCGTCCTGTCGCTCGGCCGCGCCAGCTGCGCGGCGCTCACCGCGATCACTGCGCCCAGCAATGCAAGCGGCGCGATCTGCCACCAGTCTTCGTTGTGGCCGATCAACGCGAGTTCAGCCAGGGTGCCGACGGCGCCGAACAGCAGCACGGCGAGAATGCCGCGCTGAACAAGTCGGGTGCCGCGGCCTGCAGGCATAGGGTCGGACATGGTTGCCGGCGCTATTCGCCGATTACCACGTAGCGCTCGAGCCGCGCGACTTCGTCCTCGTCCACGTACTTGCCGATCTCACGTCGGAACTGCTCGATACCCACGTAGGGGCGGTACTCCTCGAACTCGTGCACCATCCGTGCGCCCATCCCCGGGATGGTCCCGAAGGCCTCGGACGACGCACTGTTCAGATCGAGCGGCACGAAGACGTACTGCTCGAGTCGCGCGACCTCGTCGTCATCCACGTACTTGCCCATTTCACGTCGGAATTCGGCAAGCCCTGCGTAGGGCTTGTACTCCTCGAATTCGTGCGCCATCCGGTTGCCGACACCGGGTATCAGCAGAACCTCTGCGTCGGTCACATCGTTCAGATTGATCGGCAGCCACACCCGCGCGTACAGCGCAGCCTGCTGATCTTCCGACAGGTCGGATCCGACGGCGGCATGCACCGCCGCCATGCTCAGCCACGGCCGTCCGGCAACGATCACCTGTGCGCCGCTGGCGCCGAGTTCGGTGACGGCCGCAAGCTCCGCTTCAGACGCGAGGTTGGGGTTCAGCAGGTTGGCGTTGGTGCCGACCTGAGCTCCGGCCGACGCGATGACCGTGACCGATAGGGTCAGGGCGACTAGAAGGATTCGTTGACGGCGCATGAGCAGGCTCCGACGAGGGAAGTAGCGGAATACGTCCGCATTATGCCAGTTGAGACTCGGTCTCAATAGCAGAAAACGTATCCAAAACCTCAGCGGGACGAGCCGTCCGTTTCCGTCCCTACGGGGAGAAGCGGGGCGTCGAAGACGAGGAAGCCAATGCCGTCGACCACCAGGACTATGCCAAGCAGTAGGAGCAGGACCGCAAAACCCCGGGGGCTCCAGCGCATCAGGAACGCCGCGACCCTCTCGAACACGGGGCGACTGCGCTCGCCGAGCAGGGCAAACAGAATCACCATCAAACCGAGCGGTGCCACGATGATCGCGTTGTAGTAGACAATCGCGACCACGTTCTCGCCGGCCGGTAGTCCGGCGCGCAACACCTGGTCGATAGCGGCGAAATACGGAACGGCGCCCGGAAGACCGACGAGGACGGTTACCGCTCCAAGTCCGAACGCATCGCTCGGGCTTACTTCTGTGCTTGGCTCCGCCGATTCGCTCTGACCAGGCTCGCGTACCATCCGAGCCCCGAACCAGAGCGCCGCCAGCCCGATCGCGACCTGAAGCACGAGCTCTTCGGTTCTCGGGTCCGAGTAGAAACCGGAGAACCAGACCCCGGCTGCGTCTAGGAGCCAATCGAGGCCGAACGCGATCACGACCCCGAATCCTACGTAGGGCAGGAAGACGCCGGCGGCGTACCCGAGGCTGGTGCGGTAGGGCGCACGCGAAGCGAGGAAGATCGCCATGGGAACCACGGCAACCGGCACGATGGACCCCGCGTCGAGTAACGCGATTGGCGTCAGAATCGCCAGGAGCTCGAACATGGGTGCCTCGGTGGCGTCGTCGCGCGGTGACTAAAACGCCGTCGTGCTGAATCCTGCGTCGACGTAGTGCACTTCGCCCGTCACACCCTTCGACATCTCCGACACGAGGTAGAGGCCGGCGGCCCCGACGTCATCGATATCGACGTTGCGCTTCAATGGGGCACGTTCGGCGTTGTCGGCGAGCATCGTGCGGAGCCCGGACACGCCCGAGGCGGCCAGAGTCTTGATGGGCCCGGCCGAGATCGCGTTGACCCGGATGTTGCTTTCGCCGAGGTCGCGGGCGAGGTAGCGGACGGAGGCCTCGAGGCCAGCCTTTGCCACGCCCATCACGTTGTAGCTCGGCATGCTCTTTACGGCCCCGAGGTAGGTCATGGCGACGATGCTGCCGCCCGTGTTCATGAGTGGCTCTGCCTTTCGCGCGAGGAGGATCAGCGAGTAAACGCTGATTTCCATCGCCATGAGAAAGCCGTCGCGGGATGTGTCGACAGTCCGGCCCTTGAGGTCATTGCGATCCGCGAAGGCAACGGAATGGACGAGGAAATCGAGCGACCCCATCTTGTCGGCGACCTCTGCGAAGGCCGCGTCCACCGTGGCCTCGTCGGTAACGTCCATCGGGACAACGACGTTGGCACCCGTAGATTCCGCCAGCGGCTGGACTCGCTTCAGGAGTGCCTCGCCCTGGTACGTGTAGGCGAGTTCCGCGCCGGCAGCAGCGGCGCGACGGGCAATGCCCCAGGCGATGGATCGCTCGTTGGCCACGCCGACGACGAGGCCTTTCTTGCCGGCGAGCAGTTGTGGTGTGGCGTCGTTATCCACGGTCGTGCTCCATGTCTGGGTCGTGTGCGGAGGGCGTCTGCGCAGGTTCGGGCGCCGACGAATCAGAAGCGGGCGGTGAGCCCGCCGCAGCCTCGGAAGGATAGCTGGTCTGATCGGGATCGTCGGCCCGAGTGAGCCAGTCCAGGGCGACGCAGACGCCGTAGCGATGCGGTGTCGTGTAGATGAGGAGCGCGCCCAGGGCTCCGAAGACCATCACGATGCCCGCCACCGATTCCGGGAGCAGGCCGAAGTAGACGACGATTATGGGTGGGAAAATGAACACGCCGCGATCCAGAAAGAGAAGGAACACCCACGGATCGCCCTGGTTGAGTAAGTACGTGAGTCGGCACTCCGAACAGTTGTCCCGCACCTGATTCCAACGCTTGAACAGGGGGGCCTTGCCGCAGCGCGGACACCGGCGGCGCCAGCCGTTGCGAATCGCGTCTGTCCAGGCACTGACGGTGAACGGCTGGCTCATGACAGCTTCGTCGCGGCTTCGTACCCGAGCCAGGCGGCGCCGAGTCCGAGCGTGAGGTGCATCGCAACGTGAAGCAGCGCATGGAGACGTGCACCGGCGCTACCCAGAACGAAGACCTCGTGGCCAAACGCCGAGAACGTCGTGAAGCCGCCGAGCACGCCGACCACCAGGAACAGCCAGACGGACGAGGAGAGTTCCCAGCGGTGATCGGCCAGTCCCGCGATAGCGCCAATCGCGAGGCAGCCCAGGACGTTGACGGCCAGCGTTCCTAACGGGAGGGTCGTCGTCGGCGCGACTCTCTGAACCCAGGTCGATGCCATAAAGCGGGCTGCTGATCCGACAAAGCCACCGGCTCCGACGATCAACGCGCGTACCAGGATGTCCATCGGCTACCAGATCCCCGGAAAGATGATTCAGGACCGCAACCTATACTCCGCGAATTCCGGGTCGCGCGATAGCGAGCGGCCCTTCTGCTGGATCAGCGTGAACTCACGAACTTCCGCGCGACGTCGGGGTGGTCGGTGAAGATTCCGTTCACTCCGAGCCCGATGAGCCGAGTCAGATCGGGAGTCTGATTGACCGTGTACGGGTGGACCACAAGGCCGCGTTCGTGGGCGGCGTCTACCAGGGCGCGGTCGACGCGATCTTTCTGTGGGCCGATGCCGTCCGCGTACTCGGCGATTTCATCAAGTCGGTTGCGCGCAGCCCAGGCGGCCAGGTTCCCGGGTAGCAGTTGGACGAGCGTGGCGTCCGGGGCGAGCTCGCGCAGCTTCAGAAGACTGGCGGCACTGAACGACTGCAGGATCACGGTGGGCGGGGCGGCGCTGTCGGCGGTGAGATTGAACTCGGTCAGGAGGCCGACGAGGGCGTCCTCCATTCCGGGAGCTTCGTCGGGACGCTTCGTTTCGATGTAGAAGCGTGCGCGGCCGGCGTACCGCTCCAGGACATCGCGGAGGCGGGGGAGCGGTTGTCCGTCGTAGTTCGGATTGGCGTGCTCCGGGTGCGCGACGTTGAACCAGGAACCGAATTCGCAGCGACGCAGCGCATCGAGCGATTGATCAGCCACGGGCCCGCGGCAAGCTTCTGCGGGGCCGCGGGCTGTGCGATCGAGGGTGGAGTCATGCAGCACGACAAGTTCGCCGTCTGCCGTCATCTGCAGATCCTGCTCAAGGTAGTCGGCGCCCATCTCGAGCGCGAGGTCCCAAGCAGCGAACGTGTGTTCCGGAGCGTAGGCCGATGCGCCTCGGTGAGCAACTACCAGAGGTTCGTCTGACGCCATCGCGTTAGCTGACGAAGCCGTGAGCAGGCACACGATCAGGCATGCGGGGCTTTGCCTCACGCCGCGCGCATGAGCGCGTAATAGATGACGTAGAGCCAGCTGAAGAAGCCGTGGATGATCGCCCAGATGATCGAGTGATGCTGTGACCACGAGATTGCGATCGCCAATGCGCTGCCAAACGTGATGCCGTGCTTGGCCACATCGTTGTTTTTCATTGCGTTGCCTCCCCGGTCGTGAGCAAGTACATGAGTATCGAGCCGGCGACGCCAGCATTGAGTGAGTCTATGCGGGAAGCCATCGGAATCGCGATGCCGGTGCTCGCGGTGTCGCGGATCGCCGGTCTCACGCCGCGCCCTTCGTTGCCCACGGCGAGAACCCACCTTGTCGAGGAGATCGGCTCGCTGTCCGCGGTCGCTGCTGCGTAGCACAGTGGCAGGTTCCAGCCGTCGAGACGCGCCGCGACCTCGTCCCACGTCGCGATCTTCACCGGGACCCTGGCGATTGTGCCTGCCGAGGCACGAACGGTCTTTGCGTTGAACGGATCCACGCACCCGTCGAGGGCAACGACGAGGTCGACGCCGAAGGCGGCTGCGGAGCGAATCAACGTGCCCATGTTGCCGGGATCCTGGATGGCGTCAGCCAGAAGAACGCGCGCAGGAGCCGCCACTTCCATCCGGGGCTCGTTGCACACCGCGAGGATCCCCTGAGGCGTCTCGGTGGCGGCCAGCCCGGCGAGGGTGGAGTCGTCAGCCGGCACCACTTCGATGCCGCGGGCGTCAAGCGACTGCGCCAGTTCCGGACCGCCGGGCACGTCGTTCAGTCGCGGTGCTTTCACGGCAAACCGAACCTCGGCGCCTGCGTCGACGATTTCCGCGACACCGCGCACACCCTCTGCCAGGTAGGCGCCCTCACGCACGCGCGAGCATCGGCGATGCAGACGGTGAATCAGCTTGGAGCGTGAGCGACTCAGATTCATGTGCGGGACCCAGGGGTTGACGCATGGCTTCGGAATGAGTACTTTGAATTGCAAAGTACTCATTCCATTGTGAACACGGGCGGTTCAGCCGGTCAGCAGGACCGTCCCACGGAGCCTGATCATGGGCAACCTCGATCCTCGTCTCACTCGCAGCCTCGCCATCTATCTCGGTCTCTTGGCTGCTGTCGTACTCGCGGCGCAACTCGGTGTCGTGCCGGGAAGCCATGACCGCCCCGCCAACGACGCCGCGGGGCTGTTCGGGCATCCTTATCGTCTTGCCATGGTTGCGGTCGTCGTCGCGTTTGCGATCGGACTCGGGACCCTGGCCGCGTGGGCGGGAGTGGCGCTTCGCGCCTGGCATCTCGGTCTGGCCGCACTGATCGTGGGCGGTGTCGTCACCGGCGGCGTGCTGGCCTTCGCGCCCTACATTCTCTTCACCCAGGACCAGTACCCGGTGACTTTCTCTTGGGTGCTACTTGGCGCTCCGATCGGGTTCCTGACCTGGCTCGGCTGTTCGTTGGTTCATCGCGCGTCGGACGCGTCAGCCACGGCGTGAGTCAGCGGCCGCCGAGGTAGTCGAGGGCCAGGCCGACCATCGTTCGTACGCCAGGCCGCATCGCGTCGTCGTTGACGTAGAAGAACGGCGAGTGATTCGATGCCATCTCCTGCGGCGAAGCGTCGGCCTCCGACACGCTGAGAGCTACGTAGAGTCCGGGAACGTGGCGCACGTAGTGGGCGAAATCCTCGGCGCCCATGACCCGGCCCATGAGATAGGTCCGGTCGGCGCCCGCGGCCCACTCTAGCGTGGGCACCATGCGCGCCGTGAGTTCCGGGTCGTTGTACGTAACCGGTGCATACGGACGGAAACTGACATCCGCGGTGGCGCCGGAGCTGGTCGCGATTTGCGTCGCGGTGTTGCGAATCCGATCCAGAATGTCTTCGCGCATGTTCTCGTCGAACGTGCGGATGGTACCCGTCATCTCCACCTCGTCGGGGATGATGTTGCCGCGAATGCCTCCGTGAATTGAGCCGATGGAGATCACTGCGGGCGCCTGGGTTACGTTGAGTTGCCGGCTCGGGATGAGCTGCAGCGCTGTCATGATTTGCGCCGACACGATGACCGGGTCGACTCCGCCCCAGGGCATCGAGCCGTGCGTCTGAGTGCCTCGCACCGTGATACGCAACTCGTCCGCCGCGGCTAGAGCGCCCTCGGGCCGATAGCCGACCAGGCCCGGCGGTCCGGGAAACACGTGTAGCCCGAAGATCGCTTCGGGTGCCGGGCTCTCGAGAACGCCTTCCTTGATCATCAGCGCGGCACCGCCTTCTTCTCCCTCGGGCGGGCCCTCCTCTGCAGGCTGGAAGATGAACTTGATCGTGCCGGGGATTTCTGCGCGCATCCCGGCCAGTACCTCCGCCGCCCCCATCAAGATGGCCACATGGGCATCATGGCCGCAGGCGTGCATGACGGGGACTTCCTCACCGTTGTACTCGCCGATTGCTTCTGAAGCGAAGGGAAGTCCCGTCTGTTCGAGCACCGGCAGTGCGTCCATGTCGGCACGGAGCGCAACGACGCCACCCGGATGGCCGCCGCGGAGAATTCCCACCACGCCCGTGTGGGCTACCTCGGTCTGCACTTCGTCGAAGCCAAGAGCGCGCAGGTGGTCGGCCACCTTCGCGGCGGTTCTGAACTCACGGTTGCCGAGCTCGGGATGCTCGTGAATATCGTGGCGCCACTCGATCACTTTCGGCACGACGGAGTCGATCGCAGCGTCGAGCTGCTCGTGGGTCTGGACCTGCGGCGCGGCGCCGGCGGTCGCCGCGAAGATGGTCAGAGCTACTGCGGATAGGGCGGCGAGTCTGGACATGCTCGGGGTTCCTCGCGAAGTGATGGTGTGCCGCACGCTAGCAGGCAGAGCCAGTGATGTCAGCCGGTCGATGATAAAGACATATTCAACTGTCTTGACAGAAAATATTGTCTTTATTACGATCCGACCCTATGCAAACCCAGTTCGAACTCCTCAGCGCCGCCGATCAGGCCTCTGCCGCACTCCACCCGATACGGAGTCGGCTCCTCGAGTGTTTCCGCGATCCCCACTCTGCAGCGGAAGCTGCACGTGAGGTCGACATGCCCCGACAGCGCATCGGGCACCACGTGCGCTTGCTGCAACGGGTGGGCCTGCTGCGCGAGGTAGGTCAACGGCGACGAGGTGCATTCACCGAGCGGCTGTTGCAGACGACTGCTCGAGCCTGGGCGATCTCTCCTGCAGCCCTTGGCGTCATGGGCATGTCGCCTGAAGACATCCGCGACGAATTCTCGAGTGAGTACCTGGCGGCCACCGCCGCCCGCACGCTCCGCGATGTCGCGCGCCTGCGCGAGATGGCGGAAGAGCAGGGCAAGCGGGTGGCGACCCTGACCGTTGAAACCGAGGTGCGGTTCGCGACCGCCGCGGCGCAGGCAGCGTTCGCCGACGAGGCGACCGCCGTGCTCACGGAACTGGTTGGCAAGTATCACGACGAGATCGCGCCGGACGGTCGGCGCTTCCGATTCACGCTCGGCGGCCATCCCGCCCTGCCACCCGAACCCGACCCTCTAGAAGGCGATGGAGATGGTCCTGATGATTCGAAGACTGCGCACTGACCCGGTCTCGCGGCGTGTCGCTTTGACCGTTGGTTTTGCCGCTTTCGTTCCCGCCGTGGCGCTTGCCCAGCAAGACCTCGATCCCGAGCAGATCAGCGAACTCATGGCGCGGTCGCTCGAATTGGCGCAGCCCGGACCCGAACATGAGCGTCTCGCGGCGCTCGCCGGGCCGTGGGACATGACGATGACGATGTGGGCCCAGCCCGGGGCCGACCCCTAGTGGTCACAGGCACGGTCGAATCCGAGACGATCCTTGGAGGCCGGTTTCTGGTATCGACCACGGTCATCACCGAGGGAATGTTCGCCGGTGAGTCTGTATCGATCTTCGGGTTCGATCGCCGGAGCGAGGAGTACACGCTGATTGGCCTCGACACGATCGGAACCTACTGGGTTACGGCGCAAGGGCCCATGGGCTCGGATGGCAAGGCCGTGCTGTCCGGCGAGGACTTCGACCCTGTCTTCAACGGAATGCAACTCTACGACTTCGTGTTGAGCTGGCCGGACGCCGACACGATGGTCACGGATCTCATCTTCAAGGACGAGATGCACGCTGGTGGTCCCGAGCCCCATCGCCTGCTTAACATCGTCTCGCGACGCCCGCTAGGTGACCATGTCTGACGAATCAACGACCAAGAACATCGAAGTTGAGATCGAGATCGACGCGACGCCGGAAGCGGCTTGGCGCGCGATCAGCCAGGGCGAAGAGGTGGCCCGCTGGTTCCCGCTCAACGCGGAGATCGAACCCGGTGAGGGTGGCAAGTACTACATCGACTGGGGTCCCGGTGTTGCCGGGCAGGGGACGATCACCGTCTGGGAAGAGGGGAGGCGGCTCACGTACAAGGAGGAGTATCCGGGTACCGAAGTCGAGATCCCGGTGCTGGTCGAATGGACCGTCGAGGTGCGCGAAGGACGCACCGTTGTGCGTATGGTCAATTCCGGATTCAGCGCGGATGACGACTGGGCGGACTACGTGGACACCCTCGATTCGGGCTGGCGCTACTTCATGTGGAACCTGAAGGTCTATCTGGAGCGCCACGATGGAACACCGCGGCGGATGATCTGGGACCGCCGCAAGATCGCTGTTCCGAAGGCGGAGGCCTGGACGCGTCTGTTCGGCCCTGGCGGACTGGTCGCGAGCGAGTCCGGGCCGGGCGAAGGCGTCGCGGTGAACCTGTGGTCTGGCGACGCCGCCGAGACGACGATACTCAGCGAGCCGATCCACGTGGCCGCAAGAGTCCCGGACCTGAACGACGCCGTGTTGTTCATTGAGCTCGAGCCGGGTGGCGACGAATACAGCATGGGCGTGTGGCTGTCACTCTATGGCGTGGACGCCGAGCGCGGCGACGCGATCGGAGCCCAGCTGGGCGAGACGCTCGACGCTCTGTTCGGCGAGGTGGTCGCATGATCTGGCTGCGTAGCGTGCTGGCATTCGTGGCGGGGTTCGTCGCGATGGGGGTCGTCGTGGGTGTTCTGACGGCGCTGCTCGCACCGATCTTCGCGCCCAACAACCAGGCCACGCCGTTGTGGCTGGTGGTCAATCTGAGCTACAGCCTCGCGGCTGCCGGCCTCGGCGGGTGGGTTGCTGCTCATCTGGCGCCACGCGCCCGCTTCGGCCACGGTGCCGCGATAGCGGGCTTCGTGGTGGTGTCGTATCTGTTCAGCAACATGCAGCCGCAACCCGGACAGCCCGACTGGTATCCGCACGTGATCACGCTGATTGCCGTAGCGGGGGTTCTCTCCGGAGCGCGCTGGCGAGCTCAGCGTTCCGAAGTGGCCCGCAGCGTGTAGAGCACGGCTGCCACGGCTGTCGCGAGATTCAGACTCGAGACGCCCTCGCGCATCGGCAGAGATGCGCGGACCGCCGCGCGATCCATGATCTCGCTGCTGAGGCCTTGTCGTTCGGAGCCGAAAGCGAGAATAGGCCGTTCAGGTAGGGCGACCTCGCGCAGGTCGGGGGCGTCGGCATCGAGCGCGACGAAACGATCGCCGTACGCACCAAGGGCCTCCACTCGGGCCACTGGAACTGCGAAGTGAAGTCCGGCGGCCGCTCGCAGCGACTCCGGGCTCCACGGGTCGTGGCGTCCCGACGTGAGCAACGCACCCCCGCCGGCCGCGGCTACCACCCGAATCGCAGCGCCCACGTTGCCGAGATGCACGGGTTCCTCCAGAAACACCACCGGGCCGCCGGTGGCTCGAAGAATCTGTTCCGCTTCGTGCGCGCGTCGTTCGGCGACGGCCATCACGCCGGTGGGGTGGGCCAGCGGGGCGAGTTGATCGAATCCGTCGGGCCCGACGCAGACGGCCGCCGCAGCCAGCCAGTCGGCGATGTCGGGCGCCAGGTTGTGAGCCAATTCGATCTGCGCCTCAGGATCGCGCGTCACGACCTCGCCGAACACGGCTCCGAACCGGTGCGCATGCTTCACTGCATGCAGCCCTTCCAGTACGCAGAGGTTTCGATCGCGGCGTGCGCCCAGGAACCGCTCGCGGCGTGTGGTGTCGATTCTCACGGCACGTCGCACAGGTGCACCGACAATGGCCAGGCGACGGTGCGCGAGCCAGTGCCCCAGGCGTCTCGGAGAGTCGCTTCGATCTGTGCCACCGGATCCTGCTTCGTTGCATCGCGATAACGGCGAACCGCTGACCATGTGGTCAGGTAAGCGACTGCGTCGGATGCCGTCCATTCAACCGACATCGAAAGCTGTTCCTGACGATGCTTCGGCAGCAGGAATTGGATCGTTGAGTAGTTGGCTTCGATGTGCCGGCGCTCCGCAGGCCAATACGGCCCGACGATGTTCGCGTAGAGGTTCTCGATGATCGGATCAACCGATTCGTGCACGCTGAAGAGTCCGTAGGTCCAAGCGGCGAACTTGCCGCCGGTGGCCACCCGTTCGACCTCGGCGAAGAAGGCCGGCCCGGCGAACCAATGGAGCGCCTGGGCAACGATCACAAGGTCCACAGAGTGCGAGCGCAGCGGCGCAGCGACTGCGTCGGAGGTAATCGGTATACCACCCCCGAAGCTACCGGCTCCCAGTTGCGCGGCGTTGACGTCGGTGGCGACGACGCGTTCGAAACGCTGCACGAGGGCCTGTGTGGCCTGCCCGCTTCCGGCCGCGCAGTCCCAGGCGACTCTTCGGCGTGGGCATTCCTCGGCCAGCATGTCGAAGAGCGAGTTGGGATAGGTCGGGCGGTAGCGCGCGTAGGCCGATGAGTCCCAGTCGCCGAACGACGGGAGGCCGGACGGTGGCGCTGGCGCCACGACGTCTAGTTCCCGAGCTGCGCGAGTACCATGTCGCCGAGGGCGTCGGTGCTGTTTGCTCCGGCCTTCAGCGAGGTAACGGCTCCCGACTCGAGCAAGCCCGCGATCGCTCCGTCCACGGCCTGAGCCGCTTCACGCTCGCCCAGGTACTCGAGCATCATCGCTACGGCCGAGATCGTGGCGAGCGGATTCGCCGTGCTCTTGCCGGCAGCCTTGGGGAACGAGCCATGAATCGGCTCGAACAGACCCAGCTTGCCCGGGTGCACGTTGGCGGAGGCCGCCAGACCCATGCCGCCCTGAATCATCGCTCCAACATCGGTGATGATGTCGCCGAACAGGTTGGTGGTAACCGCAACATCGAACCACTCGGGATTCTTGATCATCCACATGCACGCCGCGTCGATGTAGGCGTGGTCGGTCTTGATCTCCGGGTACTCCTCGGCCACCTCGGCGAACACTCGCGTGTAGAGATCCTGAGCTCTCACGGCGTTCGCTTTGTCGATCAGAAGTAGCTCTTTGCGCTCACGCGTCATGGCCACTTCGAACGCGTAGCGGATGATGCGCTCCGTCCCGGCTCGCGTGTAGCGCATCTGCTGCGAAGCGACTTCGTCGGCGCCGCCCTGGTCCTCGAAGACGGGCTTTTGCACGTACGCATCTTCAGTGTTCTCGCGAACGATCACCATGTCGATGTCGGCGGGCGTCTTGTCCTTCAGCGGGCAGAAGCGTTCGTGATAGAGCTTGATCGGTCGCAGGTTCACGTACAGGTCGAGGTCCCAGCGGAGGTGGCCGATCACACCACGCTCGATCAGTCCCACAGGCGCGCGCGGGTCGCCGATGGCTCCCAACAGGATGGCGTCCTGGTCGACGATTTCCCGGGTCGCCGCCTCGGGGAAGATCTCTTCCGTGGCAAGCCAATGCTCGGTGCCGTACGGATAGTCGGTCAGCCGAATCGAAAATCCGAAGCGCTCGGCCGCTGCATTCAGTACGCGCAGTCCTTCACGCACCACCTCTGGCCCGACGCCGTCGCCGCCGATCACCGCAATGTCGTACGTGTTGCTCACGCGAACCTCCCTGTAGATGTTGGCGCTAATCTTGCCGCTCGGCCGGTGTTGCCGCTAGCCGGCGTCGCGTGACGCCGCTCAGGACGGCTTGTTTCGTCGCCACATCGAGGCCGTGGTCGCGGCGCCGAGCCTGTAGCATGCTGCTCGATCCGTCCCGCCAGTACTTCCGGAGCAGAAGAATGAAGCTCGGTGCGTTCTCCGTCAGTCTGACCGTCAAAGATCTCGAAGTCTCGAAGGCGTTCTACGAGAAGCTCGGATTCGAGGCCACCGGCGGTTCGCTGGAGCACAGCTACCTGATCATGAAGAGCGGCGAAACGCTGATCGGGCTATTCCACGGCATGTTCGACAAGAACATCCTGACGTTCAATCCAGGCCTCACGCAGCAGTGCGGAGAGACCGACGACTACACTGACGTGCGAGACATCCAGGCGCGTCTGCGCGAACTCGGCGTTGAGCTTGCGATCGAGACCGATGCCGACGGTTCAGGGGCCGGAAACATCAGCTTCATGGATCCGGACGGGAACCCGATTCTGATCGACCAGTTCTCGTAGAGCGAACGTGCCTAGCCGTGGCGCAGCCGGCTCGCGAAGCGCTGCCTGAACTTGGCCAACTTCGGAGAAATCACAGCCTGGCAGTAGCCTTGCTGGGTGTTGTCCCGGTAGTAGTTCTGGTGGTAGCCCTCGGCTCCGTAATACTCCGGTAGATCGGACACTTCGGTCACGATCGGCGCGTCGAATAGCTGATCTGCCGTGAGTTCGGCGATCAGCTGTTCCGCGATCGAGCGCTGCGTCGGATCGTGCGCGAAGATCGCCGACCGGTACTGGGTGCCCGTGTCAGCGCCTTGTCGATTGAGCGTCGTGGGGTCGTGAGTCGCGAAGAACACCTCGAGGATCGTGCGGAAATCTACAACCGAGGGGTCGTACTCGAGTCGGACGACCTCAGCGTGCCCGGTCGTTCCGGTGCAGATCTGTCGGTACGTCGGATTGTCCACGTGTCCGCCGGTGTATCCCGACTCCACGTGGAGCACTCCCTCAAGCTCCTGGAACACGGCTTCCAGGCACCAGAAGCAGCCGCCGCCAAGTGTCGCTTTCTCGGTCGATTCGTCCATGTTCGTCAGCCTAGCAGCCGGTGGCGACCGGTGACGTCCGCGGATAGGCTTCCAGCTGACACGTTGGCAGCTACGGCCCGATCCGGAGGCGAACGAGTGCGCTGGAAACAGGGAAGGCGAAGCCGGAACATCGACGACCGCCGGGGCGCGGCTCGAGTACGACGTGGGCCCGTGCTCGGCGGCGGAATGGGATTGTTGTTGATCGTGGTGGTCTTGCTGATGGGCGGCGACCCCACTCAGATTCTGATGTTGCTAGCCGATGGTGGCGCCCAGCCGGCCGACGCTGGACGAGCCGCGGCACCGCCCACCGCGGCGGACAACGAGGCGGCCGACTTCGTGAGCGTTGTCCTGGGGACGACCGAGGATGCATGGGGGCAGGTCTTCTCCTCGGCCGGGCAAACGTATCCGCCGCCGACGCTGGTGTTGTATCGCGATGCCGTGCAGTCGGCATGTGGGTTCAACTCGGCCGCCACCGGACCGTTCTATTGCCCGGGGGATCAGCAGATCTACATCGACCTCGGCTTCATTGATGAGCTCCGACGGCTGGGCGCCCCTGGTGACTTCGCCTTCGCATATGTCATCGCTCATGAGGTTGGGCATCACATCCAGCGAATCACCGGCATCGAGCCGCAGGTGCGAGATGCTCAGCGCAGCGTCGGCGAACTCGAGTCCAATCGTCTGTCGGTGCTCATGGAACTCCAGGCCGACTGCTACGCCGGATTGTGGGCGAACCATGCCGAGCGGGCGGGTCTGCTCGAAACCGGAGACATCGACGAGGGGCTCGCCGCCGCTGCAGCGGTGGGCGACGACCGCCTCCAGCGTCAGGCTGGGCGCGCCGTGCAGCCGGAGTCGTTCACGCACGGCACATCGGCGCAACGGATGGAGTGGTTCACGCGAGGGCTCCGCGATGCCAGCGTGGCGCGCTGCGACACGTTCGGCCGCTAGTTGGGACTGGCCGCGAGCCTGAGCAGGTTCGCCACGAGCACGGCCGCGAAGCGCAGCCGGTCGATTTCGTAGAGACTCGCCTCGGCGCCGATGTCGATTCCAGGTCCGCGGGCGGCGGTCAACTCCTCCTCGTACGCGGTGGCCCACGCCTGTGCCTCAGCCGCCGATGTTTCGAGATGGAACTGCACACCGAAATTCACACCCGACTGGTACATCTGGTTGCGGCATGGCGACCCCGTGATGAGTAGCTCAGCTCCCGGAGGCACCGAGAAAGTGTCGGCGTGCCAGTGGAACACCGGAAGCACTGATGGCATGCCGCGGAGGATGTCCGACGCTCTGCCAGCGGCGGTCAGCTGCACATCGTAGCTACCGATCTCCCTGTCAGAGGCACTTTCCACTTCGCCGCCGAGTACCAGCGCCAGAAGCTGTGCGCCGCAACAGATGCCGAGAGTAGGAATCTGGCGCGCGACGACTTCGCGCAGGAAGTCGATTTCGGCGTTGAGGTAGGGGTGTTGGTCCGCCTCGTACGCAGCGTCTGGCGTTCCGCCCACGAGCAGTACGTCGATCTCGGCCGGGTCGGGAAACGGGTCGCCCCGATATGGGTGCAGCTCGGTGAACCGGATGCCGCTGGTTGCCTCCATCGCCTCGCGATAGGCACCAAACGTCTCCAGGTCACAGTTGCGAAGGCCTACCGCGCGCATCAACGGATCGCGTCGGCAATCGGCGCGTCGAATTCGATACGGATCCACTCGGTGCCGTCAGGCTCGGTCGCCGACCGCGCGTTCCCGAACGGGTAGTTGTTGTCACTGACGATGGCCAGCGTTGATGGGCCGAGGACCATGACCGTTTCGGGCGTTTGGAACGGGAATCGGAAGGTCCCCGTTGCGCCAGCGATGCCATCAGGGTCCGGGATCGCGAGAAGGTCTACGAGCAGCGTCTTGGTTGCGAAGCCCTCGTCATCTCTCGTGCCGAAGTCGATGACGTAGATTCGCTTGAACTCCGGGGTAGGGCCGTCGCCGTCGTCGCGCTCGATCGTCACGAATACGTCCCCGGCCACGTGTGCAAGATCGGTGGCGGCAACCGCTCCGGACTCGAGCCGGTAACGCATCGGGGTTCGCCGCGCAGTTCCGTCTTCGTTGATAGTGAATAGGCGCAACTCGCCCTGCGCATCTGCGCCCCGAGCCTCTTCCAGCATTGGCTTTTCGATCATGGCAAGGAGATTGCCGGTAGCGTCTCGGGCCAAAGGCTCGAACCCCGCACTGCGGCCGATCGTCGGCGCGACGTCCGGTACATCGGGGTGTTGCGGCGACACGATCGACGGCAACTGAACTGGTGGGGCAATGATCTGGCCGGTCGCGTTCGCTCGGATCAGAAACGGACCCAACTCCTCGCCGAACCACCAGCCACCGTCCACCGCGGGCTGAATTGACTCGAGATCCAGGTCCGCCCCGGTCAGCAGCCGATCGTTGCGGATCGCTTCGTCGACCGGCGCGTCGGTGCCGGGGTATGTTGCCGAGTCGGCGATGAGATCGAATCCCAGGATCCTGTCCGGGTCGGAGAGCGTGAACCCACCGACAATCTCGAGCTGCCCGCGGCCGTCCTCACCAAGCACGACTTCGAACTCGTATGTCCGGAGCACATAGTCGGCCGAATTCTCCGGAGCGCCGAAGCCGTTGTCTGATACGGCAAGGAATCGGTCGGCCGTCAACGGCACGGCTGATGAGATTCCCTGCACCGGCTGGCGGCTGTCGAACGGAACCTCGACGCCATTGGCGGAATCGATGAACTGACCGGACGTCGGCCCGGCGAGGAATGTCGCTGCCGGCAATGTGGCGAAACCCGTCACGCGATGTGCGGCCCCGGCCGATGTCGTTGGGCTGGTGTCGTTGCCGGCTCCCGGAGAGGAGTTGCTTGCACCACACGCCGTGGTCGTCACGCTCAGGAAGAGCGCCGCAATCCGCATTCTCTCGCTACTCACCAACAACAATCTCTGCGGATCGTCCGACCTGCCTGTAACCGAGGCGCTGGTAGATCCGGTTGGAGGTCGGGTTGGTGAGGTCCGTGTAGAGGAAACACAACGCGCGTCCGGCCTCGAACTGAGCGCGACTCAGCTCGGCGACCAGGGCCGAGGCGAGTCCCTGCCCGCGGCACGCGGGCGGCGTGTAGACGAAGCCGATGCGAATTCCGTGCGGAGTGGGCCCGGTGGCGACGGCCATCGCGCGGGGCGCTCCGTCGTGTTCCCACACGACCACGCTCCCCTCGGCGACAAACCGGTCGGTGAGTCCGTTCACGTCGTGGGCCGGAATTCCGGTTTCTTCGACGAATGCCTGACCCCAAGCGTAGAGTCCAGGCGCATCGGCGGGCGAAGCCCATCGCATCGCGCCTGCCGGCATCCGCACCGGCAAATCGAGATCGCGTAGCTCGTAGATGCCCTGCTGCATTGCGATGCGCGATTGGCCACCGTGCAGCCTGGCCCAGTGCTGCGCGACGCCAAGGGCATCAGCGGGGGGGCCGATCACGCCGGAGAGTCTGTCGTAGGTTCGCGCTACGTCCTCAACGAGCGGAGCGATGGCGCCGGCAGGGAGCCGCGTGACCCCGAGGTGGAACGGCGGCGTGCGGAACGCACAGCCGACAACCCTGTCGTTGGACTCGATGGTTGCCAGGTAGGCGGGCCCCTCGAGAGGATACGAGCCGTCGACGAGACCGGGAATGACGCCAAGCAGGAGGTTGTGCTCGGCCTCGCGTTGCAACAGCCAGGGCTCAGCACGTTGGCGGAAGTCAGCCGGGCTTTTGGCGCGCCGTACCCGCAGCCAGGTCACGCGCCGGTGCCCTCGATGGGCTTCACCATATGAATGATCGGGATGCTCACGCCGTCCGGGAGATCGGCGTGCTCGGTCTCGCCGAGGGTGTAGCCGAGTTCGCGATAGAACACTGCACCCATTTCAGTGCTCAGAAGTTCGAGCTTGCGGAACCCTGCGTCACGAGCGGCAGCTTCGCAGCAGGAGTGGAGTCGTCTTCCGAGTCCTCGACGCTTGTGCTCTGGGTGGACGTAGAAAGCGCGGATGGCCGCCGGTTCGAGTCGCGGGTCCCTGTGGTTGGCGTCTCGCGCCGCCTCAACCTGGTCGCCGCCGTATCGGGTGCGCCGAAAGCTCCATCCACCGGCCGCGATCACCGAACCCTCGTGTACCACCACGTAGTACGTGCCGTCGTCGATGAGTTGTCGATCGATCCCGTAGAGATGCTCTAGTGAGCTCTCCATCTGCGCGTCGTCGTAGAAATTCGAGCCGAATCCTCGAATGGACGACTTCACGAGTTCGATCAGCTGAGGGACATCGTTCTGCGTCGCGGGTCGCGTTGCGTAGTCAGGCGTCGTCATGCAGGCATACCTTCCGTCCGAGCACCGGGCGTTGGCGAGGTCGGGAGCAGAATCGCCCCATGGTAATCGGGTCGAGGACTTGCTTGGGCTGATTCTACATTGTAGAAAGAGTTACTACATTGTAGAAACCGGAGAACGCGATGGGTGAGAGGAACCTGCTCGGGGCATTCGAGGAACTGGTGTTGCTGGCTGTGGCGCGCGGCGATGGTGACGCGTATGGCATGTCGGTACGACGCGACGTCCAGGCGCGCAGCGGTCGCGACGTGACGATCGGGGCCGTCTACTCGACGCTTGATCGACTCGAAACGAAGGGCTTGTTGGGTTCCGTCACGCGTGAGGGAGACGCCGTACGTGGGGGGCAGGCGAGGCGTTGTTTCGAGCTGGCGCCGGAAGGTGCGACAGCGTTGCTCGAAGCACGCGAGAGACACGACAGCGCGTGGCGCGATCTCGACCGCGAACAACTTGCCGACGTTGCGGGTGGGGACTGATGGGCACTCGGAGTGACGTGCCTCGTCTAGCGGGCTGGATGCTCGCGACAGCTCTGCCGGCATCGCAACGCGCTCATTGGATGGGTGACCTGGCGGAGGAGTATCGGGCGCACGTGCTTCCGAGTCGTGGACCTGCGCGCGCTCGCCTCTGGTACTGGCGCCAGGCCCTCGGGTCGCTCCCTGCAGCACTTGGTAGGCGCCTGGGCCGGCCCGGCCGGGTCGGGTTGCCGGGAGACGATCGACAAGGACCTGGTGCGCGGATGCTCGATGGCTGGTGGCTCGATCTGCGCTCCGCCATCCGGAGTCTCCGGGCGCGCCCTGGCTTCACTGCAGTAGCGGTTGCAACCTTGGCACTCGGCATCGGAGTCAACGTTGCGGTCTTCTCGGTCGTGAGCGCAACAGTGCTGCGGGACCTCCCGTATGGAGATCCAGATCGCCTGGTGCGGTTCTCGCCCGACTCGCTCTTCCCGATCGGCGTGGCGGACTTTGCCGCTCTCAGAGATGCCCCAGCGAGACCGGCGGACATCTCGGCATACGGACGCACGCTCTCGACATTCACCGGCGGGGCCGAGCCCGAGATGGTTCGGGGCGCGATGGTGTCCTCCAATCACTTTGATGTCCTTGGCGTGCGCCCACTGCTTGGCCGAGGGTTCGAGGATGGTGAGGGCGAGCCCGGCCGTGACCGTGTGCTCATCCTGGGACATGCGTTCTGGCAGCGTCGCTGGGGCGGAGACGCGGGGATCGTTGGCAACACCGTTGAAGTCAGTGGCGAACCGTGGCTCGTCGCTGGAGTCATGCCCTCGACGCATCAACCTCTGGAGTTCGATTGGCAGTACTGGACGCCGCTCGACGCTGACCCGTCGCGAGATTCCGGCAGGGCGTTGGCGCCCGTCGGCCGCCTGGCGCCAGGGGTGTCGATGGAGCAGGCCACCGCGTTCTACACCGAAACGCTCGTCGAGCGATGGCGAACCGTCGACTACGAAGCGACGCCCGATGACCGACAAACGATGTACGCAGCCTCGCTGCGCGGCTGGATTCTCGGCGCCTGGCGAGCCCGCCTGCTGCTGCTTCTCGGTGCGGTGGCCCTGGTACTCATCACTGCCTGCGCCAATGTTGGCAACTTGATGCTCGGCCGCGCCGTGGCGCGGTTCGACGAACTTGGTCTCCGTGCGGCGCTCGGTGCTGGCCGTGGTCGGGTTACGAGACTGCTTCTGGTAGAGGCGGGCGTCTTGGCGTCGTTAGGCGCCGCGGTGGGCGTGGCCGGAGCGTGGGTGCTCGTAGGCATTGCGAGAGGTGCGATTCCACACGACGTGCCGCGGGCGGAATCCATCGCGATCGACAGCACGGTGCTCGGGTACGCAGTGGTACTCACGTGTATTTCAGCACTCGCCTTCGGGTTGGTGCCAGCCTTGCGCGGTGCTCGGCAGGCCGGCGCCGCGCGTGGTGGTGCCCGCACCACGGTAAGCACGGCGGAGTCGAAGCTGGCGCGCGGATTCGTTGGCGCGCAGGTGGCGCTGTCCGTGATTCTTGTCGTGGCGGCCGGCCTTCTCCTACGCAGTTTCTGGCGACTCCAGAGCGTCGAACCCGGTTTCAGGCCCGAGGGCGTGGTGGCCCTGCGCCCCGCTCCGCCAGGCAGCGCGTATCCGGATGATGTTGCGGTGCGCACGTATCACGAGACCCTGACCGCGGCACTGCGAGGGATGGACTTCGTTCGAGAGGTGGGAGGCATCATGTTCTTGCCGATGCATCCTGGCGGTTGGTGGACGCGCTACACGGTTGAAGGCGCGGCCGACGGAACGGGCGAAGGTCGCGCAGCCGGCCGCGTGGTCACCGATCACTACTTCGATTCCATGGGTATCCCACTGCTGGCGGGACGCGCGTTCGAGTCCGCCGATCGCGACGGCCCTCCTGTCGTGCTCATCAACCAGACGCTCGCATCAGCCGCCTTCCCCGGGGAAGACCCTGTCGGCCGGGTGCTCTTGAATAGCGAAGGTGTCGGACGCGAAGTTGTCGGAGTCGTCGGAGACGTGCGACAGGAGGCACTCGGCGTCGTAGCCACTCCGGAGATCTACGTGCCGTACACGCAGCAACAATGGAGAAACATGTACTTCACCGTCCGTGTTGACGGCGATGCGGCGGCGCACGTCTCGAGGATTCGCGATGCGGTGCGCACTGTGGATCCGCGGGTGCCGATCAACAACCTGGGAACGATGTCCGACGTGGTGGCGGCTACTTCGTCGGGCTCGAAGTTCCTCGCTGTGTTCGTGGTGGGCTTCGGTCTGGTGGCTCTGACGCTTGGGATGATCGGGGTCTACGGTGTAACCGCGCACGCGGTGGCGAGGCAGCGACGCGATATCGGTATCAGGTTGGCGGTCGGCGCGGGACAGGCATCGGTTCTGCGCCAGACGCTGGTGCGCGGTGCGACGCCCGTCGTCGCGGGAGTCATCGTAGGGATGGCCGGGGCCGCTGCGGCAAGCAGCGCGCTTCAGGGGTTGCTGTATGAGATCGAGCCACTCGATCTGACAACATTCGCCGCGGTGCCTGCCGTGCTTGTGGCCGCGGCATTGGTTGCGCTCTGGGTTCCCGCGCGCCGGGCCACTCGGGTGGATCCGGCGGTCGTGCTCCGCGACGGATAGGGGCCGGGCGCGTACACTGCGGGGCATGAGCACGATGCCCCGGCGCTATCTGGCGCTGGCAGTCGCGGCCCTGGCGGCTGCGCTGCCGCAGACAGTGGAGTTGTCCTATCTGGCGTCGGAACGCCAGCTGGGCCCGGTGGCCTATCGCGATCCGCTTGGTGCACCGTCGCCCGACGGTGCCTGGCTCGCGACGACCTCCGGGTTGAGGCTCTTCTTGCGTCCGCTCCAAGGCGGGGCCGTGCGTGAACTCGGTCCGGGCACGCAGCGTGTGAACGAACTCGTCTGGTCGCTTGATAGCCGGACTCTCTATGCGCACGAGTCGAACTACCCGCGCACCGAACACGGCTGGTTCGAGTACGACCCGATCACCGGGGACCGGGCCGAGGCCGCCGCGATCAAGCGCATGTTTGGCGGAGTCGAGGCGAGCGCGGGAGTCGCCGGGATATCGTCAGGCCAGTTTCGTAACTTGAGCTTCGGTCCGGCGAGCGCAGCCGCCACGCTGACGGCCAACGGCGCGTCGCGGCTCCTCCGATTCGATCTGGAAACGGGTAGGGCGCGGCAAATCGCGTCGTCGTCGCGCTTCCACGCAACGGCCTGGCACCCGGATGGAACGGTGGCCTGTGTTCGCGGTGAAGCTCGCGAGTTGGAGCTCGACTGCGGCGGCTCCAGAAACCTGGTCGCGGCCAACGTCTACGACCGCGTCGTGATCGACTCGAGCGGCCGCGTTGTTTTCGCGCGCACCGATGAGTCCGGGACACTCGACCTGTGGGAGTCGGCAAACGGGGCCGAGCCGCACCGCTTGACGCGATTCGCGCGAGACGCCTACGCCCCGTACCTCGTTGCCGGCGATGAGATCGTGTTTCGGGTGCAGGACTACCGGATTTCTCTCGCAACCATTCCGGCCACGGGTGGCGAGGTTCAGACGGTCACCACGTTTCAGTCCGAGACGCCGTCGTGGGACCGCACGGGCGACCGGCTGGCCTTCACCTTTGGGACCTGGCGCCGCAAGGCTGACGACGCGCACTATCCGGATATCGATCAGCACATCGGCATCGTTGAAGTCGGCGGCGAGCTCCCGGCATCCGAGCCGCACCACATCGTGCGCAGTTCGTACTCCGAAGATCAGGGGATGCACTGGTCGCCGGACGGTCGATGGATCGTTCTGCATAGCCACGCCAACGCCACGGATGATCTGTGGCTGCAGCCAGCGGATGGGTCGCTTCCTGCGTGGCCCATCACGAGGGGAGGGCACGAGACCGGCTGGCCGCGTTGGTCGGATGACGGTCGCACCATCATCTACCCGACGGAGATGGACGATGGTTCCGGGCGTGTGCGAGGCCATGTGCTCAGCCTCGAGATCGACTCCGAAACGGGCGAGGTGGTCCGTCCGGCGGAACCGATTCCGCTCACCGACTACGACGGCTCGGTGAATTTTGCGGAGTTTGCTCCAGACGGTGAGAACATCTACTTCGAGTCACATGACGGCATCGGCAAGAGGAGCCTCCGGCGGGTATCGATCGCTGGAGGATCACCCCAGGTCGTGCATCGCTATGAGTCGGAGCAGTGGTACTCCGCGCTGGCCGTGTCCCCCGACGGGCGGTGGCTCGTGTACGTCGCGCCCGGCGCGCACGGCAAGTTTCAGCTCTACCGCGTGCCGGCGGTCGGAGGGGAACCCGAGCAGCTCACCGTCGACGACACGGACAAGACGCATCCGACCTGGTCACCTGCCGGCGATCGCATCGCGTTCTCGGTGTTCAACTACGAGTCGAGTTTTTGGCAGTTGACTCGCTAGCAGATCGCACCGCGCGCGCTCAGAACGGCCGCGATGATCGAGTCCGAAGTCGGCTCGACGCCGAGCCGCTGCCATGCTGTCTCGAAACTGGCGAGTCGCGCTGCGATCCAATCTTCGTACTCGGCGCGTAGCGCGGCCTGAACCGGCGCGCGGGCCAGAAACGGGGCGCGGGGCTCTGCGTACGTTCCCAGGAGTCGCAGTCGTGCTGCAGGTGGCGGTGGCGAGAACGTCGGGCAGATGAAGATCACCTGTCCGTTGTCACCGAGCCGCGCGAGCGACGTGGCGACAACCCCGTGAAGGCAGTCATGGCCGTCCGGACCGCCGGCGAACTGATGCCAACTTCCATCACTGCGATCTACGAAGCGATCTGCTGTGTTCGGTGAGTTGAACAGGATCGCATCGATGGGAATATCCGCGGGCACGTCGGCCAGGTCGCCAGCGATCACCTCGATGCGGTCGTCCGGCGTGGTTTCAACTGGGACGTTGGGCTCAACCGCAAACACGCGAGCGCGAGGTCGTGCCGTTCGTATCGCACGGGCAACGCCCGCATCGCGTCCCGCTCCGAGATCGACCACCGTGGCCGCGTCTGAAATCTCGCTCAGCGCGGCATCGAGGAGCGCCCTGGTCCTCGGGGTGGTGTCGGGGCTGCTCTGCCGGGATGTTTCAGCGACCATGACTAGCCGGCATCACGAGCCGCTTCGACCGAGGCTGCGAACGCCTCCGCCGCCGCTGATAGATCGATCTCTCCGTCGAGGTATGGCTGCCAGGCTTCGAGAAGTAGCGGGTAGTACTCGTCGTACACTCCGCCACGAACCATGTACGCGGAATAGTCCGGGTAGCCGTTCGCGTGGAGGATTTCCATGCTGATCTGACCGGTCGTGAAGAACAAAACTGCGTGCCAGATATCGCGCCGTGCTTCGAGCCCGCGACTCTCGAACGCCGTGGCGAGGACTTCGTAGGTATGTCCCCACCCCGGCCCGAAGACACCATGCGAACCCTCGTGGTACAGAATTTCGAAGCTGCCAGCACCGAGATTGTCCGGATCGACCGACGACAGCGCCATGTGGAGCGGTCGGCCCATCGTGTTCGCACCCGCCCAGTTCGCGTAGCTCATGATGTCCACCGGGATAAGCTCCGGATAGCTGTCTTTGTAGGCGGTCTCAAGGCGCGAAATCATCTCGTCTTCGTGCTTGTCGACGAGGTCGAGGAGGTCGTCGCTCCATGCGCGGTTACGGGCATCGTGCGCTTGCCACAGACACAGCTGGTAGGCCGGCGCCGCGCCGCGAAGATGGCCGAGCACGACTGTGGCCGCGTCTCCCAGCGGCTCTTCGGATAGCGCGGCCAGGTACCTGCGCACTTCGCGCATCAACGGGTCGGTGCGCGGATTCCGCTGCCCCATCTCGTCGCCGTACCACGCGGCGGCCGCGCTCCAGCCACCGCTCGCTTCCGCGTTCAGCGTTTCGAGGCACTCGGTGATCGGCGGCGCGGTGCTGTTTGGAAGTGCCTGCCAATAGAGTGCGTCGTTGAGGTTCGTCCAGAACGAGCTGTAGAAGCGGAAGTTCTTCGCGGCGCCGATGAAGGCTGCATCGCGTGTCGTGGCGCCCTCTGCGCGGAGTCGGTCGGGCAGGGGGACACCGTAGTGAGTTTCCACGGTCTCGATGCTGCCACCCCGAATCGTGACCTTGTAGATCCGGTTGAACTCGGTGCGCTCGTCGATGGGCTCGCCAGGGTCGCCGCCCAGAGCTTCAACGAGCATCGGGGTTGTGTTGCTGTGGCCGACCACCAATATCGTTCCGCGAAGGCTGCGCAGTTCTGATGCGAACCCTGCTAGGTCGCGCGGATCATAGGCCTCGACATCGAGTCCGGCGCGGTGCGCCACGGGAAGTGCGGTCGTCCAGGTTCGGCGGTACTCGGTGCTGAACACGCGGCTCAGGCTGGCGTCATCGAGATCGTCAGCCAGGGTGTTTGCACGTGCGAGGCCGACCTCATTGAGATAGGGATTCGGCGGGCTGTCGGCGTAGGGCGGGAACTCGGTCTCTGCGTGGCGGACCAGGTAGATCACCGTGGGATCTTGCGGAGTGGCAACTGCAACCATTCCAAGTCCGAGGCCGGCAGCGACCAGGAGACAGACGGCGGACCAGCGGAGCGGCGAGTTTTTCATGTCACGTCGTGTGTATGGGGAGAGATCGGCGGATGCCTATTGTGGCGCCTCCGCGCCGCCCCTGATTGTACGAATCGGCAGAGCCTAGTCGGAGCGTGCGAGGAATCGTGCGGGGCTCTGGCCCAGCAAGGCCCGACTATCGCGGATTAGGTGCGCCTGATCTGAGAATCCCGCGTGAGCAGCGAGTTCGCCCCATGATGTCGAAGGTGACCCCAGTGCCGCCCGCATCGTGCGGGCGAGCCGAACGATTCGTGCCATTCGCTTCGGGCTCAATCCGATGTCGCGGCGAGCCACATCGCGCAGCGTGCGCGGGGAAACACCCGTTGCGTCCACCATTTCGCCAATGCGGGTCTCCCCGGCATGAGCCATGGCAACGACGGCCCGGGTACGCCAGTCGGACGCGACGGCCCAGTTCCACTGCCGTACTTCGTGGAAGAGCATGGCAACTCGATCTCGGTCGCTCACTGCGTTCGCCGCGCGATCAACCAAATTAGAGCCAGTCCGGATCTCGGCAAGGGCGACGCTCCGATCCGTCATCGTCACGCCGCCGGTCCGTACTCCCTGTCCGATCGCGCCGGGCCGGAATCGAATTCCGACCGTGACGTCGCGCGCAGAAACGTCGATGTCGACCCAGCGGCTGCGGGCTCCTACGAGACACAGTCGCGGCGTCGCATTCCCACTCGCGCTGTAGATCAGGTGGCCGCTGGGATCCGGCACGATCCGCCAGTGGCGATCGGTGGGTGCGGGTGCGCAGTCCCGTCGATGAATCCAGGCGTACTCGATCACCGGAACGAGGTCGGCTGGAGGCGCGACGAGTTGCCGTTGCCCGTAGCTGTCGCCGCCCTGATCCAGTTCGATCATCGAACGAGCCACAACTCCATCTGCGGGCCGGCAAGGAACTCGGCAGGTCCGTCTACCCGGGCGACAGCGTCCTCTTCGCGCGGGATCCGTACGACCTGCCCGTCCCATTCCGGCACAGCGCCTTGAACGCTGAACTCGATCGACCAGAATTCGGTGGCCCGCACCGGCTCGCGCGCAAAGTCGCCGTAGCGGTCCGGCCAATCGAAAACCGTACGTGCGCCGGCGCCGTGCACCCAGTTCCCCTGCGTATGTCCATAGATGGAGGCCTGGATGCCCTCCTGCTCGGCCCGCTCTTCGACGACGGTCTTCACCGCCGTGCCGATTGTGCCGGGCTTCAGCTCCTGAGCGTAGATCTCGGCCGCAACCACCGACTGGCGGAAGAGTTCGCGCAAGCCTGCCGGCGCCGAGGTCTCGCCCTCATGGAGGACGTAGGCCATGTGCTGCTGGTCAGTGACCAGCCCCATGAGGCGGACGCCGAAATCGACATGCAGGAGGTCGCCGCGTTCGATCACCGGGTTGTCGGTGTCATCGATGCCGCCATCGACGCCCCGTCGGTAGATCGTGAGTCCGGGCGGGAAGTTGAAGTCGAGATCCTGGTCCTTCCATGCCTGGAGAATGAAGCCGTAGACATCCATGAGGCGGGTTTGCCCCGGCGTGATGACCTCGTTGGAGAACGCGCGTTGCAGGATGTACCAGGTGCGCCAGCTCGCCTCGGTTTCGATCTCGAGTTCGGCCGGGGTGCGGTGACTGATGTAGTCGAATATCAGGCTCTGTGCGGACACGAGCCGATTGGAATATGTGTCGCCGATCGAGTTCTCGAGGAAGAGCAGCATCTCCGCGGTGATGCCGTCCGCCATGGAAACTGTGCGCGAACGATTGATCGCGATCTTCTGCGGGTCCCGGCTGGCCACGTACTCGCGCAGATGCGGAGTCAGCCCCTCCTCGCCATACGGAACGATCGTCGGATAGAACTCGCGCATCCGGCCCGACTGATGCGTGCCGATGAGCACGCGCTCGAGCGGCGCGTCGCCGCCCCCGTCATAGAAGATGTAGGCGTTGCGATGTCCGAACCAGCCCGAGATGCCGTTGTCGCCGAACATCTGGAGCATGGGGTCGACGTTGAACTCGCGCGACATGATGATCCACATGTCCACGCCGGCCCGGCGCATCGCGGGCTGCAAGTGGAGCTCGAGCTTTTCGAGTTTCACGTCCCACTCGTGCATGAGGCGACGGAGTGCTTCGGTATTCCATTCCTGCTGTGGTGCGGCGCTGGCGACGGTATCCGCCGCCAGCACCGCCAGGATGATTGCTGCGATCCGTCGCTTCATGCGGGTGCTCCGTCCGGCTCAGTGAACTGACGGCGCGAGCATGCCGCGGCGAACGCCTCGATGCAATGGATCAGTCTCGCCAGGCAGCCTTCTGGTGGAGCATGATCGGGTTCTTGTCGGGATCGAGGATCACCGCCATCCGGCAGATCTCGCGCCCCTCTTCGTTGTTGTTGATCGTCAACGGCAGCACAAATTCCACACCGGCGGCCTCGAGCTGTCCGACGTAGGCGTCGAGGTCATCGATCTCCAGCGACAGGTACGTACGAGCCTGGTCGCCGATCATCTTGGGGCCGTACGTATCCAGCGCCACGGTGGTGCCGTCCGGGAGGACGTACTCGCACCATCCGCCGTCGTAGTCGTGGTCGTGCTGCATTCCCAGCACCTCGCCGTAGAATTGCTTCGACTTTTCGATGTCCCAGGTCGGATGGGCCACGAATGCGGCTTTCTTGATCATTGAACCTGCTCCTCTTGTTGTGCGATCGATGTCCAGCGACGTTTGGCCAGGCGCGCCCACGCGTCGGAATCCTCGGGCTGAGCGAAGTCGAATCCGATGCGGGCCCAATCAGGGTCCTGCGGATCGAGGCCCAGGAGTTGCACCCCTTCAGGACCACAGACGAAGTACTGCTTTCGGTAGGGAAGCAGATAACCGCCGCTGGCCTCACGGGAGGCGCGAGCCTCACTGTGATCCGCGAACCAGGTGTTGAGCAGGCTCTCCATACGACCCACGTGCATCGGTGGCGTCGTTGCCGGCAACACATCGAGCTCACAGAAGCTCTTGAGCTGTGGCCATGAAGGGAACCCGGCCTCGGTGGCGATCACCGTAAGGGCGTGCTTGAGCCTTACCTCGACATCACCGGCCGTGAGTTCGTCGGTAGAAAACCGCCGTAGCGTTTGCAGGTGGCGGAATCGCCGCGCCGCCGGGCGGGCGTGATCGCCCCCGGCACGCAACTGCTTCAGTAGGCGTCGTGCATCCGCACGGAACGCCGCAACACGAGACTTGCCGTTCATACGACACACTCCTCGGCACTCTTGCTGCCTGATGTCCGACGATGCGGCAGCGCCTGGAGCTGTTCGGAACAGCTTGATGTGTTCAGAGGGTGATGCGCTCTTTCTCGGACTCGGGCACCCCTCATGCACCCGCAACCAAGGTAGCACGACGTGGCAGCTAGGCGTTGCGCGGCGTCGCTCAGATGGTTCCTTCGATGTAGGCGCGTCGTCGTGGCTCAGGGAACTTCTCGATGGCATAGCGCAGCATGGTGCGCGGCATGTCTTGGTAGCGACCGCGGAGGAAGTCCTCTTCGACTCTGATGTCGCGGTTGCCAACCTCGCGCAGCATCCACCCGACGATCTTGTGGATCAGGTCTTCGGTGTCGTGCAGCAACAGTTCGGCGATAGCCAGAGCGTCGTCGAAATCGTCCTGCTTGATGAAGTGCAGTGTCGACATCATTGCGATCCGGCGCTCCCAGAGCGACGTTGATTCCACGAGTGAGTACAAGGGCGCACGGTCGCGGTCTTGTAGATGCGGCCCCACGATCTTGTGAGCGCTCGAGTCGACCAGATCCCAGTTGTTGATGTGCTCCGTGTTCGCGAGATACGCGTCGTAGATTCGTGTCCGGTGCTGCGCATCCCCGCGCTGGTACTGGAGCACCAGGATCAGTACGGCTGCGAGCCGATCCTCGTGGCAGCGCGACTTGAGCAGTGCCATCACGGTTCGCAGGGGAGCGGAGGCTTGGCGTTTGGCAAGGCCGCGGAGCACGGGCACGCGGATCCCTCGAAAGCGATCGCCCTCGCCGTATTCGCCTGGACCGGTTTTGAAGAACCGCGCGGAGTGCTCGGCGATCGCCGGGTCGCCCAGGTCGGCGAGCTGCTCGCGTATCTGCTTGGCGGTGGACATGGCTGCTCTCCTTGATGGGGGACTTGTCGCGCATGGATGAATTATCTATAAACTAGACAATTCATGAATTGAGACATTCCTTCCCCGAATCGAGGCTCCGACTTTGGCACGAAACAAGTTTCCCGGGGAATTCGAGCAGATGGTGCTTCTGGCCATCCTGCAGCTGGACCAGTCGGCCTTCGCCCCGGAAATAGCGGGCCTCCTCGAAAGCCGGGCCGCCCGGCGGGTTTCACGCGGCGCGCTCTACGCCACGCTGGAGCGGTTGGAAAACAAAGGCTGGATTGAGTGGCAAATGGAGCGACCGGCCGATGAGCGTGGGGGGTACCGCAAGCGACGTTTCCTGGTGACCCCACCGGGGCTCGAGGAACTGAAGTCCGCAAGGCAGGCGATGGAATCGCTGGCATCAGGGCTCGACGGCGTTCTTGGGAGGTCCGGATGAGCCGCCCGACTCCGCCTCGGCTGGCGTCGGCCCTGCTGCGACGCCGCGTGGGTAGCGGCCCGGTCGGGCAATCGATTCAGGGCGACCTGTGGCAGGAGTGCCGAGTTCGTCGCGAAGCTAGCGGGCGGTTCTCGGCCGCCGGTTGGTACTGGATCGAGGTGCTGGGGCTGCTACGCCCCCGCGCGTACCATCCGGGGCGCCCGTCGCGACGTCTGGCCGGGTGGGGGCAGGACGCGGTCTACGCCATCCGAAGTCTGCGCGCTTCCCCGGGGCACGCCGTGCTGGCGACGCTCTTGCTGGCTCTAGGGGTCGGTGCCACCACGGCGATTTTTGCGGTTACGAACTCGCTCTTCCTACGGCCTCCTCCGCTGGTCGAGGCTCCGGCTGACCTGGTGAGCGTCTACACGTCCGGCTTCGGCGGTCGGCCGTATAGCGTGTCCTCATATGCCGAATACGAGGCGGTACGCGACCGGGTGGACGTTTTCGAGTCGGCGACCACATTCATGCTGGGCCAGGATCTCCGCATCGGAGAGGCCGGGGCAGTCCAGCCAATCTTCGGCGCCGCGGTCGCGGCCGACTACTTCCGCGTGCTCGGAGTGGACCTCGCTCTCGGTCGCGGCTTCACGACGGACGAGGCAGCCTCGACCGCCCGGGACGACGTGATCATCCTCGGCCACCGCACGTGGAGCGAGAACTTCGGTGCGGACCCAGAGATCCTGCGGCGGGAGGTCCGGGTCAATGGACGACTTCGGCGTGTCGTAGGTGTCGCGCCGGCCGGTTTGCTGGCGCCGGGTTTCCCGGTGTCTGTCGAGGGATACATCCCAACAGCTGGCGATTGGCTCGAACATCGAGGCACGCGATCGCTCTCCATCCTGGGTCGGCTCGCCGCCGGGGCGACCCTCGACCGGGCACAGACCCAGCTCAACACGCTGGCTCGAGCGCTCCACGAAGAAGACCCACGCTACTTCTCCGATCGCAACGATGAGGCCCGACGGCTCACGGCGGTAAGCGAATTCGGCTCGCGGCTGTCGCCGGACGTACGTGGTGCGGCCATGGCTTTCATGACGATGCTTCTCGTGGGAGTCGGCCTCGTGCTTGCGATTGCCTGTTCGAACATCGCGCACCTGGCGCTGGTGCGCGCGGGCACTCGGGGCGGCGACTTCGCCGTCCGTCGTGCTCTTGGCGCCGGACACTTTCGCCTGGTGAGGCTCCTGCTGCTGGAAAACGTAGCGATCGGCGCAGTCGGCGGGCTGCTCGGAATCGCCGCCGTGGCGATCCTGATCGCGGCGGTGCCTCGGCTGGACGTGTTGCCACAGGGTGTCCAGATCAGCCTCTCCGTGGACTGGCGGGTGGCAGGCTTCGCCATTCTCACGAGCCTGTGCACAGCGGTGCTGTTCGGGCTCATCCCGGCCCGACGCGTGGCGTCTCTGGATCTGACACCGCTGTTGCGATCGTCCGGGCAGGGCGCCTTGGGAGGCAGCAGTCGGTTGCGCGGAGTTCTCGTCGTCGTGCAGGTGGCCGCTTCGATCACGCTACTGGCGGTGTCCGCGCTGTTTCTGCGCAGTCTGCAGGGAACCGTGGGCTTCGATCCTGGCTTCAACGCTGACGGTGTGGCGGTTGCGCGTCTCGAACTCGGACAGATCCCTCTCGCCACGGACGAGGGGCTGGCGGCGCTGGATACATTGACGACGAGGCTGGCGGCGCGCCCGGACGTGGAGGGCGTTACCTACGCGACGCGAGTCCCGGTTGCGGGCGGCTGGGAGCGCGAATTCGTTGAGATCGAAGGGTACGACCCGACGAGCGAGCACCGACCTGAGGTTTCGACACATCGGGTCGGCGACGAGTACTTCGACCTCATGGGAATTCGCGTGCTGCGGGGACGCGGCTTCGATTCCAACGACCGAGCAGGCTCGCTGCCGGTGGCGGTCGTGAACGAGGTCTTCGTTGAGCAGTACTGGTCGGATCGTGACCCGCTCGGCGCTACGCTCACGCTGGGCGGGACAACGTATCGGGTGGTCGGCGTGGTCCAAGCCACGAAAGGGCGGCAGCTCAACGAGGAGCCGTTGACTCAGATGTGGATGCCGGTGCGCCAGAGCTATCGCGCATCGACGTATATCCACGTGCGCTATCGCGGCGACGATACCCCCGCAGAGTTTCTGGCTGCGGTGCGCGGCGCTGTGCGCGAGACGATGCCGACGCTACCGTTCCTGGATCCCGTGTGGATGACGAGCATGACCGCGAACGCAACGCTGCCACAGCGCCTGGCGTCGAGGGTTCTCGGTGCAGCGGGCCTTGCCGCGTTGCTGTTGGCTGCGATCGGGCTCCACGCGGTGGTGGCCTACGGCGTCAGTCAGCGCACCGCCGAGATCGGGGTTCGGGTCGCGCTGGGTGCCGACCAGAGCGCGATCCTACGGGCGACCACGCAGAGCGCGCTGCGGCTGACCGGCGTCGGAACGGCAATCGGCCTCCCGTTCGCCGTAGCAGCTGGGCAGATGGCGAACGACTTGCTAGTCGGCACCAGCCCCCTCGATCCGCTCGCGCTCGGAGGCGCTGTCGTGGTGCTGGCAGTTGCGGCGATGGCGGCCTGCGTCGGCCCGGCACGGCGGGCTGCGGCGATCGACCCCGTGACCGCGCTGCGCCGTCACTAGACCTGGCCGAATAGCGGCATCCGGCGTTTCGATTGTAAGGAAGGGTAAACCTGCGGGCGGGTCCCGGACGGTGGAGGTCGCAAGCGCCTACAATACCGGTCTCCCCAAGTGTTTCTCGTACCCGGAGTTTGCCTCGTGCTGTACCGCGCGACGCGTGGCCGTCCTGCTGCGCTTCTAGCTTTCGGAATGACCGCGCTACTGCTCGCGAGCAGTGGCGGGGCGACGGCTCAGACCGGCGCCTACCATGACTTTGATGCCATGACGTCGGCGCTGCGCGCCGCAGTCGACGGCTCTTCCTCCGCCAGCATGCGGGCGCTCGGCACATCAGCCGAAGGCCGTGAGATCTGGCTCGTAGAGATCGCCGGCGATGGCGACCTTGATCCTGCGGCACGCCCCGCAGTTCTGGTCGTTGGCAATCTCGAAGGCAACCACGTGGTTGGCAGCGAGATCGCCGTTGGCATTGTTCAGCATCTGCTGAGCGGCGCCGACGGTACCGCCGACGTGCTCGCCAACAACACCGTGTACGTCGTGCCCCGTCTCAACCCGGACGGCGCCGAGGCGATGTTCGCTGCGGTGCAGCGGCATCGGGCGGGCAACGGCCGGCCGGTGGATGACGACAACGACGGTCGTACCGACGAAGATCCCGCCGACGACCTCAACGGCGACGGCGTGATCACGATGATGCGCGTCGAGGACCCTGAAGGCGCCTACGTGGCCGACGCCGACGACCCGCGGCTCATGCGTCGCGCCGACGCCGCCAAAGGCGAGTCGGGCCAGTACTCGGTGTACTGGGAAGGCACGGACGACGACGGCGACAGCTTCTACAACGAGGACGGCGTCTGGGGCGTAGACCTCAATCGCAACTTCCAGCACGCCTATCCCTACTGGCAGCCCGATGCGGGCCGCCACATGGTGAGCGAGTCCGAGACTCGGGCGTTGATGGACTTCGTCGTTGCGCAGCGCAACATCGCCGCGATTCTGGCATTTGGGCTCTCCGACAACCTGGTCACCGACTATGACGGCCAGGGCAACCCGGGTGGTCTCGCCGGCCTCGACCTGCTGCAGTACGCGACCGCATCGAACGATGACGTTCACGACGTTGGCGTGTTTCGCCAGGGTGGCGGCTTCGGCGGTGGGTTCGGCTTCTTCTTCGGCGGAGGCGGAGGCGGTGGAGTGCCGCTGCGCGGCGCCCAGGTGGGGCGGGACAACGACCCGACTTCGGGCCGGCGGCCGGAGACCACGTTCCACGCCAACGATCGCGAATACTTCGCGCCGCTGTCAGAGCAGTACAAGGCGCTCACCGGCATCGAGTCCGTCGGCCTGAACCGCGGCGCGGAAGGCGCGTTCTTCCAGTTCGGGTACTTCCACTACGGCGTGCCTTCGTTCACCACCCCTGGGTGGGCGCCGAGCGCTCCTGAAGCGGAAGAGGACGCCAGCGAAGGAGCCTCTTCGGCAGGTTCCGGACGCGCTGGCATGGCTGGCCGAGCCGGAATGGGCCGTGGAGGTCGTGGCGGATCAAGTTCGCCCGGGGCTGACGCGGCGCTCCTCGGCAAGCTTGACGCTGCCGGCATCGACGCCTTCGTCGATTGGATGCCGTTCGAGCATCCGCAACTCGGTACCGTCGAGATCGGCGGCTTCCGGCCGTACGCGACGCACAATCCACCTGCTGATCAGCTGGCGGACCTCGGTCGAGGCCATGGCGAATTCGTAGCCGAACTCGCCGGCCGCCTGCCACGCGTTCGTCTCGTCGCCACTGGCGTGACCAACCACGGCGGTGACGTTTTCACGGTGACCGCCGATGTGGTCAACGAGGGCTACTTCCCGACGTCGCTTCGTCAGGGAATGACGTCGCGCGCGGTGCAGGCAACGATGGTTCAGATCCAGGTCGACCCCGACGATGTGCTCACCGGCGACGCGAAGTCCGCCACGGTGAGGCGTCTCGAGGGCTCGGGCGGGCGCGCCAGCTTCAGCTGGGTGATCCGCGGCCAGGAGGGCTCTGACGTGGAGATTCGTGTCAGATCCCAGAAGGGTGGCACTGATTCTGCCACCGTGACCTTGAGGTAATGCAGATGCGAACGACCAAGACGATTCGATTCGCCTTCGTGCTTGCCCTCGCGCTTCTCGTCGCCGGTCCCACCGGATTGGTGGCTCAGGAGATGCGCGGTTCGGACCCCGAGCACACCCTGCCCATGACGTGGGATCGCTGGCTCGATCACGATGAGATCAGCGAGCGTCTCCAGTTGATGGCCGACACCTGGCCTGACTTTCTCGAGCTCCAGTCCGTCGGTGAGAGCCACGGCGGGCGCGAGATGTGGCTCATGACGATCAACAATCCGGCAACGGGCGGTGAGCTCGACAAGGCCGGGATGTTCATCGAGGCCAACGTGCACGGCAACGAGATCCAGGGCGCCGAGGTTGTGCTCTACACGATCTGGTACCTGATGGAAAACTACGGTCGGATCGAGGATGTGACTCGGCTCGTTGACGAGCGCGTGTTCTATCTCGTGCCGAGCGTGAATCCCGACGGCCGCGACTACTTCCTCGATGAGCACGGTTCCGGGGCGCGCACGGGGCACGTTCCCGTGGACTCGGACGGCGACGGCCAGTTCGACGAGGACGGCCCGAACGATCTCAACGGCAACGGTGTCATCGAGCAGATTCGCAAGTACGTGCCCGGCGAGGGCAACATGCGCGTCAGCCACGACGACCCGCGCATCATGGAGCGCGTGGCTCCGGGTGAGGTCGGCGACTGGGTGATGCTCGGCTCCGAGGGTATCGACGACGACGGCGATGGCCGCGTCAACGAGGACCCCGTCGGCGGCTACGACCCGAACCGTAACTACGGCTCGGACTGGCAACCGAACTACATCCAGGGTGGTTCGATGAACTACCCGTTCGAGTTGCCGGAAGCCCGCTCCATCAATGACTTCATGATGGACCGCGCCAACATCGCCGGATTCCAGAGCTTCCACAACACGGGCGGCATGATTCTTCGTCCGCCCGGCATGGCCTGGTACGGCGACTATCCGCGCTCGGACATCCGCGTCTACGACGAGATTGGCGAGATGGGCGAGCGGATGCTGCCCTACTACGACTACTTCATCATCTGGCAGGGTCTCTACACCGTGCACGGCGGATCGATCGACTGGGCCAACGACGGGCTCGGCATCATCTCGTACTCCAACGAGCTCTGGAACGGTGGGCAGTACTTCAACAGCCCGTTGCTACAGGCGCAGCAGCAGGATCCGGCGCAGCCGATTTCCGGGTTCCAGAAGTCACGGTTCTTCTTCGACGACTTCCTGGAATTCGGCGACCAGTACGTCGAGTGGGCGCCGTTCGATCACCCGATCTACGGCGATGTCGAGATGGGCGGCTGGAAGAAGTTGTCGGGTCGCGTGAACCCGCGCTTCATGAGCATGGAGCTATTCCACCGGAACATGGCGTTCACGCTCTACCACGCCGACCAGATGCCGCTGATGTCGATCGGCGAGACGACCGTCGAGTCGCTCGGTGACGACCTGTATCGGGTGCGCGTGGACCTGACCAACTCGCGGATCATTCCGACGATCATCGAGAAGGCGCAGCAGACCAACATCGTTCGCCCGGACATCCTGTCTGTGGCCGGCGCCGAGGTCGTTGCGGCTGGTTGGGTTCCCGACAAGCATCGTCCGGGCCCGACCGACATCATCGATCAGGCCGAGATGAACCGGATCCAGATTCGCTCGGGTCACCCGGGTCGGACGACGAAGACGATCGAGTATCTCGTGCGTGGCTCGGGAACGATGACGATCGAGTACTCCGCGCTCAAGGGCGGCACGGTGTCGACGGACGTCACACTGCGCTAGTCGCTGATCGAGTAGAGACGAGAACAAGAAGGGGCGCCGGTGCTACCACCGGCGCCCGTTTCTTGTGTCTCGGCCTGAAACTAGTCAGCGCGAAGAGTCTGCACCGGGTCGACCTGTCCGGCGCGGCGCGCCGGTAGGTAGCTGGCGATCACACTGATGGCGATCAGCAGGAGCGCACTGCTTGCGTAGGCGAGTGTGTCGGTTGGCGTGACCTCGAACAGGAACGCCGCCATCCAGCGAGACACGTAGTAGGCGCCCAGCAGTCCCGCGCCAGCGCCTGCGGCGGCCCAAACGAGGCCGAAGCGCAATGAGTGTCGGACCACCTGAGCGGCTTGGGCGCCCAGTGCCAGGCGAATCCCCATTTCGCGTCGACGCTGCCCGACGGCCTGGGCGACGGTTCCCCATACTCCGGTTGCCGACAACAACACGGCCAACGCTGCGAATGCGGTGAGTAGTCGCATCACCGCGGTGGTGTCGCCGACCTGGCGCGCTCCAATGCTCTCCACCGTGCGCGCGCCCGTCAGGGGCACGTCCGGCGCCATGGCCTTGAGCTCCGCTCGCAGTTGAGGCAGCAGCGCCATGGGCTCGCCCGCCGTGCGAACAACGAGGTCCGTGCTGCGTCCCGACTCCTGCCGGTGCAGGACATAGAGCTCGGGCATCACGCCTTCGGCGGGCGAGTCATAGAGTACGTCGCCCACAATACCGACGATCATTGCCGTCTTCCCTTCCGACGTCAGCCCGACGCCGGCCGCGATCGGTTCGCCCAGTACGGAACCGTCCGGATAGAACTCGGCAGCAGCCGCTTCGTTTATCACCGCGACCGCTGGAGTTTCGGCGCCATCCTCGGTGGTGAAGCCGCGTCCCGCGATGATCGGAATGCCGAGTGTCGCGAAGTGCTCCTCGTCGACGATGTGCACACCGATCATCGCCTGTTCGCCTTCGGCGTACTCACGATCTCCCGCTCGCCGAACGCGCGTGATCCAGCAATGGCCATCGAGCGGTGCTCCGCACTCCAGGGTTGCGCTGGCTACGCCTGGCAGCGCTCGCACGCGGCGCATGAATTCGTCGTGGAACCGGGCCGGGTTCTCGGCCTCCGCGCTGCCGCGCGCCAGACTGTATCCGGCCACGAGGAGGTTCCCGTCGTCGAAGCCCAGGGGGACATCGGACAGATGCGCCATGCTCGCGATCATGAGTCCGGCCCCGACGGTAAGGATCAGAGCGATCGCCACCTCGGCCGCGACGAGCCAGCGCGCACCACCCGCGGCGTCCGTGTTGGTGCGGTCACCGTTCCGCATCGCATCGCCGACGTCGGCGCGGCTCACGCGAATCACGGGAAGCAGCGAGAACAGGACTCCTGCCAGAGCAGCGAGCCCAAACGTCACCAGGGCAGAGTTGAGACCGAAGCTCAAACTGTTCGAATCTACGAACTGAACGTTCCACATGCCGTTCACGAAACTCGCCGGCCACGCCGTTGAGATCGCCTGCGAGGCGGCAGCTGCGATTGTCACGCCAAGGGTTCCCGCAAGCGCGGCCAGTAACAACGCTTCCACGATGAGCGCCCGAGCCACCCGGAGCCGCGAACTACCGAGCGCAATCCGCACTGCAATTTCGCGGTAGCGGCCGCGTACTCTGGCGTGCATCAGCACTGCGAGGTTCGCGCAGGCGATCAACAGCACAAGCGCGCCTGCCGAGCCGACCAGGCCGACCGCCTGTTGCGCGAGCGGGTTCTTGCGCGCTGCGACGAACTCTCGGACCGATCCCACCTGCCGGGCCGTCGGGTCGAGCCACGCATACGTCTCTTCGACGCCATCGCCCACGGCGCGCAGCTGTGCTGACAGTTCCTCTACGGAACGATCCGGCGCGAGTCGTCCGATGCCCACCAGCCAATGCCCGTCGGTGTTGGCCATCAGGTTGGGGTCGATCACTGACGTCACCGCGTCGGTGGAAAGCCACATGTGGGCTCTTCCCGTGAGGCCCCGGAAGCCTTGGGGCGCGACACCCACCACGTTCATGGGCCGCCCGTTTAGCGTGAGGGTTTCGCCTACCGGGTCGAGCTCGCCGAAGATCTGCCGCGAGGTCAGATCGGTCAGGATCACCTCGCCGGCACCAAGTGCACCGGCGCCGGGTACCGGTAGTCCCAGCACACCGAAGTAGTCTCGAGTGACGACCTCGACAGTGAATCGCTGTGCAGCGCCGTGGCCGGTCAATGTCACCGTGCGCCGCGCGTAGGCAGCCACGAGGTCCGCCGCCAGGTTGTCTGTCTCGGCCAGGATCTGGTACTTGGGGTAGGACCACGGGATGGTCGCTGGTGGTTCCTCGCTGTCGTGTTCCTGGAGCGCGAGGTCGACCACGACGATCTGCTCGGGCTCCGGGAACGGCGGGGCCGCCAGGAAGACAGCCTGCAGCGCTCCGCTGAGCGCGCCGTTGATACCGACTCCGAGCGCCAGCACCACAATCACCGTTACCGCGAAGGCCGGTTCCTTGCGCAGGCTCCGCGCCGCGAACCGAACGTCCGACCCGAGCTCCAGCCAGAGCCATTCGCGGGCAACTCGCGCGCTACTCCGGTCGTGTCCTCCGGGATCACCGACGCCCGATCCGCCGATGCGCGAACCGAGCCCGGCGCGCACGGTGTCAACCCAGGCACGGGCCGCGAAGCGCCGTCCTGCCTGCGCGCTTAGTTCGCGGCGACGAGAGTAGGCGACGGTGAAGTCCGCGCACATCTCCTCCCCGTAGTGCACGCGCATGCGGGCAGGGAAGGCGAGAAGCGCGAGTCGGTAGAGACGCTCGGCCATGTAGCGGGTAGCGCGAGTCATGACGGTTCTCCCGAGCCTGCCGCCACCAGGTTTTCGGCGCGCGCGATGCTGAGGAGGCGCGCCAGTCGTTCGGACTCGAGCGTGGCGACCTCCCGCCCAAACGACGTGACGCCGTAGTAGCGCCTGCGCTTGTCTGTGGCGTCCGCCGGAGGCGTGCTCTCTTCGATCAGTCCGGCATCGACCATGCGGGCGATCGTCGCGTAGAGGGTGCCGGGGAGCAGCGCCTCGGCGCCATGGGTCTTGTCCTCGAGCGACTGCATCATGGCGTAGCCGTGCATGGCGGACTCGCCGAGCGCGAGGAGGACATGGAATACGGGTGGGCTCAGTGGAATCAGTTCGGCGGCGCGATCGCTCATGGCAGTTCCGTTTTCGAGAGGCTTCAGGTCGTGTTCACTTGCGTGAAACTATAATGTACAAAATTATAGTTTCACGCAAGGAATCGTGACGCTTGAACCGCCCGATCTGCGGGCGGACCCGGAGGACCGTCCGCGGCGCTAGTGCGGAATCAACTCCAGCGCTACGAGGTTGTCTTTGCCGCGCAGGTACAGAAGACCGCGTGACAGCACGGGCGGGCTCCACGACGGATGTCGAAGAAGCGGCGTGCCGTCGGCGCGGGCAAGCTGAACGGATGCCTTCGCGCGATATTCCTCGGGCGTGGGCTCTACGAGATGTAGCCGTCCGTCCTCGCTGAGCACGATCAGGTGCCCGTCGACGAACATCTGGGTAGACCAGAGCAGGCCGGGCTCGCTCCACAGTACATCGCCCGTCATGTAGTCGAGGGCGCGGAACTCGGCCGGGCCTGAGTTCCGACCGTGCGATCCGTACAGTGTGCCCTCGTGGTAGATCGTGTTGCCGAAGTGGGCCGCCAGCTTCTGGTCGCGCCGGCCGTCTTGCCAGATCACCTCGTAGCCGCCCGGCTCCACGCGCAGGAGCGCCGCGCCCGGCCCGTAGGCCTCGGTGATGAATACCGTGTCGCCAACCACCGTTGGAGCGGAGGCATTGACGCTTTCGATGATCCGGGCCTTCCAGGGGAAGTGGAAATCGATCTCGCCGCTCTCGGGGTCGAAGCCCAGTAGGCCGCCACGAGCGAAAGCAAAGGCCCAGCGCCTGTCTCCGATCGTGGTCAGCACCGGGCTCGCGTAGCTCGCCAGTTCATTGCTGGTCGTGTAGCGCACCTCGCCCGTTGCCTTGTCGAAGGCGACGATGCCAGTACCGTTCCCCTCTACAGAGCCGGAATGGACACGTGGCGCGTCCGGCGGGCTGCCACCGACCTGGGCGATCAGGAGGTCACCCTCGATCACGGGTGATGCGCCGACTCCGAAGAAGTTCTGCACCACGCCGAACTGCTCGGTCGTGTCGATATCCCAGAGGAGCTCGCCGTCGGCGATATCGTGCGCCCGCAGCCGCCCCTCGACGCCGAACGTGAACACGCGCCCTTCGTCGACCACCGGCGAGGCCCGCGGACCGACGCTGTAGTCGTAGTAGTCCTCGTAGGCGGTGCCGTATTCACTTCGCCAGATCTCTTCACCAGTCAGTGCATCGAGGCAGGTCAGTCGTGCCTGACCGCCGTGACGATCGAAGAAGAAGAGTCGCTCGCCTGCGACAACAGCCCCGGCATAGCCCTCGCCGGCCGCGTGCTCCCAGACGATCGGCGGTCCGTCGGTGCCCCAGTCCATGAGAATCCCGGTCTCGGCGGACTTGCTGTTGCTATCTGGCCCGAGGATCCGTGGCCAGTCGTGGCCGGGACGTTCGTTCGTCGAGTCCGACTGTTGCGCCGCCACGGCCACCCCGACGAGGAGGCTCGTGATGCCAAAGAAGAGCAGAGGGCGCCGGCGAATCGACTGGGAGTTCATCAATGGACAGGCCTCATGAAGCTTCGGCGGCACGAGCCAGCATCTGGTCGAGCGCGGCGCGGTCGAAGAGTTCACCGCCGCGTATCACGGCCTCAATCGAACTCGTGTTGCGAATGTTCTGCAGCGGATCGGCTCCGAGCAGCACCAGGTCAGCGGTCTTGCCGGGGGCGATGGAGCCGGTCGTCGACTCGATGCGGAAGTACCTAGCGGGCGCAATCGTGGCCGCATCCAGAGCCTGCATCGGAGTCAGGCCGGCGTCGACCAGGTTCGCGAGTTCCTCGTGCAGACTGAATCCCGGCGTCAGAAAGAAGATAGGCGTATCGGTTCCTGCCATGAGGGGCACATCGGCGTCGGCCAGGCGCTTGACCATGCCGCGGACCCAGTCGCCGTGGGCGACGGTGGCTTGGTCAGGTTGATCATCAACCATGCCGAGCGCACCCTGCGTCCAGGTGCTTCGAACCGGCTCGGGTAGATGGCGGAACGTGTCTCTCCAGCCGTCCCGCGCGTAGAGTCGATTCACTCGCGGCATGACGATTGTGAGCGTCGGAACCTGCCAGCTGCCCGCCTCAGCGAGCGATCGTGCGACGGAGTCGCAGCGTGATTCCGAGAACGTCGAGACGGCGCGTCCACGCTGTGCCGCGTGAATCGAGCTTCGCAGGGTCCCGCCGTTTTCGGCGCCGGCGGCAAGCATGGCTCGGCGTTCAGACAGCAGAACCTCCGCTTCGTCGGAACATGCCAGTTCGAGATTGCGCAGATGTTCGACGCTGTCGAGTCGAGCGGCGGCCTCGGCCGTGTCCATGCTCAGAGGTGGGTGCCCGGTGACACGCTTGCCGTGGAAATGCGCGCGTTCCACGACCGCTGCAAACGCCTCCGGCGTCAGGAGTTCATACGCTTTCAGAAGGTCAACGCCCGCATCCACCAGCGCGTCCACCATTGCGACGGCCTCGTCAGCCGTCGCGACCCCGACCCCCAGGTTGGGCCGGAACGGGGCACTGCCGTCATACACGCGGGGCACGCCATCCACGAGCGGGCCGGCGACATAGACGTTAGGTGCAGGTACCTCACCGGAACTCGCGTGGTGCTTCCACGGCATAACCGCCTCGAGTTGGCCCCCGGTGTCGCGCACGCTCGTGATCCCGTTGGCCAGAAATAGATCGAACATTGCCGGAGCGAGTTCGGGCTCATAGTCGAAATGTACGTGCGCGTCCCACAGGCCGGGAATCAGGAACTTGCCGGTCCCGTCGATCGCATCGTCGGCGATCTCGCCGCGGTGGCGCCGAACAGCCACGATCTTGCGGTCAGAGATCGAGACGTCCATCGCGTGTCGCACGCCGCGCACGGCATCGACGACCGACACGTTGGCGATGGTGAGGTCGTTCACGTACGCCGGCGGGAGGAGATCTGTCCGGATGTTGAGAACGAGGTAGCGCGGCAGCAGGGGGAGATCATCCGCGGCCAGGGTCACAGTGTCGGTCCGCGCGAAGATGACGTCGTCGCGCCCGTCGGCCCAGTCGGTAGCGTTGCCCAGATCGCCCGGCCCGTTGGGGTCCGGCTCGAGCCGGTCTGCCCGGAAGTGCATCGGGATGGTGTAGCGCGGCGAGAGTCGGCGCCGGGTGTCGTCGATGTCCGCCTGACTCAGAATGTGAAATTCGGCATCGATCGGAAGCATCAACAGATCTACCCGGCCCAGGGCCGCCTCGACGGTGTCGTCTATCGGGCCGTTGTCGCCGGTGTGGACGATTCTCATGCCGTCGACCTCGACGAGCCAGATCGTGTTGATCTGTCCAAACTCCTCCCCATACGGATCAGCGTGCTTGCCCCGCACGCCGACCACACGGATCGAACCAACCTGGTACTCGCCGGGGTCCCGGAATACCTGCGCATCCGGCGCCCACGGTGGCTCGCCGCCACGATAAACGCCGCCATCGTGGTCGTAGTGCGGATGCGAGATCAAAATGGCATCGGCAGTGATGCCGGCGGGGTAGTCGTAGCCAATCCACACGCGACTCGCGTACGGATCGATCAGTACGCTGTCGCCGGCCGATGAAGTGATCCGAAAAGCCGCGTGCGCGATGTACTCAATTGTCGCGCCGTCGGGGACTTGAGCTGTCTGTTCGCGCTCCGCGGCGACTGCGTGGGGCATGCAAACGCAGCACGCGCTCAGTACCGCGGCGGCGATCCGCCGCCGCGTGCTGGTTGCAGACGCCGGTCGGCTCAACTGGATTCGTCGGATTCCGACGGCCTGCCTGCTTCGCTCCAGCCGAGCCAATGCCCTTCGAGGTCACGAATATTGGTGTATCCGGCTTCGTGTAGGACCGACTCGGCTACACCGGCCCGGCGGCCGGAACGGCAGTACACGACGACTTCTTCATCGAGCTCGATGCCCATCTCCTCGAGGCGATCGGCGAGTTCGTCGTAGGGGATATGCATCGCCCCGGGAAGGTGGCCCTCAGCGAATTCGTCCGGACGGCGGACGTCCAGAATCAAAGGAGCGCTACCGTCCTCGATCCGCTGTTGAAGCTCATCCGGGGTGATCTCCTCGGCCTGCCCGGCGACCGCAACCGGAGCGGCCACGGCGAGGATGAGGATGGCGAGCAGCAAGTTTCGGGTTCTGTTCATCGGGCTTCCTCGTCCGAGTTCAATTGTTGCGGTGACGACGAGTGGCCGGAGACGAACTTCCAGCCTCCGTCGATCCTCATCATTGTGATCGTCAAGGCTCCGGAGAACGCGAAACTCGCGTCGCCTTCGCCAACTGTCGTCGTGTGGGTCGTGAACACCGTCGCGACGTCATTGCTTAGCGCATCCACGCGAAGCTGACTGAAGTCCACTTGAACCGTGCCGTACTGACTGACCTGAGCGAGGCTCTCGGCCGCTTCGGCGGCCGATTCGTAGGCCACGAGGCCGTCCTCGACCCAGATGAAGCGCGGATCGTCGGCGTAGTAACTCGCAGCAACCTCCAGATCACCGGAGTTGATGGCCGAGCCGTAGGCCTCGAGGGCGGAACGAACTTCCGCTGCCACCTGGTCGGGATCGAGAGCAGGCTCCTCGCTCGCTACATCAACCGGTGGCTGGGTGCAGCCGAGTGAAAACAGGAGCAGGAGCGCGGCCGCCGCATTTCTCAGGCGCATCGGGTACCTCGGTTGGGCTCGGGACGAGGCTAATCTTGTCGCAAGGCCGCCAGTGTTTCCATGGCCGCGATCTCGGCACTCTTGCCGCGGATCAGATCTGCGGGTGCCAGTTGGTCGCGGAGTTCTACGTAGAGCACGGCGCACACTTCCAGCGCCTCGGAACATGCCGCCTTGTCATAGTCGCCCAGCGTCTCGCGCAGGCGAGGGACAAGGTCTCCGGCTGCCATCTCGATCTTGCGCACACCGGTTGCCTGGGCTTCGCGGGTTTGCAGGGCCAGGGGGCCGAGGACGAACTGGCGCAGGAAACCGAGAAATCCGTGAGCTTCGAAGAGTTCGCCGCGCGCGATCTTCGTGGCTCCGTAGTGGATCCAGATCCAGAATCGATCTTCGACCCATTGGTAGTCGGGGACCGGCGGTACAGGCGGCGTCTCAGCCAGGGCTGCGGTCACGCGCCCATCGCGCTCGAACAGGATGGCGGGATCTTCGATCCGGTTCGCAGCGTCGTCCAGGCTCACAAACTTCAGGTCAACGTGCAGCGGCGTAGGACCGTAGAGGCAGATCAGGAGTCGAGGTTCGCCGACGTGTTCTCCGGTGAACGCACCGAGGAGGTTTCCCAGACCGGCTGCGATCTTGCGTCGATCGGCCATCAGGGCATCGAAATCGTCTGGCTCGCAAGCGATCACGAGGTCTACGTCGCTCAAATCATCCATGCCGCCGGTGACGTACGAGCCGGCTGCGGACACGCCGACGATACGGGAGTCCGCTTGCAGGATCGGCAGAGCCTGATCGAGGAATCGCGCGTGCAGCGCCGGTAGGTAGTCCGGGTAGTCCATGGCAAGAGGGTAAACGTTTGGGTGACGTGGCGAGTATGGCAATACGAGCGAATCCACGCTTACCGTAAGACACGGAGCAGTCGATGCGAAACGTGCTCGTTGTAGGAGCTGTCCTGGTCGCCGCCACCGCCCTCATCCACCCGGCCAAAGCCCGGAGCCAGTCTCCGTACGCGGGCGAAACGGAGCGCGAAATCAAGGCGCTGTCGGAGGACGAGATCGCTAGCTACCTGGCTGGCGAAGGCATGGGGTTTGCGATGGCTGCAGAGCTGAATCGGTATCCGGGCCCGAAGCATGTTCTCGAATTGGCCACCGAACTCGAAGTCTCCGATGAACAGCGCGAGGTCGTCCAGGTGATTTTCGACGGCATGCAGGCAGAGGCTCGTCGTCTCGGAGAAGCTCTGGTAGAGACCGAACGCGAACTCGACGCTGCCTTCGCGGAGCGGTCCATTGACCCGGATGTGCTGCGCGCGCACGTGGCTTCCGTGGGCGAGATCCATGCCGAGCTCCGGTACGCGCATCTGGTGGCCCATCTTCAGACGACCGATGCCCTGACCGCCGCGCAGATCGAGGCCTACGACATGTACCGAGGCTATGGTGACCACGCGGGGCACGGCGGCCACCACCAGTAGCTAGATCGTCACCCCCCTCCGGCAAGGGAACGACGTATCGCGCTATTTTCTTCCGAAGGAGGTTGACCCTCACGTGACGTGAGGCGCCATCCTGCTTCTCAGAGGTAGCGAGATGTCCAGACGCATGTACAAGGTGGGTGAGGTAGCCGAGGTCGCCAAGGTGACGATCCGAACGCTGCACCACTACGACGAGATCGGACTTCTGAGCCCGTCCGGGCGCAGTGGTTCGGGCTACCGGCTATATAGCGAAACTGACATCGAGCGGCTCCAGCACATTCGCTTCTACCGTGACCTTGGGCTCGCGTTGGAAGAGATACGGACGACGATCGAGGCCGAGGACTTTGATGCTCGCGCGGCGCTACGGGCGCACCGGGAGCGTTTGAAGTCGCGGTTGCGAGAGACCGAGGCGCTGGTTGCCACGATCGACCGAACACTGAGAACGATGGAAGGAGATGGGGAGATGTCAGCCGAAGAACGATTTGCCGGTTTCCAGCCCGAAGAGCACGCTCGCGAGGCCAAGGAACGGTGGGGAGACTCCGACTCGTACAAGCAGTCGGCACGGCGAACCGCCAAGTACGGGAAGGCCGAGTGGGAGGCGATCCAGGCGGAGGCGGATGACATCGTCGCGCGTTTCGTCGCGCCGCAAGGTGATGGCAACGCACCCACCTCCAATATGGGGATGGCCTTGGCCGAGGAATACCGCGAGCACATCGATCGCTGGTTCTATGCATGCACTCCACAGATGCACGCTGGGCTGGGCGAGATGTATGTCAGCGACGAACGTTTCGCGGCCTACTACAACAAGCACGCGGACGGTCTTGCCGACTATGTGTGCGCCGCGATCTGTGCGAATGCGGAGCGCGCGACGGCCTAGTCGCGGCTCTTGCGCACCTTGTGGACGATCGCGTCGAGAGTCTGCAGGAACTGAGACCGGTCGCGCTTGCTGAACGGCGGTGGGCCGCCCGTGAACTCGCCGGCCTCGCGCAGGTCGGCCATGAGGTCGCGGGTGGCCAACGCGTCGCCAATTGATTCGGGCGTGAATTCCTTGCCGCGATGGCTCACCACCCTCGCTCCGCGTTCTACGCACCGCGCTGCTAGCGGAATGTCGGCCGTGATCACCACGTCGCCCGGCCGTGACTCGTCGGCGATCCAGTCGTCGGCCACGTCGAGAACCCGCGACTTCTCCACAAGGATCAGTTCTATCGAAGGGTGATCCGGAGTACGCATCCACGTGTTGGTTACGACCTTGACGGCGATGCCGTAGCGCACCGCAACCCGGTAGATCTCGTCCTTCACCGGGCAGGCGTCAGCGTCGATAAGGAATCGAGTTTCGACTTCGCTCACGGGCGCTAACTTCCTTCGTTGGTCCTGAAGTTCTAGAATCGTCCGCACTTCAGGAGTGCCATGCGTAGAACCACTATGGCGTTGCTGGGGCTCAGCCTAATCTACTTCGCCCTGGCAGGCCCTGGACCAGCGCAGCCCGCAGCACAGGAGCGCGATTCACGCGTCGCAACGACGCCTGCGCCGGCCGCCACCGGAGCGCCCGCACGGTCCGACGACGAAGCGCACGCGATCACAGTTGGCCGGTTCTGCTTGCGCTGCCATAGCGACTCCTCGATGCGCGGCGGACTGACCCTGGAGTCGTTCGACGTGCTCAACGCCGAGACCGACGCCGCAACCAGCGAGAAGATGATTCGCAAGCTGCGCGCGGGCATGATGCCTCCGGCGAGCTCGCGCCGCCCCGACGAGGCGACTCTCGAGGCGCTGGCCGGCTATCTCGAAGGTCGCGTCGACACGGCTGCTGCAGCTGACCCGAACCCAGGGGATCGCACATTCCAGCGCCTCAACCGCGCCGAATACGCACGCACGGTGGAGTCGCTTCTCGGCCTCGAGATCGATGTGGCGGCGTTCTTGCCGCCCGATACCATCAGCGCTGGGTTCGACAACATCGCCGATGTACAGATGCTCTCGGCAACGATGATGGAGGGCTATCTCCGCGCAGCCGGGGCGGTGGCCCGGCTGGCGGTGGGCGACCGCAACGCGGCCCCGGGCGATACCACCTACAAGGTGCCGCGGACTGCCAACCAGCTTCGCCAGGCGCCTGGTGCCCCATTCGGCTCACGTGGCGGCGTTGCCGTGCTCCACAACTTCCCGGCCGACGGCGACTACCTCTTCAAAATCGAGCTCCACCCCACTCCGACTGGGCAGCTCTTCGGAAGCACCGTCGACGAGCAGGTCGAGATCTCGGTCGACGGTGAGCGGGTCGCAGTGCTCGACGTCGATCCTTACATGTCTGAGTCAGACCCCGACGGGATGGCCATCCGCTCGGGGCCGGTGGCGATCAAGGCAGGTCCCCGCACGATCGCGGCGGTCTTTATTCCGAAGTTCGACGGCCCGGTGGATGATCTGCTGGCTCCTATCGAACACACGCTCGCCGACACGCAAATCGGCGCCATGGGCTTCGGGGTGATGACGGTTCCACATCTACGAGACCTCACGGTGGGCGGTCCGTACGACGTCACCGGGGTTTCCGAGACGCCGACGCGTCGCCACATCTTCAGTTGCCGGCCGCTCTCGCCGGACGAAGCCGAACCGTGCGCCGAGTCGATCATCAACCGGATCGCGGAGCAGGCGTACAGGCGGCCGCTGAACCGGGCGGATATCGATGGCTTGATGAACTTCTACCGGACTGGCGCCGCGGGCGGCGACTTCGAACAGGGCGTGCGGGACGCGTTGCAGGCGATTCTGGCCAGCCCGCATTTCCTTTTCCGGCTGGAGCGCGGCGTGACGGCCGACTCGGCGCAGCCGGTGGGCGCCACTGAACTGGCCTCTCGACTGGCTTTCTTCTTGTGGTCGGCGCCGCCCGATGCAGAGTTGCTGGGCGCTGCGAATTCCGGCGGGCTCGCGGGCGATCAACTCGGTGCGCAGGTTCAGCGAATGCTTGCCGATCCGCGAGCCGAGGCTCTCTCGACGCGCTTTGCCGCATTGTGGTTCCGCCTACAGGACCTGGAAAAACTGCATCCCGATGCCCTGGCGTACCCGCAGTACGATCAGACGTTGGCGCGATCGATGCGCCGCGAGACCGAGCTGCTTTCCCAGAGCCTCGTGGACGACGATGGGAGCGTGCTCGATCTCCTCACGGCCGACTACACCTTCGTCGACGAGCGCCTCGCCAAGCACTACGGGATCCCGAACATCGTGGGATCGGAGTTCCGTCGGGTTCCCGTCGCAGACCCGAACCGCTACGGGTTGCTCGGACACGGGAGCATGCTGGCGTCAACGTCGCATGCCAACCGGACGTCGCCGGTGCTGCGCGGTAAATGGATCATGGAGGTTCTCCTCGGTTCGCCACCACCGCCGCCGCCACCGGACATACCGGACCTGGAGGAGATCAGCCCAGTCGTCGGGGGTCGCGAACTGACGGTTCGCGAGCAGCTCGAGGAGCATCGCGCCAACCCGTCCTGCCAGTCGTGTCATCGCGTGATTGACCCGCTGGGTCTGGCGCTCGAGAACTTCGACGTTACGGGTGCCTGGCGTGTCCGGGACCACGGCGAGTGGGTAGATCCCACGGGCGAACTCTACGATGGCACGCCGCTCAGCGGCCCCGCCGACCTCCGCGCAGCGCTGCTCGTGCGCTCCGAGGTGTTCCTGCGAACTTTCGCGGAAAACCTCCTGGCATATGGACTTGGCCGGAGAGTCGAATACCATGACATGCCGACGGTTCGTGCCATCGTCCGCAGGGCGGAGGCATCGGACTATCGGATGTCTGCATTCATCAATGGCGTGATCGAAAGCGTGCCGTTCCGGATGCGACAGAGTGCCGGTTCGGAGGCGACGGCCGGCGGGGCGAAGCCCTGACCAGAACAGGAGAACGATGAGTTACCTCACGAATCGACACCTGTCCCGTCGCACCTTGCTGCGCGGCATAGGCGTTTCCATGACTTTGCCGTTGCTGGACGCGATGCGGCCGGCCCGTGTTCTCGCCCGCGAAAACGCGGATGACCCCACGCGGCTGATTTGTATCGAGATGGTCCACGGCGCGGCGGGCAGCAACGAGCTCGGCGCCTCGAAGAATCTCTGGGCGCCTGCCGATACTGGCGCGGGTTTCGACCTGTCGCCCAGCAGCATGAGCCCGTTGGATCCGTTCCGCGACTACCTCACCATCGTGAGCAACACCGACGTGCGCAATGCCGAAGCGTTTTCGGCACGCGAGGTCGGCGGTGACCATTTCCGCTCGAGCGCGGTGTTCCTGACGCAGAAGCACCCGCACCAGACCGAGGGGTCGGACATCGAGGTCGGTACGTCGTTTGACCAGATGTACGCCCAGCGCTTCGGCCAGGAAACGCCGATCCCCTCGATGCAGCTGTGCATTGAGAATGTCGACCAGTCGGGCGGCTGCGCGTATGGCTATGCCTGCGTCTACACCGACACGATCAGCTGGGCGAGCCCCACCGAGCCGCTGCCGATGGTGCGCGACCCGCGAGTGGCCTTCGACCAGCTGTTCGGTTCCGGCGGATCCGCCGAGGAGCGCGCAGCTCGCCGGGCCACAGACCGCAGCATCCTCGACTGGATCACCGCAGAGGTTTCACGTCTCCGCACCGATCTGGGCGCTGCCGACCGCAATCGGCTCGATCGCTACCTCACGAACGTGCGCGAGATCGAACGCCGCATCCAGCGCATCGAAGAACACAACACGAGTGGTGAGCTCCGCGACCTGCCCGAGGCGCCGATCGGGGTGCCCGACAGCTTCGGTGAACACGTCGAACTGATGTTCGATTTGCAGGTTCTGGCGTTCATGTCGGATACCACCCGGGTGTTCTCCTTCAAGATGGGCCGCGACGGTTCGGCGCGGGTCTATCCGGACAGCGGGGCACCGTTCCCGTTCCACCCGGCCTCCCATCATGGCGGCCGAGAGGATCGCGTCGAGGCATTCTCGAAGATCAATCGGTACCACGTCGGTTTCGTGCCCTACCTTCTCGAGAAGCTTCAGGCGGCGCAGGAAGGCGAAGCCAACCTGCTCGACAAGACTCTGATCGTCTACGGCTCGCCGATGGGCGACTCCAACCTGCACAACCACAAGCGCTGCCCGCTGTTTTTCGCGGGCGGGGCGAACGGACTGCTCGCTGGCGACAACCACATCCGTGCGGAGAACGGCACGCCGATGGCGAACGCGTTCCTCGGCCTGGCGCATGGCCTGGGCATGGATGACATGGAGAGCTTCGGCGACAGCACCGCCCCGATGTCGTTCGCATGATCGGGCGCGTTCGGACTCTGGCTGCTGTTCTGCTGGTCGCTGCCCTGGCGTTGCCCCAGCTCGCTGTTGCGATTTCGAACGAGTCGCCCGTTGCGGATGCAGCTCGGTCGCGCAACGCCGACGCTGTTCGGGACCTGCTGCGTTCCGGCAACGACGTCAACGCGGCGCACGGCGACGGCATGACCGCTCTGCACTGGGCGGCGATGCACGGTGACGGCGACCTCGTGGCGACACTCCTCTACGCAGGCGCAAACCCGAAGGCCGCCACGCGAATCGGAGCGTATACCCCGCTGCTCATCGCCAGTCGCTACGGGCAAGCGGATGCTATAGCCGCGCTTCTTGTGGGCGGCGCCGAACCGGACAGACCATCTGCTACAGGTGCGACGCCGCTCATGCTGGCTGCCTCCTCGGGCAGCGTGGAGGCGGTGGAGCAGCTCATCGCCCATGGCGCGGACGTCAATGCCGCAGATAGTGCGCAGGGCCAGACGCCACTGATGTTCGCCGCGTCGGCCAACGTTGTGGGCGCGATCGATGTTCTGGTGGCGGCCGGTGCCGACCTGCACAAGCGGAGCACTGTGACCGACGCCGCTGACATGTACGCCGAGGCGATTCAGGGCTTCCGGAAGCGTGGCCGGATTCGGGCGGCCATCGCTGCCATCGAGAATCCGCCGCCGCCCGAGCCCGAGCGCGACGAGTCTAACGACGAAGGCGATGAGTCGGATGAACCGGACGGCGACGACGAGGCGGCTGATCCCAGCGACGAACTCAAGGGTGACGACGGCAAGGACAAACCGGCGGTCGATGAAGACGGTGGTGACGCCGCAGATGACGCGGACGTCCAACCCGAGGAGATCCCGAGGGATCCGTCGGCGGAACTCAAAGGCGACGACGGTGAAGACGCAGCGGCGGATGACTCTGAGGACGCGGAGGACGAGGAGCCGCGTCCCGCCGCTCCAAGCCGCGGTCGATTGAGCTACGGAGAACTCGTAGGCGCGTACGGCGGACTCACGCCGTTGCTGCACGCCACGCGGCAAGGCCATATCGAGTCCGTGCAGGCCCTCGTTGAACTCGGTGCTGACGTCAACCAGGTGAGCGGCGACAACAGCAATCCGCTTCTGGTCGCCACCATCAACGGCCATTTCGACCTCGCGATGTATCTCCTCGGCCAGGGCGGCGACCCGACGTTCGAGTCGGATGGCGGCGTGACGCCCTTGTACGCCGCTCTCAACGTCCAGTGGGCGCCGAAGACCCTCAAGCCGCAACCACGGGCGCACCTGCAGCAGCAGAGCACCCATCTCGACGTGATGCGGGCTCTTCTTGAAGCCGGCGCTGACCCGAACGTGCGCCTCACCAAGAAAGTCTGGTATTCCGGCTACAACTTCGATCTGTCGGGCGTGGATGAGAGCGGAGCGACGCCGTTCTGGCGCGCGGCATACGGCAGCGATGTGCCCGCCATGGAGATCCTGCTCGAATACGGCGCGGAGCCGCACCTGCCGACCATCAAGCCGCCCGGCCGTCCGCGCACCGGTGACGCCGAGCGTGACGTTAGCGATGTATCAGGGCTGCCGCCCGTGGCGGTGGGCGGACCCGCGGTGCCGCCGCTGCACGCGGCGGCTGGAGTAGGCTACGGCGAGGGCTTTGCCGCCAACTCGCACCGCAACGCGCCCGGCGCCTGGATGACCGCTGTCCGCTACCTCATTGAGGAGGTAGGTGCTGATGTCAACGCGGTCGATCACGAGGGCAATACGGCGGTTCACCACGCCGCGGCGCGTGGCGACAACGAGATGATTCTCTATCTGGTCGAGCAGGGTGCCGATGTCACGAAGTTGAACCGTGAGGGCAATAGCACGGCCGACATGGCCAACGGCCCCGTGCAGCGGATTCAACCGTTTCCTGAAACGGTGGAATTACTGGTGAGCCTAGGCGCGGTCAACAACGACAAGTGCGTGTCCTGCTGATCTGAGCGCCGCACTAGGTGCCTACTGGACTCCTGCGAGCGCCTTGCGGATTGCCTCGACAGCCATGTCCACGCGGAACTGATGCGCCTTCTCGCCGATCTCGATGGTGCGTTCTGCCGGCGCGATGTCGGCGCCATTGATCGTTGCCTTGCCGGAGGCCACGCGCTGGTCGTAACGCACGCTTGTGGGGTCGACGGCCATCATCAATGCGGTGACCGCGTAGTTGTCGTGCAAGCCTTCGTTGATCGGCTCTTCGACGCCGAGGTCGTCCGCGACGTATTCGAGTAGCGCGGTGAACTCGTAGAACTCAGGAATGAAATGAGCGCGCGAAGCACCGTGTCGTTCGTTCACGGTCACGGCAACGTTGGCCATGCCGCGCTGGTTGCCGCCGCTGTCCCCGATCAGCACCACGTGCTCGAAGCCCGTGGCCAGTAGGCTGCTCGTGATGTCGTCCACCACCGCCTCGAAGGTGTCCTGGGTGAGACTGATCGTGCCGGGGTAGAGCATGTGACCGGTGGGCGGATCGATGTCGCCCTCCGGAACGAACGGCAGGATCGGTGCGCACAGAGCGTTGCCCAGGTCCCGCGCCATCATCTCGCAGGCGCCTTTCAGAATGACGTTGTGCTTGCCGGTGGTCAGGTACGGACCGTTCTGCTCCATCCCGCCCGAACTCACGATGGCGACAGTCTTGCCCGCGCGCTGCGCGTCGCGAACCTCCATCCAGGTGAGATCCTCGATCCAGACGGAGTCGACTGCAGGGATGGGGTTGGGCGCTGCCATTTCCGCCGCGGCTTGTCGCCGCCCGGCCTCTGCGCGCCGCCATCGGGCCCCGATGCCCAGAGCTGCCGGATCAACCACGATGAAGACGCGGAATCCCTGTTCCAGGCGCATCTCGATGTCGTCAGGTCCCGCAGTGATGCCGCAGGGCACGTTGGCGTTCTTGCACGCCGCGAGGATCGTCTGGATCGCGTTCTCGACCGCGTCCATGTCGCGTTCGTACGCGCGGCTCAGGTCCCCGGGGCCTGCGATGATCGCTCCCACTCCCGGAGTCGCTGCGATGGCGTCGGCGTTGGCAACGCCCTCCTTGTCCTCGACGATGAGCCAGCTACTGAGCTCGCCGGAGTCGTTCGACGGCCAGACGTTCATGGTGGAGGCCATCGTGCCGACCGCTGCAGCGGCCTCGTCGGCCGTGCGGACATGCGGCACGATCAGTATCGAAACGTCGGCGCCGAGCGCCAACTCGACGCGTTCGTTGGAGCCCGTGACGTCTTCGCCGATGGGCGGGATGCGCAAGGCGAGAGGGTGGTTGGTCCCGCTGGTTTCCGCCGCGGCGCGCATGTCGTCGCGGAACTTCTCGACGCCTGGGATATCGAACGGACCGCTCTCGAGCGAGTAGAAGACGAAGTCGGCCGGCCGAACCGCGGCCGCCTGGGTGCCGCCATCCTCGTCGCGCTGAGCACCGAAGAAACCGAACACCGGCATGTCCTCGGCGAGACGTTCGTTCACCGACGGGCCGCCTCCCATCTGCGCGGTCGAGGTCGGCGGGAGTGCAGCGAGGGTGAGGGCCGCTGCGAGTGTCAGCAGGAGGGCGGCGGGGCGTCTGGACATGGCGTTCCTCGTCGTCGGTCAGTAGATGTCGAGATCGCGTGCGGAAACGACGTCGCCTTCGTAGCCCGCCTCACGGATTTCACGGAGCAGGTCGTCGTCCGACGCGCCCCAGTAGAGTTGGTGGTAGAGAACGAGAAGCTTCGGCTGCGCGCGCCGGGCAATTTCTGCGAGCTCAATCGTCGAGGTGTGCGCGTCCGCGTGATACGCCTGCCAGTCCGGCGTTCGGCGTTCCCATGCCTCGGCCGAATAGACCTCGTGCACGAGCACATCGCAGCCGCTGCATGCCGCCACCAGCGACTCCGCGGGCTTTGTGTCGCCAGAGATGACGATCGTTCGCCCACCACCGGTGAACTTGTAGCCGTAGGCATGCGGCCAGTTGGCGTGCGGCACCGGGATCGCTTCCACCGTGACGTGCTCGTCGCTGTAGATCTCGCCCGGCTCGATCTCGGTGGTAATGGCGCGATAATGCGGCTCGTTGTGCGGTTCGGGGCCGTTCATGCGGATGTCGAGGTCGATCGCCCACGCGGAGACGATGCCGTCGGTGAGTTCCTTGGTGCCGGGCGGACCGTAGACGTCGATCGGAAACATGCGATCGAGCACCCAGTTGCCGAGCATCACGTCCGGGAGCCCGAGCGTGTGGTCGGAGTGCAGGTGCGTGATGAACACCTTCCCGAGTTGGCTGGGCACAAGTCCGCGGAGTCCGTGCGCGGCCGTGGCCTCTGCGGCACGTCGCACGACACCGGGCCCCGCGTCGATCAGGTAGGCCATATCGCCGACAACGATGGCCGTGGCCGGGCCGGACCGTTCCGGATCGTTATTCGGCGTTCCGGTGCCGAGGACGACGACCCGCATCGCATCCGGATCCTGGCTCGCCAGCGGAGTCGGCGCAGATCCGGCGACCGCGGGCAGCGGACTGCGCGTGAACGCCCAGACGTTGTAGGCGACCGCTAGTGCAAAAACACATGCGAACGCGACGAGAACAGGGAGGCTACTGAACAACGGACGTACTGGTTCGCGCATCATGGAGCGCAATCCTACAGCAGCCGGAATCCGGTTGGGGCAGTCGCCAGGTCGATCGGACTCGCCGGGAGGTCGCCCGCAAGTTCGGCGCTGTTGAATCCGGAGGGCGCCACATCGTTGGCGCCGGCGGGATGGAACAGGCTCGCCAGCAGCTGGATATGGTCGCGGCCACAGCCCAGTTCGAATTGACCGCCGCCGTACATGGCGATCTCATGCTCGCGGCAGTACTCGTAGACAGCAAGGAGCTCCTTCCATGTGCCGAAGCGGGAGGGCTTGATGTTGATCGTCTTCGGCGGAAAGGGGAGAGCTTCGATGTCCGCCACGGAGTGGAGGCAGGCGTCCCAGCTCACGCGATCCCAGTGGGGTTCGATGCATTCGATGATCTCCGGGGCAGGATCTTCGAGCAGCGCGTACGGGAACGCTTCCGCCACCAGGCGATACATCTCCGGATCGGGTTCCGGGCCGCTGAAGTTGCCGCGGTAGAGCCCTTTGTAATCGACCGTATCGATGCCACCGAATGCTGCGAGTTCCTCGACAAGGGCCGGCGTCCAGTCGTCCCCGAGATCGATCTTGAAGCGCATCTGCGGATAGAGGGCGCGTACGCGCTGAAGCGGCGCCGCGTTCGCCGGCGACCCGAGACCGGTCGAGACCACGTAGTTGAGCGGCGCTGGTTGAACGCCGATCGACGCTGCCAGCGAGACGCTCGACTGCCGGAGCGCAAGGTCGAGCGCGGCGCTCTCGTAGGCCCACCGGCGGTAGTTGGTGCTATGGCCCTCACTACACGGCGGCAACCCTTCAATCTGAGCGTCGAGGCGCTCCGAGAACGCTGTCAGCGTGAACTCGCCGACAAGTTCTAGTCCGGATCCGAAGTTGTGGTGAGCCAGTTGATCGGGTGCCTCGTAGACCACGTCCTCGCCACGGCCCTCATGGCCCTCGCCCTCGAAGACAACAGTGGTTGTGAGCCGTTGCCATCCGGATGCCACGTCGAGGCTGCGCGGTTCTAGCCGGTAGCGGTCAATGCGCAGGGGCAGTCGCTCGATCTGGCCAAAGAGGCTCATTCGAGCTCGGCCCAGAGGGACCAGTTGAAGATCGCGCGAACGCTTTGCGTCGCCGCGCGCTCGTTGTGAGCCGCGACGAGGAACTTCTCCCCATCCGGCCATGCGGCATAGAGCCTTTGTTTGAATAGCAGCCCAGCCATGGAGACGAGAATCCGTTCCGGTGACACGCTCGGTGTCGCGCCATCGATGTCGATGTCGACCACCCGGATGTCGTTGCCTTGGAGGAAGAAGAGCTGACCGCCGCGGGGATTCCACTCGGGCTCGCTGCCGCCCTGCGCAGAGATCCGATATTCGCCTCCGCCGGCGATGGCCTTCACGTAGATCTCCGGTTCGCCCGTCGCGTCCGATTCGTATGCAATCCAGCGACCGTCGGGCGAGAAGCGCCCTTCGATCTCGCGCGCTGATGTGGCCACCAACTCTCGGGGCTGTGAGCCATCTAGAGGCAGCAGCCAGAGATCGTTGAGCTCCACCGTTGCGGATCGGAACTGGTTCCCACTCAGTACGTACAGCAGGGAATTCCCGTCGGGCGACCAGTGGATTGGTAGCGGAAAGCCTGACTCGGTTTGCGCCAGAAGCAGGGTCGGCAATTCGCTGCGGTCGACCGGTGCGCTGTAGATGCCGGGCGCTGTGGGGTCGCCCAGGTAGTACGCGATACGGCGACTGTCTGGCGACCACACAGGGAACGAGGACTTCGACCCAGGTAGCAGCGGCGTGCTCACATCGCGTGCCACGTCGTGCACGTGGATCGTCACCTCATTCGACGCGGCGTTGGTAATGAACTCCGCTGCAACCATGGTGCCGTCAGGTGACGGGAAGGTATCGACCTGGTACTCGATCCCTCGTTCGCTGAAGCGCTCGACAGTGCCGTCCGGGTAGAGCCAGGAAAGAAACTCCTCGTGTGCGCCGCCGACGTCGCCGGCGAGATACACCAGGGTGCCCTCGTCCGAGATGCCGTAGCCGGCGCTGTTCATTCCCGTGATTCCGAGTCCCTCAACTCGGACGATCGGCGGCTGGACGACAGAGCCGTCGTCGAGATCGATCTCAAGGCTGACCAGTCGTCCGATGCTATCCACGGCCAGCAGTCGACCACCGCCGAGCGGCATAGGCATCGTGTACCCAGCGAGGATCTCGGTGACGGTGTCCGACGCCGTGTCGATCAGCACGATGCCATCGATTGACTGACCGCGCCCTGATACGCCGAGCCAGTGCGTGCTGTCCACCTGCGCGCCGACCACGGCAGCGAAGCCCTCGGTAGCTCCTGTATAAATCTCGGTGAGCGCACCATTCGGCTCAAGTCGCGAGATCGTGAAGGGGATGTTGGGAGGGGCGGCACCGTCGAGCGTGCTGACGTACATCTGATCGTCGAGTCCACGGAACACCACCGGGAACCCAGGGCCGACGTCAGTCACGAGAACCGGTGATGTGCCGTCTACCGTGATCTGCTGGATCGTACCTGGAGCATCCGGAGTCGGGCCGATCGCCATGTAGAGCGTGCGACTGTCGCTCGAGAACGCCGCGACCACGACGTTCGTGGTCCCTGGTATGTCTCGCCACGCGAGATCCCCGATTGATCGGAGTCGGATGCCCCTCTGAGGATCCAATTCGGCGACCCAGCGGCCATCCGGAGAGACGTTCAGCGGTGATGGCCCTTCGCCGATGGAGTCAGCTGAGAGGATGACGTGGGCTTCCGGCGCCGCGGTGCTGCCCCACACCATCACCGAAGTTGCTCCGACGAGGGCTGCCACCAGCGCGATGCCGGCGGCCACGGGTACCGACAGCCCCGAAGTCGCCTTCTCGGCGGCGGCTCGGGGTTCCTCGGTGAGTGCGGCTTCGAGGTCGATGCGTACATCACCAACATCCCGCATTCGCTGAGCCGGCTGTTTCTCCAGACACCGTTCCAGCACATGCCGGAGGCTCGGTGGGATCGACGGTAGTCCGTCGAGGTTCGGCTCTTCCCTGAGAATTGCCGCCAGAACGTCGGAAACCGTCTCGCCTTCGAACGTCTTGTGGCCAGCCAGCAACTCATAGAGAACGCAGCCGAGGGCCCAAACGTCGGCTCGTTTGTCTACCGGCTTGCCTCGCGCCTGCTCCGGGCTCATGTAGGCGGCGGTGCCGAGGATCATGCCGCTCTGGGTGGCCGCCGCCATCGTCGGTGATGCCGAGAGTTCGAGTGTCCCACTGTTGGCCTCACCCGCGTGCGCTTTCGCCAGTCCGAAGTCGAGGACCTTTACAGTCCCGTCTTCCGCCACCTGAACGTTGGCCGGCTTCAGGTCGCGATGCACGATGCCGCGCTCGTGGGCGGCGTCGAGGCCAGAGGCGATCCCGATCCCGATCTCTACGACTTCGCGCCACGGCATCGGCCCCGCTGCGACCTTCGAATGCAGCGACTCGCCGTCGACTAACTCCATGACGAGGAACGTGACGCGTTGAGGGGTGCCGTCGATGTCGGTCTTGACGTCGCCGAACCCGTGGATCGTGGCCACGTTCGGATGGTTCAGCGATGCGAGCAGCTGCGCCTCGCGCTCAAGCCGGGCCAGCCGCTCCTCGTCCATCGCCAGTTCCGGCGGAAGAACCTTGATGGCGACTTCGCGTTTCAGCCGGGTGTCTTCAGCGCGATACACCGCGCCCATGCCGCCCTCACCGAGCTTGCCGGTGATTTCGTAGTGATCGAGACGGGTTCCGGGCTGCACGCGACCTCCGGGGAGCAGGGAATACCAGGCCGGACTGTATCTGACCGGTCGGTTTCGCGGCAATCGTCGTGCAAGCTCGAGCCCGTGCCTACCAGCGCACGGTGCGGCCCGAGCGGACTACTCCCCGCGGAGGGCCGCGACCGGGTCGATTGCAGCCGCCCGACGGGCGGGAATCCAGCTGGCGGCGACTGCGACGCCCAGCAGCAGCGCGGCCACGCTCGCGTACGTGAACACGTCGGTTGTCGGCACATCATGCAGAAGGCCATCGAGTGAGCGACTCGCAGCCCACGCTCCGGCGAAGCCGATTAGTAGGCCCAGAATCGCCAGCGCGACGCCGTTGCGTACAACCAACGCAAGAACCCGTCCCGCTGGAGCGCCGAGAGCCATGCGGACGCCTAGTTCGGGCGTCCGGCGCATGACCGAGTACTGCACCACCGCGTATTCGCCCAACGCGGCTAGTAAGAGTCCGATCGACGCGAAGAGGCTCACCAGCCACGCATTGACCCGGTTCGAGACGACGTACCGGTCGAGCGTTTCCGCCATTGATCCGGGCCCGACGACCGTTTGGCCGGGATCAACCTCAGCCACGGCTTCGCGCACACGTTCCGCAAATCCGTCCGGGGCAGTGACGCGAGTGAGTAGAGTCATGAAGGGCTGGGCGCGCTGTGTGAGCGGCATGTAGATCCTGGGCTCATCTGGATCGTGCAGCGACGTTTGACGGATATTGCCGATCACACCCACTACGGTGGCCCAGGTGGTCTCCACGTCGTCTTGATGCGGGCGTACCAGTTGGCCGATAGCATCGCTACCCGGCCAGAACCTCTCCGCGAAGGCTTCGTTGACGACAACGACCGGAGAGTCGTGTGGACCATCCGTGTCTCGCAACAGCCGGCCCCGTTGCGTTTGCACGCGCAAGGTCTCCAGTGCGCCCGGGGTTACCACGACGATCTGCGCCGGCGTCGGTAGGGCACCGTCCGTACGCGCCACGAAGTCGCCCGCCACCCGGTTTGTCCAGCCAGGCGGCGTGCTGATTGCGCCGACTCCGACCACCCCCGGAATTGCCTCAACGCGCTCGGCGACCTCGGAATAGAAGGCGCGGACGCGATCCGGGTCGCGGTACTCCGGGCGCGAGCCGACAAAGAGCCCTGTCATGTAGACATCGCCGGGTTGGAATCCGAGCGGCCGCGACTGCAGATTCCCGAAACTTCGTGAGAGGAGACCAGCCCCCACAGCCAGGATCACCGCGAGCGCGATCTGGGCGACAAGCAGCCCGGAGCGAATCCGTCCGCCGCCATGGGCAGCCCCCTGACGCTCACCACGGAGCGGCCGCGCCGGATCGCGGCCTGACACCACCCATGCCGGCAAGAGCCCGAACCCCACGGCCGCGGCCGCCGACACGGCGAAGCAGAACACGAGCACCGTGAGGTTCATCTGGATGTTCTCGGTGCGTGGCAGTTGCACCTGGACAAGTTCGCGTAGCCGATCAAGGCTCAGCCAGGCCAGGCCGAGGCCCGCGGCCCCGCCGGCGACGGCGAGGATCACACTCTCGGTGAAGAGCTGTCGCATGATCCTCCAGCGTCCACCGCCGAGCGCTACCCGAACTGCGATTTCCCGACTGCGCCCTAGCCCGCGGGCCAGTTGAAGGCTGGCGACGTTCGAGCACGCGATCATCACGAGAATCCCAACGGCTCCGAGCAGCATCAACAGCCTGCTCTGGACGCTGCCAACCCAAGCGTCGTAGAGCGAGTGCATCCAGATGTCGCGTGGAGCGTCGGGCCGATGTTCGGTGGCTTCCTGAGCGCGTCCCACGGCCGCGGCGACGCGCGCCTCCGCGGTGGCGAAATCGAGGTCGTCGCGAACCCGCGCCAGAGCGTAGGTGTTATGCCGCGACGCGCCGGGCTGGGCGGGGTCCAGCAACAGCGGCAGGAAGATCCGGTTCGTGTCGTTGAAGTAGGTGAACCCTGGGGCAGAGACGCCTACGATTCGGTGGCTGACGTCGTTCAGGACCACTGTTGTTCCAACAACGTCCGGGTCACCGCCGAACTGGCGCTGCCAGAAGTCGTAGCCGAGCACCACGATCGAGGCGTCGTCGGTGTCGGAATCTCTGAAGCCCCGACCGAGACTAGCGGGAGAGTCCAATAGGTCCTGGAAGTCGGGAGCGATGGCCACTGCCGGGGCGAGGATCGGGTTGGGGTCGCCCGTCATCGTGACGTTGCGATAGCTGTACGAGGAGACCCTCTCGAAGACGCTGCCTTCCAGTTCTTCCAGCGCAGCGATCTCGGGGATTGTGAGCAGGCTCTGCGATCCGCGCTGTGTTTGATCGCCCTCATAGATCAGGACGAATCGATCTCCGCCCGGATAGGGAAGGGCCTGCAGAACACCGTAGACAACGCTGAAGATCGCGGTGCTCGCGGCGACTCCGATGGCAAGCGTTGCGACCGCCGAGAGTGTGAAAGTGCGCGAGCGTGCGAGGGTACGGACTGCGTAGGCAACGTCCTGTTTCAGAGTGTCGAACATCGAATCGGTCTCACGGCGGGGAAGGACCTTGTTGGGTGGGCGACGGATAGGGAGCAGACGAGCGATGAGCCTCAGGCTCTCCCACCAATACCAGACGTCGCAGGGAAACCGGTTGGAGGAGGTTCGTCGCGCTGCGTATTCCTCGGCCAGATCGGCGACCATGTAGCGCCGCGCACGCGACCGAAGCGTGCGCTGGAGCAGTCGCTCGGCGAACCGGGGAGGATTCCGTCGCGAGCCATTCATGGCGACAGGAGTTTCTCGAGACCTTTCGATAGGTTGGCGATCGCCGAGTGAGAAACGCGCAGCGCCTCAAGGCCGGAAGTAGTCACTTCGAAGACGCGGCGAGGAACTCCGCGCCGGCCATCGACGGGGTCCTCGGTACGCCACGTCAGGTAGCCCTTGGCTTCGAGCCGCTCCAGCGTGATGTAGAGGCTCCCCCGCGACACGTTGCGGCCGGCCCGATCCTGGATGTTCCCGCGGACATCGACGGCCCGAGCGGTGTCGCCAAGCTGGGCTACGGCGAGTAGAACCATGAGTTCGAACTCTCCAAGGAATCGAGTCTGGTCGCCCATGGGTGTCGGGTCCGGATAGTGTCAAGAATGTCGACAGTGACAACATTGTAGACACTAACCAAACAGAATCACAAGCATCCTGTGTCGGAGCGCTTACCAGGTCAGGTCTGAGAAGACGAAGCGTCCCTGATCCTCGATTCGCCCGGTCTCGACCGCGAGCGGCTCGGTGAACCCGGGTCCGTCGTAGACGAAGGTGTGGAATTCTCCGTTTTCGCCGCAGGGGTCGACCCCGTCGGGGAGGTCACTCAGCAGTTGCTCGTCGAACACTCGGCCCACGAATTCGGCCGGGAGTACTTCGGTGTCCACGCAGGTGAGACGCGCGCGCAGTCCGCCGGCGATCATCGCTGGGGCGAGTCGCCGCGTATCCATGCCCCAGATGGGGAACGCGGGAGCGATCTCTGAGCCGGCAAGAAGACGTTCGCGATACGCCCGCACGTCTCTCAGGAACAGGTCGCCGAACGCCATGCTGCGCACTTCGGCCGTCGAGGCTTCCGCAATCGCAGGCGCGACGGCGGCTTCGTAGTCTTCGTTGGAACAGGGGGAAGGTAGTTCGATGATCCGGAGTGGCAGGCCGACGCTTTGTGCCTGAGCCTCGAGCAGCTCTCGGCGGACGCCGTGGATCGCAACACGGTCGTGAAGCTGGTTGACGGTCGTTACCAGTCGGGTGACGTCGTAGCCCGTGCGGCGGAGTTCACGCAACGCCCAGGTCGAGTCCTTGCCCGAACTCCACCAGAGCCAGCAGGCGCCACGCGTCTTCACTGCCCGGCGTCGCCCGCGGCCTGTTGGGCTTCGAGGATCTCTTGGAACGCGAGCCGTGTGCGTTCGACGAAGGCCAGGTAACCCGCTGGATCGATGAACGGGTTTGTCGAGGCTCCCGCGGCCAAGGCGGCACGCTTCTCAGTCATCCTGAAGAACCCGGCATGCGACGCGAGGAACACATCCGCGTTTTGTTCGCGGAGTACGCGGAACGTCCTTTCAAAGTCTGACCGGATCCCGGGGTAGGTTTCTTCTCCCACCAGCTGGACTCCGTCGAGCACCGACACACTGCAGATGCTGACCGCGCGCTGACGGGCTCCGTCGAGTTCAACGTCGAAAGCCCATGACGTGCACCCCGGCGTGTGGCCTGCAGTGACGAGCGCGGTCAGTTCCCACGGCCCGACGGTGACGGAATCGCCGTCGCGTAGTTGCCGATCGATGGCAACGGGCGGGAAAGGCGCGCGATCACCCAGAACCGGGTCGCCGCGCCCGCCTGCCTGGGCCACTTCGGCGTCCGCCCGGCTGATCCAGATCTCGGCGCCGGATGCCCTCTTCAGTTCGGCTAGTCCACCGACATGATCAGTGTGAGCGTGCGAGTTGAGTAAAACGCGGACATCGGTGATGTCGAATCCGAGCGAAGCGACATTGGCGAGGATCATCGGAGCGGTTTCCTCGAAGCCTCCGTCGATCAGGATGTGCCCCGCCTCGGAAGTCAGCAGGTAGGACGTCACGCTGCTCGCACCGACGTAGTAGAGCCCGCCGCCGATCTCGAAGGGCTCGACCGGCTGGTTCATGGCGCGCCACGCTTCGGTTTCCTGCGGTGTGGCCGGCGCGCTCGGCGTCAACGCCAGGCCAAGAAGTGCGAGGGCGAGGGGCTTGTTCATCACGGCTCCGGACAACGCTTCAGCGGACTAGGATCGGGTGGCGCTGTGTCGCAGCATACCAACGCTCCGAACGGCAGCACTGATGTGTTGCGCGACACGGTTTGGATCGGGACTTGTTTATATGCTGGAATTCAGTATATAAATGCTGAAATTCAGCATATGGAGTTCGGAATGCCTCACTTCCACGCGGAACCACGAGTCGCGCTCGCCGTCTACCGACGGCTGCTGCGGCTGTACCCGCGTTCTCTGCGCCGAGAACTCGGCGCAGAGATGGAAGGGCTGTTCCTGGATCTTCATGCGGACGCCCGGGAGTTGGGTCGCCTGCATGCCGCGTGGCTCGTGCTGCGCGCATGGGGCGAGGTGCTCCCTCGAGCCGCCCAGGCTCACGGCGATCCCGATTCCCCGACCGGAGCGTATCTCGTGCGCAGTTTCTTCTCGGACTTGCGATTCGCATGGCTCGCCGCCACCCGTCAACGTCGCCACACGGCCATTGTCGTAGCGACCATGGCCATCGGGATCGGCGCGACGACGGCTGTGTTCAGCGTCACCGATGCGGCGATTCTCAGGAAACTCCCGTTCCCAGAAGGGCACCGACTTGTCACCGTGGCGCAGTCACATCCGGCGGGCTGGCTACTCTACTCGCTCGACTCCGCGGCGTTCCAGGCCTGGTCTGAACAGGAGCAGCTGTTCGACGCGATGGGCGGGTACACCACCGAACAGGTCGGAATCCAGATCGACGGCGAGCCGCGCGAGTTCGATGTCGTACAGATCTCGCCGAACCTGTTGACGTTGCTCGGTGCGCGTCCCGTTGCAGGACGCCTGCTGGCGGCGGAGGACGCTGCCGAGGGGGCGGCACCCACCGTATTGATCTCCGAGCGCATGTGGCGTCGCGAGTTCGCCGCGGACGCCGACCTCTCTGGCGAGTGGCTGAGTCTCGAGGGAATAGAACACGAGATCGTTGGAGTGATTCCAGATACGTTTGCCTTCCCCAGTCGCCGAACCGATTTCTGGACGGCAGTTGATCCTGCGGCAGCGTCTGGTTTCATACGGCCGCTGGCCCGACTAGCGCCGGATCTGACGCTCGACCGCGCCACCGAGATGGCGACGAGCGTCGCCGAGGGCCTCGCCGAAGCACAGCCCCGCGAGGGCGGTTGGAGCATTGGTCTGATTCCCATGGACACAGAGCGCACCAACCCCAACACGCGCACGGCGCTGTGGGTGGGGTTGGGAGCGGCGGCGCTGCTCCTTCTGGTGGCGATCGTGAATGTCGCCCAGGTTGCATTAGCACGAGCGGTCGAGCGCGAAGGTGAGCTCGTCATGCGGGCAGCGCTCGGTGCCGGACGAGGTCGAATCGTTCGCCAGGTTCTGATGGAGAGTCTGTTGCTCAGTCTGGGGGGCGGCATGGTGGGAGCCCTGCTCGCCTACTTCCTGGTTGGCGCGATATCGGCGGCGGCCCCCCCGGACATGGTGAGAGTTGATGCGATTCAGCTCGGGGTGGAGTGGCGCGCCCTCGGGGCGGCGATACTCCTTTCGGTGGTCGTCGGACTGCTCGCCGGGGCTTTGCCTGCCTGGTCCGCGGCTCGGCGTTGCTCGGCAGCGGCCATGAAGAAACAGCAGCGCGGCATGAGTTCGAGTCGGAGTCGTCGACGGGTCCAGTCGAGCCTCATCGTTGCCGAGGCCGCACTCTGCATGGTGCTTCTCGCTGACGCGGGTCTGCTGTTGAAGAGCTTCGATGAGCTGACACAGGTCGACCCGGGCTTCGACCCCGAGCCGCTGGTGTCTCTGATTTTGCGCTTTGACGAGACCCGCTACCCGACGCCGGAATCGCGACTGACGTTCTTCGAAACCCTGCAGGACCGCGTGTCGCGCCTCCCGGGAGTGGAACAGGCGACGATCGGCGGTGATGCCGCGCCCCAGCCTGGAGGCACAATGCTCCTCGACAGCGTGGAGGTCGAGGGAGGCGAGGCGATCGAGGAGAGCGTTGTTCTGCCCTATGGTCGTGTGTCCTCGGGCTACTTCACTACAACCGGAATCGACCTGCTCGAAGGCCGTGCGCTTGACGAGAGCGACTACGACACCGACAACGTTGTGATCTCCGCGCCGCTGGCGCGGCGGCTGTTCGGCGAGTCCTCGGCGGTGGGTCGGCGCTTCCGATGGGATTCGACCGGCGATTGGATCACCGTTATCGGTGTAGTGCGCGAGACCGCCACTTTCAGTCTTCAGAGCAGCGAGGATGACTACCAGGCGTACTTTCCATTGAAGTCCGAGCGTACGCCCCGTCCGTACGGTGCTCTGATCGTCCGCGCGAGTGCGGACCCTTCGCTGCTCCAGACCCAGCTCGAGCGGACGGTCTGGGACATTGATCCACGGCAGCCAATCAGCCGGTTCGAGCTCGGCTCCGAGACGATGGCGGAGTGGATCGTGGACACGCGATTCAACGCGATGGTGTTCGGTACTTTTGCCGTGGTTGCTCTCCTGCTCGTCCTGGTGGGTGTCGCGGGCGTGGTTGGTCACGCGGTGGCCTCGCGGACGCGCGAGATCGGCATTCGGGTCGCCTTGGGTGCTGGGAGCGGTTCGATTCTGCGACTCGCGACATTCGGTGGACTCCGGCCGGTTCTCGTCGGACTCGCGCTCGGCGCCCTGATCGCCTGGCAGACTAGCTCCCTGATTTCATCGCTCCTGTTCGGCGTGGAGCCGAACGATCCGGCCACGCTGGGTGCAGTGGCACTCGTGTTTTCTGGCGGCTACGATCCTTGCTTCGTACATCCCTGCTCGCCGCGCGCTGCGCGTCGACCCGATGCAGGCACTCCGAACGGACTAGCAGAATGGCGAAACAAACAAACGATCCCGAATCGCTTCTGCCGCTCAACCCGGTGGACTTTCAGGTGCTCTTGGTGCTTCTCGAAGGCGAGAGTCACGGCTACGGCATCGTGAAAGAGATGAAGAGTCGCACCAGCGGGCAGATCGACATGCTGCCGGGCAACTTCTACACGGTGCTGCAGCGGCTGATCAGGGAAGGTGTTCTCGAAGACGTGGGTCTGGACACGGAAGGGAACACTCCGGGTCGTCCGCGGCGGATGTACCGGATCACCGACTTCGGCACGCGGGTCGCTGCGGCGGAGGCACTGCGCCTCCAGGAACTCGTCGCAGCTTCGGCGGTACGTGCGCTGATCGAGAAGGCGCGTAGCTAGCGGTCCCGAACCTCTCGGGGCTTGATCGCGATGTTCTCCGGGCCTGCCAGGCCGGTGCTCGAAAGGGCGCCGGTCAACTGGCCGCTTATGGGCCACCGATAGAGAGCGTTCGCGGCGAAATCCGCAATCCAGACTCGGCCGATGTCGTCCAACGCCAGCCCGACGGGCGCGCTTCCTTCCGGCAACATCGCAACGTCAGGTAGCTCCTGTCCGGTGATCGGGTCGAAGACATGAACCGCCCGCGTGAATGCACTGGAGACCAGAAGCCTCCCATCGGGGGTGAGGTCGACGTCGGAGGGGAATCGCAGCGATTCGCTGTCAATCTCGTTGACCAGGGTTCCGGACGGCCAATCAAAGACGAGCACATTGTCGCCCCGGCTATTGGCGACGTAGAGCTTGTTCTCCGGACCAAAGCGGAGCCCGATCGGCTGACGGAGTTTGTCGCTGACGACGGCCTCGCCGAGAATCTGACCTTCGGGGTTGATACGCAGGATCTGATCGCGGGAACTCACGAGCAGATCACCGTCAGGAGAGAAGATGATTGAGAACGGCCGCTCGATCGCTGACTTCGTGAAGACATCGATGGGCTCGCCGGTGTCGCCGTCGAACCGGAGCACCTGGTTACTGCCGGAGCTTCCGACGTAAAGGTCGCCGTCAGGCCCGAATGCTATGCCGGTTGGGCCGACGAGCCCGCCCGCTCCTGACGCGACGAAGTCGCCGAGGCTCTCGCCGGAGTTGCCGTCATGCTGCGAAACGCTGTGCGAACTGAGGTTCGCCGCGAAGATGTTGCCGGGAAGTGCTCTGACGGCCGCCTGGCTCGATGGCGGGGCCGATGCCGTGGCCCGGGTGGATGACGTGGCGCCGAGGTTCATAGCAAGAGCGAGAATCGCAAGAGCGAAGATCCGATGTGGCACGGGTGTGGAACCGTTGGGGGGATCGGGAGTGCGCAGGGTCGGGATCTTCGCTCTCCGATACTACCGAACAGGGCGTCCGTGTCGCACGGCAGTCAACGAAGCTCTAGTCCCCGCCCATGGCTTCCGCGAGCCCGCCGCCCCAGGACACAGTGCGCCAGAAGGCGATTGCGGCGACGACCGTGAATGCCAGCAGCGTGGCGCCGATCGTGCTGCCGTACCAGGCGCCGAAGTCGAGCGTGGGAAGGCCCAGCGAAAATACTGTCGAGGTTGTGGCCATCACCACGAAAACCAGGATGCCCAAGCGCACGAGAACGATCAGCAGCACGGCCCAGCCGACCGTCCACAGTATTGCGCTCAGAGCAGTGGCGGACGGCCGTGCCCCGTTGATGGTCAGGCCGGGCACGAAGCCCGGTCCGCCGAAAAAGAGGATCCAGCCGAGGAACGCGAGCCAGGTGCGCTTGCCGGCTGCGAGGTAGCTCAGGCCGTAGAGAAAGGACAATCCAAGGCCCAGGAACACGTAGTTGTTGGCGACGCCGAGAGCCGTGCTGAAGAGCTGAGTTGTCGATTCGAGGGGCAGCCCCACATAGCTCCCGGCGGTGGCCGCTCGATCGCCGATAGCCAGCGGAACCAAGTCGAGCAGACGGCTGAGGATTCCGACCGCGCATCCGATGAGAACGTCCCGCGCCACAAGAGGATCGCCCAGACGTCCGTCGATCACCCGTGTCCAGCCGATCAGCGCCCCTGGGTTGTGCCGGCGCATGAACGGCTCCACCGCGAGGTACAGCGCCCAACTCATGGCGCCACCGGCGCCAACAAAGACGAGCATCTTCATGAACTCGTTGATGTCGTTCATGGAGTAGGTGTGGTCGCCAAGTAGCCACGAGATGCCGAGCATCAGGGCGACGGCGGAGCCGAGTCGTCGCGCGCCACGCTGGTCGCCGCGCCCAGATCGGAGGTTCTTCTGCGCAACGTACAGGCCGCCGAAGATGGCTGTCAGGAGTAGGACGATAATCCCCACAACGACGAGCAAGGCCACGACGCTGGCAAAGCCGAAGCTGGTTGGGCCGATCGTTCTGGTCGGCGGGTCGAGCGGCGCGTGGGGCGCGAACACCCGCAGGCTGACGAGGCGGTCGCCGAGTGCCGCCGCTTCGATACGGACGGGAAACTCGGGGTCGTCAGAGTATCGGCCTTCCCACGCCATGCGTTGGTCGGCAAATTGCGTTGGCGTGAGTCGGGGCTCCACGGTTTCGAAGGCGTTGAGTTCCCAACCCATGGCTTCGAAGATTTCTGCCCAAGCGAGCGTGCCCTGCGACGCCGGCGGGTCGAGTCGGTCCGGTAGGGCCTCGAAGCTCACCAGTCGCCCCATCGTGTCGAGTTCGATCGTCAGCATGCCCGGGACGGTCTGTGGCGGATCATTGAAATCGGCGCCGTCCGAGAGGCCGATTCCGGACGGACCTGCTGGCACCAGCGTGACCGGGGATCCGCGCCACCAAAATGCGGCCACCCCGGCGCGACCGTCGGCGATCAAGTCGAAGTGCGCGTCCGTCGCTTCCTCACCGCGTAGCCAGCTGAAGTAGCTGAGATCCGTTCGGAGTCCCGATGCGGTGTCCGCGAAGTCATCCGAGTAGCCGAGCAGCTCGAGAGTTTCCGTGGCGCGGGCCTCGAGAACCGCGGGAGCGATATCCATGGGCACCCATCCTGCAAGGCTGTGCTGCCACTGCAGTCCGCCGACGAAAAAGGCGCCGATTAGAGCGAAGAGCAGAAGAGGAACCGCGCGGGACAGCGTCAGACTGCCTTCGCCCCCGGCTTCGGCGACCATCTCCGGCGATGGCGTCTCACCGGCCGCGAGTGCAGCCGCCAGCGGATCGGCCCCGGGTAAAGCAGCGGCAACGGAAAGAGCCGAGGCAGGGCGTTTGGCGGGCTCGAGTTCGAGGCAGCGGTGAATCACCCGATCAACCGCCATGTCGAGTCGCGACGTGTCCGTGAGCGAGTTGGACAGGTCGCTCTGGTGTAGTTGCGAGAGTTCGGTCAGGTCATCGGCCTCGAATACCCGCTTGCCGGTGAAGATCTCGTGGAGCACCAGGCCGAGCGAATACACGTCGCTCCGGATCGATACCTCTGTGCCGGCGAGCTGTTCAGGGGCCATGTAGATAGGAGTACCGGCGCGCACCTCGTTCACGGCGGCGAGTCCGAAGTCCGTGAGTTTCACGCGCCCGCGACCGTCGATCATGATGTTCGCGGGCTTCAGGTCGCGATGGAGCACGCCTTCATCGTGCGCGGCACCGAGCGCGGCGCAAAGTTGGCGCGCGATCTCGAGCGCTTTGTCCTCGGGCAGACGGCCGATGCGGCGGAGAAGTGATGAGAGATCTTCACCATCCACGTACTCCATCGAGACATAGTGCAGCCCGTCGGTTTCACCGACATCGAAGACCCGACAAACGTTCGGGTGCGAGACCTTCCGGGCCATACGCACTTCGTCGTAGAGACGCTGGACGTCCTCGGCGTCGGCCACCATGCGGCCCGGTAGGAACTTGAGCGCAACCTGCTGCCCGAGCTTCAGGTCGTCCGCTCGATAAACCTCGCCCATGCCGCCCCGACCCAGGAGCCCTGCAATCCGGTAGCGCCCCGCTACGGTCGTACCCGGCAGAAAGCGGCCGTGCTGGCCGCTGTCGGAGGCCGACATCGACGGACTGGATACCGAAGTGGGCGGCACGATGCCGCCCGATGTTGGTACGTCGTCAGGACTCGTCGTGGGCACTTCGAGCGAAGTTGCGGCGTCGTCTAGGGACGCACCGCCACCGGCACTCGGCCCCAGCGATGTCGGTGCCTCCGCCTGCGACGTTGCGCAGAACGGGCACACCACGCTGTTGTCGGGGATTTCCTCGCCACAGTGGGTACAGATCATCGTGGCCGTACTGTACTCGCTATGAACCGGATCGCGGTATCTGTCTGAGCGTCAGTCTGTGGCTTCGCCGTCCCAGTAGTCGACCATCGTGTCTTGCTTGAACACACCACGGAAGGCGACGTTGTCGGGGAACGTTCCCGCGAAGGCCAGGCACTTGTTGCTGTCGGGATACTCGACCACCTCGGGCGACAGGCTCGTGCTCACGGCGAGATACACGAGGTCCTCTTCGCCGTCGTTCGTGATCTTGTGGGCGCCGTCCGGGCCTGGAGGGCACAGGAGCAGGTCGCCACGGCGAAGCGCGTGCTCCCCGTCGGGCATGCGGGCGGTGCCGGTTCCCTCGAGGATGATGAAGAGTTCCTCGTTGTTGTGATGGAGGTGATAGGGGAAGGCGGACTTGCCGGGCTCGAGCCGGGTCATGTTGAAACCGAGCTTCTGAGCGCCGATGAGGAACGACAACCGGGCCATCTTTGCCTGGTAGTCCTCACCCTTGCCCCAGTCCATGAACTCGGCCTGGTCGATGTTGATGACACGCTGCTGTGGTTGTTCCTGATCGGACATGCGGACCTCGTTCAGTGAAAGTCGCGACTGCGACGCTCGTGGTTCAGTCGAAGCTCAGGCTGCCAGAGCATATCGACAACGATGTGGACTACGGAATCCTGGGCCTGGACCTTGCCGGTGACTCCGAGGAAAGACGTGGTGCGACCGATCACACCGAATTTCTCGAAGACGTCGGGCCAGAGTACGAGGTTCACGAAACCCGACTCGTCTTCGAGAGTCATGAAGACCACACCCGATGCAGTGCCCGGGCGCTGGCGACAGATCACGATGCCCGCATAGGAGGCTCGTGATCCGTCACGCATGCGGCTAATGGTTTCGGCATCAGGAAGGCCCATTTGCTGCAGCTGCGAACGTAGCGGCTCGAGAATATGACCCCGGGCAGAGTGATCGGCCGTGCGGTAGTCCCAGTTGATCTGCTCGTAGCTGTTGAGCTCTGTGAACTGCGGCGCAGCACCATCAGTGAACTCGGTAGCCGATGTCGAGGTTTGGTCGACGGCCTGCAGTTCGGGCTCGGGACTCTCGGCGACCAGGCCATGTACCTGCCAGAGGGCCCCTCGTCGCGAGGATTCGAAAGGTTCGAAGAACCCAGCTTCGGTAATCCGTCGCAGCGAACGCTCAGAGAGCTTCACGCGCTGTCGGAAATCGTTGATGGACGTGAAAGGCGCTTCGCGTGCGGCTGTCTCGATGCGCTCGCCTTCGTCGGTGCGGAGTCCACGCACGTAGCGGAGTCCCATCCGAACGGCGAGACCCCGCGCAGGAGACAGCGCCGGAGTCGGGTCCCCGGGCCCGCGCGCAATAGTCGGCGTCGTGAGGCGATCTTCGAGATGCGCCAACGCCGCCGCCCCGTCGAATTCGTCCTCGACAACACTGGCGTGCTGCGCGTCCATCTTTGTCGTTTCCAGCACGCAGTCCCACCACGGCGCTCGAACACTGACGGGCCGCACCTCGACATGATGGCGCTTGGCGTCATCGACAATAGTGGCAGCCGAGTAGAACCCCATGGGCTGCGAGTTGAGCAACGAGCAGGCGAACTCGGCGGGGTAGTGACACTTCAACCACGATGTCGCATAGGCGATCAGCGAAAAGCTTGCCGCATGCGAATTGTGAACCACGAAATCGTTGGCAAGAAAATTGTGATTGCCCTCGATCTCTAGGTCGTACGTCATCTGCGAACCCATCGCTTCGATGGAGACAATACGATCCCAGTAGAGATCTGAATTAGCGAGCGCTTTGAGTTCACCGGATTGGAGATAGCCGCCGAGGCGATCGATCACCCAGCGACGGAAGCCTAGTTTGGTGTCATGTTGCCGAGCCTGGATCTCTCGCATGCCGAGCGAAGTCGCCCTTCCGATTTCACGCCAGGTAACACCGTGCCGATCGCGCTCGCGACGGATCAGGTCAGTAACGGCAACAGGGATGACGTCCTTCGAGGACATCAACGAAGTTTCCCGTAAGTCGTGTGCGCGGGCGCGCTTGCGCTTATTGAGGAACCGTTGCCCGATCTGTTTGTAGAACGAGGCGAGCGCCGCTCCGGTGACAGTTACGACATAGCTGGTATTCGGCTCGCCACGATAGTCTCGCTGACGCTCGTAGATTCTGGCTACGACGCCGAGTCGCAGCAGTAGGTGTTGAACCTGGTGCGCGAGTTTTCGCGACGAGGTGTCGTAATCCGCATGCCGACTGCTGGTCGAAACATGTCCATCGCCTTCCCACATTCGTGCGAGCAGCAGCCCGATACAGCTCGGCGCGAGTTCAAAGACCTCCGGGGGAAGCTCTTTGTGCCTGGCTCCAACATTCCACATGCCGAGATCGCGTAACCAGCGCACCAGGCCAGACAACCGTTGCCGGTTCTTGCGACGAACATGAATGCTGAAACACGCACGATGCAGAGCCAGAACTGCCTCGGTATTTGCGAACTGTTCGACACACCGGATGTATTCGTCGCGGTGGGCTGCATCCGTTGTGTAGAAGTAACAGGTGGAGGGGTGGCACAGGTTGCCCTCGGTAATCAGGTCAGCGAGAACGACGATCTTGTAGCGGGGCCATCGCTTGATGCCGGTGGTCGGTAGGGACCGGGCCACTGCGACCGCGTCCCCGACCTGAAGCTCTCCGAGCTTCTGCCATCCGGAAACCGTGAGGAGCGGGTGTTCTGCCGTCGCGTCGAGAACATGACCGAGTGCAGTCCGGAGCCGATACACCGGTTTTCGCCCACTGGGTTTGGCGGACAGAACTTGCCGCGGCTCGATCTGGAGATCGGAGCTGCAGGTGAGTGTATGAGTGACCTGGGCGTCGCCCTCCACGAGATCGCGTATGGCGACCAGGCGTCCGGTGTCAGCATCAATGATCTGGGTGTTGCCGCTGACGCACTCAGGAAAGCCGTAGTCGCCGAAGCCACGGATCTGCTCGAATACGCGTTCAGCGAACTCGGCCTCGATACCCTTTTTCATCATCCGTGAGATGAGACGGTCGCGATGACGTTCGAGCCGGCCCGTCTTTTTCCAGGCGGCCATGTCGCGGCGTAGCTGATCGGCTTCGCCTGGCGTGTAGTCGGCGGCGACGACGGCGAGCTTCATCACCTGCTCCTGGAACAGGGGAACTCCCAGCGTTTTTTTGAGAACCGGCTCGAGGCACTCGTGTGGGTACTCGATGGGCTCTTCGCCATTTCGTCGGCGCAGGTAGGGGTGCACCATGCCGCCGGTGATCGGCCCCGGTCGCACGATCGAGATTTCCACGACCATGTCGTAGAAATTGCGCGGCTTCAGACGCGGCAGCATCGACATCTGCGCCCGACTCTCGATCTGGAAGACGCCGACCGTATCGGCCTCGCAGCACATGTCGAAGGTGGCTTCGTCGTCATGAGGCACGGTGGCCATGTCGAGTTCGATGCCGCGGTGTTCACGTAGCATGTCGAAGCCCTTGTGGAGTTGGGTGAGGGCCCCAAGGCCGAGCAGGTCGACCTTGAAGAGGCCGAGAGCTTCGACGTCATCCTTGTCCCACTGAATGACAGTGCGGTTCTCCATGGCGCCGTTCTCGATGGGAACGAGGTCGTGCACGGGTTCGTGACCGAGCAGGAACCCTCCCGGATGGATCGAGAGGTGGCGGGGGAACCCGCTGATCTCGTTGGACAGGCGCACCAGGTGACTGATGGTCGGGTTGTGCGGATCGAGCCCTGCAGAGCGCAAGGTCTTCTCATCGAGCCCGCCCCAGCGTCCCGCGAGTTTGGAGAGTCGATCGAGCGATGTTTCCGAAAGCCCCAGGGCCTTGCCGACGTCGCGCACGGACGATTTGCCGCGGTAGCGGATGACGTTGGCCACCATGGCCGCATGCGAGCGACCGTACTTGGTGTACATGTGCTGGATCGCTTCTTCGCGCCGGTCGTGCTCGATATCGAGATCGATATCCGGGGGCTCGGCGCGTTCCTTCGAGATGAAGCGCTCGAACAAAAGATCCATGCGCACGGGGTCGATCGCGGTGATCTCGAGGCAGAAACAGACGATCGAGTTGGCCGCGGAGCCGCGCCCCTGGCAGAGGATGTTCTTTTCCTGACAGAAGCGCACGATCTCGCGCATGGTGAGGAAGTACCCGGGGTAGTCGAGGTCGTCAATGACGCCGAGTTCTTTCTCGATCTGTTGTCGAACCGCAGACGGGACATGTCCGCGGGCACCATCCGGGCCGGGGTTGTCGCGATAGCGCTTCCGGGCCCCGTCCCAGGTCAGATCGCGTAGGTGCTGCATGGATGAGGTGCCGTCGGGCAGCTGTTCGGACGGATAGCGATAGCGCAGTTCACGCATGGAGAAGGTGCACATCTCGGCGATCTCGCGGGTGCGTGCTACGGCAAGCGGATCGTCAGAGAAGAGCGACGCAAAAGTCTGGGGCGAATGCAGCGCGTGCTCGGCGTTGCCTTTGATGCAGCGGCCGGCGCTGGGCACCTGGGTGCCGTGACGGATGCAATTGAGGACATCGTGCGCATCGCGACGCGCCGGCACGTGGTAGAGCACCTCGGCGCTTGCCACAACGGAGAGGCCGAAGCGTTGAGCGCGGGCGCGGAGACGACGTTCCATTGCAGGTTCATCGGCGCGGTAATGGCGGGTAGCCATTGCAAACAGGCGCGGCCCGAAGGCTTCGCGTAGAAGGTCGGCGACCTCTTCGAGTGTTCGTGGTTCGCGTGCCGCACTGAATTCGAACAGGTCAACGACGTGAGCAGCCGCCACTTCCGTGGAGGTAGGAGGCAGCGCGGCACCTTCGCCGGAAGGGGAACTGTCCAGGTGTGCTCCAGCACCGAAACGCATGCCTGGAGTGAACGATGACTCGACGGAATAGGGATCGACCAGCCTGCCGGAGAAAGGCGAGACTTCATCGATCGATTGAGTCAGCAGACTACGATCACCACCCCATAGTGCGATGAGCCCGCCGGCGTGTTCGGCGATCTCGTGCCAGGTGACGCTGCATTCGCCCTTGGCATTGCGGAGCCGCCCCTTGGTTACGAGGCGACAGAGGTTGGAGTAGCCCTCCCGGCTTGTCACCAGCAGCGTGATCACCGAATTGTCCTGCACGGTGATCTGGGAGCCCACGATCAGATGGATTCCCAGCTCTTCGGCCCGTACATGCGCCTGCACGATGCCGTGCACACCGTCCCGGTCGGTGATGGCGATCGACCGTAGCCCCAGGTGACGCGCTTCCTCGACCAGCTCAGCAGGGTCGCTGGCGCCTTCGAGGAAGGAGAAGTTGCTCTTGCACCAGAGCGGGACGTAGGCGAGCGAGCCGCCCAGATAGGCAGAAGCAGACATCGGCGGACGGACAGACCTATCGAATGAGGAGGATGGGCGAGGGGGCAGACAACACCGGGGGTCGCGAGCGGCGGGGCAGGAGTTTGCCGCCCGCGACCTGGGTGACCGGTGCGTCCGAAGGTCATGTCCCGCGGGGTGAGAAGTATCTAAACAGACAAATGTCTGTTTAGCAATAAGCACCACGAAAAAAATCTGGGATGCCCGTCATCATTGGTTGATATGGAGATTCTCAAGATGACATGTCATATTTCATGACATGTCAGAACGTTCTTCGAATGCACGAGACGTACGTCGCTATCGCGAGCGCATGCGCCGGGCGGGGCTGAGGCTGGTCCAACTCTGGGTGCCTGATACCCGTGCGCCGGACTTTGCCGGAGAGTGTCGGAGACAGAGTCTGGAGGCCGTGGCGAACGTGAATCTCGAGCGCGACGTTCTCGATTGGGCCGACGCTGCGCGTGATATCGAAGGCTGGACCGAGTGAAACGAGGTGATCTGGTCGTTGTCACCGTGAGCGGTGACTACGGCAAACCGCGCCCCGCACTCGTAGTGCAGGCGGACTATTTTAACGAAACGCACGCCAGCGTGACCGTGATCCCGGTGACGAGCACCATCGTTGACGCCCCACTGTTCCGGATTACTTTGGAGCCGACGCCCACCAATGGGCTCCGTTCGATATCCCAGTTGATGGTCGACAAGATGACCACCGTGTCGCGCGACCGAGTGGGGCGGACGATCGGGCATGCGGGCAACGATGTTCTCGTGCGAGCCAAACGGGCCATGGCGCTCTGGCTCGGATTGACCGCCTAGTCGTGGGCTCCTCGACACCGAGGGAGACATCCGCTGGCGTGAGAGGTATGGTGCTGCGGACCGACAGGACACATCGTCTCGTCGCAGCATCCCCAGGTCCCAGGCAGAGCACGATGGAAATCAAACATGACGCCCCGGTGAAGGCGCGCGCGGAGCAGGTAATCGACGCTCCCCTCGACCAGGCCTGGGCGCTATTGACGAACATCGCGGAATGGAGCCGATGGAATCCGGGGGTGAACCGGGTGAAGGTGCACGGCCCGATCGAGTCCGGGACACAGTTTGAGTGGCGTTCCGGCCGCATTCCGATCTCTTCGCGCATCGAGGTCGTCGAGCCGGAGCGGAAGATCGCGTGGACCGGGCGCTCACTCGGGATGGATGCGATCCACATCTGGGAATTCGAAGCCCGTGACGACGGACTCTTCGCTCGCACTGAAGAATCGCTGGACGGGACCCTGGCGCGCTGGTTCAGCGGCCAGCTTCAGGGAAAGCTCCAGACGGCGCTTTCGGAGTCACTCCGTCTGCTGGCGTCCGAGTGCAAGCGACGAAGCCGCGAGCACGCCGTGCGCTAGTTCTGGAGTTCGTTCAAAGCCTGGCGCGCAGAATTGGCCATGCCTTCGAGGTTCGCGGACAGCGCGTGCTCGAGCGCTCGTTCGAAGGCTGCACGCGCCGCAACCTGATCTCCGGTTGCGCGATAGAAACGCCCGGCAACCAGTTCGATCTGTGCGCCGCCGCGAGGAAAGTCGAGTTCTCGACTCACGGCGACGCCGTATTCGATGACCGGGCCCGCTTCGTCATCTCGGCCAAGGTCGAGTAACGTCGACGCCAGGGTGCTCGCCGCGAATACGCTGGCGTCCACCGCGCCGGCCGTTCGGCGAGCCCGAAGCGATCGTTGCAGATGCGGGATTGCAGTCGCGGGCCGATCCTCGAACAACTCCACGAAGGCGACATGACGCTCGTACTCGCCGCGGAAGAACGTTCGCTCGCCGGCGGCCTGGTCGAGGCGAAGCGACTCGTCGAACAGGCGGCGCGCCTCAACGAGCTCGCGGCGTTGCATCGCGACCAGTCCCAGTAAGTGCGTGGCTTCGGCCTGGCCGTGTTCATCGTCGAGGTCCTGATAGGCCGCGAGTGCCGATACGCTGTGTCGACGTGCCATGGTGAATTCGCGTCCCGCCATCTCGGCCCGATAGAGCATCTGGGCCCGCGCCATCTCGACATCGGCGGCGAGTCTGCGGCCACCGTCGCGGGCGAACTCTGCTGCTCGCTCGATGTGCTCCATGGCTTCGGCCACCGGACGGCGGTTGTTGTGCAGGCCGAAGCGATCGGCGATGCGCGCGAGTTCGATGTGCAGCTGCGCGGCAACAGGGTCGGCTGCTCGATGCAGTTGTGCTTCGGCAAGATCTTGCGCGGCGTCGAGGTGTCCAGCCAGTCGCAGCTCCCGAACGCGGCCCACTAGCGACTCGGCGGATGCCTGGCCGGCGGCGCGGAGCCCGCGGCCATCGCGCTCGGTGAGCGTGTCGCCCATGTCGTTGCGGAAGCGTTCCGCGATCTGTTGCATGCGCTCGAGTACATCCGGGTGGTCATCTGCGACGTTGGCGGTTTCGCTGATGTCCGCTTCCAGGTCGAAGAGTTCGAGCCCGATCTCGGCGTCGTAGTCGTACTTGCCTGGGATCCCGCCCGCGCCGACTGCCTGACCCTCCATCGTCCGGAAGGTGTGGGGGAACACCAGCTTCCAACGTCCGCTGCGCACCGCGTGGAGTTCGTTGCTGCGGTAGTAGAAGGCGTAGGCGTTCTGGGGCGCCTCCGCCGATAGTCCGCTGAGCAGAGGCCACATCGTGGCGCCGTCGATCGGCCGGGCCGGCAGCGGCGCACCCAGGGTCTCGGCGAGTGTGGGGAACACGTCGATCGTCATCGCGGGCGCGGCGATCACGCGGGGTTCGACCGTGCCGGGCCAGCGCACGAGAAACGGGACGCGCACGCCGCCGTCGAAGGCGGTCCCCTTGCCTTCGCGCAGTGGTCCAGCGCTGCCCGCGTGGTCTCCGTAGCTGAGCCATGGACCGTTGTCGGACGCGAAGACGACGAGTGTCTGTTCATCGACCCCGAGCCGTTGCAAGGCATTGAATACCTGGCCGACGGACCAGTCGATCTCAGCCACCACATCGCCGTAGAGGCCGGCGCCGCTTGCCCCCGAGCGTTCTTCCGAGACGAACAGCGGAACGTGCGGCATGGGATGCGCCAGGTATACGAAGAATGGCTCGTCCGAGCCGGCGCTTTGCTCGATGAACTCGATCGCGCGCTCCGTGAAGTCCGTTGTGAACCGACTCTGGTCGGTATTGAAGCCGACGATCGCTTCGTTCTCGAGCGTCGGCAGGTCACCCCATACTTCCGGTGACTCGGGATGGAAAGGCCACATGTCATTGGAGTAAGGAATGCCGTAGAACTCGTCGAATCCGTGGCGCGTTGGCAGGAACTCCGGCAGGTGGCCGAGGTGCCACTTGCCGTAGATCGCGGTGCGATATCCCTCCGCCTGGAACAGTTCGCCCAGCGTCGTTTCTTCCGGATGCAGGCCGTGGTTTGCGCCTGGGCCCAGAGCGCCATGCAGACCCAGGCGATTCGCGTACACGCCGGTCAGCAGGCTTGCGCGTGACGCCGAACATACGGGCTGCGACGCGTAGAAGTTGGTGAATCGCGCGCCTTCGGCCGCCATCCGACCGAGGTTCGGCGTGGCGTAGTCGGTTGCGCCATAGGCGCCGATATCGGCGTAGCCAAGATCGTCCACGAAAATCAGCACGACGTTCGGCGGAGTCGCGTGTTGCACGCTCGGGCCGGCGCAGGCTCCGAGCGTCGCGAGGATCAATAGCTGACTTGCGGTACGGTGCATGTCGATATCCACCTTCACTTTCGTGCCCGCGTCAACCGGCCGGCTCCGAGAGGTTTGCAATGGAACAGCTCCTGGACGTCACCGACCGCCGCGGTCGAGCGCTGCAGAACGGCGGCATTGTTTGTGGCGCACTGCTCGCCGTGGTCGGTGTTTGGTTGCTGGCGAGCGCAACTTCTCCGGCTGTTGCTGGAGTTCTGTTGGTAGTCGGACTCGCGTTAACGGTCGCTGGCGGGCGCACCCAACAGCGTTGGGAAGCTGAGTATCGTGGCCATCAGATTCGTTTCGTGAACGCGCCTACCACCGGAGAGAAGCTCTTCATCGATGATCGACTGGCCGCCCGCGGCGGGCTGGGCGTGCGTATGGAGCTGAAGGCCACGATCCTCGACGGCAGGGCCGCGGGTGACGAGGTCATCGCGTTGGTCGACGCGGGGATGCTGACACTTCGACTCCAGTTGTTCGCTCGCCCTAGTTCGGCTTGACCTCAGTGCCGGACGGGCCTCGCACAGGAACTTATAAATGAACGCAATCGATGTAGCCGCGAAGTTCGAGAACTTCACCGACACCTGGCACCCGCACAAGATCGCCGCGGTTGACGACTCGGTGGTACTCCTGGCCAAGCTGCAGGGTGACTTCCTGTGGCACGCCCACCCCGACGAGGACGAACTCTTTTTCGTCGTGCGGGGCACGCTACATATGCAGTTCCGCGATCGCACCGAGGTCGTCCGTCCGGGTGAGTTGATCGTCGTGCCCCGAGGCGTTGAACACTGTCCGAAGACAGTGGACGACGAGGTCGTTCACGTGCTGTTGTTCGAGAAGTCGACCACTGACCACACCGGCGACACGGTGCATGAACGAACGGTGACCGAGTATCCGGAGATATAGGTTGTCTGCAGGCCGCATGAGCTGGCAGCGCGCGACGCTTGTCGGGGTCGTGTTGACGGCGGCATGCAGTGAGGCTGCACCGGAGGTCAATCGAGACATTCTCGCCGCCGAAGTGCGGTTGCTAGGCGGCCACGTTGACCTTTCAGACGGCTTCGAGGTGACGCTGGAAACGCCCGAGTTGCAGCCTCTGGTGCCGATATTCGAGAGTAACTTCTTTCTCCTGACGGGCGTCGACAACGGCGCGACGTCTGGCGGCGTCGGATTGGATCTGGGCCTCGATATGGAGCTCGACTCGGAGGAATACCGGCTTCGCGTAGCCGATTCCATCCGTCTCGAAGGCGGATCCTATGCCGCCGTCTCATTCGGGCTGGTCACCCTGATGCAGTCTCTCGATCCCGACGGGTCCGTGCCTCGAATGGAGGTGCGCGATGCGCCCGCGTCACCGTATCGAGGGGTCATGCTCGACCTCGCCCGCGCCTGGCACGACCCGAGCACGATCCGCGATGTCATTACGCTGGCGCGCTGGTACAAGCTGAACTACGTGCACTTGCATCTCACCGACGACCAGTCCTTCACCTTCCCGTCGCAGGCGTTTCCCGAGCTGGCGACCGAGGGTCGCAGCTATTCGACGGACCAACTCAGCGAGCTCAACAAGTTCGCGCGTGAACGCGGGATCAAACTGGTGCCGGAGATTGACGTGCCCGGACATGCCACCCAGTTCGTCCGGCAACGCCCTGATGTGTTCGCGATCGGCGACTCCTCTGCCAATCCGTACACCATCGCGATGGGACGTGAACGTACCTATCAGGCCCTCGATGCCTTGATCGGGGAAGTTGCCGAGGCGTTCCCCGATTCGCCCTACATTCACATCGGTGGAGACGAGGCGTTCTTCGCCGGCATGGACTCCGATCCGGAGACCATCGAGTACATGGCGGCGCATGGGCTGAGCGAGCTCGATGACCTGTTCCGGCACTTTCTCGGCCGCATCAACGAAATGGTCAAGGACCGGAGCCGCCGGACCATCGTGTGGGCCGGGTTCGCCGAGGAAGGGGCCGTCGAGGTGCCGCGAGACATCGTCGTCATGCACTGGGAGGCGCAGTACTACGACCCGCAGAGACTATTGGACGACGGTTTCGAAGTGATCAACGCCTCGTTCAAGCCCCTTTACGTGGTCAACAATCGGAAGTGGGATCCCGCCTATATCTACTCTCACTGGAATCCGCGCCGGTGGGAGAGCTGGGCCATCGACTCCAGCGAATTTGCAGGCCTCGAGGTGGGCCCTTCCAATCAGATTCTCGGAGCTTCGATGTCCGCGTGGGAGCAGCACCAGACAAACCAAGTTCCGCGCCTGCGTCGCCGACTGCCGGCCATGGCGGCGCATGTCTGGCTGGATCCGGTCCCGTCGGAAGAGCGGTTCACCGCCTGGTCGGCGGCCGCTGATGCGGCGCTCGGCTCGCTCCTGCACCCCTACGAGATCAGCACGGCCGGGCTGATGTTCCCGGACGCAGGCGAGGGGCTGTTCCTCGAGCAGGGGTGGTTCTCGGATCGGGTCACGGTGTCGGCGCGTCCCCGGCGGCCGGGCCTTACTCTGCGCTACGCGTTGGACGCTTCGGAAGTGCGACCCGACGCGGAGATACTCACGTCGCTCGAGATCGACCGCACCGCGACGCTGCTGGTGCAGGCATTCGATGCCGACTCTCTCCCGGTGGGTGCGCCCTATCGACGCGTGTTCACTTTGAAGCCTGTCACGGCTGCGGTGGACGGAATCTGGAAGGACCTTCCGCCGGGCAGCTGGGAGAAGCACCGCTTCGAGGACGTGCTTGAAGTCAGCTTCCGTGCAGCGCGTTCCGGAGGGGCGATCCACTACACGGTCGACGGCACCTCGCCCCAGACGAGTTCGGCGCGTTACGCGGAGCCTCTGACGATTCGTCGAACAACTCGTGTTCGCGCTCGCTGGTTTGACGAGGCCGGGCTTCCTCAAGGAGAGGAATTCGCCCAGATTTACTACGAGATCGTCCAGCAGTCCAGCCTCACCACGGGCAAGCCGATCTGGGCCACGAACGAATCTGATCGCCCAGGCCTTGCTGGGCTGGCGAACAACGGCCGCGTCACTCTCTGGGAACAATGGGGGGGGCACGTGGGTGAGGGCGTGGGGTTGACCGTTGACCTCGAGAACCCTGTGACGGTCCGCCGTCTGCAGGTGCAGAATTTCTGGGACGGTCGCCGCTACTACCAGTACACGATCGACGGCTCACTCGACGGGGAACAGTGGGAGGCGCTCGTGGATCACAGCGGCAACACGGACATCGCGACGATCGACGGCTACGTCCACGAGATCGCGCCCGCCGAGGTCCGCTACCTGCGTCTCAATCTGCTCTACAACAGCGCCAACCCCGGTCTGCACGTGGTGGAGTTCAGCGCCTTCGAGTAGACGTGCGGGCTGGCGAACCGCTCTTTGCTGAGCGCTTCGGGGCTGAATTTGCCTACAATGTCGGGAAAAATGCGTCAAAGCCTGGCGGTACGCGTCGCGATCCTTTATAACCACAATGTGGTTATAAGTCCCTGACCGACGAGATTTGCTGATGGCCAACCTGGCCGAGTTCGAACAGATCATCTTGTTCTCGGTGCTGAACCTCGACGACGACGCCTGCGGGGTGTCCATTCGTGACGCGATCATGGAACGCACTGGGCGTGCCGTGTCCTCGGGGGCGGTGTACACCACGCTCGGCCGCCTGGAAGAACGCGGACTCGTGGAGTCGTCGGAACGCGGAGCCGAGACCGGTCGCCGGGGGAGGCCGCGCAAGCACTACAGCCTCCTGCCGCGCGGCGCCCAGGTGTTGATGCAGTCCTACCAGATCATCCAGGCGATGGCCGGCGACTCGATTCCGAAGCTCGCCGAACTGGCGGAGGGCTAGATCGTGGCTGCTCCGCGCCTGCTCCGCCGCATCGCCAAACGTCTTGTCAGGGGCCGAGAGGCGCCGCTGATCCTCGCCGATATGGACGAGCTGTATCGCCGCGACCGTGCCCGGGGGCTCCCTGGGTGGCGGGCCAGCTGGCTCTACGCCGTCAACACGATCGGGTCGTCGCGGAGCATGCGTCGGTCCGCCGGCCGCGGCAACGGCTGGGGGGTCTCCTGGCTGGACCTCGTAGTGGGGGCGCGGATGCTCTTCCGTCACCCCGTGATCACGTTGATCGGGGGCCTGGGTATCGCCGTGACGATCGCCATCGGCGTGGCTTCGTTCACGTTCTTCTACACGAATCTGTATCCGACGATCCCGCTCGAGGAAGGCCACCGCCTGGTGGGGCTCGAGAACTGGGATGTGGAGATCAACAACGAATCACGCCAGCAGCTACACGACTATCACGAATGGCGCGCGGCAATGCGGACCGTGAGCGAGTTCGCGGCGTTCCGGCCAGTGAGCGCCGACATCATCGGCGGCAGTTCGGTGGAGCGGATCCGGATCGCGCAGATGACGGCGTCCGGTTTCGAGATGGCTCGTGTGGCACCGGTCCTCGGACGCTACCTGGTGGAGGCCGATGAGGCGGTCGGTGCGGTTCCGGTGCTGGTCATTGGCCATGGGATCTGGCAGTCGCAGTTCGCCGGCGATCCTGATGTGGTCGGCCGCGAGGTCCGGCTGGGTCGGTCCACGCACACGATCGTGGGGGTGATGCCGGAGGGTTTCGGCTTTCCGTTCGCCGAAAGCTACTGGGCGCCACTACGGCTCGATCCCAACGAATTCGAACGCGGCGAGGGACCGTCGATCTTCATCTTCGGGCTCCTGGCCGAGGGGGCGACCTTCGAGGCGGCGCAGGCGGAGCTTGCCGCCATCGGTGACCGTGCGTCTGTCGAGTATCCGGACACGCACGCCCAGCTACGCGCTCGGGTACATCCGTACACCTACCCGTTGATCGACATCCAGGGCATCGGGCTCGCGGAAGTCGGTGCCTTTCAGGTCATCGTCTCGCTACTCCTGATCGTCGTGGGGACCAACGTCGCCGTGCTCACGTATGCCCGGACCGCTACGCGCAGCACCGAGCTCTCCGTGCGGAGCGCGTTGGGTGCGAGCCGGCGACGTCTGCTCAGCCAGTTTGTGGCCGAGGCGCTTGTGTTCACGGTCGCGTCGGCGGCCGTGGGGCTCGTGGCGGCGCGGTATTTCATCCGCGAATCGAACCGGGTTATGGAACTCGATCTCACTTCCGCGGCGCCATTCTGGGCCAGCTACAGTCTGCCGCCAGCCGCCTGGGTCTACACCCTATTCATGATCGCGCTCACCGCGGTTTTGATCGGAGCCTTGCCGGCGCTCCGTGCAACGGGGCGCGACCTGCGCGACTCGCTGAGTGACATCGGCGGCGGCGGCAGTGTCGCTTTCGGCAGGACGTGGAGTCTCCTCATCGTCGCCCAGATCGCGATCAGCGTGGCAGGCCTTCCCGTGGCGATGTCGATGGGCTGGACGGTGGTGGGATCCGGCGCCACCGAGCCGAACTTCGACTCCGACGAGATTCTGTCGACGCGGTTGTGGATGCAGCTCGACTTTCCGCCCCTCCCCGACGATGAAGCGCGCGCGAAGTACACAGGGCCGTATCAAGGTTTCGTGGCTGAACTGGAGCGCCGATTTGAATCCGAGACGAACATTTCCGCCGTGACCATCGCCGGGACTCATCCTGGCGGGGAGCCGGTGCGCCGGCTGGAACTTGATCTCGCGGCGCCTGACGGCGCGGAGACGACTCTCGCCAGCGCGCGCAGGGCCGAGATCGCCGTGGACTTTTTCGCCGCGTTTGATACGCCGGTGCTGGATGGGCGCGAATTCGACGCCGGCGATTTGTCTGCTGGCATGCGACCGGTGGTGGTGAACGCGACGTTCGTGGACAAGATCCTGAAGGGCATGCCGGCGGTCGGGCATCGACTCCGCTACGTGGGGCGTGACGGCGTTGCCGAATCAGAGGAATGGCGCGAGGTCATCGGAGTCGTCGCGGATCTGCACTCGAATCGCGCTGATCCTGACTGGGTCCGGCCTACCGTCTACGAGCCCGTCTCGATTCCCGATGTTGGCTTCCCAGCTCGCCTGATTGTGAGGGCACCGGGCAGCGCGGTGTCTAACGGCGTGGGCGACATCGAGGCACAACTCGACGGCATCGCTACGGGGCTCGACCCAAGTCTCCGTCTTGTCGGTACGCGTTCGCTCGAACAGATCAGTCAACAGGAGACTGTGGCAATCCGAACTACGATCATCGCTCTCGTGGCCGTGACGCTGAGCGTGCTCTTGCTGTCCGCCGCGGGCGTCTACGCGATGATGTCGTTCACGGTCACGAGCCGGACACGCGAGATCGGTATTCGTTCGGCGCTCGGCGGGCGACCTGGCAGCATTCTCCGCACCGTCTTCGGCGCTTCGCTGAAACAGATGGCGGCGGGTGTTGTTCTGGCCGTCGCCCTGGCCGTCGCCCTCGATGGCCTGGCGGACGGCGGCATCGTCGGGGAAAAGGGTCTGGCCCTCGTGCCGGCCACAGCGCTGATCTTGATTGTGGTGGGAGTGCTCGCGGCTCTGGGGCCCGCCAGGCGCGGGCTCAGGATCGAGCCCACGGACGCGCTCCGTTCCGACTAGCGCGCCCGTGTCCCGCACTATTCCTGACCCTTCGTCGGGGCGTACGATGACCGCTGTCTATTAACAGCGGTAGTCCGCGACTCAGCGGCGAACGAAGGACGGGCAAGTGTCGGAGTACCTGGCGGCGGGTTTGCATTGGTGGCGAGGCGCTGTCGCGTTGGCAACGATCACGTCGTTGCTTGGCTCGGCACTGCCGGCGGCCGCGCAGCAGACATCCCCGCGCCTCCGGGTTGCAGGCAACGCCTTCGTTGCGGTGATCGTCGAGGATCTCGACACCTCCGTTGCCTGGTACGAGCGCGTGTTCGGAGCGGTAGAGGTCAACCGGTTCGACAACGCCGACCGCGGAGTCGAGGTACGCCTTCTCTCCGGACAGGGTCTGGTGGTCGAACTATTGCGGCTCCGCGACTCCGCGGCCGTCGCGGATCGTAGCCACGGACTGTTCAAGTCCGGGTTCCACGTGGACGATCTCGATGCCGCCTATGGCTGGTTGCGGCAACACGAAGTAGAAACGGTCGGCGAGATCTTCACGGACGACGCTCTTGGTGCGCGCAGCGTCGTGTTTCGCGATCCCGAGGGCAACCGCTTGCAACTCTTCGAGGCTCTATCGCGGGATGCGGAACCTGATGCCGCCACTGCACTGCGGACGGACGTCAGTGATATCGAGGCGCTGTTCGAAGTCGACTTCGCCGCGGCGTGGCGAAACCGTGACGTAGACGCCGTCGCGGCAATCTGGGCCGAGGACGGCGATTGGAGCAACGTGATTGGCTCGCGACGCATCGTTGCCGGACGGGACCAAGTGCGCGGGGTGTGGGACGTTGGCCTCGGTGACCGTGCCACGTCCGCGGAACTTGGCATTGATGTGGACGTGAGCCACGTGCGACTGCTGGGCCCCGACCACGCGCTGGCCGACGTATTGATGCACTTCGCACCCTCGACCGACGCATCTCTCAGAGAAGCGTTTGTGATGGTGCTGGCGCGCGGGGCCGCCGGTTGGCGCATCGTCTCGGCGCGAGCCGCTCGAGTGCCGGAGGATCGTTAGCCCTGCGCCGCTCGCTCGACCCACGTTGAGCCGGGTCAGATATCTGAGCCCTATTGGCTCGTTTTGCGGTATTCACTCCTGATGACAACCAGACTCTCTTGCAGCGGGGCGATATGACCGAAGCGAACGATATTTGGCCGGCCGGAGCGCCCAAAGTAGGCCAGGTGGCCGAGATGACGCGCGCCGTATCGCAACGCGACATCGAGCTCTTTACCGATATTTCGGGCGATCGGAATCCTGTTCACTATGACGAGGAGATCGCCGCCGCAACAGCGTTCGGTGGCCTCATCGTGCAGGGCGGCGTGACGAGCGCGATCCTGAATGCCGTGGTGGCCGAGAAGTTGCCCGGCCCCGGGACGGTCTTCCTGAACGTCAATTGGAACTTCCGAGCGCCGGTGTATCCGGGCAACTCGATCACCGGCGCCGTGGAGGTGCTGGAGGTCCGCGACGACAAGCCAATGTGCAAACTGCGCACGACCGTGACTCGTGACGATGGAACCCTGGCGCTCGAGGGCGAAGCGCTGTGCTACACGATGCCCCTGGGCGCGAGCAGCTAGCGGCTGGTTACGTCGACGACGATCGGTAGATGATCGGAGGCGACGGCTGTGTCCGAGCGCTTCAAACCGTGCTCACGCAGCCGTTTGTTCGACATCGAGCTCGAGTGCAGCGCGAACGCTCGCGCTACATCAAGAACACTCGGCGTGAGGAACAGGTAGTCGAGTCGTCCGGGAGCGAAGCCGCCGGTGTTGCCATCGCTGCGCCACGTGTAGGCCATGGGGTTGTCGGTTTGCCGCGGCAGGACGTCGAGGAGCGGGCCGCGCCCCCAATCGGGGTCGAACGGGCCGCCGCCGGTCTGGCTGAACGGGATGCCTTCGCGCAGAGCCGAAACCTCGGTCGGATCGCCGACCAGATTCATGTCGCCGATCATCAATATCGGCGTGTCCGCCGGCAGGCTGACCGCGCCACCCGGCGTGATGGCATCGCGCCAGAAGTGGAGGATCTCGTCGATTTGCGTCTTGCGAATCTGTTCCGGATCGTCGCAACACTTCAGACTCACGACGACTACTAACGCGCGCGTGCCGAGGGTCGCGCGCGTGTCCACCAGGTAGGCATCAACTCCTGGAGTGACTAGCCAGGTGGAATCGATCGGAAAGCGGCTAGCAATCCCCGCGTCGGCGCCTGCGGCCGCCGTGTGCCACCTCCCGGTGTCGAGCGGTATCCACTGATCGAGTAGTCCGCCGGCACCCGCAATCGGGTTCACGAAGATCTCCTGGAAGCCCACGATGTCTGGTTCGATCGCGCGGAAGATCCGTCGGTACGCAGCATGCCGGGACGAGGCGAAGAGTCCGTCGCGCTCGATGTTGTAGTTGATCACGCGCAGGGTCCCTTCCGGACGCTCGAGTTCGATCAGCGGAGGCTCTTCTACGCGATTCTTGCCGCGGCGGTAGTTGAACTTCTGATGCTCGTCCGCGAGTCCGTTCGCTCCAAGCGGAGTGGTGATAGCGCCGCGGACCTTCTTGCCGAACGTGGGCACGCCGCCGCGCCCATCGGGCGTCGACAGGGCGATTTCGATGCGCCGCGAGCCGACGGTCGGCGCGATCACGAGTCCGAGATCGGCCGGAGTCGCGCCACGCGCCACGCCTCCAGGGAAGGTCTTGCCGGAACGTGATCCGAAGTTCCATTCGATGTCCGCGCCCATCCCGAAGATCTTCTTGCCCGTCGAGGCCTTGCCATCCGTATCGAGCAACAAGACGACATCGCTCCCGGCTGCCTGAAGGATGCGAGCTTCAGGCTGCCGGAAGTGCAAATACAAGTAGCGAGGGCCTTCTGCGAGGCCAACCTGCCAACCCTTCCGGTCGCTGAACTTCACGCCCTTCCAGTCGCCGAACTGACCGTCGATGACGATCACACGAGCGCGTTCGGCGCCCGACGTCGGCGAGGCGGATGACCAGGCGACCGTAAGAAGCATGACTGCAACGACGCGCGAGAACAGGCGTCGGAGTTCGGCTGGCATGGTGTTGAAGTCTCGGTCTTGCGGAAGGCGCGAGGGGAGCCAAATGTAGGGGACTCTCATGGCGGATCCATCGATAGTCTAACCGCGCTCGCCGATTTTCGCGGCGCCGCGTCCGGCGGGCACGACGAGTGGCCCGTCGGTAAGGACTAGTGGTCGGTCTTGGCTACGCGGCATCGACTACGATTCTCGACAGTAGGTTCGGACGAACGGTGTTGCGGGACCGACGAGAGGGCGCGCTACTCCACCTGGCCTTGTAGAAACCATCGACGTCGTCGGCGATCGTAGTAGACCCACATGACATCGCCCTTGGCGGTTTCGACGAAGTGGTAGTCGCGGTGTACTTCGCGCACCCACCAACCACCGGACACGGTGTAGGGACCAGAAATGCGCGACATGGAGCCTTGCTCGGGGCCACGCACGAGCCAGCCGTCCGGTTCGTGTCGGCCCCGCGCCGGTAGTGGTACGGGGCGGTCAAAGATGCGCCGTACGAGAGAGCGTTGTTGTACGGGCAGGGGCGAGGGGAGACGCGCATGCTCCAGGGGTTCCCAGGAAAAACTGGCCTCGGGCAGATGCGCCTGCTTCAGCTTGGCGAACACCACCGTGAGGCGTCCGAACTCGGCACGGACACGGGCGAGTGCGCGTTCCGCAGCCGGAAGATCTCTACGAGGCTTCTCAGCGAACAGATCCAGCTGCCCCTTATCGATTGCTGTCGAATTTACGCAAAGATCGATCTCCACAACGCCCGAATCCAGCGCCGTGGATTCGAGCTTGAGGCGGACCAGTTCAAGAACCTGATCGGCGTCGAGGGTGGCGTTGGCAGTGCGGATCTCGCTGGTGCGAACCGAATGGTCATCGAGTTTCAGTGTGATCGACATCGCGCCAAGCCCATGTCCGCGCGCAGCCACACGTTCCAGCAACATTGGCAGGACCCGCTGAATGGCAAAGGTGAGCCGATAGGCGTCGAGTTCGGGGTATTCGAGTTCGATCCAGGCCTCAAAGGGGTCGAGGGGGATCGTCGGGTCGAGCGGTGCGGGTGCTGCGTCGCTCGCTTGCCGGTGTAGTTCCAGCGCGGCCTTTCCGAAACGTCGCGACAGGCCGTCGATCGGGAGCTGCAGAAAGTCGCCTACGGTGTGGATATCCAATCGGGCGAGGTGGCCGCGCAGTTTCGGGTCCAGATGCAGTCGATCAAAGCGAACAGACCGGGCGGCGGCCTTCTCGTCGGAGGGACTGCTGAAGACAGTGGTCGCGCATCGTGCACGAGCTAGCGCGTATGCGTTGAAGCGATGAAAGCCGACAACGATATGTCCAACGAAACCGTTGTCTCGCAGCGCGGTACGGACTTTGTCGGCCCATGACTCGAGGGACTCTTCAATGCCGAGGAGTCCGGAGGCGTCAATCCAGAAGACGCCGGGCTCATCCTCGTTGGGCTCCACATAAGGACTGAAGCGCAGCAGCAGATTCAGGAGATGCTCGGAACCGGCGCTGATCTCACTTTCCGGAACTTCAGCTGCACACAGTTCACGACATATCGACAGACCGGCGGCATAGCGCATGCCAGGCAGAACGCGGCCTCTGTAGGCTTTTTCGTTGACCCACAGGATCTGTCCCTGTGGCCGATCTTCGGCCACCACGGCCATCGGTCCCGATGCCCACTCAGGTTGTCGCTGTGCCAGAAGTTGCAGCGGCAATGCCGGTATGTCGATGCAGGCAACCGGTTTGACGGCCTCGCAAGCCGGTTCGTCTGATGCAGTGACGTGGGACGGCGAGCCGCCGTCCCTACCGTTGCCTCCCTTCTCGCCCTGGGGTGGAACTGGTGCCGCGTCGACGCCGGTCAACGCGTGATAGAAGGTTGCCGCGCGTTTTGAGAGACGCGGACGCTTGGAGGTGCGGGACATTTGGATTCGTCATGGTTGGAGTTCACAAACCATCGGGTCCACGCACCAGCTCGTCATGAGCCCACCCCGGGCCGCGATACTTATCTTTGAGAACGTTGAGGGAACAGGAGAAGTAGCCGTCGGGAGTACGCGCTCGATGTGCTTCGGCGCGCAGTGAAACAAGTGAGCCGAGTGAAGGCTGTTTCTTCGTTTTCCGGGTCAGGAAAACAATCGACATGTCATGTCGATGGGCGATGCTGCGAAGCCGCGCCTGTGATGCCATAGGTACTTCAGGCGGCTGCGCGCGTCCCAGTGCCGTGGCCTTGTCACTGCTGGATCCCAGATCCGCAATGAGCAACCCGAAGCCACCTGAACGGGCAAGGCGATCGGTGGCACGCAGAATGGCGTCTTCATCGGGGAGTCGCACGACAATGAGTGCCTCGAGATCGACTCCGTTACACCAGGCATCAATCGGGAAGAACGCACTCTCCTGACGCGTGAGCCAGGCAACCGGCTCTTCTTGCTTCTGTGCATCGAGAACAACGCTGAAAGCCTGCGTGAGACTGGAACTGTCGCTCAGTCCAGAGATCTCGGTCAGGCGACCGCGGAGTTCATCGAGATTCCACCCAACCGGAACGGGGGCGAGGTGGGTGTCGTTGCCGAGCCGAACGGCACGGACGACACCTGGCGGAATGGGTAGTGGCTGCGCCATCAGGCAACGGCACCGTGCCCGCCAGAAGGAGCCCCACTTGAACTCGATGCGCCATAGCGAGTGAGCGCGGTGCGGAAAGGGTTCTCATCGAGGTGTCGACGAACTTCGAGCACTTTGCCGAGAACACTCAATTCCGTCGGATCAGGAACGATGGGGGCGTACTCGGGATTCTGAGGACGCAGTTCGATGCGTCGCCCTTCGACAAACAACGTCTTTACGGTGGCTTCGCCATCGATCATGGCCACGATGATGTCGCCAGGATCTGCGTTGGGTTGCTTTTGCACGATCACGACGTCGCCATCGAGGATGCCGGCATCACGCATGGAGTCGCCTTCAACACGCAGCGCGAACAGTTCTGCGCCTCGGAACTTGGAACGCACCGGAAGGTAGGACTCGACGTCTTCGATGGCCTCGCTCAGAGGGCCGGCAGGAACACGGCCAAGGAGAGGCACCTGAACCGGTGGGTCCTCCACGGCGACGGTGTCCGGCAGGCGATAGGCCCGTGCCTTGTTGCCTTCTTTGAGGAGGAGCCCCTGTTTGACGAGCGCAGTCAGATGCGAGCGAGCCGACTCGACGGCCTTGAAATTGAACGCTTCCTGAACTTCGCGGACGCTGGGCGGATTGCCGGCGAGGAGGCGATCACGAACGAAGTTATAGACGCGTTCTCGCGTTTGCCCTGGGGGCGTCTTCGGCGTCATGAGATGCGCTCCTTTGAAGTGAATCAGAGCACATCAATAAACCAGACAAATGTCTGTGCCGCAAGAGACCTAACCAGATTTTTGTCTGCCGATCATGGCTTGTCCAGAAGGGACGGCGTTATGCTGGCAAACGAATTCTGACGAACAAGGTAAAGAGGCTCCACAGTGATCAATCGGCTGGTCTTCGCGATGCTCTGCACTGCCGCAACGCTTTCGGCCGGTGCACAGGAGCCCAGTTTCGAACCGGAAGACACACACGCGTCATTCCAGGTGATGGCCGAGTACCTGGCTCGCGATGGTGGTCGCTGGATCGGAGACAATCCGAACCACGATGGATCGGAGCGTTCGCCGCATGCCTTCGGGCTCTGGTTCGAGCGCGATGTCCGCGGGCATTACCTCGAACTCAAGATCGTGGCGCACTTCGCCGATCGAGATGTGATCAGTTCGCGCGGTAGCTGGGCATGGAATCCTGACACCGGCGGACTCGTCTACCGGATGGTGGACCGCGGCGGTGGTCTCACCGAAGGCGTTACGACGTTTCCTGATGCCGATACCTTTGCCACGATGACGACGCGGTACGCGGACAATGGCGAAGCCGATCACCGAGATACGAACGACATCATCGGGCCCGACGAGCACCACAACGAAACCTTTGCTCGTGACAACGGCGAATGGGTCAGCGGCGGTATCTACATCTGGCGCCGAGTGCCTGACACCACACAAGGGGCCGCGGTGACGCGGCTGACCGAGTCGGGTGCTCGGAATGGTCAGACGTTCTGGTCGCCGGACGGCGAACGGATGTCGTTCGTGTCGAATCGGGACGACGGGTGGCAAGTGTGGGTGATGGATGCCGACGGTGGGCGGCCCCGCCGGCTGACGTCCGAGGCGGAGCCGGTGGGTTGGCCTAGCTGGTCGCACGATGGCTCGACGATCTATTTCTACGGAACACGTGACGGCGCCTATCAGATGCTGAGCGTTCCAAGTGCGGGCGGGCAGGTCCGCCTCTTGGAGGGCACCGGGGCGCACGCTTTTCGGCCGCTGGTAGACCCGTCCGGTACGCGACTTCTGTTCGACGCCGTGCAGCCGGATGGCGGATCAAACCACGATATCTACGTGCGCGACCTGTCCAGCGACGAGGTGCGACAACTCACGGATGACCCCGGCTACGACTCCGATGCCCGCTGGTCACCGAACGGTGAGCAGATCGTGTTCCATTCCGATCGCGGCAACGAAGCGTTCCACACCCAGGTCTACGTGATGTCGGCGGATGGGTCGGCGCCGAGGCAACTCACGCACGGAGACACGTCGAACCAGTATCCGAGCTGGTCTGAGAACGGCCTGTGCGTGGCGTATGTCGCGATCGACGGCGACAACCGCGATCTCTGGGTCACGAACGTGGCGGGCGATTGGAGCGAGCAGCTCACTCATCGGGGAGGTTTCGACTCGGAGCCTGTCTGGAGTCCGGGCAACAGGCTCCTGCTGGCAACGGATCGCTACGGCGGGGTCGAACTGGCGCTGCTCGATCTTCCGGTGTCCGTAGTCGCGCGCTGCGGCTGACGGCTGCTCTGAAACGCGGGTTCCCAACGAGGACTTGCACGGTAGTACGTTTCGCGTAATAGTACGTTATACGTACTTCGTAAAACGTACTGCCGTAACCCGTCTAGCCGAGAGACGCCATGAGCCCACGCCCGAAGAACCTCGACGAGTTCGGCCGTTTCACTGAGCCTGCGGTAATGATCCTGGTGAGCCTGGCCGAGATGCCACGTCACGGCTACGCGATTGCCGATGACATCGAGCGGGTGACGGGCGTCCGGTCCGGGCCGGGAACGCTGTATGGCGCGCTCGGCCGGCTCGAGAAGCGGGGCTTTATCACTCCTCTGGGTGCCGAAGACAACCGTACCGAATACGAGCTGTCTCGCGAGGGGAGGCAGGCGCTCGATGCCCGACTCAACGCGATGGCAACCGTCGCTCAACTCGGCCAGGCCCGGTTGGCGCAGGCATGAAGTGGATCCTCGGGCTCTACCCGCCGGCCTGGCAGCGCCGCTATCGCCAGGAAGTCGAAGCACATCTGGCGCATGAACCCTTTCGCGTCGCCGCGATGGCCAATCTGGTGGCGGGCGCGATCGACGCCTGGATGTGCTCGGACGCGACCCCTGAATCAACCGATGAACACGGAGAAGAAACGATGATTGGAACTCCCGTAGCCAAAAGGTTCGGTGCGCTTGTTTTCTACGAGGAGAACGCACCGCGTAGCGTGGCGCTGATGCTCGGCGTGAGCCTGTTGATTGCGATCATCGGGACCGGTCTGAACTGGGTTGTCGGCGACCATTTCGCGTTCGATGCGTTGTTGCTCGCGGGTTTTTTCATCGCCCTTACGATCTCCCAGGGGCCCCACCTTTCCCCCGAGGGGTACTCGCGCCTTGCCAGGGTCGGTTTCGTCGCCTCTGTGTGTCTCGCCTGGTACGGCTTTTTCCTGGGCGTTTTTGCACTCGGAACGATCATCTGACGCGACGCGTTCAGGGTGTGATCAGGACTTTCCCACTGGCGCGATAGGTCTCAAGATAGCGAATTGCCTCGGCAGTCTCGTCCAGCGGAAAGGTCCGGTCGATCACAGTCCGCACTTCGCCCGAGGCCAGCCAGGACGCGATCAGTGCCGCGTCGTCCGTGGAACGCTTGGCATCGAATCCGAGCAGCCGTTGGGAAACGAACGGGGACAGCAACGCGATCAGGATTCCGCGACGTAGTGGACCGAGCCACGCTCCGTCGTCGAACGATCCGGCCAGTACGTACGTGCCGGTGCGTGTGAGAACTGAGCGACAGTCGGCGATCGAGCGATTGCCAATGGCGTCGAACATCAGATCGAACGTCCCTCCGTCGGCCACGAAGTCCGTGGTGGTGTAATCGATCACCCGGTGCGCGCCAAGTGCTCGGACGGCATCGGCGTTGCGGGCGCTGCAAACGGCGGTGACTTCTGCGCCAAAGATCCGTGCGATCTGGACGGCCATGGTGCCCACGCCGCCGGAAGCCCCGTTGATCAGCACGCGTTGCTCGGCCTGCAGGCGTCCCGCGTCGCGCAGGCCCTGCAGCGCGGTCACCCCGGTCATCCGAGCGCCGGCGGCTTCCTGGAATCCAACACCCTCGGGCACACGGACGAGACGATCGGCAGCAATCGCGACGTACTCTCCGAACGCACCAGGGCTGGCGCCGAATACGGAGTCGCCGGCAGCGACCTTGCCGCTCGAAATGGTGTCGACACCTGGCCCGAGCGCCTCGACGGTCCCGCTGAGGTCAACTCCCAGCCGCCGGTCGCGCGGGCGCCGGAGTCCGGCGAACAAACGAATGATGTACGGCGTTCCTCGCAGGAAGTGCCAGTCGTAGGGGTTCGTCGCGGCGGCGCGGACCCGGACCAGAACTTCTCCGTTGGCCGGTTTGGGCCGGTTGATGTCTTCAACGTGAATCACGTCAGGCGAACCGTACTCGGAATACAGGGCAGCGCGCATGGCGCACTCCTTCCAGGGGACTTGGAAATCGAGTGAGTCGGAGGTCAGTCGGCGGAGATGGCTTCCATCGGACTGACGGAAGCGGCGCGCCAGGCAGGGAGCCACGCCGCCGCGATGGCGACGCCGCCGAGCAGGATGCCGACTGCGGCGAAGGTCAGCGGGTCGAGCGCGGGCACACCCACGAGCAGGCCGGCCATGAACCGAGCGAGGAAAACTGCGCCGAGGCCGCCCAGCGCGACACCGAGGCTCGCGAGCCTCGCACCCTCCGCCACCACTCCCTGCCATACCTGGTGGGGCGCGGCTCCAAGGGCGCTGCGAACACCGAATTCTTTCGTGCGGCTGCCCACCGAGAAGGCCAGGACACCGCCGATACCGACTGCTGAGATGACGAGTGCGAGAGTCGCGAAGGCAGCGAGCAGCATCGCGTTGAGTCGCCGTGGCGCAACCGAGTCGTCGCCGAGGTCGGCGATCGTGGCCACATTTACGATGGGCTGATTCGGATCATGCGCATGCACCACGTCCCGAACCTGCGGCATCAATCCTTCAGGGTTCGCCGTGGTTCGAATCACCAGCGACCCCGTGAAGGAGGGCGTCACCTGGCGATACGGGTTGTACATCGTGTGCACGATCTCGGCGTCGAGACCGGCGTCGCGGGTGTCGGCAACGACTCCCACTACAGTGCGGAAATCCTTGCTCATACTGATGAAACGCATCACATTGTCTGTCCAGGCGATGCGTTCGCCGATCGCGCTGCGGTCGCCGAAGTAGTCCTTCGCCATCGTCGCGTTGATGATCACAACCCCCTGCGAATCGGCGAGATCGGTGGTCACGAAGTCGCGGCCTTCCATGAGCTCGATTCCCATGGATTCGAAGTAGCCGGGGGTGACCACACGGAAGTCGGCGCGCGGTTTGGGAGCGCCAGAGGTCGGCTCATGACCATCCACATCCATCTCGAACTGGGTGGTGAACCCGGTCGAGCCGGTGAGCGGGATCGAACTCGTGAGCGCCGCGCCCTCGACTCCCGGGAGTGCCTCGACGCCATCCAGGATCGACAGGTACTGCGCTTCGATGTCGGCCGGTGCCTTGCCGGCGGTGTTTGCCGGGATGCTCATCGTCAGCACCTGCGCCTCGTCGAACCCGGGGTCGACCTGATTGAGGTGCCACATCGTGCGTACGAGGAGGCCCGCCCCGATCAGGAGCACGAACGAAACCGCGATCTGCGCCACCACGAGGACGCGCTGGGCATGCCGGGCCCCGGACCCGGAGGTCGTACGCGCACCGCTAGGCAGGACGCCACCCAGGCGGTCGCCATTGGGTAGCGGCGGCAGCAAGGTGAAGAAGACGGACGCACCGACCGCGGCCAATAATGCGAAGCCGAAGACGCTGGCATCGAGCGAGATCTCGGAGGCCCGGGAAGTGAAACGCTCGGCAAACGACACGAGCAGACCGAGACCCGTCGATGCGATCACGAGACCTACGGCCGCGCCTGCGAGGGCGAGCAGGAGGCTCTCGATGAGTAACGCACGGCGGAGTGTTGCGCGACTGCCGCCCAGGGAGACCCTGATGGACAACTCGTGGTCACGCCGGAGCACTCGCGTCAATGTGAGGTTGGCGAGGTTGGCGCACGCGATAACGAGCACCAGGAACGCTGTTCCAAGCAGCAGCAGGAAGGTGGGCCGTGCGCGCGAAGTGAGCTGAGTCTTCAATGGAGTGACGCTCACACCGAATCCCGCGGCGGGATCGTATGACTCCGGGTAGTCCGCGTGAATACGATCGCTGATCGCGTCGACCTCCGCACGCACGCTATCGACTGTGGCCGTCGCGGATAGCTTGGCGAATACCTCGGTCATCCGGTGCAGGCGGTCGTCCTCCATCGAGGCCTCGAGGTGGTGCGGACTCGTTGCGAGGTTGACGTAGATGTCGGTGCGCTCCGGGTAGGGCGGCGCAGGCTCTGCCACACCCACGAACGTCGCGATGCGGCCGTTCATCTCCACGGCCTTGCCGACGATCTCGGGATCGGCGCCGAATGCTTGCCGCCAGTACGCGTCGGAGAGGACGATCACCGCGGAGGCCTCTTTGCCATCGTCTTCGCGCCCGATCGTTCGTCCGAGCGTTGAGGAAAGCCCCATCACCTCGAAGTAGTTGCCGGTCACGATTCCGGCGCGCACGCGGCGCGGAGTGTCGAGCCCCAGCATGGTGAAGTTGAGGGCGGAGAACTCAGCCACGGCGGCGAGGGACGGTGATCCCTGCCGGTAGTCGTCGATCTCCGGCACCGAGAAGAGCGTGTTCTCGACATTGATGGCGCGGGCCGAGTGGCGCAGGTACACGAGTCGTTCGCCATCCTCATGCGGCAGTGGTCGCAACAGGACGCCATTCACCGCGCTGAACATCGCGGTGTTGGCGCCGATGCCGAGCCCGAGTGTGAGGATGAAGACGAAGGCGTAGCCAGGGTTCTGTCTCAGGCCACGCATGGCGTGACGAAGGTCGCGAAGAATTGAATCGAGCACGGTTCCCATCTCTCCGTTGGGTGGGGCGGGGACGCCAGAGCGGGGGAAAGGCTCGGGTGATTGTGAGTTGAGGTTTCGCAAAGTGGATGAACGTTCAGACAGGCGCTCGTAGCGAAGTTGGAGGCTTGTCGCTGCGGCATCGGTGAGCACGTGCCACCAGAAGCGAGCCTGGCCAATCCCGCGAGTGCGGTAGCGCGACTCGCGGCGTTGCCGAGCGATGTGCTGTGCCAGGTCGCGGCCGAATTCGAGGCGGAACCAGCGCGGGTACAGCCGTAGAACGAGGCGATGCGATCGCGGACTCGGGGCGGACGCGTGCGTGGCGCTCATCGGCTAAACCGGACGGCGAACCGCTGCACGCGCCGCTTCCAGGTCGGCTTCAAGTCGGCCGATCTCGGCCTCGAGCGCCTCTCCGCCGTGAGGCGTGAGTTCGTAGAAGCGCCATCGCGCGCCGGGCTCGGCCGGGGCGTCAGCTGGCGCCTCGGTCTGCTGGATCAGCCCGTCCTTTGCCATACGCCGGAGTCCGGCATAGAGGGTGCCGGCGCCGAGAAGCACGGCTCCACGAGTGCGCTCCTCGACCATGCGCTTGATTTCGTAGCCATGGATCGCGCCACGAGTGAGACTCAAGAGAATGTGAAACGTCGCCGGAGTCAGTGGCTTGGGCGCGCCGTCGGTTGATGTCGAGGTAGCCAAGGAATCTGCTCCGAGCGAAAGTGAACCTATATCGATGAGCGATTATCGATGATCGATAATCGAATGTCAAGATGACCCGGTTGTTCCGCCGCCTGGCCGAGGCCTAGGATCACTTCAACGCCACAGGAGGAACACGATGTGCCGCAACATTCGCACTCTCTACAATTTCGAGCCGCCGGCCACGGACGACGAGATCCAGGCAGCGTCGCTCCAGTTTGTCCGCAAGGTCAGCGGTTTCACCAAGCCATCGCAGGCGAATCAGGACGCGTTCGATCGGGCGGTCGCTGACGTGACGTCCATCGTGGAGCACTTGCTTGGTGGACTGGTCACGGCGGCACCTTCGAAGGACCGCGAAGTGGAAGCGGCCAAGGCGCGTGAGCGCGCTCGCAAACGCTTCGGCACTGCCTAGCGCGCCAAGAGCACGAAAAAGCCCCCGACGCCCAAGCGTCGGGGGCTTTTCTGAATCAGTTGCCCTCTAGACGGAGAAGGGCATCAGGTTCATGTCTTCTTCGACCTCGAGGCGCTCGCGAATCGCCTGCGGATGAACGCCGATCATGCCGCAGATGTCCTCGAACCAGCCGGAGTTGAAGAACTCCACCGGATCCGAGTCTTCGGAGAGCCCGCGCAATTTCTTGCGCTCGGAAGGCGACAGGGCGTTACGGCCGTCGATCTTCCGGAGAAACTCGTAGTCTTTGATAGCTAGCTGAATGATCGACACGTACAGTTGGCGATACGCCTGATGGTCGGTCAGATCTTCGAGTGCTACGTCCGGCACGATGCCGGCGGTGACCTGCACAGGGATGAGGTCAGAGGACATGAAGCGCGCCTCCCGGATACTTGATGTTTCGTAATCCAAGCCAAAATTCGACCCGGATCAACTTTGTGTTGAGAGGACGCCCCTTCCTCTCACGAACTAGCCTGCAGCGCTCTGTTAAGCCCTTGCCTAGCTTCTTAAGCGCTCGTCAAGAAACAGAGTCGGGGGAGAATAGCGGGTCGGTTGTCGAAGCCGCAATGGGTCGTCGCCGGAAAAACAGCCCTCAGGCTCGGATTCTCGCGCTGGCCACCTCTGGACTACTACTGGCCGCTTCTTTTTCGCCGTTCGTCGACGCTCAGGAACGCGATCGGGCCGAGGAGCAGGCTGACGACGCGAAAGAGATCGCTGGCGCCAAGACTCGCAGCAAGCCCGGTTTCCTCGTGGCGCCGATTCCAGTGAGCGAGCCGGTGCTAGGCACCGGCCTGGCTCTTGCCGGGATGATGTTCTATCAGCCGCGTGGAGCGGGTCCCCATGGTTCGCACGCGGCGCTTCTCGGTGGCGCCACGTCGAACGGTTCGTGGACCGTCGGTGGGCTCAATTCCATGAAGCTCAAGAACGACACGCTCCGGATCGAAACCTTGATCGGGTACGGCAGCTTCAACGAGAAGTACTTCGGAGTAGGCGGTGACCTCAATCCCGGAATCGACTACAACCAGAAGAAGTTCGTATTTGAGGTCGAACCCCGGTTCCGTATCAAGAGCAGCAACTGGTTTGCGGGTGTTGAGTATCGGTTCGATAGCACCCAGACCACCTTGATCGACGCGGTTCCGGCGGCGGAACGCGACGATGGCGCTCCTACCGACGGCACCCGCAGGGTCGCCGGGCTCACCGGGGTGGTCGCGTTTGATAGCCGCACGAACCTCTATCAGGCGAAGGACGGACGACTCTTTGAGGTCTATATCGGGACGTTCCAGCCGTGGTTGGGAAGTACCGATGCCTTCAACAAGGGCAAGCTCGAATACAGGCAGTTCGCCGCGCTGACCGATCGCCTCGTAATCGGGGGGCGCGGGCGCTCCGAGTTCGTAGATGGCGACGATGCGCCTTTTTTCGAACAGCCCTATCTGGAACTCCGCGGCTACGCGCGCGGCGAGATTCGCGATGACGTTACGCTCTGGGCGGAGACCGAGGCGCGCTACGACCTGTTCTGGCGGATCGGCGTCGCCGCGTTCGGAGGCCTCGGCTGGGCGGGCGAAACGTTCTCTGAGCTTCTCGACGATAAGGCTCGGGTGGCCGGCGGATTCGGACTTCGCTATGCGCTCCGACCCGGCGATGGCTTGCGCATCGGGATCGACATGGCCTGGTCGCCCGACAACAAGGGGCTGTTCTACTTGCGAGTCGGCGAGTCGTTCTAGGTGCAGATGCGCCGCGGTTCTCCGCGGTATCGTGATTTCGATCCCAATATTTGCCGCGTCGTCGGCAGCCGAGAATCGAGCGAGGAACCGTGTCGCTGTCCGAAGAATCTGTTCGCCAGGCTCTGAGCACCGTCAACTTCCCCGGACTGTCGCGCGACATCGTGTCGTTTGGCTTCCTCGAATCGGTGGGCCTCGACGGCGGCCATGTGACGCTCCGTCTCAGCATCCCGATGGGGTCTCCCGCGCACCAGGAACGCATCGCGGACGATGCCCACGCCGCAGTGTCGAAGATTGACGGTGTCAGCGGTGTGAGCATCGAGATTGCAGCACCACAATCGAAGGGCGTGCCGCAGCGCAACCCCGCGCCTGGCCCCGGTCCGGCACCCGGTGTGCCGCCGACCCCGGGCATTGGTCCCGCACCAGGTGGACCTGCGCCGGGAGGACCGGGCGGTCCAGGGCCTGCCGGCCCAGGTGGCGCACCTGGAGGCCCTCCTGGTGCCCCGCGCACCGAGCCGCTCTATGACCGCACGCCCATTCCGGGTGTGAAGCACGTGATCGCCGTGGCTTCCGGCAAGGGTGGCGTTGGCAAGTCGACCGTTGCGGTCAACTTGGCAGCCGCGCTGGCACAGCTCGGCGAGAAAGTCGGGTTGATGGACGCAGATATCTACGGACCCTCCGTGCCGACGATGCTCGGCACGCATGAGCAGCCGAAGGTCGAGGACCACAACGGGAAGCGGATGCTTGTTCCGGTGAACAAGTTCGGAATGAACCTGATGTCGCTGGGCTTCATCCAGCCGGAAGATGATCCGGTGATCTGGCGTGGTCCCATCGTGATGAAGGCGATTCGCCAGTTCCTTCGCGATGTCGATTGGAAGGGCTCCGAGGTGCTTGTGATCGACCTGCCGCCAGGCACGGGCGATGCACAGCTCACCCTCACGCAGTCGTCACCACTCGACGGCGCCGTGATCGTCACCACACCGCAGGACGTGGCGCTGATCGATGCTCGCAAGGGACTCCGCATGTTCCAGGAAGTCGACGTGCCGGTGTTCGGGCTCGTCGAGAACATGTCGGTATTCTGTTGCCCGGAGTGCGGTCACCGGTCGCATGTGTTCAGTACCGACGGTGGCAAACGCACCGCCGAGGAACTCAACGTGCCGTTCCTGGGCGCGCTTCCGCTCGATCCGCAGATCGCCCAGGCCGGCGATGCCGGGACGCCATACGTCGTTGCGAATCCGGAGAGCGATGCGGCAGCAATCTTTCGGGAGATAGCCCAGAACGTGCTAGATGCCGTGGGCGCTCGCGATGCGTCGGCGACGTCGTAACTGGCCGGGGCTAGTCCTCGCGCAGTGAGATCGCCGGATCGACGGTCGCCGCGCGCAAGGCTGGGAGCAGCATCGCCGCGGAGGCGATAGCCGCTACGAGTGCGCCGCCGGCAAAGTAGATGAGTGGTTCGGGTCGGCTCGACATGTTCACCAGGCTCTGGAGGGCGCTTGCGGAGTAGTAGGCGATGCCGGCCCCGCAGACGATACCGACGCCGCACACCGCCAGTCCTGTGCGCATAACGCGGGTGAAGACGGTGGCCGGAGTCGCGCCGAGGGCGAGACGGATGCCCAGTTCCGGTGTTCTGGCTCGCACGAGCCGGGCGAACGTCGCGTAGAGCCCAAGGGCGGAAATCACGAGGCTCACCACCGCCAGCACGCGGGCTAAGGCGGCGCCGGTATACGACAGGTACCAGGCGCGCTGGAACCATTCCGCGAGGGCGATCGGCTCAGCGGCTGGCAGTTGCGGGTGGATTTCCGCCGACAGCTCCCGGAATGTGTCACGCAGTTCGGGGAGCGAGGCACTCGTGTCGACGATGAACAGAAGGATAGACGCGTTCCGGGCCGATGTCGGAGAGATCATCATCGGCACGATATCGGGGGCCGTGTAGGTGCCGTCCTCGACGATTCCGACGACCACGCGGTCGGCTTCATCGCGCTCCAGGCGCACCACAGCGCCGGTGGTGCCGGCCGGGATACCGAGTCCTTCAGCGGCGGCACGGCTCAGCATGACTTCGTCGGCCGCCGCTGGGTGCGGCCGACGCCCGTGCACCAGCTCGAGTCCGACTGCGTCGAGATAGTCGGCACCTACGCCCATCCAGGCCACCCGTAGAGTGTCGTCGCCCTCGCTGAGTAGGAAGTTGTCGCGCAGGAACGCCGGGATGGAGTCAGCAATACCCACGTGCCGTATCTGCGGATGATCCTGCAGCGCTCTGGTCAGTCTTTCGGTGGCCGCGCCGCGCGCACCTTCGTGCTCGGGAACCGCGCTCAAGTTCACCCGGAAAGCGTATCTTCCCGACTCCTCGTAGCCGAGGGGCTGCCCGTGAATCCGCATCACCGCCAAGCTCACTGCCGCGGCTGCGATGACGAGTGCCGTAGCGATACCGACCTGGACGACCACAAGCCCATTGCCCGTCCGGCCAGCGTCGGAACGATGACGAAGACGACGTAACAGGGTGGTGGCTGGTACCAAGCTTGCGAGGAAGCATGTCCCGCCGGCAAGCAGAACAGCGAACATCACGGTCTCACCCGGTAGTGCGGGCGGCCGATCGAATCCCGGTACGACCGGCGTTGGGTTCCACGCCTGCGATGCCAGGAGAGCGGCCTGTGATCCGACAAGCGTGATCACCATCACCAGGGCCGCACGGATCGTAGCCTCGGAGGCAACGAGCGCGAGCATGCGACCGCGCCCCGCGCCGAGAGCTCGGCGCACAGCAAATTCGCGGCTGCGCGCCAGGTGGTCGGCGAGGATGACGTTGGCGGCATTAGCCGTCGTGGCGAGGGCGAGGAGCAGCGCCATTAGGATCACGAGTCCAGCCGTTCGATCGCCCGCTGCGAGCCGATCGAGCGTCGTCAGCGACAGGTCGTCCACCGGCAGGAGCTCGACTGCGAGTTCGGTGCCGCGATCGCGCTCGCTGACCGCGGCCGCGATCTGCGCGCGGACGCGTTCCGTCTCGGCGCCGGTGTTCGCCGGGATGCGCGCCAGAAGCCGGACGCGGCGGGGCGCGCCCTGGCGATCGAAGACCCGCCATACCGCCGCACTGCCACGAAAGCCGCGCACTCCGGCAGAGAGGATGCCAACGATCCGGTGGTCCTCGCCGCCGATCGCGACCACTCTGCCAACGACGGCCGGGTCGCCACCGAAGTGGCTCCGCCAGAACGAATGGGCGATCGCGGCCTCTGGCTGCGCGGCCGCCGGATCCGGCGGCCGACCGACCTGCAGCGGGACGCCGACGAGTTCGAAGTATTCCGGGGAGACCTGGACGCCCCACTCGGTTGTGGTCGCGCCATCCACCCGAACGATGGCCTCGGAGTGCGCGCTAGCCGCAACAAGGAGCCCGGCATCGCGAGCCGAACGATACAACGCCGGATCGTGGAATCTCGCGGGGAAGGGCGATCTCGGACTGGTGATGCGAACCACATGGAGTCCCGTTGCATCGAGCCCACTATGCATGCGCTCCAGCACATCGAAGAGCCCGAACGCAGCGGTGCCGGTTACGGTGCCCACCGCAAGAATCAACGAAGCGATCAGGGTGGTAGCCGGACGCCGACGAATGCGTCTGGCGGCCTGCACGATTTCGCTCGCGTTGTCTACGCGCGGACGGCGCCCGGCCAGTCGGACCTCGATGGCGATCGGAACGGCGCGAAGCGCATCGCGCGCGCCTCGCCACGAGTTCTCCTCACCGTGCGATGCCCGGCGTCGAGCGGCATCATCGAGCGCGTCCAGTGTCGGCCCCCTATCGCGTGGGGCCAGTACGAGGCGAAGGAGCGCACGTGACATCGTGTCGACCAGACGGGCGAGCATCATTTCTCCAGGCGCGATTCGAGACCGCGCCACATGCTCAGCGACTCTTGCCGTACCGTGCGGAGCATGGCCTCGGCGCGTGGCGTGATTGCAAAGTATCGCCGCGCCCGTCCGCCCGGTTCTGGTCTGGGGTCCCCGACCCGTGACTCGAGGAGTCCGGCGCGTTCCAGTCGGCGCAGGACAATGTAGCTCGACGCAGGTGAGACCTCGCGGCCGGTGCGGTGTTCAACGAGTTCGGCCAGCGGAACGGCGTAGCTCTCGCCGCCAACGTGGAGCAGCGCCAGAAGAAGCTTTTCCTCGAGGCGGCCCAGTGTCTTGGGTTTGCTCATCGCCGCATTGGATTCATAACGTTGTAATTCATAACAACGTTATTTATATGAATCAGCAACAAACCTCAAGATGAGGTTGGCGAACGCTCGGGCGCCAGCTCTCGCGGCGAGGTTCTAGAGAACAGCCTTCAGGTACTCGCGTCGCATCCGACCGATATTGAAGATCGAGATCTCCTTCGGGCAGACGGCCTCACACTCGCCGTGGTTGGAGCAGTTGCCGAAGCCCTCTTCGTCCATGGCGTCGACCATGCGCACGACCCGGCGTTTGGCTTCAGCGCGTCCCTGAGGGAGTTGCGCGTACTGCGAGATCTTGGCGGAGGTGAACAGCGACGCGGAGGCGTTGGGGCAAGCCGCCACGCACGCGGCGCAGCCGATGCATGCGGCCGCGTCCATTGCCGACTCGGCATGAGGACGCGGTACGGGGATCGAGTTCGCCTCTGGCGCTGAACCAGTGTTGATCGACACGTAGCCGCCGGCCTGCATGATGCGGTCGAAGGCGGCGCGGTCCACGACGAGGTCCTTGATCACCGGGAATGACGCTGCGCGGAACGGCTCGATAACGATCGTCTCGCCGTCGGAGAAACTGCGCATGCGGACTTCGCAGGTGGCTGCGCCCGAGTGCGGGCCGTGCGCGATTCCGTTGATCACCAGGCCGCAAGTGCCGCAGATACCCTCGCGGCAATCCGAGTCGAAGGCAACGGGGTCGATGCCCTCCGCAGTCAGCTTCTCGTTGAGCAGGTCGAGCATTTCCAGAAGAGACATTTCCGGAAGCACGTTGTCCATCGTGTAAGAGGCCAGCTCGCCGGGCTGGGCCGGACCAGACTGCCGCCAGATCAGGAGCTTCACGGAAAACTCGTTGCCAGCCATTACTTGTAGCTCCTGGTGCCGGGCTTCACGTAATCGAAGTCGAGCGCTTCCTTGTGCATTGTGGGGGGCTGGTCCGGGCCGCGATATTCCCACGCGGACACGTGCGAGTAGTTGTCGTCATCGCGCATGGCCTCACCTTCCTGGGACTGAGACTCCTCACGGAAGTGGCCGCCACACGATTCGTTGCGCTCCAGCGCGTCGCGGGCCATCAATTCGCCGAGTTCGAGGAAATCGGCCACACGCCCAGCGGTCTCGAGCGTTTTGTTCCACTCGTCCTGTGACCCTGGAACATTGACGTCGGTCCAGAACTCTTCCTTGAGTCCCTGAATCTCGCTGATGGCCGACTCGAGGCCGGCGGCGTTCCGTGCCATGCCGACCTTGTCCCACATCACACGACCGAGTTCCCACCAGAATTCGCGCACCGTACGCTTGCCGTTGATGTTGAGGAGCCGGTTCACGTCATCCCTGACGCCGGCTTCGGCCGCGGCGAATTCCGGAGCGTCGGTGGTGACGTCGTCCATCTTGTTGCTTGCCAGGTAGTTCGACGCCGTCGCCGGCGCGACGAAATAGCCGTCAGCGAGCCCCTGCATCAAAGCGCTGGCGCCGAGCCGGTTGGCGCCATGGTCCGAGAAGTTTGCCTCGCCTGCCACGAATAACCCGGGGATCGTACTCATCAGGTCGTAGTCCACCCAGACGCCACCCATCGTGTAATGCGGTGCCGGGTAGATGCGCATCGGCGTGCTGTACGGGTCCTCGTCGCTGATCTCGCGGTACATATCGAAGAGGTTGCCGTAGCGCGAGGCGACCGTATCCTTGCCGAGCCGGCCGATGGCCTCTGCGAAGTCGAGGTAGACGGCGAATCCGCTGCTGCCCACCCCGTGACCCTTGTCGCAAACCATCTTGGCGGCGCGCGAAGCGATGTCGCGTGGCACCAGGTTGCCGAAGGCCGGATAGATCTCTTCGAGGTAGTACCAGCGGTCGTCTTCGGGGATCTGCTGTGGTGGTCGCGTCTCGTCGGTCTTGCGGGGAACCCAGACCCGACCGTCGTTGCGTAGGCTCTCGCTCATGAGAGTCAGCTTCGACTGGTAGTCGCCGCCCTGTGGAATGCAGGTGGGGTGGATCTGCGTGTAGCACGGGTTCGCGAAGTGGGCGCCGCGCTTGTAGCAACGCCAGCCCGCTGTGGCGTTGCAGTTCACTGCGTTGGTCGACAGGAAGAAGACCGGAGAGTATCCACCCGTGCAGAGCAACACGGCGTCTGCCGCGTGGGTCTGAATCTCACCCGTGTTGAGGTTGCGCGTGACGATGCCGCGCGCCACGCCGTCGACCATCACGAGGTCGAGCATCTCGTGGTGTGCGTGCATGGTGACCGTGCCGGCATCGATCTGTCGGACGAGAGCGCTGTAGGCGCCGAGGAGTAGCTGCTGCCCCGTCTGGCCTCGCGCGTAGAAGGTTCGCTGCACCTGCACGCCGCCGAACGATCGGTTGGCGAGTGTTCCGCCGTACTCGCGTGCGAAGGGCACGCCCTGGGCGACACACTGATCGATGATGTTCACGCTGCACTGTGCGAGTCGATAGACGTTCGACTCGCGGGCGCGGAAATCACCACCTTTGACAGTGTCGTAGAACAGGCGATAGATGGAGTCGCCGTCGTTCTGGTAGTTCTTGGCAGCGTTGATGCCGCCCTGGGCGGCAACGCTATGCGCGCGTCGCGGCGAATCCGAGATACAGAAGCTCTGGACGTTGTAGCCCATCTCACCGAGCGTAGCCGCAGCCGAGCCGCCTGCGAGTCCGGTGCCCACGACGATGATCTTGTGTTTGCGCCGGTTCGCCGGGGCGACGAGTTTCATGCTCGCCTTGTAGTTGTCCCAGCGGTCCTCGATGGGCCCATCCGGCGCGCCGGACTTCAACGGGCCCGGTGCGGCGGAGGCGCTTTGCACGGTGACGTCATTCATTGTCGTCTCCTAGCCGGCGGCGAGGCTGCTGCCGGCCGTGGGCTCCACGAACAGGAAGATGTAGATCGGGATCAGCAGAAATCCGACAGCCATTGCGGCCGCGAAGAGCATCCCTGCCGTGTTGATCAGGTTTTCGTACCGCGGGTTGTTCGCGCCGAGCGTCTGGAAGGCGCTCCAGAAGCCGTGCCGCAGATGATTGCCGAGCATCAGCATCACCACCACGTAGAGCCCCACCATCGGCGCCCAGTTGAACCAGTCGACGACGCGAGAGTAGAGGTCGACGCTGGCGTGTCCGTCGATCATCACGTCCGGATAGTCGCGGAGCTGGCCCCAGCCGAGCTTGAACTGCGCCACGTGCAGGATCACGAAGATCAGGAGCACGGTGCCGGTTACGATCATCGACCGGGACGCAAGCGACTTACGGCTCGTGCCCCCGGCGTTGGCGGACTTCTTGTAGCCGTCCGGACGCGCGCGGCGACGCGACCTTGCGACGCTGATGCCGCTGATCGCATGCGCGCCGAACAGCATCACGAGGCCGACTTCCATGATCGGAACCACGGCGCCGTGGCCGAGACTGTGCAGGAAGTAGGCGTACTGATTGAAGGCTTCGCGACCCACCAGCAACAACAGGTTCCCGGTGAGGTGGCTGACGATGAAACCGCACAGCAACAAGCCGGTGAGGCCGTTGAGTAGTTTCTTGCCGACGGTGGATCGCGTGATATCCGTGAGCCCGGCCATGATGGACCTCGTGACGCGAAAAAGAGGAGCGCTTTCACGCTCAGTCTAGCCCGGCGCGGGTCGTCGCGCAGTCGACTGGAATGGCCTACCGAGTAGCTTCCAGAAGCGCGAGCAGGTCTTCGACAGCGACTGCGATCTCCTGGAGATCGGTCTGCCCGACAAGGCGTTCTGCTGCGCGCAGTTCGGCGGCCATCATCCTGGGCGCACCCGCGTCGAGCGCGAGCCGTGCTGCATCAAGGCGTCGCGTCAGGTTGGTATCGCCGGAAGCACGAGCCAGGCGCTGCAAGTCCCCGAGTTCGATCTCCGGCAGGCGTCGTAGCGTGACGTCGTCATACCGGAAGGTCGACGCGCCGTTTGTACCGTGACTGCCCAGGATCACTGTTCGAGGAGCTTCGATCCGGCCACTGGGGAATTCGCCGACGGACAGGCCGTCGATGCGTAGCACGACGGTTGCGCGACGCGGATCCACAAACAACTCGAGGTCGTGCCAATCGCCGTCACTCAACGCCGATGTGACGTTCCAGCGTCCTGCCGGGGTGCGCAGTCGTATCGTAGCCGCGCGGAGTTCGAGACTGACGAGGTTTTCGTCGCCAGGATTCATGCGATCCCAAGCACCAGTGAGGCTGATGCTCTGGCGCCCTTGGCGGCGTTGCACCGCGATGCCAAAAACGTACCCGGGCGTTGCCAACGGCACGTCTTGAATCGCGTGCGCGGGTTCCCCGGGTCTGCTGAAGATCTGGAGGGCGGTGATTCCCGAGCGCGCACCGGAGGTGGCGATGGCCGCGTCGGCTACATCGGCGCGCGAGCCCCAGCCGCCCATGATGAGCGGGAACGGCCTCACTTCCGGTAGTCGAAGACTGACGGCTTCGAGTTCGAAGTCACCACCGACGATGAGGTTGCCGGCCTGCTGCGCCAGCGCAGGCGAGGCCGCTCCCAGCGCGAGCGCGGCGGCGGTGATTCGTGCGGCGATTGAGTTCGACATGGGGCTCGACAATAGCGAGGTTGATGAGTTCCGTCACATGGTGACACCCGCTCGAACGACCCGGCAACTCCAAAACAGATGTGCGCACGAGCGGTTCTGTGGGCATGGGCTCGATGCAAGCCTGCATCGCGGCGCGAAAAAACGTAGAATCGAGGGGTCATCGAGTGAATCCCCGCGCTTCGTTCCGCAGGAGTACGTCTACGTGAGTCACGAAGGGCGCTTGGCCTCGGGCATGGTCCCACTGGATCGTGACGCTATTGAGCGTCTACCCGAGACTTCGGCGCACTATCGATTGCTGTCCTCCGGGCAGCGCGTGATGTCCGTAGGCCATGCCGGCGAGACGGGGCTGCGCGAGGTGATCCGAGATGCGTGGACGAATGCCCCAGTGGCGGGGGTGACGCTCATCGAATACAGCGAAACCGCAACTGCCGAGGAGGCGCGTGTCGCCGCCGAGGCTGAGTTGTCCATACTGAAACCGCTCTATAACGAAGGCTACGGCCGTTTTCGGAATTCGGAAATCAGTCTCCCCAAGAAGGGTCATCGGATCCGCGAGGCCATGAAGAACCCATGACGGATATCAAGCGCAAGTCCGCTCCCCGCGACAAGCGCCCGTTCAACCGCCGCGACTTGTTGCGCCAGGCGGGCTTTCTAGGTGCCGGCGCCGTAGGCCTCGGCCTCGCCGGCTGTAAACAGCGGCCGGACGACGAACTCGTCGACCCGACCTCGCCACCTCAGGTCCTGCAGGAGGGCGGTACCCTTTCCGTCGCGATCTCCGGACTTCTTGGGGGCGCCGTCGTCGGCGGCGCCACAATGAATGTCCTCGGAGTCGGCACGACTACCGTGGACTCCGAGGGGCAGCTCAGCGTCCGGTTCCAGAGGAACGGGACCTACGAGGTCGAGTTCCGTGCGGCGAAGCACTTCGCGCGTTCCGGTCGGGTATCGATCTTCGGCAACAGCACGCTCGTCGTGACCATGATGGAGAGCGACGCTGGCGTGTCGCAGGGCTTCATCAACGAGTACGCGCGTGGCGCCGGCTCGGGCAAAGGCATCGTGGTTGAGCCGCGGACGCCCGGATACACCAACAGGTGGACCCAGCCTCCGACGTATCGGATCTATCGGCGCGTGCCGGACTCGAGCAAGACCGTAGTACCGGACTCGCGCATCGATGCGATGCGGTCCTCGATTCTCTCCATCTTCCCGGCGTTGACGGCCTCGACGGTTGGTTTCCCGACAGTGGTCGTCCGCGACAGCTTGCCGCCGAGTCTCGGTGACACGCGATCCGGACACATCACCGTGGTGCAGACCGACTCTGTCACTGAGGAGAGCGAGCACACAGGTTTGGTCAGTGACCCGTTTGCCATTTCGCGAGGCCGTATCAGCTGTGCCTTGGAATCGACCATCGAGCTCTTCAACAAGATGGTTGGTCATTCCACAGGCGCGTACGGAACCAGTTCGGGGCGCAGCTCGATCATGAGCGGCGGTGGCCGTTCGGCTCCGAGCGATCGCGATGTGCAGGCGGCGACGTTCCTCTACGCACGGGCGCCGGGCAACTCGGCTCCCGATCGCGATCAGAACGACGCGCTCCTTAGCTGACGAGATCTCGCGCAGCTAGGCGACGTCTACGATGCGGGGATCGGTGCGCCGAGTGATCGGTGTGCCGAGCCGCGGCGGATCGGATCCGCGGCTACGGCTGCCAGATCTCGTCGAGGCCGACCGCGGTCGCGCCGGGCGGCGGTGCTGCATCTTCGGGCACCGGACGGTATTGAAATTCAGCCCGCCCGCGGCCTTCGTCGTCCTGCCACATTCGATAGCCACGGACCCAGCATGGTTCGCTCGGCCTGAGTCTGATTCCGGAGCTCAGCATCTCGACCGTTCCGACGGCCAGATCCTGCGTGGCCACGTTATCGTCGTCGGGAAGTTCGACGCGCAGCGTGCGCCAGTCGATGGCGCGACGCCGGTCTCCTGTGCGCAGTTCGAGCTGATCGCCGCGACGGCGGTTGCGCATGCGGGTCAGAAAGTCTTTGCGTTTCATCGTCTCGGTGCCTGATCTACGAGTCGGAGCCCGCGAGCTCCTCGAAGAAATAGGCGGCGCTCGCGACACCGTCGTAGAAGTTGCCCAGATCGAGATTCTCGTCGGGGGCGTGGGCGTTCTCGTCGGGTAGCCCGAAGCCCATCATGACGGTGGGCACGCCGAATAGTTCCTCCAGCGTCGCCACGAGAGGAATCGAGCCGCCTTCTCTGATGAAAACGGTCTGTGCGCCGAAGCCCCGTTCCATCGCGCGGGCCGCTGCCTGAAGCACGGGATGCTCGCGTGATGCCGACCAGGGTTTGCCACCGTGCATGCGCTTCACTGTGACCTTCACGCCTGGAGGCGCCAGTTCGTGCATGTAGGCCTCAAACGCGTCCGCGATCTTCTCGGGATCCTGATTCGCCACGAGGCGCATCGAAACCTTGGCCATCGCGGTGGCTGGAAGTACGGTTTTTGAACCTTCTCCCGTGAAGCCGGAGAGCAGTCCGTTCACATCGAGAGTCGGCTGTGCCCACAACGACTCCAGCGTTGATGCACCCGTTGGAAGCAGCGCTTCTACATCGAGTGACTCGCGGTATGCATCACCATCGAATGGCAGTGCTTTCCAGTCGTCGCGTTCCGTCTGGGGTACCTCAACGACGTCGTCGTAGAAGCCGGGAACCGTGATGCGACCGTTGTCGTCGCGACATGCGGCCAGCATCTGCGCCAGCGTCTCGGCGGGATTGACCACGGCGCCGCCGAACATGCCCGAGTGAAGGTCGCGGTTCGGCCCCTGCACGTCGACCTGCAGGTAGGCGAGCCCGCGCAGCCCGTTGCAGAGTGTCGGCAGGCCGGGCGCGAACATTGTGGTGTCCGAAACGACCACGGCGTCGCAGCGCAGTTCATCGAGGTGTTCTTTCACTGAAGCCGCGACGTTGGGGCTGCCAACTTCTTCTTCGCCTTCCATCAGGAATACGACATTGACTGGGCACGACCCCTCTGTCTGCATCCAGGCCTCGAGCGCCTTCGCGTGCACGTAGAGTTGCCCTTTGTCGTCAGCAGAGCCGCGCGCGAAGAGCTTGCCGTTGCGAACCTCGGGCTCGAAAGGAGGGCTGCTCCAGAGCTCGACCGGATCCTCCGGTTGCACGTCGTAGTGACCGTAGATGAGCACGGTGGGCGCCGAATCGCCGGCGCCGCGCCAGGCGCCGTAGACAACCGGGTGGCCGGCTGTTTCCCAGATGGCGGACTCGGTGCAGCCCGCCTCTTCGAGGCGCCCGAGCAGCCACTCGGCGGCCGATCGGACGTCCCCAGCCCTCGCAGGGTCGGTTGAGATGCTCGGGATGCGAAGAAACTCGAATAGTTCCTCGAGCCAGCGTTCGCGATGGTCTTCGATGTAGCTCGCAATCGGATGCGTGTCAGTCATGCTGGCGGGTTCCGTTCGTTGCTCTCGACGTCGGGTAGGGCTCACTACCGGGGCAGGGCTTCAGTCATTCTAGCGGAGGTGGACACCCGCGGTTCCGGGAGGCAAGCTACGGCCGCGGCGTTTCGCGAGACTGGCCGTGCCTCCGACTCTATTGAGACGCCTAGGCCCGTTTGTTACGGTGGCTATTCAGAGCTGGGTCAAAACGCCGGCAAGGGGATTTACGTTGAACAGATCATTGCGATTGGTTGTTGGTGCTGTGCTGTTCGCGAGTCTCCTCGTTGCCGCGCTGCCTGTGCAGGCGCAGGATCTGGCGGCCAAGACAGAGAGAATTCGCGAACTCGTGCAGGCGCGTGGAGACGCGAAGTTCCTGACTCCAGCGCCGGGTTCCCGAAGCACCGTGATTTCCGTGGATGTCTCCACGGCGCTGTTCTTTTTCCTGGAGCGCGGCTCGATGCGAGGCGACGCCATCCAGGCTTTCTACGACGCGCTCGAGGCTGGCGACATGGAGGCCGCGTCGCTGGCCTTCACCGGCGGCGCAATCATGACGCAGAGAGCCACGGACTACGGCTGGAACGGCCTGGGCGTGCCCTTCACGACTGACTCCGGCCGTGAGATCCCCGATATCTTGTTCAAGGCTCAGGGCGGCGCTTTCATTCGCGCCGAGACGATTAGTGAAGAAGACCTCGCGAACTACGAGACCCTGTTAGACGCGGTGTTGGCAGCTCTCGAAAGCTAGAAGCCGCGCTCAAGAGAATCCCCAGCCGGCCGCGCCGGCTCGACGTGAGGAGGGAGTATGAGGACAGCCCTACGGGCGTTCGCGTTGCTCTTTGTTCTTGGCCTGACCATTGCACCGGCTTACGCGGCAGCCGCGTATCCGGTGCAGACGCAGGAAGAAGAGCAAGAGGAGCAGGAGACCCAGAATATCGAAGAGGTCGTGGTCGTGACCGCGTCCCGGACCGAGCAGCTTCTGCTGAACTCGCCCGTGGCCACGTCGGTCATCGACAGTGCTGATATTGCGCTCAGCCCGGCCAAGAACTATGCCGACCTGATGCGCGGCGTTCCGGGACTCAACATCACACAGACCAGCGCGCGCGACATCAACATGAGTTCGCGCGCCGCCTCCACCACGCTCGACGCATCGCAGCTGGTGCTGATTGACGGTCGCTCGGTGTACCTGGACTTCTTCGGCTTCGTGGCCTGGGCCCTATTGCCGCTCGACTTCTCCGACATCCAGCAGATCGAAGTGGTGCGTGGCCCGGGATCTGCGGTTTGGGGCGCCAACGCCATGAGCGGCGTTGTCAATATCATCACCAAGACGCCGCGGGCCTACGGCAATGGCTTCCGTGCCCGCGCCGGCGGTGGTGAGCGCGGCACAGGATTCGCCTCGGCCACATGGACGGGCGTCCGGCCCAACACGGCGTGGAAGCTGAGCGCCGGATATTCGACCCAGGACGCCTGGGACCGACCACCGCCGCTGCCGAACGGTACGCCGGGAGATTCCTTCGCGAATTTCGGAACGTCGCAGCCCAAGGCCGACGGCCGGATCGACTTCATCACCGGCGCGGAATCGACGGTCTCGCTCGCGGCCGGCTACGCCGGCACGAGCGGAACGATTCATACCGGAATCGGCCCCTTCCAGATCGAAGATGGCACGCGCTTCTGGTACACGCGTGCCGACTACAACTGGCGCAATCTGAACGTCCGAGCTTTCCTGAATGCGATCGACGGGCAAGGCACCAACCAGTTGAACGGTCTGCTGTTCAAGTTCGACAGCAACACGTACGACATTTCAGCGACGAATACGTCGGCGATCGGTGACCGTCATTCGATCACCTACGGCGCCAACTTCCGCAACATCGACTTCGATCTATCGATTGCGCCGAATGACGACAACCGCAAGGAAGGCGGTGGGTTCGCGCAGGTCGCACTTGATGTAAGTGACCACTTTGCCATCGACGCCGGCGTCCGAGCGGATAGCTTCAGCAATATCGACTCGACCGTCGTGTCACCGCGCGGTGCGATCCTGTTCCGGCCGACAGGGAGCCCGAACCATGTGCTTCGCGCCGGGTTCGGTCGCGCGTTCCGTACGCCGTCGCTAATCAACAATTTCATCGAAGTAACGATCTTCAACCAGGTGCAGTTGCCGTTCATCGGTCCCTACGTCTTCCCCAGCGTCGTGGTGGGTAACCCCGAGTTGGTGGAGGAACGCACGGATCAGCTTGAGCTCGGCTACCGCGGCAGCGTCGACAATGGACGCTTCACGTGGGACGTAGCTGTCTATCGTTCCGAAACGAAGGACTCGCTCGACTTCTACACCGCCGGTGCCTACACGTTCTTCAACCCGCCGCCTGGCCTGCCGCCGCTCGCCCAGTGCTTCTTGCCGGGCGCGCCCGTGCCGCCGTGCCCACCGGGCTTCCCGGGGCAGCTCCTGCTGCCGTCGCGGTTCAGCTACCGGAACATCGGTAAGACGGTGAACAAGGGCTTCGAGCTTGGTCTGCGCACGCAGCCGATCGCGCGGAACACGCTGACGGTCAACTACTCCTATCAGGACGACCCCGAGGTTGAGGGCGTGCCGGAAGATGAGATCGGCCGTCCGCCGAACCATCGTTTCAGCGTAGGGTGGAACGGCTACCAGCAGCAGTGGTTCTATTCGGCAGCCGTGAACTACACCGGTGAGGCCTACTGGACGGACGTTCTGGATAGCCGATTCTGGGGCACGACCGATGCCTTCACCACGGTTGACGCGTCGCTCGGCTTGATGTTCGCCGATGGCGCTGCCGAGGCGTCCATCCGCGCGACCAACCTGCTCAACGAGGATGCGCTGCAGCACATCTTCGGTGACATCATCGGCCGCCGGATCGTTGCTGAGATCGCCCTCACGGTTCAGTAAGTCCGCCGATTCGAGATCAGAGCCCGTCGCACGCGCGGCGGGCTCTTTTCATGTCTGGAGCTCTCCTTGCGCAGAGACGAGATCGGTCCCCCGAGAGCCCATTCCTTTGGTAGACTCCGGACGCAACGTGTGAGCGACCTTACGGTGGTCGCCACGAATCGGGGAGGCACTTCCGATGGTCGAGTACGTCACCTTCAAAGAGTTCGTTACGGCGCTACAAGAGCTGCCGCCGGGTGACCCGTGCGATCCCGACATGATCGCCCTCATGGACCGCTATCGGCTCCATCCTGATGAGATTGAGCGCTATGTGGTGTGGGACGAGGAGCACTACACACGCCATCTGGTTTATCGGGACGAACGGTTCCAGGTGATTCTGCTGGGATGGAGCATCGGTCAGGTGACTCCGGTCCACGATCACGCCGGCCAGTGTTGCTGGATGAGAATCGAGTCCGGTCGCCTCGAGATGAGTGACTACGCGTGGAAAGAGGGCGGTGGTGCACCGAGCCTGCTCAATCGTGAAACGGTGGGCGGCGTCGGCGAGGAACTACATCTGGATCGCTGCGCGTGCGTTCATCAGATCGCGAACCCGGGCCAGTGGGGAGAGCGGGCCGTGAGCCTGCACGTGTACTCGCGACCGTTTACCGAGTGCGGCACCTATTGCCTTGAGACCGGCGCCAAGGAAGTCACCGAACTGGTCTACGACACGGTCGGGCCGTTTGCTCAGGGCATTGAGCTAGAAGCCAGCGCCGCCCAGTAGCTCGGCTTCCGGTCCGCCGAGTAGTTCTCGCAACACTTCGAGGTAGTGGTAGCGGCCACGCCCGAGTTCTTCAGTTGCATCGGCGAGTGCATCCGCGGCGGCCACACAGTGCGAGAGGGCACCTGCGAAACGCGTCTCCAGCGTGCCGCGACGCTCGGCTGGCGCAAGTGCTCCCAGCCAGCGCGCTTCTGATGTTTTTGCGTTGAGCGCGTGGCGAATCCGACGTCGCCGAACTAACCACGTCGGCGGGCGGCCTACCGTGTCCGCTTCCGGGACAACCTCGGTCACCGCAGCCGCCAGCCGTACGGGAAGCCGCATCATCGCCACGTCCAGGTAGTGGGCGTCGGAGTGTAGATTGATTAGCCCTTCACGCAGGTAGCGCTGCGGATGGCTCTCCAGTTCAAGGGCTCCGCCGGCGTATCCGATCGCGCCGTGGGCGATTGCGGTAAGGCCGAATCGGCCAACGTATTGCGGCATCACCGGGGCGAACTGAGCAAGGCGGTTCAGCAGGTCCAGGACCGCCCGCGCTTCCTCCGGAGTTGCCTCGAGTTCGTCGAAGTTGATCACCGTGAGCATGAAGAGGTCGGCGTCGACGTTGCTGAAGGCATCGGCGAAACGTTCTCGTGCCAAGGACGGGAGGATGGCGTCGATATCGACGCAAACCGCAACCGCGACCGGCAATCTTCCTGCCAGGACGCGCATTTCACGGCCGAACTCCACGGCGACTTCCAGCCATGCGTGGTCCGGCGTCGCGACGAAGAAGTACGGCGCGATCGCGACGTCGGCGCCAAGATGTTGCTGAACCTGAAGGACCTGCCGCGCCGTCGCGGCGCGGAACTCGCGGGTGAATTGCTCGGGCGTCCACAGTGCTCCGAGCGTCGAGAGTCCGGGGGAATACGGCAGCGACCGTACGTCCTCCATGCTCATGTAACCCTCAAACTGGAACATCGCGCTGCGCGGATCGACGATCAGCGTTCGGCTCTTGTCGCGAGCGCGCTGACGGAACCGCTCCATGCGCGGATTCATCGCAACCGTCGCCGGAATGATCGCAGCATCGAGGCCGCTGCACTCGTCGACCGCATCCTCGTCCGCGGAGAGGAGTAGCGGGGCATAGATCGATTCGCCAGATTCGAACATCCGTTGACCATCGCACAACAGGGCGAGCGCCGCGCACCACTGCAACCGCGCAACTTGTCAGGAACCCGTGCGGTACTGTGTGGCGCACCAATCGCGAGGCGCCGATGACCGACGAGATCGTTCTGACTCATGCCCTACGAACGCCGTTTGCGCGGGCGGGGACGGCGCTGCGAAGCGTGAGTGCGGTTGAGCTCGGACGGCAGGTCGTCACGGAACTCATCGCGCGTTCCGATATTGATCCGGAAAGGGTCGATGAAGTGGTGGTGGGCTGTGCCGGGAGTCCAGCGGAAGCCTCGAATATTGCCCGCGTGGTGGCGCTGCGCGCCGATTTGCCGCAGTCGATTCCTGCATCGACAGTGCAGCGCAACTGCGGGTCTGGTTTCGATGCCATCACGACCGCCGCCGAGCGCATCCGCGCTGGGCGGGCCACTGTCGTTGTGGCGGGCGCCGTCGAGTCCATGAGCAACTATCCGCTTCTGTTCCCGGAGTCCGGCCGGAAGCAGTTCACACGCATCGGTGGGGCACGATCATGGGGCGGCAAGCTCGTTGCGACAGCCGGCCTCCGACCATCGCATTTTCGTCCTCGACCTGCCCAGAGGACGGGACTAACCGACCCGGTGAGTGGGCTGAATATGGGGGAAACGGCGGAGGCGCTCGCGCAGGAGTTCGGCATCAAGCGCGAACGCCAGGATGAGTTTGCCTTGCGAAGTCACCAGCGCGCCGTGACAGCGGAAGCGGCCGGTGAGTTCGACGACGAGCGAGTGGACATCTTCCTGCCGGACGAGGCTCCCGGCGTCGTCGATCTCGATCTCGGGCCGCGTTCCGGGCAGAGCCTCGAGGCTCTCAATGACCTCCGGCCGATCTTTGACCGGCGCCACGGCACGGTCACCGCGGGCAACTCCTGCCAGCTAACGGATGGCGCAGCGGCCACGCTGGTTATGAGCGGGTCTGCTGCCAGTGAACTCGGCTATGAACCGCTTGGTCGCCTGGCGGGCTATGCCTGGGCCGGGGTCGATCCGCGCCGCATGGGCTTGGGGCCGAGCTATGCGATACCCGCCGCACTGGAAGATGCCGGCCGAGCCCTCGATGACATGGATCGGGTGGAAATCAACGAAGCCTTCGCCGCTCAGGTGCTCGCGGTGCAGCTATGCATGCGCTCGCGGGCGTTCGCCCGGGATGAACTCGGGGCGAGTGCACCACTCGGCGAGGTTCCTGAGGAGATTCTCAACGTGAACGGCGGGGCCATTGCGATCGGTCACCCTGTGGGCGCCACTGGCATGCGCCTGGTCGCAACGCTGCTGCATTCCATGCAGCGCAACGGATTGCGGCACGCGCTCGCGAGCCTTTGCATTGGCGGAGGGCAGGGCGGCGCGGTAGTGCTGGAGCGCTAGCGAGTGGCGATGCGGGATCGCGAACCGGGGTCTCCGTACGGCGCGAGGCTCGCCAGCGACGCTGTGGGCATCAGTCTGGACATCGATGAAGACGGGATTGCCGTCATCGAGTTCGATCAGCCCGGCGCTCCACACAACCGACTGAGTTCGGTGTTACTCGAGCGATTCGTGGAGCTCGTGACCGCGGTTCGCTCGCAGGCCGACGCCGGCAACGTACAGGGCGTGATCATCGCGTCTGGGAAGGCGGATTCCTTCATCGCTGGTCTCGATGTTGCCGAGATCGCCGGGGCGCGCGGGTTGACCGCCGCACGTTCGGGATCGCGAAGAGGACAGCTCGCGTTCGACGCTCTCGCGGACCTTCCGGTGACTACTGTTGCCGCGATCAATGGCACCTGTGTGGGCGGCGCGACCGAGCTCGCCTTGGCATGCGATTTCCGGCTCGCAGCCGACAATGAAGAGTTGAAGATCGGTTTGCCCGAAGTGCAGCTCGGCATCATCCCCGGCTTCGGCGGGACGCAGCGTTTGCCGCGTTTGATCTCGCTGGAACGGGCGCTCTCGATGGTGCTCTCAGGGCGGCTGCTCGGCGCCAGAGAAGCTCACAGGATCGGACTGGTGGACGAGGTAGTGCCTGGTCCTCTGCTGTTGCAGCAGGCCGCGCGCTGGTGTCGTCGTCGACCGGAGCCAGGAAGGCGAGTAGCTCCGGAGGATCGCGGACTCTGGCGTCGTCTCCGCAGGTGGGCTACGGAAGGGAACCCGATCGGTCGCGCGGCCCTGTTTCGCCGGGCGGATGCCGATGTCACTGCACGGACGAAAGGGCACCACCCGGCGCCGCGTAAGGCGATCCGCGCGATCCGCGCTGGGCTAACCATGCCACTCGATGCGGGACTGCGCTTCGAGGCTGACCTGGTCGCCGAGACAGTGATCTCGACGGAGTCACGCAACCTGGTGGGACTCTTCTTTCTGAGACAGGCGGCGCGTAGAGGGGCGTCTCGGGGGGCACGCGTGCGGCGACTGGTTGTCCTCGGGGCGGGAATCATGGGCGGCGGTATCGCACAGGTAGCAGCCCATGCCGGCGTCCAAGTTCGCATCAAGGACGTCGAACGCGCTCCTCTCGCCGTCGCCCTGAGGGTGGCCCGCCGTCGATTTGCGTCGCTGCGGCGGAGAGGACGGTTGAGCGCCGCGGCGGCGGCCGAGGGATGGGGCCGCATTTCGGCGACACGGCACTACGACGGCTTCGCGCGGAGCGATCTCGTCATCGAGGCGGTCGTCGAGGAGCTCGCTATCAAACACGAGGTCCTGGCCGCCGCAGAGAAAGCGGCCGGCCCGACAGCGGTCCTGGCGACGAACACGTCATCACTCACAGTGGCGTCCATGGCGGTCGCATTGGAACGGCCGGAGCGATTTCTGGGCCTTCATTTCTTCAACCCCGTCCATCGCATGCCGCTCGTGGAGATCGTACGCGGTCCGGAGTCAGCGGATGACGCCGTCTGTCTGGCGCACCGCTTCGTAACCGAACTCGGCAAGGTGCCCGTTGTGGTCGGCGACGCGCCCGGATTCTTCGTCAATCGTGTGCTCGTTCCCTATGTGAACGAGGCCGTGGTCCTGCTCGAACAGGGCAATTCTGTGACTGCGATCGATGAGGCGCTGGAGTCTTTCGGGATGCCGATGGGGCCTCTACGGCTGCTCGACGAGATCGGACTCGACGTGGCAACAAAGGTGACTGCGCTGATTGCTCCCACTTATGACGCTGGGCTCCCGGCAACTTCGACCGCGGCGAGTCTGGTTGCGGAAGGCCGCCTTGGTCGGAAGTCAGGGCAGGGGTTCTACTCCCACGACGGGGGCGGCAATGCGGCGCCCGTGGCAGAGCTACCCGCCCCGGACTCGGACCGCGATCCTCTCGCTCCCGTCGACATCGTCGATCGGTGCGTGCTCGCGATGCTCAACGCGGCGGCCGGGGCGCTCGGTGCGGGCATCGTCGCCAGCGCCCCGCAAGCCGATCTCGCCCTGGTGCTCGGTACCGGATTCGCGCCGTTCCGTGGCGGAATTTTCCGCTACGCCGAGTCACGCGGAGTCGAAGCGGTTCGCGATCGCATGGCAGAGTTGTCGGAACGCGAAGGATCTCGATTCCAACCGGTGGCCGCGCTTGATCGGCGCAGGTTCTATCCGGGCAACTGGCCGACGAGAGTGGAAACACTGTGAGCAACTACCCTGCACTGCGTCGTCTAGCCCTCGCAGCTCTTGTAGGTCTGGCGATCGTGACGTTGGGCGCCTGCGCCGGGTCGGACCCGGCGGATGAAGCTGACGCAGACGCACGGCGTTACGACTTGAGCGGAACCGTGGTTTCTGTCGATCGGGAGCAGCGCACCGTCACCGTCGATCACGAGCCTGTGGCTGATTTCATGGGGGCAATGACCATGCCCTTCAATATCCGCGATGACTGGGTGTTTGGCGCAGCGAAGCCCGGGGCGAGCGTGAGCGCGACGCTGGTTGTTTCGGGTGCGGCGAGCTGGCTCGAAGACGTCGTGGTGCGCACCGCTCCAGCTGAGGGTGCGGCCGTGGAAGCGGTAGTGCCGGCTCCTGACGTGGGGAGCGAAGTACCGTCCATCGATCTGATCGATCAATCGGGCAATACTCTCGGGCTCGCCAGCTATGGCGGCACGCCCTACGCGTTCACCTTCATTTACACGCGCTGCCCGATACCGGACTTCTGTCCGCGGATGTCCGAGCACTTCGACGCGGTCTACCAGGCCGTCGCAAGCGATCCGGCACGCTATGGCGATCTGCGCCTCCTGTCGCTCAGCATCGATCCAGACTACGACACGCCCGAAGTACTCATGGAGTACGCCCAGCGATACTTGCCTACTGATGAGCCGTCGGCTCTGGAACGTTGGCGCTTTGCCACCTCGACGACCGCAGGTCTGTTCGAACTCGGCGAGTACACGGGTCTGCGGTTCAGGCCAGATGGCACGGAGCTGGTTCATTCGCTGCGTACCGTTCTTGTGGGGAGCGATGGCCGTGTTCTCGAGACATTCATCGGGAATTCGTGGACGCCAGAAGACCTGCTCGGCGCGGCGGAGAACGCCGCAGGTCGCGGTCGGTGACGGATCACGGAGCGATCGACAAACCAGTCACGCGGGTGACGCGCGCCGGGCGGAGCGTCGAAACAGATCGGCTGACGATCGAGGAGCCCTGCGAGATCCGTCTCGGGGGTGAGGCCGTCGCCGTTACGATGCGCATGCCCGGACACGATCGTGAACTCGCAGCCGGATTCCTGTACACAGAGACGATTGTCGGTCTCGGCGAGATCGCGACAATCAGCGCCTGTCTCGATGAGGATGCGCTGAATCCTGAAAACGTGGTCGAGGTGACGCTCGTGCCGGGGCTCGACAGAGAGCCAGACTGGCATCGGAACTTTTATGCGACGTCATCGTGCGGGATCTGCGGGAAGGCGAGCATCGACGCCGTGCGCGTCACGCACGACCGGCTCCGTGATGCCACGCGCTTTCGAATCGATGCCGTCACAGCCGCATTGCCGACCCTCCGAGAAGCTCAACCAACGTTCGACAAAACGGGCGGGGTCCACGCCGCAGGACTCGTGTCACCGGATGGTGAAATGCTCGTCGTTCGCGAGGATGTGGGGCGCCACAACGCCATCGACAAGATCATCGGCTGGGCCTATCTGAACGAAACGCTTCCGTTGAGTGGACACATGCTCGTTGTTTCCGGCCGGCAGTCCTTCGAAGTGGTTCAGAAAGCGCTGGTCGCGGGCATCCCGTTGGTTGCGGGCGTCTCGGCGGCATCGAGCCTCGCGGTGGACTTGGCCGTCGAGAGCGGGATGACTCTGATCGGCTTCGTGCGCGGCGAAGAGTGCGTGGTGTATTCGGGAGCCGAGCGGCTGATCTAGCCGACAGATTCGGTCGCGCAGAGGGCGCTCGACCTGGTGATCGTTCCCTGAAACAGCCAGCCGACCTGTCTGATGGTGAGTTGCAGGTCGAACTCGGTGATCGCTGACACTGCGTCGACCGGAAGGATCACGTGGTACCAACGGATCGCCGCGCTTGCCGCCGTGTAGAGCACGCAGATGTTCGCGACGGTGCCGCAGATGATCAGCGTGTCGATACCTCGCTGCCGAAGCGTGGTGTCGAGATTCGTTCCGAAGAAGCCGTCGTAGCGGTCCTTGCGGAAGACACGGTCGTCGAGAGCCTCGTCGGGAGCAAGTTCTTGAACGATCTCCCATCCGTCCGTGCCCACGCAGCAGTGTTCACCCCAGATGGCGAATTCCGGGTCGCCCGCATAGTGCGAGTCCTGTGTGTAGAACACAGGAATCGATTCCCGCCTTGCGAAGTTCCTCAGTTGCTCGATAGCACCGATCGTCCCGGCAGCATCTTCGATCGGGAGCGCTCCATCCAGGCGCACGAAATCGTTCTGCATGTCGACCACGATCAACGCGGTTCGACTCGGATCGACAGGCGCAGACTCGGCGAGTGAGTACTCGGGGACCTCGACCTTCATCCGGAATCGTCTCCGTAACTTGGGCTAGAAGTCGCGAATCAACGCGCTAGTGAGTTCCGCCATGCGCTGGTCGATTTCCCACTGTTGTGCGCGATGGCCGTTGACCATGAAAGCAAAGACAACGACGCGATCGCTCGAAGTGTGAAGGAATCCTCCGAGCGTGTTGACGCCGCGAATGTGCCCCGACTTCACGCGGAGTTCGCCGCGTAGCGGGGCGTAGCGAAATGGAGCCGGATTCCATCCGTCCAGGCCCGAATGCTTGAGCGAAGCGAGGAGTTCGGGGCCTACGTGGAAGTCGTTCTCGGCATACGACAGGAGCCTGACCACCTGGGCCGGCGAGAACCTGTTTTGCGCGGAGAGCCCGGAACCGTCGGATTGGGCGAAGCTCTCTGCCGGAATCCCGAGCTCGTCTTCGAGAAACTCCGCCACGACAGCAGCGCCCTTCGCGTCGGTGCCGGGCGCCCCGTATTCGATGGCGCCAAGCGCGCGCAGCAGCGACTCGGCCATCACGTTGTTGCTGAACTTGTTGACGTCCATCACGAGGCGGCCGAGAGGCTCTGAGCCGATGTCGTAGAGATGGGTCAGTGAGGCCGGAACCGTCCGCCGCCCCGTGTCGCTGCCGCTGAAGTCGGGTGCCGCGACCTGCTCGAGCTCTTCCGGGAGGGGGCGACGCACGGGGCCCTCAATCCGGACGCCCGCGAGTTCGAGAACCGCCGCCAGGCGGCCGCCGAAATGCAGCGGAGGATCTTCAACCGCGTTCCACCCGTCATCGCCTCGCTCGGCCGCGTAGTTCGCCATCAGCGCGGTGACCCGTGCGTGGTACGCCTCGGTTACCTGACGGCCGCCCGGCCATCCGGCTCCATAGACCGGCCCGGAGAAGTAGCGATCGTCCACGATGAGGTCGCCGGTAATCGTTGTGAGCCCCTGTTCGGCGATCCACTGGGCCGCAACCCAGAGACGCTCCTCCACCAGATCGGGCGCGCCGCGGCCAAGAACCCAGAGATCGCCGTCGAGGCGTCCATCCCGGAGGGTTCCCCGATAGGCGACCGGTGTCTGCCAGACATGATGACCACCGAGTTTCCACAACGCAGCGGCCGTGGTGAAGAGCTTCGTCACCGACGCCGGCGCGAACGTTTGATCGGCATTCGAGTCAAGGAGCACCTCGCCATCTGGCAGCGAGACGGCGTACATGCCGATCGACGCGTCGTTGAGGGTTGGGTGACCTAGCACGGCGCGCACGGCCGCCGGGATGTCGGCAACCGGGGCCGCGCCGACGACGGCAGTGGATTCGGACGGAGTTTGAGCGCCAACAGCTGTCGGGACAGCGAGCAAGGCCAGGCTGAGCGTGATGCGTAGTCTCAATCGAGATCGAAGATGCGAGGGGGAGGTCCTTCGGTCTGCTCGGCACGCTTGAGGGCCTCGCGGAACTTCTTTTCCAGGATGTCGTCGGCGTTGCGCTCGCGTTCCATGTTCTGCTGGAATTGGCGCTCGGCGGCCGCCTGCTTGTCTGCGCCCGCCTGGACTACTTCGTCCCAGCCTCGCCCCGGTTTCTTCGGGCGCTCTTCGAGAAGGATCGTGCCGTCACCGGCGTCGACCGTCATCTTGTTGTCACAACAAGGACAAGTGATCTCGAACGTTGCGTCGCTCAACGGGACTCCTGAGACGAGCTAGCGCGGGCCTCGGGGCAAGGATCCAGAGTATCAGTCCGTTGCATTTTAGGGGCAGCGTCGGGCATATCCGCGTTGCTATACTTGCTCGATTCCGCACCGGCTGAGCGCCGAGCGTTTCCCTGCACGCGAGACTGTGTTGACTGGACCTTCTGACTCCCACCCTCGACCGGCGGTGCCGCGCAACAAGCTGGGTCGCATCGCATGGTGCGCGCCTGCGCTGGGGGTTGCGCTAGTCGCATCAGGGATGGGGACGACGGGAGCGGTGGCCAGCCCTCGGGGTGTCACGCCCACGGTGGCCGAGCCTGTCGCCGTGGCTGGTCCGGTAGCTCGTCGCGAGGCGTTTCCGCTCGAGCGTGAGAACGCCCGTCTTGATCGACGACTCGATGCCGCGATGCAGGAGCATGGCTGGTCTGATCTGGTGGCGCGCGGCGATCTTGCGGTCGCGCTGGTCGACCTGTCGGGTCCGCAGTTGCGCTACGCCGGTGTCAACGACGACGCCATGATCTATGCGGCGAGCCTGCCGAAGATCGCAATCTTGCTCGGTGCTTTCGATGCCATCGAGGACGGCGATCTGGCCTGGACGCCACAACTCGGCACCGAGTTGGTCGACATGATTCGCGTCTCTAGCAATGCCGCGGCCACATCGGTGTTGCATCGCGTGGGCTTCGAGCGAATCGCGTCGGCCGTGCAGGAGATGCCCCACAGACTCTACGAGCCCGAGGATGGCGGACTGTGGGTCGGCAAGGCCTATGGCCGGAACGACTACTGGCGCCGGGATCCTGTCGGCAACACGTCCCACGGCGCTACCGCCCGTCAGGCGGCACGGTTCTTCGTGCTGCTGCAGAAGGGCATGCTGGTCTCGCCGGACGCCTCGGCCCAGATGAAGGAAATTCTGGGCGACCCGGGAATTCGTCACAAGTTCGTCCGCGGACTCGGGGACCGCCCCGGTCTGAACATCTATCGGAAGTCCGGCACGTGGCGCGACTACCATGCTGACGCGGCCCTCGTTGAGGACAACGGGCGGACCTACGTGGCAGTCGGGCTGGCCCGCCACGCAGATGGCTCTCGGCTGCTTGAAGAGCTGATCGTCAGCCTTGACGGTCTGGTCGAAATACCGACGAACACCCTCGACTGACGTCGCGACTAGCGGTTCAGTCCGGCGATCAGTCGGTCGATCTCGGTGGCGAGATCCCGATGGTCTTCTGCCGAGTTCTTTCGCAGGACATTCGACGTTAGCGCGACCAGGTACACACGCTGCCTCTCACCAGCCTGGGGTACGGCGGGATTCTCGATGATCGCCACCGAGTTCATGATGTTCGTGCTGTTGCCTGCGTACTGTCGGCACTCGAAGCCCTCTTCGTCCACACAGCGGTAGAACGAACCCGATTTGAAGTACACCGCGGCATCGTTCAAGGCCGGAGAGACTGCGTAGCGGTATCGCCGTCGCGTGAAGTACATCAGGCGCTTGATCTCGAGGCTCGAAAACTCGTCAACGAGCAGACCCTGTTCGATGCGCAGGAGCATGCGGAGTAGCTGCTTGGGAGACGCGAGGGATCGCACTCCCGGCACGTGCGCGCGCCCGCCGGTGGTGAACATCGTGCCCTGGCGAAGCTGCGTCGTGTCGAGTCCCACCGCACGCAATGGCGCCTCAAGCGTATCAAGCGACAGCTCGGTGAGTTCCGTCTTGGGAGTCTCGGCCAGCCACGCTTGCCACTCGTCGGCCGGTACCGGGTAACGGGCGCCGAATTCCCTCAGGATCATCGCTTCGCGCCACGCGGTGGCACCGGCGGCGTTCGCGGACGGACTCAGTGCGTGATCAAGCCACTCGAACAGCGTGAATCCGTCGCCGATCCGTATCGGTCGATGCGTGAGCGTTCTCGCTGCCACGTCGACGATCGGCACACTGTGTGAATCGCGCTGACTGAAATCGTCCGCGACGATCCACGAGCCTCGTAGAATCTCGAGGCGATCGGCTGGCTCGGGGAATGAGCGTGCGAGGGCATCGAAGACCCCGGTCGTGACGAGTAGCTTGCCCACGCTCCCCGGCAACTGAGCGGTGGTTTCACGGAGTGCGCCATAGCGGGGCGCGCTCGGGTCCGTGATGTCGAGGACCGCGATCGAATAGCTACCGTCGCGGTCCGCGAAGATCCCCTCGAGGCCCGCCTGGAGTTCAGGGTCGGTGGTGTCGACGTCGTAGTCCGATTGGTCGAGCAGATGGAGGCGGACGGACTCGTAGCCGTGCAACGCTCCCGCCGGCAACGCGGGGCCACCCAGCTCTTCCCGGAGCTCGGGGTCGTACGCCCACAGTCGACGAATGCCGGTGTGGCCGTAGCCGTCGAGCGGGTAGGCGGCAGCCAGTCCAGCGACCAAGACGATGCATGCTGAGGTGGGCGCGAGCAGGCGTAGACGGTTGTTCATCGGGCGGCTCCATCGAGCGGTACCGGGGTAGCGGCGCCTCTCAGCATTTCCGCGTCCATCGCGCTGAGTTCCGCGAGTGTCGTCCCACCCAGCACGAAGGGGCGAATTTGAAAGAGCACGGTCTCGTCACCCAGGAAGCCGAATTCGATGTCCCAGGGCGTCGCACCATCGGAGTCGGGATATCGCTCGAGAATGTCAGCAACCACCGCGTTGAGATCGGCCTGCCGGGGCGCAGTCAGCAAGGTGTGGTCGCCAAAGACAGGCAGATCACGGATCCCGCCGGTCGCGTTCAGAGACTTCCGCTAGGCCGCTCGAGCCGACGTGAGCAAAATGGGGTCGAACTCCCCGCGCGACGCAGGTAGGAGAATCGTCTCGGTAGCTTCGCCCTCCACAGCACCGCCAACGCCCGCCGCGAGCGTTGCCGTCCAGGCGTCCTCTGGCGCGTAGTCCGTTCCCATCAGGGCTCCATCGACATCGCGGGTGACCAACACACCCGAAGCCTCGGCAGGAACGCTGCCAAGCAAGACGATCGATGGGTAGACGGCTTCCGGGTTCGTGACCACGCGTTGCCGCCATTCGTAGGATCGGGCTCGGTACGGGCTGGCCCATACGTCACGAACGGCCTGCAGTAGTGCCTGTTCGCCGACGACGTTCATCACGGTGAGGTTGAGGCCGGCGCCGCTGAAGCCGGGGAGATCTTCGACGTTGGTGTCCGATCGCACGAAGACGCCGGTGATGTCTCTCAGTTCGAACTGAGACCTGATCGGGGCAAGAAGTTCGCGCTCGAACCGCGGAATCAACGGCATCGCCCGGATTTTCTCAGCGACCGCGGATAGCGCGCGCGCGATCGCCTGGCTCGAGCCACCGCTGCGGTAGATCTCGACGGTTTCCTGGTAGAGCGTCCGGCCGTCTCCGTCGAGGTCGCGATCGACATGAGCGCGAAAAACGCCGAAGGGGATGACCAGGCCGGGGGCCACTCGATTGGGGAACAGCTGGTGCAGTTGTCCCAGGTTCGCCGCCTTCGGCCCAGCGAGGCGGCCGGAGTCGGCAGCTTCGATCGAATCGAGCGGGAGCACGCGGCGTGTATCGAGATCGAGCGCGGCTGTATCGATTGTGACGCGCGGAGCATTGGCCGCCGTATCTTCACGGAACTTGGCGATCGTTTCCTCGCTCACCTGGTCGACTGGCTTCACGAGCACCGAGCCGAGCGGCGAAACGGCGTAGAGCACTTCCTTGCCGACGAACGGCCGCACGGCATCCAGTACGCGGGAAGCGATGGCCGCGTTGGGAATGCCCAGTCCGCGGGCGAGCAACTGAACGTGCGATAGACGCGAACCCTGGTCGATGGTCAGGATGCCCGCAAGTCGTCCGAGGTCGGCCGGCGTTTCGGGAAGGATGTAGATGCCATCCGGGTCGAGGTCGCGGACTTGCGCGGGATCGGTAATCAGGTGGAGCGTGCCGAAGGCGGCCCCGGGGTTGAGGCCCATGACGCCGCTCGATACCTCGACGTCACCGAGTTCATAGCTGAGCCCGGCCTCACTGGCGGCGTCGCCCTCGATCGCATTCAGGATCTCCGCAAGCGGGAGGAGCACGGAGCCACGGACGGCGTCGTCACTGAACCGATGAGCCAAGGGCTCCACGGCGGCGTAGCGCTGCTCGGCCAGAGCGACCATCTGCTTGGCGGCGGCAGTGCTCCACTCCATAGTGCGGCCCAGGTACCGGGCGAGACTTAGGTACTGGGCTCGAGTCGTTGTGTCGGCTGCCTGAGCTTCCGCCAGACGCCTTGCTGCGCTGCGCCACTCGCGCTCCGTCAGCCAGCCGGCTCCGTAGGCGGCGCCGAGAAGATGGCCGACGGCCTCCAGCCGCTCGCTACGGGTGGACGTTCCTCCGAGGAGCTCGGCAACCCAGGTGTTGGCATCGACGAAGAGCTGCGCCCGCACAAAGTGAATGGCGTCAAAGGCAGCGAGCGTCTGCGAGCCGTCGCCTCGGTCTGCCGACGCGGTGGCGGCGGTTCGAAGATCGGCAAGCAGCAGTGCGAGGCGCGTGCTGCGCCGGCCCGCGTTCCAGCCGTCGAGCGCGGCGCCGGTGGCGGTCATAGTTTCCGACAGGGCACCGGGGAGATCAGCCCCCACTCGTCGCCATGCCTCCGGGTCGATTCCGGTTGCGTAGAGTTCGATCAGAGCGGCTTCGAGTTGCGCGAGCGGAGTCCGAGTAGCTTCGGGTACGTCGGTCGGGAGGTTGGCCCTGTATTCCTGGACCGCCGTAAGGTCTTCGGGGCCGGGACTGGAATGGATCTTCACTCGCAGCCGCATGAAGCCCTCGTCGACGTCGGACACCTGTAGGGCGAGGCCGCGGATCTCATCGCCAGCCACTCCCGGGGCACCGTGCGGTACAGCTTCCACGACAGAGGCAGCCAGCAAGTAGTTTCGCGCCGTCCAGGCGCCATCAGAGAGAAGGCGAACGAGACGCTGGCGTCCCGCGACTTCTTCGTTTTCGGCCTGTCGGGCGCCGCGGTAGTACTGGGCGCGGCGCATTACCCAGGCGTTGTCGGCGTTCTCGAGAAATCGCTGCAGGACGATCTCGCGCAGGAAGTAGTGCGAGTTGGTGGCGTCATAGAACTGATCCCAGTCCACTGCGGCGAAAACCGGGCCCACGTGGAAGCCGAGCTCGTGAAGGCGGCTCGCGGTGGCGGTGTATTCGCCCTACTGGAGGCCGCCGCCGTGCTCGCGGCAGGCGTAGGGGCGCGGCGGCAGGATCGTCCCATCGGCGCAGAACCAGCGAAGGCGCTCGAACGGGCCACGGTCGCGCTCCTTCATCTCGAGCAGCGCGTCGCGGACCAGCAGGGTTTCGTCCCCGGAAAGCGGCTCGAAAGTCCACCCGGCGTCATCGTTGGGGGCCGCCGTGACAACGCTCGTCAGGACCGTGAGCGCGATGATCGCTGTCGCGGTGAAGCGTTTCTTGAAGACCGAGGTGATACGGGTAGGCGACATGATGGGGCCTTTCGTGACGGGCGGGTTCACGTGGCGCGTCGGCGCGCCGTAGGGTATGTCCTGGTTTCCAGCTTATCCACCCGCGCGCGCGGCCGCGCGCGGATTCCAACGATGAAACCGATGATCGAAGATCAAACCCCGCAGGATGTAGCTGAGGCCCTGGAACAGAACGTCGACGCCGTCTATCTGGACGTCCGCACTGTGGAAGAGTTCGAACGGGGCCACGTGCCCGGCGCGCTCAACATTCCGGTCGCCGAGCCCAGTCCGGCGACAGGCATGATGGCTCCGAATCCGGAGTTCGTACGAGTGGCAACGTCGTCGATCGCACCGGACGCGACGATCTACTGCGGCTGCGCGACTGGACCGAGATCGCGGCACGCGGTGTCGCTGTTGCAGCAGGCGGGATACGCGAAGGCGTTCAACGTCGCTCCCGGGTTCAACGGCGTCACCGATCCGCTCGGCAGAGTGATCGAGGCTGGTTGGCAGGCGCTGGGGTTGCCGGTCGAAACGGGCACCGGTGGCGCACTCGGTTATGAGGAGCTCGCAGCCAGCGCCGCGAGTTCCGAGGCAGCACCGGACGTCGAGGCGTGAACGATCCCGAGTTCCGCTACTCAGGCGCGGAACTGGAAGCACTCTCAGGGCGAGAACTACTACTCCTGGATCGTCACGATGTTCGAGGCCCATCTCGCCGGACGGGTCGTCGAGGTTGGTGCTGGCCGAGGCACATTCTCTGCGAAGTTGAGCGCGATCGACGCCATCGACGAGTTGATTCTCGTCGAGCCGGATCTCGGCATGCACGGCGATCTCGGCGTTCGATTCGCCGACAACCCGCGGGTGAGCACGCATCACGGCTATTTCGGTGACCACGATCTGGGCGGGGAAGTCGACGCGATCGTTCTCGTCAACGTACTCGAGCACATCGAAGATGATGCCGACCTGGTGGCCTCCGCATTGGCTGCGCTGCGTCCCGGCGGAGCACTGCTCCTGTTCGTGCCGGCGGGCCCCTGGCTCTACGGATCTCTCGACGAGGAATTCGAGCATTTCCGTCGATATACCCGTTCGCAACTCAACGAACTGTTGACCAGCGGCGGCCTCTCACCGGAGGACGTGTACTACGTCAACGCGCCCGGGATGCTGGCCTGGTTTGTCGCAGGACGACTCCTGCGGCAGCGAACGGTCCGCACGGGTCAGATGAAGTTGTACGATCGGCTGGTGATTCCGTTTGTCTCCCGCCTGGAGGCCATCCTTCGACCGCCGCGCGGCCAGAGTTTGACAGCGATAGCGATACGCCCCCCGGCCAACGCGGTGCCCGGTTCGGAAGAGAATTCATGACGACAAGACCCCGACTGAGCGTTGTAGTCCCCGTCTACAACGAGCTCGCAACGTTCGGCGAACTCCTCGATCGCGTGCAGCGCGTCGACATGGACAAGGAACTCGTTCTGGTCGACGACTGTTCCCAGGACGGCACGCGTGAGCGGCTCCAGAAGATGGCCGAGGCGATCGAAGCCGGCGAGTCCGAGTTCGCGTTCGACCCAGAGGTCACGCCCCTGAAGCTGGGGCGCGTGCAGGTGTTCTTCCAGGATCGCAATCGAGGCAAAGGGGCCGCGCTCCGCCGCGGTTTCGAGGTTGCGGCCGGAGAGATCATCGTCATCCAGGACGCCGACCTGGAGTACGACCCCGAGGACTGCCACCGTCTTATCAGGCCGATAGAAGCGGGCAAGGCCGACATCGTCTACGGATCGAGGTTCTCCGGCTCGGGTGGACATCGCGTGCTCTACTACTGGCACTCGCTTGGCAACAAGTTCTTGACGTGGCTGTCGAACATGCTGAGCGACCTCAACCTCACCGACGCCTGGACCTGCTACAAGATGTTCCGCCGCGAGGTGCTCGACCATCTTGATCTCACCGAGGATCGCTTCGGATTCGAGGTCGAGTTCACCGCCCAGGTCGCCAAGGCCCGCCCGCGCCTACGCATCTACGAGGTCGGCGTCGACTACCACGGCCGAACCTACGGCGAGGGCAAGAAGATCACCTGGCACGACGGCTACAAGGCCCTCTGGCAGACCTTCAAGCACAACGTGCTGAGGTAGTCGCGCCGTTCCGCGAGTTAGCGATAAGTCCTTTATTCATAGGACTTACGCGACTTGCCGTTTTGTGTTGATCTGCGGGAAAACAATCTAGATCCGTCCTTTTCGGGCTGGATTGGTACCGTTTTGGTACCGCACCAAGGCGGTCCGGTGTTCGCCGGCGTGGACGCGGCGTGTGCGAGAATCCCGGAGCCCCTGGGCATTCCTGACGACAATCTGACTGCGCCTGAGGAGGCTGCTTGAGCATGGACGACCGACTGTTCATCGAAGCCCATCCCTACGCCGACGATGTCTTGGCGCTGCCAGTGACCGATTTGGAAGCTGCTGCGGACTACTACGCGAGAGTCTTGGGGCTGCGCGAGGTCGAGCGGCGGGACGATCCGCCCGCGTTGCTCATGGAGCGCGACGGTGTCCGCATCGGTTTTTCGGTAAACGGGGGGGACGCCAGCCAGGAGGGCGCGGCCATCCTTGTCTCTGACCTTGAGCAGCTCGAACAAGAGGTGGTTGCCGCTGGTGCTGTCCCCGCGAACTCTCGGATCGATGAGCGGGACGGGCAGCGTTTCAAGGTGTTCTTTCTGGTCGCGCCCGACGGTCTCTGCTACTACCTGCATCAGCGGTTAGACGACCCGTCGAAGGCGTGAAGCCTGCTTGTTCGCGTTTGACACCGTACCTAGGTACGGAGTGCACTCTTCTCTGGACCCAAGAGGTGTCACGGGAAGATGCACATGACTATCGGAAGCGTTGCTGAGCAGGCTGGCGTCGGCGTGGAAACAGTCCGCTACTACCAGCGGCGTGGGCTGATCCCCGTCCCACCAAAGGCGGCGGCAGGCTTTCGGCATTACCCAGATGAAACCGTTGCGCGCATCCGGTTCATCAAGCGTGCCCAGGAACTGGGCTTCTCGCTTGTTGAGATCGATGAACTGCTCTCGCTCCGGGTAAGCCCGGAGGCATCTTGCGCAGACGTGCAGCGTCGCGCCCTCAGCAAGATTGCGGAACTTGACCGGAAGATCGCGACAGTCGCCGCTATGCGCGAGGCGCTCGTGAGCCTCGTGACCACGTGCGAGGAAGGCACGGCGTCGGCAACCGAGTGCCCGATCTTAGAGGCTCTCGACGAGGATCTGGCGTCGACTTCTCGTGAGAGTGAACAGTGAGTGGAGCGTGCTGCGACCGGACGGAGTCGTCCGAGGTAGCTGACGCCTGTGTGTCTTGCGGCCAGCGGGCGAGACACGTTGAGTGGCTGACTGTTGCAGCGCTTCTTCGTACCCCGATCCCGCCCAAACAGAAGTTCTGGATCTGTCAGGAAACGAACTGCGACGTGGTCTATTTCGGTGAGAATCCTGGGGCGACCTACCGCTCCGACGCGCTGAACGTGGAGCCCGGCTTCAAAAACCCCAGCGGCGATGCTCTGCTCTGCTATTGCTTCGACAAGCGCCGCCGCGACATCGAGAACGAACTCCGAACGTCTCGCGATTCGGCTATCGCAGCCGAGATCAGAACGGCCATCAGCGCTCAGGCGTGTGCATGCGAAGTTCGGAACCCGACCGGGAAGTGCTGCCTGGGTGCCGTGAACGCGGAGATCGACGCGGCACGTCTCCGTATCAAAACCACCTAGCCAATGAGAGTAACGATGCAGTTCAAACCAGGGCGAATGATGGCGGCCACTTTGTTGCTAGCGATGGTCCTTGGATTCATCCACGCGGCAGCGTTTGCCGACCAGGAGCCGGTGGAGACAAAAACGGTCTTCTTGGACGTCGAGGGCATGACGTGAGGGGGGTGCCCTCTGGCCGTGCGCCAGGCACTACTCGCGGTTGATGGGGTCGTGGAGGCAAAGGTCTCGTACGAGGAGAAATGTGCGGAGGTGGAATACCGTTCGGAGGAGGTCGGCCCCAAGCGCCTGATCGAGGCGGTCAACGAGATTGGCTTCGTGGCCAAGCTATCCGAGAACCAGGAATCGGATACGCCGTGAACGAGGCTCAACCGACGCCGCGCTCAGCCGCCGCGAACCTGAGCGGGGTCGCCGGTGCGCTGCTCGCCGCAAGCTGCTGTCTCTTGCCGCTTGCTTTGATTCTCAGCGGCGTCGCAGGCGCGGGCATCATGATGACCATGATGCGCTACGAGTGGATCACTCTCCCGCTCGGCGTGTCTCTGGTCGTTGGAGCCTGGTGGCTCTATGTCCATGACCAGAAGCGGTGCTCAACCGCAGGCTGCGAACTCGTTGGCAAGAGGTTTCGACTGTCGGTGCTCTCAGTCGCCACTCTGGTCGTATTCGTGGCCCTGCTTCTCAAGTTGTTTCCGGCTTGGACCGCGTCGCTGCTACAGAGTCTGTAGACCGCTCGCGCCTGGTCTAGGACCAGATACGAGAAACCGTGGCGAGGGCGAGTTCGTGCAAGTCGCCAGGCTCCACGATTCGGCGTCGCTCGTCCTGGCTGGCGAACGCGGCGGCAGCCCTCGCGTCGGCGAAGTACTGGATGTGAGAACAGAACGCCTGACGTACCGAGTCCATGTCGGGTCCGGCTGGAGGGGTCGGGAAACAGGCCCGTACTGTTTCACTACCTCGGCGAACCCCATTAGCGTCGAGTTCTAGGGTCACCAATCGACGCCTGACGGGGTCCGTCGATTCCAATCGAACGGTCTCGTTCACGATGACGGGCACGCAATGCGCGACCAACGCGCAGCACGCGTAAATCACCCGTCCGCCCACTTCCACTCGGTGAAGGGTGGCATCCAGCATGACGCCGAATAGTTCGTTGAGGTTGCCGTCCTCGTCGAGACCAACCGGACCGGACTTCAGGGCGTGCCGAGCTTGTTCGGCTGTGGTACCAGCGAGTTCGGCCAGTCGGCTGGGGGAGACGGGCCGACCGTTCGCCAGTTCTGCGAAGGCAACCCGCAGGGTTCGCCTATCGGCGCTTCGCCACCGATCCTCGATATAGCGGAGCGTCCCCCAAAGCTCGTCGAGTTCGCTCACTGACGCTAACCCCCGGTGGCTCAGGGAAAGATCGTGGTCACTCTACCGGCCGAGAGTCGTGAGTTCATCTGGGTTGTGGACGTTGGTGCGAGGTCTGAGCTACTGCCGGACGGAGCCTGGTTGTGGCCGGCTGGTCGCCGACTTTTCTACTACGGGTGTAGTTGAAATAAAACTACGCACGTAGTAGAACTCAGTGCATGACAGCGGAACGCGATGTGAAGCAGAGCGCGGCGCCCGGACTCGACAGTCAGCGCCGCCGGCCCGTCGGTATTGCGCCGCTTACCCTAATCGCCCTCTACCTCGGATTGAGTGCCGCCCGGGGTGTGGGTGCAGTTCCCGCGTCCTGGGCCCTGATGCCAGTGGTAGACACCGCCTGGCTGAACGGCCTCGTGGTCGCTGCAGCGCTGGCCTGGATGCTGCTCAGCGGGACGCCGTTCGCTGAGATCGGCCTGCGTGGCCCGAGGATCGGAATCCCCCTGGGTCGCATCGTCGTGGCCACGATCGTGATCGACACCGTCCTGGTTGGCGCCGCCACCCCGTTCCTGGAAGGCATCTTCGGAGCCGCGAGTCCGGTGGATCGGTTCGCGGCGATTCCCGGCAACCTGCAGCTGCTGATCTTCCTCATTCCAGCAATGTGGCTTCTCGCTGCTTTCGGAGAGGAGTTCTTCTTCCGTGGCCTCCTGTTGACGACACTGGCGCGCCTGCTCGGAGGGTCGCGGGCCGCGGTCGCGGGTGCCGTAGTCCTCCAGGCAGTCGCGTTCGGGGCGATTCATCTGTACCAGGGCCCCGCCAAGGCTGCGGCGATCGGCGTCGGCGGACTCGTCTACGGGGCTGCCTTCGTGCTCGCGGGATGGAGCCTCTGGCCGGTGATCCTAGCTCATGGGATCAACGACACGATCGGCCTGCTGCTCGTCTACACCGGCACGGTGCAGGCTTAGCGATGGAACGTCGCTCCCAGGGTCGCAACGCTGCCAGGGCGGTCGTTCTGTTGGGCTCGTTAGCGTCGCTCGCCGGATGCGAAGCGGTCTCACCGACAGTCCAACAAGCTGGCCTCGCAGCTGCCGAGCGCGCCTACGCCCGATTCGAAGTCGAGGCGGCGACGGAGGGCTTCCGCGAGGTCTACGAAGAATCCGGGGCCACCGCACCGGACCGCGCCGAGGCGGCGCGCCGGCTTGCCGCGATACGGCGTCTGTTCCACGAGGATTTGGCCGGCGCTCGCGACTGGACGGACCGAGCAGAGGTGATTGGCGACCGGCCCTTCGAGACCACCGCCGAGCGAGTGCGCCAGCACCTTTCGGGGGCGGACTGGGCTGCCGCTGCGACGAGCGCGCGCGTGCTCCTGCAGCAAGCCGAAACGAGCCTGGAGGCCGGACGTGCGGCGGGGATGCTCGTGCGCGCCGTATGGCGGCACCTCTATTCTGCGGCAGAGTCCGGGGAGCCTCCGGCCGATGACCTGATCGACGCGGGACGCGACGCCATGCGGCGGTTTCTGCGGATGGAGTGGGGTCGCCTCGACCTTGCCAGGGCCGGCGTCGGCCTCGCGCTGGCTGCGGATGACGGGACGACGGCATTTGTGGCGTGGACCTCCTATTTCCATTGGGACGGCCCGGACGATCGTCGCCACATCACGAACACCGGGCAGAGGATCGAGGCGCTGCTCGCGGAGTGGAAGGGCCCCGCGGCCGCGGCGCAAGAGCGACGCGCGCTGGTCCGCGCGCTGGTGGACTCGCGGATGTTCCGAGCCGCCGCGTGGCTCGCGCTTGACCCGAGGGTTCCCCCGGAGCGCCGCATCGACACGGACCCGGTTGTACTCGCGCTCATTGGCTACGCGAGGTTCCAGGACCAGGTCGAGGCCTCAGCGGCACGCCACTACAGGCTTCGGGCCTTCGGTGAGCCGTTTAGCTCCGAGTTGAATCGCGGGTTCGACGCCGCCGCGACGGACTTGTGGCCGTTGCTTCGAACCGACGGCGCGACCTATCGACGTTCCGAATTCGTCGATGAGCTGGCGCGGCGGTACGGGGCCCAGGTTCATTTCAGAGGACCCGGCGGGCGCAATCTCAACTATGGACACTGGGTGGTCGATCGGACGCTCGATGTCGAGCAGTATGGGCGCTCGGCCAGCTTCCGGTTCGTGCGCCTCGATTTCATGGTCTCGAACGGATTCAACACCTGGTTCTGGGACGGCGGTAGTTCCACGGGCGGCTGGGCCCAGGACGGCACCATCGTTCAGATCCGGCCCGTCTACGCTCGTGGTCCCATCGATGCGTGGCGGGCAGTGACCGATGAGGTGGAGCGGCGGCGGACCGATGATCGGATCGACCGGCTCGCGCCGATGGACCGACAGGCGGCAGCCGCACAACCGGCTGGCTACTTCGAAGGACTTTGGCTACGGCTGCGCCGGCAGGGTCGGGAACAGGTGCTTCAGGATCTCGCAAGTCGAGGTCTCGAGAGCTCGGACCTGCGCCGTGCCTTCATCCGCGAGCTATCTGAGCGGACCTTCGCCTCATCGATCGTCGCCCATGAAGGGAGACATGCGATCGACCGACTCACCCAGCCAATCGTGACCATGATGCGGCCTGCCGCGAACAAGGAATACCGTGCCAAGCTATCCGAGGTCGCTTTCGCCCCAAGTCCCCGGATCGCTCTCGTCGGCGGGATCGTGAGCGAGAACATCGGCGCGGACACTGCACACGGCCAGGCCAACGCACGCATCATGCGCCACATCATCGAGTGGATGGGCGAACACGCCGACGCCATTCCGGGCCTGGATCGATCGTCACCGCTGTTGCTCCAACTGGACCTGCTATCGGACGACCAACTGCGCGCGGCGTTCCGTGCGATGGACCCCTGGGGATAGCGTCTGAGACTAGCGGCCTTCTTTCAGGTCCTCCAGGAATTCACGAATCGGCTGCTGGGTGAGTTCACGATACTCGGGGTGCTCGTCGAGCCATTCGTTCAGGTGCTCTTCTGACCAGAAGAGATTGTCGACTGCTCAACCACCGCCTCGCTGGACCCAGACCGTGTCAGGGTTCAGGCGCGTGATTTCTGCGGCTTCGATTTCTACCGTGATCGGTAAGTAGCCGTGCGCGCATGAGTCTTCGATCGTGAAGTGGCTGTCCTTGTAGTCGTCGCTGTTGACCAACAGCAGGAAGTCGACAGCTCACCAGACGTCGAGCGGCGCTTCTCCCTCGATACGGACGGTATGGAAGTTGTGCTGAAGCGGGCCCGCCCAGCGACGGAACCCGGGCGCGAGTTCGTAGCCTAGCGGACTGTCGGCGCTCTGGAGAAACCCGCCCGCGACCATGAAGTCAAGCCGACGCCGGAGTTCATCTACGCTGAGGCCGAACACGGTCGCCACTTCGCCGGCCGACGGTGTGCTCACCTCTCGGTCGTGCATGTAGATCAGATACTTGGCTAGCCGCTTCTCCAGGTTCGAGAACAAGTAGTTGTTCGCTCCCCACCATTGGAGGTTCCGAGCTAGGTCGTCGTTGGCCCGCAAGTGCTCGACCACTTCGATCCGCAGCTCGTCATCAGCGGCGAGACCCATGTACTCGATCGCGTGAGGAATCGATGTCGAACTGAACTGACGTTCCCAGTCTTGCAGCAGATACTCCACCACCTCCTGGGCGGAGTCGGACAACACCTGCGCGCCGGCGATTCCGGGCATTGCCAAGGCCGCGATGGCAGCGAACGCGAGCATTAGCGGGGGGATAAACGCGGGCGGTTTGCGCATTGAGTCGCTCCAGCTTGTGGGTCAGGGTGAGCTACCGAGGAGAGCACGTACATCGGCGATCACGCGGTCTTCGAGGCCAGGCAGGGCGCCGACGTACTTGCGCACGCGCTGGCCTTGCTGGTCGATGAGGAAGTAGGTGGGGTAGCCGATGACGCCATAGTCCAACGCCAGGTCGTTGTCCCCGACGACGACGCGATAGTTGATGCCGTGGTCGGTGGCGAATGCCTCGACGTCTTCTCCAGGCCCGGAGAAGACCGCGTAGCCGATGACCTCGAACGCCTCGTCGGGGAACTCTGCGCGCAGCCGGTTGAGCTTCGGCACTGCGTCGATGCACGGTGCGCACCAGACGGCCCAGAAGTCCAGCAACACGACTTTACCCAGAAGCTGCGAACCGGCGAAGGCGCGCCCCTCCAGATCGACGCCGGTGTAGTCGGCAGGCAGCGGCTCGGGAACAAACGCGGCGCGCGTGACGGTGGTCATGTTCGGGGGGGCCGTCGGGCTCGGCCGGGTCATGCCGTACACGACCGCCACGAGAGCCACAACAGCGAGAGTCAGCCTAGTTGCCCGCGTTCAGGAACTCCTCGGTAATCCTGTCGGCCAGGTGATCTTCGACCTGGCCGACCAGGATGATGTTCACATCGCCGTCGCTGAACACCCGGCCAACGAGTGACGTGCCCTCCCACGCGAGGCTGGTGTAGACGCCGGTCTGCGTCTCCAATCTGCGGCTCCGGGCTCGACCGAATGACACCGGATGGCCGTCATGGCATTGGAATACGTCGAGAACACGCCCCGCGGATTCGTAGCGCAGTTGGACTGTGTAGCAGCAGACATCCTTGAGGAGCTTGGCGCCGGTCAGTTCGTACCCGCCCGAGAGTTGCCGCGGAATACGTGGATTGAAGTCGAGCGGTTCAGCCACCGACCTCAAATCAGCGTCGAGCGCCGCGTACCGATTCCAGAAGGCGTCCGGAGAGCCACGGCGTACCTGCTGCACGTAGTCGCCAACGGTAAGAGCGACCGGAGGTACCAGCGGCGCGGCGCGGGGGGCGGGGTTGGATCTCTCCGCTAGGTATGGATAGCCATACCCCAATGCGAGAGCAACGACGAACGTAGCCGCCGCCAAGCGGACCTCGCGGCTCAGGATGAACGGAGCGCGCCACTGTGCCCTTTGACCGCGGCTCTGGAGAGCCGTCTCTATCCGGTCGTAAATCTCTAGGCTGGCGGGTTCGGGGAGGGCGATTCCGGCAACCCGCTCCTTGAGCTGCTGGAGCTCTTCGCATGACCTGCGGCAGGTGTCGCAGACCTGGAGGTGCGCCTCGACCTGGGCCCGCGCCTTCGGCGCAATCTCAGCGTCCACGTACAGACCGAACTGCCCGGCCAGCCGTTCGCATTCGGTCGGTGTCATCACTATTCGCTCCATACGACGCCACGGGAAGCGTCAGGTGCTGCCTCTTCGTCCGGAGCTCCCATCGGAGCGCCGGTCTCGGATGTTTGATGTCCGTGCGACGCGATTTCTTCCGGCACCCTGGATAGTTCGATAATCGCCTCGCGCAGCCGGACCCGGGCGCGACTGAGCCGGGAGCCCACGGTTCCGACCGCGATCTCGAGCGACTCGGCTATCTCGCGGTATCCCAGACCCTCGATGTCGTGCAGCACAATAACCGCGGCGGCATCGCCATCAAGACGCGCCAGTCCGCGCCAAACGAGGTCGCGTTCTAGTTGAGAGTCGTCTGAAGCGCACCGCGGTCGCACCCATCCGCCGCGGGATTCGTCGTCGTGGATCTGTTCGAGGTTTCGACGGTCCCGGTCCCTTCGCCTGCCTGCCCCGTACATGCAGTTGAGTGCAATACGCGTCATCCACGACGAGACTCGGGCTTCTCCACGGAATCTCGGGATGGCCTCATAGGCTCGCAGAAAAGTCTCCTGGGTGAGGTCCTCAGCCGTTTCAGGATTCCGACATTGTGCGACCAGAAATCGGAAGATCGAGCGATGGTGTTGTTCGAAAAGAGCCCGCCGCGCCCAATCCTCACCGCGTTGACAGCCGGCGACTATCGCCGCTTCGTCAGTCCTGTTCGTGGTCTTGAATTGCACGAGAACCGGGGGGGTTGTTGGCGCCGGTGATCCAGGAATTCAGGCTAGGGGCCGTACCTGGGTACGGGGTCAAGAGTCGGGTGTATCCTGGCTCTCGATGACGCGGAGCGAATACGGAGAGTTGACGTCGGGACCCTCGTCCTCGATCCAGTCGAGAACCTCGGCGCGCAGCCAGATCGGTCGGGCTCCTGCGACATGTTCAGACGGCCCTCCTGTCACTGCGAATCGGTGCGGCGTGCCCGCTATCCGGACCTCCCGCCCATCCTCCAGATGCAGGTTCACGACCGTCGCTTCGACGAAGATGCGGTTTGGGAAGAGCTTCATATCCCACAACATCTGAACGAGGCCCAGCGGATGCGTTTCGAAGCCGTCACCGACCAGAGCACGGACGCGTAGGTCTCCAGCCGCGGCGTGAACCTCTTCCACGCCCGGGACCTGGCGCAGAGCGGCGATCGCCGCCGCAGCGGTTTCCTCGTTGCACGGCATGAAGAGCACGACTTCGACCGCATGGACTTCGGCGAGCACCGGGGTCGACGGCGCGACCATCGCGGCCGCAAACAGCAGAATGGCGATACGCATACCTGTCCTCCTACTAGTATTCGATGCGTGCGGCGCAGCTTTTCTTCCGGGGAAGAAAAGTCCGGTGCGATTCATCGAACGGTCAGAACGCGCCTTCCCCGGATTCGTTTGTGATGATCGCTAGAGTGTTTGTGCGCATCGCCGAGAGAGCTAGGGTCGCCACGAGACTCATCTGGATCGTTTTGCTGGCTCTGTGCATCCCCGCGGCGGGTGCCCTAGCGGGCCGAGCTACCGGCAGCTACGGCCGTAGTCCTCAGGAAGGCTCGGGAGACTCGTCCGGACAGGTCTCGCGCCCGGTAGTCGGGGAAGCAGCTCCGGAGATCGGTCCGCACGTCGATTGGCTCCGGGGCGGTCTCCGCTCCACTTACGAGCCGGGGCGCGTCTACTTGATCGATTTCTGGGCGACCTGGTGTCTGTCGTGCGTCGCGCGCATGCCGCACCTGAGCACTCTCGCGCAGCAACACGCCGAAGAAGGTCTTGAGGTCCTCGGCATCGCCGTTCTGCAGCGGGGCGGTATGTCTCCCAGCGACTTCATGAAGATGAGGCCAACCGCAATGCAGTACGCCGTGGGGCGCGAACGCCTCCATGGTGCGGTCCCGGAGCTGTTTCAGAGCACCGCAGAGCGCGATTCGGTACCGTTTCTCGTGATCGTTGACCGCCATGGGCGTATCGCCTGGCGAAGCAACCCGGGAGACCCCTACGGCGGACTCGAAACTGCGCTCTCCCGCGTGCTTCGGGGCACCTGGGACGCTCAGAAGGCCAGGGCTATCGACGTCGAACGGGAACAGGCCGAGCGGGCCGGCCAACCTATCCTCCGCGCCTACCAGGAGGCGCTTGGCGCTCGCGAGTTCGGCTACGCTGCGCAACTCCTGGATCAGCTACTGGCACTCCACGCAGACCTGTTCGGTGCGCGGATCGCCGATCTGTTCAATCGGCACGTCGACCTGGATCGGGCTACGGCGTTCGACACGCTCGCGCTTCGGCTTCACGCCATCGCGAGAAATCCGCCGGCGCTGCTCGCGGTGGCTCGATCGATCGCGACAGTCTTTCCATTGGAGGCTGCGGAGCGTCGCCTCGCCCTGGACCTAGCCTCCGCGGCAGCAGACCTCAAGGCAGGTCTCGACCCGGACTACGACTGGGCACTTGCAAAGCTGGAAGCTCAACTCGGAGAGCCGGGGGCGGCGGCGACGACGATGGATCGCGCGCTCGCCTCCGCCGCTAGGCAGAACTGGGCCCCGGCGGTTCTCGACATGATGAGACGCGAGGCATCCAGCTATCGAAAACGACGCTAGATATCCCCGCGAACGCAGACCGCGGTTCAGTTCGTGGAACCGGAGAAGAACGTGCCCTCGATCCAATCGAGTGGCGAGAAGAGTAGGCACGCAAGATGGGTGCGCTTTCCGAGCAGCACCGCCGGGAATGCAAGGACCTCGCAACCGGGTTGACCGCTCGCTGCGATCAGCACCAGGGAGGCTCCTATGAACAGGACCACCCCGGCCTCGGGCACGCCAGCGCCGATCCCGAACACCGCTCCGACCAGGAAGACCGCCAAGGCGGGCATCACCGCCACCACGGCGCCGACCCACGGATGGAGCCACTCGAAGTATCTCCCGACCACGAAGTGGACCGCGGTGTAGAACATCACCAGGCCGAAGAAGACTCCGACCACCTGGATCTGTCCCCCGGTGCTAGCCCGGAGGACCTGGGGAATCACCAGAGCGAGCATCGCAAGGCCCAGCAGCGCGCGGAGGACGCGGCTTATCGGCCTGGCTTCGGGCAACTTGGAGACCCGGGGGGGGGGGGGGTGTTTCGGTCGTCATTCTCCACCTCCTCTGACTTGAATTGTTCCGGTGCATGGATATCTACTACGATCGTAGTATTACTATGGTTGTAGTTGATTGGCAACTACGGTTGTAGTAGAAAAAGTCATGGCAACTCAGAGAGATATCCAGCCCAAGGTACTTGGCGAGCTTGAATCCGCCGTGATGCGGGCGTTGTGGGAGCGGGGGGAGGGCACGGTTCAGGATGTGCAGCGAGCACTTCAACCGGAACGAGACTCCGCCTACACAACGTTGATGACGGTGATGAGTCGCCTCACGGGCAAGGGCCTCCTTGTGCGCCGCAAGGAGGGACGTGCGTATGTCTACGCGCCCGCCATCGAGCGAGAGAGCGTGGCCACGTCCATGCTCTCGTCGCTGGTGGAGAAGGTATTCGACGGATCGTCGACCAGGGCGATTGCCCACTTGCTGGAATCCGACGAAGAGGTCGATGACGCAGAACTCGACCGACTCGAAGAACTGATTCGAGCGCGTCGCCAGAGCAAGCAGTGAGCGTGCTAGCTCAGTTCGCGCTCAACAACCTGCTGCCAGCGCTGTTGGCAGGGAGTCTTGCCTGGGCGTTCGTGCACGCAGCCGTGCGCGTCCTGGGAATTCGTCACGGCAGGCTGAGGCTCTGTCTATACGCGGCCCCGCTGCTTAAGTCGACGCTCGTGTTGTTGGGTTTGCTGCCGGTGCTGCCGTGGCCGCGCGAGATCTTCGGCCCATGGTGGGCTCAGGCCCTACCTGTTGAAACGGTGCTGCCGTGGTTCATCCTCTCGACGGGACTTCTCATCTTGGGTCAGTGGTTCGCCAGAGATCGGGCGCGTCGTCGGTTGTTGGCGGGTTCGAATTCACAGGCTCCGCCGCGGCTCGTTCAGTCGTTGGATCGCGTCATGGATGCCTACCGCAACAACGTTGAGCGAATCGTCGGTCGCTGTCGCTTCGACGGCGTGCCCGCCCGCCCCAACCTCCGGGCCATCCACCGCGACCTTCGTGGACCAGCCGTCGTGTTCGGCGAAGAACCGGTCATCGTCTTCCCCGCTGCGATGGTCGAGTCTTTGTCGGACCCTGAACTGGACGCCTCGCTTGCCCACGAGGTTGCCCACGTTTACCTGCGCCAGCCGGCCAGTTGTTTCTCGGCTGAGAACGTCCGAGCCATGTCCGCCGCGAATCCATTCGGTGCATTGATAGCCGCCCAGCTTCACCGGGAAGAAGAGAAGGCATGCGATGACATCGCCGTGGATGTTCTCTCCAATCGCGATGACTACGCCGACATGTTGATTCGCGTGTACCGCCTCGGTAGATCGAGCGCCGCGAACCCCTCTCTTCGGTACGCGCACCAACTCTTGGGTACTGGGCCGATGTTCAGCGAGCGGATCGAACACCTGCTTGCCCGCGACGACACTTCGGCCTCGTCATGGGAGCGGGTGGCCTTCGGAGCGGTCTGGATAGTCCTCCTGGCGGTGTTCTTCGCGGGCTTGATCGCCGCCTTTGTTTTGTGATGAAATACTACGTTCGTAGTAGTGGGAGATGGAAGAAAGTGGCTGATGACAGACTCGCGGCGAAAGAACGGAGCACGACGACGAACAACTACTACGCCTGCTGGCCGCTGCCGTGGGGTGGATGGCTCTGCGGAGTCTCGTTCGTCGCCATCGGAGTAGGCCTGGTTCTCCAGGACCTTTTCCCAGGGCGCGAGAACCTGGTTTGGGCGTCGCTCCTGATCGGGGTCGGCGGCCTCGTCCTTTGGCAGGCTTCGCGCTCAGCGGACGAACACTGGACGCCCTAGATAGCCGTCTAGTTGCTGACCGGCGCAGGCTCGGCGAAGGCGAGGATGTAGCCGTCCGGATCGCGCACGCCAAATTCGAACATCCCGTAGTCCATCACCTCAGGCCCCCAGACGAACTCGATCCTGCCGTCCACCTGGTCCGCGAGCGTTCGCACGTCCGCGCCGTAGACGTAGAGCGTGCCGCTCATCACCGGCCCGGGCGGCGTGTCGACGGGTGGCTCGGCGTGAAACTGGATCGCGAGCGCACCGTGCCGGAGTTCCATCCAGGTTGCTGCGCCTTCTTCCGGGTATCGACCCGCGATCTCGAATCCGAGACCGGCGTAGAAGCTCGCAGTAGTGTGAAGGTCGCGTGCCAGGAGCGAGGGCACGAAGCGAGCTTGTGTTTTGGCTGCCATAGCGGGATACCCCGGACGCGCGGTTGTGTTCGTGTTGCCTGCCTCGGTGCCGCGTCTTGCTAGCCGAACAGCAACAATCTCTTTGCTAGCAAATGTTGCTAGCTCGACCCGGGGAAAGTACTAGGTTCCGACCTCAGATCTAGGGGCATTCGAGGATATGCAGACCGTCAAGCACAACGTGCTGAGGTAGTCGGCGCCAGCCGATGCGACCCGCGTGCTACTCCGCCTGCCAGGACGCATACGCTCGGGCGCCTGTGCCCGGGAGCGCGCGGGTGAGGCCGCTGGCGACGACGTTCGCGTTGAGGTAGAGACGACCTTCGACCACGTTCCACACCTCGGGGTCGCCCGGCTCGACCTTCCCCAGGCTGGCGGCGAAGGCGCAGTGGCCGCCGAATAGCGGAGCGTAGCGGGCGGGGTCGGCGGCGAAGGCGTCGCGGTTGCTGGTGTTGATGAACCACCAGATGGCTCCGTTCCACGCGAAGCTGATCGCGGCGTCGCCTCGCGCCGGCGCGTTGTCTAGGTGATAGGCGACTGCGTCGTAGCCGTTTAGCGCGACGCCTTCGTCGTCGATCATCACGGGGGCTAGGACCCCCGCCGGCACGGTGCCGGCTGGGAAGTGCGCGGTGCCGACAGCGAAACCGAGGCCTAGGGCCAGAATCGCCACGGCCGTTAGCACGCCGATCCACCGCACGAGTCTTCCCCGTGGAGCGAACGTCAGTCGCCAAAGCGCGCGCGCTGCGCGATTGCTGAAGAGATAGAGCTTGTCGTTGGCCACGGCAGCCACCGAGGGCTCGCCCGCCGGCGCGTGGGTCCCGGTCTTGCCGAGCGCGCCGGCGAACGCACACGCACCGCCGAACTGGGGCGCGTAGCGTTCCGGGTTCTTCGCGAACGCGTCTCGGTTGGCCGCGGAGACGAACCTCCACGTGGCGTCGTTCCACTCGTGAGTGAACTCGTTAGTGCCGAGCAGAGCTTTGCCGTCGGAACAGGCAACGGGGTCGTGGCCGCCGATGGGTTTCGTGTCGCTCATCGTCAATCCTGATGTGAACGGGTGGCTGCCCTCACGGGCGTTGATCGGTGGTCGCTGTGCGATCCGGTGAATCGGATAGCGCAGCGGCGAGCCCGGCGAGACACGCCTGCCAGCCGAACTTCTGACCTTCCTCCGCCAGCGGGCTCGTGATGCCGCGGTGCCGCACCTTCACGATCGTTGCTTGCCCATCGGCCTCGAACCGCACCTCGACCTCTGAGGGCGGGTCCGCCCAGGCGTCGCATTGCCAGGACATCCGGATGAGCTTGTGTTCAACGATCTCGACGAAGTGCCCGCGAGTGATGTGTATGCCACCGGGGCCGAGATCCATCACGATGCGGAACTTGCCGCCCTGCTCGAACTGCATTTCGACATCCGGCGGCGTGGCGCCCATCGGTGCAAACCAGGCGGCGAGACGCGCCCCACTGGTCCAGGCCGCGAACACTTCGTTCACGGTGCGGTCGATCCGAACCGCCTCTTCCACGACGCGATCGGTCATGACTCTTCCAATGTCCGCTTGAGTGAGGCCAGGTTGTCGCTCCAGAAGGCGGCGTAGTGCTCGATCCACCGGAGCGCGGGCCGAAGGGCTTCAGGCCTGAGAGTGATCTGATGGAACGTGCGGTCGCGCTGCCGCGATACGAGGCCGGCCGCCTCCAGCGTTTTCAGGTGCTTCGAGACCGCGTTGAGAGACAGGTCGTGGGGTTCGGCAAGATTCACCACCGTCTCAGGGCCGGCGGCGAGCGTTTCGAGAAGGGCACGCCGGGTCGGGTGGCCGAGTGCCCTGAAGACCGAGTCCAGATTCGAATCCCGCGTGAGTTCCACATCGTTGAACTTATGACGAATCTGAATAGTATTCAACCCATAGGTTGAATACGATGCGATCGAACCATTCAACGCATTGTGAAGGCTCTGTTCGGTTCAGTTGCCGAAGTAGCTCAGGACGAGCGCGGGCTCGATCACCAGGTTGATCGCCGCGTGGGCCGCGATCACGGGGAGCGGACGATAGCCCGAGAGCTGGAAGGCGCGCGCGAAGAGCATGCCCAATACGAACGTCCCCAGGAGCGGGGCTGCAATCTGCAGTAGGCCGGATCCGGTCTGCGCAGCCACCGTTGACCAAGACATATGGGCGATGCTGAAGAGCGCTCCGGACACGATGATCTGGCTGGTGGTGGAGACCCCGCCAGCGCGTAGTCGCATGATGACGTAGCCCCGGAAAAGGAGCTCCTCTCCGAACCCGCCGCTGGTTGCCATCGCCACGCTCATGTAGAGGTTGAACCAGCTCGGTTCCCACACAGCGGATAGATCGCGGACGAAGAAGGCCAGGATCGTCGCGGTCTGAAATCCGGCAGTGATCGCCGCGAAGTACCAGCCCGGCCGTTCGGCCGACGCCCACAGGTTGGCCAGGAGGTCTCGCACGACCTTGTTCCGGAACAGGAAAGCCAGCGACCCGAGCAGGACGACGTAGACGGTCATCGATCTCAGTACGGCCGAAGCGAGGATCTCGCGCTGTCCGGCAAACAGCCATCCGAAGAACTCCACGTCCACCAGGCTGACGTGGATCCCTCGGGTGACCAGATGCTTTCCAACCCACGCGATCAGAATGACCTCGACCAGAGCGCGGAACCGGGAAGCGAACTCAGGTGGAGGGTTCGTCATGGCGCCTCATCCAGCAACGCTGCAGCGCGGGACAGCGCCTTGCGTTCCGCTACGAGGACGTCGAGGTAGTAGTCGATGATGATCCGTGCCGTAGGGTCGTCGGTGCGATCGCGGGCCTCCTGGAGTCGGGCAACTCCGTGCTGGAGGCCGTCGTGAGCGCCTATCAGCCGATCCCGTCCGACCGGATGAGCGAGCGTCGCCGCGAACGCCATGCCGACAATCCGGTCCGAGTACATCGAAGCCTCTGAGCGGAGGGCCCCGGACACCAGCTCTGCCAGCCGAGTGCGGCCAAGATCGGTGATCGTGAATACCGATCGACCGGCCCCGCGTGCCGCTGGCTCGGGTCGGGAGGTGAGGAGACCGCCGTTCTCGAGATCCTTCAGGCACTTGTAGATGGTCGACGTCCCGATCCGTGCCCAGAGTCGGAGGTTTCGCCGCTGGATCTCCTGCTCGAGTTCGTAACCATGGCGCGAACGGGCGGCGAGGAGGCCGAGAACGACAAGGGAGGAGTGCTGCATGGGGCGGCTCATGAGATTCTATTCTAGAAGAGACTATTACATCATAGACTATATGATCCGATCGAATAACTCGACCAACCAGACGATCTCGTCGCCGAGGCGATTGTCGGCGGCGCGTAACGAATCTAGACAAGAATTGACACACGAGTGACATACATCCGCGAGCGCTCTCGGTACACTTCTTCAATCGCCTGTCAGCCTCTGGCTGAGGAAGCAACGAGCTGGCACGGCACGAGCGCGCACACCCCTGATCTGGACCACTCAGCTCGATGTTTATTCTTCGGGGCACCGCGCTACTTGCGAGCGTCCTCTTTGCCACAGCGGCTCTTGGGACCGTGCCGCACGGCTCAGGCGGAGAGGACGAGTCCTTGGGACTTGGACCCACCTTCAACGCGTCCGATGTCCTCGAGACGGTGCCGGTTTCGCTACTGGCAGATTGCCTTCTGCGCTGGGGGCCTCGATCCGAAGAGGTGCTCAGCGTGCTCAGTCGCACGTTCGAGTACTCGGGCCCGGTATCGGACGTCGCCGACTACCTGGTGGCCGTGGCGTCGACGATGGCCAGTTCCCTTGATGAGCGCGGAGACTGGACGGATGAGGAGTTGGACCGCCTCCTGACTGTTCAGCTGGTCAACCCGGGTCGCTTCGCCGAGAGTCAGTCATTCCGCTATCAGGTGGCAGCGCTTCTGCGCCGAGCGAACAGCGTTTCGCTGTCGGATGTGCTGCGCCTGGCAATGCTCGAACGGATTCTCAACAACGTCGGTGTCGACTACGGGATCGGCGAGGACGTAGCCGCCTCGTGGGGATTGGTCCGGCGCGAGAGCAGCGCACGAGTCAATGCCACGCCAGAGACGCAGATCGTCGTCGATGCACTCGAGCCGATTGAGGCCACGCTGGTCGCGCTCACGTCGCAGTTCATCGGCGTCGCCGAGGCCAGCGATTTTCTCGCAGGGCTACAGCGGTATGCGCCAGATCGCGACATTCTGGCGGTTGTCGATCAGCGCTTGGCAAATGAGCTCGAGCCGATCCGCTGGCCGCGCACCGAATTCCTCTCCGCGCTCGGGCTACAGCTATCGCCGTGGCCGCGCGATCCTCTTCTGCTTGGTCGGAGAGGCGACGGGGGTGTCGAAGTTGTGATTCGTCCGGATCTGCAGGTCGGCCGTGAGTTCGATAACGATCTCGGCAAACTCGTCGTCGCTCAGTTGCCGGATCAGATCGACGAGCGGTGGCGTGCTGCAACCTGGCGAACCGCCAGCCAGCCGTTTCACAACGGACAGATTCTGCTCACGCCAAACGAAGTTCTGGTCAGCCTCCATTCCCTCGAGCGCGCCGCGCTCGATCACCTTGGGCTGCAGCGAGGCCCCACGGGGAACTTCGCGACGGGCGACGGAATCGACGAGTATCTGGCGGCTCTGGATTTCGCCGCACAGGGGCTCGGCACACTCTTCGGTCGCGAGCCGCGTTTCGTTCACGATTTGCCTCGACAAGGCGAAACGGCCGCGAGGCGCAAGCAGATGACAACGTTGCTCGGCGGCGGTGGGTTCGATCTGGATTCGCTCGCCACGGTGATCTCCGGCGACTCGGGCGACGCCGAGCGCGTACTCGTTGGCGATCTGCGCCTCGGGGTTCAGTTGCTTGAAGAACTCAACGATGTCGAAATTCACGGGCTCCGCGAGGTTTACGGCATGGATGCCGATGCAGATGTGGTCGGGCAGATCCGCGACTGGATCGCCAGCGAGCGAGGCCTGGCCCTCGGCGCGTTCCTCGATGACATTGCGAACCACATGGCCAGCTCGACGAGCGTCGAGCGGCTACCGCTGCTTCTGACGCCGACGACGGTCCTGGCGGACCGGGAAGAGATCGCCCATGAGGACTTCCTCATTGGGTGGCAGAACGTCGTGATTACCAAATCCGTCGGCGGCTTCGTCGCTGAGGGGTTCGCCAGCGGTATCCCGCGTGGCGACCGGCTGGCGGCCGCCGCCTTCGCGGCCGGGAATGTCGACATGCACTATTTGCCGCCGTTGGTCTCCGGGGTCATCCGAAACGGTGGATACCGGTGCTCGACCAACCACCTGCATGGCCTGTCGGCGACTAGCCGGAAGCTGGCGGGCGCAACCGAGTAGCTCATCGAGCTCGCTCGCTGCCATCTGACGGCAACTTTGACTACAGTTGCGGCGCAACTCCGCCTGTCCGCGCCCGATGTAGGAGGCCGTCACGATGCAAACACTCGACTGGGTGATCATCGCGCTCTACTTCGCCGGGATCGGTGGCGTTGCCTGGTGGGCAATCCGTCAGGACAGCGACACCGCTGACGACTACTTCCTCGCGGGCCGCAATCTGGGCTGGTGGATCGTTGGCGCGTCGATCTTTGCGTCGAACATAGGCTCGGAGCACCTCGTTGGCCTTGCGGGTTCCGGATGCACGGATGGCGTGGCACTTGCCCACTACGAGCTGCACGCATGGTGCCTCCTCGTGCTGGCCTGGGTGTTCGTGCCCTTCTACATGCGCTCGCGTGTGTACACGATGCCTGAGTTCCTCGAAAAGCGGTTCTCGGCGACCAACCGTTGGGTGCTCTCCCTGATCTCGTTGGTCGCGTACGTCCTGACCAAGATCGCCGTCGGGATCTTCGCCGGCGGTATCGTTTTCCGGACGCTTCTGCCGGAGCTCAGCCTCGATCTCGGTTTCGTGGTCCTCGACAGTTTCTGGGTGGGTTCGTTCCTGGCGGTTATCGCCACCGGCGCCTACACCGTGGTCGGCGGGCTGCGTGCGGTGGCCTACACCGAGGCGATCCAGACCGTCGTGCTGGTTGTGGGCTCACTCCTTGTGACGGTCTACGGGCTGCAAGCGCTCGGCGGTTGGGGCGAGTTGCGCGAGGTGTTGGGTGCCGACGCGTTCAATCTGTGGAAGCCGTTGGTCCCGGCCGGCATGGAAGGCACCTGGGCTCCGGTAAAGGAGGAAGGCCGCATCGCCTGGTACTTCAACGCCGAGTTCCCGTGGCTCGGCATGTTGTTCTGCGCGCCGATCATCGGACTCTGGTACTGGTGCACCGACCAGTACATCGTGCAGCGCGCACTGGGGGCGCCGAACGAAACCGAAGCGCGCCGCGGCAGCATCTTCGCCGCGGCGCTCAAGCTGCTCCCGGTGTTCATCTTCATCGTGCCCGGGATGACGTCAGCCGCGTTGGCACGCAGCGGGGCGATTCCCGAGATGCAGGCATCGATGGTCGGCGCCGACGGCGCGATGATCGTGACGCAGTGTCAGGCAGCGTTCCCGACCATGGTTCAGCACGTCCTGCCGGTGGGCATCCGCGGCCTTGTGGTTGCCGGCTTGCTCGCAGCGTTGATGAGCTCGCTCGCCGGCGTGTTCAACGCCTCTTCGACGCTCTTCACGATGGATTTCTACTCGAAGTTCCGGCCAGGGGCCTCACAGGAGCGACTCGTCTGGATCGGTCGGGCCGCCACTGCGACGATGGTTCTGGTGGGGCTTCTCTGGATCCCCGTCATCCAGGGTGCGGAAGGGCTGTACTACTACCTGCAAAGCGTGAGCGGGTATCTCGGCGCTCCGATCTTCACCGTGTTCGCGTTTGGTGTGTTCATGAAACGCGCGAACGCGAAAGGTGCGCTGGCTGCCCTGGTGATCGGCTTCGCCCTGGGTCTGTTCAGGCTCGCGGTGGACACACCGGCGCAAATCGATTCCAGCTTTGCGTACACGGAAGGGTCGTTCCTGTGGATCGTCCACAACATCTACTTCCAGTACTACGCGCTCTTCATCTTCGCCGTCTCTTCGGCCGTTCTGGTGAGCGTTAGCTACGCTACCGAAGAGCCGGATGCAGCTCAGATTGAAGGCCTGACGTACGGCACCGTTACGACTGAACAACGAGCCGCTACTCGTGTTTCGTGGTCTCGCGCGGATGTCCTGGCCTCGGCCGCCGTACTGGCGGGAATCCTGGCCGCCTACCTCTATTTCAGCGGATAGCGCTCCCACGGAGCTAGCGATCGCGTCTCGAACCGCGCCGCGTCGCGCGTGCGCCCGCCGGCGGTGCTCGGACCTGGCCGCGTTTGTCGGGTCGGCCTCAAAAAGGTATTGAGTTCGGCCGTCGCAACGGCCTAGTGTCATAAGACACTAGGACACCGGGTGAGAGCGAACAGTTCGCCACCCGCGCCGGAGAAGCAATGGACCTCAACATCGATCCGCGGCAGTCGGTGCCGATCTACGCGCAGGTCGTGGAGCAAGTGAGATCGCTCGTGCTGTCGGGTGGCCTCAAGCCCGGTGACCGGATGCCGTCGGTGCGCGATCTGGCGGCATCCGAGCGAATCAACCGGAACACCGTGGCAAAGGCGTATTCAGCCCTGGAGTCGGACGGGATCCTGGAGACCCGCCGTGGAGAGGGGACATTCGTGGCTTCTCTGCCGGATCGCCGACAGCAAGAAGCGCATGCGCAGCTCGTCGAGCGCTTCGTCGAGCGTGTTCTGGCGGAGGGCGCCGGCCTCGGCCTCACTGCCGATGAGTTGGCAAACCGTATTGCGAAGGCCCGTCGTGCCCCCCAACGCGCCGCAAGCCCGGCTGGAGACGCCTCATGACGTCCGCGATTTCAATCAGAGAACTCACCAAGACATACGGACGCCGCACCGCTGTGGACGCCGCGACATACGACGTGCCGCGGGGCTCTGTATGCGGCCTCCTCGGCCAGAACGGTGCCGGCAAAACCACCACGATCCGCTGCATGCTTGATCTGCTGAGGCCGACGAGCGGAACGATCGAGGTTCTTGGCCTTGACGCCCAACGCGACTCTGTGGAGATCCGGCGTCGGATCGGCTATCTCCCTGAGGAGCCCACCTACTACCCATGGATGCGGGTGGGTGAGATCACGCGCTTCAACGCCGGCTTCTATCCAACCTGGGATCAGCAGTTGTGTGACACGCTGATCGCACAGTTGGGGTTGCCGTCAGACCGCAAATTGCGCGATCTATCGCGGGGCATGCAGGCCAAGGTCGGGCTCGTGCTCGCGCTGTCGCAGCGTCCGGAGTTGCTGGTCCTCGATGACCCGACCTCGGGCCTCGATCCGATCGTTCGGCGCCAGTTCTTCGAGGCCATGATCGACAAAGTTCACGCCACGGAGGGCACGGTGTTCTTCTCGACGCATTTGCTGCACGAGATGGAACGTATCGCCGATGAAGTCGTCGTGATGTACGACGGCCGCGTGCTGGTGCGAGACAGCCTCGAGGCGCTGAAGCGCTCGCGCCGTCGCCTTCGCGCCGTGTTCAGCGGCGATTCGGCTCCGGCAGCTGAGCACCTTCCCGTGCGGCTGGTCGAGTCGCGTCCGCATTTCCGCGATTTCACCGCCCGCCGGTTCGACGCCGGCCTGGTGGCGGGGCTTCGCGACGCGGGCTTCGACAGCGTGGAAGTGATTGATATGGATCTCGAAGACATCTTCGTCGACGAAATCGGCCGAGCCGGCGGCGCCCTAGACGGCGCCGACACGACGACATCGCGCGAAACCGCGGCGTAGGAGAAGCCAATGTTGCGATCACTACTCTGGAAGGAATGGCGCGAACAGCGCGCGGTCGCGATCTCAGGTGCGGTCGTGGCCGTGCTCATGCCCGGGTTGATCTTTGCGGGGCTCGGCCTTGCTGGAGCAACTCAACGCGTTCAGGAGGTGTTGACCCTGCTCCCGATCGCCAACTGGGTGCTGCTTTGGCCCCTGGCGGCACTGGCCACCGCTGCGAGTGCGGTCACGGGCGAACTCGGCGATGCGCGCCTCGGCTTCCTGCTGTCGCGACCGGTGTCCCGAACGCGGCTGCTCGCGGTGAAACTCGCCATCGCTGCGGTCGTCGCTCTGGCGATCATCGCCGCCGGGCAGGGCGTCGCCACCGCGGCCAGCTGGATGCTTGCCGAGCCGGTCGTCGAAGGAGTCACTCCGCCGCCGATCGATCTGGATTCAATGGATCGCCTTCTCGTTGAGGGCGTGGTCGCTTTTGCCGCTCTGTGTTTCGCCTTCGCTGCGTTCCTGTCCCTGATGCTGAGCCGCGCGATCCAGGTCGTTCCGCTGGCCGGCATCTTGGCCTCAGCCTTCTTCGGGGCCAACCTGCTGCTTTGGTGGCGTCTCGACTATCTACCCGTGATCGACTCGCGCACAACCGCGTGGACAGTCGTGTTGGCGGCCGGACTACTTGCAGCCACGTTCGTGAGCTTCCGCCGAGGCGAACTGCTGCGAGGGAAAGCACACGTGCTCCGCACGCTGGGAATGGGCGCGGCGGTGCTTATTCTCTGGCTAGGAGCCACCGGTGCGATGGCGGTATACGAGATGCGGCCACCTGGAGACGATGTTCTCTTCGACGGGCTGGCGGTTTCGCCGGACGGCGTAACCGTGGCGACCACCGTTGCGCGCGAGGATCGTGCAGCTTCGCTCACTGTCGGATTTATCGGCGCTTCCGGTGACATGCGGCTTGTCGGCCAACGTCTATCGAGAAACCCCGCTTTCTCGCCGGATGGTCGCTATCTCGCGTACGTGGTCATGAGCAACCGACTAGGCCTGCGATCGAACACGCTCTCACTCTATGTACACGACATCCAAACGGGCGAGGAGCGCGCCCTCGCGTCCTTGACCGGGGAGTACTTCGCGAACGCCGCGGTGCCTGTCTTCTCGACGGATAGCCGCTTCGTCGCCGTGGATTTTCCTTGGGACACCGTAGTAGCGGACGTTGAAGCCGACCTGCCGCCGCGCACATGGCAGCGGCGGCCCGGCTGGGGGAACGCCCCGAGTTGTCGCCTGCTGGGGTGGGACGCCCACCGCGCGGAAGTCCTGCGAACGTGCCGCGTCTCGGGTGCACTGGAGTGGTTTGATCCCGTCACGGGGGAACGGGTAAGGGAAACTAAATCGCCCACAGTGGCCCGCGAACGCTTCTACGGGCTGGGCTGGCGTCCGGATCGCATCGTTGCTTTGCGGGTACATGAGTCATATGACCTCCACAAGGACGAACGACGGGACAGAACAGGCGTGCTCGATCTCGCGTCGCTGGAAACCACGTGGCTCATCGAAGGGGAGTTCTACGGCTCCGTGGCGATCGCCACGGTGGCCGCGCCCGCAGGTGGGCGTGAAGCCCTCGTGGCCTTCTCTCGCCACACAGACGATGCTGACGAAACCGAGTTGGTGATACGCAGGGAGTCGGCGGGCGAGACCGTACTTGCGCGGCACCCGTTGAGCGACTGGGGGGCGACGCTCGCCCTCTCGCCGGCCGGTCGTTGGCTGTTCTCGCGCGTGCAGACTGGTGCGATGATCGAGCGTCGGGTCGTCTCGAATACCGTCTACGACCTCGCAACGGGCGACGTCATGGACGCCGGGGGTGTGGACGCGACCGCCTGGTACGGGTCGGAATGGCTCGGCCCGGATCGGCTGGTCTATCTTGACGCGATGATCTCGACCCCCGTTGCCGAGCGGACCGCAGTGCTGGACGTGCAACAAGGTTGGTCTCGTGAGATTCGGATTCTCGACGCGGCAACCGGCGAGAGGACGATTCTCTGGCCGCCTCAGTAGGCGGAGGAGCGGTGCGACGCCGCGATCATGAAGACGATGCCGGCGGTGTCGTCGATCTCGTAGAAGAAACGCCAGGAACCGATACGTACCCGCCAAGTTGGGGGCGTCCAATTGCGCAGGCGTCTGATGTTTGTGCCGTAATGTGGGTGCTCGCGGAGTGCCGGGTAGACAATGCGGCGGAGCTTCTGCGCCACGCCGGTCTCGCCGCCTCTAGCTAACTTCGCCAGGTCGCGTCGAAACTGCCGCGTTTCGAAGATGCGGTAGTCAGTCAACGAACTCGCCGCGCCGGGCCCGGGCTTCCTGCGAACCTTCCCGGAGACGCTTCAGAAGCGCTTCGTTTTCTTTGATCTCGGCAACTTCGGCGTCGTCTGTGAACTGCTCGCGTCGAATCTGTTGCAAGGCGGCGGTCTCTATGAGGTTGGAGAGTGGACGCCGCGCCCCGCGCGCAGCTTCCTTCAGTTCCTCATAGACGGCCTCGTCGAGCCGAAGTGTGACGGTCTTGCTCATGGTCTTCCGTGCGTCGCGCTTGGTCAGGGTGAATACAGAAGAATACAAATGAATCAAACTGCATGCAACGAGATGCCGACCTAGCGCATGTTGGCAAGAACAGCGTGGAGCGGATTGACCTCGATGTCCTCCGCCCGACCGCGGACCGGGACGTCGACGTCCACACCCGTACCGCTGACCTCGACGATCACCACTTGCGACGTGCCGTCGCGGAACTCCACGCGGACGGGGAGCGGCATACGGAAGTCGTGGCTCGTGTCGCGCTGTTCGATGGATCCTTGTAGGCGCCACTCGCCACCCACTTGCCGTACCTCGAGATCGGGTCGGTATTCCGGCACCTCGGTGCCGTAGACCCACTGATCGAAGAACCACAGCATGTCCTCGTCATAGATTGCCTCGACGGCGTCCAGGAAGTCTTCTGTCGACGCTACGCCTCCAGCGTGATCTGCTTGGAACCGGCGCATGAGCTCCTGGAAGTCGGAGTCGTCGCCGGTCTCCCAGTCGTAGCGCATCATGCGCAGCATGTGCAGCACGAAGGCGCCCTTCTCGTACACAAGTACGCGGTAGTCGGGCGGTGTCTTGTCGGACGAGAGTCTCTCTCCGATCCAGATGGGCCCCGATTCGGTGCCCTGACTCTTGCGGAGCGCTTCGGGCGGGAATCCGTAGTTACGCGTTCCGACACGCTGAGCCACGTCGCCGCCGCGCAGAATGTCCTTGTTCCACGCGTCGAGCATGTCGACGAACTGATCCTCGTCATCGAGTGCTCGCTGGGCATACAGAGCGGCGCAGTAGCTGGCGAAACCCTCCGAGAGCCAGACGTCGTGGTAGCTGTCCCAGGTCACGGAGTTGCCCCACCACTGATGGGCCAGCTCGTGCGAGCGGAACATCTCCGCCTCGCCGGTGTGCATGCCCGCAAACGTGGTGTACGGCATCAGGAGGAAGCCATGGAATGCCCATGCATCGGTTGCCGGAGACTCGGCGATGACGAGTTGCTTGAACGGCGCGGGGCCGAAGTAGTCCGAGAACAGGTCGAGTGCTTTGCGCAGGTCGCGGATCGTGTCGTCCCGGCGGCCGGGATTGAACGCGGTGGAGTCTTCCGAGGCATACACCGTGAACGTGGGGCCATCGACGGTCTCGTGTTCGGAGGTCTCGAGCCTACCGTAGTGGAACGACATGCCGATCGTCGCGACGTCGTTGGTACGACGGGTGATCCGCTTGCCCTCGATCTCATCGTCAGCAGTAACGGCACCGCCGCTCGCAACACGATGCTGGTCCGGCGTGCGAAACGTGGTCGAAAACCGCGAGCGCCGGGCGTCCGGGTGCCATGGGAACCAGCCCGATTGGTCGCGGACCCGGTACTGTCGATCAAATCCCTTGTCGATCAGCTCTCCCTGGTAGCGCACGTGTAGGCGAATCGTGTCGCCCTGCGTCATGGAGTCGGGCAGCGTTACGACGACCCGGCGATCGTAGAAGTCCTCGCGCGAGCCGCGGGGCAGATGTTCCTGGACGAACTCGAGAGGCGCACCCGGAGCCAGCGGAACTTCATCCGATGACGCCGAGTCTGCGGGCGGAGGCCAGGCGCCGTCGTCTGCCGACCATGTGATTTCGGTGATCTCGAGCACGGGCGAAATCGACAGTGTGGTTGCGCGACTGGGGATCCGCGCCTGGAGACGTAGGGTGGCGAGCGCCTCCACGTCGTCGTCATCATCGAGCAACATGTCGACATGTACGTCCGGAACATCGAACGTTGGTTGCCAGGTCTCTGCTGGCCGGAGCGGGCCGAGTCGAGCGCTTTGTCGCCCGGTTGCGGTGGAGTACTGCTCCTCCAGGTGCATGACTCCCCAGGTGTCAGGTTGTCGTTCGCCACCGTGCGACTTACTCAGGCGAATTTCCTCGCGCTCGCGTGGATCGAGCAGCACCGTGACCCAGCCCTTGGCGTCGATGTCGGCCGCGAAGAACCCGGTATCGACCGGGTCGAGTAGATCAAGGAGGACGCGACTGTCCAGGTTGACGAGTTGATCCTCGCCAAGCTTCTTGTGGCGCTCGCGATACTGCTTACGCGCGTCGTTTAGCTTGGCGCGCCCGCCCGCCGTCGCCATCGAGATCAACTCATCGGCGCCATCATCGGTAAACCGCAGCACGGCTTTCTCGAATTCCTCGTCGAGCGTGGACTCGTCGAGATACTTCTCGAACTGCTGCCGTTCGACGCCCGTGGGTGGCTCCACGACCAACCGGCCATCTCCAAGGATCACCGCACCCGTGCGTATTCCGCCGGTCGCGGTCGTCACGTAGAGCTGGGCATCTTCGATGTGCAGCTCTACGCGATCGCGTCGAAACACGACGTTGCGCAGGGTCCCACGATGTTCGAGTTCCACTGCTCGCAGCTCGTCATAGAGCGGTGGTGCACTCGTGTCCTGGGCCGGGGCCGGAGCGAGGGCGAGGACGCTCAGAATAAGCAGGGCGGCAGTCGGGCCGGAGAGGATTCGTCGCACGGTGTTGCCTGGTTCCAGGAAGGTCCTTCAACCTTAGCCAAGACGGAGTCGCCGCCGATAGGGCGACGTTGTTCAAGCGACCCGAAGGATCGGGGACTAGCCGCTCATTCCGAGTTGCGCCGCGCAATACTCCACCGCGCGGTGCTCTGCCCAGAAGCGGTCGCCATCTGCGCCGGGTCGACCCCAGAACCCGCAGTGTCCGCCACGCCTCGTGCGCAGAAGCTCGATCTGAGAGTTGGCTCCGACCGGCTGGCTCTCGAAGGGCGCGAAGGGAATGAAGGGATCGTCGACCGACTGAATCAGCAGCGTTGGCGTCGCGATGCCGTCGATCACGCGCAGCGCGCTACTGCGCGCGTAGTAGTCCTCGGCCGAATCAAACCCGCACAGCGGCGCGACCAGGCGACCGTCGAACTCGCGGACCGTCCGCACGTCGTCGAGTTCAACGTCGCGGTAGACCTCGTGACGTGCTGCGCGGCCGGCCACGATTCGCTTCATGCGGCGAACAAAGTAGTTCCGGAAGACCCTGTTGGCAGGCGAGTCAATCGCTTCGCAGGCGATATCGAGATCGATCGGCGTGGAAATCGCCACTGCGGCCGTGACCGACACAGCGGCGGGGAGCCGCTCGCCGAGCGCTTTCAGAAGTACGTTGCCGCCAAGCGAATATCCGATGGCGGCGATGGGCGACGACGGTCTCTCGCTGGCCACGTGCGCTAGCACCGCGTCGGCGTCCTCCGATCGTCCCGCGTGGCCAACTCCGATGCTGGGGGTGTCACCCAGCGCGTTACGCAGATCGGCACGAACGACTGTGAATCCGGCCTGCCACGCCTTCGCGGCAAGACCCAACACCTGCGGAGACGAGGCACGTCCCGTCAGGCCATGGAAAATGACCACGGTAGGCGTCGCGAGCGAGTCCTGCGGGTTCCAGTGCACCCGTAGATAGATCTCGTCGGCGGTGTCCAAGGTTAGCGTCGTCGCTCGTGCGCGCAATTCGGAACACGACCGCGAACGCGGCGCGTAGTTCGACCAGATTGTCTGAGCCATGCCGCCGGCTAGCCAGAAGGGCGGACTGAAATCGGGAACGACGCGCATCGTGTGAGACCGGTTGTGCAGCGGGTTAGGATCAGGGCCATGCACCAAACAAGTTTGTCACGAAACGGTCTCGTTGCTGCCTTCTTCCTCGTCGCTGCTTCCGCGAGCGCGTCGGCACAGTCCGACGCCGTAGCTGCCTTCGATCAGGCGCGTGCATTCTCCGACGTGACAACGATGGTGGGACTCGGGCCCCGGCCCCTCGGCTCGGACGCCCTGGAGGCCAACCGTGCCTACATCGAGACGCAACTACGCGAAGCGGGCCTCGATCCAGTGCGCGACGAGTTCGTTGGCAGCACGCCAATCGGTGAAGTGGCGATGGCGAATATCATCGCGCGCGTTGCGCCGCGGGCGGGAGCGCCGACGGATACGCGACTCGTGCTCGCCAGTCACTTCGATACCAAGCTCTTTGACGGCGTGGACTTCGTGGGCGCCAATGACGGCGCGTCGAGCACGGCGGTGTTGCTCGAACTCGGGAGGGTGCTCGCCGAGCATAGGCCCGGATTGCCGGTGGATTTGGTGTTCTTCGACGGCGAGGAGGCGGTGGTCGCGTGGACCGACGACGACAGCATCTATGGCTCGCGGCATCTGGCAGCGCGCTGGCAGCGAGAGGGGGACCTCGATTCGATCGGCGCCCTGATCCTGCTCGATATGGTGGGCGACGCGAGTCTGCAGATTCCGCGCGAATTGAACTCCACCAACTGGATCAACGACGTGATCTGGGATGCGGCGCGGGAACTCGGATATGAGGCCCATTTCCCGGAGACGGTTCACGCCATCCAGGACGACCACCTCCCGTTCCTGCAGCGTGGCGTGGACGCAGTCGATCTGATCGACTTCACCTACGGGGCCGGCAACCGCCACTGGCACCAGCCGTCCGACACCCTCGACAAGCTCAGTGCTGACTCGCTGGGCATCGTGGGTCGGGTAGTGCTGCACTCTCTGCCGACTCTGGAACTCCTACTCGGCGGCTGAACCTAGCTTTCGTCCAGATCGTCGATATCGAGCTCGGACCGCCGCCAGCCTGCCGTGACAGTCGTCGTCATACCGCCGCGCGCGGCGAACTCGCCGCGCACCTCGCACCACATAGGCTCGGCCGCCTCAACAACATCGCGGAGCACGCGGTTCACGACGTTTTCCTGGAAGATGCCGAGATTCCGGTAGCCGTTCAGATAGAGCTTCAGCGCTTTGAGTTCCAGACAGGACTCGGCGGGTTCGTACTCGATTGTGATCGTTCCGAAGTCCGGGAGGTCGGTCTTCGGGCAGATCGATGTGAACTCCGGATGGTCGACCTGGATCACGTAGGACGGGAACTGATTGGGGAATACGTCGAGTGCAGGTAGCTCGGCGTCGAGGCCAGCCGCGGCATGATCATCCGTATAGCCGCCGGCTACCGTGGGCTCGGTGTCCGGAGCACCGCTCACATCACTCATCGTCGTCTCCGTGCTGTACCGGTCCAAAGTACTCGCAGCGAGCGGTGCAGGTTTCGTGCACCGTGACACTCACGAGTTCGGCGAGATCATCGATCAGATGTTCGAAGATCCAGACCGCCAGGTTCTCACTGGTGGGATTGTCGAGCCCGCGGACATCATTGAGATGGCGATGATCCAGGGCGTCATGCAGAGGCTCCCAGGCCGCCTCGATGTCGTGGTAGTCGATCAGCCAGCCGCGCTTCGGATCGATTGTTCCGCCGACCTTCAGGTCGATCTTCCAGGAGTGCCCATGGAGACGGCGACACACACTGCGGCGCGGCGCACGAGGCAGTTGATGTGACGCCTCGATGCCGAAGTTGCAGGTGAGTTCGACGTAGTGCTCGGGACTGCGCGAACGCCGGATCATACGCCTCGCTCCACGTTCGGCCACAGAATCTTGTGCAGCTGCAGTTGCAAGCGCACATCAAGTTGGTCCTCCAGGATCCAGGCGGCCAGATCGGCTGCCGGCATGTCGTCCCAGACGGGCGAAAACAGCAGAGGAAAGCGGCCCTCGAGCCGGTATTTCCGAAGGCGATCTCGCGCCCACTCGTAATCTTCACGCCCGGCAACGACGAACTTCACTTCATCGCCGTCGCGAAGACGGTCCAGGTTGTCGTAGTCGTTGCGTCCGACTTCACCCGATCCCGGGCACTTGAGATCCATGATCCGACGTACCCCGTCAGGTAGCACCGAAATGTCGAAGGAACCGGATGTCTCCACGAGTACTGTCATGCCGGCGTCGAGCAGGCGCTGGGCGAGCTCTGGTACTGCCGCTTGGGCCAGCGGCTCACCTCCGGTGATCTGGACCAACGGCACACCATGGCGTGTCGCCTCTTCCACGAGTGCATCGATCGTCCATGGCGAGCCTTCGTAGAACGCGTACTCGGTGTCGCACCACGTGCAGCGCAGAGGGCAGCCCATGGTGCGCAGAAATACGCACGGTCGCCCCGCGTGCGTCGATTCACCTTGAATCGAGACGAAGATCTCGTTGATCGCGATGGTCCGTCCCTCGGAAGTATCCGAGGTTGAGAGCGCTGAGACTTCAGCCTGCATAGGACGTCGGGTCGTCTACGCCCGCTTCCTGGAAACCCTTGCGGCGCAGGATGCAGGCATCGCACAGCCCACACGCCAGACCGTTCTGGGTCGGGTCGTAGCAGCTGTGGGTTAGCTGGAACGGCACTCCGAGTTCGGCGCCGCGTCGGATGATGTCCGACTTGGTGGACCGGAGCAGGGGAGCGTGCACCCGGATCGGGTGACCTCCGTCGGACCCGGCCTTGGTGCCCAGGTTCGCGACCTTCTCGAACGCTGCTAGGAACTCCGGTCGACAGTCCGGATATCCCGAGTAGTCGAGGACGTTTGCTCCGAGAAACAGGTGCCGCGCATCCAGCGGCTCGGCACATGCAAGCGCGAGCGAAAGTAACACCGTGTTGCGAGCGGGCACGTAGGTGGTGGGCACGCTGTCGCCGATCTCATGCTCGGCGTGGTGCGGCACCTCCTCGTCCTCCGAAGTCAGAGCCGAGCCACCGAACATCGCCAGGTCCACTTCGATGGTCTGGTGGGGCACTCCGAAAAACAGAGCGACGGAGCGAGCACGGTCTATCTCGACATCATGCCGTTGGCCGTAAGCCACCGTGAGCGCGTAGCACTCGTAGCCTTCGGCAAGAGCAACCGCCAGTGTGGTTGCCGAGTCGAGTCCTCCGGACAGCAGAACCACCGCGTTGCGCCGTTTCTCGAGGCGCAGTTCGCTCGGCTCAGTTGCCGGCGCACTGGTTTCCTGCAGAGTCGGGGCAACGGGCGATGCTTCTTTGGTCTTCATCTCGCCAGGCCGGGCCGGTCGATGGACGTAGTTCATTTCGCTACAAAGGTGCGGAACGGCTCATGATACACGCCAATCGAGCCAGCTCTCAGCGTTGATCTGCCAGCCGATGGCCTTGCTGAGCGGACTCGAACAGTGGTTGGGCCCTGTCGCGTAGATCCGGCGAAATCCCCGGCGCTGAACGCAGCTGCGCCGCCAGCGCGTCGTACTCCTGGAGCGTGTGCTCGGCAAGCAGGCGGAGCCCGGGTCGCCAGATCAGACTGATCGGGCCGAGCACGAATCCCCCGGCTCGGCTGCACGCCCTCGCGAGTCCTACGGACGAGTACGGAGTCCCGCCCTCATCGAGGATGATCTCGCGCACGGTGGCAGCGCGTTGATGGGCAGCCTCGGCCAGATCGTCCATTGAGGTCCTCGCGCTCCGCGCACAGGTTCGAGCCAATCCGTCGAGGAGAGCCCCAGCAGCGAGGTCCAGCGTTAGCGCCTGCTGTAGGCGACGCAGCACCCACTGGCGGCTTATCGAAGGTTCGTCGAACAGACTTTCGGTCATCAGCAAGGTCCGTTTGTCACATGTTCCTGGTCAGCTTACCTCGCCAAACCCCATGCTAAGATCGGTTTTTTTGGACGAATCCGTCCCCCATGAATCGGTACAACGCGTGGCGCCATGCAAACCCCCGTTGAAGTCCTCACGGCAGATGAGGTGCAGAGTCTGCTCGCAGCTCCTGACCGCTCGGACATTCAGGGACTCCGCGACGCGGCCGTGCTGGCCACGCTCTACTACGCGGGCGCAAACGGGCTCGAGGCCACAAATCTGAACCTGGGCGACGTCGAGCGACGACGCAAACAGATTCTGCTGCGGGGCGAGGGAAGGGTTCGGCATCGGGTCAACCTCGTACCCGAACTGGCGGAGCTTCTCGACGCCTACAAGGCAGACTCGCGACGTCTGCTGCTCGTCCAGGCCGGGGCGGGCGCGCAGAACACGCAGGCCTTCTTTCTGGGGAATCGTGGCCAACGGATCCAGCTATCGGAGGTTCGTCAGATCCTCGGCGCGACGAAGAAGGCGGCTAGTATCAGTCGCGACGTGAACCTCGTGACGCCGCGCCTCTCTCGAGCCTGGCATCTGCGCGAGGCGGGAATGTCGCCGGAGAGTATCCAGAAGTTCCTGGGCGCGGAAAGCCGTTCCGGCCGACGCGTGATCTAGCCGGATTCAGCGACGCGCCGAGGCCCTGGGCGTCTCAGAGAGCGAGTCGAGACCATCGGCGATCAGGTCGTCGAGCCAGATGTCGCTTTCGAAGTAGCGCTTCTTCCAGTCAGGAAGGACGACATCCAGCATCACGGCCATTCCGTGGCCGAGCGCGTTGAAGGACGTCAGGTGGCGCTCGCTATCGAACTGCGCGGTGCGGATCAGCCAGATCTGATTGGCATAGCCATCGCGCCAGACGTCCTGGTACGTCTTGTGCTCCTCCAGACGATCGAAACCGTCCATCGACTCGTATTGGCGGCGGTTTTCAGCGATGGCAAGCAGGCGCGACACCAGCACTCCGCTGTAGCGCGCGACCCCGTCGCGCCAGGTGCGGAGGCGGAAGAACGCGTATGCGTCGGGCCCGTACTTCAGTTCGAGTACGGTACGTAGATTCTGAAGCGCCGCACGGGTTGTTTCGGCCTGGAAGGAACGCTGAGAATCCCGAGGGAGATCAGCCGCGATGGCGTCGAAGTCGTAGAGCGCCCCGCCAAGCAGGACCATGGCGTTGCCTACATCTTCGTCGTCGAACGGGAAGGCGTAGTCTGCAGGCCAGGTGGTGCGCGTGGCTACCTCCCCGCCTAACGCGTCAACGCGAAGTCCCACCCCACGTTGCAACTGCAGCAGATGGAACCACTGCTGTACGAGCGAAATAGCCCACTCGTTGGGTGATTCCTCGGTGGGGTCCCAGGCACCGACAACGGCCATGGGCACGCCGTCGACTTCGAACGCTGCGCGAAGTGTGATGGGCAGCGTCCTCTCGCGAGAGAAGACTCGGAATCCGGCGATGCGTTCGCCCGTGTCCTGGAAGTCCTCGGGTACGTCGACCCGTCGGCCGAGCGCCACCAGGAACTCGTGCTCCTGACCCACCACCAGGGTCGTCTTGGGCGTGGTGCCCCATCCGGGCCAGATCTGGTCACCCACGATGCCGACGATCTGGAGGGCTTCGCGAACGAGGAGTCTCTGCTCCGAGCCGAGTTCGGCGGCAGGCAGACCGTGGGCCGCAGGCGATATCAGCAGCGCGGCACCTGCGAGGAGCGCCAGATACGTACGATGAGGTCGTGTCACTTTCAGGCCAGGGCGACGTACGCGGGCGTTGGAGACCGCCTCGAGAGGGACGTTGAACTCGGGGGGTACGCTCAGGCTAACCCGTGACGGTATCCGATTGCACGTGTCCGTCGAGGGTGAGTGTCACGCAGTATGCTGCGCACATGACGGAACCCGCCGCAGGCCTCGACCGCTACCGCGAACTGGTAGCCGACTGGCCGGCGTTTCTCGAGGCCTGCCAGCGGCCGCTCCCCACGGTCGTCTGGGAGAACCCTCTGCGCCGAGATTTGGTAACGCGTGTGGGCGCGGAGTGTGGGCTGGGCGAGGCTGCCACAGTCGCTGACCTACTGAGCTGCCGCGGCTACTCCACGACGGCGCTCGATTGGCGCCCAGGGGCCTGGCGCGTTGACGGCCTCGCGAAACCGGGCCGGACCTTCGAGCACTATCTGGGCCTGATGCACGTACAGGAGGAGGTGTCTCTGGCTCCTCCGGAGGTTCTGGCGGCGCGTCCCGGAGAACGGGTACTCGACCTCTGCGCGGCTCCCGGCGGAAAGACTGCCGGTATTGCGATCTCCATGCGCAACACGGGTACGGTGATAGCCAACGATCTGCGCCCGCAACGTCTCAGGCCGCTGCGCGCCAACTGCGAGCGACTCGGGATTCTCAACGTGGTGATCACGCCCATTAACGGCGTTCGTTTCCCGCTAGAGGCAGGCCCCTTCGATAGGATTCTCCTCGACGTGCCGTGCTCATGTGAAGGGAACGTGCGCGACTCGCACCCCGATGCCCGGGGGCGAGCCACTGCCGGCGTTGCGGGCCGGGGCGGCCTGCAGGCGACGCTCCTCGGACGCGCCTGGAAACTCCTGCGGCCAGGCGGAGTCATGGTGTATTCCACGTGCACGTTCGCGCCCGAAGAGAACGAAGTCGTACTGGACCACGCCCTGGGTGACGATGCCGCCATCGAGCCGTTCGAGATCCCAGGTCTGCGCCACGCCCCGGGCGTCGATCATTGGGCGGGCAAGTCGCTCCGTGACGACTGCACGAATCTGGCTCGCTACTGGCCTCACCTCAACGACACCGGCGGTTTCACCGTTGCGCGTATCCGGAAGACGAGCGATTCATGAGCGACGCGAGTAACTTCGGCAACCGGTCGGATTATCTCCAGATCGAACCTGAGCCCTGGTCGTCGTGGTGGGCAGAGCAGTACGGAACTCCGACGGAACTGTTTGATGACTACTCGTTCTGGCAACGCGGCAAGTACACGATCTGGGTAGCCGCGGCCGATATCCAGCCAGGCGCGGTATCTCCCGTGGACGGTATCGGGATCCCGTTGCTGCGCACTGGGCGTGACGTCTGGAAGCCCACGTCCGTCGCGGTCATTCATTTTGGCCGGGATGTGGCGAGGAACGTGGTGGATCTCGAAGCCGACGAGGCGAGCCGGTTTCTCGGTCGGGAGGCAATCGAGTTCGAAAACGATGCACGCGCAGTGCTGCCACACCGCGGCTATGTGATCGCTCGGTACCTCGGGGTGCCGATCGGCTGCGGCCTCTGGCGTCGGGGCGGCCTCGCCTCTTCGGTGCCCAAGGGCAGGGCGATGCGCGACCTCGAGTTGCCGCGCGCCTAGGCGCTCAGCGGAAGACGGAGACGGGCGCAGCAGCCGTGTGCACCCACCCGATTCTCCAACGTTAGTGTCCCGCCGTGGTTCTCGGCGATCTGTCGACTGAGCACTAGCCCGATGCCGTTGCCGTCGGGCTTTGTCGTGAAAAACGGCACGAACAGGTTCTGCGTTTCGGCGAGCCCCTGGCCACCATCGAGCACTTCGAGCATGAACTCCTGGCCACCAAACGGAAGCGCCGCCCAGCGCACCGTAACGTCGCCGCCGGTTTCGGCAGCGGCTTCGACGGCGTTGGACACCAGGTTGATCAAGAGCTGGTCGAGTTGATCGCCGTCGGCCATCAGAGTAATCGGTGGACCGTCCTCGATGGCAACGTCGGTGCGGTGCTCGAGCGCCACGACGCGGCGCACCCAGTCGCCAACCTGCACGGCGACCACCTCGGGCGGCGGCAGCTGCGTGAGCCGGGCGTATGCCGACATGAATCGGCTCAATCCGCCGGATCTTTCGGAGATCACCTTCAGGCCCGAGTTGAGATCGTCTTGCCAGTCACCGGGCAACGGGTCTCTGCCTACCAGGCGGCGCAGGCTGTCGGCGAGTGAGTTGATCGGCGCAAGCGAGTTGTTGATCTCGTGCCGCAGCACCTTGATGAGTCGCTGCCACGCTTCGCGTTCCTGGCGGCGAAGAGTCCGGGTCAGGTCCGACAGAACGATCAGCTGATGGGGCTTGCCGTCCTGACGGAAGGTTCCGCGTCGCATCTCCCAGCTTCCGGGCGCGTTGGGCAACCCAAGGTCGAGTACCTGCGACGGCAGTCCCTCCAGACACTGGCCGAGTCCGAGTTCTTCGGCGGACTGCTCCACGATCTCTTCGACGTCACGGTTCAGCAGCCGCACCCCGCCGCGATTCACGAGCTGTACGCGGCGGTTCACATCGAACGCGAACACCGCGACGTCGATCTCTTCCATCACCTTTTCGAGAAGCGCGGTGGCCTCCACCGCGCCGCGTCGCTGCTGCTGGAGCAGTTCGCCGATCTGGTTGATCTCGATCATCGCGAGGCCCAGTGCCTCATCGATGTGAGTCTCACGGCCTCGAATGGAGAAGTCGCCCTCGCGCAGGGCAGACAGAAGGTTCGACAGCGTCTGCAGAGGGCGCACGACGTACTGGCGCAGCAGCAGGGAGAAGCCAACCCAGGTTCCCACCACAGCGACGCTCAAGGTCCATTGGAGGCGCGGCGTGAGCGTGCCGGTCCACAGGAGCCACATCGCCACGGCTGTGGCGGGAAAACCGGCTGCGAGAGCCAGTAGCAGAACTCTGCGATCGAACCCCAGGGGGCGCGACCGTTCGTGTGTCATATGCCGTAGCGATTCAGTCGACGGTAGAGCGCGCTGCGGCTCAGCCCAAGGCTTTCCGCGGCGCGGCTGACGTTGCCATCATGGCGTGCCAAGGCCGACTGTATCAGGGTGCGTTCCGCATCTTCGAGCGACATGTCCTCGAGCCGTGAACTGCTTTCGCGACGTGGCTGAAGTCCGAGGTCCTCCTCGCGGATCTTCTCGCCCGGGGTCATCAGCACCGCGCGCTCGATCACGTGCTGCAGTTCGCGGACGTTGCCCGGCCACGGATGGCTCATCATCGCCTGGATCGCAGAGCGGTCGAATCCGTCGAGATCACGCCGGTACTTCTCGGCGTGGATCTTCAGGAAATGAGCGCCCAGTAGCGGGATGTCGTCGCGGCGATCGCGTAGCGGTGGCAGTCGGATCTCGACGGTGTTGAGGCGGTACAGAAGATCCTCGCGGAACTCGCTTTTCGAGACCGCTTCCTGCAGATCGACGTTCGTCGCCGACAGCACGCGGACGTCGACATGCTGTGTTCGCGACGAACCCACGCGTTGCATTTCGCCGGTCTCGAGAACTCTAAGGAACTTCGCCTGATGGTTCGGCGGGATGTTCGCAATCTCATCCAGGAAGAGCGTGCCGCGGTCGGCGAGCTCGAAGTAGCCCACGCGGTCGGCGCGAGCGTCGGTGAAGGACCCCTTCACGTGGCCAAAGAGTTCACTCTCGAATACACCATCGGAGATCGCCCCTACATCGACGGTCACCAAGGTCGACTTACTGCGCTCCGAAGCCGCGTGCATCCACCGGGCGGCAACTTCCTTGCCGGTGCCGTGCTCTCCAGTGATGAGAACGTTGGCGTCTGAGGGTGCGACGCGTTTCATCAGTTCGAGAACGGGCTGCATGATGCGCGATTCCGCGATCAGGTCGGGGAGGCCGTCCTCACTGAGCATCCGGTTCACGAGTTCGAGGCGCTGACTCCGGCGCAGAGCCTGGCCCAACTCGAACTGGGTGCGAAGGGTCGCAACGAGACGGGTGTTGTCCCAGGGCTTTTCGACGTAGTCACGCGCGCCTTCGCGCATCGCCTCGACGGCGCCGTCGATCGTGCTCCATGCGGTCATGACGATCACTGGGAGCGTGCTGTCGATCTCTCGCAAGCGCGGGAGAAGATCGAGCCCTTCACGACCGGAGGTCGTGTCGCGCGTGTAGTTGAGATCCATGAGCACGAGGTCGAAGTCGTGCTTGTCGAGCGCGGTCAGGATTCCGGCCGGAGATGTGGCCGTTTCCACATGAAAGCCTTCGCCCTTCAGCAACAGGCGTAGCGCTTCGAGGACGTCGCGCTGGTCATCCGCCACCAGAACGTGAGGGTGGCCGTCGTCAGTCGGGGTCATGATGCTCAGGGGGCGGCGGGATCAAGATGGGCGTTCGTAGTGTACCGGCACTGAAAAGGCGCGGGTTCATAAAACCCGCGCCCTTTCGAGTGACGTTCAGATCGGTCTAGACGACCGCGACCTTCTCGTCGACGACCATGCCGTCGAACAAGTGGATCGTGCGCTCGGCGTGCTCGGCCCAGCGAGGATCGTGCGTAACCATGCAGATGGTGGCGCCGCCCTGATGGAGTTC
>WLXD01000008.1 GCA_012103255.1 Acidobacteriota bacterium | reverse complement strand
GGGGGGCGGGGGGGGGGGGGGGGGGGGGGGGGGGGGGGGGGGGGGGGGGGGGGGGGGGGGGGGGGGGGGGGGGGGGGGGGGGGCGAGGCGAACCTTATGTCCGCGACTTCGCGCGAGGCTCGCTCGCGGCAGCGGGCAACAGCCCAGTCGGATCCGTTCGTTCGAGCACCTGCTTTGATGCGTCAGCAAACGGCGGTCGCGTCGGCTAGGCCACTGCGAGTGCTCGGCGACCCGATGCAGTTTCGAATATCTATCAGCGGTCTACAGCAATCGTTTATGATTAGAACTGACTTTTGGTGTGCCAGTTCGGCCCCGTCACTGTTTGTCACCGTGCGGGCAGCGCTGATCGTCTACGATGTCCGCATGGGGGCCCCAGAACTAATGGATGGATCAACTTTGGACGATGGCCCTCTTCTGGTACTTATTGCGCCGCCCCAGAAGGGGCTACTTGACGGGTTTCCTAGTGGTCTGATCGCGTTGGCGAACTGGGTGCGTCTCGAGGTGCCCGGTGTCCCTGTGGAGCTCCTCGACCTGAGTTCTACCTCGCCTGGTGATGTTGGGCCCTGCGTCAAGAACGCCGTCGCTCATGCCGGGAATCGTCCGATCCTGGCCGGCGTCACCGCGACCACGGCGTCCTACCAAAGTGCACTTCACGTTGTCCGCGTGGTGAAACGGGTCGCCCCGGACGCCGTCACTATGCTCGGCGGGCACCATGGTGCTGCCCAAGACAATTTGGTCCTCCGTGCACACCCCGACATTGACATCGTCTTCCGAGGTGAGGCCGAGTTGGCTCTCGTCCAGTTGCTCCGCGACTTCCCTGACTACGGCGCAGTGGCTGGAATCACTTTCAGGGGTTCGGACGGCGCGATTCTTCGGAACCCGGCTGCCCCTCGACTCGAACAGCACGATCTCGACAGGATTGCCCCGCTGGATCGCGGGCGGTCCGCTCCGTCTGTACCGGGGAAGTTCGACCACACGACCTACGTGTCTGCTCGTGGCTGCCCGCTCGCATGTTCGTTTTGCTCTGTTGCAAACCAGACGATTCGCGCCAAGAGTCCGAAAGCCATAGCCGCAGACTTGTGTTTTCTATCGGGTGTACTCGGCTTCCGGCGCATCGCGATTGAGGACAATTTCTTCGCTCACTCTCCGAAGCGAACTCGCCAGATCTGCGCCGCAATTAGCGCGGCACGGCGAGAGACACCGTTTACGTGGGATTGTCAGACGCGTGTCGAATCGATGCGGGACCCGGCGACTGTTCGGCTGATGGCGGACAGCGGCTGCGAGGCGGTCTACTTGGGGGCGGAAGCGCTGGCAGGCGCCGACCTTCGATACTTGGGCAAGACAAACAACCCAGCGGTCTATCTCCGCGTACTCGAGCATGTCGTCGTTCCGAACCTACTCGAGTCATCGATCTCGACCTACTTGAATCTCCAGCTTGGTCTCCCGCGCCAGCGCAAGGAGGACCGAGACCAGACAATGGAGGTTCTCGGCCGCCTAGGCGCTGCGGCTAGCGATGCCGGACGCGAGATTGTTCTTTTCCCTCAACTCCATGTGATCTATCCAGGCACGAAGCACTTTCTTGACGGAGTTTTCGAGGGGACCTTCGGTGCTTTCGATGACGCTAGCGCGGGTGGTCTTGAGATCGATAGGAACCTGGTCTTCGAGGAGTTCACCTTGTGGGAGTCCCAGGAGGAGCCGATCCTGAGATGGCTTGGTGAGCATTTTGCCCACGGAGTCGGAGGGATCCCAATAGGCATTTTGGATCGCGACAGTCTTGAGCGCGGGCGCTTCGTAGTCCGCGCCGGCCGAGTTGCCGAGATAGCAACGCAACTCACGGAGATTGATCGCATCCCAGGAATCGAAGTCTTCAAGTACGGCACGTACCTGACTCGGTCCGGGGCGAGCCGTCAGGCACCCGGGTTGACCGCGGGAGCTGATACGTGGATGCCCTAGGGCTCTTCGACAATGCCCTGCTCCAAGGCCTCACCTACGCCATCGGCGTGCTCGGGGTGGCCGTCGCTTTCCGCGTGCTCCGATATCCGGACTTGACCGCGGACGGGAGTTTTCTGCTCGGCTCAGTGGGGTTTGCCGCGGCTCTCGAAAGCTCGGGGTCGTGGGTGGGCGCGTTGGTAGCCGCGTTGGTGGCGGGGGCGGCGGCTGGCCTGCTTACGGCGACTCTTCATACACGACTGAAGGTTGCTCGCCTGCTGACTGGAGTCCTCACGACGATGATGGCGTACTCGATCGCCTTCCGCATGCTCCGCGGGCGTGCCAATCTGAGCATCAGGGGAGATACCACGCTGTTTAGCGGAGCGCGCGAGATCGACGCGGCATCGGGTTTTCACCCAGCTCAACTTGGGGTGTTGCTCATCGTCGTTGCGGTCGTAACCGTGGCCGTCATGTTTCTTCTGCGGACGGAGGTTGGCCTCACACTGAGGGCAGCGGGTGGGAACTTGGAGTTGGTCGGGCGGCTGGGGGTCTCGCCGACGTGGATCCAGATCGTTGGACTCGTGCTGGCCAACGGCCTAGTCGCACTTTCGGGAGCGGTGCTGACCGCGAGGCAGGGATTCGCCGACGTGAACGCAGGATTTGGCGTCATCATCACGCTGATCGCCTCCTTAGTGATTGGCGAGGAGTTGTGTCGGCAGTTTCTCCGGATCCGTTCTGACCGGCTGGTGTACACGATTCTCACTCCCCTGGTGGGCGGTGCCGCGTATTTCCTGCTGTACCTGCTTGTTCTCCGAGCGAGTTTGCGCGGATGGCTGCCGATCAGCATCCAGCCAACGGACTTGAAGTTCCTCTCGGCGGTTGTCGTAGTAGCCGCCATCTTCTTGAACAGTTTCGGCGCAACTGGCGAAGAAGAAGAATTGCTGTTCTGAGGCTAGGCGCGTACGGAACAACAATGGAGACTGACCAAATGAGACGACGAATCCTCAGCGTGTTGATGGCTGCGCTAGTGCTCTTGAGCGGGGCTGCATGCCGCGCTTCGGAAGCGCCCACAGTTGCCATCTTCAACCTCGTTTCCCACCCGATCCTCGACGAGTCCATTGCGGGAATCAAAGAGCAACTGGTTGCAGAGGGTTTCTCCGGAGATGAGGTCATACTCCAGGAGGTGAACGCTGGCGGCGACATGAACGCGCTCAACGGGTTCGGGGAAGAACTGCTGGCGTTGAATCCTGCCGTAATAATCCCGGTTTCAACGCCCGTAGCCGCCACCGTTATTGGCCTGGTCGCGGAGGATCAGAACGTCGTCTACAGCACCGTGACCAACCCGTCGGACATCGGCATGGATGCGACCCCTCGCAATGTCACTGGGGTGTCCGACGTCGTTGACTTCGAGTCGAACATAGCGCTCATACGCGAGCTGTTTCCGGACGCTAGTCGCATCGGGATGGTCTACAACCGGGGGGAAGCGAATTCTCAGTTCGGAGTAGATCGGGTCGAAACGCTCATCGCCGATCTGCCATTGGAATTGCAGACGGTTGTGGTCGCCAATGCGAATGAGGTGCCCGACGCCGCTCGCGCCTTGGCGCCGTTGATCGACGTCTTCTACGTTGGGTCCGACAACACCGTAGCTTCCGCTATGCCTGCTATGACTGAAGTTGCTGCCGAGTTCGGCATCCCCGTTATCGCAAGCGACATTGGAAGTGTGGAAAATGGCGCGCTGGCCGCGGTATCGGTGGACTACCGTCTCCTCGGTCGTCGAGTTGGGGAGATCGTTGCCGAATTGTTAAGGACGGGAGCGGATGCAGGGACCGTTGAGCCTGTGTACTTTGTCGGCGACTCGCTTGTCCTCAACATGGTGACGGCCTCGCAGATGGGGTTCGAGTTTTCCGCGGCCATCCAAAACAGGGCGTCGAAGGTGATCTCCCCGTAGGCCACTATGTACGGCATCGAGGTTCGAGACGCATCCAAGTCTTTTGAGGCCGGCGCGGGAACAAGTGTCACTGCGCTCGCCGGAGTTTCCGTGACCGTACGGCCAGGGGAGTTCCTGGCGATCGTGGGGCACAACGGTTCCGGCAAGAGCACGCTGCTACGAGCCATCGGCGGCGAACTCCACTTGGACAGCGGCAGCGTGACGTTGGTCGATGAAGCCGAAGGGCGAAACTGGCCGGCTGCGCGGGCAACCCCAACGACAGTCGCGCGTGTTTTCCAGGATCCGAATCGCGGGACGTTTCCTCGGTTGACGGTCTTCGAGAACATGCGAATGGCGGTGATGCAGAGCCGCCCTTCGGTTCTCCGGCGGGCAATTACGGACACGTATCGGGATGAAACGACGAGCCGTCTGAGCGGCGTCGGACTTGATCAGAAAGGGGAGAGTCGCGCTCAGGACCTTAGTGGTGGCCAGCGTCAGATGCTCGCGATCGAGATGGCCTTCGTCGCCGCGCCTAAGCTTCTCCTTTTGGACGAACACACAGCATCGCTGGACCGGGCAAACGAACAGAGATGCATGTCTGCCACAGCTTCGGCGGCGCGTGCGCAGGGCATCACCTTGGCGATGGTGACCCACAATCTGTCCCATGCGATCGAGTACTCCGATAGGATTCTGGTCCTTCAACTCGGGGAAGTTGTGGCTAATCTAGCGGAAGGCGACAAGGCCCGCGTAGGGGTCCAGGAACTCGCGCGCCTTTGTGGGTACTTCTAACCCACCATCGGCGACTGCGTTGTGTTCACTTGGGAGAGAGCCAGGCCGGCAGCGGGTCGAGCCCAAGTTCGACAGCGTAGGCCCGTAGTGGCCGCAGTTCTTCCGGCCGCAGTCCGTGAGCGCCTGCATGGGATGCTCTTTCTTGACACGGTGTCTCGCTGGTTTGATATGCGCGTTGGCACTCGCCGCAGTCGAACGCACGCTTGTTGACCAGCACATCGTTGATACTTAGCGACAGGTGCCCCCAACCGTTCGGTCCGCCCATGCCAAGTCGCTTGAGGGAGTTACGCAACGTTCCGTGACCCTGTTGTTTGTCCTTGAACGTGAGCAGGTCCTCCGGCATCGGATCAAGCGCCATGAACACGTCGTCCTGAGTAACACGATCGCGCATCTCTTCCCGCTCGGGATCAAACGGATCGCCGACTGGAACACGGTAGGACGCCTCTAGCTTCAACATGAGAAGCAGGACGGCAAGCCGAGCAACGAGGTCACTGCTCGCCTGTGCTTTCAGCTTCGGAACCACCCACCCTGGAGTTTCGATCTGCACCCCTGCCGGGTGTGCACGGGCAGCTTCCGGGTCGATCTCGATCTCCTGACACAGTTCGGCGAGCCGTTCCGATTCCGCCGGAGCAAGCGCGCCGTTCTTTGCCGTTGCGGCCAGGCGAGACAACTCGTAGCGATCCAGCGACCTGCGGCTTTCCTGAGTCTCGAAGTAGGAGTCAGCGAGTTCGCGCGCCTCGAAGAATTCGCTTTCTCCAGCGAGCAAGGTGAGCTTGAGAATCTCCGAGGCCCATTCGGCCGCGACTGTCTCGAAGCCCGACGAAGCACTCGCACTAATCGCCGCCGCTTCTACAGCCGTTTCGTCGTCCTTGAGGTCGAGGAACAAGGCGCGGACGCGAAGCTCCTCGACGCCGAGTGGTGAGCGGAACCGCAGCGCCAAGTCCCTGTTCCACGCGTCCGCCGGATCGACTCGAAGGGCGTGTAGGTCCCGAACCGTCACGGCTAGTTGGCCAGCGGCGGAGAGCTCTAAAAGTCGGTGTCGCAGGCTGTCCAGTCCGACGGCCAGGAACTTCTCCCAGGTTGGGAAACGCGATTTCGCGGCGAATCGATGATGATAATAGCGTTCGTTGAGCCATTCGTAGAACCCGATCTCGGTCCCTTCGGTCGTCACGATCGCAGTGGTAGGTACCACGCCGCACGGGTATCCCGAGAACGCGCGAGCGAAGGACGTGCCCAGCAGCATACCGATATGATCGCCGTGCGTCGCGCCGTACGTGAACAGGTCGCGCGAGTACCCTTCTAGGGCGAGCTTCTTCCTGGCTTGCTTCACGCTCTGGACGAATTTCGGGAAGTCGAGACCCGTGCTGTCGAGGCAACCTTGAACGTTCCGGAAAACGCTCATCACGTTTTCCGAGGCGCTGTCGATCTGTCGCTGCACCCGCTTCTTCGAGAACTGTTCGCCGAGTGAGTAGTCGAACACGAGTATGTGGGGCGGTAGTCCAAGAGAAAGAAGCGATCCCGAGGCGTGCGTGGCTAGCGTTGAGTACGCATCGAGCAACCATCGACCATGGACGGGATTCTGCACCCAGTGGACATCTATCAGGTCTCTCAGTTCGGGCCGGAGCTCCGGCTGCCCATCCTTGGCGATCAGTCCGCTGGGGTTGTCGTCTATCAGCAGCACGCGCAGATTACTCATCGTCTCGCTCCGTGTTGAGACCGCTCAACAGGCACGCCACGCGAAATTCCGTTGCGTTGACCTGAAGGCGGAGTTCCCCGGCGCCGGTCGCCGAGGACAACATCGACACAACGGAAAGTCCGGTGCCGAGCCGCGGAATCGTCTGCGCTTCCAACCAGATACCTTCCTCGACGTTGCCGAGTATTCGAGTGAGATCGAATTCGTCGTGCTGGTTGGAGAACGTAAGCGCGGGGACTCCATCCAAGCTGGTGAAGTCCACTTTGACTTCGACGATCGCCTCCTCGTCGGGCACGCCATGCTCGAGGGCGTTGCTTAGCAACTCGAAGAGAAGTTCTCGGTAGACTTTCTCCGGCGGCCGCGTTCGGCGCTTGCCGTCGCAGTGGAATGCCTCAATCTCGGCCGAGATGCCTGCGGGGGTAATCTGGATCGCTTCCCCCGCTGCCTCGGGCGACTCGTTGGCCTGCCGTGCACTCTCCTGGATTAGAGGAATGAGGTCCAGCGTGCCCGTTTCAGCGAAGCGCAGGGCACGTCCGGTCGATGTCGCCGATAGGTAGCCCGCAACGCCATTGCGTAGCGCGAAGTAGATGTCGTAGGTCATCTCGGCGAGATCTCTCACATCCTTCGCGTGCCAGAGTGACTCTCTGGCTAGGTCCCGGAGGCTTTCCGGATATCGACCTTCCGTGTCGCCTTCGATGATGTCGGCCAGTTGCCGGATCTTTCTAACGCTGTGGCCAGTGCGGTGTTTGAGGGGGTGAGTAAGTGAGTAGGTTTCATGGGCCCTCCGCCAGTCAAGCGTTTCCTGCAGCGCGCTGAGCCTGTCGAAGAACACACGTCGCCACGTGGGCGGGTCAATGGGACCGAACGACTCGGTGGAGTCGCTAGCAATCAACCGGCTGTTCGAGAGGTGTTCGTTCCGGATCCCGTCAAGAGACATCCGTAACCGCCCGGCGCGGGTCGACGAGAGGTAGAAGTACCCGTCCGCAGTCTCGCGTTCGCTTGCCGACTCTAGTTTCGCCTGACTCAGCGGGTATACGCGAGCCGCCTCTTGCCAAGCTTGGTCCAAGCCCCTCCAAGATCGCGCGCCCGGGCCTTGGTGATCCTCGAAGGACGCCAGTAACGACTCCCCGTAGTCGAGTTGGGCTCCTAAGCGAAGTTGTTCGAAGAGACGCGGGTACACGTCTCTGTATAGCTGGTAGGCGGAGTCGTCCCAAGTACCCTGCCGAGTCGGAGCGTCGGACACGAAGAAGATCTTCGCCAGCGAGATCCAGGGCACCCCTCCGGCTACGACGGGAACGATGAAGAGTCGAACAGAGTCGAACCCTGCCATTCGCTCGCCGGTCGCAAGCGCGCCAAGCGTGGTGAGCAACTGCGCTGCGAAGTCATTGAGCCGATCGTCCGTAAATCCCGGGAATCCATGGGTGTGCGACGAACTCCAGGATGCGAAGCCACGCTCCACGGAGTCGCGGAGCCCTCTACTGGGGGCAGCGAGCGGTGCCTCAAGAAGGTCCGCAAGCGGGTTCGCGCAGGTATCAAGGCCGACTCCAGCGGCAGCCTTCAATCCCGGTGGGAGCTGATCTCGGTCATCCATGACGCGCCACAGAGCGCCTAGGTACTTCCGCTGCCCGCGCGTGAACAAGATTCGCAAGCGACGCCCGTCGCGGCCCCCGTAGTGCAAGAACGGAACGAATGTGTGGAACCCAGCGGCTCTACCCGAAGCGGGTGACGGTACCGAAAGCCTTGCCTGCGCTCTTCCGTAGCCGTCCAAGACACGACTTAGACGTTCACGAACCACCCGAAGAAGTGCGCTGTCGTCCGCGGTTTCCGGGATAGGAGTTCCTTCGGCTAGGCGAACGCGGGGGGTGACGTAGTCGTCGCGATCCAGTTGCTCCACGACGGTCTCGATGGAGAGCGCGCCGAGCTCAACGTCTCGCCGGAGAACCTCGCCGTGGACGTCTTCAAGTAAGTCCGCCAGGTCGTCCAGTCGGTTCTGGCTAGTCGACGCCAGGGGCCTGACGGCAAGCCGAAGTTCCGTGGGGCTCTTCGGCCGGCCCCAGTCTACCCGCCTCGACGACTCCCCCGCGCAGGGCGAGCCCGATAACAGCCGTGGCCGGGAATGTTGTCCAGTCCAGGCCTCGAGGCAGAAGGGTCCGTCGAGAGCGATGGTCAAGTAGTCGACGAAGTTGTAGAGGAACGCTTCGTCGTTGACGAACCGTTTACGGGCCGCGAGAATGCCGCCGGCCGTTGCTTTGGTCTTGCGGTCGAAGAGATCTCGGGACATTAGGAACGCGGTCCTCGAGCATGGGGATTACCCATAGCCGTCCGGCACCCAATTGAGTTGGTAGCACTCGGGGAAGCTCGTCGCAAGGCTCCGGCGTTGGCGCCCGATCTTTCAGGGGCGTCCTTGACCCTCAACGGGACGGAATGCGTCGGCGCAGGCTCTACCGAAACCCGCTGCCGCTGAGCCCAGCCCACCCCGGGTCGCGCACTAACGTACATTGCTAGGCTGAAGCATTTTGGCCGCCTGGCATGAGCAACTCCTGGTTTGTGTTGACAGCGAGCCTGATGAAGCGCTCGTGCGGTACGTTGGTCTCCTCTACGCGCGCGAGCGGTAGGCTCTCATAGAACCCGGCCGTCTCGCTATTTCCGAGCCGTAAGCATGGGCGCAATTGTGCCTAGCAAGGAGCGGTCCGGGCCCCTGGGATAGGTGCTCGGGGCGCCTAGCCCGTGCTCTCGGTCAGCGCAGAATCAAGGACTGTCCCGCCGGACATGCGCGCCTTGGGGCCGTGCGGAACACGTTTGAGCTTGATGTAGCAGGCCAGGAGGCGCGGATGCCGGGGCAAGAACCGGGCTGGACGACTACCGATCCCAACTCCCCGTCCCCCTCACATCATCCATCCAGATCCCCGGCTCATACCAATGCGGGTCGCCATAGGGCGACTGCATCGGCCACACCTCGTCGAGGGTCATGCCGTCGCGCACCACGCCCGACTTCACCACGTAGTGGATGTCGAGGGTGTTGCTGATGTCGTCGAGGGGGTTGGAGTCGAGCACGAGGATGTCGCCGAGCTTGCCGACGGTGATGGACCCGATGTCGTCCTGGGCGCCGAGGAACCAGGCGCCGTCGAGCGAGGCCACTTCGAGGGCGCCGTGGGGGCCGAGGGCGGAGGCGGCCATCCAGATTTCCCAGTGGGAGCCGATGCCGTGCTGCTGGCCGTGGCCGCCTTCAGCCATCACGTCGGCCATGGCCTGGGCGATGAGCGGGTAGGAGTAATCGGTGTCGGGGCGCAGCACGCGCTCGCGGGTGTGCGGCAGCAGCTGACGCCAAGGCAGCCAGCGGCGCTGCTTCTCGTCCTTGTAGAGATCGGTCTGGGTCCAGAAGTACTCCTCGTTCCAGGCGGCGGGGCCGCCCACCACGAAGGTGGGGGAGTACACGGCGCCGGCCTTGCCGAAGAACTTCGCCGCGTCGGAGTACATGGGCATGTAGCTCATGGGGTGCTCCCATGCGGTCTGCCCGTCCATGATCATGCCCATGTTGAAGGCCAGGTCGGAGCCCTCGCTGGTGACCATGAGGCCCTCGCGGCGGGCGATGTCCGACACCCACTGGCGCTGGTCGCGGTTGGGCTGCAGGTACTGCTTGATCGACACCGCGCCCCACGACTTGAGCCGCAGGATGTTGTCCTCGGCCACCTCGTAGCTGGCGAGCGCGTTCTGGCGGGCGCCGTCGCCGAAGCCGTAGAGCGGGTCGCCGGTGGAGTAGGTGCGCGGGCCCACCATGGCGCCGGCCTCGATGAGCTCGGCGGCGGAGAACACGCTCTGCGACCACATCGAGTTGTCGAGGTTGGTGGTGACGCCGTAGGCCAGATAGATGCCCTGCTCGAAGTTCTTCGCGGGCATCACGCCGGAGTGCTCGCGGTAGTGGTGCGCGTGCATGTCCACCAGGCCGGGGATGATCGTCTTGCCGGTGGCGTCGATCATGCGGTCGGCCGAGGATGCGTTGCACTCGCCGCGGGCGCCCACGCAACTGATGCGGCCGTTGGTGATCACCAGGTCGCCGGTTTCGATGACGTTGCGGTTCTCGAGCGTGACGATGCGGGCGTTGGTGAACGCGACGGAGCCCTCGGGCAGGGCGCGCGGCACCTGCAGGTCGACTGCGTAGCGGGTGGTGGCGGCGTTCGGATGGGTGGCGTCGGCGCCGGCTGCTAGTGAATACGTGTAGAACGCCGGGCCGGATCCGTAGGCCACGGTGTTGTTGTCGAGCCAGTGCGGGTAGAGGCCGCCGCGCTTGCTCACCGTGGTGATGGGTAGCCGGCCGCCGCGCTTCTCGATGTCGACGGGTTCGCCGGCGCTGCGCGCCAGGGGCACCGGGGTGACGAACACGTTGTCGCCCTCCTGGAACGCCACGTGGCGCCCGTCGGGCGATAGCTCCATGTCATCCGAGGCGGGGAGCGAGACGTGCACCTGACGGTCGGTGCCGTCGGGGTTCACGGAGTTGAGCTGCTGACGCGCGGGGCCGTTGTCGCCGTTGGTGCCGCGGGCGACCCAGAAGATCCGGCCGTCGGCGTGCCACATCGGGCGCACGGGATGCGCGCGGCCGCCGGCGGCTGGGACGTAGGCCACGTGGCCGATCGAAGCCCCTGGGAACGGCAGGGTCCCGTCTGCGTCGTACCGCACGAACTCGAACCACGCGTTGGCGGCGAAGGTGCGGCCGCGGGCGGTGGCGCCGGAGCCACGGGCCACGACAATCTCCGAGCCGTCAGGCGACCACGACGGGTTGATGAACTCGCCGGGCTCGTCGCTGAGCTGAACCGGGTCGCCGCCGCGGCTCGACACCTTCCACAGGTGGCCGCGGCCCTCGTTGTCCCAGCTGGTGAAGGCGATCCAGTTGCCGTCGGGCGACCAGACGGGAGAGAACTCGTGCGGCTGGAAAGACCCGGGTGTGAGGCGAGTCGGCGTGGACGCGGAGCCGGCGGCGGGCTCGGCGCGCTCCTCGCCCTCGTGGCCCATATCCATGTCCATGTCGTCGTCGGCGTGCTCACCTTCACCGGCCTGGTCGTCGCCGTGTTCCTCACCGTCCTCGCCGTTTTCGTCGGTGTGGCCCTCGTCGTCCATGGGCTCGGGCGCGGTGAGTTTGCTCACCCAGATGCGGCCGATGGCCTGGAAGGCGAGGCGGTCGCCGGCGGGCGAGGGCGCGTACCAGCGCAGGAACTTCGCCTGGAAGTCGTCGTCCTCGATGCGGAAGGGCTTGTAGGCCATCTCCGAGATGGTGCGCTGCACACGGGCGCTGAACGGGATGGTGGTCACCACGCCGCCGTCGGCCTGTACACCGGGTTCCGGAAAGAACTCGTGGTTGCCATTGAGAAGCCACTGATCGAGCCACAGGCGCCGGAACTTGCCGCCCTGCGACAGGATGATCGAGCGACCATCGGGCGTCCATGTGTAGCCGGGCAGCACGCGGAGCACCTTCATGCCCTCGGTCATGTCCTGCTCGATCGGGTCCATGAGCTTGTGCTCGGCGCCGGTTTCGAGGTCGCGCAGCCAGAGCGCGGTGCGGGGGCCGAACTGGTGACCCTTGTGCTCGATGGTGCCCTCGACGCGGCGGCCGAATGCGAGCCAGCGGCCGTCGGGGGAGATGGCGGGGGCGAAGGCGCCGCCGCTCGAGTTGCGGGTCTGCTGGCCGCCCTGACCCGCGGTCACCTGGAGAACGTCGCCGGTCTGAAGATCGAGGCGGTTGAGCTGGTAGCTGCCGGCGAAGATCTCGCGACTGCTGCCGGCGCGCGCCTGGTAGTAGAGCCAGCGTCCGTCGGTGGAGGGCTCGGGCCACGAGGCACTCGCGCTGCCGGCGAGCAGTTCCACCCCGTTGCCGCCGTCGCGGTGATACATGAACGTGCCGGCCGGCCCGCCGCCGCGCCCGGCCGAACTCTGCTGCACGATGATGTACTCACCGTCCGCCGTCCATGCCGGCGCGAGGTGCCGCTTGCTCTTCGAGTTCACCACCGACTCCGGGTCGGACCCGTCGGCGTTCATCACCCAGAGATTGTTCTGCCCGTCGCGGTCCGAGACGAACGCGATCTCGCTGCCGTCGGGTGAGTAGCGCGGGTGGTAGTTCACGGCCACGCCGGAGTCGCACGTGAGGCACTCGGCATCGCCACCGCCAATCGGCATGCGGTAGACGTTGGCGAGCAGGTCGAACGCGAGCCACTGGCCGTCGGGCGACACGTCCACCGACATCCAGGTGCCTTCCTCGGTGGTGAAGTCGATGTCGCGGGTCTCACCGCGCGCCTCGCTCGTGTCCCACGGGCCGTTGGGCCGCTCCTCGACCTCTTCCTCGTCTTCCGGCGTGTCCTGATCTTGAAGGACGGCCGCTTGCGCTGCGGGCAGCCACGCATCCGGCAGGGCGAGGGCGGGCAAGAGCAGCGCAACGAGCGCCAGCATCCAGAGGGCACGGTTCCGGTTCGGCATCGATCAGTCTCCAGGGACTCGAAGTCAGGGCCGCGAACGAGTCGGTGTTCGCGTGCGCCGGCATTCTAGCGATTCCAGGCCTCGACTTCCTTGATGCGGGCCTGATGACGCGGTCGTGTGGCCGTCTGGGCAGTCATGGGGCCGCCCGCGTGGAAGGAGTGCATGTTGATATTGCGCAACGGGTATTACGCGCGGCATTATAGATGTGAAGAGCGGTGATCCGTTCGTTCCGCTGTAGAGACACCGCGCGGTTGTTCGATGATCGCGCCGTGGGCCGGTTCGGCGGCATCGAACGGGTAGCCCGACGGAAACTCATCTACCTCGACCAGGCCCGCCGGCTTGACGACCTCCGGGTTCCTCCCGGCAACCGGTTGGAGGCACTCAAGGGTGCGCGGCGGGGTAGCTACAGCATCGGGATCAACAACCAGTGGCGGATCTGTTTCCGCTGGAAGCGCGGCGAAGTCTTCGAGGTTGAAATCGTTGACTATCACTGAGGGTGCAATGGCGAAGAACGAAACGAGGCTCGAGCCCATCCACCCCGGTGAGGTATTGCTCGAGGAATTCATGAAGCCCAGCGGAGTGAGCATCAATCGCCTCGCTCGCGAGCTCTTCGTGCCGCCGGGGCGGATCAGCGAGATCGTCAACGGGAAGCGCGCCATCACCGCAGACACCGCCCTGCGGCTCGGGACATTCTTCGCCGTCCCACCGGAGATCTGGACCGGCCTTCAGTCCGACTACGAGCTGCGTCTGGCACGGCGCTCAGCGGCCGATGAGGTCCGACGCATTGTTGCCTGGACTGGGGTAGCTCAGGGCTAGAAGGAACGGACCCGGGCTCAGGCGCGGGAGCTGAGTGGTCCCGCCATCAACGTCATGGTGGCCGCGTCGGCGACCTACTTGGCTAGGGTGCGAATCGAATCTCCACGCGGCGCCCCAACGCTCTGGCGATCGAGCGCAACGTCGCGACGGTAGGGTTCGACTTGTCCGGGTCTTCGAGTCGTTGCACCTGTTGCTGGCTCACACCCATGCGTCGTGCGAGTTCTACCTGCGACAGCCCAGCGGCGGCGCGGGCCATGCGAATCTGAAGCGCCGCGTCGGCGCGTTCGTCGGCTTGCCCGAACGGTTTCTGCCGGTCGACGCCAAGGCGACGCAAGGCACGTTCTTCGTCGGGGTCGCGCGGACGCAGCCGTTTCCCGGGGTAGCCCCCTTTGGGAATCATCCGCTCGACGGTTTTTGCCCACGCCGCGCTCTTCTGTTCCCACTCCGCCAGGTTCTTGAAGGTCATGGTGGCTCCAGGGTTAGCGGGTCAGACGTTCGCGTAGCTGCGTGAGTAGTTCATCGCTCAGCTCCGCTTGTTCCAGGGCTGCCGCACGGATGCTCTCGAGCGCATCCAACACGTCTTCTTGTTGTGCTCGCTTCTCTAGGCGTTCGCTATCGAGGTCTTCGTGCAACGCCAGCAGGATCGCCGCGGCCGCGCCGTCCGGATTCCAGTGCCAGTGCTTCCAGCTTGCGAGACGGTCGACGATGAGGTCCTCCACGGCTATGACGTGAAGCTGCATCCCGTGCACCTCGATCTCGATCGACTCCGCCGGCCCTAGCACGGTGCCAGGGAATTCCACCGCGATCCCGAGACGGGACTCGATCCAGTGCCGGCCCTCCTTCTCGAATCCGAGCAGCTGCATCGGCTTCGTAACGCGGTCGATCGGGCCGACGACAAAGTCCAGATCTCGAGTCGTATAGGCCGAGCGCGAATAGATCTCCACAGCCCCCCCACCCACGAGTACCGGCATGGCGCCGGCGCGCGCGAGCGCGTCGCCGATCACCGCCGCTACCGAAAGCGCGCGGAGTGCACGGTCGGGAATCGAGGCGGCCTCCGACAGTCTCGCGCGGTGGGTTTGGAGGTTCTTCATTCACATAATTTATCATGTACATCATAAAATATGTATTCCGAATTTCGAGAACAACACTCGCTGTAATGCACCTCACGGGAGGTGGCGAAACTGCGTGCTAGGTTGAGCGGCGCGGGGTCTGGGATCGTTGATCGAACCTCGCGCCCACACCCCTGGGAGACTTCCAACATGCGTTGGAACAGGCCGCGGGCGTCCGCCGCGCTGGCGATTGTTGTCCCGGTGACTGGTGCGCTCACTCTGGCTTCTGTGGCGAGCGGTGCACACGCTTCCTCCTCGTTTCTTGCGGCCGGCGGCGAGGTCGACGCGGTTTCAACGCGCACCGGCTCGGTGGTGCAGACCTATGGCGCCGCACCGGGCGAGGACTTCGGCGCCTCGCTTGGCGTCGACACGATCATTCGCCCTGGACAGCGCGATCTGGTGGTGGGCGCCCCGGCGTCCAATCCGGATCCGGGCGGCGGTTCGCCGTTCGGGGGCATCATCTTGTTCGATCCGGCAACCGGGGCCGAACTCAACCGGCTCGCTGGTGACGCATTGCCCGGTGGTCCGGTGCGTCGCTTCGGCCAGTCGTCCACGGTGCTCGGACATCCCACCGGAGCTCCGCTGAGCTGGTGGACCTACGGCGCCCCTGGCGTTCCTGAAGCCGGCGACGTCGGCACGGTGATCGTTACCGGCGACCAGGCCATCACCGAGCAGTACCGCATTCGGGGCCGCAAGGACGCACTCTTCGGCTGGCGTGTGATGAACCTCTTCGAGGATATCGACGGCGACTCGTCGCGTGCACTGGACTTCGCGGTGGCCGCGCCGCTCGAGACGCGCAAGAAAAAGTCACCCGAGCGAGGAGCCGTGTATGTGTTCTCGACTCTCACCTCACGGCAGCTGTACCGCATCGAAGGCCCGCACAACTACGCTCGATTCGGCTATGCGCTGACACTTGCCGACGACCACGACGGCGATGGGCTGATCGACTTCTGGGTGTCGGCGCCGGGTTCGGCAGCCGAAGGCGTGGCGGGCGTGGTGATCTTGCTGTCGTCCGCGACCGGTGCCGAGATCCGTCGCATCGAAGCGCCGGCGGGCGCCGAGCAGTTCGGGTTTGCCGCCGCCTCGATCTTCGATCTTGATGGCGACGGCGTACGAGACCTTCTGGTGTCCGCGCCGGCCGCCGACAAGTCGGCCCGCAAGGTCGACACGGGCATCGTGTTCGCATTCTCAAGCGTTGACGGTACGGAGCTGATGCGGTGGCAGGGCAAGAAGAAGGGCGAGCGGCTAGGCATCACGCTGGCGAGCTCGGCCACGTTGGCCGGCACCGAACAGCGGATCCTCATCGTTTCCGATAGCAAAGGGCGCGGCGTGCTCGACTTCTTCGGACTCGATGGCAAACGAACCCGTCGAGTCAAAGGCGCCAAGGACAGCCGGTTCGCGCAGACGGTCAGCGGCTTCGTGGATCTCGACGGCGACGGCTTCCCCGAGTTCGTGATGTCGCGCACGGGCTCGGACCCGATCTTCGTGCCGGAATAGCCCTATTGGGACCGAAGCCGTGCCGAGGTTTGGCCGAGGGCATGGCGCAGGCAGCGCCGAGGCGCCTAGGGTCGTGCTCCTCGCTTCATCCCCTCGGTTTCATCAATGAACTTGTTCCGTCGGCCACTGACCCTACGGCTGCTGATCTTGGCCGCGCTGGTTTCTATCGTTGCTCCCAACGGCAACACCGGCGCGGCCGCCCCCGATTGGGTGGCGATCACGAAGGTCAACGTGATCACGATGGTCGAGGGGGCGCCGGCGGTTCTGAAGCGGCAGACCGTGCTCGTGCGCAACGGCGTGATCGACACCATCGCCAAACCCTCGAAGCGGAACCCGGTCGACATCCCGCGAGGCGCCACGATCGTGAACGGTCGTGGCCGCTACCTGCTGCCGGGACTGGCCGACATGCATGCGCACATGACGTGGATTCCCTCGAACGTCGGCGTAGAGCCGACCGATCTCTACGACCTGTTCATGATTCACGGCGTTACGACGATCTACAACATGCATGGCTTCTCTCAGGATGGCGCGGGTCGACGCGTCATCTCCCCTCCCGAGATGCAGGTGCGACTGGCCCGCGGCGACGACTTCGGGCCGCGGCTGTATTCGTCCGGTCCGATCATGCGGGAGCCCACCGTCGATACGCCCGATCGCGCAGAGGAACTCGTGCGTCGATACGCGGCCGAGGGCTACGACGCTGTGAAGGTCTACAACCCCATGGCCGCGGAGACGTACGAGCGGATCAAGTCGGCGGCGCGGGAGCTCGGACTCACGATCCTGGGCCACTCACCGCGCAAGGGGAGCACGCTCGACCTGATGCTGGGCGATGGTCATGACCAGATCTCACATGCGTTCGAACTGTCGGAAACGGCGTTCACGCGCCCGGGGCGCGCCTCGCCGGGTGATGACAGCGAGTTCGCCGGCGTCGCCGCGAAGCTGATCGAGCACGACGTCTGGGTGACGCCGACGATCGCGCTCTCCAAGCACACAGCGGAACGGTTTGATCCCGCGCATCTCGAAGCGCTGAACAACCAACCCTGGATTCGGTTCGTGCCGCAGATCATGCGCGGCATCTGGGTTCGCGATGCACCGCCGTCCAACGCCGGCCAGCCTGAGTTCTGGGAAGAGCGCTACCGATTCCAGTACCGCCTCACGCGAGCGCTGCAGGATCATGGCGTGAGGCTGCTCATGGGGGGCGACCCGGAGCTTCCCTACAAACTCCATGGCCTGTCGCTACACGAGGAAATGCAGAGCTTCGCGGAGGCAGGCTTCTCGTCGCTCGAGATCTTGACGATCGCCACGCGCAACGCGGCCGAGTTTCTGGAGACGGTCGACAAGCAGGGAACAGTTGAAGTCGGCAAGCGGCCCGACATGATCCTGGTGCGCGGCAATCCTCTGCGGAAGTTGGCCAACCTACGCCGCCTCGAGGGCATGATGCTGCGAGGACAGTGGCTCGCCAAGCGTGAATTCGCCGAGCGAACGCAGCGTCTCATCGACAAGTTCGATCGGTGAACTGCGGGCCTATGGCGTGGCCGCGTTGAGCGCGGCGAGGGCCTCGGCTCTGCTCGCCTCCAGCTGCGCGCGTTCTCGATCAAGCAGCTGGCTCGCGGCCGGGGTCCGGAGCGTCTCGGCAAACAGCGGGTCGAGGCTCAGCCAACCCACATCGACGTAGCCACGGTGTGCGGCTTCCTGTAGCCATTCCGCAGCCCGCTCCGGGGCGCCGAGGGCGGCGTGGAACTGCGCCACGAGCGCGGCAGTGCGCCAGCTCCGGGATTGGGTCGCGGATGCCTCGAGCGCTTCCGTGGTGAACGGTAGCTCCGGGCTCTCGGCGCCGTCACTGCGCGCGAGCCAGGCCCGCCGGATGGTGGCCACTGCATTGCGGCTGCGCGTGTCGATCTCGATGGAACGGTCGAGCAGATGCGCGGCGCGTTTCCAGTCACCCTCCGTAAGTGCGATGTCCGCGGCGGCGTTCAGAAGGGGCGCTGAACCCGGTGCCCACGCGAGCGCCGCGTCGACGCGTTCCTGGGCCAGCGCATCATTGCCAGCCAACCACGCGGCGCGGACGCGGCCCTCGGCGGTGGCCACCGAGTCGGGCACGAGCGTGGCGGCCTGAGCGAGCAGGTCCTCGGCGCGGTCGTATGCGCCAAGTCGGATCAGCGCCTCGCCGAGATTGTTGAGCACTACCGCGCGCGCCTGCCCGGAGGCTCGTACTCCCAGAAGAGCTTCTACGGTCGCGCCGTAGCGTCCGAGCGTGCCCTCGATGAGCGCCAGGTTGTTGGCCGCATCGAGGTAGTCGGGCTGGATATCCAGTGCGCGGCGATAGGCGAGCGCGGCGCCTTCCACGTCTCCGCTGATTCCCCGCGCGAACCCCAATGCCTTGTGCGTCTCGGCGCGGTCGGGGTCGAGGCTGATCGCGCGAAGCGCAGCCTCGAGCGCGGTCGCCGCATCCGCACCGCTCCCTCGGTGCCACGACACCTTGGCGCTGTGGGCATCGGCCATGCCGGCCCACGCGAGCGCATGTTCGGGATCGCGGTCGAGTGCCTGCTGAAACAACAACGCAGCCCGGATCAGGTCGTCGCGTCCGCGGCCCGCGTATGCCTCGCGGCCGAGCTGTACGAACGAATCGGCGCTCCACGTGCGTGGGTCCGACGCAGTGTGCGTCGCCGAAGTCGTAGCTGGATCTGTGCTCGACCCTGCGGTCTGCCAGAGCGCAGTCAGCGTCACCACGCTGATGCCAGCGGCGACGGCCCACCGACGCCATCGTGCCGTCGCGGCGCGCTGAGGAGGCGCCGGTTGCGGCGCCAGTCGATAGCCGCGACGCGGCAGCGTTTCGATCCATTGTGGTGCCGACGGGTCCTCTTCCAGCAGCCGACGCAACTGCCCGATGGCGCGCCACAGCACGTCATCGCTGACCGCAGTTCGCGGCCATGCTGCCTCCAGTAGCTCGGCTTTGGTGACGAGCTCACCTCGACGCGACGCCAGCGTCGACAACACCACTGTCGCCTTCGGCTCGAGCCGTGCGCGGTCTTGCCCTCGACTCGCTTCACCAGTGTCGCGGTCCACGCGCCAATCGCCGATCCGGATCGTACCCATGGAGGGAGTCTACGCAGTGCTCGAGGCGGCGCGTCATGCGCGACATGTCTGCCGCGTCAGTCAGCCTACTCGGCGGGTTTCCCAGGGCGCCGCAGCCTAGCGAGCGATGAAGTCGGCCAGGGTCGTGACGTCGACGTCTCGCACCACAGCGGAACTCTCGGCGACCGCGCTCCTCAGCGCGGCGAGCGCGTCGCCCGATTCGTCCATCTTCGCTAGCAGTCCCCATACAGGGACGGTTTCGAAACCATCCGGAAGAGGGACCGTGGCCGTCGGCATGTAGTACTGCATCGTGACGAACGGCTGGTCGCCGGCATCTGGCATCGAGTCTCCAGCGATTCCCACGATCTCGAAGCACGGAAGATCTGAACTTCCGCCCGCCGTTGTCTCAGCGCTCGGGTCGGCCGTGCGTTGCCGCATCCGACCCCCTCCGCTTTGCGGCCGAGGACTCACGACGTGGAAGCATTTGCCCAGGGCGTCGCCATCCGGCCAGGCGAGTTCGGCGAGACGTCGCTCAACAACCACCACGGGCGGCGACGTGGGCGTGTTGTCGGAGGGGAGCAGGCCGCGTCCTTCGAGCACCGGAATTCCGAGCATGTCCAGATATTCCGGATGCACGGGATTCAGCAGCGGCAACTGCCCGCCCTCCCACGGGTTCCCTTCCACTCCGGGGATCGCGAGCATCATCGCGATACGCGGGCCGAACGGGAGTGTCGCGACGGGAGTCACGACAGCGACAGCGCCCAGCTCCAGGGCGGCAGCGCGCGCGGCGGTGTAGGCGGCCGTTTGATCCGGAATCGACGTGGCATCCGCAAACTCGATGTTCACGAGAACGAGTCCAGCCGGTTGAAAGCCGAGCTCGGTCGATCCGTCTTGCTGCGCCACCAGCGGCGTCGTCCACAGGAGTGCTAACAATCCGATCCGGGCCAGCAGTCGAGTCCGAGTCGGGTGACCGTTTCGTTGCCGGGAGTGCGATGCCAGAGGGTGGGCGAGTTCGTGCATGGGTGTCGGTCCTGGGGAGTCCTTGCGATCCGTTGTGTACTTTGTATACAGTTCGATGACGACTTTGTAAACATCGCGGAGGTCAACAGGGTGGGTCGGCACAGCTTTATCGGTGAGTTCGAGCAGATGGTGATGCTGGCGCTGGTCCGCCTCGGCGACGACGCCTACGCCGCCGGGGTGCTCGAAGAGATACGCGCCCAGACCGGGCGAAACGCGGCACGCGGCGCGCTCTACCGCACACTGGATCGACTCGAGTCGAAGGGGCTCGTCGCGTGGTCGACCGAGGAGTCGACCCCGGCGCGCGGGGGACACCCGCGGCGAGTGTTTCGAGTGACCGCGGAGGGCGTCGAGGCGCTGGGTGCATCGCGCGAGGCGTTACTCAATCTCTGGGCAGGCATCGAGCAGACCTTCGAGCGATGACGCAGTCGACTTCCGAGGCTCCCCAGCTACGCCACGTCACCCTGGCGGAACGATTTCTGCGCAGGTGCGTTCCGCGCCAGATCGTGGCCCGCGCGATTCTGGGCGATCTCCTCGAGGACAGCGCGACGCGGTTCAGACGCGGCTCGCCTTTCCGGCCGGTGTGGGTCTGGTGGAACCTCCTGCGCATCGGCATCGGATATCGCGGCGGACGGCACGGCAATGAACTCGGTCCCCAGCCGAATCGCCCTGAGGACGAGCGCTCGTGGCTCGCTCGAGTGGGTGACGAGCTCAGGCAGGATGCGCGTCTCGCGGTGCGGGCCGCCTGGCGTCAGCCGCGGTTCACATTGATCGTCGTTGTGACGCTCGCGCTCGGCATCGGAGCCAACGCCACGATGTTCGGCGTGGTGAGTCGACTTCTCCTTCAAGCACCGCCTCATCTGGTCGAGGCTGCCGAGCTTGTTCGCTTGAATCTCCACGTGGCGGACGGTCAGGGTCGTGAGTTCGAACTCGGCACCGCGTCGTATCCGGTATTGACCGATCTGCGAACGGCGGCGGCATTCGACGGGATTGCGGGCGTTCGACGCAGCGAGGTGGTTCTCGGGGAGGGTGCGTCGGCGCGCCAGGTTCTGGCGGGTCAGGTCACGGGCAACTACTTCGAAGTGCTTGGGACGGCGCCGGCGCACGGCCGGATGCTGAGCGAGGCAGACGATCTGCCGCCGGCCGGGCAGGGCGTCGTAGTGCTGTCCTACTCGCTTTGGCGCACAGACTTCGGCGGCGAGGACGCGCTCGGTCGGGAGCTGTCTATCGATGGGACACCGTTCACGATCATTGGCGTCGCGCCTCCTGGATTCACCGGTGACACGATCGCGCCAGTCAGCCTGTGGGTGCCGTATTCAACGGCGATGGCGACCGAGGATCCCGGCTGGCCGCAGGATCGTTTCCGACTCGCGGTTGGCGTTGTTGCCCGACTGCCAGCGGCACGCGATCCGGACGAGATCCAGTCGGCGGCTGGCCTCGCCTACGTTCGTGGCCAGCAACCGTTCGCCTCTCGCCAGTTCGAGCCCGAGGGGGTGAACTTCCAGTCCCTGGTCCCGGGACTTGGTGGTGGAGCCGAGGCGGCCAACGCGCGCATCGCGATGTGGGCCGCGGGCGTGTCTCTGATCGTCTTTCTCATTTCGGTTGCCAACGTCACCAATCTCTTCCTGGTTCGCGCGGTGGGTCGACGTCAGGAGATCGCGGTGCGCGCCGCGCTCGGCATGGGCACTGCGAGGATGATGAGGCAGTTGCTCACCGAGAGCAGTGTGATCGCGCTGCTCGGCGGCGGTCTTGGTGCGGCGCTGGCCACCTGGGGCGGCGACGCCGTGATCGCCCTGCTGCTCCCAGACGTTGCACCGGCGGTGGGTTGGTTGCCCGGCGGCGTTGCCGTGACCGCTGTGGCGGCCGCCGCGGTGGCCGCTCTGGCCGCAGGCATGTCACCCGCTCTCCACGCCCGCGCGCAGGTTCGAGCGGCGATTCTCAGCGAGGGTCACGCGACGGCGGGCCGGGGCGCAGCTCGAACGCGAAGCACGCTGCTCGTGGCACAGACAGCGTTGTCGATGATGCTGTTGTTCGGCGCGGGCCTCTTCGTGCTCAGTTTATGGCGTGTGCAGGAGCAGGATCTCGGCCTCCAGCTTGGGGGCGTTCTCGTGGCGACGCCGACCACTGACGAGTCGCTTACCGAAGCGGGGCGCCGGACGCTCTTCGAACGCGGCGCTCAATTGCTTCGGACGCAGCCCGGGGTGGCGACGGCGGCGGCGACGGCGACGATTCCGTTCGGACCCCGAGTCGTTCTACCAGTGAGCGCGCCCGACGTCGCCACGGATCCGTTCGAAGGGCGGCAGATGCCCTATCTCAATCCCGTCTATCCGGAGTACTTCGATCTCCTCGGGATCCGGCTCACGCGCGGCCGGGCGTTCGACGGGCGCGACCGACGCGGCGCCGAGTACGTCACGATCGTGTCGGAAGGGATGGCCGATGCCTTGTGGCCGAACGGGGATCCGCTCGACAAGTGCGTTCGCATCACGACCGACATGTCGACCCCATCGGTGTTCGCCGCCGCATCGCAGGCGGCCACTCCGTGCCGGAGGGTCATCGGCGTGGCCAGCGCCGCGCGCCGTAGTTCGATCCGGCCGGAAGATTCGCTGATCGTTCAGTACTACGTGCCGCACGAACAACTCGAGATCGTTTCCCCCGGTCAAGGCCCGACGCGTGCCGACGACTGGGCGTGGCTCATCAAGCTACGCAGAGATGACGCGACGGCGGCATCGCGGTTGCAACGGGCGCTGCAGGCGAGTGTCCCCGGTGTCCGTTTCGTGGACGTGCGGCCCTATGCGGATCTCATCGAGCCACAGGTACGCCCCTGGCGGCTAGGTGCCTCACTGTTCTCGGTATTCGGAATGTTGGCCGTTGGGATGGCCGGCCTGGGCACGTACTCGATGCTTGCCTACGCGATTCGACAACAACGCCGTGAGGTTGGGATCCGGATGGCGCTCGGCGCCACGTCAGGCGCCGTCGTTGCACTCGTGGCCCGTCGTGGCTTGATGCTCGCGAGTCTCGGCGCGGCAGTCGGCGCCGCGGGCTGTGTCGTGCTCGGTCGACGATTGGCGCCCTTGTTGTTTGAAACAAGCGGCCTCGACGGGGTCGTGGTGGCTGCCGCAGCACTCGCCCTCGGCGCAGCCGTGGTCGTCGCTGGAGCGATCCCCGCGCGCCGCGCCGCCCGCACGGACCCGGCCTCGACACTCCGTGATCTCTGAGCTGGATCGACCAACTGGCTGGCCGTTGATCCAACCGAAGCCCTGTGCGGAGGCGTAGGTCTGAGCTCGGCTCAAGTGAGCGCCGTTGCTGTCCCGCGGATCCAATCGGCGAAACCAGCTTCGTCTAGCGAGCCGGCAGCCACATGGGTGATCACGTCCACGACTCCAGGTTCGGGGGCATCGATTTCCTGGCCGTTCAGGACCAGGAACATGTTGGCGGCCACGAACCCGGTGCGCTTGTTGCCGTCCAGGAAAGGATGATTCTTGATGATCCCGAATCCGTAGGCCGCGGCGATGGCGGCCAGATCGGGCGCTTCACCGTAGTGCCAGAGTTGCTGTGGACGGGCAAGCGCAGAGTCGAGCAGGCCCTCGTCGCGGATCCCTGGCTGTCCGCCGTGGGTCCGGATCTGATCTGCGTGTGCCGCCGTGATGGCCAATCGGGGAAGCCATCGCGGCTCCTCCCGGAGCAGGGTCACTTCGCCAACTCACGCAACGCGTTCTTGTAGCGACGAGCCGTGCGCTCGTAGGCGGCCATGGCCTCGTCGAACTCCGGGTCGTACGGCGTCAGCAGGATGCCGCGCTCGGTCTCCATGACATAGAGCTCGTCGCCCGCTTCGACGTGCAGACGATCGACGTACTCGCGGGGCAGCGTGGCGCCCACTGATCCGCCCATCTGCCGGAGTGTGACTTTCTTCTTCGTGCTCATCGGGGTTTCCCTGGTTGAGAAACTCGATAGTAGCACATTAGTGCTACTTCTCTGCAATTGAACCATCCGGCCTAGCTACGCTCGAACAGCCCGGTGATCTCGCCGGAGGCGATCACGTGGCCGGCCATCGCCGCCTCGACCTGGGGCAGCGTCGCGCCCGCGGGTAGGCCGAGGCTGGGGATGTCGAGGGCGTAGAGGGTGAATACGTAGCGGTGCTGGCCGCCGCCGGCGGGGGCGCAGGCGCCGAAGTAGCCCTGGCGGGACAGATCGTTGCGGCCCGACACGCCGTAGTCGCCGGGTTGGAACGCGGCCGGGAATTCGCCCTGGCCCGGTGGGATGTCGAACAGGAGCCAGTGCAGGAATTCGCCGGGGAAGTCCGGTCATTCGATGTGAGCACGAAGCTCATCGTGCCGATCGGAACGTTGTGGATCGACAGGGGTGGCGAGCCGACGTTGCCGTCGCAGCTGAAGTCTTCCGGCAGATCTCCGGTGTCGACAAAGCTCTTGCTGGTGACGTCGAAGATCGTCTTGAGAGGCGGTGCGCACCGGAACGTGACCGAGGCGTTCCCCTTCTTCTGGAGCGGCGCGTCGAACTCACCGGTCCCCGCCGCGCAGCAAGCGGCGGAGGCCTCCCATCGATAGCGGCTCCCAGGCGCCTTCAGGGTCAGCCCTCGCGCCTTGCCGGGCTTGACGGATCGGAGCTTGCCGTTCTCCGGGAGCTTCTCGCCGAAGAAGCGGGCGCCCACCTTGCATGCCGTCTCGTTGCGGATCTTGATCTTGGCCTTGGCAGCCGGCTGCAAAATTGCGCTCTCTTGCGCGGCCACGCCGGAGCCGGCCGTGCTCGGCCCGGCCAGCGCGGCGACCAGAGTTACGATGATCGCGGCTTGCGGCGAGCTCAGATTGCGCAAGGGGTCTCCTCCCGGTCTGGATTGGAACAACGGCCTGGGTCCCGGGGGAGGACGCTCGTGAGCAAGGTAACGCCGCCGGCATCTCTGTGTCGAGTGCGGAGTACACTGCGCCTGGTTCGCGTTCCGAATTTCCCGACCTGTGGAGTCTCGTTCTGAGTTCTACGACGTTCCGCGTCATTCTTCTGCTCGTCCTGGGGCTCGCGATTCTGCCTCTGCCGGGCCAATGGAAGGTGATGCAGCAGCTCGCGCCGGTTCTGGTGATCGGGGCCTTCTACTGGACACAGAAATACGATCGCGAACGCGCCGGGCTGGGCCGTCCGGCGTCCGGGTGGATGGTCACGATCCTGAGTGGCCTGGCGATCGCGGCGGCGTACTACCTGGTGAAGATCGTCGCCCTCGAGCCGATACTCCTGGCGGCTTTCGATCAGGGTAAGGATCTCAGCCTGTTCGAGCCGATCCGCGGCAACCTGTCGAACCTGCTGATGTACCTCGTCGGGATGTGGATCTTCGCCGCGTTTGGCGAGGAGTTCATCTGGCGCGGGTTCGTACTCCGCGAGGTGGCGGAACGGAGCGCCGCTGGGCCGGCCGCTGGCCTGCTCGTGTCGGCTGCCTTCTTCGGCCTCGCCCACGCCTACCAGGGCGTGTTCGGCGTCGTCGAGAAGTTCATCGTGGCGCTGATCTTCGGCGGCATCTATCTCGCCGGCGGTGGTCGTGACATCTGGCGGGTGGTGATTGTCCATGGCGTGCTCAACTCGATCGCGTTCATCCGGATCTACCTGAGCGTCTAGTCGGCCTGCGCGGTATTCGGCGCGTTGCGCCGCGCCGGGATCACACCACCAACCAAACCTTCGCCGAGGTACGTGCGTCCTACTGCTAAGATGCCAACCCTGCACTGCATGGTTGAACTGGAGGACGACTTCTGTGACGCGCGCGCTGGGTGAATTCGAGATGTTGCTCTTGTTCGCCGTACTGCGTCTCGGCGATGACGGCTACGGCGCTGCGGTGGCCGCAGAGATCGAGTCGCGTACCGGGCGCGAGGTTGCCCATGGTGCCGTCTACACGGGTCTCGACCGACTCGAAGCCCGTGGTCTGCTCGCGTCCACGCTCGGAACACCTACTGCCGGCCGCGGCGGCCGTCCGCGGCGCTACTACCGGCTAGAGGCAGCCGGCGAAGCGTCGCTCGCGCGTTCGATTGATGCGATCGATCGCATTGCGGACGGGATGCGCGACGCCTTGCCACAGAGGGACGGAGGCAGTTGAGCACCCGGCACTCACTCCATCCGCCAATGCTCGCTCGCGTGGCGGCGCGGCTCCTTCTGCGTGGCGAACGCGCCGGTGAGCTGTGCGACGGCCTGGCCGCTGAGTTTGACGTCCGCGCGAGCGCGGACCATGCCGCAGCGAAGGCCTGGTACCGCCGTCAGGTGCACGCGGCTATCGCCACATGGTGGCGCGGCGACAACCGCGAGGCACGCACCACGCTGCGCCGCCGCAGGCGTCTCCACGCCACGACCATCTCCCGCCGCCGTCCGCCCGGCGCCACTCCTTCCGATCGCGAACTCCCCCGCACGGTGACTCTCATGGAACGCATAGTTCAGGACCTGCGCTACGCCTCGCGCACTTTGCTCGCCGGCAACACGTTCGCGTACGTCGCGATCGCCGCGCTCGCACTCGGTACCGGTGGGGCCACGGCGATCTTCACGCTCGTCGATGCAGTCGTACTCCGGCCGCTGCCATACGCGGACGCTCATCGGATCATGGCCGTATGGGAGACCAGCGGAGACTGGATGCGCAACTCGGTGGCGGCCGCGAACTTCCTCGATTGGCGCGCGTCGTCCGACTCGTTCGAGACGCTGGCGGCCTCGAACACCTCCGGCCACAACCTGACCGGCCGCGACGAGCCGTTGAGGCTCTCCGGGATCCGGGTCACGGGGGACTTCTTCGCAACGCTCGGTGTGGATTCGGCGCTGGGCCGCGCGATCGTGTCCGACGATGACGCCGACGCAGCCGAACACGTCGCCGTGGCGAGCCACGGGTTCTGGAGCCGCGTCCTGGGCTCGGAGCGCTCGGCGATTGGCCAGACACTATTGCTGGATGGGGGCCCCCACACTCTCGTCGGAGTGATGCCCCCCGGCTTCTCGTACCCGCTGGCTGGCGTCGACGTGTGGACGCCCATGCGATTCACCCCCGAGGCGGCAGCACGCCGCAACTGGCGCTCCCTGCGAGTAATCGGTCGGCTCAGCGACGGCGTCTCCGAGTCTGCCGCGCACGACGAGATGGTGCGGATCGCGGCTCGCCTGAGTGCTGACTACCCGGAGGCGAACGAGAACGTCAGCGCCAACGTCATCCCGCTCCGGCGCGAGCTCCTCGGAAACGTCCAGTCGACCCTGGTCGCGATGGCGACTGCGGTGGGGCTGCTCCTGCTCATCGCGTGCGTCAATGTCGCCAACTTACTGTTGGTGCGGGCCACGGGACGGCATCGCGAGATTGCCGTGCGCGCGGCCATCGGCGCGAGCCCGGCGCGGATCCGACAATTGCTGATGGTGGAGAGCGTGCTGCTGGCGTTCGTTGGCGCGGCGCTCGGCCTGGCGCTCGCCGTTCCAGGAGCTCGATTCCTCACCGCACTGATTCCTGCGTGGGTGCCTCTCGCCGATGCGGTCCGCGTCGACTATCGCGCTGTGGTGTTTTGCCTGGTGTTGGTCGGCCTCACGACGATCCTCTTCGGGATGGCCCCGGCTCGGCGCGCGGCTCGTACCGACCTCTCCGACTCGTTGCGCGGCTCACGAATCGCGGGGGGCGATGTGCGCACCCGGCAAGCTCTCATCGTGACGCAGCTGGCCATTGCTATCGTGCTTCTGATCGGAGCCGGGTTGCTCATTCGGAGCTTCGCGGTGTTGGCCTCCGAGGACCTCGGGTTTGACGCCGACCCGGTGCTGCGCGCACGGGTTCAGCTCGTGGAGGAGCGCTACCCCGATGACGATGCGCAGCGGGCCTTCTTCGACGAGTTGCTGCGGCAGGTGGATGCGTTGCCGGGCGTCGAAAGCGCAGCGATGGTGACGCGTGTCCCGCTGGGTATGTCGGGCGGTGCACTGATCTACACACCGTTCAACCAGCCAACTCCTCCGCTGGACGCGACGTATCGGGTGGTGACGCCGGGCTACTTCAAGACATTGGGGATCGAACTCCAGGGCCGCGACTTCGCGGCAACCGATGCCGGCGGTGAACCGGTGGTCATCATCGGCGAGGAGTTAGCGCGTCGCCACTGGCCGGATCAGGACGCCATCGGACAGACGCTGAAGATCGGCGACGAGGACTCCGACTCGCCCTGGCTCACCGTCATCGGGGTGACTCAGGACGTTCGACAGTGGAACGTGGAGATCGCAGCGCGACCCGCGATCTACGTGCCAGCCTCGCAGGGCCGGTTCGGGTTCTTCGCGCCGCAGGATCTGGTGGTCAAGGTGGCCACCACTCCGTCGGCGCTCGCACGGCCGGTGCGGACTGTCGTGCAGGCGATCGACCCGGAGCTTCCCGTGGCGTCGATCGGGCCACTGGCCGACGTAGTCGATCGCGCTCTCGCGCGGCGCGAGTTCAAGATGCGCCTGCTGATGGCATTTGCCGCGATCGCAGCGCTGGTCGCAGGGGTAGGCCTCTACGGCGTGCTCGCCTACATGGTGGAGTCGCGCACCCGGGAGCTGGGGATTCGCAAGGCGCTCGGCGCGGGGCAGGGGAGTTTGCTCGGGCTCGTTGTTGGCAAGGGACTAGTGCTCGTCGGCCTTGGCAGCGCCTTTGGCCTGGCGATCTCGTTCATGGCGACGCGCGTGCTCGCCGGACTTCTCTACGAGGTCAGTCCGCTCGATCCGGTGACGTTCGTTGCCGTGCCTGTTGCGCTTGGCCTCGTGGCCATTGTGGCGCTGGCGGCACCCGCCCGGCGCGCGCTGCGCATCGATCCGATGTCCGCCTTGCGAGCCGACTGAGGTCAGGCGATCTCGGCCGGCCCGTGGTGCGCGGACCCTAGCCGAGTGCGCCGGCGATCTGCTGCTGCACCTGCTTCATGGTCTGGTACATGCCTTCCAGTTCGGGCGTCGGGTTGGCCTCGTAGAGTTCGATCGCTCGCGCGACAGCCTCGGCTGCGGGGGCGAGTTGGCCGCTGCGGGCCAGCGCCACGCCGCCCAGGAAGTGGGGCACCGGTGAGTTCGCGTACTGCGCGGCATAGAGCTGTGCGAACGCGACCGCGCCGTCGAAGTTGCCCTGGCCAATCGCGCTTTGTGTTGCCTGCTGGAACGCCGACTCGTTGAGCAGCACGGGATAGCCATACGCCGTCGAGAGACTCGCGATGTGCGCTTCGAGCGCCGCCGCGCCCTCTGCGGCGAGTGCGGTCGCGGGCACCGGCCACTCCGCGAAAGTGTTCTCGAGTCCGGCGTATTGCCCGAGCAAGCGGGTGGTCATGTGTGTTTGCGTGGGGTCGCTGTGCGCAACAACCCGCAGGCCGTCGGGGGCCTGGTTCAGGAGGTCGCCGAGCCGTTCCAGATTGGCGCTCAGATTCGGTTCGTCGCCCACGTTCATGTAGTACACGGCGTCGCCCACGATGCCGTCGATGCTCTCGGTCACATGGTCGAGCATCTGAGTCCCCATCTCGCCGTCCAGATAGGGACTCTGAGAGATGAAGCCTCGGAAGAGGTCGGATCGCTTGGTGAGCGCGTAGGTGGTGAACAGACCGCCCATCGAGTGGCCCGAAAGGATGCGGAACGGTGCCGCCCGGTAGTTGTCCTCGATGAACGGGATGAGTTCATCCGCGAGATGAGCGAGGAAGAGGTTGGCGCCGCCGGCGCTGCCACCCATTTCTACAAACTCCGGCCGATAGTCAGCCCCGCGAGTGGCCCCTGAGGGCACCGCGACCACGATCAACTCCGGAATCCGACCGTTGCCGGCAAGGAAGTCGACCACGGCTTCAGTGAAGTCTGCGTTGTGTTCACCGTCCAGCAAATACAGCACGGGGTAACTGGCCGACTGGGTGTTGTACGACGCTGGGACGTGCACGGTGAAGTGCCGCTCCTGACCCAGAGCCTCGGAGGTGATGACGTGCGGGGTCGGTGCAGTTTCCTGGGCGAGCAAGTCGAAGGCACAACTGGCGAGAGTGACTGCGGCGAGAACGATCAGCGTCGTGCGGACGCACTTCGGGCAGAACATGGTGGGTGGCTCCTGCGGCATGGCGCCGCAATTGGGGGGGCGAGATTGGTCGGCGCGATCTGCTAGGTGATCGAGAAGATCTCTTCTACCGGCACTTCAAAATGGCGCGCGATCTGGAGCGCGATGATGGTCGAGGGCACGAAGCGGCCGACCTCGATCGTGTTGATGGTCTTGCGCGACACGCCGATGGCAGATGCCAGTTCGGCCTGACTCATCCGATGCTCGGCGCGGAACACGCGGATCCGGTTGTTGAGCTCGGGCTTGCTCACGCGCCTGCGTCCCACTCCGGCTCGGGCTCGCCACCGTCACGGTCGAGGAAGAAGAACACCGAGCCGAGAGTGATGAGCATCAATGCAGCGATGACGTTGAAGTAGAAGACCGTCGGCACATCAACAAATGGCGGCCGCGACAACATTTCATCGAGGCCGGCGAACACCGACACGACCACGAAGGTCACCACGAACGAGATGTTCTTGGCACGGTCGATGGCGTCGGTGACGAAGCCGTCGTAGCTGAAGTATTGCTGCCGTTGGTCCGCGGGCAACTTGAAGATCTTCCAGTAAGCGACTGTGGCGATGATGGCGGCGACGCCGAGCGCGCAACCGATGATCATGGCCTGCAGGTAGATCTCCGTCTCTTCCGCGACAACGTATCGAAACGCGCGGCCAGCCGACATCAGACCGACGAGCAGCATCGCGAGCATGATGCGCCGGCGATGCCGGTCGAACATGTCGGCAACGTTGGGTTCGTGAGGCGAGGGCATTGGGGGGCTCCACTGAGGGTCGTTAAGGTGACTAGATGTAATCTTAAGGTATCAATCAGTAACCCGCAAGCGCAACCAACGATCGATCTCTCGCCACATGTGTTCGACGTTCGCGCGGCCGGAGATCGTGTGCCACTCGCCGTAGTAGCGCAGGAAGCGCACGTCGCGACCTCGCCGATACAACGATGTGAACATCTGCTCGGCCTGCTGGATCGGGATGAAGTCGAGGTCGCCGTGAATCAGGAGGAGCGGTGTGGTGATCGCCCCCGCGTAGGTGATCGGCGAGTTGTCTCGATACCGCTCGGGTAGCTCCCAGGGCGGCCCGCCCATGCGCATGAAGCCGCGTTCCATCTGGCTTATCCGGAGAACCTGTCCGCGTTGAGGATGCCCTCCCTCGCCGTCGCGCATCTGGCCGTAGAAGGTGCCGTAAAGGCTCTCGAGATCCGAGTAGCTCGCGCTCGCGATGGCTCCCTTGAACCGATCGGTCTTCCCGATGAGCCCGAGCGTCGCGTAACCACCTCCGCTCTGGCCTTGAACCACCAGGCGGTCGGCATCGACGAGACCCGTGGCGATGGCAGCATCCACAGCGGGAAGCACGCCGGCGACCACCTCGTCGATCAGATTGCCGGTGAAGTAGTCGCCTTCCGGGGCGCTGGGCACGAGCACCGCGAAGCCGCGCGCTGCGAACAGTAGTGGACTCGTGAAACTCGAAGTCACGCGGGTGAAGTCGCGAGGTGGCTGCTCGCCGTGCACGGTTCCCGGATAGATGTTCACGATCGTCGGGAACGGACCGTCGCCTGGCGGGAGCAGGAGCCAGCCGGTGAGCTCGTCGCCTGATGCGGTCTCATAGTCGACCCGCTGCGTCCGCGGTAGCGAGATCTCCGGTAACCACGCGTTGCCCGTCCACAGGACTTCCGGATCGGTGGATGCACCGGCCGCGGCCGGGCGCACAGCCAGGAGGCGATCACCCTCCGCGCCACGTTCGCGATAGAGCGTGATGCCGGAGGGTGCGATGGAGGCCACCGCCGACACCGCGCTCGAGGACGGCAGGGGCAGCGGATCCGGCCGGACCGCGTCCACGGGGGCCTCCAGGCCGAGCCAGCTCGCCACGGCGGCTGCGTCCGTGGGGTCGCCTTCATCCGCGAAGTCCAGGTCTCCGCCCGACCAACGCGCGAGTCCGGGCTTGTCAGCGTCGTTCGGGTCGGTGCCACGCACTGCCATGCGGTTGCCGCTTTCGGACCAGCGGATCGATCCGTACGCGGGATCGCGGAGCACAAGCGGCGCGCCGACCACGTTGCCGTCGGCCAGGTCGACGATCGCGACGGCGGTTCCCCAGTTGACGGAGGAGTACAACTCCTCGTGCTCCAGAAACGAGTCCACCGTCTCCGAAGGAATGCCGGGGCTCGGCGTGAAGTAGGCGGCATGTCGCCCGCCGGGCGCGATGCTGAGGCGATGAACGAGCCCTTCGTGCACCACCTCAGTCCCGCCGGTGTGGACGTCGTAGCGCACTAGTGCGGTTGGTACGGGCGCCGGGTACACGCCGAAGGAGTCCGTCGTGTCGAGTACGCTCGCCGACGCTTCGGCTCCTGATCGTCGGAGGCCGTGCAGTGCCGCCAGTCGCTGGCCCCGGGTGCGGAGCTGGAACAGCGATCCCGAACGTTCGCCGTCGTCAGGCCAGGCCGTGACGATCACGGACTCGTTGTCGATCCAGTGCAGCGACGCCCCGCCGAGTCCCAGCCGGACATCGACGTCGGCAACCTCGCGAAGTCCGCGCTCCGGGCTCCAGATGGCCAGATTCACGGCAGCGTCGGGGCCGGCAACCAGCAGCGCCAGCGTGTTCCCATCCGGTGCCCAGACCCCACCCCAGGATGCTCGGTCTGCAGCGAGGTCGTTCAGATCGATTACGCGCTCGCTGTCGGTGCCCCAGACGTGCATGTGGTTGCCGGCCTGGCGCGGATTGAGGTCGTTGCCCGCCGTGCGTACCTCGAACGCGGCATGTGTCCCGGATGCGTTCCACCTGATCACACCCACCGACTCGAGGGCGAACAAGTCGGCGACCTCGAGATCGCGCTGCGTGCCGCCTTGCGCCAACGCGACCTGCGGAGGTGTGCTCCCGAGCGCGATGATCGCGCCCACTGTGGCGAGGATCGCCGGACGTGCCAGTGAGGCTGCTACGAGATGACGCATCGAACGAGCTACCTGCCGTGGGGATGGAAGTTTCAAATATGTCTTATATAGATATACCAGGCAATGCTCAACGCAGCGCCGTGCCGTACTGGTTCGTAGACCCGATGGCTGTCCGCGCGTAGCAGTCTCCCTATAATCGGCCCGTGAAAACGCCATCCCCGCCGAATCCAAACCGCCGCGTTGTGGTCGTCGCGCTCTGTGTTGTTCTCGTGTTCTCGGTAGTCGCCCCGAGGGCCGACGCCGCGCAAGAGACTGCCGCACGCGCCTCCCACGAGCGCATGGTGGTTCGTCTGGCCGAGATCGCACGCGCCTTTCCCCATGGCGCCGAGTTCCGAGCTTTGCGCGACGAGAATCGTCGGGTGTTCGATTCGATCGGGCCCGAGGTGCCTATCGCCAATCAGGTTCGCGTAGTCGGTGTGCTGGCGGACACCGAACTGCAGGTGGGCAATGTCGGTGCCGCGGTGTCGTTGTTCCAGGTCGTTCTCGACAACCTGCAGGCTCTTCCGCCGGACGTGCGGGGCAGCATCGGCGTGACCACGGTGTTCATGGCGGCGGTGGCGCATCTGCGCCAGGCTCAGTCGGTGAACTGCATCGAAAACCACACAGGCCCCGCCTGCATCATGCCGTTCTACGACGAGTCCGAACTCGTCGACCGAGACGGGGCGCTCAATGCGATGGGCTTGTTCGGGCAGCTGGCGGTTTCGGTTTCGCCCGAGTCGCCGATCTTCCTGGCGACCAAATGGCTCGTGAACGTCGCGGCGCTAATGCTCGGGATGCAGTCGGACCTGGCGCCTCACCTGAAGATCGATCCGCAGGTGTTCGCACCGGAACGGATTTCCCTCGGTTCCGCAATGTGGCGCCCGAGCTCGGCGTCGCGACCTCGAGTTTTGCCGGTGGAGTGATCGCCGATGACTTCGACGGCGACGGTTTGATCGACCTGATGGTGTCCAGTCTCGACACTGCGGCGCCCCTGAGAGTGTTCCGCAATGCCGGAGACAACGGTTTCGAAGACGTGAGTGGCGTGACGGGGCTGGCAGGAATCACCGGGGGTCTCAATCTCACCCACGCCGACTACGACAATGACGGCGACGTGGACGTGTACATCCAGCGCGGCGCGTGGCGGCGCGCCGACGGCACCTGGCCTAACTCGCTGCTGCGCAACGACGGTGGCTTCCGGTTCACCGACGTTGCCCACATGGCCGGTCTTGCCGGAGATGGCCTCGACTCGCCGACTCAGACCGCAGCATGGGCCGACTACGACAACGATGGCGACGTGGATCTCTACGTCGGCAACGAGACAACAGACGACGCCAGCTTCCCGGCCCACCTGTTCCGCAACGAGGGCGACGGCACGTTCACCGAGGTGGCGGCCGCGGCCGGCGTGACGAACGACCGATGGGCCAAGAGCGTCGCCTGGGGTGATCTCGATGCGGACGGCTACGAAGATCTGTTCGTTTCCAACTACCAGGGCGTGAATCGCTTCTACCGGAACAACCGCGATGGCACGTTCGTGGACGTGGCAGCGGAGTTAGGCGTCGAAGGGCCGGATGCGAGTTTCCTGTCGTGGTTCTGGGATACCGACAACGACGGCAACCTCGACCTCCTCGTGAACAGCTCACAGCCAGTTGCCATGTCGGGCGACGCGCCGCCGATCTGGCAGATCGCCGCCAGCCGCGTCGGCGTTGCGGCCGAATCGCCGTTCCCGCGGCTCTTTCAGGGCAATGGTGATGGCACGGTTCGCGACGCCTCGGCGGGTGCGGGTATCGATCGCATTACCTATCCGATGGGCGCGAACTTCGGCGACCTCGATAACGACGGTTGGCTCGATCACTACCTCGGCACCGGGTATCCCACCTACGAAGCGTTGATGCCCAACGTCATGTACCGCGGGCTGGGGGGCGGCCGTTTCGAGGAAATCACGTTCGCGGGTGGTTTCGGTCACCTGGCCAAGGGCCACGCGATCGCGTTCGCCGACTTCGATCACGACGGCGATCAGGACGTGTTCGAGCAGATGGGTGGGATGTTGTTGTCGGACCCGTATCCCGACACGCTCTATCAGAACCCCGGGTTCGATCGGAGTTGGCTGAAGTTGCAGTTGGTGGGCGTCGAGGCCAACCGTGGTGCCATCGGGAGTCGTGTGCGCATCGACGTGGACGGGCCCGAGGGGCCGCGCTCGTTGTATCGACGCGTTGGCACCGGGGCGAGTTTCGGAGGCAATCCATTGCGTGTCGAACTTGGCCTGGGTGACGCCACGCGCATCATCGGCGGCGAGATCCGGTGGGCGGGTAGCGGCACGATCCAGACGTTGGGGGCGGACCTTCGCCTCGACTCGATGTACCGCATCGTCGAAGGCTCCGATCCAGAACCCGTGCAGCTGGTTCCGGTCGACTGGAGCGCCCGAATCCAAGCGCGGCGCCGCTGAACCTGCCGTAGCCCCCGGCGACCCAAGTCAACGATGCAGGCGACCTTGCGCTCGAAACATACACATCTGTATGATTTCGAAACACACCACATCATCTATCGAACTCCCCTCTGGACGGAACGAGCCATGCGGACCCACAACTTGCCGCGTAACGTGGCATCGGCCATCACCATCGCGCTCGTGATGGCACTGCTCATCGGCGCGCCCGCGGCTGTGCAGGCGCAGGCGGACGGCCCCGACCCTCGCCAGCGCCTCGACGAGCTCGTTGACAAGCTCAACACGAGCGGGGCCGACTACGGCGAGTATGTCGATACGGTGTTCAGCGATAGCTTGCGTGCGCAGATTCCGCCCGAGGTGCTTGTCGAGGTCATGACCGATCTTTCCGGCCGCGGACCGTGGGAGGTTGGCGAGCTTCGACGCGAAATCGAAACCGGGATCGCGGTTTCGCTCCATTCGACCTCTACCGACGAATGGCTCGCGGTTGATCTGACGGTCGACGAGGCCGCGCCGTACCAGGTGTCGGGCATCATCATGCAGCCGAGTTCGGCACCACCCACTGCAGCGGCCGGCGACTCGTACACCCGTGATGAGGTCGCGACGGAACTCGGCGCCATGGTCGATGACCTGGTCGCCAACGATCGCTTCTCGGGCTCCGTGCTGGTGACCGACGGCAACGATGCGATCTACGAAGCAGCGACCGGCACGGCCAACAAGGACTACGACGTTCCCAACAACATCGACACCAAGTTCAACCTCGGGTCGATGAACAAGATGTTCACAGCCGTTGCGATTGCGCAGCTGGTCGAGCGCGGCGACGTCTCGTTCGACGATCCACTGTCGGAGTATCTGCCCACGTTTCCGGACCGTGCATCGGCCGACAAGATTCAGATCAAGCATCTGCTCTCCCACACGAGCGGCCTGGGGAGCTATTTCAACCGCGAATTCATGAACTCATCGCGCGCGCTCTACCGATCGGTCGACGACTTGATGGGCCTGGCGGAGGACGAGCAGCTGCAGTTCGAGCCCGGCACGCAGTGGGCCTACTCCAACACCGGGTTCCTCGTGCTCGGCAAGGTCATCGAAGTCGCCACCGGGCAGGACTATCACGACTACATTCGCGACCACGTGACCGGCCCGGCGGGCATGGCCCACACCGACGCCTACCAACTCGACCACGTGAACTCCAACCTCGCGGTCGGCTACGACCTGCAGGAAGTTGAAGGCGAGCGGGTGTGGCGCAACAACATCTTCCTTCACGTGATCCGGGGCGGCCCGGCCGGCGGCGGCTACTCGACGGTGGGCGACCTCGTCCGCTTTGCTGATGCCCTGCGCAACGGAACGTTGATCTCTCGAGAGACCTTCGCGGTGATGGCGTCCGCCAAACCAGAACTCGGCTCTGATCGCTACGGCTATGGGTTTGGCATTGGCTCGGACGGGAGCGTTGGCCACAACGGTGGATTCCCCGGCGTGAGCGCTGAACTGATTTTCTGGCCCGACCGAGGCTGGACCGTGGCAGTACTCTCCAACTACAGCGGCGGCGTGGCGCCCGTCGTGGCGCGAGCGCGTAGGCTGGTGGCCGAGAGCAACTAGACACGAGGTTCAGCGGATGACGCGCAAGCTGACAATGGGTCGCGACAGCTGGGTGCAGGCGGCCGTCGCGGCATTTCGGCGAGGCGGCCGGGGCGCGGTTCGTATCGATGCTCTGGCGAAAGAAGCAGGCATCACGCGGGGCAGCTTCTACCACCATTTCAAGGACCGGGCGGAGTTGCTCCAGGCGGTGCTCGGCGCGTGGGAGTCAGAGACGCGCGACGGGATCCGCAACGCGCGCCTGGAAGATGCACCGGGCGACCGCCTGCGCGCCTTTTTCCGCCGCGCCCAGGAAACCGAGGCGGACTACCCGCCCGACGTCGAGATCCTCGCGTGGGCACGGGAAGATCCGGCGGTGGCGAAGCTGGCGAAGAAGGTTGAACGCCGTCGGCTGGACTTCATCAGGCGTGAGCTCATTCGTGCCGGCGTCGAGTCCGGCGAGGCCCGCCGGCGTGCCGAATTCGCCTATCTCGCAACCCAGGGCTGGGTGTTCCAGGCGGGCTACGGAGCCCGTCGATCCAGAACCCGTACTGCGTTCACGGCCGACCTGTTTGACCTCATCCTGCGCGACGTCGGCTAGCGCCTACTCGCCCCCGAGAGCCGCCACCAGGTCGGCGGCAGCCTGCTCCATCGAGCGCTCGCCTCGCAGGTAGGGGAGCCACGCACGCTCGATCGGTTCGCGAAGCTCGGTCCAGTCGCCGCGGTCGAAAATCGAGTAGACAACGGGTCGGTAGTCCGTCACGCCGGCAGACTCCAGGACGCTTCGGACAACCTCGCCGGTGGTCATGAAGAGCACGACGTGCCAGAGGTTCGTTGGCAGCTCGACGCCCTGGGTCTGGGCGGCTTCGGCCAGCGCACGACGGATGGCGTGGTTGCCGAACATCCATCCATGCGATGCCTCATGGAACGTCGTTTCCATTTGCGCCAACTGGCTCGTCTCGCGCGACATCAGAATGTGGCCGCGACCGCCGCGAAGGAAGTAGGAGTTGGCACCGGCCCAGTTCACGGTCTCAACCAGATCAATCTGGTAGGGCAATGCGCCCCAAGGTTCGCCGTATATCTCGGGAAGTCGTTCCGCGATCGCAGCGCCGTGTTCGGCCAGGAGTGTTTGCAATCTTGATGCGAGCACTCGGTTGGAGGCGTCCTGCTCGGCCCAGCGGCATTCCCGGTAGGCCGGCACAGCAGCGTCCCAGAATCCGGCGGCGATCTTGAGGAACTCGCGGTCGCGACCGGCGGCGACCTGGTCGTCGTACCCCGCTAGATGCAGTCGCAGCAGAGTCTGTTGGCGCGAACTCCACGAGCTGCTCGCGATCACTTCTGCGTAGTACTCGACGGCCAGTTCCCAGCCCCGTCGAGCCGAAAGTGGCAGAGCGTCGAAGCATGCCTGGGCTCCGCCCTCCGCGAAGAGATCCGGCCGGTCGAGGTTGCGGTTGCGACCGGCCTCGAGCAGGGCATCGTTGAGATTCGTCGCGAGGTGACTTCGGAACTCGAACTGCGGCGTGGTGAAGACCACGCTGTCATCCGCGGCTGGCTCTTGAGCCCCGATCGGAGCGGCTGTCGCCACCAACAGAGTCAGTACGAAGGTGGCAAACCAGCGACGTTGCGTGGCGGGGTTCATCGGCGACTCATGACAGGGATTGGATCCAACCCGTCCATCTATACCACTCGTCGAGCCGCGTGCGATTGAACGAAACGGCAATCGAGCCGCTACGGGGCGCTGCCGTCGTCGTGGTTGTCGCGATCGCCTTCATTCCGGATGCGATTCTCGAGGCCCGCGCCGATGGCGACTCCCACGCCGATTCCTACTGCCACGTTGCCCATGGCCGCACCAATTCCGGCGCCGATCGCGATGCCTACCGCCATACCGCTGCCGCCCCGCCGTCGCTGCGGCCGCTGATCGGTGGTCAAGACTCGTCGGGACCGCTGCCGGAACGCGTGTGGTCGAACGCCGCTCCGAACGCGATACCGAATGCGAGGCCGACCCCGACGTTGCCGAAAGCAGCTCCCAGCGCTACTCCCAGGGCGATTCCGATGCCTATCCCGGTACCGTACTCACGCTTGTTCTCGGTGCTTTCCGCCATCGTTTCCTCCTCTGTTTTGATGCAGAGATCGTAACGTGCGCGGAAGCTCGCTGAACGGCGATTTCGAGCCGGCGGGCTGGTCGACCGGCGAATGGTCGCGCCCGCCAGTGGCTGGGGGAGCAGGTCAGCTCTGGCGGGCGCTAGCGGGTCGTCAGTTGCCGCGACTGGGCAGGAAGGTGCCGTTCTCCATCGACCACACGTAGGCGGCGACTGCGGCCATCTCTTCCCATTCGAGGTTCATGCCGCCTGCGGGATTCATCTCGAAGCGTCGACTCTCGTCGGCGAAGTCACGGCGGCGCACGCCCCACATGATGGTTTCGCGGATACCTTCGAGGCTGCCGTCGGACTGGACCCACTCAGCGTCCGTCAGGTCGGGCAAGATCCTTCGTCGTAGAGGTCTTTGCCGGTCTGAAGCAGCTGGGCCCAACGGAACATCTGGTCGCGTGCCATCCAGGTCTTCACTTCATCGGGGAGTTCCGGCCGTTGCTGAGCCGACGCGGGGAGCACCATCCCGCCCACGGCTATCGCCAAACCAAGTACCGCCACCGATGCGACGCGTGTGCGAATCGCCATGTACAGCTCTCCTTGCATAGGTCGGGGATGATCCAGCGACGGTAGTGGCCTGCGAGGCCCAAATGGTTGTGCAGTTGCAAGCGACTTGTCAGGGAATTGTCAGAACCACGGTGAGACGCCCCGATGGCCTGGGCTCGGCACTCCCGCTCGGCTACCTTTGATCGATGCGTTCATTCTCGGGAAGCCACCGGATCACCCTGACCGTCGTCGGTCTGGTTGTGGTACTCGTCCTGCTGGCCGCAATGGCCTGGGAGGCAGTGCGCGCAGCAACCGCGCAGCGTGCGACGGCCGAAGCCGTGCTGAGCGACTACGCGCAGATCGCGGCCGAGCAGTACGCGCGCGGTGTGCAGATCGCTCTCGACTACGACTGGTTCCTGGCGGCGGCGCGCGACGTGGACTTCACGGATGGTGTGCTCACGGCGCCACCTCCCGAAACGGTCATTCGCACTCAGGCAGGCATCGAGGCGCCCCTGCGCGCGTTCGCATCAGCGTTCGTTTTGGTTGATACCGAAGTCGGCACCATGACAGCGGTCGACGGCTGGCCCCTCCCGTCCTCGGACCTGACGGACGCGCTCCGCGAACCCATCGCTGCCGCCAACGAGGCGCTGGCCGGCATGGCGGTGTGGCTCCCCCCGGACGCGAACGGAACGAAGCTCGCCGTGATGTGGCCCCGCGTCGGGCGTCCCACGCCGGTCCTCATGGCCGAACTATCGATCGCCGAATGGGTGCTCGAGTCGGCCCTCGATCAATACATCGCCCTTCCGGCTCCCTTCGAAGCCCAGGCAGAAGTGGAGTTGGTGAGTCTTCGGGTGCGTACTCCAGGAGGTCGCGTGCTCTTCACCGACGGCCCGGAATACGACGGAACATTTGCCGCCACGCAGGCGCTTGGAGCTGACCGCGGTGGTCTCCTGATCGACGTTGCGATTCCGCCGCACGCGGCTGCCTACCTGGTTACGGGCGGCGTGCCGGGTTCAAGACTGCCCATGATCATGGGGATGTTCGTCGCCGCCGTGGCGCTCCTGGTAGGCGGAGTTCTCCTCGTTCGTCAGGAGCGGGAATTGATGCGGCTGCGCGAACGTTTCGTCGCGGGCGCGTCCCATGAGCTGCGCACTCCGCTGGCGCAGATCCGCATGTTCGCCGAAACCCTGAGGCTCGACCGGGTGCGTTCCGCCGAAGAGCGCGGACGCTCACTCGAGATTCTCGACCGCGAGGCTCGACGGCTTTCGTATCTGGTCGACAACCTGCTGCACTTCTCACGCCCGTCGCCTTCCTCCTCAAACGGGGCCGACGAGTTTGTCGACCTCGAGGCACTCGCGGTGGATGTGATCGAAGGGTTCCAGCCGCTCGCTGCGGCTCGGAGCGTTGAGGTGCGGCTGAACGCTCACCACGGTGCGCTCGTTCGGGTCGACCGTGACTCGATGCGACAGGTGCTGTTGAACATGCTCGACAACGCGACCAAGTACGGCCCGTCCGGCCAGACGATCACCGTGACGATCGGGGCATGCGATGGCGGCCGCGTTGCGCTTTCTGTCGATGATCAAGGGCCTGGTGTGCCGAGCGGCGACCGTGCGCGGGTGTGGGAACGGTTCTGGCGCGGTGAGGGCGTGAACGGCACCACCGGCACGGGCATAGGACTGTCGCTCGTGAAGGAACTCGTCGAGTCGAACGGCGGCGAGGTTGCGGTTGAAGAGGCGCCCGGTGGCGGCGCTCGCTTCCAGGTCTTCGTTCCGGGAGCCGCGTGATGACCAGACTGCTGCTGGTGGAAGACAACATCGATCTCGCGTTTGGCCTGCGCAACAACCTTGAGATCGAGGGCTACCACGTGGCGGGAGCGGAGGACGGGGAGGAAGGTCTCCGGTGCCTGCTAGAGGACGGTCCCTGGGACGTCGTCGTGCTCGACGTGATGCTGCCCAAGATGGATGGATTCCGAGTGCTGAAGATGGCACGCGACGCGGGCGTGGATGCCCCGGTGCTGTTGCTCACGGCACGTGGAGAGGAAGCGGACGTCGTACGCGGTCTGCGGCTTGGCGCTGACGACTACGTCACGAAGCCGTTCGGGATCCTCGAGCTGCTAGCTCGCGTGGAGGCGTTGTTGCGCCGACGCGGAGCGGCGTCGCAGTCGGAACGCGTGCTGGCCTATGGCGATACCGAGATCGACCTGGCGGCGCGTACCGTGAGCTACGACGGTGACTCGGTGGCACTCACACCCAAGGAGTTCGATCTGCTGGTTGCGTTGTATCGCCGCGAGGGCGCGGCGGCATCGCGTGTGGAGCTCATCCAGGAAGTCTGGGGCTACCCGGCGTCTGTCATCACCCGCACTGTCGATACCCATATCGCGGAATTGCGCGCCAAGCTCGAGTCGGACGCCTCGGAGCCACGCCACATCCTCACGGTGCCGCGGGTTGGCTACCGGCTCGACCAGAACGCCTGAGCCGGCGCGCTAGAGTGGGGCCTTGAATTCGTAGCGCCCGGAACCCACCAGGAAACGCGCGTGGGTTTCCGTCGATGTGAGCTGGCGGACGTTGCGGGCATCTGCCGCGGCAATGCCGCCTTCGGTGACCTGACTGATGTCGGATGTCGGGATCCGGACCTGGGCCTGGGCATTCACCGGAACGACCGCCGTGATGTACAGATTGCCGTCCTCCCGGTACCAGTTGCTGTCCATGCGCCCGCGCGCGCCGCGCACTGTGGTCTGCGCCCAGCTGAGATCGCCCACCACGTTCGGCGCGATGTGGAAACGGTTGAATCCAACAGCCTCGTCGTCAGGTCGAAGGCCGCCGATGCCCTTGAAGAACCACTCGCTCACCGAGCCGAACATCGGGTGGTTGTGCGAGTAGATGTTGTCGCTGAACTCCCAGTGCTCCCACAGGGTGGTGGCGCCCCGGTCGAGCATGTAGCCCCATCCAGGGAACTCGCGGGTCCGCACCATCTCGTAGGCGACGTCGGCGTGGCCGGCGCGTGTCAGTTCCTCGAGGAGATACTTCGTTCCGAAGATGCCGGCCGCGATGTGGCCACCATGCTCGACCACTACCTGTTCGACCATGCGGTCGACGGCTGCCTGGCGTTCGACGTCGGGTACGAGTCCCATGGTGAGCGCGGTGGCCTGGCACGCCTGGGTGCCTAGATCGAATCCGCCTGTTCCCGGAACCAAGAAGCGATCGACGAACGCCTCGCCGATCTCCGTCGCGAGCTCGGTGTATCGAGTCTGGTCGGCGGCGCGACCGAGAATCGCCGCCATCTTCGCGATCAACTGCGCAGCCTGGTGGTAGTGGGCGGTGGCCATCAGGTCGGGGATCCAGACTCTCGTGGTCGCTGATGCAGCGATCGATGATGTGCCCGTCGGCATGCTCCGCATAGTTGTCGACCCAGCGTTTCGCGGTGTCGTACTGCTCTTCAACGATGCGACGGTCACCGTAGTAGCGGTGCAACTGCACTGCCAGCAACGGGTGGGCGAGGCCCCAGCCGATCGGCGCGGCATCTGGCGCGTAGTTCTCAGCCGAGATGCCCACGAACGGTGCTGTTTCGGTGAGCCAGCCGCCTTCACGCGCCGCCTCGCCGTGGTCGCGCGTCGCCTTGGCGTAGAAGTTCGAGAAGTCATAGTTCAGCGTGGCCATCTCGCTCGTTGCCACGATGTCGCCGCCGTACTGGAACTTCTCTCGCGCGGGGCAGTCCGACTGCACGCTGAAGAGATTGCTCAGCAGCGTCCACTGCACCATCGACTGAATCTCGTTGAGCGTTTCGTCGGCGCAGCTGAACTCGCCGACGCTTTCCACGTCGGTGTTGAGCCGGAGGCCTTCGAGGGCGTCGGTGCCTGGGCGACCGGGGAATCCGGATACCTCCACGTAGCGGAAGCCGTGGAAGGTGAACCGTGGTGTGTAGATCTCGATGCCGTTGCCTGACAGCGTGTAGGTATCGAGTTGCTCGGCCACCTCAGGTGCGCCCGGGCCGCCCACCGATATGCCGTCGGCGCTTCGGCGCTTGATCTGTCCTGCCACCGCGGTCATCGGATTGAGGCGGCCATCCGCGTAGAGGAGTTCCCCGAAGCGCATCCGGACGCGCACGCCAGGCGGCCCCTCGACCCGGAGCCGCGCCCAGCCAGCGAAGTTCTGTCCCATGTCGAAGATGAAGATCCCGGAGCTGATCTCGTTCACCGAGACTGGTTCGATGCGATCGGTGATTCGTATGGGCGGCACATCCTGTGCGCGGAGCGGTCCGAGCGCGTCCGACGCATCGGCCACTGCCACCGCGGCACTCCAGGCACTCGCGTCGAAACCGGACGCATCCCAGCCAGGTTGTGCGTCCCGCGCGTCGTACTCCTCGCCGAGGTACACGCTGTTGCGTCGGATGGGCCCCGGGTGATGAGTCCATTCCTCGTCGGTGCCGACCGTTTGCCGGGAGCCGTCCTCGTAGGTGACTTCGAGTTGCGCGATGAGTCGTGGGCGACCCGTGATCATGTGCTCGCGGATATTGATGCGGCCCCACATCTGCATCGGCAGCGGGTTGTACCAACCGTTGCCGAGCATCGCGCCCATCACGTTGTCGCCCGACTGCAGCATCGCCGTAACATCGTGGCTCGTGTACGGCACACGCTTGTCGAAGCTGGTCCATGCCGGATCGAGAACGTGGTCGGAGATCTTCTCGCCGTTGAGCCGGAGTTCGTAGTAGCCGAGCCCGGCCGCATACAGCCGAGCGTGAGCCACCGGGCCGCCGAGTTCGAACTCGCGCCGTAACAGCGGCGCTGGGTCCTCTTCATAGTGGCCTTCTGTCGAGCCAGGTTCCTTGCTGCCGTCGCCGATCCAGGAACCTTCCCAATCACTAGGTTCGAGCAGTCCCATTTCCCAATGAGAAGGACGACTCCAGGCCGAACTCTCACCCTCCGCATCCCACACACGAACCTGCCAGAAGCACCGGGCACGACTGGCGAGGTCGGCACCCGCGTACTCCACCTGGAGTTGCTCGGATGTTTCGACGAAGCCGCTGTCCCACAGGTCGGGTCGACCTACGAGCAGTTCGGGAGCGGAGGCCACGCGCACCTGGTACGCGAGCTGCCTGAGCCCGCGGGCGTCCTGATCGACAGGTTGCAGCTGCCAGGCCATGCGGGGCTGCGCCACGTCGAGCCCCAGCGGATTGCGGAACGACTCGCACCGCAGTCGGACGGGGATGATTGCCGCGTCGCTTTGCAGCGCAGTTCCGGCCGACGCTGCGTGAGCGTTGCTGGTTTGCCCAGCCGCTGCACCCACGACTCCGGTCGCCAGTGCACCGCGGAGGAAGTCGCGTCGGCGCATGGTTCTACTCCTGCGGAATGATCGAGCGGATGATCTCGTCGAGTCGATTGCGCCAGCTCGCCCAGCCGATGGCATCGGGCGTTTCGCCGCCGGCCACGTCGTAGCCAAGGCTGCGCAGTTGCTGCGCGCGCTCGGCAGACACCACGCGATTGTCCCAGACTTCCTGCGGATTGCGGCGCCCGTAGACGCCCCAGCTCAAGTAGATCCGGCGCGGATGTGTGTCGGCATCGCCAAACCGCGGCATCAGCGGATTCCACTGCTGATCGAGCGCGCGGATGCTCAGCATCGCCAGGCCGGCAGTCATCTCCGGCTGTTCGATCGCGACCTGGAAGGCGGCCAGCGCGCCGACTCCGCCGCCCACGGAAACCCGTCCGTCGCGCGTGGCGTCAGTGCGAAACGAGTTGTCGATCGTCGGTACCAATTGCTCGGCCCAGTGCGAGCCATACCGGGGACCCGCGCGGAGTTGCCGGTCCGTCCATACGGCGATCATCGGTGCCAAGCCATCCGCGATCAGGTTGTCGAATGCGTCCGGAATCAAACTGAGGTTGGCCGGCGAGGGGCCGTGGAAGTAGACCACCGGGTAGCGGGCCGAGGACTCGGCGTAGCCGTGTGGCAGGTAGACGTTCCATGTGACCGCGTTGTCGTCACCGATCTCAATCTCTTGCACCGTGCCGCGCGTCGCCGCGTCCGGCTCGCGCAGGTGACCCGGGAGCGACCAGCGCGGCATACGCAGTTCGGACATCGGGAGCGGCCGATCGCCGAAGATGTGCTCGCGTTCGGCCGAGTAGATCATGGTCGGCACGATGAGCGGATCGGTGAACATCTCGCCGTCACGCAGGAACGCATACGACAGGCGCGAGTTGGGCAGGTACTCAGCGCTGTAGTAGTAGAGGTCGGTGTTGCCGACGCGCACCATCTCGACATCCTGGCGCGTGCCCAGCATGTCGCCAGTGATTGCGACGTCGGAGCCTTCGCCTCGGTAGACGAAGTGCACGCGCGAGTCGCCCTCGTGAATCGGGTAGGTGCGATCCGCGGCGAAAAAGTCGTCGATCGTCGCGGCAGGATCGGCAGCTGCCTCCACGGCTCGCACGAAGCGGCCGAACTCACCGTCGCCCGGGTCGAGGCTGCGCGGGACCTTCAGGTCGGCGGCAGCGATGGCTCGTGAGCCGCCACCGTTCAGGTCGATTCGAACGATCTCGGTCTGGCTTCGCGCGAACACGTCGCCGTAGGCCACCGAGGGTGCCGTCCAGGAGAGCTGCTCGAAAACCGGCGCGCCTACGAGTTCCTGGTATCCGTCCGGCGTGGCCCGCGCGATGTGCAGCGTGCCGTCCTTGGTGAGGACCATGAGATGGCCGTCGACGATCATCGGGAATCCATCGCCCGGGGCGCGCGAGCGCCACATCAACTCCCCGGTAGCGGCGTCGACGCACGACAGAATGCGCAGGTTGTATCCGTAGATGTAACCGTCATGGTGCACTGCCGGCACGTAAGTGCTCCGGATCGTTCGTGCTTCCCATACCTGGCTGCCGGCAAGCGCGCCGTTGCCCTCGGCGACTACCATCATCTGTCCGGCGTCGCCGCTGTGCGTCAAGAAGAGACGGTCGTCGCCCACGTCGACCGGCACCATGCTCGCAGCGCCGCGCACCCCGCCGCCTCCGTGTGCGTAGTCCCATGCAACTTCGCCGGTGGCGGGGTCGATGCCGAACACTGAGCGCCCACCCGCCGCGACAACCATGTCGCGTCCTGCAATGGTCATCCGGACAGGCGACTGAGCCGCCGCACTCTCCGTGCCTACTTCCCAGAGCTTCTCGCCGATACGTAGGTCGAAACCGAGCACCGTACCCGCGTCTCCGCCGCCATTGACCACGAGCGTGTCGCCCACCACGAGCGGCGAACTGGCGAAGCCGTAGACGGGCAGCGGCGCACCAAGATCGTCGGCGAGATGCACCGACCACATGGGCTCGCCGTCAACCAGGTCGAGTGCCACCAGGCGACCCCAGGCCCCGAGGCCAACGACCACGCCGCCGTGCACCACGGGTGTGGAGATCGGGCCATCCCACGACCCGTCATGGCCCGGGTGACGATCGGCGATCCGCTGCCGCCAGAGTTCCTCACCGGTGTCGGCGTCCAGAGCCAGTATGAACTGGCCCTCCTGAGTCTCGACCATCGTCAGCGCGCGGCCGTCCGACACCACGACGCCCGAATAGCCGCTCCCGATCTCGACCCGCCAGACAACCTCGGGCGCGAGCGTTTCGAAGTCGATAGAGGTGGTCGAGATCGCGCTGCCGTCCGCGCCTCGAAAGCCGGGCCACTCCTGCTGCGCTACGAGTGCGGTAGTCGGCACCATCAGCGCGAGGGCCATCGCGACGGCCACGACCCTCGGCGCGCGCGTGATTGAACGCATCGAAACTCCTGGTACGTCATGAGCCAGAGCGACATCGTTGCATACAGATGCGCGATTTGCCGCCGCGGGTCGGGTGGATGCTCCGTGACAAGCGCACTGCGGCGTTGGATGGCCGCGAGAAGTTTTGCGGGAAAAACCAGGACGCGTTCGTCTAGGTCTATGTCCGCTGATTCTCGGACGGATTCATCACCCACGGCAAACCCGGACGAGATCGTACCAACCCAACTCGAACTGGAGACATCGAAATGTCCGAACAGAATCTGCGCGAGCAACTCGCGGAGCTGGAGGCACTTGGTGCCACTGCGGTGGCTGACGCCAACGCGCTTGCCTCTGACGCGGTCGCGTTCGACCCGTGCGCGATCCTCAAGCCCTTGAAGCTTGTCAAAACCATTGTCTGCACGCTGAGTATCTTCGTTCCGCCTCTGAAGCTGGCCTGCGAGGCACTTGAGAAGATCATTGAGGGTCTTGAGAAGCACTGCGAGTAGCGTCTCGCGTGATGGGCGGCGGCCGGGTTTGGGAATGCGGTCGTCGTCCCGCGGGACATTCTGCTCTGAACAGTAGGGATGATCACAATGAACCAGAAGAAGAGAGTCGCGGTAGAAGACGAGTTCTTCTATGTCGACAAGCTTAGCGGGGAGCGACGAGAGTTCACGGCCAGCGAGCGCGAGTTAGTGACGACGTTTCTGCCCGAATCATCGGCCAAAGCGGTGAGTGACCTGCTGGCGGCTACACCGGACTCTGTTGGTCTTGGCCAAACGGTCAACCGCACGCGGGGGTTCACCGTGGTTCAGGTCGCAAACGCGGCTGAGTCCGAGGCAGTGTCCGACGAGTTCCTCGGACTACATGACGCGTTGAACACACTCCCTGTGCTGACCGACGCGGACGGCCTCGCGCGTTATTTCCTCCCGGACGAGTTCACGGTCCAATTCGTGGCAGGCACGGGACCTGACGTCGCGGAGGCCCTCATTCAGGCGACTGGGTGTTCGATCCTCGTCCGCCAACGGACACCCGGCTATTACACGCTCGCGGTGCCGGAGGGACAGGGTCTGTTCACCACTATTCGTGCCTTTCTGGAGCTGGAGGAGATCCTCTTCGCCGAGCCGAGCGAGGCGGGATTCGATGACGATTTGGCTATTCCCGGCGATCCGCTGTTCGGGCGGCTCTGGGGCCTCCGCAATACTGGACAGCAGATAGGTGGGACTTCTGGTGAGCCAGGAGCGGATATCAGTGTCACGTCCGCGTGGAATGTGAGTGTGGGTGCGCGCGATGTTGTTGTGGCAGTTATCGACACTGGAGCTGACATCGAGCACCCAGATCTCGCGGCGAACATCTTGCCTCGCAATGGCGAGGACTGGAATTTTGCGCAAGATGACGACATGTCGCCCACAGACGCCGGCACGCACGGGACCCACGTTGCCGGAACGGTAGCGGCCGTGGGCAACCTGGCCGGAGTAGTTGGTGTCGCTCCGGGCATCTCCGTCATGCCTTTACGCATCAATCTGCAAGCGGGCATGAATCAAAATCGCGCCGATGCGATTAATTACGTTGCGACGCGAGCCCGAGACAACCCCACGCGGCGTTACGTAGTGAACTGCAGTTGGAGAATGAGCGGGAACCACGCCGCGGTGCACCATGCCATCAAGAGCGCTGTAGCCGCCGATGTGGTGGTGGTGTTCGCCGCCGGGAATGCGGACCGCGATATGGACGTGACGCCGGCTTACCCGGCCATCTATCCCGAAGTCATAGCCGTCGCGGCAACGGACCAACGAGATCGTCGTGCGAGTTTCTCGAACTATGGCGCGGCGATCACGGTATCGGCTCCCGGAGTGAAGATTCTTTCGACCGTGCCGGGTGGCGGCTATGAATACAAGAACGGCACGTCGATGGCCGCGCCGCACGTGGCGGGTCTCGCGGCACTGGTAGTCTCTATTGATCGACATCTGTCCGTATCCGATGTCCGCAAGGTGATCGAGGACACGGCTGACAGCATCGATAGCCAGAATGGCGCCTTCGTCGGCAGACTTGGCGCTGGCCGTGTCAACGCCGAGCGCGCGGTGAAGGCGGTCGCGCCGTAGCCTCTCAACGCGCGGGGGCGGCGGCCAGACTGTCAATGCCTCCGACAATCGGCAGCTCGATTGAGGTGCCTTCGAGGTCGATCGTCAGTTCGGTGCCCGGGTCCGGGTGCAGGGTGAAGTCCTTGTCGCTCGACATGATCATCAATCCGATGCGCTGGCCTGCCGCGATCACCTGATCGTCCGGCTGCAGACTGAAGCTGATGTCGTAGAACTCGCCCGGTGTCAGCGAACGACTGTCGGTCTGCTCCACGTGATTGAGGGGAGCTCCGCCGGTGAGCGCCGCATGATTCTGCGGGTCGGCCCAGCCGCGCGTAATCAGGCCGCCGCGTGCCCGCCGCCCTTCCACCCAAGGTAGGGATACGAGGTAGACGCTCAGATTCGCAGCCGGCTTGTTGGAGGCGAGTCGCAGCGTGACCCGCGCCCAGCCGGAGAGATGCACCGGCGCCGCGAGCTCCGGCGTGGCGTAGAGCAGCCGGTGCTCGGTCCACTCGGCTTGAGCGAGCGCCTTGCTGTCGAACGAGAAGTTGTCGACCAGCGTTTCGGTGCCCTGGGCTTCGCCGCGAGCCATCGCGAGGCCGCCCTGCTGGGTGCCGCCCGCGCTGGGGAAGAGCGTCACCGGCGAGGCATCCGGGTGCGGATAGTCGGGGTAGGGGGTGGGTTCGAGTCGGTCGTCGCCCTCGCGCACGATCCAGCCCTTCGGGTCGTTCTCCACACCGTTGTCGACATCGTAGAGGTAGCGGGTGAACCAGCGATTCATCAGCTCCATCGGTGGCGGGCCGCCGTGGCCACCCTGATGGAAGTACGCCTGGTAGGGCACGCCGTTGCGCTTGAGCGCCTCAATCACCAGAACGCTGTGTTCCGGCTTCACGTTCCAATCATTGAAAGCGTGGGCCACGAGTGTGGCGGCGCGGATGCCATCGACATCCTGGAGCAGATCGCGGCTGGCCCAGAAGTCGTTGTAGTCGCCCGTGGCGCGATCCTGGAAGGCGCGCATCTCGCCGTCGCGGATCATGCGGTTGCAGTCGGGCCGCCGCTCCGGGTCGCCGCTGTTGATGAAGTCGTAGAGGAAGTCGATGTCCTCGCCGAGCCAGCCGCCGGGATGACGCACCAGACCGTTCTCGCGGTAGTAGCGGAAGTACGAGTTGTTGGGCGCCACGGGGATGATGGCCTCGAGACCTTCGACTCCTGTGGTGGCCGCGGCCACCGGGATGGTGCCGTTGTAGGAGGTGCCAGTCATGCCGACTTTGCCGGTGGACCAGTCGGCGGCGATTTCAACGTCGCCGGCTCGTGTCGTGTAGCCCTTGGCGCGTCCGTTGAGCCAGTCGATCACCGCCTTTGGAGCGAGCGATTCCGCGGGGCCTCCAACCGTGGGGCAACCCAGCGAGAGGCCCGTGCCCGGCGCCTCGGAGTGCACCACGGCAAAGCCGCGCGGAACCCAGTCGGTCACGAACCCCTGCGAGATGCCCGGCTGCAGACGCTGCTCCACGGGCGGGCTGTATTCGCGGAACGGCGGGTCGTCGCCCAGTTCCTGGCGCACGTCCCACAGATACTGCCGTGGCCCCGAAGTGCCGGAGTAGTAGGGGCTTGATCCGTACACCACCGGGACCTGCAGGCCTTCCGTTTTGGTTTGCAGCTGACGCACAACCGAGACGTGCAGGCGATCGGGCACGCCGTCCGCGTCGGAGTCGAACGGAGCCTCCACCCACAGCTCCTCGCGAATCCAGTCGTCCGGGTTCGAGAACGCCTCGACGATCTGCGCCTGCCCGTCAGCGAACACCGGGCGCGCTGCCTCCTGCGCCCAGGCGATCTCCGTGAGAACCGGTCCCAGGCTCATGCTGGCGCTGAGCAATAGGGCGGTCAGGGCGGGAGCAAACCGGCGGTTGCCATGCGGTGCGGCCATCTATACCTCGGTACGTCGTGCGGGAGCGTCAAGCTATCGGCAGCGTACAGGATCGATCAGGCGCTAGGCGTCGCGCGCGTGCGAGGCGGCCTTGACGTGATAACAGTCACAGCGCAATATGTCACGACGTGACTTGTTATGAACAGCAGAAGAGGTATCGCGGTGGGACAAGAGCAGACGCTGTCGAACGTGGCGTTGGAAATCCTGATTACCCTGAGTCGGGGTGCCTCGCACGGCTATGCGATCAAACTGGACGTCGAAAAACGACTTGGCGAGGGCTTCATCCTCGGGTCGGGCAGCCTGTATCAGGCAATCCAGCGCCTCGAGCGCCGCGGCCTGGTCGCCGAGAACACAGAGGAGCCGGCGGCTGACAAGCGCCGCGGACGGGTCTATCGCCTCGAGCCGGCGGGACGCAATGCGCTGCAACAGGAACTCGCCCGTTTCGAACGCGTGCTCGGCGACGCCAAGTCGGCCGTGGCCGCCGGCCGGAGTCGGTCATGACCGAGCGACTCACCGCTGGCGAACGATTCTACGGACTCCTCCTGCGCGCATATCCCCATCGCTTCGGCGCTCGGTACAACGACGACATGCTGTTCTTCTTTCGCACACACCGCGAGGATCCGGGATTTTCCGGCGCCCTTGGAAAGGTGAAGTTCTGGCTGCACACGGTTGGTGACCTCACGCGCACCGCGTGGTCGGAGCGACGATCTGTTCCTGACGACGGGGGTGACGAGGCGCCGGGTGGAATCCGAGCCGACGCCCGCTACGCGGCGCGCGGGCTCTTTCGTGATCCGATCTTCGCGATCGTGGCGGTGCTTACTCTCGCCCTTGGCATCGGCGCGAGCACCGCGGCCTTCAGCGTGGTGAAGGGAGTGCTGCTTACCCCGCTAGATCATGTCGATCCGGACGGAATCGTGCGCGTCTATGAACGCGAGCACTCCAACCCGAACGCGGTCATGGTGGCCTACGGCAACTATGCCGATCTTCGTGGCCAGACGGATGTGTTCGAGGATCTGGCGATCTGGATGTGGAACTCGCGTGTGTTCACCGGAGTCGAACAGGCGGTCTCGATTCGCGCCAGGTCGACGTCCGCGAGCCTGGCAAGGGTCTGTCGCGTGCAGCCGGCGCTGGGGCGCTGGTTCTCCGCTGAGGAAGAGGCGAACGACGATCGCGTCGTAGTGCTCTCCGACGGCCTCTGGCGGAATCAGTTCGCGGCTGATCCGGCCATTGTGGGGACGAGCGTCGTTCTCGATGGTGAACCCTACGCGGTGATCGGGGTCATGGAGGCAGGGTTCGACTACCCGTTCTCGGACGCCTGGGTGCCGCTCCCGCCGCTCACCAATCCACAGGGGCTGCGGCGTTGGCATCGTCACAACATGGTGGGACGTCTCGCCGAGGGCATGTCGCCATCCAACGCGAACAGTCTCATGACTGATTTCGCGGCGCGTCTGGAGGCAGACCATCCGGATACCAACAACGGCAACTACTTCGAGGCGGTCTCGTTACTGGACGATGCGGTTGGCACGGTGCGGCCAGCGCTGCTGGTGCTGTCGGCCGGCGTCGGCGCGCTGCTCCTGATCACCTGCGTGAACCTCACGAGCCTGACCCTGGCGCGCGCCACCTCGCGCACGTCAGAACTGGCGTTGCGTCGCGCGCTTGGCGGCTCGGTTGGTCGGTTGGCGCGGATGCTGGTGATGGAGTCCGCGCTGTTGTCGTTGCTTGGTGGCGCGCTCGGTCTCGCGGCGGCACAGATCGTGGTTTCCGCTGCGCGTGTGAGCGCCGCAAGCGTGATCCCGCGGGTCGACTCCGTTGCCTTCGATGTGCCCGTCTTCGTCTTCGCGGTTGCTCTGAGCCTGATGACGGGGCTCGCGGTCGGTCTGTTGCCCGTGCTGCGCCTGCGTCGACAGTCGGACGCCGGCATGGAGACGCTGCTCGGGTCGACGCGCACTTCGGCGGGCGGCGGAGCTGTGCGAGCCCGGCGCCTACTTGTGGTGGCGCAGCTGGCGCTGGCGCTGGTGCTCACGGTCACGGCCGGGTTGCTGGTGCGGACCTTTGATGCGCTGCAGTCAGTCGACATCGGCGCCGACACGAGTTCATTGCTCTCCCTCAATGTGCGGCTCCCACAGGGCGAGGAGTTCGGTGGGCAAGCAGGCGCGGACTTCATGACCGGCTTGCTCGAGCGTATCGAAGCGCTTCCGGGCGTGGACGATGCCGGTGCGGTTCTGACCCCGCCCGTGAGCCCCGGAGGTTGGACCAACAATCTGACGATGCGCGATCGTCCGGTGCCTGAGGCCGAGCTACCGCCCGTGCTCTACAACGTTGTCTCTGCCAGCTACTTCGATGCGCTCGGCGTGTCGATGTTGTCAGGTCGGCCCTTTACGTCCGCCGACCCGACGATGGAAGGCCCCGTCGCGGTGATCAACCGCGCAGCGGCCGACCGTTTCTGGCCCGATGGTGACGCACTCGGCAAGGAAATCATGGGCACTGAGGACGGCCGCCTCCCGTGGCTGCGTGTCGTGGGCGTGGTGGACGACGTGCGGCAGTCGCGCACCCGTGAGGCGGAGCCGGAAGTGTTCGTGCCGATGGCTCAGGACTGGATATTCACGTACGTGGTGCTCGCGCGCGTTGAACGCGAGCCGGCGGTGGCCGCGCTGGCGGCAGCGGATCTCGTGCGCCAGGCAAATCCGGACATTCCGGTGACCAACGTCGACTCGTTCGAATCGCGCCTCGGAGCCGCCATCGCGCGGCCCCGCTTCAACGCAGCGCTCATGGGCGGGTTCGCCGCAGTGGCTCTCCTGATCTCGGCCGTCGGGGTCTACGGCGTGCTTGCCTATACGGTGGTCATGCGCCAGCGCGAGTTCGGCATCCGGGTGGCTGTGGGCGCCACGCGAGCTCGGGTTCTAGTGGCCGTTCTCCGCGAAGCCGGTACCCTGGCCGGGATCGCGCTGTTGATCGGCACCGGCGGTGCGGTGCTTCTGGGCCGAGGGCTCCAGGGGCTGCTGTTCGGGGTGGAACCGCTCGACCTTCCCACCTTCGGTCTGGCGGCCCTGTGTCTTCTCGTCGTGTCGATCGGTGCGGCGGTTATTCCTGCCAGGTCGGCGCTGAGCTCCGACCCCGTGGCTCTTCTCCGCGACGGATAGGGTGCACGAACGGTCATTCGGGTACAGCTAGTCGGCGCGGAGCCGGCCGACTCGGGCGGCCGCGCGATACTCGTTCACTTGATCGTGATTGAGGCTGATGCGGAACTGTCCGCAGCCGCAGTAGTCCACTGAACCGGGGCGTAGCTCGGTGACGTGGACGCGTGCGGTCCGGCCGCATTCGCACGGGTAGCTGACTTCGCCGGACAGGATGTCGGTGCTCAGGTGCATGCAGATCTCCGCGTGCTCGATCGGTCAGTCGTCGGGCAAGAACCGCTCGGGGCGTTGTTTTGCGGCGACAAAAGCTCGTTCGACGCGATTCCATTGATCGCTCCGGTGGGTGGGGCTTCGGCTAGACTTAGCGGCCAACCACGGAGCGTTCGCTTGAATCTCGACCAGGGCATCCTCTTCGCACTCTTCTTTGCGGTCTTTGCGCTGCTTGTCTGGGGTCGCTGGCGCTACGACGTGATCGCGTTCAGCGCGCTGATCGTCGGCGTTCTGCTTGGCGTCGTGCCCTCGGGCACCGCCTTCGACGGGTTTGGACACCCTGCGGTGGTGATCATTGCTCTCGTGCTGGTCGTGAGTCGCGGGCTCGCGGCGTCCGGCGCCGTTGAGCTGATCACCGGGGCACTTGTCGACAAGGACCGGTCGGTCTCGACGCACGTGGGCATCATGTCCACCGTCTCCGCCGCGCTGTCCGCGGTGATGAACAACGTGGCAGCCCTTGCGCTCCTGATGCCGGTCGACATGCAGGCGGCGCGGCGCGCCAAGCGTTCGCCGGCGCTCACCCTGATGCCTCTCTCTTTTGCCTCGATTCTGGGTGGCATGGTGACGCTCATCGGGACGCCGCCCAACATCGTGATCGCGACGTTCCGCGAGGGCGCGCTCGGTGAGCCGTACCGGATGCTCGATTTCGCGCCGGTGGGCCTGGCCGTTTCGGTGGCCGGAGTGCTGTTCGTGGCGCTCGTAGGGTGGCGTCTGATTCCCGTGGATCGGACAAAGCGCGACCGCGCGGCCGAGCTGGCCAACCTCGACGACTACATCGCCGAGGCGCGCGTGGCCGAGAGTTCGAGCCTTGTCGGGACGCGAGTGCGCGACCTCGACGGGCAAGCCGAGGACAGCGACATCAACGTCCTGGGTCTGGTTCGCCGGGGGAAGCGCCTGCCAGGCTACGCGCGGCGCGAGGAGATTCGTGCCGACGACCTGCTTGTGATCGAGGGTGCCCCCGCCGCGATCGAGACGTTCGTCGGCGCCACCGGTCTGGAGTTTCTTGGCGCGGAAGCGAGCGGTGGTCTGCTCGGCGCCCACCTGGCCATGATGGAGGTCGTGGTTCCCCAGGACGCGCGGCTCGCGGGCCGATCGGCGTATAGCCTGCGTCTGATGAGTCGGTATGGAACGACGCTGCTAGGCGTGTCGCGACAGGGCAAGAAGTTCCGCGACCGCGTGCGGCATCTCGAGATTCAGCCCGGCGACGTCTTGTTGCTCGTTGGACGTTCCGAGCAACTTCCTGACGTGGCTCGGCGACTTGGCCTCCTGCCGCTGGCCGAGCGAGGGCTGGAAGTCGCGCAGCGCGACAAGGCCTGGCTTGCCGTCGGCGTGTTTGCGACCGCGGTGCTGCTGGCGAGTTTCGGGATCGTCTACCTGCCGATCGCGCTGGCCGCCTGCGTGGCGAGCTATGTCGGGCTCGGCATCGTCCCGCTCTCGCGCATCTACACAGCGGTGGAGTGGCCCGTGATCGTGCTGCTGGCGTCGCTGATCCCGCTCGGTGGCGCGCTTGAACAGTCCGGGGGAACGCAGCTCATCGCCCAGTCGATCGTCGACCTGACCGCCGGGGCGTCGCCAGCGATCGTACTCACGGTGTTGATGGTGATCACGATGACACTCTCCGATCTCCTCAACAACGTGGCCACGGCCCTCATTGCCGCTCCGATCGGTGTGCAGGTTGCCGAGCAGATCGGGGCCCACCCGGACCCGTTCCTCATGGGTGTGGCGGTGGCTGCCTCGTGCGCGTTCCTCACGCCGATCGGTCACAAGAACAACACGCTCATTCTGGGGCCGGGCGGCTACAAGTTCGGCGACTACTGGCGCATGGGCCTGCCGCTTGAGATCCTCGTGATTGCCGTTGCGGTGCCAACCATCCTGTGGTTCTGGCCCATCTGACCATTGGTTGCACGGTTGTCATCGGAAAACGCGGCTTCGGAGCGTTCTATCTTCAGACGCGTGATCAGTGTCCTGCCAACAATCCCCTGTTGGAGAGCAATACATGCGAAACGTCCGGCGCATACCGGTGGCCTGCCTGCTCATACTCCTGGTTCTCGTCAGCGGCACCGCGGCGGCTCAGGAAGAAGACGGCGGTAACACCTACGACATCTTCATCGAGCCCGAAGGTCTCTTCACTGGCAAGACGGTGACGATCGAAACCGACATGCGGCTCGGCACCGAGAATCGGGGCGCGGAACGCCGGATCAAGAACGAGATCGAGCGGCTGCTGAAGGAATGGGGCCGCTACGAGGTGGTGGATGATCTCGAAGACGCCGACATCAAGATCACCCTGGTGACCAACGATCAGGTGAATTTTTCCAAGGGAATCTACGAGCAGGTGATGCCGCTCGCGGAGTTCAACAAGCTGCTCTTCGTGGTCGCGGATCCCGCCGACCAGGCCCTGATGTGGGCCGACGGCACCACCGATTCGCTCACAGGGCGACGCGTGTCAGGCAACCAGCGTCGCGGCTGGGACAACGAGGGCGCGCGACGCATCGCGAACCACTTCGTGCTGGCCCTCCGCGAGCGCATCGATCGCGAGCTGTAACGTTCGCCGGGGCGGCCGTGGGCTAGAAGGCCTACTTCCGGACGGTGAGTTCGTGTGACTCCTCGAGCCAGGGTCGCCAGATGTTCTCGGCTAGGGGAGCCTCGTCGCTGAAGCGCACGCTGACCCAGCCCGTGTTCCCCACACCGAAGCGGTCGGGTGATTCCGCCTCGAGCTTGCGCGCCTGATCCATGCTGGCATCGAGCTTGAACATTGCCTTGAAGCCGATGCCCTTGGCGCCCGGCCCGATGAAGAGGAACTTCCCTTTGCCGACCTTGAACGAGGTCTGATTGCAGGCGGTTCCGGACTCCACGTCAGGGAAGGCGGCGGCTGCTTCGCGAATCGGGTCGGTGGCGTCGGACATCGGATCTCCGCTGTGAACTGGTCGGTGGGTGCACCTTGACATGGATGAATGTTCGTTAAACAGTATACCGAATGGTAAACAATGAAGTTGTTCAAGACACGGCGGGCCCGGAACTCGACCTGATCTTCGGAGCCCTGGCCGATTCGACGCGTCGCCAGATGCTCTTCCGGCTGGCCCGAGGGTCCGCCACGATCGGTGAGCTCGGCTCTCCGTTCGGCATCACGAAGGGTGCCGTCACCAAGCACATCAAAGTGCTGGAACGGTCGGGCCTGCTGAAGCGCGATGTGCAGGGCCGGATTCACCGGTGCGAGATCGACCCGGCATCGCTCAACCGCGCCGAGCGCTGGGTCGAACTGGTGCGCGCCGATTGGGAAGGCCGTTTCGACACTCTGTCCGACTACCTCGAAGAGATGAAGGCCGCGGAGCCTGCCAACCAGCCTACCGCCGCACGCAAGGAGCCCGGAGTCCAATGAACTCAGAGTCCCCTACGCAAACCGTCACTCTGGAACGACGCTTCGCCGCCCCCATCGAGCTGGTCTACAGCGCTTGGACGGAGGCGGAGCACGTCGTGAAGTGGATGAAGTGCCACGTCGATGCTTCGCTCGAAGTCGACAACTGGATCGCCGTGCCTGGTGCCGAGTTCCGGACCCTCATGAAGCAGCCGGGAGTGTTCGAGGCGCACGGCCAGGGTCGGTTCATAGCCGTGGAGCCACCAGCACTCCTCGAGTATGTGCTCTACGCCGATCCGGCGCTCGGCACGCCGGAGATGACCGTGCGAGTCGAGTTCGAGAGCGACGGCGAGGAAACCGTCGTCACGCTGACGCACAGCGGGATCCCGGATCAGTTCACGAGCATCATCAATGGCGGCTGGACCTCCAGCCTGTCGCAACTCGACGCCGTGGTGGTTCCTGACGCCGCGGGGCAGGCGACGTCTCAATGAGACGTGTTGTGGTCACACGCGAGATCAACGCTCCGATCAGCACCGTGTTCCGCGTGATCACGGACATCGAGCGACTCCCGGACACGAACCCCGACATCGCTGAAGTCGAGTTCCTCGGGTCACAACGCTCCGGAGCCGGTGCGAAGTTCCGCGAGACTCGCTCCAGCAATGGGCGAACGATGGTGACCGAACTCGAACTCACCGAGTGTGTGGAGTACGAGCGAGCACGCTTCGTAGCCGACACCGGTGGCACGATCTGGGACACGTCGTTTACGTTTCGTGAAGTCACCCAGGGGAGCGGCGCTGCAACCCTACTTGAGATTCGTCTCGACGCGACGCCGCACCGCCTGCTGGCACGCATCATGAACCCGCTGATCATGGGGAAGGTCCGAAGCGGCATGCAGGAACACACCGAGTCCCTCGGCGCCTACTGCGAGTCCCTCGCTGGGTCCGAGTAGATGACGCGCATTTCCGTCCGCGCAGACGTTACGGCGGTCGTCGCATGCTGCCTGGTTGCTGCCTGCGCACCGGCCGGGAACCTGTCGACATTCGATGTTGAAGACGCGCCTGCACACGGCTCCAACTTCGAGTGGTCGGAGATCGCGCGGGACGAACGCGGTGATGGTCAGCGCGAGGGTTCAGCCGACGGACGCACGCTGGCGTACTTCTACGACGCGGCGGACGACATGCTCTGGTTTCGACTCGAGGTCTTCGACGCCAGCGGCATCGAACGCCCTGCCGTGAGCATCTCCCTCGATACCGATTCCGATCAGACCAACGGTGTCGCCTGGTACGGCACCAACAAGAACTTCATGGTCGACGTGATGCTGTCGGTCGGCCCGCTGGAGGACGAAGGCGACCGGGTCCGTGGCTACAACGGCATCACCGATGCCGCCGGTATCTCGAGCGGAGACTGGATCAACGTGATGCAGGCCAACCTGACCTTCTACATCGACGCCCCCGGCAACGCCTACATCGTCGGGGTGAGGCGAACCGACATCGCCCCCGACCTGGAACGGTTCAACGTGATCGGCTCGGTGGGAGCAGACGCACGTTGGAACGACGACATTGGGGAAGACGGCTACGCGCGAGTCGAACTCATGCGCGCCTCGCAAGCCGCGGAGCCGAGCGCCGATCAGGCGGCCGAGCAGATCTGGTTGGAGGAGCTGGCCGGCACGTTCGTAGATAGGTTTGATCTGCCGGCGGTGGCGATCGCGTGGGCGCGCCTGGGCGGGGAACCGCATGTGGGCGTGGCCGGAGTCACGTCGATGGGCGGAGTCGTTCGGGTAGATACAAACGACCGATTCCACATCGGGTCCATCACAAAGTCGATCACGGGCTCGGTGCTTGGTCGCTTGGTCGAGTCGGGTGACCTCGCATGGAGTGACACTCTCGGCGAGCTCTTGCCCGAGCTGGCACCAGGGACGCCATACGAGGACATCACCCTTGAACGACTGCTTCGCCACGGCGCAGGCGTTGAGCCGCACCTGAACCTCGAGCCTACTGAGATCGAGCGCCTGAATAGTCTTCCTGGTTCGACGGTCGAGCAGCGTCGAGCCTACGTCACCGAGGTCCTTGCTACGGAGCCGCTGGCCGCGCCGTTCGCGTACTCGAACGCGGGATATGCGATTGCTGGCCACGTCGGTGAGGTTGTTAGCGGGCGGGCCTGGGAGCAACTCGTAAGGGAAGAGGTATTCGGGCCACTTGGCCTGGCGTCTTGCGGCGTGGGGTGGCCCGCTACGCCCGATCGTCCCAACCAGCCGCGTGGTCACTTCGGAGCGGCCGGGGCTCGGATCATCCAGGAGTTCGGTCAATTCGATCTGGGCGCGTTCATCGGCCCTCCCGGGAATACCCACTGCTCGCCTGCCGATCTTGTGCGCTACGGACAGGCCCACCTGGCGGGCCTGTCTGGGCAAGACGGTTTCCTGAGGGCGGAGACGATCGCAGAACTGCACCGTGCAGCCAACGTGCCCTACGCGGCGGGATGGGGCATCGATCCTGCGAGCGGTCAGCATCGACACCGAGGCTCGGCCGGCACGTTCTTCGCCTACCTCGTAGTGGATCCGATCGTTGAGACCGTAGTCGCATTCATGACCAACGCCGGCCCTCCCGAGGGTCGACTGGCCGCCGACGAGGCTGTTGCTGCCGTGCTCGAACGCATCAAGGTTAACTGAGAGACCTCGCAATGGCGTCACCTCCGCGCCGCACGAAGCCGATGAAGAGCCCCAGGCTGTTTGCCCTGGCCGCGGCGGCTGCTCTGGCTGGCACGCTAGGCATGACGCCCGTCCAGTTGCAGGTTGTCAACGCCCGCCAGCTACCGGCAAGTGACCCCAGTCTTCCGCGAGTGGAGCCGTCGCTTGCCGTGCACCCGCACAACGGATCACATCTTGTCGTGGCGAGTATGGTCTGGGCCACCGAAGGTCCGACGGTGGAGGTGATGTCATCGTTTGACGCGGGTTCCACGTGGCGATCGAAACTTCTTGCCGGTTGTGAGTTTGATCCGTGGACGGCGGTAGACGATGAAGGCGTCGCCTACGTATCTTGTCTTTCCGGGCGCGAGACGCTCGTTTTCAAGTCGCTGGACGGCGGTCTCATCTGGGGTCCGCCTGCGAGCCTTCCGATGTCGTCGCCGCACGAAGTTGCGCCGGGTGAGTTCGACCATACGGCCCTGGTGCTGCGAGATGCGCCGCTGTCGGGTCCGAGTCAGGTAGTGGTCGTCGGAATGCAGGAAGTAGCCGTTGACGGCCGTGAGTACGTCGCGCCGTTCGCGTCGTTCTCACGCGACGGGGCCGTGAGCTTTTCGGCGCCTGCCCGGTTGCTCTGGAACGATCTCTGGACCAACACTTTGAATGCGATCGCACTTCCGTCAGGTGCGATGCTGGTCGGGATCGTGGACTTCTCCGTTGGCGGCCGACGCCGTCTCGATCGCTTGCGGGTCTGGACGTCGGAGTTCTCAACCCCCGATAACGAGTTCGCACCGCTCACGATGGTTGTTGAGATCGCCGAGTCGAGCACGATTCCCGTATTGGTCGGGCAGGCCGGAACCACAAACGCGTACGTAGCGTTCGACGACATGCGCGCAGGCAGGTCGGGGATCTGGCTCGCGAACTCCGAAGATGGCGGGCGCCAATGGAATGTTCCGAAGCCAGTCGTGCTGGGCGCGACGGGCGGGCCCAAGAGCCACTTCAGCGCCCAGGGAGCGGTAGGCCCGGGAGGCGACTTGGTCGTCGCCTGGTACGAGCTGGCGGATTCGGCGAACCGGTGCCTGGCCGTGCGCGCCGCGAGCTCGACCGATGACGGCAACAGTTTCTCTGAGCCGGTTGACTTGGCCGCATCGCCGTATTGCCTGGGAGACTCGGGTGCGAGTCCACCGGCTGGAGCGTCGCCCAACGCTCGCGTGGCGCGCCGCTGGCCCTATGGCGGTGACTACTTCGGCCTCGCCTCCGTTGGGCCAGGGCGTTTCCGGGTCGTATGGGCCGACGCTTCGAGCGGCACTTTTCTGCTGAGCAGTGCCCTGCTTCTCACCAGGTAGCCCCGGTGCCCACCGAGTCGACGTCGGGCTGCGCTAGGATGAAGATCGGCGCCGCGCTCCGCGTGCGCACGAAATCGAATCTCGACTGGAGGTCGCGGTGCTCAAAGGTGGTTGCTTGTGTGGCGGAGTTCAGTACGAGGCGGACACCGACGGTAGCGTCGCAGGTCACTGTCATTGCACGCGTTGCCAACGAGCGAGCGGGAGCGGCAGCCTGCCAGCGTTCCTCGTTGACACCGACAAGCTGAATATCGTCGCTGGCGCAGATCAGCTAACGACGTATGCCGAGGAGGGCTTCGCCGCTCGGCACTTCTGCAAGACCTGCGGTAGCGGGATCTACGCCTCCGGCGAGAACTTCACTGTCGTGAACGCTGGAACCCTGGTGCCTGGCTCCGAGTTCAAGCCCCAGTTCCACATGATGGTGGGCTCCAAGGCTTCCTGGGAAGAGATCACCGATGGCCTCACCCAGTTCCCGGAATATCCCCCAATGGGGTAGGTGGCGGCGTTTTGACGCCTTGTCACTACGTGCCGTCGCCGTGCTCTAGTCGGTAGCGCTTGACCGTCGGAACACCCTCGGCTGTTTCCACTACCGCGTAGACGATGTCGCCCATCGGGTACACGTTGAGCTGCGCGTTCCAGCGTGCGATGCCGTCCGGCTGTGGCACCGATCCGAGGTACTTCCCCTCGGGGCTGAAGATGTCGAAGTAGCGGTCTTCGACCCAGCACGAGTTGTCGCGCGAGTAGCCCAGATCCTGATCGCGCGGGTCATCGACGCAATCACCCGTCAGGTGGCGGCTCGCGCCCTGGCGCCACACCCACGTGCCGCCGAGCGAGTCCGGTGCGAAGCCGATGAACGCCGGCTTCTGGTCGGGAATCGCGACGCTTCCGCTGAACTCGGAATCCACGTAGTTGAGGATGTTCTCCAGCATCCAACGGCTGCGCCACTCGGCCTCGGCAGGATCCACGGGCACCGTGTCGACTCGCCGTTGGACCACGAGACTGGAGCCGTCCGGTCGGCGCGTCTCGAACTGGTACTGATCGCTCGTGCCGATCGTCACACCGCCGTCCGCGGTGAGAGCCCAGGCGTAGCCAGGGCTGAACGGCACCTCCAACTGGCGGTCATCGGCCGTAACCGTCGCTGTCTCGAACTCGAGTTCGGGGAACCACTCGACCTCGTCCATGGAGGCGTCGGCCGGCGGGTAGGCCCGCATGCCGAAGCGCGTGTCGCCCGTCGGCGATTGGAACGCCCATTGCCGTACAGGCAGCCACAGCGTCCCGTCGGGCGCTAATGCCATCCGCCAGGCGCAGCACGCAGCGTCCTGCACCTCCCAGTCTTCGAGGACTTCGCCGTGCTCGTCGAATGCAGTGAGTCGTCGACCGTTCGGGTCGAACACAAACACGGTGCCGTCGGGGTCGGCTGCCACGAGGACAGGAGCCTGATACTCACCAGGTCCTTGGCCGGGTCCGGTCCCGATTGCCCGGAGGTAGCGTCCGTCGGTGTCGTACATACGAACCGACGGCGTCTGGGTGTCCGCCAGAACGACTACGTTGTCAGTCACCGCGATGCTTCCGATGCGGCCGAGCATGTACTCGTCCTCGCCCACATCGACCCCGATCGACATTTCCTCGACGAGCCGCGCACCGTCGCCCCAGATCGAACCCGATTCGTTGATCGTGGTGGTTACGGCGCCCTCGGTTGTGATCGAGCCGACCCAGTCGCCTGCGCCCTCCGCCGGCGGCCCCGATGTGGTGCATCCCGATAGCAGGAAAACGCCGCAGGCGGTCAGGACCAGAACACGAGTGGACGCCGGCGGGTCGGGATTTTCTCTAGTCATCAAGTTCATGCGAACAGAACCGTTTTCTACGTGCGTTTGCGAAGACCGTCTTCCAGTTGTTGCCCTGGTCGACCGAGAGTTTAAGTTGCGATGTGGCGGGTCGGTGTGTACGATGCAGACATCGAAGTCGTAGATGTACACACCGGACTTCGCCGATCCCCGTCGAGAAGCTCTGATGAGAATCCTTGCCGTTGCTGTTTTCGCCGCAGCCGCTCTGACCGTCCCCGCGGCGCCGGCCCTGGCGCAGTCGCCCACATGCGTCGAGCCCGGCCAATTTGACCCGGCAGGCACCTACGAGTTCGACGCGGACATGGGCGGCATGCCGCTCAGCGGATTGATCACGGTGGAATGCTCCGACGAAGGTCTGTTCGGCGTGATCGAGCCCGAGGGGGGCATGCCGGGTCTGGAAATCGTTGAAGTTGCGATCGATGGGCAGCAAGTTGTGCTCTCGACGGAACAGATGGGTGGCGAGGGGCCCGATTTCGTTCTGGACTTCGAAGGCGACACCTTCACCGGCGTTGTGACGTTCCAGGGAACGGAGGACGCGATCAGCGGTCAGCGCATCGAGGAGGAGTCCTGATGCCGGCCAATTCGTACCCGGGTGAGTTCGAACAGATGGTCTTGGTTGCCGTCCTGAGGCTGAGGCAAGACGCGTTCGCGCTCTCGATCATCCGCGAGCTCGACCGCGTCGTCGGGCGAGAAGTATCGCGCGGTGCGCTGTATCGAGCCCTCGACCGTTTGGAGTCGAAGGGGCTGGTCAAGTGGGAGGTCGAGGAAGGCGGCCCGGAGCGCGGGGGGAAGCGTAGGCGACGATTCCGTCTCACCGGCGCGGGTCTCGCCATCGTGCGGAAGTGCTACGAGGCCCAGCAACGCCTGTGGGTCGGGCTGGAGCCAGAGCTCGATCGAGGCACTCCGTGAGCGGGAGGGTCCCCGAGCCCCCGCGTTTTGTCGATCGTCTACTCCGCAGCGTTCTTCCGAGCGGCGTGCGGGGTGAGAGCATTCTGGGCGACGCCTACGACGAGTGGGCCGTGAAGGTTCGGGCCAAGGGGTATCTGCGAGCTCTCTTTTGGTATGGATTGCACGCTGTGCGACTGAGCTTTGGGTATGGCCTAGGTCGCTGGTTTTCGAGGGGGTCCGTCCACGGCCTGACGACTGAACTGAAAGTCGCGGCGCGAGCCCTTCTCCGAACTCCTTCTGCGGCAGTCGTTTCGATGACCGTGATTGGACTCGGTATCGGACTCGCGATGTTCATGTTCGCGATCATCTACGGCGTATTCCTACGCGGTCTCAACGTACCGGACGCGCACCAGATCCTCGTCCTGAGTCGAGCGGACGCGACGGTTCCGGGGAGTTTCGATCCGCAGTGGAGTTACGCCGACACCGTTGACTTGAGGCGCAACCAGCGAACGCTGAACCAGGTGTCGACGTATCGGACAACTCAGGTCGTTGTTGGCCTCGCTGAAAACGCGTCACGGCACACGGCGGCCTTGATCGCGGCGAACCTGTGGGAAGTCCTACAGGTGCCGCCGATGGCGGGCCGTGAGTTCTCGGACGACGATGCGCAGATAGGCGTGGAACCGGTGGTGATTCTGGCTGAATGGTTCGCGCGCGAACGCTTCGGCGAGCCCCGGCTCGCCCTCGGCGAAGTGATCCGGATCGACGGCGCGGAGACACGCGTGGTTGGAGTGATGCCGCCGGAGTTCCGGTTTCCCGAAAATCAAGATTTGTGGCTGCCACTGATCGAGGAACCGGTTGTCGGCCTGCGCGAACGCGGTGGTGCGTTTTCGGTTCTGGGCAGGTCGCTAGAAGACGACACCAGTGCTGTGCGGCAGGACGTGGCCGCGGTTTTGGCGCGGTGGCAGGACGAACACCCGGAGACCTATGACGGCGTAAGCGTGGGTGTGGAGACGTTCATCGAATCCCAGACGGGGGGCGAGTTGTCGCAGTTGTTTCTGGCAATGGTCGTGGCGGTGACCTTCGTGCTGGTGATCGCTACTGCCAACGTTGCCAACCTCATGATGACGCGGGCCGCCACGCGCACGGTTCAGGTCGCGACTCGAGCCGCGCTTGGCGGCGGTACCTTCCGCGCCGCGTTCCCATTCCTCGCTGAGGCTCTCCTCATCAGCCTCGGGGGTGCGGCGATCGGGCTCGGTGTGGGTTGGGCGGCGGTGGATGGGTTCGACCGGGCGACGTCCGCGACACTCACAGGCAGGCCGAGTTACATCCAGTTCGAGATCGGGATCGAATCCTGGCTCTTCTCTGCCGGCCTGGCGTTTGTGTGTACGGTCCTTGTCGGTCTCACTCCGGTGATGCAGCTGCGCCGGCTGAGTCCGGCCGTTCTGATGCGTGACGACTCCCGCGGGTCGTCCAGCCTGCGTGTCGGTCGGGTGATGCGTTCGCTTGTTGTTGTTGAGGTCGCGCTCTCGTGCGCGCTTCTTGTTGGTTCCGGCCTGACTGCTCGTAGCATTCTGGCGCTATCGTCGTACGAGTACCCGTTCGCCACCGAACCCCTGCTTGCCGCCGACATTGACCTGGCGGCCGCCAAGTTCGACGCCGAGGGGGAGCGCGCTCGTATCTACGGGGAGCTGTCGCGGCTCGGTGCGGAGCATCCCAGTATCGCCGCGGGCGGCCTCACCACCGCGCTCCCGGCGACGTTTGCTCCTTTCTCGGATATCGCGCTGGAGAATGACGGCGATCTGCTGCGCCGCGATCAACGGCAGGTGCACACCGCGTCGGTGGGCACGGGCTTCTTCGCTGCTCTCGGAGTGGAACCTATTGACGGCCGCCTGTTTCGTCGCAGCGACGAAGCCGGCCAGCGACGCGTAGCTATCGTCAACATCTCGCTGCAGCAGAGCGCGTTTGATGGCGAGTCTGCGGTGGGCCGTCGGATACGTCTTGGCAGCGGAGCCGAAGCGACCTGGGTCGATGTCGTAGGCGTTGTCCCGGATCTCGCAATGGCCGGCTTCGCCACGCCGGGCACACCGGACGGCGACCCATCGGGAGCCTACCTGTCACTGGCCCAAGAAGAGCCGGAAGCCGCTACGTTTCTCATGAGTGTGGCTGGAGAGACTGAATCCGCGACCGCGGCCCTACGGGCGGTGCTGACCGGGATCGATCCCGACGTGGCACCCCTGGATGTGCGCTCGTTCGACGAGGTCATTCGACGCAATTCTTGGTTCTACCGCGCGTTCGGCACGGTGTTCGTGATCTTCGGCGTCGCGGCTTTGTTCATCGCTGCGACGGGGCTCTACGGAATCGTGTCGTTCGGTGTGGCGCGGCGGCGTCAGGAAATCGGTGTACGGGTCGCGCTGGGTGCTCAACCGAGTGGCGTACTACGCCTCGTCGCCCGTCAGGCGGGTGGGCAACTTGCCCTGGGACTGTGCGCCGGCCTCGTCCTCGCGTGGATGGTTTCCCGCGTGATCGTGAACCTGATGTTCAACGTGGACCCGCGTGATCCTCTCGTGTTCGTGAGCGTGATCGGCGCGCTCGGCGCCGTAGGCGTCTTTGCCAGTCTCGAGCCGGCGTGGCGCGCCCTGCGGGTCGACGCCGTGGAAGCGCTGAGAGCGCGCTAGCTCGCCAACCGCCTTCGTCTTCCCCATACGTAGAGATCCGAAGTGATCACAAAGCTCTCGACATTTCGCACTATTGCGCTCGTAGCGCTGGTACTCGTGGCCGGTTTCTCCCACCGAGTCGCATTCGCGGCCCAAGATGACTCCGCGATCGTTTGGCTCGATTGCGCCGCGGAAGGATTCCCGGATTCGATGCAGTGCGGCAAGCTCCCGGTCGTGGAGAACCCGCTCCGCGAGGGCGGCCGGCACATCGAGATCTTCTTCGTTCGCGTTCCGGCCAGCGGGTCGGCCCGTGCACCGGATCCGGTGTTCTTTCTCTCCGGCGGTCCGGGGCAGGCGTCGACACCGATGGCCGGGATGCTGGCCCAGATGTGGGCGGGGATCGGGGGATCGCGCGATCTGGTGCTTATCGATCAGCGCGGCACCGGGCGATCGAATGGTCTCGACTGCCCCGTCGGGGGAGACCCGGAGTTGGCCCAGACCTACCTGACGGGCCCTTTCGACCCGGAGCGATACCGGACTTGTCTCGAGACACTAGGCGCCCGTGCCGATCTGGCGGCCTATACAACCGGCCATATCATCGGCGACCTCGAACAGATCCGTAAGGCGCTTGGCTACGAACAGGTCAACCTGTTTGGAGCGTCGTACGGTAGCCGGCTTGGGCTCGAGTACATGCGACTCCGGCCCGGCGCGATCCGCACCGCGATCCTCGAAGCCGTGGCCCCCGAGTTCCCGCGCATGCTCCTCACCGTGGCCGAACGGCTGGACCAGGGAATCGCGGCCCTGGTGGGCGAGTGTGCGACCGACGAGATGTGTGCTGAGGCCTATCCCAAGTTCGAATCGGATCTCCGCGGGATCGTCACTCAGCTGAGGAACGAGCCCGTTTCGATTCACCTGTCGAAGCGAGGACGTCGCCCGGAGCAGACGGTCACAATCGATCAGGCGGCCTTTCTCACTGCGGTGCGCTACTCGCTCTATTCGACACCGGCGGCGCGTCAGCTACCGCAGATCGTCGACAAGATTTCGGACGGCGATCTCGACCAGTTGGCACGCTTCGTCACCGGACGTACGCGGGGAGCAGGAGCCGGAGTCGCGTTGGGGATGAACCGGTCGGTGCGATGCGCCGAAGTTGTGGCGTTCACCGACGTAGAACAGGTCAAGGCGGCCGCAGCCACGACTCTGCAGGGCGCGCAGCGCGCCGACTTCGAGTTCGATATCTGCGATTTCTGGCCAACCGGCGAGGTGCACCCCGAGCACGACACTCCGGTGGTCTCGGAGATACCCGCGCTCCTGATCACGGGTGAGCACGACTACGCGACTCCGGCGAACCATGGGCGGCGCGCGGCCACCCATTTGGCCAATGGCGAGTTCGTAATGCTGCCCGCAGCGCGCCACCAGCTCGCTGGCTACGACGAGTGTCTGCGTGGGATCTACGCTGACTTCCTCGATCGTGGCTCCGCTTCAGGCCTGGACATGGCATGCACGGAATCCGCCCCGGCCTGGCCGTTCCGTATCGAGGAGCAAGATGATCGCGACGCACGCAAGCTGCGGCGAACCGCGTTGGACTACATCGAAGGGTGGTACACGGGCGATGCGGCGCGCATGGAATCGAGCCTGCACCCGGACCTCGCGAAGCGCATGACGTTTGTGCGACGCGACGGCACCAGTGGTCTCAGCGAACAGACGGCCGAGATCCTCGTTCGCATGACCGGCTCGCGCACGAACTCGCCGGCCGAAGATGTTCAACGCGCCGACATAGAGATCCTCGATCGGTTCGAAGACGCTGCGATTGTGCGCGTCGACGCGAACGACTGGGTCGACTTCCTACAGCTCGTCCGATGGGACGGCGAGTGGCGCATCCTGAATGTCCTGTGGGAGCCGCGATCGGATTGAAGGAGAAATCGGAATGACTAGTTGGCTGATTGTCGCTACCGCACTGGCACTTGTGGCTGGCTCGGAACGGGGAGAGAACGGCATGCAAGACATGCAACAGATGCAGGAGTTAAGCCAGCCGGGCGCCGAACACGAAGCTCTCGCGACGTTAGCGGGTGAATGGACTGTTGAAGCCAGTCCGCTCATGGCCGTCGCGGGCGGCGCTGGAGAGGCTCGCGGTTCCGCCGTCGCACGTATGCGTGTCGACGGACGCTTTCTCGAAATCGAGATGGCGATTGAAGGGGGTCTGATCGGAAAGACCATGTTCGTCATCGGCTACGACCGCCGACACGACCACTACACAGTCAGCTACATGGACGACACCGGGACCTACGGCGTGCACGCTGTGGGCGTGCGCGAGGGCGACGCCGTTGTGATGTACGGCGCTGACGATCCGGTGATGACGTCCATGGGTTTCACCAAGGAGTTCGTGATTGCCCTCCATTTCGCGGCAGAGCCTGATTCTGCGCCTAGCGAAGCGGCCATTGAGATCCGTTTCATCGACACGCGGACGGACGCGCGCCCCGAGATGCCGTTCTACAGGTTCGACCTGACGCGGTAGGCGAGGCGCGACGTCCTGAACTCAATCCTCGCTACTGCTGCTCTGCGGCGTCGACCTGTATGAGTTCCACGCGCGCAACGACGCGGTCCTCACCCTCGCCCTCGAAATGGACTCGGACTTTCAGCCCGGGGACCAGAACCTCATGGCCGGGCACGTCGCCCGCCAGGCGCAGTTGATGCAGTTCGAGCGGCTCATCGGTTGTAGGGAGCTCGGCGGCGCCCTCGTCGGCGGAGGAGACCCAGACGCCGCCTGCAGCCGGCGCGTCGCCCGCCATCACGAACGTGCCCTCGCCTTCGGCAGCTTCTTCGTCATCGGCTGCTTCGTCGCCCTCTCCTGCTTCGGTTTCCTCCTCGGTCTCGTTCTCGGTGGCCTCCGACTCGCCGTCCGTGCTTTCGGGCGGAGCGGCCTGGATGAAAGCGCCGCGCATCACCGGAGCGGAGGACTCTCCGTCTTCACCCTCGGTGAATCCGTCGACGTCGATCTCCTCGCCAGGGCCGAACTGGAACACCTGTTGTGAGGTTGAGATCGTGGGGATGTTGCTGAGAATGAGCTCGTTGCCCTCGCGCATGACGACGTAGCCGACCAGGGTTCCGGGCTGCTCTTCGACTTCGGCTTCCATCTGTTCCTGGAAGGCGAACGCCGGGGTGGCGCCGGTCACGATGAGCGATGAGGTGACGACGGCGGCGAGAAGATGAGTACGCATCGGTGGGATTACTCCGCGGGGGGGGGGGGGCGGCGAGATGGGATTCGTAGGGGAAACGGTTGGCTATCGGGAAGATCGCCGCAGCGCTTCGATCGGATCGATCGAGACGGCGTGACGGGCGGGCACATAGGTGGCGACCGCAGCGATGAGGGCCAGGAGAGCAGCCACGAAGGCGTATGTGAGGACGTCGGTGCTCTCGATGTCGTAGAGGAAATTGCCGATGTAGCGACTGAGCGCCAGAGCCGCGACGGTGCCCAGGGCAACACCGCCTGCGATGGTCACGACCCCGTCGAGCATCACGCCGCGCACGATGCCGCGAGGAGTGGCGCCCATCACCATGCGCACGCCGAGTTCGTAGGTGCGCCTGCTCACCGAGTACGCCGTGACCGCATACACGCCAATGGCGGCGAGCAGCGCGCCACTGAGCGCGAACGCGCCGAAGGTTCCCGCAAGTACCCGGGGTGCCGCCAGGTTGCTCCACACTTGATCGGCGACCAGATCGAGGCGAGCCACAGTCACGGAGCCGGGCACCGCGCGCGCGATTTCGCTTACCTGGGCAGCGGTCTGGCGCACGTCGCCGGACGCTCGAATCACGAGCCAGGACCCGATGCTGAAGCTGGCCCGACGGCCGCCTACCGTCATGTTGGAGACCGGGCGCTGGCCGGGTTGATACACGGTGGGCATCGCCTCTTCGCGGACGTCGCCCAAGCGGGCGTCGGCCACGACACCGACGATTTCCCAGAGGCCGCCGTCGAGAAGTAGGCGGCGCCCGACGCCTGAGTCGCCTTCCAGATAGCGACGCGCGAACACCGAGTTGACGACTACCTGGCGGCGCTCCGCCTCGACATCCTCGGCGGTGAACGACGCACCATCCAGAAACTCGAGTCCGAGCGCGTCGAAGTATGCGGCGCCTACTTTGATCGCCCAGGCGCGTGGCCGGGCGTCGCCGGCTCCGAGCGGCCGGCCCTCGATCATGACCTCACGCTCGAGCACGGGCGCGGCCGGTGGGGCCACTTCCGCAAAGGACACCGCGGCGATACCCGGTAGGCCTGTCAGTCGGTCGATCATGTCGGCCACGGCTGCGTTGGTGACCTCTGCGTCGCCCATACCTCCGAGATCGAGGCGCGCTGTGAGAACACGGTCCGCGTCGTACCCCGGGTCGATCATCGCCATGCGCAGGAAGCTGTGCACGAGCAGCGCGGCCCCGATGAGCAGCGTCATCGACATCGACAACTCCAGCACTGCGAGGCCACGCCCACGCCATGCGCTCGGTGTGCCCGCGGCGCTCTCGCCGAGCACGGCCCGCACGCTCTCGCGCCCCGCGCGTAGGGCCGGTGCGATGCCGAACAACAGCCCGGTGAGTAGGCCGAGCGCCAGGGTGAACACGAGCACGGCGGCGTCGATCTGGATCGCTTCGAGGCGCGGCATTCTCAGCGGATCCAGAGCCACGAACGTCCGTACTCCCGCCCAGGCCAGCCCAACGCCAAGGGCGGCGCCCATGCCGCCGAGCAGAAGACTTTCGACGAGGCTCTGGCGAACGAGTCGTAGTCGGCTGGCGCCGAGAGATCGACGCACCGCCCGCTCGCCACGCCGCGCCGCCGCCTGCTCCAGCAACAGGTTGGCCACGTTGGCGCAGGCGATGAGCAACACGAGGCCAACCCCCAGGGCGAACCGAACCAGAACGGGGCGGACCTCTCCCACGATCGTTTCCTGCAGCGATGCAGTCGCGTAGCGCGTGCCGCGGCCGTACGCCTCGGGTGTGTCTGCGGCAGCCACCGTGTCGAGAGTCGCTCGGACGGTTCCGAGGTCTGTTCCTGCTTGGACGCGACCGATCACGGTGAGCGACGCGAACCCGATAGATCTCGCCGTGGCCGAGAGCGCTGGGCGCAGGAGCCACGCTGCGCTCTGAGCTGGGAAGCTGTCGCCGTCGGCCAGGACGCCGACGATGGTGTGTGGCCGCTCGTCAACGACGACAGATCGTCCGATCGCGTCGGACGGCTGCCCGAACAGTTCCGCCGCCGTGTTCCGCGCGAGAACGATCTCTGGCGCTTCCGGCGAGTCTGCGAGCCAGCGGCCATGCTGCGCCTGCAGGCCAAGCAGCTGGCCGAAGCCCGCCGATACCGAGGCGCCCGCAAGTCGTGTGGTCGTGTCGTTCACCACGAGCCGGATCTCGCGCTGCTCATGCGCGGCCGCACCTGTGATCACCTCCAGGCCGGCCAGGCGGTCGAACTCATCGTCCGTGAGCGGCCCCCGGGAGGACGGATTCTCCGGCGCCGAGCGCCAGATCACGACGAGTTGTTCAGACTCGGCCCAGGGCAGGGGACGGAGCAGGACTCCGTAGACGAGGCTGAAGAGGGCGGAGTTGGCGCCGATGCCCAGCGCAAGGGTGAGCAGGGCCGCGACCGTGAAGAGAGGCCGATGTCGTAGTCCGCGCAGCCCGTATCGCAGATCCTGCAGAAGCGATGCGGCGTGTTCGATGATCGATGGGAACCCGATCCCGAAACCGCCCCGTTTCCATGGTTCGGTCGAGGCGGCGCGGGCTGGGCGGCGCGGGAGCGCCTCGTGCAGCGGCGGGTCCGATTCGAGTTCGAGAAGTGCCGTGCGACGCGCGGTCTCCTCCGATGCGCCGGCCTCCAGAGCGTCGGCGTGGACGTCGGCAAGATGCGCGGCGACCTCTTCGACGATCTCCGCCAGCACGGTCTCCGGGAGCCGTGATTCAGAGAGTCGCTCGCGGACCACCTCGCGGTAGTCAGGCATCCGGCACACCTGTCAGCCGGCCGAGGGCATCGATGAACTCCGCCACCTGGCCCCGCTGCGTCTCGAGCGTTCGCTTGCCCTTGGGAGTCAGCCGATAGTGCCGCCGCCGCCGGTCGCCCTTGCCCGCTTCCCACTCGCCGCGGATCACTCCGCGCTTCTCGAGCCGATAGAGCACCGGGTATAGCGAGGCCGCGTGAAACTTCAACGCCCCATCGGTGCGTTCCGTCACCAGCTTGGCAATGCCGTACCCATGCAGAGGCGCCTCATCCAGCAGGGAAAGGATGACAATCTCGGCCGACCCCTTCTTCAGATCGCTCATGCCACTCAAGGGAAAACTCCAATGTGTGTGACTTCGATATGTGGGACTCATATATATTAGATACACAGCCACAGAAAAAGTCGACGCGGGGACAAAAAAGAGAAACGCGGGGCGTCCATCTGACCATGCCGCAGCCGCCAGCTAGACGATCCGACCCTCGCTCTGCGGACCAGAAATCCGTTCCCTAATCCAACTGAACAACGGGCACCTAGCCGAATTCGTAGCGGCTCTTGTTTCCAGGTTGCGCCAGTCCTTCAGGCAAGGTCCGGAATTCTTGCGCGACCGCCGATCCACGTCAGGCGACGGACGACGCGATCATCGCGCTCATGCGTGCGGCTGAGCGTGCCGGCAGGTTCGAAGCCCCACGCCCGCAGAGTGTCTTGCACGGAGAGTGCTGACCGCGTCTGGTCACGTTCCTCCGTATACGGGCCGATGAGCAGCCGGCCGCGCGGGTGGACAGCTGTAGAGAGAAGATGTTCAAGCAGGGCCGGCGCCAGCGATCGGGGCACGTATTCCAGCCCCGTGCGAACGAAATCGAACCGGAGCGGGGCGGACCAACCGGCAGCGTTGCCTTCGAACATGCGATCAGCCCATTGAGGAAGTCGCTGCCGGGCCAAGGCCGCCAGTTGGGGTGAGATCTCAACCCCAAACGGCTCGATCGATAGGCCTCGCTGTCCGCACCAGGCGCGAACGCTCTCCATCAGCAGCCCATTGGCGCAGCCTACGTCGAGAAACGTGCCGGGTCGGGAGATAGCTTCCGCGACCAGACCTCGTGCGTGTTCCCAGTCGGCCCCGGTTCCCTCGAAGCCCGACTGAGCCCGTGGATCTTCGCCGGCCAGATACGCCGGCACTACAAGGCTCGCAATACGACGATGCCAACCCTCTCGATCGATCTCGCCTGCTTCGAACGCTTCCTCAATGGTGGCTACCTCACGCCAACAGCGCTCGATCGTCGCTTCGATAGGAACGTGGGTCATGTGATGAATCCAAGGGAAGAATGCCAGCCGTGTTCCGGAGACTATTCCTTGGCCCGAGACGCCGCTCCTAGGCCCATCACTACGATTGGGACCATGAGGTAGGCGAGCCCGATGTCAGTCGCGTATTCGAATGGCGACCACCCAAGGCCTACGAGAAACAAGGGTGCATCGATCAACAGACAGATCGCCATCCAGAGCGTGCCGACAGCAGCGGTATCGCGCAGCGACACGTTCGGATTGAGTCTCAAGTAGAGAAGGCCGAAGACGACCGCTGCCCCAGACATGGCAACGGACACCACGGTTTCAAACAAGGCGGGCACGCTCTCCTGCAACGGCCAACTGAGCATTCCGACCACGAATGGGGCGAGCCACACACCCACGCCGAATAGGACTAGCTTGATCGGGTTTCGCATTGTTGCCTCGTGCGCCTACGCGCGGGTTGCGTCGAAAGCGGCACCGTAGACCCTCACGTTGCGTGAGAGTCAAGGCGGAGGCATCGCGGAGACTCGACAAGCAGAAGGGTCGGACGGGCTCACGCCACGGGCCGTGCGAAACGCCCCTTGATCCCTACAGTGTAGGCATCCTATACTGCCGGAACGCTCCCCCAGCGCCAGAGGTTGAGATCTGATGACGGGGTCCCTCGGAGAGTTCGAGCAGTTGGTGCTCTTTGCCGTTCTTCGGCTGCGCGATGAGGCGTACGGCGTGTCGATCCGGCGGGAGATCGAAGCGAACACGGGTCGCGACGTCTCGGCCGGGGCCGTCTACACCACTCTGTCGCGCCTTGAGAAGCGGCGGTTCGTGTCGTCGCGTGTGGGTGAGACTGCGCCCGAGCGCACCGGGCAGCGGCGCAAGTACTACCTCGTTGAGCCAGAGGGGGCCGCTACGCTTCGTCGGTCCTACACGGATTCGCGACGCATGGCGCGCGGCGTGCTGAGCACCCTGGAAGGACTCGCGGCACGCGCGGATTCTGGCGGTGAGTAGGCACGCGCCGCCACGCTGGACGCGAGCTCTCTTGCGCCGCCTTCTGCCGCGCGACGCGCGAGAGTTCGTCGTTGGGGATCTCGACGAGGAGTTCAGACGCTACGTGGTTGAACGCACTCCGGCCCGCGCCCGGCGCTGGTACCGCTGGCAGGCCGTGCGGACGATCTGGCGTTTCGGGAGCCCCAATGCGCGCGTGGAGTTGCCCGCGATTCCGATACGCGACGCGGTGCGCTCGGTGCTGTGGCGTCCCATCGCCTCGATCACGATCGTGGCAACGATCGGCATCGCGGTTGCGGCGACCACCACGGTTTACTCCGCGCTGGACGGAGTGCTCCTTACGCCGCTCGCCTTCGGAGATCCCGACCGCGTCGTGCGAGTGTCCCTGGACACCGACGACAGTCAGGGCGTGCCGCTCACCGCCGGCGACTTCCGTGACCTGGGTTCCACCGCGCGCTCCTTCAGCAGTGTCGCCGCGCTTTGGGGCACCGTGGCCATGGCGATTGGCGAAGGCCGGCCCGTCGAGGTGCAAGCGCTGCAGGTCACGACGAACTATTTCGCGACCCTTCAGATCGAGCCCTATCTCGGGGACTTCGGGAATCCGCATCCCGACGGTAACGTCGAAATGGGAACTGGCCTTGGCGGCGACGTCGTGATCAGTCACACCCTGTGGGCCACCTATTTCGGTTCGGACCCAACCGTCGTCGGTCGCCGAGTTCCGGCGGGCTCGGGCACGGTCGTCGTCAGCGGCGTTCTGCCGCCAGACGTCGACCCGCAGACTGTCGCCGGCTACTCCAACGCGGGCCCGCGAACCCGAATCGACATGTGGATACCGGTGGGGCCCGGCTATTTCGACGGCGGCAATCGGTCGGCGAACTGGGTCGAGGCCATTGGCCGTCTGGCAGAGGGCGTGAGCGTCGAAGAGGCGCGGGCCGAAATGGTGACGTTTGCCATGGTGCTGAGGGAGGCTTCGCCTGCCTACGAAGAGGCGGAAGTCCGGGTTCGACTGACACCCGCGCTGCACGAGGTTGTTGGCCAGGCTCGACCAACGATTCAGACGCTGATGGGTGCGGTGGTCTGCGTGCTGCTTATTGCGTGCGCAAACATCGCCAACATCTTGTTGGCGCAGGTCCTCGCGAGTCGCGGTGACGCAGCAGTCCGCTCGGCTATGGGTGAGAGCCGCTGGAGTGCCTTTCTTCGGACTCTCGCTACGACGTGCCTGCTTGCCGGCGCTGGCGGTGCGCTGGGAACGGCCGCGGCCTGGTTCGGAGTGCAATTGCTGCGAGCCGCTGCGCCCCCTGGCTGGCCGCGTCTCGAGACCATTCAGATCGATCTTCGCGTGCTGACTTTCGCGCTGTTGGCCACTGCTTCGACGGCGATCCTCGCGGGCATGCTCCCGGCGCTGCGCGAGGCTCGTCGCGACGCGGCGGACGTTCTTCGTGATCGCGTGAACGCGCGTGGTTCGCACGGTGTTCGACGTTCCCTGGTGGGCGCCCAGGTCGCGCTTTCCCTCGTGCTGCTCGCCGGTGCGGGATGGCTCTTGAAAGGCTTCACGACGCTGCAGGGCGTCGAGCCCGGGTTCCAAGCCGAGGGCGTTCTGACATTCCTGTATCAGGACTCCCGCTCCTACCCGGATGGGGCGGCGGTAGCGGCGGGGGCGCGGGCGTTGGGCGAAAGGCTCGAGCTCATACCCAACGCAACTGCTGTGGGCCTGACTCAGCGAATGCCGCTGCGCGGCGGCGATTGGAGTGGGCCGTACGCCACCGAAGCCATGCAGGCCGATAGCGCTCAGGCGAGTGCGGACTATCGCTTCGTGAGCCCCGGCTATCTGGCCGCGATGGGCACGTCGCTTCTCGCGGGCCGGGTATTCGACGGGGCCGAGTCGCCGGACATGATTGTGATCGACGCGAATCTGGCCGCGGCCGCATTTCCCAACGAGAACGCAGTTGGGAAGCGACTCTGGGTTCAGCCGCAGTGGGGTGGTCAGGGCCAGTGGTCACGCATCGTCGGAGTGGTGGAGCACATGCGTCACGCGACGATCGCGCGCGAGGCGAATCCGACCGTGTACTACCCGATCTTCCAGGTGCCGATGGGACCGCGGCTCTATGGTGCGGTGCGCACGACCGGCGACCTGACAACGATGTTCGAGCACGTACGCGACGCCGTGGCCGAGATCGATCCGCGAGGTCTTGTCGCGCAACCGATTCCCCTGCCGGAGCTGGTCGCAGACGATCTGGCCGCGACACGTTTCACGGCAACGCTGGTCGGAGCATTTGCCGCGGCTGCCGTCCTGCTGGCGGCGGTGGGGCTCTACGGAGTCCTGGCGCTCTGGGTGCAAGAACGCCGCTTCGAGTTCGGCGTGCGTAGGGCGCTGGGCGCCAGCCGAGAGGGAGTCGTTGCGATTGTTGCGCGAGAGATCGCGACCATGCTGACGGTCGGTCTCGTCGTCGGCGCAGGCATGACGGCTGCCGCCTACCGGTTCATGGAGAGCCTGGTGCACGGCACGTCCTCATCGGATCCCGCCGTACTGGTCGCCGCGATCGGCGCCTTGGCCCTGGCGGCCATCGGGGGCGCTGCCATCCCCGCTCGTCGCGCAATCCAGGTTGACCCAGTCAACGTGCTGCGTGGGTGAAGACCCACCGATCGCCGAAAACCGAGCCCGTCGGCGAGTCAGCTTCGAAGCGTCAGCTGCAGAACTGCTCGGGGTGCTGCTGCCCGTCATCACCGATCTCGTCCCAGGTAGCCTTGGAACCCACCCACATGTGGTGGCGAACCTCGAGCGCCGCGCCTCCCTGAGTAATCGAGCCCGCCGGCACGAACATCCTGGTGGAGTCGTTCTCGCCCGGCACCGGTGAGCCGCAAGTACGACAGAACCAGACCTGCCAATCCGTGTCCGGTTTGGTCCAGGTCGCGACCTGCTGCTGGCCATCGACCCACCGAAAATCGTCGTTTGCGACCACAACGACGGCGATGCCGTTGCTTCCCGTGAATCTGCGGCACCGCGAGCAGTGGCAGACGTACACGTCCGAGATCTCTGCATCGATCTCGAACCGGACCGCGCCGCAATTGCACTCGCCGGTGACCATCGGACCCTCCTGTTTCTCGGGCACGCAGCGCGCTGGGGACTGAACCGGGCGAGTTTAGGCGGCGGGAGCCTGCCTGGTCGATGACGGGCGGCGCTTGCGGGTCGCCTCGACGAGGCGGTATCCGAGCAATAGAAGCACCGACATCGTGTAGGCGATGGTCTCGAAAGTGAGCACCTTCTTCTTCCATACGAAGTGGAGGGCGCCGGCGACGGCGGCGACGTAGGCGAGTCGGTGAAGGCGCTGCCACTTCTTTCCGCCCATGCGTCGGATCCAGCCTTTCGTGGAGGTCAGCGCCAGCGGCAGCATCGCCAGGAGCGAGACCATGCCCGAGAGCACGAAGCGCCGTAGCACGACGTCCTCGGCCACGCCCGCGAGACTGAATAGTCGGTCGAAGGCGAAATAGCTCATGAAGTGGGCGAAGCCGTAGACGAACGCCCACACGCCGAGCATCCGGCGCACCTTGATCAGCCAACTCCATCCGGTGATCTTGCGCAGCGGCGTGATCGCGAGCGATGCCAGCAACAGCTGCAGCGACGTTGCGCCCGTTCGATGCTGCAGCGTCTCGACAGGATTGATGCCGAGGTCACCGGTAACGAATGCGCCGTAGAGCAGGAGTGCGCCGGGCGTGATGCACGCCACGAGCACAGCTAGCCTGAACAGGGGGATTTTCACGATGTTCTCCGGCCAGGGCCTGGTGGGTTCGGCCTAGTGGCTCAACCTAGTGGAATCGAGCCAGATCCATGCCGGCGTACATCGAGGCAACCTGGTCGGCGTAGCCGTTGAACATCAGCGTCTTCTTGTTCTTCAGGAAGCCGCCGAGCGGGCGCTCGTACTCCTGACTCCAGCGCGGATGCGACACCTCGGGATTCACGTTGGAGTAGAAGCCATACTCGCGCGCGTTGGCGATGTTCCAGGACGTGGGCGGCTCGTCCTTCGTCAGCTTGATTCGGACGATCGACTTGATGCTCTTGTAGCCGTACTTCCACGGCACCACCAGGCGAATCGGCGCACCGTTCTGGTTGGGCAGAGCGCGACCGTAGAGACCGACCGCCAGCAGGGTGAGCGGATGCATGGCCTCGTCCATCCGAAGCCCCTCGACATAGGGCCATCTGAGCGCGCGCCCGCGTTGTCCGCGCATCTCGTCGGGACGATGCAGGGTTTCGAAGGCCACGTAGTTGGCGTCAGAGTCCGGCTGCAGGCGGGCGAGAACGTCCTTGAGCGGCACACCAACCCACGGGATCACCGCCGACCAGGCCTCAACGCATCGGAAGCGGTAGATGCGTTCCTCGAGCTGGCTCGGCTTGATCAGGTCGTCAACCGAGTAGTCGCCCTTCTTGCCGACGTTGCCGTCGACCTTGATGCTCCACGGGTCTGTGTTCATCTCGTGGGCGTAGCGGGCGGGGTCGTCCTTGCCGGTGCCGAACTCGTAGAAGTTGTTGTAGCCCGTGAGCTGCTCCCACGAGTTCGTGTCCTCGTCGGTCGACAGCGGCGACTTCACCACCCCGGGCAACTCGTCCTGCGGCATCACCGTGCCGCCAAGACTCTCGCGTGCCCAGAGGCCGCCGGCGAGTGCGCCCACAGCGCCGACTGCGCCTGCGCGCAGGAAGTGGCGGCGGTTGTTGTACACCGACTCGGGGGTGATCTCGGATGCGGGAATGTCGCCGGCTTTCTTGATCAGCATTGCTCTTCCTGGATTCGGGCTTACGCGGCCGCAGGTAGCGGCAATCCTAAGGCGCAGGGCCGTCGTTTCGCTATGCCCCTACTTGTCTGTCCGGTCCGGAACGGTTTCAGGAAAATCCAGCCTACCGGTCGCCGCAATGTCGCGCGATCTGCTGTCAATGGCGCTGGCGAGGGAGTTGCTATTGTACCGATCGTTCGGTATAGTTCCGATCAACAGCCAACACTCGATGGATCGCCTTAACCGAACGAGACCCGATGCCAGCTCCCAAGAAGTCCCGCGAAGATGTCGTGGAATTGATCGGCGATGTATTCCGCCGCCATGGCTACGACGGCTCGAGTCTCGCCATGATCTCCGAAGCGACCGGCCTCGGCCGGGCGAGCCTCTACCACTACTTTCCAGAAGGGAAGGAACAGATGGGGCGCGAGGTCTTCGCCTGGATTGCGACGCACGTGCAGCGCGACCTGTTGGACCCTCTGATCGGCGACGGGGCCCCAGCCGATCGCCTGCAGGCGTGGACCCAAGGGATCCATCGCTTCTACGAGGGCGGCAGCAAAAACTGCCTGCTCGGCGCCATGGTTCTTAGCGGTGGGGGAGATCGCTACGGCCAGGAGATCGCCGGTACGTTACGTGAACTCATCCGTGCGCTGATCAGGGTCTTGCGCGACGCAGGCGTGCCGGCGACGCAGGCGCGTCGGCGGGCGGGCAGTGCGGTGGTGGTGGTGCAGGGCGCCCTGGTCACCGCCCGCGGGTTGGACGACAAGAAGATCTTTCGGCAGGCGCTGGAAGATCTGCCAGATCTTCTTCTGCGGCCGACAGGGTAGCCACTGACGAACTGGGAATCGTGGAAGTTTGTTTTTCGACTGGACCGATCGTTCGGTACAGTCATTTCAACCGGCGCCAGCAACGTTGCGCCACGCACCAAGGAGGAAGCAGTGAGTAACTCAAAGCAGAAGGCAGCGATCGTGGTCCTTTCTGATCCCAATACGGGCGGCGAGGAGTCACTCGGCAGAGTGTTCAACGCCCTGGCCGTCGCGTACGACTACCAGTCGCGCGGCGACGACGTGCAGATCCTCTTCCAGGGAGCCGGCACGCGGTGGCCTGCCGAGCTGAGCAAGGTCGACCACCCAGCGCACGGTCTGTTCAAGGAAGTCAGCGAGTCGGTCGCCGGAGCGTCCTGCGGCTGTGCGGATGTCTTCGGAGCGAGAGAGGGCGTCGAGACGGCCGGTCTCGAGCTGCTCACCGACAACGCGGCCCCGGGAACCACGGGCCTGCCGAGTCTTGGGGCGATGACCGAGCAGGGTTTCCAGATCTACACATTCTGACGAGCGGTCTCGTCCTCATCGTCGATTCACCCCGGCGATGAGGCGGGGCTTCTCGCCTGCCTGAGGATGTCGCCATGAGCGCCAGCAACGACCGACCGACCAACTTCACGGATCTCGCCTTCACCCCGACCGTCCGCAGGCTGCAGGAGGAACGGGGCTCGCGCGCCGGTTACGAGCGGATGGGACAGCAAGCGGCCAGCGCCCTCGACTGGAGAGCAACGATGTACCTCCAGGAGCGCGACAGCTTCTACATGTCCACGGTAGGTGAGAACGGCTGGCCCTATGTCCAGCATCGCGGCGGTCCGCCAGGATTCGTGCGCGTCATCGATGAGCAGACGTTGGCGTTCGCCGACTTCCGGGGCAACAAGCAGTACATCAGTACGGGCAACATCATCGACAACCAGCGGGTGGCGATGATTTTCATGGACTATCCGAATCAACGGCGCCTGAAAGTCTGGGCGTTGGCGACGGTGATGTCAGCCACGGACGATCCAGCACTGGCCGCCGCCGTCGAATTGCCCGACTACGCCGCCAAGGTCGAGCGGATCTTCAATCTCGAAGTCGTCGGTCTCGACTGGAACTGCCCGCAGCACATCACGCCGCGCTTCACGGCTGCCGAGATCGAGGCACTGAAGACGCTCTAGTCGCCGGCCGGCAGTCCATGGGATCGCGGAGATGCAAGGCGCGCCCGGAAGGATTCGAACCCTCGACCTGCGGATTAGAAGTCCGCTGGTGTATCCATTGAGCTGGGCCATCCGGCTTCTCGCGTTGCCGAGGGCGCCCACAGGCGCGCGTAGGTGCGGCGCGGTCATCCCACGCGCTCAATCGGGTGGCGATCCGGAATTCTGCGGTTATCTCGCGGGCGCAGTGGCGAAGATGTTCCGGTTGAGGCTCGTGAGCCGCTCGTTTCGGCGAATAGACTTCCCGAGTCCGGGCCACTCGAACAGAAACTCGTGTTGCCCCGCGACGATGGGTAGTTCGAGGGGCGTGACGCCCACGTCGATTCCGTTGACGTTCACCCGGCAGTTGCCGGGGGCGGCCGCGACCCGGACGGACAGGAGGGACGGAAGCGGGATCTCCGCCGTTTCGCCTGATCGCAAGTCCACGCGCAAAGTGTGGTCGAGAAAAACCTCCGGTGCGAGCACCCTGATCGTCCAGCTGCCCGGCGGAAGATCGATTGCCGCGCCCGTGGTGTGCCGAGATCGACGGGTTCGCCGACCGTTCGCGCTGGCCTCGACCTCGAAGTCGTACGTCCCGTTCACCATCACCGTTCCGGGAGGGGTGACGGGCTCTAGCGCGAAGAACAGACGTCGGTCCGCGACTTGTTCCGGCGTGAGGGACTCAGGACTGAACGCCCAGTTCACCGGCTGATGACCGGGAAGGCTGAGCGAAACGCGATGCCGGATTCCGGCTAGGACCGGATAGGGAACCGGAGTGCGGCCGATCTCCGAGCCATCCACGACAACGAGAGCCCCGGCCGGCGAGCTCTCGAACAGAAACGGGGTGCCCTGGACGGCGCGGGCCTCCGCGGCCGGTTCCGGACCCGGATCCGGCGGCGTTTGACTGGCGTCGGTCACCGCTACCGCTGTATCTGGCTCATCCACGGCTTCGGACGTCGCCCCGTCTGGCCGGCCGCTGTCTTCGGTCGCGACGGCTTCCGCCGGCGCCGCGGCTCCGTTCGTAGGCGCCGCGTCGGCACCCGCAGTCGAGAACTGGTCTGGCGGTGCCGGCGGTGGTGCTTCGTCGCGCGGTGCAACCGCTGTCGCGGTCGGGTCGCCAGCACTGCTTACAGGATCGTTCCACGCGTTGGCGATCCAGATCGCGGCGATCGCCACGACGACTGTGGCCGCCAGGGCAACCGCAACTCGAATCGGACTCTCGGTCGCTGCAGACGCGGAGTGTCGTGGCTGCGCGGGCGACGTGTTGCGCTCGTCGAGCGCGTTCGCCAACGTGTCCACGAACTCGCTGCAGCTTGGGAAGCGACGATCAGGCCGTTTCGACATCGCCCGCATAAGAGCGTGGGTGACGGATTGCGCCAGCCCGGGAGCCACGACTGTCGGGGCGCTCGGTTCCTCGTGAACGATCCTGTAGAGAATCGCGGATGGAGTGTCTCCGTCGAATGGGCGTTCACCGGTCAGGAGTTCGTAAGCCATGACCGCCAGCGAGAACTGGTCGGACGCCGGCGTCACCTTCAGCCCCCGACCCTGCTCGGGAGACATGAATGCCGGCGTACCCAGCAGACTGCCCGCCACCGTGACCGTCGCCCCCGCGATCCTTGCCACGCCGAAGTCGGTGACCTTCACCACGCCGTCGTTACCGACGAGTACGTTCGCCGGTTTGATGTCGCGGTGCACGACGCCTTGGGCGTGCGCGTGGTCGAGGCCTTGAGCAATGGCCGCGAGGATCGACAGTGACGTCGCGTGGTCAGGCGCAGCCGTGGCTAGCAAGGCGTCGAGCCCCCGACCGTCCACGAGCTCCATGGCGATATACCAGGCGCGGCCTTCTCGCCCGACGTCGTAGACCGGTACGATGTTCGCGTGCGAGAGGCGCCCTGCGCTCTGAAACTCCCGCTGGAAGCGGGACTCGAGTTCGGTTGAGGGATCGACGTCGCCCCGGATGACTTTGATGGCTACCGGGCGGCCGATCAGAGGGTCGCGGCCCTCGTAGACGATCCCCATTGCGCCCTTGCCAATGACCCGATTGACCTCATACCGGCCTAGGGTTTTGGGGTGATTCATCCTGACCCGGTCCCCCGAGTATGGCCGTGGAGCGCGGAAGATCTGCATGGTAGGTTACCGCGATCATGAGTCAAGAAGGACTGCTTGCTGCGATTCTCGGTACGGCGCTGTTCATCTTCGTGATGGTCCCTGTGCTCTACGTCTACGGTTCGTTGTGCACGTTCCTGCTGGCGCGCCGCCTAGGGGGAACCGAACACCTGGTTCGCATGGGTCCCGATCCTCAATATCGTGTTGATCGTCCGCATGGCTCAGCGCGCTTGGTGGTGGACGCTCGTCATCCTGGGCGTCCCGTTCGTGATCGGCATTCTGGCCGGCGTAGCGCCCCAGCTCTTCTGGTTCGGAGTGGCGGCGTATCTGGTGCCCGTCGCGATGTTCGTTTTGCTGTGGATGGGTGTCGCCGATCGATGCGGCAAGCCCTGGTGGATTGCGGTCCCTCCGCTCACACCATTCGCGCCCGGCTACCTCGCGATAGCGACGCGCCACCGCATCGCGCCCGCTGTTGCGGCGGAGGTCCCAAGGTCGCCAGGTGGAGCGCAGTCCACCGGTGCGGATGTGCTCGTGTGTGCGGCATGCGGTGAGCCGGCCGAGATGGGAGATGCATTCTGCGGGGAGTGCGGCACGCCGATCGAGTCGCGGCCCGCTGTAGATGTCTCGGGCCCGGCGGAAGTTGACCGTCCGGGAATCCCGCCGACGGAGATAGTCGAGCCAGCGAAGCACGAAGGCACACTCCTTCTGGGCGCGAAACCGTCCGCGGGCTTCGCCGTGCTGGTACGTTTGGCCGAAGACGAAAGTGAGATCGACCGCTACCCGGTCGACAGCGCAACGGTTGACATTGGGCGAGAGGCAGGGGATATCAAGTTTCCAGCGGACGGCTACCTGTCGAACCGGCATGCACGGCTGTCTTACCGCGGCGGACGCCTTTTCGTCTCGGACCGGGGTAGTAGCAACGGCGTTTATCTGCGGCTACGTGAACGCCGTCAACTCTCGGGCGGGGCTACGTTCCTGATCGGCGAACAGGCGTTGCGTTTCGACCTACTCGACGGTGGCGAGGCGGGGGCCGGTTCCGCGGACGACACTGTGATCGTCGGCCAGGAGGCCGCGGGCGCCATCGGCAGTTTGACCGTGCTGGCCGGTGATGAGATCGAAGGAAGCCGCTACGTGCTGAACGGCGATCACCATCGCATCGGCCGCACGGAGGGCGACATCGTCTTCACCCGCGATCCGTACGTTTCGTCGAATCACGCTGAGATCCGCAGGGACGCCGCGGGCGTTTTTCTCGAGGACCTGGGTAGCAGCAACGGCACGTACTGGCGTCTGGGCAAAGAAACCGAACTCCAAGACGGGGACCGACTCCGGATCGGACAGCAACGATTCCGTGTCGAGCTGAGCTGACCGACGGGAGAAGCCATGCATCTCAAGGTGACACATCTACACGGCGGTCGAGCCGGTGGTGTCGAGTACTTCGACAACGGTCCCGTGATGATCGGCCGCGACCCCGCCAGCGATCTGAGGCTCGATACGGACGACGACACGGTCGCCTCCGGTCGTCATGCCGAAATCAGCGTCGATAGTGGGGCTTTCTGGCTTGCCGATGTCGGCAGCACGAACGGCACATTCGTTGCGGGCGAGCCGATCACGCGTCACCGGCTCCGTGATGGAGACATCGTAGAGTTCGGCCGGGGCGGGCCACAGGTTCGTTTCACTATCGAGCCCGGGGAGGCTCCGGTCGCCGATGTCCCGGGGACCGAGACACGGATCGCCGCCGCCATTACGGAGGAGCGGCAACGCACGATCTGGGGCGTTTCCGGCCTCGACGTCGCGCTCTTGGTGGCGATCGTCGTCCTCGCCTGGGTTGGCCGCGGGCGCCTGGTCGGGTTAGGCGATGAGATCGACGCCACCAACGCCGCGATGCAACAGGCCGCCCGTCAGCTCGAAACGCAGGTCGACACACTGCGCAGCGATCTCGAGGTCGCTGACCGGGAGCTCGAGCGCGATGTGGCCACGGTCCAGGGAGATCTTGCCCGGTCGAGACAGGAGCTCGATGGCCGCATTGGAGTGCTCGCAGCGCAGGTGGATGTTGCGGAGGCCGAGCTGAGTCGGGTGGGCGCGTTGGCGGAGCAGAATAAGGAGAGTCTCCTCGAAGGACTACGTTCGATCGAGGACCGCATGAGGGCGACCGACTCGAGGGTCGTCGCACTTGAGGCGGCGGCGGACCAGACTGGAGCGCGTCTCGACGACCTGAACGCGAGACTCGCGTCGGCGCGTTCCGACCTACAGGCTCTGGAGGCGCAGCAGGGTCAGGATGTCGCCGCGTTGAGCACCTCCATCCAGGAGCAGGCCGGTAAGGTCGCGGCCATCGATGGCGTTGCCCGAGCCGCGCAGGCGCGGGCCGGCGAGCTGCGCGACGAGGTCGACGCCGCTCGGACACGCTTCGCGGAACTTCAGGACCGCTACTACCAGTTGTCGCACCGCGTCCACTCCATCGAGGAAGGCGCGGATCCGCGCGCTGATGTTGTCCGGGAGTCAACCGAATCAGTGCCACCGGCCGGCTCGATGCGATCATCGGACTCACGCGCGAATCCGGTTACGCCGGTCCCGCCGGACGGGGCACGCTTTGATTCGAACGATCCCGGCGCCGACAGCGTCACGCCTCGCGGTGGCGACGCCGGTGGCAGCCGTCTACTGACCGCCGGGGTGAGGATTTCTGCGTCGACGGCACAGGCCTCTAACCCGGCTGCTTTCGCGATCGATGGCGACTTGAGTACGTACTGGCTGTCGGAGACCGACGTGCGGCCGTGGATCGAGCTAACGCTGGACCGGCCGTATGTCATCGAGGCCATCGAGATCGCGGTGGCGCCGTCGCGTGCGATGTTCCTGGAGTGGGCGAGGCTTAGCGAGGCGCTGTTCGAGTTCCCGGACGGAAGCGGCCCGCGCTGTCGCTTGGAAGACTCGCCGGGCCTGCAGTCCTGTCCTATCCCGGAGCTGACGGCGCGATCCTTCCGGATAAAATGGGCCGGCTTGATTGAAGGGCGGGCAGATGCGATTCAGGTGCTGACCGAGATCCGCGTGGTAGGCCGTCCCGCGCAGTAGCATCGCGCCCTGTATCCGTTGGCGATGGCGGGGCTCAGTGCTATGGTCAGGCGGGCTATCGGGAGCGGCCGAGGAACGCATCATGAGCGACAAAGTGTTCTGCCGATCATGCGGTAGCACCATGCGTGCCGGCGTCCGGTTCTGCCCTAAGTGCGGCGGCGCCCGCGAGGATCGCGCCCGCAGGGGGCCGCGCGACCGTGCCGCCGGGCGACGTGCCGATCGAGGGAGCGGGGGAAACCTGCCGGCTGTTTCTGGCAGTCCACTAGCCATCCTGGCCGGCATCGCAGGTGTCAGTTTGACGCTCGTCGTTGCGTGGTGGTTCTGGCCCGGCGGCGACGAGAGTTGGACTGCCCCGACGATGTCCGTCCGCACCGTGGCCTCGCTCGAGTACACCGACCCGGTTCAGGTGACGATTGGTCCGGACGGCGGGACACTTGAACATCCCAGCGGCGCCCGTGTCCGGTTCCCGCCAGGGGCGGTAGAGCAGCCAACCGTCGTGCGCGCGGCAGCCGCAGCAGGTGGCTTCCGGACTTTCGACGCGGAGGTCCGTGGCACCGTCATCGAGGTGACCACCGATCAGGCGGTCGACGAATTTCCGCAGCCCGTCACTGTGACGATCCCGTTCGAGGGCGACGCGGAAGGCATCACCGGTGCCTACTGGCGCGACGGCTTCTGGCGGCCGATGCTTGGCGAGGTCGATGCCGAACGCAACGAGATCAGCTTCCCGACCTTGCACTTCACATCGTTCACGGCGGTCCGGATGGGCGACCAGCGGCTCGACTGGGCCGAAGTGAAGACAGACGAAGTGCCCGTGTCGAAGCGAGGCATCCCGCGAGGAACGGTCGCGGTGCTTTCGGTGCCCCTGCCTGCATGGGTCGAGATCGGTGACAACGTCACCGGCACGATCGATGCGTCCGACACATTGCTGGCGTTCCGCTACCCCGATGCCGCGACGTTCACCGGTGCCGGCTCGGTGCGAAGGCCAGTCTTCGGTCGAGATACACCGGACAGCATGCCGGAGCGTGGCGGTGGGTTCGTGGATCGGTCGGTCGACCGACTGAAGTTCCTGGTCTTCGTCCCGGACGATGCTGAGTTGGGCTGGCGGGACCTCACGATCTATGTGGGAAATGAGCCAATCACGGTTCAGCAGGCGTTCTTCGTGGCACCGAGGCTCGCGATCGTGGTGGATATAGACGGCCTGCGCCAAGATGTCTTCTACGAGGTGCTCCAGGGGGAGCGCGACAAGATCCCGACCCTGGCCGGGCTCTTCGGCAAACCGATCGGGGACCAGACGGTCGGATCGTGGGGTGCGCTCGGCTTTGAACACGGCCTTGCGATCAAAGGGGCTACCACGGTGTTCCCCTCGTACACCTTTGCTGGCCATGCGGCGATCTTCACTGGTCGGACGCCCTCTGAATACGGTTTCCCGGGGAACGAGTGGCTGGATCGGCTGGCGAATCCGCCACGGCGATACGCTTTCACGAGTCACGAAGTGCCGGTGTGGGGCGGCGCCATCGCGCACCGCAGTAGTCTCGAACAGCTCTCGCAAACTGGTGTCGCTGGCTACTTGCCGACCTGGTCCAGTAATTACCTGGAAAAGGACGACCCGTCGCAGTCGTTCGACAGCGACGGCCTGGCGAACTCGGTGCTTTGGCCTGACCCTCGCGATGGGGACAAGACGGTGTACGACAAGGTCGCGGCGCTGGGCTTGGAAAGCGTGATTTCCTTCAACATGTACTTCGGCGACGCGGTTGACAAGACACACAGGATTCCGGCGAGCTTCGGCGACCAGTTGACGTACGCGGTGAGCCGTTCCGGCGAGGCGCGCTGGTACGACTCGGAAATGGCCCAGGAGTTGGGGGAGTTCCTGGCTGGGGAGGACAACGTCGGACTCCGTGGCTTGCGGACGCACCGCATCGCAGCCGCAACCTTCTACTTCGGTGGCCTGGACCACGGTGGTCACCTGAACCCTGGAAGGGTCGTCGACAAGCATCGCGATACCCTGCCGTTGCTCGACGCGCAGATCGGCAAGGTCATCGACATGGCCATGAGCCAGCCAATGGTCAAGCAGGCGATGTGGATCGTCACGGCCGACCACGGGCAGTCGGACGTGAAACGCCTGGTGGAACCGACTCTCCGAGAACTCCTTGCCCGAGATCCGGTGGACATCACCGATGTGCAGCGGCTTTCGGAGGCGATCAACGAGGCCGATCTCGGCGGCGCAGCGGGCTTCGGACCGACCACGAATGTCCCGGACTACTGGGCCGGCGTTCGCGCCGCGACGGAGCAGGCGCCGGCTCCGGTCCCGGGAGCGCCCCGCGATTCGCCGCTCCGATGCGACCTCGAATCCAGTGTAGAGCGGGCCGCACTGATGGCAGCCATCGCCAGTGGCGACGACTCTCACGGACCGGGGTGGCGGAAAGTCGAAGAGAGCGACTGCGTGATCGGTCTCAACGGCGGCTCGGCGCATGTCTATTTGCGCGCCAAGCCGCCCTACGCGGACGGGCCAGCGACCTGGGCGCCGTGGTCGGGGGCACCGTCCACGGATCGCGTACTAGAGGTCGCCGAGTACCTGCGCACGCAAGCCCAACGCGGCGGCACCTGGTGGTGGCCCGGCACCCATGACATCGCCGAGGGATCCCAGATCGATCTCATTCTCGTGCGGATACCGGAGGGCGGATCTCCTCCTCCCGAAACTCGCGGCCCAGCCGATCCCTTCCGGAGCTGGCCCTATCAGGTGTACGACATGAATTCCGGACAGGTGACGGATCTGTCGAGCTACCTAGCGGGCAACGCCGTCTTTTTCGATGGTCCTTCCGATTCATGTCGCTACTGCTGGGACTCCGGGGACCGTGCCTTCATCGAAGAGGCCATACAAGGCATGAACTCCTCGCGTTCTGGGGACATCGTCTTGCTGGCTCGATACCCCGATTTCTTCTTCGAGCACTCATACGACCCCGGTGCGCACGGCGGGCTCGTGAGCAACGACATGCTCGTGCCGCTCGCCGTGGCTGTCCCTGGAGAGTCAGTCGGCAGCACGCGGCGTGCACCGACCGATGTAACACCTAGTCTCACGGAACTGGTCGCGAGTGCGATAGATATGAGGCGGAAGGTTCGCCCGGGGAATCGCGATGTCCCCGCGCTGGTACTCCGCTACCAGACGCGCCGAGTAGGCGTTACCCGAACGGAGCTCTCTGAAGACCTAGTAATCGAAGATGTTCTGGCAAACCGCTCGACGGCCTCCGAGGTCAAGTACTACGTCCTCAGGATCTACTACTGGGAGGCGTCGGGAGACGGGCGCAGTTCCGGCCAAGGCGAAGAGTGGTTCGAGCTCGTGGCGGTCTCTCCCGAACGTCAGTTCGACGCCGTGGTGTCGGCACGGTGTGCGCGTCTCGCGCAGCAGCATTCCGGCGCCGCCGTTCACGGAGCCTCCGTACACGCCGGTCCGTCGGACACGGCGCCAAGGGGGCTGCTCCCACGGGTGACAATCGACCCGTCGGCCGCACCGCAGAACGGCGCCCTTTGCGCTCGGTGACGATGGCGGACGGACGGTCTCGAGGACTGCGGTGGGACCGGGTTGCCGCGATCTCGGTCGCAGTGGGACTGATCGCCGTTGCGCCGGCGAATGCCAGGCCGCCGCACGCCACCGGGTCGCCATTCCTTGCGCCCCAGGGTGTCCTGCCCTCCTGTTCGCTTTCCTTGACCGGTCTCATCGGCGGGTTATTCGCCGGTGACGAAGACGAGGACCTGCGCCCCGTCTTGCCGACGATCGAGGAGGTCAATCAGGTTCTTGGCGGCGGGTGGATCTGGCCATGGGAGGACGAACTCGCGGAATTCGACACGGAGGAGGAGTGGCGTGAGGTTCAGAGCGATCCTCGCACCTCTCTCCTCGCCATCCGCACGGCCCTTCAGTTGGTCTCGGACGAGGACTTCGCGGCGGTGGTTGGCTCGATGGAAGACACGGCGGATCGAGCCGAGCAGGATGAAGAGGGGCTCGGCCAGGTTGCCACCGCACTGGGGCTGACTGCGTTCGCGCGGCAGATCGGCGAGGCGAATCCGACCAAGGAGGAGTTCATCGGCGCGCTCGACGAGATGTACTGTGGCACCGTCGCCTGGTTCGGCAACGAGTACATGCGCACGCAAACCGTCCCTGGTGCGCAGACGAACGAGTACGGCGGGACCGACGTCGACGTCGATATCCTCTCGATCGACGTGACCCTGTACGCGCCGGGCACAGCGGAGCGGCTCGCCGCCGCTCACCCCAGTCGAGCCCAGGTGGCCGATCTCGTGACCGCCGAGCAGGATAAACAGGCGCGCTTCGGCGAGGGGCGCCGCGTCGAGGGACTCCCGCGCGCGCAAGAGGAACTCGCGCGACTGCTCGCCCGCGACACCAGCAACTTCGACGCCGACGAACTACGGGAACACGAGGGCTGGGTCGAATACTACGAAGAAGAGGTCGAAGACATCACGTCGTCGCAACCGGCGGCCGGAGGCAAATACCTGAGCGGTATCGCCGATGGTTGGATGTACTGGACCGGATCCAAGAGTTCGGTCCGGAACGACATGATGGTGGTCGCGCACCTCCAGCGCGGCCTCGGCGTACTGAAGATCAGTCGCTCCGGGAGTGGCCCCTACGCGGACGGCTCCGTGGACCAGGTGGTCCGCCTAGTCCAGATGCTCGTCGAGCGCATGGAGCGCTTCGAGCGGTAGGAAAGGCGCGCCCGGGAGGATTCGGCCCCTCGACCTGCGGACTGATGCTCCTCGGGCAAGGCCTGGAAACAGGGCTCGCTCGGGCATTCTGCCCAGAAGTCCAATTCGACGACGCCCGCCGCATGGTCGGTGTTCGAGAGCATTTCCGGATAGGTCGTCCAGTTCGTCGGGCGAGTCTTGCGCGTCCCCCAAAGGCCGCGACGGAGTATCTCGCCGCGCTGGGAATGAGAGGCCAGGTTGCTCGATGGCAGGATGTAGTCCAATCGATTCCGGTAACCGCAGGGGCGAACCTGCCTGGCCTTCCGGCCAGATCGAACCCCGGCAGCGTGTAGACATCGACCAGCGAACTGGTCGGCGTGAAGAGGGTTTTGAGATTCGTTGGCAGCTGGTCTGCGTTCAGAGTGCCCACCGGTGCGCAATGAACTGGATCATCCGCACCCTGCCGCCGCTAGGGTCGATCGACGCGCCGGACCGCCGCTACAACCGTGTGCACCTCCACGATGTCGTCTCCACAATGTCTCCACGACTGGGGTCGACTCCAGGAGACTGGAGGGGAATCCAGGGCACTCAAATAGAGGCGGCAAGTCTCGACTTTCCAAGCACTTGTGACGAAAGTCGTTTGCCATCAAGTAGTTAGCAGGATCGGCCTAGTTGAGTTCGTTTCCCGCCGCCCTGGCTCCCGCTGGTGCCGCCGCATGGGGGCAGACCCATGGGACGGCCTTCGCCTTGCCGCGTACCCACACCACTGGATAACGCCAGCGCGTCGCGCCATGATCTGCTTCTGCCCGCTCGACCTCTAGCCGTTGGCGTTTGTGGTTGTCCCCGCATTGGGGTGTTTTGACGGCTTCGTCAAAAGTTTGGTCAAAGTGACCTCCCTCTTTCGACTGATTCTGGCACGCGGACAGTTCGTAGACCAGGTACCAAAACGGTACCAATCAGCACTGAAATCGACTGATCTGGGGCGAATTCGCCGCAAGCAGCACGAAACATTGAGCCACATAAGTCCCATGAACAAAGGACTTATTACTGACCCCCGAGATCACCCGACTACCTCAGCACGTTGTGCTTGAAGGTCAAGCCTCGGAAACTGCGGCTCGCCTCGGTTTAGTAGAAACGAACAGTGAGTCTCGTCGCCGAGCGGAGCCCCTAGGTCCAACACAAGCTCAGGTCGCCTCGCCAACGGACACTGGCAGGAAGATGGTCCCCGCACGGCTTGCCCCACAGACAGGAGACCCTGCCATGAGGACACGGCGGCTCGCCACCGCATTCGTCAGTGCGACCTTGCTTGTAGCCTCAGCGACCGCGTATCCGGCAGTCGGGACAGGTAGCAGCGTCGCATCCGACACCCAACAGGTCACGATCAGCGCGAACGCGAGGAGACTCGTCAGTGGCGACTGTGTACGGATCAGACAACCAGGAACGGGGAGCCAGCCGTATATCGTGGAGAGGCAACGAGTTCTGAGAAAGGGCCTTGCCCAACCGGTGAGGAGCCCGAACAGCTCTGAGTTCACGATCTTTCGTTTGGTTGCGAACTACCCTGGTGCCACGACTGGGGCTCCAATCCTGGCGGGGGACGCAAATCAAGTCGCGCTAGAGATACCGACGCCCGTACTTGCAACAAGCACTGCAGTGACAGGGTCGGGGCATGCTGTGGACGTCCGTGACTCCGACTTCAAGCTAGTCATGGAGAACACTCGCGGGAGCTTTGTCATTTCGCATCGCACTGCCCCGAACGGCGCAGCCGGAACGCAGATCGACGCGATCGATATTGCCGGTTCTCTGTCGAGCACAGCGAATGGGTGGTACTTGAGGCACGGAAGGCGGCCCGCGCAGCACATGTACTGGCACAGTGATGGCCAGGTCGCACTGGTGGCCGACACGAACTGGGCTCAGGAGTTTCTGTTCGAATATGTGACGTGCCCGTAGTGGAATGCGGCGGGCTGTCCCCGAGGCGCGAGCGGCGGTGCTACGACCGCCGTGGGGCCTAGTCGCTGGAGCTAGACCGGCTCGAGCGCCGTTTTCTGGGCGGTGGTGGAATCGGCGGACGGACCCGCGCCACCATTTGAGGGTTGGTCCTTCGCGTGCGGTGGTGCAGTCCTCAACGCAGCCGCTCTCCTCGCCGATACAACGCCGACGTTGAAGAACGGCACAGGGTGAGGCGACACGTTGCCTGCAGCGTCAACACGGCGGAACGACGCGTCCTCAAGAAACACCTCCTCCGCCAAGTACTCGTAGACCTGCAAAGCCTCTCGCACTACGTCGGCCAGCTTCGGAGCCCCCACGGTCTCCTGCAGACGCTGGTAGCGCTCATAGTCCCCTCTCGAGAGGTCGCATACGATGCGGAATCTCTCAGTTGCCATCTTCTTTCTCCGTAGATCAGCTACAACAAGATCTCCACGCCGATCCAGAAGATCCTCGCCAAGATCTCAAGCACCCACATGAGCTCATCGTAGCTACCCGTCGCGATCGCCCAACCAGCCGCGCCGCCAACGGCAGCGCCAGCCGCAAAACCTGCCAAGGCTACGAGCCAAAGACGAAGCTTGCCGGCCGGCGACGGACGGCCACCATCCACCAACACGACGACTTGCGTGTTCGCGAACGGCGCTCCAACTCCAACCGGGTCCTGGCTTTCCGGCGACTCGCCGTCGGAGACGGAAATCTTCACCCGCCCCAACACCCGCACGCCGTCGGCCCAGATGGACTGGATCGCGTTCTTAAGTTTTTCGGTCATTCTCGCAGCTCCATAGAGCGAGCGAGAAGGGCGCGTGATCTCAGTTTTCGCGCCCGTCTGATCCCCTTCTGCTCAACCCGAAGAAGGTCCGCGCCGACTCAGCGCAGCAGGTCAGTTAGTGAAGGTGATGAGATCACGCAGTGATCAGACGAGCCAGTGGTTAGATCGCCTACCCCAGAGCGGATCAACTCCGCCGATGTTGACCAGGTCGATACCGCGAGCCTCGAAAGGACCGCGGTACGGGTACCCGCCATAGGCATCGACGAGCGGCGGCTCAAAGGGCAAACGTTGATCTCTCCGCTCCGACAACGTGTCGACGACAAAGACGATCCTGGGTCGTTGGCTCACCTCACACCTCCTGTGAGTTCGCGGCGCGGCCCTAAGCCGCGACGCGGGTTACGGCAGATCGTGAACCCGAGGGATTCGAGGTCTCCGTTCTGCTGTTGAGAATCAGTGTACATGCTCGTGGTGCCGAATGCCACCTTTCGGCTCCAGACGGCACCAATTGGTACCCTTTTGCTCACATCATGACGGACCCGATGGCACTCGTCCGTCATACCCGTCCCTCTCGGCCACCGGCATTCGCCGACAGGCTCAGGACCGAGCAGGCAGATCACACGGCGGGGCATTCTCGAGTTCGCCGCGCGCAAGGCGATGCGTCGGGCGGAAACGTGGAGCCCGTCCATATGACCCGGCCACGCCGGCGCAAGTCATCCATGCCGCTCTGCTGGCCCGGTTTGGGCAGGACGCGGAACGGCGGGCACTGCGCGCTGTGACCAAATAGTCCCCACCGAAAGGCGTTTCTCGGATGTTCGCGGCTAGTTCCGACAACTCGTGTCGCGTCGACGATTCCCGCAGTCCGCTGGAACCGTTGGAGATACAAGGCGCGCCCGGGAGGATTCGAACCCCCGACCTGCGGATTAGAAGTCCGCTGCTCTATCCAACTGAGCTACGGGCGCGTAGGTCATAAGTCTTTGAATACAAAGAGTTTATGACGTGATCACTAGAGTGTTGCTGAGCGTCACGGTCAGCACGTAGCCGAATACGTAGCCGGTGCCGTCCAGCGGGAGCAGATTCTAGCTCGCCTGTAGGTGCTCCAGCGAATACGGGAATGGGTAGCCGTCACTCCATGGTCGCCCGGAGATTCTGGCGCTGAAGCGACCGCAGTCTACTGGGTAGCGTGCCACGCTCGCTCGATCCGATCGTGGTGCCGCCTGTAGACAAAGGATGGGATCGGCGGTGCGGTCGCCGTCGCGATGCTGTAGTCGCCGAAGACGGCTAGAGCGTTGGGCGGGTCGTTAAGCGTCTCGCCGTCGAGTCGACGAGACACCTCTTTGGACTTCGTCGCGGCAACGGACCAGGCCCAGGCATCTGTCAGGACGTCGGAGAAGACAAGGAACGAGAGGAAGACGACCCCGATGCGGGCGACCGTCAGGGCGTAGTCAGCGGACTGCGCGCCCATGACGATGGCGAACGCGACGAGGACGAGAATCAGGAGCACCGCCGCGAGGGCTCCCATCGTCATTGCCGCAGTTCGGTACAGCTGGTGCGACCAGAACGCGCTCTCTTGTATCAAGTCCCTGAGACGGTCTGGACCTTGGGCCTGAGTTGACGCGTAGTAGTCGTCGTCCTCGAAGCTGGTTGCAGTCTGTTCAGCCTGCTCGCTGAACTCAGCGCGAAGATCACGAAGGTCGAGCGGACCGGGTGTCTTCCCGAAGGCGTTCCACAGGAGGGCGGCTCGGCGACCCTTCTCCGCTAGCGCATGACGTCCTACAGCGCCATACACGCGGCAACCCCAAGCGAACGCCTCCGTCCCGAGCGCGCCGAGCGCGAAGTAGTAGTGCCATGGACCACTTGCCCAGACCGTCAGAGTCGTCAACACTAGCGTCGCGGAATGAGCTAGCCGGCTGCGAACGAGCCATCGCTTGGCGACTTCGTGTTCGGCTCTGCTCAGAGCAAGAAGTGATGGGTTCGAACCGCCTGTCATGGCCGCGGCATCCTCCAGTCAAAGAGCCGGCGCCACTCCTCGACAGCTGCCTTTTCCTGACCGTTGTCTTCCATCCAGACGGCGCGCTCAGCGATCTGCTGAGCTTCCTGGAACGCTGTGGATGCCGTTCGGCGATCACGCTCGGACATCGTGTTCACATCTGGACCGATCCCTGCCGGATCTGGCCACGCTCGGTCAAACTCGTCTGCTGCCGTCGCCAGGAACCAGACGATTTCGTCCTGATACCGTCCGAACGGAGACGTAACCAACTCGAGCGCCATGACTTCGAGCAGGAAAGAGGGGTCGACGGGTTCTCCGAGTTCGCGGTTCGCGCCTTTGACCATCTTGACGAACGGCACGAACTTCTGGTCACAAGCGGCGTTCTTCTCGGTGGTCATCTCGTGGTGCCGCTTTGGGTTCGTAGCGATCCAGCCGCTAGACGTGTCAGGGATTTCGTAGCCGCCAGTCTTGCGTTTAAACGCCGGAACGACGTCGAAGGAGAGGATCTCCTCCGAACCGAAGTCGATCGTGCAGGCCATCCGGTCGATCGTAACGCTGTCGTACTTCTCGTCGAGGAGCATCTTCAGCTCTTCGAGGAGAGCCCGCGGCCCCAAGTCACGGAGATGACCCTGTTCCCCCGAGCGTCGGACGACGACGAAGATGTCAACGTCTTTCAGCTTCTTCGTCTTCGTGTGCCGTCGATAGCTGCCCGTGAGGAAGTCGTCCTCGAGATCCCAGTGGCTGGACACGTGGTCACGGATCGCCCTGTGCCGCCGCGCCGCGAGATCGCTCTCTGTTTTGGTGATCTCAAGCTGAGAGCGAAGTTTCGCGAACGCCTCATCTACGTACGTCATAGCCGATCCCTAGCTCAAGACTCTCATCGAGGCCGTTGCGTGAGGTCCGGAGCCGAGGACCCCGAAGTTGTTTGCCTTCAGGCCAGCAGTGGAGGTTCGCTTTGTGGGCGACCAGCCGTCCATCGGCGAGTGAGCTCCCTGAAACGTACAGACAATGCGGTAGGTCGTCCCGCGGGGTACGCTGGCGAGCTTTGCTCGGTACCGCGCGAGTTTGGCTCGCTGGGCGGCGAAAGCGGCGTTACCCAGCCCCGTGGCCGAGTAGGTCACCGGAAACTCGAAGATCGGCGCTACTGTGCCGTTGGGTTGGACGCATTCCAAGACCAGCTTTTTCAAGGACGCCTCCAAGATCCACTGTTTGATGGCGGCCTCGTCCTGAGCCCAATCGCGGTACAGACGAGTCGCGTCGATACCGAGGCTCGCCAGAAGATCGCCAACCGTCCCCAGGATGAGGTCGGTGAGATAGGTCGCTGTGTTTGTACGCGTATGCGTGGCCGTGACAGTACTCGTCGGCATCTCACTCCTTCCTTCGAGCGAACGCGTCGAGATCGATGGACGATGCTGCTTGGGTGGTGGCCTTCGCGTCGTCCGGCGGCACGTCGACCGACAGGCAGTCGTGTTGTTTGGCCGCAGCGGTCACGATTGTTGCTAACGGATCGGGCGTCGGGAGGTAAAGCGTCCAGGTCTTGGCCTTTGCGGCGCCAGGTACTGCGGCGAGATTCTCGTCGAGGCCTACGGCTCGGTCTCCGGATACCGTGGTAACGCTCAAGTGGAGCGACGCGGCAACGAGGACGAGCGCGTTGCCATCGAGATGACCGCCGGCCACGAGGGCGAGTAGCGCGGGGCGTGCCGTGTCGAGTGCCGATTCGACCTCGTCAAGCTCGAGGGTAGAAGCCGCCAGGGTGTCGCGGAAAAGGTCGCCGATCGTCGAGACAGTTTCGCTGGCGGAGCGCTCGGGCGCAGCGGCTATCTCTCTAGAGCGCTGCATCGCTGGCTTCCATCTGTAACTCCATCGCCCCGAACTCCCTGCTGGTTTCGGTGAGATCCTCGATGGTGAGCGTATTGGGATCGAGGATGGACTCCCGTCGACGCCCCAACGCCTCCGTAACGACCTTGCGAACGCGGCGGCCGTCAACGCCGATGAGAGAACATGCCGCCTCGTCCAGCCGAGAGTCGCCAGCGAGTTTCGCAATTCCGGGGTAGGCCTGTCCGAAGTCCAGAAGCGTCCTGCCGAGAATCGCTTTGATGCCGTCTGCATCGGGAAGTGGGATTTCGATGGCTACGTCGGACCGTGACTTGAACGCTTCGTCAAGCGCGTCAGTGAAATTGGAGGTCGCGACCGTGATGATCGACGGGTGCTCGCGGGCGACCGAGTCGAGAGCCGTCAGTACTGCATCGGTCGCTCGATGCACATCCGCGGGGTTCGCCTGGAGCGAAGCCGCGCTACGCGACACGGCCATCGACTCAACCTCGTCCAGGAGGACTATCGTCGGCAAGCCGTCGGCCGCTAATGAAGGAACATGGTCGGACAACAGTTCGAATACCTTCTGCTGGCTTTGTCCGTGCTCGGCGCTCATCAACCCATGCGGGTTGATTTCAATCAATCGCGCTTGTTTGGAGTCTGTTAGAGGTGCGAGTTCGTGGGCGAGTCCGCGAGCCAGTGTGGTCTTACCCGTCCCCGGTGGCCCGTGAAGCAAGACCAGGCCGTGTAGAGCCGTCACCTCAGGCGGCAGCTTCGGGCGGAGCTGAAGTGCTAGCAGCGTCGCGTGCAGCAGCCGGTCCTTCAGACTCGGTTCAACGATGATCGAAGACCAGGCGGACTCATACGCTGGGTCCGGCATCAGCTCGTTCGCGATCACGCAATCTGCGACATTCATGCTAAGGAGGTTAGCATATCCGCTAAGGAGCTTTGCACGATGCGCTCCCGGCACGTCGTACGGTATGGTGATGTTGTGAAGAAGCTGTCCAGTTCTGAACGGGATGATCGGCGCTCCGAGCCCGCTGAGCCGGTGCTGGGTGACATCTTGAGACGTGCGCGAGCGCATCGCGGGCTGTCGCTTCGCGAGGTTGAGCGAGCCACCAGCATCCCGAACGCGCACCTGTCGCAGATTGAGCGCGGCGTCATACGGCGGCCGGCTCCATCCATAGTTCTCGAACTCGCGTCGTTCTATCGCCTGGACTTCGCGCTTCTGGCAGACTGGGCCGGCTATCTGGGCCAAAGGCGAGAGGCGGCCTCTGGCATGCTCGATGCACTGGTAGGCGCGTTCGCTGAGCTCAACCCAGCTGACCAAGCCCAGGCCGTGAAGTACGTAGAACGACTACGTAACGGCTAGGTCTTCTCTGGCCGGTCAGGCCGTCGTCTTGCCCGCCCAACGTTTCGTGCGCCTGGTCGCAGATTCCGCCTGAACAGGTGATGTTCGCCGAACGGCCGATTTCCCAAGCCACGTCCCCGACCGATTACGTGGGCGGCGGGGGCTTGGCCCGTTCGAGAAGCCGCCAAGCGCCAGAAGCCCGCGTGCCTTCCCGGTCTTCGCCGCCGGCCGCCGCCCGCGGCGGACTTGGTGGTCCGCTACTCGGATCCGGACGCTGCCCAGACTCGTCCACCCTGGACGGAACGAGCACCCAACGGCGGACGTGCGAAGGTACGCTGAGCCGTCTGTAACAACGGGAGCGGAGGACATTCATACCTCTGGAGGCAACCCATGCGGGAATTGGATCGCCGCTTCAAGGAAACGCTCGAGCAACTCGCGCCGGTAACGGTGTTGATGGAACTGCTTCGCACGAAGCTCGCTGAGGAGGACGCTCCTCTCACCGAAAACGAGTTGGCGGAGCTAGCCGCGCGTCTGCTGCGCAGTGAAGACGGGATCGTAGACATCGAGTTGTCCACGGGCGAGTTTCCCGGATTGTCTCTCGAGTTCGGTCAGTCTGATCTCGAGTTCATCGATCGAGCCTCGGACGAGTTCCTGGGCACGGTGCAGCAGCTGGTGGGTGACATAGCCGAAGAGCTTGCCGACGAGGTAGACGCGACGCCGCGCGGAATCTGGCCGGGACACAGATCGGAGGACAACCAGCGGCAGACCGCTTTCGAAGCAAGGGTCCGCGCCGAATGGGGCGACGTCCTGGTCCACTTGGAGGAGTTGCGTTATGTGGCAACAGAGTTCGGGGAAGCCGTGTTCGAAGACGATGACGAACTCGACGCGGCGGGCTCGTTGCTGGCGCGTCTCCACGCCCGGGGCTGCCAGATCGCCTACGAGGTCATCGCGCTGTGTGCGGGCGGGTTCGCAGACGGCGCGATGGCGCGCTGGAGGACTCTGCACGAAGTCGCAGTCGTCGCGTTCCTGATTGCGGACGGAGGGGACGATCTTGCGGAACGTTACGTCGCTCACGAGGTCGTTGAATCCTGGAGAGCCGCCCGAGATTACTCCGCCTGTGCAGCGAAGCTCGGCTACGAGCCACTGGGGGAAATGAAACTCGAGGAACTGCAGGACCGAAGGCGATCGCTGCTCGCGCTCTACGGGAAAGAGTTCGACGGCCAATACGGATGGGCGGCGAAGCACCTTGGGGCCCAACGTCCCACGTTCCGTGACCTCGAAGAGGCCACAGAACTTGAGCACCTCCGCGCCCACTATCGGATGGCGAGTCACAATGTTCACGCTAATCCCAAGGGGGTGTTCTTCAAGCTTGGCCTTCTTGCGGAAGACGAGTTCCTGCTCGCCGGACCGAGTGGCTTTGGGCTTGCTGAGCCTTTGCAGAGCGCAGGGATATCGTTGCTTCAGGTGTCTGCTGCCCCGCTGAAGCTATTCTCGACCTTGGACAACATCGTGATCCTCAAGATCATGTCGCGCATCCTCGACAGGCTCCTCGCGGCGGTCGCGTCGCGCACCGACGAAGCTGAATCGCGGCGCTGACAGGACGATCGCGGGCAGCCGCGTAGTCTGGCTAGTTGCGTGGGCCGATGTGCCCCGGTTCCTGAGCAGCCTTTTAGGTCCGTGTAGCCCCAAACGTAGCCGTCTAACAGCGGACTGTGGCCCGTTGGTCGCGAGCGACCCGCACGTCCGGTGACCGTCCCAGCCCAAAGGCCGGGGTGCCGGAGTCTAAATCCCTTGGATTCAGTTAGTTGCGGATTCTCGCAGGATAGCATTGGTAGTCCGCTGTCCTATCGGCTGTCGCCCCCGTCGCACCGCTGAATATACCGAGCCAGCTCGGGACCAGACCCACACGCGTCGTAACGCTCCCCAGAATCGCGAATGGACGCCCAGAATGCGCGCCAGGGCGGGGGATTGGCCCTGCTACTTCCCACCGCTGGGGTATGAGAGAGCCTCAACCACACGAACGACGAAGAAGCTGGTCAGAGTTGACCCCAACGACGCCGCGCGCCGGCGGCTCGCTCACTCGCCCCGGAGAACCGCCATTGGATCCGTCCTTGAGGCGCGCCACGCAGGGATCCAGCAGGCCACCCCCGTGGCAATCGCGAGGATCAACGCGGCACCGGCCAACGTGCCCGGATCCCCGGGTGAAACGCCGTAGAGAAAGGCGCTGAGCACGCGCGTTGCCGGAAAGCCGAGCGCGCCACCCAATACGATCCCGATCGCGACAGGCAAGAGTCCGCGGCGAAGCAGGAGCTTCGACACGCCCCTCTCCGTCGCGCCCAGCGCCCGCCGAATTCCGACCTCCGCCGTGGACTGCGAGAAGGTGAAGGCGAGCGCCCCATAGACGCCGACAACCGCGAGGAGGAGGGTGACGATGGCGAGGCTGGTGAGGAGCCGCATGTAGAAGCGTGGCACCTCGATCTCTCGCGACACGCGGGCCTCCATCGGCACCACGTTCCGAGCCGGCACATCGGTGGTGACTCTTGCGACCGCTTCGCGGAGCGCCGTCCCGATCTCTCCACCCTGCCCGGGCGCAATCTTCACGACCCAGGTGAGCGTTCCCGTCGGTTCCTGCGGCGCGGAGAAGTAGACCTCCGGCTCGGGGGGGGGGGCGAGAGGTCGTACTGCCGAATGTCCCCGATGACGCCAACGATCTCGAACTCGCCCGCAGAGAATCCCTTCTCACCGAGGTCGAAGATCGCCCCGATCGGATCCCGGTGCCGGGAGATCCAAGCCGCAAAGGACTCGTTGACCAGGGCGGCCTTCGGCGCGCCGTACCCGTCCACCTGGTCGTCGAACCCCCTGCCGCGGAGGATCGGGATCCCCATCGCCTCGAGGTAGTCGCCCCGGATCCGCTGGTAGCGGAAGGAGTGACGGGGACGATCACCGGCCGCGGGGGGAACGCCGCGGATGTCGAGGCCCTGCCAACCCCAGCCGGTTAGAGGGATCATCCACGTCGCACCCGCGTGCTCGACGCCTGGAATCGCCTCCAACTCCTCCTGGATGCGCTGGTGGTAGGCGTTCATGGCGACGGGGTCGTCTTCACCGGCGTATCCGAGCGACAGGGTGTACGCCTCCACGTCGAAGCCGGGCTCGATCGAGGAGAGCCGCGCGTAGCTGTTCACGAGGAGTCCGGCGCCCATCACGATCACGAGGGCGAGCCCGCTCTCGAGCGCGATCAGTCCGCCGCGGATTCGGGTCGCGCGTCGCGATGCGGAGCCCACACCGCCACGACGCAGTCGCTCCGCCGGGCCGACCTGTCGCGACAGGAGAGCAGGGGCCAGTCCAAAGACGAAGCTGGTCGTGATGGCGGCCGCGAGCGAGAACACGAGTCCCCCCGGCTCGAAACCGACCTCGTCGATACGGGGGATGTCCCCCGGGTTCAAACTTGTAAAGAGCTCGAGCGAGACCCAAGCGATGCCTGCCCCGAGCACACCGGCGGCGGCGCCGAGGAGGGCGCTCTCCGTCAGGAGCTGGCGGAAGATGCGGCCCTGCCCGGCTCCGATCGCCACACGGAGCGAGAGCTCTCGCTCTCGCTCGGTCGCGCGAATCATGAGGAGGTTCGCCACGTTGGTGCAGGCGATGAGGAGGAGCAGGATCGAAGCCCCTGCAAGCGGAACAAGCTGGGTCTGGACGTTGCCGATCGTCTCATCCAGGAGTGGGTTGGCGCTGTATCCGCGGTCGGCCAGGATCTCCGGGTAGGCGGCGCGCATGCGGGCGCCGAAACCAGCGAGGCTCGCACGGGCCGTCTCGATCGACTCTCCGGGCCGGAGCCGCCCCATCACGTTGAAAGAGCCACCGCGACGGTCGGCCCTCTGTTCGTCGGAGATGAGCGAAAGAGCGCTCCAGAACTGGGCGTTCCGTTGGCGGAGAATCTGTGGCGGCCGAAAGCCTTCGGGCATCACGCCGACCACCTCGAAGGGGGTTCCGTTCAGCGAGATCGATCGACCGAGGATGTTCGGGTCGCTCCCGAAGCTGTTCGCCCACAGCGTGTGACGAAGCACGACAACGCGCGCGCCGACGGCGTACTCCTCTGGCGTGATCCTCCTGCCCAGACGCGGCTCGACGCCGACGGTCTGCCAGTACCCGGGCGTAACCCGGGCGCCGAGAATCGACTCCGGGATCGGACCCTCGAGGAGGTTGAAGCGCCCCACCCAGCTCCCCGTGATTGCCTCGAAGGTCCCTGGAGCGGCCGCGAGATCCATGAGATCCGGATACGACATGAGAAAGACCCGACCGGGCTGCTTAGGGCTCGACTGCCCGACGTGGTAGAGCCGATCGGCGTCGGGGTACGGCAGGGGATTCAACACGACCCCGGCGACGATGGCGTAACTCGTCGTCACCGCGCCCACGCCGAGCGCGAGGGTGCCGATGGCCAGCGCCGCGAAGCCGGGCCGCCGAATCCAGGATCTACAGGCGAAACGAAGGTCCATCCTGAGGTCGGCCAACGGGCGACCCAACCCGCCCACCGCTGCGCGCCACTCTCGCATCCAGGTCATCATCCCATCCCTCCCGATCGTCGTAGTCAGTTCGATCCAGGGGCGGGCGCCCCCGCGATGCTCGGCGTCACGGATCGCGTCCTCGACCCACGCGCGAACGTAGCCTCCGGCCTCTCGGCGCCACCCCGAGGGGGCCGCCCAGAGAAAGAGCGCACTGAGCGCGCGGGCGAATGCCCTCACGCGGGCCCCCCCAGAACGTGATGCGCGCGGGCGAGCGTTACCGCCCGCTCAAGTCGCAGCGCTTCCAGGCGCAGCGCTTCGCGGCCCGTCGGCGTCAAGCGGTAGTAGCGGCGCTGGGACTGTCGGCCGTCACCCGTGGCGGCATCGGCGGGTGGCTCCGAGGGCTCGACGAGACCCCACCCTTCCATCCGCCGCAGAGATCCGTAGAGCGTTCCCGGGCCCATCGTCAGCTCGCCGGCGGTGACCTGGGAGATTTCAGCCGCAATCGCGTAGCCGTGTCGCGGCTCCGGGGCGAGGGCGAGTAGGACGTGATAGACGGCCGGTGTCAGAGGCGTCGGATACTTGGTCATGTTTTGTTGAATCCGTGAAAGATGCATCTGTCACAGATATAATAGGCTACGATACCGGGATCTCGCTACCGCGGCCGAGCGCACTCGATCGAGCGACTGGTCTCGACGAGGGAACCCGACGCGGCAGTCCCGAAGCGCACAGCGGCGCAGCGGGACCAGCTTCAGCAGATCATCGACCTATCACCGGACGCCCGATGCTCTCGAGTGGTCCTGCGGCCTCCGCGTAGCCCAAGACGTAGCCGCCCGGCGACAAACTCAGGCCCGGTGCGCAGACTTCTTGATTCTGGCCCGCCGCCGAGTCGGGATGGGTACTTCGTGACCGCGACCAGTCGTGCACCTCAACTTCGAGAGTGGGGCAAAGCCCGTATCCCAAACAGTGCGCTGATGGTCAGAACGGCCGTAGCGAGGCAACAGCCTTTTCGGTAATGCGGGTAGGCGTGCGTCTTCACCACCTTGCGTCGGTCAGACAAAGACTGATCCGGGGTGGCGGCATGCATCGTGGAGGTGCGGCTTGACTCAACTCAGGACGTTAGAGCGCGAATACGGCGATCTGCGTCTGTTTGTCGATGAGGTCGAGGCCACTGCGAGGAGGCGAACGAGTTCGAAGTCGACGCCGGGACCCTAGCGGAAAACACGCTGTCTGACATATTCAGTCGCGACTATCGTGCCAGATGTTTGCGGCTCGCGCGCATGGCTCTACTTGCGCACCTGGCCTTTGCGTCCGTACGGATCAGCTGTGCGCACCGACCGCTTCTTCGGCTGCTACAGCCCGCTCACGGTAGCTTTCGGCCGGCTAGTTAGAAATGAGCGTCGTCGATGGATTGCTTAGATGTTGAAACTATACCGTCCAGACGGTATAGTTTTGTAATGAATCGACCCAATAACGCCCACGTACTCTTGGACGCCGCCGAGATCGTTGTGATGAATCACGGTTTCGCAAAATTGACCCTCGATGCCGTTGCTGCGGAGTCTGGCATCAGCAAAGGCGGGCTC
>WLXD01000003.1 GCA_012103255.1 Acidobacteriota bacterium | reverse complement strand
CTCTGCAAGCGATCACTGTGTCGTCTATGTGGTTGAAAACAAAGCGCTTGACTGCAATCGGGGGGAGGCGTGGCCTGCGCGAGTGCGCTGGGCCCGCCAAATCATTGGAAGCCGCGGTTCAAGCTGGCCCGTGCGCTCGAAAGGACTGGTTCGTGCGCCGGATCTGGCTGGTTTCAGAAGCCGACCGAGGCCGAGGAGCCGCGCCTCCACCGCTTGTCGCCTGCCGCGTGCCTGCATTAGAGTAACAGTGTCGAGCTAATTGGCGGCCGGCCGCCCGCCTCAGACCACCAGAGTCATGACCCGTACCTCCCTAGGCGAGTTGGAAGAACAGATCCTCCTGGCCCTGCTGCACCTGAACGGTGAGAGCTATGCGGTACCGATTGTGGCCAAGCTCCGCGAGCTCACCGGGCGCGATGTGTCGGCAACGGGTGCCTACGTCGTACTCCGTCGGCTCGAGGCGAGAAGTCTTCTGGAGTCACGCATGATGGCGGGCCCGGAGGCGCGGGGCGGACGGAGTCGACGCGTCTTTGCCGTGCGCGACGAGGCGTTGCCGTTGTTGCGTCAATCGCAGGAAGCCCTCACGACTCTTTGGCGCGGGCTAGGACCGGTTCTCAAGAAGAGCTAGTCGCGGGAGCGTCAGAGCCTTCCGATTCGTCCTTGGCGAGGGTATCTGAATAGATATACACTGTTTATCTATACGGTGTTGATCAATTACCTTCCCCCAGGTTGAGTGTCGATGCCTCAGATGCCGCAGCTCAGGATGAACGCCGGATCAAACGATCGACCGCGACAGACACGAGGGTTGGTGTCCGGCGGCGCCGACGACGGTCGCCGCCGGTATCGGTATGGCTTTGTGGCGCGATATCTCAAACCGCTCGTGTTCGATCTGATGATGGTCCGCGACATACGGCAGTACGAGGTCGCCCGATGGCTGGGGATTCCCGATCACGCGCTCTCCGAGTATCTCACCGCACGATCGCATCCTTCGGCAGAGCGGCAACAAGACCTCGAGCGGATCGGCGCAGAACTACGCCGACTCAAGCGCGCGATGCTCGCCGACAAGATCCAATACTGGATCGACAACATGGCCTTCGAGATCGAGGATGTCTACGGCGCGTTGCGTCGCATCGAAACCGAGACAGCTCGTGCCGATGGCAGTGAAGCGAGTGAAGACGGGCCGGTGCGCTAGTCCGCTGTTGCCGAGTCCTTGAGTCGGTTGGTTCCGGTTTATTAGCATAACAATGTCTATTTAATCGAACCCACCCTGACGGGGGCATCGCCCGGTGATCCACGGGAAGCGAGGAGGCCTGCACAGTGGGCCCGCCCGACTCGCACGGCTTTTTCTGCCCGCGGCCGACGCCGACACCATTCTTGGCGATTGGCTAGAGGTCGAGGCGAGCCGTGACGAGGCCGCTTCGCCTCTGCAGGGCGTGCGCGTCTGGCTGCGCGCAGCCCTCGTGCCCCTGCTCTTCTGGGGTTTCGAGATCCGATTCCGGCTCAACAGCCTCGCGTGGGCGAGACCGCGCCTTGAAGGGCTGGCCCGTGACGTGCGATTCGCGGTGCGATCGCTGGTGCGGTCGCCACTCTACGTCGCAGTGGTCGTGCCTACTGTGGCAATCACGATCGGCGTGAATGTTCTCGTCTTCACGATGGTGAACGTGGCGCAGCTCCGCCCACTCCCGGCGGCCGCACCCGAGGAACTCGTGGAGATCTACTCCTATCGGGCTCAGGGAATCGCCGCTTGGACTTCGTATCCGGACTATCTCGACATCGCGGCGAACACTGCGACGCTCACCGACGTTGCGGGGCATTCGATCTTCTCGGCGACAGCGAGCCTGGACGAGCAGTTCACCGTCGTTTTCGGAGAGTTCGTCACCGGCAACCTGTTCGGCCTCCTCGGCGTCGAGCCGTACACCGGTCGCTGGATCGAGCCCGGCGACGACCGGCACCCATCGGGCCGCTCCGTCGTCGTGCTCGGCTACGGCTTCTGGATGGACCGCTTCGACGGCGACCCCGAGGCGATCGGGCGATCGCTCGTCCTGAACGGCCAGTCGTATGAGGTGGTCGGCGTTGCCCCACCGGGGTTCAACGGACTGATGCATGTGTTCGAGGCTCAGGTGTGGCTGCCGAGCAAAGCGGCGATCGCCATCCCGCCCCGCGGCATGCTCAGCTACCAGATCTCGCCCGGTGAAACACGACTGGATCGTCGCGCCGATCGCTGGCTGGCTCTCAAGGGGCGGTTGGCCGCCGGCGTCAGCGTCGAGCAAGCACAGGCCGAACTGGATGAGGTCTTCGCAGCTCTGGAGGCTCAATATCCCGGTAGCAACGGAGGCTGGCTCGGCCGGGCGCTAGCGGCATCTTCGGTGCGGCTGCACCCGGAGTTCGACCCGCTACTGAGACGGGTGTCGTGGCTGGCGCTGGCAATGGCAGGGCTGGTCTGGCTCAGTGCATGCACACACCTCGTCTCGATCAGCCTGGCGCGCGCGATGGCGCGACGACGTGAGTTGGCGATTCGACTCGCGCTTGGCGCGGGGGGTGGACGATTGATCCGCCAGGCGTTGACGGAGAGTCTGCTGCTCGCCGCCCTGGGTGCTGCCGCCGGAGGTGCTCTCACCTTCGGGCTGCGGCGGGCGCTCATGCACGCTGAGCTCGGAACCAGCCTGGGGGTAGTTTGGAATCTGCCGATCGACGCGCGGGTCCTGGCCTTCTTCATCGGGCTCACAGCAATCACTGCGGTTGCGGTCGGACTCACGCCGGCTTTGCGCAATACCCGGGTGCGCCTTATCGCGACACTTTGTAGCGGCGCTCCGTACTCAGGCGACGGGAGAGGGCGCCGGCTCGGGTTTCGTGGCGTCCTCGTGATCTCCCAGGTAGCGGCGTGCGTAGTGCTGCTGGTTGGCGCCACGATGGTGCTGCGCAGTGCCCATGCGGTGTCGCGCGCCGATCTAGGTTTCGACCCCGAGGGACTCGTGGTCGTCCGGGTTGGCGCTGAGAGCGGCTACCGCAGTGCGGTGGATGCTGACGCTGGCTATCGTTCGGCGGTGGAGCGGGTCGCCGAGGTGCCCGGAGTTACACGGGTCGGACTGGCGAGTCGCACACCGATGAGCCTCGACGTCGGCCTCGCCAGCGTGTTCATCGACGGCCGAGGCCAGAACGAGCCCGATCAGGGCCTGCGAATCGACGCGGCGACGGTGGACGCGGGCTACTTCGAAGTGTTGGGCCTACGTCCTCTCACTGGACGGCTATTCGGGCCTGAGGATCAACCGGGGTCGGCCGCCGTGATGGTCGTTTCCGCGGCGTTCGAGCGTGCCTATTTCCCGGATGGCGCGGTGGGCCAACATCTTCACTTCGGGCATCCGGCGGGTCCCGAGTACGGGATCATCGGAGTTGTGCCGGACACCAAGGTGCAGACCGTTGGCGAGAGGCCGCGCCCATATCTGTACGAGGCACGGGAACAGGTCGGGGCGGCGTCACTGGACTTCGTTGTGCGCGTTGCCGACGACACCCCCGAAGTACGCACGGCGGTGCATCAGGCTCTACGTGAGGGCGCGCCCCTGCTATCGGTTCGGCCTGCTTCAGCGATACCGACCGACATCGACCGCGCAGCCCTTCCGGTTCAGTTTGGCGGAGCGCTGCTCGGGTCGGCCGGTGCTCTGGCACTCGCGTTGGTCGCGATTGGCCTCTACGGCGTCATCGCGTACACCGCGAGTCAGAGTGCCCACGAGATCAGCGTGCGGCAGGCCGTGGGTGCCGCCAGTGCCGACGTTCAACTCCTGGTGCTACGTCGCGGCGCGGCTCTTGGAGCTGCGGGCGCGGCGCTCGGCTGCACCGCGGCGCTCGCACTGAGCTGGCTTCTCAGCGACATGCTCTACAACGTCGGGGCCTTCGACCCGCTCACCTTCTGCTTCGTGCTGGGCATCATCATGCTCGTCGCGGGGCTTGCCAGCTGGCTGCCCGCGAGACAGGCCGCCCGCCTGGATCCGGTCACCGCGCTGAAGGCCGAGTAGCCAGCCCTTACCAGGTCGGGGACCAATCGCGTCCTTCGTGCGACGTGAGTCGACGTTCCTGTCCGGAACTCGGGTCGCGTAGATAGAGGTTCATGTTCCCGTCGCGATCGGACGCCAAAACCAACGACCGTCCATCCGACGACCACGCCGAGCCCCAGTCCTGCGCCGGGCTGGCGGCGAGTTCCTCGACAGCACCGGTTGCAAGGTCGAGCCGTACGAGATCCCAGCTTTCGTTTCCCCACACGCGCATCGCTACACTGCCGCCGTCGGGCGAAAACACCGGGAACGTCGCGCGGTTGGGAAGCTGCCCTGAAATCGTGCGGGCCGCGCTACCGTCCAATGGGTATTCGCGCAGCACCGGACCGTCGGTGCCATCTTCGACGGCGATGAGTGCCATTCCGTTGCGACTCCAGGTCGGCGTTAGTTCTTCCAGACCGGGGGTGTCGGTGATGAGTCGGAATGCCCCACTTTCGACGTAGATGACGCCGAGATCGTGGGTCCGGTCGTCGGGGCGCTGCCGGTTCCACGCCAGCTGCGTGCCGTCAGGACTCCAGGAGAAGCCGAAGTCGGCTTCGGGCATGTCGGCTAGCTTGTGAGTCCTGCCGTCGGTCAGCTCGTGGATCCAGACGGCTGTCGTGCCGTCGCGATCGCTCAGGAAGGCGAGCCGAGAGCCGTCGGCGGAAACCGCGGGTGCCTGGTCGCGACCGGGGTGAGGCGCGATCGGGCGCAGGCCGGAGCCGTCCGGCTGGATCGCGTAGATCTCGCGATTGCCGTCGCGATCGGAAACGAAGTAGATGGCGCGATCGGCCGACACTTGCGGCGTCGCGGATGCGGCAGAAGTTGCCGCGGTAAGCGCGAGGCTCAAGATCAAGATCAAGATGGAGCGCACGGCGGTCCCTGAGGGGAGAGTGCGGGAGCGGCACCGCCGCAGTGTAACTGCTCAGGGGGTTGCTAGACGCTGATCACGAGACTGGCGTCCACAAGGAAGTGCGTGATCACCGCCGCACGCAGGTTGCCCCGCCAAAGCACCAGCGCACAGAACGCCAGTCCCACGGCTGCCCGGAATGCCAGCAGCACAGGGGCCTGAGCCAGGCCGTGGATCATGGTGAACGAGATGGCCGAGACGATCACTGCCACGACCATCGGCATGCCGCGGCGTCGGAGTTGAATGAGCGCATAGCCGCGGAAGAGCGTCTCCTCGCAGATCGCGGCCGTGAGCGAAACGACCAGCATCCAGAGTTTCTCGATCATCGTGCGGGGTATCACCCAGGGGCCATTCACGACTCGGTCCATGCTGCTGTCCCCCACGAAGAGCACGAAGCCGGCCAGGGCAACGAGCGTGGTCCCGACGAAGATCTTGTCGCCGCGGGTGGGAGCGAGAAGACCCAGATCGGCGAGGTGTTCGCCCCCGGCACGCTGCGTTGTCCGCACCAGCGCAAAGAGGAGCCACTGCAGCCCCACCATGGCTCCCATGAACCCGAGCCAACCGCGCCCTCCTGCCGCCTGAAGGGCTCCGATGAGCTCGCCGCCGAACAAACTGACGGTAAGCGGAAAACCCACCAACACGGCCAAGAGCGTGAAGGTGTGGGCGCCGCGCGCGCGCGGCGGATTCGGTAGAGCAGAGGCGTCGAGCATCTTGAGAGGTCCAGGCCGAGTGGGGAATCGTCGGACCGTGAGACGCGGCTCACCGGCGCCAGGTTGCACGAATGTTCGCGCCGCACCGATCGCGTTCGCGGCGACCCTCACACTCAGCGCCGCGTAGCCGTAGCGAGATCTATCTCTACAATGTAGATTATTGATCTCTACAAAATAGAGAAGATCTCCCCAAGATTCGTACGGATATCGCCATGAAGCTCACTCGCATCGTGCTCGCCTCACTCTCGCTTGTCGCTCTGACCCTTCCCGCGGCCCTCACCAGCGCGCTGGCGGGGCAGGAGCCGGAGCAGGAGTTCGAGAACAACCAGGTTCTGCACGGCGATGTGCTCATCGACGAGATGCTCGAGGCTCTCCGTGGTCTCGGGTTGCCGCGGCGCGCCGGCCGCGGGTGCCTGCACTGCCATGTGGGGGATATGGAGCAGCCGCGCGACACGTGGGACTACGCCTCCGACGCCAAGGAGAACAAGCAGAAGGCCCGCACCATGTTCGCGATGGTCAAGGAGATCAACGAGCGGTACCTGCCCGAGGTGGCCGGGGATGGAGCTGACCACCAGCCCGTCACCTGTTACACGTGTCATGCTGGCCGTCCCAACCCCACGCCTTTGCCGCAGGTGCTGCAATCGGAGTTCGAGCTGGGTGGAGTGGAACGCCTCGCGGAGACGTACCGCGAGGCCAGGCGACGCTACTTCGCCGCCGACGCGTATGACTTCCGCGTCGATACGCTGATCGATGTGGCCAACGGTCTCACCGCCCGAGGCGACTTCGCCTCGGCGGCAGCCATCCACGAACTCAACCTCGAGTACAACAACGATGAGCCCGAGGCGCATCGCGGGCTGATCCGTGCGCGGATGTTCGAAGCCCTGATGACCGGTGGAATGGACGCGATGGCTGCTCGGTACGAACAGAGCAAGAGCGAGCATCCCGCCGAGGCCTTCGCCCCATCGTTGCTCGACACGATCGGCTGGGTTTTGGTGCGCGGTGGCAACGAGGCGGTCGGGGTAGCACTGTTCGAGCTCAACTTGGCCGAACACCCCGACTCGTTCTTCCCGCACGAGAGTCTCGCCTGGGGCTACCTGCAAATCGGCGAAGCCGAGCGAGGCATCGAGCTCGCCGAGCGCTGGCTCGAGGCCAACCCGGCTCACGAACTCGGCGAAACCCTGCTGAACGATCTGCGCGAGAGTCGTTAGCGAGCGCGGCGCTATCAGCCCGGATGCAACCCCTTGCGGTCGTTGCGGCACACATCAACATCGCGTCACCGCGCCTGCTGCGCCGACGCTACGTGTCATCCGCAGGAGATCCGATGCCAACCTCGAGAAGCTTGTCGATTCGCACGCTCTTCAGTGCCGTCGCGACGCTGGCGGCAACTTGCCTCGTCCCGGTTCCGGGAGTCGCCCAATCGGAAGGGACCGTCGAGCTGACTCGACAGGAGGAGGCCACGCTTGCGCGCGAAGCGGGCCCGGCAAACCTCGCGGCCGACGCAACGGTCTACGTGACGGGCCCGGACGGATACGAAGTGGAGAGCCAGGGCACCAACGGTGCCTCTTGCCTCGTCTCGCGCGCGCCCAACGGCACTCTCGAACCGATCTGCTTCGACGCCGAAGGGACGCGAACAATCCTGCCGGTCCAGATGGAGCGCGGCAGAATGCGAGCGGCAGGCCAGGACGAGGCAGAGATCACAGCCCGCATCGACTCAGGGCTCGAGTCCGGCGAGTTCTCGGCTCCATCGAAGGCCGGGATCGCGTACATGCTCTCGGACCGCAACCTGGTGTTCAACGGCAATCGCGTCGTCAGCTACCCGCCCCACGTGATGGTCTACGCGCCCTTCGTCACCAACGAGGACATCGGTTTCGACGGCTCCGACGGGTCGATGCCATGGGTGCTCCAGGAAGGTACTGCGCACGCCTACATCATGGTGATCCCGAGGGGGTCTTCGTAGGAGAGGGCTTTCCGTGAGCGAGGACGCGCTAGCGGTTCATTGGCAGCCCGAACATCGTGGTTACGGTGGCGAATGCCGACACGGGTTCACCGTCAACGATCGTTGGCGCCCAACGCCATTGACGGATCGCCTCTGTCGCCGCTTCGTTGAGTTCGACGTGTTCGCCTCTCAGGACGGTCAAAGCCTGCGGCCGGCCCTCGGGGCCAATCAGCACACGGATGATGACAGCCCCTTGCAGCCGCGCCTGTTGCGCGGAGGCCGGATACACCGGGCTCACACGTTGCAGCACGGTTGGTTTCTCCGGGTGTTCGCCTCGACCGAGCCCTTGGATCCAGCCAGGTGTCACCACCCCGTCGTCGTCGACCATGTAGATCCGTGTCGAGGCCGGGCGGACCACCAGGCGGTCGTTCGCCGTAACCTCGTAGGTGAGCACGTCGTTTACACGGAGGCTGTGGAGCAGGCTGCCAACGGTCGCGTTGGTCGCCGTGAACCTCACGGACGGGTTGTCGAGGCGCTCGTCACTCAGTCCGACGAAGACGACCTCGAATCCGGCCACCTCCGCCAACATTGAGAAGACCTCACGGAGGCTTCGGTCGCGGAATTCGACGGATGTGGGAATGCCCACGCCGCGTAGGTTCAAGAGCACATCACCACGATTGCTCTCGGTGGCGCGGACGGGCTCCTGAGTACCCGCGGGCGAGCCCACGACTGGAGGTGCCGCGGCAAAGGCGACGACCACTGTTGCCAGGGCCAGCGTTGTTGCGATGGAGCTGCGAACGATCATCTTTCGAGCCTCGGGGGGATGTTGAATGCGGTGTAGGCGCGCCTGGAGCGGTGACGTTGTGATTCCGAGCAGGGAGTGCGGCACGATTCTCGGTCGCGACATGCCCAACCGGATCGCAGCCTCGATTGCCCGGAGATACGTGGCCGCGTCGTATCCCGCCCGCGCAACGGCCTCATCGCAATCGAACTCTGCCGCTCGGTTCTGCTGTCGCAGAACCAGCCATGCCGGCGGGTAGTACCAGAACACGACGAGCGCCAGATTCTGGATCCATCGCCAAACCGGATCGCGCCTCTGCAGATGGGTGCTCTCGTGAACCAGAACCGCGCCCAGTTCGCGTTCGCGGAGCGTTCGCACCAGCGCTAGCGGCAGAACAATGGTGGGTTGGGCCACGCCGCCCGCGTGGGGAAGCACCGCTTCCCGGACCACCCGAACGACGGCGGGGTCGATGCCCGCTGACCGCGCTGCGACTGCAGCCGCGCGCCGAACCACGCTGTCGTTCACGCCCTCCAGGGCTCCGAGGGTTCGCCAGCGTTGGACCAATCCGAGGGCGAGCAGAGCGGCGCCACCAATCCACACCACTGTGACGATCATCCACGGTCGGGGCGCCGCCGCCTGCGGCACCGCCGAGACGAACGAGTCGACCCGCAGAAGCGACTCCCAGCCGGAGTCAGCCATCACTTGCGTGGTCGACATCGTTGACGAACTCCACCAAGGCGGTACGACGGAGCGTCCGAGATCTGCAACGAAAGCGGCGGGCACACAGGTTGTGACCAGCGCCAGGGTCCAGAGCCGACCCTGGTAACGCGCCGGAGCCTTTGCCAAGAAGGCTCGATCGATGACGAACAGGGTCCCGATGACCAATCCGACCAGCCACAGGTGGTTCGCGGTTGTCAGCCAGAATGCGCGTAGGTCGAACACGCTCATCGTGACGGCTCCTCGGCCGGGGCGTCGTCTGTCGATTCTTCCAGCGCTTTCTCGAGAGCCCGTAGGTCGGCCAGGTCGAGTTCACGCATGTCGGCCAAGTGGCTCACAAGCGGGGCGGCCGCGCCGTCGAATAGCGTGTTGAGGAACTGCGCGACCTCCTTCCGGATCATCGCTCCCTTGGGCACGCGCGCACGGTAGACCACCGCCCGCCCGTCCTTCCCGATGCGCTCGACCGCGCCCTTGTCCTCGAGTCGCTGGAAGATCGTCCGCACGGTGGAGTAGGAGGGCGCATCTTCGAGCGACTCGTGAATCTCCTTCGCGGACGCGTCGCCGCGATCCCAGAGCATCCGCAGGCACTGCAGTTCGAATCGACTCAGGTCGGGCAGGGCGTCTGGCATCGGTAAGCGCTCCGGAACTGTGACGTTTGTCGCAGTTATATTGCGACAAACGTCGCACTTGGCGCAAGTAGCAAGACTCACGACGCCCGCCGGAAAGAGTCAGCGGCAGAGTCTCCGAAGCTCCGCGTACGAGGCCGGAACGCGCCGGGCGCCGCCTGCGTGGATTAGATTTTGGGTCGCCGTCAGGATCAAAGCAGCGGTCGCATCCGCTCCGTGCCGGCGGAAGAGTACGGCGTCACGCGCAGAGGCGAGTACGGCCCGGACGGCCTCCCGCGTGCTCGCGTGCGCATCGGCCCGAGCCGGTGGGCAGAGCAGGTTGGACGCTCCGTCGACGATCACATCATCCAGTTGCTGGAGCCGGGCGAGCAGTCCTCGCTCAGGGTGTTCCAGCGAGAGTAGAAGGAAGGCCCGGAGCCGCTTTCGATCAGCGATCATTGCCTGTGATGGGGATTCGAAAACTAGAATATCTATTCTAATCTCTGATAATAGGAGATTTCCACCCAAGAGCCGCGAACAAGAAAAAGCCGGGGCGCTTGAGCACCCCGGCCTTTCGATTCCTTGGCTGCCCGAGGCAGCCGGAACTCAACCTACATACCGTCGCCTTCGCTGATCACGACCGCCGGCAGGTTCTTGCTGGCCACCAGGTCGTTGAACGCCTGGAGGTCTTCCGCGAGGATCGCGTCGACCTGGTCGATCAGGGACTGCACGTCGGGGCGCAGGTCCTCGAGGCGGGTGTAGGCCGCGTCGGTCGGACGGTCATCACCGCCACCGAAGCCGCCCAGCACGTAGCCGTAGAGGGTCACCACCTGGTTGTCGATCTGCGGCGGGAAGTTGATCGGGTCCTGACCCGACTTGCTCTTCACCTGAGTGATCTGTTCCTCGACCTCGGTGAGGCGCGCGTTCATCGCGTTGGCCGCCTCCTCCACATCGGTCGCGTCCACGCCGGCAGCCTTCATCGATGCCACAACGGCCATCGACTGCTGCTTCGCCTTCCGCAGATCGGCCAGGCTGCCGTAGAGCTCGTTGATCATCTCGCCGACCTCACCGAGCAGGTCGTACTGCTCCTGGGCACCTTCGACGGTCTGCGAGATCTTCGGGTTGAGGGCCACGGTGAGCGTGGTTTCCTCGCTCCAATCACCGGTCGACAGGCGCACCGTGTAGTCGCCCGGGGGGACCACGCGGCCGGGCGCGAAGCCCCACAGCGTGACGTCGGACGGCACATTCGGTGCCTTCTCGCGCAGACCCCAGGTGAACAGGTTGTGGCCCTGCTTCACGTTGAGGTTGGCGCCGGCACCACCGAACAGCGCGGCGAAGAAACCGCCCGGGCCGCCGCTTGGCGGGGCCTGGCCGACCTTGCCCTTGTACTCACTGATCGTATCGCCAGCCGGGTTCATGATGCTCAGCGTCACCTCGTCTTCGGGAGCTTCGTCGAAGTAGAAGTGGATGCGAGCGGGGCCGAGGCCACCACGGTAGGCCGTGCGCGGTGTGTACAGCTTGTTCTGGACATCCGCGGCAACCTCACGCAGCGGCGCGTAGTCGTCCATGATCCAGAAGCTGCGACCCTGCGTGGCCACCACGATGTCGCCGCGTTTCAGTTGCAAGTCGGTGATCGGCACAACAGGCAGGTTCTTCTGGAAGTCCTGCCAGTGGGCGCCGTCGTCGAACGACACGTACATGCCGAACTCGGTGCCGGCAAACAGCAGGCCGCGACGCACCGGATCCTCGCGCACGGCGCGCGTGAAGTTGGTGGCCGGAATGCCGTTGGTGCCGTCGGTGAGCAGCGTCCAGTTCGAGCCGTAGTCGTTCGTCTGGAAGATGTACGGCATGAAGTCGTTCTCGCGGTAGCGATACACCGCGATGTGAGCACGACCCGCGTCGTGCGCCGACAGATCGATCACGTTCACCGTGCCGCCGGGCGGCATGTCGGCGGGCGTGATGTCGGTCCAGTTGGCGCCGCCGTCACGCGACAGGTGCATGCGACCGTCGTCCGACCCGGTCCACATGAGGCCCTGCTGATGCGGGCTCTCTTCGAACGCGAAGATCGTGTTGTAGACCTCAACGCCCGTGGAGTCGTGGCTGATCGGGCCGCCGGCGTAGTCCTGCGTTTCCTGGTTGTCGGTCGTCAGGTCGGGGCTGATGACCGTCCAGGTCTGGCCGCCGTTCTCCGTGCGGTGGATCACCTGCGACGTGTGGTAAACGACGTCCGGGTTGTGCGGCGAGATGCGGATCGGCGCGTTCCACTGGAAGCGGTACTTCAGATCGCGCGGCGCCGCGCCGAGTTGCAGCTGCGGGTAGGCGAGGATCTCGCGCGAGGTGCCGAGGTTGCGGTCTACCCGGGTAATCGAGCCGCCGTAGCAGCCGGCGTAGACGATCGAGTTGTCACGCGGATCGATGGCGATGTGGCCAGACTCGCAGCCACCCACCGAGTACCAGTCGGGCGGGAAGCCGAAGCCGAAACCACCGCCGCCGCCGTTGCTCGGCACGGAGATCGTGGAGTTGTCCTGCTGCGATCCGTGCACGCGGTACGGCCAGTCATCGTCCACGAACACGCGGTACATCTGCGCCGTGGGCTGGTTCATCTGCCACGACCACGACTGCCCGCCGTTGAACGAGACGTTCGCGCCGCCGTCGTTCGAGTTGATCATGTTCTCCGGGTTGTCCGGATTGATCCACAGATCGTGGTTGTCGCCGTGCGGCACCGAGATCTGCTGCGGGAAGGTGACACCGCCGTCGATCGAGCGGTAGAACCCGGTGTTGAGCACGTAGACCACGTTCTCGTTCTGCGGGTCGGCGTGCAGGTGGATGTAGTACCAGGGGCGCTGCCGCAGGTTGGCGTCGCCGTTGACGCGGCGCCAGGAGGAGCCGGCGTTGTCGGAGCGGTACAGACCGCCGCGCTCGCCTTCGGCCTCGATGAGCGCCCATACGCGGTTGGAGTTGGCGGGCGACGCCGCGACGTCGATCTTGCCGAGCATGCCCGTGGGCAGGCCGCCGCCGAGCTGGGTCCAGTTGTCACCGCCGTCGGTGCTCTTCCAGATGCCGCCGCTCTCGTTGCCGGAGAGCAGCGTCCACGGCTTGCGTTCCACGCGCCAGCCGCTGGCGTAGAGGATGCGCGGGTTGTTGGCGTCCATCTCGATCTTGTAGGCGCCGGTTTCCTCGTTGATATAGAGGACCTTCTCCCAGGTCTCACCGCCGTCCATCGTGCGGAAGACGCCGCGATCTTCGTTCTGGCCGAAGATATGGCCGAGCGCCGCCGCATAGACGACGTCGGGGTTGGTCGGATGAATCGCGATGTGCGGAATCTGACCGGCGTTGCGCAGACCGGCATGCGTCCACGTCTTGCCAGCATCGGTGGAGCGATAGATCCCGTCGCCCACCGAGACGTTGCCGCGCGGGTTGCCCTCGCCCGTACCCACGTAGATCACGTTCGGGTCGGACTGGGCCACCCGGATCGAACCGATCGAACCCACGCCGATCTGGCCGTCCGTGATCGGCACCCAGTTGTTGCCGGCATCGGTGGTCTTGAACACACCGCCGCCGGTACCGCCGAAGTAGTAGGTGAGCGGATCACCGTGCACGCCGGCCACCGCTACGGAGCGGCCCCCGCGCGAGAACCCGATGCTCCGGTAGTTCAGGCCCGAGAAGTGCTTCGGGTCGACAGAAACGTTGGCCTCGTCCTCTTGCAGGTCCCGCCGTGAGCCCTGGGCTTCAGCGACATGGGGGACGGCGAGGACAAAAGCGAGCAGAGCAACAACAAGAAGATGGCGCCAAGGCCGATGCGAGGGCATCGAGGACTCCTCCGTTCAACAGATGCACGGGAGCCCACACGGGAGCATCGTGGGGCAGACTCAATCTCCGCCGACAGCCTTTCGCCAAAGGTCCGGGTTCAGCGGAAGGGCCAAGTCTCCTTTTCTATTCGGATGCCGTCAAGGTGCTCCGCGCTCGTCTCACGGCCGGGTTTGCCCCACGGCTGCATACTTCCCGTGGAGGTCCTTGTGGCTTAGAATGGCTCTCAATGTGAATCATGAGGACGCAAACGAGGACATATCTATGGATCCGGAGATTCAAGCGCTCAGCAAGGTCATGGACGCAGTGGCAGACTTGGACCAATCGGCCGTTCAAAGAATAATTCGATGGCTCGAAGGGCGTTATGGGGACTTGCCGAGGTCTTCAGAGCCACCCAAATTGGCCGAAGAACCGATCGTAGACACGGCAGAGCAAGACTAATCTACTGACGACGGGCGTATAAACGACCTGGGCGAACTATTCATGGCTGCTGCTCCGAAGACTCAACCGGAGAAGGTGCTCGTCGTCGGCTACTGGTTCCAGGTCTACGGCGCTCAAGACGACATTGATTCCTATTCGGTGAATAGAGAGCTCAAGCATCTCGGCCACGGGATACCAAAGATCACTCGCGCGTTCAACGGCCTGATCGAGCAGCGCCCACAGTTGGCGATTCAGGTGCGCAAGAGTGGCAAGTCTCGCCAGGCACGCAAGAAGTATCGGATTACCGCGGCCGGCGTGGCCCGAGTCGAGGACATGCTGCGTGTAATCGGAGACTAAGAGACGCATCGCGCGTGCGTTTAGAGAAGTACTTGAGCCTTGAACCGAACAAGATGGACCTCTGATAAACTCTTGCTGTCTTTATGCTCTTCAATATAGGACTCGTTTGGGGTCTGTATCCGCGCATATGACTTCAATATGTCTGATCATAAGAACTATCAACTGCCATGAAGGTGTCTGGAAGCAAGAGTTTAAGGTCCAGTCGCAGCATGTAGGTTGTTGAACGTCCATTTCATGAGTCTAATATGCATTGGAATCGTCCAGATGCGGTCGATTTACAGTAGATTATGGAATAAATAATCTTATGTAAGATCGCTTCGGACAAACAAGGTGCTTGAACCAATATTGAACATTCTAGGCGTGGCCGCCGACGGGCTGGCCGAGGGCTTTGTGGTACTTCGGTTCGGCGCGGCGAGTCCGGTCGACCTGATGTTCGATAGATCCCCGTTGCAGCCTGAAGTGTCGACGAATTGTGCGTGGCTCGTTGAGCTTGGAGTGTCGAGTGTTGGGCGTTTGCGCAGTGAGCTTAGGTTGTGTTGCGGCGTTTCATGGAGTATAAGACTCCATAGACGGGTTTAAGAGTGATGTCGTGGAGTTTAGCAAGGTGGATCTAAAATCGGTTGATGGGCGTTTCGTCCGTGTTATGTCTCCGGTTCTTCCAGGCGTGGTTGCGGGCGGGCTGGCCGAGGAGTTCGTGTCACTTCGGTTCGACGCTGCGACGGGGGCGACCAACAGCTCGGCAGGTGGTCGCCTCGTGGAACGGTTCGTCCAGGCGCTTCAGCACTTGGAAGAGGAACGATTCGAGGAGCGGCCAGACGTAGATCGCTACCTTCGGACGCTAGAGTCGCGAACAGCTCGGCTGACGGATGATCTACGGATCTGCGGAGCACGGGTCGCGCGGGCCCTGTACGCCGTGCGGAACAAGCGGGACGTGGTGCACGTCGGGCCCGTAGATTCCAGCAAGAGTGATCTGCGTTACTGCCTCGCGGCGGCAACCTGGCTGATGGCTGAACTGGTGCGGCAGTGCGCAGGAGGATCAATGGATGAAGCCGCCGCGGTCGTTGCGGAAATCGAACGTCCAGTTACAGGCGTGATCGAACAGCGTGGCGAGAAGAAGCTTGTCCTCGCTGGGTTACCGGTTGCAAAGGAGATACTGGTTCTCCTGAACAGCCACTATCCGGATCCGGTGCCGAGGCGGCAGCTGCACGAGTGGATGGGGCGTACGAGTCCGGCAAGCGTAGGCAAGAGGCTTGGCGAGTTGTACAACCGGCGTCTTGTCGAAGAGTGGGGTGAGGACGACTCTACGCTCACCGAGATCGGCCTGGCGGAGGCGCAACGGGTCTTGAGGGACATCGCCGCGTAGAACAAAAGCTAGGTCCTAGCAACGCGGCAGAGCGAACCAGGAACCTGCGCGGGCACGGACCCTTCAGGACATGGCCGGAGCCCGCACGGCGACTCGCGCGGCATCGCCCCCGCGGGCCGCAGTCGATGGGGCGGCGAACTGTTCGTCGTAGCGGTCGACCTCGTCGCGCTCCTGGTCGGGGTCCCAGATGAAGGCGGGGAGGGGGCGGTGCCGTGTTGGCCGCTTTTGGACAGGGTGGTGTGGTCGGCGCCCCTGATGTGCATGACCGTGAGATCGTTGCGCTGCATAGATCTGTGCGCTGCCGCGAAACCCAGTCTTGTCGGTCTCTTCTTCGTATCGCTTACTGTACTCTTAGCTTAAATCCAATTGAAGACATTGTATTTAGCCTAAGAATCTATGCCCTCATCGGCCGAACCCAGCTCGTTTCTGCCGCTTCCACACCTTGCCTAGCAGGTGCTGCTGTCGTTGGCGGGTGGGGAGACGCATGGGTATGCGATTGCGCGTGAGGTGGCGCGGCGGCGTGCGCCGGAGCTGCGGCCGAGTACGGGGTCTTTGTATCTGGCGATCGGTCGGCTCGATGCGAATGGCTTGATCGAGGAAGTGGGCGTTGAGGGGCGGCGCACGATTTATAGCCTCAGCGATCTGGGGCGGCGCGTGGCGGAGGCCGAGACCGAACGGCTGCGTGCTCTGATCGACGTGGCGGCTGATCGCAATCTGGTGCGGGATCCCGGCGCGGATCGATAACGATGCCGAACGCGACCTCGGCGCTGGCAACGCGACGGCATCGTCTCGGCGCGCTCTCGTTTCGGCTCGCTTGCGGGCTGCTTCCAGCCTGGATGTCTCGGAGATCGTCGCGGCTGCTGCACGAGGTGTTCGAGGACCGCCAATCCGAGGCTCTCGAGATCTCCACTCTGCGCTGGGCGCTGGTTTGTCTCGCCGAAGTCTCATCGGTGGCCGCCCTCGCGGTTCGTGCGCGATGGCATGGCCCCAAGCTGCTCAGGCTCGGGCCCGCGTCGCCGGACGCCGAGCCCGACAGTCGTACGTTCGTTCGTAGTTCTTTTCCCGCTCCACGTCAGGTCGGACTCATGGAAACCATCTTGCAGGACCTTCGCTACTCCGTCCGCGCGCTGCGCAACAGCCCGATGTTCACGATCGTGGCGCTGGCAACTCTGGGCGTGGGTATCGGCGTGAACACCGCGTTGTTCGGCATCGTGAACACGGTTCTGCTGCGGCCGCTGCCGGTGGCCAATCCGGAACGCGTGCTCGAGATCATGACGACCGATGATGATCCGCCGGGTCCGCAGAGCCGCACGGCGATGTCGTTGCCTGATCTGCGTGACTACAACGCCCAGACGCAGGCGCTCTCCGGGATTGCCGGACACTCGCTGTTCTTCGCGGCCCTGTCGGACGGCTCGTCCTCGAAGATGGTGCTGGGCGAGATCGTCACCGGGAACTACTTCTCGGTGCTCGGAGCCCGAGTTGCGGTTGGTCGGCCTCTGACCCCGGAGGGCGACCTCGTGCGCGACGGGCACGCGGTGATGGTGATCAGCCACAACCTCTGGCGCTCCCGATTCAACAGCGACCCGGCGGCGGTCGGCCAGACACTCGCGCTCAACGGCACGACCTACGAGATCGTGGGCGTCGCCGCGCCTGAATTCACGGGGGCCTTCGCGAGCGTGGCAACGCCGCTCTGGATTCCGACGATGATGGCCGAGCAGGTGGAGCCGGCAGGTACGAACGACGTGTCGCCGTCGCCAGGGGACACGCGGCTGGAACGTCGCGGGCATCGGTGGCTGTCGGTGAAGGCGAGGCTGCGCGACGAGATATCCGTAGAGCGCGCCACCGCGGAGATGGAGGCGATCGGTTTGGCGCTCGCCGAGGCCCATCCGGACGTGAACCAGGGGCGTCGGCCGGTGCTGCTCGAACCGGGGTCGCTGCGCATCCATCCGGGGCTCGATGCGGCTTTCTCGTCGGTCGTCGGCTTCCTGTTCGGCATCGTCGGCCTGCTCCTGCTGGTTACCTGCGCCAACGTGGCGAACATGCTCCTGGCGAGGGCTACCACCCGCGGAAGAGAGGTGGCCATTCGTGCCGCGCTCGGCGCGGACCGACGTCGACTCGTGCGTCAGATGATTACCGAGAGCCTGCTGCTCGGCCTCGGCGGCGGAGCCGTCGGGATGGCGATCGGGGTCTGGCTTACCGGGCTCCTGGCGCGAACGACCCTACCGGTGCCGGTGGAGCTCCCGATCGAGTTCGCGTTCGACTGGCGCGTCTTCGCCTTCGCAGCGGGCGTTTCCGTTGTGACTGGGCTGATCTTCGGCGTCGCCCCAGCCATGCGCGCGACGCGGGCGGACCTCGTTTCCGCCCTCCGCGGCACAGGTGCGGTAGCCGCGGGCGGATCCCGGATCCAGTCCGGGCTGCTGGTGGCGCAGATCGCCATCTCGTTCGTACTGCTTGTCAGCGCGGCCTTCTTCGTCTCCACTGCAAGGGCGGCTCACGACGTGGATCTCGGCGTGGACGCGGATCGCGTGGTCGTGCTCGGGTTCGCGCTCGAGATGAACGGCTACACCGACGAGGAGGCCGTCGACTTCTTCCCACGCGCGCTCCTGCGATTCGCTGAGATGCCGGGTGTCGAGTCGGCTACCTATTCGACGGGGCTCCCGCTCAACACCAACATTCACTACACCGCGGTCGTACCGGAAGGCGTTGAGCCGAGGCCGGGCAGTCGCGGCTACTCGATTGCCCGGTCGCTCGTGGGCCCGGACTACTTCCGTACCGTCGGGCTGGAGCAGGTTCGGGGCCGGCTGTTTGATGAACGGGACAACCGCGACGGTCGTCTCACGACGATCGTCAACGAAGCCTTCGTGGCGCGGTTCTGGCCCGGCGAAGATGCCGTCGGCAAGACCGTGAGCAGCGCCGCCGGCCGCGAGTGGGTGGTGGTGGGCGTCGTGCGCGACCACAAGGTGTCGAGCGTCGCCGGCCCGTCTGAGCCCTACATCTACTACTCATGGGCGCAGAGTCCATCGCCGTTCGCCAACGTGCTCGTGCGCACGTCGGGGCCAGCGGCCGATCGCGTGGCGGACGTACAGCAGCAGATGCTCGCCATCGAACCCGAGTTGGTTTTCATGCAGGCGGAAACATTCGTAGATATGGCGCGCGTGTTGCTCCTGCCGCTCCGTCTCGCGGCCGCGTTGCTCATTGCGTTTGCCTCGGTAGGCGGTCTGTTGGCGACGATCGGGCTCTACGGTGCGGTCGCACAGGCGGTTGGGCGACGAACTCGCGAACTCGGTATCCGCAAGGCGCTCGGCGCGGGGCGTGCACGGGTCATCCAACAGGTAGCCAGCGGCAGCGTCACGATCGTTGCGGTCGCGTTGACCCTCGGGTTGGCAGCGGCCTACGCGGGGGCTCGAACGTTCTCCAGGTTCCTGTTCGGCGTGACTCCAGAGAGTCCGGCGCCGTACATCGCTGGCCTGCTGGCGTTGCTCGCGGTCCTCGCCATCTCGCACTGGTTCCCGGCCCGGCGCGCGGCACGTATCGATCCGATGACCGCGCTCCGGCAGGACTGATCGTCAGGAGCCAATGACTTCCCGCATGAGCTGCAGTCGATCCAGGTGAGCGTCGATTGCCGCCCTTACCTCGGGTGGAACCTCTGCTCCACCACCACGCCAATTCTCGTGAAACCGGGCCACCGTCTCACGCACGGTGCGCGTCACGCTGCGCTCGGCGGCGCGCGCACGCGCTGCGAGTCGGGCGAACCCGTCCAGCGTGAAGTGGCTCCACGCTTTGGTACCCGCTTTGTACAGGTTCAGGGCCATGCCATCTTCGCTCAGGTAGGGCACCGTTGAGACGAAGTCGTAGGCAGGAGCTAGTTTCACGTGGCGGCCATCGGGATATACCAGCGACCAGTTCTTCAGGTGCATGTCCGCGTTGCCGATAAGAACGCTGAAGATGAGTCGTCGAATGAACTCTTCGGTAGAGGCCTGCCCAGCTTCCGCCTGGATTACTTGGGCAAGATTGCCGTAGTTGGCTCGGCCATACTTCTCCTGTGGGTAGACGCCGAAGACCTGCGCAAAGTCTTCGATGTGCACCGGTGCGCCGTGTGGCAGACGGTCGAATCGGCGGATAGCGAGAGCCTTGCCAGGTAGTCGGCTGGCTTCCGCCGGCAATCCGGCAACCTTGTCGACATCTACGAGGCGGGTCTTTGGCACGTCGATGCCGATTGATCGCGCGAGTTCGAGCATCGCGAACTCGTTCTCAGGCACCGCTGCGTAGGTTGGTGACGGGAGCTTCACGATCCACGATCCGTCTACTCCATCGGTCGGCACCGTGAGTCCTCCATCCGCCGCCAGAAGCGCGGAGAACTTCAGTTGGACGCCCGCAAGTGAAAAACGAAGGACAGAATGCTCCGGAGCTTCGCCATGGGCGTCGAGAATGGCCGAAGACCCAGGAGGCGCCGTAGCGGCCTTGTGATTGATGACTGTGACCGCGCCTGGGAGATCTCGGCCGAGCGCCGATAGTAGAAAGAACTCTCGGTCTGGGTGCACCCCTGCCTGCTTGGCCAGATACGAACGCAACGGGCCTTCCGGAAGCAAGTTCGCGAAGAACGGCGGGATACGCGTGCGTGTCGGTTTGATCCGAGTAAGGAGTCCGCTCGTGCCCTTGAAAGAGAGGCTCAGGGTCGGCCTAGCGGTGTCCTCGATGTACTCGTCGTTGAACGCGAAGGCGGTCTGGGTCCCGCCCAACAGCGTCATCGTGCCGATGGGCCTGCCGTAAAGGGCTACATCCAAGACGGTCTCAGCCATCGGTGTCGTCGAGCTGATAGAGAGGCGTGTCCTCGTCGGTATCCTCGTTTGCATCTCGTGCCAATGCCGTCACGAATTCAACGGTACGACGAGGTACGAGAACGACTTCGAGGTCGAGACTCCGAGCTAGCTCCTGCAGGGTTGACGTACGGAGATCTACGGCGCCGTTCTCGATAAGAGATATCCGTGCCTGCGAGATGCCGGTTAGTTCACTCAGGTCGCGTTGGCTCTTGTCTAGCTGGAGGCGACTGGTCCGTAGAGCGTCCCCGATCTCCGCGAGAGAGTAACTCAATTCGATTACCTTTTAAATATCATAGTTAGTTATTGATACTTTAAAAGATATTGCGATTATTCGCAATGAAGAATTGCTATGTGCTTCTGATTCTCTAAAAGATGTCACGGCGGGGATCGGAGACCGGTCCGGACAAGAAACCTAATTCACTTCGAATAGCTTGCCCAACAGGTTCTGGAGCGGGAAGCGGCCCAGGGCGCCGTTGGCCGCGGACTGTTCGTCGTAGCGGTCGACCTCGTCGCGTTCCTGATCCGGGTCCCAGATGAGGACGGGGAGGGGGTCGGCGCCGTGCTGGCCGCTTTCGGAGAGGGTTGCGTGATCGGAGGCGACGGCTACGCGCATGGGCGCCTTGGCGCTCGCGAGGAATTCGTCCAGGGCGGTGTCGAGGCGTTCGAGGAACTCGGCCTTGAGGTCGGGGCGGCGGTCGTGGGCCGCGATGTCGGCGCCCTTGATGTGCATGACCGTAAGGTCGTTGTGGCGCATCGACTCGCGCGCCGCGGCGAACTTGAGATCGAGATCGGTGTCGAGGTTCGATGTCATGCCGGGCTGGGAGACGATGTCGGCGCCGAGCCAGCGGGCGAGGCCGAGCACGGTGCGGTCGCCGCCGATGCAGCACAGCCGCAGCGGCCAGCCCGCGTCTTCGAGGTTCACGAGGCGGTGAATGCGACCGGCGCCGCGGGTGAGGAGGATGTTCGCCAGGGGCTCGCCGCGTTCGGCGCGCGCGCGATTCGCGGGATGCTCGGCCAGCACTTCCTGGGCCGCCTTCTCGAATGCTGCGAGGGCCTCCGCGGTGAATGCGGCCATCTCGTCGCCGGGATCCTGTGCCTTGGGCTCCAGCGGAGCTCCGGGAATCGCGGCGTCGCCCGGGTCGCTGCCCTCGATGCCGGAGGACAGACCCTGGCCGCGGAGTAGCACAGCCAGGCGGTGTTCCGTCCCGGCCTTCACTCGCACGCTCACGCGCTTGCCCAGTTCACCGGGCAGCTCGATACGGTCGAGAGCGCGCGCGAGTTCCTGTGCCTCGTCCCGAACGCGGCCGGCGCGGCGATCAACGACGGTGCCGTTCTCGTCGAGCGTCGCCAGGTTCGCGCGTAGGGCGATGTCGTCCGGCGACATGCGAATGCCCGCACCGAGCGCTTCCACCGGCCCGCGTTTCAGTGCCGCCGGCGACTGGCCGAACAGCGCCAACGTTCCGGCGGCCGTATCGGGAACGATGCCGGGGCCCACGGGGTCGGCGATGCCCAGGCGGCCCTCGTTGGCGAGGCGATCGAGTGTCGGCGTGGTGGCGGCCTGCAGGGGTGTGCGTCCGCCGAGCGCGCGGACCGGTCGGTCGGCCAGCCCGTCGATGATCAGAAGAAGGGCCGGCGAGCGGGTGCCGGCGAGTCGCTCCCGTCCGGTGAGTCCCGGGGCGCGTCGTGTGAGGGCTCCCACCAGCAGTTGCACGGCTCGGGCCTCAGGTTCCTCGTCACGGAACGTATCGAGCATCGGGATGTCGTTCGCTTCAGCAAGATCGAGCAGGTGGTCATTGACGGTGCGGATGGCGCTGAACGCTGCCACGTAACGCTCGGCGCGACGCTGCTCTCCGTGCGACCGACCCAGCAGGCGGCGCCGGTGCGCCTCCTGGTCGAGGCTGCCGAGCACGATCGGCACCTGGTAGCAGGATCCTTCGAGGTCGGGGAACGGGACGCTGCCGGGGCGAAGGTGGACGCCCTCAACGATGATGCTCATGCGCTCCGCGATGGCGCGTTCAACAACCGCACGAACACCCACGAGGACGCGCGCGGTTTGTTCTTCGTAGCTGGCGATCACGCGGTCGGCGTCATCGCCATCGGCACCGGAAAGGCCGGCCTCGGGTTCGCCATCGGGCGGCGAGGCGAGTTCGAAACTTGATCGGTGCAGCGCCGGCAGGATGCCCGGCGTGAAGACCATCCGCATCACCTGGCGGATCGTGTCAGTGGCGCTCACTCGATAGATACGGAGCAGAGGAGCCAGCTCCAATGCCAGGCTCGACTTCCCGGTGCCGCTCGCGCCAGCGATGTAGACCACCACGGGCAGCGGGAGACGATGGATATTGCGGAGCACGCGGTAGCGGCGGGCCGTCGCCGCACCTAGGTGCCGCGTGAGCAGGTCGTCGATGCGGCGGGCCACCTCGCCGCTCGAGAGCAGCGTCACGTTTTCATCGTGAAGTTGAGCTTCGAGCTCCGCGACGATGCGGTAGGCATGGCCGAGCTCAACCCCGGCTCCTTCCAGCGTCTCGGCAAGTAGCCCCTTGCTGAAAGGCTGATCTTGGCCGCGCGCGGTCACCCTGACCTCGCTCGTTGGGTGCCACTCCGGAGTCTGAACCAGAGCCTCTTCGCCGATCGAGCCCAGTTCGACCGCGATGGCCTCGCGGATCTCCTGCGTCGTGACCTCAGCGCGCCCGTCGAACGCATCGCGGGTCGTCTGCGCGATCGAGTACGCGACGTCGAAGTCGAGACCGCGTTTGACGAGGTCGTGGGTGATCATTCCGCGCAGGAATCGCGAGCGTGACCCGGCCGAGCAGATGACGGTCGTGCCCTTCTTACGCCTGCCGCGGGAGCCCTGTGGTTGGTCGTCGTTCAACGCGGGGCTCCTTCAAGTCCAGGTTGACTGTTTGGCGAATGCGCGGATCTTACCTCGCGTCCGGCCGAAGCTCGCCTGTCGCGTGGTGCCGGGTGATCAGCCGTAGCGGCCTTCGATGTAGTCGGCCGTGCGCGTGTCCCCCGGAGTGACGAAGAGCTCGTCGGTGGGGGAGTGCTCGATGACTTTGCCCAGCAGCATGAAGATGCATTCCTCACTGGCCCGTCGAGCCTGCGCCATGTTGTGGGTCACGATGAGGATCGTGTAGTCGCCGCGCAGCTCCCAGATCATCTCCTCGACCGCTTCGGTGCCGGCGGGATCGAGTGCCGAGCAGGGCTCGTCCATGAGCAGCACCTGTGGCTTCACGGGCAGGAGACGCGCGATGCAGAGCTTCTGCTGTTCCTCGAGCGAGAGCCCGATCGCCGGCTGGTTCAGACGGTCTTTGACCTTGTCCCACAGCAGCACTTTCTGCAGCGCGGTCTCGACGATCTCGTCGGCCTGGCTGCTGCTGAGCTTGGGCGCGGGCTCGCCGTGCAGCCTGGCGCCGAAGAGGATGTTGTCGCGCACCGAGAGCGGCAGCGGGTTCGGCCGCTGGAAGACCATGCCGACCTGTTTGCGCACCTGGATGATCTCGACCTCGGGCGCGTAGACGTCGCGGCCGTGCACGCGGATGCTCCCGGTCGTCCGCACGTAGCCGAGCCGCTCGTTGATCCGGTTGACCGATCGCAGGAACGTCGACTTGCCGCAGCCGGAAGGGCCGATCATCGACGTGATGATTCCCGGCTTGATCTCCAGGTCGACGTCGAAGAGTGCTTGGAACGTTCCGTACCAGAGGTTGAGCTTCTGCGTCTCGATGGCCGCGCGACTGCTCTCGGTGCTAGCCAAAACGCCCCTCCACGTAGTCGCTCGTCCTTTGGTCGCTGACGGCCCCGGTGAAGAGATCTTCGGTCTCGGCCACCTCGACGCATTCGCCGGTGAGGAAGAACGCGGTGCGGTCGGCGAGCCGTCGTGCCTGTTGCACGAGGTTGGTCACGAGGATGATCGTCATCTCTTCGCGCAGCTCTTTGAGCACGTCTTCGATGCGCATCGTCGTCACGGGGTCGACGGCGATCGAGAACTCGTCGAGCAGCAGCAGATCCGGCTGCTGCGACAGGGCTCGCGCGATCGTAAGACGCTGCTGCTGGCCACCAGAAAGCAGGCTTCCCAGGGAGTTGAGTCGATCCTTCACCTCGTCCCAGAGCGCGGCCCGAGTCAGGCAGCGCTCGACGATGACGTCGAGATCGGCCTTCTTGCGGGTCCCTGCGAGCCTGGGTGAGAGGGCCACGTTGTCGTAGATGCTCAGCGGCAGGCCCACCGGGAGCGGGAACACCACGCCGACGCGGCGACGCAGCGCGTAGACGTTGCGCCAGTTCCGCACCTCGGTGCCGTCGAGCAGGATCTCGCCATCGATTCGCATGTTGTCGTCGAACATGTCCATGCGGTTGATGGCGCGCAGGAACGACGTCTTGCCGCTGTTGGCGGGGCCGATGATGCCGAAGATCTCGTTCTTGCGGATCTGGAAAGACGTGTCGCGGAGCGCGCACGTGTCGCCGTAGTGGATGGCGAGGTTCTTGACGTCCAGCTTGACGTCCGCGGCGGCCGGCGTACCTACCATTTCTTCTTCCCGCGCAGGTACGTGCGGACGCCGATCGACACGGCGTTCATGCTCAGCACCAGCCCGATGAGTACCAATGCGGTGCCGTATTGGACTTCCTCAGGCACGTTGGGCACCTGGGTCGACACCGTGAACAGGTGCAGCGACAGCGCCATCGTCTGGTCGAAGACGGTCTCGGGCAGGAAGGGCAGGAACAGCGTGGCGCCAGTGAACATGATCGGCGCGGTCTCGCCCGCTGTGCGCGACACCTCGAGGATGACCCCGGTCAGGATGCCGCTCACCGAGTTGGGCAGCACCACGTGCCGGATCGTCTGCCAGCGGGTGGCGCCCATGCTCCAGCATGCTTCGCGGAACGCCTGCGGCACGGCCTGCAGCGACTCGCGTGTGGCCACGATCACCACCGGCAGCGTCATGATGGCCAGGGTCAGGCTGGCGGCGAGGATGCTGGTACCGAAGTTGAAGAAGAGCACGAAGGCGCCAACGCCAAACAGCGCGTGCACGATGGAGGGCACGCCGGCGAGATTGATGATCGCCAGGTTGATTGCGCGGGTGAGCCAGTTCTTGGGGGCGTATTCGCTGAGGTAGATCGCGGCGGCCACGCCGATCGGTACTGAGGCCACGAGCGCCACGCTCACCAGCCAGATTGTGCCCACGAGTGCCGGGAAGATGCCGCCCTCGGTCATGCCGTTGATCGGCTCCGAGAACAGGAACTCGAAGCTGATGGCGGGCCCACCTCGAACCACGAGTACGGTGAGGATCGTGATCACCGGCAGGATCAGAAGCACGGCCATCAGACCGAAGAGGATCCGGTAGAGCTTCTCGGTTCGTGCGTGCTGTGCGTTGAGTTCGGTTGCTTCGAACATCGCTATTTGTCCTTGATCCCACGCACAAACAGGTCGGCGGTGAGGTTGATCACGAACGTGACGGCGAACAGCAGGATGCCGAGCGCGAACAGCGCCTGGTAGTGCTCCGAACCCTCGGCCGTTTCACCCAGCTCGGTGGCGATGGTGGCCGTGAGTGCTCGCACCGGGTCGAAGATGCTCGATGGGATATTGATCGAGTGTCCGGTGGCCATGAGCACGGCCATCGTCTCGCCGAAGCCACGGCCGACACCCAGGAGCACGGCGGCCACCAGACCGTTCTTGGCGGCGGGCAGCACCACCTGGCGGATAACTTGCCAGCGCGTGGCGCCCAGCGCCTCGGCAGCCTCGCGGTACCCGTCGGGCACGGCCTTGAGCGCGTCCTCGGCGATCGTTGTCATGATCGGCGCCGCCATCAGCCCCAGGATGATGCCCGCGTTGAGCACGTTGAGACCGAGCGGCACGTTGAACACCGAGATGATCAGCGGGTTCATCAAGCTGAGCCCGATGAACCCCCAGACGACCGAGGGAATGGCGGCCAGCATTTCGATGAGCACCTTCAATGTCTCGCGTCGCTTCCCGGTGGCGAACTCGGCGATGTAGATGGCGGCGCCGAGCGAGAACGGCACGGAGACCAGCATCGCGAACCCGGTGACACTGGCTGTGCCGACGATCAGGGCCAGGGCTCCGTAGGTCGCGTTGGTCAGCGACGTCGGAGTCCAGCGCGGCGAGAAGAAGAACTCCGCGAAGTCGAACCGGCCCAGGATGAAGCCGAAGCCTTCCTTGCCGATGAATACGAAGATGCCAACGATGAAGATGATCGCCGAGATCCCGCCGATGAAGACCAGCCACTCGACCGCCTTGTCGACGTACCAGGCCGTGTCGCGGCGATCGAGCGCGCCAGCGTTGTGCGCCATTACTCGGCCTCATCTCCGTGCAGCACGGTCATCAGGTCCTCGATCCGCGCGGCGAGGTCACGGGCGCGCTGGTCGAGAACCGCGTCTTCGCGATCACGATCGAGTCCTTCGGGCACACTCTCTACGTCCCAGATCTGGACGGCCGTGTGGTACGGGATCTCATCCAGATGTGTCCGCGGGTCTCCCGCCAGGCTCACGAGCACATGGGCGTCGGCCAGGAAAGAACTGCGGTCTCGCAGGCTTGCCGGTTCCGCGTTGTCGATCGACAGGCCGCGACCGTTCATGAACGCCTCGAACCCGGCGTCCACCGAAGCGCCGGGGTTCCAGCCGGCCGATGCGAACGTGCCGCTCTGCGGATAGGCCTTCGCCGCGATCGCCTCGGCCATGAGGCTGAGGGTGTTGTTGCCCTCGTCGAGGAACAGCACCCGGTAGACCTTGGGGTCCTTGGTCTGGCCGGTGGCTGCGAACACCGTGTCTTCACAGATGTTCTTGGCCTGATCGCTGATGCGCTCGATCCGGTTGAACACCGCAAACAGAGCGAACAGATCCCGCAGGGGTTGCTGGTTCTCTTCTCCGGCATCAAGCAGGTCGTGGAAGGCCGTGTCCCACGTTGAGTCGATCTGGTGCGCCATGCCGATGGTTCCGCGCGCCAGCTCCGAGTTCGCCTCCTCGAACGCCTGGGTGGCCTGCGCCAGCATTTGCAGCGCCTGCTGCGCCAGGGCGCGGGCGTCGCGGCGGATTTCCTCGGACGGTGGCGCGGACAGTTGCGTGACTTCGCGCGCGATCGTTACGGCGTAGTCGCCAATGCGCTCGACCGCGATGTTGATCTGGAGGATCGCCGAGACCGTCCGCAGATGGCCGGCGCTCGGCAGGTGTCGCGCGATGAACGCGTGGCACATGCGGTCGAGTGCGCGGATCTCGCGGTTCAGCGCCAGATCGCCCAGGACCGTGTCGTGTGCAAGCTGGTGGTCGTCCTGCAGCAGGGAGTTGACGGCGTTGTCTACGGCCGTGTGCGCGTAGCGCATCGTGTCCACCACGCGCGCTCGGACCCTGTCGAGATCACCCTGTAAGCGCTCTTCGTAACGACTCATCGTGTCTCTCCACAAGCCTCGCGCAGCGGACGCGCCGCGCTCAAGCGGCGCCTAGCTGCAGCTGACCGACGTGACCGGGGCATATCCCTTGTCGAGGATGATGCACTGTCCGACGTCGCCAAGGATCCACTCAAGGTAGGTACCCACGGCACCGGTCGGCTGTCCAGCCGTGTACATCATCAGCGGGCGTGCAATCGGGTAGCTGCCATCGATGGCCGTATCGACCGAGGGAGCCACGGCCGGCGCATCTTCGGCGCTCATCACGGACACCAGCTTCACGTGATCGGTTGCGTAGGCGAGCCCGCTGTAGCCAATGGCGCACGGCGTGTTCTCCACCAGGTCGACGACGTCCTTGGAACCGTGCATGTCGAGCGAACCGAGTTTGAAGTCGCGCTCCACGCCCAGCACCGCTTCCTGGAAGTAGACGTAGGTTCCCGAGTTGTTCTGCCGGCTGACTCGGACAATCTCGTCGCTATCGCATCCGGGCACGGTCACACCCAGCTGTGACCATGTCTCGGTTTCGCCACCCTCGCCGTAGATTTCGGCGAGCTGGCTCAGGCTCATCACGTCGATCGGGTTGTCGGGGTGCAGGTACACCGCCAGCGCATCGAACCCGACAACATGCTCGATCGGCTCGACGCCGTTGCCGCGTGCGGCCTCGAGCTCGGATTCCTTCATCTTGCGGCTGGCGTTCGCGATGTCGACGGTGCCGTTGATCATCGACGAGATGCCGGTGCCGGAGCCACCGCCGGTTACCGCGACGGCCACGTTGGCGTCGACTTCCTTGTACGCCTCGGCCCACGCCTGAGCGACCGAGACCAGGGTGTCGGAACCCTTGTTCTGAATCAGCGTGCGCGACGAGCCGCTACCGCCACCGCAAGCGGCGGTTGCGAACAGTGCCAGGGCCACGATTGCCAGTCTCTTCATCTTGAGCCTCCCGAGGAACGTTCGATTGCCCGATTCATGAAACTCGGGCTCTTTAAAGCTGGTGTTAAGAAGACTTGAAAATCAGGAGAAGTCGGCACGGAGCCGACCTCTTCGCAGATTGAGTCGAACTAGCCCCAGGACCAGTAGAAAGTGCCGCGGAGCATGAGGTCATCGTCGGGGTCGGCACCGCCGTCCACAGCCTCGTAGCTGATCCACTCGAAGTTCGGCATCAGGTGGATGCCGAAGCCGAGGTCAATGTCGACACCTGCTAGGACGAGCAGCGACTTCGCATTGCTGGCGAACGGCAGATACGCAATGACCTCGCCCGCCGGGTTGGGGTCGAACATCCGGTCGGCGCGAACCACGAGCGTGAGCTTCTCGTTGAGCGGCTGGACGACGAACGCCGACAGCAGGTTCATGTCGAAATCTTCGCCGTCGACTTCGCTGAGGTCCACTTCCTGGCGCGCGTACTGGAGCCCGATGCGGGTGCCGCCCGACTGGTATGCGGCGAAGCCTTGATAGGTGACGTGCTTGGAGCCGCGGTCGCGATTCTTGTAGTCGATGTAGCCCTCGACCGAGAGGTTCTCGCTGAAGTCGTAGCGCAACGAGCCGTACACGGCCTTGCCCTTGCCGATCTCGGATTTGCTGCCCGAGCCGTTGCCGGCCATCACGTGGTAGTTGAGCTTCTTGCCCGAATCGAGCGAGCCCCGCACCGCGACACCGAAGTCACGCGAACTCCCGAATCTCTGCAGGTCGAGCGGTGTCTTCTCGAGCCACCGGTAACCCCAGAAGTCTTCGACGTAGTTCCAGGTGGGCGGGCTCGAGATGCCCAGGTAGATGCTCGTGCTGTCGCCGCGCCAACGCAGGTAGGCGTCCTTCACGAAGGGGTCGATCGTGTCGGCGACGGTGAACCTGCCGGGGCTATTGCCCTCGAGCCGGAATCGAGTGTCCCAGTTGTCGCTGAGTTTGTGCTCGTAGGTGAAGTAGATGCGGCGGAACCAGAAACCGCTCTGACCGTTGAGCTCTTCGCGCCGGTGCGTGCTGATGTAGTAGTAGTCGCCAAACATCAGGCCGCTGAACTTCCCCGCGGGCGGCGCTTCCTGCGCGCCCTCTTCGGCGGACGGCGCTTCGCCAGCGTCTTCGCTAACGCTGGGCGCTTCAATCGTGGCAGCGACCGTTTCCTGGGTGTCTTGCTCAGACTGCTGCTTCGAACCGGTTCCGTCTTGAGCGACCGCAACCGAAGCCGTGGCGGGTGAGGCAAGTAGCAGAATGGAAGCGAACAACACGGCGCCGAAACTCAAGCGCCCGACGAGACTCTGTCGAAACACCGAGGCCCTCCCTGCGCCGCGCTCGAGACTTCTGCTCAACCCGCGAGGCGCTGATCGAAAAGCGGAATAACTTGTTCGAGCATAGGAAATCTTCACTTCTTGAAGAACCCGTTAAGGCCGAATCAAGATCGTGAGAATCTTGTTAGGGGCGCTCCATAGACCTACGCGTCTGGAGCGGGGCCGAGCAGATCCCAGCGGTTACCTTCGAGATCCTGGAACACCGCGAGACGTCCATACGGTTCGTCCCGTGGTTCGGTGACAAATCGAACTTCTGCGTCGCGCATCCGCTGGTACGTGGCCTCGAAGTCGTCCACTCGCAGGAAGAGCCCGACGCGGCCGGCGAATTGGTCGCCGACGACCTTCGATTGACGTTCACCGTCGGCACGAGCGAGCAGAATTCCGGTCTGGCTTCCGGGCGGCCGCACCACGACCCAGCGCTTGGGGCGCCCGTCGTTGGTAAGAGACGGCGAGTCCTCGGCGAGGTCGAAGCCCAGGACGTTCACGAAGAAGTCGATTGCCGGGTCGTAGTCGGTGACGACGAGCGCTACCAGATCAAGATGCGCCATGCGTCACTCCTCCTCGCCCTTGTCCCAGCCACGAATCCCTTCGGTCATCCAGCTCGGGGCGGGCTCGCCTTTGAGGTGGTGGTCGAAGAAGTCGGCCATGCGGATGGTCCAGTCTTCCTGGTTCACCCGGCGCCGTAGGCCGTGGGCTTCGCCGTTGTAGTTGAACATGTAGGCCTCCCTGCCCAGGCGGCGGAGTGCCATGATCAGCTCGATGCCCTGATACCACGGCACGGCGCCGTCCTCGTCGTTGTGCATGTACAACAACGGGGTGTTGATGTCGTCGGCCCAGAACACGGGCGAGTTCTCGATGTAGCGCAGTGGCACCTCCCAGAGGGAGCCGCCAAGGCGCGACTGGGTGCGTTCGTACTGGAACTGACGCACGAGGCCCGAGCCCCAGCGGATGCCGCCGTAAGCCGAGGTCATGTTCGACACCGGGGCGCCGGCTTCAGCGGCCGCGAAGATGTCGGTTTGAGTGATCATGTAGGAGATCTGGTAGCCGCCCCAGGAGTGGCCCTGGATGCCAATCGCCTCGGGGTCGGCGACGCCCTCGTTGACCAGCATCTGAATTCCCGGAAGCACGGCCTTCATCGCATCGCGTCCGGGGTAACCCGGTGTGACGTACTCGATGTCGGGCATCCAGATGACGTAGCCGTTGGACGAGTAGTACGACGGGTTGATCGACGAGCCCGGTCCCGGATTACGGAAGAAGTGGAACTGCGTGTGCAGCGTCTCGTAGATGTAGACCATCAATGGGTACTGCTTGTCCGGGTCGTAGTTGTCGGGCTTGATCAGGATGCCCTTCAGCGGCAGCCCGTCGGCGCTGCGGAAGTCGCGCAGCTCGGAGTTGCCCCAGATGTAGGGGTCGGTCTGGGCGCCGAGGTCGGTGACCTTGGTGACGTTCGACAGCGCGGCGGCGGACTCGTCCTCGCGTCCGAGCGCCAGGTCCGCCACCCAGAGGTCAGGGAAGTCGCTGAAGGTGCGGCGGTTGAAGAGCACGCGGTGCGAGCGCTCGCCCCAGTCATTGAAGACGAGCATCGCTTCGGCGCTGTGTAGTTCGCGCGGCGCCACGTCACCCGTTACGCGGTCCACCCAGTAGCCCGTCGCCATCGTCTCGTCGTTGGTCGCGCTGAGCAGGATGGGCCGGTCGACCGGCACGCCGTCGCGCTCCGGATCGATGCGTTGCCAGCGTAGCGAGATCCCCGAGTCGCGACCATGACCGTCGGTCATCAGGCGGGGAGCGTCACCGTTGGTCGGTGCCGCCCAGATGTCGTAGCGGTCGTAGAAGAGGAAGTCGCTGCCGTCCTCGGTGAAGCCGGCGGCGAAGTAGGACGCCGGCAGGTTGGGCGTGTCCCACGAGTGACTCTCGAACTCGACATCGAGATCGGCCGTGAGGTTCGTGGTGCTGGTGGCCGCGACGTCGTACAAGAACCAATCCTGCCCGTCGGACCAACCGCCGCCGCCGTTGACGTCGTAGCCGATCCACTCGCCATTGCCGCCAAACCAGGCCACGTGGCTGCCGGTGGGCGACAACGTGGCGCCCCACGAGACGCGTTCGGCGATAACCGTGTGGATGCCGGTGCGTGTGTCGACCACGTGGACATCGTTGAAGAAGCCCTCGTAGGAGTGGTTCTTCGCCCAGCGCTTGTCGGTGGTGCCCATGGCCAGCGTGCCGCTGGCCGACAAGCTCACGTCCACGAGATCTTCGTTGGCCAACTGCACGAACTCGCCCTCATCGATCCACCAGACCGATTCGAACGCTTCGTTATTGACGTTGTTGGCGGTGAGCAGTTGTTGCGGCTGCGGGTAGGGGTCGTTCCAGTGCCACAGGTCGAACTCGGCCTTCGGTTCGTCTTCTTCCGCGTCCTCGTCGCCCTCGTCCTCCTCGGGCTCCGGGATGGCACGGATGCCGAACATCACCACGGCGCCGTTGTCGGAGAACGTCAGGCCTTCCTTATCGGTCACTGCCATTTCGGCAGGGAAGCCGTCCGTCGAGGTGTGCGAGACCCAGAGGGCGGCGGCGTCGCCGCCCAAATTGCCGCCGTAGAGCTCGAACACCGGCTCGTCTGCCGCGTAGTCGGTGGTGTCGGTAACGAATGCGAATTGGACGTTGTCCTCGTCGAGCGTGAGGTGCTTGTAGTTGCCTTCGCCGGTCATCATCGCCGCCGCGGCGCCGGTGCCGGTGTCGAGCGAGTAGACGCCGTCAGACTCGGGGGCGTCCTCCGATGACACCGTGTAGAGGACCCACTCGCTGTCGTCGGAAACTTCATAGGCCATCACGGAGTCGGCGGAAGATTCGCTGCCGTCGGCGAGCGTCCGCACCCGCAGTTCGGTGCCGTAGGTCTTGTCCTTCTTCTTCTCGTCTTCCTGGGCCTCGTCTTCCTCCGTCTCTTCCGCCGCGGGTTCCTCCGCTGCCGGCTCCTCGGGAGCCTCCGGCTCGGCCATTTCCGCCTCTTCCTCGCCGTCCTCGCCTTCCTCGTCTTCTTCCTTCGGAAGCGCCTTTTCGAGCAGGTAGGCCACATGCGTGCCGGTGTCATCCGGCAGGGCGAAACTCTTCACGCGCTCGACCGTGGTCACCGAGCCGTCGGACAGGGCCATGATTCCGAGGGTTTTCTTCGGAGCCTTGTCGCCGGTGAGCTTGTCCTTCTTGGCCTGCGCGAGCGTGGCCTTGTCGGGGCTGGCGAGGAACACGACGTGCGTGGGTTCACCTGCAGTGAACTCGGCCTGTGGCCGGGCGAACGACGAGGTTTCCGTGGTGAGTTTGCCGAGACCTGTGCGGAACTCGGTGTCGCTGGTCAGGCTCTGCACCACGAGTTCGGCATCGCCATCCTGCGGCACCTCGGCGTACAGCAGCCAGTTCCCGTCGTCGGACAACGTCTGCCCGGAGATCGACTTCCACGAGTCGTAGACGTCATGAGTCAGCGGCACCTTGCCCATAGACTCCTGCGCCGCGGAAGGCGCTGGCACGGCGAGCATTGCGGGAACGAGCAGAAGCAGGAGCGAGGCGAGACCAGCGCGACGGATCATGGCGATTCCCGAGTCGTGTGTGAAGGACGGGCGCCATTCTAGCCAGAAACTGGCCCGGGTTCGGAGAGACTGGATCGCAGGGAGTCTCTGGCGTGACGATGTCGATCGTCAGCAGAGAGCCTAGCCCGCCGCGGATCGGGGCCCGGTTTTGTCAGAGTACCGGCTCTCCGGCTGGCCGAGTTCGTGTGGCCAGGGGCACTTCGAAGGATAGCTCTTGGCCTTCGCGGAGCACTTCGACTCGGATGAACTCTCCCTGCGCCCTCCCGGCCAGGATCAAAGCAGCGTCGATGCCGCGCTGGATCGGCACGCCACCGATCGAGAGGAGCTTGTCGCCGGGTCGAAGGTCGACGCGTGTGGCCGCCCCAGAGACCTCTGCTATCACCGGCGATGTTTCCCACAAGGCATTCAGCCGAATGCCGATTTCGACGGTCGTCGGCCTCAGCACTGATCGGCGTTGGACGCTCGTTTCGTCCGGGACCACGCCGGCGGGCGCCCAGGGAGCGCTCGCAAAGCCGCGGCGCCGGGCGTCGAGTTCTAGGTGAGTCGCCGTAATCCGTTTGGGTTCGGGGATCTCTTGGCCGTACTCGCGTACCCACTCATGTGATGCGGTTGTTGCGATTGGTGCGCCATCGCCGCGAATGTAGTGGTAACGGTTCCGGTGTGTCTGAGCCTTGACGTCGAGCGTCCCATCGCGGTTCTGATCCTCCAAGGTGAGTTGCTTGACGCCGCCGTGTTCGCCCTCCAGGGAAGGGAAAAAGTAGTACCACTTCGGGAGTCGGACGGGGATTGACTCGAAGCGAGGCGGCCACGACTGACTCTCTCCGACAAGCCACTCGGGATCGATCGCGAGTAGCACCCACGTTGGCTCGTGCCTGCCCGTTAGAAAGTTCCACATACCATTGTTGGCACCGGGAACCACGATCTCGTCGCGGAGGTCACCATCTACATCTCCGGCCACTGACATCGCGTAGCCGATTTTCCCGGAGTGCCAGTACGTGCCGAGCAAGTCGCCCGTCTCGAGATCGACCGCCGTGATCCGCGAGACGAAGAACTCCGGGCTCTGGGCGATGGCTACGACCACGGGCATCCGCTCGGGTGTGACGACGAAGATGTCGACCACCTGAAGGTGCGTCGAGTGCTCACCGAAGTTGTCGCGGGCCTCCGTCATCACCGCGTTGTCGTACAGGTCGACACTCCACAACTGGTCCCCATGCACGTCGAAGGCGGCTAGGTGGCCACGATGCGACGTGGCCCCCGTACCAAACCCCAGGATCACAGTCGACGTCGGTGCGAATACGGTCGCCGCGGTCACGATGGCAGGCATCGACAGCTGTCCGACCGGTTCGTCGCCACGTGCTACGTGCACGAGGTTCCCATTGCCGATTCGATCTTCTCGGGTGCTGATGAGAGCGCGCAAATCACCGTCGAGAGTGGCCGATGGTGACCGGGTGGAATAGCTCACGGCCGCCACGGCGAGGAGGCCAACGAGTGTCACCGCTACCGCCAGCCGCTTGACGCGCACGGGAAGCGAAGGCGGCCGCCATAACGGCGCCGCGGACGTGGCAAGTGTTGGTTCCGACAACCTAGCCGGGTCGGCCTCTGCTTGAAGCCATTCGTCGAGGTCAGATGCCAGGGCGTAGACCGCGGGCCTGCCGTCGACCTTCGGTTGCCGCCTCACCGGCAAGCCGCGCTCCTTTTCCCATCGCTGGGCGCACCGGACACTCCGGTGCACGTAGTTGGCGATCTCCGGCCAGCCATGGAGTATCCGTCCGGTCAAGTCCCCTCCTCACGGGTGCAGTCCGATGTCCCGATATTGCCGCGTAATAGCCCCGTGGCACTAGTGGGCAGTCTCACCGGGCGGATTTGGTCGCTACCTGACGCTAGTTGTCCGTAGACGTGTCGTCGATCGTCGCGCGACAGTTTCCGTTCCTTGGGACGAGACAGCATGACCGACATGTCCACGTACGAGAGCGAATGCCGGCCGCGACCACTGGCTCGGTCAGGAGTGTGTTCCGGGGCCGTGATCGCGCTCGTCAGCCTGGCAGCTTGCTTCGAGGGGCCGGACTACACCGAAGACTACGAACGCGCTCGTCAAGAGGGCCTGCGGGCCGGCCAAGCGTCCACGTATCAAGACTCTCGGCAGGAGGTCTTCGACGGCGCCTTCCGGAACGCGCGCAACCGATCCTACAAGGAGAAGCTCGACGCGCTGGCTGGGTCCGGAACGTACAACCAAGATCCTGTCTGGCTGGCGGTACTGGTCGGCATAGGAACCATAGCCGGTTTCGTTTGCCAGTACTTACTGGTACGTGCAGCCCGCGTGGCTGGCTACCTAACCGATCTGGACAAGGCATTCATGCGACGGATGGAACTCGTCGTTCAAGCACGCAGATCGGAGACGGAGTCCGAGTCCGATGCCGTTCCCAACGATGCGTAGGCTGCGCGTGGTGGGCGGATTCATGTTGCTCCTGGCGGCTGCTTTCGCGGCGGGGTGCAAGGACGGAGCCAGTGATGGTTGGGCAGCCGGCTATGAGTCAGGACAAGCATCTGGCGCCGCGCAGGGACGGCGCGACGGAATTCGCGAGGGGACCCAGCAGGGCGAGCGGGCAGGGATTGAGGCGGCCATTCGAACTGCCGAATCGGGTTCCAAACTGAGCTTCTACTATCAACCGGTCGTTCGCGCGGCAATGGCGGGCGCGGTCGTTGGTCTACTAGTTCAGATCCTGTTCGTTCTCCATCTGCGATCTGGAAGAGGCGCACCGGGCGCCCTTGCCGTAGCGCTCTTGCCGGGCCTCCGAGAATCCCCAGGTTACGCAGCGGACCGTGATTTTCGGCGCCGGCTTGCAGAGCTGAGGTCGCGAGCGCATCTCCGGGAGCAGGAGATCGGCGACGCGCGCCGGGCTGCGAGAGTTCGCCTGCACGCTCGGCGCGAACTCGAGGTTCGACGCATCGAGTGCGCGTCGGAGCTGTCGGAACTGCACGGCGGGCGATTTGCCGAGCTGGCTGACCAAGAGTTCGCCCGAGTAATTGCCGGCGCCGCGGGCGGAGCATCCGCTGTCGAGGGTTCGCAACCGGACAAGGCACCCCATGACACCTCAAAATTCGACATCAAGGAGCCAACATGACGGACTCACAGCAATCCGATTGGGATGAACTAGACGCCATCATGAGTGATGACGGGGACGGATCAAGAGGCGATAGCCGAACGGTTGTCGACCTGATGCCCAATCCCGCACAGGCGGCCGAGCCCGTGCTGGGTACGACGGTCCCAGATGCGCCCAATGCCGAGAAACATGTTGACGGGATTGTGGCGCGGTTCAAGTCGCGCAGGATCACCAGTGATGCCGCTCAGAAGGAGCTGCGATTGCACTTCAAGGAGCGATACCGGTCCGTCGAGCACGAGTTGGGCGTTGCAGTCGATCTGCGGAACCGAGCCCTCGACGTGCGTGCCGAGGAGCTGCTCGCCGGGATCGAGTCGCGCCATATTCAGGCGCTGGACCAAATCGGCGTGAGCAACGTCGACGCCCGCCACAGCGCTCTCATCAAGCTTCACGACAATGCGATTACTCGCGTGAGAGAAGTTCAGCAGAAGGACTGGCCAGGATTCCTGATCAAGAAGACGATTCGGCAGATTATGGACCTGACCGAGCGGCTCTCCGATCAAATGATGACTCAGATGCGCCTGAGTGACGACGGTGGGCGCTAGTCTCGGCCTCCGTTCTTGCTGGGTCGGCTTCCTGTGTCTCTCGGCGCTTGCATGCGAGAGCCCCGCTGAGAATGTGCCGTGCTTGCCGATCTATACCGACTTCAGTGCTCGAGAGGTACAGGTCGCCTCGGATCTGGAGTTGACTGCTCGTGTGAACGAGTTCTCGGCAAGCGGTCCAGGTCGGCTATTGGCGACCTACCACGAGGAATGGCGAGATCGGCTCACGATCAACAATCTCCGAGTCGCGGCGGTAGAGGTGGGGCCAACCCAACTCCCCGACCTTGCCGCTCTCGTCGCCGGTATCGCTAACGTCGTAGGCGTGGATCCGCCCGATACTTTTGTTGTCCAGGATCCGATACCGAACGCGTACGTGACCAACGTCGAACGGCCTGTGCTGGTCCTTCACTCGAGGTTGATCGAATTGCTGTCGCAGCAGGAACTGGCATTCGTGATCGGGCACGAGTTGCCCTCGGTCATGTACTAGCGGGCGAACTCGTTGGAGTCGCGCTCTATCTAGTCGATGCCCTCCCGCTGGGATTCCTAACCAAGCCGTTGGGTCTTGTGGGGCTTCACGGTTTGTTGTACTGGTCGCGACAGGCAGAACAATCGGCCGACCGGGTTGGTGTCTTGGCGATCGGCAACTCGGACGCCGGCCGCTCCGCCCTGGTTCGTCTGGTGCTCGGGATCTCGTACTACGCACAGCCGGAGTTGGACGTGTCTGCTTTCGTTGATCAGAAGGCGGCGATCGAGGCCGATGCTTTCCTGCTGCGGCGGCTCCCGGTTCTCGTCCGCGAGGCGACGTCTACCCACCCCTTCCCCGCTACCAGGGCGGCTGCTCTCGCCGAGTTCCGAGACTCGGCGTTATACGCCCAGATCAGGGCACGGCGCCAGAAGACTCAGAGCTGCTCTTCGACGTAGATCGGATACGATCTGACGGTATAGTCTCTTGACGAGCTAGTCGATCGACTAGTATCATCTTTTCTCATCTTACTCCCGAGATCGAGGAAAGCCATGAGCGAGGCCGAACGACAACTGCTGGAGACGCTGCTGCCGCTGCAGCCACGTGACTACCTGATCCTCTTCGCCCTTGCCGGGGGGCCGCTGCATGGTCACGGCATTCTCAAGGCGGTGGAGGAGGAGTCCGGCGGCGTCACGCTTGATCCGGCAAACCTGTACCGCTCGCTCAAGAGACTGGAGCGCGACACGCTCATCGCCAGGAGTGGCGGCCAAGGCGGCGGCCGTCGCCAGAATTTCGAACTGACAGACGTCGGCGGCGAAGCCCTCAAGGCCGAGGCACAACGCCTCGTACTCCTGGCCGACGCCGCGCGCGCTCGTAGTCTTGTAGATCCGAAGGTGCCGGCTTGAATCCTCCGCGGTTCCTTCCCCACGTCGCGAGCATCACGTACCGGGTTTTGCTTCTCGCGTACCCGGCGGAGTTCCGTCGCGAGTTCGCGGAACTGCCGGGCGTGTTTGCCGCTGCCTGCCAAGAGAGCTACCGGTTGGGCGGCCTGGGCGCTGTAGTGCGTCGATTCATCCGTGCGCTAGTTGATGTGCCGCGGCACGGACTGCGTGATCGCTTCGCCCCGCCGCAGGGACGGCGCCCCGACGACTCGCCGCCCACCTGGGCAGAGTGGTTCTCAGGCCTGGCCGCCGACTTCCGGTACGCGTACCGCTCGCTGATCAGCCGGCCTGGGCTGACCGTTGCTGTTGCCGCCACGCTGGCGCTCGGGATCGGAGCGAACACCGCCATCTTCAGCGTCGTCGATGCGACGCTCCTCGCCCGTTCGCCGTGGCCCGACGCGGAACGGATGGTCGACCTCACGGTGAAGCTGGAAGCTACGGGCGGCGGCGGTTTCGCTCCGACCGTCGAAGAGTTGATTCGCTGGCGTGATGAGCTCGATGTGTTCGAACGGCTTGAGGCACGTGCCGGCGCCCCCAGCGTGCTCATTCACGTCGACGGGTCCCGACGGGTGCCGCTCGAGTTGGTGACGCCCGGTTACCTTGGCGCGCTTGGAGTGCGACCGATCATGGGGCGGCTGCTGAGCCCTGAGGACGGCGAGAGCGATGCCGCAGCGGTCGTAATCCTGCCGGAGTCGCTCTGGCGTCAGCTGTATCGAGCCGATCCCGCGATCCTCGGTCGCGAGGTCGAGCTTGCCGGGAAGCCGTACATCGTCGTGGGCGTCGTTCCGGCAGTGCGCGGCATGGAGCAGAAGCTATTTGCCGTGCTGCCGAGTGCGGGGCCCGAGACGCTCACGCGCCGGGCCGCCGGCGTGGGCTGGCTGCGTCCCGGGGTTTCACTCGAGGCAGCTCGTGCTCAGGTCGAGGTGATGGCGCAGGGAGAAGACGAACGTCTGGGCCCCTACGTGGGCAGTCTCGCGCCCCGGCGCAACGTGTTCTGGCAGCAGGACGACTTCCGCACCGGCCTGCTCTCGATCCTGGTGGCGGTGTTTCTTGTGCTCACCATCGCCTGTGTAAACGTAGCCAACCTCATGCTCACCAATCTCGGCCGGCGTCGCGGTGAGTTCGCGGTGCGCGCCGCGATAGGGGCCAGTCGTGGTCGGCTCGTGCGCTTCGTGCTGGCCGAGAGCGCCATCTTGGCAATTCTCGGCGGCGGGTTCGGTCTGCTCGTGGCTCGCGGCGCCATTGCGGCCATGCAGTTGATCCGGCCGGGCGGAAACCTGGCCACCGGTCTCGACGCAGTGAGGCTGGACGCTCGCGTGATGGCCTACGCCATCGCGGTAAGCGCGCTCACGGCCGTGCTGTTCGGACTGGTGCCTGCTTTGCGGCGCTCGGGGCAACCATCAGAGGCCTTGCAGGCCGCCGCATTCGGTCGCGGAACGGTGAGCACTCGCCTCGGCGGGGCGTTGGTTGCGGCGGAGACCTCGCTCGCGGTGATTCTTCTGATCGGCGCCGCCCTGATGTTCCAGAACTTCCTCGGACTGCGTTTCACCGATCCGGGTTTCGATGCCGATCGAGTGCTATCGATCGGGGTCGGATTGCCGAGCACGAAGTATCCGGATCGCGAAACGCAGATGGCCATGCTCGACACGCTGGCGCTCGAGATCACACGGGTCCCAGGGGTTGAGGCAGCGCAGTACGGCCAGGGCGCCGTGCCGCCGCAGAACATGGCGATGGCGGGCGAGATGGTCGTCGGCGAAGCCGAGCCGCGGAGCTTCCCCGAGACCGTGACTCTGCTCAGCCACGTGCAAGCGGGGTACTTCGAGTTCATGGGGATCGCGTTGGTCGCCGGGCGCGATTTTGTTGAAGCCGACTACGCGGCCGGCGACGACGCCCCCGAGCGTGCGGCCGTGATCACCGTCGCGATGGCGGAGAAGTTCTGGCCCGGCGGCGACGCGCTCGGCGCCATGTTCCGTTTCGAGCGCGACTACGATCAGCGCTGGAACCGAGTGGTCGGTATCGCGGCGCCGACGGCGCACGTCAGCTTTGAGGCCCGAGGCGGGGAGCTCGATCTGCCGCACCTCTACTTGCCGCTGGTTTCTGACCCGCGCTACATGGATCTGATGATCCGGCTCCGAGACGGAGTCGCACCGCCGACCCCGGAGATCCGCGCTGCGTTCGCGCGACTCGACCCGGGTCTGCCCACGGAGGACATCGATTCGTCTGCCGCTCGCCTCGTGGCCGCCCTGCACGGGCCTCGATTCCGCGCGGCGTTGTTCGGCGCCTTTGGGATCGTCGCGATCACGCTCGCTGCGGTCGGTATCTTCGGCGTCGTTGCGCACGGCGCCGCCCAGCGGCAGCGCGAGATGGCGATTCGCATGGCACTCGGCGCGCGGCCTCGGGGAGTACTCCGTCTCGTCGTGCGCCAGGGGCTCACGCCCGTGCTGATCGGCCTCATGCTTGGAACCGGTGCATCGCTCGCGCTCGGCCGGCTGATCGCGAGCTTGCTGCACCAGATGAGTCCCACGGAGCCGGCGGTCTACCTGGCCACGCTGGCGGGATTCTTCGTAGTTGCCGTGCTCGCGACGTGGATACCGGCACGCCGAGCGATCAGGCTCGATGTGATGGAAAACCTACGATCCGACTAGTTCCTCATCCGGGCGGTTCGAAGTTCATCCGATAGCGACGCACTTGCGGAAAGGGTTCTGGCGCCACGGTGTAGAGCAAGACCTGGTCGTCGACACCGACCACGGCGTGGATCGGCATGCCGAGAGAAATCGGGTAGGCGGTGATCGCCCGATCAACGTAGCCAAACTCGTGTGGACCACCCGGCTCGATCGATTGCAAGAAGCGGCCGTCCGTATTGAAGACGTCGAACGTGACCCGCCAATCGTTCGCGTCGCGCTCGGCAGCTTCGTGAAGTTCGAGGGCGAGCGCGTCGGGGTCCGTGACGTTCGGTCGCCAGGCTGTGTGCACGAGCCAGTAGCCACCGGGTAGCGCAATAGGCGCGCGAACGTGGCCGAAGTCGTGGCGGCCGATGATGGTGCCGAGGTCGAACGTTCCTGGACGGACGGGGTAGGGCACCTGACGACGCCAACGCTCGATCTCGGCCCCGTTCGAATCGTGGAGTCGGATCTCGTATCGAATGCCGCTGCCCACCGCGGCGCCGTCGCGGTGCGTCGCCACGTCGACGGACGACGGAGGACGGACCTGGAAACCATCGCCCACATCGACCGACCAGGAAAACGAGCTGTTGGGTGCATCTACGTCGATCCGTACAACCTGCACGCCTAGTTCCAGTCCGAGGAACCGGCTCAGCCTGATGTAGTCCTGATCCGCACTCATGATCCGCGTCGGGCGCAGTTCCTCGTCAGGCACGGGCATGCTGCGGAGGTAGTCGCCGGTGCTCGACCAGAAGTCGATCGACAGACCCGATCGATTCAATACGAGGACTTCGTTGTCGTGCTGGTTGAATCCCACATCATTGACGCCGTTGAACTCACCGGGACCTTCGCCCGGCCTTTCCGCGGCCCAGCGCAGGGTCCCATCAGCGGCGAACGCGACGAGCTTGTTGCCGCGGCGATCGAGTACGAACACCTCGCCGGTCGTGGTGCCCCGTACGCGCAGCTGACTCGGGTTGCCGAGAATGGCCTCAGTCGGAAACTCGTCTGCGCCGTAGACCTGCTCCAGGTCGAACTCGACGACGGGCGGCAACTCGGCCCATGCCCCATCGCCAATGGTCTCGACAACCCTGACGCCATTCTCTTCGAACTCGCGGAAATCGCTGGGCGTCGGCGCGCAGGCGGCCATCAAGGTGAGAGCGCCAACGGCAGTCATCGAGGAGACCCGACGTCTATTCGAGAAGTTCAGTGCTCTGCCTCGCAAGTCGATCTCCGGGAAGCTGCGGCACCCACCCACTGCACCAGACTAACCTTCGCGGGCCGACGTTTGCGGAATCTGCGGATTGCGTCGGGGCAATCCGCCACACGTTCACATTGCCCGCGATCGCAGTTGCGCGAAGTTCTGGCTGGACCCGGTTCGGCTGCAGGCGACCGGTGGGTTCGCCTTGCCGGAGGTCTGGCGTATCGCGAAACTCGTGGGCGATAATAGGGAGGTTCTGCACCTTGCCTGGATCGAGTTCTTCGAAGATGCCGACAACGGAATCAACGGCGCGTGATGTTCGGGTGACGACTGATGCCCTGAGCGTCGATCTGCGGGACGGCCGGACGATCACCGTGCCGGTAGGCTGGTATCCGCGCCTGGAGCACGGTGCGCCCAAGGAACGATCCAATTGGAAGTTCATCGGCCGGGGCGAGGGGATCCACTGGCCCGACCTGGATGAGGACGTTGCGGTCTCCGATCTGGTGGCCGGGCGCGGGTCGGGCGAGTCCCACGACTCGCTTCGGCGCTGGCTAGCTGCCCGGGCTGCAAGCTGAGCCGCGCCCTGAGCGGGTCTAGTCGTCGCGCAGAATCACTGCTGGGTCGACTCGTGCAGCACGTAGTGCCGGTAGCCACGAGGCCATGAGCGCAACCGCACCCAGGGCGGCCATCGTGCCGATGTAGGACGCAGGGTCGTTGGGACTCACGCCATGGAGCATGCCAGCGAGCAGTCGACTGAGACCGAAACCCAGGCCGAGTCCAATCGCGAGGCCGATTCCCACGAGGCGAGCGCCGGTGCCGACGGCGGCGCCGAGGACTTCGCGGACGCTAGCGCCCAACGCCATGCGTACCCCGAGCTCTCGGCGGCGGAGTTCAACCGAATAGGCCAATACGCCGTACAGCCCGACGGCAGCGAGGCCCAGGGTGAGGGCACCGAAGACACTGAGCAACACTGCTGCCATGCGAGCTGGAAGCATCGCCACGCCCACCTGCTCGACCAGGCTTTTCAGACCGAAGATCGGCACCGAGGCATCGAGGGCGCCCACGTGTCGACGCAGCACCGCCTCCAGGTCGACTCCGGGTCGCGGTCGCGCGAACACGGTGACCTCTGCCTCGAATCGCTGCGCGAGCGGGACGTAGAAGTAGGGAAGGACGTCACCGGAAAGCGTGCGGAACTTCGTGTCGCCTGCGATTCCGACCACCTCCCAGTCGCGCCCGGAGATCTGCAGGCGCCGGCCGATCGCCGGTCGATCCGGCCAGAAGTTTCGAGCGAGTTGCTCGCTCACGATCACCACGCGCTGGGTGTCGGCGCCATCGGCCGTGCTGAACTCCCGCCCGGCCACGATCTCGGTCCCCGTGACCTCGAAGAACCCCGGAGATACGCCGTTGAATTCCACAGTTGGCAGGGCGCCGTCAGGTCCCGGAACGAAGTCGTCGGGCGCGACTCGTAGCGGTGCTGGGTCGAGATTGAAGGGCTGGCGAGCGCCTAGCGCCGCGGTGATCACGTCCGGATCGTTTTCGAGTCGCTCGAGCAACTGCCTGAAGAACTCGCGACCATCCGCCACCGAGTAAGCACGTGGCGCCAGGTCCAGCGAGCCCAGTTGAATCCCGGCAGGTTCGAAACCAAGATCGACGTCGCTGACGTTGCCGAGGCTGCGGAGAAAGAGGCTCGCTCCGATCAGGAGGGCCATCGAAAGCGCCACCTGACCAGCCACGACAACACTCCGCATACGTGATCCGCCGGGGTCGTCGCCGGTGCGAGTGCGCAGCGCGTCCACCAACTCCGCCCGGGTGGCGCGTAGCGCCGGGAGAATCCCAAACAGAAGCGCCGTCGCCACGGAAACCAACGTGGTGAACGCAAGAACGCGAGCGTTGATTTCGAACCCGAAGGTGAGCGGGATGTCGGTGGGCGGCTGGAAGGCGCTCACGAGCCTTACCAGTAATGCGGCGATGCCGACACCGATCGCCCCAGCCGCGAGGGCGAGCACGAGGTTCTCGGTAAATAGCTGCCGTCTGACTCGCCAGCTACCGGCGCCCACCGCGCGCCGAATCGCAACCTCGCGAGCGCGGGTCGTTCCTCGGGCGATGAGGAGCCCAGCGGTGTTCGAGCAGGCCACTAGCAAAACGATGCCGACCACGATCGTCAGTACCCCCAAAAACTGCGCGAACGGCGCGCGGTAGAACGGATGGAATCCACCTTCGATTTCGGGAAGGACGTTGAACTCCGCGAGCGACTCGTGCTCATCCGGGTAGCGTGACTTCAGACTCTGCACCCGCGCGCTGAGAGCAGCACGCATCGACTCGACCGACACCCCCGGAGCGCGCCGACCGATAAGCCAAAGGGTGCTTGCGGCTCGCGACTCCATCCAGTCAGGCCCGGGGGCAACCTGGGGTTGCATCGTGACGGCGACCCAGACCTCCGGCGTGATGCCGGTTTGCGTTCCGAGGAACGAACGTGGTGCCACTCCGATCACGGTCAGAGGAAATCCGTTGACTTCCAGACGCGATCCGACCACGTCCGGGTCGGAGCCCAAGTGGCGCTGCCAGAACCTCTCGCTCACCACCACCCAAGGAGCCTGGCCCTTGATGGCCGATTCGGCAGCCGAGAAGAACCGCCCTTGAGCCGGCCGCACGGAAAGGAAGTCGAAGTAGTCCGGCGTCACGACCGCGCCCCAGATGCGGTGAGCGGATCCGTCGAGCTCCAGGCCCATCGGCTGATACGACTCGCCGATGACGCCGGCGAAAGTCTCGTCCATCTCCAGGAACTCTTCGTAAACCGGGTAGGAAGTCGATCCCCACTGGAACCCGTGCGTGTAGCCCGTGTAGACGCGGACGAGTTCGTCGGGTTGCTGGGCTGGCAACTCGCGCCAGAGGATGTCGTTGGCGAACGTGAATACCGCCGTGCTGGCGGCAATCCCCGTCGCGAGGACAGCGATCACAGCCAACGTGAATCCGGGGGACTTCAGCAGCGCGCGGATCGCGAAGCGCAGATCTCTGTGGAAACCGAACATGGCGGGACCTCGGGGGAGTTCGTGAGGTGGACGGATGCTCTCGAGCCGTCGCAGCGCACGCGCGTCAGCAAGGGCGGCGAACGCGAACGTCACGGGGCGTGCTCGCGAGCCGCGGTCGAGTACGTGGTTTTCAAGCTCGGCGCGCCACTCACGGAGCCAACCTGCGCGCGCTCGCGCAGGAGTGAGCCGCGACGCGATCCGCACGACCGCCAACGCGAGGCGCAATTTCAAGCCGAGCCTCCTTGCGCCGGTTCAGGAGTCATGCGCGCCAGAGCGACGAACCTCGATCGCGCTTCTGCCAGCGCAGTGTCGCCAGCGGCGGTGAGCGAATAGAAACGGCGCGTCGGCCGTCGGCGCGCCTGAGCCGCCTCGGCGTCTTCCCAGTCTCCTGCTACGAGGCCCGCCGCCTCCAGTCGCCTCAAGGCCGGGTACACCGTGCCTCCCGGCAGCCCGGTTGCCTCCACGATGTCGAAGCCGTGGCGCTGGTTCGAGTCAAGTGCAGCCAGAACCGCGGCCGTGGCATATGTGATGCGTGTTGTCATGGGGTGCTCGATGCTATGTAGAGAACTAACTAATAAGAATAGTAACGTCCGAGACTCATGAAGAGTTTCATCGCGGGCCACAAAAAATCGGTTCTTTTCGGTGGTTTGATCTTCTTATATAAATAGATTATATAAATAGAAGATCATTTCAAACGTGGAGCGTGACTCGCGGGCGCGGACAGTATTTACGGAACCTTGAACCTGCTGATCCTGCGCCCGCTCGACGGTGGGCCGACGCATGGGTTGGGTATCAAGGACGCGATCGCCGATCTCACCGGTGGCGCGATTCAGGTGGAGGTGGGAGCGCTCTACCCGGCGCTGCATCGGATGCACCGGGATGCGTTGGTCGACGCAGAGTGGGGACAATCCGACAAGGGGCGGCGCGCCAAGATCTACACGCTGACTGAGAAGGGGCGTGTGAACCTCGAGGCCGAAATGCGCGCCTGGCGCCGACATGTCGAGGCCGTGTCAGCGGTCGTAGGGAACTGAGCGTGTCATCCAGACGAGATCCTCGCCGGCGACCCCGCCGCGGGGCCCTGCGCGATGACATTCAACGTGAACTCGAGTTCCACGTCCGCGGCGAGATCGATCGCCTGGTGGAGCAGGGCTGGGAGCGCGCCGAGGCCGCCGAAGAGGTCGCGAAGCACGCCGGATCACTCGCAGACGTCGAGCGGAAGTGCGTCGAGCTGCAACAGCAACGGATTGTTCGAGACAGGAGAAGGAACATGCTGAGCGCCATGCTGCAGGATCTCCGCTATGGCGCGCGAGCGCTCCGACATCGCCCCGGGTTTGCGCTTGCCGCGGTCGTCACGATCGCTCTTGGGCTGGGTCCGGCGACGGCGATGTACAGCGTGGTCGACAAAGTACTGCTCAGTCCGCTCCCGTATCCGGAGCCCGGAGAACTCGTCCGGATCGGTTCGACTTTCCCAGGCGGGCAGATTGGGCCTATTCCGGGGCCCCTATTGCAGGACTGGCAGCGAGTGGGAATCGCACCGTTCGGACCGGTTGCCGGGTTGATGAACGAGGAGGTTGAAGTTCCGGCCGAGGGCGGTGCGCCCGAACGCCTGCATGCGGCCATGGTGTCGGCATCGCTCGGATCGTTGATGGGTCTCGACCTGGAGCACGGCCGATGGTTCAGCGAATCTGAAGATCGCAAAGGCGTGCAGCGCGTTGCGGTGCTGACGCACTCGGTGTGGCAGCAGCGTTTCGGCGCCGATGCTGATGTTGTGGGACGCGAGATTACGCTCGACGGCGCGCCGGTGGTCGTCATCGGCGTGGCGAGCCAGAGCTTTCACCCGCCGACGGCGCTGGGAGCACGCCGGGTCGATCTCTGGATGCCGCTGATGCAGGCCAAGCAGGATCTCGACGTTCACGACAACTGGTTTCTGCGAGTCGTCGCCCGTCTCCCGGAGAGTGCCGAGCCCGATGCGGCGCTTCGGGATCTGCAGGCTCGCTCCGACCAACTGATTGAGAGCTACCCGGCCGAGGCCTGGGCGGATACGGACTTCATCCTGCAGGTGGCGAGTCTGCACGATCTCACCGTGGGTTCGGCCCGCGAGACGCTGACCCCGCTCGGTCTGGCCGTCGTGATGCTCCTGCTCACCGCCTGCGTGAATCTCGCCCATCTGAATCTCGCCCGGGGGCGCGACCGCGTCGCTGAACTTGCCTTGCGGGGCGCGCTGGGCGCGAGCCGCGGCAGACTGGTAAGCCAGTTGCTGATGGAGAACGTGTTGATCGGCGTGGCCGGCGCCGCGGCAGCTATCGGCCTGGCCGCCCTGGGTTTGAGGCTCTTCCTTACCTACGGTCCCGGGAACCTTCCGCGACTTGGCGAAGTTGCACTTGATCTGCGCGTCATGGCCACCGCGGCCGCGATGCTGTTCGTGGCGGGGTTGGGATTCGCGCTGCTGCCCGCATGGTCAGCCGTTCGCGGGGCCGGTGGTGGAGTTGCCGGAGGCGCGGGCAGGAGCGGCCCGGTGACTCGACGCGGGCGGAGCGTGCTTGTTTCGGTGGAGCTCGCCCTGGCGCTCGTACTGCTGGCTGGTGCCGGTCTTCTAGGCAGCACATATTGGAGCTTGATCAACGTCGATCCGGGGTTTCGGACCGACGACGTGCTCGCCGTGAATGTCACGGTCCGGGATCGCTATTCGAGTCCAGAGGAACGCATGGCCGCATTCGAGTCGATTCGCGGCGCCATCGCGACGGCTCCCGGCGTTGCGGACGTCGGACTGGCGATGGGAATGCCCTTTGGCGATATCGGCGTTGCCGGCTCAGTAGTTGTCGAGGGCCGCGAGATTGATCCCGACGCGGGCCCCGACTTCATCGGGTGGGGTACTGCCGACGCCGGGTATTTCCGTGTCCTGGGTCTGCAGGTCGGCGAAGGCGGGCGGATCCCGTCGGAGGAGGAATACGACAGTGGCGCTTTTCTGGCCCTCGTGAATCAGACGTACGTCGACCGGTTTCTGGATGGCCGCAGTCCGCTGGGAACTCGATTCCAGGTCGGCCGCACCGGTGCCGACGCGCCATGGTGGGAGGTGGCGGGCGTGCTTCCGAGCCACAAGCAGAGTCGGCTCGATCGCGACCCGTTCCCACAGGTCTATGTGCCTTATCGCGCGGCGCACTCGACCTTCCCGACGATCGAGTTTCTCGTGCGTCCGAGCTCGCCGGGCAGCGTCACGGCAGCACAACTCCGGGAGGCGGTCTGGGGCTTCGACCCGAACCAGCCAATCGGCTGGGTGTCGACTCTGGATGCGCGGATCGCGGACTCGGTTGTTGCCCCTCGCTGCCACGCGGGACTCCTTGCCCTGCTGGCCGGCACGGGGCTGGCGTTGGCGGCCGCGGGAGTGTTCGGCACCGTCGCGTATGCCGTGCGTCAACGTCGTCGCGAGATGGCCATTCGTCGCGCTCTCGGTGCTACAGCGGGTGCGGTCCGACGACAGGTGGTGGGCGAGAACCTCATTTGGGTGGTCCTTGGACTCGGTATCGGGATCGTCGGCGCCTATCCACTATCGAAGACTCTCGAGAGTCTGCTGTTCGGCGTCGAGCCCACGAGCCTTTGGATCCTGTTGCCCGCCTCGTTGGTGCTGGCGTTCGTTGCGATCCTGGCGGCGTATCTTCCCGCCCGCGACGCCGGGAACGTGGACCCCGCAGTTTCGCTGCGTCACTAGCTGTCGCGTCCGCCCCAGTGGCTGCGACGCAGCGCAGCGTCCACACGGGCCATGAAGAGCGCCGGCGGGATGGGTTTGCGCATGTAGTCGTCAGCGCCTGCGGACAGCAACCGAGCTTCGTCTTCCGGATCGGATGAGCCCGTGAAGACCATCACGGTGAGTTCATTGCCGGCCGGTGTAGCCCGCACCAGGTCGAGGAGCGCGCGCCCGCTGAGTTCCGGCATGTCGAGGTCAGTGATGACAAGGTCGAAGTACTCTCCGGAGTTGAGTCGCTGGATAGCTTCGAGCCCCTCTGCGACATCGACGATTTCGTAGCCGCGTTTTCGCAGGGTCTTGCTGATCATCAGCCTGCCGACGGTGTCATCGTCGACGACGAGGATGCGTGGAACCGATCCCGGTCGTCCGGCCTCCGCCGGAGAGCCTTGCGTGTCGGGCGACTCGGAAGGCGGCGCCTCCGCCGCAGGCGTCGACGACACGGAGCTTGCATCGTCTGCCTCCGGCAGCATGCTGGCTTGACCCGAGTCGCGGTCGGCGACGGGCAAGCGGGCGAGCCCGCCGTCGTCCGAGGTTTCCAGCACCTGATCTGGAATCCCCATCCCGTCGTCCGTGCCGAACACGCGCTCTAGCTCGTCTGCCGAGGTGATGCCATCGTCCACCAGGCGCTGCCCCGCGGCGCGCAGCGAGCGGGCCCCGGCCTGGGAGGCAGCGCCATAAAGCTCGCGTGGAGGAGCGCTCTGCACTACGAGTTCCTCCAGCGCCGGCGTGATCGCGACGACCTCGTTCACGGGCGCACGTCCGGCGTACCCGGTGCCACCACACCGTTCGCAGACAGGCGCTTCATCTTCGTCGCCGGGGATGGGCGCCGGACACTCCTTGCAGAGGCGACGCACGAGCCGCTGCGCAACGATGCCCTTCAGGCTCTCGGCGATCGACGGCCGGTCAAGGCCGAGCTCCGCGAGGCGCCGGATCGAGCCGATCGCGTCGTTGGTGTGTAGCGTCGCAAGCACAAGGTGGCCGGTGAGTCCGGCCTGAACGGCGATCTCCGCCGTTTCAAGGTCGCGGATTTCACCCACGAGCACGATGTCCGGATCCTGGCGCAGCACCGCGCGGAGCGCCGACGCGAAGGTGACTCCCTGGCGCGGATTGACCTGGATTTGAGTGAGACCGGCGAGTTCATACTCGACCGGATCTTCGACCGTCATGATGTTGACGTCATCAGTGGCCAGGTGGCCGAGGGCGGCATACAGCGTGGTCGTCTTGCCCGACCCCGTTGGTCCGGTGACGATCACGATGCCCTCGCGATTTCGTAGGAGCTCGCGGAACGCCGCGTCGTCGTGGTGGCGCATCCCGATTCCTTCGAGACTTGGAGCGGACGCCGGGTCCAGGATTCGTAGGACGGCCTTTTCGGTGCCTCGCGTAGGCACCGTAGATATCCGCAAGTCGTACGTCCGATCGGCGACCTGCACGCGGCATCTGCCGTCCTGCGGCCTCAGCCGATCTCCCACGTCCAGACCGCCGATCACCTTGATTCGGGAGATCGCGCGGAGCATGACCGCGCCGGGGATCTCCATAACCGGGCGGAGGATGCCGTCCACGCGGTACCTCACGATCCCCTGGTCGTTCGCGAAGCCCATGTGAACGTCGCTCGCCCGAACCTGGATCGCGTCGGCAAGGATCTTGTTGCAGAGCTTCACCACGGGGCCGCCCTCAATATCCGCTGCACCGACGTCGTATGAGCGCTCGGTCCGATCGAGCTGCTTCACCTGGGCGCTGACGTCGAGCTGCTCGGCTATATCCTCGGTAGCGTCGTCGGGTCGGTAGTGGGCTGCGATCTCCTTGTCCAGCACCATGGGCGGCGCGATCACGAACTCAGGCTCGAGGCCGGTCATGAAACGGATCTCTTGCTCAGTGTTGAGATCCGTGGGGTCGGCTACCGCCAGCCGGATCGTGCGCTCGTCCAGTTCCACGGGAAGGACGCGTCGATTGGAGGCCCAGCGACCGCCGACCGACTCGAGTGCCTTCGCTTCTGGAGCACGACGATCCCAGACGTCAAGGCCATGTGCTGCGGCCACGCTCTTTGCCACCTGCGCCCGGGTGAGCCCGGTCGCCTCCGCCGCGCGCTGCCAGATGGACTCCAGCCCCTCGTCGGGCGCAGGCTCGAGCCCGCGCGCGTCTCCGCCCACTGCGTCGAGTAGCCAGTGGAGGCTGCCCGAGCCGTCAGTCGTCGACGGTTTGCCGCGCGACGTGTCGGACTTCTGCCTCGACTGCGTCGATGATGTGGCCACTTGCTATCCCCCCGTCGCGTGCCTGCTCCTCGATTCCTGAAAGGATCTCGGCGAGGCGTGGTGCACAGAGCAAGGCCGCCGGCGATTTGAGAGCGTGAGCCGCGGACGCGAGACACTGAGCATCGCGCGCGGCGGCCGCTTTTTGGACCGCACGTATCTGGCCAGGAGCTTCCGCGAGGAAGACATCCAGCAGTTCGGCGATGTCGGCGTCGTCGAGTCCCGAGTCGTGCATGAATGCTCGCAGGGCCGTTCGATCGATTCCGATGATTTGCTCTGTACCCATGTCTGGATCAGTCCATTGCTGTTCAGATGTGATGGATTCTGTTCATCATTATGGTTTAACGAGATTTAACAAAGAATAAAAACGGATGATGTGCATTTTTGTCTTTCAAGAGGCAATTGCCGGAGACGATTATGAGCACTGTTCGCACACTAGATTACATACATGTGCAAGCAAACATACAAGAATTCTGAACAACTTGAGTCGATAGTCCTCTGGCCGTCGGTTCGCGTTCACGAGGGGGGATAGGGAAGTGCCAGTTTCGAGAGAGAACAATCCCAATCGGCTGGTGGCTGAAGCGGAAAAGGAGATCCTGGACGAACTGGCGGCCGTCGCGGCTGCCGTCAGATCGGACGCCGATCCCGAGGAGAGCGATCGCCGTATCGCCGGTTTGGCGATCTTGTTGATGGCGATCTGTGTCGTCCTCACGGGGTTCAACGTCGGGATCGGCGCCCAGCCATCGATCGACGCCGCAAGGGACGAGGTGGACGCGCTCGAGGCTCTCGAGCTGTTTGCGGGCGATATCGAGGCCTACCGCAACGCAAGCGGTTCCTATCCGCAGACATTCGAGAATCCGTTCGACGATCCCACCTGGACCTATGAACGACTCGCGGACGACCACTTTCGTCTGTCGATCGCACGTGACGACGGGCGGCTCGGCTACGACTCCAAGGAAGGGCAAGCACGTCGCGAGCTCGTCGTCGAAGGAGCGCTGAAATGAGGCCGCCAACCGAGTCTCGAGGCAGCGCCGGGTTCACCTTGCTCGAGTTGATGCTGGTGGTTTCCGTCATCGGGATCCTCGCCAATATTGCGATTCCCTCGCTGCTCGCAGCTCTCACGAACGCCGATGCCGCGGCGATTCTCGGTGATGCCGACGCCATCTTCAAAGCTGCCAATAGGCACAGAATCGACAACGGCGACTATCCGAGTTCGGCGACGTGGAGGACGGTGCCGGCGTCGCTCGAGGGTCTTCTTGAGAACGTACCGTTCGAGCGCGGCGACGTCTGGTATCGGTGGTACGCCTCGCCGTCGTGGCATGGCCTGTTGATAGTTGCCCGACGCGACCCGGCGCCTCTGGCGGCGGTCGACGCGCAGTGGAGCGGCACTTCTATCCGTGCCGGCAATCTCGTTCTTCTCTATGAGGTGCACCATGCGCGCGGCTGAGGCGAGCCGGAGGAGCGTGGTAGTTGCGGAGCATGACCCGGACGCCGGGTTTTCGCTGGTCGAGTTGATGATCGCGCTGGCGATCATCGGTATTCTCGCCAACATCGCCGTTCCCGTGCTCACTAGCGGAATCACCAAAGCGCAAGTGGCGCGAGCTCTGGGAGACGCTGACGCGATCTTCGAGGCGGCGGATCAGTACCGTCTCGATTCCGGCGAATATCCACGCACCCGTCGCTGGCGCCGCCGCCCTCCCGAGCTCAACGAACTATTGGCGGGTGTCGACTTCGAGCGCAGCGATGTCGAGTACCGGTGGCGTCGCCAGCGACTGCGCCACGGACTAATGATCCGAGCCGACGACAACCCCGAGATCCTGGACGCCATCCGCGACCAGTGGAGTGGCGGCGTTGTCCGGAATCGGCGGACTCTCTATCTCTACATGAACCATTGACGACAAGGATCGCAACAAATGTTCGACTCTGTATTGATCCATGGAATGGGCTTCGCCGCGCTTCCGGTGGCGGTGGGTATCTACGTGTTCGGCGCCGGCAGTATTGCGCGGCGTCAGAGCCGGCGCGACACGAGCGCAGCAATCGCGATGTTCCTCGCGCCATGGTGCGCCCTGTTGCTGCAGAGCCTCGGCTACATCGATTGGTCGGCAAGTCAGCATGCCTTCGTGATGGCCTTGACGGCGGTGGTGATCATGGCCCTGCTGGGCGAACAGCAGAGACGCGTCGATCGCTATGGCCTGCGCTCGCGCATCGTGGCGGCGCTTGGAGCGCCCGTCTTTCTTGCAGACGGTCGGGATCGAATCCTCGACATGAATCCCGCCGCAGAACGGCTGATCGGCTCCCGACTCGCGGCGGCGCGGGGCACGACGCTCCGTTCGCTGCTCGATCACAGCGCCACGAGCTATGACGCAGACAGCGGGCGGCTCGAGGCGACCGTCGAGGGGGAGGCGAGACACTATCGCCAGGAGGTCGCACCGATCCTCGTGCGTGAATCCCCCGAGCCTGGGGAGATCACGGTGTTCCACGACATTTCCGCTGTTGTTGCCGCCGAGCGCGAGCGAGCTGCGGCTCAGCGCCAGTTCAACGAACTGCTGCGGAATCTCCCGGTGGGGGTCTACCGGACTAGCGCCAAGGACGGGGGACGTATGGTGCTCGCCAACGGCGCAGCGCTCCGTCTCTTCGGGTACGACAGCATCGAGGAGATGGGCGAAGTGGCGATCTCTCAACTGTACGCGGACCCGGATGGCCGACGCGAACTCGTGGAGGCGCTCGCCGAGAAGGACGATGTGGCACACCGTACGCGCTTACGCGCACGCGATGGCCGGGAATTCTGGGCCCAGATCAGCGCGCACTGCGTGCGCGATGCCGCCGGCAATCTCGAGTACATGGATGGGATCGTCGAAGACATTACGGATGCCTACGAAGCACACCGCGCGGTCGAGATGGCGCGCGAGGTGGCCGAGCAGGCAAATCAGGCCAAGAGCGATTTCCTTGCCAATATGAGTCACGAAATCCGCACTCCGATGAACGGCATCATCGGAATGTCAGATGTGCTCATCGAAACGGTCGAGGATTCGGAGCAACGACGCTGCGTCCAGACGATTGCCAGCTGCGCTGACCTCCTGCTCGGCGTGATCAATGACATCCTCGATTTTTCGAAGATCGAAGCAGGCAAGCTCGACCTGGAAGAGGCACCGTTCGATCTGCCCGAAGCGGTGGAACAGGTGGCCGCAATGTTCGCCAGCCAGGCCCATGACAAGGGTCTGGAGATGATCGTCGATATCCGCGAGAACGTGCCGGGGCGCGTCATGGGCGACTCGGTGCGCCTCCGTCAGGTCCTGGCCAACTTGCTAAGCAACGCGATCAAGTTCACCGAACAGGGTGAAGTGGCCGTGCGACTCGTGGCCGAGGCCGACCGGGTCAGTTTCTGCGTCCGCGATACCGGAATGGGATTCGACGCGGCCACGCGAGAACGAATCTTCGAGTCCTTCGCGCAGGCTGACTCATCGACTACGCGCCGCTTTGGTGGCACCGGGCTAGGCCTGGCGATCAGCCGCCAGCTCGTGGGAATGATGGGAGGAGAGCTCGATGCCACGAGTCGCCCGGCGCTCGGCTCCGAGTTCTACTTCTCGCTGTCGCTCGCAGTCTGCGAGTCCGACAACGATGTGCGTGTACTCCCGCAGCGTGGTCTTCGCGTCCTTGCCGTGGACGACAACGACGCGAATCGGCAGATCCTGGCGACGCAGTTGGCGCGTGCACGGTGTGAGGTCACTCTGGCCTCCGGCGCAGCCGAGGGCCTGGAGTTGTTGCAGAAGGGGACATTCGACGTGGTTCTCACTGACATCCAGATGCCTGACGTCGACGGGTTCGAATTCACACGCGAAGTTCGTGCACGTCATCCGGAGCTACCGGTTGTCGCGCTGAGTTCCGTCGGCCCTGACGCCATGGGCAAGCCTGAGCGCGGGCTATTCGTTGCTCATGTTCCGAAACCAGTCCGGACGGCGGAGCTCTATCGCGCGCTTGCGATGGTCAGCGACGAGACACGGCCGCGGGTCGAGGAGGTACCGGCGAGACAGTCGGACTCGGTGACCGCACGAGTTCTCGTGGTGGAGGACAACGCCGTCAACCAGATGGTCGCGAAGCGACTTCTGGGGCAGATGGGGTGCGAGGTCGAGGTCGCCGACAACGGGCGAGTCGGAATCGAGTGCATGCAGGCCGGCCACTTCGACCTGGTGCTGATGGACGTTCACATGCCGGTCATGGATGGGCTCGAGGCCGTTCGTCGGATTCGAGCTGGTGAGACTCTCGACGCGGACACGCCCGTACTCGCGCTCACGGCCCGAGCTCGCGCGGAGGACCGTGTGGAGTGTCTGGAAGCCGGCATGACAGCGTTCCTGACCAAGCCGGTGCGTCGGCCCGAACTCGAGGCCGCGGTACGTCGCTTCGTCGGTTCCGACGCAGAGTTGTTCGATCAGGCCGTGTGACCGGGCGATCGCCCGTGACGGTCGTTCTTGCTTGCATGTTCGTGCATGCATACCGATAATTTGGATCGAAGCTCTTACTCAGATACTTTTTCGGCAGCCAGGGCAAGCACGGTACGAAGGTGGCCGAGCGCGCTACGGAGGGCAGCTTGGCAGAGCACGAGATTCTTGCGGACCTGGGTCGCGCGGTCGCCGCGCGACGCCGCGAAGTGGGCATGGATCAGGCCCGACTGGCGGAGCGTATCGGGAAGAGCGCCTCGTACCTCTCGAGGATCGAAGCGGGGCTGGTGATTCCCTCTTTGGAGACGACGGGCGATATCGCCGATGCGCTTCAGACAGATCGCGCGCTGTGGCAACGGCTGGCACTGGGCGCACAGGTCGTGAAGCTCGCCGGGAGTCACCTCGACCTTGAGGGACTGAGGACTGCGCTGCGCTACCTATCCGACGACGGCTCCCCGCTCGAATCTGCCTTCCGGCGGTAGTCGGCGAGCGCCATGTTCTCGATGGCCGCCTCGACGCCGCGCCTGGCTCCGTAGCGAAAGCCGGCCCGCAACGCCCACGGCAGCACGGCCATTGCGGCTACAGCCCCTGACGCGACCATGATTGGTATCGCCGTGCGGTAGAAACCGGCGGTGATCACGAGCCCCACGAGTGAAACGGTAGTTGCCGCTGCGTGGATTCTTGTTTCCCGGTCGCTGCCCATCGCACGCTCCCCGTCGGGCCGCGTCCCTCCGCTCACGGCGCGCGAGTTGGTTGGACTCTCTGCGGAAATGAACCGCGAAGCTGCCAGATTTCCGAGATCGAACGATCGATACGTCACCGTGCTGGCTCCTCTGCCTCCTGATCTTCGCCAAGCTCGAGTAGTGACTCGAACTCCATCGCGGAGGCCCAACCTCCGCCACCGCGCCCCTGTCTGAGAACTCTGGCCCACGCGGATCGTGGGCGAAGTCGGATGCCGCCAGCTCCGCAGTGCGGGCACGTCGGCCCGGTGAGGAGAGTGGCGTCCCCGCGAGGGAGGAAGACGATCAGGTGCCGGCGGTCCGGATTGAGTTCGTCAGCCGTTCGCACCAGACAGCCGCCTCTCGAGATGTTCACGGCGAGCCCGCGAATCGTCTCCGATGACCCTTCTGCCTGCATGGCGACCTGCCACTGGACGTCATAGCGTGGGTAGGATCGGCGTACCTCCGGATGCCACTGCACGGATGGCGTGGGGTCGCCGCGTGGGTGTTCCTTATCATCGTGCGGCTTGAGCGCTGGGAATCCCATCGTGACCTCCTGGTGGGCTAGTAGTCGGCCTAGTAGTAGTTCCCGTGCGCGGCGGGCACCCGCGCCGCTTCTTCCGGGTCGAGCGCGCAGGCCTCGAGGCGCTGCAGCGCGCCAAGGCTCAGTTCGACAGCATGTGGGCCGGCGTAACGATCGATGTCGAGGCGCCTTAGTGGCTAACTACTTGTTGAGCGCGCTCGCGCGCCTGAGGGGGCGGGTTCTCGGAACGCGTCGTTGTCGGAGTCATGCATCGCGACTTCCGACCGCTCCTCGGTGCCGGGCGGGATTCTTGGATTCCGCTGCCACAGGGGCAGGACGGCGCCTTCCTGCGCATGGTGGGGACGCTTCGTGACGGATGGGATGTCGATGCCTCGACGGCGGAACTGAAGATCGCGGCGCAGGGCCTCGTCACAGATGACCTCGTGCGGTATTCGGTGGATGGTGCTCGTGTCGTGACGCTCGCTGATGCTGTCTCAGGGTCGGCTGGACGACTCCTTTCCCTGCTTTGGACCGCGGCGGCGGGCGTGCTCCTGTTGTCGTGCGTCAACGTCGTGAATTTGCTCTACGCCCGCTGGGGCCGTCGCCGTTCTGAATTCGAGGTGCGACAGGCGGTGGGGGCGTCGCGAACCGGGGTTCACCGACAGTTGCTGCTGGAGAGCACGTTGCTGTCGCTCACTGGCTTCGCCATCGCGTTGCCGGGGGTGATCTACATCGCGCCCTGGCTCGGCGCTCAGCTCGATGTCCCTGGTGACGCTCCCGAACTCCGGGCGGCGACGCTGGCGTTCGCGCTGATCCTTGCCCTTGCGGTCGGTCTTGTTTGTGGAGTGCTGCCGGCCCGTCGGGTCCTACGTCGAGCGCGTGGCGGCTCGTCGCGCTCGCGCGATCTGTTGATCGGCTCGCAGGTCGCGACGGCACTGGTGGTCTTGATCGGAGCGGGGCTGGCCGTGAGGAGCGCCGAGCGCGTCGCTGCGATCGATCCCGGCTTCGACTCGAGCGCGGTGGTGCTGATGCAGCTGAGCCCGCTCGAGAGCCGCTACGACGAGCCCGAGTCCCGTGTCGCCTACTACGACGATGTACTCAGCCGGATCGACGCCCTGCCGGGTGTCGTCGCGGCCGGTGCAAGTCAGATCCGACCAATGACCCTGGAGAACTGGTCGCTCCCTTACCACGTCGATGGGATGGAGCCACCGGCCGATGGCGGTGCTACGTTCGTCGGCTTTCGTATCGTCTCGACCGGGTACCACGATGCCGTCGGCGAGTCTCTTGTGGCCGGGCGATCGTTTGATTCGACTGACGGCCGAGGTGTTGCGGTGATCAACGCCGCCCTCGCCCGCAAACATTGGGACGATACCGGCGCAGCGGTCGGATCAACCATCCGCCTGTACGAGGCGGATGGACCTGAATTGCAGGTTCTCGGGGTGGTATCTGACGTGCGCCAACACCAACTGGAGGCAGAGCCGGAACCCGCTCTCTACATTCCGTTCGCAGCCTCGCCGCAAGTGGGGATGCACCTGGCCGTGCGACTCTCTCGGGACCCGATCATTGCGCTCGCGGAGATCAAACAGGCTGTGTGGCAAGTGGACACGGCCGTCCCGATCCTCGGAGCCCAGACGTTCGACCAGGCCGTGGACGACTCCCTCGGGGAGCGCCGCGCCTTGAGTTCGATGCTGGGTGTCCTTGCCGCGCTGTCGCTGGTGCTCGCGGCGGCGGGTGTCTACTCGGTGATGAGCCTTGTGGTGCTTCGGCAACGACGTGAAATCGCCATCCGACTGGCGGTGGGGGCGGCGCCGGACCGTGTCGTGCGCACGATGACGGTTCGGATTGCCCGGGTCGTAGCGGTTGGTCTCGGGGTCGGCCTCGGCTTGGCCCTGGCGGCGTGGAGCACCTTCGAGAGCCTGCTGTATGAGACGACTGCGGCCGATCCGCTCACGATCGGGGTCGCCCTGGTTCTGATCTGCGCAGTCGCCGTCGGTGCGAGTCTCGCGCCGCTCTTGCGAGCAGCCCGTATCAACCCAGCGGCGTTGTTGGTGGCCGACTAGGCCCCACCACCTGACAGTCCGGCTATTCGGAGCGTAGGGCTTCGACGGGGGTCACGCGGGTGGCGCGGCGCGATGGGATCCACGACGCGAATACGGCGACGCCGGCGAGTGCGATGGGCAAGGCAACGAACGTCGCGGGATCGCGCGGGCTGACCTGGTAGAGCAGATCCGTGAGCGCTTCCGTGACCACGAAGGCGGCCGCGAGCCCGATACCGAGGCCGACAAAGGCCGGAGCGGCTCCTTCGCGCACCATCATCCAGAGCACGCGGGTGCGTCCAGCACCCAGGGCCTGGCGGATGCCGATCTCGCGGGTTCGTCGGGCTACGGAGTGCGACACAATGCCGTACACGCCGACCAGCGCGAGCAGCAGCGCGATTCCGGCGAAGCCGCCAAGTAACCCTGTGATGAGGCGTGGGCCGGCAAGTGACCGAGCCACGAGGTCCTCAGCGGTACGGATGTTCTCGAGCGGCAAATTCGGGTCGATGGCGGCGACGGCGGCGCGCGCGCCGGGGACCAATTGAGTGGGATCGCCGGGAGTCCGGATCACGAACGACCCGATCCGGCTCGTGGCCTGCCAGAACCCCTGTTCTTGCTCGAACGGCAGATAGAGCTGCGGCTGGATCTCGCGATCAAGGCCCTCGGTCCGGACGTCCTCGATCACGCCGACAACCTCGATCCACGGGGCGTCTGCGGCAGCGATCTGGACGAAATCTCCGACCGGATTTTCCCCGGGCCAGTACGTGTCCACAGCAGTCTGGTTGAAGATCGCCACGGGTGGCGCGTTGACCGTGTCGGTGGCCTCGAACGCTCGACCTGCGAGCACGTCGATACCCATGGTGTTCATGTAGCCCGGAGTCGCAACGATGGTTTGCGCGCTGCTCCGCCGTTCGCCCGGAGCCGGCTCAGGTCGACCTTGGACGTAGAAGTCCGGATAGGCCGTGGGGCCACTGATGGGGAGAGCTGAGGTAAACGCCACACCTGTTACCCCCGGCGTGGCGCGCAATTCGTCAACCAGTCGCGTGACCCCGATGCGCACTTCCTCGTTCGTCGGATACGTCGGCTCGGGGAGGTACATGCCAAAGGTGATTCGGCCCTCCGAGTTGAAACCCGCGTCGAGCTGCGACAGGTGCGTGAAGCTGCGCACGACGAGCCCTGCGCTGAGCACAACAACGACGCTGATCGCCACCTCAGTGGACACGAGCAGGCTACGCAACCGCTTGCGCGCCGCACCGTCTGCGGAGGTCCGTTCGGACATCGAGGCGCGACTCGCCTGTACGGCGGGCGCCAGGCCGAAGACCAGGGCCGTGCCCGCGCAGGCGAGCAGAGAGAATCCGAGGACGGTGGTATCGATCGCGATGCCGTCCATCCGCGGGAGTGCACGCGGATTCACAGCAAGCACGGCGTCGAGGCCGAGTCCCGCCAAACCCACTCCGAGCACAGTTGCTGAGACGGCCAGCACCGTGCTTTCGGTGAGCATCTGGCGGATCAATCGCGCCCGGCCGGCACCGAGCGCCATTCGCAAGCGGATCTCGCTGGCCCTGGTTTCTCCGCGCGCCAGCAAGAGACTGGCCACGTTCACGGCTCCGATGGTGAGCACCAGGAGCACGGCGGCCATCAACATCCATAGAGCTTCGCGCGCGTCTCCGATCAGGGAGCCGTGCAGCTCTTCCAGGTAAAGGAAGTGGCCCTCCTGCGGGTGTCCGAATTCCTCGCGCCAGCGGGCATTGAGTGCAGCGAGCTCTTCCCTGGCTTGTTCTATCGTCACGCCGTCGGCGAGGCGACCGATGGCGCTGATGCCGTGCCATCCCCAGTCGCCCGGGTCGACGCGATCCACGGGATACGGAACGTAGATATCGGTGTCCGGCGACGGGAAGCTGAACCCGGCGGGCATCACACCGATGATCTCGGTGATGCTCCCATCGAGAGTCATTGTCTGGCCGACGATCGCGGGGTCAGAACCGTATTGGTCGACCCATAGACGATGGCTGAGCAGCGCCACCGGCGCGAGCACCGTGGTGAAGGTCGCTTTGCCCAGCATGTCCTCGGCGCCGAAGCGGCGGCCGATTTCCGCATGTACGCCGAGGACGTTCATCATGCGGTCGTCCAGCCCGACCGCCGACAGCCTCGTAGGATCCAGACCTTCGGCGGTGAACGTGAGAGAGAAACCGTCGAACAGGCCGACGTCCACGAGCGCTTCGGTGGCGTCGCTGTACGCAACGATCTCCCGCGGCGAGGGTGTGAACTGTTCGAAGTCATAGCCCGACTCGGGCAAGAAGCGCGTGAAGACGCGATAGAGGCTGTCGGGTTCGGGGTAGGGCAGCGGGCGAAGGACCACCCCGTTCACGGCGCTGAACACCGCCGTGCTGGCGCCGATCGCGACAGCCAGGATGAAGATCGCCGTGATCGAGAAGCCGGGATCCGCCTTGATCTGGCGGAGGGCGAACCCGATGTCCTGGAAGACGGTTTCGGCCCGCCATTTCTCGCGCCCGGCGATCGCCCGCTCGCGAGCAGCCGTGGCCGCGAGATCGCGCAGGGTCAAACGCCAGAAGCTGAGCGTCCCCACGACGCCGGCATAGCGATCGCGCACGCGGTCGCGGCAGAAGAACGAAACGAGTTCTTCCTCATACCGGTCGCGGAACCCAGCGCCATAGATCCGAATCAAGAGCCGGAAGAATCGAAGCTCCAGACCGAGTCGGCCACGCAACGGAGAGGGTGCGGAGACGCTCATGCCGGCGACTCCGAGCCAGCCGCGGCGAACGCGACGGTGCGCTGCATCAGCTCGAGCTCGCGTTCGAGTACATCGCGGCCGAGCGGCTCGAGTTCGTACACGCGCCCGCGACGTCCGCCTGGCTCCTGGGCGACCGAAGACTGAACGAGCCCCTGCTTCTCGAGACGCTGCATCGCCTGGTAGAGCGTTCCGGAGCCGAGAGTCATGGCACCGTCGGTGCGTTCTTCGATGTCCAGCTTGATGCCATACCCGTGCATGGGCCCGCGACCGAGGCTCACCAGAATCTGCACAGTTACCAGAGTCAGTGAACTGGGTGTGGGGCCAAGGCCGTCAGCCTGGGGTCGAGGTGTCATGGCTACGCGCTCCGCGTCGGCTTGGTGATCGGTCTCGGCACTGTACGTCATGAATTGATATGTCACAAGTTGACATGTCACGTAATGATGTTCGATCGAAATCACGAGGCGCGCCGAGAGCTTGACGTCAATGGTTAGGATTCATATGCTAAACCGATGAGTTTAGTATTTGAGCGCCCAAACAACGGGTCCGAGGCCGCCCTCGATCGGACCTTCGCCGCCCTCGCGCACCCGATTCGTCGGTCGATTCTGAGTCGACTCGCACAGACCGGCACGGCGTCGGTCACAGAGTTGGCAGAGCCGTTTGACGTGTCGCTGATGGCGATCTCGAAGCACTTGAAAGTGCTTACCGGCGCCAAGCTGGTGCGGCGTGAAAAGGACGGTCGCGTGCAGCGCTGTTCGTTCTCGCCCGAGTCGATGCTGGAGGCGAGCGACTGGATCGAACGGCACCGCGAGTTCTGGAACCAGCAATTCGATCAGCTGGTCGACTACCTCGAGAAGTCAGATAGCACTGCCCACCCCACCGAAGGAGATTCATCATGACCGTCGCCACCGATACAACTCTGCGGATTGCCCGCACCATCAAAGCCGACCGCCAACGCGTTTGGGACGCGTGGACTCAGCCGGAGCACATGAAGAAGTGGTGCTGCCCGCAGCCCGGCGGGGTCCACGACGTCAGCGCCGACTTCGAAGTAGGCGGTGCCTACGAGATCGTGATGAAGGTTGACGGCGACACCCACACCGCGTTCGGCACCTATCGTGAAATCGACGCGCCGAGCCGGCTCGTCTACACGTGGGATTGGCGGGAAGAAGACAACCAGATGGGGGACACCACGGTGACCGTCGAGTTCAATGAGGTCGACGGTGGCACCGAAGTGATCATCGTCCAGGATGGATTCCCGGCCGCCGAAGCGACGGCCGCCCATGAAGAGGGTTGGGGCGCGTGCATCAGTCACTTCGAAGGACTCTTTAGCTAGTGGGCGACCGTCTCCGCTGGGTGCCCGGGTCTACTCGTCTCGCAGTATCGAGACGGGATCCACCCGGGTAGCCCGCCGGGCGGGGATCCAGCTGGCGAGCGCGACCAGCCCCAATAGTGTGGCGGTCACCGCGACGTAGGTGATCGGGTCCGTCGGCGAGGTGGCGAAGAGCAGACTCTCGACCCAGCGCGACAGTCCTAGTGCCAGGCCGACGCCAAGCAGGGCGCCGATCGCGCTAGGGACAAGGCCGTTACGCAGCGCCAAGCGAAGCACTTCGGATGGCTCAGCGCCGAGGGCCATGCGCACGCCGTATTCCCGCGAACGTCGAGCCACGGTGTACGACACCACGCCGCCGACGCCGATTCCCGCAAGCAAAAGCGCCAGCGCGGCGAACGATTGCATCACCATCATTCGCACGCGGGGATCGGATACGGAGTTGTGCACCAGTTGCTCGAGCGGTGCGATGCCGTCGAGCGCCAGTTCATCGTCGAGCTGCCACACGGCGGCCTTGAATGCATCGCTGGTGGACTCGGGAGAACGATCCGTGCGCATCAGAATCGTCATTCCGCGCACCGGAGACTGGTCGAAGGGGACGTAGATCTCTGGCCGCGCGGCTTCGTCGAGGCCGTGGTGGTGGATATCGCCCGCGACCCCGACGACCCGCATCCAGTCTCCGAACCCGTTGTTGAATTGCAGGCGTGCGCGCTGCCCGATTGGGTCCGACTGCGCGAGCATCGCGACGGCGGCCTCGTTGAGGATCGCCACGGGTTCGCCCGCGGCGCTCGAGTCGTCGACGTCGAAGTCCCGGCCTGACCCGATCGGTATGCCAAGAGTTGAAAAGTAGTTTGGCGTTACGACCCGGCGATCCAGTGTGGCGATCTCGTCGCCTGTCTTTGTCCCGCTCTCGAACTCCACGACGACGAACACATTTCCGCCGCCTAGCGGCACGCGGTTGACGCTCGCGACAGACCGAATGCCAGGGATTTCCGTCAGGTTGAGTTGCAACTGTTGATGGAACGATCGGCGATCGTCCGACGTCGGCCAGCGTTCGTTGCCCAATGTGAGAGGAGCGGCAACAACGTCTGCCGCGGTGAAGCCGGGGTCGACGCTGCTCAGTCGCGCGAAGCTTCGGGTGAGGAGGCCCGCCCCGACGAGGAGTATCACGGCGAGCGCGACCTCGGCCATCACCAGGCTGCCCCGCAATCGGGTTGCCCGAGCGTCGGTCGCTCGAGTACCGCTACTCGGCGCGATCGTATTGCCGCGGCCCGCGAGCTGCAGCGCGGGCACGAGGCCGAAAACGAGCGCCGTGCCCATCGACAGCATGACCGCGAATCCGACGACGCGAATATCGAACTGCACGACGGCGCTCTCGGGCAGGTTGAGGAATCCAAGCGCGGGGACGGCGCGCAGAAGCCAGACGGAAATGGCCAGGCCGAGGCCGCACCCGAGCCCAGCCAGGACCATGCTCTCCGTAAGTAGCTGCTCGACGAGGCGCAGGCGCGTCGCGCCGAGAGAGGCACGAATGGACATCTCTGCCGCCCGGGCACTTGCTCTGGCGAGGAGAAGATTCGCCACGTTCGCGCACGCGATGCAAAGCAGGAGAGCGGAAGCGCCGAGTAGCAGGCTCAGTATTGGTAGCGATGCCGCCGAGACACGATCGGCCAGCGATGCCACGGCGTTGTCAGCCGCGAGCCCCGCGTCCGGGTGCTCCTCGGCGAGCCTGGCCGAGATAGCGGCGAGTTCGTTCTCGGCGGCCGAGACGGTGACTCCGTCGGCTAGCCGTCCCACCACTCGCATGATCGGCCTGCCGCGCGACCCGAGGAAAGAGTTCTGACTCACGGGAATCCACACGCCAACGGACTCTGCGCCGGCGGAGACGGCCGACGTGGTGAAGGGCATGCGGAGGTCGTCTACAACACCGATGATCTCGTAGCTCGTGCCGTCCAGCAGTAGGGTTTGCCCACCCAGCGTCTCCGCCTCACCGAAGTGTCGCGACCAGAAGCTGGCGCTGACGACGGCCACCGCCGGACCACCCTCGAGGTATTCGTCGCTCGAGAAGGCGCGACCGGTGATCAGCTGGGCACCAAACAGTTCCAGCAATCCGCTGGTGACGAATGCCGCCGGAATGGCCCGGGGCTCCCCGGGGTCGGTCATCGTCAATGTCCATGCGGGTGAGTAGCCGACGAGCTCGTCGTAGCTACGCGCCTGTTCGCGGATCTCGGGCACGAACGGGGCAGCCCAGCCGTAGCGACCGAACCGCTCGCTGAACTGACTGAGCGTGACCAGCCGCTCTGGTTCCGGGTAGGGGAGCGGACGAACCAGGGCTGCGTCCGCGATACCGAAGAACGCGATTGTGCCGCCGGAACCGAGTGCGAGCGTGCCGATGATGAGCGCGGCTACAGCGGGCTCATGCGCCAGCGAGCGGAACGCTTGTCGTAAGTTCCAGGCGAGGCGGTGCAACATCGGGACACGGTCCTGCTGCCGAGGCAGCTGCGGGGATTTGCGCGGACTGTTGATTCGGGAGAAGCGAGTCATCAGAGCCGTTGAAAGCGTGTCGAACAGAGCGCGCGTGAGGCTCGCGACAACGCCGAAGGTGCCGCGCCGGTGGCTGGCCTGCTGGAGTCGATGCGCCATTGCCTCGACCATGTCGTCGCTCCACATCTGGCGGAAGCGCCGCGGGTAGGCGACCAAGGCGAGTCGGTAGACGGCTAGCGCGGACTTCACCGGGTGCTCCCGGAGGCACCGAGCGAGCGCGCAGCGTCGATCTGGGCCGCCAGCCTGTCCGATTCTGCAGCCAGGACGGCACGGCCCAGTTCAGAGATCGAAAGGCGCCGCCGCGGCTTGGTGCCACCGCCCGCGGTCGGCGTGACTTCGATAAGTCCATCGCCCACAAGCCGATCGATGGCGCGGTACAGCGTGCCGGGATTCGGATTCAGCCGTCCAGCCGTGCGGGCTTCGATCGCCAGCATCACCTCGTAGCCCGTCGTCTCGCGCTCGCCCACGGCAAGCAGGATCTCGAACGCAACGGTGGTCAGCGGCAGGTGATCATCAACATCGAGCATCGCGTGAGCGTTCTCCGTATTTGCTTTAAGCATATTTGCTTTGAGAAAATATAGAGATAAGACCCATATGAGCGCAAGTCAGTTGGCGGCCGAGTCGCGTCAGATGGCGACGGCGGCGAAGCGCTCGAGGATTGTTTCCTCGGGTGGCGGGGTCACGAGAGCGAACAATTCCGGCGCCGGGAATCCGGTTTCCTGGATCGCCTGTTCGGCAGCAGCGTAGTCGTAGGGCGTGCGTCGCAATTCGAGCGCTTCGCTCGCTCCGTCGACTAGAAGCCAGAACGCTCCACATTCGCCGAAGGGCATGCCGACGCTGCCGGCATTGATCAAGCGCGTTTTCGCGACGGTCCGGTCGAACTGCATGTGCGTGTGTCCGCAAACGACGACGTCGGCGGACACGCCGGAGAGCACGGGGGCCACGCGTTCCTCGGGTGTGTGCGCGGTGAACACTTCCACTTCGTTGCGCGGCGTGGCGTGGCAGAAAATGACCCTTCCAAGACCCGCTACGTCAATGTCGAGCGTCAAGGGCCAGGCGGCGTATCGCTCGGCGTGTTCGGGCGGCAGTCTGTCGCCCACCCACGCGACCGCGTCGTGTGCGGCAGCAGGTATAGCGTCGAGCGTCTCGCCTGCCAGGTAGGCGAGAGTTCCGGTTTCGCCATTCCCGTAGATGAACTCGACGGGGACAGGGCTGCTGAGCAGTCGCTCCAGGCATTCCACGGCAAACGCGCCCGGAACCACGTCGCCGCCCACAACCAGCCGGTCCACACCAAGTTCGGCTACCTCGTCCAGGACGGCCTCGAGGGCCGGCAGGTTTCCATGGATGTCGTAGAGCGCTGCGATGCGCATCAGCTAGTCCTACGCGAGCCCGTGCCCGCCAACGGGGGTGGTGACGTGACGTTCGGTGAAGCCTGCAATGAGCGGCCGGCCCTTGGAGATGGCCTCTTGCACCGACGGGAGCGTGAGCGAGGCGGCGTGCAGCTCGGAACTCTCCCAGACCTCCGTGACCCAGAGTGCGTCGGACCGCTCGTTGTCGACGGAGACAACGTAGCTAAGACACCCCGGCATTCCCGACACTCCGTCGATGAGGATCTCTGCCAGAGCGTCACGTTGACCCGGGGTCGCCTCGATGCGGCCGATCAATCCGTACATGGTTGAGCTCCCGCCGGGAGCAGGGCGGAACCCGAGAACCGCTGCCGCCACTCCGGCTGTGATGAAGTCTCTGCGGCTGGGCAAAGAGGTGCTTCCTAGTCGGCCTCGTCGACACGAACGCGTTGGTGAATGTGTTGCTTGCAGTTTACGTCCCAGGCCTCCACCGAGAAGCAAATGGCTCGCTCGACGCGTGCTCTGTACGACGGATCGGCCAGCTTCGCGAGTAGCTCCGGGTCGTCTTCAACGACTCGCGCCGTGCCCCACACTTTGATTCGTCGACGATTCGCGTAGTCCATCAAGAACAGAAACGCCTTTGGATTCTCGGACAGGTTGCCGATGGAGATGTACTGGCGATTGCCGCCGAAATCGGCAAACCCGAGAGTGGCGTCGTCGAGCACTCGGAGAAACCCAGTAGGGCCGCCGCGGTATTGGATGTACGGCTGCCCGTCCGTATTCGCGGTGCCCATGTAGAACATGTCGAGGCCAGCCACGAACTCCTCGAGTTCCGGGGTAATTCGCGTGTGCCACCCCCCAGCCTCTTCCATCCGCGCGTAATGCTCGCGGGATCCCTTCTCGGTCTGGATGGCTTTGATCGGCGGAGTGAAGGCGATATCGCTCGAAATCTTCTTCATCAGCAGCCCCGGATCTTGCGCACGGCTTCGCCGGCGGAGTCGGTAACGCGATTGAACTGAGTTAGGCTTCGCTCATGCAGGACAATACGCCGCCGAGCGCAGACTGGCGCGCCCAGCTGCACGAGATCATCTTCGAGGCCGAGACGCCGGGCGGTAAGGCGTTCGACGTCGCGCTGCTGATCCTGATCGTGTTGAGCGTGCTCAACGTCTCGCTCGAGAGCGTGGCGAGCATACGTGCTGAGTGGGGCTCGCAGCTCTATGCGATCGATTGGGCCGTCACGATTCTGTTCACGATCGAATACGTGATGCGCCTCGCGTGCGTGGGCAAACCGCTCCGCTACGCGCGCAGCTTCTTCGGCCTTGTCGACTTGCTCTCCATCCTGCCGATGTACCTGAGCCTGTTCCTCGTCGATTCGCAATCGCTGCTCGTGATCCGGGCATTCCGCTTGCTGCGGATCTTCCGTGTGCTCAAGCTCGGCCATTTCGTCGGTGAAGAGCGGGCCTTGAACGCCGCCCTGCGTGCCAGCTCACGAAAGATCACAGTCTTCGTCGGCGTCATGCTCACGATAACTCTGATCGCCGGTGCGCTGATGTACCTGATCGAGGGTCCGGCCAATGGTTTCACGAGCATCCCGGAGTCGGTGTACTGGGCCATCGTGACGATGACCACGGTGGGCTACGGCGACATCGCCCCGCAGACATTCCTCGGCAAGTTTCTGGCCTCGGCGATGATGATCATGGGCTACGGCATCATCGCGGTCCCCACCGGGATCGTCACCGTCGAAGTGAGCAGTGCGCTGCGCAATTCCACGCGGACCGACGCTTGTCGTGAGTGCAGCGCCGAAGGTCACGCCGCTGATGCGGTGCACTGCAAGTACTGCGGCGCCAAGCTCGACTGAGCGCGCGCCAGCCTGCGTTTCAGTCGGTGCGGAGTACCTCGATCGGGTCCAAGCGTGATGCGCGGCGGGCTGGTGGTAGAACCGCCAGCACGGCGACGCCCAGGAACACGCCGACGGCCAACGCGTAACTCGACGGATCCGTTGGTGACGTTCCGTGCAGGAGCGCACCCATCGAGCGTGTGGCGGCCGTCGCACCCAGGAGCCCCACGAGGGCTCCGGCGAGAACGGGCGCGAGCCCGCTGCTCACGACGAGCCTGGCGATCGTGCGGTCGTCAGCCCCGAGTGCCTTGCGAATGCCGAACTCCGGCAGTCGGGCGCTCACGGTATACGACACCGTGCCGTACACCCCGGCGGCGGCCAGAAGCAGCGCGATCAGGCCGAAGGCCCCGAGGAGGCTCGAATAGAAGCGCTCGCTCGACAGGGATTCTTCCACGAGGTACTGCCAGCGAGCGAATTTCCCGAGAGGCTGGGCTGGATCGAGATCTCGGGCGATTCCGCGGATGGTCGCCGTGAGCGCGGCCGGCTCGCCCTGAGCTCGTACGATGAAGTGCATCCAGACCTTGTCGCGGCCGTCGACGAAGATCCGCGGCTGCGGTTTCTCGCCAAGGGAACTCTGAGCGTAGTTGCCGATCACGCCTACGATCCGGAATCGCGTCACCGAGATTCCCTCGCTACGCGAAACCGTGCCGACGCTGGTTCCCAGCGCAGGCTGTCCATCGAGGTGCTGTTCGACGAAGGCCGCGTTGACGATCGCGTTGGTAGTGGGCTCGTCGCTCCACTTCAGCGTTTCGCCCTGCAATACATCGATCCCGGCGGCCGCGACATAGCCCGGCAGAATCCAGTGCACTTGCATGCGCTCACCGCGAGTATCGGGATCCGGCTCAGCATCGCCGATGATGATCTCGGGTGCCCCGGCGCCCCACTCTGAGAAGGGCAGATGCGTTGTGCCACCGGCGGCGACCACCCCCGGAATGGTCTGGATGGTGCGAAGGAGTTCCGGGTAGAAGTCCAGGTTGGGCGGTTCACCGGGCACGGTCGTGAGCGAGGACTGGAAAGTCAGCACGGACTCGGCGTCGAAGCCTGGCTCCTGACTGTGCAGGTCGACGAAGGTCCGGAGCATCAGGGTGGCGGCGATGAGCAGCGTCACTGATATGGCTACCTCGGCCGCTACCAGGATCGAACGCGTACGATTGCCGCCGACGTCTTCAGTTCGACCGGCTCGAGTCAGCTGGGTCGGGATCGAATCCGCCACTGTTCGGAAAGCAGGAACAAGGCCGCCCGCCAGAGCCCCGAGGGCGGCAACAAGGACACCGAAAGCTGCGACCCGGGCATCGAGGTGAATCGAGTGGGCCAGCGGAAGGGCGCGCGGTGCGATGCGAACGACTGTGTCGAGCACCACGGCCGCCAACAACAGGCCACCGAAGCTACCGGCTAGAGCGATCAAGAGGTTCTCGGCGAGCGCTAGTCGCAGAAGCCGAGCGCGCCCGGCTCCCAGGGCGGCACGGACAGCCATTTCTACCCGTCGGCCGTCGGCGCGTGTGAGGGACAAGCTGCCGAGGTTGGCGGCCACGATCGCAAGCACCAGGAGCCCGGCCGCAAACAGAGCGGTCAACTGCGCGCGAACTGGCTCTCGGAGTTCATCAGCGAGGCTCTTGACCTCAACACCGATTGTCTCGGTATCCCCGATGGGGCCCAGGCCACGGGCAACAGCTTCCGCCGCATCGCGGGCCGCGGCCGTCGAGAGGCCCGGAGCTCGTCGCGCTAACACGCGGAGCGACGGATAGTCCGCGATCCACCCTTCCCACGAGCGTCTATGCAACGGCAGCCAAAGGTGGACATCCGCAGTACTTCGATCTCCCGAGGATCGAAAGAACATGTAGGGGTCGAAGAACCAGAAGTCTTCCGGCATGACGCCGACCACAGCTGTCGAGGTGCCGTCCAGATCGATGGCCCTGCCGATGATCGCCGGGTCCGCGTTCAGTTCGTTGTGCCAGAGATCGAAACTGATGATCGCCACCGGCGGGGCGCCGGGCGTGTCGTCGGCGGTGGTGAAGCTCCGGCCGCGGATCGGCTCGACGCCGAGCACATCGTTCCAGCTTGCTGAGATGTTGAGACCGTTAATGGGAGCCGTGCGCGCGGGCGTCCGGAGCGTAGTGACCGCCGACTCGTAGGCCGCGAGCGAGGGGAACTCTTGTGATCGTTCGGCCCACGCCATCGCATGTCGGTAGGTGGGCGTGCTCATGAGCTCGCCGCGATTCGCTTCCGTCACCCGTGGCCACAACATCACGACATCTTCGGCATTGGGATAGGGGAGCGACCGCAGAAGAACGGCGTCGACGAAGCTGAAAACTACTGCGTTGGCGGCCACGCCGACCGTGAAAATACACAGTGCCGGTAGCGCGAATCCGGGCTGCTTGGTCAATCCCCGCGCCGCAAAACGGATATCACTGCCAGAGGCTCGGGCGATCCTCATCACCGCTCGTGCCGGCCTTGCGGCCCATTGCTCAGCAGGCATCCGCAGGAGAGTGCTCAACGTCTGTCGCCAGTACCAGCGGCGCGCCGCCGCCGCTCCGGCGCTCTGAACGATCTGGCTGTGCGCTTCCTCCAGGTCGCCAACGAGTCCGGTCCGTTGGGCTCTCGGCGTCAAGATCTCGATCAGCCGCCGCGCGAGGCGGGGGGACCTGCTGTGTGGGCTCATTGGGAGTCGGCCTCAATGGCGTCCCGTGAGAGTCCTTCCCACATCGCGAACAGGGACGCCGCAGATGCGTCTAGTTTGGCGCGCCCGGCCGAGGTCAGCTCGAAGTAGCGGCGCGGGCGGCCGCCACGATCGGCGGTCTGCTCGCCATCGCGTGCGCTGATCAGCTCTTTTCGCTCGAGCCGCTGCAGGGCGATGTAGGCGCCGGCGCGCGACAATTCCTGGCCGGTCCGTCGTTCGATCTCTCCGATGATCGCGGCGCCGTATGCGTCATCTCCACGGCGCAAGATGGCCACCAGGAGGAGGTGTTCGAGTTCACCCAATACCTTACGTCCCATCGCCGAGGCTCCCCGCTCGTGAATCGCGATTGTCGCTCCGACTCATCATTGATGACTTCTGTTCTTGACAGTACAAGTCATCATTGATGAATTGCAAGTCGCAGGCCGGACGATGGGGTGGGATCGGCATGCGACAATCGGGTCCATGCATTTCACCTACGTGGACACTCCGATCGGACCGCTGTTCGTTGCAGGCGATCATGATGCGCTGCACGAGGTCAGCTTCTCGACCGGTCATCAGATACGGGAGCCCCGGGAAGGGTGGACCGAAGATGCCGGGTCGCTGCGCTTCGCAACGGTGCAGATCGACGAGTACTTTGCGGGAACCCGGCGTGACTTCGACCTGCCGCTCGCGATGCAGGGCACGGATTTTCAGAAACGCGTTTGGAACGAGTTGATGGAGATCCCGTTCGGCGAGTCTCGGACCTACGGTGAGATGGCTGAAACCCTCGGTTCCCCGGGGGCCGCGCGCGCGGTGGGGCGGGCGAACGCAACCAATCACATCCCGCTGATCGTGCCCTGCCACAGGGTCGTCGGCGCGGACGGTTCGCTCACGGGCTTCGGGGGTGGCATGCCCACCAAACAGTGGCTGCTGCGCTTTGAGGGCGTGCTCGCGCCGGGTGCCGACAACACTCAGAAGGTGTTGTTCTAGAGAGCGTCGAGAAAATAGACAGTTGTCGACTTGATAAATAGACAATTGTCGATATATGGTGCTCGACACACAGACATCGATCCCCTCGAAGCTGTTCATTTGAGCGATTCAAGAATTCCCGAGGCAGAGCTCGAAGTGCTCGCGAGCCTCGATCGACTCGGCGGCTCCACCGCGCGCCAACTGCGCGAATCGATGAGCGCATCGCGTCCCATGGCGCACGGCTCGATCATGACGCTGCTCAAGCGTCTCGAGACGCGCGGCCTCGTTGCCCATCGCAAGGGCGACTCCGGCAAAGCGTTCATCTTCAGTCCTACGGACAAGGCCCGCGCGACGTACTCCGGTGTTCTCCAGCGTCTGCGTGAGCGGATCTTTGGGGATGACCCGGTGGCGATGATGGCTTCGTTGTTCGAGACATCGCCACCAGATGCTGCTCAGCTGTCCGAGTTGCAGGAGTTGCTCGACAGTCTGCGTGACGAGGATGACGGCCGATGACCGGCGTGGAGCGCATCGCGGACTTTGCGCTAGCGGCATACACGTCGCTCGCGACCCTGGCCCTCGAGGCAGCGGTGGTCGGCATCGTGTTGTGGCTGGTCGTGCGCACCGGTCGCGGTGGGGCGAGTAGCTTGCGCTACGGCCTGATCGTCCTCGCGCTCGCCAAGTTCGTGGTGCCGCCGCTGCCGGCGCCATGGGCAGTGAACGTGGGGGTCTTGGCGCCGCCAATTGAACGGGCGACATCGCCTCTGACTCTTGCGCCCGAGACCGCGGCGCTCGACACGGCAGATGAAGGGACAGTGCCAAAAGACCCCGTCGACGCGGCGGCACCGGCATTGTTCGCCAGTGCTGCAGCCGCCGAGACGCCGGAATCGAGCCTCGTCGAACCGGCTAGCTTGCCACTCCGATCAGAACGGCCAGCCGGGGATGCGGATGCGGTCGCGAATACCGTGTCCACGACATGGTCTCTGGGCTCAGCCCTAGCAGGGCTTGTCGACAACGTCAGCCTCGGAGCGCTGCTGGTGGCGATGCTGCTGGTTCATCTGACCGGCAGCCTGCTGCTTCTGCTGCGGCGGGCGGGGCACTGCCTCGCCATGCGCCGGTTGATTGCAGAATCCGAGCCGGTCACCGACCGGCACGTTGTCGATCTGACACGAACCATTGCGCGACGTCAGGGCATACGACGCCGGATTCGCGTTGTTGCTTCGGGCCGTGGTGTTGGACCGGCAGCGGTTGGTGTGTTCCGCCGCACTATCGTGATGCCGAAGCGCCTTCTCGACACCGCCACCGGAGCGGAACTCCGAGCAGTTATTGCCCACGAGGTAGCCCACCACCGTCGCGGCGACTTGCTGATCGATTGGATCGTCTTCTTCGGTGGCCTCGTGTGGTGGCCGCACCCGGTCTACATGGTGTTGCGCCGCGACATGCTGCGTCTACGCGAGGACTGCTGCGACGATGCGGCGGTGATCGAGGTGGGCGGCGCACAGAACTACTGCCAATCACTTCTCGATGCGGCCACGGCGGTCGGGCGTCCTCGCCCGGCGTTGCCAGCTGTGGCGCACGGTAGCTTCTCCCATCCCCTTGGTCGGAGGATCCGACGTCTCATGAATCCCAAACTCAAGCCCACTCCGCGACTCTCCACTTCCGGCCTGATCATGCTTGCCGCTGCCGCGACATTGATTGTCCCGGCCGCGACGACATTCGGGACGACCCCGCAGGAGTTCCCGGAGCCGATCGCGCTCACCGAGACGGCGTCCACGACGCAAACCGAGCAGGCGTCACCGGCCACCGCGACGTCGCCGGTTTTTCCGGTTGCGTCCTCTACGGCCACCCTTTCTGCGGCGATGACCTTCACGTCTGAGCCGACGCAGGAGTCGGAACGCGTCAGCTACCGGCGCAATGGAACCATCTGGTGGGGCGTGGACGACGACGTCATCACGATGTCGCCCGGGGCCATCGATGAGTTTGTCGATAAGGGGCTCGATCGCGACTTCGTTGCCGGCCTCAACGGGAGCATGAACCGCGACGTCACGATCGATGAGTTCGCGGGCTGGACCCGCCACGGATTCGACGCCGACCTGCCTGGCGCCCTCCGCGCGGTGGGTGTGCGACGCCTCAGTGTGATGCAAGCGATGCGCCTGGTCTGGGCGGACGCGGACGGGGCTTATGTCCAAAGCCTGGCGGATTCCGGCCTGGAGTCCCTCGACATCGAGGGTGTGGTGCGACTGGCGCGCTACGAGGTTACGGGCGACTACATCGCTGACTTTCGCGATGAGGGCTATGCCGCCCTCGATGTCGACGACTTCGTGCGGTTGCGGCGCTATGAGGTGGAGGCGGGCTATGCCGGCACATACCGCGATGCCGGCTACGAACTGTCGGTCGATGACCTCGTGCGCCTGCATCGCTACGAAGTTGACGAAGACGCCGTGGCGAGGCTTTCCGCTGCCGGACTCGCGCTAAAGAACGTGGACGACCTGGTCACGCTGAGTCGGTACGAAGTGTCGGATGACTACATCGTGGCCATGACGGAAGGTGGCTCCGTGGAGCTGACGACCGACGACCTTGTTCGCCTCAAGCGCTACGAGGTCACGCCGCTGCTCGCGACCGAGCTTCGTGAGCTCGGTCAGGCGGCGACCACGGACGATCTCGTTCGACTCAGTCGCTACAACGTGAGCCTCGATTACGTCCGAGGTTTGCAGCAGCTTGGCTACGCCGAACCGAGTGTCGACGATCTCGTGACGTTGCAGCGCTATGAGGTCGACCTCGATCGAATCCGGGCACTGGCAGACTCCGGCTACGACTCGTTGCCCGTCTCGGACATCGTCCGCCTGCAGCGATACGCGGTCGGGGCGGACTACATTCGGGCTCTTGCGGGAGTCGCCGGGCGACATTTCTCGGTCGACCAGCTGGTCACCCTCAAGCGGTACGAAGTGAGCGCCGACTACGTGCACGAGATGTTGAGCGTTGGCCTCGAAGGGCTCGACGTAGACGATCTCGTTCGACTCAAGCGCTATGAAGTTACGCCCGCGTTCGTCCAGCGCCTGATCGACGGCGGATTCGAGGACCTCACGGTCGACAGAGTCATCCGCCTGAAGCGCGCCGACGGCTAGCTTCTGAAGCCGGCGGGGTTACTCGACACGGAGTGACTCCGCCGCTTCCACGCGCCGAAGGCCGCGTACCGGAATCAGCGTGGCGATGATCACGCTGGCGAGCACGATGCAGCTCACCGCGGCGGCGGGCACGATCGCGTAGGGCGTTACGCCAACGAGCAGCGACCGCGCCAGGCTGCCGGCCAGTGCCGCCAGTCCGAGTCCGCCGGTGATGCCGGCGACGCCGAGAGCAACCGCGTCGCGCAGCACTCGCGCTGCGAGCCGTTGGTGCGTCGCGCCGAGCGCAAGTCTGATGCCGAGTTCCCGGCGGCGAGCCCGGAGGGCGAAGGCGGTCACGCCAAAGGCTCCCAGCGACGCGAGCGGAACGGCGATCCCCGCCAGTGCAAGGAGCACGGCGAGCGTGAACCGATGCAAGCCCACCGCCGCATCTACGACCTGAGTGAGAGTCAGCACCCGGTCGATCGGTTGCGACGAGTCCACCGACCAGATTGCCTCGCGCACGCTGTCGAGTAACGCTTCGGGAGGGCCTTCGGTAGCGACAAAAACCGCCATGTTGCCGCGGGATCCCAGATGGAACGGCGCGTAGAGCACCGGCGGGGCCGCGACCAGAATCCCGCGACGCCGGACATCGGCGACCACGCCCACGATGGTCGCGTCGCCAATACCGCCGTTCCAGATCGTCAACGTTTCGCCCACCGGATCAGCTCCGGGGTAGTGCTTGCTAGCGAACGCTCGATTGATCACCGCCACGGGGCGTCCACCGGTGTAGTCAGCAGGCTCGAACCCGCGCCCATCCAGGACGGCCACGCCGGCGGTCGCGAAGTAGTCGGAGCTCACTCGGCGCCATTCTTCACGCAGTCCGGATCCAGGCGGTGGCGGGGGGCGATCGTGAAGCAATAGGCCCGCGAAGTCGTCTTCGGACTGCAAGGGGACGTAGTCGTTCACACCGACAGAGCGAACCCCAGGCACTTGCTGCACAGCTCCGAGGATGTCGGTGAAGTATCTGGCGCGGGTGGCCGCGTCGCCGCTGACGTTCCCGGCGTACATCGTGAGGACGTTCTCTGGTGCCAGGCCGACGTCGATATCGAGGATGTTCTTCATCGTGGACCCGGCGAGTGCAGCTCCCATCAGAAGCGCCGACGCGAACGCGAGCTGAAGGAGGACAAAGGAATCGCGCACGCGACCCATGCGCGCCGTAGCGGTCGTGCGCGTGCTTGTGTCCAGTCGAGCGCCGCGAGCCTGAACGAGCGCCGGGACTCGAGAGAGTCCGATTATCGCGAGCGCGGTCAGCGCCATCCACAGAAGCGTCGCCCAGCCAAAGCTGGCGTGGAACGAAGTGACCTGCGCCGCGGAGCCCGGCACTGGGATGGTGGCGGGTGCGTGGTGCCTGAGCAGCCGGAGCCCGCCGGTTGCGACGGGGAAACTCAACAGGCACCCGACACCGGCGAGAAGAGCGGTTTCGCTCACCATCAGGCGCACAAGGTGTCCGCGCCCTCCTCCGAGTGCCCTCCGCACTGCCCATTCGGGCGTTCGGGTCGTGCCGCGAACAAGTTCAAGGCCCGCGAGATTGAAGGTTGCCACTAGCGCGAGGAGACCGACCGCCGCAGACAGGGCGAGCATGGGCGCTCGTACCGGCACCTTGCCGATGGTGTCCAGGGGCTCCAGGAGTACGGACCAGTTACGCAGTCGCGGGTCCGTCTCCGCGATCACATCCATTGTGGCGTCGAGCTCCCCCGAAGCTCGTTCGATCGTTGCGGTCTCAGCGAGGCGTCCGATCATCCAGTAGTTGTACGAGGTGCGATCCTGCGCGGCGATGACGTCGCGGTAGAGCGGCAAGTACGCCTGCACTGGGAACAGGGTGCCGAACTCTGCTCCCATCACTCCGATTACGGTGGCGAACTCCAGGTCGACGCGTATCCGTGTGCCGACGACGTCAGGGCTGCTCTCGAACCGTTCGATCCAGAGTTGGTGGGAGAGCACGATCACCGGCTCGGACCCGCTGAAGGTCTCGGTCGTATCGATCGTTCGGCCGAGCGTCGCGGGGACGTCGAGAGCTTCGAAGAACTCGGGTGTCACGCGGAGAGCCGGCACCACCACCGGCCGGCCCTCTTCCTCAAGGACCGCGCCATCGCCCTTGATGGCGCCGAGCGCGACAAAGCTGGTCGACCCGTCGGACATGTCGACGTAGTTGGCACCGGAAACCACGTCGCGTAGTTGGCCGTTCGAAACGTTGCTGCCCCAGCCGACCACGAGCCGTTCTGCGTCGGGGTATGGAGACGGTGCGAGCAACGTGGCGTAGACGATCGCGAAGAGGAGCGTCGAGGTTCCGACAGCGGTGCTGAGGATCGCGAGCGAGACGAGGCTGTGCCCCGGCGACCGCATCAGGTTGCGCGCCACCACCCGGAGTTCCTGCGACCAGCCTGCGAGGACCCGGCTCCGGAACTCAGTCTGCGCGCGAGCAGCGAGTCCCTGCCCAACAGCACCGCCGCAGCGGAGCAGTGTGAGCCCGAGCGCTGCGGAAGTAGAAGTCGCGACACGACCACGCAGTTCGTCTTCGAAGCCCGAAAGTAGCTCGCGGCCGAAGCGCGTGCGGAACGCCATCGGGTAGCAGAGCAGAGCGGCCCTGTAGAGCGCTGTCGAGACGCGGACAATCACTGGCGCCCAACCTCCGGAGCCGCTTGAAGCTGGCCAAGCAACAGTTGCTGCCGCTCGACTTCCGCGTCCACGACCCGGCGTCCGACTTCCGTCAGGCGGTAGTAGCGACGCCGTCGGTCTGTGCTATCGCCCGGGGGCGGGCACTCCTTGATCAGTCCTTGCGTGCCCAGACGGACGAGCGTTCGGTAGACAAGTCCGGGATCCATCCGCGCCGTTCCACCTGAACGCTCCTCGATGGCGTGCATCAGTCGGTACCCGTGCGCAGGACTATCACGCAAGGTGAGTAACATCAGGGACACCCGCGGCTTCAGGGGGAGGAACTTTTCGATCTGTGCATTTTGCATATATGCAAAATGCATCAAGTCATCGACACCGTCAAGTGCGGAGTAGGGAGCGGACGGCTAGGCGTCGCTTTGCTGCTGACGTCCATAGCCGAGAAACACGGCGGCGCAGAGAATCGCCAGGAGCAGCCACGAGTGCAGATTGGCGAGGCCGATCTGCAGGGCGGTAAGGCGCGGCATGGCGCCGTCGGTGACGGTGAGATTCGAAGCGAGAATCGTCGGGATGAACCACGGCAGCAGGAACGGGTAGGTACAGACCGCCGTGTCCAGGATGTTGGCGCGACGCGTGGCTGGGATCCCTACGCGTTCACCGATGCGTCGCGCGGCGTTGCCGACTGCCAGGATCGCGACCGACGAGTGTGTCGTCAGCAGGCAGGACACGGTGATGGCGCCAAAAATCTGGCGTTCACCGCTTGGGACAGTGGCGGCGGTCTCGCCGCTGCTGAACCGGTCGACCACCTGGCTCGCCTCGACCACGGCGACGATACCCATCAAGAGGATCGTGAAGATTGATACGCCGACTCCGCGTTCGAGACCGTCCACGAGCAGCCCGCGCGCGCCGTAGGCCGCAGGGTCGATGTAGACGACTTGGCTCCAACTCAGAAGGCCTGTCGCGAGCGCCAGGACGAGGGCAGCGCCGATGCCGGCAGCCAGCGCGACAACGAGGTGTGTCCGACGCAGGAGTAAGCCGAGGACGAACGCGGGTGCCGCGAGCATGAGCAGGGGTGCCATCTCTCCGGCGGTCGCCTGGGCCGCGGCAACGGGGGCACCGCCGCCGAGGGCGACAAAACCAACGAGCGCCACGGCGGCGGCCGGCAGCGCGTAGCGGAGTCGGGATGCGACGACATCTCCCAGTCCGACGGCCTGGGTGGTCGCTGACGCGATCGTCGTATCGGAGACCGGGGAGATGTTGTCGCCGAAAGTTGATCCAGCGATGATGGCGCCCGCCAGCCAGAAAGGACTGGCGCCTGAGCCGGCGCCCGCCGGGTAAAGGAGAGGGAAGCACAGGATCATGGTGCCGAGGCTCGTCCCGGTTGCCGTCGAGAAGAGACATGCCACGAGGAAGGCCGCGGCGCAGAAGAGTCCGCCCTGGAGGCCAACGGCCTGTGCTGAGGCTGCGAGCGCCTGGACGAGCCCGGAGGCCGAAAGGAGCGCGCCGAACACGCCGGCGAACAGCCACGCCAGGATCATGAGCAGCACCAACGGTTGGCTCATGCCTGCCACCATCGCTTCGGCACAGCGCTCGCGATTGCGGCAGAGCAGAAGCGCTAACCCCAGGGCGAGCAACAGCACGGTCCACAGCCCGCGCTCGTCGGGCGCCCCGGCGAACCCGAGATAGGTCGCTCCGACGACGAAAGCCAGAAGCGGGGCCAGGGCACCGACGCCGCCGCCATAGAATTCCAGTCGATCGGCGGACCCGGCTGTGTGCTGGTGATTTTCTTGCATCGTCGCGTTCCCTCGGCGAGCCTGTGGCGGCACGACACTACCTTACGCGGCGGAGGAATCAGAATGGCTGAGCACAACGACGAGTTCACGCTGTATGACCTGAAGGTCGAGGTTGTCGAAGGAGATCGACCGATGATCTGCAACCACCAGGTGGGCGAGTACTTCGAACTCTCGGGCGAGAACCTCACATTGCCGCCCGGCCAGTCCTTCGCGATCTATCCGCTCGCTGCGCTCCTCCCGTTGCTGCCGGCCAAGCAGCGTACGACCGAGCCCAACGATTGGATGACAACGGATATGGAAGTCGCGTGTCCGGACCCGCTTTGTGGAGGACGCTTCCGCATCACGCGCACGGGAACATCGACCTTCAGGCACAGCGACGTCACCGCCGTACCCCTGGACGGATGAGTTGACTGTTCCGCGCATCGATCTTGTCGATGACTATTCGGTGCCGCGCCACATCGTCGGCCTGTGGCAGTTGTCCGGCGGCCACCAGACGTCGGCGACGTCGGCAGAGGCGGCATTGCGGGCGATGGAGGCGTACTTCGAGGCTGGGTATGACACATTCGATTGCGCGGATATCTACACGGGCGTGGAGGATCTTCTCGGCCAGTTCCGCGACCGCCTCGGCAGTCGTGCGGCGCGGCTCCAGGTCCACACCAAGTACGTCCCCGATCGAGGCGCATTGGCCCAACTCGATCGCTCCGCGGTGGAGGCGGCGATCGATCGATCGCTGCGACGGCTGCAGTGTGAACGCCTGGATCTCGTGCAGTTCGCCTGGTGGGACTATGAGACGCCTGGCTACGTCGATGTCGTCGGATGGCTGGGCGAGATTAGGGAAACCGGAAAGATCCGGCATATCGGAACCACAAACTTCGACGTCGAGCGCCTCGATCAGATGGCGACTATCGCGGTCCCGATGGTGGCTCACCAGGTGCAGTACTCGATCCTGGACCGTCGACCGACCCATGGGTTGACCGCCTTCCTGGACGAGACCGAGAGCGCGATGGTCTGCTACGGCAGTCTCGCCGGTGGTCTTCTCAGTGATCGGTGGCTCGACGTGCCGGAGCCTGACGGACCGCTCGCCAATCGGTCGCTCACGAAGTATCGATTGATTGTCGAGGAGATCGGGGGATGGCACGCGCTGCAGAACCTGCTGCGAGTACTGCGCGAAATCGCCGATGGCCACCACAGCGAAGTCGCGCACATCGCGTCGGCCTGGGTGCTCGATCAGCCCCGGGTGGCGGCAGCGATCATCGGCATGCGAAACGCGAAGCACCTGACTGGAGCTCGACAGGCGTTTTCGGTTGCCTTGACCAAGGGCGATAAGCGTAGAATTCTCGACTGGCAGGAGTCGCATCCAGGGCCCGCAGGCGATACCTTCGGCCTGGAACGCGACCCTGAGGGTCCGCACTCCGCGATTATGTGGACGGATCTGAACAGCGAGCCCTCGAAACCCGCACAGTGACCCACCCCCGATGACCGAACCGATTCGAGCCATCACCTTCGATGCCCGCGGCACACTGCTACACGTGCGTTTCCCGGTGGGGGAGTGCTACGCGGCCGTTGCTCGGCGGCATGGCGCAGAACTTTCGCCCGATGCCATCGAGAAGGCGTTCTTTGATGTCTTTCCGGGAATGCCGCCGCTGGCGTTCCCCCCGATGCCCGACGGCCAGTTGCACGACCGCGAGGGGCGTTGGTGGCGCGAGCTCGTGGAACGCGTTGTCGAGGCGGCCGACCAAAAGGTCGACGACTTCGACGCGTTCTTCAGTGAGCTGTACACGATCTACCGGGGCGCCGAAGCCTGGAAGCCTTATCGCGAGGCCGCCTCAGTGCTGTGTCTGCTGCGGTCGGCCGGCTACAAGCTCGGGCTCGTTTCAAACTTCGACTCACGGATCGAACAGGTGCTCGTGGCTCTCAACCTCAGCATCTGGTTTGACTCGGTGGTGTACTCGTCGCGCGCAGGCGTGGCCAAGCCGCACCTCGGTATCTACGAGCGCGCGCTGGCCGAACTCGACGTCAAGCCCGACCAGGCGCTGCACGTCGGCGACAACCTCGAGAAAGACTGGGAAGCGGCCCGACTGCTCGGCATGGACGCTGTGCTCATCGATCGCGCCGGCCGGTATGAAGGCAAGACTCCGGCTGAGTGTGAGGTCATCGATTCACTCGAATCGCTGCTGAAGCGTCTCGGGGTGACGGGCTTCTCGCTGCTCGCTCGAGCGCACGCCAGCTGAACTCGCGCTGGCCCACTATCGCGATGCGATCCCCGTCGGGGTGCACTGCCACACGCGTGATTCCCGCGACTCCAGCGGCGGCCAGATCGCCGATCTCGCGCCAGCTCCCATCCACCGTTCGGATTGCCACGCGCGACTCGCTGCCCATGATGATCCGGCCGTCGGGAGTCCAAGCCATGTCCTGCGAAGCCTCGAACGGTGTCCCGAGCTCGCCGATTTCGCCGCTGGTTGGCTCGAACGAACGGATCCGCCAGTTGCCATCCATGCGGTGCAGGAAGCTGAATCCACCGCTCTCGTCGGGAAGCGCGTGCAGGGAACGACCGATGTCGGTTGCCACGACTGTCGCAGCATCAGATTCCAGATCTGCGAGCTGTAGCGTCGCTGGCTCGCCGAGGACGAACATCACGAGGGCCTCGTTCGCGTTCCAGGCCTGATAGCCAACGGGCGCCACGTTCTCGAGCACCAGTTGTGGCGACGACCCGTCGCGCCGGAAGCTCCACAACCGCTGGGTGCCATCGCTCTCAACGCGGATCACGCTGAACTCGAGACCACTCGGCACCACAGTGGCCGAGTACTCCGACTCGTCTGTTTCGGTCAGCTGCGTCGACACGAATGTCGTGAGGTCGAGCTTGTAGATGTCGGTCTGTTCGCCGTGCTGCGAGGTGTAAAGCAGCGACTTCCCTTCCGGCGCAAAGAACGGCTGGTTGTCGTAACCCTGGCGATCCGTGACGTTGCGTGGTTCGCCCAGAGCGGGCGGTGAGGTCGTCAGATCTAGCGGCACGATCCAGATGTCCGTCGTGGGCGCCTGAGCGCGCGCGCCCGGTGCGACGCTAGCAGCCAGGGCGAGCGCGAGAATCGTGCAAGCGAAGCGCGGAAGTTCGATGTTCTTCATCGGCGTTGCCCTTATGCTCTCTCTGGACTTCGACACTCACCGTGCGCCTCGCGAGGCGCCGCGAATCAGGCGAGCGATATATGCAGGATCTTATCGGAGGACTTCTCGGCGCGATGGGCGGCGACGAAGTCAAGAAACTCAGCAGCGTTCTCGGGGCCGACAGTCAGACGACCGAAAAGGCCATGAGCGCTGCCATGCCGGCGCTGCTTGGCGCCCTCTCGCGCAACGCCGCCAGCTCCGGCGGGGCGAGTGCTCTTGCGGGTGCGCTCGACCGCGACCACGACGGAAGCATTCTGGACGACATCGGCGGTTTACTCGCCGGTGGCGACACTGGAGCTGGCGCGTCGATTCTCGGCCATGTGCTCGGCGATCGTGAGCCCGCTGTCGCGGCCAACGTCGCACGCAACAGCGGCATGGATCTGAGCTCCGTGCAGAAGCTGCTTCCGATGCTCGCGCCTCTCGTGCTCGGAGCCCTGGGCAAGCAGAAGCGTCAGTCGGGACTCGACGCGTCGGGCCTGGCCTCGCAGCTGTTCGGAGCGCAGGAACAAGTTGAACGTGAGGCCCCCGGCATGCTCGGGGCGTTGCTCGACGCCGACGGCGATGGCGATTCGACCGACGACATCCTCAAGCTCGGTGCCGGCCTCCTCGGCGGGATGTTCGGGAAGCGCTAGGCGGGGCCGTCCTTGGCGTCGGCACCGATGCATGGTGGCGACGCTACGCGACCGGCCTGCTCGGCGGCGAACTGCTCCGGGGTGAAAGTCTGAATGCCGAGTGCGTGGACGCCCTCGGCCCGCTCCTGTTCGAGCGTCTGGTAGATGAGCTGGTGTTGCGCGACGCGTGTCTTGCCGTCGAAGGCAGCGGACACCACGACCACTCGGAAGTGCGTTTCGGCCCCGGGACCGGCGTGTCCGTGGCTCTCGTTGGCGACCTCGAGATGCTCCGGTTGCAGGGCTTCGCGGAGCTTGCGTTCGATGGACTGCTGGACCTGCACGGCGGGCACCCTCTCTCCTGATGAATCGACGAGATCGATTGTACGGGACAAACCATCGACATCGCCGCTGAAACCCGGGAGACGGTCCCTTCGCCCCGGGCAGAATCTCGGTTGACGAGGTCTCTGCCGGGCCCTACCTTGTCCGCAATGGCCCCGAACCCACGGGCCCAAGCGCCGGCGATTGCCTTCTCGAGCCGGCGGCACTCGCGGCCGATGGCGCCGCCCGAATTTCAATCGGCGCTCAGGCGCCCGTCCGGTGTCAGGACTCAGGCGAAATGACAAACGTTCCGTTCTTCGCGCAGGTGAACTCTCACTTCGACCGCGCCGCCAAGTTCACCGACCATCGCCCCGGCCTGCTGCGGCAGATCAAGACCTGTAATCAGGTCTTCCATACGACCTTCCCGCTGCAGCGCGACGACGGCTCCATCGAGAGCGTCGAGGGCTGGCGCGCGGTGCATAGCAGCCACAAGCTGCCGAGCAAGGGCGGCATCCGCTTCACGACCAAGGCCTCCGAGGACGAGGTCATGGCACTGGCCGCGTTGATGACCTACAAGTGCGCCATCGTGAACGTGCCGTTCGGCGGCGCGAAGGGCGCCGTCAAGATCGATCCCCATAACTACAGCGAACCCGAACTGGAACGACTCACTCGTCGCTACACGTTCGAGCTGACGCAAAAGCGCTTCATCGGCCCGGGAATCGACGTTCCCGCTCCCGACTACGGCACCGGGCCTCGCGAGATGGCCTGGATCGCCGATACGTACGAGGCCGTCGCGCACGAGCTCGATGCGATCGGTTGCGTAACCGGGAAGCCGCTAGCTCAGGGCGGCATCCGGGGTCGCGTCGAGGCGACCGGCCGCGGCGTCTTCTTCGGGATTCGCGAGGCGTGCGACTGCGCGGAGGACATGAAGAAGCTCGGCCTGTCGCCCGGCCTCGAAGGGAAGACGGTCGTCGTTCAGGGTCTCGGCAACGTGGGCTACCACGCGGCCAAGTTTCTCCAGGATGGCGGCGCGGTCATTGTCGGCGTCACCGAATACGAGGGCGCCGTCTACAACCCGAAGGGGTTCGACATCGAGGCGCTGGTGGCGCACCGCGAAGACAGCGGCTCGCTCCTCGGATTCGCCGGCGCGCAGGATCTTGCCGCGCGCGAGGAGGGTCTCGAACTCGAATGCGACATCCTCGTGCCAGCGGCGCTCGAGAACCAGATTACCGTTGAGAACGCACCGAGGGTGAAGGCGAAGATCATCGGTGAGGCGGCCAACGGCCCGGTGACTTCCGACGCCGACAAGGTTCTCAATGAGCGCGGGGTGATGATTATCCCGGACGCATTCCTCAACGCGGGTGGCGTGACGGTTTCGTATTTCGAATGGGTGAAGAACCTTTCGCACCTGCGCTTCGGCCGACTCGGTCGCCGTTTTGACATGCGAATGCGCACCACACTGCTCCAGACGGTTGAGGAGCATGTCGGTGTGGAGTTCCCGCCAGGTACTATCGAAGATGTCGCCCAGGGTGCCCAGGAGGAAGACCTGGTGAACTCCGGGCTCGAAGACACGATCATCGAGGCCTTCAACGAGGTTCGCGACATCAAGATGCGCCACGACGGGCAAATGGACATGCGCACCGCCGCATTCGTCTGCGCGATCGAGAAGGTCGCACTGACGTATCGCGAGCGGGGAATCTTCCCCTGATTCCGGCCTCGTCGCGTCGGAGCTTGTGCCTGGTGCTGTCGGCCCTGGCAATGTCCGGCTGCGGCGAAGTTGCAGATGGGACAGCGCACCCCGACATCGTGGGTGCGACTCATCGATACGCGCAGGTTGGCGAGACGCGTTGGCACTACCTGGAAGGCGGCGAAGGCGACGCCGTGGTGTTTCTCCACGGCCTACCTGAAACGTCGTTTGCCTGGCGTCGAGCGTTCAACTGGTTGACGGTTGGCAATCGTGTGGTCGCGGTGGATCTCGAAGGCTTCGGGCTCTCACGCACCACGAGCACCGACTTCAGCGTCGCTGCAATGGCGGACCGATTGCTCGCTTTCCTGGAGGCCATCGAAGTCGATCGCTTCCATCTCGTGGGCCACGACTTCGGCGCCATCATCGGCGCGCGCACGGCGTCACAGGCCGGCGACCGTCTGTTGTCCTATGCTCATGTTTCCGGCCCGCTCCTGCGCTATGACCTCACGCGGAACCCGGACTTTCGGGACTTCCGTAACGATCCCGACAGCGTGCCCGACTTGCTCCGCAACCCCGAGATTTTCGTGCGTCGCACGTATGAGATGGGAGTCGTCGGAGGGCCGGCTGCTCTCGACCAACCCATGATCGATCGGTACACCGCTGACCTCGAGAACTGGGATGCCCTGACGTCGATCGCGCAATACTTCTCGCAACTCGATGTCAGCTCCGACTGGACCCTCGGCCCGGACGCCGCCGCAAACTGGGGCGCAATCCAAGCTCCAGTGCTGTTTGTCCTGGGTGGTCGCGATCTCATGCTGCCGCTGGAGGAGTTCCATGACATCGAGACGATCGTGCCGCCGCTCGACCGGCTAGCCGTACTCGAAGGGGCAGGGCACTACCCGCACGAAGAAGACCCGATCGCTTTCGGCGACGCCCTCTACGATTTCCTGCAGGGACACTGAGCATGCTCGATGCCGTCACACAGCTTCTCGAGGGCTTCCAGTGGCCCCTAGCTGCCGAGGCCGTCGAGGCTCTGGCGCAGGCGGGAGTGGTGCTGGTGCTCGCCGTTCTGGCCGCCATCGTGTTCTTCATCGCCAAGCGCGTTCTGTTGCGCGTCGTGTCGGCTGCCGTGCTCAAGACGACCACCGACTGGGACGACCGTCTGCTGAGCCACCGAGTCTTCTTCTGGCTTGCCCACCTCGCCCCGGGCTTCCTGCTCTACGTGCTCGCTCCGGGTGCTCTGGCCGGTGCCGACGCCCTCGCGGTTGCAATCCGCGGCGGTGCGCAGATCTACCTGCTCGCGGTGGGTGTGCTGGCGGTCGATGGTTTGATCAACGCGGCGCTGGAGATTTACGACACCTACCCGGTCTCGCGACAAACGCCGCTCAAGGGCGTTGCCCAGGTTGCCAAGATCCTGCTCTACGCCGCGGCCGCGATCGTGATGATCTCGACCCTGCTCGGTCGATCGCCACTCGTCCTCTTCAGCAGTCTAGGTATCCTCGCGTCGGTTCTCATGCTGGTGTTCAAGGACGCCATCCTGGGGTTCGTCGCCGGAATCCAGTTGGCCACTAACCAGATGTTGTCCAAAGGCGATTGGCTCGAGATGCCCGCCTATGGCGCGGACGGCGATGTCATCGACATCGCCCTGACAACCGTGAAGGTCCAGAACTGGGACAAGACCATCACGACGATTCCGACCTACGCGCTGATCACCGAGTCGTTCAAGAACTGGCGCGGAATGTCCGAGGCGGGTGGTCGCCGTATCAAGCGCGCGGTTTACATCGACATGGCGTCGATTCGACTCTGCACTCCGGAAATGATCGAGCGGTATTCGCAGATCCGCCACATTGCCGAATATGTCGAGCGGAAGCAGGGCGAGCTCGCGGAGTGGAATGACCAGCACGGGATCGACGACACAAGCATCGTGAATGGCCGCCGGATGACCAACGTCGGGACCTTTCGTGCCTATCTGGTTGCGTACCTCCGTAGCCATCCGTCTGTTCACCAGGAGATGACTCTCCTGGTGCGACAACTGCACCCGACGCCGCTGGGACTGCCGATCGAGATCTACTGCTTCGCCAGCGACATCGAGTGGGCGAAGTACGAGGCGATTCAGGCGGACATCTTCGACCATGTTCTCGCCGTCGCCCCGGAGTTCGATTTGAGGATCTTCCAGAGCCCGGGCGGAGCGGACCTCGATCGCCTGCGCCGACAGGAGCCAGATAGCCGATGAACGACACTTTCCCGAGCGTCCGCGTGGCGTCGGTGCAGGCAGCACCGGTGCTGTTCGACCGAGAAGCCACGATCGCCAAGCTGGCCGACCTCACCTCGGACGCAGCGGGCAAGGGCGCGCGTATTGTCGTGTTCCCCGAGGCATTTGTGCCGGCGTACCCGCGCGGCTTCTCGTTCGGCGCGATTGTAGGCAGCCGCTCGGAGACGGGTCGCGACCTGTTTGCTCGATATTCTGCCGGTTGCGTCGAGGTGCCGAGCGCGGCAACCGAAGCGATGGGAGCCGTCGCGCGCGACCACGGCGTCTACCTCGTTGTCGGTGTTGTGGAGCGCGACAGCGATCACGGGGGCGGCACGCTCTACTGCACGTTGCTCTATTTCGGGCCGGACGGAACGCTTCTCGGGAAACACCGCAAACTCAAGCCGACCGGGTCGGAGCGATTGATCTGGGGCGAGGGCGACGGCAGCACACTCTTCGCGTTCGACACCGAGTGGGGCCGTGCGGGTGGACTGATCTGTTGGGAGAACTACATGCCGCTGGCGCGCGCCGCCATGTACGCGAAGGGGGTGCAGATCTACTTCGCGCCAACCGCGGATTGTCGCGACGCCTGGCAATCCACACTGCAGCACATTGCGGTGGAAGGTCGCTGCTTCGTGATCGGGTGCAACCAGTACGTGCACCGTTCGATGGTGCCCACCGACCTGCCAGACGCGCACGAAATCGAAGCGATGCCTGAAGAGGTATGCCGCGGTGGCAGCGCCATCTACGGCCCTCTTGGCCAGACCCTAGCCGAGCCGCTCTACGGCGGAGAAGGCATCGTGCTCGCCGATCTCGATATGGCCGAGATTGCACGGAGCCGATACGACTTCGACCCTAGCGGGCACTACGCACGGCCGGACGTGTTCCAGTTGCATGTCGACGAGCGCCCGAAGAATCTGGCCGTCGCCGCGGAGGAAGACTAGTCGTGTCGGCCTCATTGCCTGTCGAGTATCAGGACGTTGTCCGCGCCGCGATCCGCCTTGATGGCGTTGCGCATCGCACGCCCGTGCTCACGTCACGCACACTCGACGATCAAGTCGCGGCCCGGGTCTTCTTCAAGTGCGAGAACTTGCAACGCATGGGAGCGTTCAAGTTTCGTGGCGCGTACAACGCACTCTCGCAGCTGGCGGCGCGTGGTTCAGCTTCCGGGGCGATCGCGTACTCGTCTGGCAACCATGCCCAGGCGGTAGCGCTTGCCGGCAGGCTGACGGGTTTATCGGCCACCATCGTGATGCCGGAGAACGCGCCAGCTGTGAAGCTTGCCGCGACGCGAGACTACGGCGCGGAGGTGATCACATACGACCCTGAAGTGATCGTGCGCGAGGAACTCGCCGCGCAACTGGCAGCCGAGCGTGATCTGCACCTGATTCCGCCCTTCGACCACCCTCACATTATTGCCGGGCAAGGCACTGCGGTGCGCGAGCTGTTGCAGGAGGCCGGTCCGCTGGACCTGCTCCTCGTGCCGTGCGGAGGAGGTGGACTCCTTTCCGGCTCGGTGCTCTCCGCCAGGGCGCTGAGCCCGGGCTGTAGGGTGGTCGGGGTTGAACCTGAATTGGGCGACGACGCGACCCGTTCGTTCCGCACCGGCAAACTCTGCACGGTGAAGAACCCGGCAACCATCGCTGATGGTGCGCGCACGAGCGCCCTTGGCGAACTCACTTTCCCGATGGTTACGCAGTTGGTAGATGACATGGTGACTGTGACCGACGATGCGCTCGTTGCGGCGATGCGCTGGACGATGGAACGTATGAAGATCGTCGTCGAACCGACTGCTGTGCTCGGTCTGGCTGCGCTCATGGAGCGTGCGGTGAATGCTGAAGGAATGCGTGTGGGCATCGTACTGAGCGGCGGCAACGTTGATCTCAAGCAGTTCGCCGCATGGTTCGGAAAGTAGAGACTCGTTCCGCCCCTCACGCGGTGGCCGTGCTTGTGGGCTCGGCGCTCTACGGCGGCATCACCGTCGGTGGCAGGTACTTCGATCAGCTCGGCTTCTCGCTACTCGAGATCTCGATCATGGGCGGCCTGTTCGGCACGCTCACGTTGTTGCCCGCGCTGTGGCGTCGGCCAGAGTGGCGCATCCAGTGGAGCGAGAAGTGGCTGTTCGTCGCGTATGGGCTGATGGGCACCACGCTTCAGCTCACCCAGTTCGCGGCCGTCGTGCTCGGCGTGCCCATCGCGATCGTGGCCTTGCTGCTCTATACCCAGCCCGTGTGGACCGTGTTGCTCGGCCGACTCTGGCTGGCCGAACCGATCACCCGCCGAAAGCTGGCGGCCCTGGCCCTCGCGGCGATAGGCATCGTGCTGCTTGTGGGGCCTACCGACGGTCAGGGCGAGCATTCGACGATCGGCATGGCGGCGGCGGCGGTTGCCGGCGTGATGCTCTCGTTGTGGGTGATTCTCGCGCGGCTGTCTGCACTGCGCGGTAATCACCCCGTCACCACAACCTTCGGCTACCAGAGTTCGACGACGCTGGGACTGTTCGTGATCTGGGCTGCAATGAGCCTGTCAGGTCAGCAGCCGGAGATGTGGCGGCTCGACCCCGGCGTCTTCGCGGTGCACTGGCTGCCCGTCCTGATCTACACGGCGGCGGTGAATCTTGGCCCCAATCTGCTCGTGATGTGGGGCATGCGGGGGCAAGAAGCCTCGATCGCCGGCGTGCTGCTTCTCACGGAGCCGGTCGCCGCCGCAATTCTGGCCTGGCTCATGTTCGGCGAGACCGTGACGGGGCACGTCTGGCTTGGCGGAGCTTTCATTCTGGGGGCTAACGCGGCGCTGGTAGCGCGCGTGCCCGGACGACGAGCTAGCTCTGGCCCGGAGCCTGCGTGAAGGTCCCGTTCTGCACCACCAGATCGCATTCGAATGGTTCGCCGTCCCATGCCGCCGGCGGAGCTGGACCTGCGGCTCCATCCGATCCGCGTGACGACAGTGTGTAGCGCGAATCGGACTGACTGTATTCCCAGGCGAATCCCCAACGGTCGACGGGCGGCAGCGTGCCGAGGTGGTACGGCGCCAGATCCGGCAGCGTGTCGGCGTAGTCGCCGTGGTCCACCGAATACGTGCCGTTGGCTGAGGCCAGCGTGCGCAGATCGCCTAGCGTGCTGCGCTGCCGACTGCGGTCGTATGCGGTGATGAACTGGGAGACGCCGATCATGCCGATGATCATGATCACGGCGAGCACGACGAGAAGTTCAACTAGCGAAAAGCCGGCTTCGCGGGAAGCGCGCACCTCGCTGTTTGTTACGGAGTGTCGGGTTCGCAGCGCGCCGCTCAGTTTGTTGAGCGAGTCGACAACGTCCTGCATCTCGTCCTTGGAGCGCGTCTTCAGTTCTGCACCGTAGTCGCCGTCGGCGAGGCGATCGACGTGCCGCTTGATCGGTACCGCCGGCCCGATGAATCGGTGCAGCATCTTCGATGTGAAAGCGAGGGCGGCGACGCACACAACCGGTAGCATCCAGGCCGAGCGCAGCAACTCGGTTCGGACGGCCATGTCGATCACCGGGGCCAGCACCGCGGTCTGCGGGCCGGCTTCGGTGAGCACGCGCTCGACGACCCTGGAGACCAGGAAGTAGGAGACAACCTGAATCGCACCGATGGACAGTGCCGAGAACACGAAGAACTTGAACGCGTACCGGAACTGCAGTCGTGGCTGCAGGAGGATGTTCTTGAGTTTGCGTCGGTCGGCCATGGCACTTGGTCTGGTGGTGGAGCCGGTATGGCAAGATTCTCCAAATAGTTTGAGTTATCAACCGGCTCCTACAAAGAACAAAACGCATTGAAAGTCACCATAAGGCAGTTCGGAGTTCGCCCATTGAGAGTTGCGTCGGCTCTCGCGATCGCGCTGGCGGCGGGACTCCTGCTGAGTTCTGACGGCCGCGCTCAGGCGGTTCGTGGCGCGCTTCTCGATCCGGATGGCGCGGCATGGGAGGAGCGAGCGCCGGAGTTGTTTCGCGTGGCGTTCGAGACCAGCGAAGGGGACTTCACCGTTGAAGTGTTCCGTCGTTGGTCGCCGCGCGGCGTGGATCGGCTCTACAACCTCGTGCGCTTGGGCTACTACGACGACACGCGTGTATATCGAGTGCGTTCGGGGGTGTTTGCTCAGTTCGGCCTGTCGGGAGACCCCGACGTGAACCGGGTCTGGTACGACCGCACGATTCCTGACGATCCGCAGCGTCACTCGAGCCTCCGCGGCGTCGTGTCGTTCGCCATGCTCAATGAGCCCGACACGCGCACTACCCAGATCTACGTGAACTTGCGCGACAACCCCGACTACGACGAGCAGGGCTTCATGCCGTTCGGTCGTGTGGTGAGCGGGATGGATGTTGTCGACGCGTTCTACCCCGGCTACGGCGAGAACGCGGGCGGGGGAATGCGGGGCGGCAACCAGGGCCAGATTCTGACGGAAGGCAACGCGCATCTCGACGACGACTTCCCGCGCCTCTCGAAGATCGTGAGCGCGCGCATTCTTCCGGGGCGCGTGATGCGCTACCCGTACGTTGGGGCGAACCGCATCCGCGCCGAGGTGCACATGCTCCCGGCGGTGTCGACGGGCCCGCTTGACCCCGACTGGAGTCCTGACTCGTCCGAGCTGGTCTTTGCCATGCGCGGCGACCTCTGGCGGATCCCGGCCGACGGCGGCGCCGCGATTGCTCTCACCCGCGGGCCGGCCTATTACTCGGAGCCGAGCTGGAGCCCCGATGGCGAGTGGGTCGCGTTCTCACGTGATCTCGACGGCAATCTCGATGTGGGAATCGTGCCGGCGGGCGGTGGTGAGCCCGTGATGCTCAGCACGGATCCTCAGGTGGACGTGCAACCAACGTGGTCGGACGACAGCAGCGCGGTGTACTTCTCCAGCGCGCGTGACGGCAGCTTCGACATCTATCGCGCCACCGTGCCGGCGAACGAGACGGAGCCCTTGCCGCCCGAGGTTGTCGTGGCCGGCCGAGGACACCAGATCCAGTCTTCCTGGTCGCCGGGCGGCGGCGCGCTGGCGTTCGTGTCACCCGTGCCAGGACGTCTGGGGACTGGCGGCATCTGGACCATCCCGGCCTCGGCGATCGGCGACGCAGCTACCGCGCTCGAGCGCGCGACATTGGTGCACTACGAGGAAACCGCGTTCCGCGCCAAGCCGCGCTGGAGCGCCGACAGCAACAACATCCTGTACGTGTCGGATGAGTCGGGAAGTAACGACCTGGCGGCAGTGCCAGCCGTGGGCGGCTCGCGTGCTCGGCTCACGGCGGATCCCGACCACGAGCTCGACGGCGTATGGAGCCCCGACGGTGCGCGTGTGGCCTTCGTGAGCAATCGCGGCGGTCCGACACGGCTCTACACGGCACCGGCGGGTGGGGCACGTCGCGCCGGATGGAGTCCGGTGATCATCGACGAACTCGTACCCGCAGTGCCCAGCGGGACTCTGCGCATCGTCGTGGCCGACGGTGAGCGTGAGGCCCCGGTCGTGTCGCGGCTGCATGTCCAGGCGTCGGACCTGCGTGGATATGCGCCGGAAGGCGAGTTCCACCGCGTGATCTCGAGCACCGACATGCACTACTTCCATACCGACGGTGTGGCCGAGTTGGCCGTGCCCGCTGGAACGGTCGAGATCGAAGCGCGCCGCGGGCCAGAGTTCGCTCCCGCCTACCTGCGTGTCGAGGTGCCCGCGGACGCCGTGACCGCGGTGACACTGAGCCCAGAACGCATCGCCGATATCCCGGCCAGCGGCTGGGTGTCCGGCGACACGCACTCGCACGACCTACACCAGGGACGGTACGGCCTGTCGCACGAGGACTACTTCGAGCAACTGGTCGCGGAAGATCTGCACATCACCAACGCGTTGATCCACATGGATGGCACGCGGATCATGGGTCGCTGGAATGACCTCACCGGTGAGCCGTCACCGCTGTCGACCATGCGGCACGTGCTCCAGTATGCGCAGGAGTTTCGCGGCTCCTTCGGCCATGTCGGCCTCCTCGGGATCAGTGAGTTCGTGACTCCTTTGAGCGGTGGCACCGGCGCAACGTTCTTCACCGGCGACGCGCTCAACGCCGATTGGCTCGACGCCGCACACGAACAGGGCGGAATCGGCGGCTACATGCACCCCTACAGTCGCAACGGCAACGTGGCCGGCTCGGAGATCGCGCTCGACGTGGCCCTGGGCAAGGGCGACTTCTACGACGTCGCCAACTACCCCTACGACGACCTGTTCAACGCAGAGTTGTACTGGCACTTCCTCAACGCCGGCTTCCGGCTGCCCGCCACGGGCGGCTCGGACAACTTCGCCGACGTCTGGCGCGATGCCCCACCTGGGTCGGCGCGCACGTACGCGTTCACCGACGGCAACGTCGATGTGCCGAGTTGGCTGCGAGCCGTGGCCGCGGGACGCACCGTGGCGACGAACGGCCCGTTTGTCGACCTGAAGGTGACTCCCCCGCGTGCCGAGGAGGGTTCCGGCTTCGGGCCCGGTGAGGAAATTCCACTCCTTGCCGACGACACGACCCAGCTCGAAGTTCGCGTCAATGTGACGAGCGTGGCCCCACTGGCGCGGCTGGAGATCCTGGTGAACGGCGAAGCGGCGCACACAATCGATGTGCGGGGCCGCGACCGCGAGTTCGAGATCCGCCGGTTCGTGGACGTGCCGGACAATGCCTGGATCGCCGTGATGGTGGTGGGGCCGGCATCACGAGCGATCACCGACGGTTACGCGTTCGCGCACACGACGCCTGTGTACGTCACCCGCGAGGGGCGCGGCTATACCGATGCCGAGTCGGCCGCCTATCTGGCTCAGGTGGTGCGCGACCAGTGGGAACGAGTGCAGCAGCGCGACCGTTTCACCGACGAGGCGGCGCGCGCTAGATACCGGCAGGCCGCGGAGGCGGCGATCGCGGTGTACGAGCGGATCGCCGCCAACGCCCCGCAACGTTGATGGTGTCGGTCTAGTTCGGGGTCGGAGTCGCGAGCCAGATTTCCGGGACTTCCTCACGCACGCCGGCGTACAGCCACAGGCCGTCCGGAGAAACGTCGAACCGTGGGTCGACTGCGTATGGAAAGGCGCGTGCCTCGGTCACCCCGTCGATTCGCGGATCCACGTAGAGGAATCGTCGTTCGACGACGCAGAGCATGCGAGTGCCGTCGGGCATCCACTGCACCGAGGTGCAGCCGGTATGGAGGCGAAGGTAGCGCTTCGTTTCGAAATCGAGCACGGCACCACCAAGCCGTTCGCCATCAAGGCTGCGGAGAACGCCGGCGAGATAGCGCCCGTCGGGCGACCAGCTGGTGGCACGGAATCCGGGTGTCGGTGGGTCCAGCACCGGCACCGCGTTGTTGCCGTCCGGGGTCGACGTGTAGGGACGAAACCCACGGGTGAACCATGCGAGCCGCCCCGCGCCGGGTGACCACACGGGAGAATGCGCGCCCATCGGGGCATAGACGGCAGGGCGTAGGTTCGACCCATCCGGATCGATGCGCCAGATCTGGTATTGGCCCGAGCGGTTGGTACCGAAGGCGATCGACGTGCCGTCCGGAGACCACACCGAGCCGCGGTCGCGGTAGTTGCCCACGGTGAGGTAGCGGAAGTCGCTGCCGTCCGACCGCATCATGACGAGATTGTTCCGGGGGGATTCCTCGAAGGCCACGAGGTGCTCGCCATCCGGTGACACCGACGGATGGAGAATGCGCCGCGTCCGTGCCGTCAGGCGCTCCGGCGGGAGACTCGCATCGCTCAAAGACGCACGCCAGATCTCGGCCGAAGGCGCCTGCGCAGAGAAGCTCATCGCGCCCGTATGGGCGAAGCTGAGGTAGGCGACATAGTTCGCCGGCAGGGCGATGGCCTGGGGCTCCGTGGTCAAGTGGCCCATGTCGTCGATGCGACCGCGCCAGGCGTTCATGGTGCCGCCGCGATCGGAGGCCCAGTACAGCCATCCGTCGGGCGCCCACGCGGGGCTCCAGGCGAACTCTTCCAGCGCGGTTACGCGTTCTGGTGCGCCGCCGGTGGCAGCGACGGTCCATACCGACCGAGTCGCGTCCGCAGCGATTGCCCAGTAGGCGATGCGGTTCCCATCGGGGGACCACGCGGGCTGAATGGCGTCCTTCTGGAAGCCGACGTCCGTCAACGGGCGGACGCTGCCGCTCGCAACCTCCACCACGCTGAGAAAGCTGTCGGTGGTCGGTCGCTCCTCCGCTCGCTCGAATCCCTCGCTCGAGTACACGATGCTCCGGCCGTCGGGCGACCACGACGGGAAGTATCCGTCCGACGTGAGCCGGCGCGATTCGCGATTCGCCACGTCGAGGAGGAATATTCCGCCACCCGCCGCGTCACTTCGATAGGCGAGTTGGGCCCCGCTGGGCGACCAGGCGGCGTGGCGCCCGGCGACTCCGAGGTCCACGGGTGACATGGAGTCAACGTTCTGGATGAACAGCCGGTGGCCGCCGTCCATGGGCGCCGAGAACGCGATCGTAGATCCGTCCGGTGACAGGCTCGGGAAGCGGCGCCACTCTTCCGCTCCTGCGATAGCCCGGGTATTGAAGGAAGGCGGCATGTCCGGCATCCAGCTGGCCAGGAAGCCTGCCCCGATCGCGATCGTGAGCGCCGCGGCGACCAGCGCTGCGTACGCCGGACGGCGAGTGCGGCGTTCGAGCCTCTCGATCTCGACCAGCACGGTTTGCATCGACGCCGGCCGATCGTCCGGGTCGTTATCCGTGCATCGCTCGATGAGTGTGCGCCAGCCCGCCGGCGTCGCCTCCAGGTCGCCAAACATCGCGCGCAGCAGGGCGCCGAACGAGTAGATGTCCGCGCGGGAGTCCATCGCATCGCCGGCCAGTTGTTCCGGGGCTGCGTAGCCTGCCGTACCGGCGGGGCGGGCCGTACCGCTCGCGGCCCTTCGTGCAGGCCGGGCGATGCCGAAGTCGAGCACTTTCAGGAGCCCATCCGGGCGCTCGATGATGTTTCCGGGCTTGAGGTCACGGTGCAGGATGCCGGCGTCGTGGGCTGCCGCCAGCGCGGAGGCGATCTGGCGGGCACAGCGTGCGACGCGCGACCTAGGGAAGGGGCCCGTCTTGATCCTGTCTTCGACGGTCTGGCCTTCGACGAATTCCATGACGATCGCGGGAGCGTCGCGGTATTCGAGTACATCGTGAATGGTCACGATGTTGGGATGATTCAGGGCCGAAGCCGCGCGGGCTTCCGCGAGCATGTCGTTCTCGCGGCCGCCGAAGGTGAGGAGCTTCACGGCCACCGGGCGCTGGAGGCGTGTGTCCTGTGCGCGGTAGACCACCCCCATGCCTCCTACCCCCACGAGTTCGTCGATCACGTAAGGTCCGACCTCAGTACCCGGCTCGATCGGAGCGTCCGCGCGGAAAACCGGGGCGTCGAGCAGGGTGTCGTCGTCCGCCGATGCGGCGATGAGTGCGTCCACTTCTCCGCGCAGCTCAGCAGGGCAGTGATCGTCCAGCCAATCAGTGCGGAGCGGCTGCTCGATCTCGAGTGCAGGCTCGAGTACCTCGCGGATTCGTTGCCACTGTTCCGGTTTCATCCCGTGGCGCGTCGGGCTGGGGCGGGGCTCGGTCCGCCAAGCTCGCGCAGCAGCCAGGCCCTGGCCGAACTCCATGACCGTTTCACCGTGGCCGGCGAGAGGTCGAGTACATCGGCGGCTTCGTCGATGGTCAGCCCGGTGAAGAATCGCAGTTCGACGATCCGTGCCTGCGTCGCGTCCAGTACCGCGAGCGCGTCGAGAGCGTCCTCGAGCCGATCGATCTGGATCGAGCGTTCGATCGGCCAGTCCACGCCGGCGTCGATCAGCACGAGATGGCGCGTCCCGCCCCCACGCTTCTGCCGCAATCGTCCCCTGGCGTGATCCACCAACACCCGCCGGATCACCTGGCTTGCCACCGCGTAGAACTGGGCGCGGCCCTTCCAGTTGCCGGTGGGCCGATCGGTGAGACGCATGTACGCCTCGTGCACCAGGCCCGTGGGCTGGAGCGTGTGGCCGCCGCGCTCATTGCGCAGGTGGGCGGCCGCGAGTTTGCGCAACTCGTCGTACACCAACGGGATGAGTGTTTCGAAGGCGTCGGAGTCTCCGTCGCCCCACTGCTGCAGCAGTCTCGTTACGTCGCCGGACATGGCCGCCAATTGTGCACCAACGGACTTTGTTTGAGCCAATCGGCCGCTCGACGTCGCCGGGGTTTGTGTAGGCCGTTCCTTCGCGCTCTGACCGAGCGTGATTCCGGCAAAGGAGCACTACATTGACGATTGAAGCGGGCACACAACTCGGCCCGTACCGAATTCAAGAGCCGCTCGGCGCGGGCGGCATGGGCGAGGTTTACCTCGGGGAAGATACTCGCCTGGGTCGCCGGGTTGCGGTGAAGGTCTTGCCGGAGACTTTCGCCGCGGACGACTCGCGGCTAGCGCGATTCGCGCAAGAGGCCCGCGCCGCAGCGGCTCTAAATCACCCGCACATCGCCGCGGTATTCGACGTTGGAGAAGAGCAGGGAACGCACTACATGGTGCAGGAACTGCTCGAGGGCGAGACCCTTCGCGACGCGGTAGACCCTGCACTGCCGCTGTCGCGAGCCCTCACCCTCGGCTCGGAAATCGCGGAAGGTCTGGCCGCTGCGCACCGCGCCGGGATCGTGCACCGCGATCTGAAGCCCGAGAACATTTTCGTGACCACGGACGGCCACGCCAAGGTGCTCGATTTTGGCCTGGCCAAACTCACCGAGCCCGGGGCGCTTGGCGAAGGTGACGCCAGCATGTCTCCCACCATGCTCGGTACTGCCGCCGGCGAGGTGATGGGCACTGCCGGCTACATGGCTCCGGAGCAGGCGCAAGGCGGCGAGATCGATCACCGCGCCGACATGTTCGCGTTCGGGTGCGTCCTCTACGAAATGTGCACCGGGCAACGACCCTTCGCTGGCAAGAACGTCTACGACACGATCTCGAAGATCGTCTCCGACGAACCGGAACCGATCGACGGCCCGCGCCCCGGCGCGCCCCCCGAGCTGCAGCGAATTATTCGGAAGTGCCTGAGCAAAGAAAAGGAACTGCGGTACCAGAATGCCTCTGATGCCGCCATAGACCTGCGGCTTCTGCTGCGCGACATCGAGGCTGGCACCGCAGCTCCTATTTCTTCTTTCGGCCCAGATCGGGCTCCGGATGCACCCCTGTCACAGGGAATCCCGTTTCCCCGCGGCGCCGCCCTGCTGGTCATCGGCGTGGCGTTTGCCGCCATGGCGACCTGGCTCCTGAAGCCGATCGCGGCGCTGCGACCCGAGGCCCCACTCAGGACCTTCGCAATCGAGATGCCGGACGAGTATCCGATCGTGCATCGCTACGGCAACTCCAGCATGGCCGTCTCGGCCGACAACGCGACGTTGGTCTTCATCGGCGAGGCCGGGAACGGCGCTACTGCGCTCTTCCGACGAAACTTCGAGGACGGCGTCACGGAACGGGTCGGCGAGATTGAAGCGCAGATTCCGTCGATCTCGCCGGACGGCCAATGGGTGGTCTATCGCGACCGGATCAGTAATCGGTTCGCGAAGATCCAGATCGATGGAGGTGTGCCGTTCTTCGTGGGGGGGGCAGGGACTCGCCGCGCCAACCTGGGCAGACGACGGGTTTATCTACCTGAGCGGGCCGTCGTACACGATCCCGGCTCGCGTGCCGGATACCGGCGGTGAGCCGGAATTGATCGAGATCACCGGGCTGCCGGATGCTGCCTCGACGTCGCGGATGGCTGTCGTACCTGGCTCCAGCATCGGCTTTCTAGACCTGGCGATGGGCACGGAGGATCGAGGGATCGCCGCCTTCGACCTCAGCACCGGCGTCGCCTTGGTGGTGATGGACGAGGGCCAGAATCCGCGCTGGGCCGCGAGTGGGCATCTGCTCTGGACCCGTGGCGGCATCGTATTCGCCGCGCCCTTCGACCTGGCCACCCGATCCCTGACTGGCCGGAGCGTACCCGTGCTTCAGGGCGTTGCTGGAGGTTTCACCGGTGAGGCGCAGTACACCGTGTCCTCCGACGGCACTCTGCTGTGGGTCCCTGGCGCACAGTCTCTTGATCGCGGAGGATTCGAGCTCGCCTGGGTGGAAAACGACACGCTCAACCGGGTCGACACGGCGCCGTCGGCCTTCAACAACCCGAGGCTGTCGCCCGACGGAGAGCGAGTCGCCGTCGAGATCAGTGAGTCGACCCCGTCAGGCCCGGTGAACGATCTTTGGATCATCGACCTGGCCGTGGGGACGCGGACGCGGTTCACTGACGGCGGTGGGCAGGACGCCGTCTGGTCACCCAATGGGGAGTGGGTCTACTACGAGGGGCGCCCCCGAGGCGATCGCGACATCTGGCGCCGCCGCGCGGACTTCAGCACCGCAGCGGAGCCTGTACTCGAGGCGGATGGCGAACAGACACCGACGGGGATCTCGCCCGACGGCCAGCGGCTGTTCTATGACCAGTGGGTCCGCCGGCCCGACGGCACGCGGTACAGGATCTGGAGCATCGACCTGGATACGCGGGACACCAGTCCGATGTTGGATTCCTCGTCCGAGGAACGCTGGGCCAGCGTCTCGCCCGACGGTCGTCTGGTGGCCTACGCGTCGGCCGAGAGTGGCGCGTTCCAGACGTATCGTACGCGGAATCGACGGCGGTCGGCGCTGGACCGTTTCGCGCGGGACAGCGTTCCGTCCGTTCTGGAGTCGTGACGGGAGCCGGCTTTACTTCCCGGGCGACGACTTCGATCTATATGTCGTGGAGATGGAGTACGCCGGGGAGAGTCTGAGTCTGGTGCCACCACGTCTGGCGCATTCCAGCACGCTCAGGATCCGCGGCCAGGTCCCCGAGGACGTTGACGCCGAGGGTCGTCTGCTCGTCCTCGTTCGAGACGAGAACGCCGAGGGGCGTGCACGCGACCGGATCATGGTGCGCCTGAACTGGTTCCAGGAGCTCGCACGCCTCGCTCCACATCCCGAATGACGGGAACCGAGCAGCGCGTGTCGATTCCGGTAGTCCGGTCGTCCCCTACGAGAACGAGGACGAACGCCGCAGTGACGTTCGGGCTAGCCTGCGACGAGCGCCGAGAGTGGCTGGTTCGCCGCGCGCAGTACCGCGAGAAACGCGAGGCCCGCGAACGTGAGGCCGACGGCCTGGACCAGCAGCTCCTGCCGGGTGCAGTAGCCAGGTGCCTTGAGGTCGCGCTTGCCGCGCCAGAGTTGATAGTGCGAGGCGACTACGATGGGGTGCACGATCAGCAGGATCAGCGCTGCGACGAACACGGCGCGACCCATCACGGTTACCGAGTAGAGCCGGATCCCGACGGTGGTGAGGGGCGCGATCACGCAGAAGTAGACCACGGAGATCATCGCGAGGATGTTGACGTTGTCCGGAACGGGTACGAACGCGAATGGACGCGGCTCGTTGCCGGCAACTTCGCGGTGCACACGCCAAGCGAGCGCGGACAGCTGAAGGATCAGCAGCATCATCACACTGCCTAGTTCGAGTTGCATCGGATTCCCCGGGTTTGGCCAGACCCGGGGATGGTATTCCGCCGATAGACTGTGGCCGAAGCTGAAACGTACGGAGGACCCATGAGCGACGCTGGATACGTTCTGACCGAGATCTGGAAGCCGCGAGCTGCCTGGCTCGCGCTCTCCAAGGAAGAGCGCGCCGCAATCTTCGAACAGAAGGTCGTGCCCCTCTTGATGGACACGTTCGAGAAGGGCGGCGAGGTGATGACGGTGGCGATCAACGACAACGACGGCGCGGAGCGGATTGACTATCGTTACATGGCCATTTGGAAGTTCCCGAACAAGGCGATGAGCGATGAGCTCGAGGCGTCCGCGAAGGCGGCCGGATTCCTCGACTACTTCGAGCAGGTCAACTTCAGCGGCACCATGATGGATCCGCAGGCCCTCAACGCCGACATGATCGCTTTCAACGGCTAGGCACGCCGCGGACGGAGAACCGATGAAGGAAGGCCAGCGACTGGGCCCCTACGAGGTCCAGACCAAGCTCGGTGCAGGTGGGATGGGCGAGGTCTATCTCGCCGATGACACCCGCCTCGGCCGCAAGGTCGCGATCAAGGTGTTGCCGGCGCAGTTCGCCAGCGACTCGGAGCGCCTGGCGCGGTTCGAGCAGGAGTCGCGCGCTGCCGCAGCCCTCAATCACCCGGGCATCGCCGCGATCTACGACGTGGGCGTGGAAGGCGAAGGCGCCGATCGCACCCACTACATGGTGCAGGAGTTCCTCGAGGGCGAGACGCTGCAGGATTTCCTGGAGCGCGGCCCAGTGGCGCGCAAGAAAGCCCTGACGCTCGCTGCCGAGATCGCCGCAGCACTCGCCGTCGCTCACGAAGCGGGAATTATTCACCGCGACCTCAAGCCTGCGAACATTTTCGTGACACCCAGTGGCAATGCCAAGGTGCTCGACTTCGGCCTGGCCAAGCTCACCGAGATGTCAGCCGTCTCGGCCAGCGGTGACAACTCGATGTCGCCCACTGTCGTCGGCACGATGGCTGGCACGATCATGGGCACGGCGGGCTACATGGCTCCGGAGCAGGTGCACGGCGAACAGGTCGACCAACGCGCCGATATCTTCGCGCTTGGTTGTGTTCTCTACGAGTTGCTCGGCGGGCAGCGTGCCTTCACCGGCAAGAGCCTCCCGGACACGCTGGCAAGAATTCTCCACGAGGACCCTGAGCCGCTCGTTGGACTCGGGCCTGCCCTCGATCGTTCGATGGAGAAGTGCTTGGGCAAGGACCCGGCGGAACGCTACCAGCATGCTGCCGATCTCGCAGTGGACCTCCGGTACCTGGCGACTACAGACACTCCGGCGGCCGCAAGCGACGAATCCGCGGCCAGCGAGGCATCGGGCGTGGGCTGGGTGATGGTTGCTGGCATCGCTGCGGTGGCGCTTCTTGTCGGCGGGCTCGGCCGCGGACTGCTCGACGGCACCGCTACGACCGATTCGAATGGGCCCGTGAGCGCAGCACCGGTTCAGCTTACCGAGTTCTCGACCAGCGTCGAGAGTCCGGCGGTGTCGCCGAACGGTCAGATGCTCGCGTTCATCGGCACCGACCCGGTAGAAGGCTGGGGGCAGGTCTACGTGAAGACCCTTCCGGATGGCCCGCCGCTGCGGTTGACGAACACACCGGATCACAAGAACGGTCCAGAGTTCTCGCCCGACGGCTCGCGCGTCGCGTACACCGTGGTTGGTGAAGATTGGAAGTGGGACACCTGGAGCGTGTCGATCAGCGGAGATGAGCCGCGGCTCATGTTACGCAACGGCAACGCGCTGAGCTGGACCAGCGACGGTGGGCTGATTTTTGCGCAGTACAAGGAGGGCGCTCACCTAGGCATCACCCGCTCCGACGCCAGTGGGGCGAACCAGGAGGAGATCTGGTTTCCGCCGCGACCGTGGCAGATGGCCCACAAAGCCGAGCTGACGAGCGACGGATCCCGCGTGGCGATCCTCTACATGGGAGCGTCGAACGGTAGCTTCTGGCGGTGCTTCCTCAGCGACATGCCTGTTGCCGAGGGAGAACCCACGGAGGACGAGAGTTTTCCTTGTGGCGGCACGCTGCGCCTGGGGCCGGATGAGGAATGGGTGTACTACGAGACTCGCGAGGACATCCGTCGCACGGCGCTCGACGGCAGCGTCACCGAGAGCATCGTTACGATGCCCGCAGGCATGGACTCCATTACGGGATTCGACATCGGCCACGACGGCCAGAGTCTGATCTTCGCCGCGGGCACGAACCGCCGCAACGTATGGTGGCGGCGCGCCGACGGTACAGAACGGCAGCTTACGTTCGAAGATGATGCCGACGACCCACGGATTGCGGCCGATGGCCGGACCGGGATCTATCGGCAGGCAGGCCGCGGTTCCGGTGGCGGCCTGTGGCGCTATCGCCTGGCCGACGGTAATCGGGAACAGATTTGCTCAGGCCTCGAAGCGAGCTCGATGGTGCTTGCCGGCGATGGCAATCAGGTTCTGGTTGAGACGGCCGGCGGCCGCGGGGCTCTCGTGCTTTGCCATATCGATGGCTCAGAACCTCCTCGGACGCTCGTTTCCGGCTATCCGAACGGCATTGGGGATCCGGTGTTCTCTCCGAACAGACAGACCGTCTACTACATGTCCCGGGCCACGCCCGAGGAGAGCGTGGTCACCGCTATCGATGTGGCGACTGGCGAATCCCGCGAACTGGTGACGCTCGACGGGTACGTCGTTCTCACAGCCGCTTCGCCGGATGGCGAGTGGCTGTCGATCGTGCGCGGCAACGGCGTCTCCAACGGCTGGCTTGTCCCCGTCGACGGCAGCGAGGGGCCACGGCGCGTGATCAACGGTTGGGACTTCGAGTGGGCTCCCGACGGTTCCTCTTTCTTGTTCGTCAACGACGGCATGGTCTCGAGTGCCTGGGAACTCGCGAACCCCGATGGTTTGCTGGTGCCGAACATTGGCGAAGATGCGGATGCTGCCGCGCTGGCCGAAGCCGGTGCAGTGCGGCTCATGAGCGCGATGGGTTTCTCGCGGGCAGCACCCTCGCCGCGCCTCTACGAGACCGTCTACGCGCGCACAGAACTTCGCGGCAACCTGTTCTCGATCACGCTTCCCCAATAGGGAAGAGTTTGAGCGGCAAGATCTCGGCGTAGCGTTCGAAATCACGGTCTGTTGTGAGCAGCTGTGCCTGACGGCGAAAGGCCGCCGCGCAGATGAGTAGATCAATCGCGCTCGTCGCCGTGCCGGCCGCCCGGCACTCGTTGCCCATCGCGGCAGCGGTTTCGTAATCGGCGGTCTCAAGCGGCGCATCCGGGAATGACCGTAATCCTTCTGATAGACGGTCGAACTGTGCGGCAGACCGGATACCCGAGAGGAGTTCCTGGCGGATCGGGCCAATCATCAAGACGCGATCCTCGTCGATCAACGTTCGCAGCTGTTTGGTCAGTTTGCCTTCGCGCGGGCTGATCACCTCATGCTGACGCCTGAGCGCGAGCGACCACACCGAAGTGTCGATCAGCACCTTCAACGTCCGGTGCGCTCGGCCTTGTAGTCGTAGTCGGGGACGTACTCGATCTTCCCGAAATCTGCGACGAAGGCCCTCTGCTTCCGTCGCCGGACGTATTCCTCCAGGGCCTCGGTCACAGCCGCCTTCTTGGTCGAGTGTTTGCCCAGGTCACGGGCTTCCTGAATGAGACGGTCGTCTAGGTCGAGATTCGTAGCCATCCGTTGATATTCACACAGTTCAATGTGTGAGGCAATGAGCCTCGAATCGTGGAGCCCCCAATCGACCGGCCGGCACCGATCACCTAGAGTTGAGCACGATTCGCGGCACGGCGACCCGATGACGACGAGCAGGACCGGTACCGCGAACTCGTGGAGGAGTAGCAGGCAATGAACGCATCTAGCTCGGCCTTGCGCTTCGTAAACGGCGGGGCTCTGCTATGCCTCCTGCCTGGGTGTGTGAGTGCGAACAGCACGCGTGTGGAGGCTCCGCCGGCTCGGGCCGCGGTCTGCTCACCGCCGCTCGAACCCTACGTACGCGTGACGCTCTACATGGGGCGCGGCACGCGCGACGCCGCCGAGTGGCAAAAGTTCGTGGATGGCGTGCTCGTCGAGCACTTTCCCGACGGCGGCTCGGCGATCGAGGTCTCGGGCTGGTGGGAAGGTCGGGTAGGGGACGCGACCGAGAAGAACAGCCGCATGCTCGTGATGCTGCATCCGGTGTCGCAGCGCGAGATCCTCGCACGGGGCGTCGAAGCGGTCATCGCTGACATCAAGGAACGATTCGGTCACCGCGCCGTGCTCTGGGAAGAGACCGTTACCTGCGCGCTGCTCTCCGAGTAGTCCCTAGGCTGGAATCTGCTCTGGTTCCGGCGCTGCGCCCGAACGGCGTCCCGCCAGGAGGCCGATGACGCCCGGCACGAGCGCGAGGCTGATGGCGATCAATCCCGACACGATGTAGGTCGGGTTCGAACTTGTCACCAGGGGCATGCCTAGCGCGACGGCGTCGACCACGTAGTGGGCCACGATCACCGTTACCAGGCCGAAGCGAAGGAACGCCCAGCCGAAGAGCAGTCCACCGATGGTGAGCTCGATGCCGCGCACGTATACCGGGAAGACCGGGTAGTTGGAGTGTCCGAACGCCCAGATCACCGCGGGAATCAGCAACGCCATCCAGGTCGATCCCGTGAGTTTCTTGAACAGCGAGATGCCGAACAAGCGGTAGATCGTCTCTTCCGAGATCGCAGCCACGAGCGAGATCGTGAGCGGCGTCAGGAAGGGGAAGACGTTGTTGAAGATCGACGAGTACGGCCCTTCCGCGGGCATCCATGCGCCCAGGCTGCCCTGCGCGAAGTAGTAGAACGCGGTCAGGTAGCCGAGGAACAGCGCGGCGAACGCGTAGCCTCGCAAGGCGGCAGCACCGAACTGCGGCGTGAACACGCGGCCGGCGAACATGTCGGAGAAACCGTCGAGCGCTCGCGGGAAGAACTGTTTCGTCATGCTCGCACCCGCCGCCGTCGGGAAAGTCACGAACACGATGTAGAAGACGGACAGGAGCACGAGGCCGAGGAGCGCCGAGCCGATGAACACCGTCCATGAGATCTGCGTCTGGTAGCCAAACTGTGCCTGTGGCCAGTTGGTGGCGATCGAGACGGCAAACATGCTGCCCACGATCACGCCGCACACGATCGCGGTGCGCCAGTCGATGTCGCCAGCCTTGTAGCGCGCGATGGCAATGATCGCCGCGGCCAGCGTGAGCAGTACGGTGATCACGATGCTGCCAACGGCGAGCAAGGTGCCCACGCTGAGTGTGTTCTCGAGTTCGCGGGAGAATTCCTCGGGCACGTGCAGCCAGCGGGCCATGCCGCCGATCTGATCGCCCACGATACGCACGGACACGCGCGACTCGCCGACGCCATCGCCTTCCCAGGCGATCGTGTCTGCGCTGCTACGCCAGATGAAGAGATGATCGGTGCGGTTGGCCTTGGCATCGGTGACGGCCGAGACCTCTTCGAGATTCGCGAAGCCGTGGCTCGCCGCCAGGTAGTCGACAGCGATCTGTCGCGCGGCTGTCTGGTCGAGACTCGCGCCGGACGCCGTCTCTTCGACGATGTGTCGAAACGCCACGACATTGCCGTCCACGCCCACATCGACCAGCCACTCCTCGGTCTCGAGCGGCTTGAACCAGCGCACGGCCCAGGTCCAGATCGGCGTCTTCTTGCCCGCCCACTCGGAGGCCTGCGCGGCATCGAGGTTCTTCTGCAGGAAGATCAGGGCTTCCGTCTCGCCCGTGAAGAGCTGTGCCCGGCGGAAGTCGGTCACGTCGCCGCCAAGAGCCTCGACCTGCTGCGTGGCATACGAGACGGCCTCGTCGCCAGTGATCTCGAGATCAACGATGCTCAGCGGGAACGCCGACTTGTAGAGGCCTACAACGGCCAGCACGCCAAGCACGCCCAGGGCGGCAAGAGTCAGGTCGGAACGGCTCAGCTTCGGCATCGGTTCAGGCTCCGTCGGCGCACAGATAAAGCTCGGGCGGGAGAAATCTCATTCGAGAATAGCGGGCCGTAGGGCGCCTACCGAAGCCGAATCGACAGCACGGAGGACAGATACGGTCGCTGGTTTGCGGTGCCGGCGGGCTAGCTACCGGGGCGCGTGACCATCTCGAACGCTGGCGCCAGGAACGCCGCCGCGAGGAACAGCGCCAGGAGCACGGCGACGGTTGTGAGCACCGCTCGCTTGTCCAGCGGCTGGGTTGTCTCCCAGCGGAAGAGTCGGCTATTGAGCCACGCGCCGATCACCAGGGTGAGTAGCAGCACCGTGATCGGGCCGATCAGTTCCATCACGCCCTGGCCGCGGATCATCACACCCTGCAGGGCTTCGACGAGGTAGCTCGACGGGATGATCCGCATCACCGATTGGATCCAGCCCGGCAGTAGGAAGGCAGGGAAGGCCGCGCCGGAGCCGAACACGAGCGGGAAGAAGAGCAGATTGCTGATCGCCGGGGCGCTACGCATGTCCTCAGCCACCGACCCGACAAACATGCCGAGGGGCACGAATGCCGCGCCGCCGAGCAACATGATCGCGGCGGTTAGCAGTAGCGAGCCGTTCACCTCGTAGCGGAACACCAGCCACCCAACGGTCGCCTGGGCGGTCACCGAGATCGTAAGCGTCACGAGAGCGCGGATTGCGTTGGCCAACACGACGGTTGTCGCGGACACTGGAGTCACGCGATAACGCCGCAGGATGCCTGCCTCGCGTTCCGACACCATCAAGTACGAGACGCCGAAGAAGGATCCGGAGATCAGCGTAATGGTGAGCAGCCCGGGCATCATCAGCGTGGGCTGACCCCGGTAGAAAATGAACCCGAACAGGAACAGCCACACCATCGGGAACACGAGGTTCCAGAAGATGGCCGTGCGCGACCGGAATGACTGCAGAAGGTAGGCCCGTGTCAGAGGGCCCAGGCCGCGCAGTGGCGTGCTCATGAGCCCGCTCCGTCGTCGATGGCCTGGTCATCATCCGCGGGCACATCGCCCATGAGTTCGAGGTAGACGTCCTCGAGCGTCGGTCGTTTGAGTCGCAGATCCACAAGGCTCAGGCCCTGCGATCGGAGCATGTCACCGAGCGCCAGAATCGTGGCGGTCGGGTCGGTCGTGGCGAACTTGTGATGATCGCCTTGTTGCCCGAGAGGTTCGACGCCCGCCGCGATCATGGGCGCGGGATCCATATCACCGTCCACGTGAATCCAGATCGTCGACGACTCGCTCGACTGACCTACGAGGTCGAACGGCGTGCCGTCGGCGACGATTTCGCCGCTGCGCATCATGATGACGCGGTCGCAGAGCAGCTCGGCTTCCTCGATGTAGTGGGTCGTCAGAATCGTCGTACGGCCCTGTTCGCGAAGTTCGCGGATGACACCATGCAGGTCGCGCCGCGCTTTCGGGTCGAGACCGGTGGTGGGCTCATCCAGTATCACGATTTCGGGATCGTGGATCAGCGCGATGCCCACGACCAGTCGTTGCTGCTGGCCACCCGAGAGAGTGTCGGCCTTCTGGTCGGCCTGGCTCAGAAGATTGATCTTCTGAAGGATCGAGTCGGTGGGTAGCGCCGACGTATAGAACGCCGCGAACAGGTCTAGCATTTCCCGGACCGTGAGTTCGGTCGGCAAAGCCGTCTTCTGAAGCTGCACACCGAGACGCTCGCGGAGCTCAGGGCCTTGGCTCGCCGGATCCATGCCGAGAACGGATACCGACCCGGATGTGGCGTCGCGTAGCCCTTCAACGATCTCGACGAAGGTTGTTTTCCCCGCGCCGTTGGGTCCCAGAATGCCGACCACGCCGCCCGCCTCGATCTCCAGGTCGAGCGCCTGCAGAGCGACATTGTCGCCGTATTGCTTGCGGAGACCGCGTACCTGAATGATCAAGGGGCTAGATGCTCTGGGTTGTGCTGGGTCGCTGGGGACGAAAAGCGAGGAACAGGCCACCGAATCCGAGGAAGAGCGCCGTCAGCCAGATCAGGAACCCGACGTAGGGAATCTCGGTGGCGACCAGGAATACAACGAGTCCGCCGGCCAGAGCCAGGAACTCGGAAGGTTGCTCCTGCCCCGCGCGGCGCAGAATCCAGTCTCCGAGGTACTGCGCCGTCACCAATCTGGCCAGGAAAACAGCCACGGTGTAGATCATCATCACGATGAAGCCGAGTGGCAGCGTGACCAGCAAGAGCAGCGCGATCAGGCACGCAACAGGCACTACGACGGCAACCACAAAACCGAATCCGAGACCCACTGCTGCTTGATCGCGGAGGCGCTCTACGGGTGCGCGAGCGAGTCGGCCGCCGAACACCAGGAACGCGACGCCAACGACGAGGTTGGCGAGGTACCACCAGACTTCGCTGAGAACATCCCAGACGCCGATGCCTCCGCTGGCCGGTTCGACCTCTTCTTCCTCGTCATCGTCGTCGTCGACGGGGTTCCAGCGGATTTGACCGCCGATCTCGGCGCCGTCGGCGATGTCGGCTTCGTCGTTCCCTTCATAGTCAAAGTCACCGTGCACCACGGCATCGGGCATCAGCGTGATCGTGCCAACTTCGAGTTTCAGGGCGCCGACCTCGCCACTCAAGATCGTCTGCCCGCCGCTGCCCTGAACGGTGCCCCGCACGGTGCCGTTGATCGTCAGCGAGCCGCAGAAGCACAGCACGTGGCCGTGGATCAGCGCGCCTTCCTGGATAAACGCCTGGGCAGTGGCGATGTAGAGGTTCCCCTGGACCTCGCCGGTGACGTTCACGGTGCTGCCGCCCACGAAGGCGTTGTTGCCGACGTAGCCGTCGAGGGACACCGAGCTACCGCCGGCGAACACGTCGCTGAGCATGCTGCCGGCCAGATTCACGGACTGACCCCACCAGAAGAGGTCGCCATTCACGTCATCGACGTTGCCGACGATCTCGCTGACGAAGCGCGGTAGATCCGCGACCGGCGGAAGTTCGGGCTCAGCGTTCTGCTGGGCGGTCGTGATGGCCGAGCTGCTGGCCGTCTCCGCCGCCGACTCTGGTTGCTCCTCGATAGACGGAGCTTCTTCCTGTTGCCCGAGGGCGGGCAGCAAGAAGGTGAAGGCTGCCACGGCGGTGAGCCCTCGCAATATCAAACACGACGTCTTCATGAATCCGGTCTCAATAGATGGGGTCTTTGGATCCCGGTAAGAAAGGAAGTATGTCAACGCTTATGGGGCGATTCGACCGGTTCCGGCGGGACCGGCCGTTCACTGGTGTCACTGGTCGATAGGTGCCGGTGAGTGGCATGCGCTTACCAGCCCAATAGTTCACGCAGCCGACGCGCTCGGCGCCGCGACACGTGAACTTCGATGCCGATGGCCCCACGCAGCGAGGCTGTGTAGGTGCCCGAGAACATCGGGGAGAGGTGATCGATCCACTCGAGATTCACGATCGTCGACCGCGATACTCGTACGAACGGTGGTGACGACAGTCGCTCCTCGATCTCGTGCAGGGCCGACTTGAGTCGGTACTTGCCCTGCGGCGTGTGGGCCCAGGTGATGGTGTCTTCAACCGCGATGCAGCCCACGTCCTCGAGGGCGAGATTCACGATCTTTCCTGCCCGGTGCCCAGCGAGATGCTGCGTGGCCTTCTTGGCTGGTGGCTGCGGCGATGACGCCTCGCCGGCATCAGATTCATCGGCGCTGCGTTCGCGCTCGCCGCGGTTCCACAGCGCTTCGCGGGCACGCCGCAGCGCTCGCGTGAGCTGGTCCTTGTCGATCGGCTTGATGAGGTAGTCGGTGCCTTCGAGCGCGAAGGCCTCCACGGCGTGTTCTTCGTAGGCGGTAGTGAACACGACGAGCGGCCGGATCGAATCGGGCAGGTGCTCGTGCAACTGCTCTAGCGCCTCGATGCCGGTGGCGTTGGGCATGCGCACATCGAGGAACACCAGATCAGGCCGGATCTCGAGCACGGTCTTCACCGCCTCGTCGCCGTCGCCCGCTTCACCCACAACCTCGACGTCGGGGTGAGCGCCGAGCAGGCGCTTCAGTCGGCGGCGAGCCAGATGTTCGTCGTCGACCACCAGAGCACGGATCGTCATTGCGGAATCCTCACTTCGATACGGGTACCGGGATCGAGTTCTGTCGTTTCGAGGGTTGCTGCGCCTCGGTAGCGGAGCATCAGTCTCTGGCGAACGTTTACCAGGCCGCCTCCGGCGCCGCCGGTGCCACCTCGACTCTTGCTATCGCCCTCGATGGCTTCTTCGTAGCCCACGGCGAGCGCAGCCTTTGTCTGGTCGGGCAGGCCGGGACCGTCGTCTTCCACGCGCAGGCGGAGATGGTCGTCGAAGGCCGCTACCGAGATGCTCACTGTGCCGCCGCCACTCCGTGGCGCGACGCCGTGCAGCACGGCGTTCTCCACGAGGGGCTGGATTACGAGACCAGGGAGCTGGCGATTGATCGCGTCAGGATCGATGTCTTCGACGATCTTCAGTCGATCGCCCAGCCGTGCCTGCTCCACCCGCAGGTAGCGCCGGATCACTTCGAGCTCCTTCGACACCGGAACGATGCCTTCGGCCGATGAGCGCAGGGTGTATCGCAGGATGTGCGCCAGATCGCCAACCATCTGTTCGGCGACTTCCGGTTCGGCGTGGGTGAGTTCGGCCAGAGCGTTAAACGCGTTGAACAGGAAGTGCGGATTGATCTGCGCCTGGAGTGCTCGAAGACGAGCGCGCAGGGCGGACTCGCGCAGCGCTGCCTCTCGGGCGCGGGCCTCTTCGATTTCGCGGCGCATGCGGGCGTGCGAGTAGACGACGCCGACGAGGCCGAGGCCGAGCACAGCAGCCAGGACAGGCAGCGTCACCGCTTCGCGCCAGCGCAACAACCAGACGGAGGTGGGTTCGCGGGCGAGCGTGGCCCAGGAGGTCGTGATGGCGCCGAAGAGCACGACCCCGGTATCGATCGGGCGTCGCAGATAGGTCGGGAAGCTCCAGTATGTGGGCCGCGCCATACGCCGCAGAATCACACCGCTAATGAGACCGCATCCCACCGCGCGGAGGGGCTGCCAGGCCCCATGGAGATACCAGAGGAGCAGGAGCGCAGCGAGGGTGCCACCGACCACCGCGATCAGGTCGAAGACCAAACGCATGCGTGGGCTTGCTCGCACCACCGGCTCGTCTTCGGTCTCGGCCGCGACATCCGTGGTGATCGTGAGTTCGCTCACGCCGGCACCGTGCGGGGCCTGAGCACGAGCAAGGTGATGTCGTCGTGCTGATCTTGAACGCCGCCGCTATGGCTGCGGATACCTTCGAGGACCGCGGCAGCGATGTCGGTCGCTGTGCCGCCAGAGTGCGACGAGACCAGTTTCTCTAGCCGGTCCTCGCCGAACTCCTCATCGGCCAGGTTCACCGCTTCCGTTACGCCATCCGTGTAGACGATGAGCAGGTGTTCCGGGTTCAGTTCGAGCTCCTGCACGGTGTACTCGCTGTCGCCGAATAGCCCGAGAGGCCGCCCGCCGCCGAACAGCGTTTCCGGGGCCCGGCCGTCGAGCAGCATCGGCGGATTGTGTCCGCAGTTCACATAGGTGAGGTGCCCGTCGGGGGAGAGTTGACCCACGAAGAAGGTCGCGTAGCGCTCTGGCGTAGTCTTCTCGAAAAGGAATTGGTTGACCACGGTGCACACGCGGTCGAGTCGCGGGTCGATCGCGTAGGCTGCCAGGAACGCCGACTGCAGTGACGACATGAGCAGGGCCGCTGGGACGCCCTTGCCCGAGACGTCGCCCACTGCGAAACAGATGCCGGTCTCGCCGGAATCGATGATCTCGTAGTAGTCGCCGCCGACCTCTCGAGAGGCCAGGTTCACGGCGTGGGTCTCCACCCAGCGGCGTTCGGGCACCCGGGTTTGTAGGAGGCTCTGTTGAATCCGACTGGCGACCTTGAGGTCGTCTTCAAGGCGCTGTTTCGCCTCGATTTCGCGCTCCAGACGCCTGTGGGTGTAAATCACGGAGGCGAGACCGAGTCCAAGAATGCCGCCGACGATTGGTAGCGTGACAGCCTCGCGCCAGCGGAACAGCCACACGGAAGCCGGCTCGCGCGCCAGCGTGGCCCAGGTGGCAAACACCGTGCCCAAAGTGATCACGCCGATGCTCACGGGGCGACGGATGTATTGCGGGAACGTCGCGTAGCTGGGGCGCACCCACCGGCGCGTGATCACGCCGCCCACGAGTCCGCACACCAGGGCCCAGTTGGGCTGCCAGTTGCCGTGGATGTACCACAGCAGAATGAAGGCGAGCACCGAGCCGAGCACGAAAGCTGCGAGATCCTCGATCAGGCGCACGCGTACGTCGGCGCCGACCTCGTGGTCCTCGAGCTCACTGCTCATTCGGTCTCCCGACAGGGCGCGCTCAGGCGCGGGTCAGGTACTCGCCGCTCGACGTATCCACACGAACCCGGTCGCCGGGATTGACGAACGGCGGAACCTGAATGACCAGGCCGGTCTCCAGCTTGGCCGGTTTCGTCTGCGCGGCGGCCGTCGCGCCCTTCACCGCAGGCTCGGCCTCGAGTACTTCCATCTCGACGACGCCGGGCAGTTCCACGCTGAGCGCCTGCTCGTTCACGTAGACCACAGTGACCTCCATGCTCTCCATGAGGTACTGCAGCGAACCTTCGAGCTTCTCCGCGGGCAGGCCGATCTGGTCGTAGGTTTCCATGTCCATGAAGGTGTACATGTCGCCATCTTTGTAGAGGTACTGCATGTCGCGGCTATCGCGATGCGCCACCTCCACGGACTCCGACGAACGGAAGCGACGCTCTGCAAGGACGCCCGTGTGGAGATTGCGAAGGCGCGTCTGCATGACGGCCTGGCCCTTGCCCGGCGTGACATGGGTGAAGTCGTGAACCTGGAACAGGCCACCGTCCACCTCGAGGATCATGCCCTTACGAATCTGCGTAGCGGGGACGCCCAACGTAACTCTCCTCGATCGCGGGAAATCAGCCGCGCCAGCGGCGCGCGGGAAAGGCCAAGCCTAACGCGCACAGGAGCCGATTTCACGCGGCTCGGTTGCTCCGGAACCCGCTCCCCAACCTGTCGACCCGACGCTCGCATTCTGATCTCGGGCATCTCGCAAACCCCCGAGCCTCGGGGTTGGGTCTTCTAAAGCACATAGGCTTGTCGGTGAACGGAGAGGAGATGGCATGACGAAGACAATTCCAGGGAGGCTCCATCAGCGCTCAGCGCGCTCGTCGCGTCGCATGCTCGTTCTCGGCGCATCGGCGATTCTGAGCGTTCTGCCGACTCCATCGTCAGCCGGTCAATCCGCCGTGATGCATCCCCACGATGACTACCGCGTACGGCCTGCCGGCGTGCCTGTGATCGAGGTGGCTGCGCGACCGACCGAGCTTCCGGCAACGGCGCAGGCGATCGTTGACGAGCTTCGTGACGCGAGCCTCATCGCGACGATCGGCGTGGAAGAGGGGTCCGATTGGCAGATCTTCGGCAGGATTGATGATGTGGCGGTGGACGAAGACGAGCGCATCTACGTTGTGGATCGGACGTCGAGCAACGTCCGCGTGTTCCGCACAGATGGCAGCCTGCTGGCGGAGGTGGGCCGCGCAGGCGAGGGCCAGGCGAATTCAACCGGCCTCGGGGGCTCTTCTGGGATGCGGCACGCGGCCGACTTGTCGTCGCCGACATGAGTCGTCATTTGCAGGAATTCAGGTGGTCGGCCGACTCCGACGAGCCGCGATTCGACTACATGGCGCGCATACCGATCGGCATGTCTCCGGAAGATCTGTGCCGGGTCGGCGAAGGGCAATACGTGGCGCAGGCGATTCGGTTCGCAACACGAGAAGCGGCAATGAACCCTGGTCGGTTCCCGCCGCATGCGCTGCATTTCGTGACTCTTGATGGTGCGGAGACGTCCTCTTTCGGAGCTGTATACGCGGCCGACGTGACGGGCATTAATCTCGCAATGACGTTCGGCGAGCTGCGTTGTGCGCCTCGGGCCGCGACGATCGCCTATACGCTGGAAACCGGGCTTGGCGAGACCCATCTGTTTGCTGCTGAAGGGCACCGCCGCGCGATCGTGCGCTATGTGGACATCATGCCCATGGAGGTACAGCAGGTTTCCGAAGGCCGCACCACTCATCGCGTTCCCGATGCCGAGTACCACGTGCTTGAGAGCTCAACCATGGTGCCTGAAGGCTGGCTCCTCCTTCACTTCGTGCACAAGGTGCGAAGTGAATTTGGGTTAGAGAGCCAGGGCACGTTGACGTACGTGGTCGACGTCGCTGCGCCGGCCGCCTACTACATCGATGAGGGGTTGCCAGCGGTCATCGCACAACGGGGCACGCTGGCCGTTTCCGTACAGCGCGAACCGTTCCCGCAGCTCCAGGTTTGGCGCACTGCCCGCTAGCCGAAGAGGTGGCGCAGGAAGAATCCGATGTTGGCCGGGCGCTCGGCGAGGCGGCGCATGAACCACGGATACCAGCTCGGGCCGTAGCTCACGTAGACGCGGACACGGTAGCCGTCGCGGGCAAGTTCCTGCTGCAGGTTTGCGCCGATGCCGTAGAGCATCTGGAACTCCCAGCTCACAAGGTCGTTGTCGTCGATGAGTCTCCGGCCGGCCGCGACCATTGCGGGATCGTGCGTGGCGACCGCGACGGCAGAGCCCGCGGCGAGAGCGTCCGATTCGGCGAGGCGCTCCAGAAGACGGACGTATTCGGCGTCGACGTCGTTCTTGTCGGGGAAGGCGACGTCTTCGGGTTCCGCGTAGGCGCCCTTCACGATTCGCAAGGGCGCCCCTTCTGCCGCGAGCGTGTCGACGTCGGCAGCGCTGCGGCGGAGGTAGCTCTGGATCACAGTGCCAACCGCTGGATACTCACGCCGGGCCTGACGCCAGAGATCGATGGTGCGGCCGACGTACTCGGACGCCTCCATGTCGATGCGTACGAAGTTGTTGTACATCGCGGCGGTCTGGAGGACGTGGCTGAGGTTGCGGGCGGCGACGTCCTCGCCGAGATCGAGCCCCATTACGGTGAGCTTCACCGAGATGTTGCAGTCAAGGTGGTCGGCTTCGATGCGCTCGAGAATCTCGCAGTAGGCCTCCGTCGCAGTCTCGGCCTCGGCCTCGGTCGAGACGTTCTCGCCTAGCGGATTCAAAGTGGCCTTCAGGCCGCGCGCGTTGAGAGCCCGCACGGCTTCGAGCGCCTCGTCGAGCGTTTCACCCGGAACGAAGCGGGCGACAACACGGTGGGTGGCGCCCCATCCGGTGAGGAGCTTCTTCCAGGTGGGCGAGCCAGCCATGGCCAGGAGTGCGGCGCGGATCGGATTCATTGCCGGCGATCTTACATTCCCGTGCAGAGACAGGCCTGGACTTGTTAGGATGGCACCGTCCCGACGAGATCCCCGTTCCGTCAGAGCCGTGCGAAGAATTATTGCTGTCGCGCTCGTGCTCGCCGCGCCACTGGCCGGCTGTGCGCGCGAGGAAATTGTTCCCGAGACCTACCTTCCCAGCAGCGCCTGGGATGAGTATCGCCGTAGCCTGCAAGATGCCGGATTGGCGGGCACCGCGCTTGGTGGTGACTGGCGCCGGGTAGCCGATGCGGCGATCGCCGTGCCAGTCGACATCGACTTGCCCTACGTCGAGCGCGGCACCTTTGATTCCCGCGAGGCCCATGCCTTCGGCTACCGGTTCCCCGTCGCGCGCGGTCAGCGAGTGCAGATCGAGTTGCGACTCGACGGTCCTGTGCCCGAGGTGTTCCTGGACGTGTACCGCGAGCGCGAAGAGGAAGCGCCTCTGCACATCGCGAGTGCCGACGCCGCCTCACGTCAGCTGATCTTCGAGCCACGGGCCGACGCCGACTACCTGTTGCGACTCCAGCCCGAGTTACTGCGTGGCGGAGACTTTGAACTGACGGTGCAGGTAGACGCCGCGCTGACGTTCCCCGTGGCCGACCACGGGATGCCTGACGTTTGGAGCGAATTCGGGGCACCGCGCGACGGTGGCCGGCGTTCGCATCACGGGGTCGACATCTTCGCGGCACGCGGCACGGCGGCAGTCGCCGTCACGCGCGCCTACGTGCGGCGCGTGCGCGAACAGAACCTCGGCGGCTTGACCGTTTGGCTGCACGATCGCAAGCGCAACTTGCATCTGTACTACGCGCACTTGGATGAGCAGCTCGTCGAGCCCGGACAGTGGGTCAACGCCGGCGACATCGTTGGCCGGGTGGGAAATACCGGGAATGCCCGGACCACGCCGCCCCACCTGCACTTTGCGATCTACTCCAACGGCCCGATCAATCCGGACGTATTCTTGCGCCCGACGCGCGGCACGCCGCGCGCACCCCGCGCAGATCTCACGATGCTGGGCGAGTTCGCCGCTACGGACGCCAGCACCACGCTGCGCGCGGGACTGGGGCGTAGCGCGCCGAACCTCGCTGATCTGATGCGCGGAACGCCGCTGCGGGTATGGGCGGCGGCGGGGGATTCGTATCGGGTCAGTCTCCCGGACGGGAGCGTCGGATTCGTTGCGGCCAACTCCGTGGGGCTCGCCTCGGACTCCGCCAACAACGACTGACGCCCCACGACCCGGCGTGAGGCCGAGCCGCGAGGCGTCGAAGTTCGATCGTGGTTGTGCCTAGCGCATTGCCGCCGGGCGATCCTTCCACTGGTTCCACAGGCGCGTGTGCTTGGACTCCACGCCGGTGCTGTTGCCATCGATCCAGACGTCCAGGACGTTCGTACGGATCTCGAGCATGTCGCCGTCGGCGAGCACAAACGTGGCGCTCTTGCCCACATCGATCGAGCCGAGACTGTCGCCGAGGCCGAGGATCTGCGCCGGGTAGAGAGTCACCGAACGGAGCGCCTCCTCCTTGTCCAGACCGAACGCCGCGGCGGTGCCGGCCTGATAGGGGAGACGACGGTCGTCGCCGCCGTTCGTGCCGGAGCCATCTGCGATGGCAAACCGAACGCCGGCCGCAGCCAGCTTGCCGGCGTTGGCGTACATCGCATCGTACGGATCATCCGCGTTGCGCGGAATGGTGAGAACGTCAGAGACGATCACTGGCACGTTGGCCTCGACGAGCGCGTCAGCTGCTCGCCAGGTGTCGCCGCCGTCCACGATCACGATCTGCATTTCGTGCCCCGAGGCCCACTCGATCGCCGCGCGGATGTCGCGTGCGCCGCTCGTATGGATGTAGATGGGCATCTCGCCCTCCACCACGGGGATCATCCCTTCGAGCTTCACGTCGGTGTCGTGGAGTTCGCCGCCGCCTGCCTGTGACGATTTCGCGCGGGCGTAGGCCTTGGTGTCGGCGATCAGATCGTCGACACGTCCCAGAGCCTCGTTACGCTGCCGGGTCAGCTCGTCATCGCTCGGCTGTGGGCCGAAGAATGCCGCGAAGCCGGTCGGGCCGCTCGGGAAGTTCATGTGCATGGCGGCGCCGGAGAGCGCCGTCATCTCTTCCCAGGACCAGCCGTCGAGTCGCATGAGCGAGCTCGCTCCCGTGATCGTTCCACCCTGCGGCGCGGTGAGCGTGTGGGTGATGCCGTTTGCACGGTTGATCCCGATGTGTGCGCTGGACTGGTTGACTGCCACTTCAGCCTTGATGTCCGAGTTGACGTCGTCGATCTCGGCAGTGTCGACGGTACCCGGTACCGAATCGACCTCCGTGAGACCCACTGTGCTGTCCATCGAGATCATGCCGGGGAACAGATGCTGCCCCGTAGCGTCAATCCGGTTCGCGCCGGCCGGGATCGCCGTGTCGGGTCCGCCGACCGCGGTGATCACACCGTTCTCGAACACCACCACACCGTTGTCTATCGTGGCGCCGCTCACCGTATGGATCATGGCGCCGACGATGGCCGTCACGCCCTGCTGGGCGTGGGGCGAGGCGTCGTAGACACGCGACGAGGCATCCGCGAACCGGTGTGGTTCGGAAGCGGCGTCGGCTGCTTCCTCCTCGTCACCGCGAATCGCCTTTACAAGCCGCGCCTTCTCCGCAGCGCGAGCCTCGCGCATGGCGGCGTCGGCTTCACGGTCGAATACCCGACGGCCATCAACGAACGTCGTGTCGACGCTCGCATAGACCGACAGCGGGTGAGCGTTCCAGATCACCACGTCGGCATCCTTGCCCTCGCTCAGCGAACCCATGCGATCAAACAGCATGAGCTGCCTGGCGGGGTTGGACGTGACGAAGGCGAGCGCGGACTGCTCGTCGAGGCCGCCCCACTTCACCGCCTTGGCGGCTTCGTGGTTCATGTGGCGGGCGAGTTCCCCTGAATCCGAGTTGAACGACACCACCACGCCATCGTCATGCATGATCGCGCCGTTGTACGGAGTCGCTTCCCAGACCTCGGCCTTGTAGTCGTACCAGTCCGAGAATGTCGACGCGGTTGCGCCGTGTTCGGCGATCTCGAGCGACGCCTTGTAGCCCTCCAGTACGTGCTGGAACGTGCGGACGGTGAAGCCCATCTCCTCGGCTACACGGATCAACATGATGATCTCGTCCTGCCGGTATGAGTGGGAGTGCACCATGCGCTCGCTGTTGAGGATCTCCACCAGGGCGTCGAGCTGCAGGTCGCGCCGGGGCGGCACTGCTGTGGCGCGCTCGGCATCGGTCATGCCCTCGTAGGCCTGCCACTCCGCCTCGTAGTCGCGGGCGCGCAGGAACGCGCGGCGAATCGAGTTGGCAACGCCCATCCGGGTACCTGGGTAGCGCCGCGGCAGCCCGGGGAGGGGCAGCGAGAACGCCGACCGCTTCGGGTTCTCGCCCAGCGCGAACTTGATGGTCGGCATGGCGCCGTCGATCAACATGTCGCGGGAGTCCGAGACGCGGTAGCGCCATTTCACGATGCCCGACTGGCCGCCAATGGCGTTGGCCGAGCCGTGCAGGATTTGCGCCGCGGTCGTTCCACCCGCCAACTGCTGGTAGATGTTCCGGTCCTCGGGGTTCAGCACATCCTCGGTCCGTACCTGAGCTGTGACGTTCTCACTGGCTTCGTTGGTACCGAAGGAGCCCGAGTGGCTGTGGGCGTCGATGATGCCCGGAGTCACGTGGCGCCCACTGGCGTCGATCACGACCGCACCGGAGGGCGCATCGAGTCCGGTGCCAATGGCGGCGATCCTGCCGTCCTGGATCAGAAGGTCGGCGCCCTCGAGAATGCCGGCGTCATCCTGTGTCCAGATGGTGGCGTTGCGGATCAGAACTGTTGTTGCCGCTGCGTTCTCGTAGGTGATCTGAAGTTGCGAGTCCTCTTGCGCGAACGCGAGCGGAGCAACCAGAGCAAATGCGAGAAGAAGGGTGAGTTGCCGCTTCATCGTGCACCTCCTTCGGGGCCGGACGTTCGCTCGCCCTTGAAGCTGATCGAGAACGTCTGACCGGCCGCGTCGATCGAGGCGCTGCCCTCGAATTCGTCGCCTTCGATCACAACCGTGGCCTCGAGGGCGCCCATCGGGCCCTGCAGCACTACGGTCATGGCGTTGCCTTCGAGAGTGACGCTTTCGAAGTCTGTGTCGCCCTGGTCGCTGCTCGAGCTACCGCTGTAGTTGTCCGTCGAACCCTCGATGGTCCAGGTGGAGTTCTGCGCGTTGCCCATGACCGTGGCGGCCACTGCCCATTCGCCGCGAGGGTCGACCACGGCGTCCGGGTCGCCTACAGCTTCCTCGGCTTCCATCTCGTGATGGTCACCGTCAACGAAGATGTGTCGAATCTCCGTTTCTTCACCGAACGGTGCGCCGGTTGCGACCACGACGTTGGCGATCTTGCCGGCCTCAACTGTGCCGAGAAGGTCAGCCACGCCGTACATCTCGGCGGGGATCGTCGTCACAGCTGCGAGCGCGGTGTCTTCGGAGAGACCTGCCTCGATGGCCTTGCGGACGTTCTCAGGGAATTTCGAGGCGTTGCCGAGCCCGTACGCGGTGAGCGCGAAACGGATACCGGCCGCTTCCAGCCTGGCGGCGTTGCCAGCGGCTGCTTCCCAGCGGCGCAAGGAATCGAGGCTCACACTCGGGAGGCGCTCATCGCTGTCGACGTCGGGCTCATCCGGATAGTTGACGGGGACGATCAACTCGACGTCGGTGCCGGCGAGGCGATCGAGCATCTCGTGCTCGGTGCCCGTGCCCACAACGATCGGCTTAGCGCCGAACTCGTCGGTCACCCGGATCGAAGTCTCGATCTGGCGCAGCGAGTTGGCGTGAAAGACCGGGCGGATCGGATCAGCATGTGCCGCGACCAGTGCGTCGTGAGCGTCGCTCACAACCGGGCGCGGCATGCTCGGATTGGCCTCCCAGCGGGCCTTCCATTCGGCGTAGCGTTGCACGTCGTACATCACCTGTCGCATCGTGGTGACCGTGCCCAGGATATCCGCGGGATATCCACCGAAGAACTGGCCCTGGTCGAAGCCGACGTGGGTGGTGACGTTGCCCTGGATGACGTAGTCGCGTGGATGTGAGTCGCGCATTGCGATGAGCGCGCTGGAGCCGCGGAAGATGCCGTTGCGCGGTGCGGTGAGAGCGGCACCGAAGCCAATCTCACGCTGGTTCTCGAAGTCGCCAGCCGTGAGTTCGGCGGTGACTCGATGCTGCGGATGCACCAGCTCGATCGGGTGCCCAATGCCGGGGTCTTCCTGGCCGCCGCCGCCACTGAACAACGCGGCGATGCTGAAACCGCCGCCGCCGCCGCCTTCCGCGGGCGCCATGCCGTGGTGCGAGTAGGCATCGATGAATGCCGGCCAGACCGTCATGCCACTGCCGTCGATAACCTCGGCGTCTGCCGGTACGGCCGCGTCGGCCCCGACGGCCTCGATCAGCCCGTCACGGATGACCACGGTGGTGTTGGAAAGGCTGTTGCCGGGGCCGACGATGACGGTCGCCCCGGTGATTGCGTAAACCCGAGGGCGTTGCGCCTGCGCTGGGGCAGTAAGCCCAACGAAGAGCAGCGCGATGAGCGTGACGAGGGCAGCTCGATGGCGAGCGGCCGCGCCGCGCCAGAGTAGACCTGGCATGTAGTGCGCTCCTGTCGGCCGGCGCGTTCGCCCTGGCACGGCCGAGGAAATTGAGATGGCAGCGGGGAGGCCGCAACTCAAACCCAGCGCGCGAGAGCCGTCAACTCCAGCGCCGCGAGATGTCGCGTGAGGAGGGCTAGAAGGACTCGCTGCGCGGAAGCGCCGTGAAGCGTACGGTCAGCCAGGCCAGCACCAGGCTGCCGAGAACCGCTGCCGCAGCGATTACCGGCGTCTCCTGCAACAGGGCCGAATCAAATACGGGCGCTGCCGGTTGCGTTTCGGCGGGAAGGCTTGCGGGGTCGAAATTGGCAATCACCATCACGACGAAGATCAGGATGGCTGCCGCAGCGGTGATGACCCCGGGGAGGAAGCGTCGCCACGGGAAATCAATCGGCGCTGGCGCGGCTGCTTCAGTACGCACCTGTGCCATCACGTTCTTGGCGAAGTCCGGTGACGGTTCGATGACGGGGTCGCTCACGAGGATGCGCTCCAGGTCTTTCATCGAGATGCCTCCAGGGCGTCGTTGCCCAATAGTCCGGCGAGCTTGGTCTCGAGTATTTTCCGCGCCCGGTGCAAGCGCGCCTTAACCGTACCCTGCGCCAGCTTGGCGATACGGCTTGTCTCACTCAGATCTTTGTCTTGGAAGTAGTACAGCACCATGATGTCGCGATACTTGGGGGGCAGACTGGTGACCGCGCGCCGAACTGCTTCGTCGCGCGAGGCTTCGTCCGCTTCTACGGAAAGATCGCCGGTCGGCATGAGCTGTTCGACTTTCTCGAAGTCTGCCCACACCGGTCGCTTCCGTCGCATGGCGCTGCGGTAGTGATTCGACGCTACGGCGTACAACCAGGTGGAAAAGCGAGAGTCCTGGCGCCATTTGGCGAGGCCGCGATAGATCTTGAGGAAGGCCTCCTGGGCCATCTCCTCCGCTTCGCCGCGGTTGCGGCAGTAGCGGTACGCCAGGTTCACCAGCGGGCCCTGCCAGCGGGCCACGATGCCGTCGAAGGCTTCGGCGTCGCCCGCGAGTACGCGGTTTACGGCGACGGCGTCGTCTTCGTAGCGATCCTTGGCGGTCACAGCCAGTTCGCTCCTGGTGGCGGTTGCGGCGGTCATCGTCGTAGCTCCGACGGTGGTTCGCGGTCGTGACTATTGGTCGCGGGGCGGGCCGAAAGAGGCCGGCGGAGTCGGCACGCTGCGAGGCGCGATGGCTATGGCGTAGACCGTCAAGGCAACGCCGATAGACAACGGGATGAGTCCAACCGAAGCGATTCCTTCCTCGATCCACCGAAGTCCGAAGAGCATGCCGATCCCAGTGCCCATGAGCACGAAGCCGCCCACGACCGACCCCTGTCGTGATCGATACAGGTTGGCTTCCTGCTCGTACTGCATCAGGTCGCGCACGTCGTTGGCGTCCATCTTGCCGGCGTCAACGAGCTGCTTGCGGAACTCGTAGCGGTAGTAGGACTCGCGTTCTTTGCGGCGCGCGTCGGCCCAGGTGGCCACTGCCAGAAAACTGAACAACGACACGGTGCCGACCACCGGAATCAGGAAAATGACAGCGTCGGATACCCAGTTCATTGCGATCTCTCGAGTTGGAACGGTTTAGCGATGGGCCTGTTGAGCCCGTTCTGCTTCGTTCGACGCCGGGTTCAGGTGCTCGGTTGCACTTTCTGCCCACCTTTCTTGCTAGGCTGGGCGCCCCGTCCACGCCACCTTAGGCGGCGGATTGGCTCGTTACCAGGGGACGCATCATGAGTGCAGACAGCAACGACGGCGGCCTGGCGCGAGTTCTTGGCCGCTGGGACCTCACTGCGGTGGGCGTGAATCAGGTTATCGGGAGCGGAATTTTCGTGCTCCCGGCAGCCGTAGCGACGCTGGTCGGGGTCGTCAACAGCCTTTGGCCAGTGGTGTACGCGGGAATTGCCAACGCACTGATCGTGCTGTGCTTCGCCGAGGTGGCCACGAGGTTCCGTCGTGCAGGTGGCCCCTACGTGTACGCCCGCGAAGCCTTCGGCCCGTTCGTGGGGTTCGAGGTCGCCTGGATGCTGTGGCTCACGAGATTGGCGTCGCTGGCGGCACTCGCCAACGCCCTGGCTCGATATCTGGGATTCTTCCTGCCTGGCGCGGGCGCCGGGCCGGGCCGCGTGGTCATCGTCACGGCCGTGATCGGGGTGCTCGCGACGATCAACCTGCTCGGCGTGCGCTACGGCTCGTGGACCATCAACTTCTTCACGGTGGCCAAGCTCGTACCCCTGTTGGCGTTCGTTCTGCTCGGGCTCTTCGCTGTCGATCCGACGGTTTTCACAGGGTCGCGTCCTGTAATTGATGCTGCCGCGGGAGAGGCCGTGCTCCTGCTGATGTTCGCTTTCGGCGGTTTCGAGCTCGTTACGCTGCCTGCGGGGGAGGCGCGCTCGCCACGTCGTGACGTGCCGATCGCGCTTCTGTCGACCATCGGAATCGTGTGTCTGGTGTTCGTCGCCGTGCAGTACGTCACGGCAGGCACCCTCCCCGGGGTGGCTGGGTCGGAAACGCCAGTGGCCGACGCCGCCGGTGTCTTCCTCGGCCCGCTCGGCGGCACCCTAGTTGCGCTCGGCGGGCTGATTTCGATCGCCGGGGCGTGTTCCGGGACGATGCTGGCGGGGCCGCGGGTGACCTATGCGCTCGCTGTGGGCGGCCAGGCGCCGCGCTGGTTTGCACACGTGAGCGAGCGCTTCCGCACGCCCGATGTGTCGATCCTGATCTACGCTGCGATCGCGCTCGCGTTGGCCGTCTCAGGATCGTTCGAGCAAATGGCCAAGGTGAGCGCCGTGGCCCGGCTCATCTTCTATCTGGCCACATGTGCGGCTGTGCCGGTGTTGCGCAAGCGGCCGTCCGAGATGGAGGGCTTCCAGACGCCGGGTGGCCTGCTGGTGCCGGTGCTCGCGGTTCTCGTGGGCGGCGCGATCATTCTCGGGGCGGACGCCGTGTCGCTAGCTGCCGGAGCGATCGCGCTGGTCGTGGGCGGCGTTCTGTACGCGATGACGGGGCGTGCAGAGAGCTAGGCGCCTCTCCGCAGGAGCTGGCCGGCATCCCGACGAAGTAGCTGACCGCGGTCGACGACGTGCGTGCCATTGATGAAGACGTGCTCGATGCCGCCAGGACGCCGGTCCGGTCGTGAATATGTGCCGCGTTCGTCAACGGTGTCGGGGTCGAACAACACGATGTCGGCGGCGGTGCCCGCCCCGAGGCGCCCGCGTGGCACACCGATCCGGGCCGCCGGCATCGACGTGATCTTGCGAATAGCCTTTCCGAGGTCGAGCCATCCGGCTTCACGCGCGTAGTGGCCCAGAACTCTCGGCATGGCGCCGAAGCCACCGGGGTGCGCGACGCCCTCACCCTTGAGGATCACGTCCACTCCGATGCTGTGATGCTCGTGCACCAGTAGCTCGCGCAACGTCCCCTCGTCGCCAGGGGCTCCGCTGATTCCGTGGTACCGGGCCATGACGTCGCCCTCGGAGGCGGCGATCAGTTCGACGGCGCACGCCAGTGGCGACTTGCTCTCGGCCGCGGCGGTGTCGGTAAGACTCCGCCCCAGCCAGCCGCCATGGCTCTCGCTGCGGGCATGCAGTGGCACGATGTTGTCCCAGCCGCCGGCGCGCACCAGGTTGTGGGCCCAGCCGTCATGCCAGGGTGGCCACGTGGGGACGCGGTTGTGGATCTCGTCGTCGATGCGGGCGAGCTGGGCCGGGTCCGCGAGTCGGTTGCACAACTCGCCAACACCTCCCGCCAGACTCCATGGCGGGAATACGGCCAGAAGCGTGGTGTTGACCGCGTGGTACGGCACCACGTCTGAGGCAATGTCGATGCCCTGCGCCCGGGCCTCGTCTTCCATCCGGAGGGTTTCGTGCGCCAGGTGCCAGTACCCGGGGCCGAATGCCTCGTGGTGAGAATGTTGCAGGCGCACGCCCGTGCGAGTTCCGATCTCCAGCAGCTCGCGTTCGGCATCGAGAGCAAGTTCGCTTGAGCCGCGGACGTGACAGCCGAACACGCCGTCGACAGCCGCAACCTCGTCGCACAGTACAACCAGCTCATCGGTGTCGGCCCACATCCCGGGTGGGTAGATGAGGCCCGCCGACAGTCCAAACGCTCCGGCCGCGAGCGCAGCGCGCAACTCCTGCGCCATCGCGTCGAGGTTCGCCTCTTTCGCGGGACCAGGTTCGGTGCCGGATACTGCGCAGCGGAGACTCCCGTGCGGGGCCAGCGCGGCCACATTCAGAGGCAGCGGGTTCCGCTCGAGCGTCTCCATGTACTCATCGAATGTCTCCCAGATGAAGTCCATACCCGGCGGAATGATGAGCGCCATGAACGCCGCGAGGTCGGCGCGACGGTGGCGTGGCGCCGGCGCGACGCCGAGTCCGCAATTACCGATGATCTGGGTAGTGATGCCTTGCAGGAGAAACGGTTCGAGCAGCTCTGCCGCGGCCGGATGGGCCAGCGCGCCGTCGGAGTGCGAATGGATGTCCACGAAGCCTGGGGCCGCGCACAGGCCGTCGGCGTCGAGCGTCGCGTCCGTCGCCACGGGCGACCCTGCCGGGAGCACGGCGGCAACCCTGCTGCCGGAGACAACGAGGTCTGCGGACACAGGTTGAACGCCGTCGCCGTCGTAGAGGCGCGCGTTGCGGATCTGAAGAGTCTTCGTTGTTGGCATCGCGCAGACCATGGTATAAGCGGGCCACGTTTCAAAACGGGAAGCGGGTGTGAATCCCGCGCTGCCCCGCAACTGTGAACGGGGACGAACACCGTCCGAGGGCCGCGAGGCCCGGAACGCCACCGGGGGTGACCTGGGAAGGCGACGGCTAGTAGGACGATCCGTAAGCCAGGAGACCGTCACCGGCCCTTCGGGGTCGGCCCTCGAGGGTTAGGGACATGGTGTTGCGCTGCGGCCGTCGGGTCTCCGATGCGGGCTGAGTCGTCGCTGAACGTCAGCGATGCGTCGTTCGCCTACGTTGAGCCTGTGGTGCGCCAGGTTGCTCTCAACGTCTCACCCGGATCATGTGTGGGGCTCCTCGGTGCCAACGGCGCCGGCAAGACCACCCTGCTGAAGCTCCTCGCGGGTTTGTTGTCGCCCGATTCGGGAACGGTTCGCTATGGCGATCAGAATGTCGCCGACCTCGCTGCCGGAGATAGGGCTCGGTTGATCGGCTACTTGCCGCAGCGGATTCCACGCGCGACCGGCTTCGCGGTGCACGAGATCGTCTTGATGGGGCTGTATTCGCTCCTGCCCGCGCGTCATTGGGAAGGGCGCAGCGAATGGCTTGCCGTGGCGAGAGCTCTACGGCGCATCGACTCGCTACACCTGCTCAGACGTTCGTTCGCCGAGCTGTCGGGTGGCGAGCAACGTCGAGTGCTGTTGGCGCGGGCGCTGGTTGGCGATCCCTCCCTCTTGTTGCTCGATGAACCCTTGGCCGCGCTTGATCCGGGCTTCGTACTCGATTTCACCGCGACTCTCGGGGAACTCCGCGACCAGGGCGTCTCGCTGGTCATCAGCAGTCATCGACTGTCGTTCGTGCGGGCGCTTGCGGACTCTGTGGTCGTGTTGCGGCGGGGCGAATTCATCGCCCAGGGCGACCCCGGCCAGATTCTCGACGACGAACTCCTGAACGCTGCGTACGGCACCGAACGATTCGGCGCCGCGGCGCCGACGCGGGAGTCCGCCCGATGAACGCGCTGGCGACCGCACGACAGCGCCGCGCCCGGGTTCTCGCAGCCGCTGGTGCATTGCTCGGTGTGGGCTTCGTGCTGGGTCCCACGATCGGCGCCACGGATCTCGATCTCGCCGCCGTCTGGGCCGCGCCATTCGCGTGGGACGAAAACCCGGCCGCGGCGATCTTCTTCATGGCGCGGTTGCCGCGGGTGTTGCTCGCCGCCATCGTCGGAGCATCGTTGGCGCTCGCTGGCGCCACCTATCAGTCGCTGTTGCGTAACCCGCTGGCCAGTCCCTACACACTCGGGATCACCGCGGGCGCGAGTCTCATGACCTTCCTGGTGATCCGTTTCGTACCCGCCGGTGGGCTCGCTGAGTTCACGGTGCCGGCGGCGGCGCTCGTCGGGGCGCTTCTGACGACGCTGCTGGTGATGGCTCTGGCGACACGCAGAGGCGGAACGCCGCCGGCCGTGCTGCTTCTCGCGGGCGTAACGCTCAACTTCACGATCGGGGCTGCGGTGCTGCTGGTGCAGTACTTCGCCGACTACACCGCGACGGCCCGCATGGTGCGCTGGATGATGGGCGACCTCGAAGGCGCCACGTATCGATTACTCGCGATCCAACTTGTCGCCAGTGCGCCAGCGTGGATGGTACTGCTGCGTCGCGGACGGATGTTCAATCTCATGAGCCTCGGACTCGACGAGGCCCAGGCACATGGCGTTGATGCTGCTCGCGAGACACGAACCGGACTGCTATGGGCATCGTGGCTGACCGGTGTTGCGGTGGCCGTCGCTGGTCCTGTGGGCTTCGTGGGGATCCTGGTGCCTCACGCGGTGCGGCTGCTCGGCGGCGTTGACTACCGTGTCGTCTTGCCCGGGGCGTTGGTCGGCGGCGCGGGTTTTCTCGTCCTTTGCGATCTCCTGTCGCGCTGGTTGCTGCGACCGGTCGAGCTACCGGTTGGCATTCTCACGGCTTGTCTGGGTGGGCCGTTCTTCTTGATTCTCTTGCTCAGGCGCGAGGTGGGACGTGGGTAGAACTCTGATGCGGCCACTCGGACTCGTGCTGGTCGTATTCGCCGTTGCATGGGCGCCGTTGCGAGCGCAGGAATCCAACTCGCGCCGCGTGGCCTCATTGGTGCCGGCGGCGACCGAGGCGCTGTTCGCGATCGGAGCCGGCGATCTTGTGGTCGGCGTAGGCGACTACGACGACTTCCCGGAAGCGGTGCACGAGTTGCCCCGCATTGGCGGTCTGATCGATCCGAATCTCGAAGCGATTCTCGCTCTGCGCCCCGACCTGGTGATCATCGACCCCTCGCAGCGCACTCTGGCAACTCAGCTGGATGCTGCCGGTATCAGCACCTATTCGTTCAAGACGGGCTCGATTGGCGAACTCCTGCACGATGTGCGCACGCTCGGCAACGTGCTCGGCGTTCCGGGTGCCGAGGCTGTGGCGGCGGAGGTCGAGCAAGTCGTCAACGAGGTGCGCGCCGCAGTTGCGGGCCAGCCGACAGTCACGGCCTTGGCGGTGTTCGGACGACGGCCGGGTGCTTTTGCAGAATTGTGGGTGAGCGGAGGAGTTGGGTTCCTGCACGACGTCGTGGACATCTCGGGCGGCGAGAATGTCTTCAGCGAGATCGGCCAGCAGTCGTTCAAGAGCGGACTCGAGGCTGTGCTCGCCCGCCGCCCTCAGGTTGTGATTGAGGCCACGTCGCCGGACGCCAATCCGGACGCCGTAACGGCAGAGTGGCGGGCGCTGCCGGGTTTCTCAGAGGTTCGGGTAGTTGTTCTGGACGCGAGCTGGTCGCTGCGCCCGTCTCCGCGGGTGGTGCGGCTTCTGTGGCAGGTCGCCGAGGGACTTCACCCGAGCCTGGAGCGCTAGCTACTGGGACTCTTCTCGGCCGCGATGGCCGTGGCGGCCGCGGTCGTCGTGATATCGCGCTCGACCGAACGTGCGAGGACTTCAGTGGTGGTCGTCCCGAGCGCCTCGATCAGGTTCTCGGCCTGGGCGCTCCCGCGGATTTCGCAGATCCCGGCAATCAGAGCGCCAGCGGAGGCCAGGAAATCGGGAACGAACATGATGTCTCGCGACCGGAGTCGCGCCGCTCCAGTCTGATCCGCCAGTACGTTGTTGGCCGCGCCACAGACAGCCCAGGCGCGCATTGCGTCGATGGCTTCGTCCGTCAGCGCGCCGCCAATGGCGCATGGGGCCACGATGTCGGCGTCGGCAGCGAGGATGTCTTCAGGCGCCACCACCTGCGCGCCGGTCTCCGCGGCCACTGCACTGGCGGCTTCCGCGTTCACGTTTGCCACCAGGAGTTCGGTTCCTGCCTCTGCCATCGCCCGTGCAACACCGACGCCCATGGCACCGCAGCCCTGGATGGCGACTCGAAGTCCGGCGAGCCCTTCGTGTCCGCGAGCCCGGGCGCATGCTGCAGCGCAGGCGCGAACGCCACGGCCTACCGCGTCCCCGAGTTCGGGCTCCCTGGTGGTCACGAACTCTGTCGTCTCGGCCATCGCGAGCAGATCGTCCACCGTCGTGCCCAGGTCGCCGGCAGTGTAGAAGGTGCCGGCCATCGACTGTACGTGTCGGCCGAGCGCGCGGAATGCAGCCTCGCGATCGAGTCCGTCATGGTCCATCACCACCATCTTCGCGCCTGCGGTTCCGACGCCGGCGATCGCTGCCTTGAGCGACATCGCGCGAGCCAGTTCTCCGGCATCGGTTACGGCCGCCTCCAGGCTCGGGTAGGTCCGGGTGCGTGTGCCGCCCGCTGCGATTCGATCGCTCATGCCATCGATGATCAGGACGGCGCGCAGGCCGGCACCGGAATCTGCGAATGTGTAGATTCGACGGCCTGGCAACGGAGTGGACTCAGTGCTGGCTGGCATGCGATTCCTCGCTCTGGGGGCCGGAGACGACGTATGGTACCGTCCGGCCGCTGCGCCGGTACCGGAGCGAAGTGCCGGCAACATCCTTCGCCGCGAATCGAGGAGACCGATGAAGATTCGAGCCGCTTTGTTGGAAGAGTTCGGCAAGCCCATGGCTATCCGCGAGCTGGATCTGGCCCCGCCGAAGCCGGGCGAGGTGCTTGTCAAGATTCACGCCTGCGGCGTTTGCCACACCGATCTCTACACCTGGAGCGGCGTCGACCCGAGCGGCTACGCACCGACCGTGCTCGGCCACGAGGGCGCGGGCGTGGTTGAAGAAGTCGGCGAGGGCGTCACTTCGCTGCGCCCCGGCGATCATGTGATCACGCTGTTCTCTCCCGAGTGCGGTGCTTGCGATCATTGCTCCAGTGGCAAGACCAACATTTGCACCGCGATTCGTGAGCAGCAGGGGCAGGGGTTTCTCCCGGACGGAACCCCGCGACTCTCGATAGACGGTGAACCCGTGCGCCACTTCATGGGTACGAGTACGTTCGCCGAGTACACGGTAATGCCCGAGATTGCCCTCGCGAAGGTCGACTCGACTGCTCCGCTCGACAAGATCTGCACACTCGCCTGCGGGGCCACCACGGGCCTGGCCGCCGCCATTCACAGAGCCTCGGTCGAGCCGGGTTCGAGCGTCGCCGTCTTCGGATGCGGCCTCGTGGGGCTCGGGGCCGTGGCGGGGAGCCAGATCGCAGGAGCCGAAACCATTATTGCCGTCGACAACTCGCCCGAGCGCCTCGCGATCGCGGAGAGCTATGGCGCCACACATCTGTTCCCGGGTGGGTCGGACGCTGTCGAAAGGATCCTCGAGATGACAGGCGGCAATGGCGTGGACTACACCTTCGAAGCAACGGGTATCACGGCGGTGATGCAACAGGCCGTCGAAGCTGCCCGTTTCGGCTGGGGCGTGTGCACGGTGCTTGGCGTAGCGGGCAAGGGCGAGACCCTCGACATCGTTCCGCGACTCCTCATCACGGGTCGCACCGTGCAGGGCGGAAGCTTCGGTGGGGCGAAGGGGCGCACACACGTTCCGCAATTCGTGGATATGTATATGGACGGGAAACTCGATCTCGACGGGTTCGTTTCGCACCATCTGAGCCTCGACGAAGTGATGAAGGGCTTTGACTTGATGGAAGCGCAGGACGGCATCCGTTCGGTCATCACGTTCTGAGCAAGGGAAACTGCAGGATGATCATTCAGCGCAGCATGAGCGACGGATACCTGTCGAACTCCTACGTGGTCGCCGACCGGCCGGGTGGACACGGCGTCCTGATTGACTCCGGCGGCCCGCTCGAGCCGATCCTGGAAGCGATCGAGACCAACGACATCACGATCACGCACCTTCTGCTCACGCATCACCACGTTGATCACGTGATCCACAACGCTGACTACGTCGAGCGGTTCGGCTGTGAGATTTGGGGACATCCCGCGGAGCGCCCGTACTGCGATGACATTCAGCACGACCTCAACGACGGCGACGAGGTTGTGTCCGGTGATCTGACGATTCGCGCACTCCACACCCCCGGTCACTCGGTCGGCATGCTCGCTCTCGTGGTCAACGACGAGATCGTTTTCACGGGGGACACTCTCTTTCAGGGCACGGTAGGCGGCACCTTGGCCCCTGGGCACGCCACCTACGCGGATCTTCGACGTTCGATCATGGACGTTCTGATGCAACTGCCATCCGAGACCGTCGTGTATCCGGGACACACCGATTCAACGACGATCGAGGCGGAATGGGAGAACAACGCTTTCATCCGCATCTGGCGCGGTTTGGATCCCGAGGGCACGACACCGTGCAAGGCGTTCGGGCGCGACGCCACGCTGGTAGTGAGGGCTCTCGACTACGACGGCGGCACGAAGTGCTGGGTCCGATTCACGGACGATGGCACGGACGAGGTTGCTCCAGGCTCCCAGGTCACCGGCGACTAGCTCTCCCCGAAACCACTACGCCATGACAACCGCTGCCGAGATCAAGCAGGCGCTAACGCTCTATCCAGCCGACGCGCAGCGACTCGTATTCGCGTCTTCACAGTTGCTCGCGAGCGAGGAGGGTCGCGATCAGCTCGCCCGCGACGTTGTTGGCCTCGCGAACCGGGATGGCGGGCGATTGGTTCTGGGCGTGGACGCCGCGGGTCGGTATGAGGAGTCCCTGGCCCTCGACGATGCCGCTGCGCACACGGCCCTCGACACCATGCTCGATGAGTGCACTGCGCCGCGAGTGAACGCTCAGCTCGAGCACCTGGTTGGCGAAGACGGCGAACTCCTGGTGGTTGCGGTGCCACGGCGCAGCGGCGCACCGCATGCGTTCGCACGTACCAACGCGAAGGGCAGCGTCGGAGCTCGTCTGTATTGCGTCCGGCATCGGGATCGAACAGTTCCGGTCAGCGATGCGCAGCTGCGGTGGCTGTTCGCGGCGCAGGACATGGCCGGCACGCGCCCGATCGAGTTCACACTGCACGCCGCGAGCGATCGTGGTGGGTTGCGCACCGACGTGATCCAGCCCCGCGTGACGGACTCAATCGAGGCCATGCTCGCGGCGCTCGACACCGAGCACTCCGAACGCCTCTACGCCGACCCGGAGATGTTGCAACAGGCCGCGATCGAGCTCACAAGCTGGGTCTTTCTCGAAGAGCTGGCGGATCTCCTGGTTGACGGTGAACTTGGACTGTCGACGGCGGAACAGAAACTCGAGGACCTGCCGGTGCCGGGCGGCGGTAGCGTGTTCGCCGAGCTGCCTGGCGGTCTCCGTGGTCTTCTGGGTGGCGGTACGCCGGGCGGCGTCATGAGTCGACTCCTGCGCCGCCGGACCGACCGTAATTTTCTGCTGCCCGCCGGCGCCGAGATCCAGATCGACTACCTGGCGCGCCTGGGCAAGGCGCGCGTGGGGATTCACGGGCCGGATCTCCGCATTGGCCTGAGTGCAACGCGGGGCGAGCGCGGCACGGGTATCCGCTGGCCGGGCCTCGAAGTACCGGACTCCGCTGGCAACTGGGTAAGCGTCGCCTGCGAACTCCAGGTGGAACTCCCATTCCCGGCGAACGCGTCGACCGAGGCCGCCGGGGCAAGCGACGTTGCGACCGCGCTGTGGAGCCGCCTCTCATCGCGATGGGACGACGCCACGTTGCACGCTGCCGTGAGCCCGGCGACCGTCGAGAGACTCGTCACGGGCGAGTGAGCCCAGGGTCGCACCACGACCTTATTTCGGTAGCAGCGCTCGGACCTGGGCGATGCCCTTCTTTCGCGAACGCCGCGCGATGTCGGCCGGAGACTCTCCGCGGCTGTTGCTGGTCGTAAGATCCGCACCGCGCTCGAGGAGTTCGCGGGTAGGTCCTGCCTGTCCGCCTCTGATTGCGGCGAACAGAGGCGTTTCGCCGCGCGAATCCCGGGCTTCGAGGTTCGCGCCCTGGTCGAGTAGCAGGGATACCAGCGGCGTCCGACCGTGGAACGCCGCGTCGAACAGCGGCGTCTGCTGATTGTCGGACAGGGCCTCCGGGTCCGCTCCGTGGTCCAGAAGCAGCAGCGTGATCTGGCGGAACCCTGCTTGCGAGGCGCGATGCAGCGCGGTTCTGCCCTGGTAATCGCGGATGTCCGGGTCAGATCCAGCAAGCAGTGGAAGAACCCGACTGACGTCGTCCTTGGCGTTGTGGTTGCCGCGACATGCGTCTACCAGCGACGGCCATTTCTCTGGCGCGAAGTCGTCTTCGCGAACATCGTGACCGTGAGCTTGCGCAATGCGTTTGAACTTGCCGGTTGTGAGCCATCCGCGATGGCCTGTTGCGATCGGATCGGCGCCCGCTGCCACGAGACGTTCGGCGATGTCAGCCCGATCGGTGTCGATTGCATCGAACAGAATGGCGGGGGCCGCGTTCGCGTCGGCGTCGGCGCTCAGAAGAAGTTCAACGATCGGCATGTGGCCGCCAACGATGGCGTACTGCAGGGGCCAGGCGCGGTACGGGTTGAAGCGATGCTCCCTGAAATACGGCGTATTGGCAGCAGCAGGGTCCGTCTCCAGCTGCGCAGCCACGAACTGCTCGTCGCCGAGCAAGCAAGCCGAGAGGAAGTCGAGACCGGCACCGTGACCGGTGAGGTACTTCGCGGTTGCAGCGTGGCCGTTGAGGGTTGCGACGCACCACGGCGAGACTTCCAGGCGGGTCTCGCGGTAGTAGCAACCAAGCGCATGAAGGTCAGCGTTCTGGGCCCGGTGGAGGAACTCCACAACCGCACGCTGGCCTTTGCGAGCCGCTTCCCAGACCATCGTTCGACCATGGGCGCCCGTCCATTCCACAAAGCGGCGCGGATCGTCCGCGTAACTGCGTACCGCCTTGAGCCGTCCGGCGGCGCACGCAGGCAGCACGATGCGCAGAAAGTCATTGGATTGTCCGGTCAGTTCTTGCATCCTTCGACGCTGCGGCCCCCGCCCTTGACTGTCAAGACAGGAATGTCGGCGTTTCCGTCATGGCGGCCCGTTCTGCGGCACATCGGCCGCGCCTGTCCGGTTGCGTCCACTAGGTGGGTGCCGCTCCTGTCCGCTCCTGTCCGGCGCCTTCGTTCCCCGACGTTGTAGTGTTGCGGGCCGCTTCCTAGACTGCCGAAACCACGAGGAAGCGCCTGGCGGCGCGTCCGTTGCGATTGTTGAGCCTGGGGCCAACGAGGCAACGAAATAATGAGGCACTTCCGGCGCACGATTCTGGCGACCGCCGCGGCCCTGGCTATTGTGCTCGTGGCTCCGGCGACCGCCCCCGCTCAGTCCGCGACCCCGGCCCAGGGCACGTCCCAGCAGATGGACCTCGAGATGGAGAGCCTGGCCGCTGTCGAGGGCGAGCTCACGATCCGCCCTGGCGACCGCTTCCGGTCGCTACGATTCGCTCATCCGTCTGCGCAAGCGCGGCAAGTCCGACTACAAGTACAAGCTCACCAAGATCCCGATGGGCACACGCATGAAGCCCAAGGGCGTGACCCACAACTCGTACTGTGAGCGTGTGGCGGTGGCCAACAGCATCAACGTCGTGGTCTACGACACCTGGAACCACACGGTCGAGGTTGTTGAGCACCCGCAGTTCGGTCTGATTGCCGATGTCGAGTACGATATGCTGTGCAACCTGATCATCGCCGATATGGGTGGCGACGCGAGCGGTCGCTGGCCGAAAGACGGCAAGCTTTGGCTCTTGACCCCCGAGGGTGACCTGAAGCGCATCGCGACGCAGCGCAACTGGGTGAACCCCGCATTTCTCGACATGGACGAATGGGGCACGATCTACGTTGTAGACAAGGCGGCCGGCCCGCGCATGCCGGGCACCAACGGGCAGTGGCACTTCGACGCGATCTACAAGGTTGGCGCACCGAACTACACCAAGCCGAAAGAGCTGTACGCCCGATCCGGGCTCAATGTCACTTCGTATGCGGTTCAGCCGGACGGCACACAGCTAGTTGGCAATGGTGACGTCTTGCTCCTGCTCGAGAAGACGCGCGCGTACGCGATCTGCGGCGGCAGCGATTTCAGACGGATCAACGGCGTCGACATCAACAGCTCGCGACAGGTCTTCATCGTGGACGGGTACGACCTGTTCGATGACACCTTCATCTACAAGTTGCGCGACGACCGGACGTGCTCGTTGGATGTGATCGGTAGAGGCAAGATGGTGCAGGGAGCTCAGGGGCTCGCTGCAGGGCTGCCGCGCCGCTAGAGATCGGATCGGCCAGCGGCGATCGTGGCCCGGCATGTACCATCGGATGCATGCGAACGATCGCCGTTGTCACGACCTCCCGAGCCGACTACAGCCACCTGTACTGGGTGCTGCGCGAGCTCGATGCCAGCGAGTCAATCGAACTTCGGCTGATCGTCGCCGGCGCGCATCTGTCGCCGGCGTTTGGCCTGACGGCGCGTCAGATCGAGGCCGACGGTTTCAGCATCGACGCCCGTATCGAGTGCTTGCTGAGCTCCGACACTGACGTTGGCATGGCCAAGACGATCGGCGCTGCGACCCTCAGCCTCGCTGACACTCTCGGCGCGACGCGGCCGGACCTGCTGCTGCTGATCGCGGACCGCTACGAGATGCTCGCGCCAGCCGCCGTGGCGCTCGCGCTCAGGATTCCCGTCGCGCACATCGAGGGCGGGGAAGTGAGTGAGGGTGCGATCGACCACGCCGTGCGCAACGCGCTCACGTCGATGGCCCATGTACATCTGGCGCCAACCGCGGGGGCGGCTGCGCGCCTTGCCTCGATGGGGGAGGAACCGTGGCGGATCCATCAAGTCGGGGCACCATCACTCGACCACCTGCGACGGAGCGCACTGCCGGATCGAGAAACGCTGGAACGCGAACTCGGCATGCCCCTCGATCCGGCGCCCATCGTTGTTGCGACGCATCCGGTGACGATCGCGCGGGACACGACCCGCGAGGCAGCGGCGTTGTTCGGTGCGCTCGAGGAGGTCGATCGGCCTGTGATCTTCTGCTTCCCCAACAGCGATGCGGGCAGCCACGAACTCATGCAACTGGCGACTCGATACTGCGAAGGTCGGGACCGTGCGCGTCTCTTCGTGAATCTCGACCCGGTGATCTACTGGGGGCTGCTACAGAACGCCGGAGCGATGCTGGGGAATTCCTCCAGCGGCATCATGGAGGCGCCGTCTTTGGGCTTGCCCGTGGTGAACGTCGGCATGCGGCAGCAAGGTCGTGAGCGTGCGGCGAACATCATCGACGTGGAGCCGACTCGTGCCGCGATTCTCACGCGTCTGGACGAGGCCCTGTCGGACGAATTCCGCGCGGGGCTGAGCGACGTGTCCAACCCCTACGGCGACGGCGACTCCGGCGCCCGGATCACACGCATCCTCGAAGGCGTTCCCCTGGGAGAAGAACTCTTCGTGAAGCGCGCGATGCCGGTCGAGATGACGCCCGCGGCCCCGGCTCAGTCCTAGCGCTGCCAGTTCGGGTCGGTGTAGACCGCCTCAGGCAGGCTGTCGTGAACCGCAATGTCCCATTCGGCGCCGAAACCATGATCGGTTGCGATCATGATGTCGCCGAAGCGCTCCCAGTCGGCCCAGGGGCGAGTGAAGCCGGGCTCCGCCTGGTCGCGACTGGCGAACCAGCTCCACTGCTCGACGAGACCGCTGTCGCGGGCCACATAGACGAGATAGCGGTTGTCGGGAGTGACGCCCACTGACTCGAAGGTGAGCTGCAGGACATCGGCCTCGCGATCGTCTTCCATGATGTCTTCGCCCACATAGGTGAGGTTCACGCCGGGATCGAGAAGCTTGTAGGGCATGAACATCCAGTAAGCGTCGTTCACCCATGCACGCCAGCCTCCATCGAGCCGCTCGTCGAGTTGCTCACCGAAGACTTCCTCGCCATCCACCCACGCGCGCCCTTCGCGCGTATTGATATTCATGAGAGTCAACGTCGTCGGCGTGGGCTCGCCCTGCCGGTTTTGGCCTGCAGCGGTCTCGATGCGCACATTGCCGGTCCACTTGTCCCAGTGGTGGAGGCGGCCGCGACCCATGAAGTTCCACGAAAGATGCCGTGTGTTGTCCCAGGCGTCCTGACCGCCCATAGCGTCCATGACGGACTCGGCGATTTCGCGCGCGTCGGCATCGGCTTGAGCCAGGGCCGGGGACGAGACGAGGCAAGCGGTGGCAACAATCAGAGCTGCGAAGAATCGAGTGCGCGTAGGCGTCACGGCAGTTTCCAGTTAGCTGTCGGGGAGTGACCGGTAGCCACAAGATCGGCGCACCGGGTGGCAAGTACGTTGTCAGGAGATTACGACCGACTCGGTCCGCAGGGCAACCGCCAGTCAGATCGAGTGTGGCACGGGCGACCCCCACACCCGGCCCACAGTTGGCCGCGCATGCCTATTGTCAGGTCGGCTACACTGGTACGTCTGTTCACGAGATCCCTGGGACTGCCGTTTGACCACCGCCGTACGTCGCGAGCCCACGCTGCTGCAGATGTCGGCGCCGCTCGTGATCTCATTCGTCATGCGCGCGGCGTTTACTTTCGTCGATACCGCCTACGCGGCGACGATCGGTGACGCCGCGGTCGCCGCGATCGGTCTGACGGTTCCGTTCGAGTTCCTGATGATCGCCATCTGGGTCGGCCTGTCCACCGGTCTCACCGCGGCGTTGTCTCGCACGATGTCGGCTGGCGAGGGCGAGAAGATCGAGCAGCACCTCGGCGTTGCCTGGAAACTCGTCTGGTTCGTGTCGCCGATCTTCCTGGCCGTAGGCGCGATCATCTGGTTCCTGGCGCCGCAGGGCGGTCTGAGCGACATCGTATTCCAGGACTTCCGTGTTTACGCCTCGGTCCTCATCGCTGGATCGGCGTTCACGTCTTTCTGGTCGGTGATTCCGGACTCGATCGTGAAGGCGCACCAGGATACGCGGTCCACCATGTGGGCTGGGATCTGGTCGAACGTCATCAACATCACCCTGAACACTCTCTTCCTGTTCGTCTTCAACTGGGGTGTTTTCGGCATCGCGCTGTCGACCGTTCTCGGTCGTATCGGCGGTCTGGTCTACGCGATCGTGGCGGCGCGCCGTCATGAGAACGCCCGGCGCGCTGGAGGCGAGCACGACGTGCCCGGGCTCGACCCGCATCCGTATCGCACTCAGTTGTCGCTGGCCGTTCCGGCGGGCCTGACGTTCGGCCTGTCGTCCGTCGAGATGGCCATCGTGAACACGATGCTCGCAGGGTTGACCAACGCGACCGCAGCGATCGCCGCCTATTCGATTTACCACCGAGTCGCGCTGTTTGCGATGAACCCGCTGATCGCCATCTCGGTGGCGATGTTGCCCTTCGCGGGAAGGCTCGTGGGCAAGAAGGACTGGGAAGGCTTGAGAGCCTCAATCCGGCAGGCGCTGGGCATTACGTTCGGGTATTCGATCGTGCTCGTGACGCCGATCATGGTTCTGCTGGGCCCCTGGCTGGCCAGCGCCCTGGCCGAATCACCAGAGACAGTCTCCTTTGCCCGGTTCTCCCTGTATCTGGTGCCCTTGAGCTGCATCGTGTCGACGCCGTTCTTCCTGGCGCGGCCGGTATTCGAGGCCCTCGGGCAGGGCCGCCCAGGGCTCATCATGGCGGCAGTACGATCGTTGATCCTCACCGTGCCCCTCGCATGGGGTGGACAGGAACTCGCGGTTGCCATGGGCTATCCCGGTCTCTACGGAATGATGCTCGGCCTACTCGCCGTGGGAGCGCTGTCCTCGGCAGGGTTTGTCGTCTGGTTGCAGCGAACGCTGCGCGAAGTGGTTCGCGAGCACAGTGCCGCGGACACCGATGTCCCGCTCGAAGGTTCAACGTCCGAGCTTGCGCCGGATCCGACCTTGCATCCCGAGCCCCCTGAATAAGACATCCCGTCGCCTGGCTGCGACGGCCCCGCCCCGGAGTACCCGAAGTGAACGTCGAGTTTCCTCGCAGTTTCTTGCCTGACGTCCTCGACCTTGGCGACTGGGATGCCGTGCAGCCCTTCGTCGAGGCGCTGCTTTCGCGAGATGTGGAGACGGCGGAGGATCTCGAACGGTGGCTCCTCGATTCCTCGGAGCTGCAGTCCGCGATCTCAGAGGAGCGCTCGAAGCGCTACATCGCGATGACCTGCGACACCGAGGATGAAGAAGCCGAGCAGGAGTATCTCCACATGGTGGAGAAGTTCATGCCGGCGGCGAAGCCGTGGTTCCACCGACTCAACACCTTCTACCTCGGCACCGAGGCTCGTGAGGATCTCGACGCGGATCGCTACGGCGTGCTCGATCGCGACGTCGAGGTGGAGATGGAGTTGTATCGCGAGAACAACATCGAGCTGCAGACCCAGGCGAGCGTGCTCAGCCAGAAGTACCAGAAGATCAGTGGCGCGATGACGGTTCAGTTCCGAGGCGAGGAACTCACGATGCCGCAGCTGGCGAAGCATCTCGAGGTGATCGACAGAGAAACGCGCCAGGAGGCGTGGACGGCTTCGGGCGAACGTCGCCTGCAGGATCGCGAGGAGTTCGAAGAGATCTTCGATGAACTGTCCGGGCTGCGGTCGAAGATGGCGGCGAACGCCGACTGTGCCGACTACCGCGAGTACATCTTCAAGTCGTACCGGCGCTTCGACTACACCCCCGCCGACTGCGAGGCGTTTCACACGGCGGTTGAGAAGCACGTGATGCCGTTGGCGAACGCGATGGCCGAAGAGCGGCGCTCCGCGCTTGGTCTGGACGTTCTACGGCCCTGGGACTATGGGGTTGACGCGCTGGGACGGGAGCCGTTGCGCCCGTTCGAGTCGGCCGACGAACTCGGCGCCGGCTGCCTGCGGATTTTCGCCCGGTTGGACCCAGAGCTCGAACGCCAGTTTGGCGCAATGCTCGATGGCGGCGAACTCGATCTCGATTCCCGCAAGGGCAAGGCGCCTGGCGGGTACCAGTCTTCACTCGACGAACAGCGCCGGCCGTTCATCTTCATGAACGCGGCGGGCCTGCATCGCGACGTGGAGACCCTTCTCCACGAGGCCGGCCACGCGTTCCACTCAATCGCTTCCCGCCACGATCCGCTGGTCGAATACCGCCACGCACCGATCGAGTTCGCCGAAGTCGCGTCGATGACGATGGAGCTATTCGGCGACGACTATCTCGACGAGTTCTACTCCGAGGCAGACGCGGCACGCGCCAAGCGCAAGCACCTCGAAGGCGTAATCGGCCTCCTGCCATGGATCGCCCGCGTCGATGCGTTCCAGCACTGGATCTACACCCATCCAGCCCACTCGCGCGACGAGCGGACGACGGCTTGGCTCGACCTCGGCAAACGCTTCGAAACCCCCACCGACTGGACCGGGTTCGAGGCGCAACGCGAGTCCTCATGGCAGCGCCAGCTGCACATCTTCTGCTACCCGTTCTATTACATCGAGTACGGCATCGCCCAGCTCGGCGCGCTGCAGATCTGGGACACCTACAAGCAGAATCCCAAGCTCGCGCTCAACAACTACCGCAGCGCCCTGGCCCTGGGTGGTTCGAAGCCGCTGCCGCAGCTGTTCGAGGCCGCGGGCGCCAAGCTGGCCTTCGACGCGGACACGATCACGCCACTGATGACCCGGGTAGGCGAGGAACTGGCCCAGCTTCCGGCGTAGCCGGCGATTAGTCGTCTCGCAGAAACTCGCGGACCATGCCGAGGACGGTGCTGACGGCGCCGATGTTGTAGCCCTCGGGGATGACCAGGTCGGCGTGCGACTTGGACGGTTCCACGAATTCGATGTGCATCGGGCGGACGGTGGCGAGGTATTGCTCGTACACCGACTCGCGGGTGCGGCCGCGGTCTGCGATGTCGCGCTCGAGGCGGCGCATGAAGCGTAGGTCTGCGGCGGTGTCGACGTAGATCTTGAGATCCATGAGATCGCGCAGCGTGGGCTCGGCCAGCGCGAGCACGCCTTCGAGAAGGATCACCGGCTTGGGCTTGGTTGGTGTGGTGTCTTCGGCTCGGTCGTGGGCAGCGAAGTCGTAGCGCGGCACATCCACCGCCGCGCCGTGCAGGAGGGCGTGCAGGTGCTCGACGAGCAGTTCGGTCTCGAGGGAATCGGGATGGTCGTAGTTGACCCTCTCCCGGTCCTCCATCGGCAGGTGCGACAGCCGGTGGTAGTAGGCGTCGTGCAGGATGTGGGCGCAGTTGTCGGGGCCGATCTTCTCGGCTAGCGCCTCGGCAATCGTGGTCTTGCCGGAGCCCGAGCCGCCCGCGATGCCGATGATCAGCGGGCGGTCGCCGCGTTCCTGGTTCATTCCTCGTCGGCCTCGACCGGCGCTGCCGGATTCTTCACGTACATGTCGAAGAAGTCGATGAAGCGCTTCCACAGGTCGAGGTATGACTCGATCGCTCGCGGCCCGTGCGACTCGAACGGGTACTCGTAGAGCACCGCGTTCTTGTCGAGACCCTGCAGCGCCTGCATGAAGCGGCGCGACTGGATCGGGAACGTGCCCGTGTTGTTGTCGTCGCCGCCGTGGTACATCAGCAGCGGCGTGTCGAGATGGTCGGCGTGGAAGAACGGCGACATGTTCAGGTACGTGCCCAGCGCCTGCCAGATGTAGCGCGACTCGCGCTGGAACCCCATTGGGGTGAGCGTACGGTTGTACGCGCCATCGCCGGCGATACCCGCTTTGAAGTACGGGGTACGCGTGAGCAGGTTGCCGGTGGCGAAGGCACCGTAGCTGTGTCCGCCATGGCCGATGCGGTCCGGGTCGACCAGGCCGAGGTTGTCGAGGTGGCGAATCGCGGCGTAGAGCGAGTCGCTGAGGTGCTGGATGAAGTTGTCGTTGTAGTCCTCGCCGACGATCGGGACGTCGGGATGCACGAGCGCGTAGCCCTGGGTGGTCCACAGCAGCGACCAGCGCAGGTAGCTCATGTGGTCGAACTCGTTGGCGTTCCAGTCGCGTACGGCGTCGCGCTCGTAGTCGCGCGGCGTCTCGTATTCGCTCGGGTACGTCCAGATCATAGCGGGGACGGCGTCATCGCCCTCTTGCCAGCCGACTGGCATCCAGATGCGCCCCTGCACCGCGAGTCCGTCACGGCGCGTGTACTCAAAGTCCTTGCGCGTCGCCTCGGTGACTTCGGGGAAGGAGTCGGTGTTTGCGGTCAGCCGGTCGCCGAAGCCGCCATCGCGAGTCCAGCGCCAGGTGTCGGGGAATGTCGTCGCAGACTCGCGCTGCACCAGCAGTCCAGTGACGTCGCGATCCAGCGGGACCAGCGGGCGCTCGTACGTGTCGGTCGCGCCCTCGAAGACGCGTTCACTGTCGCCACGCGATCGACGAACGGCCGTGGTCGGTAGTCTTCCTGGAATCCTGCGCCTTGCAGGAAAACCGCTGCCTGGCCTGTCTCGGTGATGACATGCGGGTTGCCCATCGCGTCGTGCCATTCCAGCAACTGCCCCGGCAGGGCGAGCGGGTCACGAGCGTCCCAGGGATCTGTGAGGTCGGCGGCCTCGCCGTTTGAGACCGTGAACTGCCGCAGCACGCGCTTGCCGCCGTCCACACTGACCTCGGCGAACGCCAGCGAGCCCGGCTTGTTGAAGCCGAGGCCGCTCAGCGAATCGTCGCTGCTAGCCACGACACGCATCGAAGCGATCGCGAAGGGGGCGTCGAGCAGGAAGATCTGGTCCAGCGGGGCTTCTGCGTCTTCATCCTCGCCGGCCGCGTCGTCCGTATCTTCGTCGCCCTGACTTTCTCGCTGCAGCCAGGCGAGAGTCGAGCCGTCCGGCAGCCACATCACCTCGCGCGGCTGGTCACGGTCGTTGTTGCCGCCGCGTCCCTCGCGAAGGGGCGTCTCCCGAATGACTTCGAGAACGGCTCCGCTCATGTCGCGAACCTCGAGGATCCGGCCGAAGGCGAAGGCGCTCACCAGCGGTGACAGCGGATCGACGATGCGTTCGGTGAGCACGTGCTCACCATCCGGACTTAGCTGGATGCTGGTGAACATGCCCGGGTCGCCCATCGCCACCACCGAACCGTCGCGCTCAACGCGGACCAGTTGCGAGGTCGTGTGGTAGCGAAAGAGTTGTTCTTCGTGGGCGTCTTCGAGCAGGAACGGATAGGTGGGGTTGGCGAGGGCCTTGTCGCGAGTCCGTCGGACGACGGGGCCGGCCGGAACACCGCGTTCGGGCGCGGGGCCTCGGCCCGCGGGTACTCCCAGCGTGATCACTTCACCGTCGGGCGTCACCTGGACCGTCGACGACTGGCGTGCGCTGGAGCCCTCGACGCGACTCGCCAGTGTTGCGAGCGGCTCAACGACACTGAGCCGTCCTGCCAGGCCGCTGGGGAGGTCCACCATCCAGAGCTCGGTCGGACCGTTGTACGGGTGGCGGAGCACCGCCATGTGGACGCCGTCGGGAGAGAACGCGAAGTCCGAATAGTGGCTCTCGTCGGCCAGTTGAAGCTCAGTCGTTGCAGCGTTCTCAAGGTGATAAACGCTCGCGCCAACAATGCCGTAGGTATCGAGACGCCAGGTGCGGTTGCGCTGGCCGCGGAGCTCGAGACCTGCCAGGCGCTGCGTCGACTCGCCCATGCGCGCGACGGTCGACAGCTCGCTGTAGCGCGGCACAAGGAAAAACTCGCCGTTGCCCGACGGCGTATCGAGAACCGCAAAGTTCTTGTCGCGCCGGAACATCTCCTGGATGTCCTCGCCCGGCAATTCGTACGTGCTGTCCCAGGCCAGGGGTGCGGCTTGCTCACCCTCTTCCTGCGCGGGTGCGAGCGCGGGGATCACCATGGCCACGAAGAGAACGAGAGTTGCGATTCGGCGGGTCCAGTAGTGCATCGGCGCTTCCAGCGTAGTGGCCGGGCAACGGCCCGGCCGGACGGTTAGAAACCGTACCCCAACGCGGGGGTGAACGCGTGGACTAGCGCGGGTCCGCCGCCGGCGTCTCGGTGGGGCGCTCTTCGCGGAACGCATGGCACTCCCGCACCGGAAGTTGTGGATACTGGCGCAGCCGTTGATCGTCTTCGGCCGCCTGGCACATCAGAAACACCGAGCCGCGGCGGGTTGCGACCCGACGGGCGTGAACGCAGGTGAGGCACAGGCCTCGCTCGATCAATTGGGGCATCATCACGCTCTTCGCGGTACAAGGAGTGCCCTGATTCTAGCGGTGCCCGCTTCGGGCTCCGACTCACGGGAAGATCGATGTCGAAACCCGCCTGGATCCGCACAGTCGCAGAAGAGGATGCCGATCCGGCGCTGGCGGAGCTGTACGAGGAAGTCCGCGACCCGGTGTCCGGCAAGCTCGACCATGTGCTGCAGGTTCATTCGCTCCACCCCGCGGGCCTCCGAGCACATCAGGACCTTTATTCGGCGGTAATGCGAGGTACCCCCACGCTGCGGGGCGCCGAGCGCGAGATGATCGCTGTGGTCGTTTCACAGCTGAACGCATGTCACTACTGAATGACCCATCACCGGCGCGGTCTGCGCCGGAAACTTCGCGACGACGCGCTTGTGGATCGCATTGTCGAGGACTACCGCACTGCCGGGCTCGATCCTCGTCGGCTGGCGATGTTGGAGTACGCCGAGAAGCTCACGTTGACGCCGGCGGACATGACCTCGGACGATGTTGGAGGCCTTCGCGACACGGGTTTCGAGGACGCGGACATTCTCGCGATCGCCGAGGTTGCCGCCTACTACGCGTACGTCAACCGAATTGCCGATGGACTCGGAGTGACTCTTGAGTGACGCGCCACTCGGTTCGATGGTGCCGGCATGGCGCGAGCTGGGCGACCAGGTGGTCGCCGAGACGCGCATCTTCACGCTCCGTCGCCGGCGAGCGGCCTCTCCTGCACATCCCGAGAACCCTGGTGAGTTCGTCTATCTCGACTCGGCCGACTGGGTGAACGTGATCGCGTTGACCGAAGCCGACGAGGTCGTGCTCATCGAGCAGTTTCGGCATGGCACCAACGCAGTGACCCTGGAGATTCCAGGCGGAATGGTCGATCCCGGCGAGGATCCCGTGGCCGCCGGCGTGCGCGAATTGCTGGAAGAGACGGGCTATGGATCGGACGATTTCTTGTCGATCGGTAGTGTCGCGCCTAACCCAGCGTTGCTGAACAATCGGTGCCACACCGTGTTGGTTCGCGGCGCCGCTATCACCGGGCCTACCGCCCTCGAAGAGCATGAGGAAATCGCCGTCCGGCTGGTGCCGTTGGCAGATATCAGCGCAATGATCCGGGCCGGAACGATTGACCACGCCCTGGTCGTCGCCGCATTCCACTACCTCGCCTTGCTGCGCGAAGCCGAGAGTCGAGCGTGAAGCGCGGAGTCGGTGTCGTGGCGCTGCTGCTCATAATCATAGCCTGCGCCGAGACTGCGCCCGCGCCACTCATGGTGCAGTGGGAGCCAGTGGAGGCTCTCAATGCGTCATTGCCCGAGACCATCCGCGTGTACTCCGGCACAGACCCTGAAGCGCCGCTGCGAGCGTGGTCAGTGAGGATCGAAGCATCGCCGGAGCTCGGCGTCAGAGTCGCGGCGTCGACCGACACGGATGGTGTGGAGATCGGTTCGGAGTTTGCCGAACAGAGCGACGCCCGCGTCGTCCTCAACGGGGGCTACTTCCGCATGGGCGAGTCGCCGATGAGGCATGTTGGCCTGCTGATGGTCGACGGCGAGATCATCGAGCCCGCGATGGACTCGGTGCTCCGTGACGGCGAGCGGTACTTCCTCGCCCGCGGCGCCCTGGGTTTCCTGCCGGGCGGACAGGCCGACGTCGCCTGGGTGTCGAGTCGCGATGGCGTGCTCTACGAGTGGGTGTCGCCGCCGCCCAACGCCGCGGAGCTTCCGGTTACAGGGCTCGATTTTGATGAACTCAAGGTATGGCCGGCCCACGATGCTTTGGCGGCGGGCCCCGTGCTCGTGATGGACGGTCAGATCCACGTGGCCACGGACGCGGAGGTCTTCTTCGGAACTGCCATTCCGGAACTCAACCCGCGAACGGCGGCCGGCGTGACTCCAGAGGGCGACCTGGTTCTCGTGGTGATCGATGGCCGGCAGCGCGAGAGCCGGGGCGTGGATCTCCTGGAGCTGGCGAACATCATGCTTGAGCTCGGCGTGGATGAGGCGGTGAACCTGGACGGTGGCGGTTCGAGTACGCTCGTCGTGGATGGCGTGCTCGTGAACCGGCCGCTTGGCGCCCAGATCGAGCGCGAGGTCATGTCTGCGCTCCTCGTCGTCGAGAAGTAGGGAGCAGTGCCCGAAGAGTCATTTGGTTCTGCCGTTACGGTTGGAAGTCCCGAAACGCCACAGCGTGAGCTAACCGAGACCGGCCCGATGACGGCCGCCGACGGGGTGCTGTTCTGCCCTCGACGCGGCGTGAATCCCGGGGCGACCCAGCGACTCCGCAAGGACACCACCAAGTTGCTCCATAGCAGGCTCCGGACGCTGGTCTGGCTGCTGTTGGCGACGTCAGCGGCGTCCTTCGGCCGCTTCCTGCTGCTCGGCCAGGTGGCCGGAATGGCTGGCACCGGGTTCCTTATCGGGGCCTCGGTAGTTGCCGCGCTCTATCTGCGACCGGCTACGCGGACGACGCCGCAGCTGCGTGCCACGACCTTGGCCGTTTTTCTCGCCGGCCTTGTCGGCATCGGGATCAATACCTTCCTGATTCTCGGGGAGGCGCTGCAAGCAGCCGATTACGGCTTCTATCACGCGCAAGCAAATCGGCTGCCGGGCATCTACCTGCTGTTGATGCTCGCCTACGCGATCTTCATCCCGGCGCCCTGGAAGCAGGCGCTCGTGGCCTGCGCCCTGATCGTGGTTGGCGGCATCGTGCCCAGTCTGGGACTCATGTGGAGCTATCGGGGCGCTTTCCAAGCAGCCGGGGCCTCGATCGATCGCGTGGAGCAGGTCAGCTTCACTCTCATGATGTTGCTCATCGGAGCCCTGTTCGCGGTGATCGGTAGTCATACGATTCACGGCTATCGACGAGCCGCGGCCGAAACCGACGACGCCGGGATGTATCGGCTGCTCGGGAAGCTCGGCGAGGGTGGCATGGGAGAAGTGTGGCGAGCGGAGCATCGGATGCTGGCGCGACCTGCCGCCATCAAGATCATTCGTCCTGAGTTGCTCGGCGTGTCCTCCGCCGAGGACACTGCGACCAGGCGTTTCACTCGCGAGGCTCGTGCTACCGCGAAGTTGCAGTCGCCCAACACGGTTGATCTCTACGACTTCGGTTCCACCCAGGACGGCATCTTCTTCTACGTGATGGAGATGCTGGACGGAATGGATCTCGAAGACATGGTGAAGAATTTCGGCCCGATGCGGCCCGCGCGAGTGGTGCACTTGCTCACACAGGCGGCCGACTCCCTGCAGGAGGCACACAACCGCGGCCTGACGCATCGCGATATCAAGCCCGGGAACCTTCACGTAGGGTTCTATGCGGGCCGCGCCGACTGGGTGAAGGTCCTCGACTTCGGTCTGGTGAAGGCCTCTGATGAGGTGGAAGGCCAGACGGCGCTGACGATGGAAGGCGTGACCACCGGCACGCCGGCCTACTTTCCCCCGGAGATGGCGCGAGGCGCCGCCGCGGCCGATGCGCGCAGCGATATCTACGCCCTCGCCGCGGTTGGCTACTGGATGTTGACCGGAGAGCTCGTGTTCGCCGGCAACACTGCTCTCGAGATGGTCCTGCAGCATGTGCAGGAGACGCCGTTACCGGTTTCGCAGCGCACGGAATTGCCGGTGCCACCCGCGCTCGAGGCCGCGATCATGGCGGGCCTCAGCAAGAATCCGGATGAACGGTCGCAAACAATGCGCGAGTTTGCGACTATGCTGGCCAACAGCGACTTGGCGCGGTGGACCGACGCCGAAGCCCTGGAATGGTGGCGCCTGCACGAGCCGGATGTGCTCGGCGGCGCGGCGTGAATCAGTCTTAGAAAGCTAACGAACGGAGAGTCTCGATGGGAATGCTGTTCATGGCGCACTCAGGCGTCCGCTATCTGGTTCTCGCGGCCGCCCTCATTGCGCTGGCGATGTCGCTCATGAAGGGGCAGGACGGCAATGCCAAGAAGGCCATGGGCGCGTTCGTCGGTATGGTCGACATACAGGTGTTGCTCGGCTTGCTGCTGATGATGCAGATCCCGTTCTACGGGGCGCTGATGGGTCACATCGCGATGATGTTTGCAGCGGTCTTTGCCGCGCATGGATTCTCGGTAGCCGCCAAGAAGAAGGAAGACGGCGGTCGAACCCGTGTGATCGGGATTCTCGTGACCCTCGCGCTGATCGTGCTCGGCATCATGGCCATCGGCCGCCCGATTCTCGGGAGCTCGATGTAGCTCGATGGAGAGCTTCAACGAACTTCGCGAGCGCGTAGCTCGCCTGAGCGACGTGCGCGCGGCGGCGGCGGTGCTTTCCTGGGATCAGGAGACGTACATGCCGTCGGGCGCCGGGGAGGCGAGAGCTCACCAGCTCGCGACCCTGCAACAGCTCGCTCACGAGATGTTCACGGACGACGAGCTCGCCGGCTTGCTCGATCGCGCTGCCGCCGAAGTGGCAGGTCACGATGCCGACTCGGATGAGGCGCGGATCGTGAAAGTCCTAGTCCGCGATCGAGACAAAGCGGTGAAGCTGCCTTCGCGCCTCGTCGCCGATCTAGCTCGGGAGACTGCGCTCGCGCAGCAGGCCTGGGCGCAGGCACGCCAGGCGAATGACTTTCCGGCGTTCCTGCCGCATCTCGAGACGGTGATGGCGCTGACAATCGAGAAGGCAGAGGCCCTCGGCTACGAGGACACGCCCTACGACGCGCTGCTCGACGAGTACGAGCCGGACATGCGTGCGTCGGAGGTCAGGACCGTGTTCGCCGAGCTGCGCGATGAACTGGTGCCGCTCGTCGAGGCGATTGCCGACTGCCCAAAACCGGACGACGCCTGCTTGCGCGCGGGCTTCGACGAAAACGCCCAGTGGCGTTTCGGCGAAGCGGTGATCGCCGACTTCGGGTTCGACTTCGATCGCGGCCGGCAGGATCGATCCGCGCACCCGTTCTCGACCAATTTCTCGACCACCGACGTCCGCATCACCACCCGTGTGGACCACGACTTCCTGCCTCCCGCACTCTTCGGGACTCTGCATGAGGCGGGACACGCCATGTATGAACAGGGCGTGGACCCGGCGCTCGATCGCACCGGCCTGGCGTCCGGCACGTCGCTCGGTGTGCACGAGTCACAGTCGCGCTTGTGGGAAAACATGGTCGGTCGTTCGCACGCGTTCTGGCGGCACTACTACTCGAAGCTGCAGACCGACTTCTCCACCCAGTTGGCCGGGGTCTCACTCGACGACTTCCACCGCGCGATCAATCGCGTGGAACCGTCCCTGATCCGCGTCGAGGCCGACGAGGTGACCTACAACCTGCACGTGATGATCCGGTTCGAGTTGGAACTCGATCTTGTGGAGGGCCGCCTCGCTCCCGCCGATCTCCCCGATGCCTGGAACTCGAAGTACGAACAGGCTCTCGGCCTCCGGCCCGACAGCGACGCCAACGGCGTGCTCCAGGACATCCACTGGTCGTTCGGGCTGATCGGGTACTTCCCGACCTATTCGCTGGGCAACCTGATCTCCGCCCAGCTGTACGACCGAGCCGACTCTGATCTCGGTGGAATCGAGGCGCAGGTCGAACGCGGAGAGTTCGGCCCGCTGCGCGACTGGTTGCGCGAGCATGTGCACCGGCACGGCTCAAAGTTCAGCGCCACGGAACTGCTGCAACGGATCACAGGCGGCGGACTCGAAGCAGGTCCGTGGTTGAACTACGCGCGCACCAAGTTCGGCCAACTCTACGGACTCTAGCCGGGCCCGAGGGTTACCTGGCAGCGAGCGGCAGAATCTCATACGTTTGGGCGGCGAATATCCGCTTCTTGCGCTCGGAGATACCTCATGCTGCGTTCACCACGCCTGCTCGCCCTGGCCCTCGCCGCGTTCCTGCTAGTCGGAGGCGCGGCGCCTGGTGCCGCCGCTCGCGCCCAGGAAGACGCTCATTCGGGCGAGTTCTCAGCGCATGACACGCTGCGCATCAACAACGTCGGTGGCCCGCGCATCTCACCGGACGGCGAGTGGATTCTCTACACGGTGGCGGTCCGTGACCTCGAAGATGAAGACCTGGCGCGCGCGACGCAGCTTTGGCGCATCGGTGTCGATGGCACCGGGCAGCGGCAGCTGACCCACGGCGAAGGATCTTCAGGTTCACCACGCTGGTTCCCTTCGGGCGACAAGTTCGCTTTCACGCGCACGATCGACGGGAAGTCGCAGGTGTGGGCGATGTACACCGACGGTGGCGAGGCCTGGCAGGTCACCGAGCACGAAGAGGGTGTGGGCGCGTACAACATCTCGCCCGACGGCGAAAAGGTGCTCTTCACATCTCGTGACCCCGAGACCGACGAGCAGAAGCGTCGCAAGCGTCAGCGCGACGATGCGGTGGTGATCGACGCCGAGTTCAGCTGGACGCATCTGTGGGTGCACGCCCTGGAGGCCGGCGAGACGAAGCGTCTAAGCGAAGGCGACTTCACCGTTTCCGACCCGCGGTGGGCACCGACCTCCGATCGCATCGCCTACGTCACGCGTCCCAACACGAAGATCAACGACAGCTGGAACAGCGACATCCATGTTGTTGACGTGGTGAGCGGCGATTCGAAGATGCTCTACTCGAACCCGGGCCCTGACTCGTCGCCGCGCTGGTCGCCCGATGGCAAGACGATCGCGTTCACGGCCCAGCCGGAGACCGGCACATCGGTCTGGTACAACAAGCTCTACCTGATGCCGGCGGACGGCAGCGCGGATCCCGAGATCCTGCTCGAGAACTTCGACCTCAACGCTGGCGCCCCGATCTGGGCACCGAACGGGGCGGACATCTACTGGTCGACGGGGCAGGGGACCAAGACAAACCTCTTCTCCGTGCAGCTGTCCACCGACGAGGTGCTCGACCACGCCGCGCCGAGTGGCGTGAACTTCCAGTTCACGCTGTCGCCTGACGGCGGGCGCTGGGTGTGGGTGCACGCCAACCCTTCGCATCCGTCGGAGCTGTTCACGGCGCCGTCCGATGATCTGTCCTCGCCGACGAAGCTGACCGATCACAACGCATGGATGGCAGCGGACGGTATCGCACCGGCACGCGTCGAGACCATCACCTGGAACAACTCGGAAGGCATGGCGATCGAAGGCGTCGTGCACTACCCGCCGAACTTCGACGGCACGCCCCATCCGCTCGTTGTTCACCCTCACGGTGGCCCGAGTGGAGCGGTGACCGAGAGCTTCAACACCGCCAATCAGATGCTGGCAGCCAACGGCTTCGTGGTGCTGCAGCCCAATTTCCGCGGTAGCTCCAACTACGGCCAGGAGTTCCTCAACGCCAACCGCGACTACTGGGGCATCCGCGACTACGACGACATCATGACGGGCGTGGATCAGCTGGTCGCGGATGGTGTGGCCGACCCCGATCGCATGGTCGCCTACGGCTGGAGCTACGGCGGCTACATGACGTTCTGGATGTCCACCCAGACGGATCGGTTCAAGCTGATCTCGCCGGGCGCGGGCCTTACGAACCTGTACTCGATGTACAGCACCACCGACATTCCCGGTTACCTTGGCTGGTTCTTCGGCACGCCCTGGGACAACGAGGACATCTATCGGCGCCTGTCGCCGATTCGCCACGTGAAGGACGTGACGGCGAAGATCCTGATCATGCACGGCGCCAACGACGCCCGGGTGCCGCCCGAGCAGGCGGTCGAGTTCTATCAGGCTCTCCGCGACCTCGGCAAAGATGTCACCTACGTGTCGTACCCGCGCCAGGGCCATGGCATCGGCGAACCGCGACTCCAGCTGGACCGTCTGCGCCGCTACGTCTGTGCGTTCACCGATGCGGTGGGCATGGATGCCTCCACCGAGGAGTGCGTCGAGGGGGTGCCCGCAGCGCCGATGGATATGGACGCCGAGTCCGACTCCGACGCCGAAGGTATGTCGGCGCAAGAATCGGGTGACGGGATCTTCCGAGTCGTGGAACGCTAGAGCAGTTCCGCGGCTCAGTAAGGAAGAGACGATCATGGGAAAGGTGCATACCGAGGGCGACCCTCAGCCGCGTGATGCCGCACTAGCCACCGACTCGGACGAGTTCCGCGCCGCCGGCCACGCGCTGGTCGATCAACTTGCCGACTTTCTGACCTCGCTCCCCGAACGTCCGGTCACCCGTGACCTCGACCAGCCAGCCGTGCGCGATCTGCTTGGCACGAGGCCGCTCCCGGAGCACGGCGAAGATCTGGCTGCCGTGCTGCCCACCACGGTGGAACTGCTCGCCGACAACTCGTTGTTCAACAGCCACCCGAAGTTCATGGCGTACATCACCTCGTCAGCCGCGCCGGTGGGTGCCCTGGGCGACCTGATCGCCGCCGTGATGAATCCGAATCTGGGTGGCTGGACGCTATCCGCCGTAGCCAGCGAGATCGAAACGCAGACGGTGCAGTGGATCGCGGAACTTCTGCGCTATCCGTCCGGCAGCGGTGGATTGCTCGTGAGCGGCGGCAACGTGGCGAATTTCATCGGGTTCCTGGCAGCGCGTCGAGCAAAGACCGGGGCGGACATCCGCGAGAAGGGCCTGATTCAGAACGGACAGCGACTCACCGTCTACTGCTCGTCTGGCACGCATACGTGGATCCAGAAGGCGGCCGACCTGTTTGGCCTGGGCACCGAGGCGGTGCGGTGGATCCCAGCCGACGCCGACCACCGGATGGACATGGCGCAGCTCGAAGCCACGATCCAGGCCGATCGCGAGGCCGGCTTCACGCCACTGCTTGTAGTGGGAACCGCGGGTACCGTCGGCGTGGGCGCGGTCGACCCACTCCGCGAGATCGGCGCGCTGTGCCAGCGCGAGGACATCTGGTTCCACGTGGATGGTGCCTACGGTGCCCTGGCAGCGGCCGTCGACGATGTGCCGGCGGACCTGCACGCCCTCGCGCTGGCCGACTCCGTGGCGGTCGACCCTCACAAGTGGCTCTACACGCCTCTCGAAGCCGGCTGCGCTCTGCTGAAGGATCCCCGCCACCTGGTGGACGCGTTTAGCTTCACGCCCGAGTACTACTTCTTTGGCGAGGGCGAGGACCGGCCGATCAACTATTACGAACTCGGCCTGCAGAACTCGCGCGGGTTCCGTGCGCTCAAGGTCTGGCTGGGTCTCCGGGTCGCAGGACGAGCAGGCGCCGCCAAGATGATCGAGGACGACATTGCGCTCACTGAGCGCCTCCACGGTCGCATCGACGAACATCCCGACTTCGAGGCCCGCACCCTCTCGCTGAGTATCTCGACGTTCCGCTACATGCCGGCGGGAATGGAGGCCCAGGAAGATCTCAACCGCTTCAATCAGGCATTGCTCGAGCGACTGCAGGAGGAAGGGAAGTTCTACCCATCGAACGCAATCGTCGACGGGGATTTCCTCCTGCGCGCGTGTGTGGTGAACTTCCGCACCGAAGCCAAGGACGTAGACGAGATCCCCGAGATCGTCGCCGCCACCGCGCGCGCGATGCTCGAGACCTCAGCCGTATCGGAGTAGCCCTTGAGTCTGTTTACCGACCCCGCCTTCTGGGCCGCACTGTTCTCCGTGACGATGATCCAGGTGGCCTTGGGCGCCGACAACCTGATCATCATCACGATCCTGGCAGGCAAGCTTCCTGCCGACCAGCGCGACAAGGCGGTTCGAGTCGGGCTCATCCTTGCGATGCTGTTCCGGCTGATCTTGCTCGCCGGAGTGAGCTACATCCTGGCGCTCGCCACCGAGCCGTTCTGGCACGTGGACGCGCCGATGCCGTTCGGTGGCCGCATCACGGGTGATTTCTCGGGCAAGGCGCTCGTGTTGATCTTGGGCGGCCTGGTGCTTATCTGGAAAGGCATCAAGGAGCTGCGAGTAAAGGCCAAGGGCGTCGAGCACGAGATGAAGCAGACCAACGACTTCACCAAGGTCGTCGGCGTGATCGTGGCGATGAACTTGCTGTTCAGCGTCGACTCCATTCTCACCGTCGTCGGCATGACAGACGTCTATGCCGTGATGGTCGGCTCGGTGACGATCTCCGTAGCCGCGATGCTCTGGTTTGCCAAGCCAATCGCCCGCTTCATCTCCGAGAACCCGGACTTCGAAATCCTGGGCCTCTTCGTGTTGCTGCTCATCGGCTTCGTCCTCTTCCTCGAAGGCGGCCACACGGCTCACCTCGTGGTCAACGGCACGGACTTTCCGTACATCCCGCAGTGGATCGTGATCTTCATCCTGATGCTGATGTTCGCCGTCGATCTCTACCAGAACTGGTGGGATAGCAAGCAGGAGACGAGGCCGGTGCGGTTGCGGCATCGGGAGAAGTAGGGCACGCGGTCGTCGTCGTGGCCTAGGAGAGCGGCGGAGCGGGCATGGCGGTGTTACGCAACCGTCATCGCCCGAAGTTGAACCATCGTTCTTGCTCGCGCGTCTTGGCCGAAGTCACGTCTTCTCACTGCCAGCGGGGTTGCTCTACACCGCCATGCCCGCTCCGCGCGACACGCCTCAGTCCTCCGCCCGAACGTCGCGATTTCAGCGCGCGACACTTGGCGCTGGACTTGCCTGCGTGGCAACGTCCCGTGGACCGGACCAAACGGGGACAGCGCCATGATCACGGATGTCGCGGAGTACTTCAGCAAGGGGTGCGGGCGTTGTGAGCGATTCGCGACTGCTGACTGTTCCACTCGTCGGTGGGAGGCGGGCCTCCAGAGACTTCGTTCGATCTGTCTCGATATGGGGCTGACTGAGACCGCGAAGTGGGGGCACCCGTGCTACACGCACGATGGGCGGAACGTGGCGATCATAGGCGCTCACCGAGAAGATTTTCAGCTCAGCTTCTTCGACGCGGCGTTGATGAAGGACCCTGCGGGAGTCCTGGAGAAGCCGGGGCCCAACACCCAGTATCCCTGCCTGCTTCGCTTCGCGGCCGACGTAGAGGTCGCGGAGATGGAACCAACGATTCGCGCCTATCTGGAGGAGTGCGTGGGGTACGTGAAGGCTGGCGTGAAGCCGCCGAAGACGCGGGGCGAGGTCGAGCTTCCCAGTGAATTGGTGGAAGCCCTGGACTCCGATCGCGAACTGGCCGAGGCCTTCCACGCGCTGACGCCGGGACGGCAGCGGAGCTACGCGATCAACCTCAGTTCCGCGAAGAAGTCGACTACCCGAATCTCCCGCATCGCGAAGTTCCGGGACAAGATCATTGCCGGGAAAGGTGCGTTGGAGCGATAGCAGACGCTCGGGTACAACTCAGTCTTTCGAAACACGCGGTCCACTTGTCCCAGGAAGAACGCGCCGATGGGTGTAGTGCGCTCGAGTCGACGTGACTCGGAGGGCGGCGGAGCCGGCATGGTGGTGTGACGCAACCGTCACCGCCCGAAGTTGATCCACACACGGTGATCGCACAGCCGGCACAGGTCGGCAACGCTGACGTTGGAACGAGGCTAAGCCTCGGGGTGTGAGGAGTTGAGACACACCCGTGACTTGGAGCCTACTTGGCTATACGGTTGTCCGACCGACTAGGATCTAGCCTCCAAACGAGGATCTATGAAAAACCCCGCCGCACGGAAGAAGTGGTCGTCGCCCAGAGTCTTCTTGATTGGCGCAGAGCCGGGCACGAAGGGTTTTGGCCCAGGAACGAGTTTCACCAATACGGAAGTGCAGGGTACCGCAATGGACAACACCAAAGTGACCATCCTCACGGAGGCACGCGTCGGCACGCAGAGTAACGGGCCCGGAATTGGCCCGAGCTAACGGGGAAAGGCGCTTTGGAGCGGTAGCGGACGCTCGCTGACGTCTCAGCGCGGTGCGGACGCAGGTCCGACGGTGTAGATCGCAGCGAGTTCGGCAGTGCGCGCGCGGAGTTCGTCGAGGAGTCCGCGATATCCGGGATCCGTCGCCAGGTTCGTCGTTTCCAGCGGATCTGCGTGCAGATCGTAGATCTCCTCGTACACGGGGTCCTGCTCGAAGTAGCGTGCGTACTTGTAGCGCTCGCCGCGGACGCCCTCGTGCTTGGGGATCGACTCGTGCTCCATGAGGTGTTCGACGAAGAAGTCGCTGCGCCAGTATTCCGGCGAGTCTCCGCGAATGATTGCGGCCAGACTCGTGCCCTGCATCGTTGATGGAATCGTGACTCCAGCTAGGTCGAGCAGGGTGGGAGCGATGTCGATGTTGAGGACAGGCCAGGCAGGGATCAGGCCCCGTGTCTCAGCCGTCGAGCGCGGGTCGAAGATGAGAAGGGGTACACGGATCGACGTCTCGTAGGGCAGCCACTTGCCGGCATAGCCTCGTTCGCCGAGGAAATAGCCGTTGTCTCCCATGAGGATGACCACCGTGTTCGGGGCGAGATCGAGAGCATCGAGTTCTGCGAGCACCCGACCGATCGCGGCATCGACGCCGGTGATCATGCGTAGATAGCCCTTGACCATCCGCTCGGCCTTGTCCGGTTGGTCGAACCGCCAGAACCATCGCATCCGGTTCAGGGATGCCTCTCTCAGGAATCCCGGCAGTGCGTCGAAGAACTCAGGCTCCGACAGCGGGGTCTCGGGGAGGACGTCGTCGACATACATCGCGTCGAGTGCCTCGGGCCAGAAGTACTGGAGTTCTTCACCGTCGTCGGCGTGCGGTGCGTTGAAGCTGAGCGTGAGCGCGAACGGGCGCCGCGAGTCGACCGATCGGAGGTAGTCGAGGGCGTGGTCGGCGGTGATGTCTGTGAGGTGTCGCAGCGAGCCGTCTTCCTGCTCCCTGAAGTAGGGAGCAGCCACGAAGGGGATATGAGTGTCGAACATGGACTCGATCGCACCGGGTTCGGTGGAAACACCGAACTTCCCGACGAATCCCGTCTGGTATCCGGCCTCACCCAACAAGGCGGGGTAGCTCTGGTCGGTGAAGCGGCTGGCAAGAGGAGGGGTGCCGAAGGTGAATTGATGCGTGCGCTCAACGACGCCAGTGAGCAGACTGGCGCGGCTGGCGGTGCAGATCGGGCTGGTCACGAAGGCGTTCTCGAAGCGGAGCCCCTCCGCTGCCAAGCGGTCCATCGTTGGCGTCTCTAGCACCGGGTGCAGCGAGCCGAGCATGTCGAAACGCTGATCGTCTGTGGTGATGAAGAGAAGATTGGGCCGCTCGGCGCCGGGTAGCGGCGGAGACTCTGACGCCAGCTGCGCATGAGGGCCGGCCGATAGCAGGATCAGAGCGAGTAGCCCGGTTCTGGTCACGGTCGCGCAGCGGCTTCGCGCCACGGCTGCCTGGCCGGAAGGGTGACCACCCAGCACGCGACGCCGAGCACAACTACAGCTCCCGCAAGCGCGTAGAACATGCTGTTGTACGAGCCGGTCTGTTCGATCGCAGACGCAAGCAGCAGGGGGCCAACGGCGGACGCGAAGACGGTCATCATCTGGGCGGCGCCCTGGATGCGGCCGAGGTGGCCACGGCCGAACACCTGACCCCAGACCGAGAAGAACACGACGGTGACGACACCGCCCGCCGCGCCCATCGTCACTGCGTAGGCCATGACGCCGCGCATCGTTTCGACGCCCGGCAACAGCAGCAGTGCGGCAGCCAGGATCGCCATCCCGATACCCATCACGCGCTGGATCGGGACCCGCGTGGCGAGAAGGCCTCCGCCGAAGTTCGCGGCGAGGCCGACCATCGTCGAGATGACCAGCACCTGATAGTAGGTCTCGGCGTCGAAGCCGCGTTCTTCGAGGATCGACTGGTTGAACAGGGCGATCCCTGAGTACACCAGGCCGAAGAGAGAACTTGCGACCGCAAACACCCAGAAGGCCGCGCTGCGCATTGCGTTCGGGAACGAGATGTCTTCGAGTGCCGCGTGCTCCGCGTCATCGGTGCCGTCCAGGACGGCGCCCTTCATCCTCGGGCCGATTGCGTACCGTCCACCAGACGATCGGGGCCAGGACCAACAACTGCGCGAGGCCGACCATCAGCCATGTGGAGCGCCATCCGGTGGCCAGTACAGCCTGGCCGACGGTGGGGAAGGCGATGATGAACCCGATTCCCACGAGCACGGAATAGACGCCCATGGCGAAGTTGAGGCGTTTGGCGAACCACATGCCCACCAATGCGAGGCTGGCCACCGAAAGCGCACTTTGGCCGAACCCTCGGGTCAGGGACGCCGTTATGAGCAGGCTGGCGCTTCCCGAAGCCATACTCATGCCGACTACCGATCCGCCGAGGAGAATCAGAATCGTCGTGAGGACGACGCGAGCGCCCAGACGGTCGAGCAGCCTGCCGCACACGAGGCAGAACGTTGCTCCAATCAACGTTGCCCAGAGATTGATCTGGGCGTAGTCAACGCGACTGATACCCAGGTCGGCAAGGAGTGGCTCGGTAATCAGGCCGAGCCCCTGTGTGCGGCCGGGGAGCGTCGCAACCATCGCGGCTGCGGCGATCACGAGGTTCGACCAGCCCGAGTAGATTCGCGTGCGTGTCATGGCTTGTCTTGGCAGTGTTCGGGATCTGGAAGCATCGGTGCGAGTCAGTCGGATCGTCCCGGTAGTGCGAACATCGCCGCGCATCGGGCAAAGACGACTTCGTCGCCGCTGACAGGATAGCGACCGCTCTCGATGGCAGCTTCGATACTCTGCTCGCCACTGGCGACCGAGAGAAAGGTATCAGCGTCGGCTCGGGCGACCATGGCTGGGTCCTCAACTTCGCCGCGGCCAGTCGTCGCGACTCCGTCGCGGACGGTCGCCCAGAAGGGCTCGTCGTCGACCCAGAACTGGTAGGACTCGTTGATACCCGCCGAGGCCTCGGGCCGGAAGGTGGCGCGCATCGCGACCACGGACCACTCTGGTCGCCATTCCTGATCGCTATCCGGGGCGCCGAGGAGTTCGAGACCCCACCGGGCTAGCCCGACCACGATGGGTTCGAGGGCCTGGCCGCGCTCAGTGAGTTCGTAGACCGTCGATGCAGCAGGTCGGGGCAGCGTGCGCTTCCGAACGATCTCCGCTTCCTCGAGCATCTTGAGTCGGGCTGCGAGCAGGTTGGTGCCGATGCCCGGGAGTCCGTGCTGCAGGTCGGAGTACCGCCGCGGCCCGAGGAGTAGTTCGCGGATCAGGAGCAGAGTCCACCGATCGCCCACGAGGTCGAGCGCGCGGGCCGCGGCGCAGTACTGGTTGTAGGTGCGAGTCGTCACGGTGAGGCGGATACGGGAACGGAAGCGCGTAGGCCGCGGTATTGCAGCCAGCCGAACAGCCCGACAACCGCCGCAATGGCGGCAACCGCGAGCTGGCCGATCGGCGTGAGCATAGTCGCCGCGCCCAGCGCGATCACGCTGCCGAGCACCCAGAGACCGTCGGCGCCGATGAAGGCCCATACGAAGAATCGGTTCGTCCTGGGGCCGCGACCAACAAGCACGAGGTCGAGAGCGAAGATCAGGAGCGCGATTCCGGTGGAAACGAGCGCCGCGGCCGAGATCCCGGTGGCCTGTGCCAGCTGGTCGCTCGCGGTGAGCATGGTGATGGCGCACGCGGTCGAGAAGGTCGCGTTTCCGAACAGCGCGCGTCGGAGGAGAGGGGCAGTGTGTAGCCGCATGGGCCTGACTCCAGGAGAAGGGAAGAACAACGGAGTTGAGTATGAGCAACTACTATATAAAATTCAAGTAAGAACTTTAGAAAGTTATACCCGTGCAAACCGACCTGCTAGAGCCCTGCTACCACCGCGATAGAACCGGCGGCGGGCTGGGATGTAATGTTCTGCAGAAATTCGCCCCGTCCCCCGCGTCAGGAGACCCCCTTGCGCCAGAACTCTCTTCGCTCCGGTTTCGCGCTGCTCGTCGCCGTAACGACGCTTACTCCGGTAGCGGCCGTCGACGCGCAGGAGTCGAGTTGGGCGCGGTTCCGCGGGCCCAACGGCTCCGGCGTCTCCAACGCCAGTGATCTCCCCGCCGAATTTGGTCCGGAATCCGGCGTTGTCTGGAGCCAATCGGTGCCCGACAGCAAGTCATCCCCGGTGGTTGGCGACCGTCATGTGTTCATCACGGCGGAGGACGAGGGAGAGCTCGTCGTGCTCGCGTTCGATCGCGACACGGGTGAGCTGGCCTGGCGTACGTCCTACACCCCGAGCTTCGAAGTCGAGATGTTTCCCGACAACAACGCCGCCAGCACGACGCCGGTCACGGACGGCGAGAACGTGTTCGTGCTCTTCAGCACGTTTGGCGTGATTGCTCTCGATGGCGAGGGGGAAGAGATGTGGCGTTTGCCGATCGAACCCATCGACAATTTCTACGGCCAATCGGCCTCGCCGCTGTTGGCCGGCGACACCCTGATACTCCTTTTCGACCAGCGCCAGGGCTCGTATCTGGTGGGCCTCGACCGCCTGACGGGTGCAGAGACCTGGCGACGTGAGCGCGTTGGCCGGGTGGAGAGCTATACGACGCCCGTGCTCTATCCACCCGGTGGTGACGCGGAACAGGTCATGGTCGTTGGCAGCACCTGGCTGGACTCCTACTCGGTCGAGACCGGTGAGCCATTCTGGGCAATCGACGGCTTCGGGTACTGGCCGATCTCGTCGCCGGCTGTTGCCGACGGATACCTTCTGGCTGCAGGTCCCGATCAAGCGGGACCAGAGCCCGAGACCTTCGAGGCGATTCTGGCGCAGGGTGATGCCGACGGCGACGGCCTGATGAGCAGAGCGGAAATGATCGGTCTGGAGCGCTACGCGGGACTCGAGGCGCACTTCTCATTCGGCGACGTGGACGGCGATGATAGCTGGAACGCCGATGAATACGCAGAAGTGTTCGTCGCCTCCACGACGGACCAGTTCGGATCGATTGTCGTGAAGCTTCCAGGGGAAGGCAGCGACGCGGAACCGGAGATCACCTGGCGAGACGTGCGCGCAGCGCCCTATCACGCAACACCTCTGGCGCTCGACGGACACGGCTACTTCATCGCCGACAACGGCATCATGACGGTCGTCGACCTCGCGAACGGCGAGATGGTGCGGCGCGATCGAGTGTCGCGTGCCGGCATGAACCTGAGCGCATCGCCGGTCGTGGGAGACGGGAAGATGTATCTGGCCACCGCAGGCGGCGAGCTCTATGTGCTCAGCCTGGGGGCGGACTGGGAGGTTCTGGCAACGAACGATCTCGGTGAGCCGATGTTCGCTACGCCGGCCCTGGTCGACGGGCGCATCTTCGTGCGTACCAGCGGTCACCTCTATGCGTTCGGGACTGGCTCTAACTAGCTATTCGCTCGGGCGGCGGCTGGGGAATCGGACTTTTCTTGAAACTCCGGCGCGCTAGGTGCGTCAATATAGGGTGACCCTATATTGGTAGGTCCGAGACAGGCTGGTCGAGCCCGGCTTGGACCTCAGCGCCGGAGTTCCCGTGAACAATCTGCCCCCGATCACGCACCTGCAGTTCTTGATTCTCGATTCGCTGGCTGCCGACGAACGTGCGGGGCAGGACGTACGGGACGCGCTCGCGAAACACGGCGCCAAACGCACACTGCCAGCGTTCTATGAGCTGATGGCCCGTCTCGAGAAGGCGGACCTCGTCGAAGGCAGCTATGCGGCCAAGACCGTCAATGGCCAGCAGGTGCGCGAGCGCCGCTACCGGGTCACCGAAGCGGGCCTCGAAGCCCACACCGCGACATGCGCGTTCTATCGCGACGCGATGGCCGGCCGGCTGCAGGAAGCCTGACGATGTCCAGCGTCCTGTCACGAACACTGCGGCGCGCCCTGCCCCAGCCGTGGCGCGAGTGGCTCTTCGATCCGAGCTTCGTGGAGATCGAGGAGCGCGCTGCCGCAGTGCAACGCGCGCCGTCCTGGCTCCGACTCATCGCCCTCTGGCTTCAGTGCTGGTGGGTGGGACTCCGCGCGGCGGTTCGACCTTCGCCGCGTACCGCCACGTATTCCGTCCCCAACTCATCAAGGTCCAGACCCAGGCAATCCGTACTGCAGGATTTTCGCTATGCCTACCGGTCGCTCCGCGCTGCGCCGGGCTTCGTGCTCGTCGTAGTCGCTACGTTGGCGCTCGGGGCTGGAGTGAACACCGCGATCTTCGGTGTTGTTGATCTGCTCGTTCTGCGGCCGCTCGCAGGGGTTGAGGATGGTGCGGAGCTGGGATTCGTCATGGCGGAGGTGCCGGACACGGGGTTCTTCCTGGGACTGTCGTACCCGGTCTTCGAGAATCTGAGAGAGGACCTGGAGGGGTTCGACGACCTGCTCGCGTACTCGTACCAGGTTGTCAGTCTCGGGACAGGCGGTGGATCCGCCGACCGCACTTTTGGTCACGCGGTCAGCGCCAACTACTTCGACGTGCTCGGGGCGCCGATGGCCCATGGCCGCGGTTTCGCGGCAGACGAAGGGCTGGTCGATTCGCCTGCGGCCGTGCTGGTGCTCGACCACGGCTATTGGGCCGACCGATTCAACGCAGACCCGGCGGTGGTGGGCTCCTCGGTAGAGATCAACGGCGTGCCGTTCACGATCGTGGGGGTCGCTCCCGAGGAGTATCTGGGACTCGAGTCGATGCTGAGTACACAGGTGTACTTTCCGATTGGCGGGCTGGTTGCCCTGAGTACCGCGAACACCACCTGGCTGCAGGCGCCGGGCTCCAACGCGTTCCGGGTTGTTGGCCGATTGTCAGACGACGTGACAACCGAGCAGGCGAGCGCGAGTCTGGCAGCAGCAGATGCGCGCCTCCACGAGCTGTATCCGCAGGCGACGGACGATCAAACGCTGGCGCTGGTGATGGAGCAGAGCGCGCGCCCCGATCCATCTGCCGGCGGCCAGTTCGCCGGTGTTGCTGCGATCTTCCTGGCACTGGTTGCCCTCGTGCTGACGATCGCGTGTGCGAATGTTGCCAACCTCATGCTCGCGCGTGGGAGCGGCCGCGGACGTGAGATCGCGGTGCGGTCCGCCCTCGGCGCGGGTCGCCTCCGGGTTGTGCGGCAGCTGGCTGCGGAAAGCGCGCTGCTGGGCTTGGCCGGTGGCGCTGTGGGTCTGCTGGTCGCGTTCTGGGCTGTGGCGACGCTTCGCTCGGTGGTGGCCAGCTGGCAAATCGAGATGCCGGTTCGATTGCCGCTCGAGTTCGATATTCGGTCGGTGGTCTTCGGGCTGGGCGTGGCTGTCGTGGCCGGGCTCCTCGCCGGCGTGATTCCCGCACTACGTACGTCGAGTGGCGATCTCACACTCGGCCTCAACGAGGGCGCGCGTGGCGCGTCCGCAGGCCGCGGACGCCTCCTGATGCGCAGCAGCTTGGTCGTCGCGCAGGTTGCCGTTTCGGTTGTCTTGATCGTCGCCGCGGGGCTGTTTCTACGCAGCTTGAACAACGCGCGGAACTCGCAGCTCGGCTTCGAGACGGACGGGCGTCTCTACGTCTCGTTCGACCCACAGGTTGTGGGGATGAGTCGAGAAGCCGGCATCGAGCTGCAACTGGCGCTGACGCAACGTGCCGGCGCGCTACCCGGCGTGACGGCCGCGGGCATCATCGATTCGCCGCCGTTCAGCCCGCGCAATGGAATGTCCGAGATCTTTGACGAGGAGACCGCGGCTCTCGGGACAGAGCGCGGCACGCTGGCGGCACGCTTCTTCGTCTCGCCGGACTACCTGGCCGCGGCCGGAACCCGGTTGGTCCGAGGCCGCAATGTGCAGCCTACCGACAACCGAGACAGTCCACTGGTGGCGCTCGTGAACGAAGCGATGGCTTCGACGCTCTGGCCGGACAGCGAGGCCGTAGGTGGCCGGTTCGTGGACGGTGCCGGACGTACCGTGGAGGTCGTTGGCGTGGTCGAGCAGGGCAAGTACACGATTATCTGGGAAGAGCCCCGCCCGGCCTTCTTCATGCCCATGCTGCAACTGTATCCGGGCTCGAGCACGTTGGTCCTTCACAGCGCAGGTGACCCGCTCGACCAGGCCGCTCCGGTTCGCGCCATTCTCGCTGAGCTCGCGCCGAGCGTTCCCGTGTTCGGTGTGATCACGGCCGAGGCCCACCTGCGCGACGGTCGGGCGCTGATGCTCGTGCGACTGGCCAGCGGTCTGGTGGCTGCGTTTGGCCTCCTTGGTGTCGCGCTCGCTACTGTGGGCCTCTATGGGGTGATCTCGTATTCGGTCTCGGCGCGCATCCGTGAGTTCGGCGTCCGGGTCGCCCTGGGGGCCGCACCTCGGAGTGTGCTGCAGATGGTCCTGCGTCAGGGGCTGCTGCTCAGCGGCTTCGGCGCCGCCATAGGTGCGCTCCTCGCGTTCGGGCTCGGGCGCATGCTGTCGCAGCTACTCATCGACGTGAGCGCAGCAGACCCGCTGGCGCTTGGCGGCGGTGTTGCGCTCGTGCTAGCCGTCGCCACGGCGGCGTGTCTCGTGCCAGCATGGCGGGCGACGCGCGTCGACCCGATCGTGGCGCTGCGCGACGAGTAGCTCCTAGCGCCGACTCAGGTCGTTGCCGGATCGGCGCTCGGCCCGGGGAGTCTCGCGCGCAGCTGGAGCCGCACGAGCAACCAGGCGAGCACCGCCTGGAGCGTGACGGAGGCGACCGAGAGATACCACAGGTGCGGGAGCTCGAACCATGGCTGGCTCGATAGCCATACCGCGGGCACAGCGAACGTAATCAGACGAGAGGACGCCGCGCCGAGCCCTGGCAGCGTGTTGCCGAGGGCCTGGAACATGCCCGAGCAGGTGAAGACGATGCCCACGGCTACGAAGTTCCAGGAGATGATGCGCAGGAATTCGCCGCCGAGGGCGATCACCTGGGTGTCGTCCGTGAATCCTCGGATCAGCACTTCCGGGCGGAGCTGGCATAGCAACGTCAGCACCAGCATGATGCTGCTGCCTATGAGCGCGGCGGTTGTGAATGACTTCCTGGCCCTATCGTGGCGTCCCGCGCCCACGTTCTGCCCCGCGAGGGGACCCACGGCGAAGGCGATGGCCATTGCCGGCAGGAAGATCGCCTGCATCACGCGAGAGCCCACTCCGTAGGCAGCCTGCGCTTGCGCGCCGAAGTCACGGATCGTCCAGTAGACCACCGCCATATAGACGAACATCAGGGCGAACTCGCCTCCGGGCGGGAGGCCGATCGACAGAATGCGTTTCCAGGCGCTGAAATCCGGTCGCATTCTGGCCAGGTTGAACTCGATGTAGCGGCTCTGTTTGGCGAAGTAGTAGCCCAGCATCACCACGCCCGCGCCGACGGCGATCGAGCTCGATAGGCCTGCTCCGAGGACGCCCAGCGGCCTCCCGGTGAACCATCCGGCGATCATGATGGGGGCCAGGACAGCGTTCAGCGTCACGGTGGCCATCTGGACGATCATCGTCGGTTGGACCACTCCGGTTCCGCGGAGCGCCGCGCCCATGGAGGCAAGGGCGAACTGCAACCCGAGACCCGGCAGGAACCAGTGCAGATACGTCGTCCCGGCCTCGGCCGTCGCGGCATCGGCACCGAGGACTCGCATGTACGGCCCGGCCAGAACGTAGCCGCCGATGAGAGTAATCACTGCGCAGAGTCCGGCCAGGCCGATGCTCTGGTTGAAGATCAGGCTGGAGTCTTCAGGGTCCTTGCGGCCGCTCGCGTGTGCGATCAGTGCCATGGTGCCGGCCGCGAGCGCCTGGGTCAGCGCCATCACAAGAAACTGCACGTTGCCGGCTGAACTCACGCCCGCTATGGCCGCCTCTCCGAGCTGCGCGACGAAGTACAGATCGACCAGGTAGTAGAGCGTCTGGAACAGCATGCCGATCGCGATCGGCGCAGCCAGTTTTCCCAGATGACCCGCAATCGGGCCCTCGGTCAGATCTTGCAACGGCGGTTCCTCTGCTTCGTACCAGCGGCGGGAGGGGCTCCGAGCTACTGGAAGAACGGCGCGCCGTGGAAGAAAGACGCGACGATTGAGGCGAACGTCAACACAAGGCACACGAACGCGCCGAGGTAGTGGCGTGCGGTCTCTTCTTTGAGCGGGTCGAGCCACCGCGCCGCGAGATAGCCACCCGCGAACCCACCAACGTGGGCCCAGTTATCGACCATCGGAAGCAACAGGCCGATCACGACGAACATGATCACCCAGCGCCAGACCTGCTGACCGATATCTGTCGTGCCCACGCGACGGCTGTAGGCGATGAGGGCGCCGAACAGGCCAAACAGCGGAGCGGAGGCTCCTACCGTGAACCCGGCACCCTGCAGCGGCCAGGGCAGCGAGAGAATGCCCATGAACGATGTCATGCCGAAGCCGACGATGGAGGCAACCGTGTAGATGATCACGAGCCGGCCAACGCCGTAGAGCTGGCTGACGGCAGGCATGAGCTGCCGTAACCACATCATGTTCATCGCGATGTGGAGCAGTCCTCCGTGCAGCCAAGCTGCGCTCAGAACCGTCCACCAGCGCCCAGCGCCGAAGACGGGAAACGCGCCGCTTGCGCCCATCAAGAATAGCGGTCGTTGCCCGGGCGACAGCAGCCCGAAAAGTCCGCCGCCGCCGATGGCGGACGGATCGCCGAGCAGCGTGATCACGTACATCCCGGCGCACCCGAACAACACGATCTCTGTGAAGCCGAGATTGCGTCCGAACTGGTTGATCAGCGGCGCGTAGCCCCATAAGCCCGGACGGAACTGACCGCAGTTGTAGCAACTGGGTTCCTGCACGCCCACGAGTCGCCCGCAGCTCGGGCAGACGACGGATCCGGAGGTTTGGCGCTGGAACATTCAGTTCAATCCGGTCGGGGAGAGTGTTCTCGAGAGGGCCCGCCCAGCGGACGGGCCCTTCTCGATAACGTAGTGCCTAGTGCTCCCAGCCGCACTGATGTGCAGAAGGCAGCATCAGGTCGAGGAGCGAGTCAAAGGGCGGCAGCTCGGCATCGAGCGATGCCGCGGGGTCGACCCAGTATTGCGGCGCCGAGCCAATCGGCGCGCCCGGAGGTGCGCTCGGCGTTGACGCCATCTCATACGGCTCAGCGGGCGCGCGCATCATGCGTCCGATGTCCATGGTCAGCATCGCCATGTGTGCCTGCGCCGGGTCTGTCGCGGAGGCGTCGTCCAGGAAGCCTCTCAAGTGTGCAGCCATGTCGCGCAGGCTCGCTGAGGCGATTGCTCGCACCTGCGGCATCTGAGCGCTCATGGAGAGTCGCATGACCTGCTCCACGACGACGCGCTGGATCGCCCGGGCGACCTCGGCCTCGTAGCCGTCGGAGTCCTGGCCGTGCGTGAAGACGGCGTTGAGTGTTTCACCGATCACGTCGCCGAGGCCCGGCAACGATGCATCGAGCGCGTTCTGCTGCACGAGACGAGCAGCCCGGCCCGGGTTGAAGATCTCCGACGCGACATGCTGCGTGGCCACCACGGCGGGCGTGATGGCATCGAAGGTCACGCCGGTGTAGCGCGGGAACAGCTCCCGATGGCGGCCGTAGCCGCTTGGCCGCGGCGGCAGCAGCGACAACACGCTCCGCGGGATAGCCAGTTCGCTCGGCGAGATCGTGGCGAGCAGCGCGTTGAGCGCTGCCATCTGATCCGCCGCCGGAGTCGGGTTCGTGGCGGAGCCATGACCGTCGCCGCGTAGCGAGTAGTGGTAGTTCATGCCGCCGAGCGCTGAGGCGGTGGCGGTGACCTGATACCGGTGCGACAGATACAGCGGAACGAGAACCTCTTCGAGTTCTGCCAGCGGCTGGCCGAGCTTGATCGTCGTCTCGTCGAAGCGGTCCAGACCGTGACGGCGCACTGCCATCATCCGGTTGAGCTCGACAGCCGGGTCGTCGCCGTTAGCCCACTGGTGCACCCGTGGGTGAGCCGACTGGTCCTGGTTGCTGAGGTAGATCACGTCGCGGGCCCACGCCTGGTCGATGATCTCGCGGAGTTCCTCCGACTCATCGGCGCCGGCCGGGAAGTCCTGGTAGGCGTAGTTCACGGCCACCTTGTCCCACTCACCGATCTTGTCGTCGTACACGACCGAGTAGTCGAGTTCTCCGTCATCGCCGATGGTCACCAGCGGATGCGGGTAGTCCATCACCGAGATGCGGCCGAGGTTGCTCGCGTAGTAGTTGTGACCGAAGCCGATCGTGTGGCCGACCTCGTGTGCGGAAAGCTGCCGTAGACGCGCGAGCGCCCATTCGGCGAGCTCCGGAGGCGTTTCAGTGCCGTTCTCGTATGGCGAGAGCAGGCCTTCCGCGATCATGTAGTCCTGGCGCACACGCAGCGAACCAAGCGTCACGTGGCCCTTGATGATCTCGCCGGTGCGCGGGTCGTTCACGCCGCCGCCGTAGGACCAACCGCGGGTCGAGCGGTGCACCCACTGAATGACGTTGTAGCGGATGTCGAGGTTGTCCGCGCCTTCCGGCATCATCTCGACGCGGTAGGCATCGCGATAGCCGGCGTCCTCAAAGGCCTGCGCCCACCAGCGCGCCCCGTCGATCAGTGCCGACGCGACCGGCTCCGGGGTGCCGCGATCCAGGTAGTAGACGATCGGTTCAACGGCGTCACTCACCTCGGCGCTCGGGTCGACTTTCTCGAGACGGTGGCGGTTGATGAACCGCTTCGTCATCGACTCGCCGAGCGGAACGGCATAGTCGGAGTAGGTGAGGCCAAACGCGCCCGCGCGCGGGTCGTACTCGCGGGGCTCGTAGCCCGGCTCAGGCAGTTCCACGATGGAGTGGTGTTGACGCACCGTGAGGGCCGAAGCGCTCGGTGTTACCGCGAAGAGCGAGCCACGTCCGTAACCGCCTCCCGGGCCACGCCCGAATCCGCCGAACCCACGTCCGCCGCCACCCGACGACGTGAAAGTGAGAGTGACGTCCATCTCTGTGTTCTTCGGGAAGGACTTCGTACGGTCCATGAACATGGCGCTGCGGGATCGGTCAAGTCGATACTGCGCCGGCGCCAGTCGGGTCGATACGCCGTGGACGTCGCGCATCAGGAAGTCGGTCGTGTCAACCAGCACCCGGCCATCGGTCTCGGCCTCGGCGGTGAAGCCCCAGAGAATCGACTTGGCGAAGGCTTCCTCGACGGCACGAACCTCGTCGGGGTTGTCGCTGATCGCGCGGAAGCGCGTGTTGGGCTCCTCCATCAAGACCTTGCGGCCGACGCGCTTGAACGACACGAGGTGGGTGCCGCCCAGCTGACCACGGTCGAGCCCGATGTCGTTGGAGCCGACACCGGCGGAAAGACTGGTGATGTAGAGAACCTGCTCGTTGAGCCGTGGGATTTCCATCCACAGCTGGCCGGCATCGGCGTCCCAATAGAGCGGATAGAAGCCTTCAAGCTTCTCCATGCCCTCGGTTTTTTCTTCGATGCTCGGCAGCGGCCCGGAGGCTGCGCCGCGGCCGCCCTGCTGGGCTGTGGCCGGTAGGGCGAACACGAGTGCGACGAGCGTCAGCGCAATCACGGACGCGCGGTGTCGGAATAGGGGGGTCACGGTGGTCCTCCGGTTGTGGCGGCGTTGCGCGTTCGCCTTCACGTGCAACTTCAGTCTTCGACAGACTCCGCGCGCTTGATCAGCGTCACGCAGCTGCCCTTCTCGTTGTACTTGACCTCATCCATGAAGGTCCGCATGAGCATGATTCCGCGTCCGCTCACAGCGAGTAGGTTCTCGGCTGCGGTGGGGTCAGGAACGTCTTCGGGGTCGAAGCCGTTGCCCTCATCACGGATCGTGTAGATCACCTCGTCCACGGACTCCGTGGCGGTGATGTAGACGCGTCGGTCCGAGTACGGCGCCTCGCCCTGACGACTCGCGATCAGCGCGTCGTAGGCGTCACGATCGGTGGCACGCAGCTCTGAGCCGATCTCGAGGTTGCCTCGGACGATAGCGTTCGCCACGCCCTCGGACAGCGCCATGCCGATGCGAGTTCGCACGGCCTCGTCGCCGAATTCGAGGCGCTCGAGGCTCGCCTGGAAGTAGGACACCAGGGGCTGGATCAGGTGAATGTCGTTGACGATCTCGAAGTGTGTCTCACGGTGCAGGAACGCCAGCAGCTTGCTGCGCGAGCGCCGCGATTCGGCCACGTCGAGAACCTGGGCCACGGTGTCGAGCAGTTCACCTTCGATCTCGTCCTTGGGCACGTAGCTGGCCGCGCCAGCCGCGAGAGCCTTCACTGCAATCTGCTCGCTGCCCTTCGCGGTCATGAGCACCACGGGCACGAGCGGATGGTCTTCGCTGATGTGCTCCACGAGTTCGAGCCCGTCCATCTCCGGCATGCGCAGATCGGTGAGTACCAGGTCGGCGCCCTTCTCGTTCACAAGGTCGAGCGCCTGCTGCCCGTCATTGGCAAATTCGAGTTCGAGTTTCTCGTGGTATTCCGCGAGTACGCGGCGGGCAACTTCGCGATCGACGTACTCGTCGTCGACTACCAGGATTCGCGTCATGTGGACTCCGGGCTACCCGGGGACTTCGGCCAGGTGAATGAGAACGTGGTGCCCTTTCCGGGCTCAGAAACCACCCCAACCTTACCGCCTCCGCGCTCCACGATTTTCTTCACGAGCGGGAGCCCCATGCCGGTGCCCTCGCTCTGCGCGTCGAGCCGTACGAAACGGACGAATACGCGGTCGATATCGTGTTCCGGGATTCCGGGACCATCGTCGCGCACGTCGAAGCGCCAGCGATCATCGGCGTCATGCGCGGTGATCTGCACGGAGCCGTCGTCGCGGTGGTGATGGGCAACCGCGTTGGCGATCAGATTACGGAGCACTTGATGGAGCGGCGCGGCTTCGCAGCGGATGACGGGCAAAGCGTTGTGCGAGATCTGGAAGGACTTCGGTGGAGAAAGGAGATCGATGATCTCGTCCACCATCCGGTCCGTGTCGACGTCGACAACGTCGTGGGCGGTGCGTCCCACACGTGAGTAGGCCAGCAAATCATCGATGAGCTCCTGCATGCGCTCAACCTTGATGCCGAGCTCCTCTACGTGTCGCCGTACGGGCCCTTCTATGCCCTCGGGCATGTCGTCGTCGATCCATCGCACGAGGTGACCGAGTGCCCGGAGCGGGGCGCTCAGATCGTGAGACGCCGCGTAGGCAAACTCTTCCAGGTCGGCGTTGGATCGCGCGAGATCCTGCGCCTGTTGCTCGATGAGGCGCTGCTGCTGCATGGCGTCGGTGATGTCGCGCGCCGCTGCGTAGATAAGTCCGTCGTCGGCGGGTGCGGAACGCCATGCGAGCCAGTGCCAGGACCCATCCTTGGCACGGTAGCGGTTCTTGAAGTCGACCACGGACTGGCCCTTGGCGAGACTCGTTAGCCGTTGCCGCGTGGGTTCCTGATCGTCCGGGTGCACGAACTCGATGAACTGTTTGCTCATGAGTTCATCGTCTTCCCAGCCGAGCAGCCGGTTGAACGATGGATTCACGCGGACGAAGTAGCCGTCCGTATTGGCGATGCAGAGCAAGTCGAGCGAAAGCTCGAACATGCGGCCGAGTTGATCGGCGCCATCGCGATCTGCGTCGCTCATCCGTGTATCAGTCCTGTGCGGGGAGCCAGTCCAGATTCGCAGCGGCCGGGGCGCGGCTCGAAACATGTTCGGCCACGACATCAAGGAACTCAGCATACGTGATGTCTTCCCCGGACCCTGTCGGGCTGGCGCCGATCCAGCAATGCGGCTTCTTCCAGCCGTACTCGAACGAAGCTTCCGCGGGCGGGTTGTCGACGCCATCGAGATACTCCTGCAGCAGGATTACTGCCTGCTCCAGGTAGTACGTGTCCATGTCGCCAGTGGCGACATGGATTTTACCTCGCAGGTCATCGCCAACCGTGGCCCAGTTGCGGCGCAAGTAGCGATGCAGGTCGAAGTTCTCGCGCCAGTATTCGGCGGTGTCGCGGTTGATCTCGCCGGTGACGGGATCCCAGATGGGGTCGGGCAGCCCGTCTTCACCAACCGGGCCGAACACCGCCTCCCAGATCGCCCACTGGCCGCCCGATCGACTGCCCGGGCCACGGGCGAGCTCCATGTGGTTTTCCTGGCGGACGGTCGAGACGATGTTGCCGTCTGGACGTCGTGCGTTGGGGCGCTCGATGCGGTGCCACTCGCTGCCCGTGTAGTAGGCGTTGTCATCCTCATAGATGCCGACGATCTGGTAGTAGTTGAAGTCCACCGGATCGGGACACCAGCCCCACGCGCCGCCGAAGAGCTTCGGGTAGAAGATCTGCATCGCGAGTGCTTCCCAGCCGCCGGTAGAGCCTCCGGCGGTGATGCGTGCCCATGGCTCCGCGATCATCCGGAATTCGCGTTCGAGATGGGGAATCAACTCCTCGGTGATGGCGGTGCCATAGGGGCCGACGTTCGCTGAATCCACCGAATACGCGGTGTCGTAGTAGGGATTGGCATCGCGGATTGTCACCGCGAACATCCGAGGCGCTTCGTCCGAGTGCCAGAAGTCCGTGAGTTCACGCGCACGCGGTCGAGGATTTTCTCCGCCGTAGCCCAAGGGGGCCCCGCGGCCAGGGAAGTGACCCTGTAGGTACAGCGTTGGATAGCTCTCGGTGCTCTCGTCGTACCCAGCGGGCACAAGAACGTTGGCGCCGATGTACATGTCGCGGCCCCAGAATTCTGACAGCACATCGCTGCGAATCTTCACGAAGCGGGCAAGCCCATCGTCGCGGGGATTGCCCTGCTGCAGCACCTCGCCTGGAGCCAGTGGCTCGATGGGCGGAATCACGGTATCGATGACGAGCTGGATCTGGCCGGAGTTCGGACCGAGTTCGACGCGTTGGGGCGCGCCATAAGCATTCCCCGGCGCGCGGAACGCGCTTTGGCCGGCGCCGGAGTTCAGGTGCATCTGCACCACCTGTCCGTCCGCCCGTTCGAACGTCGTGTAGACGTTGAGGAAGGGCTGTACCCAGTACTCGCCTGGCGGAACCTGATCGAAGGAATGCAGCGGGTAGCCGATCACCCCCCCGTTGGAGGTCTCTCCGGCCGCTTCCGCGCCCACCGTGTCGAGCACGACGGCCGCGCCTGCCGTGAGCCCTTCCACATCTTTGCCCCAGAGCGGTACGCCCGTGACGCCCACTTGCTGCCGCGGCTCACCGTCGACGTCGTCGCGGCTGATGATCACGAAGAGACGACCATCGACCGGAACGCCCAGGCCGAGCTCAGCGATGCCGGCGGCGGCATCCTGACTCAGAGTGACGTGAAATGTGGTCTCCTCTTGCTGCGCGCCGGCCAGTGTCGTCAGGCCGGCGACCGCTGCGAGCGCCGCTCCGGCAGGAATCGGCCACTTCTTCATTCGGTACCTCGCAGTCGCGCGAGGTCGGCTTCGGCGGCGATGTAGCCGAATGCCGCCCACGAGGTGCCGCCCAGGATGCGTTCGTAGACTTCGATTGCCTGGGCCTCGTCGCCGCTCGTCAGGTACCAGTTCCCAACGCCGTAGCCCTGCGTCGCGATCTGAACGGCCTGGTCCGGGTCTTCGACGGCGCGCAGATCGAGCAACTCTTCCGGCTGCAGTTCGCCTTTGTACATCAGCAGGCGACGGTGGTAGGAGTCGTTCTCGATGATCTCCATGTCCGCGGTGATCGGTTCGAGTAGCACCGCAGTCTCGTCGACGCGGCCCATGCGCCGCAGCGTCATGACCATCCAGTCGGTGGTCGCCACGAGCAGATCGGGGTTCACCGACACGGCGAGACATTCCTCGTAGGCATCGAGGGCCGACTCGAAGTCGCCATTGAGGTAGTGCGCCAGAGCGAGGTGATACCAGATGTTGAACTTGTCGGTACCCAGCGGGATCCCCAGTGCGTTGGGCGCGCCGTCGGGCTCAGTCTGGTCTTCGTGATCCGCGGCCAGGGCAGCCGCCGCGTCCAGGTCGGCGATCGCCAGGTCCAGTTGGCGTGTCGAGATGTAGCGATGCCCTCGGTGTCGCCGGAGGCGGTACGAGTCGGGAAACTGCTCGATACCCTGGCTGAATACGTCGATCGCCTCGGCGTATCGGCTGAGGTAAGCGAGTCGTCGACCGACCCAGATGATGGCGTCCTCACTATCAGGACTCGCCGCGAGTTCGTCCTCGGCCGTCGCCAGGTTGGCCTCGAGGCGCGCGCGTGTTTCGTCCGGGAGGGCAGGTCGCCGCAGAGGCTCGCCAAGCAGCGAGGTTGCCTCGACCACCCCTTCGTCAACGGTCGCGGTGTCGCTGCTGGGCTCTTCGACCGGCGCGGGCGCTTCCTCGGTTGCGCATGCCGCAATGCTCGACAGCAGTGACAACGCGATGACGAGCGCGCCGGCACGTCGTGTGAAACGGGCGGATCGAACAGGCAGCAAGGACAGCATCGCGTTCTCCGGGGATTGCGGTCGCGGGCGGCGCCCGACCGATCGGCGGATCTTAGTCGGGCGGGAGGAGTCTGACCAGCGTCGCGCCCCAGCTGGAACCGTCTCCCGCGAGGCCGTACTCGGCCACGTCGTCACGCTTTTCCAGGGCCGCGTGGACGATGCGCCTCAGGGTGCCGACCCCTTTGCCGTGGATGATCCGGACGTCGAGCACCTCAGCGCGCCGGCACTCGTCGAGGTAGTCCTGCACCAGTTCAGCGGCGTCGGACGGCCGGAAAGTATGGAGATCCAGGACCCCATCGATGGGCAGATCAATCGAATCTTCGATGTCCACCGTGCGGCCGGCTCAGATCTCGGCGCGGTTGGCTGCCACCTGGCTCTTCATCCGGAGGCGCTGACCCTTGGTGAACTTCGTCATGCAGGCGTCGTCGCTGTAGTCCATGAAGTTGTCGATCGGGTCGAGTCCATCGGAGGCGCACGAATCGCGGCCGGTTGGGCAACCGGAACTGGGCGAGGCCTGTGGAGGCGTGTCGTCGACGAAGTCGCCGTTCGTCCCGCAGCCACCCTGGAACGTGTGCAGCAGCCCGAGGTAGTGGCCGACTTCGTGGGTCGCGGTGTCACCCAGGTGATAGGGCACCGCGGTGCCGCCGGGCAGGGTGGAGTACAGCAAGTACACACCGTCGCGGTTCGTCTGTGCGATCGGCGAGCCGGGAAGAGTTGCCCAGCCGAGCAATCCGCCCGAAGGGTTGCATGAGTAGATGTTGAGGCTCGACAACGGGTCGACCGCGAGCTTCTTGGTGAATTTCTTCGCCGTGGCGCCTGCCGCGCACTTGTTGAACCAGCTCGGTTTCTCGGTGCGAGTCACTTTCTTGAGCTTGAAGCTGAAGCCGTGCCTACGGAACGCCCGGTTCAGGACCTTCATCTGTTCGTCGATGTCGGCCTGGGACAGATTGCCGTTCACGCCGTCGTGGATCACGTGGAAGTAGACCTTCACGCGGTTCTTCTTGGCGCTCCTGCCAGAGGCCGTGGATGCCGAGAGAGCTCTTGCTGCCTCAGGGTCCGCATCTTCGAAGTGGCTTACACGAGCATTCGCGGCGTTGTGTTCGGCCAGCGTCAGATCGTGTGTTGCGCAACGGGCGCCTAGAATGATCGAACCGTCGGGACCGACAAACGGCGAGTCGCGTGGCACGTTCCTGCGATGTGCTTCTGCGTCCCGGGCGAATTCCTCCAGGCTTCGTATGCCGGGGAACTGGGCGTTAGCCGACGCCGCTGCAACCACTGCGGTCGTGGCGGCGGCGATGCTGAGACTCAGGCGAGTGCGCGTGAAATTCATGTCGCTCGCAGGATGACAGGGTGCGTCGGTCGGAGATTCCATCGTAACGGCTGAGCCCGGACCGTGTCGACGATCCGGGCTCAGTGTTGGCGACTCGAATTACGCGCGCGAGATCAGATCTCGGAGCGGTGTGCCGCGACCTCTTTCTTCATGTGGGCGCGCTGACCGTCCGTGAAAGCTTCCATGCAGTCGTCGTCCGTATAGTCCATGAAGTTTGTGATGGGGTCCGGGCCTCCGCCGCTGCACGTGTCCCGCCCGGCTGGGCATCCATACGCCGGCGATTTCTCGGGAGCTGTGTCCGCAACGCGGTCGCCGTTGCCACCGCAGCCGCCGGCGAACGTGTGGTCGAGACCAAGGTAGTGCCCGACCTCATGGGTGCCGGTGTCGCCCAGGTTGTAGGGGCTGGCGCTTCCACCCGGCAGGGTCGAGTAGAGAAGAAACACGCCGTCGCGCGTGGTTCCGGTGACCGCGCTACCCGGGAGATATGCCCAGCCGAGCGAACCGTCCTTCGGATTGCACAGATAGATGTTCATGGTGCGGCGAGCATCAACCGACAGCGCCTTGGTCATCGCACGCTCGGTCGCCGGCTTGGCACAGCCGTTGTACCAGTTGGAATTATTGGTACGGGTGATCTCGGCGATCTTGAATCGGAAGCCGTGCCTGCGGAACGCCTTGTTGAGTACGCGGAGTTGGTCCTTGATCGCGCTGGTCGAGACGTTGCCCTGATTGCCGGAGTGGATCACGTGGAATACCACGTTGACGACGTTCTTCTTGGCGAGACGGGGATCAGCCAGAAGTTCCTCGGCGCTGGGCAACACCATGCTGGCTTCCACCGCGGCCGTCTTGGCGTCGGAGGCGGCACGTTCGGCCTCCGTGAGATCGTGCGTGGCGCACCGATGGCCGAACACGATGGTGCCGTCTGCCGACACGAACGGCGTGTCCGCGTGCAGTCCTGCTCGGAAGGCGGCTGCATCCGCCGCTACCTGTTCTGCGGTGCGGATCTGGCGGGACTGCGCGCCCGCCGAGTTAGCCAGCAAGGCAATTGCGGTGATCGACAGAGTGCCGAGCGTGAGGAGTGAGGAGCTGAAGCGATGTCGCATGCGTTGCTCTCGTGTTCCAGGGGGTTGTGTGCCTTACCCAGAAACGCGGCAAGTGGCCGACAATCGGCTCAGGAATTCGGCCAGGGGTGCGCGGATCGGTTGTCGAGAAAGCGGCGATAGGCGCTGTAATGATGCACTGCGATGCCGCGGAATCCGGGCTGAGACTCGAACGCGGCGATCGTGGCGTCGAGTGCCTTTTGCAATTCGGCGACGCCCTCTTCGTGGAACGTGAGTTTGTCCAGACTGTCGGGCGCCGTCTGGACCGTGATCAAAGCCGCCTTGCCCAACCGGCTGCTGATGTCCACTTCGCCACGGGACAGCGTCACAATGCTGTCGGAACCTAGCGCGCGATCGCGATACGCCATCACCGCGACCTCGTCGACGATCCCGGCGATCTTCTCGGCGAGCGTGCCGTCTCGATCTCGATAGGTGTCATGGTCGAACCAGAACGGCACGGCCGCCATCACGGGCAGCGGGCCTGCGGCCCGTTTGGCGGCGCGTAGCGAGCGGAGGTAGTTCTCGATTGTCCGGCGCCGCGCGGTGTCCCACTGATCGAGGAGGTAGGGCTCGATGTCGAGAACGATCCCAGAGAGTCCCTTCGTTCTACGCACCCGCCGAGTCCACTTGCGGACCGCCGCGGTGCCGCGAGCCCAATCAGGATGGCCCGACAGGGCCCAGACCTTCATCGATCCGGCGCGAGCGGCACGGATGACCTTTGCGGTACTCGTGGCTCCGATTCGGACGCCCGGGATCTCTAGCAGGAGCGTGTCGAAATCCTCGCGCGCGGCCCACGTGGCGGTCGCTGGGCTGGCCTCGCCCCAGACCCAAAGGGCACGAGTGATGGGCTGCTTGGCCGGTGCGCTGGACGGCGCGCAAAGGCAAACCACGCAGCATGCGACAACCGCCCATAGGCGGCGGGAACGGACCAGCGACATCTCGACTCCGGGGGGTGAAAACGGTTCGTTCGACGCTAGCAGCAGCGCAGCGCTGTCGCGCGGAGGCGCTGCCCCTTTTGTCCCGTCTCGGACCCGACTGACCACCGTGTCTTGAGTCGGCTAGGCTAGGGCCGGTCGAGCCCCGTCAGGAAAGGCCCGTGGTGGCGAAGGAGTTGACTTGAGCGATCGTAGCTTCGGTTCACAGAGCATGGTGGCGCCGTTACAGCGCGTGGCCGTACGGGAACCCAACTCAGACTTCGCCGATGCGGATCTGGTGGCGTGGAACTACCACGGCCGCCCCGACCTCGAAGCGGCACGGGCAGAGCACGCTCACCTGGTGGACCTGATCGAGGCGTCCGGCGCGGAGGTCATTCGTCATGAGGGGCCTCTCCCTGGACTCGCGGATTCGATCTACGTTCACGACCCCGTGCTTGTGTGCGACGCGGGAACGATCGTTCTGCAAATGGGGAAGGAGCTGCGGCGCGGAGAGGAAGAGCCGCTTGCAGCAACTCTCGAGGCCGTCGGCGTGCCGATTCATTACCGACTGCACGGAGCGGCAACTGCGGAGGGCGGCGACCTCCTATGGCTGGACTCGCGAACGCTCGCGGTCGGTCAAGGGTTCCGCACGAACAGTCACGCCCTCGAGCAGCTACGCGAAGCGCTGGCGCCGCTCGGCGTGGAATGCGTGCCGGTGCCCTTGCCGGTGTTCACCGGTTCCGCCGCCTGCCTGCACCTCATGTCGCTGATCAGCATGCTGGACGATGATCTCGCCGTGGCGTACCCGTCTCTGCTTCCCGTGCCGTTCTGGCAGTTGCTGCAAGGGCGAGGAATCGAAGTCGTTGAGGTGCCGGAATCCGAGTTCGCGAGCCAGGGGCCCAATGTGCTGGCACTGTCGCCTCGTCGATGCGTGGCACTGGAAGACAACACCGAAACTGCGGCTCGACTCGAGGCGGCCGGCTGTGAGGTGTTGAATTATCGCGGCGCCGAGATCTCGCACAAGGGAGAGGGCGGGGCGACCTGCTTGACCCGGCCAGTGCTGCGCGCGTGACCGAGCCCGAGGATCTGTCCGAAATCGAGGCTCGTGCGGTCGGCGCGGTTGATCTCGACTGGCAGCTCGAACTCTTGCATCGGCTCGTGGCGGCCCGCTCTGATGATGGTCTCGAGTCCGCGGCGCAGCACACCATGAGCGCGGTAATGCGTGGCCTCGAGCTCGATCTCGATGAGTGGGAGATTGACCTCGACGAGCTTCGGCGCGATCCGAACCACAGCGAGGAGATCGATCGGAAGGAGGCTCTGGGATTGGTCGGCAGCATGGGCACCGGCGAGGGGAGGAGCCTGATCCTCAACGGCCACGTTGATGTGGTTGGCGCCGGAATTGAAGCCGATTGGACGGTTCCTCCGTGGGAACTTACTCGCCGCGATGGACGCGCGTACGGGCGCGGTGCCGTGGATATGAAGGGAGCACTCACCTGTGCCGTCGGGGCTGTTCGAGCCCTCCGGTTGGCCGACGTTCGCCTTGCGGGCACCTTGTCGATACAGAGTGTCGTCGGCGAGGAAGATGGCGGCACGGGCACGTTGGCGACCGTTCGTCGCGGCCATACGGGAGACGCCGCGATTGTCCTCGAGCCCACGCAGCTTCAAATCGCGGCCGCCCACTGCGGTGCTCTGTGCTTTCGCATTGAGGTACGGGGACTGGCGGCACACGGTTGCGTGCGTGATGAGGGAGTCAGTGCAATCGACAAGGCGGTGCCTCTGCTCGTAGCGCTTCGCGATCTGGAGGCGCAGCGCAACGCGCGATTGGAACACCCGCTGTATCGAGATACGGCCAATCCGCTTCCGATCGCCGTCGGAACTATTCAAGGAGGCGACTGGCCGTCGACCGTGCCGGACTCGGTGACGTTGGAGGGCAGGTGTGGCGTGGCGCCCGGGGAGAGCCTGGCGAGCGTGCGTGCAGAGTTCGAGGCGGCTGTGGCGACCGTCGCGGCGGGCGACGAGTGGTTACGCGAGCATTCCCCGGTGGTGATCTGGTTTGGCGGTCGGTTCGAGTCAGCCGAGATCGCCCCTGGGTCGGCAATCGTCAAGATCCTGGCCGGAGCCGCCGATTGTGCGACGGGCGTTACGCCTGCCGTCTGTGGTGTTACATATGGTGCCGACATGCGGATTCTCAACAACATCGCCGGCATCCCCACTGTGATGTTCGGCCCTGGCGATGTGCGGCAGGCGCATGCCCCGGACGAATACGTTTCGCTCGAGGACCTCGCCGCCTGTACGCGGGCCCTCGTGGTCGCCGCGATGCGCTATTGCGGCGTAGAGACCTGATCCGGCGCTGATCTCGGCCCGGCAAAGGCGAGTCTCATCGCCACCGAGTCCTCGTCCGGGTGCTGGTAGTAGCCAGGACGGACTCCGATGACTTTGAAACCGAACTCGCGATACAGCCGCCGCGCACCGAGGTTGCTGGCCCGCACGTCGAGTTCGCATCCTTCGAGATGAATCCGTTGCGCGTGGTCGATCGCTGCCTCCAGCATTACGCGCCCGAGTCCCTGTCGGCGAGCGTCAGGGCAAACGGCGATGTTGGCAATCAGCAGGTGGTTGTCATCAGGACACCCGACTACATAGCCGACGATGCGCTCGAACTCCGCGACTTGGCTGAGAAGTTCCGGCGCGGCAAGAGCAAGATCGAAGGCCGATCGCGGCCAGGGCGCGGGGAAGCTCGCACGTTCGATAGCGAGGATCTCGTCGACGTCCCCGCGCTGCATTGCGCGGAGCCGCAAGGGGGAGCGTACCGACTGAGGCGGTGAGGCCAAGGAGCTACTCGCCGAGCCGCTTCACGATCATCAGAGTGAGATCGTCGAACGGCGGAACACCCTCGGCAAACTTCTCGACGTCGTCGAACACTTCCTTGATGATCCCGTGAGCGCCCTCTTTGCTATGGGCTCGAAGAGCTTTGCCGAAACGTTCCATTTCGTACTCCTCTTCTTTCGGGTTGTTCGCTTCGGTGACGCCGTCCGAGTACGTCGCGATGACACTGCCCGCGGGCACCTGCACCGTCTGAATTTCGTACTCGCGATCTGGGAACAGACCAATAGGCATGCCGCCACCAAACAGTTCGTGCGTCTCGCCGTCCGGGTGTACGAGCAACGCGGGATTGTGTCCGGCGTTCACGTAGTCGAGTTTACCGTCGGTATGCAGCTGGCCCACGAAGAACGTCGCGTACCGCTCGGGCGACGTGCGTTCGACGATGAAGTTGTTGATGTGTGCACACACGTCGGCGATGTTCGAGTCCAGCCGGATCGCCGCGAGAAACGCGGCCTGAAGCGTTGCCATAAGCATCGCAGCTGGGATGCCCTTGCCCGAGACGTCACCAACCGCGAACCCGAGTCCGCCCCCGGGTACATCGAAGAACTCGTAATAGTCGCCGCCCACGCCGCGCGAGGGGATGTTGATGGCGTGCACGTCATACCAGTCCGACTCGGGAAAATCGGAGAGTAGGAGGCTGCGCTGAATCCGGTTGGCGACACGTAGATCTTCTTCCATGCGTCGCTTTTCGAGCGCCTCCTCGTACAGGCGCGCGTTGTCGATGGCGATCGCGGCGTGACTCGCGAACGACTCGAGCACAGACAGGTCCTGGTCGCCGAAGTGCCGTGTTGCCGACTTCCGGTCGAGATAGAGCACGCCCAGGATCCGTGACGTGGAATTCTCGGCAGACCCGGTCTGGTATTCGCCGAGGCGAGGCTCCGCGTCCTCCGAGAAATGGCTCAACCGCAGCGGCACGCACATCACCGTCTTCAGGTGGAGACCCACGATGCTCTGCTGGGCGCTGAACCGATCATCTTCGGCGACGTCCGTGAGAATCGTTGACTCCTCGGAGTCGAACACGTTGCGGACAACGCTCTGGCTGTACACGACTTCGTCGGTGCCGCCTTCGAGATTGCGATGCGCCGCGACTTCAAGTTCGTCGGCGCTCTCGCCCAACAGCATCAGGCAACGCTCGCCGTCGGTAAGCGCGATAACCGCATCCATCACCTTCTCGAGCACGTCGGTGATGCGCAACGAGGAGTTCAGCGCCTTGCTGATCTCCAGCAGGGCCGTGAGGCTCTGGGCGCTCTCCTGTCGCGCGACACCGCCGGCGGGCGTCGTCTCGGTGACCGGGGCGGTCGGGTTTTGCTTGCCCGTCGTGCCGATGAGCATCGTGAACTCACCGCCGCTACGGAACGTGATGACGTGGCCCATTGCTCCGCCCAATCTGATCCGGTCGTTGGCCGACAGGTCGTGGCGGTCGATGCGCTCCTGGTTCACGAAAGTCCCGTGCGTGCTCCCCAGGTCGTGAACGAAGTACTGCTCGCCATCGCGGTCGATGCGTGCGTGGTCGCGCGACACCGTTGGGTCGAGCACCTGAATGGCGTTGGTGCTCCGTCGTCCGATGGTGAGTGGCAGATCATCCAGACTGACCCGGGTCATCTGACCGTCCGGGTCGCGGAGCATCAGGTATGGCTGGGCGCCACTGTCGTCGTTCATGGCTCGTTCAAAGTCGTGCCGCAGATCGCGGCGGAAGGCAGAGTGCGCATTCTACTTCCTTGTGCGGGAGTCGCCACCACGCCTTAGCGGCAGGGGATTGGCCACGGGCTCGTTCGGCGGTTAACATTGGAACGCAAAGTTCTCATCGGAATCATGCCAATGACCGAAGTCACCTCGATACACGATCACGCAACCGGACACCTGCGGGTCATCCGCGACGCCATGGAGCGCGCCGGTGCGTTCACCGCATTGCCCGGCTGGGCCGGCGTCGGCATGGCGCTGGTGGCGTTCGTCGCGGGTGTCGGCAGTGCTGGCGCCGAGCCTCGCGACTGGGTGGTCACCTGGTTGATCGCGGCTGCGGTCGCCGTGCCACTAGGAGCTGTCACCCTGGCGTACCGAGCGAGCTCGGCGGGAGTCGATCTTTCAACGGGCGTCGCCCGCCGTTTCGTCGTGACGCTGAGCGCACCTGTCGTGGCCGGCGGAGTGTTGACGGCAGCAATGATCTTGCGGGATCAGTTCGACCTCCTGCCGGCGGTCTGGTTGACACTCTACGGCACCGGAATGCTGGTCGCATCCAGCTATTCCACGAGGTTGCTCCAGGTAGCCGGTGCCGCCGTCATGGCGCTCGGGGCGGTGGCGGCCTTTGTGCCGTGGGAAGCATCGACCTGGCTCGTTGTCGCCGGATTCGGCGGCATGCATCTACTCACCGGGCTCATAGTTCTGGTACTGGATCGAAGGAACAGCTGACATGGCACAGCCCAAACGCAAGACGCAGGCCGCGGCGGCGAACGAAGCACCGGACGTAGTTCTGGGTGGCGCGGCAGAGGCGCGCGATCTCGATCGAGTGATTCATCAGCCGGTCCGCCTCGCGCTCGTGAGCGCGCTGGCTGTCAACGACGAGCTCAGCTTTGGCGATTTGAAGTCACTGCTCGGTGTGAGTGACGGCAATCTCAGCGTGCACGCGCGCAAGCTGGAAGACGTCGGCTACGTGACGTGTGAGAAAGGCTTCGTGGGCCGATCGCCACGCAGCGTCTACAGCTTGACCAAGGAAGGTCGGGCGAGCCTCGATCGTTACGTGTCGCACATGGAAGCCGTGATCGGCGCCGTGCGCCAGAGCTAGGCGTCCGCCCGGCACTCCTGCGCCGCAGCCGGGACGTGGCACGGCCGCGACACCGTGGCATAGTTTCCGGATGGCTGACCTGCGTACTCGGTTGTCCCCTAGCGGGCGCGCCGGCCTATGGGCATTGGCGCTTGGCGTTTCCGGCGTGATTCTTGCGCTCGGGGCGGATGCCGTGGCGTTGTTCGGCCAGCAGGAAGACGACTACTCCGACCCCACCAGTCATCCGAGCTACTACGAGTCCGGACCACACCTGGAGGGCTATCGGTTCACCGAGTTGCCGCTCGACCCCGACTCTCCCTGGTATCCGTCGTCGGCGTCCACGCGATCGGGCGATTTCTATTCGCAGGCGCAGTTGATGGACGTAGAGCGCTGTGGCGATCTGTCGTGCCACCCTGACATCTACGACATGTGGTTCGAGTCGACGCACCACCTCGCTTCGATGAGCGATCCCTGGTACCGCCGCAGCGTGCAGTTCATTCAAGAACGCACCGACGTGAAGACGTCGCAGTGGTGCGCCGGATGCCACGACCCCGCCTTGATGATGACGGGGAAGATGCAGGCCGGCGAGGAGATCGACTTCGACTCGGCAGCGGCCAACATCGGCATCTCCTGCCAGTTCTGTCACAGCGTCGATCGGGTCCACCCGGCTCTCGCCAACGGATCCTTCCGGCTTGCGCCGGCGGCAGCCCTGCCAAACGCCGGGACCACCGACCCCGAACTGCGCGCGGCGGGGAACGCGGAGTTGCTCGCTGATCCCGATTTGATCCGGCGCCACAGTTCGCGTCGACGGAGTACCTTCCACGGGCTGTCGCAGTTCTGTGCGACCTGCCACAAGCAATCGCTGATCACACCGGTCAACAACTACAAGTGGTTCCGGGGTTTCGATGAATACGATGGCTGGCAGAACAGCGGGGTGAGTGGCGCGTCCGTCAGGTCGTTCTATTTCCCGGAGAATCCGCTCCAGTGCCAGGACTGCCACATGCCTGAGGTGGCATCCACCGATGCCGGCAACGACGACGGCTTCGTGGCGTCACACCGGTTCGTGGGCTCGAACACAGCTCTACCGGCGCTGCACGGCTACACGAAGCAGCTCGAAGAAACGGCTGCGTTCCTGCAGGCGGATCAAGTGACAGTCGACATCTTCGCTCTCGATGTAGTTCGCGGTGACGCGGCCACTCGTGTAGCCCCCATCGCAGATCAGGAGCTCGCCCTGCCGGCGGGCACGGAGGTGCGAGCAGAGATCGTCGTGCGCACGCGCGGCGTGGGCCACCAGTTCACCGGCGGGACCACCGACAGCAACATGAGTTGGCTGGAGGTGACTCTTCTCGATGGCAATGGCCAGCCGGTGCTCATGTCGGGCGGCATGGCCGAGGATCGGTTCATCGAAGAGGCGGCGCACTCGTACCGGGGGATCTTCCTGGATGAGGCGGGGCAGGTTATCGACAAGCGCAACGGCTGGGATCGGCGCACGCCGGTCTACGTGCGCTTCATTCCGCCCGGCGCCGCCGACACCGCGCACTACAGCTTCACGGTGCCTGCGGAGGTGCAGGGGCCGCTCACTCTGCGCGCGCGTCTGAACTACCGGAAGCACAAGCAGTCGTACAACCGCTGGGCGATGGGCGCGACGCCGTCGATCGAGCAGCCCGCAGATGCAGTCAGCCTGCCCGCGGTTGATACGCGCGTCTGGGACTACGACGACAGTCTGGTGCCGGAGTTGCCGGTCGTGGTGCTCGATGAGACGAGCGTGACCTTCGCCGAGTCGGCGGAGTCGCCGACTGTGAACGGCGAGTCGCTGATTCGCGATCTGATTGGCGAGGCTCCGTCGGACGCCATGCGATTCAACGATTACGGAATCGGGCTGCTGCGACAGGGCGACCTGCGGGCGGCGTTGAGTCAGTTCCGTCACGTGCAGCGACTCGCCCCCGACTATGCCGATGCTTTCGTGAACGAGGCTCGTGTGCATCTCCAGGAGGGCAACCTCGTGCAGGCCGAAACCGCATTGCAGAGCGCGCTGGCGATCGAGCCAGGTTTCGGCAAGGCCAACTACTTCCTGGCCCAGGTAGCGCGCGGCTTCGGCGAGTACGCTCGCGCGGCTGAACTGCTGGAGGGGGTCGTCGAGGACTACGCCTACGATCGTGCGGTGCAGATTGACCTCGGCAACACCTACTACCTCACGCGGCGCTACGAAGATGCGATTGAGCCCCTGCTGTTCGTCATCAATCAGATCGACCCAGAAGAACTGGGCGCTCATTACAACCTGATGCTTGCCTATCGGGCGATGGGAGAAACGGAGAAGGCGGAGATCCACGAGTCGCGGTACCTGCGCTATCGCGAGGACGAGGACATTCGTCAGCTCACCGGTCCGTTCAAGCGCGACAACCCGGTGATCAACCGCGAGGCGCAGTCGATTCACAGCCACGTGCTCATGCCGCCCGGTGCGAGGTTCAGCGCGGCGGATCGATTCCCGTTCACCGAGTGGCTCGAGGGCGGCCGTTACTGGCGCGCGCCCGTTGAATACGCGGGTCCGCTGCCACCGTGGCGTCGACCCGATCGACCCGCGACGAAAGCCGGCGGTGAGCAGTGAGAGCATCGAGGGCGGCTGTCATGGCGGTTTGCTTCGTTCTTTCCGTGCTCTCCGGGCAGGAAGTGCGCGGCGCTACCGATGACGACGTCTTTCGCGATGTGACAGCGGCTTCGGGAGTCGACTTCGTACACGTCAGTGGGGCATTCGGCGACCGGTGGATGCCTGAGAGCCTCGGCGCGGGCGTTGCGCTATTCGATGCGGATGGCGACGACTGGACCGACATTCTCTTTGTTCAGGGTGGCCCCTGGGCAGGGCATGAGGATGCGGTCGCCGCGGAGCGGCGTGATGTCACGATGCAGCTCTTCCGCAACCAGGGCGATGGCACCTTTCAGGACATCACCGAGGCTTCGGGGCTGGCTGTGCCGATGTATGGGTTCGGAGCAGCGCCGGCTGACTACGACGGCGACGGCGATCTCGACGTCTACGTGACCGCATACGGTCCGAACCGCATGTTCCGGAACGATGGCAGTGGACGGTTCGAGGAAGTCACAGAGAGCAGCGGACTCGGGCACGACGGTTGGGGCACGTCGGCTGCCTGGCTCGACCATGACCGCGACGGTGACCTGGATCTCTACCTCGCCAACTACGTGCGTTGGACCCCTGATGAGGACATCTGGTGCTCGCTGGACGGCACCGAGAAGTCGTATTGCACGCCGGAGTCGTACGTCGGCGAGCCGTCGATCCTGTTCCGCAACGAGGGCAACGGAACGTTCGTGGATGCGAGTCGCGAGGCCGGCGTATTCGTGTCCGGCGGGAAGTCTCTGGGGATCGCCGTCACGGACGTCGACAGAGACGGTTGGCTCGACTTCGCCGTCGCCAACGACACCGAGCCCAATTTCCTTTTCCGCAACCAACAGGACGGCACCTTCGAAGAGATCGGACTGCTCTCCGGCATGGCTTTCGATGCCTCCGGCCGTGCCCGCGCCGGGATGGGCATCGATACGGCGGACCTGAAGAACACCGGCGATCTGAGTCTCGCGATTGGCAACTTCAGCAAGGAGATGATCGGGCTGTTCGAACTCCAGCCCGGTGGCGTGTTTATCGACGTGGCTGGGCAGGCCGGCATTGGTCGCAGCAGTTTCCCCTTCCTCACGTTCGGGCTCTTCTTCTTCGACTACGACCTCGACGGCTGGCTGGACATGTTCGCCGCGAACGGACATCTCGAGGATCGGATTGCCGAGATCGAAGCCAGCATCACCTACGAGCAGCGGCCTCTGCTGTTCCGCAATCGCGGTGATGGCACCTTCGGTGACGCCGCCGGCGCCGCCGGCCCCCTCGCGTTGCCGATCGTTGGGCGTGGCGCAGCTCACGCGGATCTGGACCGTGACGGCGACCTGGACATCGTCGTAACGACCAACAATGGCCCCGCATACCTGTTAGAGAACACCGCACGTTCCGGTGCCGCCGACAGGCCTGGCGTTCTGCGGCTCGACCTGCGGGCCGACGGCGGCAACACGAGAGCCCTAGGCGCGGTTGTCGATGTCACTGCCGGGGAATGGACTCAGCGCCAGATGGTGCGTTCTGGGTCATCGTACGCATCGCAAAGCGAGTTCGTGCTGACGTTTGGGTTGGGGGGTCACACCGCGGTCGACTCGGTGAGCATTCAGTGGCCTGACGGCAGTGTCACCGAGCTAGATGCTCTGGCACTGGCCGACGCGCTGGACCACGAACTGGTCGTTCATCAACAGCAGGGCGTCACGGCGTCGCGACCCCTCTCGGTCACGGGCGAGTAGCCGTTCCGCAGGTCTGAAACCGTCTTGCCGCGGCGTCTATGCGGGCGTACGCTCGTTCTAGCTGCCGCTCCCCGCGTAGCTCCCCAGAGGACGTTGTGACTGATACATCTGCCCGTCGTATGCCCACGATCGTTGCGGTGCTCATGGGAGCCCTGCTCGGTGGAGTGCTCGTGCTGATCGGCGCCTGGTGGACCCTTGGCGGCCTGCCCGCTGCCGGAGCCGCGGGTGCTGGCGCCGGCCAAGGTGGACCGCCAGCCGGAATGTTCCCGGCAGCGCCTCCGGTGGACGCCATCGCCGCCGTCGAGACCATCGCCGCAGAGCGTGTTCAGCTTCTGGGCACCGCGCGTCCGAGGCGCGACTCCTCCGTGGCCAGTGAAGTCGACGGCCTCGCGGCCGAGCTCTTCGTCGACGAGGGCGACGCGGTGCGTGAGGGCCAGGTGCTGGCCCGTCTGCGCACGACGACTGTCGAGCAACGCCTCGCCGCTGCGGCTGCCTCGCGTGACGAGACGCAGGCTCGCCTCGCGCGTGCTACGGCGGACTTCGAACGACTCGCCAGCTTGCGTGACCGGCAAGTGATTTCCGCACGGGAGTACGACCAGGCGCTCGCTGATCGTGACGCACTCTCTCAGGCGGTTGTGCGACTCGACGCCGAAGTGTCCCAGCTCCAGGACCAGTTCGATCGAGCCAGTATCAAGGCGCCTTTCGCCGGCCGCGTCGCGGCGGTGCATGTCGAAGTCGGGGAGTGGGTCGGTCGTGGCGACCAGCTACTGTCGCTGCTCGATTTGTCGGTGGTCGAAGTGGCTGTGCAGATCGCGGAGCGCTACATCTCCGCGGTGCCGGTCGGTTTCCAGGTCGACGTGACGTTCGACGCGCTGCCCGGCCGGCCCTACACGGGCCGAGTCCAGGCGGTCATTCCTGAAGCGGTCCCGGAAGCGCGCACGTTCCCCGTTCTCATCCGCATTCCGAACCGCGACCTCGCGATCAAAGGCGGCATGGCCGCTCGGGTCAGCGCTCAGTTGGGTTCGCCCCAGGCCGCTGTGCTAGTAAGCAAGGACGTGGTCGTTCGTCGCGGCGATCAGGTGCTTGTCTTCCGGGTCGACCCATCCGCCATGGGAGGCGATCCGGGCGCGCCACTGGGCGAGGGGAGCGTGGGATCGGTCACGCAGGTGAGCGTGGAAGCCGGCCCGGCGCGCGGCGAGTGGCAGGTGGTCTACGGACCGGTGAGCCCGGGCGACTTGCTGATCGTGCGTGGCAATGAACGCGTTTTCCCCGGGCAGCCAGTGACCGTCGCCAATCTGCGCACGCCCGCGGTGCCGGAGGCGGATCCGGACCGGCCGATTGCTGTCGATCCGCGTGAGTCAGCGCAATGAAACTCGTCGACTCGGCAATCCGGTTCCCTGTCAGCGTCACCGTAGCGGTGCTCCTCGTTGCGCTCTTCGGCATGCTCGCGCTCTTCAGCATTCCCGTGCAGTTGATCCCCGACGTGGACGTCCCGCAGGCCATCGTCACGACCGTGTGGCCTGGCGCTTCTCCGGAAGAGATCGAGACCGAGATCACGCAGAAACAGGAAGATCAACTGAAGTCGCTGGAAGGCCTGGTCGAGATGACCAGCGAGAGTCGCCAGTCGAGCGGCATGATCCGACTACGTTTCAGGGTTGGATCCGATCAAGAAGCGCTACTGATGCGGGTCAACAACGCGCTCCAGCAGGTGCAGCGCTACCCGCAGAACGCATTGCGCCCCGTGATCACGAGCAAGGATCCGTTCGAGCAGTCGGCGATTGCCTGGATGGTGCTGGTGGCCCGCGATGGTGTTGACATCGATATCGACCTCGAGCGCCAGTTCGCCGAGGACGTGATCAAGCCAAGGCTGGAGCGCGTCGACGGTGTCGCGGTGGCGAACATCTATGGCGGCCGAGGACGCGAACTACACGTCACCGTGGACCCACAGAAGCTGGCGGTGCGCGGTCTCACTCTGAGCCAGGTGGCCGCCGCTCTGGACGCGGAGAACCGCGATGTCAGCGCCGGCGACTTCGATGAGGGCAAACGCGCGTACGTGGTGCGCACGGTCGGCCAGTACACGGACCCTGAGCAGGTCGAGGACGTCGTGCTCGCCTGGCGATCCGACGCTCCCGTTTACGTCCGCGACGTCGCCACAGTAAATCTCGGCTTCGCCGACGCCACCCAGGTGATGCGCAATCAGGGCCAACCATCGATGGCGTTCGCCATCTTGCGGCGTCAAGGCTCGAACGTACTTTCCGTTATGGACGATCTGCGCGAAGCGGTCGACCAGCTCAACGACGGCGAGTTGGCCGAGAAGGGGATGGAGCTCAACGTCGCCTTTGCCGAGTCGGACTACATCCAGCGAGCGATCAGCCTGGTCCAGCGCAACATCGTGATCGGCGGCTTGTTGGCCGTCGTCGTGCTGTTCCTGTTCCTGCGGAGTGCCTCGAGCACGCTGGTGATCGGCCTCGCGATCCCGGTGAGCGTTGTTGCGACCTTTCTGGTGATGCGGCTGCTGGGTCGGAACATCAACGTTGTGTCGCTCGCCGGAATGGCGTTCGCGGTGGGCATGATCGTGGATGCTTCGATCGTGGTGCTGGAGAATATCTATCGGCACCAGGAAATGGGGAAGCGGCGCCTGCAGGCGGCCTACGACGGCGCTGTGGAGGTGTGGGGCGCGGTCCTGGCCTCAGTTCTGACCACCGTGGTCGTCTTCCTGCCGGTGCTCTTCGTTCAGGACGAGGCAGGTCAGCTCTTCCGTGACATCGCGGTGGCTGTGTGTTCCGCGGTGATGATCTCGCTGGTTGTGTCGATCACTGTGATCCCGAGCATGGCCGCGCGCGTGCTGAAAACGGCGAAGAAACGGGACGAGGATGCCGAGCCTGGTCTCCTTGCACGTGCCGGCGCTCGCGTCACCAGAGGCATAGCCGATGCGGTCTACCGATTGTCGGGATCGATCACGGTTCAGATTGTCGCCGTGCTGGTGCTCACCATCGGCGCTGTGGTTGCCGCCTATGCGCTGATGCCCGAGACCGAGTACCTGCCGACCGGCAACCAGAACTTCGCGTTCGGTCTCGTGATCCCGCCGCCAGGATACAACCCTGCCGAATTCGTGAACATCGCCGATCACGTCGAGCAGCGTCTTGCCCCCTACTGGAACACGGCGCCCGGGGACCCGGGCGAGGCGGATCTGGCCGGGCCACCGATCGAGCACTTCTTCTTCGTTTCTTTCGCCGGCGGCGCCTTCATGGGCGGGATCGGGCATCAGGAATACGCCGACCGAACCGGCGAGGCCGTACCGGTTCTACAGGGCGTGCTGAACTCTATCCCGGGCGCATTTGGAATCGTTCAGCAGCCCTCGATGTTCCAGTCCGGCTCCGACGCCGGCCGTGCGATCGATATCGATCTCACTGGCCCCGAGTTGCCGCGTCTCCTCGAACTCGGTGGGCGGGTTTTCGGCGCTGTGAACGCGACAATGCCAGGAGCCCAGGCTCAGCCGCTACCGAGCCTCGACCTCGGGAACCCGGAAGTACGCGTCGTGCCAGATCGCGAGCGCGCAGCGCAGCTCGGGCTCACAGCTCAGGACATTGGATTCGCGCTCAACGTTCTCGTCGACGGCGTGAAAGTCAGTGAGTACCAGTACGAAGGCAAGGCGATTGACCTGATCCTGCGCGGCGCCTCGGCCTACGCCAGCCGCAGCCAGGATATCGAGGGGCTCAACATCGCCACTCCGAATGGGCGCGTGGTGAGTGTCGGTGATGTGAGCCGGATCTCGGAGACCACGGGCCCCACGCAGGTGAATCACAAGGAGCGTGAGCGGACGGTCACGATCCAGGTGGTGCCGCCGCAGACTCAGCCGCTCGAAGCGGCGATGCGACACATCGAAGATCAGATCCTCGGCCCCATGCGGGCGGACGGTTCGCTGGCGGCTCCGTATCAGGCCGAGCTGGCGGGCACGGCGGACAAACTCACCGCCGCGCGGCAGTCTCTGCAGGGCAACTTCCTTCTGGCTTTGCTGGTGACCTACTTGCTCATGGCGGCACTCTTCGAATCCTTCGTGTACCCGTTTGTGATCCTGTTTTCTGTGCCGTTTGCGGCGGTGGGCGGGTTCATTGGGCTCGGGCTCGTGAACGCGTTTGTCGCGTACCAGGCCCTGGACGTCGTGGCCATGCTGGGTTTCGTCATCCTGATCGGCATCGTGGTGAACAACGCGATTCTGATCGTGCATCAGACGCTGAACTACATGCGTGACCGACATCTGCCGTATCGCGAAGCGTTGCGCGATGCCGTGGCCGACCGGATCCGACCGATCTTCATGAGCAGCATGACGTCGGTGATGGGCATGGCTCCGCTGGTGCTGGTGACCGGGGCGGGGTCGGAGATCTATCGAGGTTTAGGAAGCGTCGTCGTCGGCGGACTGGCCGTCTCGACTCTCTTCACGCTCTTCCTGGTTCCTGCGGTGTTCTCGCTCACCATGGAGGCTCGTCGCCTCTTCCGCCGCGACCCCGACCATGACGACGCGCCGGTGCCGGCCGGCGCCTGAATGTCCGTCCCATGAGCCGAACTCGCGCCGAGGTCGTCGACCGCAACCTGCGGGACTTCCTGCAGGGGTGGGACGGCGCCGCGGATGGGACGGAGCGCCCGTCGTCCGCAATCTCCGGGTCAGAGTTTCTCGACCTGGTCGAGTCGCAATTCCAGGCCCGGCATCTGGATCTCGAGGCTCGCCGGCTGAAAGAGCGGGGCACCGGCTACTACACCATCGGCAGCGCGGGCCACGAGGGCAACGCGGCCGTGGCCGCGGCGTTGCGGCCGGACGATCCAGCGTTCCTGCACTACCGCTCCGGTGCCTTCTTCGCGCAGCGGGCCAAACAGGTGGAGGCCCAGACCCCGATTTTCGACGTACTGCTCTCGCTGTGCGCCGCCATGGACGACCCTATTTCGGGTGGTCGTCACAAGGTGTTCGGTTCCCGCGACATGTGGATTCCGCCGCAGACATCGACGATCGCATCACAGCTTCCCAAGGCGATGGGGGCGGCATTTGCCATCGATCGCGCTCGCTACCTCGGCCACGATCCGGAGGTGTCGTCGGACGCGGTGGTGGTGTGCTCGTTCGGCGACGCGTCGCTAAATCATTCCACAGCGCTCGGAGCGCTCAACGCCTCACGGTGGGCTGCCTACCAGCACCTGCCGATGCCGGTCGTGTGGGTGTGCGAGGACAACGGCCTCGGGATCTCCGTGAACACACCGGCCGGATGGGTCGAAGAGACCTGGGCCCGCGACCTGTCGATGCCGTACTTCAAGGCCGACGGTACAGACCTGGTCGATGCGTACGCGCAAGCTCGCAGGGCGGTGGAGTATTGCCGGGCAAGGCGGGCTCCCGTGTTCTTGCACCTGAAGGTCGTGCGCCTGCTCGGTCATGCGGGAACGGACCCGGAGCTGGCCTATATGGGAATGGAACGGATCCGGGCCGCCGAGGCGCGTGATCCGTTGCTGCGCTCCTGCGAGATCGCGCTTCGTACAGGCCTGGCAGATTCAGCCGAGCTGCTCGCGACCTACGAGGAGATCGGGCAGCGAGTGTCCGCGGCGGCTGCGGAGGTTGAGACGCGTCCGCTGCACACCTCGGTGGAGACCATTGTCGAGCCGCTGGCGCCCTACGAGTCGCGCGCCGTCAACATCACGGCTCTCTCTGCGGCGACTGATGAGGATCGCCTGGCGCACTGGGGAGACGAAGCCAAGCTCCCGGAGAACCAGGGCCCGGAACACCTGGCCAAGCTGCTTTCCTGGGGCCTGCACGATCTCCTGCTGCAGTATCCGGAGGCACTCGCCTTTGGGGAGGATGTGGCGAAACGTGGCGGCGTCTACGGTGTAACCGCCGGGCTTTGGCGCAAGTTCGGGGGCGGCCGCGTCTTCAATGCGCTCCTGGACGAGCAGAGCATTCTCGGAGTCGCTATCGGCGCCGCGCATCTCGGGTTCCTGCCGATTCCGGAGATCCAGTACCTCGCCTACATCCACAACGCCCTCGATCAGATCCGTGGCGAGGCCTCTTCACTGCAGTTCTTCTCGAACGGGCAATTCAGCAACCCGATGGTGGTGCGGGTCGCCAGCTTCGGATACCAGAAGGGATTCGGCGGCCATTTCCACAACGACAACAGCATCGCGGCGCTGCGGGATATCCCAGGCGTAGTGATCGCAGCGCCCTCGCGGGGCGAAGACGCCGTGGGCATGCTGCGAACCTGCATGGCACTCGCACGTCGCGACGGTCGGGTCGCGTTGTTCCTCGAGCCGATCGCGCTCTACATGACGCGCGACCTGGTGGACGATGGCGACGACGGGTGGCGCGATAGTTATCCAGCGCCGGGGAACGCTGTGCCGTTGGGCGGCGCTCGAGTTTACGGCCGGGGCGCGGATCTGACGCTGGTGAGTTGGTCCAATGGTCTCTGGCGATCGTTGCGCGCGGCCGACACGTTGCGCCGCGATCACGGGGTCGATGCGCGGGTCGTCGATCTGCGTTGGTTGAGTCCGCTCGATGAGGGCACGCTCGTGCGTGAGGCGGAAGCGACCGGCAATGTGCTGGTTGTTGACGAGGGCCGACGTACGGGTGGTGTATCCGAGGCGATCATCACGGCGATCGTCGACGCGGGGGCGAGCCCACGCATGGCGCGCTACTGCGGCGAGGACACGTTCATTCCGCTTGGGCCAGCCTGGGAGCAGGTACTTCCCTCGGAAGAGGGCATCGTTGAGCATGCGCTCGCGCTCTTGCGGGGGGATCAGCCATGAGCCGCCGCGCTGTGGTGCTTTGCCCCGGTCGGGCCAGTTATGGCAAGGCACAATTGGGCTCGCTGAGCGCGTTGGACGCCACACCCAGCGCTTCCGAGTTGGCGCAGGCCGTCGCGGCTGTGGACACCCGCCGAGAAGCAGCCGGCGATCTCACGGTGCGCGGCATGGATGGCGCCGAGAAGTTCCGATCAGCGTTCCTCGAGGGCCACAACGCGGCACCGCTGATCTTTGCGGTAACTGCCTTCGAGGCCCTTCGACTGGATCCTGAACTGGTAGACGTCGTGGCGGTGGGCGGCAACTCCATGGGCTGGTACTCGGCGCTCTGGGCGGCCGGAGCGCTCGATCTCGAGGGCGCTTTCGAACTGATCGGCACCATGGGCGCCATGACCCGAGATGGCGTCGTAGGCGGACAGTCGATCTATCCGGTAGTCGACGATGACTGGCGACCGTCTCCGGACCGTGCTGTTCAGGTCGACCGCGCGTTGCGCCAGGTGGTTGAGGACGGGCACGCCGCCGGCGACTCGATCCGATTCGGTGGGCTGCGGGTTCTTTGGGGCGATGACGCGGCGATCGCCGCTCTGGCCGAGGCACTGCCGACGGTGAAGCTCGGCAAGACCGAGTATCCGCTGCGACTCCTGGGTAACTCGGCCTTCCACTCGCAACTGATGTCCAACGCTTCGACCTCGGGTCGCCAGGCGCTCGCGGGCCTGCCGCTGGAGGCGCCGCGGGTGCCGCTGATTGATGGCACGGGGAGGCAATGGCGACCCCTCACCACGTCGACCGACTCGCTGCTGAGCTACACCCTCGGTCACCAGGTAACAGAGACCTTCGACTTCGCGGCGACCGTGCGGGTGGCGCTGCGCGAGTACGCGCCCGACGTCATCGTGGCACTGGGTCCCGGCGAGTCGCTCGGCGGTGCGGTAGCGCAGGTGCTCATCGCCGAAGGATGGCAGGGAATCCACAATCGAGATGACTTCCTTGAGCGTCAGGCGGACGATCCGATCGTGATCTCCCTCGCGCGGCCCGACCAGGCGTCTCTGGTTGCTCGTGTCGGCTGATTGCGGCGAAGAAATTTCTGGCGGGCGGCACACCCGGGGTAAGCAATAGCAGCATTCCCCAGCGGAGAGAAGTTATGAAGAGGATCCGAGTTGTGATGGCTTTGGCGGTGGCGCTCGTCGGATTCCCGCTCCAGGCGCAGGAGACGGAACGCTGGCGCGGCGCCGTTGATCTGACCGCAGCCGGCGGCACTGGTGAGCTCGAGTTCTTCGTGACGTTCGAACTGAGCGGCGAAGAACCGACCGCGACCCTGTCGATTCCGGCGCAGGGCCTCACCGACGGCCCGGTCGCGGACGTGGTCTACACCGACAGTCGAATCGAATTCACGCTCGCCGCGGCGGGCGCCGTGTTCGCCGCCGACCGCGACGGGGACGCTGGCGCAGGGCGTCGAGATACCCCTCGCAATGGAACTGCTCGGCGAAGGCGAGGACACGGGCCCGGCACGTCCTCAGACGCCGCAGCCACCCTTCCCGTATTCCGCCCGCGACGTGACCTACACGAACCCGATCGACAACAACACTCTCGCGGGAACATTGACGGTGCCGCCTGGCGACGGGCGGCACCCCGCCGCCATCCTGATCACTGGATCGGGTAGCCAGGATCGGGACGAGACTCTCTTCAACCACAAGCCGTTCTGGGTGATTGCGGACCATCTCTCCCGGCAAGGGATCGCGGTGCTCCGGGTCGATGATCGCGGCATCGGTGGTTCCGATGGCGCGCGAGCGGACATCACGAGTGCTGACTTCGCGGGCGATGTAGCCGCAGGAGTGGCGTTTCTGCGCGAGCAGTCGGACATCGATCCGGACCAGATTGGTCTGATCGGTCACAGCGAGGGCGGTCTTATCGCTCCGATCGTCGCCTCTGACGACCCGCGGCTGGCCTTCCTCGTGTTGCTCGCGGGAACCGGAGTCGATGGTCGCGAGGTGCTCGCTCTGCAAAACGACCTACTGCTGCGCGCCGCGGGCGCGTCCGAAGCCTACATCGAGGCGCAGATCTCTCGCCAGCAGCCTCTCTGGGACGCGATGGCCGAGGGGGCCGACGAGGAGATCATCGACGCACTCCTGACCGCACTGCTCGAGCACCAGTTGCAGGGCGTCACCGGTGCGGCGCGCGATCAGGCTTGGGAGAGCGCCTGGGGGCCAGCGAAGCGGCAAGCGACCAGCCCGTGGTTCCAATACTTCCTGAACACCGATCCGGCGACGTTCCTCGAGCAGGTCGCAGCGCCTGTGCTGGCACTGAACGGCACGCTCGATCTTCAGGTCGACGCTGAACAGAACCTCGTACCGATCGAAGCAGCGCTCGCGCGCGGCGGCAACGACGATGTGACGGTGCGTCGGTTGGATCGACTCAACCATCTCTTCCAGACCGCCACCACAGGCGCGGTCGCCGAGTACGGCACGATCGAGGAGACGTTTGCACCCGAGGCTCTCGAGCTGATGACGGCGTGGATTCTGGCGCGGGTGATGGTTCCCTAGATCTTGGGCGCGCGGGTCCTGGGCGACGACGTCCACTAGAATCGGGCCATGCGACTCACACGTCTTTACACGCGCGATGGCGATGATGGCGAGACCCGGCTGGCCGATGGTACTCGGGTGGCGAAGGACTCCCCGCGGGTCGTGGCCTACGGTGCGGTAGACGAACTCAACAGCGTTCTCGGGGTCGCGCTGACCCACGATCTCGACGCCAGGGTTGCGGGTGCCGTGCAGCGCATCCAGAACGAACTCTTCGACCTCGGCGGCGATCTGGCAACGCCGCGCGAGTCCGATCCCGGTTTCGAGGTGCCGCGCCTCGACGACGCCAGCGTGACGCACCTCGAACCGCTCATTGACGAGCTCAACAGTGCGACCGGCCCGCTGGAGAACTTCATACTCCCCGGTGGCGCCCCGGGTGCGGCGACCTTGCAGGTAGCACGCACGGTATGTCGGCGCGCGGAGCGTCACGCAGTGACGCTGGCGCGCGAGGCCGATACCGGCGTGGCTGTTGCCTATCTCAACCGGCTTTCTGATCTGCTGTTCGCCATGGCCCGCTATGAGAACCAGTGCAAGGGCGAGTCAGAGCCCCTCTGGGAGCCGGGCGCGAACCGATAGGTTCCACGGAACGTGGCCGCCGTGCCTCCCATGGGTATACGATGGGCCCTGCCGGCCTTCGCCTCCCCACGCGGTGACTATGTTTTATCGCCCCCGACTAGTACATCGAGCCTACGCGTGGATTCGCGGACGGTTCTGGATACCGTGTCCGATCTGCAAGCGCGGCTTCGGCGAGCACGAGTGGTTCGCCAACAATGAGCTGTGGCTCACCGAGCGCGATTCCGTTGCCGTCTGTCCCCATTGCGGTGACAAGGCAGCCGAGATGAATCGTGAGAACGGGCTGCCGGGCGACGCGCCTCGGGTCGAGTAGCGCCGCACGAACGGTCCGCCGGCGCTAGAATCGCCGCATGGTCGAGCCTCTCCAGATAGCCAGTCCAGGTCCAGGGCTCCACGAGATCACCGACAAGGTCGGAGCGGTGGTGCGCCAGGCCGGGGTTTTGGAAGGCGTCTGCACTGTCTTTGTGCGCCACACTTCGGCGAGCCTGACGATCCAGGAGAACGCTGACCCGTCGGCGCGGCACGACCTCGAGAGATGGCTGGAGCGCCTAGTCCCACGCGACGATCCACACTTCACTCACGTGCATGAAGGGCTCGATGACATGCCCTCGCATATCAAAGCGGCGCTCACCTCGGTTTCACTTTCCATCCCGGTGATGGAAGGCCGACTCGTTCTCGGAACGTGGCAGGGCATCTACCTCTGGGAACACCGTGACGCCCCGAAGATGCGCGAAGTCGTCGTTCACGTAGGCCCATGATCGCGCTCGACGGCTGGGGTCTGGTAGCGCTCTTCGTCGCCGGATCTATTGCCGGGACGCTCAACGTGGTGGCAGGTGGGGGCTCGTTCCTCACGCTGCCGCTGATGATATTTCTGGGCATTCCCGCAGGGGTGGCCAACGGAACCAATCGCGTTGCCTTGCTGCTCCAGAACGTAGGCGCCGTGTGGGGATTCCGCCGCCATCAGGTGCTCGAGACGCGACTCGCACTCCGGCTTGCGCTGCCGGCCGTCGTAGGCGCTGCTATCGGTAGTTGGATGGCTCTGCAGGTGAGCGACTTTGCCTTCCGACGGATGCTCGCGGTGCTGATGCTCGGGATGGCGCTCTGGTCGCTGCTGCGGCCGGTACCGCGCGACGCGCCGGAGTCCGAGGTGCTCACGGAGCCCGGCCCTCTGCTCATGGGGATCTTCTTCCTGATCGGCATCTATGGCGGGTTCATCCAGGCGGGAGTGGGCTTTCTGTTGCTGGCAGGCACCACCATGGCTGGGCTCGATCTTGTTCGCGGCAATGCCGTGAAGGTGACCTGCGTGCTGCTCTGGGCCTTCGTAACGATCGCCGTGTTCGCCGGTGGCGGAGCGATCCACTGGACGGCTGGCCTGGCATTGGGTCTCGGCAATCTGCTCGGCGGCCAGCTGGGTGTGCGGCTGACGGTCCTCAAAGGACACGTCTGGATCCGAGCCTTCGTCTCGGTGACGATCGTGCTGTTTGCGCTACGACTCTGGCTGCTCGGCTGACACGAGTGCCGCCTCGAAGGCTCGTCCTTGTATTACTCTAATTATTGATATATCAATTCATAGAGTAATTGGTGATTCCCCGATCGCGAGCGACCATGTCTGGCACCGATGTCAAAGTGACCGTCCCGATGCTGTACCTGCTGCTGACTCTTGTCCAGGGAAAGAGCCACGGCTACGCGATGGGGCAGGAAGTGGCGAGGCGTTCCCACGATCGAGTTCGACTCGGGCCCGCGTCTTTGTACTGGTCCGTCAACAAGCTCCGTGAAGCCGATCTCATCCGCGAAGTAGACGGACCGCGGGACGAGGGTGGGCGAGGCCGGCCGCGACGCTACTACGAAGCCACGCCCGACGGGCTGCGCGTCCTCCGAGACGAGATGGCCGTGCTCGAGGATGTGATTCTGTTTGCCCGCGATGTTGCCCTCCCCGATCCTGAGTGAATGCCATGACAAGCCTGGGGGATCGGTGTGTTCCGGCGTTGTCGCGCGTCCTGATCGGACTACATCCGCGCTGGTTCCGACGCGAATACGCGGCCGATATCCGCGACGCGATCGCGGCCGAGCTCAACGCGACGAAGTCTAACCAGACGACGCGAGGTGTCCTCGCGGACCTTGCGCGCAACCTTGGCAGGGTCTGGATGTCCACCCTTCAGACGGGCGGCTCCGAACGCGAGCCCGTACGTGGCGCTGGTGCGCTAGCAACCGGCGGAGGAGGATTTCGCGGCTTGGGACACGACGTACGTGGCGCGGTGCGGGGAATCGTGCGTCGTCCCGCCACGAGCGCCGGTGCCGTGTTGACTTTGGCCGTGGGGATCGGGCTTACGGCAGCGATGTTCAGCATTGTGCAGGGCCTGGCGATGCGTCCTCTGCAGGTGGACGAGCCCGAGCGAGTCGTGGCGGTACGTCGTCTCGATCCACGCTTCGGTGAGTCCGGCGTCGTTCCGATTGACTTCAGTGCCTACGATGATCTCCGTACCCGGCAGACGAGTTTTGCTGCTCTGGCCGGGTGGCAGGGGTTGAGCGTCAATCTGGCCGACGACCTTGAGCCGGCCGACGCGATCGGCGGACTGGCCGTAACGACGGAGTTCTTTGATGCAATCGGTCTCCAGCCGATCCTCGGCCGCGCCTTTGCGGAACGCGATGGGGCGGTTGGGGCCGAGGCTGTTGTGGTTATCGCGCACGATTTGTGGAGCGGCCGTTTCGGCGCCGACCCGGATATCCTCGGCACTTCAATACGTCTCGACGGCACGCCCACGAGGGTGGTCGGCGTGATGCCCGAAGGCTTTGGGTTTCCGTGGAACTCGGACGTCTGGAAGCCGCTGCAGCTGGATCGTGCCGAACTGGCCCGAGGCGAGGGCCCTCGGCTCTTCATGGTCGGAAGATTGGCTTCAGAAGTCTCGGAGACCGCGGCAGCGGCGGAACTCACGGGGCTCGTGGGACAGTTCGCCGAGGAGCATCCCGACACCGACGGTGGGTACGAGCGTGTCCTGGTGCGCGAGTGGACCCGGGACTTCCTGGGAAGTTCGGGGCGCCAAGCGCTGTTCGCCATGTTGCTGGCGGTGTCGATGGTACTCGTGCTTGCGTGTGCGAACGTGGCCAACCTGCTTCTCGTGCGCGCGGTGCAATCCACGCGAGAACTCGCGGTGCGGGCGGCGCTCGGCGCGGGGCGGCACCGGCTGGTGCGCCAGGCGCTGATCGACGCGCTGGTGATTGCTGGGCTCGGCGCGCTGGGCGGCCTGGGCATCGCGGCCGCGGGCTCGCGTTGGTTCACCCATACGATGGAATCGCTGAGCTTCGGGATACCGTTCTATGTCGACGTGAGCCTCGACTTCGGCGTCGGGGCGTTCGTTGTGGCGCTGGCGGCAATCAGTGCCGTGTTGTCGGCGGTGTTGCCTGTTCTGCATGTCGGGCGCACGGACAGCCACGACGTCCTGCGGTCGGGCTGCAGACTTGGGCCCAGCAGAACGGCGGGTCGCGCCGGTCGCGTTCTGGTTGTCGTCCAGGTCGCCGTCGCGTACTCGCTGCTGCTCGGGGCCGCGGCCTTCGGAGGAACGCTCGGCGAACTCCGCTCAATCGCTCTTTCTTTCGACCCCGACGAGATCTTCACGGGCGCGATCACGCTTCCGGAGCGGGACTACGCCGAACCGGAGGCTCGACGGCAGTTTTATCGTGCGCTGGTGGAGCGGCTGGAAAGTGGGGCGGGACTGAGAGCCGTTTCGTTGGCCTCCGATCTGCCCGTGGCCGGTTTCGGCGCGAGCACGTTCGGACTCGCAGGTGAAGTCTACGAGGCACGTCAGGCGCCCCGCGCACGACTGAGCGCTGTGAGCCCGAGCTTCTTGGACGTGCTCGATCTCGTGCCGCTGCAGGGCCGTAGCCTGTCCGCGGCCGACGATGAGACTTCGCCGCGGGTGGCCGTCGTAACCGCCAGCTTTGCCCAACGCTACCTGGAGTCGGATCCCGTGGGTGCGCGAATTGTACTCGGGCCACGCTCCGGGGAAACGGCGGCCCCGGAGGACGAGATCGAGGTAGTCGGGGTGATACCCGACATCTATGCAGACGTGCCGACGCCCCCGCTGCCGCGCGAGGCCGTGGTGGTGCCTTTGGCTCAGCGGCCGGAAGCCGCGGTCAATGTGATCGCCCGGGCTGGAGCCGAGCCTCTTGCTGCCGCTGCCGGCGTTCGTGACGCACTGACCGGCCTCGACCCGGACCTGCCTCTGTCCGCACCGATGACGCTCCGTGACATGCTGCTGCAGAACAACTTCTTCCTCGAGATCCTGGGCACGCTCTTCGGGGTCTTTGGTGCGGCGGCGCTATTGCTTTCCGCGGTCGGCGTCTACGGCGTGATGGCCTTCTCAACGGGCATTCGCAAGCACGAGGGGGGCGTGCGTATCGCGCTTGGGGCAACACGGCGTCAGGTATCGGCTCTCATGGTTCGGCAGGGGCTCTGGCGAGTGGCGTTCGGCGTGGCGGCCGGGTTCGGGATTGGGTTTCTTCTCGTGAGTTCGCTATCGGCGGCTCTGCGGGTCGGCATGCCGACTGCCGCGACTTTCGCGGTCTTGGCCGCACTGTTGCTCGGAACCGGTGCGCTCGGTAGTTGGCTGCCCGCCCGACGCGCCGCGGCGCTCGACCTCGTGGACACTCTGTCGATGGACTAGGACGGTCAATCTTGCTGGCGAACTAGCTGGCGGCGCCCTCGACGGCGCGCAGCACCCGGAGGAAATTGCCACCGGCAATCGCCCCGAGCTTGGTCTCACCGTAGCCGCGCTGGGCCAGTTCCTCGAGGAGGTTGGGTAGGGCGCTGACGTCCTCGAGACCGTCCGGCACGTCCGCGATGCCGTCGTAGTCCGAACCGATGCCCACGTGCTCGAACCCCATGACCTCGCACATGTGATCGATGTGGTCGGCGACCTGGGCAACGGTTGCGCGAGGCGTGGGGTTGGTGCGTTTCCATTCGACCAATGCCGCGGCGCGACGTTCGGGTTCGTCCGGGTGGAGCATCGCCAGCCGGGCCTGTTCTCCCTGTTCGGCCGCCTCGTGCTGCGTGACCTCGGCAGAAACGAAGTAGGGAACGAACGTGGCCATCGCGATGCCGCCGCCGGCGGCGATGCGACGCAGTATCTCGTCGTCGGCATTGCGCGGGTAGTCGTTGATTGCACGGGCCCCGGAGTGCGTGCAGGCGACCGGAGCGGGGCTCACATCGAGGACGTCGTGCATGGTCTTTGTCGAGGAGTGCGACAGGTCCACCAGCATGCCGAGCTGGTTCATCCTGCGGACGATCTCGCGACCCTCGTCGGTGAGACCGTTGTGCACCGGGTCCACGCGGCAGCAATCCGCCCAGTCCGTGTGGATGTTGTGCACGAGGGTCAGATACCGAGCCCCGGCGGCGTAGGCCGCCTCGAGGTGAGCGATCGAGTTCTCGAGTCCGTGACCTCCTTCGACGGCAAGCAGAGTGGCCACGCGCCCGTCCTGGAAAATCGTCTCCACCTCGTCGGCGCTGCGGGCTAGGGCGAGATCTTCCGGATAGGCCTCGACAAGGCGTGTGGCCACGGCGAGTTGCTCGAACATCACATCGGCCGCGCCCGGTCCCGCGAGCTCGATCGGGACATATGCCGCCATGCACTGCGCACCTACGAGTCCACTGCGGAGTCGCGTGATGTCCACATGCATCGGAGGCTGGAGGGAGCTTGTGTCGTGGAAGTCGCACGCCGCGATGTCGTTGTCGAAACGGTTGCGGAGTTGCCATGGCACGTCGTTGTGCCCATCGATGAGGGGGACGGACTTCAGCACGCGGCGGACGACATCGGATGCGGTTAGAGTCATGTCTGGATTTTAGACCCGAACGTGAGTCAGAGGATCATCATGAGCGAGCCGCGCTTCATCCCCCTACCGGACTATCGGGAGTTTCCTCCTGAGGAGATGGCGGAGCGCGCCGATGCCTTCTACGCAGAGGTGAATCGGCGTCGGACAATCCGGGAGTTCTCCGACCAGCCGGTGGATGCGGCGCTCATTGATCGGTGCATTGCGGCCGCAGGCACGGCGCCGAGCGGCGCCAACCTTCAGCCCTGGCACTTCGTGGTGGTGACCGATGCTGCGGCGAAACGCCGGATCCGTGTGGCTGCGGAGGAAGAAGAGCGGGAGTTCTACGAGAACCGCGCGCCGCAGGAGTGGCTCGACGCGCTTGCTCCGCTCGGCACAGACGAGCACAAGCCGTTTCTCGAGACCGCGCCTGCGTTGATCGCCGTGTTCGCAAGGCGGTGGGATGAACTGCCTGACGGCGGTCGCGTGAAGCAGTACTACTCCACTGAAAGCGTTGGTCTGGCAACGGGACTGCTGATCGCGGCGGTACACCACGCCGGCCTGGCGTCGCTGACCCACACTCCGAGTCCGATGGGGTTCCTCAACGAGATCCTGGGCCGGCCGAAGAACGAGACGCCGTTTCTGCTGCTCGTTGTCGGACATCCGGCTGAGGACTGCGAGGTCCCGGACATCAGTCGGAAGCCGCTCGACGAGATCCGCACGCGCGTCTGATCCGCGCACAGAAAAGCGGCGGAACGGCCCGAGGCCATCCCGCCGCAATTCTCAGAAAATCGGTGCCTAGGCGGCGCCTTCGACCTCAGCGTTGTAGTCGCCCGTGCGCGCCAGGCCGTTGCACTTCGCGCGGTGCGCGAAAGCAGCCTTGCCGGCCTCGACGTTCTCGGCCTTGCCGCCCCACGCCTGTAGCGCGGAAGCCTGCAGAGCACGACCGAACGAGTAGCTGAGCTCCCAGGGCAGGGGGCCGAGCTTGTTCATGCCGTTGAGGTTGGCCGTCGCGTCGACCTCGGACAGGCCGCCCGAGAGGAACACGATGCCGGGCACTGCGGCCGGCACGGTCCGTTTCAGCGTCTGAACCGTCATGGCCGCCACGGTCTCGGTGTCAGCTTGCACAGAGCACTCGTCACCCGAAACGATCATGTTCGGCTTCAGCAGCGTGCCCTCGAGCTCGACCCGCTGGATGTGCAGCTGGTGATAGGTCTCGGCCAGCGTAGCCTCGGTAACCTCGGCGCAACGCTCGATCGTGTGCGACCCGTTCATCAGAACCTCGGGCTCGACGATCGGCACCATGTTCGCCTCCTGCGTGAGGGCGGCGAAGCGGGCCAGCGCGTGCGCATTGGCTTCGATGCAGTAACGGCTCGGCAGGTTATCGGTGATCTTGATCACCGCGCGCCACTTCGTGAAGCGCGCACCGAACTCGTAGTATTCGGCCAGGCGCTCGCGCAGGCCGTCGAGGCCCTCGGTGACGGTCTCGCCGTCGGCGCCGACGAGCGGCTTCGCGCCCTTGTCGACCTTGATGCCCGGAACGATGTCCTGGTCGGTCAGAAGCTTTGCCAGCGGGGTGCCGTCGGCAGCGTTCTGACGCAGGGTCTCATCGAAGAGGATCACTCCACCGATGTACGGGGCTGCCGCCTCGGTCCGGAAGAGCATCTCTCGATAGTCGCGACGGTTGTCTTCGGTCGACTCGACATTGATCGAGTCAAAACGCTTCTTGATAGTCGGCGAACTCTCGTCGGCTGCGAGTACACCCTTCTGCGGGCCAACGATGTGCTGCGCGATCTCTGCCAAAGTCATGCGGGTTCCCTCTCGGCTGCTTGCGCTTGCGGAGTCTGGGTGGAGGCGGTCCGGGCTGCGAGGAACATCCCCGCCGTACCTGTCTCTAGAGGGGGGTCGATGCATCTTCCCCGGCCCCGGCGAGGGTGTCAAATCGATGTGGTTCCTGTGGTTCCCGCAGTTGGCCCTGGAATCGTGACTTCGAAACTCTACCTATGTAATATAAGATATATGCAACGAGTCACACTGCCCGCCGCCAGCGTCCTCCAGGCCATAGCCGACGGCGCCGGCTATGGGTTCTCGATCATGGAAGCGACCGACTTGGCCTCCGGCACCGTGTATCAGGTGCTCCGTAGGTTCGAGTGTTCCGGATTGGTTAGCTCGCAGTGGGAGCAGAGCGCGGAGTCGGCTGGTACTGGAAGGCCGCGGCGTCGGTACTACGAGCTCACGCAAACCGGTGAGGAGACGCTGGCGCGCGTCGCAGCGCGCTACGCCCGTCGAGCGAACCCATTCGCGGAGCGGCTACCCAGTGGCTGAGCGGCGCGGAAGATCGTTGGCGATAGAGGCCGCGGCGTATTGGCTCCGCGGAGTCGCGAGACTGGTCCCGGAGGCACGTCGCCAATCCTGGTTGGAGGAATGGGTGAGCGAGTTGCGACTCGGGTTGGGGCGTTCGCCAGGCGGTGGCCGGCGCCTGCCGGGATTCCTTGTCGGAGCGCTTCGCGATGCGCTCGACCTCAGGCACGGAGTGCGGGGGCTGGACGCGATCGCGGCGGACGGCTCGGAATCTCTAGCCCGTCGCGGCATGGGTCCGATGGTGGATCGATGCGGTGCACACCTGGTGCAGGCCCTGCGCCGCATGTCGCGTAGCCCCGTGGCTGCCGTGGGCGTGATCGGGACACTCGGCATCGGGATCGGGGCGAACACCGCGATCTTCGTCGCGACAGACGCCATCTTGTGGAAGTCCTTGCCATATCCGGAGGCCAGTCGACTCCACGTCGTATGGGTGTCCGGTCCGCAGGAAGGATCCGAACGCACGCGCGCCTCGGTACCCGACTATCTCGATTGGCGCGATCTAGCGACCGGATTCGACGAATTGGCCGCATACAGCGATGTGGGAATGAACGTCACGCTGAACGACCGGAGCGTTCGCGTCAACGGCAAGGTCGTGAGTTCGAACTTCTTCCAGACGCTTGGCGCGACGCCGGCGTTGGGGCGTGTGTTCACTCAGGCCGAGGAAGTCGAGGGCAGCGAACCGTCGCTGATCCTGAGCTACGACTTCTGGACTCGGGAGTTGGGCCGCAGCGAGGGTGTGATCGGCACGGCGCTGAGCGTGAACGGGGTTGACCACACGGTGGTTGGCGTCATGGCCTCTGACTTCCGATTCCCGGGTGACGCTGCGCTCTGGTTACCGCTGAGCGAATACGGCGGCAACCTGAGAATCTGGCGCGCCACTCATGTGCTCACCGTGCTGGGTCGGCTCGAGCCATCAACAACACCCGCGCAGGCAGAGACTTCCCTCACGCAACTGGCACGGGGCATTTGGGATGATTCCCCCATCTGAACGGCCGGCGAATCACGGTGCGACCGCTACGCGCTGAGGTGTACGGCGATGTTGCATCGTCGGCCCGGTTCCTGTGGGCCTCGGCGCTCGCCCTGCTCCTGGTCATGTGCGCCAACCTTGCGAGCCTGCTTCTGTCCGCCGCGGTAGGTCGGCGTGCCGAGTTCGCCTTGCGCCGAGCCCTCGGGGCGGACGATCGTGCGCTCCGCCTGCAGTCGTTCGTGGAGCAAGCGACGCTTTGCGCTATGGCGCTGGGCATCGGTTGGGTCGTGGCCGGGGGAGCGATGGTGTTTCTGGCGCCGCGCTTGCCGGGGGACCTCATGGCGACCGACTCGATGCGCCTCAACGGCCGAGCGGCGCTCTACGGGTTGGGGTTAGCGGCGGGTGTGTCCGTCCTCCTGAGCGGCCTTTCGCGAACGCGCGCTCGGCGCGCGGAGTTGGCGCCCCGACTCCGCGACGGTGTGCGTATTTCGGGTTCAGGCATGGCGCCGAGGCTTCGCTCCGGACTCGTGGCCGGCCAGATCGCGGTGTCGCTGGTCCTGGTTGTGACGACGCTCCTGCTTGTGGACACCCATCGCCGTCTGCGCGAGGTGGATCCTGGGTTCCGAACGGATGGCGTCGTGTCGTTGCGGGTGGCGCTGGCCGGAGAAGACTTCGAGCAACCTGGTTCGCTCCGGACTTTCGTCGATGAGGTGGAGCGTGCACTGGGCGGCATCGCGGGAGTCAACGATGTCGGGATGGCGTCGCGTATGCCCTTCGCGGCGGCAGGTCCGGGTCTCGGCGCGTCGCTGTTCGTCGTCGGAGAGAGTCCGGACCTCGACGGCGAGCAGCCGTTGGGCGACGTCATTCGTGTTTCGCCAGGGTTTCTACAGACACTCGGTGTGAACCTAGCATCCGGAAGAGCCCTCCGAGCCGCCGACGATCACGAGAGTACTCGGGTCGCACTGGTGAACCGGATGGCGGCGCAGATGCTCTGGCCCGGCCGCGAGGCCGTGGGCGCCCGACTGCGAACGGGAACAACCGGAGACAGCGAGTTGCTGGTAGTTGGTGTTACCGAAGACGTGCGACTCACGGACCTTCGCCGACCCGCCACCCCACAGGTCTACGTACCGGCGAGCCAGTTTCCGCCCCGGTCGCAGGCCTACGTGGTCAGCACCGAGCGGCCGTGGGATTCGATCGCGGCGGAGTTGCGCGGAGCGGTCGCGAGCGTCGACCGGTCTCAGCCGGTCTACGACATCCAACCCGTCGATCTCTATGTGGACCGCTCCTTGGCTGGCCCGGCTGCGGCGGCACGACTGCTGATCGCGTTCGCTCTTGTCTCGGTTGTTCTCGCGGTCCTCGGGATCTACGCCGCTGTCAGTTTTGGGGTGGGGGTGAGGACCTCTGAGTTCGGGGTGCGGCGCGCTCTCGGCGCGCGCTCCGCGGACATCGTCCACATGGTTCTTCGTGAAGGGCTTGGCGCGTTGGGCCTCGGTCTATTGGCCGGCGCCGCCACGGCCGTCGTAGTTGCCCAGTGGATCTCGAGTCAGTTGTTCGGCGTTTCTCCGCTCAACCCACGGACCTACCTGGCAGCGATCGTCGGGCTCGGAACCGTGGCGTTGCTTGCAGCGTTGGTCCCAACCCTTCGCGCTGCCCGCGCGGATCCGGCGAGCGTCCTGCGCGACTCGTGATTCGGCGCCTGGACGCTAGCTACTCGAGCGTGACCCTGAGTTCATAACTTGCGTTGCCCCGGATCCCGCCGACCACGATTTCGTAGCGGCCGTTGTGGGGTAGGAGCAGCTCCTGTTCAACGCCTTCCGTCACGAGGACGAGTCCACTCGGATCGATGACGTCGAAAACGGCGTTGTCTTCGAGCGACGTGATGTGGAGACGAGCGACGAGACCGCCTGGCATATCGATAACCCAGCGATCGCGAAAACCCCGGACCACCGAGTTGGCCAGGACGACAGAACTACCTTCGCCAACGTCCGCTTCGCGGGTGTCGGTCGGCGTTTCCTCGATGCCCAGTACCTCTTCCGGGTACGCCACCGGGAAGTCCGGGTCGCAGGCAACTCGTTCGTATTGCGAGCCGTCGGCATCCAGGCCATCAGGTGTTAGCAGCCAGTGCTCCTGAACCCTCTGCACGTCGTATTCGATCCAGGTGGTGATGTCGGCCGTGCCCGCATGGCTACCCGACAGTGTTGCCCCGAACCGCCCTTCGATCCGCTGGGCATAGGATGTGAAATAGCTGTTCGCCTCGTCGTGCACCGCACTCTCGGCGCGGCCGCGGAAGCTGCCGGCCGCGTCGACGCTCAACAGCAAGTTCGAAGTCACCGTCGGCGTTGAGTGCGCATAGCAGTAACGGCCGGTCGGGACATCATCGTCGCGCTCGGAAAAACCGTCGAGGCACTGACGCTGGGCCGCGGAGTCGGCCAGACGTCGCGCACGGTCGGATTGATGTAGGGCCGGCGTCAGGACGTCGGTCACACAAGCGGTGTCCGCCGTGATCTTGGCGATCGCGAGATAGGAAACCGGGACTTCGTCCTGATCGTCGCTCCATTCGCTGGCGTTGACCGGAACGATCAGTGCCGTAGGGACCGCGTCCCCACCGCGTCCGGAGACGCGCCACTCCGCTTCCCACCCGACGGCCGAGAACCCCTGTGTGACGGTGCTCCAGTAGTCCAGCGGCCATTCGGTGCCGTCAGGCCGCACGATCGTGATGGACTGCCGCGCGTCACCGTCGTGCACCAGCAGTCGATATCCGCCGGCGCCTGCGCATGCGCTTGTTGAACTCGCTTCCTCTTCACTGAACGCGATCATCTCGCAGTCATCCTCGTACAGGCTCGAGGTCACGGTTCGGGGCGAGGAGTCTGTGTTTTGCGCAGCGACGCCCGCCGCCGGGACGCACAAGGCTGCCGCCAGAAGCAGCCGATGCAACTTGGATCGCGGGACGCGGGGGCGAGTCCAGGAACCGATACCGGGAGTGAGGTTCAGTTCCATGGGTCGTAGTCGAACTTCTGGCCGCCCACCGCCGCCTCGTACATCAGGCCGCCATTGACACGTGTAAAGATGGCCACACCCTTCTCGTAGTTGGCCTCGGCGGCGGCACCGAGGGTGACTGCGACTGCGCTCGCCTGAGCGGCGAGTTCAAAATTGCCCTTCTTGAAGTTGCCCAGGGCGATCTCGTCTTCAAAGAAGATCACCTCGGCAAACGACTGACCGCCGAACTGAAAGCCGATGGTGATCTGCTTCATGTCGGTGGCGCCAATCGGCTCGCCGTCCTCGAAAAGCACGCCGGTGCCATGGGCCCCACCGATGCCGAGTCCACCCTTGCCGATGCTAGGGAACACGGCGTACCCGACGGAGCTCTCGAACCACTGCGCCATGGACTCGTCGTCGTGCTTGAAGTCGGCAATGGTCCCGAGCACGCGGTCGATCTTGTCCTGATGCCGGTGATCCTGGCGCGCTGCGTTTGCCGGGGCGGCGCCGACGGCTGCGGCGGTTACTCCGAGAATCGTCGCGCACAGGATGATCGTTCTTGGGTTCCGCACTGATCGCTGCTCCTCGGCCGATGGGTCGCGATGGACGATTGCGTTCATCCTAGCAGCGCGGCCAGGGGTCAGGTCAGCGATCGCCCGACTGATTGAACGCGAGCGCGGCGCCCCACAGGCCGGCGTCGTCTTCCATGAGAACCGAGACCGGCGTGCGGGCGGTCAGGTGCGTGAAGCGGCCCTTGTGACGAAAGGCTCTGAGGAACCCTGGACCGCGGAGCGCGGGCAGGATGCGCGTGGGAATACCGCCCGCCAGCACGATGCCGCCCGTGGCGACGATCTGAAGGGCGAGGTCGCCCGCGGCGGCACCGAGAATCTCCACGAACATCTCGAGAGTGGCCCGGCACACCGGACAGTGGTTCTCCAGCGCGGCAGCGGTGATCGTCGCCGCCGCATCGGAGCCCTCGATCGCCGCCGCTATCTCCGGGTTGGGCTTGGCCTCGTCGGCATGGCGCATGAACACGTACATGGCGGGCAAGCTGCTGCCTGAGCAGGCGCGTTCCAGGCTCACGTGGCCGTACCGGGCTCGGAGGTGGCCGAGCCAGGCGTCTTGGAGGGTGTTGTTCGGAGCGAAGTCCAGGTGGCCGGCTTCGGAGGGGCGTGCGCGATACGCCCCATCCGGCTCGACAAACAGCATCGCCTGACCCAGACCGGTCCCTGGCGCGATCACTCCTATCGGCCCGCCAGCGACTGGTTCTCCTTGTTGGAGCACCGCGAACTGTTCCGGCGTTGCATGCGGGACGAAATTCGCGATCGCGGCCAGGTCGTTGATCAGCTCGACGGGCACGCCAAACCGATCTTGCAGTGCGGCCCGATTGACGATCCAGGGAAGATTGGAGCCGTGTGCTAGCCCGTCGACCACGGCACCTGCTACCGCGAGGTGGATCGCGTCGTACTGATCGCCGGTGGCGAACTCAGCGACGAGTTCGGCCGGGTCGGCTGCGCCCGTGGTGGCCAGGTTGCCCGAGCGGATGAGGCGTGGGGCGGGACCTCCCGCGGGTTCGAAGAGCCCGAACCGCGCGTGGGTTCCACCAATATCCGCGGCGATGAACAACTCGCACTCCTCTGTAATGAGCGGGTGGCGGGCAGCAGCGATATTCTCTCGGGCAGTGCGGGCACGCCCGATCGCGGCCCAGTCTACCCCTGGAGAGCAGTTGGACAGACACGACGCCATCGTCATCGGTTCGGGCTTCGGCGGCGGCGGTGTCGCGCACGAGCTCGTAGCGGCAGGCAAACGCGTGCTGATGCTCGAGCGTGGCGATCGCGTGCCGCGTGGGCCGCAGAACTGGGAGTTCGACGGAAGCCTCGACCTGACGCCCTTCTACTCGAAGGAAACGCCTTACGCGGTGGCCGACGAGATCGATCGCACGGCTTCGAAACTCGACAAGCTCCTGACCAAACGCACCGCGGCCAAGTCCGTGGCCAGCTGCTATTGCGTGGGTGGGCCCTCCGTGTTCTACGGCGCCGTTTCTTTGCGGCTCAGGCCCCGCGACTTCACTGGCGACGCGGTGCTCGGCGATTCCGGCGCCACTTGGCCATTCGACTACGACACGCTGGAGCCGTACTACGGTGCCGCCGAGGGGCTTCTCGGTGTCGCAGGCGAAGCAGGCACGGACCCCACCGACCCGCCGCGCTCCAGCGACTACCCGGCATCACCGGCGCCGCTCTCTTCGACCTCGCGCATGATCGCCGACGCGGCCGCACGGCGCGGCATGAAGCCGTTCCGGCTCCCGCTGGCCATCAACTACAGCGAGAGTGACTCGCGCAGCGCCTGCGTCGCCTGCACAACCTGCGACACCTACGCATGCGCGATCGGCGCCAAGAACGACGTCGCGACCCGCGTGCTCGATCCGCTGCTGGCCGCTGGGCTCGAACTGCGTCCGAACACCGTCGTCACGCGACTCGTGACCGAAGGCAGTCGAGTCGTGGGTGTGGAAGCCGTCGATCGCCAGACCGGCGAGCAGCTGCGGTTCGAGGCCGCGCAGTTCATCCTCTCGGCCGGCGCGCTTGGTACCCCGCACCTGTTGCTGGCCTCGGGCATCGAAGAGCTGAACCCGGGTGGGGATGTTGTTGGCCGGTACCTCACGCGCCACTGCAACGCGATCGCGTTCGGACTCTTCCCGCGGCAGGTCAACCCCGCGCAGGAGTTTCACAAGCAGATCGGCCTGCACGACTTCTACTTCGGCGACATGAAGCAGCCGGAGCTCGGCAAGCTGGGTGGGATCCAGCAGCTGCACTCGCCCCCCGTGGGTCTGGTGCACCAGCATCTTCCAGCAGGCTTCGCGCATCTGGTGGGGGCGCTCATCGTGCCGCGCATGACCGGTCTGCTGGTGATGGCAGAGGACGAACCGCGCCACGACAACCGCGTGATGCTGCGCGACGGCGACGCCGACCAGTTCGGTTTGCCGGCCGCCGAGATACGTCACACCTATACAGACCGCGACCTGGCGGCTCGTGATGCGCTCCTCTTGCGTGCCCGTGAGGTGCTCGGCGAGGCAGGTGCCCTCTGGTGCTACTCCCACTACATCCACACCTTCTCTCACGCTGCCGGTACGGTCCGTATGGGCACCGATCCGGCGACGTCCGCGCTGGATGAATACTGCCGATTCCGGGGCGTGGATAACCTACGCGTCGTCGATGCCAGCATCCTGCCTTCCGGTGGTGGCGTGAACCCCAGCTTGACCGTTGCCGCCAACGCGCTCAGAGTTGGCGAGCAACTCGCGGCCGAACGCTGATCTGGAGGTAGCGTGGCAGATCCCCTGAAGCTGGCGTTTCTTGGCTGCGGCAACGCCACGCGGATGCATTCCAAGACGCTCGCGAAGCGACCGGCTGCGCGCTACTACGCCAGTCGAAATGGCGCGCGGGCCGAGGAGTACCGCGCCAAGTTCAACGGCGCGGGTGCATTCGACAGCTACGAGGCCGCGATCGCATCGGACGTGGATGCCGTGCTGGTGGCGACACCTCCCGACACTCACCTGGAGTTGACGCTCGCCGCTTTGCAGGCCGGAAAGCACGTGATCGTGGAGAAGCCGCCGTTGCTGCACAGCTCGGACTTCGCGCAGGTCCGCGCGGCGGCCAGCGCTGCCGACCGCCAGGTCTGTGTTGCAGAGAACTACTTCTACAAGCCACTCCTACGCGTTCTTCAGGATCTTCTCGCCGAAGGTGTGGTGGGCGATCCGTTGTTTCTGGCGTTCAACGCCCTGAAGACCCAGCAAATCGACGATTGGCGCGATGACACGACCGTCGCTGGGGGCGGCGCGCTCTATGAAGGCGGCATACACTGGGTGAGCTTCGCGGCGAGCCTCGGTCTACCGGAATTGACGGTGCGAGGGGCACGACCCGCTGCGGATGAGCGACCGGAGCGCAGCATGCTTCTGACGCTCGAGTACGGCGCTGGTCCCGTGGGCTCTCTCTACTACTCATGGGAAGTTCCTTCGCTGTTCCATGGTCTGCGTATCTCGCGGATCTGGGGTCGCGAAGGCAGCATCACATTCGAATCGAACGGCATCTACGTGCTGGTTCGCGGTCGCAGGAAGCGCGTGATCTTCCCGGGGCTGCGAGACATCGCCGGCTACGGAGGAATGTTCGACGACTTCCTGCGCAGCATGCGTGAGAACACAAAACCCTCTTACGACCTGGACCTGGCCGAACGCGACCTGCAGCTTGTCGAGCAGGCTTACGCGACAGCCGGGGTCTCCTAAACAACGTTTCCGGACGGAAGAATGAGCAACGAAATGATCGCCCTGCTGGTGGGCACGGCTGCCGGTCTACACACCTCGACGTGGGGCATGTACAAGGACGCTCCGCACGAGGGCTTCGCGTGGCCCAAGTACTTCCGCAGCACGATCGTCGGCGCTTTCGCGGGCGTGGCGTTGCAGTACTTCATGCAGTTCGATCTGAGCCTGGCATCGAACATCGCCGTGTTTTTCGGTGGCTGCTACGTGCTCGAACGGGCTCTCACCGAGGGATGGAAGACGTTCATTCGCGTCGAAGATCAGTCGAAGTACTTCATCCCGATGCAGTTCTCGGTGTTTGGCAACGTCGTCGAGAGCCGTGCGACCCAGCTGGCCGTTGGTGCCGGCTACGCGGTCGTCGTGCTGGTAATCGGCTACGTGCTCGCATGGGCTCAACAGACCGTGGAACTTCCGGGCCTGTTGGTGGTCGTCACGATCGGTGCCGTCGGTGGCTGGTTGTCGGCGTTCGGCGGCGCGTGGAAGGACGCTCCGAAGGAAGGCTTCCAGACCTTCAAGTTCTTCCGCAGCCCAGGAATGGCCGCCGCCTTCGCCTACGTCATGGCGCACTTCACCGACAACTGGATCGTGTTGGCCGGTACCGCACTCGGCTACACCATCGCCACCACCGAGACCTACAAGACGTTCTTCTTCCTGAGTCGCCCGCGCGGCAAGTTCCAGGGCATGCCAGTGCTGCACCCGGAATGGGAAACGCGGCGTTTCTTCTTCGTCCCGGTGTACGTGGCGATCTGGATCGGCGTGATCGCGAGCATCGTTCTCGGCTTCATGGGCCCGCGGAGCGGCTTGCTCTAGGGAGCGGGTCGGCCGAGTCGACGTAGGAGCCAGATCGCGGCGATCACGTAGATCACTGCGAGCGCGAGCAGCGGCTCGATGAGCCAGGGGAAGGCCTCCACCAGACCGGCGGCGGCGTACGACTGAATGAAGTTGAGCGGTGCCAGGCCGATCGCGCTGCCGATGAGCAGCGTTCGCAGTCGCATCGACGTGAGTCCCGCGGCGTACGACACGAGATCGCTCGAGGTGAGCGGGTTGATGCGTAGCAGGAACACGACCCAGCCACCGCGTGCCGTCAGCTTCTGCTCGATGCGTGCCAGCTCGCCGGATTCCAGGTAACGCTGGGCCCTCGCCCGTCCGAGGACGCGCGCAATGCCGAAGGCGATGGCGGCCCCGATGACGTTCCCGATGAGCGACAGCAGTCCTCCCCAGAACCCACCAAAGATGAGGCCACCGGGTGCGTAAAGCGCCAGGCCTGGCAACGGCGCGATGACGACCTCGATAGTCACGGCGGCGACGTACGCAACCGGGGCGAGGGCGCCGAAACGGGCGAACACGTTGCGAACATGTTCGAGCTTGGCGGCATTGTCGATCGAGCTGTCGAGCAGAACCCCGACAAGTCCGCCGCTCCACCAGGACCACGCGATGAGCCCGAGCAGCGCCACGATACCGGCAATGGCGACGAAGCGCAGCGCGGCAGGAAAACGGTCGGCAGGTCGGTTCATGCGGCCATCGTAAGGGTCGAGGCCATCCGGCGTGCCACCCGAGCCCCGCGATATAGTCGATATATGAATTCCTCTCGCGTTCCGACAATCGCTCTCGTGATCCTGATCGTGGTGGTCGCCGCTGGCGCCTTCTTTGGGGTGCGCTACATCCGGGGCCTCGAAGCACGAATCGACGATCTGAGCGCGCAGGCCGAGGCCGCAGACGATCGTGCGGCCAGTTCGGCGTCGCGCGCGTTGCAGGCCGAGGAAGCCGCACAATCGGCGGCCCGTGAGGCCCAGCGTGCTCAGGAGGCCGCAAGCAGCGAACGCACGGCGCGTGAGGCGGCCGAAGACGCTCGCCTCGTCGCGGAGGGCGATGCTGACCTGGCGCGGCTCGAGGCGGAATACGCGGATCAGCGGGCAGCCGACGCAGAAGCCGAGGCTGAGCAGATTCGCCAGGAGCGCGACCTCGAGATGCAACGTCTGGAGGATGCGCTCGGCAATATCGCAGAGACTCAGCGCACCGCGCTGGGGCTGGTGATGAATCTCGGCGATGACACGATCAACTTCGATACCGACAAGGCCGATCTCAAGGCGGCGGATCGAGAATTACTCGCCAGGATCGCCGGTGTCTTGCTGACATCGCGTGGCTTCCGGCTACAAGTGTTCGGCCACACGGACGACGTGGGCACAGTCGACCACAATCTCGGACTCTCGGAGCGCCGTGCGCAATCGGTGCGCGACTACCTCGTGGAGGCCGGTCTCGATCCGGCGATCGTCACGACCAAGGGTTTCGGCAAGTCGAAGCCGCTGGTGCCCGGTACTTCCGACGCTGCGCGAGCCCGCAACCGCCGCGTCGAGGTAGGCATCATCGATACGACCGTCAACTACACCGACGTGGCGCAGCAAGAACAGTAGCGGCGTTTACTCGCGCGCCCGCGGCGTCAGCGTGACGGTCATCGTCTCGCCGTCGCGTTCGAAGGTGACCTCCAGAGGCTCGCCAATCTTCGCCGACTCGAGCGCGAACATGTAGTCGTAGATGTCACCAACTTCGACGCCACCGAAGTTCACAATCACGTCGCCGCCCTGAAGGCCGGCCTCCTCTGCGGGGCCTCCTTCGATAACTCCGCCGAGCAGGAGTCCGGTGATATCGGCGGCGTAGTCCGGGATCGTGCCCGTGAATACCTGGCTGCCGCCACGTCCGGCCCCGCGCACCTCCGACTGGAACGCGACGAATTCCGGGGCGTCTCCATTTGCCACGCGACCTGCCACCAACGCGCCGAGTTCGGCCACGCGGGCGAGATCGTCGTAGTTGATCGACTCCGCGTCATCCGTGGGCTTGTGGTAGTCGACGTGACTTCCCGTGAAGAAGGCGATCGACGGTACTTCGGCCAGATTGAACGCTGTGGAGTCGGTCGGGAGGTTCGGGTCCTCGGTGAGCGTGAGATCGAATCCGACCGGAAAGTTGCTGCGCTCGATCAGGCCGCGCCATGACTCGCTAGAGCCCACTCCCTGGATCGAAAGCTTGTTGTCGCGCGACCGGCCGACCATGTCGAAATTCAAGTACCCGGCGATCTCGCGAGCCGGCAGAGCGCCGTCGGTGAGGAAGGCGTTGGAGCCGACGATGCCGATTTCCTCGCCCGACCAGAACCCCAGCACGACGTGGCGCTGGCGTTCGGCGGCGGCGAGGCGCGCGCCCGCGAGAAGCACCGCGGCAACGCCGGAGGCATTGTCGTCGGCACCGTTGTGGATCTCGCCCGCCTGCGAGGCTCCGGCGAGCGATCCGCCGAATTCACCATGGCCAAGGTGGTCGTAGTGAGCACCCAGGAAAACGTAGGGCTTCGCGGCCCCCGCCGGCGCCGCGGCGGGAAGGTGCCCCACTACGTTGTAACCCTCGCGGCGGTCGCGATTCAGCTTGGTCTCGAGCGTCAGTTCGACGCCGAGGTCGTAGCCCGCCGCGTGCGGATTGCCCGTGTCGAGCTCAGCCTGCGAGGCGGCCAGGTCGTGGCCGGCGAGCTCGAACAGCTGGCTCGCCACCGCGCGGCTCACGCTTGCGGCCATGATGCCTGCGCCGGCGCCTGCCATTCCTGCCCGCGGTGCGCGCACGGCTCCGTCGCCCTGGCTCAGCGGTCCCGAAACCACGAGGATGCCCAAGGCACCCTTGGTGCGAGCCAGGAACGCCTTGAACCGGACGTCGGCGAAGTTCGACAGCACTCGCCGCGCGTCGTCGTCCGCGTCCTGCGGATAGCCCTCCAGTATCACGACGATCTTGTCGGTCACGTCGAGTGTGGCGTAGCTGTCGTACGGGTAGTCAGCCGACTCAGGTGGCGTGATGCCGTAGCCGGCGAAAACTACCTGCGCGCCGCTGACTTCACCGTCTTCGGAGAAGGCGAGAGCCTGGATCGACTCGGCCTCATCCCAGTTGTGACGAAGGCCGGCCATCCGGCTTCCCGCGTCTCGCACGCCGGCTGTGAACTCGAACGGAATGCGAAAGCCATCCGCGCCCGGGAGAGGGCGCGCACCCAACGCTTCAAGCTGCGCAATCAGGTAGCGCGCCGCTTCCGCCGCTCCCTCGGTGCCGGTGCCGCGTCCGCCTAGCGCGTCATCGGCCAGGAACTCGACGTGACGACGTGCATCCTCGGCAGTGTCCTGTGCGAGCGCAGCGGGTGCGGCGACGAGGGCGGTGAGTACCGCGAGGGCCATGAGTCCACGAAATCGCATGGTCTAGCTCTCCGAGTTCGCGACGCGCGCTGGCGCGGCGGCGAGTGCCGCCATGGCGGCGTCGTGATTCCAATCGGCCATGTACAGCTGACCGTTTTCGTCGCCGTGACGCTGGGACGTCCATACGATCCGCTCCCCGTCCGGCGTAGGCACGGGTAACCCGTCGAAACGGTCGGTGTGCGTGATCTGCACGGGCTCTTTGGTTCCTTCCACATCGACCATGAAGACTTCGAAGTTCGTAAACCCGAGTTTGTTGGACGCGAAAAGGATGTACTCACCCGACGGGTGGACGTAGGGTGCCCAACTCATTGCGCCGAAGTCGGTGAGCTGCCGCTGATCGGATCCGTCGGGGCGCATGGACCATACGTCGGCGATCAGGCCGGCTTCGTCGAAGCGACGCCAGATGATGCGTGAGCCATCGGGGAAGAAGAACGGGCCGCCATCGTAGCCGGGTGTTTCGGTTAGCTGACGGACCTCGCTGCCATCCGCCCGCATGAGGAACAGATCGATGAAGTACGACTGATCCACCTCGAGCAGGCGAGTTTCTTCTGCCGACAACTCACGGTTGTACGCGTTCCGGTTGGAGGCGAATACGATCCACTCGCCATCGGGCGAGTAGCTGGCTTCTGCGTCGTAGCCGCGAGCGTCGGTGAGTCGTGTGAACTCGTTCGAACCGGGATCAGTGACGTAGATCTCCATTTCCGGGTCGTAGTCCCACGCGTAACGACGCTCCTCGCCCGTGTTGCGCACGCGGTACTCATCATCCGCGAGTTCCTGCGTGAGCGGGTCGTGATGCGTCGAGGCGAACTGGATCTCACCGGTGCCCGGCCGGATAAAAGCGCATGTTGTCTTGCCCATGCCCGGCGACACCAGCGTCGAGTCGCCGGTCGCCATGTCCATCAGATAGATCTGGTAGAAGGGGTTGCCGGGCTCGCGCTCGCTCTGCAGCACCATCTGGGCCCCGTCAGGCGAGAAGTAGCCTTCGCCGGCGCGCATGCCGTCGAACGTGATGCGGCGGGAGCGCGACATGAAGCTGGATTCGTCGTAGCCGTCGTCCTGCTGTGCGCTACTGGGAGCGGGCGCGATGAGACATGCAGCGAGCAGGGCAAGAAGCGTCATACGACGGGGCAGCAAGGCAATCTCCGGGTCTGTTTCGGGAGGAAGCGGTGGGCCCGATGGCCTCGAACCTCAACCTCCGATCTTAGCGGCCAGCCGTAGGGGTATCGCGCGACGCCAAATCCTGTTTTGACACCTTCGTGACAAGTTCTTCGTCAACGCGAGCAATCGGCTCGGGAGCATGCTATCTAGGCTCCATGGATACGCCCCAGAGCTCAGAACAGCAGGCAACGCCATTGCGCGCCGTGCGCTTTTGCACGGCGTTCGGCCGTGCCATGCACGAATCTGGAAGTCCGGCGATGCGACTCGAGCAGCGGCTCGAACATGTTTCCAACGCTCTTGGCGTTCCGGGGCAGTTCTTTGCCACACCGACGGCGATCATGGCGCAGTACCGGCTGCCCGGGAAGCGTCGGCCCTACGCCGATATGGTAAGGGCTCGTCCTGGTGGAGTCGATCTCGGCCGACTGGCCGATCTTGAGCGCCTTGGCCGTCGGGTCTGCGACCGACGGCTTGACCTCGGAGACGCAGTCGACGTGCTGCGTGCCCTAGAGCAGCAGACCCAGCCGGCGCTATGGCGGAATCTACTTCCAGCCGTGCTGATTTCGGCTGCCGCTGCACGATTCCTCGGCGGCGGCCTCGCGGAGATCGTCGTGGCAGCACTGGCCGGCGCGTTCATCGCCGCACTCGAAGATCGTGCCGCTCGACGGGGCAGCCGTGATCGCCTGGTTCCTCCAGTCGCGGCTGCGGTATCGGCTTTCGGAGTGGCTGCCTGCGCTGGATTCCTGCCCACTCTGAATCCAACGCTGGCCTTGGTAGCTAGCTTGATCGTCCTGGTACCGGGACTCGAATTTACTCTCGCCGTGAAAGAGATCTCCACGGAGAACCTGGTATCAGGATCGGCCCGGCTGACCTCCGCGATCGGCGACTTCCTTCTCCTCGCATTCGGTGTGGCGCTGGGAACCCGAGTGGCCACGGTGGCTCTGGGGCCGGCGACTGCCGCAGCCGTCGTACAGCTTCCCGAGTGGACACTCTGGGCTGCGCTCGCGGTGGCCGCGATTGGCTTTGCGATGCGGTTTCGCGCTCACCGCAGCGATATCGGTTGGGTAGCGCTGGCCTGCTTCGTGAGTTGGGTGGGTGCTCAGGCCGGCGGCAGGGTGCTGGGGCCTGATCTCGGCGTGCTGATTGCGGCGCTGGGTGTAGGACTTGCAGCCAACGCGCGGGCGCGGTGGTCGGGTACCTCGTCGATGGTGATGATGATTCCGGGTTTGATCCTGCTGGTTCCCGGGAGCTTTGGGCTCCGAGCAATCGATCTCATGCTGCACGACGATGTGGTGTCGGCACTCGGAACCGTGTTCTCGATGCTTATCGTCGCTACGACGCTGTCTACCGGCCTGCTGCTGGCGAACTTGTTGTTGCCGTCCGAGCGCAGCTCCGAACGCTAGGGGCCTTCGGATCGGTCGAGCGTCACAGATTCGATCACCGCGCCTTCCAGCACGGCATCGATTGCGTCGACGTCCCCGATCACTTCAGCGAAGATCGTGTAGTTGAAATCGAGGCGCAGATTGTCGATCAGATTGATGAAGATCTGGCCGTCGCCAGTATCTCGACCGCGAGTTGATGTTCCGACTGTGCCGCGCAGGTGTGCGCGCGCGGTGATCTCGTCACGGGTGTACATACCGTCGCCCATGAACTCGTTCGCACCCGGGCTGCCACCCTGGAGAACGAAGTTGAACACCACGCGATGCAAGGTCAGCCCGTCGAAATAACCATCCGCCGCGAGACGCGTGAAACGAGCGGCGTGTGTCGGCGCCTCGAAGGGGAGAAACCGGAGCTGGATGTTACGGCCGCTCGACATGCGAAGCGTGGCGGTTGTGGAGGCGATCTCGTCGAGTTGCTCGAGTGTTGGAAAGGGGAGTGGCGGCAGCGGCCGAGCCTCGCCGATCACGGGACGCCCGCCGTTCCGGGTTGTGACCATCGCGGTCACTCGCGCGACGATCTCCGGGTCGAAGTCACTCAGATAGGGCTCGAGGCGCTCGTACTCGAGTGCGCTACCGAAAGCGTCGAGTGAACGAAGCAACGCCATGCGGGGATCTCGCGACGTTTCGCGCTGCTCCGCCGAGATGCGTTCGAGAGCGAGGAGAAGTGGCTCGATATGCGCATCGTCCGTGTCAGCGAGTGCGTTGGCAGCGGTCATCACGAGCTGGTAGTCGGGGCTCGACAGCGCGTCGACGAAGGGTTCGACATCGGCGTTTGCGTCGAGTCCACGAAGAGCCGCCTCGCGCACGTTCGGATGTTGGCCGTCGGCCGCGAGTTCTCGTAGCACAGCCTGCTCGCCGATCTCGCCGGCAGCGCGCGCCGCGTACATTCGGGCTTGCCAGGGCTCGGCGCTCGCCGCAGCTTCCAGCCGCATCCCGGCCGCCGCTGGCGAGAGTCTGCTGAGGCTGGCCAACGCCCGCGCCCGTGGCTGCCAACCCATTTCGTCCCACGCGCCGTCGGCGATCGGTTCCAACGCGATAGCGGCGCCAGGGCAACTCGCGAGGCCAGCGATGGCCGTGAGTTGTGCCGGCGGCCATGCATCCTCGAGCGCTGTCAGAAGGCGGGCACAGCGTTGCGCGTCGGGTTGCCCGCGCAGGGCACGGATTGCTTCGAGCCGGACCGCGCCTTCGGCGTCGCCGAGCGCGGCGTCAATCGCCGGCAGGGCCACCGCCGCGTCGTCGCTGGGCGCAGCCGCTACGGCGCGTCGCCTGATCTCGGTGATTGGACTGGCCTGTGCGGCGTTGAGCGCATCCCCGGTGAGCTGACCGGGCGCAGCGAGCGCGGCCACGGATGCGACGCGCGCGAGATCGCTGCCGTCGGATGCCATGGCTGCGGACAGTGCGGTCACCGTTGTGTCGGCTGCCGCGTGCTCTCGATGATTGCGGAAGAGAGCTGCCAGTCCACGCGCGGCGCCTTCGACTCCTGCCGGGTCACCGGCCCCTAGAATGTCCCGTAGCAATCCCTCCACCTGGCCGACGCGAGCAGGATCGGCATATCGGAGGCGGCCCAGTCCAGCCGCTGCGGCTCCACGCACTGTGTAGTCGCCATCAGTGTTGAGGACCTGGACGAGGAGGTCGCCCACCTGCGCGCCGTCGCTCGTCGACCCGGCCTGAGCCACTGCGTGGGTGGCCGCGAGCCTCACGCTGAGGTCCGTATCCTTGCTCGCCAGAGCCGCAAGGTCGATGGCGTACTCAGGTTGCTCGAGGCGTCCCAGAGCCGTTGCGGCGGCCGCCCGCACCGTCGCGTCAGACGACGTGATCGCGGCCTGCAAGACCTGCGGCGCATCGCCGCCACCCCGCTGGTCATCCGCCACGATGACGGCATGCAGCCCCTCACGGCCGGTGGTCGGAGGCGCGCCACAGGCGGTAGCTGTGGCGGCAAGGAGGGTGAGTGCTACACGTGTGCGAACAGCGGTTTTCAGCATGCCCGGCATTATGGGGCCGGAAGGCCGCCGAGGCCAGACGCCCTACTGCTCGACGAGCTCGATCTCTGTGGTGTACTCGCGACGTTGCCGCATGTAAGTCACGCGGACCGTCTCGCCGATCTCGAGAGATTCGAGTACCAGGAGTAGGTCGCCGGGCGTTCCGACAGGCTGGCCAGCTACTGACGTGACCACATCACCGAACACCACTCTGCCGCGCTCGTCCCGATACGTGCCTTGCAAGCCCGCCGTCGAGGCTGAACCCTCGGGAGTGACCGTTCTGACCATCACTCCCGCGAAGTTGTACCGCCGGTTCACACTGATATCCCAGTGTGTGAAACCAAGACTGGGTCGCTGAACCCGCCCGTGCTGAATCAGGTCGGGCACGACCCATCTCACAGTATCCACGGGGATGGCGAAGCCCACACCGGCATAGGCGCCGGAAGGACTGGCGATGGCGGTGTTCACCCCGATGAGGCGACCCGACGAGTCGATCAGCGGCCCGCCCGAGTTGCCCGGGTTGATTGCGGCGTCCGTCTGGATGACGTCATTGATGTCGGAGTCGTTGTCGGCCGAAGCGATGGTCCGGCCAAGGGCGCTGCTGATGCCGGTGGTCAGCGTCTGATCCAGACCAAACGGATTGCCAATTGCCAGCACGTTCTGCCCGACGAGGAGGTCATCGGAGCGGCCCACTGGAATAGGCTCCAGCTCAGTCGGATCATGATAGACCCGCAACACCGCAAGGTCCTTCTCGGGGGCCATCCCGACGATGTCGGCATCCAGCACGGTCTGGTTGGCGAGGGTCACCTTCAGGCCGGCCGTCGCGCTCGCAACGACGTGGAAGTTCGTGACGATGTGCCCGTCCTTGTCCCAAACAAAACCCGACCCGCGACCGGCTTCGTATTCGCCAATGGGCATACTAAAAAAATCTCTGCGTTCAGCAATCGACGTTACGAACACGACCGACGGAGAGAGACTCTCGAACATCTCGATCGTCGAGCGCTCAGCCATCGTGAGGCGTTCGCGTCCGTCCGGAAACCCGCCGATGGGTGCCGGCGCGACCTGTTGCTCGGTAGCGCTGACAGGGCTGGCCTCGCTCTCGATCGGCGCCGAATCGACGGGTCCATCCGCGGGCGGCTCGACCGTCACGGCCGCGGTCGCCCGTTCGGGTGCCGGCTCCTCGCGCGCGGCCGCGTCGCCGCTTCTGGTCAGGCCGAGGCCGACGAAAAATCCGAGGCCCAGCACGAGACCCAGAGCGAGCGGAAATAGCAGAAACTTGGCGCGGTTGTCAGACATCGGACGACCCTTGCTCGTGCGATCGGTGATATGACGTCACGGTGTCTCCTTAGTAAAACATCCTCGGCACGTTCGCACCCGGCACCGGAGAAGCCTTGATTCAACTCGATCGTCGCGCAGTACGGCGGCTCGCGGTGGCGCGAGCCGGCCTTGGCCTCCCCGAGCGCACCGGGCTGTCGCGGCGCGCTGCCGGCAGCGGGGTGCGCGCCCGTAGGGCTGCGTCCGACGTGGTGCGACGCTTCGGGTATCTGCAACTCGACAGCGTTTGCGTCACTGGTGCCAGAACACAATCGATCGTGCTGATGTCGCGGATTGAGGGCATCGATCCTGCGGTGGGCGAGACGCTGCTCGAGCCTGGCGCCTCGATCTTCGAGTACTGGGGACACGAGGCATGCTGGCTCCCACTCGAGCTCTATCCGGTGATGGCGTTCCGCCGGGACGAGTACGCCGTGCACCCTTGGTGGGGCGATGTTCTCGGCGAGCATCCACAGGTCGTAGACCATGTTCTCGAGCGGCTCGCCGCCGAGGGGCCAGTGAGGGGCGCCGCTTTCAAGACTGAGTCGAAGGGTGCCGGATGGTGGAATCACAGCGACGTCAAGAAGGTGCTCGCCGGATTGTGGTTGCACGGCGAAATCGCCGTGAGGCGGCGCGTCGGATTTCAGCGCGAATTTGACCTGGCCGAGAAGGTGATCCCCGAGAACTACCGGCGCGAAGCGGTGCCGCGCGACGGCGCGGTGCGGTGGCTGCTGCTGCGCGCGCTCGCCGGTCATGGCTGGGCGACAACCGGCACGCTGGCGGCGACCTGGCGACTGCGCAACATGAGGCAGGAGATCCTGGATGCGTTGGCAGCTCTCGAGGCCGACGGGGCGATCTGCGCGGCCCAACTGCAGACCGATGATGGGTTGCGCGATGGATGGATTCGACCCGAGGACGCGGAATTGGCCGTCGAGCTACGCCGGACTCGCCCGCGTCAGGATCGAGGCGTCTTGATATCTCCGTTCGATCCGCTCATTTGGGATCGCGATCGCACCGAGTTGCTCTTCGACTTCGACCAGAAAATCGAGATCTACAAGCCGGCTGCTCAGCGCAGGTTCGGCTACTACTGCCTGCCCGTACTTGTCGGCGATCGGTTCGTCGGCAGGATCGACCTGAAGGCCCACCATCGCCAGGGGCGTCTGGAAGTCTGTTCGAATCACTGGGAGCAATCGGACCCGGACCCGCGACACCGGAGCGCTGCCGAGGGGGCGTTACTGCGATTCGCCGAGGCGGTGAAACTGGAGGCCGACCCGCTCCGATAGCGGGGGCTATTCCTCGATCTTCGCGATCCGCCGTTCGTGCCGACCGCCCTCGAACTCCGTGTTGAGGAACGTCTCGAGAATGCGGTCGACCATCTGGACGCCGATCATGCGTCCGCCGAGGCAGAGCACGTTGGCATCGTTGTGGGAGCGCGCCATTTCCGCCATGTACGCCTCGTTGCAGACCACGGCCCGGACGAACGGTATTCGGTTCGCGACGATGCTCATCGCCACCCCCGCTCCGTCGATCAGAATGCCGCGATCCGCCTTGCCGTACGCCACTGCCTGGGCTGCCGGGCGACCGAAGTCGGCGTAGTCGGCCGACCGCGTGTCATGGACGCCGTAGTCCTCGACGGAATGTCCCCATGTCTGAAGTCGCTCCTTCACGTGCTTCTTCATGTCGAATCCGGCATGGTCCGCGGCGATTGCGATGCGCACTATCAGAACTCCCCGGTGGGCGCCGGAAATGACGCCCATCAGGGCGGAGTGTATAGCGTGGACCTCGGCCGCCTAGTCGGCGCGTAGCGCGCGAACGGGATCGACGCGGCTCGCGCGACGGGCCGGCAGGTAGCTCGCGCTCAGCGCTACCAACGTAAGCACCGTGCCCACTCCGATCAGAGCGAGAGGCTCGAACGAACCCACCTCGCTCAGGAACCCGGTGGCGGCGACGCCCAGCGCTATCGACATGCCGAGCCCAACAAGCGCTCCGATGCCAATCGGTAGGGCGGCCTGGCGGACGATGAGTTGGCGCACCTGCGTGCCCCCCGCGCCGAGTGCCATCCGTACCCCGATCTCGCGGGAGCGCTGACTGACCCCGTAGGCGACAACGCCAAAGATCCCGGAGGCGGCCAAGATGAGCGCAGTTACACCGAAGGCGGCCAGCAGGACCATTGCGAACGCTTCGATCGCGAAGCCGCTCATCATCACGTCGCGCATCGTGCCGATTGCGTAGATGGGTTGGTCCGGATCCATTCCGGCAACGGCCTCGCGAACGGCCGGGAGCGCCGCAAGGGGCGATCGATCCGTCCGGATGACCATGAAGAGCTGGTTGAACACTCCGCCCACCTGGTCGAGGCTGACGAAGATCTCCGGCTGTGTCGCGTTTTGCAGGCCGCCGTTGCGCATGTCGTCCACAACCCCCACGACTTCGAGCCAGGGCAGTTCGGGATCTTCCATACGCCCGAGTTTGATGCGCTGTCCGATGACCTCTTCCCCTGAGCGCTCGAGGTGACGCTGGGCAAAGGTCTCGTTGATTACCGCGACCAGTGTCGCGCCGCCGCGGTCCAGTTGATTGAAAGCACGGCCGCGCGTGATGGGCACGCCGAGCGTGTCGAAGTACGTATGCGAGGCGATGGTCAGGAGCGCGTTGGGGAGTTCGGAGTCGTTCTCGACGACCGTGCCTGGTAGCGAGAACTGCCGCGTGCTGAACCCGTTCGGCGGGCGCTGTGAGACGGCGGCGGCGGAAGTCACGCCTGGAATCGCCTCGGATCGTTCGATCAACTCGTTGAAGAACTCTGCGATGCCGTCACCCTCGTACTTGGACCACGGCAGAGTGAGCCGCATCGTGAGCACGTTGTCGGGCGCGAATCCGAGGTCGACTTGCTGGAGGCGCCACAGACTGGTCATGAAGAGACTGGCCCCGGTGAGCAGGACCAAGGCCAGCGCGACCTCGACTGCCACGAAGACGCTGTGGAGGAGCTTGCGCGCGCCGCCGCCTCCGGCGACCCCCGATCCGAGAGTACGCTGCAGGTCCACTCGGGTGGCGTGCAGGGCGGGTGCTAGGCCAAAGAGGATTGCCGACGCCACCGTGATGATGGCCGTGTAGCCGAGCACGTTGCTATTGATGCTCAGGCCGCGAGTAGTCGGGAGCAGATTCGATGGCACGTTGGCCTGGAGCCATTCGAGACCAAACCAGGCGAAGACGATGCCGAGGCTAGCCCCCACAACTGCGAGAACCAGGCTTTCCGACATCAGTTGCCGAAGCACGCGCAGTCGGCCTGCGCCGAGCGCGATTCGCACGCTGATCTCGCGCTGACGACTGGCGGATCGCGACAGAAGCAGGCTCGCCACGTTGGCGCACACGAGCAGCAATACGAACCCGACGGCGCCGAGGAGGATGACTCCGGCCGGCTTCATCGTGCTGACCTGCGCGTCGGTGTAGGTCAGCGCACGGATACGCCAGCCACTGTACTCGGGGAGTTCGTCGCCGAATTCCAGCTCGGTCCGGCGCGCGATTCCCTCCAGTTCGGCATTCAGGTCGGCGAGCGAGACATCGTCGTCCAGCCGGCCGATCGCGTTGAATTGCCGCCGCTGTCCTCGGGGCAGCTCCGCGGCCGGGAAGTACATCGGCATCCACAAGTCGGTGCCGTAGATATTCGCTTCATTCGGGAAGACCCCGATCAGCGTGTAGGGATCGTCGTCGATCCGAATGGTCGTGCCGACGACGTCTTCATCGCCGGCGAAGCGGTTGAGCCACACGCGCTCTGAGAGCATCGCGACCGGTTCGCGCTCCGCGATCTCGGCGGTATTGAACGATCGTCCGACGACCGGTTGAAGAGCCAGAGTCGGCAACGGGTCGATCCACCAGAAGGCGGTGAAGACGTTCTGAGGCACATCGCCGCCCATCACCTGACGGTTCCCGAGATCGAAGCCCGCGGCATGTGAGAGCGTGCTGGCCCCGTCGACGATGTCGGTGTACTCCGGACCAGACAGAACCTCGAAGAACTGCAGAGGCTGCGCGAGTCTGGGGTACTCGGTGCCGATCATCACCACCTGGTCGGGATCCGGCATGTCGAACGGATTGAGAATCACCGCGTCGACCGTCGAGTAGATCAACGTGTTGGCGCCAATGCCCAGCGCTAGCGTTGCGATGACCGCGAGCGAGAACCAGGGCCGATGCCAGAGCGTCCGGATGCCGTATCGCACGTCCTGCAGGAGCATGTCGTATTTCCAGTGGGGGAGTTCGGGCGGAATGTTCGGTTGGTTGTGAAAAGGCTGTCGCCGCACGCGCCGGCGCCACGCGACTCCGAGGGCGTCGCGGATGGTCCGCGCGTAGAAAAGGGCGAGTGCAGAAAGGCCGGCGTTGGCTTCCTGGGCGCGACGCTCGTGGATCAGATCTGCGAGGTCGGCGCCATACTCGTCTCGTACTTGAGGCGGAAACGAGTAGAGGCAGAGACGCGTGAGCAGGGGGGAGCGAGTCATTGTGCGCCTGCCTCGTCCACGATTCCGTTGGCGCGCAGGTCGTCGACCAGTTCGGCGAGTCGCAACGCCTCGGCTCGCAGCACGCCCTGGCCGTCACCCGTGAGCTGGAAGTATCGGCGGCGCCTGTCATGGCTCGTGGCCTCGGCGGGGATCTCCGCCGGCTCGATCCAGCCCTTGGACCGCAGACTCTGGATCGACTCGTAGAGTGAAGCGGGGCCAATGGTCACCCGGCCGCGTCCGAGGGTCTCGACTTCGGAAAGAAGTCGGTAGCCGTGTTTGGGACCCGTGTCGAGGGCCCAAAGAATCAGCATCACGCGCGGTGTCAGCGGCAGGTCTTGCATGTGTCTATTCCGGTTTCCAGATGTTCCGGAAACCAGAGTAGTTAGAAGGCAAACAGGAGTCAAGGCATACTGAGCGCATGCGAACTGGACGGCCGCGGTTTCTGCATCAAATCACCGGGGTACTGGCGCTGGGCTTGGCGGCGGGCGTGGTGGCGTGCGCGCCCGCGGCGAGCAGTCCGCCTCCGGTGTTGCTCATCGTGATCGATACCGTGCGGGCCGACCACATGAGCCTCTACGGCTACGAGCGGGACACGACTCCCCGCCTGAAAGAGTGGGCAGAATCGGGCACGGTCGTGGAGAACGCTTTCTCAGCTGCCGCGTGGACGCTACCGGGCGTTTCTTCGATTCTCACCGGCCTGTATCCGGCGCAGCACGGGGCTGGCAATGGCGTCCCGAGCCCGATGCACGACGACATTCCGACTCTGGCCGAGCGCCTGAAGGAGCAGGGCTACGCCACCGGCGCGACGGCCAACGTGAGCTTCCTGACCGATCATTTTGGTCTCCACAGAGGCTTCGACCTCTACGATTTCCATCCCGCGGCGGACGACGGCGGACTCCGACCCGCAGATGCCAATGTGGACATCGCGCTGGAGTGGATTGCAGCTCAGGAACAGCCCTATTTCTTTATGCTGCACATGTTCGATGCGCACCGGCACTACGACGCGCCGGAACCGGCTCGCGGCACCTTCACCGAGCAGTTCGCGGATCGTTACGAGCCCGGGAGTCTCGCGACGATGGCAAGCCGCATCGAAGCCGAGCGACGGGGTGACCTGGAGTTTCATGTTGCCGCGTATGACGAAGAGATTCTGTGGCTGGATATGCAACTCGACCGGCTCTTTCTCACCTTGCAGGAGCGCGGCACTTTCGACGACACGCTGGTGATTCTGACCTCTGACCACGGCGAAGCTTTCCGAGATCACGAGCACTCGATCGGGCACGGATCGTGCCTTCACAACGAGGTGATTCGCGTCCCGCTGGTGATCTGGGAACCTGGACGGCTCAACCGAGGTCGACGGGTCGGGCCCGTGGCGACCGTTGACCTCAAGCCCACGGTGCTCGAAGCGGTCGGAGAACCGGTGGAGGGGCTCGCTGGGGTCAGCTTGCTGCCATTTCTGCGCGGCGAGGATCTTCCAAGTCGAGCGATCTTCGCGCAGAACAACTTCTATCGGAGAGATCTCACGGCGCTCATCCGATGGCCGCTCAAGTTCATCCAGGACCACGGCACCCAGGAGCGGCTACTCTACGATCTTGAGGTCGACCCGGGCGAAACAGACAACCTGTGGGATCCGGACGACCCGGATACCGCCCGCCTCGTTAATTCGATGCGGCGCGAGATCCGGGCCATTCGGCAGGCGCGCGAAGGGCAGGCTGTCGAGATGTCGCCGGAACTCGCAGAACGTCTGCGTGCTCTCGGCTACATCCAGTAGCTAGCGGATCTCCGCCTTGGCGGCGCGATCGGCGCGCGGCGTTGCCTTGGACAGCAGCGTGGCGCTGGTCCGAGCCGTGCGACTCACGCAACCGGCGTCGCGGCGCGTGAGTTTCGCCGCCGCGACGATCAGGACGTCCTGTCCCGGCAGCTCAGTGGAGTTCGCTGGCGCGCCGAGCACCAGATCGCCCTTGCGCTTTCGGAACACCATCGACATGTGTTCCTCGCCCTCGACCCCACCGATGAGGTACGTCTTCCGGCCGACCCAAACGAAGTACCCGGCGTCGATGTAGTCGGTCATCGTCCAGATACCGTCGTCCCAGAAACAAAGGAATCCCAGGTTCGGAGGCAGCGTGGCATCGCCGCCAAAACGGCTCAGGGTGACCTGGTAGCCCTCGATCACGGTTTGAGCGTCCGCGGAGGGTGCGGCCACAAGTATGGCTAGCGCCAAGATTGCGAGGTACAGACCCCGCCTACGGGTGCAGTGTCGATCGAGCATGGACGGTCTCCGGTACTGCACCTCGACCCGTTTCCATTGTGCCCTGTCGGGTAGGTCGATTTCCAGGACGGTTGGCGAGCGGTCGCCGAGCCGTTAGCGTAGGCGCGCCAGAAACCCCAAGGAGTCCGCCATGAAGACCATCCTCCGCCTGCTCGTTGTTGCAATGTGCGTCGTGATCGCGTCGCCCGCCATGGCGCAGTGGACCAATCGCTATCCCCGGGTCGCAAGCTACGGGCACCACGTCTACCTGGAGGGATACGAACTGCCCATGCTCACCAACGGGCCCATCGACCCGACCGTGAGCCCGGATGGTAGCCAGATCGCTTTTGCCTCCCGCGGCTGGATCTGGGTGATGGATCGTGAGACCGGAATCGCCCGCCGCTTGACCATGGGCGCTGGTATCGACGCTCGACCGGCGTTCTCGCCTGACGGCGGCACAGTGGGGTTCGTCCGCGATCAGGACAACGACACCACGATCGTTCTGCTGAACCTCGGGACTGGCGCCGAGACGACTCTCGTGGACACCGGTGCGATCGACATGGATCCGGTCTTCACACCGGATGGCAGTACAGTGATCCATGTATCGGCGCAGGGCGGCGATCTCGATGTGTGGGCGGTTGCGGTGGATGGTGGAGAGAGCTCGCGCCTCACTGATGAAGCTGGCCTGGAGGTCGCGGCGCGACCAACGGCCGATGGCGCGATCGTCTATCTGGCCAAGACGCGCGGTGGAGTTGATGAACTCCGATGGCGTCGAGGCGACACGGAGAGTGTGGTTGCCTCCTGGAGGATCGCGTCGGTTGCCCGGCCCGCTCTGAACGTCGCCGGTACGGCGGTGGCTGTGAATGCGCCCCTCGGCGACGCAACGCATTTGCAGGTGATCGAACTGGCGCGACCCTCCGCGCCGATGCGGCTTGCGCCCAATGCCATCAATCCACTCACGCCGACGTGGACGCCGGACGGTCGCGAGGTGCTCTACAGCGAGGCCGACGGGCGTCAGCAGATGCGGCTTTATGCTGCGCCCCTATCGGGAGCGCCGGCCGAAGAAATCGTTGTGCGCGACTGGGATTGGGGCGCGCCCACGGCGACTCTGCGCGTGCGTACTCGTCAGGTGGGCCGGATCGGGTTCACGCCGTCGCGACTCTCGCTATGGACCGGCGACGGACACCCGATCGTGCTCGATTCGGGCATTACCTACCTCGACGGCAGCGTGGGTTGGCCGTTCGCGTACTCCGATGGCGACGTTGAGGTCACGGTACCTGCAGGCTCCGTGCGCGTTGTGGCAGCACGGGGCCTCAGCGTGGTGCCTGTGCAGCAGACCGTTGAACTGGTGGCCGGTGAGACCGTCGTGATCGAACTGGAGCTGGAGTCGGTGTGGCCTGCCGAGACCGGGTGGGCATCGGGCGATCACCACTTCCACCTCAATTACGGCGGCATCTATCAGCTCCCTCCGGCGGTGATGGAAGGGATGGCAGCGGGCGAGGCGCTCGATGTGCCCACGCCGCTGACCGCGAACCTGCACAACCGCTTTGAAGACGCCGAGCTCTGGAGTTGGGAGAGCAACTCGCGAGTTCCGATGGTCCGCTTCGGCCAGGAGATCCGGTCGCACTTCCTTGGACACATCGGAACGATCGGCAACCAGGAGATGCTGTGGCCCTGGATCTGGGGCCCCGGCTACGAGGTCTACGGGAACGAGGACCGCATCAATGGCGAGATGTTGGAAGCAGCGCGTGACGATGGAGCGGTTGGTTTCTACGTCCACCCCGTGACGAACTCGGATCCTTTCGGTGGTGAAACGGTGCGCGGTGTGCCGCCCGGCATCGTCGCGGACGCCGTACACGGACAACTCGATGCCCTCGAGGTCGTGTGCCTGTGGAGCGACGAGATCGGGACCGCAGAACTCTGGTACCGATTCCTGAATGCGGGAATCCCTGTGGCGCCGAGCGCGGGCACTGATGTGATGCTGAACCTGGTGCGGACCATGGCATTCGGCACGACACGCGTGTACGTGCAGCAGCCCGATGGTCTCACTTGGAACGGCTATCTCGACGGCCTGCGGGCCGGCCGGAGCTTCGTGACCAATGGGCCGTTGCTCGACCTTCGTGTCACGGGAGGCAACGTAGTTGCGCGACCGGGTGACGTTGTCTCGGGTGAGTCGGTCACGTTCGAGCTCGACGTCGCGACCGCCAGCGAAGTGGAAGTCGTGGAGTTGATCGTGAACGGTGAGGTCGTTGAGACCTGGGACGGGCTGGTGGAACCCGGCTCGCGGTTGATCACCGGTACCGTCGACCTGCCATCAGGCGGCTGGGTTGCGGCCCGCGCTCGTGGTGGCGAGGTGGCCTGGCCGGCGATGGACTCGTACCCATGGGCACATACCGCACCGATCTGGATCGGAAGTGTGGGCAGTACCGAACCCACTTCGCGGGCGGCCGCCGCGGCGGACCTGCTACGAGCCCTGGACGTCTCGACGGAACGGCTCCGCCTCGGTTACCAGGGCGCCGAGATCCCGCGCCTGGAGGCGCACTTTGCCGCAGCACGCCGGCGACTAGAGCAGATGCGCTAGCGTGGGTCGAACGGCGACGGGAACAGCTCTGACGGCGTCCGCGTGGCGTCGGCCAGCGCGATCAGCGCTTCAACGCGCTCCGGGAGGTCACTGGCGAGGTCCGTTCTTTCGTTGGGGTCCTCATCCAGATGAAACAGCTCGGTCGTGATGATCGCACCGTCGCGATCGGCGCGGCGGTAAAGCTTCCAGCCGTTCGCGCGAACCGCTTGTTGTCGACCCAGCTCCCAGTACATCGCCTCGTGCAGTTCCTGCCGTCCGGACGCGAGTAGCGTCGGTGCGAAGCTGAGCCCGTCGCTCGCCACTCCGGGTGCGTCAACGAGGTCAAGAACAGTCGGCAAGACGTCCCACTGGGCCGAGAGATGATCGCTGGTCGCATTCGCAGGGATGCGGCCGGGCCATCTGGCAATCATCGGAGCCTTGATGCCGCCTTCGTAGAGCTCGGTCTTCAGACCGCGCATGCCGGCCGCGCTGCCGAAGAAGGTCGAGTCGGTACCGCCGTTGAACGTCGGCCCGTTGTCGCTGCTGAACATCACCACGGTGTTCTCGGCGAGGCCGAGTTCATCGAGCAGGTCGAGGATCTCGCCGATGTCGCGGTCCATCCGGGTGACCATCGCCGCGTAGCCGGCGCGTGGTTCGGGGTGGGGAAGGCAGCCACGCTCACCCAGGTAGGGCGCATCGTCGAGAGTGCCGGCGTAGTCGGCGAGCGAGTCCTCCGGCACCTGGATGGCCACGTGGGGCACGACCGTTGGGAAGTAGAGGAAGAACGGGCTATCCGCGCTGTCGCGTATGAACTTGAGCGCCTCGTCGACCATCCGATCGGGGGCGTATGTCTCACTCGCGTATTCGCCCCAACCCTCGGCGTTCGCAGGTGGCGCGTCGACCCGTTGGTGCGCAGAGAACCACTCGTTGCCGGGCAGCATGTCCTTGTCGCGATTGCGCCAGAGATGAGTCGGGTAGTAGTTGTGGGCCACGCGCTGGCACAGATAGCCGTAGAACAGGTCGAATCCCTGTGCATTGGGGTGACCGTGGTCGTCGGGCCCGCCAAGTCCCCACTTGCCGATCGCGGCCGTCGCGTAGCCCTCCGCCTTCAGCAGTTCCGCCAGCGTTACCTCTTCGGCGGCCAGTGGCCATTGGCCCTCGGGCTCGTCAGGGCCCCAGCCACCCAACTCCTTGTTGTCGCGGATGTAGGCGTGGCCGGAATGCTTGCCCGTGAGCAAGGTGGCGCGAGACGGCGCGCAAACGGCGCTGCCCGAATAGTGCGCGGTGAACCGCATCCCCTCGGCCGCGAGCCGATCGATATTCGGCGTCCGAATGATCTCCTGCCCGTACGCGCCCACTTCGGCATAGCCGAGGTCGTCGGCGTACAGATAAACGATGTTGGGCCTTGTCGGCAGTGCGCTCTCCTCGGCAGGTTCACTGACCGCGCAGGCGGACGTCACGGCCAGCAAGACCAGAAGGCCGGCAGCGTTGGGCGAAGTGGCGCAGCAGTTGCGGAACGTGTGGCGGTTCATTCGATTTGCTCCTCCATGAGAACGCCGCAACCCTAGTCCGGAGACGCGGCTGGCGCAAAGATCCCGGCGCTCGGGTTCGGAGGTCGCCACGCTGGAATGTGCGGATCGCCGTCGGGTGCCACAATCGGGACACCTCCGACCACCGCACGACTCCATCGACCGATGAGCAACGTCTCAAGTCTGTCCAAGTCCTTCGGCGCGCAGACGCTCTTTTCCGATGTGACCTTCAAGCTCGACCCTGGCCACAGGTACGGCCTCGTCGGCGCCAACGGCTCTGGCAAGACGACACTGCTGAACATCCTGGCCGGGGACGAACATGCATCGTCTGGAACCGTTTCCGTGCCGAAGCGTCTCAAGCTCGGCGTCCTCCGCCAGAACCAGTTTCAGTACGACCGTGAGCTGATCCTTGAAGTCGTGATGATGGGCAACCGCGAGCTGTGGGAAGCGATGGTGGGCAAGGATCAGCTTCTGGAGAACGCGGAGTCGGAGTTCGACGCCGACAAATACGCGGAGCTCGAGGACATCGTAGTGCGGCACGACGGCTATGCCGCCGAAGCGCGAGCCGGTGAAATTCTCGAGGGTCTGGGGCTTCCCACGGAAACCCATCGCCAGTCGCTCTCCACGCTGTCGGGCGGGTTCAAGTTCCGGGTGCTGCTTGCTCAGGTTCTCGCGGGTCAGCCAGACGTACTGCTGCTCGACGAGCCGACCAACCACCTCGACATCCTGTCGATCCGTTGGCTCGAGAAGTTCCTGCAGAACTACGCGGGCACGGCTGTGGTGATCTCGCATGACCATCGCTTCCTGGACAACGTCTGCACGCAGATTCTGGACGTCGACTACGCCACGGTGATCGGCTACGTCGGCACCTACACGGAGTTTGTGGAGGGCAAGCAGGCCGAGCGCGAGCGACGAGAGAAGGAAATCGGCAAGCGCCAGAAGGAGATCGCGCATCACCAGCAATTCGTCGATCGATTCCGCGCCAAGGCCAGCAAGGCGCGCCAGGCGCAGAGCAAATTGAGGCTGATCGAGAAGAAGGCGGACTCGCTGGAAGCGCTTCCTGAGAGCTCGCGGCGCTATCCGAAGTTCCGTTTCGACCAGGTGCGACCGAGCGGGCGCGAGGTGCTCACGATCGAGGGCGTGACGAAGGCCTTCGATGACAACGAGGTTCTGCATGGCGTCGACCTACAGGTGCGCCGCGGCGACCGTCTCGCGATCATGGGCCCGAACGGCATCGGCAAGTCGACGTTGCTGAAGATCGCCATGGGCCAGCTCGAGGCTGATGTCGGCGAGGTGGAGTGGGGATACGAGGCGCAGCCGGGGTACTTCGCGCAGGACTATCGGGCTGCGCTGGTGCCCGAGGAGCAGACAGTCGAGGCAGCTGTGGCCGATGTCGCGGCGGGCGAGACCCGTGGGTTCGTGCGCAACCACCTGGGGATGGTGCTGTTCTCCGGGGATGAGGCGGAGAAACGCCTCGGCGCGCTCTCCGGTGGCGAGGCCGCGCGCCTGGTGTTCTGTCAGCTCGCTATCACGAAGCCGAATGTCCTCGTGCTCGATGAGCCCACCAACCATCTGGACCTGGAGGCCATCGAGGCGCTGGTGGCCGGTCTGCGCGACTACCCCGGAACGCTGATCTTCGTCTCGCACGATCGCTGGTTTGTTTCGAAGCTCGCCACGCGAATCCTCGAGGTAAAGCCCACCGAGATTCTCGACTACGTCGGCACGTATGACGAATACGTCCACTACTGCGGCGACGACCATCTCGACGCCGATAGCGTGGTTCTCAAAGCCAAGCGGGAGAAGCGCGACAAACGTGCTGAGCGCAAGAGCCGAGCCGCGGAACGCGAAGCGAAGCGTGCGGCGGAGACACCGGCGATCCAGGCGCGTCGGCGGGAACTCAGCGCCCAACGAGACAAGCTAGTGAAAGCGATCGATGCTGCGGAGAAGCGCATCGCCGAGATCAACGAGGTGTTCGCCGATCCCACCTACTACGAGCGCACCTCGCACGATGATGTCGTCGCGCTGCAGACCGATCTGAAGCACGTCGAGACAACGCTGGAGAAGGCGATGGCGGACTGGCAGGCGCTCGAGGACAAGATCGAGGCTCTCGGGTAGAGCTAGTCGTGTCGTAGCGCCCGAGCCGGATCAACTCGCGCCGCCCGAACCATACCAGGCAAGGCGGCCGCCCCGGCCGCGAGCGCCATGCCCGCAAGCGCGGCAACGATCGCCAGTGGATCGGCCGGTTCGACTGCCGTGAGGAAGCCACCGAGGGCCGACGCCAGCGCGATGCCCGTTACGGCTCCGATCACTGCGCCGATCGCGGTTGTGACGAGCGTGTGGCGCGCGCACTCGGAGACGATGTGCCGAGTGCCCGCGCCAAGGGCTGCACGCACACCCATCTCCGGAATCCGCGCCGCGACCTCCGTGGCGATCAGGCCGTATAGCCCCACCATCACGAGGACCAATGCGAGCGCCGCGAAGCCGTACATGACACCGGCGTTGCGTCGGTGGCTGAACCCGGCGCCACCGATGCGGGCCGTCATTGGCTCGATACTGTCGATCACCTGGCTCGGGGCGATCTCCGCGATGGCCTCGCGCACGGCGCTTGCGAGGGAACCCGGATCGGCGCCCTCCGCGGCGACGGCGAAGCTCAGCAACGGCCAGCCGCTCTCCGCGTACAGGCTGAATGCTTCGGGGGGAGCCCGGTCCTCGGTCACCTCGCGGCGCACGTCGCCAACCACGCCTACAATACGCCGCCAGTGTGGCGCCCGGTCTCGGCCACCAGCCCCGCCGAAGAAGCTCATCTCTGCGCCGATCGGGCTCGTAGCACCGAAGAACGTCGCGGCGAATGCCTGGTTCACGACCACACCGCCCCCATAGTCCGCGGCGTCGGAAACGCCGGCGGGGTCGAGGCCCTCTCCGGAGATCAGAGGCACGCCGATTGCCTGCAGATAGTCGGCGCTTACCGAACGCCTCGCGACCCGCGTCTCGCCGAGTTGTGACGTCATCTCGCGGCCGCGGATCAGGATAGTGGTCGACTGCGAGGCTCCCTCGAGGGGCAGGCGGTCTGCCATCCCGACAGCCCGAACCCCTGGGACGGCGGCGATCCGCTCGAGCGCATCGTCTATGAACTGCTTCACCTCGCCGCCGGGCGAACTCCAGGAAAACTGAGTCTTCACGGTCAGCACGCCGGCGGGCTCGAAGCCGAGCGGCTTGCTGAGGTGAGTCGTCATTTCGCGCGTGAGCAGTGCTGCCGCGATGAGCGGCACAACCGAGAGGGCTACCTGGCCGCCCACGAGGAAGCGGCGTAGCCGCGGATTGCCCATTCCCCCGGCGACGCGCCCTTCGCGGAGGGCCGGGGCCGCGTCCCTGCGCGTGGCCTGCCACGCGGGCACCCCACCGAGCACCAAACCGGCCAGCGCTGCGAGCGCCACGCCGACGAGCGCCACATGCCACTGGATGGCGATGGGCCCCGCAAGATTGGTCGTGGTCTCGACGAAGCGACCCAGCGCGTCGACGGCGAGCCCCGCCACGGCGATCCCAGCGGTGGCTCCAGTCAGCGCAACGAGTGCCGATTCGATCAGGAACAACCGCACCACGCGACCCGCCGAGGCTCCGAGCGCAACCCGCACGGCGATCTCGCTGCGTCGGGCCAGCCCGCGCGCCAGCATGAGCCCCGCGAGGTTCAGCGTTGTGAGGAGGAGCACCGCAACCGTCGTACCGAACAGCGCTAGCACCGGCGTGCGCGCTTCCCCGACCACGGCGTCGTGCAGGGGCCGTAGGTTCGCTCCGACGCCGGCATCGGTGTCCGGGTACTCCTGCTGGAGCGCTCCCATCAGGGCGTCCATTTCTTCTTGCGCCTGATCGATCGTGCGGCCCGAAGCCAGCCGCCCGGCGATAGCGAGGAACCGGCCGCCGCGCTGCATTTCCTGGAATCCCGGGTCGGCGGGGATGAAGAGCTCGACGTCTCGCGGAAAGAGCTCGCGCGGCATGATGCCGACTACCGTCAGGTCCTGGCCGGCAAGGCGAACCGATTGACCAATCGGGTCATCGGCGGCGTCAAATCGGCGGGCCGCGAAGCCCTCACTGATGATGACGACCGGGTCTCCCGTGCCGCGAATCTCATCCGGCGTGAATACGCGTCCACGCGACGGGAACAGCCCGACCACGCTGAAGTAGTCGCCGAAGGTGCGCAGCACCGGCACCCGGCGCGGGGTGTCTTCGTCCACGAGGATGGCGTCCTCCCCATAGAACCCGGCAATGGCTGAGAGTGCCTCGAGGCGTCCCTGCATGTCGCGCAGCCGCGCCGGGTCGCCTCCCATCTGTCGACCGTCCACCGTCTCGTCGATCCACACCCGGGCCTCGGGCTCGGCGCCGGGTAGTGGGGCGAGAAGTACCGCGTCCACGATTGAATAGACCGTCGTGGAAGCGCCGATACCCAGCGCCAGCAGGACGCATACGGTCGCCGTGAAGCCCGGTGTCTTTGCCAGCTGGCGCCTGGCGATGCGGAAATCGGCGAGGACCGCGTCCAGGCTGGGAAGACCCAGTTGATCGTTGTAGCGCTCGCGCGTGGCATCCACTGACCCGAAGTCGCGCCGCGCGGCGAGTTCCGCCTCACGTCGCGACAGACCGCGTCGCATGTGGTGCTCGGTCGCCATGGCGAGATGGTTCTGGATCTCCTCGCGCAGTTCGTGCTCCGCCCGTCGTCGGCTGGCGTACGACGATACGCGGGCCCAGATCATGCGGATCACTTTGTCGCTCCCAGGACTCGCTGGACGAGGCTCATCGTTCGCTCCCAGTTCTCGACTTCGACGCGAAGCTGCTTCGTGCCGTTCCGCGTGAGTCGATAGAACTTCGCGCGGCGGTTGTTTTCTGACGTTCCCCAGTCAGATTCGATCCAACCGCGTTGTTGGAGGCGGAGGAGGGCCGGATAGATCGATCCCTGGTTCAGTTCGAGGTTTGCCTCAGACATGCCTTCGATGCGCCGGGCGATCCCGAAGCCGTGCATCGGCCCTGCCGTATGGAGCGTTTTCAGGACGAGCAGATCGAGCGTGCCGTAGGGCACATCTGACTTGACGTCGTTCATGTGGCCTCTCTACAGGAAGTTCGCCTCACGGTAGATGAAGCCCATGTAGTCTGTCAACATGTGCGTCAACTCAAAAGAGCAACTCGCCCGCGGATGAGCCTTCCGCGCGGAGTTTCCGGTACTTTCTCTTGACGACGAGGTTCGAGCCGCGACGCGCGGCTGCCTGCCCAAGCCATCTCGAGAACAGCATCGGAGCGACCATGACGGATCATCAGGATGAACTCGGCGTCATTGGCGTCGACCTGGACACGCTTCGCGCTGCCGTGCGCGATGAGTACGACCTGGTCGCGAGTGAGCCCGATCACGGGTTCCACTTCCATACGGGTCGTACGCTCACGCAGATCGTCGAGTACCGCGATGAATGGCTCGCTGGCATTCCGGAAACGGCGATCGAGTCGTTTGCGGGCACCGGCAATCCATTCAGTCTTGGCGAGATCGCGTCCGGCGAGAACGTTGTGGACGTCGGGTCGGGCGGCGGGATCGACACGCTGGTGGCGGCGAAGATGGCAGGCCCGGCGGGGAAGGCGATCGGCGTGGACATGACCCCGGCGATGCTCGACCGAGCACGTCGCGCCGCGGCCGAGGCCGACTTCGACAACGTCGAGTTTCGCGAGGGCTACATGGAATCGCTGCCCGTGGATGACGGCTGGGCCGACGTGGTGATTTCGAATGGAGTGCTGAACCTGGCGCCAGACAAGCCTGCCGTGCTGCGCGAGTTCGACCGCGTTCTCCGTCCGGGAGGCCGGCTGCAGATTGCCGACATTCTCGTGCAGAAACCCGTCTCCGATTCGGCGAAACAACGCATCGATTTGTGGACTGGTTGAATCGCCGGAGCTCTGCTGGATGCAGAGCTCGAAGCGGTGGTCACCGCTGCTGGTTTCGCGGGTTTCGAGATCACCTGGCGCAAAGAGGTGTTCGACGGAGCGCCGCAGGAGTCGAGTGCCGCGAGTTTCGGCACGGTCGGCATCAACTGGCGGGCACGCAAAACCTGAGGGCAGTGCAACTCTTCTCGTGTTCAGAACGTTCTTGACAATGTCGGGATTAACCCAGAGGATTGGTCAATCCTGACATTGTTTAGATTGATTCCCTGAACGTAGCGAGAAGACCATGGGTAAGTCGAACTATCCCGGTGAGTTCGAGCAGGTGGTGATGCTTGCGCTGGCCCGCGTGGGTGATGACGCATACAGCGTGCCCGTGCACGAGGAGATCCTGCAGACGACGGGGCGCGACGTCGCGATTGCGTCCGTGTACGTGACGTTGTCGCGTCTCGAGAACAAAGGCCTGGTGAGTTCCACGCCGGAGTCGCGTGCCGAGGCCACCGGTCGTCCGCGCCGGTTCTACGCTCTTACCGACGCAGGCTGGAGCGCGCTCGAGCGCGCCCGTCAGATGATCGATTCCATGTGGGAAGGCGTTAGCGCGCCCGGCGGTCGACGATGAGCGTGCAATGGCCGATTGTCGCCCGATGGCTCAACCGGGTCTTGGCCAGCTGCCTTCCCGGGCCGGTCCACTCGGCTCTGTGTCGCGACCTTGATGAGGGATATCAGTCGCGGTGCGTCGACGATTCGAAGCGGGCCGGCAAGTGGCTTCGGCGACAGCTCTTCATGACGATGCGGCCCGCGCGCGTCCGCGAACTCCGCAAGGTCAGTGCGTGTGAGCTCGGGGGTGCGTCGGATATCGGTCACGGTACCGCTGTGCTCCGCGCTGTCGGCCAGGGGGCGCTTGATCTGCGTTACTCGCTGAGACTGCTGCGCCGCCGCCCTGCGTTCGCCCTGATGACGGCGATCATCCTCACCGGTGGGCTGAGCGTGTCGATCTTTACCTATTCGTTCATGTACACGGTGCTGCACAAGCCCTTGCCGCTGCCCGATGGTGACGCGGCGACGCGCATCATGGTGGTGCAGGACGGCAGGTCCGGCATCCCGGACGGCGACGTCTACGATTTCATCAAGCGCAATGCGCAGAGTTTCGAATATGTGGGCGGCTACATCACGCTTCCGGTGCTCCTGCGCGGCGGAGACGAGCCGCGATCCAGCTTCGGAACGTACGCCGACCCGAACATGTTCGATGTTGCCAAGGCCTCGCCGCTGCTCGGCAGGCGCCTCGTTCCGGCCGACGCGGAGCCCGGGGCAGCGCCGGTCGTCGTGCTGAGCCACCGAGTCTGGAACACCGCGTTCGGTGCCGATCCGGATGTGGTGGACACGTTTATCGAGGTGAACGGGACACGGACGCAGGTCGTAGGGGTAATGCCTGAAGCCTTTGGCTTCCCGGTGTTCGGGCATCTGTGGTTTGCCGCGAGTGACGAAACACTGAGTCCGGTCGCGGGACCACAGACGTTTGTCAACGCGTACGCCCTGCTGCGACCAGAGGTCACCGCGGAGCGCGCGAACATCGAGATGCACGAACTCATTCAGCGCTATCGTTCCACGCTCATCGGCGCGGACGTGCTGGCCGACGCCCCCCAGTCGGCGACGACGCGCACTTTCCAGATGACGCAGATGGGCGACGAAGCGCCGCTCGTCTATGTGCTGATGCACCTCGCGTCCGGCTTCATTCTCCTGCTCGCCTGCGTGAATGCCGGCAACATGCTGCTCGCGCGTGCTCTCGAACGGAGCCGAGAGATCAGCATCCGCGTGGCCATCGGCGCGCCCCGGAGTCGCCTCGTGAGGCAAATGATGGGTGAGGGAGTTGTTCTGACACTGGTGGCGGCCACGTCGGCGACCCTGATCGCTTCGCAGGCGTTGGCGATCTTCGATGCGCGTGCTCGCGCGGCGGTGCCGGAGGGACTCGCGTACTGGTGGCGCTGGGGAATGGATGCGCGCACGGTGCTCGCCGGTTGCGCTCTGGCCGGCCTGACCATGCTGATCGTCGGCGGACTCCCGGCATGGCGGGTTGTTCGCGCCGATACCAACGCAGCGCTCCGCGAAGGTCCGCAAGGCGGCAACCTGGCCACCGATCGCCTTTCGCGGACGCTTGTTGTGGTGCAGATCGCTGCGATCTCGGTATTGCTCTTCCTCGGCGGTCTGACCGGCTACATCGCCCAGCGCGCTGGGAACATCGATCTGGGCGTATCGACCGAGAACGTGCTCATCGGCTCGGTGAGTATCGATCGCGACACACACTCGACGCCGGAGATGCGACTGGCGGTGCTGGATCGTCTCGTTGCCTCGATGGCGGGCGACGGTGCCGTGGACAACGTGATGGTGCGTGCTCAGATCGGCGGAGGGGACCAGCGCCTCAGTATCGACGGCGTCCAGTACGAAGACGCAGGGGCACAGCCCGACGCCTACGTGCGCACCCACATGGGAGATCTCGACGTCATCGGTCTGCAGGTGCTCTCCGGCCGGCGGTTCGATGCACGGGACGGACTTGGCGGCGCGCCCACGGCCATCGTCAGTGAGACGTTGGCGCGGGATCTCTGGCCTGACGCGAGCCCACTGGGCAAACGTGTACGGGTAGGCTCGGTTGAGGACGCAGGTTCCAACGGCGAACCGTGGCGAACCGTGGTCGGTGTTGTGAGCGACGTGATGGAGGGGAATCCTCTGAGTCGCAATCGGCGCACCGATACGCTCTACGTGCCCATGCGACAGTTGGGTCCCAGCTTCGCGGGAATCACGTTCCGTCACCGCGGTGATTCGCGTCCGGCGATCGCGGCGTTCTACGACGCGTTGGCTGAAGTTGGGCCAACCGTCGAGGCTCAGCGCATCATGGACTTCGACGAGATGCTCGGACAGATGCAGGGCATGTCGAGCGCGGCGAGCAAGGCTCTCGTGGGGTGCTTCGGGTTCGCGCTGCTTCTGGCGATCGGCGGCATCTACGGACTGACTGCTCGATCCGTTACCCAGCGCACCCAGGAAATCGGGATCCGGCGAGCGCTTGGCGCAAGCAACGCCCGCATCGTTCAACTCTTTCTGCGCGGCGGCGGTCGCCAGCTCGCTGTTGGCCTCGGGATGGCGTCAGCGGTGGCCGGGGTCGGCACGTTCGCCGTATCGAGGTTCATGGCGTTGGATCTGGCGGTGCTCCTCACAGCAGGGCTCGGTGTGCCTACCCTGATCAGCAGCTTCGTGCTGCTGGCTACCTACGTACCAACCCGTCGCGCCGTTCAGATGAGCCCTCGGATGGCGATCTGGCGCGAATGAAACCCTCGCACTCGCGGGAGCTCGCGGGTCACTAGAATGATCGGACCGTTCTGGAGATCCGGACCCGGAAGCGACTAGCGAGGACCGATGACGATCGAAGAGTTGATCAAGGACATTTCGAAGGCCGAGCTGCACCTGCATATCGAGGGCACGCTCGAGCCCGAGTTGATGTTCGAAATCGCCGCCCGCAACGGGATCGAACTCCGGTTCACCAGCGTCGACGAATTGCGCGCCGCCTATGAATTCGACGATCTACAGTCCTTTCTCGACATCTACTACGAGGGCGCAGCCTGTCTCCTGCATGAGCAGGATTTCTACGATCTCACCATGGCGTACTTACGCCGGGTCGCAGCGGACAACGTTGTGCATGTGGAGATCTTCTTCGATCCACAGACGCACACCGATCGCGGCATCGCCTTCGAGACTGCCCTCGACGGAATTTGGCGCGCGCTGGCGGACGGTCGTCGCGACCTGGGGATTACGAGTCGCCTGATCATGTGCTTCCTGCGCCACCTGAGCGCAGAGTCAGCGATGACGACTCTTGAACAGGCATTGCCGCACCGCGATCGAATCCTCGGAGTAGGGCTCGATTCATCCGAGGTTGGCAATCCGCCATCCAAGTTCCGCGAGGTGTTCGATCGCGCGCGTGAGGCCGGCTTCGTGCCCATGGCGCACGCTGGCGAAGAGGGGCCGCCCGAATACATCTACGAGGCACTCGATCTTCTCGGCGCTGCAAGGATCGACCACGGCGTGCGCTGCGAGGAGGATCCAGACCTGGTGAGGCGACTGCGCGAGGAACAGGTGCTGCTCACAGTCTGTCCGCTGTCGAACGTGAAGCTGCGGGTCTTCGACACGATGGCCGATCACAACATCAAGCGACTCCTCGATGCCGGAGTGTGCGTGACCGTGAACTCGGACGACCCGGCGTACTTCGGCGGCTACATGAACGACAACTTTCTGGCGACCGCCCGAGGCCTGGATCTGTCGCAGGACGACGTCGTGCAGCTCGTCCGCTACGGCTTCACCGCGAGTTTTCTCGACGATGCTGAAACTGAAGCGTATCTACGTCGGGTTGACGACTTCGTGGACGCCTAGTTCGACCGGCGCAGCAGGTCTGGCTCCGGTTCGGCCAGTCGATCCATCGTGACGATTGTTTCTACGTGGTAGGTCTGCGGGAAGAGATCGATCGGCCGGACCGCGACGAGGCGGTAGCCAAACGGGTGCATCTCTTTGAGGTCCCGGGCTAGCGTCGTCGGGTTGCACGAGACATACACGAGTCGCTGCGGGGCAGAGCGAGCGAGGCGCCGCATGACCTTGCCGCCGGCACCGCTTCTCGGCGGATCGATGACCGCGACATCCGGGGTGCCATGGCGCTCGAGCACGACGGGCAGCGTGCGGCGAGCATCGCCGGCGTAGAAGTGTTGTCGATGCCGTTGGTCGATGCATTTTCGCGCGCAGCAATGATCGAGGGCTCGACGATTTCGACGCCGATGGCTTCGCTCGCCAGATCGGCAAGTCCGAGGGTGAAGAATCCGACGCCGCAGAACACATCCAGGATCCGCTCGATGTTGCCTGAGCCGACGCCCTGGACTTCCTCGCGGACGATGGCCAGCATGCGTTCAGCCTGGGCTGTGCTGGTCTGGAAGAATGTCTGCAGTCCGATGTTGAAGCGTAGGCCGGCGACTTCCTCGACGATCGAGGCGCTGCCGTACAGCGTTTCGATACGGTCGATGGGGGAGCCCTCTTCGAAAGCGCCGCGGATGCCACGCACGACCGACACGATCGAGTCATCGAGCGCTGCCACACCAGCCGCGAATTCGGGGGCTCCAGCGAACGCGCCTCGCTCGGTAATCAGGCCAACCATCGTCTGACCTGTCGCGCGGCCATGCCTGATCATGATCTCGCGCAGAAACCCCTGGTTCGTCGCGGGATCCCATCCGGCAAGGCCCTCGCGTTGCGCGAAATTGCGCGCGTATTCAATGATCCGCATGGCGAGTTCAGATTCGAGGCGGCATTCCGTGATCGGGATCACTCGCCGCCAGTCGCCACCGGCGTGAAGCCCCAGTCCGTCACGGGCGTGGAAGCTGAATTCCATCTTGTTGCGGTAGAACCACGGCTCATCGGCAGCGACGATGGGCGAGACGGCGACGTCAGCGAACTCGCCGATGCGTTCAAGGCTCTCCCGAACCACCTTCTCCTTGGCGCTGAGTTGAGTGTCGTAGCCAAGGTGCTGCCAGGAGCAGCCGCCGCACCCTTCTGAGTAGTGGGTGCACGACGGTTCGATCCGGTCCGGACCAGCCGTGATGAGCTCGGAGACATGGGCCTCGGCATGACGCCGTTTCACCCGATCGAGCGTTATCCGGACCTCGTCGCCCGGCGCCGTGCTGCCCACGAAGACCGTCATGCCCGGCGCCTCTTCCGAGCCCAGGCGCGCAACACCTTTGCCGCCATAGGCCAGGTCCCTGATCGTGACTTCGTGCTGTTCTCCGGCCCGCGGCCGGTTCCTGTTGCGTGCCATGTCGGCACCGTAGCAGGGACCTGCCGTGCGCGTCGGACTCTCAGTCGCCGCGCAACGCTACGTTCGGATCGATGCGCGATGCACGCCAGGCGGGTACCCATGTAGCGAACAGGACGGTGCTGAAGAGCAACACACTCGTGAGTGCGTGTGTGAGCGGATCGAGTGGGTCGACGCCGTACAGTTGCGATTCGACCAGCCGTGCCAACAAGAGCGTTGCCCCGAGTCCGGCTCCGAGACCGAGGCAGGCGACGAATGCCCCCTGCCCGAGCAGCATGCGACGCACGTCGCCACCGCCAGCGCCTAGCGCCATACGGATACCGATCTCGGTTGTCCGATGGCCCACGATGTAGCTGATCACGCCATAGACACCGATGCCGCCGAGCAGCACGGCAACGCCGGCGGCGATCCCGAGCATCATCATGGTGAACGCCATCGGCGCCTCGGCCTCCGCAACGATGGCCTCCAGCGGGCGCATCTGGACGACCGGCAGGTTTGCGTCCATGGACCTCAGGGTGGACCGCACCGCGTCGGCTATGGCGAGGGGCGGTCCATCGACGCGGATGGCATACGACATCAATCGCGCGCTGTTGAAGCTGTCTCCCGTTGTGGACACATAGGCCATCGGGGTCGGAGCCTCTGAGAGCGTTTCGCGGACGGTCCTTCCGACCACCCCGACGACCTCGGTCCACTCTCTGGACGGGTCGAGCCCGATCTTCACGCGTTCGCCAACCGGGTCTTCGCCGTCGAAAAAGACATCGACCGCGGTTTGGTCGAGTACGACGACGGTTCGCTCTTCGTCCTGGTCGTCCTGTGAGATCGTGCGCCCTCGAATTAGCGGGATGCGCATCGTCGAGAAGAACTCTGGCGTCACGCGGGTAACCCACACTACCGGGGGGGATTTCTCCCTCAGCAGGCGGATCGTCTTCTCTGAATAGCGCATCGCCGCCGCCGCGCCCGCGTAGAGGCAGGTCTCGTGTTGCACCCGCGGAGATCACGCCGGGGAGAGTCGCCAGGCGAGCGAGAGCCACGTCATGGAAAGAGGTGACGTCGGCGCTCTCCGGGTACTGCGAGCTGGGCAGCGCGATCTGGAATGTGAGGACGTCGGTCTTGTCGAAGCCCGGGTCTACTGCCGCCAGTTCGGCGCTCCGGGTCATCAAACCCGCGCCGGACAGCAGCACCAGCGACAGTCCGATCTGCGCCACCACCAGGCTCTGGCGTGTGCGCACACGGGCCTTGCTGATGGTGCTGGTCCGGCTTCCGTCTCGCAGCGAATCGACGAGAGCCCCGCGACCGCGGAGCGCGGGCAAACAGCCGAAGACAAGGCTGGCCAGAAGAGAGACCGATGCCGCAAACCCGAGCACCGGGAGACTCAGACCAACTTCGGAAGCTCGGGGAAGCTCGAACGGGATGCGCTCGAGCAGCATCACCACGCCTCCCTGCGCGATCGCGAGGCCGAGGATGCAGCCGGAGAGGCCCAGCAGAGAGCTTTCCGCGAGGAACCCCCTCAAGACCTGAAGCCGACTTGCTCCGAGCGCATGCCGTACCGCGACCTCGCGTTGTCGAGAGTCCGAGCGGACGAGGAAGAGGTTTGCGACGTTGGCGCAAGCGATCAGGAGCACGAGGCCAACGGTGCCCAGCAAGATCCACAGAACCTGGCCCACCGGCCCGATCAGCCAGTCCTTCATGGCCATCGGATTCGACCTCACGCCGCCGTCCGTGACGAACCCCTTGATCGCCGGATCCGGATAGGTGCGATCGATCTCGTGGAGGCGCGCGTCCAGGTCCTCGCGCAGCGCGTCGAGGGTGACCCCTGGGCGCAGCCGGGCGATCGACCCGCCGTTGAACCCGCTGAAGTTGTCGGCGTAGGTGCGATTGCTGTCGAGAAAGAGCTCTGCCGTGCCGAAACGAAAATCGGCCGGAAGCACCCCGACCACGGGGTAGGGATTGCCGCCGATGATGAGATCACTGCCGATCACCGTCGCGTCCGCTGCGAAGCGCCTAATCCAGTAACGGTGGCTGAGAATGACGCCTCGAGGTTCGTCGGGAAGATCATCGGCGGCTGTGAACAGCCGGCCATGCAACGGGCGGAGCCGCAGCGCTTCGAAGAGCGTTGATGTGGTCGCCACGGCAGGGACCCGCTCCGGATCCATGTCAGCGCCGGTCACTGTCACCGAGAAATTCTCCCAGTAGCTGACGCTTTCGATGAGCTGGGCGTGATTCGTGTAGTGGAGAAATAACCCGGGCGCTGATCCCAGGCCCGCTTCGAAGCCGAGCGGCGGTGCCTTGTGATCGAGATACACGAGGCGATCGGCCTCGTCGTAGGGCAGCCCTTGGATGACGACTCCGTAGACCAGGCTGAAGATCGCCGTCGTGGATCCGATGCCGAGCGCGAGGGTAAGAACCGAGATCGCGCTGAAGGCCGGGGTCCGACGCAGACCGCGGGCCGCCTGGCGAAAATCATTGAGCAAAGAACCAAACATGCTTGCTGCCTCGAATCGTGGGGGAATGCTGTGAGCGCCGTGCCAGTGCTCCGCGGCTGCTGCGCGGACGAGGCCGGTGGCTGCGTGGCCGAACGCGGCGAGTGCGGCTGGCAGTCCGGCTCGGCGATGCGCATCCGCATACAGTTCGTCGAACAGTTCGACCATTTCGTGTTCGCGGCTGCGCCGCAGTGCTCGCGGCAGGAGCCGGAGCATTCCGCGGTAGGTGGAGCCGAGGAGGCGGCGCAGCGGGATATCTCTCACGACAGGTTGTCGCGCTCGGCGATCAGGTTGGCAGCTTCGGCGGCCTTCGCCAGGTTCCGCAGTCGAGCGGCTTCGGCAGATACGACGTCGCGCCCGAGCTGGGTGATCCGGTAGTAGCGTCGCTCACGGCCGCCGGCGCTATCGCTCCGGCGGGGCCCGTCCTCGACGAGGCCTGAGGCGGAGAGTTTGTTGATTCCGCGGTAGAGATTCGCGGGATCGAGTCTCACTGCCCCGTTGCTGTGAGAGGTGATGTCTTTCACCAGCCCGTAGCCATGGCGTTCGCGCTGCGCAAGAAAGAAGAGAATGTAGAAATCCCGTGCCAGCAGGGGCAGGTGATCTCCCGGGTCGCGCTTCGTTGGCTTCAAGATTCGGGTCACCGTTCGTCGAGGTAGTGGTCAACTTGCATATATGTCTATGGACATAGACGCGAGAAGACGCAACGAGGTTTCGTCGGCGCTCAAAAAGAGTGCGGGCAGCGCGGGCTACTCGCCGCGGAGGACCACCGCGGGATCCGTTCGGGCCGCCCGTCGGGCGGGGATCGATCCGGCGAACCAGGTGATGCCGCCCAACCCCGCGGCAACGAGCGCATAGGTGACCGGATCGGACGGCTGCACGCCGAAGACGATCGACTCGAGGAAGCGACCGGCAGCCAGCGTGATCAGCAGTCCGGCCGACATGCCGACCAACGTGAGCAGCCAGGCCTGGTGCGCCACGAGGCGTCGCAGACGGGGTGGGTCGGCACCGAGCGCGAGACGCACGCCGAACTCACGTCGGCGCAGCGAGACCGAGTAGGCGATCACCGAGTACACCCCGGTGGCCGCGAGCACCGCCACCGCGATCGCCGCGGCCCCGAGAAGCCCGATGACCAGCCGCAGGGGGGCGGTCGCCGTGTCGATCAGCCCTTCGAGAGAGGTGGCTCCGGTCATGGGCACGTCGGGCCGTAGATCGGTGAGAATCGCGCGTATGTCGTCGACCAGGCTCATTGTTGGCGCCGTGGTCCGGGTCACGAAGCTCACAGAGTCGAGCTCGTAGGTCTGTTCGGCCAGCACTACCGGGAGGTAGACAGTCGGTTCGCCTTCAGCTCGCAGGCTCGTATGACGGGCCTCACCAACCACACCGATCACCGTGAGAGGGGTGAAATGCGGGAGGTCAGGTGTGAGGATCTCCCTCCCCAAGGGCGAGGGATCGTTCGGCCACATGGCTTCGGCGACCGCACGACTGATGATCGCGGCGTTGCGCGGGCTCTCGTGATCGTCTGCAACAAAGCCGCGACCGGCAAGGAGCGGAATGCCGAGCGCCTCGAGATAGCCTGGCGAGGCTTGCATGATCAGGACCAGATTCTCGTCGGCTTCCTGACCGGAAGCGTCGGCAGCGCGCAGCGTCAGTCCCGCCGGTCCACACCCGCTCATGAACGGCGCGCACTGCGCATAGCCTGCGCGCTCGATGCCCGGGAACGCCTCGAGGCGCTCGCGGAAAGCGTCGTACGCTGGAGTCGCGACGCCCAGGCCGCCAGCCGCTTGAATCTCCTTGGCGGGGAACGGCACTCGAAAGGCCAGGATCCCGGCTGGCTCGAACCCGGGGTCGACCGCGTGCAGCGCGATGACGGTGCGCACGGTGAGACCAGTGCCGAGGAGAAGGCACGTGGCGACGGCGATCTGCGCGGAGGCCGTCAGGTTGCGGAAACGAACGCGGCCCTCCGCGCCAACAGCGCCGCCGCTCCCGCGCAGCGACGCTAGTAGATTGCGTGCGCGAGAAACCCGGACGAGCGTGAGCCAAGTCAGCGCGGCGACTGCGGCGGTCAGGCTTGCCACGAGGGTGGTCGCTGTCATCCCGGTCTCGGCAAGGCGCGGTAGATCGATCACGTTGCTGTTACGGAGCCAGGTCAGGCCGTATTGCGCCAGCCACATTCCGCCCGCCCAGCTCAGGGCGACGATCACCATGAGTTCCGCACCGTGGTGGCGCAGTAGCGCCATTTGCTTGGCGCCGAGTGCATGACGGAGAGCCACTTCGCGGCGCTCCGCCTCGCGGCGCAAGAGCTGCAGACCGGTTGCGTTCGCGACGGCAGCGACAAGCACCAGGGCGGCGGCACCGAGCATGAGCCAAAGCGAGGTCGCGACGGGTCCGGTGAGGTGTTCAGCCAGCGGCGTCACCCGGGCGCGCATGCGACCCTCCGTTACCGCGCGCTGGACGAAAGCGTCATCGATGAGGTTGGGCAACTCGAGCAGCAGGCGATCGAACTCTGTCGCCAGATCGTCCGCGCTGACACCAGGTCGGGCCCGTACAAGGAGCATGTCGACGAGGAGCTGTGGGGTCGTATTGATCTCTGCGTCCGTCCGTGCCGTCCACAGAGCGGGCCGGCGCAGCGGGAAGGGACCGGGATCGCCGAGGATGCCGACGATCTCGGCATCGGCGCCGTCCAGCTTGCGAGAGCTTCCCACGACCCGTGCGTCCGACTGCTCGGCGCGCGCCCAGAGTCGAGTGTCCATCAGCATCGCGTCGCCCTCGATACCCTGCGCCGCTGGCTCATCATCGACGAAGAGTCGCCCGTGGATTGCGGGCACGCCCAGAGCGCGGAGGAAGCCCGCACTCACGGTCGCCGCGCTCAGGTGCTCCACCGCGCCCGAGGATTCGAGAGCCGCATCGAACGAGGTATAGAGACCAACTTCGGAGGCCAGTTGGCTCCGGTCCGCGTAGTGCGTTGCCTGCCCCTGGAAGCCACCGAACAACGCCGGATTCCCCTGTGCCGGAATCCCGGGGAGTTCGTGGTGTACCACCATCAGCTGCTCGGGCTCCGCATACGGGAGAGGTGCGAGCAAGACGCTGTCGACGACGGCGAGGAGTGCAGCGAATGCTCCGAAGCCCAGCGTGAGGTTCACGATCATCGTCACGCTGTAGCCGGGAGTTCGCCGCAGGCGACGTAGCGCGAGGCCGAGTTGATAGACGATGTCGGACACAGTTTGAGTCTCTCCGTGTGCTCGCCTCAGAAGGGCTCATTGAGCCGGAACCGGACTGGCTCGTGGTCTCCCGCGACGTTCTCAGCAACGCCGTAGACGAAATCGCCCACCGCGCGTTGCCACGCGATCTCGTACATCGGGCCATTGTAGGTGGCTGACGATGTCGTGAAGTTGCGGCCGGTGATATGCCCCGAGAAAAGTCGTGTGCCGTCCGACGAGTACACGTCGACCGGCCGCGGGCTGTCGGACGGCGTGCCCTTCGGCACGAATGGGAACACATAGATATGACCGTGCCCATCAACGCGTACGTCGGCGAGTGCGAACTGTCGCTCCGGCCAGTCGATCATGCCCTCTGTGCGCTGCGGGAATCGGCGCGCGTGGACAGCCATGTGAAACTCGATCTCAACGCGCGCAATCGGTGGACGAGTGTGCGCAACCTGTAGCGCCCACCGCATGCTGCCGTCGGGTGAGTACGCGAAGATCTGGTACTCCTCGAACGGACTCACGTACACGTTGCCGAGCGTGTCCGTGGCGAATGAAGGGGGAACGGTGCCTACCCACCAGGCGTTGGACTCTGTGCTCGTGATTTCCCCGGGCGGAGGGTCGATGGTGCGCTCGGGCCACGGCAGCACCGCATAGGACTCGACGAGTTCGCCAAGCATGTTGACGCGCATGAAGAGCGTGTCGATGCCCGTCGGGGTTCGCCGAGACTCGCGCCAGACCAGGTCGTCGGCGCCCACGGGAGACATCATTGCGCCCCACCGTGGCAGCGTGACAGTTGCCAGGAAGTCGCCGCTTGTCGTCCACGCGCTGAGTTGGCGACCGACCACATCCCAGACCCGGAGATCGCCGCCAGACGCCAGGAAGATCTCGGCGGGTTGTTCGAACTCGCCCGGGCCTTGGCCCTGGCGGCCGAAACGTCCGCTCGGAGTACCGTCTTCGCCGAATAGGAGGACTCGATGGTTCGCGGGGTCGAGCACCGCGACGCCGTTGTTCGGCAACGGCGCCAGCCGCGCCGGTGCCCGTCCCAGAAGATGTCCGGGCTCATCACCCCGGAAGATCAGGTCTTCGCTGAGCTGGATCGTGTTTCTCGCGCGTTCCTCGGGCGCCACGTCGGCATAGATGAAGGTTGGCACCGAGGGCGGCACTGGTAGGAGCCAAGGGGAGGGTTCCGGCTCAGGAGCGCATGCAACCGTGCCCACGAGCACGCTCAGGAGAAGCCCTCGACGACCATTCATTCGGCTAAGGTGGCACCGTTACCTGACGATTTCCACCCGGTATACTGCTCCGAGAATGGCCCACCGAGACAACAGGACCGAGCGTGAAGACTGGACGTAATGATTCGTGCCCATGTGGCAGCGGTCAGAAATACAAGAAGTGCTGCGAAGGAAAGCCGGACACCGCGAGCACCCTGCGCAACCGCGGGTTGGCGGCCTTACTGCTCATCGTTATCGCGATCGTCGTAGTAGGTGTCGTGATTGATATTCGCAACGGCGATGATGACGACAACGGAGCAGCTGGTCGAGTCTGGTCTCCCGAGCACGGCCACTTCCACGATACTGGCCACAATCACTGAGCCAGAGCGCGTCTAGCGGCTACTCCCAGACCACGGCCCCTTCGCCACGCTGCTCGATCAATCCCTGCAAGTGCGCCACGAGCTGGTCGCGCCGCTTGAACAGGTTGTCGAGCGCGTTCGCGTCCACGGCATCGCCTACCGCCTGTTCAGCGGAACCGCGATCGAGGGCACGGATCGCATCCCAGAATCCACGGCGCACCATCCGCACGCCGCTCGGGTTGCGCAACTCATCGCCCTGCTGAAACGCACGCGTGTGGTCGATAAGCCAGACGTTCCAGTCGGCATCGATGAGCATGTTGCCGGGATTGCGATCAACGTTGCCGATCAATTCGTCGAACACGACCATTTCTTGAACCTGGCGTGACCACACGAGGCCGTTCGGCGGCCGGAGCCCCTGTTCAACACGATCCCCTTCCATCATCGTGCCCTCGATCCAGAACTGCACCGTGCCGTCCTGGCGGTCCAGCGTTCGGTGCGCCGCGGGCGGAATGTTGTGCAGATCGAGTAGACCGGCAAGCTCATATGCGGCGACCTCGAAGCCCGAGTAGTCGCGCAGCTTCTGGAAGTAGGAGCCGTCTGCGAGCCGTACCCGGGAGTGGGTCTCATCGACGTCACGGAAGATCGCCGCGAGAGTGACACCGTTGGCTTCCAGCGTGAGTCGTCGCGGAGCTGTCGTGCCGACACCGACTTTCTCGTTGGCGATGACGCGAGCTTCGACAAGGAATGTTGCAGTTCCGCGTCCGATGCGAACGGCAGAGGATTTCCGTCGGCGTCACGCCAGGAGCTGGAAGGCGATTGGATCGCTGCCGTTAGCAGCACGGCGGCAGCGAGAGCTGCAGTGCCGCGCGCCAGTCGGTGGTGCAGGGGGGAGGTGGTCACGGTCAGCTCCTTGGCACTCGGTGGGGGTCGTCGGCACTTTACACCTGGACCGCGTGACCACAAAACTGGTGGCCCTTGCGGCTCTGACCTACGCCTTTGCGATGGCGTCGCCGAGAATTCGCGATCCGGCCCGGACGCTCACGGTGAATGCCATGAACGGGCCGAATGCTTGCGTGGCCAGCATGCTGGTGGCTTAGAGGCGCGGCACCGTGGTCTGGAAGTGCGCATCCAGCACCGGGAATCCACCATCTGTCCGGATCTGTTCGCGCAAGGCCGGAGCCAGGAAGTCAACGCGGGCAAGGTCCGGTCGGAATCCGGTTGCCAGGATCACGTGATCGACCTCGACTTCAGCCGCCGGGCAACTCAGCTCCAGGGCCAGAGCGTCCTCTCCTGCCCGCGCATCGGTGATTGTGCACTCGGGCCACAAGTGGACACGTGCTGGGTCGAGGCGAGGCGCCAACCAGGGTTCGAGCTTGAGGCGACCCTCGCTCCAGAAGGCGCCTCCGATACGCTCGCGCTCCGCGTCGGGCAGCGACTGCCACCATCCCGGTTCGTATTCTGACGCGCCGAGCAGTTCTTCTACCCAGCTCCAGTCGGAGCGTTCAAAGTTCGGGGTCGGATGGCGATGGATCACATGGATGGCGTCGGCGCCCTCGTCGGCCAGGAGCGCAGCCCACTCGAACGCACTCTGGCGTCCGCCCACTATGGCGTAGCGGCGGCCGGCGACGTGTTCCATGCTCACGAAATCGCGTGTGTGCGACCAGCGGCCCGCGGGGAGCATGTCGCCGAGCTCACCGGGCACGTGCGCGAACGGGTGGAATCCAATGGCCAGGGCGACTTGCCCTGCACGGACGATGGAACCGTCGTCGAGTAGCGCCTCGAAACCATCGTCAGCCTGAGTCAGGCTGCTCACCAGCGAATTGATTGGCGCGATACCGGCCCGGTCCTGGAACCACTTCGCGTACTCCAGGTAGGGCTCGAGCCCGAGCGGCCGAAGGTCCGCGCGATCCACCGATGTTTCATGCATGTACTGCCGGAACGTCAGTTCGTTGGCGGGGTCCAGGTGCCAGCGCACACCAGATCGGAGCAACATCCCGCGCGGCATATTGTTGCGCCAGAACTCCATCGGCCGACCGACGATCGCATGGTCAATCCCGAGTTTGCTGGCATGTCGCGCGAGGCCGAGGCCGAACGGACCCGCCCCGATGATGAGGAGGTCCGTGTGTCGACGGGCGCTCACTCGGCAACCTCGATGGCGAGCGCGATGGCCTCGCCGCCGCCAAGGCACAGCGCGGCGATTCCGCGACGGAGTCCTCGGTCGCGGAGGGCATAGAGCAGCGTCGTGAGTAGGCGCGCGCCCGTCGCGCCCAGTGGATGACCAAGGGCGATGGCGCCGCCGTTGACGTTGACCCGATCCCAGTCCCAGCCCTCGTCGGCCAATGCCTTGCCGTTGGCGAGCGCCTGGGCGGCGAAGGCCTCGTTGATCTCGAGTAGGTCGACGTCGGCCAGGGTCCAGCCGAGTTTAGCGACCAGCCGCCGTATTGCGTGCGCAGGAGCGTCGAACAGCCAGCGAGGCTCGGCAGCGCTCTGCGCTGCACCACGAATGACGCCGAGGGGTTGGAGTCCGTTGTGGCTGGCGAACTCGTTGCTCGCCACAACCACCGCCGCGGCCGCGTCATTGAGCCCGGGCGCATTGCCGGCGGTCACCCGCGTGCCCGCGAAGGCTGGTCGGAGCCTGCCGAGTGCCTCGATCGACGTGTCTCGGCGGACGCTCTCGTCCTGGTCGACGACCACGTTGCCGCCGCGGGTGTGGACGGGAATCGGCACGATCTCGGCGTCGAACCGACCGTCATCGATCGCCGCGATCGCCTTCAGGTGGCTGGCGAGCGCATAGCGATCCATCGCGTCACGATCGATGTCGAATTCATCGGCGATGAACTCCGCTGCGTCGCCCATCGGCCAGCCCTCGATCGCACACTGCAATCCGTCCACATGGAGCGCGTCGTCGATCGGGACCTGGCCGTAGCGAAACGAGGCCTGCCGGCCGCGCAGAAGATGCGGGGCGTGGCTGGCGCTCTCCACACCGCCGGTCACATACAGATGCCCGTCGCCGGCCCGGACCGCCTGATCTGCAAGAGCCACCGCCTTGAGGCTCGCGCCGCAGACCTTGTTGATCGTGAGGGCGCCCACGCTCGCCGGGATCTCGGCGGCAAGGCCGCACTGGCGACCAATGTTCTGTCCAAGACCCGCAGAAACAACGTTTCCCATGATGATCTCGTCGATCTGCGCGAGGTCGTTGAGCCCTGCGCGTCGACACGCTTCGCGAATCGCCAGGCCGCCGAGGGCTGCCGGTTCAACGGAAGCTAGCGATCCCCCCATCCTTCCGGTGGGCGTGCGCGCTGCACTGAGGATGACTGTGTGCGTCACGCTATCTCCTGTCGCGGGCGGAGTCGGAACTCGAATGTCGGCGACCAACGATAGCTGTGCGGTCGCCAACGCTCAATGAGACTTCTCGCTGGCGGCCTGGGTGGAACGGGCACGGACGCGGTGAGAAGCTGACGCCAATCCTGCGAATGAAACCTCGGAGAGCCATGATGCGCCGCTTCACTGTCGTAACGACCCTTGTCCTGTCGCTCGTCTGCGCACTTCCTGCGTGGGCCCAGATCGATTCCGCAAAGCTAGGCGGCCTACGGGCGAGGTCCATCGGCCCGGCGGGCATGAGCGGTCGCGTGGCGGCCGTCGACGTGGTGATCGACAACCCGGACATCATCTACGTCGGTGCAGCGACCGGCGGCGTGTGGAAGTCGGAAGACGGCGGCACCACCTGGACGCCGATCTTCGACGACCAGCCTGTGGCCGCCATCGGCGCCGTGACCATCGACCAGACGAATCCTGCCGTCGTGTGGGTCGGGACGGGCGAGGGCAACCCACGCAATAGCATCTCGGTGGGCAACGGCATCTACAAGAGCATCGACGGCGGGCGCACCTGGTCTCACCTCGGTCTCGAGAAGACAGAGCGTATCCACCGGATCATTCTTGACCCTCGTGACACCGATACCGCCTACGTGGCCACACTGGGTCAGACCTGGGGCGAGAACGAGGAGCGAGGCGTTTACAAGACAACCGATGGCGGCATCACGTGGGAGCAGATCCTGTACGTGAACGAGCGCACTGGTGCTGCGGACCTGGCGATGGATCCGACGAACCCGAACAAGCTGTTCGCGGCTATGTGGGAGTACCGGCGCTGGCCGTTCTCGTTCAAGTCCGGTGGTGAAGGGTCCGGCGTGTACATGAGCTACGACGGCGGCGCCACGTGGACGCACCTCACGGCGGATGACGGCCTTCCGGAAGGTGAGCTGGGTCGGATCGGAATCGCGATCGCGCCTTCGCAGCCGCAGACGATTTACGCACTGGTGGAGGCCACCAAGAGCGCGTTGGTGCGTTCCGACGATGGAGGCCATACCTGGCGGACCGTGAACGACACTCCCGGGGTTTCGCCGCGCCCGTTCTACTACTCTGATCTCCGGGTCGATCCCGAGCGCCCCGAACGCGTCTACCGAGTTGCGAGTTCGGTGAGCCTGTCGGTTGATGGCGGGCGTTCATTCGGGCCGCTCAACCGGGGCTTCGTGGTGCACCCCGATCATCATGCATTCTGGATCCACCCGGACGACGGTTCGTTCATCATCAACGGGAACGACGGCGGCGTCGCGATCAGCCGGAACCGCGGCGCGACCTGGAATTTCATCCGCAACCTGCCGTTGGCGCAGTACTACCACATCGCCGTCGACATGGACGTGCCCTACAACGTCTACGGCGGCCTTCAAGACAATGGCTCCTGGCGCGGTCCGAGTGCGATCTGGTCAGGCGGATTCTTCGGCGGAGGTATCCGCAACTTCCACTGGACGATGGTGGCGTTTGGCGACGGGTTCGACACTCGCGCGAGTCTGGATTCCGGCGGGACGCGCGGCTACGCGATGTCGCAGGGCGGGTTTCTCGTGCGCTGGGATCTGGCCAAGGGCGAACAGCGGAATGTTCGCCCCGACGGACCCGATGACGATGAGCTTCGGTTCAACTGGAGCGCAGGTCTCGCACAGGACCCGTTCGACCCTCAGACCATCTACTACGGTTCGCAGTATCTCCATAAGTCGTCCGACGAGGGCGAGACCTGGTCGATGATCAGCCCCGACCTCACGACTGATGAGGTCGAGTGGCAGCAGCAGGCGGAGAGTGGCGGCCTTACGCTCGACGTCACCGCTGCCGAGAACTACACGACCATCATCGCCGTGGCGCCGAGCGCGTTGCAGCGTGACCTGCTGTGGGTTGGTACCGACGATGGGCGGCTGCACGTGACCCAGGACGGCGGCGCGAACTGGACGAGCCTTGAAGGCAACATTCCCGACGTGCCGGCCAACACGTGGATCCCGCATATCGAGCCGTCGCGCCACGACCCGGCAGCGGCCTTCGTCGTGTTCGACGACCACCGGCGTTCGAACTGGACGCCGTATGTCTTCCATACCGACGACTACGGAGCGACGTGGACCAATCTGGGGACGGACGATCTCTGGGGCTATGCGCTCACGATCGTGCAGGACTACGAGAACCCCAATCTGCTCTTCCTGGGCACCGAATTCGGTCTCTGGGTGAGCTTCGACAAGGGAAGCTCCTGGAACAAGTGGACGCACGGGGTGCCCACCGTTTCGGTGATGGACATGGTGATCCACCCTCGCGACCACGACCTGGTGCTGGGCACGCATGGCCGCGCCGTCTACATTCTCGATGACATCCGACCGCTGCGGGAGGTGGCCGAAGGGTCGCTCGATAGCGACCTTCATCTCTACTCCATTCCGGACGCCCAGCAGTACGGTTCGTTTGCGGCGCAGGGCGAGCTCATCCCGGGCTCGGCAGAGTTCGTTGGCCAGAACCGACCCTACGGCGCGCTGATCACCTTCTCGGTGAACGATGCCGACCTTGCCGACGCGGACCCGAACGCGCCGCCGGCTACTGGCGGCTTCAATCCCTTTGCAGGCCCGCCGGGTGCTCCGCGCGGGCCGCAGGCCAAGTTCGAGTTCGCAGACTCGGAAGGCACGGTCGTCCGTACCATGCAGGTTCCGGTGCATGCCGGCCTCAACCGAGCCGTCTGGAACCTCCGGCGCGACCCCTTCCGCCGAGCCCCCGGGAGCGGTGGTGGATTCTTCGGCGGTGGGGGAGGGCCCGAGGTCCCACCCGGCGACTACGCCGTGACGGTTTCGTACGGAGAGTTCTCGGCCGAGGGGCAGATAACCGTGCTGTCCGATCCCAGGACGTCGTACACGGCAGCTGATCGCTCCACAAAGTGGGACGCGATTCTGGAGATGGGTGCCGTTCAGGAGTCGGGAGCAGATGCCGTTCAGCGTTTGCTCGACGTGCGTACCGGAGTGAATGCGGTCCTGGCCAAAGCCGGCCCGGCCGGTCGCGGCGGAGGCCCTGGTTCAGCCCCTGACACGGAGCCCGAAGAGGGCGCCGCTGAGGAGTCAGATCCCAAGACTGATGTCGTGGAGGCTGGCAACGCGATCATCGAACGCCTGGTGGAGATCGAAAACCTGTTCCGAGTGCCGCCCGGCACCGCGGGGATCGTCAAGGACGACTCGGCGATGAGCAAGGTGCAGGGCGCGATGGGTCGACTGCAGAGTTCGTGGGGGCCGCCGAGTTCGGCGGATGCCGCCTATTCTCGACAGGCCCGTGAGGCTCTGGACGCTGCGATCGTCGAGCTGAACGCGGTCATCACCGAGGATGTAGCCGCGTTCAGGCAGCTCGTTCTCGACGCAGAACTCGAACTGTTTCCGGCAATGGAACCGGTGGGTGACGACGAGATGGAGTAGCCGTAGCGGCTACTCGGCCGGGATCGAGTTCTCGTTGACTTCGAGAGCCCCGAGCGGTCGATCTTCGTCGCCTTCGTACGGGAATCGATGGATCTCGCGCACACAGCGCGAAAGCGCGTCGAGCAACGTTGAGCCCCAGCCACACGGCGTGTAGGCGGCGGTTCGCTGGTTGGTCTGCTTGTCCGCACGCGCCACGAATCGTCGTGACTCCTGCTCGGCCGGACCATATTCATGCACGGTGATCACGTACTCGATTTCGCGTTCCCCTTGGGGCACGGTGAGCGAGTAGTGGTGCAGTTTGGCGAAAACGTCTTCGGGGTTCAGGCGGGCGTATAGCCAGGCGTCTTGCATCGCGGGTCCTCGTCGCTGGAGATCTCGAAAGCGCCGGAAGCCTACCGCCGCGCACGGGCGGCGTCGAACCGCATCAGGCTACGGGCGCGACGACGTAAACCATCACGGTCGCGAAGTTGGCTCCCGCGTGCATCATCCACGGGTAGAGGATCGAACCCTCGCCGCGCTCGTGCATCGCATACCCGGCGTAGTAGCCGAGAAGGCCGGGCGCCCCGGCGCCGAGGATGTAGAGAATCGGGCCGGCATCGGGGACGCCAACCCAGACGATCAGTACGTGCAGCGCGGCGAAGACCACCGCCTGCGCGATGTTGCCGCTTCGATAGCCAAACCATGCGATGAACCGTTTGCCGATGAGGCCGCGGAAGAGCAGCTCCTCGGTGAACCCCGTGGTGAGGAACCCGTAGGCAATGGCGGCTGGGAAGAGCCACAGCCACGGCAGGCTCGCGATGCGGTGTTGGGGACTCTGCGCTGCCATCGCCTCGCCTCCGGGGACGAGCCATCGCATCGCGAAACCGAAGACCGCGCCGATCACCAGGAAGGCCCCAAGATAGCGGAGCGCGAGCGCCAGATCTCTGGGCGCGAAGAGCCCGAGCCACTCCGTCCAGCTCTCACGCTTGCGGCCGCGCAGCGACACCAGGATGACGTGTCCCACGTACATCAGCACAGCGAATACCAGACCAACGCCCGCCTGCTGGAAGCCCTGAACTATGAACTCCATCGCTGCACCTCTCTTCGCGGCCAGTGCCGCGGGGCTGACCTGGTCACGATGCCGCGCGCGGTACGCGGATCTCGCGCACCAACTGCTGGACCTCGGGTGGTGGCGGCGGCGTTGCTAGGCTGACTCCGATGGCGACCAGGAAATTGAGTCCGGCACCCACGGCTCCGATGCCTTCAGGCGAGATGCCGAACAGCCAGTTCGCCTGTACGTTGGCGGCCATCGGCGCTATGACCACACCCTTGAAGTAGACGATGTATCCCACGGTGAAGCCCAGGCCCGTCAGCATCCCAGCCACGGCGCCGTACTTGTTGATCCGGAAGCTGAAGATGCCCAGGAAGATCGCCGGAAATAGCGATGCGGCAGCAAGCCCGAAGGCGAGGGCAACGACCTCGGCCACGAATCCGGGAGGCCGGTAGCCCAGATAGCCCGCGAGCAGCACCGCGATGCCCGCGCTCACGCGACCGGCGAGGAGTTCGCGGCGTTCGTCGAGGTTCCGGGCGAAAATGCCCTTGAGTAGGTCGTGCGAGACCGCCGCCGAGATCACCAGAAGCAGCCCGGCTGCCGTCGACAGTGCTGCGGCGATGGCGCCGGCCGCCACGAGCGCGATCACCCAGTCCGGGAGTTCTGCGATTTCCGGGTTGGCTAGCACGATGATGTCGCGATCCACCGTGAGTTCATTGCCGCCCCACCCGAACTCGGCCGCTCTCGCCGCGAAGTCGGGGTTCGCGTCGTTGTAGTACTGGATCCTCCCGTCGCCGTTGCGGTCCTCGAATTCAAGGAGTCCGGTGCGCTCCCATCGTTCGAACCATTGCGGGCGCTCGGCGTAGGCGAGGTTCCCTGTAGGACTCCCAACCGGTCCGGGCTGGATCGTCTCAATCAGATTCCAGCGTGCCAGCGCGGCGACGGCGGGCGCTCCCGTGTATAGCACCGCGATGAATAGCAGGGCCCAGCCGGCCGACTTCCGCGCATCACGGACGCGCGGCACGGTGAAGAACCTGACGATCACGTGCGGAAGTCCCGCGGTCCCCGCCATCAGAGCCAGAGTGATGAAGAACACGTCGATTCGGCTCTTCGTTCCCGAGGTGTACGCCGCAAAGCCGAGATCGGTTACCACCCGGTCGAGGCTCGCGAGAAGGTGCCCGCCACCGTCGATGAGAGTGCCGCCGAATGCTAGTTGCGGGAACGGCGTGCCCGTGACCTGCAGAGCAATGAACGCTCCCGGCACGGTGTAGGCAAAGATCAGTACGCAGTACTGCGCCACCTGGGTGTAGGTAATCCCTTTCATGCCGCCGAGTACGGCGTATACAAAGACGATCGCCATCCCAATGACGAGCCCAGTGGCGATGTCGACATCGAGGAAACGCGAGAAGACGATGCCCACGCCACGCATTTGACCCGCGATATAGGTGAACGAGATGACGATCAGGCAAACGACCGCGACGATGCGGGCCGTCTGCGACAGGTATCGGTCGCCGATGAACTCAGGAACGGTGAACTTGCCGTGCTTGCGCAGATACGGCGCCAACAAGAGCGCGAGGAGCACGTAGCCGCCGGTCCACCCCATTAGGTATACGGAGCCGTCGTAGCCCGCGAAGGCGATGATCCCAGCCATGGAAATGAACGACGCGGCGGACATCCAGTCGGCGGCGGTGGCCATTCCGTTGGCTACCGGATGAACGTGCTTGCCGGCCACGTAGAAGTCGCCCGTGGACCGCGCCTTCGATGCGACGGCAATGCCGATGTACAGCGCGAAGGTCGCGCCCACAACGAGGTAGGTAAGAGTCTGGAGCTCCGTCCTCGTCCACGCCGTGCCGCCGATCGATAATGTTGGCACGCCACGCGTAGAAGAAGATCAACGCCACGAAGGCGTAGATACTGCCCTGTTGGGCGAACCAGAAGCCGAGCTGAAAGCCAGCGAAGCGAAACTGGTTGAGCCAGTCGACGAGGAGGATCCCGGCACCGAACGAAACCGCGAACCAGACCGCCAGGCACGCCGCGACAAGGCGCAGGTTGTCTTGCCAGTAGGTTCTGTCCGACTTGTCCATGTTTCCCCTCGGCGGGCCCGGGGCCGCTACACTTGGCGCCACGGCGTCGCAACCTATCACGTCGACCGGCGAGGCAGAATGAACCGACGGGACGCAATTCGGCAGGGGACGACAGCGCTCGCTGCGCTATTGACCGCGCGGACGGCATCGGCCGAACTGCTGCAGCAGGCCGCGACGCACGACTGGTCGACGCTGGCGGCCGACTACAGGCTTGGCGACAGCGTCAACTACTTGAACCACGCTTCGATCGGGACCATGCCACGACAGCTTGCGGGGCTGCGCGATGAACTCCTGCGCGTGTGCGAATCGAACCCGTGGTTGTACATGTGGGGAGGCGCCTGGGAGGAGCCGAGGGAAGATGCCCGCAGAGCGGCGGCGGGCCTGCTTGGCGCGAAGCCGGATGACGTGGCCATTACCCACAACACCACCGAAGGCTTCAATCTGCTCGCACAAGGGTTGCCGCTGGGAGCAGGGGATGAGGTGCTGTTTTCATCGATGAACCACGCCGGCGCAAGTGTCTGCTGGGAACAGCAGGCCCCGCGCCGCGGCTTCACCGTTCGCCGCTTCGAGTTCCCGGTCCTCGACGCTGCGAAGCTCACCGCGGCGGATGTCGCCGATATCTACTTGAGTCAGGTTCGAGATGCGACACGCGTCCTGGTGTGTCCGCACGTCGACAACATCGTCGGCCTCCGATATCCGCTGCGCGAGATCGCCGAGCGAGCTCATGCGAGTGGTGTTGAGTTCGTTGCCGTAGACGGCGCCCAGACGGCCGGCATGATTCCGATCGATATTGAGGCGAGCGGAGTCGATTTCTACTCGACGTCCGGCCACAAGTGGATCCAGGCCCCGAAGGGCACTGGCCTGATGTATCTGAGGGCCACGAGTCGCGAGGATCTCGAGCCGATGTGGACGACCTGGGGCCAGGGGCGTTGGGCCGACTTGGCGCGACGCTACGAAGACTACGGAACCCGCAACCTAGCGGAAGCAGTTGTTCTCGGCGCCGCCGTCGATTTTCAAGTAGCCCTGACCTCGCGCGCTGAGCGACGACTCCGGTTGTTGCGTGAGTACACCCAGGCCGCAGTCGGGGCGAGTGCCTCTCTCGAGTGGTGCTCGCCACAGAGTTGGGCTGACGGCGCATCGCTGTACGCAATTCGCGCGCCGCGTCTCGTGGCCGGCGACGCGTCGCGCTCCTTGTATGAAGATCATGGCGTCGTGCTGCGCCCGTTCGGCGGCGATCTGAACACGCTCCGACTGTCGCCCAACGTCATCACCTCGACCGATCAGATCGACACGTTCATCCGACAGGTCGAGGCTCTCTAGATCCGGGGACTCAGGTGGACGAGAAGACGCGCAAAGAGCGAGCCCGACGGATCCTCGATCAGGAGGTCAGTGCGCGTGCAGGCCGTCGGGGCGGCTACCGCGAGCAAGCGCTGCGACTGCTTCCGTGGGTGTGCGGCAGCTGCGGGCGCGACTTCGAGGGAAGCAACCTTGCGGAATTGACGGTGCACCACAAGGATCACGATCACACCAACAACCCGCCCGACGGCAGCAACTGGGAACTGTTGTGCCACTGGTGCCACGACAACGAGCATTCCAGAGACGCCGTCGCCGATGCGTCCGCCCCAGCTGGCCCCCGTCGCGCCCGCCGCGACGATCTACAGAGCCCGTTCGCCGGCTTGGACCGTCTTCTCGCGACCGACACGGACGACTCTGATTCTTGACGGGGAACCGACCGGGCCGTAGCGTGCCGGCTCTGCATCCCACCTGTACTCGTCGGAGATCCTAATGAGGAGTCGCCAGGTCGCACTCATCGCACTGCTTGCTCTGACTGCGGTACCAGCCCACGGACAGGGCCGCGTGATCGAGTTTCCAGACGTGCCCGGCTACGGCACCTACGTTGTGGATCTGCATATTCACTCCGTGTTCTCGGACGGCTCCGTCTGGCCCGACATCCGCGTGCAGGAGGCAGTTCGCGACGGTCTGGATTTGCTCGCCGTGACCGAGCACCTGGAGTACCAGCCACACCTCGCCGATATCCCGCACCCGGACCGCAATCGATCGTTCGAGATCTCAGAGCGCGCGGTTGGCCAGAGCGACCTCATCGTCGTGAACGGTGCTGAGATCACTCGGTCCATGCCGCCCGGGCACAGCAACGCGATCTTCATCAACGACGCTAATGCGCTGCTCACGGACGCTGCACGCGACTACCTCGCGGGACGATCCGAGCGGCTGACGAACGACGACGTGCAGGAAGCGTTCGTCGCCGCCAACGACCAGGGAGCGTTCATCTTCTGGAATCACCCGTCCTGGACCGGTCATCGTGAAAACGGCGTTGCAGTGCTCGCGCCGATACACCGGCGGCTCATTCAGGACGGCCTACTGCACGGGATCGAGGTTGCGAACGGCCAGATCTACTCGGCCGAAGCGCTGCAGTTCGCACTCGACTTCAACCTTACGGTTCTAGGCGTCTCAGACATCCACGGCCTGATCGACTGGGACTACGACCTGGCCGGAGGAGCGCAGCGCACTTCGACATTGGTCTTCGCCGAGGCGCGCACAGCCGACTCGATTCATGAAGCGCTGCGCGCGGGCCGCACGGTTGCGTGGATGGAGAACACGTTGATCGGGCGGGCGGAGCACCTGGCGCCGCTACTCGCGGCGTCGTTGCAAGTGAGCGCCGTGGCGTGGCGGGCCAGTAGTCGATTGCTCGAGGTCACGCTGTCTAACAGCTCCAGCGCGCGGTTCGATCTACGGCCCGCAGCCGTGCACAACGTCTACGACCGGCCCGGGCTGATCCATGTGCCCCCGCACGGCAGCGTCACGATTGCCCTTGCCGGGGAAGGGCGCGCGTCGTTCGACCTCGAGTTCGAGGTCCTCAACGCCATCACTGCGCCGAACGCCCATCCGCTGATCAGTGTGTTGGTCGAGGCGCCCGGGAACCAATAGGCCCCGCTACGCTGAAGCATCGCGCCCTGACGTCTTGACGCGTTATATCAGTTGATATTATATCTATCGATATAACGAATAACGACGGACGGTTCTCTATGCGATCCAATTGGTTCCACGTGCTCGCCGCTCTGGCCAGCGACAATCTCCACGGCTCGGCGATTGCCGACGACGTTCTGCAACAGACCGGTGGCGCGCTTCGGTTGTGGCCGGCGACGCTGTATCGGACTCTCGATCAGATGGTGGAGGAAGGCCTGATCGAGGAACTCAAAGGGACCCAGCACCCGAGTGGTGAGAGTCAGAAGCGGCGCTACTACACGGCTACCGCGCAAGGACGTCGTGAGTTGGCCGAAGCGGCGGAGCGACTCTCGAGCTTCGCCGCGACGGCGCGCGATCGTCTAGAGGACCGCGGCCGATGAGGCGACCGCCGTTCTGGTTTCGCTGGATTCTCCTGGCGCTGCCGCGCTCGTTTCGCCGCACGCACGGTGCGGAGATCGCCGCGACCGCCGAGCACTACGCGTCGCAACGTGGACTCATGGGCAGAACCTACGTCTGGGCCCGCGCTGCCCTCGACGTGGCCTGGACCGGTCTTGCGACACGGCTGCGTGCGCCGGGTCGATCCGTAGGCAGTGGCCGCGGGACGTTCTGGGACCCTGCTGCGCAGGACCTCCGGCACGCAGTGCGCTCACTCCGCGCCGATGCTCGCTTTGTTGCCTTCGTCACGCTCGTCGTCGGGTTGGGGATCGGGGCGAGCCTCACAGTTTTCAACGTTGCGCACGCGATGTTGCTCAAGCCACTGCCGTTCTCGGAGCCCGATCGACTGGTCTGGGTGTCCAACGGAGAGTGGGGGCGGGGACAGGCGCTCTCGTCGATCAGCGTGCAAGTTGCCTACGTCCAGGCTTTGCGCGAGGCATCGCGTCAACTAGAGGACGTTGCTGGCTATCACCTGTTCGACGGAGATGGCGATCGCGTGATCACCGTGGGACAGGACTCGACTCGCGCAACGCGGTTGCGGGTGACGACGAACTTCCTGGATGTTCTGGGAATCCGGCCGGAACACGGCCGCCTGTTCACAGTAGACGAGTCAGTAGACGACGGCCCCGCCGCCCTGGTGCTCACCCACCGTGCGTTCGTGCGGCGATTCGATGCTGATCCGAGCATTGTGGGTCAGGCCGTATTTGTGGACGACGAACCCGTTGCCGTGGTTGGAGTGATGCCTCCGACGTTCGACTTCGAGGCGGTGTTCGCGCCTGGACGGAGCATCGACTACATCGTGCCCTTTCCGCTGTCCGATCGGACAAACCGCTCGGGCAACACGCTCGGCGTGATCGGCAGGCTCGCCGCCGATGCCACGGTTGGATCTGCCGCCGCCGAGACGGAGGCCATCACCGCGGCGACGAGGAACGAAGATCTCAACGACTTCGAGCCCGTGGTGCGCCCGCTACATACGCACATCGCTGGCGGGTTCACGCCGAGTGTCGGACTGCTTGTCGCGGCGGTTGGTCTGGTGATGTTGATCGTGTGTGCCAACCTCTCGAACTTGCTGCTTGCCCGCGGCGCGACCCGGGGCCGCGAAATGGCTGTGCGCGCTGCCATCGGCGCACCCCGCAGACGCCTGATCAGGCAGTTGCTGACGGAAAGCCTGCTCCTTTCGGGTCTCGGTGCCGCCGCGGGGCTCCTTCTGGCCGACCTGACGACGCGAGTTTTGACGGTCATGGACCTGCGGATCCCGTTGCTCAGCACGGCTCATACCGGCATACCGGCTGTCGCGGTGACGGCCGGTGCCGCGCTTCTCGTCGGCGTGGTTTTCGGGATCATCCCAGCGTTCCGCGGCACGGAGTTCGGGCTCAGCGAAGCGCTCAAGGAGAGCGGTCGAGGAAGCTCAGGCGGAAAACGTCAAGGTGCGCTGCGGAGTGCGCTAGTCGTCTCCGAGGTGGCGTTGGCCTGCATGTTGTTGATCGCCTGCACGCTGCTGGTCCGAAGCTTCGTGCACCTGCTCCAGGTCGATCTGGGCTACGAATCCGAGAGCGCCGTGGCGCTGCGTATTGATCCGGCGGAGAGATTCAGCGAGAACGAGGCGCGGGTGGCCTTCTACGGCGAGATCTTGGAGCGCGTGCGAGGCGTAGGAGGAGTCGAATCGGCGGGACTGACCGACCGACTTCCGATGGGATTCAACCGGCGCTGGGACTTCCGCGACGTGAAGAGGCTCGAAGATCGCGAAAGCCGACGGTTCCCGTTTGTTCGCGTCGTCAGCGACGGCTATCTCGACGCCATGGGCTCGGCGCTCGTCGCCGGCCGCGATTTCGGAGTGGACGACGACTTTCGCGCGGCACCGGTGGCAATGATCAACCTCGAGCTCGCTGATGAACTCTGGCCAGATGGCGACGCGATTGGCGAACGCTTCCGGAGCAGTGGGACCGAGTACGAGATCATTGGCATTGTGCGGGGCACACGGCAGCGCTCGGTCGATCAGGGCGCTGGTCTCGAGATCTTCCTGCCCTTGCGTCAGGTTAGCGACCATCGGGCGGTTCACCTCGTGGTGCGCGGCGATCGAGCGCTTGAGGATCTCATCACTGCTGCCCAGCAGCAGATCCGCCAGGTGAATCCAACGCTCGCGCTCGATCAGGTGACCACGCTAGATGACGTGGTCGCCGCATCGATCGCGCCACAGCGCTTCCTCGTGGGTCTCCTCACCGCGTTTGCGGTGTTCGCGGTCACGTTGGCGTCGCTTGGCATCTACGGAGTCATCGCCTATTCGGTGGTCCAACGACGTCGAGAGATCGGTATCCACATCGCTCTCGGTGCCACACGCGGCGACGTGGAGTGGACGGTCGTGCGGCAAACGCTGGGCTTGGCCCTGGCGGGACTCGTCGTTGGCCTCCTCGGTGCGGTCGCCAGTGCGCGGTTGCTCGAGAGTCTGCTCTACGGGATACAGCCGATCGACGCTGGTACGTATGCGGCCGCGGCGGCGATGCTGGCGATGGTTGCGGCTGCGGCGGGCTACTTCCCTGCACGCAGAGCGTCGCGCGCCAATCCATTGGAGAGCCTGGCGGTGGACGCCGAACGTCAGTCCTAGCGGAGACGTTTAGCGTAGAGGCGGTGGGCGGCCTCCGGGTCGATCGTGGTAACGAGGAGTCCGTCCTCGCCGTGTTGGAGCCGATCGACGCAGCGGCCTTCAGGGTCCACCACGGCGGTGGCGGCCTCCGGCGCCTCGAGCGCGTAGTTCACGCTCGCGAAGTAGATGCCGTTCTCGACTGCACGGCAAACAAGAGCCTTCTCGTAGTACGGGCCGTCGGGCGCACACCAGGCCGGATGGGACGCGTTCGCGACGGGCGCGTCGTTGTTGCCCGTGAGTGTCGGGTGGAAGACGATGCGGGCACCGCGCCTTGCCGCCCAGCGGACCGTCTCGGGATAGCGCCAGCCTTCGATACAGATCGAGATGCCGAACGGAACGCCGTCCACCTCGAACATCATGCGACCGTCTGCGGGGGCGAACGTGGCGTCCTCGGACGGAGCCAGCAGATTCTTGAACTGCACGCCGCTGATCCCATCATCCGGCGAGATCACGAAGGCCGCGTTGAGAATTCCCGCAGGGCTGTCCCAGTCCATGGTCAGGATGATCGAGAGGGCGTGGCGCGCCGCCAGTTGACACGCTTCGTCGCGCGCTGCCGCGAGCCCAGCCGGGTTGTGCGGCTTCACCTCGAAACCCTCGCCGCGGTAGCCGGGAACGAAGCTCTCCGGGAAGCAGACGATGCGGGCATCTGCCTGCGCGGCCTCTGCGACGTAGTGCTCGACCGAGGCCATCGCCCCTTCGATCGACCCCGCGTGCGGCGGCGAGGCCAGAGCGATTCGCAGAGGGGTCCCGGCCATGTCGTTCTATACCCTCGCGTTCGAAACTGGCGGCGCGGACGACATCGTCACGCTTGATCTGGCCCATCCTAGCGCGATGTCAGGGCTGGGACTCCAGTTTCGGGCCGGCGACGATCAGTACGCGTCCGGTGCGAGGGCCGTTGATTGAACTCCAGGCGGACGTGAACAGAAAATCGATCGCACCGTCGCCGTCGACGTCTCCAATGCCGGTTGCATCGAAGGCGAACGTTTCGCCCATGACGTTCGAAGTGAGTTGCCAAAGGAGCTCGCCCGTCCGTCCGGAATAGAGGATGCCTTCCCTCCGGCGGGAGCCGCACTACTGTGCTGCCACGCGCCCACGATCAGGTCCGCGTGCCCGTCGCCGTCGACGTCGCCGGCATCAGCTGGCCCGATCCCGAACCCATCGCCCGCGGCCTCGCCGGCGATGGTGTGGATCGTGTCGCCGGTCGCGCCCGAGATCACGTAGATACGTCCTGTGAATCCACCCAGCGTGTTGTCTCCCCAGTCCGACACATACGAATCCGCGACGCCATCGGCGTCAACGTCACCTGGTACCGAGGCGAACATGGCGCCGAAGGAGGTGGCGGATTCGAGAGGCTCGTACAGGTGTCGCGGTGTGTCGACTGCTCCGGACCACAGGTAGGCGATTCCGCCGCCGCCAGGGCCCTGGTCGGCGCCACCGACGATCCAGTTTTCGCCGTTGAGCGCTCCACCGGCCACGGTCGAACCCAGACGTTCTCCCTCCGCGGACCCATCAGCGGTCCAGAGCACGGTGCCGTCCTTCCCGGAGAACACGTACACACGGCCCGCATTCTCGGCCGCGTGATCTGCGCCCGGGGCGCCAACAACGACATCCGCGTGGCCGTCGCCGTTGACGTCGCCCGGGTCGCCAACCTGAGCGCCCAATCCCTCGTTGTCTGCGGCCGCTTCCAAGCGCCAGATCACTTCGCCGCTGAGACCACTGATCACTAACGCGTAGTTGCCGGTGGGGGCGCCAGCAATGACGTCCGGCACGCCGTCAGCATCAACGTCGCCGGCGGCTTCCAGGCCGCTGCCGAGGGATGCGCCCGCATCGCCCGCGACGCGCCAGAGTTCGGCACCCGTCCGACTCGAATAGCCGTAAACCGCGCCGCCGTCCCCCTCGGTCGGGGCCGATGTGGTGAAGTCACGGATCCCATCGCTATCGACGTCACCGATCTCGCGGGCGATCCAGCCAAACTGGCCGCCTTCCTCATCGCCGTGCCAGTCGCCGAGGATGCGTGCTTCCTCGACGAAGGGCGCATCGTAGGCCGCTTTGTTGGGAAATAGCTCAGCCCATCGTGGATCCTCGCGCAACGCTGAGGCGTCGGGATCCACACCAATGTTGGTCAGGTTGTAGGTGCCCAGGTCGCGGACGGCGAAGAGCTCCTTGAAGGCTGCATCGAGATCGCCGCGGGCGCCGAGGACGAGCCCGAGCCGGTAACTCGCTTGCGGATTAGATCCCACGATATGGAGCGCCCGCTGGGTGGCGGACAGGGCCGTATCGAGGTCACCCTCCCGCTGCTTCGCCACGCCCAGCATTAGCCAAGCGCGGCCGTGTTCGGGGTCGGATTCGACGATCTCTGTCAGGAGCTCCGCCGCGCCCGCCGCGTTGCCTTGAGCGAGCTGGGCTTGAGCAGGCCCGAGCGGTGCTTGCTGGGTCTGTAGAAGCGCAAGTATCAGGGCCGCGACGCCAGCGAAGGAAACCATGGTGTTCTGATCCCGGGGGAGTGCGCACGATGTTCGAGCCCACCGATACGTGGGCCGTACAGATGGGAACGCTACCTGCCCTCGTGACGCTCGGCTACCAGGATCTTGCTCGGCGTTCTGACCCGTTGGGGCGCGGAAATGCCGGGTTGTCAGGTGTCGCTGCGCAGCTTCGGCGACCTACCTGGCGGGTCCGGTTTCCGTGGGCAGGTCAGGGCGGCGGCCCCAGTCGGCCCATGAGCCATCGTAGAACTTCACGTCGTAGCCGAGATGACGAGCCACGACGTAGTTGTAGCTCGCGCGCATGGCGATTTGGCAGTAGCTCACGAAGGTGTCGCCCGGATCGACTCCCGCTGCGGCGAGTAAAGCCTGGACCTCAGTCTCGGGCTTGAGGCGGTGTACGGCCTCCTCCTCGAGAAACTCTCCGTAGAAGATGTTGCCGGCTCCGGGAATGTGGCCGTCGCGCAGTGCGGCGTTGGTGGCGCCCTCGAATTGACCCCGCGGGCGCGCGTCGACGAGTGCTAGACCGGCGTCGTCCAACCTGTGATGGATCCACTCGGCGTCGACCAGGATCGATTCGTTGATCTGGGCTTCGAAGGTCGTCGGCGCGGGCCGTACCGGACGGCTCGATGTAGCGCGACCCTCCTCGATCCAGGCGCCGATACCACCGTCGAGCAGCGACACTCGCTCGTGACCAAGGATCTCCAAGGTGACGAACGCGCGGGCCGCCTGGTGGGCCGGAGCAGGGCCGTAGACAACAACATGAGTGTTCGGGCCGACGCCGGCGCGCGAGAACAGCCGTTCAAGCTCGTCGATTGGCGGGAGCTCGATCGGGAGACCGGACGAGTCTTCCAGCGAGTGATAGTCCAGAAGCACCGTGCCCGGGATCATCTCGCCGGGCGCCCCGGCGTGCGCCATCATCACGTAGATCGGCACGATATTCGCGTCGCCCAGATGTTCCGACATCCATTCCGTCGAGACCATCACGGGAACGTCCTGGGGTATCGGCTCCGCCGCCAGGGCGGTCGGCGATAGAAAGACCGCTACGGTAAGGATGAGAGCCTTCGGGTTGTTGCGCATGGCGATGGGTGCTCGTTCAGGGAATCTCTTTGTCGAGTGTCTAGGGGAGGCTACTGATTCTTCTTGTCGAATGTCAAGGGGAGCGTGGCCCGGCAACCGGGCCGGGTCAATGGAGTAGGGTGTGGCCTCCGCGGCCCGCTCTCTCGAGGAGAATCAACCATGACCAAGACAGCAGTGATGAAGGAGCTTCGGGCGGCCGGTACGGCGCAGACCAAGAAGACTCTGCGCAATCACGGCGTTCAGGACCCGACGTTTGGCGTGAGCTACGCGGTCCTGCGCAAACTCGCACGGCGTATCAAGACCGATCAAAAGCTGGCCACCGCACTCTGGGCCACCGGCAACTACGACGCGAAAACGCTGGCCACATTGATCGCGGATCCCTCAGCGATGTCCGCCACGAAGTTGCACTCCTGGGCAAGGGACCTCAGCGATCGTCATCTAGCTGGCGCGTTGTCCAACGTGGCCGGAGAGGCGGCCGCGGCGAAATCTCTCGCGGCGAAGTGGATTCGCTCACGCAACGAGATGATCGCCACGTGCGGCTGGCACACGCTGGCCACGCTGGCGCGTGCCGACGATGGCGGACCGACACAGTATTTCCTCGAACACCTGCAACAGATCGAAGCGCGGATCCACGTGAGTCCGAACTGGGTGCGGTATGCCATGAACAACGCGCTGATCAACATCGGAGTGCGCAACAAGACGCTCGAGCGTCGTGCGGTTGCCGCGGCCAATCGGATTGGGAAGGTTGAGGTCGACCACGGCGTAACCAGTTGCAAGACACCGGCAGCGGCCGCGTACATCAAGAAGACACTCGCGCATCGCGAAGCGAAGGCGCAGCGCGCCGGCAGCCGTTGATGCGTTGGCGGACATCGCTAGCGATCCTTGCCGTGGCCGCGGGGTCGACTGGCGTTACGACGGCACAATCGCGACCGCAGGACGTAGTCGCTCAGCTTGCCGACGATCAAGCCATCATGGCTACCATCGAACGGTTGCGTGTCGATGAGCCGCGGCTCATCGAGGAGCAGGTCAGACTGTGCGAGATCCCGGCGCCACCGTTCGCGGAGGAAGCTCGCGGACGGGCACTGCATCGTGCCTTCGAAGAACTCGGGCTCGGCGATGTCCGCACCGATGCCGTGGGGAACGTGCTAGGCACGCGGCCAGGAGCAGGGTCGGGTCCGCATCTTGTTTTTACTGCCCATCTCGACACGGTGTTTCCGGCCGAGACTGATGTCAGCGTGCGTCGAGAGGGTGCCGTGCTCCACGGTCCTGGGATCGCGGACGACTGTCGCGGGTTGGCGGTGATTCTTGGCGTGATCCGGGCTCTGCAGGATGGGAATCATGCGACCGACGGCCCGATCACTTTTGTTGGCACCGTGGGCGAAGAAGGCCTCGGTGATCTGCGAGGCGTGAAGCATCTCTTTGCGGAAGAACTCGCCGGCCAGATCGATCGATTCATTTCGGTCGACGGGACTCGGCTCGGCGCAACGCACGTGGCCGTTGGCAGCAAGCGCTATCGCGTGACCTACAAAGGGCCCGGAGGGCACAGCTTTGGCGCCTTCGGTCTGGTGAGTCCGGTGCACGCCCTGGGTCGCGCCATTCAGCGGATCGCGCGTTTCGAGGTTCCGGAGAACCCCAAGACGACCTTCAACGTCGGCCGGGTCGGGGGTGGCACGTCCATCAACTCGATCGCGTTCGAGTCGTGGATGGAAGTCGATATGCGCTCGGCGGATACGGCTTCGCTCGCTCGGCTCGATGCGATGTTCCACGAAGCGGTGGAAGCTGCCCTGCGCGCGGAAAACAACCGTGGCACCGGTGATGCTGAGCTCACCGTGGATGTCGATCTCGTAGGCGATCGTCCTGCAGGGAACACCCCAGAGGAGTCTCCGATCGTTATCCGGGCGGCGGCCGTCGCCGATGTGCTCGGCATCGACTTCAGTCTTGGCGAAGGATCAACCGACTCGAATATCGCGATGAGCATTGGAATCCCGGCGCTCACGATCGGTGGCGGCGGGATCGGGCGCGATGCGCATTCTCTGCGCGAGTCCTTCGACACCACCGAGTCCTGGCTGGGCACCCAGCGCGCATTTCTCCTGGCTCTGGCACTGAGCGCCGAGTAGCCTCGAAGGCATGGCAATCAAGAATCACTCGGACCGGTCCGGCGGGCTGCCCAAAGTCGTTGTTGTCGCTGCGCTCTGGCTCACCGTCACGGCGGCCGCCAGTCAGACGAGTTTCATGCCTTTTGAGGAGCGCGCATATCGCCTCGTGAACAGTGTGGCGTTCGATCCGGCGGATGAGACGATGTACTTCGCCCTTCTGCATCGCGAGGTGTTGGAGCATCGCGGGCTCGCGCAGCAGGAGGCGCCGGAAGTGGCGCTCTACACGGCACATCGCGAGGGTAGGGGGTGGAGTGAGCCTCAACTGCTCCCGTTCGCCGGGCGTTACATGGACTACGAGCCGACCGTCACTGCGGACGGCACATTGATGGTGTTCAACTCGCAGCGTCCCTACCCTGATGGCCGTATCTCGGAGCGCAACGATCTGTGGATGTCCGAGAACGGCCGCGACGGCTGGGGCGAGCCGCGGCGCATCGATGCGATCTCCACGTTTGAACACGAGGAGTCGTACTCGAGCCTCATGGCTGATCGCACGCTGGTGTTCAGTGCGGGGCGGCCGTTGCCCAATGGAGAAATCGACTTCGACATCTACGTCAGCGAATACGTCGATGGCTACCAGCCGGCCACGCGTTTGCCCGTGTCGACCGATCGCTATGGCGAAGGGGACACGTTGGTGTCGCAGGACGGCTCGTACCTCATCTTCACGCGCTGGGACGACGCGATCGGCTGGGGCGAGAGCGTTGATCTCTACATTGCGTTCCAGGAAGACGGTCGGTGGACCGAGCCGTTAGCCATGACCACTCTGAATACTGACGGCGCCGACTACGGAGCCGCCGTTTCTCCTGACGGTCAGTGGCTCTACTACCGGGCGAACTCGCGGTTCCAGCGGGTGGCGCTCGAGCCGATCCTCGACGAGTACCGGGCGCGGAGCACTGGAACGCCGTAGCGGCCGACCTTCGGTGGGCGCATCGCTATACTCCCCCGATCCCGCCACCGGAGGTGTCATGCGATTCGTTCATTTCGGCGCGCACGTGCTCGCTGCAGGCCTGATCGCACCGGTTCTTCCAGCCGGTCCTGCTGTCGCGCAGGACGTGCCGCGCCCAAGCGTCCGAGCTGGCAACGCCGCAGACGCCGTGCAGCTGGATGGGCTTGTTACAGAGGAGGCGTGGAACAGCGCCGAGTCGGTGACCGAGTTCACGATGCTCGAGCCGACGGAGGGCATTGCGCCCACTCTTGGAACGCGCGTACGGATCCTGGCTGGATCACGCTATCTCGTGATCGGCATCGAATGCGAGGACCCGACGCCGGGCGCGATCGTCAGCTACTCGAAGGCACGCGACTCCTCGATGCAGCGAGAGGACCACGTGAAACTCGTGCTCGACACGTTCCTAGACGGACGGTCGGGCTACGTTTTCGCCGTGAACCCGACCGGCGCGCGCTACGACGCTTTGGTCTCCGATCGGGGCGAGCGCGAGAACTCCAACTGGGACGAGATCTGGGAAGCCGCGACGATCGTTCACGACGAGGGCTGGTCGGCCGAACTCCGGGTGCCGATCCGTAGTCTGCGCTTCAACCCCGCGCTCACCGAATGGGGATTGAACGTCGAGCGCCGCGTCGAACGCCTGCAGGAGACGAGCCGCTGGTCGAGTCCTCGGCGCGACTATTCACTCACCCAGACGTCGCGAAGTGGCCTGGTGACGGGCCTGCCGGAGTTCGATTCCGGCATTGGTTTGAGCGTCACGCCAGCGTTCGTTGGACGTCTCGGAAAGGCGGATGAAGGCGAGGAGAGCTCGATTGACGGCGAACCGAGCCTGGACGTCACCCAGCTTCTCGGCGCCGCTACGATCGCCTCGCTCACCATCAATACAGACTTCGCTGAAACCGAGGTTGATACGCGGCGGACGAACCTCACCCGCTTCCCGCTGTTCTTCCCTGAGAAGCGAGCCTTTTTCCTCGAAGGTTCGGACATCTTTGATTTTGGTCTTGGCGCCGGCCGCGACCTCCTGCCGTTCTTTTCGCGCCGCATCGGACTGGTTTCGGGCGAGACCGTGCCGCTTGTGGCCGGCGCGAAGGTCAACGGTCGGCTCGGGAATACCAATTTCGGTGGCCTCGCGACGCATACGGCGGAAACCGAACTGGCGAGCGGTGACGTGGTGCGCGACGCCAACATGGGCGTGATTCGTCTGCAGCAGAACGTGCTCGCGGAGTCCTCGATTGGCTTCATTGGCACCGCGGGAGATCCCCTGGGGCGCGCCGGTGCGTGGACTGCGGGCGCCGACTTCACGTATCAGACGTCGCGGTTTCTGGGGCGGCGAAATTTCCTGGTCGGTCTCTGGGGGCTCACCAACGATCGCGAGGACCTCACGGGTAGCCAGACCGCCTGGGGGTTCAAGGTCGATTATCCGAACGATCCGCTCGATGCCGCGATCACCTACATGCGGATCGGGGACGGTTTCGACCCTTCTCTCGGATTCGTACCGCGCAAGGGCATCCACAAGATCTCGCCACGCGGCTCCTTCCTGGCGCGCCCCGACTGGGGCTGGCTGCGCAACCAGAGCTTCCAGCTGTTCACTGATTTCGTGTTCACGCTCGACGGCGAGCTCGAGAGCTATCGCATCTTTACCGCGCCGTTGAACCTTCGCCTAGAGAGTGGCGATCGCGTGGAATTTAACGTCGTGCCGACCGGCGATCGACCGCTGATGCCGTTCGACATCGGTGGTGTGGTCATTCCGGCGGGGAACTACGACTGGACGCGCTATCGGATTGAAGTGGATGCCGCGCCCAAGCGCGCGGTGAGCGGTCGCGCGAGCTGGTGGTTCGGCTCCTTCTACGACGGTTCGTTGGACCAGTTGCAGCTGCGGGTGAACTGGAATCCCAGCGCGACGTTCAATTTCGAACTGGGCGCAGAACGCAATATCGCGCGTCTTGGAAACGGCGATTTCACGCAGGACCTTGCGAGCCTGCGCCTCGGACTCAACGTGTCGCCCGACCTCGTGGTTTCGAGTTTCCTGCAGTACGACAACGATTCCGAGTCATTCGGTACCAACACGCGGGTGCGCTGGACCTTCAGTCCAGTCGGAGAACTCTTCGTGATCTGGAACACCAATGTCGTGGATCCGTTCGACAGATGGCGCACAGACACCAATCTCATCAGTGTGAAGGCGAGGTACGCGTGGCGACGCTAGACAGGAGCGTGCGGCGCGTCGCGCTACTGCGCGGTATCAACGTGGGCGGCCGCAACATCGTGCCGATGGCCGAGTTGAGGGCTGACTTGGAGGCGAGCGGACTCGAAGGCGTGCGAACGTACATCCAGAGCGGCAACGTCGTCATGGACGCGTCGCCGGAAGAGCCATCGGTTGTGGCGAGGCGCATTGCAGATGCGATCGACGCGCGCCATGGATTCCGGCCTCAGGTGCTCGTTCTTGAAAGCAACGATCTTCAGCTGGCGGTCGCAGATAACCCATTTCCGGACGCCGAATCCGATCCGAAGGCCCTGCACATGTCCTTCTTGACCGGACCCGCAGCGCCTGACCCACGGGCTATCGATGCGGTGTGCTCCGCGAGCGAGCGGTGGGCGCTGCACGAGAAAGTGTTCTACTTGCATGCCCCCGACGGAATTGGCCGTTCCAAGCTGGCCGGCCGGCTCGACAAGCTACTCGGAGTGCCCGCGACAGGGCGGAACCTTCGCACGGCGCGTAAGTTGCTCGCGATGATCGACGAGTAGTCAACCTCGAGGGAGGCGTGAAGCACGGGCTCTGGAAGGCCTGACGCTCCGCTACCCGTCGGAGTGACGGAACCCGTTCAGCACCGTCGCGATGACCCCCTCGATGAGCGCGTCGACGTCGGTCTCGGCGCGGATCTGTCCATCGATGAGCAGCGACGCCAGTCCGTGCACCGCGCTCCAGGCCACGTAGGCCTGCTGCTGCGGGTTCGCCGTCACGATTCTACCGGCCGCCTGTTGCGACTCGATCAGCGCCACGAGGTGCGCGAACAGGTCGTTGGCGGCCTGTCCTAGTTCCGGAACCTGATCGCGAGCCACCGATTGCTCGCCATACATGAGCCGGTATTGGGCCGGGTGATCCAGCGCGAAGCGCACGTACATCCGTCCCATCTCGCAGAACTGGTCCAGCGCGGCACCGTCGGTCGGATCATCGATGGCTTCGAGTCGCCGGTTCAGTTCATCGAACCCGGATGCGGCGACCGCTGCGAGCAGTGCCTCCTTGTCGGGGAAGTGCCGGTAGGGAGCTGCTCGCGAAACGCCGACGCGCTCGCCGATCGCTCTCATCGTCACACTGCTCACGCCGCCTTCGCCGATCATGCGCGCCGCCTCCTCGAGCAGCGCGGCGCGAAGGTTCCCGTGGTGGTAGCTGCCGGTCGAACGTCCCATGGGTGGACTATGCCTCGCTGTGTTGACGGCAGCAACATGGCCGCCGTCAAGAGAAATGCGAGGGGATTTCCAATCCATGTTGACAGAATTAACATCTGAGAAATATGTTGACATCGTCAAGATCGTTCAAAAACGGACCGATCGCCCAACACCCGGGGCAGCCCGGCATGGCTGGAGAGTCGAATGTTCATCACGTTGCTTGCCGTCACGTTCACGATCGCACTCGCGGTGAGCCTGGGCGTGACACGCCTCTTCCGCGGACCGATCTCGAGCATCCTGAGCCGGCTCGTGGAGCCGGCCATGGCTTCCGCCTGGCATCGCTACATGGAATTCGCCGTGATCGTCGTGGGCGTCTCCGGTGGCGTACGGATCTGGGAGCTAGAGAAATACATCACGCCGCGTGAGGCCGACACAGCGGCCCTGGTTCTCAACATGGAGCGCTGGGTGCTTGAGGTCTACCGCACTCTGATTGGCACACTGCAGAACGCCGCATGGTTGCTGCTGATCTTTTTCGGCGTTGCACTGGTGGCCTTTGTGGTCGTGCGCGGAATGGAACTACTGCGCGCGCAGCGCTCGGCGTCGGTCTGAGCGCTCTCGAGATCACAGGCGTCGCGGGGTCTTGGTGAGCGAGACTCGGCCGCATACGCTGTCGGCATGAGAAAACTGATTCGAATCGGCGTGGCTGCGGCCGTGATGATTGGTGCGACGCTGCCAGCGCTGGCGCAGCAAGATCGAGGGGCACTACTCGTCCTTCTGGATGTCTCGGGCAGCATGAAGGAAAGCGTGCCGGGCGGGGTGAAGCGCGAACTGGCACGTCGCGGGCTCCTCGAGACCCTGGCCTCGCTGCCGACCACCACGTCAACCTCGTTGCGACTGCTCGGCGAGGGGAGTGGCGCTGAGGAGTGCGGCGCGTCGCGCGTAGCCGTGCCCTTCGCCCCGTTCGACAACGGCAGCTGGTCCACTGCGCTTGATGAAGTCCGCTGGGATGGGGCAACACCGCTGGTGCACAGCATGCGCGAGGCCTTTGCGGATCTGCGCGATCTGGATGTGGCGCGCAAGGAGATGCTGATCATCGGCGACGGCGAGGAGACCTGTGGCGAGGATCCGGTCGCTGTTGCCCGAGCCGAAGCCGATGGAATCAGGGTCCACACGATCAGCCTTGGTCGGGGCGTGTCGCCTCAACTCGCCGGAATCGCGCTGGTCACGGATGGCACGTACTCAACCGCCTTCGACGAGACGTCGTTCGACGCGTCGGTAAAGGACGCGCTGCCCGCTCCCGATACGCAGCCGACATCCGACGCTGCCGCGGGAGAAGCGCTCCTCGAAGTTGTGCTCGATGTGAGCAACAGCATGTGGGGTCAGGTGGACGGCCGGGTAAAGATGGACTTGGCCCGAGAAGCGCTGGCGGGCGCTCTCGGCGGGCTGCCAGCGGAGGTCTCTGTCGGACTCCGTGCATACGGCCACCGAGTCGCGTTCGAGGACAAGGTGCGCGGGTGCGAAGACACCGAACTCGTTGTGCCGCCGACGCCGGGCAGCCGAGAGGCCGTCGTGCGACGCGCCTCCAGCTTGCGGCCCACCGGCCAGACCCCAATCGCACTCAGCCTACGCGCGGCAGCTGCTGACGTGGCCGAACACGAGGGGAACGCGGTGCTCCTGCTTATTAGTGACGGCATCGAGTCGTGTGGTGGCGACCCCGTCGCCGTGGCGGCCGAGCTGCGCTCCGAGGGCTCACCGCTCGTGATTCACACGGTTGGGCTAGGCGTCGATCAGGAGACTTCCGCGCAGCTGGAAGCGCTGGCTGCGGCCGGAGGAGGTACCTACTTCGACGCTCCGACCGCTGACGATCTGATGCGTGGGGTAGACGTGGCCGTGCGGCGCAGCACCGAGTTCATCCTGGCCGAACACGATTCCGGCAGTCGTTTCCCGCGCGCGATCACGCGCGTTAGCGGAGGGATCGGGGTCGCGGAGGGCGAACTCCTTGTTCCCGGCACCTATAGCCTGCAAGAGCACCTTTGGAAGGAAGTCCGGTTCTTCGAGGTCGAGGGACAGGCGGGAGACCGACTCGTGCTCTCCGGTATGGTGTCCGCTCTCGCGATCGGGCGCCTACGCGACGGCACGGTTACCTACATGGGCGACACGACGATGTTCATGGCGGACCGGCTCGACGCCGACGGAGAACGTCTCCGGGGTCGAGGCCTCATGGTGCGTGGTGAGATGGGCGAGTGGGCAGAGGTTGAACTGACCGTCGGCCCCGATGGACGGGCACGGTTCAGTCTGGGCCGCCCGCAGGGCAACGTGCATCGAGACATCGTGTTCCGCATCGCCAGGCAAACCCGCCGGCCGAACTGAAACCAATCGCTGTCTGACTCCCAAGTAATGGGTAGAAAAGGAGTCAGTCAGATGCGCCGACGACAGTTTCTTCAGGGTGTATTTCTGCTCGGCGGTGGCACGTCCATGCTGAGCGTCCGCGCCCTCGCCGGGCATACTGATGACGGCATGGGTACCGTGGATTCCGCAGGACAAACGGCGATGGATATCGAAAAGCTGGTGAAGACTGACGACGAGTGGCGAGAGCTACTGACGGCGGCCGAGTACGACGTGCTCCGCGGCGACGGTACGGAGCGGCCGGGGTCGAGTGACCTCAACGCAGAGAAGCGCGAGGGCACGTTCGTCTGCGCGGCCTGCGGCCTACCGCTGTTCAAGTCCGAGACGAAGTACGAGTCTGGGACTGGATGGCCGAGCTTCTGGACTCCGATCGAAGGCAATGTGGAGACCAAGCGCGACTTCAAGCTCTTCCTGCCACGCACGGAGTACCACTGCGCTCGGTGCGGCGGACACCAGGGACACGTCTTTGGTGACGGACCGCAGCCTACCGGAAAGCGCTACTGCAACAACGGCGTGGCTTTGGACTTCGTTCCCGAGGACGAGGAACTGCCGGAGTTGCGCAGCTAGTCGCTCCGAGCTCGCACCGCGGTCCAGGCGCGCGGGATGTCTACACGACCGCCCGGCCAGTCGAACTCCATGGTGCCGCTCAGCTCGCCATTGGCGAGCTGGCCATGGAAGGTGATCTGGATCGCAGCGTCGTCATCCGGGAGCGGGATCGTGCGGAATCTGACCGACGTCGGGTCGAGGACGTCGCCTTCGATGTCGACTTCAGTCCCGATGCCTTCCCACGTCCCTTTGATGCCCTCGCCGTCGATCTGAAGCACCAGTCGACTCGTTCTGACTTTCAGCACGTCGACAGTTCCATCCTGATTGCGTCGGATGGACTGTGGCCAGGTGACATCCCAGTCACCGGCTAGATCCTCTTCCTGCAGGGCCGCCTCGATCGGCGAGGCTGCCAGTAGAAGCAACAGGGGAGTGAGGAGCGCGGATCTGAGTCCAGCGTGTGCACGGGCAGCTGATGGCATGACGCGGAACTCACGATTGTAGGGAGGTCAGTGATGAAAGGTACCTTACATTGAAGGCTAGTGAGATCCAAGCCCCATGATTCGGGTGCGCTGCCGCGATAGCGTTCCTACTGCGCCCGCTGCAGCATGGCGCGGAACGCCGGGGCGTCCTCATCCATGAGTTTGCGGTACATCTGGCGTGTTTCGACCAGGCGTGCCTGGAGAACTGCGTGCACCTCGCGCTGCTGATCGGTAGGCCGGAAATCGGCTGAGTCATGGGCGACGTCGTTGGTGAGTGCACCGTAGCGCCCGTATAGCTTCATCGGCGCCCGGAACGCATCTTCACGAGCGCCGGTGAGGTTCACGTCGAACAGTCGTGCCTCGATCGACAACGCGTAGCTTTCCAACTCGTCCGCCGACTGGAGAACAGCGCGGTAAGCCTCGTCATCACCGTGGCGCACTGCCAGGTCGAGGAGCTCCTTCCGGGTCCATTCCAGCTGATCGATCATGTCAGCGATCTCGTTGATCTCGCTGTGGAGTTGCCGGGTCATCTCGAACTGTTCGTCGATGCTCGCAGGAGTCCCTGCCGAGTTGGGGTCTTTGATGACTTCGATGGCGATCGACTGTTCGACATCGCCTGCCCGGATGACCGCGGTGTACGACCCGGGCACGGCGAGGGCGCCGCGATAGCCCGGGAACAGGTCGAGATCCCATGTGCGGAGCCGGCGCCAGCCCTCCTCGCCCATCGGGACCCAGTCATGGTCCGGGGGAGGAGTGCGCAACTTCGGTTCGCGGGTGCCTTCGTACCGCAGGTTCCACATCACCCGGTTGAGGCCCGCAGTGCTGGTGCCGCGAAGAGTTCGCACCGGAGCGCCGGCGCTGTCCTGGATTTCGATCGCCACGGGCTGTCCCGCCATCCCGTCGCCGAGCCAGTAGCTGATCCCGGTTCCGTAGGCGGGATTCCGACCCGTCACGTTGCTACCCGACTCGGTCTTGATTCCTTGCACCGATTGAAAGCGGTAGGCCGGTCGCGACTCGAACGCGGTGAAGTCCGACCCGATGGCCCCCGCGTCGAGCGCCCGAAGCGCGCCCAGGTCGTCAAGAATGTAAAAGCCTCGTCCGTAGGTAGCCACGATCAGGTCGTCGAATTGCTCCTGGAGAGTCAGCCAGTAGATCGGCGCGGGCGGCATGTTGGTGCGCAGCGGAAACCAGTTGTCTCCGTCGTCGAGCGTGACCCAGATCTGATTGTCGGTGCCGGCGTAGAGCATCCCCGGCCGCCGCGGATCTTCGCGGACGACGTGCACGAAGCTCTGCGCACTCGCCTCGATGCCGGCGCTGATTCGTTGCCACGATGCGCCGTAGTCGGTTGTGCGGAAGATATGCGGGTCGAAGTCTCCGTCGACGTGGTTGCTGACGGCCATATAGGCGGTGCCGGCGTCGTATCGCGAAGGCTCGATGCCCTTGATCCAGGACTCGACGTAGAGCCCCGGCACGTTGGCGGAAACGTCGTCCCAGCTGTCGCCGCCGTTCCGCGACACGTGCACACGGCCGTCGTTGCTTCCGACCCAGAGAAGGCCCTCTTCAACGGGTGATTCGGCGATCGAGAAGAGCACCGCCCCGGTCCAGGTGTAGAGGTTGTCGATCGTCAGACCGCCGCCGGAGTCCTGCTGACGCGCTTTGTCGTTGGTGGTGAGGTCGGGGCTGATCTCTTCCCAACTCTGCCCGCCGTTGGTCGTGCGGTGCACGAATTGACTGCCCACGTAGACCGTGTCGGTGTCGTGCGGGGAGATCTCGAGCGGGAAGTTCCAGTGCCAGCGGTAGCGGACGTTGGCAGGTGCCCAGCCGTAGGCTGCCTCAGGCCAGACACGCACGTCCCGCCAGTGCCCGGTGGCCGCGTCGTAGACTTCGAGGCCCCCGTCGTAGCAGCCCGACCAGACGACGTTGCTGTTGCTCGGGTCGGGAGTTGCCCAGCCACTCTCGCATCCGCCGACGCCCTGCCACATCCTCAGGGGGATCGAGCCGGTCCTGCTGTTGCTCGGCCCGCGGTAGGAGTACCCATCCTGGCGGTTCCCGTACACCCGGTAAGGAACCTCGTTGTCCACCTCGACGTGGTACATCTGCGCGATCGGCAGCACGATGCGCTCGAAACTGCGGCCGCGGTTGAGACTGATATTGATGCCGCCGTCGTCCGCCACCATCACGCGGTTTGCATCGAGCGGATCGATCCACACGTCATGTGTGTCGCCACCGCCCCGCGGCGGATTCGGGACCAGCGTGTGGCCTCCGTCAACGGACATCGAGAATCGAACTGCGGTGATGTAGATGCGGTCGGCATCGGCCGTGTCGATTCCGAAACGGGTGTAATACGGCGCCCGCTCGTTGAGCGTGTGGTTGGTGTTGACCAACCTCCACGAGTCACCGGCGTTGTCCGACCGATAGAACGCGGGGCTGGTGTCCTCGGTGAGGACGTACCAGCGGTCCGAGTCGCTCTGCGCGATACCCACGGCGAGCTTGCCAACGGGGTGCGACTCGCCGCCCGGCAGCCCGCGCCCTGTGCCGGAGAGCATCTGCCAGGTCTCTCCACCGTCTCTCGAGCGGTACACGCCGCTGCTGGGCCCGCCGCTCTGTAGGCCGGAAAGGTCCATGCGGAGTTGCCACATGCCGGCTACGAGAACACGGCGGTTGCTCGGATCCATCACCAGGTCCGCACAGCCTGTGGCCTCGTCAACGTGGAGCACCAGCTCCCAGGAACGGCCACCGTCGACGGTTCGGTAGATGCCGCGCTCCGGCTGGTCCGCGTAGCCGTGGCCCAGAGCGCAGGCGAAGACGATGTTCGGGTCGACGGGATCGATCACCACGCGGCCGATCCGGCCGGTAGCATCGAGTCCCATGTGCTGCCACGTGGAGCCGGCGTCGGTCGAGCGATAGATCCCGTCACCGTGTGCCAACGCAGGGCGAATGACAAAGGTCTCTCCGGTGCCTGCCCACACGATGTTCGGGTCGCTCGGCGCGATCGCCAGCGATCCCACGGAAGCGACGTCGGTGGCATCGAATATCGGCTGCCAGTTGCGGCCGCCGTTGGTCGTCTTCCAGATGCCCCCCGAGGCCGCGCCCGCATAGACAATCTTGTCGTTGCCGGGCACGCCGGCAACGGCGATCGCTCGGTTGCCGTCCGGCCCGATGAATCGGTAGCGCAGCGCCCCGAGCTTGTCCGGGTCGATCTCCTGGGCACCGAGCCCCGCGGTGATCAAGAGTGCAAGTGCCGGGAGCGAGCGCAGCAGCAGACGAGTCATCACGGAACTCCGAAGCAGAGGTGTCGGTGCCGGGAATCTACACGCTCCGGTGCTCTGCCTCGGCCGCGCCGAGAGTCAGCCTATTCGACGAGCTCAGGGTCGCCGGGCTTCCAGGTTTGGTCGTAGAACGACTCCAGGGGACCGTAGAGTCGAAGGATAGTGTTCCACCCCTTGGCTGGAACCGTTTGGATCCAGTTGTTCTCCCACCCATCCGGTGCCTCGGGAGCGAAGTAGATCTCGTAGGACCCGTCGTCGTTCCTGCGCAGACCGTCGCCGAGGCTATCGATTCCGGGGAACTGCTGGTCGGTTTGCAGCATCGCGCGAGTCTGGTTGTCGTAGAGAGTGAACGACCAGAAGTCTTTCGCCGGGATGTCGGGCGGAAGGTGAATCCGGTACGTGCGACTGCCGTCGAGGGCGTTGCCGTCGCGATCGAGGTAGGCAATGGCGTATTGGGAACCCACGCCGACGTTGCGGATCGCCATGGCCGGCGTGATGCCGGTGGCGTAGAAGTGCATGTAGGTTCGCGAATCGAGGAGCCGTGCGCCTTCCGTGAGAAAGTCGTAGTGCCCCTCGATGAATGGATTTGTCCAGACTCGTTCGCCCGGATAGAGGTAGTGTCGTTCGTCGCGTGGCCTTGCGGTCAGCGCGCGAGCCGTTACCGATCCCACCTTCGCTGCTTCGGTGAGGATTGCGCGCATGCGTTCGTCGGGAGCGAACTCATGCCCCTTCTCGATGCCGATCGAAGCGAGCAGGCCGCGGATTTCGGGGCTCAGTCCATGGCTGGGCTCGGCCTGGATTGCCGCGTTGACCTCCTCCCAGTACTCATAGTCCATGCGATGGATCGTATTGTGCGGCACGCCCGAAACGTTGACGAAGTTCATAGCCGGCGGAGCCTCTGCCTCCGAGAGCGGGTACAACCGGAACTTGTCTTTGGTCGCTTGCACCGCGGCGGCGGTTGACCCGTCTACCTGGAAGCCGCGCCAGATCACCCAATTGCCGTAGGTGTTGGAACGCGCGACGTTATAGCCGTCGGGCACCTCACCCTCCCATCCTGGCGGCAGGATGAGGAATTTGCCGCCCGCACCACGATCAGGGCCGGCGTTCCCGAAATCGACGACGTACTGGAACCAGGCGTCATCAACGAAGCCGAGCACGCTTGGCGGCGTCTCCATCACCATGGGTTCGTCGCCAAGTTCCATCCAAGAGGCCATGTAGACCGACACTGTGTTCGGGGTGAGCCATAGAGCCTTCGAGTCCATGAGTTCTTCGAAGATGAGGACGGTTTCGTTGGGCGGCCCGAAGTCGGTGATTCCACGCTCCATCGCGGTCAGCGATGCCACCTGTAGGGTGGACAGAAACGCCTGCGTTGCCCGCTGCAAATCCAGGTTGTCGTAGACCTTGGCCGTGGTCGCCGCGTCAGGGACGCCGTCGAAGGACGTGAGAGCCCCGAGATGAGTCCAGAGGACGTCTGGGGTCGCGATGCCCTCGGGGATGTCCGTGGTCATTGCCATGCGAGGAGGACTCTGGCTCCAGCCCCAGGCAGCGGTCAGCAATACGGCGACGGCGAGCAGGGCGGCAGATCTTGAACGCATCAGAGACTCCCGTGGATGCTGGAGGCGGAATCGGAGGCGACGCGGGCGAGCAGCAGCCGCGGCGGCCTCGACACTACACGAGGGGCTCGCTGCTGATTAGCCCGAGAGGGAGGTCGTCGCTGAGGCTGTCGCGCGCAGCGTTGCAATCGCTGCACCCGACGTTTCTGTCGTGCAGGAAAACGAGCGGATCGTCGTGCAGCGCCGAGCCGGCGTGGTTGACGACAGCTGCCGAGCGGACGAGGCGGGCCTCTGCGTGGCCGACCGTGCCGGCGACTTGGGCGCCCGCTTCGTCGAGCCAGCTGTCGACGAGGCGGAATCGGCGGCAACAGTGGTCGTTTTCGCGATAGGTAATGCGATGGGGCACGCCGTCGACAAAGCCCTGGCAGGTGAGTTCGCGCCCGTAGGGGACTTCGGCGAGCACCTCGGCGAGGTGGATCGTGGTGTTGGCGTCGTGGTTGACCCCGAGCAAGAGGATCTTGCCGTCGAGTTCGTGCACTCGTCCTACCGGGCTCTCGGCGCGGTGCGGAGGGAGCGGTAGAGCGTCCATGAGAATCCGATCGGCGTCGGGGCCTCGGGCGGCGAACGCCTGTACGTGAGTTGATCGCCTGACGTCGGGCAGCTGCCAGAACACGCTGGCCACGACGCCGAGGTCGAGATCCGACGGGGTGCGTTCCGGGTCGTACAGTCCATCGATCGCGTCGGGCCACGCCGGCATCACGATCGTGCCGTTTGGGCCGACGGCGCGCGTCAGCGCCTCGACGAGCCCCAGCGGCCCCCGTTCGAGAGGATTGACCCGAGTGAACGCCGTGTGCACCAGCAGGACGTCCCCCGGCCCAACGCCCAGTCGTGCGAGTTGAGCGACGGCCTGGTCGATCAGGACTTCGCGTTTCATGGCGCCATCGTAGCGCTCCCGCTGCGCGTTGTAGGGCGGCCCTGTTTCTGGCGAGCCTGAAGCGTGGCAAGGTAGGCGACGAATTCGCCTCGCCGACGGATCCCAATGGCCAGAAACTTCGAAAAACGAACGATCGCTTCCTGGGCACTCGTCCTGTTGACGTTTGGGTTCGTGTTGAGTGGTCCTCCACAGGGAGGCCCGGCGTCGATATGGCCCAGCGTGGTGGCGATCGGCCTGGCGTTTCTCACACGAGACATCTACTCGGCGCTCTTCCTGGGGGCATTCAGCGGCGCGGTCCTTCTCGCGAACGGCAACGTCGCGACGGCCTTCGTCGATCTGTTTAGTCAGCATCTGATTCCGCCCTTGACCAACCGGTGGAATATCTCGGCGCTGGTCTTTTCTCTGATGATGGGCGGGTTCGTCGAACTGCTGAACCGGATCGGCGGCCTTCAGGTTTTGGCTTCGCGGGCTCTAGGTAGGGGGGATTCGCGGCGACGCGTGGGGCTCGGGGTGTTCGCCATGGGGTGGGTCGTCTTCTTCGATGGTCTCGCCAGCACAATGCTCGTGGGCAAGACGATGCGTCCGATCACCGATCGCGCGGGCCTGTCGCGGCCGAAACTGGCGTTCATTGTCGATTCGACAGCGTCGCCGATCGCGGCCTTCGCGCTCATCTCCACCTGGATCGCGTTCGAGTTGACGCTGATCCAGAACGGACTCGCGCTCTACGGCGAAACCACGTTCGGCGATGCGGCTGCTTTTGCCGGGCTGTCGTCATACCAGATTCTCATCGAGACGCTGCCCTACAGGTTCTACAACTATTTCGCGCTCGCGATCGTGCTGCTCACCGTCTGGCTGGGACGGGACATAGGGCCGATGCGCAAGGCGGAAGAGGAAGCCGCCGCCGACCTCGAGGCGGCGCCGACGGAGCCGCTGGCCGAAACTGGCGAACCCGGTGTGAGTGGTGGATCAGGTCGGATCGCATTGACCGCGCTTCCGGTGCTGGCGTTGATCGGGGCGGTCTTTGGCGGCCTCTACGTTGATGGGATGGCGAAGTTGGGGCCGTCCGCGCAGGGCAGTTGGCTAGATCGAACGATTCAGGCCTTCGGGCAGGCTGATGCGGACCTCGTGTTCGTGACGGCCACCGCGTTCTCCATTGCGGTGGCCCTCGCCGTACTGGGTCTGGCTGTGCCCGAGCGCCGCGAAGGCTCGGTGGTGGCGCTCTTCGACGGCATGCGCCAGATGTTCCTTCCGGTTCTGATCCTCGTCTTCGCATTCACACTCAGCAGCGTGATCAGCGCGCTCGATACTGCCGGGTGGCTCGTCGGCGTGCTCGATGGCCAGTTCCCCGTTGTGGCGCTCCCGGCGATGGTGTTCCTGCTCGCGGCGCTCGTTTCGTTCAGCGTTGGTTCAGCATGGGGAACCCTGGGGGTGCTCATGCCGCTGTGCATCCCGATCGCCGCCGCCCTAACCGGACTCGAAAGCGGAGCGGCGCCCGGCGCGGTGGTGATCGCCACGATTGGTTCCATCCTGGCGGGAGCCGTCTTCGGTGATCACTGCTCTCCAATCAGCGACACGACCATCGTCGCCGCCTTCGCGAGCGGATGCGACACGGTTGAGCACGTCCGCACACAGCTTCCCTACGCTCTGATCGCCGCGGGCCTGGCGGTGGCGGTGGGCTATCTCCCGGCCGGAGCGGGTCTCAATCCGTTTGTGTTTCTCGGGTTGGGACTGGCCGCGTGCTGGGCGGTGATCCGGTACCTCGGCAAGCCGCCTGCTGGGCGCGGAGCGTGAGCAACCGAGCGCGGTGCGCGGGCGTTCTGGCGATGACGCTCCTGTTGCCTGCCTTCGATGCCCGAGCACAGCAAGCCGAGGGCCGGCTGGAGGCCGCCCTCCAAGATCCAGCGGTCGCGGCGTCACTCGAACACCTGCGCGAAGAGCGCCGCGCCACAGCGGAGTTGCTCGTAGCGATGGGCACGATCGTTTCTCCTTCCGGCGCCGAGCACGATCGAGCGGACTTCGTCGCGGAGCAGATGCGCGCGATCGGCCTTCAAGACGTGCAGGTGACGGCGAGTCCGAACGCCGTCGGTGTTATTCCGGGACGCAGCGAGGGGCACCTCGTCTTCGTTTCGACCCTCGATGATCTCGCCACCGTGGCCGAGCACCAGCGCTCGGCGGGCGCACCGCCGTCCATCTCGGGAGACCGAGTGCTTGGGCCCGGGACCAACACCTCGGTCACAACCGCCGCCATGCTCGCTGCGGCGGATGCGTACCTATCCTCCGGCCAGCGACCAGAGCACACACTTGTGTTCGCCGCCGTCGCACAGGAGGAGACCGGGCTGATCGGGATGCGTGAGCTTTTCGATCGGTACGGAGATTCGGCGGAAGCGTTTATCGAGATCCTCGGAGACGGACACAGCATCAGCTATGGCGCGTTGGGAATTCACTGGTGGCGCATAGTCGCCACGGGCCCTCCGGGGCACACGCTCGGCGGCGGGCTGCCGAACGTGAACCAGGCGATCGGTCGCTCCGTAGACCGGATTCTCTCGTTGCCGAACGCGCAGCGTGGCGACGACACGCGAACGCGGATCAACATCTCGATGCTCGATAGCGGATCGGTGTTCAATCACAAACCGGAATCGGGCTGGTTCTCGCTCGATCTGCGATCGATGGAGGCGCACATACTCGACGAGATGGAGGAAGACATCCGTCAGATCATCACGCAGGTAGCGGCGGAGACCGCCATCGACCTCGAGATGGAGCCCGTCCAGCTCACACCTGGTGGGCAGATACCCGGTGCCGCCGAGTCCAGGCTGGTCACATCCGCGGCGGCGATCTCACGCTGGCTCGGCTACGAACCGCGGATGTCGGACTCGGGTTCATCGAACATGAATATCGCCGTGGCAGCCGGAGTGCCCGCGATCGGGTTGGGTGGTTCGCGCGGCGGCGACCGCGGCACACCCGATGAGTGGGCCGACATCGACGGACTCATGCGTACGGCTCGGCAAGTGGTGCTGCTGTCGGTATTGCTTGGCGGGCATGATGAGAACTAGGTGGCGCGTCGGCGCCACCGTGGGGTTTGCGTTCGCCTGCGCAGCGTCATGCGCGCCTGCGCGTGCGCCGGTTCCGGAGACACAACCGAATATCTTGTGGATATTCCTCGAAGACACCGCGCCGCTGATGGGCGTCTACGGCACCACCGTGATCGAGACCCCGAGGATCGATGACCTCGCGGCTGCCGGAGTGGCATTCACGCAGGCGATCATGCCGGCTCCGGTATGTTCGGCAAGCCGATCCAGCATCATCACGGGCTCGATGTCGACCACGCTCGGGCTGCACAACCACCACAGTTCGCGCACGCCCGAGTCGGCGATCGAACTTCCGGGCAGCTATCTGACGGTCCCCGAGGTTTTCCGCGAAGCCGGGTACTTCACGTTCAACAACGGCAAGGACGACTACAACTTCCGATACGACCGCCACGACCTGTACGAGCAGCCCTACTCGCAACACCCGCTCTATGGGAAGCGTGGCGACCGCATCGATCTTGCGACTCTCGAGGAGCGCCAGCCGTTCTTCGGGCAGGTCCAGCTGGCGGGCGGGAAGGAGATCTTCTCGGGTGCGTTCGAGGAGGCCGCTAGCCCTGGGATGAATCGCGCGCTCGTGAACCTGCCTCCCTATCTGCCCGACCATCCGACGATCGTCGAAGAGTGGGCGGACCATCTGGACGCGATCCGGATCACCGATCGGAAGGTCGGGGACATCGTCGACACGCTGCGAGAGTCCGGGGTGCTCGACAACACCGTGGTGTTCTTCTTTTCGGACCACGGGATGCGCCTGACTCGTAACAAGCAGTTCCTCTACGACGGCGGGCTTCGCGTGCCGCTCGTGATCGCTGACTTCCGCGCAGACCCTCAGCTCGATCCCGGCACAACCGACGACCGGCTCGTCGGCGGTCTCGATCTCGGCACAAGCTCGCTTGCCCTCGCGGGGCTCACGATCCCTGGCTACATGGAGGGGCAAGATATTTTCGCGGCCGACTTCACGGGCAGGGACTACGTGTTCTCAACTCGCGATCGGTGCGACTTCACGATCGACCGGATTCGCTCGGTGCGGTCGACACGGTTCAAGTACATCCGCAATTTCCTTGCCGACCGGCCCTACACCCAGCCCACGTACATGGACGTGGACGGCGTCCCCTTCGTCCGGGTGATGCGCCAGTTGTCGGCGGACGGTGAGCTCGACGAGGCGCAACAGCGTTTCTTCTCTGACACCCGCCCGAGCGTCGAGCTGTATGACCTTCAAGCGGATCCGCACGAGCTGATCAACCTGGCCGACGACCCGGAGTTCAGCGCTGTACGCGACGAGCTCGAATCCGTCCTTCAGGAGTGGATCGCGCGGACGGATGACCAGGGCCAGTACCCCGAGCCCGATGAAGGGCTCAAGCTGATGCTCGGTATCTGGGGCGACCACGCCGTGAATCCCGAGTACGACGAACTGAGGGAACGATTCCCGGCGCTCTCGGGTTCACAATTTCCTCTGAAGAGTGCCGGCTGGGTGCAGGTGCCGGGCAGCGGCCTGCGTTAGCTCGGACCTTCGGAGTCGACTACGCGGACCGAGCCTTCCTGAGAGCTGCCCATTCGTCGCGGGTGATCTCGTAGCGACTCACCTCGATCTCACCGGACATTGATGTGGCGCGCGTCCGGTACCGGCGCACCAGTCGGAACCCGAGCTTCGGCAGCGCGGCATTCGGGGCGGGATTGTGCGCGTGTGGCTCGCTGGCGAGGAGCTTCAAGTCGAATCGATCGAAGTACGTGTCGACTGACCGGGCGAGAAACCGTGGCCCGATGCCCGCCCCGCGCAGATCCGCTTCCCACAAATGCAGATGGCAGTGCGCTGTTTCACCGTGAACGATGTGGCTGATACTCGAATGGCCCACGAGGCGCCCGTCCAGATGCCAGCCCACGTAGAACCGATTCGCCTCGGTATCCGGCAGATCGGCGTCGCCCACCACCGCGCTCAGCCATTCCTCGCGCGTCGGAACCAGGTCGAGATCGATGCCCATACGCACGAGGTCGGCATCGCTTGTTTCGAGGAAGTAGTCGATCATGGCCTCGAGTTCACGTTTCGTCTCGAACGGCCGGACCTGAAGATTCATTGCTCAACGTCTCGCGTGGGGAGCGACGCTTGGTAGTTGTTCTCCCGGCAGCGTACGCTCCCGGCGTTGCCGTCGCTAACCTCGAGCCGCGAGGGTTCCCCTGCACCGGAAGGCCCAATGACTGATGAGCGCGATTCCCGAGCAGATCAGCTTCTGGGAATGCACCGGCGGATCACGCGGCGCGACCTGATTCACGGAGCCGGCGTGGCCGCGGCAGGGTTGCCGCTGGCCCTGAGTGCGTGCCGCCAGGAGCCCGGAGAACGGTTCTATCCGCCCACGCTCACCGGGATGCGCGGCTCACACCCCGGCTCGTTCGAAACCGGACATGCCCTGGCCCGCGAGGGGCGCGAATTCGGCCGCGGCCGCGACTTGAATGAGGAGTACGACCTCGTGGTGGTGGGAGGGGGTATCAGCGGCCTTGCCGCCGCCTACTTCTATCGCCAGGCTCATGGGGAGTCGTCACGGATTCTGATTCTCGAGAATCACGACGACTTCGGCGGCCATGCGAAGCGCAACGAGTTCCACCAGGGCGACGCGATGAGGCTGGCCTGGGGAGGAGTGTTCAACCTCGAATACACCGAGTTCAGCCCCGTTGTTCACCGTCTGTTGGATGAGCTCGGCGTGGATATTGAGCGGCTCCGGTCGCGGGACGACTTCAACTACGGAGCCGACGGCGAACTGGGTGCGGCCACGTTCTTTGACGCCGAGACGTACGGCCGCGATGCCCTCGCGCCAGGGTTCGTGCTGCGGCACGGCGATCCGGCCAGAGTTCTCGAACAAGTTGACGAGTTGCCTCTGAGCGACGAGTCGCGGGCGTCGTTGCGGCGGTTCTACATGGCTCGCAAGGATGTGCTGGCTGGACAGGACGAAGCAGGACGTACGCGCTACCTGCGAGGTACGAGCTACACCGAGTTTCTGCGCGAGCACGGCGAACTGACTGACGAGGCCGCGGAACTCTTCGTCAAGACCACGCACGGCTACTGGGGCGTTGGTGCCGACAGCCTGTCGGTGGCCGAATGCGAGGGGGCCGGGCTCCCGATGGCGCATCTGCTCGGAGGTGAGTTGACGGCGGGGGATGGAAGCGTCTCGGGGGAGACGACGGCATTTCCGGATGGCAATGCTTCTGTCGCCCGGTTGCTCGTACGCAGTTTGATTCCGGATGTCACCGCGGGCGCTGACAACGAAGACATCGTGAGCGCCGTCTTCAACTACGCGCGCCTGGACGAAGCTCGATCTGCGGTTCGTTTGCGCCTGAACTCGACCGCGGTTGAGGTTGCAGAGGAGGGAGGTGCCGTCCGCGTCACATACGTCCAGGCCGACGAAGTGATGGCGGTACGGGCCCGCCACGCGGTGCTCGCCTGCTACCACTCGATCGTTCCGTTCCTGGTGCCGGATCTCTCGGAGGCACAGTCGCAGGCGTTTCGCGCGCAGGTCAAACGGCCGCTTCTACTCACGAATGTGCTGCTGCGAAACAGCGAGGCTGCCGACACTCTGGGCGTGACCGGGGCGTACTGCCCCGGTCGACTCCACGGGGCGGCCTGGCTTGTGAAGGGCATTGAGACCGAGACCTACCATCATGAGTGGGGCGATTCAGGCGCAACGGTGATGCAGTTCTGGGGTGCGGTGGATTCCGGCGCCAGGGGTATCGATGTTCGAACTCAGCATCGAGCGTCGCGCGCCCGGCTCCTCGAGATGACGTTCGAAGATTTCGAGCGCGAGGTGCGCACCGTCCTGGACGGAATGCTCGGGCCCGCAGGCTTCAACGCAGCCGAGGACATCCTGGCGATCACGGTCAACCGGTGGCCGCACGGCTACGCGTACGACTATCTGGATCTCTGGGATCCTGAGTGGCCGCCGGGGGAGGCGCCACACGAGATCGCGCGCCGTCCGCTCGGTCGGATCGCGTTCGCGAATTCGGACGCCGGTGCCTACGCCGCCACGCAGGTAGCGATCGACGAGGCCTGGAGAGCCGTTGGCGAATTGCCTGGGTAGGAGCTGCTGCTAGGCGCGGTCGATTGCACGCAGGCGATCAAGCGCCAGTCCGGCCAGCCTGGGCATGCCCCAGAGGAACGCGAGCGGCAGCAGGACGGTCTGCAGGGCGAAGACGACGATCAAGTGGATAACCTGCTCCACCACCTGGCCCAGGCGATCCCGGAACGCCTCGATGCGCGCTTCGACGTCGAGAGTCTCGAAAGTCTCCGCGAACCAACCTGAGACGCGCTCGCGCCAGCCTGGTGTTTGTGTTTCGGGCAGCGCCTCGTCGAGTCGTTCGATTTGCTCCACATCGCCCGTGGTCTCTTCGATCACGCGGACTGCCTCGGCTCGTTCGGGCTCGAGGAACTGTTCGAATATCAACCCGGATGCCAACGCGTATGCCGGGAGCGCGAATCGGACGAGCAGTAGGAGCACGAGGAGCATCCGGCTACGGTGACGCCAGACAGCCGGAACGCGATCCGGAACCCAGCTCGCCGCCAGTCGCCCGAGCACGGTGAGTGCCAGCAACCAGGTCAGGACGTTCCAGGCGGACGCACGTAGCAGGAGTCCCTGGAGGCCGAGCGAGGCCGTGGCGATGAGCATGAGCGATGAGAACTGCTCGAGCAGATCGTTGATCGGATCAAGAAGTTCGCCCGCGCTCACCGTGAGGCCCATGCCGGCTGGTTGAAGGGCGATTTCGGTGCCCTGGGCCAGTGAGACGGCGGAATCGAGCGCCCGTGCGGCCGCAAGTGTGAGCAAGGCGCGTTGAAAGACGCGGTCCGTACTCGTCGTGGCCGGGGCATCGACCCAGCCCGCGAAAGCTGCGATCACCGTGACTACGAGCAACACGCTGGCGACAACACGACCGCGTCTTCCTGCGGAGATGCTCGTAGGCTGGTTCATCGGTTCTGCTTACGGACGATCGGCGCTGCCATCAGCAGCAGACGATCTGTTTGAACAGATTCATGTCGACGTTCTTGCCGCATACCACGGCGACAACCCGCCGTCCTCGAAGTCGTTCTGCGTTCTCCACGATGTACGCGATGCTCAGCGCCGCGGAACCTTCGGTAACGAGCCGATGGTGCTTGAAGAGCAGCCGGATCGCATCCGCGATCTCGTCCTCCGTGGCCACGGCCATCTCGTCCACGTAGTTGCGGCAGAGATCGAACGTGATCGTGTCGAGATCGATGCCGCCTGCACACGTGTCGGCCAGCGTCTCCTCAGATTCCATTTCGATCATCTTGCCCTGACGTACGGACTCGTAGAGGACGGGCGAGTTCTGCGGCGAGATGGCGATCGTCTCCACCGCCGGGTTTACCGACTTCAGGAATCCGGCGGTTCCGCCGATGAGGCCGCCACCACCGCAGGCGGCGATCACGGTGTCGAGGTCGCGAACCTGGCGTGCGATTTCGAGACCGCACGTTCCCTGTCCACCAACAACCTCGGGGTCGTTGTAGGGCGACACGTACATGAGTCCGTTCTCGGCTGCGTCAGCGCGCGCCTTGCGTTCCGCGTCCCAGGGGTCGCTACCGTATTTCACGATGTCGATGCCGTGTGATTCGATCTGCTCGACGCGGGCGGGCACCATGGTTTCGGCGACGTACACGGTCGCGCGACGACCGCGGTTCTTCATCGCCTGGCCGACCGCGAGCGCGTAGTTGCCGGTGGAGGCGGTAACTACGCCGATGTCGAGCTGCTCCTCGGTCAACGACATGACCTTGCTCGTAGCGCCTCGGAACTTGAACGATCCGGTGGTCTGCTGCAGGTCGAGTTTGAGATAGACCTCGCCGCCGATCAGTTCACTCAGATAGCCGGAATGCTCCACCGGCGTCTCGAGCACCCACGGCCGGATCCGGGCGTCGGCCTCTTCAACGAGCCGGCGGACGTCGACTACAGCAGCGTTGGAATTCATGGGGACGCTCCGGGCTCATGAGCTCTCGTGGGCCGGCAGTATCGCATGTGGCGCACGCTCGACGCCGTGGCGAAAGTGGCGGCTCCTCAACAGTCGCAAGTTCTGGAAGTGACTTGGGTCGGAGCGGTCGTTCGGCGACAATGGCGCTACTCCGCCCCGCCGGCTCCGACCTGGTAGACGGCTCCGCCAGTTTCTTGGGACTGATCGCCATGTCGCAACGCCGCCCCATCACCATCTACACCGACGGTGCCTGCTCAGGGAATCCCGGACCCGGGGGGTGGGGGGTGATCCTTCAATCCGGGGACGCGGTGAAGGAACTGTGCGGCGGAGAACCCGCCACGACCAACAATCGCATGGAGCTCATGGCCGCGATCGAAGCCCTACGCGCGCTAACCCGCCCCAGCGTCGTGGAGCTGCACACGGATAGCACGTATGTCCGCAACGGCATTACCAAGTGGATCCACAACTGGAAGCGCAACGGCTGGCGCACGGCCTCCAGGAAGCCGGTGAAGAACGCTGAGCTCTGGCAGCAACTCGAGACCGAGTGTGAGCGACACGAGGTGGACTGGCGGTGGGTGAAGGGCCACGCCGGCCACGAAGGTAACGAGCGCGCTGACGAGCTGGCAAACGAGGGTCTCGAAGCCGTCCGATAGGCGAGAACGCGAGAACCCGGCGTGGTCTAGTGCTGGCGGCTCACTGGTCGCCTCCAGTTGCGCCGAAGGTCGTTCTCGACTCGGCTCCCGTCGCAAGGTCAACCGTGAATAGCTCCGAGCTGCCGTTGCGGTCTGATTGGTAGACGAGTTCCGTCCCCGCTGCGTTCCAGCTCGGCATCATGTCGTTGTCGGGACTTCCGGCGACCCTGCGAAGCTCCGTGCCGTCCGCTCGCATCACGTAGATGTCGTTGTCCCGGAAGTCGGAGCCCAAGTCGCTGAGGACGGACGGCCGGTGGGTTGGCTGGCGCGGATGCCTATCGCGGACCGGCTCCGGGATGTGGGCGACACACGAGCCATCCCATCCCGTCTGGACGTCGTTCAGCGAGCAGCGAAACCTGCTCACGGTGACTCAGGCCTTCCAACTCGGGCAGATCCACCGTTTTCGGCTTCTCCGCATCCACCGTAGCCGCGATCCGTTCTACAGCGTGCGTGGCACGGAACCTCTCGGCGAGGAGGTCGGTTGTGCCGGCGTGTACGAAGTCGTGCGTTTCGATGATCAGCATGTGCCCGGCCAAGTGTGCTACCACGCCCTCCGTGAAGATCCAACGTTCGCTGCCCTCGCAATCACACATGACGAGCATCTTCTCCGCCACTGGTAGGGCAAGGAGGTCCGCAGAACTGCAGTGCTCAGCGATCGAGACGCGGGTAGTCACATTGTTGGCCACCGCCATTTCTGCGCACAATTCGCGAGCTAGCGGACATGTGTCAAAAGCGCGAACCTGCAACGCCGGGATTGTTAGGGCGAGGCCGACCGCGTCGTAGCCCTCCGCGCAGCCGATGTCGACAAATACGTCGGGTGGGTCGGCAGCGACTTCGCGCCAGACCGGGCGAAGCTCGGATTCATAGCTTCCGAGTATCTTGGCGGCGAATACGCTCCCGGCTGCTTTCGCGCGTGGGTATTCGAGCCCGACGAACGGCCCGCTGCGGACCACGAGTTCCGGCGCGACTCTCGCTAGCAGTCTGCCAATGCGCTGCGACTCGACTCGGGCGCGTCGTCGATGGAACTGCCGCAGAAACGGGAACGTCGCCCGGGATAGGAGGTCCGATCGGGCCGTCACCTCTGCAAGGGCCCCTAGTACCGTGCGTGTCGCCGAGGTTCGATCGCTCATGGGACTCTTATGTCGTGAATGCCAAGGATCGGCAGGCGCCCGCGATCGGCCAGCCTCGATACAGTAGGGGATTCAGGGCCTGCGCAGTCGCCTCCCTGTCCCGAATGATCGCAGGCGTGTCGTAGTTGTCAATGTCTCATGCTCGTGGGTGCCTCGACGACCCGGCCGGGTTTCGCCAACAAGGACCTTGCGCCCTGCGCTGGTCGCCGGTCGGCGAAAGCCCTGAACAGAACCAGGCGCTGGGTTGTCTCCGTCCCGCACGATGCATAGTCTCGGACGACTTGCCCAGATTTGAGCGCACCCTGAGGAGGCCCCATGTCCGCGCCCGCTGATGAAACATTTGAAGCGATGGTGGCCGACTACATGGATGCATTCGGAACTGGAGATTTCGAGCGTGTCGCCTCCCACTACGCCGAGGATGTCGTAAGTTGCCCGCCGTTTGGAGGCGAGATTCGCGGTCGGAGCGCGCTGATCGAGTTCTATAAGCAGGCGTTCGCTCAGGCCGCGCCGAAGCTCAGCGACTATCAGTTCGAATACAAGATCACCGGCGATGACGTCATCGTCCGCGAGTCATGGACGGCCACGGTGGAAACGCCCGATGGAGCGACCCAGGTCAATCCTGGTCGTGGAATGTGGGCCGCGCGCCGGGGGAGCGGATCGTGGAAGTGCTACTGGCTTCTAGCCCGCTTCGATCCGCCTGCTCAGACCTGAGCCGGCCCGCGTGATGGTCCTCCCGCTAGCCGACAGTCGCGCCCCCTAGGACTCGGAGCTGAATGCGGTTTCGACAGCCCCGAGTACCCGGCCGTTGCTGCTGCGCAGCCGGTAGTCGTCGGCCTGGTCGATCCAGACGATGCGTCCGTCTTCGTCCACCAGCAGCGAAGTCGGGATGGCCATCGTCTTGAACGACGGGCCCCCGGGCCCGAGCGGGATCCCGCCGAGCATGAGGCTGCCGGTGGAGAATCCCAGGACCTTGTGGTGCTCGACACCGTACTGGCGGATGACTTCGAGCTCCGGGTCGGCGAGCAACGTCAGTGTGAGCCCGTCGCGCTGCTTGTGGATGGCGACCTCGTCGACGGTGTCCTTGCTCAGGGCGATCACGCTGACGGCGTGCTTTGCCAGCGCCGGCCGCATCTGCTCGAAACGCCGTAACTCGGCGCAGCAGTAGGGTCACCAGCCGCCGCGGAAGAACTTCAGGAGGACGCGTTTGCCGTCGAGTTCGTCGGTGCTGAAGATGGCCCCGTCGGAGGTCGTGGCGGTGAACCCCGGCAGAATATCGCCGACGCCCACCTTCAGGTCGCCGACCGGTGTCTTCCTTTGGGCGAGTAGCCAGAGGAAGAACGCGCCCATCAGCACGGCTGTGGTGGAGTTGGCGACCACGCCCGCCGCGGGCCCGTCGACGCTCCAGTAGTTCTCGAGAATGGCCGCGACTGCAAGCGTCATTCCGAGCACTTGTAGGATCACCGAGCCGAGGGGCCGGGCAGGCACCCTGCCGCGCGGAATCAAAGATAGATAGCGGGCCCAGGTGCTCAGAACGATGACCAGAGCCGCTCCGCTGATTCCCCCGGCCATGTCGGTACCCCCAGATGGCGTGGCTTGCGCGTGCCCTGCTGTAGAAATGGCGCGGCCGCAGCTGCCGGCCAGAGTCGTCTTGAATCATAATAGTCAAATGACTAGTATGCAATCATCGGCTCAGCCGGCCACCTGAGCTATCCTGCAGCCTCGCGCCGAGTTGCGCGTTTGTTGTCACGAACCGGCCGCCACCTCCGGCCGTGTCCAGTGAGATTGGACCCGAATGATGTCGCAAGCTTCCAAAGCCTGGCGAGCGGCAGTGGCCACGGTCCTGCTGGTTCCCGTCCTGATGCTCCTGCCCTCGTTGCGGCCAGGACACGTGCTCTCGGCATCCGACGGGCTGCTCGACGCGTACTTGATGGAGGAAGCAAGACCGGAAGGACATGCGCGCGCAAACAGACTGACGACCGACCCCTATCGCCAGTTCGTCCCCTGGCGATCGCTCGTCAATCACGAGCTGTTGAGCGGGAGGATGCCGTTCTGGAATCCGTATTCCTACGCTGGAGCGCCCCTGCTCGGGAATGTCCAGAGCGGCGTCTTCGATCCTTTGTCGCTGCCTTATCTACTCGCATCGGATCGGCCGGAGCGAGCGACTGCCTGGGTGGCACTGTTGCGTCTCTGGGTAGCGGGCCTGGGGGCGCTGGTACTCGCGAGGCGGCTCGGCGCAGGTCCGGTGGGATCTGCCCTAGCGGGGGTTGCGTATTCGTGTAGCGGCTTCACCATCACCTTCCTGCTCTCTCCCCACACGTCCAGCAGCGCATGGATCCCTTGGGCTTTCGTGGCAGCCGATCGGCTCGTTGAGCGTCCGGCCCGCGAGCGCATGGCCACCCTTGCCGTGGTGCTCGCGTTGTCGCTCTTCGGTGGCCACCCGGAGGTTGCCTTCTACGGGGCACTCGGGGCTAGTGCCTATGCGCTGGCGTTCGGGTCTCTGGAGTCGGGGTTCGCTGGCGCGCGCGCCGTGCTTCGCCGACTGGCGATCGCGGGTTTAATCTGTGTAGCCCTGACGGCCGTACAGATACTGCCTTTCGTCGAGGCGCTTCTGGAGAGCGGGGTTCTGGATGACCGGACACCCGTCGCGCGCTTCGACAACTCGTTCCAGCGCGAGGCATTGGTCACGCAAGTTTTCCCGTTCCTTGCGGGCCGACCGCTGCGCGGCGAAGTCGCGATCTGGAACCCGGGACCGCCCTTCACAGTCCTGGTGGGAGCATACGTCTCCGTGCTGGGCATCTTGCTCGCTGTCTACGGACTCGTGACGTCAAGCTATGGGCCGCGTCGGCGGGCCCTCGGCGGCGTTGGCCTGGTGGCCTGGGCCTACTACATCGGCATCCCACCTCTACTGCAGCTCGGCGCGCACATACCCATCCTCAATCACGCGCCCTCTTTGCGCGTGGCACCAGTGGCAGTTTGTGCGTTCGCGGTTCTGGCCGGGCTGGGGTTGGACGGCTTGCTCCGCCTCGCCGAGTGCCCACCGGGAGTTCGGCGGGTCGCACAGGCTCTCGCGGTGTTGGCGGGAGGGGCCGTGTTGCTCGGCACCGCTATGATCGTCGACCCCGAAACTCTGGTAGAGCGCTCGGAGCAACTTCTCAACAATGCCTGGGGTCAGGATCTGTTCGGTTCGCGCCTCGAGGACGTGCTGTCCCAACTCGGCGACGTCTTGCCCAAGTATGGCGCGGATTTCCTTATTCCCTGGGGGGTGATCGCAGGCGCTAGCGCGTTCGTGCTGGTCAAGATTCGACGTGACCGGAGACGCCTGGGATGGGTCACGGTCGGGATCGTTGCGGCGGATCTTCTGTATATCGGCCTTGGCTACAATCCAGCGATCGAACAGCGGTTGGCGTTCCCAGAAGTCGAAGCGATTGAACGCATCCGCGTGGAGGCCGGCGCAGGCCGTGCGTTGATCCTCGGCGGGTTGCCGGCAAACGCTGCCACCTTCTATCGCTTGCAAGACGTCGCTGGGTATGACGTTCTCGATCGCGGCCGACTCGGTCGACTGCTGCGAGTCGCGGGTCCGTTCCCGCGTTACAGCAATCTCCGGCATCCGGGATCTTGGCCCTACGACCTATTGGGGGTTCGGGTCATCACAACCTCGGAGCCCATCGCGTCCGATCATCTGGTCCCGCTCGGCGGTATAGGCGGCGGTTACATCTACCGGAACCCTCGTGCACTCCCCATGGCGTTCACCCCGAGGGAGATCGTCGCGGTTTCAGATCCGGAGGCAGCGGAACGGATTCTGCGTGCCGAGGACTTTGCGCCAGACGAGGTTGCGGCGGTCGAAGGGTCGGGCGATCGTGTGGCGGCCGTTCTTCGGTCGGCACCCCGTATTTCCCGGCCAACGGCATCATCGCTTCGGGTGGAGCTGGGCGTGGAAGCCGCAGGGCTCGTCGTCGTGAGCGAGAGCTACTCCATTGGGTGGCGTGCCGCGGTCGCTGGAAAGCAGGTGGAGGTGTTGCCGGCCGACCTTGCTCTGATGGCAGTTCCGGTACCCGCTGGCGCCCACACTCTCGAGATGACCTACAGGCCGCGCTCTTGGCTCTGGGCCCTCGGGTTGACGGCCATGGGTGCTTTGGTGGTCTTGTTTTGGACCGGGCGCTCGATGTTGCGATCGTCGCCGGATTTGTATCGCGACGGGATGGTGGTCCGCGATCGGACGCAATAGGCTTCCCTTCCATGGAACCCGGAACTCGGCTAGGCCCCTACGAGATCCAGGAGCAACTCGGCGCAGGCGGCATGGGCGAGGTGTATCGCGCCTCTGATCCTCGGCTGCGCCGCGACGTAGCGATCAAGCGGCTGCCTGCGGATATGGCGGCCGACGGTAGTCGCCGTCGAGCTTTGCTCCTCGAGGCGCGCGGTGCTGCCCGGATCAAGCATCAGGGCGTTGCCACGCTATACGACGTGCTCGAGATCGAGGACGAGCTGTATCTCGTGATGGAACTCGTCGAGGGGCGCACGCTGCGGCAGTTCTTCGAGAAGGGGATTTCGATTCCGCGGGCAGTCGACATCACCATCCAGTGCGCCGAAGGGATCGCGGCAGCCCATGGCCACGGGATCGTTCATCGGGACATCAAACCCGACAACGTGATGATCGGCGATGACGGAACGGTAAAGGTGCTCGATTTCGGCGTCGCCACGCTCCCCGAGGGGTTGAGCGCCGAGACCGCGACGGCGACGGACCTCCTGTCGGATGCCAGTTCGCCGGCGGGCACCGTGCCGTTCATGGCGCCGGAGGTCCTGCTTGGAAACGAATCTGACGGCCGCGCCGATGTGTTCTCGCTCGGCGTCACTCTGTACGCGATGCTGTCTGGTCTGCATCCGTTCTCCGCCAAGACCGGACCTGCGACGGTCGATCGGATCCTGCATCACGAGCCCGCCGTGCTCGCAGAATCGAATCCGCATGTTCCGGCCGAGCTCGATGCCGTGGTTCGCCGGATGCTCGCCAAAGATCCCAAGGACCGCTACGGCGACATGGATGTCGTGGTTGCGGAGTTGAAGCGAGTGCGGGCCAACATGTCGGCACCTTCCCAGTCTGCGCCGCTGGCGCCGTCGCCGTCGGATCGCGCGAGCACGGGCTTGTCGCGGGTTCCGGCTGCCGTACTGGGCGTCGCGTTGGTCATGGCCGCGTTCGGCGCATGGTGGTTCACCGCTCCCGAGGGGCCAGCGACAACTGCCGTGGCCGAGCGCTTCGATGCGACCCAGTGGATCATCGCGGTGCTGCCGGCCGCGGTGGGGGAGGACGATCCCGAGCTTGAGGCCCTGAGTCAGGGGTTGGCGGCCACGCTTACCGGCATGCTCACGCAGATGAGCCGCGCCCATGACCTGCAAGTGGTTCCGACGTCCGCTGTGCTCGATCTTGAACTCGACAGTTTCCTGGACGCGCGCCGCGAACTCGGCGTGACGCTCGCGGTCGACTTCCAGCTGCGCCGTGTCGGCGACCAGCTGCGGGTGAACGTGAATCTCATCGATACCGCGGCGCAACGCCAGCTGGACGCAGCGACGGTCGACGGTCTCGTTGACGACGCGATCGACCTCGAAGAGCAGGTGGCGCTGCGCGCTCTCCGCATGCTGCGCCTGGAGCTCATGCCGATGGAACGGGACCTGCTCCGCGTTGGAACGGAGGAGCCCCGCGCGCACGACTACTATCTCCGGGCAACGGGTTACCTCCAGGAGTACAGCGAACCCGATAGCGTGCAGTCCGCCACGACGCTTCTCGAACAGGCGCTCCAGGTGGATCCTGACTACGCACGCGCCCACGCCGCGCTGGGCGAGGCTCATTGGAATCAGTACCGACTCACCGACGATGCAGTGTGGGTCGATCGTGCGCGCAGCGAGTGTGAGGTTGCCATCGAGAAGGCTCCCAATGACAGCGCTGGGTATCGCTGCCTCGGGACTGTTCTGAACGGAACCGGCAACCTCGCCGAGGCGGTAGAGGCTCTGGAGCAGGCCAAGCGGCTCGATCCGACAGACGACACGGTCTACCTGGCTCTTGGCAGTGCCTATCAGAACCAGGGGGAGACCAGTCTGGCGGAGGCCACCTACCAAGAAGCGGTGACGCTGCGTCCGCACTACTGGGGCGGATACAGCTGGCTGGGCACGTTCTATCTACGCAGCGGACGCGTTGACGACGCCGTCACGAATCTTCAACAGGTCGTGGCGCTGGCCCCGGACAGCTACGGGGGCTTTAGCAACCTTGGGGTGGCCTACTACGTTGCGCAGGACTGGACTCAGGCACGGCGCGCCTTCGAGCGAGCGCTGGAGCTGAATCCACAGTATTCGAGCGCGATCTCCAACCTGGGCACGCTGTACTTCTACGAAGGTAACTACGCGGCCTCGGCGCAGATGTTTGAACAGGCACTCGAAGCCGCGGAGAGCAACTATCTGGCCTGGGGCAACCTCGGGGATGCCTACTACTGGGCCGCCGGCGAGCGAGACAAGTCGCGTGATGCCTACGGCCGGGCCATCGAGTTGGGCCTCGAACGCCTCGACGTGAATCCCAACGATGCGCTGCTCGCAGTACATCTTGCGCGCTACTACGCGGCGACGGGCGCGGAGACTGAGGCCGAGGAGATGCTTGCCACGGCGCTGGCCGGTGCCTCGGAGGATAGCTACGTGATGCAGGGCGCCGCGCAGGCCCAGGAACTTCTAGGCCTGCGCTCCGCCGCGATCGAGTCACTGCGCGCCGCGATAAACCTCGGTTATCCCGTGGCAGAAGTCGCGGTCGATCCGGTATTTGGCGACCTACGCGATGATCCCGGTTACGCCGACATCACCGGCGAGGAGGTCTAGGGTCGGATATCCATGTTCGGATCGACCGTGTCGGGATCAGTTCCACAAGTCACGATGAAGTCGTAGCCGTATACGTCATCTGCGACGTCGGAGCGGATCGCCCCGGTAGAGGCGTCATTGCCCTGTCCAAAGCTGGGCGGATTGCCGTCGAACGGCCACTCGACGCCCTCTTTGGGCCGCACCGTCACCGTGCTGACGTCCGAGTTGCCCAGGAGGCGGAATCGCGCGGTCGCGTTCTGTCCGCGGCGAAGCACGGCGGTATAGGGCTGGATATCGACATCGCCCACGGTCTCGCCGTTGCATTGGATACGAACGTTGACCGGTACGGATTGCTGGGACACAGCCTCGAGTTCAGGCGCTGGCCAGAGCAGCAGGGCGAGAGCTCCGAGGACAAAGACAGCGGTGATGATTCTGCGCATCAGGGGGTCTCCTGTAGGGGGGCAGATTGCCGGCATTGTGCGCGCTGTGATCTGAACGTTCAACCCGAGCGCGAAGCGTCCACCTGGGCTGGTCCGCTCAGACCACCATCTCGATAACCGCCATGAAGGGATCCTTCGCGGACGCCGTCCCTATGCAGAAAGCCTCGCCTGGCGTGAAGGAAGAGCCCGCGACGAACGTTCGCAGTTCTGACTCCCAGCCCTTGTCGACAGGTAGAGCGAAGTTGCCAGTCTCGCCGGTGAGTTCGAGTAGCTTCGCCCGGGAGCGAGATCGCATGAACGTCACGAAGCGCTCGGCGCAGATATCGGCGAGAAGCACACTTCCAGGGGCGGACCTGGCCCGAACGTTGTCCATGGTCTGGCGTACGGCCGGCTCTGACAGATACAGGGTACGTGGAGCGTCCAGCGGCCGTTAAGATCTCGATGGCTGTCTGCGAGACGCCGAGCTGCTTGCTGACAAGAAGCTCCCGGTACGCGACGAGCGCGGAGCCTACGATCGCAAGCGGAATCGCCAGCAGCCGCAGCGGGACAAAGACGAGCCAGCTAAGCAGTTTCATGGTCCCCGAGCGAAAGAGTGGGCGCGAGAGGATTGTCACACGCGTGGCGCGGCGAGACGGATCGCCGTCGTTGACGCGTCAGGGGAGTCTAGGCCCCTGGATGCGCCCCGTTCCGAGTAGGACGAACGTGCCGGCAAAGCTGCCGACAACAAGGTTGCGGGCAGACCCTCGAGCACATCGTGCTGAGGTAGCGGTCACCGTCGCTGGAGCCGGAGTTGGTAGTAGCGCGCGGCCAGCCGACGGCCATCGCTGTTGATGCCAATCGACGCAGGCGTAACCGCCCAGGCGTGCCGGAGAGCGATGTGGTTGAGGTGACGTCTCAGAAGAGTGCCGGGAATGCTGACCGTAAACACATTGCGACCGGGACCTATCTCGACGGGATCGAGCGTCGTGCCGTTGACCTCGACGCTAACAGTTTGGCGTTGGCCGTCGGGATGAGCCAACGGCGCAACATCGAAGCTGAGGCTGTAATCGGCCTGCACATTGTCCGTTTCCGGGGAAATTACCCCGGGCGTCTTCAATGGAGCGGCGAAGCTGCTGGTGTTCGCTGCCCAGCGAAAGCTACCGCCCCCAGACTCTGCTCCGTGCCACCCGCGGAGCAGAAAACGGTCGTCGTTACCACCAACGTCGATATCGAGGTGGTTGAACTGCTGTTCACCCAGGCGATCGTACTGACTGGGTGAGACTCCCCAACTCCGAGCGAACAATAGTGTCGCCGGGAACGCGAAGGGGTTGCCGACGCGCTCATAGAGGGTCGCGCTGATTCGATCGAAACCGATACCGGAGCCGGCGGGAAGGCTGCCGGCCCGCATCGCACCGGCCAGCGTGAGGTTGAGTGCTACGAACGGAACGAGGACGAGCGCCAGTGCGAGCCGCGGTCGCAGCGCTATGGCACGTAACACGTAGGCCAGGCCAAGTACGAAAATGAAGGTCGCGGCGGCGAACCGGCGAGCCCCGAAAGCCGCTCCGCCCCACCACTCGCCTACCGCCGCGTTCACGCAGATCTGAGCCAGGAAAGCTACTGCCAGACACGTGCCGAGCGCGCGGTTCTCGCGTATCAGCAATGGGATGCCCAGCACGGAGAGGTAGAGCAGAGGGTGCGTGGAGAAGAGCCCGTGGTTGGAGGAGAAGAGAACGTCGAGAAACAACGGCTGCCCCCACCATTGCGACCCAGCCATCAGCGGGGGCAGGGTGAACAAGCCTCCGAAGTTCGCTCTCCACAGCAGCAACTGGGGAAGAACTGCGATCATGAAGCCTGCCCCGGCCATCGCCGAGACCCTCGCCAGGGCAGCGAGTTCCTCGCCACCGGCCCGTGCCCGCCGCCCCCGTTCGATGATCTCGAGCGCCACAAACGGTACGGCCCAAAGGATGTTCTGCCAGCGTACGATCGTCATCAGGCCGGCCAGGAGGCCCACGACGAACAGGTCGCGAGATGCCTGGCTGTTTCGCGTGCCATGCCAGACGGTCAGGAACGCGGCGACCGCGAAGAACGACGCACCGTGGGGGTAGGAAGCTTCGGCGATCAAGTACCACAGAAGAAAGCCGCCGCTGCAGACCGTGATGGTGGCGGCGAGCGCGTAACCAGACCCGACCGCTGCGCGCGCCGCTCGATAGGACAGGTACAGACCGGCGCAACCGTAGGTGAGAGTCCCCAGTCCGACGGCTTGCTGATACGGGTTCCCGAAGCCAGCGCGTGCGAATTCGCCGCCCAGTAGGTTGAGTATGCCGAACCACAGATGCGCGGCCAGATAGAACGGCAGCCACAGAATCGCAGTTCCCACCGGGAAGATCGCCGTCAGGCCTGAGTGCCGAATCGTTCCGAGGCGTTGGCGAAGTCGAAATTCCAATCGAGGGCGATGGATTGCAGTTGGACGAAATACTCGCGGCCGTCGCCGGTGGCGCGTTCAAAACTGGTGACGAAACCCAACAGCAAAACGAAGAAGAACAACAGTAGGAAGAACTCGTGCCCGTTGAGTCGACGCCACGGGTTCCAGCCGGACTCGGCGTCAGCCCTGCCGGCGCTGAGCCACGCCACGGTGCTGACCGCGACCAGAGCGAGAACCCACGGCACTGGACTCCCGAGCGAGTACGCGCTGCGGTGCACCAGGATCGTGTGAACGGTCACGGGGGGCAGCAGCAGTAGGACAACACTTGGCGCCAGGCGGCTAGTCGACATTTTGCGATTCTAGACCGTCATCGCCTCTGCCACCGTGACGCACTCGTAGCCGAAACTATCTCGGTAGCGTACCGAGTACCTAGCGGAGAGGGTCGCGAAGATGCCCGCACCTAGATTGAAATAGTCACAAACGGGGCGCGTGGGGACTCTAGCGACCGTTGTCGCGCTCCGCCCTGGTACACAAGTGCAAGTAGGAGTGGGCGCGGGAGGAATCGAACCTCCGACTTCCACCGTGTGAAGATGGCACTCTAGCCGCTGAGTTACGCGCCCATCTGGGTGTCCGCTGGATCTTCCGGTCCATTGGGGCGAGTGCCGTCACACGGACTCAGCAAGCGGACATGATAGCCGGGTTCGGGCGCGGGGCAAACTCCGTACGTCGGACCGGCGCCACGCTAGTAGGTATAGACGACGCGGTCTTCGCCGTGTTTCCTGATCAGGGCCTGGAAGTGCTCGACGAGCAGGTCGGCGCGGCTCAGCAGCGCGGTGAGTTCGCGTTCCGTGAGGAAGGGGGCGATCCGGTTGCGCACGACGTCGTGGTCGAGAGCCTGAAGCCCGTCCCAGAGCGCCTTTTCGATTGCGTTGAGGTTGTCGGAGTCCATCCGGGTGCTGCCACGGAATGCGCGCGTGTGGTCGATGAACCAGACGCGCCAGTACTGGTCGATGAGCATGTTGCCGCGGTTGCGGTCTAGGTTGCCCACGAGGGCGTCGAACACGTTCATCACGCCGAGTTGGCGCTGCCATCGCGGCTGAACTGGGTCCTCGGCGCCCTGGTCGAGTCGGTTCCGCTCGGTCATGGCGCCCTCGATCCACAACTGGAGCGTGCCGTCACGTCGGTCGTAGGTGCGCTGCACGGTCGGTGGGACATGATCGATATTCACGAGTCTGGCGAGCTCATAGGCGGCGGTCTCGAAGCTCGCGCTGTCGCGGAAGGTGATCTCTCCGTGCTGGCTGGCGTCGTCAACACGGCGCGCGCGTTCCTCGACCCAGCGGAACACTGCTCGCGCCTCGAGTCCGTTTCGGCGCAGGGTAACAAGTTGCGGTCTCGTCGTGCCGGCCGGGATCTCCTCGGCGGCCATGATCTCCGCCTCGCGCAGGAACTCGAGGATCTGTTCGTCGGCCTCGAAGGGGAGCTGGTCGCCGTTTGGCGCCATCCACATGCGCGGGGCCAGCTGCGCTTCTGCAGAAAGCGGCGTGACGAGCAAGACCGTTGCGAGCAGGAGAGTGCGACCGTTCATCGCGCCCACGCTACCGTGTTTACGCGGGGCGAGGAAGGGAGGCGTGTCGGCGCGCCGAGACTAGCCTTCGCGCAGTGCTTCGGTCGGCGTAACCCGGAGCGCTCGGAGCGTGGGGGCGACGCACGCGGCGGCACCCACGATCGCGAGCACAACAATGTCTACACCGATCGCGATCGCGATGCGTGGCGCCGTGATCGTCGTCGCAGACAGGAACCACGCGGCAAGCGGCACCCCGAGGACGAACCCGAGGGCGAGTTGCGCCACTGCACGCCGTGCGACCGTCATGGCCACGCCACCCCACTCGGCGCCCAGCGCGATACGAATGCCGATCTCCCGCGTACGCTGAGCGACTGTGAAGGACATCAACGCATAGAGGCTCATCGCCGAGAGGATGAGCACGGCTGCGATGAAAGCCATGGCGCCTAGCGAAACCCAATTCTGTAGCTGGCGATCGATATTCACCGTTTCGTTCATCGGCACGGGCGGCGACATGATCGCTGTCGAGTCTACCTCTCCCATCAGCGCCCGGAGACGGCGCGTGGCGTCGTCGACCGCACCGTCGAAACGAATCGCGAACCGGACGGGATTCACGGCGCCTGGCTCGAGCGGGTGGTAGACGCCCGCAGCGTCGAGGGGATTGTCGGTGTCCATGCCGAGGTCGCCCACGATGCCAACAATCTCGAGCCAGGGCCCGGCCTCCTCGCCGCGGTCTCGGTAGCGGAAGCGGCGGCCGAGCGCGCTCTCGCCTTCTAGCACGCGCTCGACGAAGCGGGTATTGACGATCACGGGAGATGCTTCGGCGTCCAGATCGGCTGTGCTGAACGCTCGCCCGCCGAGAATCGGATGCTCCAGCGCGTCGAAGTACCTGATGTCGACTCGGGCAACCCGGACCCGCGGTCGCGCGGGCCGCGCGTCATCGGCGAGTGCCTCATCTCCTTCGAGTTCCATCCACTCCCCGGGATGATCCCAGCCGGGCAGAGACGTTGCGATCGCGGGCGTTCCGAAGCCTGGCTCGGCGCCTAGCCGAGTGGCGAACTCTTCCTGGGTTGCCGCGACCCGTGCGGCGAGATCGTCGGGGTCGAACGTAGCGAGATCTTCACCGGGCAAGCTGCCGGGGATGCGGAACTGGGCGGTCAGGTGCTGTTCGGCATCGAGGCCGAGCCCGCCACTGGCCTGAGTATCCCAGGCACCGGCCACGATCCCGACCGCCAGCATGGCGAGGGCGATGTCGGCAACAATCAACATGCTCGAGAGGCCGCCGAAGCGAACGCCTGACCGGCCGGCGGCCGCGTTCTGGATGTTCTGCTGGATCTTGCCGCCGGTGACCTTGAGCGCGGGAACGACACCGACCACTGCCGCGCTGAGGGCTGCGAGGCCGAGGCCCCAGAGCGTGGTGGAGGTGGTGATGCCGAAATCTACCCATGCGGGGGTGAGCAGATTCAGCCAGCTCAGGGTTTGTCGCACCACGACGTCGGCGGCGGCGAGCCCGATCGAGGCGGCTGCAAGCGAGAGCACCAACGACTCCGTGAACAGCTGAACGATGATCCGCGTGCGGCTAGCGCCGAGCGCGGTGCGGACCGCGAGCTCTTCGGTGCGACTCGCAGTGCGGGCGAGCATCAGCATGCCGATGTTGGTGCACACCACCAGGAGCACGGCCAGGGCTGCCGTTTGCATCATGTAGAAGGCCGGGTCGGCGGTCAGGCCGTCTCGAGGCATCCAGAACAAGCCGGTTGTGTAGGACACGACGTCGGGCAGCAGGTGCTCATGGGTCTCGACTTCTGCTACGGCCGTGCGCTCACCCAGCGTGGCGATCTCGGCACGGGCGGCTTCGATCGTGGAGTCAACCGTCAGACGGCCAAACACCATCACATCGCGTCCCCGACCAGCGGTCGCGGTGGCCTCGTTGATTCGCAGGGGAACCCAGAGATTCTCCCGGCTCGGATACTGAAATCCCTCGGGCATCACGCCGACGATCTGATGCTCGCGCCCGGCGATCGCCAGCAGTCGGCCGACGACGTCGGGATCGCCGCCATACCGGCTCTGCCACACTCCATGCCCGATCACGACGACATCAGGTGCGCCCTGAACCTCATCGGTCGGCTGCAGTCCGCGCCCGAGGTGCGGCTCGACGTTGAACACGTCGAAGAGGGTCGCCGTTGCAAGTGCCCCGCGCACCGGTTGCGACTCGCCGCCGGCGACGACGTTGAACGTGTCCGTCGCGACGGCACCCGACAACTCGATAGTGCGCATGTCGTCCCAGTTCAGGAAGTCGTACAGTCGCGACCGGCTCCAGTTCTGGGCGGCGGTGTCGTAGTTCTTCATCACGACGAGGCGTTCGCCGCCGGCGACTGGCGGCTGCGTCTCGAACTGTCTTACGCCGTGGATGGGAGCGAGCCCGACCGGTATGCCGATCATGAGTGTGGCAAGGGCGACAACGCTGAGGCCTGGCTGCCGGAGCAGAAGTCGAGCTCCCACTTTGATGTCGAGCCAGGAGAACGATGCGCCGCGTGCGCCGATCGCGCGCCAGGCCGACCGGATGAGGTCGGCGAATTCGAACCGCCATACGCCGGCCGCGCTGCGTATCGAGTGTGCTCCTGCCAGGCGCGCGGCGACCAGGTCATCCATGTCAGCCCGATCCCGATCCGGCACGCGTGGGAGCAGAATGCGGCGGGCCAGTCGGTAAAGACCCCACATGAGCTGACGCATCACGCCCTGCCTTCGTCGGGGATGACCGATTTGCCGCGGGCGTCGCGCACCAGGGAGTCGAGACGCATCGCTTCCTTCTCGAGCACTCGCCGACCGGCGGGCGTGAGGGAATAGAACCGTCTTCGAGGATCCTCGTCGGCGCCTGCTGTTGCTTCCTGGATCCACTGATCCGCGTTCATCCGCCGGATCGCCGTGTAGAGCGTACTGGCGCCCAGGCGGACGCGGCGGCCTGTTCTACGTTCGACTTCCTCTGCGATGCCCAGCCCGTGACGGGGTTCATCGGCAAGACTCAGCAGGATCTGGAACACGGCTTCGCTAGGGCTCGACATGGTTTCTCCTTGAAGTATCGCGCAACGATATATCGCGTCACGATAATTCCGCAAGTCACCTTCCTCGAGGCCTTGGCCGATCTTCTCGGTGGACAGTTCCGCGCGACTCGATAACATGGCCGCTCTAACTGAAATTCCTCATTCAGAGCGCGGATCATGGACAACGAAGACAACAACGACGTAGTGCCGAGCCAGGACGGACATGTTCAGATCTCGGCGAGCGATGAAGAGCTCAAGGGTCGCTACGCGAATCTGATGTCGGTGTCGCATACGCCGGAGGAGTTCGTGCTCGACTTCTTCGCCGTGACGCCCGCGGGGGAAGGGCCGCGTGGACATCTCGTTTCGCGGGTGATCGTCTCGCCGAGTCACTACAAGCGCATCGTCGCCGCCCTGGCAGACAACCTTCGCAAGTACGAAGAGCAGTTCGGCGAGGTGGATGATCCGGGCGACACCCCGCGCCCCGAGGACATCGGGTTCGTGCACTGATGCGACGCCGGGACCTGATCCGAAGCGGCGCTGGGGCGCTTCTGGGCGGCGCAGTGGCGGCTGCTCCGCGGCCCGTCTCTGCAACGCAGTTTTTCGGTCGCGGCGGCGAGCCGGGCCGGCGGAGCGACGCGTGGGTCGGTGTAGACGCCGCGAACCTCACGTCGAACTTCAATCTGGTGAAGGAACGCGCGGGCGGCCGTCCGGTGATGGCGGTGGTCAAGGCCGACGCCTATGGGCACGGGATCACCACAGCGGGGCAGGTTCTCTCGCGCGCTGGCGTCGATGCCTTCATGGTGTCCAACACGCAGGAAGCGGTGGCGCTGCGGCGCGCGGAACTCACGCAGCCGATTCTGAATTTCGGCCCGATGTTCGGCGGGGCGAGTCTGCTGATCGAGCATGACATCGAGCAGATGGTCGACTCGCGCGAGGCGATCTCCGGGATGGTTGCCGAGGCGGCGCAGAATCGGGGAACGATCAAAGTCCAGGTTCATATCGACACCGGCCTGGGGCGCATGGGCATCCCTTGGCAGGAGGCGTCGGAACTGCTCGAGTACGTCGGCAGTCGCGCCCGGCTCCAGATCATGGGCGTGAGCACGGCGTTCACGGAAGATCCCGAATACGACGCGGTTCAGTTGCAGCGCTTCAACGAAGTCTGCGACGCAGCGATGGCTGCGGGCATCGAACTCGGCCGGCGGCATGCGGCATCGAGCGCCGCGGTGCTGTCGATGCCCGATGCTCACCTCGATATGGTGCGACCCGGAATACTGCTCTACGGGCAATATCCGTCCGCCGGAGCCAGGGAGGCCGAGCCGGAGCTGGGGCTCAAGCCGGTGCTCGGGCTGCGTGCGCGTGTTGCGCAGGTGAAGAGGCTCGAGCCGGGCGACTCGGTGGGCTATCACCGCGTTTACGTCGCTCCGGAAGCAGAAACGATCGCCGTCTTGCCGATCGGCTACTCCGACGGTTATCCGCCCGAGGCGGTGGCGCGCGGTCACGTCTGGATGGGTGGAGCACGGTGCCCGTTCGTGGGCGAGATGAGTGCCAACCATTGCATGGTAAGAGTGCCGGCGGACGTGTCGGTGTCGCCCGGTGACTTTGCTGTGATGGTGGCGACGGGGAATGAGCCCGGCTTCTTCGGTCCACCGCCGGCGGAAGGAACAGATCGGTGGCTCGGGCGACCCACAGCAGACATGGTCGCGGAGTGGGCGGGAGTCTCTGTGTATCGGGCGCTGATCGGCTTTAACCCGGAGATGCCGCGGGTGATGGAAGGCGCCCGGCGCCGATGAGGCACCGGATGCTGGCGGCTGTCGCGCTAGTGACGCTTCCGGCTACGACGGGAAGCACGATCGCAGCTGCGCAGGATGCGTCGGGCCTCCGCCTGGTCGAGCCCATCGTGGCGATGGCGCGGACGCCGAGCGTTCCCGGTCGCGAGCATCTCGCGGCGGCTCATGTGCGCGAGTTGCTGGCGGGTCTCGACGTGCAGACGGACGCGCTGGGGTCGCTCACGCTGACGCTCGGGGAGGGTGAGCCTCGCCGCCTCATCACGGTGCCGTTGGATGAGCCCGGCTACGTCGTCAGTCGGATCGACGACCGGGGCAATCTCCGGCTCACGCCTGTGGGGCAGGGCTATCGCCGCACCCTGGCGCACCAGGCACTGGAAGGCAACGAGGTGACGATTGTCACCGGCACCGGAGTCGTGCCGGGGGCTGTTGGGGTGCCCTCCGCGCACCTCACTTCCTTCGCTCGCGAGCCCGTGGCGCAATGGCCGGCCTTTGCCTGGCAGGATGCCTACGTCGACGTTGGAGCTGCCGGCGCCGGCGAGGCGGCAGCGCTGGGTATCCGATTGATGGATACGGTGACGCTGATCAAGCGGCCGACCGTGATGCGCGGCGAACTGGTGGCGGCGCCCTCCGTGCAGGTCAAGGCCGCGGCTGTGGCTCTCGCCGAGGCGGCGCATCGTATTGCCGCTAGCCCCGGCACGGGCACCACCGTTCTCGCCTGGACGGCGCTCGAGTTACTCAACGGCAAGGGCCTTGAAGCCGTCGTGCACGACGCGGGCTCGTTCGACGAGGTGATGATCTTCAGCCGTAACTTCGGCTGGGGCGTCGAAGGCCGGGCGTTCATCGAATTGGCCACACCTCCGCTCGGAGCCGGCGTGCTTGCGGCCGATGTCTTAGCCGGAACCACCGAAGCCGTCCATCGAGAGATGTTCCGTTATCCCTACACAGGCGGCCCCGCTTGGGGTGAGGCCGAGCTGCATTTCGTGGGGCTTCCGACGCGCTATCAGGACACGCCCGTCGAGACTGTGAGCGCCAGCGACGGGGCGGCCCTTGCGGATCTGTTCACGGGTTTCGCTGAAAGCACCGGGGCGCCCGTTGCACTCCGGGCGGTGCGCGAGCCCGCGCCGGTGGTTCGCGAAGACCGGTCGTTTGGGGAGGTGGCAGGCGATCTGGAAGCACTGGTGGCGCGCTACGGCGTCAGCGGGCACGAGGTTTCGGTACGCGACGCTCTCATAGAGCGCCTACCCACTTGGGCGGAGCCGGTCGTCGACGACACGGGCAACCTGACGATCACATTCGGCGAGGGCGACGAGCACGTGATGTTCGTGGCCCACATGGACGAAACGGGCTATCGCGTGCGTGAGATCCGCGAGGACGGCACTCTCGTTCTCGATATGGTCGGCGGCAACCTCGAGTGGATCTGGGAATCCCAGGCGGCCGTGGTGCACAGCGCCGGCGGGGTGGTCCCCGCCGTGTTCGAACCCCGTCTCGGTCACCTGAACGCTCGTACTCGCAGGGGGACCGACGACCTCACGGCCTTCACAGGCAGCGGCAGTGCGGATGAAGTTGCCAGTCTGGGCGTGCGGGTAGGGGACACCGTCACGATGCCCAAGCAGATGCGGAGGCTCGGTTGGTTCCGGGCGATCGCGCGCGCATTCGACGACAGGGCCGGCTCAGCAGCGCTCGTCGAGGCAGCGCGCCGGATTGACCCGGCCGCGCTCTCACAACGAGTGACGTTTGCCTGGTCGGTGGGAGAAGAGGTGGGTCTCGTTGGCGCGCTGGCCCTGGCCGAGCGCTTCACTGACATCTCCACGGTGCACCCGGTCGATACGTTCGTCTCCTCCGACGCGCCGCTCGAGTCGGAGCGCACTGCGTACGCTCGCCTCGGGTCTGGTTTCGTGATTCGTGTCGTGGAGAGCGTCAACTACACGCCTGCCGCGGTAGTTGCTCGTTTGCAACGGCTGGCCCTTGTCAACGAGATCCCGGCGCAACTCGGTATGACCTCTGGCGGCACCGATGGTCTGCCGTGGGTGGCGCAGGGCATCCCGAGCGCGCCGATCTCATGGCCTGGCCGCTATTCGCACTCGCCTATCGAAGTGCTCGACTTCCGTGACCTGGACGCATTGATCCGGATGGTCGTCGTGTTGGCCGAGAATCCCGCGGGTCGCTAGTTAACTAGCGTTCGCGGCGGGGTACGGGATTGGTCGGCGACCCGGCGCCAGTCGGCCCCTGCAGTGTCGGCATCATCTGCAACGTCTGCATCATCCGATAGGTCATCGGGTTCATGCCCCAGAGACGCGAGCTCTCATCGGGGTCCTCGAACCACGACAGCGGTGCGAGTTCCTCGGCCGCGCGTTGCGGGCCGCCGGGATCATCGATGCCGGCGAGGAAATCTTCGGCCGCCGCCACGCGCTGGCGCCAGGGCTCAGTCCAGCCGCGGAAGTTGTCCGCGTTGCCGGCTACCAACGAGATGTCGCGAACTGCCCAGCCTTCCTGGATCTCCACCATCCGGAGGTCAACCAAGGTGCCATCGCCGAGTTGCAGCAGCGCGTTGCCGCTTCCTTCTGCGGTAGCGAGCGCGTTGCGCACCTGGAGCCCTTCAAGCGTCAGACTCACGTCCTGCAAGGCGTAGAGGACGTCGTCGGGCGACGGGCCGTCCTGAGCCATTGCGGGGCTGGCGACTGCGACCATGAGGGCCGCGATGGCAGTGCTCTTGAGAGACACGGCTGCTCCGTATCGGGTGGTAGTAGCGACCTACTGAGAGTAGCACGGAGCCCACGATTTCGTCTCGGAGGAGGTGTGATGTCCGCACCCTGCATCGCGGCGCAGGGATGGCCAAGCTCAGCGTAAATGAAAATATATACAAAACAGTATATAAATGGAGAATAGTCGCCCATACAAATTGATCCCGCACCCCGTACGGAATGCCATGAAACGCACCTGGTACCTGATCCTGCTCGCCGTAGGTGGCGGCGCCACCCACGGCCGGGCGATTCGCGACCGAGTCGCAGAACTGTCCGATGGCGAGGTTCAGCTCTGGCCGACGAGCCTCTACGGGGCGTTGCGCGAGCTGCTCGCGGCCGGATACTTGCAAGAGGCTGCGCCCGACACCGAGGAGGACGCACGCCGGCGAGGTTATGAGCTGACGCCGACCGGCCGAGAAGCGGTGCACGAGGGAACCAGACGTATCGAAGCGCTGGCGGCGCGGGCGCGCGAGATCACCGATGCGGTCTGACCTGTCGGCACCGGTACGGTTTGCGATCGCCACATACCGATTTGCCGGCCGGGTACTGCCGGCTCGCTTCCGCAAGGACTTCGCCGTTCCGGCCTGCGACCTATTCGAGGAACTCGCTGACGAGGCGTATCGCGACCACGGTGTGGTCGCGTTGCTACAGGTCTGGGCGCGATGCCTGCTCGATCTCGTGCGCCGCTTGCCGGCCGAGTTGAGGAACGACCGCTTTCCCACGCATCCCCGTGGTTCGAATCTGATGGAAGACTTCCTTACCGACCTGCGCGATGCCGCGCGAGGTCTTGTTCAGCGACCCGCGTTCGCGATCGTGGTGATCGCAACGATCGCCGCCGCAGTGGGTGCGAACGCGGCAGTGTTCAGCGTCGTGGACGCGGTATTGCTTCGCGCTCTGCCGTATCCCGGGGCGGAGCGGGTTGTGATGATCTTCAACCAATATCCGACCCTCGACGTTCGGCGCGGGGCCCAGAACCCGCGCGACTTCATGAACTATCGAGAGATGACCGACGCCTTCGAGACCATCGAAGCCGCGGGCTCGCTCTTCCCGAAGACGCTCACCGGGAGGGGCGCGCCGGAGCGCATCGATACGGTGGGTATCTCTCGTGGACTACTACCCATGCTCGGTGTCGAACCGGTCATAGGGCGCCATCTCTCCGAGTCCGACGATCACACCTCGATCTTGATCAGCCATGCGTTCTGGCGCGACCGCTTCGCCGGCGCAGCCTCCGCCCTCGGCGAAAAGCTCATTCTCAACGAAACAGAGCACATCATCGTGGGGGTTTTGCCGCCCGACTTTCGTCTGCGCCTGCCGGGCTCTACCCGGATTCCCGCGAGCGTGCCGGTATGGAACATCTGGCCGGAGGCCTGGAACGGCGGCGCCAACGGCAAGTGGGACGCAACCGCGCATTGGGTCAAGACTCTTGGCCGGCTTCGTCCGGGAGTCGATCTCTCCGTGGCACAGGCTCAGCTCGATGCGGTTGCGGAGTACCAGCGCACCGATCAGCCGAAGCGCGCGGAGCGTGATGCCACGATCGAGGCGGTTCCGTTGCACTCCGAAGTGGTCGGGGAAGTTCGGCCGATGCTCGTTGCAGTACAGGGTGGGGTAGTCGCGCTGCTTCTCATCGCGGCGCTAAACGTAGGCAATCTCATGTTCGTGCGCGGCGGATCCCGTCGTAACGAACTCGCCGTGCGCGCCGCCTGCGGCGGTAGTCGGACCCGCCTGGTCAGGCTGCTCCTCGTTGAGGCGGCCGTGCTCGCCGGGATCGGGGCTGCGTGCGGTCTCGGTCTGGCGCTCATCGGCACACGCGCTCTTCTACTCGCGGCCCCGACGACCATGCCGATGATCGACAACGTCGCGATCGACCTGCGTGCGGTTGCTTTCACCGCGGCCCTCACGCTCGGTCTGGCGTTGTTCGTGGGTCTCATCCCAGCGGTCCGCAGTACCGGCCGCAGTGGTGCGGCTCTTCCGGGAAGCGACGCGCGCACACATACCGGCGGACTTGGCCGGCTCCGTACCACCCTGGTGGTCGCCGAAATCGCGCTGTCGCTGGTTCTTCTCGTCGGCGGCGGGTTGCTGGTGCGGAGCGTGTGGAACCTACTGGATGAAGACACCGGCTACGTGACGGATCGGGTGCTCACGTTCACTGCGGCGACGCCACGCGAGGTTCGGCAGGGTGACGGGGTGCAGCGCGCAACCTGGCAGAGCAATCCGAGCATGCAGGCTTACTACGCCGAACTCGATCGAGTGTTCGAGGAGCTTCCCGGTGTTGAATCCGCGGCGAGCGTATTCCCGACGCCTCTGGGAGATGAGTCGTCGGGGAGTACATTCGCGCCGGAGGAGTCGCCTGAACTGATGGAAGGTTCTCTGGCAGCCAGCCTCCTGGTGACTCCGGGGTACTTCGACACGATGCAGATCCCGATACTGCGGGGCCGAGATCTGACCTGGGAGGACGATGGAGACAAGCTCGTGGTTTCGGAGTCGCTGGCGAACGCGCTGTGGCCGGAACAAGAGGCTCTCGGTCGCCGGCTGACGGTGGGTTGGTGGAGCGGTCCGGAACCCGGCGAGATCGTTGGAGTCGTGGCGGATACGCGAGCCATCCAGCTCACCGAGCCGGATCCTCCGACCATCTATCGAGCCGCGGCCGCGTACTCGTATTCACCGCAGACGTGGGTCGTGCGCGGTCGCGACGGAGCGGCGGTCGACCCAGCCGCGTTGCGCTCGGCCGTCAACGCTGTTCGATCAGATGTCCCACTGGCCGACGTGCGGCCTCTCTCCGAGTTGATCGGAGCGCAGATGACCAAGACACGTTTCACCATGCGGGTCATCGCTGTGTTTGGTGGAATCGGACTGCTCGTCGCGGCGGTAGGTCTCTACGGCGTACTGGCGACGGTCACAGCGCAACGGAATCGGGAGATCGGCATCCGGTTGGCAATCGGCGCTGCTCCGCGAGGCATCCTGCGCATGGTGCTGTGGCAGGGGGCTTGGATCGCCGCCGCAGGATTACTCATCGGTGCCGGTGGTGCGCTTGCGGCAGGACGCGTCCTGGAAGGGATCCTCTACGGAGTTCCTGCCGCGGATGTGTGGACGTTCGCGCTCTGCGCCGGGATTCTCTTCGCGGTCGGCTTGTTGGCCACGGTCGTGCCTGCGCGCCGCGCCGCTCGGGTCGATCCGGTGAGTTCGCTGCGGGCGGAGTAGCGGGAGGCTACTCCCAGATCCCCAGCATCATCTTGACGTCGTCCGTTGCCATCTGGCGCGGATCCCACTGCGGCGTCCAGACCAACTGGATTTCGACGTCTTCGACGCCTTCCATCTGCAGCGCGCTGCTGTGCACGGCGCCCATGATCTGTGGCCCGACGGGGCACATTGGGGACGTCAGCGTCATCTTGATGTTCAGCTTGCTGGCGGCCTCGTCAGCCTCGACGTCGTACACGAGTCCGAGGTCGACGATCGAGACGTTCATCTCGGGATCGACGACCGGGCGGATCGCTTCCATGACCTCTTCCTTGTTCGGCAGCGAGCCGGCGGAGACAGCCTTCGTTTCCTCGGGCGCCTCGGCGGGCTGGGCGTCGGCCGGCGGGGTCTCGCTCGAATCGTTCATCTGGGACACCTCAGTGAGTTTTGACTTCGATATCGTCGTCGGCTTCGACCTGGTTGGCGAGTTCCGGGTCGTACTGGGCGAGGGCCTGTTCGAGGGTCATCCAGGCCAGCAGCGCGCACTTGATGCGCACGGGGAAATTCTTGACGCCTTCCAAGGCTTCAAGATCGCCGAAGTCCTGACCCTCGGGCCATGACTCGCCACGCATCACCGACTTGAAGGTCTCTTTCAGCGCGATGGCGTCGTCGAGGGATTTGCCGGTGAGCTGCTGGGCGAGCATCGATGCGGAGGCCACCGAGATCGAGCATCCATTGGGCTCGATGTGGAGTCCGTCGATGCGTCCATCGCTATCGACCGACAGCTCCATGACGAGTTCATCGCCGCATAACGGATTGAACCCCTCCACTTTCACGGCGGCGTTTTCGATCGCCGCCGCACCGTGGGGCGAGCGGTAGTGGTCGAGGATTACCTCTCGGTAGAGGTCGTCGAGTCCTTGCATCGGACGCTCCGGTGTCAGGTCGCCAGTCCGAAGACCTTGCGGGCTTCGATCAGCGCGTCGATCAGGTGGTCGACGTCGTCGAGATCGTTGTAGACGTAGAAAGAGGCTCGTGTCGTGGCCATCACGCCGAGTCGCCGCATCAGCGGCTTGGCACAGTGGTGACCGGCCCGTACCGCGACTCCGTGTTGGTCGAGGATCGTGCCGAGATCGTGAGCGTGGATCTGATTGTCGTTGAACGAGGCGAGTCCACATCGGTCGTGCGGATCCTCGGGGCCGTAGATGGTCAGCCAGGGCAGCTCGCGCAGACGCGGGAGCAAGTACTCGTTGATCTTCACCTCGTGCTGCCGGATGGCGCTCATCCCGAGGTTTTCCAGGTAGTCGATGCTGGCGCCGAGGCCCACAGCATCGGCCACGCTAGGCGTGCCCGCTTCGAACTTGTGTGGAACAGCCGCCCAGGTGCTGCGTTCGAGGGTCACGTCGCGGATCATCTCGCCGCCGCCCAGGAACGGATCCATCTCCTCGAGCACGTCGCGCCGTCCCCACAGGACACCGATGCCGAGAGGGCCCAGGGCCTTGTGCGGGGAGAAGGCGTAGAAGTCGCAGTCGAGTGCCTGGACGTCCACCGGGCCATGCGGCACGCCCTGTGCGCCATCGACGAACACCTTCGCGCCGACCGAGTGCGCGGCGCACGCGATGGTCGGGATAGCGTTCGCCGTGCCGAGGGTGTTGGAGACGTGCGCCAGAGACACCAGTCGCGTGTGCTCGTTGAGAACCTCGGAGAGGTTGTCGAGTTGCAAGTGCCCGGAGTCGTCAATGTCGAGGAACTTCAGCTTCACGCCGCGCTCCTGGGCCAGAAGCTGCCACGGCACCAGGTTGCTGTGGTGTTCCATCACCGTCAGCAGGATCTCGTCTCCCTCGCGCATATGCCGTCGGGCCCAGGCGTGGGCGACAAGGTTTACCGACTCCGTCGTGTTCCGGGTGAAGATCACGCTCTGCGGGGAGTCAGCGTTGAGGAACGCCGCGACCTTGTTGCGGGCACCCTCGTAGGCGTCGGTCGCCTCCTCAGACAGTAGGTGCACCCCGCGATGCACGTTGGCGTTCGACGTCCGGTAGAAGTTCGCCATCGCCTCGATGACGCTTTCCGGACGCTGTGTGGTAGCGGAGTTGTCGAGGTAGACGAGCGGCTTGTCGCGCACCGTGCGCTGCAGGATCGGGAAGTCCTGTCGCACGCGGGCGACGTCGAGGGGCGGCGTGGCGGCTACTACCGTGTCGGTCATCGTCTACCAGGCCTCATCCGCGTCAATAGCCGGGGCTGCGACCTGCACCCGGCCGTCGGTCTCGCGGATCTCGAAAGTTCCGATACCGACGACGGCCGGAGCGGTGAGCACGCCGCCTGTGCGTACGTCGAAGCGAGCCCCGTGTCGCGGGCATTGCACCGCGAAGCCTTCCAGACATCCCTCGCCGAGTGGCCCGTCGTCGTGGGAGCAACGATCCTGAACCGCGTAGAGCGACCCGTCGGCGCGAGCGACCACCACGCGAGTTGCCCCGGCCGCGTACGTGCGCACGTCGCCTTCGGCGATCTCATCGCTGGAGGCTACGTCGAACCACTCCGTGGCGCTGGCCATCTCGACTCCGTTCTAGTCGGCGATCTTGTCGGCGACCAGGCTCCACATGCGCTCGCGCAGGCCTTCGTCGTCGATGCGATCGAGCGCCGGACCGAAGAAACCCTCGACGATCAGTCGTTCGGCTTCGCGCTCCGGCAGCCCTCGAGTCTTCAAGTAGTAGACCTGGTCCTGATCGATCGGGCCCACCGTGGCGCCGTGAGTGCAGCGCACGTTCTCGTTGAGGATCTCGAGCTCCGGGATCGACTCGGCCGAGCAGGTCGGGTCGAGCATCAGGTTGCGGTTCTCCTGATACGCCTCGGAGTTGGGGGCATCGAGATCGATGCGGATCAGCCCGGTGTAGGCGGAGCGAGCTTCGTTCTCGAGCACGACCTTGAAGTCCATGTCCGAGAAGCTGTCGCCAACTTCATGAACGTGCTCCGTGTGCGTGTCGAAGTGCTGCGTGCCGCTACCGAAAGTCACGCCGATCATCTCGGACTGGGCGTTCTTGCCCTGCATGACGTTGCTGATGTCCGCTTTGCAGTACTGCCCGCCCAACGCGATGTTGACAGAAGAGACGGTTGCATCGCGTTGCAATAGGAACCGCTGGCGCGCGTGGCTTCGCGCCCGGTCGCCCCAACGCTGCAGGTTGAAGTAATTGAGGTGCCCGTTCGGGAGAACGGTGCCCTCCACTACCGAGTTCGCCACAACGCGCGGGTCGCCCGGCGTGCTGTATTCGTCGATCACGGTGGCCTCTGCGCCCTCGTCCACCACGATCAGCAAACGTGGGAACGCGGCCGACAGGTCGACCCCGTGGCGGCGGAACAGGTGGATCGGCCCTTCGACGACAACGCCCCGCGGCACGTAGAGGAATACGCCGCCAGGGAAGAGCGCGGCATTGAGCGCCTCGAACTTGCCGGCGTCCGGGCTGACAGCCCGCCCGAGGTGCTCGCGAACGATCTCCTCGTGCGTGCCCGCGGCCGTTGCCAGGTCGGCGAGCACGACGCCCGCTTCCTGGAGTGCCGGGCTCAGCCAGGCCGTGTGCAGGCTTGCGTCATCGACGATACCCACGGCGGCGGGCGTTTCTTCCATGCCGGCCGGGAGTTCGTTCACCACTTCGCCGGCAGCTGCCGGGAGCATGGGCGTGACCTTGTCGATCAGGAACTTGTCCGGATCGGTGTAGCGCCACAGGTGGCGGACACGGTCGGGCATCGGTGTGACGTCCCAGGTTTCCCAGGCGTCGTGGCGCCACTGGCCAAGCCACTCCGGCTCGCCGGCAGCTTCACTGATTGCGCGTACTTCGCCGGCGCTCAGGCTCGGCTTCACTGCGGTATCCATTTCTCTGAGTCCTTTTCTGGCGACCGGCGCTAGCCGACCGAGCCTTCCATCTCGAGCTGGATGAGACGGTTCAGTTCGACGGCGTACTCCATCGGCAGCTCCTTCACGAAGGGCTCGATGAAGCCGTTGACCACCATGACGAGCGCCTCTTCCTCGGTGAGCCCGCGGCTCATGAGGTAGAAGAGCTGCTCATCGCCAACCTTCGAGACGCGAGCCTCGTGCTCCACCTGCACCTGCTCCTCGGCGATCTCCATCGTCGGGTAGGTGTCGGAGCGCGAGTTCTCATCCATCAGCAGCGCGTCGCACTCGACGGCTACCTTCGAGCCCACCGCGTCGGGGAGCACCTTGACGATGCCGCGGTACGAGGACCGTCCACCCGCCTTCGAGATCGACTTCGAGGTGATGCGCGACGTTGTGCGGGGTGCCGCGTGGTAGATTTTTGCGCCGGCATCCTGGTGCTGACCTTCGTTGGCGAACGCCACGGACAGGATCTCGCCGTGGGCGCCTTCGCCGAGAAGGTTCACGCAGGGGAACTTCATGGTGAGCTTCGAGCCGAGGTTGCCATCGACCCACTCGACCACCGCGTTCTCGTGCGCGTTGGCGCGCTTGGTGACCAGGTTGTACACGTTCTTCGACCAGTTCTGAATGGTCGTGTAGCGCAGCTGCGCACCAGGCATCGCGATGAGCTCGACGACCGCTGAGTGGAGCGAGTCGCTCACGTAGGTCGGCGCCGTGCAGCCTTCGATGTAGTGCACGCGTGAGCCTTCGTCCGCGATGATCAGCGTGCGCTCGAACTGGCCCATGTTCTCCGCGTTGATGCGGAAGTAAGCCTGCAGCGGAATCGTGACCTCAACGCCCGGCGGGATGTAGACGAACGAGCCGCCCGACCACACCGCGGAGTTGAGCGCGGAGAACTTGTTGTCCTCCGCCGGGATCACCGTGGCGAAGTACTTGCGCACGAGCTCTTCGTGCTCGCGCAGCCCGCTGTCCATATCGAGGAAGATCACGCCCTGCTTCTCGATCTCCTCCTGCAGCGAGTGGTAGACGACCTCGGACTCGTACTGCGCGGACACACCGGCGAGGAACTTGCGCTCCGCTTCCGGGATGCCGAGCTTCTCGAACGTGTCCTTGATGTACTCCGGAACGTCATCCCAGCTCTTGCCCTGCTCTTCGGTGGGCTTGAGGTAGTAGTAGATCTCGTCGAAGTCGATCGAGTTCAGGAGCTCCGTGTTGCCCCAGGTCGGCATTGGTTTTGATTGGAACGTCTTGAGCGCCTTCAGACGGAACTCGAGCATCCACTCGGGTTCCTCCTTCTTGGCCGAGATCGCACGCACGACGTCTTCGTTGATGCCCTTCTCCGCCTTGAAGACAGAGACCTCGGGGTCGTGGAACCCGTACTTGTACTCGTCATTGATGTTCAGGTCGTCGGGTCGAGAGCTCATCGTGATCTCCTAGGCGCCGGCGGCCTGAAGTAGCTCGTCCTCGAGCCACTCGTAGCCGTTCTCTTCGAGCTGGAGCGCAAGCTCTGGACCACCCGTGCGGGCGATCTGACCATCCATCATCACGTGGACAACGTCCGGTGCGATGTAGTTCAGCAGGCGCTGGTAATGCGTGATCACGAGGTGCGAGCGCTCCTCGGATCGCGTTGCGTTCACCCCTTCAGCGACCGTCTTCAGCGCATCGATGTCGAGGCCGGAGTCGGTCTCGTCGAGGATGCAGAAGGTTGGGTCGAGCATGAACATCTGGAGAATTTCGAGGCGCTTCTTTTCGCCGCCCGAGAAGCCGTCGTTGACGTAGCGGCCCGTGAACGACTTGTCCACGCCAAGCAGGTCCATCGCGGCGTTGAGCTTGTCGCGGAACTCGCGCAGCTGAACGTCGCCGTTCTCTGCTCGAGCCTTCAAGGCGGAGTGCATGAACTTCGAGACCGTCACGCCGGGAATGGCCATCGGGTACTGGAACGCGAGGAACATGCCGAGGCGTGCGCGCTCGTCCGTGTTGAGCTCGGTGACATCCGTGCCGTTGTAGAGGATCTGTCCCTCGAGCACTTCGTAGCTCGGGTGACCGAGGGCGACATACGCCAGGGTGCTCTTGCCGGAGCCATTGCGACCCATGAGGGCGTGTACCTTGCCGCGTTCGATCGTCAGATCAACACCGCGCAGGATTTCCTTGCCCTCGATCGCGACACGCAGGCCGCGGACTTCGAAAATCGGGGTCGAGTCACTCATCAGTCTGGCTACTCCCGGTGCCTACGCACCGTGTTGCTTGGCTCTTGGATCTAGGGTTGGTCGCGCAGTTCGAGTCGGTGGACCGTCTGCGCACCAGGGCTGTCCCGGTTGATCGTGGGGGACAGTTCCCCAAGGGGTTGAAGCTCCTGCGACAGCTGGCGCTCGGAGCGCAGCAAATCCAGGAGCGTGATGCTCTGTAGGGTCAAAGTGACCATCTCGGAAACAGTCGACCAGACGGGTCGCAGTGCGCATGAGGCTTCATGCACACAGACCGAGGCCGAACCGCCGTGACGGTCGCAGTATTCGGAATCGAAGATGTCGTTGGAGAGGGCCCGGACAATGTCCGCCACCGTGATCTCGTCTGCGGGTCGTGCCAGCACGAACCCCCCGTTGCGTCCGCGCACGCTCTCGACGAGACCGGCCTGGCTCAGCAGGTTGAGCAGCTTGCCGGCGTAGTCGGAAGTGAGGCCCTCGTTTTCCGCCACCTGCGCACCCGTCATGGGGGCGTCGGAGACATCAGACGCCAGCTGCATCATGCAGCGGAGGCCGTATTCTTCGAGCGCGGTGATCTTCATCGCGATCCGTGAAAAAAGGGAGCCGCAGCGGGCCCGTTACCACCCGGGCGCGCGGCGAAATCTGGCTACTTCCGAAAGTTTACGAAAAGCTGACGGTTTCTTCAACTTTTCCGGGCGACGTCGCTTCCGGACAGTAGCAGCGCGCGAATCCTGAGCGCGGAGGCTCTAGGCGGAGAAGGAGTGGCCGCAGCCGCAGGTGCCCACGGCGTTGGGGTTCTGCACCGAGAAACCCGAGCCCATCAGGGACTCCTTGTAGTCCACCTCGCAGCCCTCGAGGTAGGGCTTGCTGAACAGGTCCAGGAGGACCTCGATGCCGTCCTGAGCCACGACGATGTCGTTGGGCTTGCGCTCATCGAAGGTGAACCCGTACTCGAATCCCGAGCAGCCGCCGCCCTGCACGAAGATCCGCAAATGCTTCCCTTTCGCTTCTTCGAGAGAGTCGAGGAACGAACGCACCTTTGTCACTGCCGCGGCCGTGAAGACCACCGGAGACCCGGCTGGCGGAGCCGTGTTTTCGTCGCTTGCGGGAGCCTGGTTCGGCGTTTCCATACCTGATGCACCGATGTTTGGTGAGAGCGGGGACTTGAATTCAGCATACCCGCGCGTGAGGTGGCCGACAAGACGGCCGGAATCGCGTCGGACTCAGTTGAGCAGCGTGCCGAGCTCGTCGGCCTCGGCGGCTCTCTCCGCCCAGACCATGGCGCCTACGTCCGCCAGAGCGTCACCCACCGACTTGTAGAGCGTCAGGTCGTATTCGGCCTCCCGCAGTAGCCCGCTCGCGTTGGCTAGCGTTGCGAGGTCCCCGCGTATGGCGTCCACGCCGGCCGGGATCAGTCCTCGCGCTGCCGCCTGGATCAGCTCGCCGGCTTCAGTCAGTGCGCCCTCGAAAGTGTCGACCCAGATCGCGGCGCGCGCGACGGTAACGAGTTCGAGTTCGCTTCCTTCGGCTGAGAAGTTGCCGACCGCGCACACGTGCGTTCCCGGCGGTAGCGCAGCGTCATTGACCACCGGCTCGGGCGACGTCGTACACAGAACGATGACGTCGGCGTCAGCGACCGCGTCATCGGCCGTTGCGGTCACGGCGGCGGGAAGATCGAGATCGTCCGCCAGGCTCTCAGCCTTGGCTCTGGTGCGGCTGTGTAGCTTGACCGTTTCGATGGGGCGGACCGCCCGCATCGCTGCGATCATGTCGGCCGCCAGAGCGCCGGCTCCAATGACCGCAAGGCGCCGGGCTTCCGGACATGCCAGGTGGTCGGTGGCGAGGCCGGCCATGGCCGCGGTGCGCCGGGTGGTGAGGCGCGCGGCGTCGGTGATCAGACGCGGCGTTCCCGTTTCGGCATCCAGCAGCACAGCAACCCCCTGAATGCCCGGTCGCCCGTGCTGTGGATTGTCCGGGACAATGCTCACGATCTTGGCGCCGAAACCATGCCCTGCCCAGCCAGCCGGCATGACGCCAAGGAGGGCGTCAGGCGTATCGGTTGCTCGCGGTTGCGGCACGAAGAGTCTTTCGGCGGGTACCGCATTGGCGCTGTCCTTGTAGACGGCGCGCATGGCCTCGATACATGACGCCATCGGCAGCGCCAGATCGAGATCAGCCGCGGACAGATAGCGCAACGTTACTGGCTGGCAGCAATACGCCGAATGCGGGCGCGGGCGCGCGGGCCCACCAGCGGACCGTCGTTGTGAAACAGCCGGCCGTTGTCGGCACTGGCTGCACGATTGAACGCATTGCGCGCGGCGTCGAGGTCGGGAGCATCGCCCAGCGTGAGCGCTAGCCCGAGCCAGTAGTCCACGGCAGCCTGACCGAAGGGTGCATCGGCCGGCGCGGCCGCATCCCAGAGCATGTCGATCGCGGCGTCGATCTGGTTGTTCTCGATAAGCATCAGGGCTTGTTGCAAATGCAGGGCCCAGATCGGTTGTCCGACGTCGGCTGCGGCGATTCCGGCTCCGGCCCGGGCCCACCATGCGAGTGCGGTGACTGCCGACGGCGGAGCGCCAATCTGAGGGGACGGCGCAAGATCGAGTTGCAGGGTAGCGCTGGATCCAGCTCGTTCGATTCCGATTTCTACTCGGCGCTGCGGCCCCGCAGCCTCCATCCAGCTAGCAAAGGCCGTGGCGTCCTGAACCGACCCTCCGGGCAAGCTGGTCAGGCGGTCGCCGGGCGCGAACCCGGCAGAGTCGCCGGGGCTACCAGCCGAAACCGCAGCGACCATGGGCCCACTCTGCGCATCCACGACTGCGAGGCCGTGCCAGGCTCGAGCGGCTAGCAGCGCGACCTCGAGATCGGCCAATTCCGCCGTGAGGTCGGTGCCGGAGTTGGGTTGCAGCGTGATCTGAGCGGGGGGAAGCTCGGAGTCGACGGCCCATACGTTGAGCACCACCGTCGATAAGGCGTTGGGATCCAGGGCACCGATGACGAAAAGCCCTACCGGGGCCTCGTCCTCGAATCGACACCGGATGTCGTCGTGAGCGCCGGTGCCGAGGGCGAGAGCCTCGGCTGGCGTGAGATCCGCGGCGTACAAACTTCGATCGATGATCGTCCAGCCGCGTAGACCTTGCAGCGCACGGAGGAGGGGGGCGTTGGCCGAGTCCCGATCGAGCGCGTCACCGCCCGCAACGCCGAGAAACGCCATACCCGGTCGAAGTTCTATATCCCGGCTCGCGTTGCCGCCGTCAACGACCGTGACAGAGCCTTCCCAGACCCGACCACCCGGCGCGCCGACGAGAAGGGAGTGGTCGCCGACCGCGAGTTGGAAGCGGGAGCTATCGCCGTTTCGAGAAGTGGTGATCCGCTCGCCATCAGCCCATACATCCGCAGTGTTGGGGACGTCGCCGAGAGTTACGTTCCCCACCGCAAGCCGCATGGTCAGCGTGCCGAGGTCGTAGTCGACGAGATTCGGCACTTCGAAGCGTTGGCGGAACGGTCGATGGTCGGGTAGCGAAATCTCGATCTCGTGCCAGCCGGGGAGCAACCCTTCGACCAGGAGCGGCGCCGAGGAATCTTCGTCATCACGCTCGAGCGTGAAACCGACAGCTTCGCCGTCCAGCACTACTCTGGCGCCCGGAGGAATCGTCGCGACCTGGACGGTGGCGCTCGAACGTTCAAGTGTCAGTCCAACGCCTTCCGTGCGGTTGGCTCGTACAGACACCTCTTCCTGTTGTCCCGCATATCCGCGCCTGCGCGCAGAAACAACGTGGTCACCGGCGAGCACCGGGATAATCTCCGGCGGGTCTTCCAGGGCGACGCCGTTCAGCATGATTTCCGCATCCGCCGGGGCAATGCCGACGCGCAGAAACCCAACGAGCCGCTCGCGGCGACGGCCAAATCGATTCAGGAGATCGTCGTCGTCGGTGATCGCGGCGATGGCGTACGCCGGGTCGAGCTGGATCAATCGATCGAGGTGGGCATCGATGCCGTCGGTCCCGTTTGCGTGGCGTGTCGTAACGCTTGTTTCGAGGGCTCGGCGGAGTAGCGTGCGGAGCGAACCCGGGGAGCCGGCGTTGACGGTTTCGGCGCGGGCCACCAAACGGTCCAGGGCGTCGAGCGCAGTATCGGTGTTTCCGGCTCGCAACAGCGTCTCCGCGCGGCCGAGCAAGAGGCGCAGCGCTTCGGGGTCGACTTCTTGCGCCTGCGCGACAGGCGCACTCAGCAGAGCCAGCGCCGCGACCAGGCCGAGCGTGAGGCGTCTCATTCGATCACCATCACAGTCCGGGCACTTCGATCGGCGACATAAATCCGTCCGGAGTCGTCGACGGCGACGTCGCGCGGCCCGCGAAGTTCGAGACCTCCCGGAAGGCCGGGGCCCAGTCGGTGCAGCCGTATGCCGGCGGGGGAGAAGATATCTACGGTTCGCGCATCCCGATCGACCACATAACTGTTGCCGAGTCGGTCGACGGCAAGTGCTTCCGGACGTTGCCAGTTCGTCGCGACGATCACGCCCTCACGCTGTCCATCCGGTCCGAAGCGGAGCACGCGTGATCCCGTCCGCTCGAGCACGTAGAGTCGACCGACGCCGTCGATATCCACGTCGAGAGGCTCCTCGGTTGCCGTCGTGGCGGTGCCGCGGTAGGCACCGGCCGGATCGAACTTGAGCACGCGGCGGGGATCTGCGTCGAGGAGGAACCACGATCCGTCTGGCGTGCGCACGCCGGCCTGGAGGTCCTTGAGCGGTACGGACCGACCGTTGTCATTGCTCATGAAGCCGAGCCGCGAACCGCCGAGCGCGATAACTCCTGCCCGCCGGGTCGGCAGATACGGCAGTCCGTCGACACCCCACCACGGACGGGTATGCGCGTTGAACGTCAACCGACTCGCGGCGTCACGGGCGGGATCTTTCAGGAAGACTGCCGGGGCCCCTTCATCGACCATCAGAACCTGGCCGTCGGCGCTGACCGCGAGAGCGATCGGCCGGTCGATCTCCGCGCCCATGTCCACGACGCGCGCCCGCGTGTAGGGTCCCTGTGCGTCGGCGGACCTCAAATGGAACCTTTGCACGATTGCCAGCGCCCTCCGCGCCGACTCCGCGGCGCCGGAGTCCGCCGCGAGGCCAGTAGCCGACACCACACGCTGCAAGAGGTCGGCGGCGCCGATCCAGTCTTCCTCCGCGAGCGCGACATAGGCCAACTTGAGCGCCGCTCGCGATGTCCATTTCGACGCTTTCTCGAGTTCGACCACATCGAGGTAATCGGCGCCGGCCAGTTGCCAGTCGCCCTGACGCCAGAGCAGATCGCCCAGGCGCAGTCGTGCGGCCGCACGCCACGTCACATCGGGATGCGAATCTCGCGGAAAGATCTCGAGGAGTTCGAGATAGCCATCGCGCGCCGCTTCGAGGTCGCCGGCCTGCAGGCTACCTTCGGCCGCGGCGAATACCGCCTCCGGGCTTTCCTGAGGGGTTGCACCGATCAGCGCAACGAACAGAACGAAGCCGATCACGATTCGGCCGACGTTCAGCGTTCGCGACATACGAGAACCGCTGCTGTGATGTTGTCCGTGCCGTCGATCTCGCACGCCTCGTTCACCAAGGACGACGACGCTTCTTCAGCTTCCTTCGCGCGCATGGCGATCCGGGCGATCGCTTCGCCGTCGAGTCCGTGCACGAGACCGTCTGAGGCAAGAACATAGATATCGTCGACGTCCAGGTCACCTTCCACAAGATCGACCTCGATCGAAGGTTCGACACCGAGACATCGGCTCAATACGTGCCGCATGGGATGGTTCTCTGCTTCCTCCTCGGTGAGGCTCCCGTCGCGAACCTGCTGCCCAACCAAGGTGTGATCTCGGGTGAGTTGTTCGGCAAACCCGTCGCGGATTCGCCAGGCACGACTGTCGCCGATATGTCCGACCAGCACGCGGTTTTCGACGAGCACCAAGCAGGTGAGCGTGGTGCCCATCCCGGCTCGCTCCGGGTTCGCCTCGGCATCCTGGAGGATCTCGGTATTGGCCTCGCCGAATGCCTCGAACATCTGTTCGACCGTCGGGCTTGCACCCGCGTCCCGGATCTCGCCGAGTCGGCGTTCCAATACCTCGATGGCGATACCGCTGGCCTGTTCACCGGCGTTGTGACCACCAAGCCCATCCGCGACTGCCACCATTCCCATCTCGGAATGCGCGCACGCCGCATCCTCGTTGTGCTCGCGCACAGTACCGGTGATCGACGTCGCACCGGCGTCGACCGCGTAGCGTTCTGTCCAGTCGCCTTCTGGCATTGCTTCGGAGCCTGGGTTAGCGGGTGGATCAGGCATCTTCTTTCGGCCCGTACAGCCTGTCAATGTCTCGGCAAACTGCTATCCTCGGCGCGCTTGCAGGGAATCCCACTGAGAGGAGAACGGAATGCTTACGATGGTGGGCGTCGGCTTGGCGATGAGCGTGACTTCAGGGGTCACTTTCTGGTTGGCGAAGCGGACGCAAGGTGAAGGTTCGGGACACGCCGAAACCCCGGATGTCAGCCCCACGCCTGCGCCGAGAACCGAGCCCGAGGCCAAGGCTGTCGCTCCGGAACCATCCTCGAAGCCGGCGGAAGCCGAGCCCGCGCCTGCGGCTCCCGTGGAAGAACCGGTCTCAGCCAAGCCAGAGGCCGCTGTCGATGCACCCTCGGAAGATGCGCCGGCGGCCGAGCCGGTGAAGGCGGAAGCTGCGCCCCAGACGGAAGCTGCGCCCAAGGCGGACGAGACTCCGGCGCCCGCGAAGCCCAAGCCAGCAGCCGCCAAGCCCAAGCCGGAGGAGCCCGAGCCAGAACCAGAGCCGGAGCCCGATCCAGAGACCTGCTACGGCGTCGTGATCGGGATGGACGCGTTCGAGAAGGCGGCGCTCGACGGCGAGTTCGCCTCGGATGAGTACATGTTCTATCTGGAGCCGGAAGGCGTGATGAACGCCGACCTGATCTGCTCGCGCTCGTACCCGGCAGAAACGGTGCGTGGTGGCATCCTGATGACGCGCGCCGCGCGTCAGTGCAAGAAGGTGTACTTCAGCGACAACATCAACCCGGAGAGCTACGAGCTCAGTTTCCCTAAGGAATTCGGGTACGTGAAGTCGCTACAGCACTACTTGCCCGAGAGTCGCGAGCACGCAAAGTACCCCTTCTCGAAGAAGTACTAGCGGCAACGCGCCTACATCTCGGTTGGCTTCACACCCTTGGGGACGTGCGTCCGGAAGACGTAGTCCCACAGCGGCGAGCTCACGCCGTACCAGATGTCGTCGCCCGCAAAGTGATGCTGCAGGTGGCGATTCCGGAGCCCCTTGCCGATGCGGCTCTTGGGCGTGACGAAGTGGGTGTAGAAGTGGATGTAGTCGTAGCAGAGGTAGCCGATGAGGAATCCGCCGAAGAAGGGGAAGACTGTCGGCGTACCGAGCACGGCGTAGAAAATGCCCATCAAGATGATCACGAGCGGCACCGCCATCATGGGCGGAGCCAGTAGCCGATCCCACTCCTGAACGTCGTGGTGCAGTTGATGCACCGGGTAAAAGACCTCACGGAGCTTGTCGTTCTTTGGTTCGAAGTGGAAAAGCCAGCGATGCAAGCAGTACTCGGTGAAGGTCCACACGAAACCGCCGATCAACGCCAGGCTCGCCACCCAGTTGACGCTCAGGCCGAGGTAATAGCCGAAGTAGATCAGGCCCAGACTGAACGGGCCCCAGATGCACAGGGGCAGAGCTGGATGGACGCGGGTCAGGGCTTCGAGGAAGTCGTTCTTGTAGAGCCGAACTTCGCGTTCGCGGGTAACGTGCGCTTTCTTTGCCAAGGTGTCGCCTCGCGCGGCTGCAGGTCAGATGAGTCGGCGGCGAATGCCGGCGCGACTCGTTAGAAAGACTAATCCAGGTGCGCGGTTCGCGACAGTCAGGTGGTGGAGTCAGTCGGTCTCACTGGTGCCGCGGTGCTACAGCCGGACCTTGACCTGATCGTCCTCGACGACCACGTCGTAGGTTCTTACGCGGTCACCCGGCGAATTCACACACGCGCCGGTGGCCAGCTCGAACTCCCACATGTGCCAAGGGCAGGTTACCGAGTTGCCCTTGATTGCTCCGTCGCCGAGGGGTCCTCCACGATGGCAGCAGGTGTTCTCGAGGGCGTAGAAGGCGCCGTCGACGTTGAACAGCGCGATCTCGAGATTGCGGACCTGCAGCACCTTGCCATCGCCGACGGCGAGATCTTGAACGTTGGCAACTGTGACGAGTTTCGCCATTCGGGGCTCCTGGCATCCGGCGATTGAGCTGAGGCGATATTCTGGCACGCATGAGTAATGGCATCGCCCCCGATCATGTCGAGGCCGGCGGCGGCTCGTTTCAGGGCGCTGTCCGCGCCATGTTCGACGGGATCGCGCCAGGCTACGACCGCTTCAACAGGTATGCCAGCCTGGGTATGGATGAGGGCTGGCGGCGCGCCGCCGTGCGTGAATTGGGCGCTTCATCGGGCCGCGTTCTGGATATCGCCACGGGAACGGGCGACCTGGCATTTGCCGCCGAGCGGGCGGGCGCGGAGGTCGTGGGCTGCGACTTCGCGGCCGAAATGATCCGCATCGCCGCGAGCAAGGCCACCGAAGATTGCGCCCGCAGTGCGTTCCACGTCGGAAGTGCCGGGGATCTGCCGTATGCCGGCGGCTCTTTTGCCGGAGCCTTGTCGGCGTTCGCGATGCGGAACGTCAGGACAATTCTCGGACCCGTCGCCTCGGAGATGCACCGCGTGCTCGAGCCCGGCGGGAAGGTTGTGATCCTGGAGTTCACCGAGCCGTCCATTGCCCCGTTGCGTTGGGGACATCACCTCTACACTCGAGTCTTGATTCCGCGCATCGGTGGCTGGCTTACCGGCAGTCGCGAACCGTTTGACTACCTCAATCGCAGCATCGACGAGTGGTTATCGCCCGACGAGTTCGCTGACGTCCTCCGCGCAGCCGGCTTCGACCAAGTGGGCTATCGACTGCTCAGCTTCGGCACGGTCGCACTGCACTGGGGCACGAGGGCCAGCGGCTCGGACTAGGACTCTTCGCCGAAGCTGGCTGCGTCGAGCAACGGCGACTCCACCGCGCGCGAAGTGGTGCCCGCCGGAGCGATTGACGTCGGTACGGTCGCTGTTGCTTCTGCCGGAGCGAAGCAGGCTTCGTCGTTGCAGGCCTGATAGGCCACGACGAAGTCCAGGTTGGCGTCGCCTGCCGCCGCGGCGTCAGTCACCCTGAGCACCACGCCTACCACAACGTCACCCTCCCAGACCTTGAGCGACTCGGGCCAGAATCCGAATGTCTGTTCGATCGGCGGCGGATAGAAGACGTCGACGACCTCGATCCCGGGTGCGGTGACGCCCACCTCTGTGGCGATGAGGAAGTCCTCGGATGCCGGGTTGGCGTTGACGTGGAAGCCGCGCCCAACCTTCACCGCAACAGCTGCCCGCACTTCGGCTCCCTGCACAAGGGGCGTACTGCCGAGTACGGCGGCTGCGCGCACGCGCTCTTCATCGAAGAGTTGGCCGCGTGCAGGTTGGGGCGTCAGAAATGACCCCGCCGCAATTGCGGCGATCAGGATGGCTGCGGCTACGCCGCGTCTGATGCGCATGGTTAGTCGGCCTCCGCCTCACGCTTGGTTTCTTCGATGACCCGCTGAGCGATGTTCGCAGGAACATCATCGTAGCGTGTGAACTCCATTGTGTAGCTTCCGCGGCCGCCTGTCATTGACGTCAGGTCGGTGGCGTACGTCATCAGCTCGGCAAGCGGAATCTCGACGTGGATGATCTGGCGGCCGCGCCGCGGATCCATCCCCTGGACGCGCCCGCGACGGCTGTTCAGATCACCCATCACATCGCCTAGAGATTCGTCAGGCACCGTGACTTCGACTTTCATGATGGGTTCGAGCAATACCGGGCGCGCGCGCGGAACGGCTTCCCTGAACGCCATGGAGCCGGCGATCTTGAATGCCATCTCCGACGAGTCCACCGAATGCTCTTTGCCGTCGAAAAGTTCGACCTTGAAGTCGACGAGCGGGAAGCCCGCGAGGACGCCGCGCTCGGCCGCCTCTGCAACGCCTTTCTCGACAGCCGGTCGATACGACTGAGATATCGATCCGCCGAAGATCTTGTCTTCGAACTGGAAACCGCTGCCTGCAGGCAAAGGCTCCACAGCGATAACGGCCACTCCGAACTGACCGCGGCCGCCCGACTGCTTCTTGTGTCGACCCTCGGCCTCGGCACGGGCGCGAATTGTCTCGCGGTAGGGGACCTTGGGAGGATGCAGCTTGGCGTTGACCCCGAAGCGCCCCTTGAGTTTGGCCAGGGTCACTTCGACGTGAAGCTGGCCCACGCCGGACAGAACGAGTTCGTGCGTTTGCGGATCTCGATTGACCCGCAGAACTGGGTCCTCGTCGGTGAGACGGGCCAGTGCCTGAGAGATCTTTTCTTCGTCGCCCTTTGACTCCGGCTCGAGCGCGAAGGAGATCGCCGCCTGCGGATACTCGACGTGCTCGAGCTCGAGAGAACTGCCCTTGGCGTGGAGGGTGTCACCCGTGCTCGTATCCTTGAGCTTGGCCACGGCACAGATCTGTCCGGCGACCGCAGAATCGATGTTCTGCAATTCCTTGCCCTGGGGCGACGACAAGTTGGTCAGGCGCTCGTCCGCGTCGGTCCGGGCGTTGATCGCATGATCGTCGGCCTTGAGCGTGCCCGCGAATACCTTGAGGAAGTTGATGCGCCCCGCGAAGTCGTCAGATACGGTCTTGAAGACCAGCGCGGCGAAGGGTGCTTCGGGATCCGTATCCGCGAACACCGGCTTTCCGTCATCGTCGTGGTGAATTAGCTGCGGGTGCTCGACTGGCGATGGCAGAAGCTTGACGCAGGCATCCATCACGCGGTCCGTGCCAATGCCACGGCCTGCGGCTGCGCAGTACACGGGGTACAGGCGACGCCGGTGCACTGCGCGGCACAGGCCTTCCATGAGCTGTGCGTCGTCGAGGTCGCCTTGTTCAAAGAAGGTGTCCATGAGCTCTTCGTTGCTCTCGGCGACCATTTCGACAAGAGCTGCTCGGGCCTCTTGCGCAGCCTCTTGAATATCGTCAGGAACATCGCCGGCCTTGCCCTTGCCGTCCCCGTCCGCTTCGTATGTGTAGGCCTTCATCTCGAGCAGATCGACGATGCCTTTGAAGTCGTGGCCTGATCCGATGGGGAGTTGCACCGGCACTGCTTCGCGGCCGAATGAGTCGACACAAGTTTCAACCGCGTGGGTGAAGTCGGTATTTTCGCGATCGAGGCGGTTGATGAGGATGATCGCCGGGATCGAATCTTCTCTTCTGTACTGCCATACCTTCTCGGTCATCACGTCGACGCCCGCGAGGGCGTCTACCGCCACGATCGCGCCGTCAGCAACGCGCAACGCTCCCTTGGTCTCGGCTCGGAACACGGAGTAGCCGGGCGTATCGATGAAGGTGATCTGAGAGCCCTTCCAGTCGGTGTGCGCCAGCGCCGCCTGGATCGAGATCTGGCGTTCGACCTCTTGGGCGTCGAAGTCGGTCACGGCGTTGCCGTCTTCCACTCGTCCCATACGGTTCTGCGCGCCGCTCGTAAGAAGGCACGCCGATACCAGCGTCGTCTTGCCGGTATCTGCGTGCCCGATTACACCTACGTTACGTAGATCCGCTGTCTTGTACTTGGCCATGGCGCGACCTCCGGCATGGGGTCCGCGCGAACCACGGCGCATCGCGCCGGGCGCTTGTACGCCCCGGCGACTACTTGCGGCAAGCGCGGGGGGGTGAGCGAAGGCGCGATCTTATCATTTCGCCAAGGCGAGAATCCTGGCCGCCTTCAGCCCGTGTCGCGCCAGTCGCGGAGGGTCCCGAGGAGCTCCAGGATATCGTCAGCTAGGGGCACTTCGAACGTCACGGACTCGCCGGTGACCGGATGTTCGAACGCGAGGCGTCTCGCATGGAGCGCGGGGCGAGGAAAGTTCGCCACGGCTGAACGGATCCGTCCTTCGGTGATACCGCGCCATTGCCGGCCCGCGTAGTCGGTATCTCCGACGATCGGATGGCGGAGATGAGCCAGATGCACACGGATCTGGTGAGTCCGACCCGTGCGGGGGCGCGCCTCGATCAACCCGAAGCCGGGCATACGCTCGATGCAGCGCCAGTCGGTGATCGCCTCGCGCGCATTACGGGCCCGGGTTGAAATGCGCTTGCGATCCTTGGGATCGCGACCCAACGGAACGTCCACCGTGCCGGTCGGATCCTCCGGGGCACCGTATACCAAGGCCAGGTATTCCTTCCTCACCAGACGTTCTGCAAACTGACGGGCCAGTTCACGATGCGCGTGGTCGGTGAGGGCTACAGCAACCACTCCGCTGGTGCCGCGATCGAGCCGATGCACGATCCCTGGCCTGGAGGCGTCCGCGATTGCGGTTAGCCGGTCACCGAAACGGTGCAAGAGCGCGTGCACCAGGGTCCCGGTCGGATGTCCCGGTGCGGGGTGCATGACCATGCCCGCAGGCTTGTTGATGATCGCGATCGCTTCGTCTTCATAGATGACGTCCAGCGGGATGGCTTCCGCCTGCAACGCGGTTGTTGCCGGTCGCCGGGCGACCGTGATCACGATGCAGTGGCCCTCTTCGACAGTCAGCGATGCCTTGCTCACAGGCTGATCGCCGATCCGTACGGCACCCTCGTCGATCAATCGCTGGACCTGCGCGCGCGAGAGCTCATCCAATCGGCCGGCGATGAAGCGGTCGATCCGGGTGCCTACGTCGTCCGGTCCTGCTTGGAGCTCGCGGTCGGTCACACCCTCAGGCGTTGCTCTCGGCGGCGTCCGTCTTGTTCATGCGCAGACGCGCCAGCATGCCGAGCGCCACAGTGACCATCAGGATGGCCACGAACTGTGATGTCGACAAACTGCCGTCGAAGATCGAGCCGCGCGGGTCTCCCCGCCAGAACTCAACGGTGAATCTGAAGATTCCGTAGGTGAGGGCGTACACCCAGAACACCTGTCCGTCGAACTGCTTGCGGCGATAGAACCACAGCAGGAACGCGAAGATCGCAAGGTTGCCTAGTACGGAGTAGATCTGGGTCGGGTGCAGCGCGATGTTCAAGGGGACGCCGACCAGCGTGCCGCTGTAGCTGTCGGTGAAGGTCACGCCCCAGGGCAGTTCCGTGGGGATGCCGTAACAGCAACCGGCCGCGAAGCAGCCAACGCGACCGAAGGCGTGTGCCACCGCGATGGCCGGCGCCGCAACGTCTGCCGAGCGCCAGATCGGCATCCCGGTGCGCCGCATGTACCACAGTGCGACGAGGACCCCGGCGATCAGCCCACCGTAGAAGACGCCGCCTGCCTGCAGCAGGCTAAGAGCCATTTCCGTGACCGTACCGAGGAAGGCCCCCGCTCCGCCGAGTCCAGACAAGGCCGCGCCGACGTTGCCGCCACCGTCGGCCATGATGTTGGAGAACTGCCGCGAGTAGAAGTCATAGTCGACGATGAGGAGCAGCACTTTCGCGCCGACCAGGCCGCCGAGAATCGCGTAGACGCCGAGATCGACGATCCGATCTGTATCGATATCCTCGCGCCGGGCCAACTTGCGCGCGACGGTGATCGCCACCAGGAACGCGACGACCAGGAGGACTCCGTAAGTGTGAATCGTTACGGGGCCGATCCCCGGTAGGGGAATCCGGAAGAGAATCGGAAACATGCGGACCTCTTGGAATCAGGCGTCGTCGGAAACGTCGTTTGCCGTCGCGGCCAACGTATTCGTGTCGTCTTGGGGAGGCGGCGACGCCTCAGGTTCCTCAGGCTCTCGAGCCAGGCTCAGGAAGAGCGCCACACCCCCCATGGTAATCGCTGCGTCCGCCACGTTGAAGGCGGGGAACTCGTAGGCGTTCCAGTGGGCCAGGATGAAGTCCTCCACGTAGCCAAACCGGACTCTATCGATCAGGTTACCGACCGCGCCGCCGAGGATACAGCCGAAGGCCACGAGCACTGTCGGCCGCGCAACTTCGTGCCGCGCGTACGACCAGATAATCACCACGGCAAGAACGGCCACGCCGGCGAGCACCCACCTCAACCATGGGCTTCCAACGGTGTTGAACAGGCCGAACGCCATGCCGCGGTTATGGACGTGGGTGAAGGCCAGGAGCCCGTCAACGAGCGGTAGGCGCGTATGAAGCGCAACCTCGCCCGTGATGACCCACTTGGTGATCTGATCGATGACGACGATCGCTACCGCCATCAAGGCGATCGTCCGCTGGCTCGACGCCGCATTCACGGTCATGACTCACACAGGTCCAGATCGCAAATGAGCACCCCTGGATGGGGTGCTCATCTGAGGATCGATCGAGGAGTGAGGACTGCGTTAGCTTCCTTGGCCGGCTTCCTCGACAACGATGCGGTACTTCTCGGCGCTGCGGGCGTCAGGGTAGGGAAGCATCGCTTCGCCGCCCACGCTCATCTCGCTTTCGCCTGCGATCGTGATCATCTTCGTGTCGGAAGCCACAACGCCGCCGGAGTTGTCGAGCAACTGCAGCGAGACGTTGACCATTGCTTCGCGACTGCTCGGGTTGCTCAGCGTGGAGTTCCACGTGTAGGTAGCCTGCTGATCCTGCTTGGCGCCCCAGGCGAATGTGGGATTGGTCGCACGAACGATCTCAACATCGTCCATGTCCTGTGCCACGGCGGGAATCGCCACGGCGACAAGAGCAAGCAGAGTGATAGCAGTGGTCAGGCGTCGCATGAGGGTCGTACTCCTTGATCGTTCAACGGACCCGCGCATTGTAGCGCGAGCGCGGGAAAAGCTCGACTTGGGGTGACTGTTTTCGCTTGAAATTCCTTGGCTCGCGCACTATTCGGATCCGCCGGCCGCGGTCTCGGCGAGTGGGTCCAGACTGACGGCCCGAAGTCCGTGCCCAAGCGTCGCGACGAGCGCGAAGCCCGGTGCCTGTGGGCTGGCCCGAAGACTCCAGGCACGGTACAAGCCCGGATCCTCGTCCAGGATGAGCCAGTGCTCGCCGTCGCCGTGGCCGCGGTAGATCGCGCCTCGGTAGTCGAGCACCAGGATCTGCTCCGGTCGTGCTGGGTCTACCGCGATGGATCGCAGGCGTGCCGCAGGCCAGGGGAGTGGGAGCGGGACCCAGGACGCACCGCCGTCGTCCGTGCGAAAGATCTCAGTGGTGGTCATCGCGTAGCCGACGCGAGGATTGGTCGGATCCAATGCGACCCCGCGCACGGGGTCGGTAATCCTCGGAGGGGTCGCTCGAAGGGCGCGGCCCTCCAGCGCATCGCGAACACGCCCGCCCGTTGGGCCGCCTGGCCCGTGTGCAAGAAAGTGCTCGCCTTCAACGGCGAGCGCAGTAACCGGGGTGCCATCTACGATGGGCCGCCACACGACAGGAGCCTCTGCGTCAAACGGTAGTGCTGCACCTTCGGTGCCGCGGAGCGCCTCGGCCGTCGCGACGAAAAGGCCAGCGGTGGTTGCCGCAAACACCGCGCCGTTGACGTTGTGCGCGATCTCCACGGCGTTGGTCTGACCGGGGGGCGCCGGCACCGGTTCCCAACGGCCACCGGGGTAGGCATTCCACCAGCTCGTTTCCGAAACCACCAGGACCCGGTTGATCGGTTCCAACTGGGCGCGCAGAGCTACGATTTCGCCAATCGCCGGTGTGACACCGAGAGGCTTCCATGTCTGTCCGATGTCGGTGGAGTAGTGAACCGACGTCGATGTGGTGCCGTCCGCGCGGGCTGCGAACAAGAAGCGAGGCGCACCGGGTAGGACGTCGAACGCGACCACGCGGGAGGTGAATAGCCCCGAGTTGCTCTCCGCAAGTCCACCCGACGTGGGGCCCACCAGGATCCCACGCTCTTCGGTGGCCACATACAGACGATCGCGCTCAACATCGAGCGTCATGCCGCTCACGGTAATCGCGGGAACCAGCATCTCCCAATTCAAGCCACCGTCGGTGGACTTGTAGAGGGCGCCACGCGTGCCCGCGAAGACCCTCTCGGGATCGGTGGGGTCGTGCAGGATCACGTGCACTCGATTGTGCGTGGTCTCGAGCCCAGTACGGCGCTCGTTCCACGAGCCACCGCCGTCGTTTGAGCGGTAGAGGAAATTACACGTTCCGGCGAACACGGTGTCCGGATCGTGCGGACTGATGGTGAGCGAGAAGATGTCTCGATCTATCGCCATCCCCTGATAGATCCGCGTCCAGGTCTCTCCACCGTCGCGCGTCCTGTAGACCTGTCGCCACGTCCCGGCATAGACATGGTCCGGATCTCGTGGGTCCACGGCGAGCGACTCGATGAAGTTGCTCGGCAGTCCAACTCCATTGATATTCCGCCAGGTCACTCCGTCGTCGTCACTACGCCACACACCACCGATTCCGCCCACATAGAGGCGGGCCATATCTCCCGGCGCCATCGCGATTGCCCGGAGCGATGGCGATCCGGGCACTGCGAGGGGAGCCCAGGTGACCCCGGCGTCACGCGTTTGAACCAGACCACCAGTGCCATCCGAGGTGTAGTAGGCGGCGAAAACGCGCGCCGCTTCACGGGGATGCACCAACAGGTTGTCGATCACGGCTTCGTGACCGAGGTTCACGGGTAGCTCGCGCCAGGTGTTGGCACCGTCGTCCGAACGGAAGATGTGCCCTGTTGCCGAGCCCACGTAGAGGCGGGATGGGTCCGTTGGTGCGGCGGCGATGGATCGCGTTTCGCCTCCGGGCGGACCCAGACTCACGCCTACCAGCCCAGCGAGATCTCCGGCAATCGAGCGGAGCGGGGCAACTTCGGTGGCGCCGTCGCCCGACGTCAAGGCTTCCTGGCCCGCAAGGGGAAGAGCCGCCAAGACGACGGCCGGGACGATGACCAGCATCGCCCCGGCCGTAAGCGCCGGTGCTCGGAAGAACCGAGCGTTCATCTTGTGCCTAGCGCGGCGGGATCGTGACGACGATCTCGATGCGACGGTTCTGCGAACGACCTTCGGCCGTGCTGTTGTCGGCCATCGGCTCACCGGAGCCCATGCCGTTCGCGCTGATGCGCGAGCCGTCGATGCCGTGCGTCTCCATGAGGTACATGCGGGCGTTGTCTGCACGTTCCATCGCGGCGGTGTTGTTGGCGTCATCCGAACCGCGGGAGTCGCTGTGACCGTTGATCACGGCGGTAGCGCCCGGGTTGTTGCGCATCTGCAGCGCGACATCGTCGAGAACCGCCTTGCAGCGGTTGTCGATGCGGCTGCTGCCGGACGAGAACTCGGCGCATGCGAACTCGAGGATCGTGGGCTCGCTCGGTGCCGGCGGTGCCGTCACGCTCACGCGAACCTCGCAATCGGCGGTGCCGCCGTAGCCATCATTGGCCCGGGCGACGATGCGGCCGGAACCGGCCGGAACACCACGGGTGTTCCAGGTCACGGTGTCGCCGGTGCGCGAGCTCAGCGAACCTGCAGCCGCGTCCCACATGACCTCGACGTTATCGCCGTCCGGGTCGCTGGTCGTGGCAACGAGGCGAACGCTCTCACCCTGGCGAAGCGACGTGCGTTCGGCGCGGCAGCTGAGCGTCGGCGCGCCGTTGAGCAGCGGCACCGCACGCGGGGCCGTGCCGGCGAAGACGAGCGGCAGGCGGCGGCTCGTGCTGTAGCTCAAACCGAACTGCACGCCCCAGCGACGGATGGAGTCGTCGATCGAGTCCATCGTGGCTGCGTCAACGCAGGTCCAGGGGTCTCCGCCCTGTGCGCACGAATATGACTCGGCGCCATTCTTGATGTTGACCTGATAGTTACCGGCTGCGTTGATGGCGAGCCCGGACTCGAAGGTCATCCGCAGGCCGGCGCTGACGAGGCTCTGGTCTCCGGCGCGCGCATACGTCCGGTTGTTGCTGCGGGTCGTCGCGCGGCCGTTCCATTCAGCGATGAACTGGAGTCGCGCACGCGTGGGCACCTGGATGCCGATGCCGTAGAGGAACTCGGGGCTCGTGAAGAACGTGTACTGCGACGGGAGCCAGATCACCGGCTGGCCCTTGACGTTGGAAGTCAGCGGTCCGTTGAGCTTTGAGCCGAGGTCCGGCGTGTCGTGGTAGACGTAGCCGAGATACGAGTTGAACCCAACCGAGTCCCAGGCTTCGACTGAACCAACGAGACGTCCCTCTGCACTGAAGGCACCAGTACCGATGCCGTCAGCGGTCTTGGACGTCGGCAGCTTCACCGATGCCATCAGCGATAGGCCTTCGTACTCGTACGGGTTCCCGGTCAGGCGATACTTTGCGCCGACCGAAACGTCGCCGAAGCCCTGATGGTCCGGGCCCACCGCGAAGGGGTGTTCGTTGATGGCGAAGCCGGAAATCGGCGCCGGAATCGGAGTTTCCGTGCGGTCGAAACCCCCGCGTAGGAATCCATCGATGATGGCGCCCTCGGCCGTAAACCGACGATCAATGGAGACTCGCGGTTCAACAGACAGAAACAGCTCGACGCGGTCGCTCAGGCCGTAGGCGCCCTGGAACCCGATCGTCTCGATCTTGGTGTCGCCTTCTTCGCGAGCGAGATAGCTGTAGGAAGCGCCAATCGCCCACTTGCCCTGCTCGAGCGTGCCCGCTCGCGGAACCATGAAGAGGCCTGTCGTGCCCGAGGTCATGGTCGGGTCATCGTTGATCTGAGCGGAGGCCGGCAAGCCGAAGCTTGCGGCCAGACCGCCGATTGCCAGCAGCATCAAGAAGCGACGCATCAATCAATCCCCCGGGATGTGGATGCCATGTATGCGGTGACGAGTGCCCAGAGTCAAAATGCGGGCACGCCGAGTCCAACGCGAAATCTAGTTCAGACCGCACATTGTACACACGTTCGCGAACAACGCCAGAAAGTTGAGGCCCCCCAACAGTGTCTTTGCAAGACTTTCTGCGCAGGCAGATTCAGCTACGACCGACGGGCGTTTGGCCAACCGATAACCTTCCAGTTTCGCGCACCGCTCCCGATCCGCTGAGACACGGCGCATGCCCGCATGCCAGGGCGTCAACCGGCCGCCGCAGGAGAGTCAGGAAGTGAAGCATTCGCACAGCACGCGTCGCGCCCGGACGGCGGCGATTGCCCTCGGATTGTTGTTGGTCGGAGCACCGGTCGGTGCCCAGGAGTCGACCGGCCTGGATCTGACTCTCGCGGAGGCGGCTCGACTCGCCTTTGAGCGCAATCTGGATATCCGCGTGATCGCGTACGATCGCTCGGCTTCGGCGGCGCGAGAGACTGCTGCTCGGGGTCGCTTCGAGCCACTTCTTTTCGTCGGACTGCCCGGCGCATCATCCGTAAATCCGTTCCCGGGCGGCGCCGCGTTTGGCGCGGGGTCCGGATTCGGCGGACTCGGATTTGCCGACATCAAGACCCCGGCGTCCACCGCTCTGGCTGGAGCCGACGTCAGCACCAATCAATCTGTCGCCGGTCTCATTGATTTCCAGCAGACGTTGCCCTTCGGCCTGCGCTACGACGTGAGCTACAACGTCGGCCGTACCGAGACCAACAGCATTTTCCAGAGTCTGAACCCCAGCTGGGACAACACACTCGCGATCAGCGTTGTTCAGCCGCTGCTCAACGGTCGCGGCGAGGCTGCGGCGGCAGCGGAGTTGCGGCTGGCGCGAGTCAATACGAGGGCCTCGCGCGCGACCTTTCGCGCCCAAGTCGAGGAAGTCCTCCTGCAGGTCGAGCGCGCCTATTGGGAACTCGTGTTCGCCGAGCGCGACCTGGAGGTGAAGACGTCGTCGCTGGAGCTTGCTCGCGAGCAGCTCTCGCGCACGGAGGCTCAGGTGGAAGTTGGCGTGATGGCACCCATCGAAGCCACCCAGGCGGAGGTGCAGGTCGCTGCACGCGAGACCGACTTGATCGTGGCGCGGAACAACCTCGCCAATTCCGAAGACACAATGCGCGCTCTCCTGCGGGCGGAGAGCCTGCCCAACGGCTGGGAGACCGCCTTGCGGCCAAGCGACGCGCCAGTGGTCGAGGCTACGTCGCTGGATACTCCAGCACTGGTTCGCGCGGCGCTCGAGCGCCGCGCGGAAATGGCTCGCGGCGACGCTGATCTCGAAGCTCGCGGCGTCGAGGTTGCCGCGACCGACAATGGGCTTCAGCCGCGGCTCGACCTCGTCGCCCAGCTCTCGACGAACGGAGTCGGTGGCGATCTGATCGTCCGCGACGGTTTCCCCGGAGAGATCGTTGACGTTGTCCCGGGCGGTTACGGCGATGCACTCGACCAGATGTTCAGCCTGGACTTCGTCTCCTGGCGGCTTGGCGCGAACGTGACGATCCCGATCGGTAACAGCGGCGCGGAGGGCAACCACGCCGAGGCCATGATCGGGCGCGATCGCGCCCAGGCGGATCTTCAACGACTCACTCAGCAGATCACGCTCGAGGTCCGGCGCTTCGCGCGGGGTGTTGAGGCTGCGGCGGAGGCTGTCGAGTCAACGCGCAAGACGCGAGAACTCGCCGAGCAGCAGCTCAGCATCGAGGTGGACCGCTTCGATGTGGGAATGTCCACCAACTTCGAAGTTCTTCGTTTTCAGGAAGACCTCGCGGCCTCGCGGTCACAGGAGCTCCGCGCGATGATCGAATACCGTCTTGCGTTGGCCGAGCTGGGGCGGGCCACCGGCGACCTACTCGACAAGTACAACATTCGAATCGCGTCGACTGACGAAACTGAAGGCGATAGCACCGAATGAGAGTGAAGAGCGCGAGGATTCACGCCCATGGCGGGCTCGACCAGATCGTCGTCGATGAATTCGACCTGCGGGAGCCAGGCGCGGGCGAGGTTCGCGTCGGTGTGCGGGCCGCGGCCCTCAATCATCTCGACCTGTTCGTGCTGGCCGGCATTCCGGGGATCGACATGCCTCTGCCTCACGTTCTTGGCGCCGACGGCGCGGGTGTCGTTGAGGCCGTTGGGCCGGACGTAACGAACGTCGCGGTTGGAGACGAGGTGATTCTGAATCCGGGTCTGTCGTGCGGCACGTGCCCGAATTGCATGGCCGGCGAGCAGAGCATGTGTCCGCGCTACGAGATCTTCGGCGAACATCTCGACGGGACGTTTGCACAGGCGATCGTCGTGCCTTCGATCAACTGCCATCCGAAACCGGAGCGGCTCTCCTGGGAGCAGGCCGGGTCTTTCGCGCTTGCGACTCTGACGGCCTGGCGGATGATCGCCACCAACGCGGGTGTCGGACCTGGTCAAACTGTCTTGATCCACGGCGTGGGCGGGGGCGTAAGCCTCGTGGCGATGCAGATCGCGCTGGCGGCTGGCGCCGAGGTTTTTGTGACCGGTCACTCCGAGGAGAAGCTCAAGCGCGCGGCTGATCTCGGGGCGACGCGATGCTGGGACTACAGATCGGCGAACATCGCACGGGAAGTGCGCTCGGCCACCGACAAGGTGGGAGTCGACATCGTGGTGGACAACGTTGGCGAGGCCACGTTCGCCGACTCGATCAAGGCCTGCCGCAAGGGCGGAGTGATCGTGACTTGTGGCGGCACCACCGGCCCCAAGCTTCCGGTCGATGTGCGCTATCTGTTCTGGAATCACATCCGCATCATGGGATCGACCATGGGCAACGAAGTGGACTTTCAGCGCATGCTTGCTGCGGTTTCCAGTGGCGCCATCGAGCCCGTCGTCGACTCGGTCTTCGAGCTAGAAGACACCGTGAAGGCGTTTGAACGGCTGCAGGCTGCCGAGCAGTTCGGCAAGGTCGCTGTACGGCCGTCGTGAATGGAAGCTAGAAACCGATGAGTTCGCGGCTACGCAACTGGGCGTCCTTCATCAAGGTCGAGCACACCTTGTTCTCGCTGCCGGTGATGTTCGCCGGAACGTTTCTCGCGGCGCGCCAGACGCCGGAACCTCAGTTGCTTCTCTGGGTGCTCCTCGCCGGGGTTGGCGCGCGCACGCTCGCCATGGCGCTTAACCGATTGATCGATCGCCACGCCGATGCGGCTAACCCGAGAACCGCGGATCGCGAGCTGCCGGTCGGCAAGATGACTGTGGGCGAGGGGTGGGGGATCGCCGCTGGCGGTTTGGCGATCTATGCATGGTCCTGCTCGAATCTGCCTCCGATTTGCCAACAGCTCGCGCCGGTCCCCGTACTCGTATTCGTGGCCTACCCGTACCTGAAGAGGTTCACGCCGCTGGCCCACCTCGGAATCGGCCTTGCGCTCGCTCTGGCGCCGCTCGGCGGCTGGGTGGCGGTTCGGGGTGACCTCGTGAACATCACGCCGGCGATCCTGCTCTCGGCCTTCACTCTCCTGTGGGTGGCGGGCTTCGACATCATCTACGCCACGTTGGACGAGGATTCAGACCGAGCCACGGGCATTCGATCGATGCCGGCTTGGCTTGGGACAGCGACGGCTCTTCGGGTCTCGATGGCGTTCCACGCGGTTGCCGTCGTCGCGCTGGGCACGCTTTACGCCATGTTTCTCGATGGTTTGTTCGCAGGCGTCGCGGTTGTCCTTGTTGCAGTCCTGCTGTTCCTGGAGCAACGTCTGGCCCATCGCGTGAACTTCGCATTCTTCCAGATCAATATCGTGGTGGGGTTCGCGGTCCTGGGTGTCGTGCTTCTCGGCATCCAAGGCCTCTGAACGAGCGAACCCCTACGCACACTCACGCACGACCGGAGCTCTCGGATGCCCGACCGCGTTCTCGTAGCCATTACTGGCGCCTCCGGCGCCCCGTACGCGGTGTCCTTGCTCCGGCGCGAACTCGGGGAAAAGTACCTGGTTCTGAGCAACTGGGGCCGGATGGTTCTCGGAGAGGAAACGGGTCTCACCGAGGATGATCTCCGGCCGCTAGTGCGACGGGTGTTCTCCGACAAGGATCTTGCGAACGCCTTCGCTTCTGGCTCCAACCCTTTTGACGCCATGGTGATCGCGCCGTGTTCGCTGAGCACGATGGCCAAGATCGCCACAGGAATCGCCGACAGTCTCATTACCCGAGCTGCGCTCGTGGCGCTGAAGGAGCGCCGGCGACTCGTACTCGTGGTGCGTGAAGCACCGTGGACGACCAGCGCGCTCGAGAACGCAGCGCGTCTATCGCGTGACGGCGTTGTGATCTTGCCAGCGTCGCCGCCCTTCTATCACCGTCCGCAGAATCTCGAGGAACTGGTCGAGCACATGGTCGACAAGATCGAAGGTGTGCTCGGCGGTGAGCCACAGCGCCGCTGGCGACCCGAACAGCTAGATGACGGAGATCCCGAATGAGTCGCCGTGACCTCCGCACTTTCGTCCGCGAGCTCGAGTCGGCGGGTGAACTTCATCGCGTGCAGGCGGAAGTGGACGCCGAACTCGAGATCACCGAGATCGCTGGCCGATCAATGCGAAGCGGCGGCCCAGCCCTCCTGTTCGAGAACGTGCGTGGCGCAAGCTACCCGCTGTTGATCAACCCGCTCGGCAGTGAGCGGAGGATAGAGATCGCGCTCGGGAGGGAGCCGGAGTCGATCGGCGCGATGCTTCTCGACTTGGCTCACAGGGCGAACCCGCCCAAGCCCAAGGCACTTTGGGAGGCGCGGTCGTCGATTTTCGAGGTGCTCTCCATGCGCACACGACGCATGCGGAATGCACCCGCGCAGGAGGTCGTCGAGTCGCCGCCCGATCTGAGCGAGTTGCCTGTGCAGACCACATGGCCGGGCGACGGCGGCCCCTTCATGACGTTCGCAGTGGCGATCACTCATGACCCTCTCACTGGTGAGCGCAACACCGGGCTCTACCGACTCCAGGTATTCGACAAGACCACCACCGGGATGCACTGGCAGATTGTGCGCGGCTGCGGAAATCACTACGCCCGGGCGGAAGCCCTCGGACGGCCGTTGGAAACCGCCGTCATCGTCGGTGCCGATCCGGCCCTGTTGCTGTCAGCGATCGCGGCCCTCCCCGAGGGCATGGACGAGATCGCGTTCTCGGGCATCCTGGCCGGCGGCCCGTGCCCGATGGTGCGAGCGAAGACGCTATCGATGGATGTGCCCGCGAACGCGGAGATGGTTCTCGAGGGAACAGTTGCCCCCGGTGAGCGGCGCATGGAAGGTCCCTTTGGCGACCATTTCGGCCACTACTCGCACGCCGCACCGTTCCCTGTGTTCGAGGTTTCCGCTGTTACCCGTCGTCGGGACCCGATCTACCTGTCTGCCGTCGTTGGGCTGCCGCCACAGGAAGACAAGTACATCGGCAACGCGACGCAAGAAATTCTCGGCCCGCTGATCAAGCTGATTCACCCCGAGATCGAGGAAGTGTGGGCGTATTTCGAGGCCGGCTTCCACAACTTGCTCGTCGTGTCGGTGCGGCAGCGCTTCTACAAGGAAGCTGTGAAGACAGCCCTGGCTCTCCTGGGCACAGGGCAGCTATCGCTCACCAAGTGTCTCGTACTCGTCGATGCCGATGTGCCGGTGCGTGACTTCGACGCTGTGGTCAGGGCGATTGGCGAGAACTTCGACCCCGATCGTGACTACCTCCTTCTGCCTGGGGTGCCGCTCGATACCCTGGACTTCACCAGCTACCGCATGAATCTGGGCAGCAAGATGGTGATCGATGCCACGACGGGCGAAACCAGTGCGCTCCATGGTCGGCCTGGTGCCGATCGGGAAGCGGTGGTCGAGGCGTTTGGGGCCCGTCCGGCTGATCTCGGCGAGCCCGCGACCTATGGCGTTGGCGAGCCAGCGCCGCGCTCGTCGGCTCGTATTCCCGATCCCCGCACGCTCGATGGGCGCATAGAAGAGTTCACGGTCGTTGAGGACACCATGCTGATCGTCAAGGTGGCGGAAGCCGGCTCGGAAGTTGTGGCCACTCTTGTTCGCGGCGATCTGGGCCCGATTCGCCTTGTCGCCGCCGTCAGCTGTGACGTGGACCTGCACGATCGCGAGAACCTGATTTGGGGTGTGTTTACCCGCTTCGACTGTGCCCGTGATGTGGTCTTCAGTCGCTCCGAGACGCGGGGGCCTTGGACCACGAATTACGGCGTCCTCGGGATCGATGCGACCTTCAAGCCGGGGTATCCAGATCGGCTCGAAATGGACCCCGACGTAGTGGCCAGAGTCGACAGCCGATGGGCGGAATACGGGCTAGACTGAAGAGGTCACGGGGAACACTTCATCGACTCAGGGCCGACCGAATGCAAACGTCCACTGATCCGCGACTGCAACGAGTAATCGACAAGCAGGCTGCCGGCGACCGTCTTGATGCGGCGGATGGCTTGGCGATGCTCGAGACCCACGATGTGGTGGGACTTGGCCGCCTGGCGAATGCCGATAAGGAACGCCGCACCGGGCCGTTCGTAGCCTTCGTCCTGAATCGACAGGTCAATCCCACCAACGTCTGTGTGCTGAGCTGCCGTTTCTGCGATTTCGCGACCAAGGTCGGCGACGATAACGCCTACGAAATGACCCTCGAGAAGATCCGGCAACGGGTGTCCGAGCCTATCCGTGAGGTGCATGTCGTTGGCGGTATGCATCCCGACTGGCGGTTCGAGCGCTACGTCGAGGTTCTCGAGGCGATCCGGGAAGCCAACCCGACGGCGCAGATCAAGGCGTATACGGCTGTCGAGATCGACTTCTTTGCGCACCTCGAGAAGATCTCGGTTGATGAGGTCTTCGAGCGTCTCGAGGCTGCAGGGATGCAGGCGATGCCGGGTGGCGGCGCCGAGGTCTTCTCCGAGCGCGTTCGCGAGATCATGTACAAGGAGAAAATGGGTCACGAGCGTTGGCTCGAGATTCATGAGATCGCGCATCGGCGTGGCCTGCGCACGAATGCCACGTTGCTGTATGGACACGTCGAAACGTACGAGGAGCGGGTCAATCATCTGCTCATGCTGCGTGAGATGCAGGATCGAACGGGCGGTTTCCTCAGCTTCATTCCTCTGGCGTTCCAGCCCGGATACACGAACATCGTCTCGCGGCAGGCCTCAGCCATTGAGGATCTCAGGACGATCGCCACGTCACGCCTGATGCTCGACAACTTCCCGCATATCAAGGCGTACTGGGTGATGCTGGGCGAGGAGACAGCATCGATGGCCCTGCAGTGGGGCGCCGATGATCTTGATGGGACGATCGGCGAAGAGCTCATTGCGCACGCAGCGCTTGCGTCCTCGCCCGCCGGAATGACGACACACAAGCTGGTGAAACTCATCCGCGAAGCCGGCCGTTTGCCCGTGCAGCGAGACGCTCTCTACAACGTCGTCGGCGTGTATCCGGCACCGGGTTCTGACACGCACTGGGCACAGCGCCATGGCGACGGTGGCGTGGACCCTGTTCCCATGCGCGGCCTGCTTGCCGAGGCCAAGGCGCTGGACGTTGAGGGCCACGGGGTCAAGACTTGGGAGATGGTCACCGACGCGGGGCGCGAGGTCCGTGAGTTGGCACAGAAGGCGGCCACCGAAATTCCTGCAGAGGCGGTCTGGCTGACCGAGGAACTGCAGCAGGAGTCGGCGGAGAACGTCGTATGAGCGCGTTGCGCGTCGCCCGCATCCCGTACCTGAACTCTGCGCCGTTCTACCAACAGCTGGCCGGAGCCGGCTTCGAGCTTGTGGACATGCCACCGCGAGAGCTCGGCCGATTGGCTTCCGCCGGGCAGGTGGATGCCGGCATTCTCTCGCTCTGCGATTTACTTCGAGATCCGGTATTCGACGAGCTCGGCAAGATCGGGATCTCGGCCGACGGTCCCGCGCACTCGGTGCTCCTGTTTACCCGTGGCGAGCTGAGCGATCTCGAGGGCGGCACGATAGCGATCACCGGCGAGACGAGCACGTCGTTCCCTTTGCTGCGCCTCCTGCTCGAGACGCGACACAGTATTTCCACGGACTTCGCGCGTCGTCCAAACGGCCCGCAATCTGAGGACGTTGGGCATCTGCTGATTGGTGATGCCGCGCTGAGGGTCGCTGCCGCCGGTGGTCTGGTGCCCGGGCTCGCCGACTACAGTCCGGACATGATTCCGCTGGCGCGTCCGACGGAAGGCGATTGGACTCACGTCGTAGATCTCGGCGCCGCCTGGAAGCGATGGCAGGGGCTTCCGTTTGTTTTTGCGCGCTGGGCGGCGGCGACACACGTTCCCACCGCCGATCGAGAAGATCTGCAGCGGCGAATCAACGAGTCGCTGGATACGAGCTCGCTGGACCTGCGTCGGGTGGCGGCGACACGTGCGGCATCCGCCGGTCTCGACGATGAGGCGGGGCGAGCCTATCTCGAGGGCTTTGGATACCGACTGGGATCCGACGAGGAAGCAGGCCAACAACGATTCATCGAGCTACTCGAGGCAACAGACTGGTGGGCGCATGATGAGCGTCTTGCCGGCGTGGAGATTGGAACGTGAGTTCGCCAGACCTCGTGATCAAGGCGTCGCAGGTAATGCGTGCCGAGCGTCAGCGGCTGCAGGACGGTGGGCAACTCGCCGACATGTCCGAAGTTCTTCCAGGCCTCGTGCTTGGCGACCTGGTGCGCGGCGGCGGACACGGGAACCTCGATACGATCCGCGCGAAGGTGATGAACGGCGATCGAGTGACGGCAGAGGAAGGGCTTTGGCTGCTAACGCAGGCGCCGCTGATTGCTCTCGGCGAACTTTCGAACATCTGGCGTTTCCGGCACAACCCAGAGCCGCGCGTGACGTTCGTGATCGACTCGAACCCGAACTACACGAATTTTTGCGATGCCGACTGCCTCTTCTGCGCCTTCTATCGCAAGCCGGGCGACCGCGAGGAGGGCTACGCTCATTCCATCGAGGAACTCATGGGCGTCATTGGCAACTCGGTGGACCTCGGAGCGACCACCGTGTTGCTGCAGGGTGGCCTGCACGACGATATTCCGTTCGACTACTACCTCGACGTGATCCGCGAGTTCAAACAGCGCTTCCCGGACGTCCATCCGCACCTCTACTCCGCACCGGAGATAGGCAAGATCCGCGAGGTTACGGGGAAGTCGTACGACGAGATTTTCGTTGCCCTGCGAGAGGCCGGACTCGACACGATGCCTGGCGGTGGCGCCGAGTTGCTTTCCGATCGAGTACGCATGCGCCTATCGCCCAAGAAACAGAGTTGCCTGGAATGGCTCGAGATCCATCGCGCCGCGCATCGGCAGGGACTCCGTACAACCGCCACGATGATGTACGGACACGCCGAACAGCCCGCCGACATCATCGAGCATTTGGAGTGCATCCGGCGGCTTCAGGACGAGTCCGGCAACGAGGGTTTCACGGCCTTCATCCCGTGGTCCTACAAGCCGTCGCACACACCGTTCGAAGCACAGTTCCCTGACGAGGTGGGGCCCACGGTCTACCTGCGGATCTTGGCGCTGTCGCGGATCTACCTCGACAACGTGCAGCACATCCAGTCGTCATGGTTCTCGGAAGGCAAGAAGGCGGGCCAGGTGGCGCTGCATTTCGGCACGGACGACTTCGGTGGAACGCTGATCGAAGAGAATGTTCTGGCCGAGGCCGAGCATCATGTGAAGACCACGACCGAGGAAACGATCCAGCTGATTCGTGAGTCCGGCTTCACCCCGGCGCGCCGTAAGACGCCGCTATACGACGTGGTCGAGACTTATTGAGATGAAGCTTCGAGCGGTCGTGCTGCTGGCCTTGCTGGTCGGGGCGGCCTGCACCGGGCGCGATGAGTGGCTGAACGTGCCATTGCCGGAACGTTCAGTTGTCGTACCTCCCGCCCCCGTTGAGCCGACGGCTCCCCGTGTGCGTTTGACCACAGACGTCGGCGATATCGTGATCGCCATGTATCCGGCGCAAGCGCCGCTGACGGTGGCCAACTTCCTCCGCTACGTGGACGACGGTTTCTACGACGGGACGATTTTTCACCGCGTCGAGCCCGAGAACCCTGGTCCGCCTGTGATCCAGGGCGGCGGCTTCGATGCTGAATTGGAACCGCGCACACCGCGGGAGCCGGTGCCGAGTGAGGCTGCCAACGGGCTGTCGAATGTGCGCGGAGCCGTGGCCCTCGCCAGAGCTAACGATCCCGATAGCGGCACCTCGCAGTTCTTCATCAGCTTCGTCGACGCACCGCTTCTCGATCACCGGCCGCCAAGCGCCGGCTACGCTGTCTTCGGCGTCGTGGTCGAGGGTATGGAAGTGGTCGACCGGATTTCTCTCGTGCCCGCCCAGCCTGTCCCCGGCACCAATCTCAGTCGTGTGCCGATGGTTGACGTCGTTGTCCGGCGCGCGGTACGCGATCGATAGCCGCTAGCGTTCGAGGAGTTCGCGGAAGAACGCGATCGTGCGCGGCCATCCCGCCGTGGCTGCGGCGGTGTTCTGTTGGCCGAGTTCGTCGTGGTTCTGTGCTCGCAGGAAGCCGTGTCCTGCACCGTCGTAGATCTCGACTTCGTATCGCGCATCCGTGTCCGACAGAGCTTCCTGAGCAGGCGCGATGGTCGCGTTCACGCGATTGTCGTTGCCGCCGTAGAGCCCGAGAACCGGCACCTGCAGGTTGGCGAGATCCTCACTGGGCGGAGATCCGCCGTAGTACACGACCGCGGCCCCCGCCCCCGGTTGGAGTGTCGCGTAGCGGAAGCTGGTCGAGCCTCCCCAGCAGAATCCCACCACGCCAAATCGGTCGGTCGCTGCCGGCAAGCTCATCCCGTAGTGCGCCACGCCATCAAGCCGCACCTTGACTTCCGCAGGGTCCAGGTCACGTATCGCCGTACGAGGTGACTCGAGGCTGTCCGTACCACCACCGTCCGGCCCCTTGCCAGAGAGCAGATCGGGAGCGATGGCGATGAAGCCCTCAGCAGCAAACCCGTCGGCGACGCTTCGAATCCAGTCGGTCAAACCGAAGATCTCGTGGATCACCACGATCACGGGCGCACCGTCTGCACGCTCGGGATAGACGACCCAGCTGCTCACCGGGCCGCCGGGCGTGTCCACGACCACCCATTCGCCGTGGCGAGGGGAGTCGGCGAGCCGGGCGGCTGCGTCCTCGGCGGAGGGCGCCTGCTGCGCACTCGCCGTGCCGCCAAGAAGGGTTCCGGCCAACAGCACAGCCAGGGTTCGACGCATCACGGACCTCCGAGGAGCAAAAGAGCGGGTGGCGATGCGCTATTTTTCCGCGCGGGCCTGCTTCAGGGCAAGTGGCGCGGCGAGGTCGCTATTGTCCGAGACGCGGTCCGGTAGGCGCGCCGGCGCCCAGTGCGAGCCAACGTTCACCTTCCGGAGAGTCTTCGAACAGAGCTCCGCCGAAAGCCCACGCTGGCGTCCATTCAGGACCCGTCGGGACGCAGTCCTGCAAACGGCCGAGCATCCCGAAGATCGCGTTCTCGGCGGCCTGATCGATCTCGTTCAGATTTCTCCGAATCCAGACGTACGTGCCGGTGGTACGGATGAGTCGGGCGATCTCCGCGCTTCGAGTCTTCGCTTCGTCGCAGATGTTGGCAGACCAAGCGGCGCCGATGGCGGTGCGAAGCAGGGCACGCGCGTGTTCGAGATGCCCGCGTTGGCCGGTGAGTTGCCAGGCATCCAAGGCCGCTTCGGCCTGGGTTTCGACACTGCGTGTCACGTCGATCGCCGCGGCATCAGAGGCGACAGCTCCCAGCAGTTCGGTATCCGCGAAGAGCAGGCCCTGTATCAAGCTTCCCGTGCGCGGGTCGTGGGCGCGCAAGTGTCGCGAAGCACTAGCTACGGCCGAGGCGTCGCCCGACCCTGCGTAGCGAAGCACTGCGCTGAGCGCCCCGTCTGCGAGAGTGCCTGCGGCTGCGGCCGAGGCAAGCGCCGCTGCAACAGGTGCCGGCCCGAACACCTCGGCTCGCCAGAGTGTTTCAGGAAGGACCAAAGCGCTGATCGGAGCTGCGAGCTCGGCCGCAATGCCCTCGGGGGCCAGCCGTCGACGGAGCTCGAACACGATTTCGGAGGTGGTTCCGGTGCCGATCTCGGTCCACAGAACGCCGTTGCCCGTCACACGGAATTCGTTGATCGCTGCATCGCCCCGACTCGCCACAGTCGCGCTCCAGGTGAGACTGCTCATCTGGGCCCAGGCGATGAGTCCCGGTGCCTGCACGGTGCCGAGGGTGCCAATCCAACCGTCCGCGTCGGGTCGCACAACGAGCGTGCCATCCGCGGGCAGCGGCCCTTCCAGGGCGGCCGACGAATAGTCTCGCCGCACGCCGAGTTCGAGCGGGTCGCCGAGCGTCTGCACTGGGAGTGCGAGTGACACGGCTTCCGCAGCGGTGTTCGTGGCGTCCAGCGAAAGGTGAAGGACGGACGAGTCGCGAGTCGCCCGGATCCAGATCGTAGCGGGTCCTCGAGTACCATCACGGGGTATCAGGTCGACGCGGATCTTGGTCGCGAACTGGCCGTTCTCGATGACGCGGACTGCCGCGGTTTCCCATCTTCCAGGCGTGCCGGCTGAAGAAGGTGCGACGAGACCGCCGCCGTGATCGGGGCCCAGGAGTTCGGCCTCCGTTCCTGGAGCGCCGTCGAGGTCGATACTCAGAGTGTCGAGCAATGAGGTTCCCGCTGATGGGATACGGAACGCAATCGCGCCGGTGTCTACCAGCACACCGTCGGCCGTTTGGAGCGCGAGTTCGCGATCCGCAGCGGTGACCGCGGGTGTGGATTCCAGGCTGAGTCGACGGGTGCCACCGGCCTGGAGATCCGTGCGGAAGCGAACGCCCATCCATCGAATGGGAAGGTCGGTACGCTCCACGGGGCCGCCCCAGCGGGCAAGTACCCAGCGGTCGGATGGAATCTCGGTGCCGGAGTCGTCTACGACTCGGTAGGCGGCTGGACTTGCCGGTGCATGACGCGGCAGCGGTACACCGAGTTGTGCAGCTGCGTTCCAGCGCGTCGCGCCAGCCTGTTCGGAGACTTCGAGTTCCACACGAAGTGGTGCCTCCGCAACAGCACGCGGCTGCTGCGCCGTGGCCCCTGCGGCCACAACGAGAGCGAGCAAGCTCGGCGCGAGGATTTTCAAGCGACCTGCAAGATTCACGAGAGGCCTGTGTTCGTCAGCGGTGTGTTCTAGTGACTTTTCGATGTTAACAAGGGCCATAGCCGACTCGGAAACGCAAAAAGACCTCGCGCGCAATCTCTAGAAGAGGAGCCCGGCACCCGTTGAAGGCTCTCTAGAGCGCGTCCAGCTCCGGCTGCGAGGTGAGCACGCCCGCTGCGACGGCCAATTCGAACAGCCGTTCGATGGCCCGCAATCCGGGTGCTCCCATATCGAGCGTCGCGGCATTGACGTAGCGACGCACGTACTCCTCGAGTACGTCACGTTCCAACCCGCGTGCGTAGCTCGCGGCGAAGTCGAGCGCGGTTTCCATGTTCAGGAACCCGGCGTGTACGCCCCTGAGGAATGCATCTGCTGCGTCCTGCTGCACGGACTCGGGCAGGCTACGCCGGATCGCTACCGCGCCCAGTGGGAGCGGTAGCTGCTCGCGCCGGGCCCATTCAGCGGCCGGCTCGAACCACGCGTGAAATCCGAGCTCTTCGAAGATGAGCTGGCCTTCATGAATGATGAGTCCCGCGTCGACGTCGCCGTCGCGCACCGCGTCCATTATCTGATCGAAGGGCAGCGACACTTCTTCGAAGGTGTCGCCGGCGAAGATCCGGAGAAGCATTCGAGCGGTCGTGTGCTCGCCGGGGGTTGCTACGCGGAGACCCTTCAGCGCAGCGACGCCGTCGACAGCGGCGGGCTTGGTTGCCACTACTACCGGACCGTAGCCGTCCCCGAAGCTCGCACCGCAACGCAAGACTCGGTAGTTAGGCGCGAGTTGCGGGTAGGCGCCCACCGAGATCGCCGTCAGATCGAGATCCCCTCGTAGCGCGCCCTCGTTCAGAGTCTCGATGTCGTCGAACACGAGTTCGACGTCGAGTCCCTTCTCCGCCAGTGCAGCCTCGAGGCCCCAGGCCATGAACGCGTCGTCCGGGTCGGCGGATTGTCCAACGCGAAGAACTTGTTTCGTCATGGCGCGGTATGGGGTTGAGTCGTCGCGGTGCCGGTTGGCGGCTCTCCGCCAAGCGCAGTAGTTTAGCCGCTGCCTCCAGCCAGCGTCCGACGAGAGAATGGTGCCGATGAACCAAGAAGCTCAACGCGGCGAAGACTCGCTGCTCGATCTCCGGGATCAGTTCCCGATTCTGGAGACGTCGACGTATCTGATCTCCAACTCGCTTGGGGCGATGCCGCACGGAGCTCGAGAGGCCTTGGCTTCCTACGCTGACTCGTGGGAGGAGCACGGCGTGCGGGCATGGGAGGATCCGTGGTGGAACCTGCCGGGTCGGGTGTCCACGGCGATCGGCCGGATTCTCGGCGCGCCCGAAGATTCGATCTCGTTGCACCAGAACGTCACGCTGGCGTCGGCGACCGTGGCCTCTTGCTTCGACTTCGCCGGCCCGCGCAACGGGATCGTCTGCTCGGAGCTCAACTTTCCTTCTGTGGTCCATCTCTATCAGGCACAAGAGCGACGCGGAGCACGGCTCAACCTCGTGGAGTCCCCCGACGGTTTCACGGTTCCCCTCGATCGCATGCTGGAGGCGATCGACGAGACGACGCTGCTGGTACCCATCTCGCACGTCATCTTCCGAAGCAGCTACGTGCAGGACGTCGAGGCGATCGTCGCTCGAGCCCACGAGGTTGGCGCGCTGGTGGTGCTGGACGTCTATCAATCCGCCGGCATCATGCCGCTCGACGTTGAGGCGCTCGGAGTTGACTTCGCTGTTGGGGGCACGCTGAAGTGGCTCTGCGGTGGTCCCGGCGTGGCCTGCCTCTACGCAAGCCCCGTCATGCAGGAGACCTGTCGCCCCGCGATCACCGGTTGGTTCGGTCGCAACGAGCCGTTCGCTTTCGATCCACGCGATGACTCGTATGCGGCAGGAGCTTCGCGGTTCGCCACGGGTACTACCAATGTTCCCTCGCTCAGCGCCGCCGTCGCGGGTGCGGAGATCGTGGCCGCCCTTGATCTCGAAGAAGTTCGATCCAAGTCAGTGCGGCAGACGCAGCGGCTGATCGAGATGTGCCTTGCTGAAGGCTGGACGGTGAATTCGCCGACTGACGCCAGCACCCGGGCGGGTCATGTGACGGTCGATATGCCTGATGCGGAAGCGACCTCGCGTGCGCTACTTGAGCGCCGCGTGATGATCGACTATCGCCCGGGGGCAGGTATTCGCCTGGCGCCGCATTCTTACACTCTCGACGGGGAAGTCGACGAAGCCGTGAGCGCGATCCGCGAGATTCAAACGGGTCTTCGGACGGCCTGATCGCCGCGATCTCTCGCCTCTAGTAGCCCTGCGCTCGATCCACCACGTTGTGCAATGACTCTCCGTTGAGCAAGCGCTGGTAGTTGGCCGCGAACTCGTCGGCGATTCCGTCGACCTCGCTGGGCGCGGCGACGTGCGGGGTCACCCATGCGCCCGGCTCGGTCCACAGGGGACTATCGGGCGGCAAGGGCTCCGTCTCGAATACATCAAGAACGGCGGCCGATAGATGGCCGTCGCGGAGCGCATCGAGCATTGCTTCGGGCTCCACCAGAGCGCCGCGTCCGACATTCACCAGCACGGCGTTGTCCGGCAACGCGCGGAGAGCTTCATCGTCGATCATCCGGCGCGTTGCGTCGGTGAGGGGCGCCGCAAGAACGAGCGCGTCGCACTCGGGAAGCATCGACCTCCAATCGTCGCGCGTGTAGACGTTGCGAACATGTGGAAGCGGGCGACCGCGCCGAGTCACGCCATAGACGGTCGTGCCGAATGCGGCGAGGCGCTCGGCGATGGCCAGACCCACCGACCCGAGCCCAACAATGCCGATGGTGCGGTCGGCGAGGAGAGGTCTCGGGAGTTGCTTCCATGTGCCGCGATCCTGGTTGCGGCGATAGTCCTCTACGTGAAGCAGTTGGTGTAGGAGATACCCCACCACGTATTCGGCGGTCTGTGCACCGAAGCGGCCGAGCGACCGAGTAACGGTGACGCCTGCCGGCAGGTCCGCCCGCGCCAGCAGGTCGTCGACCCCAGCTCCGGTCGCCTGCATCCAACGCAGCCGCGGCAGCTGAGCGAATGCATCGGGCGGCAGCGCCCAGCCGAGCAATACGCCCGCTTCGCTCGGCGAAGGGGCGCGCGGCGCTCCCGTGCGAACTTCGATGGGCACGCCTGGCAGGCGCTGGGTCAGTGCGCTGCGGTATTGCTCCGCCTTCGGGTGCCACACCAGGATCGGTTCTATTTCCTGGGCTGCGGGCCGAGCTTGCGCGGCGCCTTCGTCGACCGGATTCACGTAGTAATCTCCGTTTGCCCGTGGTTTCTGGCGGTGATAGCTTAGCGAGCCGCGCCGCGCGGTTCTTCCACTGGCGACGGAGTCGTCGCCGAACCCGCTTCGTCGGGACAGTAGAACAGAAGGCTGAGCGACCATGCATGAGTTCCGGCTGACGCCTCCCGCTCCCTTCGGTTTCGAGGCGACGGCCGCGTTCCTCTCGCCAGGCCAGGACGAGTTCGTTGACGTTTTCGACGGGAAACGGCTCACGCGCTTGCTCGACGTCAATGGCCGGATGCGCCTGGTACTCGTGAGCAGTCTGGGCGCAGAGAAGCGCCCTGAACTGATCGTGACCCTGATGAACGGCACCGAGCGTGACGAGCCGAGCGTGGTGCAGTTGCTCCAGCGGATGCTCGGGATGAGCTACGACGCGGGTCCGTTCTACAAGATGTGTCGCCAGGACCAGGCTCTCTACGGACTCTCTTCGGATTTCTACGGTCTGAAGCCCGCTCAGCGCATGCATCCATTTGAGGCGCTCACTCTGGCGCTCGCCTCCAGCCCCGGAACGCATTTCTTCCGCACCAGCGTGTCGCGACTTGCCGAGGCCATCAGCTACAGAGTTGCCTACGCCGGCGACACCTTCTATGCGTTCCCCACGCCTCGTGTGGTCACCAAGAGCGAAGTGCCCGCGATGGTCGAAGGCGGGCTGGAAACGCGGCAGGCGAACCAGTTGCATCGTCTCGCCACACGCTGCATGCACAGCGAACTCGACCTGATCGGTCTGGCCCGCTCAGCCACCGACGCAATCATCGAACAGCTTGCCGCCCAGGACGGGGTTGGTCTGCTCGGTGCTCAGTTGACGGCGTTGCTTGGCTATGGCCGGCTCGAGAGCTTCCCATCGGCGGATCCGCTGATCTGCGAGTGGATCGGGGCGAACTATGGTCGGCCCGGTCCGGTGGAGCCATTCGAGGCTGTGCAGTGGGCCGAGCAATGGGGAGCGTATCGCGGTCTCGTGGCGTTCCACATCTACGCGGAACTCATCCGCGACGGCCGGATCTGATCGTGAGCCGCTCGGCTCCAGCGAGTTCGTCGAGTGCGGGCAATAGCGTCGACGGGGCGCTGCGCTCGTTTCGCGAGTATCTGAGCCAAGAAGGTCTGAAGTTCACCGGCGAGCGTCGGGCCATCGCGATGGTGCTGTTCGAGAGCACCGCTCACCTCGAGGCAGAGGAGTTGTTGCATCGCTTGAAAGGGTCCGGAGCAACGGTCTCGCGCGCCACGGTGTACCGCACGCTCGATCTTCTCGTCGCCGCTGGGCTGGCGCGCAAGGTCCGACTGGGGACCGACCACAACTTCTTCGAGCACATCCTGGGGCGTCGTCAGCACGAGCACATGGTGTGTATCGGATGCGGAAGCGTCATCGAATGGTTCGATCCGGAGTTGGCGTCACTCGTCGAGCGCAACACGCGAGAGCAGGGCTTCGAGCCCGCGCGATACACTGTTCAGGTGTTTGGGCGCTGCGCTGACTGCGTCCAGTCCTGACCTCTTCTATCGAGCATTGACTGCGATGAATCGCCCGGTTTCTCTGCGCACAGCCGCCTGTGTGGTGATGGTGCTAGCGCTCGCTGCGTGTCGCAATGCGGACCTGCTGAAGCCCGAAAGCGAGCGCGCTGCGGCTGCTACCAGCGACGGGGCCGACGAGCGGGCCTTCACGCGGATCGGTGAAGAGGATCCGGGACCGCTCACCAGCGAGGTCGCGTACGACTGGTTCGACCGCATAGGCGAGGCGGGTGGTCAGGAGCGGCTAGGTCTGATCGACGAGTTTCTGGAGGCGTTTCCTGAGGCCGGGCGGATAGCCGTCGTGCACGAGATGCAGGCTGAAGCGCTCGCAGCCGAGCAGCGGCTGGGCGAGGCGTCGGAAGCCTATGAGCGCGCGCTCGTGCTCACTCGGACCGACATCACAGGGATGCCGCTATCGACGGAGCTCCCGCTGCAGTTGGCGCGCACTCGACTCAGTTCTGGTGCCGTGGACTCCGGAATCGATTGGTTGTTGCGAACGAGCATCGCGGACCAAAGCGATGGCGTGATGCTTGCGCTCCAGTGGGCCTATGCAACCCATGCGTCCGGCGACGATCCGTTCGACGGCTGGTGGTACAACGGAATCGCCGACGTCGCGCCAGGCGCGCCGACGTTCCGCCTCCCGGGCCTTCTCACTGAAGACGTTGGGGTTGCTCCGGATGCCGGCCTGACATTGGTGAACTTCTGGTCGCCCACATGACTGGCCTGTCGTGAGGAGTTTCCTCACTTGCAGACCATCTACGAGGAGCTTGCGCCCGAGGGCCTCGAGATCGTGGCGGTCGAAATCTCGAACGATGTCGCTCGCACGGAGCAGTTCTACGAAGGCTATGGATTCACGATCCCGGCCGGCTTCGATGTCGACCAGACAGTGTCTCGGCAGTTCGGCGTCATCGCGACGCCGACCAACTATCTGATCGACGCGAATGGTCGCATCGTCTGGCGCCACTACGGATATCGCCCGGGCGATGAAGTGGATATGCGCGACCGACTGAAGGCCGCACTCGGACTGCAGTCGAACTAGGCGGTGCGCCGAGGCTCACCGGCTTCGGCTGCGTGCTCCGCTTCCGTTGCTTCGAGGACCTCGAAGAACACGTCCACCAATTCGGGCTTCCACTCGGTGCCGCGACCTTCCATGACGATACGGCGAGCTTCCTGTGCCGGGAATGCCTTCCGATAGGAGCGATCCGACGTGAGAGCGTTCCAGACGTCGCAGAGCGAGATGATCTGTGCCCCAATCGGGATGTCTTCGCCGGCGAGGCCGTGCGGGTAACCCGCGCCGTCCCACCGTTCGTGGTGATGGAGGACAAGCGGTACGACTTCCTGCATGGCGGGAAGAGGTCGCAGAATCTGCGCACCGATCTCGGGATGCTGTTCGATCTGCATGCGCTCCCGCGTCGTCAGCGGACCGGGCTTCTGCAGGATGTCATCGGGAATGCCGATCTTGCCGATGTCGTGCACGAGCGCGGCGATTTCAACGGCGAGGATCTCGCGTTCACCCAGACCGACGGCGAGGCCGACGTTGCGTGTGAGATCGGAGACCTCGTTGGAGTACTCGCGCGTGTAGCGGTCCTTCGACTCGACGGCTTCCATGAGGGCTCGTAGAGACTGCTGCGCCGCCGCGCTATCCAGCTCTTGTTCCTGAAGCCGCAGGAGCTCTTCGAGAACGTCGCGAAGTGCCTGATGTTCGCCGGGTATCAGGCGGCGTGCGTTGACCGCGATGACTGCCTCATAGACACGGCCACGTTCCTCATCTTCGTCGGCGATCTGGACACGGTTTCCGCCTTCGCTCTTGGCGATGTACATCGCGCGATCGGCGGCAGCTAGTAGTTCATCGTCCACGGTGCCGTTCTCGCCGTAGCCTGCGACGCCGATCGATACGCTGATGTCGAAGGGCAATTTGGCGCTGCGCTCCTCGAGGGCGATGAGCAACCGCTCCGCCCGCTCTTCAGCGCGTTTCTTGTCCATCGGGACGAGCGCGAAGAACTCGTCGCCACCGTAGCGGCAGGCGGCGATCGCCATCGGTACTGCCTTGGCCAGTTCTCTTCCGACGCGTTCGATGGCCTGGTTGCCCGCCAGGTGTCCATGCCGATCGTTGACGATCTTGAGATTGTCGACGTCGACCATGATCAGAGACAGGTCGCGCGCCGGCGTTTCGGCCTGCGCCTCGAGGGAGCTCTCCAGTTCCTCGCGGAATGCCATGAAGTTGAGCAGGCCTGTGAGTCCATCGAGCCGGCTCCGTCGTCGCATCTCCTCCACCAGGTCGCGTCCCTGGAGGAAGGTTGCAGTCATGAGAGCAGCAGCTTCGCAGAACAGCTTCTCGTCTTCGTGGAAATCAAAGTCGGGGCGCGAGTCGCGCAGGCAGATAGCCCCTGCGACTTTGCCACGGCGCGCGATCGGCACGATCAACCACGACTGGTACTGGTGCGGTTTGGGTAGGTGCTTCTTGACCCGGTCCCAGAGCTCCGACGGACGAGCGGGGTGAAGTTCGATGGTCTGGCCGATTTCGAGTACGTCCTGCAGTTCCGGATAGTGACGGAGCGGGAGCAGCAAGCTGACCCGATCGTCGGTGGGGTCGGTGCACGCCGCCAGATATGCGTGTCGTTCGCTCTCGTTGAAGATCAACATCGAGCAGCGATCGACCCGAACGGTGCTCTGAATCTGGAGGACGATGTCCTTGAGAACCCCCGGCGCGTCGCGTCCGGAAAGCGCGAGCTGGCCGATCTCCAGAAGCGATTGCGAGCGGTCGCGTTCACTGGCGACCTGGTGGTAGCGGTGGACCATCTTGCGGGTGACATCGGATAGATGCTGAACCCGTGACTCTGCAGCCTGAGCTTCATCGGAAACCGTGCCGAAGAACAGCCCTACGCCGAACAGGAACGGGAGTCGGATCAGGTACTCGGTCTGGCGCACGATCTCTGCGCCGTGTTGCGCAAACATCAGGCCGCCATAAGCGGCACACACACCTGCGGTGGCAAGCACGGTCAGACCGAACTGGCCGCTGATGCCAGCAATCATCAGGGTGAGGAAGAAGAACAGGAAGAAGTCGTCGGCAACCTGGCCGGTCACGGCGACGGCGCTTGTCGCCAGCGCGATATCCACCAGGGTAAGGAGCCAGCGGAGCTTGTCGCCGTTCGCAGACCTGATCGCTAGGGCATGGAGGCCCAGACTGAGCAGTAGCGCACCCAGAACCGTGCCCTGCTGCCATAGCGGCAGCGACCCGTCGTGCCCATACAGCACCAGATACGCGGCTCCGATCAGCACGGTCCATCGTGTCATCACAACGCGTGCGTGTGGCTGAAGGCCGTTGGCGGATGTCTTGAGCATCGGGTCTTGCTTGGGCAGCGGGAACCCATCAATTGGCTTCCCGGAGAGACTGGATCGACACTGACTATAAAACGAAACGATTGGACATCAAAGAATATTCATAATCCTATTAAGTCTATAAAACACATTATAAGTCATGAAAGCGCATCATGATGTCCGCTCTTGACCCGCCGTGGAATAATCCGGGGGTCGTCACGCGCATCCCCGTGACGGCGAACATCTGGCCCGCACGGAGCGCGACTTGGCAGATTCAGAGACCACACGAGAGACATTCTCGGGGCGCTGGGGCATGGTCTTCGCGCTACTGGGCGTGTCGATCGGCCTCGGCAATTTCTGGCGCTTCCCCTACATGATGGGTTACTTCGGCGGGGGAGCCTTCCTGCTGATCTATCTCGGGGTTGTACTCGCGTTCGGCATTCCGGCGATGCTCGCGGAGCTCGCTCTAGGGAGGGCAACGCGTCGCGGCCCGGTGCAGGCGATGGCCGAAGCCGGTCTGCCCGCCGGGAAGCAGATCGGCGCGTTGTTGTTCTTCGGCGTCGGCATGGCGATGACCTACTACCTCGTCGTCCTGGGCTGGCTCTTCGCGTTCTTCGTTGTTTCGTTGGGCGAGCTCGTGGGAGTCGCTGATCTCACCTCGGAGACCTTTGGCGAGTTGCATGCGCGATGGCCATTGCAAATGGTGTGCTCCGCACTTATCGCGGGCGCTGCCGCGGCGGTCGTGTCTCGGGGTGTGCGGGAGGGCATTGAACGCATCAGTCGGCTCTTCCTACCGATCTTCAGTGCGCTCACGCTCTTTCTGGCGATCTGGGCGCTGACGCTTCCGGGCGCGATTGATGGCGTGCGCTATCTGTTCGCAGTGGATTTCGCGAGCATGACGCCTCGCGCGGTGATGGCCGCCGTCGGTCAAGCGTTCTTCTCGCTGGGTTTGGGGGGTACGTTCCTGGTCATCTACGGGTCATATCTGCCGGCGAACGCGCCGCTCCGCCGCCGCGCGCTCACGACGGCAGCCGGCGACGTGGCCGCGAGCTTGCTCGCCGTCATGGTCGTCATGCCTGTGGCATTCGCATATGGTCTGTCGCCGGCATCAGGCCCACCACTTCTGTTTGAAGTTCTTCCGCTTGCCTTCGATCAGATGCCTGGGGGCGTTTATTTCGGGACACTCTTCTTCCTGGGACTCACCTGCATCGCGTTTCTGTCAGGAGTTGCTGCGGTAGAGGTGCTCGTCGGGTCTTTGACCGACGCCTACGGCTGGACGCGTCAACGCACCGCATGGTGCGTGTCCGGCGTGCTGGTGATTGTGGGTTTCCCTGCCATGCGGTCGTTGGATTACATCGTGTGGAGCGACCTGGTGTGGGGTTCGACCATGCAGCCGGTCGGCAGTGTCGCGGCGATGTCTGCTCTTGCTTGGGGCCTTGGGCGGCGAGTGGCCCGAGCACAGTTGGAACACGAAGGCCAGTTGCCGGTGTGGATCGACTACTGGGTCTTTGCGATTCGCTATCTGGTGCCGGGCGCGGTGCTTGTGGCGCTGCTGTCCGGATGGCTCGGCTAGCGTGAAGGTACTGGTGATCGACAACTATGATTCGTTCACCTGGAATCTCGTGCAGCCGCTCGCTGCCGGCGGTGCGGAATGCATGGTTGTTCGAAACGACGCCGCGACCGTTAGCGAGGTCGTTGATGGGGCGTTCGACCGAGTCGTGATCTCGCCGGGGCCATTCGGTCCGGACCAGGCTGGAGTGAGTGCGGACGTGGTACGTGCGCTGGGCTCGCGCGTGCCCATTCTGGGGGTCTGCCTCGGCATGCAGGTGATCGCGATGGTCGCCGGCGCAAGGGTCGAGGAGTCCGGAAGCCCGATCCACGGGAAGCAACGTGAGCTCCACCACAACGGTGGGGCCCTCTATCAAGGCGTGCCGACACCCTTTGCGGCGGGTCTCTATCACTCGCTGGTGGTCGTTCCTTCGACGATCCCGCCCGAACTGGCTGTGACGGCGAGTACGGCGGACGGTGTCATCATGGGTGTCGAGTCGCGTGACCGACCGGTGCACGGCGTTCTCTTTCATCCGGAGTCGTTTCTTACCCCGGACGGCGAGCGACTCCTGTCGAACTTCATGGCGGTGGGATAGCCATGTGGACTGACACAGTTGAGTCGACCACCTACCAGCATGCGGTTGATGCGCTACTTGCCCTTTGCGGTGCCGGCCACGCCCGAGCGGTCGCTGAACTTCCACTCGAATTGCCCGGCGGCGTGAGGCCCGGCGACATCGCAGCTCTGGGCACCTCGGGGACGACGGCCTGGCTGGACGGTGGACACGAGAGCAAACAACTGATCGCGCTGTCGACCGTCGGAGAGGTGAGCTGGACGGACGGTACGCTCTCATTTTCGCTCGGTGATGGGCACGTCGATCTCGTGTTGCCGCCGTTCGACGCGCTCGATGCCGCGCTCGAGGTGCTGGCGACGCGGATGCCAACGACGCGGCTCTTCGGCTACTTGGGCTACGACCTTGGTGCATCGATCGAGGACTTTGTCGACGTGCCGGCTGCCGATCAGGATCTGCCCGGCTACTGGTTTGCCCTCGTCGATGTCTGGGCCGAAGGAACCAAGCGGGCCGATGGGTCGGTTGCGTGGTGCGTCCGAGGTGCCGACGACAAGCTCGCCGAAGTTGCCGCCACCCTTATGAGGCAAGTGGTGACCGCGGAATCGCGCGACGAAGATGCCGTGGAGCAGCAGGCAAAGCCCGAGGTGCGGAGTCAACCGGACGAGCCCGGCTATGAGGCTGCCGTGGCGCGCACGGTGCTGCGTATCCACGCCGGGGACTTCTTCGAGGCCAATATCTGTCGACGCCTCGAGGTGCCCTGGGTCGGCCCGCCACGCCAACTCTACGATCGGATGCGCGCGGCGAGTCCCGGATCGCATGGTGCATTTCTGCAATCACCGGACTGGACCATTCTCTCCGTGAGCCCCGAGGTGTTCCTGCGGGTGCGTGGCTCTGAGGTGGTGACCCAACCGATTAAGGGCACGCGTCCGAGGCACGGCGATGCGGCCACTGATGCCGCCCACGTTGCGGACCTTCTCGCGAGTGAAAAGGACGGTGCCGAACTGGCGATGATCGTGGACCTCGCTCGCAACGATCTCGGCCGCGTTTGCCGGCCTGGCAGCGTCCAGGTCACGGAGCACCGCGCGCACCTCGCGCTCCCCACCGTCCATCACACCTACTCGTCGGTACGCGGCGAGCTCGAGGATGGAACGGCGACTGGTGGTCTGCTGCGTGCTTCGTTTCCCCCGGGCTCCATTACCGGGGCTCCGAAGATCGAGGCGATCCGTGCCGCCTATGCGGAGGAGCCGCGACGACGCGGAGTAGCCATGGGTTCGATCGGCTGGATTGACCCGTCTGGGGATCTTGAACTGTCGGTGGCGATCCGGACCGCCACGGTAGCGGGCGGTATCGCCACCTACCACGCCGGCTGCGGAATCGTTGCGGACTCCGTTCCCTCTGACGAACTCGACGAGACGAAGGCGAAAGCGTTGCCCTTTGTTCGGGCGGTGAGTGGTGATTAGCCGCGTCTGGCTGGATGGAGAATTCCAACCAGACGATGTTCGCGCGCGCGCGACGATTGAACGTCGACTCGAGTTGGCGAACGGCTGCTTCGAGACGCTGCTGGTTCGAGACGGCATTGCGCACGAGCTTGCGATTCATCTGGAACGTCTCGCGATGTCCGTCAGCGTCACGGTCGACCGAGCGGCGATTAAGTCGGCGGTTCGGCAACTGACGGCTGAGTGCTCAGGCGTGGCACGACTCCGTATTGTGGTCAGCGAATCGCCCTACCCGGGAACCGCAATCACAGTGACCGACTACGTAGTCCCCGGGCCCGCTGATCTTCGAGATGGTGTGAGCGTGACCGTTCTGTCGGCACCCACCGTGGAACGCCGCGATCCTTCTCGGGCGCGCAAGACATTGGAATGGCGACGCCGCGCAGCCGATCTCAACTCGAGTGATGCTTTTGAATGCTTGTTGCTCAACGACGCCAACCGAGTCGCGGAGGGGCTCCGCTCGAACGTGATAGCGGTAGTCGACGGCAGACCGGTGACGCCGGCTTTGGATGAGGGTTGTTTGCCCGGTACGGTTCGGCGTCGGTTGGTCGAGAGTGGTGCGGTCGCAGAGGGAGTGGTGGACTCACGGGCGCTGCACGGTGGCGAGTTGATGCTCGCGAACAGTTTGATCGGTGTGGTCCCGGTCGCTGAGGTGGACGGCCGTCCCATGATTGTTGGACAGTGGGCGAAGGAACTACGGAGCCGATGGACGGAAACATGCGCAAACGGTTGATCGCTGCGGTGGCCGGGCTGGCGGTAGCGTCGGTGTCAGGCGCGCTCACTGCGCAAGAGGGCGCGCTTGAGCGGTTGGAAGTGCCGGTTGTGGTGGACGCTGGGACCCTGGCGGCGCTGATCGAGGCCGAAGATCGCCGGGTCGTGACGCCTCAACTCGAGGCATTCCTGTCCGACGCGGACGAGAGCATTCGGGCCCGCGCGCTTCTCGGGTTCGCACGAGTCGGAGACCCGACCCGAGTCGCTCAGATCGGCAGCGTGTTGGCTGACCCCAGCGCGCGAGTGCGGGCATATGCAGCGTTCGCCCTCAGCCGGCTCGACTACGACATGCTGGCAGCGGCCGCCGCCGCGAAGGTGCGTGCGGTTGAACTGCTGCTTCCGCTTCTGGAAGATTCCGCGCCGGTGGCCGCCGAGGCGGCCTGGGCAGTGGGCATGATCGGGGCCAGTGCGTCACAGGTACGCGGGCATCTCCAGGAAGGACGTCTGCCCGCCCCCGTGATGGCAGCGCTCTTGAATGTCTGGTGGCGCCTGGATGGCGCGGATGCGGCAACTACGGCAGGGTTCGCAGCGTATCCGCTCGCCGAGGTTCGCCTCGCCGCCGCCAACACGTTGCGGAGACTCGACGACCCGAACGGTCTGCCGACGCTGGAAAAACTGCTTCTGGATACGAACGCTGAGGTCCGACTTGCGGCGGTCCGTGGTCTGCGCGAGGCGCCACTACGCGCGGCGGAGGACCATCTGGAGGCATTGCTCGGGGACCGCGACCGGCGCATTGTCTGCGCGGCTCTGGAATGGGTGAGCGCCGGTTGGGCCGCGGAGGAAACAGTCTCCGACGAAACGTTCGAGGCGGTTCTCCGCCGTTCCTTCGATCGAGCGCTTCATGTGCGGCGTTGCGCGCTCAGCGCGCTGTCGGCGGCCACCGGACGATCCGTGGCTACCGATCGACTCCTGGAGGCGCTCGACGAGTCGGAACTCGCGGTGCGAGTCCAGGCGATGGGTGCTCTGGCCCGGATGGCGCCTGACGTTGCAGTCTTGGCCGTCGAACGACTGACTGGCGGAGATGAATTCGACACCGCCGCGCTAGTTGGAGAGCGAACCGGAACGGAGATCGACGCGCTCGCGGCGTTGGTTGTTGCCGCGGAGGAGCCGGCCTGGGTCGAATCGTGGCTGGACGCGGTCGATGGTGCTCCGCGCATCACCATGTTGCGTCTCCTGATCCCAGTCGACGGTGCCTCGGTGTATCGGCTCGTCGCCGCCATGCCGCTCGACGATCCGGGGGTACTTGGGCTGATCGGGGCTGCCCATGCGGCGGCGCCGGCTACGCTTGATATCGAAGCCGCGGCGGATCTCAGTGATCGCCTCTGGCGCGCGTACTACGACGCCCCGATCCAAGGATCTCGTCGCCACGCAGCGCTGCGAGCGTTCGTAGCGATCGACGAGCCACTGGCGCGCCGACGAGCCGAGCTCATCTTCGAGGACGGCGACCGGGCCATCCGCGTCTGGGCGCTCGCGCGCTGGCGCGACGAGGTCACTTTGCCGGAGCTTTCCGCCTTGCTTGCACCTCAGTGGACGGACCGCATTCCGGAGGACTATCGGGCGATAGCCGCCGATGTCATCGCGCTGGAGGAGTCCAGTCCCCGGGTGCGTTTTGTTACCGAACGCGGCGAGTTCGTCGTCGCACTGCGCCCTGATTGGGCACCGCTGACATCGCTACAGTTCGCCCGGCTGGCGCAAGAAAACCGCTTTGAGACCGCGTCCTTCTATCGGGTTATCGCGGGTTTTGTGAGCCAAGGGGGCCCGGCAGACGAGGCGGGCACGCCGCGGCTCCGAAACGAGGACGCACCAATCGAGCATTCCCGCGGAGTCATCGCCATGGCGTTGTCCGGGCGCGACACTGGCACGGAACATTTCTACGTGACGCACGCGCCGCAGCCCCATCTGCGCGGCGCCTATCCGATCTTCGGCGAGGTCCTCGAAGGCCAGCGAGTGGTAGAGCGGCTCCAGCCCGGAGACGCGATGCAAGTTGTGATGGAGCCGGCGCGGTGATTCTGGAGCCGATGACGACCCTTACCGACTACCTGCTCGGGGCTCTTGCCGGGGTCCTCGGTGTCCGTCTGTTGCGCGTGGGCGCCCACTCGAGCCAGGTCACGGTGCGCCTGTGGGGAATGAGTTTCCTGTGCATGGCGGTAGGCGCGTTCGTGGGTGGCACGTCGCATGGCTTCGCCGGGATGATGAGCACGCAGACTCATACGGCGTTGTGGAAGATCACCGTATGGGCGATCGGCGCCACGGCGGCGTTGCTTCTCGCCGCTACGGCCTACTCCTGCCTGAGCGCGAGCCGGCGTCAGCTGCTTCTCGGCGTCGCTACGGTCCAGTTCGCCATCTACGCGATCTGGATGTGGTCCCACGACGAATTCATCTGGGTCATCGCCGACTATCTGCCTGCCGTGGCGATCGTGATCGGCTTCCAGTTCATCGCTTGGCGTGGTGGCGTCGCGGGCGCGGGCGCCATCTTGCTCGGTTTGCACACAACGCTCGTGGGCGCCGGCGTGCAGGCCAGCGGCCTGGCGTTGCACGAGCATTTCAACCACAACGACCTTTACCATGTGATCCAGATGGCCGCGACGGTGATGTTGTACCGGGGCGCCGTACAGGCGCGCGATCGGGGAGGGGACTAACAGATGAGCACGATTTTGGCCGGGACGAGCGGCTATTCCTATAAGCCGTGGAAGGGGCCCTTCTATCCGGAGGATCTGTCGGATGCCCGGATGTTGGAGTACTACGCGGGGCAGCTTCCGGCCGTGGAGATCAACAATACTTTCTATCGGATGCCGACGGCGAAGCTCATCGACAAGTGGCTTGAGGTGACGCCACCCGCTTTCCGGATGGTGCTCAAGGCCTCGCGCCGACTCACCCATCGCAAGAAGTTGGAGCCGCCTGAAGACGCGCTTACGTACATGCTCGACGTGACCTCGAATCTGGGCGACCGACTCGGATGTCACCTGTTCCAGCTGCCACCCTACGCGTCGATCGATCTCGATGGACTGCGTACGTTCCTCGCAAGCGTGCCCGATGAGCATCGCGTGGCGCTCGAATTCCGACATGCCAGTTGGTTTGTCGACGAGACCTTCGAAGCGCTGGCTGCTCGCGATGCGGCCCTGGTGGTGGCCGATGGAGGCAAGGTGGAAGTGCCGCGCGAGGTCACTGCCTCGTGGGGTTACCTCCGACTGCGTCGCGACGACTACGAATCGGCGGACGTCGCGGAGTGGGCCTCCTGGATCGCCGAGCAGAAGTGGGGCGACTGCTTCGTATTCTTCAAACACGAAGATGCCGGAGTGAGTCCGCGGCTGGCGCGCGAGATGATCGAGGCGGTGAATGGCTGATAGCTTCGATCGCCGTACGGCGCTGCGCGCGATCTTCATGGGCGCCGTAGGAGCGGCCTCGCGCAAGGCCTTTGGAGGCCCTTGGCCCCAAGACACTGCGCGTGTCTTCCGCTGGGAACAGCTCGGCGACGGCTACGCGGGCTTCGGGGCGGGCGGCAACATATTGCTGTGGCCGACGTCCTTCGGCGCGGTATTGGTGGACACGAAGCACAACGGCATGGGTGCCTCGCTGAAGCGCGAAGTAACCGCGTTGGCCGGTGAGGTTGCGGCGGTGGTTGTGACTCATCACCACGCGGATCATGCGGGTGGTATACCGACCTTCGTCGACGATGTCCCCGTGCACGCGCAGCGCCGCGGTGTGGGTCGCCGGATCGTCGCCGGGAGAGAACTCAAGGCTGCCTTTACTGATGGGCAACCACCCGAATTGGATCGGTGGTCGGCCGACTTGCCGTCCGGCGCGGCGGACATGGTGCGAGTGGACCTGGCCAACTTCGCGCGGCGTATCCAGCGTCTCGATGTGCAGAGCTTCGCTGCGAACGTGACCTTCACCACGGACGACGAGCTCGACGTCGGCAACGATGTTGTCCAAATGCACCATGCCGGGCGCGGCCACACCGACAACGATGCCTGGGTTCGGCTGCCGGAGGCCAACGTGATTCACGCTGGCGACTTGATCTTCAATGGATTCCATCCGTTCGTCGACGTCGACGCCGGCGCAACTACCGTGGGCTGGCAGCATGCGTTGTCCGAGATCGCCGCGGCGTGCGACTCCGCCACCGTCGTGGTGCCGGGTCACGGGGCCGTGACCGATCAGGCCGGCGTGCAGGCCCAGTGGGGCTACTTCGAAGCGTTGAGGACGGCCGTCGAGAACGCCATTGCTGCGGGGATGTCGCGCGCGGAAGTCACCGCGCTCACTCCGGACGTCCACCGTGGCCTGGGCGGCACCCGCGGCCCAGACAACCTTGGCATCGTCTTCGACGAGCTTGGCGGCTAACTGGCTGACGACACAATGAAGGCGCTCGCGTCGCGGTTCCCCAGGAGCACACTATGAAGAACCTATTCGCGCTCGCATTGTCCGGGGTGGTGATCCTGATGGCTCAGTCGCCGGATCAGGACGCACTCCGACTGCGACAGGAATTCGACAGTCTCAAGTTTCAGTTCAACTACGAGACGGATCGGTTGGAACGACGGATCGAAACGTTGGAACGCGAGCTGGCGCGAATTCCTCCTGCGTCGCCCCTGAGACCATCTCAGCCTGCACCCATTCTGGTTCCGACGCCGAGCGCCGATGAAATCGCTGTGCGCCGACTCGTCGTCACTGATGACGAGGGTCGAATTCGCGGTGTGTTGGCGGTAAGCGAGATCTACGGACCGATGCTCGGACTTCTCAACGAACACGGCGACGTCGTCGGGCTTTTTGCGGCTGGTGACGCCGGGACGACGTTGGAGATCTACGACGACGCGGCCGGACAGCGTGCATTGCTGGGTTTGGTCGAAGATGAAGCGACACTTCAGCTGCGTGATGCCGAAGGGAACACATCCGTGCGAGTTCCGGCCGCGGAGACCGGTCGGCAGTAGTTCTCGCCATGTCGGACCTATGAACTGCAAACGCCCGAGACCGACCGTATGCGACACTATTCTCTTGGCGCTAACGATTCGGAGGCAGCGATGGGTAGTCATCTGAGTGACGCGGGCGGTTCGCGGGACAGAGCGGCATGTGCTCACAAGTTCTGCCCGGATTCGGGATTGATGTCGGGCGGAGTCGAGACGGCAGCTACGGGCCACATCCTGTTGTTGCTCCTCCGGCCGCTCGCAGTCCTCATGCTCGTGGGCAACCTGGCCTTCTTGGTTCGCGAACTCGCGACCGACGACGCCTTTCTTCTGCCGATTAGCTACTCCACAACCGCCATCATGTTGCTGGCAACGGTCTGGCTGTTCCGGCGCTCCGAGAAGTCGCTCACGCAGTTGCGTGTGATCGAGATCGCGATCATCTACGCGACGTTCGTTGAAATCGTAGCGATGGGCTACCGGAAGCTGATGGTTGCCTCCGGGGTGGGGCCGAGTGCGATGGTGGCCGAACTGAACGCGCTCCTGCTGAGCTTCATCATCCTCATGGCTGCCTACGCGATCTTCATCCCGAGCGGCTGGCAGCGAACCGCGTTGATCATCGCTCCCATGGCCGTTGGCACACCCTTGGTATGGACGTTGCTGGCGACCCTACAGCCCGCGGCTGTCGCCGTGGCGGGACCGGTCCCTTACGTTCCGAGCTGTGAGCGACATGGTCTTGCTTGGAAGCATCGCTACCGCGGTGTGCATTCTGGGTTCCGCCCTGATCGGCCGCTACCGCACCACAGCGATCGAGGCCCGCGCCGACAATCTCTACGATCTCCGCGAGCAGATCGGCGAGGGCGGTATGGGCGAGGTCTGGTTGGCTGAACACAAGACGCTTGCCCGTCCGGCCGCCATCAAGATTGTGCGCCCGGACCTTCTCGCAGATGGGAGTTCCACAGCTGGCGCTCAGGCGGTAAAGCGCTTCGCCCGCGAGGCCCAGGCCACGGCCGGGCTGCGTTCACCGAACACCGTCGAGATCTATGACTTCGGCGTCACGGGGGAGGGCGTCTTCTACTACGTGATGGAGTACCTGGACGGATTCGATCTGGGCACCCTCGTTGAGCGCCATGGTCCGCTCCCGGTATCGCGTGCCGTACATCTGCTCCGGCAGGCTTGCGAGTCGCTGGAAGATGCCCACCAGCACGCGCTTATTCACAGAGACATCAAGCCGGCCAACATCTTTGCTTGTCGACTCGGGACCGCAAACGACTTCGTCAAGGTGCTCGACTTCGGCCTGGTGAAAGATCAACGTCCGACAGAGATGACGCAGCTGACCGTCGACGGGCTGACCACTGGGACGCCGGCCTACATGGCGCCTGAGATGGCGCTGCAGAACGGCGATGTCGGCCCGACCACGGACGTCTACGCCCTCGGCTGTGTTGCGTACTGGCTCGTTACCGGGAAGCTCGTTTTCGATGACACGACGCCTGTAGCGATGATCGTCAGCCACGTGAAGAATGAGCCAGAACCGCCGTCAGCCCGCACCGAATTGCCGATTCCCGCGGAACTCGACGCCATCATTCTGCGCTGCCTCGCGAAAGACCCCGCGGATCGTTATCCGGGCATGCAGGCGCTGGCCGACGCGCTCGACAACTTGCAGTTGTCGGACTCGTGGGACCGCGGCCATGCGCGTGACTGGTGGGCCATGCATCGGCCCGACAGCACGCTCCCGGAACTGGCGCAGGCTTCCTGATCGCCTAGCGGACTGGGGTCAGGCTGCGCGGCTCGGCGTGTCGAACGCCGTCGCCGGGCGTACGAGACGGGCCGGTTGATCGGCCTCGGCGCCGTTCGCCGCCGGGCTGACGACCTTCATGCGCAAGCCGTCCAGGCTCTGGAAAAGGTGCGAGAGAAACACCGTCCAGAGCAACGTCATGGCGAACATCTCGAGGCACTCCTCGATCGATCGAGAGAAGTGAATCAACGTGTCGTAGAGCGACATCCCTAGCGTGCGATTCGTCCAGTAGTCGATGTGCCAGTTCTGCGCGAGCCACGTGTAGGGGTTCAGCGCGTGCGTTTGCGAAAGCCCCTCAAAGAAGTCGGCGGTCACCGCGAGCGCCAGAAAGCTCATTGCGACAAAGACTGTGAGCTTGGGCTTCCAGTCGCGCAGTTCCTTGAGCATGAAGACGAATGTGAACACGCCCATGGTGGCAAAGATGGGCATGAAGACGATCTGCCACCGGTAGCTCGGGAAGAAGTCGAGCAGCCAGGCGCCGATCACCATGCTGTCGCCTGCGTTGCCAAACCAGGTGCCGACGCGCTCATGGATGTGCGCGCCGTCGTCGAACGCTAGATAACTGAAGAAGAGAGCGATCGCGAACCAACCGCGACCTTGCCACTTGGTGCCGCGTTGCCGCTTCACGGCGTAGATCAGCCACAAGGTCGCCGCGATCATCGCCGTCTGAATGATGTTGAACCAACCCGGCAGACTGTCTTCACGGGCGGTGTTGAACAGCCGCTGGATCGCCGAGTCACCCATCAGGTTCATCAGGTTCAGGTGGTAGTTGAGCGTGAACAGAAGCAGTTCGGCGCTCACCAGAACCAACAACATGTTGCGCACGAGTGTCGTGCTGTCGATCTGAAGGTCGTTCTGGTTACGCATGGCGACTATTGGACGACGTTGTGCAGGCGCACACGGGTGGAGAGGTGGAGGCTTGTGTTGGCTTCGCCAACGAGCTGCGTTTCGGAAGTGTCAACGAGGTCGAACACGATCTCGACGGAGGCAACATCGGCGCGGTTGCTCTCCGAGAGGGTTCCGCCGGATACACCCGGCAACTGGTTGCCGTCGGCGTCATAGAACTTGAAAACGGGCACCGCCGTGTCGAGCGTCTGCGCGATCGTGGAGCTCTGGACGCCGTTCGTCCAGGCACTGCCGTTGTAGCAATCGATGGTGCGCAGGATAGTGGCGCTGTTGGTGTCCAGGGTATAGGTCACACGTTCCGCACCGCCGTCGGTGGCGTCTTCGTAGGACGCGTCGCACGCGCCACCGTCGTCGCCGTCATCCAGGTCTGCCACGAACTGCAGGCTGGTGTCGCCGGCCACCGTGAGGGCTTCATCGAGATCACCGATGTCGAAGCCGGCTGAGCGTAGTTCAGTCGAGATCAGGTCGATCCCCACCCGAGCCTGCTGCCGCATGTCGGAGCTGTCCGAGTAGTTCTCGTAAAACGTCTGCGTGGAGTCGAACATCGAGTACATACCGGCAACGGCGACACTGATGATCAATGTCGCGATCATCAGTTCCACCAGCGAGAAACCGGATTCAGATGCTGGGCGCGGAAGTCTCATCGTTCCGCCACCACGGTTGCCATTGTGGCCTCTCGCATCGGCCCCATCGTTTCGACATTGGCAATGACTCTCACCTGGATCGACTTCCCGCCCGACTGATCCGTCACTGCCCAACGACGGGTGTAGTCGACGTTTCCGTCGCCATCGACGTCGGGTGTATCGAAGAATCCCTCAGCGTTGCTGTTGACGTCGCCGCCCGCGGTGAGGGAGTCGTAGTCGCTGTTGCGCAGCTCTTCGAGTTTGTTGGCGGAGAGAGTTGTCGCCGAGGTGAGTTCCTCGGAGTTGGCGTCGGTCAGCATTCCCATTCCGATCATCTGCGCCATCGAAAGCGACACGAGCGTCAGAATGAAGAGCGTTACGAGCGCTTCGACGAATGTGAATCCCTACTCGGCAGCCACATCTCCTCCTAGCTATCGATCCTGGCGCCAGTTGCGCACCTTGATCTCGACCACGTCACCGTTGTCATCGACGGTGAAGAGGAGGTCAGCGAGGATCACCTGCGAGCCCTGCTCGACCTGGTTCCCGGTGCCCGTGGAGCGGATCGCCACATGAATGTCGGCCACTCCAGGCGGGTCCTCAACGCACTCGCTCGTCTCGGTGATCATGGCGCCGCCCGATTCGCCGGAACCCGAGCCGCTACCGCTACCCGAACCGGAACCGGTGCCTCCGCTTGAAGAGGACTGCGGGGCCATCCACGAACCGGCCACGCCCCAACGGGTCGTGCCGATCGCGCCGGCCATGTTGCCGAGAAGCGTTCCGAAGAAACCAGAAGAGTCGGGGCCCCATAGGCTGCTGGTGCTCCCGGAACTTCCGGATCCGCTACCAGAGCCGCTCCCCGAACCGCTTCCGCTCCCGCTGGAGCTGGATGGCAAGGCAATGAGGTCTGTGCCACAGCTACCGGTGCCGGTCGCCGACGCAGTCCCAGACCCAGAACCGGACGCCGAACCGGACGCGGAACCCATGCCGGAGGTCGAGCCGCCGCTCGAACTGCTCTGGACGACGCGGCCGACACGTCGAATCGAGGGTGCGAGGGTGCCGAAGTTCAAGGGGAGCAATCCGTAGCGAGCTCGGAGGACGGCAGCGCTGAAGTCTTGATTCTCGAGGGCTGAGGTTGAGCCGCCCGAAACTGAGCCGCCCGAGGCGGCGCCGGAAGCACTACCTGACGCGCTGCCGCTGGCGCTCCCGCTAGTGCCCCCGCTTGCTGAGGGCTCAACGAGATCGCACGGATCGACAGATCCGGTGTCCGAGGCGGTGCCGCTGCCGCTACCGCTAGCACTACCACTGGCGCTGCCGCTCGTGCCGCCACCGGATGAGCTGGACTGCATCGGTGCAGCGAAGCCCGCGCCGGCGATGCCGAACCGGGCGCGGAAAAATCCATCGACCGTGTCGATCAGACTGGAGGTGCTGCCGCTTGCGCTCCCGGACCCGGAAGCCGAGCCCGAAGCTGAGCCGGAGGCAGAACCACTCGTCTCCTCGGCTTCCTCTTCAACGGGGTCGCAGTCGCCATCGAACTCCACGAAGCTTGGCGGAAGGTAGACCTCGCGCAGATACGAGCCCTGTCCGATGCTGATCTCACTTCCCAGCTGGTAGAACGCAGGCACCACCGCCCCGTCACCATCGAGCTGCAACGTGAGCGAATGTCCGTTGATGGTGATCGTCGCGCTGCTTGGGTTCTGCACGGTCCAGCTCGTCGGGTCGACCAGCTCCGTTACCCAGGCGTCGTCGACCTTGAGGTCGATCAGCGTCTGTTCGATTCCACCGTCCGCCGCGTAGAACGCGGTCGACTTCGATCGGAAGTTGTCGGAGATGGTCAGGTCGACCATTCCGTTGGTCATCATCGTGAATCCCAGTACTCCCACGATGCCGAGCGCGAAGATCGCGAACAGCAGGCCGAAGCCGCGTTCCGATTCGATCAAGTGTTGAGACCGCATAGGGCGGAACCTCTTCCAGGTACATGGGAGGTGGAAGGTCTTTTGATGACGTCATCCAGTAGATGAGTTATATCAAGTTGCCGTAGGACGTCAAAACATTAAAAGAGAGTTAGATAGTTATTAAAAGTCATTATTGAATAACAAACGCCAGACCGTCAGGTCGAGCTTGCGACTCGCGGGACGGTCATGACCCGGTCTGGCAGTCGATTCAGGCGAATCGACGCGACGCGGGGGTCAGGACCCGGTGGGAAGTCCGCCGCTGAGAGCCAACAGAAGCAGCGGAATCCCGAAAAACAGCACGGCTACATAGATGAGCGCGAGTGTACGTCGACGGGCGGCAAGTGCGCCGAGCCTGCGAGCCAGAGCGAGAGGGATGGCCCGAAGCTGCGGGATGCCGTAGATCAGCAGTGTGGCGATCAGGTTGAACATCAGGTGGGCGAGAGCAACCGTGATGGCGGCAGGCTCGCCCGTGGCGAGTGCCGCCAGAATCGCGGTTACCGTCGTGCCGATGTTGGCACCCAGCGTGAACGGGAACATCTGTTCGAGCGTAACCACCCCGGCACCAACGAGCGGCACGAGTACGGATGTGGTCACGGAGCTGCTCTGTACGAGCACGGTCACCATCGCACCCACCCCGATCGCCGTGAGGCTGTTGCGGAACAGCGTCTGCTGGATGAGCTGATCCGTAGCCTGACCAAGGCCGGCACGCAGCACATCGACCAGCACTTTTAGGGCCACGATGATCATCACGATGCCGATGACCAGGGTCAGGGTGCCGGAACTGCCCGCGAAATCAGAGATGCCCTCGGCGATGGGGCGAACCGCTGCTTTCAACGGATTGAAGAGGTTGATGCCACCGCTCCCCTCGAGGACTTCTTCCATCGCCCGCGCCCAGGTACTCAGGAAGCCCGTGGCGATCTGAAGCGGGAACAGGATCAGGACCGCCATCCAGTTGAAGAAGTCGTGCAGCGTGGCACCGGCGAAGGCGCGTTCGAACTCGTCGTTGCGGCCCATGTGTCCGAGCGAGACGATGGTGTTCGTTACGGTCGTGCCGATATTGGCGCCCATGATGATGGGCACCGCGCCCTCGACCGTGAGTGCGCCGGCAGCGACTAGCCCAACGGTGATCGAGGTGGTTGTCGAGCTGCTCTGGATCAGGCTCGTCGCCAGCAAACCGATGAACAGGCCGACGAAGGGGTTGGACGTCGTGGCGAGTAAGGTCTCAGCGAACCCACGTCCCATGAGCTTGAACGCGATTCCCATGAGGTCGAGCCCCACGAAAAACGCGAGCAACAGCGCGGCGAGCAGTAGCGCGCGGCGGAGTGACTCGGAGCGGTTACTCATGGGGGTTCACGATTACGCCTGGACGTTGATCACACTCGCCGCAAAACTACTCCGAATGCCGTGGACGCGCCGTCTGTTTCGCTTAAAGATTCGGTTAGGATCGCGGGTCGATCAGAGCCTTCAGTTCTGTCGGTCTGGATGCGTTGCTGAGAACGTCGACAGCCTGGAGAAGCGTCCGCGGTTCTCCAGTGAGATCGTGCACCCGCACGCGACCGGCTGTCAGGGCTTCAACCGCCGTCTGGAGGTCGCCGCACCGAGATCCCACGATGCGGCATTCATCGACCACGAGGCCTGACAGGTCACACTTCACCCCCGGTGCATGGGTGCTCTTGAGGATCAGCGTTCCTCCGGGGGAGAGGTGATCGAGTGCGGTGCGCAGCCCGGTTGGAGTACCGGTGCAGTCCACCACGAGCGGCTCCCGCTGTATCTCGTGAACGTTCGTTGTGGTCGCGATGCCGTGTGTTTCGGCGAAGCGGAGCTTCTCCGCATGGCGGCCCACCATAGACACCTGGAAGTCGTGCGATTGGAGTGCGCGCGCCACCAGATGCCCGAGGGCGCCGTCGCCGAACACGGTTGCGCCGGTCGCATCCGGGGGCGCGTCATCAATCACGTGCAGAGCCGCTGCAAGCGGCTCGGCGAGAGCGGCGGCTGCGTCGCCGACCTCCTCGGGAACTGCTACTAGGTTGGTTTCTGGCAGTGTCAGGAACTCGGCCAGAGCTCCGTGGAGCCTGCGAATTCCGAGCACGCGCCGCGCTTCGCAATGGTGCGCCGAGATTCCACACGCCGCGCAGGCGCCGCACCCGACATTGATATCGGCCACCACCCGCTTGCCGAGCCATGATTCAGAGCCGGCGACGACTTCGCCGACAAACTCATGTCCCGGTATTCCACAGAACCCGGCGTAGCCCGTCATGAGCTGGCGATCAGTGCCGCAGATACCGACAAGGCGCACCTTCACGAGCGCCCAGCCAGGCTCGATTGTCGGACTCGGGGTGTTGGTGCGCAGCTCCGCGGTCCCACCCTCCAGCCAGATCGCGTTCATGGTGCTCTGTGGGCTTTCCATACTTCGACTCACTATGGTCGGGCCGTGCGGTGGGTCGTGAGAGGTCACTGAGTAGCTTTCACGGAGTCCCCCGTGAACGGATGATAGCTGGCGGCGGGAGTTCACAATGCCGGCCGCGCGTGCTTTCCGAGATGAGCCCGATCGGAGGGCGCGGACGTCGTTTATGTGCGTTTGATGTGTTTGGCTGTGCAATAAGGGTTGAAAGTGCCTTTTGAGATCTTGTTTAGTGAAAGAAAGGTTTCACTAGATCGCGCGGCGCCCATCGCCGCCGGAGGCGACGATATGAGCGAAGGACGACACGAACTCGACAAGGCAATCGAAGTCTGGGAGCAGCGCCACGCTGCGGCCGTGCGCGCCAAGCGCGAGGCTGAAGTGGTGATGCCGTTCCTGCGGGCAGCGGTCGAGGAGCTCGACAACTTCCGCGGCGACAAGAGCGAGGGGGCGGTAGCGCCCGCAGCCGTGGTTGCTCCGCCAGTGCCGGAGGCGCCGGCGCCCAACCCGTTTGACGGCGGTCTTGGCGCTCCTGCAGCCTTTGAGGTTCCGGAAGTCTCCGACGAGGGCGACGTTGCCAGCGAAGACGAGACTGCGACTGACTTTCCGTCGTTTCAGCCGCGGGCGATTTCCGCGCTGATGGACGACGAGGGCGAGGATGACGAGGCCGCACTCGGCTAGATCGTCTCCTACATCAACACGCGCAGTTTGGTCGCCAGCATGAAGTTCCCGGCGACCTTGATGCGTCCCATCATGAAGGCCATCTGCGGGTCTACCGCGCCGGTCATGATGCCGACGAAGTCATCTTGGCTAACCGAGATGACGCAGTCGGCATCTTCGTTTGGGGCCTGTGCCACTCCGCCCGGGGCGTTCTTCAGGTCGACCGACCAGGTGCCGCCATCGTCTCCCGCCACGTCGAACTGAAAGATCGCGCCGACTTCCTCGACGAGTGAGGGGTTGGCTTCGACCTTCCCCTGGATCTGAGCAAATACCTCGACTGGAAGCATCGAAACTCCAAGCGTTCTGAACACATTCTGACGATTCAGGCCCCATGGTAACCTTCGCCCATCATGGGCGTGGGGGAGCCAACGCGCGTCGCTGTCCTGATGGGCGGCGTCAGCAGCGAACACGACGTTTCTATTTGCACGGGCCTCAACGTGCTCGACGCACTACGCGACGCTGGGTACGCGGCGATGCCGGTCTATCTGGCGCGCGACGGAGCCTGGCATTTCGACTACCGGCCAGTGATGCCGTCGCTGTCGGGCGACGCCAATGCGGCGGCCGGTGCACCTCCATCGACATCAGAGAGCCTGCCCGTATTTGAAACGCTGTCGGGTGATCTCGTGGAAGTGGCGTTCATCGCCCTGCACGGCCCGGGCGGAGAGGACGGCGCGATTCAGGGGCTATGCGAGACCGCGGGGCTTCGTTTCACCGGATCCGGGGTCATGGCGTCGGCGATGGCCATGGACAAACACGTCAGCAAGCGTCTCCTGACCGCGGTGAATATTCCGATGCCCTCGGACGTCGTTGTCCGCTCCGACGCGCCTCCGTCCGATGTGGAGGCGTCTATCGCCGAAGTTGGCCTGCCGTGCGTCGTCAAACCCGTCGCGGGAGGCTCGTCCTTCGCAACCGCTGTTGCACACGACACGGCGACTGCGGTGCAAGCGGCGGCGGTGGCCGCGGCGAGCGGTGCCGTGATGATCGAGAGCTTTCTTGACGGCGTCGAGGTCACGTGCGGCGTACTCGGAGGTGGGCCGGAGTCTACGCTCGCGCTGCCCCTGACCGAGATCGTCCCCGTGGCGGACACGTTCTTCGACTTTCGGGCCAAGTACACAGCGGCAGCCTGCGAGGAGATCACGCCGGCCCGCGTCGATCCAGCGGTGGCGGCGCAGGTTCAGGAACTCGCGGTTCGCGCCCACCTCGAACTCGGCTGCGAGGGCTGCTCACGCAGCGACTTCATCATCACGGCCGATGGGCCGCAAATGCTGGAGCTGAATACGATCCCCGGCATGACCGAAACTAGTTTGCTGCCCCAGGGAGCGGCCGCCGCGGGCATCAGTTTCGGCGAGCTGGTCGATCGTCTGGTCCAGGCGGCGCTGACCCGCTAGTCGTTGAGCCGGGCCGCTCGCCAGACCGCCGGCTGCAGGAAGACGAGCACGGTGATTACTTCGAGCCGTCCGATCCACATGTTGAGGAACAGGACGATTTTCGAAGCGACGGGGAGCGTGGCATAGCTGCCCATCGGCCCGACGATCGAATAGCCCGGCCCGATGTTCCCCAGAGTCGCGATCGACGCGGTGATCGAGGTGATCAAGTCGGCTCCGAACATCGACAGAGCCACCACGCTTGCTGCGAAGACGAGCAGGTACAACAGCAGAAAGGCGACGATGGCACGGAGAACCCGGTTCGGCACAACCTTGCCGTTGTAGCGGACGACCGTGACCGCGTGCGGATGCAGGACGCGCAGCAATTCGACTGCGGCGTACTTGAAGATCAGTATCGCGCGCACGATCTTCGGCCCTCCCGCAGCTGATCCGGCGGATCCTCCGACGAACATCAGAACAAGGAGCAGTATCCGCGCCTGGTCGTTCCACAAGTTGAAGTCGTCGGTCGCGAACCCCGCGGTGGTAATTATCGTGACGACCTGGAATGCGGCCTGACGCAAGATCGTGATCGGCGGCGCGTCGTAGAGCACTTGCAGGCTCGTGTCGGCGGCCATGTACTCGGCACTCGGATCTCGACCGAACGGCAGCAGCACGTATGTCAGCAAGAGCGTCGCGACACCAACGATCACAGCGTAGGTGCGGAATTCCTGATCGCGGAACAAGGCCATCGGACGGCCGCGCAGCGCGCGGTACTGCAGCGAGTAGTTCGCCCCCGCCAGAAAGATGAAAGCGATGAAGATCCATTCGGCGGCCGCATTCTCGTAGCCGCCGATGCTCTGTGGGTGCGGCGAGAATCCGCCGGCGGCGAGCGTGGTGAGCGAGTTGCAGATGGCATCGAACAAAGGCATGCCCACTAGGTAAAGCAGCACGACCTGGACTGCCGTCAGCCCTACATAAAGGCTCCAGAGTGCGATCGCCGTGTGGCGCACGCGCGGCGTGAGGCGGTCTTCTTCGGGGCCAGGTGCCTCCGCGAAGAACATCTGACGGCCGGCGATGGCGAGCTTCGGCAGGACCGCGATGAATAGCGCGATCACGCCCATGCCGCCGAACCATTGCGTCATGCTGCGCCACAGATAAATCCCTTCGCTGTACAGGGAGAAGTCCGTGAAGATCGTGGCGCCCGTTGTCGTGAGCCCCGACATGGACTCGAACAGCGCGTCGATCGCACTGAGGCCGACCCAGACATAGGGGATTGCGCCGAAAAACGACACCACCAGCCACGAGGAGGCCACCACCGCGATGCCCTCGATGCGATGCATCTCGACCTCGCGCGTCCAACTCCGGCGCGCGTATTCGCCCGCCCCAAACGCCGCGATCGCGGCGATCAGAAACCCAACAGAGTCATCCACGTTGCCGTACCCGAGGTCGACCAGCATCGGCACGAGCAGCGAGACACCGAAAGCCCGGAGCAGGAGGCCCACCGCATGCGCGACGAGACGGAGACGCATCCTAGAAGAGCTTTTCTAGCGCTTCGTCGGCGCCCGCGAGGGCGAAGACCAGCAGCCGGTCGTCGGGTTGGACGGTGTCGTCGCCGTGCGGAACGATCGTCTTCTCCCCGCGCATGATGGCCACGATGATCGTGCCCTTGATTCGCTCGAGATCTTTGATCTGCGTGGCCTTGAAGTCTTCGGGCACGCCGATCTCGACGACCGCCGCTTTTCCGCCTTCGACGCTGGCCAGGGTTCTGTGGCCGCCGTCCTGGAGCGAGTTCAGCACTACGTTGATCGCGGTGATCATCGGGTTGAGCGGCACATCGATGCCGACGCGTTCGAAGAGCGCCACATTCTCGCGACGGTTCACCCGCGTGATGATCTTCGGAACCCCCATCTGGCTCGCCAGCAGCGAACACAGCAGGTTCTTTTCGTCGTTGCTGGTCACCGAGACGAGCACGTGAGCCCGGCCCACCTGCTCCGACTCGAGCAGTTCCAGGTCGGTGCCGTCGCCGCGGAGTACCAGGGTCTTCTTCAGTTGCGCGGCGAGTTCCTCTGCGCGTGGCTTGTTGGATTCGATGATTTTCAGTCGAAGGCCGGGTTCACGCTCGAGTCGCTTCGCCAGCGTGAGGCCCACGGTGCCACCGCCCACGATGACAACTTCACGTTCCTTGGGCGCAGCCTTGCCGCGAGGTTTGACGAAACGTTCTTCGAGTTCGCGCAGCTCGGGCCTGCCGCCCATGAACGCGACCCGATCGCCCGCGGCGAGCTCCGTTTTGCCGGTGGGGACGAAGAAGTCATCGCCCTGACGCACGGCCGCCGCCAGCACACCGCGCGGCAACCCCAGTTGGGGAAGGGCGCCGACCAGACCCGAGTCCTCTTCGACCTTGAACTCCATCAACCAGATGCTTCCCCCGGCAAACACCTCGACGTCCACCGCTCGTGGCACGAGGACGATGCGCGCGATCTCATCGGCGAGCATGTACTGCGGCCAGACGATCCGATCGATGGCGAGCATGCCGTCGCCTTCGGTGATCCCCGCAAAAGACTGCACGTACGACTCGCGCGAGACGAAGCACGTGACCTGCGCGCTGCCCAGTCGCTTCGCGGTCATCGAGGCGATGATATTCGCCTCGTCCGAGCAGCCACATGCGACAAAGGCATCGGCGCTCGCGATGCCCGCCTCAAGCAAGGTTTCGGGATCGGTGGCGTGCCCATGCATGACATGGATATCAAGCTGATCGAAGCGTTCGGCTACGTCGGCGTCTTCTTCTAACACCACGACGTCATGATGCCGATGGAGCGCCCGCACGAGTTGCTGTGCGATATCACCATCGCCCGAGATCACGATCCGCATGCGCGTCCTTTATTCTTGGCGCGGCGCCCAGCGCCACACTGCGATCTGGCAACGAATATTGTGCCACCGACCCGTCCTAGTCGCTGCCTGTCGGGGCGAAGACTTTGGACTTGGATGGGACGGCTCGGTTCTGGAGGCGAGATGAGAATACTTGTAATCGTGGTGCTGTCCGGCGCCTTCGTGACAGCCTGTGCCCCCACTCCCGTGCCGGAATCCGAGGGCAACAGTTACGGCACCGAGGGGCTGAACGCGGTTCTCTGGGTTCAGACTGCCGCTGAATACGAGGCGAGCACGCGCCAGGCCTACGCGCTCGCCGAGATGATGCTCGATGTGGCGCTCGCCGACCCGACGTGGACGGCGGTTACCGAGCAGGGCGGCACGGATGTTTTTGATCTCCCCCCGGCGGTCGTTCTGGATGTGGACGAGACCGTGCTCGACAACTCCCCAAACCAGGCTCGGCAGGTCGCCGACGACCGCGACTTTGCCACGGACTCGTGGCATGCCTGGGTTCGCGAGGAACAGGCTGAGGCAGTGCCGGGAGCGCTCGAGTTCACCCAGGCCGCTGCCGCGCGAGGAATCACGGTTTTCTATGTGACCAACAGACGTCACGAGGTGGAGGAGCCGACCCGGCGGAATCTTGCGGCACTCGGGTTCCCACTCGATGACGGAATCGACACGATTCTGACCCGTGATGAGCAATCCGACTGGGGCAGCGACAAGGGCACGCGGCGCGCCCAGGTGGCCGGCACGCACCGAGTTCTACTGCAGCTGGGTGACAACCTGGGCGACTTCGTCTCGGGTGTGGACGTCGATATCGCCACGCGCAGTGGACTCGTCGCCGAATACGCAGACTACTGGGGACGCCGTTGGATCGTGCTGCCGAATCCCCAGTATGGCTCCTGGGACGGTGCGCTGATCGATTTCAACTTTGGTCTGAGTCGTGCCGACAAGCGGGCTCGAAAGCTCGACGCACTTGAAACCGCAAGGGAAGAGCCGCGTGAGTAATCCGAGCGAGTTCAACGACAAGGTCGCACTCGTCACGGGCGCGACCAGCGGAATCGGCAGGGCGACAGCGCTGCAACTGGCAAACCTTGGAGCGCGCCTCGTCCTGTCCGGCCGGGACGAAGAGGCTCTGGCCGAGGCGGAAGCTGAAGCTCGCGAGGCTGGAGAAGAAGTCGCCTCGATTGCCGCCGACGTCATCGCGGAGAGCGCTGCCACCGATCTCGTGCAGTTCGCGATCCAACGTTTCGGGCGACTCGATGTCCTCGTGAACGCGGCTGGAGTGATCGGCAGCGGCACCGTGGCAGATACCACCGACGATCAGTGGTCCGAGATGATGCGCATCAACGTGGACGCGCCTTTTCGGCTCATCCGCGCCGCAGTCCCCGAGCTCAAGAAAGGCGAAGGCTCCGTCGTCAATGTTTCGTCGGTCACCGGCACGCGGGCTTTTCCGGGAATCGTGGCCTACTGCGTCAGCAAGGCGGCCGTGGATCAGCTCACGCGCTGCGCTGCTCTTGAACTCGCCCCCGACCGGGTGCGTGTCAACGCAGTGAACCCAGGCGTCGTCGTGAGTCAACTCCACCGCCGCGGTGGAATGGACGATCAGGCCTACGCGGCATTTCTCGAACACAGCAAGAGCACCCATCCGCTCGGTCGAGTCGGTCAGCCCGACGACATCGCAGACGCGATTTGCTTCCTGGCCGGCCCGCGGAGCGGCTGGATCACGGGGGAGACGCTGAGCGTCGATGGTGGCCGTCACCAGACCTGTGCCCGATAGCGAACGCCGCCCGCTTCCTCTGGTCTAGGTCGTCGCGATCTACCTGAGGGGTTCGGGTGCGCCGTTGGCCCCCTCGGTGATCCAGAGGCGGATCAGTGCCACCTCCGTGTCCGACAGTGCCGTCCGGTTGAGTGGCATCCGGCCACCTGTGATGGCGGGGCCGCCCTCGATCTTGCGGATCAGGTAGCTGCTGTCCGGGTCGCCTGGCAGCACGCGCCGTAGCCCGGGTTGCTGGCTGCTGGGCGAGTTGACGAGGTTCGCCAGCGAGGCGCCGCTCTCGAGAACGAGGCCCGCACGCGCACTGCCCGAGTTGTGGCACCCGGCACTGGCGCAGCTATTGGTGAAGATCGGCTGAATCTGCGCCGCGAAGCTCACAGGCACACCGCCGCCGCCGCCGTTGGTCACGCTGAACGCGTTACCGCGGTCTTTCACCTGGCCGTCGCCGGAGAGCATGCGGAGACTGACACTGGTGCCGTCGTCGGTGTTGGCGTCAGGTTCCACCGTGACTCGAATGCTCTTGGAGCTAACGAACTCGACATCCCGGACGGCTACGCTTGCCGAATCGCTGAATGCCAGGGCGCCCGGGGCGAGGTTCTTGCCCGTCAGCTGAAGCGTGGTCTGTTCGCCAGCAGGTACTTCGGCCGCCAGGCGATTGACGTTCTTGAACGACATTGGCTTGCCCTTCCCCGAGCCGGCCACGAGCTTCACCTTGTTCGTTTCACCTTCGGACTTGAACGTGCCCTGCAGCGCGCTGTTCTTGGCCTTGAGCTTGCCGCTGAACTCGATGGTCTGCCCACCGAGCGTAAGAGTCATCTCGACCTTCGTGCCTTGCCGAGTGCCCACCACGGTCGCCGTCTCGCCATCGAGGTTGGCATGCCCGCCCACGGTGCCGTCGCCGTCTTCGGTTGTCGCCATCCGGACCGCGAGCGTTTCGCCGCCGGTCTTGAACGAGCCCTGCCAGAGGCGCTGCATGGGCAGAGTCGTATCCATGCGCACCGCCACGAGCTTCCCCTTCAGGCTTCCGCTCGCTTTGCCCGACAGGCTATCGGTCCCTGCTTTGTACGAGATCTTCAAAGTTCCGGTGCCGAAACGTGAGCCGGCGCGCGCAAACCGACCCACCGGGGCAGTGTCGTCGATACGCAGGGTGACGCTCTTGTTGGACACCTTCACGAGATCAGCATCGAAGGTCGCCACGCCCGCGCTTTCGGAATCGTTCGGATCCTGAACGATTACGAACGCCGCACCGCCGCCACCGTCGATATTCATGTTCAGTTGAATCGGGACTCGACTCTTTCCGACGGTCAGGGTGCCCACCCACCCGCCGTCGAAGTCACTATTCGAGAAGTCATCGACCCCGCTCTGCGCAGTCGCGGTGCCCAGGGCGCACAGGGCGATGGTGGCGATCAGAGAACGGGCAGGGACGAGTCGGCGGCTTTTGAATTTCGACATGGTTGTACTCATCGCGCTCAAAAGGAGGAAGGCTCGAACGAGGTTGAACCCGATACGGATATTCGACTTGATCCCGGTGGGAAACGAACCTCCGACCATGAAGTCCGGAGTAGATAGCGTGCTGTTGGTTAGCAGCAGGGAGAACCAGTGCTTGTGCACGTGGAAAGTCACGCCAGCCTGCCACTGATCGATGCTCGGTTGTCGTTCGTAGCCTCCTAGATTGGTGATGTACTCACCGTCGAGGCTGATCTTCGTGTTGAGCTTGAACGAACCACCAACACCAAGCGCGGTGGAGAATCCAGGACTGCCGGGTGCTCCGAACTCATCCGGATTCGTGGCGTACATCGGCACCACTTGAAGAGCGATCCGGTCGCCCGCGCGCACGCCGATGGGCAACTCTGCCGTGAAGCGACCCGCATTGGGAATTCCCTCGGTGTCGAGATACGCCCCGCCGATGTTTGCCGCGACGCTGATCGGAACGCCGAGATCATGCTCGCGCAGGAGCGCGATCTTGAGTCCGTACTCCCACGTGGCCAGATTGGCGGTTCGCCCGACATATGGCGCTACGCGCTCGTGCGCCGTGTAGATGAACCAGAAGCCTGGGAACGCGAAGCTATCGAGTCCATAAAACCCTTGGCGTCCGGCGTCACTCACCGAGTCGGAGAATCTGTGCGTGAAGTGGACTTCCATGTCGCCCTTGCGCGGGAGCGCGGGCGTTGGGAGATTGAGCAGGTCAGTGTTCCACCAGGTCGATTTGGTTGCGAGCGTCGGAGCTTCAAGATCCGTGAGGTAGTCGTGGATAGCTGTGAGCTGCTCTTCCGACATCTCGGTGTCGTCGAAGGCCGGCATCCGACGGCTCGATGGCGAGCGAAAGCTGGGTGCCAGCCAACGCCGGGCCCATCCCGCCTTCCGCTGCGGCACCATGGCACGCAGCGCACTCGAAGGTGCTCTGAAAGAACTCGAAGCCTTCGGCGGCTGTTTGGGCTTCGGCCTGTGAGCCGAAAAGGAAACACGCGACCGCGGCAATGCAGCGGGCCTGGCGCCGGATGGCGGTGCTCAACATCAACCCTGTCTCCTGAGTTGGGAACGGCTTGGAGTCTAGGAAGCAGGGGGGTAGTGCCATTTTGCCCATATGAGGGCCGCGCGTCACGGCCTATGCGAGTCCTCGCCGAAAGGCAGGGCACATTGTCCTGGTCGGCGGAACGCGTCCGTCCGCAGGCTGAACGTGCGTTGATTCAACCCATGCCGACGGCATCCCGCGGCGAACATCGACTCGGCGTGCTCGGCGTAGGCTCCGTGCCCACGCATTCGTGAACCGAACTGCGCGTCGTTGCGCTGGTCGCCACGCATCGATCGGAGATGCTGCATCACTCGACGTCGGCGCTCCGGTGAGTACCGCTCTAGCCAGTGTTCGAACAGGTCGGCAACCGGGCCGGGCAGGCGCAACATGACCTTCCCGGCTTGGCGGGCGCCCGCCGCGGCGGCCGCTTCGAGAATGGCCGGGATCTCGTGGTCGTTCAGTCCGGGAATCACGGGAGCCACCATCACGCCGCACGGAATGCCGGCGTCGGCCAGTTGTTTCAGCGCGTCGAGGCGCCTGGACGGGCGCGAGGTGCGTGGTTCCATTGCGCGGCACAGTTCGTCATCGAGCGTCGTGATCGATAGGAAGACGGACGCAGCCTCGTGGCGAGCCAGTTCGCCGAGAAGGTCCAGATCGCGCACCACGAGCGCGTTCTTCGTGACGATTGTCACCGGATGGCGTAGCTCAGCCAGAACCGACAGGCAGCCGCGGGTGAGCTCGAGCTTCGACTCGACAGGTTGATAGGCGTCGGTCACCCCGCTCATGGCCAGCACGGATGGCGTCCAAGATGGCGCGCTGAGCTCCTTGCGCAGGAGGGCCGGGGCGTCGGCCTTCACCACGATCTTCGATTCGAAGTCGAGGCCCGGGGAGAAGCCCAGGTACTCGTGTCCGGGTCGCGCATAGCAGTATGCGCAGCCGTGTTCGCAACCGCGATATGGGTTGATCGAGTAGGTAAACGGGACGTCGGGGCTGTCGTTGCGCGCGATGATCCGGCGAGTCGAATCTCTGAAGTACGTGGTTGGCGTGACCTCGTCCAGGTCCGGTGCGAGTTCCACATGGAGCGGCTCGAAGCGGTTCGCCGGATTCAGGCCCGTGCTGCGCCCTCGCGGGGCGGGCGGCGACTGGCTCACACGTTGGACCTCGGTTCGCGCGATAATTATCAGATCGATCTAGGATCCGAACTATAGCAGTCAAATGTCTGTCAACGGGACCGCAGCCGAACTGGAACTGGGGATGGAGGCGATCGGCCTTCTACTCGACCGTGCCGGGGTGCCTGCCGAGCCCGGTGACGCCGATGTGCTCATGGCGTTCGCGTCCGAGACCGAGGCCGACGAGTCAAGCCAACGGCGGTTCGCAGTGATCGCGGACTCAGCGCTGCAGGGCTTCTTCCATCTCGCCGCCGAGGGGTACCCCTTCGTCTCCGTCGAGCGATTCCAGGCACAGTTCGGAGACTCGCTCGAGAAGAACTACCCCGGAGCCGGCGCCGCCTTCATGCGGCTCGCCGCCAGCTACTGGACGCTGCACATGCTCCACGGTCGGATCAACACACGATTCTCCGGCACTGGGTTGCAGCAGGTTCTGCGCTTCGTCGAGGACCGTGTAGGGCAGGCGTTCTTCCCGGAGGACGACCGCCTCGACGCGGAGCAACTGGCGCGCGTTCAGCGGCGGCTCATCGCGCAGTCTGGTGCCGACATCGACGTGGAGCAGTTTCTGCTCGGAAACCCGCTTCTCGTCGGCAACCCGCTGGCGGACTGACGCCGCTAGATCACGCGGTAGTACCTGGCCATCCAGTAGGGGAGCAGGTAGTCGAGTCCAGCACCCTCGATGGTGCCGTTCCCGCCGCCCTTGAGATCGAACGGACTGCGTTGCCAGAGAAAGTCGGTCGGGACCCGTTTCACCACGGGGATCGGATTGCAGGCGCGGTTGTCGCCACACGAATCACGCGACCCTGACAGATCTACGCTGGTAATCCGCCGCGGCCGTTCGAGCCAATCCTTGAGCATGTCTCGCGTTCTGCGGTCACGCGGACCGTGCCCACCGTTGAGAACACGTTCGATCATGTTGAAGTGAGCGTTGTCGTGTGCCCCGACCGTTTCGCGCAACTTGTCGAACGCCGCCCGGTAGGTTGCACGCTGGGAGCTCTCTTCCTCGAGGCGGAGCAGATGCACGAGATTGATGTGGTCGAGGTTGAACTTGAAGTATGACCCGTGCGGGTCGGTCGCCTCGAGATCGATCGGGATCTTCACGAGGTGTCCGAGCGCACCACGCATGTCGCGATAGGGCTTGTCGAACCTGTCGGGCTTTACCATGCGGCCGATCTGCAGGAAGGCCAGCATCTGATCGGGGCGCGCCGCGAATGACGTGCTGAGGGTGCCGTCCGGGAACTCGACGGTCCACGCGTTGTTGATCAGGTTGCCGAGCAGGCGATCGGTGATCTCGAGAATGACGTTGCGGACCACCGGGTCGTTCGGCATCAACTCCCAGGCGAAGCCCATGCCGAAGAACACGCCCGAGTATTGGTCGCGCGAGGTGTTGCCGGCCCAGATGTACTGCTTCCCCTTCACACTCGTGCGATAGGTGCCGTGCCGCGCCTCGTTGACCAGGATCGAGTCTTCCCAGCGGGAGCCGGATGGAACGGCGCCACGTGCAAGAACGTCGGCGCCGGTCACGTCGACAAGGAGGCGGATTGCCTTGAGCGCCTTGCGGACGTTGTTGCGAGCGTCCTTCTTGCCGGTCACCGCGTAGCGGAAGGCTTCGGCAGCAATCCAGTGCCCGGTCCAGATGGCGGAGTCGCCAGCGTGCTGATAGCCGACGATCGTCTTGGAGCCCGGCCCGGCGAAGACCGGATCGAACACGGTGCCGGTCGGCAGATGGCGTCGCTTCAGATCCTTGCCGATCTGTTTGGCACGTTTCTCCATCCGATTGCCGGCCGCCTGGATGGTGGCGCCATGCGACAGACAGAGCGCGCCCACGAGGGCGACAGCAACGAACCGTAATACTAGCCTGGATGTCTTCACGGCGACTCCGAATGCGTCTTACTGTGCATGGCTGTGCATCGGAGAGTATAGAGGATTCAAAGCAGTCCTGGATACCCTCGCGTGAGACGGGTGCTGCGCCTATTCGGCGTCCATGTGCGGGTAGCGGAAGTCGGTCGGCGCCACGAAGGTCTCCTTCACGGTCCTCACCGAGGTCCACCGCAGCAGGTTCTGTGGCGATCCGGCCTTGTCGTTCGTACCCGAGGCCCTGCTACCACCGAACGGCTGCTGACCGACCACCGCGCCGGTCGGCTTGTCGTTGATGTAGAAGTTGCCGGCCGCGTGGCGCAGCGCGTTGCTGAGCCGGACGATCTCGCCACGATCCTGCGCGAAGATCGCACCGGTGAGCGCGTAGGGACTCGCGGTATCGCAGATCTCGAGGGTCTCGTCGAGCTTGTCGTCGTCGTAGACGTAGATCGTCAGCACCGGGCCGAAGATCTCTTCGCACGCGAGACGCGACCGTGGATCGGTAGTCTGCACAATCGTCGGTTCGACGAAGTAGCCCACGGAGTCATCGGCATTGCCCCCCGTGATGATCTCGTACTCGCTGCCGGAGCGCGCGTCTGCCAGGTAGTCGCTGATGTTGTCGAACGACGCCTTGTCGATCACTGCACACATGAAGTTGCGGAAGTCGAGCGGCGAACCCATGTCGATAGCGTCGACGGCGGCAGTCAGCCGTTCCTTCATCTCTCCCCAGAGCGACTTCGGGATGTAGGCGCGCGAGGCCGCCGAGCATTTCTGGCCCTGGTACTCGAACGAGCCGCGGATCAGCGCCGTGGTGAGCGCCGCCGGGTCGGCGGAGGGGTGTGCGAAGACGAAGTCCTTGCCGCCGGTTTCCCCGACGATGCGCGGGTAGCTGCCGTAGTGCTCGAGGCGCTGCGACATCTCCTGCCACATGAACTGGAACGTGGCGGTAGATCCGGTGAAGTGCAGACCGGCCAGCGACTTGCTGGCGAACACCGGGTTGCCCACCTGCGCACCGCGACCCGGCACGAAGTTCACGACGCCCGCCGGTAGGCCGGCTTCTATCAGGATCTGCAGGAGGTAGTAGTTGGAGAGCACTGCCGTGGAGGCGGGCTTCCAGAGCACCGTGTTGCCCATGAGCGCGGGTGCCGACGAGAGGTTGCCGCCGATCGACGTGAAGTTGAACGGCGCCACCGCGAAGACGAACCCTTCGAGGGCGCGGTACTCGACGTAGTCCCAGATTCCGGGAGCGGAGCCCGGCTGGTCGCCATAGATCTGCTGCATGTATGCGGCATTGAAACGCCAGAAGTCACACATCTCTGCTGCGGCGTCGATCTCCGACTGGAACGCGTTCTTCGACTGCCCGAGCATGGTCGCTGCGTTCACGGTGTCGCGCCACGGTCCCGCCAGCAGGTCGGCGGCTTTGAGGAACACCGCTGCGCGCGATTCCCACGACATCTGCGACCAGTCGTGCCAGGCATCACCAGCAGCGGCAACAGCCTGGCCGACTTCCGCTTCGCCTACCTGGTGGCTCTTGCCGAGCACGTGCTGATGATCGTGCGGGCAGATGATGTCGAGCGTGTCGCCCGTGCGCACTTCCTGTCCGCCGATCACGGCCGGGACGTCTGCGGTCTCCTTCATCATCTGGTCGAGCCGCGCCTTCAAACTGGCGCGCTCGGCCGACCCCGGGGCGTACTGACGGAAAGGTTCGTTGACCGGTGTTGGGATGGGCGCGATTCCGTTCACTGGAGGCTCCTTTCGGGCGCGAAGTTCTGGCGCCAAACTTGAGGATCGATGCGACGCGGGCCGGGCGCGGCCGGTCCCATTGAAAATCGTTGCCGAGGTCCGCAGCGGCGCGTCAGCATGCGCCGGAAACCGGGGCGTGGCTAGGTTACCCGAAGCTGCAGCATCGTGTGCCGCGCGCACGACAGAACACCGTGGCACAGCTGCCGCAACTCGTGTCCAGCGGTTCAATACCAGGCACTGTACAGACGTGGCCACGTACCCAATCCTGTCGCCATGGCTAACAACACGTACGACGATTTTCGGAAGACGGTCGAGAGCGACGGGCTAGGAACCTTGCCGCGGTGGTCGAAGCTCGACAGCACGTCTCAACAGCACTGCTTTCGTGTCCTGCGACGTCTCGCCGTCGCTCGAGCACTCGACGGCGGCGACTCGTTCAGCGCCATCGAGGTCGAAGCCGGTCTTGGCGAGGACGCAGCACTGCGGACCTTTCTCCTCGCGTCGGCCGTCAAGATCGCCGCGGAGAGCGCGCCCTTGGCAGCGGAACGTGACCCGATCGGTACGGCGATCGACCTGCAGGTGCCGGCTCGAACGCTCGACGACCTGCTCGACTCCTGCTGGGTGTATCAGGATGAGGAAATCGTTGCGTGGACCCCACTTCATGCTGTCGGCGCCGGATTCGATCGCGAGGACGACGAGGATCGCGCGCGGTTGACCGCAGCGCGGCGCGATTGGGACGAAGCCTCGATTCAGGACAAAGTCGACCGGATCGGTACGACGATTGGCGCCCTGATGGACCAGTACGCCCATGGAGGCGGTCGGCCGGCGGGGTCATCCAGACAGATCTTCGCGGATCAGGACACTCGCCGCGCGTTGGCAACAGCAGCCAACTCCGATCGTTTCAGCCTGCTGTCTGATGGGGCGTTCGAAGCGGTCGGTGGGGACGTCCACACGGTAGGTGGAGTCGACGTGAAACTCGACGACAAGGAAGCCTACGTGCGTCGCACGCAGGTGGATGGCGAGGACTTCGTGGCCTGGAATGCCGAGCTAGCGGCTTGGCGTCCCGACGGCGGCGATGGGGAAACAGCTTTTGCATGGGGAGCCGGGCTGGCAATGGTGGTATCCGGTGGAAGCGTCGCGGGGTGGCTGCGACGTTGCGCCGAGGCTTTGCTGGTGGGGCAGATCCAAGCGCAGCGCGAGGCCGCCTAACGTGGCGGGGCGGCCGATCCGAAGTCGACGAACGGGCTAGAATCGTTCTGGACGCCTCGGCGTCACTACGGCTACGATCAAATTCATCGGTCGGGGAAACCTGAACGGGGCTTCACGCGTCTAATACATTGCGCGGCTTATCGCCCCGACATCCTGAAAATTCCCTGCGCCGAGTCCATCGCGCGAGTCCCCTCTGTCGACATCATCATGAGCATCAGCCTGCATCGCGGCCACGCGGCCCTTTTGAAAGTCCTCGGTCTCGGCGAGACCAGCACCGCCACCCTCAAGAACGGCACCGTCTCCTTCGATCACCACCATCAGGATTTCCTGATGGGCTGGTACGACGATCTGAAGGGTTGGGAGCTGATCGAGGTCAGCGACTACATGGGCAAGTCGGGCGACAAGCTCGGCGAGACCGTGAGTTTGACCGAGCGGGGGCAGGATGCCCTGACGAAGGTGCAGGCGGCGGGCTAGGCCTCTCGGCTGCTCGAAGAGGCGGGACTGCGCTGAGGTAGGGCATGCCCGCAACGCCCTGGCGCCACCGAGGCTGAGCGTCCGAGCAGGAGTGTCTTTCCCACGCGGTTCGCTTCCTGCTGTGCTCGCTCCTGCTACGAACGACCCAAGTCTAGGGGAGAGTGTTGGGGGACCCTCGGAGAGACTGTTAGGTCTTCTCTGAGCCCCACCCAGGCTCTAGTATTCTTGAGTGGAACCTTAGGTGACCAAGGTGACAACCGAGCGGGAGACAGCACAAATGCGAGAGAAGCGCGCGGAGTGGTCCCCTCCGACACTCACCATCATTGCCCATGGGCACACTGAGGGCTTAAGCGCGGCCTGCGCGAACACCGCAAATGTCACCGCGGAAGGCGCGGGCACGGCAGCCGACAAGATTGTAAGTGGCCGTGAAGACACCACAGTGAGTTTCTTCGGCCCTGGGCAGCCGGGCCCTAGCTGAACCCCTTTCACGACGGACCACGCAGCGGCCCTGCGCCGCGCACCCCAGCGAGCGTATCCATCGGTCGGGTATTCGTTGCTATATATTTCGCGTTACAAACAATATATATTGTTTGCATCTCAACTAATTAGCAGGCGCTGGCTGAAGGGCAGGTCGATATGGGTGAGCAGCGACTGAGTGATGTCGAGCAGCGTGCGTTGTTGGCGGTTTGGCGGCTGGGGGAACAGGCGTGGGGGGCGAATGTTCGTGATGAGCTCGCGGCGGTTACCGGGCGGCGGCTGACGATTAGCGCGGTTTACGTGACGTTGGTGCGGCTCGAGAAGCGTGGACTCGCGATGAGTTCATTTACCGAGCCCGAGAACTTTCAGGGCGGCAAGGCGAAGCGTCGGTTTGGCATCACCGCCGAGGGCGTGGCGGCGTTGAAGGAGTCGCGCGCGCAGCTGGAGCAGCTCTGGGATGGACTCGATGCCACTGCGGAGTGGCGCGGATGACGCCGCGGTGGCCGCTGGCCCTTGTCCGTTGGCTGCTTCCCGGAGATGTGGGCGAGAGCGTTGCGCGCGAGATCGCGACGGCCCATGACGACAACGTCGGCCGACGCGGCAGGATGCGCGCTGCTATCGAGTGCTGGCGCGAGGCGCTGTCGCCGTCCGTGCTGCAACTGCGTCGCGAACTCCGAGTGCCGACACATCTACACCTCACTTCGAACCTCCCCCCTGGGCCATCTGTCTTGAATCACTTCCTGTCCGACATACGTCTTGCGGTTCGCGGGCTCCGCGCCCGTCCAGGCTTCGCGCTCACCGCCATCTTGATCATTGCGGTGGGCATCGGCGCGAGCACGGCGATCTTCACAGTCGTCGACCACGTTCTGCTGCGACAGCTGCCGTTCGACTCTCCCGAGCGTCTTGTGACAGTGGACGACCCGGGCCACACCGTGCCGATGTTTCGTCGATGGCACGAGGAGACGGGTGAGATATTCGAACACTTTGCGGCCGCTTTCTCGGACGCCGGTGCGCTTACCGGATCGACAGTACCCAGCGAGGTCCACGTCGCCTTCGTGAGGTCTGAGTTCTTTCCGGCGCTGGGCGTCGCGCCAGCGGTCGGTCGCGGCTTTGTCGCGGAAGACCATCAACCCACTGCCGAGGTTGCCGTGATCTCGCACGGCGCCTGGGTACGCTTGTTTGGGTCCGATGCCGCTGTCGTCGGTCGAGAGATTCATCTCAACCAGACCCCGCGGACGATCGTTGGGGTCCTGCCTGCCGGCTTCGAGCCGCCTGAGATCCTGGTCGGCGCCCGCCCGGAGTTCTGGCTACCCTTTACTGTCGAAGCGGGATCCAATGTGGATGACTGGGGCAGCCACTTCCTCAGCATCATTGGCCGCCTCCGCCCCGATCAGAATCTGATCGCGGTTTCCGAGAGCCTCGATGCCGTCACCGCTCGGATTCGTGCCGATAATCCTGCGGGTCGGGATGACCCGATCGAGTCCTACGGTTTCGGCGTCACACCTTTGCTCCAAGCTACGGTGGGCGATGTGGGCGATGCGCTATACCTCCTGCTTGGCGCGGTTGGACTCATGCTTCTGATCGCATGCGCGAACGTGGCCAGTTTGCTGCTGGCGCGCTCAACCGAACGGCATCAAGAAGTTGCGGTCCGTGCAGCTCTAGGCGCCAGTCGGGGGCGGATCATTCAGCAGTTGATCACCGAGGCCCTCGTGCTCTCGCTGGCGGGCGGTGCGGTGGGCCTTGCCGCTGCTCTGGGAGCTGTCGAGTGGTTCAACGTGGCGCAGCCCGGCAACATCCCGCGGTCGGGTGCTGTCGCGATTGATCTCCGAATCCTGGCGGTCGCGTTCGGTACGGCGCTGTTGACCGGTCTGGTGTTCGGTGTTGCTCCTGCGCTGAGGGCCGCGCGATCTGATCTCAATACGTCGATTCGCGACGGGGGCAATGCCACATCCGCCTCTGCCCGTCGCCAGCACCTGCGCAGCGGTCTCGTGGTCGTGGAGGTGGCGCTGGCTGTAGTTCTGACCGTCGGCGCCGGATTGCTCTTCGGCAGCTTCGTGCGCATGAACGCGGTGGACCCGGGGTTCGAAACCGATCAGCTTCTTTCCTTCCGTCTCACGTTCGGAACGTATGCGGTTGATGAGCGCACGATGTTTGTTGAGCAGGCGCGCGCGGCTCTCGAGACGATCCCAGGTGTGGAGTCGGTTGGAGCCGGGATCACGGTGCCGTTCGCGATTACCGGTGCGGGGCGCTGTTGCTGGTTCGACGAACTCGTAGCGGCTGAAGACGACCCCGGACCGCACGTTGCGATCTTCAATCCCGTCGACGAGGGCTACTTCACCACGCTGGGTGCCCGGCTCAGGCAAGGACGATCCATTCTCCCGACGGACGGCGATGAAGATCCGGTTGCCGTCGTCACCCTGAGTACCGCCCGGTCGATGTTCGGTCGTGATGACGTGGTCGGGGAGGTGCTCGACGTGGAAGGCGACCTGAACCTGCGCATCGTGGGCGTCGTCGAGGACATCCGACACTGGGGGCTTGCCCAGCAGCCCGAGAACGAAATCTATGTGCCGCATCGCGGGTTCGGCCACTACTTCCAGCACGCCGAGTTCCTCGTGCGCGGTTCGCGTGCGGGCCTGGCGAGCGAGATTCGCGAAGCGATCTGGACCGTGGACTCGGAACTTCCGGTCGACGAGATTGTCGCGATGCAGCAGCTCGTCGCGAGGTCGGTCGCTGCACCGCGCTTCTACTCCGGCGTGCTGGTCGTCTTCAGCGCGGTCGCGCTGCTGCTCGCGGCGGGCGGGGTTTACGGCACCCTCATGTTCCAGGTAGGCCAACGCCGTCGTGAGATCGGCATTCGGATGGCGTTGGGTGCACGAGTGCGCGACGTCGTCGGCACCGTTGTTTCGCGCGGGGTGCTGCTGGCGAGCATGGGCCTCGCGCTCGGTGTGGTCGGCGCGTTGGCCCTTGGCCGCGTGGTCGAGAGTCTGATGTTCGGGATCACATCGACCGATCCGGCGACGTTCGTGCTGGTGGCGATCACGCTCCTGGCGGTCGCCTTCGCGGCGAGCTATCTGCCAGCGCGGCGCGCCGGCCGCTGCGATCCCGCGTCGTCGCTGAGGTCGCAGTAGCCGGCTTCGGAACGATCAGGCTTCGGCGATGAGCTCCTGAGCTTCCGCCCAGTCGTATGCACGGAGGGTGGTGGTGCGAACGTTCCCGCTGGCGCCTAGGTGCATGAGGATGGACGCGGCGATCTCGTCTGACGGTGCTTCGAGCACGAGCACACCATCGTGCGTACCGATGGTCCAGTACTGGCTGACGACACGGGCTCCCGACTTTTCGGCGAACTCGTTGAAGCTGTCGGCGCGGTGCGGCGAGTCCTTGATCTCACGCACGCCTTTGTCGGTGTAATCGAGCAGCACGATGAAGGTAGCCATGCCGGGTTCCTCGTCAGGTTCTGAATTCGGGCCGTTACTGGAAGTTCGATCCTACTCGCAGGAATCGCCGTCGGGCGAGTCTCCGTGTAGGCTTTCGCGTGATTCCACGTGTTCCGGCGATGACCGTGAGCGCGTCTGTTCGCCGGAACCACCCTATCGATGCACCGATCCCTCACGCGTCCGATCAAAATTGCTAGTGTCGTGCTGGCCCTCGCCGTCGCGACCGTACCGGCAGAAGCCTCAGCTCAACAACAGGATCGCAACGCGCCAGGGGCGCCGCACGAGAGCAACATCGTGGTGGGCGAAGTTCCTCCGACCACGTTCTCGCTCGATTCGATTGATGGCGATACCTACGACCTCGCCTCCGTTGACCGACCGATCTTGCTCCTGTTCTTCAGGGGGACCTGGTGACCCTGGTGCCGTACGCAGCTCGGTGAGCTGCGCGACTTCTACGAGAACATCCAGGAAACCGGTGCCGAGCTGTGGGTGATCGCCAACGACGACGCTGACAAGCTGCGAGACTTCCGGGACCAGGAAGCGTTGCCTTTCCCGATCCTCCTGGATCCCGAGGCCGTGACGATTTCCGGCTGGGGCCTTCTCAATGAGATGGACTCCCGCGGCCGACTGATTCCGCACCCGACTGTCGCGATTCTCGATGGCGACCGGGTCGTCCGATATTTCTTTACTGAAACGAACTACCGACTCCGTCCGCCGACGGCGGACCTGGTGGAACGTCTGCAGGCGCTGCCGACAGCAGGGCAGCCTGCCGCCGAGGACCGATGAACGACAGTGATCGCGTAGAACCAGACAACGCCCTACCTGAGCTGCAATTCAGCGAACTTTCCGACGTGATGCGCGAGGCGGCGACGCGCGTGGGTTGGTCGGACCTGATGCCCGTGCAGGCGAAGACGCTGCCGTACGTGCTCGCTCGTCGCGACCTCATGGTTCAGTCCAAAACGGGCAGCGGCAAGACGGGCGCGTTTCTACTTCCATTGATCGAGCGGATCGACACTGAGGCCAAACAGTGCCAGGCGCTGATTCTCGTGCCGACGCGCGAGTTGGCGCAGCAGGTGGTCACCGAGGCGCAGATGTTGGCCGGCGACAGCGCCATAGAAGCGACGGCCGTATATGGAGGTGTTGCCTACGGGCCCCAGCTCGATGCGTTCGCGCGAGGCGTCCCCCTGGTTGTAGGAACTCCGGGACGTATCCTCGATCATCTGCTCAAGGGGAACCTGAAGCTCGATGGCTTGAAGATGCTCGTCTTCGACGAGGCAGATCGGATGCTCTCGATGGGCTTCTACCCGGACATGAAGCGTCTCGACGAGTTCGTTCCCGATACTGGCGTCAACGGCTACATGCTCTCGGCGACGTTCCCGCAGGTGGTGCTCAGCCTGGCGCATGAGTTCCTCGATACGCCCGACTTCCTGAGCCTCAGCAAGGATCACGTCTACGTTGCCGAGACAGTCCACGCGTTCTGCGACGTGCCGTCGATGGACAAGGATCGCGCCCTCATGCGGATCATCGAGCTCGAGAATCCGCACTCGGGAATCATCTTCTGCAACACAAAGGCGAACGTGCGCTACGTGTCGATGGTGTTGAGGCGCTTCGGCTACGACGCGGATGAGCTCAGTTCCGACCTGAGCCAGCCAGCGCGTGAGAAGGTGCTCACTCGGCTTCGCCAAAAGAAATTGCGATTCCTGGTCGCCACCGACGTGGCGGCTCGGGGTATCGACATCAACGAGCTTTCGCACGTATTCCAGTACGAGCCGCCGCAGGATCCGGAGGACTACATCCATCGCACCGGCCGCACCGGACGTGCCGGCGCCACGGGCGAGGCTGTGACGCTGGTATCCGGGCTCGAGAAGATGCAACTGACGCATATCGCGAGGCTCTACGAGCTCGACATGCAGGAATATCCCGCACCGACCAAGGAACAGGTAGAGCAGATCGTCAGCGAGCGCGTGACGGCCCTGCTCGAGGCGCGGTTGCGGGAGCGTAGTCCGATCCGCAAGGAACGCATGCGCCGCTTCGTGCCGCTGGCGAAGAGCCTCGGCGAGGACACCGACGAGGTCAACTTGCTCGCCCTGATGCTGGACGACTTCTATCAGGAGTCACTCCACGGCATCGTGGCACCTGTGGTGAACCCGCCGTCCGACGGTAACGACAAAGACCCCTACGCGAAGGGCGGTGGCGGCAAGCGACGAGGCGGCGGTGGTGGTGGCGGGGGACGAGGCCGAGGTCGCGGTCGCGGACGAGGTGGTCGGCGTAGGTCCTAGTAGACCCTGAAGTTGATCGTCACGATCGCGCGGACTGGCACGAGCTCGCCGTCCAGGCTGCCCGGCTCGAAGAGCCACTTGCGCACGGCCACGAGTGCCGCCTGATCCAGAGTATCGTCCGTAGAACTGTTGACGATGCGTGCCTCGGACACCGCGCCCTCGGTGTTGATCACAATCTCAACGTCCGCCGCACCCTGTACGCCTCGGCGGGCGCGCTCCGCGTCGTAGTCGGGTTCGACCTGCTCGAGCAGTGCGGGTAGCACGAGCCCCTCAGTTTCGATGGCGACGGCCTGGAATGGCGGGCCGATGCTCGTTGGTGGCCCGTATTGCCAGTCGAGATCCACCGCGTCGACGGGCGCCATCGCGAGCAGTTCCTCGTCGGTAATCAATGGCTCGAAAGCGTCCGGTGTCGGATCCGGAATCGGCACCGCCTGCGCCTTGCGCCGCTTGCGAATGGTCTTGGGTCGCTCGATCTCCGGCGGCTTGTAGCGCTTGATGACGGTGGTTCGCTGTTCGTCGAAGGCGAAGTCGGCGGTTCCACGGGTCGGCACGACGACGGCGAAGAGCAGGAAGTGAACGCCGATCGTCCACGCCCAGGCCCACTTCAGTTGTCGTCGGTCAGGGCGCGCCGACCAGCCCATTTCGATGAAGAGTGCGCTGGCGGTACGGGCTTCGCCGGAGGCACGTTCGTCCTCGACCTCGGGACTGTGGCGGACCTCTTCGGCGCTCATCGGACGTAGCCGCTCCGCGCGCGGATCCGGCTATGACGAGGCGCAACCCTGACCCGCAGGGGGCGCCACACCCCGCGCTCTGGCGGATCCGTCGAGCGGAAGAGCACCAGGTACTGGTTGTTGATGTAGGTACTGACGTCGCGGCAGGCCAGTTCGATCCAGCCACCGAGGCCGCCGTATTGACCTTCGAGCGGTGGGCGCAGGGCCACGAGTCCACCAGTGTTGTGGGCGATTTCCTGAAGCAGGCCGGCATTGCCCGACGGCACATCGCCAGTCGGCGGAGCGGCGGGCGGGATGGCGCTCTCGGCTGAGCCCGGTTCCGCGTCAGCCGGATCGTCGTCGGCGTCGTCCGAACCAATTTCCGGCACAGTTCCCTCGGCGGGTGCGTCCGCAAAGGTCGGTCGCCATCGTTGCGCTTTCGGAATCATCACCAGGGCATGCACCGCCACGCCTTCGCGACGTGCAGCTACCAGGATGTCCTTATCGGTGGTCTGGCTGCCCTCGTCGTCGCCGTTGGCGATAACAATCAGCGCCTTCTTCTCGTGCGCTGCGGAGCGCATGCGGATCAGTCCGGTCGCGATCGCATCGCGCGACCCGGGCCGGCGGTGTAGCCGGCGAGCGCTGCCGCCAGAGCGATCCGGTCGGTGCTGAAGTCACTCAGAAACCGCGTCTCGCCGCCGTACTGGGCAATGAACACTTCGTCCTCGGGTCGGAGTTCCTCGAGGAGTTTCGAAACCGCATCGATGACCGTGGGTGCGATCTCTTCGGTGTCGGGACCCGCGTCGAGGATCAGGCCGATGCTCGTGGGTGCGAACTCGGGAATCAGGGCGCGAATCGGTTGCGCGCCGCCCGCGCCATCAACGACGCTGAAATCGTCCGATTCCAATCCTGTCATGAACCCGGAGTTGCGTTCCCAACCCTCGACGATCACGGGAATGCGAACCACCTCAACGTTCATCACGAAGTGCGCCGCTACGGATCGGGTAGGGGCGGCGACGTTGAGTTCGTCGAGCGCGATATCCGGCAGGTCGGTGTCTGGCGCATAGACCGCGCGCACGCTCGCAACCCAGGACATGAAATCGTTCGGCCAGCGGAAATCAGTGTCGGTGTCGGAGGCGCGCGACGGACTTGCGAGTGCAGCGCTGAGGTCGGACTCGGCGAGAGCCAGATCGCCACTGCGGTAGTGCGCAAGTGAGCGAGCAAGTAGCGCACGCGAGTCGTCCGCTCCGAACTCGTCGAGGAGGCGCGTGGTGATCCCAATGGCGCCGGCGTCGTCGCCTCGCGTCAAGGCATCGCGTGCCTCTGCCATGAGCGCGTCGGCGTCCTGCGCGAGCGCAGCCGGGCCAACTAGAAGGCTCACAAGGAGCGTGGCGAACCGAAAATTCCTCAGGGTCTGCAGCATATGTGTGGACTTCACGGGGCGACCGGACGCTGAGGGGAGCCCTATAGGTATCAGCCAGCGGTCTCGAAAGCCATCCACGGCGGCCATGCGCGGCTGGTTCAGACGACGACCGGCGACTAGTATTCGGGCGCCGATTATCCGTCTCACACGCGCGCGGTCTGGTTTTGGCGGCGCGATCGAGGGAAACATGACTTCACGTAGCTACGCGATCATCGTCCGTTGTCTCGCGGTGGCAGCCGTTACTCTGCTGGCCGCAGGGGCTCACGCCCAGGCCCCCACCGCCCCCGTGGACTTCTTCGGGCACGAGCTTGGAGCAGATCGCGAGCTGGCGCGTTGGGACGAGATCGTGGGCTACTTTGAACTGCTCGAGCGTGAGAGCGATCGCCTGCGCGTCATCAATCTCGGTCCCTCCACGGAAGGCAATCCGTTCCTGCTGGTGCTCATCTCGTCGGCGGAGAACCTGGCGAACATGGATCGCATCGCAGAGGTGAGCCGTTCGCTCGCGGATCCGCGCGGTCTCTCCGACGCCGAGGTCGACGCCCTTGTGGCCGAGGGGAAAGCTGTTGTGGCGCAGTCGCTCGGACTCCACTCCACCGAGGTGGCCGGGGCCCAGTCTGGCCCGGCGATCGCCTACGACATGGTGTCGCGCGACGACTCCGAGACGTTACGGATCCTCGACGAGACCGTGATGTTGCTGCTGCCCAACATCAATCCCGACGGCACCAACATGATCGTCGACTGGTACCGCGACACCGTCGGCACGGAGTACGAGGGCTCGGGGCTGCCGTACCTCTACCACCTGTATTCCGGGCACGACAACAACCGCGACGGCGACTACCTGAACCTGGTCGAGTCCGGGTACATCGCGAGCGTCATGTATCGCGACTACAAGCCGCAGGCGTACGTCGACCACCACCAGATGGGTTCCTACGGTGCGCGTATGTACGTGCCGCCCTATAGCGAGCCGATTCGCCCGGGCGCGGACCCGCTGCAGTGGCGTGAACTGTCCTGGTACGGCGCGCACATCGCCTACAAGCTCGAAGAGCATGGGATCGCGGGCGTCTTGAACGCTGGTCAATATCCCGGCTGGGGCCACTTCGGGTGGCACTGGATCACTCCGTTCCACAACATCACAGGGATGCTCACGGAGTCAGCAAGCGCGACCCTGGCCACGCCGCTCTACATCCACCCCGATCAACTGCGCGGCGGCGCACGTGGCCTGCCCGAGTACGAGGCGCAGTCGACGATGCCCAACCCCTGGAAGGGCGGTTGGTGGCGGGTGAGCGACATCGTGCGCCAGCAGGTGATCTCCGCACGCGCGATCCAGGATCTGGCGGCGCGCAACCGCGAGACCGTGCTTCGCAACATGGCGAACAAAGCGCTGCGCCAGACGGACCGTGGACGCGAGGCGGCCACACGGAGCTACGTGATTCCTCGGCGGCAGCACGACGGCCCCACGGCGGCCAAGTTGGTGAACACGTTGCTCAAGTCCGACATCGAGGTGTGGGCAGCGGAGTCGGACTTCGACGTGAACGGCATGCTCTATCAGGCCGGCACCTTCGTGGTTCCGGCGGCCCAGCCGAAGACGGGCCTCGTTCGCAACCTCCTGGGCCGGACGCTCTATCCGGACAACACCTGGACGCGCGCGCGGGACGGCTCGCCGCTGCGGCCGTACGACACGTCGACCCACACCATGGCCGAGAACATGGGCGTGCGCGTGGATGAACTCCCGGTAGCGGTCGAGGGGCAGTTCGCGCGTCTCGAGGCACCGGTGTCCACCGGGATGGTGGCGGACGCGCGACGATGGCGGCTTGCCGGTTCGGACAACGCGAGCTACCACGCGGTGAACCTCCTCCTCGATGCCGGCGCGCGCGTGGCGCGGGTGGAGCACGGCGCGATGGGTGCCTCGGCAGGCGACTTCACGATTGCCGGTCCCGACGAGGCGACGCTCAATGACATCGCCAGCCGCACGGGCGCGGTCTTCCACGCGGCGGGCGCGGAGTCGCGTGCTGCCCAGCGCGAGGTCGAGCGAGGCCGTCTGGGTGTCTATCACCGCTACCAGGGCGGCAACATGGACGAGGGTTGGACCCGGCTGATGCTCGAGCAGTTCGACTTCCCGTACACCTCCGTGCGTGACACGGAGATCAAGGCAGGCGGCCTGATCGACAACTACGACGTGATCCTGCTACCGCACGACCGCACGCGCACGTTGATGGGCGGGTCCGGCGGCTTCGGGCCACCGCGGCCGGTTCCGGAGGAGTACCGGAGTGGCCTGGGTGATGAAGGCGTGGAAGCGCTGAAAGCGTTCGTCGAAGCCGGCGGCACGCTCGTGGCGATCGGTCGCTCGAGCGAATTCGCCATCGAGAAATTCGAGTTGCGCGTGCGCGACGTAACGGCCGGACTGCCGACCACCGAGTTCTTCTGCCCGGGCTCGACACTCCGCGTGCGGAACGACACCAGCCACCCGCTGGCAACCGGAATGCCTGCGAGCGGCTATGGCCTGTTCTGGGACAGCCCGGCATTCGAGCTGCTCCCGGCAAGTGACAGCGAGCGCTACCACCGCGTCGTGACCTACGTCGACCGCGACATCCTCCAGAGCGGATGGCTGATCGGCGAGGAGCATCTGGCCAACAAGGCCGCCGTGGTCGCTGCGGACGTCGGCGAGGGGCAGGTGGTGCTTGTCGGCATCCGCGCGCAGCACCGCGCCCAGACACACGGGACCTTCAAGTTGGTATTCAACTCGGTGATCAGGTAGCGGGCTAGCCGCCCGAGTCCACCTCACCGCGCAGACTCTCGAGGGGTGGTCGCGACGTAACGCCGCGACTGCCCCAGAGTCCGAGAACCGCCGTCGCGCCGACGATGGCCACCATTGTCAGCGTGAAGCCGACGAAGGGCAGGCGGAGCGGCACCTCGAAAACGTAGTGCATGAGCGGCAGCCCGCCCGCTGCTGAGAGTACGAGCCCGGTCATGGCGGCGAGTGCGCCGAGTGCAACGTATTCGGTGCCCTGAATCCGCAGGAGCTGGCGGCGCGAAGCACCGAGCGTGCGGAGCAGAACGTTTTCCTTCTCGCGCTGACGTCTACTGGTTTGAACGGCTGCGATGAGTACTGCGCCGCCCGCCGCCAGCACGAACAGCGTCATGAAGCGGATCGCAAGACGCACCTGGTCGAGGACCTCGTCGATGGTTCGCAGCACGAGGCCCAGGTCGATTACCGAGATGTTTCGCAACGACTGCACCAGCGCTCGCTGCACCGTGGCCGAGGCCTCTGGTGATGACACGTTCGCCACCATGGCGATTTGCTGCGGTGCGGCCTCGAGGGTGCCGGTCGGGAAGACAAAGAAGAAGTTGGGCCGTACCTGTTGCCAGTCGACGATCCTGGTGCTGGCGACGAGCACCGGTATTTTGACCCCCTGGACGTCGAAGGTGAGTTCGTCGCCGAGGCCCAGCTTCAAAGTGCGCGCCAGGTCCGCTTCGATGGATACGGGCACGGGACCGGCGTCCGGGTCGAAAGTCCCCACCCAGCCGCCCGTGTCGAGCTCGTCGCGGTCGTCCAGCTCGGCGCGATAGGTAGAACTGTACTCGCGTCGCAGCGCCCAGCCCGGAACTCCATCCTCGTCGGAGAAGTCGGCCACTGCCTTTCCGCCGATCGTTGCGAGGCGCATCGGGACGATCGCGACGTCTTGCAGGACGTCGACTTCGTGATTGCGGAGGATCTCCTGAGCGCGGCTCCGTTGCGCTGGCTGAACGTCGAAGAGAACGAAGTTGGCGGCGCTCCGAGCGGTGAGCTGGTCGATGCTGGCAAGCAGCGACTCCTGCAGCACGAGCAAGCTCCCGATGACGAACGTACCGAAGCCCAAGGTGACGAGCACCACGACCGTCTGATTGCGCGGCCGATAGAGATTGGCGACCCCCTGGCGGACGGGGTAGCCACGTAACGTTCCTGCCGCGCGCCGTGCCAGGGCGCGCAGTGGGAGGGCAGTGACCGCGAGTAGCGTCACAACCGTTGCGATTCCGCCGAGAATTGCCGTGGCGGTTTGTGCATCACCCGTGAGCGACCGCGCGGCGAACCACAGTGCCAGGGCGAGCGTAGCGGCGATCGCCACCACCCAGGGGTCGCGAATCGTCAGCCTCGGAGGAGTCGTGAAGAGGCGCAAAGCCTGGAGGGGCGTGACGCGTCGCAACGGCAGCAGGGGAATCGCCGCGAACAGCACGGCCACCAACGTGCCGGTCGCGAGCCCTTCGGCCACTGCACGCCACGAGATCGCGAAGTCCACAGGAAGTGGTAGGAACGCATCGACCACGGGGGGGGGAGAGCGCGCTGGGCGACGACGCCCACGCCGGCCCCCCAGTAACGAACCAACGAGAGCCATCGCGGCCACCTGGATGAGAAACGACCACACCGGCAGCCACCGATCGGCGCCCAGGCAGCGCAGCGCAGCCACGGCCGGCACCTTCTCACGGGCATGCAGACTCATGGCGCTGGCAACCCCGATGCCTCCGAGCAGCAGGGCGGCGAAGCCCGCGAGGTAGAGGAACTCGTAGAGGTTGTCGAGAGCGCGACCCACCGAGCGGCGCCGGTACTGAACGGTCTCCACTTCGATGCGCTCCGCGCGCAGGTCATCGCGGCTGAGTTCCACCCGCTCGACGACCTCCTCGGGTGTCGAATCGAGCCGGAACTGCAGCGCGTAGCGGGCCTGCGATCCCGGACCCAGCAGGCCGGCCTCGCGCAGTGTGTCCAGCGGGACCAGCACTCGAGGTCCAACGAGCGAAGCGGTGGGGACTTCACCCGGAATCCGATCGAGCCCGCCGAGCACCGGCAACTCGACCGTCCCCACACGAATGCGGTCGCCGATCTCTACACCGAATTGCAGCATCAAGGTGGCGTCGACGAGCGCACCGCCCTGTGAGTGCCAGTTGATCGAGGCTCCTTCCGGAGACGTGCTGAGATCGCCGTAGAAGGGGTAGTCCGACTCCACGCCACGAAGCCTCACGAGACGAGAGTCTTGCGTGCGTGGGAAGTAGGCCATCGTGCCGAGCGCGATCTCTTCGAGCCGGTCGTCACCGAAGCTGTCGGCAAGAGCGAGGGCGGCGTCCGCGAAGGGCTCACGGCGATACAGTTCGAGGTCGGCACCGAGGAGAGTCTTGGCCTCGGCATCGACACTGTCGGTCAGGTTGTCCGAGAACGCGCGAATGGCCACGAGCGCGGCGACCCCCGCGACGATCGCGCCCACGTAAAGGAGCAGTCGTTTCCGGCTCGCGCGCGCGTCGCGCCATGCGTGTTTCGCAGCCCAGCGCAGCCTCTGGCTCATACGAGCTCCTCGGCAACCACGCGTCCATTCGCGAGTCGAAGGATCTTGCCGGTTCGGCGTGCCAGCGACTCGTCGTGCGTCACCATCACCAGGCTCGCTTCGGCTCTCCCATGGATTTCGAAGAGCAGTTCGCGAATGACCTCGGCGGTGGCCCCGTCGAGGTTGCCGGTGGGCTCGTCAGCGAAGAGCAGGCGTGGTCGATTGATGAACGCGCGGGCGATTGCGACCCGTTGCTGCTCGCCGCCAGACAACTGCACCGGGTAGTGATCGACGCGGTCGCCAAGACCGACCTGGTCGAGCAGCTCCGTGGCCCGTTCGCCCGCCGGCTCTCCGCGCAACTCGAGTGGGACCATCACGTTCTCGAGCGCCGTGAGCGTTGGTAGCAGCTGGAAGTTCTGGAAGATGAAGCCGATCTGATCGTTTCGCAGCTGCGCCAGGCCGTCCTCGTCCTGTTCGGTGAGTTCAACACCGTTCACGGAGACGGAGCCTTCGCTCGGCCTATCGAGCCCGGCACACAGCCCGAGGAGCGTCGTCTTGCCGCTCCCGGAAGGGCCGAGAATGGCCATCGTCTCGCCGGCCTCCAGGCCAAAACTCACCTGGTGAAGTACGGTGAGTTCGCCGTGCACGGTGGCGTATGACTTGGACAGTCGGCGCACGTCGAGGATGAGATCGCGCATCAGAGCCACCGGCGGGGAAGTAGAGCGGGAGGCGGAGCCTCCATAATAGTGAGATCTGGTCCTGCGCGACGCCCACGGCGCCGTCGAGCTGTCGGCCGGGGCATGTCGGACAACGTACCCGGGAGCAATCTTGCGCGGACTTCAGCGATCGGTGGTAGTTGGGCTGCTAGCGCTGGTCTGTCTCCTTCCGGCCAGCGCGACCGGTCACGCGCCCCAGACCCCGACCGTGCTCTTTTTGGGCGACAGCCTGACCGCGGGCTTCGGTTTGGATCCTGCCTTTGCCTTCCCGGCGCTTGTTCAACGCAGAATCGACGAGCATGGGTGGGACTTCAGAGTGGTCAACGCTGGCGTTTCCGGCGAGACAACTTCAGGAGGGTTGCAGCGCATCGACTGGGTGCTGCGGCAGCCCGTGGCTGTGCTGGTGCTCGAGCTCGGAGCGAACGACGGGCTCCGCGGGGCCGACCTCACGCTGACCGAGGCGAACCTCGCCGAAATGATCGTGCGAGCTCGTCGGGCTCATCCCGACGTGAAGATCGTGCTCGCCGGCATGCAGGTCCCGCCGAATCTGGGCGTCGAATACGCCACCGCCTTCCGGGACATCTTCCCGCGACTTGCGGAAGCTCACGGGGCCGCGCTGATTCCGTTCCTATTGGCGGACGTCGGTGGGGTCCCGGAACTGAACCTGGCCGACGGCATCCATCCCAACGTCGAGGGCCATGCCATCGTCGCCGAAACGGTGTGGGGTGCGCTCGAACCGATCCTGGCCAACCTGGTCGGCGACCCGTAGGCCGCCGCCAGTGGCCGAGGCCGGGACTTAGAACAAGGTCAGGAAGACGCGTCCCTGCGAGCCGTTTTGCTCCACATTCGGATGATCGCGATAGTTGCTGTCGCGCGCCCCGTAGACGAAGTCGAATCCGAGTCCGACTCGCTTGAACACCGGGAACTGGACTCGCGCGCTCAGAAACTGCACCAGGTGACTGCCTGCCGCGCCGCTGAGCGTGTGCGACCAGTTGAGGAGGTAGCGCACTTCGAGCCAGTCTCGACCGTCCCTGGTCACATAGACGCGTGCTCGACCCCCCGCACCTGCGCCGAAGTCATAGCTCCGCCCCTCGGCTTCCTCGGCGATGTCCGATTGCACGGCCCAGAGCGGCGACACGGTTGGCTGAGCCTGAGCGCGCAGCCACCATGAGTCCGAAAGCTGGCGGTCCCAGTGCCACGTAATCGCCAGCGACTGTCCGCCGACCTCGAACAACGAGTTGTTCACGTAGTCGAACAGCTGGTTGACCGTGAAGAGATTGCGATGTGAATCCGATTCGGTGGTCTTGTTGCCGAAGAGCAGTCCGTCGATCTGCAGCAATCCAAGGCGCTGCGTGTCGCTGCCGTTGACCGAGAACCGCATCTCGAAGGAGTCGAATGGCTCCTCGTTTTCCTCGTACGGGTCGCCGTAGTCGATGTCCATCTCGAAGAAGCCACCCGACAGCGACTGGTCGTTGTCGCGATCGTTGAGCGATCGGATGCCGAAGCGCATCGCCGAATACGCGTGCGCGGGATGCCGTCCTTCAGGATTCGGACCTACACGGCTCGCTTCGCCCCGCACCAGACGGTTGAAGCCGCCCACCGGGTCGAGGAAGAAGGACGAGAACTCGCGCAGGCCGCGGCTCAGACCCGTGTCCTGGTTGTCACGAATCGAGGTGGCGGTTCTGTGGAACGCTTCGCCGATAACCATGCCGCCCATACTCGTCGCCACCCAGTCGTTGATGGCTCCGCGATTGGCTTCGCCGAACATCTCCCAGAGGAAGCTGCCGGCCCACGAGAACGCCGCGGACTCCCAGTAGTTGTAGCCGTTCGAGCGTGCGGCATTGAAGTACACGCTCCCGTGAAACGGGTGCATGAACATGTTCGTCTTGAAGTCGTTGTTGTCCCACTCGAACCCTTCGCGAATATTGCGGCCCCAGGTGTCCAGGCTGATCACGGCCGTTTCATCATCGGCGACGTGGCGGTTGAAGAACCACGGAATGGCCTCGAGCAGCAAAACCTCGCCGGCGGCAACCAGGAACTTGGGTTCGTCGCAGCAGAACGGAATCCCGTTCGCGGGGTCGCCGGGCTCCTGCAAGACGTTCGTGTCTGGCGGCGAGTAGTCGGGCAGATCAAGCTTGAAGCGCCCGGCCGTGCCAAGTTTTTCCTCATCCTCGGCCCAGGCCGCGAGTGGCATCAGCGCGAGCGTCGTGAGCGTCAGAGCAGCGATCAGTCGTCTGTTCATCACTGCGTCCTCAGCGGTTTGGGTTGGGCTCGGACGGCGTGCCTCGCCATCCCGTATCGAGCGGGAAGGTGAAGCTGGCCATGACGGCGAAAGTGTTGGACTTGCCCATGAAGGTCCCGGCTTCGGTGCCCGAGTTCAGCATTGCGGTATAGCGGGCTTCGACGGCGAACGATGATCCCCCTGGATATCGCCGGCGTAGGGCGACACCGAAGGGCAACCCGTACATCTGACTCACGGTGTCGCCGCCGGGTGTGCTCACCGTGCATTCCTCGAACTCGACGTCACGGTCGCCAGCCGGTCGGATCGCGCATTTGGATTTGAGGCCGATCGACAGGCCCGCGAAGGGCGAGACCGCCCAGGGACCGTCGTTGAGCCAGAACAACCGACTCACTGTGAGAGGAATCTCGATGTAGTCGAAGCGATAGTCGAAAACGCCGTCAGGGGTGACGACCTTGTCGCCACCCTTCTGCGACAGCCCGAACTCGAGATCGATCTGCCAGTCGCGGGCTATCTCGTATTCGAGGTTGAGGCCGAGCATGATGCCCCACTGAGCGTCCGATGAACTGATTCCTTCGCCGGAGACCTTGGAGAGCGCCGGCCCTACAGTGAAGCCGACGCGTGCCTGCGCCAACGCCGGGCTGCTCACCACGAGCACGGCCGCGGCCAAGACGAAACGGCGAGCCCAGAGACCAACTGTGGTAACTACCATTTGTAGCTAACTCCCATGAGCCATCCCTGGCTCTGTCCGAGTTGCCAGTCGTACTGATCGAGCCCCATCGAGGAGTTCTTGTAGTCCGTTTCGAGATACTTGTATCGGAGCGAGACGTCGAGGTCGCGGCCGACTCGATACCCGACCTCGCCGTCGAGCAGCCAGGTGAACTCGGGCCCCATGCCGAAACCACCAATGTTGGTGCGCATCGTGAACCAGACTTTGCTGCCCACCGCGGTGTAGTAGCGCAGGCCCACCACCGGTTCGATCCAGCTTTCGCTGAAGGTGCCCACCAGGACAGGATCCGTCAGGGCCAGATTGAGATTGTGGTCCGTGTAACGAAAGCCACCCTGCACCTCGATGCCGCGGTGAGTCCAGAAAGGGCCGACCTGGATCGACGCGAGGAGTTCCGCGCTGGTGATCGCCAGCTCGTAGGGGCCGTCGACGCGTGCGACCTGATCGGGGCCACAACAATGCCCGCCGGTGCTCGTGGGATCGACGCCCTTGATCGCGGTGTTGGCGACCTTGCCGCGTGAAGCTTCGAAGACAACCCGCCAGCGCCCTTTCCCGTACTCCGCCTGGATCGCGAAATTCGTATTCAGCCGGTCGTCGCCGACGTGGATGATCGTGTCATCGATTCCGGCGCGGCCGTTGATGTTCGAGAACCATACGTACGGCGTGATCCGGCCGAACGAGTCGTGCCGGCCGTAGGTGTCTTTCGGCTCATTCGTCTGGCCGTTCGCTGCCAGTGGGAATGTTGCCGCCGCGATGAGCGCCAGCAGGACAACGATCAGCCCAGGAGAACCTGGTGCTGAACCGGTGGATCTGTGCATGAGGTCCTCTGTGTTGAATTTCGCACGATGCCCGCATGCGCTGGGGCCTCGCCATTATCGCGCATAAATCGCGGAGCATCCGCTAGGGGCCGTTGGGTTTCCCGAACGGTCCAAGCCTGGTTGCAGCGAGCACCGTGGCGAGTTTCACTCGGCAGATGTTCTACCCGCGAACAGGGTCTCGATTTCTGGCGGCTACGGCCGTGGCCTGCCTGATGCAGCACAGCGTTGAGACGTTGGCCCAATCGAGTGAACGATCTGCTGCGGTGGTCGTTGACGTGGAGGCCGCGTTCGCACGGTTGCCGCGCACCGGCGTGCCTCTGGCGGTCTGGACCGCCGAAGCGATCCCAAGCCCCGCCTACACGACCCGTCTCGACAACCGTCTTGGGTTTCGCAATCACTTCCAGAGCGTTGTCCGGGCTGGATCTGGCAACGTGCTGGTGCTGTCGGGGAGCGACGCGCGGCAGAAGCGATCGAGCCTATTCATCGCCGGCGTGGGCGAGATCGACACCGGTGGCCCTCTGGGCTCGAATCTCGGCGCCGCGCGGCGCCCGCCCGCCACCGACGTCGTACTCAATCGAGTGGATCTGGACAGCATCCTGTGGCACGCCGGGGGATTGGCTGTGCATGGACACGTGCTTGCCGTACCGCTCTACGGGGCCGACCCGATTCGCGGCCGCGTGAGTTTCCTCGACATCACCGATCCACTCACGCCACGGCCTCTGGCGGTGAGCATTGAACGCCCCGGCCGGAAGGCATACGCCGTAGCTATGACCGTTCTGGCCGACCAGCACTATCTGGTCGCGGTGCTCAGTGCGCGGGATGGGCTTGGACGCCGCCTGGACTTCTACCGTTCGCACTCGGCCGCGCTGGGTGACGGCTTCGGCGAGCCGGTGACCTGGACTGCGGATGCTGTCGAGGCCCGTGAAGGGCAGGACGAGAACTTCGCCGACTTTCAGAACATCAGCCTCGTGCGTCAGGCCGACGGCAGGCTGTTTCTAATCGGGCTGCACAACACGGCGCCCAGCATGGAGGTCCTACCGGGCCGGGACTACGCGGATCTGTACGAAGTGGTGCTTGGCGCCGATCCTGCGCGCGAGCTGGCCGTGCCGAGAATTACCAAGATCGCGAACCACCACTTGGTTTGCGAAGACGGTTACTGCAATCTGGACGCCGCCGGAGGCGTGCACGTGGATGCTCGCGGGGAGCTCGTCATCTACGGAGCGGCATTCTGGGTAGACGGCGACCGGCTTCAACTCACGGAGTTCGCCGCGCCGGATCTCTAGCCAGCGTTCTCCGCGCGACGATAGTGGCGTAGGGCACCGAACCCGATCATCTTGCGGCTCTTTTCATCCCACAGCCGATAGCCGGCCGACTTGAGGCTGGTGCGAAGATCGATCGCGGGAACGCCGTCGCAAAGGTCCGGGTTCGCCTCGTGGCAGCGCTGCAGCATGTAGTTCGGAATGCGCGGGCTCAGATGGTGGATGTGGTGATATCCGATGTTGCCGGTGAACCACTGCAGCACCCTGGGCAGACGGTAGAACGAACTGCCGTGCATGGCCGCCGGGAAGTATCGCCACTGTTCGTGACGCTCCCAGTACACCTCTTCGAACTGGTGTTGGACGTAGAACAACCAAACACCGCCCGCCCCGCTGATGATGAAAATGGGCAGGTAGATCTTCAGGAAGGCGACCCAGCCGATGAGCCACACCATCAGGGCGATCAGGCCTGCGATACCCAAGTTGGTGTATCGCACGTTCCAGTTCTCGCGGCCGCGCGCGCTGCCCTGTCCGAACCGGTGCGAAATCGCGAAGATGTAGATCGGACCGATCAGGAACATCACGATCGGGTTGCGATACACGCGGTAGGCGAATCGAGTGCGCTTGGGAGCAGCGAGGTATTCCTTGACGGTCATCGTCCAGATCTCGCCACCAACGTGCCGGCGATCAAGATCTCCGGATGTGGCGTGATGCATCGCGTGCTCACGACGCCACTGGTCGAAAGGCGTGAGAGTCAACACGCCGGTCACGTAGCCGACCAGTCCATTCGCGCGCTTCGACTGAAAGAACGCGCCGTGCGTGCAGTCGTGGAAGATGATGAAGATCCGCACGAGGAGACCGCCTGCCGGGATAGAGAGCGCAAGCGTCAACCAGTAGGAATAGTCGAGACTCCAGTACATCAACACCCACATGCCGGCATAGGGCAGCAGCGAGTTGATCATCTGCCAGGAGCTCTTCAGCGGGTCCGGGCGCAGAAACTTGGCGGTGAGGTGTTGCCAGTCCGGCTCTGCCTTGGGATCAGCCGCAGTCGACGTCACGGAACTCTCCACTGTAGAGGCCTCGTTGCGCGGAATCTGATCGCGCCATCAATCGGGGAGTCGGGATCATCGTAGCCCGTGATTGCAACCTCTGCTGCCCCCTCATGGGAGCTCGGTGGCTCGGTGCTCCACGCGGCCGCCGATCATCGTCAGCAGCACGCGCCCGTCAAGAATCTCTGCGTAGCGATCGATCGGGAGCGCGAAGGGATCGACATCGATGACGGTCACATCGGCCCGGTAGCCTGGCGCCAGCTTGCCCGCATCGCGTTCGTCGAATCCGGCCCAGGCAGGCCAGGAGGTGTAGGCCCGGATCGCCTCCTCTGGCGTGAACCTCTCCTACGGATACCAGCCCGCCATCGGCTCGGCCTGCTTGTCGCGACGGGTGACGGCGGCATGCAATCCATAGAAGATGCTGTGGTCGGAGCCGGCGAGGTCGGAGCTGAAGATGACGCTCGTGCCGGCCCGGCGTAGCGAGCGCCATGCGTATGCGCCACGGATACGATCCGGTCCTACTCGTTCCTCGGCCCAGGTCTTGTCCTCCACGGCGTGCGGCGGTTGCATCGAGGCCGTGATGCCGAGCTCGGCGAGACGGGTAAGGTCATCCGGGTGGATCACCTGCGCGTGTTCGATGCGATGACGCCGCGCCTCGGTTCCCTCGGCCTCCTCATACACCCCGGCGATGAAATCGAGAGTCTCGCGGTTGCCTGCATCGCCGATGGCGTGAATTCCTACCTGGAAACCGGCTGCCATCAACTCCGCCACCAGGGCCTGATCGAAACCGTAGTCGTTGCCACTCGTGCCGCGGTGGCCAGGCATGTCGGAATAGTCTTCGATCATCCGCGCTCCGCGAGAGCCGAGCGCAGCGTCGTAGTACGCCTTCACCGATTGCACCGCGAGTCGCGACCCAGCGGCTTCAGCCACTGGACCGCTCTCGATGAAGCGGCGCGAAAGAGGTTCGTCGCGCGCCGAGAGCATGGCGAAAACGCGCGTGGGCAGAGCGCCGCGTGCATCCAGCGACTCCATCGCCGCCAGGAGCGATGACCCGACTCCAGCTTCGTGCACCCGGACGTAGCCCGACCGGGCGAGTTCCTCGAGTCCCAGGCGAAGGTCCTCCTCCAACTGGGCGGCGCCGGCATCCGGGATCGCGGCGCCGAGCATTCCGGAGGCGCGGTTCAGGAAAATCCCGGTTGGATTGCCGGCGGAGTCGCGACTCACGGTGCCGCCTGAGGGCGTTGGCGTGTCCGCGTCGATGCCGGCCTCATCGAGTGCACGTTGGTTGGCCCAGGTGGCAAAGCCGTGCAGACCGGAAAGCACGACGGGGTGATCGGGCACCTGGCGCGAGAGCAGATCGTTGTCCGGGTACCCATGCGTGGCCCATTCGCCTTCGTCGAAGCCCCAACCCAGAATCCACTCGCCGGGAGGGGTCTCGGCGGCCTTCGCGACGATGAGTTCGACCGCGTCTTCTTCGCCGATCACTCCGCGCAGGTCGAGACGTCGCAAGTTCCGCCCGAGTCCGGCCGCGTGTGAGTGCGACTCGACCAGCCCGGGAATGGCCGTTGCACCCTGCAGATCCACTACCTCGGTGGAGTCGTCGCGCCAGCGCTCGATTTCATCCGAGGTGCCTGCCGCGACCACCATTCCGCCGCTCACCGCGATGGCTTCCGCGTCAGGCTGCCATGAGTCGCTGAAGGGCGCGTTGGGCGCGGGCACGCCTTCCAGGTCCGGATCGTCCCAGTCGAGCGTGTAGATCCTTCCATTGGTGAGGATCATGTCGGCAGGCTCGGGAGGCGCCGCGCAGCCAACGACGCTGCAGGCCACTAGAGCAATGAAGATTCTCGAGCCGGTCATCTTGCCTCCGGGCCTGGGTGAGTGGTTTGGGGAGAGCGACAGCAGCTTCACCGCTTGGCCTCTCCTGCATTGCGGGCTGTAGCATAGGCGCGCGCCGTGGCTGTTGCCAGAGCGCGCCAACCGGCTCGAATGCCTTGAAGTGGAAGGTCCAGATGTCGAATCTCCGTCGATTTCCCGCGTTGTTGCTCATCCTCGTCCTGCTGCCGAGTGGGGCGGTCGCAACCCCGCAGACGTATGAGGCAGACCTCGAGATGGTCTCGCGCATTCGCGACGAGGGCTTCGAACGGTCGGAGCTGCCCGACACGCTGTCGTATATGACGGACGTGCTGGGCGCGCGCCTGACGGTGTCGCCGGGCATGCGGCGGGCGCAGCGGTGGGCGATCGGGGAGATGGAGCGCATCGGCTTGACGAACATCGAAATCGAGCCGTTCATGGACTACGGAATCGCATGGAGCAACGACTACGTGTCGTTGCACTTGCTGGAACCCGACTACCAACCGATGGTCGGCTACCCACTGAGCCACACGCCGGGCACCGATGGGGCACTGCAACTGGACGCTGTGGTGGTGGATTCGCGTTCGCTGGCCGAGCTGGAGCGGTGGCGGGGGCGTCTTGCCGGCAAGGCAGTGCTCTGGACACCTCCTGCCGTGATTGACCTCGACAGAATCAATCGCGGGTCGCCATCCCGCACCAACGAGGAGTTGCGCGAGCTGGCGATGCCGGCGCCTCCCGCTACACCACGCACGCGCCCAGAGCCAGGGCCCGATGACCTCGATGACGGCGAACGGATGGCGTTCTTCAAGTCCGAGGGGGTTCCGGTGTTGTTGGAGTCGCGTAGTGGTTGGCCGGGCGCCGTGCGCGGGTTCGGCCGCCCGGGCACCAAGGTCGACCGGTGGGCGCGTCAGGAGAGCCTCGACTCTCTTCCGATCGTGGCCATCACGCCTGAGCACTACAACCGCATGCACCGCATCGTGTCGCGCGGGATTGATGTGCGGGTCGAGGTCGAGGTTCGGAACACGATCGGCAATGAAGTGCAGCAGGCGGCCAACGTGCTTGGCGAGATCCCTGGCACTGACCTGGCCGACGAAGTGGTGATGCTCGGCGCCCACTTCGACACCTGGCACGCGAGCCCCAACGCGAGTGACAACACCTCGGGCGTTGCGGTGATGCTTGAGGCAGCCAGAATTCTGACCGCGCTCGGCGCGCAGCCGCGACGCACGATCAGGGTCGCGCTCTGGTCCGGCGAAGAGCAAGGCATCTTCGGGTCGCGCGCATACGTGAACCGTCACTTCGGCGATCCGGCAAGTGGCACCACGCCGGCCTACGAGAAGTTCTCGGCGTACTTCAATCAGGACTACGGCCCTGGCAAGTACCGCGGTATCTACCTGCAAGGCAACGAGGCTGCTCGGCCGATGTTCGAGGCTTGGATCGCACCATTTCGTGATCTTGGCGTGACGACAGTGTCGATTCGCGGCGTGGGGAGTACCGATCACGTGCCATTCGACGGCGCCGGGCTGCCTGGATTTCAGTTCCTACAGGATCGTGCCGGGGGAACTGGCGGCCACACGAACATGGACTTCTACGACACGTTGCCGATTGACGATCTGAAGCACAACGCTGTAGTGATGGCGGCCTTCGTCTATCACGCCGCCATGGCGGACCAACGCGTGCCCCGCAAGGACTAGCGCGCGGGGGGTTGCGTGCTAGCCCCCGCGGGGACTAGTCCTGGCGCAGCGTGTCGGCAGGGTTGGTGCGGGCCGCTCGAAGGCCTGGGACCGCACTCGCGGTCACGACGACGGCTGCCATCCCGAGGAGTACTGCGCCCATGGTGACGGGATCATGAGGCGCGACGTCGTATAGCAGGCCGGTCAGTACGCGCCCCAAGGTCAGCGCGCCCACGAGTCCGACGGCACTGCCCCATGCGGCGATGCGGAGTGCGTCGCGCACCACCAGCCGGAGCATGCTCTTGGCCGGGGCGCCGAGCGCCATCCGGATCCCGAACTCGCGGAACCGCTCACGCACCGTCTGCGACATGATCGCGTAGATGCCGATCGTGACCAGGGCCAGCGCCAGCATCGCGAACCAGCCGAGTAGCTCGGCGATGCCGGTCACGCTCCGGTTGGCGTCCTCTATTCGCTGGTCCATCGTCGTGACGTTGTAGATCGGGGAGCGAGGCTCTGCATCAAGAATGATCTTCTGCATGGCCTCCACCGACACGGCCGCGCCCGGCTCCGTGCGGACGGCCAGAGTCATCGTTGCGGCGGCCCGTTGTTCATGGGGCAGGAACAGCATCGGCGGAGTTTCGGGCGGTACTCCCCACGTGCGCACGTCCCCGACGACGGCAACGATCCTCCGCGGTGTGGCGTCGTCCAGCAGCGTGATCGTGGAACCCACGGGGTCGGCTTCAGGCCAGAAGCGTCGCCTGGCGGTCTCGTTGATCACGGCCACCGGTTCACCGGCCAGATCGGTTTCGTGCCCGAATGGAATACCAGAGATGACCTCGATCTTCAGCGTGGCAAAATAGCCGGGAGTCACTGAGCGAATCCCGATCCGCGGCTCGTGCCCATGATCCACTGCGGCACCATTCGACACGGTGAACGCTACGCTCGCGCCGAGTCCCGTGGGTGGAAGTCGATCACCTGCAGTGGCGGACTCAACGCCCGGCAATTCGTTGAGGCGCGCGACAACGTCCCGATAGTGCGCGGCGCGGCGCTCCGGAACCGAATACTCGTCGCCGCGCACTCCGGTGCGCATCACCGTGAGGCGCTCGGTCGTGATCCCGGGGTCCAGGGCTCTCAGCGAGACCAGGCTCCGGACCATCAAGCCGGTACCCGCAAGGAGTACGAGCGAGATGGCCACCTCTGCGATCGTGAGGCCGCGTCGGAGTCGCCGGCCGGTCCGGCCTTCGGTGCTCGTTCGCATCGTCGCGTCATTGCGCGCTCCGCGCGCGACTGCAAGCGCCGGGGCCAGTCCAAAGATCAGGGCGGTGCCAATGGTCGCGAACGCGGTGAAGATCACTACCTGCGTGTTGGCCAATCCGGTGGAATAGAACTCATTGCTCGCCCAGGGCGGCATGAACCGGTCCACGAAAGGACCTGTCCAAAGCACGGCAAGCAGACCGAGTCCACCTCCGGCGGTTGCCACCAGGAGTGCCTCGACCATGAGCTGTCGAACGATCCGCGTCTGGCTCGCACCAATGGCGATTCGCAATCCCAGCTCGCGGGTTCGTCCGAGGGCTCGTGCCAGCTGCATGTTGGCGATGTTGACGCACGCGATGAGTAGGACGAAGCCCACCGCTCCCATCAGTACAAGGAGAGGTACCCGCGCGGGCCCGAAGGCTCGGTCCTGGAGCGCATCGACGCGCACGCCGCGACCGCCGAACGAGTCCGGGTAGGTCGCGGCCAGGCTCGCCCCGAGCTCGTCCATCGCGCTACCGAACTGCTCATAGCTGATGTGTTCGTTCAGCCGAGCGAAGACGAACAGGTTGCGCGTGTTCCGTTCGGACCAGTCCTCGACCTGGAGCGGGGCCCAGAGCAGAGGAGGGTTGTTGCCGAGCGGAAATCGGAAGCCCGCAGGCATGACCCCGACGATTGTCGAGTCAGCGCCGTCCAGTTCCAGAGGCTGCCCGACGATCGACGGGTCGCCACCAAGTTGCTGCCAGAGTTCGTGGCTCAACATAGCCACCGGCGCGGCACCCAGAGCTGCGTCCTCGGAGGTGAAAGTGCGGCCAAGGATGGGCGCGACCCCGAAAAGCGCATGTAGGCTCGGCGTCATGAAGGTTTTCAGGGGAGAAAGCGGACGTTCGAGCCCGGTCAGCGTCAGCGTGCCGTTGCGGCTGGCCGCGAACTCGGCGAGCGCTCCACCGCCGTTGCGGTAGGTGTCGAACGCCAGCGCCGTCGAGATTCCGACTGCGTTGCGGCCGCGCTCGAGGTCGTAGTCCCAGAGGATCGCGATACGTTCGGGTTCGTCGAATGGCAACGGCTGCAGAATGGCCTGCTGCACCGCGCGGAACACCGTCACGTTGACAGCGATGCCGAGAGCCATGGTCAGCACCATGACGGCAGTGGCGCCGGGGCGCTGCAGCAGTACGCGGATGGCGTAGCGCAGGTCCGAACCGAGCCCCCCGATGATGGCCTGTCGGCAGGCACGCAGGAGCTCAGTGACGAGGACGCGACATTCCCGCATCACGAGCGTGATCGCAGCAGCTAGCCCGCCTTTGGAGCGAGCCTCCGCATGAAGGTCGGCCAACGTTGCCTGAAGATCCGCCTCGCGCCGCCGCCACAGATTCGGCGCGAGCACCCGAATGGCACTGCCGTGGATACATTCAAGCACGCCGCTCGTGCCGCGGCTCATCGGGACGACCTCGGCGCGAGGAATCGCGCCTCCGCTGCCGCCGCGACCTCACGGAGCCGACGGGCCTCCTGTTCAGCAGCGCTCCGGCCGATGGACGTGAGGCGGTAGTACTTGCGCGGCGGGCCGCCCGAGGAGTCTTCGGCGTTGCCATCGGCTTCGGCGATGAGTCCGCGAGCCAGCAAGCGCTCGATGCCGCGGTAGAGCGTGCTTGTGGAGAGAACCACACGCGAGCCAGTGCGCTCGCGAATCGCCCCCACGATGCCATAGCCGTGGGCGCTGCCGTCCGCGAGAACGAGGAGGATTTCAAAAAGATGCGGCCCAAGCGGCGCTTGGCTTTGTTCCGAGGCAACCATCGCAGAGAGTCGATCTGGGGATGACTATTCGCTATTCGGGAATAGTAGAACTGCGAATAGTTCGGATGCAAGTCGCCCTTGCCGGGAGGCGCCCTGGAGCCAAACGCACCGCGGGCGCGACATCAGGTGGTCGCGCCCGCAGAGACTAGGTGCCGATGTCTAGGAGCTACTTGGGCTGCGGGACGATGCGAATATAGGGCAAGGGCTGCTGCCAGCCATCCGGATACTTCTCTCGAGCCGCGTCGTCGGAGACCGCAGGAGCGATTATCACGTCTTCGCCCTGCTGCCAGTTGGCGGGCGTCGCGACCTGCTGATACGCAGTGAGCTGACACGAATCGATGAGACGGAGGATCTCGGCGAAGTTACGGCCGGTGCTCATCGGGTAGGTGAGCGTCGCCTTGATCTTCTTGTCCGGGCCGATGATGAAGACCGAACGTGCCGTGGCGTTGTCCATGGGGGTGCGGCCTTCCGAGCTGTCGCCCGAATCAGCCGGGAGCATGTCGTATGCCTTGACCACCTCGAGGTTCGGGTCGCCGATCAGCGGATAGCCGACACTGTGCCCAGTGCACTTGGCGATGTCGTCTTTCCACGCGACATGATCGCTTACACCGTCGACGCTGACGCCGATGATCTTGCAGTTGCGCTGGGCAAACTCATCCTGAAGCCCGGCAACCGCGCCGAGTTCTGTGGTGCAGACCGGAGTGAAGTCCTTGGGGTGCGAGAAGAGCAGGGCCCATCCGTCGCCGATCCACTCATGGAAGCTGATCGGTCCGGCAGTGGTTTCGGCGCTGAAGTCGGGAGCTTCGTCGTTGATTCGCAGCGTCATCGCGGTGGTCTCCTGGTGGGGACGGCGTTCCAGCCCAGATCGTAGTTTGAATGAGTCGACCTCGTCACGCCGACTGCCAACACCGTTGGACACTGTAGTACGACCAATCTAGGCTCACCGCATGCCGATCCATGACTATGTCTGCGCGTGTGGCCATGACTTCGAGGCACTGGTGATGCCCGGGACTCCGGCCGAGTGTCCTGAGTGCGGTTCGACAAAGCTCGAACGACAGTTGTCGACGCCGTCCGTGCATTCCTCGGCGAGCCACGGGAAGGCGATGCGATCCGCCAAGGCCCGAGATCGTTCCCTTGCGAGCGATCGAACCCATGAGCGACGGCGCTATGAGGAAAGCCACGATAGACACGGCTAGTCGCTGAGCTATCTCCGCGCCGCGTCACGTCCTTCCAGGATCGCCTCGATCGTCGTGTCTGCTTCCACAGTGACAGTGAGCCGCGCGCCGCTCGCGGCCTGCTCGCGACCGTCGATGCGCCACGCGGACAGTCTGCGACCCGCCGCTCTTGGGACACGGATCTCCAGTTGCATGCCCCGCAGGTAGCGGAGTTCGGCGCGCTCGACGAACGCGTGTCCGTCGACGGTCCCGGCGCCACCGTCGCTCATTTTGACGACGACCGATGCTGGCGCTCCGTAGCCCAGATGCTCGGCGGCCTGCCGCAAGATTACGTCCGGGCGGTGCTCGAAGAAGGTCTCGATTCGATCGAGAAAGACCTGATCCTCGATTCCGTAGGTGTCAGCGATGCGACGGTATTGCCCGACGAGATCCCGTAGGAACTCTTCCGTGAGTTCGTGGTTGAGCGCATCAACCAGGCGCCGGGCGAGCCGCTCACGGTATTCCGGATCGCCGTTGATCAGGCGCGACAGGATTACCGAACGCGGCCGGATACCGCGGTTGAGGACGAGCCGGAACATGTCGCGGGCCCACGGAGTGCTGCCGCCGATCCGGCGCGTGGTGAAGCTGTGGTCGAGATCCCAGTTCACCCAGAACCACGGCCCTTCCGCCGCCTCGTCGCGCGCGATCAACCCTTGATACCAGTCAGTGGTTCCGTTGAAGAGCACGCCCACGAACCAGTTTGTCAGGTTGTCCAGATCGACATCTCGCTCCGCCCGGCGCGCGTTAAGCGTGCAATCGGGCTGACTCCGATCCGTGACGTATTGGCCGACGAACGCGTCGTAGGCATCGCGATCGCCGCCCTCGAACCATCCTGAGAAGTTGTCGCGGCGAGTTCTGGCGGCCGTGAAGTTGGCGTGGCTGAAACGGGCCGCAAGGTAGTCGGGCCCGAGGCGCTCGGTGACGAAATAGACACCTTTGAATTCACCGTTCAGGAAGAAACGGACGGGGCGGAGTCGCGGCACGAGACTCCCGAGGCGTTCGGCGACGGCGTATGCCATGGCGTTGACGAAGCGGTAGGCCTGTCCGGTCGGATCGGTGCGCACATCGTTGTGGGCGATGATCTCGCGGAGAGGATCGCGGGGCCCGTCGTCGAACACCAACTCCGCGGGCATCCCATCTTCTCCGTAGATTTCCCGGAAGTAGATCCGGAAGCTCTTGTTTTCGGAGCGTACTCGGCTCGTGCCTCCGTGAATCCGAACGCCGACGCCGGTCGCGAAGGCTATCCGGCCACCGCGAACCAGGGTCACGTAGCCAGGGCGCTCAGATGCCAGTCCGCGTTGATCCGGTTCGGCGAGGAGGGCGGCGGCTGCTCGGTCGCGCAGCGTGAGCGATAGAACATCAACTTCTGCGTTGGTCCACACGTCGGCAGGCAGCGACGCACTGCTCGGCAGCTCTGCCGGCACCTCCGGGTCCAGGGCGTAGGCCTCGACCTGACGCCTCCCATCGGGGCCAGCCGCTGCCAGCGAATTCACGTCAACGGAGAGATCAAACGGGTGAGGATGAATCCGGCCGAGCTGGCGCAGAGCACTCACCGTGGCGCCAGACCCGAACGCTTGAGTGGGCGCGGTCCGAACCTGCAGTTGCTCGCGGGCGTTGGCTGCGATGGGGCGGCTATCAAACCAAAACAAGACGGCCGTGAGCGCCGCCAGGCCGGCACACATGGCAACCGGACTGCCCTTGCTGTCGTTACGCCGCGTCCACATCGTCGCCGCTAGACGTCGCCGGCACGGTAGAAGAAGACACTGGTGCGGACCCCGGGGGCGGCCTCCTTCACGCTCCGGATCAGTTCAGGCGTGTCGTTGGCCTTCATTCGGGCGATTCGAAATGCCACGGCAACTTCGTCCTCGCTCTCGGTAATGCTGTCGATGGTTCCGTGCCCGGCGGCAGCCTTCAGAGCGCCCACGACCTTGTCCAGCGCGTCCGGATCGGCGCCCGCCGGCAGAGTCGCCATGAACATGCCGTCGGCCTTGCGCCGCGAGAGGAAGCTCGGGTCCATCCGCATGACGAGAAGTGCTGCCACGGCTACGCCGAGCAACAGCGCCAGGAAGCCCAGGTTGAACGTGGCCGCCGTTAACGATGTCGCGATGACGAGCAGGATGAAGCCGATCTCCTCGGGTTCTTTGATCGGTGTCCTGAATCGCACAATCGACAAGGCGCCGAGTAGGCCGAGCGACAGCGGTAGCGAAAACTGCACGCTGATGAAAATCGCGGTGATGGCGAGCCCCATCAGGGGAAACGCGTGATGCACCTGTGAGCCCGTTGCGCGGGCGCGGTAGAACACCTGGTACAGATACGCAACGAACAGCGATGCGGCGAGGGAGACGCCAAGCCCGAGCAAGAGCGCACCTCGCCCAAGACTGGCCATGTCCCCGGAGCCGAAGCCCTGCAGGCCGTCCCAGAGTTGTTCGATCATTTTTCGGCGACTGGGGATCGCTACAGGGGGTGTCTACTTTTGCCGGCGTCTACCGGCCGTGTTCATGCGCAAGCTTTCTCGTAGCAGCGAAGATACTTCGAAAACGCTGCTCGGTGGCACCCGAACGAAACGAGCGGGCCCAGCCGGCGCAACGGTTCCGCCTCGGGGCCCTTCACCTCGAGTACCGCGGACCGGAGCGGGAGCGGGTCGAATCGTGACAGCAGGCGCGTGTTGATCCTGGTGACCCGGATCTGTGTGTCGAGGGAGATCCGCGAGCCGGTGGTGGTGTCTACGTAGCGTCTGCGGCCGTAGTTGATTTGCAATATCGGGCTCACGCCGGTCGGGATCGCGGCCAGCGCCACCAGTTCCTCGATGACACTACGGTAGGCACCGGATTCGAGCGGCGCCGAGACGAGGTCGGCAGCACGTGCGATTACGCGGGCTCGCTGCTTGAGCCTCCGCCCGCCTGCCTTCTTCTTGATCTCGGCGAAAAGCGGCCCGCTGGCGGCGTCGTCATACCAGCGCAGGCGTGCCTTTGACTTGAGGTGATCGGAGTTGGCCTTCTCGCGCAGGAACCGCAAGTTGGGGGTGTCGAAGTAAATCGTCGAAACGTGCCCGGCCGGGAAGTCCGGATCGGGCCGAAAGGTTGCGTCGAGGAACGCGCGCGCAGGAGCGGCGCGTTGCGCTTTCAGCTCGAACTTCAGTTCGTGCGAACCGGACAACGGTTCACTCACGGTGATCTCGGCGGTATCCATTGGCGCAAGTGTAGCGTGGCGCCAAGCGCCGAATTAGCGTGCATCCGGGCACGCGGGGGCTACGAATACTCGGTGAAAGGCATGGTTTCCGGCGAATCGAGCAATTCGAGGAGTTCCGCGTGAAGCGATCGGCAGGCAACCTCGACTCCGTGACGGCACTGGGCGTTGGAACTACGCCAGCGTCACGGCCGGTTACCATGCCGCGGCCAGCCGACGTGCAACCCCGAGTGGACGACGTGTCAACAGAGTCGCTGCTTACGCGTATCGCGAACGGAGACCCCGCCGCTGTGCAGGCATGCCTGCAGCAGTACGGAGGGCTCGTCTGGTCGCTTGCAAGGCGATATCTGGGGAACGCCGCCGAGACCGAGGACGCCGTACAAGAGGTGTTCATCGAACTGTGGAAGTCGGCGGGTCGTTTTGATGGCTCGAAGTCGTCCGAACAGTCTTTTGTGGCCATGGTGGCGCGACGTCGCGTGATTGATCGACTACGGCGCAGGGGCCGCCGGCTAGACCTGGACACGATCGACGACGAGGGGCCTGAGCCTCCATCCGACGAGCACATCAGCATCGAGCGCGGGGCCGAGGCGCGCCTCGCCGCAGAGAGCTTCGCGGAGCTTCCGCCCGAACGGCGACGAGTTCTCGAACTCTCCGTCTACAAGGGGCTAACGCACCAGGAGATCTCGAACACTCTCGAGATGCCATTGGGCACCGTGAAGTCGCACATCACGCGTGGCCTTGCGTACGTGCGGCAAAGACTCGAGACCGAGCAGTCGACAGGAGGTGAGGCATGAACGCTCACCTGCACTCGGAACTCGATACGCTGCTGGCCCTCCGTGCTGCCTGCGGCTTGAGTGCGTCGGAGTCGGAACGTCTTGAGTCCCTGCTTGCCGCGGAGCCATCTGCGGAGCATGACGGCTTCGATCGGGCCGCTGCGGCGTTGATGCTCGCCCTCGATCGGGGCACCTCGCAGATGCCAGAGACGCTCCAACGGCAGTTGAGAATTGCCGGCGACGAGTGGTGCGAACGACAGCCGGAGCCGGCGGGTGAACCACAGCAGTCGGTAGATGAAGGCGTCGAACGGAACCACAACCTCGTCGCGTTCCCCGAACGGCGGGGGTCCGCACCTGCCTGGGCGGTGGCGGCGATGGCGCTGCTCGTTGCGGCGCTGGGATGGTTCCCGGCCTTTCGCGGAGCTGTCTCTCCTGATACCAGCAGCGAGTTGAACGGACCGACCCCGGCCGCTGCTGAGCTATCTCCTTTCGATGCCCGGGAGGCCCTGCTCGTTGCCGGTACCGACGTGGTCACGATCGAGTGGACTGCGACGGACGACCCGACTGCGTCGGCAGCGACGGGCGACGTTGTCTGGAGCGCGGCGGAGCAGCGCGGCTTCATGCGCTTCGCCGGTCTCGTGCCCAATGATGCGAACGAGTTCCAATATCAACTCTGGATCTTCGACTCGGCACGGGACGAGCGCTACCCTGTGGATGGTGGCGTTTTCGACATTTTGGAGAACGGAGAAGTCGTCGTGCCCATCCTGCCGACATTGCCAGTCACAGACGCGACTCTGTTCGCCGTCACGGTTGAGCGCCCGGGTGGCGTAATGGTGTCATCGCGCGAGCGCATCAACCTGGTCGCCAGCGTGGTGGCGCCGTGAACGAAGCGTTCTACTCGGCCCTGATCCGGCAAGGCGAGACCAACTTCGCGGGCCACGCCGCCAGTTTGATGCTCGAGCGTGACGCTGCCCTGGAGGAGCGTTTCGCTCCGGGCGCGCACGGACGCTGGCAGGACAATCAGATTCAAAGACTGCGCGAACTGGCAGCGGCGTTGGATGCACAGGCTCCCACGGTGTTTGGGGCGCAGACGCGGTGGAACGCGCACGCCTTTCAGGTGCGCGGCCTCAGACCGGACGATCTGGCGGTGGCTCTTGATGCGCTTGAGGAGATCCTCAGAGACAGTCTGCCGGCTAAGCCAGCCGAGATATTGGAGCCTTACTTCGGCGCGGCCCGAGATGCCCTGGGGGCGGGGGCGGCCCCGATCCGGTCGGCGCTCGACCCGGACAATGATGAACACCGTCCGGTCTTGAAGTACATGTCGCTGGCTCTTGAGGGGCGGCAGGACGACGCGATGGAGTTCGTCGAAGAGATCGCGGCGGAGCGTGGCCCGGAACGCGCCTACGTCGAGATCCTGATTCCGGCGCAGCGCGAGATCGGCCGGATGTGGTTCCTCGATGAGGCGTCGGTTGCTGATGAGCACGTCGTTACCCAGACCACGGCGCGAGCGAGTGCTCTACTTGCCCGGCAGATGGAGAAACAGGACCCGACCGGGAAGACCATCATTGTGGCCGCAGTCGAGACCAACGCGCACGATCTTGGCGCCCGCTTCGTGGCTGACTTCTTCCGAACCCGCGGTTGGCGCACGGTTTTCCTTGGTGCTGACACGCCCGCCGACGCGGTTGCCGAAGCGGTGGTCAGTCACAACGCCGATGTCGTGGCGCTGTCCGCGTCGATCGTGACCCAGCTCAACCGCGTGGCGCTGACGATCTCGGCGCTCAGGTCGAGCGAGCGCTCCGATGTAAAGGTGATCGTGGGTGGCCCCGGCTTCACTGATGCTCCAGAGGCATGGAACGTGTTCGGCGCCGATGGGTATGCGCTCACGCCGCAAGATGCGGTGGATCAGGCCAACGGCCTGACTTCGGCCTAGCAGCAGGCGCGATACCAGTCCCGCAGCGGCGGGTGTTGTATGCGGGCGCTCTTCGTCCGGCCGTCCAACCCGCTCCAGCCAGGCGCCGCCTCGGTAGCTCATCGGCTCGGCGGCGATGCGCTCTTGACTGTGTGCGTCCGTGGCACCGATGGTTGCCAACGATAGAACGAGAATAGAACGGATTGGCGTACTGAATCGCATGACGCACGAAAGGGGGGCAGACATGAGCGAGTCCATCAGAATCCGGGTGCTTGGTTCAGGCGACGAGGACGTTCTTTCCGCCGTGGCAGAAGACGTCTTCGATCGCCCGATTCTTGCCGAGCAAGCGGTGCGCTTCCTTGGCGACCGCCGCCATATCCTCGTCGTAGCACTGGCGAATGAGCTGGTCGTGGGCATGGTGTCAGCGGTCGAGTACTTCTATCCTGACAAGCCGCCGGCGTTGTGGATCAACGAGGTCGGGGTGGCGCCGACGCATCAGCGGCAGGGCACTGGCAGGCGAGTCCTGGCGGGCGCCTTGGATGAAGGGAAGCGACGAGGGTGCCATGAGGCGTGGGTAGGAACAGAGACCGACAACGTTCCCGCACGCTGCCTCTACGAAGACGGCGGAGCGACCGTTGATCTCGAACGCTTCGTCAGCTACGAATGGAGCCTGCTCGGCGCCGACGACTAGGCGCCGTCGCCAGGTCAATCGCGACAACTATCGCCGGCTCACCGGGATATCGATCTCGCCGGTGAGCGTTCGATGAACCGGGCAACGGTGAGCGATCTCGAGCAGCCGGTCGAGTTGCTCATCGGTCAACGGTCCGGACAGTTCAAGCTCCGTGGCAAGGCGATCGATGCGACCGGTCTTCGTGGAGCACTGCGCACAGTCCTCTGCGTGGACCTTGTCGTGGCGAACATCGACCGCGACCGACTCGAGGGGCCAGCCCTTGCGGTCGGCGTACATTCGCAGGGTCATGCTCGTGCACGCGCCGAGGCTCGCTGCGAGCAGCTCGTAGGGTGACGGACCGAGGTCATCACCGCCGACGCCGCTCGGCTCGTCCGCCATAATCGCGTGACGGCCGTCTTGCACAAGATTCGCGAACTTGCCGGCGCCCGTCTCGGAAACCCGCACGGTGCCGGTCGGTATGTCTGGTGCTTGCGCAGCGGGCTCCACGCCGGATAGATAGCGTCTCGCCCACGCGGAGATGACCGACGCGACGTACTCCGCGTCAGCGGGCTCCGACACCAGGTGGTCCGCCCCATCGAGCGACACGAAACTCTTGGGATGCCTGGCCGCCTCAAAGAGTGCGCGAGCGTTGTCGATCCCGACGACCGTGTCTTGCGGCGAGTGGCAGATGAGCACGGCCCGCCCGAGACCAGACAGCTTCGACGCCAGCGAGTGATTCTCGAGGTCGTCCAGAAATTGTTGTCGGACTCGGAATGGCCGCCCGCCGATGTTCACGCACGCCTCGCCCTCGGTCGCGATTTCACTCGCTGCGTCGTCAACGAGGTGTCGGACGTGAGCCGCCTCGGCTGGGGCCCCGATGGTGGCGACCGCTTCGCACTCCGGGATATCCCGCGCCGCCGTGAGTGCTGCGGCACCGCCGAGACTATGGCCAATCAGCAGTGCGGGGGCCTGATGCCTGGCCCGTAGGAACTCCGCCGCGAGTACAAGGTCTTCGACGTTTGAAGAGAAGTTGGTGCTCGCGAATTCGCCATCGCTGCTGCCGAGCCCAGTGAAGTCGAATCGGAGTACGGCGATCCCGAGATCCGCAAGGCCCGCGGCGATCCGTTTCGCCGCCCAGATGTCCTTGTTGCAGGTGAAGCAATGCGCAAAGAGCGCAACGGCGCGCGGCTCTGCACAGGGGATGTCGAGCCGCCCAGCCAGCGTGCCCTGGGAGCCCGCGAATTCAACTCTGTCGCTGGCGATCGCCATCTGAACCTCGTTTTTCGAGTGACCGTGCGGGAGTCTGCGGCAAACTGGGAGCAAGTTCGCACGCCTACTCCGCTTCTATTCAGGATCGCATCCGATGAAGTCTTCGTCTCGCTGGACACTACCCGCCGCCGTGCTGTGTATTGCGCTCGCCCTCCCGGCCACCTCTCAGGAGGTCGATTCGAAGGGCACGAACGTGGTGCTGGTCTCCGACGATCTGAACGATCCCGTGGCGTTCGATTTCCTTGGAGCAGGAGACGTCCTCGTGCTCGAGCGCTCTGGACGGCTACTGCGAGTCCGCGACGGCGCGAGCGATCGTGTCGTCGCCCGTCTGCGAGTGGCTACAGAAGGGAGTCGAGGCGGACTCGGCCTTGCGGTGAGCCCGAACTTCACCGATGACGGTCACGTGTTCGTTCACTACTCCAGTCAGCGCGGCGGGCGCTGGCGGGACAACCGCGTCGTTCGGCTAAGGCTCTCCGGTAAGCGTCTGCGACAGCCGCGGCGCATCGCCAGCTTTCCAGTCGGCGCTGTTGCGGCCGCGGCGGGGAATGAGCTCAATGGCGGCCCGCTGCGATTCGGTTCAGACGGAATGCTCTACGGGCTGGTAGGCAGTCTCGGGCTCGGGGCAGCTCGGACCGAACAGAACATAGACGACGGGTCGAGCTCCGGAAGCGGTGCGCTCTTCCGCCTCAGCCCTGACGGAATGGTCCCCGACGACAATCCGTTCTCGTCCAGTGATGACGAAACGCTGCGCCGCTGGTTCGCGTTTGGGCTACGCGACGGCAACGGACTCGCGATCGATGGGCTGACGGGGACACCCTGGCTCTTGGACCAGGGTCCAGGTCAGTACGATGAACTGAACTCAGCGGCCCCGGGCATGAACGGCGGCTGGGTGCTGATCGTGGGGCCAGACGACCGTGACGCCCGGTATTCAGAGAACGGCAATGCGGCGAGCGAGGCGTCCGACCTGCCCGTCGTGCCCGGTGCCGAGTACGGAGATCCCGCACTGAGTTGGAAGAAGGCGCCGGGTGTATCGGGCCTGTCCTTTCTCGGTACCGATGCCTACGGCCCCAAGCTGCGTGACCGACTCGTGGCTGGAAGCGCCGCCGGCGACATCTATTTGTTGGAGTTGCCGCCCAGGGCTGCCCAGCGTGACCGGTTGCGTCTCGCCGGTGCACTCGCCGATCGCGTCGTCGACAAGGCGGCCGAGGCCAGGTCGGTGCATTGGGGCAATGGGTTCGGGCCGATCCGCGATATGCGTATCGGTCCAGACGGACTCCTTTACGTGCTCAGCGCGGACGGCCGGTTACTGCGCGTGGAAACCGACGCCGCGCCTGCCGCCCGCTATGAGGTGACGTTCGACGCGACCTGGAGTGCCGCCACGCATCCCGCCGACTATCCGTCGAGCGCACATTTCTCCGGCCTCGTGGGGGGCACGCACTCCAGCGCGGCAACGTTCTGGGCCCGCGATGAGATCGCCTCAACCGGCATCAAGGAGATGGCGGAGTTCGGGGCCAAGGGCAGCCTCCTCGGAGAGGTGCGGGATGCGATCGATCTGGGCACCGCTCGTTCGACGCTCTCGGGCGGTGCGATCGGGGTCTCTCCCGGACGGGTAGCTCTGGAGTTCGACATCGACCCGGGAGCTCCGTTCGTCACGCTCGTGTCGATGATCGCGCCCAGTCCTGATTGGTTTGTGGGCGTCTCGGGCCTGAGCCTTTGGAGCGCGGCGACTGGATTGACGAACTCGTCGTGCCGCTGCAGCCGTACGACGCGGGCACCGACAGCGGCACAACGTTCACGTCCGCGAATTCCGCGACGGTGCCCAGGGCAACGATCCAGCGCCTTGATGGGTTCCCGTTCCTGAACAACGGAGCGGTGGCACCGCTGGGAACCTTCACGTTCCGCCGCATCGAGTAGAGGCTACGCGGCTCGCTCCGAATCTCGGTCGGCCACGTTCGACACCACGAAGCGCCGCTTGCCGGACGCCGGCACCTCAATCGGTTCGTCAGTGACGATTTCCACGCGCGCCTGACCGGCGACCAGCCTCTCCATCAGTCGCCGCACATGCCGGCGCGCGGTCTGGTCGAACGCCGCGTCGGCCTCGATGAGCACGCGGATCTCATCCGGTTGTTCGTGGCGCACTTGGAACGCACGAACGCCTGGCGTTTCGGCGAGCGGCGTTGCGATGTTTGGGGGTGTGATTACCCTGTCGGGCAGCTTGATCATGTCCGGGATGCGGCCCTCCACGCGCGCCAGGCGCGGTAGTCGCACGCCACACGGGCACGGCGTATCTTCGGCGAGCGCCGCCACGTCTCCAATCTCGTATCTGATGAAGGGGAAAGCGTGGTTCGTCAGATCGGTGACGAGGACACGCCCAGGCTGCCCAGAAGCGCAGGGGTTTCCGTCGTCGTCCACGATCTCGGTAAACACGACGTCGGCGTGTAGGTGATAGCCGCTACGTTGTGAGCATTGAGCCGCGATGTACATCTCGCGACTGCCGTAATGGTCGAAGAGCCGACAGGCGCCGAAGACACGCTCCAGCGTGGCTCGATGGTGGGGCAGTAGAGTTTCAGAACTCGTGACCAACGCTGCCAGCGAGGGAAACGCATCGGTGCGTCCAGAGGACTCCATGTATTCGGCCAACCCGACGATGCCGCTGGTGTAGCCCCACATGCTGTGAGGTTTGAATCGGTGGACCATTCGGCGTAGCGACTCAAATTCGGCCTCACCCGGGGCCACTAGTGAGAAGTGACGGTGTCGGAGGACCAGGTCGGCCAGTCGCTTGCGGATCGTCGATGCTTTGCGTCGGTCGTAGACCGAGCCCGAAACGTCGATGGCACGTCGGCCTAGGGCGGTGCCGGCCCACTCTGCTGACCGGTAGACACTGGCCCGATTCCAGTCGCGGCCCTGTCGATCCAAGTAGAAATACGTCGGTTCGCCTGTGGAGCCACCTGTGTGCGCCAGGCCGTAGCGGTCGCCGGGCAGGTGCACCGTTCGGATGGCCTCGCGGTGCTCTCGGATCTCGCGCTTGCGAAGCGGCGGGACAATCACCAGCTCTTCGAGCGAGCGCAGCGGCAGTCGCAGTGTCGCGAGCCGTTCGCGATGGTAGGGCGAGTGTTCGCGCGCCACCCGGAGCAGCTCGTTGAGCAGCTCTAGTTGCCGCTCTTGGATTCGTTGTGCGCTCCAGAACTGCGACGCGCGCAGCTGCTGCAGGCGGTCTATGTTCCGTCGCTGACGGAGCCGATCCAGACCGCGAAAGAAGACGTCCTGGTAGAGGTTCATTGTCCAGTGCGAGATAGACGCGTGGCGATGGAGTGCTGCTGGATCACAGGGTTACGGTTGGCGCCCCGCAAGGGAATCCAGAACGATCTGGTCGGGCCCTCATGGTGGCCAGGCCCGGCCTGCACGGTGCCAGGCAGTCTCGAGTTAGCACACCAGCAGGCCAAGCCGCACTAGAGTTGGCGCCGGAGCCCACGGTGTTCGGGGCGCCCGTTGTTGAACCCGGAGATTCCCTGATGTTGCGTCGCTTTCGCCCCCTGGCCTCGTCACTTCTTCTCGCCGCCTTGTTTACGATCTCGATCGTAGGACCTGCCGGCGCCCAGGACTCGGGCGCAATGGATGCCAACACCGTCGTTGCGCCGGAGATGCTTCAGGCACTCGATTGGCGAATGGTGGGCCCGTATCGCGGCGGCCGATCAACCGCCGTGACGGGGCACACTGACGTACCCGACACCTACTGGATGGGAACCACGGGTGGCGGCGTGTGGGTGACGGACGACGCGGGTCATACCTGGAACAACATCACCGACGGCACCTTTGGCGGATCGGTTGGTTCACTAGATGTCGCGGATAGTGATCGCAACGTGATCTACGTGGGCACGGGTTCTGCCGACACGCGGGGCAACACGTCAACCGGGCGCGGCGCCTGGAAATCGACCGATGCTGGAAAGACCTGGCACTTCATCGGTCTTGCCGAGGCTGGCCAGATTGGCTCGATTGAGGTGGATCCGCGCGACGCGGACGTTGTCTTCGCGGCGGCGCTCGGTCACCCGTTCGGCCCGAACCCGGATCGCGGTGTCTATCGTTCACGGGATGGCGGGGCGACGTGGGAGCAGGTGCTCGGTGTATCCGACCGTACCGGCGCCATGGACATTCAGATCAACCCGCGCAACCCGCGCGATGTCTGGGCTTCGATGTGGACCGCGGAGCGCAAGCCCTGGACGATGATCAGTGGTTCAGAGGAGTCCGGGATCTGGCGCTCGACCGACGGCGGTGACTCGTGGACGGAGCTCACGGACGCCGCGCTCGACAATGGTCTGCCAACGGGCGTGGTCGGCAAGATCGGTCTGGCAATCTCCGCGTCGAACCCGGCCCGCGTCTGGGCCCTGATCGAGGCGCTCGACCCGGATGGTGGCGTCTATCGCAGCGATGACGGCGGTGACTCGTGGGAGCTCGTGAACACCGACCGCGGTCTTCGTCAGCGGGCTTGGTATTACACGCACATCATCGCGCACCCAACTGACGACAACACCGTTTTCGCACTAAACACGCGGCTCTTGAAGTCGATTGACGGCGGCGAGAACTTCGAAGTGATCCAGGTGCCGCACGGCGACGTTCACGACCTGTGGATCAACCCGGACGACCCGAAGCGGATGGTGGTCGGCGACGATGGCGGTGCCCAGGTGACCATGAACGACGGTCGTACCTGGTCGACCTACTACAACCAGGCGACCGCGGAGTTCTACGACGTCTCGGTGGACAATGGTTTCCCATATCGCCTCTACGCCGGTCAGCAGGACAACACCGGCATCGGGGTGCCCGCGTGGCACGACGCCAACACCCTGCACCCGAAGACGGGTTGGGTGAACCCCGGCGGCTGCGAGACCGGGCCGATCGTCGTCGACCCGAAGAACCGCGACATCAGCTATGGCGCCTGCTATGGCGGCGAGATCTCGTATGTGAATCAGGCGACCGGCGAGTACCGCAATGTGCTGATCTACCCGCAACTACAGGCCGGTTCAGCCGGGCGCGACCTGAAGTATCGCTTCCAGTGGGTCGCACCGATCCTTATCTCGGAGCACGACTCGAACGTGGTCTACCACGCGTCGAACTACCTGCACCGGACGACCGACGCCGGCTTCACGTGGGAGACGATCAGCCCTGATCTCACCACCGACAACCCGGAGCATCAGGACTACGCCGGCGGGCCGATCCATCGAGACATCACCGGCGTGGAGATGTACGGCACGATCTTCGCGCTTGCGGAGTCGCCATTCGCTGCGGACGAGCTGTGGACCGGTAGTGATGACGGACGCGTCCATGTGAGTCGTGACGGTGGCAGCACCTGGACGGATATCACGCCGGATGGCATGCCTGGTCTCGGTACCGTGGATGAGATCGAGGTCTCCCGGCACGCGCCTGGCAGCGCCATCATGGCCGTGCAGCGCTATCGGCTCGATGACTTTGCCCCGTACATCTACGCGACCGACGATTGGGGCGCCTCGTGGACGCTCCTCACTGACGGCAACGGCATCCCGAGCGACTACCCGGTGCGGACGGTTCGCGAAGATCCGGTGACGCCCGGACTGCTGTTCGCCGGCACCGAATTCGGCGTATTCGTCTCCTTCGACGACGGGGCGCATTGGCAGAGCTTGCAGAACGATCTTCCCGTAACTCCCATCACCGGCATGCGCGTGCACCAGAACGACCTGGTGGTCTCCACGCAGGGACGTTCGTTCTGGATCCTCGACGACATGACGCCGTTGCGCGAACTGGCGGCGGGTGTCGACGGCGTGCATCTGTTCGCCCCACGGCCAGCCTGGCGGGCCAACATGGGCGGGGCTAGCGGCGACACTCCGCTCGACTCGCCTCCCCAGGGCGCCACGGTGCACTACTCCTTGACTCCCAGCGTTGCCGAAGGGGCAGGGGAGTCCCCGTTGAGTCTCGAGATTCTGGACTCCAGCGGAACTGTCATCCGGACGTATTCCAGCGATGATGACGAGGACGGCGGCAATCCACTACCAGTCGCGGCTGGCCTGAACCGCTTCGTGTGGGACCTGCAGCACGAGTCTCCGGAGGTTCCCGATGGCGTTCAGGTGTGGGGCTACACCGGCGGACCGAAGGCCGCGCCGGGCACATACACCGCGCGGCTCAGTTCCGGCGGTGCGATGAATCGAGAGGCGCTGGGGGAGACAACTTTCGAGGTGCGGCTCGATCCGCGTCTCCACGACGTGACCGACGCGCGGCTCGCAGAACAGGTTGAGCTGGCCGTTGGCCTGCGCGACAACATGCAGGCGATCGCGGACTCCATAGCCGCCCTCTGGTCGGCGCGCGATCAGGTGGAGGCCGCAGTAGCTCGCGCGGCGGGCTCAGACGCGGCTGACGACATTGCGTCTGCGGGTGCCAACATCATCGACGAGCTCACCGAGATCGAGGCGATGCTCTACCAGCCGGCCGCCGAAGGGATCCAGGATCTGTTCAACTACGGACCCCAGCTGATGTCGCAGTACGCCTCGGTTTACGGCGCCGTGACCGGGCCCGACGGCTATCTCTCTGGCGGCCCCGATCGGCAGCCCACGCGAGGAGCTCGAGAACGTGCCGCGGACCTGGCAACGATCTGGCGCGGCATCGCTGATCGACTGCATGCAGTCCTCGGCGGTGAGCTGGATGATTTCAACGGCGCATTGGCCGAGGCCGGAGTGCTCGGAGTCGGGGTTGCGAGCTAACTGCGAAGCAGGGCGATCGCCAACGCGCCGAAAGCCACGGCCGCGGCCAGGAGGAACAGGGCCGCGGCCACGAACTCACCGGCTGTGAACACCAGCAGACCTCCGACGAGGGCGAATAGCCCGACAACCGCTGTCCCCGCGGTGGCGAGGCCAATGAGCGTGTTGAGTCCTGTCGGTTGATTCAAATCTCGCGTGCCCCCAAATCACTGTGAGTCTGAGACGACCGTGGTGTCTGGTCGAACCCAGGTCAAGTTATCGAACCTGGTCGGCGTGGTCCGTCCGACGGACCACCGGCGGGGGCCGGCTTCGACCAGGCACGGCGCTACGGGCGGTATCATAGCGGCCGTCCGACGCCAGGAGTCCTCCCCGCCATGAACGATTCGATCGACAACCGCTCTCCCATAGATGCCCCGGGTTCACCGCGCCGAGGTTTGTTCGACCAGACGTGGGAGGTCGAACTTCTGATCTCTGGGGCACTGGTATTTGCCCTTCTGGGCGCGCCCACACGCCTCTCCGGATGGTGGGATCGGGTGAGCGTCATCGCCGCAGGTGATCTGCGGATGGGCTACTTCTTCGCCTACTACTACCTGTCGCTGCTCGCCTACGCGTTGATCGCTACGTTCGTGCTGCACATCGCTGCGCGCGCCTACTGGGTCGGATTGGCAGGATTGCATTCCCTCTACCCGGAAGGAATCAGATGGGACGCCGTCCAGAATCGCGGCCCCATTGGTCTGGCTTTGGCGAAGCGTCTCGTCCCTTCGCTCGAGGAGGCTGTGCGCAACGCCGATGGCTTCTGCCGGTTGATCTTCGCCTTCGCGGCGATCCTGGTCGGCAACCTGGTGCTTTCGATTGTCGGCGTCTTCGCCATCGGCGTGCCGAGTTACTGGATCGTCACGTACGCCGTACCCGGGTCGAGCCTTCTCGTCGTGGCCGCGGCAATGGCTGTCGTTGTCTGGCTGCTGCCGTTCGTCGGTGCATTGCTGCTCGACCGGAAGATGCGCGAGCGGATTGCACCGGATTCGCGGTTGGCCTGGGCGATCCGCGGCATCCTGCGCCTCTCCTACTACGTCGCGCTCGGCCCTGTGCTTCACCCGCTGACGCTGACGATCGCCACTCGCACGAGCCAACGCCGTTTCGCCACGGTTCTGCAGACGATCGGGGCCGTGGTAGTTGCGATGTTTCTCGTGAGCGATCTGGACCTGTTCAACGGAGGTACGCCGTTCGATAGTTTGCTCCTGGGGCCTGGCGAAGGTTCGTCCGCCGAGCTGGTGCCCGCGTACTACGCTGATCAGCGACTCGCCGGCGCGATCCATCGCCGTTCGCCGGCGATCCAGTCGGAGGTGATCGAAGGCGACTATGTTCGTCTTCTTATTACGTACTACCCGCGCGACGACAACGAGCTTCTGCGCGAACGTTGCGAATCGGTCGTTACGCGAGTTGTGGATGGCGAGCCGGACGATGCAGCCGCGGCGCGATGCATCGGCGATCTCTATGAAGTCTCGATGAATGGGGCCGCGGTGTCACCGGAGCATTTTGATTTCGCCACCGACCGCGCTAGCGGCATGCGCGGCGTAGTAGCCCGACTCAACGTTGCCGCGTTTCCGCCGGGCCGTCACGAACTGCGGCTCGTCCGCGACATCAGCGCGGCGCGGCGCGCCGAGCTAGAGGCTCAGTTCACGGAAGCTACGTCGACCGGAGGCGGCACATTGGCCGACGCGATCAAAGACGCGAGCCGCGTCCATGTCATCCCCTTCTGGCGCTAGCATCGGTTGCTTGCGGCGTTCTTGACCACGCAAACGTCGAGTGTTGTCAGGCCGTGGCCCAGGCGATCGCCTCGTCCTCGTCGTGGAACCAGCGATTCGCGTACTCCTCGCCGTCGTTCGAATACACGCCGCCACCCCCGGGCAGTTCCTCGAATTCAGGGCCTGCCAGCCATGCAAACCGGCTAAGCACGGTGTTGTACCTGGGGACAATCACTTCTTCGCGCCAGCCGTCATCCTCTTCGGGAACCTCTGAACGAAACTCCCGCACGTCCACCAAGGCGCCGCTGGCGCCGTGCTCGACGACGGCGTCTGCGAGCACCGTGAGCGTGTTCCTGAAGTCTTCCAACGTCATGTCTTCGGTCTCCGGGAGCCAGCTGAGGCGCACCAGATTGGTCGTCTCGTCGCGCTCAATCGTTCCGAAGTCGTCTGCGTCGATGGTGCTCATACGTCCGTTTCTCGAGTTTGAGATTTGAGGTCCCAGTATCTTTTAGAAACGTGGTTTACTTTGTCAATAAGGCACCTAATGTATACTGACTCTCATAATGAAACCCGAAGAACGGAAGCTGATCGATCGCGTTGAACGAATGATGCAGGTCGTCGGGAACAAGTGGAAACCTGCGATCGTGTTTTCGCTGGTGTTCTACGGACGTCAACGATTCAGCGAACTCCGCCGAGCAATTCCCGACATTTCTCAGAAGATGCTGACTCAGCGACTGCGGGAGCTCGAGCGGGACGGGCTCGTGGAGCGCACTTTCCATGAGGAGATTCCGCCGCGAGTGGAGTACGAGATCTCAGCGCTGGGTCAGAGTCTGCACCCGATCTTCAAGATGATCTGCGACTGGGGCGCGGAGAACGAGGCGTCACTGTTGCGGGCAAACGAGCGATTCGATAGCAAGTAGGTGCTTTGGAGGTGAAGTCTGAGTACCGGCAGTAGCTCCGCTCCCTGGCCGGGCAACGTCCAGAGGTTTCTTGCGTTCAGGGTGCTATTCAACGCCCGGTTCTACTACCCCGTCCTGGCGATCTTCTTCGTCGATCTTGGGCTCACGCTCGACCAGTACGCGGTGTTGAACGTGGCGTGGGCCGTTTCGATCGTCGCTTTCGAGCTGCCCCTCGGCGCCGTCTCCGACCGGATCGGACGGCGGCCGCTCGTCGTGGCAGCCGGGGCGTTGATGATCGTCGAGATGGCCGTCATGGGCTTCGCGCCGACGGGCAACGCGACGTTGCTGTTCGCGATGTTTCTGGTCAACAGGATCCTGTCGGGGCTCGCGGAGGCGGCCGCGAGTGGCGCGGACGAGGCGCTCGCCTACGAGTCCCTCCTCGAAGTCGGACGTGACTCGGAGTGGCCCGACGTACTCGCGCGACTGCAGCGCATCTCCGCTGCCGGGTTCCTCATCGCCATGGTGGTTGGTGCAGCGGTTTACGACGCGGACTTTCTGAACAGCGCGCTTTCCGTCGTGGGGATCGAGGCGGGCCTCGAGGCGTCGATGACCGTTCGTTTCCCTGTCTACCTCACGCTCCTACTAGGGATCGGCGCGTTCGTTTCGGCGCTCGGGATGTCGGAACCGGGTACCGCCACCGTCAAGGGCGTCGTTCAACTGCGCGACAGTGTCGACCAGATCCGGCAGGCCGCGAGCTGGATCTGGCGCACGAGGTTCATCCTGGCGGTGATCCTCTTCTTCCTCGTCTTGGATAGCGTGGTGCGACTGTTCCTGACGTTGAACAGTAGCTACTTCCGCATGATTGGGATCCCCGCCGCACTCTTCGGCGTCCTGGGCGCCGTTTTTGCCGCCGTCGGTCTGTTCTCTCCGACGCTATCCCGCGCCCTTCTGCACCGACTGGCGCCGAACCAGATCTTCGCGGTCATCTCGGCCCTGATGCTGGTCTCGCTCGGCGGAGTCGCTGTGTCCCGATCGTGGTACGGCGCCATTTTCATCGTTCCGATGGCGATCGGATTCCAGATGCTCGGATATTTCAGCTCGCAGTACCTAAACGAGGCGACCGCGTCGTCGCAGCGGGCCACCGTACTGTCGTTCAAGAGCCTGGCGGGCAACCTCTCTTACGGCGTCGTGGGTGCCCTCTACGCCGCGGCCTTCCGTATCGCGGGCGGCGGGGTGACTCCGTCGCCGGGCTCCCCAGAGGAGGAGGCCGTCCTTGGTGCAACGCTGGTCTGGCTCCCCGTCGTGCTCCTCGTCGTGAACGTACCGCTCTTCCTGTGGGGACGGAGCCTGCCGCGGATGCAGGAGAAGCCCGGCACTCCCGCCGGAGGTCCGGGCGCCTAGCGGAACTTGTAAGTCACCTGGAACTGCAGTCGGACAGCGCTGCCCTTGTCGCCGTTCTTGTTCACGCGCTCGCCCCACATCACCTCACCGCCGATGTTGACCAGCGGAATCGGCGCGTAGACGAGGTTGAGGTGAACAGATCGCGCTTCCTGGATCGCATCGTCCGGCTGACTCGCTTCATTGCCGACGTGAGCGAGGCCGCCGCTCAGGGTCGATTGCAACTGGCTGTCCCAATGGTGGGTGAAACCGGCCACGAACCCGTACGCGCTCATTGCCTCGAGCTTTCCGTCTGGCGTGAGGGTGGCATCGGTGCCAGTTCCGTTGAAGACTTCGATGTAGCGCCCGATGCCTGAACCAACCGCAAAGTGTCCCATCAACGCGTCGCTAGAGCCGAGGTTGAGCTTCGCCGCCACGTTGATGCCGTAGCCGCCCGTCGTCTCGTTCACCAGGCCGTCGTCGCTGACGAACCGAATTTGTCGCAATAGGCCGGCCGCCTGGAACTGTCCCCAGCTGCCCTTGAACTTCGCCCGGCCCGCAAAGTCCGGTATCTGACTGCGCCCGCTGCCGACAACGTCGGACCCCACCGTGACCTGGCTGTCTGGGTCCTCGAGGGCGACAGACCACTCCAGTTCTTCTGAGGGACGCCCGGTGTATCGCACCATGACCTGACGTACGAAGACCTCGCTGTCGGGGCCTTCGTAGTCAAGGGTGGCGGGTCGGGTCTCGATGTCCTGGAATGTGCTCCAGTTCTGGCCCGCCATCAGCCCTTTCCACTCACCGAACGCGTGCCGGATCCGGAGCGAGTTGCCGTCGCCGAAGAAGTCAGTTTCGACGTATGCGCGCACGCCCCCAGCCGACTCGGCGGTCCGCATGTCGACGGTCAGTCGTGTCTGGCGCGCCGAGAACGTGGTGCGTCCGCCTGCCAGCGACTCGGGCGTGCCTTCGATCGGGATCGAGTTGACCTTGAACTGATAGGCATTACCGATCGGATCGAGATCTTGCATCAGGTCGGTTTTCACAAAGCCGCCAAACTGGAACCTGAGGTCATCCCCGACCTGGATCGGCTCCGCAAGAATCCCCTTCGAGCCGGAGGGTTCGCCTGTCGCCTCCGAGGTTCCCTCAGCGCCGCCGGCGTCGGAAGCCTCGTCGTTCGAGGTTGCGGCCGTCTCCTGCTCCTGCCCCGAGACCGCTGTGGCGGGCAAGAGCAGCACGGCGAGAACGAGAGTGAGTGCGGCAGCGCGATTGGCTGGGCCTATGGATTCACGAGTCCGTAGAGCATGGAGAGACATGACCGTTCTACCTCAGCGGGTCAGGAATTCTCGACCTGGTCGGTGACGATCGGCCGGCCGTTCAGCGGCTGCACCGGGCGGTTGTTCCCCTCGATCAGGGCCGTAAACGCCCCGATCTGCTCCCCGGACAGCTGGATGGGTTCGGTCATCACGATCCAGGCAACGCCTTCCGAGCAGGGAGGCGTCGTGAGCGAGCCGGCGTAGCGATAGCTGGTTGCGTTCGCGGGCAGCAGTTGGTCGACGTCGACGGTTACCTCGCCGATGTGATTCTCCACGCCCTGTTCCTGCGGCAGGTTGTTCCAGATCGGATCGAAGGCGTCGTTGTGTTCGCCCTCCTCGATGAACACGCCGATCACGGCGAGTGCGCCGTCGGCCGCCGCATGCACGAAGTGCATCTCCATGGGGAAGTGCGCGCCTTCTACCGTGTGTTCGCTCGGGCTGTGGAAGTGGTACTGCACCAGTTCGTAATCGGTGTCGTCCACGCTCAGCATGTCGCCCTCGGTGTAGTTCACCTGGATCGTGTGACCGTTGTTGATCGCATCGGCGACGTGTTCCGCGTGAACGATCCGCAGGGCGACTTCACCAAACTGGGCACGCAACTCCGGGAGTGTTTCCGCGAGGGCGCCGGTGATATCGATCGGCGACTGCTGCATGCCCTCGGCGCACGCGGAGAACTCCGCGCTCAGGCCGCCCCAGGCGGCCGGTCCCGTTTGTCCCTCGTAGGTCCAATGCGGCGGCGACTCGGGCGCCTCTTCTTGGGCGGCGGTCTCCGGCGCAGGATCTTCGGTTTCTGCGGCAGGAGCGCACGCGAGCGTCAGGGCGGTAGCGCCCACGGTAAGCCAGAGTGCGGTCGAGCGGGTTTTCATGCGGACTCCCTGGTTTAGCGCTTCGTGCTGCGCAGTTTCGGAATCCGTGATGCTACACGTTGCAGACGACGATGCTGCCGACAGGGGGCGCCGGAATCAGCGAGCGAATGTTCTAGCTACCGGAGGTGGGACTCGAACCCATGGGGGCACGATCGCGCTAGCGCAGCCGCTGCAAACGGCGCTCGGCCTGCTCTACGCCGGCCGGCAGGTTCACCGAGGCGTACAGGTCGCGGGTCTCGCGCCACAACCGAGCCGCCTCCGCCCGTTCTCCGAGTCGCTCCTGGAGCTCGGCTGCGCGGCTGACGGCGTTGGCAAAGTCGAGGCTGCCCGGCCCCGTGTGCTCTCGATAGATCAGCAGCGACTCGTCGTAGCAAGCCGCCGCCGCCGCCAGCCGCTCGGCGCGATGGTGCAGGTCTCCGAGGTGCCGCAGCTTATGGGCCAGCTCCAGAACGTCGTCGGTGGTTCGGAGTATTGCGATTGCCTCCTCCCACAGCCGTCGGGCACGACCCGGCTCGTCGAGGTCGACCTCGACGTTCGCGAGCAAGTGGATCGCCTGCGCATACGTCGCGCCGCCCGTGGACCGAGACAGTTCGGACGCCTCGGTCAACTCCTGCTTCGCAGCGGCGAGCAGGGACCGACAATCCGTAGGGGTGGCATCGAAGGAAGACCGGCGCTTGGCCCACGCCGACCGCATCAGTTCCCTCACGCGTGCGTCGTCCATCGCACTATTTTCGAACCTGAGCCCAGGCAGTGTCCAGGCACCCGCGGGGGCATCGTCGTGGCTCGCCAGTTGCGGAACCGCGCACCGAAGGCGCGGAAGGTCGGAGTGCATATGTTGACGCCGACAACATCGAAATGTAATGTTGACGTCGTCAACCGTTACTCGATGGGAACGCCTGACGATCGTGCCGGCGACCGGCAGGCACGTCCTGGAGGCTTGATGATGGGCGCGAACCAGAAGAAAGGGCCTAGCCGCGACAACGAACGCAGACGAATCCGCGCGGTGGTCTGGGGGCTGATCGTGCTCTTCGTCCTGATGTTCTTGAGCGGGTTCCTGAAGGGAACGCCATTCGAGCACATCAGCATCCTGTTGTTCGCGCTTCTGTTCGGCGGAGGTCTGCGACTGGTGAGCTTGGCGTTGAAGACGGAACTCGGCACAGCCGCGAGATTCTCTCTGGCCATCACCGCGCTCGCCACGACTCTGTTCGTGGTGCTCATCGGGGTCGCGTCGGCGATGAGCGTCGGCGCCGGACTGACACTCAGCGACGCACTCGAATCGATCGAAGGGCTGTTCTACTTGACCTCAGCGCTGTTTCTGAGCGGCGTGGCGGGAAGCCTGGTCTTCGTGTCGGGCCCGTCTCGGGCGAACGTGCTCGACTAGAAAGCTGATTCCCCACGACACCGAGTTGCCCTCCGTCGTCCCCTGGTACCGCCTTGCGACGCTTCGACTCCAAAATACCGGAGGTGGGACTCGAACCCACACGGGCATAAAGCCCACGGGATTTTGAATCCGATGATGCCTGATCTAAATACTTATAAATAAAGAAGAAAAATCTCCGCACTGCGAAAGTGCGCAAGAGATTGTGGAAGTTTCGGGTTCTCGCCGGCTGCACGGTCGAGATCTCCACCTGCCTATTCGTTTCAGGAAACGAATACCTACCGGAAGCTCAAGAACAAACCTAAGTCGTTGCGTTCCTTAGGTTTGTGATTCCCCCCAATCGTCGGGCACCAACCCCGACTCCGTGTCAATTCCGTCCTGCCGAGATGGAGAGACGGCTGCGGGATTTCGCTGAGGCTCCACCAATCACCACGGAGTCGGGCCGAGGTGTTGCGGCGCCCCCGGCGCCATTCGATTCCTGGTTCAGGAATCGAGCAACATCTTGGCCGACGATTGGGGGGAATACTGTTGAGACCGTGGGTCTCAAGCACCTGTGATCCGCGGGGCTGGCCAGGAGCGCGCCCGGGCCCTCGTGCCTACCGCTGGGATTCGTCCTCGGGCGGCGGAACGGACGCAGCCTTTCTCCGCCAGTCGTCCAGGGCTTGTTCAAGAATGCCAAGCCATTGCGCGAACCGCTCCTTGCAAGTGCGGACGAAGCGAGCGGACGCCACGATTCGATTCAGCACAGGCCTCAGCGTCGAGGTTTTCTGGCCTAGCCCTGTGGCCACGTCGGCGAACTCCTCGACGCTGTCCTCGGCATCCTGCATCGCACCTAGCGACTCGCGGATAGCGTCGAGCATACCGAGCGTCGTCTCCTCGAGCCCCGCCTCCTGAGAGTCTGGAAGTTCAGCCGCGATCGCGTGGATGCCGCCTTTGATCAGCTCAAGGTCCTCACGGACGCCGGCTGAGATCCCCTCCATCCGGTCTGCGTAGGGCTCCAGCCTCGACCGCAGCTGAGTCGCAACGAACAGCTGCGAAGCAGCTCCCTGGCCGCTCTGGTTCAACCTGTTCAGCTGCTCCGTAGTCTGCCGAAACTCGTTCCCAACGCCCTCTTGCTCACTCGTGAATGTCGCGATGCCGCGGATGACCCGAGGAAGCGCGAGTTGCATCTTCGCGAAGTGCTCAACCGTGCCGAGTTCTGTCGGGGAAACGTCGTCTGTCGGAGTCTCGACCGGCTCGGGTCGGCGTCCAAGTGCAGCGGCGACAGACGTCGCCAGCTTGGCAACTGCCATCCTGATCTCGGGAGAACCAAAGTCCAGGAACCGCAACCCTCGCCAGTCCACGTACTGGCGCGCAAGCAATGCCGCTACGAGGTGGTCCTCCGCGTCCTCATCCACAGGGGCGTAGTAGATCGGCAATACGAGGTCATCTCGGTCTCGTGCCCGCTCATGCTGCAGAAACCTCGCCAACTCGGCCCGGCACTGCTCGCTCGTCAGAAACGATGGCGTAAGGATCACGAGTAGGAAGCTGGTCTGGCTTAGCAAATCCTCGATCTTCCGCCGCCAGTCCTCGCCGAACTCAATCCCGGATTTGTCATGGAGCACGCGAAGGTCCTGGCCGGTCTGAAAACGGAACTCCCGGATCAGGGCGTCTCGAAGCGAGGAAACTAGGCCGCCTTCGTGCGCATCATCGTGGTGCGAGTAGCTCAGAAAGACTTGCGCTCGACTCACTGCACCGGGCCCCGGGTCGAGCGAAGCCCCTCGATACCCTGCGTCACCGAGAAGATCATCCAGCGGACAGACGCGGTTGACGTTCGCCGCCAGCTGCTCCAACAGCGAATCGATTCGCCGGACGCCTTGATCGTTCCGACGGCGGAGCGCGTCGTAGCTGATGTCAAAGTGTTCGGCCGCCTTCGCTCCGCGTGCGGCCAGCGACTGATCGCCCGTGGGTGCCAGGAACAGTTCAGTCAGGGCCTCCCGGTCCTGGCCGGCGTCGATCCTCGCGATCGCGGATCGCACGAGCGCCTCCAGCGCTTGCCGAGGCTCTTGATCGCGGCCAGAGTGCTCCGCACAGACGCCGAGGATAGGCGCTTCGCTCGCCTTGACGTAGCCCTTCACCCCTCCGGCCTTCATCAGGGTTTCCAGTTCTGCCGCTAGATCAACCACAAGCCCGCCCCTATCCCTTCTCATACCGGCCTCCTGCGAACACTTCCTACACTTCACCATTTCCCACGATCCGCATCCCGACTCCCATGAGGGAACTATATGGGAACTTTGACGTCAACGCTACATGCCCTGCGGGGAGCGGGAGCCCTCGACGATCGTTCCCACGCGCAGCGGTCTCGAGCAGTTGGCGACGAAACGAGACCAATTTGAATAGGCGCGCCTGTGCAGTTGTCGGAAAGGGAACCCGGCGCGGGTTCTAGCTGCATTCGCTCAAACGACCATGGAGGGACGAGATGGACCTGGCTTTGTTCTGCCATAGATTCGTAGAGGTGGTTCTGTGGGGCACCCACAAAGAGGACGGCAGCCTCAAGGGGTGGGACGAGAATGGTCCGGGTCGGCCGTATGATCGCGCCTTCTCTTGGCGGGCAGGCGACTACCAGAACAGTCGCCTGCAGATCTACCCTCGTGCCGGTCTCGGTTCGGAGTGGTACGAGGTGAACGACGCGCGTATCTGGGTCGATGGATTCGCTGTGCATTTGCCAGAGCGCCACAAGTATCTCGAGAACCCGCCCGAACCGAAACCTGAGCCTCAGCGGGCGCGAATCATGCGCTACAGATGGATCGAGTTTGAGCAGGACAAATGGAAGAGAAGCCAAGGCGGAAAGGACTTCGTTGAGTACGAAAGCACGCAGGACGGTGCGAGTTTCGAGGTTCAACGCGTAGGCAATTACCACTACAAAGCAACGTTGGCGAGAAAGGACGCCAAGGTCTTTACGAACGGGGACGTGCTAATTGTTCCGTTGCTCAACCAGAACGACGTCATGGACGACGAACCGGTACTCCCTACGCCGGGCACTGGCGCTGCGGACGGACACCGCTGATCTGCCGGCGGGCCGCAGTGTCCTGATCGACGGCAGCGGGAGCGAGCTGCACCCTGGTGAGCGTCTGGGACCCCGCGAGCCGTTCAGCTTCGGAGCGGCAGCGGACAGCCGCCGGCTGGCCCGACGATGGCAGCCAGAGTTGCGCGGGCCACTACAGGCACCATGTGCGCACCGCACGCCGCCGGAACACCGGAGAGGCTTCGAGCGGTGTGGCGGGGCCCAAGAGTTGCCCTGTTCATGCTGATAGGTGACCGGGCGGATACCATCTTGATCACGCGCTACGAAGAAGGATCGGAGGCCGAAGACGCACTACGCGTGGACGGCCGCACTATCCGGTACACGAAAGAGCCCTTCGCGATGTCGAGCATGCGGCGGTGGGCCCGTGGGGCCAGCCCCTGGTCCTGGGCTCCGGCGCGGCCGCACGGCCGACGCCGACTACTTCAAGATTGGCACGGCACGGCAACTAGAGCGCCGGGATAACGAGGGCAAGTGCACAGACGGCTCGACGGCGCCCCTATGTTTCCGACTCGCCACCAACGAGCCAGATTGAGGCTGGCGTTGGGTCAGCGGCGCAGTTGGCGCAACGAGTCTCGAAGCACCGGCTCCGAAGGCTGGAAGTACAGCAGTTCGAAGAGACGTTGCGCGATGCTGACTAGACGACGAGACCGAGATCCCGACGACCGCTCGCAGAAGCGATGTCCAGGCACGCCTCCTGGCCGCCGGGGCACCGGTTATTGCTCGTCGCGAGCTTGCTGGTACTCGTCGAGTTTCGAGAACGCTTCTTCTGGCACTGCCCATCCAAGCACTGAGGCGGCGGCGATCATGGCATCGAACACTGCCTGGATGGCAAAGTTGGCCACCATCTTGAGCCACAGGACATCCGCTGTCTTCGCATTCAGGAGTTCGCCGCCTTCCGGCCGCTTCACGGCTGCGACTCCCCAAACGGCGTCGTTCCCGTGCGTCGCTTGATGCGCCCACATGTACAGGGAATAGGACATCTTCCGATCAAACCGGGTAGCCGCGTCCTTGGGCGAACTGAACCTCTCGTACTTGGTCACGCCGTGGTACGCAGCGTACCTTTGCAGGCCCGCCCGCCGCCCCTCCAACTCGTGGCGTGAAAGTATGAGTCTGTCCTCGACTTCAAATGCCGGATCCCCCCTCTGCAGGTTGAACGCTCGCTGAATTGAGTCGTTCATCCACCAGATGATCCGGGCGTCGCGCTTGTTTTCGTCCTCAGCGAGCTCCATTAGACGCATGCTGTCCTCAAACAACGAGCGCGCCAGGATTGCCGCTTCTTCGGGCTGAGCGGCATCGAGAAGAAAGAGAATTGCCTCGTACAGGCGACGAGAGCGCCAGAACATCCGGGTGACCCAGCGATAGTGGTCGTGGGACATTCGGTGCTTCCGGCTTTGTTCTCCCCCGGTGCTGTCGATGATGTAGAGAAGCTCTACGGCGGGCTTCCTTCCCGGCCACGTGCAGCGGCGCATCAAGCCATACCCAGACATGCTCTCGTGGGCCAGCCATTCGCGAATCTGCTCGATCGACGGGGGGGTGTCGTCCGCCATGTTTCGCATCTCCAGGTCGGCCGAACGCCGACGGCCGGCCCCTTGTCGGAGGGCTGACGGGGTACCGGCCAGGCTAGCAGTGAAGCCGCGTACAAGCGTCGCAGACGACCCTACGAGATCCGACCTCTGCGTACCAGGGTCCGATCCGGCGGCGCGCCAGGCTCCGGTTGTCCAAGCGTTGTTCGGCAACGAGGTAAGTCGTCGAAAATATTAGTACCGGAGGTGGGACTCGAACCCACACGGGCTTGCGCCCACGGGATTTTGAATCCTGTGCCTGCACTCTTAGATATCTATATTTAAAGAGTTTTCTGCACAACTTGTGGAAGTGTGTAGGAGATTGTGGAAGTTTCGGGCTCTCGCCGCGCGCACAGGCGAGATAGGTTGCATGTGCGCCGCGGAACCTGGCAATTGCGGCTATTGTTCCTGCTCGATCAGCGCGATGGGAAGGAACTCGTCTAGCGCGTAGAACTCAAGCAGAGCAAGCGCCGGGTTGACGAAGATCTCCGCGAACGTAAGCGGCGTGATTGGATCGATGGAACTCAGCGAGACAAGCTTAACCATTGTCTTGTTGAGCCGCTCCTGGGCGTCGTCCGGGAGAGTCGCGGGGATCGGGGGCAGAGTAGCTGAGTTGCCTCTATCCAGTTCGTGAATCGCATCGCCCAGTTTCTTCAGATACCCGCGGACAGCCTTGGCTTCCGGAGTGTCCTTCGACGGGTCATTCGGCTCCGCGTACGGCCCCTTGTACGCGAGTGGATGAGAACTCTCCGTGAAGGCGGCCATCCTGCGCGTCATGACCTGGATCTCGGCCTTGCGCCCCAGCACTATCACGTCATAGTGCAGGGCGCGATAGCCACCGCCGGGCTTGTCGTCGAGTAGGTTCTCGGCCTTGGCGACATCGAAGGTGTCGGTGATCGTTCGCTGGATGGCCCCGAACGAGGCGTACGCAGGAGCGATCACTCGTGTGCCCACGATGTCGGAGAACTGGGAGAAGCAGCTGTAGCCCTTGCGGGTGATCTTCTCCTTGATGCTCACCGACGTCTTCAGGCGGAATGACACCATGTAAACGGGCCGGGGCAGTAGGGCGCGTAGCGCATCGCGCGTCGCGCGCAGCGTGGCCGCGTACTTAGCCCGGAACTCGGTCAGGAACAGGTCTTGCTCGTCGGGAGGAAGGGCGAAGAAGTCGGCCGTCGCGTAGTCCCCTAGCTTGCAGTTGATGGTGTTGGCTGAGGACAGGCGACGCGCGACGGTCACCGGCGCGAGCACCTCCTGTGAAACGCTCGCGGTTTGCGGTGCCTGCGCGGTCTCCTGGCCAAGACCAACTGACGCCGGCAAGACTGCGAAGAAAGCGCCAAACAGAAACCGGTACGGGAGACTCATGCTGTGCCTCCGTTAGTCGATGTCGCAGTCATCAGCGCGACGACTCTTCGATACTGCTTGCGGATCGCACCCAAGGGCCGCCATCAACTGGCTCGCGAACTCGGCCGTGTTGTCGCGATTCCCCTGGCTGCCTTCATCGGTCTGCATCCAGCAGCAAAGGACGCGGGCGACGGCGTCCGTGCAACAGCAGTCACAGCCCACTCGGTTGGCCCTATCTGCCACGGTCGTATAGTCGTCGTTTCGGTCGGCGATTCTCGTTTCGGCCATCGCAAAACCTCCGGCATAGCTGCCTGACGGGGCGGGTGGACTGGAGCGTGCCGTCGAGCACGCGAACCCCTTCTGCGCGACCCCGTCTGTAGTAATGGATTGGTGGCACGGACCGTGCGCGATCGGGGCTAGAAAGTCCTTAGTGGTTTCTTAGTTTTGGCGGCTCCCCCGTGGTTCCCGCAGGCTCCGCGCTTGGTGTGATAGAACCGTTGCCATGCAGAACGGATCGGACAAGGCTCTACGATCACGCGTTGGAGACATGGAGTTCGACGCGCTGACGGGGTCGCTTCATCGAGCTGATGGTCGGGTTGACCTGGACCCCCGATGCGCCCGCGTGTTGAGCTATTTGCTAGCGAACCCGGACCGCCCGATCACGAAGGATGAGCTACTCGGAGCGTGCTGGCCGGCAACCGCGGTCGCCGACCAGTCGATCTGCGAAGTCGTCCATCTGCTGAGGCGCGCTCTTGGCGAGACGGCTGCAGCCCCGGTCTTCCTTCGCACCTTGCACGGCCGTGGCGTGCTGTTCACGCCTCACGCGCCGACGCCCGAGGCAACGCCCGCGTCCGCGCCGACGCACTACAAGCCGCTTCCCTCGATGCGGGCTGCTGCCATCACGGCGCTGATCGCCCTTCTGTTCGGCGGGGTCGTTAGCCATAGCCGTGACTCAGCCGAAGAAACCCTCTGGGCACCTGAAACCTACGTTCACGTCGCTATAACGATGGCGCTATCGGAAACGGACGTACTGCCGCCCCGGTCATCGCCAGCTCAGCGGGCCGCGATGTGGACCCGATCGGTGGAGCAAATCGAACCCAAGCTCAACGAGCTAAGGGCGAGCTACCACGACGTCCCGTCGATCAAGAATGCAGTGAGATACGGTGCCGCGCTTGTGATGATGAGAGAAGCGCCGGATCTCGCGATTGCTGTGCTCGAGTCCGTCGCAGAGAAGGAAGCGGCGACAGAACGCGACCAGACAATGAAGAATCTCGGTCTGTTCTTGCTGTACAAGACGCACAAGACGCACGGCTCGCGCCAGCGGGCCGGAGAAATCAGTAGGTTCCCGCCGGACCTGGAGGGCTTCTGGGCCTACGGCGTGCGCGCCGTCAGGGGCGGGTTCGTGGGCTAGTTGAGTATCCACGAGAGCGCTTTCTACTCGTGCGAGGTGCAGGCAGCGGTTCGCTGACCAGGTCGTCGCGCTCGTGGTCAGCGTGCGACACCGTGGTGCAAGCCACCACCGCGGCGAGGCGGGGGATCCCTTCTAGCCCGGGACGCGGCCCGGCGCCTCGGCGGGCGCCAACGACTCGCTACCCCGCTGCCGGAGATTCAGGGCAAACGGGTCGCCTCCATGCGCTTGGCGCCAGGTCCCCGCTATCGTGCCGTCATCCAGCATCTCGCCCGCGAAGACGCCCCCTATCAGATCGAACGTGATGCGAAGCTTCGTCCCATCGATCGTGGTGCTGTCCATGACCCGTCCAGCCAGGTCCTGCTGCGGAACATCGAGCGTCGAGTAGTACGTCCCGTCCGATTCCGTGATGTGAAAGACGAGCGTGATTACCCCTGCGATCGAGCCCTCCCAATGACCGACAAAGTCCGGCTCGGCGGCCGAAGTTGAGTTCTCCTGGAACGCCTGCTCAGCACCCGACTCGACTCCGACATTGAATGCCTGCCACGTGGCCACCAGGCCGACACCGAGCATCGAGACAAGTGAGTAGCGGATGGGTTTCGGCATCCTGTTTCTCCTTCGGCGAAGTCGCGCGGAACTTGCTGTGGGAGAAACCGCTAGCGTCGCGTTTTCCGATGCCGCTCATCGCATAAGTACCGGAGGTGGGACTCGAACCCACACGGGCATAAAGCCCACGGGATTTTGAATCCCGCGTGTCTGCCATTCCACCACTCCGGCGACGGCTCCGATCTTAGCCCGTCGGCGCGAGCCTGTTGGTCCGGCGGGCATTCAACTATGCTGGGCTCGCGCCCGGCGTCGCCAGGTCGTCGCCAGGCAAAGCCCTGGACCTGACGCATGTCACCGAAGACCCACGCTTCTTCCTCACGCCTCCTGCCGATGTGGCAGTACTTTGCGCGGAGCGTCGCCGCGTTGACCGTGGCGCTCGGGCTGTGGGTTGCGCTTGCGGGGCCCACGGCATTCGAGGTCATCGGCGGGCAGGCGGTTCCGCCGCTTGAACCGGCTCCCGCTGTCGAGGTTGTTTGGGCCGGCATCGGATTTGCGCGCGTGTCAGGGGCGTTGCTGCTTGTGCTGGGTGTCGCCTTGTGGACCAGCGCCGATGCGCGGGTGCCCGCACGCGTTGTCGCGTTGCCGCTGGCGGTGGCGGTGGCGGCGACCTTTGGCTTCGTGATCGTCACGTCGCAATATGCCGTATGGCATACGACGGCGGGTCTCGCGCTGGCCGCCCTGCTTGCGTTGATCGCCGCAGCCGCGGGCGGACGCCTCCGGATCGGTGCAAGCCCGGAACACGTCGTCCAGCGGTCGGCCCGCATGCCGCTGGCGCGGGTCATGCTTCTTGCCTTCGCTGCCGCCGCCGTGCCAATAGGCTTTGTTGTGGAGCAGCGATTCGTCGCGGGCGTGCCGTTCGACGTCTTGATTCGGGATGTGACGCAGGTGGCTGGCCTGCCGCCCGTGACGGGCGCGCTATCGCAGCTCGGGCTCCTGCTTTGGGCCGCTGCGGCGGCGATCTGCTTCTTCGTGGCGGGCATCAACTGGACCGCCAATCCGGCCGTGCGGCGGTTCTTGGTGGCCTCGGCGGTGTTCACGACCGTGCTTGCCCTCGACGACACCTTTCTGTGGCACGAGCGCGTAACTCCCTCGCCTCGGAATTCCCGAGAAAGTGCTGATCGTCACCTACATGATCGCGATAGCGGCCTATCTGACCCGGTTCCGACGAATCATCCGTGCGACGGAGTGGCAACTACTTGCCATCGCCCTCGGATTCTTCATCACGTCCGTGGGTCTGGACGTCGTGAGCATTCCCGGGCTGAACCCGTTCATCTTCGAAGACGGCGCCAAGTTCGTTGGAATCGTCATGTGGTTGACGTACTTCGTGCGGACCGGATCACGGTGGCTGCAGCCTAGTGCGGAAAACACTGAGATCGCGTGAAAGACGACTTTGTCGTTTGACTACTAGTCTTGTGACCAATAGGGTCATCTCCAGAACCTAACGAAAAGAACCTTCTGGAGAGTTCTCGATGGAAGCACTCAATCGTGATGTTGTGCCGGCGTTGCCGCTTGCGGCCCGTGACTTTCTGATCCTGCTTGCGCTCGTTGAAGGGCGCGGTCATGGCTACCGGATCCTGCAGAGCATCACCGAGGAGAGCGAGGGGGCCGTGCATATGGACCCCGCCAATCTGTACCGGTCGCTCCGACGTCTGGCCCGCGAGGGCTTCGTGACCGAGCACGAGCCGGACGAGACCCGACGGCGGCAGTATGAGTTGACCGAAGCGGGAGTCGATGTTGTCGCGCGCGAGGCCGAGCGATTGGAGCGCCTTGTGAGCGTGGCGCGCAACAAAAGCGTGTTGCCGATCGGAGGATCCAGTTGAGTCGATCGCAGGTGCTGTACAGGGCTCTACTCACCGCCTACCCGCGTACGTTCCGGGCGCGCTACGGCGAGATGGTTCTCGCCGACTTCGGCCTGTTGCACAACGCGACGTGGCGTCGTGACGGGCTGACCGGCCTCGCCAGGCTTTGGTCGCGAACAATTCCTCGGGTGCTCCGCGACGGACTCGAGGAGCGCCGCCTGTTGCCCGAACCGCTGCCCTCGGGCGGAGCACCCCGGCCGCAGCGGCGGAGCCGTCGTCGCTGGTTCGCCGACACCGTTCAGGACATCCGCTATGCGGTGCGCAATCTGATGCGCAGCCCAGGTTTCGCGGCCGTCGCCATCATCACGATCGCCGTAGGAATGGCGGCCAACGCGACCATCTTCGGTATGACCCATGCGCTGATGTTCGCGGAGCTGCCCTTCGGGGAGGGGGATCGCCTGGCGATGATCTGGACGACCCGGCCGGACGTTGGAGTCAGTGTTGGCGCGACGTCGGCGGCGGACTGGGTGGACTTGCGGGAGCGCAGCGAGTCGTTCGAGGACATCGCGATCTCGCACAGCTGGGCCGTCAATCTCAACGGAGACCAGGAGCCGCTCGCCCTTACCGGCTATACGGTCACGACCAACACCTTTGGGGTGCTGCTCTCGGCCCCGGTTCTCGGTCGCGGTTTCGGTTCGGCAGATGGCGAAGTAGGAGCCCCGGATGTCGTCGTCCTGAGCTGGCGACTGTGGCAACGGCTCGGCGCGGACCCCGAGATCGTCGGCACGGCGATGCTCCTCAACGAGCGTGAACACACCGTAGTGGGGGTCATGCCCGAAGGGTTCGAGTACCCGCAGTTGGTCGCCCGCGGTGATCTGTGGCGGCCGGCTCGCTGGGCGACGGAGGAGATTGTCAACGCCCGATCGGAGCGGAACAAGATCGTCATCGGGCGCCTCGCCGACGGTACGGACATCGACACAGCCAGTGCCGAATTGGCGAGCATCATGGCGCAGCTGGAAGAGGACTACCCGGGGACCAACGAAGGAGTGAGCGCCCGGGCGGTGCTGCTGCGGGAGCAGATGAGCGAGATCATGGCGCCCGCGCTGGCCGTGTTGCTGGTAACCGTCGGATTCGTCTTGCTGATCTGCTGCGCGAACGTGGCAAATCTTCTCCTGGCCCGTGGTGCCACACGCCAGGGTGAGATCGCGATCCGTAAGTCGCTGGGAGCGTCGCGAGCGCGGATCGTCCGACAGCTGCTGGTGGAGTGCGTCATCGTGTCGCTGGCCGGCGTCGTCGTCGGGCACATCGCCGCTAGCTTCTCCGGCAGGCTGCTGGTCGCCAGTCTGCCCGAGGCCGTTCTCGAGACTTCGTCCGCGGCGACGCAGGCGGGTCCGGACATGCGGGTCTTGTTGGTCACCTTTCTGGTCGCGGCGACCTCGGGGATCGTGTTCGGCCTGGTTCCCGCGTTCCGCGCCGCACGTGCGGATCTCGGCACGGTGATGCGAGCCAGCGGTGAATCCGGTCACATCGAAGGGGGCCGAGGTCGGCTGCGCAGCCTACTCCTGGTCGCCGAGGTTGCCGTGTCAGTGGTGCTGTTGATCGGGTCTGGTCTGATGGTGAAAGGGTTCACCGGTCTGGTGGCGAAGGACCCGGGATTCGAGGCCGCCGACGTGCTAACCATCGAGGTAGCTCCCAACGGCCCGCGCTACGAAGGCGTGGAGTCTCGGCAGAACTTCTATCGGGAAGCGATTCGGGAGATCGAGTCCGTTCGGGGGGTAGACGGGGTTGGTGCCACGTCGATCTTGCCCTTGTCGTTCAGCAATCCCGTCAGCGACCTCCAGGTCGAGGGCGTCGAGGACCTGGAGCGCACGCCGTCAGCGGGTTACCGCGCGGTGACAGCGGGCTACCTGCCCGCCATGGGCGCGACCGTCGTGGGCGGCCGGCTGTTCGAGGATGCGGACCGGGCTGATTCCGCGCGAGTCGCCGTTGTGAACGAGGCGTTGCTGCGTCACCTGCGTGAAGGCGATGCGATTGGGCAACGCATCCGCGGCGGGGACGACGAAGACTGGATCACCATCGTTGGCGTGATTCGAAATTTCCAGCACCTGACCATGCTGGATCCGCCGGGCCCCGCGTTCTTCGTGCCGTACGAACAGACCGATGCTCGTGCGCGCATGCTGCTGGCGATCAAGTCTGATGGCAGGCCCGCGGCCGAGATGGCCACGGAAGTCCGGGACGCGGTGTGGCGTGTCGATGCGGCGATCCCGGTCGACTCGGTGCGCACGTTGGAGAAGATCGTTCGCGACTCGCTCGTGATCGTCTGGTTGCCGACGAGCCTGATGGCGGCTTTCGGGGCGGCTGCTCTGGGCCTGGCGGCGGTCGGCCTCTATGGCCTGCTTGCGTACCGTGTCGCACGGCGAACGCGCGAGTTCGGGGTTCGGGTGGCGCTCGGCGCAGCCCCACGCCAGGTTCTGGCCCTGGCCGTGCGGCGCGGTATGGCGCTCACGGCGATCGGAGCGACCATCGGTCTGGCGGTGGCGATCCCGATCGGTCGGCTTCTGGCCGCGGTGCTCGAAGGTGTGAACGCCGGCGAGCCGTTGGTCTATCTCGGCGTCCCCACGTTGCTGCTCCTGGTGGCTCTTGTCGCAACAGTGATTCCGGCCCGCCGGGCCCTTGCTCTAGATCCGGCGGTGAGTCTGCGATCGGAGTAGCCCGGCCGCGTCTATCGCCGGTCGGTTTCGGGGGGCGCACCGGTGGCGCGATAGCCAATCGACGGGCGTTCCGCGGCATCGTTGCCCAGGCGGGCGAGCGTGTCGCCGTCGTGGACGTCGCCGTTCTTGATGACCAGCCGCACGGTGTTTGTGTTGCGGATGTCGGCCAGCGGGTTGGCGTCGAGCACCACCAGATCGGCGAGCTTGCCGACCTCGATGGTGCCCAGATCGGCGGCGCGGCCGAGGCCATCAGCGGCGATTGATGTGGCGGTGCGCAGGGCGTCGTAGTTCGTGAGGCCGCCCATCTGCAGCGCCCAGATCTCCCAGTGCGCGCAGATCCCTTGCTGTTCGCCGTGAGCGCCCATGCCGACGTTTCCACCAGCTTGCAAGACCCTGGCGGCGCCCTCTGCGACGGCGATGAAATGGTACTCGTCGAGCGCGTTCATCTGCCCGCGACGCGTGCGGCGGTCGAGGTCATCGTGGGGCGTGAACCGCGACAACTTCGGATCGTCGTGAACTTCGGTGGTCTGGTAGAAGTACCACTCCGCGGTGGGGCCGCCGTAGGAGACCACCAGAGTGGGCGTGTACCAGGTCTGCGACTGGGCGATCAGTTGCACCACGTCGTCGTAAACGTCGGCGATCGGCAAGCTGTGCTCGAGTCCGGTGTAGCCGTCGAGGATCTGCGTGATGTTGAGGCGCAGATCACCACCGCCTTCGTTGGTGACGTTCATCTCTTCTTCCATCGCGGCCTGGATGACCCATTGCCGCTGGCGACGGTGCGGCTGCATGTACTGCTTCACCACGTCGGTGCCGAGCTTCTTGTAGTGCCGGAGCATCGCCCGCGCGTCCTCGAGACTGTCGATCTTGGCGTTGCCTGACGTCATGGCGCGACCGGTGCTGTAGATGCGCGGACCCCACACGGCGCCAGTCTCCACGAGTTCGGCATAGGCAAACGAGTCGCTGCTCGTTGACACGTCGCGAGCCGAGGTGACGCCATACGCGAGGTTAGCGAGGTATGACCAGTTGGTCTGGACGAACACTTCACGCGGTTGCCGGAGGTGAGCGTGGAGATCGATCAGACCGGGAATCACGAACTTGCCGGAAGCGTCGAAGATCTCCGTGCCATCGGGAATCGTGACCTCGTCGCGCGAGCCGACCGCGGTGATGCGGTTGTCTTCGATGAGCACCACGCCGTCAGGGATGGTCGCCTCTGCGCCGGTCATCGGCACGACCGTCGCGCCGACGATGGCCTTGGCGCCCCTCGGGATCCGACGATCCACATCGAGGTTGACGACAAACTCGGTGGGCTGCGGACCCTCGGGTTCTTCGTCCACGGCATCGATGTCAGCGTCGGTTCCCGTCGAATCGGCGTCATCGCCGACGGTGGCGTCGGTCGTGGCGCCGTCGTCGGAGGCGTCGCCATCTGGAGCACCATCGTCGGCGTCGTCTTCTTCAGGCTCCGCCTCCCACAGCGCGTCTTCGAGTCCGAAACGGTAGTAGGTGTCTCCGAACACCCAGGCCAGCGTGTCGGAACCGTCCTCCCAGTGGATATCGAGGCCGCCCTCACGGGTGACACGCTTCACGGGCCCAGGGCCACTCGACTCGCCAATGCTCGGCGGCTCGGGCGAGAACGGCAGAGCCGCTACGTAGACGTCTTCGCGCGTCGTCCATGCCAGCCATTGCCCATCGGGCGAGGGCACGGCTTCCCATGTCTCCGCGTTGATGTTGGCCACGACGCGCCGGTCGGTTCCATCGAGGCGAACTGACACGAGTTCGGAGCGGGCAGGCCGACTGCCATCGAAAGCCCCGGAGGCGACGCTCGCTACGAAGCGAATGCGATCGCCTTCGGCGCTGAAGGTCAGACGGTTGTCAGAGGGCGCGGAGCCAACGATCGACAGACCATCGCCGGTGGCCGGCAGCCAGACGATCTCGCCTGTGTTGCGCGACCAGATGTTGCGGAACACGGCGGCGTCTTCGCGCACGAGGGCAAGCTTGCTGTCGTCCGGCGACCAGGCTGGGTGCAGGTAGAAACCTGCATGTTCGGTGAGGCGCACGGGGTTACCGCCGCTCGAGGGAACCTTCCAGAGATGTCCGCCGTCGACATCGTCCCAAGTCACATACGCGATCCAGGCGCCGTCGTTCGAGAACACAGGTTGGAACTGCCCAAATGGCTGGTGCACCAGTTCAGCAGGCGTGCCGTCGGGGAGCGCCATCGTCCACAGCTTCGACAGAGCCGAGAACACGATCCGATCGGAGTCAGCGTTCGCGCCTGCGTAGCGCACGTTGCGCACGTGGACCGGACCGTCATCGTGCGGTGATTCGAAGAACACGAACGGGCCGAGGTCGATCTCGACGTCGGCGCTGAACGCGATCGTGGTGTCGGCGCCATCCTCGAGGGCGATGCGATGGAAGGTGCCTCCCGTGGCCAGCACAACTGCCGCGCTGTCCGGCGTGAAGTCCCAACGCGGCATGAGATCGAGAACGCCAGGTCGCTCGGCGTTGTCCCGGTCGATGGGGAACGCAAGCCAGCGTTCGCGGCTCGACCGCAAATCGCGGATTCGCAACCCCGTCTGGGCATCGACGCGAGCGCCGTAGACCATCCAGTGCCCATCGGGTGAAACGCGGGGGCGGTACGCCCCGTTGGGCGAAGCGGTGATCGACACGACGTCACCGGTCACCCGGTCGAGCCGTCGCGCCTGCCAACCGTTCACTCGCGCCAGACCCGACGGGAACCCGCCGCCGCTCGCCGCGAAGTAGATGTAGCGGCCCTCAGGCCCGAACGTTGGGCCGGTGATGCCGCGCACGCGGTCGCTGTCCGAAAGCTGCAGGCCCGAGCCACCGTCAACGTGGTAGAGCCACAAGTCTCCCGAACGCCGTGCCAGGAGGTATTCGCCGTCCGGGTCCCACTCGGGGGTGCTGACCACCTTGGCACGCTCGGTACTGATCGCTTCGGGTTTGGCGGCTTCATCAGTCAGATCGAGGACCCAGAGGTTGTCGCTACCCGACCGGTCGGAGATGAACGCGACCCGGGTGCCGTCCGGAGAGAACGTAGGCTGGGTGTCGTGCGCCAGGCCCGAGGTGAGTCGAACGGCCTGGCCGCCGGCCGCCGGCAGTGTGTACAGGTCGCCGAGCAGATCGAACACGAGCGTCGAGCCGTCAGGCGAGACGTCGACGTTCATGTATGTGCCTTCGGAGGTCGTGAAGGCGATCGTTCGCGTCGCCTCCAGCGACAGTCCTTTCTTCTGTGCGGTCGCTGCCGGGCTCGCGAGGAGGGTCAGCAGCGTGACGACGAGGGAGCGGCGGGCGTGGCGCATGCGGCGATTCCGTTGCGAGAAAGGGACTTCAGTCGCCGATGGCGTAGAGGGCCTCGGCGGTGCGGATATACCAGGTGCCGTCTACCAGCGCGGGCGAGGCGAGCGTGCGTTCGCCCATGCGGTTGACGTGGAGCAGATTCTCTTCAGGACCGGCGCCAATCACGAATGTGTCTCCGCCATCGTTGGTGACGAAGATCTTGTCGCCGATCACCACGGGCGAAGCTGAGAAGCTCTCGCGCTGAGCGCGGCCGAGCCGTTGCTGGTACATGACGTTGCCGGTGGAAGCGCGGTAGACGGTAAGCACCGAGCTCATGTCGTTGATCAGGTAGAGGTAGTCGCCGTGCAGCAGCCCCGAGGGCACGAACGGGGAGCCTTTCGGGCTACTCCAAGCGACGTGCGTCTCGGTGACGTTGCCTGTTCCGCCGGGGCGGATTGCGAGCGTAGGGCCGGCACGGCCGGACGAGGCGAAGACCAGGCCATGGCCGACAACCGGCGTCGGGATCACCTCGAAGAGGTTGCCGTCAACCTGCCAGAGCTCGGAGCCGTCGGCGGGGTTGTAGGCGTAGACCTTGCGCTGACTGCTAACGATGAGTTCTTCGCGATCGCCGACCCGAATCGCAACAGGCGTGCCCCAGCCGGTGTTCTCTTCGCGGTCCGTCCACCAGGCGGTCTCGCCCGTTGCGGCGTCGAATGCCGCCACAAACGAGCCGACATCGGTGCCGCCGCGCATATCCTGGTAAACGATCACCTTGCCGTCGTGCAGCAGCGGAGATCCGGCGGTGCCGTGCGATGCGAGGATCTGACCGAACTCGCGGTGCCAGACGATCTCACCTGCGAAGTTCACCGCGACGAGGCCGTGATTGCCCATATACGCGTAAACCAACTCGCCGTCGGTCGACGGAGTGCTGGACGCGTGCCCGTTCTTACCGTGCGGACTCTCCGGCACACTGGGTTGGGGCACGTCGGTGCGCCATAGCAGCGCACCATCGTCCCGGCCGTAGCTCAGCACCGCAACCTGGCGGCCGCCATCGAATGCCGCAGTGACGAAGATCTGATCGCCCCAGATAATGGGCGATGAGTTGCCGGCGCCGGGGACGGGCGTTCGCCAGCGCACATTCTCGGTTTCGGACCAGGTGTCAGCGTAGCCGTCGCCCTCGACGAAGCCCTGTCCGGAAGGGCCGCGCCAGCGCGACCAATATGACGATGCTTCGCCCGCAACGGCGATCATCTCGACGTCGTCAGACGTCCCTGCGCGGGAGGACGGGACGGCGGAAACATCGAAGGCACGAGCGCCGGCCGTTGCCGCGAGGAGGGCAAGGGTGCCGGCCACGAAGAATCTGGGACGTAGGTGCATCATCCGGCCTATGGGGAATAGGAGGCCGAATCATCGCAGACCCGCCGCGATCTTTCACGGAGTGGCTAGAAGATCTCGTGGAATCCGCCGCGCCGCCCACCGAGGCGCGAGTTGACCACGTTGTTGTAGATCGACCCGAACGTGTATCGAATGCCAAGGCCAACCCGGAACCGGAAGTCGGTGGCAAGCGCTCGCCGCTCGAGGAGGACTTCCTCATCGGAGGCGCCGCCGATGGGCAAGAAGCGCTGGCTCTTGATCGAACTCACGCTGCCGAAGACGTTCAGGTTCAGTCCGCGTAGCACGCGGTACTCAACGCGGCCGTTGAGGTCGATGTTGTAGTCCTCGGGGTGCTGCAGGAAATGAGTGGCCTCGAGGTTGATGTTGGCCGAGCCCCACGGACGTTCGACATCGAGTGAGGCGATGAGCCCCTGATCGATGAGCGTTTCCTCGGTCTTGTTGAAGATGGTCTCTTCGTCGTAGTTGAAGCGATTCCCGCCGAGAAAGTACGTGAAGGTGAGCTGACGCTGAGACGACACCGAGTACGGGTAGATGTTGTATTCGACGGCGCCGGCGAGCCGGTACGAGGGCGCAAGGTTGAAGAAGGTCGACTCCTTCACGCTGGCGCCAAGTCCGGCACCCCAGTGATCGCCCAATGACTTGATCGCCTGGCCGCCCGTTTCGAAGCTGCGGGAGATGTCCTTGAACACCGAGCCATCATCGAACTCGAAGTCGCGCTGTTCGTACTCCATCTCAGAGTCGAGCCGGATCTTCCAGGCTTCCGTCGTGCGGCTCGCGTCGACCTCGGCTTCAAACTCTTCGCCGCTGAAGCGATCTTCGCCGCGGAAATTCCCGTTGAGGCCAACGGAGAAGACCCAGAAGTTCCACGGGTCCGACTCGGGCGTTGCCGCGATAACCGTGTCGCCGTTTTCGTCGCGCGGCGGCGTGAACTCGAGATCGGCGTAGATGGCCATGGGCGTCTGGGCGATGTATCGCGCCAGCCCAAGGCGAATGGTCCTCGCGAACCCTCGCCGCCGCTCATCGTCGGTGTCTGTGCTGCTGCTGGCAAACAGCAGAGTCTGATCCTGCCCTTCGAAGTCTTCGGTTCCGATGAACTCGAGCTGGAACTCGGTGCCGCCGCCAGTGCCTTGCCGAGTTACTAGCAGGTGCACCTGGGCGTCGCGGCGGTCTCGAACCCAGTTGATGAAGTCGATGTTCTGCCGGATGAAGTCCCGGTCGCATCCGCGGTCGCAATCCAGGAAGACGCGCAAGGCGCCGTTCGCCTCGAGTGCGTCGGACTCCTGCCCAGTAGCACTGGGTGTCCAGGCGACGACGATGAGAAACAGAGCGAGTACGCGCACGAGGAGCGGGGTACGGAAGTGCACAGTGGTATCCGGTTAGATTGATCTGGAAAGCGCGCGATGGTGACCGGATCTCGCCCCGATTCACGGGTACCACCGTTGCTACAAACAGCCAATTGAAAGTTAACGCACCGGGCGTGACGTTGTCAGTCGAAAATTCAAGCGCTCCGGCGTCGTCGCGCACATGATCGATTACGCCTAGACCCACGCGAGCCAGTATTCGATCATGGAAACACCTGAGACCTTCTCCCGACCGCAAGGACCGAAATTGAAGCGAACTCGTTTGACGTCTGTGGTCGTGGTGGCAACCCTGTTCGTTCCGGCCGCCGCGTTTGCGCAGGGGCCCCAACCGATCGAGCGCTTGCGGGTGATCTCAGACTCGGCGGCTGCCGCCACGGCGCCGCTCGATGCGGACATGCCTGTGGATCCCCGCATCCGTGTCGGGGAGCTCGACAACGGACTGCGATTTTGGATCCGCGAAAACAGCTACCCGGCGAAGCGCGCCGAGCTGTGGCTTGTGGTGCGTGCGGGTTCGATGCAGGAGGACCGGGATCAGCTCGGACTGGCGCACTTCGTCGAGCACATGGCGTTCAACGGTACCAAGAACTATCCGAAGCAAGAGCTCGTGACCCTGCTCGAATCCTTCGGCATGCGCTTCGGCGCGCACGTCAACGCCTCCACGGGGTTCGACAACACGAACTACTTCCTCGTGATTCCAACGGATCGCGAAGACATCGTGGATTCGGCGTTCCAGATTCTCGAAGACTGGGCCCACAACGTGACCCTGGACGGCGAGGAGATCGACAAGGAACGCGGTGTTGTGATCGAGGAGTGGCGCCTTGGCCTCGGCGCGGGTTCGCGTGTGCGCGATCAGCAGCTGCCGGTGCTCTTCGAGGGGTCGCGCTATTCAGAGCGGCTGCCGATTGGCGACATCGACGTGTTGCGCGAATTCGACCACGGTGCGGCACGCCGGTTTTACGAAGAGTGGTACCGCCCCGAGTTGATGGCGGTGATCGCAGTCGGCGATTTCGACGGCGATGTGATCGAGGGCAAGATTCGCGAGCATTTCGGCCGGATCGAGTCCGGGCCCGATGATGCGCGCCCGCGCGTCTACGAGCAGATCGAAGAGCGCGAGGGAACGCGGTTCTCGATCGTGACGGACCCCGAAGCGACGATGTCGACGGTGGAGTTCTACCAATACCAGCCGTTGCGTCGCCAGGCGTATCACGGCTCTTATCGTCGCAGCATCATCGAGGGCGTGTTTATGCGCATGTTCAACCGCCGACTGGCGGAGCAGGCGCAGGCACCCAACCCGCCGTTCCTCGGCGCAGGTGCAAGTCAGGACATCTTCGTACCCAGTTCCGAAGCGTTCGTGATGGGCGCGGCCGTTGCCGATGGTGAGGTTGCCGCCGGGTTGCGCGCCATCTTCGCTGAGCTGGAGCGGGTTGCTCGCTTTGGTTTCACCGAGTCCGAGCTCGCACGCGAGAAGAACCAGCTCATGCGGCTCTTCGAAAACCTGTACACCGAGCAGGAAGTGCAGGACTCGCGCAACTTCGCCGAGGAGTTCACGCGCGCTTTCCTGGAGGGCGAGTCGACCCCCGGAATTGACTACGAGTGGGGGCTGTACCAGCGCTTCATGCCGGGCATCGAGCTCGACGAGGTGAACCAGGTCGGACAGGACTGGCTGCTGGACGACGACCGCGTCGTATTGGTCACGATGCCCGATCGGGCGGATTTGCAGCAGCCGACGGAAGCGGAACTGCTCGCGGCGATGGAGCTGGAAGACGACGCCTGGCTGCGACCCTACATCGACACGACGGTCAATCGGCCGCTGGTGTCCGTCGACCCGGAACCCGGCAGCATTGTCGAGGAAAGCGAGATCCCCGAACTGGGGGTCACCGAGTGGGTGCTCTCGAACGGCGCCCGCGTGGTGATCAAGCCCACCGACTTCCGCCAGGAGCAGGTGTTGTTCCGCGCGATCAGCCCGGGTGGCTCCTCGCTCGCCCCGGACGACGACTACGTTGCAGCCTCGAGCGCCGTGCAGGTGGTGTCGTCGAGCGGATTCGGCGGATTCAGTCAGCGCGAGATCACAAACCTTCTCTCAGACAAGGTCGCCAGTGTGCGCCCTCTGATCGGGCCGCTTGGTGAAGGGCTCATCGGCACCGCAGCTCCGCGCGATCTCGAGCAGATGTTCCAGCTCGCCTACATCACGATCACCGAACCGCGCGCCGACGAAACTGTTTTCGACCTCATCCGCGAGCGCATGACCGTTGGGCTCGCCAACCGCGATGTGAGTCCGGAAGCAGCTTTCCAGGAGACGGTGCAGCGCACGCTTACCCAGGACCACCCGCGACGGCAGCCACTCACCGTTGATCTGCTCGACGAGATGGATCTGGAGAAGTCGTATCTCTTCTACGTCGACCGCTTCGGAGACGTGAGTGACTTCACCTTCGTGATCGTCGGCAATGTCGATCTCGGTGAGCTGCGTCCCATGGTCGAGCGCTATCTGGCCAGTTTGCCCGGCGGTGGTCGCGAAGAGACCTGGGTTGATGAAGGCATTCGCACGCCGCGCGGCGTTATCAAGAAAACCGTGAATCGCGGCGTGGAGCCCAAGAGCCTCACGACCATCGTTTTCAGCGGCGACGGTCCTGGCGAGGACGTCGACACCGAAAGCGAGTCGTTGTCCGCGATGGGCGAGGTGCTGCAGACCCGACTGCGCGAGGTGCTTCGGGAAGACCTCGCGGGCACCTACGGAGCGCAGGTGTCGGCTTCGTTGGTAGACCGTCCGCACCCCCTGTACTCGGTATCGATTACTTTCGGATCGGATCCGGATCGCGTCGAGGAACTCACCGCGCAGGTCTTTGCGGAGATCGAGAAGCTACGGGCAGCAGCGCCCGAGCAAAGCGAGATCGACGCTGTGACGGAGAGCTTCCGTCGCTCGTACGAACTGTCGCTTGAGGAGAACGGCTTCTGGCTTGGCCAACTGGTCAGCGCCTACGAGCGAGGCGACGATCCACTCGAGATCCTCGAGTACGAGGCGTCGCTTCTCGAGATTACGCCTGAGGGCGTCCAACGCACCGCGGGCCGCTACTTCGACCTCGACAACTACGTTCAGATCTCGCTGCTGCCCGAAAACTGGGACGGCGGCACGACCTCAGAGCCGTCGCAATAGACCCGAGCTGGAGCACGTTCGCAACGTTCCGTGCATTGCAACAACCGGACAGGCTCTCTAGAATCATCAGTGTCTGGATTAAGGGGCGAGTCCGAAAAACTCACTGCACCACCATGGGAGCAAACCGCGGAGGATTTCCGCGTCTGACAAGCCGTGGTCCGAGTGCCCCCTTTTCATTTGGGGCAATAACCCAAAGCCTGAGAGATTTACTCGATGCCCGAAGATCGATTCTTTTCGCGACTGGTCTACATGGTTCTGGCCGCAGTCCTCTTGGCTCCGGCGCTTGGTTCGATTGCGCAGGAACAACTGCCGCACGACGTTGACGACTTTCCGCTGAACCGTCCGATGGAGGACATCACCGAGCGAGGCCCGGAGTTCTCCGCAGCGTCCGTGCTCGGCGCCGTCACCATCCTCTTGCAGGGCAAGGAAGACAACGTCCGCGCCAAGCGTGAGACGACCTTCAAGGTCACTGCTGTTGACGGTGAAGGCATCCTGATTCGTGACGCCAAGCTCGTGATGGACTTCGGCGACGGCAAGACGCAGAAGATGAACTTCGACCGTCGCGCTGTGGTGAAGCACACGTGGAAGAGCCCTGGTTCGTACCAGATGAACTTCGACCTGGTAGATGGCGACACAACCCTGGCCCGCGGCCGTGCCCGTGTTCGGGTAGACAAGTCGTTGAAGTACTACTTCGAGGTGATCGCGGATGACTCCGCGGCCCTGGACGAGGCTTCCAAGTACAGGTTCATGGTGTTCGCGCGTGAGGCTCGCGCGGCCAAGGGAACGCTCACGATCGATTGGGGCGATGGCACCACCGATACCGTCGAGGATTTCGCGCGCGAGGTCACGCGTAGCCATACCTATACGGCCGAAGGGACGTTCAAGGTGAAGGCGACCTTTACCACGGTCTTTGGCCAGACCAAGAGTTCGCGAACCCTGCGTGTCGAGGTGACCGAAGCCGGGGGTACGGTGGATCTGAGTCGCGCGATCATCGCAGGCAACGCTGCGCGCGATATCTCCACCTATCGCGTGACGTCGACGATGACCAAGGTCACGATCACGCGTAACCTGATCTGCGTGTTCCACACGAAGGCCGGTGCCTGGCCCGTTCGTGACGGCGTCGAGGGCAACCCCTGGATCGTCGCGTTTGTGGACGGCAAGCTCCACGCTGGTACGTGGGAGTGGCTTCGTCCAGGTCAGGTCTGCAAAGGCATCGAGGCCGCCAAGTCGGGCGGCACCCACCGGGCGATCGGCCCGCACGTGGGTAATGGCCCGCTGACCAGCTGGGTTCCGAAGGTCGGCGAAATCGTCTGGTTCTTCGTTTCCACGCACGCCAGGCTGAGCCTGCGTTCGAGCAACGAGCGCGCCGAGCCGGTCGAGGTGCGCTGGCCGCAGTACTAGGCACCGCGATGCGTGCAGAAGCGCCCTCCGAGCCTGTTCGGGCAGGTGAGATGCGGCGCGGACGCACGCCAACGCTTATCGGGCTGGCCGCCGGCGCCCTCGTGGCGACGGCGGCTTTGTTCATCTGGGGTCCGGCTCGCGCGGTGGTTGATCGCTTCACCACAAGCTGGGTGCCGCCCCAAGCATCCGGGCTTGCTCTGAATGAGGAGCGCGAGCGCGCACAGTGGCAGGCCCTCGGGGAGCAGTTGTCCGGGCGCCTCGTGTGGAGTTCGAACCGGTCCGGCAATCACGAGCTGTACCTGGTGCGGCTACCAGCAGGCAAGCTCGAGCAGCTAACCGATCATCCCAACGTGGACTTCGGCGCACGTTTCTCGCCGGACGGCACCCGGCTGGTGTTCATGCGGAGCCGGCGGGAGTGGGTGTCGTTTCGGGAAACGAACGCGTGGGACGTGCACGTGATGGATCTCGATTCGGGGGCATCGCGTCGCGTCGCGCGTCGCGGCTACCATCCCACCTGGAGCGCAAGCGAACGTATCGTCTTCCAGCGCGACAAGCAGGTGATCGAGTTGGACCTGGCCGCAGAGACGGAGCGGGTTCTGTTCGACACCACGGCGAGTGCCGAGGGGCGCGATCTCGGGGATCCCGAATTGCATCCTGACGGGAATCAGCTCGCTATGGTTCTGGCCCGGTTCGGCGCCATCGTTACACCTACCGACGGCGGCGAATTCTTGCGACTCACGCCCGGTCACGTGTGCCAGACGACCTGGGTGCCAGGGACAAGCGACCTCTTGTGGATGGAGGCCGAAGGTAACGGTGGAACGCGCGTGATGCGCGGCTCAGCCGACGGCAGTCGCAGCGATGTCTTCATGGACCTGCCAGGCGATCGCAGCCACGAGTACTTCCCGAAGTTGTCGTCGGACGGTTCGTGGATGGTGTGGGCCGCTGCGGCTGAGGGGCATGAGCACGATCGCGCCGACTACGAGATCTACGCGTGGCGGGTAGGGGACTCGTGGGAGAGCGCTAGGCGCTTGACGTTCTTCTCAGGCAACGACCAGTGGCCCGACATCTTCCTCGACGGTTAGTCCTGCTCAGAAGTCTTCGACACGGCGCGAGAAGAGCAACTGATCACCGTCCGAGCGCTCCTTCCGGTAGCCCAGCAAGTGGAAGATCTCCACGGTGAACCAGCGCGCCACGCCGCGGTTCACGACGAGCGTGTTGGCGTCGCCATGGTGCACATGGACCCCGGGTAACCAGCGGGCGCACCGTCCGAGCTTGAGCCTGCGCAGCAACGCCGACACCGCCAACCAGAACTTGGCGAATTCGCGCACCAGGAAGTATCCGTCGTCGCCCTGTCCCTGGTAGAGCGGCAACAGGACGCGGCCGGTCTCCGGCGCCTGCACTGCGCCGCGCGCATCTTGAGCGAGTTCTTCTCCAACCTTCACAGGCTGGAAGTTCTCGTAGCCGGGTCGCATCTGGAAGTCATCGGCCGCTGACACCGGGTGACGATGGCGCACCTCGAGAACTCGGGGCAACGAGGCACCCGCGGCATCGAGTCGCGCCCGCATCTCGTTGTAACAGGAGAGGTCGTTGCGGTGTACGCATCCCGTTCCGACAAGGGCCAGAGACACGAACGCTTCGTGGAAGTCGATCGATGTCGGGTCGTCGTGTTGACCTGCTTCTACGCCCACGGTCACATGCCCGAGATTGTTCACGTATTCGAGCATCGCACCGTCCACTTGCTCCTCGAGACCGAGGATCACGGGCACTGGGAACTGAGTGGCGAAGTTGCGATTGCGCAAGGTGTCGCCGATGCACACGAACGGTTTCCCTTGAGCGGAGCTCGTGTGCAGGTCGAGAAAGTAAATGGGCTCGTTGCTCGCCTGGCCCAGCTCCCCTTCCAGCGCGGCTAGCAACTCCGCCTGCTGGCGGCCTTCGCTGGAACGCTCCTCCCAGGGGATCGCAGCGCGCCGTGCGATGTCGCCCGGCTGCCAGATGCGATTGAGGTCCTCGTCGATGAAGCGTTGCTGCTTGTCGAGTGCCGTGAGGTTGCCAACAAAGCCGACGAGTCGGCCCCGAAACGGCGTCTTGTCCGCCAGGAGACGCTCGTACACCCGCTCGAACGCCCGGAATCCGGCGGGTTCGTTGCCATGCAGTGCCGACATGACGAGGATCGTCGGGCCGGGTTCGCCCTGGTCGTAGATGCCGATGCGGTGGCGAGCAGCCGCGTCAGGAGACGGAGTCGAGGACATGAATGCGTCAGTCGAGGTGCTAGGCGAAGGGCGCCGATCGCGGCGCGAGAGCAGCGCTCGGAGCTGGAAGAGCGGCTGCTGACATCGATTCTACACCCAGGGTTCGGCGCCCGCCGGCAGTACGAGCCATGGATCCTAGGCGTCTCCTCGTTGTTCGGCGCGCTTCCAACTTTGTGGCGCAACGGGCATCTAAGGCTTGTTGACGGTGCATGGATTCAGTCATTATGAGTGCTGAAAACTATTGAAAAGATAGTTTTAGATAGTATTAGTCATTCAAGGTGAACCGATGGCAACCGACCCATATCCCGACGAACTCGAAGCACCGCCCAGTTTTCCGTGGCAGCGCGCCGCGGTGCTCCTGCTCGCTGCCTGGGCATCGATCTGGGTTGCGGGGGTAGTCGGTGGCCGCGCTGGCGAGTACGTGTTTGACGATCGCTATCTGCCCGAGCCGCCCTACACGAACCAGGAGCTCGCTTCCCTGGAACGTGTGTCGCCTGATACCTACAACCTGGCGATGATGGACATGGGCGCGTGGGAGACCACCGTCGACATGGGCCGGACTCTGGCTCGCCTCGAGGGCCGCGTGATCGGTAGCCTGGTTTTGCTCGGCGCCTGGGCCAGTCTCGGCATGGTCTGGATGTGGAATCGGCAGCGCGCCAAGCGCACTTCGTTGCACCTCTCGACCGACTTCAGCTGAATCCTGCTTGCTAGCCGCTGGCCGGCGCCGACGGGAAGCGGCCGCGCAGTTGCTCGTAACGACCCGCCACACCGAGAAGGCCACGATCATTGTGGCGGGGACCGATGAACTGCACGCCTACGGGCAGGCCTTCGGCGATGCCGCACGGCACGCAGACCACCGGATTACCGGTCACGTTCCATAGGCGCGTGTAACGGGTGAGTGCGGCGCGCACATCCACGGTGCCCTCCGGCAGTGCAATCATTTCCTGATCAATTCGCGGAGCACCTATGGGTAGGGCGGGGGATAGCAGTACGTCCACCTCACTGAAGAAACTGTTCGCTGCCCGGATGCTCGCCTGGCGGCCGGCCAAAGCCATGGTGTAGCTGCCCGTCGCAATGGCGTCGGCCGAACGCAACAGAGCTCGGGTAGGCGGCTGCAGCAGAGCTGCATCGTCGGCCAACACGTCGCTATGCACCGCGGCGCCCTCCGACAGAAAAATCGAAGCGGCGATTCCGTCTGCGTGGTCGAACCAGCTCGGCCACTGCGGATCGACCCGATGCGCGCCATCTGCCTCGAGCCTGGTGGCAACCTCGCCCACCAGGTCGGCAACGGCTGGATCGGCCTCGGCAAGCAGGTGTTCGGGTAGTGCGAAGCGAAGGCCGGCGAGCGACGCGCGATCACGCGCGGGAGTCGGTCGTAGTCCCAGACAAGAGGCCGCGGCCGATATGTCGTTGGAATAGCGGGCCATGAGACCCACGTGATCGAGCGTCCACGAGAACGGGATCACGCCATGCGCAGGAACCGCTGCGTAAGTCGGTTTGAAGCCCACCACGCCGCAGCAAGCCGCCGGGATCCGCGCCGACCCCCCCGTGTCTGTTGCCGTTGCTAGCGTCACGACGCCCGCGGCCACGGCCGCGGCGGACCCGCTGCTGCTTCCACCGGTGACTCGAGTGGTGTCCCAGGGATTCATCACCGCGCCCGCGGCACTGACCTGACCGGTGATGCCGGTGGCGAGTTCATGAGTGTTGGTCTTGCCGACCAATGGCAGGCCCCGGACGCGGAAGCGTCGGACGATCTCGGCGTCGGTTGTGGGCACCGCGTTGGCTCGGGAGTCCGAGCCGCCGGTGGTGCGCACGTCCTTGGTGGCGATGATGTCCTTGTGGGCCAGGGGCACGCCGGCGAGGGAATGGACGCCCACCAGTGCGGCGGCGGCTCGCGACTCGTCGCGCAGTCGAGTCTCGGAGATCGTGATGAAAGCGTTGAGGGACTCCTCTCTGCGCGCTCGCCGCAGCGTGCCCTCGACGATCTCCGTTGCGTCGACGTCGCCGCGGGCGAGTCGACGCGCAAGCGCGACCGCCGAATCGGCGCAGGGGTCGACGTCGCTGCTGGAGGGCCAGGCACGCCGCTGCTCACTGCCGGCGCTCGGTGCTGCCATCGAGCGGGCGCGTCCACTCGACGGACTCGCGAAGAAGTTCTCGAACTCCTCGATGGGGGCTCGCAGAGCCGGGCTGAGCTCGGGCGTGGCTCCTTGCATGGCTCCGATCGGTTAACGTCCATGGAGGGAATCGTCAGTTCGGGACTCTACATGGCACAACATCAGTACATCCGAGATCAGGCCGCGCTCGACGAGCTTGCCGGCCAGGTTCGCGACGCACCGAGGATCGCGCTCGACACCGAATTCATGCGCGAGCGTACCTACTACGCGAAGCTGTGCCTGGTACAGATCGCCACGGATGACGTGCTTGCGGCCGTCGATCCGCTTGCCGTCGACAACCTTGAACCACTATGGAATGCCGTGAATGGTGGCCCAGAGGTCGTTTTTCACGCGGCCTCTCAGGACCTCGAGATCATCGCCGGCCTTGCGGGCCGCGTCCCCGAACGCCACTTCGATACTCAGATCGCGGCTGCGTTTCTCGGCTACGGCGACAGCATCGGATATGCGCGACTCGTGGACCGCATCATCGGACGCACGCCCGGACATTCCGAGGCCTATACCGACTGGACGCGGAGACCCCTGAGCGATAGCCAGATTGAGTACGCCCTCGATGACGTTCGCTATCTGTTGGAGATTGCGGATCGGCTGTCGGGGGAACTCGATGCGGCACAGCGAGGAAGCTGGGTGCGAGAAGAACTCGATGCGATCGCGAGCGCCGTGCAGCCCGAGGCGGATCCGGAAGCCATGTGGCGCAAGGTGCGGGGTGCACGCAGCCTCCGAGGTAGGAAGCTTGCAGCATTGCAGGAGGTCGCGGCCTGGCGCGAACGCGAAGCTCAGCGGCGGGATATTCCACGCCAACGGGTCGTGCCCGATCGCATTCTCGTCGAGATTGCCAAGCGCGGGCCGAAGCGCATGAAGCAGGTGGAGAATCTCCGCGGTCTGCATCCGCGAGAGGCGCAGCGATCCGGCCAGGCGCTGATCGACGCGGTGGCCAGGGCTGCGGCACTCCCCGAAGCTGAATATCCCGACTGGGGCACGCCGCCCGCACGCGTGGGCGATCCACGCATCGAGATGATGGCGGCCCTGCTGGACTCGGTGCTTCGCGGGGAGGCCGCGAAGATGCGACTCTCTTCGCGAATCCTGGCCAACCGGCGCGATCTGGAAGCGCTGGCACGCTGGCGCCTGGAGGAGCGAGACGAGGAGCCTCGGTTGCCGGTGCTCCGCGGGTGGCGCCGCGAGAGCGTGGGAGCGTTATTGCTGGACGTGCTACACGGCCGTCAGGCAGTTGCGCTGGAGACCCGCGATGACACGGGCCTCCAGCTCCATCTCCGTTCCACGAGTGGCGGCGAAGAGTAGCGCTAGCCGTCGCCGCGCCGCTTGGCAGTCCGTGTCTTGCCGGCCTTCGAGCCGCCGCCGCTGGACGAGCCCGCGCCGGAAACGCTGCCCCCACCGCCACCGTTCTGCGAACCTCCACCACCGCCACGGCTCTTGCCGCCGTTGCGAAGGAAGCTGCCGAAGTCACCGGAGGGCGCGTCTGGGTTGGTCGTGACGCGCGCGTAGCCCTTCCCGTTTACCACGCGGCCGCCGTATCGCGGGCTGCCGGGCAGAATGACGCCGGGGCGTCCGGGGTTGCCGTATCCCGGGTAGCCGTATCCGGGATAGCCCGAGTACCAGGGGTAGTAGCCCCATCCGAATGGGGCGAACGCGGGGCTGTAGTAGCCGTAGAAACTCACGGGGTAGCCGTAGGCGGCGGGGCCTCGAGCAGCTTCGGGATCTTCGTTCACTACGAAGTAGTCGGGGAACGACAATGCCACCATGAGGTCGATCAGCTCCGGCGCCACGTCCGCATTGGCCAGAGCCATGAGCCGGCTCGCATCGAGTGCAAATGACGCGTCAGACTCGATGAGCCATGCCTCGATCGCGGCCGTATCGACAACGCCGGTCGCCTCGATCACATCCTCTTCGGTGACCACCGACGCCGCCCCGGTGCGGGCTGTTCGCGCAGCGAGGTCCACGTCGCCAGTGTCTTGCCACAACGCGCGGGAAGCCACCGGGTCGAAGCGGAATCGGCGCACCATCAGTTCACGCTCTTGTCCGACTCTCACGACCTGGATGTCGAGCCAGACATCGGGCGAGAGAAGCGCGGAGATGCCCGACGCGGCGCGCTGGGTTCCGCCTTCGCAGCGCAGATCCGAGGTCGTGAACAAGCGCTGACCATCGGCTGAGGCGAAGGCCTGCTCGATTCCCGAACAGCCGCCGTCTTCGACCTGGCGGCCCGTGCCGTCGAGCAACAGCGTGTCGCGGCGTACTTCTTCGCCGTCAACACGCGTGGACACATCGAGTCCGAAACCGGCGAGCGACGTGCACACCATCCGCTCGCCGGCGCTTTCTTCGACCGCCTCTGCACGGGCGCCTTCGAGACTCCAGCAGCCGTTCCACTGGAGGCCGGCTTCCTGTTCGGAGGCTGCGCCGGGAAGTGCCGCGCCGAGAGCGAGTGTGAGAGAAGCAGCTAGGTATCGCATGAGTTTGCTCCTAGAACTTGAAGGACACGCCGCCCATCAGGCGCAGGCCGCTGAGATCGATCGGTTCGAATCCGACAAAGCTACCGGTGAGATCGTGGCTGGCGAATTGGTAGCGCCCCTCGACGACGAGTCCGATGGAGCGACCCAGCCTGATATCGAGGCCGGCGAATGCGTGGCCGGAGAACGCCCAGCCATCAGAGATAAACAGGTCTTCGAAGATCACCAGATCGCGGAAGTCGACGAACTCGCCTTCCTGTTCGAGCCGGTACCAGGTGGCTCCGCCACCGCCGCCGACGTAGAACGCGAATGCCGATGGCACCCATGCGTACTGTCCCACGCTGCGGCCGCGTGGCGTCAGGTAGAACCGCGCGCTCAACGTCAGTGGCACCTGAGTCAGCCGAGTGTCCTGGACGATCGGAATATCGTCCTGGTCGACATAGTCGCGATACTCGGACCGCGTGCTCGATCGGCTGTATTCGACTCCGCCGACCAACTCGACGCGGTCGCTGATGTTCCAGCCCATGTCGAAGGCGAAGACCGGTGCGTTGAAGTCGCCCTTGTCGACAGTTAACTGATCTGTGATGAAGTCGAAAATCTCGCCGTCCGCACCAGCTAGTAGATAACCAACCCGGAGCCCGACCGAGCCCTTGGGTGCTGAGAACCGGAAGCCGTCCGGTGATTGCGGAGCCGGCTCTGGGCCATCCGGTTCGCCGGGTAGCGCCGTTGCGTAGAGCGGCCCGCCAAGGGCGATTGCCGCGACCAGACCGTATACGAGTGCCTTCGCCATCTTCTGCATCAGTAACCTGAACTTCCGAGGCATCGTGTGGACGGCGGCCTCGCGCTTTTTCGACCCGCCAACAGTCATTGCAAGCGTCGTGCCGTGCGGGCGGTATCTGCCGAAACGGCGCGCCAGACTGTCCCGGTGGGCTCAGACCGGAGTCGATGTGGCCGCCTATGGTGCAGATTGTCCCCATAGCGTCGTTGGCGGGCCGACAGGTGTCGGTATTTCGACGGCCAGTTCGCACCCGACTGCGCCGGCCAGGCCGGGCCACGGGTCTTTGACGATGAGCGGGGTTGCTCACTAGGCTGAGCGCACCATGTTCTGGGAGACCCGATCACACACTCGTACGGGGCGCGGTTTATGTGCCGCGCTCGGCCTGACCCTGTTGGCCGCGCCGTCGCTCATCGCGACCCCGCCGGAGCGAGGGGTGCGGCCGGTCGCGGCCAGCGTTTCGAACGGGCCCACCGCCGAAGGCCTCCGCGAGATGGCGCATCTTCTGGGCGACCGCCCTCGCGTCGCCGGGACCCCGGGGGCAGCGCGGGCGGCAGTGCAGATTTCGACTCTGATGCGCTCGTGGGGCATCGACGTGCGCACCTACGAATACGACGTTTGGCTCCCGCATGCCTCGCGCGTGAGCGTGCAGGTCGCGGGCGACAAGGCTGCGATCGCGACGACGGCGTTTGAGGCTGAGGATCGGGAACTTCCGAGTCGCGTCAATCCTGTTGCGGCGGGCTACTCGGCCTCCGGCGACGTACTGGCGCCGCTGGTGTACGCGAACTACGGCAGCACCGATGACTTCGCGACCTTGCGAGGAGCGGGAGTGGACGTCGCCGGGAAGGTGGCGCTGATCCGATATGGTCGGATTTTCCGCGGCGACAAGGTTCGAAACGCGGAGGCGGCCGGTGCCGCAGCCGTAATTCTCTTCTCGGATCCTGCCGACGACGGTTTTGCACGAGGCGCCGTCTACCCCGACGGACCGTTCCGTCCTCCGAACGCGATTCAGCGCGGCTCCGTGAAGATCGGCGCACCAGGAGATCCTGCCTCGCCCGGGCGCGCGGCGCTGGTTGGAGCCGAGCGTCGCGCGCCGACCGAGGGGCTGCCGACTATTCCGGTCGTTGCAATGGGCTACGCCGACATCGCGGCGATGCTCGCCGAACTCGAGGGCGTCACTGCTCCTGCCGCCTGGCAGGGGGCCCTGAGCAGCCCGTACCGTTACGGGGGCATGGGCACGCCCGTCCGGGTGCCCGTGGAGTACGAGGAGTCCCCTTGGCGCCGCATACGGAATGTGGTGGGAATTGTCGAAGGCAGCCGCCGGCCGGATGAATGGGTGATTCTCGGCGCGCACTACGACTCGTGGACGCGCGGCGCAATCGACAACGTGTCCGGGACCGTCGCCATGCTGGAAACCGCTCGGGTCGTCGCGACGCAGGCCCTTCGTGGCAACCGCCCGGAACGATCGCTGGTGTTCGCCGCTTGGGACGCCGAGGAATGGGGACTGATCGGCTCCACTGAATGGGTTGAGCAGCACATCGGAGCGCTCGAAAATGCAGTGGCGTACATCAACCTCGACGGCGTGGCCGGCGGGCCGTACTTCTCCGCAGTGGCGTCGCCATCGCTGCGGTCGGTGCTGCTCGAAGGGGCTGACGCTGTTGCAGACCCCGTGCTGCCCGGTACCAGCGTGCTCAGGGGCTGGCGAGGACGTATCCCCGCCGCACCGATTGGTCTTCCCGGCGGGGGATCTGACTACGCGCCCTTCACCACCATCGCCGGGGTTCCTGCCATCGGGTTCGGCTTCTCGGCCGCCTCCGGGGTCTACCACTCCCAGTACGACTCGCTGGAGTTCATGGAACGGTTCGGTGACCCCGGCTATCGCCAGCACAAGTCGGCCGCCTCGCTGGCCACGTGGCTGATGTGGAGTCTGGGCAATGACAACGTTGCGGGGTTGGATTACCGGCCGCTGGCGCAAGACCTGATCGAAGGCCTCAACGCCGTGAGACGTGAATTGCGACTCCAGGGACACGAGCGCGGTGTTCCGGGCCTGAGAGAATCCTGGTCTGCCGTCGGCAAGCTGGCGGTCGCTGCCGGTCGGCTCCGTGCCCAGACACGATCCGCCGAAGAGCTGCCCGTTGCGGCGTACGACGAGGCCAACCGGCACATGCGGCGGGCACTACGCCGACTGCTCGTGCCGTCTTCCGGCTGGAACCAGAGCGTCCTGCTTGCCCCCGATCCGCAGGACACCTATAGCTCATTGCTACTGCCGGCCGTCGCAGAGCCGCTGCGTCGCGGCGACATCTTGAACACGGCGGCGGCGCTTGGAGGTCTCGCTGGTAGCCTGCGCGCTGTAACGGCAGAGCTTGAAGCAGCTGAGCGGGCGCTGCGGCCGGCGCGGCGTGCCTCGGTGGTGGCCGGGCGCTAGCGCCGCAAAAAAACGCCAGGCGATCCCCGCGAACGGCCTCCCTTGGCACGTCCCGGGGCGCAGATTCGGTCCGGCGTGAACGGGTCGGCCCCAAGACGGCCCAGTTCGATGAGTGCCAGCTTCGGCTCTCGGTGCTTTCCGGTAAGCCTCCCGCCCGATGAGTGGTCGAGACAGCGCCACGCATCGGTGTTACCAGTGCCGTCGAGAGCGAGCAGCGCTAGCAGCTCGCGTTGCCGGACGATCACATGCGCCGAAGGACGGACCCAGCGGCCAGGGGGATCGCCTGGTGATCGAGCATTATTGCCGAGCCACCGTGGAAGTCAACCGATTGGCGAAAAGCCCTTGAAACACGGCGTTTCCACGGCTCCGGTGACTTGAATTTCGCCTGCTATTCGGCTACGATGGTGAATCGATCGTCGATCGATATTTGGGGCTCTGTGTTCTTGGAGGCTGCCTGTGCGGTTTGGTGTTGGCGACTATATTGTTTATCCGAATCATGGTGTTGGCGTAGTCGAGGACATCAGGCAGACGCAAGTCGCGGGTCTCGATCAGGACTTCTATCATCTGCGCATCCTGGCCAATGAGAGCACCGTGATGGTGCCGGTCGGGAACTCCAAGTCGGTGGGTCTGCGCAAGATCTTCGGCAAGACGCAGATCCGCAAGTTGTTCGCCCATCTCCGCGATGCGGATTTCGAGACGCAGAACAACTGGAAGGGCCGCTACAAGGAAAACGCAGAGAAGATGCGTTCGGGCCATCTGTTCGACATGGCGGATGTTCTCAAGAACCTACAGCACCTTTCGCAGCGCAAGGCACTCTCGTACCGCGAGAAGCGGATGTACGAGAAGGCCAAGCAGTTGATCGTTTCCGAGGTCGCGATGGTTCAGGGCCGCGAGGACGATGTGGTTCTCGGCCAGATCGAGACCGCGCTCGACGAGTGCATTGAGACCCGCAAGGCAACGCGCGGCCGTCGCAAGAAGGCGAGCTAGGCGCGTCAGCGGAACAAACGACACAGAGTTAGGGCCTCGGGGTAACCCGGGGCCTTTTCTTTTGTGGGCCGGCTCACGGCCCCGTTCTGAACTCCCGGTACCCCTTTGGTCTAAGCTGTGCCGGCGCAGCGTTCGCGAACCAACTCAGAGGCACGCATGAAGAAACCGTCGCTCCCCACACAGATCGCCATCGGCATGGTGCTGGGCGTCATCCTGGGCGCGATCGTTGGCGAGAGCATCGTCGTGATCAAGCCGCTGGGTGACCTCTTCCTGCGCCTCATCCGAATGGTCGTGGTGCCGCTGGTGTTTGCTTCATTGCTCGTTGGCACGGCCACCGTGGGCGATCCCAAGAAGCTCGGCAGGATTGGCGGGCGGACGCTGGCCTACTACCTGTGCACCACGGCGATCGCGATCTCGCTCGGGCTGTTGATCGCGAACGTGGTGCAGCCGGGCGCGGGCATGGACCCGACGGTGCAGCAGCAGCTGTTGGCTGACTTCGGCGACGGAGCGGATGCCTCGGTGGACCGCATGCGGACGCGGCCCAGTGTTTCGGATGCGCTTCTGGACATCGTTCCCGAGAACCCGATGTCCTCGCTCGCCAACGCCAACATGCTGCAGATCATCTTCTTCGCGTTGATGTTCGGCGTCGCTCTCACGTTCGTTGCGAAGGAAGCGCACAAAACGGCCGTGTTGAGCTTCTTCGAAGGCGTCAGCGACGCGATGATCCAGCTGGTCCATATCGTGATGCTCATCGCGCCGATCGGCGTGTTCGCGCTGATGGCGGCTGCAGTGGGCCAATTCGGCCTTGACGTGCTGCGGGTGCTGTTGCTGTACGCCGCGTGTGTCGTCGTCGGCCTGTTGATCCACATGACGCTTGTCTATACCACCGCTGTGAAGCTCATCGCGGGCATGTCCCCGGCGCGGTTCTTCGCGGGGATCCGGCCGGCTCAGATCGTGGCCTTCTCCACGTCGTCTAGTGGCGCGACGTTGCCCGTGACCATGGATCGCGCGCGCACCAAGCTCGGTGTTCCAGAGCAGGTGTCATCTTTCGTGCTGCCGCTGGGCGCCACCATCAATATGGACGGCACGGCGCTCTACCAGGGCGTCGCCGCCGTGTTCATCGCGCAGGTATACGGAATCGAGATTGGCCTCGGCGGTCAGCTGACGATCGTGCTGATGGCTACGTTGGCTTCGATCGGCACGGCAGCCGTGCCCGGTGTCGGGATCATCACGCTGGCGATGGTGCTCGAGCAGATCGGTTTGCCGCTCGAGGGAATCGCACTGATTCTCGGCGTGGATCGTATTCTCGACATGATCCGCACGGTAACGAACGTCACCGGCGATGCGTCAGCCGCGGTAATCGTGGCCGCTGCCGAGGGGCAACTCGACAGCGAGCCGGTCGAGTCCGAGGCGGCCTAGCCGCCCACCTGTCGCACCACAGGACGAATCAACCAGGACCCGCTCGGGCGCTCGGCAAGACTGGCATCGAGGTCGAGTTCCAGGGTCAGGTTGAACGCCTGGTCTTCGACCACGGGCGCGATCGTCTGCACCGTGATCGCGGTGGGTTCGACACGCAGCGGTTCGCGACGTCCGGAACTCAGAACCACGCCGCTGCGTGCTTCGTTGAACGTGATGCGGACGCGGCTGTAGGTGCCCTCGTCGATGGCGTCGACCAGTGCGATTGGCGTCAGCCGGCCGTTCAGTCCGACAAGCTCGTGCACCTGGCTGCCGCCAGAGACGGTGACCCAGGTGTTGCTTCCTGCGTCCCAGAGTTCCACCGAGGTGATCTCGAGGTTTACTTGAGAGGCGGAGACCGTGGTCGAAGTGGTGCTGGTCATCAAGATCGCGAGTTGACCTTCGTGGTCAACGCACCCGAGCGCGCTCACGGCGAACAGGCCGATCAGACATAGCGTCAGCTTGCGCATAGATTCTCCTCGGCGGTTCTTTCAGTAGCCGCTTGCGTTGGTGTGCCCGGGGGGGAGACATGGCCGAGTTTGGCAGGGTGCGAGACGCCCAGGCAATCCGAATCGAAGGCCGGGGGGACAGGAGCGGCCGGACCGTCGCAGAGCCCGCCCGTCGGGCCGGGGAGTCGCCGGCGCAGGGCGCCCGAACACCGTCGATCCAGTGCATTTGGCGCTTTGACTTGGAGCCGTTCGGCTCCTACCATCCTCCTTGGACTCGCCGGCCGGCACCATGTGCAGGCGCACCTCATGGGTGCCGTTTTTCGTAGCAGCGAGTCTCTCCGGGCGGTGTAGCTCAGTCGGCAGAGCGGGCGGCTCATATCCGCCGAGTCGGGGGTTCAAGTCCCTCCACCGCCACCTTTCCCTCCCCGGGAGTCGCAGTCGTCAGACTGGGGCCGAGGACCCGACGATGCCGAGTCCATCCGACGCAGTGGCAGCCGGTCTGACCGCGATTGATGCGTTGGTGCGTGACGACGGCCTGCTCGACGGCGTGAGCCACGCTGTGGTCGGCTGCTCGGGCGGCGGGGATTCCGTTGCGCTCGTTGGAATACTGTGCGAACTGCGTCCCGCGCTGCGCCTCACTCTGGTGCATTGCGACCATCGCGCGCGTCCCGAGTCGGCGTCCGACGTCGAGTTCGTGCAATTGCTTGCCTCCGAGAGCGATCTCGAGTGCCGTGTCGTCCGCTTCGATCCTCTTTCGCCGACGGCTTCGGGCTCGCGGGAGGCACGCTGGCGCAAACAACGACGCGCCGCGTTTCGAGAAGTGCTGGAGGCGACCGGCGCTGACGTGGTGGCCGTGGGGCACACGCTCGACGATCAGGCGGAAACAGTATTGCTGAATCTCGCGCGAGGAACCGGCGTCGACGGTCTCGCCGGGATGCGTAGCTACGTCGAGCATGACGGGATGACGATCGTCCGCCCGCTGCTGGGCACACGTCGTTCAACCCTGCGGCGGTACGCCCGACTACGTGGGTTGGAGTGGCGGCGCGACCCCTCCAACGACGATCTCGAGTTCGGCCGCAATCGCGTCCGTGCAGCGGTGCTGCCGCAGTTGGAGACGGTGGCACCGGGCGCGACGTCGAATATCGCGCGCCTCGCGGCGATCGCTAGCGAGCACGTGGATTTCATCGAGCACGAAGTGAATCGGATGTGGTCGGGGCTGGCGGAGTCGCAGGCGGATGGAAGCTTGTTGCTTCACGTGCCCGGACTAAGGGAACTCCAGCGTCCCCTGGCCGTAGCAGTTCTGAGACGTGCGATCGTCGCCGTGCATGGCGATCTGAAGGGCTTCGGGAAGCGGCATTTTGACGGAGTTCTCGACGGTGTTCTCGACGGGGAGCCTGCGGCGCTTGATCTTCCAGGCGTCCGCGTGCGGCTCGAGAACGACACTTTGCTGTTGCAACGATTACAAAACCGGCGCGTGGCGCCTTCTCGGGGGCAAGAGGCGAGCTAGCTGACCTCTGAACCCCTGTTGTATTCTGGTTGGATCATGAATGGATCAGGCATGAAACAGGTCGCATTGTGGCTGGTGGTGATCGCTGTGGCGATCGTCGTCTATAACGTGTTCGACACGCAGACGACGCCCGACACGGAGATCAAGTTCTCCAAGTTCCTCGACTACGTGGAAGAGGGACAGGTCGTCAGCGCCAAGATCACCGGCTCGCGCATCGAAGGCGAGCTCTTTGAGAGCGGTGCGGCGTTCACCACGGTCGCGCCCGAGGGCTACGACGACTACGTGGGGTTGTTGCGCGACAACGGCGTAGCTATCGAAGCTGCGCCGGACCAGCAGAGCCCTTATCTGACGGCGCTGGTTGGTTGGGCTCCGATGCTGATCCTCATCGCGGTCTGGATTTTCTTCATGCGTCAGATGCAGAGCGGCGGTAACCGTGCGCTCGCGTTTGGCAAGAGCCGCGCGCGCCTTTCGTCGAATCAGCAAAAGAAGGTGACGTTCAAGAACGTGGCTGGCGCTGATGAGGCAAAGGAAGAGCTACAGGAGATCATCGAGTTTCTCCGCGAGCCTCAGAAGTTTCAGCGTCTCGGCGGGCGCATACCGAAGGGCGTGATTCTCGTCGGACCTCCGGGCACCGGCAAGACGCTGCTGGCGCGGGCTGTCGCCGGCGAAGCAAGCGTTCCGTTCTTCTCGATTTCTGGTTCTGACTTCGTCGAGATGTTTGTCGGCGTGGGTGCTTCACGAGTCCGCGATCTGTTCGAGCAGGGCAAGAAAAACGCACCGTGCATCATCTTCATCGACGAGATCGACGCCGTCGGCCGTCACCGTGGCGCTGGTCTCGGTGGTGGACACGACGAGCGCGAACAGACTCTCAACCAGCTGCTTGTCGAGATGGACGGCTTCGTCTCCAACGAGGGCGTGATCCTCGTGGCGGCAACCAACCGACCCGACGTGCTCGATCCGGCCCTGCTTCGGCCTGGTCGTTTCGATCGCCGCATCATGGTCGATCGTCCCGACGTTCGAGGGCGGGAAGGCATCCTGAAGGTTCACAGTCGACACATCCCGCTCGACGCTGACGTCAACCTGATGATCGTCGCGCGCGGTACCCCGGGCTTCTCGGGCGCCGATCTGGAGAACCTGGTCAACGAGGCGGCGCTGATTGCGGCCCGCCGAGGCCAGGAGAAGGTAGGCCCGCTGGACTTCGATTACGCGAAGGACAAGGTGCTCATGGGCGCAGAGCGCAAGAGCATGATCCTGTCGGACGACGAGAAGAAGGTCACGGCCTATCACGAGGCTGGTCACGCGCTGGTGGCGCACCTGACGCCCAACGCTGATCCGCTGCACAAGGTCACGATCATCCCGCGAGGCCGAGCACTTGGCGTGACGATGCAGATGCCAGTGGACGACCGACACAACTATTCGCGCGGGTATCTGGAGACCCAGGTGAAGGTGCTGCTCGGCGGCCGTATCGCCGAGGAACTGGTGCTCGAAGAGCAGACAACCGGTGCCGGCAACGACCTCGAGCGCGTCACCGACCTGGCCCGACGCATGGTCACGGAGTGGGGAATGAGCGATCGCCTAGGTCCGCTCAACTTCTCCTCCGGCGGCAGCGAGGTCTTCCTCGGTCGCGACTTCGCACAGGGCAGTGAGTTCTCGGACGGCACGGCTCAGTTGATCGATGAAGAGATCAAGCGAATCATCGATGACGCGTATGACGCGACGACTGACCTCCTGAGGTCGAACATCGAGGCGCTGCACGCCATCGCCAAGGCGCTGCTGGCGCGCGAAGTGCTCGACGGCGAAGACATTGCGGCGCTTGCTGCCGGTCAGTCGCTGCCCGACCCGGATCCCGACTCCAGCGGTGGCACCGGCCCGAGTGCTCCGGCGCCCGTGGTTGAGCCGTCCGCCGACGAGGAACCGCAGATCGGTCTACCCGGTCAGCAGCCCGCAGAGGGCTTCACGGGTTGAGTTCGGTGGCCGGGGAGACTTCTACCCGGCCCCCCGTCGCCACGGTTCAGTTGCGGCACAACCCTGTTGTGCTGCGAGGTCCCGAGCCTGAAGCCGACCTGAGCCCGGGAAGCCCTGCCGTCGGCCGCCTGGCCGCACACTACGGGGACTACCTGGTTCGGCTGGAGAACGTTGACGAGACGGCCCGCGAAGCTCTCTTTCGCGCCGCCGGAATGGTGGGCGGGCGAGCCCACGTTGATGAGCGGCTGGACAACGTGGTCGTTCTGGCTGCAACGAGTCAGCAGATCGAAGCGCTGCGCTCGCAGTTCCTGGCGGCACCTGCGGCGCAGGGTCGGATTGTCGAGGAGTCGGCGGCGGCCGTTCGCGCGTTCCTGCAACGTACGTTTGATCTCGATTGCGGCGGACAGGTGGTGAGCCTGGGCGCGTCGCCGCAGATCATGGGCATCCTCAACTGCACGCCAGACTCCTTCTACGACGGGAGCCGGATCCACGGCGACGACGCCATCGCTCGGGGCGTTGCCATGGTGCAGGAGGGGGCTGCGATCATCGACGTCGGTGGCGAGTCGACTCGGCCAGGTAGTGACGAGATTGATGCCGAGACCGAAGCGGCGCGCATCGTTCCGGTGATTCGCGGGCTTCGCGAACGGGTCAATATACCGATTTCCGTGGATACGACCAAGGCAGCCGTGGCGGCCGCTGCGATCGAAGCCGGCGCTCGCATGGTGAACGACATCAGCGGCCTGCTCTACGACGCCGAGCTGGGCCGGATCGCTGCCGACCATGGCGTGGCGGTAGTGCTCATGCACATGCGCGGCAGTTCCGCGGATATGTACGACGGTGCCGAGTACGTCGATGTGGTGGGTGAGGTTGCCGGAGAACTCCGGCATGCCGTCGCCCGCGCCACCGATGCCGGCGTGGAGCTCGAGCGCATCGTAGTAGATCCCGGGATCGGCTTCGCGAAGCGCGCCGAGCACAGTCTTGTGGCGCTGCGTCATACAGCTGCATTTCGCTCGCTCGGCCGGCCGTTGTTGATCGGCCCGTCGCGAAAGTCGTTTATCGGTGCCGTGTTAGATTTGCCCGCAGAGGAAAGGCTCGAGGGAACGGGGGCCGCCGTAGCGGCAGCGGTAGCGGGCGGAGCGCACATCCTGCGGGTGCATGACGTCGGTCCGATGCGGCGAGTCGCACAGGTTGCGGCGGCGATCCGTGATGAGGGTGCGGGATGGATTCGCTAGGCCAGTTCGCGCTGCGCGACGTCTTCGACGTACTGATTGTCGCGTACGTGCTGTATCGCGTGATGCTGCTGATCCGCGGCACGCGCGCCGTGCGTATGGCTGTCGGCCTCCTGCTGATGTTCGTGGCCTACATCGTGGCCCGCCAGCTTGAGCTGCGGACGCTCGACTGGGTTCTGTCGAACGTTTTCACTTACTTCATTTTCGCGCTGCTGATCCTCTTTCAGCAGGAGTTTCGCAAGGCGCTTGCGAGTCTTGGGCGGACGCCATTCTTTGGCGGCCTTTCTCCAGCCGTAACCAAGGAACCGTTCGACGACATCATCAGTGCCGCAACCGCCATGGCCGCGGAGCGTCGCGGCGCGTTGATCGTGTTCGAGCGCGGCGTGGGTCTGAAGAACTACATCGACCAGGGTATCCCTCTCGATGCGGTGATTACCTACGACCTGCTGTTCTCCCTGTTCCACACCCACTCCGCTCTCCACGATGGCGCCGTGATAGTGCAGGGCAACCGACTCGCGGCCGGCTCGTGCTTCGTCCCTCTGACCACGAATCCGCGACTGTCGCGCGATCTGGGCTCGCGGCATCGCGCCGCGATCGGCATCACCGAAGAGACGGACGCCCTGGCTCTCGTTGTCTCCGAGGAAACTGGCGGGATCTCGCTGGCCGTCGACGGCAAGATCACCCGGCGCCTGGACGCTGCGACCCTGCGTAAGCGCCTCACCGAGTTGCTTGTCGTTGAAGACGAAGCAGCCTCCGGCCAGAGCACCGGCACCGGTACGCCCGGCGCTGACTCTTCCGAGGAGGACGAATGAGCGATCGTGGCATGTTCGCGGGCCTCTTCGATAATCTGCCGCTCAAGGGCTTTGCCCTGGTTCTTGCACTTGCGCTGTGGACGGTTGTCCCGGACCCGAGCGTGCTCTACCTCGTGCCCGGTGTTCCCGTGCAACTGGACAACGTGCCGCCGGAGCTGGCGCTAGCCGAAGCAGTCAACGTCACTCTCGACGTGAACCTGCGCGGCTCGGCGCTCCGTACCCGCACTCTGAGTCCGGGCGAACTCGCGCCGCGTCTCGACATGTTTGGCATGTTCGAGGGCGACAACACGGTCGTGATCACGCCAGACATGATTCCGGTGCCCCACGGGGTCACCGTGGCGAGTGTCGACCCGCCACAGATCACGGTGGCGTTCGAACGGAGGGTCCGTCGAGAAGTTCCGGTGAGCGTGATCGTCGAGGGCAGTCCGGGCGATGGCTATCAGTTCTGCGGCCAAGTGGTCGATCCACCGACCGTGCTGGTGAGTGGCCCGGCGTCGCACATGGCCCAACTGGACGCGATCGCCACAGAGAAGATCGGCGTGAGTGGACTGCAGGAGTCGCTCACGCGCTCCGTGCGAGTTCTCGCTGAAGATCCGCGCCTGACCATCGAGGGCCGGAGCGAGGTGAGTGTCACCGTGGAAGTCGGGGAGCAGCCGACGAACTTCCAGCTGCAGGGGGTCGAGGTGACGATCATCAACGACACCTATCGGACGGTGGTGAACCCGACGGTGATCGGCGTGGTGTTGCGCGGACCGCCCTCGGTGTTGAATCAGCTGACGCCCGAGAACTTCACCGCCACGATCGACGTCACGGGTCTGGATCCTCAGGCGGAGGACTATCGCCTCGAACCGGTGATCACGTTGGCGCCGCTGGGGCTCGAGAGTCGAGTCGAAGTGGTCGCGATCACGCCGCAAACTCGCCTGGATGTCCACGTTTTTCAGGATTCGCGTTAACGCGAGCTGAGGCGGAAAACGGTTTGGCCGCGCGCCGGACGTAACGTACCTTTCTGCTAGTGGAATTACGCCGGCAGTGCGCCGGCAGTGCGCCGGCAGCCTGGGGTCTCCATGCAGGGTTTTAGCAGCAAATCCAAGCGCCAGCGCCTGTTCGGCACCGACGGCGTTCGCGGCGTCGCGAACGTCGAGCCGATGACCGTCGAGACCGCCGTCCGACTGGGACGCTCGGCCGGCCATGTGTTTCGTCGCGGCGAGCATCGCCATCGCATCCTGATCGGGAAGGACACGCGACTCTCCGGCTACATGATCGAGAATGCACTGGTGGCGGGCATCTGCTCGATGGGTGTCGATGTGATCGTGGTCGGCCCGCTGCCCACGCCGGGCATCGCTTTCGCAACCCGCGCTCTCCGCGCCGATGCCGGCGTTGTGATCTCGGCCTCGCACAACCCGTACATGGACAACGGGATCAAGTTCTTCAGCAGCGACGGGTTCAAACTGCCCGACGCGATCGAAGAGGAGATCGAGGACCTCACCTTCACGGGTCGGATCGACGACATGCGCCCCACCGCCGGCGCGGTTGGCAAGGCGTTCCGCATCGACGATGTGACCGGCCGCTACGTTGAGTTCCTCAAGGGCACCCTGCCGCGCGGCTTCAATCTTGAGGGTATGCGCGTGGTTGTGGATGGCGCCAACGGTGCGGCCTACCGGGTGGGCCCCGCGGTGTTCGAAGAGCTGGGCGCCGAAGTGATCACGATTGGTGTGGAGCCCGACGGCACCAACATCAATGACGGCGTCGGCTCCACCCATCCGGAAGTTGCTGCCGCCGTCGTTCGTGAACACGGCGCCGATGTCGGCGTGTGTCTGGACGGCGATGCGGACCGGTGCGTTCTTATCGATGGGGACGGCAACGTGATCGACGGCGACCACGTGCTTGCGATCTGCGGCCGCGAGCGACAAGCCCGCGGCGACCTTCCGGGTAGCACGGTCGTGGCCACCGTGATGAGTAACCTGGGACTCGATCTTGCGATGCGCGAAATCGATGTCGACGTTGCCCGCACCGACGTTGGCGATCGCCACGTCGTTGAGCGCATGCGTCGCGACGGATTCTCGCTTGGCGGCGAGCAATCAGGTCACACGATCTTCCTCGACTACAACACAACCGGCGACGGTCTCGTCACGGCCCTACAGGTACTTCGTGTCGTAACCGATACCGGCCGCTCGTTGGCCGATCTCGCGTCGATCATGACGCCGTTGCCGCAGACGCTCGTCAACGTCGAGATCAAGGATCGCCGGCCTATCGACGAGCTCCCGGATGTGGGCGCAGCCATCAAAGATGCCGAATCCACACTCGGCGATCGCGGCCGCGTACTGGTGCGCTATTCGGGCACGCAGCCGCTCGCACGGGTGATGGTGGAGGGCGAAAGTACTGCCCAAATCGAGTCGCTGGCCCGTGATATCGTCAGCGCCTTCGAGGCGGCGGGCTAAGCGGCGAGCCTTCGTTTCACCACCCCGCGAGGTATCCGATGGCCGAACCTGTGCTCCTTGGTGTGAATATCGATCACGTCGCGACCGTGCGTCAGGCGCGCCCCGCGCCCGAGCCCGATCCGATTCACGCTGCCGTACTAGCCGAGCTGGGTGGAGCAGACGGCATCACCGTGCATCTGCGCAGCGATCGCCGCCACATCCAGGATCGCGACGTCGAGCTGCTCGCGCAGATGGTGAAGACTCATCTCAACGTCGAGATGGCGGCCACCGACGAGATGTTGCAGATCGCACTCGCGCTCACTCCGCATGCGGTTTGCCTGGTGCCCGAGCGCCCCGACGAAGTCACCACGGAAGGCGGTCTCGACGTCGCGGCCGACCCCGAGGATCTCGGCGAGCACGTGCAGGCGCTGCAGGACTCTGACATCGACGTGACGCTCTTCATCGACCCCGATGTGCCGCAGGTCGAGGCCGCCGCCTCGGTCGACGCCGATCAGATCGAGATCAACACAGCCGCCTACGCCGAAGCCACCGAGCAGCGCGATATTGAGCTCATCGAGCAAGAGTTGGCGCGTGTTGCCGCTGCAGCGGCCGAAGCTGCCGAACAGGGGCTGCGCGTCGCCGCCGGCCACGGTCTGACGTACCGAAACGTCGGCCCGATCGTCGCCATCGAAGAGATCGTTGAACTGAATATCGGACACAACATCGTCGCGCGAGCCACGCTCGTCGGCATGGAACTCGCCGTACGGGAGATGAAGGCACTCCTCGATCGATAGTGCTAAAATCCAGCCTCTGTACGGGCGGTTAGCTCAGCTGGGAGAGCACCTGCCTTACAAGCAGGGGGTCACAGGTTCGAGCCCTGTACCGCCCACCATTATTCGTCGCCTTCGAGCGACACCTGCGCGAAAAAGTTTAGTGCGGGGCCGTGGTCAAGCCTGGTTACGACGCCGGCCTGTCAAGCCGGAGATCGCGGGTTCAAATCCCGTCGGCCCCGCCATTAAATCCGCCGGAAACCCTTCAAAGCTTTGGGTTTCCGGCGTTTTTGCGTCCGCACGTGATTCGCGCGCGAGGAGGCGGAACACCACCTCCGTTTCAGCGAGGCCTTGGCCGCTGTCGAAATCGTGTGTGCCTCGGATCTTATGGACGGTGAATCGCTCAATGATGTCGTCCCACACATAGCTGACTTGATCGGCCGCGACTTGCGCTTCCCGTTCCGGGCTCTCTGCGTAGCGTTCCCAGTTTCCTTCCTGAACCCACAGTTGGTCGGCTCCGTCGGGAAGGGTGAAGTCGTGGTGGCCATCAGGCCCGAGACCCCGAAAATAGTACCCAAGCAGGTCTTCCTCGCCCGCCGACCCGTGCAACCTTCCGGAGACAATGAAGTTCTCCTTGCGCGCCAAGTACGCACAGAAGTCGGTAACTGTGTCGAGCGTGCGCAGGACAAGATCCAGCGACACCTCGTCCAGGACATGAATCAGTCCTCGCGACGAGTCCACCTGGCCTACGGCGAACCGCTCACCACCTTCGGACCTCGGTCTTACGTGCTCATCGCCCTCGATCGACGGACGGATGACCAGGCTGCCGCTTCCACCTGTTGCTCTCGCGCGCAGGCCTGTCGCATCACGCGCAACTACGACGCGGTGGAACGCAACGGCATCTGCTGCCGGAAGGCGGATTGGAATTCGGGTTTCGCAGCGGGGGGCCACGAAGACGCGATCGGAATGGTCACGGATCCAGCGCTCGGCTCCCCAGAGCTGCTCAGCCGACTTCTTGATTGCTCTCCGATACCAACGAGCCCAGTCTCGGTCGAGGTCGCCGGAGCCGGGAAAAGCGCAGCTCTTGTCTGAGAACAAGATGACTATGTTCCCGAACACGACTGCGAGGTCAACTAGCTCCTTTCCCTCTCTCCGCGCCGCGATGCCCTGATCGCGGAATAGGTTCGGGTAGCCCCACAGCGTCAAGAACGAGTCCCGAGCGATCCTCTGAAGGTAGACCTCTGACTCCGACGCGGGTTTTGTCATCTTGTGAAGCGATTGTCCGTGAGGTGGTAGCGCACTGGACCCAGTCTGCGAGAAACCGGAACCGCGCTGAAGCGGATCCGCCCCAGGCGCTTGTCTGGAACCCGCGTCCAAGACTGTTCCTAGCGGCGCAGGTGGACTCGGAGTCGGCGCGCGCGCTCCCTAAACGCGTGCTCGCCGCCCTCCAGGACGTCGCAGACTGCGGTTCGAATCGCGCTCTCCTCGATTCCTCCTACGTCGTACGAGATGGGAGGTAGTTCTCCGGCGGCGTGCGGACCGCAGCTCGCTACGATTATCTGGTCCGCGTCGGTGTTTACGACTAGGTTGGCGTTGTGCGTCACGATGATGACCTGCCGCCTGGCCTTGACGGCAATGAAGAGTCCCACCAACTCGTCGAAGACAGACTTGGGATCGAGGTTCTCCTCAGGCTGATCGATGATCAACGGCCGGTCGTCGGTATCGTCCAGGGCGAGATAGAGCAGCAACAAGACGATGCCGCGAGTGCCCGGTGACAGCTTCCGAATATCCACTCCCTCGTAGCTGATGCCGTATGCCAGCTCGATGTGCGACGTCGAAAACAACCAGCCAGCGAAGCTCTTCAACCAAGCGCGGTACTCGGGCTGACCGCTCGGATGCACGTTCGCGTGCTCCAGTAAGTCTCCTTGGTAGCTGTTCCTGAAAACCCGCATGGCCTCTGCCACCTGAGATGCGTCTCCTTGTTCCCAGGCTTGCTTGAGCGCTGCCTCGGCCAGGGCCTCGAACTGCCCCGATCCTTTGAAGGGTCCCTGGCGCCGCAAGTCCAAAAGTTCCTGCTCCGCAACACGTGACCAGCCGCTTACGTCCGCTGTGCGCGAGACTGTGAAGGTCAGCTTCCCTAGCGTTCCCGAGGCCTCCTGTACGCGTTGGACTACGGGCGCGTACAGGTCTTTGAGAACCTGCTCTTCCGCCACGATCGCCTCGAACACGCGTTGGTACGCTCGCTCACGCTCCACCTGGAGTTGCTTGGCACGCTCCTTGGCTCCCTTGGCTTCCTCGCGCTTCGCTTCGAGTTGCTGAAGCGCCGCGGAGTCTGCAGCGATCCTCTTTGTCAGCGCGGCAAACTGCCGCTGTGCTGCCGAGTCCGCGTTGATTTGCAGCTGAAGTTGGTTGATCTCTGTTTCTAGGCGCGCCAGAGGGATCTTCGTGAGCTCTTCCCCCATCTCATCGAGGGGTTTCTCGGGGGAGTCCGAAGGCGGCGCGACGCCTTTCCTGGCCTGGGCCAATTCGCGCGACTTGTCGAGGAGCAGGCTGATTTGTGCGTCGACATCCCCGGTGTAGTCGATCTTGAACGTTTCCCATTCCTGAGGGTTCATCTGACTCGCTGCGTGGCGTTCCTTGGACTCACGCAACATCTCCGGGGCAGTGTTCTGCCGCAGATCTCGGACCTCATCCTGTAGAGCGAGCAACGCTTGTTCTTGATTCGAGAGTCTCCGGACATGGCCTCGCACCTTTTCTGCCGCCGTTGCCACCTCCGTGAGCCGACTGGCTCGCGCTTCGGCCCCTTTCGACACCAACTTGGCCCGGTCTTTGTCCAACCTCTCGATTTGTTTGCTCTTCTGGACCACGGCGCGCTCAAGACCGGGCAGCTCCCGATCTCTCTCGAGTTCGGTTCCGATCCGTTCGGAGAGCGTCGCAATTGCTTGCTCGTCGCGCTGTCGGGAAGCTCGGTGCCGGGAAGCCCGCAGTTCAAGGAGTTCGCCGAAGTCCAGCGCGCCACCCTGTTCGCCGACGGGATGTGATTCGAACACCACGCGTTCGATTTCGCGCAGTAGTTCATCTGTAACACCGGTCGCGGAACACAACTCCTCTACAAACTGTTGGGATAAGTACCTCACCCGCGGATACGCGACCTCTGGTGTCTTCGTGCCGTCCAAAGCGCGTTCGGATACCTCGCCCGACCGCCATTCCAGAGTGACTTCCGCATCTCCTACGAGCGTTCCTGCTCGAGCGAGAAAGGACGAACTCGGATATGTCGTGCTAGCGGCAGGACGCTCTCGAATCGCGTCGGCTCCCATCGCAATGATGTCGGCCAGCGCGGTCTTGCCCGAGCCACGTGGTCCGATCACGGCGACGAGGCCCGGATTTAGGGCCAGGGCGGGCGTTACGACCCAGTCTGCACGCGCAATCGTGACCGCGGCGATGGACTGGGACGGGAGACCGGCGCCAGGCGGGTTCGCATCGACGAAGGCACGATTCTCCGGATCGATGCAGGCCTGTCGAAGCGAGTCGAAGTCGACCCTACCCTTTACCCAGCAGTACCGCGAGTCATCTGGAGCGGCGACACTGGGCTGACGGTGGCAGTCACAGCCATGCAAGCACGGCTTCGGACCATCGTAGCGCTGCCATAGCTGTTCGATGCTGACGTTGCCACGTCCCAACCAGAAGTCTCGCTGTGCTCGGCTGCTTGCGAAAATGACCGAGGCAAACTTCTCAACTTCTTCACGGATCGTCGTGTCGGCGGGAGACCGCACTCCGGACGTTCCATCCGTGCTGCTCCCCGCCACTGCAACTATCAGGTTTCGGCGCGCCCAACCGGACTTGTCGAATTCCTCTCGCAGCTGATCGAAACTCACTTTGAATTGGCCGGCACCGTGCCGCAGTGCAACACGATCATCCGTGATGGAGCTATCGGCCGCCTTACCAAGCCTAATCAGTTCCTCTGGCTTGCAGGCAAACTCGTCGTCATGCGCCCGGAAGCTAAGGCGTGCCATGAACCGACCTAGTTCGAGGAGGTGATCGTGCTGTTCAGGGCTGACCAGGAGATGGACGTTGACCCACTTTCCTTTACCGGTCCCTACGTCGAGACGACATTCGACGTTGGGGAATACCAACTCGACCCCGCTGAGCCTCCCTGCCTTGGTCGCCTTGACCACGTGCTCATACGCGTCGGTGAGGTAGTAGTCCGTGATCCCAAGCGCTTTGATCGGCGGGTCGGCGGCTTCGATCGCGTCGAAGTACTCGCCCCACGGGTCATCGCCCCTGAACTGGTCGTTCATGAGCGTGCCTGGCCCATGAAGGTGCGGATCCCATCGATGCCATATCGAGCCCAGCTTGAGGCTCTTTGTCATTCCGACTCCTCGCGTTGGTCCCCTTGTTTCGGAGAGACTGCCACACCCGCCCGACGGGCCCCCGAGTGTCGTTTCAGGTCACGATCCGGCAACTAGGTTGTGGGATGGTCGTCCGAGCACTCCACGGAGGAGAACCTCGAGACCGACCGGATTCCGAAATTGCTCGATGCAGACCGGCGTGGACCACGGCACGATGGCCGCGGAAGTCCTGATGATTGTCGAGCACGAATCCGGCCTGCAGTGGAGAGGCAGGGGGCGGAACCGCGCCAAGCGCGCTCGGTGATTGTCCATAAAGGTAATCCTAAAAAGACACTCGAAACGCCAACCCAAGAGTCAATGTTTGCGCGCTCAAACGGGGCGCTTTTTCACTACCCTTTTCGGACACCGTTCAAATGACCAGAAAAGACCCACCAATCCGTGTCGGCATCTACGCAAGAGTTTCCACGGGGATTTTGGGCCGTTCCAGCTAGCAACGTTGCTAGCAAGGGGGTTGGGGGCGTTTGAGCTAGCAGCTTTGCTGGCTGAGGGGAGGCTCCCCCGTCTCTACTAGCAGTCCGTCGACGCGTGACCTGCCCATGCCACGGCATCGACGGTGCGCGGCTACTTCCCTCGGCGGGGGATCGCATTGGCGCGGTCAAGTCGGTTAAGGTGCGGACCGGTATCATCCGTCAGGAGGATCGCTGTGGGAACGACCGAAGAAGCTCTTCCGAAGACTGCCCTACTAGTACAACAAGTGAACGATGCCTTCGACGGCCTGCGCGAAGACAGTTCGAACATCCTCGCACTCGCTCCCCAGCTTGATGGACTTCTCAGAGAGCGCACCGAACGCCTCGCAGCGCGCTACATGGAGCGACTCAAAAGCCTCGCGATTGAGCCCGGAGAGGCAAGCAGGAAGCGCCTCGGCGCGCTCTCCGAGGAGCTACGCCAAACAAGGCGGGGGCTGTTGCACGAAGCGGTGCAGGTGGCAACGCAACAACTTGAGCGGAGGGTCAGCGGGCCGTTCTGGTTTGGCGAACGCGCTCCGCACCTTGCAGCCATTCAGCGGATCCGGGCGTCTGTGCCCGAAGGCGAGTCCATGGATGGACCTGGCGCCACGGGGGAACTGCGGGTGCTCATAGCCGAGCTTGGCGAGATCACAGAACGACTGAACCTTGATGAAGGCAGCGCTCGGGTCCGCGTTCCGCTGCGCATCGTCTTTTGGTCGCTGCCGATCATCATCGGGCTGTGGGTTAGCGACCGCCTATCCACGACGCAGAACTACTCCATCCTCGCGCTCGCCCTCGCGGCGGCGGGCTCCGCGTATTTCCTGATTCGTTTCGATTTCTTCACCCAGAGCCGAGCCGTGAAGTGGTTCCGCACGCGATGGAAGCACACATCCATTAAGAGCATCGTAGTGCTTCAGCTACCTTTGATGCTTACCGCTATGTTGGTTAGCTTCGCCCCAACAGCCGACAGCATGCTAGTAGCCACCCGAATGAAGCTCGACCTCCCCGAGCCGCTCGTATTGAATCGTGGCACTCACGCAGAGGTCGCCTACGGGCTCCTCCACAACGGTGATTCGGTCGCCCTGGACGTAACACTCAGCGTGAGTGCGCCGGGCTTGACGGTGGCCGATTCCGTTCACGAATACAACGCAGTTGGGAGTTCAGGTGTCCAGGGCAGGTTCGGATTGACGGCGCCTCTCGATCTCCCGCCTGGCGCGTACGCCGTCGAGTTTCATATCCTCTTTAGGGCTCAGCCATGGCTGAGATTGCCCTGGCGGTTGCGGACATCGAGTTACAGCAAGACGTGACAGGCTAGGCTCGTGGTGGAGTGAACCGAGGCACGCCAGGAATGCGGTGCATAGGCCTAACCGAGCCGAGTCCCAGGGCACTCCGCCGCTACCTCGGACCCGCGTCACTTGGGACCTTCAATAGGTACCAAAACGGTACCAACCTGCCCTCAAAACGACCGGTCCAGACTGATGTTGTCCGAATCAACACAAAACACCAAGTCACATAAGCCCGATGAACAAAGGGCTTATCACCGACCCCGGTGAGAGTTCGACTACCTCAGAACGTTGTGCTTGAAGGTCCGCCGCAGCAATTCGCACGAGCGGCTCATCCCCGCTACGAGGCATGTAGACTCGAATCCATGGCCACCGCACGACGGCATCATGTCTTGCCTTCCTTCTATCTGGATGGCTTTCGACACGACGGAGCCTTGTGGGCACACGACTTGGAGACGGGCGGTACGTTCCAGGTCAGCCCGCGCAACGCCGCCGTGCGCCGCGACTTCTACGCCATAGACGCGGATGTCGAAGGCGGGGATCACCCTGAAGGTGCTGAACTTGTACTTGGAGCCATCGAGTCCGCCGCAGCACCGGTGATTGCACGAGCGCGGCGCGGAGAAGTCATCACCGCACGCGAGGGTCACGAACTTAGGGCCTTCATCGCCACGCTACTCGTCCGAACTCCGGCTGCTCGCGGGATGTTCACGTTCAATCTCTTACCTCGCGCTACGTTTCTAGACGGCTCGCCCCTCAGCTGCCGGGCGAAGGAGGCGTTGCTAGTTTCAGGCGACCCCGGCCTCATAGTGAACGGCAGCCCCTGTTTCGAGACGTAGGCTAGCCGATCGAATGCGGTGTTAGCGAGCCAGCATTCGACAATCGTCATTGTCAGCCGAGGCGGCGGCCACGTAGCCCATTGCGAGTCTCCCAAGGTAGGGCCCGTCCTCCAGCTGCGGGCACGCTCGGGTCTCTAAACCCGTGTCCAGGCGTACGGGCTGGTGAGACCGACCTGCTCGGGTGGCTGGGTCCACATCCGACACGGCTGCATTCGCGGTAGCGCTCCCGGGTCGCAATTCCGACCCAATCATGGTTGTTTCCGGTAGCCGGCTGCGGCCGACCATCGGCACGACCGGACCATTGATCGCTGGCCGAAAAGCCGCGCGGCGAACGAGAGTATCTGATGACGACCTACTACGACGACAAAGGCCCTCCGGAGCTCGAGCACCGGAAGGTCTTTCGGTAACTGCCGTTCGAACTTCGCATGACCTTCGCCGAGCGCGACGCGGACATGGTGCTAGGGACCTTGAATATGCTCGCGTTTCTGAACGGACTCTGGCTCTATCAAGCCAATCTGGCTCGTGACCAGGCCGTCAGCCTGGTGTCAGATCTCAGCGCTCGCGAGCTCGATGGGCTCTTCGTGCGGGGCTTCGTGTCCGCCGAAATCAACTCGGCGAGGTTCGATTGGCTTCGATCTCAACTGAGCGCTGGGCGGGCCGAGGTACTCTACGAGCCGGAGCAAAGAGTTCCTAAGCATCAGTGGACCTTCGGGAGCCACGAGGTCGACTACCGGCGCGACCTCGTGATGCGACACAGAGATTCCCTCACCGAGTTGGCTCACGGGGTGATTACTGCCGCTGTTTCGCCGACGGCCCTCGGGTACGGCGAGCTGAGGCAAGTCTTCGTCAACGTCGCGAGAACTGGGACGACTGCACGCCGGCGTCCACGCATTGGGCTCTCAGGATCTGGAGTCTACGTGGACGAACTCCAGCAAGCGTCACCGGTCTCGCTAACGTTGGCCTTTTGGGGCGGTGTCGCGGCTCTCTACGCGCTCACGATCCTTGGGCAGTGGACCAGGAACTATGTCGAACACTCCAAGATGGACGTCAAGCTGAAGGAACAGGCGCTGGAAGCCTCCGAGTTGGCGCTCGAACAGCTTAGGGAACACGGTGTGCACGTCACGCCGGATGTCCTCAAGGCGCTGATCGAGAACGGGAAGATCACACCGACCGACCTTACAAACGGTACGAACATCAAGATCGATATCCTCTAGAGCCTCAGAGACGTCCTTGGCGGCCCGTAGCGCGGCCGCTCGCCTCGAGCTAGTCGTGGCCCGCGCCCGGAGCCTCAGCGTACGGACGCGAATAGCGCCCGCCGCTGCCGCGGGAAGCGCGGCACGACGGGGCCTTCGGAGTAGAGGGGACAGGATTTGAAGCTGTGGCCTCCGGGCTATGGGCTAGAAGAGGTCGCGAAGCTAGAAATCGCTGTTCGTGGAATCTAGCTAGGTATCGACACGCCACAGGCCGGAAGGAACGAGCGTAGCTGTAGCGCACTCACCTGGTGCAGAGGTACGCGAATTCCGGCCTACGCAGCCGTACGCCACAAGACCGCGATTCTCGATGAACACGGTGAATGCTGAGGTCCAGGAGGAGCTGTGTAGCCGCCGTGCCGCCTCCGTGTGTTCGTCCGATGTGCCGCTGAATCGCGTCGGAAACCTCTCGCTCACCAGCGTTCTGGCGGCGGTCACTGACAGAAGGTCTCGGTTTTTCTCGAGTGCCCCTCGAAAAACCAGCTTTGGACGGTTTCCTTAAGTAAGCACATGGAACCGTATGGCCGGAGGTTGAAGGATGACCGCGTATCGAGACTGGCTGAGATCTGAGTACCGCCCGATCGCAGGGGGCTGGCAATATTGAATGGCGATTCGCCGGGCCTCCGTTGGAGGGCCAGAATTCGCGTCGATCCTCAAAGACGTCACCGAGAAAGTCGAACATCTGGAGAGCAAGAGTTGGGACTTTAGCGCCCTGCCAGAGGTGTTTGCCAAGGACAACGCCGCCGATGTCGTTGCCAAGGACTTGGTGCACATCTTCGATGGGAAACGTATGACCCGCCTGGGAAGGCTGGTCATGGCTGGGGTGGGCAATCAGTTCAATCTCATGGGGCCAATCCCATCCGACTCTCGGATCCAGATCACGGATTCGACCGTCATTGACGAGGTACATAACCAGCTCGGCTCGAAAGGGCTGTACGATCTGGTCGAGTTTGAGAAGTTGGACCCGATTCAGAGGGTCGAGTTCTTCAACTATGGGGTGTTTTATACGCTGCGCCAGATGGTCGAATGGCTACTCGTGCACGACGCTGGATGCTTTCCAACGACGCTGGAGCACATGGTCCGGAACTTCGCTGCGGGCAATATCGTCCAGAACTACAGCTACGCCCCTACCTTCCCATCGAAGGACCTGGCTCGACCGGCCGTCATGCAAGCTCGCTGCATGAGCCTGAGCTTCCCCACGACGGCCATCGAATGGATGGACAAGCCTCTCTACGGAGGGCTCCGGAAGGACACGATCCACGTGGAAACGCTGCTGACGACCACCCCGACGACGGTGTCGCATCCCTACTTGGACCTCCAAGCGGAGGGCGAGTTGTTCTTGTTCGGGCAGCACTACTACATGCGTAGGTTTGCGGGTGTCGCACAGAAGCAGGCAGTCCGGGGGCCTGGCGTGGACGAGGAAAAGGCTAGCTAGGGCGCGCAGTGTGACAGCGCACCAACAAGTTGAGCTGTTCGTTCGAGGAGAAATCCCGGAGGACGCAGCGGGATCGCTACTGGTCGCAACGTCCCGAAGGGCGAAAGCCCGTAGCGTCTTCCGGCGATGGCACGACTCTCAGGCAGAGTTATTGCGTATCGAACTTCGCCCTGGTCGCCCGGGCCGAGTCCGGGCCACGTTCCTCGACGTCGATCCCTCTGGAAGAGACGTCGGCTACCTGTGGCCGGCAGACATCGATCTCGCCCACGGCTCCTATTCCAGGTATATCACTCAGCCGAACCACGGGATCAACGTCGCAGGTTCCCATGTCTGGACGACAAATCTCTTGTTCGGAGCGCCGCTAGAGATCGACCTGGAGGAGTTCCGCGCCTCGAGGGTGATTGCGTCCTGCGTCCCCGAACCGGGGGCGCCGCAGATCAGTTCTACGTCTCACTTCGCCTGGGATCTGGACCACCGCTGCGCCTACTTCCATCAGTCGCTGCTACGCAGAGAACAAGCAGGCCGGCCCGTCGAAGCAGACGACCTGAGGCTGCTTGGATTGGACACCAAGTCGGGAGACGTGCGCTCGTGGAAGTTGCAACCACCGCCTGAGGATAGCGAGCGATGCAGCGCAAACTTCCACTCCGCGTTCTATTTCGAAGAGAACGGCGCCCGCTACGTGGGTCTCCTCAGGACGGGCGCGGTGCTCGAGTCACTCGACGCGCACGATAGTGACGAGGAGCACTCCGTGCTTCCGATGCCTTTCTCATCTATCTGGACAGTTCGTATCGACGAGAGTCAGAATTCACTGCAAGCCGAGCTCTTACCCGGTCTCGATGCTCTTGAAGGGATAGCGCTGTCCCATCTGGAGGTGAGCAACAGTTCGGGCGATGGTTTCGTGCTGTTTGCGAACTACAAGCAAGCCGACGTCTCCGAGGAGACTCACGGTCCGAATGTCTACTCAGAGAGTCCCCAGGAGGTCGCGGAGCACTACTCCGGCGCCATAACGCAACCGCTGAACTTCGGCACCGTGATCCGCTACGAGCGACGCGGGGGAACCTCGAGTCTGAAGACGTTCTCTCGCTCGTACGACTACGGAAACGCTTCGCTTGGACATTCGTGGCTTCCAATCAACCTCGGGTTGGATTCAACCGGCGAGCGCCTGTTCGGCTCGTTCGCCGGATTCGAGCCGCGCCTACTTCCACGGCACATCGCAGCGGCGTACGAGCGGATCACTCCGGACTACTCGCAGATCCGCTACGTGCCGTCCGCGTTGATCCGGTTCGACTCGCGGGACCTCAAGGTGGACTATGACGCCGCACGATCCCACATCAGCTACTCGGAGCCCATGGCATTCTCGATGATCGCCGGTGAGAAGGGTCGCGACCATGTCGCCACCTTCTCGCCAGAGATAGGGCTGCGGCTATATCGAGCCGATGACCTCACGCGCATGGTCGCGCATGCGGTGTCCGCCGAACTCCTGACCTGGGGTGACAGCCATTTTCGGCCAGAGCCGGCCCACATGGTGTACCTCCCTGCGTAGGCTCCGCATCGAAGCTGCGACGGCACTTGAGGTCGTACGCGAGGCGCGGGCTGCGGCTCCGCTAGAAACCGTGGGTCTGCTTTCTGGGCAGGAGTTGCGGATCGCGACGCGCTGCCATCCCTTGCCGAACGTCGCCACAGACGCAACCTGCCGGTTCCTGGCGGACCCGCATGCGCAATTCGTCGCAGAACAGGAGATCGCAGCAGCCGGGGAATACATCGTCGCCATCTATCATTCTCATCCCAACGGAGACGCCGGCTTCTCGGAGATTGACAAGCACTTCTCGTCCCGATGGGACTGCGTGCACCTTGTCGTTGGGCTGTCTGGTGGCGTCCAAGTGCGAGCGTACGAACGAGACCCGCTTGATGACCTCGTCGAGGTCACCGTCGAGATCGGCGCGGAGTCCAGGTAGACGTCCGCCGTGCGTCCCTAGCTCTGGCGCCTTGTCTCAAGGTCTTTGCCCGGCGCTCCGTGGCTTTGCCTCGCGCGCGTCGCACGGACCGAATCCACGCCAAGAACTCGAACGCCCACCAGCGCCGTCCACGGTCACGCGTGTGACTAGTGGGTGTCCTGGTGGATGTGTTTCTTATGCCCGCCAATGTTTCTTGCAGACCGACTTCCCCGTCGCGTTGTTGACTGCATCAACGACGTCCTGATACTGACAGGTGGCAGAGTTCGCCCGACGTCCTGATTACCCGCGGGCGCGCCGGATGGCTAACTGCCGACGACTGAAGCGCTCTAGCCGGTGACTTCGAACGCAGTGTCGCGGCCATGTAGCTCACGCGATCCCAATCTTGTCGGTCTGCACGGTTCGATCCGCCTGTCGGGGTGTGGCGTGACGGGGGCTAGCGGCAGCGTGCGAACCTCGCCCTGGGCTCCGATCAACGCGCCCGCCCGCGGCTTTTAGCGGCGGGCTCGTTGATCGGCGACCCGACCTACACGTTGATGATCTTGATCCGGCCGGCAGGGCAGTTGTCGTACAGCCAGTCGGTCAGCGAGCGGCTGTCGATGAGCCGGCGCGGGTTCTTGGTGCTATCGACTTTCTTGGCGGCCAAGATACAGCCAGCCGTCTCGGATTGGACGTTGCCAACGTGTACCAGGATGTCCGTGAAGCCCGGGACGTTGGCCAATCTGAGTGTCTTCCCTAGTTTCTTCGATACCCAGCGCCGGAAGCGATAGACGCCTAGCGGAATGGGTCCTTTGCCGACACTGGACCGCGGTTCCAAAGTGAATCCCCTCCGAACCCACTTCGAACCGTTCCAGACCCAGATCGTGCCCCACGTGCCGTGGGCGTTCTCACCTGCCCTTGCGACACCGACTAGGCTCTCTGCATCAGCCCCCTCGCCTCGCCCGACGTCTGCCTCAGATACGAACGTGTTGAGGTCGGCGACTACTTCTTCGACGTCCAGTTCGTCGCCCTCGACTTCCTCGACCGGGATGCCCTCCAGGGAGTAGGGCGCCTCTAACGGATATTCGTACTCCAGTTCATCAGTGAGACGATCGTTCTGCTCTGCCATCGACGTGCTCCTTACCGTGGCTAGCCCACCCTGCTGCAAGAACACCTCGACGGGAGCTTTTGCGAGGTATCGAGTGGACCGAGCCTGGCCGACAGGGCTATCGTCTTCGGCTACACGGCGGCTACACGGCGGCTACACGGGATTTCGCGACCGCCAAAAAATGGCTACTTCATAGGCACTTAAGAATCTTGCAAGAGCCGGCCTGTCAAGCCGGAGATCGCGGGTTCAAATCCCGTCGGGCCCGCCACTTTTCCCTCCGCCATATGGCGCGAAGCTCAGAGACGCTGCCGTGACGGCGCAACGCCATCTCCGGCGTCAGGCCTCCTCGAGGATGCATCGAGGCGGTGGGCCGTGGCGAGGAGGGTGGCGGCTCGGCGGCGGCCCGGTGTTCGAAGGAGACTCCGCTCCAGCCATTCGATGGCCTCGGCGGGGCGGTTTGCCACGAGCAAGGCCTCGGCGAGGAGTTCCATGGCTGGCTGGGCCGGAGTGGGCGGTCCGTTGGGTAGCGGGAGCCGACTCTCGTGCTCCGCTGCCACAGAGAGTTTGGTGACGGCCTCCTCGACGCGCCCGTTGGTGAGGGCTCCTGCTCCCTCGACTACCCCGAGCGAGACGGAGAGGATGTCGGCCCAAGCCGCGTTCCCGTCGCGGCGGTTCTTCTCTGTGAGACTGCGAAGGACGTCGGCGACCGCGGCAACCTCCGCGAACTCGCCGAGGCGGGCGGCACCCACTCCCTGAGCCACCAGCGCGGTGGATTGCAGGAGGTCGTGAGCGACCGACGTCGACTCGGTGAGAAGGGGGCGTTCGTCCCACTGATCTCCGTCCACAACCCAACGGGCCGTCATCAGGAGCCAGTGCACATGGCCGTTGTCGACCACGGCGGGGTCGCGGTGCTGCCGGATAGTCTCCATCCATTGTTGGCCCGATACCCGATCGTCGCGCTGGAGGTCGGCGTAGAGGAGCCAGTACAGCGCATGGAAGTCCAGCACCTCCCTGCCGAACTGCTCTGCCGATGCGACGGAGAGGTTCCAGGCTTCACGGTTCAGGCGACTCGCCTCCGCCCAGTCGCCAGTCTGGACGTAGATATGCGTCGGCATATGGAGCGCGTGTGAGGACCCGGGTGCGACCTGGGCATAGGCGCGCGCGGCGCGGAGGCCCAGGGGCGCGTGCACCGGGTCGTCGTAGCTGTGCAGGAGAAAGTGCAGCAGTCCGGGGTGTGCCGGCGCCGCGGCCAGGGACTCTTCGATCGCAGCCGCCGCGCGCATCCTGGCACGATCCGACTCCGAACCTTGCAGCTCCGAGGCCTCCGCAAGTAGGACCAGTGAGCGAAACGCGGTGAGATCCGGATCGTTCGGCCAGTCCTCCAAGCCCAGTGCGACCGCGTCGTGGAAGGCGTCGGAGTTGGTGGTGCCCGAGTCGGGGAATAGAGCGAGTGCTGCGCCGAGGAGCGCCTCCATGACCGAGTTCGGGGCAGCGCTCTCGCGCAGCTGCGCGGCGCGATCGAGCAGCGGTCGAGCCAAGGAAGGCTGCGTTGAGCCGAGCAGCGGATCGAAGTACGTCATGGCCTCGCCCCACAGGGGTGGCCAGAAGCCTGGCGCCTGTTGCTGGGCGTCGGCGAACGCTGAGCGAGCCTCAACGAAGGCAAAGTCGTACAGCGCCGCCATGCCAAGGTGAAACGATGCGACGGCGGCCGCCGGGGCATGGCCGGGATCGAGTGTGACGACACCGAGCGATCGCGCGGGAGCTTGTGCGGTGCCCGGCGCCGGGGTCAGCAGTCCGAGCGTTGCTACGACGATCAGGCTGAGGCGAGCAAGCTGTGACATTTGTAGCACCTTCGGACGTGAGGAGTTTTGCGTGGAGCGCGAGGCGGTCGAGTCCGATCAGCGGATCCTCAAGGCGGCGATTCCGTCGGGGCTGGCGCCGACCTGGACCCGGTGCTCCAGGCGGCCCGAAGCGCGATCGACGACGAGGAGTTCATCGAGACGGGGTACGGATACGAGGACCCAGCGGCCGTCGGTGGAGAACCCGATCCCCAAGGGCTGGGTGGGGATTCCAACAACCCGGAGCACCTCCATTGTCTCCGGCGAGATCACGGCGAGGGAGTTGGTGCGATTGTTCGCCACCCAGACTTCGGAGCCGTCGGGTGCGAACCGCAACTTCACCGGGAAGTCGCCCTGAGTTGGGATCTTCGCGATGAGTGCGCCCGTCGCAGCGTCGAGCACGGCAATAGTGTTCTCCGCACGATTCGCCACCCAGAGAGTCGCACCGTCCGGTGAGACAGCCATGCCCTCCGCGCCCTCTCCCGACAACACGACGCGCACCGCGGAGGTGCGCCGATCGACGAACGCCACCTCGCCTCGCGCCATGTCAGCCGCATAGAGGGTCTCGTCGTCGGACGAGGCGACCACGACGTGGGTCCATTGTCCGCCGGTCGAATACTCGGCCGTCACGGCACCGGTCGCGGTATCGAGTTCGAGCACGGCGCGTTCGTTCTCCGCGCTCAGCCACAACCGGTCGCCGTCGCGCGAGATCGCAATGCCGTGCAGCCCCCGGCGTCCCGGCACGTAGAAGTGCTCGCGTATCGACCGCGACGCAACATCGACCACGCTCACCGAAATGGAATCTTCGCCCGCCTCCGGACGGTCGTAGGATGAGACGTACGCGAAACGACCGGTCGGGTGCACCACCACTTCATGTGGACCCTGCCCGACATCGAGTGTGGTGAGTACTTCGAAGGTCGCCCCGTCGATAAGGGTTACCGAATCGCTGTTCCGGTTGGTGACGAGGATGGTCTCGCGCTCCTGGGCACGACTCGCCACACGTTCGCCGGCGAACTGGCGAGCTTCCACCCACGGGGGGGACGCGACGACTGCGGTGAACGCGACGAAGGCCAAGGTCAGGGTTCCTACAATGCGGCCGTCGACAGGCGCAGGAGGCCGGTGCGCCAGGAGCGCCCGGACGCGCCCCGCGAACCGAGTCTCCGACCAGAGGGGTAGAGCGAGTCCCGCGGCAATCGCCGGCCGCCCGTCCAGGCGGGCTCGCAACCAGAGCAGATGCTCTGCGTAGTCCACGTTGCCGATTCCGGAGCGCAGCACCCGGTCATCGGCCCCGCGCTCGAGCGCGGCGCGCGCCACCCTCTCGAGCCACCACACAAACGGGTTGAACCACAGCGCGACCACGGCGAATCGGAGTGAGAGCGCAGCTAGCCAGTCGTTTCGGTCGATGTGGGCGACTTCGTGTCGCACGGCCGATTCCAGGACTTCCGGCGGCCAATGTCGGGCGTCGACCGGGATCAGGACCCGCGGGCGAAGGACGCCCCACGTGCATGGCGTCGAGATCTCCTCGGACATCCGCACTTCGACTCGTCGGAGGCCGTTCCGGGAGGCCAGGATTCGGGCAACGCACGCGGCGATCCTGTTTCCTGGTCTGGCTGCTCGGAGGAAGCGCCACTCGAGGCTCACAATCTGGAAGACAACCGCGCTGGCGAACACCACGCCGACGGCCGCCCACAGGTGTGCCAACAGCGACCACGCCTCCAGGGGATGCACATCGTTGCCGGTCAGATAGGCGGTCGAGTGATGACAGCCGGGGAGGGCCCCGGAGACCACGAGCGTGACCAGGGAAACAGTTGCAGCGGTCACCCACACGAAGGGTTCCAGCCGGCGTGCCCGGCGCGCGACGAAGCGCGCCGCCAGGAACGCGACGAGGACGATCGCCGCCAACTTGACCGAAGTGTTCAAGAGCGCAGCGACCACGGCCATCGAGTGCGTTGAAAGGAAACTCATGATTCTTTCTTCTCGGCCCGCGCCTGCCGGACCTCGTCGAGGAGCGACGCCCACTCGGTCTCGCTCATGCGGTCCCTTGCGGCGTCCATCATGGTGAGCACCGCGGCTCGCGGTGACCGGCGGAAGAAGACCTCAAGGAGTCGGTCCGCCTCGTCCCGGGCGGCGGTGTCCACTCGCGGAACCGCCCGGTAGATGAAGCGGCGGCCCTCGCGGACACGTTCGACGCGTCCCTTCTCCTCGAGCCGCGCGAGAAGCGTGCGCGTCGCGGAGTTGCTGATCCGAAGCGCCTTCCGCACGCCCTCCGCAGTGGCTTCCTCGGCACGGTAGAGAATGTCGAGAACGTCGCGTTCCCGCCTCGTCGGTTCATCCACGGGATCACCTCTGCCCATCCAGGGGGCGTCCGCGAGTTTTGGATACGATGTGTTACGTTTGTAACACATTGGTGCCGCGAAGACAGGCGAGCGCCGGTTCGCACATCCCCGAGAACGCTCCCAGGAGTTCGTATGTCGTCAATGCTGGCCCTCTTGGGGCCTCTTGTACTGGTTGCTTCGACCGGGGCGTCCGTCCAGCCGAACGTGCGGTTGACGGAGTTGTCGCCCGATGTTGCGGTCGTGTTCGACGCGCGGGTGGCGGATGCGACCCTGACGGCGATTCGCACAGGCGAGGGACTGATCGTGGTCGATGCGCTCTCGTCGCCGGAAGCCGGAGAGTCCGCGCAGGCACTCCTCGAGAGTTGGTCTGACGAACCGGTGCGGTTCCTCATACTGACTCATGGCCACGGGGATCATGTGTGGGGGGCACAGTCGTTCTCCGCAGCTCGGCGCATGGCGTCGGGGGCAACGGCTCGAATGATTCCCGACGACCTGCGTTCGTGGAGCGCCACTCAGCGGGAGCAACTCGAAAGCATCGAGGCCCGGCTCGAGGATACGCGCGACCACGAGGAGAGCACCCGGCTCGAGGCGAGGCGGGCGGTGGTCGTGCAGGACCTGGACATCATGTCTCGTGTCGACATCGGCGCAACGTTGCCTCACGACATCGTGCAAGGGAACGAGCGGATCGACCTCGGTCGTCATACGGCGATCGTCCTCCTATTTCCGATCGGCCACACCGCTGGCGACGTCGCGGTCCACGTGCCCGGTGCGGACCTCCTCGTGACGGGTGACCTGGTGTTTGGAGGGCAGTTGCCTTTCATTTCGGGAACCGAGGCCGGTGCGGTGGAGCCGCTTATCGAAATCCATCGACAACTCCTGTCGCTCACGGGAGAGGGGACGACGGTGGTGAGCGGGCATCGCGCCCCTGGTGGACCCGAGCTGATTCGCGACCGTCTCGGTTACCTGGTAGCGCTCCGCGACGCCGTGCTCGACCAGCGGGCGCAAGGCGCGACCCTTCAACAGGCGAAGGCTGCGATCCTGCTCCCGGCGTTTCGGCATCTGCGCCAGTTCGAACGATTCCACCCGTCCAACATCGAGCGCGTGTGGGAGCTTCAGCCAGCGCCGCGGGACGGAGTCCAGGAGCGATACCCGGAGGCGACACCCGACGGCCGGATGCCCTCTCCGTACGTCAGCTCGCGGTCAGTGAAGGCGGCGTCCTCGGCGGCCGTTCGCGCTGTGCGGCTCCGACCTGTTCGTGCAGCGTCTGCTTCGCCGCGTCGGCACGAGCCGCCCGTCGCCAACTCGCGGTCTTCGAAGTGTCTGAGGATCACGCCGCCGGTTCATTGCGTCGGAGGCGGAAGTTCTAAACAATCGTCTAAGCGGACAACCTCCTTCTATGGCTGGGCGATCGGTTTCGGGCGAGCAGGCCGGAGCGCGGTTCCAGCCGACGCCACCATCAGTACGCCTTTCCAGTCCTACAGATGTACCAATCAGGAATGGGATCCAATGAAAGACATCCCGGGAATCGATGAAGACGGCAAGCCCAAGAATGGCCCTTTCAAGCTGTACTTCAAGAACGGACTTGTCTCTTGTGAAGGCGAGTTCGAAAACGGTAGGAAGTCAGGAAGGTGGAAGTACTTCTTGAACAATGGCCAGATGCAGTCTTCCGGCAGGTTCAAGGACGGAAAGATCGTGGGTCGTTGGAAGTGGTTCTTCAAGACAGGTGAACCGCGAGGCACTGGCGGCTTCGACGACGAAGAGCAAAAGCACGGTTTGTGGAAGCGATTCCATTCCAATGGTCAACTCTGGGACGAAGGTCGCTTCGAACACGGCAAGAAGAGGGGAACTTGGAAGGTCTATGACGAAGCGGGCGAGCTTCTAAAGACGCAGTCCTTCAAGTAGCCGAGCGACCGCACCGGTCTATCCACGACTGGGACTCCGGCAACGTGCCGGCGCCTGCTTCCCCCATCTGCGCGATCTTCGCGTCGTTCCTCGGTTGTCCCCTGGCCCGAGTGGGCCCTTTCGTAAGATCGTTACGCTGTGGGTTCTACATCTAGGCAGTCCACTCAGGACCGGAGGGCATATGCAGACTCGGAGGCACCGCGACGTCGTCGGAGCACATGCGGCGACGCTCGGTGGTCCGCCTGCCGTTCGATGCGGGGCGACGGCGGTCGCATGCGCTCTTCTCGTCGGGCTCTCCTGTGCGCCCGGCGACTCTGTTGAGGAGGTCAGCGGCCCCGTCATTGAACGTGAGACGGTCGACGGGATTGAGGTCGTTCGGAACGTCTCGGGCTCGGTGTGGGAACAGCCCAAGTACGCGGTCGAGGAACTTCGGATCGGCACTCTCGAGGGGCCCGACGAGACGATGTTCGGGCGAATCGGCCAGATCGCGCCAGACGGCAGTGGCGGCGTATTCCTCTTCGATGGGCAGGTGCCGGCGATCCGGAACTTTGACGGGCAAGGGAACTACCTGGGGCAGGTCGGGGGCCGCGGCGAAGGGCCGGGTGAGTATCAGGACGCGCTGCTCGGCATGCAGGTGCGAGCGGATGGCCGCTTGCAGGTTTGGGACCCGCGTAACGGTCGGATCACTGTCTACGCCGCGGACGGGTCGTTCTCCGAGCAGTGGAGCGTCGGCAGCGGACTATTCACTGCCAACGCGATGATGCTCAGCGCGGCCGATCACACCTACGTGAGACACCTTGAGGCGCCTCCCCAGCCGGGCGAGGACTGGAAGATTGGCCTTCTGCACTACGCGCCGGATGGTGAGCAGCTGGAGAGTCTCTCCGCGCCAACCGTCCATGACCCGCCGCCGCCGGGGAACTACAGGCTGAAGCCAACGATTGTCTGGAATCGTACTGCAGACGACGCCTGGCTCGTGGGGTCCAACGCACGCTACGAGTTCGAAGTTCGTTCGACGGATGGGGCAACGTTGCGTGTTCAACGAGTGGTGGAGCAAGCGCAGGTATCCGACGACGAACACGCGGCGTACGAGGATATGCGCGCCTGGTTGAATGAGAACCAAGGTCAGTTCATGAGCGCCGAAATGACAGAGACGCCGCGGGTGAAGCCTTTCTACCGGGCTCTCTACACCGGGGCGGAAGGGCGCATCTGGGTTTATCGCTACGGGCCCGTCGAAGCACGTACCGATCTACCTGAGCCCGTCGAGGGGCGCCCTCCGGCTTTTCCGTTCGAGGAGGCCAAAGTCTTCGATGTTTTCGAGCGCGACGGGACGTACTTGGGCGAGGTGATCGCGGATCATTCGATCAACTTGCATCACGTCGATCTGGACGCCGCGTGGGGTACGCGGGCCGGCGATGACGGGGTCACGTCCGTCGTCAGGGTTCGATTCGTGGCGCGGGATGAGTCATAGGGCGTCGGAGGTAGAGCGGCCAGTCGCCAGACGACCGCGCACGCCAGCACGCTTCTTCGCGCTAGCGTGCGTTCCTATGTTGCTGGCGATCATGGCCGGATGCAGCGCTGCCGAGCAGGCCGAGCTGCAGCCAGCGCCGTGGGAAGGCGCCGAACTGCAGCGCGACGTGAACATCGGTGTCGCCGAAGGTCAGGCGGAACTGATGTTCGGAGGCGTGACCGCTCTCGCGACGTCCCCCGACGGCACGATCTACGTGGCGGACAGCGCACCGTTGGTAATCCGCCGATATTCATCGGAGGGCGAGTATCTCGGCGACCTCGGGCGGGAAGGCGAGGGGCCCGGGGAGTACGCACGCATCGCGGGTCTTGCGGCGCGACCCGACCAAGGTGTCGTGGTCTGGGATCACGGCAATCAGCGCCTGACGGCCTTCAACGACGATGGGACCGTTGCTTGGAGCACTCGGGCGGCGAGTACCTTCATGCTGGACGGACTCACGGTGGACGACGAGGGGGCAGTTCATCTCGCCGCTTCCGAAGGACAGGTCGACGACACGACTCGCCGGTACTTCATGCGTCGTTACACGTCCGCGGGCGAGGAAGACGGTGAGATTGACCTCCCGACTGCCGAACCGGCCGCTCCGGGCTATATGACTCTTGACATGATTCGTTCAGAGGTCGCCAGCTTCGAGACCGGTTTGCTTCAAGCGTGGAGTCCGCGCGGGTATCTAATCAGCGGGCAGAACGACGGCTATCACGTCATCGTGGATCGTCCGGACACTCCACTGGTCCTGCAGCGCGGCATCGATCCGAGCGCAATCGGCGAAGCGGAACGTGCGGAAATCGCGCAGCAGATTGACTGGCTTCAGGCGCGGTTCGCGACGATGGGCCGGGAGATCGGCGCGGATCCGATTCCGGCGACGAAACCGTACTTCCAGGCGATCGACGTGGGTCGCGACGGCAAGATCTGGCTGCGACGCTACGCGGAAGCGGTCTTCCGAGCGGACGTTCCGGACAACGCGCCGGATCAGCCACCCGTGCGGCGCTGGCTTGAGCCGACCGTGTACGACGTTTGGGAGCCCGAGGGGACATTCCTGGGGACGCTCCGATTCCCGGACGGCGTGGTTGTTCGCGAGACGCGCGGCGATCAGATCTGGGGCACCGAAACCGACGCGACCGGGGTCCAGCGAGTCGTTAGCTACCGGATCGTCCCGGAGTAGGTGGCGCTTATCGCTGTGGCGGCGCGCCTCGGCCGGCGGGCACGAGGCCGCAGAGCGCGGTCCAGGAGGCCACGAAAGTTGCGGTGGCCAACGTGGCTCCTGTGAGGAGCTTGGCCGATTCCTCAACGATGATGGAGACCGGAGTTGGCGGCGACTGCGTCGAGTCCACGATGGTGTGGATGAGATAGAAGGCCATGGCCGCGGCGAACAGTTCGACAACACGGGGGAAGCGCAGGAGGTTGGGCAGGATCAGGGCGGCGATGGCCAGGGCGACGAAGCCGTAGCCAATTACGACGGCATCGTTCCAGTTCCTGAACGCAGTGTCGTCCGTACCGAGCGGGATTCGGGAACCGATGCGCTCGTGAATCTGAGCAACCTCATCGATCGTCAGGAAACTCATACCGGCCGCGATCAGCGTCCAGGGCCAGATCGCACCCATACCGGAACGCAACACCGCCGCCGCGGTCGTCAAGGCGAAGGCGCCTGCGGCAGCCAGGGCGAGCGCCGACGCTGCAGTCACTGCGCCGTTCTCGCTCACGAAGTTGTACTCCACGGGGCGGTCGCCCGGGCGAAGCCAAATAGCCAATGCGATGTAAACGAGTGTGCAGCCGATTCCCGTCGCAATGATCCGGTTGATATGCGGCGCCGGTTGCCATCTTTGCTCCATCGCGCGGCGAATCTGACCTTTGTAGGCAGCCAACATCGTAGGCAGCCAACATCGATCTGCTCCGGCGAAAGGGCCCTGAGACGGAGAGTAGCAGTCCCGCCTCTGAATCGGGCTTTGACCTTTGTTGTGGTCCGCACGGGCTGTGCCCACCCGTTGCGAACGGCTCTAGGGGAGGATCCACGTTGTCTGATCTTGCCTGTCGACGAAAAGGCCCAAACCCTTGTCAGATAGCGGTGCCGCATGCGAGTGTTGCCAACACGATTTGCGTCTTTTCCCTCAGCATGGGTACGGTATCTGATGCGATTCCACCGCTTGTCTTCGGTTGCTCTGATCGGAATTCTGAGTCTGGCGATCGCAGGTCCGGTAGGCGAAGCTGGAGCGAGCCAGGAGAACGTCCGCCTCAAGGCGGTCAAGCGTGACGCCTTCTTTACCGACCTGCCGGCGGGCAACGTCTACAAGGCTCAGATCAAGTTCTCCAGTAAGCCGAAGGTGAAGGTCAAGAAGACGTTCAACAAGGTGAAGAACCCGTGGGGCGTCGCTGTCGACCCGAACAAGAAGTTCATCCTGGTGACCGACAACGTCACCAACGAACTGGTCAAGCTTGACTACAAGAAGGGCAAGGTAAAGGCCCGTATCGACGTCGGCAAAGGGCCGACGGATGTGGGAATCAATCCCAGCGGCGACTTCGCCTACGTGGTCAACAATGGCGACAACACGGTGACGATCGTCGACACGCGTACCGATCAGGTAGCTGGCACGCACGAACTGGGCAAGGGCCCGCTGCGAATCGCAGTGGCGGCCAACGGCGCCAAAGCCTGGGTCACCAACGTCGACTCCGACACTATCTCGACGATCCACCTGGACGCGGCGGTTCGCCGCCAGGCACTGAAAGCGACGACGATCGAAACGCGTCCCAAGACCGACTGTGACGTTGTGGGTGGGATCGGCACGGCCCACTTCAATGCTGCCGCCCCTCCGTTCCACTTCATGAACTGGGCATGTGGGGCGCGCGCAGTGTCGGCGTCGGTCGTGCCGGCCGATCGGGTGCTGGGAGGACCTGGTAACGAGAGTGACTCGAGTTCGTCCGACGAGGAATCCCGCCACGCGGCCCGTCGTCGCGGGCCCGTGCCGACGCATCGTGCCGACACCGGCGGCACGCCGTTCTTCATTCCTGGCGCCCCAACGGACATGGCGGCCGTGGGAATGACGCGATCGCCTACGTTCCTGGAAGGCGGGGCTTGCAGGTCGAACGTGATCACCGCGGGGTTCAGCCCCCCCGGCACGCCGTTCGATCTGAGCGATGACGAATCGTGGCTGTGGCGATTCGGCGACCTGGTAATGAAATTCGGCGCAGGCACACCCTTCGAGCCGCTCATCGGCGGTGGCGGCGACAAGATCTGGGCGCATCCCGTTTGTGGCCCAGGCTGTGACCCTGCGAAGATTCTGGCCAAGGTCAAGCAGATCACTGTGAAGGGCGCCGAGGGGATCCAGGATGGCTCCATGATTCCGGTGCCGTTCGGCCCGAGTTGCTGAGCAGCGACAGCGACCAGAAGCTCGATTCGGTCGATCTCGATCCACAGCGATTCACCAGAACTTGGTATCGCGCTGGGCTGGCGGGAATCCTGCTGTTTGGGCTAGCCGACCACTTCGGCTATCACACGAATTTCAACGGGATGAGTGCGGTCCAGGCCATGTTCAACATGGGGGCCGAGGACAGTCTCGGCGGCGCGTTCGGGATACTGCTGACGATGGTCGCCGCTGTCCTTGCGTGGATCGGGGTCATCATCAGCACGACGTCGCCACGTCGTCGCGCAGGGTGGCTCGGCGTGGCGGTGCTGCTCACGGCAATGGCCGTTGATGATGCCGGTCACGTTCACGAGAGGATCGGGACCATCTTCCGGACCTGGGTGGAGAGCGATGGTGCGCCGCTGTGGTTCCCGAGCTACGCGTGGCAAGTTGTCGTAGCCCCGATCTATGGCCTGCTGACGGTGGTTGCTGCCCGTTTTCTGTGGATCCAACTGGAGCCGCGTCCGATTCGATGGGCACCGGTTGGTGCTTTCTTCTGCTGGGTAGTTGCGGTCGGAATCGATTTCATCGAAGGGCTCGATGCGCATGCTGCCGGACATCCATACTCGGCGCTCCTGAGGGCTGTCGATCTTCGCGAATTCAGTCTGCGGCACTTTGACTACCAGCCGTTCGACATGCTGATGCACTACGGAAGATTGCTCGAGGAGAGTCTCGAGACTTTGGCCGTAGTGTTATTCGGTGCGGCCGTCATCTGGCTTCTGACGGAGGCTCTCGCCCAGACGGAGTTTCGCCCCGTGGCGGCGCCGAAGCCCTGATCCGCCACGGCCACGTTCCGCGGGCGAGGTATGACCGGCGGCCGACTACGTCAATAGGATCGCCAGGCAGCCGATGTTGAGCGTGCCGAAGACGAGTTCGGCGATCGTGCCGTTGATCAGATCCCGGTTGGGCCGTCCGTCTACCGCGAGGGAGATCACCCTGCCGAGTCCGAATCCGAGGAAGATCAAGCCGGCAGCCGCGAACGAAGCCGGCATGACTCGAGGAGATGCCAGGCCGGCCAGGGCGATCAGTCCTGTGAGGAGGGTGAGAGCTCCTGCTCCTCTCATTTCACTGAGCATATCGACGTCATCTTCCAGTTTGACGCCCGGCTTCCCCAAGTAGCTTTGGAGGCAGTAGGACCCGGCTGGTTTGACGACTCTCATTGCCCCAGCACCGGTCAGGATCATGCCGGAGACGAACAGGATGATGTAGTTGGCGATTTCCATGCTCTCGTTCCTGGTTTGTGTGGCGCTCCGGCGGCGCTGTTGCCTCGGCGACGAAGCTCGATGGATGGGTCTGAACAGTAAAGACCCTTAAGGGATTGTCCCATGAGGGACTATGTTATCCCGTAGACAACTATTGTCAACGGGACTATCGTTGACCCCATGAATACACCTGACCCTGAGGGGGGCTCGCAGATGCCTCCCGCTTACTCCGCGCTCCTGGAACTCCTCGCGATGCCCTTCGCCCTGGAGGCTGTGCACCGGAGCCTCGGCCGAGCGTTCGACCTGGACGCGGCGGACAACAGCGAATACGACGAGTCCGTCCTGCGCGTTCTCCTCTGCTTGAGGTTGGCACCTGGCGGCGCCTTGCGAGCCAAGGACATCAGCGTGCAGATGCTCAAGAGCACCAGCCACGTGTCGAGGCTCATCGATCGCGCAGAGGAGGGCCACCTGCTGGCGCGGCAGCCCGATCCAGAGGACCGGAGAGCACACCGCGTGATGCTCACGGACCGCGGTGTGGAAGCGATTGACGCTTACGTGCCGCACGCCGCTGGCATGCTCGACGAGGTGCTGAGGAGCGCGCTGAGCGAGGCCGAACTCGCAACTTTGATCCGCCTGCTTGAGCGGGTGGAGGCTCGAGCCTTGGAACTCGTTGAGACGCGCGAAGCCGGTCGGGGGCGCTGACGCAAGCCTCGCGGTGCTTGGATTCGCCGTTTCGTCGTACTTCCATGACATTTCCGTAGTCGTTCGAGTTCCGCGCACAACTACCGTCTGCTCCGGAGTTCGCCCAACTACTTCAGGAGTTCTGTCATGTCGATCCGCGGCCGCTTCATCGCAGGCTTCGTCACTCTGGCTATGTTCATGCCGTTCGGGGCGCTTGCGAGTGCGATACCGCAGAGCGCCTTGCCGCCCTCCGAGTTGCTTGTGCTCGTCCGCGACACGCTGACTCGCTTCCCGGAACGACCGCAGCGCGAGACGGTTCGTGGGTATCTCGAGCGCATGCAGGAGCCTGGCGACTCTGACATCGAGCGGCTCGCTGCGGCCGAGCTGGCCTTCCTTGCCATCGACCCGAACGGCGCGCGTGACGGCTTCGAGCCGTTTCTGGATCAGCGCGACTTCGTCGGGCGCGCAGCCTGGCAACGCATGCTACGGGTTCGTTTCGCGGCCTTCCAGATGTTTGATGAGGTGGAGGCGCAGATCGCAGCGTACCGGCAGAACTTCCAAGCCGACCCTGAAGACCGGGCTCACCTGAGCGGCGCGGTACGCGATCTCGCCGGGCATCACTTCGGGAACGCGGGCGCGGACAAGGCCATGCAGCTCGTCATCGACGAGGTCGAGTCGTTGCCGAACAATGCCCCGTACGACTCGTTCATGCTGCCGGCGACGTTCTTTGAACAGTTCGCCGCTGCCGGAGCGGCGGAGCGAGCTTGCCGGATGCTCACCGAAGCGCAAGCCGGACTCGACGCCGAACTCGCCAAGCGGCGAGCCAACCCCGACGACTATGGCCGAGTCGGCGAGTCGCCAGTGCCGTTCGAGCTCGTTTTCACGGCGCTTGAAGACCGCCCATCAGCCGGCCGGCGCAACACCGAGTTCCAGTCGATGCTCTGGCGACTCAGCGACGCGATCGACACCAACGGTTGCTAGTATCTGACAGCCCGCGACGCTCGAATCGGTCCGGCTCCTCCGGAGCGGCCCATACACTGATTCAGGGGACTCATGCGACTACTCGTTCTCCTGGTGCTCTCCGGTTTCGGTTTGGCGCATGCACAGCAGAGTGGCTTGGCTGGGCCAGACGGCTGGATCGTTTCGCGTCCGGGGGGCGAGGGCATGGATGCAGAGGTCTTGTCGGGGGCCGTCAGCTTCATCGAACAGGACGCGCACGACGACTTTCGTAGCCTCGTCGTGGCTCGGAACGGGCGGCTCGTCGCGGAGCACTACTTCAACGGGCATGGACCGGACGCCCTGCAAGACATGCGGTCGGCCGGCAAGAGCGTGACGTCGGCGCTCGTAGGGATAGCCATCGCCGAAGGGGTTGTCGCCGGGTTGGATGCTCCGGTCGTGCCGTTGTTCCCTTCGTACGCCCCCGTCGCCCACGACGGACCGTCCAAGCAGGCGGTCACGATTCGGCACCTCCTCACCATGACCTCGGGTCTCGACGCCGACGCCGATGACCCGTCCTCAGCTGGATACGAGGACAGGATGTGGGAGTCGGATGATTGGGTGCGCCTCGTGATCGATCTCCCGATGGTGAATGCGCCGGGTTCCGAGTGGACATATTCCTCGGCCAGCGCGTTCCTGGCAGGCGCGGCCGTCGAGGAGGCAGCAGGCCAATCGCTGGCTGCGTTCGCGGAGAAATGGCTGTTCGGACCACTCGGCATCGAGCACTATCGTTGGGCTGCGACGCCGACAGGACGGACCGTTGGCCAGGGGAACCTCTCGATGCGCGCCAGGGACATGGCGAAGCTCGGCCAGCTCTACCTCGACGGCGGGCGGTGGCGCGGGCAGCAAATCATCCCCGACGCCTGGGTCCGATCGTCGGTTGAGGCGTTATACGAGGTCCCATGGGAGAACTACGACGGCTACGGCTATTCGTGGTACACGCACACGATCTCGGTCGAGGGTCGAGCCTTCCGCTACTTCTTCGCTTCGGGCAACGGAGGGAACAAGATCTACGTGTTCCCAGACGAGCAGATGGTCGTGATTACGCAGAGCGCGGCGTACAACACGAACTACGGACAGCGACGCTCGCTCGACGTGCTGAGGCGCGTGCTAGCCGCGGTGGTCGACTAGCGCGCCGATCACATGTTGGCGCCACTCGTCAGTCTGCCTTCAACACCTCGACCGGGTCCGTTCGCGCTGCCCGCAGCGACGGCACCAGAGTGGCGAGCGTGCCGATTGCCGCCACGAGGGCAACAATGAGTGTCAGAGTGAGCGGATCGGAGGGCTCGACCTCGTAGAGCAGTCCCTGCAGGAGACGAGTCCCGAACACGGCCAACGGAACGCCTACGGCCGCGCCTATCAGGGCGAAGCGGAGACCATCTCGCAGGACCAGCGCTACGACCCGCGAAGACTCTGCGCCGAGCGCCACCCGAATGCCGATTTCACGAGCACGGTTGGCTACCGCGCGGCTGGTGACGCCGTACAGACCCATCGCTGACAGTACGGCGGCGAGCATGGCGAAGCCTGAGATCAGGCGGGTACGGAAACGAGCATCGTCGAGGCTGCCGGATACGAGTTCGGAGAGCGGCGACAGTCGCGTGATGGGCAGCTCAGGCGCCACAACGCGCGCCAGCGCCCTGATCGCGGGGAGAACCTCTCCCGGCGGACCTGTCGTTTGGGCAAGAATCGCGCCGCCTGCCTGGTCCGCTCGGGCCTGCGGGGCGTAGTACTTCATCTCCGGCTGTTGGTCGAGACCGGAGTGCAGCACCGGTGCGACGACTCCGACGATGATCGAGTCCTGGCCCCACCAACTCAGCCTCTTGCCGAGCGCGCTCTCGTTTGGCCACAGGCGCGATGCGAGTGTCTCGTTCACCACCACCACGGGGGCGGCGTCGGGCCGGTTGTCGGCGGGACGCAGTGCGCGGCCTTCGAGTAGCGGAATGCCCATCACCTCGAGATATCCGGGGGTAACGAGTCTTCGATGGGCGACAAGCGTGTCGTCCTCGATCGACACCACGCCTTCGGGATCGATGTTGTTAGCGGGGCTGAAGCCCGCAAAGGGCAGGGCCTCGCTGAGTGCCGCGGATTCCACCACAGGTAGCGTCTGCACTGCCGCGAGAATCTCGCCGATACGCGCGCGCATCGCCTCGCTATCGAAGCGGCCTTCGTTGTTCACGTAGGCGCCGTAATCGAGGCCGAGTTCAAGTACGACCACGCCTTCTGCGCGGAAGCCGGTGTCTACTGACTCTAGCGCGAGGAAGCTACGCGTCAGCAGTCCGGCCCCGACGAGCAGCACGGTGGCGACGGCAATCTCTGCCACCACCATACCTGCCTGTAGCCGATTGCTAGCGCTTCCAGAACGGACGCCGCGGAGCGTGCGCGCGGGTCGCGAGCGTCCCAAAGAAAGGGCCGGCGCCAGGCCGAAGACAAGGCCTGCGAGCAGCGACACCCCGACGGAGAACGCTGCCGCCCGCAAATCGAGGCTCGCGGCGTCAAGGCGCGGCAGTCCCTCCGGGGCAAGTAGGCGCAACCCGGCGACGCCGATCCGGGCGGCGGCCAGACCTGCGAAGCCGCCCACGAGGCCGAGAACGGCGCCCTCTGTGAGCAATTGGCGGACGATACGACCGCCGCTCGCACCCATAGCCGACCGCACGGCGATCTCGTGCCGGCGCTCGATCGCCTGTCCAAGTAGGAACGTGGCGACGTTGGCACACGCAACGAGCAACAACAGCAGTACCGCGCCCATCAGCAGCAGCATCGGCGCGCGCACGTCCTGAGTCTCGTCCAGCAGTCGGGGCAACACCTGCGCGCCGTGGCTGGTGAAGTGATCGGAGCCACCGATGGCAAGGAGAAGACGCCCCGTTTCCTCGGAGGCCATGGCCGTCGTCACCCCGGGTGCGAGTTTGCCGAGGGCGCGGAAGACGTGCCGGTTGTCGCCGACGTTGCCGGGGAAGCGACCGCCTGGGCGGTTGTCGAACACCGGTATCCACACGTCGCCTGCGAAGCCGGAAACCTCAAAACGCGGCGGCAGCACGCCGATCACGCTGTGCGGTTCGCCGTCCAGAGTGATCCTCTGCCCGACCGGCTCCCGGTGCTCGTCATCCGGGGCGAAGAAGCGGCCCCGGTGCGGCGTGGCGCCGAGAAGCGTAAACAGGCCACGTCCTGCGAGGCCGACCTGGATCCGCTCGGCCGGACCGCGCCCGATGAAGGTGGCGGACACGTCCTCCACGAGAGCGGCGTTTTCGAAGGACGACTGTCGGCTCAGCCACTCGCCAAATTCCTCGTACTCCCACTTACCCCGGTTCCACATCGAGTCGAGGGACGGCCTGCCGCGCCAGTCGGGAATCGTCGGGTGAATCGATACCAGCCGATCGGCGTCGGGGTAGGGAAGGGGGCGTAGGATGACGGCATCGAGCACCGAGAACATCGATACGGCCGCCCCGATTCCGAGGGCGAGCACGACAAGTGCCAGCAACGTGGTTCCCGGGCGGCGTGCGAAAGCCCGGCGAGCGAAGCTCAGGTCCTGGAGGAACTGGTCGAGGAGCAGCCGCCGTCTCCGCACCCTTGGCCGCTGCGGCGGGCGGGAAGCAGCTGAGCGAGAGAAGCCAAGGCCGGTAGCGGGTTGCCTCGACGGGCGCAGCCGCTGGAACCAAAGCGCCAAGACCACCGAGACAAGACGAGCGCAGTGACGCCGAGTGGCCGCGAAGCGGCCGAGATGCCCGCTCTCGCTTCCATGCCGCTCACTCAAGTCTCCGAGCATCGCTTCTCGGAAACCATCGTCAGGGAGCAGAACTCGTGCGAGCCGTTCCAGTAGTGACACCATCGCGCTCATGCTTTCTCCAGAGTGTCGGCAACGGGCTCCCAGAGCTTGAGGAACGCGGCTCGGGATCGTTTCAGGGCGGCCATCCCCTCCGCCGTGACCGAGAGATAGCGACGAGGCCGCCCGCTTCGCTCTGGCGTCGTTTCTCCCGAGCTCCCCTCGAGTAGTCCCTTCGCCTCGAGTCGCCGCAGCGTGGTGTACAGCGCTCCCACCGAGGCTTCTCTTCCTACCCTTTCCTCGAGTCGCGCCTGCACACGGGCGCCGTACGAGTCGTCACCGAGCTCAAGCACAACGAGCAAGAGCATGTGCTCGAACTCACCGAGGTAAGAGTCGCTCATTCGTGAACTCCACAATGTATGGTTTGGTTGAATTCGAACTATACATTGTGGAGTTTGAGCGACGCAAGTGGCACCCGCCAGCCTTCCAGATCGCCTCCGTGCAGCGAGCGCGGCCAGATCGCGATGAGGTGACCAGGGCGAGGTAACCAGGGCGGCCTCGATGAACGAACCGCAGGTCACGATACGAAGCGGTCGGTCGTGGCGGGGAAGTGCGACAGCCGCCTAGACTTCGGTCATGAGTATTCGCGCGAGTTGCTGGTTGACTGGTTCGGCATTGCTTGTGCTCGCTAGTGCGGCGCCGCTCTGGGCTCAACAGTTGCAGGCTCGTGATCCGGCAATATCTCCGGACGGGCGCTACCTGGCGTTCCAGGGTATCGAAGGCGGTCGCGCGAACCTCTATCTTCATGACTTCGAAACCGGAGACCTGGCCCTGCTTACTTCGACCGACGCGCTCGAAGGAGGGCCGGCGTGGTCACCCGACGGTGAATCGATCGCCTTCTATTCCAACCGGGACGGCAACTTCGATATCTACACCGTTCGAATGGACGGCACCGAGCTGCGACGTCGGACCGACGATGCCGCCATGGACCTGATGCCGAGCTGGCTGAGTGCGGACGATCTGCTTTACGTCTCGAATCGGAACGGCGATCAGCTCCGACTCCTGCACCTCGACAGTGGAGCAGACGAGTTGTTGAGCGTGGAGGTGGAACACCACAACCGTGCGACGCTGTCACCCTCCGGCAAAGAGCTGTCGGTGGGACTAAAACGAGGCGACGACTGGGACCTTGCGATCCTGGACCTGGACGGTGGGATCAAACGCGTGCTCGACGCCGGCCCAGACCGAGCCGGCTCAGGTGCCTGGTCACCTGACGGCCAAACTCTGGTCTACCCGTCGCGGCAAACTGGTGACTGGGACCTGTACAGCGTCCCTGCAGCAGGCGGCACGCCTGTTCGGCTGACGAGCGACCCGGGTCGCGAACTTGACCCCACCTGGACGGTCGACGGTGGATGGATCCTGTTCACCTCGAATCGCTCGGGGATTTTTAGGCTCTACCGCATGCGTCCCGATGGTTCGGAGCTCGGGCCTTTACCCGTTGGTGATGACGGCGCACGCTAGTTGGCGTTGCGCGCACGTGACCCGGGCGCCAGCGAGCCGCCGGCGCCTGTTTGTTGGCGCTAGAAGCTGCCGCGCAACGCTTCCATGCCGGCGTCGTAGACGCCCTTGATCATTCCCACGGTTTCTTCCGCCGGCCCGTCAGTTACGCCGAAGCTGGCGGTCCACTCAACACAGCAGCCGCCGTCGGCGTCCAGTACTTTGATGGTGGAGGTGTATCCCTCGACCGGCAGGGGACCGTCGACGATCCGGTAAGTGTAGGAGCGGTTCGCCTGGTCGACCTCATCCACCTGTTCGGCGAGCACTGCGCCGTTGGCCAGCGTGCACTTGCGCATGCCGTCCTCGAGGGTGCTCTCGGCCACGACCGGGTGCCAGGAGCTGATGCCGCCCGGATCGCCGATAGTGTTCCAGACCTGGTCGGGGGACGCGGAGAGGAATGTGGAAACGGTGACGCTGTGCATTGGGGCCTCCTTGAGCCGTGGAATCAGTGTTGGTCGGGAGGCTACCGAGGAACCCGTATCCCTACATCGGGGAGATCCCCTATACGGAGAAAATAGGGACTTTCCCCTATGCCCCTAGCTTCGTGCAGAGGCCGTGCGCGACCGCGAACATGGCAGCACTGGGCCGCGTGCGAGAGCCGATCTTGTCGTAGATGTGCCCCACGTGGTGTTCGACTGTCTTGGCGGAGATGCATAACTTGTCCGCGATCTCCTTGTTGGTCATGCCCTGCGCCATCAGGCAGATGACTTCGGCTTCCCGCGTCGTGAGGCCTGCGGGCAAACTTCTGCTGCCGGCGCGTCGACCGGCGACGGCGTCTAGCACCGCGCGCACCGCCATACGGTTGAGCTTTCCGTTGTCGGCCATGGCGATCAGCTCTTCGGAGGCTTTCTCCGGGCCGAGCGCTCCCCGGTAGGGTCGGTCTTCGAGCATTGCGTGGTAGCAGTCGGCGGCCGCGAGAATCGAACACTGCAGATCCGGATTCTCTATCCCTCGATGGTAGCCGGAGCCGTCATTCCTTTCGTGATGCGAAGACGCCAGCCTGGCGTACTTGCTCAGGGCCGGCGATGCCTTGAGGATGTTGTCGGTCAGGAAGGGGTGCTGTTCGACCTTGGCCCACTCCGACCGCGTAAGTTCACTCGGTTTGTCCCAGATCGCAGTGGGCACGCCGACTCGGCCCAGGTCGTGGAGATAGCCGGCGATCAGCAGTTCGTCACACAGATCCTCTTCGAGGCCGGCGCATTCTCCCGCCTTAGCCGCCAGTTCGGCAACGCCCACAGAATGGCCGAGCGTGTAGACGGAACGGAGATCAACGGTGTGGGCGCACGCCTTGGCGGCGGAAACCAGGTTGTCGGTCTCCATTTGCCAGTTTCCCGGTGCCTCCTCGAGAAACGTATCGAGCAGCGCGGGAGAGTCGAGGCCTCTCATGAGTTCATTACGACACCCATCGATCGCGTCGCAGAGTCGGGGATCGAATTGACCTCCCTTTCGGTCGCGAACGATTCCGAACGCGCTCTCCACGCCGACGCTCCTTCTGACAAGTTCGAAGCTGCCGGTAATGTGCATCACCCGAGCCGCCAGGCAGATTGCCTCTCCGGACATGCGTGTCGGGGAGCCTCCTCCGTCCCAGCGCTCGTAGACCTGGTTCATCGCTTCGGCGATCACAGGGGGCAGACCCAGGTCTGTAGCAAGTTGCGCGCCCAGATCGCAATGCGGCTGCGTCAGGGCGTCGCGTACCTCGACACTGCCGGCAGCCTCGCCAATCGTCGCTATGGCAGCGCGGCGATCTTCGGCTGGCGCGTCGATGGCAAGGTTCTCGTCGAGTCGAGCGACGACGTCTTTGACATCGGTGAGATCGCTCATCGCCAGCCCGCGCTGAAAGCCCTCGACATCTCCGATGGCAAGGCCAGTCGCGTCGGGCACACCCACCGCGCAGCCGATGAAGCGCAACAAGCTCGAGTAGAAGAGCTCGGCGCATTCGTCCTCGGGTAGCCCGAGACGTCTGCCGAGCCGCCCAGCGAACAGAGCCGCTCCGATGCCTGTTTCCGCCGGCGCTCCGGCTCCGAGGCCAGATGCCACGGAAATTGCTCCGAGGATCTCGGATAGCTCGATCGCAGATTGGGTCATGCGCAAGCTTGTAAGGCCCGGCCGTTGCCAAGTCAAGCAAGCCAGTTGCGGACGCCGAGTAGGTTCGTGGGCCGGGGCCCGCCGGTGGGCTAGCGCTTGGTCACGACCACGGACACTCCCGTGTCGCCGAGCCACCAACCGGTGGCGCCGCCGTGGAGCGAGACCTGTACCTGCAGGTCGACGTTGCCAGGCATGAAGTTGTACGGGATGTTCATGCTTGCCATCACCCAGGAGTCGTCGGATGTATCGGTGGCGGTCCCTGAGCAGAACGCGTCTGACGTTTGGTTGCTCTGGCCCACGGCCGTGCCGTTCACGAGGATCTGCACGCTGATCCAGCTCTCCTCGCTACCCTCGACGGAGCACTCGGCGCTGAAGGTGATGATCCCGGTCGTCTTCTTCTTGATGTTGAACTCGAGCGTGTCCCCGATGTCATTGCTGTCGAGGTCGGCTCCGAGATCGATCAACGTTGTCGCGTTGCCCGTTTGATTGCCGATGCTTGTCGCCCCATAGATGCGGATCGCGTACGCCGGATAGGCAGCTGCGAGAACAAATGACAGGGCTACGGCCGCGATCGCGAACTTGCGCATGGCTACCTCGTTTCCAGGCCTGGAATGGGCGCTGCTGCAGCGCGGACCCAGCACGCGATGCGGCAAAGAGGTCGGTTCGACCGTAGGCCCTAGGCAGCAAGCTTCGCAAGGGGACGTCGTCGACCACGCATGCTTCTCGGCCACGGGCGGCCTTGGTTGGGAGGTATCGGCTTCCCGGTCGACCTTGGACCGTGTAGTAGCCTCGCAGCGCACTCTCTGTCCGAGGGCGATCAACGCGAGAGGTTTGCGTGTTCTGCAAGAGTTTCGGGTTCAGGGCGTTCTCCGTGCTCGCTTTGGTGACGCTTCTCTCGTCGCAAGTGGGTCAGGCTGAACAGCTCGCTGCTACCTTCGACCAGGAGCAGCTCCAGGGTTCGTGGGAAGGAAAGGGGCCGCCCGGCAGAATTAGGGTGACCATCGAGGGCGATTCGATTCGCCTCCACGCGCGCGAGGACTTCTGGTACGAGGCAACCTTCACTTTGCCCACCGGCGGCGTGCCTCAAGAGCTACACGCCACGATCACCGACACAGCTGAAGACACGACCGATATCGGCGAGGTGGTCTACGCCATCGCAAAAGTCGAGCTGGGCGTTCTCACTCTGGCCGTGAACGACGGGTCGGGCTTGCCGCCTCGAAGCTTCGCGACTGCTTTGAGCCTCTACGAGGTCACGAGGATCCAGTTACCAGACGTTGGTCGCTGAGCCAGAGCGACCAGCATCTCCGTGACGCTCCTACTCGGCAGTGGCACCTGTTTCGATGTAGAGACGGCGCTTCACGTAGTCGAGGGTAAGCACGAAATGGCGCAAGAATGCGTTGCCAAGAGTGCCGTCGGCCGCCTGGCTCCAATCGGTCAAGGCGATCTCCAGCCCAGGCACCTCCAGAGACCCGATACGTATCGAGTCGGCCCGTGCCACCAGGATCTCCGCGAGGCCGCGCGCGCCGCGCACCTGGCCCGGTTCGGCCGCGCCGCGCAGCGAATCCAAAGAGAGCCGTTCGATCGCCCCGGGATCCACGGTCATGGCCATGCTGCCGCCGGTGTCGAGCACCAGGCGCAGCGGCCGCTCATTCAGAAACACCGGGTCGAGCATCACCCCTGTGCCCCGTAGCTCCAGCGGCATTGAGACGGCCGCCTCGGCTTCGGGTGGCTGCGCAGCACCGTCCCATATCGTTAGACGTCGACCGGGGTAGTCGATGCGTACGGAGCGCGACGCGAGAAAGCTGTGCCCGAGGATCCCGTGAAGAGGCGAGCCGAGCCTCGCGGCTAGAGGCGCGAGGTCCATCGCCACGGCGTCGACTGATCCGAATCGTTGCTCGCCGATCTCCAGGTCGATGATCGAGCTCGGGTACACCTGCACGGGGTCGTTGCCGATGCCGGCGGCGGCGATGGGTCGGTCGCGCCGCACCTCGATTCCCAACTCATCCGCGACGCTCAGGTCGATAGCCGAGGGTGAGATCGCCGTGTCGAGGGCGAAGTAGTAAGGCCCGTTTTCGCCGAGATACGCCTGAACGAGTATCTGATTGCGCTGCAGCCGGACCGGCACGGTTACCGGGTCCTGCGGGATCATCGACGGAGACGGCGCACCCAAGAGAACAAGGGAGCAGGCAGCGATGAGCCCGGTGCCCCTGGGGCTGGTCATGGCGGTGGTCATCAGGGGATCGAAGCGGGCCGGGGCGAACGCGGAAGAGTCGCAATGATACTACGAAGACATTCGTATGTCGTAGGAACACCTGATGAGGGTCGCCGCGACCGGCTAGAGCGACACGTCCATGATCCGGTGGTGGCTCGCGAAGCCCGCCCTGATGATTGCCTTCTGTGCCGCCGGATTGTCGACCGTGGTTGAGCAGATCGGTCGCAGATCAGCTTCCATTGCGCGGCTCTTGAGGCGCCTGAGGATCTCGGTGGCCCATCCCTCCCGGCGGTGTTCGTGCGAGACCATCATCCCGACGTCTGCCACGCCTTCCTGTGAGTCGCTCTTGCGGCATTCTCCCAGTCCGATCCACTCATCCCCGCGATGGAGGACGAAGAGTTCCGCTCTCTCGATGAGGTTGCCAGAATAGCCTCGAAGCCACTCGGTGAGACTCTCGTCACCGCCGAGGCATGATCGCTGGAAGTTCACGGTTCGGTCCAGCTGGGCGGCGCTGACCTGAGAAAACTCGGCGCCCGTCCTCAGCGTGTTACCCGTCTCGGTGTCTGGGCCGAGCTCGTACATGTACGTATGGGTAGACACCTGCTTGTGCGCGTCGAGACAAAGGGACAGGAAGAACGGATCGATCGTCGATACGACGGCCTTGTTCACAGAATCCTGAGCAGCGATGTGCTGTAGAACGGCGGCTCCGTCCGCTTCGAACGCAGGCAGCAGGAAGAACTGGAGTAGGGCGCCTTCATCGGTGATCGCGCAGAATCCGGCTGGCTGATCGCGAACTTTGAGTTTCCAGTGTTTGGCCTGAGGGACGAAACCTGCCTCCCACATCCCGTCCATGGGTGCGACGAGACTCTGGAGGTACGCCGTCTTCAGGTCGTCGAGTTCCGACAGGTCGGAGCAGCGGTGCATCGACACCATTGGCGCGTCTCCAGAAGAAAGAAGTGGCAAGGCGTCGATTGGCCAGAATCAATTATCCTGGTGGCCCCGGACGCACGATAGTATGCGCAAACGTTATCGGAGGAGGGGACATGGCACTGGCCAAGAAGGGCTCAAGGAGGATCGCGGTCGGAGGCGATTCCTATCGATGGGTGGTCTCTCCGGATGACGGCTACATGGTGATCGTCGTCGAAGGCGAGGCCCAGCCGGCTCAGCGGCTCCAAGCGTATGTGTCGTACGGAATCGATCCGGACGCCCCCCGACGGATCACGCCGGCGGTCGTGCGCCGGGCGATCGAACTCGGTCTTGCCGAGGGCTGGCTCCCGGATCACAGGGGATTGGCACCCTTCAAGCTGGACAACGCCGACGCACGAGTCTGGCCTGACGACAACGGTGAGCACACCCGCCTCGAGCGGACAACTAGGGGAGGAGAACCATGGCGCGGATCACCGGAGTAGGGGGAGTGTTCTTCAAGAGCACAGGCGACAGCGCCGCACTGGCGGCGTGGTACCAGAAGCACCTTGGTATCAAGCTGGAAGACTTTGGCGGCGCCGTCTTCGAATGGCAGCAGGACAAGGCCGAGGATCAGGGACTCACCGTCTGGCATGTCGCCGAGAAGGACAGCGAGTGGTTCAGTCCCAGTACGTCCTCGTTCATGATCAACTACCGAGTCGACAACCTGGCCGAGTTCCTGGAGCAGTTGAGTGCCGGCGGTGTCGAGGCGATTCGCGGTCCCGAGTCGCACGAGAACGGGAATTTCGCCTGGATCATGGATCCGGACGGCAACAAGGTGGAGCTCTGGGAGCCCAAGCTCTGGGACGACAAGAACAAGAGCGACTAGCTGAGCCATGACCTCGTCCGAGTGCCGCTGCTGCATTGTCGGGGGTGGACCCGCGGGGCTGGTGTTGGGGCTCCTGCTTTCGCGCAGGGGAATCCCGACCACTCTGCTCGAGGCGCACGACGACTTCGACCGCGCGTTTCGCGGCGACACTGTGCACCCCTCGACACTCGAGATGCTCGACGATCTCGGTCTTGCGCAGGCATGTCTGGAAATCGACCACGCGAAGATGCAGCGCATGGTGTTGCAGAGCGGTGGTGAGGAGACGGCGATCGCCGACTTCTCCCGCCTTCGGGTCAAGTTCCCGTACATCGCCATGATCCCGCAGGTGCACCTGCTCGAACTTCTGGCGGACGAAGCAGCCAAGTACCCGGCGTTCGATCTGCGACTCGGCTGCCGCGCCAAAGAGCTGCTGATCGAAGAAGGCCGCGTGTGCGGGGTCGCCTACGAGCGTGATGGGGAACGGGAGGAGCTTCGCGCGACGCTGACCGTCGCGGCCGATGGTCGCGGCTCTCGCATGCGGAAGCGCGCCGGGTTCGAGCGCGTCAAGAACGCTGCGGCGATGGACGTGATGTGGATTGTCCTTCCGCGCGACGAGGGCGAAGAGATCGAGGCCGGGTTCAGAATCGGGCTTGGTCGGCTCGTCGTGGTGCTGGCGCGGCAGGACGAGTGGCAGCTCGGCTACGTGATTCTCAAGGGGGATGCTCGTACGGTCCGCGACCAGGGGCTCGAAGTGCTGCGTGATTCCATCCGGCTACTGGTCCCGGAACTAGGGGATCGCGTGGACTCGATCCAGAACTGGAAGCAGGCGCACCACTTGTCTGTCGAGTCGAGCCGTATTCCGACATGGCACCGGGATGGCTTCCTAGCGATCGGCGATGCCGCGCATGTCATGTCACCTATTGGCGGCGTCGGGATCAACTACGCCATTCAGGACGCGGTGGCGACTGCCAACCTGCTTGCCGACCCACTCCTGGGTGGAACGCTGACGGAGGCAGATCTGGCTCGCGTGCAGGCGCGCCGAGAACTGCCAGTGCGCTGGATTCAACGGTTCCAGGGGTTGATTCAACGCGTGATGGTGAAGCGCGCGCTCGACGACAGGCCGTTCCGCTTGCCGCTCCCAGTTCGCGTTCTCACCGCACTTCCGGTCCTGCGCGACATTCCGGCACGCATCATCGGCTGGGGACTCCGACCGGAGCGAGTCGCCGGTGGGGGATCCGTCCAGGATGCTTGATCGCAGCGACGCGACTCAGGTAACTGGTCGCGCGATGGTCCAGGTGCCGTCGATCTTCGCCAGGTAGAGGCCGTCCAGCGACAGCCGGGGACGGCTCTCTCCGGCGACACGTATCAGCTGCCCGTTTCTCCACACGCGCACGAGTCGGCCGAACGATTCGAAGCGCAACTCCTCACGAGCGAGCGGAGCGACGTCCCAATCGGGCGAAGCCATGTGCTCCTCGTATCGGCGCCGCATGCGGTCAGCCGCCGTCTCATCATGGCCGGCAAGTTCGGTCCACATCTGGCGCGTCAACTCTGCTGCCTGCGAGGCGTCGCCTGACTCGTACGCGGAGTGGAAAGCGAGCACGGCGCTACCGATCTGTTCACGATCGTCGTCGTTGAGTTCGACGATCGGTGCGCGCGTCCACGCCCACGGGCGATCGAACGCCTGTGCGAAGTGCAGCGTCTGGCCGTAGGTGCCCCCGATCGTGTCGTCGCTGATGCCCGAGATGCTCGCCAGTTCGACGTCGCCCTCCACGCCGATCAGCTGGACTGCGGCAGAGAGCGCTCGTGCTTCTTCCTGCATTCGACGCCACTCGATGCGTACTTCGTTCGCGCCGTTCATGAGAAACGGCTGAAGCTCCAGCCGATGCGGACTCATCCCGACTGCCGAATGCGAGACGGGAACTCCGTTCACCCACACCGTGACGTCGCGCCCGTCGTGCTCAACGTCGACGACAACCCCAGGCGCCTGTGGCGCAGCGCTCGACGCCAGCACGAAGAGGACTAGCCCTGCGCTGAGGCATAGTCTGGACACGAGCGTGCTCTCCTGCGATGGGTTCGACCGGGACGCTGCGGACTGGGAGTCATGTCGCATCGTTCCAGCTGACTCGGACAGTTCGTTGAGCATGACACCAGGCCGCCTGGGGTCGCCAGCGACAGGCGTAGCCCCCTGCGAGCATCGCCACAGCCGCGGCTCCCGATAGGCAGCGCCAAGTAGTTGCGCCGCACACTTCGATCATCAACGATGGTGAGGCGGACACGTCGATTCCCCCTGAGGCGACAATTCGGGAACTATGCGCAAGATCTTCTTCTACGGTCTCTTCATGGATCGATCTCTGCTCACCGATCAGGGGCTCCACCCAACCGTCGTCGCGCGAGCGGTGTTGCGCGACTATCGGATCCATATTGGCGAGCGGGCGACCCTGCTGCAGTCGGCTTCTAGCCGGGCCTTTGGGGTTGTGATGGAGCTCAGCGACGACGAGGCAGATGCGCTCTACGCCGAGCCCAGCGTTTCCGAATACGTGCGGGAGTCCGTACAGGTAGAGGTGCTCGACACTGGGGAGACCTACGAGGCCGACTGCTACAACCTGCCTCGAGATCTTGGTCTCGCCGGCACGAACCCGGCCTACGCTGCGCAACTGGCCAGACTCCTGGAATCGCTGCAGTTCGACGCAGCCTATGTGCGAGAGATCGAGGCGTTCGGCGAGGTGTCTTAGGTCCGTCGATTCTCCTCACCTAGAAAACAACAGCGACACTTTTCCAACGGGGTAGCTTCATGAAGCGGTATTACGGGGTAGGGCTGCGAGTGGCGACGTTCGCCATGGCGGCGTCGTTGACGAGCACAGCCGCCGGACAGGACGAATGGCCTGGCTTCCGGGGAGTGGCCGGGACGGGCGTGGCCGCGGCGACGATCGATGCCGACGCGCTCGAGTTGACCGTTGTGTGGCGCATGCCGGTGGGTAGCGGCTATTCGGGGATCTCCGTGGTTGGCGGCGTGGCCGTGACGATGGCCGAGAGTGATGAGACCCAGTTCCTTCTGGGACTCGATTCCGCAACCGGTGACGAGCTCTGGCGTCGGGCTGTGGGGCCGACCCATCCGGGTCGCGAGGGATCATGGACTGGTCCGATATCGACACCGGTTGTTCACGGCAACTTCGTCGTTGGATTGGGCGCCTGGGGCAATCTCGTGGCCCTCGATCTGCGAGATGGAGAACCGGTCTGGTCGGTGAACCTGGTGGACGACTTCGGGGCCGAGCGCCCGTTCTACGGCTTCGCCACGTCGCCGCTCGTCGTCGACGGAACGCTGGTCGTTCAAGCCGGCGGCGAGGCCGGTTCGGTGCTGGGATTGGATCTCGCGACGGGTGTCGAACGCTGGCGTGTGGGCACGGAACTGGTGGAGTACCAGGTACCGGTTGTGCTGACCCTGGCGGGAGCGCGAACAGTCGTGGCGGCCGCCGATGAGACCATCTTCGGCATCGATCCGGCCAGCGGCGAAGTGATCTGGGAGTACGCCCACGAGGGCGGCGGGATCATGGGGGAGAGCTCATTGGTGCCGGTGGGCGCAGGCGATGGACGTATCTTCATCACCCACACGTCGGAAGAGTCCAAGATGCTCGGTGTGAACGAGGGTTCGACCGGGACGGGGGTGGAGCAAATCTGGCTCGACCGAACGCTACGGCGCAGCTACTCGCCGAGCGTGTATCACGACGGCTATTTGTACGGCTACAACAGCCGCATCTTCACATGCGTCAATGCCTCGACTGGCGAGCGGGTGTGGCGGTCGCGAGCGCCCGGCGACGGCTTCATATCCGTTGTTGGCGACACTCTGGTGATTCTGACCAAGGAAGGGACTCTCCACCTGGCTCGTGCGAGCGCGGATGGCTACCAGGAACTGGCTAACGCACCGATCTTCGACAAGCTCGTTTGGACCGCGCCGAGCTATGCGGAAGGCGACCTCTTCGTACGCAGCCTCGATGAAGTGGTTCGGGTGGATCTGCACGGTGGCGGCAGTGCGCCGGCTGCCAAGATGAGCAACGTCGCGCCGCGGAGTATCGATCCGGGCGACGGGGCCTTCGGTCGCCTCGTGCGGTCGATCGAGGCTTCGGATGCGCCTGTCGAACTGGTCGACGCCTTCTTCGCTGACGCTCCCAGCCTGCCGCTGGTCGAGGGGGATGACCTCGTCCACTTCGTCTACCGCGGGGACGCCGAAGCTCCGGCGATTGCGGGCGACTTCATCGGCATGCGCCAGGAAGCGCCGATGGTGCGGATAGGCGAAACCGACATGTTCTACTTTTCAACGCGGATTCATCCCGAGTCGCGTGTGGGTTACGTATTCGTGCCTGACACAGAGCCGATGCTCGATCCACACAACCCGCTGCAGACCCGCACCACGATTCTGAATGATGTCTTCAACTGGAGTCGTGACGGCTCGGGCATTCCTTTGTCGGACCTCAGGATGCCCGGATGGACATTGCCTCCGCATCTGCGTGGCCCGGATCCGGGCCTGGCACGTGGCAGCGTCGAGACGCTGACCTTTGAAACGACAGCGATGGGTGAAGCGACCTACCGGGTGTATCTGCCGGCCGGATATGCCGATTCCAATGAGCGGTATCCGGTCGTGTACTACCACGGGTCGACGCCAGAGGAGTTTAGCGCCGTGGCGTTGAGCCTCGACAATCTGATTGCCGATGGGATGGCGCCAGTGATGGCGGTATTCACTCCGACGCCGCCGGGCGGAGGCGCACCGTACATCGCCATGTGGGCCGACGAGCTCATTCCCGCCGTTGACGCGAAATATCGGACGATCGCGGAGTCGCGAGGTCGCGTGGGCGTTGGCGGGGGGCGAGGTGGGATGATCGCTATCGTGGCGGCGTTCGTAAGGCCCGAAATGACATCGGGTCTCGGCCTGCACACGCCGATCATCCTGGAAGATGCACTCGACATGATCGAGCAGCAGTTCCTTCGCCCGGCCAGCGAGCGTCCGCTGCGTGTATACATCGACTGGGGAATCTACGACCTGCACAGTCCGCATGAACAGATGGATTTCCGCGACATCACGCCGGCTCTACGCGACCTGTTCCTGGCACAGGGGTTCGATGTTGCTGGTGGCGCAGCTCCGGACTCTCATGACTGGGTCAGTTGGAGGAATCGCGCCGATGTGATGCTCCGCGCGATCTTGCCCACGGATCGGTAGCGCTTGGAGCGAGCACTGAAGTTGCCGGGGCCAGACAACACCGATCTCGTTGCGTTGCGGAGCGACGATGCCCCGGCTCTTTACGCGGCGATATCCGAGCACCGCGCGGCACTGGATCCGTGGCTGCGCTGGTCCGCGGCAATCACTTCGGAATCAGAGGCCGAGGCGTTCATCGAGGGGTTCATCCGGAGAGAGCGCCTCGATGAGGGGTTCCATCTCGGTCTTTGGGATGCCGACGCGCTTTGCGGCGGGGTGGTGTGCTGGTCGATCGACCCTGCGCACCACGTGGCCGAACTGGGCTACTGGTTGACGCCGGATTCGCGCCGGCGCGGCCTGGCCCGACGCGCCACGCAGCGCGTCGTCGACTACCTGTTCGGTCGAGGTGTCAACCGAATCGAATTTCAGTGTCGAGTTGAAAACGCGCCGTCGCGACGCGTAGCTGAGGGCGTGGGTGGGATCCTTGAAGGCGTGCGTCGGCAGTCACACCTCGTCGGTGGATCCTTCCGAGATCACGCCGTCTATGCCGTGCTCAGGAGCGACCGGGTGGACACCCGGGACGCGTGAAGGATTCGGCAGCTACCGGGTGCGTTCCCCGCTCGAGATGATCTCGATGGGCACGTCCTGAGCTGCCTGGGCCACGACAGAGGCAAGCGGAGCGCTGGCGACAGGGACGCCGTCGACGAACGTCTGCGCGGCAGCGAGGCCAACGCGCGCGATCGCGCGGTAGCCGTTCCTCGCGACCGGTCCTGTCTGCGACCAGGAGAATACGGTTTCCGCTCCGAGGAGTGCGGGGAGGTATCCCTCGAGTGCGTTGAAGCTCCCGTGAGCCAATCCCGGGAATCGCACACTGGTCCAGGTTCCCGCCAGCTCTTGCAGGCTTTCATAGCCGCGACCCGCGGTGTTCTCTCCCACGAGGTACAGCAACGGTTGCTTCAGGTCCAAGGATTCCTCCGGACGTGACGGAACCACGTTGGCGTCGAATGCGATGACGCCACGCACCGCCGGCTCTCTTTCCTGAAGCCTGGCCGCGGTCTGCCCGCCGTAGCTCCAGGAAAGGACGACCACACGGTCTGGATCGACATCGGGCCGCTGTCGCAAGTACTCGAGCCCGCGCTCGAGGTCTTCGGCGTGACTCTCGATGGTGGCGATCTTGTCTTGCGGAGCGTGGTCATCCCAGAGAAACGCGAGTGGCGGGTCGGATGACCAGACCGAAGCCGTCACGAAGCCGTGGCTTGCCAGCAGTTCCGACAGGGGTACTTGGGCGAGCACAGTCGCGTGCCGGCTCGACCAGAGTGCGATCGGAAACGCGCCGTCGATCTGCGGCGCCTCGGCGGAGGCGAACGTGGCCATATCGAGCCCCGCCCGAGCTTGGGCCTTAGAGAGAGCATGGGCCGACCCAGTCAGCGCCGCCGAGAACGCAGCCTCTCTTTCCAGGCCGACGGGTTCCGACAGTTGCTCCTCGTTGAGGACGACCTGGAAGTACTCACTCAGGCGCAGTCGATCCGTGCGCGATGCGTCGGCGGGATACCAGACGGAGAGGAGGAGGTCGCGCCGTCCGGCAGGGGATTCCCGCGAGATCGAGTGAGTCTGGAAGCCAACGGCGTGCGGCCCGAATTCGAAGTCTCCAGCCCACGCGCCGTCGGTTGCCGGTGGTCCGGCCTCCTGGAAACCCAGCAGAGTGAGAAGGGGAAGGCCAGCGAGCACGTGCCGTGTAGTTCTTTGAAGCATCAGCGCAGTGTACCGATTCCGGCGGCGGCAGGGTCGGTCTGCTACCCGGCAGTGGCCGGGTGCTCGAATGCACGGCGACACAGCCGAAGTACAACCTCATCCAGGGGTGCGTCGCCGGCCACGACTTCTGCGTGGGGTAGTGCGGTCGCATAGAGATCCGCGATGTCCGCCGGGTGCATCGCATCGACGCCCGGGACGACAGCCGCGGGAGCCAGCAGCTGACTAAGTGCCGCGGCTTCGGAGAGCGGCTGATCCGGGGACACATACACCGAGGTCGAGGCCAGGCAGCTGGCGGGGTCGAATTCTCCTGCCACCGCCCACGCTCGTTTCCGTATCGGTTCGGGGAGACGTTCGTAGAGTGGTGCCAGGGCATCGATCCCGCGCTCAACGGCCTCTGTTGCGGCTGCGTGCATGGCGGCGAAGCCCGCAGCCATCGCGGGGCTGGGCGATTGCTCCGGGCCGGCGTACATCGGTTGAATGAAGATGGCGCCCGCGGTGCGCTCAGGGTGGGAGAGCGCGAAGGCCGCGGCGATGCCGGAGCCGAGCGAGGTTCCGCCGATCACGGCACGCTCGATCTCGAGATGTGCGAGCAGCGCGACGACATCGTCTTCGAGTTGCGACCACGAGAGAGGCCCCGGGTCGATCGATCGCCCACTCCCACGAACATCGGGAGTGATCAGGCGGACCCCCTCTGGTGCAGTCGGGAGGTAGAGATTGATGGCGCGGTGGTCAGCGAGGCCGCCGTGGAGCAGCACGACCGGCCATCCTTCGCCTCGCTCGGCGCCAAACAGCTCGCGCCCCGCCGACTCGTAAGTGAATGTCCGTGCGCGGCCGGCTGTTGTCGAGTCCATCGTTCCCCCAAAGGCAAACGCGCCGGCCCCGGAAGGGAGCTCGGCGCGCACAAAAAAACCGACCACATGGTCGGCGGGCAAAGAAATGACCGGTTCGCTCCGACCGGCCCAGCCACCATTGTACCAAATCGCTGTCCGCGCCAGCAAGAGATGCGCTTGTACAATGGGCCGAAGCAATCCCCGAGCGAGCCTCAATGAGACAGATCGAAGCTGCCTGCGTCGCTGCCCTGATGCCTGCCCTGGCGCTGGGGCTAGGCCGTCAGGAGCGTGCCTGGGTGCCTGTGGGGGATGACCACGAGCTGGCGGCCACTCGGTCGACAAGCCTAGGGAGTCGGCAGGGCACGGCGCTCTTCGTGCACGGAACCGTCGGACGTGCATTAGGCCGTTCGGCACTGCTGGAACTGCGATGAAACGAACCTCGAACGCTCACCGGTCGCTGTCGCTACTAGCCGCCATGGTTGCTTTGTTCTGGCCCCTCGACGTGGGCGCCCAGAGCGAGTCGAACACTTTGGCCGAACTCGACGCGACCTGGAGCGAGGTGAGTCGCTCGGTGGCCGAGGGCGACTTCGACGCCTACTCCGCCGTGTACCACCCGGACGCCGTGCTGGTTTCGTTCACAGACACCACGCCGATCAGCGAAGCGCTCGAGGCCTGGGAGCCAGGCTTCGTCGCCGCCCGCGCGGGCGAGAGCCAGCCCACGGTGGACTTTCGCTTCACGCAGCGGTCGCATGATGACACCACGGCGCACGAGACCGGAATTTTCCGTTTCGCACCGGACACGGCCGCCGGTGAGCCGGGTGCCCAGTACATCCATTCTAAAGCACTCATGGTGAAGCGCGACGGCAAGTGGCTGAGGCTGATGGAATACCAGAAAGCCACGGCGACTCGCGCGGAGTGGGACGCGGCCCGCTAGCGAGGCGCTTGCGAGGCGCTTCCGTAGACGAATCTCAAGCCGCGGGTGAGCGCCCCGGGCACAACCGTGGTGTGCGACTCGCCTTCCGCTACGCGAGTCGCGAGACGGAGGCTCTTGTAGTTACGAGACTCCAGCTGAGCGGAGAATTCCCGAACGTTCGAGACCATGCGGAAGGGCGCCAGGGCGGGGATCTCGGCACGCTCCTCGAACTCACCGACAGTCAGGAAAACACTGACGTCCAGGTCGTTGCGCGCCGCTGCCGCCTCGGCCTCGCGGCGCATCACGAGTTGCTCGTCCCACCACAACGCCGGGCTGACAGCGATGTAGGCGTCGAACGCGCTCGGCCGTTCTACGAGCGCGTGGATCGCCAGGAGGCCACCGAGTGAGGAGCCGAAGAGGGTGGAGCTGTTTTCGGCAACTTCATAGCGCTCCTCGATGAACGGGCGCGCCTCGTCGGTGAGAAATCTGAGGAACTCGTCGGCCCGACCCAGCCGTTCTTCCGCTGGCAGCGTGGGCGCAGGCGCCCCGGGGGGCGCCTGCGCCATGTTCGCAAGCCGGGCGTCCGTACTCGGCGTGAAATCGCGGGAACGGAGCTCGGCCTGAAGCGCGGGCGAGGCCGTGTCGTAGGCGATGCCTACGATGAGAAGCGGCGGGAGTTCCCCGTAGAGTTGGCTCATCACTCGAGTCATCTCGACGGCGGTGCCGAAGAACATGTTGGCGTCGAGTACATAGACGACGCCGCGGGGCCCGGGCGGGAAAGGCATCATCCCGGCGATCGGTTCGGCCACCCACAATTGAAAATCTGCTTCGGCATGGGTCGAGTGGATATCGAAGATCTCGGTTTCCGGAATCACGACGTTTGGTGGCATGGCGGAATCCTCCTGAGCGGCGCACGGGGTTGGGCTGAGGCACAAGCAAGCGCTGAGCGTGATGAGCAGCGCGCGACGCATGGTCATCTCCTGGTGTCGGTGTTCGGACTTACCAGGACGCTACGGCCTCACGTGGCGTGAGGGTCAAGCGGGTCGCTACCGGGCGGGTGCCAGCCACTCCAGGGCTTCGTCGGAGATCGCCGGGTCACCGGCGTCTGCGGCCACAGATCTCAATGCAGCCCGGGCGGTCGCGGAGACTCGGAGTCGCTGACCAAGGCTGTCCACGGCTTCGAGTGCCGAGGGTTGGCGATCGCTCAGGGCGAGGTCAACAAGAAACTCGGTGAGAGCTTCGTCTTCGGCTGCAGACGCCGGTGGTCGACGGGCGAGCCACTGGATGATCTCCTCGGGCTCCTCGAGGCGCGGGTTGGCGGTTGGTACCAGGAACGACCTGGCCGCAGCCGCGGCCAGACGCCAATCCTGGTGCGCGGCCGCCGCGGCGCCAAGTTCGCTCGCGACAGTCGGGTTTGAGACGCGCAGCCGCAGGTCCGTGATGCGCGCCAACGAGTCGGCGTTGCTGAGCGCGTCGTCCTGCAGGTCAGTGCCTGCAACGATGGGCGGACCTTCGGTGGAGAACCACGCGCCATCGACGAGGCCGGAGTCGGCGAAACGTGTGAGCATCCACAGACGGCCTGATGTGGGGACAGGTTGCGGGACCACATCGCGGAGATTGCGTGTCGACGAGTTCACATCCCAGGGGGTGGCTTCGGTGCTCCAGAGAGCCCACCGCTGCTGCGCGCCTGTGACGCCGGGTTCCGCCGCCGCGTTCCGATCTACGCGCTGGGCGGCCTCGATCGTAACCAGCGTCAGTGTCATCGCAACGATGGCGACTGCCAACGAGGCCGCCCCAACACGGTTGGGTCGCGTCACCGCGGGCTCGGCAACGAGCTGCGCCACTCGCGCGAGCAAGGGCGAACTCGGTTGCCGCACGAGGGCCGAGACGCCGGGCCCGAGGCGACTCCTGGTCGTTCGCTCGGCGACCAGAACGATTGAGCTCGCGAGGGCACGTCGTACACCGTTGCCGTGACACGCGGCGCGATCGGCGGCCGACTCCGCCAGCTCATCGAATCGTCGCAAGGCAATGGCGTGGAGCGGTTGGAAAAAGAAGATGCGGCCGCTCAGCGCAAGGACCATGCGCCAAAGCGGATCGCGATGTGTCAGATGAGCCCGCTCATGCGCGAAGGTCGCGCGGAGCTCAGTGGCCGAGAGTTCGCTTAGAGCCCACCTAGGAAGCACCACCGTGTCAGGAAACACAGCCATGGGCGCTACCAGCGCGTTCGTTGTCGCGAGGCGAATCTCAGGGTGATGTTTGGTCACGTAGTAGTGCAGGCTCGGTGACAGCTCGGCTGGGAACGGCTGGGTATTCGCGCGGAGGGTCCTGAATGATCGCCGCGCAGTGAAACTGAAGTGGACCGCTCCGATGAGCGCACCGACGATCCATAGCATCGGAAGGAAGCGCGCCCAGTCTGGAGTGGGCACTCCAACACGCAGCGCCGGCAGCGCTGACGATGTAGCCGGCGTTGTGTCCGATTCGACCAGTTCGCTCTTGCGAGAGACTTGACCCGCGGGTGGACGCATCAGCGGTCTATTGGAGACGTCCGACTCACCTAGCGAGCCAGTTTCGACGCGGGTGTCTTCGCTGGCCGCAAGATTGATTGCGGCCGGAGTTGATAGCGACGACGCGGGCACGGCTATGCTCGCGGTGAAAGGTGCCGCGAACGCCGCTGCGAGCAGCAGCCTTCGCGCCGCCACAGGATTCCGCACCCACCGGCTCACAGTCAGACCGGCCGCGAGCAGCAGTGTGCTGTGCAGCGCGTAGGTGGCCAACCAACCGCCGACGCTCATTCGATTTCCGACTCGAGAGAGTCGAGCGCCTCACGGGCGCGTCGGACATCCTCTTCCGTGATCTCGGTGGCGCCGAGGAGCGAGCTAACCAGCGCGGCGCGACCTGCGCCAAACACGGTCGATGTCCGTTCCACCATTTCGGAAGCGACGGTCCGCTCGCACTCCGCGCGATCCACCGACGCCCTGTAGGCATATGCCCGCCCGCGTGCTTCGCGCTCTACGAGGCCTTTGTCGGCCATCCGGCGCAGGAGAGTGGCAATGGTCGGTTGCGGGCACCGGTGCCGGTGCCCGAGGCGATCGTGGATCTCGACGATGGTGAGTCCAGGTTTCTCCCACAGCGCCGACATGATCGCGAATTGCAGGTCGGTCAAGGTTTGCGACACGAGAACAACTCCGTGAAGAGGTAGGAGTTGACACTAACATCTTCGAATACTATCGTCTAATACAGCTGTATAAGTTAATTCGCAATCCCCGAAAATCCAATGGGGGAGTTCCATTGAAGATCATCAGCCACCGCCGTGCCTTTTGCCGAATGCGCCGCCATGCGGTGCCCGCGTGGACGACTCTGGTCGTACTTCTTATGACGCTGGCCGCTGTCCCGGCGTTTGGACAGGCGATCGACGAAGCGTCAGCGCAGGGAAGCTCGATCACGGTCGAGCAGTGGCGGGCGGACCTGATGGAGTTGGTCGACCACGTCCGCTCGAACCATCGAAATGCGTTCCACAGCATCGCGCCAGACGAGTTCGATGTCGCCGTCGACGCTTTGCTGGAAAGGCTCCCAAGCCTCAGTGGGAGCCAGATCACCGGTGAACTCGCGAAGTTGCTCGCGTCGGTGGGCGATGGCCACACCAGGCTGGCGATTCCGGTGAATCCGACGAACCTCGGCTACCGGCAGGGGCACAACCCGGATCCTGACCCGGCACCGGGCGCACCGCGCTTCCATACCTTGCCGCTCCGGTTCGCCGATTTCGAAGGAGGCGTTCACGTAGCCTCAGCGACTGTGGACCATGCCGACTTGGTTGGCGCCCGGATTGTGGCCATCGCTGGCGATCCCGTGGAGGAGGTGGTGGACCGTCTCGGGCCGTTCGTCGCGCGCGATGTTCCCGCTGGCCAGCGCTTCCATGCAGTCAAGCTTCTCGCGGTTCCTGAACTCGTCGCGCTTGCGGGCACCGACTCATCGCCGTCCGCTTCGGTGGTGACTCTCGTGAGCAGGGCAGGCAAGGAGCGAACCGTAACGCTCGAGGCGCTGGCCTACGAAGATGAGGTCAGCTGGGTCGAGCCCGAGCGCTGGGTCTTTCGCGAGGCCGATGAGCCCTACTTCGAGATCGAGACGGATCGGGACGACGCCTTGATCGTGCGCATCTACCAGATGAACGACAGCCCTACCGAGACGATCGGCGAGTTCGCGCGTCGCGTGTCGGAAGCGATCGAAGAGCATGACCCCGAGCGCGTCGTTCTGGATCTGCGCTACTGCCATGGTGGTGACCAGTCTCTGTCGCGGGCATTGGTTCTTCCCTTGATCCGCTGGGACGGGTCGCAGGCCCCCGGCCGCCTTTTCGCTCTGGTGGGCCCCGAGACGTTCTCGGCGGCGGTAAACCTGTCGGCTCGTCTAGAGGAATGGACCCAGGTGACTTTCGTCGGCGAACGGCTTGGGAGTGGCCCGACTCACTACAGCAGCTCGGATCGCGAGGTGCTCGACAACTCGCAGTTGGTTGCCAGGGTTTCTACCGGCTATTTCGTCGGTTGGACCGGCAGTGAATGGAGGGAGAGTGTCGAGATCCGCTTGCCGGTCAAGCCGGACATCGACGACTACCTCGTCGGCACTGATACTGCTCTTGAGGCAGCGCTGGACTATGAGGTGGGCGGTGACGTGACGAGCCAGTTGATTCAGGCTCATCGCGATGCCGGCATCAACGCGGCCCTCATCATGTGGTCGCACTATCGGACTGATCCTGCGACCGCCCATCTGGACCACGAGGCAGCCGGCAATGCCTTCGCGCGGTTCCTTCTGGAATCGGACGAATTGCTCTACGCCGCCAACATCTTTCTGTTCAACCGCGAGTTCCATCCAGATTCCATAGACGCTTTCGTTGGCGAGGCAGAGGCCCGCCACTTGATGGGCGACACGAGTGCCGCGCGTGCGATTCTGGAGCAAGCACGGGGCGTGGCGCCCGGAGACTCGCGCATCGAGGCGATGGCGCAGCGCATCGGCTTCGTGCCGGTGAGTTGTGCGCGTGGGCTTGGCGCGGATGCCCGCTGCGCAACGCTGACGGTGCCGGAGAACCGGGCGGTCGCGGACGGCCGCAACATCGAGATCCACGTAGCCGTGTTGCCGGCGCTCAAGTCGGCGACCGCCGAGCCGTTGCTGCTGTTTCCGGGCGGGCCGGGACAAGCTACGACCGATCTCGCCGACCTCGCGCAGGTGCGATATGTCGAGGTGCGGGATCACCGGGACGTGGTACTGGTAGGCCAACGCGGAGCCGGGATCTCACATCCCCTCAGGTGCCATCACGACGTAGCGGCATCGCCAGAGTTGGCCTTCGGGCAACTGTGGGATGTCGACCGGATTCGAGGTTGTGCTGCCGCCGAGGCGGAACGGTCGGATCTGTCGGCGTACGCAACAGCCGACTACGTTGCCGATATCGCCGAAGCGGTTGATGCGCTGGGCTACGACAAAGCAGTGCTGTGGGGCGGTTCGGGTGGCTCTCGTACCGCAGCCGCCTTCATTCGCGAGCACCCAGACCATGTCGCGGCCGCGGTTCTCGATGGTGTCGTGCCGATCGACTACGCCATGCCGCTGCCGTTCTCAGAGTCGCTGCAAGAGGCGTGGAATCGGGTTGTGGCTGATTGCGCCGAGCAGTCCGAGTGTGCGGGCGGCCTTTCCTGATCTCCACGGCGACATCGAACGCATCGTGACGGCTCTGGATCGGGAGCCCGCTGCGGTGACCATCGATCGGATCGGCGGTGACCAACAGACAGTGCCTTTCCATCGCGGCGACCTCGCCTATGCCGTGCGGGGAGCGCTATACAACCCGCGTCGCGTCGCGGACCTTCCTGCAGAGATCCACCACGCAGCCGAGACGGCGAACTACAGCTACTTCGCGCAGGCTCTGTACGGCCGCTCCGCGGCGATCCTCGGCGAGGCGCTGAGTCTCGGGCTGCATCTCTCCGTCTACTGTCGCGAGGACGTGCCGCGTCTGTCGGACGTCGACGCGCTGGCAGCAACAGCCGGCACGTTGCTCGGCGACTACCTCATGCGGCAATACCAGGCTGGTTGTGATGCCTGGCCCGTGGAGCCCGCTCCAATGGACTGGTACCGGCCGTTCAGTTCCGACATTCCGGTACTACTGCTTTCAGGTCGCTACGACCCGACGACTCCGGACGCCGCGGCCGAGTTGGCTCGGAAGAGCTTCCCGAACAGCGCGCATCTGGTTGTCGGCGACGCTGGACATGGAGCCGGCGCCGGTTGCGCCCGAGAAGTCGTCGAGGACTTCCTGGTGACCACCAATCTGCCCGACGACGAGGCCATCTGCCGTGATCAACGCATCGAGTTTGCGACCGGCTCACGGTGAGCCGGCCGCGCCCATGGTCCTACTGGTCGCGAAGGACTTCCGCAGGTGGCGTGCGCCCCGCGCGGGCGGCCGGGATCCAGGCGGCGAGGGCGGCCGCGAGAGCCAGGAGCAGCGCCGGGGCAACGAACGCCGCCGGCGATAGTGCAGATACTTCGTAGAGCAGGGATTCCAGGAAGCGGGTGGAGATCGCTGCCACCAGGCTGCCGAGAACGATGCCGATCGTAGCGAGCCGGAGGCCTGCTCGAACCACGCCACCGACTACGGTTCCAGGACGTGCGCCGAGGGCCATCCGTACGGCCAGTTCCTTGCGGCTGAGTGACACGTGGTGAGCGAGAACGCCGTAGATGCCGACGGCTCCCAATACGCTGGCGAATATCGCCAGCACCAGCAGGAGTCCCATCATGACCCAGGCGGTGGCGTAGGCCGCTCTCACCACGGAAGTCATGTCCGTGACCGTGCGCACCGGCACCAGTGCATCCACCCCGCGTATCGCCCTGCGGATTTCCGGAATCGCCGCGGTCGTGGCCCCGGCCGTGCGTACAACCAGAGTGACATCCCGGGCAGGAGCCTCGGCGAGCGCCACATATATCGCGGGGCCCACGGGCCCGGTGATGGGTCCCGATCGAATGTCGGGAACGACCCCCACGATTGGCGTCCAGGTGTCCCATTCATGCGGATCGATCGCGATGCGGCGCCCCACCGCTGACTCGCCCGGCCAGAGCATCTCCGCGAGTGTGGCGTTGATGACTACCGCGCTCGGTAGTTCGTCCGCGCGTTCCTCGGTGCCGAGTAGACGGCCGTCGAGCGGCTCAACGTCGAGGACGTGGAAGAACTCGGAATCGACGTGGTGCTTCGGGACCCGGAGAGCCTCGCGCACATCGACGGGAGCGTCTTCCATGTTGATCGGCGTGGTTGGCGCCTGCTTTCGTAGCGGCAGCCATCCGGTGAGACCGACGGCTTCGACCTGCGAGAGAGCACCCACCGAAGCCGATAGCCGCTCGTACAAGTCGCGGGCCTGGGTGGTGGTAGCAACTCGGTCTTGTGGCGGTGAGAGCTCGATCGCCACCAGCTCGCCCGGATCGAAACCGAGTGGGACGGAACGCAGGTTGTCTACCGTGACGACGAGCAGCGCGGCGGACACGAGCAGAAGAGTTGCGAGCGCCGCCTGAATCACAACCGTGGCGCGTTGAACTGAACGGCCCGACGTGGGTGCCACATTGGCTCGAGCCCCGTGGGTTCGCAGGTAGTGGAGCACCGGGACACCGTTCAAGACGACCCAGACCACTGCCGCCACCGCCAGCGCGAATCCAACGACGTTGGATGCAAACACACTGCTATGGCCCACCACGGATTGCTCGACAAACAGCGCGGCGATCCATTGGCCACCGACGGCTGCCACGAGGAGTCCAAGCGCCAGAGCTGACGCGGTCAACACCATGCCCTCGATCAGCAGCTGGCGAACAATTCGCCCCCGGGTGGCGCCGAGCGACACGCGAACAGCGAGCTCCGGACGGCGTTCGATCGCGCGTCCGAGGAGGAGGTTCCCGACATTGAGCGCGGTGACGAGCACGAGCAGGGCTGTGCCGGCAAGAAGAAGGAGGAGTGGCGTCGTGACCAGCTGCCGCTGTGCGGCATACGCATGATCGACGTGTGCGGAGGAGGCCCAGTCGCCACGGAAGAACATGGGGAACGTCTCGGCGAGCGTGTCGGTAAATGCGGTCAGGTCCGCGCTCGCATCGTCGATGGTCGTATCTTCGCGGAGCACTCCGAGCAAGGTATACGAGTGGTCCTTCCAGTAGTCGTCGTCGCGCGGATCGTGCCAGAGAGGAATCCACACATCCGTTCGGCCGCCCGGCGCGTGGCCGCCAGCCGCTTGGATGCCCACGACCGTCGCCGGGGTTCCGCCTACCGTGATGCGGCTTCCGATGACGTCCGGATCTGCGCCGAAGGTGCGACGCCAGACGCGGTCGCTGATCACAGCGACTCGTTCCACGCCCAGATACCCGTCGTCGTCACTCAGGGCTCGGCCGCGGGTCGGCTGCGCGGCGAGTTCGCGGAATAGCGCCGGCGTGATCAGTGCGCCGTTCACGCTATCGCTCTCGCCGTCCGCTGTTTCGAGTGCGAGCGCTAGTTCGATATAGCCGCCGACGGCGTCGTACACGGTCTGCTCTCGGCCCATCATCTCGAGCTGGCCGAGCGAGAAGTGATTCCCGGGCCAGATCAGCAGCGTACGATCGGGCTTGGCCCACCAGCTCGCGTTGGCCAGGGTGCCGTCCACGACGGTGAACACGGCAACGTTGGCGCCCAACCCGAGTCCCAGAACCGCCACCACCCCCAGCGCGAACGCAGGGCGTCGAACGAGCGAACGGATTGCCCAGCGGAAGTCGGGACGGAGATCCAAGTTGCGCTTGCGGTCCGGGCGTCTGCGCAACGGGCGGTAGCTCGCTATCGAGACCGTCTGGAGTGCGTACCAGAGGTGCGCTCGGGCTGGCGAGTCACCTGCGCGCTCCTCGAACTCCTCGGCGAGGTCTCCCAGGGAGCCCTGTTGAGACAAACCCTTGGGCAGGGCCCAGGCGACTACGCGTTCCAGCCATCGTGGCGGCGAGTGTCCACTCATCGGTCGAGCGCGCTCTCGAGCCCATCCCAGAGGGCCATCAGGCGTGAGCGCGAACGCGCCAATGCTGCGTGGCCCTCGTCGGTCAGGGCGACGTATCGGCGTGGTCGTCCACCCCGTTCTTGGGTGGACTCGCCCTCCGATGACTGCACGAGGCCCTTCTTCTCGAGTCGATCGAGAGTCGTATAGAGGGCACCAGTAGACGGCTTGCGCCCGGCGACGGACTCGAGTTCACGCCGGATGGCGAGGCCGTAGGCGTCATCGGTGAGCCGCATGATCGACAGCAGCACCATCTGTTCGAATTCGCCCAGGTAGTCGTTGCTCACTGTGCGCACACCTGCAGTTCAGCCCGAATCCAGCTGATCGCGATCGCGCAGTCTCTGGCGATCGGAGCTCCTAGTAGTACGAAACCATTGCCGTCCGGATCCCAACGTTCGAACACGTCGATCTCCATGTGGCTCACGGGCAAGCCGCCAAACTCGCGCCCCGCGACAGTCACCGCGCCGATGGTCTCGCCTTCAAAGCCGAGCGTCTGTGTCACGGGTTCGTTCACGATCACCTTGTTGATGCCGATTTCGAACTGCGCCATGTAGTCGTGCCCGTTGAGTTGCAGATCGGTAGCCATGACGAATCCATGGAAGATCCGCAGCGCGACCGGCTCACCAAGTTCCACACCCTGCCACTCTGCCGGCGGGCCCAGAGGCCGCATCATCATGCGACCCTTCGGCACGTCCAGCAACACATCGTAGCTGGACAGAATGCTAGCCGAGACGATCCCGTCGAACTGGTGTCCGTCCACCTCGAGGTTCGCGTCCGGAATCACCTGCGCGTCGTTGCCGATCGGCAGACCGGCCATCATGAGATCTGCGATCGCGCCTTTGGCCGCAGCGGACTCGGAGATGAGCGTCGACGGTGTTCCCGTGCTGAGCATGAACTGGAGCTCAGTTCCATCGGCCGCCATTACCGGTACCGCAAGGTGGTTCATCGACATGGCAAGCGGAACCTCGAGGATGCCGCCATGTTGGGCGCGAGCCATACCGGGCAGAGTCATGAAGATCACGCTCGCGGCGACGAACAATCGACTCATGGACAGGGCAGCTGAACGGGGCTTGAAGAGATTCATCGGGATGCTCCGGGGAAGGTCGATTCCATTGTCACGATGTAATCGTCACAATGTAGAGTACGGAGTGTCGCAAAGAAAGTTCCAGCTCATTTTCGCTGCCCGGTAGCTGTGAATCGGGGGGCCGGCCCCGCCTGGCCGGCGCACCCGACAGCCCGTGGATTCCTCATGAAACCCTGTGGCTCTGTCGCTTGCCGAGTCAGGCTAGACAGGGGCAAGCTGCAACCAGTGCCGAACTTTCGACCGCCGTCTGTGACGGGGCGAGGACAGGGGATTCCTGATGACTTCGATGATGTGCAAATGGGGGCTCGCGCTTCTGCTCGCCGGGTCGGCGGTGTTCTGGGTGATGGAGCCACCCGGTTCGCAAGACCTCGCCGTCGGGACCTGGATCGCAGTGATCGACTCGCCCGACGGCATGTCCGTCGAAGTGCCACTCGATGTCAGCGCGGACGGCCAGGGATATTCCGGTGTGATGCGTGTGCCCGAACGTGGGGACATTCCGGTGGAGGACCTTGCGCTGCGCGGCGGACAACTCACGTTCGCCTGGCGCCCTGGTGTACGGCTCTCGTGCACGCTCGACCGTCGCGAGGACGCCAGCTATGCGGGCACATGTGCCGACGCTCTTGGCAACTCAGGTCGGATTCAGATGTTGCCCCCCGGGATCACGCCGCCCACTGCCCCCACGGCGGATATCGGCCCGCTAGCACCCGGCGACGTGATGTTGGGCGAGAACGAATATGTGGAGTTCACCGTCGGGGCGCTGCCGCTGATTCTGAGTTCGCCCCACGGTGGTGCGCTGAAGCCCGATTCGATCCCCGATCGCACACGTGGCTACGGGGTTGGAGACTCGGACACGCAGGAGCTCACCCGACTGATCGCTTCGGCGCTCCAGGAAGTCACCGGGAGAGGACCCCATGTGGTGATCAGCCGCTTGCACCGGTCGAAGCTCGACCCGAATCGGGCGGTCGACGAGGCCGCCAATGGAAATCCAGATTCGGAAGGTGCGTGGCGCGAGTATCACGGCTTCATCGAGTCGGCGCGACAGGCCGTCGAGGACACCTGGGGCCGAGGGCTATACCTCGATATCCACGGGCATGGGCATCGGACGCCCTGGGTTGAACTTGGCTACGGGCTGATGTCGTCCGATCTCAACGGCGACAGCGATCTCGATCCGATGAGCTTCACGATGCGAGCGCTCGCGGACGCCACCTCGACGCCGATCGCGGAACTGGTACGCGGCCCAGCGAGTCTTGGTGCGCTGCTGGAGCAGCGCGGGTACCGTTCCGTGCCGAGCCCGGGCGATCCGGGCCCCGGCTCTGCCGACTACTTCAACGGCGGGTACAGCTCGGTGCGACACGGATCACTGCAGGCGGGCTCGATCGACTCGATCCAGGTGGAGCACCCGAAACGAGGCGTCCGCGAACCGGAGTCAGATCGGCAGGCCTACGCGCGGGTATTCGCCGAGGTGCTCGTCGAGTATCTCGAGCAGCACTACGGATTCGAACTCGTCGAGCGCTAGGGAACTCCTGCAGCGGATTCCGGGCTCGCGTCGCGATCGGCACCCTGATCCGGCGCATTGACACCACGAGCGTCTTTTCGCTCGTCGCTCCGGGTTTCTGCACGTTCGAGGCGGCGCCGCTCGCGTCTCTCTTCCCGTGTCTCCTCGGCAGCGGGTCGATAGAGCTCGATAGTCGGCGACACGAAGTACCCGTCGAACATGGGGTCGAGCGCGACGTAGAGCGATTTATTGAGGAACCACGTGTCGAACGTATGAACGCGTTCGAAGTTCTCCGGATCGTTTGCGCACTGCGTCCCAGATGCCCTGCCATTCCGGCCGGCCCTGGCGGTAATAGCGGTGGTAGGTGAGGCCGCTGGTGACAAGCAGCCCGTCGCCCGCGGCGGTGCTCGCAAAGCTGCGCGCCGCCCGGATGCCCTGCACGCCCATGCGTCTCGTTTGGACGTCGGGGCGATCGGGATCGGGCATGTACGAGATCTGGAACCGCGGCTGCAGATAGACAAGATGCGACTGCGCTGGGAGCTCGTCCTCGAGCCACCGAGCCGCGGTGACGCGCGTGTCTTCGGTGAATCGCCAGGTCGATGTGACCGTGAACACAAGCGTGTACGCGACGACGAGGCCCAGAGCTGTCATGCCAACTCGCTTTCGAGTGCCTTCGCCGCCGATCAGCCGATCGAGCCCGACGGCGGCCGCGATGAGCAGCATTGGGAAGATCGGCATGTAGTAGCGCAGAGGTACGAAGATCCATGAGGTCGTTGCCGCCATGTACGCGGCTGGAAACGCCAGCAGCAGTAGGGTCTGGCGCCATGACGAGACGCGAATGGCGGCCACCAGGCCCGCGAGTACGGCCGCGTAGAGCGCGAATCCGAAGCTGAACGGGAACGCGGCGGCGAGCTGGTAGATCCCCTTCGTGTACTGCCAGCCAACCGCATCCAGATCGAAGCCGAAATGGCCGCCGGAGACGTGACGAGTCTCGAACGCGAAGGCCTCGACCGTCTCGCCAAGATGCTCGATGCTGTAGGGCGACGCGAGTCCAAAGCCGACGAGAGAAAGGACCCCAGCGATGATCAGCAGCCGAGTCGCCACCTGCCATGACACGCGGCCGCGTGCTGCACCGATGACACTTGCTGCGATGAAGCTCGTGCCCACAAGCGCACCGTTGAACTTCGTGGCGATGGCCAAACCAACAACAAGGCCGCCGAGGACGTAGATCTTCAGGCTAGGGCGATTTGCCGCGACCGTGGCCAGGTAGAAGGCGAGAGCGGTCCACAACAGAAGTCCCATGTCGGAGGTCGCGAAGTGCGCGTCCCACACGAAGATGGGGGTGATCGCCGCGAACGTTCCGGCGATGAGCGCGACTCGATTCGACCGATAGATCTCCCTCGCCGCGAGAACAGTCACGGGAATCGTCAACGTGCCCAGGAGTACTGCGACCAGGCGACTGATCAGCAGTTGATTCGCGGATCCAGCCGACAGCCCGAAGAGACGGGCAAGCTCCCCGGCGAAGAAGTTCAGGTGGAACGTCAGACCCGAGTAGTTGTAGAAGGTACGGGTCCAGGTCCTGCCAGCTCAGCCGCTCCGTGATTTGCAGGACGTTGAGTTCGTCGGGGTTCAGGTCGACGCGCGGCAGGCCCCAATCGATACCGATGAGCCGCAGTGCGAGACCACCAAAGGTGATGCCCAGCACGGCCAGACGCGTTCTCGACAAACTCAGCGACACTGCCCGAATCTCCCACGTGCGTTCCCCACGGGGAGGGTACCGCGCAGGGTGCGACCGCGTGATCTGCCGAGGGGCTTCCCCCGCTGGACGCTGCGATGGAACTCGGACAGTATTGCGGCGCGCCGGCCGCGAGGCGGCGGACTCCTGTCACGATTGAACCGAACCCATCGGAGGGCACCTCATGACCGCAACCCCGAAGTGGTACATGCCCGTAGTTGTAGTCGCGTTGCTGTGGAATCTGCTCGGCTGTTTCGCGTATCTGTCGGATGTGATGCTTTCGGCGGACGCCCTTGCGGCTATGCCCGATGCACAGCGAGCGATCTACGAAGCGCGACCGATATGGGCAGTTTCAGCGACAGCGATCGCCGTTTGGGGCGGAGCCCTCGGTTGCATCGGGCTCTTGCTCAAGAAGAGTTGGGCCAATCCTGCGCTGATCGCGTCGCTGGTCGGTATCGTCGTCCAGGACCTGAACTTGTTTGTGCTCACCGATGCCGCTGCGCAGGCCGGTGGTGCCGCCTACGGCCTCCAGGGCATGGTGCTGATCGTCGGGATCGCGCTGGTAGTGCTCGGACGGCGGGCCGTACGCGAGGGCTGGATCGCATCGTGAACCGGCGACTGGTCACGTTGGTGGTCCTGCTCTCGTCCGCTGGGATCGTCGCTGGCCAGGAGCCCAACGCAGGACGAAGCTCGGCCGACGTGGTCGCCGCCGCGCCCGATGCGGCCTGGCGACAGCTCGAACCCGAGAACACGGTCTATTTCGCCCTCCCGGAGGGTCGTTTCGTCATGGAGTTGGCACCGTGGTCGGCGCCAGCGCATGTCGAGAACTTGAAGGCAATGGTGCGTGCCGGGATGTTCGATGGTGGGGCCGTTGTGCGTTCCCAGGACAACTACGTGGCTCAATGGAGAATCCGTGTCGGGGAGGCGTCACCGGCTGGCGTCGCGGAAACTCTCCCTGCGGAGTTCTCGTTCCCAGCAGCGAGTGCCCCGTTCGCGCCATTGCAAGATGGCGATATCTACGCTCCGCAGGTCGGATTCTCGCGCGGGTTCCCGATTGGGCACGATCCGGCCACGGGAACTTCCTGGATTGCGCATTGCTATGGATCGGTTGCCGTCGCGCGCGGCGTTGACCCGAACTCGGGCAGCGCGGCATCTCTGGCTGCGGTCACCGGGCATTCTCCGCGGCACCTCGATCGCAACTCGTCAATGGTGGGCCGGGTAGTTGCAGGGATGGAGCAGTTGACCACGCTGTCCCGTGGCACCGGCAATCTTGGCTTCTACGAGGGCGAAAACGACCCGGTACCGGTTCTGTCAGCCAAAGTCGGGAGCGACCTGCCGGCCGCGAATCGTCTCGATCTCGAGGTGATGCGGACCGACTCCGACTCCTTCCGGGACTTCATCAGCGCCCGTCGCTCTCCGGCGAACGAGTGGTACGCGCATCGCGCAGGCCGGGTCGAGCTGTGCAACGTGAAGGTGCCTATCCGAAACCCAGACCGGTGAGCACGCGCCCGCGTGCCCGACGGCTCTACGAGGCTCTCGGCTTCGTAGGCTCGCACGAGGGTATGAAACTGCGCCTCTGAGGCCACCACGGTGCGGAGCTGCCGCTAGGGCCGTTCAACACCCTGCAGAGCTTGTTACCTCCGCTGGTTGTCGCGCACGGACGCCGCGCAGTCGAAGCTCGGTGCTTCGTATGTTGGGCTGATACCGGCGGTGACCGAGTTTGACCACATCTCCATCGTGGTGAGGACGGCCATCGAGGCGGCGTAGTGCACCGCAGCGTCGGACAGTTCGCTGACGTCCTCGGGATGTTGCTCCCGGATCAGCCCCGCTCCCTTGGCGGTCATCGCCCGCAGCGTGTCGTCTGCGAGCGCATTCAAGACGTTCTCGTCGATGAAGGCGTACTGACAGGTGATGTGCCCGAGGAACACATGGATGTAGTCCTCGAGGAACTGCGGGTAGGTGTCTTCGATGTGAGCCGCGAGCGCTCGGCTCTCGGTTCCAGCGTCAAGCTGTGTGGGCGCCGTGGGCTGCGCGGCGACGAGGGCAAGGACAACGAGCGTGAACGTGGGAAGTCGCATGTGCAGCCGGACCATTTCGGGGGAGAAGGAAGTTCCGTGTACTACGGAACAAGATCCTCACAAGTGTCGAATATTTGTCCATTGCGGAGCGTGCGGCCCGATCCCCAGGAGAATGATTGAATCTGGGCCGAGTTCTGTGCCCACCGATCAAGAGCGATTCGCCGGAGATTGAGAATGAAAGTCGATCACGTAACGCCTGTGCTGAACGTCGCCAGCGTGCCGGAGAGCATCGCCTGGTTCGAGGGCCTCGGCTGGGAGCGCAGTTTTACCTGGAACGATGGCGGGATGATCGAGGGGGCTGGAGATTCGAACCAGCACGGGCAGGCCGACTTCGGCGGCATCAGATCCGGGAGTACGACTCTGTTCATGTGTCAGGACGGACAGGGGCAACGCGGTGCGGCCCCGGCCGCGGATCCGCCCTCCGATGACGGGGCTGCCGGGATGTGGATGAGTTGGTGGCTCGATACGCCAGCCGACGTCGACGCGGCCCACCAGCGGGCGGTGGAGCAGGGTGTCGTCGTGACCCTGCCCCCGACGGACGAACCCTGGGGCGTGCGGGAGTGCCGCATCATGCATCCCGACGGGCACGTATTCAGGATCTCGTCAGGTCTCGATCGCGCCTGAGGGGCACCGCCAGCGCGCTACGCACTCGGTCGCAGAACAGCTCCGGAGTTCTCGCTGTTGATCAGCGATCGCAGACGGGGTTCTTCGAAGGCGTACACCAACATCGGCCCGGCGACGCGGAACGCCTGGTCGAGCCAGATTGCCGCTTCCTCCAGATCTCCCAGTTCCGCGTAGGCGGTAGCGATGTCGATGGCTGGCTTGGTGGGGTCGTTCAGCATGCGTTCGAGATTCCAACGGACAAATCGCTCGTAGGGGTGGTCGGCGTCCCGGATCGTTCTAACCGCCGCCGCGCTCGCACCCTCGGCGTTCAGGACAGCCATCGCGTGCTCACGCACCCTGGTTGCGTCGCCGAGTTCGTTGGAGACGCGGGCCAAGCAGCGGTGCCCGAAGTCGTCGCCCGGCGCCAATCGGAGGACGAGTGCGCATTCTGTCGCGGCCTCGTTGAAGCGGGCGGCGCGCAGCAGGAAGTAGCCCGCGTCCGCTCGAACGGTCATTGTTTCAGGGGCCAGATTGATCGCCCGGCGTGCGTGATTCACAGCCGCGTCATGCACACCTTGTATCGACAGCAGGTTGGCCATAGCGATGTGATTCACGGGGTCCCCAGGGCTCAAACGGAGCGCCCGATCGAGCCGCGCCCGCGCCGATGCGAAGCGTCGATCGAAGTGGATCTCGAGCAGGGCCAGGGCACGCTCGGCGACGAACTCGTCGGAGTCCAGGTCTAGGGCAGCCCGGTCGGCAGCGCGTGCGTCGGTCTTGAACGCAGGACCAGCGCCTCGGAAAGCCAGCAGGGCGAGGGCCTCCGCGCGGAAGGCGTGAGCGGACGCGAATCGGGGAGCGTTGGCCGTCACGGCACCCAGGAGCTCCGCGGCGTGCTCCAGGTTGTCTCCCTGATGCATGAGAGCTCGGGCTTCGGTGTACCGAGTCCGGTCGGCGGCCTCCAGTGCGGCGGCATCCAGCGACGTCGCGATCGGCCGTTGACGCGCGCCTTGGCCAACGATCGCTACCGCAATCAACAGGGAGGCCACAGCAGCGGCCGCGAACCACCCGACGCGCCAACGTGAGCCACCGGATTGCTCGTCCACCGTTTCGCAGAGTTGGTAGCCGAGGCGTGGAATCGTTTCGATGGGGTCCGCGTCGTTCGATCCCACTTCGCGAAAGGCAGCGCGGAGTTTGCGCACCGCGGTATTGAGGCCGGCGTCGCGCTCGACGTGCACGTCGGCCGGCCAGAGAGAGTCATGCAGTGCCCTGCGCGAGACCGCGCTCCCAGCGTCGGCAATGAGCGCGCCAAGCAGCGCATTGGGCTTGTCCTGCAGCGTCACGCAGCCGCGGGGACCGCGGAGTTGTCGTGTCCGCGCATCCCATTGGAACTCACCGAACCGAACCGTTGTTCGTGCCATTCGATCAAGCTACCACGGGCTCGAGCCTGAATTCCGGGGTGTTTGAGGGGTGTGACACGCAGTTCAGAAACAGTTCAGATCCGATCGATGGACGCAGTCGGTGTTTGGCCTCTACGTTCGGTCTCGATCAATTTCGACCGCTTCCAACAGCCAGGAGTACAGTGGAATGGACACGCATCGCAGGCAGGCCCGTGTCGAACTCGGTTGGCCCGCACTTGTCGTGGTGGCGGGCGTCGTAGCGTTTGCGATCCCGATCTCGGCGACGTCCGATGGTCCTCTCGATGCGCTGGGCTGGTTGGTTGGTACGTGGCAGGGCGAGTTCCTGCCGCACGGCCCGGATCGAGCGGCTCCGTCGATGACGTTCGACTGGGGGCCCGATCGCGCCTACCTCAACATGACCGGCTACCAGCCCGCGCCCGACGGAGGACTTGTGCCCGAGCACGAGACCGTTTTCGTGTGGGACCCGATCGACGAACGCATCGAGTTCTACGGCACCTACGCCAGTTCGGGGAGTGACATGCTGGAAACCGGGTACGTGGAGGTTCTTGCCAGTGGGGCAGTGCGACTCCACATGGCCGTTCACTACGCCGCGGGCATCCCGATGCCGTTCGGCGCCGGCACCGCGGGCGCCGGCGGCCACACACTCAACTTTCGCCGAACGCTGCGGCCGGATGACGTCGGGCTAGTCGGTACGTTCGTGATCGAACGCGAGACAGGTCGCTGGGAGAACCCGCACCCGCAGCTCGGCATGGACGAGTACCCGTGGTCGCGCCTTTCCGGCGCGAGTGCGGCAATGCCGGGGTGGGCGAGGACACACCTCGAAGAACTGGTGCGCGATGGCGGGCGATGGATCACGAGCAATGCCGCATACACCGGTCCTCAGGAGACGGACGATGAGTATGGGATGGAGTGGACCTCTACGATCGGCGAGCGCGGAGTACGGGGTCGCCTGTTCGGCCTTCGCGATGGCCGCGAGACCAGCACGTATTGGGAATTCCACACCTTCTGGCACCCACAGGAGCGCCGGCTCAGGGCCGAACAGTTCGGCGCGACGGGCGCCTACGGGACGGGGCACATCACGGTCGATGCCGATGGCGTGACTCAGATCGACCAGACGTTCTTCGCTCCAGACGGGTCAAGTTCGATGGTGCGCCATCGATCCGTTGACTCCGACGATGTCCAGGACGGCCAGTCGTTCAACTATGTCGACGGCGAATGGCAGCCGCGCCGCAGCTACGTGTGGCATCGAACGGATCGCGAATAGTCACTCGTTGCGCAGGGACTCCACCGGGTCGACACCCGCTGCCCGACGGGCAGGTAGGAGACAGGCGAGGATCGCCACGGCTACGAATAGCGAAGGGGCGCCTATGAACGTCACCGGGTCGGTCGGAGTTACTCCGTAGAGCGCTCCCGTGATCAGTTGAGAGATCCCCGCTGCCGCGGTGAGGCCGAAGGCGATGCCGATGCCCACCGGCATCAAGCCCTGGCGCAGCACCATCCGACGAACGTCCGGCGTGCGGGCGCCCAGGGCCATACGTATGCCGATCTCGCGCAGACGGCCGTTCACGGTGTAGGCAATGACGCTGTAGATGCCCACCGTGGCCAGACCGAGAGCGACGAGCGCGAAGAACGTGAACAGCGAGATGATGGCCATGTCGCCCGAGAGGTCATCGTGGAGCACCTGCTCCATGGTGCGCACGTCCTCCACCGGGATACCCGGGGCGCCGCCGCGCACTGCAGCGACGATTGCATTGCGATGATCCTCGGCATTGGAACGGACTCGCGTCATCAACGCAAAGTTCGGCACCGGAAACTGATCCAAGCTCACGTAGAGCGCGGGTTCCGGCGGTTGGTCGGCGTCCGGATTGCGCAAGTCGCCAACCACGCCAACGACCCTGAGGGCCGGCCAAGCTTCTCGGTTGACGCGGATCACATCGCCAACGGGGTCGCGGCCGCTCCAGTAGCGCTCGCGCGCCGCCCGATTTACAACCACGACCGGCAGGGACAGCGAGTCGTCGTTCAATTCAATCGCACGCCCGGACTCAAGAGGCACCCGGGTAACGTCGAGGAATCCAGAACTCACGCGGGTGAGTGTTGAACGCGGTGTGTCGGCTTCCGTCGGCTCAGGCATTCCATCGATCAGGTAGGCCACACGCTCCTGTCCTCCGATGAAGGGGCGGCGGCTCACAACCGCAGCGGAATCCACTCCCGGCACGTCACCTGCCGCCCGGACGATCTCGGTATGTAGCGCGCGAAGCTCGGAATCTTCCGCGGCCGAGTCGGTATCCCGAGTGTCCAGCCACATGGTCAACGTCGAGCTGGGATCGAAGCCAGGCTCGATGCTCACGAGCGCGATTACGCTCCGCACGGCCAGACTCGAGACGATTAGTAGAGTGAGCGCCAGGGTGACCTGGCCTACCACCAGGAGGTCGCGCAGGCGACGCTGCCGCGGCCCGGACGACTGGCCGCGCACGCCCTCGCCCAACCGGGCGCGCAGGTCGCTCCGCGAACCGCGTAGCGCGGGAAGTAGGGCGAAGACGAGTGGTGTGGCGAGCGCGAGAGCTGCAGCGAATATCGTCATGGCAGGGTCGATCCGCAGCTCCAGGAACAACTCCGCGCGGCCGCGCGTAACGGCAACCAGCCAGAGAAACGTTCCTCGTGCTACCAGAAGTCCGGTTCCGGCGGCCAGACTTGCGAGCATCGCGCCCTCCACCAGGAGTTGCCGGACTACCCGCGTGCGACTGGCGCCCATCGCCATGCGTACCGCGATTTCCCGATCGCGCACAGCGCCCCGCGCCATCGTCAGGTTTGCGACGTTGACGCATGCAATGAGCAAGACGAAGACCACCGCCATGGCCATCAGGGAGAGGGCCACGAGGGCGTTCGGGCCGACGAGAGCTGCCTGCAGGGAGAGAGCTGTCATGCGCCAGCCGTCGTTGGAGGCGGGGTGCTCGCGGCTCAAGATCTCAGCGACCCCCTCGGTTTCCAAAGCGGCCCGCTCGAGCGTGGCGCCAGGAGCGAGCCGAGCGAATACCGACAGGTTGCGATTCGCTCGATCGCTTTCGGCGGCGATTCGGAGGGGACGCCACAATTCGACGCTTCGCAGCCATCCACGACTGACTTCGGGGGCCACAATTCCGACGACCACATGTGGAGAGCCGGCTACCTGAACGGTGCTGCCGACCATCGGTTCGCCGCCGAATCGGCGTTCCCAGGCCCCATGTGAGAGCAGTACGACGGCCGCTTCGGAGGCATGCTCCTCGGCGAGGAAGGTGCGCCCGGCGTGCAGCGGCAGTCCCGTGACGGCGAAGAAGTCCTCGTTGATCACCATCGTGGCAACCCGGGTCACCCCGCCGTCCGCGTCCAGCGTGGTGACGTCGCGGTCGAAGGCAGCTACCCCGGCAACCGAGTCGACCTGTTCGGCGATATCGAGCAAGTCGGGCGCGGATACGCCGGCGCGGAAGATGTTGCGGCTCGGATTGTCCGCGCGAATCGCGATCAGCGATGCCTGATCCGCAAAGGGAATCGGGATGAAGATCATGGTTCGGCCCAACGAAAAGATCGTCGAGTTCACGCCGATCGCGAGGCCAAGAGTGAGGATCACCACTACAGCAAAGCCTGGGTCCCGTCGGATCCCGCGCAACGCGTAGGCAATGTCCTTGCCCCACCCGGCGCCGGGGGCGGCCCCACCGGGGACCTGTCGCTCCGGCCCCTCCTTTCCTGTGAAACGCGCCCGGATTCCGGCGGCCACGGCACGTACAGTCGCCACGAGGGCGAAGCGGGTTGCTGCCAGGCGCGAGCGCCCCGCGGCCTCCCGGAACAGATCTTCGAAGAGTTCACGCATGTCTTCGCCGCGCAACGATCGCAGGCGAGGGGGGAGAGTCCAGACACCGACCGCGAAGAGTCGGCGGGCCGCGCGCGGGACAACGAGTTCCGCCTCGTGCCGGTTCATCGTGACTCTCCGGTTGGCGGAATCAGGTCCTTCTGCGACGCCGCAGAGACCAGCGAACGCATGCGTTCTGCATCAGCGCTCAACACCTGTCGGCCCAGATCAGTTAGTTCGTAGTACCGCCGGATCCGTGCCGAGTCCGGTGCCGGTCTGCGTTCACCGTCACGAACAAGCCCCTCGTCGATCATTCGCTGCATGCCGCGGTACAGATTCGCGGGGTCCACGATGACCGTGCCCTCCGAGTGCTCACGGATGGCCTTTACCAGCCCGTAGCCATGCAGGGGCGCGTCCAGCAGAGCAAACAGGACACGGAAGTCACGCTCGCTGAGCGGCAAGTGGCTAGACGCTTCGTCGGACGGTGCCATGGGACCATCTTCGGTGCGGGAAATTAATAATTGTTGTCTAACATATATGTACGGTGACAACAGTAAAGGGTTTCACCACATTTCCGACCCGGTTGTGAGCGCGCTGCGAACAGGATGTCAGTGTCGGTTTGTCCCGGGACGCAACCATCCGTGCGGTGCGATCGTTCTTTCCCTTGAACTTCTAGGGAAGATTTGTTCTACTTCTCTAGTAATTCTAGGGGAGTGGAGATGACCGGAACACACGAGATTCTGAAGGGGACACTTGACCTCCTCGTCATGCGGACGTTGGCCATCGAGCCGATGCATGGCTGGGGCATCGCTGAGCGGTTGCGTGAGATGTCCGCGGCCGCCTTCGACGTGAACGATGGATCGCTCTACCCAGCGTTGCAGCGACTCAAGTCACGAGGCTGGATTCGGGCCGACTGGCAGCGGACGCCAAACAACCGTCGGGCCCGTTACTACGAGCTAACGGGCGCTGGGAAGTCTCAGCTGGATATCGAGCGCGCGCGGTGGCGCGCCTCGGTGGAAGCGGTGGACCGAGTCTTGGACTTCAGTTGGGATGAACGCGCGTGATGCGACTGAGCGGATGGTTACGGGGCGTCGGGGAGCGTGCGCTACAGCTTCTCTCCGGAAGGCGCCGCAGGCGTGAGCTGGACGATGAGATGGCGTTTCATCTCGAACAGCTCGAACAACGGTATCGGCGCCAGGGACTCTCTCCGGAAGCTGCTCGGAAACGCGCTGAGATCCAATTTGGCAGACCCTCGAAGGTGCGTGAAGAAGTCCGTGATGCCACTGGGGTTCGGCCGATACTCGATTTTGCGACGGATCTACGACACGCTGTCCGGGTATTGCGGCGTCGGCCGGCACACACCGCGACGGCAGTGCTCTCGCTCGCGATTGGCATCGGAACTCTGACGGCTCTGCTGACGGTCGTGGACGGTGTGGTTCTTCGGCCGCTTCCGTTTCCGGAGCCGGAGCAGCTATTCGTTCTCTGGGGCACCGTCGAAGGCGAGGACACTCGATTCGGCAACGCCAGCGCGCCGGACCTGGAGGACTGGCGACGTTCGAGTTCCAGTTGGACCGGAGTGGCCGCGTTCAACTCCGAACGCGTCGAGCTCGGCGGGGAGGTCGAGCCCGACCTGGTCCGGATCGGGCGCGTGACGTCGGACTTCTTCGCGACGCTAGGGGCGCGAACCGTCGCGGGCAGGCTCCCGACAGCAGGTGAGTTCGCTGCCGATGGTCGGGTCGCCTTGGTCGAGGAGGGCGCGTGGCGCCGTCGGTTCGCTGCAGATGCGGCCGCGATCGGGAGTACGGTTCGCCTGGGCGAGAACGTATACACGCTCGTCGGTGTCGTAGAGGGCGCCTCGTTGAGGTTCCCAAGTGACACGGAGTTCTGGGTGCCGATCGAGGCAGGCGCTCATCGCGGATCGCGGTCGCTCACGGCTATCGGTCGGCTTCACTCGAATACGCTCCCGGCGGTCGCGCAAGATGAGATGAACACCATTGCCGCGAGGTTGGCGGCAGCCCACCCCGACAGCAACGCGGATCGCAGCGTTCGGCTCATCAGCCTGCATGAGCACGTGACGGGTGGCTCGCGAGCCGTCCTCTCTCTTTTCCTGGGTGCCGCCGCTCTGGTCTTCCTGGTGACTGCCGCCAACACGGCCCACCTGACCCACGCGGTCTCTGCTGAGCGCGCTACGGAGATGGCAGTCAGACGTGCGCTTGGCGCTGGTCGGGGCCGTCTACTCCGCTACCTCATGACAGAGAGCCTGGTGCTCGGGGCGCTTGGTGCACTGTTAGGAGTGGCGCTGTGCGCGATCTTCATTCGTGTGGGGTCCGGGGCGCAGGGCCTCCCGTTGCCGCGACTCGATACCCTCGGCCTCTCCCTGGCTACCGCCGTCGCGGCGGTCGTGCTCGCGGTTGCGGCGGCAGTCATCGTCGGGGTTGGGCCAGCAATGCGCGGCTCGACTCAAGGGGTCGCTACTTTTTCATCGACAGGCAAGAGCGGATCTTCCCGACGCTCCGGGACGCTGCTCGTGGGGCAGATGGCAGTCACATTCGTTCTGCTGTTCGGCGCCGCGGTTTTGCTCCGTAGCCTGTGGGCGTTGGAGCGTGTCGATCCAGGTCTGGATTCGACCGGCGTGGCGACGTTCAGGCTGACCCTCCCGGGATCGAGGTACGCCGGCGGGGCGGAGGTCATGCGGCTGCACGCGGCGCTCGACGGCGGACTGCGATCGTTGCCGGGTGTAACGGCAGTCGGGGCCACGGCCGTATTGCCGTTCGGCAACGGCAGTCTCGGAGATCGGTACGCAGTCGATGGCAGATCGATCGAGCCTGACTCGCCATCGGCGCAGCTGCGCGGCGTGCTGGGAGACTATTTCGAGGCCGTTGGTATCCCGATCTTGGAGGGCACTCGGTTCCAATCCGGTGACTCCTTCGACACGCCCCCGGTGGCGATCGTCAACCAAACGCTGGCGAGTGCCGCCTGGCCTGGCCAGTCGCCCGTTGGCAAGACGATCATTCATTTTGGCGCCGAGCGCCGCGTTGTCGGCGTGACGGGAGACGTGCGCGGGGCCGGCCTCAGTCGGATGCCGCTGCCCACGGTCTACGTTCCGTTCCTGCAGCGACCGACGCGATTCATGAGCTACGTGGTCGACAGCGAGCGGCCGGCGGATACCACTCTCGCGTTGGTCCGCGACGTCGTGCACGAGATCGATCCGCAACTACCTCTTGAGGCGGTCGCGACCCTGGATGACCATCTGCAACGGTCGCTGGGGAGCTACCGGCTCCGAGCCGGTTTTCTGGCAGTCCTAGGCGCAATCGCGCTCGTGCTGGCCGGCGTGGGGATCTATGGGTTGAGCGCTCACCTGGTGGCCGGACAGCGGTATGAGATCGGGGTCCGCATGGCGCTGGGGGCTAGTCGACGTCGCGTGCTGCGTGAGTTGATGTTCCAAGGGCTCGGGCGCGTCGCGCTGGGGATCACCCTGGGAGCCCTGGGCGCTGTTTGGGTAGGACGCTGGTTGTCCGCCTTCGCCTACGAGGTCTCCGGCACCGATCCCTTGGCTCTGGCGTTGGCCGCCGGAGCTCTCACGATGGCTGGCCTGCTCGGTTGCTGGCGCCCTGGACGCCGTGCAACTCGGGTGAGTCCCGTGGAAGCGCTACGGCCAGACTAGCCGCGCGGGGGGCGAGTGTGCTCTGCGAGGTGCCGCCTACCCAGGTAGCCGCGCCAGCCGGGGCTTCGCCGCTATAGAATCGCCCCTCCTGCAACCGCATCTGGGGAGATCGTATGAGGCGCTTCATAGTCGTTGTTTCCATTGGACTGATTGCGCTGGCGGCAGTGCCTGCGCCGGGCCTGTCTCAGGAGCAAGACGAGTCGTACGACTACTTCGCATTCGATCGCCAGATGGTGCAGAACGGTGTTCAGGCCATTCTGATGTGCAACGGGCTTTTCACCTCGAACCGCACGATCGAGCAGGTTTTTGCCCAGGAGCTCGCCTACCTGGCACCGCCGCGGTTCAGCGGGCCTGTGGGAACGCCGCGAGGCGGTGACTATGAGGTCGACTGGGATCGCCAGGCTGTAGCCGTTGGCGCCCCGGGCGGCACGCCCGTGATGCGTGCGGCGTTTCGCGATGGACTCGGCTGCGTGATCCTGGCGCCCGATCAGACGTTCGAGGATATCGACGCGCTGCCGGCGTTGGAACTTCCGGACGCTCCGGGCGATGCGGCCACCATGGCGTGGCCGGATGGTGACCTCACTCCGGAGGTCCCGCTTCCGTCCGATGTAGACGGGTCGGCGCTCGCAGCGGTGTCGGACTGGGCGTTCGAGCGGCCGTCGCCGGAGCAGGACACCCTGAGCCTCCTCGTCGTTCACCGCGGCAATATCGTGCTCGAGCGATACGCCGATGGCGTGGACATGACCACCCGGACCCGTACCTGGTCGACTGCCAAGAGCATCGCGGTCACGCTGATCGGCATGCTCGCGGACGATGGGTACCTGGACCTCGACGCCCCTCTCGGATTCGACTGGCTACCGGCAACGCGCCAGCCGGAGGACGATCCACGCAACGCGATCACGCTCCGCCATGCGCTCAACATGGAGAGCGGTCTCTACACCGTGGACAGTCGCGGGATGGAGTATGCCACCGGCTCCGGCCTCGCCTACTGGGCGGGTGCATCATCGGTGAACGGAGCCCGCGATCGGGGGCTGATTCATCAGCCCGGTACGTTCTGGGACTACGAGAACTACGACACTCTGCTCGCCGTCTACGCGATGAAGCAGGTGATCGGCGATCCCCAGGAGTACCTGGAGTTCCCACGCCGCGCTCTCTTCGACCGGATCGGGATGCGAAGCACGTTGGCCAGTGTCGACCGGTTCGGTGACTTCATCTTCAGCAGCCAGGTCTACACAAATGCTCGCGACCTGGCGCGCTTCGGGTTGCTCTACCTCAACGGTGGAACATGGAACGGGGAGCGACTTCTCTCCGAGGAGTGGATCGAGTTCACCCGCACGCCGGCGCCGTCCACGGCCGAGAACGGCAACTTCTATGGTGGACAGTGGTGGCTCGTTCCTGATGATCGAGATGACGTGCCCACGGATGCCTACTCGACTGCGGGGAATCGCGGCCAGTTCGTGATCGTAGTCCCTTCGCATGACCTTGTGATCGTGCGACGCGGCCTCGATTGGGGCAGACAGGGGTTCAATCGCTGGGACCTCGTGCGCGAGGTACTGAAGGCGTTCCCTGCGGTTTCCGACTAAGCGTTGCGCGTGGACGGGATCGCAGCCACGAGGCCGACGGTCGCGATGGCGGAAGTAGCAGCGCCGTAGACGAACGGTGCGGCTGGTCCATAGGCGGCCCATAACGCACCGGCAACCAAACTCGCGGCCAGCGCGCCCAGTCCGCTTACCAGTTGGTAGTTGCCCATCGCACCCGCGAGGCCGTCGTGCGGAGCGAGATCCGCCACCAGCGCTCGGCCTGCCCCACCAAACGCTCCGGCGTACGCACCATAGAGGGGCAGAAGAATGGCGGCCCAGAAGTAGGAGTCGGCGATTGCGAACCCCGCGTAGACGAGCGTCGAAGCGACCAGTCCCGTGAGGAGGACGCGGCGCCGTCCGATGCGATCCGATAGTTTGCCGGCCGGCGACGCGATCAGCGCGTAGGCGACGTTGAAGCCGACATAGAGGAGGATCACGCCCGTCGGCGACCAGCCGAGATCCCGGGCACGAAGGAGCAAGAACGCGTTGCTCGAGTTGCCCACGGCGAAGATCGCCATCACCACCAGGAAGCGTCTCAAGTCGCGCGGGGCCGCTGAATGGACGCGTGGTGTGACAGGTGGTGGGTCGCGCTGCGGCTCGCGTACCGCTGAGAGAAGCAGCACACCGAGCGCAGCCGGCGCCGTCGCGAGCAGGAAAAGCGACGTGTAGCTCATGCCGAGAGTGAGCAACCCCAGTCCGATCAGCGGCCCGGCCACCGCACCGAGCGTATCCGTGCCCTTGTGCCACCCATAGGCTGCCCCACGTTGATCGGCGGCCGTTGAATCCGAGATCAATCCGTCCCGGGCAGGGCCGCGGATCCCTTTCCCCGTGCGGTCGATGAGTCGGGCGGCGAGCACTCCGTGCCACGACGCGGTGACGGCAAGCAGCGGCTTGGCCAGGGCTGCAAGACCGTAGCCGACGTACACGAAGGGGAGCCGGCGGGGCGCCCGATCGGCGAGACGCCCGGAGACTCCCTTCATCACGCTCGCAGTGGCCTCGGCGATGCCCTCGACGATCCCGACTACGCCGACTGGAGCCAACAGCACCTCGGTGAGGTACAGCGGGATTACTGGATACAGCATCTCGCTGCTGGTGTCGGTGAGAAAACTCACGCCGCCCAACACACGAACATTGCGCGAGACCCGAACCGATGGCTGGTCGACTTCGTTCTCAGCAGCAGTCACGCGAGGCACGAGCTAGACCGGATCAGTCGGGTTCCGCGGCCGCCCTGTAGAGCCACCAGGACAGGCCAACGAGTACAGCGAGTCCGGGCCATCCGCCGATCGGTGGGGCGGGGAACACCTCGAACATGGTCGGCGAGAAGAAAGCCGACCATCCTGCGAGCGCGATCGGGAGAGCTAGCAGGATCCCCACCAACGCTTCGCCCGTGATCAAGCCCGAAGCGAGAAGTAGACCGCGTAGGGAGTGCCCCTCGCCTTCGCGCGGGGTCTTGCGCTGAGCAGCCCACCAGATCAAGCCGCCGATGAAGATGGACGTCGACAGTTCGAGCGGGAGGTAGATGCCGACGGCGACGGCGAGCACCGGGGCGCGGAAGGTGGAGCCGCGTGCTTCCAGAACCTTGTCGTAGGCGATGATAGCGACGGCTATCAGCCCACCAAGGATCACCATCATCCAGGGAAGGCCTCCCTGGAAGACGCCTGTCGCCACGGATGCCATCAGCGTGGCCTGCGGGGCGGTGAGCGAGTCAGGTTGTTCGAGCGTCGGCGCTCCAATCCCGTAGCGTGCTTGCAGCAAGTAAAGAACCGGGGCCATCACGAGCGCAGACGAAAGGACGCCCACGAGTTCCATGATCTGCTGCCGCCATGGCGTGGCGCCGACGATGTGGCCGGCTTTCAGGTCCTGCATGGTGTCGCCGGAGATCGCAGCCGCACAAGCGACCATGGCCCCTACGAACAGCGCGGCGGCCGGGCCGGCCGGATTGTCGGCTCCAGTGAGCAGCAAGAGCAACCCTGCGGCGAACAGCAGAGTAGAGATGGTCACGCCCGAGATCGGGTTGTTCGACGAGCCCACCAGTCCAGCCATGTAGCCGGCGATCGCAGCAAAGAAGAACCCTGCGCACAACATCACGACGGCCAGGAACGCAGCCACACCGATGTTGTCCAGAACCAGCTGGTAGAGCGCGAACATGGGAACCACGCCGAGTGCGGTGGCGATGAGCACAGGGCTCATCGGCGCGTCCTGCTCGGTGCGCGGGACGCTCGCTCCGCCCTTCGCACGACCGGCCCGGTATGCCGCCATGCCGGAAGCGATGCCGCGGCGCACGGGCTCGAGCAGGTTGATAAGCGCCCACAGGCCGCCAACCACCATCGCTCCTACTCCGAGATAGCGAATCTGGGTCGACCAGATCGTCCCCGCGGCGCTGACGACGTCGCCATCCGGGAGGCCCGTCGTCCATACGTAAATGGGGATTGCGACGAGCCAGGCTAGCGCTCCGCCTGCGAAGACCGACACGGCGATGTTGAGGCCGACGATGTAGCCCACGGCGACAAGCGCTGGCGACAGGTTGATGCCCACTACCCAGATGGTGCCGAGCAATCGCGTTCCCCATTCGAGCGGGTTGCTCCAGAGTCCCATTCCGGTTTCGCCGAACTTCATTAGGCCGCCCGCCAGGCCGGCGAGTCCGAGCGTACGGAAGTTACGGCGCTGAACGGATTCATCCTGCTTGGTGTCAGCGAGGTCGCCCGCGGCTTCCAGATCCTTGCCGCGCGCGATGCCACCGGTTTTCAGCACCTCTGCCGTCGCCACCCCCTCGGGGAACCTCAGGTCTTCCTCGACAACGAGGGCTCGTCGCAGGGGAATCGTGAACAGAACGCCGATAACACCGCCAACGCCGGCGATGGCGGTGACCTGCCAGTAGTCGAACTGAGCCCAGTGCCCCATGAGCACTAGCGCCGGAATCGTGAAGATCACGCCGGCCGCGAGCGACTCACCGGCCGACGCCGCGGTCTGAACCAGATTGTTCTCGAGGATGTTCGAGCTGCGGAATGCGCGGAGCACGGCCATCGACATCACTGCTGCGGGAATCGACGCGGAAACGGTCATTCCGGCAAACAGGCCCAGGTAGGCGTTCGCGCCGCCGAGAAGTACGGACAGCATGATGCCCAGGAGTATCGCCTTGACGGTGATCTCGGGCAGAGTGACCGACGCGGGAACGACGGGCTGATGCTTGCGACGACGCGGTTCGGACTCGTTCAATGGCGCACCCCGGTTTGGTCAGGTGCGGGCGACGCTACTCGATAGCACGTCCTGCGTGCAAGAGGCTCCTAGCTGCCGAGCCCCTCGAGAAAGGTGCCGAGGACGTCTGCAAGCGTCGCACTGATCTCATACACGGCACGCTGCTCGCCGATCAGAGCGTACGTGCTAGTGGCCGTCGCCCCGTCGCCATCGACTTCCGCGCCGATCCGGACATCGGCCACAATACCGTTGCCGTCGCGCGCGATCACATGGAAGCGCGGAGATGCGAGGCCGAACTCGTCCAGGTCAGGCGCCGCGTCGCTCCACTCGCGAACGACGGACACCATGCTCAGGTAGTTGAGGTCCCACAGGATGTCCGCGACGTCGTTGTCGCCAAGATCGCCGCCCTCGAGCGTCCAGCTCTCGTCGCCGCGCGTGAATCGCGTCTGAGTGCCGTCCGGCCCTGTGACGTCGAGGCTTTCCAGCGTGTCGGGTGTGAATTCCACTAGCGTCTTGTCGCGGATATCGAAGAGGTCGACGAGCACGGCATCAAGTTCAGCCGCTGCCACCAGGAAGGCCGCGTCGCCGCCGGCGGGCGTCATTGCGATCACCTCGGTCGGTTCAGAGCCCTCGTCGTCGCCGGGTTGGGTTGAGCGACTGCCCACCGCGATCGTCATCGTCTCGGCAATGGGCTCGGCATCGGCCCCGGCGTCACGGAGTCCCACACGGATCGTCGCAGTGGACGCATTGCCCGCGCTGCCGAAATCGTCGGCGCGTAGGCCTACGAGGCCACTAAGAAGCCTCGAGACCGCCGCGGCGTCTGCTTGGGCGGCGCTTGGCTGCGTGATGGACCACTCGGTGCCCATTCGCGCCACTTGCAGAGTGGATTGCCCGGGTCGTTCGATCGTGATCTCGGCAACTCGCTGTCGATCGACCGGAACAACCTGTCGATTGCGCAAGGCGGCGGCATCGGACGGGAAATCGTCGAGGAGATCAGTCGCGACAACGAACACCGAGTCTCCGCCTTCGCGCATTGCGTAGAAGCCTTCGGGGTCGGTGGATTCGCCGCCGATCCGCAGGGCGAATGAAGAGTCGTCTGCGCCGCGGAAGGTCGCGATCATGTACGGCTCGTTGAGGCCGAATTCCTCGAGCGAACCATCGGCAACAGCATCGCTCGCAAACGCTGCGGCATCGGCGGAACTGACGGCGCGCAGCATCGAGTCAACCGCGCTGGCGTCGGCGCGCCCGGCGAACGGGGCCTCTGCGCTCCAGCCACCGTCCTCGCGGTTGAGCGCGGCGGTCAGATCGGTGCTCTCGAGCTCCACCCGGTTGATCGTGGTGCTGTCGAAGGTCATCACGCTTCTGTCGCGGAGATCAAAGAGGCTCTTGTTCAGGCTGTTGCGCAAAGCCGCCGGGCCGGCATACACCGTGCCCGAATCGTCCACCGCCGCGTAGGCGCTGCCACCGACCGGTGTCTCGTTGCCGATGTGGATCTCGAGTGATTCCAGGTCACCACGCTCGATCACAAGGGAGATGAACGGCGTGTCCAACCCGAAAGGCTCCAGGTCCTCGGCGCCTTCCACGATGATGCGCTGTTGCTGTGCCGTGACGGCAGCCTCAACGAGGGCATCGAGCGCATTGGCGTCGGCTGGCACCGAAGCGGGCGCGGTGATCTGCCAGTCCGCTTCTTGTTTCGTCGCCGTGACGGTCCCGTCCTCCGTGGTCAGCGTCAGCCCCGTAACCTCGTCGCCTTCGAAGAGCACAAGCAGGCCATCGACGCGTTCCGCTTCTTCCCGCGCCTCGCGGCCCCGGATCTCGTAGAAGTAGACGAAGGCCGAGATCGCCACCAGCGCGAGGGCCATGAGGACGGTGTTGCGTGTCTGCATGAGTCCCTACCGGTTACGTCGGCCGAGGAAGACGAACATTCCGCCGAAGAGGACGAGTTCCGGCAGCAGAAGTACCGTGAGGTAGAAGACCGCCGTGCTCTCTTGCTGGGTGAGCATCACGCTCGAAGATCGTGTCTGTCGCGGTCGGATCGAGATCATCTCTTCTTCGCCCGCGAGCCAGGTCACGGCGTTCAGGAAGAGGTCCCTGTTGAAGAAGTTGCCGATGTAGCGGTTGTTGGCCCACTCGGAGTCGCCCACGATAACGAGACGGCCTTCAAGATCGAGCGGGGCCTCGGCACCTGCTGCGAGGTCAGCCTGGACCACCTCTGCGTCCGCCGGTGCGGATGCAACCGCTGATGCCGTCCACTGCAGTGCGTCGCGCCCGATGGTTGCAGCCGCAGCGACCACGATCGGACCCGCCAGGTCGCCCTCGTCTTCCTGCACCTCGCCGCTCTCGAAGAGACGTTGTATGTCCGTCTCGCCCCATGAGTTGGGGCTAGCACTCGTGCGCGCGAGTTCCTGCAGATCGATGCCTGCGGGCGCTTCGGCCGACAGAGTGATCGAACGCGCCATGTTGAAGATCGTGCGCTCGCTGAACCCCGCCGTGATCGGGTGTGTGCCGTAGTCCGTGATGATCGGTTCGACCCCGAGTTGAGCTCCGGCGAAGAGCTGCACGAACTGCTCGATGACGATGTCGTCACCGAGAGTGACGCCTCGACTGGCGAGTAGAGGACGGAACTCGTCGCCACGCTGAGGGTCGACCATCATGAGGGTCTTGCCACCGCGTGCGATGAACCGGTCGATTGCCGCGATCTCCTGCTCCAGGACCGGCCGCTCAGGTGCCACGACCATGAGCAGATCTGCGTCGGCAGGCACGTCGGGAAGTCCGGCGAGAGCAAGTGGGCGAACGTCATAGCCCTCATTCTCGAGAGCGGACGCCGCAATCCCCATGCCGCCCACGTTGGACGAATCGGTGATATCGGGCTCCCCGTGACCGGTCAGGTAATAGATCACCCGACGCTGAGCAGCCGTGAGCCTCATCAGCGTGTTGGTGAGCTGTTCCTCGGACACCTCTGTGATCCGAGTGATGTCTTCGCCGGCGGCGATATGAAGAGTGCCGTACTGCGAGATTTCGTATTGCTCGGCGAGTTCCGGGCGCTTGTCAGGATCGACCATCTCGAAGTCGAAGAGCGCTGAAGCGGCCCGATAGCTTTCGAGTAGATCGCCGGTCGCGCCTCCCTCGCCTTCGCGATAGAAGCCGGTGACCATCACCTCTCCGTCGAGCGACTCCAGCAGCTGCACGGTTTGGGGCGCCAGGGAGAAGATCCCTTCCTCGGTTAGATCGACGCGCCACTCGCGCTGTGCGGCGACGTAGTTCACGGCCACGATCACGCCGAGCGTCAGGAGCGTGTACACGACGGCGTTCGTGCCGTACTTGGCCTGACGACCGCTCACGGTGTCGCGCAGTGTGTCCACGTGAGTGAACAGGTAGAGGCCCAGCATCATGCCGCCCAGAATTACGTGGGCGAGCACATAGAACGACGTCCACGTGCCGGTGATCGAACCGGCCAGGACGCCGAAGATCAGCACAATCAGGCCAAGCGGGCCGAAGGTTCTGTAGGTCTTCATGTCTACCTCCAGCGCAGCGATTCGAGGGAGCGCTGCGACAGGAAGATCCCGACGCTGATCAGGCTCAGGTAGTAAACGACGTCTTCGACCTTGATCAGCCCGCGCATCATGTCCGTCGAGTGTTCGGTAATCGACAGGTAGCGAAGAACCGCCCCCATCGACTCACCCACTGCGTCAGCCGGCCAGTTGATCAGCAGCAGCATGAGCAGCATGCCGCCAGCTAGCACGCCCGCGACGATCTGACTGTCCGTCACCGTCGAGGCGAATAAACCGAGAGCGATCGCCGACATTCCCAGCAGAAGGAGTGCCAGGTAACCCGTCAGGATCGGTGCGATCTCTGGATTTCCGAAGTACATGAGGATCGCTGGGTAGGCGAAGGCCAGTCCGAGAAGCACGCAGAGGAACAGCGTGGCGCCGAAGAACTTGCCGAAGGCGATCTCGAGGGTGCTGATCGGCGAGGTGAGTAGCAGTTCGTCGGTGCCCGACGCTCGCTCTTCCGCGAAGAGCCGCATGGTCAGCAGCGGCATCATCAGGATGAAGACGACCGTCATGTTGCCCAGCAGCGGCATCACCACCATGTCGTTGAGACTCAGCTGCTCGAGCATTCCCGGCTGCTGCATGGACGAGTAGATCGCTACGAACCGAGAGAACTGAGCGAGCATGTTCCAGAACATGAAGCCCATGATCAGCAAGAAGCCCGACAGCACGACGTACGCGATCGGCGACAGGAAGTAGGAACGCAACTCTTTCGTTGCGATGGCCCAGACGTTGTTCATTCTTCTTCTCCCGCGTCGGCCGTTGCATCGTCGGGCTCGGCGTGGGTGGATTCAGCCACGGCCTCTTCGTCTGCAACGACGTCGGACGTGGTCACCCGGAGGAATACCTGCTCGAGATCCTCGGTGGCGGTTAGCGAATCGGTCGTATCCTCGGCGACGATCTCGCCGCGGGAGATGATTACGACCTTGTCGCACAGCTGCGTCACCTCGGGAAGGATATGAGTCGAGAGAATCACCGTACGGTCGCTGGACAACCCCTTGATGAGCTTGCGGATACCGATGACCTGCTTGGGATCGAGTCCGATGGTGGGTTCGTCCAGAACGATCACCTCCGGGTCGTGCACAATCGCCTGCGCGATCGCCACCCGCTGCTTGTAGCCGCGCGAGAGCGTGCCCAGCGGCTGATGCGCCACGTCGTCGGTGGCGGTCGCGTGAAGCGCCCGCTCGATAGCGCCCGGCCGGTCGCCGCGGCTCACACCTTTGATGCGAGCTACGAAGTCCAGATACGAGGTGGGCGTCATCTCCGCGTAGAGGGGAGGGGTCTCCGGCAGGTACCCAACACGGCGCCGTACATCGAGCGATTGCTCGAAGACGTCAAACCCAGCTACGCGCGCCGTGCCACTGGAGGCAGGCATGTAGCCGGTGAGAATACGCATGGTCGTGGTCTTGCCCGCGCCGTTGGGTCCCAGGACTCCCAGGATCTGTCCCGGCTCGGCGCTGAAGCTCACGTCCCGTATTGCCGCGTGGTTGCCGTAGAATTTGGTCAGACGGTCGACTTCGATCATCAGACGTTCTTCCACTGTCGGTGGTAGGAGTACGATTACCTGCCGCGATCGCGCACCAAATTCAGCACGTCAATATGCCCGGATATGGGCCGGCGAAACGATGCTAGCAAACCGTTGGTAGAGTTGCATCTGTGAGAGCACTGGGCCTGACTCAGCCGCGCTGGATATTGCCCCTCGGCCTGACCGCCTTGGCCGTGGGTGTGACGTCATTGCCCCGATTCGACGGATCGGATTTGCCGTCGTTTGCCGCCGCGATTCTGATGCTCGCTGCGGCGGGTGCCTGGTATGGAAGCTTCGAGAGCCGCTGGAGCCCTGAGGTTCCGCCCAAGCTCCAGGTCGGAGGCATGGCCGCGGCCGTGCTCCTACTAAGCCTGCTGTACGACCTCCTGGTACAGGCAATCGCTCCGCCAGCCGGGATCGCGACTTTCCTGCTCGGGGTGCAGTTGTCCGCCGCGGCCGCCGCGGTGCTCGTGCTTCTGGCGACTTCCGTCGATTTCGCCCTGCTCGGCCGCGTGCGCGTGGTCCGCTGGTTCTCTGTGTTGCTGGCCGCCGGGTTCGCGTTCACGGTCGCCGTGCGTACGTTCGGCTCGCATGTGCTGAGTGACTCCGCGGTTATCGGCTTTGTGACGGGTCCGCCGGCGACAATCATCCTCAACTCGGGACTCGTGCTGCTCGGATTCTTGGTGCCGCTCGAGTGGCTCGTTCGGATGGAGGTGCGCTCGCGTGTGGCCTCGCTGGCCGGCATGGTCGCGGCCCTGGCGCCGCTCGCCGCGGCTTGGGCCGGCATCGTTGGGCTCTCGGGAGAGTCGCACCAGCATCTGCTCGCCGAGTTTGTAGAACTTGGTGCGGCGCTCGTATTTTCGTTCTGCGTTGTCGTGTTGATTCGTTCGGTCATGGCATTGCCGGGTGCTAGCGCCTTTGAGCGGAAGCTCCGCGAGCTCGATGCTGTTTATGACTTTGGGCTCGCCGCCGGAACGGCATTCGACCACGAGCAACTGCAATCAGCCGTCCTCGAGGCGATGCTTCGGGTTGCGGAGCCTGATGTCGCTTTGATGGTTGAGCCGGATGCACGCGGACGGGGCATGCGGTGCGTGCTCCTGCGTGCGCAAGGCGACATCGAGCACGTCTATCGGTACGGGGCGCGAACTCCGTGGAAGGGCCTCCGGGACAGGTTTGCGGATCGCCGTCCGGTTGTGGTCGTCGATCACCGCAAGGCGCCGCCGGCGGCGCTCGCCAAGGTGTGGGAGCCAGCGGCGGGCAGCTCGGTTGTTGTGCCCGTGATCACCCAGGATGATGTGCTCCGCGCCGTGCTGATCGCCGGCCGGTTCGAGACGCACGCCTTTGACTCCTCCGAGGTTCGAAGCCTCCGCGGCTTCGCGAACCAGGTCGCGTTGGCTCTGGACCACGCGCGGCTGTTGCGCGATACCGTCGAGGCGGAGCGGCGCAAGAAGGAACTTGAGATCGCCCGCGAACTGCAGCTGAACTTGCTGCCCAAGGAGCCGCCGGCGGTGGCGGAACTCGATGTAGCCGCCTACTCCGACCCGGCCACGGAGGTCGGCGGCGACTACTACGACTATCTGACGCTGACGAACGGCAATCCGGCCATCGTCGTGGGCGACGTGGCGGGGCACGGTATGCCGGCCGGCTTGCTGATGGCGACTGCCAAGAGCGCAATTCACACCCAGTCGCAGTCGGAGAACCCGCCGACCGTCCTCATGGAGCGGCTTAGCCGGACGCTGCACCACATGTCGGCTGACAACCAGTTCATGACGCTGGTTTTCGCTGAGCTTGACCTCGAACGCGGCAAGCTCGTGTTCTCGAACGCCGGCCACCACTACCCGCTCCACTATCGAGCATCGTCCGGCGCGATCGAGGAACTCGAGTCGACTGGAATACCCCTCGGATTGCTCCCCGTGCCGCCAGGCCCCTTCGTCGAACGTGATCTCGACCCCGGCGACGTGCTAATCCTTTATTCAGACGGTGTCGTCGAGGCGACGAACCCGGAGGATGAGATGTTCGGTACATCACGTTTGGGGGAAGTCGTCCTTGCGCACCGCGGACGGTCGGCCAAGACTGTTCTTGAGGCAATCTTCGACGCGGTAAATGTCTTCGTGGATGGCGAACCGCTGCACGACGACACCACGGCAGTGGTGGTCAGGGTGCTGACAGCTGAAGAGATGGAGGCGGCAGATGCGGATGCTACGGACCTCGGCTAGAGCAGTAACGGTGGCAGGGTTTGCCGCGGTGCTCACGTTGCCCACCGCCGAAGTTTCGGCACAGGGGCTCTCGGGCCCGGCGGAGGGCGAGTCCATCTCGGCTTGGACCGAACGATGGATGGATGGTCCGGTGTCGCTCATCGCCACCGAAGACGAGAAGTCGCTGTACGGCGATTTCGATTCTGCCCGTCAACGCCTCCAGTTCATTCGCCTGTTCTGGGAGCGCCGCGATACTCAATTCCGCGGGCCCCGCAACGAGTTCCTCGACGAATTCGAGGCGCGCCTCGGCTATGCCGAAGATGAGTTCGGTAGCGACCGTAGTTCCGGTTGGGAAACGGTATTCGGCCAGGTGGTGCTGCTGTTTGGCGAGCCCGCCCGCACGCGTCGTGAAATGGGCCTCCCTGAGGGCTTCTCCGATCGGCCTGCGATTCTCTGGTCTTATGACGATCAACTGCCCGGGATGGAGCCGAACGAGGACCTGCTGTTCGTATTCCGCGCCGGACGTTGGAAACTGATGCCGCCGTACCCGTCTGGCCCAACTGGTGTGCCGGAGTCGATCAGAGCGGGAGAGCGACAATCGAACGTCGGACCAGCGATTCCGGCCGACTATCAGATGTCCGTCAACGAGGCGATCGAAGACTCGCTGATCAATCCGGTCGACTACGACACCATCCGCGACCGCGTCGATACGGCAGTTCAACTCCCGGATGCGCAGATTCCGTTCGCCTGGACCGTGAACACCGACTCGGCGCCGGGTGAACAGGTCGAGGTGACGATCGATTTCACATGGAGGCTCGGCGCGCTGATCTTCCATCTTGTGGACGAACAGTTCGTCACCGACATGGTGGTCGACGTGCAGCTCATGGACGAAGACGACATTGCGGGTACGGTGTCCGAGCGCGTCCGCATCGAGGTTCCGCAGGCCGACATGAACTCCCGGCTGGAGGAGACGGTCACCCGGAAACTGACGTTCGCGGCGCCAGCCGGTACGTACAACCTCGAAATCCTGCTGCTCGATCAACTGCTGGGCTACCGAACGGTCTATCGCGACAACGTTTCGATCGAGCGCCCCTGACGCGCTAGCTCGAGGCGCCGTCGGACGTGCGGCGCGCGTGGTAAATTCCGCGACCGCCGACCATCGTTCACCAGCAGGAGTCGCGAGTGCTCAAGCGTGCCGTCTACGCGCTTGCGGATAGTCCCACGTTCACCGCGTGGGTCAGCCGCTACGGGATGCGATGGGGTTTTGCGCAGCGTTTCATCGCCGGCGAGGCGATCGATGATGTCTGGCCGTCGATCCAAGAACTGCGCGACGAAGGCATGGCCGTCACGCTCGACTATCTGGGCGAGAGCGTCTCCGATGTCGATGCCACCCGCGTAGCAACCGACACCTACTGCGCGATCGTTGAAGAGCTGGGCCGCTGCGACAACGTAGCGTCCGTTTCGCTCAAGCCCACGCAACTCGGACTTTCGATCGGCACCGAGTTGGCGGAACAGAACATCGGACGGATAGTGGCCGCCGCGAAAGAAGCAGGGAACTTCGTTCGCATCGATATGGAGGACAGTCCGACGACCACCGCGACCCTGGACGTGTTCAAGGCACTCCGGGCGCAGTACGACAACCTCGGCGTGGTTGTTCAGACCTACCTCCATCGGACCGCCGCAGACGTGCGCGAACTCAACTCGATCGGCGCTCAGCTACGGCTCTGCAAGGGCGCCTACAAGGAGCCCGAGAGCGTGGCCTACCAGGCCAAGGAAGACGTTGATCGCAACTATCGCGAGCTCGCAGAACTTCTTTTGCAGGAAGGGCACTATCCCGCGTTCGCGACGCACGACGATCGTGGAACGCAATGGGATCGACCGTGACCGGTTCGAATTCCAGATGCTGTACGGCGTGCGGCGCGAGTATCAGCGCGAGATCGCTGCTGCGGGCTACAACGTGAAGATCTATGTGCCCTTCGGCGCAGAGTGGTGTCCGTACTTCATGCGACGCATCGCCGAGCGGCCGGCGAATGCCGTGTTCGTGATGAGGGCTCTGCTGCGGGGCTAGAGTCGCCGCGGACTGCCCGATCAGGCCGGGATGCCGATCGGCTCGCGTTGCGCGAGTGCTTCCCTGGTATGCACCGGGCCTCCCTGGATCTCGCAGGCGCCGAAGCGCGACAGCAGGAGACGGATCTCCGCGTCGATCCAGCTCGACGGAAGTGGTCGTGGCACTGCCACGGAATTCACGTGGAGTGTCTGGCGATCTTCCATGTGGAACTGCCGACGCGTGTCGGGTCTGCCATCAACGTCGAGGAAGATCGCGTGCAGCAGGCCCGAGGGCGCCAGCACGCGGTGGCATTCGCAGGCGTACTGCTGCGCGAGCACGAAGGGCAATTTCGCGAGGATGTTCCAGGCGCAAACGGCCGTGAACGACTCGCCGTCGAACGGAAGCCGCAGTTTGCGAATCGTGTCGTTCGCAAGAGTCAGTGGTGAGATCTCGGCGCCGTCGACCCGGCGCGACTCATGCGCGAAGAGGTCATGGCAGGTGACATCGAACCCCTGTTCCGCCCAGAACTGGATGTTTGCGTTGGTTGTGGGGCCAAGGTCCAGGATCCGCCCCGGCGCACGCTCCGGATCGAGTGCCTTCGTCATGCGCCAGATCAGGTTCGAGGGGTAGGGGCGGTTAGGAAGCAAGTCCTCGCCTGGAGCGGACGCACTAAGGTCGGATTCGCTGAGCGTCGCGTAGTCGCGTCGGCGTAGGTCGCGCTGTGGTTCCGGAGGCTCCGTCACCGCGGAACTCGAGACGTCTGCGTAGTGAAGGAGACTTCGGCGGTGATCGCCGGTTCGAACGCAGCACCATCCGGACGGCGCAACTCCACCGTGAGCGTGTGTTCACCATCAGCCACGCCTCGGAACGTGAACCTCTCGCCGTAACTCTTCATCGCAGGCATCTCGTCGAGACTCAACAACAAGTGCGCGCCATTGCGGCCACGGCTGCCGAGTTCCACACCCTCGGCAGTCACCTGAACCCGAAGATCCGGCCCGGCCACGTTCGCGTCCTCGGTTGGCGCCACGATTTCGATCGTTGGAGTCTGAGGCAGAGCAGGGCCAGCCACGCTCGCAATCAGCGCCAGCCCGCATGCCAGCAGTGTCAATAGGCCCCCGAGATTCATGCCTCGAAGAATAGCTGACCTACCACGCCTACGCCGCCGTTCTCGTTGTGGCGTTGGCCGGCTGCGGTCACGAGTCGCGATCATTCCGTTCGCCCGGGAGTACCAGACGCCAGCGATAGACGCGGTACTCCTCGGTCACCGGGTCCGTACCGACTCCGTAGACGAAGTCACCGAGCCCCACACTCCAGCTATGGCGCGGCGCGCGGCCGGACAGAACTCGCGCACCGGAAGCGTTGTAGATGTCGACGTCACGGCCTCGACCGTCGTCGTCCCAGGGCGGGGTAAACCCATAGACGTGCAAGCGGTCGTGTCCATCCACTCGAAGTTCGGCAACTGCCGCCAAGCGAGGCGGAGGATTCGGTTCCAACTGATCACCGATATTGGGAGCGGTTTGCAGGAGAAGATCGGCCCACGATCTGACAGCCGTGTCGTTGAACTCACGAGGAGCTTCCGCTACCTGAGCTGCCCACAGCGGAGCATCGCGGTCGGAAAGCGCCATGATCTGCGACTCGTTGGACAGCGAGTAGTACACCGCACCACTCTGCGAGACGGCGACCTGGGGGCGGGCCCTGGGGCTGATCGCCAGGTGCATCTCACCGCCGCCTGGGAACCGCGCATCGGGTTCGTTACTGAGGTCGAAAGAGACGATGGGTGTTGACTCTCCTGCGAGGTCGAGGAGCGACGTCACCGAACGTTGACGAGGCAGGCCATCGTCACCGACCTCGAATTCCCCACCGGTCGCGACGAGGAACTCGGTGCTACGCAGCCCGAGGACCCCGAATATCCGTGCAGTGGGCTTGATCTCGTCGACGAGTTCGAAGCTCTCCGTTGACCACACCGTGATCTTTCCGCTGGAAGCCACGTAGAGATGATCTTTCGTTGCCACTGCCGTCCGGGGGCCGTCCATCTCGCCCGGCCCTTCGCCTTCACCACCCACGCTTGCAAGGAAATTGCCATCGATTCCGAAGATCTGTACGCGATGGTTGGTCGGATCCGGCACATAGATCCGGCCGGCGGGATCGACTGTCACGGACGAGATGTATCCGAACAGGGCATTCGGATCGTCGTCGCTGCCAATGACCAGGTCCTCCACCAGTTCGATTCGGCTGTCGGCACGTTGTTCGGCGCTGATTGGCGGATAGACGTGTGTTGGCAGGCCGGGGGGGACGTCGAATTCCCACGCGCGCGGCTCTATGGGCGCGTCGGCGCAGGCAGCCGTCAGCAGTGAGTATGCAGCGATGGTCGCCAGTTTCTTCACGCGCCATGGTCTCCAGGTTAGTGATCATCTCCTCACTACAACCGAAGCGCAGGAGGATTTGCGATCAGCGCGCTGGGGTCGTGGCGACTGGCGTGAGGAGGTCCTGCAGGGCCGTGATTTCCTCGGGGAGGAGGCGGAACGACACCTGGTCGCCTTCGAGCCATTCCTTGATGTCGAATGACTTCCGCATCAGGCTGCCCTCGGAGTGATCCAGCTTGTTGAGCAGGATGTGCACCATTTCGTGGGCTGCCGCGCGAGCCACGACCATCGGGGTGAGTGAAGGGAGATATTCGCCGCACTCTGCAGGAGCGAGATCGTCAATGCTCGGATCGACAGCGACACCGGCCGACAGTGCCTGGGTGCGTGCGCGCGTGGCTTCGCGGCAACGCAGCACCGCCTGCTGGCGGAACCAGAGCGCCTGGCGGTAGAAGACGAAGCAGTTGCGGCCGACACCAGAGTCATCGTGCGGCGCCAGGCCGATCACGTTGGACGGGCCGTGGAACCATCGCGTGCCGTCCGACGCCAGGATCAGGAATCGAAGTTCGTTGTTGCCGAGCTGGCGGCGGGGCGAATCATCGAGCACCCAGCGGATATCGACTCCCGCCTGGGCATGGAAGATCGCGCCGATCTCATCTTGGATCGTGGCCATTTCCGTGTCTGACACGAACTGATGGTCGATGAGGTAGACGATCAGTTCTTGCGTCTGCGCCGCCGCGGGGGCGGCAACGTAGAGCGAGGCAATCAGAGCGGAAGCGAGAGCCAGTCGTAAGATGCGCAAGGAGTTAGGCACGGTCTTCATCTGAGATGGGGGAGTGGGTGCGGCCGGGTCGAATATATCATCGGCGCGGGGCTGTTCGCCCGTCCAGTGCCATCAACTCGTGGGAGACACGCGATGCAAATCGAACCTGAGGCATACGAGATTTTGACGTTCGACTGCTATGGGACGCTGGTGGACTGGGAAACCGGTCTGGGAGATGCGCTCGAGGCGCTCTTTCAGCCGATTGCCGGACCGGTCGACCGCAGCGATCTCCTAGCTCGATTTGCCCGCCACGAGTCAGGCGCGGAGGAAGGCGAGTACCGGAGCTACCGCGACGTTCTTGCGACTGTCGTTGACGGTATCGCCGGGGAATTCGACGCGCGGGTTGATTCCGCACAGCGCGGAATGCTCGCGGACTCGCTGCCCGACTGGCCGGTGTTCCCAGACACGGTGGCCGCGCTGCAGCGGCTCGCTGGCCGGTATCGGCTCGGGATCCTGTCGAACATCGACGACGACTTGTTTGCCGGCACTTCGAAACATCTAGGCGTCGAGTTCGAGCCTGTGGTTACCGCCCAGCAAGTGGGCAGCTACAAGCCGGCGTTGCGCAATTTCGAGACGTTGCTCGAACGCGTGAACGCGCCGGAGGGTCGACTGCTCCACGTAGCCCAGAGCCTGTTCCACGATCTGGCACCTGTCATGCAACTCGGGATCAGCTGCCTATGGGTTGATCGCCGTGGCGGCGAGCAGGGCGGCGCCACTCCCGCTTCCGCGGTCACACCGGAGAATCGGGTGCGAAGCCTTGCGGAAGTCGCGGATCTTCTAGGCTGCTAGGGCGCGTTACCGGACAACGGATACTCCGTCGGGATCCCACACCAGTTGGCGGTCACCGCGGATGCCGTTGTGGATCGCGCCTTCGATGATCTCGACGCCCTTGCTCTGAACGAGGGTCATCAGTGCGGTGAGGTCACGAATCTCGTTGTCGCCGAGGATCTCGCCCGAGATCTGCAACTGCAGCGCGAAGACGTCGCCGTCGTCGGCAGTGACGTGGTAGGCGCAGAGCGCTTCGTCCTGGTCGTCGCCCTCATCGGGGGGATCCCACGAGGGCAGGTCGAGACGAATGCGGAACGACTCTTGCGTCGCCCCGTCAACGAAAATCCACGGCAGTCGTGGGGTCTTTCGCGTCAACCCTCTGTGCCTCGGAAAGTGGTGCGGCGGCCGGCGCGCGTGGTGCGCGCCGGCTCGAATGGCCGCTACCTTACCACTGCCATCAGGTGATGCAGTCCGGTCACGCCGCCCGGAACATCCGGACCATCGTACCGATCGACGGGCGCTTGCCGGACATCAAGAGCGTGAAGCGGAATACCTTGGCTGAGACCCACACAGCGGCGATCGTTGCCAGCACCAGCAGGCCGATCCCGAGCCAGATTTCCCACAGCGGTGGCCGGAGCACATTGATCCGCGCCAGCATCACCAGAGGTGTAGCCGGCGGGAACAAGCTGACGATGCGCGAGATCGTGGCCGCCGGGTTCGTGATCACGTAGAACACGAAGAAGAAGCTCAGCATCACCGGCATCATCAACGGGAAAGCCATCTGCTGGAAGTCTTCCATCGTCGAGCAGGTCGACGCGGCGACCGCGTACAGCACCGAGTAGAAGACATAGCCGAGCAGGAAAAGGATCGTGAAGTAGAACAGCAGACCGGCGTCGAAGAACTCCATGATGTTGAGGTCGCCCATGTCCGAGCCGATCGCCAGCGCCGGCATGATGTAGAGCGAGATCAACATTACGAGGCCGAACCATGCGGCGAGTTGGGTAAGCGCTGTGGAGAGCACGCCCAGAATCTTGCCCGCCATGAACTCCGCGGCTGTAACCGCCCCGAGCACGAGCTCGATGAGTCGTGAAGACTTCTCCTCGATGATCGAATTGCCCATCTGCTGCCCGGCCATCAGCACGGTGATGTAGAGCACCATCGCGAGGATGAACGTTGTGAAGTAGGCACGCTCGAAGCCACCGTCCTCGTCACCCTCGGCCGAAATCGTCGTGGTTTCGAGATCCCAGCTCACGAGCGCGTTCACGCGATCTGTTTCAAGCCCTGATCCGGCCAGATAATTCTCCAGAGCGACTCTTCGCACGCGATTTTCCAGCGTGCCGAGGATCACCAGATTGCCGGTCTCTCGTGCGAGATAGCGGCCACGGATACCCAGTTCCTCATCGGGCTCGATGAGCACGTACCCGTCAATCTCTTCATCCAGCACTGCCTGGCGCATCGACTCGCGCCGCGATTCGTACTCCGACGCAGACAACGTCTCCGAGCCGGATATCGTCAGCGCGAACGACTCGATGGTTTCGAATTCTGCCTGGATCGCGCTGGCCTGTCCTGTACCGACGTCGACGATGGCGATACGAACCTCGTCCACATCCGCCCGCTGAATCAGGCTCCCGATGAAGACCGGCGCGGCCATCAAGACAGGGAAGAGCAGCGTGATGATGACGAACCACTTGTTGCGCACCCGCGCGATGTACTCGCGGCGCGCTACGGCGTAGACCTTCTGGAAGTTCATGACGCCACCTCCTCGACCAGTTCACCGGTTTCGCTAATGGTCACGTCGCCGTGGCCGACGTGGGCCAGGAAGATCTCCTCGATCGATGGCTGTTCCGTTGAGAACGCGTGGAGGTGAACGCGATCAAATAGAGCGCGCGCGATTTGTTGCGTGTCGGCATCGGCTTCAAGTTGTAGCCGTGCCGATCGCCCAGAATCGTGAACCTGGGTGACACCGGGTAAGTTGTCGAGGGAGCCCGGTGCGCCCTCGTACTCGATGGCCAGTGTGTTGCTTCCGGACTGCGCCCGAACCTCCTGGACGCCCCCGCGGAGTACCAGTTCGCCCTGATGGATCAGCGCGATCTCTTCGCACATGGCCTCGACCTGTTCCATTCGGTGGGTCGACAGGATGACCGTGCAGCCGTTGTCACGAAGCTCCAGGATTAGTTCCTTCAGCAGGCGCGTGTTCACCGGATCCAACCCGGTGAACGGTTCGTCAAGGACGACCACCTCCGGCTCGTGGATCACGGACGCCGCGAACTGCACCTTCTGCTGCATGCCCTTCGAGAATTCCTCGGTCGCGGACTTGGCGCGATCGGCCAGTCCCAGACGGTCGAGCCAGTAGGCCGCGCGGCCGTTGGCCTCGCGATGGCTCATGCCGCGAATACTCGCCAGAAAGGCGAGCTGTTCTTGAACCTGCATCTTGGGATACAGGCCGCGTTCCTCGGGGAGATATCCGACGCGGTCACGTACGGCGAGGGGGTCGCTGTTACCGAGCAACTCGATGGAGCCGCTATCGGGGATGTAGACGCCCAGGCACGTTCGGATCGTCGTGGTCTTGCCCGAACCGTTGGGTCCGAGAAGGCCGAAGATACTGCCCGCGGGGATCACGAGGTCGAGTTCCTTCACGGCGCGCACGCCGTCGAACTCCTTAACCAGTTTCTGAGTCCGCACCACCGCGTTGTTATTCATGGGGGCAAAGTAGCGTCAGCCCGTTGGCACCACAAGCCGGCTCCCGATGGGTGGTGACGCCATCCGGTGGGTGGTCGCGAGGTCCCGGTCAGTGGTCGTGCAGCGATCGGCCTGCGGCCGGCTAGCGTGCCCCGGTTTCCCAGGCGAGTTGGAGCGCCAGTGTCCGGGGCGGCCCCAGCGCGAGAACGGACGTGCGGGCGACCTCTACTCGTCGGTTCAGCACATTCTGGGCCGTGAGCGCCACCTCCCACCCGGGCCGGAGGGCCCATCGCACACCTGCGTCCAAGGTGATGCCCGAGGCCAGCGCGATCTCGTTGCGGTCGTCCTCGAACTGTTCACCGGTGGCATGCACCGCCAGATCAGCGGACCAGCTCTGGCCCTGCCAGATGCCAGCGATGGTCGCGCGGTAGTTCGGCACCTGAGGTAGACGGTTCCCAACGGTGGAGACCGGACCGCCGGGGACGTCGGCGTCGATCCGGCTGTCGATGAAGGTAGCGTTGCCCTTGATGGCGAACTCAGACCAGCCGAGGCCAACGCCGAGCTCGACGCCGCGCACCGTGGCTTCGCCCAGATTGGCGCGCTGCCGTAGCACCAGGCTTCCGGCACTGCCGATCGTGGCGTTGATCACGGCATCCTCGAGCTGATTGAGGTAGGCGTGGCCACGCACCGTGATTGAGGCCGAGCCGAGCTGGCTGTCGAACTCCGCGCCTGCCTCGACGCCTCGCAGACGCTCCTGCGTGAGTGAGGCGTTGGCCCGCGTGACGACGTTGCCGACCCGGAACTGCCGATATAACTCGTTGAGCGTCGGAGCCCGGAAGGAGCGGTAGGCTGATGCCCTGAGCGTCCAGTCGGGCGCCGCGTGCCACACGATGCCGGCCCGCGGAGAGACCTCCGTGAGCGAACGCGGATCCGTGTCGTCGTTGGGTTCGTTCGTCCAGCCGTCTACACGTAGGGCGCCCTCCAGCGCGACGTCCCCGCCAATCCACTGTGCCGCCGCGTAGCCGCCGCCGACCCGCTGCCCTCCTCCGGGTGTACGTGTGAATCCGGCAAGGAGCACCTGCTCCTCACTCGTGCCTTCCACACGCCGCCAGTCCGCGCCGGCTCCCAGATTGAGCCCGCTCGACGTCGCTCGCCACCAGTTCCCGGCAAGGACGACGTCGGTCGAGTCGACCCGTTGATCGAGGACGGGGGTCTCCGACTCGCGATCCGCGGCCACGCTCGAGAAGACACTGTCGAACCTCTGGTCGCGGTACGCGCCCGTCAGTTGACCGCCGGAGGTCGGCGCGCCAAATGACCAGCGGCCGTGCACCCCCCAGGCTTCGGTGGAGTTCACTCGCGCGGGTGTGCCATTGCGCCGTGCCTCATCGGTGTAGTCCAGGCCCAGGGTCGCGCCGCCTAGCGTCGCGCGGAGCGCGCCCGTGGCGTGACGACTCCCCACGTTGGTGTCGATGCTTCCGGCGTCTTCGGGTGCTGTGGCGACGTACCCCGAGGTATGGAAGATGTCGACAGCGGCCAGGAGCTTGATATCTCCGCCTGCGCCACCCGTCACGAATCCCGCGCGTTGGGTGCCGAGTTCGCCGAGCGCGGCAGTGCCGGCGGCCTCGAAGTTGAGAGGCGGCTGCCGTGTCCGGAACTGCAACGCACCCGCGAGCGCCTGATTGCCGAACGTCGACGAGGCGCCACCCGGAACCGACTCTGCGCTTTCGATCAGCAGCGGTGGCACTTTCGACCAGGTGACCCAGCCGCCGAGAGCGTCGGTCAACGGAATCCCGTCCACGAGCACGAGGGCGCGACTCGTACCGCTCGGCGCCACACCGCGGAGGTTGAGCCCCTGCGTGGTTGGATGTGCGGCCCTGGCAGGCGTTCGACGGAGCAGCGAGAAGCTTGACTGCCAAACGAGCGCTTCGTCGATGCCCGTGAGCGAATGGCGACGCAGGGTTGAACCCGGAATTACGGCAGCAGGGGCCGCGATATCGGAAATGGCGAACGGCTGGCGGGTTGCGGTTACGGTGACAACCTCTTCGACCTGCGGCTCTTGCCCCGCCGCAGAGCTGGGCGCCAGAAGGATGACGGCGCTGGTTGCACCGATCAGCGCAGAGCGATACGTCCGCGAGCGTTCAGCCAAGGAGTTCGCCCAGGCGGTGCAGATCCACGTTGCCGCCGGATACGACGACCACGACCCGGTTGGCTCCCGCGACGGGGAAGGCACCACCGAGTAAACCGGCGAGCGCTGCCGCGCCTGACGGCTCCACTACGTATTTGGTGCGCTCGAGCAGCAGTCGCATCGCCTCGCGAATCTGGTCATCCGTGACCATCGCCACGGACTCGACGTGCCTCTGCGCGGCGAGCAGGTTGAGATCGCCCACGAATGGCGGCGCCAGGCCTTCGGCGATTGTTTCGACGGTGTCGAGTCGGACGGCCTCTCCCGCCGCCAACGCACGGGTCATCGTGGGGGCACCTTCCGGTTCCGCGCCGAACACCCGGACCGAACTCTCGCTGAGCGCTACTCCGAGACCTCCTGACAGCCCGCCACCACCGATGCCGCAGACGACCGCGTCGACGTCCGCCAGATCCTCGACGATTTCCAGCCCGACCGTGCCGTGGCCGGCGATGAGCATCGGGTCGTCGAACGGGTGGATCATCGTGAGCCCGCGCTCCGCCTGAAGCTCTTCAAGCTTTCCGAACGCCGCGTTAACGTCTCCGTGAAGCACGACCTCTGCGCCATAGCCCCGCGTGGCCGCTACCTTCGAAGCAGGCGCGCCTTCCGGCATCACGAGAGTGGCGTTGATTCCCAATGCCCGCGCCGCGAAGGCAATGCCCTGCGCGTTGTTGCCCGCCGAGATCGTGATGACCCCGGCGGCTTGCTGCTCCGCAGAAAGCGTCGCGAGACGGTTGATCCCACCGCGTGGTTTGAAACAACCGGTGCGCTGCAGGTTCTCGCACTTGAGCCACACCTCCACTCCGGAGATCGCGCTTAGAGTTCGGGAATGCGCCAACGGGGTGCGGTGCAGGTGCGGCGCGATTCGATTCTGCGCCTGCCGCACGTCGTCGACGCTCGGTAGTTGGGATTCATGCATACGTCAGCGAGGCTAGTCCGGGCCGTGGTGCTACGCCAGTCGCCGCAGCGCGCAGACGCTGCAGGCTGGCGGATCAGGCCATATACTCCGGCCCCGGTGAGCGGCCACTGCTTGTTCCAGGAGCACGACGATGTTGAGTGACCTGATTTCCGCGCTGATTCGCGGCGTCACATTCCACGGTTTCGACCAGTTGACGCACTTCCGGCGAGCCCATTCGCCCTTCAGTCCCTGGAAGGCGAAGACGAACGAAGTCGTCGCACAGGCTCAGGCCGAGGCGTCGCGCTACGGTATTACCGCGAAGGTCGATCGCCGCCGCGCCTACCAGGTTGCGCGCTTGCTGGTATCGAATCGGCGTGGGGATCATCTCGCCGATATGGTGAGTGACGCCTACAGCGATTTTTCGCCGCCGTCCGCCGCAACTTTTCACAACGGCCGCCGCAGCTATGGCGATCCGCGTGAACGGCTCGGTGCCTTCCGGGCCCACCCACAGACCTTGGCGTACCTGCTAACACCCGCGAAGCTGGCGCGTCTCGGTGCGGGAGCATCTCCTAAGGGGAAACTCGTCGTCATCGATGATGGCGAGCAGGTTAATCTCGAAACCGTGGCAACGCGTCTGCACGAAGTGCTCGACGGCAAGGCAGGTAGCGGTGACCTGCGGGCCTACGGCGAGATTCTTCTCCGCCTCCACGCCGGCGTTCCCGAGCCCGAGAACGCCGACGCGGACAGCGAGGAAGTCGAAGCGGCAGCCTAGCTGTCGGAGGCTTCCGGCTTCTGGAACTTCAGGAGATAGCGGTCGGCCTTATAGCGTCCGCCAAACTCCGGCTCGAACCCGCTCGTCGAAGCGTCGTCGTCCGGGTTGCGCAGCATGTCCGAGCTCTCGAGGAGCACGAAGCCGCCGGCCGTGAAGTTGTCGATGACGGCCTGCTCGGCGAGACGGTGCGTCTCTTCGTGCCAGCCCTCATGCGGAGTGGCCACGTCCACGACACCTACGATGCCACCGGGCTTCGTGATCGCGAAGAGTTGCTGAACCGTGGCCTCGCGGCCGTCGCCGTAGTCGTCCGCGTCGTGGAAGTTGCGGATCGCGATCGAAACGTCGACGGAATCGGCCGGAACATCAGTGATCCCATCGACCATTTCAACGTTGTCGAGTGACGCGTCGACGATGCGCTGCGCCAGGGCGTCCTTGGACGCGAAGTTGCCTTCGGCGTAGAAGCCCAGGATGGCGTAGACCTGGCCACCGGCGTTGACGCGCGAGAGCAGGTGAGTGTTGTAGCCACCCGAAGCCCAGACGTCAGCGACGGTCATGCCGTCTTGCACGCCAAGGAACTCGTATACGTCGAGGGCCTTGCGGTCGGCGTCCTGTTCGAGCTCAGCGGCCGGCCGCGTCGGATCGGCAAGGACGTCCATCGGCTCTTCTGCGGGCTCTTCCGCCGGCGCCGGAGCTTCGGCCGGAGCCTCTTCTTCGGCGGCGCCGCAGCCGACAGCCACGAGGGCCACCGCGAAGGTGGCGCCCAGGGCGATCAAGCGAAGTTGTTCTTTCAAGATGTTCTCCTCAGGGGATGCAGTAGCACGGTGACCGGCCGAGTAAGCCGCTACTGCAACGGCTTCCGGTATTTGTGGACAAAGCGATAGGTGAAGTATCGATGGATCGGTGCATCTTCGGTGGCTCCGCGCATGCCAGCGCGCTCGCGACCGTCGAAGTCGAAGGTGTCGTCGGCGTTTACGAGAAGATCCGAAGCCTCGACGAACTCGAAGCCGCCGCCGGTGATCTCGGCGCGGGTGAGGTCGTCGTTGATCCGGTGTACCGACTCGTCGCGCTCATCGGTCTTGTTGGTGTAGGCATCGATCACCGCGAACGTGCCGCCTGGCTTCAGGATGCGGAGGAACTCAGGTAGTGCTGCAACGCGATCAGCTGCGAGCCCGAGGTCGTGGTAGCTGCGAACCGTCAGCAGCAGATCGACCGAACCGTCGGCCATCCCGCTGAGGTCACCCGCGGTATCGATGTTCGTGAAACCAAACGGCGCCATCGCTTCTTCGAAGCCCGCGAGTCGCTGGGCATTGCGCTCGGCTTCGCCGCCCGGGACCGCCCGGATGACAGCGCTCACGCGACCCGTCTCGCCGACGATCTGCGCGACCAACGCGGTGTTGTAGCCACCGCCCGGCATGAGGTCAGCAACGTGCATGCCTTCCTCGATGCCGAAGAACTCGTAAACCTCGACTGGCTTGAAGCCTTCGTCGCGGTAGCGGTTGTCATCGCTACGCGCCGGATGATCGAGGATGGCCGGGTCGATCGTGGCCATCTCCTCGACTTCCGCAGGCTCAGCAGCCGGAGCTTCTGCAGCGGGTTCGGGGGTCTCGGCGGCGCAGGCGCCAATCACGAAGAGCAGTGCGAACGCACAAAGGGGAAGCGGACGTAGGGAGCGCATATCCATCCTCGGCAGAAAAGCGAAGGGGAGTGGCAATGACTCGGAAGCGGTCAGCCAGAATTCGATGCGCAAAGGATAGCCGGGCTGGGGCGCGCAGGGTAGGTCTCGATGTAGCAAACTCGGGGGGTACGCTACAAACAGCAGGCTCACGAAAACGCACGAGAAGACAATGGCGATGATCAACGACACCATGACCACAGCCCTGAACGATCAGGTGCGGCGCGAATTCCAGGCTGCTCAGAACTATCTGGCGATGGCCACGCATCTCGACGGCAAGAGCCTCGAGTCACTCGCGGCGTTCTTCTATCGCCAGGCCGACGAGGAGCGCGAGCACGCTATGAAGCTCGTGCAGTACCTCCTCGATGTGGGCCGCAGCCCGTCGATTCCGGCGATCGAATGCCCGCAGGCCGACTTCTGTGGCGCCAAGGAAATTGTGGAGGCATCCCTGGCGCAGGAGCAAAGCGTGACGCAGGCGATCCACGAGCTGGTGGACGAGGCGCTCACCGCCAAGGACCACTCCACCTATCAGTTTCTGCTGTGGTTCGTGGACGAGCAGGTCGAGGAAGAGGCCACGTTCGGCAAGCTGCTCGACATCATCGAGATGTCCGAGAACGTGTTGCAGGTGGAACACTACGTGCGCCACATGAACACCGCCGAGGCTGCCGAAGGTGAGGGCGGCGAGTAGTCGCCTAGTCGCGCCTCGAGTTCATCCACGCCAGCGCACCGGGCGTGAAGGCGATCAATATCGTGCCTAGAAACAGTACGGTGATCGCAGTGGCCGCCGCCTCGGGGATCCCGAGCCTTGTCGCCACCCAAAAGAAGCCGAGCTGTTCCGGACCCATGCTGAAGGTCGGGATGGGAAGCCGTGCGACGAGGAAGGCCAGGGGCACCGCGATCGCCGTCTGAACGAGCGTCACGTCGAGTCCGAGCGCCTGAGCTGCGATCCAGTAGCCCAGAATCGGATAGAAGCCCTCGACGAAAGTGAGCGCGAGGAAGATCCAGAGCTCGCGTGGATGAGCTCGCCAGGCGGCGTAGTCACCGGCGAGTCGCACGAGTCTGCCGGCTAGCCCCTCTGACTCGGGGCGGGCAGCGAATCGCTCGGCGACTGCGAACGAGAGCGGCAGCAGCGCGGTGAGGAGGACAAGGGCACCGATCGCTGCGCCGGCGAGCGCCGTAGCCGACACTTCCATGTCGATTCGCCAGGCCACAAGCATCGCCACGGCGCCCACGCAGAACACGAGGTGCGAGACGGCGCCCAGGGCGCGCTCGAGTGCGACCGAAGCAATGAGCGCTTCCGTGTTCGCTCCTTTGCCTCGGACTGCCGCGATCCGGGCGAGATCGGCGCCGCCCGTAAACGGAATTACGGCGCCGATGAACGAACCGAGGAAATAGCCTCGAACCGCGTCGCCAAACTTCACATCGAAATCGCGCACCCGCAGCAGGCGCCACCACTTGTAGGCCATGAGCACGCGGTCCAGCATGTGCAGCGCAATCACGGCGCCCACCCCGATGATCGACGCGTCCCGTAGGAGGCTCCAGACCTCGCTGGGGTCGGCCCACCAGACGATCGCGCCAACGAAAGCGAGGCTGAGCCCGAGCCGCACGGCTCCGCCCCATGGGCTCCTGGGCGTGGTGCCGGCAGTTTCGGTGTTCTCCGACGATTGCATTTCAGCGGGCCCGACTGCGGCCTGCGAGGGGCCGGGGAACAAGGAGTGGTGCGAGGATAGTAGCGACCAGACTGTCTTTCGTGAAACCACATGAGCGCCGGCGACCAACTGGAGAGTGGTCCCCGGGGAGCACAGAACATGATTTCGCAAGGAAGCGGTCGAAGGGCTAGCGCCGCGATTCTCGCGCTAAGCGTGGCGGTGAGCGCGTGCGGCGGTGGGTCTCCGACCGAGCCGGGCATGGATCTCTCGGACTCCGTGAGTCTCCAGGGGAGCAGCACGCTCGTCTTTCAGGACTCCGGGCGTCTCGGTGACGGGCGCGGCGATGTTGAGCGCCTGGTCCGCGAGACTCTCGCCACGGCCGCAGCCCAAGTCTCGCTGGAACGAGTCACCGTCGTGGTGGCGACGGGCACGGATACCGTGATCCCAGAGCTGGGGTTCGGGGGGCGTGCCGATGCCGGCACTGTTCGCATGGTCTTCAACACCGGTAGCTCGCTCTGGCAGGCGACCCTCGAAGCCGAGTTCCCGCCGCTCCTGGCTCACGAACTGCACCACGTTGCCCGCATCCGAGCTGTCGGGTTCCCTGACCACTTACTTGATGCCCTGGTGCTGGAAGGCCTTGCGGATCAGTTTTCCCGCGAACTCCTCGCAACCCCGGATGCCATCTGGGCCGTCGCTCTCACGGGCTCAGAGCTCGAGCTGTGGTCCCAGCGCGCCGCCGAGAATTACTTCAACACCGACTACAACCACAACGCATGGTTCTTCGGCACCGGGAATCCGCCGCGCTGGGCCGGCTACTCCGTTGGCTACAAGCTCGCCGGCGACTTCCTGAGCGCGAATCCAGGGCGAACGGCCGCTTCTTCCGTCGCCGAACCCTCCGCATCGTTCGTCGGAGGCACACGCCGCTAGCGCTGCGGAGCTTCCTGGACTCTTCGTAAACGACTCCGCGTGGCGGTTCGTATGGATGAACTCGTTCCCCGAGGAGGTACGCGTGCGTCATAGTTCTGCGCAGAACGTCTGGTCGGGCCTTGCCGTAGTCACTCTTGCCGTCACCGCAGGTTGCTCCTCACAGGAAGCGCCACTGCCTGAGGATTCGCTCGCTGGCGAGTTGCAGGTCGAGCGAACCGTGGAGGATGGCGTCGAGGTTGTGCGCAACCTGTCCGGATCCAAGTGGGGAGGTAACGCCACTCTCGCCGTTGAGCTCGAGATCGGTATCGACGAAGGCGACGAGCGCTACATGTTCGGCAATCCGTATCCGTTCTGGATCACGGACGAAGAGATCTTTGTCATGGAGGGCGGCGACGGCATGGTCCGCGTCTACGGGCGCGACGGCGAGCATCGCCGGGATTTCGGGAGTCTCGGCGAGGGGCCAGGAGAGTTCAGCCGCGGGGCCCAGATGACGATGAACACCAGCGGGCAGCTGGCCATCACGATGGGATCGGGCAACTCGGTCCGCACAGCCTTCTACACGCCAGACGGGGAATTCCTCCACGAGTGGAGAACTCAGGGTAATCCTGGCGACAGGACCTATATCGTGCCCGTCAATCCAGTTCCGCTCGATGATTCCGTGTTGACTCGGGTGATGCGGATGCCCGAAGCGGATAGCCTCGACGCCACGGACCGCGAGACGGGATTCGTGCGGTTCGACGGTGACGGCTACATCGGCGAACCGTGGTTCGCTCCCCAGTCGAGCTTCGTACCGGAGACCATGAGCTTTACTTTCAGCGCTCAAGGTCGGGACTTCACTCGGCAACTGCCGGTGCCGTGGACGCCGCGGATGGTCGCCGCTGGCGCATATGACGGATCCATGATCTGGTCGCACGCCGATGCGTACCGCTTCCAGATTGAGCGCCCGGACGGCACTCAGCTAGCGGTTGAGCGCGTGGCGGAACAGATTGCCGTGGATCCGGGTGAGGCCGAATACCAGCGTCGGAGCATGGTAGCGACCATGCGACAACGCACACCGGACTTCGACTGGGACGGCTCCGGAACACCTGACTTCAAGCCGTGGCTGCGCAGCATCATCGCGGATCCGACTGGCCGGATCTGGGTCTCGCGCGAGGGTGTGGCGCGACGGGTGGAGCCGTGTGACGAGGATCCGCTCGCACTGGAGCAGGGTGAACGGCCCGTGCGTTGCTGGGAGACCGAGTCGTTGCTCGACGTCTTCAACAGCGACGGCGAGTTTCTCGGTTCGCTGGAACGCCCGCACGGACTCGTGCTGCTTGGCCCCCTGATCAACGGCACCCACATGGTGGCGGGGTATGAGGACGACTTCGGCGTTGGCAAGGTGCGCGTCTACCGAATTCTGCTTCCGGGCGACAAGATTGAGAGCTAGGCAACACAACGGAGGCTGCGGCATGCGCTTGAATCGAACTGCGCGAGGTTTGGTCCGTGGGGTCGCCGTCGCAGCCGCGCTGCTGGTTGCGGCCTGCGGTGGTTCAGAAGAAGGCCCGACCCTATCCAATGCGAACCAACTCGTGGTCGAGCGCACGTCCGAGGACGGCATTGACGTTGTCCGGAACATCTCCGGATCCAAGTGGGGCGGCAACGCGACGCTCGCGCTGGAACTCGAGATCGGCGTCGACGAAGGCGACGACCGTTACATGCTCGGAAGGCCATTCCCGCTCTTGATGAACGGAGACGAGATCTACGCGCTGGAACGGCAAGACGGAATCGTTCGCGTCTATGGAATGGACGGGCAGCATCGGCGCGATGTCGGTGCTCCGGGACAGGGGCCGGGCGAGCTTGAGAACCCTGGCAGTCTAGGGGTGACTTCGGACGGGCGGCTCGCCGTGACGAGTGGCAATGGCTCGGTTGTCCGAACCGCGTTCTTCTCGCCGGACGGTGACTTCATCGAAGAGTGGCGCACGCGCGAAGCGGGCTCGGACGAGCGCGCCTTCATGACGTCGTTCAACGTGCGCGTTGCCGACGACCACGTCCGCGTGATGGCCCAGCGGATGCCGGAAGAATCCACCAATTTCTGGGACGCCGAGGTGGGCATGGTTGCATTCGACAGCGACGGCGTGGTGCGCGATCCGTGGTTCGCGCCGAAAATGGTTGAGGCTCCTGCGACGTTCACGATCACGTTCGGGGGTCGCACGATCCAACAGCCCACGCCGTGGTCGGCCATGCAGCCGGCCGTGAGCGCGCATCCGGACGGCTCCTTCCTGTGGTCACATCCCGACCACTACCGATTCCATATCGTCGCTGCCGATGGCTCGGAGATAGCAGTGGAGCGCGTCGTCGAACCGGTGCCGGTACAAGCGGAGGAGGCCGACTACCGACGCGATGCCATGGTCGCGCAGATGCGACGTCAGATCCCCGACTTCGAATGGGACGGGGAGGGAATCCCGGCGACAAAACCCTGGATCGTCGGCTTTATCATCGAGCCGTCGGGCCGCATCTGGACGATGCGTGAGGGCCTCGGTCAGAAGGGCGTTGACTGCATGGAGGACCCGCTGACGGCCGACCCGAGCGACTTCGGCAATCAATGCTGGACGCCTCAACTCATCTACGAGGCGTTCAACCGCGACGGCGAGTACCTCGGCGCGCTCGAAATGCCCCACGACACCCGGATGATCGCCCCGTCCTTCAACAACGGCCGCATGATCGCGCTGTACGAGGACGAGTTCGGCGTCAACAAGATCCGCGTCTACCGGCTGGTGCTTCCTGGGGAGGCGGAATCCACCGTACCCTGAGTGGGAAGGAGACGACCCAGACCACCCTGGAGGATGCGGTGAATCGGATCAACGAGCCCGATGTCGAGAATGGTTTCAAGATCGGGGATTGTCGAGTCTTTCCGCCGCTCAATCGGATCCAGACCCCGGATCGTGACGTGCGGCTCGAGCCCAAGGTTATGGCCGTCCTCCTTTGCCTGGTCCGTCACCGCGACCGGATTGTTGGTCACGACAAGCTCATCGCCGAGGTTTGGGGTCCGTCGGGGGCGTCGGCGGACCTTGTCTCCCGAGCAATCGGACAGCTTCGGCGGGTACTCGACGAGGCAGATTCCCGGGCCTTGATTGAGACGGTGCGTGGCGAGGGATATTTCCTGCACGGCAAATCGCTGGTTCCCACTGCTTCCGCCATCGCGAATTCGCCGGTGGCGACCGATGCTCCCGTCATGCCGCTGTGGGCACACCCGGCGCTGGCCAGCGCTGCAACCCTCGCTGCGTGCGTAGCGAGCGTGGCGGTCGCCTGCTGGCTTCAGTCGGGGGGATAGAAGGCCTCCTGGGCAAACACGACTCGCCAGTTCCCGTCATCGAGTCTCCAAACCGTTGACACCTGAACCGTACCGCTGAAAATCACGTTGCCCTGGTCGTCCTCTCCGGCGGTCGTGCCCAGGAACCAGCTGATCCCGTGTCGTGGACCCACCATGCGCGTGCCGTGGTCCTCGAACGTGAAGCTCTGTCGCACGAGCAGCTGAAAATGAAACTGGAGGGCGTTGAGAATCGCTTCGGGAGGCACGATGCCCTGGAGGCTCAGAATCGTGGCGTCCTCGGCGTAGAAAGCAGCCACCGCTTCGGGGTCGGCGCTCTCGTACGCATGAATCGCGGCAGCAACGGCAGACTCCAGCGCGGCGAGTTCATCCGACTGCTGCGCTCCGGACGACGTCAGAGCGACGGGGAAAAGTACGCTCGTTGCGAGCGTGGCAAGTAATGCGGGTAGTGCGTGGTGGAGCATCGGCAGACCTCGGTTGATCGGGAGATCGGATATAGCGCCGCCACGGTACGTTCGACCCGTTCGATTACATTGGACGGGAATCGAAGACAGGGAACTGGTCTCGATTGGAGGCTGGTTGGAGCCGTTAGCGCTTGCGCTACACGGACGTATCCCGTACTCGCGTCAATCCCGCCGAATCGCGTCGAGCGGATCTTCGCGGCTTGCGCGCCAGGCTGGGAGTATCGAGATGGCGAGGACCGAGCCCAGAACTAGCGCGGTGACGCTTGCGATTGTTACGGGATCGGACGCGGGGATGTCGTGGATCCACGCGCTGATGCCACGGAACGCAAACAGCGCGGCCACTCCGCCGAGCGTCAGCCCGGCGACCGCAAGTCGGCCGGCATCTGAGATCACAAGCGCCAAGATTCGCTGCGGACTGGCTCCGACGGCGACACGAACGCCGATCTCAGCCCGCCGCGCGCGCCAGTGCCGGCTCAGCGTGGCGTACACACCGAGTAGTGCGAGTGCGGCCGCGATTCCGGCGAACGCGAGTCCGTACAGCGCGAGACGTTCTTCGCGCGCGAAGTACCAGCGAAGCCACTGCTTCCCCGTCATGAGCGCGAAGACACGAGCACTCTCCGCCTCAACGACTTCCCGTACGTTGCGGAAAGCGAGATCGGTCGGTGAAGCCTTGGTCTTGATCAGCAGCGTTGGCCGCGGAACGACCTCAAGGAAACCCGGATAGCTGGAGTAGGGGACGAGAATCGCGGGTTCGGGATCCCGTCCAGGAGCGACGTCGATGGTGTCGCCGACGATGCCGACGATCTGGGCGTCGAATGTTCCTTGAAACGGCTCACCGCGCTCGACGCCAATATGTGAGCCGATCAAGTCACCGGCACCCGCGAGCGCGTCGGCGAGCGTCTGGTTGATCAAGATATCGCCCGCCGCGCCGGTGAGACCTGTGCCGGACAAGAGTCTCATCCCGGTAGCGTCCAAGAATCCGGGGGTTGCCACGTTGACGAGTGCGCTGATCGGCGCTCCGCCGGCGTGACTGAGGGAGGCCGTTGTGAACGCCCCGCCTGGCGCTCGCGCCGCGTGGGCTGCGATTTCGATCTCCGGGAATGCCTGGAGGCGTGTGGTCATCTCGCGCAGGGTCGCCGCGGCGTCCGCATCGGACGGCAACGTGTCATCCAGGAAGATGTCCGCGACGATGAGGTTCTCCGGGGCGAAACCCGGATCAGCCGTCGCGAGGCCGTGCCAGGAACGGACGAGCAGCCCGGCGCCTCCGGCCAGCACCACGGTGAGGGCGAGCTGAAGCACTGCCAGCGCACGCGCGGTGCGCCGATTGGGCCGACTCTGCCTGCCACCTTTGAGAGCGGTTAGGGGGCTTGCGCGGACCGCTGCCCTGGCGGCTCCCACGGCGATTGCGGGAACGACGAGCAGACAGATTGCCAGAACGGCCAGGAAGACGGTCGAATCTGGCGCGGCGTCGAACACGCTGCGTTCGTCGCCCCAGGTGCCGGCAGGCCAGTACGGGGCGAGCCGAATCAGGAATCGGCCCCCGCCCCAGAGCATCGCCAGGGCGCCGATCGCGCCTGCGGTGGACAGGATGAATGCCTCCGCGAACGATTGCTGCACGAATCGACGCGATGGACTGCCGATTGCCATTCGGACGCCGGCCTCGCGCCCACGTCGAAGCGTGCTACCCAGGTAGAGGCTCGCGACGTTGACCACAGCGACCACCAGCACGAGGGTTGCGATCGCGCCCGCGAACCGTGCCGAGGCGACGAACTGTTCGCTGTCGCGAGGGTGCCTGCGGACCTCGTGAGATGCGGCGAGTTTGGGTGCTGCCTCGTTCCCGGCTGGGTCGGGAGCTAGATCGAGCGTAAGTGCGTCGAGCTCGGCCTGAACGGTCGCGCGGGTGCTGCCGTCTGCGATACGTGCCACGTTATACACTGACAGGCCAGTGTTTCCATCGAAAGATGAGCCGACGATTCGGCCCCAGCCTACGAACACGTCGTCGACCCGAGAAATTGGCAGCCATAGATCGACGGGTCCGGCGTCGATGACGGTGCCGAGGAAGGCTGGCGGAGCGACTCCGACAACTGTGTAGTCATTCCCGCGAAGATGGACGATCTGCCCAAGGGCAGCGGCGCCTGACCGGAACCGCTCGTGCGCCAGGCGATGGCTAACCACCGCCATGAATGCCGGCGCCTCCCGTGGGTCTGTTTCCGTACTCGTCAGGAAGCGCCCAGCCGAGGCCGTAATGCCGAGTACGTCAAAGTAGTTCGCCGTCACCAGGCCACTGGCCACTCGCGTTGCGTGGTCGTCGATCTGGATCGAGGTCTCACCGCCGAAGACATACCCAGCCACGCCGCTCAGGCTGCGCGCGCGTGAGGCGATTTCGGAGTAGTCGGACCACGAGAGTGGGTCGAACACAGCGCGGCCGGCGTCCGTGTGCCAAGAACGCCAGATCGTTACGAGCCGATCCGGCTCGGTCACCGGCGGCTGACGCAGCATCAGGGCGGAATACAGGCTGAGAACCGCTCCGGTGCCGCCGATACCCAGCGTCAGATAAACGATGATCACGAGGCTTTGCGCGCGAGAAGCCCGTAGAGCACGCAGGGCTGCCCGGGCGTCCATCCGCAGTTCATCCAGCCACAAGTCGATTCTCATCGCGATTCGGCCTCCGTATCCTCCCTAGAGTGTTTGACGCGAATGTCGCACTCCTGGCCGAGACTTGCCTGAGAATCTTGTCTGTCGTGCGGGATGGGCGCGTTTTGGTGGCGATGTAGCCGGCTTGCGCCTTCATGACGTCGGCGTTATGTGTCCACGCGGCGAGGAGCGCGCCCTCCTCCAAAGGGGCGATGCTCATGAGCACGATCGGCACGACAGGTGCGTAACCATGGCAGGGGTTGGAAAGAGCTACGGATGAACGACCGTGATCTCGTAGTCGATTGTCACGGTGCCCAGGAGCCCGATGTCGTACAGAGCCACGCAGTAGTCACCAGGCTCTCCGATTGACAGGACCAATTCGCTGGCCTCGGTCACCGGTGCGTAGGAGGCTTGCTCGACGCATCCGTCGCCGTCCGGCGTCCCGAAGTAGGCGCCGATGGTGATGCCCGAACCGCTCAGGGTGTCGAAGCCGACCACCACATCACCATCGCTCGACGCGAAGAAGCTGTGGGCGCTGACGCTTCCGGAGCTCAGTTGCCCGGTGAATGTGTCGACCACAGTGAGTGTCGGCTGGTCGTCCGCGCATGCCGCCAACGACATGGTTAGACCAAGAAGGACTGCTCTTGCTCTGCGAGGCATCTCACGTCTCCTGAACTGCGTGTGCTCGCACCGAGTGCGGGCAGCGGGTGGTTGTTTGTGTTCAGGAAGTTGAGACGCCGCGAGTTCCGTGGAGTCGTCAGCGGCGCATCCGAGTTCGTCTGTCTCGGTAAAGGGCTAGTCGGCAATGCGCTCGTCGCGCGGCGTCGCCGCCGAGACCGGCAAGGACACGGTCACGCGTAGGCCCGGCTGAGCATTGGCCGCAGCGATGGTTCCCTGATGCGATGCCACGGCGCCCTGTGAGATGGCCAGGCCGAGGCCGTGACTTCCGGGACGTGACGGTTCGCCGCGGAAGAAGGGTTCGAACAATCGCTGAAGGTCGGGCTCCGACGCGCCAGGGCCGTGATCACGCACCTGCACACGGGCCGTGTCTGCGGTGATCGCTAGGTCAATATCGACCACCGTGTCTGGGGGCGCGTGGTCGATCGCGTTGCGGATGATGTTCTCGATGGCGCTGCGCAGAAGATCCGGTGTGGACTGCACCACCGCCGGTGCGCTTGTGTTGAGCGCCAGGCGACACCCTGCAGCGTTCGCTTCGACCTCGCAGGCGTCGACTACGTCCTCAACGAGCTCATCGAGACGGGTCGGTATACGCGCGGCGATTGCCTCCGGGGTTTCCACGCGCGCGAGGGCCAAGATCTGCTCGAGCAGTTGGTCCAGGCGATCGATCTCTCGGTTCATGCGATCCACCGACGCGCCTTCGGACTCGAGGAGTTCCACATAGAGCAGGAGTCGGGCCAGTGGCGTGCGGAGTTCATGCGACACGTCAAACAGCAGCTGGCGGTGCTTCGTGAGCACGGTCTGCACTTGATCGGCCATTTCATTGAAAGCCGAGCTCAGTCTTCCAACCTCATCGTCTCCGGTTGGGGTCGCGCGAGCGCCGAAGTCGCCGGTACCAAATCGTTCGACGACCCGCTCGAGTTGTGCGACAGGAGCGGTGAGTCGGCGCGCCAGCGGCCAGCTGAACATCACGATGAGGGGCAGCGCGAGCAGCGCGCCATAGGCGACCTGACGAGGCCATCGCCCGTGGAACCGTCCTTCGATCGTGCCGGCCTCAAAGCCTACGCGTACACCTGCCTGGCGTCCGTCGGCGCCGGCATCAGCGAGCGCGACTGTGGAGCCGTCGCGCTGTGGCGTCACGAGGTTTGCCCGGGTCTCGCCATCGAGTAAGTCGCGCCCGAGGGCATCCACCAGATAGGGGCGTGTGCCGAACTGGCTCTGGAAATCATCCTGCGCCTGGCGTGCTTCATCGACTCCGAAACGCCTGTATGCGAGTTCCAGCTCTCGCGACGCCTGGATGACTTCCCGTAGGGTCGTGCCAGTCTGCGGGGCGAGATAGGTCCAGAGGAACATCGCACCGACGACGCTAAGCCAGGCTACAGCCGCGATGGCCACCAAGGTGCGCCAGAACAACGGGCGTGTCATCCGTCGTTCCCGGAGACCAGTGGAAGCATGTAGCCGACCCCGCGCACCGTGACGATGGCGTCGCGGCCGAGTTTGTCGCGCAGGTTCATCACGTGATTGTCGATGGAGCGGTCGAAAGCGGAAGCTTCACGGCCATACAGGTGTCGGGCGAAATCATCGCGCGTCACCGCGGCACCGGCGGATTTCATCAGCTGGTGAAGGACATCGAATTCGAGCGTCGTCATCGCGATCTCTTCGTCATGTCGGTATACAGCGCGGGCGCTAGGGTCGATCGCGATCGCGCCGACGGCCAGGCGTCCTGGCGACTCTGGTCGCGCCGTTGCTCGTCTGGCGACGGCACGTATTCGTGTAACGAGCTCGCGCCCATGGAACGGTTTTGGCAGGTAGTCGTCAGCACCCAGTTCGAGTCCTCGCACGCGATCTTCTCCCGCCCCTCTGGCCGTGAGCATGATCACGGGAACACCGCTCGTCTTGCGGAGTTCGGTAAGCACCGAGAAGCCATCGAGGCCGGGGAGCATGACGTCGAGCACCACAACGTCGTAGCGCCGCTCGGCGGCACGCCGCAGTCCTTCCGTCCCGTCGTGCACGACGTCGCAGTCGATCGAATACAGCCCGCAGACCTCGCGGGTTGCCTCGGCGAGTTCGATGTCGTCGTCAATCAGTAGCGCCTGAAGATTCACTGGACTCGTTTCCGGTGCGGTCGACGGTCCAACAGTACAGCCCCGGGAACGGGCAACGATCTGGTTCCTTACGAAGGCTGACAATCTCCGACTGCTCGCTGACGACGCCACGGGCCTCTCTTTCGTCCTAGTGAATACGAGGTGACGACTGGTCGTGCCGGCCAGCACGGGGTTGAACAGGGCCGGCACGGCCGGCGTCCACTAGCAACCGGGCAGACGCTCCGTGACGGGGTGGCGGCCCTTCAGCACCAGGAGGACGGAGCCATGGACACGAACTCGACCGGTCCGAGACGGCGGTCGCGACCTGCCGCGGCTGGGATCGCCACTGCTGTGGCGGTATTGGTCACTGTGAGCGCACTGGCCGGTCCCCTTGCCGCGGCCACGGAAGAGCAGGACGCCAAGGTACTTGAGGGGACATGGAAGCTCGACCCGAATCTGAGCGACGCGCCTCCCGAACCTCCGTCCCGCGGGGGTGGCCGAGGTGGTGGCGGACGCGGAGGCGGCGGACGTGGAGGATCCGGGGAGCGCGACTCAGGCGGTGGTAGCGCCGTGGCTCCGTTGATGTCTGCGACTCAACTCGAGACTCAGTTTGACGGCGAGGCCTTCGTCGTTCGAGCGGGCTCGACGGAAGTGCGCACGACGATGGCCGTCGAGCCCGGCGGAGCCGGGGCCTCCTGGCAGGGTCAGAAGCTGGTCGTGCGACCAGAACAACAGGGTGCCGTCCTGGGTTACGAGCTGATCAACGGCGATCGCCTGGTAGTCACGATCGAGATGCCATCGCGGGATGGGAGTTCCAGCACGACCCGACGCGTATTCGAACGCGTCGACTAGCGCGGCTGCAGCGGCTGTAGGGGGCCACGATGAAGGAAGCCAATACGATGTCGATCCACGGCAGCGACACACTGCCAGCCCGGTCTGATACCGCCGAGTCGGTCGATACACAGCCGTCGGCCGAATCGCCCAGCGCACGTGCGGCACTCAATCGCCGCGCTGCCTTGCGGGCGAAGCGCCGGCGACGGAGGGGGCTGTGGGCCTTGCTGCTGCTGGTGATTGCCGGAGGCGGGACCTGGTACGGCTATTTCGCGAGCGCCGAGATGGGCGTTACCTACCGGTTCGTCGGTGTGGACCGGGGCCGTATCGACCGCGTTGTGGCGAGCACCGGGATGCTCGATGCTGTGACAACCGTGCGCGTGGGGACGCAAGTGTCCGGGATCATCTCGGAGATCTATGTGGACTTCAACGATGAGGTGACGGCCGGGCAGGTCGTCGCGAAGATCGATCCGAAGCTGCTCGAAGCCGCGGTTCTCGAGGCGGAGACCTCGCTCGCGCGCAATCTCGCACAACTGAGTCATGCGCAGAGCGAGCACAGCAAGTCCGAGCGACTCTGGCAGGGCGGACTGACGTCGCAGGTGGAGTTGGAGACTGCTCAGTATTCGCTCGAAGTGGCCGAGCAGACCGTCGCCTCCTCGGAGATTGCCGTCGACCGAGCCCGACAGAACTTGTCCTACGCCACGATCTACGCGCCGATATCGGGGACCGTGATCGAGCGCAATGTGGACCTGGGGCAAACCGTAGCGGCGAGCCTGTCGGCGCCACAGCTCTTCATGATCGCTGCCGACCTGTCGAGCATGCAGATCCTTGTCTCGGTGGATGAAAGCGACATCGGCCTGGTGGAACCGGGACAGGCGGCGCGGTTCGAGGTGCAGGCGTATCGCGACGCGACCTTCGACGGGATTGTTCGGCAGGTACGACTGCAGTCCACGACGGCCGACAGCGTGGTGACCTACACGGTCGTCGTGGACGTCGACAATCGAGATCGTCGACTGCTGCCCGGCATGACCGCAACCGTCGACTTCATAGTCGAGAGCGCTGCCGATGTGCTGCGCGTGCCCAACGCGGCGCTGCGTTTCTTGCCAGTTGGTCCAAGCGCCACCGCTGGCGCAGCTGCGGGTCGAGGCGGCGCTGGCGATGAGCGCAGCGGTGGTGGCGAGCGCGGCGCTCGTGGAGCCGGCGGCCAGGGCCCGCGAGGCGGAGCCGAACGCGTACCCGGCGCGAGTCGCGATCAGGCCACGATCAGGGGAGCAGGCCAGGGTGCCGCTACCCGGGTGTGGTACCTGGACGACAGCGGCGACCTTGTGCCCCTGCGCGTCGCTACGGGGATCTCGGACGGGCAGTGGACCGAGGTTCGTGGTCGCGACCTCGAGGCCGGCATGCAACTTGTGGCGGGGATGACACAGGAGTCGCAGTCGGTGGTGAATCCGTTCCAGTCGAGCACGAGCAACCCGCCGCAACGCGGCTTCAGGTAGCGAGGTCAGGGTGAATCAACAACCAGTCATTCGGACGGACGGTCTCACGAGAATCTACGGGCAGGGCCCGACATCGGTCCTCGCGTTGCGCGAGGTGGACTTCCGCGTGGATCAGGGCGAGATGGTGGCGATCATGGGCACTTCGGGCTCGGGGAAGTCCACGTTGATGAACATCCTGGGTTGTCTCGACTACGCCACCAGCGGGACGTACCACCTGGACGGCATGCGCGTTGATGAACTGGGACGGGATGAGTTGGCCGATGTGCGGAACCTGAGGATCGGCTTCGTTTTCCAGGGCTTCAATCTGCTGCCCCGTACCAGCGCGCTCGAGAACGTCGAATTGCCGCTGCTCTACGATCGGACGGACCGAAGGCTGGAAACGGAAGAGTTGGCGGCGGCCGCTCTTGAGCGTGTCGGCCTGGCTGATCGATTGGACCACGAACCCAACGAGCTCTCCGGCGGCCAGCAGCAGCGCGTCGCGATTGCCCGCGCGCTCGTCACCCAGCCCGCCCTCCTCTTGGCCGACGAACCCACGGGGAATCTCGACACGCGCACCTCCGCCGAGGTCATGACCCTCTTCCAGGAACTCCACGCCCAGGGGATGACCATTCTCCTGGTGACTCACGAGGACGACATCGCGAGACACGCTGAACGCAGAGTCGTGCTGCGCGACGGATTGATCGTGAGCGACGAAGTCGTTGCGGATCGCCGGATGGCGTGCCAACCCGGCGCGCACTCCTCGACAGCCGAGATGGTGATCTAGTCATGAACGCGAAGGTGCTCACGAAAGTCGCGATCGACAGCATTGCCAAGAACAAGACCCGCACTTTCCTGACGATGCTCGGCATCGTGATCGGGGTAGGGGCTGTCATCATCATGGTCGCCATCGGCGAGGGGGCTCAGGCGCAGATCCAGGAGCAGATCAACGGGCTCGGCACCAACATGATCGTGATCACTCCCGGGTCGACGAACAGCGGTGGTGTGAGTCAGGGTGCGGCCACGGCCAATGCCCTGACGGTTGGAGACGTGGACTATCTCCGTCGAGAGAGCGTGCTCCTGGCGGCGCTATCGCCGGTTATTTCCACCCGCACCCAGGCGGTCGGCGGAAGCGGCAACTGGCGTACGAGCATTCTCGGGGTGGCTACGGACTACCAGACAATCCGAGATTGGCCGATGACCTCAGGAGTCTTCTTCGACGAGGCCGACGTGCAAAGTATGCGGAAGGTGGTCGTGCTCGGGCGGACCGTCGCCGACTCTCTGTTCTCGGGGATCGACCCCGTGGGGGAGCAGGTGAGGCTCGGCACCGTCCCGTTTCAGGTCGTCGGAGTGCTCGCCCCGAAAGGACAGACTCCGGAGGGAACCGATCAGGACGACGTGATTGTCGCGCCCTACACAACGGTGCAGACGCGCCTCGCCGGGCGCTCCTGGATTCCACAGATCCTCGCGAGCACGTCCTCACCGGACCTGATTGTCGAGGCCCAGGCTGAGATCAAGCTGATCATGCGCGATGCGCACGAGTTGGCTGGGGCCATCCCCGATGATTTCACTGTGCGCAATCAGAATGAACTCGCCGCCGCAGCGCAGAGCACGACGCAAGTGATGACCCTGTTGCTGGCCTCCATCGCGAGCATTTCTCTGCTCGTGGGCGGTATCGGCATCATGAACATCATGCTCGTGTCGGTGACCGAGCGGACGCGCGAGATTGGCCTCCGCCTCGCGCTTGGCGCTCGCGGCGTCGACATCCGGCGGCAGTTCCTTTTCGAGAGCATCGTGCTGAGCACTCTCGGCGGTTTCATCGGGCTGACCCTTGGCACAGCAGGAGCGTTCGCGCTGGCGCGGTTCGCGGGTTGGGGCGTCGCCGTTTCGCCCGCGATGACCCTGGTGGCTGTCGGCTTCGCGAGTGCAGTGGGGATGTTCTTCGGCTTTTTCCCGGCCCGTCAGGCCTCGAAGCTCAACCCCATCGATGCGCTCCGCTACGAGTGAGGGTTGCTGAGCCGCAGGGCGTCGTGAGAAGCGGCCCTGGTATCGTCGGATCAGTAGGTTGCGAGTCGGACCGGGGGATGCCGCGATGGGAACACGTCAGATCGTTCCGTTAGTGGCGGTGCTGCTCGTCCAGATGGCCTGCTCCTCGGAGTCCACTCGCGCCCATTCCGACTGGTCGATGCCGGTCCCCGCGGAGACTCCCGTCCACGAGTTTCCGCACGTGAGCTTGGAGGCGCGGACCGAACACCTGATGGTTGAGCGCGACCTGGCCCTGGCAGGGGCTCTCGGGGTTCCGTTCGGGCGCCTTGGGGCCGTAAGCCTTGACGACGCCGGAGTTCTATATGTTCTCGACCAGGCGGGTCACCAGGTCGCGGTGTTCGGGGAGGAAGGGAAGGTACGCAGCGTCTTCGGCCGCGCAGGCGGTGGTCCCGGCGAACTGGCCTACCCCCACCTGGTCGCGGTCATCGGCGATCGCGTCTTTCTGCATAGTCGGAGACTCGCGCGCCTGAGCGTGTTTGACCTCCAGGGTAACCACGTGGCTGATCACGGGATGCCGGGCAGCTTCACGCCAGCGCTGATGACCGGAGCCGGCGACGGCTTCCTTGCCGTTGATGCCCAGGAGGCCATGGTCACGTCCGAGGGGCCGCGCCCGGCGCGGTGGAGCGTGGGGCTGCATTCGCTCGACGGGAAGTTGGTCCACAAGATCTTCGAGCTGGAGCGCAAGCCGGATGCCTACTGGGCAAACCCGCGAGGTGGCGGCGAAATCCCGGTCACCGCTCCCGACCCCCGAGGCGCATTCTCGGCAGGTGCCGTCTACGTGACAGACGGGCGCGCCTATCAGGTGCTTGCTCTGACACCGGGCGGTGATCCTGTGTGGGCGCTCCGCACTGACTACACCGCGCCGGGACCGAGCGAGGAGTTCAAGCGTTCAGTAATCGGCAGCGATCTCCCGGAGTACGGGCCTGGGTGGCGCGTGTCGAGCGATCCCGGCAGCCTTTTTTGGCCGGAGCACTTCGCCACGATCGAGAACCTGGAGGTCGACGGTTCTGGAAACCTCTACGTGTTCCTACACGCCGACAGAACGCGCGAGGAGTGGCAGGAGATACACCGGCCAGTGCCCGTGGACGTCTATTCTCCGGACGGCGAACGGCTGTTCACGGGCCTGAGTCCGATCGACGGATGGGACGCCGCGCGTGGCGACTACCTTTACCGAATTGAGCGTGACCCTGCGACGCAGGAATACGTCGTCGCTCGCTATCGACTCCAACGACCGGGAGACTAGTCGGGAGCCGGTGAATCGAATCCCGCCGGTGCGTTGATCTCTAGGCGGTAGCGACGGACCTGCGGGAATGGATCGTCGGTCGTGGTGTAGAGGAACCCATCGGGGTCGTAGTGGGCAACGGTGCCGAACCACGCGTTGGCTCGGCCGTTGACTTCGGTGTCCACGCATTCGAGGGCCAAGAGCCGGCCTTCGCCGTCGAGCAACTCCAGCGTGCTCCGCCAGGTAAGAGAGACGGGGTCGCCTCTTCGCATCGCGAGGAAGGCGCTGTTTGCTGCCTCCTGGTCGAGGCGTACGCCGTGGGTTGTAACCAGCCAGTGTTCTGCGCCGACGGAATGGGGGTGGGAGGCCCAGCCCCACACGGTCCATGAGTCGGGAGTTCGGACGACCCCGGGGAGGTGGTCGACTGGACGGGTCACGACGCGCCGCTGTTCGCCCGCCTGCCCGTGAAACGTCAAGCGGTAACCGCGCGTGCTGCCAAAGACAAACTGCCCGCGCGCGATTCCCGGACCGGCGACGATCGTGGCTGGGCGCTCGCCCTCCTCGCGATGCATCACGACATCGAACTCGTAGTCGATCTCGGGGTCAGGTAGCGCGCCCAGTACAGATACGGTGGCGCCCTCGGTGCCGCGGATCCCGGTCGCCATCACCGGCTTCTGGTTGAGAAGCCCCGACATGTAAGCGAACTGCACCGGCAGATCGAAACGATCGATGTACTCACCGGACGTGGTCCATCGCTGCAGTCGCCCCTGGAATTCGCTGATCGTGAGTTCGCCTGGACCGCTCACGACGATGCGGTCAGCGTCGTTGAATTCTCCAGGGCCTTCACCGTTCTTTCCTGCGGTCCATGCAAACTCGCCGTCCGACTCGAACGCGACGATACGGTCGTCGGCCCCATCGACGACGTACACGCGTCCGTCAGCACCCACGGCTACCCCGCTGGGGCGGCCGAGTATGGCGTCATCTTCCGTGTCGCTGCCGAAGGTCTGCTCGAGAACAAGATTGAGAAACCCACTGTTGGGCGGGCCCCACAGCGGCGTGTTCGTGTTCTCGACGTAGGTCACCCCGTCTCGAACCTCGAGCGTGCCCTCCCACGCGGCGAGTGTCGGCGACTCTGAACCACAGCCGCTCACGGCAAGGGATACAACGAACGTCGCGATCTGCCCGGAATTCAAGCGCACAGGTCCTCCGCGGGTGTTTGAACAAGAAACTTCCCACACCTGGCTTTTCGGAACCATTGTGTGCGGGTCGAACATGTTCCCGATGTGGAGCGCACTGATCTCTGTTTCAATCCCGGGCAACACCAGTTCTCTTCCGGAGCGGATCGATGCACCGAACGGCCACCCCCCGGGTTCCCTTGCTGATCGTGTTCTTGTCCATTCTCGGCACCGCAGCGTGCGCGGGAGGTTCGACGGTTGAGCCCGCCGACGTAGTGATTCGCGGCGGCGCCATCTACACCGTCGAGGAGAGCCAGCCCTGGGCGCGCGGCATCGCGATTACCAACAACAGGATCGTGGCCGTAGTCGATACGGATCAGGAGACCGAGGCGTACATCGACGAATCCACACGCGTGGTCGAACTCGGCGGACGCCTGGCCTTACCCGGGTTCATCGATGCGCACTCGCACTTCCAGGGGTTCGCTGCGCAGCAGCACGACATCATGCTGATGAATGTCGACAGCAACGAGGGCCTAGCCGACGAGGTCGCTCGCATTGTGGACATCGTCGGTCCCGGCGAATGGATCACGGGCGGCGACTGGGCCGGGGCGATCCAGTGGATGGAGGGACTGGGTGAGATCGAAGCCGCGAGTACGGATCGCTGGGAGCCGGATCGCGCGACGATCGACGACATCACGGCCGACAATCCCGCGCTGCTGACCAGCTACGACGGCGAGCTGTTCCTCGCCAACACCGCCGCACTCCGAGCCGCGGGGCTAGAAGACACGCTTCTCGACGGCATGAAGGTCGAGAACGACCGCGCCACGGGGCTCCTCTACGCCGGCTCGCCCGCAATCGATCGCATCCGCGAGGTGATCAAACCCAAGTCGGAAGAGCGCATTCTGAACGAGTACCGCGAAGGCCTTCGCTTGCACGCGGAGATGGGCATCGTCGAGATCCACGACATGTTTCGCGGTTTCGAGCAGATTGAACGCTACGTGACGTTGCAGGAGAACGGCGAGTTGACCGCTCGCATCTGGGCGCGCCCGTGGCTCGATCTGAGCGAAGAGATGTTCTCGCGCGGCCTGTCCATGGGTGATCATCCGGTCACCGGAGAACGCGACTATTTCTTGCGCTTCGGCGGATTCAAGAGCGCCAACGACGGCATGCTCGGCTCGCGTGGCGCGATGCTCTTTGAGCCGTACGCCGACCGTCCCGACTACAGCGGCCACTACCAGGAGTACAACAGCGACTCCGACACGTTCGGCAGTCTCGTGGGCAATCCGGAGGTCTACTACGACTTTGTCAGGGATGCCGTGGAACACGGCTTCGCGGTGGATTCGCACACGATCGGAGATCGCGGCATCTCGGAGGCCATCGACGTCCTCGAACGCATCGCGGCCGATCTCGATGCCGATATGAGCATGTTCCGCCTGATCCATGCGGAGGTTGTTCAGCCGCGCGAGTTTGACCGGATCAAGGCGCTCAACCTGATCGTCGAAACGAACCCGAGCCAGCTGCCGGACGACATGCGGTGGCTGCGAGAACGACTCGGTCCCGAGCGCGAGAAGCTCGCCTTCCCGTTCCGCACGTTCATCGACGAGGGTATCGTGATGAACTTCGGCTCAGACGTGCCCGGCAACGCGGGCGCAATCTTCTTCAACCACCCGCGCTACGTGCTCAACGCGGCGGTTCATCGAACGAACAACGAAGGCGAACCTGCAGGCGGTTGGCAGCCCCATCACAAGATCAGCATGGAGGAGGCGATCCGCTCGTTCACGCTAAACGGCGCTTACGCCACGATGCGCGAAGACGAGATCCGCGGCTCCATCGCAGTGGGCAAGCTGGCGGACGTGGTGATCGTCGACCGGAACATCATCGAAGAGCCCGGCGACGTGCTCAGCATGGAGATCGATATGACGATCGTGGACGGGCGCGTGGTCTTCGAGCGCTAGCCGCGCACAACCGGTAGCTGAGCCGAGAGTTCGAAGTGCTCGTGGCCGTGCGCGAACGGGCGCCCGTGCCACGCCTCGAAGCACGGCTGGTCATCCGGGATGTAGTCGCTTCGCGGCAGCCAGGTCCCGTAGAGCCAGTCGAGTAGTCGCATCTCGAGTTCGATGTCGCCCGCCATCGAGATCTCGGCGACGCGCATGGGGGCGAACTCGTAGAGCCCGACGTCGCCGTCGAGTAGGACGGGTTCGGACTTCCCGGCGACTACTACGCCGACGTCGTAGCGGCAGTCGGCAAGCGCGACGATTTCCGGGTCTTCCCACATGTAGCCCAACCATTGACCGTCCGCGACGCCGCGCTCGTCGGCCCATTCCATCAGGCGTTCCGCGGCCTCGACGACGCCGGTACCCTGATAGGGGTCGAGGACGCGGACGTAGGCGACGCGGCGGGCGGGCAGATCGCGCAGCGTGACCTCGAACCCGTCGGGATTCTCGCCGGGAGGCAGCCGCTCCGGGAGTCGCACCTGTTCGACGCGATCGGAAGACGCGTGGGAACCGCTTCGCCGGTCATCCCGCCAGGTCTGGATGTCGAACACGCTGGGCGGCACGCCGTAACGCTGTTTGAAGCTGCGGGAGAAGTCGGACGAAGACGAGAAACCGCACTCCAGCGCGACTTGAGTCAGGGGCTTGTCCTTGCCGTGCGACATCACCTTCAGAGCGCGCTCTAGCCGATGGCGCTTCACGAACTGCGCGAGCGTTTCGCCCATCATCGCCTTGAATACGCGATGGAAGTGGAACGGCGAGAAGTGCGCGGCAGCGGCCACATCCTCGAGGCGCAGGGGCCCGCCAAGGTTCTGGACGATGTGGTCGATGGCGCGATTGACGCTCGCGGCGTAGTCGACCTTTGGGTCTTCGGCGGTCCGGTTGTCGATTAGCAAGATCTGGAAAGCGCGGTGGGCGCACCCTTTGAGAACGTGTTGCTCATCCGAACGCACACTGCGGTTCGGGATCTCCAACAGAGGAACACGAACCGATGCGACCCGCCACCCGACACCTTCTTCCGATCGCGATCGCGGTGCTCCTCGTTGCGGGCGTGTCACCCGCCGGACCCCAGGCCGCGCCGGCCGAGATCGTGCACACCGAACCCGAAGGGAACCCAACAATGGAACTCGGCAATTTCTCCGTCAGTCTTGCTGTTAAAGACATCGCCGCGTCGCGCGCCTTCTACGAGAAGCTAGGCTTCACCGAATTTGGCGGCGACCAGGACCAGAACTGGCTGATTATGAAGAACGGCACGGTCAACATCGGACTGTTCCAGGGGATGTTCCCCAACAACCTCCTGACGTTTAACCCGGGTTGGAATCACGACGCCACGGCGCAAGACGGCTTCCAGGACGTTCGCGCCATTCAGGCAGCGCTGCAGGAGCAGGGCATCGAGCTAGCGACCGCGGCCGACCCGGACTCGACCGGCCCCGCGAGCTTCGCGATCACCGACCCGGACGGCAACACGATTCTCTTCGACCAGCACGTTCCGAGCCCGGGTTCCGAGTAGGAGCACAGCTGTACGCTCCGCTGACATGACAGAAAAAGGGACCTGGTCGTTTCCGACCGGATCCCTTTCACCATCGGCGTCTAGGCCGAGTGCCCAAGAGAGGACTTGAACCTCCACGAGCGTAAAGCTCACTAGGTCCTGAACCTAGCGCGTCTGCCAATTCCGCCACTTGGGCTGCGACGCGCAAGTATAGCAAGCAGTGCCGGGTGCGTTTAGCTCTCGGAGTCGGCGCGTTCGGCGGTTGGGCGCACGAACACGCCGAGGTTCCGGTTGTCGTCCGCGCCGGGTGTATCGACTGATGGCGTGGTGCTGGCGGTGGCCGCGACGGCGATCCGGTAGAGCCAGGTGGGGCCGTCGATGTAGCGCTGGAACTCGTCGGTCGGAAGCGTGACGGTGGCGCGTTCGCGCGGTTCGATTTCGAGGGTTTGCACCTGGCTGCCGTAGCGCAGCGTGACCGTATTCAGTGCGCTCCTGTTGCCGAGCTCGAGCGTGATGCTGGTGAGCGGCACGTCGCTGCGCAGGATGAACTCGGCCTCCTGGCCGCCATTCACCCAGAAGCCTTCCAGCTGTCCCTCGCGCAGGTAGGTGTTGTCGTCGAGGAAGTAGATCCAGAACGGAGCCGGCTCCACCAGGGCAACTTTCCGGGCGGACGGGCTCGTGTTGAACGGCAGGTTGTGTAGGATCGTCATCTCGGTGGGGAACGCCGTGTAGGGGATGCTCTTGGTGTGCTGCGCGGGGCGCACCGACGAGGCGAACGGCGTGATGACGGTCTGGCTGAGGAATGCTCCCCAGACGACCCACGAGATGGCGGCGCCTAGTGGACGCACTCCGGCCGGGATGACGAAGAACAGCACCGGGTACACGTTGGCGAAATAGCGACTCCCCACGGTGCCGCCGCCGCCGATCCAGTTGCCCCGCACCACCAGCACGATGGCGAGGATCTCGAGCAGGAAGAACGTCGCGAGTAGCAGGTGCGGGTTCCTCAGCCGGCGCTCGCCTGTGGCGGCGAACATCAGCAGCGCCAGCACTGCGGGGAACATGTAGAGCAGCAGCCCGCCGTTGCGACCTACCCAGACGTAGACGAGGTCGCGGGTCAACGTGTCCACCGGAGGCACCGCGCGGAAGTCCTCGACGTTCGTGGTCATGCTGATGCCGACCGAGTCGAACGTGTGGCCTTCGCTCAGAAACGGGTAGGACGTCACCGCGTTGAATTGCCTGCGATCGCCGCCCTGGTAGTTCCAGTGGCCCATACTCGCGTCGGTTACCGCGAAGCCGCCGAGGATCACAACGGCGGCCACCGCCCCGCAGGTCACAGCCCGTGCGACTCGGCGGTTCAGTAGATGCCAGAACAACAGGGGCAGCAGAAGCAGCCCGTTCGGTGGCTTCGAGAAGATCGCGATCCCGTAGAGCGCTGCCGCGGCATAGTCGGTCCACGCGCCGTAGAGCCAGCCTTCAGACGCCTCCTCTTCGGCGCCCGGAGGTCCCACTTTGTAGAGCCACAGGAACGTCGCGAGGAACATCAAGGATGCGTTGAACCACTCAGGCGTCATCCAGAAGAAGTAGAGCGCCACGACTGAACCCAGCACGTAGGTCAGCGTGTAGAGCATCGCGATGCTCTCGCCGTTGCCTCGGCGGGCATACGCAAACCCGGCTACCAGGACCAGACCGAGCAGCAGCGCGTGCATGACGAAGAAGCCGTTGTCGCCAAAGAGCCGGATGAGTGGCGCCGCGAACGCCGAGTAGATCCACGCCTTGGAGAAGTAGAGGTTGCCGTCCTCGGGATTCCGGGCCAGGAACATCCCCGAAGGTCCGCCTGGGAACCCGGCATCGTAGATCCGCTGCAGGTCTCGGCGTTCGTATTCGAGGTCGCCGTCGAACGCGAGACTGTGCGCCATGATGTGGTAGGCGGCCTCGTCGCTCCAATGCACGCCGGTATGGGTGCCATCGGTCTTGTGACCGGCGACATCCACGGTGAGGGCCCAACCGAGGGCGGCGAGTGGAATCAGCGCGAGGATCAGCGCGGATAGGCGGCTAACGGGCATTCGCAGAGGGTACAACAGGGCTTGCGAGCCGGGCCGCACCTGGATCCAGGCGCAGATCGCATCGAATTTGGTTGTTTGAACACGTGTGGGAACCGGTGTTACTCTTCCGGTGTTGGCCGCATGCTGACCGGCCGGAATGATCCCGCCGCGCAGGGCCCTGTTCGCAACTCACTTCCCGAACCTCGGGACGCGAACAACGACAGGCCCCGTCGCCGGATCCCATCGGCGCGCAGACCGCACGAGCGAGGACGCTAATGAACCTGCGCCTATCCAATTCAAGTCAGCCGCGAGTTCTCCATAACAATGGAAACCTCTTCCGAGCAGAAGCTCGACACTCACTCCGTACTCACACATCTGCGCGACGCAGCACCGGGACCACTTTCCCTGGAAGCGCTCGCGACCGCACTGGAACTGGACGACGCTGAACATCCGCGTCTGAAGGAAATCCTTGACGAACTGACGGCTGCCGGGTCCCTTGTGGAGACCCGCAACGCCAGTTATGGCTGCCCGGAGCGTATGAACCTCCTGGTGGGCCGTTTGCGTGCCCACGCCGACGGGTTCGGCTTCGTGGTGCCCACGGGAGGTACCGGCCAGGCCGACCTTTTCGTTTCCGGCAACCACATGAAGGGCGCCATGAACGGCGACCTGGTAGTCGGCCGCGTCGAGCACCGGCGCCGTAGCGGCCGCATCGAAGGGCGGATCATCCGCATCCTCGATCGCGCACGCACCCAGCTTGTCGGCACCTACAAGGAGCGCGGCAAGTTCTCCTTCGTACGTCCGATTGATCCCAAGCTCGGCTCCGAGATCATGATCGACGAGGCCAACGGCGCCACGGACGGCCAGCTGGTCACCGTCGCGATCACCGACTACGCCAGCGGCAAGCGTCCGCCGGCCGGTCAGGTCGAAGAGGTGCTGGGCAATCCCGACGATGAGCGCATCGACGTTCAGGTCGTGATTCGCGAATATGGCCTCCGGCACGAGTTCCCTGAGGACGTGCTGGCGGAAGCCGAGAAGATTCCCGAGGAAGTCTCGGATGCCGAGATCGAGGGACGCACCGACTTCCGTGGCCTGCCGATTCTCACGATCGACGGCGAGTCAGCAAAGGACTTCGACGATGCCGTGCACGTCGAACTACGTCCGAACGGCCTCTACCGTCTGCACGTTCATATCGCCGACGTGGGCAACTATGTGAAGCCCGGGTCTGCTCTTGAGCGGGAAGCGATTGAGCGCGCCACATCTGTGTACTTCGTCGACCGCACGCTGCCGATGCTGCCGGAGTCGCTGTCGAACGGCATTTGCTCGTTGCGCCCCGGCGTGGATCGGTTGGTGCAGTCGGTGTTGATCGACATCGATCGCGACGGCCGCACGGTGAACTACGAGTTCCACGACGGCGTGATTCATTCCGCAGCGCGGATGACCTACCGACAGGTCGCCGCGATTCTCGATGGCGACGACGCGGCGCGCGCCGAGCACGAGGATCGATTGCGGGATATCGAGCGCATGGGCGAGTTGGCCGGAATTCTCACCGAGCACCGGCGCGAGCGCGGCAGCATCGACTTCGATCTGCCCTCTCCCGAACTGATCCTGAATCTGCGCGGCGAGACCGAAGACGTGGTCCGGTCGGAGCGCAACGGCGCTCACCGCCTGATCGAAGAGTTCATGATCCGGGCCAACGAAGTGGTGGCGAGTCACCTCGTCTGGGAAGACGTGCCGGCCGTGTACCGTGTGCACGCGGGTCCCGACCCGGAACGCGTCGAGTCGCTGCGCGACTTCCTTTCGGGCCTCGGCCACACGTTAGGGGGCGGACGTCGCCCGCAGCCACGAGACTTCATGGAGCTGCTCGGCCGACTCGAAGGTCGTCCAGAGGAGCGCGTCGTTTCGATGATGATGCTCCGCTCGATGAAGCGGGCGCAGTACCAGGTTGGCAACGACGGTCACTTCGGCCTCGCATCGAAGCGCTACACGCACTTCACGTCGCCGATTCGACGCTTCCCTGACCTGATCGTTCACAGGGCCCTGCGTGCAGAGCGCCAGGCCAACGAGCGCGAGAACGGTGAGGTAACGGATCCCGCGGTTCCTGCCGAACAGCTGGAAGCTCTGGCCGCGAGTTGTTCGATCACCGAGCGCCGAGCCGAGGAAGCTGAGCGAACCTATTCGGCCTGGAAGAAACTCCAGTTCATGGCCGACAAGGTGGGTGAGACCTACGAAGGGCACATCGTCACGGTGAAGTCGTTCGGGTGTTTCATTGAGCTCGAGCCGTTCTTCATCGAAGGGCTCATCCCGGTTTCGAGTCTCGCGGATGACTACTACCGATTCGACGAGTCCAAGCACGAATTGCGCGGCGAGCGCTCGGGTAAGGTCTTCAAGCTCGGCGACCGCGTTGTGATCCGGGTCGCGAAAGTCGACATGGATCAGCGACATCTGGACTTCGACCTCGTCGACGGTCCGCTCGAGTTGGAGCCGCCGCCGCCGGTGAAACGCCGGCGCCGTTCGCGCAGGCGTGGACGGGGTTCGCGTCGTCCCGAGGGCGGTCGTGGCCGTCGCGGCAAGAAGGAAACCCAGGAAGCTGGCAAGGACGCCAAGAGCGAGGACGCCCAGCCCAAGACGGACGAGAAGCCCGTTGAGGCTCAGCGCCAGGGTGGTAGCGAGGAAGCACCTCGTCGGCGACGTCGCCGAGGCCGCCGCGGTGGCCGCCGGCGCAACCGCAGCGAGCAGACGTCGGGTGACGGCGAGCGCAAGTCTGAGGGCGAGCGCAAGGCAGACAAGCCGCGCGACAACGACAAGTCGCGCGAGGCCAAGTCCGACGCCAAGAAGTCGGGAAGCAACTCCCGAGGACGCGGCGGCCGCAACGACTCACGTCGTTCGGGCCGTGGTCGCGACAATCGCGGCCGTGGACGCGGTGGCAAGCCGCGGAACAACCAGCGCAACGAGGGGGCGATGCCCGCTGCCGCGCCGGTCGTCTCGGAAGCCAAGCCAACCGGCGACAAGAAGGCGAAGGACAAGCCGGCGGTTAACCCGTACCTTACAGACATCGACTTCTGATCCCTCTGTCAGGGCGGCTGGATGATTCGAGCGTTTCACGTCACCAAGCGATACGGGAGTATCACCGCGCTTCGTGACGTGAACGTGCAGATCAGGCCGGGCGAATTCGTCTTCCTGACGGGCGCGAGCGGCGCGGGCAAGACGACGTTTCTGCGCATGCTCTATCGGGCCGAGTTGCCCACAAGCGGTCAGCTAATCGTTGACGGACGGAACATCGCGAGCCTGCGCTCGCGCGAAGTTCCCGGATTCCGGCGACGCATCGGCTTGGTGTTTCAGGATGCCCGCCTGATCGATGATCGCAGTTCGCTGGAGAACATCGCCTTCGTGGGACGGGTGCTCGGACTGGCGCGTGGTGAGTCGCGCCGCCGCGGCATGGAGTTGCTCAAGCTCACCGGGATGGACCACCGAGCCGAACTCTTTCCTGCCCAGCTGTCGGCGGGGGAAAAGCAGCGCGTCGGGCTCGCCCGCGCGCTGATGTCGGCACCAGTTCTACTGCTGGCAGACGAGCCGACCGGGAACCTCGACCCGGACACAGCAATCGAGATGTTGAGGATTTTCCGGGCCATCAATCGTCGCGGTACGACCGTTGTGCTGGCCACGCACGATCCCGACATGATCGCCGCGCTGGGGCGCCGCACGCTCGTGATCGAAGGCGGGCGCCTGCGTTCGCTTGAGCGCACGGTTGAGTCGGAGCCGGCATGAAAGCTCTATTCGGTTATGCCTCGCTCTGCATCGAGGAGGCCGGTCGCGGCATCTGGTTCCACCGCCGCGTGGTGGCGCCGGCGCTCATCGTGATGATGGCCTCGTTGGTTGTCCTCGGCGCGTTCATGCTCGCGTCAGACAACCTCAACGCGGTGCTGAGCGGTTGGCGTGAACGTGGCCAGTTGCAGGTCTTCCTGGTTCCAGAGGTCACGCCGGCCCAACAGGCAGCCATAGATTCCGCGATCGGCGGCCATTCCGCCGTTGAGGAGTACCGCTTCATCGATCCCGAGGAGGCGGCAGCGCTCTTCCGCTCGGATTTCTCCGAACTCGGCGATGTTCTTGCGCTCCTTGAGGAGAATCCACTGCCGGGTTCCTACGCGGTGACGATTGCCGCGCCGATGCGCAGCGAGCGTGTGTTGCAACAGCTCACGGACGATCTCGCGGCGCTGCCGGGCGTTGAGGGGGCGCAGTACGACCTTGAGATCATCGGCAGGCTCGAGCTCGGCGTGCGGGCTTTGCGACTCGTTGGCGTGCTTCTCGGTGGCACCGTGCTTCTCGCGGCGATGATCACCACGGCCAACGTGATCCGGGTGATGGTGTTTGCACGCCGTCGCGAAATCGAGACCATGCGCCTTGTGGGTGCCTCCGAGGCCGTGGTTGTGGGGAGGTTCCTCGTTGAAGGCGGTCTCCAGGGACTCCTTGCGGGTCTGCTGGCCCTGGCCGTCTTGCTAACCGCCTATAGCTTCGGGTTGGCCTATCTGGATCCGGATTCGCTCGGATTCCTGTCGATCCTGCCGCTCCGCTTCCTGAGTCCTCTGATGATTGGTGGCCTGCTGGCCGGCGGCACGATTACGGGACTACTGGGCTCGTGGTTCGCCTTCGGGCCCGGCGGCGTTCGGTTCGACTAGTGCTGACTCAGTCGACAAGGCGCGTTCTCGAGTTCGACACCGTGCTCGAGGAACTGGCCGGCTACGCGCAATCGCCTCTAGGGAGCGGCGCGATCCGCGCGCTGGTGCCCCATCCGGACGGAATGCCCGAGGCGCTTGAAGAGGTCGCGGAAGTTCGCGAGCTCAGCGCATCTCGGGGGTACGCAGCCTGCGGTCAGGCGGAGTCGCTTGACGAAATTCTCGATCGGGCCCGCGTCGAGGGAGTCGTTCTTGATCTTGCGGAATTGGTCCGCTACGTCGCCCAGCGCTCGTCACAGGGGACGTATGCCGGCACTTCGCCGCAGACACCACTAGGTGGCCGCGGCTGGCGGAACTGTCGCGTACCGTACCGCCACTCGGCGCGCTGGTGGAGCATCTGAGTGGCCTCCTCGACGAGGACGGAGAACTGCGTGACGACGCGTCGGTAGAACTGCGACGGATCCGGCGAGCTCTGCGCAGCGCGCGCCGTGCGGTGCGCGATCGCCTCGAACGCATGACCCGCGAGCCGGCGCTGCAGTCCGCGCTCCAGGAGTTCGTGGTCACAGAACGTAACGGACGTCTTGTCCTCCCCGTGCGCGCTGGCTCGAAGGACCGCGTGCCCGGAGTGGTGCACGACACTTCGTCGTCCGGACAGACATTGTTTATCGAGCCGCTCGGAGCCGTCGAAGGGCAAAACCGGCTCGCCGAACTGCATGGCGAGGAGCGCGAGGAGATCCGGCGACTGCTCGCCGAGGCGACCGCACATATTCGTGCAGCGGGAGACGGCCTGCGCGCTGCTCTTGACGTGATTTCTCGTGCGGATTCGTTGCAGGCGACATCTCGCTGGGCCGAGGTTCACAACGCCGTCGCACCGCTAGCAGCCGATGCTGTACTCCACCGCGGCGCGAAGCATCCGCTGCTGCATCCGGAAATCGCAGTGCCACTCGACCTTGAACTCGGTGGCGACACGAATGCGCTGGTCATTACTGGCCCCAACACCGGCGGCAAGACGGTTTCGCTGAAGACATTGGGTCTGGCTGCTGCGATGGCGCAATGTGGTCTTCCGGTGGCAGCCACGGAGGCGCGACTGCCGACGTTTCCGCGCATTCATGCTGACATCGGGGATGAGCAGAGTCTGTCCGCCAGTCTCTCGACGTTCTCGGGTCACCTGAGGCACATTGCCGAGTTCCTCGGCGACTGTCCCGACGGAACCCTCATCCTGATGGACGAGCTTGGTACCGGTACCGACCCTGGCGAGGGCGCAGCGCTTGGTATCGCGCTCGTGGAGGCTTTCGTCGAGTCCGGAGCGCTCGTGCTCGCCTCAACCCATCACGATGCACTCAAGGTCTTCGCCGAGCGCACTGCCGGTGTGGTGAACGCCGCGATGGAGTTTGATCCCGAGACCCTGGCGCCGACGTATCGATTGAAGCTCGGCCGGCCCGGTCGCAGCAACGCGCTGGAGATCGCCTCTCGCCTTGGCCTGCAGCCCGAGGTGGTGGAGCGCGCTCGCCAACTCGTGAGCGACGACGTGGTCGAGCTCGACGTCGTATTGCGCGGCCTGGAGGAGCAGGAACGAGCGCTCGAGCTCGCGCGTGAGCAACTGCAGGAGCGACAGTCGGAGATCGAAGAGGCAGCGACGCTCGCCGCGCGGGCGGCCGCGGAGAAGCAGCAGTCTTATGCGGAGGCCGAACGAGCCGCGCGGGAGGCGGTAGATGTTGCAATCCAGGAGATCCGCGACCAGGGCGCCGCCAAACTGGATCAACTGGAATTGAATCTGGGCGAGTCGAGTACACGCTCGAAATCAGATCGTCGCGCCCGACTTGCGGCTACCGCGGGCAACCTGCGCCGCGACGCTCTCGATACGCTCGACTCTGCTCAGCAGGAACGAGCTCCCGAGCCTGCAATCGTGGAGAACCCAGCACCCGAGCCTGCCGAGTCCGCCGAATCACCAGCGAGCGTTGCTCCCGACGGGCCGACGCGTCCGTTGGCACGCGGGGCGACCGTGCGCGTCGAGCCCTTCGGTACCGTGGGAACCGTGATGAAGGACTGGGCGGCGGGTGACGAGGCGCGAGTCGAGGTGGCAGTGAATGGCAAACGCGTGGTTGTTCCACGCAGCAATGTGGTGCCTGACGCGCCGCCTGTGCCCAGCCGTTCCAAGTCTCACCAGGTCCGTCGGCCGCGGCGCGACGATGTGTCCGCAGAGATCGATCTCCATGGAATGCGCGTGGATGAGGCTCTGACCACAGTCGATCGCCATATCGATGATGCTCTTCTGGGTGGCCTCGACAGCGTGCGCCTGATTCACGGCATCGGAACGTTTCGGCTCCGCGACGCGATTCGCGAGCACCTCCGCGATCGACCTGAAGTTGCGTCGATCGCCGCTGCTGATCCGTTCTCGGGTGGCGAGGGCGTTACCGTAGTGCGACTGGAGGACTAACGCTTTGGGCTGGCCGAGAACGTTCATCGACGAGGTGCGACGCACGGCAGAAGGCGTGCGCCTGATCGGCGAGGTCGTGTCGCTGAAGAAGCGCGGCAATCGCTGGGTGGGTCTGTGTCCCTTCCACCAGGAGAAGACTCCGTCCTTCGGCGTCAACGACGATGGCCTCTGGTACTGCTTCGGCTGCTCCGAAGGTGGCGACATCTTCAAGTTCTTCATGCAGTACGACGGCATCGATTTCGCCCAGGCCGTGCGGACCATCGCGGAACGGTCCGGTGTCACCGTGCCGGAAATGGAAGCGTCGTCGCGCCCTCGCCGCGAAGACGGCGTGCCTCGCGAGCGCGTGATGCAGGTGTTGGTTGCCGCGGCGACCCATTACGAGGCTGCACTCCGATCGGAGGCAGGGGCGGGCACGCGAGAGTATCTGACCGGCCGTGGTCTGGATTCTGAACTGGTGCAGAACTTCGGCCTGGGCTTTGCCGCCGCCGGATGGGACAACCTGGAGCGAGCGCTCGCTGCCCAGGGGTATCAGGGCAACGAGCTCGAAGCCTCGGGGCTGGTGAAGAGTCGCGGAGACAGTTCCGGGGTTTATGACCTCCTCCGTGAACGAGTTGTTTTCCCGATTCGCGATGCACGTCGTCGGCCGATCGCTTTCGGTGGACGCGTGATGGGAGAGGGTGAACCGAAGTACCTGAACACTCCCGAGACATCCGTATTTCACAAGAGCCGGACTCTCTATGGGTTGGGCGAGGCGCGCGACGCGATCCGACAGCGCGGCTACGTGTTGCTGGTCGAGGGGTATCTGGATGTTCTGGCCTGCGTGCAGCACGGGTTCGCCAACGTGGTGGCACCTCTGGGCACGGCATTCACTGCCGACCACGCCAAGCTGCTCGGCCGACAGGCCAGCAAGGCCGTGATCGCGTTCGACGGCGATACGGCCGGACGCGCGGCGGCTGAGCGCACCGTGGGTGTATTCCTGCCGGCCGGGTTCCAGGTGTCTGTGCTGCAGTTGCCGGTCGGAGAAGACCCCGACTCGTACTTACAGGCTCATGGCGCCGACGGGCTCGCCGGTGCGTTGCGCCAGGCAAGCCCCGCGCTGGGCTTCCTGGTCGACAGGGCAGGGGAGCGCGGCGATCTCAAGAGTCCGCAAGGCAAGGCGCAGGCGCTGGCATCGTTGCTCAGCTTCGTACTGCGTGTGGAGAATCGCATCGAGCGCGCGGAATGGATCGGACGCATTGCGGACGCTCTCAGGCTCGACAAGAATCTGGTGGCGCGAAGCTTCGACGAGCTGAGTCGGCGACCTCGGCGCGACCCGGCCGGGCCTGAACCTGAAGAGAACCCTCTGCCTCGGGTGGCCGCGAAGCTCGGTGAAGTGCCGATTGCGGAGCGCCGGCTTTTGCAGGCGCTGCTGCATCAGCCCGAGTGGCTGACCGACCTAGAGTCCCTTCTGGATCGGAGCGCTGTCCGAGATCCACGCGTGTCAGCAGCGATCGACGCGCTGGTCTCGCTTGTGGCTGACGGCGCGACCCCCGTCAGTGCGCAGCAGGTTCTCGAGATTGCCGAGGTGGAGCAGCTTGATGTTCTGCTGTCTCGGCTGACTGCGGAAGAGGACGAAGTGAGTCTCTCGGAGGCTCGAGGTTGCGCGCTGGCAATTCGACGATCGGATCTTCTGCGACAGCTCGATGATCTACGGCGCGAGATTCAGCAGGCAGAGTCGCAGGGGGCGGATCAGCTCGACGAGCTGCAGCAGCGCCACATAGCTCTCGGGCAGCAGATCGCCGAGCTGCGGCGTCGCGAGCAGGAGCTGGCGGCAAGCTAGTCGATTCGTTGGGTTCTCGGTACGAGCCATCGGGCGAAGTGATCCAGCGACGTGGAACTCCTCGCCTGTCTCGTGAGGCGTCCTTTGCCTTCTTGGAGCGGGCTTCCCAATCGTTTGGTCGTTGGAGAGGCACGCCGCCGTCCGGTGAGCCGGCGCCGAGACGTTAGGACGTTGTCAACTCCTTTGTAATGAGACAGTTGCGCGGTCCGGCCTGGATGCGTTCGTA
>WLXD01000009.1 GCA_012103255.1 Acidobacteriota bacterium | reverse complement strand
GGCCGTCGGCAGGGTCAACACCCACCTCGCGTGGCAGCTCCAGCAGCTTCACGGCTGCCGCGAGGTCGATGGAGTCGAGGTCCATCGACTTGAACAACGAGGCGGTCTTGGGCTTGGTGCCGGCCTTGGCGCCGGAGCCGGAGCAGGCCTCGCAGGTCACCGACGTCGGAATGCGGATTTGCGCCGCCTTGCCCGCATAGGCGTCGTTCAGCGAGATTTCCATGTTGTAGCGCAGGTCGGCGCCGCGCTCGCGCCCGCCGCCGCGGCCGCGGCGCCGAAGTTCTCGGCCGCGATGCGGTCGCGCTCCAGCTGCTGCTGGCCGGCCGCGAAGCCCAGGCGGGTGTCGTAGCGCTGGGCCTCCTGCAGGCGCGCCAGGTCGCCGCGATCTGATGCGCGCAGGTTGCTGGCACGGCGGAATCCGCGCGCGTCCCCGGAGCCCATGATGGCCACGCGCTGGATGGGCGATGTGGGTGGCGGCGCCATGGCGGCCTGCACGCGGCCCATGGATTCGGCCTGTTGCTGGCCTGCGAGGTTGTTGGCCGCGTTCTGGTTCTGCCAGGACGGAAGGCCGCGCGGCTGGTCGCCCAGGGCCGCGGCCTGTGCGCTGTCGGCGTAGCTGTTGCCGCGGCGGTATACACCCGGCATCACTTCGGACGGGGCCGCGGCATCCGGCGGGCCCATGCTGGCGCCAGAGCTGGCAAGCGCCGTGCCGCTGGCGGGACTGCTTCCAGGAGTCGCTGCTGGGGTTGTGGAGCTGGTCGTGCGCAGGGACGGCAGGCCGCCCACGGGCCGTTCAGCCTGGTAGGCCGCGCCCAGGCCCACGGCGCCGGCTGCGGGCACGCCCAAAGGTGCTGCAGCGGTGGCCGCGCGCCCGGCGAGCCCTGCGGCTTGGCCTGCGCCCGAGAACACACCAGCACCCGCACCGGCAACGCGCGCGACGGCACCCGGCACGCTGGCAGCCCCAGGCAATGCGCCCAGGGTGTTGGTCACGTTCCGGCCCAGCTCCGAATTCATCGGGTTGTCCTGGGAGCCGTCGGGTGCAGGCGCCGGACGCTGGCCACCCATGGGGATCTGGTCTTCAGGCCGCCCCCCGTTGGCGAAGAACACCTTGGGCTTGAAGCCGCGCGGAACCCAAGCCTCTTCAGCAGCGGGTGTGTGGGTGGCATCGACGGCTGCCTGCAGCGCGCCCGCGCCGCCCATGGCGTGGACGGTATCGGGTGGGAGGACGAACTCGCCCGGCTTGAACATGCCGGGGATGGAGTCGGGCGCCTGGTTCTGGGCCTGGGCCTTTCGGGCCTCCAACACCGATGTGGGGCCGAAGCCGAGGCCGGGCCCCGGTTGACTCTCCTCCTGCTGCCCACCACTCCCGCGCGGCCGGAACCCCAGCCGTGGCTGATTGGCCAGCGCATTTGCCCTGGCCTGCTTCATTTTCTCGGGATCGAATCCACGCATGCTTTTCTCCTCCTGCTCTCACAGGGAATGGACGACCGTGACCTGGGGTTCGTCGTGGCGCGTGCTGCGCCGCAGATCGGAATCGGGCCGCATGCCGAAGTACCGCTCGAACACGGCATAGGCCTGGGCCGCGCGCTCTGGGTCGAAGCCTTCGGAATCCGGCTGCCCGAAGCCGCGATACAGGGCCCAGTGCACAAGGTAGGGGTGGTGGGCTTCGTGGATCTCCGGCTCTTCCACGGAACTGACCAACGCAACCAGCGGAAGGCGGTAGGCCTCCAGCTTCAACGTGCCGGCCATGCGCGGGGCAGGCGCCAGGCGCAGCCGCTTCTCGGTCTGGATGGCATACCGAGGCATACCTGCAGGGGCGTCGCGCCAGCGCGGAACCTTCTGATCCAGGTACTCGCGCGTGACCAGGTCAAGACACCGCCCCTCCTCACCCGTCGCAGGGACGAAGCGGATGTCCGCGATCTCGTAGACCTTCGGATGCAGCTGATAGTTGACCTGGCCCGCCACCGCAGGGATCTCGCACAGGCCCGGCGTGAAGTCGTCCAGCAGCAGCCGGCCACGCACCGCAGCCTCGGCCTGGGCCTCGTTGAGCCAGGAACGGATGTCGTCCTGGCTCCAGCGGAATGGCTCCAAACGGTCGTCCGCATCGCTGCGGAACTGGGTGACCAGCTGCTTCAGGTTCATAGCGGGCCGTACTCGTCAATGAAGGCGAAGACCTTAGCGCGCATGTTCTCCAGTGTCATGGTCTTGGGCACCACCTGGTTGTAGGTGTCCTTGGCGAACACCTGCAGCCCGTCCTTGTCCATGTTGGAGACTTGATCCAGCAGCTCCTGCCGGCGCATGTCCTTGGCACGCTGCTCGTCCTGCAGGCGCTGTGCCTCGGCGAGTTGGGCGGTCGTATCGTCCAACGGTGTGATGGTGGGCTGCTGCTCGCCCTGCCCCGTTCCCCCGTCATCCGCCACCGCAGCGCGCTGGAACATGTCGCCGTGGCGCAAGAACTTCTTGGCGATGGAGGCCGGAAGGCCGCGCACCTGCTCGGCATCAAACGAGAGGCCGGTGCCATACAGGCGGTCGGTGTACGAGGGGCGGCGCCCGATGTACTGGACCGCGACTTTGGGTTCATTGGTCATCATGAGCCTCTGCGGTTCATGCCAGCGCGGAAAGAGGCGTCGCCGCCCCTTTGGCCGCGCGGCGGGGTCAGTCGATGCCCAGGCCTTCGCCGTGGACGATGAGATCCAGGTAGCCGGCCTCGGCAACGGCGGCGCCCGTGATGGTCAGCAGCAGCGTCACTGCGGCGGGGAACTTGGCCAGCTTCTTGGTCAGGTTCAGGCGCAGGTTGGCCACGGTGGCCAGGTCGATGCCGGCGCCGAAGTAGTTGGCGGCCTGGGGCAGCTCGGGCCGGTCCACGCCGTCGGTGTACTCGAAGCCCAGCGAGGCAGTGACGCCCGTGCCGAAGCCGTTGGACACGACCAGCGACACCGCCTCGACCAGGAAGCCCGGCTGCAGTGTGTTGATCTGCACGACATCGTTGACGGCCAGCGCCGCGAGGGCGTTGGAGCGCACGGGGATGCCCGTGGCGCCCGTTTCCAGCACGCTGCGGATGGTGGTCACGTTGCCATAGGGACGAGCGCCGCCGAACTGGTTGCGGTCGGCGCCGAGGATTTTGATCTTTGCCATGATTGGCTCCTTTGGAAGTTCAGAAAGCGAGACAGAGGGCCGAGCCCCCTGCCCCAGGCCTTACAGGCTGCGACCGAAGATCGGCACCACGGTGTCGATCACGGTGGCGCCGTGGTCGGTGAACTCGACCCGATCACCCATGTTCACGGCGAAGCGGATCTTGGAGGCGCCCAGGATGCCGCCGATCATCGCTTCGAGCTTGTCCTCGAAGTCGTCGTCCTGCTCCTTCCAGAAGTACGGCAGTCCGTTGTGACGGCTCTTGGCGTAGCCCTTGGCCAGGGCCTGGCCGCCCAGCAGGATGGCGCGATCCACGGCGAAGGTCTCGCCGAACGACTGGGGCACGATCACGCCGGCCTCGGTCTCGCTGTCGAACTGGGTGCAGTACTTGATCTCGTCGCCCGCGAAGAAGCGGATGGGCTTGGGCATCTTGACGATGAGCACACCGCTCCACAGCGCAACTTCGGGGTTGCGGAACAGCGGGTGATCCTTGGCGTTGCGGGCGCGGGCCAGAGCCTGGGCTTGGTAGTTGCGGAAGTTCGGGTCGGTGGCGAACTTCTCGTACTGGGCATCCGACACCAGCAGCACCCGGAACGGGCTGTCCTTGGCCATTTCGTCGCCGTCGAACTCCACGGGCGGCGGCGGCAGCACCATCTGGCCGAGGAAGCTGCGGATGGCGTCCACGTTGGACATCTTCATGATGTCGGCCGTGGTCAGGTCCACCTCGCCGCCATTCACCTTGAAGCGCTGGACCGAATCCCCGTCCACGATGAAGTGGCGGTTCTTGGTCGGAGCCTTCACACGGTTCACCACCACCTTGTTGAAGCGTGGATCCGTCGCGAGGGGGATGCGCCAGGTGATGTTGTCTTCGAAGCCGCGCGCGCCGGCCATGTGCACCAGCGAAAGCTGGTCCTCGTAGTTGTCCATGGCGCTCTGCAGCAGCGGCTTGGCCAGGCGGTAGATGTCAACGGGGCTGCGCACTTCGTCCATCACGCCGCCCAGGTCCAGCGGGAAGCGGGCCTGGTTCACACGCAGGCGGTCCTCGGACAGGCTCACGCCCTCACCGCGACCAGCAGCGTACTCGCCGCCCATGATGGGGATGCCGCCCACGGGGTTGACGAAGTTGAACTTCAATTCGTCGCCCTTGCCCTTGCCCATGTCCATGGTCTGGACGATGGGCATGGTGTTGCTCGTTTGGTTGGCAATCGAGCTGGCGGCTGTATCGATCTTCGGGAACTTGCCCGTCAGGCGGTTGATGTTGGAGTGGCGCTTCTGCGTCGCAGTGAAAACGCCAACGGCTTGTTGCACCAGCTTTTGCTTGTCGCTGGCCGACATCGCGGTCTTGGTCATGTCAGTCCTCGCTCAGTTCAGGTTTTTCGGTTGAGGAACCCTTCGCGCTGCTCCTCCGTGAGGTCGGCCATCGCGTTGAAGAGCTCCATGCCTTCGAGCGAATCCAGCCGCTCGAACAGCGACCCGCCGCCTGGACGGCCGCCCGGAATGTCCGAGAGGCTGTTGGGCACGGGCACTGCGAGGGCCGCCAGCTTTTCCTTGGCGGCCTTGGCCGGGTCGTTCGGGGGATCCTTTGGAGCGGGCGCGGCGGAAGCGCCAGTCGCGGCCTTGTAATCCTTGAAGAGCTCGATCACCTGCTCGGTGCTGCCGCCGTCCAGCACGCCGCGAGCGGCGTTCTGCGCGTAGCTGGGCATGGCCTTGAGCCATGCGTCAAACTCCGCGCTCTGGGCGATGGAATCCACGTCGGGGTGCGCCGTATAGATGGCGTTCGAGTGCACTTCTTCGGCCGAGGCCTGGCGGTGCTGACGCAGGGGCGCCAGCTCGCGCTCGACCTCCGCCTGCAGTTCCGCCTTCAGCTCTGCCTTCAGCTGCTCGCGGGTGGCCGCGTGCAGCTTCAGCATGCCGGCGCGAAGCCCTTCTTCCGAGTAGTCACCGAAGAGCTCCGGGTCCGCGCCAGCCTCGATGGCCGCGCCTGCCTGCGCCGCCAGCTTGTCTGTCTCGGTCGGGGCCTTGCCGTCGGCCGCGCGTTGGCCCGCCTGCGCCTGCAACTCGGCCAGAGCGGCCTCGGCTGCGGCGGCACGGGCGGTCTCGCGCTCGGCCTCAGACTTCCAGCGCTGTTCGCCCTGGCGTGCCTGTTCCAACTTCTCGTAGGGGATGGTGTGCTTGCCGTCCTTGGCCAGCACCACGGCATTTGCCGGGTCTGCCTCGGCCGGCGCAGCATCGCTCCCGGGCTTCGCTACCGCTTCCACAGCGGGTGCAGCAGGAGTGCTTGCCGGATCAGTGGCGGTCGCTGGCGCGCCGCCGGGTTCCTCGGACACAGCCGAGGTATCGCCATGCAACCCAGCGTTCAGCATCTGGGTCAACTGATCGGCCGACAATTCGCCGCCCGCGCTTTCAAAAGAATCCTGTTGTGATGTCGTCATGCCTGTCCCGCCACATATCGCCGTGGCCGCATGGGCCAGCAATCCGGAGCAGCGCCTGGGCGCCGCGCCATCTGCTCTTGAATCCGCAGCGCCGAAGCGCCGCAGTCATCGCCACAGCGACATGCGCCATGGCTTGGAAGCAGTGTCAAAAAGCGAGGGAGGAAAGACCAACCCTAGACAGAGCGGCAATGAAAACGCCGCCCGGAGGCGGCGCTGGCCGAAGCCAATGGAATCAACCGCCCTGGGGCAGGTTGTCGTCGGGTGAGGCGGTTTCGATGCCCTGCATGCCGCGCAACGGCTCCTGTGGGATGGGCGGGAATGCAGGGCTGGTGTTCTCGCGCACCTGGCCGATATCACCGGCAGCGCCCGGGCCGCCAGATTGCGGCGCAGGACTGCCGGCCGCCGCGCCCGGCACCGGAAAGTCCGGATCGTCGCCCCCTGGATTGGGCTTCTGGTAACCCGCGCCCTGCATGATGGCGTCGGCGATGGGCGCGATGGCCGGATTCATGGCGACCTGGGCCCCGCCCTGCATGGCCGAGAAGGCAGCCTGCACGCCGACCTGCACGGCGTCGGCCATCACCTTCTTGATCTGTGCGTCCGTCAGGCGCTCCTTCATCTCCAGCTCGCGCGCCTTGAGGTCGTGGCCGGCCTTGGACAACGCGGCCTGCACCTCCTGCTGGATCCGCTGCTCGACCTGCTCCGGGCTCTCCTGGGAGCCAGCCGCGCGCAGGGCCTCGATGATCTCGCGCTTGTACGGCGTGTCCATGAGCGCAACCATGTAGGGCATGGCGGCCTGCTGGAACTGTGGCGGCATTGTCTTGATGACCTCCTGCATCGCATACAGCTGCTGAGAGCGATAGCCGGGCGTGCTGGGCACGTCCTCGAGCTGGACCTTCAGCAGGGTCCGCTGCACGTCGTTGCTCAGGTAGGTGTAGCCGGCCGGGTCGGTCTCGATCTTGTTGAGCACCACCGAACGATCCTCGGTGACGGCATCGCCCTCGATGATCACCGTCTTTTCCTTGGCGCCCAGGTCCTGGACGATCATGGCCAGCAGCATCTCGCCCATGAGGGTGCGCGCGCGGCGGAAGTTGCCCATGATCTCGCCCAGCGCCTGATTGGCCTGCTCCAGCTGAGTGCGCTCCTGCAGACCGCTGGTGGCGTTGCCGCGCTGGCCCGTGAAGGCCGCCGGCGCCGCGGACAGCTGCTCGAAGACCGCGCGGCAGTCGTTCATGAGCTGGTGTTGCTGCTCGGTGAGCTGCACGTCCCGCTTGACCTCGAAGCGAGCGCCCTGCTTGGCCATGTGCTCCTGGTTCAGCACCACGTGGGCGTTTCGGCGGCCGATGGTGCGACGCAGGACCGCGTCCGGCATATCCGTCGCACCCTTGGTGTTCTCGACACGATAGGCGGACAGGCCCCAACGCATGAGCGCCGTGCCGCTGTTCAAGCTGTCCTGCTGATAGATCAGCCCGCGCACGTAGCCATAGGGCACGCGCGTGGAATCCTCACGGAAGCCCCAGAAGATCACGTAGGGGAAATGGCTGTGCGGGTATGGCGAGGGGCTGTCGTGCAGCTTGTGCGGCCCGAGCCAGTAGCTGCGGCGCACCTTGGCCACGATGGCCTTGAATGCCTTGGTCATGCCGGTGGCCAAGCCGTAGTTGTGGGCCTGGTTGCCCGCGTCGTACTCCACCACCCGGCCGTCGGGTGATTCGATCAGCACCACCTCGACCCAGCGCCGATACCAAAGCTCGGTCAGGCACAGCTGCTTGTTGGTGCGGTCGTACCAGCGCGCTTCTTCCACCGTCCAGCCGCGCGCATCCTGGCCCGCATTGGTCAGGCCCGTGGAACTGCCGCCCTGGTTGGCCAGCCGGCCCGGGTAGCCCTGTTGCCACCAGGTGGCGCCATTGCGGCCACAGGACAGGATCAGTTCGCGCGCCTGCGGAAATGCGCGCGCGATGCGCTCAGGATGCAGCCATTTGTCCCGCTTGAAATACCGCGCGTCGCTGAGATCCCACTCCTCGGCCGTCCAGTCCCAGCGCACCTCGCTACGGCGCACGACCGCGCATTTATAGCGGTACTGAGTGGGGTCGCTCACGCGCTGCACGCCCACGCAACCGAAGCCCACGGCGGCCTGGGGCCGGAAGGCATCGCTGCAGGCATCGTCGGCATGGGACTCGCGCTCGGCCTCGTTCAGTTCGACGTTGAGCGCGTCTGCCACATCCTTGCTGCCCGTCTGGCCGTTGGCCGTGACACGCCAGTCCGTGCGCGTGGTCTGCTCGTAGCCCGTGAGCGCGCGCAGTGTGGGCCCGATGCGATCCTCAATGGCCGGCGGAATGCCCTGCTCCTTCATAGCGTTCAGCAGCTCGGTGTCCAACTGCTTGCCGTCCGCATAGTCCATCTCCTTGTCCGCCGCGATGCGCCATGGCGGCTCCTCGTCCATCTCGCGCAGCCATTCCGTGTATTCGTGGAGCGACACCTCGCCCTCACCCATGCGCAGATCATCATCCGCGGCGTCGAGAGAACCCTCGGATTCGGGCGAGTCCACGTCCATCGTGCTGGTGTTGATCAATTGAGCCTCCAATCGGTCTCTTCGGGTTCTTCGTATTCATGGCGCTTACTGCCGGGCTCAGGGATGCCCTGGACAAAGGTCATTGCCACCGCGTCGCCCTTGTCAGGGGAGCGGCCCAGCGCCTTGCGGATGTCGTCCTTGGACAGCATCTGGATCGCCGCGACCCGGCCCAGGGTCACGACCTTGTAGCGAACGGCTGTCAGGTCGGCCAGCAGCTCGGGGTCTGGCGGCAACGCAATGGGATTGGGGTTCGTCGGGTCCAGGGCCTCGCGCAGCAGCCAGTACATCTCCGCGCGCCGGTTGCGAAAGCGCAGATTGCCGGCCTTGGTCATGGCGTTGGACGTTTCCGAGCCGTTGACCGCGAGCACCAGCAGGTTCAGGCCCACGATGAAATCCAGCGCGCTGGAGCCGATGCCGATGCTGTCCACGCAGATGCACGCGCCGTCGCGCACCAGGGGCGTGACAAAGCCAGCCGTGGTCGGGCCGTCCTTGGTGACCGCGCCGGGCACGGTGATCAGTTCATCGAACCAGGCGCCGTGGCGCCGCGCCGCCGAGGTCTTGTCGATGCCGCCGCGCGCAGGGTCCAGGCCCAGGGCCGTCATGCCGCCCTTGGCTTCGCGTGGCTTCCACCGCGCCTGCGCCGCCTTCACCCACTCGGTGGGGATCACCTGCCAGGCCGGGTCCGCGCTGCCCGCGTTGAAGTCGCCGTTCAGCATCTTGCTGCGCAGCGGCTCGGGCAAGGACTGCAGCGTGGCCTTATAGCCCGTGGACAGCAGGAATAGGTTGTCGTTCACGCTAGAGGGGATGAACGTCCTGCTCTTGGGCGTCATCAGGTCCGGGCCCACCATCACGGGCTCAGGGCCAGGAACCTCCTGATCCTCGCCCTTCTCATTTGTCACAAACCAGCGCAGCTCGCCTGGCTTGGCCGGGTTCGGGTGTGAAGGCTCCAGCCACGGCGCCCAGAAGCGTTTGACCCACTCCCCTTCTGGCTCGGTAGGTGGATTGCCCGCGCACACCACGCGCTGGCGGATGGTCGGGTCGTCGGTGCGCAGCCAGCCGATCAGGGAGCGGAACTGCAGCTCCGTGAAGTGGGTGATCTCATCGAAGCCCTTGAAGTCGTGCGCGCGGCCCTGGTACTTGATCCAGTCGCCCGGCTCCTTCACGCTGCCCAGCTCCAGGACCTTGCCCTGTGGCAGCCGCCAAATGCCGTCCTGGCTGTTGTAGCCATCGCGCGTGCCCAGGATCGAGGTCATGCGCTCTTCGATGCCGGTGAGCTGCACGGACTGGCGCCGGAAGATGATGCTGTGCTTTTGCTTGGTCAGCGGCAGGCCCAGCAGCAGATCGGTCTTGCCGCCACCGGCCGCGCCACCGTAGAAGACGATATCGGCGTCGGACTCGAAGGCCACGGTCTGGGGGCCAGGCTGCGGAACCCAGATGGGCGCATCGCCCGACAGCAGCAGGGAGTCCAGCTCCGCGCGCGTGTCCGCGTCCAGACCCTTGAGCAAATCCAGGATGTCGGCAGTGGTCAGCGCGGGCGTGGTCATTTCTCACCCCGCTTCGCCGCGAGCGTGGCCAACACCATAGCCGCGCCTGGGCCGCCGTTGAGCATGGCAGCGAGCCGCACCGCCCGCTCGGCATCGGTCATCTGCTTGAGCGCGCCAGGCTCATCGCCTTTCTCGGAAAGCTTGTCCATGCCGAACGCAGTGCGCTCCATGTCCACCAGCTTCTGGAGGCTCTCGGCAAGAGTCTTCATGGTCTTGGAGCGCTCAGACAGGCTGATGACCTTGTGGTACAGGTCGTTGAGGCGGTCCTGGCCGTTGTCGTCGGGTTGCCGCAGCATCTCGCCCAGCTCGCCGAGCAGCAACAAGGTATCCGGGTCGGTCTGTTTTTCCAGTTCGTCCAACAGGGTGTTGGTGACGCGGCGCGCCCTCTGGATGTCCCTGCGATGGGCCAGGCGAACGTCAGCCACGGCCTGGGCATTGGCATCGATGACGGCCCGTTCCCGAACCTTGGTATCCGTGGATACCTCACTGGATACCGCCGCCTTGGATACCAGTGCATCGGCCTTTGCCTGGATCTTTACACCCAGGTCGCGCTCCCATCCATCACGCTTTGCGCGCTTGTTGATAGCACCATGGGTGATGCCGTTCTCGTCGGCGATCTGGCGCAGGGTCTTAATGCCCGCCCGGTAGTCCAGCTCGATGCGCTCCCAGTCGGCTGGCTTCTTGGTTGAGGACGAGTTCTCAGACATGCGCCCTCTCCTCGCCCGGGTATTTGCGATGAGGAACGAAAATCCGAGTTGCCGGGTTCTCGATCACACCGACGACGGCGGCTCTGAGTTGGTCGTAGAACCCGCGCAGTGACCCGCCGAGTCGAGCGCAGCAGGCCATCTTTTCCGGGGACAGCGTTGGGACCCAGTCGTCAAAACTCCGCATTCCATCAAGCAACGCCTGGGCTCGCGCCCGGGTGGCCTGCTCAGATGTCACGGTCCCGCTGCTGATGTTGGTCAGGGTCTCCGCGTTTTCAGCTATCAGCTCGGTCTCAAAACGATAGGCGTCATCTTCATACTGAAAGAACGCAACAACGTCTTTGAGAGGCTCGCCGCATGCTCGGATGCGGGCCTGCTTGACGGCATTGCGGTCCGCCTCGCTCAGTCTCTCGTGGTGGAACACGCGATCACGCGTTCCCTTGCCGACGTAGAACACGCCGCCGGCATCTGACAAGGTATAGACGTAGTAGGGGTACCCAGCCGCTCGCGCGGCGCTGATGTATGCGCGAAGGGTGGCCGCCGCAGAGCCTGCGGCCTTCTTCGCGGCAGCAGGCTTCTTGGGTGCAGGTTTCTTTTGAGGCTCGGACTTGCCGGCAGGACGTTGGGCCATGGCCGGAAGTGTTCCGGCATGGCCTAGGGCCG
>WLXD01000002.1 GCA_012103255.1 Acidobacteriota bacterium | reverse complement strand
CGCGTGCGCGCTCCGACGCCGTCAGGTCAGACACGTCGTTGCTGTTGAGCATGTAGCGGCCATCGGAGGCCGTGTCCAGAAGGCCAAGAATCGACAGCAACGTCGTCTTGCCCGAACCGGACGGCCCAGCGATCGAGACGAACTCGCCCGGCGCGATGCCAAACGAAACGTCCGAAAGGGCGTGAGTTTCGACTTCCTCGGTGAGGAAGACCTTCTTGATACCGTCCATTTGGATGAGGGCTTCACTCATCGGGTCTCTCCATTGTGCTTGATGCGGAGCATAGGGACTTAGTTGATGCGGACTTTGTTCGCGGTGTCGAACCGCGACATGTCCGAAAGAATGATCTCGTCGCCGACCTGCAGTCCGGTCTCGACGACGATCTTGTCGACCGAGCTGGCGCCGAAGCGGACTGTTGTGCGAACAGCCTCGGTGCCGTCGCCGATCACCTGGAACAGGCCAACCGACTGGTTCGCCTGGCCGTAGGCCGGGCGATCAACGTAGAGGACATCCGAGAGGCGCTCGATCTCGACGCGGCCGTCAACACTCAGATCAGGCCGGGCGTTCGGCGGCAGGTCGTCGGTGAGCAACTCGACGTCCACCAGAACCGTGCCCTGGACGACCGCCGGGTCGATACGTGTGACGCGTGCCGGAACGATGCCGTTGCGGGTGTCGACCATGGCCGGCTGGCCGATGCGAACTTCACCCGCCTGGGTCTGGGCGATGCGGAGTTCTGCCATCAGCTTGGTCGGGTCGGCTACGCGGGCAAGCGTCGTACCGATCGTCGCCTGCTGGCCTGCCTCCACCGGCACGGCTTGAAGCACGCCAGTAATGGTGGGCCGCACCCGGAGCGAGTCGATCTCCTGCAGTCGCAGCTGATACTCGGCGCGCCGCTGGTCGACCTGTGCCTGCTGCACCGCAAGCTGTGCGGCGTTCGAGGCTTCTAGGTTCTCCAGGCGCGTCTTTTCGATGTCGAAGCGCTCGCGCAAAGAGTCTGCGTTGCTGCGCGCAATTTCCATCTGGATCTGCGACACCAATTGCTCCTCGTAGAGCTCGGCGTCGCGATCAGCCTGCAGGCGAGCCTGCTGGTAAAGCGCTTGCACCTGGGCCAGTGTCGACTGTTGTGCTAGGCGCCCTTGTTCGAGCGTCACCTGGAGCTGCGTGTACGAGGCTTCCGCACCGGACAGCTGCCATTCGGCCTGTTGCACCGAGAGTTCCAGGTCCGGATTCGAGAGCACCATGATCACGGACTCGGGTGTCACGTTGGCGCCCGCTTCCAGGATGATCTCGTCTACAACACCCGAGGTGCGGGCGCTGACGAACAGAACGTCCTCAGGCTGCAGCGTACCGGGACCGCGGACTTGTCGGAGCAGTTCGCCCTGCTCGACCTTCCCGGTCCAGATGATCGCCGCTTCGACGGTTGGTGGTGCCGCCTCGAGCGTCATGAAGAACCACGTCATGCCCATCAGCGCTACACCGCCGATGGCGTACATAACGTACTGCTTGATCTTGCCCTGGGGCTTCCGCTTGATGTCTACCATCGGGCCATTACTCTGTACTTGGGGGTATCAGCGATGGACGGGGCTAATTCACCCTTGCTTTACGCAAGGTTCGTGCCATCCAGCCGAACCAGTGTAAGTCTCGTGATACGAGCAGTTTGGCATTCCCAACTTGCCGCGCGCAAGGTGGCCTCTGTGCCCGCTATTGGGCCGGCCGTCCCATTATCGGACACTGAGGCGGCTGCGTCAGACCCACCAGGCAGTGCCTGGTATATTGAGGGCCCACGCGTTTCGAGGATGCATACGGGTCGCTGCCCGTTTCGCAGGGCCGACGCTTCTCGACGCAGGCTCATCCCCGCAGGTAGGTGCCTTTGTCCGAGCGACTAGAGAAACATCTCTTCATCGCGGGGCCAGCGGGCGCCGAACCCGAGGTGCTGGCGGCTCTCTCAGAGCCGATCGAGCCGCACTACGGCCCTGAGTTCGTCGCCAAGTACAACGAGTGCCGCGCTCTGTTCAAGCAGGCCCTTCGGACGGAGGGTGACCTTTTTCTGATCGTCGGCCCCGGCACGGCAGCTCTCGATGCCGCCATGGCAAGCGCGTTGCGGGATGGTGCGCGGGTACTGGTGCCGCGCAACGGCTGGTTCGGGCTACGGACGGCAGAAATGCTGCGCGCTCACCGTTGCGAGGTTGATGAAATCGAGTTCGAACTCGGCCAGCCGATCGACCCAGACGTGGTTGCGGAGCGGCTCGCCGGTGGCGACTACGCAGCGGTCTCCTGGGTCCATCACGAGACCTCGACCGGGGTGTTGAATCCGGTGGAGCCGATCAGTCGCGCCGCGCACGCGGTGGGTGCGATAACGATCCTCGACGCGGTGTCTTCGCTGGCTGGCACCGAACTGCTGGTCGACGACTGGGGCATTGATCTTTGCGCAGCCGTTGGCAACAAGGGGCTCGCAGCTCAGCCGGGCCTGGCGGCCATCACGGTTTCCGAGCGAGCGTGGGCGGCAATCGATGCCAATCCGGATACGCGAGGCTGGTACCTGGATCTACGCGTGTGGCGACGCTACGACCGCGAGTGGGCCGCATGGCACCCGTACCCGACAACGGTGCCCAGCGGCATCCTCGCAGGGTTGACCACGACTCTGCGTCTCATTCTCGCAGAGGGGCTAGACGAGAGGATCGTACGCACCCGCGACGCGGCCACCCGTATCCGCGAGGGCCTTCGCAACCTCGGATTCGAGATGTTTGTCGACGACGAGCATGCGTCGCCGATCACCACCTCGGTGCTGCCGCATCCTGATCTGTCCGCGGAGGACATGTTGGTGGCGCTTCGCGAGCGTTATCAGATCTATGTATCTGGTGGCCTCGCTGACCTGGCGGGGAAGCTCTTCCGGGTCGGTCACATGGGGCGCGGGATCAACGAGGAAGAAACCGAGCTGCTGCTCAACGCGCTCGCGGAACTGCTTCAAGAAGCCCGCACAGCGCCCACGGAAAACGCCGGCGTCGAAGGCGCTAACGCGTAGCGCTCCGAGCCGGCGTTAGAAGTCCGGGCCGTCACGAGGACGAGCAGGGTCCCGTCTAGCTGTCCGCTAGTTCGAAGTCGTAGTCGGCGACCGAGTACTCGACTGTGAGCGCCTCGTCGTAGGTCATCGTGCCGCTCTCGGTGATGGTGCGACCGGAGGCCGGAGCGAGCGTGATCGTGGCGGTTTCTCGCTTGATCTGATCTTCGGCGCCGTCGAGGAAGTCGAAGAAGACCGTGATGCGCAGGTTGGACGTCGTGTCGTTCTGCACGCGAACGGTCCACGTGTACGCCTGAGTGTCGTCGGTCACCTCACCCCAGTCGAAGCTCTCACCCGACAGCAGAATGTTGCCGACGATCTGAGGCTCGGCAGGAGCCTCGGGTTCCTCTTCAACGGGCTCGTCGACGACCGGTGCCGCTTCTTCTGCCGGTGCCGGCTCTTCTGCGGGCGCCTCAGGAGCGGGCTCCTCGGCAGCGCCGCAGGCGGCCGCGAACGGCACCAGAAGTAGCAGGGCGATCATCAGAGCTTTGCGCGTACGGTCACTCACGTTGCGGTCTCCTGCGAGAGCAGACGTTTTCTCTGCCTTGTAGTACCAGGGGGTAAGCCACCTGCGCGTCCGAGTGCCGAGCCGTGGCTCGCGCGCGGGCATGCCCGAAAATCCGATGTTGGAGAACTTCTATAATAGCGTGTCCGCGATGCAGTCGCAGGAAAACTGGGCGGCCGGAGATCTGGTCCGGCCCCTGGTCGATCGTTACACCGTCCGAGGCGAACCCGATGTCCGAGCAGAGCAACGCGACCGCGTCACGCACCGATGAGTTCATCGCCCAGGCTGACCGCTGGAGCGCGCACAACTACCATCCTCTCGATGTGGTCGTGACCCGCGGTGAGGGTTGCTATGTCTGGGACGTGGACGGCAACCGCTACCTGGATTGCCTGGCGGCGTACTCGGCCGTGAATCAGGGGCACTGCCACCCACGCATCGTGGGTGCTCTGACGGACCAGGCGAAGCGTCTCACGCTGACCTCGCGCGCCTTCCACAACGACCGGATGGGCGTTTTCCTGGAACAGCTCTGCAACACACTTGGCTACGAACGCGCACTGCCGATGAATACCGGCGCCGAGGGCGTCGAGACGGCCCTGAAGACCGCGCGCAAGTGGGGCTACAAGGTGAAGGGTGTAGCGCCTGATGCGGCCGAGATCATCGTGATGGATGGCAACTTCCACGGCCGCACGACGACAATCGTGAGCTTCTCGACTGACGAGCAGGCTCGGGATGGCTTCGGGCCCTTCACGCCGGGATTCAAGGTGGTTCCCTACGGCGACGCCGATGCCGTGCGAGCCGCCATGACGCCAAACACCGTGGCGGTGCTGGTCGAACCGATTCAGGGCGAGGGTGGCGTGGTGCTGCCGCCAAATGGCTTCCTGGCCGCCGTTGCGGAAGCTTGCCGCGAGTCGAATGCTCTGTTCATCGGCGATGAGGTTCAGACCGGTCTCGGGCGCACCGGCAAATTGCTAGCCTGCGACTGGGAAGACGTGCGGCCTGATGTACTGATTCTGGGCAAGGCGCTCGGCGGCGGGGTGTATCCCGTGTCGGCGGTACTCGCGGATTCGGCAATCATGGATGTCTTCCATCCCGGCGATCATGGCTCGACCTTCGGCGGCAATCCTCTGGCCGCGGCCGTCGGCGCCGAGGCTCTGAGCGTGCTCATCGACGAAGGTCTTGTCGATCAGGCCCGCGAGCTCGGAGACTGGTTCGTCGAACAGCTGCGGGCGATCGATTCACCGCATGTGGAACTCGTACGCGGCCGCGGACTGATGGTCGGGGTCGTGATCAAGGAGTCCTCGGGACCCGCGCGACCGTTCTGCAAGGCGCTGAAGCGCTGCGGCATTCTAGCCAAGGAGACGCACGAGCAGGTGATCCGATTTGCGCCGCCGCTCGTGATCACTCGCGAGATTCTCGAGGGCGTGTTGCCGGACATCGCCGCCGTGCTACGGGGCGAGGGCGTCGAGCTGGGCTAGCCGTGGACGGCAATCCTCTCGCGCTGCTGTTTCTGCTGCTGGCCGGACTTCTGTTCGGTCTGACGATCCTCTTCGTCGTGCTGCAGAAGCGGATGTTCCAGGGGCAGGCGCGCGAAGTTCAGGAACTGCTCCAGGAAGTGCGCAAGATGGCCCAGGAAGAGCGCGCGGAAAAGGAAAGCGACGACGCTAGCTGACGCGGACCGCCGCTCCGCGGACCTGCTCCCATGCCGTGTGAAGATCTTCCCGTGTCGTGCGTAGATTGCCCACGGCGAGCCGTAACGAGAGCCGACCGCGAAGTCGAGTGTGCGAGAGGAACGTTGTTCCCTCAGCGTTCACCGCCCCCATCAGCTGCTCGTTGAGATCTGCCCACGGGTCGCCGTCGACCTCGGAGAGCGAACTTCCGTCTTCCGTTGGTCCGACGCCCGGGTGGTAGCGAAAGCACACGGTGGATAGCGGAGTTGGGGCGAGTCGCTCGAAGTCCGGATCCGCGTCGATCAGGGCCGCAAGTTCTTCGACCCAGCAAACATGGTTGTCGACCAGCGTCGACATGACCTGCCGACCGTATGAACTCAGGACCATCCACAACGTCAGCGCGCGGAACGGGCGTCCAAGCTGGACGCCGTAGTTCATGTAATCGACGGGCGCGTCGAGGCCTCCCCGGTCATCGCCGACATCGCTGCGGAGATACTCGGGAACTAGACTGAATGCTTCTTGCAGCATCGCGGGTCGGTTGCTGTAGAGAACGCTGCAACACATGGGCGTGAATAGCCACTTGTGCGGGTTCACAACAACCGAGTCGGCCGTTTCCCAGCCGCGAAACCGTTCGCGTAGCCGCGGCACGATAGCGGCGGCGCCACCGTAGGCTGCGTCAACGTGTAGCCAGACGGATTCACGTTGCGCGATCTCGGCGATCTCGGCCACCGGATCGATGCTCGTCGTGGAGGTCGTTCCGGTGGTCGCGACGATGCACACGGGCGTGACGCCGGCCGCACGGTCCTCGTCAATTGCCTTCTGTAGAGCTGCGGGGTCGAGACTGAAGTCGGCTCGGGTGTCGATTCGCCTCACAGCGTCGAGCCCCATGCCCAGGATCGCCGCAGCCTTGTCGACGGAGCTGTGCGCCTGCTCCGATGCGTAGATCCGGAGAACGCCGACGGAGCGCATCCCTTGCTGCCGGTCGTACGCAGGCACGGCCTCGCGCGCAGCCGCCAGCGCGACGAGCGACGACGTCGACGCCGTGTCGTTGATGATGCCGAACGGCATGTCGCCGAGGCCGAGCCATTCCGCTAGCCATCGTGTGACGCGTGTTTCGAGCTCTGTAGCGGCCGGAGACGTGCGCCACAGCATTCCGTTCGAGTTGAGCGCAGTCGCAAGGGCTGCCCCGAGAATTCCCGCCGCCGAGCCGGTGTTGGCGAAGTAGGCGAAGAACCGCGGGTGATTCCAGTGCGTCATCGCCGGGATGATCTTCTCGTCCAGGTCGCGGAGAAGTTCTTCCCAGGCCACCGGAGTTTCCGGGCCACTGGGTGGCAGCGCCTCGCTCAGATCGCCCGGTTGGGAACGCGACAGGACGGGATAGTCGCGAGTCGACTCAAGGTAGTTCGTGATCCACTCCATCACATCGCGTCCGCGACGCCGGAACTCGTCACTGTCGAGATCGAGCAGATCGTTCGGGAGTTCGTTGCGAGACATGCAGGCGCCTACTTCGTGGAGATGAAGGCGCGAGTCTAGCAGGGCGCGTTCGGTCGATCTCAGGCGGTTGTCGTGGCGACTTCCGGTGCGGTGATCTCGAGTACCGCAAGGGGGGCGTCGAACTCGACCGCGACGAGGAACTCGTTGCCGCATTCGCGCAAACGTACTACACGGCCCGCGACGTGCTGCGGTCGCAGCTGGTCGCCAGCATGGCGGAAGAACAGCTTGCAGACGGAACCGCGGGTGGCCGGTACGTCGAGCTGCGCGAGCACGCCGCTGCGGCTGATGTTGATGGTCTTGCCGCTGGCGAAGAACGGTCGGGAATTGCTCTCGAAGCCGTAGACCTCGATCTCGAACTCCACGGCCAGGGCCGCTTCCTCCCGCGGGAAGCGTCGTCGGTCAATACCACCAAGAATCCGATTCAGCATGTGTGAGAGGCGTTTGCCGGGGAAGCGAGCAACGAGAGGAGCATAGTGATCAGAACTGACTAATTCAACGTAGAGATCGCTAGAACTGGCTGTTGATATGCAAGAAGTGCCAAATCGGTGCCGCGATTTCGTCCTCGAGACGGGCCCAGGCACCTCCTGTCCACTCTTTCTTTGGAACTCCCTAAAACCGTCGCCAGCGCGTGTTTTGCCGCAAGATTCCCGCAGGCGGCGGCACAACGTGTTCACAGGGCTTCCCAGCGGGAGGTTCCGAATGCAAAGCCCCAGGGAGGGGAGCATTAAGATGGCTGCCGTGATGGATCTGGCAACTGAACAGCGCTACCTCGACGAGTGTCGTCGTGGGCAGGTCGGGTCATTTCGCCATCTGGTAGATGCGTACTTTGCGCAAGCGGTTCGCGTTGCGGGAGCCCTGGTTGGCGGGCGTGACGCCGAAGACGTGGCCCAGGAGGCATTCGTCGCTGCCTATGGGGCGCTCGATACGCACCAGCCCGGACGACCCTTCTACCCCTGGCTTCGCGGCATCCTGGTGAATCGGGCGAAGGTTTTCATCCGTTCGCGCAACAGAACTCGTGCGAGGGTCGCGGCGGCGGCCGAACGGCCAGGGCACTGGACGGCGCCGGATCGCTCAGCGGAGGGTCGCGGCGGTGACGTGCTCAGACTCGCGATACAAACTCTGGCGTCGGCAGATCGCGAACTCCTGATGCTGAAGCACGTCGAGGGCTACACCTATGACGAACTGTCGCGACATTTTGATGTCCCACGGGGCACCCTGATGTCGCGACTCTATCGAGCGCGACAGCGATTGAAGGAACGCGTGCTCGAACTAGATCCCGCGCTTATCAACGCGGACGGGAGGACTGAAAAATGACCCCAGACGAGCCAGCCGGAGCTCCGCACGTACCGGGGTGCTCTGAGGCCCTTGTCCTCCTGATGGGTTTCATTGACGGGGAACTAGCGCCCGAAGACATTCGCCGTGTGGAGGACCATCTGGCGGTTTGTCCGTCATGCAGGGCCGAGCATGCGGCCTATCGGCGACTTGGCCACGCGGCCGATGCGCTGGCTACCGAGGAGGTCCGCGTGAGCACTGAGCACGCCTGGGAGCGAATCTATGACCGTCTGACCCGGAGTGTCGGGTGGGTACTGCTCTGGGTGGGCCTGACCTTGATCCTCGGTTGGACATTGTGGGAACTCGGATCCGAGTTCCTGACCGACTCAGAAGTCCCGATGGTCCTACGCGTCGGCGTTGGAACTTTCATCGGCGGACTACTCTTGCTGACGATCAACTTCTTGCGCGAGCGGCTCTACCGACGCAAGACCGAACGCTACGACGAGGTGATCCGATGAAAGTCTCCACGACCGAACAGGTGCCCGGGCATCGTGTTACGGAGAGCCACGGGCTCGTGCGCGGAAATACGATCCGCGCCCGACATCTCGGCCGAGACATTTCGGCCGGCCTGAGAGCATTGGTGGGCGGCGAGATCAGCGACTACACAAAGATGATGGCAGAGGCTCGCGAGCAGGCCCTCGATCGGATGGTCGAGGAGGCACGGGTACTTGGCGCGAACGCGATCGTCGGAGTCCGGTTCTCGACCTCGTATGTGATGCAGTCCGCGGCCGAGATTCTCGTCTTCGGTACGGCCGTGACGATCGAGGCCGACCACGATTGACGGGCTAGTCGATCACTCGCTGGCTATCACAGGCTCGGTGGCAGCTGCGGGCGCCTCTCGATCTCGCAACAGCGTGCGAGCCTGATCAACTGACTCAGCCGGCACGTGAATCCGGACCTTGGAGAGCGGGCCGAACGTGAACGGCTCGGCGTTGAAGACGAGTGACTCGAGCGTGCAGGGAACGCCCTCGCTTTCCAGGAAGCCGTGGATCAGTTCGGCTTCGAACTGGTCGGTGACCTCGACTAACTTCACCCAGTCGACCTGGTCCGACTCCGCCGTGCCCGGTACCAACTCGTGGACAAGCAAGACGTCGCAGTCGGCGCAGGTCTCGACTCCTGCGACGTACTCGGCACGGCATGTAGGGCAAATCACGGCTACTCCTCGGTGATGTCTGCGGTCCAGCTGACTTCGACCGCTCCCACAAGGCTCTGAGCGGACGGGCACTTCGATTGGTGCGATGCAAGCGCGCGATCGACAACCTCGCGCGATTCCTCCGGAATGGTCAGCGTGTAGTGCACCTTCAATTCGGTGAGAACCGGTATCCGGTTGACGACCTCGTTAATGCCTTCTACTCGCGCGCCGATCGCGTCGCCTGCGAGCTTTACTTGACGCACTTCCAGTGCGCCATTGAGAGTGCCGAGCATTCATGTGCCGACGGCGGCGGCTACGTAGTCGACGGGTAGTGGGAGGTCGGGTGCATCGTCGAGTTTGAAATGCGCCTTGATGGCACCGTGTACGCCGAAGTCGACCTGATGGCCGGTGTCGAGCGTAGCGCGTCGATGTACGCCTTCGATCTTGGCAATGCTGGATCGCGCAACGTAGAACGGGTCGGTCATCATGATCTCCGTGTCGTCGGCGCCACCGGCATCGGCGGCGTTGGTCGAATGGTAGCCGGCAGGCAGAGCTTCGTCATCAACGATCTACGCGATCGGTAGCCGACCCGATACGAGTCGCGCGCGTTCGACAGCATCTTCCAGCCCGTTGAACTCGACGTAGTCCACCCCGGTCTCTTCCAGAAGAGCGTCGAGTTTCTCGTCGATGGCTCGCTGAAATGCTCGATCGGTCGAGCGGGTGCCGTCGTTCTGCAGGTACTCGGGGCGGATCGGGACCTTGAACAGGATGTCGTACGTCGTCGCCCAGTAGGCGGCCATCGCGAAGAGTGCTTCGCGGCGCCCGGCACCGAACTCGAGATAGCAGTAGTTGTCGATGACGCTGCGGTCACAGACGACTTCCGTATACAGCTCCTGGAGTTCGATCTCGCGCCGTACCGTTTCCATCAGAATCCACGTCTGCGCGTCGACGCTCGTGCTTTCGTTGATGGGAAGCGGGCAGCGCCGCGCGACTTCCTCGAGGAACCCGACGTTGGCGCCCAGTTGCTTCAGGCGCATTGCCAGACCGTAGCCCAAGGTTGTCTTGCCAACGCCATGCGTGCCGATGAAGGCGACTTTCATGCGAAAAAATCAGGGGTAGCAGGGGACGGGTTCTGGCTGGCAGCGCGCGACTGTCGGGACACGCGCGACGGGGGAACGTCAGTGTCGGTATGCCGTCGCCCCGGCGTGGCGTCGGACGGATTCAATGCCGTGACGGCGTGAAACGCAAATCGGGCTCTGGACAGCAAAACGGGGAACTCCTGACCAGGGAGTTCCCCGTATTTCGCGCTACCCGCGGTGTCCCCGTGTTAGGCGGCGCTTACTTCCTGTTCCGTGATGGCTCGACGAATGCGCTCCGGACTGACCTGGAGGTAGTCGCAGATCTGCTCGAACCACACGCCCTGCACAAACTCGGCGGGCGGGTTCTCGCGGATCCTGCGGAGCCGCTCCTCTTCGTGCTTCTTGAGCTTGCGGTGACCGACGTTGTCACGCAGGAAGCGCATGTCATCGACGGTACGTTCGATCACTGAGCGCCACAGCTTGCGGCAGGCGTGGACGTCGCGCTGATCGTCTGCCATCAGCCGGCGTTCGGCCTCGAAGACCGCATCCAGCTGTCCTTTCGACTGGTCGTCTGTGCTGCTGCTCGTCAATCGCATCTGAGTTTCCTTCCGATCCCGAGAGGTTTGGTTGGTCTGGCCGGAACCGGGTTCCGACCCCTGCCTTCGTTCAACTGCAATGTGCATGCCGAATGTCTTGTCTCAGGGAGTAAAGCGGCCAACAGCGCGCCAGCCTAAGCCCCAGGCCGCTCCCCTTTACGTCCATCGTCGGGACCAGGGCCGGCGCGCTCTTGACCGCTTTCATTTGAGTTAGACGCGACATGATGGAAAAAAGTTTCTCCGCAGGCCGTACTTCGTGTGTCAACTTTCTGTCACGAAAAGTGTCAACTTTCTGTCAAGAGAAATTCCCGCCTTCTGAACCCTGACGAGAGGCCGAATGAGCCGCTTCCTCGGACGCCTCGTTGACCGCGCAAACGCGACGCTCGTAGCCGGTCGAACGCGGTCGTCGTCCGCGCGGACGTCGGCCAGCACGGCGGGCGCGCTCGCCCCCATGTCCACAGATCTCTTCGGCCGCCGCGCCGCGGCGGATGCACTGACTCCGGAACTAGATAGTCGAGGGAGGGCGTACGAGATCTGGGCCGACCGCAAGGGCAGCTGGGAGGCATTGCGGAATCCCGCTGGGGATCGGGGAGCGCCAGCACTCATCGTCCTGCATGGATGGTTGGCCGTCGGTCTGCAGAGACTCGCCTTGCAGTCGTTCATGAGGCCGCTGCGGCGATCGGGCATGGACGTCTGGTACCCATGGTTGCCGGCGCACGGTTCGCGCACGCGGGCTGGGTACGTTTCGGGCGCCGAGTGTCTGTCCTCTGATCTGCCGGGCACGGCGAAGGCGATCGCCCAGGGGGTGGTGGAGACGGTCGAACTGGCCGAGTGGCTGCGCGCTCGCGGACAGTCTGTCTCGATCGTGGGATTCAGTCTGGGCGGCTGGATCGCCGGCCTGGCGGCAACGGAATGGAGCCATTTCCACCGCGTTGCGCTCTTCACGCCCGTAAGCGACCCGGCGCGCTCCTTTGCTGAGTCACCGCTGGTGGCGCACATCCGCGCCGATCTGGCGGCGGCTCAGATCACCTCGGATCAGGCATCCGAGCTGCTGGCGTCCGTGAGTCTCTGCGGTCGCGACCTCGCGACACCGCGCGAGCGTGTCCTGCTGATCGGGGCCACGGAGGACAACGTGATCGCCGAGGACTCGCTCGAGCTGTTGGCGCGACGCTGGAACTGCCGGCTGGAGTGGGTGGGCGCCGGCCACATCACTTCGCAGTGGACGCCGTCGGCGCGGCGCCTCGCACGCGACTGGCTTCGTTCCGTCGTCTGACTAGGCGGCAGTCTCCGGCAGTACGCGCCGGCCAGCGAGCCGGCCGGCCACACGCGCGACCAATCGCGCTCCGAAGGCGCGAAGATCATCGAGCAGCGTGTACAGCAGTGGCACTGCCAGAGGCGTGATGATCGAGTGCAGCAGCAGGCCGCCCGCCATGCCGCGCCCCATTCCCGCGTACGAAATGCCGATCATGTCCACGTTGCCGACCGACATCGGGACGAGCCCGAAAATGGTCGTCATCGCGGTCATCGCGATGGGTCGAAGTCGTCGCTCCACCGCCATCCGCAACGCCTTGTTGCGTTCGACGCCCTCGGAACGAAGCTGGTTTGCCAGGTCGACCAACACGATCGCGTTGTTCACGACGATACCCACCAAAACCAGCATGCCGATACCGGTGAAGACGTCATTCGCCGTCCCCGTGATGAACAGTGCCCAGAACAGGCCGACGATCGCGAACGGCAGGGTGAGGATGACGCTGAACGGCAGGATCAGCGACTCGAAGAGAATCGCCATGAGAATGAACACGAGCGTCACGACCAGGATCATCCCCATGGCTTGCGCCTGCCCGGTCTCCTGCAACCGCGCGAAGCGGTCACCCTTGTCCCAGCTGATTCCCGGCGGCAGCGGCGTCTCGGCCATCACATCATCGATCGACGCGTACACCGTGTCGACGTCTTCCTCGGTGGTCAGCACTCGGATGGTCATCGACGTCTTGCCGTCGGTGCGACTGATCTGGCCCGGGCTACGGTTGACCTCGAAGTTCGCGATGGCACCGAGGGGCACTTCGGTGCCACGGTTTGTAACGACCGGCATGTCGCGGAGCTGCTGCAGCGTCTGACGGTCTTCTTCGGCGAGCTGGAACCGTACGTTGATCTCCTGATCGCCGAGACGAAGCTCCGGCAATTCGATGCCGCGCAACGAGAAGCTGATCAACTGTGCCGCGGCCCGCGGCGTGACTCCGGCTTGCTCGGCGAGTTCGCGGTCGATGCGGACGTGAAGTTCGTCCTGTCCGCGCTCCAGCGCCGAGTTCACCGTGAGGATCCCCGGACGGCCTTCGAGCGCCCCCGACAGCTGCGTGGCGAAGGCCGTCAGGCTCTCTGAGTCGTCGCCATAGATCATGAGCCTCACGAGTCGACTGCTCGACTCGTTGTCGCCTGCCTCCCTGATCTCGTATTCAACGCCAGGCAACTCTGGCAGAACGTCAGGCAACTCCAGAATGACATCGTCGCGCCGTGGCGCCCCCCGGTCCATTCCCAGGTAGCGCACGCCGAACTGGCGACCGGCGTATTGCCACCATGCCTCGCGCGGCGGGTCCTGCAAGAAGATCTCGAGGCTCCCACCACCGACGCCGAAGCGCGTCGTGACGGTGCGGATCCTCCAGGCCTCCGCCTGGGTGTAGACCTCGGTCTCCATCCGGGCAATGAGTAGCTCGGTGTCCTCGATGGTCAGATTCCGCGGCATCTCGAGGTTCACCTCGATATTGCCGATGTTGCCGTTCGCGGAGTCGGACTGCGCGACCTGGCCGGCGGGTATGGCAACGCTCACGATGATCGCGAGGGCCGCCACACTCGCGTCGAGCCGATGTGCCAGGACCCAGTCAGTGGCGCGCGCATACCAGGCGACGATCCGGGTGACGACCTTGGGTTCGCTCACCTCGCGGCTGCTCGCTAGACGGACGGTCAGCATCGGGATCAGTGTCAATGCGACGACCAGCGAGGCAAGAACACCCACGACCAGAGGTGTTCCGAGCCTGAGCATGTAGAAAGACAGACCGACATCGTCGTTCATGATCACCAGCGGAACGATCACGACCACTGTCGTGAGTGTGGCGATCGTGATGGCGAGCACCACCTGCGAGGCGCCGATCTCGGCCGCGTCTGTCGGCGAGTCGCCCTGCTGTGCGCGTCTGTAAATGTTCTCGATCACCACGATCGAGTTATCCACCACGAGTCCGACGCAGATCATGATGCCCATCATCGTGACCACATTGAGCGACCAGCCGACGAAGTAGAGCACGATCACTGCCATCAGCAGTGAGAACGGCATGGCCAGGGTGACGGCCAACGTCATCCGGAAACGGCGCAGGAAGAGGAGCAGCACGAGAACGGCGAAGGCCGCGCCCCAGGTCATGGAGTCCTGCAACTGCGAGATGGACTCGTTGATCAACTCGGCCTGATTGAACAGGGGCTGTAGGGTGATGCCCTGAAGTGCGGGATTGGTGGCGAAGATCTCGTCCGCTCGCGCGGACACGCGCGCGCCGACCTCAGCCGTATTGGCGGCCGACTCTTTCATCACCGACAACATGGCGCCGCGACGGCCGCCGATGCGCGAGATCTGGCGACGCTCGGGTTCCTCGTAGCTGACCCGCGCGATGTCATCGAGCCGGACACCGAGGTCGTTCACTTGAATGGCTGCGACGTCCGCCGCGGTCCGGTATTTGCCCATGGACCGCACGAACATCTTGCGATCGCTCTCGATCACGAAACCGGACGAGAGGCTGAAGTTGTCGCTGCTCAGGCGGGTCGCGAGAGCGGCCAGGTCGATGCCGTGGGCCCGCACGCGCTCCTGGTCGAGCATGACCTGGATCGAGCGCTGCGGTACCCCAAATAGTTCGACGTTCGCAACGCCGTCGATTCGCAGGAGTTCGCGGACAACTGTCTCGTCCAACAGCGTGTAGGGATCCTCGAGTTGACGTTCAATCTCGAGCCCGGCCCAGAGAATTGGTTGGTCGTCGTCCGCGAATTTCCTGACGAACGTCCGTTCGATCTCGGCCGGAAGTTCGGGCATGACGCGATCCATGCGATCGCGGACATCCGCATATGCGACGTCCATGTCCGTCGACTGATAAAAGCGGAGAAAGACCCAGGCACCGTCGCTCGAACTCGTGCTGCTGAGCTGCCGCACGCCGGAAATCGTGCCGAGCATCCCTTCCACCGGGCGCGCAATGGTCTGTTCGACCTCGCCAGGCGTGGCGTTGGGATATGGGACCCAGACGCCGAGGAAGGGCGGAGAGAATCCGCTCGGCATCAGATCAACCGGCAGTCGCGAATACGCAATAACCCCGAGCATCAGAAGCGCCGCGTACACCATCACCATCGTGATGGGACGGCGAACAGCGAGTCTAGGGAGTCCGGCCGAACGCTGAGTGCTCATCGTTGAATTCCGGGGGAGTTCATGGGCGACGGTCGAGGACGGCGTACATCACGGGCACGACCACGAGCGTCAGCAAAGTCGACATCAGGAGACCAGCGATTACGGTGATCGCCATCGGCGCGCGGATCTCGGCACCGTCGCCGAGTCCTACGGCCATCGGAAACAGGCCGATGACCGTAGTGCAGGTGGTCATCAGAATCGGTCGCAGCCGGACCTCTCCAGCCGTCACGATCGCTTCGAGTTTCTCCATCCCTTGTCGGCGGAGGTGGTTGATGTAATCCACCAGCACGATGGCGTTGTTCACGACGATACCCGCCAGCATGATGCAGCCGAGCAACACTACCACGCTGAGAGGCACCGCCATGATCCAGAGCGTGAGCACGACCCCGACTGCGGCCAGCGGGATTGAGAACAGAATCACGAAGGGGTGCACGAGCGACTCGAACTGCGATGCCATGACGACATACACAAGAAAGATCGCCAGCGAGAGCGCGAAGGTCAAAGACTGGGTGGAGCGCTCCATCTCCTCGCGCTGCCCGGTGATGGCCAGGTCATAGTCGCCTTCCATAGCGAAGTCGTCGAGGCTGGCCTCGATCGCGGTGGTTGCGGCCGACAGGGCGGTCGTGGTGTTGGCGCCGATCACCGCGGACCGTCGCTGGTCGATCCGTCGCACCTCGCTGGGGCCTTCGGCTAGCGTGAGTGCGGCCACGGAGTTGAGTCGGATCGGGTTCGTCTGGCCGGGGTTCACGACCAACTGCTCCAGGTCCGCGATCGTCGCGCGATCCTCCGGTCGGACCCGAACTCGGATATCCACTCGTCGATCTCCGCGTCGGAAGCGGCTGGCCACGTCGCCTTGAACCTTGTTACGCACCAGCGCCGCCACCTGAGCAATATCCAGGTTGTACCGGGAGAGGCGTTCTCGGTCGTATTGGATCTGGATCTCGGGATGACCCCGCTGTAGCGACGACTTCACATCGGTCAACTCGGGCAGCGCCGCGAGCCGACTCGCCAGGGCTTCGGACACCGAAGCGAGTGTTTCCAGATCATCCGCTCGCACCTCGACCTCGATAGGCGTCTTGGTGGAGAACATCGCGGGCCGTGAGAACTTGGTCACCACGTTCGGGCGGCCCTCAAGGCGCTCCCGGATGGCATCCATGGTGGGATCCTCGAAGAGAAGCGGACTCATGGCCTCGTCGAGGCGCACGGTCAATCGCCCGCTGTGCTCGCCCGCCTCCGGGTCCGGGTCGAATTCCTCGCGGTCCACTCCCACGGTGGTGGCCACCGCGGCAACTCCAGGCGTCGCGCGAACCAGTTCCTCCAGGGGCTCCAGCGTCGCATCGGTGCGTTCCAGCGGCGTGCCGACGGGGAGTCGCCCCTGGATGTCGAAGATCCCCTGGCGTACCTCCGGGATCAGTTCCATGCCGAGTTGCGGAACCGTGTAGCCGAGCGTCGCCGCCGTGGCGACGAGCAGAATCGCAGCAGTCACGGTGGGTTGAGCCAATGCTGCGCGCAGGAGCACCGGGTAGGCGCGCCGGACGCCCTCGAGAACGAAGTCGAATGCGCGAAGGAACGGCGCCGCCACCGTGACGAGTAGTGCGATTGCGCCGCCGACGATCGCCCCGGCAAGAACCAGCACAGCCAGCCCTAGTCCGACGATGATCTTGCCGATGACCGACAGCAGGAGTTGGAGTGGTGTGCGGAGCACGTAGGCCCACAGGATTGCGACTCCACGAGCGCCGGTCGCGATGCGGCCGGCTCCAGAACTAGCCTGCCACCGACCGCGCACGTCGCCCGCGGTCGCCGCTAACTGTGCGGGTGCGTCGTAGGCGAGCAGTCCGGGCCATAGGTCATCCACGAAGGCACTGCCGAACATCGTGGACGAACGGCACCATTCACGGAATCGGGCGAATCCGAGGATCGGCGCCCAGATCGGCGCCGCGACGCAGCCGATCAGAACGGCCGCGAACTTCGCGATCGCCGCCAGCGCGCCGACGAGTGCAACGCCAACCATCATCGGGATGCGGGCGACCGGTCCGCGTAGCAAAGCACCTACACGGCCAAGAAAGCTGTTCGAGTCCGAACCGCTATCCGTGGACGCCAGGTCGTCCGCAGCCGCCAGAAAACCTCGCGAGGCAAGCATCGGAACCAGGAAGAGCGCCACGATGAGAGACGTCACCAGTGAGAACACAACGGTGAGGGAGAGGTCTCCGAAAACCTGTCCCGCGACACCCTCCACGAACACGATCGGGGCGAACACGGCAACTGTGGTGAGCGTGGAGGCGATGACGGCCGTGCCCACCTCACCGGTGCCCCGGATCACTGAGGCGACGAGTGCATCGCCCTCTTCGCGACAGCGCGTGATGCTCTCGAGAACGACAACGGAGTTGTCGACCAACATGCCGATACCGAGCGCGAGGCCGCCCAGGCTCATGATGTTCAGGCTGACTCCGACCTGATACATCGGCGCAAACGTGGCGACGATCGACACGGGGATCGCGATGGCGATGATCAGTGTGGGGACGAGCCGTCTCAGGAAAAAGTAGAGGACGATGATCGCGAGAATGCCGCCCCACACAGCGGTGGAACGCACCTCGTTGATCGCGTTTTCGATGAACGTGGACTGATCGGAGAGCAACGTGATCCGCGTGTCGGACGGTAGCTGCGCCTCGATGTAGTTCGTCATCTGTCGCTGCAGTCGCTCACGGCTGCGCTGATCGCCTTCTGCGTCGCCCGTGGATCCACCGGCTGCGAAAGCGCGCTGGGTGTCATTGCCGAAGACTCGGTCGCGAACGATCTTCGCGATCTCGACGATGTTCGCGTCGGCCTCTTTGAAGACGTTGAGTTCGACGCTTTCTTCGCCGTTCACTCGCGTGATCACGTCGCGTTCCACGTGGTCGCGATACACACGGCCCACGTCGCGCACTCGCACGACGGCCCCTTCACGATTTGCCACCGCGATGTCCGCGATCTCCTCGATGGTGCGGAACTCGTTGAGTGTGCGAACGACGTACTCGGTCTCGCCTTCCTCCAGGTTGCCGCCGGCAAGGTTCACGTTCGCCGCTGCGAGCTGACCTCCCACTGCGGAGATGTCGAGGCCGAAGGTCGCGAGCCGCCTCTCATCGAGTTCGACGCGGATTTCCTCTTCGAGGCCGCCCTTCACCTTCACCGCGGCAACACCCGGCAACGACTCAAGATCGCGACGTAGTTCTTCGTCCGCGTACTCCCGCAGGAAGTACAGGTCTCGTTGACCGTGCAGGCCAAGCCGAATCACCGGATCCAACTGCGGGTCGTAGCGCAGGATCAGCGGGCGCGTGGCGTCATCCGGCAGGAAGACCTGATCGAGCATTTCCCGGACGTCCTGAGTGGCGTCCGTCATGCTGGTCCCCCATGCGAAGTCCAGGGTGACGTCGGAAACGCCGGCGCGCGACACGGAGGAGATACGCACGAGGTTGCCGACAACTCCGAGCTCTTGCTCGATCGGGCGCGAAACCGCCGTTTCGACTTCCTCGGGAGCGCTGCCCGGATACTCGGTCCGAACCGTGAGGCTCGGGTAGGTGAGATCCGGCATCAGCGACAACGGCAGCAGCGAGTATGAGACAGCGCCGAACACCGCCACCGCAACGAACGTCATCAAGATGGCGACTGGACGCTGGGTGGTGAACTCGAACGCGCGCGTACGACTATCCGCGGACATGGCTACCGACCTGAGGACAAGACAGGGATCAGCTAGATCTAGCGGCCGGCGGCCAGGCCAACGCTCTCGCCCGTGACAACCTTCACCGGCATTCCGGTGCGCAGGGAGTCCTGGCCAAGAACGACAACCCGATCACCGGGTTCGAGCCCATCGACCACCTCGACGTGCTCGGCATCGCTTGCGCCCAGGCGTACTGGTACCTGAGTCGCCGTCTCGCCGGCGGAATCGCGGTCGATGCGGTACACCGCGGTGCTATCGCCCGCGTACACGATCGCTCGCTTCGGAATCAGCAATGCATCGTCGCGGCGCGCCGTCGTGATCTTCACGTTGACGAACATTCCTGGGCGGAGAGCTTCGCCGGATTCGATCCGTACGGTCACTTTCGCCGTTCCCGACTGCGGGTCCACCACCGGCGCGATGCGATCGACGACGGCTTCGAACTGGCCGTCCACCACAACGTCCGATGAGACGTCGGCAACCTGGCCGGCCGCAAGGCCCGGCAGATCGGCTTCCGGCACATGCACGTGCACCCACAATCGATCAGGATTCACAATCGTGAACAACGCCTCGTTGGAAGACACTCGTGCACCGCGGTGCACGTTGCGCACGCTGATCACGCCGGTGATCGGTGCCCGCACCGTGGCTTCGTCGAGATCGATCAGCGCCTGCTCGTGGGCGAGTTCGGCCTGGCGCACGTCGTAGACAGCCTGGTCGAAATCGACCTGTGACAGCACGCCCTCGCTGAGCATGCGCTCGAAGCGCGTCATGTCTGCCTGCTTCTTGTTGAGTTCAGCCTCGGCGCGTGCGGCAGCGATGCGGTACTCGTTGGGATCGAGTTCGACGAGCACGTCCCCTTGGTTGACGCGCGTGCCCTCTTCGACGGCGAGTGTCTCAACCTGTCCCGGAACCTTGGCGAGAACCTCTACCAGTTCGACCGCTTCGAGATTTCCCGACGCGACGATCCACGACGCTACAGGGCCGTGCTCCGCTCGTGCCACGACGACGGGCATGGACTCTTCGCGCACGTCGACCTGTTGGGTGGAGGCGCCGCCTTGGATGTCTTCGTTCGGAGCCGGGTCTGCGTCTGCGGCTGCCGGGCCGCAACCAGACGCGGCCACCGCGAGCGCGCTCAGTAGCCAGTTTCGTTGCCGTTTCATCGTGGACACTCGTTGTCTCTGCAGTTCGTACGAAAGTCGGGAAGTCTCTGCCTGTTGGTGAATACGCAGATCGGCACGGGAAGGTTCCGTCGGAGAGGGGAGAAACTCCGCGGGAAGTTGCCGGCCTCCGCGTCAGCGCTCGACCTTCAGAATAGCTTGGCGGCTTGTGTCGCGCGTAGCACTTTCGGTGGGCACAACGAACGCGAATTTGGCTCTAGTTGTCTTGAACGCTCGTTTTCTCGAAACGTTTTTTGTTCGGCTGTGCAGCGCTGGCCTCTTTACACCAACTCTGCGCTTCAACATAATTTCGTCGTCTATCGTTCCCATGTGGGAAGGCTGTGTCCCTGGGGGGACCAAAACGAAGGGGTGATGGGGTGGCTGCAAAGAAGAAAGCGACCAAGAAGAAGGCAACCAAGAAGAAGGTTGCAAAGAAGAAGGTGACCAAGAAGAAGGCCACGAAGAAGAAGGCCAAGAAGAAGGTCGCGAAGAAGAAGGCCACCAAGAAGAAGGCGAAGAAGAAGGTCGCGAAGAAGAAGGCCACCAAGAAGAAGGCGAAGAAGAAGGTCGCCAAGAAGAAGGCCAAGAAGAAGGTCGCCAAGAAGAAGGTCGCGAAGAAGAAGGCGACCAAGAAGAAGGCTGCCAAGAAGAAGGTGGCGAAGAAGAAGGCCAAGAAAAAGGTCGCCAAGAAGAAGGCGACGAAGAAACGGGCCGCAAAGAAAAAGAAATAAGCGGCGCCGAGCCGTCCTGGCTCGCGTTGTAGGAATCTCCCCCCGGGATTCGAAGGAGCGGGCTTCGGCTCGCTCCTTTTTCTATGGCTCCCCTGGGATCGTCGAACGCCATGCCAGAACTTCCCGAAGTCGAGACAATCCGTAGAGCGCTAGCTCGCGAGATTCTGGGCTACCGCGTGACGCGAACTACCGTCCGCGAGCGTCGTCTCCGTCGTCCCGTCAGCGTGGCCTCGCTGCGTCGACTCGAGGGTGGCGATTTCACGGCGATTGGTCGACGGGCCAAGTACTTGCTTCTTTCGACCGGCCACGGTCACACGGCCGTCATTCATCTCGGCATGACCGGAAGGGTCGATGTCTTCTCGATCGAGCGCGACTTCGGAACTCACGACCACGTCGAGTGGGAGCTCGAACATCCGAGCCGCGGCCCGCTCAAGATGCGTTTCCACGACCCTCGCAGATTCGGCGTCGTGGCGCGGCTCAAGACCAGCGGTCTGGCGCGCCATCGCATGTTCGCCCATCTTGGCCCCGAACCACTCAGCAGTGACTTCGGCTCGGATCATCTGTGGGCGGGCACCCGAGGTTCTCGGCGGCCCATCAAGAACGCCATGATGGACGCGCGGCTCGTGGTCGGCGTCGGCAACATCTATGCCAGCGAGGCGCTATGGAGAGCCGGTGTGCACCCGGCTCGGCCGGCTGGACGGATCAGTCGACTCAGGCTAGCCCGGCTTCACGATGAGATCGTCAACGTGCTCGGCGACGCGATCGATGCCGGGGGAACAACGTTGAGCGACTATCGCGACCCGGCCGGGGAGAGCGGCTACTTCCAAGTTCGTCTCGATATCTACGATCGCGCGAACGCCGATTGCCGTCGATGCGGCCGCATTGTTCGCCGCATCGTGCAGGCGGGTCGCTCGACGTACTACTGCCCGGGCTGTCAGCGCTAGCGCGCGCGGACCATCTCGACGATGGACGCTTCCTCGGGGAAGCGACCGGTCTCGAGCTTCGAGTAGATCAAATCGCCGTCGACCACGACCTCGAACTTACCGCCATCAGACGGATTGAGCGTGAAGGACTCGATGTCTTGCTTGAAAGCCAGCAGGAGCTTCGCCGCCAGACCGACGGCTTGAGGCTCGTAGTTTCAAGCCGCGCAGTATGTGAGCTCGATCCGCATCGGAGTCCTCGCGAGTTGGGGGGAGTAGCGGCCGCAGTATAGCCCGCCTCCCCCAACGCTCTAGTACTGCAGTTCGTCGTCGATCTCGTCGACCCAGGCACGCAAGTGACGGCGGATGACATCGGGCTCCACGTTCAGAACCATGCACACCGCGTCGAAGCCGGTGTTGTCGCCAAAGAACCAGTATTCGGGGTCGCAGCCGTCGGCGAGGATCGAGCGCAGCGTCTTCGCGGACACGGGGTTCGCCTCGGGATCGCTGCGGTGCGCCGTGTAGACCTTGAAGTCGTCGATGGCGCGGAGCAGGACTTCGCCCCAGAGGACCGATTCCGGAGTTCCGGTGAGGTACTGAGCGGCGTGGACTGTTCCTGGTGCCGCTGCTTCACGTTCCAGACGCGGCCGGCTGCGGCGAACGCGGGCTTGGCTTAGGTGGGCCATAGTTGAGTCTCCCTGTCACTGGATGATTAATGATGTGCTTAGAAGTATATCTATATGCCTAGAGTATCACTACAGCGGCAACAAAAACATTATAGTGACTATAAGTGACTAGAAGTGACTAATACTGGCAAAACGTTGATAAAGAAGGACTTAGGAGTCGAATCTGTAGTCTGAGGGCGATCCGGATGGCGAAAATGAGGCGCAAAGGAGAGGGAACTTTCGCGCGCGCCGTCGCATGGATACTCTTAGGCAGGTCCCGCGCGGAGCGGTGACGCCCCCCCCCCCCCCGAAAGCAAGCGCAGAGCGCGTAGGAGAAGGCGAATGGGTTGGTTCGATCAGGAGACCAAGGAAGGCAGCGCCGCGCCCACGGCCCGACCTGCGGCACCGGCACCGAGTCCTTCATCGCCTCCGAAGGCCACGACGGCGAGTTCTACAATCGGACCTCGGGTCCACATCAACGGAACCGTGGTCTCGGATGAGGATCTTGAAATCGTCGGCAAGGTCGAAGGCACGATTCATGCCCGCAAGGGGCTGAAGGTCGCCAAGGACGCCGACGTGAAAGCTGTCGTGCACGGTACCGATGTGCTGGTAGAAGGGACAATCAACGGCGACATCAACGCCAGCGAGACGCTGATCCTGGGGGCAACCGCCTCGCTCACCGGGAATATCAAGACCGCCAAGCTCCAGATTCGCGAAGGAGCCTTCTTTCGCGGACAGGTCGCAATGCAGCCTGCTCAGAAGCCGGCCCCCGCGCCGGAGCCGGTAGCGACCAAGCCGGAGAAGTCGGACCAGAAGGTCACCCCGGACAAGCCGGCCGACAAGACTCCCTCGGGCAAGCCGGGCGACGTGCGCAAGCCCTTGACCGAAACCAAACAGGCAGCGCCAGGCAGTTGATGTGGTCCGACTCCACAGCTCCCGCGAGCCATGACGCCTTGTTTGAAGCCACCGACTACAGATCGGCGCTATTCGAGCGCTTCGTCGACAGCGTCCAGCGGCTCGGAACGTCCACGCGAATCCTCGATCTCGGTCCCGCGACACCGGTGGGGCTGAACTTCTGGACGAGCCGGGGATTCAGTGTGAGCATGCACGACCTGGTGACGCGCGAAGACAGCGGTGCGCCGTTCGACTTCGGGCGTGCGGATCTGGGCGGGGTTCTCTGCTGGAACGGCCTCGCCGCCCTGGATCGCGAGCGCGCCGCAGAGCTGGTGGCGGCGTTGCGTGCCCGCCTCGTTCCCGGTGGCGTGCTCTTCGCTATCTTCGACGGTGACGGTCGAACCGTGCCTGGAGCATTCAGCTACCGCATTTGCGATGCCAGTCGGTTGCGGATCGAGCCAACAGCAGGTGGCGTCCGACCGCGAGCAGTATCTACAGCCGAGATCGACTCTCTGCTGAGCGGGTTCAAGCCCACACGGGTCACCGTGATGCGCCACGGATCGCGCGAGGCCCTTGGCCACGTTCCGGATGAGCGCGTCGATGCAGCCGAGTAGCCCCGAGAACGCTGATGCGCCAGCTGCTATGGCGCGGTTCCTCGGGCGGTTTGCTGCTCGAGAGTACTGGCTGGCGCACGAGGAACTCGAGTCACTCTGGCTTGTCGATCGGCGCGACTGCTACAAGGGCCTGATCCAACTTGCCGCCGCGAGTCTCCATCATCAGCGAGGCAACGCACACGGCACTCGCGTCAAGTTGACGAGCGCCCGTGAGCTGATCAGTGCGCCACAGGATGAGCCGCCCTGGATCGACCGGCCGGGCCTGGTCGCGCTCCTCGACAGACTGCTGGCGGGCGAGTGGCCCGAGAAGGTGGACCTCGCGGAATTCGTCAGCGTCAAGGCGTCGACGGCCGAAGCCGAGGAACTGCCGTACCGCGTCACCCGCTATGCAGACGGATACCGAACTGGTCGAGATCCACGACGGCGCGACTAGTTCGTCCCCCCCGAGTCAGCGATTCAGAATCGCGTGCCCAGGGTCGGCTTGAAACCGCGCCAGAAGTTCCGACCGAATCCGCGACGCCGAAAGTTCGAGATGACGACAAATCTCCTCGAACCATGGACTATCGAAGAACTCACCCGGCGCATCGAGCTCGTAGATCCGTTGCAGCTTCTCGCGCTCACTCGGGGTGAGCTTGCGTTGCGTGTCCTTCGAGTTGGCGTAGGCCATGTCTTTCATGGCCTTGTGGATGACTGCGACCCACAGACTCCTGCACGCGCTGTCGTCCAGGTCTTTCCCTTCGATGAACTCGATGGTTTCGCCGGCGCCCGCTGAACGAACGGATATGTTGGTTGCCAAATATGCCTCCCAGCCTTGGCTGGCCCGAACTATATCGACCTGCTCAACACCTGTCCATACAGCGCGGAGGGACGTACTCTTCCGGTACCTTCGCTCAACAGACTGCATCCGAGATGGCTGACGATGACCAACGTTGATCCGCTCCGCGACGTTCGCGTCATCGATCTGACGCGCATTCTTGCCGGTCCGTACGCCACAATGATCCTCGGCGACCTGGGTGCGGATGTCGTAAAAGTCGAGCGTCCGGGACACGGTGACGACACGCGGCACTGGGGCCCACCCTTCGTTGGCGACACGGCCACGTACTACCTCGCCGTGAATCGCAACAAACGCAGCGTCACGGTTGATCTCAAGAGTGCGGACGGTCGGGCGATCGTGTACCGCCTTCTGGCCGAGGCAGACGTTGTCGTTTCCAATTTCAGTCCGGGCGTGATGGAACGACTTGGTCTTGGACAGTCGCAACTCGCCGACAAGTTTCCCGGGTTGATCTTCTGCTCAATCACCGGTCACCCGCCTGACGACGACCGCGCCCATCGGCCGAGTTTCGACCTCGTGATCCAGGCCGAGACGGGATTGATGGATCTGACCGGTCAGCCGGATGGTCCACCCACCAAGGTCGGGATTTCTATCGCCGACGAACTCGCCGGCCTGTTTCTTGTCCAGGGTGTACTTGCCGCGCTCTACCATCGTGAGCGCACCGGCGAGGGGCGGGCGGTGAACGTCGCACTCAACGAAGCTGTGCTGGCGGCGTTTACCTATCAGGGACAGCAGCACCTCGCCGGAGGAGCCCCGCCACGCCGTATGGGTAACGAACACCCGAGCCTGGTGCCCTACCGGGCGTATCGCGCCGCGGATGCAGATTTCGTGGTCGGCGTCGCCAACGAGGGGCAGTGGCGACGGCTCTGCCATGCGATCGGATTCGATGATCTCGCCGAGGACGGTCGATTCGCCAGTAACGCGCGCCGAGTCGAACATCGCCTGGAGCTCGAAGCAATGCTCGATGAGCGTTTCGCGAGCCGATCAAGGGTCGATTGGATTGAGTTGCTGCGTGACGCCGACGTGCCTTGCGGGGAGGTGCGCGCGGCGGGAGAGGCACTGGACAGAGAAGCCGAGTTGGATACCGGACTCGTTTCCGAGCTGGGCGAGGGGCTGTCGAGCGTGGGGTCACCGATCTGGCTCGGCGGGAAGCGCCTCGGTGCGGAGCGGCGTCCGCCAGCGCTTGGCGAGCACACCGACGAAGTTCTCGGCGAGGCGGGGTTCTCGTCCGCTGAAATCGAACAACTTCGAGAGCGCGGCGTCGTTACCTAGTCGGCGAATAGCGGGCTGCTGGTGGATTGAGTAACCTCGGAGCTGGGCATCAAGAAAGGGGGCTTGGCCATGAAGTGTTTCCTGCGACTGGCGGTATTGGGCACGGTGGTGTGTTTGGCGCTGCCTGCTTCCGCGCAGATCCTTCGTCCGACAAGCGACGACGGCGGCGAGATTTTGCGCGTTGCGCGCGTAGCGGAGCTCGAGCTCGACTTGCCAGTTGATGCCGAGACCGCCTACGACGCCTGGACCGTGGTCACAGAACTCGTGGAGTGGTTGCCGCACTGGGCCGACATGACCGTGGACGTGGATTCCGGCTTCAGCATGGGCTGGGACGGCTACGACGGCGTGTGGACGGGCACCTATCTGGAAGTTGAGCGACCCGAGCGGTTGGTCTTCACATGGGTCGTTCCGGAAGGTGTTTTCCCATCGGGTTCGTACGAGACGACCGTGTCGGTGACCTTCGAAGAAACCGACGAGGGAAGAACGACCATGCTTCTGGAACATCGGGGATTCCGAGACGCAGCCGAAATGGAGTCGCAGCTCCTATCGTGGCGTGGGTATATGTTTGCGCTGCGCGCCCATCTGCTGCGGGCGACCCGCTAACGGCGCACCACTCGGGGGATCCCCTGCTTCGTTCCTACGCGTATCTATTCAGCCGGTATCGGTGGGCCTACGTCTTCGGGTTGATCGCATTGGTGATCACCAATGCGTTGTCGATGGCGATCCCGCGCGTATTCGGTGCTGCCGTCGACGCGTTCACCACGGGTGCCGATTCCCGCGCCGTGATGATGTTCGCCGGAATGATCATGGCGATCGCCGTGGTGCAGTCGCTCACCCGAGTTGTGTCGCGCATCGTGGTGCTGGGTGCCTCCCGTCGAGTCGAATACGACTTGAAAGGGCTGTTGCACGACAAGTTGGTGCGCCTCGCGCCGAGTTTCTACGAGGCCTTCAGTACCGGCGACTTGATGTCACGGATGACCAACGATGTGATGCTGGTGCGCGCGTTGGGCGGCCCTGGAATTCTCTATTTCGCGAACGCCGTGCTGGTGTACCTGCTGGGTATCGGCTTCATGGTGAGCTTGAACTGGCAGCTGACCATTGTCGTCCTCGCGCCGCTGCCCATCATGGCGTGGCTCGTGCGGGGCACGGTTCACAAGGTACGTGCCTACGCGTTGTCCTCGAGGGAGGCTCTGAGCGCGCTGAACACAGTGGTGCAGGAGAACCTCGCGGGTGCCGAAGTCGTGCGTTCATTTGCGCTCGAAGAAGCACAGACGCGCCGTTTCGATGAGCGCTCGACCGAATATCTCGATTGGGCGTTGAAGGAATCGCGATCGCGGGCCCAGATGATTCCGATGATTGGCATGGCAGGCGGACTCTCCTACGCCGCTGTACTGGCCCTGGGCGGACCCATGGCGGCCGCGGGCACCGTTACGGTTGGCGACCTGGTGGCATTCGTCGGCTACGTCAGCATGTTGATCTTCCCCACGGTTGCTCTCGGCTGGATCTTGAGCCTGATGCAGCGTGGGCGTGCTGCGCTGGAGCGACTGGATCGCATCCTGCGCGCCCCGATCACGGTGGCGTCGCGAGACGGAGCGTCGCCGTTCCAGGCACTCGAGCGATCGATCGACATCGCCGACTACACGTTCCGCTACCACGACACGTTGGAACCCTATCGACACCTCCAGGACGGCGAAGATGCCCACGAGCGCCCGGCGGCGCTCAGCGGGGTCAACTTGAAGGTGGCGGCGGGGGACTTCGTGGCACTCGTCGGAAGAGTGGGCTCCGGCAAGAGCACTCTGCTGAAGTCCCTTCTCCGGCTAGTCGAAGTGCCTGATGGCGCAATCAAGATCGACGACGTGGATATCAACGACTACGACGTTGCCGACCTCCGTCGCGCTGTCGCCTACGTCCCCCAGGACGACTTCCTGTTCTCCGACACCGTCGCGGCGAATATCCGGTTCGGCGCCCCGGATGCGAATGACGGAGCGGTTGCCGGGGCCGCCGAATTGGCTGGTATTGACGTGAGTTCAGAGGGACTGTCGCAGGGGCTCGAGACCCAGGTAGGGGAGCGGGGTGCGAATCTTTCAGGCGGCCAGCGTCAACGCGTCGCGCTGGCTCGAGCCCTGTTGCGAGAGGCGCCCATCCTGATTCTGGACAACGCGCTCTCGAACGTGGATACCGACACCGAGCGGCGCATTCTTGCCGGGCTTGCTTCGCACCGGACCCGGCGCACGGTGATCGCCGCTTCGAACCGCATCACAGCCGTCCAGGAAGCTGATCGGATCTTCGTCTTCGACGCAGGAGAGATCGTCGACGCCGGCAATGGCGATGACCTCGCCTCGCGACCGGGCCTGTACGCGACGATGCGGGAGCAACAGCAGCTCTCGGCCAGGCTCGAGGAGTTCGGCTGATGCAGGACGCCAAGAAGAAAGCGAGCCTGGGGATTCTGCGGCGGCTGAGACCGTTCGTTGCCACGCACGCTCGGTTGTTGCTCGTTGCCGGAATCACGCTGCCCTTCCTGGCAGGCGCGCAGCTGGTGGCGCCATACCTGCTTCGGGTAGCGATCGATCAGCACATCACGCCCGCCGCGAACGGCAACGCGGCTGCGCTGGACGGGTTGTGGACGCTCATCGGAGTTCTGCTCGCGGTGCTGGTAGCCGAGGTCGCGCTGCGATTCATGCAGCTATACCTCATGCAGATCGCCGGCCAGCGCATCATGCACGACCTTCGGATGGCGGTGTTCGAGCATGTGCAGCGGCTCTCGATGTCGTATTTCGACAAGCATCCGATCGGGCAGGTGATGACGCGGGTCACCAGCGACGTCGAAACGCTAAACGACCTGATGTCACAGGGCCTCGTGGCCATGGTCCGCGACGTCGTGACCTTGTTCGGCATCGTCGCCGTGATGACCTGGATCGACTGGCGCTTGACCGTCGCGTCTTTTGTCGTGTTCCCGTTCCTGGTCGTGATCCTGGGTGCGTTGCGCGTTCGGTTGCGTCGCACCTATGACGAATCACGGACTCTCGTGGCGCGGCTCAATGCCTTCCTGCAGGAGTCGATCACGGGCATGGGCGTGATCCAGGCGTTCGACGAACAGGGCCGCAACATCGACGAGTTCCGCGGCCATCGCGATGCGCTCCTTGGGATTGACCTGCGCGGCGTGCGTCTGTCGTCCTACCTTTCGGCGGCGGTGCAGGCGGCCACCACAGTTGCCACTGCTCTGGTGCTCGCCTACGGGGGATTCGGCGTAATCGGTGGCACGGTGACCGTCGGTATCCTCGTGCAGTTCATGGAATACCTGGCCCGATTCTATCGTCCTCTGGAGGACCTGTCCGACAAGTACGATTCGTTGCAGCGGGCCGCCGCCGCCTCCAACAAGATCTTCTCGCTGTTGGATGAAGAGCCGGAGATTGTGGCGAAGGAGGGAGCCATCGAGGCGCCCGAGTTCGGGCGCGAGATTCGATTCGAGGGCATCAAGTTTGCCTACGCAGACGGCGACGAGCCGGTGCTCCGCGAACTCGATCTCACCGTGCGTCGCGGTGAGAAGGTCGCGATCGTGGGCTCTACTGGGGCAGGTAAGTCGTCTCTCGTGAAGGTTCTTCAGCGTCTCTACGTCCATCAATCTGGGCGTGTCACGATCGACGGTGTGGACACGCGCGAGATCGATCCGCGCGCGCTGCGCAGGTTCTTCGGAACCGTGCCTCAGGATGTTTTCCTGTTCACCGATTCGATCGGTGCGAACATCGGACTTGATGAAGACGTTGTCAGTCGTGAACAAATCGAGACCGCTGCCGAGATTGTTGAAGCAAAGAACTTCATCGCCAGCCTGCCCGGCGGGCTCGACGCGAAGCTAGGGGAACGGGGAGCCAAGCTCTCTTTCGGCGAGCGCCAGTTGCTAGCGTTCGCCCGGGCCCTGGCAAGCGGCCCCGAGGTTCTGATTCTCGACGAGGCGACCTCGAGCGTTGATTCCGACACGGAAGCGAGCATTCAGCGGGCCATGCGAAACATGGTTGCCGACCGCACCGCTCTCATCATCGCGCACCGGCTATCTACCATCCGCGAGGTGGACCGCATCGTGGTGCTGCACCACGGGGAGATTCACGAAGAGGGCACGCATCAAGAGCTGATGGCGCAGGACGGTCTCTACGCCTGTCTCTATCGGCTCCAGTACGCCGAGGACAGCGGTTCAGCCGCTTGAACAAGCGGCTGTTGAACTAGCGGCTCTGCGCTGTTAGCGCCCGGTCGAGCGCTGTGACGAGATCGATCTCGCCCCAGGTGTCGAGTCCGCCGAATCGCTGCACTACACGGCCGTCCCGATCGAAGACCGTGACCGTGAAGTTCTGCGCGGGAATCGCGCCGCCCCATTGCACGACACCGAAGCGGCCCGCGAGAGCAAGCGTCTCCTCGTCGGGGCCGTGCAGTGACATCCAGCCAGGACGAGACCAGCCCGCGGGATCGAGGCCGGGCAGAATGACGCCGACCCGTCGGACTGCGGCGGCTCCGGGGCCGAAGCGATCGAAGGCATCATCGATGCGGCCGAGGTAGCGATCGACCATGGCCTCGTCGGTAGACACGAACACGAGTGCACCAGGTTGTCTCACGAGGTCGATCCGGGTGACCGCACTGCCGGCGCCCGATTGAAGGCGGAACTCGGGAATCAAGTCGCCGGTGCGTACGGCGCTGTCGCCGGTTGACTCACGCGGTGGAGCGGGGATCGGACTACAGCTCGTGGCGAAGAGGGCGACGGTGCTGAACACGGCAAACTTCCGCGCAGCGGGGAGGACTATTGCCCAGCGAGTCCGAGTGTCTCGGGCGTCAGAGGGGCTTGTCCCTCCACGTATCGACGGACGGTCACCTCGTCGGTTAGTCGGACGAGGATCTGCCGGATTGCTCGCGCGTCGAGCGGTTCGAACCCGTCGTAGGCAGTCGTGAGCGAGCGCCACAGCGCCCGTTCGAACGACTTGTCCGAATCGATTCCGTTCCATTCGATCTCCAGGAGTCGAAAGATCAGCTCGCCGCGCAGATACAGGAGATTCCGTTGGTCTTCGCGACCGAGACTCGCTGCGGGCAGGCTCCCGGCCCGGTAACCGCCGATGTCGAGATAGCGACGATACGCCGCGCTCAGGTGCTCCTCCCGATCATCCTCGTCGATGTGGCCGGCAGCAACAGCGGCGCGACGGCCCATGTGCATTGCCCAACCTTCCGACAGCCACGAGAGTTCGCGGGTGACCTGCACGGCGCTCGGTACCCAGAGATGAAAGAGCTCATGTCCGAGGAAGACGGCCATCGCCTCGGCGATTCCGGGATGTTTGGGATCGACCCCCGGACTACGGGCCGCGTAAACAAGAAGCGTCTGGTCGCGCACCATGCCCGCGGTTCGCAGGCCACCGCGGATGGGTAACCGGTCGGGCAGCGGGCTCAGGACGGCGAGAGCACGGCGCTGGCTAGCCGGCCCCAGAGAACTTGTGTGGCTTTCCACCAGCGTCGCCATGAGCGGTTCAATGTCGTCCGCGAGGAGATCCCAGTCGCGGTGGCGAGCGATCTGGAGGCGTGGCGCATTCGGAAGTTCATCGATCGTGAATGGCCCGAGCGCGAACACGCTCGCCACAGGATGCTCGCGCATCGCGAATACGCGCTCGCCTTCACTCCAGGCAGTCGTGGCGATAGTCCAATCGCGGTTGCTCTCGGGCAGATAGAAACGGACGGTGGCCTGAGCAACGACTCCAGCCGGCCTGTTGTCCGGCGCCATCGTCAGGGGCGTCGGGTCGTCGTAGAGTCGCGGCCAGGCGTCCGAGCCCACGAGCACGATGTAGTCGTTGCCTTGTGCGCTACCGCGATAGAACGTATCCGCCGTGGCGGCCTGGTCCAGGGCGAGTTCGTACGTGAGTTGCCACGGTTCGCCGTTGGTGGTGATTCGGTAGCCGGCATGACCGGCGGCCTCGATCGGAAGCGCGACGCCATTCTGGTCGAGTGCCCGGACGCCGGCGACCTGAGTGGTTCTATCTGGCGATGCTCCCGGACCTACTCCGAACCCGATCCACGCGACGTCGGGGCCTCCGCGCACGTCGGCCACAACGCTCACCCCGGTGTCGGTGGGGCGTACGAGGTAGTCCACGGCAAACGGCGTCGAGGGGACGGCGCAACCGACGGACACAACCAGTGCGAATAGGGCGAGTACGAGCTTGGGCATCGACGATCGGCAGTGGGAGGCTCTGGACACGTCCGATCGTAGCAATCTGGGCTCTCGCGCCGAAGAAAGAAATCGACCCGGAAGGGCGGGCGGCACGGCCGTCGGAGACTGCTACACTGTGGCCGCCTTTGCCCGGGGGAGAAGGCGCTCCCGTCCGTCTGGGGCGAAGGCGGTCGACAACCATAGCGCCTGTTCGGGGAGGCCCCTTGTCCACGGCATCTGCGCCGCCATCGGTCGATATCGAGACTCAAGCCATCAACACGATTCGTGTGTTGTCCGCGGAAGCGGTGCAGCAGGCGAATTCCGGTCACCCTGGCATGCCCATGGGCTGCGCGCCCATGGCCTATGCGCTGTGGCGGCATCATCTGCGGTTCAATCCGCGCAATCCCGACTGGGTAGATCGCGATCGATTCGTGCTGTCCGCTGGTCACGGATCGATGCTGCTGTACTCGCTACTGCACCTCACCGGGTTCGACCTATCCATGGACGATCTCCGGGATTTCCGGCAATGGGATAGCGCGACACCCGGGCATCCCGAGTACGGACATACGGCCGGTGTCGAGACCACCACTGGCCCGCTCGGACAAGGGCTCGGCAATGCCGTCGGGATGGCGCTGGCCGAGGTTCGCCTCGCCGCAGAGTTCAACCGTGATGGCCATGCCGTGGTCGATCACCACACGTATGTGATTGCGGGTGACGGAGATCTCATGGAGGGCGTACAGGCGGAAGCCGTCTCGCTCGCCGGGCATCTGGCACTCGGGAAATTGGTCGTTCTCTACGACGACAACAAGATCACGATCGACGGGCAGACCGATCTGGCGTTCAGCGAGGACGTTCGCGCTCGCTTCGCTGCTTGCGGTTGGGACACCGCTCTTGTCGAGGATGGCACCGATGTTGGCGCACTCGATGAGGCCATCAACGCCGCGAAGTCCGTAGCCGACAAGCCGTCGTTAATCGCAATCCGTACCCACATTGGGCACGGTAGCCCGAACCGGGCGAACACTTCGAAGGCGCACGGCGAGCCGCTCGGCGATGAAGAGCTCGCTCTCACGAAGGAACGGCTCGGGTGGTCAGCGGAGCCGTTCGACGTGCCGGAAGCGGTGCTCGAACACTTCCGAGAGGCGACGGGCAAGGGCGCTGCTGTCGAGTCCGACTGGGACTCGCGCTGGGCAGCGTACTCGGCGGCTTTCCCGGATCTCGCGGCCGAGTTCGCGCGGCGGATGGCTGGTGACTTTCCCGATGGCTGGCGTGATGACTTGCCGACGTTCGTCGCGGAAGATGGCCCTATGGCCACGCGCGCGGCATCGGGGAAGGTCCTCAATGCGGTGGCCGACAGGTGCCCTGAGTTGATCGGCGGCTCGGCCGACCTTGCCGGATCGAACAAGACGAGGGTCGAGACGAGCGGTGACTTCGGCCCTTCGAGTCGCGACCAGAGGAATCTGCATTTCGGTATTCGCGAGCACGCGATGGGCGCCATCATGAACGGAATGGCGCTGCATCGGGGCCTGCGTCCCTACGGCGGGACCTTCCTGATCTTCTCCGACTACATGCGGCCATCGATTCGCCTGGCGGCATTGATGGAGCTGCCAGCGATCTACGTCTTCACACACGACAGTGTGGCCGTTGGTGAAGATGGACCGACGCACCAACCGATCGAGCAGATCGCATCGTTGCGGGCGATTCCCGGCATGACCGTGCTTCGACCCGCGGACGCAAACGAGACGAGCGCAGCCTGGGCGGTGGCGATGGCCCAGAAGGGCCCGGTGGCGTTGGCCTTGACGCGACAGAAGATTCCGGTGCTCGATGCGAACGCGGCCGGCGTAGCCCGCGGTGCCTACGTGTTCCGGGATCCTGCGGGCGACGGCGAGCTGGATGCGATTCTGATCGCCACGGGTTCGGAAGTGCATATCGCTGCGGACGCGGCGGGCACGCTTGAGTCCGAAGTGCTTCGAGTGAGAGTCGTGAGCATGCCGAGCTGGGAACTGTTCGAGCAGCAGTCAGCGGAGTATCGCGAATCGGTTCTGCCTACCAGCGTCGGGACGCGCGTGTCTGTAGAGGCGGGTTCGACTTTCGGTTGGTCGCGCTACGTGGGGCTGAACGGCGCCAGCATCGGTATCGATCGCTTTGGCGCCTCAGCGCCCGGCGGCGAGAACCTGCAACGGTTTGGGTTCTCCGCCGACAACGTGGCAACCACCGTGCGAGGCGTTTGCCAGAGTGACTGATCGGAGCGTGGCCGCGGACGAAAACCAGGGCCCGCGCGTGGCCTTGGGCTCGGACCACGAGGGCATAGGCCTCAAAGAGAAGCTCATTGCGCACCTACGCGAGGAGCGTCACAGCGTGAAGGACTGCGGCGGCCACAATGCCGAGCCGGGCGGAGCACCCGCCGTAACGGCTGCGGTCGCCCAGGCCCTGGCGGCCGGTGAAGCGGACGTCGGGATCGTCGTGTCCGGCTCCGGTGCGGTGGCCAGCATGGTGGCGAACAAGATTCCGGGCGTGCGCGCCTGTTGCTGCCAGGACGCGGTCAGCGCCAGGCACGCCCGGCGGTCGGCCGCGGCGGACATGCTCTGTCTGGGCGCGCGTGTGCTGGGCGATGAATTGGCCGCTGACGTGGCGCGCGCGTTCGTCGATCAGGCGCCGTCCGATAGGGAGCGACACGTGTCGTTGCGAAAGCGCATCGACCAGCTCGAAGACGAGTTCGAGTCGGCGCGTGAGGAAGGACGTCGAAGCCAGCCGGCGTCGGACTGAGTCAGTCGTGCTCCGGCGCGCCGAGATGAGTTCTCTGGGGGACCTCGCCGGCCCTGTTCAAGACTGGACGCAGCGATTCGTCGACGACGACGTGGCGCGCCGCCTCGCCGATCGAGACGCGACGCTCTGGACGGATGATCCAACGGTGCATGCCCTGATCGCCAACCGGCTCGGATGGGTTGGAATGTCCGGCGCCGAGGTCGGCCCCGGTCTTGCCGCGGGTGATGTGCTGTTGCTCGGAATGGGAGGCAGTAGCCTCGGGGCAGAAGCCGTGGCGACGGCGTTTGACCTGGATCGACTGCGAGTAGTGGATTCAACGATCCCGGAAGCGGTGCGTGACTCGGCAGCTCGGTTGGACCAGGTGTCCGACATCGTTGTCGCGAGTAAGTCCGGCGGTACGCTCGAAACCGCCGCCTTGGCGCGATTCTTCGAGTCGGAAGCACCGGCGGGTACCAGATTTCATGCGGTAACCGACCCGGGCTCGGATCTGGAGCGACGTGCTTCGGAGCGCGGCTATGCCATGACCCACACCAATCCGGCGGACATCGGCGGCCGGTTCTCTGTGCTTTCAGCGTTCGGCGCTGTGCCGCTGAGTTTGGCGGGCATCGACGTTGCGTCGGTGCGACGGGAGGCCGCAGTGGCAGTCGAGGAGTGCGGTACGGATGGTGAGCACAATCCCGGCATCTGGCTGGGCGCCGTCCTCGCAGCGGCTGCTGCGACGGGGCGCACCAACATGGTTCTTGTTCCCGCGCCCGGACTTGAGGGCCTGGCCGATTGGATCGAGCAACTCGTTGCCGAAAGCACAGGCAAGGGCGGTATTGGCATCCTGCCGGTGGTCGCGCCGCGGGAAATGCCGTTGGATCGATGGCGCGACGACGCCTTCGTCGTGGATCTGGCGTGGAGAGACGGCGAAGAACATGCGGCGTTGCAGGATGCCGGCGACGTCCCCGTTGTGCGGTGTGCGCTCGCGAGCCCGGCTGAGATCGGCCGAGAGTTCTACGTCTGGCAGGTCGCGACCGCTCTGGTGGGGCGCACGCTCGGAATCAACCCCTTCGACGAACCCAATGTTGCCGCCGCCAAACAGCAAACGCGAGAGATTCTCGATCAGGGAGAGGTCGGTGTGCTGGCCGAGGGGAATCCCCAGCGGTGGCGAGTGGTCGACGGCGACGTGGCCGATCTGCGACGGCTAGCCACGTCGGATGGTGGTTCATACGTTGGAGTCCTCGCCTATCTCGCGCCGCGCGCCGCCACTCGTCGGGCAATCGTTCGGTTGCGGACAGCCCTCTGGGAAGGCCTGCCCGTGACCGTGGGATGGGGCCCGAGGTATCTTCATTCCAGCGGTCAGTTCCACAAGGGTGGACGCGTCGGAGGGCGGTTCCTGGTGGTCACCCAGACACAAGAAGATCTGCCAGTGCCCGGGATGGCCTGGACGTTTGGCACCATTGCCAGGGCTCAGGCGTTGGGCGATGCGAGCGCGTTGCGTGCAGCTGGCCGCGACGTCGTTCATCTCCATGTCGAGTGTGGCCTCGATCAGGTTGTCGACGAGATTCTGGCCTCATTGGAATAGCAACAATCAGCCCTCGTGAGGAACGATGACCAAACTGCGCGACGCACCTAGTTTCAAGATCGCCTTCAGGGACGCGGACTTTCTCGAGCGACCAGAGGTACGCAGCTACCGACTGGCACTCGAGTACGCCAAGCCGCAACTCGCGCAGCAAGAGATGAACGTGAACTCGACACTCGTCGTGTTTGGCAGCGCGCGGATTCCCTCACCGGAAGCGTCGGCCGCCGCGTTGACTTCAGCACGGGAAGCCCTCGATGCCGCACCAGATGACGATGCGGCGCAGGCGGCGCTGGCGCGTGCCGAAAAACTGGACGCGATGGTTCCGTTCTACCAAGAGGCTCGTCGTTTCGCGGCGGGCGCGGCGTGCTATCAGACACCGGGCGAGCCCTATGACTTCGTGGTGACCACGGGCGGTGGCCCGGGGATCATGGAGGCGGCCAACCGGGGAGCGTTCGAGGCGGGTCTGAAGACCATGGCGTTCAACATCGAGATTCCGCACGAGCAGGACCCGAATCCGTACGTGACGCCCGAGCTGTGCTTCAATTTCCACTACTTCGCGATCCGCAAAATGCACTTCTTGCTGCGCGCTCGCGCCATGGCCGCGTTCCCCGGTGGCTACGGCACAATGGACGAGCTCTTTGAGACGTTGACGCTCATCCAGACCGGCAAGATGGAACGCATCCCGATCGTCTTGTTTGGGCGCGACTGGTGGTCGCGCTTCATGCGGATCGAGTCTCTCGTTGAGGCCGGCACCATCAGCCTCGATGACCCGGATCTGGTGAAGTGGGTCGATACCGCGGAAGAAGGTTGGGCCGCGATCGAGGAGTTCTACGGAGAGGAGTCGTCCGATTGACTGCGATGTTCGACCGGCGAGCCGACTTCGATCTCGGGGAACTCGTCTATCTGGACGGGGCGGCGCACGGACCGATGCCTCGACGATCACTCGATGCTGCTCGCGATGCTCTGGATACGAAGCGCGACCCGTCGACGCTGCGCGACGCCGACTACTTCGATCTCCCTGACCGGATTCGTGCCGCCGCGTCTACGATCATCAACTGCCGGCCCGAAGACATTGCCATTGCCACCGGCGCGAGCCACGGCATCAGCCTCGTTGCGTGCGGCCTGGATTGGGCTGCCGGTGATCACGTAGTAGTGCCGAGCGGAGAGTTTCCGGCGAACAATCTCCCATGGCGTGATCTCGCCGTGCGTTCCGGGGTTGAGGTGGAGTTCGTCGACCCGAGTGCGCTCGAAGGTGCGATTCGCTCCAATACCCGCGCGGTTGCTGTCGGCCACGTCAATTTCGCGACAGGTCGCCAACTCGATCTCCAGAGCATCGGGCAGCGTTGCGCCGATGTCGGCGCGCTATTCCTGATCGATGCATCGCAATCGGTTGGTGTCACGCCGATCGACGTCCAGGCGTGTCAGGCGTCGGTGGTCGCTGTGGCCGGCTACAAGTGGCTTCTTTCGCCGTACGGCACTGGCTTCACCTACGTGCACCGGAAGTGGGTCGACTCGTTCCGGCTGCCGACGTTCAACTGGGCCACCGTTGTGGGAGCGGACGACTTCAACAAGCTCGTTGACCTGGAGCCCGTTCAGCGGCCCGGAGCGATTCGGTTCGACGTTCCCGAGACGGCAGCCTTCGTGCACGGCTCGGCAATGGCGGAGTCACTCGAGTATCTGCTCGAGGTTGGGGTCGAAGCGGTGAGCGCCCACATCGCGAGCCTGCATGACCTGTTGATCGATCTCTTGCCCGCGGGGTTCTCCGTGGGCAGTGATCTCTCCACCGGACGGCGTTCTTCAATCTTGCGTCTTTCGGCGGCCACCGACGCCGGTGACGTCTACGAGCGTCTCTATGCCTCCGGGATCAAGGTCAGTCTGCGCGAAGGGGGACTGCGCGTGGCCCCCGGAGTCTGGAGCGCCCGGGAAGATGTCGAGAAACTGGCTGTCGAACTCGGCCGAGCCGGCTAGTCCACGAGCACGTGCACCGCGCGGGCCGGTGGCAGGTTGCGCCATACGATTCGCGACCTGGCGCGGCCGGCGGCGAAGGCAGCTTTCGCCGCTCTTACTCCGTCGAGCCGATCCCGTTCGGTCGTTGGAGCGGTTACCTTGCGGAGACGGGGCAGGCCCACGTACTCGAAATATGTGAACCAACCGTGACCGCCGAGTAACTCCACGCCCGAGGCCAGTATCGCGGACGCGGCCTCCACCGGCAGGTTGTTGAGCGGGACGCTGCAGATCACGAAGTCAGCGTGGCCGGCCAACCGGATCTCCCGGGCATCGCCGACGTGTACATCGATTCGCTCACGCGCGCCATCGAATGCCGTCTCGCGGTCGATCAATTCACGAAGGTAGCGCGCGAATTCCGGGTTGATCTCGACGCAGTCGAGATGGTCGTGACTCCGCAGGGCCGTTGCAATGACGCGCGTCACGGCTCCAGTGCCCGGTCCCATTTCGACAACGCGCACCGGGTCCGCACCGCGCTCGAGACGCAGTGGTTCGGTCATGGCCCGGGCGAGGAAGCGTGACGATGGCTGGATCGCCCCAGTCGACTCGAACTGGTGTTGGGACTGGCGCCAGAACGCCAACCGTTCTTTCAATCGCACGGCGGCGAGGATAGCGCGGCTCCTCGGCGCGCGTAGGAGCCACCCCGATATCGCCCCTCGCGTCCTGTTGACCCGGCACACGATCCAGTTCATAAGAGGGGAGGGGTTCGAGTCGGGTTGGGGGTGTTTTCGCCTCGATTTCGTCTCGACGTACGATCAAAGAGCGAAAATAGGCGGTCCAGTCGTGGCGAGAAAGAAGGCAGTCAAGAAGACGGCGACGCGCAAGAAGGCCCCTGCCAAGAAGAAAAAGGCTGCCGCCAAGAGGAAGGTGACCAAGAGGAAGGCCGCACCGAAGAAGAAGGCTGCCGCCAAGAAGAAGGTTGCCAAGAAGAAGGCCGCGCCGAAAAAGAAGGCTGCTGCCAAGAAGAAGGTTGCCAAGAAAAAGGCCGCGCCGAAGAAGAAGACTGCCGCCAAGAAGAAGGTTGCCAAGAAGAAGGCCGCGCCCAAAAAGAAGGCTGCCGCCAAGAAGAAGGTGACCAAGAAGAAAGCCGCGCCGAAGAAGACTGCTGCCAAGAAGAAGGTTGCCAAGAAGAAGGCCGCGCCCAAAAAGAAGGCTGCCGCCAAGAAGAGGGTGACCAAGAAGAAAGCCGTGCCGAAGAAGGAGGCCGCCCCCGTCGCCAAGAAGAAGGCGGCGAAGAAGAAGACCAAGCGGCGCGGCCGCATCACGAAAATGACCGCCTCCGAGGCGCTGATCTCGCTCACGACGCTGGCCGATTTGTGGCCTGACTTCGAGTGGCTTGAGGCGCTCTACCTGCACGGCGGCAATCTCGATACCGCTGCGGGACATCGCGAGCTCCGCTTCATGATCATTCACAATGGATTGCGCCGCGCCAACCAGGTGGCGGCCGCAGAGAAGGCGCTCGACAAGGCCCTCAAGCCTGCCGTTCCGGTGCGCCGGAAACTGGATTTCTTCGGCGATCTCCAGATCATCGAGTGGGTTGAGCAAGAGAATCCGGGATTCCTCGCGGCGTTCGGCCGCGTGATTCCGGTCTACGTGCGCTCGGCCACCTGACCGCGCCGCGAGTAGTCGATCATTGCAGGGTGTTTCGATTTCCCCGAGGCGTGTGTTCGGCGTCCACGTCGCTGTCGACGATGAAGGCCACGCGATCTGGGTCTGTCGTGCCCATCCACGGAAGCGACGGGGTTCGAGTTGAGAGCATCGAGCGACTCGTCGACTTGCCAGGCGGCACCGCTTCGCCGGTATTGGCTGCGGAGGCCCTCGTCACCAAGATTTCCGAGGCACCGAGATCGGCCTGGGGTTTTGATGCGCCGTTCGGCGGGCCGCTGGGAGCTCGCAGAACCGATCTGGAGCGAGGCCTTGAGAACGCTTCGGCAGCCGCTGCCGACTGGATTCGCGAGGGCATTCTCGAGCCGCTCCAGTCGAATGCTCAGGTGTGCGCGCTGCCGCTGCAGCCGGCGCCGTTGATAATTCCCGGCATGCCCGCCGAGATGATCGCTCGGGCAGCCAGCACGTACTTGCTCGAAGTATCGCCGGTCGCGCTGATTGCTGAGCTTCAGGTCGACGATCTCGGCGTGAAAGGCGCGCAGGCCCCGGAGCGTCGCCAGGCGCTACGAGGGCTCGCAGATGCGTCTCTGGTTCGTCCGATGGCGCGGGCGCTGCGGGAGCACGCGATCACAGACGGCGGGATGGCCGCGCTGTTGTGCACGGTAGCCACCTGGCGCGGGTATCGGTCGTACGATCACGGCGCGTTGCACGCCCAGGCGGAGTACGCAGCGCAGGGCTTCGTCTACTGTTGAGTCGGCCAGCGGGGCTTCCGATGATCGTCCAGGGCCCCGCCTGGGGCCCGAGCGTCGAGTACCTCGAGAAGACGCTGGGCCCACTGCTTCGACAATGGCGTCCGCACTTCTACGCGCCGCGCAACACGCCTGGCGGTATGCGAGTTATCGAGGACGCGTCGCAGGCAAGCGACAAGCTGGCTGCCGATCTGGAGGTTCAGCGTCAGGGCCTCGGTGTCGAGAAGGCGATCCGGGTCGGGCACTCGCACGGAGCCTTGCTGGCGCTGGCGTACGCGATCAAGTATCCGGACCGGGTCGCGGCACTCGTTCTGCTGGCGCCGAGCGTCGACGCGCCAGGGACGAATCGGGAAAGCGCCGCGGTTCTCGAAGAGTTCCGTGGCGACCCGTGGCGCCGAGCTGCCATCGAGTGTTGGGATCGCGACGCGCAACTTCGGGGCTCGGTTGCCGACGATCGGGCGCTTGCACGGAGGCTGCGAGTACTCGCACCGCTCAATTTCTGGTGCCGCACGGCTCTCGAGGAATTCCAGAACTCCCTTCGACACACATCGCCACCGTCTTCCGCCGCTCTCGCGGGGATGCCGGCGGCGCCGGAGTCCTGGATTCGAGCGGGGCTCGCGGAGGTGGTGGCGCCGGTGCTCTGTGTCGCGGGCCGACATGATTTCTTGACTCCGCCCGCCGCAGCGTTCGCGGTGAGTTCGAAGCTACGTGCCGGACGCCTGTTGGTGGTGGACCACGCTGGGCACAATCCCTGGGTCGAACGGCCGGCAGCCGTTGGTGACGCAATCCTGGCCTTCCTACAACGCGAGATCCGCACTCAGGCGTGACTCGGCCGGTCCCTGACGTTCCGTGCCGGTCTATACTGCTGAGACCGGGCCTGGGAAGCACCGAGAACTTTCGCTCATGAGAGTCCTGCTGACCATGATGGCTGCGTTTCTCGCACTCGTGTCGAGTGCGCGTGCGGCGCCCGCGCCACCGAGCGCTCTCGACGACTTCGGTGCGGTCATCTACCGCGTGCCGGTGCGTGAGCAAGTGGTTGCGCTGACTTTCGACGATGGACCACGGCCCCGTTCACGGGCGAGATCCTCGATGTGCTGCGCGACCAGGGAGTTGTTGCGACCTTCTTCCTGATTGGCGAGAACGCGGTTCGCTACCCCCAACTTGCAAGGCGTATTCACCGCGAAGGGCATGCGTTGGGCAACCATGGATGGACTCACAAACGCCTCGACCAGATCTCCCGGACCGAAGTTCAGAACGAGATTCTGAAGGGCGCTCAAGCGATCAGACGGGCAACGGGCGTGCGGCCGAGAATTCTCCGGCCGCCCTATGGCGCCGTGGATCGCCGACTGGCTGGCCCAACCGGGCTCGCCGCCCAGCTCGATCAACGGATTGTCATGTGGTCTGTGGAGACGCGCGACTGGTCCACTCGTTCGGCCCTGCAGGTCGCGGCCGGCACCGTTCGACGCGTCGAACCCGGAGCGGTCGTGCTGTTGCACGACGGCGGAGGCAATCGTGAGCATGTGGTCACAGCCACCCGGTGGATGGTCGGTCACCTGGCACGCAAGGGGTATCGTTTCGTGACCGTCCCCGAACTCCTGGCCATGGCTCAACGGCAGTAGCCTTCTTGCGCGTCTACTACACGGATATCTTCGAACTCCCGCTCCCGGTCGAGCACCGGTTTCCGATGGCCAAGTATCGGCTTCTGCGGAAAGCGGTCTGCGAGCTCGGGATTGTCGAGGAGTCACAGCTCCTCGTGCCGGATCCGGCAAGTGACGCCGAGCTTCTCCGGGTGCACACCGTCGACTACGTGACTGCGGTGACAGGCGGAACTCTGGATCCACAGGCCGTGCGCCGTATCGGCTTCCCCTGGTCGGCCGAACTGGTCGAACGTTCCAGGAGGTCCGTGGGCGCCACGTTGGCAGCCAGTCGAGCGGCTCTGAGCGACGGCGTGGCGGTGAATCTCGCGGGAGGCACCCACCATGCCTATTCTGATGCGGGGGCCGGGTACTGTGTCTTCAACGACGCGGCTGTGGCCGCCCGTGCGACACAGGCCGAGAATGGCGTCGAGCGTGTCCTGATCGTCGACTGCGACGTGCATCAAGGGGACGGCAGTGCGGCGATCTTCGCAGACGATTCGACGGTGTTCACTCTGTCGATACACGGTGCGAGGAACTACCCCTTCCGCAAGATGGCGTCGGACCTGGATGTAGCGCTGCCGGATGGCACGGGGGACGACGAATACGTTGCAGCGCTTGAGACCGCACTGGAAACGGCGCTGTCCTGGGCAAGACCCGATCTCGCAATCTACGTGTCCGGGGCGGATCCCCATCGACAGGATCGACTGGGAAGGCTCCGTCTGACGAGGGAAGGGCTCAGGCGTCGCGATCGCCATGTACTGAACCGACTGGTGACCGCTGGTATCCCGTGTGCAGTCACGATGGCCGGCGGATATGGAGGGGTGGACGACATCGTGTCGATCCACGCCGGCACCGTTGCCATTGCCTCCGAGCTGTGGCGCACCCGTGACGCTGTCGCGCTAAGGTAGCTACACCAGCGCTTGTCCAAACTTCGAGGCTACTGTCATGTTCGAACGTCGTTCTTCGTTGTCCGCGTTGCAGCTCGGGGTTGCCGCGTTGCTTCTCTCGCTCGCCTTCGCGACTCCGGCCTACGCGCAGCGCGACGGTGTGATCTCTGGACGCGTGACAGACGTCGACGGCAGTCCTCTTGCCGGTGCGATGGTCTCCGTGTATTCGCCTGATCGCGGCGATACCCGTTCGTTGACCGCAGATGAAGGCGGCAACTTCATGGGGCGCGGTTTCCGCACCGATGTATACGTCATCACGATCAGCGCTGACGGTTACCAGCCGGTGCAGCAGGAACTGAAGGTGGACTTCGGCCAGAACACGGTCGATGCGTCGCTCGTGGCTGCGGTCGCCCCGTCGAACGTGAGCTACGACGATATCAACGCCCTGTACCAGGCCGGCTTCGACGCCTACGAGCGACAGGACTGGGCGGCGACGGCGGAGGCCATGGCGCCACTGCTTGAAGCCGTGGATGGCCTCGAAGGTGAGGAGGCGGACGTGATGCGGGCCAGCGCGATGGAGGCCCTGGGCCGCGCTCAATTCGAGACCGGAGAGCTAGACGCGGCGATCGCGACCTATGAGGGCCTGCTCGAAGACGACCCGGACTCCCTGGCGGGGCATCACTGGAAGGCCCAGGCCCACGCGCGTCAGCAGGACTTCCCGAGCGCTCTTCCGCACGCTCGTCGAGCCGCGGAACTGGCACCGAACGACATGGCGATGCAGTACAACGCGGCCGTGATTCTCCTGCAGACTGATGATGTCGAGGGTGGCATTGCTGCGCTCGAGCGCGCGGTGGAGATCAACCCGGAATTCCCGCTCGGACGCAAGCAGCTCGGCTACGCCTACCTTCGGCTAGGAGCTCAGGACCAGAGCTACTACGCCAAGGCAATTGAGCAGCTTCGCGCTTACATCGAGCAGTCCCCCGACGCGGATGACCGCGCCGAGGTGGAAGGGATGATCGGTGCGCTCGAGGCTCAGATTCAGGGCTGAGCGCCTATTGCTCCTGCGGCATCCACGTCCAGGTAACTTCGACCTGCTGGTCGAACTTCACCTGTAGCTGAGTGCCCTCTGGCAGGTTGACTTCCTTCCCGCGGCCGGCCGCGAGTCCGCCGCCCGCGCCGACCGCGAGTCCGACGAGGAGTCCGGTCGTGCCGCCGACGATCGCGCCCATGGCGCCGCCGATGGCGCCACCGATGCCTGCGTTCTTGGCCTTGTTGTCTTTGCCTTCGGTGTCGGAGGCATCCACGAGGCCGGCAACGGTCGCGGGCGCTGCCGCTGAGCGCCCATCGCCAGAGACGAGCTTGTCAACGACGAGAGTCAGCTCGCCGCCGCGGCTCAGTGCCTTCGCGCTCTCGACTGCGGCCACGCGGCCCACGAAGATTGCGCCCGCCGGAACAACAACCTGACCCTCAACACTGATGTCCTCGACCAGCCAGGTCTCGAACGTGTCGCCTACCTTCGCGTCCTCTGAGCTGAGCCAGCCCTTGAGCGCGAGGGTGGTCCGGGTACCGGGCGGGATGAGGTTGGCCTGGGATGTCGTGGCCAGCGCCGGCGTCACGAGCAAAGAAAGGGCTGCTATGAGCGCCATGGTGCGGCGAGTACGCATCGGTTCCCCCAGATTCGATATCGCCCGATGACGCGCCCCCGCGTCTCCAGACTGATGTTGCCTCCCGATGTCTCAACGATTATGCGTCGGACCTGTCCTCTGCGTCTATCGACGTTGTCGAAGCCCTTTGAGCCTCAACGCGGCGAACCCAGATCCAGAGCAGCAGAACCAGAATGAACGGGCTGCCGATCAGGAGCCATATGGGGTGACCGAGTAGTCCCCAGATGAGGAAGGGGACCGCGAGAACCAGCACCATCGGTAGCGCCCACGCCGGGTGAGCGAATGGGCTCTCGGGCCTCATGAGCTCGTAGCCGGTTGGCGGCTCGAACGCTTCGTCTTTGCCGGAGTCCAGGCCCGCAGGTCGTTCCGCCTCGGGCAGATCGCTGCCTTCGTCGGTCATCCGGTGTTCTCGTCAGCCCGCTTGGGCGGCTTCCCGCCCAGGTCTCTACAGAGCCCGTCGAGGATCTCGGCCACGATTTCGATTCGGGTCGGGTGGTAGTACTCGGCGTTCACGCCGTTGTACACCGTGTGTTCCTGGTCGATCAGGTAGGCCGGAAGGTGGATCAGGTCACTGGCGTGATCGCACAGAAGACCTGCGCCGAGCAACTGGTGTGTGTCCGCGTCGGCCATGATCTCGCCAAAACCGTGATCATCCCCAGCGAGGTGCAACTTGCCGACGAGTCGCGACTCCTTGCGACCGACGACGAGCTTGTGTCCCGCGGCCTCAGCCTCATCGGGTGTCATGCCCGCGTAGCCGAACTCGGGATCGCTGTAGACCACCATGATGCGACTGCGCTGATGCCATTCGCGCGAGCCTTCCGTCACCGCGTTCTCCGCGGCGACGCCGGCTTCGATGTGTGCCTGATGAACCACCATGCGGCGGCCGATCACATCGCCTGCGGCGAAGATGTGATCCGTTCCGGTAACCCGCATGTCTTCGCCCACTTCGAGCCCGCGCCGCGTCGGTTCGATGCCCGCGTTGCCGATGTCGAGCGAATCGAGCATAGGTCGCCGGCCCGCGACCACGGCGAGCTGGTGCGCCGCCACAGGCTCGAACCCGGTAGGGCCTTCGACGTTGACGATGAACATGCCCTCGCCATCCCGATACACGGACTGCGGTGTTGTCCCGCGCATCATCCGGATGCCCTCGTGTTCGTAGATCTCGGCGATGCGGTCCCCGAAGGCGGCTGGCCATGTCGAGAGCGGCCGTGAGCGCGCGATCATCGTCACCGCACAGCCGAGACGGGCGTAGCGCAACGCGAACTCGAGGCCGATCGCACCGGCTCCGATCACGGTGAGCGATTCCGGCAATCTCGTGTTCGAGAGGAACTCGTCGCTGCTCCAGATGTGCTCTCGGAGTTCCGCGAGTCCATCAACGGGCGGGAACGCTGGGCCCGAGCCCGTGGCGATGACCGCCGCATCGAACGTGTCGCGCTCGCCCGCTGACTCCAACGTGTGCGGGTCCACGAAACGAGCATCGGACCGGATGACCTGGAAGTCGTTGCTCGCGTGGTTGTGGATAGCGCGCTGCCGATAGGCGCGGAAACGTGCGATCTCGCGATCCTTCCAGGCCACGATCTGACCCAGGTACGCATCCGGCTGAACCGGTTCGACTCGCAGCCAGCGCTGCTTGCGCGCGTGGTGCATCACATCGATTGGCTGGAACATCGCCTTGGACGGCATGCAGCCCCGGTTCACGCACAGCGACGCGGCGTCCGCGTTGTCGCCCATGAAGAACAACACGCGGGCGCCCTGTTTGGCGGCTGTGCGCGCGGCCGTGAAGCCCGCGGAGCCGCCTCCCAGAACTGCGACTGTGCGCTGTGTCATGCCCTACTGCTCCGGGTATTCCATGGTCAGCGGGTCGGGCAGGGGAATCCGCTCGACGCGCCCCTCGGGTGCCAGGGCAGCCAGCTGGATGTCGGCGTGATCAGGGTCGCCAGCCAGCATGTCGTCGACGTTCCCGACGGCCAGAATCACCAACCGATCCGGGTGCAGGTACTCCTGGGCTACTCGCATCACATCCTCCGCCGTGACGGCAGCGACTTTGTCACGGTAGGTGCGCAGGTAGTCGAAGTCCCGGCCCTGCAGTTCGAAGCTGGCGAACAGGCCGGCTCGCTGGCCTGCGGAGGCGAAGTTGAGCGTGAAGCTCTCGATGAACGATGCCTTCGAGGTTGCAAGCTCCTCGTCCGAGACAGGTTCGGTCCGGATGCGCTCGATCTCTTCAACCACGATTGCGATCGCCCGTGCGACGGCTTCGCTGCGCGACTGGAAGAAGGCCCGGAATGTTCCGTCGTAGTGCACGCCGAAGCCAAATCCAGAGCCCGCGCTGTATGCAAGCCCTTCGTCTGACCTGACCCGCGACATGATCCGCGAGGTGAAGCCACCGCCGCCGAGGATGTCGTTCATGATCTGGAGCGCGAAACGGTCGGGGTTGTCGAGCTGTGCACCGAGATGTCCAAGAGACACGCGGCCCTGGTTCACGTCTTCCTTGTGCACCAGGTAGAGCCCGGGCTGCGGAGTGTGTTCCGGTGCGGGTACCGATTCGGCCGCGGCGCCAGCGGGCCACTCGGCGAGTCGCGCGTTGAGTGCGGCCACGACAGTGTCAGTGTCGACGTCACCCGACACGGCAAAGATGAAGTTACCTGGATGCATGGCAGCGGCGTGGAACTCCCGGAGGTCATCCGGACCCACGGAGTCCAGTTCGTCGGCGGACAACGACCGCGTGCTGAAGTGATCGGTGCCGTACATCAGGCGGTTCCACTCGCGCCCTTCGATCTGGCCCGTCGAGTCGTTGCGCCGCTCCATTCCCTGGCGTGTCTGATCCTTTGCCAGGTTCAGACGTTCTTCGTCGAATCGAGGCTCGCGTAACATCTCGAAGAAGAGTTCGGTGCAGCGATCCACGTCCTTGGTTAGGCAGTTGAAGCTGGCGCTGCCCGATGTCCCGCCGAAGCCACTTCCCATTGAGGCCGCGAGGAAATCGAGTTCCTCGTCGAAGTCGGAGGGTGCCAGGCTGGCGGTGCCGCCACTCCGAATCTGGCTGCCCGTGAGACCGGACACACCCGGGGTGGCCTGTCCTGCAGACGTGTAGCTGCCGGCCCGGATCGTCAGGCCGATATTCACGAGCGGCAGGTCATGGTCCTCCACCACGTACGCCACGGCGCCATTGGCGAGTTCGTGCCGATACTCGTCGCCATTGGGCGGTTCGAACTCGAGTCCAGGAAACGCCAGATCGCGTGGATGGGCCACCCGCTCTTGCTGTGCCACTGCGGTGCTGGCGAGCGTGGCGATCGCCAGTGCGCCGGTAAGAATGTGCGTAGAGCGTCTCACTGTCCTTCCTCCTCGAGCTCGGCAATACGCTCGCGAACAAGTTCCAGTATCAGCTGGAACATGTCCTGGTTCTCTTCCGGTACCTGCGATGCTTGAGCTTCCATACCGACGAGCTGCTGCTGCAGCTGTGGTAGCAGCTCGGCTGTGGCTCCAGCGAGCTGTTGCTGGACCATGCCGATCTGCTGGCGCTCGGCGTCGTCGAGGCCCGCAAGACGTGGGTCGACCGGGGCGGCGTTTTCGTCGCGCGTATAGATGGCCACCGCGCGTTTGTCATCATCGAAGTATTCGTTGGCGACGCGCTGGATGTCCTCGACCGTCACAGCCTGAAGCTTGGGGCCCACGGTGTTGATGACATCCCAGCCTCGGCCAGCTTCGTTGAGCAACAGCTGGACCATCAGGCCGAAACTGCCCTGAAGCCGTCTGAATTCGGCCGCTGCATTCTGGTTCTTGACCTTCTGCAGCTCGCGCTCACCCACGACCTCGCTCTTCAGTTTCTCGATCTCGGAGTAGATCGCCTCTTCGACCTGCTCGGGCGTTACCCCGTCCTTGGCGAGACCGGTGAGCTGGAAGTATCCGTCGTACTTGAAGCCGTTCTGCCCACCCGATGCCTGGGTGGCGAGTTCCTGCTCCTCGACGATCGACTTGAACAGCCGCCCAGTGCGGCCCGACAGCACCTGCCCCATCACGACCAAGGCGGGCTCATCGACGTGACCGTCGGCCACCGTGTGGTACCGAATCTGTACCTGTGGCGTTGTGTCAGCCGTGCCGTACATCCGCTTCTCGCCCTGCTGCTCCATCTCCCAGGTGCGCACGGGCTCGGGCTCACGCGGCCCGCGCGGAATGCCGCCGAAGTACTGTTCGGCCCAGGCGATGGCCTCGTCGGGATCGAAATCGCCGACCAGCGCCGCTGCCAGGTTGTTGGGCGCGTAGTACACGTCGAAGAAGGCCAGAGCCTCCTCGCGCGTCATGCCATAGAGGTCGCTGGGCCAACCGCCGATCGGCCAGCCGTAGGGCGAGGACTCCCAGAACATGGCGTTGAACTGTTCGGTCAGTAGCCCCGTGGGGGTGCTATCGACTCGAAGACGGCGCTCCTCGTGCACAACGTCGCGTTCGCTGTAGAACTCCCGGAATACCGGATTCTGCAGCCGATCGGACTCCATCCAGAACCACAGCTCCAGCTTGTTGGCGGGAACGTTGATGAAGTAGACGGTGAAGTCGTTGCCGGTTCCGGCGTTCATTCCGGAGGCACCCTGGCCGGTGTAGATCCGGTCAAAGTCATCTTTGATGATCAGCCCTTTTTGCTCGTCGAGCGCCGTCTGGAAGTCGTCCATCAACTCCTGATGCGCCGGAGTCCGGTGCTCCGGGTTCTTCCAGTCGTCGATCAGCCCCAGGCGCTCCTGGCGGATCAGTTCCTGCTCGTGCTCACGGATCTGAGCATGCAGACCATCGAGGTGTTCGATGACGCGCCGATCGGCTTCGGCGTCGGTCGTGCCGATCGTATCGGTGCCCTTGAACATCATGTGTTCGAACAAATGGGCAACGCCGGTTGTACCGGCGCTCTCATTAACTGAGCCGACCTTCGTCACCCAGCCCGCGGAGATGTTGGGGTCGCCGGGTCGCGGGATGAGGAGGAACTTCATCCCGTTGTCGAGTTCGTGAACGATGGGGGTGACCTGCTGAGCCGTCGCCGGAGCGGACAGACACAGGAACACACCAAGGGCCAGGCTGATTCGCCGCATGGGCGGCCTCCGAGTGAGGGTTCGGTTGATGATCGAGCGCGAGCGTCGATTCTAGCAGCCGACGTTCGTCGCCCGCTCAGTCTTCGCGGCCGCCGTTCGTAGGCCCTGAGACCCTCCGGGCGAAGCTGCCTACTCGCCGTCCACGGCTGGAGCCCGCCGTGCTGCCACACCACGCAACATCGCATCGAGGGCCTCCCGGTCGAACCAGGTACCGCCCGCCACGACAGCTCGCGGGGCGCGCAGCGTTGAAAGCATCTCGCGTGGATCCTGTTCGAGGATCACCAGGTCCGCGGCGGCGCCTACTTCAACGACCCCAAACGAGTCGGGGCTCTTGAGTACCGTCGTTGCGAACCTCCCCGCGGCATTTGTGGCCGTGACCAGCGCGGCATGCGCGCTCAATCCACCCCGGACTAGTGCCTCGAGTTCGTCGACCAGTGACAGGCCGGGAACCATCAGGGGGTTCGGGGTGTCCGATCCCGCGAGCAGCGGAACTCCTGCATCGTAGGCGGCCCGGAGCAGTAATTGCTGACGCTCGACGAATGGAGAGGTTTGGGTGGGCGTCGGCCGTTGCCCAGCGAGGGAGTGCCACCAACCGAGTATCCCTGCTGGCATGAACTCCATCGAGGGATCGTCGAGCGCCGCCGAATACTCCAGCGTGCCGGCGAGCGACAGCGCTTCTTGCACGGCAAGCGTCGGCGTGAGCCAGACTTCCGCTACGCGGATTTGCTCTACGAGTTCTTCGATTCCGACGCCCGCGTGGACGAGCTTTTCCGTGTGCTCGAGGTGCTGGCGGCTGGCGAGCACGCCCGCGACGCCCACGGCTGAGGGCACGTGTCCGGTCATCGGAAGATCCAGTAGCGCCGCCTCTCCTGCCAGGGCTTCGTACGTGGAGGCGCCGAGTCCGTCATACACCTTCAGCATGTCGTAGCCGACGTTTGCCGCAGACCTCGCCAATTCGCGAGCCTGATCGGGGTCGGTGACGAGTTCAAACCGAACGCCGTCCACCGGTTCGCCGGCCAGCAACGTGCTGGTTACGAACAAGCGAGGCCCGCGACGTTCGCCGGCCTCGATCTGACGCCGCCATTCGAGGTGGCGGGCGGAGCCGTTCATCTCGCGCGCCGTGGTGACGCCATGGGCGAGGAACAGGTCGAGATCATTCTCGGCGATATGGGCGTGCATGTCCGCCAGTCCGGGCATCACCACAGCCCCGGCGAGATCGATAATCCGAGCGTCCTCCGGGAGGGCCTCATCCTCGTCCTGGCCGATGCGCGCGATCACACCGTTTTGCACGACGATGGTCCCGCTCGGCAGCAAAGGCGCCCGATCGGACAACTCGGCCGCCATCGAGAGGATCCTCGCGTTCCGGAGAACCAACGCGCTGGAAGCCTCCTCGAGCTGACTCGGGATGCCAGAGGCAGGGGAGTGGAGGGCAAGTGCCAGGGTCGCAATCACCGTAGCGGCGATGCGACGGTCTCTCGAACGTTCACGGAACATGGCCAGGAGCTCGATTCGGGGAGGTATCTCACAATGTGCTAATTGAGTATCTCACAATGTGTGAATTGCCCTTTTCTTGTCCGCCCGCCCCAGAGTCGAGGTGCCGCCACTCGGCCGAATCGCCCAGCCGAGCGGTGACCTCCCTAGCCGTCCTTGATTGCCGTAGCCGGGGCGACTCTCGCAGCGCGCCACGCCGGTATCCAACTGGAGACCACGGCGAGAAGCAGGAACGCCGTCGCCGCGGCAGCGATTGAAGCTATAGAGAGCGAGGGCGTTTCGGGCGCGAGCGCGGCGAGTCGTGTCCAACTCACCATGAATAGCGGCAGCGCGATCAGCAGACCGCTGCAGATGAGTAGGACGCCTTCGCCGACGACCCTCATGAAGAGTCCGATGGGTCTGGCGCCGAGGGCCAGGCGGATTCCGACTTCCTTCCGACGAGCTTCGGCTGCTCTCGACAGGGTGGCGAGCACTCCGGAGGCGCCGAGAATGGTCGCGGCCACGGCGAGCAGTCCGATGAGTCCCGCCATTCTGGTTCCGCCGGCCGTTTGCCGCTGCATGAACTGGGGCAGTGATTCGATTTCGTACGGCGCCAGAGCGGCATCGATTTCCCGGATATGGGTGCGCACGGATGCGGCCATCGTCGCCGGGTCGAGATCGGTTCTCAGTGCGAAGACGATGAACTCGTTTGGGGCCTGTGCAAAGGGAAGCAGCACTGATGGGATCGCGCCCTGCCCGACGGCATCCGTGTTGCTCACCACGCCGACGACCTCGCGCTCGCGGCCGTACATGGTGAAGCGAGCGCCCAGAGCTCGATCGATTCCACCGAGTCGTTGGGCGAAGGCTACATTCACCACGGCCACGTAGGCGTTCTGCGCAGTGTCGTCGCTCGTCAGACGGCGACCGTCAACGAGCCGAAGACCGAGGACGTCGAACCAGTTTGGTGTCACGTGTTGCACGTTCGTCGTGACATCGTCCTCCATACCCTGCACCGCAAGTTCTGACAGGAACGGTGCCGCGCTGGCCGGCACCTGGGACGACATTGCGTTGGCCACGACCCCGGGTTCAACGTCCAATCGGGCCATGAGCTCCTGTGCGAAGCGGTGGACCTCTGGCCAGTCCGGATATGTCTGCATCCCGGTCGGGTACCGGGTCGACGGAAGATCGACACGGCCGACCAGAATCCTGCTGGCGTCGATGCCGCGGTCGCGGTCGGCGATATCGCTCAGCGCACTCAACAGGGCGATCGAACTGGTGGCGAGCAACGCGGCGGCTCCGACCTGGGCGACGACGAGTGAACGTGAGGCTCGCGGAGAGGATCTCCAGTCGTCGCGCTGGCTGGGTGCCTGGACCAGCGCCGCGACAGCAACGGGGATCAGGCCGATGCCGGAAACCAAGGCCGCGCACGCGAGCGCGAACCCGATGGCAATCGGTGAGTCCAGGATCGCCACCTCATCGATGCGCCAAGCCGGCGCCCAGGTTCGGAGAGTGGATACGAGACCTGACGCGACGCCGAGCGCCGCGGGAACCGCCGCCACGGCCAGCAGCCCTGTTTCGAACACCAGCTGGGTCATCAGCCGCGCGCTCGAGGCGCCGAGCGCGCGACGCGTCGCGATTTCTCGGGCCCGTCGATTCCATCGCTCCTGCTGCAAAGAAGCTGCGTTCAGCGTCGACACCAGCAGCAGGAACCCCGCCGCAAGCAGGATGATCATCAATGGGCCTCGTCGCGAGCCTCGCAATCTCTCGTGTAGATCCGTAACCAGGAATCGACGGTTGGCGTGTGTCTCGGGATAGGCGAGCGCGAGCGCCGCGTCCATCGCCTCGATTTCGCCCTGGACGGTTTGGAGAGAAGTCCCCGGTGCCAGTCTCGCAATGACGTCCAGCACCGGGGCTCTGCGGTTGTAGCTCGCCGGCCCGACCCCCATTGGGACCCAGAGATCAGCCTCCGCCGTAGGCAGCTCGAAGTTGCTCGGCGCGACGCCGATGATCGTGTGGGGTACGTCGTCTATGGAGAGTGTCTGGCCGATCGGATCTGCGCCGAACCCAGCGCGCCAGAACCGTTCCGAGAGCACGACCACCGCGGCCCCGGTGGCGGAATCTTCCGCGTCGCTGAAGAACCGGCCGAGCCTGGGCGTCAAGCCGACAACGCCAAGCGCCGAGGAGGTGGCAGCGGCGCCTTCAACGCGGCGTGTCTGACCGTCGAAGCCGACCACAGCGAAGAAGCTGTCGAACGCCGCATACTCAGCGAAGCCGTTGACGTCGGGGAGCGCCTCGAAGACGTCGGGGCCTGGCACCCCTCGGAGGCTGGTATCGCGCCGCGAGTCGAGCGTATTCAGACTTGCGAGCCGATCGGGGGCCTCGTACGGCAGAGGGGCCAGCAAGACCGCCTGGAACGCGGATGCCGCGGCCACTGAGATACCGATGCCAAGCGAGAGGATCGCGATCGAGGTGACGCTGAAGCCAGGCGCTGCGCACAGCGCACGAACTGCCCCGCGACCCTCGGCCAACCCCGCGCGTGCGGTGCGGCGCGCCCCGATCCCTAGAGTGTCCGCGAGCACGGGTAGGGCGGACCTCCGCAGCTGGCGCGAATACCACGCGGCGACGGCTTCATCCGTCCGTTCTCGCCGGAGTTGCTCGGCGCCGGCTTCTAGATCTGACAGCAAGTCGTCGCGCTTGCAGGCCGCGAGCAGTGCCCGCGACGCTCGATCGATCCGATCCCTTCCCCAACTCATGTCGAGTCGCCGCCCAGGGAGATCATCCGCTGAACCAGGTCGGTGGTCGCGTTCAACTCGCGAGCGCCACTCGCAGTTAGCCGATAGTAGTTCCGCGGCCGCCGGCTGCCCTCGACTTTGATCGGCATCGCGCGAACTAGCCCTTTCGTCTCGAGTCGCCGAAGGGTTACGTACACCGCCCCTAGCGAAGTCGAACGGCCGCCAGTGTCTTCGAGGAGTTGCTCGATGGCGACGCTCCAGGCCTCATCGCCGAGCGCTCGGATCGCGATCAGCACGAAGAGTTCGAATTGAGCAAGTGTTCGGTGACGGGCCATTTCAAATAAATACAACAATCAGATATGAGATGCAATGACGCACTTGGGACCGCTATCGGCCCGGTCGCAGATCACGTAGCCTGGGCGGCCTGAGGAGGTCGGATGAAATACGTGATCTGGCACAATCCCCGTTGCAGCAAGTCGCGAGCCGCGCTCGAGATCCTCCAGACCGCTGGCGTGGAGTTGGAAGTCCGCCGCTACCAAGACGCACCGCCGAACGCTGCAGAGATTCTCGCGGTTGTGCGGTCGATGGCGCGTCCCGTGCGCGACCTGGTGCGGTTCTGCGAGGCCTGCGCCAGGGAATTGCGACTAAAAGATGCCGACAAGACGGATGCCGAATGGGCCCAGGTTCTTGCTGACAACCCGACGTTGATAGAGCGCCCGGTCGTGATCTCGTCTGATGGAAGGGCTGTTCTCGGGCGGCCGCCCGAAGCGGTCCGCGACCTGCTGTAGACTCGCGACCGCGTAAGCGAGGGGGTTGCGATGAAGCGCACGGCGCGGCTGGGTCTGATTCTTCTACTAACGGCAACTGTGAGTTGTTCGGCGCCGAGGCCGGACGATCACGCGGAAGAGTTGCGGAGACTTGCGCGTGGGGCGCTCGCTCAGATCGACGGCGCGCTGGAGCTTGCGGGAGTCACCGCGCCTGTCGAGATTCTGCGCGATCGTTGGGGCGTTCCGCATATCTACGCCGACAACATCGACGACCTGTTTTTCGCCCAGGGGCTCGTTGCGGCGCAGGATCGGCTCTGGCAGATGGAATGGTGGCGCCGTTATGGCGCCGGTGAACTGGCCGAGGTGTTGGGGCCTGCCGCCGTTCCCCCCGACCGGTTTGCTCGCCTGTTGCGGTATCGCGGCGATCTCCAGGCAGAGTTCACCAGCTATCATCCGGAGGGCGAACGCATCTTGACGGCCTTCGCCGCCGGGGTGAACGCCTGGATCGGATGGGCCAGCGAACGCGGCGTGTTGCCCGTGGAATTCGAGCTCACGGGAATCGAGCCCGGCGAGTGGACCGCCGAGGTGCCGATTCTTCGCATGGCGGGCCTCGCGATGACCGGGAACAACCTACGCGAGCTCGATCTTGCTCGACGGGTCGCAGAGTTGGGGGTGGAGGAGGCAAATCGACTCGCGGCCCCGGACCCCTGGCAAGAACTGCGCGTTCCGGACGGCCTCGATCCCGCCATCGTGCCCGAGGATTTCCGGCTCCAGATGCTCGGCGCGCCATTGCCGACGCCGGCGCTGCGCGACAAGTACTCGGATTCCGCCGACCTGTTCCAGCCACTCACGTCGATTGCACTTGCCGGGCCGCTGACCGCCGCCAGGGCCGGTGTGACGCGCCGTAGTCCGGGAGAGGGATCCAACAACTGGGTGGTGGATGGCTCGATGAGCGCGACGGGAGCCCCGCTCCTGGCCAACGATCCTCACCGGTCGATCGCGTTGCCCTCGTTGCGCTACCTGACTCATCTCAACGCTCCCGGGTGGAACGTCATCGGCGGCGGCGAGCCGGCGCTGCCGGGGGTGGCTATTGGCCACAACGAGCGCGTTGGCTGGGGGCTCACCATCGTCGGGATCGATCAGGGCGACATCTTCGTCGAGACGCTCAACCCGGAGTCGCCGGACCAGGTATGGCACAACGACGCGTGGGAGCCATTGCACATCCTCGAAGAGGAGATCGCGGTGCGCGGGGAATCGGCGATGACGGTGCAACTCAAGTTTTCGCACCACGGCCCGATCCTGTGGGAGGACGCTGAGCGCGGCGTCGCGTATGCATTCAAGACAGTGCTGACCGAACCCGGTACGGCCGGCTACCTCGGATCGCTCAGCGTCGACCAGGCGACGGATTGGGATTCGTACGTCGACGCGCTGGCGGCCTGGAAGGTTCCATCAGAGAACATGATCTACGCCGATGTTGACGGCAACATCGGATGGTTGGCGGCTGGTTTGACGCCGCTGCGCGACGGCTGGGTGGGTCGATTGCCCGTGCCGGGAGACGGGTCCTTCGAGTGGCAAGGCTTCCGCGATACTCGCGAATTGCCGCAGGAGTACAACCCGGGACGCCGCTTCATAGCGACCGCGAACCACAACATCATGCCTGCGGACTACGCCCCACCGCTGGGTTATCGCTGGGCGAATCCGACGCGTTTCGAACGTCTGCGGACGCTGCTTTCGAACGGTGGGCCCTTCAACATTGATCACTTCAAGGCGCTTCAGTACGAGGTCTTCTCGCAGGTGGCTGCGGATCGTGTCGCCCGGATGGCCGAGTGGACGTTCGAGGACGCGCAGGCCGAACGTGCCCGCGAGTTTCTGCAGCAGTGGGACGCAGTGCTGGGCGTCGATAGCGCTCCGGCCTTGCTCTACAAGACGTGGGAGCGCTTCGTGAACGAGTTAGGAGCCGATCCGGACTCGGTAGCCGAGCAGGACGCGGAGGCGGCAGTCCTAGCGTCGATCGCCACGCTCGAGGCTGACCATGGCGGCGACTGGAACACGTGGCGCTGGGGAGCCGTGAACCGCCTGGATCGGCCGCATCAGTTGGTGGATACGTTCGATTTGCCGACTGTCGAGCGTCCCGGTGACGGCACGACCGTGAACCTCGGCCGGCCGGCGCACGGGGCTTCGTTCCGTGAGGTTCTGGACGTGTCGAATTGGGACAACTCCGTCGCCACGAGTACGCCAGGCCAGTCCGGCCAGCCGCTGAGTCCGTTCTATCGGAATCTAGGCAAGATGTGGACGGACGGCGAGTACTTTCCGCTGTTGTTCACCCGGGAGGCGGTGACTCAAAACGTAGCCCACCGTCTCCTCCTGTTGCCCTCGGAAGAGCCGTAGGACGCGTTGTCAGATCCTCCCGTTCGAGTTGTTCTGAATCCGTGGCGCGAGCCCGACGCTCGCGAGTGTCTGGCGCCGTTCGGCGCTGAGACCGCGCGCGAGGTTCGCGGATTTCATGCCACGTTGGACGACTACGCGGCGACTCCACTACACGCCTTGCCGGGACTCGCCGGCGAGCTAGGCCTCGGGCAGGTGTGGGTGAAGGACGAAGGGCACCGGTTTGGGCTCAAGGCGTTCAAGGGACTCGGCGCGAGCTACGCGATGGCGCGCATCGTGGAGGGCGCAGCCGGTCCACAGACCTTCGTCACCGCGACCGACGGCAATCATGGCCGCGCAGTGGCGTGGGCCGCCCAACGCATGGGGCACCGTTCGATCGTCTACCTGCCCGAGGCGGCGAGTGTGGGTCGTGCCGAGGCGATTGCTGAACTGGGCGCGGAAATCCGGCGGACGGACGGCGACTACGAAGCAGCCTGTCGGGAGGCGGCGGATCTCGCCGACAACTCCGACGCCACCCTGCTTCAGGATGTCGCCTGGCCAGGCTACGACATGATTCCTCGCTTCATCATGCAGGGCTATCTGACGCTTATGGACGAGGCGGTCGAACAGATGGCCGGTGAGAGTCCAACGCACGTGCTGCTGCAGTGCGGCGTCGGATCATTCGCCGGTGCGGTGGCAGCCTACTGCCTACACGTTTTCGAGCCCGCGCCACAGGTGATTCTCGTCGAACCTGCTGCGTCCGCTTCAGCCGAGGCGGCCTTTGCGGCCGGAACCGATGCGCCGCCACTGGCTACGGTGACCGGACATCCCTTCATGGCGTGTCTCGCCTGCGCGCAGCTGAGTACCGTGGGTTGGGACATTCTGCGACGCCACGCTGATGCTCTGATCGTGGCAGACGACGACGTGGCAAGGCTCGGCATGCGGGAACTGGCGACGCCGCGCGGCGCCGATCCGGCGATCGTGTCCGGTGAATCGGGCGCGGCAACGACGGGTGCGCTGATCGAAACCTGCCGAGATGCGATCGGCTCCCGCGCGCGACTCGGACTCGATGCGGACGCCCGGGTGCTGCTGATCTCGACCGAGGGCGATACCGATCCAGAGGTCTATCGTGCAACGGTCGCTGGGGCATGACTCGGTCGTCTGCTCGCGCGTGTACATTGGCGGAGTCCCAACTGCCACCAGGATCCGCACCGTGACCGATTCGCAGTCAGCGCCGTACACCGTGGCCCTTGTCCAGGAGCCGCCTGTATTTCTGAATCTGGCGGCGACGGTGTCGCGCGTCGAGGCACTGATTGCCGAGGTCGCTTCTCAGGGCGCCCGCGTGATCGTGTTCCCGGAGACGTGGCTGCCCGGCTATCCAGTGTGGATCGACGCGGCGCCTGGTGCCGCACTGTGGGACGCCGCGGGCGCCAAGGCGCTCTATCGACTTCTCGTGCACAACAGCGTGGAAGTTGGCGACGCGTGGCTCTGCAGGATCGCATCAGCGGCAGACTCCCACGAGGTTGTCGTCGTCATCGGTGCTCACGAGCGCGTCGGCGCGACGCTCTACAACACGATGGTGCCGGTGGGATGAACCTCCATCGGAAGCTCACGCCGACCTACACGGAGCGACTCCTGTGGGGCGTGGGGGACGGCAGCACCTTGCGTGCGATGGACACGCCCGTCGGAACCGTGGGCGGACTGATCTGCTGGGAGCACTGGATGCCGTTGGCACGCGCCGCAATGCACGCCCAGCACGAGTTGTTGCACGTCGCTCAATGGCCCTGGGTACGTGAGATCCACCAGATCTGCAGCCGCCAGTACGCCTTCGAGGCGCAATGCTTCGTTGCTGCCTCGGGCTGCGTCATGCGGCGAGAAGACGTCCTTGCCGGGTTTGACTCGCTGAATGTCACCGAACCCGCCGCACGCGAGATTCTCGCGAGCATGCCGGGGAGCGATGATGAACTCATGCTCCGAGGGGGGAGTTGCCTCATCGGCCCAGACGCTACTGTGCTGGCGGCAGCTGATCAGGATGAGGCGGTGCTGGCGGCGGAGGTTACGCCAGACGCTGTGATCGAAGGCAGGATGTACCTCGATACCGACGGCCACTACTCGCGGCCGGATATCTTCACGTTGCATGTGGAAACCGAACCCCAGGTCAACGTCGCCACGCCGGAGGGACCTCAGGAGTCATGACTGATTGGGCCAAGTATCGCGCCGAATTTCCTGCCCTTGCCTCGCAGGCCTACCTCAATACGGCGGCGGGCGCACCGATGTCGCGCGCGGCCGGGACGGCGGGACGCGAGTACTACGAGGCCACCGTCCGCGACGGTGACGTCCACTGGGACGACTGGCTGGCGCGGGTGGAACTTGTGCGCGCGCAAGCCGCGCCGCTAGTGGGTGGTAGCAGCCAGCAAATCGCATTTGTGCAGAACTGCTCCGCCGCCATGAATCTCGTCGCAGCAGAGCTGGGAGGCGACGGCGAGGTGGTGCTAGTGCGCGGTGACTTCCCGTCGGTGACGTATCCCTGGATGGTGGGCGGGTATGACGTGAAGTTCGTTGAGCCCGACATTCACGGAGGCGCGGACATCGAAGCGTTGGCGGCCGCCTGTACGGATCGAACTCGTGCGATTTCTGTTGGCTGGGTGCAATACCGCACAGGTTTCCGCTACGACTTGAATGCGCTGAGCGCGATCTGCAAAAAGCGCGGCATCAAGTTGGTCGTCGACACCACCCAGGGGCTGGGCGCGGTGCAGTTCGATGCGGAGAGCCTTGGCGTCGACTACATGGTCTGCAGCGGCTACAAGTGGCTTACGGCCGGCTACGGCATGGGACTGCTCTATGCCCGCGAGCCGCTCGACCGTACACGGCGAGCAGCTGCCGGCTGGCGCAGTTCCAGCGACCCCTACGCGCTGATCTCGGACGATATGAATCTGAGCGAAGACGCCCCCGCGTTGGAGTTGGGGCACCCGCCGTTCGCCGCCGTGTTCGCGCTGGGTGCGGCACTGGAGATGCAGTCTGAGATTGGCGCCCTGGCGATCGAGACTCGTGTGCTGCACTTGAGCGCGCGACTCCGCCAGGCACTGTCCGATGCCGGTCTGGGTGTCCTGCCGTTGTCGGAGACGGACCTGCGGAGCGGGATTGTCTACGCGGAGGCCGAGGCCGACTCGACTGCGCTCCGGAACGAGCTGCTCGATCGTGGCGTGTATGTGTCCGCCCGCGGGGACGGACTGCGCTGCTCGACACACTTCTACAACGACGAATCTGATCTGGCGAAGCTCACGGAAGCGTTCGCCACTCTGAGCTGAGGAGAGGAATACGATGCGGAAACTCACGACGGCTGCCGCTGTTCTAGCTGCCACCCTGGCTACGCCCGCTGCGATCGCCCAGGAGGCCGACGCCATCGACGCAGGCTTCCGCGATGTCATTGGACTCGAAGGAATCGGAGCTCCCAGGATCTCGCCCGACGGCAGCCTCGTGGCCTACTCCGTGAATAGCACCGAATGGGACGCGAACCGATTCGACAGCGAGATCTGGATCACTGGGCCGGGCGTTGAGCCCTACCAGTTGACTCGCACCGAGTCGGGCTCCAGCGGTTCACACGCCTGGCATCCCGACGGCGCCTACCTGGCCTTCGCAGCGAACCGCTCGGGCAGTCGGCAAATCTACACGATTCGCCCCATGGGCGGGGAAGCGATTCAGCTGACCGACATCGCCGGCGGCCTGGGTGGTTTTGCCTTCTCGCCGGACGGCGCCTGGATTGCCTACAGCGCGACCGACGAGCAGTCAGATGAGTCGAAGGCTCGCGCTGAGCTCTACGGCGGCTATGCCGTGGAGGACGCCGAGTTCCGTATGACGCACCTGTGGGTGATCGGGGCGGACGGGAAGGGCGAGCCGAGGAGACTCACCGAGGGAGATTTCACGGTCGGGAGCTTTCGTTGGTCGCCCGACGGCGCGCGCATTGTCTTCGATCACCGGCCAACCCCGCAGGTGAATTCGTTTCCGCAGGCAGACATTTCGTGGGTAGACGTGGCTTCAGGAGACCGCACGGCTCTGGTGACCGACGCGGGACCCGACAGCGGACCTTCGTGGTCTCCGGACGGTTCGACCGTGCTGTATTCCACGAACGCGGGCGCCAACCCTTACTACGGCAACAATGAGTACGCCCTGGTGCCGGCGGACGGCGGAGAGTCGCGCGTCATCACGGCGAGCTTCGACGAGAACCCTGGCCTGGTTGAATGGCGCGAGGAGGGCATCTGGTTTACCGCCTCTCAGCGGACCCGCCGGGCGCTCTTCCTGTTGGATCCCGCCAGCGGTGCGGTGACCGAGAAGTTGGCTTCTCCCGAGATGATCTGGGGTGTGGACTTCTCCGACGACGGCCGTGTGGTCGTGGTCGAAGCGGCAAGTCGCGACACGCTCGACGAGCTGTTCGTCGGGAGTCCGGCGGACTTCGATCTCGAGCAACTCACGAACACCACGGCACAGGTTGAGGACTGGGACCTCGGGTCGCGCGAGGTAATCCAGTGGACCAGCGAGGATGGTGCCGAGGTCGAGGGGGTTCTCTACAAGCCGGACAACTTCGATTCCTCGGCCCGACATCCTCTGATGGTTGTGATTCACGGCGGACCGACGGGCACTTCGCGCCCTAGCCTGGTTTCCGGCTACGTCTATCCGGTGACGCAGTGGCTCCAGAAAGGCGCGATGGTTCTCATGCCGAACTACCGGGGATCCGCGGGCTACGGCGCCGACTTCCGCGCCCTCAACGTCCGCAATCTCGGCGTTGGCGATGCATGGGATGTGATGTCCGGTGTGCAGCATCTGGTGGATGAAGGGATTGCCGACCCGGATCGGCTCGGGTCGATGGGTTGGAGCCAGGGCGGCTATATCTCCGCGTTCCTGACCACGAACACCGACATGTTCGAGGCCATCTCGGTGGGAGCCGGGATCTCCAACTGGATGACCTACTACGTCAACACCGACATCCACGGCTTCACCCAGCAGTATCTCGAGTCGACGCCCTGGAGCGATCCCGAGATCTATGCGGTGACCTCGCCGATGACCAACATCAACGACGCGGTGACCCCGACGTTGATCCAGCACGGCGAGTTCGACGCTCGCGTACCGACGCCCAACGCCTACGAGCTGTACCAGGGCCTGCAGGACGTCGGCGCCGAGACCGAACTGGTGATTTACAAGGGATTCGGTCACGGGATTACGAAGCCGAAGGAGCGCCTCGTGGCGATGTGGCACAACTGGATGTGGTTCGGTCGCCACGTGTGGGGTGAGGAGTGGGAGTTGCCGGTCGACGCGAGGGACGGCGACGATTCCATGGATACGAACAACCGAGCGCGCTAGGCTCGTGTGAGGAGGATGTATGACGTTCTTGCATGAAAGTCTGTCGACTCACCGAGTCGACCTTCAGCAGCGCGTATGGCCGAGCCTCGTCGCTGTGTCGAGCCTGGCGTTCGTTCACGTTGTGACGTACTGGATGGGAAATTTCATCGTCTTCTCGCGCGTCGATGCGCTTGAGGGAACGGCCTACGGTCAGCCCGCGTTCGTGTTCGGCTCGATTTTCGCGGCGTTGTTGCTGGTCCCCTTCGTCATCTACGACGTGCGACGGCACGACCAGGTGTTCTGGCGTGGTTCGCGCTACATCGTCGGCGCCATGCTTCTGGCCGTACTTCTAGGCTTGCTACGCCTGCTCTGGTCCGCGGCCGCGCTGCTCTAGAGCTCCGCGAATGGGCACTTTCACGGCCGTGATCTACCGCCAGGGCATTCTGCGCGCGGTGGACGTGCCAGAGGGGATTGCGACCGAGTTCGCGGACTGGGAGTACCCTCCCGTGACGGTGCGCGCCGGTGGGGCCGAGCGCTCGACGACACTCACACCGCGTCGCGAAGGCGGCCTCCGACTATTTCTCCACGATGAGCTTCGCAAAGCTGTCGGAGTGGATACGGGCGATTCGATCGAGGTCGAAATCGATCTCGACGAATCACCGTTGCGGCCGATGCCCGACGAGGTGATGGCGGCGGCGATCGCGATGGGTGGGGGTCTCGAGACGGTCGAACTGCTGCCGCCCGGGCTTCGTCGACAGATGCTCGATTTCGTCGGGAGCGCGAAGAGTGAAGGCACTCGCCGTAAGCGAATCGCGCGGGTAATCGAGTTGATCGAGGAGCGCGCTGCGAAGGGACGTCAGGGCTAGTCGCGCAGTCCTTTTTCGCCGGGAAGCGCTCACCTGGTTTGAACTTGCCCGGAAACAGAGCATCCTAGTGGCCGCGCGGGCCTGAATCGGGTACCGCGACGGCGCTCAAAGGAGAAATGGCATGGCACGGAACCTTCCCAAGTTCACGGTCGGGATCGAAGAGGAATACCAGATCATCGACCCGGTGAGCCGCGAGTTGAGCTCCTACATCCAGGAGATCCTCGAAGAGGGTGGGTACGTTCTCAAGGATCAGATCAAGCCGGAGTTCATGCAGTCGCAGGTGGAGGTGGGGAGCCGCATCTGTCACGACATGAAGGAGGCGCGCCAGGAGCTAGCCCGCCTGCGCAGCACGATCTGCGAGCTCGCCGACCGCAAGAACCTCATGGTCGCCGCAGCCAGCACGCACCCGTTCTCGCAGTGGTCCGATCAGCAGATCACAGTGGCCGACCGTTACGCCAAGCACGAAGAGGCGCTCAAGCACGTCGCGCGGCGGCTGCTGATCTTCGGCATGCACGTGCACATCGGGATCGATGACAAAGAACTGATGATGGACGTGATGAATCAGGCGCGGTATTTCCTGCCGCACCTGCTCTCGCTGTCAACGAGTTCGCCGTTCTGGCAGGGCGTCGACACCGGTCTGAAGTCGTACCGATCGATCGTCTTCGAGAACATGCCGCGCACCGGAATTCCGCCGGTCTTCGGTTCCTGGGCCGAGTACCAGAACTTCATCAAGACCATCGTGCGCACCGGTTGTATCGAAGAGCCCACGCAGATCTGGTGGGATATCCGGCCGCACCCGGTATTCCCGACGCTGGAGTTCCGGCAGAGCGACATCTGCACGACAATCGACGAGGCGATCTGCATTGCTTCATTGATCCTTGCCATCGTCGCGAAGTTGATCAAGCTGCGTCTCAACAACATGAGCTGGCGCTCCTATCGCCATCACCTCGTTGAAGAGAACAAGTGGCGTGCGGTGCGCTGGGGTCTGGACGGCGATCTGGTCGATTTCGGCAAGCAGGAATCGGTTCCTGTGCGGGACCTGTTGGACGAACTCCTCGACTTCGTCGACGACGTTCTCGACGAACTCGACGTGCGCGAAGAGGTCGAGTTCGTCCGCACGATCATGGACGGCGGAACCAGTGCGGATCGTCAACTGGCCGTCTACCGCGAGACCGGAAGTCTGCAGGCGGTGGTCGATCAGTTGGTGGCCGAGACGCGTAGGGGACTCTAGCGGGCTACTGCACGTAGCCGAGCGCGCGCAGCTCCTCAAGATCGGCCTCGCTCACCGTCGCAGCCGTGCCACCGGTGTCGAGCGCTGCGACCAGTGCCATCAGTTGATCGCGGAGTAGCCGTGCTTCGATGTCGGCCTCGTCGATGAGGTTGATCTGTTCATACGGGTCGGCATCGAGGTGGTAGTACTCGTCCGGCCCGTGGCTCACGAGCATGTACTTGCGCGTCAGTGTCTGCAGGGCCTGGCGCGTTCCTTCTTCGAGCTTGGGTCCAGCGTTGCCCAGACCTCGACCGTCTTCGATCGCGATGCGGCGTTCGGCGAAGACCGCGGTGCGATCCCATTCCGGGGTGGTTCCGAACAGCGGCACGAGCGAGCGGCCGGGGAGCGGCAGGGCTTGTGCGAGCGGTCCCAGTCCCAGGATCTCGAGCAACGTCGGCGCAAGGTCGACATGCGTCGCAGCGTGCTCGCTGACGCGGTGGCCGGCGTTCCAGTCTCCCGGGAACCTCAGGATCATCGGGACGTGCAGTTGCTCGTTGTACAGCTGCACATGATGGCCGTACCAGCGGTGCGTTCCGAGTCCCTGGCCGTGGTCGGCGGTCACGACCCAGAGGGTATCGTCGTTGAGTCCCAGTTCCTCGGTAACGGCGTGCAGCCGTTCGAGTTGATCGTCCACGAAACGGATCTCGGCGTCGTACTGCAGAACCTGCCGGTTTGTCCGACTCGTGGGACGGCGCTGGATGTTCTGTTCGCGGAGCGCGCGACGGCGCTGGCGCTCGGAACGTTCATTCGTTGGCGAGACTGCCTCGATGGCCTCGTCGGGCGGTCGCAGGGGATTATGCGGGTCGTAGACGTGCATCCAGAGGAAGAACGGGTCGGTGTCTCCGTCGCGCGCCCTGAGCCAGTCCGCAGCCGCTGCCGCCGTCGCGTCCGCCGGCCGATAGGTTTCCGGGCGTCGAACAACGGTGCGGGAAGTGAACTCGGAGAATCCGCGGGTCAGCGCGGAACTCCGGAAGATCATCGGCACGGCAACAACACCGGCAGTGTCCCACCCGGCCTCCGAGAGAACCTCCGGCAGCGTGGCGAGCTCGTCGGCAAGGCGCAGGCCATTCGTCTGGACCCGATGCTGGATCGGCAGCAGGCCGGTGAACATCGAGGCGTGCGACGGCGCTGTCGTGGCCGAATGCGAGTAGGCCCGATCAAAGGTGACGCCGCGTGCGGCCAGCCGCTCGAGGAACGGTGTCGTCGGGGCGGGGTAGCCGCCAACGGAAGTGTGGTCGGCGCGCAACGTATCGATCGTGACGAAGATCACGTTGCGTACCGCCGGCCAGGGCGGCGGCGGGGGGGCTGCGGCTGTGCAGCCAACCGTGGCTGCGAGCATTACAACGGCGCACAAACGACGCATGGAACTCCTGGCGAAGGCGCGAGTTCGGCGGTGGGACGAAGAGGTCCAGTCACGGCGCCTGTTCTGCCGAGTATAGTTCGACCCTGTGAGCGACAACGACCCGCAGCGCATCGCGATCGAAACCCGCGTAAACGGGACTTCCGTACACGCCGAGGTCGAGTCGCGCACGCTGCTCACAGACTTTCTGCGCCAGGATCTGCGGCTCACGGGCACCAACGTCGGCTGCGAGCACGGCGTATGCGGCGCCTGCACCGTTCTTTTCGACGGCGAGCCCGTGCGCGCATGTCTGATCTTCGCCGTCCAGGCGAATGGGCACACGATCGAAACCGTCGAATCGCTGGCGAACTCTGAGGAAGAACTGCACCCGCTGCAGGAGGCATTCCGGGAGGCCCATGCCCTGCAGTGTGGGTTCTGTACTCCCGGGATCCTGATGAGCCTGGCGCCCGACCTGGACGAGATCGCGGCCCTCGACGAGGACGCTATCCGCGAGCGACTGTCCGGGAACTTGTGTCGGTGCACCGGCTACCAGCACATCGTCGACGCAATCCAGAGCATGAATCCGGAGGCCGACGGTGACTGACACGCCTTACTTCGGTCGCCGTGTGCCGCGCAATGAGGATGCGACGCTGCTCACCGGGCGGGCGCAGTTCATTGACGACGTTGATCTGCCCGACATGCTCCATGTCGCGTTCTGGCGCAGTGACTTTGCCCACGCTCGTATCACCGGGGTGGATCTCAGCGCGGTTCGCGCTCGCCCGGACGTTGTCGCGGCCTACGTCGCCGACGATCTAGGAGACATCTGGGGGCCTGGCCCCCTGCTGGTGCCGCCGCCGCCGATCGAGGACATCGTCTTTCACGAGCGTTGTCAGGTGCCGCTGGCACGGGACCGAGTCTTGCACGCCGGCGAGCCGGTCGTCGCGATCGTGGCCACCAGTCGCTACGCCGCCGAAGACGCGCTCGAGGACGTCCGCGTGGATCTCGAGCCGATCGATGCAGTCGTCGATCTTCACGCTGCTCTTGAGCAGGATGCGCCCGTCCTCCACGAAGGGCTCGACAGCAATCTGGCCGCGCATTGCGTGCAGCAGAAAGGTAACTACGAAGAAGCGAGCGCGAACGCCGAACTGGTGCTGGAGCGACGCTTTCACTACGACCGCGGCGCCTCGGCCGCGATCGAGAACCGCGGCGTGGTGGCGAACTGGGACGATTCGAACGGCAAATTGACGATCTGGGACACGACTCAGGCACCCATCCCGATCCGGAACGGTCTCGCGGGGTTGTACGGCCTCGCCGAGCGTCAGGTCGATGTGATTGCGCCCTTCATCGGCGGCGGCTTCGGACCGAAGATCATGATGTTCTACCCGGAAGAGGTCGTGGTGCCGTGGATCGCCATGCAGCTCGGACGTCCGGTGAAGTGGATCGAGGATCGGTCGGAGAATTTCTACGCGACCACGCAGGAGCGGTCACAAATCCACGACGCGAAGGTGGCGTTCGACGCCGACGGACGCATCCTCGGCGTTCACGACGTATTCCTTCACGACACCGGAGCCTACGATCCGTACGGACTCACCGTGGCGATCAACGCGCAGTGCACGCTGCTCGGTTGCTACGACGTCCCGGCGTACTACTCAGAATTCACAGCGGTGTTCACCAATCGGCCGATCGTTACGCCCGTTCGCGGCGCGGGCCGGCAGCATGGCGTCTTCGTGATGGAACGCATGCTCGACCTGGCAGCGCGCGAACTGGATATCGATCGCGTGGAGATCCGTCGCCGCAACTACCTCGCGCCGGATGATTTCCCGCACGATCACGGGCTCGTCTATCAGGACTTCTCGTCATTGACCTACGACTCCGGCAACTACGCTCCTGCGCTCGAGCGCGCGGCCGAGATGATCGACTTTCCGGCATGGCGCGATGGCGGTCGAGAGGAAGCTCACGCGGCGGGCGCGCATGAAGGTGTGGGCATAGTGTCGTACGTCGAGGGCACCGGAATCGGGCCATACGAAGGCGCGCGAGTGTCGATTGACCCGTCGGGCGAGGTTCACGTCGCCACCGGGGTGGGAACGCAGGGGCAGGGCCACTACACCACTCTGGCGCAGATCGTAGCCGACGCGGTCGGCGCGGACGTCGCGCGGGTGCACGTGGTTACGGGTGATACCCGGGAGTTCAACTGGGGCACAGGGACGTTCGCCAGTCGCGGTGCCGTGGTGGCTGGCCATGCCTGCCACGCGGCCGGCATGGCGGTGCGCGAGAAGATCGTCGAATGTGCGGCGACGCATTTCGGCGTCGACGGCGAATCACTCGAACTCGGCGCGGGGAAGGTCACGGTGGCCGCCGAGCCCGATCGTTCGATTACGCTCGGCGATCTCGCGAGCCTGGCGAACCCGCTCCGCGGCGCGGTGGTGCCGGGCACTGAGCCGGGGCTTGAAGCGACCGCCTACTTCGGGCCCGCGCGCGGCGCGACGGCAAGCGGCGTGCACGCTATGCGAGATTGTTGTCGACCCGGAGACGTTCGACGTGCAGATCCGCGACTACGTTGTGGTGCATGACTGCGGACGGGTAATCAATCCTCTGATTCTCGACGGTCAGATTCACGGAGGCGTGGCGCAGGGGGTTGGCAATGCGTTCTTCGAACACCTCGTCGTCGATAGCGCCGGACAGTTGCAGAACGCGTCGTTCATGGACTACCTGCTGCCTACCGCCAGCGACGTGCCTCGCATCCGAATCGATCATGTCGAAACCCCGGCTGCGGACACGCCGCTCGGTGTGAAGGGGGCCGGTGAAGCAGGCTGCATTCCCACCGGGGCGCTCTTTGCTCAGGCGGTCGAGGACGCGCTGGGCATCGAGGGACTCGAACTTCTGGAGATCCCGTTGTCGCCTAATCGTCTGTTCGAGCTCGCGCGTGGCGCCCGCGAGGAGGCGCCGGAGTGAAGCCCCCGGTATTCGAGTATCACGCACCCGGATCGACGGATGAGGCGTTGGCCTTGCTAGGCGAGCATGCGTGGGAAGCGAAGATTCTTGCCGGCGGACAGAGCCTCGTGCCTGCGATGAACTTTCGGCTGGCCTCACCCGCGATTCTGATCGACATCAACGGTGTCGACGAGCTTTCGGGAATCGAGACGGCAGCCGACGGATCGCTGCGCATCGGGGCGATGACCCGGCAGAACGTCGTTGAGAGCAGCGATCAGGTGCGGGCCGCCGCGCCACTGCTCCACAAGGCCATGCCCTGGATCGCTCATCCTCAGATTCGGGCTCGCGGAACCCTCGGGGGAAGCATCGCGCATGCCGATCCGGCGGCGGAGTTGCCGGCCGTGATGCTGGCGCTCGGCGCGGAGTTTCATGCGCGGGGCCCTTCCGGCGAGCGTGCGATTCCTGCGGACGAGTTCTTCTTCGGCCTCCTCATGACCGCTCTGGCGCCCGACGAGATGCTGACTGCTATTTCAATTCCAGCTCAGGCGCCACGCTCCGGAACAGCGTTCGTCGAGTTCGCACGCCGGCACGGCGACTACGCGCTCGCTGGCGTTGCCGTGACGCTCACCCTCGGCAGCGACGGCACATGTGAGTCCGCCGCGCTGGGTCTGCTCTCGGTGAGCGAGGCACCGATGTTGGCTGTTCAGGCGGCCTCGGCGTTGGTCGGCACGGCCGTGGAGTTGTCTGATGCCGAAGGCGCTGCGGAGCTCGCCGCCGGTGAGATCGACCCGACGGGTGACCTGCACGCCTCGGCCGACTATCGGCGGCACCTGGTACGCGTACTCGTGAGGCGGGCGGTCGTAGAAGCTCGCGCCGGCATCGAGGACCGCGGATGAGCTGGCTCAGTCGATTGCTCGACGAGCCTCCAATTGAGCTAGAGCACCCGTTGCCCCCGGGCGAACTTCACAACGCCGACCTGGCGCCAACGACGCTCGCCGACCGCACCTGGAGCCGTTGGAACATCGCCGCGCTCTGGGTGGGCATGAGCGTATGTATTCCGACCTACATGCTCGCCTCGAGCATGATCCTGGCCGGGATGTCCTGGCGCATGGCAATCGCGACGATCATTCTCGGCAACGCGATCGTGTTGATCCCGCTGGCGTTGAACGGTCATGCTGGAACGAAGTACGGCATCCCTTTCCCTGCGATGGCGCGCGCCGCGTACGGCACACGCGGCGCTCACGTTCCGTCGCTGCTCCGATCGGTTGTTGCCTGCGGCTGGTTCGGGATACAAACGTGGATCGGGGGAACGGCGCTCCATGTGATCCTCGCGACTTTGTGGCCCGGGTGGGATTCCATCGGCGGCGGCGTCGCGTTCATGGGTCACACCACGCCCGAGTATCTGGCGTTCCTCGTCTTCTGGGCCATGAACGTCTACTTCGTCTGGGCTGGGACCGAGTCCATCCGTTGGCTCGAGACGGCCGCCGCGCCTTTCCTTTTGATTGTCGGCCTGGCGTTGCTGGCCTGGGCAGCGTCGGCGGTGGGCGGCATCGGGGTCATCCTCGAGCGCTCCGACCAACTCGCCGCGACCAGCGAGGAAACCTCGACCCTGGCGTGGTTCTTCGGTTTCTTCATGCCATGGCTCACCGCGATGGTGGGCTACTGGGCCACGCTTTCGCTGAACATCCCGGACTTCACGCGGTACGCCCGCAGTCAGCGGGATCAGGTGTATGGCCAGGCCATCGGACTCCTCACCACCATGCCGCTGTTCGCATTCATCGGCGTCGCAGTCACGGCAGCCACGGTGATTCTGTTTGGCGAGGCCATCTGGAACCCGGTTGATCTGCTCGCGCGACTGACGGCGGACGCGGCCAGTCCGCTCCTCGGGGTTGGAGCCATGGCGGTGTTGGCGATTGCCACGCTGAGTACCAACATCGCAGCCAACGTCGTGGCGCCAGCCAACAGCCTGTCGGCATTGATGCCGCGCCGCATCAGTTTCCGCACCGGCGGTTTGCTGGCAGCGTTGGCCGGCATCCTGATCATGCCGTGGCGCCTCCTCGAGGCGTACCAGGGTTGGCTGATCAGCTACTCGGGGCTTCTCGGCGCGGTCGGTGGCGTGATGATCTGCGACTACCTGGTGCTGCGGCGTACGAAGCTCGACGTTGAAGGCCTCTACAAGAGCGACGGGCCGTACCACTATGCGAACGGCGTGAACTACGCCGCGATGACGGCGACGGCCGCCGGGATTCTGACGGCTCTGGTCGGATTGTGGGTGCCGTCCCTATACGCCCTGTTCGAGGGGGCCTGGTTCTCCGCGGCTTTCGTTAGCTGCACCGTCTACTGGTTGATGATGCGCGATACGATCGCGTCTCCCGGACCGATTCAGGAGGAAGGATGAAGCCGCGCGATTTGTCTCAACCACTTAACCAGGAAGTCACGTTCTGGCCGTACTACCCACCTTTCGAGGTGAAGTACATCAAGCGGAAGTCCGAGCACGGCGTGAATGCGCAGTACATCCAGACCTCCAACCACATGGGCACGCATATCGATGCACCGCGGCATTTCGTTACCAATGGCAAGACCATCGATGAACTGCCGCTGGACTGGCTCTACGGGCCTGGGGTGATCGTCAACCTTGCGCCCGAGCTGGACGAACTCGACGTCTACACGCCGGAGATGATCGAGGCGCGCGTCGAGATCCGGGAAGGCGACATTCTCCTGCTGCATACGGGCTGGGAGAAGTACGCGCAGTTCGGCTCGGAGCCCGACGAGGAGAAGTACATCCATCGCCATCCGGGCGCTCACCCCGACATGGTGCCGTGGCTGCTAGAGAAGAAGATTCATGTCTGGGGTGTCGACGCCGTGTCGACGGACCACCCGATGAACCTGCCGATCGGACGTTTCCTGGGCAAGGGAATGTTCAACCACTGTGATCGCGTTCGTCAGCAGTGCGAGGACAAGTTCGGCGGCCCGGAAGGGGTTGCCGAGCTCTTTCCCGACACGGACTACCAGCTCACCCACAACGCGCTCTTCCCCGCCGACTGCATGCACGTGGAGAACCTCGGCGGCGAGATCAACAGCCCGGACCTGCATGACCGTCGGATTACCATCGGTATCTTCCCGTGGTTGTTCAAGGGCGGCGAGGCCGCCTTCTGCCGCGCCGTGGCGTTCGTCGAAGAGTAGTAGGGACGTGATTGCCCTTTTCCGGAAGACCCTAGTCCGGAGAGTTCGATGACTGACGATGTTCTCCTGCTCGGGGCGGCCGAGCAGGCCCGCCGGATCGCCGCCGGTGAGTTGCGCGCCGCTGATCTGATGCGCGCGACGCTCGATCGCGTGCGTCTGAGAAACGACGAGATCAACGCGCTGGTCACCGCAGCCGATACGGCGATGGATCAGGCGCGTGATGTAGACGCTAGGGTCGCAGCCGGCGAATCGCCGGGGCCGCTTGGCGGCGTCGTGGCGGGAATCAAGGACGTCACCCCGGTGCGGGCATTGCGCCACACGTTTGGCAGCTCGATGTACTCGGACCATGTCGCGAAGTTCGATGCCGTCGTGGTGCAGCGCCTGCGAGACGCCGGCGCGATCATTCTAGGCAAGACGAACACGCCCGAATTCGCCACGGGTGGCAACACGTTCAACGAAGTCTTCGGCGCGACTCGCAATCCCTGGAACACGGCGATGTCCGCCGGGGGGTCCACTGGAGGCGGCGCGGCCGCTCTGGCGACCGGGATGATCGGGCTCGCAGAGGGCACCGATCTGGGTGGCTCATGCCGGATTCCAGCTTCGTTTTGCGGGGTGGTGGGGTTGCGTCCGACGCCCGGGCTGATCCCCACCTGGCCATCCGACTATCCCTGGGACACGATGCAGGTAACGGGCCTGATGGCCCGCCATGCGGAGGACATCGCGCTTGCCCTACAGGCGGTTGCTGGCCCCAGTCCGCTGGCGCCGATCGGGCAGTCTGTGGACTTTCGCGACTTCGGCGAGATGATTGCCGGGCGCCCGATGGCCGGACTGCGTCTTGCCTACTGCAAGGACATCGCGGGCATCGGTATCGACGACGAGGTGGAGGCGGCCTGCCGCGCGACTATCGATGCCCTGGCGGATGCGGGCGCCAATGTTGAGGAGATCGAGTTCGATCTGAGCTTTGCGCGCGACGCCTTCCTGGCACTTCGGGGTCACTGGATGGTGGCTCAACAGGCGTCTCGCCTCGATCGCCTCGACGAGTTCGGCGACAACTTGCGCGGCAACATCGAGGCTGGCCTTGCTGTCGCACCTGAGGAATTGGGCAAGGCAGAGGCGACTCGCGGCTTCGTCTGGGACATGTTCCACCGCCTCCTGCAGCAATACGACCATCTCCTGACTCCGACGATGGCTATTCCTCCCTTCCCGGTCGAGGAGAACTATCCGCAGACCATCGGTGGCAAACCCATGGATACGTACATCGATTGGGTCGCGCCTACGTTCTTGCTCAGCTTGGCGGGTCTGCCGATTGCTTCGGTCCCAGCTGGTTTGGACGCCAACGGGTTTCCGACGGGACTGCAGGTAGTGGGGCCTCCGGCGGGCGAGGCGCAAGTATTGGGTCTCGCTGCACGGATTCAGGAGCTACGTCCGGTCGGCACAGCGCCTACGACCGACTCGTAGGCGCGTCAGGCTCGCGAACGCCGTTGAGGGCGAGATTGAGTCCGAGCGCCATGATCACCCCGATGACGATGGGACTCGTGAGCACGACGCGGGCGAACATGCCCGCCTCGGCCAGCCACGCCTCGCCAAGACCGCTCGCTACGTAGGCGGGGACACCAAGTGCTACGACGAGAGACAGTCCGACCACGAGCCCGTCCGCGTCGGTTCTGGGCGTGCTCCGCAGCAATGAGATGCCGGATCTCACGATCAGACCGCACACAAGAACGAAGACACCGCCCAGCACGGAGCGTGGCATTGCGACCAGGAGGGCCCCGAACTTCGGACAGAGCCCGTACAGCAACAGAATCACCGCGGCGATCCGGACAACGTGTCGGCTGGCTACGCCGGTCGCGGCGATGATCCCGATGTTCTGAGTGAAACTCGTGCAGGGCATGCCGCCGAGGGCGGTAGCCGAGAGGCACCCCACGCCTTCGGCTACGATCCCGCGATCAACATGCTTGCGCTCGAACGGCTCCTCCGCGACTGCGCAGGTCGCCACGTAGTCGCCGACTGATTCGACCATCGAGCCGACGTAGCCAGTGAATATCGCCACGACGGCCACCAGTCGGTAGTCCCACTCCAGCGGGGTGCCGAAGGGGAACAGGGTAGGCAGTCGGATCCACGGCTGTGCCCCGACGAGCCCCCAATCCACGCGACCCAGCAGTCCGCCAACACCGATGCCGATCACCCAGATCGAGATGAAAACCGCTGCCCGCGCCACGAGGCCACGGTTGGTGCGGCTGCCCCACTCCTGCAGAACCAACACCAATGCGACAGTCGCGACAGCAAGGGCGATTTCGATCACGGTGCCGGCTCCGATACTGAGGCGAATCGCCAGCTGCCCGAGGGCCAATCCGATCGTGACCACCACGATGCCCGAGACAACCGGGGGGAAGAGGCGTCGAAGGAAGCCGAGAACGCCGGTCGCCCCGAAGACTGTTTCGATGAGCGCGTCCACGAACACTCCGCCCCACATCGCCGCTGCGCCTAGTTGCGCACCAACCGGTGCCATCACCCCGATGATCGTCGCCGACGGGCCTTGGATGATGGGGAGTCGGTTGCCCAGGGTTGTCTGGAGCAGAGTCGCGACGCCCATCGCAACCAGCGTGTAGCTGATGAGTTGAGCCTGTGCTGCGGCGTCCATTCCGACTGCCGTGGCGACGGCCAGGGGAAGAACAAACGGGGAGATGTCGACCAGCGTGTGCTGCCAGCCGTAGAGCACGGCCTCCCAGAGCCGCTGGGGCTTCTCATCGATCCGGTATGCCAGTTCGGCCATGCCGCGCCTCGGCGTACAATCGCCCCAAAAGGGAGTAAGCATGCGAGTTGCCGGAGAGTACACGATCGAGGCGCCGCCGGAGAGGGTGTGGGAGGCGCTGATGGATCCCGAGGTATTGGCGGGGACACTCCCAGGCTTCAAGAGCCTGGAGGAGGTAGCGGAGAACGTCTTCGAGGGCAGCCTGGCACTCGGCGTCGGGCCGGTGCAGGGACGCTTCAACGGGAAGCTCTCGCTGAAGGAGCTACAGCCGCCATCGAGCTATCGGCTACATCTCGATGGCCGTGGCGCGCCCGGATTCGTTGATGGCGAAGGCGAAGTGAAGTTGGAGGCTTCGCCTGAGGGGACGACGCTGCTCTATGACGTAGAGGTCACCGTCGGCGGCAAGATTGCCGGGGTAGGGCAGCGCATGCTGGAGATGGTCTCGCGTACGTTGACCAAGCAGGCGCTTGACCGCTTGAGCAAGGCGATCGTCGCGGCGACCGAATAGCCGTTTCGGTCGTCGCGCTACCCGCTAACCGCCAGAGGCGACTGAAGTCTGCGCCACGCCCGCTCGAACACCACTCCCGTGTGCAGTAGGTCCTCTTCGCAGGCGGCGGCGTCGAGCATGAACGTACATGTGCCCGCTTCGAGCCAGGGACGTACGCGGCGGGCAACATCAGCGTGGCTGCCAACGAAGTAGGCGCACGGGGCTTGTCGACGCTCGAACGGAGCCAGCCATAGATCTCGGTCGCGGTGCGTCTCCTCCGCCGCGGCAGCTAGCAGACTCGTCTGCGTCGGATCGTCTGTCCAGGCAGCCTCAAGGCGGCGATCGAAGGTCATGCCGCTGCGTTCTTCCGGGAAACGGCTTGCCGCCACGTCCCAGGCGTCTGCATCGGTGTCCCGGGCGATGATGCCCACTCGGATGCACGACGGTCGGCCGTCGGCACAGGTCACGTCGTGCACGAGCGTGGCGTCGATCTGGCGAGAGATTCGTTCGGCTCCCCGACTGGTGGCGGCCGCAAAGAACTGAGGCTGAGCTTCAGGTGCGAGCGCAGGCAGGGGCGGTGGGTTCCGGAGTTCGTAGAACTCGCCGTGCAAGCTAATCGGGCCGGCGTTCGACAGCAAGGCTCGCACGGCCTGACCGAATTCCAGCAGGCGTACGTGTCTTGCTTCGGCCGGCGCGCGATCGCCAACTGAGACGAGATCTCGGGCTCCGGCACGGGCTCCAAGTTCGATGTGCGGTGCACGTCCGTGCAGGCGATGCAGCGTAGAAATGCGCCGAGCGACAGCGTAGGGATGCTCCATGGCTGGCTGTACCGCGACCACAGGAACGAGCTGCTCCGTCTCATCGAGGACGAGGTTCGCGAGCGCCCAGGGGTCAGCGGGACCTGTGTCGGTGCCCACGAGGAGTGCATCGTGACCGGCTGATTCAGCCCAGTGTGCCGCACGTCGGACAGTGCTGATCTGGTCCTTGGAGGTGTCGCATTGTGGCGTCGACGAGATGAGATGGAGACGAGATGACAACGTCATGCGCGGCAGAACCTCGGGGCGGGCATCAGGGGCGATGCAGGTGCAGGCTAGAGGGCAGGCCACGCGGCGCGAACCCCTATCTCCGGTGCGCTTCGGTCGAGGGGACGGATGCGGCCACGAACTTGCAGCAGTTCGTGCGGGGCCGGTTGGGGCGGTCTAGAACAGGCGGCGATCCACCGGCGCTGGATCCACTGGTCGGACACAGGCGGGGTCGTCGTTTGCTGGACGATTCACGTGGTTGCTCACCGGTGTGGCTTTCGTCAATTCCGCCGGCAGGGGCTGTAGGAGCACCTCAAGCGCTCCGGTCACGGCATCGTCCAGCAACCATTCGTGCCCGCCTTCCTGATCAAGAATCACGGGCATGCGATCGTGCACCGGCGCGACGATTTCGTTTGGTGTGGTCGTGATGATCGAGCACGACTCTATTGAGACACCGGTCTTCCGATCCCGCCACCGCTCCCACAGTCCGGCGAACGCGAAGACCGCATCGTCGGTCCGCGTGAGGTGGTACGCCTGTTTGCTGCCGTCCTCGCGACGCATCCACTCGTAGAATCCGTCTGCTGGCACAATGCATCGGCGTTGCTCAAAGGGCTCCCGATAGGCCCGGCGTTCGGACAGCGTCTCCGCGCGAGCGTTGATCATGCGCGCGCCGATGGACGGATCTTCCGCCCAGAACGGCACCAGTCCCCACCGAAGATCCGCCCACTCGGGGGCGCCGTCCTGGCTTCGGATCGCGAGCACCGGCTGAGTCGGAGCGATGTTGTAGCGCGGCTCGAATCCAGGCAGCGCCGGCAGGCCGAAATGATCCCGGAGGATGTCGGCTGGCGTCCTCAATGTGAAGCGTCCGCACACGATAGGGCCTCGCAGATTAGCGATTCGGGCAGGCTCCGAGCCCACCGGCGCGCCATGGTAGCATCCGCCTCGGTGGCGGCCGTGGGCGCAACGCGGCCGCCCTTATTTCGTCCCGACGCGCCCTTGGAAGCCACGCCGATGCCCGAGAACGACGACGCGTTGCAGCGCGCGGATTGGCCGCTTGAGCCGTCGTCCGGCGCCATGCGCGAGGCGATCGATCTCGTGGCGCGGCGCATCATCGACCACGTTGATTCGCTGCCCGAGCAGCCGGCGTGGGGCACCGAGGACGCGGCCGACGTCAGCCGCGCGGTCAAGCAGGCCCGGGAGCGGGTGCCGCAGCATGGTGCCGAGCTAGAGCCGCTGCTCGAGTACCTGTTCAGTGAAGCCATACCGCGCACGTACAACACGGCCGGGCCGGGCTACATGGCCTACATCCCCGGCGGTGGACTCTTCGACTCCTGTCTGGCCAGTTGGATCGCCGATGCGGTGAACCGCTACGTCGGGGTGTTCGACGCGGCCCCGGTGTTGTCGCAACTCGAGGCGAACGTTGTCGCGTGGTTCGCGGAAATCATCGGACACCCGAGCAAGTCTCACGGATTCCTCACGAGCGGTGGGTCCCTCGCCAACCTCTCCGGTCTTGTGACTGCTCGCCGCGAGAAGCTAGGGAATGACCTCCTGGGCGGCGTGATCTATACCTCGGATCAGATCCACCATTCCGTGCTCAAGGCCGCGGCCATTGCTGGGTTCGCGCCCGAGGCAGTCCGGGTGCTCCCGAGCGACTCCGATTTCAGGATGGACGTCGACTCACTCCGGGCCGCCGCGGAAGCTGATCGGACCGCAGGTCTGAGTCCGTTCCTGGTGGTCGGGAGCGGCGGCACGACAAACAGCGGTGCGGTCGATGATCTCGATGCCATTGCCGACGCTGCGGCCGATCTAGGGCTGTGGTTCCACGTTGACGCTGCCTACGGCGGGTTCTTCGCGATGACCGAACGCGGCGGTAGAACTCTGGCCGGCCTGGGGCGCGCGGACTCCGTTGTGCTCGACCCTCACAAGAGCCTGTTCCTGCCGTACGGAGTCGGGTGTCTGCTCGTGCGGGACGGCGAGGCACTGCGGCGGGCCCACGCGATTCACGCCGACTACATGCCGCCAATGCAGGATGACGCTGACCTGGTCGACTTCTGTGAAATCTCGCCTGAGTTGTCTCGTGGATTCCGCGGACTCAAGGTCTGGCTCCCACTGAAGAGACACGGACTGTCGGCGTTCCGCGACTCGCTCGACGAGAAAATCGATCTGGCCGAAGCCGCCGAGGCCGCGCTCCGCGCTATGCCAGATGTCGAGATCGTTGCTGGACCGCAATTGTCGATCGTTGCCTGGCGTTGGTGCCCGAAGGGTGCGGCACCCGATCAGTTGGACGAATTGAATCGCCGCCTGCTCGGTGAGGTGAACACTCGACAGAGGGTCTACCTGACGGGAACTCGGCTGAACGGCGAGTTCGTCATCCGAATCTGTGTGCTCTCGTTCCGAACTCACGCAGATCGACTGGAAGCCGGACTCGACGATATCCGCCGCGGCATGGAGACGCTCGGAGCACAGTTCGAGGGCGCGTCAGCCTAGGCTTTCGCCGTCGCTTCCCGTCGGAGCCGGTCCAGCGCTGCCAGGAGTTCCGCGCTGTACAGAAGGACGAGCGCTGCGTAGTAGATCCAGAGCATGAAGATCACCGCCGCGCCGGCAGACCCGGAGAAGGTCAGGCGCTCGGTCGCGTAGCCGACGTAGATCCCGAAACCGTAGCGCGCTGCGCGCCATCCGATGGCGCCGACAAGCGCCGCCGGGATCACCATTCGCCAATCGTGGAGTCGTTGCGGCGGCAACGTGTACAGGATCAGCATGAACACAAACATGTCCACCACGAAGGACGATGCGAAACCAAGAAAGGCCGCCCTCTCCAGCGCTGCGATGAGTTGGGCTGCGACCGGCGATTCGATGCTGCGCACCACCGTGAGCATGGTGCTGAAAACGAATCCGATCATGAGCAGAACCGCGGCCGCCAACGTGACAAGGCGCGGTTTCATGAACCCCCAGAGGGCCGGATGGTACGTCTTGAAGATGCGGTCGAATGCCGACTGAATCGAGCCGAAGACGAAGCTGGCGAACCAGATCGTGATCGCTAGCGACACCGCCCCGATCGTTCGTCGGTAGAGGATCATCTCGGCCACAGCCCCGTTAACCACTTCGCCGAACTCAGGCACTAGAAGGCCGCCGCCCTGGAGCAGTTGCTCGACGTCCGCGGCGGTCGCACCCATCACTCGACTGAGGACGGCCACGACGAGCGCAGCCAGCGGGACGACCGACAACAGGGCGTAGTACGAGATGGCGGCGCAGTCGTTGAACCGGTTCTCGAACCAGAAGTTCCGCGCGGCCATGCCCATGGCACGTCCGAAACTCCGGGTGAGGTTCTCGATCTGCATCGGCTAGCGGTTGCCTGCTGGCTACCGACTACTCGGCGGGTACCGCAGCCTGCAGTCCGAGGAGCTGCTGGAGCTCGCCGCTGTTGTACATCTCGATAAGGATGTCGCAGCCGCCGATGAACTCGCCGTTCACGAAGATCTGCGGAATCGTCGGCCACTGCGTCACGGCATGGAGTGCCGGACGATATGCGTCGAGGTTTTCCAAGGTGTTAGTGGCAGTGAACTGAACGCCGAGCGCGTTGAACACGTCACAAACGGCTTTCGAAAAGCCGCACTGGGGCCATTCCGGCGTGCCCTTCATGAACACGTGAACTGGGCTGCCCGACACCTGGGCCTTGATCTGATCCTGGAGTTGCTCGGTCATCGGAATACCTCAGGGAGTGCTGGTGCGGATTTGCAGTGCGTGGACCGCCTGCGTCATATGACCGCCAACGGCTGCGTAGATCATTTGATGCTGTTGAACACGACTCTTGCCTTCGAACGCCGCTGCCACCACCTCTACGCGGTAGTGGTCACGGGTGCCCGTCAGGTCAGTGACGGACACCTGCGCGCCAGGAATCCCGACGCGAATCAGTTCTTCCAGCTGTGCGGGCTCGAGTTGGCCGGTCTGGTTCATATCCGGGTCCGGGTAAGGCGGCGGTTGGTATTTGAAGTGCGGCGCCTGTGACGATTCTAGAGCACGCTCGGCGGTCCGGTCGGCGCAGCCTCCCGGCGAATCGCGCCTTCGCAGCCGACACCGGTACCCAGCAGGTGATTTTCGATAGAGACAAAAGAAGATTGAATGCCTCGGAAAGTCATCACTACACTTGAGTGATCAGTTCTGATCATCAATGGTCTTTATTGCCTTTCCGTGGGAAAGGCTTCGGAGGCTCCGTGTCCGCAGTGCGCCCCCACAAGCCAAGCTGCCATCGCGTCCGCGATGTCGCGCTGGCTGCGCTGGTAGCAGCGCTTGTTGTCGGGGGAGGTGTGCCCGCCACGGCTCAGCAGTACAGCCTGGCGCGCTACTCCTCGTCAGAGGGACTGCCCTCGAACCGGGTGCTCAGCCTTGCGCAGGACAGCGTTGGCTACCTGTGGGTTGGGACCGACGGCGGTCTCGGCCGCTACGACGGTTCGACTTTCACCACGATTCCTCTGGTCGCGGGAGTTGCGGGCCAACAGGTACAGGCCGTGGCCCCGGTGGCATCAGGAATCGTGTACGCCACCAGCGAGGGCGGCGCTGGCCTGATCGGGGACTCGGCACGACGGCCGCTCCTCGCCGTCGACTCGGACCAGCCCATCAACGAGATCCGCACTGATTCCCGCGGCGCGCTCTTGCTGGCCGGACTCGGCGGTCTGGGCGAACTCCAGGGCGACACCCTGGCTACACCCGGCGGCGCGCCTCCGGCTGGCTGCTGCAGAACTGCCTGGCGCGACGATCGTGGCGGGCTGTGGGCAGGCGGCGACGCGGGGCTGTTCAGGTTGATTGGTGGACGCTACGAGGCGTTCCGGAACGGGCTCCCACGTGACGTCGCCGTGAGCGTGTTGCTCGGCGACGCGCAAGAGAATCTTTGGGCTGGGACCAGCGCTGGCCTGTATCGAGTCACCAACTCGGGGGCAACACTCGTCTCAGGTACCAGGCGTTTCGTGGTTACCGCAGGCGCTCGACGTGCTAACGAGCTGTGGTTCGGCACAACGCGCGGAGCGCTGCGCGTCTCGGATGGAGAAGTCGACGAACTCGGCCGCACCTCTGGTCTGGGCGACGCTGCCGTTAACGCGGTATTGGTGGACCGAGAGAGCAGCGTGTGGTTCGGCACGGACAACGGCGTGATCAAGTGGGTTGATGCTCCATTCGTGTCATTCGGCCGAGAGCACGGGCTGGCTGACGATTTTGTTGTAGCCGTTGCCGCGACCGCGGACGGTGTGTTGTCTGCGACCCGTAGTGGCGTCGTGCGATCGACCGACGGCCGACGGTTTGCACCGGAGCTGCGTGTCGATCCACCCGGGTCTGCGGAGATTACCGCCGTTGTGCAACAGGGCGAGAGTCTGTTTGTTGGGACCAAGCGTGGGGTGATCGTTCGCGCTCGGCGGGGTGGCGAGAGCCGGATCGTACCCACAGCGCCGGTGGAAACTCTGGCGGCCGTGGACGGCGAGGTCATCGTGGGGACAGTCGACGGCCTGTACTTGCTCAGAGGAACCGGCGTCGAAAGGCTGTCGGGCGCGCGTCCCGGGCTGGGGTTCGTCGCGACGGCCGTGGATCCGATCAGCAGCCGACTCTGGGCTGTAGATACCTCGGGCTCGATCTGGAGCCGCACCCCCGACGGCATCGCGCAGGTGGCGATCGCTTTTGACGGAATCCCTGTGGTCGCAGTTGATGTCGATGCACTTGGCGGAAACGTCTGGCTGGCGACGCGCGGGCAAGGCGTTGTGAAGGTCACGCCGGATGGGGCGGTCAGCCGGCTGACGCGTGCCGCGAATGGTCTGGCCAGTGATCAGGTGAGGGCCATCGTCATTGCGGGAGGCGGCTCGGTTTGGGCCTGCACCACGCGTGGTATCGACTTCTGGAGTCCCGAACAGGGGATCACACACCACGGGTTGGCCGACGGGTTGCCGACACTAGGCTGCAATCCCGGGGCCGCCGCCCGCGATGGGACTGGCCGGCTCTGGTTCGGTACACCTGAGGGGCTCACAACGCTGGGCGAACGGACGGCCGTCGCGCAGCCGTTGCCACCGGTGGTCGTAGTCTCCGCCGTGAACGCGGCGGGCCAGAGCCAGGACCCCTCGTCGCATCTACGACTTACTGCGGAACACGCAAACCTGACGTTTAGATACAGCGCGCTCGCGTTTCGCGATGAGGCAAGCACGAGATTTCAGTATCGCCTGCTCGGTCAGACAGAGCTGTGGTCGCGCCCAACGGCGCGCCGAACCGTGTCCTATGCGGCGCTTGGGCCCGGGGAGTACATGTTCGAGGTCCAGGCGATCGGCGAGGCTGGCCTCTGGAGCGCGGAACCTGCACGCGTGCGTTTCACGATTCTGCCGCGACCCTGGGAGACGGTGTGGTTCCGCGGGGGCGCCTCGCTTCTCGGCCTCCTGGTGATTGGCGTCCTGGTATGGCGTCGGCTACGTATCGTCGATGGCGAACGGCAAGCCCTTCGGGCAATGGTCGACAAGCGCACCCGCGAGTTGGTCGAGAAGAACGCGCTGCTCGAGCGGATGGCAACCACCGACGAGTTGACTGGGCTGCCCAATCGCAGGTTTTTCCTGGACACCCTCCAACGTGAACTCCGGAAGCTCACGCGTATCTCGACCGATCAGCAGATGTCGCTGTTGGTGATCGATCTCGATCGTTTCAAATCCGTGAACGATCGGTTCGGTCACGCCACGGGCGACGCCGTTCTGCGGCAGGTCGCCGGACGCCTTGGTCAGGCGGTTCGCGCCACCGATCTTCCGGCACGCTACGGGGGGGAGGAGTTCGCGATTCTGCTTCCCGATACCGGCGAACAAGGCGCAGGTTTCCTGGCCGAGAAGCTCCGGGCTGAGGTCGAGGCCGCTCCCGTTCGGCACGACAGCGTCGTTGTGCCCGTGACGATCTCCGTTGGCGTCGCCACGATCGACGCTCCGAAGCGTTACACCCCGGAGGTCGAGGCGGATCTCATTCGGCGAGCGGACGAAGCGATGTACGAAGCGAAGACCACCGGGCGTAATCGCGTGGCGGTGGCGCCGGCGCGTCAGTCAGAGTCCGAGTAGGCGAGAGCGGCACGGCGGCCGCGCTCCTCGTCTACCGGGATTAGTAGCGCGAGACCCCCGAGGAAGAACACGGTCGTTACCAGAACGGCGACGCGGTGTGACCCGGAGACGTAGTTGGTGAGGCCGTAGGTCACGGGCCCCACGATTGAAGCTGCCTTCACGGCCATACCCCAGAGGCCGAAGAACTCCCCGGTCTTCGTCGGTGGCGACAGCAGTGCGATCATTGCGCGCCCAGCGGATTGACTAGAGCCAATCGCGATCCCGGCCATGTTGCCGACGATGAAGAGTTGAAATTTGCTCTGGATCAGAGCGGCCGCAATCGCCGTTGCCGTCCAGAGGAGCAGCGTGGCGGCAATGGTCTTCTTCGAGCCGAGTCGGTCCTGGACGAACCCGAACGCGAAGGCGCCGATCGCGGCTGCCACGTTGACCACCACCAGCAGCGAAATGGTCTCGATCTGGGTCATGGCGAGGACCTGCTGCGCGTAGACGCCCGCCACGGTGCTCACCACCGTGATACCTGCACTGTAGGCGGTGATGCACAGAAGCAGTCGGAACAGATCTTCGAACTGACGCGCTTCCCGGACGGTCCGAGTGAGTCGCTCGAAACCCACGCCGATGTACTCCCTCATCGAGGCAATCTCGGCCTCCTCACGGCGTTCGCGTAGCCAGAGGAATGTCGGCAACGCTGCCAGTCCGAACAGGGCTGCGGTGATCAGAGTCGTGTGGGGCACCGCGGCTGCCTCGGTCATTCCCCGGCCCGTTGCCCACTGCAAATAGACGAGGCACAGGGCAAGGGCCACAAGGCCACCGATATACCCCCAGGCCCAACCGTAGCCAGACAGCTTCCCCATCTCCTCGGGGGGCGCGAGTTCAGGCAGAAAGGCGGCGATTAGATTCTCGCCGGCCGCATAGAAGGTGTTGCTCAGAATGATCAAAATGGCGCCTAGCCAGATCTGACCGGGTCCGACGAACGCGAGCGAGCCCGTGGCGATCACGCACGCCGTGGTCGTCCACACGAGGAAGCGCTTCTTCGACGCGGAGTAGTCGGCGATCGCCCCCAAGATCGGTGCGGTGAGCAAGACCACCAGATACGAGCACGAGAGTGCGAGGGTCCAGAGCAGGGTCGCCGATGGTCGGTTCTCCGCCACCACGTTCACGAAGTAGACGTTGAAGACCGCCGTGATGATGACGGTCGTATACCCGGAGTTCGCGAAGTCGAACGTGCACCAGGCGAAGATCTCGCGCGCCGGCGCACGGGTGACCGGCGCGCTCAGCTAATCACTCCTTCTTCGCGCTTCATCTCGAGAAAGGCATCGACGACCACCGGGTCGAAGTGGCCACCCGAGCACTCGACGAGCTCGGTCGCCGCATGCTCCGTTGACATCGGCTTTCGATATGGCCGCTCGTTGGTCATCGCATCCCATGCGTCCACAACCGCGAATGCTCGGGCCTCGATGGGAATGTCGTCGCCGGCGAGTCCATACGGATAGCCGGTTCCGTCGTACTTTTCCTGGTGGTAGAGAACCAGCTCAAGCGACGGTTCCAAGAATCGAATTCCCCGGAGCATCTCGTAGCCGATCTGCGGATGCTCCCGCATGATCAAGCGCTCCTCGTCGTTGAGCGGGCCGGGCTTCAACAAGATGGCATCCGGGATGCCGATTTTCCCGATGTCATGCAGAAGAGCTCCCGCCTCGATAATCGTAAGGGCGGCCTCGTCATCCACGCCGAGCCTCTGGAGTAGGTCTCGGCAGCCTTCAGACACGCGCGAACTGTGATTCGCGGTTTCCTGTTCCCGCGCGTCGAGCGCCGCGGCCAAAGCCATGAGCGTCTCGCCGTAGCTGTCGCGTAGTTTGTCGAGCGTGGTACGGAGCTCCTTGGTGCGTTCCTGCACGAGGGTCTCTAGCTTCGTCTGGTAGAGACGGTTCTCCATCACAAGCCGGCGACGCTCCAGCGCTTGGTGGACCGAAACCAGCAGGTCGTCGATATCTAGTGGCTTCACCAGATAGTCGGTCGCGCCGCGCCGCAGGCATTCCACAGCAACGCGACCTCGATCCACCGACGACAGCATGATCACCGGGACGTCGGGGAAGCGCGGGATCACCTGATCGAGAAACCAGAGACCGTCGCGGTGAGGCAGCCGAACGTCGCAGATCACCAGTCCATAGTCAGTCCGCATACTTTCGTATCGACCGGTGGATCCGCCCACAGAGTCGCCGACAGGCCGGTCGTGCGTCGACTCCAGAATAGCGACCGCCTCGCGCGCGTCGTCCGCGGCCTGGCAGCCGAATCCGAACTCGGCGAGCGTGCCGATCACAAGCTCTCGAAGCTCGGGATCGTCCTCCACGACGAGGACGCGTAGGTAGCCGTCTTCGATGCGCGGCTTTGTCAGTTCAGCGAGTTCCGACTCCATGCCGCCATTGTGTCATCTCCGCTGAAGCGTGGGGTGAGGTCTGTTGTGGGGTATGACTCAAACTGTGTTTTGATGACTTTTAATGATTAAATCAGTAGTTATTCTGGTGTTTAGATAGTAATTCAGCTTCGGGATGTTGATTGAGCATTGATACGATCGTTTGCAGACGTCTGTGCCTCGGGGGCATTCCGTGTACCCCGAAGCACCAGCCAGGCCGCGCATGACACATCAAACCCCATTCTCGAACCCGGTCCGCGTGATGGTCGCGGAGGATGACCCGGACATGTCGCATGTCCTGGAGTTTCTCCTGTCCCGCGAGGGTTTCAGCGTCCGTCTCGCCAAGGACGGTCGCGACGCGCTGCGCGCCATTGCCGTCGAAGATCCGTTTGATCTGGTGATTCTGGACGTGATGATGCCCTTTGCCAGTGGCATCCAGGTGGTTCGTGCGCTTCGTCAGCAGGCTGGCTGGCGGGACGTGCCCGTGATGATGGTCTCGGGCAAGGGGTCGGAGTCAGACATCGTTGCTGCGATCGAGGCCGGGGCGAGTGACTATCTGACCAAGCCATTCCGCCCGCGCGAACTCGTGGCGCGCGTTCGCGCTCAGATCACTCGGGGCTGAGTGCGCGACTCCAGCGCGACGCCCCAACTCGACGCGGGAGTCGCCTGATGCTCGGCCTCCAGTCGTTCACCGTCGTTCTCGCGCTCTGGGCCAGCGTGGGGGTTTTCATCCTCACGCTGTTGCTCTTCGCCGTGATCGTCGGGATTCGACTGAGTCAGTCGCGGCAGCGGCGGCGCTCCGAGGAACTCACCCGGCGGTGGCGAAGCCTGCTCTCGCGGGCAGTGGTTGAGGAGCCCACGGCCAGTATCAAGGTGAGTCGACGGGACGCTCCCGAGATCATGTCGATGTGGGGCTACTACCACGAGTTCCTTCGCGGAGACTGCAAGGCAAATCTCAATCGACTCGCACACCTTGCTGGACTCGACCTGCATGCGAAACGCGGCTTGCGGTCCGACAGCATTCGCCATCGGCTGCTCTCGATTCACGTGCTCGGCAACCTGCGCGATCGCGAGACACGGGGTCTCCTTCGGCCCATTTCGCGGACCTCGAATCCGTATCTGTCTCTGGCGGCAGCCCACGCCCTGATGCGGATCAGCCCGCGCGAGTCGATCAACGATCTGATTCCGATGATCGCTCGCCGGCCGGATTGGCCGCCAGCCAAGGTGATGGCGATCTTGCAGGAGGCCGGCCCGGAAGTCGTTGGTCCTGCGCTCGCGGAAGCCGCAATTCGCGCGGACGTTGCCTATCAACCGTTGCTGCTCGTGTTCCTCGGCACCGCCGATGAGCCGTCAGCTCTCCGGGCGATCAAGGAAGTCCTGATCGCCACGGACGACCAGCAGGTGATCATCACCGGGCTCTATCAGCTCGCGCGCATGGCGCATCCGGATGGACTGCGAATTGTTCGCATCTATCTCGAGCACCCGAACTGGCTGATTCAGTTGCATGCCGTTCAGGGAATCGGCCGGATGGGCAACGAAGCCGACGTCGAAGACCTCACCAGGATGCTGCGTCACCGCAAGTACTGGATCCGTCTGCGCGCGGCCGAAGCTCTCGCCAAATTGCCGACCATGGATACCCAGCGACTCGCGGCGCTCCGCGACGTTCAGACCGATCGCTACGCGCGCGACATTCTTCACGAAGTCCTCGGCGCCGAGGTGGCGGCATGAACCCGATCGACGCGATCCGGCCCGTGGAGTGGTTCTTCCTCCTCTATTTCATCTTCACGACCGTGTTCTACATGCTGCTGAACTACCTCGCGGTGCTGCGGGTATTCGCGCACCTGGCCGAGACAGCGCTCGAGAAGTTCTCGGTCAACTACACCGGCCTGGAGCCGCCGATCAGTCTTCTGGTGCCGGCTTTCAACGAAGAGAAGACGATCGCGACGACCGTGTACTCGCTGCTGCAGCTGGAGTATCCCGAACACGAAATCGTGGTCGTGAACGACGGTTCCACCGATGGGACTCTGGAAACGCTGCTACGCGAGTTCGAGTGTGAACCGACCCCGGATGTCTACAGGCGGGATCTCGACACGGAAGAGGTCCACGCGACGTATCGGTCGCGCACCTATCGCAACCTCCGCGTGATCGACAAGACGAACGGCGGTAAGGCGGATGCCCTCAACGCCGCAATCAACGTCGCGCGGTTCCCGCTGTTTTGCAGCATCGATGCGGATTCGATTCTGGAGCGTCGCAGCCTCAGCCGCGTGGTGCTCCCGTTCATCGAAGACTCTCGCACCGTTGCGGTTGGCGGCACGGTTCGCATCGCCAACGGGTGCAAGGTCGAAGACGGCATGGTGATCGAGCCCGCACTGCCAACGGGCTTCCTCCCGCTGTTCCAGATCGTCGAATACCTGCGCGCCTTCCTGTTCGGTCGGATGGGCTGGGCGCAGATCAACTCGCTGCTCGTGGTGTCGGGAGCCTTTGGCCTGTTTCATCGCGCCACCGTGGTGGAGGTCGGCGGGTACGACACCCAGACGCTCGGCGAGGACATGGAGTTGACGGTGCGAATGCACCGAATTCTCCGCGCAGCGCGCCGCGACTACCGGATTACCTTCGTCCCCGAGCCCATCTGCTGGACAGAAGTTCCGGAAGATCTGCGGACGCTCCGGATCCAGCGCGCGCGTTGGCAGCGCGGCCTGTCCGAAAGCCTGTGGTCGAACCGGAGGCTGTTGTTTCACCCGCAGGGCGGGGCGGCTGGTTGGGTCGGGTTTCCGTTCATGGTCCTCGTCGAGTGGCTATCGCCGATCGTCGAGGTGTTTGGCTACGCCTACATGTTCATCGGCCTCGCGATGGGGTGGGTCGACTTGCCCGTGATGCTCGTGTTCCTGGCGGTGGCGGTCGGTTTCGGCACGTTGCTGTCGGTCATGGGCCTCGTGCTCGAAGAGATGTCTTTCAAGGTCTACTCGCACGCCGGCCAGATGGTGCGGCTCTTCGCGATCGCCGTAATCGAGAATTTCGGGTTCCGGCAGTTGATGTCGGTCTACCGCTTGATCGGCACCCTCCAGTGGATCTTCGGCGCTCGCCACAACTGGGGTGACATGCAGCGCCGCGCCCCTTGGGGACCAGATGGTTCCACCAAAATTTCTGCAACGGACGAGAGTTGAGGAGGCTTCCCATGAACTCGATGCTTCAAATCGCCGGTGGTACGCGGAGCCTGCAGCGGCTCGTTGCGTTGCTGGCTCTGGCCGTTCTCTGGGGCGGCGCCGCTGAGGCGACTCAGAGTCGTTTCGACCAGGCTCGTGAACTCGCATTCTCCGGCGAACGCGAGGCGGCCCGTGAGGTACTTCGCGACCTGCTCGAGGAGCGTCCGGAGCATTGGGATGCCCGGATCCTGCTGGGCCGGACTCTTGCCTGGGACGACCGCTACGACGAGGCCCGTGAGCAACTACTGATCGTGGTGCGGGCGAAGCCCGGCTACAACGACGCGCGGAATGCGCTGGCGGATGTCGAGCTCTGGTCGGACCATCCGACGGCTGCGATCGCCCTGCTGGATGACGGTCTCGCGCGCGATCCCAACAACGAAGATTTCCTATTCAAGAAGGCGCGTGCGCTGCGAGATCTGGATCGCGACGGCGAAGCGATGATCACGCTCGATCGCCTGCTCGATCGGAACCCATCACACGAACGTGGCGCGAGCATGTTCGCCGGCCTCCGATCCGAGAACGCAAAGAACAAGTTCAGCCTTGGCTACGGCTACACCGATGTGGACACCGTCTCGAGCGCCTGGCACGGAGCTTCGGCACAGCTGTCGCGTCGAACACCGATCGGATCGGTAATTCTGCGCGCCAACTGGTCGCGTCGTTTCGATCGCAATGCGAAGCAGTTCGAGATCGATGCCTACCCGCGCATCGTCGACGGCCTCTACGCCTATGTGAGCTACGGCTACTCCGCCGACAGGCTCTACCCGAACCACCGATTCGGTGGCGAGCTCTACGCGAACCTGCCCGAGGGTATCGAGCTGTCAGCGGGTGTCCGACACCTCAACTTCGACTCCTCGGAGGTGACGATCTACACCGGGACCGTGGCGAAATACGTCGGCAATTGGTGGATCTCGCTTCGGCCCTACATCACGCCGAAGAGCCTGGGAACGTCCGAATCCTGGTCGCTGTCGATGCGTCGATACCTGGGCGATCGCGACACCTACGTCGGACTCACGGCCGGGACGGGGTCGTCGCCGAGCGACGTCCAGGACGTCACGGATCTCGCCCGACTCGACTCGAGGAAGGTTGGTCTTCGTATCTCATGGGCTGTGACGGATCTATTCATCGTCAAGGCCGGCGCAAAGTACGGCTGGGAAGAACTCGTCCGCGGTCGTGAGCGCAATCAGTTCGACTTCGCGTTCGGTCTGGAACGGAGGTTCTGATGGCGTCCCCATCATCTGAAGCGCGTTTGAACGTCCGGGACGTCGGAGCATTCGCGGTCGTCTGGCTCGCGATCGGCTTCGCCGCAGGCACCATGACCCTCCTCGGTCCGGTCCGCTGGGTTACAACCGCGATGCGCGATGGAGGCTCGTCGGAGACGGCGGAGCGTCTAGCCGTGCTCGCCATTATCGGCGTCTACGTTGCGCTCTCGTTCGGCGCCAGCATGGCGCTGCACCGTGTAGGCCAAAGGGCGGTCGGTTGGCGCCGGTTCGCACCGGCGGCATTCGCGTGGTCGGCGGCGCTAGCCTGTCTATGGCTGTGGATGACTCCTGCCGTTGTGAACGGTTTCCAACCCGTGCAGGTCGAGGACGTGCAGAGGTTCACGTTTGGGCCGTATCCGGAGCGCACCCAATTCGAGCAACTGAAGGCCGACGGATACACGGCGGTCGTGTCGTTGCTCCATCCTGCGGTGGTTCCATTCGAGCCCACGCTCCTTGCACGCGAGCACGCGAGCGTGCCCTCGCCGAGGAATTTGACATCGAGTTCATCCACGCGCCGATGCTGCCGTGGATCGGAGACAACGCCGCCTCGCTCGATCTGCTCAAGGAGCTCGCGGAGCGCAACCATGGCCGCTACTACGTCCATTGTTACCTCGGTAGAGATCGGGTGGGCACAGTGCGCGGATTGATCGAGCGTATCGGCGCAGCTTCGCCATCGGGGCCAATCGTGGTGCAGACGGCGCTCGACTTCGATCGATCGATTTTCGAGCGCGGGCCTGTTGTTGAGATCGACACAGGTGTGTTTCTTGCGCCCTATCCGACCGATGAAGAGATGTTCAAGTGGGTGGCCGGCGGTGCCTTTGCCACTGTTGTTTCGCTCCTCGACCCGGCAAACCCCGACGACGTGCAGTGGATCGAGAGGGAGCAGGCCGTGGCAGACGACTACGGAATCGCGCTCGAGTTGCTGCCGGTGCCTTGGATGAAATTCTCGCCGGAGGCGGCCATGCAGGCCGCTGAGCGGGTGCGTCAACTCCCGCGGCCTGTCCTTGTGCACGCGTTTACTGCCGATGGCACGGCGGCACAGGCGTTCTCGCTGGCTTACCGCACCGGGCTCCCCTCGGTCTCGATCCGTGGCTTCGAAGAAGCGCTCGCCGGGGGGCAGGCCATCGTGCTGGCGCCACATGTTGTTGTAGGTCCGCGCCCGCGTGGCCCGGAGTTCGGTAGCTTCCTGCGACGGCGTGGGGTGCGTGGCGTGGTGTTCGTCGGAGATGCGTCGCACCCGGATGCCCAGCACGACCGCGTGGTCGCTGAGAAGGAGGCCGGGCTCGATTACGTGTCTCAACCTGCGGACGCCGTCAGTATCGCCGCGGCAGTTGCGACGGGCGGGCCGTGGTACGTCTACGGCCCCGGTCTCGGCGCGATCCAGTCCGAACTCGAGACGAAGATCGAACGCATTTCTGCAGTCGCCAAGACGGTGCCGCCAGCCGCAGCGGGGCAGTAGACGGTGATTCATCTCGTCGAGAAAGTAGTCGAGTTTGCCGTGGCGGCGTTTCCAGAGGGCTGGATGTGGTTGGCCCTGGGACCGGTGTTCGCCGTCTACGGCGCTGCTGCAGCCTGGTTCGCCGGGTGGCTTCGCATGTCACGCGGCCTCAAGACGTCCTACACGCGCAAGATCTTCCACTTCAGCATCTTCACGACGGCCGGCCTGGTGCAGTTGCAGTGGGGACTCCCGGCGGTATCGCTGTTTGGCGGGATCGTCGCCCTGCTCGTTCTATACGCGGTGTGGCGTGGCGATGGCTTTTCGTTCTACGAGGCCATGGCCAGGGACACTGACCGACCGCATCGCTCCATGTTCATTCTCGTGCCCCTCGCGACGACCGCTGTGGGAGGACTGGCTAGCAATCTGCTGTTTCCGCAGTTTGCGTTCGTGGGTTATCTGGTCTGCGGCTGGGGCGACGCGCTCGGGGAGCCGGTCGGCGCCCGCTGGGGCCGCCATGACTACCGGGTCCCTTCAATCGGCGGGGTTCCGGCGCATCGAACGCTGGAAGGATCAGCGGCAGTGTGTCTTGGCGGCGTATTCGCAGCCACCGTCGGGCTGTGGCTCTTCGGACTACCGCCTGTCACCGCGCTCGGCGTCGGCGTCAGTTGCGGTGTGTTCGGCGCACTGGTCGAGTCATTCAGCAACCATGGGCTCGACAATCTGACGATTCAGATTGCCGCGTCGGCGGCCGCGTTCATGCTGCTCGGCTAGTTCTCGGACCGATCTCGGGGCGCGATCGCAACGATCTTCCTGGGCTTGCTGGCGCCGCTGACGATGTAGGGCTCATTCTCGACCAGCGCGCGCCAAGTAGGACGCGCCCCTCGCGGCGTGCGACAGTACGGCGGTGTTGAAGTCATCGCGTACGAGACCGGCGGGCTGATGCTGACGCTCTACCACCTGCGGATTTCCCATTTCTGCGAGAAGGCGCGCTGGGCGCTCGACTACAAGGGACTCGAATACACGTCGCGACTACTGACACCCGGGTTCCACATTGCTACGGCCCGCAGACTGGCGGGAACACGCTCCGTGCCGATTCTGGTTGACTCAGATTCCGATCAGGTGATCCCAGACTCCACTGAGATCCTGCACTACCTCGACCACATTCGACCTGACCCGCCACTGTTCCCGCGTGATGCGGTGGCGGCGACAACGGTCGCGGAAGTGGAAGACGTACTCGATTCGGAGTGGGCTCCAAATGCATCCGCCTTTGCGTACTGCTGCATGATCCAGAGTCCGGAAGAACTCCGGCAGCGGTGGGCAGAGGGCTTGCGATGGCACCAACGGCTCGCGTTGGGGCTCGCGATGCCGCTGTTGGTCCCCGCGATGCGCCGCGGCCGGCGCCTGACGCCGGACATGATGCCGGGATACCGCGAGGCCGCTTTGGCGGCGCTCGGGCGTATCAACGAGCGCCTGGCGACGGGCGAGACGGAGTTCCTGGTCGGCAACGAGTTCACGGCGGCCGATCTGGCCGCCGGGGCCCTCATTGCGCCATTCCTGAACATCCCGGGTTCGCCGTGGGCAACCGAGGGGACGGTTCCCGAGCAGATGTCGACATTCCGCGAGGAAGTGGTGGACAGCGCCGCTGGGCGTCACGCGGCCGCGATCTGGGCGGCCCATCGCCACTAGCGGGCGGTCTACTGACCCGACAGTCGCCCTGGTAGGATGTGGCGTGCGTCCCGTTTCGGGGCGACTCGGGAGGACACGATGGCCGCCGCGCGCGAACTACAAGTGCAGATTGCCAACGAACCAGGAGCGCTCGGGACAATTTCCGAGATCCTGGGGGAGCACGGCATCAACATCGAGGGTTTCGGTGTGTGGGTGGCCACGGCGCACATCTTGACCTCGGATCCCGACACTGCGGCCGTGTTGCTGCGCGAAGAGGGCTTTCAGTTGCACGTCGCGGACGTGTTGAAGCTCGTCGTCCCGGACGAGCCTGGCAATCTCGCGGAAATCGCGAGAGCTCTTGGTGAAGCCGGCATGAACATCGACTACAGCTACACGGTGAGCACTCCCACGCCGGGCGCCGCCGGTTTCATTCTGGCCGTGGCGAACACCGGTCAGGCTGAGCGCGTTCTGGACTGAGCCCTGCTCGGGCGCTCGATCGCATAGCGCGCCAGGTGGTGCTGCAGCGTACTGCGGGGAATGTCGAGACGTCTCGCCGCTTCGCTCAAGTTGCCGCCGGTGGCGTCTAGCGTAGCTGAGAGATGCCGCCGAATGACGTCGGCCAGGGTGGCGCCGTTGTCGTAGATCGCCCCGCATGCATCGGATGCTTCGATCTGGAACCCTGAGCGGAGTGCCTCAGTCACCGCAAGGGCATGGATCACGCCGTCCGGGCAATCGATCGATGCGCGCACTAGAACCTGCCGCAGTTCGCGGGCATTCCCGGCGAGCGGCGAATCGGTGAGCACCCGGAGACCCTCCGTGGACAGTCGGTAGCGCATTCCACGATGCTCCGCGAGTTGATCGAGGAACAGGTCCGCGAGCGGAGCGATGTCCTCGGGCCGGTGCCGCAGCGGCGCCAGTCGCAGAACCAGTGCGCCCAGCCTATGGCGAAGGTCGGCCCGCAAGGCAGAGCCGTCGGCCAACTCCTGAGCGCTGCGATTCGTGGTTGCGATGAGTCGGACGTCAATATGCTCCACAGTGTCTGATCCGACGGGTTGGATCTCGCCATGCTCGAGAACTCGCAGGAGCGCGCTCTGCAAGGCTGCTGGCGCCTCCGTCACTTCGTCCAGCAGTAGGGTCGCCCCCTCGGCGCGGCGCAAGCGGCCCTGCCGGGAAGCCAATGCACCGGTGTATGCGCCGCGGACGTGTCCGAACAACTCGGCCATGAGGACGTCCTCGGCCAAGCCGGCGCAGTTCACAACGTGTAAGGGCTTGTCGGCGCGTGCGCTGTTCGCATGGACCGATCTCGCGGCGACCTCTTTCCCGGTTCCGCTTTCTCCGACAATTAGTACCGGTTCCTCGCACGCCCTCCAGCGATCGATGCGTTCGCGCACCGAGACCGTATGGGCGCTAGTGCCGACGAGTTCGGTCGGTGCGGGCCCTACCATGGGCTGGCCGGTGACCGCCGTGTTCGTGGGTGACGTTCTACTGTGCGACGTTGACTGAGGCGGGTCTTCCGGGTCACGATGCAACTACCTCTTACTCCCCCCTGATCGCCCCCCCCCCCGGCATATGAGCAAACCCCGAACAGCGCGGCTTTCTGATATTTCGCGCGAGGCCATCGAAAACGCGTGGACTAATCGGTTTCATCGTTGGAGGGCCTACGCACTGTCTCTTACAGGTAATCCGACGGACGCCGATGAGATTGTTCAGGAAGCAATTGCAAGAACCATGCGGGCCGCACCGCCGCTGGCCAACGAGCAGGAGGCGTATCAGTACGTGATCGTTGCGATTCGCAGCAGCGCCTACCGCATGTTTTCGCGCCGCGGTCGCCGCCGCCAGTTGAGCGGCGACGTCGTTGACGAGAACGTGTCCTCCGACGCACTGCACCAGGTGCTCACGGTGGAGGAGCGAGACCAGAAGAAGCGCATGACAACTACAGCGCTTGCCGTCGTCTCACGCTTGGCACCTCTGCATCGCCAGGTGATCGAACTGCTGGTTCTCCGCGAACCCCCGATGAAGCTCCGCGAGGTCGCCGAAATACAGGACGCGCCCATCAGCACCGTTTATTCCCGGCTCCAGGCTGCACTGGGGAGTCTCGCCGTAGACCTGAGTGCCGAGTTCGAATGACTAGGGATAGCCATCTTCGATCCGTCCCCACCGTCGAGCATCCTGAGTCGCTCGATCTCATCGCGTATTCGCGTGGACAGCTTGATCGGGAGCGCGCGGCCGAGGTTCGCATGCACTGCGCCGACTGCGTCTCCTGTGGCGACCAGCTCGCAGCGCTCATTCTGCTGGCGCACGAACCGGAAGAATTCGTTCGGCCGGTTGCGTCGGCGCCGAAAGCCCAGGTGATTCGAGGCGGCTTCGGCCGATCTAAGCTGGGGCGGCGAGGGGCCGTTGCCGCAGCGGTAGGCGTAGCATTAGTTGCGTTTGGGCTGTCTCGTCCTACTCTGGACGGTGCGGCCGATCTTGGAACCGATGAGCCTTCGCTCAGGCCCTATGAGCCATCGGCTGAGCCATCCGAGGTCGATGGTTATCTCATCGACGGTGATGTGGGCTGGTTTCTTCAACTTCATGGCGACGGGGCGCAGGTCGACGCTGGCGGGAGATCCGCGCTGGAGGATGTCAAGGCTGGCGTGCGTGCCCTCGCTGCGGGAAACCATGAACAGGCCATAGCGACCCTCCGTCGGTTCGGCCCGGGCGGCGAGTGGGACGTCGACGGTACGGCGATGCTTGGCTACGCGCTCTATCTCGATCGGAACGCCGACGCTTTTCAGGTATTCGAGTCGTACGTAGCAGACGCAGAGATCCCCATGCCGCCAACGGATCAGGATCACCGATGGGACACGGTCTTCTTTATCCTCGCGCGGGAGCTGCATGCGCGTGGCGATGTCGAGGGCGCGCACGAACTCGTCGACTACACCCAGCCCCTGGCAGAAGTAGGCAAGATCGCCCGAACCTGGCGCGAAGTGGCGATAGGCGACTCGTAAAACCCGACGCGCTCTACGGGAGGCGCCGCTGGTGGCCAGCCGGCATCGGCATGGTTCTACTGCTGGCCGGCCGTTGTTTCAACAGGGAACTCAGCTCGGCCTCTGCGCGCTGACGCTGGTGAGAAGCCAGTGTGCACCTGCGTCGCTAGGCTTTGAGTCTTTCGTTTAGAAGACCTGGCACGGCGCTTGCTCTTCCTTACCGCATTGTTCATCTGCTGGTAGGAGGGACCATGCGGGATCTGTTGGGCGAACGTCGTGTTGTGTACTTGATCTGGGCCGTGGCGCTGGTTGCGTCGCTTGCGTTTACTGGGGCTGAGGCTCAGGCGCTCCACACCAGCTGCTGGGATTTGTGCGATGCTGACTGCGGTGGCTCGTGCAAGCGGGCGACCCCAAGCGGTTGCAGTTGTGACTGGGTGTGTGTTGACGGCTCGACCGGCAGCCACATTTGCAACGCCGAGTAGAGTCATGCGAATCAGTCGAACCAACTGGGTCGAAGTCGGGCTCGTCGCGGCGCTACTAGTGGGAACCGCGTGGCTGGGTCGCCAAGTCCATCACAACTACGTGGTGCATGGGGCGACGGCCACATCGGGACTGGTGACGGCCCCGTTGGCGTTGCCCGCGTCCGGGCTGGATGGCGCCAAGAGTCCACTCGCCCTGCGCGATGTGGACACGCCCAAGATGCTCTATGTGCTGAGCACCGAGTGTCAGTTCTGCGAACAGAACATGTCGGAGTGGCGCGCCCTGAGTGCGTCGCTTCGGGGCGTGGGTCCGGACGGCCCGAGGCCGGTCGTGTTGTCGGTCAGTGGAGCTGACGCGACCCGCGAGTTCCTCGATCGGCACGGCCTCGACGTGGATGTCCGGCTGATCGACAAGTCCGTGCTGCCGCTCCTCGGAGTTGGCGGCTATCCGGCGACTCTGGCCGTCGACCCCAACAGCGGCGCTGTTGCTTCGTGGTCGGGCGTGCTTCGCGAGCCGGATCACGGTGCCATTTTGGCCTGGGCCGGGGTGCATCGAGGAGCTGCCTCGCCCTGACGAGAAGGCAACGCATGCCGAAACTGGGCGAGCTCCATCCTGGGCGGGTGGAGCTCGTTCGTTATGTGCACGGAACACTCGGCGGCTCGCGCGCCGCTGCTGTGTTCGCCCACTGCGCGCTGTGTCCCTGGTGCACGGCGCGGCTCGAACACATGCTGCGGGCTTCTCCGCAGCCAGTCCCTGCAGGCTGGCCCGACGAAGAGTCGTAGCCACGGTGGCGCGCTTGCCGGGGCTTCGGGGTGGTTCTAAGGTAACCGGGTGGCCGACGCTGGTCGCCCTGGATATCTACCCGCTCGGAGGAACTACGTGAGCAGCCCCGACGCCATCCTGCGCCAGAAGGTCCAAGAAGGCAGCCTGATCGAGTCTGTCGACGAGATGACGGACGAGTACAAGCGCGAACTCCGTCACATCGTGACCGTGTCTGGTGACACCGAGCTTCTGAGTGCCCCGGCGTATTACTACGCGGCGCGCAAAGCACCGTCCGTCAACGCGATGATCTCCGCCATGGCGATCATCCAGGACGAGATGGGGCACGCCCACATCGCCTACCGCATCCTCGAGGATCTGGGCGTCGATCGTGAGTGGCTGATGTACGACCGTGAGCCGCACGAGTTCCGGTACCCGTACGCATTCGACATTCCGCTCGACAGCTGGGTCGAGCTCTGCGTGGCCAACGCACTTTACGACCAGGCCGGCTACACGCTGCTTGGCGACGTCTTCAACAACACGTCCTACGGGCCGTGGAAGCGCGCGCTCGTGAAGGTCAGCAAGGAGGAGACATTTCATCTTCTCCATGGCCAGCGCTGGATGAAGCGTATCGTCGAGAGTGGCGATCACGGCCGGCAGCTCGTTCAAGAGGCCGTCGACTGGATGTTCCCGCTCACGGTGGAGTGGTTCGGCCTGCCCGACAAGCTCAAGACCCACAGCGGACAGCTCGACTACAAGATGAAGGGGTTGAGCAACGACGAACTCCGCCAGGTCTGGATGGGCGAGGTCGTGCCGTTCTGCGAGAGTCTCGGACTCAAGGTGCCGGCGCATCGGAACGCCGATGACACCGCGTACGAGCTGGAATACCACTTGCCGATTCAGTTTGACGCGATCGACAAGCGTTGGCTTTGGGACGAGCACATCACCTGGGAGCAGGTGGTGAAACGGTGGAAGGGACGCGGTCCGCGCAACGAGGCGATGATCGAAGAGATTCAGCGCTCACGCGGCGATTTCCGCTGGATGTTCAAGGACCTCTAGATGGCCGTCTGCGAAGCGATCGCCGAGCGTCTGCGCAACATGCAGTCTGCAGACGTTGCACAGAAGATCCGTCCTGAAACGGCGACCCTGTGGGAAGCGCTTCGAGAGGTGCTCGACCCCGAGATCCCCGTCAACATCGTGGACCTCGGTCTGATCTGCGACATCCGTCGGCTCGACGGCTCCGTCGAAGTCGACGTGACGTTTACGTCTACGGCCTGTCCGGCCGTCACGATCATCAAGGAAGACATTCAGAAGCGCCTCCTGAAGGAATCCGACGTGGCGACAGTGCACGTGGAGGAGACCTGGGAGGTCAGCTGGACCGCGGCGCGGATTTCCGGTGGCGGGCGCGATGAGATGAAGCGCTACGGCATCACACTCTGATTGGAGGCCCGTCAGGGCCGTCCGGGCAGTAGGGAAGGGCCCTGGGAATGAACAAGACGCTCTACGAAGTTTTCGCCAGGCAGAAGCGCGAAGAGCCCCTCGGCCACATCGGTACGGTTCGCGCGTCGAGTGACGTGTTCGCGCGGGTTTACGCACGGAACACCTACGACGAAGAAAACTGGGCTGAACTCATGGTCGTACCGCGCTCGGCGATCATTCCGGTGCTCGAGCTCGAACCCTTGCTCGATCCCGAGGGATAGGAGACGGACATGTACGACAAGGCCACAGATCTACCCGCGGAATCGCGCCGCGATCTTGCGGACTGGTTGCTCAGCGTCGCAGATACCAAGCGTGTGCTCGGCCTGCGCTACGCCGAGTGGGCGACCGGCGCACCGGAGCTTGAAGCCGATGTAACGATTTCTGCGATGGCGCAGTACGAGCTCGGCCATGCTCGTCTGTTGCGAGGGGTGCTCAGTCGGCTCGACGAAGATCCGCGGACCGATGCTCGCCAGACGGATATGTCCACCTGGCGGTCGATGGCGTCGCTCGACAAGCCGGCCGGCGACTGGATTCAAGTGGTCGCGCTCAACGGACTCGTTGACGTGCTGCTGACCGTGAATCTCGAGTCGGCGATGAACGGCAACGTCGCGCCGCTCGCGCAGCGGCTACGCAAGGCCGTTTCCGAAGAGCACTACCACACGCTCCACGCCGAGGCATGGTTTGAACGTATGTGGACCGCGCCCCCCGAGATTCTGGAGCGGTTCGAGACGGCAGTGCGGGCCGCCTGGAGCGACTGCATTGCCTGGTTTGGGCCCTTGGAGGGCGACAACAGCCTGGATAGGCTGGCCGCCGCCGGCGTACTGGACGGCGACGCCGCCGAGCTGAGACGACGCTTCATTGCGATCACGCTGCCGATGATGGCCGACCTCGATCTCGGGGCCGCGCAGCAGGGCGACGACTGGGTGTTGACCGCCGAGCCGGATCTGGCGGACTGGGACCCGTTGTCTCGCCGTATGACAGCGCCTGACTTCGACGCGCCGTCGTTCGAGATGATCACCGGAGCTCACGCACGGGCGATGGGCGTGGAGGACTGACGATGCCCGCCAAGGTCCTCGACTTTCCTCGGCCTGGCGGCGAGGTGAAACGTCACCGCGCGGTGTTGCCGCGGCAGGCGATGCCCGATGTTGACTGTGCGTTCTGTGGCAGTTCCGAAACTGAGCCGACATCGATGTACGGATGTCACATGCTGACGTCCCAGTACTTCTGCCATTCGTGCCGCACGACCTTCGATCGGGTACGCGGCGACTGAAGTGACGGCCTCGGTCGGCGGCGTCGACGCGCTCGTCCCGGCCGCCCTTGAATTTCGCGGAGTCGTGAAGCGCTTCGGGTCTGCCATTGCCCTCGACGGCGTCGACCTCCTAGTGCCCCAGGGACGCGTTACAGCCCTGATCGGACCGAGTGGCTGCGGCAAGCCCACCTTGCTGCGCCTGTGCAACGGCTTGCTGGTTCCGGATGGGGGTAGTGTGCGGGTCGAGGGCGCGCCGCTCGCCGCGGACTCGTTGCTCGGAGTGCGGCACCGGATGGGCTACGTCATTCAGGACGGCGGTTTGTTCCCTCACTTGTCTGCAGCGGACAACGTCACCCTGCTCGCTCGGCACCTCGGCTGGTCCGAGGATCGCACCGCCGCAAGACTCGCTGCGCTGGCCGAGCTCGTTCATCTGGATTCGGCGTTGTTGGAGCGATTCCCACGCGAACTGTCTGGCGGCCAGGCCCAACGTGTGGCGCTGATGCGAGCTCTCATGCTCGAGCCGGCGGTGCTTCTCCTGGACGAACCGATGGCCGCGCTCGATCCGATGATCCGCTCCCGACTTCAGGACGATCTGAAGCTCATCTTCGAGCAACTCGAGATGACCGTTTTGCTGGTGAGTCACGATCTGGCGGAGGCGGCGCACCTGGCCGATGAGCTGGTGCTGTTGCGAGATGGAGGGATCGTTCAGAAGGGGACGGCGAGTGACCTCATGCGCCGGCCGGCGAACGAATTCGTAGCGGCGTTCGTACGCGCGCAGCGCGGCGTTTCCCTGGAGACGCCATGAGATTCATCGGCTGCGTCGTCTGCATGGCTGCATTCGCCACGGGTGGCTGCGCGGCGCCCGAGGGACTCGTCGTGGGATCCAAAGCCTTCACAGAAGGGATCGTGCTCGGTGAGCTCGTCCGACTGCGCGCGTCAGACTACGGAGTCCCCGCACGCCACGAACGTCAACTGGGCGGCACGCGGGTGCTGTGGAATGCACTGTTGGCGGGCGAGATCGATGCGTACGTCGACTACACCGGAACGATCGCGCAGGAGATCCTGGGCGGCGCGGTCGGCGCTGATCCTGTCTCGCTACGAGAGGCGCTGAGCGACATGGGCGTCGGGATGAGTGATCCGCTGGGATTTGGCAATACATACGCGCTCGGAATGCTCCGAGAACGGGCCTCGCAACTCGGGATCAACTCGATCACAGATCTGGCGAATCATCCCTTGCAGTTCGGGTTCTCCACGGAGTTCATGGACCGTCCGGATGGCTGGCCGGGCGTCCGTGACCGCTACCGCCTCGCACCGGAGTCTGTCACTGGGCTGGATCATGACCTCGCGTATCGGGCGCTCGCGGCAGGCGAGCTCGACGTGACGGATCTCTACACGACAGACGCCGAGATCCGCGCCTTCGATCTCGTCGCCCTGGAGGATGACCGCGCGTTCTTCCCGGACTATCGGGCGGTCGTGCTCTACGGCGTGACAGCCGCATCGACTGAAGGCTTCCGGAGCGCGCTCGTGGACCTTGAAGGAGCGATCGATGCGGCAGCGATGATCGCGATGAACGCAGCGGTGCGTCTCGACGGGCGCGGCGAGGAGGTCGCCGCAGCGGAGTTCCTGAGTGATCGCTTCGGTACGGCGGTGACTGCGGTGGATGACAGCGCCGGGGAGCGCATCGCAAGTCGCACCATGGAGCACCTCTGGCTCGTCGCGGTGTCGTTGTTCGCGGCGATGGCGCTCGCGATTCCCGCCGGTCTCTGGGCCGCCCACCGTCCGCGCCTCGGAGCGCTGGTGCTCGGCGTAGGTGGGATCGTCCAGACGATCCCGTCCCTGGCGCTGCTCGTGTTCCTGGTGCCGGTGCTGGGCATCGGCGCACCGCCGGCTATCACGGCGCTGTTCCTCTACAGCCTGTTGCCGATCCTGAGGAACACCGTGACCGGTGTGACCACGATCTCGCCACACCTGCTGGAGTCGGCAGATGCGCTCGGACTGTCACCAAGCGCGCGTCTTCGGCTGGTCGAGTTGCCACTCGCTTCGCCGTCGATCCTCGCCGGCATCAAAACTGCTGCCGTGATCAACGTCGGTACGGCGACGCTCGGGGCGCTCATCGGGGCAGGCGGATACGGGCAGCCGATTCTCACCGGGATCCGTCTCGCGGACACGGCCCTGATTCTCGAAGGTGCGATTCCCGCGGCGGCCCTGGCGCTCGTTGCGCAGGGCCTCTTCGGGGGCGTCGAGAAGATCGTCGTGCCTCGTGGCCTGCGTCTCTGAAGTTACTCGGCGCGCAATGCCCGCGAAGGGTCTACCGTGGTCAACCTCCGCGCCGGGAGGAAGGTTGCGAGAGCTGCTACCAGGAGCAGCGCGCCGCTGACGACGGCGTAGGTCGGAAGATCAGTCCCCGAGAGGCCGAAGAGCATGCCTTGAACCTGCATCCCGGCCGGCACCGCGATGGCCAAACCCACGCCGAGTCCGGCGAGAACGAGCCACATGCCCTGGCGGATCATCATGACGATCACCCGGTTGCGTCCAGCGCCGAGCGCCATCCGGATCCCCATCTCGTGAGCCCTTCGGTCCACCGAATTCGACATCACCCCGTAGACGCCGATCATGGCAAGCAACAAAGCCAATCCTCCGAAGATCGTCAGGAGCCCGGCGCCCATGCGGGGCGCCCAGAGTTGCTGGCTGAGCGTTTCGCGCACCGTCGTCGGCCCACCAATCAGGAGATTCGGCTCCATCGATCGGATGAGTTCCTGGACGGCACCGAGGGCTTGTTCCGGCTCGCCTGTCGATCGGACGTTGAGGGTTTGCCCGCCGGCGAACCACTGCTCGTACGCGGTATAGGCGATGGGTTCCGGCCCCTGTCCGAGCTGGATCGCCTGATCTGCCACGACACCAACGATCTCGAGAGTGGTGGTCTCGCCGTAGAAGTCGAAGCGCTGCCCTAGAGGGTCTTCGCCCGGCCAGAACTTCTCGGCCATCGCTTCGTTGATCACAGCGACGTAGCGCGAGTCAGCGGTGTCCAGATCACTGATGTCTCGCCCCTGCAGCATCGGAATCCCGAGCGTCCGGAAGTAGCCAGGCGACACAGGGTTGGTCGTTGTGAGGACGCGTAGCTCGGGGTCAACTTCCTTCCCCTCGGGGAAGACGCTGCGCAGGAACCCGCCGCCGAAGGGGTAGTTCTGCGACAGAGATGCGACCTCGACCGAGGGGAGTGTCTCTGCCCGATCGATCAACTCCTTGAAGAAGATGTCCTGCTGTCCGCGGTCGTAGCCGACGTTGTCGAGGTTGAGAAAGAGCATCGCCAAGCGGTCTGTTTCGAAGCCCGGGTTGATCTCTTGCGCGTTCTGCATGCTCCTCACGAACAACCCTGCGCCGACGAGCGTGAGCACGGAGAGCGCAACCTCTGCCACCACGAGTCCGCTGCGAAGCCACAGCCGTGAACGACCCGAACCGCCGCGGCCACCGCCCTCCTGAAGCGTCTCTTTCAATTGTGGGTTGGACGACTGAAGCGCTGGGACCAGGCCAAATACGAGCCCCGTCAGGAGAGAGATCCCCAGGGTGAACGCGAGCACAATGGGGTCGATGGCCAGATCGATGGCATCGGCATTCAGGAACGGAGGTCGGAAGCTCCACAGAATCTCTCGGCTCCACAGCGCCACGAGCAGGCCGACCACTCCGCCACCAAGCGCCATCAGTACCGACTCGGTAAGGAGTTGGCGAATCAGGCGGCCACGTTGCGCCCCGAGAGCGACGCGCATCGCGATTTCCTTCTCGCGCTCGGCCGCACGCGCGAGCATCAGATTGGCGACGTTTGCGCAGGCGATGAATAGCACGAGCCCGACCACGCCCATCAGCAGGGTTCCGGCTCCTGCGAACTGGCCACGTTGGTTGGGATTCACCGGAGAGAACGCCACCAACTGCGCGGTGCGTCCGCCGTTGGGCTCGGGGTACTCCGATTCCAGGCGGCTCGCAATATTGGTGAAGTCAGCCTGCGCCTGCTCGAGCGTGACCCCAGGCTTCAGGCGGCCAAAAGAGGTGGTCAGTAGTGCCCGGCGGTCGTCGAACCACTCCACGAAGCCAGGCGGTAGTAACAGTTCGCGCATCGACGCATGGACCCAGATCTGGTTCGGATTGCCGATCGACTGCGTGCCCTTGAAGTTCTCCGTGGCAACACCCACGACGGTGAACGGGATGTTGTTGAGAAGGACGGTGGCTCCGACGACCGCAGAGTCGGCTGCAAACCGGGTCTGCCAGATTCCGTAGCTCAGCACGGCTACGTCATGGGCGCCGGGACGCTCATCCTCAGCCGCAGATAGGTGAAAGAGATTCCCCGCCGCAGCCTCCACACCGAGTACGCCGAAATAGTTGCCGCTCACAACCGTGATCGGCACGTTCTGAGGGGCTGTTTGGTCACCTTCCACGCGGAGCCCGGCGGGCAGCCCACCGAGCACAACTGCCATGCCCTCGAGCACTGTGTTCTGCTCACGATAGTCGCGAGCGTTCGGATACGAGGTGGGGGCGAACTGGAACGAAGTGCCCCGCGCATCCTGCGTGTAGATCTCCACTAGGCCACCGCTGTCGGCCACGGGAATCGGGCTGAGGAATACGGCCCGGATCATTGTGAAGATCGTGGCGTTGGCGCCGATCCCCAACGCGAGCGAGAGAACGGCGATCGCCGTCAGGATCGGCCGTTTGATCAACATGCGGGCGCCGTAGCGCAGATCCTGAACGAAAGTGTCCATGTGCATCCTCGGGGAATTGCCGATGCGTTGATTCTACCGAGTGGGGAGTTGCGCCGCTGTCTCGGTTTCGGCGGGGCTGTATGATCGGCTGCCATGAAGGCAATAACTTTCGCGGGTTTCCGCGACGTGGAATTCGAGACGGTTGAGGATCCTCGCATCGAGGCTCCGACGGACGCCATTGTGGAGGTCGCGGTAGCCGGAATCTGCGGCTCCGACCTGCACCCGTATCACGAGCGCGAGGAAGGGCTCGACTTCGGCACGGTGATGGGGCACGAGTTCGTTGGTCGTGTGGCCGAGGTGGGCGCCGACGTGACCCGCGTGAAGGTTGGCGACGTCGTGTACTGCCCGTTCACGACCAACTGCGGCGAGTGCCACTACTGCAGTGTCGGCCTGACGAGTCGCTGCACACGCGGCCAGTTGTTTGGTTGGGTCGGGATGGGCGAAGGGCTTCACGGCGGCCAGGCTGACGGTGTTCGTGTGCCGCTCGCGGACACCACTCTGGCCCGAGTCGGCGACAACCTGACCCATGAGCAGGCGCTCATGCTGGGTGATGTGGCCGCGACCGGCTACTTCTGCGCCGAGCAGGCCGACATCAAGCCGGACGGCATCTACGCGGTGATCGGGTGCGGCCCCGTGGGCATCATGGCGGTGCGCGCGGCGCGCCATCTCGGTGCCGAGATGGTCTATGCGATCGACAGCGTTTCGGAACGTCTCGAGATGGCCGGCCGTGCCGGGGCTGTGCCAATCAACTATGAGTCTGAGGACCCCGTGCTCGCCCTGCATGAGGCCGCCGACGGTCGCGGCGCTGATGGCGTGATGGAGGCCGTCGGTTCTTTCGGATCGGCACGCTCGGCGATCGAGCTTGTGCGGCCGGGAGGCGTCGTGTCCGTCGTCGGGGTGCACACGGAGACCGAGTTCGCGTTCTCACCGGCGGAAGCCTATGACAAGAACCTCACCTACAAGGTGGGGCGCTGCCCGGCTCGGGCGTACATGCAGAGGCTGGCACCGTTTGTGGAATCCGGGGATCTGGTCGTGGATGACGTGATCTCGCATCGCGTGCCTCTGGCCGATGGAGCTGATGCGTATCGCCTCTTCGATGAAAAGCGCGACAACTGCACGAAGGTCGTTCTGAAGCCGTGAAGCGGTTTGTCGTGCCGCTGAGCCTGTTGGTCTTGGCGGCCTGCGGGGCGTCTGGTGAACCGGCCACGAGCGCCGCGCCGATCGACATCGAGGCTGCCGTCGCTGCAAGAGCCGATGCCGTCGCCGCGCTCCCCGGGACCTCTCCGGATGCGGAGTTCATGGCCGAACTGCGTGGTCGCTATGTCCGCGCCGACGGGGCCGCGCTCCATGTCGTCGTCGGAGAGAACGAGATCTACATGCGCGCCGCCGGCGTCGCGATGGCTCCCATTCGAATGGAAGAAGCGTTCATCATTGTGTGGTGGCCGGCTGCCGAGGGCTTCGTCGCGGAAGACTTGTACAGTCCGGCGCCAAGTGAACTCGACTTTCGTGGCGCACAATGGGCGCTCGAACATGGAGCGGCGCCTGCAGAGGTTGCCCCTTCGCTCGCGCCCATCCTCGGGACTTATCTCCCTTCCCCTGGCCGCGACGGGGCTACGCCGGTCTACTTGCTGCAGTGGGAGGGACGTCTCTGGCTGCAGATCGGGACTGCCTTCATGATTCCGGCGGCCATCGGCCCCATGGGGCTCGAGCTGGGCGCGAATAGCCTTGGTCTGGCGGGCGCCGCCTGGTCTGATAGTCCGGAAGGAGAACCGGGGTTCGAGCTTGCCGGCACGACGTATCGTCGCGAGCTGGGCATCGGCGCGGGGCCGACCTTCAAGATCGACCCGGTACGACCGGTGGACGACCTGCGTCGTGAGGCCATGGCCGCAGCGCCGCCGGCAGAGGCGGCGGATCTGCGATCTCCGGATCTCACAGAGCTCGTGGACGTGGTTCCTGGGTTGCAGCTCGACATTCGCTACGCCAGTACCAACAACTTCATGGGGGCGACCTTCTACGCCGAGCCGCGAGCGTTCTTGCAGCGCCCGGCGGCAGAAGCGTTGGTAGCGGTGCAGCAGCGTCTAGCGGAGCGCGGACTCGGGCTGCTCATCTACGATGCCTACCGACCATGGTTTGCGACCAAGATGTTCTGGGATGCGACGCCCGAGTCGCAGCGGCATTTCGTCGCCGACCCATCGCGAGGTTCGCGGCACAACCGTGGCGCGGCGGTTGATCTCACCCTTGTCGACCTGGCGACGGGAGAGCCGGTGGCCATGACCGGCGGCTACGACGAATTCACCGAGCGCTCGTATCCGTTCTACCCCGGCGGCACCGATCTTCAGCGTTGGCATAGATCGTTGTTGCGCACGGAGATGCAGGCTGCCGGCTTCGCGGTCTACGAGTATGAATGGTGGCACTTCGACTATCGCGACTGGGCGCAGTATCCGATCCTTGATGTGCCTTTCGATTCCCTGGATGCATCCCAATGAACGACTCGACGACACCTCGCAGCGAGCAACTGATTGGTTTGCTAGCGGCGGCGCACACGCCGTTCAATCGCGGCGGCCGACTCGACGCAAACATCATCCATCAGCAGTACGAACTGTTCGTTGAAACGGGCGTTGACGGCGTTTTCCTTTGCGGCACCACCGGCGAAGGACACTCGCTCAGCTGTGCCGAACGACGGACGGTCCTAGACGCCTGGGTTGGTGTGAGCGACGGGAAATTCCCGGTTGTCGCTCACATCGGCCATGCGAGCATTCGCGATGCAGTGCGGCTGGCAGAGCACGCCGCGAAAGCCGGCGCGTGGGCGATCGCGGCGATGGCTCCGATCTACTACAAGCCGCAGACACTCGAGGAGCTCATCGAGTACCTCGCCGCCATCGCTGCCGCCGCGCCTGACCTTCCCTTCTACTTTTACGACGCGCCGGACTTCAACGGCGTGCGCTTCCCAACGGAGCAGGTGCTCGAGTGGGGACGGCTACGCATTCCGAACTTGCAGGGTGCCAAGTTCACTTCCACCGACCTGCGCACCTACGCTCGATGCCGACGCCTGGAGCCGCCGTTCAATGTCCTCGTCGGCTACGAGGAGACCTGGATGCCGGCTCTCACTCTGGGCGCGCCGGGGGTGATCGGGGCTAGCGTGAACTTTGCCGCTCCCGTGTACCGACGAATTCGCGAGGCCATGGACGTAGGCGACCTCGCCAAGGCCCAGGAAGAACATGCCAAGGCGCTCGAACTCCACATCGTGCTGGAGCGGTTTGGTGTGGTCCGTGCGACGAAGGCCATTATGGGCATGCTCGACGTGGACTGCGGCGACGTGCGACTCCCGCTCCGGCCGTTCCACGAGCGGGAACTGAACGAACTGTACGAGCTGCTGGTCCCGCTGGATGTGTTCGCCCGGTCGCTCAGCGCACCGAAGTCATAGGCCGCGTTCCACGAGTAGTTGCGCTCCTCAAGAGTATGTGCGTAGAATGCGCATATACGCAATCTGCGCACATTCCTTGAACTGAGCCCGCCATGAGCAACACGAATCTCAAGCAGATCGACTTCCTCGTTCTCGCCGTTCTCCGGAAGGGGCCTCTGCACGGTTACGGAATCGTGCGGCAACTCGACGCCTTGACTGACGGGGCGGTCCAGCTTCGTCCGGGCGACGTATACCGGGTCCTGTATCGCATGGAGAAAGCGAGGTTGTTGCAGGAAGCGGGAGAGGGGAGCACCGAATCCGGGCGCCGCACCAACTACGCGATCACCGATGCTGGTCGGCAGATGCTGGCCAGCCAGGCGGAGATTCTTGCGAGTGTGGCAGCCGGCGTCTTGGCGGCCGAGGGCACTGACAATGTCTGAAGCGGTTGCACACGACAGGTTTGTCGCCCTCGCCCTCTATGCCTTTCCGCGGCGATTCCGCGGGACGATGGCCGCCGATCTCGTCGCGACGTATCAGGACTTCCAGACGGGACGCCCGCGTGGATCTCGACTCGCGATGATCTGGGATCTCATGCGCAACGGCCTTGCCGCACGGTTTGACGACGTGCGCAGTGGCGGTGGCGGATCGAACGTCCCCGGTGGCGAGCCTCGCGGTCTGAATAGCATTTTCGGGGACTTCATCTACGGTGCGCGCATTCTGCGCAAAAGCCCTGTCTTCACGTCGGTCGCGATTGCGTCGCTTGCCATCGGAATCGGGGCGAACACCGCGGTGTTCTCGCTGCTCGATGCCGCGGTCCTGCGGCAGTTGCAGGTGGAGAACCCGGAAGAGCTCGTGGTGCTCCACATGGCTGCGCCGAGTTACGACGGCTACCCCGACATCAGCCAGAGCGGTTGGATGCTGACGGATGACCAGGGACATCCCGAGAGTTCGTCGTTCTCGTATCCGATGTACGAGCGGCTGCGCGACGCGGACACAGCGCTGGCGGACCTGACTGCCTACGGTGAGCTGTACCGACTGAATATCGGGGTCGACGGAGCCGCCGAACTGGGTCGCGGCCAGGTAGTGGCCGGCAACTACTTCGACATGCTCGCTGTCCAGGCTCACCGTGGCCGGCTCCTTACGGCCGACGATGATCGCGCGGATGCGCCGCCGGCGGTGGTGATTTCGCATTCATACTGGCAAACGCGGTTCGCCGGAGCGGAAACAGCGGTTGGTGCGGAGATCACTCTGAACGGTGCGCCGTTCACGCTTGTCGGGGTGACCCCGCCCGGATTCCATGGTGCGCTGCAGGTGGGATCTTCCCCACGCGTCACCGTGCCGCTGGCTCACCAGGCGCCGGTCATGCGCGACCGTGAACTGTTGCCTCGTGCCGACTATTGGTGGCTCCACGTACTGGGTCGCAGAGCGCCGGGTACATCTCTCGAACAGGTACGCGTCTCCACGGAAGCGGTGTTTCTGGGCGGGCTCGTGGAGGATGTCGAGGCAACCGACAGCACTCTCTATCTCAAGGCCCTGCCCGGCGGCCGGGGAATGACAGAGGCGCGTAGCGAGATCGTCGGGCCCTTGAAGATCGTTGTGGCGGTCGTGGTCACGGTGTTGTTGATCGCCTGCGTGAACCTCGCGAATCTGCTCGTTGCGCGCGCCAGTTCGCGCGGACGGGAGATCGCGGTGCGGCGCTCGCTCGGTGCGAGTCGCGGTCGGGTGGCGCGCCAGCTGCTGGCAGAAAGCCTGATGTTGGCTTTCGTCGGGGCGGGACTGGGCATCGTTCTGGCCGTTGGATTGCGCGACCTGTTGCTGCCAGTGCTTGAACTCGAAGACAGCGTGTTGGCCGTGACGCTCAACGCGCGGGTCCTTGGCTTCACGATTGGCGTGGCCGTGATGACCGGCCTCGTATTCGGAATCGTCCCCGCACTCCGTGCGACCGGGTTCGACCTCACGCCCGCCCTGAAGGACGAGCCTCAGAAGGTGGGCGGCAGTCGTGTGGGGCTGGGCCGGTTTCTCCTGGTACTTCAGGTGGGGCTGTCGCTCACGCTGCTGGTGGTGGCCGGTCTGTTCAGCGGCTCGCTGGCGCGTTTGCTCGACGAAGCTACAGGCTTCAACGGCGAGCGGGTACTCACCCTGTCGATGGATCCGCGCATCAGCGGCTACCGCGATGCGGCACTGACCGAGTACTACGAAGAGCTGGCGCGCGAGCTGCGCCGGATACCGGGCGCGACAAGCGTTGGGATGGCCACGCATGTGCCGGTGAGCGGGACGATGTCGAGTACCAGCGTCGATGTCGAGGGTTACGAGCCTGACGAGGGCGACCGCGCTCGCGTCTATCTCAACATCATCGATCAGGGTTTCCTGCCGACTTTCGAAATTCCGACCACGCGGGGGCGCGTCTTTGATGCCACCGATGGGGCGGGGACGGCTCAAGTAGCGGTTGTGAACGAGGAGTTCATAGACCAATTCCTGAGCGGGCTGAACCCTGTTGGACGGGAACTGACTTTCGGGTCGGGGGACAACGTACGTCGTTTCGAGATCATCGGAGCGGTCGAGAGCGTGAAGTACCAGAGTTTGAGCGACAATCCCTGGCCGGCCGTACATCTGCTCTACAGTCAGCTGGAATCGCTGTCGCGTCAGAGTTTCGCGATCCGCTCGGCGACCGGCGCTGCGGAGTTGGCGCCGCTGGTGCGAGCCGCCGTCCGAGATCTTGATCCCGACGTGTCGATTGAGGATCTGGGCGCTCACGACGATCTCCAGCGTCGCAATGTGGCGGTGCAGAGGACTTTCGTCATTCTGTCGGCTGGCCTGAGCGGTGTGGCGCTCTTGCTGTCGTGCATCGGGCTCTACGGCATGCTCTCCCAGGCGGTTGCGCGCCGCACTCGTGAGATCGGCGTGAGAATGGCGCTGGGCGCGCGCGGCCGTGATGTGACGCGAATGATCATGCGCGAAATGCGGACCGTGGGCGTAGGCGTGGCGATCGGATTGGTTGCGAGCTACTACGCCGTGCGTGGAGTCGAGAATCAGTTGTACGAGCTCAGCGCGAGCGACCCGACCACCATGTTGCTCGCAGCAGTAGTTCTCCTTCTGGTTGCCGGTGCGGCAGCCTTGATTCCCGCGCGTCGTGCGGCGCGACTGCATCCGGTGGACGCGCTGCGCAGCGAGTAGACGAGGGCCCTGCTGCGGCCGAGCTGTTTGCTTCGCGCCTTCTGGCGATGTACCAAGACGCGACAGCCACGCACCCTCAGGAGTCCCTGCCCATGTCAGTTCGCCGTGCCGCCGCACTACTGGTTGCTATTGCGACCCTCGCCACTGTCGTCCCTGCCAACGCCCAGCAGTCTGGATTCCGCCACGATCGCCCATTCGGGACGTTGCGCGAGCAGGCCGCGATCCAGCAGCAGTGGCTCGAGGAGCGGTTGACGGTCAACCTACCGAAAGTCATGCGCGAGCAGGGCGTTGATATGTGGGTCGTTCCGATGCGCGAGTACAACGAGGACCCCGTCTTCCGCGCCTTGGTTTCGGCCACCAGTTTTGCGGCGCGTCGACGCACGATCTACGTTTTCTTTGACCGCGGCGAGGGCGAGGGTGTCGAGCGCCTCGCTCTTGGCGGCGGTTCGATGGGCGGGCTCTATGAGGCGTACCGCGCGCCGCGGGCCACGGAGCGCGCTGGCGTCCAGGCCGAACTCTGGGGCGCGCAGCAGTGGCAGTTGCTGGCGCAGGTGGTCCAGGAACGCGATCCGCAGGTAATCGGTATCAACGCGTCCACCGAACACAATTTCGCGGACGGGCTCACCGCAGCGGAGTGGGAGGCCATGAGCGAGGCCCTCGGCGACTATTCGGACCGCGTCGTGCGCAACCCACGACTGGCGATCGACTATCTGGCGCTAGGTGTTCCGGCGATGACGCCCGTGTATCGGAAGATGCAGACCTATGTGCATCAGATCATCGGTACCGCTTTTTCGAGCGCGATCATCACGCCGGGCGAGACCACGACGCAGGATGTGGTCTGGTGGATGCGCCAGCGAGTTCATGATCTCGGCTTCGGCTCCTGGTTCCAGCCCTCGGTATCGGTCCAGCGTCGCGGGGTCGATTCCGCCTCTCTCGGCTCGGACCCGGTAATCGAGCGCGGCGATGTGCTGCATACCGACTTCGGCATCTACGTGATGGGCATGGCGACCGACACCCAGCACATGGCCTACGTGCTTCGTGAAGGCGAGTTCGGCGCGCCCGAGGGGCTGCAGGCCGCGCTGGCCAACGCCAATCGCCTCCAGGACATCCTGCTGGAGGAGATGGAACCCGGCCGTTCCGGCAACGAAGTGCTCTATTCCACGCTCGAGACGATGCGCGCCGAGGGTCTCAACGGCACGATGTACACGCACCCGATCGGTGACCACGGCCACGGGGCCGGCCCGCTGATCGGCCTCTGGGACTACCAGGAGGGCGTGCCCGGCCGTGGTGACGTGCCGGTGCTGGCCAACATGTGGTTCTCGACCGAACTCCAGGTCACGACACCTGTTGCCGAATGGGATGGGCAACCGGTGCGCATGGCGCTGGAGGAAGAGGCGGAGGTCATGGCCAACGGCGAACGCGGTTGGTCGATTCGTCGTCAGACAGAGCTACACCTGATCCACTAGATCTTGCTCGCTTCAGACCGCTCGCCGCGCCGTGAGTCGCGGCGCGCGGTCCGCAAGCACCTAGCTGCCCTGATCGCGCTGACCTGCGCGGCATGTGTGGGCCGTCCCGCCGGCGCCGCGCGCTGGACGGCCGAGACCCTCGGGATGGAGTTCGTCAGACTCTCCGCCGGCACGTTCTTGATGGGCAGCCCGACGGATGAGGCTGGACGCGAGACACAGGAAGTGCAGCACGAGGTCGTACTCAGCAACGACTTCTACCTCGCGACGACCGAAGTCACACAGGCGCAGTGGACGGCGGTGATGGGGGTGAACCCGAGCCGTTTCGCCGATTGTCCAAATTGCCCGGTTGAAGAGGTGAGCGCCATCGACATCGATCGGTTCATTGCCCGGATCGGAGCCGAGGAGGGCGTTGATTTTCGTTTGCCGACGGAGGCCGAGTGGGAGTACGCCTGCCGGGGCGGCCGGACGACCCCTTTTGGTGGTGGTAGCGAGCTGACAACTGACGAAGCCAACTTCGATGGCAACTACCCGCTCGCCGGCTCGCCGACGGGTCAGTTCCGCGAGCGAACTACGCCAGTGGCCACGTTCGCGCCAAACGACTTCGGTCTTTTCGACATGAGCGGCAACGTTTGGGAGTGGACCTCGGATCAACACTGCGAGTACCCTGCGGCCAGCATCACCGACCCGAATGGCGTGTGTGGCACCGAGCTGCGCGTCATCCGGGGCGGGAGTTGGTTGTTCGGTGCCGACAGCGCGCGCTGCGCGCTGCGGTACACACACCGGCCAGGCGATGTTGGGCCGAGTCTGGGTCTGCGTCTGGCGCGGGATGTTCAGGGGCAAAGGGGAGAGGGATGAGCGCACTGTCGACCGACTTCAAGAACGTGGCGATCGGCACTCTGGTGATGGCCGCGGTCAGCACCTTTGCCGATGCCTTCTGGGCCGCGGCGCTCCCCGAGCATCGTGCGATCTACGGGTTGGCGCATGGCGGAATCGTGCTGGGCCTTCTCGGACTGACTCTCGCCTGGTTGGTCGGCGGCACTCGAGTGTGGCGCTGGGGAATCGTGAGTCTGCTCGTGGGCGTTTTTGCCGCGGTGGTTTTCTACGGGCTGTACCCCTTCGTCGGATCCCTGGCAATGCTGGTCGCCTGGATGGGGCTCTGGCTGGCCTATGCGCAGATTGCAGAAGCGGCGGATCCGTCGCCGGAGGGTCGGTCACGATCCGTGATCCGCGGCCTGGCTGCCGCTGTGCTCTCGGGGATCGGGTTCTGGATGATTTCGGGTATCTGGCTCGGGCCGCATGACCCCGGCCCACTCTACTGGCGCAACTTCGCATCCTGGTGCGTCGCCTTCGCTCCCGGGATGATCGCGATCCTGGGATGGCGCGGCGCGAAGGCAAGCTAGCCCGCGCGGACACGCCAGGGGTAGGCGGCTGGCATCCCGGCCGCAATAGTGGGGTAATGCAGCCTCACCAGGCTCATTAGCCCGACTCGATTGTCCGTGGAGAGACGATGCCTTACCTGCTGCGCCACATTGCTCGCGGTCTGTTCTGTCTGACTGTTCTCGCGCTGCTGATTCCGGCCGGCGCGCCGATCGCCCAGGAAGCGGCCGAAGACTTCGATCCCGATAGCTATTTCTCCACGATGCGGTGGCGCAATATCGGCCCGACACGTGGCGGCCGATCCGTTGCGGTGGCTGGAGTGGTGCAGGATCCGCAGACCTACTACTTCGGCAGCACCGGCGGTGGGCTATGGAAGACGCGTGACGCTGGCACGAGCTGGACCAACGTCTCGGACGGTTTCTTCAAGACAGGTTCCGTCGGCGCGATCGCCGTGGCCGAGTCCGATCCGAACGTGATCTTCGTGGGCATGGGCGAGCACGCGGTGCGTGGTGTGATGACCACTCATGGCGACGGCGTCTACAAGTCCACCGATGCCGGGGAGACCTGGACGCACATGGGACTTGCCGAGACCCGTGTGATCTCGCGCATTCGTGTGCACCCGACCAATCCGGACCTGGTGTACGTCGCCGCTCAAGGTGCAACCCATGGCTGGACCGAGGACCGCGGTATCTACCGCTCGAGCGACGGAGGCACGACGTGGGAGAAAATCCACTATGTGTCCGACCGCGCAGGCGCGGCCGACATCTCGATGGACATGACCAACCCGCGCATCCTCTATGCGGCCTACTGGGAACACATCCGGCGTCCGTGGATCGTGGAGTCTGGCGGCCCGGGAAGTGGAATCTGGAAATCCAAGGATGGGGGCGATACCTGGACGGAACTCAGCGCTGGTCTGCCCGAGACGATGGGCAAGATCAGCGTTGACGTCTCTCGAGCCAATCCTGACCGGGTCTACGCCATCGTCGAGGCCGAGTACGGCACGGGTGGGCTCTACCGCTCGGATGACGCCGGTGCGAGCTGGTCGCATCTCAGCGACGACCGCAACATCCAGACGCGCTCCTGGTACTACATGGAGGTGTACGCCGACCCCCAGGACGAGAACACCGTGGTGGTGCTCAACGCACCGTTCATGCGGTCCATCGATGGCGGGCGCACGTTCCAGTTTGTAGGCGTGCCGCACGGCGACAACCACGATCTGTGGGTCAACCCGAACGACAACCAGATCATGATCAACGCCAACGATGGTGGCGCCAACGTGAGCTTCAATGCTGGCGCGAGCTGGTCGACGCAGCAGAACCAGCCGACGGCGCAGTTCTACAGGGTGATTGCGGACGAGCAGTTCCCCTATCACGTGTACGGCGGGCAGCAGGACAACTCGGCGATCGGGATCGCCAGTGCGGCGTCAGGCGTGATCGGCTGGAAGGACTTCTACGACGTCTCGGGTTGCGAGAGCGCGTACCTCGCCTTCGACAACCCGCGCGAGCCACGCTTCGTCTACGGCACCTGTATCCAGGGTGATATCGACGTGTGGGACCGCGAGAGCGGAGAACGTAAGCCGATCCGTCCGTACCCTCAGCTCGGGCTTGGCGTGAACCCGATCGATCAGAAGTTTCGGTTCAACTGGAACAACCCGGTTGTCGGGTCTCCCAACGCTGACGGCGTCATCTATCAGGCCGGCAATGTGCTCTTCCGCACCGACGACCGCGGCCAGTCCTGGCAGCCGATCTCACCGGACCTGACGCGCAACGACGAGGAAAAGCAGCAGATCGGCGGTGGGCCATTCACCAACGAGAACGCCGGCGGAGAGGTCTACAACACGATCATGTACGTGGCGGAGTCATCCGCTCAGGCTGGCGTGTTGTGGGTCGGCACCGACGACGGGCTGGTGCAGCTCAGTCGCGACAATGGTGCGACCTGGAGCGATGTGACGCCGGAGGCGGTGCAGCAGATCGGCCGGGGTGGTGACTCGCCGGGTGAGGCTCTGATCAACGCCGTCGAGGCGTCGCCGCATGACCCTGGCACCGCGTACGTCGCCGTGACCCGATACAAGTTCAATGATCTGACGCCGCACTTCTTCCGCACCACGGACTTCGGTGAATCGTGGACTCGCATCGTGGACGGAATCGATGGTGAGCACTGGGCTCGCGTGATTCGCGAGGACCCGGAGCGAGCCGGGCTGCTCTATGCGGGAACCGAGAATGGCCTGTACATATCGTTCGACGCCGGCGACCAGTGGCACGCCTGGCAGCGCAACCTGCCGATCGTGCCGATCACGGACCTGATGGTGCATCCCACGGGCGATCTGATCGCGGCCACGCAGGGGCGAGCTTTCTGGATCCTCGACGACCTGAGTCCGGTGCGCGCCCTGGCGGATTCGATGGATTCCTCGGCAACCCTCGTGGCGCCGCGGGAGACGGTGATGGTGACCTGGAGCGGCGGCTTCGGCCCCGGGCCGGGCCCCGGCGCAGGGAGCTTCCCAGGACAGAACCCGCCGGCCGGCGCGCAGCTCTACTTCCACCTGCCTGAGCCGACGATCGACGCCGCCGACGCCGCCGACGAGACTGCTGAGACTCCCGTCGTGACTCTGCGGATCCTGGCTGCGGATGGCGCCACGGTGCGAACGATGTCGACGGATCAGGATCTGGACGGAGCCGACACGCTGCAGACGCAGCCAGGGCTCAACCGTGTGGCCTGGGATTTCCGCCACACGGGAATCGAGTCGGTCGAGAACATCATGGTGTTCGGTAGCTTCGGGGGGCGGCAGGTAACGCCCGGCAACTACACCGTTGAGCTCACGGTGGGCGATGAAGTGCAGACACAACCGCTGACACTCGCCGCCGCACCATGGCGGGCTGCTGGCGCTTCCGACTACATGGCGCAAGACGAGTTCATGGTGGACGTCCATGACCTGCTTGCCAGCGTGACGGGTTCCGTCAATCGCTGGGATGCAGTCCGCGTGCAGCTCGGGGCCCTGGCCTCACGTGCCGAAGACGTCGAAGGCAGCGAGGATCTGGTCTCGACGGCCACCGAATTGGCCGATCGGATCGAGGCGTGGGATGCGGAAATCGTGGCCCGACGCACTCAGAACTTCCAGGACATCATCAACTTCGAGAACAAGCTCCTGTCGCAGGTGATCGCGCTGGCAGGCGCCGTTGACGGCACCGCGCCGCCCGTTACCGCTGGCTCGCGCGAGCGACTCGCCGATCTCCGCGCAGAGTGGGATGCCCTGGCAGCAGACGTGACCGATTTCGAAGCGGGGGTCGGCGCCGTCAACGATCTGGTGAACGGACTCGGCATGGGCGGCATCGTCCTGCCGCGCGAGGAGTAGACAACGTGGGAGTGAACCGAATGCAGACGTACGCGAAGATCGTAGGGGCAGTAGTCCTTGGTGCCGGAGCGATGCTGGTCGGCGTGACCGCCATCGAGTACATCGTGCCCGGCACCGCCGAAGCACTGCCCGCGCAGGACTACGACCCTGAAGGCCGGCTGGCCGAACTCGGCATCGAGCTCTACGAGCCGCCGCCGCCCGTGGCGAACTATGTCCGCACGGTCCAGACGGGCAACCTGGTCTTCGTCGCCGGGCACGGCCCGACCAAGTTGGACGGATCAGGATTCGTCACTGGTCAGGTGCCCGTCGATCTGACCATCGAAGAGGGATACGACGCCGCGCGACTGGTGGCGATTGCCATGCTGTCGTCGTTGAAGGCGGAGATCGGCGACCTCTCGCGCGTCAAGCGCATCGTCCGCGTCTTCGGCATGGTCAACGCCCCGGCTGGTTTCACCCAGCACCCCGAAGTCATCAACGGTGCATCGGACCTGCTGGTCGAGATCTTCGGTGAGCGCGGCAAGCACGCCAGAGCGGCGGTAGGTATGGTGTCGTTGCCGCGCAACCTGGCCGTCGAGATCGAGATGGTGGTCGAGATCGACTAGCGCGGTACTCGGACCTGGAACTCGGGGAGACGGCGTGCGGGTGGGCCGGCTCTGAGGGCCGCTCTCTCGTCACTTGCACGTTGCATCGCGGTGCCCGGAACGGCTCCGCGGACCCCCAGGATCGTGTGTCGGTCAAGCGCCAGCGGAACGGTCGTGTCTACGCCAATAAGCTCGGCGACCTCCGCCAGCCTCCTACTGATACCGGAGTCGACCCTGGTCAGGCCTGTTGCTGCGATTGCGACCACAGCGCCCTCGGCCGCCTCACGCACCATGCCTTCGAACGCTGCGATGTCTGCGAGGGTGGTTCCGAACCGTCTGGCCGCCGTGACGTTGCGACCGTCGCGCCCGAAGATCGCGACGAGCAATCCAACTCTCGCGGTGTGTTCGCTGACCCAGGCGTCATCGATCGCGATCGCCATGCGACGCCACTGTGCGTCAACGAGAATCTCGGCAGACAACGGCACTTCTGTGGTGCCGAGCGGCGCCGTATGGACGTCCGGAGCTGCGGTCCGAATCCACAGTTGAGCCGATCCGGCGGCCGCTCGATCCGCGTCGGCGGGCGGCGGGATATCGAACGCGGTCCACCGGCGAGGAAGTGCTATGCGGCGTGCGGGCGATAGTCCCCAGCCCACTTCAACTTCGGCAGCCTGATTGCGGGTTCGGCGGAGCTCCAGTTGCACGCCACCACGCGCCTGCGGCCACGAGTAGGTTCGCTGGACCAGCCGGCGGTTTTCGGGGTGCGGCACGACTCGGAAGATGCTGGCGCCGTCCAGGTCTCGGAGGAGTCGCAGGCGAGGGTCGTTGGTTGCTGCCGCCCGCGCTGCCTCGAGTGAGTCGCTCGGCAGGAGGTCGTGATGCAGGACGATGTATTCGACCGGCGCGTGGATCTCCAAGTAGTCGACAAATCGCGCACTGAGCGGAGGCAAGGTCATCAGGTGACGTACGTGGGCGGAATGAAGCCCGAATACCCATTCACCATGGGACGCCAGTGTCGGGTCGCTCCCAGCAGGTACTGCGTCGACGCCGCGGGGAAGGGCGGCGCCATGATCGGCACATGGGCTATCGGCCCGGTTCCGGGGAGTAGAGCAAGTTCGTCGTACACGGGATGATCGTCGGCGTAGGCGTCGTACGCTGTGATCGGCGCAACCCATAGTTCTCCTGCGACGGCGAGCGCCAGCGTCACGCCGACCAGCCGTCGCCGCGAGGGCGCCTGGGCAGACGACGCAACGGCGAGTGCGGCGGCGCACGCAAGGAAGAAGCTGGTGACCATGCCGAATCGACCGACTGCCCTGATGCTCCTGAAGGGCTTCAACTCGAACAGGTATTGGAACGGCCCCGTACCGAGCTCGGACCCCCAGGCACGCACGTCAGGCCCGTGGGAAACCAAGAAGGCTACGCCAGCGAGCGCCAGGCAAAGGCGGAACATGCCATCGTCGTTGTCGCGGCGGGCGCCCAGCAGACACCAGGCTATGAATGACACGAACAGTAGGCTGGCCGGTTGCAAGTGAAAGAGCGTACCGGTGACCGGGTTCGGCCCGAACAGCATCGCTGATAGCGCCGACACGACGTAGAGCCCCAGCGCGCCGAGCATGAGCGCGGATCCAGTCGAGGGCCGCCTAGCGAACCCTCGTCGGCGCAATCGGGCGATCACGCCGAACGCCACCACCGTCCAGACGACGAAGCCCGCGGCATGGTTTGCTTCGGTACCCCGATAGTTGCGGAGCGCCCGCATATGAGGAGCACGCTGATGCTCGGACGGCGAGAGGAAGTTCACCGGTTGTGTCGAGAAGGTTCTCGCTTCCTCCAACGTCCGCTCCATCCCGGCCTCCGAGGCTCGGAGATACGGCCGGACGGCTGGCAGGATCAGTGCCACGCACAGCAGCCCGGCGACTAGCGTATGCATGGCGACGCGGCCAGCCGAAGGACCTCGCCCGCGCAACAGGAGCGCGAGACCAAACACTGCGATGAACGGGGCGAAGATGATCGTGATTTGGATCCCGGTCCAGAACTGCACCGCCAGCGCGACGGCGGCAGCGATGGCGTACCGGCCACGGCCGGTGTCTGCGTACTTCGCCACAAGAAACAAACACAGCGGGATCCAGTAGCTCGCGAGTAACTGGAGCTGCGGCAGATGATCCAGACGCGAAGGTGCGAACGTCGCCGCAGTTGCCGCGAAAACACCGAGGATGGTGCTTCCGGCAAGGTGACGAACGAAGAGGCAGGTCGTGATGAAGAACGCCGCAATGCTGAAGAACAGGGCGACGTTGTAGCCCAGAACAGGCTCGCCCGCGGCAACAAACGGGGCCGCGATCGGCGCGAGCGCGATCAGGTTCTCCGACAGGGCCAGGGTCTCGCTATGAGGGAAGTAGATGTTCGCTTCCCAAATCTCACCGGGAGACTGCGTCAGCGAGTGGGTGACCCATGAAAGGGTCCAGGTATTCAGGCGGACGTCGCCGGTGTCGTTGATCAAGTCCGCGGGCGCCAGCCAGATGGGATAAGTCGTCGCCAGTGTGGTCGCCAGAGCGGCGACCGCGATTACCAGCCACGAACGCACGTCGCGCGGGAATGTCGGCAGTGCTTGTTGGTTCATGGCGATCCTGGTCGCGTTGCGGCCATGGTAGCAAAGGCAATCGCGCCGAGTTTGTGTCGCCCAGGAGGCCGTCGATCCTCGACCGGTGACCCTCGACGACCGGGCGGTGGTTCCAGTAGTCTGCGGGCAACTCCTCTTCGCGCCCGTCACCACGGAGTGTCTTGATGCCGTTGCGTTCGCGCTGCCTCGCCGTTGCTTTGTCCATCAGTTTCATCCTTCCGGCGGCGAGCAGCGCGCAGCAGACCGCCAAGCCCGTGCTGCATGGCAGGCACTGGGTGGCGATCACCGGCAAGCCGCTCGGCGCCACGGCAGGGGCGATGATCTTCCAGCAGGGCGGCAACGCCGTGGATGCGGCGTGCGCAATGTTGGCGGCGACGTCCACGATGTGGGACGTGCTCAGCTGGGGCGGTGAAACACAGGCTCTGATCTACGACCCGAACGCCAAGAAGGTGGTGGGGATCAATGCGCTGGGCGTGGCGCCAACCGGGGCGACACCGGAGTTCTTCAAGGATCAGGGCCTCGACTATCCGCCGGCCTACGGCCCACACGCCGCGGTGACTCCCGGAACTCCGGGTGGCCTCCTGGTGATGCTCGAGCTCTACGGCACGATGAGCCTCGAGCAGGTGCTGGCGCCGGCGATCGAGATGGCCGACGGCTATCCGATTGAAGCTCAGGCCGTGCGTGGCATAGAGCGCGAGAAGGAACGGATCAAAGGAGTGGCCCTACTCGAAGGAGGTGTTCCTACCTCATCTCGGCGAGGATCATGAGGCGCCGCACGCCGGTGAGATGTTCCGGCAGCCTGATCTCGCCGCGACGCTCCGGAAGATGGTGACGGCTGAACAGGAAGCGCTGGTCGGTGGCGCTTCACGCGCCGAGGCGATTCGGGCGGCCTACGACCGCTTCTATCGCGGCGATATTGCCGAAGAGTTCGTGCGCGGCTCTCAGGAGATGGGCGGCCTGCACACGATGGAGGACCTGGCGAACTGGGAGGTCCACGTCGAAGAGCCGGTGATGACGACTTACAAGGGCATCGAGGTCTACAAGCTGACCCACTGGGTACAGGGGCCGGTGATGCTCCAGGCGCTCAACATGCTCGAGCAACTCGACGTGGCCAGCATGGGCTACAACAGCTCCCGCTACATCCATACGCTCTACCAGGTGATGAACCTGGCCTTCGCGGATCGCGACTTCTACTACGGCGATCCCTACTTCCCACCGGCAGAGCCGATCCAGGGTCTGCTCTCGAAGGAATATGCGGCTTCACGTGTTGCGCAGATCGACTGGGATCAGAACGATGAGGGCGCCGGTCCCGGCGACCCCTATCCGTTCCAGGGCGAGGAGAATCCGTTCCTGCACTACCTCGAAGGCTGGGGGGAGCAGACTCTCGACGCGGCCGAGGGGTCGGCAGCGATGAACCAGTTCGACGACGACTTCCACGCGGGCACGACGTCGATCCAGGCCGTCGACGCCGACGGCTGGGTCGTTTCGATTACCCCGAGCGGCGGTTGGATTCCGGCGGCGATCGCCGGGCACACCGGCATCGGGATGAGTCAACGCATGCAGAGCTTCGTGCTCGATCCGGCGGAGAACCCGTACAACGTGGTGGCCCCCGGCAAGCGTCCGCGCGCCACGCTCACGCCTGGACTGGCTCTGAAGGACGGCCGCCCGTACCTGTCGTTCGCAGTGCAGGGTGGTGACGCCCAGGATCAGAACCTGATCCAGTTCTTCCTCAACATGGTCGAGTGGGACATGAACGTCCAGGAGGCTGTGGAGGCGGCAAACATCAATAGCTCTCAGATGCGCGGGTCTTTCGGCGAGCATGTTTCGGTGCCCGGGCGTCTCCTCGTTCAGGCGGCGACGCCCCCCTGGGTGCGTGCCGAACTGGCGGCGATGGGCTACTCGATCCGGGACTCGCAGCGGACGTCCGGACCAATCAATGCGGTCTTCTTCGATTGGGAAAATGGCACGTTCTGGGGCGGTTCCAGCCACCACGGCGAAGACTACGGAATTGCCTGGTAGAAAGTGGCTAGCGCGGCCTCCTGATGCGGGTTATCAAATGGGAGTACAGAGTCAGGTAATCACCTAAGCAGCGCGCCCCCGGACACCCCCCGCGACGCGGCGCGCACGGATTGATTCGGGCCGTCCCCATGTCTCAGATCTTCCATCCGAGTACGAACACACTCGCGCGGTTGAGCATTTTTGGCGCCGTGTTCGCTGCCGCTGCGCTCGCTTTCGCGGCCGGTATCTTCGCGCGTTCTTCGGTTGCCACGGGTGTGGGTGTCGCCGTCCGCCAGGAAGTTCCGTTCAGCCACAAGCACCACGTGGAAGGGCTGGGCCTGGACTGTCGCTACTGCCACACCGGCGTGGAGGAAAGTTCCTTTGCGGGAATTCCTCCGACTGCCACGTGCATGAACTGTCACTCGCAGATCTGGGTCGACAGCCCGATGCTGGAGCCGGTGCGCGAGAGCTTTCGCACAGGCGACTCCCTGGAATGGGTCCGCGTCCACGATCTGGCGGACTTCGTTTACTTCAATCACTCCGTTCACGTCGCCAAGGGCGTCGGTTGCAGCACGTGCCACGGGCAGGTCGATGAGATGCCGCTCATGTGGAAAGAGAACTCGCTCTACATGGAGTGGTGTCTCGACTGTCACCGGCAACCCGAGAAGTTCGTTCGTCCGCGCGACGAGGTCTTCAACATGGACTGGGAAACGCCGCCGAACCAGCTGGAGTTGGGTCGTCATCTGGTTGAGCAGTACGACATCGAAAACCTTCTTTCCTGCTCGACGTGCCACCGATGACGCATCAACGGCTGCACTCCGTCGAGTTGACCGAACTCCAGGACAAGCTCGCCCGTGCGCAGGGCAAGCAGTACTGGCGCAGCCTCGACGAGCTGGCAGAGACGCCTGAGTTTGTGGAGTACCTGCACCGGGAGTTCCCCGAGCAGGCCTCCGAGATGAACGATCCGGTGAGTCGGCGTCGTTTCCTTCAGCTCATGGGCGCGTCCATCGCGCTTGCAGGCGCCACTGCTTGCAACGGCCAGGCCGTAGAGAAAATCGTCCCGTACGTGCGCCAGCCCGAGAACATGATTCCAGGGCGTCCGCTCTACTACGCCACCGGCTTTTCGCTCGGCGGATACGCAATCGGCGCGCTTGCCGAAAGTCACATGGGGCGGCCCACCAAGCTCGAGGGCAATCCGGAGCATCCGGCGAGCCTTGGGTCGAGTAACTCGTACCTGCAGGCTTCGATTCTCGACCTGTACGACCCGGACCGATCGCAGGTGGTGCTCAACAACGGGCGGATCGCTACCTGGGAAGGGTTCATCGCCGCGCTCGGCACCGAACTCGCCACGCTCGAAGCGTCGGGCAACGGTTCACGTCTGAGGATCCTGACTCAGACCGTCACTTCACCGACGCAGATCGATCTGATCGAAGCTGTCCAGGCCCGGCTCCCTGGCGCCCAGTGGCATCAGTGGGAACCGATCAACCGCGATGCGGTGCGTGCGGGCGCCGTCGCAGCCTTTGGCGAGCCAGTCGACACTCGCTACGACTTCTCGCGCGCCAGCGTGGTGCTCAGCCTGGATGCGGATATCTACGCCGATCTGCCGGGTAGCATCCGTTATACGCGTGACTTTGCCGATCGTCGGCGTGTTCGCGACGACGATCGGAACATGGCACGGCTCTATTCGGTTGAGTCCACGCCCACGATTACCGGCGCTTCGGCCGACCACCGATGGCGTGTTCGCGCCTCCGACGTGGAAGCCGTGGCTCGCGTGGTCGCTGCCAGCCTCGGCGTGGCGGGCCTCGAAGGTTCCGGGCAGCTCCCGGACGGCGTGGATGCAGAAGTCGTGGATGCCCTCACAGCGGATCTGCGAGCTCACGCGGGTACTTCGCTGGTTGTGCCCGGAGAGGGGCAGCCCCCGGCCGTGCACGCGCTGGCGCATGCCATCAACGCCCACCTGGGCAACGTCGGCGAAACCGTAGTCCACAGCGAGCCGGTCGCGCCGCAACCGCAATCGCAGGCCGCGTCACTCGAGGCTCTAGTTGAGGACATGCGGGCCGACGCCGTAGGCATGCTCGTCGTGATCGGCGGCAACCCCGTCTACGATGCGCCGGCTGATCTCGACTTTGCTGGCGCCCTGGACGCCGTTGGAACCCGGGTCCACATGGGGCTGCACGCCAACGAAACGTCTGAGCTGTGCCACTGGCACGTTCCCGAGAATCATTTCCTCGAGAGCTGGGGCGATGCCCGCGCCTACGACGGCACTGTGACTTTGGTGCAGCCGCTCATCGAACCGCTATACCTCGGCCATACCGCGCTTGAGCTGACGGCGATCATGGCGGGTGCTGCGGAGACAGAAGGGCGCGCCGTGCTCGAGTCGGCGTGGCGGGACCGCTGGGCTGCCGGCGAAATCGAAGTTGATCTCGGCCCGACGTTCGACAAGGCTTGGCGACGCATTCTCCACGACGGCCTGGTTCCCGGCACCGCGTACCCGGCACGACCTACCGCACTCGTTGGCGGTTGGGATCTCGGCGCCACGGTGAATTCTGGCGGGATGGAAGTCATCTTCCGCGTGGATCCGACGGTGTACGACGGGCGATTCGCCAACAACGGTTGGCTGCAGGAAACGCCCAAGCCGTTGACCAAGTTGACCTGGGACAATGCGGCCCTGGTGAGTCCCGCAACGGCGGAACGTCTCGGGGTTGCCAACGAAGACGTCGTGGAACTGACGTACGATGGCCGTTCGGTGCGGGCGCCAATCTGGGTCCTGCCAGGCCAGCCGGATGAGTCGGTGACGCTGCCGCTTGGCTACGGTCGTACTCGTACCGGCCGGGTCGGTACTGGAACCGGATTCAACGCCTACACGCTGCGCACCAGCGATGCACTCGCGTTTGCGACGGGTCTCGACGTTGCTCCGACGGGGCGGCGCTATCAGCTCGCCTCCACCCAGATGCACCATTCCATGGAAGGGCGCGACATCGTCAGGGTGGGGGATTTCCACGAGTTCGAGTCGACGGGCGGGATTCAGCATCCGCACACCCATGTTCCGGGTCCCGAAGAGAGCTTGTTTCCGCCGTACGAGTACAACGGGCACTCCTGGGGCATGTCGATCGACCTGAACGTGTGCATTGGCTGCACCGGGTGTGTCACTGCCTGCCAGGCCGAAAACAACGTTCCCGTCGTGGGCAAGACCGAGGTTGCGAACGGACGCGAGATGCATTGGATCCGCGTCGATCGCTACTGGAGTGGCGGTGTCGAGAATCCAGAAACGGTCTTCCAGCCCGTCGCGTGCATGCACTGCGACAACGCTCCGTGCGAAGTCGTGTGCCCGGTGGCAGCCACGGTGCACGGCAGCGAAGGCCTCAACGAGATGGTTTACAACCGTTGCGTTGGCACGCGGTACTGCGCCAACAACTGCCCGTACAAGGTGCGCCGGTTCAATTTCCTGGACTACACCGACTACGACGACGCGCCGATGATGAAGTTGCTTCACAACCCGGACGTGACCGTCAGGTCACGCGGGGTCATGGAGAAGTGCACTTACTGTGTGCAGCGCATCAACGTGGCCCGACAGGATGCCAAGGTTGATGGTCGCGAGATGGTCGACGGCGATGTCGTTACCGCCTGCCAGCAGGCATGCCCGGCGCAGGCGATCACGTTCGGCGACCTCAACGACCCGGACAGCGCCATTGCGGCCGCTCGCGAGGAGCCGTTGCACTACGGACTCCTCGAGGAACTCGGAACGCGGCCGCGGACCAACTACATGGCGCGTCTCCGCAACGCGAACACGACCTTGAACCCGCCGGTCGAGCGCTCGGACTCCGAGGTCGAGCATGACTGAGCCTCAAGGCGTGTTGAAACCGGATCCGGTCATCGAGCCGGGGCACGACTACGGTTCGATCACCGAGAAGATCGCGTCGATCGTCGATACAGGCCGGCAGCCGAAGTTCTGGTGGGTCGGGTTCGGCATTGGCTTCGCCCTGATGCAGTTGTTCCTCGTGAGCGCCGTCTGGCTGCTGTGGGAGGGCGTCGGCGTCTGGGGCATCAACAATCCGGTCGGCTGGGGTTTCGCGATCATCAACCTGGTCTGGTGGATCGGGATCGGGCACGCGGGGACGCTGATTTCAGCGATTCTGCTGCTGCTGCGCCAGGACTGGCGTACGTCGATCAACCGTTTCGCCGAGGCGATGACCTTGTTTGCAGTCGCTTGCGCGGGCATGTTCCCGCTGCTGCACATGGGCCGCCCGTGGTTCTTCTACTGGTTGATTCCCTACCCGAACACCTTCGGCATGTGGCCTCAGTTTCGCAGCCCGTTGGTATGGGACGTCTTCGCGATCAGCACCTACGCCACCGCATCGGCGCTCTTCTGGTTCATCGGGCTGATCCCTGATCTGGCCACCCTGCGCGATCGTGCTACCAATCGGACCGGAAAGTTCGTCTACGGGTTGCTGTCGATGGGTTGGCGCGGCTCGGCGGTGCATTGGTATCGGTACGAGGTTGCCTACCTTCTGTTGGCAGGTCTTGCGACGCCGCTCGTTGTTTCCGTGCACACGGTCGTGTCGTTCGACTTCGCGATCGGGATCATCCCGGGCTGGCACGCCACGATCTTCCCGCCGTACTTCGTCGCCGGCGCCATTTATGCCGGTTTCGCGATGGTGCTCACGCTCGCCATTCCGATCCGCTGGATGTACGGCCTGCACGACTTCATCACAGCGCGCCATCTGCGCAACATGGCCAAGGTCATGCTCGCCACCGGACTCATCGTGGCCTACGGGTACTCGATGGAAGCGTTCATGGCCTGGTATTCCGGCGCGACGTACGAAACGGCGATGATCGAGCACCGCCTGTTCGGCTCCTTCGCCCACATCTTCTGGGCGCTCATAGCTGTCAATGTGGTCATTCCGCAGGTTCTGTGGTTCCCGCAGGTCCGCCGGAGCACCGCGGCGTTGTTCTGTGTCGCGATGGTTGTCAACGTCGGCATGTGGCTCGAGCGCTACCTGATCGTCGTGACGAGTCTGTCGAAGGACTTCCTGCCTTCCTCCTGGGGCGAGTACGCGGCCACTCGTTGGGACTGGGCGACGTATATCGGCACGATCGGGCTTTTCCTGACACTCATGTTCCTGTTCCTTCGCGTGCTGCCGCTGATCTCGATCTTCGAGATGCGCACTCTCGTGCCCGGCGGCGCCGGTAAGAAGGGAGGCGACGATGAGTGACGTACATGACGTCTACGGCCTGATGGTCGAGTTCGCCTCCACCGACGATTTGCTCGCGGGCTGCGAGCAGACTCGCGATGCCGGGTTCAAGAACATCGATGCGTTCTCGCCCGCTCCCATCCACGGCCTGACCGAGGCCATCGGCTACGAGGGTAAGGGCTGGATCGCCAAGACGGTGTTCATCGGTGGGTTCATCGGAGCGATGAGCGGTTTCTTCCTGCAGTACTGGACGTCCGCGATCGACTATCCGCTCAACATCGGCGGCCGGCCCTACCTTTCATGGCCCGCTTTCATCCCGGTCACGTTCGAGATGACGATCTTGCTGGCGGTGTTCGCGGCGGTCTTTGGAATGCTCGGCTGGAACAAGTTGCCGCAGCCGTACCACCCCGTCTTCAATGTCCAGCGCTTCAAACTTGCGAGCAGCAACCGGTTCTTCCTGGTGATCGAATCGGTGGACAACAAGTTCGATCGTCAGGCCACGCGAGCCTTCCTGGAGGGCCTCGACAACGCAGTCGGGGTGTACGACGTTGACTACTAGGAAGAGGACGTCGTTGGGTATTCGCTTCGCCGCAGGCGCGGCGCTCGTGCTGGCTCTCAGCGGCTGTTACGCCCAGGAGATGGCGAATCAGGACCGTTACGAACCGCTAGAGGCAAGCGGTCTCTTCGAAGATGGAATGGCCTCGCGCCAACCGATCGAAGGCACCGTCGCACGCGGCCAGTTGTTCGAGGATGACCACCTGTATCGCGGAACCGTGGCCGGGCAACCTGCCACCGAGTTCCCATTCGAGATCACGGCGGAGATCATGGCCAGGGGGCAGGAGCGTTACCAGATCTTCTGCACTCCATGCCACGACCAGCTGGGCACGGGTGCCGGCATCGTCGTGCAGCGCGGCTTCCGGCGACCGAGTTCATTGCACGTCGATCGTCTGCGCGCCGCGCCGCCAGGCTACTTCTTCGACGTCATGACGAACGGTTTCGGAGCGATGTCGAGCTACGCGTCCCAGGTGCCGGCGGAGGATCGCTGGGCCATCGCGGCCTACATCCGGGCACTGCAGCTGTCGCAGAACGCCAACGAGGCCGACCTGGCCCCTGAAGACCTCGAACTTCTCGGAGCGCAACGATGAACGCGGCCGATCCCGTTCGCTTCGGAGCCTTGAAGCAGCGCGCCCTCTTGGTTGGTTTGGCTGCGCTCGCTCTTTCGCTCGTTGGGTGGTTCCTCGATCCACAGCAGTTCTACCAGTCGTGGCTGGTGGGCTTCCTCTACTGGATTGCCTTCCCGCTCGGCGCATTCGGTTTCGTCTGTCTGCACAACATGACAGGCGGAGCCTGGGGATTCGTGATTCGCCGCATCCTGGAGTCGGCCGCGGGCACCACGCCCCTCATGGCGCTCTTGTTCTTGCCGGTGGTCCTGGGTCTTCACGACCTCTACGAATGGGCCGACGAAGCTCACGTCGCGGCGGACGCATTGCTCCAGCACAAGGCCCCGTTCCTGAACGTGCCGTTCTTTCTGACTCGGGCCGCCATCTATTTCGCCATCTGGATTCTCTTCACGCAGTTGATCGTGCGTTGGTCCGGCCAGCAGGACGAGGGCAACGAGCCACGGCCAAATCTCACGCGTCGGATTCAGCTCCTGTCCGGAGCGGGCTTGCCGATCTATGCGATGACGGTGAGCTTCGCGACCATCGATTGGGGTATGACTCTGGAGCCGCACTGGTTCTCGACGATCTACGGCATGCTTTTCGTCGTGGGCCAGGGGCTTACAACACTCGCGTTTTCGATCATCCTGCTCAGCAAGCTTTCAGAGCGTGAACCCCTGGCGGGCGTGGTGAAGACGGGGCACTTCCACGACCTCGGCAACCTGTCGCTGGCGTTCGTGATGCTCTGGGCCTACATGAGCTTCTCGCAGTACTTGATCATCTGGTCGGGCAACCTGCCGGAGGAGATCAGCTGGTATCTCAACCGCAGCGCAGGCGGCTGGGAGTTCTTCGCCCCAGTCTTGATTGCCTTCCACTTCGCGCTGTCATTCCTTCTGCTCTTGGCCCGTCGCCGCAAGCAGGCGCCGTCGGCGCTGATGCGCATCGCGGTCTGGATTCTGGTGCTCCGGTTTGTCGACATCTTCTGGCTCATCGCTCCGGCGTTTTCGCCCGGCGAGTTTCAGCTGCACTGGATGGACATCACGGCGCCGCTCGCGATCGGCGGGCTGTGGCTCGCCTTCTTCTTCCATCGTCTGGGGAGCTGGCCCCTGTTGCCGGCCAATGATCCTCGCATCGACGAAGCGTTGAAGGCCCACGAGGTGCACGCATGAGCGCTCCCAAGCAGCACGAGATCTCGGCCGAGTCTCTCGAGCGCGGTCATGAGCAGAGCGACCTGAGCATCAAGACGCTGTTCTGGGGACTCGTGGTGTTCGTGGTGGTGACTGCGGCGGCTGCCGTTGCGATGGCGCTCATGTGGGACGTTCTGGATGCCCGTGTGGCGGGCAGTCAGGCTGCGCCGTCACCGCTCATCGAAACCGACATTACGGCGCCTGAACCACGTCTCGAGAACACGCCCAACGAAGTTCGCGCCCGGCTGGATGCGCTGCGTGAGATGCAGGCCTCGACCTATACCTGGGTCGACCGACAGGGTGGCGTTGCGCGTATTCCGGTGGAGCGCGCGATGGAATTGCTCACAGAACGTGGCCTGCCGTATCGGGGCGCCGCGGAGGTGCAGGAATGAAGAAGTTTCTGATCACAGCATCGGCTCTTCTCCTCACGACGGCCGCCTATGCTCAGAACATGGACCCGCAGGAGCTCGCGGCTCGCGTGGGTATTGACCAGAATCTCGGTTCGCAGTTGCCGATGGACCTGCAGTTCGTCGACGAGACCGGAGAGACGGTACGACTCGGTGACTACTTCACAGATCGTCCCGTGATTCTGTCGCTGGTCTACTACGAATGCCCCATGCTGTGCGGCGTTTCGACCGAAGGCCTGATCTCGAATCTTCGGATTCTGGGTCTCGATCCGGGTCATGACTTCCAGATCGTCACGGTCAGTATCGATGCGACCGAGAGCCACGAGATCGCAGCGGGGAAGAAGATCGAGTACCTCGCGCGTCTCGGGCGCACTGACCAGGCCGTGGCCGATGGCTGGCACACTCTGACCGGTGACCAGGCGGCAATCGACGAACTCGCCGAAGTCGTCGGCTTCCGATACGTGTACGACGAGATCGCTGACGAGTACGCCCACGGCGCCGCCATCATGGTAGCGACCCCTGACGGCGAGCTCTCCCGCTACTACTACGGCATTGAGTACCCGGCACGGGATCTGCGCCTGGGCCTGGTCGAGGCGTCCAACGGCGCGATTGGCACCCTGGTCGATCAGGTGAAGTTGCTCTGCTACCGGTACGACCCGGTGAGTGGGAAGTACGGCTTCGCAATCTGGGCCGCCCTCCGCACCGCCGGTGTTCTCACGGTTCTCATGCTCTTTGGTTTCATTGGACTCAGCCTGCGTCGCGAGCGGGTGGAGCCCGAAGCTCTTGCTGGAGGGGCCAAGTGAACGGCTCACAGCTGCCGCCGCTTCTACCGCCGAGCGCTTCGACGGTCTCCGGCGAGCTTGATCTGCTCTTCGCCTATATCACCGCCATCTCGGTGTTCTTCGCCGTCGGTATCGCTGTTGCGCTCGCGGTTCTCGCGGTGCTGTATCGCCGCAAGCCCGGCGACGGCCCGCCGCCGCAGATTCATGGCAGCACCGCGCTGGAGCTGGTCTGGACCGTCATCCCGCTGCTCATCGTGATGTCGTTTTTCGTGTGGGGAACCGACCTGTTCTTCCGCATGCGGACCCCACCGATCGAGCCGCTCGAGATCTTCGTGGTGGGCAAGCAGTGGATGTGGAAGATTCAGCATCAGGAAGGTCCGCGCGAGATCAACGAGCTCCACATCCCGGTCGGCCAGCCGATCAAGCTGACCATGACGTCAGAGGATGTGATCCACAGTTTCTCGGTGCCAGCGTTCCGGGTGAAGCAGGACGTCCTGCCGGGGCGCTACACCACGATGTGGTTCGAGGCGACGAAGACAGGCACCTTCCACCTCTTCTGCACCGAGTACTGCGGCACCGAGCACGCCGGGATGGGGGGCAGCATCATCGTGATGGAGCCCAACGAGTATCAGGTGTGGCTTGGCGGTGGGGGGGCAGGGGAATCGCTAACTGACGCTGGCGAGCGCCTTTTCGGGCAACTCGGATGCGCAACTTGTCATGGCGACCAGGCAGGCGCACGAGGCCCATCCCTCACCGGGGTCTACAACTCCGAAGTCTCGTTGGCTGGCGGCGGCTCAGTGACCGCTGACGAGTCGTACCTGCGCGAGTCAATTCTCGAGCCGGCGACCAATATCGTTGCCGGCTACGACGCAATCATGCCGACCTATCGCGGCCAGATTTCAGAGGAAGGTGTCTTGCAACTCGTCGCCTACATTCGTTCGCTTGGAGATCCGGCTGCGGCCGGCGCAACCGGCGCCGCGGCGGCCGGGGAGGCGGGACAGTGAGTGAACAGGCAGCACCACGCCGGCGCAATCGCGGTCGCTACGAAGGGGACGTGCCGCGGGAGCACTACCTGAACGTGGCCTACGGGCTGAAATCGTGGCTCCTGACGGTCGACCACAAGCGCATCGCGATTCTCTACCTGCTGTCGATCACCGGGTTCTTCGCGATTGGAGGCCTTTTCGCGGCGATCATCCGCATGGAGTTGATGACTCCGACGGGCGATCTGATGAGCTCGGAGGTCTACAACCGTGTCTTCACGCTGCATGGCGTGGTCATGGTGTTCTTCTTCCTGATCCCATCGATACCGGCTGTATTCGGCAACTTCTTCCTGCCGATGATGATCGGGGCGAAGGATCTCGCGTTCCCGCGGATCAACCTGGCGAGTTGGTACATCTACACGATTGGCGGCATCTTCACGCTTGCCGCGATCATTGCCGGCGGCGTGGACACCGGGTGGACGTTCTACACGCCCTACAGCAGTACCTACTCGAACTCTGCAGTTGCCCTGACGGCCATAGGCGTCTTCATCAACGGGTTCTCGTCGATCTTTACGGGTCTGAACTTCATCGTTTCGATCCACAAGATGCGCGCGCCCGGTCTCACCTGGATGCGGTTGCCCCTGTTCGTATGGGCACACTACGCCGCCAGCATCATCATGATCCTGGGCACGCCGGTTGTAGCGATTGCCATCTTCCTGATCGCGGTGGAACGGCTCCTGGGGGTCGGGATCTTTGATCCGGCGCTCGGTGGCGATCCGATCCTGTATCAGCACTTGTTCTGGTTCTATTCGCACCCGGCCGTGTACATCATGATCCTGCCGTCGATGGGTGTGATGAGCGAGGTCATCGCCTGCTTCTCCCGCAAGCGGATCTTCGGCTACGCGTTCATCGCTGCGTCGAGCTTGGCGATCGCGGTCGTGGGGTTCCTGGTCTGGGGCCACCACATGTTCGTGTCGGGCCAGTCGGCCTACGTGAGCATGGTGTTTTCCGTGCTCTCGATGCTCGTGGCGGTGCCCTCGGCCGTGAAGGTCTTCAACTGGTTGGCGACGCTCTGGCGCGGCTCAATCAGCTTCGAGACCCCGATGCTTTACGCGTTCGGGTTCCTCGGGCTGTTCACGGTCGGTGGCCTCACGGGGCTCTACCTCGGCACGCTGGCCACCGACGTGCATCTGCACGACAGCTACTTCATCGTCGCGCACTTCCACTACATCATGGTGGGCGGCGCGGTCATGGGGTATCTCGCCGCCGTTCACTTCTGGTGGCCGAAGATGACGGGGCGGATGTACTCGGAGTTCTGGGGACGCCTGTCGGCTGGCCTGCTGTTTATCGGGTTCAACCTGACGTTCTTCCCGCAGTTCCTGCTCGGCTACATGGGCATGCCCCGGCGCTACCACTTCTACCCGGATGAGTGGCAGGTGCTGAACGTGCTCTCGACTGCTGGTGCGTCGATTCTCGGGATCGCCTACCTGATTCCGATCATCTACCTCGTGTATTCGCTCCGCTACGGTCCCATTGCCGGACCGAACCCGTGGCACGCGACCGGACTCGAGTGGACGACGGCCTCGCCGCCACCGCAGCACAACTTCGAGACCACGCCGACGGTAACCGAGGAGCCGTACGACTACTCGAAGGCGATCGAGAACGTCGCGATCACGCCGGGCGCAGGCCCTGAATCCCCGCCGTCGCCGGCGGCGCCGAGGAGCTGACCGATGTCTCAGCGTCACGGCCCAGTAACGGCCGCGGTCATCACCGGCAGCATGCCGGAGATGGATAACGATCACGGCCCGCTGCAGCACCATTTCGATGACATGGCGCAGCAGAACGAGTCGGCAGCTCTCGGGATGTGGCTCTTCCTGCTCACCGAAGTCATGTTCTTTGGCGGTGTGCTCACGGCGTACGCGGTGTGCCGCTATCTATTCCACGACGCGTTCGCGGAAGGTGCGAGTCACCTCGACGTGCAAATGGGCACGATCAACACGATCATCCTGATCTTCTCGAGCCTGACCATGGCGTTGGCCGTTCGCGCCGCGCAGATGAGCAAGACGAAGCTGCTGGTCGGGTTGCTCATTGCCACCATGGTTTTCGGTGGCGCCTTCCTCGTGATCAAGGGAATCGAGTACGAGCACAAGTGGGTCGAGCACCACGTGCCGGGCAAGTACTTCCAGTACGACGGGCCCATGGCCAACCAGGTGCACCTGTTCTTCTCGTTCTACTTCACGATGACCGGGATCCATGCGCTCCACATGATCCTCGGGATCGGCTGGATGATCTGGCTGACGATCCGCTCGTGGCGCGGTGACTTCAGTGCTGCCTACTTCTCGCCCATCGAGATGACAGGCCTCTACTGGCACTTCGTCGACATCGTGTGGATATTCCTGTTCCCGCTTCTTTACCTGTTCGGCGCGGGCGCCGGTGCTGGCCACTAGGAGGGCACGATGTCGCACGACGCACATGCACACGACGAACCGCACATCGTCCCGCTGAGCATCTACCTGGCGATCTTCGGCGCGCTGATGATCGGCACGGCGCTCACGGTCTGGGTCGCCGTCTTCGACCTGGGTGAGTACAGCTGGCTCCACACGCCCCTGGCACTCCTCATCGCCTCGGCCAAGGCCACGCTGGTGGTGGTCTGGTTCATGCACGTGAAGTACGGCTCACGCCTCGTGTGGATCTTCATCTTCGCGGGCATCGCCTGGTTCCTGGTCCTCATAGGAATCACCGTCGGCGATTACGTCGGCCGCAACTGGGAACCCGCGCCCAACGCCTGGCAGGCCGCTGTAGAAGCTCCGAGGTCCAGCGAGCTGGGCTAGTCCTTGCTCGCTGGCGCGTGCCTTGGCAGCTTCGATAAGACCGGCGCGACGGTCACCGCCAACACAACGAGCAGGAGAGCCAGAAGCCAGCTGTGTGGGCTGCTCCCCTGGCTGAACGCGAGCAAGTAGCCGCCCCACACCGCGGCCTCGGCGCTCGAGCCGAGCACAACCGCCGTACGTTCACGCCCACTGCGGAACACCCGTGGCGCAAGCGACAGAGCAATTGCCCCGAGGGCCATCACGGCGACGCAGATCAGGCCGAATGATTGCGATCGTCCCGGACCAGGGTCGACCAACACTGCGATGCTCGTGATCAGCGTCAAGGCGATGCCGAGAACCAACCGGGAATGCTGCCGTATCCAGCCTGGCTTCTCGCGGTCGGGGAGGGCCGCGAAACTGCGGACGAGTCCGGCCTGCGTCTTTGTCAGATAGGTTCGTCGGAACTGTCGGCGCGCCGCACGCGGGGGCCCAAGTGCGTCGACGGCTCGCTGGGCTGCCGCGTCCGGCGATAACCCGCTGTCGACACCGGTATCCAGCGCCTCGTTGAAGTGATCGACGATCTCCTCGCGGACCCGGTCGTAAGATTCCCGTACAAGTCCTTTGGTCGCCTTGATCAGCCATACGTCGAGATACTGCGCAGTCAGCAGCGGACGTTCGCCGGGGTTCAGCATGCCGCGGTCGAGGCTCATTGCGGCGCCGAATCGCCGGTTGCCATGCCATCAGGAAGTTTTGGCAGCACGCGTGCGAGGTTAACCGCGGGAGCCAGGATCAGGACGACCAGACCAGCTCTGGCGACATCCCCGCCCACGCCAATTTGTGCCAGCAGGAAGCTCGCGAACAGCCCGACTTCCGATATCGCCCCGACGGCCACAGCCGCTCGTTGGTGACCCCAGCGAGATATGGCCGGTGCTCCGGCTAGCCCGGCCAGGCCGGCAAAAACTCCGGCTATGAACCAGAGGTCGAACGGCGCGTACGGCGGTTTGGTTTTCTGCGCCACGTAGGCGAAATAGAGCAGGCTCATCGCCAGAATGCGAGCCCACGCCAGTGAGAGGCCCATGGCGTTCTTCGCATTCCCTGCCGTGAAGGACCGTACGAACTCGGCCTGGCGACTCGTGAGGTGCGTGCGCCGAAAGGCGCGCCGGGCGCTGCGGGCTGGGCCCAACGAGTCGACGGCTGCCGCGCTCGCTTCGGATACCTCGATGCCCTGGTCGACCGCGGCGTCGAAGGCAAGGTGGAAGTGATCGGTGATCTCCTGTCTCACCCGACGGGTGGCTTCCTCCGACAACCCCTTCGTGGCCTCCTTGAGCCACGGCTCAAGGCGATGCGCCGTGAGCGCTAGCCGGCCGGCCCTCGCGTCACGCGTGTCATCGATCGGCGTCATGAGCTTGCCTCGGAATCGACTCCGTCAGTGTTTGTCAGCCCAGGCGGTAGCTTCCACGCGGCTCGCCCTACCGTCAGGGCCAGGAAACAGAGGGTCGCCGCAAGGACAGCCATGAGCCAGCCAAGGGCATGACGTCCGAACGCCGCAAAGTAGGCCGACCAGATGATCAGCTCGCCGACGCCGCCTACGGCGAGCGCCGCGCGCTGGCGTCCTCGGCGGAAGTACCCCGGAGCAACGGCTAGGAACATGACCCCGACGGCCGTCGCAAGAAGGTGAGGGACGAGGGCGGTCCAGTGCCAGGCGAGATGCGGTGGCGGCATCTGGCCGACATTCATCAACAGGAAGCACGCAGCAACGGTGGCGAGTCGCGGGCCAACGGAGAACCGATTGACGATGCCCCAGCGGATCGCGGGCGTGGGCTGCACGAAGCTTCGAATGAGTTGGTCGTCGGAGGTCGTAAGGTAGGTGCGTCGAAACTGTCGCCGAGCGGCACGAGCCGAGCCCAAGGCAGCGACGACCTCGTGAGCGGCAACGTTCGGCTCCACGCCGGCAGCCGAAGCCGCGTCTAGCGCTTCGTGAAAGTGATCGGTGACCTCGGTCCTGACTCGGTCGTATGACTCGTCCGTCAGCCCTCGTGTAGCCGAGACCAGCCAGGGGTCGAGCGCCTCGTGCTCCAGCCGCCGTCGTTCGGCGCCGGGGGTCGTCACGGTGCCCAACTCGCTCATCTGGGATCGGTCGCGTCAGTGGCGAGGGCAGGGCCGAGTTTGCGGAATATCGGAACTACACCGACAGCAAACGCGATCAGCAGGACCGCCAACGACCCGGTAGCAAAGGCTCGGTTCTCATCGACAACTGTGAACAGATATCCACCCCAGACGAACGCTTCGGCGACGACGCCGAGCAGGATGGCCTCGCGCGCCCGCCCCGACCGGAAGATCCTCGGCACGAAAGAGATCGCCAGGGCGCCGAGACAGGTCGCGCAGATCAAGAGCAGGTCGACGCCTTGCAACCGCTCTGTCGATGGCGTGGAAAGTGCTAACAGCACGGTGATTGCGGAGATGCAGAAAGCGAGGACTATTCGCGAACGACGTCTCCACCAGCCGAATGAGTCGTCCGGACTGCCGTGCCCGGAGAAGCTCCGAATAAGATTGGCCTGCGTCGTGGTGAGGTAAGTCCGCCGGAAGGAACGCCGTGCTGCGCGAGCCGGGCCGAGTCCTTCGATCGCGGCCTCGGCCGCATCGGCCGGTTCAAGGCCGCGAGCCACTCCATCGTCGAGACCCTGATGGAAGTGATCCGCGATCTCCTTGCGGACCCGGTCGTACGATTCCTGCGCCAGGCCACGCGTGGCGGCGATCAGCCAGGCATCCAGATACCAGCGTTCGAGCACGCGTCTTTGGGCGTCTGGCAGCATCAGGTCGTTCCCAGGATGTCGGACACGGCACCGGAGAGCTGACGCCATTCGCTGCGCTGCGACTCCAAGGCTTCGATGCCGGCCTTGGTGAGGCGGTAGGACCGGCGCCGACGGCCGTCGCATTGGGTCTCCATGGACTGGATCAGTCCCTTCTGCTCCTGGGCGTGCAGCGCGGGGTAGAGGCTGCCTTCCTTGAAGTCGAGGGAGCCCTCGGAGCGCTGTTTGATCTCCTGCGCGATGGCATAGCCGTGCTTGTCCCCGGTGCTGAGCACCTGGAGGATCAACACGGGCAGTGTGCCTTTGAGATTCATCGCTGGAGGTCCGGTAGATCGTTGCCTCGGAATTCGATGCATAGTACATCGATTTCCGATGTATGGCAACGGCGCGCCGCTGGGGGCCGTTCCGGCGCGGTCGGAATCATTCTGACCGAAGTGCGTCGACCGGTTCGATGCTGGAGGCGGTGAGGGCGGGTTTCAGGACCGCCAGCGCGGCGACTCCGAGCAACCCCGTGCACACCACCAACCAGGTCAGCGGGTCGTGCGCCGTGATCCCGAACAAGCTCGCTTCAACGAGTCCGCCCAGGAATGTCCCGACGATCGCGCCGAAACCCAGCCCGACTGCGGCGAGCATGAGCCCGCGGCCAACATAGCGCCAGGCCATCTCTGCAGGACGTGCTCCGAGCGCGAGGCGCAGACCGATCTCTCGGCGCTCGCTGGTGATGAGGAAGGAGAGCAGGCCGTAGAGCCCTATCAACGTGGCGAGCCCAGCTGTGAGCCCCAGGCCGGCCACTGTCACCGCGGCCACGGTGGTCGCGGCCATGGTCTCCGCCACGATGGTCGCCATCGGGGCCAGTGAGTACACGTTGCGGGCGTTGCTCCGCGCTGCCACCTCGCGGATCCGGCCGAAGACCTCACTGGGCGGGAGCTGAGAGCGGGCGGCCAGCGTCATGACGCCCCAGTTCATGTGACTTGCCGGTCTGAATGCCTGTGAGCGTCCGATCTCGCGCGGCGAGGCGATCCGCGCATGAGCCACGACGCCCACTACGCGCGCAGCCTCGGGCTCTCCGCCCCATCGCCGCGGGATCCAGACCTCCTGACCGATCGGTGATCGATCGGGCCACAAACGGGTTGCCATCTGGTGGCCGACGACGACCACGGGACTCTGATCACGCACTTCCTGCCAGGTGAAGCTCCGACCCTCCAGAATCGGTGTGCCGAGTACGTCGAAAGTGTTCGGCAGGATCCAGCGGAGGTCGGCGCGTTCCGCGGCCAGATCGTCGGGTCGCAGCCCGAAGTTCACGATCTCGACATCGCTCTGCTCGAGTAGGGGAGTCCTGCTGACTGCAGTCGCACCGGCGACGCCCGGCGTCTCCTCGAGACTCTCCAGGGCGCGCTGGAAGAACTGCCAGTACGTGTCGCCCTCGGCGGGTCGAGGCGCGATCACCTTCGCGGTATAGAGGTTCTCGGTTGCGTAGCCGAGTGGCACCGATCTGAGGTTGTGGAGTGTCCTGACCATGAGTCCGGAACCCAGGAGCAGAACAACCGACACCGCGATCTGTGCGATCACCAGGCCGTATCGGGATCTGGAGGACGAGACGACGCGACTACCGGCGGCGCGCAATGCGGCTTGAGGGTCGGCTCCTCCAGCCTGCAGGGCGGGGAGCAGGCCGGCGGCACCTGCGACGAGAGCCGCGAGCGCGGTGGCGAGCCAGATTGCTCTCGGGTCGAGGGACACCGCATCCATCCGGGGAATCTGAATAGGCACTCTCGCCAGGAGCTGGTGAAGGAAGACGACTCCGAGGGTGATCCCAACCGCCGTGGCGCCGGCAGTGAGGATCGCCGTCTCGATCAATGACTGTGATAGAAGCCGAGCGCGACTTGCTCCGAGGGCGGCGCGCACGGCGTATTCGGGGGCACGTCGCGCTCCCTGTGCCAACAGGAGGCCGGCGGAATTGAGACACGTAAGCAGCACTACGAGCGCGCCTGCGGCAAGCAGCCCGACGATCGCGGATCGTGCGTCCGCAATCTCGTCTTGATGCAGCGGCACCAAGCGGTAGGTCACCTCGCCGCCCAGCATCTCGGGGTCGAGTTCGGCGAGTCGCGCCGGAAGTAACGCGAGTTGTTGTTCGGCCTCGAGATGGCTCGTCTCGGGGGCGAGTCGAACCAGCGCCCGGAACGTCGCGAACCGCGTGTTCTCTACCGCGACGCGTGAGGGGAAAAAGACTGCCGCATCCTCGGCGCCCCGGGCATCGCGTCCGACAAAAAGCTCGAAGTGCTCGGGGAGAACTCCTACCAACGTGTACGCGCGGCCCGCGAGTGTGAGGCTTTGCCCGATGGCCTCAGCGTTGCCAGCCAGCTCGTCGCGCCAGAACCGCCACGTGGCGATCACCGCGCTCGGGCCCCCGTCGCGATCCTCTTCACGGAAGTCGCGCCCTAGCGCGGGTTGCACGCCCAGGAGTCGAAGCATGTCGACTCCGATGCCGGCCGCCTCAATCGACTTCGGCCCGTCCGGTGCCTCCCAACTCAGGTTCATGTCTGCGGCCACCGAGGACGCCAGCTCGATCGCGGGTATTCCGGTGACGGCCACATACTCCGCGCCGGTCATGAGCGGGTGGTTCGGTGTGGTCGGGCGGTCGACGCGAACCAACGCCAGCCGATCGGGCTGGGCGTAGGGGAGTGGTTCCATGATGACTCGCGAGAGGATGCTGAAGACGGCGGTGCCGGCGGCGATCCCGAGACCAAGCGTCACGACTACTGTCAACGCCGCGGCACGATGTCCGCGGAGGCTCCCAATCGCCGCGCCCAAGCCAATGGCGTGCCGTGCGCCCGGGCCGCGTCCGCCGGGCCTGAGCGTGCCCCCGGTCGAGTGCGTTCCCTCGCGGCCTGATCTGCCTAGCCGGAGCGCAGGGCCGAGGCTCCACCGCGCTTGGCGCCAGTACCATCTCTTTGCCTGACGTAGCCCGTCCCGTTCAGCCCTGGCGGTGAACTCCTCGCCGAGATCGCTCAAGACCGCGGCGCCGACCGAGCCGCGAAGGATCAACTTCAGCAGCAATGTTGCTGCGCGCGGGGCGAGACTCACGCGCCATCACCGGGTTCGAGGGCTATGCCGTTCCAGAGGCGCTCCCAGTGCGTCCGACTGTCGCGCAGCGCCTGCATTCCCGGCTCTCGCAGCGCGAAGTGCCGAACCTGTCTGCCCAGCCCCTCGGCGCCATCGCCCATCCGGATCGCCACCAGGCCCTTGTCTTCCAGGCGCCCAAGTGTCACGTGCACCGCGGCTACCGACGCATCCCGGCCAGTGACTTCGACCAGTTCGAGGTACACGTCGCGTCCGGTCGCAGCCCGATCCAGACGCGCGAGGGTGAAGAGCACGGTCTGTTCGAATTCACCGAGATGATCCCGCGTGCTGATGACTGACCTCCGTGATGGTTCAATCGTTATTGAATTAACAAAATAAAATAACTGATAACAAAATGCAACGGGATCGAGACCAGAAGCAGTTGAGTTGGTCATGGGCCGACTACTGGAGCGAGGGTGATCACTAGTTCTTGTTATATTTAACCAAATGGTTAAATATAGAGATATGAACACGAACCCAACGGAAGACGTCGCGCAGCTGGGCCGTGTGTTTGCGGCTGTGGCGGATCCGACGCGGCGCGCCATTGTGGCGCGGCTGGCCGAGGGGACTGCCACAGTTTCGGAGATCGCACGTCCGTTCGAGATGTCGCTGCCCGCAGTTTCCAAACACCTCAAGGTGCTCGAGGCCGCCGGGTTGCTGCGGCGTGAAGTCGTTGGGCGAGTACACCACTGCTATGCCGACCTCGAACCGCTTCGCGCGGCCGAGAACTGGCTCCATGAGCGCAATGCGTTCTGGGACCGGAAGCTCGACGCGCTGGGTGAATTCCTGGACGGCGATTGAACCCATGGGAGGCAACGATGGGGGCTGCTATGCAGGCAGAGACAGAAACGAGTACACGTGAGATCCGCTTCGTGGAGAAACGGATCGAGTTTGACGCGCCGATCGAACGCGTCTGGGACGCCATCACCGATCCGGCGCAGATTGCCAAGTGGTTCCCTGACGAGGTCGAGATCGATGAAATGGCGGCTCCCGAACGGCTGGTCTGGCGCTGGGCCAAGGATCCCGGGACCCCGCTCGAAGAGACCACCCAGACCACGGTGCAGTGGAACCTCGAGCCGCGGGACGGGGGCGGTACGGTGCTCCGACTGCGCGAGTCAGGCTTCGTGTCCGACGATGACCAGCTGGGCAACGACGGTGGATGGGACAAGGAACTCGACGAACTCGTGGAGTTCTTGCTCAGCTAGGGCGCCGCGCTCGCGGGCAGCACGTGGGCCGAGGTACTACCTCGGCCCACAGGGTTCGGAGTTCGAGCTGCGCGGCTCTAGCGCTGGAGGCGTTCCGACCGCTCGCGAAGCTCTACGTCGTCGGGATAGGCGTCGACCCCGCGGCTCCACAGCCGCGCCGCATCTTCGTCGCGCCCCAACATGGCGTACGCCTCGCCGAGATAGACGTACGTCTTCGCAAAGCCTGGCCTCGGGTCAAGGCCCGTCTGGCCCTCCAGCAACGGCTCGAGGCTCCGAATCGCCGCGCGCACGTAGCGGGGCTCTTCCGTGACCAGATACAGAATGGCTTGGCTCATCCGGGCATCCCAGTGGTGTGCGTCGAGTTCTAGTGCGCGCTCCAAAGCGCTGTTGGCAGCCATGAATAGGTCAACCTGGCTGTCTTCGTCGAGCGCGAGGAAGAGAGCCGTGAGCCGCAGCCCTCCTACGAGCGCATGCGCGCCGGCGGTGTCTTCTTGCTGAGCCTCGTGTTCGGCTCGATCGATCAAGGAAGCGAACGACGCCTCATCCAAACTCATCAACAGAGCTTCAGCGGTTGGGTGCCAGAGGCCCAACGTTTCCAGGGTTTCGAGCGGGTCGTCTGCTCTCGTCGCCACCGGAGGTGAGTTTCCTGCCTCTGAGGTGCCGAACATGAGAGCCGCCGCGTTGGCGCGCTCGAGAGCCGGTACGTCGGCCGGGTCGACAGCAGCGTAGGTGATGTAGAGCTCGCACATCTCGTCGGTCGATTGAAGGCCGTAGCTGACGTCGCGCGGCGGACTGCTCGGGTTCGCGCCGTTCTCAGCGGAGTTGTCGAAGCGGTACCAGGCGTCGATACGGCTTCCGGCTGGCAAGCGGACCGGGCGGCGGTACACGTACACATTTTGCCAACGGAAGTCCCAATCCGGGATGTCGATCAGCGGTACTTGCGTGCCGTCGGGGAGGGTGGCGACGACTCGGGCTGAGCGGCCGAGGTAGTGCATGTGGGGTGAGATGTCGATCAAGTCGATGTCGGCGGGGATGTTCATCGACAGATGTCGCGCGTACTCCGCCTCGCCTGCGGGGATATCGATTGCTTCGGTAGCGAGATAGAGCGCGTCCACTGTTCGATCCACCTGCTCCGGTGGGCTCAGGTAGATCGCGGCAGTGCTGCGATCTCGCGTTGCACGCCCCGTGAGGTGATAGTGGATCTCGAAAACGAAGTCTGCGCCAGCAGGTACCTCGAGTGCGAGGCCATCGGGTAGGGCGTAAGGATCGGCTCCGGGCGCCCAGCCCCCAATGGCAACGGCGTCGGCGACGCCCATGAGGCCGTCACCGCCAAAGGCCGAGAATCCGACTCCGGGGTCCGCGGCATCAAGCTGGCGCGCCGTGCCGCTGTAGTCGACATAGAGAATGGCGTGGTGAACCACCGATGGATCACCAGGCTGGAAATCGATTCCACGAATCAGACCGCCGCGCGCCATCCCGCCGGGCACGACAAAGTAGCGGTAGATATCATCGCCCGCCGCCGGAACCTCGAAGTGCGCTGGCATGTCGATCTGCAGGTCGGGGTCGCCGAGCCGCCAACGCGACGAGGAGGCAGGCTTCTTGTGCGGCAGCCGATCGGCTGGGTTGCCACGGAGCTTGTCCGACTCTGCCCACGACGCCAAGACGGCGATTTGCCGATCACTCAGCATGCGGGCGCCGCGGAAATGGCCGAAGCCCTCCCGCGCCTTCCACGGCGGCATGATCCGTTCGGATGCCGTCCAGGCCATCATTCCCGCCCGCCGACGAGCGCTCTCGTAGGTGTCGAGTTCGAATGGGCCCACACCTCCCGCTGTATGGCACTCAGCGCAGTTGGCTGCGAGAAGCGGCGCGATGTCGCGCTCGTAGGTCACGGCGGCGAGATCGTGCCCGGCCCATGCCTCGAAAAAGCAGCCCACCGGCTGCGTGCGCCCGGGCTCCCGGGCGATCCCAGACTCGACGGCGACGATTGCGTCGCGCAGATCCGTCTCTGTGATGCGGCCTCGTAGCCGGCCTGGCGAAACGAACCGATTGTCGATACGTCCTCGATAGATCACGCGATCGTCCGCGCCGATCACGAACGCCTCCGGAACCATCTCGGGAGCAAGCCGCAGAGCGAGGTCGCCGGATCCATCCCACAACAGCGGCAAGCCCGGCGCGTACTCCTCGCCGAAAGCCCTGACCTCGGACGCCGTCAGAGTGGGGTCCGACACGACTCCATAGATACGTACTTCTCCCGTCGGACGTAGCGCCATGTCGGCAAGGTCGGGGGCATACCTCCGCGAGATCGGACAACCGGGGTCCAGGAATACGAGGGCGACTGCCTGGTAATGCGGACCGACGCCCAGTCGATGAATCGTGCCGTCGACATCGTGGATCCACGTGTCAATAACGCCAACCCCAGAGGACAGGGGTTCGGGCTCCACCATCGCGACGGGCCGCACCGGTGACATCTCCGGACGGCTGCCCACGGCGCTGGATGGCCAGAGCGCTACGAGCGAGCACGCGCACGCGGCGGCGATGATCGCTACTCTTGCGGAACGAAGTTGCTGTTTCATGTGACGTTACTCGCCGGTGGGGGCAACGCCATCGAGCAGCGTGCGAAAAGCGAGGGCGCCGGCATCGTTGCGCGCGATGCTGCCCTCATGAACCGCCGTCCAGGCGGCGTAGACCAATGCGTCGAATGAAACCGCGACCCGCGTCGTCGGAACCTCCGCGGCGATGGTTCCTTCCCGTTTGGCCATTTCAATCAACTCGCGCAACTCTGCGTTCTGCCGTTCGAGGTCGCGCGCGAGTTCCGGATCTTCGCCGAGCCAAGACTCCATGACCAGGAAGTGATACCGCTCGCCTAGCGGGACGATCGCTGCGAACACCAACTCGAGCGCGTGCCGTGCGCTCGAAGCGCGGGCTTGGAGATCGGCGGTGGACGCGTCGATCTCGCGAATCGACTCGTGCGCGAGGGCGCGCACCAGGTCCTCACGCGATTCAAAGTGGCGGTAAAGGGTGGCCCGGCCTACGCCTGCCGCTTCGGCGACGGCTGCTAGCGAGGCACCGGGGTTGGCCGACAGCACAGTCGCCGCGGCCTCCAACGGGGAATGAGTTGCTTTTGTTTCTTTAGTAATGAGACAAGATTGTCTCATTCGGGACTGTGACGTCAAGTCCTCATCAGCGCTGAAGATGCGTGCAGCAACCTTGGCCTCCGGCGCCCCGCTTGCTTCAGCGCCGTAGCCCGGGCGATCATCGGCGGCATGATGACTCCCAGGAATGCTTTTCTGTGCGTGTTCGTGCGTGGGGCATCCCTGGCGACCCTGGTCGCGACTGTCGTCGGGTGCGGGGGCGCAGCGGAGGTCGTCCGCCCGCTGACCGGCCGCGCGGAATTCGATCGCGTCTTCGCCGAATACGACAGGCCGGGATCTCCCGGGTGTGCACTCGGGGTCATTCAGAACGGCGAGTTTCTCTACGCGCGTGGCTATGGTGAGGCAAACCTCGAACACGCGGTACCGATCACGCCCGCGACCGTCTTCCGCATCGCATCCGTCTCCAAACAGTTCACCGCGATGGTGGTGCTACTGCTCGAGGAGCGCGGCGACCTGAGTCTGGACGACCGTCTGGGGCGATGGTTGCCCGAACTTGAACACCTCGGCTCGATCACGGTTCGCCACTTGGTGCACCACACCAGCGGGCTGCGCGACTATCTGGTGCTTACCTGGCTAGCCGGGTACCGCGAGACTGACTATTACGACGCGGACCAGTTGATGGGTCTGTTGAGTCGCCAGCAAGCGCTCAACTTCGCCCCCGGTGAGGAGTTCCTCTACAGCAACACGGGCTACTTCCTGCTCGGCGTGATCGCCGCCAGGGCCGGCGGCGAGTCGTTCGAGTCGCTGGCGGAGGAACTGATCTTCGCGCCGCTTGGTATGCGGGACACGAGGTTCTATTCCGATACCACCGAAGTCGTACGTCAACGGGCGTATGGATACTCCGGCGCGGATGACGGGTTCGCGATCTCGATGACCCCGCTACCGATTGTGGGTGATGGCGGGGTTTTTACCTCGGTGAACGACTTGCTCGCGTGGGATCGGAACTTCTACGACAACACGCTAGGGCAGGGCGACCCTGAACTGATTCGGCGCTGGATTACACCTGGCCGCTTGAACGATGGTGAGCCGGCCGCGGGGAACGGCGGTTGGCTCTACGCGGCCGGCATCGGGCTCGATGAATACCGCGGGCTGCGCAGGGTCTCGCACGGCGGCGGGTTCGTCGGCTTCCGCGCCCAGATGGCGCGCTACCCGGACGTCCGCACAACGATCATTACTCTCTGCAACGTTGCGCAGTCGAATCCGACTGGGCTGGGCGAGCGTGTAGCCGATGCGCTGCTTGCGGACACATTGGGCTTAGCTCCCGCGCCGACTACCGAGGCCAGCGAGGAAGGCGTGCCGGACGAGTTCAGCGTGTCGATGTCGCAGCTGCGCCAATACCAGGGGCGCTATGTGAGTCGCGAACTCGGGACGACGTACACCATCGAGATCCGCGACGGACAGCTCGTGGTGCAGCCGGAAGGGCGCGATGCCCTCCTTCTGCAGGCGGTCGACGGAGAGACCTTTGTCGATACGACCAACGGTGTACGGCTACGGTTTGCGCGTGATCGCGCCGGCCGCGTGGATGGCTTTGACGTTGAAGCTGGTCGAGTAACCAATCTCTGGTTCGAGAGGATCGGCTGAGCCCAATCCGGAGGGCTCGGTCGAGTGCTGCGCTCGTTCGGTGTCTAGCTGGCGCCCGCGGTTACCAGAGCAGCGTAGTCGTCATCGCCCGTCGTCCAGCCACCGGGCTGGTTGAAGCTGGTGTCGACCTGCTCGTCCGGGCCTGCCGAGTAGCAAACCACCGCAGACGTGAAGCCGTCCGAGTCGTCGCCTTGCGGCTTGTACATGGCGAACACGTTCGCCATGTAGCGGTTGCCCCACGGGTCCGGATCAATCGCGTCCGAGATGTAGGGGCCACGCCACGCGAACATCGAATTGAAGCCCTGCCCGCTGGAGGGGTCGAAGCGGGTGCCGCCGTCGACGCCACCGGAGGTTGTGCCGTCGCCCATATCACTGGCCGTCCGATACCCCTGGTGGGTCACGCCCTGAGGCGTGTTGTGGATCAGGTGGTTGGCCAGCGTGTCGATGGTGAAACGGAACTCCTCGCCGCGGAAATCGGTTTCCACGCTGAAGTAGTCACCGGAGACACCGCGCCACAACTCCGTGTCGTCGGAACCGGGACCGTCCGGCGTATCGCCATCACCAATCAGGAGGCCAACGGGCCAGGAGCGATCGGGTGAGTCCGACCAGCGGGATCCGTCGTTCCAGAAAGCCTTTTCGCCCGTGTCTGTTACATACGCCGCGATGGCGGAGCAGATCGCGCCCACGTCTTCACGAACCTTGGAGTAGCGCGCCATCCGGTTGAACCCACCCAACTGGGGGAGAAGGATCGCGGAGAGAATCACAAGCACCAGGAGGATGATGGTGACCTCGACCAAGGTGAAACCGTGTTGATTGCGTCGCATACGTGCCTCGGAGACGTTGTGCCCGCACCCGGCGGAGCTTTCGTTCCATCAGGTTAGGCGGCGGGATGGCGCCAGCGAAGCCTCGTCAGTGCCGGTCACGCGGGTCCAGCGCCGGGCGCGGTCGGACAGGGCCCGAGAGTCGCGACAAATGCCATCCCACGTCTGCATCCGACACCACGTTGCGGGAGCGGCCAGGCCCGGCCAGGAGTGGCGTCAGTGCGCTCGAGGCACGAGTCGCCTAGTCGACGACAATCGCCGGTTCGCCCGTCTCCACGGTGCCGATGCGCGCTGCGACGTAGTCCTCGTGTCGGAGCGCTGAGAGCAGCGCCTCTGACCGGTTGGCTGCGACCGCGATGAGGAGGCCGCCCGAGGTCTGTGGGTCGAAGAGAAGCTGGCGGCCTCGGTCGCTGACAGCGTCGCCAAACTCCACCGCTCCGCCGGCTGCGGCCGCGTTCTCGCGTTCTCCGCGCGTCGCCACGCCGGCAGCGTGTACGTCGTCGAAGCCGGGATATACCGGCAGGGTATCGACGTGGATGTGCAGCGACACCTCCGAGGCGCGTGCGATCTCGAGACCGTGTCCCGCCAGGCCGTAGCCGGTGACATCGGTGGCGCCATTCGCGCCGTGCTCCAGCGCCAGCCGGCCGGCGGCATCGTTCAGTCGTTCCATTCCGGCCAGCGCAGGCTCGAGGCCGATCTCGTCAACCTCGCCGCCGCGGAACCCGTTGATGAGCGCACCGGTGCCCAATGGCTTCGTGAGCACGAGATCCTCGCCCGCTCGCGCGCCGGCGTTCGTCAGCAGCCGGTCCGGTGCCGCCCGGCCGACCACCGCGAGTCCGTACTTGAGCTCGGCGTCACGAACAGAGTGGCCGCCGAGTAGTGCGGCGCCCGCCTCGCGGAGCTTTTCCATGCCGCCCGCGAGGATGGCCTCCATCGTTCCGGCCGGCGCCGCGTCTTCGGGAAAGCAGCAGAGGTTGAGCGCGAACAGAGCGCTGCCGCCCATCGCGTACACATCCGAGAGCGCGTTGGCAGCGGCGACGCGCCCGAAGCGGTGCGGGTCGTCGCACATGGGCGTGATGAAGTCGGCTGTGGCGACGATCGCCTCGTCGCCGAGTCGGTACACACCGGCGTCGTCCGCCGTGCCGGGGCCTACCAGGACCGCGGCGTCAGACGCTATTCCGCCCATGAGCGGGGCGAGAAGCTCGGATAGGTCACCCGGACCTACTTTCGCTGCTCAGCCGCCGGATGTGGCCAGGCTCGTGAGCCTGAATTTCTCTCTCGGGTCCATTGGACGGAATCCGTAGGGTGATTGCCTACCCGAAAGGCTAGCAGGCGCGCGGAGTGCCTGGAGGCAGGGATCGATTCGCGATCAGGAAGATCCGAATGCGGTGCGCGCGTCGTCGTGGGTGCCGATGTACCAGAGCGTTCCGATGCCGATAGCGGTACCGACTGGGAAGAACGGCAGGTGAAGAACCGCGAGCACTAGCGCCAGCGGGCGTGCCCATGCGGCCACGTTCCAGAGGCCCCACCCGACCAGTGCGCACACCACCCCGACAACCAGGGTGATCGTCACCCCTGCACCGAGGAGGAGTGACGTGATGAGTCTCCCGCCGGTCGGCATATCGCTCATCGTGATCAGGCCGATCGGCACCGTTGCCACGCACGCGCCGAACAGCGCCCCGCCGGCAAGTACGAAGTACCAGAGGGACAGGATGGTGATGCCGTCAGGTCGGGACTTCGTGGACATGGTGCCTCCAGGGAGCGACGGAGTTGGGACGAGCCGGATTATTTCATCCCCTGCGCGGTGCCTCCACCGAGTCGCACCTCGGGATCAAGGCTCCGGCGACGCGTTTCAACGCGATTCGCCGCGGCCAAAGTGGTTCGTCGGCCTGCGCTAGAATCGAGCCATGCCAAATACACGTGAACTGGCCCGTAGTGCACGCGAAGTCCTTTCCACGCCCCTGGGCGACCGCGACATCTACCGGCTCGACAAGCTGGCCGACCTCGGGGCGATCGACACCCTGCCGTACACCATCAAGGTGCTGCTGGAGTCGTGTCTGCGGAACTTCGACGACCACGTGGTGACGCCCGATCACCTCGAGGCGCTGGCGAGTTACGACGCGACAAACGTTCCCGCGGTTGAAATTCCGTTCACGCCAGGACGCGTTGTGCTGCAGGACTTCACAGGCGTACCCGCGGTGGTCGACCTGGCCGCGATGCGTTCGGCGATCGTTCGCATGGGTGGCGAGGCCTCCAAGGTGAACCCGCTGTCGGCCTGCGACCTCGTGATCGATCACTCGGTGCAGGTGGATGCCTTCAATTCCGGCATGGCGCTGCAGATCAACTCCGAGAAGGAGTTCGAGCGCAACGGCGAACGGTATGAGTTTCTGAAGTGGGGGCAGGGCGCTTTCGACAATTTCCGTGTTGTGCCGCCGGCCACCGGGATCGTGCACCAGGTGAACCTGGAATACCTCGCCAAGGTCGTCTGGGACAAAGACGGTGCGCTCTATCCGGATTCGCTCGTCGGTACCGACTCGCACACCACGATGATCAATGGTCTCGGCGTGCTCGGATGGGGTGTTGGCGGTATCGAAGCCGAGGCAGTCATGCTTGGGCAGCCGATCTACATGCTGATGCCCGAAGTTGTTGGCTTTCGTCTTCATGGCGCACTTCCGGCCGGCACGACGGCAACTGACCTCGTTCTCCGCGTCACCGAGATGCTGCGTGCACACGGGGTTGTCGGAAAGTTCGTCGAGTTCTTCGGCGAGGGCCTCACGAACATGCCGGTCGCAAATCGGGCGACGCTTGCCAATATGGCGCCTGAGTACGGCGCCACGTGCGGGTTCTTCCCTGTCGACGAACGCGTCAACGAATACATGTGGCTCACGGGTCGTTCGCAGGAGCTCATCGACACCGTCGAGAGCTACTCGCGTGAGCAGGGTCTCTGGCGTGAGGACTCGCGCGAGATCACCTACACGGCCACGCTCGACCTGGACCTCGGTTCTGTGGAACCGGCGCTGGCGGGCCCCAAGCGGCCGCAAGACCGGATTGCGCTTTCCGGGATGCAGTCGGCCTGGCAGGAAGGGCTCACCACAACCTTCGCGCGTTCGGACGCTGGCGACGGCGGAGTTGCCACGGCGACGGAGACGGTGCGTTCGGTCGCGGTCGACTACGACGGCGAACAGTTCGAGCTCCGCGATGGTGCGGTGGTTATCGCCGCGATCACAAGTTGCACCAACACATCAAACCCGAGCGTCATGGTTGGGGCGGGACTCCTCGCGCGCAATGCGGCGCGGCGCGGCTTGCAGCGGAAGCCCTGGGTGAAGACGTCCTTGGCGCCGGGCTCGCAGGTGGTGACTGACTATCTCGAAAAGGCCGGCCTCCTCGACGAACTCGAGTCCGCCGGTTTCTACGTGGTCGGCTACGGATGCACCACCTGCATCGGCAACTCCGGCCCGCTACCTGACGAGATCGGCCAGGCGATTCGCGACAACGATCTCACCGTGTCCTCGGTACTTTCGGGCAACCGCAACTTCGAGGGCCGCATTCACGCCGACATCAAGGCGAACTACCTAGCGTCGCCTCCGCTCGTTGTTGCATACGCGCTGGCAGGAACAGTCGACATCGACCTGACCACCGATGCGATCGGCCAGGACCCGGACGGCAACGACGTTTTCTTGCACGACATCTGGCCCAGCGAGGACGAGATCCAGAGTGTGGTGAGCGCATCGCTCACGCGCGAACAGTTCCTCGACAAGTACGGCAACGTCTTCGAAGGCTCCGAGGAATGGCGCGAGATCGCCACGTCGGGTGGCGAGATCTACGACTGGTCGGACGATTCCACCTATATCCAGGAACCGGCGTTCTTCCAGAACATGCCGACGGAGCCGCCGGCACTCGAGTCGATTCGAGGCGCCCGGTGCCTCGTGAAGGTGGGCGACTCGGTGACGACGGACCATATCTCTCCGGCTGGAGCGATCGGGCCCGATACGCCAGCGGGTCAGTACCTGCTCTCGCGCGGCGTCGACCGTCAGATGTTCAACAGCTACGGCTCCCGTCGGGGTAACCACGACGTGATGACGCGTGGCACGTTCGCCAACGTGCGGGTGCGCAACGAACTCGCCGAAGGCACCGAGGGTGGTTGGACGACCGACTTCACCGATGGCGAAGTGAAGAGCATCTACGACGCGTCGTTGAGCTACCGCGAGGCGGGCGTGTCCCTGGTCGTGCTGTCCGGCAAGGACTACGGCATGGGGTCATCACGCGACTGGGCTGCGAAGGGCACGTTCCTTCTGGGCGTGCGCGCCGTTATCGCGAAGAGCTACGAACGCATCCATCGTTCGAATCTCGTCGGGATGGGGGTCCTGCCGTTGACCTTCCAGCCGGGCGAAGACGCTGACAGTCTGGGATTGGATGGTACCGAGACGTTCGATATCGACGTGCCGGATGACCTCCAGCCGAAGCAGAACGTCACGGTGCGGGCTACGAAGACCGACGGCACAGTTGTCGAGTTCGACGCGGTGGTCCGCGTCGATACACCGGTCGAGGTGGACTACTACCGCAACGGGGGCATCCTGCACACCGTGCTGCGGCGGATGGCGGCGGAGTAGTTCGCCGCTAGCGCATGAGCTCCCAGACGGTACCGGTCTCGAACTCCTGCACGAACTGTAGTCGCGTCTGGTCGACGATGGCCTGACGCGCTGCCGGTGCGATCCGCGCCTCGCGGACGACCACAAAGCGCACGCCGAGCTCGGCGAGTTCGTCGAGCGCGACGTCCGTCGGGAACGTCGCGCGTAGCCGGCGCATGCGCTCCTCGTAGTCTGGCGGCGCCGAGCCCGAGTAGCCCACCAGGAGCTTCTTCCAGTGGTGGACGCTCTGGACCATCTGGCGGGTGGGGTCTGTCTTGCGGCCGATGAACGGCACCTCGAGCACCGCGAAGTCACCAGGCTGCTCGCCGAGCCACTGCGCGACGGGGTCGGGCGGATAGGGGTAGGCCACGGCCGGAATTGGCACGAACGTCGACTCGACAACAAAGAAAACGACCAGGCCTGCCAGCAACAATTGCCCGCGGCGTCCGCGATTGAGAAGCCTGGTGGCACCCCAGCCGGCAAGGACGCTGAGCCCCATCATCGCCGGCAGGATGAAGCGCGATGGAACGCGGATCAGGTTCGCGCCCGGAATCGCGCGCACCAACTCGTACACGCCGAATGACGGACCGAGCGCGGCCAGGAACAACGTTGTGACTGCGAGCACCCAGAAACGCAGGTCGCGATCGTGCCAGACCCGCCGAGTCGAACTCACCCAGAGGAATGGGATGTGGGGCAACAGGCGCGCGCGGATTACCGCAACCACCATGGCGATGATCGCGAAGATCAGGATGCTTGGTACCGCACCGGTCATCATGCTCAGGCGACGCCACCCGAAGGCGGCACTGCTGAATACTGCAATCCCGGCTGCGGTCAGAATCATGTCCAGAATCGCCGCGACTGCGCGGCGCGTCCATCGGGCTTGTCCGGCCGGGGCCAGCGCGAGCGCCGCGAGTACGAGGAGCACTGCCCCCGGGAACGCGTACCGGATCGGGCTATTCTCAGCTTCGAGAAACGCGCTCGGCCACCCGGTCGCTTCGTTGAGCCACAGGTAGAACCTCGACGGGGCGGAGAGCAGATCGATCAAGTCAGCCGAGCCGTTCTCCAGGCCGGCCGGCGTGATGCGGGTGCCTTCCAGGAACTGGCTCACGGCGAAGTACGGGTAGAACAAGGGCAGCAGGATCACGAGCCCGATGAGGCCCATGATCGCGAGGCCCGCGCCGAATCGTCGCGCATCCGGAGTGCGCGTTACGGGCTTCCAGAGGAAATCAGCGGCGTGGTACGCCACGATCGCGGTGCCAACCACGAGGCCGAAGATCGCGTTGTGTGATCCGGTCTGTGTGTGCAGGCAGAAGAGCAGTGCGGCGCCCGCGGCGACGAGGAGCGACTGCTGCATCGTTGAGGGGCGCGTACGGTTCCGGAGTCCGCAGGTGCCGAACCATGCCAACAACGCGAAGATGAACCACGGCAAGAATCCGTCATTGAAGAACTGCGGCTGTCGGTAGCGAACGAAGTGGGCCGGATTCAGGGTAAAGAGCAGCCCGGCCGTCAGACCCGCGACGCGGGCGATTCCGAGATGACGGCAAAGGGCATACATGCCTGTGCCGCCGATCACTATCGATAGCCACAGCAGTACGTTGTAGGCCAACCCGGGATCTTCGAACACGACGATCACGGGCAGCAGCAGGAGACTGTCCGTGAGCAACATGTCTGCATACGCGAACGCATATGACGACGGGTGAAACATGTTGGTGTGGTACAGATTCCCGATGTCCTCGGTGAGCGCGTGTGCGCCCCAGAAGATGAGGTACTGGTTCAGGAATACGTCGCTGTTGGCGCGGGTCGACACGGAGAGGTCGCCCGGCGCCGTCGGTAGCGGCCACGTGGCGGCGAGTGCGACGAGCAGGAAGAATGTGGCGACGGTGGTCGCCTCGCGATAGCGATTCGCGGTCAATCGTTCCCAGATGCCCTTCATGGTCGAGCAAGTTAAGACATGGCCCGAGAGCAGGCAAACAACGGTGAAGGTGCGATGACCGGTGGGCGTACCGTGGTGCTACTCGCCGTCGTCGTCTGCCTGGTGGCGGCAGTCGGCTGGTTTCGCTGGGAGCGGCCGCGCGAACTGGCGCCGGATATTCCTCAGCCGCAATATTCGCGAGTCACGGCCACGGGTCAGCCGCCGCGGGGAGCCTGTACATTCGATCTGCTCGTCGACGGTCCACCGGACGAGGTCAGCCGTGACTACATCGAGATGCTGCGGACGGCAGGCTGGGAACACGCAGGGGCGGCGGGGCTACGAAACAGCTTTGAGCTCGAGCGCCGCAATCTGCGTGTAACCGTCCGCCCACCCGCCGTCGCCATGCCGGGCTGGTCTCAGATGCGGATTGTGGCAACCCGATGCGGCGATCGCGACTGAAACCGCCGCAGAGAAGCGAGGTTCAGCGTGTGGAGTATGTCTTCGTGACGATGCGCCATTCGCCCGCGACCCGGTGCAATACCAAGACGTCGAGGTAGCTTCCGCCCGCGCGACTGATGTGGAGGTGTGCCGCGGCGACGTGGTTGTCGACAACTTCTAGCGATTCGACGCTCCATTCACTGCCGTACTCCGGCTGCGGCCTGGGATCGCGCTCCATGATCTGCGCGAAGGTCATCGATTGCAGATGCTGTTCGTCTCCGTCGCCCGACAGCCAGTACACGTGCCCACCGGGATCAAACACATCGGCAAGCCGTTCGTAGTCCGCGTCTCTCCACCCCTCCACGTATTCGCGTAGCACGTGACGGATGGCAGTTTCATCGGCCTGCCCGGCGTGGACTGGCGCGGGGCGGGCGCTGCCGCTCGCGAAGGTCCAGACGATAAGTCCGAGCACGAGGAATCGGCGAGCGTTCATGTGTTCACTATTGGGGATTCGCGATGACGAGTGGCATCGGCGAGTTTCGATGGGTTTCTTGTAGATAAACTACAAGAGAACGTAATCGCAAGGAACCCTTGCCGCAACGGTCGCGGCCGGGCACCATTCCTCCCAGCTCCCCAAAGCGCCCCCAAAGGTAGCCCCATGCTCAAACGCCGCCTGATCCCGGGTCGGGCTCTGTCCGTCGCCTTGGCCGGCGGCGTTTCTGCTTCCCTTGCTCAGCCCGCGAGGGGCGCCGCCAACCCATTGCAGGAGTCGTGGCGGGTCGAGACCATCGTTGCCGAGATCGACGGCGGCACCGGCGGCCTCACGTTGGGTGCTGACGGCACGCTCTATTCGTCGGAGTTCGGCGACAAGCTCGGCGGCGGCGGACGTGTCGGGACACGCGTTTGGGCGATTTCGCCAGCCGGTGAGGTGAGCGTTTTCGCTGATGGCCTCGATGGTGCGTCCGGGAGCGCCATCGATTCGCACGGCACGTTTTTCCAGTCGAACATCCGCGGCGGTTCCGTGACTCGGATTCCGAAGGGCGGTACCCCTGAGATCTTCGTATCCGAGGGCATTCAGTCGCCGGTCGGCATCGAAGTGGATCCTGACGACAACTTGTACGTCGCCAACTGTGGCAGTTCGTCGATCCAGAAGATCACGCCCGTGGGAGAGTCGAGCCGCTTCGTGGAGTCTGACCTGCTCCAGTGCCTCAACGGCATCACCAGGGACACGGATCGCGGCGACTTCTACGTGGCCAACTTCATGAATGGCGACGTGATCAAGATCAGCTCGGACGGTGAGGCGTCGAAGCTCACGACACTACCGGGCAACAACAACGGCCACCTGATCTACCACGACGGCTCGCTCTACGTGGTGGGTCGGATGGCCAACCAGATCTTCAGGGTAGGGCTGGATGGTACGTACAGCGCGATCGCCGGATCCGGCGAGCGCGGCGCTGCCGACGGCCCGGCATTGGAGGCCACTCTGTCGCTCCCGAACGACATCGCGATCTCTCCTGACGGGTCGACGCTCTATATCAATGAGATCGCCCCGCTCGACCTGCCGCACACGGAACTGGCTCCCACGCGGATTCGGAAGATCGTGCGAGTCACTGACTCGTGAGCACCGGGTCCGTGAGGATCCGTGCCGAGGCATCCTCGGACGCCGCTGCGATCCAGCACGTCCTCGCGGCGGCCTTCCCGGGCGGTGCGGAAACCGGCCTGGTGGCGCGACTCGGCGAAGAGCCGGGACGCTTGTCTCTTGTGGCTGAGGCCGCCGACGGCGAGGTCGTGGGGCAGATCCTCTTCACGCCGGTTGCCGTGCGCGACGAAGATGGCTCGGACACGTTGCTGGGCCTCGGCCTGGCGCCTATGTCGGTGCTGCCGAGTGGCAAGGCAGGGGAGTCGGTTCGGCACTCCTTCGAGCCGGTCTCGAGGTGTGCGGTGAGGCAGGTACTCCCGCGGTGGTGGTGCTCGGACACGAGGACTACTACCCACGGTTCGGATTCGAACCGACAACGGAGCTGTACTTCGGACCGATCGGGCCGCATCCGGCCTTCATGGCTCTCGAACTGGCGCCAGGCGCGCTCGACGGCCGGGCCGGCGAGGTGCGCTACGCGACCGCCTTCTACGACGCGTAGCGCTCTAGGGAGTCTCCAGGGCGCGGATCGAACTCGTGCGGGACGCTCGAATGGCGGGTCCGAGTCCGGCTGCGAGTGCCGCGAGTACGAGCATCGTCGCAACAGCGCCCAGCGTGAGCGGATCTCCCGCGCCTACCTCGTACAGCTGCGACTGAGCCGCTGTGGAGGCGGCAAGAGCCACCAGGCAGCCGACGCCGACTCCGATCGAGGCGAGCAGGAGTGTGCGCTTGACGATACGCAGTCGCACCTGCTGAGCCGTTTCACCGAGCGCCATCCGGATACCAATCTCGCGTGTCTGCTCGGCGACGCCGTACGACAAGACAGCGTAGATCCCGACAATCGCGAGGAGCAGCGCTGCCACTGCGAATCCGCCCAGCAGGGCCAGGGTGAATCGTCGGGGCGAGGTGGTTCGGGAGATCACGTCGTCGAGCGTCTCGAAGTCGCCTGTGGGCATTCCTGGATCAGCGGCTTGCATCGCGGCCTCCACCTGGACGCGGAGCGTTGCCACGGGAAGATCCGAACGCACCAGCATGGAGAGCCCATCGTGGTCGGGGTTCTGGGCGAATGGCATGTACAGCTGCAGTCCGGCGGCGTCTTCCAGTGTGCGGTGGCGCATATCGGCGACCACTCCAACGATTTCCCAATCTGGACCCGTGTTTACGTACTGCCCGATCGGGTCTTGCCCCGGAAACAGCGCCTGCGCTGCCGTCTCGTTGATGATCGCTACCAGACCCGATTCCGGTCGCTCTTCCTCGGTCATGAAGCGGTCCGCGCGTGCGGACAGCCCAATCGTCATGTCGTCCGAGTTGAAGAACCTACCGGCCTTCAACTCGATCCCGAGTGTCTGCAGGTAGGTATCGTTCACGAGGTGCGGATGAACCTCGGGGTCCTCCTCGGGCAGCCCTCCGGGAATGTTGATTGACCAGGACCGATTCCTGCCAAGAGGAGCCGAGTCCACCAGTCCAACCGCTTCGACACCCGGGAACGCAGATACCGCTTCCACGAGCTGCTCGAAGAAGGCGGCTTCGTCTCCGTATGTGCCGAAGTCGCGGGCCGGCCCCACATCCCACGCAACGAGTCCCGATGACTCGAACCCGCGCTCCGCGGTGAGAACTTCCTGCAGGCTGCGCAGGAGCAACCCTCCCACTACGAGGAGCACGCAGGCCATCGCGATCTCGGCGACAACCAGGCCCTCGCGAAGACTGCGGGCGCGGCGACCTACCGTAGCGCTGCGCGAACCGGTCAGGCCTTGTTGGCTCCCTCCGTCGGATACTTGGAGTGCAGGGAACACGCCGACCACGACGCCGACTGCGATCGCGAGGCCGGCCGCGAACAGGATCGCCACGCCATCGACTGTCACGGTGTCGAGCAACGGGATGCTCACACTCGCCCGGCGGACCACCGACTCCGTGAGCTGGTGGGCAATCAGGATGCCAGCGGCCGCGCCGCTTGCCGACGCGATCAGGCTCTCGAGCACCATCTGGCGAATGAGCCGCCGCCTGCTCGCTCCGAGTGCGGCCCGGATGGCCATCTCGCGCGTCCGTCGTGGTGCGCGCGCGAGCAGCAGGTTCGACAGGTTTACGCAGACGATCAACATCACGATCGCGGCTGCTCCGGCGAGGAGCAGCATGGCGCGCGTGTGCGGCCCGGCCAGGTGATGGCGCAGGGTGGAAACTCGTGCACCCAGCCCCCAGCGATCGGGCTCGGCTTCCTGCAGTCCAACGACGATCGCGTCTAACTCCGCCTGGACGGCCTCGACGCTGGCCTGCCGGTCGAGGCGACCGATCATGGCGAGTGTGTTGCCCCAACGGTCGGTGCGTTCGTCGATCGGGAAGGTCCTGAGGAAGTCGACGCGCGCGGTCGGTGTGAACAGCGACGCGAAGTCGAACGACGACGGCAGTACGCCGACTACCAGTCGGGGCATCTCGTTGATGATGATGTCCGTGCCAACGATCGCTGGATCGGAGTTGAACTGCGCGACCCAGAACGCGTGGGACAGGATGATCGCGAGTGGACCGTCGCTCGTGCCTTCCTCCGCGGTGAAGTTGCGGCCGAGCTGAGGCTGAACTCCGAGCACGTCGAGAAAGTCGTGCGCCACGCCGGCGCCCGTAAGACGCCGGGGACCCGACGACCCGATGTAGTTGTAGACATCCGCCTGAAAGAAGGCGTTGTAGCCGGTGATGCCGTCGAAGCTGGACGCCATGCTGCGGAAGTCCGTCAGGTTGCTCGTCCGCGAAGTGACCGCGGACATGCCGTCGCCTTCGCCGTCGTTCGCGATCCAGATCAGCTGCCCCGGCTCCATGAAGGGCAGCGGCCGCAGCATCAGTGGTTGCGCCAGGCTGAAGACCGTCGCGCTGGCGGCGACACCGATGGCCACAATCGCCACGGCGAACGCGAAGTAGCGCCAATCTTTGCGAACCGCCCGCGTGGCGTAGCGAGTGTCGTGAACGACGGCCTCGAGGCCGAGCCAGTTGGACATTGCAGATTCTCCGGGGATTCCTCGGTGGCCGGGGATCACTGCCCCTGCCGCGCGATAGGCGGAAATCGAGAGCGTGAGGCTCAGCGCGGCGCGCCAGAACCACACTCGAGCGGCGCTGCCGCCGTCACGGCGCGCGCGGTAATGAAACTCCTCGTGCAGATCACCCAGGAGAGGCCCGGCCTGGGCATCACCTGTCAGGCAGCGGCGAAGGAGCCATAGAGGCAGGGGAGGGGGGCGCAGAATCACTTGCCGTCCAGCGCGGCGCCGACGCCTTCGAAGTAACCCAGCAACACGTCGCGGGAGTCGCGTGCGGCCTCGCGGCCGAGCGCCGTCACTACCAGCCGACGCATCGGGTGACCGCCGCGCTCCGGCGCGGCACTCGGCGCATCTTCCCAGACAAGGAGTCCCTTGTTCTTGAGCCGATCCAGCGTGCGGTACAGCGCGCCACGCGTGACGGCGCGGTTCGCGTTCGCCTCCAGATCCTCGCGAATCCGATTGGCGTACGGCGCTTCGCCGCTTCGCAGGATCGCCAGAATGACCAGCAACTCGAACTCGCCCACTCGGGCCATCGCGGCCTCCATCGAGGAATACTTTGTATAACTCGACGAAGTATACAGAGTATTCATCGATCGTCGCAAGCCGCACCATGTGCTTTCCTACCGGCATGGCACGCATCAACTATGACGGTCGACGGTTCGTTCCGGTGGTCAACTCTGACAACGGCGAGGTGACCCTCGACACGGTGTTTCACTATCGGCAACGTGACGACGTCGTATGGGCGACCTATGAGGGCGGCCACGCCCGCTTCGGAACGCTTGTCGCGAAGGTCGACTCCGAAGATCGTCTCGACATGCGGTACGCGCACGTCAACGCTGGGGGCGACCTGATGACGGGGCGCTGCCGGTCCACGCCCGAGGTTCTAGCGGACGGTCGCGTTCGGTTGCATGAGAAGTGGCAGTGGACCAGCGGTGACGAGAGCGAAGGCGAGTCGATGCTCGAAGAGATCCGTACTACCGAGGGGACTACGGCCCAGTCATCGTGACTCGCGGATCCACCCTCACCGCCCGGCGGGTTGGCCGCCAGGCGCCGATCAGCGCGGCGATCAGCATGAACGCGGCCACGCCCGCGTAGGTCATCGGGTCGGTTGGGGCCACGTTGAAGAGAAGGCTTCCGAGCAGCCCCGATAGGGCGGCCGCTCCCATCACGCCCACGATCGTTCCCACGGTTACCAGCCCCATCGTCTGGCTGAGTACGAGCCGCGCGACGTTCTGGCCGGAGGCACCGAGTGCGATGCGGATCCCGAACTCCCTCGTGCGCTGGGTCACGCCATACGCCACCACGCCGTACAGACCCACCACGGTGATGGTTACCGCGACGCTGGCGAAAGCAGCCATCAAACTGAGCGCGAATCGCCACGGAGCGTTGGCGTCGCTCACCAGCGAGTCCATCGTCCGAACCCTCGAGATCGTCGCACCGGGATCGGCGCGTTCGAGCTCCGCGAGAATCGACGAGGTCATCGTGGCGGGGTCGCCGATGGTCCGGATGGCGAAGTAGAGACGGTTGGCCGGCGCGTTGACGGCATGGAAGAACACCGTCGGCTCGGCCGGAGCGGCGACGCTCGTGTGCTTCATCGAATCAACGACTCCGACGACCTCCGACCACTCGCCATTGCGTCCGAGGTTTCCGGTCCACAGAAGCTTGCCGATCGCCGTCTCGCCCGGCCATGCTGCTTCGGCGATCTGGGCATCGACGAGGATCTTGTCCTCCCCGTCGTCGTCGGTCAGCGCTCGCCCCTCGATCACGCTCGTTCCCATTGCTTCCAGATACCCGGGCGTGATCCAGCGGAAGTCCACCCACGGTTTGTCTTCCGACTCAGCGCCCATTGACTCGGTGGCGTAGTTGCCGGTGAAGAGACCGCCGCCCAATGGCAACCGGTTGGTTCCACCAACGGCCAGAACGCCCGGCGCTTCCGACAGGTGTCGGAGAATGGGAGTGAAGGGGTTGGGCTGATCTCCCCCCGTTCCGCCACTCGCGGTCACGGACAGGGTGAGCAGGCTCTGAGGTTGGAAGCCGGGCGCTTCAGCCGCTAGGCCCAGGAAGCTGCGGCCCAGTAGACCGGCGCCAGTCAACAGCACCAGTGAGAGCGCGACCTCGCCGATCACGAGCATCGAGCTCAAGCGGCGAAACCGCCGCCCTGGCGTCCCGCTCTGAGCGCGGAGCACGGATCCCGGATTCCTAGTCGAGGAGAGCGCCGGGATTACGCCCGAGACGAGGGCGACCAGCCCGGTGATGCACGCGGCGAAGATCAAGACCTCGTTGCTGATGGCGATCTCGTCGAGGCGCGGTAGGTTCGCCGGTGCTCGATTCAGCAACGCGCGCACGCTCGCTGCGCCGATGAGCGCACCAGCAATGCCGCCCGCCGTGGCGAGTAAGACAGACTCCATCACGAGTTGACGCAGGAGGTCCCGTCGACCGGCGCCCAGTGCGGAACGAACTGCTAGCTCCGCGGCCCGAGCGCGTCCACGGGTCAGGAGCAGCTGGGCCACATTCAGGGCAGCGATCAGCAGCACGAATCCGACGGCCCCGGCCAGCGCGGTGAGAGTGGGCGCCACGTCGCCAACCAGGTTGTCCAGAACAGGTTCTGCGTTGAACCAATACTCGGGCCGTCCGGTGTCTGCCACGGGCGGACGCGCTTCGCCGGCGATACGATCGAACTGTTGCTGAGCTTGCTCCAGCGTCACACCCTCGCGGAGGCGAGCCGTTGCTCTGAGCCATCCCAGAGTCCGGTCGTCGCTACCCTGGTACCAATCGAGCGGCATCAGGCGCCAGATCTCTGACGTCTCGATGCGTCCGTTGGTGCTCGGCAGGTTCGGGTCGGGCGACGGAGGCAGTACTCCGACGACGGTGAAGGCATCTCCGTCCAGGTCGATGGTGCTCCCGACGATGGCGGGATCGGCACCATAGAGTTGACGCCAGATGGCATGCCCGAGAACGATCGCCCGCAACTCGTCGGGATTCATCAACCGCCCATGCAGCGGCGCGATGCGCAGCATCGGGAAGTACTCGATATCCACCCATCCAACCCCCACCTCGCGCGGGTCATGGTCGCCAGTCAGACTGCCGGTGTTGCTCCAGCGCCCGGCCACTTCGAGAAGATCCGCTTGCATGCGCAGGTCGTCGAAGTCGGCAGCGGGAAGTGGGCGTCGGGTCGCCTCGTTCGAGGTGGCCCAGACCGCTACGACGCGGTCCGGCTCATCGAACCCCAGCGGCGTGAGCAGCACGCCGTTCACGACGCTGAAGATGGCGACGTTGGCGCCGATGCCAAGTCCGAGGGTCAGAACCACCATGGCCACGAGGCCCGGCGATCTGTTGAGCGATCCGAACGCGTAGCGCGTGTCGCGGAGCCAACGGTGCATGAGTCGTTCCGTGCCGGGGATATCGAAGCGGTGAGATGAGTCGTTGTGGAGTTGCGCGGCGAGTCCGAGCGCATGGACGCGATATCGAATGCCTGCGATCAGGGCCTTGGGCCGGCCAGCGGAGCGCCATACGCGGAACTCCTCTTCCAGGTCACCGAGGATTGCATCGCGATGCGGCGAGTCTCGCAGAGTCCACGCCAGTAGGCGTTCCCACCGTCGCGGGGGTGTCATGGATTCTCCAGCTTGTCCTCGAGGCCACCCCAAACGCGCAGGAGTACTTCTCGAGAGGAGCGGACGGCTGCGATGCCCGCGGCCGAAACCCGGAAGTACCGTCGAGCACGGCCGCTGCGCTGCGGGAGAGGGTCGCCAATCCGCGACTCCACAAACCCCTTCTTCTCCAGGCGCATCAGAGTCGTATAGAGGGCCCCGCGAGACACCGAGCGCCCCACTTCCGCCAGCTGGGCGCGGATTGGCAGTGCGTAGGCCTCGTCACCGAGGCGCATGATCGTCGAAAGCACGATGTGCTCAAGTTCGCCGAGTTGGTTGCGCTTGCTCAAGTTGGTGCTCGCCGCGTTCGAGATTTGATTGACTACTTTGCAGTAAATCAAAATCACAATACCCAGATCCCCCGGATGGCGTCAAGCGACCGCCACCGTCTCGTCTCCTAGGGAGGTGTGGTATCCATGATGGTCATGCGAGCTCCTCGGAAGACTGCTGCCATCGCTTTGATCGTTTCGCTGGCTGTCCTGGCTGAGCCGCGAAGTGAGGCGAGGGGACAGCAGGTCCCTCCGAGCCTGGAGCCGCGTCACTACGTGGCGCAACGGACGACGCAGGCGCTGACCATCGACGGGCATCTCGACGAGAGCGACTGGCACGTGGCGTCGTGGACGGATTCATTCATCGACATCCAGGGAGCTGGCATGCCCGCCCCCCGGCACGAGACGCGCGCCAAGATGCTCTGGGACGACGGGTATTTCTATGTGGCCGTCCAGCTCGATGAGCCGCACCTCTGGGCCACGCTCACCGAGCGCGATTCGGTGATCTTCTACGACAACGACTTCGAGATCTTCATCGATCCTGATGACGACACGCACGAGTACTACGAACTCGAGATCAACGCGCTGGGCACCGAATGGGATCTGTTCCTGCCCTTGCCCTACCGCGATGGCGGGCGCGCGGTGGATGCATGGGACATCGCCGGGCTGCGGGTAGGCATTGCGCTCGACGGCACGCTCAACGATCCGTCGGACACCGATCGCGGTTGGAGCCTGGAGATCGCGATGCCGTGGGACGTACTCGAGGAAGTGGCTCGGCATCCCGGCGCGCCCGAGTCGGGAGAAGTGTGGCGTGTGAACTTCTCGCGCGTGCAGTGGCAACTCGATGCCAGTTCGGGCAGCTACGCGAAGATTCTGGACGCAAATACGGGCACGCCGCTGCCAGAAGACAACTGGGTTTGGAGCCCTCAGCAGGCCATCAACATGCATCGCCCCGAGCACTGGGGATTCGTGCGCTTTGACGACGCGCCAGCAGGCACTCCGGCCGAGCAGTTCGAGATCGGAGTCGACGAGCCCATCCGGATGGCGCTGCGCGAGCTCTACTACAGGCAGCGCGCGTTTCTCGAACAACACGGCCGCTGGGCTGATTCGTTGTCCGAACTCGGCGAAATTCCCGGCGATGCGGGCAGCACGCGGTTCGCGCCTCGCCTGGAGGTCACGAGTTCGGGCTGGCTGCTTTCGGCGAGCGGGCCCTCGGGCGCCACCATCTACCTGCGACACGACAGCAAGACGTGGACGGAACAATGAACCGCAAGGACTTCCTGAGATTGGCCGGGGGCGCTGCCGCGGCTTCGGCGATTCCGCGCCCGATGTGGGCGAACCCTCAGACACCGCAGAAGAACTGGGTCTGGGTCCGCGGCGACTTGCACGACGTGGAGCCGTGGAAGGCGGACATTGCGCGCTGGCGGGCATCCGGGATCCACGCGGCGCTGTTCGAAATCGAGGACGCAGAGGCGCTGAGCCGGATCATCCCGGCGGCGAGGGCCGAAGGCATCGAACCGCACGTCTGGATCCACACGATGATGCAGCGAGGGGCGATCGAGCAGAACCCCGAGTGGGGGGCGGTGAACCGCAGCGGCGACTCCACAGCAACGGATCCGCCCTACGTCGAATACTACCGGTTCATGTGTCCGACGCGAGAACCGGTGCGACGCTACCTGGTGGATCGGGTGGAACGGCTCGCCGCGCTCGACGGCCTGGCGAGTGTTCAGCTGGACTACATCCGTGTGCCTGACGTGATCTTGCCGCGCCAACTATGGGAGCAGTACGGGCTCGTCCAGGATCGTGAGCATCCGGAGTTCGACTACTGCTATTGCGACGTGTGTCGAGCCAGGTTCCGCGAACAGACAGGCGACGATCCGCTCGATCTCCCAGACCCACCCGCCGATGAGCGCTGGCTGCAGTTTCGCTACGATGCGATCACCGCGATCGTGAATGAATTGGCGGACGTGGCCCACGGCGCTGACAAGCAGCTCACGGCCGCGGTGTTCCCGACACCGACGATTGCCAAGCAGTTGGTTCGGCAGGACTGGCTCAATTGGAACGTCGATGCCGTGTTGCCAATGCTGTACCAGAGCTTCTACCTGGAGCCTGTGGACTGGATCGAAGAGGGCGCCCGGGAAGGCGTCACGGCGCTGGCTGGCCGCATCCCGCTCTACGCGGGTCTCTATGTTCCTGAGCTGACTCCAGCCGAGCTCGCGCAAGCGGTGGAAGCGGCCCGCGCGGGCGGCGCCGCCGGCATCTCACTGTTCGAGAGCCGCACTCCAACGGATGCACACTGGCGAGAGTTGGCCGCCGTGCTCAACGCCTAGGTCCCGGGATCGGAGCGCAACGAGTCGGTATTTCCGGCGACCGCACCGGATGCCTTGCGTTCCGATATGTTGATACCTTACGATTCGATATGTCTATTCCTTGCGTTTCGATAGATCGGCCCGCCGGGAACAATTAACTCGCAGCCCTGGAGCACTCGAATCGTGACCTCTGCCGGTTCCAAGCCCGTCACCAGTTCGACCTACTACGTTCTGCTTGCCCTCGCGGATGCCGATCGGCACGGGGTCGGCATTGGTGATGAAGTGCGGCGCCGCACCGACGGCATCGTCGAACTGGGGCCGGGCACGCTCTACGCGACGCTGTCGAAGATGCTGGACCGCGGTCTGATTGCTCAGATCGACGCGCCAGTTGAAGGCGACGATCCCCGACGGCGCTACTACAGCATCACTGAAGGTGGGCGCGAGGCGCTCAGCTACGAGACACACCGTCTCTCGGTGGTCTTGCACGCAGCCCGAAGCAAGGGGATAGCGGAGTGAGTGAGGTTGTCTTCCGGCTGGCGCTGGGTCTGTACCCGCATCGCATCAGGGCACGGTTCGGCGCCGAGATGCTCGACTACATGCGCGCGAACTACGAACGCCGGAGAACCTGGCGAGATCGCGTTGCCTACTGGCGTGCTTTCGCCGCCGACCTCGTCCGGGCGCTCCTGGCGACCTGGGCCGACCGCGATCCCCGCACCGTGGACTTACCGATGATGAGCTTCTTCCGCGACCTTGTCCGTGCCGGACGCGATTTTCTGCGTCAGCCCGGATTCGCACTTCCTGCCGCGGTCACGCTCGTGATCGGGATAGGCACCACCGCCGCAGTCTTCGCGTTGCTCAACGCCATCGTGCTGGCGCCGTTGCCCTATCCGGACTCTGACTCGTTAGTGGTGATTTTCGAGCAGAACTCACCAACGAACCGATTCAATATTTCCACGGCTGACTTTCTGGGCATGGAAGAGATGCAGCGATCCCTTGAGGCTGTCGCGGCCTTCACTGTCCGTAGCCCTGTTCTCGCCGCGCCCGATCAGCCGCAGCGCGTGCGAGCCGCGGTCGTCACGGCGGACTTCTTCGACGTCCTGCAAACGCAGCCCGCTCAAGGTAGGGGGTTCGCTCCGGGCGAGGATCGAGAGGGAGCGTCCGAAGTTGCAGTGCTCAGCGCGGCGCTGCGCGACACGCACTTCGGCGTGGGTGGGGAAGCGGTGGGCCAAACGATCGACCTCGATGGAACGCTCCACACCGTCGTAGGCGTGATGGATGCCGCGCACCGCGGCCCGATCGAGCCAGCTGTCGATCTGTGGGTTGCCTTGCAGCTCGTCGAGCCTGGGCGCCGAGGACCGTTCTTCATGCGTGGTCTTGGTCGGCTCAAGGGCGGCTCCGATATCGAGAAGGCCAGGACAGACCTAGCAGATGTGAGCAGGCGGCTGTATCAGCGTTGGCCCGGTTTCGATGAGAACGCGATGCTGACTCCGTACTCGTTGCACGAGATCGTGGTTGGTTCCGCGGGCGGCCGCTTGGGCCTGGTGTTTGCTGCGGTCTTGCTCGTTCTGATCGTGGCGATCGCGAATGTGGTGAACCTGGTTCTCGCGCGCTCCGTGGCGCGTTCGGGAGAATTCGCCGTGCGCGCTGCCGTCGGCGCTTCCCGCTGGCGACTTGCGCGACTCCTGCTCGCCGATGGCCTGGTGCTCGCGTCTGTTGGCGGGGCTGGCGGTCTGGTGCTCGCTTGGATTGCTCTGAAAGCATTCCAGGCGGCGGAACCTGGCTTGCCTCGCCTCACCGACGCCACGATCGGTTTTGAGACTGGGGCCTTCGTGGCAGGCTTGTCGGCGTTCGCCGCACTGATTTTCGCGGTGGCCCCCCTGGCGCTGACATCGGGAACAGCACTTCTACGTGGCCTCCGAGCAGGTGGTCGAGGTTCTGTGAGTTCGCGCGCCACACGCCGCCTGCGCACAGCGTTAGTTGCGATCGAGTTTGCCCTGGTCCTGCCACTGGTTGTGGGCGGCAGCCTGCTCACTCTTAGCCTGCTCAAGCTCAGCCAGGTGGATCCCGGTTTCGAACCGCGTGACGTCGTCGCGGTGTCGGTGAGCCTGCCCGCCGCTGCATACGCAGACCCGGCCTTATCCGAGATCTTCTGGCGTGCGGCAGCAACCGAGATGGCGGAACTGCCCGGAGTGGTGTCGGTGGGTATCAGCCAGGGCCTGCCTCCCGACTCGCCGGCCACGCATAACAACTTCGATCTCGTGGACCGTCCCGTCGTCGCCGGCACATCGCAGCCCGTTACACCGTGGGTGGGAGCAGGCGACAACTTTCTGGATGTCCTCGAGTTGCGGCTGGTCGACGGACGATGGTTCGACGAAGCGCTCGACGGCGCAGGCGACGAGAACACCCCATGGAATCTTGTGGTCACAGAGAGCTGGGCACGCAGGTTCTACCCGGATGAAAGTGCTATCGGCAAGCAGATCTATTCGGGTGGAGATCGATCGGTGGAGCACAATATCGTCGGCGTCATCGGCGACGTGAAGTACGACGGCCTCGCAGGGGATGGCCAGACACTCTACTTCCCGGTGTATCGCTTCTGGCAGCGGTCGATGAGTCTCGTGGTGCGTACCAACGGTGCGCCGGTGGGGCTCGCTGACTCGCTCGATTCGATCGTGGCCAGTCTCGACGCGAACCTTCCGCCCGCTGACATCGAGACCATGGACTCGCGCCTCGGTGCGTCGATCAGCGGTCAACGATTGTGGACTCGGATGCTGGTCTTCTTCGCGGCCAGCGCGTTGCTCCTTACCGCGGTGGGCCTTTTCGGCGTATTGGCGCATCTCGTTCGGCAGCAGACCCAGGAAATCGGTGTCCGCATGGCTCTGGGGGCGGACCGGCTTGCCATCGTGCGAATGGTTCTCAGCCGCGGGCTCTTGATCGCGGCGGGCGGCATGGCCGTGGGGCTAGGGCTCTCCTTTGCCGCAAGCCGAACCCTGGAGAGTCTTCTCTTTGGTGTGGGGCGCAACGATCCAACCGCGCTGGTGGTGGCTTGCGCCGGCTTGTTGGCCGTGGCCGTCGCCGCGGCATATCTACCGGCGCGCCGTGCTTCCCGCACCGATCCCGTGCGAGCGATCAATTCCGCATAGCGGCCGGGCTCGTTTCTGACACGAATCCATCGAAAAGGTAGTGGCTGGGCGGTTCTCTTGGCACGGACCACCCGGCACACCTTTCGATGGAGAAGCGGCCATGAGCCAAGCCCTGCTCGAGCACTCGCCGGTGATTTCCGATCGCGGACTACGGCGCGCGATCGGCGTGGTCGGGATGCTCCTGCCTGTGACGCTCTGGCTTGGCGCTCGCTTCGTCGCGGGTACTCCGCTCCAATCATCGGTGAGTAGCTACTACTACACCGTTGTGGGCGACGTCTTTGTGGGCGCGATCTGCGTGATCGGTGTATTCCTCATGGCCTACCGTGGCTACAGCCCCGCGGACAATCTGGCGGGCCATCTGGCCTGTTTGTTCGCGGTGGGGGTGGGGCTGTTCCCTACGGAACCGTTGGATCCCGACCCGCAACAGGAACTCGTGGGCACGATCCACCTGATCTGCGCGGCGTTGCTCTTCGTTACCCTCGCGTACTTCTGCCTGGCGCTCTTCCGCAAAACCTCGCAGCACCGCGTGCCGACGGCCGAGAAGCTCCGACGCAACCAGATCTACACGATCTGTGGGTGGACAATCATCGGGTGCATCGCCCTCATCGCCGCGGCGTTCTTCCTTTCCGAAGACTCGCCGGTCAAGCGCCTCCGGCCGGTGTTCTGGCTCGAAGCGTTCGCCATCATGGCCTTCGGCATCTCGTGGCTCACGAAGGGTGAAACCTGGCTCGCCGACCGGTAGACGAATTCAGTGGTCGTCGTGGTCGTGATCGTCGGGCAACTGCCGCGCGCGCTCGATCGTCTGCTGCCCTTCGATCGCCGTGCCGTCGAGCATGCTGCGTAGGTTGGCCAGGAGGTCGTGGCGCAAATCGTGCTCGAGCGGGAGCAGGTCGGCCTCCGCGGCGGTCGCCCTGGCCGACCAGACCGCCTCCTGCTCGCGGCCCTCGAGAAGGCGTAGATCGATCCGCACGCCCGCATCGTCGGTTCCCAACCTGGTCCTGACCACGAACTGATAGCCGTGGAAGTCGCTCTGCGGGACATCAACGATTCGCACGCCCGGTAACTCGGCGAGATCGTCGCGCAGCCGATCCAGCAACGCGTCGCCAATAAACTCGCCTGCCTCGAGGCCGTCCACGCGTGCGGGTTCCAGGAAAATGTGAGCAGCTTCGGCGTCGGTCGGCGTCCACATCCACCAGCTGCCAGCCACGATGCCCACCAACGTCGCGGCGGCAAGGCCGAGTAGGGCAGGGCGCGACATCGTCTCGGCCGCAGGCGGGGTAGCCATGCCCACCTCGGCCACGAAACGGTAGCCGCGGCGCGGGACCGTCTGGACGTAGGCCGGACTGTCTGCCGAGTCGCCAAGCGCGAGACGAATCTGCCGGACGCAATAGTTGAGCCCCTGTTCGGTCTCCACGGCGCGGTCGCCCCAGATTCGCTCAGCCGCTTCTTCCCGGGTGACGAGCTCATCGGCACGCTCGACCAGTAGCCGCAGCAACGCGAATGGCTGCGGAGCGAGCGGCACCTCGGCGCCTCGCCGAACGAGGCACTCGCGCGCGAGATCGAGCTCGAACTCACCAAATCGGTAACGCTGGCCGGTCCTCATCACTTCCTCATGCCTTTCTCATCGACTCTGGCTACGTACGCGGGTCGAAGCCTCCATATGGTAGCCGTTGCGCGATGAGCGAAGCGGCTGTCGCGGATCACACAGTTTCAAGGTGAGTACTGGAATGAACGCCACGACCGGAACGATAGCCACCGCCCTGCTCAGATTCCCCCGTGCCAGCGCGTTGCTGGCCCTCCTCGTGGCCATGCCCGCCACGGGGATCGTGATTCGACACGACGTGCCCGATGAGCGCTATGTCGAGCTCGGCGCCCGGTATCCAGCCGTATGCAAGGTCGGCAGGCGCATGGGGGACGGCACGCTGGTCGGCCCGCAGCAGATCCTCACGGCCGCGCATGTGGCGCGCGGTCTGGTGCGGAATCCGTCTGAGGTGGTGATCTGCGAGGGCGTCGAATACGGCGTTGTGGCTGTCTTCATTCACCCGGATTGGACCGACATGGGACCGCACGACGTCGCGGTCGTCGAGTTGGATGCCGTGGTTCCCGGAGTCGCGCCGCTGGCGTTGTACGCGGGCTCCGAAGAGGCAGGCGCGCAGGCGGTCATGGTCGGGCACGGCGCCACCGGGGCCGGTAACAGTCGGACGCGCTCGGAGGACGGACGTCGTCGCGGGGCGACGAATGTCATCGAAGAGGCTACCGATCGTCACATCCGGTTCCATTTCGACGCGCCGCCCGACGCCACCGAGCTCGAGGGCATTCCCGGACCCGGCGACTCCGGCGGCCCGGCGATTCTGTCGGTTGGCGGCGTGGATTACGTGGTCGGCGTGAGTTCGCTTGGCGAACCGGGCGACAACGGTCCGGGGACTTACGGCGCGAACGACTACTTCGTGCGCGTGTCCACCCATCTGGACTGGATCCGCGACGCTCTCGACGGTGGAGCCGAGCCGTACAGTTCGCCAGCCGCCACGGTTCCGGAAAGCGCAGCGGGTGATCGACTGTCTGAGCTCGTCGCGCTGGTCGCCGCCGGCGCCGACGCGGACATCTCGGGTTTCGTGGAAGAGAGCATGGTGGCCGCGCCGGACGCCCTCGAACGGCGGGTCACCGCGCTGACGGAACTCATCGCTGATTTCGAAGGAGCCACGCTACGGCGGATCGTCGACCAGGCGGAGGATCGGGTCGTGGCCTCCTTCGACACCACTGACGGCGTTCAGCTGCTTGGTGTAGAGATCGACACCAATGCGCCCTACCGAATCAGGGGCGTGATCCGTGGGCGTTTCTGAGTCCTGTCCGACTCTCCTCCGCCGCCCCAACGGCCGGTGATACGGGCTCCGGAACAAGGGTTCGCGAGACGAACGACATCGAGAGCACCATGAGGAATGCCCCAAAGACGAGGGCAAGCGCGATCACCGCGGCAACGAGCTGGGCGACGGGTATCGGCCTGCGGTCGGACGGTGTGTTCTCGGACGGCGTCGGGCCCTCGGCGGTGCTGGGAGTCCGCGGCGTGATGAAGCGATAGCCGCGGCCCCGAATTGTTTCCACGAACGCCGGACACCGCGAATCGTCGCCGAGTGCCTGACGTACGAGAGAAATGGCCTCCGTGAGTGAATGCTCCGACACGGCGGTCTCGGGCCAAACTTCCGCGTAGATCTGTTCCTTGGCGATCATCTCGCCGGGATTTCGCAGCAGAAGAGCTAGAACTCGCGCAGCTCGGTCGGGCAGATCGACCTTGAGGCCATCCCGATACAACTCGCGTGTGACGCCGGAGAATTCGAAGGGGCCGAACCGCACGGAGTCGGTGGTCGTCGTTGGTTCGAAAGACGGATGCTGGTCGGTGCTAGTCATCCTTCGACGCTACCGTCGCGGCGCTGAGCTGGCAATGGCCCGGACCCCGTATCCGGCAGAACTCAGGAAGTCCTGAGGTGAACCTGAGGGTTGGCTAGGCTCGGGCCTAGCCGGCCGGGTGTGCATCCAACTGTGCGGCGATGTTTGCATCGAGGCGTCGTCTCAACAGACCGTGCACCATGCCGATGATCGCGAAAACGACAACGGCATACGGCAACCACCGTGCCCGAAGACCGCCCGGCTGAGACGCCATTGCCGCTGCCAGGGCAATGTGCAGCGTCGCGGAAAACGAGAACAGGACGACGGAGGTCCAGTCGGTGAGCAGACGGCGCTGTGCATAGGCGGTGGCCAGCACACGATTCGACGCTTCGCTGTCGCCACGAAACGTCTCGGCTTCGCCGTCGCGTTGACGTGCGGCGAGCAGGTAACCGAGCCCTAGCCACATTGCAGCGATCAGCAGGAGGCAGACGGCCACTAGGTTTGGCGTGGCCCACAGCATCCGGCCGATGGCCAGGGCACAGAGAAACCAACCGATGGCTAGTCCGAACCACGTGAGTCGGATCGTGCGCGGGGCCTGACGTGGCGAGAGGCTCGCAGCGCGGCGGCCGCCTCCAACTCGGTCGGGCGGGCCATCGAGAAGCATGAAATAGCGCACAAGGGAGGCGAGTGGCACCCAGGCCATGAATATGGTCGGTGCCGGCGCCAGCATCGTCGATCGAGCACCGATCCACCGTTCGAAAACCGCATGCGCCACGGTAATGCTCGCGAGCAGCAGGGCGGTCCAGGTGAGGCGCCATCGAGCCGCGCGAATGGTCTCGGGGTCGGCGTGACTGTGGCCGGTCGACCGGGCCCACGCGACTGCGACCGGAACCACCATGAACAACGCCACGAGCAGAGGCACCATCATCGTTCGACACCCGAGGCAGGGGAGGCACCCGACCAGAGTCGTTCAACTTCGTCGCCGAGCAATTGCTCCACGAGCGTCCGATTCATACCCACTAGCCTCGCCTTGGTGAGCGCATCGCGGAATGCCGCCTGCAATGACGGGTCCGTGGGTACCGCGCCGCTAGTGCGAGCCGCCGTGACGCGCGTGCCGCGTCCGCGCGCAGAACGCAGCAGCCCTTCAGCCTCCAGGGCGCGATAGGCGCGCGCCACGGTGTTGAAGTGAATTCGAAGATCCGTGGCGAGCTGTCGAACCGGTGGGAGCGCGTCGCCAGGGCGGAGTTGCCCGGTGGCGATCGCGTAGCGCAGTTCGTCCGCAACCTGGTCAACCAGTGGTGTCGAGGATTCCGTGTCGATTGTGATCATCAAATGAATGTACCATAGTCAGGTACAATGAGTCATGCCACGAATTGCGGCTGCATAGGGAGCGCCCCGTGCGACCGATCGCATTGACGTGCGCGGACACGCTGGTCCAAGCTCTGCAAACGAACCCGTCTACCACGCAGACCCCGCAGCACCGGGATGTCGAATGACTGCCTCGCCCCGCCGGCTACCGCTCTGGCTCGCCCTGACCTTGGCTTTTCTCTCAATCGTGCCGGCTCGATCGGGTGCCCAGGACGGGACGCTTGCCGTCCGCGACGGCGAGCAGTTCCTCACGCTGCCATGCATGAATCGGTCGACGATCAGCATCGTCAATGTGGCGCCCGGCGCCCAGGTGGACATCGACGTCTACAACGATCGCGGCAAGGTCAAGCGGAGACACAGGAACATCGACTTCGGCGTCGACGGGGTAGCGGACGTCGATCTATCGCTTCCCGAGGGGTTCATCGGGTCGTGTGTTGTGACTTCCGACACGCCAATCGCCACGAGCGTCGTACGAACCAATCCTGGCGGCTCGAAGACGCCGATCGGCCTGCCTCCAGGCCCGAAGGGAGGCTCGAACTATCTCGGCAGCCTGCCCTTCAACGAGGCCCGCACGGTGACCAGTTCGGCGCTCCTGTGGAACCCCACACCGACGCCGCGGGCAGTCGACAATTTCTGCAACGACGCGGACAACAACTCGATCTCTGTGACCCACTGGGATCACGCCCCGTACGCCAACACCTTGATGGACCCATCCCAGAGCGGCCCTCTGCCGTTCCTCGACTTGGATGCTGGATGCCAGCAGGTGTTCACGCCGGGCGGAGCACCGGACGATCCACAGGCCTCGAGCGCGTACCGGGTTACCGACTACGCAAATACCGGAGACCGACTCGTGACCCCTGGAGGTCTGCTGACCGCTTTGCTCGGACGGACGCAGATCGCTCCGTTCGTCTACGCCAGCGAGGACGGAACCGCCACGACGTCACTCAAGATTTACAACATCGGCCCCGGCACGGCGAAGGTCCGGCTCACGGCGTACAAACCGAGCGGCAAGCGCGCGGGCAAGAAGCGGACGGTCAAGGTTCCGGAGAGCAAGTCAGTGGTGATCGACGATGCCAACGACTTCTTCAGTGCGGAAGAGATCATCATCGTTACCGGGACTTCGGCGAAGCCGCGGACGGTCGTGGAATCGATCGTCTCGATTGACACAATCGCGGCCCCGCAGGGCCGGTCTAGCGGCGAGCCGCAGTTCGGCACTGCCCTACCGACCTACACGGCGGACATGGCGTTCGCCGACCGGGCAGCGATTCCAGCGCTCTCGTTCGCAACCGGTGATGAAGCGCGCATCGGGGTTGTGAACGCAGGTCGGAAGAAGACGCGCGCACGGGTGCAGGTTATTGACTCAACTGGCACGACTCATCTGAATCGGGTTGTGACGATCAAGAAGCACGGCAGCGCCCTGATCGACTTGCCGCCGGCGCTCGCTGGTCTGGCCTTGCACGTGCTCATGGATGTTTTGCGTGGCGGCCCGGCGCTCGCGTACGCGGAGGAGAAGCGCGCCGACGGCGAGATCAACCTCTACGCAGCACAGCGGTACTCGGACGCGCTCGACTAGGGAACCTCGATCTCGATGTTCTCGCCGTCGCGCTCGACGGTGAGAACCAGTGGCATAGCGCCGAAGCGCTCACGGAGTTCAGCCTGCGGGATCTGCGCGATTGCGACACCATTGATCGCGACCACACGGTCGCCTGCGAGTAGCCCCGCCCGCTCGGCGCGGGAGCCGGGGTCCGTGCCCATCACCTGAATCGCGTCCGCGCCCGGCGCTGCTCGCAATCCGAGTCGCGGCGGCTCACCACCAGCGTTAGAAACAACGCGCCGGGCGCCTCCCGTCGGCGTCGCTGCGTTGCGTGCACCGGAGCGGGCAAGCGCGAAACGCTGCGCGCCGCGGTCGAGGATGAACACGTGTCCCACGAGGGCTGCGCCACCCAGATTGCCCGCCGGCAAGTCGGCGAAGCGGAGATTCTCGAGAGCGAGTTCCGCGCCGCCCAGGCGGATCGGCTCCACGTACGCGACGCTGTGGATGTCACGTTCTGCATCGATGGTGCGCATCCGCCCGATGACCTCGAGGGAGTCCGCGACGCCGAGCGTCTCAGCGTAGTGCAGGGGCAGCATCACCCCGCCAGGGCTTCCTGTATCGATGTGGGTCGGGATCTCGGTGCCGCCGACGCTCAACATCGCGGTCATCTGACCATCCCCGCGATCGAGCGCAGACCAAGTGACCCCCGCGGGGGCCGACGGCGTCAGCTGCACCGCACCAGCCGCCAGGTCCAGGATCACAACGTGGTCCTGAGCCAGTCGGGCAAGCGGTAGAACTCCCGCTGCTCCGCCTGGCAACGGGAACGCGTCGTCAGCGATCGAGTAGAACTCGGTGGCGCCCAGATCCAGCGGACCGACCGCGAGGCTCCCCACCGAGACACGTTCTGCTGCGAGCCCTTCGCCGCCTAGCGGACTGTTGATCGTGGTTGCGCCCAGGCGCCGCGCCCCGGCCGCGGCGGCGACACTCTCCACGATGAGTCCACTCGGGGCACCGCTATCGAGGATGAACTCCAACTCGGTGCCGCCGATGGACACCGTGATCAGCGGCCTTCCTCCGCCACCCTCTACGTCAAGCGGCAACGTGATCGGTGCCGGGGCCTGTGCCGCGACTCCCATCGAGACGCTGCCTACGACCAGGAGTGCGGCTGGAAGGAGTATGTTTCGGCCCATCGACTTGGGTCGCTGTGGCATGTAGAGGTCTCCGGAGCGGGGCATCGATTGAGTAATAGTACGATTAGTAATAAAGCATCAACGAAACCCACGCAAGGACTTGTCGGACGTCCGCGATGGAGCAGGCCGTGGCCACAGAACTGACGGAGCTTGAAGGCGCTGCGCTCACCGTCGTGCGCCAGCTCGGCCCGTGCACGGCCTACCGCCTCAAACGGGTCTTCGAACAGTCGCCCTCGGAGGTCTGGAGCGGGAGCGCCGGAGCGGTGTACCCGCTGGTCAGGCGCTTGGTCGAGCGCGGCTATCTGGAGCAGGGCCCGATCGCAACCGGCGGGCGCGGTCGGCCCGGCCGAACGCTGGCGCTCACTGACGCGGGGCTTGAAGCGGCCTCTATCTGGTTTAGCGACGTGCACCGCGCTGCCGGCTTCGGCTTTGACCCGCTCCGCACCCGGCTCAGCTTCAAATCCGCCGTCGCGGCCGCCGACTACGAAGAGATGATCGTCGGGGTCACGGCCGAGCTAGAGCGTCTGCACGCAAACCCGCAGGTGCCGCCGGATGACGATGAGGAGTGGTCGAAAGCTCTGCAGCGGCTGTGGCTGGAGTCTCGACTCGAGTGGCTACGCCGCGCCCGGGACGAAGGCCTCATCTAGCCCGCGCGTCAGGTCCATCTCTGTGGAAGACGGCCGCGCAACGTGATTTGCTTGCGGCCGTACGGAAGTCGTACACCCCGACCATCGTCTTGAGAGGTTCCCGATGCGCACGCTCGTCCGCCCTGCTTTCGCCGCGGCCTTGGCCGCGATGTTCTTCGTCGTTCTGGGCACCGCGCCCGCCAGCGCACAGGAGATGTCCGGTAAGAGCCGGCTCAGCCTCGACCACTACCTGCAGATGCAGAGTGTGGGTGGCCCGGTGATCTCTCCGGACGGCACACGCATCGTCTACACGCGGTCGTGGATCGACTCGGTCAATGACGCGCGCGAGAGCGAGCTCTGGATCATGAGCGCCGATGGCTCGCGCAAGAGGAAGCTGGTCGACGGTTCTGGCGCCGTCTGGTCGCCGGATGGCACACGCATCGCCTATCGCGCCTCGGGTGAGCCCAAGGGATCGCAGATCTGGGTGCGCTGGATGGACGCCGAGGGCGCTGCCTCGCAAATCACGCGCGTCGACGAGTCGCCAGGCGCAATCACCTGGTCGCCCGACGGCGATTCGATCGCTTTCACCATGCTCGTGCCCGACAGCCGCGCCTGGCCGATCAAGATGCCTTCGCGGCCCGAGGGCGCCAGCTGGACCAGCAACCCGCGCATCGTCGAGCGCGCTGTATACCGCCGTGATCGCCAGGGCTTCATCGAGGAAGGTCATCGCCACATCTTCGTGGTCAATGCGACTGGCGGCCCGGTGCGGCAGCTGTCGCAGGGCGACTACAACTACGGCTCGCCCTCCTGGAGTCCCGACGGCTCGACCATGTACTTCTCGGGCAACCTGTCGCCGGAGTGGGAGTACGAGTGGCGCCAGAGCGCGGTGTACGCGCTCGACGTGGCCACCGGCACGACGCGCCAGCTCACCGACCGTTCCGGCTCCGAGTCCGGCCCGGCCGTCTCGCCTGACGGCGAGTGGGTCGCGTTCACCGGCATCCACCTCGTGGAGCAGACTTACATCGAGCGCCAGCTCTACGTCATGCGCACCGACGGCTCCGAGATGAAGTCGGTCACCCCGGCGCTCGACCGGTCTCCCTCGAACATCCGCTGGAGCAACGACTCCTCCGGCGTCTTCTTCACCGTCTCGCGTGAGGGCACCCGCAACTTCTGGTTCGTTCCCGCAGACGGCGCGGAGCCGCCCGTGCAGGTCACCGATGGCAACCACATGCTGTCGGTGTCGAACGTGTCGGACACCGGCGTGGCGGTGGCGACCGTTGGCAGCCATCACGAACCTGGCGACGTCTACGCCTTCGATGTCGACGCGCCCGCCCAGATGCGCCGCCTCACCAACATCAACGACAACCTGCTGACGTCCATCGAACTCGGCGACGTGGAAGAGGTCTGGTACAAGTCCGCCGGCGACCTCGACGTGCAAGGCTGGATCATCAAGCCGCCCAACTTCGACCCGACCCAGAAGTACCCGCTGATGCTCGCCATCCACGGTGGCCCGCACGGCATGTACAACGTCGGCTTCAACTTCGGCTGGCAGAACCACGCCGCCAACGGCTATGTGGTGCTCTACACCAATCCGCGCGGCTCCTCCGGCTACGGCACCGACTTCGGCAACGCCATCAACCGCGCCTATCCCGACAAGGACTACGACGACCTGATGGCCGGCGTCGACCGCGTGATCGCCGACGGCTACGTCGACGAGCGCAACATGTACGTCTACGGCTGCTCCGGCGGCGGCGTCCTCACCGCCTGGGTCGTGGGTCACACCGACCGCTTCGCCGCCGCCTCGTCGAACTGCCCGGTCATCAACTGGCTGTCGTTCGTCGGCACCACCGACGGCATCGGCTGGTACCGCAACTTCGACAACTACCCCTGGGACGATCCCAGCGAGCACCTGCGCCGCTCACCCCTCATGTACGTCGGCAACGTCACCACGCCCACCATGCTCATGACCGGCGTCAACGACCTCCGCACTCCGATCTCCCAGACCGAAGAGTTCTACGGCGCCCTCCAGGTCCTCCGCATCCCCGCCGCCATGATCCGCTTCAACGACGAGTGGCACGGCACATCCTCCAAGCCATCGAACTACCTGCGGACCCAGCTGTATCTGCGGCATTGGTTCGAGAGGTACATGACGGATGATGCGCTCCCGAAGCGGCTGCAAGAAGCTGATTCGGCAATGACGGCAACCACCGCTGAGCGGGAATAGCGCCGATCTCCGGCCTACGCAGCCGAAAGCACGAGGCTCGTAACTGCCGGCCACTGAGCCGTTTGGCGGGCGAAGCCCGTCGTAGTGTCGCCGGTATGTAGCCGCGGCGACAGGACCCAGACCAACGTGCGGGAGGCGGCCATCTCGATCCGATGGCCTTGACCACACGGCACCATGCCGGCGGTGTGATGCACGAGTGAAGCCCGAACCGCGTTGGCTGGCAGGACGGGCCGGACCTGTTGACGCAGGGTAGAAGGTCAGGGTGTGGTTGGGTTGCTCGGACGATCTTCAGTCGTGAGGTCGTGTTCAAGCGTGTGGGCCGCCCGCAAAGAAGACAGCGGCCGGAGGGCGAATCGAAACTCCGGCCTCCGCCGCGCGCTCAACTCAGAATCCGTCGCGGTGGGTGAAGCGCCCGTCCATCATGGTGGCGAGAACCTCGACGTGGCGCAGTTCGTCGACGGGGACCGTCCGCAGGTCCCGGCCGAGAACGACCAGATCGGCGTACTTTCCTACGGCAAGGCTTCCGATCTGTTCCTCCATCCGCAGGAAGCGCGCGGCGTCTAGCGTGACGGCTCGAATCGCCTGATCCAGAGTGAGCCGCTTGCGCACGTCCGGGAACGGAACCGAGTTCGGATCGCTCGGATCCACCAGCGTCATCGCGACCTGCATGTTGAAGAGCGGACCCATCATTGCGGCGGGAGTTCCCGGGGTGTCTGCGGCAATGCTGATCGTCGCCCCGTCGTGCGCCAGATCCGTATACCGCCCGAGTTGCTCGTCGACACGCTCCTGACCGAAGAACTCCACCATGTACTCGTTTTGTCCGGCCATGCTGGTGGTAAATTGTGGCGTGGCGTTGACTAGGATGTTCAGATCCAAAATGCGCTGATAGTCCACCGGCGTCACGAACGCCAGATGGTGGAGTGCATTTCTGGCGTCGTGCCCGAGTCGAATCGACTCTTCGAAGGCATCGATCGCAGCCCGTACGACGGCATTCCCCTCGACGTGCACGTACACGTCGAGGTTGCGCGCGTTGGCTTCCAACACGAGAGCCATCATTCGCTCGGGTGACACGCCGAACGTGCCCATCTGATCGGTACCCTCGTAGGGCGTCAGGAAGGGCGAGTTCTTGGTGACGAGCCCTGCTTCTGGGTGGATCTTGATGCCCCTAACACGGAGCATGTCGGAATCGAACTTCGTCGACATGCGCTCGGCGAAATCGACGATCTCGACGGGGTCGGTCGTGGCCCCTTTCAGGGTCGGCGCCGCGAAAACTCGCATGCTGAGCCGGTCGGCCGCTTCTAGCTCGGCGAGGTAGTCGAGCACGTACTCGACTTCCTCGAACTGCCCCTCCTGAGTCAGGGTGCTGGGAAGAAAGACGCCCGGCGCCAGGAACGTGGTGATGCCGCTCTCGGTGGCCACGCCCACGTACTGCTGCTGCAGGTCCGCCAGAGATGCCTCGAGGTTCCAGAGTCCGAGGCCCAGGTAGATATCGAGCCACTGGAACTCGTAAGCGACGCCGGTCATCTGGCCGCTCTCGTCGCGCACCCAATAGGTGAGCCCGGGCTGGCGGTCCGGGGCGTCTGTCGAGATGCCAGCCGTCTCCAGCGCCGCGCGGTTGAACCAGGCCTCGTGGGTGTTGGCCTCGACGATCAAAGCGGGCCGGTCGGGGACGGCCGCGTCCAATTCCGCCATCGTTGGGAGGCCACCCATGACAGTCGGGGCCCATCCGATGCCCAGAATGACGGGCTCCTCGGGGTGCGAGACCGCGTAGTCCGCGATCATGTCCAGAGTCTCCTGGCGACTCGAGGCGCCATACAGGCTTAGGTCGAACTTCAGGAACCCGGAGGTAATCAGGTGATCATGCGCTGAAACGAAGCCCGGCAGGATCATCTGCCCTTCCACATCGATGACCTCGGTGTTCGGCCCGACGTGATCTTGCGCGTCCGCGGTCGAGCCGACGAACGCGATCCGGTTGCCCGCTACTGCGACCGCCGCCGCTTCGGGGTGCTGATCGTCGACCGTATAGACCGTTCCGTTCGTAAACACATAGTCGGCAGGCTCCGGGGCCGAGCCGGACCCGCCACCTTGTGAACCGCAGGCGGCTAGGGCAACGAGCGAGATGAGCGCGATTGGTAGGCGGTCGAGCATTGTGTTTGTCCTAGGAAAGGGGTGGCGGCGGCCTGTTTCCGTAGCGAGCGCGGGAGGAGTCGCACTCCAGCTTCCCGTGTGGTGCCGGTTAAATCCATACACTCGTGGAACCTGAATCCGAACTAGGCTCCGATTAGCGTACGATATTGGAAAAATCCATCCGTATTTATCGTGCCGGCGCAGCCTGTCAGCCCGGTGACCATCCACCGCGGCCGTCGATTGGCGCTCCGCCGCCCGTTTCGATTTCAACTACTTAGGAGATTCTCGTGAACAGCCGCGTGTTCTTCGCTCTTGTTGTCACGGCCATTCTCATCGCGCCCTCGGGTAGTTCGGCGCAGCAGCAACTCGGGCTGGAACTGGAGCAAAGAGCCCCGATCCGGCCGGGCGAGCAACCGTCGATTCCGCTCGACGTGGAAGATCCGAGCTACAACCTCTGGCGTACCCTGCGCGACTTCAGCCAGGACGATCGCGAGCCGGGGCTGATCAACGTACAGAAATACGACCTCGGAATGGCCTGGGCCGGAATCCCCACCTTCTTTCGCAAGCCGATTGCTCTTACGCCGGCTGACCTCAAAGCGGGAAAGGTGGAGGTCGCCGTAATGGGCGGCTACCTCGATATGGGCAGCGGCATGCGCGGGGCGGCGCTCGGACCCAACGCTTTCCGCAACTCCGATGTCTACGGCGGGTGGGGGCCGCTGGCCGATGCGCCGAACATGCATACGATGGTCGACCCGATGAAGGACCTCGTAATCGCAGACTTCGGCGATGCGCCGATCGACATCATGAGCACGGAGCGCAGCCTGGGAGCGATCCGCGAGTTCGTCCGCTCCGCGGTGGAGGTCGAGTATGAGCCCGGCAAGAACGTGATGCCCGTGATTATCGGTGGCGACCACTCGCTCATGTATCCTGACGTGGCTGCACTCACCGATGTGTACGGCAGGGGGAACGTCGGGGTCATTCACTTCGATGCCCACTACGACGCTGGCAAGTACGGATTCGGTCACCTGATCAACCACGGGATGCCGGTCTACCGGCTCATGGAAGAAGATCTGGTTCCAGGCCCGAACTTCATCCAGGTCGGCCTTCGCGGCTACTACCCCGGACGCGAGACGTTCGAATGGATGCGCGAAGAGGGCATGCGCTACCACTCGATGGCGGAAGTAGAGCGCGATGGTTGGGATGCCGTGATGGAGCGCGTCATCGCCGAGGCCAACGATGGGCATGAGTACCTGTTTATCTCGTTCGACATCGACACCATCGATCCCGCGTTCGTACCCGGCACCGGCACTCCCGAGCCGGGCGGATTGTTGCCGCGCGAAGCGTTTCCGATCGTGCGCCGCTTGTGCGCCGAGAGCAACGTCGTGGGCTTCGAGTTGGTAGAGCTCAACCCGCTCGTCGATCAGACTTACGTCTCGGCTATGGTCGCGAATCGGGTTGTGCGCGAGTGCCTCACGGGGGTCGCGATGCGCAAGCGAGGCCTGACCGACCCGCACTACATCAGCCCGCTGGCCGCCGAGCACGCCGCATTCGTCGCGGAAACACCTGCTTCCGACGGCGACACAGACGAGCGCAACATTGTCCCTGCAGCCCGCATCGCCGACCCGATCTTCGGCCCGCCCTCGGACGGCTCGAACCTGTTCGGGCCGATGGCCGTGGCCTTTCTTTTCGGCGTCGTCCTGACCGCCGCGGTCGGGTTCTCCTATCGTGCCGGCCGGTCGCGGGAGCGGAGTGACCGAAGCGCTGCGGTCGCGCGCGACGTTCGCCCGTAGCGACGTCACCACGACGTCACCACAGCCTGCACCGTAGCTGACATTGGAGATCACCTTGTCTCGACTTTGCTTCTTCGCCGTTCTGTTGCTAGTGACCGTGACTGCGACCCCGATCAGTGCACAACAGGAGGAGGACGCCGATTCTTCTCCAGAGGAAGCGGCGGCGGCGATGGCCCGCGCCCTGCAGGACCCGTTGGCGAATATCGCGGCGATCATGACGGACAACGACATCCACATCGGTACAGGCAACGGGGTCGCGACGCCGGTGTTTCAGGTACAGCCGGTGTACTCGTTCAACTTCAGCAAGTTCAGCCTCGTCACCCGAGCGGTCGTGCCGATCATCGGCCTGGCGCCGGGAGCCAAGATCCCGCCGGTCGGAGAACCTGCTCCCGAAACCGGCAGCACAACGTGGGGACTCGGTGACACTTCGTTCCAGATGTTCGTGGCCCCGAAGTCGCGCGGTTCGTGGAAATGGGGTGTCGGGCCGCAGCTTTCACTGAAGACCCACACCACCGGCGACCTCAGAGGCGCCGGCTGGGGCGCCGGGCCTGTCGGTGTCATCGTCGGCGGGTTCGGGCCCAACGTGTCGTTCGCTGGCATCCTCGGCCAGTTGTGGGGTCAGAACGGCTTCAGCACCACGCTCATCCAGCCCAATGTGTTCTACAACTTCCCCGGCGTCCCCGGCCTGGCGATCGGCTACAACGGCGCGATCACCATCGACCACTCGATCGAAGAGGGCTCCAAGGTCCAGTTGCCGATCGGCTTCGTGGTGGGCCGCACCACGGATCTCGGCCGCGGATATGGACTCGACATGTCGATAGGCCCTTATGTCTACCCCGTGAAACCGACAGGCGGCCCCGAATGGTCGCTGAAGTTCGGCCTCACGCTGCTGATGCCGCGCTGAGAGTCGGGCGCACGATGTAGTGGCTACATGGTGGTTACATGGCATTCTCGAAATGCATCTAAGACGTTTGTTTATAGCGATTTAGGTATTTCTCATGACCGGCCTGTCAAGCCGTTGCATCTGGCGCGGCGAGGCTGACATGCCGTGACTACGGTTTCCCCTCCGCTATCGAGAGAACGCGCTGCGAAGTCCGCACCACGAGTTTCCCCTCCACAATCGCGGGGGACGCGAAGACCGGCTCTGCCACCGAGTTGGTAGCTAGCAGTTCGAACTCGCGGCCCGTCTTGACCACAAATATCTCGCCGTCCTCGGTCGGGATGTAGAGCTTGACGTCGGCGGCCACGGGTGAGGCTGTGGTGGCTCCGCCGCCGAGGCGTTCGCGGTAGTGGCGCTCGCCAGTGACTGCGTCGAAGACGACCAGGATGCTGTTGTGGCGCACCACGTAGAGCAGGCCGTCGTAGACAAGCGGGGTGGCCATGTAGGCGCCGTCGTTCTCGCTAAACCAGGCGATGTTCTCGCCCGGGTTCGCCAGCTCTTCGGTGAGATCACCCGTTGCGCTCGTTCGGATCGCATACACCGGGGCGGGGCCGCCGTGGGCGTTGGTGATGTAGATGAGGTCGTTGGCGATGATCGGGGTGGGCGTGGGGATGTCGCCTGTGCCTTCCATGCGCCAGAGCTCGGCGCCGGTGCGGGCGTCGTAGCCGCCCATGTGGCGGTAGCCGTTGACCGCGATCGCGGGGCCGTTGGAGCCCTCATAGATGGCTGGCGTTCCGAAGGTGGGAACGTCGGCGCGGTTGGTCTTCCAGACCTCCTCGCCGTCGGCGAGCGAGTAGGCGGCGAGGAAAGAGCCGTCCTGGATGTCGGCCTGCACGATGACCATCTGCCCTAGGACGCTGTCCTCAAACAGGATGGGCGAGGAGGAGTAGCCCCACTGGGCTTCGGGAACGGCGAAGAAGCCCTGATCGAGGACGCCCAGATCGCGCTGCCACTGCTCGTTGCCGTCGAGGTCGTAGGCGTAGAGACCTTCGGAGCCGAACATGGCGACGAGTGTTTCCCCGTCGGTGGCTACGCTCGGGTTTGCGTGGGTCGACTTGGTGTGGCGCAGTGTGCGTGGCACCCGGGACACGATCGAGTGCTGCCAGAGCACCTGGCCGGTGTGTCGGTCGAGGCAGTACAGCCGCCATTCGTGGATGCTCTCGTCGTCTACGGGCGCGATGTCTCCGTAGAGACCCGGCAACAGGCTGTTGTCGTCGGCGCTGATCGCGGTGGTGAAGAAGATCCGATCGCCCCATACGACAGGGCTCGAGTGGCCGAGTCCCGGGATCTCGGTGGACCACTCGATGCCGGCGCCCGTCTCGATGTCCCACGTGGTTGCCGTCGGCCCCCCGTCGTAGGTGCCCGCGGCGCCCGCGCCACGGAACATGGGCCATGCGGCCGGTGCCTCGCTTGAGTCCTGTTCCTGGGCGCTGGCGCCGGGGTGCGAGATCAGCAGGACGCAGGCGAGGGTCAGGAAGGCTCGCAGAGAATTGAACGATGGTTGCGGCATGAGGTTCCTCGTCTAGCGGGGAGGCAAGGCGCTGGGCCTCACTGTAGCGCGCCCCGGCGCGGAATCTGACTCTAGTTGTCCGTCTCCGCGATGTATGGATGTGTATCGAGCTTCATCAATTGTTATCTATTTTGATAACGTATAGTGTCAAGAACACGGCGCGGAGGCTACGTCTTCTGGACTTCGGTCGCTGGTCACTCGCCACGGCACGTTCACGTATTTCGTGATGCAAAGCTGGTGCTGAAGTTTGGGACCTGGAGCATGAACAACCGATGCAGGGATTCGGGCACCGTCGGATCGTTCGACTGATTGCGGAGCTGCAACGAGAGGCGAAATTGTGGAAGCCGCGAGCGTAGAGAGCATCGGGTTCAACAACCGGCGCCGTCTCTTTGAGGTCAGGATCAGCGGCCGGGACCGTGACTACTCGATTCCCTTCGGGCTCGCCAAGGTCGACGGGCTGGTGGCCTCAGCCGAGATCGACGCCGAGACCGGTGGCGCCGGGTTCTGCTGGCGCACGAGAGGCGGGGGAGGAGGCGCGATGCTCGCGGAAGAGGTCTTGTGGATTCATCACGATCCCGAGGTTCGACACGATCAACTGCTGTACGAGCTCACCCTCGAGGCGTTGAAGCGCAAGGACGCGGTCGCCGTAGGTATTCGCGCGCTCGCTGCCACGCTCGGTACGTCGCCCGCGCGCGTTCAGATGCTTCTTCGCCCGACGGTCTACAAGGGCAAGTCGATCAAGGCGATGTTGGCGCTACTGTCCGCTCTGGGCGCAGACGTGGATCTCCGCATCTACGACCGGAACACGGTGGCCTGACCGCTCGATGGGCGCGGGCCGTGGCTAGCCGCGGGGTTGGGTGTGGCCGTCCATTCTCTTATCCTTGCAGCCATGTTTAGCAAAGAGACGTATACAGGTCGGCGCGAAGCACTGGCGGCAAGCCTCGATGGGGGCTTGCTGGTTTTCCCGGGCAACAACGAAAGCCCGATGAACTATGCGGACAACTGCTACGACTTCCGCCAGGACAGCACGTTTCTGTACTACTTCGGGCTCAACCAGCCGGAGGTGGCGGCCGTCGTCGATGTGGACGCCGGGACGGCGACGATCTTTGGCGATGAGCTCAGCATCGATCACATCGTCTGGATGGGCGACCTGCCGACGGTTGCGGAGCGCGCTGAGAAAGTAGGTGTTTCGGATACGCGCCCCTTCGGAGCAGTTGCCGATGTTGTGGCGGCGGCTCGCGCCGCTGGTCGAGCCGTCCACTATCTGCCGCCGTATCGGGCCGACACGACCCTGTGGCTCGCCGACCTGCTCGGCATGGCCCCGGCCGAAGTGGCCGACGGGGCATCGCTCGATCTGCTCCGCGCCGTGGTCGATCAGCGCAACATCAAGTCCGACGAAGAGGTGGCCGAGATCGACCGCGCGGTCGAGACCTCGGTGGCCATGCACGTGGCCGCCATCCGTATGGCGCATCCGGGAATGAACGAGGCGGAGATCGCCGCCGAGGTGGCGCGGATCGCCAAGGCGGCCGGCGGCCGGACCTCATTCCCGATCATCGCGACGATCCACGGTGAGACGCTGCACAATCACGCGCATGTGAACCAGATGTCCGACGGCGATCTCTTCCTGCTCGACACCGGGGCAGAGACTGCCCTGGGTTATGCGGGTGACCTGTCGTCGACCTTCCCGGTCTCGGAACGCTTCTCCGAGCGCCAGCGCACCATCTACGAACTGCAGCTCGCCTCACAGGTGGCTTCGGTCGAGGCGCTTGCTCCTGGTGTGCCGTTCCGCGACGTGCACTTCACGGGCGCGCGCGTGATCTTCGATGGCCTCAAGGACCTCGGCATCATGAAGGGCGACACCGACGAGGCTCTCGCCGCCGGGGCGCACGCCGTGGTTTTTCCGTGTGGCACCGGCCACATGATGGGTCTCGACGTTCACGACATGGAGAACCTGGGCGAGGTTTGGGTCGGCTACGCGGGCGAGCCGAAGAGCACCCAGTTCGGTCTCAAGTCACTGCGCCTGGCCCGCCCGCTCGAGCCGGGCTTCGTGGTCACGGTAGAGCCGGGGATCTACTTCATCCCGCAGCTGATGGACCTGTGGCGGGCCGACGGCACCTGCGCCGAGTTCATCAACTTCGATGAGCTCGACAAGTGGCGCGATTTCGGCGGCGTTCGCAACGAAGAGGACTTCCTGATTACCGCGGACGGCGCGCGCCGACTGGGGCCGCACAAGCCGCAAACGGTCGAGGAGATCGAGGCTCTTCGGGGGTAGCTAGGCTAGCGGCGCTCGCCATCGGGGCGACGGGCGTCTATTCTATCAAATGGAATAGATGCTTCCCCGCAACGAGCCCCGAGATGATTCACCGCTGGAATCGAGCGCTTGGCGCGATGCTGCTGATGAGCATCGCTGCGGCCTCAACGTTCGCCCACCCAACCACCGGTCCGTTGCCGCAGTCTGCGGTTGTCGCATTCGTGGGCGGCACCGTGGTGCCGATGGATCGAGAGCGGCTGCTGCCGGATCACACTGTCCTGGTTCGGAACGGCACCATCGAGTCGGTCGGGCCACGTAGTGCGGTTGCGGTGCCGCCCGGGGCAACGATCGTCGACGCCGAAGGCCGGTACCTGATGCCGGGCCTGGCCGACATGCATACCCACGTTCAGTACGTGGAGGACCTGCTCCCGTATACGGCGCACGGCGTCACCACGATCCTGAACATGGGCGGTGCGAGCGCGCTGACGAGGTGGCGGGAGCAGATTCGTCTAGGGCAGATCGTGGGCCCGCAGGTGCTCCTTGGCTGGTTCGTCGACGGCGAGGGAGGTGCTGGCGGGGTCGTGCTCTCAGTTGAGGCCGCACGAGATGCTGTGCGCCAGGCGGCGGCCTCAGGATACGAGTACATCAAGGTCTACAACTCGCTGAGCACAGCGCAGTTCGATGCGATCGCCGAGGAGGCAGCGCGTCGCTCCATCAGCGTCATTGGTCACGGCGTGCGCGATCCCGGGATGCAACACATTCTCGAAAACGGAATGCGTCTGGTGGCGCATGGCGAGGAGTTCATCTACACGTACTTCGGCAACGTGCCGGATCGCCGCCGGATCCCCGCCGCGGCTGAGCTCGTGCGACGAACGGGCGCCTATGTGCTGCCCAACCTGTCGACCTACGAGATCATCTCGATCCAGTGGGGCAAGCCCAGCATGGTCGATCAGTTCTTCGAACGGCCGGAGTCACGATTCCAGCATCCAGGCCATCGTCGTACGTGGGCGCGCCGCCGATACGCCGACCGAATCGGTAGCATCGAAGACCGATTGGTGTTCCTGCGCGACATGACGAAGGCCTTTGCCGATGCAGGCGTTCCCCTGCTCACGGGAACGGACTCGCCGGGCATCCCGGGGATGTACCCGGGCCCATCGATGCACGACGACCTGCGCAACTTCGTGATTGCCGGCCTTACGCCGTATCAGGCGCTGTCTGCGGCGACCCGAGTGCCGGGCGAGTTCGTTGCCGCAACCACGACCGATCGGCAGCCGTTCGGGACCATCGCGCCCGGGCAGCGCGCCGACCTGATCCTGTTACGCGCCAACCCGCTCGAGAGCGTCGACGCGGTTCGGGCACTCGACGGCGTGATGGCCGCCGGTCGCTGGTACCCACCAGAGTTCGTGCTCGAGCAGATGCTGGAGATGGCCTCACGCTGGCTGTGAACTGGTGCGGGACTACTGAGTCTCGCCGAGCGGCATCGCGGACAGATCGGCTTGCGTCTGGTCGATTCGGGTAAAGGCGAGAGGCGAGCCGTTGAGCGTGCCGGAGGCGGGCGAGACGTTGAGGTCGAACTCGCGCACGAGTTGTGGCGTTCGATCACCGTGCGACAGGGCGATCAGCATTGCGTTGCCGGTGCGCGGGTCGCGATCGATCAGAAGAACGCCGTCCGGGTTGATGCCCCAGGTTGCCGAATCGCCGAGCCCGGGCCCCGTGTGGACTCGTTGCGGGTTGTTCGAGCCTTTCGGCAGGAACCACAGACCGGGTACGTCGAGCTTGGTGAAGTAGAAGCCATCCGCATCGAGCGCGGGCAGCGCCAGGTAACCGCCTTCGTGCGTGAGTTGAGTTGGAGATCCACCGTCGAGGTCTACCGTCCACAGGTTCCAGCCGTCGGACTCTCGCCTCCCGACGACCAGGCGCTGGCCGTCCAATGTGAAGGCCGGGTTGGCTGTTCCACTCTTGAGGGCTTCAATCCGGCGGGTCTCTCCCGTGTCGACCTCATGGACCTGCGTCGTGGTGCGGCCGTCGATGTGGGCGGCGAAGACTATGCGGGTTCCGTCGGGCGACCAACGCGGCGTCGAGATATATGCCGCGCCAAGGTTCGAGGCCCGAACCTGCTCCGTGCCGTCCGGGTTTGCGAGCCACAGTTCGAACGCACCTGAACGCGCCGAAATGAACGCAAGGCGGCTCGCGTCGGGCGAGACCGTGGCGTCGTGGTCCCAGTGAGTTGACTGGATCAAGGGCCGTGCCGTGAGGGTTGTGGATTCGTTGAGCGGCACGGTCCAGATATTGGTGTCGTAAATCCAGCTTTCGTAGAGCAGCCGCCCCTCGCGGTCGAAGCGCGGTTGCTTCAAGTTCCAGCCGTCAGCCGGCACCCACTCGGGCTCGCCGACGTTGAGGCCAACATGCCAGAGGCCGAAGCGGCCGCCACGGTTGGAGGAGAAGACCACGCCAGACGAGTCCGGCAGCCAGTCGTGACCGAGGATCGAGCGGTGGTCACGGGTGAGCGGTCGGATCTCGCCAGTTTCAACATCGACGAGTTGGAGTTCGGCCGTGGACGTCGAAACGAAGCGCGTCACGACGAGCCAGCGACCGTCGGGCGAGTAGTCGACATCGAGATCGGCCTGGCCGGCGGGAGGATCGGTCACCCGAACGCGCGTTCCTGTGGCGGTTTCGAACTTGTAGATCGCGAATGTCCGGGCGTCGGGATCGATGGCCGAAGTGGCGATCCAATGCCCGTCGGGGGACCAGGAGATCCCTGGCATTGCCCAGTCGGTGGCGCCGCCGCCGGCGGCAACTGCGAACTCTGCAACGTCGCGTTCGGCTCCGAGTGCCCAGCCATCCGCGGTCAACTCGAGGTCGGCCCGCACGAGACGTCCCGAGGTGCCGTCCAGGTCGAAGTACGCGATCTCCGTTCCGTTCGGAGCGAGCACCGGACGAAGTTCCCGGCCGCGCCGCGAGGTCAGGCGTGTCGACGTCCCATCGGCATCGAGTAGAAGCAGATCCCAACTTCCGGCGGTGTCCGCCGAGTAGAGAACGGTGCCGGGCGTCGGCCCAGGCTCCGGGTAGAGTTCGTGGCCGGGTTCGGAGGTCAAGAGTGTGGACGGGCCCGTTGGGCTGAGGGGCAACGCGATGGCCTCGAGGGTGGGGCGAGGGGAGACCGATAGGAGGGCGTAGCCGACCAGCGCCACCGCGATCGTGGCTGCACCGATGAGCACGCCCGTCCGTCCGGCCGAAATCCGACGGCCTTCCCGAGGTGAGCTAGTAGGAGGGCGGGGCGCGGCAGGCGCGAGCACGCTGCCCGGTTCACGGGGGCGCTCAACCAGCTGGTATCCGACCTTCGAGATCGTCCGGATCACGCGCTGCTCCTGCGGCGAATCGCCGAAAGCCTTGCGGAGCACCGAAATCGCGCGCGGCAGCACCTTGTCGCTGACGATTGCGTCGTCCCACACCAGCTTACCCAGGGTGACCTTGGTCACCGCTTCGCACTCGGCCTCGGCGAGGCACACGAGCACATGCATGATCTTGGGTTCAACAGTCGATGCCGTGCCCTCGCGCGTGATGCGGTTGAGACCGGGTTCGACGAGCGCACCGGCCAACTGGAACGCGGGGTGCTCGTGGTACGGCCTGCGAGGCTCGGCAGGGTTGTCGCTGTCTGACGTCATCGGATCGTGTCGGGGGATCGGTAGCTCGATTCTCCCGCAACGGCTCCCGAATCGCAGGTGTCATCACCCAAACTCAACCAAAACCTCACCTTCCGCACGGCCATTTTCGGTCCGTCGTCGCTAGCTTGGCACTTGCTCGCGTTCCTTCGACGCGGCTGAACTCCCCGAAGAGAGGACGCCATGAAAACTCTGACCTACCTGCTTGGTTGGCTCCCGCTGGTCGTCACCGTGGTCTGCCTGATCGCTTGCTCCTCTGCCGCTGCCCAGGAGCGACGGATGGATCAGGATCCTTCTCTGAACAACCTCCAGCATGCCGCGGACTACGAGACGGCCGCGCTCGGAGAGCTGGGTCGAGTCCTCAAGGTAGGGGACGGGCCGCGGTCGATGGTGCTGATTGCCGGCGCCGGATTTGGTGGCGAAATCTGGGAGCGCTTCATGGCCGCTCGGGTCGACACGCACACGATGTACGCGGTGACCCTGCCCGGATTCGGTGGCACCGCCGCGCCTCCGATGCCGCCGGAAGGCACGAGCTATGGCGACCAAACCTGGACCAATGCTGCGATCGAGGCCGTCGTGGCACTGATCGACGCCGAGTCCATGCACCAACCGGTCATCGTGGGTCACTGGCTCACCGCCACACAGGTCGCCATCGGAGTGGCAGCGGCCGCGCCGAACAAGGTCGGCGGAGTGATCGTAATCAGCGGCGTTGCGGGCTTCGTCCCCGCGCCCGGCTCTCCAGGCGAAGCGATGACGTTCGAGCAACGGGTCGCCGGAATCGATCAGCGACTGGCCCCCTTCTGGTTCAAGACCGTCACTCGCGACACCTGGGATGACAACAACTTCTATCCGTCCGACTACGCGCAGAACCGGGTTCGTGCGCTGCAACTGTGGCGGGTGGCGGCGCAGCCCACACTACCCACTTGGATCCGCTATCTGTGCGAAAGCTGGTCGCAGGATGCGCGGCAGGCGATTCCCGATCTCACCGTTCCGTTGCTACTGATCATCCCTCGCTTCGACGAGGAACTTCCGGTCGATCCGGACAACAACTACATGCAGAACTTCCTGCACGGCTCGTGGGACGGTGCCGAGATGCTCAACGATCAGCTCCGGGTGGAATATGTGGAAGGCGGCCGCATCTTCATCATGGACGATCAACCGGATGCTCTTGCGCGCGTGGTGGACCAGTTCCTCGCGGCAATTGGCGGCTAGTGATCTCCACGAAGGCCGAACTTCTCCGAGAACACCGTCGCGAATGAGAAGCCCGCGGCTTGCCAGAACCAAACACTGGTAAACAGGAAACCGACGCCGAGAGCCAGCAGCCCCACGAATGACAGGGCAAGGGCGAGCAGGACGATCGTCCAGGCACGCCAGTAGGCGGCGCCGCCTTCGAAGACGCGGCTCATGGCGCGGAGCGGGTCGAAGATCTCTCGTGCGTCGAGGTGTAGGCAGTAGTGCGACATGAAACCCGGCACGGCGATGGTGGCGGGGATCCACAATACGACCGCGGCGACCCAGAGCCATCCATTGCCCGTAAGCCACGCGCCGACCCCACAGACGATCGCCGGAGCGTGATACTCGAGCATGCCCAGGAACGTGATCGCGCCGTGGCGCAGCAGAGCGGGGTAGTTGCTCCACGCGGGCCAGGCCGAGCGGCCGTGCTGCATGTTGTGAACCATGACGATTCGATGGCCCATGTTGAGTAGCCAGCCGATGCCCGGTACCAGGAGCCAGAGACCACCGATGACGATCTCGCGTCGGGCCAGCTTCGATTGGAGCGGGAAACTGAACGAGGCACGCAGTGAGAGCGCGGTGGTCAGATCGATTTCCTGATCTGCATTCTCCGGGGGATGCATGCGACTCATCCTAGTCGCGCACATCGGAAGTCAGGATCGGTGAGGCCAGCGCGGTGTGAGCCAGCCGAGGTGGGGCCGTTGCCGGGTTGGGAACCCTTCAGATGCCCTATTTATGGCCGCGGGGGTGGCAAAAAAAGTTGAAATATCCGTCGCAGAAGGACAAGCAAGTCTCGCAAAGTCGCGGTATCGTTCTCATATCTGCATATCGCAGATGTCGTCTGCATATCGCAGACAAAAGAGACTTAGCGACAGACGAATCCGCACTTCCAGCGCGCATTCTGAGGCGCGAGTACAACACAGGAAGGTGTGGAATGGCTGAAGGCAAGATCAAGCGACTGACGGACCGCGGTTTCGGTTTCATCGATACCGGCGAAGGTCAGGACCTTTTCTTTCACATGTCCGCATGTGAAGGCGTGCGCTTCGACGATCTCCGTGAAGGACAGGCAGTGTCCTTCAACGTTGGTCAGAGCGACAAGGGCGCGCGCGCCGAGAACGTGAAGCTGGCCTAAATAGCCGCTCCGTTTTCTACGGATCAGAAAAGGGTCGGGAGCCACAGGCTTCCGGCCCTTTTTGCGTCTACTTCCGAGACAGCGCTCACGGCGCGAATCCGTCGCGTTCAGAAAACGGCCTCGTCGCGGGTTGGTTTGAGTATGCGAATGCCGAGGAGAGCGGGTAATTGATGTGGCCAGCGGGCGCAGCTTTCTACGCAGCGGTGTTGTGTGGCATCTGGTTGGCAGCGGACGATCCGAAACCGTATCCGGATACGAGGGAAACCGTTGACCGAGCGCAGGCGATCGCTGTCGTGCGTGCGCCAGAGGAGTACACCGGAGAGGCTGTGCCCCCGAACTCGAGCGCGGCTGGTTGGTTGCACTTCGAGGTGACCGAGCTCTTGCGCGGCGACTTGGAGGCCACGGTTAGCATCCCCGGTACGCTGGTCGACTACGATGACTTCAACGAGGCAGGCGTACCGTACCCGGAAAGCAGAGGGTCAGACGCTTGCTACGCGTACCGCTACCGCCGGGGTGGTACCTACCTGCTGCTATTGCGCCGAGTCGGCACTTCTTGGTCGCCGTACTGGCAGGCCATTAGGCCCACGAACGAGCAGTTGCTGTCCGGGTATGAAGGCGACCCCTGGTACCGGTGGGTTCGGGATCGGACCCGATCAGATCCAGCGTTAGGTCGGCTGGAACCTCACGCGGGGCCTGGCTAGCGTGCTGATCGTAGCTACTCTCTTGTTGAGCGCCGTGAGTTCAGCCTCTCCTGTGTGCTCCGCTCAGGCCCTGTCTGGTGAGCAAATCGTAGACTCCGCCCATGCGATAGCGGGTGTGCGGGCAGCGGAGGACTACCTGGCGGAACCGGCAGATCCGACTGCGTGGGCTCCCGGAGAAATCGAGATGCAAGTGCTGCGGGTTCTCAAGGGAGACGCACCGGACGTGATCTTGATCCGAGGGCGCTTGGTTGGAGAGGACGACTACAACGACAGGCCGGTGCCGTACGACTTCGTTCGTCCTACTGGCAGGGCAGGCGCCTGTCGCGCCGAGGGCTTCAAGTCCGGCGGCTACTACCTCCTAATCATGAGGGTGGATGCGGGCGTCCCGACGCCATTCTGGGTGGCGCTCTCGGCTACTCATGAGCAGCTTCGTCCTCCGTTCCGCCACGACGCCTGGTTCCGTTGGGTTTTCGACCGGTTGAAAGCGCGGTCGGAATAGTCAGCCGCGGCGCGGACTACGGCCGCCAGGCGGGTACGCAAGGTTCGTGGTTGCAGGCGGTATCTTTCAATATATCAATAATGATGTGTTAGACTCGATATTCCTAATAAAAAATCAAAATTGATTAGAAATGAAGAACGAAACAGATACCGATGAGGCGGTCGTACTGGATCTCGGGCGGCGCGTGGCGCGCCATCGACTCAATCGCGACTGGACCCAGGAGAGGCTTGCCGAAGAGGCCGGGGTGTCGCTACCCACCGTTTCTCGTCTCGAGCGCGGCGAGTCGACCAGCCTTGTGAGTTTCCTGCGGGTCCTTCGTGCGCTGGATCTCATGCGCGACCTGAAGCGGCTCGTTCCTGAGGTTCCGCCGAGTCCTGTGCAGGAGTTGCGTACGCGAAAGCCTGCGAAGCGGCGTGCATCACGGCGCGGACGATGAGCCTGGCCGAGGTGCGACTGTGGGGAGAGACGATCGGGGCGGTGCGTTGGGATGCCGATCAGGAGCTGGGGTTCTTCGAGTACACGCCTGAGTTTCGCGCCGACGGATTGCAGGTGGCGCCGCTCACGTTGCCGCTCGATCCGCGGATTTACTCCTTCCCAGAGCTCGAACGGCGGACGTTTCACGGACTACCCGGACTGCTCGCGGACTCCCTGCCGGACCGTTTTGGCAACGCCCTCATCGACGCGTGGCTGCAGCGTCGGGGGCGTCCACCAGGTGACCTCGACCCTGTGGAACGACTCTGCTACATCGGCAGGCGTGGGATGGGGGCGCTTCAGTTCGAGCCAGCTACCGGCCCCGAGCCAGCCTCGGACGACGCTGTGGAGGTCGATCGGCTCGCGAGCCTGGCCTCTGAGATCCTCACGAATCGTAGCGAGCTCGGCGGTCAGCTGGATGCCGAGGGCATGGCTCAGATCTTGCGGGTGGGTACCTCGGCGGGCGGGGCGCGTGCCAAGGCCGTGATCTCATGGAATCCGGCCACCAACGAGGTGCGATCAGGCCAGCTCGATCTACCACCCGGCTTCGAGCACTGGATCCTCAAGTTTGATGGGGTGAGCGGCAACCGTGACAAGGAGGCGGACGATCCAGTCGGCTTCGGCCGGATCGAGTTCGCGTACTCCGAGATGGCCCGCGCAGCCGGCATCGAGATGGCGGAGTGCCGCGTCCATGCGACCGGCGAGCACGCGCACTTCATGACACGCCGGTTTGATCGCACGGTCGACGGGGGGCGGATCCACATGCTGTCGCTCGGAGCGGTCGCCCATTTCGACTACAACATGCCCGGGGGCTATTCGTACGAGCAGGCGTTCTCAGTTGTCGAGCGACTTGGGCTGCCCGCGGCGAGTCGCGAACAACTCTTCCGGCGCATGGTGTTCAACCTGGTTGCACGCAATCAGGACGACCATGTGAAGAACACGGCCTTCTTGATGGACGAAGCCGGCAGCTGGACGCTGTCTCCTGCTTTCGATGTCACCTACAGCTACAACCCGGAGGGCCGTTTCACGTCGCAGCACCAGATGACGGTGAATGGGCGGCGCACCGAGTTCGTGCTCGATGATCTGGTGGAAGCGAGCAAACATGCTCTGCTTCCTCGCGGGCGCGCCAAGCGCATCCTCGGTCAATGTGTGGACGTGGTGTCGCAGTGGAGCGAGTTCGCCGCTGGAGCCGAAGTGCCCGAGGACGCCGCGTCTCGGATTGCGGCTGCACATCGGCTACGCTGGCACGGCTGAAAACCCGAGCCCCTGATCCTCGCGGAGGATGTTATGCAGCGGATGCGTCGAATCCAGGCTTGTTTTCTCGGCGGCGCGGTCCTTGTGGGAGGTGTCGCGTGTGCGCCCGCCGGAGACGCTGACCCCGCGGGTGGCCTGCAGCAGGTCTCGGCAGATGCGCGCCCCGAACTCCCGTCGTGGTCAGAGCAGACTGCAATTCGTGAGCAGTGGCTCCTCAAGCGGCACGAGACCATCCTCCCGCTCATGCGCAAGCACGAGCTCGACATGTGGATCGTGGTGAACGAGGAGTTCCACGACGATCCGCTTACCGAGTATGTGGCGCCGCCGCGACCGTACACGGGGCGACAGGACATCTTCGTGTTCGTAGACGCGGGCAATGACGGTCTCCACAAGGTCGCGATCACCGGGTACTCGGAGGACAACCTGAAGCGATTCTTCGATGACTCGCCCGATGAGCCGCGGCCCGCATCCGAGACGCTGCCCGAGCTGTTCGAGACGTACGACCCGCAGCGCATCGGTCTGGCGATCGGCGGCGGCCGCGGGATGATGCACTCGCTCACTCACTACAGCCACGTGTTTCTGAGTGAGGCGATGGGGCCCGAGGCCACGCGCCGGTTCGTGAGCGCTCACGAGTTGATCGACGAGTTCCTCGACACACGGATGCCCGAGGAGTTGCCGTACTACCGCGACATGGTTCACGTCACGGAAGACATCGCGCGTCGAGCGTTCTCAAACGAGGTGATCGTGCCGGGTGAGACCACAGTGGGCGACGTTCGCAACTTCCTCTACGACGCGCTCTGGGACGTTCGAGCCGGCACATGGTTCCAGCCCGACCTGCGACTGCAGCGCTCCGGCATGGCCGATGACACCTCACGTGGTTTCCTTGCGGTGGCCCCGGAAGCCTGGGTGATCGAGCGCGGAGATCTTCTACATCTCGACTTCGGCATCTCGTACATGGGCTTCGACACCGACTGGCAGAAGATGGCCTACGTGTTGCGCGAGGGCGAGACCGAGCCTCCCGCCGGACTCGTCGCCGCGCTGCAGAACACGATGGCGCTCCAGGATGTGCTCACGACAACGGCGCGCCCGAACATGCCCGCCGGCGAGGTCTACGAGGCCACTATGGCTGAGATGGAGGCTCGCGGAATCCGCGCTCAGATCTATTCGCACCCGCTCGGCTTCCACGGGCACGGTCTGGGAGCGAGTATCGACTTCCGCTCCGTGCAGCGTGGCGACAGCGAACGAATGGCGAGCCCGCTGCGTCCCGGTTCCTACATGTCGGTCGAGCTCAACACACGGACTCCTGTGGCCGAATGGGACGGGCAGGACGTCTACATCATGATGGAAGACCCGGCGCATCTAACGGACACCGGCTACGCGTTCTTCCGCCCCCGGCAGGAGGCCTTCTACCTTGTTCGCTAACCGTCGGGTGGGCGCCGGTGCCCTCGTTGCCGTCATCGCGCTGACAACGGGCTGTGCCGTCCGGTCGGACGGCCCGCAGGCCCCCGGCATCGAGGAGGCCGTCGCGCGTATCGAGCCGGCGCTGCTCCGCGGGCACTTGCAGTTCCTCTCGGACGACCTGCTTCGCGGTCGCGGCACCAGTGACGTTGGCTACGAGATCGCCGCGGAATATGTGGCCGCGCAGTACGCGCGCATCGGCCCACAGCCGATCGATGGCGACTCATACCTGCAACCGATCGACCTGCTCGAGGCAGGGGAGGACAGGGGAAGTTCGCTCGACGTGAATGGGCTCCGCTTCGGCAATCGCGAAGCCGTGTTCACGCCAGACTGGACTGGCGAGCGTCCCGAGATCTCCGGCGACGGTGTGTTCGTGGGCTACGGCCTGCCATACGAAGGGCGCGACGACTATGGCGATCTGGAAGTTGAAGGCGCCGTCGTGTTTGTGCTCAGCGGCGCACCCGAGGGTTGGGTCGAGGACGCGCGGCGTGCCCCGCTCACCCGACTGCAGGCAGAGACCGCATATCGTCGTGGCGCTGCGGCTGTGGTGCAGATCCCCAGCTCCGAGGCGACCGAGCGCGCTCAGATCGGTTTCGAACGACGACTCGCACCTCGTCGCCCCTTGCGCGCGCTGGTGGACGGCACGGCCGCCGGCTTCCGCACGGAAGCACAGCTGAGTCCGGCGGCCGCCGAGCAGCTCTGGGACGCATGGGGTCTGACACGCGACGAGGCCATCGAGATGTCGGAGGCCGGCTCCGCGGCGCGCGCCGTGGGCCCGGTGATATTGACCCGCGACCGTGAGGCGAATCCCAGCCGAAGCTGGAACGTGATCGGGCTTCTCCCGGGAAGCGATCCGGAGTGGGCTGGAGAGGTGGTGTTGCTCACCGCTCACCTCGATCATGTGGGCATCGGCGAGCCCGACGAGGACGGCGACGCGATCTACAACGGCACCCACGACAACGCTCTCGGCATCGCCCAGATGCTCGCGACCGCCGAGGTGTTGTCGGAAGTCGCGCCTCGCCGATCGATCGGTTTCATCGCCGCCGGCGCCGAGGAGGGAGGACTCCTGGGTTCGTGGCACTACGTACGTGACCCGATCTTGCCCATCGAGTCGACAGTGGCCGTGATCAACCAGGACGGCGGTCTGGCCGCGGCGGCTGCGCCTGACGAAATCTACGCATTTGGCGATGACCTGTCGACGGATCTACGCGTTGCCCTCGACGCCGCGGCCGCCACGCACGGTCTCAGCGTCGTGAGCGAGAAGCGTCCGCCCTTCGGCCCGTCACAGATGCTGCTCTTCCGGTCGGATCACTACTCGTTCGTGCTGGCCGGAGTGCCGGCCATCTACCTCATGCCCGGATTCTCGATCGGCGGCAACCCCGAGGCGGGGCGCGAGCTCTGGCTCGACTACCTCGCCCGTATCAACCACCGGCAGCGAGACAATTACGATCCAACCTGGGGACTCGAGTCTCCCGTCACAATGGCGGGACTTTCCGCGCGACTGGCCTGGCAACTGGCCAATGGCGACGCGATGCCGCACGTCAACGAAGATGCGCCAGTGCAGCGAACCCGGCACTCGCCGCAACTCCCTTGGTTCCTGGAGGCGGATGCGCGGTGAGCGCGCCGGAGCAGCGCTTCGTCGTGATCGTGCGGGCCGCGCACCGGACTGGCCCAACGTCGAACTGTTCTGCGGCCGGGTGGTCACGCGCTGAGGCCGGCCGGGCCCGACGTCGTGGCACGCGAACCCGACGACGCTGAGACTGCGAGCGAGGCATCCGCCTCGATCATTCCTCGTAGCTTCGGAGACCGTCGCGATGCCCGCACCCGCCACACGCCTGTTCACGTTCTTGATCCGCGGCGCTGCTGTAGCGGCGCTTCTCTTCGCTCCGTTGCACCACGTTGCGGGCCAACAGGCCGCCGAGCTCGTGGGCCCTGGTCACGAACGGCTGAGCCTGCCGGATTTCGAAGCCTACGAGGTGGAGTACACCAGCGCGTCCGGCCGGTTCCTCAACCAGGTCCGGCCGTTTCAACTCGATGGCGTGGCCAAGATCAGCATCCTTAATCTCATCGACATGCCGAGCGGCGTGATTGTTGATCACGCTGTGGTTGATCGCGCGACGCTCAGGCAGGAATACGGCGCCACTCCCTACTTTGCCTGGGGGATGGAGAACATCCTGCTGCGCGCCACCGCGAACGAGTTGGAGATCGTGCGAGTCCCCATGGGAGGTGGCGCGCCAGTCGTGATCGAGCAGGAATTCGATCACGGCGGGTACTTTGAGCCGCTGGGCTTTTCGCCGACCTATGCAGCCCTGTTGCCAGCCGATGAAGGCACCGTGTTCCAGATCGCTCGAAGACAACCGGTCGCCGGCGGTTCGATCAGGACAGATTTCGCCGACTTCGTCGTCCTTGGCATGGAGACGCTCGAGACTCCGGCCGGACTACGTTGCGACTGCACGATCCTGGAGGAGCGAGTCGAGGGTGGCGCGACGCATCGATACTGGGTGGCGCGGCAGGCTCCGTTTCTTTTCAAGCGACACCGAGATATAGGCGGAGCACGAGACTTCGTTTCCGAAGCCCTCTCCTTCCGCCATGTTCGCTGAACTTCCGACTACCCCGAGGATTCGTCCAGACCCAAGGCTGTGCGGAGCTTCTCCACATGCGTGCGTGAGGCGCGGATCTGGCCGCCGCCCTTCAGTTCGACCGCGAATTCTCCGTGGAACAGAGAATGGAGGCGCACGATGCGGCGGGTATTGACGATGTGCGAGCGGTGCACGCGAACGAAGTGGCTCGGGAGTTCGTCCTCGAGCCTCTTCATGCTGCGACGTACGGTCAACTGCCGGTCCGCGCCGAGATGTAGGACAGAGGAATTCCCGGCGGCGTCCACATGTTCGATGTCGGCGACCTCGACGAAGTGGATCGTGTCGTCGCGTTTCACGGGCAGTCGTTCGAGCGGGCGGCTGCGCGTGTGTTCTCGCAAAATCGCGTTCAGGGCAACGTGATGCTCGTCGAGATGCCGGCGCTGAACCATACTGCTCGCGCGTGCCAGCGCTTCCTCGAAACGCTCGTCGTCGAAGGGCTTCAGGAGGTAGTCGACCGCGTCGACATCAAACGCCCGGAGCGCGTACTCATCGAATGCGGTCACGAACACGATCGCCGGCAAAGGCGACTCCAGTGCGGCGAGCACGTCGAACCCGTCGAGGCCGGGCATTTGCACGTCCAGAAAGACGAGATCGGGCGCCAGTTCGTCGATGGCCCGCACAGCCTCTTCACCGTCACCCGCTTCGCCCACGAGGTCCAGACCATCGGCAGCATCCACAAGTCGGCGTAGCCGTCTCCGGGCAGGGGGTTCATCGTCGACGATCAAGACGCGCATCACGTCTTGCACGGTAACCTCACCGTCGCGGTGCAGCCACCGTGCGAGTTTGTCTCGAGGCGCAGGCTTGCTGCGGCTCCGTACTGTTCCGTAAGGCGTTCCTGAATGCTCGACAGCCCGACTCCGAACCGCGGCGCGGCCGGCGGCCCCACACCATCATCCTCTACCTTCAACAGCAGATCTGCGCCCGTTCGATGGGCGCTCACCACAACGCGTCCGCCGTGGGGCCGCTTGCTCACTCCGTGTCGCACCGCGTTCTCGACCAACGGCTGCAATGTGAGTGTCGGGATCGGCTGATCCAGGAGATGGTCCGCAACCTCCCAGGCCAGTTGAAGGCGTTCCTCGAAACGCGCTTTCTCGATGTCGAGATACCGCCTCGCGAGCCGGACCTCGTCACGCAGCGGAACGAGAGATTCGCCCGAAACTTCGAGCGTGGCGCGAAGCAGGTCGCCGAGGCGAGCCGTCATGCGTCGCGCGCGCGTGACGTCTTCCTCCATCAGCGTGGCGATGGTGTGGAGTGTGTTGAACAGGAAGTGCGGCTGTAACTGCAGCTGGAGAGCCTGCAGACGGGCCTCGGCCAGGGCGGCGCGCAGGGTTTCGGCCTCGCGCTGGCGCAGTTGGTATTCCAGATAGAAATCGCTCGCGTAGGTTAACCCGATGATGCCGCCGTAGATCACCGCGAACACCGGGATCCCGACGAGCGAGCCGCGCGCGATCCGAGTCATCCACTCGTCCGGAGCCATCACAATGCCTTGAAACACCGTGAGGTCGATGAACATTCCATACGCCACCGTGAGCGGCAGCAGGGCAAGCGCGACCGTGCCGATCACAGTGGCCGAACGTGCGTTCCCGACGCGTTGCGGGCTCCATCTTCGGGCCAAGTGCTGGAGGAGCGGGGTCAGAGCCGCCCATAGCCACCAGCGGACGAGCTGGATCTGGAGTAGACGAAGCCACGACGGATTCCCTCCGGCGCTCTGGAGCTGCACGTAAAGCTGGCCGGTCACCACGATCGCCGGGAGACTCCAGAGCGCGATCAGAATCAGACCGGTTCGCCAGCGTGGGCCGGTTCGGGACTGCGCTCCAGGTTCGTTCAGTCGAAGATCTCCAACTCGGTCAGATTCCAGCCGGTGGTGAGCAGGCTACCATTCTCGTAGGCCACCATTCGGATCTTGTACGGAGGCTCCGTGGCGACCCAGTAGTCGCGTTGTCGACCGTCCGGAAAGGCCAACCGAACTCGTGTGGTTTCCCAGGTTCGTCCTGCCGCCTCGATACTCTCTGTCTCGATCGCCCGGAACGGCAACCAATGGTCCTCCGGGTCACCGAAGTTCGACCAGGCCAGATATCCGGCCGCGCCCGGCGCCAGGTCGAGCAGGGCGAGCGGAAGTTCGAGAAGCGATGGCTCGAACACGGCCACCGGGTAGTCGAATGACAGTTCGCGCGTCGCACCCTCAGCGTCGATCACTTCCGCGTCGATACGATTTCCCACCCGCTGGAATCGTTGGCCGGGCCCTCCCTCCTGGCCGAATGAGCGCTCGCTCAACACCAGGTCACGCTCGCGCAGTCGCATGAAGTCATGTCCCTGCCCGGGGAACTCGAACACCGCGTCGATCGAACCATCCGCGGTTCGCTCGGCTGACTGCACCGCGTCTGTGCGCTGCACGGTGATGCCGAGCACCGCGGTCCAGCGCTGGTACTCAGCGCGATACATGGTGAGGCCGTGTTCGATCTGCTGGATCTCGGCGCCCGCATAACGCGGCGCATCGTCAGTCACACGCACCACGCCCGGGACTCGCGTGGCCGTCAGAGCAACCACCGCGCCCCCCGCGACGACTACGCCGCCGATGATGGCGAATTTCTTGAGCTTCGACACGACCGCCTCCCGGATTGGTGGAATCGGAGCAGCGTGCGATGTCGAGTCGATCAGCGCGAGGTTCCGGGGATAGCTAGGCCTGGTCGCGGACGAACCGGGCGGTCACGCGGACGAACCGGCCGGGTTCGCCTAGTCGCCGCGCAGGACCTTCAGAACGTCGACGCGGGTCGCATAGCGTGCGGGCACCCAGTTTGCGACGAAGGCAACAGCGATGAAGACGGCGGACGTTGTGGCAAACGTGACGACGTCGGTCGGCTCGATGCCGTAGAGCAAACTCTCGACGAATCGCGCGATGAATACGCTCCCGACGATACCCAGAGCTACACCGAACGTGACAGCACGCATCCCCTGCCGGACGATCAGAGCGCGCACGCTGCCAGGCAGGGCTCCCAAGGCCATGCGCACTCCCGCTTCGTGAGTTCGAGCCCGGGCGGCGTAGAGCGTCGCGGAGTAGATCCCTGTCACGGCGAGGACCAGGGCCAGGACAGCGAAACTAGCCATCAGTCCCGAATAGAAACGCGGCCGTACGGTTCCGTTTCCGACGTGATCGCGCAGGGTCGAGATCCGAGTCACTGGGACATCGGGTTCCACATCCTGCATGGCCTGTCTCAGGCTGGTAGCAGTGGGCGTCGAAACACTTCGCACAATAACTTTGAGTCGCGGCCATCCGAGTTGTGTTGCCGCCCCGAATAGAGCCGGTCGCGGCGGCGTTGAAAGGCCAATCTGCCGCACGTTCTCAACGACCCCGACGATCGTGGCGGTCATGGGTGTTCCGGCAAACGCCATGTGAACTCGCGTGCCAACGGCTTGTTCAGTGCCCAGCAATTCGTCTGCGAACGCGCGGTTCACAGCGATCACGTTGGGCGAGTCCGGAGTTGCCGTGCGATCCGGCACTCGGCCCTGCAGAACGTCGACTCCGAGAGTTGCGAAGTACGCGCCCGACACCACGTACGAGTCGACGCCGCGACCCTCGCCTTCCGTCTCACCTTCAAGTCGTACCCCGGCGCGCCAGTTCACGCGCTCCAGGGGGAGGTTGGATGCAGTTGCCACACGCTCGACGCCTGGCAGGCGCGCGAGCCGTTCTTCGACACGGGCCTGGAAGTCGATGGTGGCCGCGCGGTCACCGAAGCCACCCGGCGCGCTTACGACGAAGGTGGTGAGACCGGCTGGGTCGAACCCCGGGTCCACGGATCGGAGTTGCACGAAGCTGTTAAACAACAATCCGACGCCGATCGAGAGAATCACGGCGAGCGCGGCCTCGATGATCACAAGCGTGGTGCGGAAGCGTTGCCGGCCGGGGGAACCAGTCGACGTGGAGCGCAGTTTCAACGAGTCGCCCGGCTCCGAGCGACTCAGGTGGACAGCGGGGAAAAGGCCGAAAGTGATGCCGGTGAGCGCTGTGATGCCGACCGCGAAGCTCAGCACGCGAATATCCACCCCGACGTCGCCCATGCGAGGTAGTCCGCCGGGGCTCAGCGCGACGAAGGCACGAACTCCGACGTGAGCAAGTGCTACTCCCGCCGCGCCCGCCAAACCGGCAAGCAGCAAGCTCTCGGTGAGCAGTTGCCGGACGATGCGACCGCGCCCTGCTCCCATGGCCGCGCGGATGGCGAGTTCGCGTTGCCGATCGATTCCCTGCGCGAGGCAGAGATTCGCCACGTTGGCGCAGGCGATCAGAAGTAGGAGTCCGACCGCGCCGAGCAACGGAAGGAGTACACCTGTGGCGCCGGCGGTCGTTTCTTCATGGAGTCGGTTGGCCCCAGTTCCGAACTGAGTGCCGTCCTCGAACACATTCCCATCCGGGTGTTCTTCCGCGATCCGCTCTGAGAGCGTCCAGAGTTCGTCGCGTGCCAGAGTGAGACTTGCATCAGGCATCAGGCGTCCGAGCGCGTAGATGGTCCGCGTGCCACGGTCCTGGTAAGACTCGTGGTCCTCGGCGAGGGGTACCCAGAACCTGGTGTCACCGAGACCCGCGCCCTCCGGCGGCTGGAAGGAGGCGGGCAGAACGCCAACGATCTCCAGCGGACCGCTCACGGCGTCAAGTGTTCGCCCGATCGCCGCGGGGTCGGCTCCGAACCGGGCCACCCACGTGCCGTGCGACAGGATCGCGACGGCGTCGGAACCGGTCCGGTGTTCCTCGTCAGCGAAGCTGCGGCCCTGCTCGACTGCGATTCCGAGCAGTTCGAAGAAGCCGGGTGTGATCGCCGTGCCTGAGATCGGTTCCGGTCCGCTCTCGGTCCGTACGTCGTATCGGCGGGGTTCAACCGCGACGAGACCGGTGATCGAGGTGAGTCGGGCGCGCCAGTCGAGGAAGTTGCCCAGCGACGGGCCCATCAGCCGGTAGGGAGAATTCTCGTCGGTGATGGGAGCGGTGACGTGTGAAGGGGACGTCGTGCCGATGATCACGAGTTCGTCGGGTGACTCGTAGGGCAGGGGACGCAACAGGATGCCGTCCACGATGCTATAGATCGCCGTCGTGGCGCCGATGCCGAGAGCGAGCGCTCCGACAACGAATGCCGTGAATACAGGGCGGGAGCTCAGCGTGCGGATGGCGGCTCGCAGGTCGTGAATGATCGACGTCATGTCGGAAGTGCCGGGGGATCGGGCGGGAAGTGAGGTCCGCGGCGAGGCGGCGCGTGGGTGCGGTCGGGTGCGCATGTGGCGGCGGTCGCCACGGGCGTCCGTTCTCCACCAGGCAGTGATTGACGAGCAGGTCTGACGCCAGTACCAGTTCCGGGCGGCAGCAGCGTCAGGGTGGCGCTGGAATCGTTCCTCGATATCGCCACGCGCAGCTTCGGCGGCGCCCCCGCGCAGGAACAGGTCGAGCAGAACCGAGGCGAGTCGGGGGGGGGGGCTGACGAACCGGTGGCGTCACCCGTCCTGATCCCCAGCGGCGATTGCGAGAACCGCCGGCAGCAGATCCCGACCCATGCTCTGGAGTGCCTGGAAGGTGCGCGCAAGCAGGGCAGCGCCCGCGGGTTCGACAACGTAGTACTTACGTCGCCGTCCGCCACGCTCGGTGGTTGGGTCGCCCCACGTGCCACGCACCAGGCTTCGGTTCTCCATGCGCTCGAGCGTTGTATAGAGGGCTCCCGAAGAGACGCTGCGGTCGACCGATTTCTCGATATCCGCGGCGATCGCGGCGCCGTACGCGTTATCGCCCAGTTTAACGATCGCAAATAGGACGAGCTGTTCGAATTCTCCGAGCGTCCGACTCAATGACTTGTTGTACTCCTCTCTACGATCACACCGTGAGGTCACACTGTAGGGGAAATAAGAACTCGTCGCAAATCGCGGCCGGCCCCGCGAAGGGCTGTTCAGTCCACGTAGTTGAGTCAGAAATAGCGCGTGTTTCTCGGACCGTGAGGTTTCCGTGAGGACTCTTGCCGGTCGGCACGGCAGGTTCCACGCATGGCCACGCTCCCACGGTCGCGGGACGAATCCTGCCGATAGCGAGGAACTGCATGAAGACAGCGATGGGTTTGATTCTTGGGGTCGCGTTTCTGGTCGCAGCACCGGTTGTTGCTCAGGAAACGAGCGCTGAGCGGCGCATCGAGGAGGTTCGGTTCAGCAGCGGGCAGGTCGAACTCGCCGGGCGACTGTGGCTTCCGCCCGGACCCGGCCCGCATCCGGCGGTGGTCTTCTTACCCGGGTCGGGGCAGAGCATTCGGAACCTCGATCTCGATCCAGACCCGATCCCGTACCACTTCGCCGATCACGGTGTTGCGTATCTGGCCTGGGACAAGCGTGGCGTGCGCGACTCCGGTGGCGAGTTCATTCCGCTTCCGGACACCAACGCAAGCGCTCAAGAGGACCGCCTTAGAGTGCTCGCTGGCGACGCGGTGGCGGCGATGCGGTATCTGGCGACGCGCCGCGATGTCGATGCTGCTCGCATAGGTGCCTGGGCGTTTAGCCAGGGGGGGTGGGTCGCCCCACTGCTCGAAGCCGTCGGCGGCGAGCCGGCCTTTGTCATAGTCGTGGGCGGGCCGGCGGTAACGATCGGGGAGGAACTGCGCTACTCCGAGCTCGCCGACGCGGCACGGCAGCGGAGCCGCGATGGTGGCGGGGCGATTTCCATGCCCGATCTATACCAGGAACTCGAGCAGGCCCGAGGGGCGGGTGCTGATTTCGGCGGATTCGACCCTGCACGCCATTGGAAGAACACGACGGCGCCGACGTTGTTCCTCCTGGGGGAGTGGGACCTGAGTGTGCCGACGGCCAGGAGCGTAGAGCGGCTCGAGCGTCTCAGCGCTACCTCGCCCTGGATCGACTACCGCGTGTTCCCGCGAGCCACTCATGGTGTGGCGGAGCGGGATGCTGCCGGTCAGAGTACTTCGCTGCGGACTTCTTCGAGACGCAATACGACTTCCTCTATAACCTGGGGATAATTCGGCCCGACATCCGGGTCGTGATCGAAGTCGAGAAGGAGTGACGGTGACACCATTCCGCGTGCACAACTGGGACGTCTATCCGGATCGAAACCTGATTAGCTCCGGCAACAAGCAGCGCACCCTCGAGCCGCGCCAGATGGAGTTGCTTGTCTGCTTGGCCCGCGCTGAGGGGCAGACCGTCCGCAAGGACGATTTGCTTCGCGACGTCTGGGGCGATCGGTTCGTCGTGGAGCACGTCGTGCCGAAGACCGTCTCCGCGCTTCGCGCTGCACTGGGGGAGTCGGCGAGTCGTCCCCGGATCATCCAGACAGTCCCGCGGCGTGGCTATCGACTCGGCGGTGCGGTGACGGAGGCTATTGCGAGGTCAGACACGGGGGCCGTGCGGAGTCGCTGGCGACCCTTTGCTCAGCTGTCTGCCGCGGCCACGGTGGGAGCGATCCTTGCGGTCGCGATCGTCGCGCCCATGCCGAGCCCGGAGCCGGCTCTTGGGCCGGAGAAGGTGAACCTGCAGGTCAAGATTCGTGCGAATGCGCCGATCGAGCTGGACTACGATTTCGAGTTCGACACGACGCCCGGCGCCGCTGCAGACATGGGAACGCGCGAGTAGCTCGCGGCCACCCGATTCAGGAGCGCCCTGTTTGTTCGCGATGTAGGACCGCTCCTTGAACTGCGCGACTTGATCTCATCGGGCGTCTCGTCCATTGTTGACATTGTAAACGTTAACAATGTCATCAACGATATCCCCTCTCGGAGATCCGATGCCGAAGACCACGCTGGGTGAGTTGGAGTTCCTTGTCCTCCTGGCGATCCTCCGTCTGGGCGATAGCGCCTACGGCGTGCCGATCGCGCGGGAGATCGACCGCCGTATCGGGCGTGACCTGTCGCGGGCCACGATCTATGTGACGTTGCAACGGATGGAGGAGTATGGCCTCGTGTGCTCCGAGATGAGTGAGCCACGTGATGCCGGTGGAGGTCGGGCACGGCGCTACTATCGCGTCCTCGATCCTGGTCTGGAACTTGCCCGCCGCTCCAAGGCTGCCTACTCGACAATGTGGGAAGGGCTGGCTGCCCTCGAGGAATCGACATCTTGAATCCCTCTCGCATCTGGCGGGCGGTGTTGCGGTTCTGCTTGCCGAGCGAACGTCGTGACGACATCGATGCGGACCTGATCGAAGAGTTTCAGCTGCGTGGAGCAGAAGCTTCGCCACGTGCGGCCCGGCGGTGGTACCGCCGTCAGACGCTCGGTTTCCTGACACACCGCGTGGGCCGGGTTGCGGGAGACCTCCCTGCGAACATCCGTCGCTGTCATCCGGGCCGGTGGCTCAGCGTCACCGATCTCAAGGTTGGTGCACGTCTCGCCGCGCGCCAGCCGATGGCATCGATCACGTCGATCCTGACCCTGGCCACGGCGATTGGACTGGCTCTCCTCGGGTTCTGGCTCGCCCGCGGTCTGGCGTGGCCTGAGTTGCCGATCGAGGGAGGCGATCGCATGTACCAGGTCCGCATCCATGAGGCGGAGGCCGGACGCGTGGTCGCCTCGCCCGAGGAAGTCATGATGTGGGTTGCCGACGCACACGTACCGGAAGATGTGGGCGCGTTCGAAGCCTTCACGCCTCCGATTCAGATTGCGGACGAGGCGCCTCGACCCATCGAAGGCGCGCGGGTAACGCCCGGCCCCTTCGCGCGTATCGCACCGGCGCCTTTGCTCGGGCGGCACCTCACCGAGGCGGACGCCCTACCGGGCGCTCAACCGGTCGTCGTCCTGCGCGAATACGTCTGGCAGCATCCGCGCGCATATGCCGGGGATCCGGACATTCTTGGTAGCGACCTGAGCATCGCGGGCGTGCCCCACACCATCGTCGGCGTGTTGCCTGATGCGTGGGGATTCCCGACTTCGCACAGCTTGTGGGTGCCGCTGTCTCTAGGGCAGGCGGCACTCGATGCGGCCGTGCCGGATGGCGAACTGCGGACTCGCAACATTCGTACATGGGTTGTGCTCGAAGACCCGACGGAACTGGTGCCAGCTACGCAAGAACTATCTGCTCTCGCCCTCGGCGCTCGGGTAGATCGCGAGGGCCCCGATCGCACCGTTACGCTGGTGCCCTACATCGAGGCGGCGACAGAGGGCGCGGGGACTCCAGTCGCGCTGGTGATTACGGCGTTCTTCGTGGCGATTCTCGGCGGCGTGGCCCTGAATGTCTCCACGCTGGTGCTTGCTCGATGTGCTCAGCGTTCTGAGGAATTGGCCGTGCGCTCCGCACTGGGTGCTCCACGTGCGCGTCTGTTGTCGCAGATGTTCTCCGAGTCGTTCGTTCTGAGTGCGATCGCGGCGACGATTGGGACGCTCGCGGCCGTGCGCGTCCTCGGTCTCATCATCCCGTTTGTCGATCAGGACATGCCGTTCTGGATGAACCTGTCGATGGGCCGCTCGGACCTCATCACCGCCGCTCTGCTGGCAGTACTCGTCAGCAGTGTTGCCGGGGTGTTGCCGGCGTTGAGAGTGACGGCGCGTCGGAGAGTCGCCAACGCGCTCCAGAGCAAGGGTGGGGCGGCGTCGCTCGGACGCGGTACCGGCGCGATGCTCTCGACGCAGCTGGCGGTTTCGGTCGCGGTGCTCACCGTCTCGGCGCTGCTCCTCGAAGGGTTTGCGCAATTCACAGGCGAGACCGTTGTTACCGAGGAAGAGAAGGTGCTGACCGTTCTCCTCAGACGCGATCCATTGCGCTTCGGGCCTGGGGCGCGAGGTGACGCTCTCGCGCATCACCAGTATCGAACCGAGATCGAGTCCGCCCTCGCCGCGATTCCCGGCGCGGATCAAGTAGCGCTGGCCTCCAGTCTGCCGCGGGTACATGGCGACATGGGACCGCTCGAACTGGAGTCCACTCAGGAAGCCGACCCCACGCGTCATCTGGCGCAGCTGGTCCGAGTGGGGCCGGGCTTTCTCGAACTCATGGGCAGCACGGCGCTGCAGGGTCGTTTGCTCGACGCCGACGACGCTCGACCTGGAGCGCGCCGAGTGGCGGTGGTGAGCGAGAGCTTCGTGGTCGAGGTCCTGGGCGGAAGATCGCCTCTCGGGCGACGTGTCCGGCTCGGGGCGAGCAACGGGTCCGAGCCGGAATGGGTAGAGATCGTTGGTTTGGTGCCGGATCTCGAGATGGCCCCCGGAAGTCGAACGGTACGAGGCGAGATCTACTTCCCGCTGGTGGGCGACTGGATGCTCTACGCGACGATCAGAACCTCCGGCGACCCCGTTGCACTCGCACCGGGGGTCCGTCATGCAGTTGCGGAAGTCGAGTCGAACATCCTGGTGACCGACATGCAGACACTGCCGGATGTTGGCTGGGAGATTCGGGCTGGCTTCCAGGGAGGCAGTGCAGTGCTCGCGGTAGTCGGAGTGCTGGTGCTCCTGTTGTCGTTGGCCGGCGTCTACGCGCTAGCGTCGCTGGCCGTCACACGTCGTACGCGAGAAATCGGTATACGCGTGGCGCTGGGCGCTTCTTCGCGCTCGGTTCTCCGGACCGTCCTGAGACAGACCGCTCTCCAGCTCGGAACCGGTCTGATGGGCGGCGCAGCGTTGGCGTTCGCTCTCGCGCGCGCGACGGTGCTGCTGCCGGTCGCGATTCCCGGAAGCCTGGCGCTGGCGCTCCCTGTTGTCGCGCTGTTGATGGCTCTCGCAGGCGTCGCAGCCGCGTGGATTCCGGCGCGGCGAGCGCTGGCCGTCGATCCGATGGAGGCCCTCCGAACGCACTAGCTGCAGCGGCGACGGTCAGTCGTCGCGCAGCGCGACGGAGGGCGCGATTCGTGTGGCTCGGACCGCCGGAAGCAGACACGCCATCGCGGCGGAGGCCAGCAGAAGCGTCACCACGGCGGCGAAGGTGAGCGGATCATTCGGTGTGACCCCGTAGAGGCGACTCGCGAGGAACCGGCCCAGCCCGAGAGCGAGCATCGTTCCCGCGCCGAGGCCGATCACCACTACGCCGAGCCCTTGTCGTAGAACCATGCTGCGCACGGCACCGGGTGTGGCGCCGAGTGCCATCCGGACACCGATCTCCCGGCGCCTCTGCCCGACAGCGTTCGAAACCACGCCATAGATACCAAGCCCTGCCAGAAGCATCGCGAGGGCTGCGAAGGTCGCCGCGAGACTGAGCACGAATCGACTGTCCGCGGTGGCGTCGTCGATATTCCGGCTCACTGCGCGCACGTTGTCGAGCGGGCGTCGGATACCTAGCTCTCTGATGAGTTCGCGCACGGCTGGTACCAGTGCGGTGGGCTCGCCGCGAGTGCGAACGACGGCGCGGTTGGTAGGGCGGGTGGACCAAGCTGGGAGATAGGTCAGGGGAGGCTCGTCGCCGTGGAGCGATACCTCGCGCGAGTCGGGAGCGACGCCGATGACTTCCACTTCGCGGAGTTCGGCCATGCCGTCCGCGGTACCGAACTCGAGCGTGATCCGTTTGCCGAGCGGGTCTTGGTCTGGCCATGCCAGGTTTGCCATTCGTTCGCTCGCGATGGCGACATAGCGGTCATTCTCGACGTCTTCATGGCTGAAGTCACGACCTGCGAGTAGCGGGATTCCCACCGTCTCGAAGTACCCCGGCATGCTCCGGCGGAAGTAGGACACCAGTTCACCGAAACTCCCGAGAGTGTCCTCGTCGTAGGCCCAGTTCACTGCATTGCCGTCTCCCGAGAGTGGGAGGCTGTTGGTCCAGCTCACGGATTCGACTTCCGGCATGGCCTCGAGTTGTTCGGCGGCATCGCGGTAGAACTGAACGCGAAGTGCTGGCTCATTCCACATGCGCCATGTTGGGAGGAATTCGAAAGTGAGGAGCCCCTCGGATTCGAATCCCACATCGACCCGGTACAGATTCACCACGGTGCGTAGCATGAGTGCTGAGCCGACGACGAGCACGAGAGCGAGCGCGAACTGCGCAGCGATCAGGAAGTGACTGGCGCGCCCCCTGCCGCCTGCAGAGCTGCGGCCATTGGTCTTGAGTGCGTTCTGCATTCCCGCGCGGCTCGCGTGCCACGCCGGCGCAACTCCCGACAAGAGCGCGGCTGCGAGCGAAACGGCGACGGTGAAGGCGAGTACTGACCCGTTGATACCCATCGTAGCGACCCGCGGAAGGGAGTCCGGCATGAGCAGCGGGAGAATTCGCAGACTGGCGGCCGCTACGCCGATGCCCAACAAACCCCCCGCCAGGGCGAGCACAGCGCTCTCGGTCAACGCCAAACGGATGATCCGCGAGGCCGACCCACCGATGGCAGCTCGGACTGCCCATTCCTGGCTCCGAGCCAGCGCACGCACCAGTGCCAGATTCGCGACGTTCACGCTCACCAGCAGCAGAACAAAGCCCGCGATGCCGAGCAGCAGGTACAGCGTTGACCGTACGTTCTCGACGAGGCGGTCGCGTAGTGGTTCTACGGCATAGCTTCCGCGTATGTCGGCCGTTCCGGTTTCTTTCCGGGAGCGCTCCGCGATGGAGTTGATCTCGATCGTGGCCTGCTCGAAGGTGGCGCCCGCCGCGAGTTGCGTCAGCGCGGCACGGTTGAAGTGGTCGCTACGCTGGCCCGTGGCGGGCTGCGGGAGCCAGACGTCGATGCGCTCGCGTTCACCTTCCGGATGGGCGTGAAAGCGCGTGCCGTGCGGCACGACTCCCACGACAATTACCGAATTGCCCGCAACCTCGAGTTCGCGGCCGAGGATGTCTGCTTCCGATCCGAAGTGCCGGCTCCAGAGTTCCGCACTGATCAGCCCTTCGGAAACCGGCGGGTCCTCTTCGAGGGGAGCCTCGAAGGGCCGCCCGACCATCGGCGTGATCCCGAGAAGCTCCAGCATTGGTGGTTGCACAACCGCGATCGGCACGAAGACCAGCGAATCATCCGGTAGGGCCAGGGTGTTCGAATAGCTGCGGTATGTCGCGAGGGCGCTCAGGTTGGCGGACTGGGCGGCGAAGTCCATAGCGTCGGAGGGCGTGATTGCGATGGAGTCTTCGACGCCCTGGCCGGTGAATGTGATCACGCCGAGGCGGTCGGACTCGGGGTAGGGGAGCGGACGCAGGACGACCGCTTCCACCAGTGAGTAGATCGCGGCCGTCGCACCGATACCGAGAGCCAGTGTTGTGATCATCACCAGGCTCGTTAGCGGCTCCTGCCGGACGCTCCGGACCGCGAGAAGGACGTCCCTGGCGGCATCACTCAGCCAGTGGATGCCCGAGCGCGTGACCGAGCCGTTGTCGATCCGCTCTAGTGCGCGCGTTTCGACTGACTTCTGCCGAGACTTCATGTTCTTGAGAAGGTCGTCGCCGAGCTGATCCCAGTCGTTGATGTGGTTCTCGGTCGCTTCCTTCGCCGCGAACTCGGTGGCGCCACTCGCTCGGAGATCGTCGTAGTGCTGCTCGAGCAATTGAGCGACTTCGGCGATCACATCATGGGCGTCGGTCTCAACCAGGTCGTGGAGTGGGAGACGAGCACGGACCCAGTGAACCCAGTACTGCGGTGACACGCTCATGCGTTCCCCGGTTCGATGATGAGGTTCACCGTTTCGACGTACTCCCGCCAGTGAGCCCGTTGCTCGCCGAGCGCCTTCTTACCCGGGCGCGTGAGGCTATAGAACTTTCGTCGACGCTCGCCAGGCTCCTCCACCCAACGGCTCGAAACGAGCCCTTGCTCTTCGAGTCGCTTCAAGGTCGGGTACAGCGATGGGATCTGGAAAGTCAGCTTGCCGCCCGAGCGGGACTCGATGAGCTTCCCGATCTCGTAGCCGTGTCGCGGCCGGGCCTCCAGCAGCGAGAGCAGGAGTAGTTCGGTACTGCCCTTCTTGAGGGCGGGGCTGAACATCACGGTTTGTCCTTGACCTAGTCTTCAGCGTGGCGATATATAGCAACGATATATATGTCCACGTGACCAAGCAAGAGGAACCGACGCGGGCCGAGTCAGCTCATCACACCGCCTATGATCAAGAGCAGAACGGGACTGTTGCCCACGAAGTGGGCGATGATCCCCGGCCAGGTGTTCTGGAGCCGCTGGCAGACGAACGCTAGCGCGAGATACCCGGGAGCACGCATCAAGAGCAGCGCGAGATTCGGTGCCCAGAAGATGTGGAATGCCGTCCAGAGCAGGCCGTGGACCACCCATGCCCAGCGGCCGTAGACCAACTCCTGGCGAGGTAGCAACAACCCTCTCCAGAGGAGTTCCTCACCGAAGATGTTGAGGAACATCACCGGGAACAGATAGAAGACCGGTAGCCACCATTGACCGTGAAGGGCAATGCCAAAGAACGAGCCCGGCTGGATCTGGCCCATGAAGTTGTTGACCTCGACGGGCATTGTGTAGAACGCGACTGAACCGAGTGGGGCGAGGATCTGCGGCGCGTAGGCCGCGAATGTCACGAACCCGATCACGGCCGCGAGGAGAGTGCCTGCGCGCCGGCCGCGAGCCCCTTCCGCCAACACGGCGAGCCCGCCGAGTACGGCGGCCACGGGATAGATACCTGGCAGGGGTATGGGGATCCACAACACGGTCAGGCCAAGGATCCATAGCCACATGCTGGCGCCGCGCGGTGTCTGAAGCCGCATGCGGTCGCGGAACAGGGGCCAGTTCCAGGGCCGCTGCTCCCATCGATAGCCTGCCAGTGCCACCGCAAACAGGCACGACAGTGGAAGGATGAACACCGCCAGGAAGATCCCGAACGCCGGGTATCCGGCTGATCTCAGGAGACCGATGCCGACGAAGAGAGACCATGTGATCACCGCCGACGGGATGCCGAACCAGGCGATCGCCATCGGCAGTCCGAGCGGGCGGAGGGCATCGCGTTCGGTAGCGGCCGCGGCCGCCGGATCTTGGAAAGCGTTCATCATTCGATACGGATGCGACGCAGAAGGATGTCGCCACGCTCTCCACCGCGCATGACGCCTCGGTGGCTATTGAAATAGAGGAAGTCTCCGCTCACGTCCGTGACGATCCCGTTGGGGTAGGAAACGGTTCCAGGTTCCTCACCGGTGTCGTCGAACCCACGTGTGCCGGTGCCTGCGGCAGCTGTGAACGCACCATCGAGTTCTACGCGCATGATGCGGTGATCCATGAGCTGCGTCAGATAGAGAGCGCCGTCAGCCACGGTTACGTGGCCGTTGGCCTGGCCTGGCAGCGTGGCGAGTTCCGTCACGTCTCCGGTGGCCGAGATCTTGAACACGGTCGGGTTTCGCAGGTCAGCGACGTAGAAGTCGCCGGAGTCATGACGCACGATCGAGTTCGGGTTCATCATCGCATCATGACGTGCAAACATCTCTGCGGGCCCGCCGCCTGGCGGAATGGTCGAGATGTAGCCGCCAGAGAAGTTGGCGACATAGATCGATCCATCGGGTCCTTCTTCGAGACCGACCGGGCCTTCGAAGCCGCTATCGGAGAAGACCGACTGCGAACCGTCCGCGGCACTGATGCGATAGACCGCCTGGCGGTTGAAGTCGGCCTGCAAAATGTCGCCGCTTGCCAGCACGGTGTTGCCCGATGCTGCTTCGAAGTCGTCTGCAAGAACCTCAACAGTGCCCTCGGGCGAAATACGCCAGACGTAGCGATTGAAGTTCGCCATGATCACGTTGCCCGCCGCATCCATCGACAGACCGCCGATTCCGCCGAGCGACTCGAGTTCTGTCGACAACGTCACCGTGTCGACTCGGTGTCTGTCGTCGGGCGGGAGTTCCGGGGTGGCTGCTGCCACACATCCGAACGCGACGAGCATCGGGGTTATCAACAGAGCGGGTCGTTGCGACCGTTGGAATCCCATTGTGGTGACCTCACAGGGCGGGGTGCGGTGGAGTGTTTCTGCTGTGCGCCTCTCTGCCTCGGAGAACATACTATGTGACACATAGTATATGGAAAAAGTTTCACAACCACTTAGAATGACGTGGCATCAGGCCGGTAGACCGTGCCGGCGATCGCGCCCGTGGACGAGGCTCCGGAGCGTCCGGGCGGCGATGATTGTCAACTGGCGTTCAGGCGTCGACGACGGATTCTGTAGCTGTGGCGACTTGCCTGCGGACGCGCCCAACAGATTGCCCTACGAGCAGCAGAATCGCCGCGCCGAAAAGTACTACGCCTGTCGTTTCAAGGCACTCCTCCACGACGCGACCGAAGTGCACGATCATGTCGTAGGGTTGCCGATCGAATGTCGCCTGGGCGAACTCCTGCATCCCGTAGCCCTGAGCTAGCCGGGTATACGGATGGCCTGGGGTATGAGCGTCGAGCCCTTCGGCAAAGTCCAGGCCGACGGCGCCTATCCAGCACAGCACCGCCAGCAGCGGAAGCCACCGTACGCGACGGTGTTCGACGTTCTTCCAGAGAAACCAGGCGGAATAGCAGCCGAGCACTCCATAGATCGGCGCTACGCTCACCTGCCAGAAGTAGCTGGGATACGCCGCGATCCACTCTGTGAGACTGCTTCGCTCTGCCATGGATCGGAGCATCGGGCCCACACGTTCGTGAAGATAGGCGTGATCGTCGATGGCCATTGCGCTGAACAGCACGGCGACTATGCTGGTCGAGGACCGCTGCCGAGAGCCTTCCGGCGCGAGATAGGCGGCGAGCCAGCCTAGTCCCGCGACTGCGTACGTCAAGAGGATGCCGTAGGCAGCGGCTGCGCTGCTGTCACTTACGAGATTGAACCGTGCGCGTGAGACGTCGTCGGCGTGGATGTTCGCGTGATAGCCGTAGTGGTCGAGCGTAGCTGCCGCCAGTACGCCCAGTAGCCCGACGACAAGCCAGGTTCGGCTGAGCCCTTGCCATCTAGCCGGTGCAGAGTGATGGGGTCCGGTGCCGTTCAGCAGTTGTCCCCGAAGGGTACGGGCTTCATCGCTCCGTCCTGAATCGCCTCAGCGCCCTTGACCGTGATCTGTCGGGTCTTGGACGCCGCGGTCTTGGCACTGCAGCCTGATCCGCATGCGGGATGGACGTAGATCTGGTCGCCACCCCCGCCGATCATGGTCTGAAAGGCGCTGCCGCTGCCGAGTCGCTCGGCGTTGCCACCGAATTTCCAGATGTAGGCTTCGTCGTCACTGTGATCTTCGGGAGTCTCGAGCGGGCTGTAGCCTGCATTCAGAACGTTGGAAACGCAGGCGGTTCCCGACATGTATGTGTCCACACGCGTCAGGCCGACGGCTATCAATCCGTCCGGGCTCCCGGGAACATCGAACGGAAACGCGACTGCGTTCGAGTTGACTGCTCGCGCCATGGGAGGCGATCCGCCTTTCTTCTTGTTCTTCTGCCCTTCGTTCGCGGACTTGCCCGATTTGCGACGGTCAACACGAACGGGTGTCGCCGGCGAACTCGTGCCGCCGATCGAACGCGCGCCGCACGCCCAGTTGTAAAAATAGAAGGGAGCGCCGCCATCGAAAAATGCGCTCCCGATACCGCCTGCAACGTCGCAATCGTCCTTCGGTTCCTTCGTGACAACGGTATCGGCGAGACGAGCGGTGGTCCGCTTTACGGCGTCGCCCAGATCGATGATCGAGAGCGTCTCTTCATCGACATTGGTGACCCACGCGACGAATCCGTCCTCGGATACGTTGATCCGCAGCGGGCCCTTACCCATCTTGTGGGTTTCGATGACGACGTCCGTTCGCGTATCAACGATCGTAAGACTGTTGTCCCGATGGTTCACGACGTACGCGAAGTTGCCGTCCGGGCTGAGCGCCACGTCTGTCGGTCCCTTGCCGACGGCCACTTTGGAGAGCACCTTGCCCTTCTTGGTGTCGAGCTTGACCAGCTCGTCTTTGTCGTTGTCGGTCACCACGATGAACTTGCCGTTCGGATCGACGGCCACACCCCACGGGGCCTTCACTTTGCCGAAAGTCTTCTTGACCTTCGCCTTGGGAGTTTTTGGCTTGCTTGGACTGCCCTTGAAGTTGATTTGGACCTTGTAGACGTTGCCCGCCACGGGGTCGGTGAAGAATGCATCGCGTTTCGGCTTCTTGAGCGCCATGGATTCACCGCTCGCAATCCCGGCGCTCGAGGAGGCCAGACCGATCACCCCGACCAGTGTGATGGCGACCATCGCAAGGTGTTTCTTCACTTCAGATCTCCCAGGCTGTTGTCTCGGCCCGCGCCCAAACTTCGCACATCAGTTCCGGCCAGGCAACGGATAGTGCCGGCGTTGTTGCGATATCAGTTCCCTTGCAGTGCGAAAAAGACAATGTCATTATCGCGAGATGGCACTTGGTGACCTGCAGAACCTGACGATCCTGGCCGTTGCGCAACTCGGCGAGGACGCTGTCGCGCGAGGCGTGCGCGAGTTCCTTGCGACCGAGACCGGGCGCGAGGTTGCCGTCCCCACGATCTTCGTGACGCTGACTCGGCTGGAAGATCAAGGGCTACTGAAGTCAGTCGAGGGTGACGCACCCGAGCGCGGCGGGCGGCGCCGCCGCGTGTTTGCAGTGACTCAGAAGGGCTGGGGCGCCGTGAAGAGCGCGCGTGCCGCGTCCGAGAAGCTCTGGGCTGGTCTTGATCGATGACGGGCTCCGAAGCGAGGTGGGGACGTGGGGCGCTGCGACGACTCCTTGTTGGCTGTGTTCCGGAAACTCCGTGGAGCGCGGAGTTTCTCGATGAGCTTGATGACGACCTGGCGCGACGCGCGGAGGCCGGCACCGGCCCGGGTCTGACCCTCTGGTATCTGCGACAACTCCTTTCCCCGGCAACGGTCGGTTTCGTGCGCGCAACACGTGCACGCGAGCGACGCAGGTGGCAAACGATGGGACGAATGGGCTTCACGAGCGGACTCATGCAGGACGTCCGCCAGTCGGTGCGCGGGATTCTGCGCGACCAATGGGTGGCGACACTGGTAGTCGCCACCTTGGCCGTTGGCATGGGCTCGGTCGCGGCGATGGTTGGAGTAGGGCAACGACTGTTTCTCAGCGGGCCTCCTCATGTGGCGGCGCCCCAACAACTGCACCGGGTGGTGCTCGAGTTCGAAGATCCCGGTGGCCGCCGTGCCTCTCCGTGGATTCCGTACAACACCGCGACGGCACTGCGCGGAGCGGTGGACTCGTTCGAGAGCGCGGCCATCTATAGGCGCGGCGACGAGCTAGCCGACTTTGGCGCCCGGGTGCGGCCCGTCGTCTTGACGACTATCGGCCCGAAACTACTTCGACGTCATGGGCATGCAGCCCGCGGCGGGCCGGCTCCCGGCGGTGTTCGAGGCTGGCGCCGTGCTGATTTCCGAAGCCGTCGCGATTGCCGAGTACGGCTCTGCGGGCGCCGCGTTGGGGCAATCGGTTCGAGTCGCCGAGATCGATGCAACGGTCGTCGGCGTGGCCCCTGCCGGTTTTGCTGGACCGGATCTCGAGCGAGTCGACATCTGGCACACGCTCGATCAGGCCGAGGCCGGTAACACGAACTGGTGGATCGCAGCGCGTCTTCCCGACACCGGCTCGCGGATTTCGGCTATGGCCGAAGCCCAGACAATTCATGACGCCACCGATCCCGGACGCTTCTTCCAGTGGGCGCGCGACGGACGAGTCGCAATGTCTGGCGTTGATGAAGACCCGACGGGCGAGCGCACCGTGGAGACCTCGATCGCGGTACTGCTCCTTGCGGTAGTGGCCCTGGTGCTGGTGATCAGCTGGGTGAACGTTCTCAATCTGCTCTATGCCCGGATGGCTCGCCGCGAGGGCGAGATCCTGGTGCGGGTTGCGCTCGGCATTGGCCGCTGGCAACTCATCCGACTGATGTTGACCGAATGCTTGCTGCTCAGCCTGCTCGGTGGCGCTGCGAGTGTGCCGGTCGCCTACGCGCAGGGCGCGCTGGTTCGCGATGTGCTCTTGCCGGATGTCGCGTGGGCCTCGTCGACTGTGAACGTTCAGCTTCTCGCGGTCACGTTCATGGTTGTGCTGGTATCCGGCGCACTGCTCGGGTTGCTGCTCGCTCGGCAAGCCGATCGGGCCGACGTGTCTCGAGGCCTGGCGGAGTCACGACAGACACCTGGCGGCGCAAGATCATGGCGCCAGACGGCGCTCGTTACCGGTCAGATCACGCTCTCGGCTGCGATGCTGCTCTGCGCCGGGCTCTTCGTGAAGAGCTTCTGGACAATGCGTGTGACGGATCTTGGCATCGACGCGGAAACGGTTCACGTAGTTGACCTTCGGTCGCTTGGGGTTGGTGCCGGCGGAGGTGGCGAGGCGGAGGAGCAGCTCTACGCCGAAGCAGTTCGCGCCCTGCGTGAAGCTCCTGCCGGACAGAGCGGTGGCCGGCAGGTCGCCATGGCGATTGGGTTGCCCTTCGTCACTGGGTTCGGCATGAGCGTGTACGTGGACGGGCTCGACGAGATTCCGGAACTCCCGGGCGGTGGGCCGTTCATCCACGTCGTTTCCGACGGCTACTTCGCTACCGTTGGCACCGACATCATGCGTGGCGAGGCGATTTCCGCGCTCCACATCGCCAGTGAAGCTCAGGTCACGGTGATCGGCGAGTCGACGGCTGCCGCGCTGTGGCCGGCCGGCAACGCGATCGGGCAATGCGCCAGGATCGGCGGCCCCGAGGATCAGTGCTACGAGGTCATCGGGATTGCCGAGGATGTTCATCAGCGGGGTTACCGCGAGCCGCCGTCGATGGTCTTCTATCTGCCGTTTGGCGTTCCCAAGCAGTTCTTCGGACCCTCGCTGGTAGTTCGCTCGTCGCGCGGCGGGCTGACCGAATCGGCGCTTGCCGCCGAGATCTCGCGTGCCGTACCCGGCGTTGACTACGTCGAGGTTCGGCGGCTCGACACGTTTCTCGAAGCCGAGATCCGTCCGTGGAAGCTCGGTGCGGTGATGCTGTCCATGGTGGCTGTGCTGGCCATCATCATGTCGCTGGCCGGCGTGTTCGGCGTTCTGACCTACGTGGTCGCTCAGCGCCGCCGCGAGATCGGCGTGCGGATGGCACTCGGTGCTACGGCGGGCGCGGTGCGCGGGCTCGTGCTCAGGCGTGGCGTTGTGACCGGCATAGTAGGTGTTGCGCTGGGCTTCGCGGCTGTTCTCGTCGGCTCCCGATGGCTCACGCCGCTGCTCTTCGAGACACCGGTTGGCGACCCTCTGGTGATGGGCCTGACAGGACTCGGCCTCGTGTTGTCGTCCGTCGGGGCCTGCCTGCTGCCGGCCGTGCAGGCATCCAGAGTCGATCCTGCTTCATCGTTGAGAGCGGACGCCTAGCCTGTCGACTTTGATCCGCAGGCGTCGCTGAGTGCCGCGTTCGCAAATTCCGTGGTGGGGGCAAGGGAGGCTATGATCCCGCCACACCACCGACTAAGTGCGAGGGCGCATGGAACGCAGCATTCGTAGGAAGTGGATCGCGTTGGCGATGTCGCTCGCGGCATTGTCCGGCTGCACCAATCCGGACGTTGATTCCGCTGAGGATCCCCTCGGCGCCGATTGGGACATCGTCGTTGTGGGTGGCGGCCTCATGGGAAGCAGTACGGCCTGGCAGTTGGCACGTGCTGGACAACGGGTGCTTCTGCTCGAGAAGCAGGCCGCGGTCTATAGCCAGGGATCGAGCTTCGGCGATGCACGGATCGCCCGTAGTCTGGGGCCGCCAGGTGATATGTGGTCCTACATGCACAACCGGACGGTGAGCGAGGCAGAGCAACTGATTGCCTTCCTCCGCGACCACGGCGACGACGCCGCCATGACCGATATCTATTCGACATCGCCCGTGAACTACGTACGGAATGAAGGCCGTCTTGAGGGATATGCCTATCTGCCCGATCAGCCGGACGAATATGAAATCGCGACGACGCCCGAGGAGGGGGTGGCGCGGTTTGGCCTCGCCATTCCGAGCGATGTGTTTGTGGTCCGCGAATACAAGGAGCATTCGGGCACCATCAATCCCTCCGCCTTGATCGGTCTGCTGCATCGCGCGATCGGGCTCGCGGGAGGGCACGTCGAATACGGCCGCGAGGTCACCGAGCTGGGCCGCACCGATACCGGCTACGAGTTGCTGATTCGCACCGACGGAGAGGAGGCCGGGCATAGGCTTGTGGCGCCCAAGGTCGTGAGCGCGGCCGGACCGTACACCGGGCCCCTCCTGAGCGAAATCGCCCCGGAGTTCGACGAGCTGATCAGTCCAGAGCGAGTGTTTCTCGCGTTCTATGAGATCGCCCCGGACTTCTGGGAAGGACTGTCCACCGAACAGCAGGGACGGCTTCGCGACCTGTTCCCGGCCATCAACAGCACGGTGGCCACTCGCGATGGAACCAACTTCTCGATGATCGAGCGCGATACCGAGCGGGGCACGCCGATTCTCAAGATCGGTGGTCACTTCCAACGTTCGGAAATCGAGGACCTCGATGCGGTGTGGGCGCAAGAGCTGAGCGCGGAGGAACTCGAATGGGCAAGCAGCAGCCTGCTGCGACATCTGTCGTTGCTCGACCTGGAGCTGACCTCCGATCACCTTCTGCTCGACTCTGGCTACTCGTGCGTCTACTCGCTCACGGCGACGGAAGTCCCGTACGTGACGCATGCACTGCGTCCGGACGAAAGCGTCGATCCGAACCTCGTGATCGTTGCTGGACTCTCGGGCGTGGGCGCGAAGGGTGCGCTGGCCTACGGCGTGATCGCGGCCGACCTGGTTCTCGACCGGACGGAAGCCTCTGCGGAGTACGTAGCGGCCCGTGCCGCCTTCGGGCTCGAGCGCTACCGCAACGATCGGACGAGCCTGTTGCAGTCGCCAGGCGCGCAAGCTGTGGGCTCCGGCGCCCGCTAGCCGCGCCGGCTCAAAGCCGGAATGGGCTACTCCCCGAGGGGGCTCGCGGCGTGGAGCGTGTTCACAACGACGACCACGTCGTAGGCCCAGGCGGTTTCGGCCAATTCTTCATTGCCGGCTTTCCCGGATCGAGTGTGGAGCAGAGGCCGCAGCGCCCGTAGATCGACAACGCTCCAGGCGCTGTCGGCCGCGGCAGTGAATACCTTCTCGAGCGCCGGTAGGTTCGCCGTGACGTCTCGGACTTCGCCGTTGGTCGGTGCGAAGTGGTGTCCGGCCACCACGATATTGAGAGAACTGCCGCCTCGGACGGCAGCGAGCTCATAGGCCTGGTTGCCCACGTCGAGCTGGTGGAGAGGACTGTGGCCGCGGCCGCCGTGCATCGCGCCGAGTTTGATGAACACTTTGCCGCCACCAGTGATGTCCGGCCCGCCAGGCGCCTGTATGTACTCGTTGAGGTGCCGTTTCATCAACCGGATGCGCTCGTAGTTGCTCCGGTAGTTCTCGCCGGCGCCGAACAACTGGTAGACATGCGCGCTCGCCGCGAGCTCGTCGATAACGAAGAGCGCTTCGTGGACGTTGCCGAACGCGCCACGCAGTTGTTCAACGTCGTCTCCCGTGAGTGTGAAGAAGATCGCCTGTTCGGTGCTCTGGGTTCGTTGGAAGTGGGCGAGCCCGCGCATTTCGCGCTCCCACCAGCTGTCGATCAGCGCCGCGGCCTCGGCGTTCGGGGCGAGTTCGCGCAGGCGGGCCAAGTGGAGGCGGCCGGAGCCGATAAATTCCTGATCCAGGCCCCAGATCGCGTAACCGGCCTCTACGGCGTCCACCAAAGCCTGAGCCTCCTCGCGTGCGTCGAAGAATGGCACGGTGAACGGGCTTGAGGCGATGAAGTTGTCGAACACCTGGATCGGATCGGGACCCATAGCAAGCTCACGCAGGATCTCCGCAGAGCGCGGCCCAACCTCGACAGCGTAGGTATCGAATCCGGCAGGGCGCAAGTCGCGGAGCAACCAACTGGTGAGCGCCGGGATCTCCTGGGTTCCGTGACGTTCGCCAAGGACGACGAACTCCGCCTCGCGCGCAGCTGTCCGCAGGAAATCCGCTCCGGCTCCGGAGAACTCTCCGTCTGAAGAGGACATCGACCATGAGTTGGCTTCGATGAGGGCCGCGACTCGATCGTTGTCCTGGGCGAGTGCTGAGGTCCGGGGCGCGATGGCGACGGCCACAAGGAGCACGGAAAGCCCTGCTTGGCGAAGGCGGGTTGACGTCTGCATTGAATGAAACCCCATTGGGAGAAGACGATCTTGGAGAACAAATACTATGTGATTTTATACATAACTGTTTTAGGTATGAATCACCTGAATCCGCCCGAACACAGAAAAGGCCCGGTGCCGCGGGGCACCGGGCCTCAGCTGGGCTTCGAAACTGGGCGGCTAGCCCTGAGTCCAGGCGGTATTGATGGCCGCGAGCTCTTCCGTGCTCAAGGGGCGCCCGCCGAGGATTTTGATCAGTTCCAGACTGTGCGGATGGCCCAGGTTGTAGTCCTCGAGCGCGCGGTAGGTGCCCACCGCCATGCCGTAGTTGCCCGCGAAGATATGACCGTCAGCCATGCGCATGTAGGTGTTGACCTGGGCGCTTTGATCGATGCTCATCTCGAACACCTCGAGCGCTCGATCGTAGTGGCCAGCGAGCATCAGGTACCAGGCGACGTCGGACAGGTCGTTGGCGCTCGAGGGGTAGCTGGGATTGTCGCCCGTGATGGACGCCACCTCGATGCCTTTGCCGGAGAGAACACCCTCCACGAAAGTGGCGGTGTACCCGACGGATGGCATCGTCACCACGACTTCGAGCTGGCCGTCGGGGAACGGCGCGCCGGCAACCGTGGCGGTCACCGTGGCCCGCAGTTCACCGACGCGCCTCCCCTCGTCGTTGATCGCCACCGGGGAGGTGACTTCCCAGCGCGAGGTAGCCGGGTAGATTTGGTCGCGCAGAAGCAGATTCCCCGTAGCCTGGACGACGCCATCCACGGTGACAGAGCCCGTCGTCTGGAAGATGAATGCCGGGTAGGTGCCGGGGTCGAGCCAGGCCTCGAGCCTGCCCTCCAGGTCACCGTCGGAGCTGGTCAGCGAGTCCGTCCGCAACGCGATCGTGCCGGTGAGGGGAAGTTCGCCACCGGGGTTGAAGTACATCGAAGCAGAGATGCTCTCGAACTCGCCCGTGGCTCCCGCGCCACCGGCCGCGCCGATCGAGGCCGCCGAAGCTGACTGGCGGTTCATCATGCGACTCGCCATCTGCCAGCCGGCGGGTGGGCCCGGGACATCTACCGACTCGATGGCCAGCGGGCCCTGCGGCGCAGCGCTGCTCGAAGTACCGCAGGCGAGAGAAGTCAGAGCGACGGCCACGAGCGCGCTGGACGCGGCGAGGCCCCGGAGGCGCGGTGTGCGGCGTGCTGCCGTTGAGACAGCTACTGGGTCGTTCACGTTCTTGAAACTCCGGACGGGGGATTCGGAAATGTCTTGTGTTCGACCCTACGGGCGCCGGAGTCGGCAGGTCTCACGACCATCTGATCCCGTGATTTCCTCAGTACCTGTAGGGCCCTGTCATTTCCTCATCAAAATTCCTTGCGGCGAGCGGGCAATTAATGTTTATTAAATTGCACATCAAATCGACAGCCTGGACCAGGACTCATGGCGCGCGATACATACCCGCGAGAACTCGAACAGACGGTGCTGTTGGCACTCGCTGCCGAAGGGAGCGAGGCGCAGGGTGGACAGGTCTACGACCGCATCGTCGAGACAACGGGCCGCGACCTGTCGCTAGCCGCGGTCTACATCACCCTCACGCGACTCGAGGAGAAGGGTTGGGCCGAAGTGAGGGCGGCGGCGCCCGCGGCGGGGCAGGGCGGCAAGCCGCGGAAGTTCTACCGCCTGTCCGAGGCCGGAGGCCTGATCCTGAACGACGCGCGCGAGCGCTTTGACGCTCTGTGGCGCGATGCCGCCGGCAACCCCCTCGTACGGCGGGCCGAGTGAGCGCTTCTCGCCGTCCGCCGGCGTTCGCTCGCTGGCTCCTCCAGAGGGTGCTACCCGCGCAGGTGCGCGCCGAAGTGCTCGCGGACCTCGCCAAGCGATGGGCCCGGCAGCCTCATCCGCGTCGCTGGTACTGGCTTCAGACCCTGCGGGCTCTACGACCCGCGCTCATCGATCGATTGCCGCGTCTCCGCGGCACGCGAGCTTCCGTCCCCGACCGCAGGAATGGCTCCATGGAATCGCTGCTACACGATCTGCGCTACGCCGCTCGCCAGGTCATCCGCAATCCTGGCTTCGCGGCGGTTGTCGTGCTGACTCTGGGCGTGGGGATTGGCGTGAATACGGCCATTTTCAGCGTCGTCAACGGGGTCTTGCTCGAACCGCTGCCCTACGAACACGCCGAGCGTCTACTGATGGTCAGTCGGCAGGCCCAGGCTTCGGGTGATCAGACGCCGATGGCCTTCGCTGCGGATGGCTGGGAGTTCGTCGAGTATTCGTCGTCGGTCGATTCCATGGTGGCATTCTCCGAAACTACAGTCGGCCCCATGGTCGGGGCCGATATCCCGCGACACGTCAAACTTGCGCGGGTGTCCGACAACATCTTCGACGTCTTCGGCGTTGCGCCGCATGTCGGACGGACCTTTGTCCCCGAGGACGGGACGCCGATACCTCCGGGACCGGACGGTCAACCGATTCCGAACCCGCCGCCGTTCTCTGCCGTGATCAGCCACGGCCTCTGGCAGCGCGCGTTTGGCGGCGACATCGGCGTGCTCAACAACGTCGTCGACATCTGGGGAACGAACCATCTGATCGTGGGCGTCCTGCCTCCAGGGTTCCGACTCGAGCTGCCGGCCGAGATGAACGTTGGGGAAGATATCGACGTGTTCGGTGTTTGGCGCACCGACTACCCGGCGGCGTCGCGTGAACCGGGCGCGGATTTCTGGCGCCTCATCGGTCGATTGGCGCCGGGAGCCCGTACCGCGGACGCGCAAAGCGAGGCGACAGCGTTCTCGGCCCGGTTACGCGAGGCGCACCCTCACCACGCTGAGCTTGGCTTCGAGATGCGCCTGGATCCGTTGCACGCCAAGGTCACCGGTCCAGCGAGCGGCACATTGGGCGTGTTCATTGGAGCGGTTGGGTTCGTCTTGCTGATCGCCTGTGCCAATGTCGCCAACCTCCTGCTGGTTCGCGGCACCGCGAGGCGCACAGAGATCGCCGTAAGGTCGGCCATGGGTGCCGGCCGTCGACGTATCGTGCGACAGTTGGTCACAGAAGCCGCGCTGCAGGCTCTCGCCGGCGCAGGTCTCGGCGTGCTGCTGGCGAGCACAACGGTGATCGCGATCAAGAGTCTTGCGCCCGCCGCGTTGCCGCGGGTTGAGGAAATTCGCCTAGATGGGCAAGCCCTCGCATTCACCCTGGCGGTGGCGATGTTGGCAACGGTGGTCTCCGCGCTTCTTCCGGCGCTTGCTGCCGCTCGTCCCGGTGCCAGTGGCCTGAATGTCAGAGGGGCCGGAGGCCGCGCGCGAACCTCTCAGCGCGCGCTGGTGGTTGCCGAGGTTGCACTGTCGATGATGCTGCTCGTCGGTGCGGGGCTGATGGTGCGTACGTTCGCAGAACTGCAGCAGATGCAGTTGGGCTACGAGCCCGAGCAGGTCATCACGGTAACCGCCACTCAGGGAGGAAGCCGCACGCTCGAGAGTTCGCTGGCCCTGGAGGATTCACTGGTCGATGCCGTCGCGGCACTCCCCGGCATCGAGGCCGCCGGCGTGGTTTTCCCCGTGCCCATGAACGGTGTGTACGACCGATCTGCGGAGTTCGCCCGAGACGGTTCGCAGGAGGACGCTACCGCCTGGAGTCGCGCCTATTTCCGGACGATTTCGCCGACCTATTTCGACAGCGTTGGCCTGAGCCTGCTGCGCGGGCGCGGCATCGAGCGTCACGACGCCGATCTCGATATCGATGTGGTCGTGATCGACGAACGGCTTGCTGCCAGGTACTTTGCCGGTCGGAATCCGATCGGCGAACGGATTCAGGTGCGTGGCATGCGTCCGCAGTCCGATCTCTATGAAGTGGTCGGCGTTGTGGAGTACTCGCCGCAGTGGGATCACCGCGATGAGCAGCCGACGATGTATTTCCATCGGATCCAGTACCTGAGCGCCGAGATCTCGGTGATGGCGAAAGTCGCGGGCGACCCGACAGCCGCCGCGCAGTCGGTTCTCGAGGCGGTGCGGACCACGGCCCCGCAGTTGCCGGCCGATCTCGCCCCGCTCGCCTGGTTCGTGAGCGAGGCGCTCACGCCAACTCGATTCGTGCTCGTGCTACTCACGGCGTTCTCGGCGCTCGCGGTGATTCTCGCCGCGGTCGGGCTCTACGCGGTGCTCGCCTATACCGTGCGTCAGCAGACGCAGGAGATCGGGATCCGAATGGCGCTAGGTGCGGGCACCACGACGCTCGTTGGTTCGGTCGTTTCGCAGGGTGTGCGCATGGCCGTGCTCGGCGTCTTGCTTGGGCTCGGCTCCTGGACTGTGATCGGCGGCTTTCTCGAGTCGCAACTCTACGGCGTCACTGCATACGATCCGCTCGCGCTAGCGGCCACCGCCGCGGTGTTGATCGCTGTGGCCGCGGCCGCGAGCTACGTCCCGGCGCGTCGCGCGTCGCGCGTAGATCCGGTGGCCGCTCTCAGCAGCGAAGGCTAAGGCGAGGTTCTCGCAAGGGCGAGTACACCGCGGGTGGCGGTGAGTTTGTGACCTGACGTCGGTCGGAGCAGAATCCGGGACTACGCCGATCCAGCGGCTAGCCAGCCCGGAGAACGCTTGATGTCGGACGCTCGAGGCCCGAGTTTGATGCCCCGTGCCGTACGTTTCGCCGACGTGGCGATGGCGCGGCCGAAGTGCGCGGGACTCGACGCGGTCACAAAGCTGGCCCACTTCGCGATCGTTACCTATCTGGTGGAGCCTGCCGCTCTCCGAGCACATATCCCCGAACGCTTCGAACTCGTGACCGTCCCGACCCGTTCGGGGCAGCGAGGACTGATCTCGGTGGTTCCCTTCGAAGATCGCGATTTCACGTCGGCCGTGTTCCCCGCGCCGCGTTTTCGTTTCGGCCAGACCAACTACCGGGCCTATGTACGAGATGTCGAAACCGACACACCGGCGGTCTGGTTCTTCGGGACCGTGCTTGATTCGTGGACGGTCGCGATCCCACGGCATCTGTGGCGGTTGCCGTGGCATCACGGGCGGATGGAATTTGACTGCGAGTTGGAGAGCGGACTCTACGGTCGCTATCGAGTCGAAACGTCATCGCGCTGGGCGTCGGCGCGACTGGAGTTGGCGCAGACCGGGGACGAACAGTTCACTCACGTCGGGTTTCCTGACGCGGCGACAGCGTTCGCGGTGCTGACCCACCCCCTGAAGGGTGTGTATCGCCGCCGTGACAACGAACTCGGCTCTTATGACGTCTGGCACGATCGTCTTGAAGTGAAGCCGGCTGCCTGCCTGTCGGCGCGATTCGATTTGCTGGACCGATTGGGGCTGGTTTCCTTCGAGCGCCAGGCGAGGCCCTACAGCGTCTTGGTTCAGCCCGAGACCGAGTTCACGATCTACCTACCGCCGCGGCGACTTGGACCTACGGCCGAGAACGGGTGAACGTCACGTCTCGTTGATTCCGCTCGGGCCGATCGCCGACGGTTTCCCAGGACTGCCAGCGAATCTCGTCCTCGCTCACGAAATGGATCGAGATCCGCTCATTGACCCGAACCAGTTCGTCGCGACTGCGGATCGTGTAGGTGCGGCGGAAGTGCAGGATCTGCGTGGCGGAGTCGTAGTCGCCAACCCGGGCCTGCGGCGACGTGAACCCTCGGCCGACTTCCCACATGGCGAACGAAGCCCGGTAGCCGTCGTACCCGAGATGCGCAACGCGCGAGAGTTCTCCGTTTTCCGTGAGTCGTAGCTCGAACCAGGCGTCGTCGAGCATCGCCGTAACCGAGGCGACCTGCGAGATGGGGTTGCTGTTACGCCCGGCGACGCCGCGAACGGACCACGTGCCCAGGAGCCGGGCCACAACGTCATGCTCGGCGCCGGGCGCGAGGGCGCGGCGGATCTCGTCGGTCATGCCGTGCCCTTGATTCACGGCCGTGGCAGGACCCCAGACGGCGTCCATGTCGCCACTCGGGACAACGGTGGACTGCGCAGCGTGGGCAGAAGTGGCGAGGATCATCACTGCGAGAACGTGCTTCATGAATTGCTCTCTTGCGGCGGAATCGAGGTCGTCTGGAACGCTATGGGATGGCTGCGATCACTTCTATGACAGCCGCCGTAGGCTCTCGCAATTTGGGATCGCTCTGGGTTCTAATAGTTGAATCAAACCGCAGGAGGATGCGATGCGCGGAGTGTTGATGGGCGGAGGGCTCGTCTTGGCGGGCGCTGGAGTCGTGCTGGCCCTCTGGGGGCCGATCGCCTATGAGTATGCGACGGGCTACGAACTGCCCGCGCCAGTCGCCGCCGACCGGGCGGCGATGTCGATTTGGTCAGGGGTCGCTCTGCTACGCTTCTGCGGGGCGCTCATGGTTATCGCGGGCGCCGCGATCTGGGCAGGCCAGCAAGACGGAAACCTGGGGCAGGCTCAGCGGCGCGCTCTGGCCGGGAGTCTCTTCGTCGCGGCAGTGATCACCTGGATCCAGGTAAAGGCGATCATGGGCTCGCCCGTTGGCTATGCGTTCGTAGTCCTGCTCGCTGGGATGGCTGTCGCGACCGCGCTGTCGGTTCAGGGTCAACGGCAGGCATCGTGAGCGCGCGCTTTGACTTCAGTGCGCTGCGTCGCTACCCGCCTCGCGACGCCGCCAAGCCGCGCCCCCTGTTGATGCTCGCGCTCATCTTGCTGCCGTTGGCGAACGTGGCGAGTGGACTGCTGCTGGAGGCCTGGGTGCTTCCCGAGGCGGAGTTCTGGATGTCCGGCAATCTCACAGATTTCATGATGCTGATCGTCGCCGGTCTCGGTGCTTGCGGCATGTGCTGGGAGTGGGGTCGTGAACGCGCCGCGGCTCCTGACGCGAAGGGGGCCTGACAGTGTGGGAGCAAGTGATCGAGACACTGCGGCTTACGATCCTGGGAGTCGCGCAGGTGAGTGGGGGCAACGTGAGGGCTGCGATCCTGATGGTCTCCACGGCCGCACGGCTGGTGCTGTTTCCGCTGACGCTCAAGTTCGCGCGCCAGGCGGCGCGGCACCAGGCGCTCCTGCGAAAGTTGCGGCCTGAGCTGGATCGCCTGAAGAGCGCCCACAAGGATCCGCTGAAGGCTGCTGAGGCACAGCGGGCCCTGCTCGCCCGTCACGGGGCCACTACGATTCCGGTGGGGTGCGTCGGCAGCCTGGCGCAGGCACCAGTGTTCGTCGCCATGTTTCAGGCGATTCGACGAGTCGCCGGCGCTGGCGGGCGCTTCCTCTGGATTCCGGACCTCGCTCGTCCCGACATTCTTCTCGGGCTGGTAGTCACGGGGCTGACGTACCTGTCAGTTCAGGGCGCGGCCGCAGCGGTGCCTCCCGAGCAGCGGGCCTTTCTGCTGGTCCCGGTCGTCGCGACGCTGATCCTCCTCGTGACCAGTCCGGCGGGCGTTGGCCTGCACTTTGGCGTTTCGGCCGTTGCTGGATTGGTGCAGTCGCGCATCGTCCGCCGGGCCGTCGCCGAGTAGAGCCAGGCCTTCGTGCTAGCGGGCGTGTAGCCAGTCGGGCAAGAACGAACTTCCGGTGGCCGCGAGATCCGGTGTGTGTTCGACGCCAGCCTTGGTCAGCTTCTCTTGGAGTTCGCCGTCGTCGAATGCGCTCAGCAGTTCGGTGCAGCCTCCGAGGAACTCGCCGCCAACGAACACCTGCGGCACTGTGAAACTGCCCGAGTGTTGACTCAACGCGTCGCGCACCTTGCCGCCCCAGTTGTTTTCCTGCGCCTCGGCTGAGTCGAGTTCGATTGCGCGGTACTTCACGCCCAGCGCGGCGAACATGCGACGGATCGCCCAGCAGAACTCGCACCACTCGAGCGCGAATACGGCCACGGGGGCCGCCGCGTCGGTCACTGCCAGCTCGACGTACTCCACGGCTCGCGGATCGAGTCCCGGACCGGCGGCAGGGTCCGCGACGGCGGGCAGTGTTTCCTGATCGAATCGGTAGTTCGGAGATGACTTCGAGATTTCCTCTTCGGCCGTGTCCATCTCTGCGTCGATGTCGCCGAAGAGGGGGGTGCTGAGGTAGCGCTCGCCGGTGTCGGGGAGCATGCAGAGGATGTGTGAGCCCGGCTCGGCCATGCGCGCGATGCGAACTGCTCCCGCGAACGTAGCACCACCGGAGATCCCGGTGAAGATGCCCTCTTCGCGAGCAAGGGCCTGAGAGGCCTCGATGGACTCCTGGCCGCCAACCGGGACCGTTCCGTCGAACAGACCGGCCTTGCGGGCGTCTTCTGCAAGCTTCGGCACGAAGTCGGGCGACCAGCCCTGAACCAGGTGCGTTCGGAAGGCAGGATGACTCGTGGTTGGCGCACCAGAATCGTCCTGAGCCTGCGCGATGCCGCTCGCGAGCATCTGCGAATTGTCCGGTTCAGCGACGATCACCCGAGTGTCGGGCCGTTCCGCCTTGAGAACGCGGCTCACTCCCTGGAGAGTCCCGCCGGTGCCGAAGCCGGTGACTCAGTAGTCGAGAGACTCGCCGCTGAAATCGTCGAGGATTTCGCGCGCGGTAGTACGCGAGTGCATGTCCGCGTTGGCCTCGTTCTCGAACTGGCGTGGCACAAACCAGCCGTGCGTTTCTGCCAGTTCGACCGCCTTGTTGAGCATGCCGATGCCGCGGGCCGGAGCAGGTGTGAGCACGACCTTGGCGCCGAGAAATCGCATCAACTTACGACGCTCGACGCTGAAGTTCTCGGCCATCACGATGACCAGCGGGTAGCCCTTCTGAGCGCAGACCATGGCCAGGCCGATTCCGGTGTTACCGCTCGTCGCCTCGACAATGGTCTGGCCTGGACTCAAGTCCCCTGATGCCTCAGCGGCCTCGATGACGCCCAGCGCCATACGATCCTTCACCGATCCCATCGGGTTCATCGCTTCGTACTTGACCCAGATCTCGGCTCCTTCCGGTGCCAGCTTGTTGATCATGATCACGGGCGTGCCGCCCACAGCTGCGAGAATGTTTTCGTACTTCATGGCATTTCCGGTGAGAGCGTCGGTGCGTTGGGTCCTCGCACTGATTCACCGGAGATCGACCTATTGAGGCTCGCCAGGGCGCGTTTCTCCCCAGGATCAAAGAAGCCCCGGCGCGAGTGGCCGCGCCGGGGCTCCGGAGATCTTGATTCTGAGGCTGAAAGTCCGCGCTACTCGTTGCGAAGTGATTCGATCGGGTCGACCCGTGACGCGCGGCGCGCCGGGAGGTAGCTGGCCAGGAGTCCGATCAGCACCATCGTGGTCGACATTCCCAGGTAGGTGATCAGATCGGCCGGCTGCACGCCGAACAGCACGCTCTCCAAAAGTCGGGTGACGCCAGCCGAGGCGACGAGTCCGAGCACCACGCCGATGGCGAGGAGAAGTCCACCCTGCCGAATGACCATGCGCTGTACCTTCACCGCGCGGGCGCCCAGGGCCATGCGGACCCCGATCTCACGCGTGCGCTGGGTGACCACATAGGAGAGCACGCCGAAGAGGCCGAGTGCTCCGAGAACGAGCGCCAGCGAAGCAGCGACTCCGATCGTCAACATCGTGAACGACACGTCCGCCATGGAGTCGGCGGCGAGACCCTCCATCGTGAAGACCCGGTACATGGGGGCTGTAGGGGAAGCCTCGCGGACCGCAGCGCGAACCTCGGGACCGATGCTGTCGGTGCGAGTCGTCCGGATGACATATGCCGGCGAGCCCATCACGCGGTCGTTGCCCGGCTGACCGACGAACGAGAAGTACACATGCCCCATGGGGTCGTCGCGGAAGCTGTTTTGCATCACGTCTTCCACGACGCCGACAACCGTGTCCCAGGTTTCGAGATCCGCACGGCGGAGCTGACGTCCTATCGGATCCTCGCCGGGCCACAGTGCCTCCGCCGCAGTCTCGCTGATTACCACGTTGCCGCTGGTTTCGGCGGTCTCATTCGCCGTGAATTCGCGGCCGCGGAGCACCTCGATACCCATGGTCTCGAAATACCCGTGCGCCGCCCATGTTTGCGGCAAACGTACCCCCGCCTCCTCTTCGGCGCCGGGGGTGTCCTCGGTGAGGAACCTCGTCATGCTGACGCCCTCATTGAGGGGGAGGTTCTCAACCATCCCGACGGACTCAACTCCGGGGAGAGCCGCCAACCGTTCGGCGAAATCGGCGTGGAATCGGGCAAACGTCGCCGCATCGACGAGGTGGTCGTCACCAGGTGCGATCTGGAACGTGAACACGTCTTCGATGTCGTAGCCGGGGTCCACATTGCGGAGTTCCCAGAAGCTGCGTGCCAGGAGTCCAGAGCCGATCAGCAAGACAAGTGCGAGAGCGGTTTGTCCTACGACCAGGGCGTCTCGTCCCCAGTGACGTCGGTTTGTTGAACCACGACCGGACTCGTGCAACCGAGTGAGTCGGGGCGACGAAGCGCGCAGCGCCGGCACCAATCCGCACGCGAGAGCGGTGAAGGCAGCGGCCACGGCGGTGAATACCAGGCTCAACGTGGTGATCTCCGCGTCGCCGAGGCGCGGCACTCGGCGGGGTGCGATTTGTTGCAACGCCGGGACACTGATCCATGCGAGCCCGACCGCAAACACGGCGGCGGCTGCAGCGATCAGGAATGCTTCAGCGAGTTGAGCCCGCACGAGAGCGCCGCGTCCCGCCCCGAGTGCGCGGCGGACGGCCATGTCCCGTTGTCTTCCTTCGGCACGCACCACGAACAGGTTGGCGACGTTGCCGCAGGCGATGAGCAGAACTATTGCCACGGAGCCGAGCAGAACCCAAAGCGCCTGCTCAACGGGCCCGACGAGCATCTCTCGGATGCCGCGAACGACCGCGCGGTGCTGCTCGATGACCGCGGCGTATCTCGGGGAGCCGCCAAAACGCTCGGGGAGTTCTCCCGCAAGCGCGGTGAGCTCGTTCGACAGAGAGTCGTGATCCGCACCTGGCGCCATGCGTCCAACCAGTGCGTCACCAAAGCGGCCCGGATTGAGGGTCTCGGGGTCGAGCCAGTAGGACAGCCAGACATGAACGTCTTCGCGATGGAACCAGAACTCGGGACCCATCACTCCGATCACGGTGCGGTGCTGGCCGGAGATCTCTACGGTGCGCCCCACAACATCGGGATCAGAGCCGAACCAGGTGCGCCAGGTGCGATGACTGAGAACGACGATGAGGTCCTCGTCCTCGGGCTGCGGCAGCCGGCCTATCATCGGCGTGGCCTCGAGAGTGTGGAAGAACGTCCAATGCACCCACGACATCCTTACGCGCTCGATGCGGTCATCGAGTTTCAGGGTGTTCGTAAAGGAGTTGAAGTTTGAGACGTTCTCCAACAGTTGCGAGCGCTCCGCGTAGTGCACCAGGAATTCGTTCGAGACGCCGAATTCGTCCGGGAAATCCGAGCCCGGAGCTGACGCGGCGATGTAGACGAGCCGGTCGGGATTGGCGTAGGGGAGCGGACGCAGAAGCACCGCGTCGACGACGCTGAAGATCGCAACGTTGACGCCGATCGCCAGCGCGAGCGTGGCGATCGTGACAACTGTGAAGCCGGGAGATCGGCGTAGCGTGTAGATGGCGTGCCGCAGATCGGTGAGCCAGGAAGTCAGCATCGTTGCTCGGTCCTGTTGATTCGGGGAGGGTAGTCCTGGGTGGCTCCACGCCGGGTCTCGGCGCTCGGCGAAGGCGGCCCGGACGAGATCCAGTGCCGTGAGCAGGCGGAAGAAGAGGCCGGCCATCAGCCCACGGGCGTGGGCGTGCTCGGCATCACGCCGGATTTGTTCGGTGATGTCCGCGCCAAACTGCACTCGGAAGGGCGTCGGGAACAGGCGGATGAGGGGCAGGGGGAAGTCCTTCATCGGCCGCCGTCCGCTATTCCAAGGCGGTCCTCAGCCAGCGCCGCCACATCGCGCAGGCGCCGGGCTTCGTTCGCGAGGGCCTCGCGCCCTGGCTCCGTGAGGCCGTAGTACTTCCTGGCGCGGCCGGGATGAGGCTCATCGGGTTCCGGCGCCTCTGTTTCGGTCACCCAGCCCGCGCTGATCAGCCGCGCGAGTACCCGATAGAGCGATCCGGCTCTCGGCTGTAGCGCGCCACTCGACTCACCCTCAACCGCGGTCTTGATCGCGTATCCGTAGCGCGGGCCCTCGGCCATTGCGAGGAGCACGTGGTATTCGAGATTGCTGATGCCGTCGGCGTCGCGCTGGCTCATGGTGTTGTCCCGGTAATTGCTCTCAATACATATACGTCGAAAGAGTATTTAAGTTTCGAGTTCTCCTGTCAACGCTTCCGGTCGGTGGTGAGTACTGGCGTGTAGGACTACATCCCCAGTGTCGTCGCGCAGACGAAGGACTCCCTCTTTATGACGCGTGAAACCCGTTTGAGGATTGGATACGCCGCGGCTCTTGTTGCCCTTTTCCTCGTCGGACTGCCCGTCGATGCACAGCACGGCAGTAGTCCCTTCGAGGTTCCGGCTGACGTCACGTGGCCCGGGAATCAGGGCGTCGTGGAACTTCCGTTCGAGACCTATCGGAACTGGATCGTGGTTCAGCTGTCGATCAACGGCTCACGCCCCTTGAGGATGGTGCTCGATACAGGAGCGCCGATGATCCTTGTGCCGCAGGAGAGTACGGCCGCGACCCTCGGGCTCGGTGATTCGCAGCGCATCATGGTCGGCGGAGGCGGTGACGGCGACATGATCCCGGCCGATCTCAGTCAGGGGGTGAGCGCCACGTTGGGGCCTCTCCAGATCTCCAATGCCAATGTTCTGGTCGGGCCGGGGAAAGACGTACTGGGCGGGCTGGACGGGGCGTTCGGCGGCTCCGTATTCCAGAACGCCGTCGTCGAGATTGACTTCGAGGCAGAGGTGGTTCGCTTCCATCCGCCCGTGTCGTTCGAGTACGACGGCGCCGGTCGCGAGGTCGCATTGGGCGTTTCACCGTACGGACAGCCGTATCTGGTCGATATCCCGGTTGAAGTAGTGGGCCGAGACGAGATTCTGGCCAAGCTCCACCTGGACACGGGGCGCTCGTCTGCTCTCCAACTCTGGATGGACTCGCCGTCAGCCGGCTACGCCACGGTCGAATCCATAGTGGGCTGGGGCGTGAGTGGACCGGAGAGTGCCAGCGTTGGGCGTGTCGCGAGTGTTGAGCTCGGTGGGCTACGACTGGAATCGATTCCGGCCGGATTCAAGCCAGACGCCCCGCTGGCTCGAATGGCGCCGGGTCTGCGTCTCGACGGTGCCATTGGTGTCGAGGCACTTCGTCGATTCCGTCTCTTTGTGGACTATCGCGGCGGACGCGCGATCTTTGAGAAGGGTGATCGCTACGCCGTGCCCTTTCCGTACAACACCACCGGCGTGGTACCGGCACCGTGGGCGCCGGGCGAAAGCTCGATGACCGTGGCCTGGCTCGTCCCGGGTTCGCCGGCGGAGCGCGCGGGCATGATGCGTGGGGACGAGATCATTACGATCGATGGGTCGTCGCTGAGCGAGCTGCCGCTTACGCGCATCTTCACTGTTTGGGAAAGCGGAGCAGGTACGTCGATTACTTTGCGTGTTCGCCGCGCGGGGGAGGACTTCGACGTAACGCTCACTGCCCGCGAATTGCTCAGCTGAAGGAATTACTCCGAGCGCAGCGCGTCCATCGGTTCGATGCGCAAAGCGCGTCGCGCTGGTACCCAGGAGGCGAGCAGTCCACCGAGCAAGAGCAGAAACGCCAGCAGGGGGACCACCACGCCCACGCTCATGGGGATCTCGAACGGCAGCAGGCTGGTGAGCTGCGCGAGCAATAGAGCCAGCACGATGCCGGCGGCGAAGCCGATCCCGAGTTGACGTGCCGTGCGCCCGAGTACCGCCTGAAGCACGGCTCGCCTCGGCGCACCCAGGGCTACCCGTGTGCCGATCTCTCGAGTGCGAGTTGTGACGGCCAGCGAGGCGAGTGAATACACGCCGGCGAGCGACAACAGCATCGCCACACCGCCGAGCCCGGCGAGGGCGGATCCCACGGCGGCGAATGTGCTGCGAACCTCCCAGCCCGCCCTTGAGTAGGGCATCGTGTCCGTGACCCGCACCGTGGGGTCCATCTCCTGGACGGTGGCGCGCAGCCCCTGCGCGAGGTCACGCACCGAACCGGAGAACCGGACCGCGGCGTAGACAGGGTTTGCAGCCGCCAACGGCCGATAGATCTCGCCGCCGGCAGTGGCGCTGCGCAGCGGAGGCGCCAGATCCGGTACCACGCCGACGATCTCCGCCCACTCGCCAAGTGCGCCGTCGTCCATCACCGTACGCAACTTGCGACCTAGAGGCGTGCCGCTGCCCAGAACGTCCGCCGCGAAACTCTCGCTGACAACGACCACGGGAAAGGCCTCCAGCTCGGCGTCGGCCGCGTCAAAGACTCTACCTAGAGTCGGCGTGACGCTCAGAGTTTCGAAGAGGCCTGGACCAACGCGGGTTCTGCGTACCCGCCGGGTGATCGTTTCAGTGTCGCCGTCGACCTGCACCAGCTCCTCGCTGTTGCTCTGCTTGGGGATCTGTTGGGTGATGGCGGCAGCCTCCGCCCCAGGAATACTGCGGAGCGCATCGGTCCACTGCTTGAGGCGCTCCTGCATCTCCTCCCGGTTCGCACCGTTGGCACCCGTTTGCTCCGCGATTCGAGGATCGCGGTAGAGCATCGCGGTAAGAACGCGGTCCTCCGGCACTGGTCCCGCGGCAACCTGCGTATAGGTTGCGAATGCGTTGGCGAAGAGCCCGCCAAGGCCCAGCAGCGTAAGCGCTGCCACCAACTGCAGTTCGAGCATCACCGCAGCCACGCGGCCCAGCGAAGCGTTCGAGCTGCGTGCGCCACCGGAGTTGAGCAGGCGCGCAGCATGATCGGTCCTGGTCACTCTCAAGGCCGGCAACACCCCGGCGAGCCCGCTGGCGACGAAGGCCAGCGTCGCCGCGTAGATGAAGACGACCGGTGACACGTCGAGGTTGATGAACATCGGCAGCGCTCCATCGATGGCGCGGTCGAGTCCGAGGAGTACCCACTTGAGCAGGAAGGTCGCGAGAAGGGCGGCCAGGAGACTTGGGAGCAGCGACTCCAGAAAGAGCTGGGTCACAATGCGCACGCGAGGCGCACCCATGGCAGCCCGTACAGCAAGTTCGTCAGAGCGCATGGCGCAGCGCGACAGCACGAGCGTGGCCACGTTGAGACTCACGCCGCACAGGAACACCAGAAGGATTCCGAGAACCAGGCCGGCCGCGATCTTGAAGGGGCCTGGCACCAGTGCGTCGGCGTAGAGGACAACCTGGACGCCCAACTCCGAGGGGCCGTTCGCGAGTTCGCGCGCAATCACCGTGAGTTCCTCGGAGGCGCTCTGCGGGCTCGCGCCTTCCTCGAGAATTACCCAGGTGATCGAGTACTGATCGTTACGCTCCGTCGGGCCTGCAGCCACCCGGGCCGCGGCAGCCTCGCCAGTCGCATCCAGCGACAACGGGATCCACGCCTCCTGAGCGGCTGGGAAGAGCCAGCCACGCGGCATGACGCCGACGACGGTGTGTTGGCGGCCGCCGAATGGCACCACGGTGCCAACGATCTCATCCGACTCGTCGAAGAGGCTCCGCCAGATGAAATAGCTGATCACCATGACAGGTTCGGCGCCTGGCAGCGCATCGTCCTCCGACAAGTGGCGTCCGAGGACGGGCGGTGGCGCGATCCGCGCAAAAGCGGCGGGCGACACGCGAGCGGACTCCAGAGGGAAGGGCGGTCGATCGCCGTGCTCGATTGCCGGGAAGATGATCTGAGCGGCGCCGATCATCTCGATCGAACGAGCGCGTTCCGCCCACGCTCGGACCTCGTCGGGATACACGTCCTGGGTGGCACCGATCTCGGCACGGTTGACCAGGGCGGCGTAGACGGTGTCGCCGCTCGGGAACACCGAGCTCACCAAGAAGAACCCTTTGGCTAGCGTGAATGCGATCACGGATAGGCCGATCACAGCGGCCAGCGCGACGACTACCGTGAGGGTCGCGGCAGGCTGCCGGCGTGCCTGACGGGCTGCGACGCGGATGTCGGACCGTGTTACCAAAGTAGAAAACGGGATTGTCCGGAGTTCCTTGAGCCGAGCATTCACAAAACCAAGCGCTTGCCGGCGGTACCAACGGCGTGCGGATCGCGGCGAATCGGCGTGCGCGCGGTGGCGGAATTCCTCCGTCAGATCGGCAGCGATGTCATGGCGGCGATCCCGCCACACGACACGGTTGACGAGTGCTCGCCAGAGTCGAGGCGGATTCACCGGGAGCCTTCAAGGACGGCACCGAGGCCGTGCCACATGCGGGAGTACGTTTCCTTGGACCGCCGCACCAACTGCAGTCCCGCGGCGCGAACGCGGTAGTAGCGCCGCGGTTTTCCGCCACGGTCGTCGCGTGGCGCGCCGAGCTCAGAGCCTACAAGGCCATGCTCTTCTAGCCGTCGCAGGGTGACGTGGATCGTCGCTCGCGACAGGCTACGCCCGGCACGCTCGTCGAGTTCCTCGGCGATCGATACGCCGTACGCATGGTCCTCGAGCCGCAGAATGGCAAGTAGAACCAGGAATTCCAGATCGCCTAGCGAGTCCTTCGACATGGCGGTTACCTTCGATTTCGAGTTTGGTTGATGTTGTCAACGTTGATATTGTCAACAATAAGAACGAAGGACTCGTCAGTCAAGTTGCATGCTAAGTTGCGGGTATGAGTTTTCTTCGCCCGCGCCGCCTTGTCGGATTCGTGCTCTTGGCCGTAAGTGGCTACGGCCTGGCCTTCGTCTCTGGCCTGGCCGGTCTCGCGTTCGGCGCGTTGTTCTTGCTCGGGGCGGTCGGTGAAATCGGCATCTGGGCCGAGGTCTTGCATGGCTGGCGGCGCACCGAATCCTAGTTCCCCCGCGCGTGGACAGCCTGGCTCTCGATTGCCGTTGGTTGTCGACACCAACGTCTTCGTCGCTGCGGGCTTCAATGAGGGCAGCGCATCCGCGAGGATTCTCGAGTCGGCCCGAGCCGGCGAGTTCGCGATTCGCTGGAATCAGCGGACTCGCGGTGAGACTCAGCGCATTCTCAGCCAGATCCCGCCGCTCTCCTGGAGTCGGGTGGCCGCGTTGTTTTTGCCTGAGTTGGAAATCACAGCGCCGCTCGACACCGGGCCATTCGATTTCGTGAAGGGTGAGGTGGATCGCGAATTCGTGGCGCTAGCCGACGCGTCGAACTCAACTCTCGTCTCCAGCGACGATGACCTGCTGGGTCCGCGGAGCCGACTGCCGGTGCGAGTCTTTTCGCCTTCCGAGTTCTTGAGCTGGTGGCTCCGGTGAGCGACCGCGCAGACGACCCGATGCTCCGGGTATCCGTGGTGGGCACCAGTTGCAGTGGCAAGAGCCACGTCGCGGCGCGTCTGTCCCGGGCGACCGGCTTGCCGCATACCCAATTGGACGCGGAGTACTTTCTTCCTGATTGGCAGGAGCGGCCGACCGATGAGTTTCGCGACCGAGTCGAGAAGATCGCCTCGGCCGATCGCTGGATCATTGATGGGAACTACTCAAAGGCGCGTGACCTGGTCTGGGCTCGCGCGACGCATGTGGTCTGGCTGAACTACCCCTTGCCGCTCGTGTTTCGCCGCGCGCTCGCGCGCACCATGCGCCGCGTTATCAGTCGTGAACCGCTGTACGCCGGCAATCGGGAGTCGTGGCGTCGGACCTTTCTGTCACACGACTCGATCCTGATCTGGGTGCTCGCAACCCATCGCCACAACCGCGAGAAATATGGCCGCCTACGCGCTGCGCCGGAATGGCGGAAACTACCGTTTGTAGAACTCAGGCGATCGCGTGATGCCGACGAACTCGTGGCACACGTGGAAACGATGCGCGGCGGCGCACCAGCGGGCGGATCAGGAGAGCGGAAGTGACGATCAAGGACGACCTTGCAGCAGAACTGAAGGACGCCATGCGAGAGCGTGATGGCGCCCGTGCGGACGTCGTACGGCAGATCAACACCGAGATCCAACGCGTGGTTACCGCTCCGGGCTTCGATGCCGAACCCGACGACGACCTATATCGCGTCACGATCGCCGCGTACGCCAAGAAGATGCGCAAAGCGCTGGTCGAGTACGAGGGCTACGGTGAGCGCGGCGCTGAGGCGGCAGCGAAGCTTCGCTTCGAGGTCGAATACCTGCAGCGGTGGTTGCCGGAGAGCGTGTCGGCCGCAGATCTCGGAGAAATCGTTGATGCCGCCATCGCGGAGCTGGGAGCGTCGGACCCTTCAGCGATCGGTCGCGTGATGGGACACATCATGAAGAATCACGATGGTCTCGATGGTACGGCCGTCAACCGGGCGGTTCGCGAACGACTTAGTTCAGAAGGGTAAGATTCCGGCACCGCGTCACCCTACCCAGAAGACCCCCGGGGAAGAGCTGATGACGAAGAGATCTGGGCACGCCATCCCTGTCTTGGCTGCGTGCGCGACGATCGCAGCGATCGGCTCAGCGCCGGCGCAGGAAACGGCGTCGCGTACCGACTTCCTCACGTTGGCTCAGGGGGCTCTTCCGATCAGCTGGAGCACCACCGGCCCACGCCAGCCGGGCAACGACATCGCTCTCGCGGTGGTGGATGGGAACCATGGCGGGTTCTCACTGGTAGGTCTGGCGGACGCCGAAACAGCGACGGAGTTCGTGTTCGAGCTGCCCGCACTCACCTCGTTCGATCGATTCGCGGTGCCCGAGATTCACGAGACCCCGAGCCCTTCCCAGACCTTCTCCCGAATCGTCGAGATCTACGGGAGCGCGGACGGCTTGGACGCCGACTTTGAACTCATCGCCCAGGGCGAGTTGGCAACGCACGCCGAGCGGGGCCTGGTGACGGATCTCGATATCGTCGCGTCGCCAGCTGTTCGCTGGGTGAAAGTGCGTCTCGTCGGAGGCATCGACGTCCAGCGTGAGCAGATGTACTACGAGTTCAGCGAGATCATCGGCAACGGTGAACAGGAGACGGTGCCGTTGTCTGAGGGCTTCAACGGGATCTGGCGCGGCCGCGGTGTGCTCGTCGAGCTCAAGCAGGTAGGACCGACCGTGACCGGGTGCTACGGCGCGTCGGGAGGACTGCTCTCGGGAACTGTCTCAGGCAACGTGCTCCGCGCGCGCGGTGAAGACATGACTTCCGGAGTGGAGAGCCTTTTCGTGCTTCTTCTCGACGGGGAAGGCGGAATCAGCGGAGTGTCGTCCTCAAACGGGGCTCCCTTCCGTCTCTATGCAGGAGGCATCGCTCCGGACGGAACGACGACCCGTTGCACGGAAACGCCCGAACCCGAACTGGGCTGTGGGTCAGTGATCCACGGCATCAATTTCGACTTCGATTCGGCAGATCTCCGTGCCGACGCCGCGCCAGTTCTCGAGCAGCTCTACGATGGCTTGGCTGCCGACGCTGCGGCAAGAATCCTGATTGAAGGACACACCTCAAGCGAGGGCGCCGACGACTACAACCTGGCGCTCTCGGGCCGCCGAGCCCAGTCCGTGGTCGATGACCTGGTCCGGCGCGGCATCTCCGCGGATCGTATCGAGGCCGCTGGTATCGGCGAGGTGCGCCCGATTGCGACCAACGACGACGAATCCGGCCGCGCCATGAACCGGCGCGTCGAGGTGGTCTGCGCGGAGAGCTAGCGCCACGACCATTCCTCGACAACGGGCACATGGCGCGGAATCCACCGCGACCATTGTGATTAGCCGGCTTTGCGGAACTTCAGCAGGTACCGGTCCGAGAGATGACGGCCCGTGGCGAAGCCATCCGCGGAGTGGTCATCGTCCGGGTTGGCGAGCATGTCCGACTCGTCCACGAGTTCGAAGCCGTTCGAGGTGAACTCGCTGATCACGGCCTCTCGGCCCAGTCGGTGCGTGTTGGCGTCCCAGCCTGAGTTGTCTGTCGCCACCTCCACTACTCCGACCACACCGCCACTGCGCAGCGCGCGGTGCATGTTGGCGAGAGCCTCGGCCGCATCGCCGCCGAAGAAACCGATGTCGTGATAGTTGCGAATCGAAACGATCGCATCGAGTGACATATCAGGCAGGTCGGCAAGGGTGCTGTGGATCGTCACGTTGGTCAGATCCGCAGCCTCGATACGTTGCTCTGTGTTTGCCTTGAAGTCGAGACCGAAGTTCTCTTTCGCGGTGGCTGCGAAGAAACCCAGAACCGAGTGGATCTGACTTTCGTTCCCCAGCGCCAGGCCCAGGAGTTGAGTGTTGTAGCCCGTGCCCGCAAAGACGTCGGCCACGTCCATGCCTGGCCGGATGCCGATCCACTCGTACACTTCGAGTACCTTGCGGCCGGCGTCCGTGGCGCGGTCAGCGTCCATACGGGCGGCGTGATTCAGAACTGCGGAATCGATTCCCTGCTGCGGCAGGAACGCGAAGAGTGCGATGGCGGCGACTGCGATGCGCATAGGTGCTCCAGAGCGGGGGCCAAGGTGGCGAGGGTCTTTGAGGGAGGGCGCTGATCGCAGGGATTATCGAGCCATATCCGCGTTGGGGCAGCAAGGGCATTTCGTGTCTGCTTCGTGAGCTGAAGGACTTCGATCCGGTAGGATCTCGACCGTTGTCCCGACAGTGGAGGTTGCGAATGCGGCGCGAAGTGCTTGGGGTTGTGCTGGTGTTTTTCGTCGTCGGCTCGGCGGGAGCCGCGTTGGGTCAGGAATCGACGGAGTACGGCCCCGGTCGCGGCGCTCTGGTGATCGCCGGGGGCGGGCCGCTCGACGAGTCCGGCATCCTCGAGAGGTTCATCGAGCTCGGTGGCGGCGCCAGCGACGGGCATTTTGTGATCGTGCCCACAGCCGGCGGGAACCGCAATCAGGATGGAACTGTCAGGTCCTTCGACGAGGATCGTGTCCTCGCTCGCTGGCGCGCTCGCGGTCTCCGCAGTGTGAGCATGTTGCACACGCACGACCCCGCGGTGGCCGACACGGACGAATTCATCGCAACGCTCGAAGAGGCGACCGCAGTTTGGTTCAACGGCGGCCGCCAATGGAACATCGTCGACTCCTACGCCGGAACCCGGACCTACGAGGCCATGCACGACGTTCTGGCCCGCGGTGGCGTGATCGGCGGGAGTTCGGCCGGCGCCACGATCCAGGGCGAGTATCTGGTGAGGGGTGACACACGGGGCTCCGGCATCGTGATGACGGATGAGTCCAACCACCAGCGCGGCTTCGAGTTCCTGCGCCGCTCGGCAATCGATCAACACATCGATACCCGCGACCGCTGGGACGACATCATTCCAGTGATCGCGCAGCAACCACATCTTCTGGGGCTCGGGATCTCCGAGAGCACCGCGGTCGTCGTGCACGGCGATCGGTTCGAAGTTGTTGGTGTTGGTGACGTGGCGGTTCACGACAATACGCGTGACTACGATGCGGAGGCTCGGCCCTACTTCTTGCTATCGGCGGGCGATGCCTTTGATATGCGAGAGCGGGCAGTGGCCGCTCCGGCAGCCCCCGGCCCGGAGGCGGTTCAAGCTCGTCTGTCGCCGGTCGGCGGCCGGAGGCTCGTCGACCTGGGTGATTTCGCGAGAGGCTGTCCCGATGACCCGCATTGCATGAATCGCATGCACCCAGCCATTCCAATGGTGGCCACCGTCGCGCCAGGCGACGTGGTGATGCTGGATAGCCGGAACGCCTCTGACTTCGATCTGGAGCCGGGGGCCGATCGCGATCCGCGCGCAGCGGGGCCGCCTGGAAGCGCGGTACATCCCCTGGTTGGCCCCATCCGGATCGAGGGAGCACGAGCGGGGGATGTGCTGATGGTTCGGCTTCTCGGCATCGTGCCCGGTGCGTGGGGCTTCACCACGATTACACGGAACGGTCTGGTCACGGACACTATGGAGTCGAATCTGCGTGTGATCTGGGATCTCAACTCGCGCTATGCCGAGAGCGAGCAGCTGCCCGGAGTTCGGATCCCCAACCGAAGCTTTCCAGGAATCGTCACGACGTTACCTGGCGAGTCGGACCACGCGGCGATGCTTGCGCGCGAGGCGGAACTGCTCGAGGCCGGCGGAGCCGTGAGCCCGCCCTTGTCGGCGAATGCGGCGCCGGTTGGGATCTGCGGCGCGGGGACGGCTCACGAACACGAGTGTTTACGGACGTTCCCGCCCCGCGAGAACGGCGGCAATATGGACATCCGCTACCTTGGCGTGGGATCAACGATCTATCTGCCGTGCCAGGTCGACGGGTGCGGCCTTTCGGTGGGCGACCTGCACTACGCGCAGGGCGATGGGGAAGTTGCTGGCACGGCGATTGAGATGGACGCCACCGTGATGTTGACGACTGAGCTGCTTCCGGCCGGGGAGATGGACGTGAGCCAGGGACCGCAATACGAGGGGCCAGCGACGCTGCTCGGGATCCCCTCCGAACGGTTCCATGCCACCACGGGACTGCCGTTGAAGAGAGCTGGCGAGACTCCTCCTGATCTCGAGTATCTGGAGGCCGCGAGAATCCCCGGATTGGAAAACCTATCCAAGGACATCGGGCTCGCCGCGCGCAACGCGCTGTTGCAGATGATCGACTTCATCGTCGACAGGTACGGCTACTCGCGTGAGCAGGCGTTCATCATTGCCTCGGTTGCCGTGGATCTCCGTATCGGGCAGCTCGTGGACGCGCCCAACGTGGGCGTGACCGCGATCCTGCCACTCGACATTTTCGAGCGCTGAGGTTCTAACCGGTCTTGGGCCGGCCCTTCTCCGCAGGCCCGTGCCAGATGAGCTTCAGAGCGTCCAGGCGCAGCCTGGCCTGCACGATGTGACGGGCGAGTTCCTCGCGCTCCAACTCGAGAAGGGCGACCTCTTCGGGACGGACATTCGGGTTGCTGACGGCGAGCGCGCGCAACCGATCAGTTTCACCGCCTAGCTCGGTTTCGGCGCGAGCGTTCGCCGCTTCCCGAACGCCTTCCGCTCGTTCGTTCGCCATGCGTTCGGCCGCGGAGACAGCCGCGCGCAGGGGCGTCCGCAAGTCGGGCAGGTAGGCACGGAGCCACTCCCGGTTGCCGCGCCCGCCGGGCTCCTCTGGCGGGCCCGCAACAGGATTGCCGCCGATGTCGACCGTGATGTGGATGCAGGTGGGCGGCAGGTACCGATCCGCGTGGAGGCCCGGCGGCGCTACGGGCTCAAGAACGAAAACCGTTTCGACGAGCAGTCGTGGCGAATCCTCCGACGCCACCACCGCGAAGCTCGCGTTGCCTGTTTCGGCGTCGAGCAGTGCACCTAGCGCGTCCTCGAACAGCGGGTGGTCGACCGTGGCGAACTCATAGTCCTCTCGAAGGAGCGCCTTCTCGCGGTCGAAGGTAAATGTTACGTCTCCCTGTCGGAGGGCTGAGAAGTTCACGCGTGCGAGACCATCGGGATCGAATCGGTAGGTTCGCTCGCCAAGTTCATCCGCGATGACCTGGAAATGCTCGAGGAGGCGTAGGAAGAACTCGTCTGCTTCGACGTCTGCGTCGTGAGTTCGTACAAGCTCCAACACCCCTTCGGCGCGGTCAGCTCGGAGAGAAGACATCTCCAGCAGCCGATCCCGGCCGCTTTCGACGCGGCTCTCCAAAGCAGCAGTCAGTTCGGCTGTCTCCGATATCAGATCCTCGAGGTCTCCCGCGGAGTCGTTTCCTGCGTCCCATCCGGCCGCGAGTTGCTGCACGCGGTTTTCGAACACTTCCAGCAGAGGCTGCGCGACCGTGACATGGCGAGTCAGGCTGTTGACTCCGTCGTGTTGCCATCGCGCGCGAACTTCGTGTCCCGTGCCAACCAGGTAAGGGACATCGATCGCCACGTCGTGGCGTTGCCCGATGCGGTCGACTCGCCCAATCCGTTGCTCGACGAGATCGGGGTCCAGCGGCAGGTCGTACATCACGAGCCGTCGGGCGTGCTGGAAGTTGCGCCCTTCGCTGCCAATTTCGGAGCAGATCATCATTCGGGCGCCGTCGGGCTCGACGAACCAGGCCGCATTGCGGTCGCGCTGAACGAGGTCGATGTCCTCATGGAAAAGAGCGATCGGCTGTCGGGTCTGAATCTCGAGTTGTGCCTTGATCGACTGCGCGGTCTTCGCCGAGTGGCATATCACCAGTAGCTTCTCATCGGTTTCCCGCAGTCGCCGCAAGAGGAAGCCGAGTCGTGGATCATCCTCAGCAGGAGCCAGCGGATGAAGCTGTACCTCACGGCTTGGCAGCTTGGGGAGCACCGAGCGCGTGTTGCTGAATATGGCCCGTCCGGGGCCGTGGCGATCGATCAGTTGGGCGAGGAGCGCATCGCGGCCTGCGCGATCTTGGACCGCCTCGGCGACTTCGTCGCGCTCTCGCTCCAGGGTGCCGACCAACTCGTCGAGATCGGCGGCAGCGATAGCGGCATCACCAATGAGCACCTCGCCCAGGTCTGCTACGCGGCGGTGCTGCTCGGACTCGAGCTTCCAGGTGTCGAAGTCGGTATGGCGGTCGGGATCCAGCAAGCGCAGGCGGGCGAAGTGCCCTTCTTCGCCCAGTTGGGTAGGCGTCGCCGTGAGGAGCAACACGCCTTCCGCGGAGGCCGATACCTGCTCGACGGCGGCATATTCGGGGCTGGGCTCGCCTCGCGACCAGCCTAGATGGTGTGCCTCGTCGACAATCACCAGATCCCACCCGGCCTCGGCGGCCTCGGCGGCACGTGAGTCGCGATCGACCAGCAGTGACCACCCCGCCAGCACGACTTGTTCGTCATCGAACGGATTCGCGCCGGGCTCGCTGTCTTGAACCGCGGCGCAACGTTCCTCGTCATAGAGCGCCACGCGCAGATTGAACCGGCGAGAGAGTTCAACGAGCCACTGATGCACCAGAGCGTCCGGCACGAGAATTAGCGCCCGTTGCGCCCTGCCGGTAAGCAGGAGTCGGTGAAGGATCAGGCAGGCTTCGATGGTCTTCCCAAGCCCGGTTTGATCGGCGAGCAGAACCCGCGGCAGCCGGCGACCTGCGACCTCGCTCGCGATGAAGAACTGATGCGGGAGCAGTTCGAGCCGCGCACCGACAAGGCCGCGGCCTGGCGAGGACCGGAGTGCCTCGGTGGCCTGGCGCGCTCTGAGCCGGAGGTCGAAAAGATGCGGCGCGTCGAAGCGGCCGGCCAGCAACCGTTCGCGAGGGCCGCCGAGCGCCATCCGCGGGTTCAGTAGATTCTCCGGGATCTCCTGGTCCGCGCATTGGTAGACGGCGATGCCGTCACGCTCGACGACATCGTCCACGATCCATCGGCCGCCGTCGGCATCGACGATTTCATCGCCGGCGCCGAACAACAGTCGGTGCAGGGGAGAGGAGCCTGCGGCGTAGCGACGCTCTTCCCCGGTTCCGTCGAAGTACACGACGACAGCGCGGCCTTCCATCGACACGAGCGTGCCGAGGCCGAGCTCCGGTTCGGAGTCGCTGACGACCCGCTGCCCTGGGCGCGGGGGGACTGAAGAACGACGCATGGCCGGATGCTAACCGGAATCTCGGATTCCGCTTTGCACGACGTTCCGCAGGCCTGGGTCTAGCCGCGCAGCGCCTGCGTCGGTTGCACCCGGATCGCGCGCAGGGCCGGCACGAAAGCGGCGAGCACGGCCACGACGATCATTCCCGTCGCCGCCGCACCGAGAGTCCCTGGATCGGCAGGCGTGATGTCGTAGAGGGCACTGGCGATCCAGCGGCCGGCAAGGAGGCTCACAACCACTCCGCCCGCGGCCCCGACCGTACCCAGTAGCGCACCTTCCAGGACGACTGTCGAGAGAACGCGCGCGGCCCGGGCGCCGAGCGCCATGCGGATGCCGATCTCCCGCGTCCGTAGCGCGACCGAGTAGGCAACCATCCCGTAGAGCCCGATGATCGAAACAATCAATGCCACCGCGGCGAAGCCGCTGAGAGTCTGCGTCAGAATTGTCTCGGTGGCGATGGAGTCGTGGAGGTAGCTGTTCACCGTGCTCACACGAGTCAGTGGGAGCTCTGGATCGATGTCGAACAACGTCGTGCGCAGCGCGTCAATCACCTCCGCGTCCGTACCTCCGCGTTCGGTCTCAACCAGGAGGGTCATGCCCCAGGCACTCGTCGTGAATGGCACGTAGAGCTGTCCGCGCGACTCGTTGCGGATGCCGTAGTTCTTCACGTGGCCAACAACTCCGACAATCGTGTGCCATGGACGGTCCGCGGCGGGGCCGCGGATGCGCAGGCGTTGACCGAGCGCGCGGCCGTCGGGAAACAGCGTTTCAGCCAGCGTCGAGTCGATCAGCACCACGGGGGAATCGATGGTGTCGTCGAGACGTACATCGCGACCTTCGAGGAGATCGATGCCCATGGTCGCGAAATAGTCCGGCATGATCCGGGTCACCTCGACGCGATGTCCCATCTCGTCGATCTGCGGGAATCCATCGCCGGAGAGCGTCGTCTGGTTGTTGCGCCCCGACAGCGGTAGCGGATCGCCGCCAGACACACCCACGACGCCGGGCAGTGCCCGCGCGGCGCTCGCCAGGGCGGCGTAGAGTTCTACGCGATCGGCGTTCTCGGGGTAGCTCGTCTGGGGCGGCCCGATATATGCGGTCAGAACATTCCCCGGCGCGATACCGACGCCGGCCTGAGCCAGGTTGGTAAGGCTTCGTGTCATGAGCCCGGCGCCCGCTAGCAGAACAACAGCGAGCGCGACCTGCGTCGTGACGAGAAGACGACGCAGGCGGTGTTTCGACCCGACGACGCTGCGCTCCGCGGCATCGCGGAGCGTCGCGGCGGCGCGTATGTGTGTGAGACGTGTAAGGGTCGTACCGGCAACTACCAGGCCGCAAAGAGTGGCTATCGCAATGGCCGCGGCGGCCACCGATGAGTCCATCTGGACCACATTCAGGCGTGCCAGGCCGAGCCCGGAGCTGCCTCTGACAAGACGTAGAACCATCGCTGCGAGGGTCAAACCAAGAAAACCAGCGCTGATCGCGAGAAGGAGAGCCTCTGCCGTCAATTGCGTCGCCAGACGACTTCGCGCTGCTCCCAGCGCGGCACGAACCGCGAGTTCTCCATCGCGTCGCGTCGCGCGGGTCAGCATGAGGCCGGCGACGTTCGCGCTGATGGCGAGCATGACGATCGTGACCGCTCCGAACAGGAGCCATAGCGTTGTGGTCGAGTTCGCCACGACCCGTTCGCGGAGGGGGCGGACTACCACACCGGCTTCCGCGTTCGTTTCCGGGTAGTCGCTTGCCAATTCGGTGGCGATACGTTCGAAGTCTAGACGTGCCTGGTGAGCATTCGTACCTTTCGTCATCCGACCGATGGCCTCGATACCCGGATGACTGCTGCGGCTGGACATATCGACAGACGACAAAGATGTGCGCAGCGGCATCCATAGCGCTGCCTCGGCGAGTGGAAACTCGGCCTGGTCTTCTAGGACGCCGACGACGATGAACGGCTCGCCGTCCAGCAAGAGCGTCTCGCCGACGACGTCGGGTCTGGCGCCCATGGTGTCGCGCCAGAACCCTTCCGATAGCAAGATCACGCGGGCGCGATCGGCTGCTTCCGTCTCGTTGAAGATCCGACCCTGCAATGTGCCGACTCCCAGCATGCCGAGCAGGTTCGGGGTGATGCCCATGGCGTCGATATTCCGAGCCGGGCCGAGCCCGGTCAGATTGATCGAATTCCATGCCCGGGCACCGAGTTCCTCCAAGGTGCGGTTACGCGCTCGCCAGTCGAGATAGTTCGGGTAGGCCACCGACTTGCGCTGCTCGATGCGGTAGCTCTCGGTGAGTGAAACCAGCCGATTGGCATCGGGGTACGGCAGGGGCTCCAACAACACCGCTTCCACGATTCCGTAGACGGCAATCAAGCCCGCCATGCCCAGTCCCATCACAACAACGGCGACGAGCGTGAATGCCGGATCACGGTGGAGCGACCGGCCGGCGCTCCGGATGTCCTCGCGCATCGCGCGCAGCCGTGAAGTGCGGCCTCGATCTCGTCCTGGTCTCCTCGGTCCGCTCGGGGTCCTCCACTCGCTGCTGAGGTTGCGCGCGAGATCGAGCGTCTGACGAATGCCGAAGCCGACCCTACCGGCATTTTCCTTGCCGAGACCTTCGTCGAAGTCGGCCAGCAGCGACTGCCCCACGGCGGCGCGGAACTCCGCTGGGTAGAGACGAAAGATGATCTGGTAGATCTGACGGACGCTTGCCGCGATCATCGACTTGCCTCCGGGTCCAGAAGAGCTGCACCTGCCTCGGACCCGAGCTGAGAGGCCAGTCGACGAGCTTCGAGTCGGGCAACTTCCACGCCGAGTCCGGAGAGGCGATACGGGCGCCGTCGCTCGTCCTGCTCTGACGCGGTGTCGCTCTGTTCGATGAGACCCTCGGCCTCGAGGCGTCGCAGGGCTCGATACAGGGTCGCCAGGCCAGGAACTGCGGCTTCCTCGCCGCGTTCTTCGGCGTCCTGGATGATGCGATAGCCATGTCGCGGACCAGCGCTCAGGCTGAGCAGGATCTGGAACTCGACGGGGCGGAGAGGCAGGTAGTCGTGCGCGTTGCGGTCAGACATGGGTACTCGCTGGAGATTCGTACTTGCGTTACGCGAGTAGCTTACTCATAAGTACTCGCGCGGCGCAAGTAGTTGTCCGGACGCTCGCCAACGACCAGCTGGCCGAGCATCGGCCGCGCTACACTCCGGAGAGTTACCGAATTCCCGCGAGGTCCGATGGTTCAGGTCCAGCCGTCCTGGGGTGTAGTTGTTGCGCGGCTCGTGGGAGTGGGTGCAATCGCGGTCGGGCTCGTACTCACCTACAACCTGCTCGCGCCCGAGGCGACTCGGTTGGGTCCCGCACTGGGTCGGGGCGCTGCCCGCGTGGTCGGGCCATTGATGGTGGTTCTCGCAGTTCCCGGACTCGTCGCCGGCGCTGCTCCTCGCGTGCGGATGCTCGCCGGCGCCGGTGCCATGGTGGCCGGCGTGAGCCTCGGCCCATGGGCCTGGATGGTGTTCATCGCTGAACCCTTCATCCGGACGATCTTCGTCGCTGCCGCAACGTTGTTGCTGCTCGTCGGAATCGCGATGACGGTCGCCGCGCGCGAAGACAGTCGAACTTGATGCGACCCTCCATCGTTCTGGCGGCGTCCGTCTGCATCGTCGGGACGGGGTGCGCGAGCCCGGTGGTTACGGTGGATCCGGACGCGCTCAGGCTACCTCCGGTGACGCGCGACGGACTGGTGCACGCGGTGATTGAGATCCCCGCCGGCACGAACCTGAAGTGGGAGATCGACAAGGATACGGGCGCGCTTTCGGTCGAACAGGTCGGTGGAGCCCCCCGAGTCGTCGACTATCTGGGATATCCCGGCAACTACGGCATCGTTCCGGGGACGCTTCTTGCTGTGGAATCCGGCGGGGACGGCGACCCGTTGGATGTGCTTGTCCTCGGGCCAGCGGTGCCACGCGGCACCGCGGTGCTGACGCGGCCCGTAGCCATTCTGCGGTTGCAGGACTCCGGGGCGCGCGATGACAAGTTGATCTGCGTTCTCCTTGAAGGACCATTGAGCGATGTGACGAACTTCGAGGAGTTGCGTGATGATTATCCCGGCGTGCTGGAGATCATCGAAACGTGGTTCGTGAACTACAAGGGGCCCGGCCGGATCCAGTCACTTGGATTCGAGAACACTGCCGTCGCGCTCGAGGTTGTTCAGGACGCCGTACTGGGCGACGGACCGGGGGGAGGCCTACATGACTAGTCACATCGCACTCAGAGCGGCTCGCCCAGAAGAGTCGACCATTCTCACTGAGTTAGCCCGCGCCTCGAAAGCGATATGGGACTACCCGCCTGCCTGGCTTGAGGCATGGCGTGACGATCTGAGTTTTTCCCGGGAGTACATCGGCGCCAACCACGTGATCGTGGCAGAGGTGGGCAATGGCCTAGCTGGAGTCATTGCCGTGGGCGATGGGGCGGACGGTCCAGAGATCGGTCACCTATGGGTGGGGCCAGAACACCAGGGCCTCGGCGTCGGCAAGGCGCTCCTGGCTGCCGGGGTCGCCGCAGCACGGGGCAACAACTGGGACGAGCTTCGCATCGAATCCGATCCAAATGCGCGGCAGTTCTACGAACATCTGGGTGCCGTTCACTGCGGTGACGTGCCGGCACCGGTTTGCGGGATTGACAGGACGTTGCCGTTGCTGAGGCTGCGGATCCCAGCCAGTGGAGCATGAGATGAGTTCAACTGAAAAACGGGGGCACCTTGTGGCAGAAGACCAAACGCCTTTGCGGATGGTGGCGAAATTCATGGCTGCGAGCGGTGCCGTCATGATGCTCGGTGGCATCGGTATCCTCGCGTTCGGCGGGAACGTGATTCTGGGCGCCGTCTTGATTGTCGCGGCGGTCGGGGATCTTGCCGTGGCGGCGTTCATGCAGATGCGGAGCTGACGGGATGGGGGACCGCCACCTTCCTCACCGTCCGGATGCTTCGCTGATCGGTGGCGACGCGCCGGATGCCGCCTCCCGAGACGCCCGAGCCCGTGAGTTTGGCTTCGACACCTGGCAGCGACTCGAGGTCGCGTGCGAGCTCTCGGCGGCGATCCACGCGGGCGCGTCCGAGCATGTCGTCGACTTGATCGAAGCATCGCCGGCGCTCCGCGATGAGAACGTGTTGGGCCCCGGCAGCAATTGGGGGCCGCCAATGACGCACGCGGCCAATCTCGGTCAGCGGGATGTTGTTCGAGCGCTGCACGAAGTCGGGGCGGAGGATACTCAGTGGGCGTTCGATCGAGCCTGCCTGCAGGGTCACATCGAGTTGGCGCGCGAACTGGTGAGCTGGGGGGCGGCGCCGGAGCCTGGCGCGGTCATGGGGCCAGCCGAGACGCTCAATGCGGCCGGACTTCGGTTTCTTCTCGAGAGTGGCGCTGAGCTCGCCGACGAGCACGGCAACGTTCTGGCCCCGGTGGCTTTGCTGCTTCAGACCTACTCGCGCAGCCCGTCGGGCAAGCGAGCTTGCCTCGCCCTGGTGGAGGAGTGGGGCGTGGAGCTGCCGGAAACGGCCCCGATGGCCGTGCACCGCGGTTGTCTCGACCAGCTAGACACGTTGCTCGGTCAGGACCCCGCCCTGCTTTCTCGGACCTACCGTCACGAGGACCTCTATCCGCCGGCTTTGGGCTGCCACTCCGATCATTCGCTTGCCCTGCACGGGACGCCCCTCGCCGGTGGAACGCTTCTCCACATGGCCGTGGACTACGACGAAGTGGAGATCGTCGACGGGCTTATCGCGCGTGGGTGTTCTGCGGATGCCCGTGCAGCAGTCGATGCGGACGGGTTCGGCGGACACACGGCGTTGTTCGGTGCGGTTGTGTCCCAGCCGTGGAGAGTTGGTCTGCGTCGGGATGCCGTGATCGCACGGCGTCTTCTCGATGCCGGGGCGGATGCCACGATCCGTGCCTCGCTGCGGAAGCGACTTCGGTTCGTGGCCGATGAAACCGAACACGAATATCACGACGTCTCGGCAATAGAATGGGGCCGACAGTTCCACGACTCGACCTGGGTGAACCCGACGGTCATGTCATTGCTCGAACAGCTGGAATGAACCCCGTCGAGATTCGGCCGCTATGTGTCGCCGACCTCGGGGAGTTCCGAAGGATGCGGCGGGCCCTGTGGCCAGACTGTGAGGATCACGAAGCGGTCGAACTCCTGGAGAGGGATTCGAAGGAGTACACGGTTCTCGTAGCCGTGCGCCCGAACGGCGGTCTCGAGGGGTTTGCCGAGGTAGGAGCGCGCCCCTATGCCGAAGGGTGCTCCACTTCGCCAGTGGGCTATCTGGAAGGCATCTGGGTGGACGCCGATACGCGCCGCCGGGGTGTGGCTCGGTGCCTGGTCGACCAGGCCATGGCATGGTCTGCCGATCGCGGGCACCGTGAATTCGCATCCGACTGCGATATCGACAATCGCGGCAGCCGAGACTTCCACCTCGCGCTCGGCTTCGAAGAGGCCGAACGAATCATCTGTTTTTCGCGCCGGATCGATCCATGAGCAGACTCCGCTCGGTCGCTGGAAGCACCCTCCTCCTGGTCGTCGCCTGTGCGCCGGCAGACGCTCCGGTTTCGTTGGAGGCGCTGAGCCCCGTCCCGTCGCGGCCGATCAACGTGGTGCCGGCACCGCAGGTTGTCGAGTCCGCCGACGGTGGCTTTCGATTCTCTGCGGCCACGCGTGTGGCGGTGGTGCCAGAGTTCGCAGCGGTCACTCGCCAGCAGTTGGGGATGCTCCGGGATGCCACTGGATACTCCCTAGAGGTCGATCCGGAGCAAGGACGGATCGCGGTGCGACTCGACGTTGGATTGCCGGCGGAGGGTTACCGCCTGCAGATCTCGAGTGGGGCGCTGCAAATCGACGCGGCCGACGAGGCCGGGGTCTTCTATGCCTTCCAGACGATCTCGCAGATGCTTCCCCGCGCGGAGGCCGGTAGCAGCGACTTCGACGGCTGGTCCGTCCCGGCTGGCCGCATCGAGGACTGGCCGCGGTTCCCGTATCGCGGCATGCATCTGGATGTCGGACGTCACTTCTTCGATGTGGCGTTCGTAAAGCGCTACATCGATACGATGGCGCGCTTCAAGTTCAACCAGTTTCACTGGCATCTGACCGAGGACCAGGGGTGGCGGGTTGAGATCGATGCGTACCCACGGCTCACGTCGGTAGGAGCCTGGCGAAGTGAGACGACCGTCGACAAGAACGTCGACCCTTATATCGGCGACGGCGTGCCGCACGGTGGCTACTACACCAAGGACGAGATCCGCGAGATCGTTGCCTATGCCGCAGAGCGGTTCGTGACGGTCATTCCGGAGATCGAAATGCCAGGTCACGCCACGGCGGCGATCGCCGCGTACCCGGAGCTGGGTTGTACGGGCGCGGCCCTGGAAGTGTCCACAAACTGGGGCGTGCACGACACGATTTTCTGCCCCAGCGAGGCGACGTTCGATTTCATCGAAGCGGTGTTGGCCGAGGTGGTCGAGCTGTTCCCGTCGGAGTACATCCATATCGGTGCTGATGAGGTGCCGAAACGACAGTGGCGCGAGAGCGAACTTGCGCAGCAGATCATTCAGCGCGAGGGACTGGCCGACGAAGACGAACTACAGAGCTGGTTCATTCGTCGAGTCGAGGTCATGTTGGCGGCACACGGCCGTCGTCTGGTGGGCTGGGACGAGATCCTCGAGGGCGGCCTCGCACCCGACGCCACGGTGATGTCGTGGCGTGGCACCGAAGGCGGCATCGCGGCAGCGCAGCAGGGACACGACGTGATCATGACTCCTGTTGAGCATGCCGACTTCGACTTCTATCAGGGCGACCCGGCCACCGAGCCGCTCGCCATGAGTTGGGCTGGCTTCGGAATCGATCTCGCCACTGTGTACGCATTCGAGCCGGTGCCGGACGTGCTGACGGACGACGAGGCGGTCCATATTCTTGGCCCCCAGGCCAATGTGTGGACCGAGTACATCAAGACCGCCGACTACGTCGAGTACATGGCTTACCCGCGCGCGATCGCGCTCTCCGAGGTGGCCTGGTCGGCGCGGGGCGCACGTGACTACGACGGCTTCTTGGCGCGTCTACGTGCAATACAGCCTCTACTCGATGAGCTCGAGTTGAACTACCGGCCGTTGGACCACTAGCCGGTGGCTGAACCCCTCAAGAATTCATTCGGTGAAGACGTGCCGGTTCGGCTCGCCGACATGGTCGAGCCGGTCTACCCCGACTTCGATCGGCCGGCCTTCCTCGCCGATGCGCTCGCGGGCTACGAGGATCTCGAGCTGACACCACGCGCACGCCAGGTGTCGGACGCTCTCGCAGCGCACCTGCCGGCCGATCCTGCCACTGCCGTGCGGATCGTCATCGACTCTCTCGGCGATCTGGCGGATGCGCCCGAGCTCAAGGGCATGGAGTCTTTCATCTACATGCCACTGGTGTTCTTTGTTGCCGACCACGGCGTCGACTGCTTCGAGGAGTCGATGCTCGCCCAGTACGAGCTGACGCAGCGATTCACCGCGGAGTTCAGTATCCGGGCGTTCATCGAGCGCTATCCCGACGCGACTCTGCAGCGGTTGCGGGAGTGGACCGGCGACCCGAGCATGCACGTTCGCCGGCTCGTGTCGGAAGGCACGCGGCCGCGCTTGCCGTGGGCACCGCGGCTGCGCGGGTTCCAGGAGGATCCATCATCCGTACTGGAGTTGCTGGAAATCCTCCGCGACGACCCCGAGGAGTATGTCCGGCGGTCGGTGGCCAACAATCTCAACGACATCGCCAAGGACCATCCGAACGTGGTCGTGGACACGGCAGCACGTTGGTGGGACGACGGCAGCCACAATCGGCGACGTCTCGTCCGGCACGGACTGCGCACCCTCATCAAGCAAGCCGATCCCGGTGCTCTCGCTGTGCTGGGATACGACAGCACATCGCCGGCGACAATTGCGTCGATCACGTGCGAGCCTGCGAGCGTTCAGATCGGCGACAAGATCCGTATCGAGGTGTCGATCGAGAACCCGTCGGAGGAGCCCGCGGGAGTGCTGGCGGACCTCAAGGTTCATTTCGTGAAGGCCAATGGTCATGCAGCCGCAAAGGTTTTCAAGGGTGCCGAGCGCACCATAGCGCCGCGCTCGAACACGCTCGTGCGCAAGACGATCTCGCTGGCGCAGCATTCCACGCGAAAGCACTATCCAGGCGAGCACCGCATCGAGGTGCTGTTGAACGGCGCGCTGCATCCTGGCCTGACATTCGACGTGATCGGCTAGGTCGGGCGCGACGTCACTCCATCGAGTAGAGGGCGTTGAATACCAGCTTGAATGTGCCGCGGGTCTGCGCGCGGTGTTGCGGGCGGAAGCCGTACAGGATGACCCGACCTTCTCCGACGCTCGCCTCGAGCATCGCGCCTCGTCCGGCCAGGTGTTCATCACCCACCATCAGGCCGCTGGCCAGCACGCGATCCTCGCTCGGGTAGCTCGCCACGACACGAATCGTGTCATCGGCCGCCGCCCAGTTGCTCGGCTCGTAGGCGCGCCCGCCGCCAAAGAACGCCGCAGCACGTGGGCGCATGCCCCAGCCTAGAGGCGATTCGGTGTCTACATCGATGTTGACCAGCGAAGCGGAGTAGAAGAACTCCTGCTGGTTGAGGCCAGCGAGTGCGTCCTGCACGGGCACATCCAATTCCTCGATCGCGAAGGCGTCGCCGCGCTCGAACGTCAGCACCGTGCCGCCGCCTTCCACGAACTCGCGCAGTGCGTCGGTGCCTTCGTCTCCGATGCCGCCAGCGTAGCGTTCAGGTGTGGTCTCGGCGTCGCGCCCTTCGAGAATTGTCCGTAGCGAGATCTGCGACGGGATCATGATCACGTCGTAGCTGGCGCCGAGATCACCCGCGCGGATGTCCGCGTTGTGCAGCGACGTGTACGGGAACTCGAAGTTCTCCATGACGAGCCGCGTCCATCCTTCATCCATCGACGGCTGCCAGGGCTTGAAAATCCCTACCCGCGCTGGCGTGACCGTGGTGGAAGCCGTGCTGCTGGCGGGATCGGCAGCGACGGGTAGCTGCATCGCCGAACTGATTTCGCTGAGCATTTGCCGTGACGTCGAGGTCGCCTCTACCAGGAAGGCACCGGCGGCGAACTCGCGGCCTGAGGCTTCGATCGCCTCCGTGGCGCGCGACACGGCGACACCTTCCGCGAGCAGACGGTTCGCTGCGTGGTAGCTGTGGATCAGCCCGGCGTCGAGGACGAACCAGTTGGAAGCGTTGGGGAGCGGGCCGGGATTCGGTGCCGTGGCTGAGCCGCGGACCGGCCGGAGTTCCGCGTCGAACTCGCTGTCGACACGGACCACGTCAACGCCGAGCATCTGCGGCAGCGTGTAAGCAGCCGAGTCGTAGCGCCGCAGATAGGGACCGTCCGGCCACATCTGCTTTTCGTCCGGTGATCGCACCTCCAGTACGTCGATGAGGGCCGGGCGTCCGGTCTGCGCGCCCGGAATCACGAACGTGCCTGCCGGGTAGGTCACCGGCTCTGGTTCTGGCTCGGGCTCCGCAGCGGGTTCGTTCTCTGCGTCCTCGTTGCCGTCTTCGGTCTCCTCTGCTCCGTCGGCTTCCGGCTCTGGCTCAGGCTCCGGCGCGGGCGGTGGTGCCGGTGCCCAGGGGTCGGTCGCGGGTGCGGGAAAGGCCGCGAACTCGTCGCCGGCCTGATAGATCTCGATTCCCTGCCAGCGCAGACGCTCGACCATATCGGCGGCCGCCAGCGGGTCGTGCTGATCGACACGGACCAACCAGGCGTAGGGGCCGTCTCCTTCGGCTGCCTCAACCGAGTCCATGGCCATCCGCCACCGATTCATCTGGAAGTCTTCGGAGTACTTGGCGGTCTGCTTCAGGAAGGCCTTCGCGGCGATCATCTGGTAGTCGACGATGTCCTGCAGCCGCCAGGTCCCGGCCGGCCAGGGGTCGACGAATGCGACGCTGAACTCGTAGGGCTGTCCCATGCGCCGCGCCGCGCGATCCAGCTCTTCCTGTTCAATCTCAACGTCGGATGCCGTTTGAACGCTGGCCGTCTCTGTGAGCAACGAGACGATGCCGTGGAACCTGCCGTTGAGTGCACCCTCCTGACCGTAGATCCGATACATCGCGCCCGTCAGAACTCCCGACTTGTCCTCGGCAGCCAGGTCAGTCGCGATGCCGCCACCGAGCAGTCGAATCTGCTGGTACATGAGCGCGGGGATGTCAGGGCTCTGTGGGTCAGGGAAGGGTGGCACGAACATGCGCGGACCCGTGCTGCCCATCTGGTGCTGGTCGAGGTAGACCTGCGGTTGCCACACGTCGAAGACCTCACTGAACCAGTAGCGAGTTTCAGTGAGTGCCCCGAAGAAGAAATCGCGGTTGTTATCGTGGCCGGCGTAGTGGTGATAGAGCCACGGCATGCCGGCCTCGTCGAAGTCCGTGCCGAGGTTCTCGTTGTACCAGTCCACAACCATCATCTGGCCGTCAGGATTGCCAGAGGGAAGAAGAACGGCGATCGCGCCGTCGAGTATTTCGAGCGTGGCGGGATCGTTCTGCGTCGCCAGTTCGTACACCAGCTGAACACTGGTCTGAGAAGCAGCGATCTCGGTTGAATGGATGTTGTGATGCAACATCGCAATGGCTGGCCCCTGTGCCAGGTCGCGGGCACCCGCTTCATCCAGGCCATTGCCGCGCGCCAGTCGGCGGGCGCGGTCCTGGTGGCCGGTGAGATCGGCGAGGTTCTCCGGCGAAGAGATCGCGATGGAAAGGAAGGGGTTCCCAAGGGTGGTCGGCCCGAGATTGGACACCTGCACGCGGTCCGAGTTGGCATCGATGAACTCGAAGTACTCGACGATCCGGTCCCAGCGGGCCAGCTTCTCCGCCGTTCCCATGCTGAACCCGAAGAACTCCTCGGGCGTCGGAATCGGATCGGCAGGCGGAGCGGCGATCGTGACACTGGGAGTAAGAAGCACGCCAAGCGCGGTCACGGCGGCGAGAAGACGAATAGCGCGGAACGGCGTCATGGCGACCTCGGTGGGTTGGTTCTACGAGAATCCGTATCCTACCCGGCACCAGTTGCTCGCGCGGCGAGTGGCGGCCGCACCACAGCGGAGATGAACCAGCCGATCCAAGGACTTCGTCCTCAGACCAGCGGCACGGCCTCGCGTTCTCCTCGCCCCGATCGCGTCGTGGCGGCGCGAATGACGTCGCTCAGTACGCGGATTGCGGTGGGGATCTCGGTCGTCGGGAGGCCACCGAACGCGAGTCGTAGGTGGCCACGGGCGGTGGATCTCGGCATGAAGTGATCTCCCGGCGCGACCGAGACGCCGGCAGAGAGCGCCGCGCGATAGGTCTCGTGGGTGCATACGCCCTCGGGCAGCGTGAGCCAGATACAGAGCCCGCCGGCCGGATCGGTCCACTCGGCGTCTTCTGGCATGGACTCGCCGAGACTCTCGAGCATGACCTCCCGCCGCTCCCTGAAGATCGGGAGTACCCGCTCGAGATGAAGTTCACGTTCACCGCGTCGGAGGAATTCCGTGAAAGCGGTTTGCATCACGAGTGGACCGCACAGTGTCCTGAGCCTGTGCGCGTCGAGAAGCGGGCCGTACAGATCCGGCGGGGGAATCATGTAGCCGATCCGCAGGCCGGGAACGAGCGATTTTGCAAAGCCATCCAGATAGACCACGAGCTCGCGTCCGCCGGGCAGAGCCTTGAGCGGTGGCGGTGGATCCACCGTGAGCGCGATGTCGCGATAGATATCGTCTTCCACCAACAGCAGATCGTAGTTCTCTGCCAACGCGAGCAGGTCGTGCCGCCGCTGCTCGGACATGCAGATGCCGGTCGGGTTCTGGAACGTGGCGGTCGTATAGAACATGCGCGGCCGTTCGCTACGCAGAACGCGCTCCAGTCGGCGTAGGTCCGGCCCCTCCGCATCGAGTGGGACTCCGACCGCCGTCACCCCATGGAGTTCCAGGAGGCCGAGCAGACCGAGATAGGTGGGTTCTTCCACGACTACCGTGTCGCCTGGTTTGCAAAGAACGGTCAGCAGCAGGTCGAGCCCCTGCGTCACCCCCTGGGTGACAATCAATTCATCGGCACGGGCGTCGAGGTCGCGGCCGGCAAGCAGTTCGCAGAGTTCGCCGCGTAGCGTTGGACATCCCTGGGGATGGCCGTAGCGCAGCGAAGATGCGCCTTCCGGCTCGGCGGCTCGCAGACATCGAAAGAAGGCGGCTTCAGGACTCAGGTCATCATTGGCGTTCGCCTGCGCGAGCGGGTAGACCTCTCGAAGGTTGCGCTCGAGCCGCACCATGTCGGCCATCACATCCGAGGTGCGTCTCCCATCGCTCAGCAGCGCCGCTGGATCCGCGGGTTCCGGGCGCGTGACGAACGTGCCGCGACCCACGACAGCCTCGGCCAAGCCGGCCTCCTGCAATTCGGCGTATGCGTTCTGCACGGTAACCACGGTTACATCGAGCTGTGAGGCCAACTCCCGCACCGTGGGAAGGCGGGCGCCGATGGTGAGTCGGCCGGAGCAGATCTGATCGGTGATCTGTTCGGCGATCTGCCGGTACAGCGGCGCCTTCTTGCCGACGCCGCGCTCGAGTTCGATGGGCACGGTCACACGGTGGCTCCTGATTCTGAGTCGAATTGAGACAATGTCCCGGAATTGTAGCAATTGAACCACTACAAAGTCGCGCTTAGAGTGCTGATTCATCGAATTGATCTAGAAAAATAGATCAATTCGATCGTTCTGTATCCATTTCCTTGTGGAGAGCGCGATGATCGAGTCCCTGGCACGTTCGGTTCGGGTCGCGGTGCGTACGCTGGTGCGAGATTCCGGATTTACCGCCACAGCAGTGGTGGTGCTTGCTCTCGGAATTGGCACGAGCACCGCCATTCTTTCGATCGCGCAGGCGTTGCTCGTGGAGGCCCTGCCGTACCCGGACGGCGACCGACTCGTGTCAGTGTTCGAGGACAATCCGGCTCAGGGTATGAGCGGTGTGGTGACGTCGTATCAGACCTATCTGGACTGGCGCGAGGCAGACTCGTTCGAAGCATTGGCCGTGGCCTACAACCCGCTCAATGCCGTGATCGGTGTGGACGAAGAGAGCACCACGGTCGTCGCAACCCTCGTAACGCCCGATTACTTCGATCTGCTTGGGGCTAGCCCAGTCGTGGGCCGCGTCTTCGACTCCAGCGACCACGAGCGCCCGGGTGGTCATCCGATCGCGATGATCAGTGCGGAGCTGTGGGCACGTCGGTTCGAGAGCGACGCGGACGTGATCGGCCGAGTACTTGTGGTGAACGGGAGTCCCTACGACATCGTCGGGGTGATGCCGGCGGGATTCTCGGACTTCCCCAACGTTCTGCAACGCACCGATGTGTGGCTGCCGCTGATGATGGGGCCGGTGCTGGTGCAAGCGTCGATGCTCGAGGACCGGATCAACCGGACGCTCCCCGTGATCGCGCGCCTGCGCGAGGGCGTGACGCTCGACGCAGCTCGGGCCGAGATGGTTGTGCTCAGCGACCGCCTTTCCACCGCGTACCCGTCAACCCATGCCGACTGGGTAACGTCGATGCAACCCGTGCGCGACCTCTACATGGGCGGATATCGTGCGCCGGTGCTCGCGCTGCTGGCAGGTAGCGTCTTCCTGCTCTTCATCGGATGCGCGAACATCGCGAATCTTCAATTGGCGCGTTCGCGAGCCAAGTCAAGTGAGTTGGCCCTGAGGGTGGCTCTCGGTGCGACGCGGGTCCACCTGTGGCGCGAGACGCTGACCGAGAGCGCGGTGCTGACTCTGGTTGGCGGTGGCGCTGGCGCGCTGGCGGCCGTACTGCTGATGCCGGCGCTGGTCTCGGCGTTGCCGCTCCAGTTCCCGGGCTTCGTGGAAATCGCGGTGGACGCGTCGTCGCTGCTCATCGCAGCCGCCGTTACGGGAGCGGCAGGAGTCGGCTTTGGACTCGTACCCCTGCTCGGGCTCGACCGTGGAGACTTGAAGAAGAAGCTCGTGGCCACCGGTCGGGGTAGTTCTGAGTCGGTAGCTGGAGTACGGCTCCGACGATCACTGGTCGTGGCGGAGGTCGCGGCTGCCGTGCTGCTCCTCACCGGCGCCGGCCTGTTCACGCGAAGCGCGGTTGAACTCGTTCGCACCGACGTGGGGTTCGATCACCAGGACCTGCTCACACTGCGCGCGCGGATTCCGTTGGAGAGCCGTGGCCCGGAGCAGATGCGCGTACTGAGCGACGAGCTTGTAGAAGCAGCCGGGGCGCTCCCGGGAGTTCTCGATGCCTTTGCTTGGGCACCGCACGTGCCGGGAGCGGCGTTCTGGTACACCGCCGTCCGACCGCAGGATCGACCAGAACTCCGCGACGACGAGCTCGCCGTGGTGCGCTTCCACTACGTGGGCCCCGGCGCGATCTCGGCACTCGGCCTGCGGTTCGAGTCAGGGCGCGACTTCGACAATTCTGACGGCCTGGCTCGGCAGGTCGTCATCGTCAGCGCGTCCCTGGCCGACGCCTTGTGGCCCGGCGAGGATGCGGTCGGGAAGATCCTGAGGCGTTGGAATCGCGAGACGTGGACCGAGGTGGTGGGCGTTGTCGAAGACGCGTTCTTGCAGGGCAGGCAAGGGCCTGGCGGCGAGATTCACCGCGATGTCTATTTCCCGCTGGCCATGGAGCCTCAGGCCGACATCGCACTCCTGGTCCGCGGCGGTGGCGATACCGTTGCGACGGGCGTGCGCGACGTCTTCGCGCGACTCGCTCCCGATGTACCCGTTCACGATGTTCAGACGATGCGTGAGCGGGTCGGCGCTGAGGAAGCCACTCCCAAGGTAACGGCAGCGCTCGCAGCAAGTACCGCCGTTCTCGCGCTGGCGCTAGCAGCCGTGAGGCTCTACAGCGTCGTCGCCTACGGAGTCGCCGGCCAACGCCGCGAGATCGGACTGCGCATGGCGCTCGGTGCCTGGCCGACAGCGGTTCTGCGGCGAGTCCTGGCGCAGGGACTTGTCCTGGCCGTGCTCGGCATCGGGCTGGGCATGGGCGCGGCGGAGCTCTTACGCGCCTGCTCGCCTCGACTCTCTATCAGGTGAGTCCGACTGATCCCGCGACCTTCGGAGTGGTCAGCGCGGCGGTGCGGGGTGTCGTCGCAGCGGCGTGCCTCGTGCCGGCGCTACGTGCAACACGAATCCATCCCATGACGGTACTGCGAGGGGAATAGAGCGATGCTGGATGCCTACTACTCGATGACCGAACAGCACAGACAGCATGTCGCGCGCGTACCCAAGCGAACACTCGATCCGAGCGACTGGCGCGCGCACCGAGACGTGGCCCACCGAGCACTCGACGAGATGCTTGACTACCAGCAAGGCGTCGCCGACGGGCCGGCGTGGCGAGCGGTGCCGGCTGAGCTCGATGCCGAGTATCAGACCCCAGCGCCACTTGAAGCTCAGGGTATCGAGCGCGCCTACGATGACTTCCTCCGCCTCGTCATGCCGTATCCAACGGGGAACGCTCACCCGCGCTTCTGGGGTTGGGTTCCGGGGCAGGGGACACCAGGTGGCCTGATCGCGGCACTACTCGCCGGTGGCATGAACAACGTGTCAGGTCAGTTCAACGATGGTGCATCTCGCGTGCACGACCAGGTGATCACCTGGATGATCGATGCGATGGGGTTCCCCACCACTGCCTCAGGGATCCTGACGAGCGGTGGCTCGGTGGCCAACCTGGTTGGCATTGCGGTTGGGCGCGACGCACAGGCGGGCTTCGACACTGTCGCTGGAGGGCTCGCGGGCGAAGACGCGTTGCGGGTCTACGGATCGGTTGAGACGCACTCGTCGGTTGTAAAGGCGGCGCAGTTGCTCGGGATCGGGCGCGACAATGTAGTGCTGGTTCCCATCAACGATCGATTCGAAATCGACGCCGCTGCGCTTGCTGAGGCCATCCAGCGTGATCGCAAGGCAGGGCACCGGCCGGCGGTTCTCATAGGGAACGCGGGCACCGTTGGCACCGGCGCGACTGATGACCTGGATCTCCTCGCCGATATCGCCGCGGACGCGAACCTGTGGTTCCACGTTGATGGTGCGTTTGGTGCCATCGCGGCGTGGTCGGATGAGACACGGCACCTGGTTCGCGGCCTCGACCGTGCCGACTCGTTGGCGTTCGACCTTCACAAGTGGACGTCAGTGCCTTACGACGTCGGCTGCGTGCTCGTGCGCGACGCGGACGCGCACCATCGGAGTTTCGCTTCCGCCGCGAACTACCTCGAGCCGCTCGATCGCGGCACGGCCGCCGTTCAGGATCCCACCAACGGCCGCGGCCTGCAGTTGTCGCGCGGTTTCCGTGCGCTGAAGGTGTGGATGTCGATCAAGGAGCACGGCATGGCCCGCTTCGGCGAGGTCGCCGCCGACTGCGTGCGCCAGACGAGCGAGTTCTCAGCGCTGGTCGAGCGGCGGGACGACCTCGAGCTGATGGCTCCGGCACCCATGTGCATCGCCTGCTTCCGCTACGCCCCGCGCGGAGTGCCGGACGACCAGCTCGACGGTCTGAATCGAGAGATTCTCATGCGCCTCCAGGAGGAGGGCATCGCGGTGCCATCAAGCACACGAATCGACGGAAGCTTCGCGCTCCGAGTTGCGAACACCAACCACCGCACGACGTTCGCGGACCTCGAACATCTCGCTGAAGAGACCGTCCGTCTCGGAAGATCCATTTACGCGGGGAATTGACCACGCCGCGGACACCCCCGCGTACGCGTCGGGCCTATCGCCGCCGGTCAGGCGGCGATAGGCTTGCGCGCGACGCAAGGCACCCGGCCGATCTTGTACTGGTGCGCCGAACTCGAGCGCCGACTGCTGCCGCGCTACTCGTCAGACTGGCCCTGTAGCTGGATCACCGAGTCGTTGTCCGCGTCGACCTCTGTCCGGACTCGGACAACTGCGGGAGTTCCAGCTGGCGGGTTCTTGAGAATCCAGTACTTCCCACCGGTGCCGCCGGTATCGTTCGCGCCGCCACCGGGGAAAAACATGGCGCCATCTTTGCCCATGCCCCACCAGTCGAGCTCGACGACCCAGGCCTCCAGTCGATCGCCGTTGCCCGGGTCGAAGTTGGTGCTGCCGACCACGTGTGGAACGGCCCAGTACTTGCCGCCGCCACCAGCCATCATGACCGGGACTCGCGCACGGAATCCCTGGCGCAATGGCAACGCAGCCATCCAGATGTCGTGCACGGCAGCCTCGAACATGCGCAGGTCGGCGTGCTCGATCGCAGGTGCGCTTCCGTCCGCCGGCGCCGGAGACTGGGTGATAGTGAAGGTCTCCCAGTCGTACGCGAAGCTGCGAACGTTGCCCTGCTGCTCGATCTCAGATCCGAGCGGGATCAGCGTCTCCGCATCGAGGACGATGTGGCCCGTCGCGACCACGGTTCCGTCGGGCAGCGCCGTGCTGAAGCTGCGTACGAAGACGTCGCGGCCGTCGCGCACGGCCCTTTCCAGTGAAAGAGTCTGAAACGCGCGCGGTTCTAGTGCTTCGCCGATCTCCAGGGGCCCGGCCTTGTCGCCGCGCCCCATGGTGAGCGTGGCTTCGAAGGGCACGATTCTGTCGGGCTCGAACCCGGGATCTCCGATGAGCATTACAGGCACGTCGTGCGGGAGCGGCGGCGCTTCCTGCGCAGCTGCCGTGCCGGGTACCAGCGCGCTGGCAACGACTGTCAGCAAAGCGCCTAGCGCTGTGACCGTGGAATGAACTGCATTCTTGCGTGTAGACATGGTGGGTTGACCGAGGTTGGGGATTTTCGTTATACGAACGTCTTCGTAGGTTAACTACGTAAGGCTTCGTATTTCAAGTCTCCAGGGGACTCGAGGCCGTCGGTGCACCGAACCGCTGGCTGTCATCGATCGGGCGGAGAGGTAATGTGCGCCGCAGGTCCAACCCGACAGGAGAACCGAGATGACCCGAAAGCTATTGATCGCCATCCTGACGGTCTCCGCGCTCGTAGCCGACAACCAGTCCGTCGACGCGCAGGAACTAGCCGTTCCGGAGAGCGTGGGCATGTCGGCGAGTCGGCTGAACCGGCTCACCGACGCGCTCGATCACTATGCCGAATCGGGTCAACTCTCTGGCGGGGTGGCGATGGTGATGCGACGTGGTGAGGCCGTGTTCCGCCACGCCTTCGGCGTGCGAGATCTGGAAAGCGGGGCACCGATGCACGGGGACTCGATCTTCCGCATCGCGTCGCAGACGAAGGCGATAGTCAGCGTGGCAGTGATGCTGCTGCACGAGGAGGGCAAGCTCCTGATCTCGGACCGAGTGGGCAAGTACATGCCTGAGTACGCCGAAACGACGGTTGCGGTGCAGGACGAAGACGGCTACGCGATCGTGCCGGCGGAGCGACCAATCACCATTCGGGATCTACTGACGCACACGGCCGGCGTTGGTTACGGCGGCGGGCCGGGCGCCGAGAAGTGGGCAGAGGCTGCAATTCAGGGCTGGTACTTCGCGCATCTCGAAGAGCCGATCCGTGACCCGGCGCGCCGCATCGCTGAGTTGCCCTTCGAGTCGCAACCGGGCGATGCCTTCGTGTACGGGTACTCGACCGACATTCTCGGTGCTCTGGTGGAGGTCGTGGCCGAGCAGCCGTTGGATCTGTTCCTCGCGGAGCGAATCTTCGAACCCCTGGGTATGAAGGACACTCACTCTTACCTGCCGGAGTCGAAGGTGGACCGGCTCGCCGTGGTCTACGTCTCCGACGAATCTGGCCTCGCTGCAGCTCCGGAAGGCCCCGGGATGTTCACCCAGGGGCAGTACGTCGAGGGGCCTAGGCAGAGCTTCTCCGGCGGCGCCGGCTTGCTGTCTGCAGCAGATGACTACGCCCGCTTCCTCCAGATGACGCTCAACGGTGGGGAGCTGGATGGCGTGCGCCTGCTTTCACCCAAGACAGTGGAACTGATGACTGCCAACCACGTTGGAGACAAGTTCCTCTGGGGAGCCGGCACGGGATTCGGACTCGGTTTCTCCGTTCTGGCGGACCTGGGCGCGCGGGGAACGATGGGTACGGTCGGCGAATACGCCTGGGGCGGCGCCTACCACTCTGCCTACTGGGTCGATCCCGCAGAGGAACTCGTGGTCGTCTACTTCACGCAGATCTTCCCCGCAGGCGGGCTCGATGACCATGCGCGCCTCCGCGCACTCGTCTACCAGGCCATCGTCGAATGAAGTCGCCGGACCGGGGCTCCGGTCCCCGCCGCGGGTGGCTGACCGCTGCGCTCGTGTTGGTGTCTACGCTGGCCGCAGCGTTCGCGGCGCAGGCCACCGGCGATGTCACTTCGGCGATCCAGTCGGGCGAAGCCATCCGTATCGTGGTCTACAACATCCACCACGGCGAAGGTATGGACGAGATACTGGACCTTGAGCGAATTGCCGCCTTGATCTCGGATCTCGATCCCGACCTCGTGGCACTCCAGGAAGTCGATCGCGAAGCCGAACGTACAGGATTCGTTGATCAGGCTGCCGTGCTCGGCGAACTCACCGGACTCGCTGCCGAGTTTGGCCAGTTCATGCCCTACCAGGGAGGTGACTACGGCATGGCAGTGCTATCGCGCTGGCCAATCGTTCGCGTCACGAACCACCGCCTGCCTGACGGCGAGGAGCCGCGCTCTGCGCTGGGTGTTCGAGTTCGGTCGCCAGATTCCGGGCGCGAACTCGACTTCGTGGGGATTCACTTCTACCGCACCGCCGAGGAGCGGCTTGCGCAGGCCAGAGCCCTGGCGGCGGCATACGACGGTGCAGACGTGCCGGTCATCCTGGCCGGTGACTTCAATTCCACGCCCGACTCGGAGGTCATCGAGTTCCTGGCGAACCGCTGGCAGTTCATCGACAAGGGCGCCGATCGACTGACCTTTTCGTCGATGCAGCCAGAAGTCGAGATCGACTTCGTTGCCCTCTGGCCGGGCGCTGTTTTCCGTGTGGCGAGCCAAAGACTGCTCGACGAGCCCGTGATCTCTGATCACCGTCCGCTCTTCGTCGAACTGAAGTGGTAGCCGTGGATCGGGATAGCGCCACCTAGACCATCCAGAACTTGGCATATTCCAAAGATTGGACTATAGTGTTCCAAGATTTGGAAGCTCCGATCTCTTGGAGGCCGACCGATGGCGAGTCAGAAACTCCGCATGACGCCCGCGATCATGCATTTACTGTTGTCCCTCGCCGAGGGCGAAAGCCACGGCTACGCGCTGCTGTCGGATATGGATCGCCGCTCGCGTGGCGCCGTTAACCTCGGCCCGAGCAGCCTGTACTACACGCTCGGTCGCTTAGCCGATCACGGTCTCATTGAAGAGGCGGAAGGGCCAGGCGCGAGCGATGAGCCGCATGCCGAGCAGCGCAGGTATTTCCGCATGACCGACGTGGGCCGAGAATGGCTCGAATCCGAACTCGGCGTCCTGACCGATATCGTTGACCAGGCGCGCGCGCTTGGTCTGCGCGCCGAGCACTAGGCCGATGGGAACACGAGCGCCGCTCGAGCGGCTGCACGCGTTGTTGATTCGGTTGCACCCTTCTAGATTCCGGGCGCGGTTCGGGCCCCCGTCACAGTCGCTATTCGTCGAGTGGGTGAGTGGCGGCGCGACCGACGACGAGAAACGGAGTCGCGCGCAGTTGGCGGTGCTCGAGGCGTGCGCCACGCTCTTGAGTGCTTGGCGTGAACTGCTCGTGGCGCCGGTTCACCGTCTGGGACGCGCCGTCCTCGGTGCCGGCGAGATCGGCCGACAGGGGTTCGTGGCCGGTTGGCGCGGGATACGGACTCGCCCCATGCAAACGGTTGTTGTCGTATTGACCTTGGCCATCGCGGTGGGGGCCAATGCATCGCTCTTCGCAGTAGCCCGAGCGTTGCTGATCCGCGCGTTGCCCTACGAGCATGCCGACCGCGTCGTGATCGCTGACCGCGGCGGGATGGTTAGCATGTCCGGCCCTAGGGAAGAGTTCGAGAGCATGCCGGGGGTTGAGGTTGTAGGGCAGTACTTCGACGGGGGCTCGGCCTCGCTCACCACCGGCGACGCGGCCGCGCGGGTCAAGTTGGCCCACGTATCGGCGAGGTTCTTCGATGCCCTCGGCGTCCATTTCGTGCGCGGCCGAGCGCTGACCGAAGACGATACTGGCACTCGGTCTGCGGTGATTGGGCATGCGCTGTGGCAAGACGCTTTTGCCGGCGCCGACGATGTCGTCGGCCGAACGCTGGAACTCAACGGACTCGACTACAGAGTCGTTGGCGTTGCGTCTCCGGAGGTGAGCTACCCATCGGCCGCACAGGCGTGGTTGTCGCTGCCGGTGGAGTCCCAGTTCTTCGGGATGGCCTACGGAGCGAAGGGCCTGGCCCGGCTCGCTTCGATCGCGGATCGAGCCTCGATCGAAGCCAAAATGGTCGAGGAAAGCCTTGCCGAGAGCTCGGGTGAGGCGCCGCCAGGCTTCTCGCGACCTTCGCCACGACTCGTGCCACTGCGCGCCCACCTCGTGCGCGACCTGAGTGGGCCACTCGGGATACTGGCAGGTGCCGCGAGTCTGGTCTTCGTTCTGGGCGGGCTCAATCTCGCCGGGGTCTGGACGAGCCAGGTCGTCGGGCGCCGCCGGGAACTCACCATGCGACGGGCTCTAGGCGCATCACGACTCCGTCTCTGTGGCCAGCTCGTGGCCGAGACGCTGGCGGTGACTGGCCTCGGATGTGTGGCAGCGCTGGCCGTCGCAGCCCTGGTGACGGAGGCGGCGCGTACTCGCTTGCCGGGGGAGCTACCCGGCGTGAGTGCGGTGGGCGTCGAGCCCCTCACGATCCTGGTCGGATTCCTCCTCTCCGGGTTGATGGCGGTCGGATTCGGCGGTCTCGCGGCGTGGCGCGGTGTGCGTCTTTCGGAGGCGCGCGGGGGTCGCGGCGCGAGTCAGCGCACGCACCGGGCCCAGGTCGGACTGGTCATTGCGCAGGGGGCTTTGGCGCTAGTCCTTCTGATCGGCGCCGGGTTGATGGTCCGTAGTTTCCAGAATCTCGCCAGCGAAGGCCTGGGGTTCGAACCGGAACACAGTCTCAGCCTACGGATCTTCCTACCGGAGGCAGAGGCGCCGGACGCGGACAGTCGCCGGGACTACCTAACGGAACTGGAGCAGGCCTTGGCCGAGCTGCCGGGCGTCTGGAGCGTGGGAATCACGGACCTGCCCCCTCTGAGCGACGGGATGAGTGGTGGCTTCAGCGTACGGCGACCGGGACAAGCGGACGAGCGCGAGCAAGTGGCGATCTTCTCCCGGGCGACAACGGAGTACTTCGCGGCTGCAGGTATCCCGTTGCTCGCAGGCGAGCCGTTTGCGGAGTCTGGCGCCGAGCGCAGCGTCGTGATTGACGCGGCACTGGCGGAAGCGCTCTTCGGCGAAACTAGCCCGGTCGGGGAGCTGATCGAATTTCACTCGTGGGACGGGGAGGCCATGGCCTGGCGGCCCTTCACGGTGTCAGCCGTGGTAGGAAGCATTCTGAGCGGCGGCCCGAGATCAAGGCCAACCCGAAGGATCTACATGGATGTGCGTTCGGGACCCGGACCGACGATCGGAATCGTGGTTCGCGCCGGCGGGCCAGCCGGCGGGCTACTCGACTCGGTGAGGGAGACCGTGGCTTCGGTCAATCCGCGGGTGGTTCCTTTCGACGTTCGCACACTCGACGCCGCGGTTGCCGACTCGCTGGCAACCGATCGCGCACTTGCGGCGATCGGTTCCGGGTTCTCGGCGGCAGCAGCGTTGGTTGCCGGCCTCGGCCTCTACGGTTTGATCGCGCAGCAGGTGGCGCGTCGCCGGCGCGAGTTCGGAGTCAGACTCGCACTTGGTGCGATGCCGAATCGGCTGATCCTCGCTGTGGTTCGGCGGGCGGGCTGGCTTGGTGCGGCTGCCATCGGGTTGGGCGTTCCGGGGACGCTGCTCGGGGCCCGCGTGCTGGAGAGTCGGCTCTTCGGGATCGCGTCCACCGACCTGGCCACCATCGTTGCCGGAGCTAGCTTTGTCCTCGGTATGACGGTCGTCGCATCGTGGATACCGGCGCGCAGCATCGCTTTCGTTGACCCGCGCGAGTCACTGGCCGCCGAGTGAGCGCCTACTGGCCAGGGTGATAGGTGCGTTCCGCGACCGCGTCTATGTCTTCGCGATAGAAGTAGACGTCGCGCAGGTCTCCGGACGCGTAGCGCTCGGCCTGGTCGTTGAAGTGGGGCGACGCGGGATCGCTGTTGAGTCCGCCAGCCGTGATCGCCAGAGCGCGGAGGCGTTCGCCGAACTCGACCACCGCGACGAAGCTGTTGCCGCGCGTGCCGTAGATGCGGTTGGTGTCGTTGAACGTTCGCTGCCCATACGCTGCGAGCGATCCCCAGCGGGCCGATGTGAAGCCCACGGGGGCGCTGGGCGCGTTGTCGTCGAAGGGCTGCACTATGTCGCCGGTGAGGCGCTGGAAACGATTGATCTCGCCCCAGGGTGTCTGCCGCCAGTCGCCGAAGTCCTCGGTCAGCTTCACGAGCGCCGCGGCCAACGAGGCCAGTTGGTCGTCCGCGCTCACTTCGTTCGCGAGGGCTTCCAGGAGCGGACTGTCGTCCGACACTTCGTCGGCATGATTGTCGATCAGCTCCCGACCCCAGAAGATCGCGACCGCCGTCGCAACGGAGTCCACGCCGAAGCGCAGGTCCCAGCCGCGTAGAAGTTCGATTGCCTCGCTAGTCGTTCGTTTTAGCGGTCCGTTCGTCGACGACGCGTGCGCTTCGAGGAGCGCCGGGATCATGGGCTCGAAGGCGATCAGGTAGCTGTCGTAGGCGGCGTCGCGAAGCGTCTCGAGAGTGAAGTCGCTCGCACCGTCGAGCACCTTGAGCGCGTGAAGCCCGCGCGCGTTTTCGCCGTAGCGGTCGACGTAGGGTGCGTAGTCGGACTGCCGCGGACTGGTGTCACCAGTGACCGAGTACGGCCAGTTGTTGGTGTTCTGGATCCAGCCGTCAGGGGGATTGAGGGCGTTGGGGGAGTCGTCCACCGCAAGAATTCCCTGCCACTCTGTGTCCGGCGTCATGCCGGTAACGGGTGCCGTCCAGTCGTAGTCCAGATTCCTGATCGGGATGAAGTTGGCGTGGAAGTAGGCGATGTTGCCTTCCGCGTCGGCGAATACCGTGTTGTTCGATGAGTTCGTGTGCAGCTGCATGGTTTGCTTGAATTCGTCGTAGTTGGCGGCCTTGGTCCGCAGATATGACTGAGTCAGGGCCTTGAGCGGTTCCTCCATGAGCTTCACCGCGATCCAACGGCCGTCGTCGTCGACGCGCACGATCGGTCCATGGTGACTTCGATAGACGGTGAACTCGCGGTCCGCCATTCCGGTTGCCGTGCGATACGGAACGGTCACGACGGACTCGTCCATCTGACGCTCTTCGTCGCCGTACGGATAGAACACGCCGTCTTCGCGGATCTCGACGTCGTAGTAGTACTCGTCGATCGCGTCGGCGCCGGTCGACGTGTGCATCCAGCCGGCGGTCTCATTGAAGCCCTGGTAGACGAAGAACTGCCCCCAGGTCACCGCGCCGTACGCGTGGAGTCCCTCGTCGCTCACCACGTGGAGTTCGTGTCGGAAGTAGAAGGACGTGTGCGGGTTGATGAGCAGCAGCGCATTGCCGCCGGCGGTGTTGCTGGGCGCAATGGCGAAGCCGTTCGATCCCCCTGGCTCTACCAGGTCGGGATGTAGTTCGTCCGGGCCACCGGCGTCCGCCACCACCTCCATGGGAGTGCCGTAGAGCGACTCGAGTCGGCGGAGCGATACGCGCTCGATGTCGCCTCCGATGCTGCCCTCGCTGAAGGTCAATGCCATCCAGGGCTCGAACCGATCGATCGCCCGAGGTCGGACCTGTGGATTGGTGAGGAGGAAGTAGTTGAGCCCGTCAGCCCACGCGTCCATCAGATCCCGTAGCCACGGCTCGGCTGCCGCGTAGAGCTCGCGCATGTCGTCGGGATCGATGAACAGCTTCATCCGTAGATCGCGCCAGATCTCGTCTTCGCCCTCGGCCTCGGCCAGGCGTCCCATCGCGTTCATGAAGTTGACCTCGATGCGATTGAAGTCGTCCTCTGCCTGCGCGTAGATCATCCCGAAGACAGCGTCGGCATCCGTTGCGGCGTAGATATGGGGGATTCCCCAGGAATCGCGAACGATCGTGACGCCATCGGCTCTGGCGGCGAGCCGAGCCATGTCTGGATTCTCGGGTGCTGCGGCGGGCGCACAGGCGCAAGCGAGGAGTAGCGCGGCGACGACTTTCTTCATGACAGTCCTTGGTGGCGTCCGTGACGAACTGGTGGCGGCGCCATTCTACGGGCGTAGCAACGCGGCGACCAGCGGTCTAAGCTGCCGGCGCTCGAATGCGATTGACGCCGCGTATCCCTGCCCCGGGGGCCGCGAGCTGATCGGAGGAACATATGGACACTCGGTACGAACGGCTCATGCCTCTGGTTCTCCTCATCAGTCTGCTCGGGCTCGGATGGCTCGGCATGCGGGCAGAAGTGCCCCCGGTGCCGGTTGGCTCTGACGCGCAGCCTGAAGCGTTTTCGGCCGGTCGCGCGAGGGAGCACCTGGAGGAGATCGCCCGGGACCCGCATCCAGTGGGATCTGTCGCCCACGGACGCCTGCGCGACTACCTTGTCGCCAGTCTCGAAAGGCTTGGAGCCGAGACCGAGGTGCAGCACACGATGGCGTGGTCGCGCTACAGCACCAACTACGGCGCGGAAGTTTTCAACGTGCTCGGGCGCTTCCCGGGTACGGATTCGACCGGTGCGGTGCTGCTGCTGGCGCACTACGACTCCGTTGTGGGGTCCTATGGGGCTAGCGACGACGGGGCCGGCGTGGCCGCGATTCTGGAGACGGTTCGGGCGCTGCGCTCGAGCGAGCCCCTCCGCAACGACGTGATCGTGCTGATCTCGGACGCCGAGGAGGTCGGCTTGCTCGGTGCCACGGCCTTCGTCGACGAGCACTCCTGGTTCGCGGACGTGAGCGTGGTGCTGAACGTAGAAGCGCGTGGGTCGCACGGCGCGGCGTACATGTTCCAGACCACCGGGCCGAACGGCACCCTGATCCGTTCGCTTGCCAGCGCGACGCCGCGTCCGGTGGCGAACACCGTCATGCAGGAGGTGTACCAGCGGCTACCCAACGGCACCGACCTGACCCTGTTCATGGGGACCCATGTGGCCGGAATGGATTTTGCCTATATCCGTGGACTGTCCCACTATCACACGCCGTTGGACTCTCTCGAGACGCAGGACCCTGCGAGCCTGCAACACCACGGCTCGTATCTCCTCGGGCTCGCCGGCGACCTCGGAAACGCCGATCTGGCCGCGCCGCCCGGCAGCGACCTGACCTACTTCAATGCCGGTTCGCTGGCGCTCGTGCGCTATCCCTCCGGCTGGGCCAAGCCGATCGCGATCATTGGGTTGCTAGCAGCGCTCGGCGCGATCGTCGCTGGGCTACGAGTCGGGCAAATGCGCCTCGGTCGGCTGCCGCTGGGTCTCGCCGCGTTGGGGGCGGGCATCGTTACGGCCTATTTGATCGCCGACGCGGGTTGGGGTTGGCTTGCGTCCAACATGACCTCGCCCCGATGGGATAGCTACCGGCTCTTCTACGAGAGTGGCCCGTTCGTGCTCACGTTTGTGGCGCTCACCATCGCCCTCGTGGGCGTCGCACTGAAGTTCGGGTTGCGCTGGGCGACGCCGGCCGAGCTTGCGGCACTGCCCCTCGTTGCTGGCGGTGCTATCGGAGTCGGCCTTGCGTGGGCTGCGCCAGGCGCGAGCTACCTGATGGCGTGGCCGACGCTCGCGGGAGCAGGTGCCCTGTGGTGCGTTGCGAAGGAAGAGCCTGTGGAATGGCGAGACGTCGCGGTCCTGGCGCTGTTGGCGGCACCAGCGCTGCTCCTCACGTTCCCCTGGGTCGTTTGGCTCGAGGTGGCCATGACGCTCAGCATGATCGGTATCTGCGTTGTGCTGCTCGGGCTGGTGCTGGCGCTTCTGACAGGTCAGGTTGCGACGATCATTCAGGGCAGCGGTTGGTCGCTGCCGGTTGCGGCCACCGTTGTTGCGGCGGCGGCGTGGATCTGGGGCGTGATGTCTCCGGAATACGATGCGGATCGTCGCCGGCCGCATCAGGTTGCCTATGCGGCCGACGTGTCGGCTGGCGCGGCGTATTGGTACAGCGCTGACCCGGAAGTCGATGAGTGGTCGGCCAGTTGGTTGGGCGATTCTCCGGAACGGGCGGCTCTTCCCGAGCTCGGTTTCGGCGGCCGCGAACTCTGGGTGCGAGAGGCGGAACCCGGCCTCGCGGCGGCTACGACATTCGACATCGTTTCGGACGAGATCACGGGCGGCAGGCGGGTGCTGCAAGTGCGTGTTCGTGTTCCCGCCGGCACGCACCGCACGGTGCTGTTCGCACCCGCTGGTGCGGCCAGTCCGATCGCGGCCCGGTCGTACGGACGCAGGTTGGAGCAAATCGATACGAGCCCGGACCAGGCGCGTAGGCTGGCGACACTCCTCGGGACGCCAGCGGAGGGTTTTGATCTGGAACTGGAGTTCGATGTGGATGCGCCAGTCGCGCTGCAAGCGCGCACGACCGTTCCCGGACTGCCGGGCGAGGTGAGGCCACATCCGGTGGGTACAATGGGCCGCGGCGTGGTCTCCATCGTTCAGACGACGGAGGAGTTCCCTTGGCAAGAATAGATATCCGTGCGGCGACGGCCGAGGAAGTAGCGCGAGTCTTCGACGACGCTTTTGCCGACTATCCCGTCATGCGGTTCGTCCTCGGTGATGAAGAGCCCTATGCGGAACGGCTGTCGCTCCTGCACGACCTCTGGTCGCACGAAGCCGTGCTGCATGGGTTTGATGTGATTGTGGCTGAGGTGGATGGCGTAGTCGCGGCAGCTGCAACGGCTGCTCGACCTGGGACCACACACGACTCGGACGAGCACGCGGCCTTGGAAAGTGAGACATGGAGGCGACTCGGGGACGCGTCAGAGGCGCGCTATCGGCGCTACTCAGTGGCGGCCCACAAAGTGCATTCGACGCGCCCGGGCTGGTATCTCGACATGCTGGGCGTGCGCGCGGACTTCCAGGGCCACGGGCTTGGCCGCGTACTCCTCGAAGAGATTCAGGCACGATCGGACGCCGATGCGACTTCGGAGGGCGTACTGCTGACCACGGAGAACCCGGTCAACGTAGCCTTCTACGAGAAGTTCGGCTATGAAGTTGTCGCGCACGAGCACGTGACTGACTCCATGGAAACCTGGGGGTTCTTTCGCGAGGATGCGCCGCAAGACGAGGGCGCGGCATGACGGATTGGGCAATGCGCGACGGAACGGCCGACGAGGCGAGCGATGTCTTTTGCGACGCTTTTGCCGGCTATCCAGTGATGGAGTTCGTGGCTGGCCCAGCGAGTCCGGCAGAACATCAGGAGCGACTCATCCGGCTCTTCGTCATGGGGCGGGCGATGCGTGGTCACCCCATGCGAGTAATTGAAATGCAGGGCACGCCGGTTGCGGCGATGACGCTCACCCCGCCGGACGGCTCCCTTCCCGAACCGACCGACGAAAACCTCGCAGCGCTTGGCGCGCTGACGACGACCACATGGGAAGAGGCTGGCACTGCTGCCCGGGCCTGCTACGACGCCTTCGTCGAGGCCGCCAACGCGGTCGACGCACCGTTACCCAACTGGCACGTCAACATGGTCGGCGTTGTCGGCGCCCATCAAGGCACCGGACTCGCGCGCGCACTTCTCGAGGATGCGCACGCGCGCTCCGCGGCCGATCCCAACTCGCGCGGTGTGTCTCTCACCACGGAACTGCCCGCGAATGTCGCCTTCTATCGACACCTCGGCTACGAGGTTGTCGGCGAGCAGACGGCAGGCGAACTGACGACCTGGGGCTTCTTCCGGCCCGACGCCTAGTTCGTTTCGCGGATCGAGTAGAGCTTGCTCTGCGTGCGAATCAGCAAGCGATCACCGGAGATCGCGGGGGTCGCCTGGACGAATTCGTCCAAGCTATTGACGCCGACGAATTCGAATTCCTCGCCCGCCTTCATCACGAAGGTGTCGCCTTCCTCGTTGATGGCGAAAACCATGCCGTTATACGCCCAGGGCGACGAGGTGAAGTTCCTTGCCGTTCCGTGGATACGGGTCTGGTAGGTACGCTCGCCTGATTTCGCATCGTGACGGGTGAAGATTCCCTTGTCCGTCAGCACGTAGACCGCGCTGTCGTAGAGGACTGGAGTCGGCAGGTAGGTCCCGCCGGCTCGCTGCTCAAACCAGAGCACGTGCTCGCTGCTTTGCTCCATCTCGCCCATGGTGATGTCACCGGTGGCGCCGGGTTTGATCGCCGCGAGCGGGGTGTCACTCCGGCCCTTCGCTCCCGAGCTCAGGTAGAGGTGGCCGTCCCATGCGAAGGGTGTCTGGCACACCATCATCCCTTGGCCGTTCATCCGCCAGAGTTCGTTGCCGTCGACGTCGTAGCTGATTGCAACCATGGGGCCCACAGTGACGATCTCTGTACGGACGTCGTTCTCCCAGACGTAGGGGGAAGACCAGCCCGAGCGCAGCATCTGGTTTCCCAGTCCCTCGCGTTCCTTCATCCAGATCTGTTCACCGGTGTTCTTGTCGAACGCGGCGATGAAGCTGCCTTCCTGGCTGTCGTTCAGAACGAAGACACGGTCGCCATGCACTGCCGGCGACGCGCCCCCGCCGAACTCCAGATACACCGGGTGCGGCTCCAGCGGCGCGGTCCACTGGTGGTTCCCGTCGAGGTCGTAGGCGTACAGTCCGAGGTGCGCCACGTAGACATAGATCGATTCGCCATCGGTGACCGGGGTCTCGGACATGTAGCTGTTTTTGCGATGACGCCCGACCGGCGGCGCGCCCGCGTAGATCTCCTGGGCCCAGAGCTGCGTGCCGTTCTCGATGTCGAAGGCGTACAGGTGGTACCTGAGCGTCACCTCATCGGGGAACTCGGTATCGCGCTCGTTGATTCGACGCTCAATCGCTTCCGCGCTAAGACCCTCTTCCTGCATCTCCGCGACGTACTCGTTGGAGAAGTCGACTCCCAGCGAGGGCTGTTTCATGTCCGCATCGCTGGCTGCAGCGGTGATGTAGACGACGCCGTTCCAGACGATCGGCGAAGACCACCCCACGCCCGGAACATCGGCGACCCACTCGACATTCTCGGTGGTTGACCAGCTCGTCGGGAGATCAGGATGGTTACTGACGGGCATTCCGTTCGGCCCACGGAACTGAGGCCAGTTGTCGGGGGCCTCGTCGTTGGGAGCCGCGGCCGCGGCGACCGCTCCGAAAACAAGAAGCGCGGTCAGCAAATTGAGGGCGGAGAGATTTCGTTTCGTCATCACGTGGCGGCTCGACCTGTCTGGGGAAGTTCGAGCAACTATCTTAGCCCGGCGACCGGCCCCCATGAGGGCCCCCGCCGACTGGACCCTGGTACGCCCGCTTTGTACCTTGGGAACTCCTACCCCCGCTCCCGAAGGACGCCCATGTCGTGTTCACGCATCGCCTCTGGCGTAGCTGCGTTCGCTCTCGTGTTGTCTCTCGGTGGCGGTGCCGGTGGTGCTGAACGAAACCCGCCGAACCGGAGCGCCGCCGAGCTCGCGGTTGCTCACCCCGCCGCAGCCACGGATACGCTCTTCCGAGACGTCACTTCGGCGGCACTGCCGAAGTCCGCGACGTCTGGCGCGCATATGGATGCCGATGTGGGGGATATCGACGCCGACGGCGACTTGGACGTGGTCGTTGCCTGCGAGTTCTGCCGGAATCTCCTGTGGCTGAATCAGGGCGACGGCACGTTCGTGGACGGCTCCGATCAGCTGCCGCGGACGACGCACGACAGTGAAGACATAACGATTGTTGATGTCGACGCCGACGGTGATCTCGACCTCGTCTTCGTTACCGAGGATGACCTGGTCAATGAGCTGTTTCTCAACGACGGGAAAGGGTTGTTCAAGGACGCGAGCGGCCGGATCACCGAAACCGGGATCACCAATGCGCTGGCAGTTGCCGATCTCAACAACGACGGAGCGCCTGATCTCGTTCTTGGCAACCAGGGCGCCAACATGATTCTGGTGAATGACGGGGACGGCTTCTTCACTTCCGAGCCCGACCGCCTCCCGGGGAGTTCAGGCACCACCCAAGACGTGGAACTTGGCGACGTCGATGGCGATGGCGATCTCGACCTTCTCGAGGGCAACGAGGATGGCAACCGGCTGTGGATCAACGACGGTGCCGGGTTCTTTCGTGACCTGACGACAGCGAGGCTGCCTGGGCGCTCAGACGAGGAGACCCGCGAAGCGGATTTCGGGGACGTGGATGGCGATGGTGACCTCGACATCTACTTTTCAAACGTCGAGCTCTTCGTCGAAGGCGTAAGCGGTACGAATCGCCTCTTGCTCAACGACGGCGCCGGCTTCTTCGCCGAGAGCGCCGCGAGGCAGATCGTTCCAGACGACAATGGGTCGAGCTACGACGCCGATCTGGTCGACATCGACGGCGACTCCGACATGGATCTGGTTATCGGCTACGCGGCAGTGCCGGACGTGGGCGCCCCGTCCAACAGCGACGTGAGCGTGCGCGTCATGGTCAACGACGGTCGCGGCAACTTCGTGGATGGGACCTCGGCCACCGTGGGCCTCTTCGACGACGCGAACCCCTTCGATCTCGAGGTGGCGGATTTCACCGGAGACGGGATCGCCGACCTTCTTGTCATCAGCAGGCGCGGGCCTGACAAGCTGTTCCACGGCGTCGCGTCGGCGGGAACCTTGCCTTGCGCACAGATCCGCAAGGTCGCGGCGCGATGTGTCGGGGGCGACGCACTCGTGACCGTCAAACTCCGGTCGAAGGACTACCACGGCGGGTTTGCGCAGATCGGACTTGGGGATGTGGCGGGCTATCTCGAGATCAAGCGAAAGCGCGCGCGCGGACGGCTGCAGCTCGAGCCAGGCTCCCAACAGGTCCGTTTCTGGGGCCCAGCCTCGTGCCGGCCTGCCCGCTTGCTGACCTGCACGAACCGCTAGTCGCACCACGCGCGGGTGCTGGGCGGCAGGTTTGGTAGGCTGAGGCGCATCGATCCAGCCATCGTTACGTTCGTGGAGTTCGCCGTGTTGACGCTGCTCTCACCCGCCAAGACTCTCAATTTCGACTTCGACTCGGACGGCCTGAAACTCAGCGCGCCCAGATTCGAGGGCGACATTGCCGAATTGCTAGGCACATGCCGCAAGCTGACTGCGCCGAAGCTTCGCGACCTGATGCGGCTCAGTCCGAAACTGGCGGAGCTCAATCGCGACCGGTTCCGTACGATGGAGCTACCGTTTACGGAATCCAATTCGAAGCCCGCCCTCCTGACCTTCGGGGGCGACGTGTATCGGGGGTTCGATGCGGCTTCGTTGTCGCGGCGCGACCTCAACTGGAGTCAGCGCCGGATCCGGATTTTGTCAGGCTTCTACGGGATGTTGCGACCGCTCGACATGATGCAGCCGTATCGTCTGGAGATGGGCACGCGGCTGTCGAACAAGCGCGGCAAGAACCTGTACGAGTTCTGGGGTCCGCGAATCACCGAAGCAATCAACGATGATCTCAAGGGCCGCGGCACCAAAGCAGTCGTGAATCTCGCGTCCAACGAGTACTTCAAGGGAGTTCAGCCGGCCGGTCTCAAGGCACCGCTGGTGACGGCCCTGTTCAAGGAAGATCGCGAAGGGACGATTCGCACGATCAGCTTCTCCGCAAAGCGGGCGCGCGGTTTGATGGCCCGATTTATCGTCCAGAATCGGGTGGATTCCCCTGAAGGGATGCAGGATTTCAACGAGGAGGGCTACTCCTATCGTCCAGATCTCTCCGACGAGTCCACGATGCTGTTCGTTCGTGATCAGCACTGGAAGAGCTAGCCCTTGAATCGGCGCGAGTTCATCGCCACGGGAGCGTTGGCGGCAGCTGCCCCGGGAGCGGAGACCAGCGGGCAGACGGTTTCGGCGCCGGCTGCGGATTTCCGTGCGCTGTTCCCTCGGCTCGAGCGCGAACGTTATCTCGCGGCTGCAGCGGGTACGCCATTGAGTACGTTCACCGGCGACGCCTTGCGCGCATACGAGGACTACTGGCGGTTCGGCCCGGGTGACGGTCGGATCGATACGATCCGCGCCGACTTCGCCGCCACCCGCAGCGGGCTAGCGGACTTGCTCGGCGCCAAGCCGAACGAGATCGCTTTCGTACACTGCACGAAGGAAGGCGAACAAATCGTCCTTGATGGACTGCCATCCATCCGCGACGGCGGCAACGTCGTGACGAACGATCTGCACTTCGGTGGTTCGCTGGGCAATCTTCTCGGGCTACAGCGCGCAGGAGTTGACGTCCGTATCGTTGCGAATCGTGACTGGCGAACCGATATCGACGCCATGCGCGAGGCAATTGATGACTCGACGGCGCTCGTGAGCGTCGCGCTCGTGTCCAATATCAACGGAAACATCGAGCCGATCCGCGAACTCGCGGAGATTGCACACGCTCACGGCGCCTACGTGTACGCGGACGTGATCCAGGCGGCAGGGATCGTGCCGCTCGACGTGCGTGCGATGGGAATCGACTTTGCTGCGGGCAACGGCTACAAGTGGCTCTTCGGTCCACACGGAGCCGGCTATTTGTATGTCGCAGAGGAGCACCAGGGCTCGGCCCTCCAGGACCGTGTCTTCCCAGGCGGCGCGTGGGCGAACTACGCGCCGTGGGTTGAGACGCCCGATGGCGCGCTTGATCCCGTGGCGAGATCTGAGCCCCTGGACGATTCACGTCGTTACGAGCCGGGCCACGTGGGCTACTTGAACTACGCTGCGCTGAACGCTGGTTTGAGGTTCGTCGCCCAGGTGGGAGTCGAACATCTCCTCGCGCATTCTGTGTCCCTGAACACACGGCTCCTGGACAACGTGGACGCGTCGCGATCTGAGTGCATTACCCCCGATCCGGCAACGTCGCCCATCGTTACGTTCCTACTGCGCGATACGGATGGACTCGGGGAGCGTTTCGCCGCCGCGAATCTGGCTCTCGGGAACGGCCCTGCACCGCGTGAGCGAGGCCCGGGTTCCCCGTTGCGCCAGCGTCCGAGGCTGCGGGTCTCCCCGGCGATCTACAACACCGCGGACGACATGGATGCGCTGGCCGCAGCCATGAACGGATAGGTGGTCGATCAGATCAGCGTTTTCGCTCAGACCGACAGGCTGGTTCTGCGAGAGTTGATCGCGACCGACGCCGAGTTCATTCACGAACTCTTCACTGGCGAGGAATTCCTGCGCAATATCGGGGATCGCGGTATCCGCAGCCCTGCCGACGCGCGCGACTACATCGAGCGCGGGCCGCGAGCCAGCTACCGTGAGCGCGGGTACGGGTTCTACGTGATTGAGCTCAAGTCGACTGGAATCGCGGCCGGAATCTGCGGACTCATTCTCCGGGATGGCCTTGATCACGCGGATGTGGGTTTTGCGCTCCTACCGCCGCACTGCGGCAGTGGCTACGCCACCGAGGCAGCGGTGGCTGTGCTGGCGGAGGCGGACAGGCGCGGCATCGATCCGGTGCTAGCGATCGCCCAGCCCGAGAATGGCGCGTCGCTCCGCGTCCTCGAGAAGATCGGCATGCACCGTGCGGGATCTGTGCGGCTACCCGGTGAGACCATCGATCTGGCGTTGTACTCGACTCGACCCGATGGCGGCGCGTAGTGAGTCGTCCGGCGGTTGACATTGGTTGGGGCGGACTGGCCGATCTCCGGGCCAGCGCCGGCCAACTCATCCTCGCCGGTCTGGTCTACAAGGTGTTGGCCTTCGCCGTTTTGACGCCTCTGGTCGGCGCGTTGGTTACGTTGTTTGTCCGGTCCTCCGGCGGCGACGTGGTGGCCGATACGGACATTTTCTTCTTCTTTCTGAGTCCGATCGGCGTCGCCACGGCACTCGTGGTGGGCGCGGTTGCGGGCACCGCGACGGCCCTGGATCACGCCGGCCTGATGTCGATCTGCTATGGCCACCGCCGGGGGCACGTCGTGGGCTTCTGGGCGGCGGTCGCCTTTGCTCTCCGCCGGGTGCCGGGATTGGTCGAGATCGCTGGGCGCATCGTGGCCCGATGCCTGTTGATTGCCGCGCCATTTCTTCTGGCGGGGGCCGGCGTGTACTTCGCGCTCCTTGCTGAGCACGACATCAACTTCTATCTGGCGGACCGGCCGCCGATCTTCCTTGTTGTGGTTGCCAGCATTGGCGCATTGCTCACCATCGGTGCCGGGGTGATCCTGTATCGCGCGCTGGGCTGGATCGTCGCGCTGCCGGTCTTCTTGTTCGAAGGAGTCGGCCCTTCGGATGCTCTTCGCACCAGCACCAAGCGCGCGTCAGGGCACCGCGGAGTCCTGGCATCGGTCGTGATCGGCTGGCTGGCGCTGAGCGCTCTTGTGGGGAGCGTGCCGCTCGTCCTCCTCTCGGCGACGGCTCGGATCTTCTTGCCATGGGTCGCCGACTCGATGGCCGGGGTGGTGATTCTCCTGAGCCTCCTCATGGGGGTCTGGGCCGTCCTGAACGCGTTGGCGACGCTCTTCTTCGCCGCCTACTTTGCGGCGCTCGCCGTGCGCCTGTACGACACGCTCGGCGATCCGGGCTCGCAAGAGATGCCCGCCGGTCTCCGTCGGAGCGCGACACAGTGGCGGCCAACCCGATTGCAGATGACTCTCGGTGTTGGAGTCACCGTTCTCGCTGCTGGGATCAGCACAGCGTTGCTCATCGATGGCGTCCGAACCGACGACGACGTCCTCGTGATCGCCCATCGAGGCGCCTCGGGCGCGGCTCCAGAGAACACGATCGCGGCGTTCGAACTCGCTATCGAACAGGGTGCCGACTTCATCGAGATCGACGTACAGGAGAGCGCTGACGGCGAAGTGATGGTGGTGCACGACAGCGACCTGATGAAGATCGGCAGGCAGCCGCTGCCCATCTGGTCGACCACTGCGGATGAGTTGCGGGGCGTCGATATCGGAAGCTGGTTTGCGCCCAACTTCGCCAACCAGCGCGTCCCCACGCTGGCGGAAGTTCTAGAACTCAGTCGCGGACGTGTCCGGGTGATGATCGAGTTGAAGTACTACGGACGCGAAGTCCGGCTCGAGGAGCGCTTCGTGGAGGAGGTGGAGCGATTGGGGATGGCAGATCAGATCGTGGCCATGTCCCTGAAGTACGACGCCGTGACCAAGCTCAAGACACTGCGACCCGACTGGCGCGTCGGACTCCTGACGGCGCGCGCCCTGGGCGACCTGACGACGACTTCAGCAGACTTTCTTGCCGTCAATCACGCCATCGTGGGTCCGGCCTTCATCAATCGGGCTCGCGCGGCCGGGCAGGATGTCTACGTCTGGACGATCAACGACTCCTTGAACATGTCGCGCATGATCAGCCAGGGTGTAGACGGCATCATCACCGACTTCCCGGATCGGACTCGAGATGTGATCGCGTCGCGACAGGAACTCTCTTCCGCTCAGCGACTACTATTGGCGGCGGCTTTCTACGTCGGGCTCGAGCCTCGCGAGCCCGCAGCGACAGAGGACACAGAAGGATGAGTATTCGCAGAGTTGTTCCGGTCCTACTCACCGCGCTACTGCTCGTGACGTCCACGGCCGGGGCTCAGTCGGACCTCCCGGAACCCGTTCGCCTGCTACTGGGGGACTGGCAGGGCGAGGGTGAACTCATGGGTCGTCCGGCTCGGTTCACGATGTCCTGGTCGCACGCCCTGGGCGACCGCTTCGTACGTCTGCGCTTCAGCAATGCTTTCGTCGTGGATGGGGCCGAACAGACGGTTCTGACTGCCGAAGCCTTCTACCGTGTCGAGAGTCCGACCTCGCTCACGGGCGTCTGGGTGGACTCGCGCGGCCTGATCTTGCCCCTGCGCGCTGAGATCGTGGACGGAGCTCTGGTGACGGAGTGGGGCGATTCCAGCACCGAGCGCGGCCGCACGCGTTACGCCGCGACCGACGACCAGGTTGAGGTTACGGACACCGTATTCACCGAGGCCGGCGAGCGCGGCTTCGGGCAAGCCGTCTACACGCGCGGCTCGGGCCGCTAGCCAGAGCTCCGCGTTGCGGCTCCGGGCGGCCGCTACTCGTTGCGGAGGGCGCGCATCGGATCGACCCGGGATGCGCGACGGGCCGGCAAGTAGCCGGCGAGCAGTGCCACGGTGAATAGACCGGCTACGGAAAGCGTGATGGTCAGCGGGTCAGTGCCTTCGAGTTCGAACAGAAGTGACTCGGCTGCCTGGCCCAGCGCGTACGCACCGGCCATCCCCAGCACAACGCCGATCACCGTCATCTTGCCCAACTGACCAAGGACGAGTCCGCGGACGGTCCAGGGATTCGCCCCGAGCGCCATCCGCACCCCGATCTCTCGAGTGCGTTGAGACACCGTGAAGGCGAGTACGCCGTAGAGGCCGACGGCGGCGAGTATCGTCGCGAGGCTCGCGAATCCGCTCGATAGCATGCTGATGACGCGGTCCAGCACGATGTTTTCCTTGATCTGGGTCTCGAGCGTCTTGAGGTTCTCGACCGGCAGATTAGGATCCAGACGCTCGATCACCGAAGGTACCGCCCGGAGAATCTGGTCGGGGTCGCCATCCGCGCGGACGTAGAACGTCATGTCGCCGAGACTGTCGTTCTGGCGATACGGCGCGTAGTACAGCGGCGGAACCGTCTGTTTGACTTCGGCGTACTTGGCGTTCTCGATGACGCCGATGATTTCGACATCGAGCTCTTCAACGCCGGCGCCGTTGTCCGAGAGTCGCTTGCCAACAGCACGGCGCGGGTCGAGGCCGAACTTCTCGGCGAACGCAACGTTGATGACGGCGACCCGTGGGGTGTCTAGCGTGTCAGACGTGGTGAATTCGCGACCGGCGAGCAGCGGCACCCCCAGCGCGCTGAAGTAGCCGGGGCCGACGTAGTTGAGCCGTGCGTTGGAGTCGATATCCGGACCCCCCTCGAAACCCTCGACCGAGAAACTCTGCCCCCAGTTGCTACCGGTGAAGATCGCTACGAGACTGGCAGTTACTGCGCTCGCACCCGGCAACGTGTCCAGGGACTCCTCGACCTGACGGAACAACTCCTGGCTCTCGTCGGGCGTGTAGCCGTTGAGTTCCGGGGAGATCCCGAACTGGACGATGGCCTGGCTGTCGATGCCAAGGTCGACCCTGGTGACATTGACGAGGCTGCGCACAAAGAGCCCGGCGGCGACAAGCAGCGCGGTGGAGAGGGCGAGCTGGACAATCACCATCGTGTTGCGGAACCGCGCAGCGTCGCGTGACCCGGACGGTTGCCCGGTGTTCGATCGCAGGACGGCGGCTAGATCCGATCGCGTTGCATGCAGTGCCGGGTACATGCCGAACACAAACCCGGTCAGAAGAGACAGTGCCGCAGTGAACCCGACGATCTGCGGGCTCAAACCGAAACTCAGAGCGGCCATCGTATCGGCGTCCACCGTCAGAGACAGTCCGCGTAGAGTCCAAACAGCGATGAGGAGACTCGCGGCGCCACCGGCTAGCGCGAGAAGCGCCGACTCGGTCAGAAGCTGGCGCAGCAGATGCCGGCGGCTGGCGCCGAGCGCACCACGAACCGCCATCTCCTGGCCCCGCTGCGCGCCGCGCGCCAGAAGCAGGTTCGCCACGTTGGCGCACGCGATGAGAAGCACGGTTCCCGTGATCGCGAGCAGCAACGACAGCGGCGTTGCGACGTCCTCATGGATCGAGCTCTGTCCGCGGTAGCCATCTGAGAAAACAAGCTCGCGAGCCCGGAACCGCTCGAGCGTCGCCGGACTCATGTTCTGTAGCTCGGCCTCGACGTCGTTGATCACGCCGCGGTAGACCTGATTGAGTTCGTCGCCGGCTCTCTCGGGATCAACTCCAGGCGCTGTGCGGGCGAACAGGTAGGCCCAGTAGGCATTTCGACGTTCGAATGCGTCCCAGCCGGGCACGAGCGCGGCACGCATGGTGATGGGCACAAAGACGTCAGGTTGTGTGCCAAGCGTCGTGCCGCGGAAGCCTTCGGCCGCAACACCGACGACCGTGAAGCTCTGGCCGTTGATGACGATCGAGCGGTTGAGCACGCCGGCTTCGCCACCGAGTCGGTTTTGCCAGTAGTCGTGACTGAGCACCGCGACGAAACTCTCGCCGAATCCGGCGTCGTCTTCGGGGTCGATCAGCCGGCCGAGCGCGGGTTGCACGCCGAGAAGGGGGAAGTAGCCGCCGGACACCATCATGCCCTGGCCGCTTACCGTGCGGCCGTCGCTCGCGAGGTTGGCACCGAACAGGACGTGGGCCGCGATTCCAGCAAAGCCCGTTTCGGCGCTTTCCAGGTCCTTGAACATCGGATAGCTGAAGATCTCGTCGCATCCTCCGGCCTGGCCACACGACGTCCACCCGGACTTCGGGCCCGGGTTCGCGATGTTCACGAGTTCGCCAGGCTCCTCCACGGGCAGCGCCTGCATCAGCATCTGGTCGAAGAGCGAATAGATCGCGGCGTTGGCGCCGATACCCAGCGCCAGGGAAAGGACTGCGACTCCAGTGACCACGGGCGTCTGGAGGAGTGTGCGTAGGGCGATTTTCAGGGTTCCCATCTTCTCTCCGGCGACGCGATCAGGCTTGGGTATGGATGCCGCGGTGATCGTTCTACTGATGATGCAGAGGATCTAGTAGTTAGACGCATCGAGCCACCGATTGGTTCCGAATGGAGGCGGCGTTTCCGCCAATGGGTGCGCGATCGAATACAGTGCCGGCCATACGCCAGCCTAGAAAGCCCTTCGCGCCGCTGCGATCAGGCTCGCCACCGGAGCAGTCAAGAAACATGTCCGATGCCAACGTCGCCGTGATCGAGTCCATGTACCAAGCGTTTGCCGACGGCAATGTCGCCGGCGTGCTCGGCCCGATGCACCCGGAGATCGAGTGGAACGAGGCGGAGAACTTCCCGTACGCGGACAAGAACCCATACGTTGGTCCGGACGGTATCGCCACAGGGGTCTTCGCCAGGATCGCTGACGAGTGGGCAGATTTCAGCGCCAAGCCCGAGGCGATCCACGGCTGTGGCGACGTGGTGCTGGCGATGGGGCGGTACACGGGTACCTACATCCCCACGGTAGAGAGCATCGATGCCCAGTTCGCGCATGTGTGGTGGCTGCGCGATGGCAAGGTCGTTCGGTTCCAGCAGTACGCAGACACCCACCAGGTAGTGGCAGCCGTGAGCGGGGAGCGCGCACTGTGAAGGGCTCCGGAACCGCGCGAGGTATTGCGATATCCCTGGGCCTCATTGGGTTGCTCGCGGCGCCGGCATCCGGCGCCGCCACGCTGCCCGAGGACTACGCCGCGCTCTTGAACCTCTTCGAGGACTGGCGCGAGTTCGAAGCTCCGACCTTGGTCGATGGCGTGCCGGACTACTCACCGGTCGCCATGGATTCCAAGCGCCGCGACCTACCCGAGCTCATGGCGCGATTGGACGCTATGGACCCCACGGGCTGGCCGCTGCCTCAGCGGATTGATTGGCAGTTGGTTCGAGCCGAGATGCGCGGGCTCGACTTCGATCTGCGCGTGCGGAAGCCGTGGGCGAACAACCCCGCTTTCTACGTGATGATGTTCACGGCCGAGTCCGACGTGCCGGCTCACGAGGGCCCGGTGATCCATACCTGGATCGATACTTGGACCTACGAGTACCCGCTCTCCGCAACCGACGCGCAGGAACTCGCCGGCCGCTTCTCGATCATCCCTGCGCTGTTGGAGCAGGCGCGCGGCAATCTCGTGGGGCCGGGCGAAGACCTATGGAATCTCAGCGTTGGTTCGTTGCGCCGCCAGAGCGCGGAACTGGCCTCGTACCGTTCGGATGTCGAGGGTGCAGCCGACGCTCTCGACAGGGCGCTCGCCGACGCCATCGTCGCGACAGACAGCTTCGTGGAGTGGATCGAGTCGGAACTGCCCTACAAGAATGGTCTGTCCGGTGTGGGCAAAGACAACTACAGCTGGTACCTGCAGAACGTGCACCTGGTGCCGTACTCGTGGGAAGAGGCTCTCACGCTGATGCGTCGCGAACTCTGGCGCGCCAACGCCGCGCTTCTTCTGGAGGAGAACCGCAACCGCGACTTGCCGACTCTCAGCCGGTATGAGACTCCCGAAGAGTTCGACGAAGCCTTGAATCGCGGGGTGACGGAATATCTCGAATTCCTCGAGGAAGAAGAGATCATGACGTTGCGCCCCTGGATGGATCAGGCGTTGCGCGAACGGATTGGCAGCTTCTCGCCGCCGTCGCGTTCGGACGGTCTACGTGGCTTCTTCTCTGAGGTCACCTATCGCGACGGCGAGGTGATGCGAACGCACGGATATCACTGGTTCGATCTGGCGCGGATGCGCGAGGAGCCCCACGCAAGCCCGATCCGGAGCGTGCCGGCGCTATCGAATATCTACGACCACAGGTCGGAAGGGATGGCGACGGGGATCGAGGAGATGATGATGCACGCCGGGGCGTTCGACGATCGTCCGCGCGCGCGCGAACTCATCTGGATCCTGCTGGCTCAGCGCGCCGCACGCGCGGTCGGCGGTCTCATGCAGCACGGTCACGAGTGGACCCATCAAGAGGCCTCCGAATTTGCCTCGAGGTGGACGCCGCGAGGCTGGCTGCCGGCGGATGGCGCCACCATCAAGGGTGAAGAGCACTTCTATCTGACCCAGCCGGGTTACGGCATCAGCTACGTGCTCGGCAAGATCGAGATCGAACAATTGATGGCCGAATACGCGGTCGAACGCGGTAGTGCGTTCTCGATCAAACGGTTCATGGATGACTTCGGAGAAGTGGGTGTGATTCCGGTTTCGATGGTGCGTTGGGAGCTGAACGGTGTGGCGCCGCCGGGCGCGCGATAGCGGCCGCCCGTGCCGAGCGAGGAATTGATCGCCACCGCGAGAAAGACTCACTTTGGCTGTCTCATTTCCGAGCTGCCGATCGTTATCAAGGTAAGAGCGGCCGGAATTCATCGGCCGAGCAAACGGAGAAAACGGTGCACGACTACCTGCTCATCTATCAGAACGGTGATCCCGACTGGCACGAGACCACAACACCGGAGGAGCGCGCTGCGACCATGCAAGCCTGGGGTGCGTGGTTCCAGCAGCTCGAGGGCTCCGGCCATCTCCGGAATCCGGGCGCGGCCCTGCACCCGGAAGGCACCGCGCTGACCAAGAGTGCAGACGGTTTCGCCACCGACGCGAGCATGGCGGAAGTCAAGGACCTCGTGGGCGGCTACAGCGTCGTCGCAGCTCCGTCGCTCGAAGAGGCAACGGAGCTAGCGCAGGGCTGCCCGTTTCTCGACAACAACGCTGCCGGCCGGATTCTCGTGCGCCGCATCATGACGGCCGAGGAGTACGAGTAGCGGCCTGTTCGCGGGCTCTACGGATCTGGAGTTCGAGGAGGCGGCGCTCATGGCTGGTGGTAGCCTGCGCGAGCGCTTCCTCGAGGAACCCGAGAGCCGGCTCGATTGAGCCGGCTCTTGCGTAGAGGTTGGCAAGCACGGCGGCGACCGCGTGCGAGTGGTCAAGTTGACCGCTAGTGCGGAGCCGATCCACAACCGGAATCGCGGCCTCCGGACCATCTCTGAACGAGATCGCGACGGCTCGACTCAGGGCGACCACCGGCGTGGGCTGGATCTCGATGAGTCCATCGTGGAGCTTGCAGATCGACTCCCAGTCCGTGTTTTCAAACGTCGGCGCTGAGCAGTGCCGCGCGGCGATCGCAGCCTCGTAGTGGTATCGGCTCTTTGCCACCGGATCGATGCGCCGGGCTCGGTTCAGATAGTCGAATCCGGCATTGATCATCGCGCGATCCCACAGCCCGCGATCCTGCCGGTCGAGCGGCACGAGATCGCCGTCCTCATCCACGCGTGACTCCTGCCGGGCTCGATGGAAGCTCATGACTGCGAGAAGAGCGTACGTGGCACTGCTGGCGATTCCGGGGGACGTAGCGAGCAGGTTGGTCATGGCTACCGCGTCGCGGCAAAGATCTCTGCGTATCGGCTCGGCGCCGGTGGACAGGTAGCCCTCGTTGAAGACGAGGTAGAGTGAGGTGTGGACGGTTTCGAGCGACTCGTGCAGCTCGCTGCCTGTAGGAACGCCGAAAGAGAAGTCCCGGACTTGCCGTCTCGTTCGATAGAGGCGCTTGTTGATCGTGCTCTCGGTTGTCACAAGAGCACGCGCAATCGCCGGAACGCTCAGCCCGCAGAGCGTCTTCAGAATCAGGGTGACTCGATTCTCTGGACGGAGATCCTCGTGGCAGCACATGAAGATCATCCGGAGTTGATCGTCGCGGAGCGCATCGGGCTCGAAAGCCTCGCGGAGAGTTGCCGATACCGTCCATTCGCTGCCCAGCTGCATTGCGAGGTCGCCAGCGAAAGTGCGCCGCGTGCGCTCGCGGCGGATCACATCGATCGCCCGGTTTCTCGCTGTTGCGAGGAGCCAGCCGCCAGGGTTCTCGGGGAGCCCCTCTGTAGTCCAACGCTCGACGGCCCGGGTGAACGACTCCTGCACCACGTCTTCGGCAAGGTCGAGATTGTGAGGTCCGAAGATGCGAGTGAGGACGGAAACGAGGCGCGCCGACTCCCGACGGAAGATCGTTTCCATGGCTGTGCGTGAGTTCTCGACTGACTCCATGGAACGAGGATTAACAAACGCGACGGATTTGTCGAACCCCGGCGTCGGTAGCTCCTGCTAGGCTGCGGTGATGAGTGAAGAAGCGTCCACAGAGCAGAGGCCATCGCCGAGTGCCGATCCGACGCTCGGTCTGGGTAACGCCGCGAGTTTCGAGGTCCAGGGCGATTTCGAGCGCTTCAATCAGCGTGACGACATCTTCTGTCGCTCCTTCTGGGACCCCGAGGTCCGATCGGAGGCCACCGATCGCTTCTACGCGACCTACCGCGAGGCTCTGGCCAATTGGCGCGCGGTCGACGGATTCACCCAGCGCGACTACGCGCTGCGGAACGCCTCCTGGCATGTCACGGACGTCTTCGCCGAGCTCAAGGAGAGCGAGGATCGGCGCGAGGGCTACCTCGATGAGTTGACCGTTCTTCGGGATGCACCTGATGAGCAGGTCGAGTACGAATCGCCGCAGGCCGCCGCCGCCGAGATCAAGCGGGTAGCTCAGTTGTTCGGGGCTGATCTGGTCGGCATCACCGACTACGACGAACGCTGGCTCTACACGCACAAGTACAGCCGAGAGCGCGAGGCGCCCAAGCCCAATGAACAGCCCGACGGATTGACGCACGTGATCGTGGTCGCCAAGGCGATGGACCACAGCTTGATCGAGACGGTGCCGTCGGCGCTCAGCGGCGCGGCCACCGGCTGGGGCTACTCGGCCGACACGCTCACGTTGCTCGCCCTTTCTCAGTACATACGCAACCTCGGCTACCAGGCCATCCCCACGCTGAACGACACGGCGTTGGCAGTGCCCTACGCGATCAAGGCGGGGCTAGGGGAGTACGGCAAGCTGGGCTTGGTGATCACACCCGAGTTCGGGCCACGGGTCCGTTTTGGCAAGATCTTCACCGACCTCCCCATGGAACTGGACCTGCCCAAGACGTTCGGGGTCAAGGAGTTCTGTGACTCGTGCAACCTCTGCGTGGATGCGTGTCCGGTGGGAGCGATCGCAGGCGAATCGCCCAGCGAGAAGGTGTACAACAGGTCCAACATTGTTGGCATCAAGAAGTGGTCGGTTGATGCCGAGAGTTGTTTCGGTTTCTGGGAACGGCAGAACAGCGACTGTTCTATCTGCGTTCGGGTGTGTCCCTACAACCGCGGCTGGCCCGATTGGATCGGCCGCGGGTGGCGACGCCTCGCGGGATCTCCGCTGCGCCGCGTGGCGTACTGGCTTGATCGGATCGTTGGCGGCGGCCGCCGCCGCGCCGCGTCGTGGTGGTGGGACCAAACCGCAGACTGATTGCTAGAATCACCGGTCCAATGGCGAATACGTTCTCGGGCACGCTCTCCAACCTCCTCAAGTCGCGCGATGTGCGCGCAACGTTCTCGATTGCCCAGAACTTCCGCTCGCGTTTCGGGTTCCGCTGGTGGTACCTGCCCGCCGCGGTGCTGGTGCTCGGCGCGCTCGGGTTCACCGCCAACACGCTGCTCGAGCAGTCGATCAAACAGCAAAAGGCGACGGAGCTCGAGACGCTGCTGAGCGCGGACGTTACTGCACTCGAAGTCTGGTTCGACTCACAGAAGGGCCTGGCCGAGCTGCTGGGTCAGGATCCGGTGGTTCGCGATCTGGTGGTGCAACTCAGTGCGTACACTGATCGCGAGAGTCTGCTCGCGGCCGCTGCACAGCGCGAACTGCGCACCTACATGGCCCCCATTGCGCGCACCCAGCGCTATCTCGACTATCTCGTGACCGGCCCCGACGGCCTTGTGCTCTCCGCCGGCTTCGATACAGCGGTGGGGAACCTCTCGCTCACCCGACACTTTCAGTTCGTGTTTCCGGCTCTCGATGGACAAACGTTGGTCAGCCGGCCGTTTCGCGCCGAGATCCCTCTGCCCGACGATACCGGCCAGCCGAGCTGGGGGCGGCCGACGATGTTCGTGGCAGCACCTGTACTGGATGCCGAGGGCGGCGTGATCGCCGCTCTTGGGCTCCGGATCCGGCCGGAGATCGATTTCACTCGGATTTTGCACGTCGCGCGTCCTGGTGAAACCGGCGAAACCTACGCGTTCGATGTAAATGGACTCATGGTGTCGCAGAGTCGGTTCGACTCCGATTTGCGAGATATCGGCCTGTTGCCACCTGACCCCAACGTCAGGGCGATCTTCAACATCGAAATCCGGGACCCGGGCGGCAACATGGTCACCGGGTTCACGCCGGCGCAGCCCAGGGCCAAGCAGCCACTGACGCATATGGCGGCCAACGCGGTCGAGGGGCTGGACGGAGTTAACGTGGACGGATACCGCGACTATCGCGGTGTCGACGTCATTGGCGCCTGGCGTTGGCTGGGCGACTACGGTTTTGGCATTGCCACAGAGATCGATGTCGCCGAGGCGTTTGTCGCGCTGCATCGGGTGAGGTGGCTGTTCCGAGGCTTGTTCCTGCTGCTCGTGCTCGCGTCCACTGGAACCCTCCTGGCCACCGTCTCACTGGCACGACTCGGTGATCGCGCAGATGCCGCGATGGCGCGGGCCAAGCGCCTGGGCCAGTACACCCTCGAGAAGCGCATTGGAAAGGGCGGGATGGGGGAGGTCTACCGGGCCTCGCACGCATTGCTACGCCGCCCCACCGCCATCAAGCTGCTGCCGCCTGGTCGTGAGGGCGCCATCGAGTTGGCGCGCTTTGAGCGTGAGGTGCAGGCGACGAGTCAGCTAACGCACCCGAACACCGTTGCCATCTACGACTACGGTCACACCCCGGATGGGCTGTTCTACTACGCGATGGAATATCTGCCGGGTCTTCAGTTGGCCGAGCTGGTGACCCAGCACGGGGCGCTGCCTGCCGGCCGGGCCGTTCGGTTGTTGCTCCAGGTCACGAGTTCGTTGGCAGAGGCGCACGATGCGGGCCTTGTGCACCGAGACGTGAAGCCCGCCAACGTGATCCTCTGCGAGCGCGGCGGGCTGGCGGATTTCGCCAAGGTGGTCGATTTCGGCATCGTGAAGGGGATGGCGGATGATCCGGAATCAGGCGTGACACGCGAAGGCGTGTTCGCCGGCACTCCCGAATACGCTTCGCCGGAACAGATCCGTGGCCGCGAGGTCGACGGGCGCAGCGACGTGTACTCGCTGGGTGCCCTCGCCTACTACCTGCTCAGCGGTGGGCCGCCATTCACGGGATCGACCCCGCTCGATGTCTGCCGTGCCCATCTTTCTGACGCGCCCGCGCCTTTCGCCGATCGCGGCGTGTCGGGCGTGCCGGAGGAACTCGAGATGATCGTCATGCGCTGTCTGGCGAAAGACCCCGAGCAGCGATTCCAGACGATGCTGCAGCTGCGGCGAGCGTTGCGCGACACGGGTCTGGAAGAGGACTGGCGGCAGGCGGACGCGCGCACCTGGTGGGACGCGCACCGTCCGGACTATGCCGACGGTGACACCGGCACGGCGACGTCAACGGGCGACGCTCTGGAGCCTGCGCGGCGCTAGGCCGCTCGAGCCTGCTTGCGAGCTTCTTCCGGAACGTGGATGTCGCGTGCGAGCCCGACCCATGACAACAACTTGATCGTCATGTAGGTCGGATCGATTTCGAGGCGGCGTAGCCCATGGGCTGCCGAGCGCGGGTAGGCGTGATGGTTGTTGTGCCACCCCTCGCCGAACGCGAGGACCGAAACCCACCACAGATTGCGCGACAGCTCGCGCGTGTCGAAGTTTCGGTAGCCCCAGGTGTGGCTTGCCGAGTTTACGAACCACGTGGCGTGGTACGTGAAGACCGTACGCACCGCGACGCCCCAGATTACCCACGGCCAGCCGCCCATCGCGTAGAGCGCAAACCCGAGTGCGACCTGCGGGACCCAGAAGTACTTGTCGAGCCACACCATCACCGGATCGCGCTGCAGGTCAGGCGCGTAGTCGCGGAGATTGCGGCCCTGGGGATCGTTGATGACGCACCAGAGCATGTGCGCCCAGTCGAAACCGTGCTTCGGCGAATGAGGGTCGAGGTCCGTGTCGGATTCCTTGTGATGGATCCGATGGGTGCCGACCCACTTGATCGGCCCACCCTGAAGGTTGAGGCAGCCCATGGCGGTGAGGAAATACTCGAACCACTTGGGCGTCTTGAAGCTTCGGTGCGTCAGCAGGCGGTGGTAGCAGAGACAGATGCCGATGCCGCCGGCGAGCCACCAGAGGGTCACGCCAACGGCGAGAGCGCCCCAGGTGAAGAAGAAGGGGGCCAGCAGACAGGCCGCGTGCAGGATCGCGATCGCTGTGAACGGGACCCAGTCAACGTGTTTCCATTCGAAGTGCGGGTGGGCGACGGATTCTGGAGTGCTCTGACCCATGTTCGATCCTGTCCGCGGTGCGTTCGGGCGCGGGAGCGCGCGTCAGCGTCGGCGTCGGCAGTAAGGGAAGGACGCGGTCGCGCCGGTCTGCTGCGACTGAGTCTCAGCAACAATAACCACCCGGCAGGCTGGAGTCAAAAACTGTTAGTCTGGCCAGATTGGACTCGTTCGTGTGGCGTCGGCGTTTCTTGACCTCGCAGCGCCGAGGCGGCCCGGCTGGCGGACCGGTGAGTCACGATCATCCCCGGAAGGTCACGTGAAGAACCGCGCTCTCGCTCGAAGCACGGCGGTGGGCCTTGCTGCGCTCTCGCTGGGTGCCGCGATGGCGGCCGGCCTTCCTGTCGTAGGGACCCCCGTACCGCAGGACGGCATCGGCGACATGCGCGAGGCTCTCGATCGAGCTGGGTTGCTGCGATCTCGGGATGAGCTACCGCACGAGTTCTACTTCACGCGAGCTATCTACACGAGCAACGGTGGCTACTGGGGCCGTGGCACCTGGGCGATCGACTATCCGAAGGCCGATCAGCAGTTCGTGTTCGGATTGCGGCGACTGACGAACGTCGACGCGTACCAGGGAGATAACGCGGTCACGCTGACCGATCCGGAATTGCTGCGCTACCCGTTCTTGTACGCGCTCGAAGTGGGCTACATGAACATGCGGCCGGAAGAAGTCGAGGCCTTGCGGCGCTATCTCATGGCTGGCGGGTTTCTGTTCATCGACGACTTCTGGGGGTCGTTCGAGTGGCGCAACTTCGAGATGGAGATCCGTCGGGTGCTTCCAGACCACGAGATTGTCGACCTGACGCTCGACCATCCCGTGTTCCACACGTTCTACGACATTGACTACATCGAACAGGTGCCGAGCGTTCGCATCGTCAACGGTGGTCCTACGTACGAACAGGATGGTTATGTGCCCTACGTTCGCGGCATATTCGATGATGACGGGCGACTGCTTGTCCTGATCAACTGGAATACCGACCTGGGCGACGCGTGGGAGTGGGTGGACAACCCCTTCTACCCGCTGCAGTACTCCAACTACGCATACCAACTCGCCGTCAACGCGATCCTCTACTCGATGAGCCACTGATGGGATTCGAATCCCTGTTTGAGTTCTTCTTCAAGTACAAGCCGTTCGTCTTCGAGCGTGGCGACTTCGTGTTTGCCGCGACCCCGGCGTCCTTCGCGGCCGCTGCGCTGCTCGTTGCCGTGGCCGTGCCGATTGTGCGCCAGTACCGGCAGGTGCAGGGGAACTCCACGCCGCGGCACCGACTCGCTTTGATGATCGTGCGCGCGGCCGTCGTAGCTCTTGGGTGCGTGGTGCTGCTGCGCCCGTCACTCGTCGTCGCGACTGCAGTGCCTCAGCAGAACTTCGTGGGCGTACTGGTGGACGACTCCCGCAGCATGCAGATCGCGGATGGCGGCGTCACGACCCGGGCCGAGCAGGTCTCGAACTGGTTGAATCCCGAAAACGCCGAACTCATTGGCCAGCTTGAGGAGCGTTTCCGTCTGCGGTTGTTCTCATTCTCAGACGTGGCGCGCCGCCTCGACGATGCGGCCGAATTGCGTTTCTCCGGGCTGCGCACGGATGTTGCCGGGGCCCTCGAAGCCGGAAGGCAGGAGCTGGGCGGATTGCCGCTCTCCGGGTTGGTCTTGCTGAGCGATGGCGCCGACAACGACAGCGAGAGCCTGACGGAGACGCTCAATGCGTTGCGACAGGCGGATGTGCCCGTGTTCGCAGTAGGCGTCGGCGAAGAGACCTTCGCTCGCGATATCGAGGTGTCTCGTGTCGAGGCGCCACGCGACGTGATGCAGAACGCCGCAGTGGGCGCAGACGTGGTGATCCGGCAGCGCGGGTTCGAAGGCGAAACAGTTCAGCTCTACGTCGAGGACGGCGGGCGCATCGTGAGCACGATGGACGTTGAGTTACCGCGATCCGGTGACAGCACGGTGGTCCGTGCCCGGTTCGTTGCCGACGAGGCGGGGCCACGGATCGTGACATTCCGTATCGACGTTGCGGAAGGCGAGGTGGTGTGCCAGAACAACGCGCTTGAAACGCTCGTCACAGTACGCGACGAGCAAGCCCGGATCCTGTATTTCGAGGGCGAGCCGCGACACGAGGTCGGGTTCATTCGTCGTGCGCTGCATGATGATCGGAACATCGCGCTGGCAACTCTGGTTCGGTCCGCGCCCAATAAGTTCCAGAGCTTGATCGTCGACCCGGATGAGCGTTTCGGCGGTGAGCATGAGCTCTTTGGCGGGTTTCCGAAGACGCGTGAGGAGCTGTATCGCTACAGCGCTGTCGTTCTGGGGAGTGTCGAGGCCGACTACTTCACCCGCGACCAGCTGCAGATGATCGACGACTTTGTTTCGCAGCGCGGCGGCGGCCTGCTCGCTCTGGGCGGCCGGCGCTCCTTCGCTGAAGGCGGCTACGCGGGGACCCCGGTGGCTGAGACCCTTCCAGTGGTTCTCGATCCGCCAGCGGCCGAGGCATGGCACAGCGAGCTTCAGGTGGCACCGACGTTGTTCGGCCGGACCCATCCAGTGACCCAGTTCGGTGAGACGAGTGCGGCCAGCGCCGAGAGGTGGGAGACGATGCCACCGCTGCTGGCCGTCAATCGCGTGACGCGTGCGAAACCCGGCGCGGCGATTCTTCTCGAAGGCACCAGCGAAACGCTCACAGACCCGCAGGTGATGCTCGCCTATCAGCGCTACGGGGCCGGCAAGTCCATCGCCCTTACGGCCGCCGACACGTGGCAGTGGCAGATGCACTACGACATGCCGTTGGACGACATGACCCACGAGAACTTCTGGCGCCAGATGCTGCGCTGGCTCGTGGCGGACGTGGCCGGGCAGGTGCGCGCTCAACTCGACCGCGACCGCTTCGCTGCCGGCGAGACCGTAACCGTGCAAGTTGATGTTTTCGATGACACTTATCTGGCGGTGAATGACGCGGACGTCGCGGCCACCGTGGCGGGTCCCGATGGTCGCGAGGAGATCCTCGACCTTGCCTGGACGGTCGACGTCGACGGGCGCTACGAGGCGAGCTTCACGGCAGCCGCTGAGGGCTTCTATCAGGTCGACGTAACGGCGGTAGGACGCGATGCCGATCTTGGCTCGGATGTCGTCACCGGTCAGGCGGCGGAGCTCACGCAGGAGTTCTTCGGGGCAGAGATGAACCGCGAGCTCCTCGCTCGGGTGGCCGAAGAATCCGGCGGGCGCTTCTACACCGCAGCCAATGTTGACGAACTTCCCGGTGACATCACCTTCACCGAGGGCGGCACGACGGTTACGGAAGTGTTGGACCTGTGGGACATGCCGCTCTTCTTCTTCCTGTTCGTCGGCCTCGTCGGTTCCGAGTGGACCGTTCGGAAACTGCGGAGGCTGGCATGATGCGGGCGGCTCTTCTTGCCGGCCTTATTCTGAGTGTCCCGTCACCTGCGTACGCCACCGAGGCTTGGCTCGTCGTGATCTGTGGGGTGGGCGGCGACGCGGAGCATCGAGCGACATTCGACGGTCGCGCCCAGACCCTGATCGCTGCTGCGACTCAGGATCAGCATATCGACACGAGTCGGGTGATCTATCTGGCCGAACGGCCCACGGATGTCGAAGGGGCGACGGCAAGATCCGATGCCGCCGGAATCACCGCGGCCTTCGACCGGATCGGACGTGACGCGGCCAGCGACGCCACTGTTGCGGTGGTGCTGTTCGGTCATGGCAGCGGGCAGGAGCCGCCGGGGACGTTCAACATCCCGGGACCTGACGTCGGACCAGCAACCTTCGAAACCGAGCTGGCGAAGCTCGGTGAGCGGCGTGTCGTTTTCGTGAACACATCAAGCGCGTCCGCTGGATTCTTGACATTGGCGAGGCCGGGTCGCGTAGTCATCACGGCGACCGGAAACTTGCGTGAACGAGAGGAACCCCGTTTCGGCGGCTACTTCGTGGATGCTTTCGCGGAGGGGAGCGCCGACCTCGACAAGGACTCCGTCGTCTCGGTCCGCGAGGCCTTCGTCTACGCGTCACAGGAAGTAGACCGTTTCTACGAGAACGAGGGCCGCCTACAGCCAGAGCACGCCATGCTGGACGACGATGGGGACGCCGAGCCCTCGCGTTGGCCGCTGGATCCGGCCGACGATGGGTCGAACGCCGATGGTTTGCTGGCATCCCGGATGACCCTGGGTGGACTCGCAGCGGCAGCGGCCGTCGACAGTGCGGGCGACCCTGAGCTCGCGCGGCTGATCACAGTACGGGCTGCCGCTCAGGATCGGCTCGACGTGCTGCGGGGCAGCAAGGACGATCTCGACGAAGACGCCTACTTCGACCAACTCGAGGAACTTCTGCTCGAGATCGCGGAACTCGATCAGCAGATTCGTGCGCGCGAGAGTCTTCCATGAGGTGGCGGTCCGCCGCGGCATTCGCTCTGCTCGCTTGTGTGGCTTTGCCTGTGTCGGCGCAGTCGGAACCGCGCACCGCTCTGTTGTCTGGTCGCTACGCCGAAGCCGTTGACCTGTGGGAAGGCCTCGTGCGCCGCGGAACTGCTGACGGCGATGATGTGCGCGGCCTCCTTGCAGCTCATAGCCGGACTGGCGACTACGCAGCTGCGATTGCCGCGGGCGAGGCATTCATCGAATCCGGGCATGATGACGCTATCGAAGCCCTGACGGCGCTGGGTGAGGCCTATTACGTCGTCGGCCGGCGCACGGAAGCGGTGGCGGCCTTCGAGCGGGCCGTGGTTGCTGGGGCGACGGACAGCCTCACGGCCCGACTGCACCTGGCGATCGCGGCCTTCGAGCGTGGCGATCGTGCCGAGGCACACCAGCGATTCGACGGCTTTATCGACGTGTACAACCAGGGGCAGGCGCGCACGGCGGCGGATCTCGTCGCGGTGGGGCGTGCGTGCACCTACCTCGGACTCGCGGACCCGCAGCTCTTTCATGACGCGGTAAGGGCCTTTGACGAGGCGATCACCGCCGACCCCAATGACCCCGCGCCTCGACTTTGGCTCGGTGAGCTCTTTCTGGACAAGTACGACTCCACCGAGGCTGGCGGCCTGATCGGTGACGCCCTGACGCTTGACGGCCAGTGGGCCCGGGCGCACCTGGCGGAGTCGCGGCGACTCCAGTTCGAGGGCAGCGGCGATTCGATGGCCGCGGTCGAGCGGGCACTCGAGCTGAACCCGAGACTCGTGCCGGCCCTTGTGCACCGCGGAACGATGTTGCTGTCTACCGGGAATCGCGCCGAGGCAGCCGAGGCTGCGCGTCAGGCGCTCGCCGTGAACGCCCGTGACATCGCGGCGCGTTCGCTCTCTGCGGCCGTGCAGTATCTCAGTGGAGACGATGACGCCTACGCGAGCACCCGGGCTGAGGTGCAGCTGCAGGATCCATCGTCTGCGCTCTTGCTGGTGACGGTGGCCGAGCAAGCGGCGCAGAACCGTCTATACGCAGAGGCCGTGGAGATCGCCACGGCTGGTACCGAGATCGACCCTGGTTCATCGCAGGCATGGGGCACGCTGGGGATGAACCAGCTGAGGATTGGCGAGATCGAAGAGGGGCGCGCCAGTCTCGAGCGCGCGTTCGCGGGCGATCCCTTCAACGTCTGGTACAAGAACACGCTCGATCTGCTGGATACGTTCGTGGACTATCGCGTGGTCGAAACCGACAACTTCGAGTTGTTCCTTCGAGCCGATCGCGCCGGCCTGACCGCGCCATACCTGGAAGAGGTCGCCGAGCAGGCCTGGACCGAACTCACCACCAAGTACGGCTATGCGCCGCCTGAACCGATCAGGATCGAGGTGTTCGAACGCCACGCCGACTTCTCTGTGCGCACCGTGGGGCTCGCGGGTCTGGGGGCGCTTGGCGTCGCGTTCGGGCCGGTGATCGCTGTCGACGCGCCAGGTGTTGCGGGGCTGGGCGAGTTCAACTGGGGCTCGACGCTGTGGCACGAGATTGCTCACGTGATCGCGATGGGCGTGAGTTCGAGTCGCGTGCCACGGTGGTTCACCGAGGGCCTGTCCGTATACGAGGAACATCGCGCCCGCCCGGGATGGGGCGAGCATGTCGACCCCAGTTTTCTGATGGCCTATCTGAGAGGGAACCTCCTGCCGGTGAGCCGAATCAACGAGGGATTCTTCAGGCCGCGCTACCCGGCGCACCTGGGGCACTCGTATGTTCAGGCTTCGCTGGTGCACGAGTTCATCGAAGAGGAGTTCGGGTTCGAGGTGATCCCGCGCTTGCTTCGCGCGTACGGCGAGGGGGCGGATGACGCGGAGGCCTTCGAGCAGGTCACCGAGTGGGACCTCGCGCGCATCGATGAAACTTTTGATGAGTACGTCAGGCGTCGATTCGCGGGCCCCATCGAAGCGCTGCGACCGCAGCTCGCAGTTGCGGCACCGGACCCGGAGTCCGGCGCTCGAACCGAGATGACATTCGATGGACTTCAGGAACGCGCCACGGCCGATCCGAATGACCTGGTGGCACACCTGCAAGTGGGGAACAGCCTGTTGGTCGAGGGGCGATTGGACGAGGCGGAGCCCTATCTGGAGCGCGCCGCGGCGCTCTTCCCGGAATACGCCGGCACGGACAGCCCACATCTCGGTCTGGCCCGAATACGGTCGGAGCGTGGCGCAGAGCGACTCGCTATCGAGTCGTTGCAAACTCTTGTGAATCAGTCCGACAAGCACCTCGACGCGCGGTTGTGGCTCGCCGAGTTGCTCGAACAGACTGGCCGGCCCGCGGATGCTGCGGCGACCCTCGAAACCGTGTTCACGATCGACCTCGATCTCCCGGATGCATTGGCCGATGCGGCCAGGCTGCATGAGGAGACTGCCAACTGGAGCGGTGTGGTGCGGGCACGGCGAGCTCTGCTGGGGTTGAACCCTACCGATCGCGCGGAGGCGCAATACGAACTGGCACGAGCCTATTCCGAGCATGGTGATCTGTCCGCGGCGCGGCGCGCGGTGCTGGGAGCTCTGGAGATCGCACCTTCTTTTGAGGCAGCCCAGCAACTCTTGCTCGACCTGCGTGCCCGACGGGGTGATACATGATCGGCCTAGGTTCACGCCGCACTGCTCGTCGGCTGGTGCTTGTCGGGATCACGTTGGCATTGATCAGCGCGGCGGCGTGGGCGGCGCCGCAGCGGGGCTGGCGCGGGCGTGGCTTTTCATCCAACTCGGGTCCGACGCCGGACGTCGACTACGAGAACATCGGCTACGACGGACGATTCACATTCGCTCGGGTGAAGTTCAGCCCCACGAGTTGGGGAGGCAGTCGGCAGCACGCCTGGGGCCTCGACCTGAAATGGAACCACGACTATCCGCGGGCGGATCGGCGGCTGCCCGAGATCCTGGGCGCCGTGACCGGGGCCGAGGTCCAGGTCGCCGGCAGCAACATCTACGGGCTAGACGATCCGGAGCTATTCCGCTTCCCATGGACATATCTGTGCGAAGTGGGCTTCATGCAGCTGAGCGATTCGGAAGCGGGCAACCTTCGGGATTACATGCTCAAGGGCGGCTTCGTGGTCGTCGACGACTTCACCGGCTGGCACTGGTTCAACTTCGAGACCGAGATGGCGAAGGTCTTTCCGGAGCTGCGGTTCATCGAGATCAACAGCACGCATCCGGTCTTCAATGCGTTCTTCGAGCTCGACGACCTGTCATTCGGTAGCCCGTACCGGGCCCAAGGGGGTGGCATGCCACGCTACTTCGGGCTGTTCGAAGACAACGATCCGACCAAACGGCTGATGATGATCGCTAACTACGACAACGACATCGGCGAGTTCTGGGAGTTCGCCGGCTCGCAATACATCTTGATCGATCTGGAAAACGACGCCTTCAAGCTCGGCGTCAACTACGTCATGTACTCGATGCTGCGCTGACGCGGAGTTTCGCTGTCCCTCCCTCCAAGGACGAAGATGGAAGAGCAGAACGAACACGAGATTCAGGACAACGACGAGGTCGTGCCGGCGCAGTCCGCAGCAGCGGGCGACGACGCTGGCGCGGCGTCGGAGATTCCGGGACCAGCGCCCGACTCGGCCGCTACCGAGGCTGCGGAGCTGGCCGAGGCCGACGACGTTGAGCTGGCGGAGCGCCTGCGAACCGCGCGGGAAGCGATTCTCGAGCAAACCAGGAAGCGGATCATTGGTCAGGACCTGGTCGTGGAGCAGGTCTTGATGTCGTTGATGGTCGGCGGCAATAGCATCATCACGGGTGTGCCGGGACTGGCCAAAACTCTGCTCGTGCAGACGGTTGCGCAGGTGCTGCATCTCGATTTCTCGCGGATCCAGTTCACCCCGGACCTCATGCCATCGGATATCACTGGGACCGACCTCGTCCAGGAAGACCCGGACACCGGGCGACGGAAGCTGGTGTTTCAGCACGGTCCTGTCTTCGCGAACGTCGTGCTCGCCGATGAGATCAACCGAACGCCACCCAAGACTCAGGCGGCGCTCCTGGAAGCGATGCAAGAGCACCGCGTCACGGTGCAGGGCGAGACCTACGACCTGCCCCAGCCGTTCTACGTGTTCGCCACCCAGAATCCGATCGAGCTCGAAGGTACCTATCCGTTGCCGGAAGCACAGCTCGACCGTTTCATGTTCGACATCATCATCGAGCACCTGCCTCTGGACGAGGAGATGGCGGTCGTTCGCGCTACGACGTCGGATGGTTCTTCGGAGCTCGAAGCAGTTGTTTCCGCCGAGGAGATGATCGCGTTCCAGCGGTTGATCCGACGTGTGCCGGTTGCCGATCCTGTTCTCCAGTTCGCCGTAGACCTCGTGCGCTCGACCCGACCCGGGGACGACGCGCCCGAATTCGTGACTCGTTGGATCGAATACGGCGCGTCGGTTCGTGCTGCGCAGTACCTCGTCCTGGGCGCGAAGGCGCGGGCTTTGCTGAGCGGCCGCTACGCGGTCGATTTCGATGACATCCGCGAGCTCGCCCTGCCGGTGCTGCGACACCGCGTGCTCACCAACTTCCATGCTGAATCGGAGAGTGTGAGCTCGGCAGACGTGATCGGCCGCATCGTGGATGCGGTTTCCCCTGTCGGCTCGCAGATGTAGGAACCTCAGTGGCTGTACGTTCCGCAACCGAGTCCCGACCGGGAGCCCGATTTATCGATCCGCGTGTGCTCGCGCGAATCGACCGACTCGACTTCCTCGCCCGTACGGTGGTCGAAGGTTTCATCGGTGGTCTACATCGGTCGCCGTATCGCGGCCTCTCCGTGGACTTCGCGGAGCATCGCCAGTACTTGCCGGGGGACGACATCCGACTGATCGACTGGAAGGTGTTCGGTCGAACAGATCGCTTCTACATCAAGCAGTTCGAGGCTGACTCGAACTCGAACTTCACGGTGTTGCTCGACATTTCACGGTCGATGGCGTTCGGGAAGGCGGGCATTCCGAAGATTGACTACGCCCGCTACATGGCGGCGTGCCTCGCGTACTTCACCGGCAAGCAGCGCGATCGTATCGGGTTGGTGACGTTCAACGACGACGTGGTCGACTACATCCCGCCGTCGGCCAAACATCTGGACCAGGTGCTGCACACACTCGACCGTGTCGAACCGACCGGCAACAGTGCACTGGAGCGTCCACTGTGGAAGGTCACGGACGCGTACCGACGGCGCGGCATCATGGTGCTCATCTCCGACCTCTACGAGCCCCCCGAAGCAGTATTGGAGGCCGTCCAGCGGCTCGGCTACCGGGGCCACGATCTGATCGTCTTTCATGTGCTAGACCGGGCCGAGATCGACTTCGACTTCGATGAGGCGGCGAACTACGTCGACATGGAGACGGACGCCGCGGTGCCCGTGCTGCCGGACCGCCTGCGAGATCGCTACCGCGAGATGGTCGCCGAACACATCGCCACCCTGCGTGCGGAGCTCGGGCCCCGGCGCATCGACTACGAGCTGTTCGACACCTCGCAGCCGCTTGATCACGCATTGTTCGCCTACATGTCGATGCGCCATCGTCTGACGAGGGTGCGTTGATATGAGTCTCGCCTTCCTTGTTCCCGCGTTTCTCGCCGGCGCTCTGGCGATTGGGCTGCCGATCTGGGTCCATCTGCGGAACAGGCCGAAGACCGACACGGTCGAGTTCCCGTCGTTGATGTTTATCGAGCGAATTCCATATCGCGCCGTCCAGCGCCAGCAACTGCGTCACCGGCTGCTGTTCGCGATGCGGTGCCTGGCCATTCTGCTCCTCGTGCTTGCTTTCGCCCGCCCGTTCTTCGGCGACTCCGTCGCGACTTCTGCTGGCCGGGGTGCCCGCGAGGTGGTGGTGCTCCTCGATAGGAGCTGGAGCATGGGCTACGAGGGCCACTGGGATGCGGCTATGGACGCGGTTCGCACAGAGCTCGCCGACCTCGGGGGGGGCGATCGAGTGACACTGATTGCCTTCGACGAGGGGGCCGAGGTGCTCATTGAATCGGGCGCCGCGGCCGCCGTTCCGGATGGATTGTTGGCGGGCCTGCAGCCGGGCCACCTGGCGACCTCCTACGGCGCAGCGATTCGGGCCGCCGCGAGAGTGCTGGACGCCAGCACTCTGCCGGCGCGGGAACTCGTCCTGGTTTCTGATTTCCAGCGCACGGGCAAGCAGAGTGAACTTGAGGTTCGTCTTCCGGAGGGCACGGCGATGCGTCCGGTGAACGTGGTGCAGGGCGCGACACCGAACGCGGGGATCGCCGCGCTGAACCTGACGCGCTCTGCGGGCGAGGCTGGCCCGGAACTCGCAGTGAGTGCGCGGCTGACGCGCCAGGCCGGAACGGAAGCGCTCACAGTGCCAGCGCGTCTCCTCGTCGACGGGGAAGAGGTCCAGCGGCGTCCCGCTCTGCTACCAGCAGCCGGCGCCGCCAGGGTCGACTTCGATCCGGTTCCTGCTGATGTTGATCGCCGCATTGAAGTGCAGATCGATCCGGACGCGTTGGCAGGTGATGACGTCTTTCGTGCGGTCGCGTCGCAGGGCGAGACGCTGCGCGTGCTGCTGCTGGACAACCCAACGTCAGGCGGCGACGACTCCCTGTATGTGGCACGCGCGCTCTCCGTGGGGACGCGCCCGGCGTTTGAGGTGGATCGCCAAGTACTTCGGGATCTCCGCCTGGCGGACCTGGCTGACACCGATCTCGTGATTCTCAACGATGCGGGCGACCTCGACACCGGCACCGCGACCGCTCTGGGTGATTTCGTCGAGAGCGGTGGGGGAGTAGTTCTCGGCGTAGCGGAGCTGGCGTCAGCGGGCGCCCATCCGCTGCTGCCGTTCGAAGTCGGACCGATTGTTGATCGGTCCGGTGATCTCGGAGCAACACTCGGGTTCGTCGATACAGCGCATCCAGTGTTCGAGGCCTACCGGAACCCAGAGGCTGGGGATCTGTCCGGTGCGAGGTTCTATCGTTATCGGAGCATCGCGCCGGAGCCGTCCGAAGGTGTTCTGGCCCGCTTCGATGACTCCAGTCCAGCCGTGCTATCGATCGCGCGTGGCGAGGGGCGAGTCATTCTCTGGAACAGTTCGCTCGACACCTTCTGGACCGATCTGCCGCTCCAGCCGATCTTCGTCCCGGTGATGCATGAGTTGGTCAAGTACGGCGCGGGCTACCGAGAGGCCGACGCTTGGTTTGACGCCACGGCCAGCCGCGCGCCCGGTTTCTATCGCGAGGAGGAAGAGCCGGGAATCGTCGCCGATCGAGCGGTGAATCTCGCGCGCGCCGAAGCGGATTTGACTGCGATGGACCCGGAGGAGTTGCTCGCTTCGGTGGCCTGGAACAGCGGTGCGGCGATCGACGGTGAAGAGGCGGCAACGCCCGATCCGACGGCGATCGAGGCCGGGCAGTCGCTCTGGTGGTACCTCGTCGTAGTGGCCATGATCATGCTTCTGGCAGAGACAGCCCTTTCCAATCGCCTATCCTCTCGTGCAAGCTGGGGTTCTGCGGAACCCGACACTTCCCCCGGGACTGAACGATGAGACGCGCGCCGGTTCGCAAGCTCAGCACCATGGAGTCGTTCGAGTACCGACGCCTGCAGGCAATCCTGCGGCGGGTGCGGTGGCGGTGGCGGCTGAAGGTGGCACTGCGCGGCCTGGCCCTGTTGCTCGTCACGGCGCTCCTCACGGTGTCCGCTGCATCGTGGGCTGTGAGTGCGGTGGGATTCCAGCGTTGGGCGGTCCTCGCCCTGGGTCTGCTGACCTACGGCGCCCTGGCGTATTGCGCGTATCGGTTCGTCATCCGGCCGCTGTCACGCCGGGTCACCGATCGGCAGGTGGCCCTCTACGCGGAAGAGAACACTGAGCTAAGAGCGGCGTTGCTGTCCGCCGTGGAATTCGGCGCTCTCAAGGGACAGGAGATACCGGACACCGTCTCCGAGCGCTTCGTTGGCAAGTTGGTGGAGGATGCCGTCCGTCGGGGGCGGGAGATCGACTACGGCAAGGACGTGGAGGCCGTCGAGCTGAAGCGGGTTGCCGCCTACTTCGGCGCGGCCGCCGTCACCGTCGCCGCGTTGCTCTTCGTGAATCCAACCTTCCTTCAGCACGGCTTGCCCGCGCTCTTCCGACCCTTCGCTGGCGCAGAGGTCGAGACACCGTACTCGGTGAGCGTGATGCCGGGCACCATGGATGTGGCACGCGGTAGCGATCAGGTCATCAGCGCAGGACTCGTCGGGTTCACCGCCGACATGGTCGAGGTCTCGTACCGTATCGGCGACGCCGACTGGCAACGAGAATCCATGGCAGCCAACGTCGAGACGGGCCGCCACGAAGTCTTGCTGTTTCGCATTGACGGCGACGTGGAGTACTTCGTGGAAGCGTCTGCTGTGCGCTCCGAGGTCCATCGACTCACGGTCGTCGATCAGCCGCACGTTGCGAGTATCGATCTGGAATCGCGGTTCCCGGAGTACAGCGGACTGTCGCCGCAGACTATCGAGGATGGCGGCGATATCGCCGCTCTAGCAGGCACTCGAGCGCAACTGTCGGTTTCTCCCACGGTCGCCGTACCCGGTGGGCGTGTTGTGGTCGAGGGGCTCGATGAATCCGTCGAGGACCAGGTCATTGACCTCGATCTTGTCAACGACGAGTTCGTCGGCGAGCTCGAGGTTGCGGAGGCCGGTTTCTACAGGGTGGAGTTGCAGACGCCGGGTGGCGAATGGATCGATGCATCATCGGACTATCTGATCGAGGTGCTGAGCGACCAGCCGCCGCTTGTTCAGGTGGAGCGCCCCGGGCGTGACATCGACGCTACCGCGGTCGAGGAGGTGTTCACCGAAGTCACCGTCGAGGACGATTTCGGTCTGACGGGAATGGACCTCGTGTGGACCGTGAACGGCGGTGATGAGGAGCGTGTGAGTCTCTTCCCTGCGGACGCGCCGAACGGCGAGCCCCGGAAGGACCACATGGGCGCCTACACGTTCTATCTGGAGGAGTACGACTTCGAGCCCGGCGATTTCATCGCGTACTGGGCCGAGGCCCGCGACAACCGCGAGTACCAGGGCCCGCAGAAGACCGTTTCGGACATCTACTTCGTCGAGATCCGGCCGTTCGAGCTCGAATATCGCCAGGCCGACTCTGGTGGCGGTGGTGGCGGCGGTGGTGCTCCGCCGTTGGGTCTTGCCGAGCAGCAGCGGCTGGTTGTGTCAGCCACCTTCAAGATCCAGCGCGACGGCTCGCTCGACGGAGGACCGCGGCCGGGTGTGTCGGGGCCGTCCCGAACGGTGACTACGCGTGCCGAAAGCCTCGACTTTCTTGCCACGACCGAGGACCAGCTGCGCGATCGCGTGCGCGAGGCTGCCGCCAGCTTCACCGGCACCGGCGACCCCGAGGAGTCCGCCAGGGGAGTCGCCGACCTCGAGAACGCATCGGACGCCCTCGGGGAGGCGTCAACTGCGCTGCGCGCCGACAGGCTCACGGACGCGCTGCGGGCAGAGAACATGGCGCTACGCTCGCTGCAGCGCTTCGAGGCTCTTTTCCGTGAAATGCAGGTGCAGCAACAGCAGCAGGGTGGCGGTGGTGGTGGTGGCGGCGGTGACATGGAGTCGATCGCCGACATGTTTGATCTCGAAATGGATGAGTTGGAGAACCAGTACGAGTCGGTCCGGCGCGGCCAGCAAGAGCAGGCCGACGACGCGGTAGACGAGGCGACCCAGCGACTGAAGGAACTGGCTCGACGGCAGCAACAGGAGATCGAACGCCAGCGCGCCAACCCGCAGGCGGGTGGCGGTGCAGGTCGAAACGCATCCCAGCGCGAGATGGCCGATCAGGCCGAGGAGCTCGCACGTGAACTCGAGCGGCTCGCGCGGCAGAACTCGCGTCCCGATCTACAGGACGCTGCCAATCGACTTCAGCAGGCCGCTGATTCAATGCGTCGAGCAGCGGGCCAGAGTGGTCAGCAGGGCGCTGCCGAGGGGACGCGCGCCCTCAACGAGTTGCAAAATGCGCGGCGGCTTCTCGATGACATGCGCGAGGATCGTCTAGGCCGCGACCTGGACCAGGCGCGCGAGAGTCTGGCCGAGATGCGACAAGCGCAGGAGCAGATCGAACGCGAGGTTGATCGGTTAGGCGAGAGCGGTGGACGAACCGGGGAACGGATCGACGATCTGCTGGACCGCAAGGACTCCCTGGCGCGCGATATCCAGGATCTGGAGGCGCAGTTTGACGACATGGCGCGCGAGTCACGCGGCGAGCAGATGCGTGCGTCGCGGGCACTGCAGGAGGCTGCCGAGTGGATGCGAGACAGCAAGCTCGCCGACAAGGTTCGATATTCAAAGGGCGTCGTGCAGGAGCGCGACCCGCGTTATGCGGCGGGCTTTGAGGATGAGATCAGCGCCGACCTTGATCGTCTCGAAGAACGACTTGCCGCCGCCGAGGACGCAGTAGAGGTGCCCGAGGAGCAACGTCTGGGGGCTGCTCTGGACGATACTCGCGATCTCGTCCAACGCCTCGAGTCCTTTGAAGAGCGGGCTCGTGAAGCAGGGCAGGGGCCCGGCGAGCAGGCCGGCCAGGAGCCGGGTGAGGGCCAGGCCGGAGACTCGGAGGGTCAACAGGGAGAAGGCCAGCAAGGTGAGGGCGAACAGGGCCAGGGTGGCCCGGGCGGTCAGCAGGCTTCACCGCAAGGCGCCGGACAGCGCCCCAATGGTGGTCGTCTCGGCGGCGGAGGCTCCGGACCGCCGGGTGCGCGTCAACTTGGGCGCGAGTTCGACGAGCGATTGAGCGACGCCGAGGAACTCCGCGACGCTCTCGCCGAAGAGGGTATTCAGGTGACCGATCTCGACGAGGTCATTGCGTCGATGCGTGACTACCAGGCGGATTTCGACGGCACGGCCCGAGGCATTGATCAGCTGCGGGACGACGTGATCGATGGTCTGAAGTTGTTCGAGTTCTGGCTGCGCCGAGTGGCGGATGCGGCCAGTGACGAACGGCCTCAGCTCGCGGGCTCGGATCGGGTGCCCGAGGGTTATCGCGATCTGGTCGAGGAGTACTTCCGTGCCCTCGCGCGGGAGCCCGAACAGGAGCAGCAGCAGTAGCGCGCGTAGGCATCGCTCAGGGCGAGCGCTCGTCCGATTCCCATCCGGCGGCTACCAGCCGTCGATACGCCTGGAGATGTTTCACGGCGCGATTGCGCTGGCCCAGCCGTTCGAAGACGCCGGCCAGGTTGTAGTGCGCGTCGGCGTGATTCGGATCGGCCAGGACCGTTTCGCGATACGCGTTGCGTGCCTCCGGAAGTCGACCCAGGTCTTCCAGGGCGACGCCCAGGTTGAACCGGGCAGTGAGGTCGGAGGATCGAAGCTCAAGCGCCCGGCGGTAGTGCATCTCGGCGGTCTCGAGATCTTCCGCCTCGTGCATCAAGCGGCCCAGGTTCACGTGAGCGTCGACGTGGTCGGGATCCGCCGCGATCGCCCGCCGGTAGGCCGCGGCTGCTTCTTCAGCCGACGTGGGTTCGAGTTCGCAACCCAGGTCGTACCAGTCGCCGGCGTCAAGAACCTCGGGTGGCGGCGGGGTCGGCCGTGGATCGAGCAGGGGGGGCAGCGCATCCGCGAGCTCGTAGATCTCGAAGTCCAGCAGGAGTTGACGTGTTTCCGCCTCCCATACGGATTGCTCTTCGCGGACCACGACGCGATTGTTGGCGGTCCCGATGCGGAGTTCTGTGAGTGAGCGATCATCGGGCAGGTTGTCGCGGAGACGCTGCAGAGCGCGTCGCACATGCGCGAACGGGACGCCGTCTTGCAGGAGATCGCGAGCGGTGCGCAGCACGACGAGGTCGACGAAGTCGAAGGAGTACTCGCCACTCTCACCCCGCTTGGGGGCCACGAGGCCGGCCGCCGCCAAGCGACGCACTCTTGCCGGCGCCAGATCGAGCATCCGTGTGACGTCGCCGGTGCTGTAGCCGTCGGTCACCGCGTCCTGAGTAGCGATGGCTGTTGCTCTACTTGGCCTTGGCTTTCGCCTTGGCCTTGGTGGTCTTCTTCGCGGTCGAACTCTTTCGGCGGGCGGCCTTCCGGGCCGGCTTCTCGTCGGCGCTCTCGGCAAGGCTGCTCTTGAGCGCCTCCATCAGATCGATGATCTGGCCCTCGGTCTCCTCCTCGGGAGCCGCTGTGATCTCCTGACCTTCGATCTTCTTGGCGATGATCTCTTCGAGCCGCTCGCGTGCGGTATCGCGGTACTGCTCGGGCTCGAAGTTGTCGTTGGAGATCTGGTCGACGATCTGTTCGGCAAGCGCGAGTTCGGCCTTGTCTATGTCTGCCTCGCCGATCTCGATATCTTCGAATGCGCGGATCTCATTGGCGTAGCGCAATTGCTGCATCATCAGGCCGTCCTGGAACGGCCGCAGGAGAACGAGGTAGTTCTTGCCGCGCGCCGCGTACATCGCGATCGCCGCGCGTTGCTTCTCTCGCATGACTTTGGCCAGAAGCTGATAGGGGCGTTCGCCACCGGTGTTCGAGCCCAGGTAGTAGGCCTTGTCGAAGTGGATCGGATCGACCTGTTCGAGAGGGACGAACTCCTTGATGTCGATCGAGTGCGTCGCCTTGAAGATGATCTCCTCAAGCTCCTCTTCCGAGAAGATCACGAACTGCCCTTTGGCGAACTCGTACCCCTTCACGAGGTTTTCGCGTTCGACGAGTTCCTCCGTGGTCGGGTCCCAGTGCTTCATCTTGACCCTCGACCCGGTGGCTGGATTGATCCAGTTCATCCCGATCCTCGCGCCCGTGACCGTGGTTGAATACAGCCGGACAGAGATCGCGACGAGGCCGAAGGAAATCGTCCCGGTTGCCATTGCTCTTGGTGCCATTCCTTGAATATAGCATCGGATATCTGATGTCAGCGAATGACAAAGACGGTCACTCTCGCCTAGCTGAGTACCGATCGAAGCGCTGGCCGACGGTCACGCCGGAGCCCTTCGATGGGGGACTGCGTCGACCGGGCCACTTCGTGGTGCAGCTGCACGAAGCCACACGGCGTCACTATGACCTTCGGCTCGAGATGGACGGAGTGCTGCGATGCTGGGCCGTGCCGAATGGGCCTTCGCTCGATCCGCAGGAAAAGCGGCTCGCGGTGCAGACCGAGGACCATCCGGTTGAGTATCTGGATTTCGAAGACGTGATCCCGGAAGACAACTACGGGGCCGGCCCGATGATCGTCTGGGATCGCGGCCGATGGGTACAGCGCGAGGACGACCAGACGGGCGAGAACAAGCTTCTGTTCGACCTCTACGGGCACAAGTTGCGCGGCCGCTGGACCTTGATCCGTACGAAACGGAATCCGAAAGAATGGTTGCTCATCAAGAAGGTAGACGGCCACGCCCGTTCTGGTGACGAAGCCGAACTCCCGCCCGAGTCGGTCTACTCGGGGCTCACCGTAGAGCAACTGGGGGCGGGGGAGTCGCCAGCCGCGGATTTGCATAAGAAGTTGAAGGCGAAGAAGGCTCCGCGCGGGCAGATCAATGCGTCGAGCGTCGAGATCATGCTCGCTCGGACTGCCGAGCAGCCGTTTTCGCGCAAGGGCTGGGTGTTCGAGCTGAAGTACGACGGCTACCGGATGATTGCCGGTGTGGACGCTCGTGAGCCCTATCTGCGGTATCGCAACGGCGGCGACGCGACGGATCTCTACCCGGAAATCACGCCGGCATTGAGAGGGCTGCCCTTCGACTCGCTGGTCTGCGATGGTGAAGTCGTCGTCATGGGAGAGGACGGCCGCCCGGACTTCGGCCGCCTGGCGCGCCGGGCCCGCCTGTCGCGCGAGACCGAGATCGTAGCTGCCGCTTTCGAGCATCCAGCGAGCTACTACGTATTCGACCTGCTCGAACTCGATGGCTTCGACCTACGGGGCCTACCGTTCAGCACGCGCAAGGAGATCCTGACGAAGGCGTTGCCAACCCGTGGCCCGGTACGGGTGGCCGAACACATCCCCGAACGCGGCACCGAGATGTTCGAACAGGTCCGCAAGATGGGCCTCGAAGGCATCATGGCCAAGAGGGCCGACGCCGCCTATCGCGGCGGTCGGTCGGATCACTGGCTCAAGATGCGCGCAGATCGGCGTGCCGCGTTTCCAATCGTCGGCTGGGCAACGGGGAAGGGCTCTCGTGCCGCGTTGGGCGCGCTCCTGCTCGGGGTACAGGCGTCCAGCGGTCTTGTGTACGTGGGCCGGGTGGGCACAGGGTTGCGCGAGCGGCAGATCGAAGAGCTGGTCGGGAAGCTCGAAGCACTGCGCGTGGATGCACCGGCCATCGAGGTTCCAGAACGACGGTCGGCACGATACGCCAACCTTCCCAAACCGGACGACACCCATTGGTCGCGCCCGGAATTGTGTTGTCTGGTGCGATTCAAAGAGGTCACGGCCGAAGGGCTGCTTCGGCATCCGGTCTTCGAACGTATGCTTCCCGACCAGCGCGCACATGAATGCGACGTAGAACAGCCCGGTCTTCAGCATGCTGCCGCGCTGCGGCCGGAGCCCGAGGAGGTGGAGCCCGAGCCCGTGTCGGCCTCTCCCGTGGCAGGGCAGACCTCGATCACCCGTCCGGAGAAAGTGTTCTGGCCGGAAGACGGATACACGAAGGGCGATCTCATCGACTACTACCGCGCGGTGGCGCCGTCGATCTTGCCGTACCTGGAAGACCGGCCGCTGGTGCTCGACAGGTTTCCGGATGGGATTTCGGGGAAATCGTTCTTCCAGAAGCACGCGCCGCATTTCACGCCGGAGTGGATCAGAACGGAGACCATCCACTCGAAATCCGGTGAGCGCGACGTCGACTACTTCATCGTCGAGGATGCCGAGGCGCTGGTCTACATGGCCAACGCTGCCGCCATCCCACTGCACCTGTGGTCGAGTCGACTCGCATCGATCGATCGCCCCGACTGGACCATCCTTGATCTCGATCCCAAGGAGGCGCCCTTCGGCGACGTCGTGAAGGTCGCCAAGGCTGTGAAGGAACTCTGCGACTCGATCGGCATTCCCTGCTACGCCAAGACCTCGGGGAAGACCGGGATGCATGTGCTCGTGCCGTTGGGCGGCCAGGTGAGCTACGAACACGGGCGCATGATTGCCGACCTGCTCGCGCTGATTGTCTCGCGGCGTTATCCCGAACTCGCGACGGTCAATCGGTCTTTGCATTCACGCGGCGACCGCGTGTACATCGACGCGGTGCAGAACGGCCCCGGCAAGTTGCTTGTGTCACCGCTTTGCGTGCGCCCATTTGCTGGCGCCACGGTTTCCACGCCGCTCCGTTGGCGAGAGGTCAACGCCCGGCTCGACATGCACAAGTTCACGATCAAGACCGTGCCGCGGCGCCTGACTCGAATGAAGGGCGATCCCATGATTTCCGTGCTGGATGATCAGCCCGACCTGATGGGCGCCCTCCAACTGCTCTCCGAGATCGAGAGCCGCTAGGTAGCCATAACTCGCTTCGCGAAGGCGGCGAGCTCGTCCGCTGCTTCGGACATGTTCTGCTGCAGAGTCCGCCCCGATCGTACGCGCGGTTTGAATGAGTGGTCACCGTCGCCGACCCAATGCACCGAAATGGCATCGGACAGGTCGTACCCGGCGACCTCATCGGGCGAGCCGAAGGGGTCGCGCTCACCGTGCAGGATCAAGGTCGGCGTTTGCAGTTCGCGCAGATGCGCGACGCGCAGCTTCTCCGGTGAGCGCGGTGGGTGGAATGGATAGCCCATACACACCAGCCCGGCCACCCCGGTCTCGTCGGCCACCATGCTCGCGATCCGTCCGCCCATCGACTTGCCGCCGATGATCAAGCGATTGGGGTCGCCGAGCCTCTTGATTGCCTGTCGCCAGGCCCCGAGGAGCACGGGATGGCGATCTGGACCTCTACGTTTTCCGTCGGCGCGCCGCTTCGCCATGTACGGGAATTCGAAACGTACGCAGCGCATCCCGCGCGCAACGAGCTCGGTGGACATCCTGTTCATCCAGTCCGAGTCCATCGCGGCGCCCGCGCCATGCGCCAACACCGCGGTGGGCGCATCGCGCGATCCTTCGTCGAGAAAGTTTGGTTCGTTCATGCAGCCAATTTGTAACCGCTGCCCGACTCGACGCAAACTGGATGGCAACAATCATGACAAATCACCGTCGTCCGGCGCGCCGGGCGGCGATACGAGTCCGAGAGCATCATGTCGCTTCCCGAAAGCTCCAGTTCGTCTGCCGGCGGAACGTCGCGTTCACTCCTGCGGCTTGCGACGGTCGTCGTCGCTCTCGCCGTGCTCTATCTCGTGGGCCGGGAGGCGGGTGCTTACGTTCCTCGTTTCGCCGAGTGGGTTTCAGGGCTTGGTTGGCTGGGCCCGATCGTCTTTATCGTGGGCTATATCGTCGCCACGGTCGCGTTCGTGCCGGGATCACTGTTGACCCTCGCCGCCGGCGCAATCTTCGGGATCGGGTTCGGCGTTGCCTACGTGTTTGTGGCCGCGTCGAGTGGCGCGACGCTCGCATTCCTGATTGCCAGGTATCTCGCCCGTGACGCGGTTGAGGCGAAGCTCGCAGGGAATCAACGGTTCGCGTCAATTGATCGCGCCGTCGAGCGAGAGGGGCTCAAGATCGTCCTCTTGCTCCGTCTCTCTCCCGTCTTCCCCTTCAATCTGCTCAACTACGCGCTGGGACTGACGAAGGTGCGGGTGCGCGACTACATCGTCGCGTGCTTCGGGATGCTTCCGGGGACATTGCTCTATGTCTACTACGGCAAGCTCGCCGGTGACGTCGCGGCGCTTGCCGCCGGCGCCTCGGCAGACCGCGGTGCCGAGTACTGGACCGTATTGATCGTCGGGCTCGTTGCCACTCTGGCCGTTACCACGGTGGTGACTCGCATCGCTCGAGCTGCTCTCCAAGAAGCCACCGCCGCGGCCTGAGCTGTCAATCGGAGATCCCCTGATGTCGCAAGAACACCGGCTCGAACCTCACGACGAGCACAACGAACTCCTCGCGCGTAACGTCCACCCGACCGATTGGACGAACCCGACACCGGACGGCGGCCGCTACCACATGGTCGTTGTCGGAGCCGGAACGGCCGGGCTGGTGTCAGCGGCCGGAGCCGCGGGTCTGGGAGCACGCGTTGCCCTGATCGAGCGCCACCTGATGGGTGGTGACTGCCTCAACGTCGGTTGCGTGCCATCCAAGGGAGTCATCGCAGCCGCGCGGGCCTGGCGCGCGGCTGCTGACGCCGCAGACCGCTTCGGAGGTCCGGCCGTGGCAGGCGAGGGAGACTTCGGCGCCGCCATGGAACGCATGAGAGCACTTCGCGCCGGGATCAGCGGCCACGACTCAGTGAAGCGCTTCAGCGACCTCGGTATAGACGTTTACCTGGGGGATGCCACATTCACCGCACCGGACGCCGTCACGGTTGGCGACCAGACCCTGCGCTTCCGTCGCGCGGTCGTCGCAACGGGCGGCCGTGCCGCGGCACCGCCGATTCCGGGCCTGGAAGATGTCGCGTATCGCACGAACGAGACGATCTTCGCGCTCACGGACCTGCCCGATTCACTCACCGTGATTGGCGCCGGTCCCATTGGCTGCGAGATGGCGCAGTCGTTCGCCCGTTTCGGCACAAAGGTCACGATCTTGGACATGGCAGATCGGGTACTTCCAAGGGAAGACCCCGACGCCTCGAAGATCGTCCTGGACGCTCTTGTGGCCGATGGCGTCGCGGCCGAACTCGGCTCGGCGATCGCAAAGGTTGAAGATGACTCGGGCAGGATCCGGGTGCGCTACACACAGTCGGGGGAAGACAAGGAAGTGAGTAGCGCCGAGTTGCTCGTCGCCGTGGGGCGGCGGCCGAATGTTGACGGCCTGGGACTCGAGGCCGCCGGGGTCGAGTACGGCGGCCGTGGCGTGAATGTCGATAGCCGGATGCGCACTTCCAACAAGAGGATCTTCGCGTGTGGGGACGTCGCCTCAAAGTTTCAGTTCACGCACGCCGCTGATGCGCAGGCGCGGATCGTAATCCAGAACGCGCTCTTCTTTGGGCGCGCTCGGGCCGACAAGCTGGTCATACCGTGGTGCACCTACACGTCTCCGGAGGTTGCCCACGTCGGGCTCCTGCCAGGTGACGAAGACCGCGCCGTCGACACGTTGACCGTCCCGATGGGCGACGTTGACCGGGCGATCCTCGATGGCGAGACCGACGGCTTTCTGCGAGTGCATCACCGGGACGGACGCATCGTGGGTGCGACTCTCGTGGCCGAGCGAGCGGGCGACATGATCGGCGAGATCGCGTTGGCGATGACCCACGGAATCAAGCTGGGACAGCTGTCGTCGACGATCCACCCGTATCCGACGCAGGGCGAGATCATGCGCAAGATCGGAGATCTGTATCGTCGCGGCGGCCTGACTCCCACGGTGCGCCGGATATTCGATACCTGGTTTCGCTGGGTGCGGTAGGGCGAGACCTAGCTGGCACGCCGCTCTTCGGGCTGAATCCGCCGTCGCTCCAAGAATGCGGTGGCTTCTTCGACGGGGACCGGCCGTGAGTACAGGAATCCCTGCGCGATCCGGCATCCGAGAGCACGCAGCTGGTGGGCTTGCTCGGGCGTCTCGACGCCTTCGGCGATCACCCGCAGTCCGAGCGTCTTGGCCAGCGTGTTGATGGCGGCGACGATCGCCACGTCCTCGCGAGTCTCCTCGAGACGCATGACGAACGAACGATCGATCTTCAACACGTCCGTTGGGAACGTGCGCAGATAGGCAAGGGAGGAGTAGCCGGTGCCGAAGTCGTCGATGGCAAGCTTTACTCCCAGTTTCTTGACCTTGCCGAGGAGCTCGATGACCCAGTCGCCCAAGTCGGTGAGCACGCTCTCCGTGATCTCCAGGCAGAGGCAGTTGCGGTCGATCTCATGGCTGTCGAGGAGCTCCCCGAGTCGTTCCACGAATCCACGCTGCCCGAGTTGCTTGCTCGAGACGTTCACACTGAGAGTGAAGTCAGTTGACGCTGTATCTTTTTGCCACTCTTCGAGCTGGCGGCACGCGGTCTCCAGCACCCACCAGCCAATCGGGACGATGAGACCGGTGTCCTCGGCGATCGGAATGAACTGGCCTGGCGAGATCATGTCGGCGCCCGGTGGCTGCCAGCGCAACAAGCCTTCGAAGCCGATGACGCGCTCGTCCGACAGTGAAATGTATGGCTGGTAGTGCAAGACGAGCTCGTCCGACTCGATCGCGCGGCGAAGCCGGTTCTCGAGCTGAAGTCTCGATACCGCCTCGTCGTGCATGTCCTGGTCGAACACCTCAAAGCTGGCGAGGTCGCGTTGTTTGCCCCGGTACATCGCAATGTCGGCGTCGCGGAGATAGTCCTCGGGCCGTCCGCGCGACGTGTCGCTCATGGCGATCCCGATACACGCGGACGTGACGATCTCCTGGTCGTGGATGACGACCGGCTCGAGAAGCCCCTGCTGGATGCGCTCCGCGGTCCGCGTCGCCTCCTGAACTCCCGGCAGGTCATCGAGGATGATCACGAACTCATCGCCGCCAAAGCGCCCGACAACATCGTTCGGTCGGACGCAGTCCACCAGGCGGCCGGATACGTCGACCAGGAACTGATCGCCGGCGAGGTGCCCAAGACTATCGTTGACTAGTTTGAAGCGATTGAGATCCACGAACAGGAGCGCGAAGTGGTAGTTGGGGTTCCGACGTGCCCGCTCGATTGATCGCGACAGGATCTCCGTCACCAGGCTCCGGTTCGGGAGATCGGTGAGGGTGTCGTGGAGGGCGTCGTACTTGAGCTTGCCTTCGGCTTCCTTACGCTCAGTGATGTCCATGACGTAGACGAACACGTCGTCGCCGCTCGGATTCGGGTAGTAGCCGAACGCGAAGACCTTGCTGCTCACAGCGACCTCGATGTCGCGGTACCCGCTGCGCGTCATCATGCAGTCCTGAACAAGCTGCGCGTGCGTGGCCGGGAGGAACTGGTCGATTGACTCGAGACCGAGTTGATCGAGTGTCCGCTGCGCCGACGGGTTCATGTACTTGACGCTGCCATCCGAACTGAAGGTGATGAAGGGGTTCGGGTTTTTGATCGGGAAGGCCGCCAGGCGTTTGTTTTCCAGCTCCGTGCGGCGGCGATGCCGCTCGATGAGCTTCTCGTTGACGAGCGTGAGCGAACCGAGCAGGACAAGGCCGAAGAAAACGCATAGCTCGCGTGCACCGCGCGTCGCGCCATCCAGCACCCCGGTTGCCGACAGGGCGAAGTGGATCAGCGGCAGCGAGGTCGTGTAGACCGCTAGCGGCCCGAACAGATAGCGAATCTGGCGGGCGTTGCGGGCAGGGAGCCCGGGGCGCGCAGCCGTATCTTCGTCGTCGGCGTTCGAGCTCCGACCGTATCGCGCCGCCAGGATCGCGACCCCGAATGGCAGGTAGGTGAGCAGGTCGTAAGCAGTTCCGTACGGGATTCCGCCCGGGACGTAGAACCGCTCGGTCACCAGCATCAGTTCGATGCCGTCGTGGACCACCCAGATCCCGGCGGCAAGCGCCAGGAGCCGGTAGATCAGCGACCAGCGTCGCGAGGCGGTGAAAGAGGCGATGTAGAGGAACGAGAACACGATCATGGCGGCGAGCGCCACATGCATCGACTTCTCGAGCGCGTAGTTGGTGGATTCCGAGAAATAGAGAGGGATCAGGGTGAAGTAGGTGAGCACTAACGTTGCGAAACTGATGGTTCCCGCCGACTCCAGCCGGAAACGCATCGACGCGATCGTCCCCGACTCGTTCTCTACGTGCGGGTTTAGCGACAGCGCCAGAAACAGGCATACGAACTGGAGCAGAAACAGCACATGCTCGGCTACCGAGTCGATGGCCACCCACTGGTGTTCCGGAACGAGTAGCGGTAACCAGGCGCCACCTGAAGCGCATAGAAATCCACCGGCGAGGAGAAGCCAGAAGTTGCGTTCCTGCCGATGCAGTTTGCGGATCCCCCAGAGGAACCCGGCGAGCGACAGGACGATAACGACAGGGTCGGCCCACCGCGTTGCGGCGGTTACGCGCCACGCCTCGGGGACGATCGGTATCGTCCACAGAAGGAGTCCGGCGCCGAAGACCGCCATCGTGATGAGCGCAACGAAGTCCGAGCGCACGCCGGTCCAGACCCTCAGTCGGTTCCCGGGCGTCAGATTCGCTGCGGTCGCAGTGGGCATGGGCCCTCGTCGATTCGAGATCGAGAGTGCAGGGATATTTCGGTGCGTCGAACGTAAAAAGAAGAATACAGGAGTCTATATATAGCAACCAAACTTATTATCTCGATGAATTAGTTATTATTACGTAGCTATGAGCAGTCGATTCCTCGGATGTCGGCTCGTTGCGGCCGCGACGCGTGTCGCGAACGCGTAACCTCCGAGAAGTGATGAAACAACCGCCTTCTGAGCGTGGCGTTCCGACGGAAGTTGCTGCCCTGGCCGCCGAGATCGGCCGGATCCTGGACCTGCAGCGGCCGCTGGTGTTCCTTGATCTCGAAGCGACCGGTCTCGACCTTCAGACGGATCGCATCGTCGAAGTCGCGATGGTTCGCGTCGACCCGGATGGGACGAGCCACGCCTACACGAGGACAGTGGATCCGGAGCGCCCTGTCCCCGCTGAGGCTGCGGCCGTGCACGGATTGACCAACGAAGATCTTGACGGTGCACCGCGCTTCGTGGATCTGGCCTCCGGGATCCTGGAATTCATCGCCGGGGCGGACCTCGCCGGCTACAACCACGGCCGCTACGACTTACCGCTGCTCCGCGCCGAGTTCGAGCGGGCGGGGTTCGATTTCGATTGGCGCGCGCATCGGATCGTCGACGTGAGCGTGATCTTCCGCCGCATGGAGCCCAGGAGTCTGTCCGGAGCCATGCGGTTTTACTGCGACCGCGAACTGACGGATGCTCACGCAGCGGCAGCCGACGTGGCCGCGACCATGGCGGTGTTGATCGGTCAGGCGCAGCGCTACCCGGATCTGGACCGCGACGCCGATGCCCTCGACGCGTTTACGCGTCCTCGCGACCCGGAAGCTGATCGGAGCGCCCGCTAGCGCGACGCGTCGCGCGATGGCCACGGGAACTGCCGAGGCCACAGCCTTGCCAAAGAGGCGGGACAGGTGCGGCCACGAGGGTGCGTTGCGAACATCCGAGTGTTCGGAAGTGTTTTTTAATGGGTTTTGCTATTTGTTTCGCGTCGATAGGGGCCAGATGTGTACTTTGGCGACTAGCCCCAACGCATCTATCGAAATTCTGGCGGGCGGTCGCGTTTGCGGCCGCCGAGGCGAGTACACAGATGAGCGGCTTGCGAGCAGCCAAGGAAAGTTCCCCTTCTCCGGGTCGGTCTCAGTCGACGCCCCGAGTTGTGCCGGCTCCCGAGAGGACAGAACTGCCCGATCCGGCAGCGTTCGAGCAGCTCGTCGAGTGCACGGTTGCGAAGCTGTTTGAACTCGGCGGCGCGAAGCTAGTTGGGCAGCTCGTTGAACTATTTGCCGGCTCGGCGCCAGGCCGGATCGATACGATCCGCATGGCGGATCAGGATCCCGACGCGGCGGAGCTTGCGGCGCATACGCTGAAATCGAGTACCGGCAACCTGGGCGCGATGCGCATGTGGGCCCAGTGCCAGGTGCTCGAGAGTCTGGCTGCCGCGGGCGACTTCGGGCCCCTCTATGAGCAGATGGCGTCCGACCTCCAGCGCGAATACTCGATTGTTGAACCCCGGCTGCGGAGCCTCATGGAGACCAAACGATGACACGCCTCGCCGTGGTCGAAGACAACCCGGACAACCGACTCCTGGTGTCCGCGATTCTGGAAGATGAGTTCGAGATCGAGGAGCACGAGCGCGGCGACGAAGCACTGGCCGCGATGACGGAAGATCCTCCCGACATCGTCTTGATGGACATTTCCTTGCCCGGCATGGACGGAGTACAAGTCCTACATGCGATGCGGCGCCGGCCGGAACTGGCGCATCTGCCGGTGATCGCCCTGACCGCTCACGCAATGAGCGGCGATCGGGAGAGGTTTCTCGCGGAAGGCTTCAATGACTACGTTACGAAGCCGATCCTGGATGAGGATCTGCTCGTCGGCGCGATAACGGGCCTTCTCGAGCGCCAGGGTCTCAGGAGCGCCTGAGATGGTAGCGACACCGGCGGCCGGATCACACCGGGTAGGGGCGCTCGCAGCGACTATTGCGAGCCTGGGCCTCGTCGCCTTGGCGTTGCCGACTGCAGCATGGATGTCGGGAAGCGGACTCCACACCACGCTCGAGGCCTGCGCCACGCTGCTGGCGGCTGCCGTTGGGACGCTTTCGCTGGTCCGCTACTACTCGCAGAAGATCACGCCCTACCAGATTCTCGGTGCCGGGTTCCTGGCCGTTGCTTTGCTCGATGGATATCACCTGCTCGCCACGTCCACCTGGTTTGCTGCCAGTTTGCCGTCGGCGCATACCAGCGTCATGGGCTGGTCGTGGATGACCGGACGCCTTACTCAGGGTCTTGTGCTGTGGCTGGCCTACTGGGCTTGGTCGCGCGAGCAAACCGGACAGAGCCCCATCAGTGATCGCCGCTACTACTGGGCAACCGGGCTCCTCGTTGTGGCGGGTTTCCTCGTCATCGCGACCTTGCCGATGCCGACCGCCTACGGCCGCGGGTGGTTCGCCCAGCCGCTCGAGCTTGTTCCGGCGGTGCTGTTCACGGGGACGCTGGCCGGCTTCTGGCGCAAGCAGCGCGTCGCCGCGCAGTCATTCGACTTCTGGCTGATGGTGTCGTTGGTGTTCGGCGCAGCCGGGCAGGCCTTCTTCATGGCGACTTCCCAGAGTCCCTACGACGCTGCATTCGATCTGGCGCATATCGTCAAGTTGGGCAGTTATGGAGTGGTCCTCGCCGGCTTGCTGCTAAGCGTTCACGCCACATATCGCGCGGTCGATGCTGCCGCGGACCAACTTCGCGACACCAACCTCCAACTCCAGGAAGAGATCCAGGAGCGGAAGGCCCGGGCGACGGAACTGCGCGAGGCCATGGAGGCGGCCGAGGCCGCGAACCTGGCCAAGAGTCAGTTCCTCGCCAACATGAGCCATGAACTCCGCACGCCGCTGAACTCCGTCATTGGCTTCGCCAACATCCTGGGTAAGAACAAGAAAGAGCATCTCGACAAGAAGGAGCTCTATTACCTGGAGCGCGTTCTCGACAACGGCAAGCATCTACTGGGCCTGATCAACGACGTTCTCGACCTGTCGAAGATCGAGGCCGGGAAGATGGAATTCGAAATCGCGGAGGTCAAGGTGCAGGACCTGATCCCCCAGGTACTCGCGCAGTTCGAATCGCTGGTTCGCGATCGCGACTTGAAGCTCTGCGTCGATCTGCCCGATGAGCTTGCCCCGATACGGACCGACGAGGCGCGTTTTCGACAGGTCCTCATGAACCTCATCGGCAACGCCGTGAAGTTCACCGAGACCGGTGCGGTCACTGTGCGAGTCGTTTCGACCGGTCAGCAGGTCGCGCGAGTCGACGTGGTGGACACTGGAATAGGGATCCCCGCCGAACGGGTTGAGGCCGTCTTCGACAGCTTTACCCAAGCGGAGAACGGCGCGGATCGGAAGTACGAGGGCACCGGTCTGGGGCTCGCCATCTCCCGTACGTTGTGTCGAGAGCTTGGCCACGACCTCATGGCAGATAGCGTTGAAGGTGACGGATCTACCTTCAGCGTCATGCTGGCTGGTGACGCCGCCCCGCCTCGACATGGCTCCATCTCCGCCGCCGTGATCTTCCACGGACAAGACGAGGAAACGACGCGGGACCCTGTGGAGAACGGAGAGCTAGCCGGGCGGCTGGTTCTGATCATCGACGACAATCAGGACTGCCAGACGCTGATCCGTCACTTCGCCGAGGAAACCGGCTGTCGGGCGCTGATCTGCGATTCGGGTGCTGATGGCATAGAGCTTGCGCGCCGCCATCGGCCCGACCTGATCCTGCTCGATCTGATGATGCCGGATATGGATGGGTGGGAGGTATTGCGCCGGCTCAAGAGCGAGGTGCCCATATCTCGCATTCCTGTGGCCGTGGTTTCCATCGTTGCAACTGACAATGCGGCCAACCTGAAAACGGCCGCTGCCGTGCTCGACAAGCCGTTCGAACGCGCCGAGTTGTTCGACATGCTGCATCGCTTGTTGGCGGACGCTGATGCCGAACGACTGGAGGCGACAGCGTGAGGCGAGTGCTCATCGTCGATGACGATCCGTCGATTCATCTCATCGTCACCGCGGCTGTGGAGCGCGCGGGCATGCAGATCACCTTCGCGCACGACGGCGAAGAGGCTCTAGAGCGGGTGCGGAAGGTCAACCCGGATCTGGTGTTGCTCGACATCAACATGCCGGGGATCAAAGGCGACGACGTGATGTATGAGATCCGCAAGGATCCCGCGTTGCGCGACACACCGGTCGTTTTTGTCACGGGAGCTGAGTCTGCAAAAGGATTCGACTACGAGCGCTACGGTGCCAAGGGGCTCATCACGAAGCCCTTCGACCCTGCGCGGCTCGCAGAGGAGATCAGCGCGTTCCTCCCCATGAATCCGACGGGTTTCGAGGAGCTCCGGCGCCGCGAAGACCAACGGAGACAGGTCTGCGCCCGTGAGCAGCGTGCGTCCTTCGTCGAACGTGGCTTCAAGGAAATCGAGCTGTTGCAGCGACGTGCGCAATCAGACATGGACTCCGACGCCGCCCGAAGGATCGTGCAGAAGTGGTGTGACTGGGCGGAAGTGAACGATCATCCGGATCTGGAGATCATGGCCCGCGACCTGGTCACGGCATTCGGACAGTTCGGCCCAGCCCGCGCGATAGAGAAGTCCGCCGATGACGCCCACCGAGCCTTCGAACAGGCCAAGCGGGATGAGAAGTGGCGCGCTCTGGACGAGGAACTTGCTGCCGAAGACGCGGATTCCGAGGCGGCTGCCTAGTCGTTACTTCTGCGCACGGATTGGGCCGAAACCGGACTCGCCCAGATCCCCATCCACCGCGCTTGCTTCCTCGCGGAGTTCCGCAAGGCGGGCTTGCGCATTGGCCAGGCGTTCCTGGTACACCCCGTGCACCTCGTACTGCTGTGCCGTGGGCGCGAAATCGGTGCCCTGGACGTAACCCGCAAGGCTGGTGAGCTTCGCGAACAACTGTCGCGGCCAGCGCAACGTGTCCTGGAAAGCCATGCCACCCGTCATCCGAAGGTCGTAGAGGCCCATTTCGACCTCGATAAGGCCCTGGTCCAGCTGCTCGACCCGGTCGTCCAGCGTGTCCGGCAACTCCACTCCCTGCTGCCGCGACCGCAATCGAACATCGGCGATACCGCGACGCAGCCATTCGATCTCGTCGATGAGATCGACGACAGCGTTGACATCCTCGCGAAGGTCGAGGAGAAACTCGGTCTGTTGGGCCAGCTCGGCAAGGGTGCCGGCGGAGCTGGGATCCTGGCGCACCACTAGCGGCTGTTCGATGGTTGCGTCTCCGACCTGCAGTCGGAGTGTGTACTCACCGGGCATCGCCAGCGGAGCCACGCGGCCACCCTCCATCAAGGGACGCCAACCATCGTCGTTGAATTCGCCATGCGGATGCTCGAGAGGCTGGGTGCGCAGGCGTGGCGAACGCGAACTCGTCATCCTGAGGTTCCAATTCCCGCGATTCAGCCCGGCCTGGGCGCGCAAGCCGCGCAGGTTCGCAACGCTCTCGCCGCCGCTGTTGATGACCTCGCCGCTCACCGGTCTGCCAACCGCGCTGTCCGGGATCCAGTAGTGGAACGAAGCGCCGTACGTCGGGTTCTCGCCCGCGCCCGAATCGTTGCGGGGCGTCGTGTGGCCCTGCTTGAACAGGAAGCGGTATGCGGCGCGAGGGCTGAACAGGTGGGGGGTCGCGCCGTCGAAGCCGTCGCCCGCCTGCTGCAGGGCTGTGATGTCGTCGAGAATCCAAAAGCCGCGACCATACGTGGCGACCACGAGGTCGTTGAAGTGCTCCTGGATCTGGATCCAGTGGACTGGCGCATGTGGCAGGTTCAACTGCAGTGACTGCCATCGCGCACCGTCGTCGAACGAGACATAGAGTGCGTTGCCGGTGCCCGCGTAGAGCAACCCCGGGCGCACCGGATCTTCGCGCACCACGTGGGTGTACGACAGTGGCCCCGCTGGAATGCCGTCAACGGCGCGTCGCCAGGAGGCACCGTAGTTGTCCGTCACCCAGATCTGGGGCTCGGTGGAGTTGACCTGGTGCATGTCGATGGCGACGTACGCCTTGCCCGAGTTGTGTCGCGATGGCTCGATGCCGCTGACGGTTCCCAGCGGCGGAAGGCCATCCATGTTGTCGCTGACGTTCGTCCAGCTAGCACCGGCGTCGCGGCTCACATGGACCAAGCCATCGTTCGAGCCGGCCCAGATCACGCCCTGTTCGATCGGCGACTCGGCGATTGCGAAGAGCACGGCCGCGTACGTCGGACTCGAGTCGTCGGGAGTGAGTCCACCCGTCTTGCGTTGCAGCTCGGGGTCGTTCGTCGTCAGGTCCGGGCTGATGACGTCCCACGAGCGTCCGGCGTCCGTGGTTCGGTGGACGTGCTGACTACCGGCATAGACGATGCTGTTGTCGTGTGGCGAGATGGCCACCGGGAAGGTCCACTGGAAGCGGTAGCGCACGTCTCCGGCTGCCCAGCCTTCCGGATTGTCGGGCCACACACTGACGTTCTGAGCATGCCCGGTGCGATGGTCGTAGCGTTCCAGGATCGAGTCGAAGCAACCGGACCAGACGATGTTGCTGTCGGACGGATCCGGAATCGCCCAGCCCGACTCGCAGCCTCCCACCGAGTGCCACGCGGTCGTTGAGATGCGCCCGCGCGTCAAGGAGTTGCTTGGGCCGCGGAACGAGGGGCCGTCCTGGCGGTTGCCGTACAGGAAGTAGGGCACCTGGTTGTCGGTCCACACGTGGTACATCTGCGCGATCGGCAGTGTCGGAGCGCGCCAGTCGCGGCCGCGGTTCGTCGAGATCACGATGCCGCCGTCGTGAGCCACAGCCATGCGGTCCGGGTTCAGCGGATCAATCCACATGTCGTGATTGTCGCCGCCCGAGCCCACCCTAGAAACAGTGGCGCCGCCATCGATCGACTTCGTGTGCATCACCGCCATGAAGTGGATCTCGTTGTGATCGTCGGGCGCGACTACTGCTCGTGTGTAGTAGAGCGGCCGCTGCGTGAGTGCATGGTTCCTGCTAATGAGATTCCAACTCTCGCCACGGTTGTCGGAGCTCCAGAGAACCCCAATGTCATCGACGTCTGCAAACTCGGGAAAACTACTCGTCTCGATGAGCGCATAAACGCGTGCAGGGTTGTCGGGAGAGACGGCAAGCCCGATCTTCCCGAGCGGCCCACGCGGTAGTCCTCGACCACCACCGGTGAGTTCACGCCACTCGGAGCCGCCGTCGGTGGACTTGTAGATTCCACTGCCAGTGCCGCCGCTCTGCCGGCCCCAGGTCCAGATCTGCATCTGCCACATCGCGGCGTAGATCACCCGAGGATTGGCCGGATCCATGGCCATGTCGATGGCGCCGGTGTTCACGTCCACGAACAGCACGCGCTCCCAGGTCGTCCCGCCATCCATCGTGCGGTAAACGCCGCGCTCCTCCTGGGGGCCGTACAGATGCCCCAGAGCCGCCACGTAAACGATGTTGCTATCGGCTGGGTGGATCAGGATCCTGCCCACCCGACCGCTCTCCGGGAGGCCCATGTGGACCCATGATTCACCGCCGTCTGTCGACTTGTAGACCCCATTCCCGACAACGACGTTGCTGCGAATGAATGTCTCGCCCGTTCCCGCCCAGACCACGTTCGGGTCGCTGGGGGCAATGGCGAGAGAGCCGATCGCCTGTACCGGTTGGTCATCAAAAACAGGCCGCCACTGGGAACCGCCGTCCGTCGACTTGAAGATGCCGCCTGAGGCGGCGCCGGCGAAATAGATGTTCGGGTCGCCCGGGATACCCACGACCGACGTCACGCGGTTGCCGATCGGTCCGACATGTCGCTAGCGCATGCCGTTGAGAGACTCGGTGTCGAACTCCTGCGCGCCGGCCGGGAACGCTGTCGCGACGGCGATGGTGAGCAGGACGGCGAGGCGGTAGATCGCGCGGGGCAGCGGTGCGTTCATGATGGTTCTCTCTGGCGTCGTGAGGGGAGAGGCGCCACTGTACCGTTTCCCACGAAGGGCGCAGACCTGACAAGCCCGACCGGCGCCGAGCGGCTAAAGTAGGGGCACCACGTTGATCCGAATTTAAGGAGCCCGTATGTCCGCCGCCGCACGAGCCTCACGGCCCGCACCGCTGCCTTGGGAATGCCCTTTCTCCTGCTCGCAACGCTCGTGGGATGCGCCGATGAGGCCACTTCCCAGGAGCCAGTCCACCAAAGTTCGGCGGCCCAGTCGCGGGGCGACGATGGTCCGCTGGCGATTGTCGACGGCGTGCCCGTCACCCGTGCCGATCTGGACGAGTTCGTCGGTGATGAACTCGCTTTGCTGGAGCATCAATACGGCACCCAGTTGTACCAATTGCTCGAGACCGGAGTCACGCAGGCCGTGCGCCAGCGTCTTCTGGACGCCGAAGCCGGGCGCCGTGGTGTTGACGTGGGCGACCTGGTGGTCGAGGAGATCGAGGCCAAGATCACGGTAACCGAAGCCGATATCGCAGCGTGGTACTCGGCCAACCAGAGCAGGTTGCAGGGTCGTCCGCTCGAGATGCTGCGTGGACCAATCCGTCAGTTCCTCTGGGACGAGGAGCGCGAGTCACGGCTCGAGGAGTTCGCCGCGGGTCTCGCAGAGGGCCACGAGCTAGAGCCGTACCGCGTCGGTTTCGAGCACGATGGACATCCGACCTTCGGACCGGAGGACGCGCCAATCACCCTGGTGGAGTTCTCGGATTTCGAATGCCCGTACTGTGGCGGTTTCGCCGCCACCCTGGAGCGCGCCAAGCGCGAGTACGACGGCCAGATTCGTCTCATTTATCGCCAGTTGCCCCTGTCGCAGATTCATCCGAACGCGATCAAGGCGGGGGAGGCCTCGCTCTGCGCTGAGGAGCAGGGTCGCTTCTGGGAACTTCACGACGCGATGTTCGCCGACCAGGCGTCTCTCACGGTGCCCGACCTGAAAGCCAAAGCGGGCCAACTCGGACTGGATCAGGCAGCTTTCGACGCATGTCTCGACACGGGCAAGTACGCCGCGCAGGTTGACGAGGATCTCCAGCTCGCCAGCCGACTCGGACTCGACGGGACTCCTGCACTGTTCGTCAACGGTCGGCCGCTGGTTGGCGGCGCCGTGCCTTATGAGATGTTGGCGGAGCTGATCGACGACGAACTGGAGCGTCTCGGCCGCTGAGTCGTCGAGCTTCAACGCTCGAGTATCCACAGTAGCCGGGTTGAGCTGGAATTCGCTATAGCGTATTTTCATCGCTATGACGCATTCCGGACCCGATGTCGGCGCCCAGATCCGCGCCCGACGGCAGCAGCAGGGACTTACGCTCGACGCGCTAGCCCAGAGCAGTGGTGTCTCCAGCGCCATGCTGTCGGAGGTCGAGCGGTCGGTGAAGAACCCGACCGTGAAGCTCGCGTGGCAGATCGCACGGGCGCTGGGGTGCTCGCTCACAGAGTTGTTGGACGAGCCGGGTGCGCCGACGCGCCTGGTAAAGGCGGAACAACGTCGTTCGCTGGTTGACGCCGAGGGAGGCGTGCAGCGCCATGGCGTGACGACGACGCTGGCGCGTGGCGGACTCGAAGTCGTGACCTACGTGCTCGGACCACGGGCGACCACCGGCGAGATGCCGGCCAATCGTGCGGGAGTCCTGGAGCACCTGACGGTAGTGCGCGGTCGCCTGCGGTTGACACTCGGCGACGAGGAGATAGCGCTTGGGGCCGGCGATCACATCACTTATGCGCCGCAGTTTGCGGTGGAGTATCGCAACGCCGGTCGGGGTGAGCTCGAATTCGTGCTCTTGTCCGACGGTGGCGCGGCAGGGAGAGAGCACTGATGCGAAGGGTGAGGGTGATCGACTCGCACACCGGCGGAGAGCCGACGCGACTGGTCGTCGAAGGGGGGCCGGATCTTGGCCCGGGAACGGCCCTCGAGCGGCGTGAGCGATTCCGCGAATCGCACGACCGATTCCGAGCGGGCGTGGTCAATGAACCGCGCGGGTTCGACGCGATGGTCGGCGCGGTGCTTTGCCCGCCCAACGGTGACGAGGCCGTCGCGCAGGTGATCTTCTTTAACAACGTCGGTTATCTCGGCATGTGCGTTCACGGGATGATCGGTGTGGCCGAGACCCTGCGGCGACGCGGCATGCTGGAGCTGGGCGGTCACCGATTCGAGACGCCCGCTGGCCTCGTGGGTGTGGAGATCCACGATGACCGGACCGTATCCGTCGCCAATGTGCTGAGCTACCGGACTCAGAAGGATATCCAGGTCGAGGTCCCCGGATTGGGCACCGTTACCGGCGACGTGGCGTGGGGTGGCAACTGGTTCTTCCTCGTAGACGACCATGGCCAGGATCTCGCCAATCCCGACCTGCTACACCTCACGGATGTCACCGCGGATATCAGGGCTGCACTCACCGCGGCCGGAGTCGTTGGCGCTGACGGGTCGGAGGTCGATCACATCGAGTTGTTCGCGGCAGCTCCTGGAGAGGGCGCAGACAGCCGCAATTTCGTGCTGTGTCCCGGACGCGAGTACGATCGCTCTCCGTGTGGGACAGGGACGAGCGCGAAGATGGCGTGCCTTGCTGCTGACGGCAAGCTCGCCCCCGGCCAGGTCTGGCGCCAGGAAGGGATCGTGGGCAGTGTCTTCGAGGGCACGATCGAAGCCGTGGACGGAGGCGTCATGCCTACCGTGCGCGGCCGCGCGTGGATCACGGCCGAGAACTCCCTGCTCTTTCACGACGACGACCCGTTCGCGGAGGGGATCCCACTGTGAAGACGCCCGACGCTATCGTCGTCGGCGCCGGGATCGTCGGCGCAGCGTGCGCCCGCGCGCTTGCCAGAGATGACCGTCGCGTACTGGTTCTGGATGCGGCACCGGGCACGGCGGGCGGAGCCACAGCGGCAGGTATGGGACACATCATCATCACCGATGACTCCGAGGCCCAGTTCGAGCTGTGCCATCGGTCGCAGCAGCTCTGGGACGAGCTCGCACCCGAGTTTCCGGTGGGTGTTCAGCGGGACGAGTGCGGCTGCGTGTGGGTGGCGGTCGACGATGAGGACCTCGAGGCGGCCCAGCAGAAGAGGGACTACTACGCGGCGCGAGGGATCCGTGCTGAGGTGCTCGACCAGCGACAGTTGCGCGAGGCCGAGCCGGCGCTCGCCCACGAACTCGTTGGGGGCCTGCGCGTGCCCGGCGATACCGTCGTGTACCCGCCCGCGGCGGCAGAGTGGTTACTCGCAGAAACGGAGCGTCGTGACGGCCAGATACGTCGCAACGCGGAGGTTGTTGCCGTCGCCTCAGGGGCCGTGACTCTCGCCGACGGATCTGCGCTCAGCGCTCCGATCATCGTGAACGCCGCCGGCGACCGCGCCCTGCATTTGCTGCCCGATCCTCGGTTGCATGACCTGGTCCGGCCGCGCAAAGGGCATCTCGCGATCACGGAAAGAGGACGACCGCTGATCCGACATCAGGTGGCAGAGCTGGGGTACTTTCGGTCGGCTCATGGCGCGAACCAGTCGTCGGTTGCGTTCAATGTTCAGCCGCGGACAACCGGGCAGACGCTAATTGGTTCGTCGCGGCAGTTCGGCGCCACGCATCGGGCGGTGGATCACGGGATCCTGGCCAGGATGCTCGAGCGCGCAATGGAACTCCTTCCCGGATTGGCGGATCTCCGTGTCATTCGCACCTGGACCGGCTTCCGGGCCGCGACCGCCGACAAGTTGCCCTACATCGGGCCCGTACCCGGTCACGAGGGATTGTTCGTGGCGACCGGTCACGAAGGCCTGGGAATTACCACGTCACTCGGGACTGGAGGCATCATTGCCGCCCAGGTGCGCGGCGAAACGCCGTTCATCGATGCCGCACCGTACCGCCTCGATCGACCGGTAGCGGAATGGAGCGTCGCGTGAGCCGCTCAGTCGTGATCACCGTGGATGGTGCCGAGATTGAAGTGCTTTCGGGTACTTCCGTCGCGGCCGCCATTGCGATCGCCGGTGTCCACGGGTTTCGCAGAGCAGCAAGCGGCGCTGTCCGTGGGCCGGTCTGCGGAATGGGTATCTGCTTCGAGTGCAGGGCCGAGGTTGATGGTGTTCCGGGAGTACGGACGTGTCAGCTAGTCTGCGCTGAAAACATGGCCGTGAGAACAGCCAATGCTTGAGTTGCGGACGGACGTGACCGTGGTTGGTGCCGGGCCGGCGGGAGTGGCGGCCGCCGTGGAGGCATCGGAGTCTGGTGCACGCGTCGTCTTGGTCGATGACAACCCCAAGTCGGGCGGTCAGATCTGGAGACAGGGAACAGGCCAGCCACCAGCGGGGGCGCAACCATGGCTGCGGCGCCTCGCCTCCAGCACAGTGGAACATCTGAGTGGGACGGCGGTCGTGGATGTCGAAGGGGCTCGATCGCTCTTCTTGCGTAGGCCAGACGGATTGGCCCGTGTTCATACCGGTGCGACGGTGCTGGCGACCGGGTCGCGTGAGCGGTTCCTCCCTTTCCCGGGCTGGACGCTACCGGGTGTGATGGGCGCTGGCGGGGCGCAGGCTCTGGCGAAATCGGGATGGCCAGTCCGTGGAACGCGGATCGTCGTCGCAGGCTCCGGCCCATTGCTCTTGGCCGTTGCCCACTACCTGAAGGGAGCCGGCGCGCAGGTCACAGCGCTGGTGGAGCAGGCCCCGCTGGGCTCCCTGATCGGCATGGCGCCGCGACTGATGCGTCACCCTCGGAAACTGAAGCAGGCGATGAGTCTGGCCGCGGGAATCCGCGGTGTTCGAAGGTTGTACAGCAGCTGGGTTGAAGCAGCTCAGGGGGAGGACGCCGTATCGAGCGTTACCGTCCGCACGCCTGGCGGCAGACACCAGATCGAATGTGAGCTCGTGGCCTGCGGCTTCGGCCTGGTGCCCGAGACCCGCCTCGCGCGGCTCTGCAATGCGGCACTGGCGGAGGAGAACGTCCAGGTGGATTCGTTGCAACGCACCGACGTCGAGGGGCTGTTTGCTGCCGGCGAGATCACCGGTGTAGGCGGTGTGGATGTGGCCCTGGCAGAGGGGCGGATCGCCGGCCTCGCAGCAGCCGGCGACGTTGATGCTGCCCGGGCGCTCAGCCGAGTGCGTGATCGAGAACAGCGCTTCGCGGCCGCCCTCGAGGCGGCGTTTGAGCTGAGTCCGGAACTCGGCGCGCTCGCGACCGACGCGACGGTGGTTTGCCGCTGCGAGGACGTAACTCTTGGCGAACTACGCGCTTACGAGGATGCACGGGACGCAAAACTCAAGACCCGTTGCGGGATGGGGGCATGCCAGGCACGAATGTGCGGCCCCGCCATGCGATTCATTGGTGGCTGGAAGCAGGACAGCATCCGGCCGCCGCTCTTTCCGATCGAGACCGCGGCGTTGGCCGAGATCAGCGCGGCACAGACGAGCGAGGCGATGCAATGAGCGACTTCACCTGGGCGGGCGTGATGCCTGCGATCACGACTCCGTTCACCGACGACGATGCGGTTGACCATGAGTTCCTGGCACAACACGCCACCTGGCTCGTCGACAATGGCGGCACGGCGATCATTCCGTTTGGCTCCCTCGGCGAGGGCGCTACGCTTGATTTCGACGAGCGCGCGGCCTGCCTCGAGACACTCGTGGGCGCTGTTGGCGACCGCGTGCCAGTGATCCCGGCGACTTCCGCGCTGAGCACGAGCGGAGCGGTGGGACTTGCCGAGATGGCCGTGGACAAGGGGTGTCGCGGATTGATGGTGCTCCCGGCCTACGTTCACAAGGGTGAATGGCGCGAGCACCGCGCTCACTTTGCTGAGGTCTTCAGGGCCACAGACCTCCCGTGCATGCTCTACAACAACCCGATTGCCTACGGGGTCGATGTGCTCCCAGAGCAGATGGCCGAACTGGTAGCCGAGTTCGACAACCTCGTGGCGATGAAGGACTCAGGCGGCGATCATCGTCGGATCACGGCAAACAACGCACTCATGGGCGACCGCCTCGCGCTCTTCGCCGGGCTCGACGACATGCCGGTCGAGGCCGTAGCTGCTGGTGCGGTTGGCTGGGTCGCCGGGCTCGTGAACGCGCTTCCTGCGGAGTCCGTGGAACTCTTCCGGCGGGCAACGGCGGGCGAATGGAGCGCAGCCTTCGAGCTCTATCACTGGCATCTGCCCCTGCTGCGATTGGATTGTGTGCCGGAGTTCGTTCAGCTCATCAAGCTGGTCCAGCAGGAGGTCGGCATGGGCAGCGAACGCGTGCGGCTCCCGCGGCTTACGATCGAGGGTGCGGAGCGCGAACGTGTTATCGAACTCGTGCGCACGTCTCTGGCCACCAACCCGCTGAACAGCTGAGCGAGGCCTCGCGAAAATGGAATTGCACGGTAAGAACATCATCGGCGCCGCCGAGTCAGTCGAGCCCGCGGGCGACGGCTTCCAGGCGAAGAATCCGGCCACCGGCGCGAGCCTCGAGCCGACCTATCACGACGCGACGCAGTCCGAGGTCGATCGTGCCTACGGTCTTGCCGTAGCCGCGCTGCCGGAGATCAAGAAACTGGGACGTGAGGCGCGTGCGAAGCTCCTCGACTGCATCGCCGAGAAGCTGGATGCGCTGGGCGACGAGTGGCTCGAACGCGCCGAAGCGGAAACCGGCAAGCCCGTCGGCGGTCTGAAGTTCGAGCGCGGACGAACCACCAACCAGCTGCGGATGTTCGCGGCCTTCGTCCGCGAGGGATCCTGGACGGGCGCTCGCATCGAGCATGCCGACTCGGAGCGCAAGCCGCTGCCGAAGCCCGATACGCGCATGCTACGCATCGCGGTGGGGCCCGTGGCGGTGTTCGGCGCGAGCAACTTTCCTCTCGCGTTCTCGGTCCCCGGCGGCGACACCGCGTCGGCGTTGGCTTCGGGCTGCCCGGTGATCGTGAAGGCGCACCCGGCCCATCCAGGCACGTCCGAGATGGCCGGACGCGCCATTGCGGAGGCAGTGGCCGAGTGTGGATTCCCCGAGGGCACGTTCTCGCTGCTGCACGGCACGGGGCACGAGATCGGTCTGGCGATGGTCCGTCATCCGGAAGCACGCGCGGTGGCCTTCACAGGATCGCTCGCCGGTGGCCGGGCGCTGTTCGATGCGGCCGCGGCTCGACCCAGCCCGATTCCGGTCTTCGCCGAGATGGGTTCGACCAATCCGATCTTCGTGCTGCCACGCGCTGCCGCTGAATACGGCACTGCCATCGCGAAAGGGATGCGCAATTCGGTGACTCTCGGAGTCGGACAGTTCTGCACCTGCCCGGGCTTCCTGGTCGGGATGGAGTCGCCGGAACTCGACGGTCTGCGTGGACAGCTGACGGAGTACTTCGAGGGCGCCGCCGAACAGGTGATGCTGCATTCGGGGATCCGATCCAACTTCGCTCGCGGCGTGGAACGTGTCGCTGGCGTCGAGGGAGTATCCCGCGCAGGCGATGATCTGACCGATGCCGGTCCGGGCGGAGCCACGGTCACGGCGGTGCTGTTCAGCACCGATGCCGGTACCTTCATGGACAGCGAGGAGATCCGCGACGAGGTCTTTGGCCCGAGTACGGTCGTGGTGGGCTGCGGCTCGCGCGATGAGATGTTCGCGATGGCGAGCTCGTTCGAGGGCCAGCTCACGGCAACGATTCACGGTACGCCGGAGGACCTCGAGGAGTACGCCGATCTGGTGGGAATCCTCGAAGAGAAGGCCGGTCGCGTGATCGTCGGCGGGTTTCCAACCGGTGTCGAGGTCGGAGACGCCATGGTTCACGGCGGTCCGTACCCGGCCACCACGGATTCCAGGAGCACCTCGGTCGGTACTGCAGCAATCGAACGTTTCGTGCGTCCCGTCTGCTACCAGGACTTCCCGCAGTCGCTGCTGCCGCTGGAACTCCAGGACGACAACGTCACGCGGATCCTCCGTCTCGTCGACGGCGAGTGGTCCACCGCCTGAGCCTGGCTAGCTAAACCTCAGGACGGTGGCTGGAAGACGGCGGTGAACGCCTCGACCCAGCCATCGTCCTCGGGCGTCTCCCAGACAACCCGCACCTCACCACCATCGACCATATCGAAACGGACGCGGCGGTCCGGAGTCTGCTGCCAGCCCGGGTACAGCACGAGCTCCTCGGAGTTTTGCTGCGAATAGAACATCTGCGCCGACGAATCAGGCTGGCCGTCCAGGTTGGTGAGCTCGTAGCGCGACGCGTAGGTGTTGTAGGTCAGGTGCAGAAATCCCTGTGAGCTACCGCCGCCGCCGGGCGTCTCGGTGATCGCGATCACGGCGCAGCCGTCGAGCACCTGGTAGCCGGTCATCGTAGACGCCTGATCACCAACCAGGCCCACGCGCCGTCCCGCAAGCGCATCGAGCGCGCGGAACTGGGGCAGTGTGCAGCGACTTCCGTCGATGTATGTGTGCGCCGGCCCGCCTGCCTCCGGGAGTTCCACGACGTCGGCCGTGCGTGAGAACTCCATGATCCAGTTGTTCGTCCAGTGGTTGCCGCCGTCCGTGGAGAACGCGTCCTCCCAGCGGAATTTCTCCGGGCCAATGTCCGCGAACGTGTAGCGCACGATCGTCTCGGTCCCGTCCGGGGCGCTGCGCGTAGCGCCGAACTCGCCGCGTCCATGACGGAAAGAGCCCGCAATCGAGTTGGAGCCCGAGGCGTTCGGGTTCGGCCAGTTGAGCCACAGCACCCACTCGCCGCGCTCCACGTCGAAGTAGCGCAGGCTGTAGCCCTTGATTGGCTGCGAGTCCCAGAGTTCGAGGATCGCCTTGCCGCCGAGGATCGAGAAGATCTGGGCGCGGGATTGCACTGAGTCCAGCCAGGTGAAGTCATCCTGGCGGATGCGCAGATTCACGTCCCACGCGCCCACCCAGAAGTCGAACTGGCGAGACTCAGGTGGCAGTTCCTGCGCCGCCGGCGCGTCGAGGGGAAGACAGAGTGCAAGAGCGAGCGTCGGCGCGGTGAGCGCGCCGCGGAACGTGCGGTTGTTCAGCATGGGAAGTCGCGACGGGGGATGAGACGGGAACCGGCCCACCGTATCAGTTAATTCCCATTTTGAGAAATAGTCCGACTACTTTGCCCTCAACGCCTGCACCGGGCTGACCCCGGCCGCGCGCCGCGCCGGCAACCACGTCGCGAGCGCTGCCGTTGCGGCCAGAAGGAGCGAGGTGGCCATCAGAGTGACAGGATCGGTCGGCGACACGCCGAAGAGTACCGAACTGATCCCCGGCGTGATCAGCATCGCGCCCAGAAGGCCGAGCCCGAGGGCGATCACGATGAGGGTCATGACCTCGCGGATGACCATACGGATCACCTGCCCGCGGGCCGCGCCGAGTGCCATCCGGATTCCCAGCTCAGCGGTCCGTCGCTGTACGGCGAACCCGACGACCGCATACATGCCAAGCGCCGCAAGCGTGAGGCCGAGAATTCCGAACCCTGAGAGCAGGCGCGCTGTGAACCGCTCCATTTGCAGCGATTCGGCGACAAACCCTTCCATCGTGGTGAGCCGCAGAATCGGCACGCTTGCCTCTATGGCGCGCAGCTCGTCGCGCATGGAGAGCAGTACACCCTCGGGGTCCGCCGTGGTCCTCGCGACGATGTAGGCCTGCGTGCCGAAACCGGTACCGGTCGTGTAGTAGAACACGGGCCCGGCCGGCTCGGTGGCGCTGCTGGTGCGCACGTCTCCGACCACGCCGCCGACGTCGGTCCATGCGTTCTCGTCCGACCCCTGGCCGCGGAACCGACCACCCACTGCGTCGACATCGCCGAAGTATGCCCGCGCCATGGATTCCGAGATCACGGCGGTGCGACCGATCTCGTCGTCGGTGGTGAAGGCGCGTCCGTGCAGCAGCGGTATTCCGAGCGTGCGGAAGTAGCCCGGGCCTACCACGCTCCGGTCGACCTCTACCGCTTCCGTTCCGTCTGGGTCCACGTAGCCGTCAACGATCAGTGTGGAGGAGCCTCCACCGCCCGCCGGGAGGGCGAGCGTGAGCGCTGCCGACTCGACCGCGGGGCTCGCCTCGATGCGCTGGCGCAACTGTTCCCAGGCCGGGCCCGCCGATTCCGTGTCATAGCCGGCGTGTCCGAGATCAGCGGCGATGGCGGCGATCCTGGAGGTATCCACGCCGAGATCGGCGTTCGACGCGGCGCCAAGGCTGCGGACGAACAGTCCGGCGACGACCAGCAGGACGAACGACAAGGCGACCTGTCCGACGACGAGCGCATTGCGCAGCGTGAAGCGGCCGCGGCCGAGGGCAATCGGCGTGACGTTCTCCCGGATAGACGAAACGACATCGGAGCGCGACAGGCGCCAGGCCGGAATCAGGCCGAAGATTACGCCGGTCGCCAGGGCCAGACCCGCGGAGAACAGCATCATCCGAGGGTCGACGCGAAGGTCGGGCGCCGCAGGCAGTCCGAGTGGCAACTCCGCGGCAGTGAAGGCGCCGATAGCCCAGCGTGCCAGCAGGAGACCCACTGCTCCGCCGGTGAGGGAGAGGAGCACGCTCTCGCTGAGTACGTGCGTGAACACCTGGCCGCGCGAGGCCCCCAGCGCCATGCGCACGCTGATGTCCTTGCTGCGGGCGGCGCTGCGCAGCAACAAGAGGTTCGCCAGGTTGCTGCACGCGATGAGCAGCACCAGCCCCACGATCCCCATCAGCCCGACGGACATCGGAACCAGTTGCGAATCGAAGCTCGGGTGCAGGCGCACCTGATCGGGAGCGAAAACGGTCATGCGACGTCCCTGGTTGAACTCCGGGAACTCGGTCGCGAGTCGGTCAGCGAGCGCCGTCATTGCGGCCTGTGACTGTTCGGGAGTCACATCAGGTTGGAGCCGGGCCTTCACCTGGAACCAGTGGTCACCGCGGTTGTCACGAGTGTTGGCTACGTAGTCGCCGAAGATGGGGCGGAGTCCCGCAAGGCCCATCCAGATCTCGGCCCGGAATCCCGGGAGAATGCCGCCGTAGTCCCTGGGTGCGACACCGACAACGGTGACCTGGGTGCCGTCGATGTTGATACGTCGGCCGACGATGTCGGGGTCGGCGCCGAACAGCGTCTGCCACGAGCCGTACGCAACGATCGCAACCGGCTCACCGCCGTCGACCTGGTCCGCCGGAGTGAAGTCGCGACCCACGAACGGACGCAGCCCGAGCATCTGGAAGTAGTTCGACGTGACCCATTCAGTAGCGAGCGGGCGAGCGCCGTCTTCCTCGAGGAGGGTCACGCCGAAAGGCATGACTCCGACCGCATCGCTGAAGACCGAGGTTGTGGCCTTGATGTCGCGGAAGGCAGGAAACGAGTTGCTGTTTGGCTCCCCGTCGTCCGAATCCTGGTAGACGTTGACGATCCGGTCGGCGTCCGCGTACGGCTGCGGACGAAGCACGACGCCGTCCACGAAACTGAAGATCGCTGTGTTTGCGCCGATTCCGAGAGCCACGATGAGAACTGCCGTGACGGTGAAGGCCGGTGCCTTCATGAGGCGGCGGGCAGCGTGACGGACTTCTCGCAGGAGGTTGTTCATGGACTCTCGGGGGTCACGAGGTGACTCGGGGGGAAGTTGCGGACGGTCGGTAAGTGGATGTCGTCGCCAGCGGCGGGTGCGTTCAGCGACTGCATTGCGGACGAGGTCCACGAGCGTGAAGCGCAGGAAGCGAACCTGGGCCACTGCGCCGAGGCGGCGCGCGCGGTCAGCCTGCGCGGCGTATAGGTCGAGCATCGCCTCGCCGAACTCGCGACGAAACGCGCGCGGGTAGGCAACGAGAGCCCAGCGGTAGAGGGCAGTCACTGGCCGCCTCCACCCAGGACGTGTCGCGAGCGCGCGACTTCGAGGACACGAGCAAGCCGTTCGGCCTCAACCTGGACGAGAGTCCGTCCGTTCTCGGTGAGCTCGTAGACCTTCCGACGCGGATCAGCCGCTTCGCCTGTCACTTGCGCCACGAGCCCGGCCTCCGACATTTCCTTGAGCGATCGGTACAACGTGCCGGGGCCCAGTCGGATGTCGCCCTCGGTTTCAGCCTCGACAGAGTCCGCGATCGCCAGACCGTGCAATTGCCCCTGGCTCAGCGCCAGGAGAATGTGAAACACGGCGGGTTTGAGAGGTGTACGTGTGGGCGGCGCACCGTAGGTCATCGCAGGGTTCCCGGATTGGCGAGATTAAATATCCAAATCAGATATATCCGAATTGGATAATTTGCGCAAGTCGCTAGCCGGGCCCGATGACGGGGCTAGGCCGAGGCTACGCCCGTGCCCGGTATCGTCGGCGCGTTCTCAGCCCACCAGGTGCGGGCGTCCGACTGCGTCCATACGTACTTCGCGGCTATCGGAGCGAGCGCGTCCGCAAACTCGCGACTGGTGGGTCGTTGTGTGAGCTGTCGAGACATTGCGCTGAGCAGCAGCGCCTCAAATTCGGCGGGCACGTTGACGTCCTGCTGGCTCGGCGGGGTCGGGACCATGCTGAGGCTGCGCAGGAGCATCTCTTCGGACGACGCAGCATCGACCAGGTTGGCACCGGTAAGAAGGTAGTAGCCGACAGCAGCCAGCGAGTAGACGTCGGATCGCCCGTCGAGAAGGTCCGGGCGCGCGATGCGTTCCGGATCGATGTATGCCGGTGTTCCGGCTAGTAGCTGCGAGTCCGTGAGGCCGGCTTCTCCGCGAATTCGGGCGAGCCCGAAGTCGAGAACCTTGGTCACATCGGCGGCGTCGCTGCGTTCGCACAGCATGATGTTCGAAGGCTTGATGTCGCGATGGATGATTCCCATCGTGTGAGCCTCCGCCAGAGAGCCCAGCGCCTGAGCCAGAACGTGAATCACTCGAGCGGAAGGCATGGCGCCGAAGGTCTCGACAATCCGGCTGAGGGAGTGTCCGGGGACGAGTTCCATCACATAGAACAGATCCCCGGTACACGCCTGCCCGGAATCCAGGATCTCGACCGTACCCGGATGACTCAGCCGGCCTACCAGTTGCATTTCCCTGTTGAACCGCGCGCGGCTCGCCGCATCCTGGCCCGCTGACTTGAGAACCTTGATCGCGATCGCCCGCTTCATCAACGGGTGAGTGGCAGCAAAGACCTCGGCGGTGGCGCCTTCGCCGATCTTGTCTCCCAGCGAGTACTGCCCGAGTCGCCGCACGGATCGCAGTCTTGCCTCCAGGCTGCCGGCGCGTGCGGCAGTCCCTAGACCGACCGCGGCGAGAAGGCTTGCCAAGGCGACAAGGCCGCCAAACGCCCACTGGAACCTGCGGAGTGGTGCGAAGGCGATCGCGGAGGGTACCTCGGTGCCCACGCCTATGCCGAGTTCGGCGATCCAGGTCCAAGCTCCGATTACCCGGACACCTCTGAAATCCGTGTAGCCGGTGAGGCTGACCCCGTCGGGGCCATTCGGTCCGGCAACCGCAAGTCTTGTCGGGGGGAGCCCCTCTCGCTGGGGGCCGGGTCTGGCTTCGATCGTTGTGGGCGGTTGCACGAGGCGGACCAGCCCACTCGCGGAGCTTCCGGTCGGTAAGAGGCCTAACTCGCGCAGAGTTTCGTCGTAGGGCGTGGGAGATACCACGAAGCCCCGCTCGTCGAACGCATAGCTCGCTCCGCCAGTCACCTGGGCGGCCCGCAAACTCTCCTCCAGGGCGGGATCAGATGACAGTCGGATCGTCAGCGTGGCGAATACTTCACCGCTGCTAGAGGTCATGGGCGCGCCCACGACTGCTCGGGGTATCCCTGGTGGTCGCGGAGTTGCCGCCGTTGTCGGCCCCGCGCCACCAACCTCAGTGACCATGGCGTCGAGTCCGGTGAACGGGGGTATGAAGACGGCTTCGCCCAAGAAGGAGCGGCCGAAGACCTCTCCTCCACGCCCAGTGACCCTGAAGGCGCCTCGCATTCGTTGAGTGGCTGCGTCGTACCCATAGGAGATGAGCGCACCTTCGCGACCAAGAAGGTGAATTCCGAGTACTTCGGGCCGTGCCAACAGCGGGCCGAGGACACTGTCGAGCTCCCGGTTCGCATCCGACAGTCGGACGTCCTCGGCGCGCGGGGCTTTCCCCGCCGATGCGGCAACGAGTTGCTGGGCGAGTACGCGTATCCGAGGATCGCCGGCCCACACGCGCGCCTCGTCGAGCCACGAAGTTCCCCATACGCGAATTGCCGCGGCGTTGGCGCGCGTCGCGGTTTGGAGTTGCGCCGCAAGGTCACGCTCCAGGGATGATCTGGCGTACTGGTATGCCGTGAAGGCAAGCAACGCCATGGCAGTGGCGAGAGCGGCGCTGAGCCAGAGCGACGCGCGACGCGTCTTCCTCGGCTGCAGGCTCGACGCCAGCCCGCCGAAGTCGCGTCGCCCGCGAGATGAGGTCTCTGGTTCTAGCGCCCCGACGATGGTCGTGTCGGCATGGTGGGACAGGAGCGAGCGGACTTCTTCGACGATTTCAGGCTCCTGCGTCCGTAGCGCGTGGAGCCGCCGTTCCCGCGCCTCGTTGGACATCTCCAGGAGCTCGAGAAAGACGTCTCCTGCCCGGTCCGCGTTCACGTCGCGGACGACAGGTGTCGCCGAAGCCAGGCGCGTGTCACCGTCCACTCACGCTCGAGCGACCTCAGAGGTTTCCCGCAATGCTGCGCGACCTCGGGCATGCTCATGCCGCCGAAGAATCGCAATTCGACGAGTTCGGCTCGTGTGGGCTGCGTCGCCTCCAAGGCTTCAAGCGCCTCGTTCAGGGCGAGAACGTCTTCGTCGCGATCCATACAGAGTCGCTCTGTTTCGACCAGATCGAGATCCTGGGCGCCGCCGCCGCGTTTTGCGCTGAGTCGTCGTCGCGCCTCGTCGACAAGAATCTGTCGCATCGCGGTGGCAGCTACAGCGAAGAAGTGCGACCGGTCTTCCCACGTGGGTTTCTCGACCCGAACCAGCTTCAGGAACGCTTCGTTGACCAGTTCGGTGGGTTGAAGCACGGCCTGCGGTCGTCTCCGCAGATGGGCGGCAGCAAGCATGCGCAACTCGCCGTAGACCGATTCGGTGAGCGACTCGAACGCGGCACGGTGTCCCGCCCTGATCTGAGTTAGTAGTCCTGGAACATCGACGCTCTTCATCCACTCAATCTTTTCTTGGCGGTCCCGCCGTCTCCATCGCGTGGTTCTGCACGACGGGATCAAGTATACGAGCCGTTGGGCGCCGCTTTCTCACGTTCTTCGTGGCGGTGACCGGCGGCGAAAATTTCCGGAGGTTGAGATGCGCCGACTGGCGGTTGTACTGCTGCTGGTTCTCGGGTTCGCGAGCGTTGTTCGTGCCCAGGACGGACCGGCCGAGATCATTCATGACGCCGAGTACTACGTACTCGAAGCGCAACACGGGGATCGGTGGGCCGATCAGGATGCCGAGATCCAGGCGAAAATCGACGCGCTACGGGCCAAGCACGGCGCGCCGCCCAACATCATCCACGTGATGTGGGATGACACGCCGGTTGGCGAGATCGGGCTCGAGCACCTGCAGAAGAACCGCGGCTTCTCGACCCCCAACATGAATCAGTTCGCGTCGGAAGGGATCTATTTCACGCGGATGTACACCGAGCCGTCCTGCACGCCGAGCCGGGCCGCCGTGATGACCGGTCGCCACGCCGTCAGGAACGGTATGTACAACGTCGGGTTCCCGTACGAGTACGGGGGGCTGGCGGCCGACGAAGTGACCATGGCCGAGGTGCTGGGTTCGGCGGGCTACGCGACCGCCTTCTACGGCAAGTCACACCTTGGCGATGTCGAGTCGAGCTATCTGAATCGGCAGGGTTTCGATGACGCCCTCTGGACGCCCTACAACCAGGTGCCGAGTCTCTATGTGCCTCGCGCCCAGCGCGGCCCGCTCTCGGCGACGGTGATGTATCCCGAGATGTTCCCCGATGATCCCTACGACATCGACGGAGGCTGGAGACCCCGAGGATATGTATGGGCGCTCGAAGGGAAAACGGGCGAGCAGCCGAGAGAGTTCGGCACTCCGCCCAACGAAGAGGACTACTACCGGCTGGAGCAGGAGTTCTTCGACCGGACGGTGAAGTTCGTCCGCGACAGCGCCGAGGCAGACAAGCCGTTCTACGTGGCCTGGTGGCCGCAGATCAACTCTTTCCTCAACATCGCCCCCGACGACACTCCGAAGACCTTGTCGTACGGGGTCTTGCAGGAAGGCCTCGCCCGCGTCGACGAGTACGTTGGACAGTTGATGGCCGTGCTGCGCGAAACCGGCATCGATGACAACACCCTGGTCATTCTCATGGCGGACAACGGGCCGATGACCCACGACGGTCCGCCCGGCATGGTCGAGCACGTCTATCGCGGCGGAAAGGGTGACTACTTCGAGGGCGCCGTGCGCGTGCCTGCCCTGGCACGATGGCCGGGCGTTATCGAGCCGGGCCAGATCGTCGGTGACATCGTGCACGAGACGGATCTGTTCACGACGTTCGCTCGGCTCGGCGGCGCTACGGATGCGATTCCGCGTGATCGCATCGTCGACGGCATCGATCAGTCCGCACTTCTGTTCGAGGGCGATGGCCAAAGCCGCCGTGACTATGTGTACATCTACACCGGCAATATCCTCGCGGCGACAGTGAAGGGGCGGTTCAAGCGTCACTGGGCAGGGTCGAAACCAGGGCTGTCGGGCGCCGAGTTCCACGACCTCTACAACGATCCGCGCGAGGTGCAGCCCCAGATGCTGCCGATGTTCCCGGCCAAGGGGATGTTCAGCATCATGAAGATCCGGCACCTGCTCTGGAAGCAGCGGTACCCTGATAAGGGCCAGAACCGAGACTTCCCGTTCCGCAACCTGGAGAATCCGCGCCGCGAGGTTCTCGAAGCGAGTCTCCCGCGTATCCCGGCCGACAAGTTGCCGTTCGATCCGCGTGAGTTCCTCCGTATGCTGGACGAATGGGACAATCTCGACGCCTATTGGGGTACGGGCCGCTAGTCGCGATTTCTTGAGCAGGAACGTGGGGCCGGTGCGAGAATGGCATCGGCCCCGGTTCGCTTCTTTCCCACGCAGACGAGGACGCGATGAAGATCACTCAAGTTGGATTCTTGCTGGGCTGCGTACTTGCGGCCGGCGGCGTCTCTGCGCAGGAAGCAAGCGAGGCGGAACTTGCCAAGCAGTCGCAGAATCCCGTGGCTGCGGTGATCAGCATTCCGCTCGAGTTCTGGAGCCATCGAGCAGACGCCGGCTATGCCAACGCGTTGATTGCCAAGCCGGTCGTGCCGACGAAGCTCGGGCGTTTCAATCTGATCAACCGTTTCATCGTGCCGTATGCCTCGATCGATGCTGGTGTTGACGGCGACTTGCCGATCGGGCCGCTGCCCGCGGCAGCTGACGTTCCCGGAATTGACGTCAACGGACTTGCCGACTTCACCTACCAGGCGTTCTTCTCGCCGGCGGCAGCGAGCAAGGTGATCTGGGGCGCTGGCGCCGCGATCACGGCGCCCCTCGGGGTCGAAGGCATATCCAGCGAGCGCTGGTCAGCCGGTCCGAGCTTCGTGGTGCTGACCATGCCGGGCAAGTGGGTGCTCGGTGCGCTGGCGCAGAACGTGTGGGACTTCGCCGGTTCCGGTGACAAGTCCATCAATCGCCTGACCTTCCAGCCTTTCATCAACTACAACTTCGGCCAGGGTTGGTACGCGTTTACCAACCCGATCATCACCGCAAACTGGGAAGACGACGAGAAGTGGACGGTGCCGCTGGGTGGTGGCCTGGGGAAACTGCACCGGTTCGGCACTACGCCGGTCGACTTCAAGCTGGGCTACTTCCGCAACGTCGAGAAGCCTGAGCGGGCGCCAGGCTGGAGCCTGTTCTTCGCGATCAAATTTCTGATCCCGACCGGCTGAGTCGGAGCTTCGGAGTGGTGCCGGCTAGTCCGATTCCGCCCGCGCCTGGCGTTCGTGGCGCCTCTGCACGATTAGCCAATAGGCGACGCCCAGCGCGATGACCAGCCCCGCGGTTGACCAGACGTAGTCGTAGCCGACCTTGTTGTAGTCGAGCACGATGACTTTTCGTGCAACGGCCATGAGCGCCGTGGCCAGGACGATCTCGACGTTGATGAGCTCTTCCTGCAGATAGACCAGCAGGTTCTCGTAGATCTCGATCGCGATCATGACGGCCATGAAAGCGCTGAAGATCTGGAGGATGTCGGCGATCGTTACCAGGAGAAACGGTGGCGCGATGAGCGCCTGGTAGGCGACCCAGACGACGTCGGCCACGCCCCACAGGATGAGCAGTGTCATCAAGACCGCCAGAACCCGCACCGCGAGGCGGATGATCGCCCAGAGGAACTTGAGCAGCGGATCGTCGGTCTTGTGATGCAACGGGGACCGTCCAGGGTTGGCTGTGAGCCCTCAATGTAGCGCAACTGTAGCGAGTAGACCGTTGCCAGGGGGACGGCTAGCATGGTCGGATCATGAGCGAAGATCGACGTCACGAGATCCAGGAACTGCTGGAGAAGGCCGGTGGGCTGGTGCCGGGGGCAGCGCGTCAGGTCGCGCAGCAAACCGGCATCCCCGAGGCCGACGTCTATGGCGTTGGCAGCTTCTACCACCTACTAGCGCGCCCAGATGCCAAGATTCGCGTCTGCACGGGGCTTTCGTGCCGGATGGCCGGGGCAGACGACGTACTCCGAGCGGCGGAGTTGAACGACCTGCCAGTGGAAGGATGCACCTGCCTCGCCGGGTGCGATGTGGCGCCTGCGGTCCTGCGCGACCGACGGGTGCTACCGAGCGTGACGGTCGAAGACGTTCACGAGGCCAAGGGCGAGTGGGAGAACCTGCGCTCCGCCGCCAATGCTGACGACGAGGTCTGGTTCGGGGCCGTCGGCCCCGAACGTGATGATCCGGATACGCTGGTACTCAACCTGATGGGTGATCCCGACTGGTCCGGGACGGCGTTTCGTCGCGCTGTCGAGATCGGTGCTGACGCTGTGGTCGAGGCAATCGAAACCGCGGGCCTTCAGGGGCGCGGTGGAGCTGGTTTCCCGGCACACATCAAGTGGAACGGCACGCGCAACCAGGCCGAGACGACCCGCTACGTGGTTCTCAACGCCGACGAAGGCGAGCCCGGAACGTTCAAGGATCGTGAGGTCATGCTCCGGCGCCCGGATCGTGTCCTTGAGGGCCTGGCCATCGCCGCGCACGCCATTGGAGCGACGGAGGTCTATCTCTATCTCCGCGGCGAGTTCGAAGTGCCCTGGACGGTCATCGAGGACGGCATCGAGCGTTTCGCCGCGGCCGGTGTCTTTGGCGACATCAAGTTTCATTTGCACGCCGGACATGGCGCTTACATCTGCGGCGAGGAGACGGCGCTTCTCGAGGCCCTCGAGGGTAAGCGCGGGATGCCGCGGCTGAAGCCTCCTTTCCCGGTCGAGAAGGGCTTGTGGGGCAAGCCGACGCTGATTCACAACGTCGAAACCATCGCCTGTGTTCCCGCGATCGTCGATCGGGGTGGCGACTGGTTCAAGGCCCTAGGCCGGGACGAGGCGGGCACCAAGCTCTACTGCATCTCCGGCGACGTGGGTCGGCCCGGCACCTATGAACTCCCGCTGGGCGTAACGCTCGATGAACTGGTCGAAGCGGCCGGCGGCTACGTCGGTGAACTCAAGGCTTTCAGTCCGGGTGGCGCGAGCTCAGGCTTCCTGCCGGCTTCGATGCGGGAAGTCCCTCTGGCATTTCGTTCACTCGGAGGCGTGGGGTCGATGCTCGGCTCTGCCGGAGTTGTCGTGCTCAACAGCGATGCCGACCTGCGCGACGCGGTCATGACCCAGCTCCGCTTCTTCGAGGCGGAAAGCTGCGGGCAGTGCGCACCCTGCCGCATCGGCACCCGATACCTCGCGCACGCGCTGAGCAAGAACATCGCGAACGACACGACGTCCGGCGCGGCACTGCAGCATGTCGCCGACGCTGCCTGGCAGATGAACGAAGGTTCGATCTGCGGGCTCGGACAGGCCGCCCCTCTGCCGCTTACACTGGCACTTGAGCACTTCCCGGAGGAGTTCGAGGCATGAGCGACAAGTCGACGATCAAGCTGAACGGCCGCGAGTACGACTTCGCCCCTGGCGAAACCGTGCTGGACGTTGCCGCACGGCACGATATCTACATTCCCACGCTCTGCCATGACCCTCGCCTGGATGCCGTGGGCGCCTGCCGCACGTGCCTCGTGGAGATCGATGGCTGGCGTCGGCTGGCGCCCGCATGCGCGACGCAACTCGAGCCCGGCATGGAGATCGCCTCGGAGAACGAGCGGATCGACCGGCACCGGCAGACGCTTCTGTCGCTCTACATGACGGATCATCCGACCGATCCGGCGGCCGCAGAGCCCGGAGCACCCAACGAGCTTCACGCGATGGCGTCGCACTATGAGGCGCCGATGGACTGGGGATACATGGAGTCGCTGCGGGACGCCCGTCCCGACGATCGCAACCCGTACGTCCTCTTCGAGCCTGACCTCTGCATTCTCTGCGCTCGCTGCACGCGCTACTGCGACGAGATCGAGGGCGTCAACGCGATCACCCTTGCTGGAAGGGCGTCCGAGACGACGATCTCGACGGTCGACAAGCTCTCGCTCATGGATACCTCGTGCGAGCTCTGCGGCGGGTGTATCGACGTGTGCCCGACCGGCGCGATGGGCAAGAAGATGCCGCTCGTTCGCGGCGACAAGCCTGAGCGCGAACTCGACAAGGTGCGCACTACCTGCAACTTCTGCGGCGTCGGCTGCCAGCTCGACCTCAACGTCGATCGTGATGCCCGCGACGGCCAGGGTCGCATCGTGAAGGTCACGAGCCCGCCGGTGGGAACGACCACCAACGACGGTAACCTCTGCGTGAAGGGTCGGTTCGCATACGACTTCGTGCATCACGAAGATCGCATCACCACGCCCCTGATCCGCGGCGAGGACGGCGAACTTCATCCTGCATCATGGGATGAAGCGCTCCAGGCGGCTGCCAGCGGGTTGCTCGCAGTGAAGGACAAGCACGGGAAAGACAGCCTGGGCTTCGTGTCCTCTTCGCGATGCACCATGGAAGAGAACTTCCTCGTTCAGAAGATGTCCCGCGCGGTGTTCGGCACGAACAACGTTCATCAATGTGCGGCCACATGACACGCCCCCACGGTGGCCGGTCTGGTCACCACATTCGGGGCGGGAGCTATGACGAACTCGATCGGCGAGATCCGCGACGCCGAGTTCCTGTTCGTCATCGGCAGTAACACCTCCGAGGCGCATCCCATCATCGCGATGGAAATGAAGCGCGCGGTGAAAGCCGGCGCCACCATGGTGGTTGCCGATCCACGTTCGATCTGGATGACCTCGATCTCCGAGAAACATCTCCAGCTGCGACCGGGTACCGACGTCTGGCTGCTCAACGCGATGGCGAACGTGATCGTCACCGAAGGGCTTGTGGATCAGGAGTTCATCGACGAGAACACCGAGGACTGGGAGAAAGTTCGCGAGTCGGTGCTGCGATACACGCCCGAAGAGGCCGAGAAGGTCACGGGGATCTCGGCAGATGACATTCGCTGGACCGCGCGGAAGTACGCCACCACCGAGAAGGCCGGGATCTACTACACGCTAGGCATCACCGAACACTCGCATGGCACGGATAACGTCTATTGCCTGGCGAATCTGGTGCTGATGACCGGACATCTCGGCAAGCCGTCGTCCGGAATGAACCCGTTGCGTGGCCAGAACAACGTGCAAGGCGCCAACGACGCCGGCGCCACGCCGGTGTTCCTGCCCGGCTACCAACGTGTAGATGATCCCGAGGTTCACGCCCGCTACGAGAAGTCGTGGGGTGTGGAACTCTCGCCTGTGCCCGGCCTGAACCTCAACGAGATGATGAAGACTGTCGGCGACGACATCAAAGGCCTCTTCATCATGGGCGAGGACATCATCATTTCCGAGCCGAACGTCACGAAGCTCGAAAAGGGGATGAACAACCTCGACTTTGTGGTGACTCAGGAGCCGTTTCACAACGAAACGACACGATACGCGGACGTCATTTTCCCCGCAGCGGTCTTCGCCGAGAAAGAAGGCACGTTCACCAACTCCGAGCGCCGCGTACAGCGTGTCCGCAAAGGCGTTGAGCCGCCGGGTGAGGCGCGTGCCGACTGGGAGATCGTTCAGGCGCTGGCGAACGCCTGCGGCGCTGGTTGGAACTACACGAACACAGCAGACGTCTACGACGAGCTCGCACGAGACGCGGACAAGTTCGCGGGAATTTCTCACGAGCGACTCGAGACCGAAATGCACGAGGGCAAGACGGGCATCCAGTGGCCGTGCCCCGACCCCGAACATCCGGGAACGGAATACCTCCACGAGAACGGCATCCTCCGCGGCAAGGGGCTGTTCGTGCCGGTCGAGTACCGGCCGTCGATGGAGCTCGAAGACGAGGACTACGGGCTGCTCCTGTCCACGGGCCGCACGCTCTATCACTACAACGCGGCCACACAGACACGACGCGAACAGGGTCTGCACATGAAGCAGTCCGACGCGTTCGTGGAGATCCACCCGCGGGACGCGCGGAAGCGCGGTGTCTCTCACGGCGACATGGTGCGTGTGTCGACCCGGCGCGGTGATGTGGAGTGTCGCGCCATCGTCTCGCGCCAGGTTCGACCCGGATGCATCTGGATGCCGCTGCACTTCGGTGAAGCGCGGGCCAACGTGCTTACCAACGATGCTGGCGACCCGATCACCGGCACTGCGGAGTACAAAGTGTGTGCGGCCGAGATCGTCAAGGTGGCCGATCGCTCGGAGACGAAGAGCGGCGAGCTGTTCCCGGGCAGCTACTACCAGATCGAGGGGCCTGGCTACAACGTCGCGGAGGCACCCTACGGCGCGCTGAAGGTCGCTGAGGAGGCGCTACGGCAGCCGCTCAGCCCGGACAAGCCAGAGACCTGATTCTCCGCCCGATCCCCGGCGCTTCGCGAATCGATTCTCTTCACGGCTTATGACTTTGAAACCCATGCGCTCCGATTCGCGTCCAAGCACAGAGGATCTCTAGCTAGGGGACGATCGGCGTGAATCACGAGACAGATCAGCGCGCGGTAGCAGTGCTCGGTATGGCCGCTCGGCTGCCCGGCGCGCCTGACGTCGACACCTTCTGGGACAACATTCTCGCGGGCCGCGACACGATTACCCGATTCGACGAGCGGGAGTTGCGCGCCGCAGGGGTCCCCGAGTCGACGTTCCGTGACCCCAACTATGTCCCCGCCAAGGGTGTCGTCGACGGCGCGGACGCTTTTGACGCGGCGCTCTTCGGCTACTCGCCGCGCGAAGCGCGACGCATGGACCCGCAGCTGCGGCTGCTGCATGCATGCGTGTGGGAGTGCCTGGAGGACGCGGGCCATGCGCCTCGCGACAACGGTCTTCGTGTCGGTCTCTACGTGGGGGTGAACGAGAACTACGACTGGGTGCAGCGCGCCATCGCGCCTGGCGACATGGACTCGTTCCTGCTGTCGCACCGCGACTACGCCGCGACCCGCGTAGTGCACGCGCTCGGGCTGCGTGGGCCTGCGGTGACCGTGCTCACGGCGTGCTCAACCTCGTTGGTGGCGTTGCATCTCGCAGCACGCGCCCTTCGCGACGGGGATTGCGACATCGCTGTCGCGGGGGGCGTCTCGTTGAGCCATCCACTGCGCGCCGGATATCAGTACCAGGAAGGTTTGATGCACTCGGCCGACGGCACGTGTCGGACCTTCGACGCGAGCGCCAGCGGCACCGTCTTCGGCGACGGCGCAGGGCTCGTTGCGCTGCGCCGGCTCGATCATGCGCTAGCGGAGCGCGACAACATCCGCGCCGTGGTGCGGGGGACGGCGATCAACAACGATGGTGGCCGGAAAGTTGGATTCACAGCACCGATCGTGGCAGGCCAACGCGAGGTCATCCGAGCGGCACTCGCGGACGCGAACGTGGACTCCGAGAGCGTCGGTTACGTCGAGGCGCACGGCACCGCGACGCAAGTTGGTGATCCCATCGAACTCCGAGCGCTCACGGAAGCGTTCGATACGGATCGCACGGGTTACTGCGCGATTGGATCGGTCAAGACCAATATCGGACACGTGAACGTCGCCGCGGGTGCGTCGGCACTCATCAAGGCCGTGCGCATGCTCGAAACCGGCGCGATACCAGCCCATTTGCACTTCGAGACCCCGAATCCGCAGGCTACCCTCGCCGACTCGCCGTTTTTCGTGCCAACCGAGCCGACGAGTTGGCGCGTAGAGGGGCAACGTCGTGCGGGTGTGAGCGCGTTTGGGTTCGGTGGCACGAACGCTCACGTCGTTCTTGAGCAACCTCCCGCTTCGATCTCGGTCGAACCAGGGGCACGGCCGGCGATTATCTTGGCCTCCGCCAACTCATCAGACGCTTTGGCCAGTACTTGCACGGCCTTGGCAGATTCTCTTGAACGCTGCGGCGCTGCAGAACTCCACGATGCCGCCCACACCCTTTCGCGTGGTCGAGTGCCGCTACGTCACCGCGCCGCGGCCGTCGTTTCGACGGCTAGCCAGCTACGAGAAAATCTCTGTCCACGGAAGGACGGGGCAATCGGCTCGGATGCGCCAACTCGTGTGTTTGTTTTTCCCGGTCAGGGGAGCCAATGGCCGGGAATGGGGGCGCGCCTCTACTCCGATGAGCCGAGCTACCGCGAAGCATTCGACGAATGCCTGGAGGCCTTCGGTACGCCCGTGGCGGATGGAATGCGCGAAGTGATATTCGGTGGCGACACGGAAGCGCTCGGCCGCACCGACAGAGCGCAGCCTGCGATTTTCGCTGTTTCGTATGCGCTGGCACGACTGTGGCGATCCTGGGTAGGTGCGCCGGACGCCGTGATCGGCCACAGCGTGGGGGAAATCGCGGCCGCCTGCGTTGCCGGGACCTTCTCGCTCGCGGATGCGGCGAACCTCGTGGTCGAGCGCGCACGCCTCATGCAGACCCTTCCGCCGGGCCGCATGCTCGCGGTGGCGGCAGCGCCGGAGGATATCGGTGAGCTCCCGGCGGACGTGGTGGTGGCGGCCTACAACGGGCCGAGGCTGTCCGTGGTTTCGGGCGCTCCCGCCGCGATAGATGCGCTCGCGGCGACACTGCGCCGTCGCCGGGTTCCGGCGCGCCGACTGGACGCAGCGCACGCGTTTCATTCACCGATGGTTGAGCCGATCGTCGATCAGCTCCGCGAGGTGGTCCGCGCAACTGATCCGCAACCCAACGCGATCGAGTTCGTCTCCACCGTGACGGGCGCGCCGGCGACGGTCGCCGAACTCCGGTCTAAGGACTACTGGCTGGACAACCTCAGGCAGCCCGTGCGGTTCCGCGCAGCCGTAGCGGCGCTGCGCCAACGCTATGCGGATGTCGCTGCCGTGCAGTGGTACGAGGTGGGGCCTGGGAATGCGCTCACTGGGCTTCTTCGCGGCGCTACAGCCTCCAAGCCGAACGACGCCGCTCTCGCGTTGATGCCGGATCAGTCGACGATTCCCGAAGCCATTCCGGTGGCCTATGAGGCACTTGCCGAGGCATGGGTCGCCGGCGCCGCGGTCGACTGGGATCAGTTCCACGCGCATGAGCCGCGGCGCCGGGTGCGACTCCCGACGTACCCATTCGAACCACGCGACTTCGGGTCGACCTCGGCGAGTCGGCCAACCGGCCAGGCGCTTGCGTTGGAGAAAATCTCGGACCCAGCGGGCTGGCTGCATGTTCCGTCGTGGAAACGCACCGCCGCGCCCACTCCAGCCACCGACGGAACCAACGGCCCTTGGCTGCTGCTCGCCGATGACAGTCCCCTTTGGTTGAGCGTGATCGATGAGCTGGACGCCAGGGGCGCTGAGCTGGTTGTTGTTCGAGAGGGTGCAGAGTTCCGTCGCGAATCGTCACGTCGCTATCGGATGCGCCCGAGCGAGGCAGGGGACTACGGCTTGCTGTTCGAGGAGCTCGAAGCGGACGGCGTCGAGATTGCCAGGGTGCTGCATGGCTGGCTTCCCGGTTCCGAGAGCCCGGAGGAGGCCCCCCGTACGGCAGACCCCGAGCAGGTCTTCTACAGCCTCCTGGGTCTCGCGCAGGCGCTCGGCGAGCGACCGGCGCGAGACGATGTTCTCGTGACCGTCGTGACTGCGGGCGCGGAAACCCTTGACGACGGCGATGTGGGGCTGCCGAACCAGGCAGTCGTGGGAGGGCCCGTGCGGGTCATCGCGCAGGAGTACGCCAACCTCCACTGCTTGCAGCTCGATCTCGACGAAACGACCTGGATCGAGGGCGGGAGTCGTGCCGCGCAGCGCGTGGTGAATGAGGCCAGCAGCCATCGGGGCGATATCGTGGCCGTCCATCGACGCGGCGCCCGCTGGTCGCGCAGCTTCGAACCGCTGCCCGTCGGCGAGATCGAGGCAACGCCTTTCCGCGACGGCGGGGTCTACCTGATCACCGGTGGGTGGGGCGGACTGGGACTCCAGTTTGGCCGGGCGATTGCACAGCGCGCGAACGTGACGCTCTTGCTGAACAATCGGTCGGGTGCTCCGGATCACGACGAATGGAAGGACATCGAGGCGTGCGGCTCGCGAGTCGTGCCGATTGTCGCCGACGTGTGCGACGAGACCGGTCTGAGGGCTTCGTTGAAAGGTGCCGGCTATCCACCGGAGTCGATCAGCGGAGTGATTCATGCGGCCGGGATTCCCGGCGAGGGGATTATTCAGCTGAAGGGTGCGGAATCGTCGGCACCCGTGCTCGCGCCGAAGACTCGCGGGACGCTGGTACTCGATCGCTTGTTCGCAGAACAGCCCCTCGACTTCATGGTCCTATGCTCGTCGATCGCGGCCGTGCTCGGTGGCATCGGGTTGGTCGACTACAGCGCGGCCAATCACTTCCTCGATAGTTTCGCGTGGTCGCGACGCAGCCGACCCTGGGGACGGCTCGTCTCGATCAACTGGGACATGTGGGGCGAGGTGGGCATGGGCCTGCAAACGCAGATGCCCGATGAACTCAAGGACTGGTTCGCCAACGAACTGGCAGCCGGTTTGACGAACGCTGAGGGCATCGAGGTCCTCGAGCGGATTATCGCGGGGACCGACGAGCCCCAGGTCGTGGTGTCGACCCGTGACCTGCAGGAGCGCATTGATCTTTGGGTGCGACGCAAGATCGTTCGCGAACGCGGTGAGGTATCGGAACAGCGGCGCGACGAGCCACGCTTCGAGAGACCTGACCTGGCGGCTGAGTATGCAGAGCCCGCGGGCACGACCGAGGCGATCATCGCCGCCGTGTGGGCCGACCTTTTCGAACTGGAACGCATCGGCCGGCACGACAATTTCTTCGAACTTGGCGGCCACTCCCTTCTTGCCGCGGTGATGCTCACGATGCTCGCGAAGCGCGTGGACGTGTCGGTGCCAATCTCTGCGGTGGCCGAGCATCCCACCGTTGCCGAGCTTGCGGCCTACTGCGGCGCGGCCGATGGCGCCGCCGTTCTCGCTCCCGCGGGTGAGGCAGCGCCGTGAACGAGCTGATCGTCGCACTGGGACTCGCATTCGCCGGCGGCGTATTCGGCGCCAGCGTCGGCGGCGTAGCGGCCTTCGGACTATGCGGCGTCGCGGCGATCGTGGGAGTTGGCATCCAGCTCGCCGGCGGGAGCCCGACGTTCACCGCCTTGGTGCCGTGGGGGCCGTTCCTGGGCCCCCAGGCGGCGTTCGCAGGTGCGATCGTGGCAGCCGCGTTTGCGGCTCGTCGGGGATTTCTCTCAAGCGGCCGTGACGTGCTTCATCCGCTGGCATCGTTGGGCCGTCCTGAGGTGCTCCTCGTCGGCGGCCTCGGCGGGATGGTCGGCCAGGGGCTCTACATGACTCTCGGTCGAATCTCCGGGAGCCTCCCGTATCCCGGCCTGGATGCCATGGCACTGACGGTTTTTCTCATAGGGGTCGGCTCTCGCCTGCTTCTGGGGCGATCCGGGTTGATGGGCACTCCCGGGGCATGCGAGACAAGATGGCAGCCATCGGCAGCTAGCCTCTGGATTCCGGCGCAGAGCCGTCCGGGTCAGATTGCGCTCCTGGCGATATCCGTCGCGATTCCTGCCGCCGCTCTGACGCAGGCAGTACCGCAGGCCCAAGGGCTCATCTTTGCGATCAGCGCCGCTTCGCTACTCTTGCTCCTGAGCGGCAAACCGATGCCGGTGACGTTGCACATGGCTCTGGTCGCGGAAACGGCTGCCGCCATCTCGGGTGGCTGGCTGATCCCCATGGTCGCCGCCATCATGACGGGGCTTCTCGCGGAAGGGGTTGCCCGAGCATTCCTCGTCTATGGCGACACCCATATCGATCCACCGGCTCTCGCGATATGCCTGAGCGGGTTGATCTTGATGCTCGTCTGAGCACGGACGACCCGGTTGTCTGCTCCCGATCCGGGATAGACAATGTCGCGATTCCGAGCTTGGTCCCCCAGGGGCCTCTCGAACCCTCGACGCGCTTTCATGCCGGAGTGACCATGACCCGACCCCGAATCGGCACCTTCCTTCTCGTTGTTTTGCTAGCCGCTCCCGTTGCCGCGGCGTCGCAAGAGCAGCAGGGCCAGGTCATCAAGCCTGCTGTCCCACCCGGCTACGCCTACCAGCAGCCCTTTGCTTACCCCTCGGAAGGGCAAGACGAGGCGCAGGTCGCCAAAGACACAGCTGAGTGTCACGCATGGGCCGGCGAACACATGGGATTCGACCCGCGCAGCCCGTACGAGTCGGTTGCTGCGGTCGCCGAGCAACTCGATGCAGCGCCCGAGCAAGGACCGGTTGACGGCAGCGGTGTGCGCGGGGCCGCTCGTGGCGCGGCCGCGGGTGCCCTCATCGGCTGGGCGACTGGCGACGCTGGCAAGGGAGCGGCGATCGGCGCGGCCACCGGAGGCGTGCTCGGGCGCGTCGGTAGTCGGCGTTCACGGCGCGCACAGCAAGAGCAGCAGGCGCAGGCCGAAGCAGACTTCGAGACCAAGCAGTACGAAGCGTTCATGTTTCTGGTCGGGAAGTACGACGAGGCATTCACCCTGTGTATGGGCGCCCGCGATTACGCCGTCAACGGCTAGGAGACCCGTAATGACACTTCGAACTCTTATTGTCGCCGTTGCTCTGATCTCTACCTCTGCCATCGCCCAGGAGAGGGGGCCTCTGGCCGGTGAGGATCGGTTGATCTGCGATGCGGGGCTGGTGGTGGACTGCACCGCCGACGGGGAGTGCACTTCGGGCGCGCCCGAGTCGGTGGGCTTGCCAAGGTTCCTCGACATCGACCTGGCCAACGAGACGCTCGCGTCGCCCAGCCCCGACTTCGAGGAAGAGGATCCCACGCCGCTAGCGGAAGTCGTGCGGGACGATGGTCTGATTGTCATCGGCGGCCGGGGCCGACTAGGCAGGACCTTCGCCGTCCGCATCAACGAGTCCACCGGCGACCTGCGGGGCACCGTGATGGATGACGAGCTGGCCCTGCTGGTGTTCGGCGGTTGTGTGGCGGTGCCGGAGTAGAACCGACCGATACGTAGCCATTTCCTAGCGCGGGATTCGTGCTGCGCGCACCCAGGGACCGCGCGTTACGCCGTCGGCGAGTAGCTGGCTCGTGTCGACCCACAGCAGGTGGAACCCGCGCGGCGCGCCGGCCAGGCCGCTGTAGTCGCCCAGGAAATAGCCTTGTGCGAATGCGGCGTCGCGAAGATCGAAGGGCTGCCGGGTGACTTGGGTTTCGCGGCGCGGATCCATCGCGCCGGGTCCCAGGTCCCGGAAGTAGAGGTGAGTGCGGTACGGGCCATCCGTTATGTTGCCGCGTCGGTAGTAGCTGATTCCAACGTGCCCACGCGCGTCGACGGCGATCGACGGCGTCATCGTGCTTTCGCTGGCGGGATCGTCGCTGACTGGCCGCGGCTCCGACCACGTGACACCACGGTCCGGCGACGAGATCAGGGTCATTCGAGCGTACTGACCCCAACGTCGGTCTGCCCATAGCAGATGAAGATCCCCGGTCGTCGGGTCGACCGCGAGGGCAGCGAGGTCATTGCCTTCGCGGATGTTGAGCTCGCGGCGGAACCGGATCTCGTCGAGGCGCCGCGGCGCAGTCCATCGCCGCCCGCCATTCAGGCTGCGCATGAAGAAGATCTGGCGGTAGCGCTGGCCCTCCATCTGCGAGACCCACACGACGTAAACCTCGCCACCCGGGCCCGTGACAGGAACCGGGCCTGTATTCACGTTGCCGATCACATGATCGCGTGGCGACGACCAGGAGCGCCCCTGATCGTCGGAGAACGAACCCATCAGCACCTGGCCCAAGAGGCGTCCCTGGGGGTCGTAGCGGAACGCCATCCACGCCATGTGCAGGCGGCCCTGCCATCGGCTGGTTGGCGAGTTGTCGACTACCAGTGCCTGTTTGTCGCTGAGTTCGCGCTCGTCGTGGTGCACGACGTACGGATTCGACCAGGTGACTCCGCCGTCGGTCGAGACGCTCGTGTTAATTGCGCTGCCTGCCACATCGTCACTGAAGGTCATGCTGGAGTAGTAAGCGGTGCCGTCCGGCCCGAACGCGATCCACGGATCGGTGGCGCGCTGCCAGGCACCGCCCGAGGCTGTTGTCAGCCCGGGTAGCAGGGCGCTCGCCCAGGAACGACCGCCGTCAGTCGATCGGGCAACGCCAAGTGCCATCGCGCCGCCGTCGGCGAAACGCTGCTCCTGCCAGCCCGCGATCAGATTCCGTGCATCGACCGGGCTCCGAGCGAGATGGGGCTCCGCCTGACTTCCCGGCAGAGCGCCGGCCGCGGTCGCTACCTCCGACGCAATCAGGTCGGGGCTCACAGTGCGCAGTCGCGTCGCTTTCGCACGACCACCGAAGACGCCTTCGGCAGGCACATTCGCCGAGGTCGCCAGAGCGATGGTGAGCAAGCCGGCCACAGCGGTGCGGCGCATCAGTTCGAGCCCTGTGGGATCGCCATGGCCACAACGTATCAGTCGATACGGCTCTCTGGCGGTGCGACTGCGCTATCAGAAGCTTTCCCGAAGCTCTACGCGTGTATGTGAAAATGCAATAATCGCAAATGCAATTAATATTGAAACCCGAACCCACCACCGGAACGGCCGAATTCGACACGGATCACCAATGGCTTCGAACCCATCAGATCAAAACGCAATTCTGGAAGGAACCGTTACACGCGTGCTTCTAGGCATGGCGGTGCCCGTCGCCCTCGGAATGCTGAGCACTTTCCTCTTCCAGGTCGTCGACACCTACTTTGTCGGCATGCTTGGGCCGGAGTTCCTGGCGGCCATCAGTTTCACGTCACCGGTCTACATGCTGCTGATGTCGCTGAACATCGGGCTTTCGGTAGGGGTATCGACCGTCATTGCCAAGGCGCTCGGCGCCGGCGATCGGCAGCGTGCCGGTGAGCTCGCGGCACTGTCGATCGGTTTGGTCGTCGTGGTTTCGATCGTGGTCTGCGGACTGGGCTACCTGACGATAGGTCCAACGTTCCGCGCGTTGGGTGCCCGCGGCGAGATCGTGAGCCTGGTGTCTACCTACATGTCGATCCTGTACGTCGGGATGCCCTGCGTGATGACGGGGTTGATCTGCGGCGGCATTCTCAGAGCGTCGGGACGCGCGCGTGCACCTGAGGTGATCATGGCGATCGCGGGCGCGATCAACCTCGTTCTCGACTACGTGCTGATCTTCGGCGTCGGCCCGTTTCCTGAACTCGGGCTCGCAGGTGCGGCCCTCGCAACGGCGATAGCCTGGGTTTTCGTGCTGGTGGGGATGCTGGTCGTTCTGGCCCGGGCGGGCCTTGTCCGCGTGCAGGGGCTCAAGCCACGAACTGCTCTGCGAGAGATCCGGGGCGTGCTTGGGATCGGGGTGCCGGCGATGGCAACGCAGATCCTCACTCCGGTTACTACGTTGCTCATCACGTACCTGGTAGCCAGACACGGGGCCGATGCCATCGCGGCGTTTGGCGTTGCCAGTCGGATACAGGCGCTGGCCATGGTGGGCGTCTTCGGTGTTGGCACGGCGGTCACGCCGTTTATTGCCCAGAATCTCGGAGCCGGACTTCAAGGTCGAATCGATGATGCGATCGTCTTCGCCGGCAAAGCGGCGACGTACTGGGGAATCGGCGTGTTCGCGGTTCTTGCGCTGACAGCGGCCCCCCTGGCAGCAATGTTCAGCGACAGCGAGGCTGTGCAGTACTACACCCGGATGTACTTCTACATTGTCGGTGCGACCTACGTGCCGTTCGGGCTGCTCTCCGTCACGGCCTCGATCTTCAATGGTGTCGTTGATCCGACCAAAGCGCTCCGGATCTTGATTGCCAAGGCGGTGTTCACCGTGCCCCTGGTCGTTGTCGGTTCGACACAAGGTGCGGTGGGTATCTTCGCGGCCCTGGCCATCAGCAATGTTCTCGGTGGGATTTACGCCGCCAGGACGATGAAGCGACATCTGGCCGCGGCTGGGACGAGTCTTGCGCAACGCGACGCGCGCGCCGACTATGTGGCGGACTTGGCCGCGCTGTTCGGCGGCCGCTGACCTGGACACGGCGGGCGATACGAATGGACCGCAAAGACAAGGCTCGGATAGCGGATGGCGCTCTGTTGCCGTCGGGCGCGCTGCTCGAGGCGCAGACCGCAGTGGCCGACGCCATTCAACGCGGAGCGGTGCCCGCGAGTGGCCTCTCGCCGGCTCTCGCCGATCTGCTGACGCGCCTGTTTCTTGCGCCGGAAAATCGGCTTCGCGGCGTCGACATCGCTCGCCAGCTCGCCATCACGCCGAGTCGAGCCTCGCGGCTCATCGATCGGGCCGAGGCTGCCGGCGTGGCGCGGCGCGGCATTGATCCCGATGATCGTCGAGCACAGCAGGTGGTGCTCACTGAGAAAGGGAGGGAGCGTCTGCACGAGTTCATTCCTGCCCTGCTTGGTGTGGTGGACGCCGTGGTGCATGAAGAGCTCTCGGAGGCCGAGCGCGACACTCTCGTCGATCTGTTGAGGCGAGTGTCACGCCGGGCTCGCAGGTATCGACCCGACTCGGACTGACGGTCTAGACGATGCGGCAGTAGACTCCCCGAGAGTCCCCAAGGAGTGACAAGTGACGGAATTCACCCCGCAGGATCCAGACTTTGAGGCCAGAACGCGCGCTAGTTTCGCGCGCCAGACCTTCATGGCCACCCTGGGCGCACAGATGAGCGCGGTACGGTCCGGGTATGTCGAGATCGTGATGGCATACAACGATCAACTCACGCAGCAGCACGGCTACATGCACGGGGTGGCGCTGGCCGGAATCGCTGATTCGGCGGCTGGCTATGCGGCGTTCACGCTCATGGCACCCGATGAGTCTCCGCTCTCGGTGGAGTACAAGGTGAACATGCTGCGACCCGGGGCGGGTGAGCGGTTCATCGCCCGCGCCAACGTGATCAAGGCGGGGCGCACGCTGAGCGTCGTACAGGCGAACGTCTTCGCGGTCGATGCGGACGGGAACGAGAAGCTGCTGCAGACGATGCTGCAGACGATGATCGCGTTGGCCGGCAAGTCCGACCGGGTCGAGTTCAACCCGGCCGGCGCCAGCTAGACCGGGTCAGTCCTTGAGGACGAAAGTCACCTTCATGTTGACGCGGTAGGCGACCACTTCGCCGTCGTCCACGTCGACTTTCATCTCGTTGACCCAGGCACCCTGGACCTTGTCGAGCGTCTTGTTGGCGCGCGAGACGCCAACGCGAACGGCGTCCTCGAAGCTCTTCTCGGAAGATGCGGAAATCTCGGTGACCTTGGCGACGGACATTTTCGGGCTCCTTGGTTTTCGCCGGTGACGCCGGCATCAATCTGGGGTGGCGCAGGGAACCGCGAGGCTACTACCTGACGTGACTGCGTCGCTACGGGGAGCCGTGCACAGTGGCTGAGTTGGGCCTCTCGCGTCAGAAAATATCGGTCGCGGTGAAACTTGATCGTGATTCTTGCGTTACCTATGTTATCTAGGGTATTGCCTGGTTAGCATAGGGTTCACGAATGACCGAACGCGACAAGATGATTCCGGGCACGTTGAACGTGCTCGTACTGAAGTGCCTGAGTCACGGGGCGCGCCACGGATATGGTGTGAGCGCGTGGATCCAGGAGCACACCGACGAGGTTCTCCAGGTCGAGGAGGGCGTGCTCTATCCAGCACTGCACCGGTTGGAGCGTGACGGCCTGATCGAAGCCGAGTGGGGCATCAATGACACCGGGCGACGCGCCAAATTCTATGCGCTCACGAAGCGCGGTGAGACCGTACTCGAGGCCGAACTGCAAGGCTGGCGCAGGCGTTCGGCCGCGGTCAACGCGTTGCTCGACCTGACACCGGGATCGGACAGTTGAGTCCCGACTATCGCCGCATGCTGCGTGGCTTCGGGCGTCGCCCGTCGTCCGATGCTCACGCCGAAATCGAGTCGCACTTGCGGATGAAGACGGATGAACTCATCTCCCAGGGAATGACTCCTGCGGAAGCCGCGGACGAAGCGCGCCGCAGGTTCGGCAATCTCCCCAAGATTGAGAACGAAATGACTTCTGTACAGACCCAGATTCGTCGACGTGAGGGATTGCTGGCCGGTCTCGGAACGCTCATCGCCGATGTGCGTTTCTCGCTCCGGAGTTTGCGCCGTCGACCCGGTTTCGCGATCTTTGCCATCGGGACCCTGGCAGTCGGTATTGGCGGCGCCACCGCGGTGTTCAGCGTGGCCAATGGCTTGTTCTTCAAGCCGCTCCCCGGCGTTCGTGACGCACATCGGATGGTTGAACTCACGCAGGGGTACGACGGCTCTACGTCCGTCTCCTATCCGATTCTCGGGGAACTTCAGGCGAACGTCGCCGAACTCGAATCCGTGGCTGGTTTCGACATTCTCACGGTCGCTCTTGGGATCGACGATGACGCGCCCACCGTGACCATGGGGCTACAGGTAACTTCGGGCTACTTCGAGTCCGTTGGCACTCGAACGGAAACAGGACGCTTCTTCACCGCGGACGAGCTGGCACTGCCCGCCGCGAACGTCGGGCTGATCAGCTATGCGCTCTGGAAGCGACGCTTCGGTGGACAACGCGATGTGATCGGGCAGGAGCTCCGGGTCAACGGCCAGTCGGTGCAGATCGTCGGCGTGACCGAGGAAGGCTTCCACGGACATGCAGCGGCGCTGCAGTTTGACGTGTTCGTGCCAGTGGGCGCGGATATTCCGGGCGTGCACAGCGCTACCTCCGGCTCACTGGATGACGTCAGAAGCGGGCAATTCGATATGGTTGGCCGCCTCGCCGCTGGCGTCACTCGAGAACAGGCTGCCGCTGCCGCGGACACGGCCTCAGATCTGTACGTTCAGGAGCTCGAGGGCGCGGCGGCAACGTACCCGCTGCGCGTGCTCCCGTACGGCGCCGTGCCGATCACGGCACGTGTCGGCGTTGCCAGCTTTATCGGCGTGCTCCTGCTTGTTGTCGGCCTTGTATTGGCCATCACCTGCGTCAATGTGACAACGCTCCAGCTGTCACGCGCCGCACAACGTCGGCGCGAGATCGCAGTCCGGATGTCTCTGGGCGCTGGTCGCGGCCGCATTGTCCGACAGCTCCTGGTCGAGTCGCTCGTGGTGTTCGTGGCGGGCGCGGCGATCGGGACGACGCTCGCCGCGCTGCTGGTGGCGCTAGCATCCGGACTCAACCCGTCGATTCCTCTGCCGGGTGCGCGTCTGGCTTTCGATCTGACTGTCGACGCGAGAGTCCTGGCGTTTGCCATCGGACTGACCGCGCTCGTCGGGGTGTTGTCGGGCCTGGCGCCGGGCTGGCAGGCCTCCCGGCGAGATCCAGTCGCCGGGCTTCGCGACGGCGGCAACGCGGCCAGCGCTCGACACGCAGGGCGCAACGTCCTGGTGGCAACACAAGTGGCTGCCACGGTAATCCTCTTGGTCGTGGCGGGTCTGTTCCTGCGCTCGTTCCAGGCCTCGCAGCAGGTCGACCTCGGCTTCGACACCGCAGACGTCTTCGTGGCCGTTCTCGACGTGGACCTGGCGGGCTACGATCGCACGGAGGGGGCCCTGTTCTGGGCGAGTCTTGTCGAGCAGGTCGATACGCTTCCCGGCGTCGAATCAGCAAGTTTGGCCAACAAGTTGCCGATCTCATCGAGATCGCAGTGGGGCGTGAACTCACCCGGGGTCGATCCGCCGGAGGGATGGCGGGCGTTCGTGCTCTCGAATCGCCGCGTCACCAATGACTACTTCGACACGCTCGACTACCAGCTGGTGCGCGGTCGCGGCTTCACCGAGGCTGATATTGAGGGGGCTCCGAGGGTCATCGTGATCAACGAGGCCATGGCGGAGCAAGTCTGGCCGGGCGAGGAGCCGCTCGGCAAGATCCTCGACAACGGCTGGGCGGAGTACGAGGTTGTGGGCGTCGCCGCGGACACGGTGTACCACGACTTGCACGAGCCGACCCCAGGATTCGGGTTCGTGCCGTTGGCTCAGAATTACGACGATCGCATGACCCTGCACGCGCGCATGCGCCCGGGTGCGGAAAGTGAGGTCCAGCAGCTGCAGCAGTTCCTGCGTGATTTCGACCCGCGTGTCCCCGTCATGAGCTTCGATCGCCTCGATGACAGTTTGAGGATCCGGTTCATGACCGATCTCGTGGGGGCCTCGATCAGCGCGGCGTTTGGCGTGACCGGACTGATACTCGCGATTGTCGGCGTTTACGGCGTGACCGCTGTCTGGGCGGCACAGCGGCGCAAGGAGATCGGGATTCGTCTTGCACTCGGGGCCAGCGGAGAGAACGTTGTCCGCTGGACCGTACGCCGTGGCCTGATCGCGCCCGGGGTGGGACTTGCTATCGGCCTTGTTGTGTCGGTGGCTGCAGCGCGACTACTGGCGAGCCTGCTCAGCGGTGTGTCGGCGTTCGATCCGCTCACATTCGCCGCCGTGCCGGCCGTACTCGCGGCCACGGGAGTTCTGGCGACGTGGCTTCCCGCGCGGTCGGCCGCGCGGGTTCACCCTGCCGAGACCCTGCGGAACCAGTAGTCGCCGGCTACTCCACCTCCGTGCGCGCGTACAGTTCGACATAGCCGCAGCCGCGGCATCGCCACGCCTCGACTGCATATTGCTTGAGCCCCTTGATGCTCTTGCCGTACCAGTGAGTCATGGGCTCCTCACCCTCCGACCAGTTGGTCGTCGACACGCCCTGGTTCTGCTCGGGAATGAAGCCGCGCTCCAATCGGTCGCGACACTTCGGGCAATCGGTGTCCCGGGGCGCCATCAGTTCTGCTCCTGTTGGTCTTCGATCAGGTCGAGACCTAGCGTCTTGCCCTTGTCCACAGCGGGCACGCCTTCGCTGAGCCAGACGGGCGCGGGCGCATCCATGAGGTAGTGGTCGAAGAACTGCTGCATGCGGATGTTCCAGTCGCGGATGTTGGGGTATGTCGTCGGCCAGTGCGGTTCGCCGTTGTAGTTCACGAGCCATGCCGGCTTGCCTAGGCGCCGCAGCGCCACGAACATCTCGATGCCCTGCTCCCACGGGACCGCGCCGTCCTCGTCGTTGTGCAGCATCAAGAGCGGCGTGTTCACCTTGTCGGCCCAGAACACGGGCGAGTTCTCGATATAGCGGAGCGGCGCTTCCCAGAGCGTGCCGCCGAGGCGGCTCTGGGTCTTTTCGTACTGGAACATGCGACTCATGCCCGAGCCCCAGCGGATGCCGCCGTACGCGGACGTCATGTTGGACACTGGGGCTCCGCCGGCGCCCGCCTTGAAAATGTCGGTTTTCGTCACGAGGTAGGCGATCTGGTAGCCGCCCCAGGAATGGCCCTGGACGCCAACGTTCTCCTCATCGACGTAGCCCTTGTCGATCATGTGCAGCACGCCGGAAAGGACGTCCTTCAGCGCGCTCTCGCCGGGGTAGCCGACCTGGTAGGTGATATCCGGCGTGAAGACAACGTAGCCACGCGAGGCGTACCAGGTCGGGCGGATGGTGGAGCGGTGCGGCGTCGGGGTGTAGTGCGCGTGCAGGTTATTGGCGTTGCGCTCGTAGAAGTACACGATCATCGGGTACTTCTTGGTCGGATCGAAGTTCTCGGGCTTGTGCACGAGCCCCTGGAGTACCTCGCCGTCTAGTGAACGCCATGTGGTGAGGTCGGCGGTGGCCCAGTTGTATTCGTCCTGCTGCGGATTCGCGTCGGTCACCTGCTGGGAGTCGCTGAAGTCGGTGCCGGTAACCCACAGGTTCGGGAACTCGGAGATGTCCTGCCGCGTGTACATGAGCACGTCGGCATCCTCGGCCTTGACGGGACGGCCGAAGCGCTTGGGTTCGCGTACGAGCTGCTCGGGCGGCATCGTGCCGAACGCGTCGATCTGCCAGAAGCCCGCGTCCTTCGTGGGTTCGTGGAGTCCTGAAAGGAGCATCGTGCCGGGCGTCACCCACTCCGATTCGCGATCGAGTTCGAGGTAGCGAAGCTGAACCAGTTCCTCGCGGCCGTACCCGGAGGTGAGCTGCTGGGGCACGCGCATTCCCGCGGGGTCGACGGCCCAGATGTCGTAGCGGTCGTAGATCACCGCCTCGAGAGGAGCACCGTCGTCGCGCAGGTCGTCCGCCACAGCGAGCCAGCCGGCAAATCCGTAGGGGTTCGGTGCATAGGGCCAGTCGTGATCCTCGTTGTGAACCGCGTGGCGAATTGAGGCTGTCAGGTTGTTGGCGGGCGACCAGTTGCCTCCGGAATCTCGGGCCAGCTCGCGTCCGACCCAGGCAAGCGCGTCGCCGTCCCACCAGACGGCCCAGCCGCCGTTTGGTGATGTCGCGAAGGAGCCTTGGTGTCGAGACGCAATGAGATTCCTCTCGCCACTCCGTACGTCAACCAGCAGGTGATCCGAGAAGAACGGGAACTCCCAGGAGATGGACTGGCGATAGTCCATGTTCGACGTGCCGTACCCGAAGTCACCGTCGCCTTCGTGCGGCACGCTGACGTCGGGAAGATCGACGGTCTCAATCTGAACAATGCGGTTGCCGTCCTCGAGATGTGCGATCGCCTCGTAGGTGCGGTTGCGCTCGCGCTGGGCCTGCAACAACTGCATCGGCTGCAGCAACGGATCCTTCCAGTTCCAGATATCGACGACCACTTTCTCTTCGTCCAGGATCGGGTCGGCGTCCCGCTCTGGCGCAGGGCGCGGCGCGGTGCCGAAGAACAGGCGTGCGCCGCTCTTCGAGAAACGTGGGGTCGCGTTGTCGCTGACCCACCAGTCGACTGGGACCCCAGCGGTGCCGCCTTGCGCGATAACCGCTGTTCCGCCGCCGGTTCGGCCGGCGTGTAGTGCGAACTCCGGCTCGTCGGCGTCGTAGGTGGCGCTGTCGGTGAGGAACGCGACCCGACCCCCTGTCGCGGATACAGCCAAATCACTGAAACGTCCAGGACCAGGGGCGAGGGTCCCGACCGTCAGCCCGCCGGATGCGTCGACCGAAACGGCGTGGGCGCCATCACCGGTCTCGTCGCTCGTCGAGGTGAGGTAGGCGAGCGTCGTCCCGTCGTCAGAGGCTGCGTACTCCGTCACGAACTCGAAGCGCTGTTCGGTGCCTGCTGGCAACTGGCGGTAAACCAGCGTGGTCCCGTCCTCCTTCGGCTCGCGCTTCGTCGACTCGTCGTCGGTGGTGACCTCGGACTCGGTAGCGGCACTCGCGGCAGGCTCTTCCGGCTCGTCGGGTGTTGCGTCGCCTGCAGTCTTCTCGAGCAGGTAGGCGATCCAGTCGCCAGACTCCGCGGGCACTGCGAAAGACTTCACGCGCTCGATCACCGTCTGTTCACCAGAATCCAGGTCGAGCACGACAAGGCTTGCCTTGGGCTGATCGTCTGGCTTTGCCTTGTCGAGTTTCGACTGGCGTACGTCTGCCTTGGCCGGACGGATCAGGGCCACCACGTGCCCGAGCCCAGCGCTGAAGGCGGCGTTGTCACCGCGCGCGATCCTGTATTCGCGCCCGTCGGCCACATTGCGGATCACGAGTTCCGGGTCACCATCCTGAAGCGTCAGGGCGTAGGTCACCCAGCGGCCGTCGCGTGAGATCTGTTGGTCGCCAATTCCCTTCCAGACCTCGTATTCCTCGTGGGTGAGGATCTTCTTTTCTTGTGCCGTGATCGGCCCGGCAAGCACCAGTGCAAGGACAATGAGGAGCGGGACGAAAGGGCGGCGACGCAGCATCATGGAGTTTCTCCGCGAACTTGATCGGATCGGGCAAGCGGCCGCAGTTTCCCACCGTCAGCGACGGGCTGCCAGTGCGCACAAGGAGCAGTCAGCCGTCCGACGCTCAACGTGGTAGAAAGGACCGGCCTTCCCACCGCATCTGCCTTTGACCCAAACGCGCCGCGCCACTGTTCTTTCGGGCCGGCACGCAACCAACAGGACCATCGCCATGGGTTCGTTCGTTGACGAGATCCTCAACGACGTCAAAGCCAAGAATCCCGCCGAACCTGAGTTTCACCAGGCGGTAGAGGAAGTCGTCGAATCGCTCGAGATTGTTCTCGATCGGCGTCCGGAACTCCGTAGCTACAAGGTGCTCGAGCGCATGATCGAGCCCGAGCGTGTGCTCATGTTCCGGGTGCCGTGGGTCGATGACTCCGGGGCGGTGCAGGTCAACCGCGGCTTCCGCATCGAGATGAACAGCGCGATCGGGCCCTACAAGGGTGGTCTGCGTTTTCACCCGTCGGTGAACCTGGGCATCCTGAAGTTCCTCGCTTTCGAGCAGGTCTTCAAGAACTCGCTCACGACTCTCCCGATGGGTGGCGGTAAAGGTGGCTCTGACTTCGACCCGAAGGGCAAGAGCGACAACGAAGTGATGAGGTTCTGCCAGAGCTTCATGAGCGAGCTGCACCGCCACATCGGTCCCAACACGGATGTGCCGGCCGGCGACATCGGCGTCGGCGGCCGAGAGATCGGCTACCTCTTCGGACAGTACAAGCGCCTGCGCAATGAGTTCACCGGTGTGCTCACCGGCAAGGGGCTCGACTGGGGTGGGTCGCTCATTCGACCCGAGGCGACCGGCTATGGGTCGGTGTACTTCGCCGCCGAGATGGCGGGCACGCGGGACGACACCCTCGAAGGCAAGATCTGCCTCGTGTCCGGTTCCGGCAACGTGGCCCAATTCACGTCGGAGAAGATCCTCGATCTGGGTGGCAAGGTTGTGACGATGTCCGACTCCGGCGGCTACATCTACGACGACGAAGGAATTGATCGTGACAAGCTCGCGTTCGTGATGGACCTCAAGAACAACCGTCGCGGACGCATCAGCGAGTACGTCGACAAGTATCCGGGTGCCGTGTACACCGCGACGGATCGTGACAGCGATCACAATCCGTTGTGGGCGCACAAGGCAGATTGCGCTTTTCCAAGCGCGACGCAGAACGAGATCAACGGCAAGGACGCCGCCAACCTGCTCGCCGGCGGCGTCTGGCTGGTCAGCGAGGGCGCGAACATGCCGACGAATCTCGAAGGTGTGGAGCAGTTCATCGATGCAGGGATCCTCTACGGCCCTGGCAAGGCGGCCAACGCCGGCGGCGTGGCCACCTCGGGTCTCGAGATGTCCCAGAACTCGATGCGACTCAACTGGAGCCGCGAAGAGGTCGACGCGAAGCTGCACGGCATCATGAAGTCGATTCACTCGGCATGCGTGGAAACCGCCGATCAGTTTGGAACGCCGGGCAACTACGTCAATGGCGCGAATATCGCCGGCTTCCTCAAGGTTGCCGACGCGATGATCGATCAGGGAGTCGTCTGACGCTCCTATGAAGGCAATCCGCGGCAGGCGGCCCGTCGGTGCGAGTCGTGCTGGCTTCCACGACCTCATGCAGCGCAAGGTCGGGAAGGTGCTGCTCGTGTCGAGTCTCTACGACTCGTTCATGATCTCCGAGGACAGCCTTGCGGAAGAGCTCGTTCGCGGTGAATTCCTTGGCGTTGAACTGTCGACGATTCCGGCGCTGCACCGGGTATCGACAGGCGCGGAGGCGCTCGCGGCGCTCGACTCGGGCCTGAAATACGACCTCGTGATCACGTCGCCGCTTGTCGGCGACATGGATGCCGCAGAGCTCAGCCACACCATTCGCCAGGCTGGCTATGAGATGCCGCTCATCCTGCTGGCGTACCACGAGAACGAGCTGCAGGACTACGTCCGCCAGCATGGTCTGGGCGCGGTAGATCGCGCCTTTCTGTTCCAGGGGGACAACCAGCTCCTCCTGGCGATCGTGAAGTACGTCGAGGACCTGATTAACGCGCGGCACGACGTCGATGCGATGGGTGTGCAGATGATCCTCGTGATCGAGGACAACATCCGCTACTACTCGTACTTCCTCCCGGTGGTTTACACCGCGGTGCTTCGCAATACGGCCAGTCTGCTGCCCGACGGACTGAACCTCGCGCACAAGCTACTGCGCGTGCGCGCACGTCCCAAGATCCTGCTCGCCAGCACCTACGAGGAGGCTGCGGCCTATTTCGAGGAGTACGGCGACAACATCCTGGGAGTGATCTCTGACGTCGAGTTCCCGAAGAACGGCGAACTCTGTCACGACGCTGGAGTGCAGTTCGCGCGGGCGGTGCTGGAGAAGCAGTACGACGTCCCGGTGCTCTTGAACTCGGGGAAATTGGAGAACGGTGCGCTCGCCCGGGGCAACGCGACTTCTTTCGTCCACAAGTACTCGCCTACGTTGCTCTCTGAGCTCGATGAGTTCATGGCCGAGAATTTCGGCTTCGGCGACTTCATTTTTCGCACCGAAGGCGGAAGGGAAGTTGGACGCGCTCACGATATGAAGTCGCTCGAAACCGCCATCCGCCAGGTGCCAGGCGAGAGCATCACGTTCCATGCCGAGCGCAACCACTTCTCCACCTGGCTCAAGGCGCATACCGAATTCGCCATCGCCCATCGACTTCGGCCGCGACGACTGTCGGATTTCAAGGGCGCCGAGGACATTCGCGAGTTCTTGATCCGATCGATCCGCCAGCACCGAGACGATCGCCGAGGCCAACTCGTGGCCGACTTCGACCCACGACGTTTCAGCCCGGAGATCGGCTTCGCGCGGATCGGCTCGGGCTCGCTTGGCGGGAAAGCGCGAGGACTCGCCTTCGCGCGGAAACTCCTGCGCGAGGCACGGCTGGATCACGAGTTCGAGGACGTTCGGATCCGTGTGCCGGCAAGTGTGGTCGTGGCGGCGGACATCTTCGACGCGTTCCTCGATGACAACGGTGTGCGTGACCTGGTGCTGCGTGCCGAAACCGACGAGGCAGTCGCGGACGCGTTTGCTGCGGCCAGTTTCCCCGATGACGTGCGAGAGAGCCTTCGCGCCTATCTGGCATTGGCGACGTACCCACTGGCAGTACGCTCCTCGAGTCTGCTGGAAGACGCGAAGTACCAGCCCTTCTCGGGTGTCTACGAGACCGTGATGATCTCCAACGATCACGACGAGCTCGATGTGCGCCTCGAGCGACTCGAGCACGCGATCAAGCGCGTCTACGCATCGACCTTCAGTCAGAAGGCAAAGCGTTACGTGGGTGCCACCTCCTACCGCCTCGAGGGCGAGAAGATGGCGGTAATCCTTCAGCGTGTCGTCGGCGCGACTCGTGAGGATCGCTTCTATCCGGACTTTGCCGGGGTTGCGTTGTCCCAGAACTTCTACCCGGTGGGGCCTGTGCGTCCAGATGACGGCCTGGCCGCGGTGGCTCTGGGGCTCGGCGCCGAGGTGGTCGAGGGCGAGCAGTGTCTGCGCTTCTCGCCACGTCACCCGGACCGCCTGCTGCAGATGTCGTCGGTAAAGGACGCCCTGCGCAATTCGCAGCGTGAGTTCTACTCCGTGCGGTTGGGCGGCAACGACGACGTTCTGGAAGCAGAGCTTGTGAAGTCGGACCTCGCGACCGCCGAGCGCGACGGCACGCTGGCGTGGCTTGGCTCGACCTTCTCGCCAGAGAACGACATGATTTATGAGGGTGTCGGGAGACCAGGCGTGCGGTTGGTGACGTTCGCGCCAATGCTCAAGCACGGTCTGTTTCCTCTCGCGGAGGTGCTGGCCGAACTGCTGGATCTGGGCACGTATGCCGCCGGTGGCGCGGTGGAGATTGAGTTCGCGGTATCGCTGGATGTGCCCGCCGGCACTCCAAAGGATTTCGGCTTCCTCCAACTCCGACCCGTGGTGCATACGACGGACCCGAGCGAAGTCGACCTCCGGTCAGTCGCCCCGGAGACGGCAATCTGCGAGAGCACAAGCGTGCTTGGGTCGGGAAGGGTGAGTGACCTGCGGGACATCGTTTTCGTCGACCAGGAGTCGTTCGAACGCGGTCAGAGTCAGAAAGTGGCCGGCGAGGTTGCCCGACTCAATGATCGACTCTGCGGCGAGGACCGCCCGTACCTGCTCGTCGGAGTGGGGCGATGGGGTTCGGCCGATCACTTTCTCGGAATTCCAGTGGCGTGGCACGAGATCTCCGGCGCTCGCGTGATCGTCGAGGCCGGGTTCAAGGACTTCAAGGTGACGCCCTCGCAGGGCACGCACTTCTTCCAGAACCTGGTGGCCAACAACGTCGGTTACTTCACGGTGAACCCTGAGGCCGGCGAGGGGACCGTGGACTGGGAGTGGCTGCGTTCGGTCGAACCGTGCGACGCGACGGACTTCGTGCGACACCTGCGTTTCGAGACGCCTCTGACGGTCCTGATGGACGGACGTAGCAACTCCGGGGCCATCTTGAGGCCTGCCGAACCGCCTCAGGCCTGAGTCGTGGAATCGGCAAGTCTCGTCGATCTCGGTTCGAATAGCGCCAGACTCGTGGTCTACGAGTTCGAACGGGATCGCGGCTTTTGGCTTGTGGACGAGATTCGCGAGGTCGTGCGGCTCGGTTCGGGCGTGGCCCGCACCGGGGCGTTGGCTCCCGAGGCGATCGAGCGTGCCCTGGTTGCCCTGCGGACTTTCGCCGACTATGGGGATGCCACCGGCCGCCCGCCGATTCGGATCATGGCGACCTCGGCTGTCCGGAGCGCCTCGAACCGTGACGAGTTTCTCGACAAGGTGAGGGCTCTGGGCCTCGAGATCGAGGTGCTGGACGGTGCGCGCGAGGCCGAGCAAGGCGTGATCGCGGTGGCCAACAGCACGCCGGAGCGCGATGCGTGGGTGATGGATCTAGGCGGCGGGAGCATGCAGCTTTCGCTCATGCGCGATCGCCAGTACGCGAGCGGACGGGCTCATCCTTTCGGCGCGATTCGGGCCACGGAGAAGTTTCTGGGTGGTGACCCGTCGCCTCGAGCCGCGGTACGTGCTCTGGAGGACGCCGTCGAAACCGACCTCGTGGATGTCCTCGATGAGGTGCGGGCCAGCGGGTTGCCACTCATCGCGATGGGCGGCACGGTGCGGAACCTGGCGCGCGCGGTGCAGCGCCGCGCCAACTATCCCTGGACGCAGATGCACGGCTATCGCCTGAGTACGGTTGATCTACACGATCTCACCGAGAGGCTGGCGCTCATGACCGCCGCACAGCGCTCTGCCGTCTCCGGGATCAACTCCTATCGCGGCGACATCATCTTGGCCGGTGCGGTGGTGATCCGCGCAATCCTTCGCGCCGCCGGTCTCACCGAACTGACTATTTCCGGCTACGGCATGCGGGAGGGCGCCCTTTTCCAGGAGTTCCTTCCGGCGCCGCACCTTCTGGATGACGTGCGGGCCTTTCATGTGTCGAACATGTTGTGGCGCTACCCGCAGCCCGAGGACCACACGGCTCGCGTGGTCACGTTGTCGGCGCGTCTTTTCGAGGAACTTCAACCGCTGCATGGCCTCGATGCCACCGACGCCGAGCTGTTGGGTGCAGCCGCCCGGCTACACGACATCGGCAAGGCCATTCACTTCCGCGATCACGCCAAGCACGGGGCCTACCTCCTCACGAGCGCGCCTTTGCCGGGATTCGACCATCGCGAACAGGCCCTGTTGTCACTCTTGCTGCGGCATCACCGCTCGGGAAAGCCCAGCAGGGCGCCCTACCGCCCGCTACTGAAGCGAAGCGATAGTCACCGTCTCGCCGTGCTCGAGACATGTTTGCGGCTCGCGGAGTATCTGGAGCGATCACGCACCGGAAGGGTTCGCGACGTGCGCGCCAGGATCGGCCCGACCGTCGTTGACCTCGAGCTAGTGGCCGATGGCGATCCATGGGTCGAGTTCTGGGAAACCCAGAAACAAGCGCCCCTTTTTGAATCGGCGATGGGTCGGCAATTGCGCCTCGAGATCGTCGCCACCTGAGCGGCCTGACGACCATTCGGCGGCCAGAGGGGACGCTGGACGAAACTTCTCTGGTCAATTTGGCGTAGCTCGTGGAGAATGCCGCGCAGACTCATCGGAGGACCACCATGCGCAAATCGCCAGTCGTTGCCGGCCTACTCCTCATCGTGGCCGGCCTATCTATGTTCTTCCTGCGGGACGTGGTCGAGACACGCGTCCTGATGTTCCTGCTCATCGGAACCGCCTTCATCGCGGCGTTCTTCTACGAGCGCGAGTACGGATTCCTGGTGCCCGGCGGGATCATGGTCGGGCTTGGGCTGGGGCTGGTTGCCGAGAACTACATGTCGCTGCCGTTCGAGAATCCGACCGCGACAGGTCTGGGCGCGGGGTTTCTTCTGATCTGGGCGCTCGACACCATGGTCACCCGGACTGGAGGATGGTGGCCGCTGGTACCCGGCGGCATCCTCGTGATCGTTGGGTCGGGGTTCATGGTCGACGGCGTGCGCTGGGTATTCAGAGACGGCTGGCCGTTGGTGCTGGTAGCTCTCGGGATCTTGCTCGTTGCCCGCGGCCTGATGGGGAAGGAAGGCCCCAGTCTCTCGGTCGAGGACATCCAGGCGGAAGTCGACCCCTTCAAAGGGACCGGCGCGAGCAGCGACTCGGACTAGAGGAGTCGCGGCGGTAGAAAGAAGATAAGCGTGCCGCACCCCGGCGCGATGTCTCGCCATCGACTGATGTCCAACTCCATGCAGGCGACGGCAGCGGTCGGGAACCGGACCTGGGCGCTGCCCACAAGGAGCGACGTGGTCTCGGACATCGCGGTCTCGTGGCCGACCACCATCAGCGAGCCGACCTTCTTGGAGACTTCGCCGAGCGCCTTCAGGACATGGCGCGGATTCCCGGTGTAGAGCTCATCCCGGTGTTCGATTTCGGTCGACCACGCGCCTGCTCGCGCCGCGCGGTCGAGTGTCTTCGTGGTTCGGACTGCTGATGAGCAGAGCGCCACGTCCGGAATCCGCCCGGCGCTCGCGAGGAACTCGCCCATCGCGGTAGCCGCACGCCGGCCCCGACGGCTCAGAGGGCGCTCGAAGTCGGTGCCGAATTCGGCGTCCCAGTCGGACTTGGCGTGGCGGAAGAGGTAGAGCGTTTTCACGAGTGGTTCGATCTAGTTGTATCCGCGGTGGGTCAGAATCCTATACTTGATCAGAGGCTTCGATGACGGTTGCGAAAAGGGCCATGACGGATTCAACAACACAGCCCAAGACCCCGACCCAGGAAGCGACCGCTGACTTGGTGCATGTCCAGGACCTGGAACATCCGAGTCTCTACATCAATCGTGAGATTTCCTGGCTGGCGTTCAACGAGCGTGTTCTGGCGGAAGCGCTCGATCCGGACCAGCCGTTGCTCGAGCGGGTGAAGTTCGTCTCGATCTTCGCGAGCAACCTGGACGAGTTCTTCATGATCCGCGTTTCGGGCCTGCGCCAGCAGTTGCGCGCGGGTGTGGTGCAGACACCGCCCGACGGCATGACGGCGTCCGAGCAACTCGCGGCGATCCGACGTGGACTGCTGCCGCAGATGGACAGTCACTTCGATTGCTGGGGTGCCCTGCGACATGAGCTCGATGATCAGGGAATTCACGTTCTCGCCTACGACGAGTTGAAGAAGAAGCAGCGCAAACTGGTACGCAGCTACTTCAAGAAGGAGATCTTCCCAGCCCTCACGCCGCTGGCCTTCGATCCCGGCCATCCGTTCCCACACATCTCGAACCTGAGCATGAATCTGGCGGCCCTGGTGCGGGTTCCGGACGGCGACATTGGCTTCGCGCGCGTGAAGCTCCCGGGCTTTTTCCCACGCCTCCTGCGGCTGCCGTCCGAAGAGGGCGCTGACGAGCGGGGCGCGCTTGGCCTCGAGCACGACTCCGACTCGGAAGCTCACTACATCTGGATGGAAGATGTCATCGCGGACAACCTGGATCTGTTGTTCCCGGGGCTCGAGGTGGTCGGCGCGTACCCGTTCCGCGTTACTCGCGACGCGGATCAGGACATCGAGGAGGACGAGGCTGGCGACCTGCTCACCAGCATTCAGGAGAACCTCCGACTACGGCATTTCGGATCTGTGGTCAGGCTCGAAATTGATGCGAAAGCACCGGCGGATCTGCGCGAGGTGCTGGTGCAGAACCTCGGCCTGGCGCCGTATCAGGTCTACGCGGTGCCGGAACGCGTCGGTCTCGCCGACGTGATGGAACTCTGCCGTCTCGACAGGCCTGAGTTGAAAGATGAACCATTCAGTCCCGCGATTTCGAAGCCCCTGTCCGGGGACGAGAACATCTTTGATGTCATCGCGCGCGGCGACCGGATCGTCTACCACCCGTACGACAGCTTTCAGCCGGTCGTGGACTTCGTGCGCGCCGCGGCCTCGGACCCGCATGTACTCGCCATCAAGCAGACGCTGTACCGAGCCGGACAGGACTCGCCGGTCGTGCATGCCTTGCGGCAAGCGCGCGAGAACGGCAAACAGGTCGCCGCGCTGATCGAGCTCAAGGCGCGGTTCGACGAGGCCAACAACATCGTCTGGGCGCGCGCGTTGGAGAACGCGGGTGTTCACGTCGTCTACGGCGTCCTTGGATTGAAGACGCACGCGAAGATGTGTCTCGTCGTTCGCCGTGAGGAAGGGCGCGTCGTGCACTATCTCCACGTCTCCACGGGCAATTACAACGCGACCACGGCTCGGATCTACACGGATGTGGGGTTCTTTACCGCAAACCCCAAGCTGTGCGGCGAAGCGGCCCGTCTCTTCAATGCCCTGACCGGATACTCGGCGGGGGAGAGCTATGAGCACCTCCTCGTTGCGCCCGGATCGCTTCGTCGCGACCTACTCGACCGGATCGAGCGCGAGCAGCGGCGCCAGGAGGAGCATGGAGACGGGTACCTGGCTTTCAAGATGAACGCGCTCGTGGACTCGGCGTGCATTCAGGCTCTCTATCGTGCCTCTCAGGCCGGAGTGCGGATCGATCTTCAGGTGCGCGGCATCTGTTGTTTGCGCCCCGGGCTACCGGGCGTGAGTGAAAACATTCGCGTCACCTCGCTGGTCGGCCGGTTCCTCGAGCATCCGCGCATCTACTACTTCCGCAACGGCGGAGAAGATGAGGTGTTGATGGGGTCGGCGGACCTCATGCCGCGCAACCTTGATCACCGCGTCGAGGTGCTCTTCCCGGTGAGGGACGCCGCGCTCCGACGTTCGATCCTCGAGGATATTCTTCAGGTTCATCTGCGCGACACCGAAAATGCCAGGAGTCTTTCAGCCGATGGTGAATGGGAAGTCGTCGATGCCGAGGCGCCGTTTGACTCGCAGCAGTGGATGATCGACCACGCGCGGGGGTGGTCGCGCTGAGGGCAGAGTCCTGCAGGGCATAAAGTTGCGGGGCCCGCGGCTTGTGCGAACGCCTGGACTCACCGATAATCTTCGAGGTAGCGTGAAAGCGTTATCCAGAAGCCTGCAAGGGCGCACGGTCGTGGGTCGCCCCACCGACGACAGTGATAAGAACGCGGGGCGTTATTTATTGGGCAAAGATTGTGAAAGTTTTCACACTCTTCGCTCGTTGAGCCACAAGGTAAGGAGCTCCCCACCTTGGGTGTCCATCGCAATCGCAAAGGCCTCGACCTTCCAATCACCGGGCAACCTGAGCCTGTTGTGGAAGAGGCGGGCCAACCGCGCCGTATAGCGCTGCTGGCGGACGACTACGTTGGTATGAAGCCGACGATGCACGTTCGCCCCGGCGATGCCGTGAGCCGCGGTCAGTTGTTGTTCGAGTGCAAGAAAACAATCGGCGTGCGCTACACATCGCCTGCCGATGGGAAGGTCGTCGCGGTAAACCGCGGAGACAAGCGCAACTTCGAGTCGGTCGTCGTAGAGCTTTCAGCGTCCGAGATGTCGGGCGGTACGGGTGCCGAGACGAGCTTCGCGTCCTATGCAGGTCGCGATGCCGCGGGCCTCTCCAGAGAACAGGTTCGCGACCTCTTGATCGAGTCGGGGGAATGGACCGCATTGCGCGCCCGGCCTTTCGGCCGTGTTGCCGATCCGGATACGACGCCCAAGTCAATCTTCGTGACGGCGATGGACTCGAATCCGTTGGCCCCTGATGTTGCGGCGATCGTTGCTGACCGACCAGCGGAGTTCGAAGCGGGACTCGCCGCATTGGCGCAACTGACCGAGGGCATCGTCTACGTATGTGCCGGAGCCGATGCGAAAGTGAGCGTGCCGAGCCACGAGCGCGTGCGTGTCGAGCAGTTCAAGGGACAGCACCCTTCAGGCACTCCCGGTTGGCACATCCACACGCTGGATCCTGTTGATCGCAACAAACTCGTCTGGCATTTGGGCGCCCAGGATGTGATCGCGATCGGGCACCTGTTCCGCACGGGCAAGCTCATGGTCGAGCGTGTGATCGCGCTCGCGGGACCGTCGGTGACTCGCCCACGCCTCTTGCGCACGCGCCGCGGGGCGGCGCTTGATGACCTGGTGTCCGGCGAAACCGCCGACGGCAAGAAGCGCGTGATTTCGGGATCCGTTTTCGGCGGAACGACTTCGATGGGCGAGGTGCACGGTTTTCTGCACCGCTACGACCAGCAGGTCACCGTCTTGAAAGAGGGTGACGAGCGGGTGTTTCTCGGCTGGATGGGCCCGGGGTTCGGAGCGTTCTCGGTGACTTCGGCGTTCGCGTCGAAACTCATGCCTGGCAAGAAGTTCCCGTTCACGACGACGACGCATGGGTCGCATCGGGCGATCGTGCCGATCGGCTCGTACGAGAAGGTATTCCCGTTCGACATCCCGCCGAGCTTTCTGATGCGGGCACTTGCCGTGCACGACGTCGAGCGTGCCGAGCAGCTCGGTTGCCTGGAACTGACCGAAGAAGATCTGGCGCTCTGCACGTTCGTCGAACCCGGCAAAGAGGAGTACGGCCCGCGGTTGCGCGCCGTGCTCGAAACGATCTGGAAGGAGGGTTAGATGCGATTCCTTCGCAAGATCCTCGATGACCAGGAGAAGAAGTTCACCAACGGTGGGCCGCTCGAGAGGTTCTACGCGCTTTTCGAGGCGCAGGACACTTTCCTGTTCACCCCCGGCGAGACCACTCGCACGACGTCCCACGTGCGTGATGCCATCGACATGAAGCGACTGATGTCGACCGTCGTGGTCGCATTGCTCGGCTGCGTGTACATGGCCATGTACAACACGGGCTACCAGGCGAACCTCGCGATTTCGCGCGGTGCCGCGGCGCTGGACAACTGGCAGACGACTGCCTTCCAGTCGCTCGGATTTGCCTTCGATCCCAGCGATCTTCTGGCTTGCATCGTGCACGGTGCCCTCTACTACCTACCGGTCCTGATCGTCACATTGGCGGTGGGCGGGGCCTGGGAGGCGCTCTTCGCGATCGTGCGTGGGCACGAAATCAACGAAGGCTTCCTCGTCACCTGGATGCTGTTCCCGTTGGTGTTGCCGCCGGCGATTCCGCTCTGGCAGGTCGCACTCGGAATCAGCTTCGGTGTGGTGATCGGCAAGGAGATCTTCGGCGGCACGGGCAAGAACATCTTCAACCCGGCGCTGATGTCACGCGCGTTCTTGTTCTTCGCGTATCCGGTCTTTATCTCCGGTGATCGCGTCTGGATCGCGGCACAGACCACCACCGATGGCGTGTCAGGTGCGACCTGGCTCGCCAGGGCCGCAGAGGGCGGACAAGCTGTCTTTGAGCCGGGAATCAGCTGGTGGGACGCGTTCATGGGTTACATGCCGGGATCGATGGGGGAAACGTCCGCCCTGGCGTGCCTCGTCGGCGCCGCCGTGCTGCTCATTACCGGCATCGGATCCTGGCGCGTCATGACGGGTGTGGTGCTCGGCTCCGTGGTGATGTCGATGGTGCTCAACGCGGTGGGCTCGACCACGAACCCGTTCTTCGATGTGCCGTTCTACTGGCACTTCGTGCTGGGTGGATGGGCTTTCGGGGCCGTATTCATGGCAACCGATCCGGTGTCCTCGGCGCACACGAACACGGGCCGCTGGATCTATGGATTCTTGATCGGCGTTTTCGCCATCATCATTCGCGTCGTCAACCCGGCTTACCCGGAGGGGATGATGCTTGCGATTCTTCTCATGAACGTTTTCGCGGCGACGATCGACTACTACGTCGTTCGCGCGAACATCAAGCGGCGGAGCGCGCGCTATGCAACGTAACGCCACGTATGTATTGGGCTTCGCAGCCATCGTTTGCGTCGTCTGCGCCGTCGTCGTTTCGAGCGCCGCAGTGGTGCTGAAGGACAGGCAGGACGCAAACCTGGCTGCCTACCGCGAGCAGAACGTCCTCGAGGCCGCCGGGTTCTCAGAGCCCGGTCAGCCGCTGTCGGGCGACGAACTCACGGCCGCTGCGGCTCGCCTTACACCCGTGGTGATCGATCTGGACACCGGGGACCTGAACGCGACCGTCGACGTTGCAACGTTTGACCAGCGTCGTGCGAGTACGGACCCGGCGACCAGCCGGTCGGTGGACGCTAACCAGGCGCGTATCGTGCGCATTCCGAACCAGGCTCTGGTTTACGAGCTCCGCGATGACGCGGGCAACCTGGACGGCGTGGTCTTGCCGATCGAGGGCAAGGGCCTCTGGTCAACTCTCTACGGATTCGTTGCCCTCGAAGCCGATCTCACGACGATTCGCGGCTTGACCTACTTCGAGCAGAAAGAGACGGCAGGTCTTGGCGGCGAGGTGGACAACCCTCGCTGGAAGGCACTCTGGCCGGGACGGCGTGCTTTCGATGAGACGGGTGCCACGGCCATCGAGGTCCTCAAGGGTGCCGCCGGCACGGTCGAGGAAGCGCCCTATGAGGTTGACGGCCTGTCAGGCGCGACGATCACGTCGCGCGGAGTGACCTACATGCTGCAGTTCTGGCTGGGCGACGAGGGATTCGGTCCCTATCTCGACCGCCTCCGGGAGGAGACGATCTGATGGCCAACTCACGGGACACCCTTCTCGACCCACTCTTCAACAACAACCCGATTGCCCTTCAGGTTCTCGGGATCTGTTCGGCGCTTGCCGTCACGACGAAGATGGAAGTCGCGCTGGTCATGTCGATCGCTGTGATCGCCGTGCTCACGCTGTCGAATTTCTTTATCAGCATGATGCGGCAGTGGATTCCGGCCAACATCCGGATCATCGTCCAGTTGACGGTCATCGCATCGCTGGTCATCGTCACAGACCAGGTTCTGAAGGCGTACTTCTACGACATCGCGCGGCAGATGACGGTCTTTATTGGGCTGATCATCACCAACTGCATCATCATGGGCCGGGCAGAGGCCTTTGCGATGCAGAACGGCCCCTGGGAGAGCATTGTCGATGGGATCGGCAACGGTCTCGGATACTCGGCAGTTCTCATGCTGACCGCGTTCGTACGGGAGCTGTTCGGTTCCGGCCGAGTCTTTGGCGTACCGGTCATGGTGACTACCAACGACGGTGGCTGGTATGTCGCGAACAACTTGATGGTTCTCTCGCCCGGTGCGTTCTTCATCATCGGCATGCTGATCTGGGCCCTGCGCGCATGGAAGCGCGACCAGGTGGAGGCTGAATAATGCTCGAGCACTACCTGGGTCTCTTCCTGACGGCGGCATTCATCGAGAACCTCGCGCTCGCATTCTTCCTTGGCATGTGTTCGTTCCTTGCCGTTTCGAAGAAGGTCGACACGGCGGTCGGCCTCGGCAGCGCGGTGGTTTTCGTGCTCGCGATGACCGTGCCGATGAACAACTTCATCTTCAACTACCTGCTGCGCCAGGGGGCCCTCGACTGGATCTCCGAGAACATGGGTGGATTTGACCTGACGTTCCTCGGTTTTCTGGCCTACATCGGCACGATCGCCGCAATGGTGCAGATCGTCGAGATGACTCTCGATCGCTATTTCCCGGCGCTGCATGCCTCGCTCGGTATCTTCCTGCCGCTCATCGCGGTCAACTGCGCGATTCTCGGTGCCTCGCTCTTCATGGTGGAGCGTGACTACACGTTCGGCGAGAGCGTGGTGTACGGCCTCGGCTCGGGGTTCGGCTGGGCGCTGGCAATCGTAGCCCTGGCGTCGATTCGCGAGCGCATGCGTTACAGCGATGTGCCCGAAGGCCTGCGTGGCCTGGGTATGGCTTTCATCCTCACCGGCTTGTTGGCGATTGGCTTCATGGCCTTCGGCGGCATCCAGCTGTAGGGGGATCGGACGATGACAACAGTTCTGCTCGGTGTCGGCATGTTCTCCGGCCTCATCCTGTCGCTCGTTGGCGTGCTGCTGATCGCGCGCGGAAAGCTCGTGCAATCGGGCGAAGTGACCATCACGGTCAACGACGATCCCGACAAGGCCCTCAAGACCAATGCCGGCGGCACGCTGCTCGGTACTCTTGCCGAGAACCAGATTTTTATTCCCTCGGCCTGCGGCGGGAAGGGCTCGTGCGGTGTATGCACGGTGACCGTGACTGAAGGTGGCGGCGCCATGCTGCCGACCGAGACCAGCCATGTGAATCGTGGCGAGGCGCGCGAGGGCGTGCGGTTGTCCTGCCAGGTAAAGGTCAAGCAGGACATGAAGATCGAGCTCCCTGGCGAGGTCTTCGATATGCGCCGGTGGGAGTGCACCGTGCGCTCCAACCGCAACGTGGCGACGTTTATCAAGGAGTTGGTCCTGGAGTTGCCCGAAGGCGAGGCAGTTCCGTTCCGCGCCGGCGGCTACATCCAAATCGAGGCGCCCCCGCACGAGGTCCACTACAAGAACTTCGAAATCGAGGACGAGTACCGCGGCGACTGGGACCAGTTCGACATGTGGCGCTACGTCTCCAAGTGCGACGAGCCTGTTGTCCGCGCCTACTCGATGGCGAACTACCCGGGAGAGGAGGGCATCATCATGCTCAACGTGCGGATCGCGTCGCCGCCGCCACGCATGCCTGACGTGCCGCCCGGCAAGATGTCGTCGTTCATCTTCGATCTGAAGCCTGGCGACAAGGCCACGATCTCGGGCCCCTACGGCGAGTTCTTCGCGAAAGACACCAAGAACGAGATGTGCTTTCTCGGCGGTGGCGCCGGAATGGCGCCGATGCGTTCGCACATCTTCGACCAGCTCAAGCGGCTGTGCGAGACCGATCGGAAGATCACGTTCTGGTACGGCGCGCGTAGTCTGAAGGAAGGATTCTACGGCGAGGAGTTCGACGCTCTCGCCGAGCAGTATCCAAACTTCTCCTGGTATCTGGCACTCTCGGATCCGATGCCCGAGGATGACTGGGCCGGCCTCACCGGATTTATCCACCAGGTCGCCTATGACGAATACCTGGAGAAGCACGATGCGCCCGAGGACATCGAGTACTACATCTGTGGACCGCCGATGATGTTGCAGGCCTGCAGGCACATGACCGAGAGCCTTGGCGTCGAGCCCGAGAACGTCCTCTACGACGACTTCGGCGGATGATCCGGCCGGCAGCTGCCCGGATCCTCGCGGTCGTTGGAGTTTGCGCTTTGCTCGCCGCGTGCGGTGGGGCAGCTGAAGCTCCCGCGAGTCAGTACACGTACGAGGTCGCCGGCGAGACGATGGGGACGACATACACGGTGCGCGTCGACTCCGAGAGCCGTCCTTTCTTGGACGGCGAACTCGGGGCCCGCGTGCAAGAGGTACTCGATCGCATCAACGCCCGGATGTCCACCTACGTGGACGAGTCTGAAGTATCGGTGCTGAATGCTGCCGAGCCCGACGCTACTGTGACGCTGTCGGACGACACGTACTTCGTGCTCCAGTCGGCCGTCTTCCTGTCTGAGAGTTCTTCCGGTGCATTCGACCCCACGGTTGGGGCGCTAGTGAACGCCTGGGGCTTCGGACCTGTGAATGCGAGCACGGCACCTTCGGCGTACGAACTCGAGACGTTGGCTGCCCACACAGGTATCGACAAGCTCGAGATGGACAACGACGCGCTTTCGGTGCGGAAACTCGATCCGCAGACTCGGGTAGATCTGTCGGCCATCGCGAAGGGCTATGCGGCGGACAAGGTCGGAGACTTCCTGGAGGAGAGCGGCCTCACACGCTACATGGTGGAGGTTGGCGGCGAGGTGCTTGTCGGCGAGCCCAAGCGCGACGGGACGGCGTGGAACATCGGAATCGAAACCCCTGACGTGGGCGCGGCGCACCTGCAGCGGTTGGTTGCCCTACGCGATCGCGCGATGGCTACTTCGGGCAACTACCGAAATTTCTACGTAATGGATGGGCGTACGGTTGGGCATACGATCGATCCGCGCGACGGGCAGCCGGTGGACCACAACGGGGCCTCCGTCTCGGTAATTCATGAGAGTTGCATGATGGCGGACGGAATGGCGACGGTGCTGATGGTCATGGGTCCGGATGAAGGTTTCGCCTGGGCCGAGGCCAACGACGTTGCCGCGATGTTTGTCGTCCACGATGGTGAAGGGTTCGTCGAACGGCTGACCACCGCCTTCACCGAGATCACGAGCGTCCAGACTCAGATGGACGGAGGCGGCGCCTGATGGAAATCCTCGGTTTGGCAGCCGTGGTCGCCGGCGTGTTCGCGATCATCATGCTCGTGATGGCGGTCGGCGTGATCTTCTCGAACCGCCCGTTGCGCGGTTCTTGCGGCGGCCCTGCGGTACTCGATGATGCCGGCAACCCGATGACGTGTCCCGATTGCAACTGCAAGACGGAAGTCGATATCGGTCCCGGACCTGCCGCTGCGATCACGGACTAGCAAGCGACTCGACGCGTGTCGTCAGCAGTGAATACACTCGGTGTAGGCGACCGCCCCAGGACGACCTTGAGGAGCTGCAACATGAGACTCTCGCGACTGATCCCCCTGGCCCTCGTGGCGATCTTGTTGGCGCCCACGGCTGTCCTGGCGCACGGCGAATCGATGCATCTGCGGCTCACCAAGTCCGCACCGACGAAGGACGCGGTCGTGGAAGCGTCGCCCGCCGAGATTCGACTGTGGTTTTCTTTGCCGCCCGAACTGGCAGTAAGCCGCATCAAGCTGACCGCGGCGGACGGAACGGAGATGGAGGTTGGCGAGTTGACCGCCGGCGAGGAGAACACGATCTACGCGGCACTGGCCGCGGACATACCGCCGGGTGCGTACGAGGTTTCGTGGCGCACTTCCAGCGGCGATGGGCACCCGATCACCGGGACGTTCGCTTTCGAAGTCGGCGCCACCCGCTAGTAGCGCAGCAGCAAGTGTCTTGAACCAGGGCTGGGTCAACGCTGCGATCGACTTCGTCGATGCGAACTTGGAAGCCGGTCGCGCGGACAAGATCGCCATCCAGGTTGCGGGTACGCCACAGTCGCTGACCTACGCCGAAGTCGCGTCCCTGGTCAATCGCGCAGGGAACGGGCTGCTCGGGCTTGGCCTGCAAGTCGAGCAGCGGGCCGTGATCCTGCTTCCGGACGGCCCCGATTTTGTCGCCGCGTTCTTCGGCGCTATCAAGGCCGGCATCGTGCCGGTGCCGGCTAACACGTTGCTCCAGCCAGGCGACTACCGGTTCTTGCTCGAGGACTCCAGGGCGCAAGCACTCATCGTCGCTGAAAGCCTCCTGGATCGCGTGGCCCCAGCGCTCGACGGCCTACGCCACCTGCGCCATGTCACCGTGAGTGTCGACGGGTCCGGCGATAGTGGTGAGGTCGCAAGGGGACGCCGCTCGACTTGGAGCAGACACGGCATGGCCGAGATCCTCGACTCGGCGGATACGGATCTCGATCCGGAGCCGATGAGCTCGGATGATCCGTGTTTTTGGCTCTACAGTTCCGGGACCACGGGATTCCCGAAAGGTGCAGTTCACCTGCAGCACGACATGGGCGTTTGCGCGGAAGGCTACGCCCGCGGAGTTCTTGGGTTGACGGCCGAGGACACTACCTACTCCGTCGCAAAACTGTTCTTCGCGTATGGGCTGGGCAACGCTCTGTACTTCCCGTTCGCGGTTGGCGCGACAACTGTGCTCGATTCGGGACGGCCAACGCCGGAGGCCGTGTTCCGGAATCTAGTGGACTACGACCCCACCGTCTTCTACTCCGTGCCCACGAACTTCGGCGCACTACTCGACGTGCCCCGTGAATCCGCGCCCGACGCGCTCCGGTCGCTGCGATGTTGCGTGTCCGCGGGCGAGGCCTTGCCGGTGGCTATCTACGACGACTGGCTGGCCCGATACGGCGTCGAGATTCTCGACAGCATCGGTTCGACCGAAGTGCTGCACATGTTCATCGCGAATCGTCCCGGCGCCGTGCGGAAGGGCTCGAGCGGCAAACCCGTTCCCGGCTACGACGCGCGCCTAGTGGACGACCGAGGCGACGACGTGGAAGTGGGCGAGGTCGGCGATCTCCTGATCCGGGGCGATTCCACCTGTGCCTACTATTGGAATCGCCACGAGCAGACGAAAGCGACTCTCCTCGGAGACTGGATCCGGACGGGTGACAAGTATCGTATCGACGAGGACGGCTACTACTGGTACCAGGGCCGAGAGGACGACATGTTGAAGGTCGGTGGCATCTGGGTGTCGCCGTTCGAGGTCGAGTCGGCGGTGGTGCGACATCCCGATGTTCTGGAAGCCGCCGTGGTCGGAATGGCAGACGCGCAGGGATTAGTGAAGCCGAAGGCGTTCGTCGTGCTGAATGCGGCCGCCCGCGAGAGTCACAGCGGCACGTTGGTCCAACTCGGTGAGGCGATTCAGGCGTTCGTCAAAGAGGGGATCGCGCCGTTCAAGTATCCGCGGTGGATCGAGTTCGTGGACGAGTTGCCGAAGACCGCGACGGGCAAGATCCAGCGCTATCGACTGCGCACGAGCCCCTAGTCGGCGTCGCGCACCAGCATGCCGCTCGCAAGATCGTCTCGCGTGCGTTCGTAGAGACTCTCGTCGGGGAGATTCTGCTGCGCTCGTTCCACACGGCGCAGGCCGCCCCGTTTGGGGAAGGCGAGATGGCAGATGGGGTCGCCCGGTGCCACAGACGGAATGGTCGTCATGCCAAGCACGACACCGCCGCGCGGCGAGCTGATGATGCTGCGCTCTTCGCCAAACAGCGTCGTGTTGGTTGCGATGGGATCGCCACGTTCCACGATGTCGCCCGGGGCTACGTGGAAGCGCAGAAATCCTCCGTGTCGCGCCCGGATCCATTTCGTGGCGTCGGTCTCCATCTGGTACGGAGGCTTCTCTACGTCGCCCTCCACCATTCCGAGGTGCACCAGGCAGTTGCGCACACCCCGCAGCGTGTACTCGACGACGGTCGGCTCGACCTTCCATACCTCGCCAGCTTCGAGCACTAGCGTTCGACAACCTCTTCGCATGGCCGCGACGCGAAGCGATCCTCGCGGCCCCTTGCTGTTCACGATCAACTCCGCACCGAATGCTCGCGCAAAAGCCGAGAGTCGGCGATCCGACGTGTCCGCCCGGACATTGGGGAAATTGGTGCGCCGGACCGCGGCGGTGTGCAGGTCAATGCCAAAGTCGGAACGCGCCACGACAGCGTCCATGATGGCTCGCGCCTGGCGGCCTGCAAGGCTTCCGGTGGTGGATCCCGGGAAGCTGCGATTGAGGTCTCGCCGATCGGGGAGGTAGCGTGAGTGACGCTCGAAGCCGATGAGGTTCACAACCGGAATGAGGATCAAGGCGCCCGTCGCTAGCTCAAACCCAGGATTCGCGATCAGGTTGCGAATCGCCCCGGTGCCGTTGATCTCGTCGCCATGTACGGCGCCGGTCACGAACACCGTCGGGCCCGGTTTCGGGGCGCGGCGTACATAGACGGGCACTTCGAGCACCATTCCCGAGTACGACTCCGAGATCGTGATCTGGGTCTCGGCGGCCTGGCCGGGTTCGATGCGCACCTGTCCCCAGACACCTATGTCGGGACGGACCGGCTTCTTTGTGGGCATCGTTCCTCCGCTGAGTAGTGGCAAGCCTAACCTCTTCGCGTCATGGCGACGCGCCACTCGGGAGCGCTACGATCGTCGGGAACGTCAGATCAGGAGAGAGTGGATGAGCAAACGCGATGCGGCGGTCTGTCGGGTGACCGTGGTGATGGCGCTGGCATTCGCTGGCGCGGCGCCGCTGGCGGCGCAGACCGTTCTGGCGAATGGGTACGAGGTCGGGACTCCGGGCGCGCTGGACGCGGTGCTGGACGAACTGGGCGAGTCTCAGATAGCCGTGGTCGCTGGAGACGGGGACGCGAACCCGGAAGCGATTCTCGCGGCGGGCCGCGAAGTGATACTCGCGCTCAACAGAGAAGGCTTTGACGTGTTCGTTTTGCCTATCGGCTTCTACGAGGGGCTCTGGCTCGATCGTGCTCTGAACGAACCGATCCCGGATTCCCTGGCGACGTGGCCCATCTACCGGGTATGGCAGGAGAGTCCCGAGTTCCGGCAACTGCTCGAGGCGATCCACTCCGTGCGCCGCGCCGGCGGTCGGCTCGCCGTGGCGGGTGTCCTCTCGCGCTACCACGCGATTGGGAAGTCCCTCTACGCCCCGCACTTGACCGAGGCTCTCGACGGGGCGGGTGCTCCGCTACCCGCGCGGCTGGCCACTGCGGTCAATTCGACGTGGGGTGGGCGAGAGCGGCTGTCGCGCGCTTCTCCGGAGGTACGAGTGCGGGCCCTCAGGCTTGCCATGCCCGTACTCGGGCACCTCGACGAGAAGCGCGACGCGTTCGTCGCCGCCTGGGGCGCCGAGAGGTTCGAGTTCGAGCGTCAGTGTGTGGTCAACATGCGTACGTTCGTTGAACTCGAACAGCTGCGAGCCGGAGATGTCCCGGCTGATGACGACTTCGCGCGCCTGGAGCAGACACAGAACTTCGAGTGGTTCTTACACACCGGTTTCCCAGGCAGACGACTGATCGTGTGGGAAGGCAGAGGAGCTTCGGAATCGCCTGTTCCGGCCGGGAGCCATCGGATCGCGCTGGAGCTCCGAGAGTAGAAAAGGGGCGAAACGGCACCGCCGTCCCGCCCCTCGTTCTGGTGAGTCGTCCCTAGTCGTCTGACTTGAGCAAACCCGTGTAGAGCAGGGCTGCGGCCGCTCCGCCCGACATCGGGGCAACGAAGTACAGCCACAGGTTACCCATGTGCTGGGTCACCAGGGCAGGCCCGAGGCTACGAGCCGGGTTCAGCGAGGCGCCCGTCAACGGGCCGCCCATGAGGATGCAGAACACGAGCGTGCAACCGATCGCCACTCCAGCGAGGTTGCCGGCCTTCCCCGAAACGGCGCAATTGAGCACGGCGTTCGCGAGGAAGAAGGTCAGCACGAATTCGATGATGAAACCCTGACTGATGCTGACGTCGGGCGCGAGCATCGTGGCGCCCAGATCGTTGGGCGTGCCGCCGAGTGCGTGAGCCAACGCGAAGGCGCCTGCGGTGCCGCCCAGCAACTGGGCTACCCAGTACTGCACGGCGGTCGACACGTCGATCTCGCCGGCGACGAGTAATGACGTCGTCACCGCGGGGTTGATGTGCGTGCCTGAAATGTGTCCGTGGGCGTATGCAAAGCCCAGCACGACAAAGCCGTGGGCCAGAGCCACGCCGACGAGTCCGCCGATGCCGAGGGCGCCTGCGCCGGCGCCGATGAAGATCAGTGCAAACGTGCCGATGAATTCGGCAGTGAGCGCGCGCGTGTTCATGTTCGCTCCTTGTGCAGGAAAACTGCGTGGGAGCCCCGGGGAGGGGCCGGCCGGGATTCTAGGCCGGATGGCGGCGTCTTGTCGAAGGGGCGCGCGGGTGCAACGCCTATTCGGTGGCTGCACCGCCGAGCTGCAGCGTCGCAACCTGGTCGACGCCTTCCGTCACCAGGACGCGCTGGTTCGCATCGATCCGGAGCCGCTGGCGTCCGCCGGCCGGCCACTGGATCTCGATCTCGACGTTGGTGGCAGCGCCGAGACCGAGGTGGAGGCGATGTGGGTTGGATCCATAGCTGCCGGTGCCGCCGACTACGCGCATGGTCTCGGTGCGTGCGTCGCCGCTCCCGAAGCGAGCTGTAACCACGGCGCCGCGGCCATAGTAGTTGGACTGCTTGCCGCGCAGTTCGACCGCGACCCAGTTGGCGTCGAACCCGGGGTTTCGGTAGTAGGCGTCACGGAATCGTTCGCGCGGCAGCATGCCGCCCATCCGGGCATACACGTCCTCGTCGCCATCGTTGTCCCAGTCTGCGAAGGCAACCGCCTGACCGCTCTGCAGGTGTCCGAAACCGCCAGCCCAGGTGACGTCCTGGAAGGCGCGGCCATCGCGGCTCCGATACATGAGATTCGGGACCACCGCTTCCACGCCGGGGTATCCGGTCGCCAGGTAGAAGTCCAGGAATCCGTCGTTGTCGAGATCGCCGAAATTGGCGCCGGAGGCCATCGTGACGCGGGCGATTCCATAGTCGACGGCGGCATCTTCGAATGCGCCGTCGTTGTTGATGTAGAGCCGTGGCTTGTCGGCGGGCTGGCGCCGGCCCAGTAGATCCGCGGTGTAGTACCAGATGTCCGGGATCGCGGTCTGTGGAGTTCGATAGCTGTTCACGAGCAGATCGAGATCTCGATCGTTGTCCACATCCCAGAACCAGGCGGTGTAGCTGTGAGCCGGATCGGTTACACCGACCTCATCGGCGACATCGCTGAACTCACCACCGCCGTCGTTGCGATAGAGGCGGTTTGCGCCGCGGAAGTAGGAGACGAACAGATCGGGGTCGTTGTCGCCGTCGTAGTCTCCCCAGGTAGCGCCTACTGCGTAACCAGCATCAGCGACGCCTGCCTGAGCGCCTACCTCGTCGAAGCTTCCGTCGCCGCGGTTGCGGAACAACTGACTGGGCCATCCGCGCTCGCCGGGCGACTCGTTGGCCACGAACAGGTCGAGGTCGCCGTCCTGGTCGTAGTCCGACCAGGCGGCGGCGTGCGTCGGGTAGTGGTCTTCGCCCAGGCCGACGTCGAAGGTGACGTCCGTGAACGTAGAGTCTCCATTGTTGCGGAGCAGCGAGTTGGGGTGACGTCCGATCTCGCCCAGCCATCCGCCTCGCGCCACAAACACGTCGAGGTCGCCGTCATTGTCGTAGTCGGCCTGGGCCAGAGTGACGCCCCCGGTAATACCGCTCAGTTCGGCGGCGAAGGTTCGGTCTTCGAAAGTACCGTCGCCCTTGTTGCGCAAGAACTGGATCCCCGCATTGAGATCTGCCGATGACACGAAGAGGTCGATCCACCCATCGCCGTCGAAGTCGTCAGCGGCCACGCCTCCGCCGGAGCTGAATGTGTCGACGCCCATGGTGGCGGTGCCGTCGGTGAAGGACGGCATCGATGGCACGGGCGCGTCGAGAAGTCGCGGATCGATCAGGAACTGACGGGGCACGCCGTGCGGGTACTCCCCGGCAAGCATGTAGGCCACGTTGAGCAGCCACTGGCCCGCCATGTGTTCGGGTACATCGGGCTGGGCCAGGTTCACTACGGTCGTGAGGTTCTCGATCACGTCCTGGATATCTTCGAGCGCAACGTGCTCGTCGTCCGGCCGAATCGGTAGAGTGCACTGCGTCGCTGCCTGAGCCCCACGACAGGCGCCGATCATCGACTGGCGCAGGAAGAAGGCACCCGTCCAGAACCGACTCATCATCGTCAGTCTCAGGCGCTTGCTGAGAGTCAGGAGCGAGACGTTTCGGGTGACCTCGTCGAGCAGCTCAAAAGCGGCGGCGGGACGCGCGGCGCGAAGCTCGGCTTCGGCCAGGCGCTGCAGCATTGCGGTTTGCTGCATGAGTCCCACTCTTCGTGGGAGGTTCTTCACCCGCTGTTGCTGCGCGTTCGCCGCGTTGAGGTAGACCGTGCCGAAAGGCTGCCGTTCGTCGATCTCGGCCAACAGCAGGCGCATCCGTTCGTGCGACGTCGTCTGCATCGCGCCCGCCTGAGGCGGGCCAACGCTTGAGACTATGGACAGAGCGGCGGCCGCCGCCAGAATTCGTCGCATGGGGTCGGGTAGTGTTGGAAAGACAAAATCGAGCCTACGGGACGGCGACTTCGATTGCACGGCCTTGCACGGAACCAGCTCACGCTCGGCCATCTCATCCTGTTATCGTCGCGCAACTGTCCGTCCTTCTTACTGGAGAGCCGCTATGCCCGATGCCCATTTCTCCCCGGGTCTCTTCAAGTTTCTGCGCGATCTGGCGGCCAACAACGATCGCGACTGGTTCAAGGCGAATCAGGAACGGTATGAGGCCAAGGTGCGGGAGCCTGCCCTGAGCTTCATCGACGACTTCGAGGCTCCGCTGCATCGCATCAGTCCGCACTTCGTGGCGTCGGCCAAGAAAGTCGGTGGCTCGCTGTTTCGGATTCATCGCGACGTGCGTTTCTCGAAGGACAAGAGCCCCTACAAGACGTCCGTGGGCATCCAGTTCCGTCACGAGGCCGGCAAGGACGCGCACGCGCCGGGTTTCTATCTCCACCTGCAGCCCAAGGAGATCTTCGCGGCCGTCGGGAGCTGGCGGCCCGATACCGATACCGTGCGGGGCATCCGTGAGGCGATCGCTAGCGATCCCAAGACCTGGAGCCGAGCGGTCGGGGGCAAGCGTTTTACCGATTTCTACGAACTGAGCGGAGAGTCGCTGAAACGGCCGCCACGCGGCTTCGATGCGGAGCATCCTCTGATCGAGGAGATCAAGCGCAAGGACTTCATTGCGGTGACCCAGCTCACCCAGAAGGAGGTCTGTACGCCCGGCTTCGATAAGAAACTGGCCCAGGTGTTCAAGCGCGCGGTGCCCATGGTGCGCTTCCTGTGTGAGGCCGTCGACGCCGACTTCTAGAGCGCGGCCGAGGCTGCAACTACGGGTAGAGCATCTCGACGGACCACTCACCGTTGGCGGCGCGTGTGTAGGCGTGTCGGTCGTGCAAACGGCCGAGCCGCGACTGCCAGAACTCGATCCGCTCCGGTGTGACCACGTAGCCACCCCAGTGGGGCGGTCGCGGCACCGGCTGTCCAAGTCGCTGGGCCTTCTCGCGCAGGTAGCGACCGATGAGTTCTCGGCGGTTGGCCAACGGCTGACTCTGAACTGAGGCCCAAGCCCCGAGCTGGCTCTGCCGCGGTCGCGAGGCGAAGTACGCGTCAGCGTCCGCGGCGGCGCCGCGTGACACCGTGCCCTCGACGCGGATCTGGACGTTGATGGTCGCCCAATAGAAGACCAGCGCTGCGTGACCGCTCTGGTCCAGGTGCGCGGCCTTTCGGGATTCGTAGTTCGTGTAGAAGACGAAGCCGTCGTCGTTGGCACTCTTGAGCAACACCATACGGGCGGTGGGGTTGCCGTCGGCGTCGCAAGTGGCGAGCGTCATCGCGGTGGCATGTTGTGCTTCGCCCGCGCTGCGCGCGAGTTGCTGCAGGCGATGGAACCTCTTGATTGGTTGCTCTGCCATGGTCAGAACCCGATGAGAATTGAGAGGTTGATCTGGTGACGGTTCATCGACTCGCCTTCGAGAACCAGGATTGCGACCTCCGGTAGCAACTCGCCAGCACTTTCCTCGAGCCCCAGTCCATGGAAGTACCAGGCCCAGTCTGCGCGTACCGATACGTCGAGGCCAGCCGCATTGATCTCGTCACCTCGGCGCAGCATGACTTCCGCACCACCGCCGATGTGCACCGTGTTGGGCAACAGATTCTGCAGCGTGTTCGGTTTGCGGATCCACGGCCCGTTCGGATTGTCCATGGCCTCGCCGTCGACCGTGCCGTTTTCCACCCGGTACCAGGTCAGTCCCCATCCGGCCTTGGCGTAGGGCTTGAAGGTCCCGGTCGACAGGTTGTATCGAATGCTGCCCGCGTACTCCCACATGTTCAGTTCGCCGCGCACGAGCATGGCGCTGTCGAGCCGGGGCGAGTTGATGTCGAGTCCGATGGTGCTGCGCGAATTGCGGACCAGGTTCTCGCTCGAGAAACGCTCGCCGAGGAAGAAACCGAATTGCGCACCAACTCCGGTACCCGTCTCCACGATCGGCAGCACCTCTGAGTCGCCTGCCTCGATGAGTTCTGGGTCGCGTTCGAGAAGGTCGACGACGATCTCGGTGAGTTGATTCTCGTTGAACATGAGGCCGGCGAAGCCCGTTGGTACGAAGCTCGTCGAGAGCACTGGACCCAGTCCGAAGAATCGACTCGGGAGTTCATCGTTCGGATAGTAGACGGGGTCAGGGCGACCGAGGGCGTAGCGCACGGGCGCAGTGCCGATGCGCCAGAGGAAGTCGAACGGCGGAAGGGTGACGAGCGTGGGGCCAGTGATATTGAGGAAGCCCCACGAGTTGACGAAGTTGTCCTGCCAGCCCAGCGGATAGAGCGACGGGAGCCGATGCGGCTCGTAGGCGTGATAGCTGGGCGCTTCGCCGGGCCGGTTCCATGACTTGTTGTACGAGGGACCTTCGGGGCCCAGGTTGCCGGTATTCGCGTCGCCGACGATGCCGGCGCCGGGCGACGCGACGGCGGGGTAGCCCCAGCGAATCGGCATGACCATCCAGAACCAGCGCGCTCTAGCCTCGGGATTGGTTTGAACGACATCCACGAGACGCTCCCAGTCAGGAATCACCTCGATGATGTCGTCCGTGTGGTACGCGAGCGCTTCCTCACGTCCGAATTCCGTGTTCGCCGGACTGCCGTCGGCGTACCACTCGCGCGGATTGAACCAGTGCGCATCGATCTGTTCAGTGGCGCCCAGCGGCCCGATGTTCTTGTACATCCCGGGGTAGGGGTACATGCCGTGCGAGTCGCGGTTCTTGCCACCGGGTGCAGCCAGGAGTTGGTCGATGCCTTTGTTGTCGGCTCCGATGTAGGCCACGGCGTGGGTGTTGAACGTTGTCTCGGCCTCGTCCTCATAGGCGAGGATGCGGTTGAGACGCCAGAAAACCCGTTCGCCACGAGTGGCCTGTTCGCGGCTTTCGACCTCGGCCTCCCATTCTGCGTGCGACGCGTACACGTTGGGGGATGTGTAGTCGAGCGTCTGCACCCAGTGATGGAAATACATCTCGACACGTCGGATCACGAGCGGGTCATCGTCGCGATCGACCGCGTCGGGGGTCAGATCGATCATGGAGCGGATCTCGCCGGCAGTCTGAGGCCTATCGATCTGACTCAGCGGCGCGACGACTACGTTGATGTGCTCCCAGTCACCTTCGTGGTTGTTTCCGCCGTCGTTGTACGGGTAGTACATCCAGAACTGCAGTACGAGCTCGTACCGCTCTTCGGCACCTTCCGATTCGATAATCAGAGGGTGCATGTAGAGCCGCGCGACATCGGCGAATTGTCCGGGGAGCCTGTCCGCCATGTAGTCGGCGAACTCCGTCTTCCACGAACTTTCGTCCACGCCGGGCATGTCGAAGTAGGCGACTCGGAATGCCTCTTCTGTATCTCCCACTACTCCGGTGGTCATGAACTGGGACCCCGGTGTTTCTGGACTGAAATAGCGCAGGTACCGCAGCAGCGTGCAATCGTCCTCCGGACCAGTCGCGTTCACCGGGTCGCTGCATGGATTGCCGACCAGGTCCGGCACAGAGATCGTCTCGCGCGCCAGCAGGCTGGTGTCAACGTCCGCGATATTCCACGTGTCGACCATGAGTGGCACATCGACACCGTTCTCCCAGTAGGTCCGGAAGTTGATCGGGAACGCCTGGGTGTTCTGAACCAGGAACGGCGCGAACCTGCGGCCCAACGCGTGGAATGTTCTGGCTCGGTCGTCATCCATACCATCGACGGGGTCGACGTCGCGGTACCCGGGAGCCGAGGAATCGCCATACAGCGCCAGATCGGTTGAGGCCCGCGTCGCCTTGATCGCCCGCGGCTGTGACTTCGGCATGAAGTCGAGGTAGTTCTCGATCTCTTGCGCGTCGACCGGGCGCGCGGCCAACGCGACAACTGCGCCGAGCAGTGAGTAGAGAGCGAGTCGTTGGGTCGGATTTGATCGATACGTCATGAAAGTCCGGTTCCGCTAAGAAGTCGGGATACGACCGCTAGAGCCTACGTCGTCCCGGTCTGGGATGTGAGCGACGCGGCTGGCCCTGGCTTGGTTCGGTGTTCACCGGCTTGCGCCTCGGCGTTTTCTTGGCCGCGCAAGTTTCTCGGAACAAAGGACTTCGCGATTTCGATTCTCCGGCGGCGCCTGCCGACGACCCGCGTTCGTTGAGTTCCCGATCCAGTCATAGTTGGATTCCTCCTGTCCGGATGATTTCCCCGGCCAATCGGCGGAGATCTCGGGCCTGTCGAGACCGTGAAACGGTCCGGCGGTACAGCAAGGCTCAGCGGCGAGGGAAGCGTCCCGCAAGGGGTGTGGAACGAACCGTAGGGATACCGGAAGTTCGAGAGAACGGAAGGGAAGCCCGGGGAGCTGAGCGGAAGCCGACCCGCAAGGGAAAGGGACTGCGAGGCAACCTGAAGGAATGGAACGGACCTCCGCAAGGAGGAGCGGGAAGTTCTGGCGGGAACGGAGGCGGAACCTTCGGGGGAAGCAGAAGGGAACGCGGCGAAGGGCAGTCTTTTCAAGAAAGCCCGGAGTCAGGGATCGGCGACCGACCCGCAAGGGTTGAGGCGCGGGGACCAAACGAGCCTTGAGGTCTGCTGGAAACCGAGCACGGTGGAGGGACCGAGAACACCGCTATGGGAGGCCGTCGCGGAAATCATCCGGACATTCTTTTTGTCCCCTTGCGGCCAGGCCAGGACGGCTCGAGATGGAAACCAAAGCAGCCCTCGGCTTGGGAATCGCGGCGCTGGTCAGCGGAATCGTACTGATCGCTCAGCAGCGCTATGCGATCGGGATTCCGGGCGCGATTGTGGGACTGTGGCTGGCGCTTCAGAACGCCAAGAAGCTCAGGGACCAGTCTCAGTAGGGCTGCCGCCCCACCGCTGCTACTCGCGGATCGTGCGAGGCCCGCGACGGCGGCCGCGATCCGGACCGCGCGACGGGCCGAGCGCGCTCGGATCCACGTAGCCGCTGTAGCAGCCGAGGACGTACGGGAACCCGCTCGTTGCGTGGTAGTGGTAGTCGCCTTGCGGTCCTGTGTGTCCGTTGCACTGGTCGAGCACGTTGAGGTCAGCTGACTCGACGTAGTCGTGCTTGTCCCAGGCGTACGTTGTGGGATCGCCGGATCGTTGCCAACCGCTGACGTACTCGACCACCTCCGTGCACGCCCCGTCGGCACAGCCGCGTGGGCCGTAGATGGCGAAGCCATCGAAGGACCAGCCGATCACCGGTGACGCCGCTTCGGGAGCGACACCCGACGTGAGGCAGGCAAGCAGAAGCGCGTGGTAGTGATAGTCGCCACGACGCGCGGTGTGACCCAGGCAGTCATCCAGGATTCCCACGTAGACGGGATCACCGTAGGGGTCGGGGAACTCGCCTTCGTTCGGACCGTAGATGGGAAGCCCATTCACGGCGATCGCAACCGCGCCTAGCAGCGGGATGGACGTCGAATCGTCGGCGAGTTCAGGCTGGCGGGGAAAGCGCCATTCGTAGGATTGCTCTCTCAGGTCGCTTGGAGTCGTCCGTTTGAAGGCGTAGCCGGGAATGCCGTTGCCGGTCACGACCACCTGGTCCGCCGTGCACGTGATCTCGAGCAGAGGTGCGGGCCACCGGGAATTGGCTGGATCGCGCGACACCGACGGGAATGTCTCCACCGGGCAGTCCGCCACGGCGGCCACGCTACCCCCGCCTGTGGCGGGCTGTGACAGGACCGCTTGCCCGCTAGCCGGATCCGAACCGAGGGCACCGAGACACAGAACAGCGGCTGCAGCCACAAAAATCAGGCGGACTCGGCTTTCCATCGGTTGACCCCTGCGGTTGTTTTGAACCTCTGGGGGTTCGACAACGCGGGGCCGGCGCTCATTCCGGCAAGCTCGCGATCAGCGCTGTTGGCTGCTCGTCTGGGGCCGGGTTGTAGGCCGTACGATGATGTTGCGCCAGATACACGCCGGAGCCACCGGAATACGCAGCCGCCACCGAGACGTCTCGTCCACGCTTTCGCCCGACAGCGTCAACTCGTAGCGCCCTGCGGCGAGCCCGCCGAGTTCGTACCAGCCGTCGATATCGCTGCTTGTTTCGTGGACCTGCCCCGCAGCGTCAGTGAGCGTTACACCGATCTCCGGGAGCGGCCCACCGGGGTCGAGGCGTCGGTCGGGGTCGTCGCCAGGCATTCTGCTCTGACGCTCGCGGTAAACCATCCCGTAGAGTTCGACGACCGGATCTGCGGTCTCGATTCCTTGGAGGAACGCCATGTCGGCGGCGGCCTCATCGATGAGCGCGGTGCGCGAGCAGATTCCCGTCTCATAGCGCCCCGTCGAGGCTGACTGGTTCGCATAGACCAGATAGGTCTGGTTGGTCTCGAATTGGAATCCGCAGTCGCCGCCACCGGTGCCGGTCGCGATCACCACTTCGCGCTGGCCCTGGAGACCGCGCCAGCGTTCCTGGACGCGCATATTGACCAGGTTCTTCACGATGCTCTCGCCGTTGGCTTCTTCGGTAACGGTGTCGATCCGCGTGACCCGCCCCGAGAAGATCGCCGAGGTCTGCCACCAGACCTCACACGTCGGCCGCTTGGGCTCAACGCAAGTGCACATCGATCCGGCCGCGACCGTGGTTGGCGCGGCTGCTTCCGCGGCGCGCGAGGACGCGCCGACGGCAAAAGCGAAAGTGAGCAGACAGGCCGTGAGAGCCAGCCGTTTCATCCGGTTCTCTCCAGGGGGGTGGCAACGAGAAAGACAACACAGCATACATGAGCGTCGGGGGTGGCTTCTGGTGCTGGCGGGGCCACGCTGTATGCGCCACCTCGGTCTGATGGACAGGCGTTTCCGGTCCGAATCCGTTACCCTGATGAGGTCGGGTCGGTCGCCCTGCAAACTCGGATGCAGTGGCGAGGAGCGGCACCGTACTCGCTCCGACCGTCACCAGTTTTCAAGAACGAAATGCGGTCCCTGTGCGGGCCCCCATGCCCTCGGCACCGCCGGTGGAGACGAGAAATGAAGATTCGCAACATCGCACTGCAGATCCTGATGCTTACCGTGGCCGTGATGATCGGCTCTGCGCTTCCGCTCGATGCGCAGAGTCCGGCTGCTGGACAGATCGTCGTTGTCGACGGTGAGCGCGTGACGACCGAGACCCAGATCGGTCAGCAGACCCGGGGCCGCGTCGCCGCGGCCGCCGAGGACTGGCAGGCTCGCCTGACGGCCGCTCAGCAGGAGCTCCAGACGATGGCGCAGAACCGCCAGACGCAGGCCCTGACCCTGAGCCAGGATGCGCTCTCGCAGCTTGATCGCGACATCGAGGAGCGCCAGGTGGCCTTCCAGCGCCAGCAGGACGACGCGCAGCGTCAGATGGAGCGCCTGCAGCTCGAGAGCCAGCAGGAGATCAACGACATCCTGATTCCTGTACTCGAGGAAATGGCCGCCGCTGAAGGCTATGACTTCGTGTTCGACTCGCGGATGATCACGACCGGCACGATGCTCTACTACGCCAACCGCCTCGACGTGACGGATCAGTACGTGGCCCGCGTGGATGCCGCAACGGCGGGTGGCTCCAACTAGCCGCGGCGCGCTGAAACGAAGCTATTGCGGAGCGCCGGCGTCGACGGGTTCGATGTCGGCGCTTTCGTTTATCAGCAGCTCTTTGACCAGATCGATGGGCACACCAATATTGGAGCCACCGAACTCGGGCAGAATCGCGGCGTTGACAGCGATCACGGAGCCGTCGAGCGCGAGCACGGGTCCACCGCTGCCGCCGTGCGTCGTCTCGGCGTCGTAAACCACCGCGCCCGCAGTGGCCTGGCCAACGATGCCGCGTGTTGCCAGGGGCGCCATGTAGCCGCCACGTGCCAGGTGCTGTGCCAGGTCCCAGAAGCCAACCGGGCCGTCGGAGAACAGTTCCTCGACAAAATCGGGCTCGGCACGGGCCAGGAGGGCTCGTAGTCCGGTGGGGTAACCCAGGACGACGATCTCGTCTCCCAGTGCAATGTCTGCCTCGGTGAGCCGTAGCCCGACAATTCCAACAAGGACCTCGTCGCAAACTAGAACGGCGGCGTCAGCTTCGTCGTGCACTCTGCGTGCCGTCAGCGCGAACGGCTCCGGCCTGTCCGGCAGATATCCCACCAGACGCTGCATCACCGGAATGAAACCCTGATCAACGAGGCGGGCCGCGTTCTGGTCGGATTCCCACGGCTGGGCCACATGCCGGTTCGTGACGATGTGAATGCCGTCTTCGAGCACGAACCCGGTGCCCGTGTAGCGCAGCTCAAGAGGCGGCCCGTCGCCGTCGACCGTGAGCGGTCCCGCCGGCCCGGCCCTGCCGACTCGCAGGGCGCGCCCACTCGCCGGATCAAGAAATCCGTACGCTCCCTGCACGAAGACCACAGCCTGTGATGCGTCGGTAATCACCCGGCCTCGTGCCGTCGCCCGGGATTCGAGTGCCTCGATACGAGACAAGGTGTCCTCGATGCGAAAGTCGAGCTCGTTGCGTACCTCCTCGAAGTCGTCCGCCGTGAACGCGTCAGTTTCCGAAGAGTCAAGGAGGCCCGAGATGTCGTCGATGCGAGCCAGCTGGTCGGCGAGCTGTGCCTCGAGGCGATTGTTCTGAACCCAGAGCGCGGTCATGCTGCCGAGGACCGCGACCACGACCAGCGCGGCAACGACGCGGGCGGCCGGCGCAACCTGGGTGGCCATCTCATACGGCGTACCCCGGACCAACACGCCGACCCGATCGATTGCCCCCCGCCCGCCGAGCCGCGCCGTGTCCACACAGTCGGAGATCGCTTCGCGCACGCTCTTGTAGGGAGTGGCGGCAGCGCGGGGCCGGAAACGCACCAGGACGCCGGTCTCGCCGAGCTCGAGAAGATCGCCGTCGCGCAAGTTGCGGTGGCGCACGCGTACACCGTTGACCCAGACCTTGGCGGTGGGGGCGACTTCGAGACGCCAACCCTCATCGTCCGGCAGGATGACGGCGAAGGTCTCGTCGGTGCGTGAATCTCCGGCGACCGCCGTGATCTCGCCGTCAACGTCGGCCGCCAGCGATGTGACCCCCCAGATACGGCGGGTTTGACCGCGCTGTGCGCCTGAGAGGTGGACGAGTTGGGCGATTCGGGGACGGTCAATCCGGGCCATGTGACCAGCCTAGCACTCCGACTGGGGTGCCCCCGCCGCGCGCACCACTCCCGCCGCGGGGATGATCACAGACGTGCCTCAGCCGCGACTACAGCGTCAGGTGCGGCTTCGTCGCGCGCCAGTCGTCGCTGTTGAAAATGCCGGGTGCGACTTCGATGAGACGCGGCAGCATGTGGAACACGGTTGTCTGGTTCCACTCGGCGCCGGTGCGAGTCTTGTGGCCGGCCGCGTTCAGTTCCTTCGCGATCGTGCCGAACGGCCGATCCTCGACGATGCCTTTCAGCATGTAGAGCATCATGCGAAGTTCACTCGCGTCTGGCTCAAGCGTCTGACAGTCCGCGCCAACCCGCAGGCCGTAAGGAACCGCTTCGTTGACGGGTTCTTCGACTTCGCCCTCAACCGTGCGTTCCCAGACGACGCTTACGGCGCGCCAACCGTCACGGGACTTGGTGCGTAGTAGATCGTCATCTAGACGCACCGAAAGGACTTCGTGCTTACGCTCGATCCTTGGCATCAGATTCTCCTCCGTGGCCCCGGTTTCCCGGGAGCGAACGGCGTCTGCACCCTCGTGGCACAACTCGCCCACGAACGTTAACAGGAGAGGCTTGGGGGAAGTATTGCGCACATACGGCACCTAGCGAAAGGGGGTGTTTCGGATCCGAACACTCGACCCGCGTCAGGCTGAATCAGCGCGTCGCTCGAGCGGCCGATGCTGGCCCCACCAGTCGCCGGCCTCGCGACTGCCCCACGACTCCCTGGTTTCGCAGGCAAGGAGCATGCCGGCGAGTTCTTGTGCGCTTGCCGGCCGCCGCTTCGGATCCTTTTCGAGACAGCGCATGATGATGGCCTCGAGTTCCTTCGGGATGTGCATCTCGGTGCGCCGCGAAGGGGGCATCGGAGGGGCCTTCACATGGGCCACGGCCATCGCGAGGGGTCGATCGATGTCGAACACGGTGTGGCCGGTGAGCATCCAGTAGGCAACACAGCCCAGCGCATACAGATCGGCCCTCTCGTCGATCGTCGTGACAGCCAGAACCTGCTCGGGCGCCATATACGCCGGCGTCCCTGCCATGCCTTCTTCTTGCAGGCGGGCGTCGCGCGTCTCTTCACTGCCAGCGCGCGTCACGAGCCCGAAGTCGAGCACTTTCACGACGTCGTAGGTGAGCCCGATTTTGCACAGGAAGATGTTCGACGGCTTCACGTCGCGGTGGACCTGGCCGAGCTGGTGAGCCTCCGCGAGCGAGTCGCAAGCCTGGAGCAGCAGATGGATTGCGCGTGCCGGCCGAATCGGTCCGAAGCGTTCGATGAGTTGTTCGCAGTCGAACCCGTTGAGCAACTCCATCGCGTAGTAGAACTCGCCATGATCGGTGCGGCCGAAGTCGTAGACGCGCACCGTGTGGAGCGACTCCAGGGTGGCGGTAGCCTGCGCCTCGCGCTCGAAGCGTTCGAGGACGCTGCTGGCGGCGCCTTGGTCAAGCGGATCGACCTTGTCGGCCTGGATTACCTTCACGGCCGCGGGTCGGGCGAGGAAACGATGACTGGCGCGCCAGATCTCGCCCATGCCGCCAATCGCGATGCGCTCCTGCAGCTGGTACTGCCCCATGTTGCGTGCGACGCGTGCCTCGTGGCGTAGCGCGTAGATGACCTGAGTGCCGGCCGCTGCGGTGAGAACGGAGATCACGAGCGCGAGAGCCAGGTCGGTGATCGTCTCCCGACCCACAACTGATCGCAGCGCGACGTACTGGGCGTGGTTGAACATCCACAGCGCGCCGAGGCCGAGCATCGGCACCGACGCGATCACGGACGCCACCGCGGCGGTGCGCCTCCACACGTTCGGAATGAGCATGCCGTAGACCACGATCAGGGCGCCGACGGCGATCGTCGTGTTGTAGACCTCGGCCAGTGCCAACAGGTCGGCGCCGGCAGCGAGATGATCGCTGACGACCAGATACCCGTAGGCACCGAGTCGAACGAGCGTGACCCCGACGAGGATCAGCTCGAGCAGCCGCAATCGCGACCGCGTGAACATGTGCTCGGTCCAGAGCGGGGCTGCCAGCGCTGCCATGACCACGAGGGCCGTGATCTGGAGCAACAGGTATGCAGACCCGGTGAGGAACAGACCGCGGACAATCCATACGAGCATTGCCGTCGCGAGAACGCTCGCGAAGATGCGCAACCGCGACTGCAGAAGCACCGAGGTGCCTTGGCCCATTGTCGTGCTGGCGGTCTGCACCAGCGTGACTCTGGGGCCCGAGAAGCGGTTCGTTTCGGCGTTGGCGTCTGCCTTGGACATAGGCCCAAGACTAACCTTTTCGTGGGGGGCGCGGAGCAAGCGCTGCTCGGCTAATCTAGCCGAGCTCTAAACCTCGGGAGGCGCGATGTCACGAAGCCGGCGAAACGAAGGACTCGTCCGAAATCTCGGCGTGATCGGCGCCGGTGCTTTCGTGGTCACGAACATGGTGGGTAGCGGCATCTTCACGCTGCCGGCGATCGTGAGGGTCAACGTCGGCGGCGCCGTCGAGTCGCTTGCCGTGTGGGCAGCAGCTGGCCTGCTCGGTATTTGCGGTGCGCTCTGCTACGCCGAGTTGGCGACCCGCATGCCCGATGCTGGTGGCGAGTATCGCTACCTCGAAGCCGCCTTCGGTCCACTGTGGGCATTTCTGAGCGGGTGGACCTCCTTCGTCGTGGGCTTCTCGGCCGCGGTGGCGGCATCGGCGCTTGGCTTCGCGGCCTACGTGGATCCACTGTTGCCAGGATGGCAGGCCGACGCGTCGATCGGATTCGGCGTCCAGGTGTCGCAGGGAAGCCTGTTCGCAGCGTTGATCGTTCTCGGGCTCACCGCTATCCATTCCGTCGGCGTGCGATCGAGCGGTCGCTTTCAGAGCGGCCTGGCGATCGCGGTGGTCTGCACTGTCTGGGCGCTGGTTGTCATCGGTTTTGCGACGCGCGGAGGGTCCGCCGTGGGACTCACGGCGAGCGCGCCAGCGCAGGGCAGCTGGTGGGCCGCCCTGCTTCCTGTGAGCTACGCGTACGCGGGCTGGAATGCCGCGGCCTACATGGGAGGCGAGGTTCGAGACCCAGGGCGGACGCTGCCTCGAGCCATCATCGGTGGATGTGCGTTCGTGATGCTCACGTATCTGTTCGTGAATGCGTTGTTCTTCTATGCCATTCCGGAGGCTCAGTGGGAGCCCACGATCGCGGTGGGGCAGGTGGCTGCCGAGCGTCTGTTTGGCGCGCAGGGCGCGATCGGGATCAGCGCGGTGATTGCGCTGGCGATGTTCGCCTCGGTGAGCGCCATGACAGCCGTCGGGCCACGTATCTATTTCGCCATGGCTCGCGACGGCCTGGCGCCGGCCGCGCTGGCGCGACTGTCCGAGCAAGGCAAGGTGCCGGTGACTGCGATCGTGGCGCAGGGCGTCCTCGCCGCGTTGCTCGCACTCACGGGCGCCTTCGAGGCCCTGCTGATCTACATCGGATCGTCGCTGCTGCTCTTCAACGCTCTGACGATCGCCACCCTCTTTGTCTTCCGCCGTCGAGCGGGCGAAGCGCCGGCTTTCACTGCGCCGGCGTTTCCGTTGCCCGCCATCGTTTTTCTGGCCATCACGGTGGCGGCGTGGGTCAGCGGGCTCATAGCAACCCCGGGGCCGACAATCGCCGCTCTCGCCACGCTATCGGGCGGAGCCGCCGTCTACGCCGTCGGGCGCAATCGAGGTTGGTTCGTCACCAACTAGCGCCGCGGCGTCGGTGCGGCAGCAACGCGTTCTGCTTCGTACATGCGCAGCTGGAGTGGCGTCATCTCGTGCGGCTCGGGTGGGAGCACGAGCCGCGTTGGGGCGTCCAGCTTCAAGCCCTCCTGGTTCACTTTCACCTCGATGCTCACCCGCTCGGCGTCGCCGTCCAATCGCCGGTAGGCGAGAGTGTAGTAGCGCTCGGTAAGCCGATTAACCTTCGCGGTTGCCTTCTCGAGGTGATGGGTGTGGAACGACATGGAGCCCTGTGTCTCGTCCGTGAGATACCAGAGGGAGTGCATCCCCGAATCGATTGCCACGTCGGCTGCTCGGGGCCCTTGCGGTCGACATCGAATGCACGGCGGCGTCGGCGTCGCGCATCGATTCCGCCATCATGAAGAAGAGCTGGCGGAGGTCGTAGCCCGTGTACTCAAGGTCGGCCACAGCGCTCAGGATTGGTTCCGGAGCTCGCGGCGAGACACTCGGCATGCCGGCGAGCCCGATGAGCCTCGAAGACAGTCCCCGGGAATAGAGCAGGATGTGTTTCCGTCCTTCGACGGCCTGCAGCGCCACCGCCAGTTCGTTCATACCGGACAGATACAGACCCACCATGTTTACGATGTCCAGATTGTGATCCGGCAACAGGTCGGGCAGCAGTTCGAAGCCCGCGGGCACGCCACGCGGGCGTCGCGGTGACACCGGGAAGTGTGGCCTCCCGCCGAAGTGGTCGAAGGAGCTTCCGATTTGCCCGCGGTTGATCTGCCACGTCCAGTCGGGCCCGATCCAGTCGAGACGCTCTGCCACCACATCTGGCTCGGCGGTGAAAGGAGTCAGTAGCGAAACGCCCCGGTACCCGATCGCCGCTAACGCCACCAGATCGCCGGGTCGATGCATCGTTTCGAGAAACTCGGCCACCGCGCGCTTGCAGATCTCCAGTTTCTCGGACCGCTGGAACAGGGCGTCGAGAACGAAGACGAAGTGACGGGGCACCGAGGCGCTGGCCGCTGCCGCCGGCTGGGTGGAATCGATGGTCTCGGACGACAGGTCAGTCTCGGTGACCCACGCGAGTTCGCGCGGCTCACCGTTGACGCTCAGAACGAAGTCGTCTGATCTGAGGCCGGCCACGAACTCACCGTCCTGATGAGCGCGCACCTGGAGCCGCACCAGTTCAACCCGACTGCGGAATTGCGGCGCGCGGTCGGCGTCCTGGGCGAGGCCGACAACGGGCGACCCGATGATCAGCCAGAGCGCAAGCGCAGCAGCGCTTCGCAGCGTGCGATCGATCTCAAACACGGGGACCTCGAGTGGTGTCGGGGACCGACGACCCTCGCTCCCAGAAGCCTGCACGAGGCGAGAGGCCGATGCAATGGTTAACGGAGGGTTCAGGGGCTGCGCAGCCGAGGAGTTGCGGGTTCCACATTGTGGAAGTAATGTGTATTCCACATTGTGGAAGTAATGAGGAATGCCCAGTACGTCACGACAAGGGAGCGCGCCATGGCCCAGAACCTCGGTGAGTTCGAGCAGTTGATTCTCCTCGCGCTCATGCGACTCAGCGACGACGCCTACGGCATGAGCGTGAGAACGGAGATCTCGTCGCGCACGGGCCGTGACGTTTCGATCAGCGCCGTTTACACGACGCTCGAAAGACTCGAAACCAAGGGGCATGCCGAGTCCTACGTTGGTGAGCCCACTGCTCGTCGCGGCGGTCGCCGTAAGAAGCACTACCGAATGACCGCAGCCGGGGTGACCGCGCTGGAGAGGAGCTATCAGGCGCTACACGAGATGGCCAGTGGCCTTGGCCTGGAGTCGATTTCTTGAACCGTCTCGCATCCGTTCTCGGGCGCGTAGTTCTTCTGGTCGGATTGAAACGCGAAGACCGCGAGTATCTGCGAGGCGACCTCGAAGAGGAGTTGCGCCATCGGCTCGACGATCCGGCCCGCCGAGACGCAGCCGGATATTGGTTCTTGTCGCAGGCATGCCGCGCGGCGTTGTCGCGACGGGTCGCACGAAGACTTCACTCGGACGTGATCGCGCGACGTTGGAGTCGCGATCGAACAGGGGATGGCTTGATGAGCAGTTGGGGACAGGACCTGCGTTTCAGCCTGCGGACGCTCGTTCGAGCGCCGGGTTTCACGCTCGCCGCGTTGCTCACCTTGGCGCTCGGTATCGGTGCGACCGCCACTATGTTCACTTTCCTGAACGGCATGCTGCTCAAGCCCTTGCCCTATCCGGAAGGTGATCGGCTCGTCGCCATCGAGCATGTGAGCAGTCGTGGCGGGGTTGCCCGGGCGAACTACCTGAACTACCTCGACTGGGCTGCTCGAAGTACGAGTTTCGAGTCCATGGCCGCCTACTACGAGACGAGCTTCAATCTTTCGACCATCGCCGAACCGGTGCGGGCTCAAGGAATCGTTGCGACCGGAGAGCTCTTCCGGGCTCTAGAGGTGGAGCCGTTGATGGGCCGCGGATTGTCTCCTGCTGACGATCGTGTTGACGCGCCCCGCGCCGTTGTCCTGTCCGAGAGGGTCTGGGAGCGCAGTTTTGAGCGCGACCCCGACATCATCGGCACTGATGTTCGATTGCACGGTCGGCCCTACACGGTCGTTGGGGTCATGCCGTCACCGTTCTCCTTTCCCGAAACCGGGGACATCTGGGTCGCGGCCCGGATCGATCCGGCCACGATGGATCGGGCCAACCAGTACTGGCGAGTCGTAGGTCGGCTAGCCGAAGGCGTAAGCCGCGCGACGGCGCGAGCCGAGATGGCCACCGTGGGGGCTGCGGTGGCGGCGGAGCACCCTCTCGAGCATGGCGGTTCAAGCGCCGGCGTTACGAGCCTGCGCGACAAGGTCCTGGGCGAGAACAAGGCAACGGCACTGCTCTTCATGGGCGTGGTCATCTGCGTGCAGCTCATCGCGACGGTCAACGTCAGCAATCTTCTGCTCGCGCGGGCCACCGGCCGGCGTCAGGAGGTCGCGGTGCGTGCCGCGCTCGGCGCTGGCCGGGGTCGCATCGTGCGCTGGCTGATGACGGAGAGCCTCGTCCTGGCAGTGGCCGGCGGCGCCGCCGGCGTCGCGCTCGGAGTTCGTGGGCGCGACCTCATCATCAGCGTGGTTCCGGAAGAAGTTCCTCGTTGGTTCGACTTCTCGGTGGACTACCGCGTGTTGCTGTTCCTCGTGGCGCTCACCGCCCTGAACGGGGTGGTATTCGGGCTGTTGCCCGCGATGCATGCCACGCGAGACCTTCATGCCGCGATTCAGAGTGGCGGCCAGCGGGCACCGAGCGGCCGACTTCGCCTCCGCAGCGGGCTGGTGGTGGCAGAAGTTGCGCTGGCGCTCATGCTTCTGATCGGTGCGGGGTTGATGATGAAGGGGCTCGCGAACTTCCAGCGTATCGATCCGGGGCTCCAGACCGCGGGCGTGTTGACGGCGCGTCTGTCTCTGCCGGCGGCAACGTACGAAGGCGCAAGCGAACGCGGCGCGTTCTACCGTGATGTTCTGGAACGAGGTGAGCGCATCGCCGGTGTGGAGAGCGTTGGGGCCGTTGCTCACTTGCCGTATTCGAATAGCGGAAGCGTGACCCTCGTGAGCCCCGAAGGGTTCGAGCTCGAGGACGAAAACGCGCGCCCTCCGCAGGTGATCGACAACATCGCGAGCGCTGGCTACTTCGAGACAATCGGCATTCCCTTGCTGCAGGGCCGAGCGTTCAATCCTACGGATGGTGCCGAAGCTGCGGAACGCACGGTGATTATCAATCGGCTCGCCGCCGAGCGGTTCTGGCCTGACGAGAGTCCGGTAGGGAAGCGGCTCAAGTTCGGTTTCCCCGACGACGAGTCGCCGTGGTTAACCGTCGTGGGGGTCGTGGACAACGTGCGTCACTGGAACATGAGGAACCCGGCGTGGCCGACGGTCTACACGCCGCTCGGTCAGCGTTGGCCCACTACTGCCCATCTTGTCCTCCGGGGTGCCCAATCGCCGTTGGCTCTGGTGGGGCCGGTGCGCGATGCCGTGGATGCTGTGGACAGCGACCTGCCCCTCTACGACGTCAGTCCGATGGCGAGCGTCATCCGGGCCTCCTCCTGGCAGCCGTCGGTGTTCTCCGCGATGTTCGGGGTATTCGCGGCGCTCGCACTGGGGCTCTCTTCGATCGGCCTGTACGGCGTCGTTTCGTTCTCGGTTGGGCGACGAACGCGTGAGATGGGTATTCGTAGAGCTCTCGGCGCTCTCAGTGTTGATGTGACGCGCCTGGTCGTCGGAGACGCCATGCGTCTGGTCGGTATCGGCGTCGCCGTGGGGCTAGTCGGCGCCGTCGCCGTAATGGGCCTACTCCAGTCGCTGCTAAACGGAGTGAGCGCCTACGACGCCAGTACGTATGCGGCTGTGACGCTGACCCTGGCGGGGGTTGCGTTCCTGGCCGCTTGGGTCCCCGGACGCCGCGCTGCCCGCGTTCAACCTGTCGTTGCGCTCAAGACCGACTAGTCGCGTAGCGACGAAGCTGGGTCCACCGCGGTGGCCCTGCGTGCGGGCAGCCAACTTGCCAGGAACGCCGTAGCCAGCAGGACCGTCGGTACGACGGCTAGTACCAGCGCGTCGATTCCCGACGTCCCAGGGAGGTTCGCTGCGAGAAGGCCTCCGAGGGCCAACGCGAGCACCGTACCCACGCCAAGCCCAAGTACGACCGGGATCATCGCATTCCGCAACACGAGTCGAAGGACGTCGTTCCTGGTCGCGCCAAGCGCGAGCCGAATCCCCATTTCGCGTGTTCGCTGGCTCACCGCATAGCCCACAACGCCGTACACCCCGATTGCCCCCAGAGTGAGCGCGATGGCGCCGAACAGGCCGAGCAGTGTGCTCTGCAGACGTCGAGTCGAGACGGAGATCTCAGCAAGATCCTCGAAGCTCCGCGGGGTGCCGATGGCCTGCCCCGTGCGAACCGACGCCACGGTTTCTCGTATCAGCGGAGTGAGTTCATAGGCGCCGCCCGATCGAGGCGCCACGATCATCGCCCGGAAGTTCATTGGTGCGGGCATCTGCGGGTCGGGCACGTAGAGTCGCGGCCTCACTTCCCGTTCGGGGCCATACCGCACCCCCTGCACAACCCCGACGACCTCCACCCAGCGTGAAACGATGGGACCGGCTTCGGCAGGGCCGAGGCGCACTCGCGCGCCAACCGGGCTCTCGCCGCCCCAGTGGCGACGGGCCATCGCCTCATTCACAACCGCGATCGGGCGCGACTCATCCGTGTCGAGATCGTTGAAGGTGCGTCCGTCTATCAGGCTCATCTCCATCAATTCGAAGTAGCCGGGACTCACCATCTCGATGCCCCCGGTGGGCTCCGAGCCAGGCTCGTAGTCACGACCTTCGATGATGTGGAATCCGGTTTGACCATTGCCGCCATAGAGCGGTGGCATGCTCACGTCGCCGACGCCGGCTACTTGACCAGATTCAGCGAGTCGCTCGCGCACCTGCTCGAAGAATCGAGCGATGTCGTCGATCTCGTCATACTGGAACTCCGTCGGGACGGTAATGGGGACGACGAGTCGATCCGCCTGAGTGAACCCCAGGTCGACATCCTGGAGCTGCAGGAAGCCGCGGATCGCGACGCCTGCTCCGACCAGTAGTGCGACAACCAACGCGAGTTCGGCGGCAACCAGGACGTCGCGCGTACCGAAGCCGGTGGATGCACCCGTGGCCGTGCGTGTGTCTTCGGTCCGGATGACCGACGCCGCCTGGGTGTGCGAGGCACGCAGGGCCGGCAACAGGCCGAAGAGCAATCCCGTGAGAAGGCAGATTCCGAGCGTGAATCCCAGTACTACCGGGTCGACGCCCGCCTCGTCGATGCGCGGGATGTTTCCCGGCGCCTGTGACAGCAAAGCTCGCGTCCCCCAACTCGACAAGAGAAGACCAAGCCCACCGCCGGCGAAGGCGAGTACCGCCGTTTCTGTGAGCAATTGCCGGATCAGGCGACCCCGGCTTGCTCCAAGCGCGGTTCGCACCGCGAGTTCGCGGGCTTGTTGCGTGCCGCGTGCCAGCAGGAGGTTGGACACGTTGGCGCACGCCACAAGGAGCACCAGTCCCACGGCGCCGAGCAGGATCACCAACAAGTTGCGTTGGGGCCCGGTGACCGCTTCGTGCAGGGGTATGAGCTGCACGCCCCAGCCTTCCATGGCGGCCGGAAAGCGTTCCGCAACGATGCCGGAGATCCGGTCCGCGTCGGCCTGCGCTGCCGACGTCGAAAGGTCGTCGCTCATGCGGCCGACAGCCGTGTAGATCCGTACGCGCTCAGCTGCGTCGTCGATAGTGAAGCGGCGGGTTACGTAGATCTGAGGATTACCCCAGAAGTCGGCCCGATACGACGAGGGCAGGATCCCGACTACCGTGGTCTCATTGCCGTCAATGCGGAGTGTCGTGCCAACCACGGCAGGGTCGCCGGCCCAGCGTGCTTGCCAGTAGGAGTCCGTGAGCACCGCGACATGATCGGAGTCGGGGGAGTCTTCGCCCGCTGCGAAGTCACGCCCGAGAGCAGGCTCAACCCGTAGAGTATCGAACCAGTTGGCCGAAACTCGCACTCCGGCCACCTGCTCGGGGAACTCATTGCCCTCCACGCCTAGCGACGTTCTCGTGCCGAACGCTACCGATTCGAGGCTCTGCGTTAGCTCTCGCCACTCGAGAACATCGGCGAGCGACGCGGCCCACCACCGCTGATCTTGCAGAGTGCTGTTCATCGCGACCAACTGCGACGGTTCGCCGTACGGAAGGGGTCGCAGGAGAACGGCCTGAACGACGCTGAAGATCGAAGTTGTCAGGCCGATCCCGAGTGCCAGCGTAACCACCGCCGCCGCGGTGAATCCGGGAGCAAGGCGCAGGCTTCGGCAGCCGTGGCGGAGATCGAGCAGAAAGGTAGTCACGAAAAGGTCACCGCGCTCATGGGGGAGGCCGACTGACGAATGCTGTGCCGGCCGGCGTCGGAGCCACGGCAGCCGTTCGATGAACAGCCCGACGATGGCGGCACGGAAGTTGTTGAAGCAGCACCGTGTCCAGGCCACTGGGCCGCGTGCCGAGGCCCGCTCGAGCTGCTGCTCGAACGTGTCGTCCATCGCGGCGCCGAAGCGGCGACGGAACCGCGTCGGATACATCCGCGTGATTGCGCGGTGGACCATCAGCAATGGGCGTTTTGCGAGGTTCACCGGGTGGCCTCGGAACGGAGCGCTGTCCGGGTGAGCCTCTGCAGGCGCAGGGCTTCGGCGCGCATCGCTTCGATCCCGTCGTCGGTAAGTTCGAAACGCTTGCCGGGTCGGCCGCGCCCGGAAGATGGATCCTCTCGCGCGACGATCCAACCGGAATCGACCAGAGCGTGAAGTCGGCGATAGAACGTCGCTACGGGCGTGGCGGCGCCGGACGACTCTTCCAGGGCGTCGTGGATGACTGCTGCAGTGTGGCCGCCATCGGCGAGCGCCACGAGAATCGCGAACGTAGTGGTTTCCATGCGAACGATTTTATCGTTTTGATAAAAACTTTCGCAAGGCGCCTTCTCTTAGCGCAACACCTCGGTGTCCGGATTGTTCAGCGACCAGTTGTACCAGAACGTGTCGAAGCCCTGGAGCTGCTCGACGTCACCGGCAAACTTGCCTTCGTTGGCCGCGAAGCGTGCGCCCGATTCGAGTTCGACCCAGGCGCCACCATCCTCGATGAAGCCGGCGCGAGAGACGAACGCGACGGTGGATCGGAACATCGCGGACCCTGCGGGTCGGTGCAGAAACAGCCGAGCGCCGTCCGGGAGTTCGACTACGTGGCCGCCTTCGATTGCCGCGTGCGCCACCGCGAAACGGCTGTTGCCGTGAGTGAACGCGAAGATCGGCGCCTTCGTGTCGAGGCGCTCGTCGTCGGCCATCTGTCCGCGGAAGCCTTCGTCCGAGGCCCAGTAGCTCTCGTAGCCATCGTCGCGATACTCGGCGCCATCCACCGAAAGGACTCTCGTTGTCGGATGCTTCGCGCGCCACTCCGCCCAGCTCGTCTTCTCGCTGACGGGAAGCTCGACGAGCGACGTGCCACTGAGCTGACCAGCGGTCGCGCTGCCCTTCATGATCGACCAGTACGTATCCGTCTCCTTGTCCTGCATCACGAGCGAGCTATTCACCAGGCCGCCGGAGGCCTCGAAGTTGAGCTCCAACCCGTCGTAGTCCCGGCTGTACACGACAGCCGCATTGGCAAGTGGTCACCAGACGGCGGCGAAAGCCGTATCGCCGATCTTGTCGTTGACCACCTCATGGGCGTTGAGCAGATTGACACTGTAGGCCAGGGCTTGCCCCTCGATCACGGCGCCAAGTACCCACGCGTCATCAGGGAGCTCAGCGTCCGCTGCCGCGACATACGTCGGGGCATCCACTGAGGCAATGGTGCCGCGCGCAAGCAGTTGGTTGAAGCCTTCTGGCTGTTCCTGCGCGGCAGCCGTGCTGGGAATGATTGCAACGCAGGCTGCGAGCGCGAGGCGTGAGCGGGGCATCGTGGACTCCTCCGAGTGGCAGGTGGTGGAGTCAGCTTAGTCGATCGCGCCTCGGGCCTCGGCGAACGGACGTCAGCGGGCCGACAGGTTAGGCGGCGGGTCGATGCTGCGTCAGCGCGGCCGTCGCTTCCCGAAGACCGTCCAGGCCGGCGCTGCGGTCGAAGTAGGCGAAGCCGAATTCGGTGTGGAGTTCCTTGAACTCGTTCGACAGGGCGCCGGAGGAGTAGAGGATCGTGCGCCCTTCGAGTTGCGGCTGGGCTTGGCGGACGAATCCAAGAAAGCGTCGTGCGCGCTCGAGGTCGATCGCCGCATCCGCCACCACCCCGGTGTATGCCGAGCGCGCGTCGAGCATGACTTCCGCCTCATCCAGGTCCGTTACTACATCAACGTCGAAGCCGCTGCTCTGCAGGAACCGGACCATGACGTCGCGAACGAGTTCGCTGGGGTCGACCAGGAGCACGCGTCCATCAGACGGCAGCACCGCAGGCTCGGCTGCTTCGGTCTGCTCCTCGGACGCGACGTTTGTGGCGGCGGCGGCCGGTAGGCGGAGCTTGAAGCACGACCCGATCCCTTCGGTGGTCTCGACTTCGATCATTCCCTCGTGTCGTTCAGCGGCCGAGCGGGCAAGCGAGAGCCCCAGGCCAGTCCCAGCGGAGCCCTTCGTTGAAAACAGGGGATTGAAGATCTGTTCGACGATGTCATCGCTGATTCCGGTCCCGGTGTCGCGCACGGAGAACACGATGTGGTCGCCTTCAGCAGCAACGCCGAGAGTCATGACGCCGCCCTTGGGCATGGCATCGATGGCGTTGAGGATCAGGTTGAGGAGCACTTCGCGAAGCTCCGCCGAGTTGCCGGAAACCGGCGGAAGCTCGCCCTCGGGGCTCTCCCATTCCAACTCGAGACGGCGCGTCTGCACGCGCTTGGCCCAGACTGGGCTTGCATAGCGCCACGCTTCTTCGAAGAGAGCCTGGGGCGACAGAACGGTTCGCGTGAGCTCGCCGCCATCGCCGGTCCCCAATCGCGTCCATGCGCCCAGGCGCTCGACGATCGTGAGCCCTTCCTTCGTGGCAAGGTCGATGGCGTCGAAACGGCTCGCCGCGTCGTCGCCGCAAGGCGGTATGCCGCAGATCGAGCCCTCGTCGTGGGCTTGTGCGCCCTTGCGCAATGCCTGCGAAGCGACCAGTACGGTCGAGAGGATGCCGTTGAAGCTGTGGGCGACGCTGCTGGTGATCTGCGACACCATCTCCATCTTCTCGGAGCGTTCCATCGCTTCCCGCATCTTCGCCTGCCGAAAGATGATCCCGATTGCTTCGGCGACGTGCTGCGTCGTGGTGACGATGCTCGGGGAGAAGCTCGTGCCCTTGCGGGCTACCCGGAGGATCACATGGCCGAACTCGGCGTCCGCCAGATGCACCGGGCAGAGGAGAAGAGAGGTAAATGGGAGATCGTCGACGAACTCCCGCACGGACTCGGTGACGGGATCGGTACGAATATCGTTGATGACAACCGGCTCGCCTTTGTCGATCACGGCGACGAGTTCCGGGTAGCGTTCCGGTGTGAGCTCGAACGTGCCGTTGTCGTCATCGTCGCTGCTGCCGATAACACGAACCTCATGCCCTTCGATCTGCACAAGCGACGCGCGGCTGCTGCCCGGATAGGCGTTCTGCGTGTCGACGAGAACCTGCCGGATGACGTCCACGGCGTCGAAGTCTTCAGAGAACGCCACCGATAGCTTGGAGACCCAGCCCACCAGTTGGCCCTGCAGCGCGGCCTCGCGCATGCGGCTGCGACTGGCGTCGAGTAGTCCGCCATAACCGACGCCAACGCTGAACAAAAAGCCCAGTCGCCCAATGAGTTCGGGAGACTGGAGCAGATGCATGCCGTGTTCGAGCGCCATGAACGCGCCGTAGCAGCCCACGACAAGCGCGGTGCCGGCTACTGCGCGGCGCAACTGGCCGGCGAGCGCGACGACCGCGAGGAGCGCGAAATATGCAAAGAAGAAGTCGCGAGCGAAACCCTGGCCGAGCCACATCGCACCGACGAGCACAACGGCATCAAGTCCGGCGATCGTCGGCAGAAGGGCCTGGTGCTCCCATCGGGAGTCTGAGATTCGCGCGAGCGCCACGTTCGACGCCGCAACGACAGCGAGCAGACCAAGTTGGCCCACCGACGCTGTGGCGGCAGTCGTCAGGTATGCGAGAGCAACGAACATGACCCACCGAATGAGGGTCACGATGCGGCGCTGGCGGTCGATACTCAGACTCATTGGGACAGAGAAACTCCGTAGATCAGAACAGATGCACCAAAGTGTATTAAAGAGCACCATAAGTCAGAAGAACAAAATGAAAGCTCCTTCTGGTCGGCGCTGTCGGGTGGTCTTAGCGCTTCGGGGTGACGCCGAGGCCGTGCCCATCAGCGGGGCTCAGGAAACCCTCCGAGAGCGCGAGGGCGCCCGTCGTCGGATCGTTCAGCAGATCCAGATGACCGTCGAGGTCGATCCACACGCAGCACTTCGCTGCCAGGGCGAAGCTCAACGCCGCAGCGATGGCCAGCGCCGCCTCGTCCATGCAGCTCACCATGCACCGGAGCCCGCGTTCCGACGCCAGTGAGTCGATCTGCTGGGCGGCCCGAATGCCGCCGCACTTCATCAGCTTGATGACGGCACCGTCGATCGCGGCTGCGTCCACGAGGGGCCGCGCGTCGTCCTCCTCGAGCACCGCCTCGTCTGCGATCAGGGCTGGGCGTGGACCCTTGGCGCGAGACGCTCGAGCCCGTAGTTCGGCCATTTCAGCAACCCGATCGCGGCTCAGCGGTTGTTCGACCACCGACAACGCGGCCACGCGAGTGGCGTCGAGGAACCGGATCGCCGCAGGCAGGTCGTAGCCTTCGTTGGCGTCGAAGCGCAGATCGATGGCAACGCCGAGGTCTTCTCGAAGCGCCAGCATGCGCGCCACGTCCAGTTCGACATCGCGTCCTCCTTTGACCTTGAGTGCCCGAAATCCCCGCTTCACGAAGTCGGCACCGCGTGCGCGGGTCTCGGCCAGACCGGAGATTCCGATCGTGATCGAGGTGGGCATCGGTTTGGCCTCTGCGCCGAGGAACGCGTGGAGGGGGATTCGCTGTTGCCGAGCAGCGAGATCAAGCCAGGCCATCTCGATAGCGGCTGTGGCCGCGGGGGGCGACTCAAGGTCGTCGGCACCCCGAAGTTGCTCGAGCGATGTGATTCCGGGGAGCACGAGGCAAGCGTCGTCGAGAGCGCTCGCGCAGTCGCTGAAGGACTCGCCCGTGACTTCCTCCGCGGGGCTCGCGCAGCCGTAGCCCGAGAGGCCAGACGTGTCGGTCAGCTGGACGAAGTAGTTGGTGGCGCGATCGTACGTCTGGTACGCGATTGTGTAGGGCTCGGCGAGTTCGAAGTCGTGCGACCAGAACTCGGCATCGGCGATTCTCATCGCTTGGGATGCAGGTCCGCCAAGACTTCAACCAGCCGATGAATCTCGTCTCCCAGCGGATTGACCACGGGTAGCCCGGTTTCGGTGGCCAGCCTCGCGCTCGCCTCCGTAGCCTGAGTGGTGTCGAGAGATTCGGCGTTGAGCGTCACAGCGACGACGCGTGTCGGCGCGATCAGTTCAATGGCGGCGACGTGTCGGGACACCGCGGGAATCGGATGACCCGGGAAACCGTCGTACTCGAGGCGCGCTGGGGCATGCTGGAGAATCGTTGCAGTGGGGCGCGTTGCGGCCAGGATCTCGAAGCCTCCGGGGTAGGCGGGATGCATCAAGCTGCCCTGGCCCTCTACCAGGATGATGTCGGGGTTGCCGTCCTGCCATGCGTTCCAGACCGCATGCTCGAGTTCCCCGGCCACGAAATCGTTGACCAGAGAGTCGAGCACGATCGTGTGACGGAACCCCTGTAGCCAGGCGGTCTGTCCGGTACCTACCACGCTGGTCGAGATGCCAGCGGCCAGGAGTGCCTCGGCAAGCAGGACAGCAGTGGTGCGCTTGCCGACCGCCGAATCGGTTCCGAGAAGCGCCACTACGGTGGCGCCGACCTCATCGATCTTGCCGCTGAAGAAGTGCAGCTTCTTGCGGGGCGGCGGCATGCGCACGTCGCGCAGACGCACGCCGGCGTCGAAAGCGGCCTCGCTAATCTCGACGTCCTCGTTGAGGAACGTGTGGAGGCCGCAATCGACGTTGAGCCCGGAGTCGATCGCCTCGAGCACCGTGCTCCGCGCGCGGTCGTCCAGTTGACCGCCATCCGGTGCCATGCCGATAACGAGGTGCGTGGCGCGTTTGCCTGTGAGTTCGGTGGCTTCGAGCCCCGCCGACAGATCGCCGACGAGCGGAATGCCGCGGGGCGTTCCATCCAGAACCTGGCCAGCATCCTGGCAGAGCCAGCTGGAGTCGAGTACCGCAGCGACGTCGTAGCGGGAGGTGCTGCGCACGAGGCCGTGAGCCGTCTTGCCGTAGGTGTTGCCGTAACAGCCCTCGCAGTAGATCACGGCCACGCCGTCGGGCTTGTCAATTCGGTACATCTCGCACTCCGTGTTGGTGCCGCGATGATACTCGGGGAGTACGCTGTGGGCATGATCCGTATCAACGACCAACTCAGCATTCCGTCTGACGAACTGCGCTTCACAGCGTCGCGCGGTGGTGGGCCTGGTGGTCAGCACGTGAACAAGGTGGCGAGCCGGGTCACGCTGCGATTCGACGTTGCCGCGTCGCGAGTGCTATCGGACTATCAGCGCGCCCGGATTCGCGAGGTTCTTGCCAGTAGGCTCACTCGCGATGGCGAGCTGTTGTTGTCGTCGCACGAGTCGCGCTCTCAGGCCGCCAATCGCGCGGCTCTGACGGAACGTTTCGCGACGCTGATCCGCGACGCCTTGCGGCCTCGCGAGACCCGGCGGAAGACCAGACCCACGCGCGGCTCCAAGGAACGCAGGGTCCAGGCAAAGAAACGCCGGGCGGATGTGAAGCGCACCCGCGGGAAAGTACGAAGAGACGACGGGTAGGCACGAAATAACGAAACCTGATGGTTGCGGTCGGCGTTAAAGGGAGAGGAAAACGAACCTCTACCCTGACCCTGGCGCACCATGAACTTCGCTAACGATATTCGCTACGGCCTCCGCATGGTCGTGAAGCAGCCGACGGTTTCGATCATCGCGATTCTGGCCCTGGCGCTGGGCATCGGGCTGACCACGACGATGTACTCGATCGTCCACGGCGCCTTGGGCGACCTGCCGTTTGAAGAGCCCGCCGAGCTCGTGCATCTGGATCAGACGAATCCGTCGCTCGGCATCAACGGGATGGGCATCGACCACTACGAGTATCAGGACTGGCGCTCGCAGCAGACGACGTTCGAGGACATCGCCGCCTACTACCAGGGCACGATCAATATCAGTGGGAGCGAACGTCCGGTGCGCTACGAAGGCGCCTTCATGATGCCGGAAGTATTCGAATTGCTCGGCGCGCAGCCGCACGTTGGCCGTCTCTTCACAGCCGACGATGCGCGGCCGGGTGCGGATGCGGTGCTGCTGCTCGGCTACACGATGTGGCAGAACCACTACGACGGCGATCCGAGCGTGGTCGGGGAGCAGATTCGCATCAATGGGCGTCCAGGGACCATCGTGGGCGTGATGCCCGAAGGGTTCGCCTTCCCGATGGCCGAGGAGGCGTGGACCGCACTGGCGATCGATACGACCACGGCCGACCGCGGCCAGAACCGGCAGCTCAACGCGCTGGGCCGGCTTCGAGATGGGGTCGAGATCGAAACGGCGCTGGCCGAGCTCAACGGCATCGCCGAAAGACTCGAGTCGGAGTATCCCGAGAGCAACGAAGGTGTGCGTGCGGGCGTGGTTCCGTATGTCCGCGAGTTCATTGACCCGCAGACGATCGCGATGCTCTGGACAATGCAGGGCGCCGTGTTCATGGTGTTGCTCATCGCGTGCGCCAACGTCGCGAACTTGCTGCTCTCGCGAGCGCTGGATCGATCACGCGAGGTCGCGGTGCGCGCTGCTCTCGGAGCCAGTCGCCGTCGCGTCATCGGGCAGATGCTTACCGAAGCGTTGGTGCTGTCCGCGATCGGTGGCGCGCTCGGCATGGCGATCGCCTACTACGGCGTGCAGTGGTTCAACGGGCATCTCGCCACGATCCAGGTTCCCTTCTGGATCACAGTAGCTCTCGACTGGCAGGTCATGGCGTTTGCCGCGGCGACGGTCGGGGTTGCGGCTGTGATGGCCGGCGTCGTGCCTGCCTGGCAGATCACGGGCGCGAACCTCAACGACATTTTGAAGGACGAGACGCGCGGCTCCTCCAGCTTCCGCATGGGCCGCATCAGCCGTGGACTGGTGGTCGCCGAGGTGGCGCTGTCGTGTGGCCTCCTCGTGGGCGCCGGTTTGATGATCAAGAGCGTCACGCAGCTCCGCACACTCGATCCGGGCTTCCGGACCGACGTGTACTCGGCGCGGCTGGGCCTGTTCGAGGCGGACTACCCCGAGGTCGAACAGCGCCGAGAGTTCTTCAGTGAATTGACGCGCCAACTGAACGATCAGCCGGGAGTCGAGGCTGCGACTCTTGTTGATGCCATGCCCGGGACCTTCCGGGGCGGTATGAGCCGGCTCTCGGTGGAGGGCGAGGCTTACGCGGCACGCGAAGATCACCCGCTTGCCAACGTTGCGGTGACTGCCCCGGGATACTTCGACACGTTCGAAACGGATCTTCTGCAGGGGCGTGACTTCAACCCCGAGGACACGGCGGACGGGCTACCTGTGGCCATTGTGAACACAAGCTTCGTCGAGCGGTTCTTCCCCGGTGTGGATCCCGTCGGCCGTCGGTTCAAAGAAGGCACTGAGGACGGCGACGGCAACGCCTGGCTGACCATCGTCGGCGTAGCGCCGGACATGTACATGGAGGGTGTAGGCAATCCGGGTCAGCAGCCGCCGCAAGGGTTCTACGTTCCGCTGGAGCAGGCCGATCGTCGCTTCATGAGCATCGTTGTGCGGGGCACCAGCGAGTCCATGCAGCTGTCGGATCGGGTACGACAGACCGTGGTCGGTCTGGACGCCAACATCCCGCTCTACTGGGTGCAGACGCTGCAGACCGAGATCGATCAGAACACATGGTTCTTCAACGTCTTCGGGATGCTGTTCATGGTGTTCGGCGGAGTCGCCCTGTTCCTCGCCGCGATCGGGCTCTACGGCGTGATGTCGTTCGCCGTCGGCCGCCGCGAGCAGGAGGTTGGCATTCGCATGGCACTCGGTGCACAGGCTGCAGATGTGCTCCGCCTCGTCGTGCGGCAGGGCCTGTGGCAGGTCGCTGCGGGCCTCGTGCTTGGCGGTGGGGCTGGCGATTCTGGCGGCCGGCGGTCTGGAGCTCGTGCTGTTCCAGGTGGACCCGCGTGATCTCGGTGTCTACGGACTCGTTCTGACGGCGCTCGGGACCACCGGGCTTCTTGCCTGCGTGATCCCGGCCGCTCGTGCTTCGCGAATCGCACCGGTGGAGGCTCTGCGCAGCTAGTCCCGGTTGGCGTCGCGGCAGCCGCCTGAGTAGGCTAGGCGCGGTTTCCGCCAACCCGGGATGACCGTTGCGCCTCTCCCCGCGATTCTTCTCCAGCAAACTGAGCGCCACGCAGCGCCGCGTGTACCGCGCCGTAACCGGATGGTTCGTGTTCGTTGCTGCCGCGATGCTGTGGCCGCTGTACACGCCGTTCGCCCGCGTTCGCCCGCTCGTCCTGGGAATGCCGTTCTCTCTCTTCTGGCTGGCATTCTTGCTCGTCGCGTCGTTCGGCGTGGCGTTCGCCATGTATCGATGGGAGTCGCGCAGCTGATGCCCGCCTGGGTCATCGTCACGAGCGTGGCAGTTGGATATCTGCTGGTCTCGCTCGGAGTCGGGCTGTTGTCGGGCCGCAACGCATCGAAGGGGCCCGAGGGTTACATTGCCGGCGATCGCACGCTCGGGTTTCTGATCCTCTACTTCGTCATGGGCGCGTCGATCTTCTCTGCGTTCGCTTTCCTGGGCGGGCCCGGATGGGCGTACTCACGTGGCGCCGCGGCCTTCTACATCCTGGCCTACGGAACCGTCGGCTTGATTCCCTGGTACGCCTTCGGGCCACGGGTCGCCGCGCTCGGTCGCCAGTTCGGTTACGTGACCCAGGCCGAGCTGTTCGCGCACCGTTTTCAATCGCGGTGGCTCTCGGCAATTCTGGCGATCATCAGCCTCGCCGCCTTCGTGCCTTACCTCACGCTGCAGATGCGCGGAGCGGGCTACGTCTTCAATGTGGTGACCGAGGGACGCGTGCCCGAGTGGCTTGGCGCCGCCATTGCCTACGGCGTTGTCGTGATCTACGTGCTGGCCTCGGGCGTGATGGGCGTGGGCTGGACGAACACATTCCAGGGCATCTTCATGATGGTCCTCGCCTGGGGCCTCGGGCTGTATCTGCCATACAAGCTCTACGGTGGCGTAGGGGCCATGTTCACCGAACTGGCGGCGGCCGTGCCCGAGATGCTCGCGCCCCCCGGCCTGGACGCAGCTGGTGCGGCGTGGACCTGGGGTGGATACGGGAGCGCCATTGCGGTTTCGGCGATCGGGTTCTCGCTCTGGCCGCACTACTTCATGAAGATCTATACGGCGCGCAGTGACGACGTCCTGAAGAAGACGGTGATCTTCTATCCGACCTTCCAGATCTTCCTGATTCCGATTCTCTTCATCGGCTTCGCCGGGATTCTGCGCTACCCGGGCGTCACGCCGAATGAGGCGATCCTGCCCACGATCCTCATGTCGATGGACCTGCCGGCTGTCGTCGTCGGCCTTTTTTGCGCCGGTGCTCTGGCGGCCTCGATGTCCACCGGTGACGCGCTGCTCCATGCGGCAGGCTCGATCATGGTGCGCGACTTCTGCTGCGTGCTGTATCCGCGCAAACTCACGGACGGCGAGCAGACGCGCCTGATCCGCATTCTTCTGATTCTGATCTCGTTGCTGGCCTACTACTTCGCGATCGTCTCCGAAGTCTCACTGGTGGCGCTGTTGCTCATGTCGTACGGCTTCCTGGTGCAGATCGCTCCGGTGATGTTGTCGACGCTGTACTGGGCGCGCTCCACCCCCCAGGGGATCCTCGCTGGTCTCGTCGCCGGCTGCGGCACCGTGATCATCTTCCAGTGGTTCCCGGCGTTGCAGTGGCAGCAGATCCAGCCCGGTATCTTCGGGCTCCTCGTGAACCTGGTGGTGCTCATCACGGTGTCGCTCGCGACCCGGCCGATGGATGAAGGCCACGTGGCGCAGTTCGTCGTGGACTGAGTCGCCGATTGCGTTGAACCGCCGACGCTGTCCGACGACTGAGTGGGTAGAAGATCACGAGATCGAAGGAACCCCATGACGCGGTCACAAGATCAGGTCATCGACGCGATCCTGGTGCTGCGGTGTCAGTCGGGCGACTCCGGGGCGTTCGAAACGCTCGCGGGACGCTGGCAGCGTCGTCTGCTGGCACATGCGGCGCGCCTGCTGGGCGACGCCACGGCCGCCACCGACGCGGTGCAGGATTCTTGGGTGGCGATCGCCAGGGGACTCCGCCGTCTCGATGATCCCAACCGGTTTGCTGGGCGTATCGGATTGTGCGCAACAAGTGCGCGGACCGTATCCGACGCGCTCAGCGCGATCGCAGGCGCGACGTTCCGTTCGACGGCGCACTTACGGAGACTGCGACCGAAAGCGGCCCCGACGACGCAGATTCCGGTGATCGCGCAAGCCTCGTTGCCCAGTTGCGAAAGGCCGTTCGTGCGCTGCCGCCTGAGCAACGAACTCTGTTGACTCTCTTTTACTTCGACGGCCTCGGCGTGACCGCAATCGCCGAGGCCATGGACATACCCGCTGGAACCGTGAAATCCAGGCTGTTTCATCTCCGAGCACGCCTGCGGAAGACGATGGAGGAATGAAGATGGACAAATTCGATGATGCGCTGCGCGAAGCGCTAGGTGACGAGGAACGCAAGGTGTGGGACGAACTGGTAGATCCCACGCCGCTGCAGATGGCCGGCGATCTGTTCCGGAGCCGACTCCGTTGGTTCCACGTCGTGGCGGCCATCGAGGCGCTGGTGGCCCTGGGGCTCGGCGTGTGGACGCTGTCGAAGTTCCTGGCCGCGGACGAGGCGCTCACCGCGCTCCGGTGGGGGCTCGCGTTCGTAGGCTGTGCCTGGGCCCTCTGGGCCATCAAGATGTGGTCGTGGCTGCAGATGCAGCGCTACGCCCTCACGCGCGAACTCAAACGGCTGGAGCTTCAGGTCGTGCACCTGAGCACGCGCATTGACGCCACGGTGGGGGAGGGCGAACCGTCCTAGTCTTCGGGAGTGATGTCGATCACGTCGCCAGATTCCGGCTCGTCGGCGCGTTCGTTCTTGCGGCTCGCGAGCAGCACGGTGACGACGGCGAGCAGGATCTCGTCGGCCAATGGCAGCAGGTCCGGGATCACCAGGTCGAACAGAAAGAGCGTGGCGGCGATCGCGAACAGCCAGGGGTAGCGCAGTCGCCCGAAGAACTGCATGAGTAGTGCGATTAGCGGTGAACGCACGTCAGTCTGCTCCGGCCAGCGCCCTGGCCAGCGCGGCGTTGCCATCCAGAGCCGTTTCGAGTTGCTCGATCGGTACATGCTCCTTCACGGTGTGCGCGAGTCCTTCGTCGCCCGGGCCGAAACCGATGCAGACCATGCCTGCCGCCGAGAAGTGGCCGCCGTCCGTGGCGAAGTTCCATGTCCCAACAGAGTCGGTCGGGCCGATGATGGGCTCGAGGGCCGAACGGGCAACGTTCAGCGCGGCGTGATCCTCTGGCAGGATGTAGGCAGGATTGTTGCCCTGCATGCGCGCCGTATGGCCGGTCCAGGTTGCTAGCTCTTTGATGGGCAGCACCGCCTCGGCCGTTGCGCCCTCGACGAGGCATTCATCGAGTAGCTCCTGGAGCTTGGTCTGGGCGTCGAATCCGGTCTCGCCCGGAACATGACGCCAGTCGCAGTCCAGCCAGATCTCCGCCGGAATGACGTTGCTGCTCGTCTGGTCGGTCCGGATCAGAGTCGGCGCTACCGAGCTTGCACCGAGATCGTCTTGCTGAGCCATCTCGAGCTCCGGCAAACGCGATAGGACCTTGGCCAGCACGTCGTACGGGCTCACACCCAGTTCCGGCACGCTCGCGTGCACACTGCGACCTGTGATGTGCACCGTGAGAAGCGACCGCCCGCGGTGACCGCGGCGTAGCTGGTTGCGGCTGGGCTCGCCAATGATGACAACCGGGAAGTGGCGTGACTCCGCCATGAAGCGCGCACCGACGCCACCGATCTCCTCCTGGACTACTGCGCTCACCCATACGTCCCCGGCCGGCGATTGGGAATCCTCGAGCAGCCGAGCGACACCGTAGACCTGCGCTGCGAGCGGGCCCTTGATGTCGACCGCACCACGACCCCAGAGGCAGTCATCGTGGATCTCGCCACCGAAGGGAGGGTGTGGCCACTGTGCGTGATCTCCCACGTCGACATGATCGAGGTGGGTGTTGAACATCATCGGGGTGCGGTCTCCGCCGGGAATCCGGCCGAGCACGTTGCCAGCTCCGTCGATTTCAACGTCCGAATAGCCCAGCGCCGTCATCTCGTCGCGCACGAGCTCCGCGGTGGACTGTTCGTCGCCCGGTAGCCCTTCAGTACGGATGAGACGTTGGGCGAAGTCGACGCAGCGATCGAGGTCAGCGGTCACGGCTGATCCGTTCCATTCCCATCAGCTTGTCCGTGCCGAGCAGTTCGTCGTCGTTGTTGCGGAACCACGACCGCACCTTCGGGATACGCATATCGCCATCCTGGATACGGTCCAGGATGATGTACTCACCATCGTTGGCCGACTCGTCGTGATAGAAGCGATAGCCGGTCAACGAGTAGTCCTCGGGGCTGAAATAGAAGTACCAGGTGTCGGTGCCCACTTCCGGATCGTAGGTGACCCGGACCTGCCATACCTCTTCGCCTTCGAATTCGGTGCGTACCGCCAGCGGGTCGACGATGGTGCCCTCGTCACGGAGCTTCATCGGCAGTCCGTAGAGGTATGTGTAGTAGTCGCGCCAGCGCAACATCCGGTCACAGCTCAGCTGGAAGCGCTCCGTCTCCTGCTCGGTGAATTCGCTCGAACCGTTGAAGGTGGTCCAGCACTCATCGCCGGTCACCGTGGTCTCGGTAACCCGACCGAAACGCTCCATCTTCATCCAGAATTTGCTGGCGCCGTTGTCGATGATGAGTTCCGTGGTGCGGGTGCCCATGATCGGCAAGGTCTGGACGAGATTGAAGCTGAAGCTGCCCGAGCTCCACAGTCCGTCCGGATCGTGGAATTCAATGCTCCGGTCGAGAACATCGGTCGCGGACATCTCCTGGCCGGTCAGCGGAAAGGCAAAGGCCACCAGAGCTGCCATGGAGACTGCAGACAGGGTACGGAACATCGTGCGCATGCTTACCTCGATCGTGCGGAGCGGACACAGCAAGTCAATCGCATCCGCCGTGCCGCGACAACGCCTTGTCGGCGCCCCATGTAACGGATTACCCTCGCGGCCTCGATGGCCCCGACGGCTGTCACGATGGCGAGGCTGCTTTTTGATGACCGATCACCCTGGCCTGGCGCGCCTGCGGAACGAGCGGGCCGTTGCGATTATCCGTACGGATTCCCAGGAAGTAGCGGCCGCCGCGATGGCCGCCGCGGTGCGCGGAGGGTTTCGCGTCATCGAGTTCACCCTGGGTTGTCCCGGCGCCTACGAACTCGTGCGCGACTTCGCCAGCCGCGACGAAGCCCTGCTGGTCGGCGTCGGCACCGTGTTGGAAACATCCGAGGTGGAGCTGGCCCTGGCGGCCGGCGCAGAGTTCATCGTCTCACCCAACACCGACGAATCCGTGATTCGAGCCACCGTCGAAGCCGGTGCGGTTTCGGTGCCTGGCGGCTACACGGCCACTGAGCTCCACGCGGCACATCGAGCCGGCGCGCAGCTGCAGAAGCTCTTTCCGGCTCCAGCCCTGGGCCCGGCCTACGCCCGTATGGTGCTCGGCCCGCTGCCCTTCCTGAACCTGGTGCCGACGAGCGGTGTGACTCCCGACAACGCTGCGGACTGGCTCGATGCAGGCGTATTTGCCGTTGGCTTCGTGACCCCCCTCTTTGACCCCGACGATCTTTCCGAACGACGCTATGACGCGATCGAGCTACGTGCGCGGCAATGCATTGCCGCCGTCGCTGCCGCGTCCTGACCCGGAGCAGATGCACATGCGCACCTATCGAACTCTCATGCGACTCAGTTTCCTCGCCGTGTTCGCGGTTGTGACATTCGGGGCTGCGGGCCAGGAGGGCCGTGCGATCGAAATGGCCGACATCCTCGACTGGAAGTCGCTCAGGGCACGCGCGGTCTCCGACGATGGTGCCTGGCTGGCCTACTACCTCGCGCCGACAGAGGGGAACGCCGAGGTGGTGGTGCGGTCGCTGACCGACGATGCGGAGCACCGGTTCGATGTTGGGGAGCTGCCGATGTTCGGCGGCGGTCGACTCGAGTTCTCTTCGTCCGGCGCCTGGTTGGCATTCCAGATCCGCGCCGGTCGCGAGGCCGCGGCCAAGAGTAAGACGCCGCTTCCGAACTCGGTCGGGCTTGTTGATCTCGCAACGGGCGAAATGACCAAGGTCGAAAGGGCGCAGGCATTCGCCTTCGGTGGGGTCGACGGCGGCTGGTTGGCGATTCACAAGATGCCTCCAGAGGGCCGCGACGACAACGACTGGCGCGGCTCGGATCTCTTGCTTCGCCGGCTCACAGACGGAACGACACTGACTGTTGGCAACGTCTCGGGCTACGCCTTCAACGAATCCGGCAACTGGTTGGCGACGGCGATCGATACCGAAGGACGTGCTGGCAACGGCGTCCAGATCCGCGAGATGGCCACGGGTCGGGTCGTGCCGCTCGACTCTGCCGAAGCGGCGTACAAGCGTTTGCGCTGGCATGACGACGGCGACGCCTTCGCCGTGCTCCGAAGCGCCAAACACGACGACTACGAGGACGAACTCGTATCGGTCGTGGGCTTCTCGGGCATAGGTGCCGGCGAGCCGCATCGGGCCGAGTACGACCCCGCCTCCGATGAAGCGTTCCCCGACGGCATGACCGTGAACGCGAACCACAATCCAGAGTGGTCCGATGCACGCGATGCGTTGATCTTCCGGATTCACGAGGTCGAAATGACGGCCGCGGCGAAGGCGGCTGCCGAAGCAGATGCCGAGGCTGAAGAGACCGCAGCGCCAAGCGATGGCGACGTGGATACCGCTGACCTGGTGATCTGGCACTGGCGCGATCGGCGACTGCAGTCGCGGCAGCAGGTCGTACAGGGGGCCGATCGAAACTTCGGCTATCTGGCGTCCTATCGAATCGATGACAACGAGTTTCTGCGATTCGCCGATGACGATCTGCGCAACGTGACTCCAGCTCCGGGGCATCGCTGGGCAATCGGCCGAGACAACGAGAAATACGAGCGCCAGGCAAGCCTCGACGGGCGCAACCTGGCGGACTACTGGATCGTCGATATGCACACGGGCGAGCGCCGCATGGCCATCGAGGGCACTCGTTACGCCTTCGGCTCGTCGCCCGCGGGCACCCACTTCCTGCATTACAACGACGGCAACTTCTTCTCGCTGGACCTCGCCTCGGGCGAGTCTGTGAATCTGACCGGCGACCTCGGCGTGCCGTTCTGGAACGTCGAAGACGACCACAACGTCGTGAAGCCTCCGGTCTTCCAGTTCGGTGTCGGGTGGACCGACGACGGCGACCACATCCTGCTGTCCGACGGTTGGGACATCTGGAAGATGGGCGCCGACGGGAGCAACCCCACGAACCTCACCGGCAATGGGCGCGACGAGCAGATTCGGTACCAGCGCGTGATGCGTCTCGATCCTGATCTTGATGGGATCGACGACACGGCCCCGATGTACGTCACGACCTATGGCGAGTGGACAAAGAAGCGAGGCATCGCTCAACTCGACCCGGGTGGAGGCGTGACCAACCTTCTGTGGGATGACGCTGCCTTCGGCGGGCTGATGAAGGCCGAGGCTGCCGACGTCTTCGTCTACACGCAGGAGACCTACGCCGAGCCGCCCAACTTCCGCGTAGCGGACGCGGCGCTCGCCAGCGGACGCGTGGTGAGCGACACGAATCCGCAGCAGGATGAGCTGGCGTGGTCGTCTGGTGTCCAACTCGTGGACTACGAGACCACCAAGGGCGTGAAGCTCCAGGCTGCACTGCACCTGCCAGCCAACTACGAGCCCGGCCGCAAGTACCCGACGATGGTCTACATCTACGAGAAGCTGTCGCAGGGCGCGAACAACTTCTATGCGCCGACGGCCAACGGTTTCAACAAGTCCGTGTACACGAGTGCCGGATACGCGGTGCTGATGCCTGACATCGTCTACGAGGTGAACGATCCCGGTCAGTCTGCGGTGTGGGCCGTCATGCCGGCACTCGATGCGGCGATCGAAACCGGGGTCGTCGATCCCGAGGCGGTAGGCCTGCACGGCCATTCGTGGGGCGGCTATCAGACATCGCATCTGATCACCCAGACGAATCGATTCGCTGCTGCGATTGCCGGCGCCCCACTGACCAACATGATCAGCATGTACAGCCTGATCTACAAGAACAGCGGCAACGGCAACGGGCAGATCTTCGAGGCCAGTCAGGGACGTTTCACCGGCGGCCCGTGGGATGTCACCGACGCGTATGTCCGGAACTCACCCGTGTACCACGCGGAGAACGTCACGACGCCGCTCATCATCCTGCACAACGATCGCGATGGCGCTGTCGACTTTACCCAGGGCGTCGAGTACTACAACACGCTGCGACGGCTCGACAAGAACGTGGTGATGCTGCAGTACGTGGGCGAAAACCATGGCCTGCGGGACCCGGCCAACCGCAAGGACTACACCGTGCGGATGCGTGAGTTCTTCGACCACTACCTGCGCGACCTGGGGATGCCCGGCTGGCTGCAGGAAGGCGTCGACTACCTCGATCTGGATAGTCATCTCGAGGCGCGAGCCAAGGCGATCGCCGACGAAGTAGAAGCCGCCCGCGCGACTACTGACGCCGTCGACGAAGGCGAAGAGGCTGAAACCGAAACGGCCGAAGACGAAAAGGAAGAAGGAGGACGCTCCGAATCCGCTCGATGAGAACAGCTGCGAATCGAGTTGCGACGTTGGCGCTGGCTGCGCTCGCGGCGACTTGTGCGCCCGCGTCACCGCCCCTGCTTGCTTACGATGCCGCGGCTCACGCGGAAGATGTCGAGGCGTGGCGGCAGTGGCGCCATGCGGAGCTGACCAAACCCGATGGGTGGCTCTCCCTGTCGGGGCTGTACTGGTTGCCACCGGGCACGTATCGGTTTGGCTCGGATCAAGAGAGCGACCTGGTGTACACCCGCGATGGTGTACCCGCGCACCTCGGAACATTCGAGGTGACGACGGAACGCGTGACCTTCGAGCCTGACGAGAGCCTGGAGATCATGGTGGGCGATGCGCCGCTAGCGGAGACGCTGATCTTCGATTCGGCCTGGCGTGATCAGGAGGGCGTCAGCGTTCCTGAACTGGTCCTCGAGGAGCTGCGCTGGTACGTGATCGTGCGCGAGGACCATCTCGCGCTGCGAGTGAAGGATGCGATCTCGCCTCGCGTTGTTGACTTCGCCGGCATGCCGAATTTCGAGCTCGCGGCCGACTGGCGTTTCGACGCCACGTTCGAAGCCTACGATCCACCCAGGATCATCAAGGTGCCCAATGTGTTCGGCACGCTGGGCGACGAGGAGTCGCCTGGGGCCGTGGTTTTCGAGCACGACGGCACCGAATACCGAATCGATATGTGGAAGGACTCCGGCGATCCGGATAACTTCTTCACTGCGTTCGGCGACGCGAGCAACGGCTTCTCCAGCTACGGCGCCGGTCGGTTCGTCTGGGTGGATGCCCCGGACGAGTTCGGTCGCACGGTGGTCGACTTCAATCGCGCCTACAACCCGCCATGCGCCCTGAGCCCCTTCGCCACCTGCCCGCTGCCGCCCATGCAGAATCGCCTTCCCATCGCGATCGAAGCGGGCGAGATGGCGCCCGAGGCGCCAGTAGAACTACCGGCCCCGCCCCCGGCGGAGGGCTAGTTCCGAGCTTCGGCCCTCTAGCGGACGTCGGCCTGTGCCTGCACGCCGTGCCTGGCGAGGAATCCGAGAACCATTTCCCAGTGCTCGGGCCATGAGGTCGGGCAGTCGTTGTGGCCGCAGGGAAGGACTACGTACTCCGAGTCGGGAAACGCCGCGTGAAGCGCTTCCGATTCGCCGATCGGCACCACGTCATCACGATCGCCGTGGATCAGCAGCAGCGGGCCGGCGTGCTGGGTCAGCGAATGGATCGTGTCGAAGGGGTCGCGCACCAGGAAGCCGGGGACGAGGAGCCGGCGGGCCATGTGGCGGATGCTGCGGAACGTCGATTGGAGGATCACGGCAGCCGGTCGGCGCTGCGTCAGGAGCGCGCCCACCGCGCCACCGCCCAGAGATCGCCCGTAGGCGATGATGCGCTCAGGGTCGACTTCCGGCTGTGTTGCGAGCCAGTCGAATCCCTCGGTCATCACGCGGCGAACGGACGCCTCCGTCGGTCGGCCTGGATTGCGTCCATATCCCGGGTATTCGATGAGGAGGACGCCGAACCCTGCGCTGCGCGCCCCGTCGAATGTGTCGGGGAGATAGTCGATGATCTCGCCGTTGCCGTGGGCGAACAGAATTGCCGGCCCTGGAACCGTCGGATCGCCGTCGGCTGGTAGAAACCAGGCTTCCATGGGGCCCGCTGGCGTGGACAGTTCCACGCGAACCGAGTCGTGGGGGGCTCTGCGGCCCACGGATGCGGGTGGTGCAGGGAACAACAGATTCCTCTGCACCGCCCAGATCAACGTCCAGTACGCCGTCGGCACGGCGACGATCGCGATCAGCAGTGGCACGATCACTCGAACACGATCTCGACTTTGCCTACCGATCGCCTACTCGGCCTTCCAGAAGACGATTCCGCCGGCCTGCTTGGCGATGTCGATGTTGGCGACACGTTCGAAGGATTCCAGCGAGTAGGCCTCGACCGAGCCGGGTTCGCCGCCGATACCCTCGATGGATACGAAGGCGAACTTCCCATCCGGGGAGATCACCACGCCGTGCGGGATCGGCCGAATCGTCGGGATGCGCGCGAGCTCTTCGCCCGTCTCCGTGCTCCAGATGCCAACGCCTCGGTCGCTCTTGTATGTGCCGACGAGGATCTTGCCGTCTGGGGTTACGTCGAGGTTGTAAACGCCCTTGCCGGTGTCGTCGAACGTGCGCGAGACCGCCCACTCTTCGACATCGATCTCATAGATCGTCGCGTTGCCGTTGCCGGCGACGTATACCTTGCCCTGCGGCGTCACCGGCGTGGCCCAGGTGGGCTTCACCAGCGGCGGCTGCATCTCGTGGTGACCTTCCATGCCGGCCATCTGGTGATCGCCCATGGCATGCGAATCATCCATCAGACCGTTTCCAGTTTCCTGGTAGTGCTGCCACGACGGAGCGTTCTCCGACAGAGGGAGCACACGGCTTGTGGTGAGTTTGTAGGCGTCGATCTCGCGCAGTTCGTCGTTCATCATCGCGACGCTGTACTGCCTGCTGCCCTGCGGATTCATCCGCGATCCGTGTGGCATGACGCCGGTAGGAATCTGCGCCACCTCGGTCATCGATTCCGTCTCGACGACGGAGATCGTGCTCGGGACGTGGTCGCCGTGCAGGTTGAAGTTCGCCGCGAACAGGAGTCCCGTGCTCGGCGAGATCGTCATCGTGGCAGGAAAGAGCCCAAGCGTCGTGTCGGCGACGTACAGGTCGTCGGCGGTCTCGTACTTGAACAGCAGTCCGAACGGGTTGCCGTGCGCGATGGTGACGTACCAGTGCTCGCCGTCCGGCGAGATCGCGAGACCGTGAGGGCCCTCCGTCTCCGTCGGCCAGATGCCGACGGGGATGCTCTTGTCGAGCCGGAACCCGCCCCCAGGCGTGAACGCCAACTTCTCGACGACGTCGTCAGACTCCGCTGCGACGTAGAGCCAGTACGTGCCGTTCTGCGCCGAGGCCTGGCGCGGCGTCACGACCGCAACGGCGGTCGTGACGATAAGCGCCAGTGTGGCAAGTGCGGCGATGATCACGCCGGGTTCGAGAACCCTCGGTCGATAGCGTTGCTTGGTCATCGGTCGTCCAGGCGGTTGGAGATTGGTGCCCTATTCCTGACTCTCGGCGGTGGTGTCGCCGAGCGGCGGGTCGAGGCGCACAGCCCACAGGCCCGAGTTGTAGTCAGAGAAGAAGATGTTGCCCTTGTAGGGCTGCGGTCCCCAGACGAAGGGCGCGTTGGGAACGAAGCCCTCGGGGTCGAACGGCAGGAAGTAGGCGATCTCGCGACCCTGGCGATAGAGGTCGCCCAGGAGCTCGCCGGAGATGTCGACCACGCGCAAGCCGCCCTGGTAGTAGCCGATGTAGAGAACTTCGTTCTCCTCGTCGACCCACAGGTTGTGCGTTCCTGCTTCCGGCACCTCGTAGCGAGCGATCTCGATCGGGTTCTCCCACTCGTCCCATTCGAAGATGTGAATCCAGCCGTTCATGCGGTCAGGTTCGCCTTCGTATCCGGGCGTCCCGCCGCTCCGACCGGCCTCGTCGCCACCGATCATGTACATCTTGCCGGTGGACTTGCTGCGGAACGGGAACGCCGCGTGGTTCCAGCCGTTCGGGTACTTCGTGCGTCCGAGTTCCACGGGGTTACGTGGGCTACCACCCATGCCGCCGCCGCCAACGTCAACGGCAACCACGCCGTCCGACCAGTTGGAGGAGTAGGCGATGCCGTCGGTAACCCAGACGTCATGGATCGAGTGGCCGGGCGTGTCGAGCTCGAAGTTGCCCACGCGGTGCGGGTTCTCCGGGTCCTCGATGTTGATCACGTCGTAGCGCTGGCCTGCGGACAGTGCGTACACGTGATCCTGGAAGATGAAGACGTTATGCACGCCACCGGTCAGCTGATCGTCGTAGCGCGCCAGTACACGCGCGCCCTGGTTGTTCAGATCCGAGACATCCATGATCACGAGGCCGTTGCGGCGGTTCGACGCACCTTCACGGCTCAGCACAGCGATCGTTCCGTCTTCCGACACTTTCACGTCGTTAACGGTCCGAGCGTCGACGCGGATCGTATCGATGATCTGCATGTTGCCCGGGTCGGTAACGTCCCAGAAGTAGGCGTGGCCATCAGCGCTGTGCGTGCCCGTCATGGCGTAATCGCGCCCGTCAGGGCCTTCCCAGACCCAGAGGTCGGAGGTGGCGCGGTCGGAAACGCGCCCCTGCCCGAGTACCTCGATCGTGCGACCCGCGTCGCGGGCTTCGATCGCCACGACGGATGAGGCGGTGTGGGCCCCAGCGGCGACAACGATGGTGTACTCGCCGGGCAGGTCGGCCACAAAGCGACCGTCCTCAGTGATCAATCCCGAACCGGGGTCGCCGAGCTCATGGTTGACGTTGCGGCCCTGGAACGCGTACTGGATCGGGAGATCTGGGACCGCGTTGCCGGAGGCGTCGCGCGCCATGACGTCGAAGTGAATGACGTCGCCTGTGCGGGCCGACTCACGACTCGGTGTGACCTCGAGCGAAGCCGTCGGGTTGGGCTGCACCATTACGGCAAGCGTCGATTCGACTTCGTCGTTGGCGCGAATGGTGATCGTGGCCGAGCCGGCATCGTGGGTGGTCATCGTACCCATTGCGTTGACCGTCGCTACGGATGCATCGCTGCTCGAGTACGCGATCATCGAGTCGGAGCGATCGGCGCCCGAGGTGTCCGTCACCATGGGCTGCAGGCGCAGACGAGTTCCGGTGTATACGTTGGCCGGAAGCGGCTGGGCTTCGACGCTCGCGAGGGGCGGCTCCGGAACATGCACCGTCAGCGTGGTCCGAACCATGTTCGCGGCGTTGCGCCGGCTGAACGCTTCGCCGGGCTTTGGCACCAGCGCCATCACCTGAACCATGCCGGGACGATACGCCTCGACGATACCCGTGGCGGTGTTCACGCCGACGCGGCGACGCGACATCGAGAAGTAGATAACCGGCGCTTCGATGACGGCGCCGTCAGCGTCCGTGATCACCGGCTCGAGCGTGAAGGTTTCGCCCACCTCGAGAGTGATTTCGGTCGGCTCGATTTTGATCGCGGCAGCGACCGGGCCTTCGGCCTGTTCTTGTGAGATCGCGGGCACGGCCAGTGCCAGCAGGAGAAGGATGCTCAGAGAATGGACCCACCGCTTCATACGAAGATCACCTCGTTGTGCCGGGGCAGGCTCGCCTAAACGTGCTCGCGGCAGGATGCACGGTTCTGGACCGTGTTTCGAAATCGTGCCCCTAGCTTGCCACCACTGAGGTCGCCTCTCAACGGCAGACGCGTGGCACCGTATGCTAGGTAGGTAAGAACTAGCCTCGAGCGGAGTACGCCGATGCACCTATTCCAACGAGACGCCGGGCCCAAGAGCGAGATGTCATGACCGCACCGATCAAGCCTGAGATCGAATTCGCTGATTTTGCCAAGCTCGACGTGCGCGTCGGCCAGATCGTCGAGGTGAGTGAGGTCGAAGCGTCCAACAAGCTGATGCGTCTGCGCGTGGACTTCGGCGACCACCAGCGCACGATCCTTGCCGGCATCAAACAGGAGCGCGACGATCCTGCCGAGATTCAAGGTCGGCAGGCGCTCTTCGTGGTGAATCTTGCTCCACGCAAGATGGCGGGCGAGCTTTCAGAGGGCATGCTGTTCGATCTCGGCTACGAAGACGGCATTACGCCGTGCCTGGCCGTGCCTGAAGCAGATGTGCCGAACGGCACGCGGGCGGGCTAGTGGCATCGCGCGAGAGGTCACTGAGTCGTAGCGGGCGCCGCTTTCCCATGTTGGCTGTGACGCTCACCCTGTTGTGCGCGGCTTGCATGGAAAACGACATCGTGGCGCCCGAGGAGATCGAGGATCCGGCCGATTTCGGGACGTACTACCCGGGCCGCAACACGAACTGGGATATCCGGACCGCGGTGGAGGCCGGCTGGGACGCCGCTTCCCTCGACGAGGCCGTTCAGTTCGCGGTAGCCAATGCCACGCCCACGGGTGAGTTGGCAGCCGCATTGCAAGCGCAGAACGGCGAGTTCGAGCTCACCGGCCCGCTCAAGGAGCGCGGCGGCCCGAACGGAATCATCCTCCACCGCGGGTACATTCTTGCCGAGTGGGGTGACACGGCCCGGTCCGACATGGTGTTCGACGTTGCGAGTGCCCTGCTGTCCACGGCAATCGGTCTGGCCGTCGATCGCGGGATGATCCAGTCTGTCGACGACCCCGTCGCGGGCTATGTGTCGGACAACGGCTACGCGTCGATGCACAACACGCCCATCACGTGGCGCCAGGGGCTCCAGCAAACCAGCGAATGGGTGGGCGAGGTCTTCGCCCGGCCGGACATCGCCGGCCGCATCGAGGAGCGCGAGCCACAAGCTCCGGGCTCAGTCTGGGAACCGAACGAAGCGCGACTCGATCGTCTGGGCCTGTCGGCAACTTTGGTGTGGGGCGAGTTCCTCGGTGATGTGATCGATCGCGAGGTTCTGACCCCGCTGGGCGCTAGCCGGTCCTGGCGTTGGCAGGGCTACCGCGACAGCGGAGTCGAGATCGCCGACCAGGACATAGAGACTGTGGCTGTCTCGGGCCGATGGGGTGGGGGCCTATGGATCAGCAGTCGCGACCTCGCTCGTTTCGGCCTGTTGTATCAGCGTGGTGGGTTGTGGCGAGAGGATCAACTGATCTCCAGCGAATACCTCGCCGCTTCTCTCATCCCATCGGAGATCGAGAAGACGCAGGGATTTCTTTGGCGAGTCAACACCGAGAGCGCACTATGGCCAGCGGCTCCTGCTGAATCGTTTGGCACGTTCGGGTTCGGTGAGAATTTCCTCTGGATCGACCCATCGCGCGAGATCGTGGTCGTAGTCCGATGGCTTGCGCCGGAGAACCAGAACGAGCTGATAGAACACGTTCTCGCCGCGGCCAGATAGCCGTGGTCCGCTTCAAGGGCCTACGCAAATCGTACCGCGAGGCGGGCGTTGACCACGCCATCCTTTCGGACGCGACGGGCGCACTCGAGGCCGGTGAGTTCGTGGCACTGCTCGGCCGCAGCGGCTCCGGCAAGTCGACCCTGCTCAATCTACTCGCTGGTGTGGATCGGCCTGACGCGGGAGAGGTGTGGTTCAACGACCAGCGACTCGACGTGCTCAGCGAGCATGATCGAACGCTGTTCCGGCGTCGGCGAGTCGGGTTCGTTTTCCAGTTCTTCAATCTCATCGACACGCTATCGGTGCAAGAGAACCTCCTGCTTCCTCTCGAGCTGAATGGTTACGGCCCGGCAAAGGCCCGCGCCGTCGCCGAGGAACTTCTCACGCAGACGGGCCTTGCCGATCGCGCCACTGCGTTCCCTGATCGGCTCTCGGGCGGCGAGCAGCAGCGCGTTGCCATCGCTCGGGCGCTGGCGCATGAACCAGAGCTGGTAATCGCTGACGAGCCGACCGGGAATCTCGACATCGAGACCGGTGAGGCGGTTCTCGACCTCTTCACGCGCCTTGTCTCGTCGCGCGGCGCAATATTGCTCATGGCGACGCACAGTCATGATGTTGCTGCGCGCGCCGACCGGCGGTGGCGAATCGTGGACGGTCGCCTCGAGAACGAGCCTAGCTAGCGTGTCTCGAACCCTGAACCGAACGAGCGCCAGGTACCTCACGCGACACCCTTGGCAGTTGGTGCTGGCGCTCGGGGGGGTCGGACTAGGGGTTGCCGTGGCCGTGGCGGTTGCTCTGGCCACCGAGTCGGCGCAGCGCGCCTTCAAGCTGTCCAACGATCGCCTGGTGGGCACCGCGACGCATCAGGTGGTTGCTGGCACCGCAGGCCTTCCGGACGAACTCTACCGACGCCTCCGGGTGGATCTCGGGATCAGGAAGTCGGCGCCCATCGTTGAAGGCTTCGCGCGCAGTGAAGATGCGGCCTCCGGAACACTGCGGATTATCGGAATCGACCCTCTGGCGGAGTCGTTCCGCGGCGATCTCGGGATGGTGCTTGGTACAGACGCCTATCCGCTCGACGCGTTTCTGACCGAACCGGGAGCCGTGCTGGCGCCGGAGGCACTGGGGAGCGTCGGCGACGTTGTCGAGGCCACGGTAGATGGGCGCCTGATTCGTCTGGCTGTGGTTGGGCGTGTGCCAGGAGACGGCAGCGCCCTGGCCGACACCGTGGTGGCCGACATCGCGACCGCTCAGGAACTCCTGGAGCTGAGCGGGCGCCTCAGTCGTATCGACCTACAACTAGACGCCACCGATCTGGGAGACCGCGTACAGGCCGAACTTCCATCCGGCGCTCGTCTCGTTGAAGCTGCAGCTCGTGCAGACACCACTGTGCAGATGACCGCGGCATTCGAACTCAACCTGCGAGCAATGAGTCTGCTGGCCGTCTTGTGCGGAATGTTCCTGATCTACAACACCATGGCGTTTTCCGTGGTGCAGCGGCGCGAGTTGTTTGGTGCGCTACGGGCGGTGGGTGTTACCCGGCGGGAGATTCTCAGACTCGTGCTGGCGGAGGCGGTCGCGGTTGGCACAGTGGGTACGCTGCTCGGATTGGCTGGCGGGATTGCACTGGCAAGCAGGCTGGTCCGGCTGGTCACGCGAACGATCAACGATCTCTACTTTGCCGTGGCGGTTGAACAGGTAGCGCTGGAGCCGCGCGTGCTTGCTGGCGCGGCAGCCCTTGGGATTCTCGCGACGTTGGTGTCGGCGATTGCACCGGCCCGGCAGGCCGCTGGCGTCGCTCCCCGTGTTGCGATGATGCGTTCAGCTGAAGACGATTCGGGCTGGGTGAACCATCCGGGCCTGGCAGGCGCCGGCGTGTTGGCTGGTCTCGCGGGGTTCGCGCTCGCAACCTGGCGTGGCGGGGATCTGGTGGCCGCCTTCGGGGGCCTGCTCATGGTCGTTCTCGGTGCTTCGCTCCTCGCACCCACCGTCGTCCGCGCTGTCGCGAAGGGCGGAGCGGCACTGCTCGGGGCCATTGTGGGTACTCCAGGGAGAATGGCCGCGCGTGCTCTCACGGTCGGCCTTGGCCGTGTCTCTGTGGCCGTGGCGGCGCTGGCTCTGGCGGTTGCGGTGGTGGTGGGCGTCGGCGTGATGGTTACGAGTTTCCGCACCACGCTGATCGACTGGCTGGGATACACGCTCCAGGCCGATCTGTACGTGTCGCCGGTGTCGGCGCGGGGGCAGAGTGCCACGCTGCGACTGAGTAATGAACAACTCTCCGAGATCGCGAACCTCACAGGCGTCGACCGGCTCGCCACCATCCGAACGATCAGCGTGGAAACGTCACCCGAGCCCACCGCGGTGCTCGCGCCAAGCCATGCGGTCGAGGATCGAGAGTCCTACCGTTTGCTCGAGCCATCCGGCAATCAGGCGATGGAGGACGCCTGGATGCGCTTCGAGGGCGGAGAGGTGCTGGTGTCCGAGCCGCTGGCGGAGAGGCGCGGGGTTGCCGTCGGGGATGTGGTCACGCTGCCGAGCCCTTCAGGAGCCCTCGAGCTTCGCGTTGCCGGAGTCTACGTGAGCTATGCGAGTGATCGTGGCGAAGTGATGATGCGTCGTTCCGTGTACGCGAGCCTGTGGCGCGACCCCTTGATCAGTGGACTCGCGCTGCACCTGGCCGACGGCGCCACCCGCGACGGCGTGGCGCGTCAACTTCGGGAAATTCTGCAACCGCTTCAAGTGGTTGTCGTGTCGAACTCCGAGCTGCGCGCCCAATCGCTCGTGATTTTCGACCGGACCTTTCGGATCACCGCGGTGCTCCAGACTCTCGTCACTCTGGTGGCCGCATTCGGGGTCTTCGGCGCTGTTCTCGCGCAACAACTGGAACGCGCGCGTGAGTACGCCCTCTTGCGGCTTACCGGTTTTACGCCGGGACAGCTGAGAGCGCTGATCGGAGCACAGGCGGGATTGATGAGTGTCGCCTCCATTGCACTGGCCTTGCCCGTTGGTTGGGTGTTGGCGTGGTTGATGATCCACGTGATCAACAAGCGATCGTTTGGATGGACGCTGCAGATGACCGTGCCGCCGGGAGTGCTAGGTCAGGCCGCCGCGGTGGCACTGGTCGCGGCGCTATTGGCAGCGATCTACCCCGCGGTTCGCGCCACCATCGCGCCGCCGGGCGCAGCGCTGCGGGAGGAGTGATGACCCGCGGACTGGTTCTGGCTGTTCTGGCAGCGTTGGCCGGCTGCTCTGCGCCGTCGGGGCCGGTGCCTTCGCAGGCCGCCGATCTTGCAGAGGTCCTGGGCGGGGAGAGCGACGGTTTCGCCCGCGCGCTCGAACCCCGTGAGTTCGGCTTTCCCCGGGACCACGGCAGCCATCCGGACTATCGCACCGAATGGTGGTACTTCACGGGCCATCTGTCCGGAGCCGACGACGAGGCGTTCGGCTTCCAGTTCACGCTGTTCCGATCGGGATTGCCACGACGGACGCCGGGTCAGGGTGGAGGGTGGCGTGCGCGCGACCTCTGGATGGGTCACTTCGCTGTGGGCGATTTCCGGCGAGGCGACTTCTGGCCGTTTGAGCGCTTCGCCCGCGGCGCGCTCGGACTCGCGGGAGCTAGCGAGACAGGTTTCGATGCGTGGCTCGAGAACTGGCGCATCGTCGCCGAGGACACCGAACAGGCGGACTCCCCGGTCGTCCTGTCGGCTGAAGCCGGCGACGTGGCATTGCGTCTGCGCCTCGTACCTGAGCGCCCTCCCGTGCTTCAAGGCGTCAATGGACTGAGCCAAAAGGGCGCAGAGCCCGGGAGCGCCTCATACTACTACAGCATGCCCCGCTGGCGGGCGGCGGGAAGTGTGCGCGTACCGGCGGGCGACTTCGAGGTTTCCGGCACGGCCTGGCTCGACCGGGAATGGAGTACGAGCGTGCTCGAACCAGGTCAGGCGGGGTGGGACTGGTTCTCTTTGCAGCTCGACGATGGTTCGGATCTGATGCTGTACGCCATGCGCCGCGACGACGGCACGACGGACGAGTACAGCAGCGGTACTTACGTGGCCGCCGACGGTACGGTCCAACCGCTTCAGCGCGATGACTTCAGCATCGAACCGCGCGGAACCTGGACAACGGACGACGGGATCGAGTATCCGGCCGCGTGGACACTGCGCGTACCCGGGGCAGGTCTCGAGCTCGAAGTCGCTCCGCGAATTCCCAACCAGGAGATGAGGCTGAGCTTTCGCTACTGGGAAGGCGCGGTGGTGGCCACAGGCTCGCTGGGAGGAATGTCGGTAGGCGGTCGCGGGTTCGTAGAACTCACGGGCTACGGACGGCCCGATTAGCGCTTCTGCAGAATTTCGATGTCGTAGCCGTCCGGGTCTTTCACGAAGATGTAGCGGCCGGGCACGGGAGACTTCCGATACCACCAGCCCGCGGCTTCAACCTGCGCGACCACCGCGTCGAGGTCGTCGGCGTGCACGGCAAGGTGACCGAACTGGGAACCCAGTTCGTAGTCGCGCCCGTCCTTGTTGAACGTCAACTCGATGCGGTAGTCAGACTCGCCGTCACCCAGGAACACCAGGATGGCATCGCCGAGATCCTTACGGCGCGTCTCGTGCAGACCAAGGAACCCTGAATAGAACTCGATCGAACGGTCGAGGTCACGGACGCGGATCATCGTATGGCCGAGCTTCACGGTAACTCCGGGATGCAGTGGGTAGCGGTGCGACTCCAGGTCTCCGCTATGATGCGCCGGTGCGCCCACGACATCGAGTCCTGATCCTACTGGCCCTGGCCGAAGTGCTCGGCATGTCGCTCTGGTTCTCGGCCTCCGCGGTCGTGCCGCAGTTGACTGCTGAGTGGAATCTCGACGGCAGCCAGCAGTCGTGGCTCACCCTGAGCGTCCAGATAGGGTTCGCCGTGGGCGCTGTGCTCGCAGCTGTGAGTAACTTGGCCGATCGAATGCCCGCGCATGTTCTGTTTCAGCTGGCTGCGGTGTGCGGCGCGGCCACGAATGCGGCAATAGCGTTCATGGACCTCTCCTTCGGCGGCGTCATCGCCATGCGATTTCTCACCGGTGTTTGCCTTGCGGGTGTATATCCGCCCGCAATGAAGCTGATGGTCAGCTGGTTCGCGGATCGGCGAGGCATGGCCATCGGCACCCTGGTGGCCGCAGCCGCGGTCGGGTCCGCGATGCCGCATTTGTTCAACGTGCTGCCGCTGGCTTCCGATGCTACGGGTGCGCCGTGGCGCGCAGTGATTCTCGCGGCCTCGATGTCCGCCCTTGCCGGGGCTTTGCTCGTGGGAATCGCGATCAGGCCGGGCCCCGACCTGCCGGCCTCCGCCCCGTTCGACTGGCGCCAGGCCACGCGCACGTTCACGGACCCCGCGATGCGGCGAGCCAACCTGGGCTACCTGGGCCACATGTGGGAACTGTACGCGATGTGGGCGTGGGCACCGATCTTCCTTCTGCAGAGCTACGAGGCAGCGGGGGCGGGGGAGACTGCGGGACGCTTCGCCGGATTCCTCACGATCGCCATCGGTGGGGCGGGATGCTTGGTCGCTGGTATAGCGGCCGACCGCCGTGGCCGGACCACCGTGGCCATCGCGAGCCTGGCGGTTTCGGGGATCTGCGCGCTCGTGGCGGGCTGGTTGGGAGGGAGCACGCTGCTTCTCACCGCCGTATGCCTGGTGTGGGGATTCGCGGTTGTCGCAGACAGTGCTCAGTTCAGCGCCGCCATCAGCGAGTTGAGTGATCCTGCGTATGTCGGGACGGCGCTCACGATGCAGACGGCGCTGGGGTTCTTGCTGACCGCAACGATTCGTCTCATGCCCTGGGCGAGTTCGCGATTCGGTTGGGGCGCAGCCTTTGCCATCCTGGCCCTCGGACCCATCGTAGGAATCGTGAGCATGTGGCAGTTGCGTCAGATGCCGGAAGCCAGCAAGCTCGCTGGTGGCCGCGGCTAGGCGGCGCCTGTCACCGTTCACCCCGCGATGTTCACCACACAACTTCCTATCGAGGTCCTCAGATGAATCGTTCGACTTGCGCCATCGCGCTGCTCGCCTTTGCTGTCGCGTGCGGCCCCGCGGATCCGGGAACCGAAGCCCCGGCTGCGGCGGAGCCCGAGTTTCTTACGGTCACCGAGGAGAATTACTCCCACGCCGAGACCGCGCGCAACTTCCGCAACTGGGCACGGCTAGGAGCAGATACAGAGATCACTCACATGCGGGACCTGCCGCCCCGCGGGCACGCTGCTCCGACGGTGCAGATGAACGATGACACGCTCTATTCGATCGCGATCGTCGAGGCCGTCGATGGAAACGTTGCCTTTTCGCTACCGCAGGTCGACGTCTATATGGCCGTGCAGGTCCAGACCGAGGGCGGGCACGGGCCGCACTATGTCGTAGAGCCCGGTGACTACGAGTTGCCTGTGGAGACAGCATTTGCCTTCCTGATCTACCGCACAGGTACGGAACGGGGGCTCGAGGCCGCGCGCGCGGCGCAGGATCAGATCTCCACTGACCTCCTGAACTTCGGCGAGTACGCGTTGCCCAACTACGACTTCGAGGAAGTCGAAGCCTGGACCGCGCGGCTCACCGCCGAGACTCAGGGGACTCCCTTCGCATACACCTTCCCGCGCACCGCGGGCGAGATCACCGATCTCCATCAGTGGAATCTGGAGAACGCCAACGGTTGGGGCGGGTCATCACCCGAGGTAGGCGTGTCGAACCTCTACACGAACTCGACATTCCAGAGTGCGGCGGAATGCCTGAGCACCACGTTCACCGATCCGCAGTCGACCTACTTCACTTCGATCACCGCCTACGACGCGGATCGCTACCTGATCGATGGGACGAGCAACGTGAATTCGCACTCCTGGGCGACCAACGGCGACGGCATGATCACCGTGTCGTTTAACTGTGGCGACGAAGCACCGAACAACATCGATACCCAGGGGCAGGACTTCTCCTTCACGATGCGCTACTACGGTGTCAGTCAGAGCGTGGTCGACGGCGACGTCACGCCCGAAAAGACGGTGAGCTGAGACTCGAGGCAGCCCATCGACGCACGCCAGGCGCGCTCCCTGACCTTGCCGCACGGGACCGCGGGTTAGGTGCAAGCTACGTAGAAAGTACCTCTATCGCGCTGTTTTGGTCATCCACGATCATCGTTGCCTAGTTTTGATTGCGATTTCGTTCTTTTTGTTATTTGAACGCCGTAAGTGATGCTTAACTGTATTGAAACCTTGTTTTCGGTACGCAGAGTTGCGTACAAGCGCGGTTCAAGGGCCTCTCATGAGCGACGCCAACGCAAGACCTGTGCTGCAGATTTGTGGCAGGGACGAAGAGACCCGAGCTCGGGTGTCGGCGGCAGTGCGTGCGCTTGGCGAGACATCGATCGAGTCGCCGCACGCTGAATTCCCGACGCCGCTCGAGGCCACAGTTCGCGGATTCGTCGTCGCTACCTCCGACGTCAACGACGTCCAACGCTGGGTAGATTCCCGACAAGGTGACGCGACAGCAGGATCGGTTCCCTGGCTTGTTGTGGCCACGGACCCGGCGGTCGTGGAGATCGCTCTCGCCGTGGGCGCCAACGACTTTATCTCGGACACCGCCGACGATGTCGGCCTGCGGCAGCGCGTCCGGTGCTTTCTCCGAACGTGCTCGAAGATCCAGCGCCCCGAAACTTCGGTACCCGCGCATCGGGACCGGTTGACGGGGTTGGCGACGCGAGCTCAGTTCGTGGACCATCTCGAGGCCACGCGTGCCCAGGCTTCACGCCGCAACGAGCGTTTTGCCGTTCTCCACGTAGACATCGATCGTTTTGGGGCCATCAACGAATCGCTGGGGCGCAGCGTGGGCGACAACTTGCTGCGCTCCGTCGGCGAGCGCCTGGCCGCTTGCCTGCGCGAGGGCGATACGCTGGCACGCGGGGAGGCTGCTGACGATGTCTCTCGGTTCGGTGGCGACGAGTTCATGTTGGCGCTGCCGTATATCGACAGCAGCCTCGATCCGAGCGTTGTGGCGTCGCGGGTAACCGCCGCGCTACGCGAACCGTTTGATATCGACGACACCGAGATCTTTGTGACCGCCAGCGTCGGGATTGCGGTGAGCCCGGACGATGCGCGCACGGTGGCCGATCTCATCGAATGCGGTCAGACGGCAGCCCATCACGCCAAGAACGAGGGCGGCAACGCGTACATGTTCTACAGCGCGCGCATGAACGCTGACGCCGCCGCCCGTCTCGATCTGGCGACCCAGATTCATCGTGGCCTGGCTGAGGATGAATTCGAGCTCGTCTACCAGCCGATCTATGACAGCGAGGGGCGCGAGATCCGGAGCGTCGAGGCACTGCTGCGGTGGCAGCATCCGCAGGAAGGACTCGTTCTGCCCGGGACGTTCGTACCGGTCGCCGAGGAAACCGGCCTGATCCTGCCGCTGGGCCACTGGGTGATCGACAAGGCCTGCGCGCAGTGGCGTGACTGGTTGGACTCGGGCGTGGGGCCCGTTCGAATCTCCGTGAATGTGTCTCCGCGCCAGTTCCACGATCCCGGATTCCTCGGCAAGATCGACGACGCGGTTGAGCTGCACGGCGTGGACCCCGGATTCATCCAATTCGAGCTCACCGAACGCGTCTTCATGGACGGCGGTGAAGCAGCGAAGGCCACCACGGCCGCTCTCAAGGAGCGCGGCTTTGGTCTTGCCGTGGACGACTTCGGGACCGGCTACTCGTCATTGAACTACTTGCGCGACTTCCCGGCCGATGTTCTGAAGATCGACCGCAGCTTCGTGGCCGGCATCCCCGAGGATCAGGAGAACTGCAGCCTCGTGGCGGCGATCGTCGCGATGGCGCACAAACTGCGTCTGTCCGTGGTTGCCGAGGGTGTCGAGACGGAGGCGCAGTTGCGGTTCCTGAGAGCGCTCGACTGCGAGCAGATTCAGGGATTCCTGCTAGGCCGTCCGGTACCGGTGCCCGAGATCGAGGCTCAGCTGAGAGGCAGTCTCGACGGCTCGGGCCGCAAGGTCATCGCGTTTCGGCGCCACGCCGCTCAGTAAGCACCCGGCGGCTCCTGGCCGCTGAGCTTCGCCTCCGCTAAGATCCAGCGGCCGCAGGCGACTACTTTCGTGTCACGCGCCGGCCGGTCCGCGCATCATCCGTGCGGGTAGCAGGAGCATGGCGCGTAGTGTCTGGAATACAGCGTCTACCCCGATCCCGATCAATCGGAACGGGAGCAGCACGAGCCAGACGAACGGGTAGGCGATCAGGGCCAGTACTGCCACTGGCCAGCAGATCACGAACAAAAGCATCCACAGCAGAAAAGTCCACATAGTTCCCGGTGCTCCGTGCAGAGTTCAGTCTCTCTTTAAGACGGACAAATGCCGCGTCGGGTTTCGCGAATGGAGTCGAACGTGAGCCGACGCTTCCTGACCGCCGCCATTGTTGCCAGCTTGCTCTGGGTGAGTGCCCCACCAGTCGAAGGCCAGGAGGCCAAACGCCGTTGGGAGCGTCTGGCGCAGATCCGACGCGACAAGTTCGATCATGTACTCCCTGAGGCCATGCGCGAGAACGACATCGACATGTGGATCACGGTGGTCAAGGAAGGCTACCGCGACCCGTTGTGGATCGATCTGGGGCAAGGCTACGTCGGCGGAGTCGGCTACTACATCTTCACCGACCGGGGCGAGGATCGGATCGAGCGCGCAGCGCTGGGAATCGGCGGCTATCTCCTCGAGCGCAACGGCGCCTACGACATCGTGACCGGATCGTTCGACCTCCGGGAGTTCGTCGCCGAGCGTGACCCGCAACGCATCGGGCTGAATATGTCGCATGCGATCGGCGGCGCGGACGGGCTCACACACACGTCGCATGAGCTTCTCGTGGAGACGCTGGGGGCCACGTACGCGGACCGTTTCGTATCGGCCGAGAAGCTTGTTTCTGACTTCCGGTCGCGGCGTGTTGCCACAGAGATCGCAGCGTTCGCAGAAGCAGGCGAGATATCACGCGAGATCGCCGAGCGGGCGTTTTCCAACGAGGTCATCACTCCGGGGATCACCGCGCTCGAGGACGTCTCCTGGTGGATCATGGAGCGACTTCACGACCGTGGCCTCGACAACTCCTTCGGAATGCCGTCGATCTACATCACCGGCCCGGATGGCATCGAAGCCACCTCCAACGAGCGCATCATCCAGCGCGGCGACCTGCTGATGATCGACTGGGGTGTCGGCTTCCTGAACATGTACACGGACATGAAGCGAATCGCCTACGTGCTGCGTGAGGGCGAGACGGAGGTGCCAGCCGGGCTTCAGAACGCGTTCGATCAGGGGATTCGGGTCCGGGAAATCATCCGACAGACGATCAAGCCGGGCCCGACTGCGGGCGAGATGATGGAGCGGGTGAACGCGGCTCTCGAGGAAGTCGGGTTCGAAATCATGGAGCAGTTCAACGTGACTTCTGGCTCCGACAAGACCGAGGTGATCATCGGGTGTCACTCGGTTGGCAATCTCGGCCACGGCATCGGGCCCTCGATTGCCTGGTTCAATCCGCTGCGGATGACCTTCGAGATCAAGCCGTCCAACATGTTCTCGATCGAACTGTTCGCCTACACCGCGAATCCCGACTGGGGCGGCGCGAAGGTTCGGATCCCACTGGAGGACGATGCCATCGTTACCGAACGGGGTGTCGAGTGGCTCTACCCGGTCAACGAGAAGATTCTTCGAATCCGGTAAACTCGCCGCTTCCGCCAGCATCTAGCGAGGGCATGTGACCGAGCCGACTGAAGTCGAACATCCGAGCCTCTTCGTGCGCACGGTCGACCGGCTCACGGAGCGGACCGGCCGCGCGGTGTCATGGTTGGTGCTTGCGATGGTGCTCATCGGTGCGTACAACGCGGTGGCACGCTATCTGGGGCGCGGCATCGGCATCAACCTGAGTTCGAACGCGTACCTCGAAGCACAGTGGTACCTGTTCAGTCTCGTGTTTCTGCTCGGCGCTGCCTACACGTTCAAGCATGACAACCACGTGCGGGTGGATGTGCTGTACGGCCGCCTGTCGCGTCGCGGCAAGACGATCATCAACTTGATCGGCACGGCGCTGTTCTTGTTGCCCTTTTCGATCTTCTCGATCTGGGTGTCATGGCCGTCAGTGAGAAATTCCTGGGCAGTGTTGGAGGGATCGCCTGATCCTGGGGGGCTGCCGCGCTACCCGATCAAGACGATGATCATCGTCGCCTTCGTGCTGCTTGCGCTGCAGGGCGTAGCAGAGCTGATCCGCGGCGTGCAGCTCTTGCGATCCGGTGAACTCGACGCCTCGGGGGAGGAACTGTGAGCGGCGAGTGGCTGGCGCCACTGATGTTCGCCGTCGTCTTCATCCTGATCTTCACCGGATTCCCGGTAGCGTTTGCGCTCGGCGGCACCGCACTCCTCTTCGCCTTTCTCGGAGTTGGTGCCGGGTACTTTGATTGGGCGCTGTTGTACGCGATGCCGGAGCGGATATTCGGCGTGATGTCGAACTTCGTGCTCCTGGCCGTACCGTTCTTCATCTTCATGGGCACGGTGCTCGAGAAGTCGCGGTTGGCCGAAGATCTCCTCACCACGATCGGCAAGCTGTTTGGCCCGCTTCGTGGCGGCCTCGCCATGGCGGTCGTGTTCGTCGGAGCTCTGCTCGCGGCAGCCACTGGAGTCGTCGGAGCCTCGGTGGTGGCCATGGGCCTGATCTCGCTGCCGGTCATGCTGCGCTACGGCTACTCCGCACCGCTGGCCAGCGGAGTGATCGCGGCCTCGGGCACGCTCGGCCAGATCATCCCGCCAAGCGTCGTTCTGGTTGTTCTAGCAGACCAGATGGGTGTTGCTGCGGGTGATCTGTTTGTTGGCTCGCTCCTGCCCGGACTGATGCTCGCGGGCATGTACGCCTTGTACGTAGGTGGCGTGGCAATCGTGAAGCCCGACGCGGCGCCCGCGCTGCCGCCCGAAGAGCGCGAGAGCATCGGATGGCCGCTGCTTCGGCAGGTCGGCCTGGTGATGGTGCCGCCGTTGGTACTGATCCTCCTGGTGCTGGGCAGCATCTTCGCGGGCGTAGCGACACCCACAGAGGCCGGCGCCCTGGGCGCGGTGGGTGCCATGGCTCTGGCCGCAGCAAACCGCCGACTGACGCGGAAGGCGGTTACGGAAGCTCTCGATCAGACTACGCGGCTCACGTCGATGGTGGTCTTTCTTTTGATCGGTTCGACGGCGTTCTCGCTCGTCTTCCGTGGGCTCTACGGCGATCTGTGGATCGAGGAGCTGCTCACGACACTGCCGGGTGGACGCATCGGATTTCTCGTGGTCGCCAATCTGGTGATCTTCGTGCTCGGGTTCTTCATCGACTTCTTCGAGATTGCGTTCATCATCATCCCGTTGCTCGCACCGGCGGCGGCGCTACTGGGAATCGATCTGGTCTGGTTCGGCGTGATGATCGGCATGAACATGCAGACGTCATTCTTGACTCCGCCATTCGGGTTCGCGCTGTTCTACCTGCGCGGGGTTGCACCGGAGGAAGTCAGCACGCCGCAAATCTATCGCGGTGCCATCCCGTTCATCTTGGTGCAGCTGATCGGCCTTTTGCTGATCATCCTGTTCCCGGAGATCGTGACGGTTCTGCTCGACTAGGTCGCGGCGCTACTGCGGTTCGATAACGAACAGCCCGCGCGCGATGTCCGACACGATGACGGTTCCGCTTGGGAAGTCGGCAAACACGCCCCAGGCTCCCTGGAACTTCGCCTCATCCGACTCCGGGTAGGTGTCGAAGTGCCCGTACGCGCGTGGACTCGTGCGATTGCGCAGATCGAGAATCCGCAGGCCGCCCGTGTAGCTGGAGATGAACAGCCGCCCGTTCTGCACCATCGAGTTGTGGTCGATGGCCTCGGTGCCCGGGTTGATCTGCCTGATGAGGCGAGGCTTGGCCGGGTTGGCAACGCGGATCACGTACGTCGTGAGTGCCTTTTCGCCGCCGCTCGCGCGCTCATCGAGTTCGTCGTTGAGGTAGAGCACCCGTCCATTGCTGCTCAGGGCTCCGCTATGGCTGTAGGTGGCGCCCTCGTAGCGCAGGTGCGAGAGCGTTTCCGGGGCGGCTTTGTCGGTGACGTCGACGATGTGCAGTCCGAGCGAACCGGTAAACGCGAACGCGATTTCGCGGCCGCGATAGGGGCACCGGTCGTATGTGACGACGATGACGTCGTGCACATAGGCCGTTTCCCAGGCCACGGGTTCGAGCTGAGGTGCGGCGGGGTTCGACAAGTCGAGCGCGACGAGTCCGCCACGGGCGATGTTTGCTCCCAACAGGTAGGCGTAGCCGGAGTCCGGGTTGACGGCGATGTTGTGAGCCGTGCGTAGCCCGCCCCCGTCGAACGAGCCCAGTAGCTTTACCTTGCCGCGATCGATCCGACGCAAGTCGATGATCTGGACACCGCCATGAGTCTCATTCACCGAGTATGCGTACTCGCCGTAGACGGCCATGTCCCGCCAGCTCGAGGCGGCACCTGGAATGAATCCGACCACTACCGGCGATGACGTGTCGGTGACCTCGACGAAGGCAGTGCCGGTGAGCAATCCGACGATGGCGTATTCGCGGCCCGACGGTGCGACGTAGCCCCAAATGTCGTTGGCGTTCGCTGGAGCGCCACTCATCTCCCGGCTCGTGACCCACGATCGCAAAGAGGCGTTCGACGACTGGAATATCGAGTCGGCTGCAGCCATGGTGCGCGCGGCCTCGCCGCGAAGGCCACCACCGGGATACGGTGCGTCGATGCCATCCCGGCCATACCCGCACGCTGCACGGAGGCAGTATGGATTGGACGGGAGCTGGGGGAAGCGTTCGCTGGCGGCGGCCCTCAGTGCGGCGGGAGTGCTCACCGACGCAGCCGTGAGTCCGAGCGCGAATACGACAAATGCTCGATGACGGAGCATGCTTTGCCTCAAGTTCGGAGGGGACCAGGCCAGTCTAGCAGTGAGTCGGTGCCACCCGTCGGGTCAAAAGAGTCCGAGATGTGATGCGGCCGCTAGGCCTCGCGGCCATGGGCGAACCGCGCGTACTCCCACTCGGCCGTGCCGAACCAACGGTCCGAGACAGATCGGAACTGCTTCCAGGCCTCGAACAGCTTGCGGTACGCGGGATCCGCCGACGCCTGCGTCTCGTACAGGTCGAAGGACTCGCGGTAGGCCGCTTCCATCACGTCCTGCGGGAATGGCCGGAGCTGCGTTCCACCAGCGACGAGTCGGTCGAGCGCCGGGGGATTCACGTTGTCGTAGCGGGCGGTCAGGATCTGAGCCGTCTCGATCGTGGCGCTTCGCAGCATCTCTTGATAGCTGGCGGGGAGCTCGGCGAAGGCGTCGCGATTCACGTAGAACGACAGCGTTGGGCCCGGCTCCCACCATCCCGGGTAGTAGTAGTAGTTGGCCACGTCGTTGAGGCCCATCTTCTCGTCGTCGTAGGGGCCGACCCACTCGGTTGCATCGATCGCCCCGCGCTCCAGCGCCTGCTGGATCTCACCGCCGGCGAGCACCTGAACGGCCACGCCCAGGCGACTCATGACCTCGCCGCCAAGGCCCGGTATCCGCATCTTGAGACCACCGAGATCGGCCAGGCCGCTCAGTTCATCGCGGAACCAGCCACCCATCTGAGTGCCGGTAGAGCCCGCGGGAAACGACATGACGTTGAAGTCGGCGAAGAGCTCGTTGACCAGCGCTTCGCCTCCGCCTTCGTAGATCCACGAGTGCTGCTGGCGTGCCGATAGCCCGAATGGCACCCCGGCATCGAAGGCGAGCGCCGGGTTCTTGCCGGTGAAGTAGTAGCTGGCTGCATGGCCGAGCTGAACCGTGCCCTGCTGCACGGCATCGAGAACCTGGAATGGCGGAACGATCTCGCCTGCCGGATACGAGCGAATCGAGAACCTCCCGTCGCTCATCGCCTCTACGCGCTGCGCCAGGTATTCGGTGGAACCGAACAAAGTGTCGATGCTGCGGGGGAACGACGACGTGAGTCGCCAGCGGATGCGAGGGTTCGTCTGAACCGCGGGCGCCTCTCCTCCAGCGCCACCGCACGCACCGACGGCCACTGCGCCGGCGGCTACGCCCGTGGCGCGCTTGACGAAACTACGGCGGTCAACAGGCTTGCGATCAGTCATTGGTGTTGTTCCTTGGGTGCGACGCATCCGTAGTCAGTTGCGTCCGAGAGTAACACCCGAGCGGGGCTCAATCGGATGTCTGGCCGGGCGTCCAGGCGGCGGGCGGGGCGCCCAGCGCGGCGAGAAATTCGGCAAGGACCATCGCAGTCGCCCCCCAAACCTTCAGGCCTCCGACGTGGAAGAACGGCACCCAGGGCTCGCTGTTCGGGCGTTGCCACCGCTCCAATCCTTGTTCGTCGTGCGAGGCGAGTGAGGTGAGCCGCGGTTCGAGGATCTGGGCGACCTCGGCGTCCTCGGGGGCCAGGTGCGGATGGCTCCGAGCGATCCCCACCACGGGGTGGAGCACGAAGTTGCTCACGGGCACATGCAGCGAGGTCAGCCTTCCCACGATTTCGACGACTTCCGGATCGAGGCCGACCTCTTCGTTGGCCTCGCGCAGTGCGGCCTCCACGTGTGTCTCGTCACCCTCGATCTCGCCGCCGGGAAACGACACCTGGCCGGGGTGATCGGGGAGGTCCTCGCGGCGTTGCGTGAGCACCAGCCGTGGGCCATCGGACGACGCGTACGTCACGAGCAGCACTGCAGCCTGCCGGCAATCGTCGGGGAACAGGTTCGGCTTCCAGCCGCGCCGGGGTGCGGGCGACATGAGCAGCTGGGCCTCGACGCCCGGGAGCGGTGCCGCCAGGGCAGCCTTCAAGTGGCCAGCGAGCGCGTCGATCGATTCGAGGAGGTCGGACATGGGAGAGACTTCAGAGTGACCGGACTGTAACGCGATGAATTCGCTCTCTAGAATACGGTTGTCGGGAGTCCCCGTTTTGCCCGCCGCCGCGAAGCCTGGGAGAAGATCTATGCGCAGCAGTTGGCAGGCGATGGGCCTGGCCGCCATTGGGTTGATGATGGTTCTGCATGTTGGGCAGGAATCCACGCCGCCCGCAGCGCGAATGCCCGACGGGGTTGCGGCGAAACTCGAGGCGGTCGAGCAGCGCCTACCGGTTCCCTACGGCGCACCCCAGCTCGCGCAGCAGTTCCACAACGCAAAGCGCCTTCCTCTCGATCAGCAGATCGACACCCGTTCCGCTTATGCGCAGGCCGAGCAGCAGGCCGCGCGTATGCCGATGTACTCACTGGCAGCGGATCGTCTGCTCTCGGATTCCGAGGCCCGAACCGCGCGCCGGGCACGAGACGGCGATTTCAAGGGCGGCTGGGAGGCCATCGGTCCGACCAATGTCGGCGGCCGCGCGCGAGTCATCGTCGTGGACCCCGGCAACGCCGGCACGCTCTACCTTGGCGCCGTTTCTGGTGGCGTCTGGAAGACGAATCGGGGTCCGGACGGGCCATGGAAGTTCGCCGGCGAGGGGCTCGACAACGTGGCGGTGAATTCGATGGCGATGCATCCGACCGATTCGCGGACGCTGCTGGCAGGGACGGGCGAGGGGTACTTCCGCGAGGACGTGCGCGGAACCGGCCTTCCGCTGCGCGGCGGCGGTATTTTCCGGACCAGTAACGCGGGTGGGACGTGGACTCAGCTGCCGGGAACCGACGGCGAGGACTTCTGGTTCGTCAACGAGTTGGTGTTCTCACCGGATGGAGCACGGATCTACGCTGCTACGCGCACCGGCGTGCATCGAAGTGCCGACGGCGGCACCACCTGGACGCGCATCCTCCGAGCCAAGGAGAAAGGTGGCTGCCTCGATCTGGCGATCCGCACCGATCGCGCTGAGGACGTCTTGTTCGCCAGCTGCGGAACCTTCGTGCAGGCATCGGTGTACCGCTTTGGCGACGCCTCAGCGAAGCGAGCCCGGGCCAAGCGCGTGCTGAAGGATCCGGGCATGGGGCGCACGTCATTGGCCTTGGCGCCGTCTGATCAGAACGTGATCTACGCGCTGGCGGCGAGCAATCGTCCGGGGATCTACCAGCAGGCGCTGCATGCCGTATTTCGCTCCGACAGCGGTGGTAGCAAGGGGAGTTGGCAGGCAACAGTGCGCAACAACTCGGCCGCTGAGCACAACACGTTCCTGCTCCACAATCCGGTGCTGATGTCCCTGGAGGTATGTGGCTTCGACACGGCGAACACCGTGCTCCCGATGGGGTGGTACGTGAACGCCATCGCCGTGGATCCCACGGATCCGGACACGGTCTGGGCCGGCGGGGTTGATTGGTTCCGTTCCTCGGACGGCGGCCAGAATTGGGGGCCGGCGTCTTACTACTGGGCGGCCAACGATACCGACTCACGCATCCATGCCGATCAGCACGTCTTGGTCTTTGATCCGGGCTACGACGGTGCGCAGAATCAGACGGTGTACATCGGCAACGACGGTGGCTTCTGGTGGAGCGACAACGCCCGCGCCCCGGTCAGCGTGGGCCCGGCGGCACTCTGCAGTCCTGCCAACAGCGCGATCAAGTTCACGCATCTCGGCGACGACCTGCCGATCACGCAGTTCTATCAGGGCATGGCGTTCCCGGACGGGAAGTCGTTTATCGGGGGCACCCAAGACAACGGCACGCAGATGCGTCGCTCGCGCGGCTCAGCGTCCCGTTGGACGCGCGTGTTCGGCGGCGACGGCGGCTACGTGGCGATCGATCCGACCGATCCGAACATCTTCTATGTGCAGTCACAGAGCGGCAATGTCGTGAAGACGGTCGACGGCGGCACAACACTCACTGGAGTGCGCAACGGCTTACCTCCGGTAGACGGTCGCTTTCTCGATCCGGGCGGGAGTTTCGTGTTCATCCCCCCCCTCACGATGGATCCGCAGGGCCCGGAACGGCTCTACCTCGGGTCCCGAAGCGTGTTCCGCACGAACAACGGTGCGGAACTCTGGGTGGCGGCGAGTGCGCCACTGAAGGGGCGAGCGACAGCGATCGCGGTGCATCCGCTGGATTCGGATCGCGTCGTTGCGGCCACCGAGACTGGCTTCATTCACGTAACGGATGCGGCGGCCACAGCGGGCGCCGCCACGACATGGCCATCCAAGCGAGCGCGCCAGGCGTGGGCCACCTGGGTGGCGTTCGATCCGGACGCACCGGACGTGATCTACGTCACTTACGGTGGATTCGGTGGCAAGCATGTGTTTCGCAGTGTCAACGGCGGCAAGCGGTGGACGGCCATCGACGGGAAGGGCGCCACCGGCCTGCCCGACATCCCTGTCCACGTGATCGTGGTCGACCCCGAGAACACCGATCGCCTGTTCGTCGGCACCGATCTCGGTGTGTTCGTCTCGACGGATCGCGGCGACACCTGGGCACAGGAAAACACCGGGTTCGGTAATTACGTCACGGAGTCACTTCAGCTGCAGCGTGTCGGAGCCAAACGGTATCTCTACGCGTTCACGCACGGTCGCAGTGCGTGGAAAGTGCAGTTGAAGAAGTAGCGTTCAGTTGCGTCGCAGCGCGATCGGGAATTCCTGGCGTGCGCCCGCGCGCTCGACTACCAGTTCCACGTGATCACCCCACCGCTTGTCGGCCATGATGCGGTTGTACGTGAGCTTGTTCGGCACGGTCCAGCCGTCGATCGTGAGGATCTTGTCGCCCGCCGCGATCCCAGCCTTGCCACCGAGGCTCTCGGGATCGCCGAACAGGACACTCAGTCCTTCGTCGGAGTCGGTGACCGACAGGCCCAGGCTCGGATACAGCGGCTGCGCCTCGCCCGGAATTCCCCAGACGAAGTCCGCGTAGGAGCCCCGCACCACGCCGGTGGGCTCGCCGTCTGAATCGGACACAGGGACGGGTATCAGGGTCGCGATCTCCCCTTCGAAGTAGTCCGCCGCCTGGCGCGCGATGCCGAGTCCGTAGGCGACGTGGCCGGAGCCCACTATGACCACCATGATCGCGTCGGGATCGCCAGCCGACTCCAGGGCCTGTACGGCGTTCCACGCCATGGCGCCGTCCCAGGTGCACTGGGCCGCGAACATGGACTGCCACATCTCGTCCGTCATGCCGCCATGTGTGCCACCGGTGTCGTCGGCGAAGTAGGACTTGAACAAGTGAAGGTGGTCGGCGTCGTCGGTATCGATGCGCGGCGGGATACCCACCTGCTCCTCAGCTGTGAGGCCGTCGAGTCCCTTCTGGCGCACGGCGGTGACACTGGCCCGCGGCGCGTTGATGGCAAACATGTGCGACCCGCCAGATCGGGCGACCTCGAAGATCTCGCGGTAGTACAGCCAGTTGTAGCCCCAATGTTGGTACCACTCGGAGTTCGTCACGAACTCGTCGTCGGTCCAATCGCCGGCGTTCCATCGGTCGAGGCTCGGCTGCTCCGTCACCGGGAACATCTCCAGGCCAATCAGGACGCTACGCCCGGTGGCCTGCAGGGCGCGGAGCACCCGCGCTTGAATCCGATGGAAATCCATCGTCGTATGCGACTCGCCGATCAGGAGCAATCGCGTGTCGGCGAGTCGCGCTGCGATCTCTTCGGGCGACAGTTCGGCCCCGTCGGCGGTGGCGACAATCACGTCGGTCTGCGGTGTGAAAGTGGAGGCTCGTCGAGCGACGTCGCCGATCTCCAGGTCAAACACGTCCTGCCCGAGCGCCGGCGAGGCCACCGCGAGCATGCTTCCCAACGTCACGGCAATAGCGAGATTCTTCAAGACCACAGACTCCTTCTGGTGTCTCTGTATACTCGCCGACCATGGAACACGCCGCTACCAACCCCGCCTTCACAGTCGGAATTGCCCTCGCGGCCGGCGTACTCGCCCAGGGCCTGGCACGACACGTGCGCGTGCCCGGCATCGTGGTGTTGCTGGCCGTTGGAGTGTTCCTCGGACCCGAGGGACTCGGCCTGGTTCAACCCGACAGCCTCGGCGAGGGACTGAGTGCGATCATCGGGTTCGCGGTTGCGATCATCCTCTTCGAAGGTGGTCTCAATCTCGAACTGGCGCGGTTGCGAGCTCAGGGCCGGGTCGTGCGCAGTCTCCTGACTCTCGGCGCTCTCATCACGATGATCGGCGGGGCGCTGGCTGCCCGGTTTCTTCTCGGGTGGGACTGGAGACTGGCACTGTTGTTTGGCGCGTTGGTGATCGTCACCGGGCCGACCGTAGTCACCCCTTTGCTGCGGCGGGTCCGGGTGACGCGCGCTGCGCAAACGATCCTCGAAGCCGAGGGAGTCCTGATCGACGCGGTGGGCGCGATTACCGCTGTCGTCGCGCTGGAAGTTCTGATCCAGCCCACCTCGCTAGCCTCTACAGCGGAAGGCATCTCCCACTTCGCTCTCCGGTTCGCTATCGGACTCCCGCTCGGCATCATCGGTGGCCTGCTCATTGCGCGAGCGCTGCGTGTCCACCGACTGGTTCCAGACGGGCTCGAAAACATCTTCACCCTCGCGATGGTGCTGGCGTTGTACCAGGTCGCTGACGCGATGATGGAAGAAACCGGAATCGTTACCGTCACCGCGGCCGGGCTCATCGTGGGCAATATGAACAGCCGGATTACGCGTGAGCTGTCCGAGTTCAAGGAACAGCTGACGGTGTTATTCATCGGCCTGCTCTTCGTCTTGCTGGCCGCATCGGTGCGACTCGACGACGTGATGGGACTCGGACTCGCCGGAGTTGGCGTCGTCGCGGTTCTCATGTTCGTAGTGCGGCCGATTCAGGTGGCGGTCTGCAGCTACGGGAGTGGGCTGACGCTTCAGGAGAAGGCGTTTATTGGTTGGGTGGCACCGCGCGGCATCGTGGCCGCGGCCGTGGCCTCATTGTTCGCCACTTCTCTCGATCGAGCCGGAATCGCAGGCGGAGCCGAGCTGAGCGCGCTCGTGTTCCTCGTGATTGCCGGCACCGTGGTGATCCAGGGGCTGACCATGGGACCAATAGCCGACGCCCTCGGCGTCCGGCGACCTGGCGACAACGGCTATGTGGTGCTGGGAGCGAACGGATTGGCCCTCGCCGTGGCAGAGGCGTTTCGCGATGCCGGTAGCGCAACGATCATCATCGAGTCCAACGCCGATCGGGCCAATCGAGCGCTCGCAGAGGGGTTCCAGGTGATCTTCGGCAATGGACTGGCGGAGCGGATCGCGTTGCGTACGCAGCCGGAACAGCGCGCAGGCGCCGTCGCCATGACGCCCAACGAAGAAGCGAATCTTCTGTTCGCGCGGCGAATGGAGGAGGAGTACGACTGCCCACGCGCGTGGGTTGCCCTCGATCGGGTGAACGGACACCTGAGCCTCGACGTTGTCCGCGAGGCCCAGGTGGGCGTGCTGTTTGCTCATCGTCGCGATCTCACGGTGTGGTCCCTGTGGCTCGAGCGAGGCCGCGCAGTGGTTGAGCTCTGGGAGAGAGGTGACGTGCCCGAGCCGCTCGAGGTGGAACTTGAGGACAAGATCGAGGCGCCGCTACGAGCCAAGCAGCCCGCCCGTGAACCGCTGCTGCCGCTTGTCGTGCAGCACGGCACCGAGGCGCTACCCGTTGACGAAACGACCGAGTACATCGATGGCGATCGTGCCTGGTTCGCACTCGACGGGAACCGCCGCGAAGCCGCGGTACTCCTGCTTCAGGGGCGCGGCTGGCGTCGTGTAGCTCCGCCGCTGGGCGATGACTTGCCGGACGAGTCGCCGTCCCCCTCGTAAGAAACGGGCTTCGGTGGTTCTATAACCCGATAGGCCGCCTCGGGCCCGGCCGCCGCGATGGAGCATGAATGCGCAGAATTCCCCTGGTGCTGCTGTGCGTTGCCGTCACGAGTTGCGGCCAAGCGGTCGCTCCGGAAGCTGACCCCACGCCGGCCATCCCAGCCGTCGAGCGAATCGGCACCATTGGCTGCGTTGCGTGTGAGGACGTCGAATCGATCGTGCCGGTGGCGCTCGACGTCGTTGGGGACCGGGTCTTCCTTCGTGACGAGTACGAACCGTTGATCCGCGTCTTCAACCTGGCGGGGAATCTCCAATTCACCTTCGGCAAGTTCGGTGAGGGGCCGGGCGAACTCAGTCCCTTTGCCACTCCGGTGTTTTCCACCGCCGACGGGCAGCTGCTGGCCTACGGTCTCACCAAACTGCAGCTGTTCGATCAGGAGGGGCAGTACGTAGAAGCCTACGACTGGCCACCCCGCATCCCGATGGCGCACCAGTACAACGCCGGACTCAATAGACTCTTCGTGCTGACGGCGCCGATGGGCGCGTCGGGTATAGATCTCGAAGCGATGGAAGTCGTCGCCTACAACCCCGGCGCCGCTGAGTTCGGCCCCCACGTCGTCGTTCCGGGCGCTGGGATTCCAATGGCAGACACCGAGGACGGGCGCCGGCCGTTGGTGGGCGCGATGGCTGTGCGCGGCGACGGTCAGATCGTTCTTGCCGATGACGAGAACTACCGCATGTACTGGTACACGCCGGATGGCGAGCCCGCGGGCGAGTTCGGGCGCGACCTGCCACGGCCGTCGCTGACGCCGCGGGAGATCGAGCGGGATGAGGAGATCCGTGTGAGCACCGGATCGACCCAGCCGCTCCTGGAGGCCGCTCCGCACTTCGGCGGCGCCGGGTTGTTCTTCGACGGCGCGGACCGGCTGTGGGTACAAACGCGACGCTGGTCGGGCGAGGGGATGGATCGAACCGAGACGATCTTCGATGTATTCGACCCTGAGGGAGCCTATCTAGGCGAAGTTCTGGTACCCGTGCCCCTGAGCTCCACGCGATATCCTGTCCTGACCGTTCGCGGTGACACGATGGTCGGTGGTTACCTCGATGACGCGCTCGAATGGACCGTCGGCATCTGGCGAATCGTCGGCTGATGCGGGCCATGTCGAGACGCAGAGTGGCCGGCCGGGGGGCGGTGCTCGTGGCAACGATGGCGATCGCTACCGGTTGCGGTCCCTCCGAAGCGCCGATTTCGGATGTAGTTGACCTGATCCCGACACTCACCCGGATCGCAACTCTCGGCTGTGGCGATTGTGACGGCCCCGATGCTCTTGCGGTCGTGAGCGTCGAGGTCTACCAGGAACGAGTGGTGGTGCGTGACAAATACGAGCCGCTCGTCAGGATCTTCGATCTTGGCGGGGGCGCGCCCCAGACTTTCGGCGTGCTCGGCGAAGGCCCGGGCGAGTTCGGTCCGATCGAACTCCCGATCTTCGCCACTTCCGATGCGCGCCTGTTCGCTTACGAGCTGGAAGCCATGCACGAGTACTCGAGTGCCGGGGAGCACCTCGCCGCGTTCGATTGGCCAATGCGCCTGCCGATCGGGCACTACTTCGACACTGCGGGTCGGCTTGCGGTGATCTCGGCGCCGCCGCCATACGCGAGACGCGATCGCCGCGATGTGGAAGTCATTGAGTATCGGCCGGGCGCAGACGACTTCGGTCCGCATGTTCTGGTGCCTGCTGATGCGCTGCCCTACGCAGACGACAGCGGGGACCGGACGTTGGTCTCGACGATCGGTATTTCTCCGGCCGGGGACATCGTTCTGGGTGACCCGATTGACTATGTGATCTTCTGGTACGACCGCGAGGGCGCGCTCCTGGACCGGGTCGTTCTGGAGCGTCAACCGCCGTCCGTGCCGCCCATGGAACAGCGCCGCTACGAAGAATGGCGCCGTAATCTCGCCGTGACCGACGAGCTCAAGAGCCGCAATCCACACTTCGTCAACAGCGGGTTCCATTTCGACGACGCTGGACGTCTCTGGGTTCAGACGCTGCGGTGGTCCGGGGCAGGCGACGAGCGTACGACGACCACATTCGACGTGTTCGATGAGCAGCACGAGTTCGTCGGCAGCGTCGAGGTGCCCGTTGCACTCACAGGCAACTGGCCGACCACCACGATCCGCCGTGACCTACTCGCCGGTAGCTACATCGATGCCGACGGGCACCACCGCGTGGCGGTGTGGCGAATCATCGACTGATCAGTCCTGTCTCAGGGCGGCTACCGGTGCGACGCGCGTGGCGCGGTAGGCGGGGGTGAATGCCGCGATCACGGCGAGCGCGATGACGGCCAGCGCGATGGCGAGCAGGGTGACGGGGTCACCTGGTGCGACTCCATAGAGCAGGTTCGAGATCGTCCCTCCAAGGGCGAGCGTCAACGCTGTGCCCAGTGCGACTCCAAGGGTTGCGAGTATCACCGCCTGGCGAACGAACATGCGCAGCACCGACCCTCGTTCGGCTCCGAGTGCCATGCGCACGCCGACCTCGCGACGCCGGCTCGACGCTATGAACGCCATCACTCCGTAGAGGCCTGACGCCGCCAGCATGGCTGCCAGAACCCCGAAGATCCCGGCGAGTCGTGCCACGAGAGTTGTCTGGCCGAGTGACTCGGCCATGCGCTGGTGCAGCGAGCCTTGAATTAGCACACCGATCTCGGGCGCCGCCGTGGCGAGCGCTTCGCGGAGCGGGCCGGCGAGGTCGATAGACTCGTTCGCAGCCCGCGCGTAGATCGTCATGAAGCTCGCCCGGTCCTGACTCACCGGGGTGTAGACGTTGGGGCGTGGAGCTTGCTGCAGCGAACGCATCTGCGCATCGGCGACCACACCGATCACGCGGTACGAGCTCTCGGGTGCGCGATCCTCGGTGGTTGGCACGAGACGTCCGAGCGGATCTGCGTCGTCGAACAACAGCTCGGCGGCCGACTGCGACAGCAACATCACGCGCGGCATGTCGGCCGCGCTATTGAGTGCCGAGATCGGTTCACCGGCGAGAAGAGGAAGTTGCAAAGTCTCGTGGAAGCCCGGCGTCACCATCGTCCAGTCCAGTTCGATGAACGGGCGTGGGGCTTCGGGTCGCGGCTCTGGCCACATGACGCTCCGCCTGCTCCAGCCCCCGAAGGGAAGGTTGGATCCCAATCCTGCGGATTCGACGCCGGGCAGCGCGGCGACGTCACGAGCCAACCGGTTGTATAGCTGCGCGGCCTCCTGGTCGTCGAGACCTGCGAGCCCCGTGCTGAAGGTGACCGTGCTGACGGTCCGGGTGGCGAAGCCGGGCTCGGCGCCCTGGGCTGCCCAGAGACTACGCACCAGAAACGCGGTGCTGGCAAGCAGCACGAAAGACAATGCCAACTGGCCCACGACCAGGCCACTCCGGAGCCAGCCGCCTCCCGTGCCGGCGCCCGCGGTGCCGGTCTTGAGCGTGTCGACGATATCGGGCCGTGATGCTCTGATCGCGGGCACGACACCGAACACGATTCCGGCGACCGTGCTGACGCACGTGGCGAAGAAGAGTACGCGTAGGTCCGGCCGGAAACTCACTGTCGTGGTGATGGGCAACAAGGCCGGCAACAGGCGCGCCGTCCAGAAGGTGACGACTACAGCTACCAGGCCGCCGCCGAGCGCGAGCAGCACACTCTCGGTCAGGAGTTGCCTGACCACGCGCACGCGTCCAGCCCCGAGTGCCACCCGAACGCCGATCTCTCTCGAGCGAGACACGCCACGGGCGAGCAAGAGGTTAGCGAGATTGGCGCAGGCAACGGCCAGCACGATGCCGACGATCGCGCTGAGTATCGCGAGGATCGTCTGGATCGCCTGCCGTTCATCGGGTCGTAGACCGACTCCCGCGATCACCCCGAGAGGTGACTGTGCCGCTTCACCCCACGTCTCGAGCATCTGTTGTTGGTACAGCGCGTCGAGTTCATCACGCGCCGCGGCAGGAGAGACGTCTTCGGCCAGTCGTCCGACGAGCCAGAGCCACGACATCCCGGGGTCGTCGATGGAGGCGAACTGATAGCGATCGCCGAGGAGTACGCCGGACATCATCATCGGTACCCAGACGTCCGCAGGGTTGCCGATAACGTTGGTTCCACCGAACCCTTCAGGTGCGATGCCCGCAACGGTGTACGGGTAGTTGTTGAGCTTGATCTCGGACCCGACGACGGACGGGTCACCGCCCAGCACACGCTGCCAGGCCGAATAGCTGACAACCACGACCGGATGCCCGCCGGGTACCTGGTCATCAGCGCTGCTCAGTAAGCGGCCGTCGATTGGCTGCATGCCGAGCACTTCGAAGTACTCGCCGGTGACGAGATGTGCGTTCACCCGGGTCATCTCGCCCGTTTCGCCCGCGAATACGTTGCGGGAGGTCCAGGCGGACACCGCCTCGAGCGATGTCGAGTTGTCGCGGAACAGTCGGTAGTAGGGGTAGGCGAGACTGTCGAAGTTCTGATCAGGGCGGTCCCGGCCGATCTGCACCACGCGCGCGGCATCGCCGATCGCGTCGGGAGAACGCAGGAGCATCGCGTTGGTCATCGAGAAGATCGTCGTGTTCGCACCGATTCCCAGGGCCAACGTGATCACGGCCATGGCGGTGAAAGTGACGTTGTGACGCAGAACGCGTGCCGCGAATCGGACGTCTTGAAGAAGAACGGCCACGGTCCACTCCTTTCGCTCCCAGAGCGAGTGGGGAAGAGCGCCGAGAGCCAGGCGAACCGGGCTCGGCATGCCGGCGTCCGCGCTCTCGCGCCGCGCCTGGTGAAGGTAGTGGAGCTCGGCGTCCCATTCCTCGCGCCACCCCCGCCGGTCGCCGGACGGCACCAGGAGGCTTGCGAAGTGGAGTATCCGGCTCGCGAATCGACTCTCGTTGCTGATCAACCGCGACGCTCTACTTGATCGGGAAGAGTCAGGGCGTCGAAGGCGGCGAGCGTTTGCTCGAGCGCGTCGTGGCCGGCGCGTGTGAGCGCGTAGTAACGCCGACGGGGCCGCCCGTCGGCCTCCGCAGTGGCGTCGTCTTCCCAGATGGTGGACACGAAGCCGCGCTTCTGTAGCCTGCCCAGCGTCACGTACACGGTGCCTGTCGGGAGACCGGTGGCGGCAATGATGTCCAGGCCGTAGTTACGTTCCTGGGCGATTGCTCGCAGGATCGCAGCGGTGGCGTATCCGAGTCGTCGTGCCATCAGCGTCTCCCGGTCGGTTTCGATGATAGGTACCTTACAAACTAATATAGGTGTGTGCAAGGACATGGATTTGGTGGGCTAGCGGGCCGTTGGCGTGCGGTAGGGTGGGCGCTGGACAATCTGGATGCGGCGGCGAGAATGGCAAGCAACGACTTCGACAATCGCTGGGGAACCGACACCGACGGCGAGATTCCGATCGAGTTGCTCGAGCACGATGCGGCGATCGCTGGGCAGGCGGTGTCTTACGAGCCGACGGACCCGGACGCCTTCCGTGTGATGGTGCGGGAACTAGCGATCGCGCGCGAGGACTACACATTCCTCGATCTTGGTTCCGGCAAGGGACGAGTCGTGTTGCTCGCTGCCCAGGCGGGCTTCGGGCGGGTCGTCGGCATCGAGGCCTCGCCGCTTCTCCACCACACGGCTTGCACGAATCTGCGGGTGTGGGCACAGGCCGGGCACGGTACGCGCCACATCGATCTGCGCAGTGAGGACGCTGCTGGTGCGGATATCCCGCCCGGCCCCTGCGTCGTCTATCTGTTCAACCCCTTCAGGGAGCGGGCCATGTCGCGCCTGCTAAGGCAGATCAGACGATCGCTGCAGCATGTGCCGCGCGATCTGTGGCTGCTCTACTACAACCCTCAGGCGCGGCACTTGCTCGAGAGTTCCGACTGTCTCGCGCGCGTGACGGTAGGCCGCGGGTTCCAGCAGGGTGACTACGAGATTTGGCGCTCGCACGCCGCCTTCCGCGGCGAGTAACGGCTAGTCCTCGGACCAGTCGTAAAAACCCCGTCCGGACTTCTTGCCCAGCTTGCCGTCTTCGACCATCTTGCGGAGCAGGGTCGGCGGCTCGAAGGCGTCGCTGCCGAGCTGCTCATGCAAGTACTCGGCGATGCCGAGCCTGACGTCGAGACCAACGAGGTCGGTCAGCTTGAGCGGCCCCATGGGGTGCCGATATCCGAGCTCCATGGCCGTGTCGATGTCTTCGGCGGACGCCACACCCTGTTCGACCATGCGCATGGCCTCGAGACCGAGCACGATGCCGAGGCGTGAGGTGGCGAACCCGGGCACGTCGCGGACGACGATCGACGTCTTATTCATCTTCTCAGCCACGTCGCGTGCTGCCGCGAGAGTCGCGTCTGCTGTGCCCTCGTGCACCACGATCTCGAGGAGCGCCATGATGTGCACGGGGTTGAAGAAGTGCATGCCGAGTATCTGAGCGGGGCGCCGCGTTGCGGCGGCGATCTCGGCGATGCTCAGCGAACTCGTGTTCGACGCCAGGATGCAATCGTCGGGCGCATGCGCGTCGAGCGTCCCGAACACCTCACGCTTGAGGTCTAGCCGCTCGGGGATGGCCTCGATCACGAGTTCAGCCTGGGCGGCGTCCTCGAGGTCGGTGGTCGCGGAGAGGTTCCCCAGCGTATTGAGACGCTGATCTTCCGTGACCTTGCCGCGGGCTACACCCTTGTCGAGGTTCGCCGTGATGCGGTCGAGGCCTGCCTGCGTGAGGGTCGCTTCGATGTCGTACAGCGTGGTCCGGTAGCCCGCCTGGGCTGCGACCTGAGCGATGCCGTGACCCATCGTGCCGGCACCGAGAACGCTGATGCGTTGAATATCCATACCGCCATGGTAGCCCGGTGTGAGACGCCTTAGTGTGCCTCGGCGCTCAACCTGCGAGTCGTATCAGCATCGATCCGGCCACCCAGGCGGCTGACGGCGTCGCGGAGCATGGTGGCGACCAGCTCCTGCCGAGTGCGTTCCTGCATCGCGGGCAGGTCCAGGTCAGGTTCCGGGTCTCGGCCCGGACCAACCCGCCTGGTGATGTGCACCCGGTGCCTGTCGGCGATAACCGTGACCCACATGGATTCTTCGGCGTACACAACCTCCGCGCCGTCGAGCGAGCGCGCGGCTTCGTCGTTGAGCGCCTTAACGAGAACCAGCCGTGTATGGCACGCGGTTTTGAACGAACCGTCCCGCCGCGGCGGCATGTCTCCTGTGCATACATAGCGGAGAACGAGCCGGTGAGGGTTGGGCGCGTCCGAGCCGTAGGTGAGGTCTTCGCGGCCGTTGATGAAATCGATGAGGGCAACGCGGGCCTCGTCGAGGCGTTCCTCGGAGCCGGGACCGGTCACCTCGATCTCGACTGCGAGGGGACTCTGATCTTGCGTCGCCGCCAGCGGCAGCGCGAAGAGGCAACAACCAAGCGCCAGCGTGATCCGAAGGTTCTTCATGGGGAGACTCGCCGGTCAGGGGCGGTGAGAGGACGAGCACGGGCCCCATCCCTTGCGATGAGTCTAGTGGCACGGGCGGCGATCAAACCATCGGTCTCCGAGCGATAGTCCTGGCCGTCCAATTGATTGGATTGATATCCCAACGAGCGGCCGTCGATTACCAAAGCCGAGTGCCCAGGTGGTAAGGTCTGGCGCCGACGCGCGCTGTGGACTGCCAGGTCCCGCGCGCATCACCGGGGTCCCCTAGCTCAACGCCCTGAGGCGTGTTTGGAGGCAGGATTTGAGCGCAGCAACTTCAGGTATTGCAGGTCATCCGCAGGGGCTGATGACGCTCTTCTTCACCGAGATGTGGGAGCGCTTCAGCTACTACGGGATGCGCGCCCTTCTCATCCTGTACTTGACCGCTGACACCGCCTCCGGCGGGCTCGGATTCACGGTCCAGACCTCGGCTCTCATCTACGGTATCTACACGTTCGGCGTCTACGCCACGGGCATCCCAGGTGGATGGATCGCCGATCGGATTCTCGGCCAGTTCCGCGCCGTGCTCTACGGCGGCGTGCTCATCACGGCGGGCCATTTCGCCATGGCCCTGCCGGGTATCCCGGCTTTCTTTGCCGGTCTTGGCCTGATCATCGTGGGCACCGGGCTGCTGAAGACCAACGTCTCGACCATGGTCGGCTCCCTCTATGAGGACGGTGACCCCCGCCGCGACGGCGGCTTCTCGATCTTCTACATGGGCATCAACCTCGGCGCCTTCCTGGCACCGCTGGTGGTTGGCACGGTTGGCCAGACGTACGGCTGGCACTACGGCTTCGGCCTCGCCGGCATCGGCATGGCGCTGGGCCTGGTGCAGTACATGGCGGGCAAGGCCAAGCTGCAGGCTGCCATCGAACGCATCGAGGCACGCCAGCAGGCGGCCCCGGCTGGCGACGCATCCTTCAAGCCGATTGCCCTCGGCGTCGGCGGCGGTGTACTCGGCTACCTGGCCTCCACCGTGAGCGGCGCCGACATCGCCATGCAGATCATGGTTTCGATGGTCGGTCTCTTCATCGGTGGCCTGGCGGGCTACCTTTCGGACCAGACCTTCACCGGCGACGAGTGGAAGCGCATCCGCGCCATCCTCGTGCTGTTTGTCTTCAGCACGCTCTTCTGGGCCGCCTTCGAGCAGGCTGGCTCCAGCCTCAACCTCTTCGCCGATCGCGTCACCAGCCTGTCGCTGATGGGATTCGCGTTCCCGTCGACCTGGTTCCAGTCGCTGAACGCCTTGTTCATCATGATGTTCGCGCCGGTGTTCGCTGGCCTCTGGGTCTGGCTCGCGGGCCGCAAGTCCGAGCCGTCAAGCCCCGCCAAGTTCGTCTTCGGGCTCGTCTTCGTCGGCCTTGGCTTTCTGCTGCTTGTGCCGCCTTCACTCGCATCGGCGTACGACGGCTCGGCGGCGACCAACGACGTCTCGCCCATGTGGCTGGTCGGCGTCTACCTGCTCCATACGGTAGGTGAACTCTGTTTGAGTCCGGTCGGACTCAGCACGGTCACCAAGCTGGCACCGCAGAGCATCGTCGGCTCGATGATGGGCGTCTGGTTCCTCTCGGTCGCCATCGGCAACTTCCTGGGCGGCTGGATCGCTGGATTCTTCGAGAGTCTGCAGCTGTCCCAGCTGTTCGGCGCTGTCGCTGGCACGACCATCGTGGCCGGCGTGATCCTGGTGTTCCTGGTGCCGTCGATCCGCAGGATGATGGTCGGAGTGCATTAGGGCGCGTGAGCGCAGGCATGGCAGCGGTGCCGTGGAACAGGATGATGGACTCCAGAACGCGACTCGTCGTTGGCGGGCTTGTCACAGCGATCTTCGCTGCGGGTTGTGCGGTGCCGGGGGAGCCGGAGCTGGTGCGGCACCCGAACGTGCTGTTCATCTCGCTCGACGACATGAACGACTGGGTGGAGCCGCTTGCCGGCAACGCACAGGCGCTCACGCCGAATCTCGATCGCTTCGCGCAGAGCGGCGTGACGTTTCGCCGCGATTACACGCCGAGTCCCGGGTGCAATCCGGCACGGTCGGCCACGCTCACGGGCCTGCACACGATCAGTTCCGGGATGTATTCCAACTACCAGGACTGGCGTAACGTGCCGCAGCTGCAACAGGTGCAGACCATCGGCCAGCACTTCCGCGGCAGCGGGTACTACACCGCTGGGGCCGGCAAGATCTTCCACTATGCGCAGGTCGACGCCACGGGCTGGGACGCGTATTACCCGAGCATCGAGCAGCCGATGCCGCGGGAGCACCTGCCGGAGGAGCGCCCGGTAAACATGACGCCGTTTCAGTACATGTACGGCATGTTTGATTGGGCGCCGCTCGATCTGCGCGACGAAGAGACGGCCGACTACGAGACCGTCGAGTACATCTCCGATCAACTGGATCGCGACCACGACAAACCGTTCTTCCTGGCAGCAGGGATCTACCGCCCGCACCTGCCCTGGTATGTGCCGCAGGAGTACTTCGACCGATTCCCGCTCGACCAGATACGCAAACCCGAGGTTCTCGAGGGGGATCTCGAAGATCTGGGCCCTGTCGCCCGCGAGCTGATATCGCGGGGCGGCAACTACCACAGCCACGTCGTCGAGGCAGGGGAGTGGGAGCGCGGCGTGCAGGGGTACCTCGCGTCGATCGCGTATGCCGACGCGATGGTCGGACGGTTGCTCGACGCCCTCGAAGCAAGTCCCTACGCGGACAACACGATCGTGGTGATCTGGTCTGACCACGGGTGGCAACTGGGCGAGAAGCAGCACTGGCGCAAGTTCGCCTTGTGGGAGAACGTGATCCGCACCGTGATGATGATGCGGGTGCCCGAGGGAATCGAGAGGATGCCCGACGGTTCGGCGCGTGGCGCCGCAACCGACAACTTGACGTCGCTGCTGGACATCTACCCCACGCTTGCCGACCTGGCCAACCTCACTCCGCGCGATGACTTCGACGGCGTGAGTCTGCGATCGATGCTGATGGATCCGTCCGCGCCTGTAGCGCGGCCCGTGATCACCACCTACGACTACGGCAGCTACTCGGTCCGCTACGAGAACTGGCACTACATCCGCTACATCGACGACTCCGAGGAGCTCTACGACCTCGAGACTGACCCCGAGGAGTGGCACAACCTGGCGGATGATCCAGAGCACGCCGCCACGCGCGCACAACTCGAAGGCTTCGTTCCGACCGACGTCATCGATCTGCCGGAGGAGTCGCTACTCGAGCTCGCGGAGCACCACGTGCCGCCCTTCCGGTCGCGTGAGTACTTCTTCAGCGACGAGCGGCGCGAGTGGATGAAGCGCTTCGACAGCGAAGGAGCGTCTATCCGCTAGTGCCGCCGAATTGCACTCCGGTGAGATCAGCCATCTCGCGCTTCCATGTGGTCAGGTCGCGCGCACGGAAGTCACCAAGCCGCGTGTGCCCACAAGCCCGCGCCATCACCTGCATCAGCTGGGTTGCTGCGCCGAAGAATGTGGCGAGGCGTTGCGCGCCGGCATCGACATCAAGACGACGCCTTAGCTCGGGTTTCTGCGTGGCGATGCCCGTCGGGCAGTTGTTGGTGTTGCAGATGCGCGCGCCGATGCAGCCGATGGCCTGAATCGCGGCGTTCGAAAGCGCCACGCCGTCGGCGCCGAGCGCCATCGCCTTGATGAAGTCCTCGGGCATCCGGAGCCCGCCGGTGATGATCAGCGTTACGTCGCGCCCCACGGTTCGATCGAGATGGGCTCGTGCCCGCGCCAGCGCGGGAATCGTCGGCACGCTGATGTGGTCGCGGAATAGCAACGGCGCGGCGCCCGTACCCCCGCCGCGGCCATCCAGGATGATGTAGTCGGCGCCGGCTTCCAGGGCGAAGTCGATGTCCGCTTCGATGTGGTTGGCCGAGAGCTTGAAGCCGATCGGGATCCCGCCGCTGCGTTCCCGCACGCGCTCGCCGAACACCTTGAACTCCTCAACGGTCGAAGGGCTGTCGAACGTCGGCGGCGAAATGGCATCCTGGCCTGGTTCGAGGCCGCGCGTCTCCGCGATCTTCTCCGTGACCTTTGCTCCCGGCAGGTGCCCGCCCGTACCGGTCTTCGCGCCCTGGCCGCCCTTGAAGTGGAATGCCTGGACGTCCTCGAGGAGGTCTTCCGTCCAGCCGAACTTGGCGGAGGCGAGCTCGTACAGGTAACGACTGTTAGCTTCGCGTTCCTCGGTGAGCGAGCCGCCTTCGCCGGAACAGATGCCAGTGCCGGCCATCTCGGCGCCACGCGCCAGGCTCACCTTCGATTCTTCTGAAAGCGCGCCGAAGCTCATATCCGACACGAACAGCGGGATCTCGAGCCGGAGCGGCTTGCCGGCGTTTGGACCGATCACCAACTCGGTGTCCACGGGAGCGTCCTCGCCGAGCGGTTTCGTGGCGAGCTGGGCCGTCAGGATTTGCATGTCGTCCCAATGCGGCAGGTCCTTTCGAGGAACTCCCATGGCGCCCATTTCGCCGTGATGGCCGGACAGTCCGTTGGGCGCGAGATCGTGGATGCGCGCGACCGTAGGCTCTTCGGGCGTTGGCTGGGCTATGGGAGGACCATCGCCAGCATCGGCGTCTGGCAGGGGGTCGCCGACGTGCACGTCACCGAGTCGGGCGTGAGTGCCGTCACAGAACGGCGGATTCGAGGTGGCCTTGCAGCGGCACAGATGCGCGGTCGCCGTGGCCTCGGCGGTGAACTCCATCGGCGACAGATCCGTTCCTGCGTGTGACCCGTCGCAAAACGGCTGGTTCTTCGATCGCCCGCAACGGCACCAGTAGTAGGTCTTGCCTTCTTCGAGGTCGACGCCGGTAGGTGACTTGGCGGCCAGAATGGGAGTGTCGCTCATCAAGTCCTCATCGGTTCGAGATGTCCTTTCTGCCGACACGAGTCGCGGCCGGCCGTGGGACCAAGTTTGTCACGGACCGAGGAAGGACTCCTTGTCCTTCAGTTTTACCGCCGTGCCGTAGGCGAGCATTTCGGCGGCGCCGGACATGACCTGGGAGGTCATGAAGCGGACGTTGATGATCGCATCCGCGTCGAGTTCTGCCGCTTGGGCTTTCATGCGGCGGACGCTCTCGGCGCGGGCTTCGACGAGCATCTCGGTGTACTCCTTCACTTCGCCTCCGAAGATCGTGCGGAGGCCGGCCATGAGGTCTTTGCCGAGGTGCTTGGCGCGAATCGTGCTGCCGCGGACGAGGCCGAGAGCCTCTCCCACTTCGCGGCCGGGAACGTGGTCTGTGTTCAGGACGATCATGCGTCTTCTCCGGTGCTCACTCGTCGCGCAGTGAGCGGTCTGACTCGTAGTTGTCGAATCGTTCCCACAGGATCGTTCCGCACAGCAGTGTGATGCCGAAGCCGGCGATCAATCCACCGATCTGAATCGGTAGCGGCAGCGCGAGCAACCAGGGCCACAGGAGCCGCAGTGGCTTGATCAAGTAGCTGGCCACGATGGCAGCGCCGATGCCGATCAGCAGGAACCCGGTGATGCGCAGCAGACGGATCATTGGCGTGCTCGCTCCTGCTGGTCGTCCTGGATGCGTTCGAGCAGAAGGGACCCCAGCACGAAGCCTGCGCCCGTGAGCGCAATGCCGAACCCGACCTCCAGCTGCAGCGGGAGGTCGAGGTAGCGGAGCACCCAGCCCCATGACTCGTACAGCGACCAGCCGCCGACAAGCATCAGCCCGCCACGCCAGAGCATGAGTCCAGCTAGCTGCAGACCTCGCACTGTGTGCGTCTCCCGCTCAGTGCTTCGGGGCGCCGAGCCCCGTCGCGAGGGAACGTTGGTTACAGCCCATATGTGCCGCCGGCCGGCCGACTATTCCGCAGCTTTCTCGTCGATCCACGTTGTTACGCGCGTGCGCAGTACGGAAAGGGGCAGCGAGCCGCCGCCGAGCACCACGTCGTGGAACTCCCGCAGGTCGAAGTTGTCACCGAGTCGTTGCTCTCCTTGCACCCGCAGCGCGCTGATTTCGAGCTCGCCCATCGTGTAGGCGAGGCCCTGGCCTGGCTCGGTGATGTGGCGATCGATCTCGGCGGTTACCGGGCCGATCCCCATGCCGGTGTTGTCGGCCATGAACTCGATCGCGCGCTCACGACTCCAGCCGAGGGCGTGCATTCCCGTGTCGACGACGAGGCGACACGCGCGCCAGATCTGGTAGCTCCACATGCCGAATCGGTCGTAGGGGTCGTCCATGAGCCCCACGTCCATGCCGAGCTTTTCGGTGTAGAGCCCCCAGCCTTCGGTGAAGACCGTCGTGCCGGAGCGTTTTCGGAAACCCGACAGGGCGTCGTTTTCCTGCAGGAGCATGATCTGCAGGTGATGTCCGGGAACGCCCTCGTGGTAGGCAAGCGCTCGCGCGACCCACAACGGCCGCTGGTCCAGCTGTGACGTGTTGATGTTGACCCAGCCGCCGCGTGTGCCGTCGGCGTTGCCGCGGTCGTAGTAGCCCGCTGACTGGCGTGGCGCTACGTGGTCGGGGATCGCCCGGACGCCGTAGGGCGTGCGCGGGAGGGTCTGGAACAGCTCCGGCAGATGTCCTTCCATCTGCTTGGCCGCGAGCGACACGTGCGCGAGGTATTCCACCGGGGTGTCGACGTAGAAACGTGGATCCGTGCGCAGGAACTCCAGGAAAGCATCCCAGTCGCCCTCGAAGCCCACTTCCTCACGGATCGCTTCCATTGCGGCGCGGATTGCCGAGACCTGTTCGAGGCCGACCTCGTGGACCTCTTCGGGCGTGATGTCGAGCGTGGTGTATCGGCGAACGCGGTGCTCGTAGAAGTCGCGACCATTGCCGGGAAGGTCGACCACTCCGAGCGTCGGACGACCAGCCGGGACGTACTCATCGCGGAAGAACTCGTAGAGCACGCGGTACGCCTCGACGGTCGCCTCGACGGCGGCATGCCCGTCGGCGAGGATTCGCTCGCGATCCGCGTCGGGTATGGAGTCCGGTAGCCGCGTGAATGGAGCCCAGAAACCACTGTCTTCGGTGCGTTCAACAACGTGCTGTCCGGCGGTTTCTTCGTAGCCCACCATTACCGCGGCGGGCAGCACCCAGCCCTGGCCGAGTGCGTGACGCATGATCGCAATCTGTTGCCCGGAGTGTGCGGGGAATGACTGCAGGCGCGCGATGTAGGAGTCGTAGTCGGAGATGGTCCGGAAGACGCGGCTCTCCGGCATGCTGGCGAACCCGAAATGGAAGCCGTAGCGCGACCCGATCGGTAGCAGGTAGCCGTCATAGCGGAGCTCGTTGATGCGATCGCGAAGCTGAAGTCGCAGGATCTCGGCGTCGGTCGATTCGTCTGCAGTGAGAGCGTCGCGATCGAGCTGCGTGATGCGAGCGCCGAGCGCATCCAGCTCTTCGAGTTCTGCCAGGGACCGGTCGATGCTCACCGCGTCGAGCCGATCCGAGTACCTCGAATCGACACCTTCGGGAACCGGCAACGTGTGATCGGCCCAGCGGATCTCGGTGAGGGCTTCCATAATCGCGGCGAGCTCCGTCGCTGCCTCGTTTTCCTGCGCTGCGACGCCAGCGGTCAGGGCGCCGGCGATGCCGATCGTCGCGAGTAGTGCTTTGTTCACTGCTGCTCCTTGGTCGCTCGCTTCGTGAAGTAGCGCGCCAGTCCGTGCCAGGAATCGGTCAGCCCGCCTCCTGCCGCATAACCGGCCGCTTGCTCTTTGCCGAGGACGCCCTCGATATCTCGCTGTACCTGCAAGGCGAACTGCCGGGCCCGCTCCTGTGCGTCGGCTCCCGTCGCTACCGCCTCTTCAACGCCCGCCGCCCATCCGGCAAGGCGTTGCTCGTGCTCGTCGATATGCGCCTCCGCAGGCCGGGCCGGTCCGAAGTGGGTGGGACACAGCGTGTCGGGGGCCCAGGCGCGGATCTTGCGGTGACTTTCGGTCCATCGGGCTGGATCGATGTCGGGTGGCGGTGTCACGGGCATCACGTACGGGCGGTTGTCGATCCGGATGCCGAGGGTGTCGCCCACAAACGCGAGGCCGCCGTCCGGGTCGAAGTAGCTGACGTGGTGCGAGGCATGCCCGGGCGTGTAGGCGACCTCCAGTTCACGTCCGCCGAGGGCCAGGGTTTCGCCGCCCTCCAGAACGTTGACCCGGTCGGTGGGTACTGCAATGAACTCGCCCCACAGGGTGTCCATGCGATCGCCGTAGAGCCTCGAAGCCGAGGCCAGGAGTCGGGTGGGGTCGACCATGTGGCGCGCGCCGCGCGCGTGCACGTGAACACGGACGTCGGGGTGATCGCGGACGATCGAACCCGTGGCGCCGGCGTGGTCGAGATGGATGTGCGTCAGCAATACGTCGGTGACGGCCTCGAACGAGAAACCCGCCAGGCGGAGGCTCTCTTCGAGGGCCGAGAGCGTCGAGGACGGCCCTGGATCTATGAGCGCGATGCCACGACTCGTGTGGAGCACGTAGCACGCAATGTACTCCGGGTGACCCTGGAAGCGGAGGTCGACAAGGCTCGTCGCCGGGGCGAAGTCGCGCATGGTCAATCAGTCTCCGGTAGTTGGTAGCCGTCGAACTGCTTGCGAAGGTCGCGTTTCTTGAACTTCCCGGTGGAGGTGCGCGGAATCTGATCGACCACCTCCACAGCATCGGGCAGCCACCACGCGGCGAAGTACGGCTCGAGGTACGTCCGGATCTCCGCAAGGGTCGGTGGCGTAGCGTCGCCAGTTACGATCACGGCGAGTGGGCGTTCGATCCACTTCGGGTGCCGGATCGCGATCACAGCGGCCTCAGTGATCGATGGGTGCCCCATGAGTGCATTCTCGAGTGCGATGCTGCTGATCCACTCGCCGCCGGACTTGATGACGTCCTTGGCGCGGTCGCGGATCTCGATGTAGCCGTCGCTGTCGATGGTGACGATGTCGCCGGTGCGGAACCAGCCGTCGTCTGTGAAGAACTCGGCGCCCTGCTCGCTGTCGAAGTACTCCGAGGCCACCCACGGGCCGCGCACCTCGAGTTCGCCTGACGAGGTGCCATTCCACGGCACCGCCTCGCCGTCGTTCATGGCGCGGATCTCGACGAGCGGCGCCATCCGTCCCTGCTTGGCCCGGAGGGCGAGTCGCTCGTCGGCACTCGCGTTCTCGTGATGAGGCCCCACATGGCTCACGCTGCCGAGCGGTGACGTTTCGGTCATGCCCCAGGCATGAACGACATTGAGTCCGTGGCGCGACTCGAAAGCCTCGATCATCGATGGCGGCGCGGCAGCGCCTCCTACGAGCATCAGTTCCAGCGCGCTCAGGTCGTACTTGTCGGGGTTCTCGTCGAGGTGTTCGAGGATCGAGAGCCATATCGTGGGCACGCCGGCGGTCGTCGTCACGTTCTCCTGGGCCAGGAGTTCGCAGATGCTCGCGGGGTCCAGGTTCAGTCCTGGCAACACCTGCTTCGCGCCCATCATCACGCACGAGAACGGTGTGCCCCAGGAGTTCACGTGGAACATCGGTACAACCGGCAAGTAGGACGTGGATTCGCCGATAGCAAACAGGTCTGCCATCGCTAGCGCCATCGCGTGCAGCACCATCGAGCGATGGGAGTAGAGCACGCCCTTCGGCATGCCCGTGGTGCCTGACGTGTAGCACATGGCTGCGGCGTCCTGCTCCTGTAGCAGCGGTGGGGAGTAGCGTGCAGGGTCGGCCGCCGCGAGCAGCTCCTCATAGTCGAGCATGCCGCGTGGAAGCTCGGGCTTGTCGCCTTGAGACATCACGATGATGTGCTCCGTGCTCAAGGCCGAGTGGAAGCGTTCGAGCAGCGGAAGCAGCGTGTCGTCTACCAGGATGATCCGGTCGCCCGCGTGGTTTGCGATATAGCTGATGTCGTCCGGGTGCAGGCGTAGGTTCAGCGTGTGGAGCACCGCACCGGCCGCCGGAATGCCGAAGTACGCTTCCAAGTGCTGTTGGTGGTTCCAACCCAGCGTGGCGATGCGGTCACCACGAGTCACGCCCAGATCCTGCAACGCTACTGCGAGGCGTCGCGATCGATCTACAAAGTCGGCTATCTGATAGCGATGAACGGACCGATCGGGGCGTCGCGTAACGATCTCGCGGTACCCGAAAAGCTGCTCCGCGCGGTCCAGCAGCGGCGGCAGCGTTAGCGGGTAGTCCATCATCAGACCGCGCATCGATCGGGGCTCCTGGCGTCGATAGGGGCGAGCGGGCGCCAGCATATACTCAGGCATGCCCTTACAGAACTTCCACCCGGCCGTCGCTGCCTGGTTCCAGCGCTGTTTCGACGCGCCCACGCCGCCCCAGGAACGGGCCTGGCCCGCGATTCGCGCCCGCCACCACACGCTGATCGCCGCACCGACCGGCTCGGGCAAGACTCTCGCGGCATTTCTATCAGCCATCGACGATCTGACCCGACAGGCACAGGTCGGCGCTCTTCCGGCGAGCACCCAGATCGTTTACGTCTCGCCGCTGAAGGCACTCTCCAACGACATCCGGAAGAACCTTCGGCTCCCGCTCGAGGGAATCGCTTACGAGCTGCAACAGTCCGGTGGTGCGGCGGCGGGCATCCGTGTGCAGGTACGTACCGGGGACACGCCGCCGGCCGAGCGCCGGCGCATGGTGGCGAATCCGCCGCACATTCTTGTGACGACGCCGGAGTCGCTGTACATACTGCTCACGAGCGACGGCGGCCGCAGCATGTTGCGCGATACGCGGACGCTGATCGTCGACGAGATCCACGCAGTGGCCGCCGACAAGCGCGGATCGCACCTCGCCCTGACCATGGAGCGACTCGACTCGCTCGTCCGCGAGGAAGACCCCGAGCGTCGATTGTTGCGGATCGGCCTCTCCGCTACTCAGAAGCCCCTCGAGGACGTGGCCCGATATCTGGTAGGCGGGTCGAATCTCGATCCTGGTGGCCGGCCGGATTGCGCCATCGTGGACGCCGTGGGAGATCGCGCAATCGACCTCGACATCATGATGCCCGACTCGCCACTCGAAGCGCTGATGGCCGGCGAGGTCTGGGACGAGGTCTACGACAAGCTTGCCGCTATGATCGAGGAGCACCGCACGACGCTGTTGTTCGTCAATACACGCCGCCTCGCGGAGCGCCTTGCGCACCACCTGGCCTCTCGGCTCGGCGACGAGGCGGTGACGTCACACCATGGCTCGCTGTCGAAGGAGCAGCGGCTGGAGGCAGAAACGAGGCTCAAGTCGGGGGAGCTGCGCGCACTCGTAGCCACGGCGTCGCTTGAGCTGGGCATCGATATCGGCGCGATCGACCTCGTGGTCCAGCTAGGCTCGCCCCGATCGATCAACGCCTTGATGCAGCGCGTCGGACGCGCCAGTCACCACGTGGGCGGTGTGCCGAAGGGGCGCGTGCTTCCGTTGTCGCGCGACGATCTCGTGGAGTCAGTGGCCGCGATCCGAGCGGCGCGATCGGGTGAGCTCGACCGGCTGATCATGCCGGAGAAACCCACCGACATCCTGGCGCAGCAGATCGTCGCATGCGCAGCGTCTCGCGAGTGGAGCGAGGACGAACTCTTCGATCTGTGCGTCAGCGCGTATCCATTTCGCCATTTGTCGCGGGAGGATTTCGACTCGACCGTCGACATGCTGGCCGACGGGTTTTCGACGCGACGCGGCCAGCGCGGCCGTTATCTGCACCTGGATTCAGTCAACGGTCGCATCAAGGGACGCCGCGGAGCGCGCCTCACCGCCGTGACCTGCGGCGGCGCGATTCCAGACAACTTCGAATTCAAGGTGCTGCTCGAACCGGAGGGGCTACAGGTGGGCACGCTCGATGAGGATTTCTCGATCGAGAGCCTGCCCGGAGACATCTTCCAGCTCGGCAATAGCTCCTGGCGGATCCTGAGGGTCGAGACCGGCGTCGTACGTGTTGAAGATGCGCAGGGGTTGCCGCCCACGATTCCGTTCTGGTTCGGCGAGGCTCCCGGACGGACGCGTGAGTTGTCGGAGGCCGTTTCGACGCTGCGCGCTGAAGTCGATCGGCACCTCTGCGCTACCGGCGGCCCGATCGCGTCCGACGCGATCGAGGCCACCGCGGCATGGCTTGAGCAGACGGCCGCTATCGATTCCGTAGCCGCACGGGAGACGGTCGACTATCTGGCCGCCGCTCGCTTGAGCCTTGGGGCCATGCCGACACGCGAGACGATCGTCATGGAGCGCTTCTTCGACGAGGCGGGCGACATGCACCTCGTGCTGCACTCGCCGTTCGGTACTCGAGTGAACCGCGCCTGGGGCCTGGCGCTTCGTAAGGTGTTCTGCCGGACCTTCAACTTCGAACTAACAGGCCGCAGCCACCGACGACGCGTTGGTCCTTTCACTCGGCCCCACACATAGTTTCCCTCTGGACGAGGTGTTCGGCTACCTGCACCCGGAGACAGTGCGCGACAAACTCGTCCAGGCGTTTCTTGACGCGCCGATGTTCCCGGTGCGCTGGCGCTGGAACGCCACCCGATCGTTGGCCGTGCGCCGATGGGTGTCGGGGAAACGGTTGGCTCCGCATCTGCAGCGCATGGATGCCGAAGATCTTCTGGCCGTGATCTTTCCCGATTCGTTGGCCTGCTTCGAGAACATCGAGGGCGCCAGAGAAGTGCCGGATCATCCGCTGGTGGATCAGACGATCGCGGACTGCCTCGAAGAAGCGATGGACTTCGATGAGTTCATCGAGCTGCTGCATGCCGTGACAAGTGGAGCCAAGGAATTGGTCGCCCTGGACGTGCGAGAGCCCTCGCCGCTTGCACACGAGATCCTGAGCGCGCGTCCCTATGCGTTTCTTGATGACGCTCCTGCCGAAGAACGTCGCACCCTGGCGGTGCAGACGCGTCGCCGAGTGGACCCTCAGACAGCCGATGACCTTGGCGCGCTCGATCAGTCGGCCATCGATCGCGTGCGCAACGAGTCATGGCCGGATGCTGCCGACGCTGACGAGTTGCATGACGCGCTGCTCCTGCATGGGTTCTTGACGGCGGCAGAGGTCGATACGGGTAGCTCTGCCGATGGCGTCGCTTGGAGCGCTCTCACGAACGAGCTTGCGGAGGCGGGACGTGCCACGTGCATGCGGCTTGCGGGTGCAGAGATGTGGGTCGCGGCCGAGCGCCTGCCGCTTCTGCAGGCAATTGCCGGTCAGGCCGAGCTCACCGTTCAGATGGATCCCGTGATCGAGGCTCCACCGCGATCGATCCGTCGTGACTGGAGCGCGGACGAGGCCGGCAGAGAGGTCGTGCGCGGCCGCCTGCAGGCTCTCGGTCCGGTTCGACCGGTCGAGGTTGCGCGGTCATTCGGCGTGCCGCAGACCGTGGTGGACGGCGCTTTGCTCGCCCTCGAAGGGGAGGGATTCGCGTTCCGTGGCCGCTTCTCGCCTGGCGCGCCCGACACCGAGTGGTGTGAGCGCCGACTCCTGTCCCGCGTACATCGCTACACGCTGCACAGGTTGCGTGCGGAGATCGAGCCGGTGACCGCGCAGGACTTCATGCGCTTTCAGCTGCAGTGGCAGCGAGCGGCAGCGGACTCGCGATCGCGCGGGCCCGAGAGCCTCGAAGCGCTGGTGGAGAACCTCGAGGGATACGAGGCAGCAGCTGGCGCCTGGGAGTCGGAGATCCTCCCCGCGCGGCTCGATGACTACGACCCAGTCTGGCTGGATGCGCTGTGCCTGTCAGGTCGCGTGGTCTGGTGCCGTCGGTCGGCGCCGGTGGGGCCATCGAACCAGCGCGGGGCGCCGATCAAGAGCAGCCCGGTGACCTTGCTGACACGTGATCGACTCGACCTGTGGGACCGGACGTGCGGCGTGCGCGAGCCGGAAACGCTCGGACGCGAAGCAGCGGCGGTGCACCAGGTACTCGAAGAGGCTGGGGCGAGCTTCTTCGCCGATCTGGTGAAGCAGTCAGGTCTACTGGAGAGCCACGTTGAAATCGCGCTCGGCGAGCTAGTAGGCGCCGGACTCGTGACGGCGGACAGCTTCACGGGCTTGCGAGCGCTGCTGGTACCGTCCTCGCGCCGACGTCCGCGCCGCAGCGGACGCCGCAAAGGCACGACCGCGGTATTTGGAATGGAGAACGCCGGCAGGTGGTCGCTATTGCACGAGCCACGCGCCGACGATGCTGAACTGGAGGACGCGAGCCTCGACAATGCAGACCATGAAGCGCTCGCCCGCGTTCTCCTGCGACGCTACGGGGTTGTCTTTCGTAGGCTCGTTCGCCGTGAGAGCCACTTGCCGCCCTGGCGCGAGCTCCTGCGAGCGTTCTACCGACTGGAGGATCGCGGCGAAATCCGCGGCGGCCGGTTCGTGGCTGGCTTCCAGGGACAGCAGTTCGCACTACCCGACGCCGTGCCGCGGCTGCGGCAAATCAGGCGCGAGCCGACGGACGGGGCGCTGGTTTCGGTGTCAGCAGTCGATCCGCTCAATCTGGTCGGCATTGTCACGCCAGGCAGCCGGCTCCCGGCCGTGACCGACAATCGCGTGCTCTACCGCGACGGGATACCGGTGGCGATTCGCGAGGCCGGCACAGTTCGCCATCTCGAGGCGGCCGACAACGAGACGCGATGGGCGCACGAGACGGCTCTCGTGCGGCGCGACCTGCCTCCAAAGTTACGGCCGTATTTGGGGCGTTCCGCTTAGCGGCGAGACCCGACCGCCGCCTTCTTTTCGGGCGTTAGAACTCGCGTCAGAAGCGCCCGTCCGATCTCGGGATTCCAGAGGGTGCCGACATTCTGCTGAATGATCTGACGGGCCCGCTCGTCCGTATACGCCGGCCGATAACGTCGATCGGTGATGAGAACGTCATACACATCGCAGAGCGCGATGATTTGGGCGCCCACCGGAATGTCCGTGCGCGACAGGCGGTTCGGATAGCCCGAGCCGTTCCAGCGCTCCTGATGGGCGGCAATCACGCCCAGTATCGGAGCCATCGCGGGAATTGGCTCGAGGAGATCGACCCCGAACTCCGGGTACTTGCGGATCAGCGCCATTTCCTCGGACGAGGGCTTGGGTTTCTTGATGACCTCGTCCGGAATACACGCCTTGCCGATGTCGTGCACGAGCGCCGCAACGTAGATGGCGTGGAGCCGATTGCCGCGGAAGCCTTTGGCCTTGGCGAGTTCCATCGCCATGTCGGCGACCTTGATGGAGTGCTCCGGAGGGGAGAAGTCCTTGCGGTCGACTTCGCGCATGATCTGCTGAAGAGCTCGAACGAGCCTGCGGCTATCGAGTGGCTCAGCGGCTACCTCCTGGAGGCGGCGCCGTACGTCGATTGCGGGATCCGCGATTTCCTGGAGTGCACGATCCTCGGCGGACATGCCGTCGTCGGGCACGGCTGCGGTCTCATCAGCGGGTTCAGCTTCAGCCGCATTCTGAGCCTCTGGCTCAGCCGCGGGCGCTGACTCCTGCGTCTCGGCCGCTGGCGTGACCTTTACTTGCTTGGTGCCGGACTCAACCTCGGCGGTCGCCTCGATCTCGATGTCTGCGGGTCCAGGCGGGTCGGACTCCGACTCCGCGACTGGTGGCTGCTCGGGGTCCGGCGATGGCTCGGGGGCCGGCACGGGCGGCTCTGACTCGACTACGCCGGGTGCCACGGCTACAGCTTCGATGACATCGGGTGCCGGCGGTTCAGGGGGTGAGGTAGCCGCCGCTGCTGGCTCCGCGGGCGAGACGTCGGCGGGCTCGTCTGCAATCGCCTCGGGCACATCGGTGCTCTCTTCGGCAACAATTTCGGCCTGCTCAGCGGCGCTGGCGACGGGCTCGGGAATTTCGATCTCAGGCACTTCGATCTCAGGCACGATGACTTCCGGCGACTCGGGGCCTGCGACTTCCTCTGCACTCGAGTCTTGGGCTACGTCCTGGGTCGCCTCCGACTCTCGGGACTTGCCGCGTGCGCGAAGGCGCTCGATATAGGACATCGGCCGGGCATCGTCCGCCGAATCTTGCTCTTCGGCGGCAACTGACGTCGGATCCACAAACGGTTCTCGCGCCGACTCGGCGTGATCTGAATCGTGTTCGGGCGTCACGTCCTGAACCACGTCCTGCTGGAAGGTCACATCGCCGGCACCATATAGAAGACTCTGTTCGCGGTGCGCCCGGAGCGATTCGAGATAGAGGCGAATCGAATCCGCCACGAGTTCGCTCGGCGATCGGTTCGTTTCTCGCGCCAGGTCGTTGATTTGCTCAACGAGGTGGTAGGGCAGCGTGTAGGTCAAGCTCAGGAACTCGGGGAGTGGCACAGCGCCAGGTGACGCGGGCTGAGTTTCCTGCGGTTGATGAACCGTCGGGTAGAGAGGGTGGTCGTTGCTGCGCTCGACGCCGAGTTCCGATCGGCGGGCAGGCAACGTTGTGTCCGAGTCCTTGTTCCAGTAGTCGCCCACGCGGCGCCCCCACGCAGTCAGAGGTGGTCCGAAGATTTCGCGCTAGAGAACCGAATATAGACCGAGGTTCGAAGTAATTCCAGTGCACATAGCGTGTTAATAGCGTCTAAAAATGTTTATGAATCTTTAAAACATATTAAAAGTCATTATTAGTCAGTTAAAGGCAACAGAAAAACCCAACGTGTGACTGCATGTGTCGTTCAGCGGAGCCTAGCTTCTGACTTCGGCCGGCGCGTCGCGACGCCAGTCCAGGATCTCGTAGATCACCGGCAGCACGATCAGGGTGAGAAGCGTGCCGGTGAACTCGCCGCCAATCACGGCAACCGCCAGCGGACGCTGCAGCTCCGCGCCGGCGCCGAGGCCCATCGCGAGCGGGATCAATGCGCACATCGTGGTGACGGTCGTCATCAGGATCGGGCGCAGGCGGAGCGCTGAGCCCTCCAGAACCGCCTGGCGTCGGGGCATCCCTTCGGCTCGCAGCCGGTTGATGGTGTCGATTTTCACGATGCCGTCGTTCACAACGATCCCGGTGAGCACTACCGCCCCGATCAGGGCGACAACGTTCACCGTCAGACCCACCAGCCAGAGTCCTGTGACGACGCCGACCCAGCCGAGCGGCAGAGTCGAGAGGATCACGAAGGGGTGGAGCAGCGACTCGAATTGTGCGGCCATCACCATGTAGACCAGGGCTGCGGCCAGTGCGAGTGCCCATGCCAGGCTCTGAAACGACGCCTGCACTTCCTCGCGCTCGCCACCGATCCGCCACTGGTAGCCCGTGGGCAGATCCAGTTCGGCCATGGCGAGCTCGGCGCCCGCGACGGCCTCTGACAGGCTGATTCCGGTGAGAGTGGCAGTAATGGGCACTTCACGGACGCGGTCGCGACGCTGGATCTCCTGTGGGCCGACGGCGCGCTCGAAGTCGACGAGTTCGCGGAACGGCACGGGGCCCAATTGCGTCTCATACGGCTGATCCAACAGCGCTTCCACGGATTGCTGCTCGCTCAGTGCCACCACGCGGATGTCGATCCGCCGATCGAATTCCACGAACTGTGTCGGGATCGTCCCTTGGAGCCCCGCTTGCAGGGCGCGAGTCACGTCGCTCACGGTCACCCCATAGAGCGCCGCCACGTCGCGTTTCACGCGTAGCCGGATCTCCGGATTACCCCGGGTCGATCGTGAGTTGATATCGGTGAGACCTTCTACCGACTGGAGGATATTGGCGCCCTGGTCGGCTAGCCCCTGCAGCACATCGAGATCGTCGCCGCGGACAAGAACCTGGAAGCCGCTGTCGCTGAGCCCCAGACTCCGTTGCAACGGATTGGACTGCGGGTCGATGACCACGCTGACGCCGCGGATTGACTCGGCGGTGGTACGCACACGCTCGATTGCAGCCTCGAGGGCAGGTGCCATCGTCCGGGTTCGCGTGCCGGACATGATCACGGACAGACGAGCCCGCGTCGGAGACAGCTCAAGCGCCCCGGCGGCGGAGGAGGTGATGGCTCCCGGGTCCGCGCCGAGTGTCGCGAAGGTTCGCGCGACGCCGTCACCGGCTCGGGCGGCGGCTTCGGTTTCTTGAACGATCTGGTCGAGCCGCGCGAATGGGGTGCCCGGCTCGACGTCGATCGTCACTTCGAAGCGGCCGGTGTTGACCTGCGGCATCAATTCCCACGGCAGCCGTTGCGCCACGGTGGCGCCCCAGACGAGCAGCAGGGTGATCCCCACCAGAGTCAGGGCTCGGTGCGCGAGGCAGAAGATCAGGAGCCGGTGATAGACGGCGGCGAACCCGTTGTAGATGGCGGCGAAGGCTTCCAGCAGCGGCGACAGCAGCCACCCGGTGGCCCTGACGGCAAGGCGCACCCAGAACAGCATGATGGTCAGCAGCCCGTCCACGCCGCGCCCGGGCAACGCACCGAGCCAGCGTCGGAGCCGGCGCACACGCCCCGCGAGCAGCGGGTCGAAATCGTCTCCGCCCGTGTCGGGGCCGGAGCCTGTCGAAGTCGATTCGCCAAGCCGCAGGAAGCGCGAGGCGAGCATCGGAAGAACCGTGAGCGACACGATCAGCGATGCGATCAGCGCGAAAGTGACGGTCCATGCCTGTGCGGCAAATAGCTCGCCGGCCACGCCGTGGACGTATGCGATTGGCAAGAAGACGGCGATCGTTGTTGTGGTCGCAGCCGCTACCGCGAGGCCCACCTGCTCCGTGCCATGCCGAGCCGCGTCAGCGGCTGTCTCGCCGAGTTGGCGGTGTCGGAAGATGTTCTCGAGCACAACGATCGAGTTGTCGACCAGGAGTCCGGCACCGAGTGCGAGACCACCGAGGGTCATGATGTTGAGACTGATGTCGGCGAAGTAGCAGAGAACGAAGGTTGCGATGATCGAGATCGGGATCGCTATGCCGATGAGGACGGGGTTGCGTGGGTCGCGCAGGAACAGAAACAGGATCCCGAAGGCAAAGATGCTGCCGAGCCCGATGTTCTGCACAACCGACTGGATCGCCTCGGAGATGAAAGACGCGTTCTCGAATGCGATCTCGAGCGTCAACTCGGGATACTGCGCGCGCAGTTCAGCGAGGGCCTCTTCCGCCGCCGCTACGGCTTCGATCGTATTGCTCCCAGCCTCCCGGTAGAGCAACACGCCGATAGCCTGCTGACCGTCCAGGAGTGCGCCGGCAGTGCGCGGTTTTACGCCCTCGACGACGTCGCCGATGTCGCCAAGTCGCACCATCGTGCGCCCGCTACTGCGCGAGATGATCACGTCACGGATCTCGTCAACGGATGCGAACTCACCCAGGGCTCGAACCTGATAGCGGAGCGCTCCCTGCAATACGTTCCCGGACTGGAGGCTTACGTTGGACCGCTCGAGCGCGTCCTCGATGTTCGCCACGGTTAGCCCGTAGAGCGCGAGCTTGTCGGGTTCGAGATTCACCTGAATCTCGCGCTGAGCGCCACCAGTTACCTGCGCGCCAGCGATGCCCTGCACCTGTTCCATCCGGGGCACGATAATGGCCTCGACCATCTCGCGGAGCGCACCAAGGCTCCCAGTACCGGCGACGGCCATTCCCATCACCGGCTCACTGCCCGGGTCCCAGCGCAGCACGGCGGGTCGTTCTACATCCTCGGGCAGCTGTTGTCGCACCTTATCGACGGCTTCGCGGATGTGTAGCGTCGCGATGTCGAGGTTCGTGCCCCACGGGAACTCCACGGTGATCACCGACATGCCCTCGCGCGACGTCGAGGTCACGCGGCGCACTCCCGACACCGTCTGCACCTGGTTCTCCAGCGGAGCCGTGACGAGACGCTCGATCTCCTGCGGTGCCAGCGCGCTGGTGTCAGCGGTGGTTAGCAGAGTGACCCGCGGGGTGCCGATATCGGGCAGCAGGTCCACGCTGAGCCCGCCGAACGAGACAGAGCCCAGCAGGAGCACGGCGACGCAGCCCATCAGGACGGTCACAGGTCGCTTGATGGCGACGCCCGGCAGACTCACCGACGGGCGACGTGAGCTATTCGGACTCAGCGTCAGCCTCCGGGTCCACCACGCGAATCGCGGCGTCGTGAGCGAGGCTGTAGTGGCCCGAGACGATCACTTCGTCGCCGGGCTCGATGCCCTCGATGACTTCGACCCACTCCGTGTTTTCGAGTCCCTTCGTGATGTAAACCCAGTCACTGCGGCCGTTGATCACGCGGAACACCATCGGCCGGTCGCTGCGCAACAACACCGCGTCTGCCGGCACGAGGAGTCGATCGTCGAAGATCTGGGTGTCGAGCGTGATCTGGGCGAACATGCCGGGCTTCAGCCGGAGACCGTCGTTGGGGAGGGAGACCAGCACCTCGAGGGTGCGCTCCTCCGGGTCAACAAGCGGGCTGATCGCTTCAACGACGCCGACGAAAGTTTCGCCGGGATACGCGGCGAAGTGAACCTCCGCGCGGCGGCCGACGCGAGCGAGCCCGGCGTCGGATTCGAGGACCTCCACACGAACCCGGATCGGGCTCGCGTCGACGAGAGTGGCAACCTTGGTGTCGGGGCTAAGACGTTGTCCGACAACGACCTCGAGTTCGGCGATCTGGCCGCCGAACGGTGCGAGGATCTGAGCGCGCGCGAGGTTGAGTTCGGCCTGTTCGAAGTTCGCGCGCTGCGTGACCAGGTTGTCACGAGCGGCGATCACCTCTTCGCGGGTAATCGTGTTGAAGAGTTCGTCGAACTCCGGATCGTTGATAAACGCCGCGAAGTCGTCTGCTTCCAGCAGCGACGAGAATGCTCGGGCTTCCATCTCCGAGGGGTCGTCGCCACCGTAGTCCTTGAGGTAGGTCAGGTCGCCGCTGAAGTTGGCGATCGCCTTCACCAGTGCTTCGCGAGCTTTGCCAACCTCGAGCCGGAGTTCGGTGTCGTCGAGTCGGGCGATGGGATCACCGGCTTCGACAATCTGCCCCTCGACCACGTCGACACTCAGTACGTCGCCCGTCGACGCCGTCTGTAGTTCGAGTTGACGGGTGGCCTCGGCGTTCCCGGTTGCCGTGATCTTCATGATCATCTCGCGGCGGTCGGCATCTGCAGTTACGACCGGCACCGGGACTGACGCGGGCGCTTGAATGCTCTGCCCTTCGTCGCTCGGCTCTTCAGACGCGGTCTCTGCGGGATCGTCTGCGGCCGCGATGACGGGCATGCCATTCAGTGCCACATAGGCCGCGCCCGCCAGTGCGATCAACAGCACGGTGCTGATGATGATTCGCAACGGCTTGGGGCGTGGTTCGGTGTCGTTGTCTTGCACGTCTCGCTTCCTGTCAGTGGGGCAACCGGGTCACGCTGGCAGCGAACGCCAGATGCCTACGACGCGGCGGCCGAAGTTCTGCGCGCGGGCACGCCATCGTTCAGCCAGTAGAAAGAGAACCGGAGTGAGGGTGAGTGTCAGAAGAGTAGACGCAGTGAGTCCACCAATGGTCGACAGCGCCAGCGTTCCCCAGATGTCGTTGCTGCGCATCTCGACCTCGGCCTCGATCAGAACGAGCGGCAGCATGCCGCCGATGGTCGTGATCGACGTGATGAGGATGGGTCGGACGCGCTCGGCCGTGCCGGCGACGATCGCCTCGACGAGTGGCATCTCCTTCCGGCGAAGGTTGATGTGGTCGACGAGGAGAATCGCGTTGTTCACGACGATACCTCCAAGTAGCACGACCCCGATGGAGGCAGCCGCATCGAACGGTTCCTCCGTTAGGTAGTAGATCAGGAAAACGCCGATCATCGCGGCGGGCACGGAGAGGAGGACGATGAAGGGCTGCCAGAGAGACTCATACAAGGACGCGAGCACCATGAAGATGATGATCAGCGCCAAGGTCGCAACCTGCTGGGTCTGGGCGCGCTCCTCATCGGTGAAGGCGCGATCGTCTTCGAGCGAAGCGGAGTAGCCGGGTGGTAGTTCGAGCGATTCGAAGATGGCCTTGCGATAGGCCTCCGCCGCTCGACCCGAACCTCGGTAGTCCCACTGGACATAGCGGTCGTAGCGCTGATCCTCGCGGGTAATCACGCCGGGGACTGACTGGATCCCCACCGTCACGAAATCGCCGATCCGCGTTCCACTGTTGTCCCCGCGCAATGGTGCTCGCAGCACATCATTGAGGGCCCGACGCTCCACGCCGGCGACCTTGATCGCAGTATCCCACTCGTCCGCACCGACCCGGAGTCGATCCGCCGTCGTTCTGCCGGACAGCAAACTCTCGAGTTGTGCGCGTAGATCAGTAACCGTGAGGCCGTGCTGCGCGAGCATGTCGCGGCGTACCCGCATCACAAGCTCGCCGCCTTCGTCGCGCCAGAAGCCGAAACCGCCGGCCGTCACTTGAGAATCCCGGACGCGGGCGCTCCGGCGGGCGATGCGGGCAACCTCCTCACCGATCAGGCCGAGTTGCTCGTAGTTGTAGCCGTATAGCTTGATGCGGCTGCTCATCCAGCTCGATCCGCTGAATCCCGACGAATAGCCGTTCTGGTCGAAGCCGAACACCGAGACCCTTAGGCCGGCGTAGCGCGACGCGATCGTGATGATCTCGTCCTTGACCACCAGCGGATACTGGGTCACCTCCATCTCCGCAGGGAACTTGACCTGCATCGTGCCCCGGTTGTTGTTGACGATGAGCTCGACCCGTTCGATGTCTGGTAGCCCGAGGACGTACTCCTCGAACGGCCGCATAGCCTGTTCCGTGCGTGTGGCCTCGGCGCCTGATTGCAATGTCACGTTCACCGTGATCTGTTCACGATTGCCCCAGAAGCCGAAGAAGCTGCCACGCGCGACGTTCTCGTTGAACAGGTGATAGCTGCCGTAGAGAGCACCAACCGCGAGCAGTACGACGATGTACGGGTGCCGAAGGCCGAGCCCGAGGCCGGATCGGAACCAGGGGAGGCGAGTGGAGCCGGCGCGAACACGTTTGGCCACCCATCCGCGCCCCGCGGCAGCGGGCGTGAGTGTCAGGGCCACGATCAGCGACGCGCCGAGAGCGAACGTGATCGCCAGAGCCATCGGCGTGAAGTAGTCGCGCATGCGGCCCTGGAAATAGACAAACGGGAAGAAGACGCCGACGGTGGTCAACGTCGCCGCGAGCACCGGAACGATCACCTCTGAAGTGCCACGTCGGGCGGCCGTCTGGGAGTCCTCGCCGTTTTCCCGGTGCCGCATGATGTTCTCGAGCACCACCACGGCATTGTCGACGAGCATGCCGAACGCCAGCGCAAGGCCGGTGAGCGTGAGCACATTTACCGGAATTTCGAGGTGATAGAGCGCGGTGATGGTGATCGCCAGTGCCGCGCCGATCGATGTGAACAGCAGCGGCGCGCTTCTGAGGTCACGGAGCAGGATGATGAGGAGGGCGGCAACGAGAATGAGCACGACCATGAGTCGCCGGGATACCAGATCGAGCTCCTGCTCCAGGTCGGCAGCCTCGTCGGTAACGACCTCGAACGTGATGTCCGCCGGCAGGGTGGTCTGAAGCGCAGCGAGTTCGGCGCGCACAGCGCGGGCCACGCCGAGCACATCGGTCCCGGGTTTGCGCCCGACCCGCACGGAAATGAGCGGTTCACCGTCCACCCGGCTGAATTGTTCCACCTCTGCATATCCGAACTGAACGTCGGCCACGTCGTCGAGCAGCACCAGGCGATCACCGTACAGCTGCAACGGAAGTCGACGGAGCGGATCAAGATTCTCGAGCTTCTGATCGATCCGCAACGTGAAGGCAGTGCCGCCCACGTCGATCTGGCCCACCGGCCACTCGCCTTCCACTTCGCGCACCGCACCGGCGACCTGCCAGGCGGTCAGTCCGTAGAGTTCCAGCGCCTCTGGGTCCAACGTGACACGCAGGTGAGGATCCTGGCCACCGGTCACGTTCACGTCCGCGACGCCGGCCACCGAGATCAGCGCATCGCGGACCTCCTCTTTCGCGACCACGCGGAGTTCGTTGATCGACCGAGGGGCTCTGAGCGTGAAGCTGAAGAACTCGCCGCCGGCGAGTTCCTGAAACTGCGAAGGCAGAATCGTGCTGATCTGCGGCGCCTGAACTGCGGGAGGAAGGTCGTCCTGGAGAAGACTCAGCCGATCGGCGAGTTCGAAGCGTGCAAGGTCCAGGTCAGCGTCTTCCAGGAACTGAACGGTTACCGCCGAGCCACCGCGCCGTGATTGCGACAGAACCTTGTGGACACCGGGAATTGTGACCGCCACCGTCTCGACGGGGCTCGTGATGAGACTCTGGATCGATTCCGGCGACGCCCCCGCCCAGGACGTGTTCACGATGAGTTCGGGGAACTCCCCTTCCGGAACCACGTCGACGGGCAGGTTCGTCCATGACGCCCACGCAAGGAGCGCGAGCGCGCAGTACGTCATGGCGATCGCCACGGGGCGACGCACCGAAAAGTCGATAAGCCAGCGCATGGGTGCTGACGTTCCTTAGGGGAGTTGTCGTGGTTCTGTGCAGAACAGCGCGCTGCTCATGCTCAAGAAACCCAGTTGTCGGCGAGTTTACGGGGACGGAACGCGTTTCCGCTAACTACTAAGAGTCATTTCCCCCTGAACTCGACGACAGCCTATTGATCTTGATAGCGTGATTCCTGCGTCTTTTCGCTCTACGGTGTACTCCGGGGACCTGGTTCCGGAGCGTAGCTCAACCCTGTGAGACCCATGTCAACGATTCCGCTCCCCGATCTCCTGCATGGTCAGGAGCGTGCGACGCCCGATCACGCGCTGCTCGAAGAACTGCTCGGTCTCGCATTCCTCGGTAGCAATGAGACGGCCCGGATCCACCGTAATCTGGGCGATGCACCGCTGGAGACGTCCACCTGGGACGCCGACCTTTATGCGAGCGAGATCTTTCTGGAGGAGTTCGTGGCCGGGTTCAGTCGGCTGCGCTTCGGCGGGCGGCGGTACAACGCCCACGGCGAATTCCTCGCCAGAGTATTGGGTAATCCGCCTGGTGATCTCGAAACGATTCGTTTCCGTCAGGAGATTCTGCGCGAGCTTGAGTCGGACGATGACATTCGGGTGCATACGGAGAAGCTCTACCAGGAGCTGATCTACCTTCTCGATCTGATCAAGTCTGCGCACACGCAGCGGAGTGTCGACAACACCCCGGACCGCCTGCGGGTGCTGGCTCAATGCGCCACCGTGATCGAGATGATGGAGAGCGACTTTGGGTCGTGCTCGTCCGGACTCCGGCGTATCCACGAGGCCGGCGCGGCAATCAAGAAGACGCGTCAGTACCGGATCCTCTCGGACCTCTTGTCGTTCGAAGACGACCTCGCCTCCGTGCGGCTTTCGATGCGTCTGGGCGCGGACGGTCGGATCAAGAACCTGCAAATTGACGAGTTTGAAGAAGCTCGGGACAACCGGTTCTACAAGCGCCCCCTGACGCGTTGGCGTGAGATGGCCAGCCTGTTCTGGCGTGGATATCCGATGAGTGCACGCGAGGTCGTGAATCGCGTGATCGTGGACGTCTACCTCAAGAACGCGCCGGCACTGGCCCAGGTGTCACTGCTGGTGGGACACCTGGAGGTGTATCTCACCGCTCGGTCGTTCGCCGATACGGCGCGACAAAGAGGCCTCGACGTGAGCCTCGCAGAAGTCACGGAAACCGGGCCGCTGCGCTACGACCGGTTGTTTAATCCTCTGCTTCTGGCGCAGGACGAGTCGCCCGTGCCGTGTGACCTCAGCCTCGAGACTTCGGCGTCGGTATGCGTGGTGACCGGGCCGAACTCCGGCGGCAAGACGCGCCTCTTGCAGGGCGTGGGCTTGTCTCAACTTCTTGCGCAGAACGGCCTCTACGTGCCGGCCAGTTCGGCAGAAGTGCCGATGGTCCAGGGCGAGTTTGCGTCGCTCGTGCAAAGTGATCGAGCCGACCAGGTTGAGGGTCGGCTCGGCACCGAGCTCTTGCGCATCCGATCGTTGTTCGAGCACATCCGTCCGAACTCGATGGTGCTGCTCGACGAGCTTTGCTCCGGTACGAATCCGTCGGAGGCCGCCGAGATTGTGCTGATGGTGCTGCGTTTGCTAGTGCAGTTGTCACCGCGCGCGTTCATCACCACGCACTTCCTCGACCTCGCTCGCGAACTCGCCGCCAACGGGAGTGTCGAGGCGACGCACTTTCTGCAAGTACAGATGGAAGGCGAAACGTCGACGTATCAGTTCATCGACGGGGTGGCCAACACTTCGATGGCGACGGAGACCGCACGTCGGCTCGGCGTGGATTTCGAGCGGCTCACCGAGGAGATCAACGCAAGACTTGCTCGGCAGGAAAGTGCGGTCGGCGCCGATTCAGTGGAGGCGGGAGAGCGGAGCTGAGTCAGCCGCAGTGAACGACGACGACACTAACGTTGTCGCTGCCGTCTTCGGCCACGGCGATGTCGACCATCTGCTCGGCGGCCTGTTGGGCGTTACTCGAAGCGGCAACGACCTCGGCGATTCGATTCTGGTCGAATACCTGAGTCATGCCGTCGGTCCCGAGCACCCAGATATCTCCACGCTGGATTCCACCAGTCAACACGTCGACCTCCACTTCCGGGAGGTTCCCGACGCTCCGTGTGAGCACGTTGCGCATCGGGTGCCGCTCAGCCTGCTCCGCCGTTATCAGTCCAGCGCGCATCTGTTCCCATACAACGGAGTGGTCTTCCGTGATCTGTTCGCCCACGTTGTTTCGAATTCGCCACGCGCGCGAGTCCCCTACGTGTCCGATCCAGTAGGCAGTGGGCCCGAGATAAAGAGCAGTCATCGTGGTGCCCATACCGCGGCGCTCGGGCTTCTCCACTGACTCACGAAAAATGGCCGCGTTGGCCTCGGTCAGCGCGGTGTGCATCGTCTCGCCGTCCACCGCCGTTTCGATTGCGGTGACCTGCTCCTGCAGAACTTCCACTGCCAGAGCGCTGGCGCGCTCGCCCGCCAGATGGCCGCCCATGCCGTCCGCGACAGCAAACAGGGAGTGGTCGCGCACTACCTTCAGCGAGTCCTCGTTGTGATCGCGGACTCGTCCGACGGCGGTTTGGTAGCCGACGTCGATTGCGGTGATTTCGGCGAGGGTCATGCGTCTCTCGTGGCGTCTTGGGAACCGGGCGATTGTATCGGATCGCCGCCGCATGCGGGCGCGGGCCGAGTTGTCACCTGGTTGCCGCTCCTGGACGTGGACTGGAGCGGACATCCGGGCACAACCCTTGTCACTTCTCCCGGGAGTTGTCACCCTCTGTGCCAGGTAGAGACCTATGAGTAACCATCTAGATCCCGATTGGGACGCACTGCGTGGCTTCCGCGTATTCGACGAGCCCCGTGTGAACGCTCACGGAGGGGTGTGCTCGGTACGCGCGCCCAGCGAAAGCAGACCGCTGCGCGCCCGCATGTATTCGCCTACGGGGGCGCCCACTACAGAACAGCTCGATCGCTGGTTCTCCGAGTTCGAAGAGGATGTGCGACGACATCGGGCGAGTTCGCCGCACATCGTGCCGATCTGCCGTAGCGGCCGCGCGGGCGATCATGCCTGGGTAGTAAGCGAGGAGCTTCCGGCGTGCGCGCTCTCCGAGTTGATCGCTCGGCAGGCCTTGCCTCCGGACTTCGCGATGGAGCTACTAACGGAGATCGCGGTGGCGCTGGATACCCTGCACGCCAACGATCTGGTGCATCGAGCGCTCCGCCCCGAAACCGTCCTGGTAACCGAGGACGGAGAGATTCGCTTCGCGGACACGCTGCTGCTTGGGCGATCCGCCGAGGCAGTGATGGCCTCGTCGTTCTCGATCGAAGAAATGGCGTGCGTAGCACCCGAGGTGGTCCTGGGGCTGCGACAGCGCGCGGCGTCGAACCAGTACTCGCTCGCTGCCATGGGGTATCGGATTCTGACCGGCGCCTGGCCGCACACCGCCACGACCGCGACCGAGTACGCCTACGCGACCGTCTACGGCGAGCCCGCCACGCTCAGTTCCCAAGAGCCAGGCCTGCCCGAGGGGTGGGACGTGGTGTTCGCCAGAGCGCTTGCGACCGAACCCGACGATCGCTACTCGAACTGTGCGCAGCTTGTAGCTGCGCTCCGCGTGGTCGCCAACGATGAACTCAATGTGCCTCCAGCTTCCGCTGAGCCTGTGTTGCAGTGGTTCCGGCCTGGACACCAGGTCTTCGAGATCAAGCCTCAACCGCCGCTCGAGGAGGCCGACGCTCCGCGCCCCGCGTTGACGTCGGTGCCCGATCCGGATCCTGTCGAGCCCGAGCCCGAGCCCGAGCCCCTGCGGCTCCCAGTCAGCGACGTCTCCACCGATACGCCCGAGCCCCGCCCGGTGACCATGCCCGACCCGATGAGCTCGGCCGAGGCTCTCGCCGCACCGACGTCGCCGCGTATGCGGGACAGGATTGGACGGTTTCTTAGCTATCTGCGTGGACGCTCACCGGAGCGTGTGCCTGCCCACATGATGCGCGAGGCCTATCTCGCCGAATGGCGCGGCAATGCTGAGCAATCGACGCTCGATGAGCAGGAGTGGGGTGAGCGCGTCGTCCCGCAGTGGGATTTTTCCGTGCAGGTTGAGCGCGCGGGCTGGCTGCGGGTCGACGGTCGCTACGCTGGCCCCGCGCCCGCAGAGGTGACCGTGGCCGGGCGTGCCGGCGATGAGGTTCTCGTGGAATTGATGCGCGATGGGGCTGTGGTGGACTCCACCAGCCTCAAGCTCCACCCGATGATGGACAAGACCTGGCGTCCCGTGGACGGCAGCGACTAGACCAGCGGCGTCAGCCGTCCGCCCTCGCTTTCCTCGCAGGGGATCCATGCCAGCGCGAACGCGCGGACATCGATGTCGGTCCGCCGAGGCTTCAACTCGAAGGTGGTGAGTTCGAGCCGCGATGGATCGTACTGGTCACGGACATCGGCCACGGCGTCGTCGAACTCCGTTTCGAGATCGGCCAGATCAGCCTCGTAGCGCGACAGGTTCTCTCGCGCGCGGCCGACGTCCTGACGCTGCCGCATGGCGTAGCCGGCGCCGCGCGCGGTCGACGAAGCGCGACCCAGTGCACTCCGGCCGAGGACGGCCGACAGCAGCGTGGAGCCGAGGTTGATGGCCGTCTGCATGGCCGCACCCGATGCTTGCTCCTTTTCCCGGTCCACGGTCTGTTCTGCCTTGCGAATACGCTCGCGGAGGGTGGCGAATCGCTTGTCGTATTTCGTACGGAGCTTGGAGACCGCGAGGTCGCGGGCCTCGCGCGCCTTCTCTGAGAGCCGAATCCTGAACTCTGCGCCGCCTTCGCCGGGTTCGGAATAGGCTTCGAGCTCGGCGCAGTGGTGCAGATCGTACCGACGGGTCCGATAGGCCCAGTCGCGGAATTGCTTCTGCCAGCTGGCGTACGTGCGCGGCCGCGCTGCCGCTGCGGGCAATTCGCCAAAGGCAGCACCGGCCGTTCCTCGTTTCCGCAGGTCACGCGCTCCGAGATCCAGGAGTCGTGCAGAGTCCCATTCGGGACGTTCGACGTCCGGCTCGAGTTCGACCAGCGCAGTGATTTCCTCTGACGCCTGCAGACCTTTCCGCGTGTCTACGAAGTGAACCTCGGCCACCGAGATCAGGTGCGGCACGTTCGTGACGTTTGCACCGGTCGCAGGCAGCCGTGCCGGGACGAAGACTTGCTTGATGCCGGGTTCCAGCACCGGCTTCGCGGCCTTGGGCGGGGCGGGCGCCGCGACAGGCGCCGGCGGCGGCGTGGATGGCGATGGGCCCGCCGGCGCTGCTGTAGCCGCGGCCTGCGGTTGCAGCCCCTTGATCTGATTGCGCGTGAGCGGCCCACGGAGGTATGACATAGCCCACCGCGTATGGAAGACGACCGGTGCCGATTCGTGGACGTTGTGCATCAGAAATCGCCGCTTGCCGAGACCCGCCAGAGTCTCCTCCATCGCGCCGCGATCGAAACTCCCACTCGCCGTGGCCGCGACGCCCTCGAGGCCGTCGAGCACGCGGCGCTTGTCGCGTTCGGTTTGGAGGCGTCCGAGGAACCACGTCCCCATGTTGGACAGGCCCTTGTAGTCGAGATCGACAGGATTCTGCGTCGCCAGCACGGTGCCAATGCCGAAGGCGCGAGCCTGTTTCAGCAGCGTGAGCAACGGTCGTTTCGACGGTGGCTCAGCGACCGGCGGCATGTACCCGAAAATCTCGTCCATATAGAGCAGCGCGCGCAGACTCGAGGTTCCCGACCGCGATCGCATCCACGCGAGCATGCGATTGAGCGCCTGCGTCACCACGAACATGCGCTCTGATTCCGGAAGGTGGGCGATGTACAACACCGAGACCCGAGGCTTGCCGTCGGGTGAATAGAGCAGGTGTTGGATGTCGAATGGCTCACCCGTCATCCAGCTTGCAAAGCCTGGCGCCGCCAGCAGGTTGTTGAGCCGCAACGCCAGCTCGAAGCGGTCGTCGGCGGGATAGAACGATTCCAGATCGAGAGCCCCAATCCGATCAATCGGCGGCGATTGAATGAGTTGGATCAGGCGCCCGAGATCCACATCGGTACCCGCTCGCCAGAGTGTTTCGATGAGCGTCGACACGAGGATGTGCTCACGGGAACGGAGCGGGTCTGCTTCGAGCCCGAGGAGGGCGAGAAGCCCAGTCGCGGCGCTCGAAACCTGTTCGCGGAAAGCGTCCAGGTCGTTGCGCACGGCTTCGGGCGGCGCGCCGAACGAGGACAGAATGGACAGCGGTCGGCCAGCCTCGGAGCCTGGCGTGTAGATATTGAAGTCGGCAGCCTCCCGGAGCCGTGCGATGCGGTCGCCTGTCTGACCCCAGTCCGCCAGCCCCTCGCGCCAGAGCTTGGCCTGAGCCCCCGCAAATTCCTTGACGGTCTGTCCACGCCGCTGAGCCTCCGACGGATCAACCCAGGGCTGGAAGTCGTTGGCACGTAGCTGAGGAAAGGTGAGCAGCAGATTCGTGAGATCGCCCTTCGGGTCGATCACCAGAGCAGGCACGCCGTCGAGGGCCGCCTCCTCCAGCAAGGACACGCACAGCCCGGTCTTGCCGCTGCCGGTCATGCCGACACACATGGCGTGGGTCGTCAGGTCCTTGCTGTCGTACAGAAGGAGGTCGTCCAGCAGGCGATCCGCCTGAAGGTCGTACTGGCGGCCGAGGTAGAAGGCGCCGAGTTTCTCGAAGGCGGCGGGATCAGGGTGCATTGGAACTCCCGTGGTCCGACGATTCAGGTTCCCAAATCTAAGGGGCCGCACTATTCTTCCACAACGCCGCGCCGAAGTCGGAGGGTCCGTTGCCAGCAGGATATTCGGGAACACCGCTCATCAAGAAGCTCGGGCTCAAGTCGGGCATGAAAGCGTGCTTCGTCAACGCGCCCGCCCACTACGGAGATCTGTTGGGTCCGTTGCCGGAGCCGTTGAGTCTCCTGAAGCGGCCGGGTGGTGATATGGACTTCGTTCATTTCTTCGTGCGCCGCGCTCGCCGACTCCGCGACCGGCTGCCGGCCCTCAAATCGTCGCTGGGGCCGCAGGGCATGCTCTGGATGTCATGGCCGAAGAAGGCGTCGAGCCTTAGCACGGAAGTTGCCGAGGCCGATATCCGCTCCGCCGGTATCCACGCCGGCCTGGTGGACGTGAAGATCTGCGCGGTGGACGACGATTGGTCCGGACTCAAGTTCGTGTACCGGCTGGAGGATCGCTGGTGAGGAGGATCTTCTCGCCGACGGTGCGCATCACGCTCGGCTTCGTCTTGTTGGTGCTGTATCTGGTTCCGATCGGACAGGCGGGCAACTCCGTTATCACTCGGGAGCTGAGTCGAGGCGGCACTCCGATGACGTTGTTGATGCTCGACCCTCAATGGCGCGTCGAACGTCACGCACGCGAGCACGAGGACGAGGCGTCCGACGCGCTGCTTACGCATCCGGGTGAGCCGACCCCTGCGGTGATCGTGGTGCACGGGTTTGCCGGCTCGCGCCCCATGATGACTGGCTACGGCTACACGCTCGCGCACGCCGGCTACACGGTCATGCTGATCGATCTGCCCGGCCTCGGGCAGAGCGAGCTGAGTTTCGATCGAGGCGCTCAGGTTCAGGCCATTCACGATGCCTACGAGGTTCTGCGCCAGCAGCCTGAAGTGGATGCATCGCGAGTCGGCCTGTTGGGGCACTCGATGGGCGCCGGCGCGGTCATTCGCGCCGCGATGGCAGCGCCGGAGCGCTACGGTGCGACGGTCGCCGTTTCACCGACACCCGAACCCGTTTCCGCGGCGACCCCGCGGAATCTGCTCCTGCAGGCCGGGGGATGGGAGAGTGACTTCCTCGCCAACGCGAACGCGATTCTGGCGGAGGCCGGTGGTGCGAACCAGGACTTCAGGAGTGGCCGCGCTCGGGAGGCACGGACCATTCCCCGTGCTGACCATGTTGGCATCGTGTTCCGACAGGCGAGCCACCACGCGGCCCGCGACTGGTTCGATCGTGCCTTCGAGTTTCAAGCGGCAGGTGTCCATAGCCTGTCTGACTGGCGCATCGTTGGATTCTTGCTGCATGTGTTGGGGTGGATGCTCATCGTTTCCGCTCTGGCGCCCAACTTCCTGCGTGAGCCCAGTCGAGAGAAAGACCTCATGCGTCGCCCGATGCAGTGGGCCGGGCTCGCGGTCGGTCCGCTCGTTGCGACAGCCGTTGCGCTGGCGCTGGGAGGCGTCATTGACCTTGTCGGTCTCGGCGGGATCGTCGCCGGGGGCGCGCTCGCATTCTGGTTTCTCATCTCGGGTGTGGCCTACATCCTCGTCGCCTATCGCGCTCCGATGCCGCGATTCGACGATATGGTGCGCGGCGTGGGCCTGTTCCTGTTTCTGGCAGTCGCACTCGGCGCGGCCGGCCACCTCACATGGATGAACTTCGCGCCCACCGAGGCTCGTTTGCTGCGTTGGCCGGTCTTTGCGCTCGCCTGTATCCCGTGGTTCGTGGCCACCGAACTGGGCCAGGGGGATCCTCGTGGCACCTCACGTTGGGCGTGGTGGGCAGCGCAGAGCGTGACCGTGATTGCCGGCCTCGTACTGCTCGACCGTTTCCACCCCGGGCTTGGATTCTCGTTCCTGCCGGTGCTGCCGCTGTACTTCGCTGTTTTCGTATACGTCGGCAGCAAGGTCCGGCGGCCGTGGGCATACGGGGTGGGCTGTGGGGCGTATCTTGGTTGGGTACTTGCCGTCGCCTTCCCGAGCATCACCTGAACCCAGCTCCCGGTATGCGAAACCGACTGTGTGCGCTTCTGTTGGCATCAGCGCTGACTGTGCTTGGCGCCTGCGCGGACCGAGCTCTCTATGTCAGGCCCGGCGAGGTGCCGTCGTGCCCGGAATGCTTGGCGACTTCGAGTCGACTCGACCAGCGTCTCATTCTGATCGGCGATACGGGTGAACTCGACGACGCACAGCCGGCGCTCGCCGCGTTTGCGAGTGAGGCAGGGCGCGATCCGGGTCGGACCATTGCTGTGTTTCTCGGCGACAACATCTATCCACGCGGATTGCCCGCCCCCGGCGAAGTGGCGGATCCAGATACGGACGAGGCCGAGCAGGCGCTGCGGATCCTGCAACAGCAAGTGGAGGTCATCGAGCGCGCGGGAGTGCGCTCAGTGTTTGTTCCCGGCAATCACGACTGGGATCGGTCGGGCGTTCGTGGCCTCGGAAGAATTCAGGCGCAGGCTGACGTGCTGGCTTCTTCAAAGAATGCGGTCATGTACCCACCGGCAGGTTGCCCCGGACCGACCGTTCTGGACGTGGGGGATTACGTGCGGCTGATCGTGCTCGACACCGAGTGGCTCCTGCGCGACGAGCTGCCGAAGGAGACGTCTTGTACCTGGGGTGATCCCGCAGCGTCTGATCCCCTGGCAGGGGAAACCAATGCTGCTGTCTATGCTGCGCTGAACGAGGCAATCGCGGGTGCCGGCACCCGCCGGGTTCTCCTGACGACGCATCATCCGCTCAAGACATTGGGATCGCATGGTGGGCGCTACTCCGCGAAGGACTACCTGTTCCCGCTTACCCATGTGGCGAGTTGGCTCTACCTGCCGGTGCCGTTCCTCTACCCGGCCCTTCGCACCTGGATCGTAAGATCTGACCAGGATCTCGGGGGCGGTCGCAATCAGCAGATGGTTGCCTCGATCGAGGCGGCTTTGCGGACAGCAGATAGCTCGCCGATCGTGGCTTCAGGGCATGAGCACTCGCTGCAGGTATTTGACGACCCGGCCGACTCGATCTGGTATCTGGTCAGCGGATCCGGCGCAAAGACGGAGGCGACCGGCCATCGCGGTGGCACGGTGTTCAAGCGTGCGGCGCTTGGCCTGATGGTCCTCGATGTTCACACCGACGGCCGCATTGGGCTGCGAGTGATCGAGGTTGGCGATGGGGAATCCGAGACGATCTTCGAACGATGGCTGGACGATCGCCGGGGGGGCGGAGAGTAGTTCCGATCAGGCCTCGGCCGGGCCGGCTGCCAGGCCACGCCGCATAGTGCGTTCGAGGTCTCGAACGAACTCGCGGACTTCCGGAACCCGCGAGGGCAGGGGGGAGCCGGCGAGCAGCTCACGCATCTGCTTCGTCGCGAAGAAGAACACCAGGCTGCCTAGCAGGCTCAAGTGCGTCACATACGAGTTGACGTTCGTGAACGTGCCTTCCCGGATGCCCTGGTCGATGATTCCCTGCACGAGCTTGAACAGCTCAAGGAACCGCGGCAGCAAGTCCTCATCAATATGCAGCCCGCCGGAGAGCACCTCGCGGATCACCATCACCGGCAGCGCCGGCTGGGTGGCCGCCAGGTCGGCGAAGGCGAAGATGAAGTCGCGAAGACGGCGGTCCGCTGACTCCTTCGAGTACCGGATCTCGTGGAAGCGCTCGTGGGCATCGTTGAGCGTGGCCGCCAGGATCTCGTTGTAGAGCCGTTTCTTGCCGCCGAAGTGGTAGCTGATCATCGCCTTGTTGACGCCAGCCGACTGAGCGATCTGGTCCACACGGGTGCCGTCGAAACCGCGTTCGGCGAATAACTCCGTCGCGGCGCCGATCAGCGCCTCGCGCGTGGACGCCTTGTCGCGCTTCTTCTTGTCGATGCTCTTGTCAGACATGCCTTAAATGTACACCGTCGGCGGCAATCATTGTCCTAACTAAACATTTGTTTGATAATAGGACGCAGATTCAAGAGCCTGCTGGAGGGCTCGCCGGCCAGGTAGGGAATCCACGGTGGAAGTGATGCAGTTGCCCGAACGAGTGACGGTTTACGAGGTTGGTCCCCGCGATGGGTTCCAGAACCTCGCTCGTTTTGTGCCCACCGATAGCAAGATCGCATTCATCAACGCGCTGAGCGCGGCGGGTCTGCCGGCGATCGAGGCCACGAGTTTCGTTTCGCCGCAGTGGGTGCCGCAGCTTGCCGATGCCCGCGAAGTCATGGAAGGGATCGAGAGAGGGCAGGGGATTCGCTATCCCGTGCTCGTCCCGAATCTCACCGGTCTGGAACGAGCGCTGGATACGGACGTTCGGGAAATCGCCGTGTTCACGGCAGCTTCCGAGACTTTCAACCGCCGCAACATCAACGCCACCATCGACGAGTCGATCGATCGCTTTCGGCCGGTGATGGCACGTGCCGCCTCGATGGGGCTTCGCGTGCGTGGCTACGTATCCACCGCATTCGGGTGTCCCTACCAGGGTGATGTCGATCCCGGGGCTGTGGTTCGGGTCACCGGAGATCTGTTTGAGGTCGGATGTTCCGAGGTGTCGATTGGGGACACGATCGGAGTCGCAGACCCGGCCCAGGTGCACTCCGTGGTTGCGCAGTTGCAGCGGCACTTCGATCTAGGCGGCATCGCACTCCACCTGCACGATACGTACGGGCGCGGCCTGGCCAACGTCGTTGCGGGGCTCGAGGCTGGCGTTCGCACTTTCGACTCCGCCGCCGGCGGGTTGGGTGGTTGCCCGTACGCGCGGGGCGCCACCGGCAACCTCGCCACGGAAGATCTGGTCGCCATGCTCGATCAGATGAACATCCGGACTGGCATCGACCTCACAGCACTGGTCGCAGCGACGAGCGCGCTCGCCGCCAGCACGGGACTTCGCATGCCGTCCCGGGCATTCGAGGCGCTGAGGGCGCAGCAGCGGGCCCTGATCCCCGCCTGACGTCGATCGAGCGCTAGCCGATCACGTCGGCGTAGAGGCGGTACAGGTTGGTGCCCATGATCCGGTCGATGTCGCCACTCGAGTAGCCGCGACGCTCGAGGCCATCGCGGACCACGGTCATCCTGCTCGGCCCGTTGAGTTCGTCGATGAAGTAGGGCAGCTCGTGGTTCACGACCTGGCTGCCCTCCTCGGAGCGGAGCTCGGCCAAATACTCGTCGGTCATCTCGATCACGCGATGGTCGCGGTCGCTACCGATGCAGACCGCTTCCACCCCCGCGACGTTCACGGCATGGTCGATGTGGTCGAAGTAGGTATGAAGGTTGTCCTGCTTCAGTTCGGTGAGGAACGGTCGCAGTTGGCAGACGCCGACGAGGCCGCCGTTGTCAGCGAGGGCACGTAGGTTTTCGTCCGATGTGTTCCGCACATGCGGATAGAGGTCATTGCACGCCGTGTGCGAGACATGCACAGGCGCAGCGGAGTGCTCGATAGCCTCGGCCATGGTGGGCATGTTGGCGTGTGAGAGGTCGACGAGCATCCCGATGCTGTTCATGTGGTCGATCAACTCGCGGCCGAATTCGGTGAGCCCACCATCGTCACCCTCTTCGCGGCATCCCACGCCCACGTCGTTGCGCTCGTTGTACGTCAGTTGGCAACTCCGCAGGCCCAGGCGGTAGAACATGTCGACGCGGTCGAGGCTCGTCCCGAATTGCACCGTGTTCTGGAAGAGATAGAAGACGGCGAGGCGGCCGTCGCGCCGGGCGGCCTCGACATCGGCGATGGTGGTTGCCTTGACGAGCTGTTGGCCGTTGCTGTCGATGAATCGATCGTGTTCGAGTACGGAGTCAAGCGCGAGCTCAAGCGCTTCGGCACCCAGCGGCTTCGGGTCGCAGAGTGTGATCGTGATCGAGTCCATGCCGCTGTCGAGCATCTGCTGGATCAGCGCCCGGTCGTACACGGTGCGCAGTTCGCCCATGGCGTCCATGACGAGTTGCTCGCCCTGCAGGCTCGCGGCGGCGGAACGAAACGGGAGTGCGGTGGCCGCGGCGCCAGCCGCGGTGGTCGTCAGGAAATCGCGGCGGTTCACGGATGACTCCAGGCTGTTAGGACTCCGACTCGGGCGCGGTAATGGTAAGCAGTTGCTGGCCGCCATCAACCTGATCCTCCGCCTGCAGCGACAGATCGGCCACTATGCCGGCGTGTGGGGCACGGATCTCCAGCTGCATCTTCATCGCGGAGAGCACGAGCAACACGGCATCAGCTTCGACTTCGGCGCCGTCTTCTACGAGCACCTCCACCACCGTGGCTGGAATGGGGGCAGTCAAACCTCCCGATGCGACATCACCGCCAGCGTCATCGAGCACCGCATCGAATCGGTAGGTACGCCCATCAACGTGCGTCCACCACACACCGGCACTACGGACGGCGAACACTCGTCTCGACGGGCCGGCGGAGTTGGCGTCTCGGACGACGAACTCATGGGCGCCGGTTCGTATGAGCGACCAGGTATTGGTCTCGCCGTCGATCGTCGCCTCGAGCGCGGCGCCGTCCCGCCGTGCTCGGACACTCAGCTCACGCTCGCGGTGACGGAACTTGCGCTCGCTCACGAGTTTGCCTCGGGGTCAGCAACGCGGAACCCGCCCAGCGTGCGCCACGGGTCGCTAGCAAGCCGATCCAGGGTGGTGCCGCTCGTCGACCCGGCGCCTGAACTCCCGGCACTTCGCGCGAGAGCAGTCGCGGCTGCCGCCAGTGCGGGGATCTCATCGGACTGCGGCCATTCCGACATGTGCTCATCGAGAAACGCCGTGGTCACGTCTCCGGCGCGGAACGCCTCGGTGGCCACGACGTCCTGCAGATGATCCAGGTTGGTCCGGACGCCGAGCAGCACGTAGTTGCGGAGTGCCTGGAGGGTGCGGTCGATCGCCGTCGCGCGGTCGGGGCCCCAGCATGAGAGCTTCGCGAGCATAGGGTCGAACTGCATGCCGATTTCCTGTCCTTCGCGCAGTGCCGAGTCGATGCGAACCCCGGGGCCTGCGGGCTCGCGCATCAGGAGCAATTTGCCCGTCTGCGGCAGATGGCCGATACCCGGGTCCTCGGCGTAGATCCGACACTCGATGGCATGCCCCAGGAATGTGGGGTTCAGGGCTTCAGGAGGCAATGTCGAGCCCGCTGCTACCTCGAGTTGGAGCCGAACGAGATCAAGGCCCGTGATCCACTCGGTGACTGGGTGCTCTACCTGCAGTCGAGTGTTCATCTCCAGAAAGTAGAACTCACCGCTGTCCCCGAGGAGAAACTCGACCGTACCGGCGCCCACGTATTTCACCGCCTCGGCTGCGGCGATCGCGGCAGCGGACATTTCCTCTCGCAACTCGGGCGAGACGGCAGGGGATGGCGCTTCTTCCACTATCTTCTGATGGCGTCGCTGGATTGAACACTCGCGCTCACCGAACGCGACAGTGTTGCCGTGCGTGTCGGCGAATACCTGGATTTCGATGTGTCGGGGGCGCAGCACGACGCGCTCAAGGTAAATGTCACCGTTGCCGAACGACTTAGCCGCTTCCGCGGTTGCCTGCCGAAAGACGCGTTCGAGTTCGTCGGGGTCGTCGACGATCGACATCCCCTTGCCGCCACCGCCGGCGACGGCTTTGAGAAATACCGGGTACCCGAGTTCGTCCGCGGCCGCACGTAGAGTGTCTGCGTCCCCCGGCTCCGTGCCCGGCACCACGGGTACTCCGGCGGCCTGCATCGCCGCGCGTGCTGCCGTCTTGCTCCCCATTACCTCCATGGCCTCCGCTGGGGGGCCGATGAAGGTCAGTCCGGCATCGTTCGCAGCCCGGACGAAGGTCGGATTCTCAGACAAGAATCCGTAGCCGGGGTGAATGGCATCGCAGCCCGTCTCGGTGGCCGCATCGCAGAGCGCGGTGGGGTCGGTGTAGCTGCCGATCTCGCGGCTCCAGTGACCCGCGTGCAGGTGGGGTGACTCCGCGTCCTCAGCGGTGCACACCGTCACCACTTCCACTCCCGCGGCGCGGCAGGTGCGAGCCACTCGAATCGCGATCTCGCCGCGGTTCGCGATCAGAACACGCTCGGGCAAAGTCACTCGGCGCCCTCTACCCAGGGTGGCTTCGCCTTGTTGAGGAACGCGGCCATGCCGGCCTTGCCGTCGTCGGAAGATCGCGCGTCGACGATCGATTCGACCGTAGGAACAGACGCGGGCCCAAGTTCCAAGTTCGCAATGGCCGGGATCAGCGCCTTGATGCGCGCCTGCGACGCCGGGCTGCACCCGAGAAGTTCCTGGATCACCGCGGCGACGGCCGTGTCGAGATCATCTTCCTCGACAACGTCGGCGATGAGTCCGAGTCGAAGGGCCTTGTCAGCGCGGAATCGCTCACCCGTGAGGAAAAGGGCCTGGGCCTGACCCCAGTGAAGCTTCTTCAAGACGTATGGGGAGATCACTGCCGGCAGGATCCCGAGCTTGGCTTCTGTGAAGCCGAAGCTCGCTCGGCTCGTGGCAATCGCAATGTCAGCCGTCGCTACAAGGCCAGATCCTCCACCGAGCGCGGCTCCCTGAACGCGAGCCACCACTGGCTTCGAGCACGTGGCGATCGCCCGGAACATCTTCTCGAGCCTTTGCGCGTCCTCGCGGCTCTCGGCCTCCGAGTAGTCGGCCATGCGTCGCATCCAGTTGAGGTCTGCGCCTGCCGAGAAGTGTTTTCCCGTGCTACGCAGTAGCACCGCCCGTGTCGCCGCGTCCGTATCCAGTGCCGTAAAGGTCTCCGTCAGTTCGGCGATCGTGACGTCGTCGAACGCGTCGTGGACCTCAGGGCGGTTCAGGACGACGGACGTGACGGCTCCGTCACGCTCGATCTTCAGACGTGTGAATGACTCGTTCATGTGTCGCTCTACCCGTTCAGGCGTGGTCGAACTAGCGCTACATCCGGAAGACGCCCATGCGGGGCTCGACCATCGGTGCGTTGTAGGTGGCGGAAAGGGAAAGGCCGAGAATGTCGCGTGTCTCGGCCGGATCGATAATGCCGTCGTCCCAGAGCCGCGCCGTGGCGTAGTAGGGGCTGCCTTCGGTTTCGTACTTGTCGAGGATGGGCTGCTTGAACTCGGCCTCAGCTTCGTCAGACCAGTCGGAGCCTTCGCGAGCCAGCTGGTCGCGTTTGACCTGGCCGAGGACCATTCCCGCCTGCTCGCCGCCCATCACGCTGATGCGGGAATTCGGCCACGAGAAAAGGAAGCGAGGGTCGTAGCCGCGGCCGCACATCCCGTAGTTGCCGGCACCAAACGAACCGCCCACGATCACCGTCAGCTTGGGCACTGTGGCGTTGGCCACCGCATGCACCATCTTGGCGCCATCCTTGGCAATGCCGCCGGACTCGTACTTGCCGCCCACCATGAACCCGGTGATGTTCTGCAGGAACAGCAGTGGAGTCCGGCGGAGATCGCACATCTCGATGAAGTGTGTGGCCTTGAGTGCTGACTCGGAAAACAGCACGCCGTTGTTCGCCAGGATCCCGACGGGATACCCGTGCAGCCGCGCGAAGCCCGTAACGAGCGTGGTGCCGCAGTTGGCTTTGAACTCGTGGAAGCGTGAGCCGTCCACGAGCCGGGCGATGACCTCCCGAGCGTCGTAGGGCTTACGAAGGTCCGCCGGGAGTACCGAGTAAATCTCCTCGGTCGCGTAAAGCGGCTCCTCCGGGACGGCGAGGTCCGCGGCGACTTCCTTCGTGCGATTGAGGTTCTCGATAATGTCGCGGCCGATGCGCAGCGCATGGTGATCGTCGTCGGCCAGGTGATCGGCAACTCCACTGTGGCGTGCGTGAACATCGCCGCCGCCCAGATCCTCGGCGCTGATTTCTTCGCCGGTGGCTGCCTTCACCAGCGGCGGGCCACCAAGGAAAATCGTGCCCTGGTTGCGCACGATCACAACCTCGTCGCTCATGGCCGGCACGTAGGCACCGCCCGCCGTGCAACTCCCCATCACGATCGCGATCTGAGGGATGCGCGCCGCGCTCATGCGAGCCTGGTTGTAGAAGATTCGGCCGAAGTGCTCGCGGTCGGGGAACACCTCGTCCTGCAGTGGCAAGAACGCGCCGCCGGAGTCGACGAGATAAACGCATGGGAGCCGGTTCTCCAGGGCGACGCGCTGCGCTCGTAGGTGCTTCTTCACCGTCATCGGGAAGTAGGTACCGCCTTTCACGGTGGCGTCGTTGGCGACAACCATTACTTCCTGCCCGTGCACCCGACCGATACCGGTGACTACCCCCGCCGACGGGGCAGCACCCTTGTAGAGCCCGTCAGCAGCGAGTGGCGATAGCTCGAGGAACGGGGTGTCCGGATCGAGCAGTTCGTCGATGCGGTCGCGCACGAACAGCTTGCCCTGCGAGCGGTGACGCTCCTGATACTTGGGACCGCCACCCTGTCGCGTGGTTGCGAGACGGTCGCGTAGTTCGGCGGCGAGGCCGCGATGGTGCTCGGCGTTGGCCTGGGCCTCGGCACTCGACGGCGAGATCTGAGAGCGGATCGGGTCCATGCAGTGCCGACCTGAAGGGTGTCTGAGGTGGAGTCCGGGCAGCCACGGCGCTGGGCGGCGTGACTGGAATGCTCGAAAATCCTATCGCAGCACCAGTGATCGGGTGCGAATGCCGGCTAGCGCAGGCGGACGGAGATCTCGCCGATGCCGAGCTCGATGCGGACCTCGGAGTCGCCGTTACCCTCGGTCCAGAGCACCTCTCGAGTGAACAGCCCGGCGCTGCTGTTGCGTCCGCGGTGCGTCGAGAGGGACGCTTCGCCGATGCCCGTGTCGATGCTCACTCGGCTGATCATCTCCTCGGCACTGCGTAGGGAGACTTCGCCGATGCTCATGTCCACCGCCACGTTGCCGTAGAGCTGTTCGAGTTCGAGTTCGCCGATGCTCATGTCAATGCGGACATCGAGGTTCTCGGGCACCAGGACCTTCATTTCCAGATGCATTCCGCGGCTGCGCCACTTGCTGAACCCCTCGACCCAGAGATCGAGCCGGTCAGATCGCTCCCTGGACTCGAGCTCGATTGCCTCGGCGCGATCAATGCACGCATCGAGCGACCGTCGGCTCGAGCATTCGATAGTGACCTCCACCATGATGCGCTCGCTCCGCGTGCCTTCGACCCTCAATTCGCCGATTGGGAAGTCAACGTAGAGCTCATCGAGCGCCGACCCGTCGAAATTCGCGCTAAACGTACGCACTTCCTCGGCAGTCACGGGGAGTGCGATAGCGATAGCCGCTGCGAGTGCGAATACCTTGATCATTCTGCGCATGGGATCTCCGGGCACGGGGGCACGTTCCTACAGCATTACTACGGCCGTTGCGCGGCCGAGTTTCACCAACTTGAGCCGCTACAGGTTGAACATCACCGTGAGCTTGAAGATCGTGTCGAGCTTCTGCTTGCGGATGTTGGTGCTGCCGATGATTGATGCGTTGGGATCGAGATTGGGATCCGCACTCCAGAGGTCGACCTCTTCGAGGCCGGGGACGTTGTCGTAGCGGAATTCGAGGCTGGTACGCAACGACAGCAGCTCGCTGAGTCCGACCGTCAATGCAGTCATGTTGACGAATCGGTATGCCGACGCTTCTTTCAGATTGAAGAAGAAGTCCATCGTGTTCGTTAGCGTGTTGGTCTTGCTGTCGAACAGCATGTTCATGTAGTCCCAGGCGAGACGAACCGACGGTCGCGCTTTGCCGAGATCAGGATCTTCGATCTCGTCATCGCGGTACTCGTAGGCGAACGTGTATTCCGTGGAGAACGCAGTCCGATCGCGGGCGATCCAGGTGTTACCCACACCGACAAATCCTATGAATCGGCTGTTGATCCCGGCGTCGACGTCGCGATCCCATCCCAGACCGGTTGTCCAGAAGAAGGCGTCGCTGAAATTCCTCCGATAGGCGCCGTTGATGTAGAGCCGCAGCTGATCGAGTTCGGCGATCGAGAGCTCGCCAGGAACGGGCTCGCCGGTGCCATCGAGATACGCGAGATGCGTGATGTCATCGCTGGTCTGCCGATAGGCGCCAAGCCGTAGGGTGAACCGACGGTCGATCCATTCTCCGCGCAGCTGGTTGTCGAACGAGATCGTCTGGTTGCGGGAGTTGCCGCCCGTAATCACCACGCCGATGTCGGCCTGATTGGCCCAGATTTTTGGCGCTGCCGCGGTGCCTTCTTCGTCCTGAGCCTGTGCGGGCTGCGTGAAGCAGAGAACGGCGGCGAGGATGGTCACGGCGCGGGTGAGTTCAGGCAGTCGTGTGGTGCGCATGGCTCGGGGGGCTGGGCAAGCGCGGCGGAAGGCCGCGACCCTAGGGGGAGTCTCCGGTCGGCTAGAAGTCCAGGGCGTAGGCGAGTGTCGCGTTAATGCCGCGACCGTCGAAGCCTGAACCGTGCAAGCGGTAGTTGGCGTCGGTGAAGTTGTTCAGAGCGAATGTCAGGCTCTGATTATCGGCAAGAGAGTAGTTTCCACGGATTCCGAGCGTCATCCACCCGGCTGTCGACGTGAACAGCGGAGCGCCGACCCCACCAGGCAGCACACGGGCAATAACCTGATCCAGGGTTTCGCCGGTGGCGAGCAGGATGCCGTTGTCGACCAGTCCTAGCCGAGGGCCCTGGCTCACGAAGAAGTCCGCGATGTCGCTGGGATCTCGAAACGCACCGATACGCGCATCTTCGAAGTCCGCCGGGTTCAACCGGCTTTGACGCGCAGCGCCTTTGACCACGCCTTCCAGCCAGAGGCGGCCGGTGTTGCTCCGCCAGCGCAGAATCGCAGTGAGGTTGTCGGGCGAGATCTTGCGAGCGAAGAAACCGGTGTCGATCTCGTCGCCGCGCTGCAACGACGCCTTCATCGTGGCAAGCCAGCGATCACCAATAGACTGCTGCAGCAGAGCCTCGAGACCCCAGACGCGCAATTCGCTGATGTTGACTCTCGACACAATCGGATCTGTTTCGCCGGCGATGTAGATCCTGCCCGCGCTATCCTGCGCGACGATCGTTTGGCCGCCGATCTCCTGCCCGACGACATTGGTCGGCACGATCAGCGTCCGGCGGTTGATGTTGTTGCCGAAGTTCGACATGAACGCGGTCGCTTCGATGCGGGTCTCGCGCGTCGAGTAGCGCAAGCCGCCCTCGTAGCTCCAGACAGTCTCCGGCTGGAGATTTGTCCAGCTCGCACCGGTGCTGAAAGCGGTCGAGCTCGCCGAATCACCGATCTCGGCGCCGATCCCGACAGCTTCGTCAGGTGCTACCTCGAAACCGCCCCCTGTGAGGCCGATCTCTCCGAAGTCGAAGATCGACGGTGCGCGGAAGCCGCGCGCGAGACGTCCCCAGACGCCGATGGCGTCTGTGATGTTGTAGTTGACCCCGAGGTTGAAGGTCAGGTCGGTGAAGTCCGAGCGCGTGTCCGGCACCACAGGCTCGCCGTCGATGATGTTGTCGGCGGCCAGCGCCCGATACTTGAATCCCGAGTACCGGAGTCCGCCGGAGAGCCGCAGCCGCCCGTCCATAGCGGTGAACTCGTCGAGCACAAAGAATCCGAACGATTGGTAGGTGGCACCATTCGGAATGCGGGGCCGAACCGCGGTTTCGCCGGAGTCGCGAATCTCGGTCCTGCTCGCGTCTACATTGTCGCGATAGAAGTCGACGCCCGCGGTCACGAGATGCCGGCCGAAGGTATGAGATCCGCTGAAGTCGAGGCCCCACACCGTGTCGGAATTGCGTTCCTCACGTAGTGTGCTGGTGGGTCGGCGCTGGTCGATCCGGCCGTCAGTCTGCGTGTTCAACGACACCTTGGCTTCAACGAACGTGTTGTTGAAGAACTTCTCGTAGCGGACGTAGCCGAACGTGAGGCGCTGTGGGGTGAACTCGGCGCGTACGCGCCCGTCGCCGCCGAGGAGTCGGTCATAGCGGCGCACATCGTGTTGTTCTGAACGGGTGAAGAAGGCGTCCAGCGAGCTGGTTGCATCCGTACGCAGGCTGCCCTTGGCCACGAGCCCACCCTGGCCGTAGCCCGTATCGACGAGACGGCTGCCGAACGCATCTGTCACCTGATCGTCGGTGAAGCCCAGAAAGCGGACGGTCGAATGATGCGAGTCGCGCGCGCCGCCGGTGCGAATGTTGCTGTGTCGAGTGAGCGAACCAGAGACGAACCCGCCCACCGAGTTGCCGCTACCGCCAACCGTGGCGTGCATGCCGCCACCGCTCGAGGCTGACTCGCCAAATGCTCGGACACCGCCGCTCATCCGCGATGCGCCCGGCGCCGTGAATGCAGGTGTTGGCTTTGTGAGTACGTTGATCGCGCCGCCGAGCGCGTCCGACCCGTAGTTCACGCCGGCTGGGCCTAGCAATGTCTCGACGGACTCAACGCCGACATCCGGGATCCAGGCGAGGTACTGAGTATTGCCCGCGCGGTAGGTAGCGTTGTTGTAGCGCACGCCGTCGAGGAGGTAGAGCACTGCTTGGGCGCTCTGGCCGCGGAGGATGGGCGAGCCTTGTCCCGGGGTTGTCTGCTGCGTGAGAATTCCCGGCTCCTCGTCGAGCATGCGTGGCAGCAGGTCGGTGGCTCGCGCTCGGAGTTGCGCCTCATCGAGCGATCGCACTGTGGCCGGGATCTTGTTCTCCGCCAGTACCGCGCCGCGCGACGCGGTCACTGTGACGCGCTCTTCGACGCCCGTCGCGAACATGACCACGATGACCTCGAGCGTGGGGGCGGACAGTTCGACCACTTGGTAGACGTCCGAGTAGAGAGTGCTCAATACCCGTAGCTCGTACGTGCCGCGCGGCATGGCCTCCAGAGTGGCCACGCCCATCTCATCGGTGTCGTCTTCGCGCACTACCTGCCTGGAAGGGCCGAGCAGCTGCACCGATAGGCCTGAAAGCGCAGCGCCATCGCGATCGCTCACGCGCACGGTGATCGTGCCTTCGGCAGGCGTTTGCGCCGACAACGGAAAGGCGAGCGCGGCCAGGAACAAAGTGAAGGCTAGACGGGTAGTCTTCGGGCTCATCGGTGCTCTTGCGGGGTTTGGTACGCCGGCGCTCGGAGAGGGGCGCACCGGGCGCATCGTCATGAGTACGGGGCGATACGCGGTGAAACAAAGTTAACATCTGGGCCGCGCCACGGCGATGACAGTCCTGGGCCGTGGCGGCCGTGCACGGTGAGACCCCCAGGGCAGAACGGAGAAGCGAGATGAACCGATCGCGTTGTGGACTTCTATTGCTGGTGGCGGTGATGATCGGCGGCTCCCTGGCCGCCGGGGTCGACGCTTCACCACAGAATGGCCCGAAGATCTACATCTCCGCGGATCTGGAAGGTGTGACGGGCGCTGTCACCGGCGAACAACTCGGTCCCGGTGGCTTCGAGTACGAACGCTTCCGCCGCTTCATGACTGAAGAGGTGCTGGCTGCAATCGAGGGGGCGCGCGCTGCCGGTGCTGGCGAGATCCTCGTCTCCGACTCGCACGGCAACGGACAGAATCTCGTACTCGAGATGCTGCCCGACGACATCAAGATAGTGCGGTCGTGGCCACGGGATCTCACGATGATGGCGGGCCTTGACGAGTCGTTTGACGGCGCGATCTTCATTGGCTACCACGCCGGTACTACCAATCCGGAGGGTGTTCGCGCGCACACCATGTCGAGCGCAACCCTGACCGACATCCGAATCAACGATCACTCGTCCAACGAGACCGTGTGGAACGCCGCAGTGGCCGGGGCGCTTGGGGTGCCTGTCATCGCGATTTCCGGCGACGACGCCACGATTGCTGAAGCGCGAGCTTCACTCGGCGCCGGTTTCGAGGAGGCGGTGGTGAAGTGGGCCCATTCGTTCCACTCCGCGACAACGCTCACGCCAGCCGCCGGACAACGCGTGATTCGTGACGCCGCGGAGCGCGCCGTCCGGAACCTGGGGCGAGCGCAGCCCTATGTCGTGAGCAGTCCGGTGCGGGTCACGGTGCGCTTCAAGCACTACCAACCCAGCCAGCTGCTGGCCTATCTGCCGTGGTTCGATCGCATCGACGCCCACGCAGTGGAGTATGACGCCGCCGACATGATCGAAGCGGCGTCGATACTGGTGTTCCTTCGTAGCTACCGGGCGGATATAGCGCCGTAGCGCCGTACGCTGGCTAGCACCGGATGTAGCCCAGGCTGCACAGGCGCTCTACTAGCTCGGGGTCCATCTCCGTCTCGATCTCCGCGGGGTCCGCGCCGGTGTTGAGCGCCACGTTGGCAAGCTCTTGCAGCAGCAGGGCCTGGAACATCTGCTGCGCGAGCAACGGCTGCGAGCCGGCGAGGTCGATGAGTTCGCCCGGGTCGCTTTCCAGGTCGTAGAGTTCCAGGTGCCCTGAACGCTTGTCGTGGATGACCTTGTAGGGCATCTCGATGAGACTCGTCATCGGAGCGAGCGGCTCGTCGTCGCCGGCTCCGTTGGCCACGCCCACCGTCGATGCGTATACCGCGCGGGATGGAAAGAACCCGTCGAACACGAGCGGTAGGAGGCTCTCTCCCTGGTATCCGGGGTCCTCGTCGGCCATCCCCAGAGCGTCGAGGACGGTGGGTGCGATGTCTACCGTGGTGACGGGGCGCGTCACCGCTCGCTGGTAGGTGTCGTCAGATTCGGGCCACTTGATCACCAACGGGATCCGCAGCATCTCGTCGTACAGCGGCCAGGTGTGCAGGAAGTGCCCGTGCTCGTAGAAGGCCTCGCCGTGATCTGAGAGCAGGATGATCATGGTGTCGTCGTAGCGGCCGGAGCGTTTGAGGCCGTCGACGATCTTTCCGACGAGTTCATCCGCGTACCGGATGTTGTCCTGGTATCGCGCCGTCACGTAGTCGATGTCGGCTTGATCCGGTGGATTGTCGCCGACGTGCCGGGAGAAGCCCTGCAGTGAGGCGGGTGTGATGTCGAGGTCGGTCCTGAACCCCTTGTTCATCGAATCGGCCCAGCGTGGTGACGGGCCACCCCAACCAATGCCGTCCGGATCTGGCTCATAAGGAGCGTGCGGCGGGAGCAGGTGGTACATGACGAAGTTCGGCTTGTCGTTGCGGAAGACGTCGACGCGACCGTCGTCCTCGGTCATCACCGACGTCTGGTTGAGATATTCGCGCATCTCCTCGCGGAGCCGAGGCCTCGTGTCGATATAGCTGTCAAGGTCGTAGCGCAGCGCGCGCGCCAGCCGATAGAGCGGGTGTTCACTCCACAGCGCCGTGTGGTAGCCGGCCGCATAGGCGGTCTGAAACAGTGTTCTGAGGTCTCGAGCTGGCGCGTCGCGCCACCCTGCGACTCCATGACCTTCTGGGTAGCGGCCGGTGAGCAGGGAATACACGGACTGATTCGTCCACGGGGCAACGGCCCGGGCGTCCTCGAATCGCGTCCCGTCGAGCGCCAGCGCGTCGATCGCTGGCGTGGGTGCGATACCGCGATAGGTGGTGATGAAGTCCGGCCGGAGCGCGTCCAGCATCACGATCACGACGTTGGCGTCGGTGAAACGGCCGCTTCGCGCCACGGCCGGCGGGGCAGGCGGAGTCAGTGCCGCCCTGTCGAACTCGCCTTGAGGATCACTCAGGCCGAGGCCTTCCCAGACAACCGCTGCGCGACGCGAACCGATGGTGCGGAGCCGCAGGAGAGTGTGCTGCCCGGCGAACGCGCCGAGATCCGCGTTAAGCGATCCGGCGCCTCCGCGTCCGAGCTCGTGCACGACGCCGTCGGCGTCGATGGCGTCGGCAACCCAGGCCACGCGTTCGCCGCTCTCGGCAACGACAGTCGCCTGTCCCACCAGCCTGGCCTCTTCGGGGACCGCAAGCGCGAACTGGACGATGCTGTCGGCTTCGAAGACGAGCTGAGTACCCGTATCGGTCTCGAGCGAAGTGGGATTCCATGTGTGGGCGACGCGCGGTGAGTCGGGAATCGGCAGTGTCTCTGTCGGCGCCGGGGTGGAGCCCGAGGCCACAGCGTCGGGATCGTCTTCGCCGAGCGCCCGATCGGCGCCGACCGGCAACAGCTGCAAGAAGCGAAAGCGCGCCGCCAGCGGCCGGTCGTCGTTGTTGTTCGGGTCGAGGTCGCTAGGTCGCGATACACCGCGGAAAGTGAGCTCGACGCGGTTGTGGCCCCGAATCACCGCATCTTCGGGAAGGAGCACGGCCTGTCGGCTCCACCCAGGCCCAAGCGCGACGGGTTCCATCAGCGCGCCGTTGACTCGGAGACTCAGCAACTGGCTCTGCATCCCATCGGGCGGCATCACGTCGAAGACGAGTTCGTGGTCGCCATCGCGGACCACCACCATGTCGAGCTGAGCTTCGAGCCCAATCGCCCAGAAGCCGCGATCGATCGTTGTGTCCGTGTCGATGGTCCAGCCCTTGCCGAGTGCCTTGAGCGATTCAGGGGCGGCGCGGCTGATCAGATCGGTGCCCCGGAACGTTCCCGACACCGGAAGCAGTTCGTCCCAGAGTACGCTGGCAGGCGGTGGCGCGGAGCAGGCCACGACGGTAGTGGCCAGCGCGAGGGTCGCGGTGAGCTGAAGGCGACGAACGATGCGCATATGGAAGAGGTCCGGGAGGAGTTTCAGGGCACCGAAAATGTGCCCCATTCGACCATGCCCTGCAAATGCTTTGTCGCCTTCTTCGACATCCGCGCGATGCCCGCGCCGGCCCGCGCACACGGCCTCGGCGAGGCTCCCGACGTGAATCCGAACGACATGCCTCGTTATGCTACGGTTTACGCCACTTTGTCCGGCCATCGCCCCGGAAGTCTCATGTCCGAGCACCACTCAGTGACCCCTTTGCTACGTGCGCTGCGCGCGCGCGTGCGCAGCAATGCGTTCAAGCAGGAGGTCGCCGACGCTGCCTTGCTCATCGGTGCTGGGACACTGCTCCTGTCGCTCTGGAATGCCACTCTGCCAAGCGCCTGGAGTGTGAGCTGGTTCTGGCTCGTGCCGTTGGTGGTGGCAGCGGTTGTCCGGGCGGTGACGCGAATGCGTGCCGCGTATCCGCTCTGGCGTGCCGCGCGCAGCGCGGACGAGGGCGACGGGCTCTTCGACGAGTTGACGTCGGCCTACTGGTTCGAGCGCCATCCGGAAGAAGGAGGACTAGTCGACCTTCATCTGGGGCGAGCGGGCGAAACGGCGGCTGGTGTGAACCCGCGCGAGATCGTTCCGAATCGACGCCCACAACGATTGGGCGTGGTGTTTGGCTGCGCCATGGGTGCGGCGGCTTTGCTCCTCTTGCCCGTGCCGCGAGTCTTCGAACCCATGGTGGACCGGCTCGGGGAGTTGGCCGCGGAACTGGGGCAGGATGACAGCGGCGAACTCGTCGCCGAGCTTGAAGAGACCACCGAACGCGAGCCGGATCCTCTTGAGGACCAGGCCCGCGAGGATCGTCTCATGCTGCCCGAGCCCGACTCCGAAGATGCCGAGGGCCAGAATGCTCTCGAGGAACAGCAGCCGGAAGGCGAGGGCGAAGAGCCACCCGAGGATCCCGAGGGATCGTTCATGGAGGCAGAGGAAGGGGACCAGGGCGAGCAGGAAGGCGAGCCGCAGGAGATGCAGGTCGACAACCCTGAAGATCTGCCCGAGTCCGAGGGCGAACAGGAACCCGACCCCAACCAGAGCCAGCAAGACGGCCAGGGCGAGTCAACCGAAGAGAGTGGTCAAACTCTGCCCGCTGGCGAAGAAGTTTTCTTGCAGGAAGGCGGAGAAGAGATAGAGCAGATGGAGCTCGGCGAGGAGGAAGTCGGGCACGCGACACGTGACGGTGGTGAGGAACTCGATCTTGAGTTGGGCGAACTCGAGACGCTGGAGGTTCAACTCCAGCGCGAGCTACTGGCCGCGGAGGATCCTCCTGAGGATCCCGAGGAGCCCGAGGAAGAGGAGAAGGAAGAGCTGGTAACCAAGGCCGAGCAGTCGCGGATTGAGTTCCGCGACGTCGCTCGTCCAGACGAAGCCGCGCTTCAGGACCTCCTCCAGTCTGCATCCGTTCCTTGGGAATACCGGCAGTTGGTGCTCGCCTATTTCAAAGCGCAGCGCGAACTGGACAACCAGAAAGACGAAGAAGAAGGCGAACGCCCATGATCGAAGCCGAGCAGCAAATCGGGACCTTTCAAGACCGGTTCAGCCGCGTACAGAATGAGATTGGCAAAGTCATTGTCGGAAACGACGATGTCATCGAAGGTATCTTGATTGCGATGTTGGCCGGTGGCCACGCGCTGCTCGAAGGGATTCCCGGGCTCGGGAAGACCAAGTTGGTGCACACCCTCGCCGACGTCTTGCATCTGGATTTCCATCGGATCCAGTTCACGCCCGATCTGATGCCTGCCGACATCATCGGCACGAACGTCGTGCACGAGAATGCAGAGGGTGACCGCTATCTTGATTTCCAGCGTGGGCCGATCTTCGCGCAAATCGTCTTGGCGGACGAGATCAATCGCGCTACCCCGAAGACGCAGTCGGCACTTCTAGAGGCGATGCAGGAAGGCAGCGTGTCGGTGGGCAACGACACGTTCATGCTCGACCAGCCGTTCTTCGTGCTCGCTACCCAGAACCCGCTCGAGATGGAGGGGACCTACCCTCTGCCGGAAGCGCAGCTGGATCGGTTCCTGTTCAAGCTGAAGCTCGACTTCCCGTCGGTGGACGATCTGCACGACATCATGGATCGCACGACACAGGTCGAATCACCAGAGGTCGGCACGGTGCTGACGGGTGATGAGATTCTCGAGATGCGGTCTACGGTCCGCTCGGTGCCGATCGCGCGGCCGATTCAGGACTACGCGATCCGCCTCGTACTGGCGACGCACCCTGATTTCGATGAAGCGGTGGACGAGACACGTCGCTACGTGCGCTACGGCGCCGGGCCGCGTGCAATCCAGGCACTGGTCCTGGCCGGGAAGATTCGTGCCCTCATGGACGATCGCGTCCATGTGTCCGCCGAGGACGTCCGGCGCGTGGCGTTGCCGGCCTTGCGGCATCGCGTCCTGCTGAACTTCGAGGGGGAGGCCGACCGCGTCGACCCCGACACGATTCTGCAGGCGATTCTCGACAACCTCCCCGGCCCGCGCGAGAACTAGCGCCCCAGGGTACGGACGATGAGCACTGCCGCAAAAACCGCGGCGGACCGGCACGACGCCGGGCCGTTTGATGAGGAGTTCCTGCGTAAGCTCGAACTCCTGAGCGTGGTGTCCAAACGCCTGCTCGCGGGTCAATTCAAAGCCGAACGTCGGGCCAAGAAGGTCGGCTCCGGGATCGAGTTCGCTGATTACCGCGGCTACGTTCCCGGCGACGACTTCCGGGCCGTCGACTGGCGCGCGTACATGCGTCTCGACCGACTCATCCTGCGACTCTTCGAGGAAGAGACCGATCTGCCGGTCTACATCTTCGTGGATGCCAGCAAGTCGATGGGGAAGCGCAAGCTCGACTACGCAAAGCGCGTCGCGGCGGCATTGGCCTACGTCGGCTTGTCGAATCTCGACAAGGTTCACATGGTCGTTTACGCCGACGGCGTCATCGAGGAGCTCCCGGCGCAGCGCACCAAGAGTCAGATCTTCAACATCTTTCGCTTCTTGAACGGCGTATCTTCGAGTCACGAGACCCACGCGGGCCGAGCGTTTCATCGGTTCTTCGGCGCAAGCCGCCGGCGCGGCATCACCGTGGTGATCTCGGACTTCTTCGACCCGCATGGGGTCGGGCACTCGTTCGATATCGTCCGGTATCAGCGCCAGGACCTGTTGGCTGTTCACGTGGTGACGCCCGAGGACGCCGTGCCACCGCTGAACGGCGAGATCACGCTCGTGGATTCCGAGACCGAGTGGAATCAGGACATCACCATCACACCGGCGCTGCTCAGCGCCTACTGTGACGTCTTCGACGAGTACTGCGAAGAGATCGAACGCTACTGCACGCTCTACGGCTTCGGCTACATGCGCACGATCACGAATTTCCCGTTTGAGGACCTCATCATGCAGGTCATGCGATCCGGGCGGTTCCTGTCATGACTTTCCTGGGCATGTCGCAAGCGATGGGCTGGGCGCTGCTGGGCGCTACGGCTACCGCGATTCTCGTGATCTTTTTTCTGCGCATCCAGCACCGCCGTGCGCTCGTGTCTTCATCGCTTCTCTGGGAGCGAGTGCTCGAGCGCAAGAAGCGGCGATCGCTCGTTGAATGGCTCCGGCGCCTGATCTCGCTCTTGATCGCACTCGCTATCGGTCTGTCGCTCGCGGCGGCATTTGGCGAGGCCGAGATGGGGCGCTCCGGCCGCGAGCCCCGCGACATTCAGCTTGTTGTGGATAATCGTCCGACCATGGCGGCAGTCATGAGCGACGGACGCACGCGGCTTGCCCACGCGTTGGACCGGGCCGGCGAACTTCTGGCGGGCGGATCTTCGGCCGATCGCTTCACGGTGTTCGACGCGATGGGGACTGTAGTCGCCACGGCAACGCGCGATCGTGACGCGGTTCGCGACGCGCTCGTTGATATCCAGCCGACCGCCCGCAATCTGCAGTTGCCGTTGGCCGACGAAGGCGTCCAGACGTGGCTGCTCACGGACGGCGTGGGCGCGGCCTCCGTGCCGGCGTCGGTCCGGGTGGTGGGGGTCTACGAGTCCGTTACCAATGCCGGCGTGACGGCGTTCGAGATTCGACCTCAACCTACCGATCCGTACCGTTACGAGGCATTCCTCGAAGTTGGCAACTTCTCGAACGACCCGCAGACCGTGACCATCACGCTGCGCGACAGGTCGGGCGTTCAGTTCCGCCGCCCCGTCGATCTGCAGCCGGGTGGTCTCTATCGGAACACATTCGACCTCACGCCCCTCGAGGGCGGGCCGCTCAGGGCAGAGGCAAGTGTCGACGGTGATGGCTATCCGATGGACGATCAGGCGCATGTCTGGCTCCCGCGAACGTCCGATGTGCGTCTCACGTACGTCACAGAAACTGGTGGCCTGAATCAGGTGCTCGGCGCTGTCCCTCACCTGGACCTGACAACGATCACGCCGGCGGACTACCCGACGGTGGACCTTGCGGCCGTGGACGCGTTTCTCTTCGAGGGCTGGGCACCCCAGGCGGTGCCCCAGCGCGACGCGGTTGTAATCGCGCCCTCGACGGTGTCCTGGTTGCCTGCTCAGTCGGGCGAAGCGACCGATGTCGGCGGGTTCCCCTTCGACGGAGACGCGCCTCTGCTTCGCTACGTCGACCTGCACGATGTGGCAATCGCGCGGGCGACTGTTGTCGATCCGCTTGATGCCATCGTTCTCGCCGGTACGCCCGAGGTGCCACTGATCGTCACGGGGCTGCAGCCGGTTCGCTGGCTGCTGTTCACGTTTGCTCTCGACGAAACCGATTTGGCGCAGTCGGTGAGCTACCCAATCCTTGCCACCAACCTTGTGGAATGGTTGCGTGATGACGCGCCCGCACAGTCGGTCGGGCTCGGTACCGTGGCGGTGGAGATTCCCAATGCCTCCGTGACGGAAGTAAATAGCGGAGAGCGCGTGGACGCCCGGGCGATTGGAGACAGGACAGTGTTCGAGATCAACAGGCCGGGTCTTTACATGGCCTCAAGTGGCGGACGCGCAGTGCCGTACGCTGCCCGCCTCGACGGTCGCGGCCGATCGGCCGTGAACGCTTCGATATTCGAAGGGTCCGACGCAGAACTCGATTCGCCGCCGGCAGCTCGATCGTTGTGGCCGGTCCTACTCGCGGTCGCAGCGGTTCTGCTGCTTCTGGAAGGCCTTACCTATCACCGTCGGATCACGGTATGAGTCTTTCGCTCACCCATACCTGGCCGCTGTTCCTGCTACCGGGCGTCTTGCTGCTCTGGTGGGCTCGTCGCACGAGCCTCATCGAGTTCCATCCGCGCCAGGTCGATCTGATGGTGGGAGCGCGGATCATCGCCTTCGTTGCGGCCGTTCTGGCCATGGCGCAGCCCGTGCTGTCCAACGCTGGCTCGTGGTTGGCTGTTGCCTATGTTCTCGACGTCTCGCAGAGCATCGATCCGCGCGCCATTGAAGAGGGCATCCGCTGGGTTGAAGACGCCGTCGAACAGGGAGATGGGGACAGTACGCGTTTCGTGGCCTTCGGCGACAACGTCGTGAGCGCCGAGGACCCGGACGCCTTCCGCACTCTCCGCGTGTCGGACGGAGCTGTGGCTGGCGCGGTCGATCGGTCGGCGACCGATCTTGCTGGCGCGCTTGATCGTGCTGTGGCGGCTCTCCCGCCCCACCACGTGCCCCGCGTCGTTGTGCTCACTGACGGTCGCGACAATTCTGGTGACCTGGACGCGGCGGTCGAACGGCTCGCGCTCGATGGCGTGCGATTTTTTACGCGCCCGGCGGCCGCACGCGGCGGCGACGGCGCCTGGATCGACTCGGCAACGACCCCGGCGTCTGTAACGGCTGGCGCGCCGTTCGAGATGACCGTGCGCGTGTTCTCGCGGAACCCGACGCCCGCGACCCTGCGTGTTACTACGCGTGATCTCTTGCTCCTGTCCGAAGACGTCGATCTCACCGGTGGGGTACAGGACATCGTGCTGCTGCCGATCGTGGATGACGCGGGCGTGGCCGACCTTGATGTGACTCTGGTCCTGGATGGCGATCCGGTGACCGAGAACAACGTTGGCCGAGCCTCAACGGTTGCCCGGCCCAAGGTTCGAGTTCTCTTTGTAGAAGGCGTTCCGGATCGCAATGCCTACCTACTCACCGCGCTTGCGGAAGGCGGCTTCGACATCGTCACCGCCGCGCCGTTCAATCTCCCGACGAGCGCGCTCGGCTACGAGGACTTTGACGCCGTAATACTCAGCGATGTCGATGCTCGGATGATCGACCGCGGAGCGATGATCTCGCTGGAGAGTTGGGTCTCCACCTTCGGCGGCGGCTTGATCGTCGTTGGCGGGGAGTCGGTTTTCGGTGAAGAGGGCTATCAGGACACGGCGATCGAGCGCACGATGCCTGTCTGGTTCAAGGCGGAGCGGGAGCCGAAGGATCTGGCTCTGGTCATCGCGCTCGACAAGTCGTACAGCATGGTCGGCGACAAGATGGCGATGGCGAAGGAAGCCAGCAAGGCAGCCGTCGCGCTGCTCGAAGATGAACAGCAGTTCGGGCTGTTGGCATTCGACTACCACTTCTACTGGCCCGTGCCGGTCCAACTGGCGCGGACTCGTGATCGCATCAACGAACGGATTGCGAGTATCGAAGCGAGTTCGCCGACGAACATCTATCCGGCGTTGGAAGACGTCTATCTCGCGCTCCAGAACACGGATGCAGAGGTCAAACACGTCATCCTGCTGTCCGATGGCAAGACCTACGAGGACGACTACGAGACGCTCGTGACGCAGATGCGCGAGGACGAGATCACTGTCTCCGCTGTCGCTGTGGGCGACAAGGCGGATCGGGACCTGTTGGGCTCCATCGCCGACTGGGGCGGCGGGCGCAGCTACTTCATCTCGGATCCAAGCCGCGTACCAGAGATCTTCGTGGATGAGACCCAGATGGCTCAGGGCATCACTCTCGAGGAAGACGAGCCCTTCGTGCCGGCCTGGACCAAGACGGTGGAGGCCTTCGCCGGGATTACGCGCGAAGACATGCCGGAACTGGCTGGGTACGTCCGGACAATGCCCAAAGACAACGCCGAAATCGTGATGGATAGCGGCGCTGACGAGCCAGATCCCATCCTGGCCCGCTGGCAGTACGGGCTCGGCCAGGCGGTTTTCTTCGCCTCCGATGCCAAGAATCGCTGGGCCTCGGACTGGCTTGAGTGGGATGGCTTCGGCAAGTTGTGGACCCAGCTCGTGCGCGAAGCCGCCCGTGTAGAGGATTTCCGCGAGCCGCGCTTCGAGGTCGTCCGTGAGGACCGCGAGGCTCGGGTGACTCTCGGTCTGCTCGACAGCCGCGGGCAGTTCCGCAATTCGGAGCGGCCGACCGTGACCGTGGATGTTGGCGGTGAGGAACTGGAGATCAGTCTCCACCAGATCGCACCAGGAACGTACGAGGCCCGCACGCCTCTTGCTGCTGAGGCCGAGGCGGCCATCCGTTGGAGCGGCGACGACACCTCAATCGAGCGTCATCTGCTGCCGGCACCCAATGCAGAAGATCGGTACCTACCGCCGGACGTGGCGCGGCTCCAGTGGCTCGCGGAAACAACGGCCGGCGCCTACGACGCGAGCGTCGATGCGGTGCTCGACGCGGGTGACCAAACGGTGGTGCGGCCTACGCGCCTCTGGCCGCTACTCGCCGTTATCGCGCTGGTGTTCTACCTGACCAACATGCTCTTGCGTCGCGTACGCGTCATCAAGGGCGAGGTCGGGTAGGGGCCAAGCAAAAGCCGGGAGCCCTGAGGACTCCCGGCTCGTTGCCGTACCGTGCTGCCGTGGCTCTACTGGCGCCGGATGTTGACTCCGCCCTGCAGGGTTTCCACGTGGACTTCGCCGCTGCCGGAGCCATTCCTGAACCGTAGCTCCTGCGAGGGAACCCAGCGGCTCTCGCGCTCTGGCTCCTGACCGAAATCGTTCTCGATCCCGCCCATCATCGTCTCGATATAGAAGGTGGCGTCGATGCTGCCCGGCACGAACAGATCGATCGATCCATTCACGTTCTCGATGCTGATCTCGCCCTGAGGTCCGACACTCCCCGTGTAGGTGACGTGGCCGTTGACGCTCTCGATATCGACTTCCATCGGATTGCCGGCCGTCGCGGTAACCGAGCCGGTTACGTTGTTGAGCTCGATCATCGACGCGTTGCCCGAGTAGACGATGTCACCGGTGACCGACTCGATTTCGATGTTGCCGTCGACGTTCTCGACAGTGAACGAGGCGGTGACACCTTCAATGTCGAGCGTTGCCCCACGCGGGACGTGGATCTCGAGGTCAACGTCCACGTCGTGGCGTTCACGCCCGCGCCAGCGGCGGCGGTTGCCATCGTTGTGATCGTCGTCCCAGTCTTCGAACTCGACGTAGATCTCTACGTACTCCGGGCCGCCCTCGATGACGAATTCGTCGACATCCGGTCCGATCGTACCGGTTACCGTCATTTCGTTGCTGTCGGTGCCGATCACGCGCACACTGCCGACGATGATGTCCTCGATCTCGACTTGGACATTCGCGGAGACCGTGCGGCGGTCGTCCACCTGTTGCTGCGCGAGTGCCGTGCCCGAGCTGGTCAGGACGGCTGCCGAGACGAGCGCGGCCAGCATGTGCTTGTGCCGTGATTTCATGACGTTGGCTCCATTCATTCGTAGTTCAAAGGAATCCCTGGACGCGTCGCCTAGAGGCGGCTCATGCCTTCCAGGAACTCCACTTTGGTTCGATACATTCCAGTCAGCTTGTTCACGAGTCGCGTATTGGCCGGGTCGAGTTCGAGCGCCTCACGGGCCCGAGTGATTGCGTCGTCGATCAATCGGAGGTTCTCCTCCACGATCTCAACGGTTTCCGGCAGGAGTTCTTCGCGCTGAGCATCGAGTTCAGCGAGCAGCTCGTCCGTAACGGACTGGTACGAACGCTCGGCGGCGAGGAAACCTTCCCAGGCCACGGTCTCGAACTCGGTGCGCTGGGGCTCGACGATCCCGTCAGCTGGCACCGCCGGTACGCGTACCAGGTACGCCGTGATGCCTGAAGAGAATGCGACGAGCAGCATTGCGGCCGCAGCAATCACACCGACACGTTGCCAGTTCACCGCTGCGCGCTCGATAACCGTCGCCTTGCCGGCAGGGGGCGTCACACGCTCGGACTTGAAGTCCGGGCGCATGATCTTGCTGTCGGCGATAGCCGTCTCGATATCAGACCAGAGGTTCCGCTCCGGCTGAATCTCGCGAGGTAGTTCGTCGAGGCGATTCTTGATTTCGTCGTTCAGTTCGTCATGCGTCATGGTTCAGTGCCTCCTGCAGGAGCTGGCGTGCACGGTGCAGCTGCGCCTTGCAGGTTCCAGGAGCGATACCCATCAGGTCCGCAATCTCTTGATGTTGGTAGCCTTCGATGTCGTAGAGAACGAATACCTCGCGCGCTCGCTCGGGGAGCTTGGCGATGGCCTCGTCGAGATCCACCGTGGCGCTGCGATTGGTGCGATCTCCGACCGAGGCGTGGTACGACAGGTCTTCCTGGTGCACCGTGCGCTCGCGCTCGCGGGCGTACTTGCGGCGGCGACTGAGCACCACGTTAGCGGCGACTCGGTGCATCCAGGTGGAGAAGTTTGCCGTGCCGCGGAAGGTGTCGAGTTTCTGCCAGGCGCGAATAAACGCCTCCTGGGTGAGCTCCTCGGCTTCCGCGACGTTGGAAGTCATACGCAGGCACAGAGCGTAGATACGACCCACGTTGGCGCTGTAGAGCGCCTCGAACGCGGTCGTGTCGCCACTTGCGGCGCGAGTTGCGAGTTCAGCGGCTTCGGCGCGATTCAAAGCCATGCTGCCTGTTGCGAATGCCTGCATCTTGATCCCGAAAAGAAGTTTTGCTGTCTCGAATACTTAGACAGCGACCGGGATTCGAGGGTTTGAACGCTCACGACCAGTTTCCGGGGGAAGTTCGGCGCGACATGCATCGGCCCCGGAATACTACCGACTTCTAGCGGGCACTCGACCTGGCGCCGGCACTAGCCCAGCAGGTCGCGGAGCGCGGCTTCGAGGGTGGGGAAGCGGAACTGGTATCCGCTGGCCCGGGTGGCCTCGGGGATGACTCTCTTGCTGGTCAGGAGTTCGTTCGCGAACCCGCCCAGGATGAGGCGCAGCATGAAGGCCGGTGCCGGGGCGAAAGCGGGTCGCCTGAGCACCTTGCCCATCGTGCGGGCGAAATCGCGTTGCCGGACCGGCTCGGGGGCGGTGTTGTTGAGTACGCAGTGAGCTTCCTGTTGGATGGCGTGCTTGATCACACCCACCGCATCGTCGAGATGCACCCAGGACCACCATTGCCTACCCGAGCCCAGCGGGCCGCCGAGTCCGAGCTTCGCAGGCAGCAGCATCTCCTTCATGGCCCCGCCGCCGTTGCCCAGAACGACTCCGGTCCTGAATCGCACCACGGTGACACCGAGTGACTCGGCTTCGCGAGCTGCCGACTCCCACCCCTTGCCGACCTCGGCCAGGAAGTCCGAGCCGGGTGAGGAGGACTCGTCGAGGAGATCGTCGCCGCGGTCGCCGTAGTAGCCGATGGCGCTCGATGAGGCGAGGATTCGCGGTCGGGCCTCCACAGCGGCCATCCCGGCAACCAGGTTGCGGGTGCCTTGGGTCCTGCTCTGCTCGATCGCTTCGCGGTGCGCGGCGCCCCAACGGCCCGCCACAGACTCGCCCGCGAGGTGCACCACAGCCTCCACACCCTCAAAGGCCTCGGCTGGCGCGGCCTCGATACGCGGATTCCACGCGAACGCCTGTTTGATCTCGGGTACGCGTTGCAGGGCGCTGTCGCCGCCACGCGAGAGGGCCCAGATCTCGTGTCCCTCGGCCGTCAAGTCGCGTGTGAGACGAGATCCGATGAACCCCGTGGCTCCAGTGATGAGTATTCGCATGGTTCCTCCTGACAGGGTCTTCGGAGCGGGGCGCACCCTGGATGCGTTTGACCTCAGGGCGGACGCTGATCAATGTTAGGCCCATGCCGCAGTCCGCACAGCCCCCCGCACAGCAATTCGCCGATGCCCTGACGGGTCTGGGCGGGCGTTCGCGTCATGTCGCAGACACGGCGGCGGCGGCCGATGCGATCGAGGAGATCGTCCGGGCGCATTCGGAGACTCGACGCTTGCTGTTTGAGCCCGACCCTCTCATCAGTTCACTGGGCTTGCCATTGGCTCTGAGTGCGCGAGGTGTGTCGCTCGTTGATGTTGCGGATGCGGGCGACGCCGGCGAGCTCACAGTTGGACTCACCTGCGCGGAACTCGCGGTGGCCCGATCCGGCACGCTGCTGGTCGGCGGGGAGCCAGGCGGTTGGGGACTGGCGGCGGCGCTGCCTCGTGTCCACATTGCTCTCGTGCGCGAAGCAGATATCGAGCCAGAACTTTCGGCAGCCTTCCCGCGTTTCGCCGAACAGTTCGCCAAGGGCAAGAAGAACTGGGTCTGGATTAGCGGGCCGTCGAAGACCGCGGACATTGCGATGCAGCTGGTGACAGGTGTGCATGGTCCGAACGCACTCGAGGTGCTCGTTGTGGGAGAGCCTGGATGAGCAGTGACCGGCGCGATTTCGACGCAGAGATCGAAGCGGCGCTCACGGATCCGTCGATCCAGAGCGCCGTCGGCCCGGCCACTCGGGCCGTTGCCTCCATGCGCCGCAAGGCCGTGGCCGACTTCGACGGCTACGAAGCTGCGCGCGATCGAAGCCGAGCGATCAAAGAACGCGCAATCGAACGCTTGCCCGAACTGATCGAGACGGTGCAGAGCGCCGTCGAGATGACCGGGGGACGGGTGCATCTGGCCGAGGACGCCGCCGAGGCCTGCCGGATCATCGTGGAGATCGCCCGGCGCGAAGGGTGTGAGCGCGCGGTGAAATCCAAATCCATGACCTCCGAGGAGGTCCACTTGAACGCGGCGCTGGAAAATGCCGGGATCCACGTGCGCGAGACCGATCTGGGGGAGTACATCGCGCAGCTCGACGATGATCGCCCATCGCACATCATCGCGCCGATTCTCCACAAGAGCCTCGATGAGGTGCGGCGCACATTCCGTGAAGGACTTGGACTGGATGAAGTTCCTGAAACTCCCGAGGCGCTGACGCAGCTTGCCAGAGAGAGACTGCGCACAGATTTCCTGGCGGCCGACATGGGAATCACCGGCGCGAACTTCGTGATCGCCGACAGCGGAGCGTTGGCAATCGTCGAAAACGAGGGGAACGCGCGTCTCTGCACGCAGGTGCCGCGGGTTCACGTCGCCCTGGCGGGAGTCGAGAAGCTCTTGCCTACGATCCACGAGCTGCAGCCGTTCATGGAACTGCTGCCGCGGTCAGCAACCGGACAGATCCTGAGCGTGTACCTGTCGATCATCACCGGGCCCGGCTGGGGTGGGTCACCACTGGTTGACGGCGAGCGCACCTTCGACCTCGTGCTGCTCGACAACGGCCGTATGGCGATGCGGGACGATCCCGTGCTGCGCGAGGCGCTGTACTGCGTCCGCTGCGGAGCGTGCCTCAACGTGTGCCCGCCGTATCAGGCTGTGGGCGGGCACGTGTTCGGGGGCGAGACCTACCAGTCCGGTATCGGAGCAGCGTGGGAGGCGGGGATTCGAGGCCTGGATGCCGCCGAGTTCGGGCATATGTGTTCGACATGTTCGCGCTGCGAAGAGGTGTGTCCCGTCCGCATCGACATCCCGTGGATGAACTCGAACATCCGGGGCCGCCAGCAGGACGCGGCGCCAGACAGCGACGGTTTGATGACCGCGCTATTGCGGGAGCCGCGACTGCTCTACGAGCGAGCGCGCAGCGTGCCGGGATCCAGCTGGCTCGCGGATCTGCCTCCCGTGCGGTGGTATCTGGAGCGTTCCGCGGGCCTGGACAGGCGCCGTGCACTGCCCCAGTTGCCGCCCACGACCGTGTCCGACTGGCATGTGTCCCGTGGCGGCACCGTGCTACGAGCAGGCGATCCGGGCGATCGCGTCGACTTCGGACCCCAGACGCTCGTCCTGTGGGCCGACTGCCACACCGATCATGTGGAGGTTCCAGCGGGCCAGGCCGCGGTGGGCGTCCTCGAGAGACTCGGTCATGACGTCATTGTGGCGACGGGATCGTGCTGTGGCCGCGCCGCGCTGTCGCAGGGCGATCTTGCTGGAGCTGCCCGGCAGGCCGGCGAACTGCTCGGACTACTCGAACCCCTGGCGGAAGCCGGGCTCACTATCGTTGGTCTGGAGCCATCGTGCGTCTCATGCGTCGTCACGGAGTCGGAACGCCTGCTGCCGGACGATTCGGGTGCCACGCTGATCGCCGTGCGGGTGCAGGATATCTTTGAGTTTCTGACGGAACGCGCGGGTGAACTCGAAGCTCTGATATCGAGCGCGGCCGAATCGGCCGATGGCCGACAGGTGGTCTTGCACGGACACTGCCAGCAAAAGACAGAGGGCTGGTTGGCGTCGGTCGAGGCCGTTCTCGGCTTGCTGCCAGGGGTGAGAATCGACCCGACGACCGCGGAGTGTTGTGGCATGGCTGGCTCGTACGGCTACAAGTCCGCCACCTACGCTGTGAGCCATGAGCTCGGGCAGCGCCTCGTCGGGGAGATTGCGCAGATCTCTGGAGAGAGGTCAGGTCGGTCCGAGGTAGCTTCGTGCGGGACCTCGTGTCGCGCGCAGATCAAGGAACTCGGAGGTGCGACGGTGCGACATCCGATCGAACTCCTGGCGGAGGCGCTGGAATGAACGGTCCCTCCGGAAAGGACGGTCGTGGCTTCGGCGCGCTGCTGACCACGCAGTTTCTCGGCGCGTTCAACGACAACGCATGGCGACTGATCGTTACCTTCCTGGCAATCCGAGCGCTCGGGCCAGGGGCGACCGAGGCCGATGCTCAGGGGCAGACGACTCTCGCTACCGTCGCACTGACGGTTCCGTTGATCCTCTTCTCGTTTCCTGCCGGCGTCTTCTCGGATCGGTTTTCGAAGCGTCACGTGATCGTCGCGATGAAGTTCGTGGAACTCGGCCTCATGGGCCTGGCGACGTACGCGCTTTGGCTGAGTCCCGCGGGCGGCAGTCTGGCCTGGGTAGTGCTCGCGGCAATGGGCGCCCAGAGCGCGCTCTTCTCGCCAGCCAAGTACGGGATCATCCCGGAACTGCTGCCGCACCAGCGCTTGTCCATGGGCAACGGTCTGCTCGAGATGTACTCGACTCTCGCCATCATCGCCGGCACGGTCGCGGGCGGCCTTGTGCTCGATGCCGTGGGTGCCGCTACCTGGGTCGCCGGGGCGCTGCTGATGGCGTTCGCCGTCGCCGGGGCTGTCGTGGCCCTGCGGATTCCCACGGTGCCGGCCGCGCGAACGCCTGGCGGAATGGTCACCACGGTGGTCGAGGGCTGGCGCGCGGCTCGGGCTAACCGAGCGCTGTGGCTGGCGGTGGTTGGCTCCGCGGCTTTCTGGCTGGTGGCCAGCGTTCTGTTCCAGGTTGTCGTGGTCTACGTTACGACTCGTCTCGGCCTGAGCGAGCGACTCGCGAGTGTGGCGCTCGGTGTGCTGATGGCAGGAATCGCGGTGGGGAGCGTGGCGGCGGGACGGCTCTCACGCGATCGCGTGGAGTTCGGACTCATGCCCGCCGGCGCAATCCTGATGACGGTGTTCGCCGCAGTCTTCGGATTCTGGCTTCCCGGTTTCTACGGCACTGTTGCTCTCCTGGCTCTGCTCGGCTTCTCGGCCGGGCTGCTCAACGTTCCGCTCAACGCGCTCAAGCAGTGGCAGGCCCCGGAGGAGCGGCGTGGAGCGGTGCTCGCCGTCGGGAACATTCTCAGCTACGTTGGCATCCTGATCGGGTCGCTTGGCGCCGGGGCAGCGGCAGCAGCCGGAGTTTCGACTCAGTGGTTGATCGTTGGCACGGCGGTGGCGATCGCCGCGGGCACGGTGTGGGCGATCTATCTGCTGCCGGACGCATTGCTGCGGTTCTTTCTGCTGTTGTCGACCAACACCTTCTACAGGCTGAGGGTAGAGGGCGGGGAGAACATCCCGGAGGAGGGCGGCGCGCTACTCGTGCCGAACCACGTCTCGTTCGTCGATGCGTTTCTGTTGCTGGCCTCTACTGATCGGCCCATCCGTTTTCTGGCCGACGAGACGTACTACAACCACTGGTTGCTGCGACCGTTCATGCGCTCGCTGGGCGCGATCCCGATCTCAACATCATCGGGGCCAAAACTCATACTCAAGGCGATGCGGGCGGCCGGCGACGCGATCGAGCGCGGCGAGGTGGTCTGTGTGTTCCCGGAAGGGCAGATCACGCGAATAGGGATGATGTTGCCGTTCCAGCGCGGGTTCCAGCGCATCGTGAAGGGGCGCAATGTGCCGATCGTGCCCGTATATCTAGACCAGGTGTGGGGGAGCATCTTCTCCCGGTCAGACGGGCGTTTCTTCACCAAAATCCCGGCGCGGATCCCTTACCCGGTAACCATCTCTGTCGGCAGCCCGCTTCGGGCGGACACGCCCCTGCACGACGTTCGCCGAGCGGTGCGCGAGCTGGGTACCGATGCCTGGACATCTCGTGCAGAGGAGAGCTTGCCGCTGCATCACAACTTCATCCGACGATTCCGACGACAACCCTGGAAGCTCGGGTTCGCGGATGCGACCCGCGGTGATCTCAGTCGGTTCAAGGCTCTTGTGGGCGCAATAGCCCTGGCGCGGGCGTTGCGCACCCATTGGGCCGATCAGAGGAACGTCGGGATTCTGTTGCCGTCCACGTCGGCCGGAGCACTGGTGAATATTGCCGCGGCATTGGCCGGCCGGGTCGCGGTAAATCTGAACTTCACCACGGGTCGGCTTGGGATGGAGTCGGCGGCCCGGCAGGCGGGCCTCAAGACGGTGGTGACGAGCGGCGTGTTCCTCGCGAAGGCGGAACTCGAGTTGCCAGGCGGAGTCGAGCCGGTGTTCCTGGAAGAGTTCGCCAAGGAAATCGGCACAGGCAGCCGTCTCTCTGCGATGTTGCTAGCCCTTCTGGGGCCGGTACGAACAGTCGAGCGCGCATGTGGCGCCGAGGCGCCGGTGAAATCGGATGATCTTGCGACGATCATCTTCTCTTCAGGCAGTACCGGCGAACCGAAAGGTGTGCCGCTGACTCACTTCAACGTGGACTCGAACCTGCGATCTTGTTTGCAGGTGGTGCCGATCACCAAGGACGACTGTCTGCTTGGAATGTTGCCCCTGTTCCACTCCTTCGGCTACATGGCGACGCTCTGGCTGGTTGCGAACGTTGGAGTGCCCGCGGTCTACCATCCCAATCCGCTCGACACGGCGGCGATTGGGGACCTTGTACGCAAGTACCGCGCGACGATGATGTTCGCTACGCCGACGTTCCTGTCGCTGTATACCCGCCGTATCACCCCGGGTCAGTTCGGCTCGCTACGACTGGTCGTTGCCGGCGCAGAGAAGCTACAGGCGCCCGTAGCGGATGCCTTCCGTGATCACTTCGGAATCGATCCTATGGAGGGCTACGGTGTTACAGAGACCTCACCGGTGATCGCGGTAAACGTCCCTGACTTTCGCGCGGCCGGCCTCTATCAGCCGGGTTGGCGTCGAGGCACGGTGGGACGGGCGATTCCAGGCGTCTCGGTCCGCACGGTCGATCCAGAGACCTACGCCACGCTCCCGCCGGGCGAGGAGGGCATGATCATCGTGCGCGGGCCGAATGTGATGGCGGGTTACCTCGGGCGAGGCGATCTTACCGAGGCTGCGTTCCATGACGGCTGGTACGTCACCGGAGACATAGGCGTCTTCGATGAAGATGGGTTCCTTCGCATCACCGACCGCTACTCCCGATTCTCCAAGATTGCCGGAGAGATGGTGCCGCACGGCGTAATCGAGGAGGCACTGGAGCAGTGCCACGACGGTGAAGAACGCGCATTCGCGGTGACCTCCGTACCGGATGCACGGAAGGGCGAACGCATCATCGTGGTGACGACTCTCGAAGTTGACGACGTGCCGGCGGCGCTCGAGCGGTTCGGCACCCAGGGGCTGCCGAACCTGTTCGTACCGCGGCGGGACGACTTCATCACGGTCGCCGAGATCCCGATGCTCGGCACCGGCAAGACCGATCTGGGCGGCGTGAAGCGCCTGGCGGCGGAGCGTTTCGGCGAGAGCTGACGCGGCGCTGCAACTTGTGACGGCCGGGGTCGGCCGGCTACAGTTTCGGTCGCCTGGAGGATCATCTCCGGTCCTCGGAAGCCTGCGTACCTCTCACGGAGTTCTCAATGCGCCACCGTTTGCTCGCTCTCGTCCTCATGTTCGTCGCCGCACTCGCGTTCGGCTGCTCCAACTACGACGACTCGCTCGAGTCCGAGACCGCCGCTGAAGCCGGCCACGATGAGGACGGCGGTGAAGATCACGGCGACGGCGAGGACGGTGATGGTGGCGATGGCCACGGGATGGCGGGCGACGAGCGCGCCGAGTACTCGATGCCCGACCAGGTCTACGCTTTCCTCGAGATCGCTGAAGGCCAGACGGTGGTCGATCTACTGGCGGGAGGCGGCTACAACGCGGAGCGCGTAGCGCCCGTGGTTGGCACCAGCGGGACGGTGATTGCCGAGCGCGCGCAAGAGCAGTTCCAGGAGCGCGCGGTAGGCGGTGATCTTTCCGACTACAACTTTCAGTTCATCGGTGACGTGGCCGAATTGCAGGATGGTTCGGTGGACGCTGCGCTCGCCATTCGCGCGTATCACCTCTTCCCGGACGTTCCGGTGCAGTTGGGCGAGATCTTTCGCGCCATGAAGCCAGGCGGAGTGGTTGGTGTGGTCGAGGTCCGTCTGAACGAAGAGTCCGGTCACAACATGGAAACGCATCGCCTCGGCGAGCAAACGGTGATCGACGATTTCGCAGCGGCCGGCTTTGAGTACGTCGAGGCCTCCGACATCCTGCGTCGAGATGACGATGACTACACCGTCTACAGCCTCGAAGGACAGACGCGCTACCAGACGGATCGCATGCTGCTGAAGTTCCGCAAGCCCGCGGAGTAACTCAGACTAGCTTCGCCGCTGTTGGCGTGGTGGCCCATCCGGCTATCGCACCGACGAGAGCTGCGACGACGCCCCAAACAATGAAGCCAAGTCCGGAGCCGGCCAGCCAGGCCGGCTCCGCTGCGTTCAGCGGGCCATAGGTTTCGAGGAAGTAGGCCGTGATCGTTCCCGCGAATCCCGCACTCGTGGACCACTCGACCATGCGCGTAGTTGCCCAGGTCCAGAGAACTGCGGCCACGGGAAGCGCGACCGCGGCCGTGAGAACGCCTGAGGACAGATAGAAGATGTCCCAGAGGGACTCCGTTGCGAGCGCAAACAGAGTGGCGCCGGCCAGCGCTGCGATCGTCGTGTTGCGTGACAAGCGGCGCGCAGTTTCAGGTTCGCGTCGATGGGCCTCCAGCATGTCGTAGCCGACCGAAACCGCAATGACGTGTGTGCAAGTATCGATGGTGCTCATCGCGGCGGCTACCAGGCCAACGGCTACGGCGGCCGCGAGCCACGCCGGCGCGTAGGTCGTCACCAGTGCGGCGAAGATCCCGTCGGCGTCGTTGCCGATCGCCGTGGGGAATTCGGCGCCGTTCATGGGGAACAGGACCAGGTTGATTGCGGCGAACAGAACGCCCTGGCGCGCCGCTCGTGCATCCCTTGCGGCCTGCACACGGAGCCAGAGATCGGTCTCGAAGAGCCAGCCTGGCAGGTAGGCCACGAAAGTGAGCGCGATCGTCACGAGCCCGCCAGCGAGAAGGTCGGTCCAGGGCGCGTCTGAGAGTGCTCCGCGGAGCGGGAGTTCGAGGAGCAACGAGGCCGGTGCCGCGTCGCTTCCAGTCTCCGCGCGGACCGCCGTGAGCCCGCGCTGGGCGAGCCAGGCCATCGCGCCGATGTAGAGCGCGACGATTCCGTACTGAACCTTGTCCGTGTCGATGACGGCACGGAATCCGCCGAGGACGGAGTAGATGCCGACCACAAGGGCGATCGATAACACGAGGGCTTCGCGCGGAATCCCCATCTGGGGCGCCAGCAGGTTCGCCGCGACATAGATCTCGGCGCCTCCCCAGACAAGAAACACGAAGGCGAGCGCCAGCGCCACGCGGCGACGAGCCGAGGCTCCAAATCGCTGCCCGACCATCTCGGGCTGACTGAAGGCCGGGAGGTCGTGGTAGCGGCGACTGAGCCAGTAGATTCCACCGAGGGCGATCAGCCAGGGAATCGTCATCAACCACAGCGCGCCCAGGCCGTACCAGTAGAACAGCTGTACGGCGTACACGCACGACCATGAGATCGACAGGAAGCCGGCTGACAGCGACGCGCCGACTTCCCAGCCGCTGAGTCCGCGGCCGGCGGTCCAGTAGTCGGCGCTCGCCGGGTCGCCATGTCGAGACGCCCGCCATCCGAGCCCGATCGCAAGCGCTGCGTAGGCGATGAAAGCCAGCCAGATCGTCATCGTCGTGTGGCTCGTCGTCTCCGCTGTCCGGACAGCGCTGAAGGGATCCGCGGTGAGTTGTTGTCCGCCTCAATCGGGGCGACTAGATCGATCACCCTCCGATCTCGAGACACAGAACTTACCGGAGGCCCGGCATGCGAACCAGCGGTGCCTGCTCGCGATCATTCGGGGCTCTCGGACTGCCCGTGGCGTACCTGACGGCGACAAGCGCCGGGGCTCCAGATCGGTTAGGTTGATGCAGATCGCCCCATGCTCAGTGATCGCCAAAGGCTCCTAGATGCTGGTCTCTCGAACGCTTGTCTCGCGGGTTTCGTGCGCACTCGTGCTCTTGCTTGCCGGGGCGCAGGGCGTCGCCCGCGCGCAGGAGTCGCGGGCCGCTCTTACTGCGGCGCAGAGACAGGCCGCGGCGGCGGCGGCATCGACGGACCCTGACCGTGCATTTGTCGCGGCCGCGACCTTCACCAACACACGGCCGCAGATCGATGGCCGTCTGGACGATGCTGCCTGGCGGGTCGCGATCCCGATCACGGAATTCGTGCAGTCGCAACCGAATGAGGGCGCACCGGCCACCGAACGAAGCGAAGTCCGCGTGCTGTACGACGCCGAGTACCTCTATATCTCCGCGATGTTGTGGGACAGCGAGCCCGATCAGATGGTGGCAACGGTGCTCCGACGCGACGAGAGTCACGATGACAACGACGCCTTTGCCGTGACGCTCGACACGTACCACGACCACCGTAACGGCTTCTTCTTCGAAACCAACGCCCATGGAGCCTTGTTCGACGCCCAAATCATCGGCGAGGGCGGTACTTCGGGGCCAGGCGGCGGCAGCGGCTCTACCTTCAACGACGATTGGGACGCCTCGTGGGAGGCAGCCGGAGAGATGACCGACGAGGTGCAGCTCGAATTCAGGTCCGACCAGAGCCGGGTTGTCTGGGTCTCGGCCCTGTACACGTGGGGCTCGTTCTGGGACGGCCGGAAGAAGAACTGGGAATTCGGTAGTGGCTTCCGGCTCGGGGCGCGCTTCAACGCCGCCGTTTCGGTGAACCTCAACGACATCACCCTTTCGGGTGGCGCCTTCAAGACGACACTGGTGAGCTCGCGTCTTGCCTACGACTTCAACACCAAGTTGGCGTTGTCGGGGCTGTTCCAGTACGACAACCTGACGGATCAGTTCCTGTCGAATGTGCGCCTGCGCTACAACTACGAGCCGCTGTCGGACATCTTCCTCGTGTACAACGAGTCGAGGTTGACCGAGAATCCGGCGTTGATCGATCGGGCGCTGATCCTGAAGATCACGAAGCTCTTCCGGCTGTAGACAGGACGCCTAGGCAGAAAGAAGAGGGCCCGGAAAGCCGAAGCTCTCCGAGCCCTCAATACCCCAGCCGTGGGGTGCCTGAAGTGTAGCACCCTGTCGGCCGTCTACCACATGCGAATCCGAACCTCTTCGTCGCCGTCGATGACATGGACGAGATCGCCACTCGGCGCGGCGCGTAGTGCTCCGACCAGTCGCGAGGTGCGGAGCGTGTTGGTGTCGGCGTCGTAGGCATCGACCATCGCCGCCACCGAAGCGAGCGGCACCCGCACGTTCACGGTAGCGCCACGGTCGTGACCCTCGTCAACACTGACGCGCAGGTTGTCGTCTTCCAGGAAGACCTGCACGTGGTCGTCGCCGTCGATCACCTCGACGAGCATGACGTTTTCCGGCACGTCGCGGAGGGCGTCTACGAAGTCAGCGAGGTACGGGATGTACTGGCCGGCTTCCTCGACATCCACGTACTTGGCTTCGTCCGGCGCGAAAGCGACCGCAACCTGGGCCAGCGACAGGGGCACCGGCACCATGATGTGGACATCGTCGGCATCGACCTCGACCAGCATGATCGAAGAGTTGGCCACCACGCCGCCCATGAGGGCGACGGGGAGGAGGGTCAGTGCGGCTACCTTGGTCAGGAACATGACTTTTAGCCCTGGGGGTTGTCGTCGATCCAGATGCGAACGGTGGTGTCGCCGTCGTTCACCTGGAGAACCTCGCCGTCGTTGTTCTGCGCCATTTCGTTGAGCGCGCCGACGAGATTGAGTTCATTGCCTTCGCCGTCCAGGAGAACGTCGACCACGGAGAAGGGTACCTGCATGCGTACCTTCTCGTCACCGTCCTCGTCAACTTCGATGAATACGCGCTCACCGCGACGGTAGATGTTCACCGTCTCGTCGCCATCCTCGACCTGGACGTAGTCAGCATCGCCAGCGTCACGCAATTCCTGCCACATCTTGCGGAGATCCTCGACCTCCATGTCGTGGTGGCGGCCGAAGCTGATGCGGCCGTCGAAATCGTCACCGAAGTCCATGGCCTCGTCGGACACGTGTTGTTGGGCGATTTCCATGGCGACCGTGATGAGCGACATCGGGAGATTGACGTTGACGTTGGTGCCCTCGTCCTCGGTTACGCGGATATGGATCCATTCGGCCGTCTGGCCGAGCGCCGGAGTGCCGGCTGCCAGAACCAGAATGGCGCCTAGAGCGAGAGTCAGTACCTTGCGAGTCATTTCGTCCTCCGGATGATCGCTGGAGTAGTTGGAAAGCATCCTGTTAAGTGGCTCTACGGCTGCCTGGTGGCCCAGGTTTCGTGCCTGCAGGAAGAAACGTAGGAAAGCGTCAAGAAGTTTCATCCTGCTCGAGCCAGCGCACGATGGTCGGGGCTAACGCAGCGGTCTCTTTTTTCTCGCAGGCGGGCCTAACCGCCCGCCTGGACCGTCCGTCTTAAGAAGCAGGTATGGACGCGAACACTCCCGCACTCATAGCCCGCGCACAGGCGGGCGAACAAGAGGCTTTCAAGATGCTCGTCGAGCAGCACAGCCGAAGTGTGTTCAATGTGGCCTACCGGATCGTGGGGAACCCCGCGGATGCCGAGGAAGCCGTGCAGGAGACGTTCCTCCGAGTGTTCAAACGTCTCGACGGATTCGAGGAGCGCGCCCGCTTCAGTACATGGCTGTATCGAGTCGCGGCCAACGCCGCCATGGATGTCGTGCGCAAACGCCAGCGCCACGCCACGCGGGAGTCGACGCTCGAGGACGCCACAGGAGATCTGCTGCCATTTGCCGCGGCCACGCCCGGGCCAGAGCGCGTCGCCGAGGGCGGACAGATTACCGACCACATCGCGGGCGCCCTCGATCGCCTCACGCCAGGGGAGCGCGCGGCGTTCACCTTGCGTCATCTGCAGGGACTGTCGATCAAAGAGATCGGGGAGGCACTCGATATGCAGACGAATGCCGTCAAGAACGCCATTTTCAGAGCCGTTCAGAAGATGCGCCGCGAACTGGCGCCCTTCGCGAGTGAGATGTCATGAAACACCCCGATGAGCAGGAACTGGTGATGTACGTGCTGGGGGACAGCGCGGATTCCGGTTCGGTGCGACAGCACCTCTCCGATTGCGCGGAATGCCGGGCACAGGAGAGTTCTCTGCAGCACGTGCTCGAGGCGACCGCAAAGGTCGCTGTGCCCGAGCCGGATAGCGACTTCGAGGCGCGGATCTGGGCGAGACAGCGTGATGCGCTGGCGCGCGAGGGCCGTTCTTCAGAGCCGGAGGGCGTGGCGATGGCTACGAACGTCGTGCCGTTCTGGAACGTACAGCGCGTCATGAGTGTCGGCGCCATCGCGGCGATGCTACTGGTCGCGTTCCTGGCAGGCCTCTACAACGCACCTCCGGGAACCCAGATCGTTCCCGAGGACCAAGCCCCGAGCCGCGATCGAATCCTGTTCGTTGCGATGGGCGATCACCTGCAGAGCGCGAAGATGGTTCTGGTTGAACTCGTGAACGCTGACGAAGCGGGCGAGGTCGATATCACCGCACAACAGGTGCGTGCAGAGGCGCTCCTGGCGAACAACCGGCTTTATCGCCAAACCGCGCAGCTCACCGGCCAGACGGCGGTGGCGGATGTGCTGTCGGATCTGGAAAGAGTTCTGCTCGAGGTTGCGCGGACCTCGGGGCAGGTGCCAGCCGAAGAGCTCGACTGGCTACGCGAACGGATTGCCGCGGGCGATCTGCTTTTCAAGGTGAACGTAATCGAAGGACAAGCCCGGGCGGCGCTAACTCCCGCCGACGGGGACAACATCTGAGGAGAGTGATATGAGGATTTCCAAAACCGCAACGAGCAGTTTGTTGGCAGCTGCGCTGATCCTGGCGCTGCCCCTCACGGCGCAGTCAGGCCCGTCGGCCAGTCAGGTGAGCGAGGTATACGACGCCGCGACAGCAGCGCTCGAGCAGGCGGACTACGCCCGGGCCGTCGAGCTCTATTCCGAGGTCGTCGAGGGTGGTGGAAGCCGGGCGGCCGCGGCCATGTACTGGATGGCCTATGCCCAGGAACGCCGCGGCAACCCCGCCGAAGCCCTCGAGTTGATCGGGGAGCTACGCAACTCCTATCCGGAAAGTGCGTGGATTGACGACGCTGACCACCTCGCGGCCGAGATCCGAGGCGCGCGTGGTCAGGTCGAGCGCAGCGACGAGCCGGAGGACATGCGCTTGTACGCGCTCAACGCCCTCCTGCATGTGGAGCCTGAAAGGGCGCTCCCATTGCTCGAGCGGATCATTCGCACCGACGAAGACATCGAGATGCGGCAGCGGGCGTTGTTCATTCTCCTCCAGGGACACAGTGAGAACGCCGTTGATCTGATCGCGGAGATCGCGCGGGACGACTCGGATCCCGAGATGCAGATGTACGCACTGCGGCACCTAGGGATGTTCGGTGGCGATCGGGTTCAGGGGCTGATGGACGAGATCTACGCGGGCACGACGGACCGCGAGGTGAAGGGCGCGATCATCTCGGGCTACATGATGAGCGGGCACGCTGAGCGGCTCTACGAGATCGCTCGGACCGAGGCCGATGACGAGTTGCGGGTCCTCGCGATCCGGCATCTGGCGATGACGGGCGGGGCCGAAGAGCTTTGGCAGCTGTACGACGCTGAGGAGTCGGTCGAGGCGCGGAAGGCGATTCTCGGGGTCATGTTCATGACCGGGCACTCGTCCCGCCTGATCGAAATCGCTCGGACCGAGCCGGACATTGAACTCAAGCGAACGGCGATCCAGGGCCTTGGGATGGTGCATGGCGAGCACGACGAGGACGGTGGCGTAGATGACGCGGAGGTCCAGGCGGCGCTGCTCGACCTCTATCGAGCCAATCAGGATCAGGAGATCCGTGGCTCGATTCTGAGCGCGTTCATGATGCGCGGCGACGCGACCGCCCTGATCGATCTATACGACCAGACCGAAGACGTGGACAACCGGCGCCGGATCGTTCAGATGCTGTCGATGGTGGACAGTGACGAAGCTGTCGATTTCCTGATCCGCATCATCGAGCAGTAGCCGATGTCGTCATCGCGAGCACTATGGGTACGAGTCGTGGGCCTGGCGCTGTTGCTGGGCGGCGGGATGGTGGCCGACGCCGCCATCCCGCAAGCCGGGCCGCTCCTCGGACCGGACGGCATCGAGAACGGATCGGTCAGCCGCAGTTCGGGCTCTGATCTGCCCGCGGCCCTGCAGCGGATCAGGCGCAACGCAGACGTGATCTGGGTCGGCTACTCCGTTCCGGCCGTGTCCGCCGACAGCGGCATGTGCTGCATGCACGAGGACGATCATGGGGATCGGGTTTGCGGCGTTTGTTCGCTGGACCGTGAGCGCAATTTTCACTGGAACACGGCGCGCGAGGACGATGCGGTTGTGCTCGAGCCCCCGGCGGCGATTCGCGTCATGCTCCGTTTCGAGGGAGGAGAGCTCGACCGTGTTGCCACGTTCAAGTCGAGCTGCACGATCGACGCGACCGGACAGAACGTAACCTGGTTGGACGATGTTGCCGCTGCCGAGAGCCTGGCGTGGTTGGTCGACGTGGCGGAGACCGGCGGAGAACACGAAGATGGGGCCGTCGCCGCGGTGGCGATGCACGCGGGGCCGGCCGCACTAGCCCGCGTTGTGGGCTGGGCGGAAGGCAGGCATCCCCGCAAGCTCCGCGAGCAGGCAATCTTCTGGCTCGGCGCGGAACGCAGTCAGGAGGGGTGGTCGACCATTGCGCGGCTGGCGCGGAGCGACCCCGACGACACGATCCGTGATCGCGCCGTGTTCGCAGCGCACATCTCCGAGCAGCCGGAGGCGGTTGATTTGTTGATCCAGATCGCCCGCCAGGACGAGTCGATCCCAACGCGCCGCTCGGCGTTGATGTGGCTTGGACATCGCGCCGGAGAACGGGCGACGGCAGCGCTGGAGAACGCACTCGACGATCCCGATACCGAGATCAAGCGCGCGGCGGTGTTCGGGCTGAGTCAGCTTCCTGTCGACGAAGGCGTGCCGCTGCTTATTCGAATCGCGCGGACGCACGACAACCCGGAGGTGCGGAAGCAGGCGTTGTTCTGGCTCGGGCAGTCCGGTGATCCGCGTGCACTGGACCTGATCGAGGAGATCCTGCTGGGCGGGTGAAGCACTAGGTAGCCCGGCACACTCATTACAGCGGACAAACAAAAAGACCCCGTCGGCGCCTGCCGACGGGGTCTCTTAGCGGAGAGCGGCGCTTAAGCCACCAGTTCGCGGGCGAGCTCTTCGTTCTCGTCCTCGAGGCGCTCACGGATGAGCTGGGGCTGCACACCTACGTAGTTGCAGACTTCCTCGAACCAGCGGCTGGCGAAGAACTCGCGCGGATCACCATCTTCGGTCATCTGGCGGAGCTTCTTACGGTCGTAGCGGGGCTTGCGCTCCTGACCGGCCATACGCTGCAGGAAGCGATAGTCGTTCACGGCCAGTTCGATGATCGACAGGTACATCTGGCGGCAGGACTCGACGTCATGCTCTTCGATGGAGTCCGTCTCGCGACCGTCGATCTCAAAATCCACGTAGCGGTCCAAGAAGTCGGAAGTGGCCATGGCCATGGGTCTCTCTCACTTATTCGTTTGTTGTCCGAATGGGTTGACGTAGTTATACAAAAGTTGTGCATAAGAAAACAACCCCCGTTGCGCAATTTTTGGATAAGAAATATATTTTCCTCCATGCAGTACTCGATCAAGGCCGCCGCAATGGCCACAGGCGTCACGGAAGGCCGCCTGAGGACGTGGGAGCGGCGCTACGGAATTCCGCAGCCGAACCGTTCGGCCAGTGGTCATCGCAAGTTCACGGATGACGATCTCTACGTCATTCGACGGATGTCTGCGCTGATCGATTCCGGCATGTCTGCGGGCGAGGCCGCTGATGCGGCGAGCACTGAGGGGCCCGAGCAGCGGCCGGAGCCGGTTACTCCTCAGCGCGCCAACCCGCTTGTCGACCTGTTCGTGCAGAAGGCCCATGACATCGATGAGGGCTGGATGGTGCGGGTTGTGCGCGACTCGGTGTTCTCGAGTGGCTGGGCCCCGACCATGGAACGGGTCGTCTTCCCGAGCATGCGGCGTCTGAACCGTGACTGGGGCGAGGCGCGCCTGTCGATCGCACACATGCGCTATGCCATGGAGACTGTCCGCGCTCTGCTGTCCGCAGAGACGGTAAAGCTGGGCCCGGTCGAGCAGCCACGGGGCACGATCTTGCTGGCGTCTTCCGAAGACGACGAGTATGACCTGGCCGCCATGGCGCTCAATCTCCTGCTGCGGCTCGTGGAACTCAAGGTGTACTTCGTGGGGCGGTCAGTGAACTGTCACTGCCTGATCGAAGCCGCGAAGCAGTTGAGTCCCGATGCGATCGCGATCGTGGGAACCCGGCGGGCTAGCCCTGGGAACGTCAACCGGTGCGCTCGGGCGATCGTCGCAAGTCGACTTCCGTCGCAGCTCTTCGTTGGTGGCTCCGTGCTGACCCGGCGCGACGCCCCGCAGATTCCGGGCGTGCACCTGCCACAGTCACTGGTGGCTGCCGCCGAGCGAATCGAGGAATCGGTCGCGCGCTAGCGTCCCTCGGGCACGAGACGCAACGTAGACGCGGCCTCTTGTTCTGCCCGGTCTGCACTCCAGATCACGCTCCGGACTTCGCCCCTGCCATACGCATCGAGTTGATCTGCGTAGTGGGCGTCGCGTGGGTGGCCGGCCTGGCCTCCAGGCAGTATCACCAGACTCCGGTCAGGATCCGCGGGATCCGAGATCCAGCGCATCGATGGGCCAAACGCGATCTGCTGCCAGTCGTCTCCTCGGCCGGTCCCGAAGGCTGCGACCGTGGTGTCGGAGCCTGGCCACGGCAGCGGGCCGCGGTTGAGCAGCCGGCCAACCACTGGCAACGTGCCGAGAGGGTTCTGTAGGTGCAGCTGGTGGATGGCTCCGTATTCCCAGCCGTTCGGGTCGTCTCCCCACTGTCGCACGGCCTCGTCAAAGGCTGCGGCTAGAGTCACCTGCAACGTTTCCTCGCGGCTCTCGGTAGTCGGAGTCGCGACCACGTCGAACCACTCCTCGGACGCGACGCCACGCAGGATGCGAAGGAGTCGTTTCTTCATGTCGATGCGGCCGACGTCCACCGCGGCCACTTCGTCGAGAATCGTCGCGTGCAAGTGTCGTTCGAACAGCGTGAAGAGCAGCGCTCCACCGGTTCCTTGCATCGTGCGATCCCAGGTCGACAGGATGCTCCAGCCTTCGGCCGCTCGGCCGTCGAACGATGTGCCGGCTACGAGATCGAGAACTTCGCTGGCGTACGACGACCGGACGTCCATCTGAACCGAGGGCATGTCGGCCAAGCTCCAGTCGCTGCGCTCGGCGAGCAACTCAGCGATCCGCCGCATGCGGTGCGACGTGTCGAAGTCGGCCGACGGCAGCGGCTGCCGGTCTGGGCCGACCGAACCTTCCAGAGCGGCGTTGGCGGTGATGATCCAATCCGACTCCGGCCGTACGCGCGTGCGGTTGCCGATCTGCGGCAAGAGCCCGGCCCAGTGTGTACCGGGGTCCCAACCGGGCGCAGGGAGGCGGCCGGTGGTCTCGGCCCGGTCAGGAACTCGCCCCGCCGCCGTGAAGAAGAGGTCACCGTATCGGTCGGCCGCCACGACGTTCTGGGCTGGCGCGATCCATCCCTCGAACTTTCCGGAAAGGTCGTCCACGGTGCGCGCGCGCGCGCGGGCGAAGGCGCTGGCGAGCATGTCGCCCCCGACAGCTCCCGTCCAGGCGAGGGAATAGGCAGGGACGCCCAGCTCGGGGTCCGCCATTCGCAGCACTCCGACGTCGGTGAATCGAACCGTCAGAACCTCCGGTTCGGCCCCCGATCGGGCGATGGACGCCTCGGTGCTTTCGACCTCGAGCCATGCGTCGCCACGCCGGACGCGAGTGCTGTCGATGCTGACGTCTTCCAGAAACACGTCGTGATCATCGAGCATCACATTGGTGAAAGCCCAGGCCACATAGGGGCCCTGGCCGAGCACAACAACTGGAAAGCCAGGGAGCGTGAAACCCTGCGCCGAATAGCCCGGCGCGTGGGCGCTTACTTGGTACCAGACCGAGGGTAGGCTGAGTGGAAGGTGCGGGTCATTGGCGACAATCGCTCGACTCTCGGCGGTCCGCGTACGACCGAGCGCCCAGTTATTGGAGCCCGGACTCTCGATCGGGGGAAACCAGGGCAGCGCTGCGAGCCGCGGCAGTGATGGGCCAGCGGGAGTTTCACCTCCCAGTTCAAGGGTCGCCAGCGCTGGATGCTGGTGCTCGGGTCCGAGTCCGGTCAGATCGGCGAAGCGCTCAGGGCCCAGGCTTCCGAGCAGCTCCAGACGACCGAGTTCGGGAATGCCCTGAAAGAACGACAGGTCGTGAGCGAGTTGCAGCTGCAGATAAATGCTGTCGATCGGCCTCCAGGGCGCCGGACGGACGCCCAGGACGCGGAGTTCCGGGGGCAGATCGCCATCGCGACTCGCGAGCCACGCGTTGACGCCCTCTGCGTAGGCATCGAGTACTTGCCGAGTTTCTGCTCCGGCGCTCGCGAGATGCGCCTGGGCATAGCGCCGCATGCCCAGTCCAACGTAGTAACGGTCGGATGGGAGGGCGATGTCGCCAACCACTTCCGAGAGACGACCAGAGGCCATGCGACGGCCGAGTTCGAGCTGGAGCAGCCTTTCGTTTGCATGCAGGTAGCCGATTGCGCGGGCGAGGTCTGCGACGCTCTGTGCCTGGACGTGTGGCACGGCCCACTCGTCGAAGTGCACGGTCACTTCGCCCGTGAGCTCCCTCAGGAGCGCCTGTCCTTCGCGCTGCGGGAGACCGGAGCGAACGAACGCCGCCACCCACCAGGCACCCGCCACCGAGATGAGCAACGCGCTCGCGAGGATCCAGCGGCCGCGTCTACTCAGCACTCAGTGCTCTCGCGTTCGCGGCGGGCGCCGCGTCGGCCACGCTGCCCTGCGGTCGCCCAAGGCTCTGCACGCAAGTTTCGACGAGCTCGGCGATGGAGTCGTATCGGCTCGCATAGTCGGCCCAGACGAGCACGTACGGAACGCCCTCGTGAGTGAAGACGAGACGACGGCGGGTGATGGCGCCCGCCACCGACGATCGCGTTGCCAACGAAGAGTGCACCCGAAGGTCGTTGATCTCTGTCCAACCCGTCTCATGGATTTCATCGTTAGCCGTGAGCGTGTCGAACAGTTCCTCCACGGCATCCTGCAGCCGAGCGGAGTTGGTGTCCTTCGGGAGTGCGGCGTCGGCGTCTGCCATCGCGGTGAAATGCGGGAATCCGTCGCCACTGCCGATGTAGTGCTGCAGCACGGCCGGCCCGTCGCTGATTCCCTGTCGCCAGGCGTAGGGACGCCCGACGGTGAAGTCGTCTGAGCCAAGGCTGACTGTGACGAGCGGTTCGCGATCGTCCTGGGGCCAGCCCGTTGTGGCGATCAGGAGCGTGACGGCTGCGACAAGAAAACGGGAGGTCATGGCCCGAGGATACGACTTTTCTGCGGCTCGGCGACTCTAACTCCCTAGTAAGCGGCTGTGCCCCCGAACACGACCCTTGGAGGTCATCAGATGTTGTTGAAGCTACTTCGCGGCCGCGGCGCCGCTGTGCTGTTTGGCCTGGCGGCTGTCGCCGGCCTCATGGTCGCGTCGGTCGAGACGGTCCATGCCGTTGTAGGCCAGGAGCAGACCGAGGACGAGCAGAAGGTAGAAAAGGAGCGGCGCGCCCGCGGCGAATGGCGTGAGCTTCTCGAGAAGCGATTGGCCTCGGCCAAGGCACTCGCCGGCACCGCGCGCCTGCGCAGCAGTCTCGGAACGATGCGCGCCCTCGAAGGCATGCGAGCTCTTGGACAGGCTCAGGGTCGTATTGCACGTGCGCCGCGTATTGAGCTCCGTTCCGGCCGTTACTTCGGCGGTGGTGCGGCTGACCGCATTCTCGCCATGGGTGAGGAACTCGAGCTGACGGATCAGCAGCGTGACTCGATTCGACAGGCTCGCCGCGCCCATCGCCGCGCGGAGATCGAGCGCGACGCCGAGGTCGAGGTGATTGATCTCGATCTCGACGAGCTCATGGAGGACCGGAGTACGGCGGACCTGAACGCCGTCGAAGGTCTGATGATGCAGCGCGCGACGCTCCGCGTGCAGGCGGAGATCGCCGAGATGCGACTGGGTCGTCAGGTCATGGACTCGCTCACGCCCGAGCAGAAGGAGCTCTTCGAGGAGAGCCGCGGCAACATGTTCATGCTCCGCGGAGACGGCCCGAGCGTGCTGTTCCGACGCGACGGCAGTGCCGACGCCTGGGGCCACGAGCTCAATGAGGTATTCGAAGGGCTTCATCTGGGAGAGTTCGGTGACTTCGACTTTGGCGACATGACGTTCGACCTCCACACCGAGGACGGCGAACCGTTCGTGTGGCGGTTCCACGGCGAAGAGCACGAAGGTCACGACGAAGACGATGACGACGGTGACAAGGAATCAACCGCAGGCACGGCCATCGGGCTGTAGCTCTCGGTACGCACCCGTCTGACGGGGCCCCGGTCGCATCCTCCGGCGATCGGGGCCCTTTCTCTGTCCGCGCGCGGAGGCGCGCCGGCTGGTGTATACCGGCGCCATGCATACGGCCCAGCTCCCACTGAGGCGCCGCTTCTTCCGGCTTGCGGTGCCGAACATCATCTCGAATGTCACTGTGCCGCTCGTCGGCCTGGTGGACACCGCGATGCTCGGCCACCTGCCAGACATCTCGTTTCTGGCCGGGGTGGCGCTGGGCGCGGTGATCTTCGACTACGCCTACTGGTCGTTCGGCTTCCTCCGGATGGGGACGACCGGGGTCACCGCGCAGGCCGTTGGTCGCGACGACACTTCCGAGATCTGGCAGATCCTCTACCGAGCTCTCGTGCTCGCGCTGCTCATCGCTGCTGTCCTGCTGCTCGCTCAGCGACTCATCGCGGCGCTTGGGTTTGCGGTGCTTGCGGGGCACGGAGCCGTCGAAGCCGCGGGGCGCGACTATTTCTTCGCCCGTATCTGGGGGGCGCCGGCCACGCTCAGCAACTATGTGCTCCTCGGCTGGTTTCTCGGACGCGAACGCGCCCGCGAAGCGCTCCTGATGACATTGGTTGGCAATCTGGCCAACGTCGGCTTGGACTATCTCTTTATCATGCGTCTCGGGATGGCGGCCGGCGGGGCGGGTCTCGCCACCGCGCTCAGCCAGTACCTCATGCTTGCGACCGCCGTGGTGCTCGTGCTGCGTGCCGGTCACGTGGTGGCGCCGGTTCGCGAGCAGGTTCTCGACCGCGCGCGGATTGTCGGGCTCGTTCGACTCAATCGCGACATTCTGGTCCGCACGATGGTGCTGATGACCACCTTCGCGATCTCGACGAATTTCAGTGCGCTCCTGGGAACGGGAATTCTGGCTGCGAATACGATCCTTTTCCGGTTGCAGATGGTGGCGTCTTACCTGATCGATGGCGCAGCGTTTGCCACCGAGAGTCTCGCCGGCATCTACAAGGGTTCCGGCGATACGAAGGGGCTCCGACACCTTCTTCGCCTCGCGATGTTCACCGGGGTTGCCTTCGCCGTGCCCGTGTTGGGTGCCATGTTCCTGATTCCCGGCCCGTTGTACGGCCTGATGACCTCTCACCAGGACGTGGCCGGGATCGCCTGGCGATACAGTGGGTGGATGATTCCCGTACTGCTATTTGGCGCCGTCGCGTTCATCTATGACGGCCTCTTCATCGGCCTCACCGAGGGCAAGGTGTTGCGCGATCAGATGATGATCAGTGCGATCGTTTGCTACTTGCCGCTCGCCCTGCTTGCGCTGTGGCAGCGCAACAATGACCTGTTGTGGGCCGCCATGGCGCTGTTCATGGTGGGACGTTGCTTGACCCTCTGGCTGGCGCAGCGTCGGGTGCTTGCGGCAATGGAACGCGTGGCATGAAAGATCGACGATTGCACGTTGCGCTGGTCGAGCCCGAAATCCATGGCAACACTGGCAACGCCGGGCGTACCTGCCTGGCGACGGGGGCGCAGTTGCACCTGATCGAGCCGCTCGGGTTCGAGATCTCAGACGCGCGGGTGCGACGGGCTGGCCTGGACTACTGGGAGCGCGTGGCCCCGCAGGTATGGCCGGACTGGAGCACGTTCGAGTCCCGGATACCGGGGCTCGGCGAGCCGTGGTTCTTCTCTGCGGAGGCGGAGCGAGAGATCTGGGATGCGGAATTCGCTCCCGACACGGTCCTGGTCTTTGGTAAGGAGTCGGTGGGACTCGCACCGGCGATCCGCGAGGCTCATCGCGACCGGCTACTCAGGTTCCCAATTCTGGACTCTGGCGTCCGGTCGTTGAACCTGGCCAATTGCGTCGCTCTCGGCTGCTACGAGGTCCTGCGCCAGCTCCGTTCCCACTGAGGCTCAGGCACCCAGCGCCTGGCCGAAGTCCGCGATGAGGTCGTCGGCGTCCTCTAGCCCGATCGAGACGCGGATCAAGCCGTCGGCGACGCCGGCGGCTTCACGCTCTTCGGGGGTCATCCCGACATGGGATGTTTCCGCTGGCAGCGTGACGAGCGTTTCGAGGCCACCCAGACTCGGAGCGACCAGCGGGATCTGCAGAGCGTCCTGCACTGCATACGCCGCGGCGCGTCCACCTGCGACCTCGAAGCTGAGCATGCCGCTGCACGTGTCGAGGAGTCGACTCGCTGCAGCGTGACTCGGGCTCGATGGCAGGCCGGGGTAGTTGACCGCAACGACCTGCTCTTGAGCCGCCAGGAATTCGGCAACGTGCTGCGCATTGGAGGCGTGACGCTCCATGCGAAGCGGCAGGGTTTTGATCCCGCGATGCAGCAGGAAGCAGGCATGGGCATCGAGTGAGCCGCCCAGATGGCCGGACCGGTGCCGAACCGCTTCCACGTGGTCGGCCTTGCCCATGACCGCGCCGGCAATGAGATCGGTGTGACCGTTCAGGTACTTCGTCGCTGAGTGCAGAGCCAGGTCGAAGCCGTGCTCTGCGGGTCGGAAGTTCGTTGGCGATGCGAAGGTGTTGTCGATCATCGAAACTAGGCCGTGTTCCGCACCGAACCTGGCCAACGCGTCGAGTTCACCAACCCGCACGAGTGGATTGGTCATCGTCTCCGCGTAGATCACCTTCGTGTTCGGCCGCACCAGAGCCGGCAGGGCCTCGGGAGCGGCGGCATCGTAGGTCGTCACCTCAATGCCAAGGGCCGGGAGGTCCTTGTGCACGACCATGTGCGTGCCGCCATAGAGCGAGTCCTGTGCGAGCAGGTGATCGCCCTGCTTGAGGAAGGTCAGCAGCGAACTCGAGATTGCGGCCATCCCACTTGCCGTGGCGAGCCCGGCCTCGGCGTTCTCGAGGGCAGCGAGCTTGGCATGGAGCACATCGTGCGTCGGGGTATTGCTCAGCCGGGCGTAGTGGACGTCCTCGTAGCCGGCGTCGTGTCCTTCGAAGAGGAAGGTGGAGGACTGGAAGATCGGCGCTACCGCTGCCCCAGCGGGGCGCGGGTCAGGCTCGCCCGCGTGGATCGCGCGGGTGTGGGGACCGTAGCTCGGCTTCGACATGGCTTTTTCTATCCCTGCAGCTTGGTGAGCCGCTTGTGGACGTTGGCGGCGTGACCCTTTGCGTTGGCGCGTTTCCAGCGATGCGCGACGTTCCCGTCGGGGTCGATGATCACCGTAGACCGGGTCACACCGATCATCTTGCGGCCGTAGAGCACTTTCTCGCCCCACGCCTCATAGAGCTCCATCATGGCGTGGTCTTCGTCCGCCAAGAGGTCGATCTTCAACTGGTGCTTTTCGATGAATGCGCGGTGCGATGCGGGCGAGTCAGGACTACAGCCATAGACGACCGCGTCGAGCCCTTCGAAGTCCTTGATCGATGCGGTGAACTCGCATGCCTCGATCGTGCATCCGGGAGTATCGTCCTCCGGATAGAAGTACAGGACGACCCATTTGCCGGCCAGGTCAGCCAGTCCTACGGGCCGACCATCTTGATCGGCAAGGGTGAACGCGGGGGCTGGCGCTCCGACTTCAAGCAAGACCTGACTCCTGTGCGCTCGACCGGTGAGGCCGGCGAATCCTTCGGGAAGACGATGTAGCTTTTGAAACCTCTGCGCACGAAACAGCGTCACATCAAGACAGACGCCCTCCAACAGGACACCGCCATGGCTGATCTCGTTCAGGACCTGAAGTACGCCGTACGTGCTCTCGTGCAGGCCCCCGGCTTTGCGTTGGTCGCGATTCTAACGCTCGCTCTGGGAATCGGTGCGAATTCGGCGATTTTCTCCGTGGTGAACGGGGTGGTTCTGAAACCGTTGCCGTACGACGAGCCCGAGTCACTCCTCTACGTGAACGCGGCGTTCCCGACCATGGGCTTTACCGACTTCTGGATGTCTCAGCCCGAGTACATGGAGTACCAGGATTGGGGCGACCAGCTCGAGAGCATCGGCGCGTTCGTCACCGGGCAGGTCAGCGTCACCACGAGTTCGCAGCCGCTTCGCGTGAATCGAGTTTCGGCGACGCGCAGCTTCTTTGACACGTTGCGTGTGGAGCCCATGCACGGTCGCCTTTTCGCTGCCGACGAGGACCTGCCGGGCTCGGAGCCCGTTGCGCTTCTGTCGTGGGAGCTCTGGAACCGTGCCTTCGGGGCGGACCAGTCGATCGTCGGCGGGATGATCGAGCTGAATAGTGCGCAGACTCGTGTGGTTGGCGTGATGCCACCAGGCTTCGACATTCAGGACAACGGCACCGAGGTTTGGCAGCCGCTGGGGATGGATACGGCGAATCCCAACCCGCGCGGGAACCATTTCCTGCTTGCCGTGGGCCGATTGGCACCGGGCGCGACCGTCGAGTCGCTGCGTGCGCAGCTGGCGGGCTTGCATGGGCAGTGGCGGGACCGCGTGCCCGACGGCCACGTACCCAACGGTGAGACGCACTACCTGCAGGCTCGGGCCTTGCAGGACGAGGCAGTGGGCGATGTGCGCCCCGCGCTGCTTCTGCTTCTCGCCGCCGTGGGTTGCGTTCTCCTCGTGGCGTGCGCCAACGTCGGAAACCTCTTGCTGGCTCGCGCTGAGGCGCGTCAGAAGGAGATCGCCATTCGTACGGCGCTAGGCGCCGGTCGGGCGCGGCTCATGCGCCAGTTCCTGACAGAGAGTGTACTGCTGGGCCTCATCGGCGGCGTGGCAGGGCTGCTCATGGGCGCCTGGGGACTGCGCGTCCTTCTGGCAACGAGCCCGGATTCACTGCCGCGCGTCGCCGAGATCTCGATGGACAGTACTGTGCTGATCTTCACGCTTGGCGTGTCGATCTTCACGGGTGTTCTCTTCGGCATGGCGCCGATGCTCCACATGGGTATCAAGAACCTGTCGAATTCGCTGCGCGAAGGTGGCGACCGATCGACGAGTGGGTCGGCCCGTCAGCGCCTGCGCCGCGCTTTGGTGGTGGCCGAGGTCGCTCTCGCCGTCGTTCTCGTTGTCTGCGCTGGTCTGATGATCCGCAGCTTCTCAGCTCTGCAAGATGTTGATCCTGGTTTTGACCCGTCCGGCCTGCTCACGTTCCGGCTCTACCTGTCGTCCACGGACTATCCCGAGCCGGCAGCTCAGATGGCGTTCTTCGACCAGCTCACGGAGCGGCTCGGTGCCGTGCCAGGGATCACCTCGGCGACGGCTATGCAGGGCTTGCCACCGCAACGGCCGGTCAATGCCAACGACACGGAGTTCGAGGGGATCGAGCGCACCGAAGACGGTCCGCCGCATGACGTCGACTACTACCAGTGGGTGACCGCCGGCTACTTCGAGACGATGGGCGTCGACCTCGTTGAGGGCCGCGGCTTCGAAACGCAGGACATGGGCGCTGAGGCCCAGTTGGTCGCAGTGATCAACGAGCGCCTCGCCGAGGTGTTCTATCCCGGCGAGAACCCCGTCGGGCGAAGGCTTCGTAGTTGCTGCGGCGGCCAGTTTCCGTGGATGACAATCGTCGGCGTGGTCGAGGACGTCAAACAGGGTGGCCTCGATACCGATACTGGCACTGAGCTGTATTTCTATACGCCGCAGGTGGCTGCGGTCGCTGGCTTCGCGCCGCGCAGCATGAACGTCGTGGTGCGCACCAGCGTGCCGCCGGCAACCCTCGCCGGGCAGGTGCGCGAGACGGTGTGGTCGCTAGATCCTGAACTGCCGCTCGCAGATCTGCAGGCGATGAGCAGTGTGCTGCACTCCGCGGTCGCTCGACCACGGTTCATCACGCTTCTGCTCGGCATCTTCGGGGCGGTGGCCCTGGCGCTCGCGGCGATCGGCACCTACGGCGTGATGTCGTACTCGGTGGCAGAGCGGAACCGTGAGCTGGGCATACGGATGGCACTGGGGGCGGAGCGTTCCGGCGTGATGCGGATGGTGTTGTCGCAGGGGGTGAGGATTGCCGGTGTGGGCCTGGTGCTGGGCGTGGCCGCGGCGATATGGGTGACCCGATTCATGTCCTCGTTGCTCTTCGCCGTCGAGACCACCGATCTGCTCACGTTCATCGCGGTGCCTGCGCTCTTGCTGGGCGTTGCGCTCCTGGCGTGTTTCATTCCGGCGCGACGCGCCACGCGTGTCGATCCGATGGTGGCTCTGCGCGACGGCTGATTTGCACTGAATGCGTGGAGGAAACGGAGTCGGCATGCGCTACGGGAGGGCTCGTGCCGGTCGGGATCGTGAGCTAGCCTTGGGCGCTGAACTGCTCGCCCCTGCTATCTCCGGAGAGACTTCCATGCGCCTGGCCTCCCTTCCGTCCTGCTCCGTCCGATGTCTGATCGCCCTCGCGGCCGTAGCCTGCGCTGGGCCAGCTCTCGCCCAGGACGAGTGGCCCGGCTTCCGCGGTCGTACCGGCGCGGGGGTCGCGTCGGTAAGTCTCGACGTTGACACTCTGAATCCGGCCGTGGCCTGGCGAGTTCCCGCCGGCATCGGGTACTCGGGAGTCACCGTTGTCGATGGCAAGGCCATCACGATGTTCGAAGAGGGCGACCAGGTAATGGTCGCCTACGACGCGGAGTCGGGAACCGAGCTCTGGCGAACCCGCGTGGCGGATCCCTACCCGGGCCGTGATGGCTCCTGGAATGGGCCGATCGCGACCCCGGTTGCCGCGGGCGGTCTGGTTGTTGGTCTTGAGCCGTGGGGGCGCTTGTTTGCGCTGCAGGTGGACTCTGGCGAAGACGCCTGGTCGCTGCATCTCGCCGATGATCTGGGCGCACCACGCCCTGTCTACGGCTTTGGCAGTAACCCGCTGATCGTGGGCGACACCGTGGTGGTTCACGGCGGGCCGGGCGCAGGTGCCCTGCTGGGCATCGACCTGGCGACGGGCGAAGTGCGATGGACGGTCGGTGACGAGGTTGTCGACGCGCAGTCACCCGTTGCACTGACCCTCGCCGGCTCGAACATGGTTGTGGCGGCGGGATCCGCGACGGTCTTCGGAATCGAGGCCTCGACGGGCGCCGTGGTGTGGGAGTACGAACACGGCGGTGACGGCTATCGCGGGCAGGGGAGTCTGATGCCCGTTGGACTCGCGGATGACCAGATCTTCCTGGCCCACTCGGACAACGCCTCGCAGGTGATCAAGGTGGTCGCCGAAGGCGAAGAGATGAGCGCGGAGCAGATCTGGATGGACAGGGTGATCCGTAACAGCTACACGGTCGCCGTGCATCACGAGGGCTATATCTACGCGTACAGCGCGCGCATCCTGATGTGCGTGGACGCCGCCACAGGCGAGATGCAATGGCGATCGCGTCAGCCCGGCGATGGCTTTCTCACCCTGATCGGCGACAACATGGTCATCCTCACCAAGGATGGCTCGGTTCATGTGGCGAAGGCCACGCCCGAGGGTTATGAGGAGCGGGCCAGCGCCGTGGTCTTCAGCGACCTCACCTGGTCGCCGCCGAGCGTCGCCTACGGAGATCTTTTCGCGCGGAGTCTGGACGAAGTTGTCCGGATCGATCTCAACGCCGCGGACACGGCTATTGCCGACGCGTCGAACGTCAACTTCAACGTGCCGCGCAGCGTCGAGCCGGGCAGCGGCGCGTTCGGCACGTTCGTGAGTGCGCTGGCGACGTCGCCCGCTCCGGGCTCGGCCATCGAGGAGTTCCTCGCGACCAACCCTGAGTCGCCCATCGTCGAGAATGACGTCGCACACTTCTTCTATGTCGGACCGGAAGCCACGATGGCGATCCAGGCCGACTTCATCGGCAGTCGGCAGGAAGCGCCTATGGTGCGCGTCGGTGACACCGAGTTCTTCTACTACTCCGCCGAACTGCTTCCGGATTCACGCACGAGCTATGCATTCGCGAGCGACACGGCGACCTTCCCCGACCCGCGCAACCCGCTAGTTACCCAGGTGCTGATCGTCGACGCCGATCGTGAGTTCAACTTCGGCGGCCCTCCAATCGAGAACTCGGACTTCCGCATGCCCGAATGGGAGCTGCCGTCACACCTGCGTGAACCTGCCGCAGGGTCATCTCGTGGCACGCTCGAGACCATCACGGTGCCGATCGAAGGCGTAGGCGAGTTCCCGTACCAGGTTTATCTCCCTGTGGGCTACGGCGATTCGGATGCGCGCTACCCGGTGGTCTACTACCAGGGGCAGACTCCCGCAGATCTGAGTCAGGTTCCGCTGTCGCTCGATAATCTGATCGCCGATGGCATGCAGCCGGTGATCGCGGTGTTCTCCGAGGTCTTTGTGCCGCCAGGGCCCTTCTACTCCGGGATGTGGGCGGAAACGCTCGTACCGATGGTCGACGAGAGCTATCGAACCATCGCCTCCGGCGCTGGACGCGTTGCGGTGGGCGCAGGTCTCGGCTCGGTGGTTGCCACGTTCATCGCCTTCGAGCATCCCGAGATGACGTCGGGCCTTGCCACACAGAGCTTCTTCTTCCTGACTTCGGACTGGGATCAATTGACACCTCTTCTCAAGCCGGCGTCGGAACGTCCGTTGCGGATGTACATGGACTGGGGCGTCTACGGAGTACAGAACCCGCAGGAAGCCTGGGACCTCCGTGCTGACTCCGTGTTGCGGTGGGAAGCCTTCGAGGAACTCGGCTTCGAGTTGCAGGGCGGAGAGGCGAACGACGGCTCGGGATGGGCAGCATGGCGCAACCGTAACGACGCGGCCCTCAAGGCGATCCTGCCGACGTCGCAGGAGTAGTCGGACGAGGCGGAATCAGATCGGGAGCGCGGTTGTCGAATTGTCATGGCAGCCGCGCAGGGGCGACTGGCACACTGGATTCTTACCCCCTGGCAACCAACTCCCTGGCTCCAGGAGCATCCGCCATGCTCAAAGGCATCGAGTGGATCGAAGCTCTCCCGTTCCTGCTTCTTCTATCGCCGATTGTTCTGCTGATCGGCCTTCTCTTGAAGGCAATGATCCTGGCCTAGCAACGTGACCCCAATAAGAAGGGCGCGACCGTCATGGTCGCGCCCTTTTTCTCTCTGTGAACTCGGGCCTACTCTTCCCGCAGGGCGGTGACCGGCTCGATTCGAGTTGCGCGAAGTGCGGGCACCAGGCATGCGGTGATCGCAACACCCACGAGCAAGACCACGACACCAACGTAGGTCGCCGGATCGGTGTTCGTTACCTCGTAGAGCATGTTCGAGATCAGGCGCGTCAATCCGAGCGCAGCTGCGACTCCGAGCCCCACGCCGAGGAGCACTACCACCATGCCCTCGCGCAGGACCATCTGGCGTACCCGATTCTTGGAGGCTCCGAGTGCCATGCGTACGCCGATCTCGTTCGTTCGCTGACCGACCGAGTAGGCGATGACGCCGTAGATGCCGATCGCAGCGAGCACCACCGCGGCGGCTGCGAAGGAACCAAGAAGCACTGAGACGAAGCGAGGGCCGGCCACCACGGCATCCACACGCTCACTCATAGTGGCGATATCCGATACGGGCTGGTCGGGATCAAGATCCCACACCGCCTGGTTCACCGCCGCCGCTATCTGGGTCGGATCTCCATCGGTGCGAATCGCCACGTGCATGCCGAGGCGTACCCGCTGCGCCCACGGCGCGTAGAACTGTTCGCGACCGTCCTCGGCCAGATCCTGGGTCCGCGCGTGGCGGATCACTCCCACGACCTCACTCCACGTGACCACGGTCCCTTCGCCATCCATCCCATTGCGGAAGTTGATCGATGCGCGCTGCCCAATCGGGTTCTTCTCGCCCCAGAAACGGCGCGCGAAGCTCTCGTCGACAATGACCACGGGCATGGAGTCGGCGGTGTCGGTCTCGTCGAAGAACCTGCCAGCGAGAAGCTCTACACCCATTGCCTCGAAGTACCCGGGAGAGACCGAACGCCGGTCCGCTTCGATGAACTTGTAGCCACCGAACTCGTCGACGTCCTCCGCCTCGCTGAACTCCGCGAGCGTTGTTCCCGATCCAGCGATGTTCGAAAGCGGCAACCCGCTGACGCCGCCGGCGGAGATGACGCCCGGGAGCGCCCGCGTGCGTTCGAGTAGCTGCGCCTGGAAGATCTGCGCGGTGTCGGCGTCGTACTTCGGAGTCGGAAGTGACACCCGCATCGTCAGCATGGAATCGGTCCGGTAGCCCGGATCAGTATTCACGAGGCTGTTGAAGGAGCGCAGCATCAGGCCAGCACCTACGAGCAAGACGAGCGCGGCGGCGACTTCCGCGACGACAAGAATCGAACGAATCTTGCCGCCCCCCGGGCCACCGGACGTCGTCCGGCCAGAGTCGCGAAGCGTGTCCGCGAGATTCGTCCGCGTCGCGAGGAAGCCGGGGAGGACGCCGAAGAGGGCCACGGTCGCAAGTGTGGCGACGGCGGCGAACGAAAGAACCGTGCCGTCTAGCCCGATCTCCTGTGCTCGAGGGAGACCGTCAGGCATCACGGCCTGCAGAGCCGCGATCAGCCACGAGGCCAGGGCCAGCCCGGCGATGGCGCCGGCGGCGGCAAGGACGAGAGCCTCGGTGAGCAGCTGCCGAAGAACACGCCCGCGAGCGGCGCCCACGGCAGTTCGCAGCGCGATCTCGCGGCCGCGCTGGGAGGCTCGCGTGAGCTGGAGGTTCGCAACGTTGAGGCACGCGATAAGCAGAACGAAGGCCACGGCTCCCAGAAGGATCACAAGCGCGCCCTGGAAGTCCTCGACCAGATCCTCGTGCAGCCGGTAGCTCGTAAGGCCCCAGCCGTCGAAGTCGTAGTTCCCCGTTTCGTTCATCGCGAGCGCGACATTGTCCATGTCGGCTTGCACCTGAGCCGGGCTGACGCCGTTGGAGGCGCGTGCAAAGCCGAGCAAGAAGTGGCTGCCGCGCGACATGCTGGCGTACTCCGCGCCGTATGTGGGCTGGTAGGGGACGAACAGACCCACAACGTCGGGCGATGGCACGTTCGGGTGGTAGACGCCGAAGTCCTCAGGCAGGACGCCCACGACTTCGAAGTCCATGCCGTCGAGTGTCAGAGCTCTGCCGAGCACGTCGTCGCGTCCGCCGAGTCGCGCCTGCCAGAAGCCATGCGAGATCGTGACCACGCGCTGGCCACCCTCGTCGTCCTGCGCGTTGATGGTCCGCCCCTGGGCCGCGCTGACGCCTAGTAGATCGAAGAACGAGCCTGAGACCGCGGCGCCGTTCACCCGTGCGGGGTCGCTTCCAGACGAGGTCATGGATCAGGCCGCCCCCGTGTAAATCGCGACTTCCTCGAATCTCGTGTTCAGGTCGCGAATTTCCACGAACTCGGGACCCGAGAGCCAGTTCTGCGGCAGGTCTCGACCGAAGTTCGTCCAGACGACGTAGAGGTCCTCGGGCGCTTCGTACGGCAGAGGCCGCAGGAGCACCGAGTTGATGACCGAGAAGACCGCGGCGTTGGCCCCGATGCCGAGGGCCAGCGTCGCGATGGCAACGACAGCGAACACCGGGCTCTTGCGTAGGGTGCGGAGCGTGTAGCGAACGTCGCTGAGGACGGAGTCAAACATGTCGGTGATACCGGAAAGGGGATTGTTGTCGGGCGGCTGCCCGTGGCCTGAAGTTCGTGGACGCGCACGTAGCGCGAGCAGGTGCCTACGCTGACGACGCGTCGACCGCCGCTCTTCGATCGCTGTCGAGAAAAGACTGATGAGCTCGCGACCTATTAGGCGTGCTCTCTCGCTGACCGTCGGCTTGCTCGCCGCCTCCGTGTAGAGGTCATAGAAGGCCTCGTTCATGTCGCGACCGTGCTCTGCCCACAGGTCGTGTGGCAGTAGCGTGCGGCTGAGGCCGCAGTACAGTCGGACGATACGGGGCAGGGCGGGACTCACGACTTGCGCATCTCCGCGGAATCGCCCAGCACCGAATCGGCTGCAGCCGCGGCACGTCGGATACGGTCGGCTTCGAGGCGTAGCACCTCGTCACCGCGCTCGGTCATGCGCCAGTAACGCCGTGGCGGTCCGTTGGACTGCGCGGGACGTTCGCCGGCTTCCTCGATCAGGCCCGCACGCCGCATACGGCGGACGGCTGCGTAGAGGGTGCTCGTACCGAGCACCATGTCACCGCCCGTGCGTTCGCGAATCGCCGTGATGGTGGCGTAGCCGTGCATGGGGCCGTGGCTGAGTGAAAGCAGAATCTCGAAGTCGTGTGGCGCAAGCGGCAAGTGCTTGCGCGGGCCTTCAGTTGTCATGAGGTTCAAACTCCATCTATTCCAAAGCGTGCTATAGAACACGGTACATTAGATGCCGCCGGCTCGCAAAGGGTTGGTCGGGAGGCTTTGATCGTCGGGCAGATTCCTTGACCGATCGTTCTAGGTTTGCTACAGTCGCGCTCATGACACCCCGAGGACCCGACAAGCAATTCGATCGCGAGCGAGCGCTCGAGGCCGCGCTGGAGCTGTTCTGGCGGAAGGGCTACGAGGCCACCGGCGTGTCCGATCTGCTCGAGGCGATGGGTATTGGCCGACAGAGCATGTACGACACGTTCGGCAACAAGCGCGAACTTTTCCTCACCGCCCTGCGCGAATACGGCCTTCGTCGTATCGCCTACGTGAGGGAGGTGCTGCGAGCGCCCGGATCTCCGATGGCGAATCTCGAGCGGCTACTGCACGAGATGGAGAATGACGAGGAGCACTGCGACTGCGGTTGCCTGGTGGGCAACACGATCGCCGAACTTGGCGGACGCGACGATGAGGTGGCGGCGATGGCCCGCGCAGGTGTCGCGACAATCAGGGGGGCGGTGCTTGAGGCGTTGCAACGAGCACGCGAGCTCGGTGAGTTGCGCTCAGACACCGATGTGGAGGCCTTGGCGAGTTTGGTGATCAGCACGGTTCAGGGAACGGCGCTGTTGCTGAAGGCTGAGCGCGATTTGGAATTCGGACACGCCGCGATCCGAGGATTGCGGGCGGCCCTGGCGGCGGCGTGATTTTTTTTGATCAAACATGGACCGTTTGGTCCATGTTTCCAGTAACTAGCACTACACACACTCACTGAATCGGGAGACGCGGCGATGACTTCGAAAGGCAAGCAATCTGACGGGACCGCCAGAGCGCTGGGGCTATTCACCACGACACGCCCCTGGTTGGTGGTATTGCTCGCGCTGGCAGTGATGGCCGCCGCCGGCAGCGGTGTTCGGTTCCTGGAGTTCTCGAATAACTACCGGGTGTTCTTCTCGCCGGAGAACCCTGACCTGGTGGCGTTCGACGAGTTCCAGAACACCTACACGAAGAACGACAACGTCATGTTCGTCGTGCAACCGGCCGAAGGTGATGTCTTCGACCCTGAGCTACTGGAAGGCATCGAGTGGCTCACGGCGGAGGCGTGGCGGATTCCGTTCGCCATCCGCGTCGATTCGATCACGAATTTCCAGCATAGCTGGGCCGACGGTGATGACCTCACTGTGGAAGATCTCGCACGCAACGCCGCGTCGAGGACGTCCGCCTACCTGGCGGAGCGGCGTGACGTGGCTTTGGCCGAACCGTTGCTCGTCGGCAACTTGATCGCGCCAGACGCGCGCACAACAGGGGTCAACGTCACGCTCCAGTATCCCGAGGAAAGCCTCGCGGAGGTGCCCGCGGCAGTCGGGCACGCGCGTGACCTCGCCGACCAGATGCGGCAGAGGTTCCCCGGGCTCAGGGTTGGGCTGACAGGAGTGTCGATGCTCAATAACGCCTTCGCTGAGGCCGGGCAAACCGATGCCACGACTCTGATGCCCGGGATGTTCCTTGCCCTGGTGGTGTTGATGACCGTCGTGCTGCGAAGCGCGGCCGGAACCATCGGGACCCTGCTGGTGATCGCCTTTTCCTCGCTCACCGCACTTGGCGTGGCCGGGTATCTCGGCATCAAGCTCAATCCGATTAACCTCACAGCGCCCGTCATCATCATGACCCTCGGGATCGCCGACTCGGTGCATCTGCTGGTGAGCGCGTTGCACAAGATGCGCGATGGCGCCGATAAGATTTCGGCCATCCGGGAGGCCCTGCGGATCAACCTGTTGCCGGTTGCGATCACGAGCGTCACGACCGTGATCGGTTTCCTGAGTCTGAACTTCTCCGATGCGCCGCCGTTCCGTGAGCTCGGCAACATCACGGCCGTCGGAATCACCGCGGCGCTCGGTTACTCGGTGGTGTTCCTGCCGGCGTTCCTGAGCCTGACCCCGCTCCGCGCCCCCAAACGTGTGGATTCCGGGGCGCGCCTGCACGGTGTGCTGATGCGCATGGCCGATCTGGTCACGACCCGCCACCGGCTCGTGCTGGCCGTGTCGGGGACCATCGCGATCGTTCTGATCGCGTGGCTGCCCGCGATCCAGCTCGAGGATCAGTTCGTCAAGTACTTCGACCACCGGGTCGACTTCCGCGGTGATGCCGAGTGGGGAATGGAGAACCTCACGGGGATCTACTTGATCGAGTTCTCGGTTCCCGCGGAGAGCGCCGAAGGAATCAGCGAACCCGCGTATCTTGACGGCCTCGATCGCTTCGCGAGTTGGCTGCGGACGCAGCCCGAGGTGGATCACGTTTACTCGTACTCGGATGTCATCAAGCGGCTGAACCGCAACATGCATGGCGACTCCGACGAGTGGTACGCACTGCCGGCCGAGAGGGACCTGGCGGCGCAGTACCTACTCCTGTACGAGCTGTCACTGCCTTATGGCCTCGACCTGAACGATCGGATCAGCATCGACAAGTCCTCGACACGGGTTACCGCGACGTTGAGCGGGATGCCTACCAGCGAGGTTCGAGCCTTCCTCGACCGCGCGCAGCTGTGGCTGGGCTCCGAAGCCCCCGACTACATGTACACCGCGCCCACCGGGGCCGCTGTGATGTTCGCGTACATCTCACAGCGCAACATCGAGAGCATGTTGGGGGGCAACGTCATCGCGATCATCTTGATCGCCGGCGTGATGATGATCGCGCTGCGTAGCTTCGCCATCGGCGCGCTGAGTCTCATTCCCAATGCCGTGCCGATCCTCATGACGTTCGGTGTATGGGCGCTGCTGGTGCGCGAGGTGGGAATGGCGGCCGCGACGGTTTCGGCGACTTCGCTCGGCATTGTCGTGGACGACACCGTCCATTTCCTAACGAAGTACCTCCGCGCCCGTCGCGAGGAGCAACTGGACCGCCCGGAAGCCATTCGCTACGCCTTCGACACGGTGGGCACCGCACTTGTCTCGACGACCGTGATCCTGGCGTTTGGGTTCGCGGTGTTGGCGTTCTCGACTTTCCGGATCAACGCGCAGATGGGGTTGCTGACGACCATCGCGATCGTCCTCGCCCTGGCCGTTGATCTGTTCCTGCTGCCGGCCCTGCTCATGGTGGGTCACCGCTCGCGATCCACGGAGATCGATTCGATGAAACTGCAACTTGGTAAAGCTACGTCCGTATTGCTGGCCGGTTTGATCGGCCTGGCGGCGTTCTCGCCGACGGCAATGGCGCAGACGACATCTCCCGCGTCCTACCTCGAAGAGGTCGATCCGGTGAAGAAGGGTCGCGCCATCGCTGCTCGGAGTGACTTCAGCGACAGAGGGTTCAGCGACAGCATCGTGGCTCTGAAGATGCTCCTGCGAAACGCGGCCGGCGCCGAGAGCACGCGCGAACTCGTCATACGTACGCTCGAGGTGATTGACGAGGATCTTGGCGATCGCAGCGTCGTGATCTTCGATTCGCCACGGGATATCGAGGGCACGGCGTTGCTGTCGCACGCCAAGATTCTCGACCCGGATGATCAGTGGCTCTACTTACCAGCCCTCAAGCGCGTGAAGCGCATCTCGTCTGTGAACAAGTCGGGTCCCTTCGTGGGTAGCGAGTTTGCGTTCGAGGATTTCACTGCTCTCGAGCTCGGCAAGTACGACTACCGGTGGCTGCGCGAGGAAGCCTGCGGCGACCTCGTGTGCGACGTGGTGGAGCGGACGCCTCGATATGAGCACAGCGGCTACAGCCGACAGGAGTCGTGGGTCGACCAGCGAGACTTCCAGGTTCGTCGGGTGGACTTCTACGATCGCCGCGGGGATCTGCTCAAGACTCTGGAGCTCGTGGACTATCGCCAGTACGACGGCAGCTTCTGGCGGCCGCAGCGGATGGAAATGCGCAACCATCAGACCGGGAAGTCGACCGACCTCGTGTACGGTGACTACGAGTTTGACGCCGGCCTAGGCGATCGGGACTTCGAGCGCGGAGCCCTGGAGCGCGCGCGATGAACCTGGTGCTCGGCCCTCGGCTGGGGCTCCGTCTCGGCGCGGTGGCGGCATTCGCCGTCGTCGCGCCAGGCGCGGCGCTCGCGCAGGGATTCGACGTCGCCGGCTTCCTGGCCGGAGAAGCTCGCGCTTTTCTCGAGGAGCCCGCATCAACCTCTCAGTTCAACGGGGTCCAGGCATCTCTCGCATTTCAGCCGGAATTCCGGTTCCGCACTTCGGATCGACGTCACCAGTTCAGAGTGACGCCGTTCGTCCGGGTCGATAGCCGCGACTCCGAGAGGACGCACTTCGATCTCCGCGAGGCCTTCTGGCGGGTCACGACCGGCGACGTTGAAGTGCTCGTGGGGATGAACACCGTGTTCTGGGGCGTGGCCGAGTCAAGGCACCTCGTGGACGTCATCAATCAAATCGACTTCGTGGAGGACGTGGACGGAGAGGACAAGCTCGGGCAGGGAATGATCCAGGTGGGCTGGCAACGCGACTGGGGCCGGCTCGACGGCTTCGTTCTCCTCGGTTTCCGTCAAATGACACTCCCGGGCGCGGACGGACGTCTTGGCTTGCCGCTCAAGGTCGTCGACGAGGCCTACTACCCGGACGGCCGGCGAGATGTCGACTTCGCGCTTCGCTACTCGCACTACATCGGCGACTTCGATCTCGGCGTCCATGTCTTCCGAGGCACCAATCGGGAGGCCTCGTTTCGCGTTGTGCCAGGAGAGCGGCCAGATCGTATGCCGCGTACCCAGGCCGTGTACCGGGAGATCAGTCAGGTCGGCGTTGACGTTCAGTGGACGCAGAACGCCTGGCTATGGAAATTCGAGGGCCTCGTGCGTGAAGGCGATGGGCGCACGTTTGGCGCGGCCGTGGCTGGCGTAGAATACACGCTGTTTCAGGCGTTCGGCTCGGCTGATCTGGGACTGCTCACCGAGTTTCTTGTGGATGGCCGCGATGACTCTGCGGCCGTGACTCTCTTCGACCGCGACATCTTCGTGGGCACACGACTCGCGCTCAACGACGTCTGGGACACCCAGGCCCTGGCAGGAGCCGTCGTCGATCTGCGCGACGGTTCGATCGCCGCGCGCCTCGAAGTGGAGCGCCGCATAAGCAATCGACTCAAACTCGAGGTCGACGGTCGGTTCTTTGTGAACGTCGCATCGACCAACAACCTCGCACTCTTCCGCCAGGACAGCTTCCTGAATCTGCGCGTCGCCTACGGCTTCTAGATCGCCAGCCGTCAGGAGGCTCGGCGAAGGGCCGGGCGGACTCGAGGTCCGAGTATCCGGTGAGCGTGGCGGTGGAGTCATCGAAGGCGCCGCGCACGAGGGGTGAGCGCAGCGCGTCGAATTCCGCGCGCCAGTTGTAGCCCCATCCCGCCATATCGTCCCGGGGCGGGTTCCTCATGGCGGGGTGCATAGCGATCTCGGTAGTCCCTGAGCCGCAAAGGCGAACACGCCGTTCCAGAGCGCTCGCATCGAGCTGTCCCGCGCCGAAGAAGCCCATGAATGAGTCCGGGAATGTAAACCCGCGGGCCGTCGCTACGCGTGCAGCGCGCCGTGCGAATCTGGACAACGCGACGTTCTCGCAGCGACGGCGTAGACCGACCGGCTCCGGGGCGCTGGCCTCCAGAGGAATGCGTACTCGACGCACGCCTCGTCGAGCGGCCTCATCGAGACAGAGCTCGAAGATGCCGGGCAGCACATGGACGTGGTCGTGCGAATCGAAGTGGGTCGCGCAGATACCGAAATCTTCCAGCCGGTCCCACTGCGCGGCAACTTCGCGCCGGACATCCTTGGCCGAGATTCGGCCCGCCGCCCAGCGCGCGGCGAAGAGCGATCCCGATTTCGGCAAGAGCCCACGATGATCCGCCAGTGTGGGCACCTCTGCCGGAGCCACGACAGGGTGCTCCTCGACCAGCGTTATGTGCAGTCCAACTCCGAGGTCCGGAAGAGCGGCCGCGACGTGGCCGGCTGGCTCGGCCGCGCAGTGATTGACGCTCAACGACGTGCTTCTGATCAGGCCCGCGTGCGCCGCGATGAGCACGGCCTCGTTGATCGCGGGCGCCAGGCCGAAGTCGTCCGCGTTGAGCAGAACGCGCTTCATGCCGCAGTCCGCTCCGACCAGGCGAACGAAAGAAGCTCTCGCAAGCTGATCAGCGGTTGTGTCGGTACGAGTGTGGACTCCCCAGTCGTCCGTTCGGTGAGCGGCACGGGGATCTCCGAACATCGCGCGTTTGCTCGCTGCAGTCGGTAGACGATCTCGGTATCGATCAGCCAGCCGTCGGAAACGATCGGCAGAGATTGGATCGTGGCTCTCCGATAGAGCTTGGACTGCGAGTTCACGTGTCGGGCGCCAAGCGATAACACCGTACGGGCCAGCGTGTTGTAGGCCCAGGACTGTCCCTTGCGGAATAGCGTGCGGTCGTCATCGCAGCGGTAGCTGAGGACGCAATCGTGTTCGGCAACCAGTGGAATCGCCTGGTCGATTGCGTCGAGCGGGAAGGGCAGGTCCGAAGACACAACCCAGACCAGGTCTTTCCGTGCTGCGGCGAAGCCAAGTCGAAGGGCGGAGCCGAACCCCTCGCGCGCCGCCTGATGAATCACCTCGACGCCCTCGAGTCGCCCCGCGAGTTGGTCGCAGATCTCCGCTGAGCCGTCAGTACTACCGCTCTCGATAATCAAGAGTTGGTGATCGGCGAAACGGAGGCGGGCCTCGGCATGAATGTGTTCGATCGCCGCCTGTACCCCGACTGCCTCGTTGTAGACCGGCACGATCGTCGTGAGGCTTGAAGGTGTCGCGCTCATGCCGCGTTCCGTCGGGCGAGGGCGGCCAGCGTTTGTTTCAACTCGACAGCCACATGCTCAACGTCGGCACCGGTCATGTGCGGGCCAAGCGGCAACGTCACGAGGTCGCGAGCGGCGGCAGCGGCAGGCCCGTCGGGTCGGCCGCCATAGGTGGCGAAGCTGCTCACCGGGTCGTAATGCTTGCTCGTCTGTATGCCGCGCTCGCGGAGTACGGCTCGGACGGTGTCGGGGTAGGGCACCTGGACCGTCATCCGGTGGGCAGCGGAGTCTTCGAGACATCGATCGCTGAACGGCACCTCGATGCCCGCGATCTGACCAAGGGCGTCGCGGTAGCCGTCCACCAGGGCACGGCGTTGAGCATTGATCGTTTCGAGCCGATCGAGCTGGCAGATCCCGACCGCGGCCCGCAGGTCGTCAAATCGATAGTTGAAGCCGAGGTCCTGCACCGAGTAGCCGAAGATAGGTTTCCGGTGTCGGTCGTACGTCGGCACGGTGACGCCGTGAGTGCGCATCCGGTCGATCCGCTCGCCGAGTTCCGGATCATCGGTGATGACAAGACCGCCTTCGCCAGTGGAGACGTTCTTGGTGCCGAACAGGCTGAAGCAGCCGGCGACGCCGAATCGTCCGAGCGGCTTCCGCGAGCCTGCCAGTCGGCCGTGACCGAGGGGGGCGTGAGCGCAGTCCTCGACGATCCAAAGCCCGTGCTCGCGCGCGAGTTCTTCGAAGGCGTCGAGGTCGCAGGCGTAGCCGCCGTAGTGCATCAGGCAGATGCCGCGGGTGTTCGGTGTGATCCGAGCCGCAACGTCGGCAGGGTCGAGCGTCAGATCGGTACGCGAAAGAGGTGCGGCCAGAACGGGCTCGGCGCCCGTGTATCGGACGGCGTTGGCGGTCGCTACGAAGGTCAGGTCGGGGCAGATCACCTCGTCGCCGGGTCCCAGGTCCAGCCCGGCGAAAACCAGGTGAAGGGCCGCGGTGCAGCTACTCACAGCGTACGCATGGGCAGCGCCCGTTAACTCGGCGAAACGCTCCTCGAATGCACGGGTGCGCGCACCGGATGTCAGCCAGCCCGACCGCAATACTTCGGCGACGGCGTTAATCTCTTCATCGCCAAGAACGAGATCGGTGAGCGGAATCTCACGCGGCGGCATTCGCGTCTCCCACAGTTCGGATACCGAGATGCCCGAAGCGCTCCGCGTACTCCTTTGCGGCCGCCTCGTAGTCTGCAGGCCTGCCGATGTCGCGCCAGTAGCGGCGGGTCAGGCTGCGTCGCACGTCCAGACCTCGGGTCACGAGTTCCGTGATGAGCTGGTCGATTCCGTAGAGCGTGTCGCGTGGGACCGCCGCAAGCGCCGACAGTTCGAGCAAATAGATGCCGGCCAGGATTTCGACTCGACGGACAGGCTTCTCGTCCACCAGGTCGATGCGATCGCCCGTGCCGCGCACTTCGCCAAACGGCGACGTCCACTCCACTTCGGTAGTGACCGCGGTCAGAGCTGCCGGAGTCGTGACCGCCTTTTCATAGAATTCGCCGAGATCGAGATCGGTGAGGATGTCGCCGTTCATCGCAAGGCACGGGCCACCAAGCTGCGGCGAACTGTGCGATCGCTCCGGCAGTGCCCAGTGGCTGTGTCTCTGTGGCGATCTGAATCTGGAGCCCCCAGCGGGACCCGTCGCCGACGAACTTCTCGATTGATGAGGCGCGATAGCCGGCCGCCAGAAAGACTCGCTCGGCACCCGCGTCGGCGAGCCGATGGAGCGCGATGTCGAGGCTGCAGCTATTGCCAATAGGGAGCAGTGGCTTCGGCGTGGTCTCGGTTAGTGGCCGCAGACGCAGCCCCAAACCTCCGACCAGCACGACGGCGTCCATCAGGCCGCTACCGTGTTTCGCAGCCGGGCATCGGGGATACCTGCGAATCGGGTGTTGGCGAGCGCGTCGAGAATCTCATCGATCCCATCGGCGACAGTTCGCTGGGGTCGGAATCCCAGCTCGTCCTGCGCCCGGGTGCAGTCAACCTTGTAGCTCCGCGGGTCGTCGTCTTTGCGGACGTACTGCACAGGCGCCTTGGGTAGTCGCTCCTGCAGCAGGCCGACGATCTCAGCCTTCGTGTGGTTGTTGGCCGTCGAGCCGATGTTGAAGGCTCTGTTGGCGACGGCGCTGGCCGGCGCTCGGAGGGCGGCCAGGCACGCATCAGCAATGTCTTCGGTATGGCAGTAGGGCCGCCAGAACTGCTCGCCGTAGACCTCCAGCGTGCGGCCATCGAACATTTCGCGGGCGAACTCGTTGACTGTCAGGTCGAACCGCATCCGAGGGGACAGACCAAAAGCAGTGGCGAAACGCAGGCAGGTCGGGACGATGGCGCTACCGCCGTCATGTCCGAGCACCGTTTCCTCGACCTGAACCTTCGTTTCGGCGTACAGCGACAGCGGGCGAAGTGCAGATCCTTCATCGCAGTATTCGAAGTCGGGGTGGCGCCCGTAGTTGCTGCAAGTGGAGGCGAAAACAAAGCGCTGCGGCCGAGAGGCCTCGACTGCGTACTGGAACAGGGCCAGCGAGCCGTTGACGTTGACGGAAACTGCTTCGTCCGGCTGCTGCTTGCAGGCCGGATCTCCAACGATCGCGGCCAGATGGATCACCGCGTCTGACTTGGCCAGCGCAGGTTCCCAGAGTCCGACGTCGCGGACGTCGCCGATGAGGAGATCGAAGTCGGGGCGCGACGTCAGATCGTCAACCGCGTGACTCCCGAAATCCAGGCGATCGACGCCAACCACGCTGATGCCGGCCGCGAGCAATCGACGCACGAGCACGGAGCCAACGTAGCCGGCGGCGCCCGTAACCAGAACGCGGTCGACTGATCGCGCGGAGGTCGAAGACATCGAGGGCGACTCCTGTGTGACGGTTCACGTTGATTGACGGGTACCAAGCCCACCCGTTCGTTTCCTGAACCGAAGCATAAATAAGTTGCACAAGAGTATAAAAGCCAGAAAATCATTTTTAAACAAAGAATTAGTTACTAAAAGTCAGCATAAGCAACTCATGTCGTGTCCAGACCACCCAATTCGTGACGCCAGCCGCGCTCGGGGCGCACTTCCACCTAGAACAGGCGTGCGGAGCACTGCCGGTCGGGCGCTGTCGCGGACGCGGCTCGCGTTCTAGTCGCGCCGCAGCGTGTCTGCTGGATCAATCCGCGCCACGCGGCGCGCTGGGAGATATGCGGCCACGCACCCAGCTGCCACCATGGTGGCTACGACCGAACCCAGCGTAACCGGATCGAAGGGCGAAACGCCCAGGAGAAATGTCGTCAACAGCGGGCCCAGGGCCGCGCTCAGGCCGAGCCCGAGAGCTGCGCCGCCTGCCACGAGTCCGACGGCCGAGCGGAGCACGAGGCGCAGAGTCGATCGCGGGCCGGCCCCGAGCGCCATACGGATTCCCATCTCACGGCGCCGCGACGTCACAGTGAAGGCCACCATTCCGTAGACGCCCGTGAGTGCGAGCACCAGCCCAACTCCGCCGAGGCCTCCTGCCACCTGGCTGGCGACCGATTGCGCGAGCAAGAATCCGTCGAGGAGTTCTCGCTGCGGCCGAAGTCCTCCCAGGCGAGCATCGGGATCGAGCGCGGTAACCTGCCCCTGCACGAGTTGGGAAAGCGTAGCGCCCGGCATCGTCGTGCGGAGCGCCAGCGTCATCACGTGTCGGGGGTGCTGGGCGAGCGGTAAGTACAGCAGCGGGCCGCGTGTGCGAGTCTGCACGAGATGCTGGGTGTCGCTGACAAGGCCGACGACCAGCAGTTGCCGTCCGTTGAAGTCGAGTTGTTCGCCAAGAGGACTGGTGCCGGGCCATAGCTGCCGAGCCATCGTCTCGTTGATCATCGCCACGTCGAGCGACTCCGCGTTGTCCGTTCTCTCGATCACCCGTCCCTGCAGCAGCGGAATCCCTGTGGTTCCGAAGTAGCCCGGGTCCACGATGTGAGCATCAACGAAGAACGCGTCCTGTCCCTCAGGCGGCATCACGCCGGCAACATTGATCGGCACCGGTGTGTTCGCAACGCCGACGGGGGTTTGCGAACCCAGACCAACACCCTGGATTTCAGCCACGCCGTCCAACCCGGCCGTGAGCTGTTCGAAGAAGCGCGTCGCCTCCATTGTTGTACTCGCCCGCGCATCGAGCGTGACGCCGGCGAGCTGCAGGTTCTCCACCGGGAACCCGGGATCGAGGTTGCGTCCCTCCTGGAGGGCTCGGAGAAAGAGTCCCGCAACCACGAGCAACACCACCGAGACCGCCACCTGCGCGCCCACCATGACAGCGCGCGTTCGACGTCCGGCGCGCGTGGCGCCGCGGCTGCTGCGCAGCGCACTCGTCTGCGAGTCTCGCGTGCTGGTCAATGCTGGCTGTATCCCGGTGATCAGCGCGGTAACCAGCGCAATGAGCGCGGTCGTTCCGAGCACGCGGAGATCAAACGTAAATTCGAGCCCGAGCGGAATCGCTCCACCGATCAGCGAGCGCAGAAGTCCGCGCAGTTGAAGCGCGAGGAGGACGGCTGCGGCGGCTCCTCCGGCGAACAGCACGAGCGTCTCGGTGACGAGTTGCCGTACAACCCGACCACGCGGCGCGCCAAGCGCCAGCCGCGTCGCCAGCTCCGGCATACGTGCTTGCGCGCGTGCGAGCAACAGGTTGCCGACGTTGAGGCAGGCGGCGGCGAGCACGAGAAGTGACAAGGTGCCCAGCACTGCGACAAACCCGAGCACGCCTCCGCGCAGACTCTCGTCGAGACCGGTGAACGCACTGAGGCTTACACGTCGGTCGCGATGTGTGTCGGGATGCTGCTCCTCGAGAGCCGCGGCGATCACGTTGAGCGATTCGGTCGCGGACTCGAGCGTCGCGCCGGGAGCAAGTCTGCCGATGGCTTCCAGGAACTGGTTGGCTCGATCGCCGAGCGGCTCACCAGGACGCATGGTTTCCATTGCGCCGAGTGGTAGCCAGATCTCCGAGGGGAAGCCGATGAACCGGCCGTTGAACCCGGCCGGCAGCACGCCAATCACCGTCGCTTCATGTCCGTCGAGTTGAATCGCCGTGCCTACCGGGGCCGGAATGGCCCCGAGTCGCCGCTGCCAGAATCCATGACTCACGACGGCTACCAACGGCGCGCCAGGGCCAGCCTCGGCCTCGCTGAAGATGCGTCCCATCGCGGGCTCCAGGCCGAGGACGGCAAGGTAGTTGCCGGTATTGAATTGTCCGGAGACGAGCGGGCCGGCTGCGTCGCCGAACCGCATCCTGGCGCCGCTGGAGGCTCCAATGTCGGCCAGGCCGCCAGCCGCACGAAGTTCCTCCCACTCCGGCAACGAGAATCCAACGAAACTGTTGGCGCCTGGCTGATCGACGTGAAGATCGACGAGTCCCGCGGGATCTTCCACCGCGAGTGGCCGCAGAAAGATCTCGTTCGCTAGGGAGAAGACGGTGGTGTTGGCGCCGATACCCAGTGCGATTGCGAGGACGCAGAGCGCAGACACTCCCGGTCGAGCCATGAGGCCGCGGCAACCATATCGAATGTCGTGAAGCAGACCGTTCATAGGAGTCTCGTGTTCGTGGGGAGTGAGTTGGCGAGGGCGACGTTGTCGAACCTCGGTAAGCCAGAGTGATGGGAGTGCAGCCGCAAGTTCTCCGCAGGCTCTGAGCCAGAACCCGACGGCGCTTCCGTCGTGCCGGAGCCGTTGCACCAGGCGTCGCCCGAGACTGGTGCGGATCGCTTGCCCGTGTCGCTCGCGGAAGCTACGCGGCGAGAGTCGAAACAGGGCCCGGTAGGGAAGAGGCGTGGCGACTAGTGCCATGGACCCGCTTCGACATTGCGTCGCGCAGTTCGAGCAAGCGTTTCGAGGCGGCGGGCTTCGTCCGCGAGTCTTGTGGCGCCGAGGTCGGTCAGTCGGTAGTAGCGTCGCCGCCGGCTCGCACCCGCAGGCCGGTCCTCCGCCGATGCGAGTTCGGCGATGAGCCCGCTGTCGACCAACTCATCGAGCGTCCGATAGAGCGTCACCGGCCAGAGCTGAACGTCGCCATCGGTGGTCTCGCGAACACGGCGCTGAATGCCGCTGCCGTGTCCGTCGCCCTCGGCCAGGACGGCGAGGATGTGGAAGGCGTGTGTTTTGAGCGAGCTCACGTGCTGGCATCTCCCGGGACTTGTTTGATATAGAACTGTATTATACAGATCAATAGTATCAAGCGATTGAGAGAGCGTTCTCAACTATTCCCGAACTCCCCAGACTCAAGGAACTCATGGCCTCACTGATACCTCGCCGTTATCTGCTTGCAGCGGTTCCGGCCCTCGGCGCGCTCAGTTGGCGGGAGCTCGCAGCGGCACCGATCGGTACGCGCCCCGCCGACGACTACGACACATTCCCGGCGCAGGATCCGGCGCGCGTGCGCGAGACCGTAGGCGTAGCGCATGGGAACTTCGATCGCGTCCGCGAGCTCGTGGATGGCAGCCCTGCCCTCGCCCAAGGCGAGCGTCGATTGGGGATTTGGCGACTGGGAAAGCGCGCTGGGTGCGGCCTCACACACCGGCAATCGTGACATTGCTGAATACCTGATCGAACACGGTGCCCGACCAACCCTGTTCTCGGCGGCGATGCTCGGTCAGCTTGGGGTGGTCCGGGCCTTCGTGGAGGCGGCACCAGGTGTGGAACGAATCCACGGTCCTCACGGGTTCACGCTGTTGATGAACGCGCGGTTCGGCGGTGATCCGGCGGCGGAGGTCCTCGCGTATCTGGAGGCACTCGGCACAGCCAACGAATCGGCCCCTCGCCAGGATCTCCCGGAATCAGATCGCTCGATCTATGCCGGGCGCTATCGACTCGGCACCGACGACGAGCTCGAAGTCGTCATCCACGAGCGTTTCGGCCTTCAGATAGGACGCCCCGGTGGCGCAGCGAGAACCATCGTTTACCAAGGCGAGCATCAGTTCGCGCCGGTGGGTGCGCCGGCCGTGCGGATCCGGTTTACGGTGGAGGCCAATCGCGCCACGACCGTGACGATCCTCGACCCGGAGGTGATCGCCACGGCGACCCGGAGGTAGGCAATGCGAACGATCGGCGTTCTCGGTGGAATGGGGCCGCAGGCGACGATCGATTTCGAACGCCGTCTTCACCGCAGCGCTCAGGCGCTATTGCCGATCCATGTGAACGAAGGCTACCCGCCTGTGGTGACCGTGTACGTGCGCCACGCGCCGGTTGTCGTAGGCGACAACGGTAAGCCCAGCGATCCGTTGACCCTCGACCCGCGTTTCCTGGAAATCGTGCGCCGGTTTGGCGACTGGGCGGATCTGCTCGTGTGTCCGTCGAATACGCCGCACTTCTTTCTCGACGAGATGCGCGAAGCGTCAGGGTGCGAAATGGTGAGCATCATTGATGTGACCGTCGCCGAGTTGCGGCGGCGGGACGTCTCGCGTGTCGGCCTCACCGGTCTCGGGATTCCGAAGGTGTACGCGCAGCGGCTGGCCGAGGAGCGGTTCGAAGTGGTGACCCCGTCGGCAGAGCAGGTGGACGCTCTCGATGACGGCATCCTTCGACTCATGGAAGGCCGCAACACAGCGGAACACACCGCGGCTGGCTGGGCAGCGGTGAACGCGGTGCGCGATCAGGGCGTAGATGCGACGATCCTGGGGTGCACCGAGATTCCCCTGGTGCTTGGCGACGGCTCTGACGCGGCCGATCTCATCAACCCCGCTCAGTTGCTGGCCGATGCGGTCATTCGAAGAGCGGCGGAGTAAGTCACATGATCTGGTACTTCGCATACGGCTCCAACTTGAATCACGCTCGTTTCAAGGAGCGCCTGGGTGAGTGGAGCAACCACCGCTCCGCCTATCTCGAGGACTACGAGTTGCGGTTCTCCGGCGAGGTCGAGTCCGAGGGTGGTGGCGGCGCGATCGTCCAGCCCGCGGCGGGGAAGAGGGTCCTGGGCGGGGCCTACGCGATAAGCCACGATCAGATCGCGCTGCTGGACGAGGTCGAACTGGAGAGTGCGATGAACGCGGCGGGTCGGGGCATCCGCAGCACCGTGCGTCTACGCACGGACGACGGCGGATACCTCCGCGCGCAGCTCTACGAGGTTCCGGCGCCCAAGGTGTATCGCGCGCCGTCGGCGTCGTATCTGGGGCTCGTCACGAGCGGTTTGCGTGACTTCGGTTACGACGATGAAGCGATCGCAACCGTCGAGGCGATTGCGGCAGAGGAACCTGCCGACTAGAGCAACGGTGGTGTGAGCCGGATTACGCTCGCGCGGCGAGCGGCCACCACCCATCGGATCGAGTGGGGCACGGTCCGTGCGCGACGTTGCTTGCAGGCGCGTCAGCGAAATCTAAACCCCCTGGTGATAGCGGCGCAGCGCGAGCTGTGCTGCCGGGGGAGCGGAATGCGGGCTGCACGGCGCTACGGCTGGACCACGTTTGGCGTATGCACGGTGATGCTATTGGTCGCCGGAACCGTTGCGGCGGCCGTTCAGGTGATCACAGTGGTGACACCACCGGGTGCGACCAACACTCCGGGTGGCATCGCTGTAGATGCCGACGGCAACCTCTGCTCGGCCGACTTCGACGGCACCGTGACCTTCCGGATCACTCCTGGGGGCGCCATATCGGTTTTTGCTCAGGGGCTGTTCACGCCGTCAGGCAACGCCTTTGACTCACGCGGTCGCTACTACCAGTCGAACTATCAAGATCAGGCGAACCCAGGGGCGCCGGACACGATCGTTCGGGTGAACTCGAAGGGCACGCAATCGACGTTCGCGACGGGGCTCAACGGCCCAGTCGGCATTGCCATTGATCCTGCGGACACGCTTTTTGTTGCGATGTGCAACGCGAATCAGGTTTGGCGGGTAGACCAAACTGGTACGGCGTTGCCGTTTGCCGCCAGCTCTTCGTTCAACTGCCCCAATGGCATCGCGTTCGACGACATCGGTGACCTCTACATCGTGAGTTTCAACAACGGCATCGTGGTCAGACTGCAGCCCGATGGAACGACGACCGACGTGGCCACGATTCCCACTTCGGGCAACGGTCACCTCGTGTACGTCGCGGGGTCGCTCTACATCACCGACCGTGCCGGCCATCGGGTGTACCGCGTGGAGTTGCCACGTAGAGAGGGCGCCGCGTACAAGGTGACCGCCTTCGCCGGGTCAGGCGTGCCGGGGGCAACCGATGGTGCGGCGAACGCTGCATCACTGCAGCTTCCAAACGGCATCGCGCGCAACGCCATCGGCGACACGCTCTATGTGAACCAGGCCGGCGGCTTGATTCGCGCCATCAACCTCGAGTTGCGCCGTCCGGGTAAGCCGAACAAGGTTCGTGCGGTTGCGGCCGGCACCGGCAGCGTCGAACTGCGTTGGGGCGACAGAGACCGCCGCGAAGAAGGTTTCCTCGTGCAGCAGGCAGAGGGGCGCCGCGGCGACTTTGTCACCGTGGCGAGGGTTCCCTGGAACACCACGTCCACCATCATCGATGGTCTCAGCGCAGCGACCCTCTACCAGTTCCGTATCGTGGCGGCCAATGGGACCGCCGAGTCTCGTCCGTCAAAGAAGGTCCGGTATCGCGTCCCCGATCGGTCCTCCGGCTTGTGATCGGGGCCTCGCTACTCGGCTCGCAGCGCGCTAGTCGGATCTGTGCGGGAGGCGCGCCGAGCCGGTAGCCAGTTCGCGAGCACTGCTGCGGTGGCCAGAACAGCCACGACACTTGCATAGGTGACGGCGTCGAGCGGCTGAATCCCGAACAGCACGCTCGACATCGCCTGGGTCGCGAACGCGGAGAGAACGAGGCCGATAACCAGGCCGAGTCCGGCCACGGCCGCACCGTCACGCAGGATCGCTCGCTGCACTTCTGCGCTCCGGGCGCCCAGCGCCATGCGGACGCCGATCTCGTGACGTCGCTGTCCCACCGTGTAGGACAACGTGCTGTAGAGCCCGGTGACTGCGAGCAGGACGGCGACCGTGGCGAAGATCCCGAGCAACGCCGTGAATACTCTGCGTTCGTAGAACGAGGACTGCACAAGGTCGGCGATGATTCGAGGGCGCACCAACGGCACGCCGGAATCGAGTTCGCGGACGATCTCGCGAATCGCCGGCGTGATCTCGACGGTGGCGCCTGGGCCCGCGACCGCAATCGCGATGCTTGGCAGCGCCTGCAAGTGGTCGCGGTAGGGGAGAAATACACCCGGGCGCATCGGCTCATCGAGTCCGTAGTGCTTGGTGTCTCGATTCACGCCCACGATAGTGAGCCAATCCTCGGTGCCGCTGGGCCGCACCCGTTCGCCGACCACATCCGTGCGGTTCCAGAAGTGTTGAGCGAAGGCCTCGTTCACGACGATGGTCTGCGCCACGCCGTCGCGGCCGTCATTGGCGTCGAAAGCACTCCCGGCCAGAAACTGGATACCGATGGCCTCGAAGTAGTCAGGGGTGGCCGTGCGCGTGAGGATGACGGGGTTGGCGTTGTCCTCAGGCGGTTCGCCACCGTCCACGTCGAAGAAGTTGCCGTTGTGTCCTTCCATCGGTAGCCGCGTCGTCAGACCTACACTCTCCACGCCGGGCAGACTCTCGATTCGAGTCTTGACTGCATCGTAGAAATCGGTACGCGCGTCGCGATCCTCGTACCCGAGCGCTGGTAGTGCCAGACCCACGGTGTAGCGGTCAGTGGCGAAACCAGGCTCGACATCATTGAGGTGCTGCAGAGCTCGCAACAGCAGCCCAGAGCCGACCAGCAGCACCGCGGCCAGAGCGATCTCCGCGACTACGAGGCTCTTGAGCGTGCGCCGCTTGCCTGGCCCCGCGCTGGTTCGCTGCCCACCATCACGCAAGGCTTGCTGTGGAGAAACACGGGACGCGCTGAACGCTGGCGCGAGCCCGAACAGCAGCGCGGCGAGGGCCGACACTGCGACGCTGAAGACCGCGAAGCGCCAGTCCACGCTAGCGGACACCCAGCCGAAGTCGCTTTCGGGAAGGATGCGGAGCAGTCCGCGAAAGCCAAGGTAGCCAAGCAACATGCCTACCGTGCCCCCGATTCCCGCAAGCAGGGCGCTCTCAGTAAGTAGCTGACGGATGATGCGACCGCGTCCGGCCCCGATCGCGATGCGGAGGCCCACCTCGCGCTGGCGGTCCGTGGCCCGAGCAAGCAGCAAGCCGCCCACGTTGGCGCAAGCGACGAGCAGAAGGATGCCGACCGCGGCAAAGAGCAGCATGGCGACCGGACGCGTATCGCCAAACGTCGCCTCAAGGTACGGGAACGCAACGGGCGTGATCGTCTCGCGGGAATCACCGAGTGTCTCAACAAGCGGTGCGTGCACCCGCTTTAGATCCTCGCGAACCTGATCGAGGGTGACCCCATCAGCGATCCGTCCGATCCCCGAGAGCCAGAACGACGAAGCATTGCGGTTCGGGTCATCGCAGCATCGATCGGTCTGATGGAGGGGTACCCACAGGTCGGTCTCGACATACGGCATCACTGCGTCCGGCGGCAGAACGCCGATCACGGTGAACTCGAGTTCATCCAGCCGAAGTGTCGAACCAATCACGTCGCGGTCGCCACCGAAGCGTTCCTGCCACATGGAGTGGGTCAGCAACGTCACCGGCTGAGCTTCATCGGTGTCATCGTCGGCGGTGAAGTCCCGGCCTATCAAGGGTGGCGTGCCCAACACCGCTGCCATCTGCCAGGTAACTGCCATGGTCGAGACCCGTGTGGCCTCGTCTCCGGCCAGCAGGTTCATCGCCGAACCGTCGTACACCGCGATCGACTCCAGCGACTGCTGCCCGTCCTGCCAGGCGAGGAAGTCCGCGGGTGAAATGCCGACCGAAACCAGATTGAGCTCGGGTGCCGTTTCGTCGATCTGGACAAGGCGATGCGGCTCGGCGTAGGGCACCGGGTTCAGATAGATACTGTTGAAGATGCTGTAGATGGCCGTGTTGGCACCTACTCCGACCGCGAGAAGGCCAACCACAATCAGACTGAATCCGGGATTCTTGGTCACCGTCCGGAAGGCGAAACGTAGGTCTTGGAGCAGGTTCGTCACCAGAGTCTCTCCAGGTCGCGAAGGGGGATCGAAGCGCGGGGAGATCGAGAAGGAAGAGCGTCCGGTGCCTCTGAAGCGAGCTCCAAGGCCGTTGCCAACCGCGCGGATCAGGTACCACGACCCCGACGCCGCCAATCCATGTGTCGAGCGCAGCTGCGTCTCGGTCGCACACAGGTCGAAGAACGTCTCGTCCATGTCCTGGGCGTAGGCTCGACGGAAGTCGCGTGGATACAGCCACAGTGTTGCCGCATGCGCCCGGCGCAAAGCTCCGAAGATCAGCGCGCGCATCATCAGCCCAACTCCGCCTTGTCGAGCAGTCCGGCTGCCACGGCGTCGCGCGTGAGATCAGCCAGCCGTCGCGCCTCGATCTCGGCCACATTGCGGCCCTCGCGCGTGAGCGCGTAGTAGCGGCGCGGCCGCCCCGCGGCGTCCTCAGCAGGCTTGCGCTCGGCTTCCTCGAGCAGGCCTGCCTGTCTCAGGCGTGCGATGGCGCGATAGAGCGTGCCCGGGTCGAGGCGAACTCGGCCGTTCGACTGCTCCGCGGTGCGCTGGATGATGGCGTAGCCGTGCAGCTCGCCCTGGACAAGTCCGAGCAGGACGTAGAACTCGATCGGTCGGAGGGGTGTGGCGGCTGGTTGCTCTTTGCTCAATCTAGCGCTCGCGGTTCGATATGTGCGTTACGCATATATATGCGTAACGCATACATAGACGTCAAGTCGCCCGGCGAGGTTTCAATTTCTTCTGCCAAACCGCCGCGGGCGTCGGTGCGCCCTATGGGTGACTCTGTGTCTGTTGACTACAGATACCGGTATCTGTAATCTGCAGATACGCCGATGAAACGACGTTAACTCCTCTCACAGTACGAACCACGTGATGACCGACTCGATTCAAGCCCGATTGCCGCTCCGGCCGGCCGACTTCCAGATCTTGATGGTGCTCACGAGTGGTCCCATGCATGCGTACGGCATAAGCAAGGCGACCCCGAACAACGAGCCTGGTGGCGTGCGCCTTGAGATTGGATCGCTGTATCGGACGCTCAACCGTCTGCACTCAGATGGGATTCTGGAGGAGGCAGAGGTCACGGAACCCGGTCCCCAGAACCAGACTCGTCGTGCGTATGCCCTGACTGCGTTCGGGCGTGCCGTCGCCCGAGCGGAGGCCGAGCGACTGGAAGCAGTTGTCGCGATGGCGAGGGATCGGGCCATCTTGCCGGGTGGTCATTCATGAAGTCGATTCCGGCGCCGATTCGTCTAGGGATGCGGTTGTTGCCGCGGCGTTTCCATGCTCATTTCGAGGCAGACATGAGCGCCGTGTACGCGCAGCACTACGCGGAGGCCCGCGCGGGCGGGCTGTTGTGCTCGATCACCTTCACGGTTCGATCCAGTCTCGATCTCATCCGCACTGCGTTGGCCGAGAGGCGGCGCTCGTCTTTCCTTCGATCCGATGGTCCATCACCTTCCCCCCGTTCCGGAGACGGCCGCATGCGGACGTTCCTCTACGATTTCAGAAGCGCGCTCGGCGCAGCTTTCAAAAGGCCGCTCTTTACGGCGCTCGTCGTCGGTACTCTTGGAGTCGGCATTGGCGCGAACACGGCGATCTTCACCGTCGTCTACGGAGTGGTGCTGAGGCCGCTCCCGTTCGAGGAGCCTGAAGGCCTCGTACGAGTTCTCGGTGTTTTCGAGCCGGAGAGCGGTTTCGACTTCGCGCGATTCCCCTTGTCGCTCCCTGAATACATCGACTATCGGGCGCAGTCGCGCGAAATGGGCGACGTGGCTCTCTACTCGACTCGAGGAGCGAGCGTCACCGGCGACGGCGAGGTCGCCGAGAGAGTGATCGCTGGAGCCGTCACACCGAATCTCTTCGAGTTGCTCGGCGAGACCCCACTCATGGGGAGGTTGTTTGCGGAATCGGAAGGATTGCCGGATGCGGATGGCGTCGTTCTGCTCCGCCGGGGCTACTGGCACGCTCGATATGCGGGCGATCCGCAGATCCTGGGTCGTGAGATCACAATCGACGGTCGAAACCACACCGTTGTGGGGGTATTGCCGGATACGTTCGCGTTCCCGGATTCGCGGGTACAGCTATGGATTCCGCTGCGCGTGGATCCCGAAAACCCCGGCAATAGACAGTCGCACTTTGTCAACAGCGTCGGCCGATTGGCAGACGGTGCCACCATGGCGTCGGCGACCGCCGAGATCGAGTCGCTGATGGCTGCGTGGGCGGAGGAGTTTCCCGAGATTCACGTCGGGCACTACTTGTACCTGCGGCCACTCCAAGAGGACACGGTTCGCAACGCGCGCCCTGCGCTTCTGGTGCTTCTGGGAGCATCGGGGTTCGTGCTCTTGATCGTCTGCGCGAACGTTGCATCGATCATGCTGGCTCGTGGGGAGGGCCGAGGTCGCGAAATGGCCATTCGGCGTGCCGTGGGCGCAGGTCGAATTCGCCTGGCCCAACTGGTGCTTGGCGAGAGTCTGTTGCTGTCGGGATTGGGGTGCGCGCTAGGAATCAGCCTGGCCTGGAGCGGCGTTCGCCTGCTGACCTCCACACAGGCGGGGGCGATTCCGCGAGTGGACGAAGTCGGTATCGACCTGACCGTGCTCGGCTTCGCCGCCGTAACGACCATGTTGACGGCCGTGTTGTTCTCGCTGGTGCCCGCATGGCAGGCGTCCTCGGCGGCGCCTCGTCAACACCTCCTCGAAGGAGACCGGCGAGCCAGTGCGAGTTCGAGCCGGCTCCTCGCACGACGAGCACTCGTGACCGTCGAGGTCGCCCTGAGCTTCGCACTGGTGCTAGGCGCGGGCCTCATGATCCGCTCGTTCGGCGAGATAACTCGGATCGATCCGGGATTTGACCCGGAGGGCTTGCTCGTCGCTGGTGTGTCGCTGCCCGCTTCCAATTATCCAGAGGCCGGCGACGTCACGGCATTCACCCGCGAGCTCGAGCGTCGCGCCGCACAACTACCGGGTGTGGAGGGCGCGGCTCTTTCCGCTGCGGTGCCGATGTACTACACGGCCGGAAGCTGGGACTTCGAGATCGAGGGCAAGGAATACCGAGTCGACAACGAACTCGCGTACAACGGGAACTTTGCGCCGATCGCGCCTGGTTTCCTCGATCTGATCGGTACTCGTGTGCGTGCGGGACGGGCATTCACCGCGGCGGACACTGCAGAAGCGATGCACGTGACCCTCGTCAATGAGGAGTTGGTCGCTCGGTTCTTCGCCGGCGAGGACCCCGTGGGAGAGAGGATTCGTGTGCGATCCAGCGCGGAGGATCCACTTCCGTGGATGACCATCGTGGGTGTTGTGGAGAACATCCGGGCCGGGTCGCTGGGCCAGGCCCCATCGCCGACGTACTACTCACCGCTCGTTCAGGCGCCCGCTACGGCCGACTTCGTGCCGCGATTCACAGCCGTGGTGCTGAAGACCGAGGGCGACCCGGCAGCGTTGGTGCCCTCCCTGCGCACACTCGTCGGGGAATTGGACTCGACCTTGCCGCTAATTGCCGCGGAGCCGATGCAGCAGACGGTTGCGGATACCGTGGCCGACGATCGATTTACCACGCAGCTATTGACCGTCTTCGCCGCTGTCGCTCTGTTTCTGGGGGCGTCCGGGATCTACGGGGTGCTGGCGTATTCCATCGCTCAGAGGACGCGTGAGATTGGCATTCGCAAGGCTCTTGGGGCTCAACCGCGCCAGGTAGTCCAGATGGTGGTCCGTCAGGGAATGCTGCCGGTGCTCGGCGGCCTGGTGCTAGGGACGGTACTCTCCTTCGCGGTCGGGAGAGCACTATCAGGGCTCTTGCACGAGGTGAGTCCGCTAGACCCTTGGACATATGCCGGTGTGCTGCTGACCCTGGCCGGTGTCGCAGTGATGGCGTGCTGGGCGCCTGCGCGCAAGGCTGCTCGATTGGATCCGCAGGTGGCGCTGCGTTCGGATTGAGCTGACTCGAACAACGGCCCTAGCCCCCCGACACGGGGCCCGTGTCGGGGGCGTCTTTTTTTGTCCAGCGACGTGAAACCAACTGGATTCTCTGGCGTAATACCTACAGAAACCGATGTATTGGTTCTTGTAGGAGTTCGCTTTGGGAAAGAACGTCCGGATTACGCCCGCTTTCTTCTTCCTGTTGCTCACGCTGGTTGATGGCGACAAGCACGGCTATGCCATGGCCAAAGAGGTCGAGGATCGTTCCGACGGCTCCATCGAGCTGGGCCCGGGGTCGCTCTACTGGTCGCTATCGCGCCTGTGCGACGTTGGGTATATCGAGGAGACGCGTGCGCCCGAGGACAACTCCCGTGAGGGCCGGCGGCGTTATTACCGGCTGACCGACGTCGGCCGCGAGGTCCTGGAACGCGAAACCGAGACGCTTTCGCGCGTACTCAGCTTCGCCAAGGACAAGCAGGTCATCTGAGTCGTGGCTGAACCCGCAATCTTCCGCGCCTTGCTGGCGCTATATCCACCGCGCTTCCGGCGCGAATACGGCCAGGCCGTGCTCGATGCGATGCACGGACGCTGGCGCGAGCTGTATGCCGAAGGGCCGCGTCGCCTTCGTCTGCTCACCATTCTCTTTCGCGACGTTGTCTTTTCACTTCCACGCGCTTGGTGGACCCACGGCCTCGGCCGCCAGGGTCGGTTGGTTCGTCTCCCCGAGGGATCACGTCTGATGTCTACACTCGCTTCCGATATCCGTTACGCCGTGCGCCGTTTGATTCGGACGCCAGGCACCGCCGCGATTGCCGTGATCGCGATTGCTCTCGGCATCGGTCTCACGGCCACGATGTTCAGCATCGTCAATGGCACGATCATCCAGGGGCTGCCTTTCGAAGAGCCACACGAGTTGATGGTGATGTGGCGCTACCACGAAGACGAGCCGTCGGGCCGTCTGGTCGGCCGCTATGCCGACTACGAGGACATCCTGGAGCGCGAGACGACGTTCGAGGGCATCGCTGCGATCGACATGGGCGCTGCCTTCAACGTAAGCCCGCCCGGTTCGGATCCCGAACTCGTCCAGGGTGCGTACGTCACGGCGAACATGTTCACGGTTCTCGGTGAATCTCCATTCCTCGGCGCGTATTTCGACAAGAGCGCTGAAGAGGTGGGAGCGCCGAAGGTCTCGATGATTGGCCACCAATTCTGGCGCGAGCGTCTCGAGGCTGATCCGTCGGCCGTCGGTAGGACGATCCGCATCAACGGTGTGGAATCGCAGATCGTGGGCGTCATGCCCGAGGGCTTCGGGTTTCCGTTCAACCAGCAGGTCTGGCAGCCACTCCAGTTCGAGCCCGTTGCGAACCGAGGTGAGAGCCCCGCGCTGATGTTCCTCGGCCGGCTCGACGACGGCGTGTCGGTGCCGCAAGGCCAAGCGGATATTCACCGGATCATGGCTCAACTGGGCAAGGAGTTCCCGGACAGCAACGAGGGAATGGCGATGCTGTCGCAGCCCTACATAACGGAGGTTCTTCCGGCTCAGATCCCCGCGATGCTGTACACGATGTTGGCCGCCGTGTCGATGGTGCTGATCATCGCTTGCGCCAATGTCGCCAATCTGCTGCTCGCACGGGCGAGTCAGCGAACGCGCGAAGTGGCGATCAGCTCCGCGCTCGGGGCCCGTCGGAGTCGGGTGTTCTTCCAGCTGCTCTCGGAAGCGGCAATCATCGCTGCCGTCGGCGCCACGTTGGGGCTCGGGATCGCCAAGTTCGGAGCCGATCAGTTCAATGCAGCCTTGGCCGCGTTCCCGGGGGGGCCGCCATTCTGGTTCACGATTGGTCTGGATCCCACAGTGGTGGGTTTCGTCGTCCTGCTGACGATCGGAGCGTGCATGTTTTCGGGCGTGATTCCCGCCTTCAAGGCTTCGGGGACAAACCCTAACGACGTTCTGAAGGATTCGACGCGCGGCGGCTCAAGCATGCAGATCGGCCGACTGAGTCGGATGTTGGTGATGGTCGAGGTCGCGGCATCGTGCGCATTGCTGATCGCGGCGGGCCTTATGGTCAAGAGTGTGACCAACTCGCTCACTCAGGAATATGCGTTCGAGACGGGCGGGTTGTTTCTGACTGGTCTCGCACTCCCTGCGGACACATACCCGGACGCTGAGTCACGGCGCCAGTTCTACAACGAGCTCGGACCGGTGCTCCGAGCGATCCCGGGCGTCACCAAGGCGTCGATCGCCACCGACCCTCCCGTCGTGGGTTTCACCAACGGGCGCTTTGAGATCGAAGGCAACATCTACCAAGTCGACAGCGACTACCCAAGTGCCCGTGTGGTTACCGTCGATGAGGAGTACTTCGGCACGCTGGGTGCCTCGATGGTCTCCGGGCGGGATTTCACGTCAGCAGATACGGCGGACAGTGAGCCCGTTGCGATCGTCGACCAGAACTGGGCGGACTTGTACTTCCGAGGCGAGTCGCCGATAGGCAGGCGGATCGCGATTCGAGGCCTATCGCAGGTCGGAACGTCCGACCGGAATGACTCGATGTTCTTCACGATCGTGGGTCTGGCCCCGAGTCTCTATCTCGAGTCGCCGTTCGTGGGCCTGGCGGCAGAAGCGATCTACGTACCGATCCAGCAACGACCCACGACGGGATTGCTCCTGATCGCGAAAGTCGATGGGGATGACCCGCTCGAAATAACGCGCTCTGTGAAAGACGCGATTGCTCGCGTGGATCCGGATCTGCCGATTGCTAACTCGAACTCGATGGATGGATCGTTGGCGCAGTCCAACGCGTTCCTCAACATATTCGCCGCGCTCTTCGCGGTGTTTGGAGCCGCAGCTCTGTTCCTCGCCACGATCGGCCTGTATGGCGTCCTCTCGTTCTCCGTGGCGCAGAGGAAACAGGAGGTCGGCCTGCGGATGGCGCTGGGAGCGACGCCCCGCCATGTGTGGCGCTTGATCATCGGCCAAGGTTTCCGACAGATGGCTGTCGGCCTGGGGATCGGTCTCGGTCTTGCCGTACTGCTGGCCAACGGATTGGCGCCATTCTTTGTCGACGTGTCGCCGACGGACCCCGTCGTGATCGGTAGCATTCTGCTTGTTCTTTCTCTTGCAGGGCTCGCGGCCTGCTACTTCCCGGCGCGGCGCGCTGTGCGGGTTGACCCGCTCGACGCAATGCGCGCGGAGTAGGGCGCGAAGGCTTTGCCTTGCAAGACATCGCCGGCCGGCGCTAACGTCGGCCGGCGATGTCATTTTCAAGAAGCACTCAGTCGTTCGGCCGTGTCGTAGTTCTGCTCCTCGGTGCACTGGGCCTTGGCGCGTGCGCGAGCGGGCCTCCTCCCAGCACCGACGTCCAGCAGGGCGTCGCTGACTTCGAGTTGCCGCCGACCGGGCCGCCCGCGTTCGCTGCGGGCATGGGCCCACGGGTCGCTATCGATGAGGCGCACGGCAATTTCCACACAGTCGACGGGCGCTATCGGTCCTTCGCCGAGTTGCTGCGCCGCGACGGCTACACCGTGGACGGCTTCGCCTCGACCGTGTCGGCCGAGGTGCTGGCCGAACTCGATCTGCTCGTGATCTCGAACGCGCTGGCTGAGAGTCGGGTGCAGGACTGGATCCTGCCCAACGTCAGCGCGTTCACTCCCGACGAGATCGCGGCTCTGGAGAAATGGGTCGAGTCCGGCGGCAACCTGCTGCTGATCGCCGACCACATGCCCATGCCCGGGGCGGTGGCTGATCTAGCGGAAGCCTTCGGCCTCTACTTTCATGACGGCTTCGCCTACCTCGCAGAGGGTAGTGGGCGGATGAGTTTTCGTCGGGCGGAAGGGACGTTGGCCGAGCACGCGGTGACGTCAGGGACGGCCGAGCACCCGATCGACGTGGTGACCACTTTCACGGGCCAGGCGTTCCGCGTGGCCTCGGACGTCGACGCCACGCCGTTGCTCCTGATGCCGCACGGCTCCTACATCCTGCTGCCATCGGTGGCCTGGGAGTTCACCGAAGCCACACCGCGGATCCCGGCGGACGGCATGACACAGGGCACCTTGATTCGTCATGGTGGCGGCCGCGTGGCCGCCTTCGGTGAAGCGGCGGCATTCTCCGCACAAGTGCAGGTGCGCAATGGCGAGCGCTTCCCCATGGGGATGAACGATCCGGACGCGCCGCACAACGCGCGATTCCTACTGAACGTCATTGCCTGGTTGACCGAGAGTCGCTAGGGGCACGCGCAAGGCCGACCGACCTCGTTCGTGGTAAACACCATGGTTGCATTTCGAACTGGCTGACCGAGGGAACTCATGCAGGACGCGCTAGCTCAGACGTACTACGGCAATACGGTCTTGGAATGGGGCCTTGCCTTCGGCATCGCTCTGGGCGCCGTGCTCGCAGGCAAGATCCTCTACTGGGTCTTCGGCGGAGTGCTGCGCCGCGCAGCCTCGCGCACCGAGACCGACCTCGACGACATCGCGATTGAGCTGCTCAACGAGCCCGTGGTGCTTGGTGTCACCGCCGTGGGCCTGCAGCTCGCCTTTGGCACGTTGTCGCTTCCGGCGGGGGCCGACGTGTTCTTCGCGAACGCGTTCCGCGGTCTGCTCGTGGTTTCCATTGCCTGGCTGGTGGTGCGGATCTTCGACTCATTGGTGGTGCACTACCTGGCCCCGTTCGTCGAAGAGTCGGAGAGTGATCTCGACGACCAGCTGCTTCCGATCATCCGGCGTGGCGGCAAGACCGCGCTCTGGGCCATCGGCATCATCATGGCGCTCAACAACGCCGGCTACGACGTGGCCGCCCTGATCGCCGGTCTCGGGATTGGTGGCCTGGCGCTCGCCATGGCGGCACAGGACACCGTGAAGAACGTGTTCGGCGGTTTCACGATCTTCACCGATCAGCCGTTCAAGCTGAACGACCGCGTTCAAGTGAGTGGCTTCGACGGCAAGGTGGAAGAGATCGGCGTGCGCAGCACGCGATTGCGTACGCTCGAAGGTCGGATGGTCACCATCCCGAACGCGGACATGGCCAACTCGCCGATTGAAAACATCACGAGCGAGCCCTACCGCAAGGTTGTGATGACCCTCGGTCTGACCTACGACACGCCGCCGGACGGAATGCAGCAGGCGATGGATATTCTGGCTTCGATCGAAGCGGCTCAGGGCGAGAACACCGTGGAGGAGCCGGTCATCGGATTCGCTGGTTTCGGTGACTTCTCGATGAACCTGCTGTTCATCTACTACATCGCACCGGAGGCCGACATCGTCGGCACACAGACCGCGGTGAATATGGCGATCTTGAGTCAGTTCAACGAGGCCGGGCTTTCGATGGCGTTCCCGACACAGACGATCGAACTCGCCGGGACTCCTCCGACGGCTTAGCGGACCGCCTCGAACGCGGGCTCGATTACCAGATCGGCGTACGAGCCGACGGCTTCTCCCGAGATGCGGTCGTGCGTCTGCACGACCAAGAAGTAGGCGCCGCTCGGCAAGCTGGGCGAGAGCGACAGCCGCAGCAGCATGCGCAAGTTGCTCGTGGTCTCATCGAAGGTCGAGGCCAGAGGGCGGAAGTCGCTCAGCACGAAACGGTTGCCGTCGGCGTCCTGCAGCCAGGTCTCCGCAAGGATGTCCGTGTCGCCGGTGAACGGGTGCCTGCTCGGGTTCTGGACGGTCACGTAGACGTCGATGTCCGCGCCGGCCACGGAAGCGGGGTGGATAGCCGGTACCAGCTCCTGCGCGCCGACCACGAACGGGTAGTCGAGCGGCAGGTGCATCCGGTGCGATGGCGGGTTCGCCGGGTCGACTCCCTGGATGACGCGGCCGTTGCTGGCAGGCGTCACGACGAGCGGAGTCGAGATGTTCATGCCGTCGGGGTCCGACGCCGGAATCTCGACGCGCAGACTGCGAGATGCCAGGCGACTCACACTGCCCTCCCGCACGAGGACCTTTACGAAGTAGGCGCCGGGCTCCACCACCAGAATGTTCTGGTACCGCAGTGGGATGCTCACACGCTCGAGCTGCGCACCGACTTCGTCCAGGTTGATGTGAGTGCGGAAGTAGTCGGCGACTTCACCGTTCGGGCGGAGAGCGAGGCCGAGGACCTCAAGATCCAGTGAGTCATCGCCACGCTCTTCGACCAGGTCGCGGAGTTGCTGCGCCGGGATCTCGCCCGCGACGGCAACGCGACCATAGCCGTTGCGCCGGTCGGTGCGGATCGCCATCACGTCGAGAGCCATGGAGCGAGCGTCGTTGCCAATTTCCAGGGCGTCGGCGATCTGCAGCTGGCGGGTGGCTACCGAATGCTCTTGCCAGTCGGGGACGGAGAGCCGCGCCGGAGCCCACGCCACCGATACGCCCGCTCGCTGCGGCACCACGCGAAGATCTACGGCTTCACGGTCGGATGGCGCGAGCGGGAAGGAGAGAACGTAGTACGAGCGCGTAGCCTCTTCCATTGCGTTCAGTCCGCGTCGCAACTGGTGCCGGAAGTAGACCGAGAAGCCCCCAGTCTCACCGGCGGCATAGTTGAGGTAGGAACGGTCGCCAAGCACCCGGAAGTTCCCACCTCCGCCTTGCGGTGTCATCTCCCTAATATCGTGGACGCCGGAATCGGGCATCGCCGCTGGCATGAAGGAGTGGATGACCACATCGGACCGCCGCGCCGACTCCATGGCGATCATCATGTCTTGCAGGAGGGCCGAGCCATCCTCCAAACCCGTCATCAGTGCGTCAGGAATTCCCTGGGAGAAGTACACGATGTGTTTGCGCCCCTGGATCGGCGCGACCTCCTCTGCCAGGCGCTCGAGCGCCATGATCACGCGACCGCCCTCCAGTGCTTGCCGGGTGGAGGCGAGTTCGGCGGCAATGCTGGCATCGCTGCCGCCGGCGTCGCCCAGCGGACTGTTGGCGAGAATGAGTGCGAGCCCCTGCAGGTCGAGCGCCGCGTTGTCCTGCTCGATCGCCTCGCTAGATCGCCCCACGTTCAGGCGTTCGACGGCGGCGAGGATCTGGTCGCGGTCGGAGGTGAACGGCACGTGGTACTGCAGTCCGCGGAAGGCGCTGTAGGTCGCCATACCCACGAGGTCGCCGCCCTGGGCAACGTCTTTGAGAAAGGACTCGGCGGCGCCACGCGCGTAGCCGAGACCGCGGCGACTCATGAACCCGAGGTCGAAGAACAGCAGGAAGCGTCGCCGTGCCGCGGAGGGGAGTTCGGCGCCCGTTGTGGGCCTGAGCGTGGTGCTCTGCAGCCCGTCAACCGGAGGCGGAGGGGCCTCATGGGCCAAAGCGTCCGCCGAGATGCCCAGCTCCGAGGCGTCCACCTCGTACAGGTCGAGAATCTGGCGCGGCTGGCCTCCGATCAGCAGCTGGAGGTCTTCTTTCTGGAGTCCGGTAACCGGGTTGCCTTCGGCGTCAACGATCCCCACCTGGATGCGCAGCACCTCGGTTGAGGTTCCGAACTGCGCCTGTGGAGTGGCCGATGCTGTTGCCAGTTGCATCAGCGCCAAGACGACACCTAGGCAAGCGACGCGCCTGGGGTACTGCAAGTTGCTGCTCCTCGAGAGGGCAGGGGACATGCAGCAAGTAGAACAGATCTCCAGGCGGGCTGCGAGGACCGCCCCGGCCTACTTTGTGAGGCGGAATGTCACCGTTGCTGTAAGCACAATCTCGACGGGCCGGCCGTCGACCATGGTCGGGGCATACTTCCACTGCCGCACCGCATCAAGGGCTGATTCCGTGAGACCGAGGCCACAGGGGCGGAGCACCTCCAGGTCGACCACGTTCCCTTCCCGGTCGATGCGCGCCTCCATGATTACCACGCACTCCAGACGTGCACGTTTTGCGAGCTCGGGGTACTCCGGGAGCACGCGTTCGATCAGTTCCGGGCGCTGCACGTTGGGGCCGACGCGGTACACGCTCTGTTCCTGAGGTGGCGGGCCCGCGGGCCCTGCCATCGTGAATTCGACGTCAGCGACTTCCGGAGCCGTCGTCTCGTAGACGTACTCCTCGTCCACGTACGGTTCGGGCTCGTCCGGCGTCTGGTCTGGAATCGGTACCGGGTTCACGCGCCGCTTCACCACGCGTCGCTCCGGCGTTTCGGGAGGCGGTGGCGGCGGGCGATAGATCTTCACCACGGTGTACTCCTCCTCCGGCGTAGCCTCGAGTCCTCCGGGCCCGATCGGGATCACAGCGGTGAATGCGATGAAGTGGATCACCAGAGCTGCCAACCACGCCGTGCGTAGGGGTTCGGTTGTCTTCTTCGTACATCGCTTTCCTCCCGTTGATGAACTCGGGCGAGTAGGCGCGCGACTGCAGCGCCGCGCGAAGTATCGAGATCGACTCGGTGGCCAATGCCGCGACGAGCGCCAGATGGCCTTCGCAGCGAGCGTCGGCAACACGCCGCGAGGCTGTGGTGACCAGATCGTCGCCCCATTCGCGACGGAGCCATCCCGGCAGCAGTCGAGCCAGCATGCGGAACAACGTGGCGGCCCAGTTGACGCCGGGCGCGGGAGGCATAGGGGTGCCCATGTCAGTTCACGCCTCCATCGCGCCCAGCGCACCGGGTCGGAGCAGGTTGCGCTCTCCCGCAACCTGCTCCAGCTCGGCCAGGCGGCTAGCCTCGGCAATCGCCACCTCGCGGCCGAAGTCGGTGAGCTCGTAGTAGCGCCGCCGCCGGTCGGTGCGCCCGGCCGGCGGCTGGCACTGTTCGATCAGTCCCTGATCCGCCAGTTTCGCCATCGACAGATAGAGCGAGCCGGTGCCAACACGCGTTCGCCCGCGCGTGCGGTCTTCAACTTCCTTGGCGATGCCGTAGCCGTGGTTGGTGCCAGCGGCGAGCACCAGCAGCACCTGGAAGGCCATTCCAGCGAGCGGAAGCTGTTCAGCAACTTCGGGCGTAAGCGTCATCAGGCCGGCTCCTTAAATAGCGCTAAGTCGTATATAGCTAACTTAGCGCTATTAGAGAGCGCGTGTCTATGACAACCGGCGATCCGCTAGCCGGAACGGAGCGCGATCATGGGGTCGACGCCGGCGGCCCGCCGTGCCGGAACCAGCGCTGCCAGCGCGGCGACGCTCATCAACACGGCTGCAACGAGCAGGAAGGCCAGCGGCTGGGCGGAACTCACGCCGTAGAGCATCGACGACATGACGCGACCGACAACCAGCGCTGCAGCCACGCCGATCGCCACTCCGGCGGCCGCGACGCGAGTGGCCTCGGCGACGATCATTTGCAACAGCTGGTTCGAGCCCGCTCCAAGAGCACGTCGCAGGCCGAGTTCCCGGGTTCGTTGCCCGACCGAGTAAGACATCACCCCGTACACGCCTAGAGCTGCCATGAATACGGCGAGGAGCCCGAAGATACCGAGGAGAGTCAACGTGAGTCGGTGCGAGGAGGTGCCTTGCGCAACCACATCTTCCATTCGACGCACGTTGAACACCGGCTGTTCGGGGTCCACACGCCACACCGCTTCCTTGGCGGCCTGGGCAAGAGCGCCGATGTCTCCACGGCTGCGAAGTACAACACTCATCATGTCGTCGGCGGACTGGCCCGTGTGCAGATAGAACATCGGCCGCGGCCGCTCAGACAATCCGGCGTTCCGCACCGCACCGACCACCCCGATGATCTCGAAGATTCCACCCCACGCTGTGAAACGTTCACCCACGGCGCCCTGTGGAAAGAAGGCATCGGCGAACTCGGTGTCCACCAGGGCCACGGCACGAACGTCCTGATTGTCGATCGCCTCGAACATGCGGCCGCGCACAAGAGGTACGCCCAGGGACTGGAAGTAGCCGGCATCGGCGAGGTTGTAATCCACGCTGATGCCCTCGTCGCCGGCAGCGAGATTGTCGTCCAACCGACGGAACTCGATCATTCTCATCGTGTTGTCGAGCGGCAGCACCTCGCTGAGTCCTGCTGTCTCCACGCCAGGTATCGCTCTGAGCTCGCGCATCATGAGTTTGTAGAAGTCGGCGCGTTCGGAATTGGTCTCGTAGCGAGAGTCTGTAGGTAGTTCGAGCTGCAGCGTGAGCAGGTTGGCCGCACGGAACCCCGGATCGACCTGACTCAGGTTCCAGAAGGTCTCGATCATCAGGAACGCGCCGGTCACGAGCACCACTGACATCGCGATCTCCCCGGCGACCAGGATGCGGCGCGCTGCGGATGCGCGTTTGGATGCCGTGTTGCCACGATCGCCCCCGCGCAAAACATCGGATAGTTCGATCAGTGAGGTGTGCCACGCCGGCACGAGCCCGAAGATCAGGCCGGTAGCCAAAGCTGCGATAGCCGAGAAGGCCATGACAATCGGGGCGACGGTCAACTGTGGGACCAGCACGGTGGTGCCACCGTTTGGCAACGGGATCTCCGCGGGCACGATGAGCCGCAGGGCTTCGACGCCCGCGTAGCCCAGCGCGAGTCCGGCGATTCCACCTCCGGCGGCCAGGAGTAGGCTCTCCGTGAGGAGCTGGCGCAGAAGGCGCGCCCGCGACGCTCCGGTCGCGGCGCGCACGGCGATCTCGCGCTGACGATCACTCGCTCGGGCCAACATGAGGTTGGCCACGTTTGCGCACGCGATCAACAGCACGAATCCCACCGCGCCGAAGAGAACTAGCAGGGCCGGCCGGAGGAAACCGCTCGCCTCTTCCTCGGCCATTGCCATGTATGTCCCCCAGCCCTGCATTTCCGGATGCTCGGCCGCCAGTTGCTTGCTCAGGGCGCGCATCTCCGCCCGAGCTTGCTCCAGAGTGACGTCCGGGCGGAGCCGAGCCAGCACGCCGTACTCCCGGCGCGCCCGATTCTGGCTGCGCAGTTCGTCCTCGTCCCACGGCACGAACAAGTCGCTCTTGAGCGGATACCAGAAATGGCGCGGCAACACACCCACAAGCGTAAGCGGGAGGTGGTCGCCCTGGAACTCGTCGCCGATCGCCTTTGGGTTGCCGCCATAGGCGCGTTGCCAGAACCCATCGGTCGCCACTACGGACGCGACACGGCCGCCAGAGCCTTCCGCGGGGAGGAATCCGCGGCCGTGGGCGGCGTCTACGCCGAGGAGATCGAAGAAGTTCACGGTTACCCGCATCGCGGGAACCTGCTCAGGTTCGGACAGATCGGTGACCGTGGTAGACCCCGCCTGGAATAGCACCATTTCTTCGAAGGACTCGGCGCGCTCGCGCCAGTCGAGGAAGGTCGCACCAGAAGGCCCGGTGCGTTCCACACCGACGGTATCGTTCGATTCCCAGATCACCACGAGACGGTCGGCGCCGGGGTAGGGCAGACCGCGCAGCAACACCGTGTTGACGACCGAGAAGATCGCAGTGTTGGCCCCGATGCCAAGCGCCAAGGAGGCAACTGCCACCGCTGTGAAGGCCGGACTCTTGGCGAGACTGCGACACGCGAACCGTACGTCCTGAAAGAAGCTGTCCATTTGTTTCCCCGGGCCGGGGACATCCTTCAGCCAGGCCGGAATCGCGCCGAACAGCGTGCCGAACAAAGTCGTCACCGCTTAGACGTAGGCATGTCCCGCGCCGGCGTTGGCGGCGATTCGTTGCGTTTCCCGCACATACAGCGTCGCCATATCTGCGGCGAGCAGAGTGCGGAACTTACGCGGATAGAGCATGCAGGCGAAACGCAGAGCGCGCTCCAGCCACGCCATCCTGCCCGACATGTTCCGTGCTCCGGTCAGTTCCCGGCCGTGCCGCTCAGCGCCAGGGAAGCTAGCGCCTGCAGTCGGCGGGCTTCCTTGTCGACGGCGCGGCCGCCAAAGGATGTCAGTCGATAGATCTGACGGGGTCGACCCGGACCACTGGCGTCATTGCCGCTGATCTCGAGCCAGCCCTCATCGAGGCCGCTCTTCAGGCTGCGGTAGAACGCCGCAAGCGAGGGAACCTCGCCACCGGCGTCACGCAGCCCGTCGAGGATGTCGGATGCCTGCTGGTCGCTCGATCGCAGCGCCAGCAACACCCGATACATCGTTTCGTTCAAAGGAAACCTCCGGAAGGTTTTTCTCGTCTCGGAGAATATTAAATCTCATGTGTGAGAAAAACAAGCCAGACGTGATTTGGGTCGTTTGGCGAGTGGTGTCCCGCGGTCTGGACGCCGGGGCAATCGCCGACGACGGACCTGCGGCTCTACTGTGGCGGCGACCCTTCGCGAATCGCTTCGACGCGCCAGGAGAACTCTTGTGCGACTTCCTGGCTCCAACCGGTCTTCTCGAAAACGATTCTGCCCTCGGTGTCGAGGAACCATGTCGTCGGAAACGCGTTGATTCCGGCACCGCCCACGTATCCGTCGTCACGTAGCACTGGGAACGTGAACTCTCTGCCTGTCATCCACTCGATGACCTCTTCAATGTCCGAGTCGTTGTTGATCGTAAGAATCACGACGTCGGGGTCATCCGCGTAGCGTCGATGTAGCGCTTCGACATCTTCCATCTCCGCAAGACACCAGTAGCACCAGAGACCCCAGTAGTTGATGACGACTATGCGACCTCGCAGATTGTCGAGATCGATCGTCCCGCCTTTGAGTGTGGCCAACTCAAAGGATGGGGCGGCGCGCAACTCCTCGAGCTTCGAGCCTAGTATTTCTTCGTGGCGCGACTCGGCGTCCGCGGCGGCGATGGTTTCCAGATACTGATCGAACCCTTGCAGCGAGCCGCGGTCGCGCTCGTAGAGTCGCTCCAGGGCCGCCTGGTTCGGGTTCGCAGCGAGTGTGTCGACGTTCATGCCTTGTACGTAGAAACGCTCCGCCGAAGGCCGGTCGCCGTTGTACTCGTAGAGTTCCCCGAGATGGTGGAGATTCAGCCACGAGGCAGGGTTCAACTCGTAGGAGGCAAGGAGTTCCGCTTCGGCTTCTTCAATCCGATCCGATTGGAAGAAGACCCACCCCAGCGCGTCGCGCATCAGCGCTCTGAGAAAGTCTGCTGAGCGGTCGCGCTCGGCCTGAGTCGGGTACAACCCGCGCCACCGTTCAAGGTACGCGTCCACTGATTCAAGGCCCTCGCGCGCAATCGCCTCCGCGCGGTCATAGAAGCGGGTCCGCTCAGCGAGCGCGATCGCGGCTGCGGGAAACGTGATGTGAGGATTCATCAGCTCGTGCTCCACCATCCCGTCCACAACATCTGAGTAGTTCCTTATCCGACGGAGGTATTCCCAGCTCTGAAACCTGAAAGAGGTTCTGATACGCATCGCCGATGAACACGGGTCGGTGGAAGCTTGGACGACTCAGGAAGGCGTTGAGAGCCTCTCGATAGCGGCGCAGAGTCTCAAGGTGGGTGTCCGATATCGGCTGGTCCGGGGACAGGCCTGCGCTGCGAAGCTGCCGTCCGAGCGCGCGATATCTCCCAACAAGGACACCCTCGGCTTCGCGGGAGTCCGGATATTCGCTGAGAATCTCTTCCGCAAACGGTTCGACATGGTCCGAGGCCGCGGTCCCATCGAGCTCCCGCCAGGCGCTGTACAGCGCGGCCGGGGCTCGTTCATGCATCGCAATCAGCTGTTCCGCGTCCTCGAGAATGACGGCCAGTTTCTGGTCCGCGGTGAGATCGTCACGTCGGCGGTTGCCACTCCAAACGGCTTGGCGGACTGAAATCGACCGGGGCGCGAGGCGTTCGGCACGGGCGAATAGCTCCACAGCCACCGTCGGTTCTCCGGCCCGTTGAAGCATCTCTGCGGCGCCGACGATCACATCGACTTCGTCACGCCCGAGATCTATCGCGGATCGCGCGGTTGCGATCGCGCGCTCGAGGTACGAGGGATCGTTCCTTGAGATCGCGAATTCAGCGCTTGCCTGGATCTGAAGTAGCCCAGGAACAGGCCCGCTCTCGGCCGCTGCCTTCTCGATGATAGTGATCGCCTCGTCGGGACGCCCGCTGAAGAGCATGGCACGGGAGTGCAAACGGACGACGTCCGGGTGCGTGCCGAGCGCGTCCATGGCGCGAGCGGAGCTGTTGACCGCGCCCGAGCGTAGGTCAAGAGCTTCGAGTTCCGTCGCGGCGAGCGCGAACCACGCCCACCCTTGTTCCGGGAAGGAGTCGACGAACGCGCGGGCCGCTTTGAGGCTTTCCGCCTCGCGGCCCGCCCGTGCGCCTGCCGTGATCCACCAGGCCCTCAACTGGGCGGAATCGGGGAACTGGTGGAGCGACTTCTCTCCAATCCGATAGGCGGTATGCGGATCGAGAGCGCGAACGAGAGTTCGCACCTCGTCGGCCGCCTCCTGCGCGCTGTTCTGCGCTGCAACGGTTCCTGGGGCCAGAAGACTCAAGGCAAGGACTGCAGCGGCAGCACGTCGGTACACGATCGGACTCTCCAGCGGGGATGTCAGGAGTCGCGCGGTATCCGTCCGGCGATATGACTGTTAGAACCGTGGAGTGTCGAGGTTTACGACGGCCGGGAGAGTTCGTGCACGAAAATCCGCGCCTCGCCAGCCTCCGATTCACCAATGAAGTAGACGCGGTTGCCGCGCACTAGCCGAGGAGATCTGTCGTATGACAAAAGGAGGCTCCCGAGCCAAACACCGTCCGGAGCATAGATGTCCCACGTGTTGCTCGCGGCGAGTTCGAGATCGGGAAGTTCATCGCGAAAGTGCCAGATCCACTCGTCGAATCCACCCTGGCGCGCTGCCCAGACGTGGCCCAGTTCGTCGATCAATATGGTCCGGTAGGCGGGGTAGGAGCTCGCGTAGTGCCACGAGTCGACGATCTCTACTGGCGGCCGCGGAGATCGACGGCGTTCGTGCCAGCTGAGTGCGGCTCGCCTGTAGGTCGCGATGTCATCGTCCGTTATCGGCTCGGGCTGGATGACGAGCCGCATACGTACCTCCAGCCGACCCGTCGTGTCGTAGCGCGTGATCGTGTAGTCCTCGCCGTCCGTGAAGTACACATTCGCGCCCCGAGCTACCGCAGAGCCGAACGAAGCGCCTTTCAGGTTTTCGAAGGCCCCATTCCACTCCAACTGCCGCACGCGGCTCAGGTGGGTGACGTCGGGACTCCCGGGCGCGATGCTCAGGATGTCCGCCTCCACCCAGGAAATTTCGGCCCTCGGCGTGCCCCAAGCCCACTGCGCGTTTGTAAGGACGAGATCTCCTCCGCCGAGCCGTCCGGCAAGATCGGTCATGCCTTCGCCGGCGTGCTGGAGCGAATGTTCTACGAGGCAGTCACCAGCAGAATCGAATACGGCAACCTTGCGTGTGCGCCAGTCAGGCACGGCGACCGAACCGTCGTCGGCGACGTAGGGGACTCCGATCTCGTTGAACTCGCACGGCCCGTCGCCTGGCCGCCCGAACGCGCGAATGAACCTGCCCCGGTCGTCGAAAACGCGCAGTTGCTTGGAACCGTCGGCGACGAGGGTTTCGCTGCTCGGCAATGCGGCCACGCCACGCGGCCTGGTGAGCATCTCGCCCGCCGCACCTTCATCAACACCGATCTCGAGGAGTGGCGTATGCGAGATACGCCACTCCTTGCCCGCGGGCCAAGCAGGCTCGTGATTCGTTACCGTGCGCACTCCGTCGATCAGTTCGATGGTCGGCTCGCGCGGCAACACCGCACTCCCGGAGCATGCCGACGCCAGCAAGACGCATCCGGCGAGTGGTTTGCGCATCGCGAACTCCAATCTTCGAGTATCTGCCTCGAAGTCTAGAACCCTTCGGCGTGTCGTTTGCCGACGCTCTAAGTTCGGAGGGCGCGGGCCGGGTCGACCTGGGCGGCGCGTCGGGCGGGGAGCCAGGCTGCGACGAGGCCGGCTGCCAACATCACAAGGCCGGCCGTTGCGATGACTCCGATGTCGTTGGGCCCGACCTCGAAGAGCATGTTGGAGACCGTTCCCGTGAAGAAGCGCGAGCCGATGATCGCGATGATGACCCCCACTGCGGCCACGCCTAGGCTCTGCGTCAGCACGCTACGTTGCACGCGGCCGGCTTCTGCGCCGAGGGCGAGACGAATGCCGATCTCGGCCCGTCGTTGGCCGATCGAATAGGCAAATACGCCGTAGGTGCCGACGACCGCCAGCAGGAGCGCGGTGGCGCCGAAGGCCACCAGCATCGTTAGCGAGAATCTCGTGCCTGCGGCTGAGGTGGTCATGCGTTGCTGCATGGTCTGCAGGTCGTAGATCGACTGATTCGGGCTGAGCTCCTGCACCGCGGCACGCACGGCTGCCGCGAGCTGCGTCGGATCGCCGGCGGCACGAAGGACGAATCCGCGTGTGCTGCTCCAAGGATCCTCACGATACGGAACGAACATGTGGGGCAGGGCCTCGTCGTCGTAGCCATGCCACTTGGTGTCCTCGACAACGCCGATCACTCGATAGAGCGTTTCGCCGCCGGCTCTGAATCGCTGCCCGACTGCGTCACCGGCGGGCCAGAATCGATCGGCCATCGTCTGGTCGACGATCACCACCTCGGTGTTGGACATATCGGCGTTGTTGAAGTCGCGACCCGCGACCAGCTCTGCGCCCAGCGTGCCGAAGAACCCGGCTGACGCCGCCCGATACTGCACGATGTCGACGACGCCTTCCGGATTGTCGCGACCTTCGATGTCGATCCCTTGCCCGGCTTCGTTGTCCGAGAATGGCAGGAAGTTGATTTCGCCGGCGGAGCTCACTCCAGGCAGTGCGGCGAGCCGTTGTTCGAGGGCAGCAACGAAATCATGCCCCTCATCCCTCGTACCAAAGCTGTAGCGCGGGATCGTGTAGAAGGTCAGCAGGCCTTCGGCCTGGAAGCCTGGGTCGACGCTCACCAGACTCGAATAGCTCTTCACGACGAGCCCCGAGCCAATCGCCAGCAGGCCAGCCATGGCGATCTGCGCTACCGCGAGACCGCGGAGCAGGTGCATGCGCTGTTTCCCCGCGTGTCCGACGACGCCAGCTACGAGTTCATCGCGTGCGCTGGTACGTGCCATGCCAAGCCCGGGTAGAAGTCCGAAGATCACCGCGGTCGCGGCACTGACTGCGAACGCGAAAACCAGGACTCGACCGTCGAGTCCGACCAGGTCGTGGCGGGGCAGGTAGTTCGGCAGCATTGGTGCCGCGGCCGCCAGAGCGAACGCGGCCAGGACAGCTCCACCTAGCCCGCCCATTGCGGACAGAAGCAAGCTTTCCACGAGTGTGAGGCGGATCAGGCGTGCCTTGCTTGCGCCGAGGGCCTTGCGGACCGCAACTTCGCGGCGGCGCGACGTGGCATAGGCCAGCATGAGGTTCGCCACGTTGATGCACCCGACGAGGAGGACAAGGGCTGCCGCGCCAAGAAAGAGAGTCAGTCGCGTTTCGAGACCCCCTGCTACGACTTCGTGGAGCGGCACCGCCGCGAGGTAGTGGCTGCTCGTCTCTTCCGGGTACGTAGTGCGCAGCCATTCCCCGAATTCATCAGCCTCCGCGGTCGCCTCTGCGAGCGAGCCTCCCTCAGCCAGCCGACCGATGCCCAGCAGGAAGAATGCACTGCGTTCCTCGCTATCGAGCCCGAGCGGGAGCACGAGTTGAGGAGCGACATCCCAGCCAAGCGTGAGTCGCGTGTCATCAAAGGAGGGCGGCAGAACCCCGACGATCACGTGTTCCGTCGTGTCGACGCGCACGGTCCGGCCGAGAACCCCGGGCGCGCTATCGAAGCGCGTGCGCCACATCGTGTCGCTGATCATGGCCACGTCAGGACCGTCGGAGCGATGTTCGTCCAGAGAGAATCCGCGCCCCAGCTGTGGAGCGATCCCCAGTAGCTCCAGATATTGGTCGGAAATCAGCAACGAAAGAGTGCGCTCCGGTTCGCCTGTTCCGGAAACGTTGAACGTTCGACCTCGGTATAGCGCGATCGACTCGAACACTCGAGTGCGCTCGCGCCAGTCGAGTGTGTTCGGCAGCGACAGTTGTCCTCGGGTGACGCCGTACTGCGGGCTCACGCCGAACAGGCGCACGATGCCCTCGGGTTCATCGAACGGCAGCGGCCGCAGAACAGTGGCGTCGATGACGCTGTACATCGCCGTCGTGGCGCCGACACCAAGGGCAAGCGTGACCACGATGATGGCAACGAAGGCAGGCCGCGCTCGCAGAGCGCGCCAGGCGTGTCGGAGATCCTGGAGTAGCGATTCCATGAGGTTGTTCTCGGGCGGGGAGTGCGCGTCGGGTTCGAGTTCGAAGAGATCTTCGAGCCGGACGCCCAGTCCCTCTTGCAACTTGCGGCGCGTCGTCTCCTCGGGATACGGACGCTGACCATTGACCAACATGGACAGGTGCGACTTGCTCAATCCCAGGATCTGCGCCCAGCGATTCTGGCTGATCCTGCGCCTGGCAAGTTCGCGTTGAAGTCTGTCGGCTCGAAGTCGATACCGCATTGCAATCAGGTTGTGGACGTCGAGATCCAGAGTGGCGCACCTGCGACGACCTGGCTATGGCCACCACGCGAGAAGTGTTCACGCTAACCGTTCACACCCTCGCAGCCAAGGATTCCAGCCTGCATGGCCTTGTGATGGAGGGTGTGCAACGTATATAACGATAACCGTTGTAACGGTTGTCGTTGCAACGATTGACGTTATAAACGAGTCCAGGAGTCCGAGGTGTCGGAAGATCTCTTGCCGCTAACGCCCGCCGTGTTCCACACCCTGCTGACATTGGCAGACGGCCCCGGCCATGGATACGCCATTGCCCAGGCCGTTGAGGCGCGGACAGAGAACCGCGTGCGCATGGGCCCCGGAACGCTGTACGGCACGCTGGCGCGGCTCGTGGAACTGGAGCTCATTCGCGAGGACACCGCGGACGGCCAGGGGCGACGCCGCGTCTACCGCCTCACGATGGCCGGTGAGAGCCTGTTGCGTCGTGAGGCCGAACGTATGGCGGCCGATGTTGAGATGCTGCGGGCCAAGGCCCTGCTGCAGTGAACGGGCGCGATGGCGGGATCGTCGAGTCGGCCTACCGGCTGGTTCTGTATCTCTACCCGCGTTCATTCAGACGCCGCAACGGCGACGCGATGATCGAGTCGTTGCGCGATCGTCTGGCTGACCCGCGCTATCGAGGCTGCAATCGACTTCGGTTGCTTGGGCTCCTGATCGAAGACACCTGGAGCGCGGTGTGGCGTGAACGCCGCGGCGCACAGGGGAGCGGCCGAGGGGGTTGGCGTGAAGACGTCCGTTTCGGGCTCAAACTGCTCTACCGAGACAAGGTCACCACCGGAGTGGCAACCGTTGCGCTCGCGCTCGGCACAGGCCTGAGCACGGTCGCCTTCGCCGTGGTGTACGGCACGGTTCTTCGCGGGCTCCCGTTTGATCACGCCGAACAGCTGGTTCACTTCGAACGCGCGAACCGCGCCGAAGGGTTCGACTCACTTGCCGTTACCCCCCCATGACTTCGTGGCATGGCGCGAGGGGCAGACGACGTTCGTCGATCTGGCGGCATATGTCGAAGCGCTCTTTCTGCTCGAGAGCGCCGATGGATTCCCGCGCGAGCACTGGGGCGTGGCGATTACACCGCAGGCATTTGATCTTCTGGGTGTCGAAGCCCTGCACGGGCGTACGTTCGTTGCTGATGAGGCGCTCGCCGGGGCCGTGGAAGTTGTTCTCCTCGGGCATCGCCTCTGGCAGGCTGAGTTTGGCAGCGATCCGGCGATCGTTGGTTCGGAGGTTCAGATCAACGGGCTCCCAACCACGGTGGTCGGCATCATGCCGCCAGAGTTCGGTTTTCCATTGGTCGAACAGCTATGGCGTCCTCTGCGTGTGGACCTGGCCGAACACGAGCGTGGCGGAGGGCGGCTGGATGCCTTCGGACGTCTCCGGTCGGGCGTGTCGATTCAGCAGGCTCGGGCCGATATCGGGGCCGTGGGAGCGTCGCTGGCCGCAGAGTTCCCGGAGACCAATGAGGGAGTTGAACCGCGCCTTGGGAGTTTCGTCGAGGAGTATGTGGGCGAGGAGTTCACCGCCCGGGTCTGGGCGATGTTGTTGGCCGCCGTGATGGTGCTCGCGCTGTCCTGTCTCAACATCACCAGTCTGTTGGTTGCCAGGGCGAGCTCGCGCGGTGCGGAGTTGGCCGTTCGCGTAGCGCTCGGAGCCGGGCGCATCCGCATCGCTCGGCAGCTCCTCGTGGAAACCGTGCTGCTGACCGCTGCGGGCGGGATCGCTGGGCTAGCGTTGGCAGCACTGGGTTTGCGCCTCATCGCTCGCTTCTGGGCGGGGACGACCATCTTCCAGCTGCCGCATGGGCCGGACGCGCCATCGTGGTGGGCGTTCCAGGTCGACTCGACCGTCGTCCTGTTCTGCGGCGCCGTGACCCTGGTGTCAGCTCTGCTCGCGGGTCTCGCCCCCCTCTGGCACCTCCGGCGTGCGGATCTCCACGGCGTGCTCAGGAGTCAACGCGGAGCCGCGAGCAGTCCAGCCTCGCGGCGCTGGGCCAACTGGGTAGTCGTCGGCGAGATGGCCTTGTGCACCGCGCTGGTCATCAGCGCCGGACTCGTGGTCCGTAGCTACAGCAATCTCGATGGAGTGGCGCAGTCGCTCGACTTCGCCGGCCTTCAGGCGGCGCGTGTGAGTCTGCCCACCACGACGATCTTCGACGGATCCGGCGGTGTCGTGCCTACCCAGCATCGCTACGACGATCTCGAGTCGCGGTTGGGGCTATGGGATGCGCTGTCGACCGCACTCGATGCGAGTCCCGACGTTGCGGCGCACACGCTCGGGAGCGCACTGCCGGTCAGCGGGTCGCATCGCACCCGATTCACGCTCGTCGAGACCGACGCGGATGCCGACATACCCACAGCGCGTTACGCAACAGTCGCGGACAACTACTTCGACGTGCTGGGCGCTGCGGCGCTGTCGGGTCGCATCTTTGGTCAACGGGACCAGGATCTGGTTGCTGTGGTCAACGCGCCGTTCGCCGCACGGTATTTCCCGAGCGGCGCGCTGAACCAGCGGCTCCGGCTCGGGCGACCAGGCGACAGCAGTCCCTGGCTACGCGTCGTGGGCGTGGTGCCAGATCTCCGAATGAACGGGGTTGGAGGTCGAGAGCCGGAGGGGATCTACGTGCCGCTACGACAGTCGACCGTCAACGGGGCGTCGTTGTCGCTGTCGTTCAACCGCGTGATCCTGCGCTCACGCGGCTCCTCTGCCGAGGTCGAGCGTGCTCTGCGCCGGATCGTGGCGGGCCTCGATGATCGCGCGCCCGTTTCCATGTTCGAATCCGTCGAATCTCTGGCAGGGCGCGGTGCTCAGCGGTTTCGCGTGCACGGCAGCTTCTATCTGCTGCTCGGGGGCGTTGCGATTCTGCTCGCTGGCGTCGGGCTCTACGGCGTCCTGGCGCAGACCGTCGGGCGGCGCCGCGCTGAGATTGGTACCCGCATCGCACTCGGGGCGGACGCCAGCTCGGTGGCTGGTCTGGTGGTGCGGCAGGCGTTGGCTCAAGTTGGGACCGGGACCCTGATCGGGCTCGTGCTGGCGGCGTGGCTTCAGCCGCGGCTGGAGCAGATCCTTTACGAGGTGCGTCCCTGGGACGCGGCGACGCTGGGGGCGCTTGTTGCCGTGCTGCTTGTCATGGCGGCGGGCGCTTCGCTGGTGCCCGCCCGGCGGGCCGTCCGGGTTGATCCGGTGAAGGCGATGCGCGCCGAATAGCCAGCGCGGTATGCTCCGGCGCGGAATCAACGAACTAGCGACCCGCTTCAGGGAGCCCCCAATGCCCGTTCGCAGGCTCTTCGCGCCGATGCCACCTCGCGATCCCGAGGAGGTCCACCGCGCTGCGACTCCGCTCGAGCTGTTCTTCGACCTTGTCTTCGTGGTGGCCGTGGCCGCCGCCGCCGGTCAGCTGCATCACGCGATCTCGGCGGATCACGTTGCCGACGGCCTACTGAACTACGCCTTGGTGTTCTTCGCGATCTGGTGGGCGTGGATGGGCTTCACGTGGTTCGCCACGACCTACGACACGGACGATGTGCCCTATCGCATCGTGATCTTCATCCAGATCACCGGGGCCCTCATGCTGGCCGCCGGGGTGCCGGATGCGTTCGGTGGCGACTGGACCGTGGTGACGTATGGCTTCGTGGTGATGCGGGCTGCGATGGTGTTCCAGTGGCTCCGCGCCGCCGCGCACCATCCGGAGGGTCGCGCTGCCGCCTACCGCTACGCCATGGGTATCACAGTGATGCAGATCTACTGGGTGGCATTGCTACAGGCGCCTCCGGAATACATCGTGGCGCTCTTCGTCGGGGGAGCGATCGGTGAGCTCGCGGTGCCGGTGTGGGCGTCCCGAGCCATCGACGGCGCGCCCTGGCACGACGGGCATATCGCCGAACGCTACGGTCTGTTCACGATCATCGTTCTGGGTGAATCGATCCTGGCGGCATCGGCAGCTATCGACACCGCGTCCGACGCATCGGTGCCGTGGCGCGAGATCCTGCCCACGATCATTGGCGGGCTGCTCGTGGTCTTTTCGCTCTGGTGGCTCTATTTCGGTCGCCCGATGACCGATCGACTGGCGAACATGGGCAGCGCGTTCTTCTGGGGCTATGGTCACTACTTCATCTTCGGATCCGGTGCCGCGGTCGGCGCCGGACTCGCGGTACTGGTCGACTACGACACCGGTCACGCAGAAATCAGCGGTGTCACTGCCGGATACGCGCTTGCCGTTCCGGTTGCGATCTTCCTGATCAGCCTGTGGGCCATGCACTTCCGTCCCGGCAACTCGCTCACCCAACATCTGGTGCTGCCCATCGGCGTGGTTGCGGTACTGCTCACCCCGTATTCGGGCGAGCCGGCTCTGGCCTGTGGGCTCATCCTCGCCGTCGCCCTTGGGTTCAAGCTCTACCGCTACTACGTAGCCCGACTCGACGCTGGCGAAGATCGCTCAGCGCAGAGCTGCTAGGCGAGTCTCCGTTTCCCGGCAGCCCGCGTGCGGATGGCGACCATGTGCCGCTAGCTCCGTCGGGTGGTGGTGTCGTTGTGCTTCGGGAGCTACTGCCGTGGCTGTGGCGGCGCAGCGGCGGCCTCGGAGTCTGCTCGACACAGCGCGATGCAGTCGACAGCCTGATCGACGTCGGCCAGGTTGCGGAAGGTGCAGCGCCAGCCGGAAGGGCGGGTTCCGATGGTGAGCGGGACGCTACTGAAAAGAGTGACGCTGGGGTCGCTACTGCCGTTGAAGAACCCTCCGCTCAGAGCAGTATCTCCGCTCCGGCACGCAACGTCGGCTGAAACGACCGGGCCCGCACCGTCGCCAGGGTTGACCACCGCTGGCGCCACAACGTTTGCAAACCGTGTGTACACCGAAACCAGATTGCCAGCGTCTCCCGCCGGACCTGGCGGGCCAGCGGGTCCCACCGGACCTGGCGGGCCTGGGGGGCCGGAGGGGCCGCGTGGATTTCGAACCAGGCCGCCGCCGCTCAAGTCGAATGTGTCCTCCCACGTCATGGTTCCGCCAACAGACTCCACAGAACAGCGGACGCGCAACCGCAGGAGGCCCTGAGGCCCCGTGGCCTTCTTGACGAATACGTTGACGGTTCCCGGCGCCGGCTGCGTGACCTCGATCACGGAACGATCGGTACCCGCTGCCCAGCCGACGTATCCCACAGACACGGTCCCGAACAAACAGGCATCGACAGCGCCCTGAGACTCCACGCTCAACTGGATCTTGACGCTCTCCTCCAGGTCCTGAACCCGGCGAATCAGGAAATCGGACTCCTGACCGAAAGCCGAAAGGGGGAGGAAGAGGACAACCCCAGCTAGCGCGACGGCAATGGAACGAGTCCGCATGGTGCACTCCTGACGGCCGGTGACGGTCGCGTCCGACGTTCACGCGGCCGGCCTTTTCCTCGCGCAACGCCAAGCGCATCTTAGTGGACTCTGCCCCGGTCTACCCCGGACCGTCGGCAGATCAGCTGTCGGGGGCGTCAGTCCCTGGTGGATAGACCAGGCCGGGCACGGCGGGGATGATTCGGTAGGCAGTTGGAATGGTCTCGCCGGTTTCTCGATCGGGGATCATGCTCATCAAGTACCCGTCTTCGAGTCTCGCCCCGAAGCGGATGACCTCGCGGGGCCAGTTCGTGTCGCCGATGTACTCGCCGTTTGAGTCCATGATGCGGAACGACTGCGGTTGTTCGACCGGCTGTGAACCGACGACGTAGATCCCGATGTCAGGAGCCGGCAGGCGGAGCCAGAGCCATCCGGATCGCTCAACACGCGGCCGCGTCCAATAGGCCTTCGGGTCGGCGAACTCGACCAATCGTTTCCTGTTTCGCAGATCTTCCGCGAGATCCTCTCCGCCGGCGCCGATCGCAGCCTGGATCAGCGAGTCGTAGTGGTCTAGAACGCGCTTGCGATCGAACTCCGTGAGCTCGGATGGCCCAAGATCGATGCGGGCCTGGCGTGACTCAGTGCCGTCGAGGGTGAACCAGCGTAATTCGGGACTCGACGCGGGTACGAGCATGAGTTCGTCCGTCGGAGCGTAGTAGTGAATCGACGGTCGGGCCGCATAGTGGAACTCATGGCGAGTCTTGTCCGAACCAACCTTCGAGAAAGCAACGGTCTCGGTTTCCAGTTCGCCGATCTCGGCGCCATCGACGCTTCGGACGTTGGCCAGCATGCTGAGCATGTAGGTGCCGGTGCCATCGTCGCCCTGCGGCATGGGAAACGAGATGAGATGTCCGTCGCGAGATCGATCCGCCACGCGGCGGCCACGCTCCTCGTCGATGAACTCCCCCTCGAGGGTGAAGCGGCTGAGCCAGTTGCCTTCGACGGACATCACCTCACCGTCGAACGAGATCACTCGTGGATTCATGATCTCGCCGGGGCCTTCGCCTTCGCGGCCGATGGATTCGACGTAGTTGCCGTCGGCGTCGAAGATCGCGACGCGGTGGTTGCCGTAGTCGGCAACGTAGTAGCGGCCGTCGGGACCACGCGACAAGGAGAAGGGTCGGTACAGCATGGTCTCTTCGTTGTCGGGATCGACCCGGATCTCAACGGCCTTCTCGTACTCGAACAGTTCACCCGTGAACTTCGGGATCGCGGAGTTCACCGCCACGGGAATCCCGTCCTCGACGATCGTCTCGAACGTGTGTCCGTTGTCGGCCGGGCTGGAGCAGGCCAGGCAAGGCAGCAGGAGCGCCGGTACGACGCAGTGGATCAGGCTACGCGTGGTTTGCGACAAAGCGCACCTCCGTTCGGCGGGGAGCGCCGTGGACCGGATGGTTGGGAAGGTAACCTGACCAGGCGGCGCTTTGCGATTGAGCCGGCCCAGACGCGATGATTCGAGAAATGTTGGAAAATCAACAATTAACTGTTGATTTTCCAACATGTGGTGCGTAGTCTCGGTTCTGAACGATCCCCAAGAGTTCAACAGCGTGACGGAATCCAAGACTCGGCTGAGCCGACGCGAGCAAGAGGTGATGGACATCATCTACGCCCGCGGCCTCGCCACGGCAGCGGAAGTTCGCGAAGCCATGCCCGACCCGCCCACCGACGCGGCGGTGCGCACCACGCTGAGGGCGTTGCTCGAGAAGGGACACGTCAAGACGGCGCGCGACGGTCGCCGCTACGTCTACTCACCGACGGTTCCACGCGCGGCCGCCCGACGCTCGGAACTCGAGCATGTCCTCAATACTTTCTTCGGCGGCTCGACCGAGAGCGCGATGACCACGTTGCTCGAGCTTGGCGGCAACGAGTTGTCTGAAGAGGAGCGCAATCGACTGAAGCTCCTGATCGACGAAGCCGTGGAGGAAGGGCGATGAGTGTCGTCTTCGCATGGGTAGTCGCCCTGATGGCGAAATCGAGCGCGATTCTGTTGCTGGCTTTGGGTTTCGACTGGGCCCTGCGTCGCGCGCCCGCTCAGACGCGACACGCGTTGTGGACTGCGAGTTTCGTGGCCCTGTTGGCTCTCCCGATTCTCACCCTCGTCTTGCCGACTCTGCCGGTGCCGGGACTTCCTGTTCTAGAGGCGGGGGTCGCTGAAAGGCATCCAGTCGCCACAAACTTGCCGGCCCCCGAACCAGTGGCGAAGCAAGCCGAGCGGACCGCAGTCGCTGATGTGCAAACCGTCTCGGCCGACGGGCGCGCGACCGCGTACTCGGACGAATCGAGGTTCGCGGATACGAGGCGCAGCCGCGCCGCCGCGGCGCTTGTGGGTCTTGTCGCGCAGGCCGAGCGGGCCGGCGACTGGTTGGTGAATTCGTCCGAGACGGCCGTTCTCATCGTCTGGTCGGCAGGCACGGCTCTCGCACTCCTGTTCGTCTTTCTGGCTTTCCGACGCGCTGCCAGCCTGATGGCGCGCGCCGGTGACCTTCTCGACGTCGCTTGGCGAACCGACCTGCGGAACTCTCGCGCGCTCCTAGGTATGCGCGAGAACGTCAGGTTGCGCACGAGCACATGTGTGGGGACGCCAATGGCCGGCGGCCTCCTGCGCAGTGTGGTGCTCGTGCCCGAGCTGGCTCGCCGGTGGAGTGCCGAGCGACGTCGCTTTGTTCTTCTGCATGAACTGGTGCACGTAGCGCACTGGGATCCCGTGCGTCACCTCATTGCACGTCTCGCGTTGGCGATGCACTGGCCCAACCCGCTCGCGTGGTTGGCAGCGCATCGGGCCATGTCGGCGCGAGAGGAAGCATGTGATGAGACCGTTCTCGCACTGGGCGCCAGGCCGTCGAGCTACGCCCGCGAACTGTTGCATTTGCACGATGCACTTCAGCCGGCCAACACCGCGGCAATCGCCGCACTCCCGATGGTTCAACGCTCCCTTATGGAGAAACGACTGATGAATATCCTCCGCAAAGACCGGCGACCTCTCCGTCGCCAGACGGCGGTTGCCCTGGCTGTGTTCGCGAGCATCACCACCCTGTCCGTGGCCGCAGCGGCGCCGCAAGAACCCGACAAGGTAAAGGTGACCGTCAAGCCCAAGGTCGAGGTACAGGTCAAGGACAAGGTCCACATCAAGGTCGCCCCGGTGGTGAAGACCGAGTCGCGACTTGAGATGAAGGTCAATTCGCAGGTGAAGGTGCGGCCGAACGTGAAGGTCGACGTCCAGGACGCTCCCCGAGTCGTGGTGAAACAGCGACCAGTCATTCGGGTGCGTTCCGATATTCAATCCGAGGCCGTTGTGCCGACGGCTGCGCCGCGCGCCGACTCGACCGCTGCGATTGCCTCACCCGCGGCCGTTCCGGCTCCTCAGCCCGCCGCGGTGGCTACGCCGAGTGGAGTGCCGGTGGTCTTGCCAGCTCTTTATACCTGGACCGGGATCGTGCCTCAGGCCGATGCGCCCGCCACATCCGTGGTGCCGACCTTGCCCGGCGTGCCGGTGCCTGCCCTCGCTCCTGCGCCCAGCGCGCAACGAGGACGGCATGATGCATGCGCGATCGACGCGTCCGCTGATACGCGCGGACGCAACTCGAACGGCCGTTACAACTACTCGTCCGTCCACCACAGTGATGGCGAGTTGGCTTGCATGCGTACCTACGGCGCAGTCGAACTCGACGAAGACACCGGCCGCGTGATCGACATGGGTCCGGATGCGGTGATCGTTTATGAGACGCGCAACGACGCGGGGCGCCGCTGGCTCGAGGTGCGCGCCGGCAATGACTACACCTGGCAGGTTGATGGCGAGGAGCGACCCTTCGACGAGGCGGCACGCGAGTGGTATTCCGCGATCCAGGACGTGGTGAGCACTCGCTGGCAGATTTCCCGGGTCCGGGGCGAGGTAGCCACCAAGCGGGGTGAGATCGCCACGATTCGCGGGGAGGCCGCCACGATTCGCGGTCAGATGGCTACGGCTCGTGGCCAGGTAGCAACGATGCGCGGCGAGATCGCCACGATTCACGGTCGTCATGCGACGGCCAGGGGCGAGGTCGCCACGGCGCGCGGCCGCGCAGCAACCATACGTGGTCGGATGGCCACCCATGCTGGCACCATGAACGCGCTGCGAGCCCAACGTCGCTACGCGACGGACGAAGAGCTCGTTCATATCGACGCGCTGATGGAGGCAGCCGAGCGGCGCGTGGAAGAGATGCGGGCTCAGCTGGTGGAGGCGCAACGGGCGGCTGAGCTCGAAGCCGCCGAGGTGCAGGAGCAGAGCGGCGATGTGGAGGCCGAGGTCGCCGAGGTGCAGGAACGCATCGCAGCCTATGAGCTCGAGGAGCGTCTCGCCGCCCTGGACCGCGAGGTCGAGGCATTGCAAGTACAAGAGAACATCGAGCGCGTGGAGGCGGAGATCGCCGCAATGCGCGTCGACGAGGTGATGGCCGAGATCGAACGCCAACTGGCGCCGGCCCTCGAACGACTGGAGCGAGCGTCGAGCCGAACTCGCTAGACTCCGTCCCACCGCCACCATCCATGTGGTACACCTGCTCGATCTAACGAAGGTGACCACGTGAAGATCTATCGAGCACAGACCGGTCCGCGGCTCGCGAACTGGTCTGTGCTCGTTTTGTTGGGTGTCGCGGCCTGTAGCGGAGAAGACGGCGCGGTGGTGTCCGACTCGGAGTGGCTCGGCAGCGTCTCAACCGAGGGCGCCGTCACGACCGTCGTCAATGAGAGCGGTCAGGTTTGGACCGCCCCGAGCCTGATCGAGGAGCTGTCGATCGGAACGATCGATGGCGACGATGCCTACGTCTTTGCCGACATCCGCGCACTCGCGTTGGATGCCGGGCAGATCTACGTGCTCGATCGCGCGGCGGCAGTGGTGCGAGTCTACGGACGCGACGGGCGACACCGATTCGATGTTGGCGGCCCCGGCGAAGGGCCCGGTGAGTTCCGCGCTCCGACCGCGATTGGATTGGGTGACGACGGCCGCCTCTTCGTTCGCGACACAGCGCAGCAGCGCATGAACGAGTTTTCGATCGACGATGGCCAACTCGTTCGCGACTGGCGTGTGGGTGGAGCCGGGCAGGCCGTTTGGCAGCGTGACGGAACAGTCTGGGTCTACACGCGCGTCGAGGAGCGTACAGCCACCGGCATGGTCAACTGGTCGATGCTGCACCAATCGCCAGCGGGATCGGGAGACCATGTGCTGCTGCCGGCGACGCCGGATCCTGCGTTTGTGAGCGAAGATCGACGCGGGCTGGAGATCGCGGTCGTGCAAGGGCGCTCCCGGGGGATGCAAGGCGTGCATCTGATTCCGTTCTCGCCGCAGCGAACCTGGACCTTCAGCGTGGCCGGTGAGCTCGTGCTCGGTGAGGGGCATGAGTATGCATTCTGGCGCCGGTCGCTTGATGGTACCGAGATTCAGGTCCGCCGCGACATTCCGCCGGTCGCGCTCGAAGACGATGAGGCCGACTGGTATCGCGACCGACTGATCGCCTTCTGGCGCGAGGTGCGGCAGGATTTCGTCTGGGAGGCGGAGCTGCCGATGGTGAAGCGCTCCTACGCCCGGGTCACACTCGACGACCTCGGACGCGTCTGGGTCCTGCGCGAGCTCGCCGGTGAGCGGGTGGAGGAATGTGATAGCGATCCCGAAGACCTGAACGGCTATCTGAATCGGCCATGCTGGCGCCAGCCGTTCGTATACGACGTCTTCGGTGAAGACGGTCGATTCCTTGGCGCCCTGGATGTCCCTGCCGACTGGCGCACGGACACGCCAATCCACGTCAGGGGTGACGTGGTGCTGGCAGTGACGGAAGACGTTTCTGGCGCGATCCGCCTGAAGCTCTATCGGCTCGTCACGGGCTAGCCGGCGTCCAGCGCGATGATCGCCTGCCACATCACGAGGCTGGCGTAGTTAGCTATTAATAGATATATTTTTATATCTATAAACCAATAGCCATAAAACGACATCCAATCGTTCAGAACCCCACAACACAACGATCCGGATGACCCTGAGGCTCCGCATGCGAACCGCACAAGAACTCGCCGCGACCGTCCAGACACACGTGCCCATGAAGCCTGTCTGGCACCAGATCCTGCTGTCTGTTGCCACGGGGGATCATCACGGCTACGCGATTCGCGAGTCGGTGGAGGCTCGAACCCAGGGTTCAATGCGCCTATGGCCGGCCACGCTCTACGGTGCGCTCCAGCGCATGTCGGAAGCCGGCCTGCTCGAGGAGCACCCGGCGACCGATGATCCGCGCGGCAAGCGCATCTTCCGGATCACGCCCGAGGGGAGCGCGGTGCTCGCAGCCGAAACGAAACGTCTCGAGGCTCTCGTGGCCCTCGGACGCGCCGCGGTTGCGGCCGGTGACTCCCAGTGAACGCCTCCGCTGTAGCGCCTGCCAATTCGCCGGGGTCCGTGCGTTTTGCCTCCGAGGTGTTCGCGCGTGCCCAGGTACTGCTGCCGCGGGCGTCTCGCCGGCTGATCTCGGCCGACCTGCGCGCCATGTTCGAGGAACTCGCTTTGAGAGCCCACCACGATCGCGGGCTTCGCGGGGTCGTATCGGTATTGCTCTTCAGCCTTGCCGATCTGTTCCGACAGTCTCGCCGCGAGCGTCGCGAGCCGCCCGCGTTCTCCGTTTCACCTCCGCCTCCCCGTCGCAGGTCTCAGCCTTTGTCTTCACTTCGCACCGATATCCGTCACGCTCTCGTGAGCCTGAGCAAGAGTCCCGCCTACACTCTCGTCGTGCTGGCCACCCTGGCGATGGGCATCGGGGCGAACACGGCGATGTTCAGCCTGGTGAACGGTGTGCTCATCACACCACTGGGCTACCAGGACGCCGACCGTATCGTGGTGTTCTGGGGCACGGATAACGGCGTTGAGGAGGAGGGCGGCACACTGGCCTACCTCAACTTCATCGACGTGCGCGAGGCGTCGGATGCGTTCGAGACCGCCGCGGCATACGACGAGTGGCGCGCCAGCATCACGGGCACGGGCGAGCCGGAGCGGGTCGCCGGTGCGACGGTCAACGTGCAGTACTTCGACGTCTTCGGAATTCAGCCAGCAGCTGGCCGGTTCTTCGCTCCCGAGGAGGACCGCGATGGCCAGGATCGGGTGGTGGTATTGAGCCATGCGTTGTGGACCCGCAAGTTCGGCCGCGACCCTGCGGCCGTCGGCTCGACCATGACTCTCAACGGCAATCCGCACACCGTGGTTGGGGTGGCGCCCGCCGACTTCGAGGATCCACTTCTGTCGGGCATGTCCTGGAGAGACCCGCAGATCTGGCGGCCGCTCGGGTACGAGGGTGTGGCACTCGAGGATCAGCCGAGCCGCGGCTCGGATTCCTACATCGCGATTGGCAGGCTACGCGACGGGGTGACCCTCGAAGCTGCAGCCGCGGAGGTAGACGCTCTTATGGCGGGGCTCGTGACCGAGTATCCGGAGCAGAACTCGCCTGGCGAGGGCATGAAACTCATCCCGATCCGCGAAACCATGGTGCGTGAGTCGCGACCTTCGTTGATGTTGCTGCTCGGCGCGGTGGCGCTGCTGTTGACCATCGCCGCTGTCAACGTAGCGAGCTTGATGATGTCGCGCGCTGCCGATCGGAGTCGCGAGACCGCTGTCAGGCTGGCGCTCGGGGCCTCGCGGATTCGACTCCTTCAGTTGAATCTCGTCGAGGGGCTGCTGCTTGCCCTTGGCGGAGGAACGCTCGGCGTGCTCACGGCCTATGCCCTGCAGGGCGTGTTGCTCGGATTGGCGGGCAGTGCTTTGCCACGGACCGCACAGGTATCGATAGACCTCACGGTGCTCGGGTTTACGGCCCTCGAGAGCTTGTTGGCTGGTGTCATCTGTGGCCTGGCCCCGCTCGGCCGTGCGCTGCGCACCGATCCGCAATCCGCTCTGCGTGCCGGCGGCCGGACTGGCGGCACGGCGGAAGACTCACTAACGCGACGAGCTCTCGTGGTCGGCGAAGTGGCGCTCGCGGTGGTCTTGCTGGTGGGCGCGATGCTGCTCATACGAAGTTTCGCGGCCCTCGAGGACGTCGACCTGGGCATGCAGACCGATGGCGCGCTCGTGTTCGACATTACGCTCCCGTACGCCAGCTACTCCGAGGTTGCGGACCACGCTGCCTTCTATCAGGAACTGAGCGATCGGCTCGCTACTGTTCCCGGCGTTGTGGCGATGGGTACGACCCATGTTCTGCCCCTGGGGCGGAGCTTCGACAGCATGGGGGCCTACGCTGCGGACCAGCCCGAACCCAATGCCCACGGCGGCTCGAGTCCTCAGACCCGAACCGTGATGCCGGGCTACCTGGAAGCGATGGGGATGAGGCTGGCGGCCGGACGCTGGTTCACAGAAACGGACACCGCTGAGACCGAGTTCGTCGTCGTGATCAACGAGACGTTCGCGGAGGAATTGTGGCCCGGCCAGGACCCGCTGGGCCGTCAGATCATCACCTGGCGCCAAGAGCCGCTGCGGGTGATCGGTGTAGTCAGGGACCTCAAACACATGAGCCCCGACGAGAGTCCGACGACGGCGATGTACGTGTCCCTGCCACAGGGGATCATGTACTGGCACGGAGGAAGGGCCAACGTGGTGGTGCGCGCCACGGTGCCTCCGCTGAGCTTGGTGGACGCGGCTCGCGATGCAGTGAAGGCCATTGACCCGAATCTGCCGGCTTCCGACTTCCGCACGATGGACACGGTGCTGGCCGACAACATCCGCGCGCCCCGCTTTCGGGCTCTCCTGATCGGGATGTTTGCGTTCACGGCGCTGCTGCTGGCAGCGCTGGGTGTTTACGGGGTGGTGGCATTTCATGTAGCGCGGCACCTGCGCAACGTGGCGATCCGCGTGGCCCTGGGGGCCGACCGCTCTCGTGTGATCCGGCACGTGCTGGCCACCGGGCTTGCTCCGGTGGCCCTTGGCACCGTGCTTGGCCTGGTGGGCGCCTTCATGACGGCTCGCGCGATCGAGACTTTGCTGTTCAACACAACGCCGCTCGATCCGGTCAGCTTTGGCGCTGTCCCGGCGGTTCTGCTTTCCGTGGCGGCGTTGGCATCATGGCTACCCGCGCGGAGGGCCGCACGCGTCGATCCAATGTCGACGTTGCGGGACGACTAGCGGCGCCCGGAGAGTGAGCCCGTCTGCACCTCCCAGGGGGAGACGTCTTCCTCGTAGACGAGGTCGGAGTCGGCCAGTCGCCATCGCACGGCATCCGCGTACAGGCGTCCACTGGCCTTGTCGGAGAGCTCCACGCGAACTTCGGCACCGGCCTCGAAATCGAAGCGACCGAGCAAGTTCCACCCGGCGTTAAGTTCGGTGGTATCGAGTTCGACGGTGTGGACCTCGTTCCGGTGATGGATCGTCAACTCGATACGCGAGGCGAGGCCCCACACCCCAGAGCGTGCCCAGGCTGTTGCCTCGGGCAGGAAGTAGTAGGCGACGTCATATTCGCCTTCGCGCGGCATGGTCGCTGACCAGATTGCTGGTTCGGCGCCATCGCTGCCGTTCTTCATCCGGTAGTTGTTCGCGTACCGACCATAGGAGAACAGAGTGGAGCGGACCCACCAACCTCCGCCCTGAAGGCCCGGCCGGAGGTAACGCTGTACGCGGCGAGTCGGCAGCGAGAAGCCCTCGTCCTCATTGTCGACCACGATCTCGACCAGGTTCGAAGCCTCCTGCGTCACGAGACGCACGTATTCGGCCGGTTGGTCGGGTTGAATGAAGTCGGGCACACGAAGCGGGGCAACCAACGAACGTCGGTTCTTGGCGAAGAAGGGGTCGACGGTGACGCGTGCGGGCCGGTCGCCGATGAGCAATGCCACCTCAACCTCGGAGTTGCCCTCGATCTGTACGCCCTTCGATACCTCATCCTCGAACCCGATCGCGTTGATGCGCACGAAGCCGAGTGCCGCCTCGCCATTGCGAACCCGGACGATCACCTGATGCACCGGATTGCCGCGTCCATCCTCGAGCTTGCGAACGTTCGCGCGGGTGATCGTGTAGCCGGGCACGGCAGTGCCTTCGAGCCACGACTGCACGAGGCGTTGCATATCGGGCTCGCCGGATGAGTCGGACTCGGCAGCGCTCGGTCCTTCGGCGGTGACCTGGTCTGTACCTACGGCAGCTTCGAAATCGTCAAAGTCGACGCCCTCGTGGCGTGACTCCTCGGCGAATCCTTCGATGGCATTCACGAAGGCGTCGGAACTGGTCACCGCGCGCATCATGCGGAAGACGGACACACCCTTGGCGTCGACGACTGACCGATACAGCTCGGGGTCGGCATCCGGGTTCATGTCGGCGAAGGTCTCTTTCTGCATGGCATCGAGCACCGCGTTCCAGTCGGAGCCTGTTCGCGCCTGGGATTGGCCGGAGTCGCTCACGGCGGCGAGCATCTCTGCACTGGCCACGGTCGATTCTTCGCGGCCTCGCGGACGGCTATTCCCGCCGGACAGCATCATCGATCGAACTTCAGAGCCGACGTCCTGCTGCAGGTACACCGGCATGGCGCGCTCGAGCAGATTGGACCGGTCGCCGACGAATGCCCGGTCGTAGGACCACAATTGCACGAGTGGGCTGCGGAAGATGCCATAGCGTTCGCTCTCCGGGCTCATGAACAGCTCGAAGATCTCCTGCACGAAAAGGTCGCGTTTCACCGCGGCGGCGTCGAACTCGCCGTCGGCGCCGCGCTGGCGGCGGTTGAAGCTGCGCTGCAGGTTCTGCGACGTCAGTACGTCCTCTTCGATCATGAGCACGCCGGGGCCCGTGAGGCCTCCCGCTTCGCGCCAACCCTCGTAGTACCACTGCACCACCAGCGGCACTTCAACAAGATTGAGGCGTTCGTACGGGTAGGGGAGGCCGGTCTCGCGAACGATCGCCCCGAGCATCTGCTCCAGGGCGGCGCGCGCCTCGTCCGCGGCATCGTCAAAGAAGGACACAGCGGTCATGTGCTCGGGATACAGGTAGAGCGCCATGTCGACACCGCCGATGCGAGCCTCGTACACGTTGTAGCGCCCGCCATTGAGCGTGAAGACAGGTACCGGACGATCGACCGTGAAGAGACTGGTTCTGCGCGAGCCGGTATTCGAAGAGGCCGAGTCGGGCGAGGACGGTGAGCCCTGCGTGACGATTCGCATGTCCGCCGGAGAGTCGACCTCGATGTTGGCCGTCGCAAAGGACGGTGCCGGCGGCTCGTCGTAGCCGTAGTCAACTCCGGCACGTGGGTACCAGCCCGCCCGTGCGGGGAGGAAGACGGTGTCTTCGCGGATCCACGATGTCAGCTGCGGCATCCGCAGCGGCCCATCTGATCGGTCGCGGCGTGGCGCGGTGCGAATGAGATCAAAGCCGTTGCGGTCGATGTCGCCGGCATACTTCAGGCGAAGCTGAGTTTCAGCACCGGGTTCGAGCGGCGCGCCGAGGGTGATCGCGAGCACCGATCCGTCGTGTTCGAAGTCCAGGGGCGAGCCGGCGTTGTCGGCGATCGAGTCGACTGTGAGTCCGGAGTTGAGGCTCACCACCACCTGGCCGAGAGCGACGTCGTGCGTGTTGCCAACACGCAACCGAACGTCGGCGACGAGCGGTGCTTGCTCGGTGTGCAGCTGCAGGCTCATGTCGTAGTGAACGAGCGACGCGATGGGTTCTGCGGCACGGGTCACGTGCGCTCGTAGGAAATCGACACGTTCGGCCTGACTGGCCTCGTCGGAACGCTGGATGCCAAACCCGATGCCGACGCAGACGGCGAGCGCGGCCAGCGCGACGACTCGACCACCCCAGCGCCACAGTCCGGCCTGCGCCAGACGCGGATACCGCTCCACAGCCAGCCCGAGAAGCGCCACAGCCAACGCCATGTAGAGCAGTCGTAGCTCGATTACACGGGAGAGATCGCCGAATCCGAGAATGTCGGAGTAGAACAGCGGGGCGTAGAAGGCGCCGTAGTCGAAGACTCCGCCGTAGCGTTCGCCCAGGAAGATCAGACAGCCCAGCGCGTAGGCCAGAGCGACGAGGGCCGCCGCGGTCCGGTTGCGAAGGATGGCTCCAAGACAGAACGTCAGCGCGGTCATGTAGATAAGCCCGGGCAGGTTCATGAGCAGGAGATAGCCCAGATAAGGCTCCAGCCGGAACGGCGTACCCAGAACGCTGAGCTTCGCCGCCTGCACGAGGACTGTTACCCCCATCACCGCGAAGCTCAGCACCATGAGCCCCTGCAGGATACCCAGGTACTTGCCGACCACGAGCTGAGTCGTAGACAGCGGACGCACGGCGATCACTTCGTAGACCTGTGCTCGTTCGTCGGCCGCGCGGAAGTCGCCGGCGATGAAGGCGATCACAACGGTCTGCAAGAAGCTGTAGACGTAGAAGGGGACGAACGCGCCGACCCCGAACATCGTTCCTGCTTCTCCACCGCGGGCCTCGGCAATCGCGAGGATCACGCCGATGAAGATCGGAATGCCGATGCCCGCCGCGCCCAGCACGCGGTACCGCGTAGTGCGCATCAACAGCGTCCGCTCGTAGCGCGCCACACTCAGCAAGCCTCGCAAACCGCTCATGCTGCCGTCCCGTCGATCTCGGATTCGATGAAGTAGACGTAGGCGTCTTCAAGATTGGGGGCGACTGGAGACGCACCAGCCGGCGGCTCCGCATCGCCCACCATGCGGAGGGCCAGCGCGTCGCCGTCTGGGACCACGCCGACCACGTGGAAACGCTCCGACATTTCGATGAAGCCGGCGTCGTCCACGGTGACCTCCCAGGCCTTCCCGTCGGCCACGCTCACCAGGCCCTCGGGCGCTCCGAGATAACGGAGTTTGCCTCGATCCAGCACGCCGATCTCTTCACATGTGCTCGAGACGTCGCCCACGATGTGAGTCGAGATCAGGATCGCCCGATCACGGCTCAGGCGCGATAGCAGGGCGCGGAACCGAAGTCGCTCCTCGGGGTCGAGGCCGACGGTGGGTTCATCGACGATCAGGAAATCAGGGTTCGCCAGCACTGCCTGAGCGATGCCGAGGCGACGGAGCATTCCTCCGGAGAACGTGCCCGAGCGCCGATCCCTCACCTTGGTGAGGCCGACGTCTTCCAGTGCCTCCTCGATCCGCTCGTGACGTGCGCGGCGCTTGTGCATGCCGGCGAGCCGTCCGACGTAGTCGAGAAACTCGAAGGCAGTGAGACTTGGGTAGGCGCCGAAGGCCTGCGGTAGATATCCGAGGCGCGATCTCACCTCCGCACGCTGCCGCGACAGGTCGAGCCCGTCGATCGTCACGGTTCCGGCGGTGGGCGACAACTGCGTCGACAGGATCCGGATCAGGGTCGTTTTGCCAGCACCGTTCGGACCCAGCAGGCCGAAAGTCCCGCGATCGATTGATAGATTGAGACCGTCGAGAGCCGGCACGGCCCCGCGCGAGTACCGTTTTGTCAGGTCGTTGATCTCAATGCGCATGGTGCGAACGCGAATCCCGTTGGGCGGCGAATGAGTCTCAAAAAGAGCAGTGTACTAAAGTTGACAATGTCGACAATATTCGAAGAAGAGGAAACTCTTTAGAGTTCCTACGCGTACAAGCCCCTGAGAGTTGCATTTCAGGACTATCTCTACTTTGCAGTTTAAAGTACTCTGCGTGCTGCTGCATCGAATTGAACGAGTTTCCTTCCGTCGAGAGGCCAAGATGACTGTTCGTCGCCCCGCTGCCCGATGCTGAATCTCAGACTCCGCGGAGTCGCAGGCCTCGCGATCCTCGTAGCCGCGACGGCGATTGCCGGCTGCAGCGACGAGCCGGTTGAGCGCGTTGTCGATCTGGTGGTGCCGGTAACCGTGCAGCCCGTGGGCACCGCCACGATGGAAACGGCCGTGCAGTCCACCGGAACGCTGCGCTCCACGCGCGAGGCCGAGCTTCGTGCAGAGATCCGAGGGCAGCTCTTCTACGACACGTTGGCCGCCGGCCGGCCCGCCGAAGGCGTGGCCGTGACCGCCGGCGAACAGGTAGCCCGACTGGAGAGCGATGAGTACGTCATCGGTCTCCGACTCGACTCGCGCCGCCAGGCAGTCGACAACGCGCGGCGTCACGTGGCCGAGAAGGAGCGCGAGCATGACGAGGGGCTGACCGTTCCTTCGGAGGTAGACGCGGCGCGCAAGACTCTCATCGACGCCGAGACCGACCTGGCGGACGCGGAGGTCCGGCTCCTCAAGCAAAGGATTCTGGCGCCCATCGACGGCTATCTCGCAGAACTGAGCGAGGCCACTGAGTCGACGATGGTCGAGGCGAACGACGTGATCGGCAAGATCGTCGACTACTCGGGCGTCATCGCCGACCTCAGCATTCCGAACTCGGACATCGCCTCCGTTGAACGGGGCCAGATCGTCCGCGTTGCCAACTCCGCATTCGGCGACCGATTGTTCGAAGGCCGCGTCGTGATGATCGATCCGACCCTCGATCCGTCGACGCGCACTTTTCACGTCGAGGTGCAGCTCGAGAATCCCGAGTTGGCACTACGCCCGGGCATGTTCGTGAAGGCCGACATCGTCACCGAAGTGCGCGAAGGCATCGTGGTGGTGGCTCGCGAGTTGGTGCTCACGCGACAAAACCGTGACGTCGTGTTCGTCGAGGTCGACGGCAGAGCCGAGATGCGCCCGATCGAGGTCGGCCTCGAGGACGATACGGTTGTCGAGGTGTTGAGCGGCCTCGAGGTGGGTGATCGAGTGATCACCAGCAACTACGAGACTCTGCGCACCCGAACACCGGTACGGGTTACCGGCCGAGACGGTCCAGGAAGCTGACTCCCAACCTCCGAAGAGCAGCATGCGCCTAACCTCTTTCGCTACGCGCCAGCCAGTCACGATCGCGATGGCCACGTTGGCGATCGTGCTTCTGGGCTGGATCTCATTCCGTGAACTGGGCACCGATCTGCTGCCGAATCTGGACACGCCGGTTATCACGGTCGACCTGCGGGCGCCCGGCAAGTCCTCGCAGGAGATGGAGGAGCGCTACTCGCGCAGCCTCGAACGCGACATCAACACGCTCGCCGGCGTTGATCGTGTCTACTCGGTAACGAGGCCCGGCCAGAGCGTCGTGGTCGCGACGTTCTCGTGGGATACGGACATGGCGTTCGCACTCCTCGAGATCCAGAAGCGCACCGGACCCTACGCGGTGGATCCGGACGTCGACACTCTCGACGTGGTGCAGGAGGACCCGCAAGCGCTTCCGATTGCCCGAATTGCGGTGACGTCCAGCGACGGTGATACGGATCCGGACGCGCTGCTCGGGATCGTCGAGTCGCTGGTGAAACCGAAGCTCGAGGCCCTCGAAGGCGTGGCGTCGGCCCAGATCGAGGGCGATGGAGAGAAGGAGATCCGCATCGAGCTCGACCCGTACATGCTCGAGGCGTTCGACCTTGCCGCATCCGACATCGTGACCCGCATTCAGCAGGCCAATCAGGACGTTTCTGGCGGCACTATCGAGGACGAAGGTCGCTCCTTCCAGGTGAAGGGGATGGCGCGGATTCAGACCGCCGCCGACATCGCCAGCCTGATCGTGGGCGAGCGCGAAACGGGAGGCGGGCAAACAGCTTCCTCGGCCGCGCCGTCGGGGGGCGCGAGCGCCGGCGCCGCTGCCTCCGAGGCCGGGAGGCGCATTCCCGTGCGCCTTGGCGAAGTGGCAACGGTGAGCCTTGCGGTGCAGGAGCGGCAGACGATTGTTCGCCTCGACGGAGTCGAGTGCGTGGGCATTGCCCTCTACAAGGAGGCTGATGCGAGCACGGTGGACGTGATGGAGATCGCGCTTGAAGCCGTGAACGGTCTCGATCTCGACCTGGCGGACGTGTCGTTCACAACCGTCGAGAACCAGGCGAAGTTCATCGAGAACGCGGTTCGTGAGGTGGAAGAGGCGGCGCTCTACGGTGCGGTTCTGGCGGTAATCGTTCTGCTCGTATTCCTGCGGAGTTGGACGGTCACGTTGGTGATTGGCCTGGCGATCCCGATCTCGATTCTCGCCACGTTCACGCTGATGTACTTCCAGAATTTGACCCTCAACATCATGACGCTGGGCGGACTCGCACTGGGTGCGGGGATGTTGGTCGACAACGCCATCATCGTGATCGAGAACATCTTCAGGCACGCGGAGCGCGGTGAGGATCCCGCCACCGCGGCGAGCCGGGGCGCCGGCGAGGTGGGCACGGCCATTCTGGCCTCCACGCTCACCACGATCTCCGTCTTCGTGCCGATCGTCTACCTGCGCGGTTTGGTGGGCGAGTTGTTCAAGGAACAGGCGTGGACGGTGACGTTCTCGTTGATGTCTTCGCTGGTGGTCGCGCTCACCGTAGTGCCGGCACTGAGCGCGCGTCTGCTGCACAAGGCAAAGGGACGCCCGGCAGGTGGCGAGCGGTTTGGCAGATTCCTGCACGGCGTGCTTCGTCATCGTGCAATCGCGGCGGTGTTGGCCGTCACGATTCTAGGTGGCGCCGGCTATCTCGCCGTGAACATTCCGAGCGAGTTCATTCCTGGTGACGATCAGGGCTTGCTGCACATCGACATTGCGCTGCCCGAGAGCACGCGCATCGAGGTGACGGATCGTGTGGCCGGTCGCGTGCGCGAGATCGCGTCCGAGGTGGGCCAGGACGACATTGCGACGCTCTATTCGCGCTCCGGCATTGACCCCACGCGGGTGGCTAGCGCCGGCGATCCGACCGGTCCGAATCGCGCCACGGTGTCGGTGTCACTGCGCCCGGAGGCCGAGATCAGCCTCGCGGGAATGGTCGAGCATATGGATCCGCACCTATCCGCCATACCGGATCTCGAGATCACGTATCGGCTGCACACGACAGCGCTCGAGGGCGTTATGGGTGCGCAGGTGGCACCGATCGAAATCGACGTCGTGGGCGATGACCTCGATGAACTGCGAAGGCTCACCGACGAGGTCGCGACTCGAATCGCCGAATTGCCATCGATCTACAACATCACCACCAACTTCCAGGGCGGACGTCCCGAAGTGGACCTCGCCCTCAAACCACAAATTGCCGCGGCTTTCGGGCTAACGCCGCAGGCGCTGGCCGAGACGATCGAGCAACGATTGGCCGGGTCGGTGGCCGGCGAGCTCTCGCGCAACCAGCGTGCCCGAACGATTCGCGTGGCCTACGAGAAGATCGACCTGCGCGAACTGGAAGCGATGCGCATCGAGACCGCAGACGGCGCGGTTCTCACGCTGGGCGACGTTGCGGAGCCACGGATTGTCGAGGGGCCGCGGGAGATCCTGCGGGATCGCCAACGCCGCATCGGACGGATCAGCGGGTATCTGGTGGATGGCGCCGTGCTGGGAGACGCTGCCGCCGAAGTCGAAGTTTTGTTGGATCAGGTTGCCCTGCCGCCCGGCTACCAGGCGCACCTTGGAGGCCAGGAGCAGCAGCGTGAGGAGTCATTCGCCGGCCTTGGCTTCGCCCTAGGGCTGTCGGTGCTGCTCGTTTACATGGTGATGGCTTCGCTCTTCGAGTCCATCGTGCACCCGCTCACCGTGATGCTCACAGTGCCGCTGGCTGGGGTCGGTGTGGTGGCGGCCTTCTGGGTGCTCGGCGAGCCGTTGAGCGTCATGGCCTTCATCGGCGTCATCATGCTTGCTGGGATCGCGGTGAACGACGCCATCATTCTGGTGGACCACATCAATCAGCTGCGGGTTGGCGCGGAGAGTCTTCGTGACGCCGTGGTCCGCGCCGCGCAGGACCGTCTCCGGCCGATCCTGATGACCAGTGCGACGACAATTCTCGCGTTGCTCCCGATGGCGAACGGGGTGGGCGAGGGCGCCCAGCTCAGAGCGCCGATGGCGATTGCTGTGATCAGCGGGCTGGTGACCTCAACGCTCATGACCCTGATCTTCATCCCTGTGGCCTACGAGCTCATCGATCGTGTCCGCCCGGCCCGTGTACGCGCCGCGGCATCGAGTCGCTACACCGACCTGGACGACTGATGAACCTCATTGCCGTCGCGATCCGTCGACCGGTCACGACAGTGATGTTCTTCCTGGGTACGGGGCTCCTCGGGCTGATCTCGCTGGATCAACTGCGTGTGGAGTTGATCCCCGAGGTGGTCTTCCCGGAAGTCGTTGTGGTACTGCAGCAACGGGCGATGAGTCCGGAGCAGGTAGAGCGCGAGCTGGTGCTCCCCGCAGAGGGCGCAGTGGGCACTGTGGAAGGCGCGGTCACCCTCGATCCATGGCTCGTCAGGGCCAGGCACAGATCTCGATCGTGTTCGCACCGGAAACCGACATGCAGTTTGCGTTGCTGCAGGTGCAGAGCCGGATGGATCGACTCCAGCCCACGCTTCCGCCCCAAACGCAGATCGTCGTGCAGCGATTCGATTCGTCGTTGCTCACGCAGTCGATGATGACGATCGGCCTCTTGGGTGAGGGCGACGTCAACTGGTTGCGCGAATACGCAGAGCTCAACATCCGGCCCGAGATCGAGGCCGTCAACGGTGTGGTGAGCGCAGCGCCTTTGGGCGGACAGCGCCGCGCGATCGAGATCGTCCTCAATGGTGACGCGATGGAGGCGTACGGCATGACGTCTCAGCGTCTGCGGGCTGCGCTCGATCAAGCGAACCAACCGCGCGCCTATGTAAGCGAGGTGCGGGATCGTTCGAACGCGTATCCGGTGAGTCTGCGTGGCCAATTCACCACGCTGCAGCAGATCCGCGATGTCGTGATCGATTCCTCTATTCCGTTGCGGCTCGGCGACGTGGCCGAGGTGCGCGGCGGACTGCAGCGACGCACCGATCTGAACCGTGTCAACGGGCTGTCGGCTGTGGGCATCCGGGTGATCAAGGAAGACGAGGCCAATCTGATCGAAACGGCCGATGCCATACGGTCGGCGGTGGAACGAATCAACGTGGAGATTGCGCCCACTGGCATGGAGTTGATCGTCGTCAGTAGCCAGGCCGACCTGATGCAGGGCGCGCTGTCGGCTCTGATCAAGGCAGCCGTGATCGGGTTGGTGCTCGGGCTGGTCGTGCTGTTCCTATTCCTGCGCAACCTACGGTTCGTGTCGGTGCTGACCGTATCGATTCCGGCTTCGCTGCTGCTTACGTTCAACCTGATGTACGCGTGGGACATGTCGATCAATGTCCTCACGCTGTGTGGCATCGCCCTGGCGATGGGACTTCTCGCCGACAATGCGATTGTGGTGCTCGAGAGCATCTTCAAGCACTACGAACGCGGCTGCACCGCCGCTCGGGCTGCGCGCGACGGGACGGCAGCAGTTAGCCGGCCGGTGATCGCGTCGACGGCCACGACGGCGGCGGTCTTTCTCCCCGTGCTGTTCGTGCAGAGCGACTTCGAGACGATTCTCCGCGACCTCTCGCTGGCGATCATGTTGCCGCTCAGTGCCTCCCTGCTTGTGGCCATCACGCTGGTGCCGATGCTCGGAGCTCGAGCCATTGCATCCACGCGATCGGCGCCGCTGAAAACCCAGACGCTGCTTTCGGCCTACATGATCGTGCTCAAGGCCTGCCTGCGGCACCGGATCCGCGTTGCCGTAACCGTAGGGATCGTGTTCCTCTTCACGGCGGTGGTCGCCTCGGCGTTGCTGCTGCAGCAGCAGGACGTATCGATGGCCAGCGAATTCCCGGTATTCGTGGAGCTGCCGGAAGGGGCAACGCTCGAGGCCACCGACCAGATCGTAGCCACGGTGGAGGCCGCGATCGGGCAGCTGGAGGGAATCGACACCTTCCAGTCGAGCGTGCAGGCCGCCGAGGCCAGCATCACAGTGCAGTTGCTCCCCCCGGACGAGCGCCCAGATGGCGTCTCGGTTCGTGGTCTGCAGCGTCAGCTAACCGCCGCTACCGCGGATATCGACAACGCCACGATTACCTACACCCCACCTGCGGCACAGGGCGGTGGCGGTGGTGGCGGAACCGGGCTACAGGGCTCGGGCGGCGACCAGAGCCTCAGGATCCGCGGTGCCGATCTAGGCACTTTGCAGATGATCGCCGACGACCTGAGTTTCCGGCTTGGAGTTGTGGACGACGTGCAGCCCGGTTCGGTGCGAGTCGACGTGGATCGCGGGGCGCCCGAGGTGCAGATCGTGCCCGACTCGATCTCGCTGTTCGATCGACAGATCGAACTCGACACGGTGCTCGGCGCGATTAGCGACTCGGACGTAGAGGGGTTCACCACGAGCGCCGGCTATCTGGAAGCCGATGGCACCGAGACGTCTATCGAAGTTCGTCCGGTGGCCGACCCGGAAACCGAAGGGCTCGAAGTGGCCGATCTACGCGCCTTGCCCGTGGCCACGCCGGGTGGCGAGTCCATTCAACTCACCCAGGTGGCTCGCGTTCGAACCGATGAAGGGCGAGCTTCGATTCAGCGCACGGATCAAACACGTCGTCTGATGGTGAGCTACGGCTTCCTCGATGAGGTGCAGCAGTCGCAGCCGCGGCTCACGGCTGCGAAGTCCGCTGTGCAGACCGTGGTGCAAGGCATGGCCTTGCCCGAGGGGTACACGATCGAGACCATCGAGGCTGCCAACAACAACGTCTACTACTGGATGATGGCGATCGCGGCGCTTCTCGTGTTCATGATTCTGGCGTCTTTGTTCGAGTCGCTCACGTCGCCGATCGTGGCCCTGTGCACACTTCCAACCGCGGCGATCGGCGGGCTCGGAGCCCTATTGCTGGCCGGCATGGGGCTCACCTCGACTGCCGGGCCGATGGCGCTGATGGGCTTCATCGTGCTGATCGGTATCGCGGTGAACAACGGCATCATCCTGATCGACAACATCGCCTCTTTGCGTCGTCGCGGCTACCGCATCGAACGAGCAGTCCTGAGCGCGGGGCGGACGTGCGTACGCCCGATCGTGATGACCACCGCCACGACTCTTCTCGGCGTGTTGCCGTTGTCGCTTCAGCTTGGTGGCGATTTCGAGATCTGGCCGCCATTCGCCATGGTGATCCTGGGCGGCCTCTCCGTGTCGGCGATCTCGACACTGGTGTTCGTGCCGGTGGCCTACATGGGCATCGGCCAGGTTGCCGACTGGCTTCGACAGGTGGGTGTGGTCGGGCTGACCTTGTCGCTCGGTGCGGCGGCGGCGGCCACCTACGGCGTGGAGTTGCGCTACGACAGCAACTTCTGGACCTACCTGGTGGCCGTGCCCTTCTGGCTCGCCGCGCTCTTCATCGTATGGAGCGTTCAGAGTCTGCATCGATCACGTGCCGCGGCGAAGCGTCCGGCGGAAGCGATTCACTCGATTCGACTCCACACCCTCACGAAGATCTACGGTGCGCCCGGCCGCCTGCGGCGCGAGTGGGGGCGCTTCGAGCGCGCCGCCATGTTGCGCGTCCAGCGCGGCCTCGATCCGGTCGATCGCGGCGAGCTCGCCCAGAGCCTGAGCTGGAAGGTCCCGCTCCTTGCTTTGCTCGTCGCGATCGATCTGTTCTTCGAAGACTGGCTATGGATCTACGTGTTCGGCGCGTTCACCTGTGTCGTCGTAGCGCACGTCGCCTGGTGCATCGGCTACTTGCTCGTGCCTCGGCTCTTCGGTCCACAGACGGAGGGCGGGGAAGAGGTTCGCCCCGGACGGCTTCTCCGGCTGCTGCGCTGGCTGGCGAGAACCTCGCTGGTCGTCGGCTTCTGCGTCTATCTCCAGACTCGCATTGGAGCCACGTCGATCACCGTGATGACGGCGCTCGTCTGGTTTGCCTATCGCGGCCTGCGGGCCCTTGCCGATCGCCTCGCGACAGGGAAGGTGGATCTCGACAACATCACCGGCCGGCTGCGCCGCACGCGGCGGCTGATCTACCTCGTGGTTTCGAAACTCCCGGGCCTCGGCCCACGCCGACCGCCATTCACCGCGCTGGCAGGTGTAAGCATTGAGATCCGCCGTGGCATGTTCGGTCTGCTGGGTCCGAATGGCGCCGGCAAGACCACGATGATGCGCATCGTTTGCCAGGTGCTCGAGTCGACCCACGGGTCGGTGAGCGTCAACGGCCGCAACATGAAGGACTACGGCTATCGGCACGGCGTGATCGGCTACCTGCCGCAGCGATTCGGCTTGTATGACCACATGACCGCGCGAGACTACCTCGACTATCGAGCTCTTCTCGAAGGCTTCCGCGCTGGCGATGAGCGCAAGGAGCGCGTGGACTGGTGCCTCGAACAGGTTCATCTCACCGACCGCCAGCACGATCTCATCGGCTCCTTCTCAGGTGGCATGAAGCAGCGCGTCGGCATCGCCCAGACGCTGATTCACGCCCCGGCCGTAGTCGTCGTGGATGAGCCCACCGCGGGTCTCGATCCCGTGGAACGCATTCGCTTCCGCAACCTGCTCGCGCGTCTGAGTCAGGACCGCATCGTGATCTTCTCCACGCACATCGTTGAAGACATCGCCGGTAGCTGCAATCAGCTCGCCGTCCTGGAACAGGGGCAGCTGCGCTACTCGGGTGACCCCGAGGCGATGCGTGTGCTTGCGGAAGGGTTGGTCTGGGAGGTGCTGGTCGACATCGATGAACTCGATGCGCTCGAGGAGCGGCATCGTGTCGTCAACCAGCTGCGCACACAGGACGGCATCCGCGCCCGGTTCCTTGCCGCGGACGCGAGCGACACTCCCGATGCCGAGCCCGTGCGGGCAACTCTCGAAGACGCCTACGTTCACCTTCTCGATCAACACCGGGCCATGGCATGAGCGCACCTGAAGTTAGCGCGCAGACCGACGTTCTCACCTGGAGTCAGCTGCTGCAGAGTGCCACTCGACTGCTGCGTCTCAGCGCTCGCGTGACGTTCCAGCGGAAGTTCCTGTTCATGTTCGGCGCGGTCGGGCTGTTCTATGCCTTCATCTACACGATCGCGGTCTACGAGCCCAATCCGGGCTTCGGCGTGGAAGACGCACTGATCATCTTCGTGGAGATGCCTGGTGCCATCGCGGCGATCTACCTGACGATGGATCTCGTGGCCAAAGAGCGCGATCGGCAGACGCTCGAGACGCTCTACAGCACCGCCAGTTCGCACTACATGATCTGGATGGTGCGGCTCATGTCGGTTTTCGCCGTCGTGCTCTCCACGCTCCTGATCCTCAGCACCGTCTCCTACTTCATCTTTGCCGAGTTCCCGTTCATCAGGGGCGCCTTCAACGCGTTCGTGCCGGCCGCCGTGATGGTGGCGGTGACGTTCTATGCGGCTTGGTGGACGCGCGGTGCCAACACCGCGGGGATGATCTCGGTCGGGATATTCTTCTTCGTGCTGAGTCTCACCGAGGAGTTTGAGAACACCACCTACTGGCTGTTCCTCAACCCGTTCGCCGACCCGGTAGGCGGCACGGACCTGTTCTGGACGGATCGGATCATCATGAACCGGCTCGGCTACCTGGCCTTCGCCGCCATGCTGGTCTTCCTCGGCCTGCGTCGCATGGAGCGCCGCGAGCGTTTCCTGAACTAGGTCGCGACGCCGATACGGAAGACCCACAGCGCGCGCGTTTTGCGGAGGTGCGCGCAGGACTCCAGAAACTCCCTTGCGGAGACTGCCGGCGACTCGGTATCAATGAGTCATGCGTTCGACCCCGCGAATTCGTGTGTCCGCAGCATTGGCTCTCCTTGCGGCTGTGGCAGCATGCAGCCCGTCACCACCCCAGCCGGCGCCCGATCCACCTGCTGGTCCGGTTGATCCACTCGAGCGATGGCTCCTCGAATCGGACACGGCCGGTGCGATTCGAATGGCGGCGGTGGGGGAGGGCTGGCTCGCCGGCGTTCCAGGCGATATCGAAGAGCTGCGCATCGTCATGTCGGCAGCCGGAGTGACGGACGTCGATGAGCTCGAGACGGTTCTGGACGACCACGAGGATGAATTCGAAGAGCTGCAGTCGGCTCTTCGCCTGCGACGGCCCGGCAGTACGCGCGGCGATTTGGCGCATTGGGCGGGTGTGAGTCTGCTTGCCTTTGTCGAGACGTTCCCGGAACGCGCGGCCTTGCCGGCAACAGCCCGATGGGACGACGACTATCTGGACGATATCGAGGAGCTTCGTGGGGTGGCCGCCAGGGACAACCTGGGCGGGCTCGGCGAGGCCGAGTTCGTGGTTGCAGACGCACCGCCCGAGGGGCTGATCTTCAAGCCGGGATCCTGGAGTACGACGCTGCGGGCCCTCGAAGATCACGTCGGGTGGCCATTGTTCCCGGTGCCGGGTTCGCAGGGCTTGATCGGGGCCCGTGCGCTCGCCGAAGGAGAGATCCTCGACAGCAGCGACTACCGGCTGCAGGTGCGCCGTGCAGGTTTCGCCCGCGCCCGCAGCGACTACGTGCAGGTGGTGGCGCGCTACACGCTGGCAGATGACGGGAGTCTCGACTTCCTGGATTCCTGGAACCTCGTGCTTCGCGCCGACCAGACGGTCACGGTCCTTGCCATTGGCACCGGATCACGGCCGAAGCTCTGGATCTGGGGAGGGGAGGGTCGCGTGATCCCCGTCCCGGCCGACTGCTGTTTCCCAGCCGACAATCTCGACACGCTGCTCTGGGTGCGCCTCGGGTGGGACGATGCCGATCCGTGGACGATGGCGCCCGAAGAGACGTTCGAAACGGTGCCCTGGCAGGAGCTGAACGCTATGCGGATGGCAGAGGCCGCCGAGAGAGGCTCCGAGCCCGTCTACTTCAAGCCTCTCGGCCGTATCTTGAGCAATTCGGACCGTCCCGAGATAGCCGGAGCTCGCCTGTCGGTGTATCGCGCAGGCAATCCCGAGGGTGATCCGCTGTTCGTGGTGCATGGCGAGCCCGGCCTGGGCAGTCGATACCTCCGCGACCCGCTCGCTCGGACGATCGGAAGCACTCACCAGCTCGTGTTCTGGGACCAACGCGGCGCCGGCTACTCCGATGGCGCCGACGATCCGACCGGCATCACCATGCGCCGGATGGTCGACGACATGGAACGGCTCCGACGGCGAGCCGAACTCGAACAGCTCGACGTGCTGGCGCACGGCTTCGGCGCTCTGATCGCCGTGCACTACGAGGCCGCCTATCCCGGCCGCATCGGCAAGCTCGTGCTGGTCGATCCCGACCCGATCTCGCGAAACGAGTGGGACCGCGTCTCGTCGACACGCCCCGAACTGAGCTTCGAGGAAGCCGAGCACTACGGACTCGTGGCCGATGAGTTCGTTCGCACCAATATCGAGGCCACGGCAGAACTCGTCCGCATCGATCTCGGCGACTGGGACGTCACCGAGCTCCTGGCAGGAATCGAAGCATCAACGCTGATCGTCGCAGGCGCGGAGGCCGCTCCAGAAGTGGCGACGCGCTACCACGCGGCGCTACCCGAGTCGGAGCTCGTGATCCTGCCCCGCGCGGGGCGATTCTCCTACGCGGATGCCCGGGTTCAGTTCCTGGAAGCAGCCCTGGCGTTGTTGCTCAGTGAGTAGCAGGCGCCGGGTCAGCGGATCGCTTGCGATGGCCCTGACGATCGTGGTCGCGGGGTGCGCAGGCGACACCGCTGAAACGACGCATGAGTTCACAGTCGAGATCGTGGACGGAGTTGAAGAGGCCACAAATCGGGGCGGTCCGAAGTTCGCGGAACCGTTGTTCACGATCGACGAAGGGCTCACGCTGCGACAGATGCCTGATGTTGCGGAGTCCCTGGTGCATCAGCCGACCGACTTCGCCCGCGGTGCAGACGGCCGCTACTACGTTGCCGACACGGGCAACAACAGGATCGCAGTGTTCGATGCAGCGGGTAACTACTCGGCCACCATCGGCAACGTCGGACAGGGCCCGGGCGAGTTCGAGGGGAACTTGGTGCTGATCGGAGCGATCGATGGCGAGGTCAGGGTCTTCGATCGCGTACTCCAACGAACTCAGGTGTTCACATTGGATGGCGCACTGGTCGACGCCTACTCTGTGCCGACGGAAGGCCGGCTCGATACCCTGGCTCGCACGAGCGGCGGCGGATTCGCATTCACGGAACGTGAGTTCGAGATTGATGGCGTGATCTACCGGCAGGCCGCTGTCCTCGGCCTGATGTCCTCAGGCGGATCCGTCCGTCGGGTGGCCACAGAGTCCGCGCCCTTTGGCAGTCTGAGCGAAACGGAGCTGGAGGGCGGCGGTGTGGCCCGAGTAGTGCTTCAGATCCCATTCAGTGGCGATGGAGGCGGATTTCGGGATGGCTCCGCTGCGATCCTCGTGGACGGCACACGCGGCCTCATCGAGTGGCTGGATATGGACGGAACGGTGCGGCGACGTGTTTCCGTCGACCGCGAGCCCGTCCCGGTGAACGAACCCATGAAGGAGCGTGTTCGCGAGCATCATCGACTCCGCCTTGAGCGGGACGTCGAGGAGGGACGAACGTATCCGGCGCCGGTCCCGGATCTCTGGTTCCCCGATACCGCGGCGTGGTGGCGCAGCCCTCGCCGAGACGATCGCGGCTATTTCTGGTTCGCCGATGCCAACCAGCAAAGTACTGCAGCAGAAGGCGAAGACACGCGCTACGAGATCTTCTCTCCAGACGGGGAGTACCTCGGCGCTGTCCACCTGGCTTTCACGGACTTCCGAGTTCAAGACGGCATGATCTTCGCGCGGGACCGTCATCCGGATACGGATGAAGCCCGACTCAGGGTGTTTCGCCTCGACCCAGTGACAGACTTTGCCTATCACTAGCGCGCCGTCAGTTCACCGTCGGCGGCCGGATCGTTATCCTGTACCGCCGCACCTGCGGGAACGGGTCGCGCACGGCCGTGTAGAGCCGACTGTCGGGGCCGATCTTCTGTAGATCACCCCAGCCCGGCCGATCGGGGTGGTCCCACATCAGGCCTGTGAGCCATCGGCCGCGGTCGTCGAACAGATCCAGCACGTGCCTCCATTCGGCTCGTATTTTGCTGCCATCCGCGGATTCTCGAACGCCCGCCAGGGGGTCGCTCATGTTGGTCGGCCATCGAGAACTCGCGAGCCAGTACTTGCCGTTCACAAGTAGCGGCGGACTGGTCCACCCGTTCGAGGCCACGATCCTACGTTCGAGATCGATGCCGACCGGGAGAAACCCGATATCCGGCCGCTGGACCACGCGTTCGAGACGACCGTCGAGGCCGAAGACGCGGAACTCGTGATCAAACACGCTTCCGCAAACAATTTTGCCGCCCGTTACATTGGCCCCGGTCCCGGCGCCCGCGGTTGCGGGCATCCGTACGTCCGGGGCGGCACTCATCGATAGAGTTCGAAGTAGCCTCCAGTCCGCACCAGTCGAGAGCGCGTATCCCTCCGCGTGTGGCTCCGCAGTCGGGAAGACGAAAGCCAAATCCGGTGCAACGAAGCCGAACGAGAACTGGGCAGGGATACCGAGGTCGGACAGTGCGATCGAGCGGCGATATTCGCCCGTCAGGCCCCACTCATCGATCCGCGTGCCTGATTGGTTGGAAATGTAGAGACCGTCGTCGCCGTTCCATTCCAGGCCCCGCGCCATGGACAACTCCGAGGGGCCCTGGCCGGATCGGCCGGCGCTCCAAAGCAGTTCGCCATGGGCGTCGGAACGCCACGATGCGGTTGTCGCGACCGTCATACACGTAGACGTTGCCGTCGCCGTCCACGGTGAGATGCCGTGCCCACGTCAGCATGGTTTCGGCGGGGCCTTCCTCTGATCCGAAGCTCTGTTCTAGTTCGAGGGTCAGCCGTGGCGAGTCATCGTCGGTCCAGAGCGGCTCGGCCGGATTGGCGATCCATTCCACGCCATCACGTGTTTCGACGTTTCCCGCCCAGGGGAGATCGCGTTGGGACGTGCCGCCACAGCCGGCAAGTTGCACGACGCCCAAGAGGACCATCGTTGTTGCTGCGACGTCGAGATGACGCACGGTACGGTTAGTGGTCACGACCAGCATTCCAATCGAGAGGTGCGGTTCGGGCGGAGTCAGTCGGACGGGCGAAGAGTGACGTGATAACGGCGGATCTGCGGGAACGGGTCCCAGACGGTTGTGTAGAGGCGACCGTCCAAGCCGAACATGTGCAGGGTGCCGAAATCCGGGCGATCCGGATGCTCCCATACTAGGCCGGTTAGCCATCGACCCCCGGCGTCGAAGAGATCGAGCACGGTACGCGTCTCACGTGGTTTGCCGTTTCCGGTCATTGGCCGGCGCATCTGAGTGCTCTCCCGTAGAGCGGCAATCCCGTTGGTGACGTTGGTCGGCCAGGAGGCGGTCACGAACCACTCGCCGTCCGGAAGGCGTAGCGGTGGCGATGCGTTTCCCATCGAACCGACGGATCCTCGCTCCATGTCGATTGCCGCGGGAACAAATCCTTCCGCGGGGCGCTTCACGACAGCACCGAGTGTGCCGTCGAGACCGAAGATCCTGAATTCGTAGTCGAAGACGCTCCCAAACGTGATGTGCCCGCCCGTTAGCCGCGCCGCGCTTCCAACCCGGCTCCGGCCGGGCATATCGACCTCTGGAGCTGCCGCCATCGTGAACGATCGGTCGAGTCGCCAGGGTGGCCCGATCGTCAGTACGTGACCCTGAGCCGCAGGCGACGTCATAGGTAACAGAAAGAGCTCACCGGGCTGTGCAAAACTGAAGAACGACGCGTCCCCGATTTCGAAGTCCGAGAGCGCAAGGCTCGATAGGTAGTTGCCTTTGAGGTCCCAGGCATCGATGCGGGTACCCGCTTGCGTCGCGACATACAGCCGGTTTGCCCCGTTCCAGACGAGCCCTCTGACTCTATTCAGCTCGCCGGGCCCCTGACCCTGCTGCCCTGCTCGCCACAGAACGTCGCCGTTAGGCTCGAACGCAATGAGATTGTGGTCCTGGCCGTCGAAGACGTAGACATTGCCAGCGCCGTCGACATCCACGAACTGCGGCCGTGCCAGTATTCCGATCTCGGGCGACTCATCGGACCCGTAGACCTGCTCAAGTTCGAGTGTGATCCGCGGTGCACCATCGTCCGGCCAGAGCGGCTCGTCCGGATTGCTGACCCAGCGCACGCCATCGCGTTCGTCTATGGAGCCGCCCCAGGATTCTTGAGCTGAGCCCGGCGCAGACAACAGCACACCGATGACGAGAGCGATGGTAGTTCTTGACCTGTTCATTGGGACCATCCAGCTGGCGGGCGCAACGTCATCCGGTAGCGCCGCACATGAGGAAACGGTTCTGATCGAGTGGTGTAGAACTTGCCGTCGGGGCCCATGAGCTTCGGGGTGCCGAACTCGGGGAACTCCGGCGTGTCCCAAACGCGCGATGTGAGCCAACGTCCGTCGCGGTCGTACAGCTCCCACTCCCAGTGCAGCTTGCGCTCGAAGTCCTCGTCCGCTCGCGCCTCGCTGATCGCCCGTTCCGTGTCGAGGTTCGTCACCCACATCACGGCTGACAACCAATAGGCCCCGGCTAGCGATATCGGTGGCGAGACGATTCCGCGATTCATGTAGCTGCCGCCTCCGGCGCCGTTCTCGCCCTGGCTGATTGAGGGGCGGAACTCGGTGTTGGGGCGCATGACACGGCGCACTCTCCCGTTGTTCGGGTCCACGACGGCGAAGTCGTGGCTCGCCACGTTGCCGGTCATCAGCGCACCGCCGGAGAACGCGATCCCGGCGAACGCGTTCTGCAAGAACGAAACGGACTCGCGCCACGCGAGCCGGGGTTTCGAATTCGACTTGAGAGCCCAGTCGGGACCGTCGACCAGGTGATCGAGTTCGATCGCGCTACCGACCTGGTCGGCAAGGGTGAGTTCGGATGGGTCTCGCACCGTCATTGCCCTCGCACCACTCAGCCCCAGATGCTCGAGGCGGAATGACGTCACATAGGTGCCATCGGGACTCCAGCTATCGAGCCTCGATCCCGACTGATTGAGGATGAGCACCCGATCCCGCCCATCCCAGGCAATAGCCTGAGGCCGCTGAATATCGCGGGGCCCCTGGCCTGGGCCTGACACTCGCCACCTGAGCATCCCGTCCGGTGCGAACGAAACGAGATCGCTTCCCCGACCGTCGATGACATAGATGTTTCCTTGATCATCGACCGTGACCCAGGGAGCAGAACCGAGCATGGCCTCTTCGGGCGATTCGTCCGCGCCAAAGACCTGTTCTAGTTCGAAATCGAATCGCGGCTGTCCATCGTCGGGCCAGAGAGGTTGTTCTGGATTAACTACCCAGGTTGCGCCATCACGCTCTTCGGTCGCGCCACGCCACGACTCTTGCCCAGAACTCGTAACCGGGAGGAGTGCGCAGGCGACGATTACGAGGACGGTACGCGATCTTGTCACTCACACCATCCCGCCTGGCTCGGCCAACTCTCGCGGTGAACTCGAAACAGCTTATGGGTAGTAACCCCGCGGCCATGCCGTTTCCGAGCTGAACTACTCGCGCAGCGCCTCGGTCGGCGCGACCAGGGTCGTCGAACGCGCCGGTCCAAATGTTGAGACCACGGTGATCGCGCCGAAGCTCAGGCCGATCACAGCCCACCAAAGTGGGGGGAGAGCGCCAAGATCCGGTAACTGACTCTCGAGGGCCCGGGTGGCGAACCAGGCGCCAGCGAGACCGATCGCGATCCCGCCTAGCGAATGCAGACCGGCTGTGCGCAATACCGCCGACACGATGGCCCGTGGTTGCGCACCGAGAGCCAGACGGATGCCGAATTCCCGGCGACGCGCCAGCGCGATCTGGGCGAGCACCCCGTAGAGGCCAATAGCGGCGAGGCATAGTGCAATGGCCGCGAACGCGATCATCACCCGGGCGATGAGTTGTTCTGTGGCGATCGCCTCATTGAACAGATCGGACAGCGGCCGAATGTCATAGATCGTCGCGTCCGGATGAAGTCCGCGCGCCACTTCGAGCAGGCTGGCGGTGGCCTCATCGCGATCCGCTGTCCGCCAGAAGAACGTGACGGCGCGGGCGGGGCGCTGCCAGAGCGGTCGATAGATCTCGAAGATGGGGTCACCATCGCCTCGGATCCGTCGGAGATTGCCAGCGACACCGACGACCCGCACCGCGGTTCGACTCGATTCATCGATGACGAGGGTGTTGCCGACGGCTCGTTCGCCCGGCCAGTACGCATCCGCAAGCGCCTGACTAACGATCGCGACCTGTTCGGTTTGCGCTCGGTCCTGCTCATAGAAGACCCTGCCGTCAAGGATGGGGATGCGAAGCGTCCAGTGGTACCTCTCGGAAACGCTAGTCAGCGCAACGAGAAGCCCACCGTCAGGCCGTATCAGCTCCGGCGGCGCGCTAGGCGTCCGGCCGTCAGGAGCGTGCGCGAACGTCATGCCGCTCCCGCGATGTGACGGTCCGAGCGGCACTCGATCCGCGGCCGCTGAAGCCTCAACGGTGTCCTTGAAAACGCGGCCCCAACTGACAACTCGGCTGATGAAGCCGCCGCCGTGGTCGGATTGATCGTCTACCGCATCTAGGTCCAAGTCGACAGACGCTCGGAGTACTCCTGCGGGCTCGAACCCTGGATCGACTCGCTGAAGTTCGACGATGCTCGCGAGCAACGTCCCCGCGAGTACAAGCAGAGTCACGCTGGCACCCAACTGTCCAATAGTGAATAGGGAACGGGCGCGCCGGCCCGGACTTCCACCGACTCGCGACCGAAGACTGGAGCCCGTTCCGGCCCGCGAGGCGACGAGGGCCGGGAAAAGACTGAACGTCAGCCCGGCGGCGACCACCAGAATGCCGGCAAACAGGAGTAGCGCTGGGTCCAAGGACAGGTCCAGTCCGTCAGCCCGTACACCCGAGACGACCTCTGTACTCCCGAGCCGCGCGACAAGCAGCCGTGCTAGCCCCATTCCCAGCGCACCGCCCAGCGCCGCCAGCACAAGCCCTTCGGCAAGCAGCTGTTGGATGATTCTCGGGCGTGTGGCGCCGAGGGCCGCTCGGACGGTCAGTTCGCGCCGTCGCATCGAGCCCCGAACGAGCATCAGCCCGGCGAGGTTGGCGCAAACGATCACGACCACCAGCCCAACCGATCCGAGCATGAGAACGGCCAACCCTTCAAGCTGGTCGCGCTGGTAGAGCGGTACCCAGACGCGATCCGTCAAGATCGCCCCGTCAATAAGCGGGTGCTCGCCCGCGGCGCCGAGCGGAGCGGTTTCGAGCGCTGCCGCAGCGCTCTGCGGTGTCTCGTCGGGGGCCAGCCTGCCGACCACTCTCAACCATCCCGAGTAGACGTTGGTGCGCCATTCATCGTCCATCGACCGGAGAGTCGTCCTCGCTGCAATCGGCAGCCACACATCCGTGGACGCGCCGGCCACGATTCCGTGGAAACGTGCCGGCGCCACGCCGACGATTCGCGCGCTGAGGCCGCCAAAGGAAACAACTCGGCCCACCACGCCGGGATCTTGTCCGAATACGGTGTCCCACACTCGGTGGGATACGACCGCCACGGGCGCCACACCGTCGGTGTCATCGGCAGGCATGAGCAACCGACCCAGTGCAGGCCGAACTTGGAGGGTGGTGAAGTAGTTGCCGCTTGCCAGCGTGGTGCGCAGCCGGGATGTGGAGTCGCCATGGTTCAGATGAGCAACGGTGTCTTCGTATGCGAGGAGCGATGAGAACGGACGATCATGGTCGCGGTAGGCCACGTAGCGGGGGTAGGACAGCAACATGGGCTGTCCTTGATAGCTGGCGCTCAGGGATACGAGGCGACCTGCGTCCGTGACACCGGAGGGACTGCGCCAGAGAGCCGCGTAGACGATCGTGAATACCGCGATGCTCGCTCCGATACCGAGAGCGATCGTGGCGATTGTCGCGAGGGAGACAACTCGGGTTGCAGCGAGCGATCTCGCCGCTGAGCGGACGTCCTGCACTAGAGGGTCGGGAGTGAGGCTCGCGAAGACGCCGAGGGGGCGCTCCCAGACACCAACTCGCAGGGCGTTCAGCACCTCGCGTATCAACACCCCGGTGGCTGCGACGAGCGACGCCTGCCGGGCATCGCTGAGCCGGTCGCGTAGCGTGAACCACATATCAACCCCGTCGAGTCGTCGAACTCTCGATGGGTAACAACGCAGCAGGAGACGAAAGAGCAGCGGCACTTTCGTCACGCCGAACCTTCCGGTTCCTGAAGGGCGTGCTTGCGGCGCGCAACCTCCAGAACGCCGTTCATCTGCCGCAGTTCGCCTTCCAGCACAGTCCTGCCGAGTGCGGTTGGCGAGTAGTAGCGGCGCCGTTCGTCGTCGCCGGCTGGTCTCGCTGCGTTGCGGATGAGCTTGTCGTCGATCATTCGCCGCAGCGCGAGGTAGATCGTACCCGTGGCCGGTACGAGCCGGCCGTCGGTCGCAGCGGTGATCTCCTTGATGATGCCGTATCCGTGTCGAGGCTTGTCGACTACAGCAAGGAGGATCTGCAGCGTGAGCGGAGTGGGCGAGGTGCTTGGCTTCTTTGTGGCCACATGCGGCTCCTGATCTTTGAGTTTCCGAGCAATGTATAACCCATCTATACATTGATCGTCAATCGATCAGGAGCTAGTCCTCGCGCAGCAAACTCATCGGGTCGGTAGCCGCAGCCTTCCGCGCTGGGATGAGCACAGCGCCGAGGGCCACCAGCCCGAGCATCGTGGCCACACCGCCGAAGGTGATCGGGTCGGTGGGGGACACTCCGTAGATCTGGCTGGCGAGGGTTTGCGCCATGAACCAAGCGCCGAACAGGCCGAGGGCGAGTCCGACCGCCACGACGCGGGCGCCGTGGCCGAGGACGATTTGGAGGACGTCGTTGCGTGCGGCACCGAGGGCGACGCGCACGGCGAGTTCCCGGCGTCGCTGGCGCGCGGCGAAGGCGATCACTCCGTAGACGCCGACCACGGCGAGCAGGGCTCCGAACGATGCGAATACCGTCAGCAGTCGCGCCAGTGCCTGCGGCGTGGCGGCAGCATCGTCGATGACGCGCTGGAGAAGCCCCGGCCGGTTGAGCGGCTGCTCAGGGTCGTCGTTCCAGACGATCTGTTCTAGCGTCGGCATCAGAGTCTCCGGCGCCACCTGCGCCCGCACCGTCAGGAATACGTAGGGGAATGGCACCTGGGCCAGCGGAATGTACGCGTCCGGGAGCTCGCGCTCGCCGGTGAGGCTCTCGCGAGTGTCGCCCACCACGCCGACAACTCGCCGCTGAGTGGGACTTCCGTCGCCCATCGGGTCGGCGATGCGGATCTCCTTGCCCATCGGGTCTTCGCCCGGCCACATCGTGGCGGCGAACTCGTCGCTCACCAGGGCAACCGGCTCGTTGTCCACGTTGTCGCTTGTGGCGAAGTCGCGTCCGTCCAGTTGCTGGATATCGAGCGTCTCGAGGTAGTCGACGCCGATGTAGCGCACGGCGGCGCGTAGTCGCGTGTCGGATTCGGCCATCGGGCCGTCGACAGCTGTGACCAGGTTGGCGGCAAAAGAGAACGCGCCCGGGTTCGCGGCGGCGACCGACTCAACGCCTGGAACTTCGCGGAACGCGGTGACGGTTTCTTCGATTCGCTGATGCCACTCGGCGGCACTTGGGTAGCGCACCGATGACATGCCGAATCCCATGCGGATCAGACCTTCAGGCTGGAATCCGAGTTCCACGTTAGACAGATGAATCGCCGAGCGCATCGTGAGTCCTGCACCGACCAGCAGTGCCACCGACAGAGCAACCTCGAGCACGATCAGCCCGGTGCGGAGCGTGCGGTGCCGCGCGGTCCCGGTGGATGAGCGGCCGCTGCCGGTGAGCGTGCCGGACAGATTGCCGCCGATCCCGGCGAGCAGGGGAGCGAGCCCGAACAGCAGCGTGACCACACCGGTGATGCCGATGCTTACCAGCAACACGCGCGGCTGAAGGGCGAGCGCGGTGGTGCCACCCGGCACGGAGGCGCCGAGGCGGACTTCAATGGCTGAGCCGAGCACGGCAAGTACCTGCGAGGAGATCAGCGCGCCGACGACTGCTCCAGCCAAACCGACCACAGCGGCCTCAGCGACAAGGCGCAACGCGAGGCGTGATCGAGCAGCTCCCAGCGCCGCCCGCAGCGCGAACTCACGGGTTCGACCGACCGCTTGCACGAGGAAGAGCACAGCCACGTTGGCGCACGCGATGAGGAGCACGAGCGACACGCCCGCGCCGAGCGTCTGCAAGAGAGGGCGAACCTCTTCGACGTGTTGCTCGTGCATCGGGCTGAGTTCGACGTTCCAATCGGAGAATTCGGGCCCCCATGACTGGCGTGCGAACGCCGTCATACGTTGCGCCGCCTCGTGCATCTCAACACCCGTCTCGATGCGCACCACGTAGGTCGGATGATCGTGCGACCCGAGCGGGGTGAGAATTTGCGTGGACTCGTACATGTGCCACCAGTCGGCCGCCAGCACGCCGATGACGGTGAGAGCCTGCGCATCATCCGGGCGGTCGGACGCGTACATCCGTATCGTGTGGCCGAGCACATCCTCCGCTCCACCGAAACGCGTCTGCCACAGGTCGTGGCTGATAATCGCGACGGGTGCTGCGTTGGGGCCGATCTCGTCGGGAGCGAAGCTGCGGCCCATCGCGGTGGTGATGCCGAAGGCTTCGAAGAAATCGGGTGGCACCCAGACGCCCGAGACGGTCTGCGGAGGGCCGTCGCCGAGCAAGGTGAATGCGTCGCGGTCCCAGCTGACGGCCAGTCCCACGTCGTCAGCCTCGCGCCAGTTCACCTCCGCCGGTCGCGATCGCACGCGCTCGTTCTGCGGCGGCGTTTCGTTGATCCAGGCGAGGCGCTCAGCATGCGGGAACGGCATGCCGCGCAGGAGGTACGCGTCGACGACTGCAAGCATCACCGTGGTGGCGCCGATGCCCACCGCGACGAGCAGGATGGCCGTGAGAGCGAACGCGGGCCGATGGCGCAGGGATCGCGCGGCGCCGACAATTTCAGAGACCAGTGTGCCGAAGAAGCTGCCGCGTTCCGGCGCGTACACGCGCTCAGTCTGTTTGCGGACCGAGCCAGGGTTCCCGAAGCGCTGGCGCACCTCACGTTCGGCGTCCTCGCGCGAGCGGCCGGCTCGCACCAGGTCGTCAATCCGGCCCCGCATGTGGTGCAGGATCTCTTCGTCGATCTCGTCGCGGCTCGGGCGCCAGGGGAGAGGAGTGCGTTTGTCTTTCAAGACACTTCTTCCTCGGGGATATCGAGAACCTGTCGGATGGCAGCAGTGTGGCGAACCCAGGAGTCGAGTTCGTTCGCGAGTTCGGCGCGGCCCTCGGCGGTCAGGTCGTAGACCCGCGCACGACGCCCCTTGTCCGACTTCTGCCACTCACCGCGCAGCACGCCGCGCTTCTGCATCCGGTGCAGGGCGGGGTAGAGCGTCCCTTCCTCGATCTGGATCGTGGCATCTGAGCCCGTGGCGATCGCACGGGCGATGTCGAGTCCGTGCAGCGGGCCATGCCGATCGATGCTCCGCAGGATCAGCAATTCCACCGCGCCATACAGCCGGTTCGCGCGTACACGAGTCATGTTTGGTCGCTCCTGAATTCGTAACCTAAGCTGTTTATATTAACTTCTTAGGTTAGAAGTCAAGTGCGAGACGCGGAGGACGCCGACATGGCCACGAACTTCAGACGCAGAAACCGGCCCGCACGTAGGCGATCACGTGCGGGCCGGCGGGTTCCTGCCTTGCGGCGGGACTCTTGCTATTGGATCAGGCGGACCTTGTGCGAGGCGTCGTAGCGCGACATGTCCGACAGGATGATCTGATCGCCGGGCATGAGGCCGTCGGCGACCACGATCTTGTCGACTGACGAGGCGCCGAAGGTCACCGGGATGCGTTCGGCAATCGAGCCGTCGGAAGTGAGCTTGAAGATTCCGATGGTCTGACCGGTCTGGCCGTAGGCCGGGCGATCGACGTACACGACGTTTTCGAGAACACCTGTGCGGATTCGCGCGTCGATGCTCAGGCCTGGCCGGACGCTGTCCGGAATCGCATCGGTGACCTCCACGATCACGCGAAGTGTGCCTTCTTCAATGCGATCGTCTATATGCACTACACGACCGACAAGCTTCTCAGAGCGCGTGTCGACAGTGGCTTCCTGGTCGAGTTGCAGCGCGGCTGCGTGATTCGCCATCACGCGTACGTGGGCGTGGAATCCGCGGCCAAAACGCTCCATGGTCCCCGGGCCGCGTACCTGCTGCACCACCGAGCCGCGCTCGACCGTACCAACCCAGATGATCCGCGCGTCGACTTCTTCGAGCGCCGCCGTTTCTTCCTGCGCGAACGCCGCGACGGGCGCTACGAGGGCGATCGCGAGCACCGCGCCGGTTCTGAGGGTTCGTGACATGGTCACCTCCGTGCGCTTGCCGAACCTCCCGAGTGAGGCATACGGCCTTGTTGTCGATTGTCTAGAGCAAGGCTCGTGCCAGACCACCAGGACGCCGCATTCCGGGATCGTTGAGGCCCCGATCGAAGGCGACATGTCGCGTCGCTGGGACGGGGCGGTCGTTTCCGGAATGGGCGCCGCGAGTCTGCTTCCTAGGTCAGTAGCAAGGCGGCGCAGGCGATGAATGCCAGCGAGCCGGATCCCAGGAACGCATAGCCGATCACTCGCGCCCTATCCCCAGCGATCTCGATACCAGACGGCCCCAAATCGAAGCTGGCGGTGCCGACCTTCAGGATCGTCGCGCCGCGGTCGAGCAGCACTAGGGCGGCGGCGAACAGGCCCGCATAAAGGAAGCCTCCGGCCAACCCTCCCGAGAACGGCGAGTCAAACCAAGCGGCTAGGGACTCAAACATGGCTCCTTCTTCCTTTGGGCCTCGACGAGGACTCCGCGCCCAAGCGGCGTAGACCCGAACCTCACCGTAGCAGCGCCTGTCGCGAACTGTCCACGGGTCGTGTCGCCCCTACTGGCCGGCCAGCTCTAGCTACGGTGACGGGGCCATACCGGAGATTGGTGCGCAGAGCACCTAGAGGAGGCTACCTGAACGGACTGCCACCTTGGAATCTCGCGAGTGCGGCCGCCACACTCGGGTTGTCCACCAGGAAGCGGTATTCCAACAGCCTCAGCACAGTCGCGAAGTCGTGCCAGTCTGAGCCGAGGTTCTCCTCGGTGCCCTCGATCAGCGAGCGCGCTTCGCGGAGCGTGGCTTGGAACAACTCTGCCGCAGGCATCGAGTCGATCTGTTTGTCGAGCGCTTCGACGATGGCACGGAACCTGCCTTTGGCGAGCCAGACGCCCCAGCAGCCTGGGCAGTGGTCGATCTCAACGCCGGTGTCCCCATAGGTCAGTTCGAGCAGTGGCACTTCGCAAGATGGACAGTCCATCCCGGCTGGTTTGCCGTGGACGCTGTCGGTGTGCTTCCAAGCCTCGAAGTCGAGCCAATTGGCGTCGGGTTCGGCCGCATCCTTGGCACGCCTCAACTCGTCGCGATCGAACCAAATGCCGCCGCATTCCACGCATTCGTCAACGATGACGCTCGCCAGATTCCGACGCTCGAGAGAGGCTCCACACTCGGGGCAGTTCATGGTTGCTGAAGTCCTTCCGCGTAGCGGGAGCTAGTCGTCCCTGCTGGCTGTTACCAAGTTGCCGTGCTTCTGACCCTACACCCGTGACGGTGCCGGGAGCCTCGATTCCAAGAGATTGCGTATTTCGACCTACGTAGATCACCCAAGGGGGCCACCGGTCGTGACGGCTAGAGTCAGTCGGATCGTGAGTCCCGCCGGATCCGGCGCAGCGCGACGAACGCGGCCAAGACCGCTCCCGCGTAGATCAGATGGGCGCCCCAGAGGCCGTTCCATTCACCGAACGGGTGCGGGTCGTCGCGGAGGATATCCACGGCGAATCGGATCGCTCCGTAGCCGCCGAGGAATGACCAGAAGACCGAGCCATCGGGCGAGTTCCGGCGAAACATCCAGATCAGAGTGATGAACAACGCCAGAGTCGCGGCCGCTTCGTACAGCTGCGTCGGATGGATCGGCACGCCGAGCGGGGCTACTCGCGGGTAGGCAAGAAGCAGGAGGTCGTAGGTGACGGCCCAGGGGACTTCCGTGGCGCCGCCGTAGCAGCAACCGGCGGCCGAGCAGCCGACCCGCTGAATGGGCAGCGCCAACGCGGCGCTAAGGGCGGCGACATCGAGGAAGCGCCGTGTGGGGACTCCGTAGAGTCGGGCGTACTGCAGCACCGCCAGCAGTCCCACAGGTATGGCGATAAGCGAGCTCCCGCCGGGCCGAGTGATCGCCAGTAGAAAGACCCGCCAGGGGTCAGCGCCCTCACCGAGCAGGGCCGCGAACTGACCGAAGCTGAACATCGCCGTGGCGAGCAGCGTAATCGGGGCAACCCAGAGGAAGGCCATGTAGGCATGATCCGGGTCGATGCCGCGACGCCTGAAGCCGTAGCGCCACACGAGCACGACGGCGATGATCGCGAGACCGCGCGCGACTCCGTAGGTGTAGAGAGGGAGTGCTTCTCCCGCGGCGAGCGGCAACACGTAGAAGATAGGGTCGAAAGGCTGCGGCATGCGCACATCCTATGCGACCCACCCTCGATGCAGGGCTGGCGCATGCGCGCCACATGACGGGAAATTGAGGCCCGGCACTTGTCACTGTCCTGGCCGCCGCGCTACTTTCCCGGTTCCAGCCGTTCGCTCAGAGCGACGCCCGTTCCGGAGGTCAGATCGATGCGCGACGACAGCTCTCACGACCAGCCTACGCTGAGGCTTCCAGCGAGCCGTACTTTGCTTCGCGCATTCGTAGTTGCTGTGATGCTGCCGCTTGCTTTGATCGGTTCTTCGGCCACTTCGTCCTTCTGCTGCAATTGCAGCGTCGACACCGATGGCGCCTCCGATTTCTTCACCTTCGGCTTCCTCTCGGCGTCCACGACGATCTCGTTCCCGAGCCCCGACGGCACTGCCATCGTTCCCAACAAGAAGCGGACCAACCTCTTCCGCTTTATCCCGGGCGTCGGAATCTTTTTCCCCGACGGCCTGATCGACCTTAGCGGCGACGTCTCGGTCGATAGTTCAAGCCGAAGCAAGCTCCCGAAGAAGATCGATGTTGAAGTCGAGCACGTGCCCGCCGGCGAGCGCGGGCAGCGCGTCGGCGACACCGTCCTGAAGTCCACGATCAAGATCAAGAAGGGGAAAATCAATCAGTCGATGAACCTGACGGGCTTCGTCGCCGACGTCAACGACGCGGTAATCCTCAGAGCCAAGCCCAAGGGTGGCGATCTCGCCAATGACCAGACCGCACAGCTGGCACTTGGCTACAAGCCGTCGGCGCGGGGAGCTCTAACAGCCCTGAGCGAGTATGGCCGGATCGGGCTTGGAGCCGCCGGAGCCGGGCGGGACGTGCTGGGTGCGGTGCCCGACAACGCGATGGTGATTCCGGTCGTGTTCCCTGCGGTCGACGCTGCACAGGCGCGGGCCAAGACGCGGCTCGTGCGAGTCAGATCCGGCGTTGCGTTCGATACGGTGTCAGCAGATGTTCAGCTCGGCGGGGCCTTCATCGGGACTCGCGAGGGGCGCTCCTCAGCACCGAAGACGATTAAGGTCGCGGTCACGCTCAAGGACAAGAACGGGAAGAAGAAGCTGTCGGTGCAGTACAAGCTCACCGTCAACGGCAACAACGTGGCTTCGCAGACGAAGTCCTTCGGCGCAGTCAAGGTCGAGGTCGACGACGTGCTCGATATCAATGTGACGCCGAAAGGTGGGAACTTCGATCCCTCCGAGCCTTTCTTCTTCTTCGTGACCGTCGCGCCCACCGGCTAGCTCGTACCACGCGAGTACATCACCCCACCGTGTTCGCAGGGAACCGCCGCCTGGCGGACGACGGGTGCCACCCGGTGTGCCGCGCCACACCACTCGTTGCCACTGCAGACCCTGGTGGTGCCCAGCAACGCTGCCGAACTGGGGGCGCGCCACGCCCAGCAGAGAACTCATAACCCGAAGGTCACGGGGCCTTGTAGATGGGGTCGAGGCGCGTGACTACCGCTCCCGGTGAGTCTCCGCGTTCGCGGCAGTGATCCGGGCGATTTCTGCCTCGATGCTGGCGATCCGGATCGGGTCATATCCGATGAACGTGTAGACCGTCGCGTTCACTGCGGCTGGGTTGTTTACGTTCTTCGCATAGAGCTGGTTCATGCCGCCGAGTGCGACGGACGCGCCGGCGGGGAGTTTTCCCGCGACATCGTTGCCGTTGACGTCTTGCAGCGTGACCGTCCCTGGCCCCTCGTTGACCACGAAGATGTTGTCGTCTCCGCGCCACAGTTCTCCACGCGTGTTAGGCGCGACCGTGACGTTCTGATGCTTGATCTGGCAGTACTTCTCAGTGCTGTTGACAACCACGCGGCCCGGCTCCGCGACCATGATCCAGACTGTGGCGTCGTCATGTTGGTGCGGGTTGGAGTAGACGCGACTGTACTCGCCGATCGACCCTGCAGACGGCCCGACTACGTCGCCGATGTGTTCGATGTTTGCCGTGCCATCGGTTGGGGCGTAGTAGTAAAGCAACCGTTTGTTGCCCTTGTAGAGTTGCTGAGTTTCGCCGTTGGGACGGTTGCCCACGACGCCGCGCGGGTAACCGAACACGGAGCAGTCCAAGGTTTCGACGGCAGCGGGCGCCATTGCTTCCTGCTGCTCTATCTCAGCCGCTTCAGGGGCTGTGCCGGAGCTCGCGACGAACGCGGCGCAAGTGATCGTCGCCGCGACGAGCATTCTTTTCATGGCTGGATCTCCGATCGTTCACGAACAATTCACCATCTAAAACCGTCGGGCCAACTGTTTTCCGAAGTCCCTCGCTTCGTGAGGTCGTTCCTGGACTCCATGACCTCACCAGCAGCAGCGTCGTCTTCGAATCGAATCGAATCGTTTCTACTGTCGAAGATGACGTTGACGTTGACGTTGACGTTGAAGGGCATTGCTCAGGCATTGCTTCGGGCATGCGTCAGGCAATGCTTCGGGCATGCGCGACGCATTGCGCCGGGCATCGTTCGGGGACCCGCCGGGCGCCGCTGGAAGCGCAGTCAGAGACGCCACCTTTCGGGCGCGCGAAGTTGTTCCCTAGAAACCTAAGGGGAAGCCTGATATCTTCCCCATGAAACCTAAGGGTACCGGCGAGGAGAAGCATCAATGTCCAATCTCGAACTCATCCGCGGCACCGTCGACATGCTGGTTCTCCGGGCGCTCGTCGACGCTCCCAAGCATGGATACGCCGTGGCGCAGTGGATTCGGGCGACCTCCAACGAGGAACTTCTCCTCGAGGAGGGCGCGCTCTACCCGGCCCTGCACCGGCTCGCCGAACGCGGGTGGGTGATGAGCGAGTGGGGCCTTTCGGAGAACAACCGGCGGGCGAAGTTCTACTCCCTCACGGGAGAGGGCGAAGCGCAGCTAACCGAGCGTCGCTCTTCCTGGGAACGCTACGCCGCAGCGGTCGGTGGGGTGCTCAACGCCGAGTCCGATGGCTGATCAACGGCGCGGGAACGATGTGGTTAGTCCGAACCGCCGTCGGACCGAGTTGGGCGAGGAGTTCCAGTTTCATCTCGAGATGATCGTGGACGAACTGGTGGCCGCGGGGTGGTCGCGGGAGGAGGCCAAGAACGAGGCGCGGCGACGCTTCGGGGACCCGGACCTCCACTCCGGGGCGTGCCTACGAGAGCGAGAACGTGAACGGAAACGACGGGAGGCGGGGATGAAGGGGTTCGTGAATTGGGTGGACGGAGTGCGCCAGGACGTGGCCTTCGCCATACGCCAGCTGGTGCGCCGGCCGACCACGAATGGTCTTGCGGTGGCAACGCTCACACTCGGCGTCGGCGCGACCGCGCTCGTCTACTCGGTAGTGCATGCCGTGGTGCTCAGCGGCCTCCCGTTCCCCGACGATGAGCGTTTGGTGCGCGTGGGCCAGACCTCTCCCCAAGGCCGCATCCACTCGATCTCCGAGGCGAATTTTGTGGACTTCCGACTGCGCCAGACGACGCTCGTGGAGATGGCGGGGATGGCCGTCGAACGTCCCGTCCTGACCTTTGATGATCGGGCCGAAAGCGCCGCTGGCATGCGAGTTTCCCACACCTTTTTCGGCCTTCTCGGTCTGGATCCCCTGCTGGGTCGCGCCTTTCTGGCCCAGGAAGATGTCGAGGGTGCGGACGCGAGGGTCGTCGTTATATCGGAAGGGGAGTGGAGACGCCGCTGGGGCGCCGACCCCGACATTCTCGGTACGGAACTGGTTGTCAACGGCGTGTCCCGATCCATCATCGGCGTCGTGCCATCGGATCGTGGCTGGCCGGGTGTTGGGGTCTTCACACCGCTTGCTCCGCTCGAGGTCGAGGAACGCGGCAGCCAGGACATCGAGGCGATCGGGCGGATGCGGCCGGGCGTATCGGTCGAGGACGTGCAGTCGGAGATGGATGTCATCGCTGCCGCATTAGCCGAGCTGTACCCGGACGCGAACGACGGGTGGGGAGCGAGCGTCCGCCCGCTCCAGACCTACTTCGTGGGAGGGCGACAGACGCGCTTCGGGAACCTTCTGCTGGGGGCGGTAGGCCTTCTCCTCCTCATGGCGTGCGCCAGCATCACCAACCTTCGTATTGCGCAGGCGTCCGGGCGCCGACACGAGATCCGGGTCCGGGCGGCCCTGGGGGCCGACCGACGTCGGCTTCGCTCGCAGCTTCTCGTAGAGGGTGCGGTTCTGGCTCTGATCGCCGGCCCGTTCGCGATCCTGTTCGCCAAAGCGGCCCTGCCCCTCGTGCGCGCGCTCGGTTCCTCGAGCATGGGGCGTCTTGATGACGCGACGGTCGGGCTGCCTGTGCTCGGCGTGGCGCTGGCTGCAGGTGTGATCACGATTCTGGCGTCCGGCCTCGCGCCGGCGCTCATGCTCGAGAAGGATGGAGGGTCGGGTGCCCTGCGAGATCGCTCGTCACGCGGCGCGGGTAGCCGCGTCCGTGGAGCGCTCGTTTCGGTGCAGTTCGCCCTCGCTGTGGCGGTCGTGCTGAGCGCCGGACTCATGATGCGGAGCTTCACGGCCATGACGGCTCGGGATCTGGGCATTGAGCTGGAGGGGATGGTAGTTGCCTCGATTCGGATGCCAGTCAATGAGTACGCCCCGGAGGAGCGCGTGCAGCACGTCGGCCGCCTCATGGATGAGCTGGAGGCCATCCCCGGCGTCGTCGCAGCCGGCGTCACCCACGCGCCTCCGTTTGGGTGGATGCAGCCGAGCAACTTCGTGGCCGACTCGGAGAACGAACCCGATCGGCAGGAGGACTTTCAACGGGTCAGCTGGCGTGCGGTCAGTGAGAACTACTTCACGGCGGCCGGACTCACGCTCCTTTCCGGGCGCACCTTCGAGCGAAGAGACATGGAATCGGACGGCTCGCATCGAGTGATCATCGACCGGGGACTGGCCGACACGATCTGGGGCTCGAGTTCGGATCCGGTCGGCGAGCGACTCACCTGGTTCATGCCCGGGGGGCGACAGTACGAAGTGATCGGGATCGTGGAGCCGGCGCAGGATGAGCGGATGGACGCCGATACCCGACCGCGCATCTACCGCTCCTACGGGTCAGTCGCCTGGTACAACCCGGGCGTCATCGTCAGGGTCGCGCCCGGGTCGACGTCGCAGGTGATTCCCCAGCTGCGCGAGACGACGGCTCGAATGCTGCCCGCCGTGCCGCTCATCGACCCGGTGCGGGTGCAGGACTCGGTGCGCGACGCCGTGGCCTGGCCTCGATTCACCATGGGCATCCTGTCGGCGTTCAGTGCCGCCGCCCTCCTTCTCGCGGCACTAGGTATCTTCGGGGTCACTGCCTTCGGAGTGACGTCACGACGTCGAGAGATCGGCCTGCGCGTCGCTCTCGGCGCCCGACCCGCGGGTGTGGTCGCCCTGATCCTTCGATCCTCCCTTGGCTTCGCGATCCTCGGAATCCTCGGGGGCCTGGCCCTCGCCTTCGGGACCACGCGATTGATGACCTCGCTCTTGTATGGCGTGACCCCGCTCGATCCGACGACGTGGGCCGCGGTCCCTCTCGTCCTCGCGACGGTCGCCGTCGCTGCCGCCTGGCTCCCGGCACGACGAGCACTGAGGATACCGGCGCGCTCCGCGATGGTAGAGGAGTAGCGGAAGATCGACCCCGGCCGTGCGAATGAGTGCCGATGGTTACGGCTCGGGCTGGGGTTCCAGGCGATAGAGCCTCACTTGGTAGATGCCGTCGTGCTCGCCGGACCGGGCAACTACATCGCCCGACGTTGCGATGATGCCTTGGCGTCCAGCAAAGAAGTCTCCGTCGGGGTCCGCAATTGAGGTGGCCAGCCGGCCGTCCGCGTCGACCACGTCAATGAGCATCCTGTCTACCCAACAGGGCGTGATCGGCCACTTTCGGAGCGTCTGTTCGGGCGACTCGTCGCACGGCGACTGAGGCTTCCCGGGCCCAGGACGAAGAACCCAGATTCGGCCCGACCGATCTACGTGGATAGAACGAACGAACGGTTTGCCGGACGGGATGTCTGGCCCTTGCCAGGTTAGGTGTGTCCCGTTGGCGGCGCGTGCCTGATACGTGGCAAAGCGACGGTGCCAATCTCGTTCGTCCGATGTGGTCGGTACAGGGTCGGCCTCGCGCCGGATGGTTGTCCACGTTCCGTCAGCGGCCTGCAGGGTGATCGAATACCCCGCTCGGCCTGCCTTGACAAGAGCACCATCAGGACCGGTGGCCCAGACCGGTTCTGGAGCGAATGGCACTCTTATCGGCCCGATGCCCATCCACTGATGGCCCAACTCCTCCTCCTTCACAGGCGCTGAGACGTGGGGTGATGGAGTCGACTCTTCGGAGTAGGCCCAGATAGTCCGCAATTGGGTGCCGTCAGGTTCGGTGCGGAAACCCGGCATGTACGCAGTCCCGTCTGACGCCACGCGGATTCGATGCCCAGGACTGTTTCTCATGTGTGAGGGGGTGATGCGCCAACTGTCCAGATGAGTCCCATCTACCCCGAAGACTTCGAACTTCGGGCCAGCGCGATCGCGAACGATTATTCTCCCGTCAGCGGAGATTCCGGCGCTGTCCGGCGCGAGGAATTCACCGGGGCCTTGCCCCGCCCTTCCCAGGTCGAATAGGTGGACTCCTGCGTGATCGTAGACTCCGATCCTGGGCACCGATGGGTCGACGACGACGACATGTTGGCGATCCACGGCCAGCGCCCAGGTCCTGCCGAGCATGTATTCATCGGGCCCTTCGGCAAGTCCAATTGTGGCGATCGGTCTGAGCGTCGATCTTTCCGCGAGGGTGTACCCGGCGCGGTTTGTGATCACGAGGTTCCCACGATTGTTCTCGACCTCTCCGACCCAGCTGTGGTAGGGGCTGGCCACCCCAGTGGGGCGTGAGCAGGCCACGAGCGCGACGATCACAACCGGAAGTACGAGACGCGTTCCTTGTTGCCAACTAGCGCTAGTGAAGAGGTCGATCTTTGTGGGCAAGGGCTGAGTTACTCCGAAGGCGCCGGATCCTCGTGCGGCTGGCTCCACAGGGCCGCCACGCACGGTGATGGTACTGGCAACGGCAGAGCAGTAGCAGATCAGCCTGGCTGTCGGCTCCTGGCCGGGCCCGGGTGGTCCGTTCGGCGATCAATAGACTTATTACGTCAGTAGTAGTATTAATACTACGCACGCCGTAATAAGTGATTTCGCCGAGCTAATAGGCTGCGACCCATGGGGGACCGATGACGCGAAGAGGCTCTCGAGGCACGGAGGGGAAGTCCCAGGCGCCGGAACCGCTGACACCGGCCGTCTTTCATATCCTGCTGGCGCTCGCCGATGGCCCGCTGCACGGGTACGCGGTGATGCAAGCGGTGGCTGAAGCCGCGGGACCGTCGATTGCCACGGGACCCGGGACGATCTACGGGGCGATCGCGCGCCTGCAGGACTCCGGTCTGGTGATCGAGGCTGGTGCGCACGAACTCGCTGCGGAGCCCGAGTCAACCGGTGCCGGACGTCCGCGCAAGTACTTCCGACTCACGGAACGGGGGCTCGAAGCGCTGCGCGGTGAGGCAGGGCGACTCACGCGCCTCTCAGATCTTGTGGGCGCCAAGAACTTGCTGCCCGAGGATGGCAACTCATGAGGGCTCGGCGGCTTGGGCGACTGGTCCGTCGCGGTCTACTGCTTGCCTACCCGGCTGCGTTCCGAGCGCGTTTCGCCGATGAGCTTCTGACGGACTATGAGCGTGTGGTCACACGTGGTGGGCAAGGAGAGCCAGGGTGGCGGGCCTGGAGTCGCTTACTCCGCGATACGGCAGTATCGGCCCCTCGGGAACACGCCTCGCGGCTCAAGCGTCCCGGCGGGCCGATGGACACGTTGAAGGGGATCCCTGGCGAGTTTCGCAGCGCATGGCGAGGCCTGGCCAGTGCGCCTGCGTTCTCCGCACTCGTCGTGGTTACGGTTGCACTATCTATGGGCCCTACGACGGCTGTCTACAGCCTGGCGAACTGGTTGCTCCTCCGGCCGCTACCGGGCGTGAGCGACGCGGAAGGTCTGGGATTCGTGCGGCATGGGGTAGCGAGAGAGGGTGGCCTTTCGCCGCGACGCATCACGTACCCTAATTTGCTTGAGATCACCACGGCCCTGGAAACGATCGAGGCCCTCGGCGCAACCCAGGGCGGAACTGCAACACTCCTGTGGGAAGAAGGGCGAGGGCAGCCGGTACCGCTTGAGTTCGTGACCCCGGAGTACTTCGACGCGCTTGCGTTGCGACCGTCGGCCGGGCGCTTCTTCAATGCAGCCGAGGACGACCCAACCCAGGGCGGAGCGATGGTCGCGGTGGTGAGCCACAGTTTGGCGACCACGCGTTTCGCGAGTGCCGACGCCGCGATCGGCGCCGAGTTCTCGGTGAACCGGCATACGGTCGAGATCATTGGAGTCCTGCCGCCCGGGTTCCACGGGTTGACGCGAATAGGCCAAACTGACCTATGGCTACCGGGGGCGAGCCACGATGCGGTACGCAACTTTTCTCGCGCGAATGGAGGCACCAGTCGCGACGACGGGATCGGCTTCTACGAGTTCGTCGCGCGACTTGCCCCCGGGTTCACCTGGGAGCAGGCAGAAGCGGAACTCGGTAGCCTGGCCGCAGGGCTAGCCGAGCGCTACCCAGAGGCGAATGAAGGCCTCTCGGTTGGCACTTTCGTGGTCTATCCCCGGATCGGTAACGATCCTCTTCGCCGAGACATGCTGGCTCGGAGCCTACGTCTTCTCATGTTCGTGACGGCAAGCGTTCTGCTCGTCGGATGCTCGAACGTAACCAACCTGCTGCTGATGCGAGCAATTGACCGTCGGGGCGAGATCTGCCTCCACAAGGCGTTGGGTGCGCGCAGTTCCGTCCTGGTGCGTCGCGGCCTGCTCGAAGCCATGACGCTATGTGCGATCGGAGCTGTCGCTGGCTTGGCGCTTGCACGGTTCTTTCTGTCCGCAATCGAAGGATCTCGCCTCGGCGGGATGTTCCAGCCGATCTCGCGAGTTGAGACGGATTCGCGCGTAGTTGCGTTCACTGCAGGCCTGTGTGTTGTTGTGGCGCTCGGTGCCAGTATTCTTCCGGCGCTGTGGATCTCCAGAGCCGATCCAGCTCGGTGGATCGCCGGGGCCGGTTCCCGTTCGAAACGCAGGAGCGCGCATTGGCGTACCGCTCTGATCGCATTGCAACTGGCGATCGGAGTGCCCCTGGTGATCGGCGCGCTGCTGTTCTCATCGACGCTTGCAGCCCTGGCGGAAGTCGATCCTGGCGTCCGACCCGGGACGGTGCGTCTGCTCGTTGTAAACACCGGCGACCAGGGCTACAGCCCGGCGGAGGTGTCCGCCTACCAGCGGGATCTACTCGACGCGCTGCAGGGCGAAACCGGAGTTGACAGCGTTGTCATGGCTTCTGCTGTGCCCGTCGCTTGCTGCGCCATGTACACCTTCGTTGCCGACCCGAAGGCGGATGTAGAGGGGACTCCATTGACGATGCCGGAGTTCCATGTGACCCGAGGCTACTTCGACATGTTGGGAATACCAGTTCTTCAAGGGCGCACTTTCCGCCCAGACGAGCAGTTCCCTGCAGCCGATGCGGAGGCTGACGTCGTGATCGTTAGCCAGTCGGTGGCTCGACATCTGTTCGACGACGATACCCCGATCGGAAAGGTAGTGAGATTCCCGATACGGGGGCGAAAAGGGCGCGATTTCAGGGTTGTCGGGGTTGTCGGTGATGTGCTTACCAATGATCTGGTGGAGCCAGCGCCCCACATAGTGTACTTGCCGTTCGGGGCTGGGGGATTTGCCGTTCCTCAGGCTTGGTTACTCGTGGATGGCGAAGAGCCGGCGGCGGTCGCTGATACCGCGATGAAGGTGGGGGCTCAGGTCGATCCGTTGCTCCCGCTGCTCCGCATGGACCGCTCGCCCGGCATTCGCGAGGCGCTGGAGTCACATCTATCGGAGCGAGTTCTTCTAGGCCGGCTCTTCACTTCGCTTGGGATCGTGGCGCTCGCGCTTGCTGCTCTCGGTGTCTACGGAGCCACAGGTCGCGCGGTGTCGGCGCGGCGGCGTGAGATCGGGGTACGGATGGCGCTTGGCGCCAACGGGGCGAGGGTTGTTGGGACCACTCTCCGTGGTGCACTCGGAGCGCTTCTGGCGGGAGCCTTCGGAGGTGCAGGGCTGTCGATATTCAGCGTGCGGCTTATCGAGGGATACCTCTACGGCGTAAGCCGGCTCGATCCTGCGACCTGGTGCGTGGCGCTCGCCGTCTTGGTGGTCGTGGGCGGCCTTGCGGCCGCGGTGCCAGCCCGCCGTGCGGTACTCGTTGAGCCCGCCGAAGCCCTACGCCAATAGCGCCTCGCTACGCCCTCGGTTTTCGGCATCTGCAGGGGTGTCGCCACGCCCCCACGGAGGGCGGGAGACGTGGCGACCCCTGGACGACCTCTGGCAAGACGAGGCCAGTCCATCCTCTTACGGAGTCTGGCGCATCGGTGCTCGTACCCCCCTCTGCGGGACCCCTACATTGGAAACCGGAGGTCGGCGCGTTTTGCGAAGGGGGTGGGCAGTTTGTCTGCGGCGGAGGCTAGGAGGGCGCGAGTACGGCGCCGCGCTTGAAGCGCTGGGCGGTGCGCGCGACGTTCTCGGTGTCGACGAGCACGCTTGCCGGCAGCGGGCACAGTGCGTTCCGATACGCGGCTGGCGACATCCGGGCGAAGGCGCGGAAGTCGTGCACCAGGTGGGCCTGGTCGTAGTAGCCCGTGTCGAGTGCGATGTCGCTCCAGCGCGGCCGTGAAGCGCACGACTCGGCCAGTAACACGCGTTCGAAACGAAGGAGTCGATGCATCATTTTCGGGCGCGTGCCCACCCAGTGGTCGAACTGCCGCAGCAGTGTGCTGTGTGACACGCCCAGATCGGCGGCTTCGTCGCGGATTGATGCGCCGGGTGCTGCCCGCCGCAGCGCAGCAAGCATCGCGCCTAGCGTGGCCGGGGGAGCGCAGTGGTTGTCGAAGCGCTGCTCGAGGGAGTCGAACATGACCCGCGACACGGCGTCCATGTCAGGGGCTTCGTAGAGTCGCTGTCGGGTGACTTCAGCGAACTCGCCCCAAAGCAGGTCGAGATCGAAAGTCCTGTCGGTGAGTTCGGCCGCCCCGGCACCGAGGAAAGCCGCTGCCGCGCCGGCGTGGAACCGCACCCCGACGTAAGCGGTTGGGCCGTCGATCGCGATCGCAACCGGCCGCGTGCGCTCGCCCGCCACCCAGCTGGTGCGGTGCTCCTCCGGCGTGGGGCCGGTCCAGACACGATGGATGGCGCCGAGGTTGAACACCAGGTTGAACCCGGGCTCGGGCAACAGCCAGCCGCGGATGTCTGGATCTTCCTCGGCGAACCCCGTGCATCGCCACACGTGGTCCACGTACTGGCTCAGCCAGTTCTTCGGGTGCCGCGCTTCAACGCGCATTGGAGCCGCTCCGCTCAGTCGCCACGGATCGCCTCGACGGGGTCGATGCGCGCCGCACGTCGTGCCGGCAGGTAGGTGGCCAGACAGCTCACCGCAAACAACACCAGCGGCACGCTCACGTAGGTGATCGGGTCGGTTGCCGAAACGCCCACTAACAAACTCGCGACAACCCGCGACAGGAAGACCGACGCCACGACTCCGGTCACGATGCCGGCCACCGCCACAAACGTGCCCTCGCGGAGCATCAACCCGACCACGCTCTTGCTGCTGGCCCCGAAGGCCACGCGCACGCCGATCTCACGTTCGCGCTGCTGCACCGAATACGAGATCACGCCGTAGAGTCCGAAGGCTGCCAGCAAGAGCGCGAGCGCTGCGAAGGCGCCGATCAGCGCCAGCATGAACCGGGTGGGGGCGCGCGCCTGGTCCACGAACGACTCGAGGCTCGCGACAGCTGCCACGGGGATGTCCGCATCAATGGCCGTCACGACTTCGCGTATCCGGGGAACTAGCGCTGCGGAGGCCGCAGCCGTCTTCACCACGAAGGTCATGGGCCGCCACGAGGCGAGGATGTACGGCTGGTAGATGGTCTCCCGACTATCGCTGGCAAGCGAACTGCCTCGCACGTTGTCCACAACGCCGACCACGCGGGAGAGTCGTGTCTCAGGGGCGAACGTGGTGAGGTCGAGGTAGTCGACCGCGATCTCCTGGCCCAGCGGATCCTGCCCCCCGAACAGACGATCAGCCATGTTGCGATCGATCACGGCCACCGGCGCGGAGTCGGCCTTGTTGGCCTGGTACTCCTCGGTCGTGCTGGTCACGAGGCCGTAGGAGCCCACGTGGAACTGCTCGGTACCGTCGAGCGGCAGCGGGCCGATGGCCCCCACCTCGGCAACGCCGCCGAGTTCGCCGATGCGATCGGTGATCTCGGTCATCACGGCGGCGCGACTGGCGTCGTCGATATACGGGAAGAACGAGATCGGTGCGGAGAAGGTGAGCACCTGCTCGGGTTCGAAGCCGGGGCGCACCTGCTGCAGTTCGGCGAAGCTGCGGAGCATGAGCCCAGCCCCGATGAGCAGGGCCATCGACAGGGCCACCTCGCCGATCACCAGGGCGGCGCGCAGCTTGTTGCTCTTGAGGCCACCGGACACGGTGCCGCGATCGCGCAGCGACATGCCTGGGTCGGTGCGCGCTGCGCGCAGAGCCGGCACCAGGCCGAATGCCAGGGCGGTGATGGTAGTGAGCAGAATCGTGAAGCCGAGCACGCGCAGGTCGAGTCCGGCGTTCTCGATACGCGGCAGGTTGCTGGGCGCGAGCGCCACGATGGCGCGCTGCCCCCACCAGGCGAGCAGGATGCCCAGTGCCGCGCCGAGTGAACTGAGCACGAGGCTTTCGGTGAGCAGTTGCTTCACGATGCGGCCGCGCCCGCTACCTAGGGCCGAGCGCACTGCGATCTCGCGTTCGCGATCGGCGCCGCGCACGAGCAGCAGATTGGCCACGTTGGCACAGGCAATCGCGAGCACAAACAGCACCGACCCGAGCAGGGCGTAGAGCCCGACCCGAGTGTGCGCCACCACTTCTTGATGCAGGCCGCGCACGAGGATCTCGGTGTTCTGGTTGGCGTGGAACGGGTGCAGCTCGATGAGCCGCGCACCCAGCGCGTCGAACTCGCCCTGAGCGCCGGTGATCGTGGCGCCGTCGCGCAGTCGCGCCACCACCGTGATCCAGGGCGTGGTGCGGGCGAAGTCAGAGATGTTGCTAGGGAGCACGCCCCAGGCGTCCACCGACGGCGGCATGGCGGTGCCCTCGGGCATGTAGATGCGGAAGTCGGCGGGCAGTACGCCGGCGATGGTGGAGCCCCAGCCGTCAAGCTCCACGCTCTTGCCGATCACGTCGAGGCTGCCGCCGTAGCGTCGCTGCCACAGCCCGTAGCTGATCATCACGGTGCCCGGAGGCAGTTCGGCGCCGGGTTGGCCGAACTGCTGCGGGTCGACCACGAACTCGTCTTCCGGCTTCAGGTTGCGACCCAGCGCAGGGGTCACTCCGATCATGTCGAAGAGGTTGCCCGTGGCGTAGCCCGCGTTGATCTGCTCGGCGGGCCCGTCGCCGGTGATCGTGCCCGCAAGTGCGGCCGCCCCGGCGAGCTCCTCGAAGCTCGACGTCTCTGCTCGATAGTCGGCAAAGTCTGGGCCGGACACCAGGCCGCGTTCCACGCTGGTGCCCGGAATGCGATTCCAGATCAGTGCCAGCTGCTCCGGGTCGTCATATGGCAGCGGCTGCACCAGCACCGCGTCCACCACACTGAAGATGGCCACGTTGCTGCCGATTCCGAGCGCCAGGGTGGCGAGCAGAACGGCGGTGTGCGCAGGCTGCCGCAGCAGCGAGCGCAGCGCGTACTTCACGTCGTGCCAGTGGATGCCCAATGCGATTGCCTCATCTTCGGTACCTGGGGAGCAACCGTAGAAGTGTAGTTCTGTTAGGGCAACCTAGAGCACGCATGAAGTGTTGTCTTGGAAGAAATCGTCAGGTTCTCGGGCGGCTCGAACGGTAGTCGGCTCACCGGTCGGAGCTAACCGTCCACGGTCCTCGACCGTCTGATCATCGTGTAGGCCCAGCCTCTCCTTTCGGGCGCTCTGAAGACACCGTTCTTGGTTCCGGCTTCGTGCGCTGCGATCACACGGTGTAGTCACGATGCACAGTCAAATTCCCATCCTGTCGGGTTCCGTCTCAACGCTGGTCTTGATCTGCGTAATCGGGTTGGCAGGGTGCGTCGACACACCCCAGCCATCTCTCGGGTTGGACGCCGGCATCGTGGCGGCTATCGACGACGTGATCTCCGACTACTTCCCGTCACAGAGCGCACCGGGCGTTGCCGTGCTCATCACTCGAGATGGGGAGCGTGTGTACGAGCGGGCCATCGGAAGGGCGAACCTGGAGGTGAATGCCGATATCGGAACCGACAGCGTTTTCCGCATCGGTTCCAATACCAAGCCCTTCACGGCAGCCGCGGTTCCGAAACTTGTGGACGAAGGCAGGTTGTCGTTCCAGGATGAGATCGGCGCGCACCTGCCCGACTACCCCTCGCACGATCGGTCGATCACGATCAAGCATCTTCTGACCCACACGTCGGGCATCTCCGACTTCACGTCGATCGACGGCTTCTATCCACGACAGTTCGTCGATCAGTCGCCGGAGGACTTCATCGAGTTCTTCAAGGACGAGCCGCTCCAGTTCGAGCCTGGCAGCCAGTATCGCTACAGCAACTCCGGCTACTTCCTTCTCGGCCACATCGTTGCGACGGTCACCGGAATGCCCTACAGCACCTATCTCGACGAGACCTTCTTCGCGCCTCTGGGCATGGACAACACGTTCTACGACAGTTCTCGCCGAATCGTCGAAAATCGAGCCTCGGGCTACGTGCCCGAGGGCGACGGGTTTCTGAACGGCAAATACATCAGCAACTCGATTCCATACGCGGCCGGCTCCCTGATATCGACGGTCGAGGATCTGGCCACCTGGTACGACGCCGTGATGTCCGGACGAATCGTCGACCAGGCGCTCGTCGAGCAGGCCACGAGTCCCTACCGGCTGGAGGACGGCTCGTTGAGCTGCTGTGGATATGCCTGGTTCCTGGGCGACCTCGCAGGATCTCCCGTTATCGGCCACACCGGCGGCATCACGGGGTTCTACAGCACTCTGGTCTATCTCCCCAGAGAAAGGGTCTTCGCGGCGGCGCTGACCAATGCCAACTGGCAGCACTTCGACTTCGAGAACCTCGCGCCGAAGCTGGCCGCATTGGCGATCGGGAAGCCGTACTTCCCGCCGATCGCTCCGGCGCCGGATGTCTCAGCAGCGGCTGGGATCTACCGGTCGACGTCCGGAACGGCCATCGAGATCAGAAGCAAGAACGGGGCACTGTATTTCGTCGGCAACAACGACAGCGAATGGCCGCTCTACTCGACCGCGGAGAATCAGTTCTACAACGAAGTGGAGTTCACGACGTTCGAGTTCTCGGCCAGCGAAAACGTAAGCTTCGGTGTGCTAGCCGCAAAGCGCCATGGTGAGCCGATCGTCTACGTTCGAGAGTGACATCTAGCGGAGAGGAAAGCCCGAGAGGATCAGGTCCTGGTCGCGGAATGAGTGACAAGCGATACACCCCGGGACGCCATTCCCGTTTGCCGCGAGGGCGGATGAGTCGGTATCGCTCGTTACCTCGTACCAGTACCAGCCGCGCCCTTCATCGGTCTCGTCATGCGTCTTGACCATCACCGCCCAGCCCTGTGGCTGGCCGTCCGCGGTGAACATCTCCTTCACGGCGGATGCGCCGCGGGGATGCTCGGCGTTGTTGGCCTCCATGGAACTGGCCAAGATGTCGTTGTAGAAAACGCGTACCGGCGAAGTGACCGATGTATGCGGGCCACGGCCTGGATGGGTTCGGCTTTCCTTCGCCTCGAAGTCGCCATAGCCGCCGTCTTGGAGGTATTCGAACAACGCCGCCTCGCTTACCGGGAGCCCGTCTGACGTTGCCGGAGTCGGCGCCGTGGGCTGCCACGGATCCTGGGGTGCCTCCGCCACGGGGCCCGAGCCCTTCGCGGCCCGTAGCACCGGGTAGTACTGCGTGAAGACGAAGTCGTCCGCGGCGCTCAGCTGATGGCACGAGTTGCACGAGGCCGTTGGGAACGGCTCTGCGGTGGGGTTGGTAGGGCCGCCCGCGTTTGTGAAGCTGAAGTACGCCCAGTTGCCCGGCTCGTCGGGGAAATGGCGCGAACTCTTGATCGTCGCTTCGAGCCCGATGAATTCGCCCATGAAGTAGCCGTTACCGCTGACGGCCTCTTTGGAGCCGACGCTAACGAGTTCCTTGATCAGGATCGTTCCGTCGCGGAACTCACCGGTGCTGGCGTAGTGGTCATAGCTTTCAGGGTCGATATAGACCGTATGAAACTCGGGGAAGGGGGCTGCACCACCGTTCATGTCGTTCGGCGTTACCGGTTCGCCGACAAACACCCACTTCCTATACCCCTCAGGGCGCTCCAGGACGTTGTCGGTGATGGTCCAGTATGGCGAGTCCGCCGTCGACTGGCTGCCGATAGCGATCGTCGCCACGGAGAGAGCCAATCCGCATGCCAGAAGAGCGATTCGCAACTTCATGAGAGGTCCGTCCTGAGTTGTCGCATTAAGGGAATATTTGCGCCACAACGGACTCTAGTCTGAATCACGGAGTTTCGCAAACCGTAATGTTTATGGTAATTTATATGACATACTTTCCGCCAAGAAACACGTAAAAGACGCCACGGAAAATGGGTTCTCTTCAGCAAATTCTGCTATTTCTCGTCCATTACCTGGGAAGATCCGGGGTGACGGCTGCTGCCGTCGGCAGCGAAGTGGGTCTCGCGCCCGGCGTGTTGGAAACGGTCGAAGATCACGCACTCGTGGCTCTAGTGCCCGAAGTGATTCGCGCCGCACAAGAATTGGTGAGCGACGAGCTGGTGGTTCTGCACGCGGGCGAAAACTTCCACCTATGCCTGGGCGGTGCTGGAGGCCTGGCGGCGACACATGCGCCAACCCCTGGGATGGCGCTCGAGACGTTCGGGCGCTTCGTGCATTGCGACCATGTGCTCACCGCGACCATGTCGTCGTCGACCGAGGAGGCGACGTTGAGGGCATCGGTGGTTCCAGATTGGCCAGAGAACACGAAGGAGCAGGTGCTCGACGGGTTCTTCGCCGCCGTCGTTGCCGTGCTACGGACGGTCCGTGGGTCGACTTTCGTACCGGTCGAGGCTCGACGCTCGCGTGCGGAGCCCGATGACACCCGGAGCTACTTGCGGGCGTTGGGGCCAAAGGTCGTGTTTGGGTGCGATCACGACGAGATCGTGATTCGTAACGCCGACCTCGTCGCGACGTCGGTTCTGTACGACCCGCAGCTGTATGAGCAGCTGGTGTTCATCGCGGACCTGACGTCTGCCGACCCGGTGTGCACCGGACCACTTCGTCAGATGGTGGAGCAGACGGTGAGGAGCGGTGAACTCTCGTTGGAGAGCGTTGCGCAGACGCTTCGCCTCAGTCCGCGCACGTTGCAGCGCCGACTTCGTGCTGAGGGGACCGGGTTCCGGGCCATCCTGAATCAAGTTCGGGTCGACCTTGCGCGAGACTTGCTCGTGCAGACGGACCTGCCGATTGCGGCCATCGCCCAGCGCCTCCGCTACAGCGACGACAAATCCCTCCGCAACGCCCTACGCGCATTCACGGGGATGACGCCAACGCAGATCCGGGCAGCGGGTGAGGCGTAGCCGGCATTGATCTGGCTCGGTATGCGTTGTGCGCCTAGCGCAAGACCTCGAGCGGAGGCACTCGTGATGCTCGTCTGGCTGGCAGGTAGCTCGCCGCCGCAGCAACGACCAGCAGAATCGCGGTGACTCCGGCGAATGTCCATGGATCGCGGGCCGAGATCCCGAAGAGGAGAGACTGCAACCCTTGCACGAGGGTGAAGGCGGCGATCCAGCCTAGGAGCAATCCGGCGGCAACTAATCGGAGACCCTGCGCGGCGACCATACGCAGCATGCGTGGACGGTCGGCGCCAAGCGCCATTCGGATCCCTATCTCTCGCGAACGCTCGCCTACAAGGTAGGCGAGGACTCCGTAGATCCCAGCGATCGCGAGAACGAGAGCGAGCATCGCGAAAAGGCCGACCAGTTGAGACGTGAAGCGCTCCGTCGCTCGCGCGGAGCCGGCGATGTCTGTCAGAGTGCGTACGTCGGCCAGCGCGAGGGCCGGGTCGATCTCATTCAGGACCCTGCGGAACGCGGGCACAAGAGCGGCGGGGTCACCCTCGGCTCGCACTGCAACAAACACGGCGCCGCCGCCAGGCATGGTGCGCTGCATGATGGGGAAATAGAAGGCCGGTCGCGCTTCGGTGTCAGTTGGTGAGTCGGTAACAGTACCGACTACACCAACCACGGTGCGGGTATCTCCCCAGACCTGCATCTGACTGCCCAGCGGCGGGCCGGCTCCCTCCGGTGCATTCCAGTATCGCTCTGCAGCCGCTTCGTTGATCAGGATCACCGGTTCCGTCTGCGGGCCATCCGAGGCGTCGAACTCGCGTCCAGCGATAACCGGAACACCCGTTGCAGCAAAGGTCCCCGGTCCACGGAAGTGGTAGCGGGCCAGCAGCCGCATGTCTTCCGGTTGTTCGAAACCGACGATGCCAAAGTTGGAGTTTTCGTCGTAGCCGGTCCAGGGAAGGTCGCTTCCGATACCAACGTCGAGCACGCCCGGCATTCCGCGTAGGCGCGTATCGAGATCCCGATAGAACGCATCCTGTTGCGCGAGCTCGCCGTACCGCGTCGACGGAAGGGCAAAGCTAGCGGTCAGCGTGCCGTGTTCAGCGAATCCAGGCTCGATCGCCACGATCGTAAGGAAGCTCCTGAGAAACAGCCCCGCCCCGACCATGAGTGCGAACGCGAGCGCGGTCTCCAGGACCACTAGGAACTTGCGCACCCCTCCGGCCTGCCGAGAACTCGTTGCGGCCGTACCTTCGTTGCGCAGGGTGTCCATGATGTCGGTCTGCACCGCGCGCAACGCGGGAGCTATGCCAAACACCAGGCCGGTGGCGAGTGTTACCACCAAGGTGAAGAACAAGACGGGCGGGTGAAGCCCGATCTCGTGAAGCCGCGGTAGCCCCTCGGGAGCCGCGGTCAGCAGAGCGCGCGTTCCGGCCCAGCCGAGGAAGAGGCCCGCAGCGCCCCCGGCAGACGCCAGGACGAGCGCCTCCGTTAGGAGCAGGCGCCCGATGCGGCCTCGGCTCGCGCCCAAGGATCCTCGGATCGCTACTTCGCGTCTCTGGCCCGTAGCGCCAGCGAGCATAAGGTTGGCTACGTTCGCGCAGGCAATGAGCAGCACGAATCCCGCCGCGCCCAGCAGCGTCCAGAGCAGGGGCGCAGTTGTGCCGAGGATCTCATCGCGTAGCGGAACCAGCGTGACCGTCCAGTCGGTATTGGTTTCGGGGTAGTCGTCCGACAGTCGCTGAGACAGCGCAGCCATCGATTGCTGCGCGATGCCAACCTCCACGCCGCTCCGCAGGCGGCCGATACCGTTGGTGTAGTGGGCGTTGCGAGGAGCGCGGCCTTCCTCGAGCGTGAGAGGCCACCAGGCGTCGACGGTCTCGCCGTGGGGCGTGCTGCGATAGCTCCCGCCAACGTGCTGGACGCTCGGCGGCATGACCCCGAGCACTTCGTATGCCTCGCCCGAGATGGAAACGTCGCGACCCACCACGCCCGGATCGGCATCGAAGCGTTCACGCCAGACACGGTCGGAAATCACGATACGGCGGGAGTTGCCGGCCAGTTCATCTTGGGTTGTGAAGGTTCGCCCGAGGGCCGGCTGGTAGCCGAGTGTCTCGAAGTAGCCGGCGGAGACGCGCAGGGCGGTGAGCCGCACCGCCGGATCGCCATCGCTCAACTGAAGATCGTCGCGCGTGAAGATCGCGATGTTGTCGAACACCCCGTTTTCTCGGCGGTACTCCAGGTAGTTGCCCGGCGCCACCGGAAACATGCTGACCCGCGGGCTCTCTTCGAATAGCCGAACCAGTCGATCGGCCTCGGGGTATGGCAGCGGCTGCAACAGGATGCCGTGCACGACGCTGAAGATCGCCGAATTGGCGCCGATGCCCAGGGCAAGCGTCAATACCGTTGCGGCAACGAAGCCCGGGCGGCGCGCAAACTTGCGAAGCGTGACCCGTAGGTCAGAGACGAGGTTCAACATGAGTTCTTCTCGTTGGGTGCGGCGCGCGTCAAGGGCCGCGATGCGGCCAACGTCACGACAGACCGCTCGGGGATCGCCAAATTGTTCGCGGGCAAGCGCCTCGGCCTGGTCACGCGAGTGGCCACTCTGGATCAACTCTTGAACGCGTAGTTCGAGATGCAGCTGCACTTCCGCCTGCGCTTCGCGCTCAGCGCGGGCGGCGGCGCGTCCCTTTCGTGTGGGCGACGGGAACTCTGAGAAGCGTCGGTCGGCCATCCTCAGCCGCCGTTGGAGTCGAGGATCCCGAGCACCGCCGAGGCGTAGCGGCGCCACTTGGCTACCTGCGTATCGAGGTGCTGTTCACCCCGCGGCGTCAGGCGGTAGAACTTCGCGCGCCGGCCTGTGTCGGTGGTACCCCACTCGGCCGTGACCCAGCCGCGGCCTCGGAGGCGTTGCAGAGCTGGGTACAGTTGACCTTCCTCTACGCCCAGTTCGCCTGCGCTCGAGTCGCGAATCCAGCGACCAATCGCGTAGCCATGCATGGGCTCCACCGCCAGGGCGCTCAAGACAAGCATGTTGAGCGTGCCCGTGAAGAGACTGCGCATTCTCGCTACCCGCCTACGTTTGAACTCGTGTATTCCATCATCCCTATTAGGAGTAGGGATAGACCGACTGTATACATATCCGATGTTGGGGTGCAACTGTCGCCAGTGTCTCTCGACCGCGGGCACGCGGCGCATGGCGACTATGTCCTACCGGTGGAGCTTGATACGACGACCAGCGAGTACGTCGCTACCCGGTATCGACTGCCGGGCGGTGAGCCAGGGCGGCTAGGCGCCGCGCTTCCGGGCAGCCGGGCGACTCGATTCGGCGTCCGACGCGCTCCATTCGGCGCGGAGATCGCGCATCGCGTTGTCGGTCATTCCACCGTCCACCGCTTCGAGCTTGTGCTTGAACGGCCACTTGGCCGAGTACATCAGCAGCATCATGCCGACCGCGGCGATGATGTAGCTCGCACCCGTGAACGTGCCAATCCACGGCGCTTGGGGAAACGCCGTGGCCACATACGCGTCCCTGTAGGGTAGGAACACGCGCGCAATGAGCTCCCAGATGGCTTCAGCCATCCAGCCGCCCGCCACCCCCAGGGCGGCAAAGGCTAGAGCCAGGTTCACCAATGGTCTACGACGCGTGGCGGTGGCCCTTCCGGCTGCAAGGCCGAGGCCCGCAAATACGAGCCCACCTCCTGCTGCCGTGCACCACCACGAAAGCTCCTTGAGCAGTGGTTGGTTGGTGATCCAGAAGATGCCTCCGGTGAGGTCGATCAACGCACCTGCGGCGGCCACGACAAGTGGGGCTTGCATGGGGGCCAGCACAGGCAGGGTGCGAAGCGACAACAGAGCCAGGGCCAGACAGGCCGGTACCACAAGGAAATCCGTGGGCTGGTTGCTGAATATCAGCAGTCCCGTGGTGCCTACCAGAACGGTGCCAGGGGGCACGGTAGGGCCGGTCTCAGAGCGGACCAGTAGCGGGTAAACGCACACCACGGCGATGCCCACGACCCATATCGCCACCAGATCCTGGGTTCCCAGGGGGTGGAAGAGTCGTGTCAGGCCGAGAATCAGCGAGCCGGCAGCCGCTGCACCAAGCAACGAGATACCGACGTCGCGAAGCGTACCCTTCACGCGTTAAAGCCCCACGAGTTGTGTCAAGACGCCTCCAATACTGGCGTTTCGGCGGGCGGCGTGACACCGGTGTGACTTTTCTATGCGGAAGTGAATGGACGGGACTCTGCTGCGCCCGGCACCGACAGCCGCTACTGGCCAATCGAGTCCAGAACCAGCCGTCTGGCCGGCACGCGGGGACACCATTGGGGGCTCATGTCGCGCCAGTTGGTAAATTGTCTGGATTCGCAAAATGGACGTGAGAACGGTTCGTTTCTGCACACCCCCGTAGCGCGCCCGCCTACCCGTCCGAATGGACGGCCAGCCAGAGGACAAGAGTGATCCCAACGACCCAGCGACGAACCTCGTCGCAGTGCGAATCGACATCAGCGAGGGTGGTGTCGTGCCCAGCCGAGCAACTGCTACCGGGGGGGATCGTGACAGCAAGGCAGATCGGCGCTGCGGGACTGCTAGTTGCTGCCGTACCCTTCTTCGCGGGCGCTGCCTCTAGCGAGCAGTTGCCCGTCGCAAAGGAGGTAGAGCCCTTCGCGGCGAGCGCCCCGGCGCGACTTCAGGCAGAACCGATCCAGTTGGAACTCGTGGTGTCGATCGGCGGGTCGACCGAGGATCCCGATCAGGTGCTGCACTGGGTGTCGACGCAGGGTGGGCTCGCCGTGACTCCAGACGGTGCGTTGTTCGTTCTCGACATCGGGCGCAAGACGGTGCATTCCTTCAGCCCTGACGGCCAACTTCTGCGCCGGTTCGGCGAGGGTGGCGAGGGGCCCGGCGATCTCAAGTCGCCCACGGCCATCAGCATGTTGGGCCACGACATCGTCGTGGTCGACAGTCGACCGCTTCGCTTGCACCGCTGGCGCCCAAACGGCAAGTTCGTGTCCTCGACCACGCTGGAGACAGAATGGACAGCCACCGATCGCGTGTTGCGTCTCTCCGAAACGCTCGACGGCAACTTGCTCGCGCATATGTCGTACGTGCCTCGCACGCCCGACGACCCGCGTGCCACCACGCCCGCTCACGGCCAGCGACTGGTTGTCTTCGCACCCTCCGGCGAGCAGATCGCCGAGATCCGTCGCGACGAGCGACACGTGCCTCTGACATTGTTCAAGCCGGCGCGACCCGACGGCAACGTGATCCGCGGCCGCGCTCTGAGACGAAGCTTCCTCGGGTTTGCTATCCCGCGCTGGGAGGTGAGCGAGAGCGGGAGAGTCTGCGGATCGGTTGATGAGTCGTATGAGGTGATTTGTATCGACGCGCAGGGCCAGCACGAACTCACCCTGGTTGCCCAGGACTGGCAGGCGCCGGCCGTGACGCCAGCGGAGCGCGATGAGGAAGCCGCCTTCCTGCGTGATGCCGATACGGAGGCGTTTCTCGAGGCAGATCTGCCGTGGCCGACGCATCATGAGGCCCTGAGCCGCAACGTACTGCCGGTGGTGTTCGACTCCGCCGGGAGGATCTATGTGTTCCCGACCGTCGGCCCGGACGCGGCCGCGGTGCCCGTTGACGTGTACTCGCCGGCCGGCGAGTTGTTGTACTCCGGCACGGTCGAGGGGGCGGTGGGCGAAGTGGGCGGCTGGATCGCTTCGCAGGGCGAATACGTCTACTCGGTGACACGCGAACCGAACCTGGGGGAGTACCAGGTGGTGAAGTACCGCCTGAAACTGCCGTACTAGGTCGCTGGCCCGCCCGTGGGCTGGTTGCTGAAAGTCAGCCGTCCCGTGGTACCTACCAGAACGGTGCCAGGGGGCACGGTGGGTCCCACCCGTGCGTTCGTCGGAAACGGTGCAACCCGGGGGTTTGGTAGGTCGAGCGTCTGGTGGGCGAAGACCGGTTAGTCGCATACGTCCGATTCGGACAGCTGAGAGCCTAGGATGTCGAGTCGATCGCTACAGCGGCGCGGGCTCTGGCGCGCTAGGAGGGCAGGTGCAAGTGCGGTGGTTGCCGCGGGGCAAGGATCAGCGGTGTGAGGTCCCGAACTCGTGACTGGACGTACGAAGGTGATCGCGGCGGCCGCGCTGGGAGTCCTGCTCGCGGCACTTTCCTCCGAGGCGCAGGAACGACCAACGTTCGGCACCACGTCAGAGCTGGTTGTCATCCATGTGATGGTCCTCACGGACAACATGCCCGCTACCGATCTCACCGTGGAGGACTTTCGTGTCCTCGAGGACGACGAGGAACGGCCGATCTCGGTCTTTGTCCCGCCGGTCTGGGAGCCAGGCGAGTTGGTTGTCGCGCTCGACGCGAGCGGCAGCATGAACCGCTGGCCCATGCGCGAGATGGTTGGCCAGTTGTTAGACAGCCTCCATCCCGGGAGTTGCGTGCTCCTCATGCCTTTCCGTGAACAGGTGCTTGGAGGCATCTGGGGGCACCCTGGGGACCCTTTGTTGCGCGAGGGCCTCGCGGCGTTGCAGCTCAGGGACGGAGACGACGCGATCTTCGATGGGATCATTGCGGCCTCGGAACAACTCCAGCAGCGGAGACTGGCCCGCGGGCTGCCCCCGAACACAGCCGCGTCCGAGGAGGTGCCGGATGCCGAGCGGGCCCTCGATCGTTTCGGGCCGCAGCGGGTGGGCGAAGCCAGCCAACCGGTGCCCACGATGGGGAGCTGCGAGCTCGACCATCTCGAAGAGCGGTCCGCGACCGGCATCCGGGAACGCATCGTGCTGGTCACCGACGGCGACGACAGCACGAGCTACAACTCGCTCGAAGATGCCATGCTGACGGCCTGGGGCGCCGCGGTGCCGTTCTTCATTCTGGCGGCCGAGCCGGGTTCGTCGTCCGGCGCTCGGCTGTACGCGACCCTTCGAGCGTTCGACCGGCTCACGGAGTTCACAGGCGGGGCCGTGTTTCGGGGGCGGCCGAGCGCACCAGACCATCCACGCGTACAGGAAGCTTTGCTGCGCCTGATCGGCGCCATGCGGGCGCACTATGTAATCGGCTACGTTCCGGCCCGCAAGGCAGGCGATGATCCGTTGATTGAACGCAAGATCGAAGTCACCGTTGTGAGGCCCGACCATGAGGTATTGGCGCCGTCTCGCGGTTACGGCGGGGCTGCCCGCACCACGGGCGCGGCCGTGGAAATCGCGCGCCGGGGCTACCGCGAACTCACGGCAGGGCGCGACGCCGCTGCGATCGCTACGTTTGGACGCGCCATCGCAACCGATCCAGAACTAGGGCCCGCCTACCATGGGCAGGGAATCGCGCTGCAGCGCCTGGGCCGCGACGAGGAGGCGTTGGCTCCGCTGTCTCGCGCCGTAGCCCTGGATCCCTGGTTGCCGGGACTTCACGTGCGATTGGCCGAGTTGGCGCTCGCGCTGGGCGACCCTGAAGCTGCCTGGGACCACGTGCTCGGCGCTCGTGGTGCGGGAATGGATGTCTCCGACCTGGTCGAGCGATTGCAGGCCGTGGCCCCGCGGACGCTAGAGCCACTCGAGCGGGTCGGACCACCACGTGTTTGGCTAAGCCTGGATTTGCGTGGCGGTCGTAACCTGGAGGCGCAGGCAGCGGTGTTGCCTGCCCTTGTGACCACCGTGACCGACGCGGTCTGGCACTCGCCGGCTCTCACCCCGGCCACGGCTCCGGAAGATTCGGATTGGACCCTCGTTCTCGAGGTCGACGGCGTCCGCCGTAGAGGAGAGGGCATTTCGGTCCGCGGCAGGTTGGTACTGCGTGGCAATGACAGCCGCAAACTCGCAGAGGTCCGCTTCGAGTTGCGCGACGCGATGGACGAGGACCACCGCACATCGGTGCTTCACGGTGCCGTCGAAGAGATCGAAGCGGCGATCCGGACGGCCTGACCCGCGGGCGGGAACGGCAGCGTCCGCGATCGCGGCACCAAGCCGGAGAGGATCTTTCGTCGTAAACGAAGCGACTAGCCGGTTGCGTACCGTGTAGATCGCTCTATTCCGCCCCTACGGACCGAGCCGGGCATGAAGGACATCCGACAGGAAGAGGCGGCAGGCAGTCAACCTAGCGCGGGCAGCGCGATGTGGGGACCATGGTCCCAAAACAGGTTGGCGACGGCACTAGGGGGTGCGGCTCTTGCGACTCTTGCAGTCTCGCTACCCTGCGTTGCGCAGGAACGACCAACGTTCGGCACCACCTCGGAGTTGGTTGTCATCCATGTGATGGTCCTCACGGACAACATGCCCGCTACCGATCTCACCGTGGAGGACTTTCGGGTTATCGAGGACGGCGAAGTGAGGCCGATCTCGGTTTTCGTTCCGCCGGTTTGGGAGCCAGGCGAACTGGTTGTCGCGGTAGACGCGAGCGGCAGCATGAACCTCTGGCCCATGCGCGAGATGGCGGGTGAGTTGTTGGACAGCCTCCATCCCGGGAGTTGCGTGCTCCTCATGCCTTTCCGCGGGGAGGGGGTGCTCGGAGGCATCTGGGGGCACCCTGGGGACCCATTCTTGCGCGAATCCCTCGCGACTCTGCCACTTCTCTCAAACGAGGCTATCTTCGACGCGATCATCGCGGCCTCGGATCAGCTCCAGGAACGGAGACTGGCCCGTGGCCTGCCCCCGAGCGCGACCGCCTCCGAGCAGGTGCGGGATGCCGAGCGGGCGCTGGATTGGTTCGGGCACCAGCGTAGGGGCAAAGCCAACCAACCGGTGCCGACGATGGGGAGATGCGAGCTCGACGCTCTGGAGGAACGGTTGGCGACCGGGATCCCAGAACGCATCGTGTTGGTGACGGATGGCGACGACCACAGGAGCTACAGTTCGCTCGAAGATGCGATGCTGTCGGCCTGGGGCGTAGCGGTTCCCTACTTCATTCTGGCTGCCGAGCCGGGTTCGTCGTCCGGCGCTCGGCTGTACGCGACCCTTCGAGCGTTCGACCGCCTGACCGAGTTCACCGGTGGGGCCGTGTTCCGAGGCCGGCCCGGTGCACCAGATCATCCGCAAGTGCGGAAAGCGTTGGCGCGTCTAACAGGCGCGCTACGCGCCCACTACGTGATCGGCTATGTTCCGGCGGGCACGACAGGCGCGGACCCGCTGATTGAGCGCGAGGTCGAGGTCACCGTGGCAAGGCCCGACCACGAGGTTCTCGCGCCCTCTCGCGGATACGGGGGCTCGGCGCGCACAACCAGTATGGCCGTCGAAACAGCGCGCAGAGGCTTCCGCCAGCTAGCGGCTCAAGAGAATGAGGCGGCGCTCTCTACGTTCGAGCGCGCAACCGCGAGCGCCCGTGATCTGGGTCCTGCGCACTACGGGCGAGGGCTTGCCCTGCAGCGCCTCGGGCGGCTCGAAGATGCGGCCGGCGATCTTGCTCGTGCCGCCGACCTCGATCCGTGGTTGCCGGGGCTCCGGCAGAGGCTGGCGAACCTGTTGCTGGACCTCAGGGACCCCGAAGCGGCGTGGGAGCATGCGCTGGCCGCGCGCGAAGCAGGCGCAGACGTGGAAGAACTGGTGAACCGATTGCAGGAGGTCTCGCCGCGCACCCTGGAGCCGTTGCCGCAGACGGCACTGCCGCGCGTGTGGCTGAGCGCTCGCGGCGCTGACGACCTGCTGGCACAGACGACGGCATTCCCGGCGCTGCTAACCGCGACCTATGACGCGATCTGGAGGTCTTCAACGTTCGCAGTCGCGACTTCCCCGGACGCCTATGAGCTGAGCGTGGAACTCGATCTCGACCGCGTCCGCCGCCGAGGGGCTGCGATAGAGGCCCGCGGCAAGCTCGTCCTCCGCGACGCCGACAACCGCAAGCTCGCGGAGGCCCGTTTCGAGTTGCGCGATGTGATGGACGAACGCCAACGCGCAACGGTGCTTCGAGTTGCCGTCGAAGAGCTCGAGGCGGCGATTCGGACCCCCTGACACGAAGCGGGAATTTCAGACGGCGGGCCAGTTGTTGGACAACCTCGACTCCGGGAGCGCAGATCCAGATCCGCCGACCTCGCAAGCAGCATGTCCGGCCTCGGAACGTGCGGCTGATCTGCAGCCAATACGCGTTGATCCAAGCTGAGTCCGAAGAAGCAGTCGGGCAAGTCGATCGACGCGCTGGTAAAGCTGTTGGTCGTGCTCGGAGACGACGTGGATCGGCGGCTAGGGGGCTAGCCGAGCCTGGCGTCCCCTCCCAACCCGCGGACAAGTCCGTCTAGATCTGTATGCACGCTGGGATTGCTGGCGCGGCGCCGCACCTGTGCACGGGGAGCTGGCCCCGTACGGGGGAAACGGGCACAGAATGGGGCGTTGAGGCCGCATCGGCCCGGGGCGTGGCTTCGAATTTACGAAAACGTCCTCGGATCGAGGTTTAGTCCATTGAAAAGGCGGTTCGCGCGGCCGTCTCTAGTAGCAGGTAGACATAGGCAATCGACACGGAAGAGGAGGGACAACTTGGTGGACGAGGCCTCACCCGTCGGTTTGAGCCAAGTCGATGTCCTCGCGCTGGCCGACAATCGGGAGCAATTCCTCGTTGAGTATTCCGGGTTCATTCTGGGATGCGTGCGACGCTTCACGGCAGATGTCGACGAGCGGATGGACATGTATGCGCACGTATGCGCGCGGCTCCTTGCCGATGACTGTCGCAGGTTGCGCCAATTCCGTGGAGAGACGGGCGGCCGGGAGTGCCGTTTCACCACCTGGCTGGCCACGGTGACGCTAAACCTCTGTCGAGAGTGGATTAGGACCCATCGTGGACGTCGTCGGCTGTACCGGACCATCGAGCGTCTCTCCGCGACCCACGCGGAGGTTTTCAAGTACCGATACTGGCATGGGTTTACGGTCGAACAGATCCTAGGGTTGCTTCGCTGTGAGGGGCGTGGGCGAACACGCTCTGAAGTCGAGAGACTAGTCGGTGAGGTCGAAGCGCAGCTCTCGCCCGATCAACGTTGGCGAGTCCTAGCGCGCCAATCCCGTGAGGAGTCGGTAGGTGCTAGGGACGGTCACGACGGTCCCCGGTTTCAGTTCGCCGATGCTGAGCCAAGACCAGAAGCGGAGCTGGACGGTGGCGCCCTGGTCGACGCGCTCAGGACGGCGGTCGCGAGACTGCCCGGTACGACGCGGGCCGTCCTTGAGATGCGGTATCGCCGAGGTTGGACGGCTCGTCGCGTGGCAGAACGTCTTGGTATCCAACCGTACAAACGCGTGTACGAGATTCAATCTCGCGGACTAGCGGCCCTGCGCGACTCTTTGGTGTGCGAGGGATTCTCGCCTGCCGACCTGGAGGACCGAATTGCCGGCAAGTCCTAGCGACGATGTGGTTCGCGCCGAGTTGCGATCGCTGGACGCGTACCTTCAGACCATGGCCGACGAGATCTTCGAGCACCCGGTGCGCCGGGAGCCTTCGGCAAGGAGGGGTGTAGCGGGTGTCGCGTTGGTAGCTGTGTTTGCCATCCTCTCCGTCGGTGTCGGTCTTCGGCCTCGTGCGATCGGTCCAGACGTAGGCCAGCGCGGCATGTCGGATTCGTTGACGGCTCGGCTGGAGACACTTGGAACGCCTGTGGTCCGATGGACACTGTTCGCCAGAGCGACCCACTATTCTGTTGAGGTCTGGACGCTCGATGCTCAGCTGGTATTCAGTTGAACTGTATCGGCCGATGAATCGTCGCTCGAGATTCCGGCGATCTCAGACGTTTCCGGTGAACTGGTTTGGTCAGTGACCGCCTGGGCCGGAGACAAGCCACTAGCAGGCAGTGGGCCTCGCCCCGTGCTCCGTTGAGGAAGCGCCTCGGTCTGTTCGTGGTTGCTGTCGTGCTCGTTTCCGCCGCAAGGCACCCGCCAACGCGTCCTGAATGGCGCTCGGCCGTTCGCTTGGCGTCATCGACATGCGGTCAAGGTGACGTTGTCTACATGGCAAACTGGCGGTGCCTGCCCACCGCCCGGGGGCGGGAGTTCGCTGCGGTCGTTCCCCTCTTGCACGGCGTCGACGCCCGAATCGCTGCGGCCGAGATCGCGTACCTGTACCAAGCTTCTCCGCCGACCGGGGCACCGTCGGATGTCGCGGCGACCATCGCCGCTGCCGAACAGATGCGTAGTTACGGAGCGGTTCGGCCGGCACTTTGGGCGAAAATATTCGACGCCGTTCGCCGAGTCGAATTGACACAGCACGGACGTTCACACCAATTCAGGGCAATGGTGTTGCTAGCCGCCGTCAATCCGCGGGCGGGATCGAGAGCCGTACGACGGCTGTTTGCGGAGTCGGTGCGTGTTCGGGACTCTACCGCGCGCACATTTTCGCTGCTCTTGATGGCGGCGATCGAGTCCCGCCCCGGTGGCAGTGCTGATGCGAAGTGGCTCGTTGCCGAAGCGGCTCGCTCCGCTGGAGGGCGAGACGCGGCTCGCGGGCTGGTGAGAGCAATCGGGCAGTTGGCGGATCTCGACACTCGGATCGGCGTCGAAGCGCTACTCCCGTGTAAGGACGTACCCGCGATCTTGACTCGCTCGCGAGCTGAGTGCGAATCGCGTGCGGTCGCGGCGCAGTGGCGCGATGGGAAGGTAGGCGAGGCCCTGGCCGGTGCTCGGAGGTTAGCGTCCAGTGTTGTCAGCGGTGATCCCGCGTCAGCGGTCGAACTCTCCGACAGAATCGTCCCCATCTTGGCTGCGGCAGGTGCTTGGGCGCATTTCGACAGGTTGATTGAACGGGCGGTTTCCGGGGCGCGGCGTCTCAAGGATGATGAGGCGCTGGCCAGGAGTCTCGTTCTCTTCTCGATCGGTGCTCGTGCGCGCGGCCACCACGCGACTACTAGCTCGGCGTTGGAGGAAGCGTCGCAGTTGGAGACTACCGACTCGACGAGGCTCCGGGTTGAAGCCGCTCTTGCGCGCGCTGCGGTCCATCGAGGGGATTCGACGCGAGCTCTATCGCGAATCGAGCGACTCGTCTTCGAGAACCGACCTGCGACGTTGCCACAGGATGTGCGGTTGCTGGCGCGGAGTCTGGGGGCAACGACGGCAGTCCATCGAGAGCAGACAGCCGCGGACGGCACGGAGGTGCTCGGTTCGGTCTATCTCTCGGAGTTAGAGGCAGCCGAACGCGTGGACGGTTGGACCGCTCGGAATACAACTTCGGAACGGCCGCCGACAGGAGTGGAAATCAGCTACAGCGCCCTCGCGGAATGGAACGCTGAGCGAGGGCGGCCCGATGATGCGTTGTTGGCGCTGGAGAAGGGGCGAGGCGGAGCTTCGTCGATCGGGGAGATTGCGTCCATCCAGGCGGGGCTCCCTGAAGATGTGGGCGTGTTGGTATTCGGTGATTTCGGCGCCGAGCTGCGTTGGTGGTACCGATCTAGCCTGGCTAGCGTCGAGGGCGTCTCGGCGATGTCGTCAAGCGAGGCACGAGCTCTCCTGCTGAGGTATTCATCGTTAGTCGCAACGCGCGGTTCGGCGGCACAGATAGCCCGAGCGAGCGGCCACCTGTTCCGAGAAGTACTAGGCGCGGAACTCTTTCGTGGGTCGGTATCGGTGCCGGTACGCCTGATCGTCGTTCCCAATTCCGTGATGGTGGCGGTGCCGTTCGAGGCGGTCTTCGAGGATCATGTTGATGGATTGATTGTCGCCCGAGCTCTCTCTCTGGGACACGCAAGAGCGGCGAACTACCCATCGCGAACCGGGTCACGCGTGGCGTTCATTCCGCGCGCTGGTCGGGACGCGCGCGCGGAGGCGGCAGCCATGGGGCCGACGGCACGCATCCTTGGGCCCAAAGCGACCGTCGCCGCGTTCCGCGAGATGGCACCAAGCGCTTCTGTGCTCCACTTCGGCGGCCACACATGGCGCGGAACGGTGGCGGGGACAGCCGGCCTCACCTTTGCGCGAGGGGTTCTGTTGGATAGCGACTACTTGGGAGGACTAGATCTTCCGGGCACCGTCGTAGTGCTCCTCGGATGCCATACCGGCCGGCCGGCCGAGACCGGTGGCGCGACGCCCCAACTTGGCCGTAGCATCGCCGACGCCTTCCTTTCAGCCGGTGGCCGGGCTGTCGCTGGGACCCTCTGGGCAATCGACGATCAGACTGCGGCAGAGGTGGCGGAGTTGATGTATTCGTCGAATGAAACAATCCCTTCGTCGACCACCTGGGCGAGCATGCGTGCAGAGTTGAGGAATCGCTATCCGGGTGCTTATCACCGATGGGCGGGGCTCGTTTGGTACGGGTCGGCGGGATCGTAGGCCCGGCCCTTTACAACTCTTTACCCTCCCGCGCTTGTACCCCTCGGGTCCGCCGGGCACGCTAGATCCATAGGTCTACACACCGGTTGAGGGTTCTAGCGTGAAGAAGGCCGTTCAGGCACTGAAACGACTCGTGGTGATCGCCGTGCTCGCGGGCGGCGCCTGGTATGGCTACGGCTACTACCAGGCCCAGCAGGCGGCCGAAGAAGAAGCGAGCGTGGGCGAGGTGCCCACCCGCGCCATCTCCGTGCGTGACATCACGGTGTCCGTATCCGCCACCGGCACCCTCCAACCTGTGCGCATCGTGCAGGTGAAGAGCAAGGCGGCCGGCGAGATTCTCGAGATGCCCGTTGATCTGGGCGACGTGGTGGCCGTGGGCGATCTCATTGCTCAGGTCGACACCGAGACACTCGAAGAGGAGCTTGCGCAGGCCGACGCCGACCTCAACTCGGCGCAGACGCGCCTTTCGGTGGCCGAGCGCGACTACGACCGCACCAAGGACCTGCACGCGCAGGATCTGGTGTCGTTCCGCGACCTCGACACCGCCGAGCAGAACTTCACAACGGCCCAGAGCCAGCTGCTGCGTGCCGAAGCCGACGTCAGGATTCGTCAGGAACGTCTCGACGATGCCACCGTGCGCGCTGCCACCGCCGGCACGATTATCGCCAAGACGGTCGAGATCGGCACGATTATTCAGTCCTCCACCAGCTCGGTGCAGGGCGGCACGACGCTCGTCGACATGGCGGACCTCTCTACTCTCGAGGTGCGCACCTTGGTGGACGAGATCGACATCGGCCAGGTGAAGGCCGGCCTGCCCGTGAACATCACGGTGGAGGCCTACCCGAGCCGCGAGTTCCGCGGCCAGGTGGTGAAGATCGAGCCGCAGGCGGTGCTGAGCCAGCAAGTGACCACGTTCCCCGTGCTCACCATGATCGACAACGCCGAGGGCCTGCTGTTGCCCGGCATGAACGCCGATGTGGAAGTGATTATTCACCGGCGCCCCCAGGTGCTCGCGGTGCCCAATGAGGCAGTGAAAAGCATGGGCGATGCCGGCACCGTGGCGAACCTTCTCGGGTTGCCCTTCGATCGTGATGCTCTTGCCGCACAGCCCACTGGCGCCGGAGCCGTGGGTGGCGAGGCGATGGCCGCCAATGCGGGCCGACCCGGCGGCGGACGCCCCGGTGGTGGCCGTGCAGCCGGCGGTGGTGACGGCGAGCGGCCTGGCCGACCGGATCAGGAAGCTGGTGCTCAGGAAGGCGAAGCCGCTGAGGGTGAAGCCGGAGCTGAGGGCGAGGCTGACGATGCCGAAGGTGAAGACGGCGAGGGCGAACTCTCGAACGAAGACATCGACTTCACGAAGCTGCGCGGCATGAGCCGTGAAGAGCGTGAGGAATACATGAACGGCTTCACCAAGGAATCCCGCGACCGCTTCACCCAGCAGATGCGCGCGCGCTTCGCTGGCGGCGGCCAGGGCGGCGGTGGCCGAGGCGGTGGTGGTGGCACGGCCACCGGTATGGACTCCTTCGGAATCGGCCGACGCGAAGCCGCGATCGTGTTTGTGATGGACGCCAACAACCAGATGGTTGCCCGCCAGATCATGATCGGCGTGCAGGACTGGGAATTCACGGAAGTCATCTCGGGCCTGCAGGATGGAGACGAGGTAGTGATCCTCCCGTCCACCTCATTGCTGATGTCGCAGCAGGCAATGCGCGATCGCTTCAGCCGCTTCAGCAGGCTGCCAGGAACCTAGAACTAGACTCTAGAATTAGATCCGGCCCCCCGAAGCCGACGACACGGCGAAGGCCCGACCAGGAGCGATTCCGGGTCGGGCCTTTGTCGTCGCAATCTGGATGCGGCAGGGGTTTGTCGGGGACAATGGCCCGATCCACCTGCATGACAGACGGAGATTGACCTATGCGCGCACCCGGTTCGTGGCGATCTTGCGGGTTACGGATCGCTGGCCTGGCACTGGGCCTGTCCGCATGTGGCGGCGAGGCGCCGGTTCCGCAGCGTGCCTGGGAACTGGATGTGCCCGAAGGGCTCCTGGTGCACAACTACGCTCCCGTAGAAGATGAGATGCGGCAGGGGAATGCGATTTCCTACGACGTGGACCTCGTGCTCGGCGAGGACAGCGAAGATGGCTTCTACCGCGTGGGCTCGATCGATGTAGCGCCGAACGGGCGGATCTTCGTTGCCGACACTGGCGACAACCACGTGCGCGTTTTTGGCTCCGACGGGGCTCCGATCGCCACGCTGGGGCGTCAGGGCCAGGGCCCGGGGGAGTTTCAGGCGCCGCGGTCGGTTCTGGTGGGGCCGTCCGGTGATTTGCATGTGCTTGATGGCACGAACATGCGTATTAGCACGTGGACGGCGGAGCTTGAGCACGCGGGTGATCTGCAGGCGCCACCGTGGATTTTTCAGTTGCTCCATGGGCGCCCGGACGGCTCATGGCTAGCCTGGACCTACGGCACGGCGGGGGACAATCCCGATCCGAGCTCCATGCGCAGCCGCGTTGCAGTCGTATCGGCGGCCGGTGATCTCGGCGATCCGCTGCTCGACGTGGACATGAACAACCAGTACACCGTCAAGCGCGACGGCCTGATGAGCTACTACTCGGACAACCCGATCGCGTCGCCCGCGGTTGTCGCTCGCCCGGGCGGCGGATTCTTCCTCACGCGGTCGAGCGAGTACCAGGTGCTCGCGTTCGGGCCCGACGGCGAACCCGAGTGGGCGCTCCGCGCTGCCGCGCAGCCCGAGCCTGTTCCGGAAACCATTGTCGATCGACTACTCACGCGGGTTCGCGACAGAATGCCCGATGTGGCTCGTAGCGAACTCAATCTCCCCGAGTTCCTCCCGGCCCTCCGGGCGCTGAATGTGGATGGGGCAGGGCGCTTGTACGTCTATCCCTATGTGGACTCCGATGTGCGGAACCCGCCCGCCGAGTTGCCCGTGGACGTCTACTCACCGACCGGAGAGCGGATCTTCGCCGGCATGATTCCGAACGACAGCTGGAGCGCTGCGCGCGGAGACCATGTTTTCGTGCCCACTCTGGACACGGCAACCGAGGAGTGGCGCGTCGAACGGCGTCGGATGATCGCGCCGTATATCCGGTAGTTGCGAGCGGAGCGGCCGCGCCAAAACAAAGAACCGCATGGCCCCAGCCCCTACGTCGCAGCCCCTTCGTCGCGCTAGAATCCGGCGCATGCCCAGCGAGCCCCATCCGGCAACTCAGGTCACCGCGCTTCTCGAGGCCCACCGCGCGGGCGATCCCGCGGCGTTTGATCGACTCGTGGACGTTCTTCATGCGGAGCTGCGCGTGCTCGCGCGACGTTGGAGGCGGAGTCCTGGGGCCACGATGAACACAACGGCCCTGGTGAACGAGGCCTATGTGAAGTTGGCCGGAGGCGAGTGCGAGTGGAAAGACCGCACACACTTCCTGGCGGCCTCCGCTCAGGCGATGCGCCACATCGCCGTGGACTACGCACGCGGGCAACTGCGCCAGAAGCGTGGCGGCGACCGCGTGCGCACGGACCTTTCCGATCGACACATGGCGGCCACTGACGAGCTGAGCACGGTGGTGTCGGTTGATACGGCGCTCGAGGAGCTTGAGAGAGAGTCTCCACGAACAGCGCGCGTGGTGGAGTGCCGCTACTTCGCCGGCATAACCACCGAGGAGACGGCAACGGCACTCGACGTGTCGGTCTCAACGGTCGAGCGTGAGTGGCGCGGCGGCAAGAAGACCCTCAAAGCGATGCTGGCGGGATAGCCGATGGATCGCATTCGCACCTTGCTCCGCGCGCTCACTGATCCGCACCGGTCTCAGGCGCTGCAAGAGGCGTTCAGCGAAGACGCCGAGGCGCTCGAGAGAGTTACCTGGGCTCTGATGGTGGTTGCCGGGTCTGATCCCGAGTTCACGCTGCGCACGGGTGGCGGCCTCGTGGGCCCCGTGTGGGATCGCATCTTCGAGGTTGTGGAGGGTCGCCCCCTGGATCCGGGCCAGGAGCTGGGTCGCTACGCCGTGCTCGATCACGTCGGCTCAGGCGGCATGGGGTCGGTGTACTCCGCCTACGACTCGCAGCTCGACCGCCGCGTGGCGGTGAAGCTCCTGCATGCAACCGGTGCCGACGACCAGGATCGCCTGTTGCGCGAGGCCCGTGCTCTCGCCCAGCTAGCCCACCCCAACGTGGTCGGAGTGCACGATGTGGGCACCCACGAGGGCCGGGTATTCGTGGCGATGGAGTTTGTCGATGGCACGCCGCTTCGTGCCTGGTCGGAAGGCCGCACCACCGACGAGATTGTCGCCGTCTACATCGAGGCGGGTAGGGGGCTGGCGGCGGCGCATCGGGCTGGCCTGGTGCATCGCGACTTCAAGCCCGACAACGTGATCGTCGACGCGGATGGCGTGCCCCAGGTGGTGGACTTCGGGCTGGCACGCGCCACCGAGGAAGGTGCGGGAGATGCCCACATCAGCGGGACTCCTGGCTACATTGCGCCCGAGCAGGTGCTGCATCGCCGCTTCGGGCCGCGTTCCGACCAGTTTGCCTTCGCCGCGTCGGTTTGGGAGGCGATATATGGCCACAAACCGTTCTCCGGCAACGATCTGGCCTCGATGGCCCAGACCTACGAGGCCGGGCAGCCGCCAGTGGCTCCCGACCAGCCGCCATTGGCGGGTGGGCTGGCGCGCGCGCTCGAACGCAGCCTGTCGATTGACCCGGGCGAACGCTTCGAATCGATGGATGCCCTGCTCGACGAGTTGGTCGATGAGCCGGCAACCACCACAACGAATCTGTGGATTGCCGCAGCCGCGGGTGGCGCCCTGCTTGTGGCCGGTTGGTTGTGGCTGCAGCCGGCGGCTGCGCTCTGCGCAGATAGTGTTTCGCAGTTGATCGGGATCTGGGATGCGGACCGCGCCGGGGAACTTCGCGCCACGTTCGCCAACGCCGGGCTCGAGCCCGAGGAATTCGCACGCGTTGAAGGGGCGCTCGACCGCTACGCCGATGGCTGGGCCACAATGCGCGGGGACTCGTGCGCGGCCACGAATATCCGAGGCGAGCAGTCACCGGCACTGCTCGACCTGCGCACAACCTGTCTCAATCGACGCCGCGGGGAGTTGCAGGCGGTTGTGAACACCCTCGCGGGTGGCGACCCGGCGGCTTTGGCGCGGGCGGCGGACACCGTGCTGGGCCTCGAGCCTCTCGCCGTGTGTGCCGATACGGCCCTCCTCACCGCCGCGGTAGCGCGGCCCCAGGAACCCGGGCGTCTGGCAGAGCTCGAATCGCTGGAGACACGGCTGGGCGAGGTGCGCGTGGTTGGAGATAGCGCAGGCCCCGGCGAAGCGTTGCCGCTCGCCGAGGAGTTGGCGGTGTCGGCCGACGCGTTCGACTACGCACCGCTGGCGGCTGAAGCCTGGCATCTGGTTGGTGACCTGCAGGACTATCTCGGCGAGTTCGACGCGGCCGAGGCCTCGCTGTTCGCAGCATGGACGGCCGCTGAGGAAGGGCATCATGAGGAGTACGTCATTCGGGCGCTCAACCTGCTCGTCTGGCTCGACGGCAACGATCGCGGCAACGCCGAAGCTGCCGACCGCTGGGCTGCATTGGCCGAAGCAGCGATCGCCGCCGCCGATGCCGGCCCGTATGTGCGCGCCGAGTACTACAACAATCGGGGCGCGGGACTGCAGCAGTCGGGGCGCCTCGAGGAAGCATTCGCCGCGCACAACGAGGCGCTGCGTCTGCGCACCGAGGTGTACGGTGCCGATCACGTCGAGATCGGCAAGTCGTTGAGTAATCTCGGCACGACCCAGTACAGCGCGGGGCGATATCAGGAGGCGCAGGATTTGTTCCGGCGGGCGGCAACGATTCTGCGGCGCGAACTCGGCCCACATCATCAGACGGCGATGGCGATCTCCAACATCGGTGCCGCCTACATCGAAATGCTCGACGGAGAGTCGGCGTTGCCGTACCACGAGGAAGCGCTCGAGATGCGGCAGCAGGTGTTCGGCCCTGACGGATTCATGGTGGCTCAGAGTGTCGTCAATCTCGGCTTCGCCAATGTCCTGGTGGACCCGGAACAGGCGATCCTCGACTTTGCGGAAGCGGATCGCATTTTTGCCCTGTATGTCCCGGAGGATCACTTCTACCGGATCTTCTCGGTGTCAGGCACCGGGCGCGCGTTGTTCGAGGCGGGTCGCTACGAGGATGCGGTGCCCTACTTGCGACGATCATCCGCCGCCTGGCAGGCCTCTGACAACGCCCTGGCGCAAGACGTTTCAGGCGATCTGTTCCTGCTGGCGAAGGCACTTGTTGCCAGCGACGGGAGCCGTAGCGAAGCGTTCGGTTTCGCGCGCCAGGCCCGCGAAGTGGCGGCCGCTGTCGAAGGCGCTGAACTAGAGATCGTCGCCGACATCGACGCGTGGCTCGCTGACAACGAGTAGCTGCAGCCGCCGGCACCCGCAGTTCCTCTAATCGGTGCGGAGAACCTCCACGGGATCAACAGCGGCGGCTCGCCGTGCGGGAATCGCGCTGGCGAGGAGCGTTAACACGGCCAGGCCGGCGAGCATTCCCGTCCATGCCCACGGGTCGAGGCGTTCCACGTTGAAGAGAAGGTTGCTCACGGCGCGAGTTGCCGGGACGGCAAGCACGGCCCCGAGGGCGAGCCCTGCGACTGCCACGAGCGCGGCGCGGCGCACCACAGTACGGATGACCCGTCCGGGTTCGGCGCCGAGGGCGAGTCGAAGCCCCATTTCGCGTGACTGGAGTCGCACCTCGAATCCGAGCAGGGAATAGAGCCCAATCCCTACGAGGAGCACGGCCATGAGAGCAAAGCCGCCGAGGAGCCAGGTTGCAGTGCGCTGCTCGACGCTCGCCGCGGCAACCCAGTCGCTCATCACGCGTACCCGGCCGATCGGTAGATCCGGGTGTACCTCGGCCAGCTTGGCCCGAACGGCGGGGAGCAGACTGGCCGGGTCGCCGGCCGTCCTCACGGCCATGGTCAAGTAGCCGCGCGGCGTATGAGCGAGTGAGAAGAACACCGTCGGTCGTCCATCCGCCACGAGTGAGTCATGGCGCAGGTGCTGCACGACGCCAACAACCTGCTGCGAGCCTTCCTCGCCGCCGAGTGGGGCCGCACCGAGCTGCTTGCCAACGGCCGACTCGCCAGGCCACAGCGTTTGGGCCAGCACGGAGTCGATCACGACGGCATCCGCCGGATCGTCCCAGGTCTGGTAGCGACCCTCGACGAGGCGAGCGCCGATCGCCTCCAGGAAGCCTGGCGAGGCAACCCGGTAGTCGGCCTGAGGTGCGCCGGATTCGTCGAGGTCAGCGGCAATCTCAGCCGAGTACGGGCCGGTCGAGAGTCCGCCGGCGAGCGGCAGCATCTGCGTTGCGCCAGCGCCGACAACTCCTGGAAGTTCAGCAAGTGCGGTATCCAGTTCCCGTTGGAGCTGGAAGTAGGCTTCACGCTCGGCAAAGAGGTCGGCAAAGGGCATCGTGGTGCGGAACGTGAGCGTGCCGCCCGCGTCGAAACCGGGATCCACCTGCGTGATGTTGGCCATGGTCCGGACGAGCAGAGAGGCGCCGACCAGCAGAATCACGGCAAGGGCGATCTCGCCCGCAACGAGAAACGTCGCGCTACGCAGTCGTCTCGTCACGGCGTTCGTGCTCGAACGGAGGGAAGACTCGACGCCGCGCCGCGTGCTGCGCAGAGCGGTTGGGAGCGCAAACAGCGCGCCGCAACCAAGCGCGATCACGAGAGTTACACCGATGGTGCGCGGGTCGAGCGCCACGGTGTTCATGCGAGGCAGGTCGGGGAGATTCAGCGTGGGCAGGATCGAGATCCAGCTGGAGGCCAGCGCTATGGCGCCGACGAATCCGAGAAGTCCGATCAACATGCCGCCCAGCAGCACGTGGCGGAACAGCCGCGCCCGGCCGCTGCCGAGCGCCATGCGGACAGCGATTTCGCGGCCACGACGCTCACCCCACAGCAGCATCAGACCGGCCAGATTGGTGGCCGTGATGAGGAGTAGCGTCACGCCGGCGCCGAGCACCATGCGGACCATGGGTGCCACTTCCGCGTTGAAGTCATCGATCAGCGGATACACCTCGTAGCCGAAGCCAACGTCGGCCCGTTGCGGCGTGGTCTCGCGCTCGGCAGCGGCCAATGCCTCCAGCTCCGCGCGCGCCTGCTCCACCGTGGCACCCGGAGCAAGGCGACCCACCAGGCGGTTCCAGGCTCCCGATTTCTCGGGGTTGTCGGGAATGTTGACCATCGACCACAGCTCGGTGCGAGCCGGCAACCGGGAGCGACTGGGCATGAGCAGGCGGGGCTGATCCGGCAACACGCCGATCACTTCCCAGGTCTGCTGCGCGAGCGTCACGGTCTTACCCACGATGTCGGGGTCGGCAGCGAAACGCCGCTCCCACAGCCCCTGTTCCATGATCACCACAAGCTGGCGGGCGTCATCGGGTGTGAGGCCGCGGCCAAGAATCGGTTCGACCCCCATCAGGGGCAGCATGTTGTAGGTGAACCAGCCGAAACCCACCTCTTCGGCCTCGCCGTCGCCCGTGATGGTGGTGTTCCCTTGAAACAGGGCGCCCACGTCCTGCAGCGTCTCGGCGTTGTCACGCAGATGAGCCACGTCCCAAGCTGTGAGCGGGAGTCGGTCTAGTTGCTCGTTGTCGTAGCGGCCCCAGATGGCCACGAGTTGCTCGGGGTCGGGGTACGCGAGCGGACGCAGCAACACGGCGTCGGCCACGGCATAGATCGTCGCAACCGCTCCGAGCCCGAGCGCGAGGATCACTCCGCAGGCAAGGGCGTAGCCGGGTGACCGGAGAACGCTGCGGACAGCGTCGCGCAGATCCTGCAACAGCGTGCCCAGCAACGAGCGACGGTCATCGCGGCGGTAGGCGAAGCCGAGTCGTAGCGCCTGCGCCCAGAACCACAGCGAGCTGCGCTTGCCGCCGGCGGCATCGTTGCCTGCTTCGTAGACCTCGACCAGGTCGCCGACGACGTCGGCTCGAAGTTCGGCCGGCAGGAGTCGCTCCAGGAGCCAGACGGCGAGGCGCGGAGGGCGACGGCTCATGACTGCTCCTCAATGAGGCCTTCGAGGCCTGCCCACATCTGGTCGATTGAGCGGCGCGAGTCTCGCAGCAGGGCCAAGCCCGTGGGCTCGACCCTGAAGTAGCGTCGCGGGCGGCCACCTCGTTCGGCAACGGGCTCGCTGAGCTTGGAGCTCACCACACCATGACGCTCGAGCCGTCGCAGGGCGATGTAGACCTGCGCGCGTGCCACCTTGCGGCCAGTACGTTCGCGGATCTGGTCCACCACCGGCACAGCGTAGGCCTGGTCGTCGAGGTGAAGGACCGCAAGAAGCACCAGGTGCTCGAGTTGCCCGAGGTTGTCTTTGTCGCCCATGTTGCCGCCTGCCGGGGGAGGATCGGCGAGCACAGCAGGCTCGCCAGGATCGATTTGATAGCGATGCTATCGAAATCATGTTAGCAATGCTAGCGTTCAATTGTTAGCAAAGCTACTCTGATTCCCCGGAGCCCTGCTCATGCGCCGAATCGCGCTTTGGATTCTGCTCACCGTTCTTGTTGCTCATGCCGACGCGGCGCACGCCCAGGTGTACGACAAGGAGCCGCCGGACTCCCAGATCGTCGCCGGGCGTCGCGCCGCGGAGGCCGTGCAGCAGGACCTCGACGAACTATTGAGTCGCTATCCCGAAGCGCGGGAGTTCCGCTATCCGGGACGCGTGTCATTCGGCATGGCTCACCCGGACGCGCCTCTGGAGACGAGGCAGTTCGGGCAGCTCGCTGGTCTCTGGTATGTCGAACAGCATTCGTTCTTTCAGGGGGAGTGGTATTGCTGCTGGAACGCAGCCTGGGCGTGGCGCTATGTCATCGACGGTTTTGGCGTGCAGGACCTCTGGGTTCAGCACCGCACTGATCTGCCGCCCACCTCGGAGATCGATCGAACGTTCGCCCTGACCCAGTTGCGGGTATTTCGCTCGGACACAGAGGACTGGTTCGTCGCCTACATCACCGGCGCCGGGGTCGGCGGTGGGCGCAACAATGGCCTCTTCACCGCTCGGCAAGTAGGAGATGAGATCGTGATGACGCGCGAGGAGGATCCGGGTTACGAGGGCCCAACCGACCGAATCGTGTTCTTCGGCATCGAGCGGGACCGCTGGCTCTGGCGCCGCGATGTGCAGAACGAAGCAGGGGAGTGGCAGACCACAGAGTTCATCGAGGCCCACCGGGTCCCGTGGTCTCGGGAGTGACACCGGTTGGAAACGTTGGTTCGCAGCGCCGGGCTGGTTGGGCGTTGTTTACAACTCTTTACGCCCAGGAGCTTGCTCGGGCGTAGGTGCGCGCGGCACGCTTGAAGTATGCTCTTTTTCGAAATTCTTGCGGTAGCTCTGCAGTCGCTGCGCGCCAACTTGCTGCGCTCCATTCTCACCATGCTTGGCGTCATCATCGGCGTCGGGGCGGTGATCACGATGGTCGCTCTCGGCGAGGGGGCGCAGGCCTCGGTGAACTCGCAGCTCGAGCGGCTGGGCGCCAACAATCTGTCCGTTCGCTCGGGTCAGGGTTGGGGCCGTTCGAGTCGCGGCGCGAAGATGAAGATCGAGGACGTGCATGAGCTCATCGAGAACAGCACCTCGATCGGCCGGGTGATTCCGGAGCTGTCGCAGAACGCGCAGCTGGAATACAAGAATCAGTCTGGCTCGAGCACCTCGGTGCTGGGTACGTGGCCCGGCTATCTCGAGATGAACAACTGGCAGCTCGAGTCGGGACGCTTCTTCACCGAGACCGAACAGGAAGGCGCCCGCCGCCTGGCCGTGATCGGGATGGAAGTGAAGGACAACCTGTTTCCGGCGCACATCGACCCGATTGGCGAGCAGATCCGACTGAACGGGCTGTCGTTCGAGGTCATCGGGACGCTGCCGGAGAAAGGCGGCTCGTCGTTCTTCTCGCGCGACAACATCGTGATCGTGCCCCTCGCATCGGCCCAACGCCGGCTGTTCGGCAGCGATCTGATCTCATCGATGACGGTTGAGGCTCTGTCCGAAGATCACGTCACGATGGCGATGGCGGAGATCGAGAGCGTGCTAAGAAGGCAGCATCGCCTGCGTCCGGGTGTGGAGAACGACTTCTCGATCTCCCGGCAGACCGAGTTCCTGTCGGTAATGCAGGACGCCAACCAGACGTTTACCTTGCTGCTCGCTGGAATTGCTGGCATCTCGCTCGTCGTCGGCGGTATCGGCATCATGAACATCATGCTGGTCTCGGTCACCGAGCGGACCCGCGAGATCGGTATCCGCAAGAGCATCGGCGCACGCAAGAGCGCCATTCAGCTTCAGTTCTTGATCGAGGCGGTCACCCTGAGTTGCATGGGTGGTGCGCTGGGCATTGCGATCGGCTACCTGGCCTCTGAACAACTCGGCACTCGGTTCGGCTGGTCGATGCTCGTGTCGCCCGATTCGGTGATGCTGGCGTTCGGTTTCTCCGCAGCCATCGGTATCGTGTTCGGTTTCTACCCGGCGCGGCGAGCCTCCAAGCTCGATCCGATCGAAGCTCTACGCTACGACTGAGGCGCTACCGCGCCGAGCATCCCGGTTCCGTGACGATGTTGATTTGTGTGTGCTAGTCTCGTTTCACGATCAGTCGTAAAACGATAGGTTCACTCACAGGAGCTCAACGCGATGCCGCGACCGCGCGCCACGGACCCGCCTCTCGGGCCGGCCGTTTTCCATATCCTGCTCGCCCTGGGTGATGGAGCCCTCAACGGCTACCAGATTACGCAGCAGGTGGCGGAAAACTCGAACGGCGCCGTCACTCTCAGCCCGGCCACTCTCTACGAGAACCTGCATCGGCTTGCGGCAGCATCGCTCACGGCAGAGATCGATCCTCCCGCTGAAGAGGCGGATGGGCGTGGCCAGCGTTTCTGCGAACTCAGCGACGCCGGCGTGGATCTGCTCCGGCAGGAGGTCGAGCGCCTGGGCCGCGACCTTGCCGTGGCGCGCTCGGTTGCTGCTCTCAAGAGCGGTCGATGAGGGCGAACAGCATCTCCGAAGCGCCGCTGGCCACCAGGCTCATGGCCACGCTGCTGCGCCGTGTCTGGGCCACCTATCCGCCCGGTGTAGTGCGGCGCTACGCGGCCGAGGCGGAGTCGGTATTCCTTCGGCAGAGCGCTGACGCTCGTGCTGCTGGAAGCGGCCCCCTATTCCGATTCTGGATTCGTTCCTTCCGCGACGCGACCGGAGCCGCATTCCGGCTTCGCCGCGGTTCTTTCTTGCCCGGCTCAATTCCCGCGCGCCGTGACGGAGGCGCTACCAGCTTGTCCACAATCCGCGACGACGTTCGAGCTGCATTCCGCTCCCTTCTCGCCGCGCCGATGTTCACGGCGGCCGCGATCACCATTTTGGCCCTCGGGGTGGGGGGGAGCACTGGCGTGTTCACCCTGCTGCATAGCGTGGCCCTTCGACCGCTGCCCTACGAGGCGCCCGAGGAACTCGCGGTGCTCTGGACCTGGGAGACCCAGCGCGAGCTGCCCGACGGCACGTCTTACCTGAACTGGGGAGACTGGCAAGAACGGAATAGCAGCTTCGACGACTTGGCGATGTACGTACGCCCAGAGTTCACATCCCTGACACTGAGCGGAAACCAGGATCCGCGTCGTATCGAGACATCCCCGGTGACGCAGAATTTCTTCGACGTGCTCGGGGTTCAGCCACGGCTTGGGCGAAACTTCAACGTTGAAGAAGAGCTGGCAGCAGCTGCGGTGGTTGTCGTTTCCGATGGATTCTGGCGCCAGGAACTCGCCGCGGACCCGGACGCTCTTGGCTCGACGATCATGCTAGATGACCGAGCGCATGAGGTGATCGGCGTGATGCCGTCCGGATTCAGGTATCCGTTCGCGGATACGGCGGTCTGGCTGCCGCACAGTCTGGACACAGGCTGGCCTGAGCGAGAGTTCAGTCGCGGCATGGACTACTTCGTCGTGCTCGGCCGACTGCGCGACGGCGTGAGTTTCGATGTCGCCCAGCGCGACATGAATGCTGTGGCCCGCCAACTCGAGACCGAGTATCCCGACACGAACACGAACATGGGTGTGCGCGTCGTGCCGTTGCTGCGGCACGTCACCGGTGACAGTTTGCCGCAGGCGCTGTGGCTTCTGTTTGGCGGCACGTTCTTTGTTCTGTTGATTGCGGCCGCAAACGTGGCCCATCTCGCCTTGGCAAGGAGCGCAACGCGATCGCGCGAGCTCGCCATTCGTGCGGCGATCGGTGCCGGCGGCTGGAGGCTGGCGCGCCAGCAGGCCGCAGAGATCGGGTTGGTTGCGGCAGCGGCGGGTGTGCTCGGTGCCGGCTTGAGCCTCGGGGTCCTACGAGCCCTGATTGCGGTGGCTCCCGCGGACTTGCCTCGACTCGATCAAGTGGGGATCGACCCGATGGTGCTCGCAGCGGCGTGGCTGGGAACGGTGACGCTAGGGCTTGGTTTCTCACTGCTTCCGGCGTGGAGTGCCGCGCGCGCGGACGCTGCAGCGGCTTTGAGGGAAGGCTCACGTGGGGCTACCCACGGCGGACATCGTACGCGCGGTGCTCTGGTCATCGCCGAGGTGGCGCTGGCGATGGTTCTCGTGTCGGGAGCCGCGCTCCTGCTGCAGAGTCTGGCTCGCGCTGCGGACGAGGCACCGGGAGTGGCCATGGACGGTGCCGTGATCGGGCGCATCAATGTGCCGCGGGATCGCTACGAGCGGCCCGAACTGTCGACGTTCTACTCCGAACTCTTTCAGCGACTCTCCAGCGAGCCGGGAATCGAAAGCGCCGGGGCAATCGGTAGCTTGCTTGCGTTCCGCATTCCAGACATGAGTCTCAGCGTCGAGGGGCTCGCACCCGAGGACACACCGCGTCCGCCCACCACAGGCGAGAACGTGTTTCCCGGGTTCTTCGCCACGGCAGGCGCGACGCTTCTCGAAGGCCGAGCGCTCACGCTCAGCGACCTGCCGGGCGAGTCGCCCGCGCGGCAGTTTGTGATCAACGAAACCGCGGCGCGCACGTTCTGGCCGGGGGAGAGCGCCGTCGGCAAGCGTTTCGTCTGGGGAGACGTACTGACACCGGATCGCGAGTGGAACGAGGTGATTGGTGTAGTTGCCGATCTACGTCGCAACGGCCTCGATGTGGCACCGGTGGCCGATTTCTACGCCGCCGGCCTGTTTCATGAAGGGGAGATCATCGTGGTTGGCGCTCCCGGTGCCGAGGAGGCGACGGCAGGCGCTTTCCGACGCATCATGGGCGAACTCGATGCGCGGATTCCTATCTCGGACCTCAGGACAACGGTGGACTTGTTCGGCGAGTCGCTCGCGGGCCGTAGGTTCCAGAGTCTCCTTTCGGGAAGCTTCGCCGGACTGGCCTTGCTGCTGTCGGCAGCCGGCCTGTTCGGGCTTCTCTACGAGTCGGTCGCCAGGCAGCGCCGCGAGATCGGTGCGAGGCTGGCACTGGGAGCTCGTCCGTCGGACCTATTGCAGTCGGTGCTGTTCCGAGCGCTGGGTCTCACCGCCGCAGGTATCGTTCTCGGGCTAGCAGGCGCAGTGGCGCTCGCGGACGTCTTGTCGGGGTTCCTCTACGGAGTCGGCTCGACCGATCCGGTCACCCTCGTCAGCGCGGCGGCCTTGATGATGGTGGTGGGGATCCTGGCGAGCCTTACGCCCGGAATTCGGGCCACGCACGTGCATCCGGTCGAGACGCTGAATTCGGACTGATCGACATCCCTGGCGATCCAATATCCTGGGGATGCAGTTCAACCGACCGGACTCGTTGGAGCGTCAGGTCATCGGATTGGACTGGCCTCCCGATCAACAGCGTTGACGGTACTTTGACATAGCGCCTAAGTGCCTTTGGATGTTGCGCTTTTGTAGGGGGTGGCCTGGCGCGGCTCCGTCTCGGTACGGAAACTGGCACGCGCGTTGCTTTACACGTGAGTACAAACCGTCGTTCGACGTCGCGTGTGGGCAAGCGGGCGTGATGTGGCACGGCGGGGCGCTTCCAATCCCCTAGAAAGGACCGCCAAGAACGTGGCTACAGTTGAGGGTAAACCCAGGGCGCGATACCGATTCGGCTTCTTTGCGCGATATCTTCGCGGATTCGTACTGGCCAAGATGGACGCTGAGGGGTGGCGTCAGTACGACGTTGCGGGGTGGCTCGACATGCCGACACATGCGCTGTCGGAGTATTTGAATCGACATACTCATCCGTCACCGGAACGACGCAGGAAATTGCTCCGTTTGGGGTGCACCGAAGCCGACCTGGCACGGGCGGAGTTCGCAGACAAGCTCGATTGGTGGATGACGAGTCACGGGCTCAGCCCTGACGACGTGATGAACTCGATCGATTCCATTCAGCGCTATGAGCGCGAGGTGCGCTTCGCGCGCTCGCGCGTGTCTCCTTTGCCGACACCTGCGCCTGGTGACGGCGGTGGCCCGCCGCTCGAGCGTCGGATCCCGGCTGCCTATGGCGGGGAGTTCGGCGGCTAGCGCGCACGTACAGACGTTACCGGAGGTTTCGGTTCGGGGGCCGGCTCCTTCGGTTTTGGGGCTCTGGGGATCATCCCAGAGCCCCTTTTTTCTTGAAGCGGCTCCGCGTCACGTGTCTTGAGAACGGCTTGAGCACGCGCGCCTCCAAACGATCCGCCAGCCGCGGCCATGTTCGGCCAACAGTGTCCTGGCACTCGCCCGAGCGTCCAAACCGCCGACTAGGACATCGTGATTTGCGCATTTTTGCCTATGGATACACAGTATTAGTCATCTAAGCGATGAATAGGCAATTATCGATTAAGGTTGCTCGCGTAAGCGGGTTTAACTACATTTCAATGACAGAGAACGTTTTGCCCCTACGCTACCGAAGGAAAGGGCCGCCGCATGAGTTGGCAGGCACAGCAACGAACGCGCACTTCCGGAGTAGGAGACCTCGAAGCTCCACCCGTGGTGTCGAAAACGGCCGCAACACCCCTGCTCGTTGGGCGGTGGACGCTTGCGCTTGTTGTCGCGTATGTCGTGCTGTTCCACACGGCGTCTTCGTTCGACGTGATGATGAAGCAGGCCTTTGTGGGCCTGGCTTTGATGATCACCGCAGTGAGCCACGTAGCGTTGCGCCAGGGACCCACGGCGCCAGTTCGAGCCGCCATCACGCTGATGGATATCGGCATCGTCACTGGGGCCATGTACCTGGTCGAGAACCCTACGACCGATTTCTTCCTCGCCTTCGTCGCGGTTGTCACTTTCGCCGCGTTCAGTCACGGCACGCTGCCCGCTGGCGTCTACAGCATGGTGGTCACCGGCGTGTACGGCGGGTTCCTTTATCAGAGCGTCGGGATCGAACTCTTCCGTTCGCCTGACCTTCTGATTCGGCTGTCGTTCTTGCTAACCGCCGGGCTGCTCTTCTCCGTTGTCGCCGATGAGTCCAAGCGACAGCGCAAGCGCGCCAGTAGCGCCGAAGAACGCATGAAGTCTGTGGCGTTCCATGCCAAGACACTCGCTCGCGACAAGTACCGGCTCCGCGCGCTCTCCGAAATCGGTCGCCTGGGCCTGGTTGGTTCCGCTGCCTCCGATACGGACGTGCTCTACGAGATCAGCAAGCGCGTGCAGAAGGGTGTCGGCGTGGATCGTTGTTCGTTGGTCGTGTTTGCCCAGGACGGCAACACCGGCTATGTCGCTGCGAGCGGCGATGATGACGCCGTCGAGGTTCGGCCGCTCTCCGTGGACGAGTACCCCGAGCTTCAGGAGACACTGGCGAACGGCGAGATCACGCAGGTACGCCCGAACGATCCGCCGGAACTCTGGCAGCGAATCCGGACCTTCTTGCCTGACACGCATGCCTTTAGCAGCTTCCTCGTGGTGCCGATCAAGGCCGGTGAGAAGGTCTTCGGCGCCTTCTACCTGCGCGATCGTGACGCCAAGCGGGGCTTTGACGATGAGGAGCAGGACTTTTGCTGGGCGTCTGCCCTGATGACGGCCTCCTTCATCCGCGGACGTGATCTGCTCGAACAGCTGCGAGTTCAGAGCCGTGTGGACGGCCTGACCGGCCTGCTCAACTTCCAGGCGTTCACCGACGAGATGCACTCGGTGCTGCAGTCGCCCGAGTTGTTGCAGAAGACGCCGTACACGCTTGTGGTCGTCGATATGGACAACCTGAAGCAGATCAACGACCAGCACGGTCACATCGCGGGCAACCGCGGCATCGTGGAGATGGGCCAGCGACTCCGACAGGCATTGCCCGAGTCCCTGGCGATGTGTCGCTACGGCGGCGACGAGTTCGTCGCGTTGGTACGCACTCCGCTCGACGACACGGTGGCGCAGCTCAACACGATGCTCAACGCCCTCACACGTCTCGAGTGGGACGCTCCTTTCGACCTTCGCGCATCCATTGGGGTCGCGGCTTTCCCACAACACGCGGACAACGGCGAGGAACTGCTCGAGGCCGCGGATCAGGCGATGTACCTGGCCAAAGGCGGTGGTGGGCACCGCGTGCGCCAGGCGCAGACGGATCAGGATCAGAACGAGGTCTACGACGCGGTCGTGCAGGTGCAGACCCGTCGCATCGTGCCGAACGTCATGGAGACATTTACGGAGAACCTCACGGAACTCCGCAAGCGCACGATCCTCGGATTGCAGGCGCCGGTTGTGAAGGAATCCGTCGCTGCGCTCATGTCTTCGGTCGAGGTCCAAGATCCGCATAGCAAAGAACACTCGGCCCAGGTCGCCGAACTCAGTCGCGACCTGGCCTCCGCCGTCGGCATGGCGGACGATCATGTGCACCTCACCGAGCTGGCCGGCTATCTGCACGATGTTGGCAAGATCAAACTGCCGGCCGAGGTGCTGACGAAAGACGGCGCGCTCGATGCGCACGAGCGAGAGATGGTTCAGCGGGTTCCGGTAGAGGGCGCCGCGATTCTCTCTGCGCTCCCGGGTTTGCGACAGGTTGCAGACGTGGTCCGTCACACGCACGAGCGCTGGGATGGACGCGGCTACCCGTCGCAACTCACCGGCGAACAGATTCCTTTGGCCTCGCAGATCGTCGGGATCTGCGACGTCTACAACGCTCTCACCTCCCCGCGAGCGCAACGACCGGCTATGGAGCCACATCGCGCTCGTAGGCTGATCGAACAGGGCATCGGGACCGACTGGAATCCGCGTCTGGCGCGCGTATTCCTCGACATGGTCACCGTCGTTGCTAGCGACGTCGCCGATGCCGATGCTCCAGCTGTGGACGTCCAGCGCCATGGCACGGGATGACCGATAGGAGGCAGACCCGTATGACGAATGAGCACCAGAACGACCGAAACACCTCGCCCCTGGGCGGCGGCAACCTCGGTGAGTTCATGACAGTCGAGGACGTGGCGGACATGCTCCGCATCAACAAGTCCACCGTTTATCGAATGGCGAAAGCCGGCCGTATCCCGGCCACCCGTGTAGGGCGGCAGTGGCGGTTCCGGCTCTCCGCGCTCGAGGAGTTCCTCGATGCCGGCGGCGACGTTGCGTTCGATGAGCACGAGGAAGGTCTCGCCGAAGCGGTAAACCGCTGGTAGGTACCTTCTGCTGATCGAAGGCCGAGCGCGCGAAGGAGCACCGCCGCAAAGGCGGGGTCGCCAGTTGCCTCCTATACCACCCCTCACGCGCGGGCCGAGATCGAACGGAAAGAAAGCGGGCCACCGACTCGGTGTCGGTGGCCCGCTTTTTTGTTCTCTTGCGGCCTGGCCCCAGAGCCAGCCGGGGATCTAGCGCGGGATACGCAGCGCCAGGAAGGTGCTCGCTTGTCCCCGCAACGAGTAGACGCGCAGCGGCACGGCATCACCCGGGCCGAACTCAGCGAACTGCTCATCGAAGTCGCGAACCGACTCGATGTTGGTGCGCACGCGTCGGATCACGTCGCCGGGCTGGATGCCGGCCTGAGCCGCCGGGCTTGCCTCAGCCACGTCAGTGACCACCACGCCGTCGATAGCTTCGTCGATCTCCAGCCGGCGACGGATCTCATCAGTCAACTCCGTCACTCGGATGCCGAGCGACAGCGCGCTGTCGGATGTGAAGTCCTCGGGATCGCTTCCCTCGGGCTCGCTACGGGCCGGCTGACGGTTGTCGGTGTACTGATCCGCCAGAACTTCGGCCTCTGGCGGCCTCTCGCTGAGCGTCACGGTAATGGTCAACTGATTGCTGCCATCGGCGTCACCGAACCGAACAACTTCGAGTTCGACTTCGTCGCCCGGTCCATGCTCGGCGATGCGCTGCAAGAAGTCTTGGCGGTTCTCGAGAGCCTCGCCATCAACTCCGATCACGATGTCGGCTTCTTGGATGCCAGCTTGATCGGCGGGCCCACCGTCGTTCACGGTGCTAATGATGGCGCCATCGCGGCGGCCGAGATCGAACGCCTCGCGGTCATCGCGGCTCAGGCCCTGAACGCTCACGCCGAGGTAACCGCGCAGCACGCGCCCGTGGTCGCGCAGATGGTCGGCTACGCGTCGCACCATGTTCACCGGCACGGCGAAGCCGACGCCATTGAAGCTCGGGTTGAATCCGCCACCCGTGGCGATCGCCGTGTTGATGCCGATGATCTCGCCACGCAGGTTCACCAGCGGACCGCCAGAGTTGCCCGGGTTGATGGCGGCATCGGTCTGCACGAAGTCCTGATAGGGCGTGATCATGCCGGCTAGGTTCGCGCGCCCGATCGCCGAAACGATGCCGGCAGAAACCGTGTTCTGTAGGCCGAACGGTGCACCGATGGCCATGACCCATTCGCCGACGCGGAGTGCATCGGAGTCGCCCAGTTCGGCGAACGGTAGGCGTCGGCCATTGATCTTCAGCAGCGCGATGTCGGTGCCGAGGTCGGCTCCAACGATCTCGGCGTCGTAGAGCCTGTCGTCCTGAAGCGTTACCTGAACGGCCGTTGCCAGGTCCATCTCGCGGTCGCGGATGTCCAGCTCGGCAATGACGTGGGCGTTGGTGAGGATGTAGCCGTCGGCGCTGATGAGCACGCCGGAGCCTTGACTCTGAGCTTGGTCCTGGAAGTTGAAGTCTTCCTCGGGCTCTGCGCCTTCAGGTGCTTGCTCGGGATCACGACCGAAGAAGTCCTGGAAGAAATCCTGGAAGCGGCTGTCCTGGCCCTGTGCGGCTGCGCCCTCGCGCGGTCGCGTGGCCTGGATGAAGACCACCGCGGGGCCGACGTTGTCGGCGACGTCAACGAACGCCGCTTGCGGAACCATGTCGGCCAGCCGCGAATCGGAGGCCATGGCTGCGTTGCTCGTCTGCTGCGGCTCGGTACCGATCGCAGTTTGGCCGCCGCCAACTGCCAGACCTAGCACGAGGCCGCTAGCTACCAGAACGAGCGGTGCGGCAAGGCGCGCCGATTTCTTCCAGATGCTCATCACGTCGATCCTCCTGGGGACTCACTAGCTTCTCGTCCGCTGGACGCGGATGTACTCAAAGATAGGACGGGGCTGGGCCGAAAAAGTCGACACCCACAACCCCTGAGAGACAGCTTAGCCCGAATGAACCTGGCCGGCCATGACCTGCGGCGACCGGAACGCTCCCGGCCGACAGTTGTCGGTCAGGCGCGGTCGTCTACCGCCACGTATTCGCGCGGACCTGGCCCAACGTACTCGGCGCGCGGACGAATCAGCTTGTTGTCCGCGTATTGCTCCATCACGTGAGTCGTCCAGCCGGAGATCCGCGAGAGCGCGAAGATGGCCGGGAAGCTCAGCGGATCGAGGCCGAGATAGGAGTAGAGGCTGGCCGACCAGAAGTCGACGTTGACCTGAAGCCCCTTTGCCTCGTTCACCACGTCGACGAGACGTGAGGAGATGTCGAGAAGCGCAGGATTGCCCTTGTCGCTCAGCGCCTCGGCGCCAGCGCGCAGATGGCGCGCCCGCGGGTCTTCAACCTTGTAGACCCGATGGCCGAAACCCATGATGCGCTCTTTCTTGGCGAGCTTCGACTCGACCCATTCCGGCACACGATCGGCCGATCCGATGTCGTCGAGCATTTCGCGCACGCGCTGGTTGGCGCCGCCATGCAGCGGGCCCTTCAGCGTGGCAACCGCCGAGGTGATTGCTGAGTGCATGTCCGAGAGGGTGGCTGATGTGACCTTGGCGGAGAACGTGGAGGCGTTGAAACCGTGGTCCGCATGCAGCACCAGGCAAACGTCTAGCGCGCGCGACTCGGTTGCGTCGGGGCGTTCGCCGCGGAGCATAAAGAGGTAGTTGGCGGCATGGCCGAGCGCGGCGTCGGGTGCTACGGGCTCGAGTCCCTGGCGGCAGCGCTCGATCGCCGCAACAAGCGTTGCGAGCTGAGCCGTGAGTCGACCTGCCTTGCGCTTGTTGGCGGCATCGGACATGTCCTCTGCGTCGGCGTCGTACTGCCCGAGGGCCGAGACGGCGGTACGCAGGAGACCCATCGGGTTCGCATCGGAGGGCGCGTTCTGGATGAATTCGAGGATCGGCGCCGGAACTTCGCGCTGCGATGCGAGGAAAGTCGTGAAGTCGGCCAGCTCGGCGCGGCTCGGCAGCTCACCGTTCCACAGCAGAAAGACGGTCTCCTCGAAGGAGGACTTCTCTGCGAGCTCGTGGATGTCGTAGCCGCGGTAGCGCAGGATGCCCTGCTTGCCGTCGATGAAACCAATCGACGATTTGCCGGCGATCACGCCAGCGAGGCCGGATGTCTGGGCGGGCGCGTCGGTCTTGGTCATGCGTGTGAGGTGCTCGGTTGGTTGCGAGGCGTCGGCGAAAGTAGCCCGCGCGGGGGGGCGGCGCGTCGATCAAGGAAGATCGTAATCCCTAGTCGAATCGGCCACAAACACCCCGTCTCACGAGACCCGCTGCGTTTGGCCTTCGCGAGGCTCTATCGATGGCGGAGTTGGGCGATGAGGTCGTCGAGCTTCTGCGAGTTGGCAACCGGGTACTGCGCGGGTTCACTCAGCCGGCGGATCTCGTCTGGCAGCCCGACGCGCTGCGCCCGTGCGCGCTCACGGATCTCCCCCAGTTCGGGCATCGAGGCCACGAGCGCGCCGTCGCGCATGCAGGGCTCGAGCAGCGGCGTGCCGTCGCGTTGCTCGTCGGCCAGGGCAACTGTGTCGCCCGCTGGTTGTCCGTCGGCGTCGTAGTCGCGCCAGATCTGCTTGCGCCCCGGCAGCGAGATCTTCGCTGCGCTCAGCTTGATGACCGGGGTTTCTCGGCCGTCAGCATCGTCGCAGGCCACAAGCTTGTAGGTGCTCGAGAGCGACGGTGAATCACCGGAGGTGCCCAGCTGCGTTCCTACTCCGAAGCCGTCGAGGGCGGCGCCTTCTCGCAGGAGCCCCTCGATCTTGTACTCATCGAGGTCGCCGCTGGCGAGTACCTGGGTGTCGTGGCAACCGCCGGCGTCGAGCACCTCACGCACCGCGCCAGAGAGGGTCAGGAGGTCACCGGAGTCGATCCGCACCGCGGCAAGTTTGCGCCCCTCGGGAAGGTCGGCGGCCACCCTGGCAGCGATCCGAGCCCCTTCGATGGTGTCGAATGTGTCGATAAGCAGCGTGGGGTCCCCGGGATACGAGGCTGCGAACTTGCGGAAAGCCTCCTCCTCGTCACGATGGAACATGACGAAGGAGTGGGCCATGGTGCCGTAGATGGGAATGCCGAACCGTTCGTTGGCCAGAACGTTGGAAGTGCCGATGCAGCCGCCGACGTAAGCGGCGCGAGCTGCGAGCAAACCCGCCTGGGGACCATGATCGCGTCGCGGCGAGAAATCGATCACCGCCCTGCCGTCGGCCGCATCGACAACTCGGGCCGCCTTCGAAGCGATCATCGTTTGGTAGGTAATCGTCGTGAGCAGATAGGTCTCGATGATCTGGGCTTCGATGATGGGCGCGGTGATTCGCAGGAGCGGACCCGGAGGGAAGTACACCGTGCCCTCGGGCACGGCGTCCACTGAACCCGTGAAGCGTAGAGACCCGAGGAAATCGATGAACTCGGGTTTGAAGTGCCCTGACCGTTCCAGGTAGTCGAGTGCTTCCGGCCAGCACCGGAAGTCGCGTAGATAGGCGAGCGCCTGTTCGAGTCCGGCCGTCACGAGGTAGCCGCGCGTGTGCGGAAGTGAGCGAATCGACAGGTCGAACGTCGCCGTGCGATCAGCGATTCCCGCTTCCAGGAACGCCTGGGCCATGGTGAGCTCGTAAAGGTCGGTCGAGAGACCCATGCGCTCGAGCGTGATCAGGCCATGCCGCAAACCCACCTCCCCACAGTGAACACCGTGCAGCACCGTCGGAGCCGCATGGAGCGGTGATACCATGCGGCGCCTCACCAATCCACTACGCGAGAATTCATGCAGATTTCGTTTCACGGGGCCGCGAGCGAAGTAACCGGTTCATGTCATCTGGTCGAAACATCCGCGGGCCGGGTGCTACTCGATTGCGGAATGATCCAGGGCGGGAAGGAACGCCACGAGCGCAATCGCGAGCCGTTCGGCTTCGATGCCACCACGCTGGATGCCGTGGTGCTGTCGCATGCTCATATCGATCATTGCGGCCGCTTGCCGGTGTTGCGCAAGGCCGGATACAAGGGCCCCATCTATGCGACGCCGGCGACCATCGAGTTGGTGCGGATCCTGCTCAGCGACTCCGGCCACATTCAGGAAGAGGACGCGCGCTGGACTATCAAGCGACTCCGCAAGAAGGGCAAGGACGCCAGCCATGTGAAGCCGCTCTACACGCGCGCAGAGGCCCTGCAGGTTCTCGATCAGTTCGTCGCGGTGGACTTCGACCGGTGGAGGGCGCTCGACGGCCTCGGGCGTCTCCGATTCATCATGGCCGGCCACATTCTGGGCGCGGCGATTGTTGAGCTCGAACTCGAAGACGGCGACGAGTGTCGACACGTGACGTTCTCTGGCGATCTCGGGGTCGAGGGCGCCCGTCTGCTCGCCCGGCCTGACCGTGTTGAGTGCCCCGAGGTGCTCCTGATCGAGTCGACCTACGGCGATCGCGAGCGCGACGACACCGAGGATCGAACCGAACTCCTCTACGAGATCGTGCGCGACACCGTGGAGCGCGGCGGCAAGGTGGTGATTCCCTCCTTCGCCGTTGGGCGGACCCAGGAGATGCTCGCGCGCCTGAATGATCTGGTCGAGTCTGGACGGTTGAGCGGCGTCCCGGTGTTTGTGGACTCGCCGATGGCCGTCGAGGCAACGGAAGTGTTCACGAAGTTCCCTGACGCCTATGCGAAGGAGGCACGGAGGCTGTACTGCTCGGGCGACGCGCCCATGGAGTTTCCCGGCCTGCGCCTGGTCACTCGCGTTGAGGACTCCAAGGCGATCAACGCCTCTCGGGTTCCGAGCGTGATCATTTCGGCTTCGGGGATGTGCACAGCGGGACGGATCAAGCACCACCTCAAGCACGAGATCGGCAATCCGCGCAGCACCGTGCTCTTCGTTGGCTATCAGGCTCGCGGCTCGCTGGGTCGCGTGATTCAGAACGGCACGAGTCCCGTACGGATCCATGGCGACACGTTCGACGTACGGGCTCGGATCGAGCAGATTCCGGGTTTCTCGGCGCACGCCGACCGCAGCGCGCTGCTCGATTGGTACGACGGTTTGGGGGGCAATCCGCAGCATACCTTCGTTGTGCACGGTGACCCGGACGCGGCGGGCGCTCTGGCGAAGACGCTGGAGGAGCGCGGTACGAACGCGGTGGTGCCGGAACTGGGCAGTAGCTTCGAACTCTAGCGCGGGAGCGCGGCAGCCGAGCTAGTAGGAACCGCCGAGTCTGTGGACAACGTCGCGACCCTCGGGATCGCGCGAGATCACCCCACGGGCATCCGCTCCGATGCGCAGATATGGGCCCAGTTCCGGGCCCAGGCTGCGCGGGTCGGGTACGAAGTACAGTCCGGTGGCATCGATTTCGCGCAGCGACGGCACCTCTTCCAGGTCGCCAACTTCGGCCACCGAGCCACCTGTCTCAGCCAGCGTATCGTCGAAGTTGACCGCGAAGTCGGCGCGAACCGGCTCACGGCCCGGAAGCGCGATCGATGCACCGCGAACGAGCAGGTCGTAGACCCAGGGAGCGTTGAGCGGCAGATTCAGGTAGCGGGTAGGGGACGAGTGCTCCCAGCGTCCGGTGGCAATCGCGTCGAGGGCCGAGATGATGGCCACGAAGTTCGCCGTCCGGAGCCGCTCCTTGTGCGGGTCTGCCAGCTCGCCACCCGACTCGATGAGGACAACCGAAGTGCCCCAGCGCGTCATCAAGTCGCCGAACGCTCGTGGGTTGAAACTCTCGTTGTACCGGGCGATCTGGTCGCCGACGATCGGTTCGAGGGTCTCGGCCAGGTAGGAGCACATCTGGCGGGCAGCGGCATTCGCAGGGCTCGTGGCGCCATGGTCCGGCGGCGGAGCCAGCAGAGCGATACGCACGTCACGCCCCGTCGAGCCCAGTCGAGTGCGCACGTTCTGGTCGTGCAGATTGAAGCCCCACCGAGCATCGAGTTCGTCGCGCACCGCCTTCAGTGCGCGAGCCTCGGGGGTAGCGAGCTGCTTGGCGTCCCGATTGACGTCGATGCCAACCGCGTTGTGCCGCACAAACCGCGCTGCGCCGTCCGGATTGAGAACCGGGACGAAGGTGACATGTAGCTCGCGTTCGATGCGCGCCACGCGTGGGTCGTCAGGGTGGCTTTCAAAGTAGGCGATGAGGTCCATCAACGTCCGCGACGCAGTCGACTCGTTGCCATGCATCTGCGACCACAGCAGCGCCGTTGTTTCGCCACGCCCGAAGTCGATGCGGCGGATCGGCCGATCCTCGATGCTCCGACCGATTTCCGCGACCTTGAAACGGTCGGGAGCCGCCTCGAGGATAGGCGTCATCAGCTCCCAGTAGTGCTCGGGCTGGAATTGACGTTCATCCAGGCCGGAGACCCGTACCTGAGCATGCGCGGCTGCGAGCGCCTCAGCCGCCGTGAGCTCGGTGTCAGAGGCCGCGGCCGAAACGGGGGGCGCGGCAGGAGTCGAGGCGGGCTGTGCAGGAGTTCCTGCGCAGCCCGCCGCAACGACGACCGCGGCAAGTACGACTAGTTGGTGCCGTCCCACTTCCTCTTCCATTCCTCGAGTTGGCGAGCGGCAACTTCGCGGCCGCCGATGCCGAAGGCGAGCGCCAGTGACAGCGCGATGGACCCGAGCACGATACCGAAGGCCAGGTTGATGATGTCGGAAGCCAGGTTCATCTGACTCAGAGCCATCGTGCCGGCGAGCACCATGATCGATACGCGGGCGGCCATGGAGAGCAGCTTGGCCTGATCGTTGCCGCTCGAGTTGATGACGCGCGCGGCAAGGTTGGCGAGATAGAGACCCACCGCAAAGATCACCAGACCGAGCAGCACCTGCCCGGCGAAGACGAGGAACTGCGCGACGAGCTCGGCAAGTACCGCGAATCCGAGGAGGCGCGATGCTTCGACGGACGCGAACAGGATGATCGCGACCTGCACCAGATAGCCGGCGATGTCGGACGGGCTACTGGTCGTCTCCTCCTCGTCGGTGATACCGAAGAGGGCGAGCACCCGGTCGAAACCGATGCTGCCTAGAAGATTGGCGATCAGTCCTCCGACCACGCGGCCCACCACGTAGGCGATGACCAACAGCAGGGCTGCTGCGAAGACCAGCGGGATGGCCGCCAGAATCGCATCCAGCATGTTGCTGGCAGGCTGGGTGATTGCGTCCAACTGGAGGGCGTTGAGGCCGGCTACCAGCACTGGGATCAGGATCAGAACGTAGACCACCAGTCCGACGACACCGCTGAGGCGCTGCTTGCCGAGCACGGCGGTCAGGCCGACGCTCTCACTCAGTTGATCGACACCGAGGGCCGCCAGCAGGTTCGAGGTGATCTGCTGCAGGATGCGAGCAATAAACCAGCCCACACCTGCGATCACGGCTGCGGCGAACAGGTTCGGCAGGAAGCCAAGAACCTGATCCATCATCGACTGCACAGGCTCGAGGAGTCCCTGCAGAGCGAGCGTATCGAGAACGGCCGGCAGGAAGATCAGGAAGATCAGCCAGTAGACCGCGTCGCCCAGGGTCTTCGAGATCGAGACGCGGCGCTCCGTATCGAGCGCTGCTGCGGAACCGAGACGCTCTTCGAAGTTGGACGCCTGCAGAATCCGGGTCACGGCGAGTCGCAGCACCGTGCCGATAATCCATGCGGCGATCAGTAGAACCGCGGCGCCGCCGACACGCGGCGCGAATTCCATGATCTCGCCGAGAAGACGATTGAGCGGCTCGGTGACGACGGTGAGCCCGAGCGTCTGCAGGAAGGCCACCAGCACGAACAGCAGCACGACGTACTGCACGACCTTCGGAATCCAGCGCTCGAAGGTGTCATGCGGCAACGTGTCGTCGTCGCCCAGCCACAGCGCCAGCCGGTCGTCGAGTTGCGTCCGCTTCATGAGGCTGCGAACGACCGCGGCGATCACGAACGAGGCCAGCCATCCAACAATCAGTACGCCGAGCGCCGCCAGAAGACCCGGCAGGTTGCTGCCGAGCATTTCGGTGATACGGGCCATGGTGTCTTGCACGTCCAGTTACTCCCTGCACGGAAAGGGGATTCGGCGGGGCGGGTTGCCTACCCGGGCCCGACCCCGCGCCCGATTGTAGCAAGGGATACGCAGACCACCAGGGCACTTTATGGCCGAGGGATGTGGCGGGGCTCCGCGGGTTGCGAAGCCCCTACCTGGTCGCGCTAGCTGGCCTCGTGCCGCACGGTCAGTACCGGGCCCTCGAAGTCGCGCACAACCTTCCCTGCGACGCTCCCGACCAACGCGTGAGTCAGACCGGTGTGCCCGTGCGTTCCCAGCACCACGAGGTCGGCACCGACATCACCCGCGACGCGCACGATGTCGGCGGCAGCGTCGTAGCCGCGCAGCAGCATCGTCTCGACTTCGAGCTCACAGGCGGTCCGCAGGTCTTCGAGTTGGGCCTGTGGTCCCGCCGCTACCGAAGCGACGTACTCGTCGGGCAGAGCAGGGAACCGCCAGGACGGGTTGCCAGGGTCGTAGTCCCACAACGTGACCACGTGGAGCAGTACGAGCTTGGCCTGATACTGCTTGGCCAGGGCGCAGGCCGCCGCTAGAGCTTCTTCTGCGGACTCCGAAAAGTCGGTGCCACACAGGATCGTCTCCGGCTTGAATGCCGGCGCATCATCGGTGTGTACGGACAGCACCGGGCAATTCGCCATCCGGACCACGCGATCCGTTGTGCTGCCGAGGAGCGCCCGAGGTAAACCACGTCGCGCGTGGGTCGGCACGACGATCAGATCGAAGCCACCTTCCTCGGCGACCCGGGCGATCTCGCGGTACGGAACCCCGCGTTCCACACGCGTCTGCACGGACATGTAGTCGGCGGCGTGGGAGTCGACCATCTCCGCCAATTGCACGTCGGCCGTTTCGGCCATCTGTTGGTAGTACGCCTCGACATCGAAACCGGGGGGTAGCGCCTCGATTTGCGCGAACGGGAAGTTGAGCACGTGCATGAGCACCAACTCCCCGCCGTACTCGGTCGCAATTGAGGTTGCGGTCTTGACGCCCGTAGCGCTCGTTTCGCTGAAATCTACTGGGCAGAGGATCCGATCGATCTTCATGGCTTCCTCCTGGGGTTCAGCCGTTCGATATTCGGATTCTATCATCCTATTTAAAGTGGAGCCCGCAGAACGATCCGATACGAGGAGATCTATCGACGAACAGTCAGCTCAAGCGGAGCGCGGGAAGAGCTGTTCCGGCACCTCGTTCAGAGTCAGCCGGTAGACGGCTTCGTCGAGCCCGAGGTCGAGGTACTGCTGGAGGTTGCCGCCGAGGCTGGGAACCCCGGGACCAGGCCAGTCGGTGCCCCAGAGGCACTTGTGGGCGATGCGCTGCAGTCCCGGCAGGTAGTGCAGCAGTCGGCTCGGCGGAATCCCGGACAGATCGACGTAGAGGTTGGGGTGACGCCGCGCCACGAACAGCGCCTGCTCACACCAGAAAGGTCGCCCGGCGTGGGCCAGGATCTGGACCAGATCGGGGAAGTCGATGCCGATGTCATCGCACTCGAGCGGATCGCCAAACCTGCTTCGCGCACCGGGGAAGATGGAGGTGCCAGTGTGGATCATCACAGGCATGCCGCGCTCTGCGCAGCGTTGGTAAATGCCCGCGAGAGCCGGCAGATGCTCATCGCCGGCGCCGGGACGATAGGAGTTTGCACGGAACTCCTGATGCGGAGGATGGATCTTGAGGCCGCGCAGGCCGTGCTCATCGATCGCCTCGTCAACCGCCCCTTCGGGGTCGCCGATGACCTTCGGGTCGCGCGGGTCGAGTCCGCCGAATGCGATCAGTCGCTCCGGAGCCGCTTCGGCAACCTTGCCGCACCATGGATTCACGGCGTCGGTGAATCCCATGAGTTCGGTGGCTACGTAATTGATCATCCCGATGCGATCCACCCCGGCTTCATCCATGGCATCCAGAACAGCCTTGGGGCCGAGCATCATTTCCTGCAGCTCTTCGTAGTTGTCGCGCCGTGCAGCCATGACGTCGCGCGTCTGGGGATGCAGCTGCGCCCAGGGCTGAATATGGACGTGGATGTCGGTAATCGGGTAGGGCAGATCGTGTGGCTTCATGGCATCCGATGCGTTGTCGACGAAGGTCAGGCTAGCGGCGGCGAGGCCCGCGGCGTGGTGCATAATCACGGCCCCGCCAGACGGGCCGAGAGTCTACCCCTGAACGAGCCGCAGCAGGCACCTTGAGCGACAACCCATACCTCGAATCCGGCCCGTACGACTTCCAGCCAGTCGACGCCACCGACGAGCCGTCGGCCCGCAAGGAAGCCGAGTTGCTTGTGGAAGCGATTCGTCACCACGATCGCCAGTACTACGTGCTCGACGCTCCCACTATTTCCGATGGCGGCTACGATCAGCTCTACGCGCGTCTACGCGAGCTCGAAGAGATCTACCCGCAGCTCCGGCGTTCCGACTCCCCGACCGGGAGGGTGGGTGGTGGAATCCTGGAATCGCTGCCCGAGGTGGAGCACACCGCGCCGATGCTGTCGCTTGACTCGAGCGGTGACCTCGAGCGTGTGCTCGAGTTCGACGATCGCGCTCGGCGATCCCTGGAGCGCGAGCGAATCGACTACGTCGCCGAGCCAAAGTTCGATGGGATCTCGATCGAGATCGTCTTCGAGAATGGAACATACGTGCGCGCGGCGACGCGTGGGGACGGCTATTCGGGCGAGCAGGTTACGGAGCAGGTGCGAACGATCAAGAGTTTGCCCCTCTGCCTCGCTGCTGCGGAGAGTCCGACTCTGTTGGCGGTTCGCGGCGAGATCCTGATGCCACTGGCAGGGTTTCACGCCATGAATCGAGCGCGTGTCGAGGCAGGCGACGAGCCGTTCGCGAATCCGCGTAATGCAACCGCAGGCGCCATCCGCCAGCTCGATGTGGCAGCCGCTGCCGCCAGGCCTTTGGATCTCTTTCTGTACGACGTGCTGGCATGCGAAGGCGCCGAGTTGCCCGCCACGCATTCCGAGACCCTGGAGTGGCTGCGCGAACTCGGGCTGAAGGTTGAGCGCGACGTTGCTCGCTGCGACGGCATCGAAGCCGCCGTCGAGTACCACGATCGATTGGAAGCCACTCGCGACGATCTTCCTTATGAGGTTGATGGTGTGGTGATCAAAGTCGATCGCAGAGCTGACCAGGACGCGCTGGGATTCCGGTCGCGCAATCCACGTTGGGCTTTCGCCCACAAGTTCGCACCGCGCGAGGAAGTCACTCGAATCGAGGACATCGCGCTGCAGGTTGGCCGCACTGGCATCATCGCCCCAGTCGCGCTACTGGCGCCGGTGGAGGTTGGCGGCGTAACGATCTCGCGCGCGTCGTTGCACAACTATGACCAGGTACGCGACAAGGACATCCGGCCGGGCGACTCGGTGCGCGTGCACCGGGCAGGCGACGTGATCCCCTATGTGGTCGAGCGAGTGGACGCACGGCCGGACTCGGAACGGCCAGCTCCGTTCGAGATGCCGGAAACATGTCCGGTGTGCGGCTCCGACGTGGAGCGAGAGGGCGCCTATTTCGTCTGCACGGGAGGCGTCTCGTGCCCGGCCCAGCTCAACGGAGCGATCGAGCATTGGGCCTCCCGCAGCGCCCTGGACATCGAGGGCCTCGGCGGCAAGACCGTGCGACAGCTCACCGAGGCGGGGCTTGTGAGTTCGTCGGTGGCCGACTTGTACGTGCTGACTCGAAAGCAACTACTCGAACTCGAACTGTTCGGCGAACTCAAGGCGGACAACCTGCTGGCCGCGTTGCAGAAGAGTAAGGCAACTTCGTTGGGGCGCCTCATCAACGCTTTTGGCATCCGCCACGTCGGCGAGCACGTGGCGGAGGTGCTGGCGAATGAGTTCGGAAGTATCGCCGCGCTGATGGCAGCCGACGAGGAGACTCTTACGGGCGTCCACGAAGTGGGTCCCCGTGTTGCTCACAACGTTCGAGAGTACTTCGGTCAGGCGCGAAATCGAGAGATTGTGGAGCGGCTCGTGGCGTTGGGAATCGATCCGCAGGTGGAGAAGAGCGAGGAGGCGCAGATCTTAGAGGGCGAGAAGTTCGTCATCACCGGCACGCTCTCGCGCATGAGCCGCCAGGAGGCGGGTGCGCTCCTGAGTGATCTCGGCGCGCGCGTGACCTCCTCGGTCAGCGGCAAGACAGACTTCGTCCTTGTGGGCGAGAACCCCGGCTCCAAGGCGGCCAAGGCCGAGAGCCTTGGCGTGCCAGTGTTGGACGAAGATGAATTTCTCGCTCTCCTCGCGGAGCGCGGCTACAGCGCGGAGGTTTGAGTCATGGGCGGCATTCCGAAGTTCTACACGCGGTTCATCGAACGCTATCCAGACGTCGGCGCGGCCTACCAGGATCTTGCGAAAGCCTGCAAGGAAGCGGGGCCGCTCGATCCGAAGACGGCCGAACTGGTTAAGCTCGGGATCTCGATCGGGGCGGGCACGTCGGGCGCTACTCGGTCGCATACCCGCAAGGCGCTCGCGGCAGGCGCATCACACGACGAGATTGTTCATGCTGTGCTGATGGCCACAACGACTCTTGGTTTTCCAAACATGATGCGCGGACTCGCATGGGTCCAGGACGTACTTGAAGCAGAGGACAGCGAATGAACGCTCACGAGCACACCACGCCGGAAGGCGACACTTTTCAGCTCCGCGTCGTGCAGGCGCTCGATAGCGACCCGATGTTCACGCCGAGTCGCTACACGATCAGTGCCGAGAAGGGCGGAGATGGATTCGAAGTGGAAGTAGGCGTGGCGCCTGGCTACTACCACTTCCTCACCCGTGATGCGCGGCGTCGCCTTCCTGATTCCGCCTTCGTCGCGGTCGGTTCGGCGCTTGATACGGGGCTGCGCGAACCGGCTGAGGTCGAGATCGGGACGAGCGGCGCAGTCCGTTTGCACGCCCGGACGATCGCGCGCCTGCTCTAGCGGCGGCGGCCTATTGCTGGCTCGTTCATCGTAGCCAACGCACCAGGTGGCGGCCCGCCGGGAGTCGCGAACGTTCGATCAGGTCGATTTCCGCGGGGCCCAGTACTCGGAACAACTTTGTGCAGATCGCGACGATCAGCGCTCCGAGTAGCGTGACGCCGATAGCGGATACCAGCGTGGACTCCAGAGTGCCTCTGATCTGCCATAGCGCCAACCCCATCACCAGCGTTGGCATTGCTGCGCGGGCCAGGAAGGCCATGGGAAAACGCAGCCCGTAGCGTTGGCGACCGGACCAGTAAGCGAGCACGGAAGCCGTCGCTCGCCCGCCGCCAAAAGCCGCTGCTGCTGCGACCAGGTTGCCCTGTGCGGCGAGATAGACGAAGACCGCGGCGGCCACCAGACGGGCGCTCTCCGCGCAGGCGACCGCGCGATAGCGATGATCCGCAGTCAGGATGATCCCGCCGAGGTTGAAGAGCGCCTCGCAGGTGAGGAGTACGGCGAGAACTCGCGTGAGTTCAGCGGCCGCCATGTACTCATCGCCGAACATGATCGGGATGTACCAGTCGGCCATCACCACCAGTCCCATGCCGGCTGGTAGGAGAACGAGGGACTGCAGTTTCGTGATCTCAACGAACGCGTTCCGAAGCTGAGCGGGGTCGCCCTTCACCAGCCGCGAAAAGAGGGGTCGATAGAGCCCTTGCAGCCCCGCAAGTACGAGCACAATCGCCATCTGAGGCAATTGGACGCCGACGTTGAACAGAGCCACGGGAGCGGCGAGTCCCGTGACGGCCGCGATGGCCGGACTGGCGAAAGCGGGCGACGCGAAGTACTGGAGCCAGTTCAGGCCGTACATGAAAGTCGAGAACTGACTCACGCGCCTGATGGCGGGGATCTCCGAGGCAACGTCCGCGTCTGCCGGGCTCGCGGTGCGAACGGACCGTTGCACGTGAAGGAACCCCAAGGCGGCCAACACAGTGGCCACGCAGATCAGTCCCACAATGACGGTCGAGATGGCGCCATCATTCCGGACCACGAGCACGACCGCGAAGGCGGAGCCGACTGCCTGAGCGAGGAGCAGCAGGTTGGCGGCGAGATGGCGCAGTAGCGCCTGCAGCGACTTCGTGACGAGATCGTTGGCCGCGCGAAACAACGCCCATACTGACGCGAGATGAATCAGTAGCGCGCCGGCGTCGCCCAGTGCCAAGCGCTGGGCGAGTGGCTCAGCGAACAGGTTGACCGGGACCAAGAGCAGCACCAGGAGCGCGATCCGGGCGCCGGCAATACGCGCCAAGAACGCCTGAAGTGCCCGGCGGCCGCCGTCGGCCTCGAGTTGACCCGCAAACTGCGTGATCGCCGCGGGCAACCCGAGCCCGCTCCACATCAGCCAGGAGTTCACGAGTCCCAACATCACGTCGTATTGGCCGGACTGAAGTCCGAAATAGCGTCGGATGACGATGGCCGCAACCAGATTGAAGATGGTGATCAGCGGCAGTAGCGTCGCGTTCCAGAAAGCGGAGCGTGCGGCGCGCTCGAGCAGCGGCCCAGGTGGATTCGCCGAGGAGCTCAAGGCTGGCCTCCAAGCTGGCTGTAGAGCTCGACGTAGGCGTCAGCGATGCCACCGATATCAAACCAACGTGCCCGCTGTCGGGCGGCGGCGCCAATCGTGCTGCGGAGGTTGGTATCGGCCAACAGCCCACCGAGGGTCCTTGCCAGAACCTCGGGGGAATCTTGCGGCACCACGATGCCGTCTGTCTGGGCACCCACGGCGTCGATGCCCGGTGCCGGGTGTGCATAGATGAAATCCGTGATGCCAGGGAGCTCGGCGACGACGCATGGCAGTCCAGCGGCCATCGCTTCGACGATCACCGTGCCGAATCCTTCGCGTCGGGTTGGGAAGGCGAAGACGTCGGCCGCCTGCGATGCGACTTCGATCGCATCGACGCGGCCGGACATCACGACGCTGTCTTGGTCGGCCTCGGACAGCTCGGCCCACGCTGCTGCGGCCGCGGGCTCGTCCGGGCTGCCCGGACCGGCAAGGAGCAATTGCGCACTCGGTGAGCTTCGCCGTACTTCGGGCCATGCCCGCAGCAGAACGTCGATGCCCTTGCGCTCTATCAGTGAGCCAACGAACGCCACGACGAGACCGACATCGGCCAATCCGAGTTGATGTCGGGCGCGTGCTGCGGTGGCGGTGTCGGCTGGCGTGAATCGAGCGAGGTCGACCCCCTGAGGGATCACGTGGAAACGTTCAGCCGGAAGTCCGGCGCGGGCATAGCTAGGCTCGAAAGCTCGCGACATCGCCACGTAAGCGTCGGCGCCTCGGTACATGCGCTTGCGGAGCCAACGGAGCGCAGCCGGATTGGCGTCCATGGCGTCGGGATCGTCGACCCCCATCAGGGCCATCTCGAACACCAGCGGGCGTTGTGCCCGTCGACAGTAGAGCCACGAGCCATACAGGCCGTCGGTGACCCCGTGAACGTGTACGAGGTCCGGATGGTGAGCTCGTAGAGCTCGATAGGTTCGCGCGCCGAACGAGGGCCAGTGTCCCCACTGGCCGCGCAGATCCGTTGATATCCGACGCACGTCGTAGCCATCGAACCGTTCTTCCTCAGGCGCCCCTTTCTCGGGCATCGCCGTGAAGACCGTCGATCGAACGCCGCGCTGGGCAAGCGCCGCGCACAGCGATTCCACCTGTACGCCCTGCCCGCCAAAACTAGGACGGAACCGCTGAATGACCATTGCCAGCCGCAAACTACCACCTCCCGGCGCCGCGGCTACAATACCCGACCGTAGCGATGATCGTTCCGTGGGGGAGCGGCGGTTGCGCGATGTGGGAGGGCAAAGGGTGCGGGAACTCGCCAAACAGGTTCTGGTTGACGTGCGAGCACGCGTCGAACGCGCTGCCGGCTGAACTGCAACTTCCCGACGATCTGCTGGCCCGTCATATCGCCTGGGATCCCGGTGCCCTGCCGATCGCATCGACGATCGCCAGACGTTTCGACGCCGAACTCATTGCAGGCGAGTATTCACGCCTGGTGGTCGACCTGAATCGCACGGTCGGGAACCGAATGCTGATCCGGCAGGTTTCCGATGGGCACCGGATTCCGTTCAACTATGGACTCGGTGACACTCAGGTCCAGGATCGAGTCAATCGCTACTACCGCCCGTACCGCGATCGCGTGATCGAAGCCGCAGACGTGCTGATCGAGGCGCACGGTCGCTGCGTGCACGTATGCGTACATACGTTCACACCGGCTCTTGCGGGGAACGTCCGGGGGAACGATATCGGACTGTTGCACGATCCCGCCTGGGGAATCGAGCGCCGAGCGTGCGCGGACCTTCGCGACCATCTCGACGAGGCCACCGAGTACACCACCTGGTTCAACCGGCCTTACAGCGGTACGGCTGACGGGATTTTGCCGGCGATGCGTCGGCGGTATGAGCCCGATCAGTTCGTCGGAATCGAACTCGAGATCAATCAGAAGTACGCGGATGCGCCGGAAGTTCTGTCGGAGATCAGCGAGGCGATCGCCGACGGCCTTCAGCGGGCGCCGAGTCTGACCGGCTAGCACGAAACCAGGCGGGCCCGCCGTGCGTAGTTATGGCGTGGCCCAATGAAGGGACGTTGCTGCGTCCTTTCAAGCATCAGCAGGGAGGAGACACATGGCGGAAGTCATCTGGCAGGCGATGATGGGGACGGGGCTCGCCGCGAGCGCTGGGCTCCGTGCGTTCCTACCGCTCCTTGTTCTCGGAACCGCCGCTCGGTTCGATGTCGTGGCCCTGGGTGAGCGCTTCACGTGGATGTCATCTGATGCCGCACTCATCGTTTTCGGCGTGGCCGTGGTGCTCGAGGTGTTGGGCGACAAGATTCCCGTTGTTGATCACACGCTGGATGTGGTCGGAACACTTGCGCGACCGGTGGCGGGCGCACTGGCAGCAGCTTCGCCGCTCACGAGCCTCGAACCTGTGACGGCCACCGTTGTGGGCGTGATCCTGGGCGCGTCGGTTGCCGGTGGCGTTCATGCAGCGAAAGCGACTACACGCTTGGTGTCGACTGGCGCCACAGCAGGGTTGGCGACGCCGTTCCTGAGCGCCGGCGAGGACGCGGTTAGCTTCACGGGAGCTGTGCTCGCGATCTTCCTACCGGTCGTCGCTTTCGTGGCTGCGTTGATCATTCTCTTGTTCGTCTTCCGATCCAGACGTCCGCGGACGGTTAGCGCCTAGCGATTGCTTCCGGCAACTCGCCTCCGTCTGGTTGGCCGTCTACCCTTGCCCTCCATGTGATGGCGCCTGTACCCAAGGACTGCCGGAGGGCATCGATGACCGAAGTGGAGATCGCGACCGGCACGGCGCGCGACGACATCAAGCAGCTGCAGCGCGACTACCTGTTTCCATGCCTGTCGACCTATTACGCGGACCCACTCATTCCCGTTGCAGCCGACGGTGTCCGACTCCGTGACGCCGACCGTCGGGAGTACCTCGACCTGTTCGCCGGCATCCTCACGACGTCGGTTGGCCACTGCCATCCCGATGTGACGGAAGCGGTGAGGGCGCAGGCGAGCGAACTCGGCCACACGTCGTCGCTCTACGTAACCGAGCCGCAGGCGCGCGTGGCCGAGCGGCTCGCCGAGATCACGCCAGGGGATCTACGCCAGACGTACTTCACCAACAGCGGAACCGAGGCCATCGAAACCGCCATCACGTTGGCCTGCTGCCACACCGGTCGTTCGGAAATCGTGAGCCTGCGCCATGGTTACTCCGGAAGGAGCGCTCTGGCCCAGGATCTGACGGCGCTTTCCTCGTGGCGCCCGCTCGGCCGACGGATCGCGGGAATCACGCAGGTGTCCGCTCCCTATCCGTATCGTGCGCCGTTTGACTACGGCTCCGAGGAGGAGCTCGTCGACTTCTACATGAGCGAACTCGAGGACGTGATCAGCACGACCACGACAGGGAAGCCGGCTGCCTTCATCGCGGAAACGATTCTCGGCGTGGGCGGCTACATCGTCCCGCCGCGTGGCTATTTCCAGCGCGCGGCTGAGATGATCCGATCGTTCGGCGGGCTACTGATCATCGACGAGGTGCAGGCGGGCTTTGGCCGGACCGGTGATCACTGGTTCGGCATCGAGCACTGGGACGTGGAACCCGACATCATGGTCATGGCGAAGGGCGTGGCCAACGGCTATCCCGTGGCCGCGACTATCGCCACGCCGGACGTAGCGGCGTCCTGGACCGCGAAAACGATCTCGACGTTTGGCGGGAATCCGGTGTGCATGGCTGCCGCCAGCGCCACGCTCGATGTCCTGGCTCGCGAAGAGGCTCCTGCCAACGCGACTGCGCGTGGTGCGCAGTTCATGGAGGGTCTGCGGCAGTTGCAGGATCGCCATGAATGGATCGGGGAGGTGCGCGGCCTGGGCCTGATGATCGGAGTGGAGATCGTCGAGGACCCGAAGTCGAAGAGGCCAGACGGCGCTCGCGCGGCGGCGTTGCTCGGTGCGGCTCGCGAAGAGGGTGCTCTTGTGGGGCTCGGCGGGCTGCACGGACAGGTGCTGCGTATCGGTCCGTCGTTGCTCATCACGGAGGCGGAGGTCGCCGAGGGGCTGGAGCGTCTCGCACGAGCCTGCGCGCAGGTGTCTGACTAGTCCTCGAAGCGGAGGACCTTGCCCGGATTCATGAGGCGCTGAGGATCCAGCGCGAGTTTGATCGCGCGCATCACATCAACCGCGGCGCCGTGTTCGCGTTCGACGTAGGCGATCTTGTTGAGCCCTACTCCGTGCTCACCCGTGCAGGTGCCGTCCATCGCGATTGCCCGCGCGGCGAGCCGTGACACGAAAGCGCGAGCGCTGCCGACCTCCGCCTCATCGTCGGGGTCGACCAGAATCTGGCAATGGAAATTTCCGTCTCCGATGTGGCCAACGATCGGGGAGATCAGGCCGGATTCATCCAGATCGACGCGCGTGGCCTCGATGCACTCGGCGAGTCGCGAAATCGGTACGCAGGCGTCGGTGACCATCGCCTTCCGACCCGGACCCATGGCCATGGCCGCGAAGTAGGCCCGATGACGGGCTCGCCATAGCCGCGTGCGGTCCTCTTGTTGAGTCGCCCATCGGAACCCAGTGCCGCCGTGTCCGCCGCAGATCTCGGCCATTTGCTCAGCCTGCTCGCGCACGGCGTTCTCCGTGCCGTGAAACTCGAGCATCAGCGTTGGCTGCGCCTCGTACTCCACCAGACCCTCGTGGTCGATGAACGCCTGCATCTGCACGGCATCCACAAGTTCGGAACGCGCCAATGGCAATTCGATCTGAATCGCCTCAATGACCGATTCCACGGCGCCGGCCACTGATGGGAACTGACACACCGCGGCTGAGACTGCCTCGGGAATGCCGCGGACCCGGAGTCGAATCTCCGTGATGAAGCCGAGTGTTCCCTCGGACGCGATGAACAGGCGTGTGAGGTCGTAGCCCGCCGACGATTTTCGCGCGCGGCCGCCGGTGTGGAAGACGCGGCCATCGGCGAGTACGACAGTGAGGCCAAGTACGTTCTCGCGCATGGCCCCATAGCGAACCGTCGTTGTGCCGGAGGCACCCGTCGCAACCATGCCGGCAATCGTTGCGTCGGCCCCCGGATCGACCGGGAAGAACAAGCCTGAGTCGCGCAGCGCCCCTTCGAGTTGCTCGCGCGTGACGCCAGCCTGCACGTGGCAGTCGAGGTCCTCGACGCTGACGTCAATGATCGCGTTCATGCGCGACAGGTCGACGGTAACGGCGGCCGTGGTGGGTGCGACGTGTCCTTCGAGCGAAGAGCCTGCTCCGAACGGCACCATCGGCACATCGGCGGTAGCGCACGCTGCCGCGACCGCTGATACCTCTTCCGTGCTCATCGGGAAACAGACTGCAGCGGGACGGACCGGAAGGTTCCACCCTTCGCCAGCTGCGTGGTGATCACGCACCGCTTCGGCGTCGGTGAACCGGTCGCCGAGGAGTCCGCTGAGCGTTTCGCGGAGTGTCTCTGGTAGCGAACTCAACGTTCGATTCTCACTGGTCGTACCGTGGCGCCTTCGGAGGTGACGCGGACAAGGTGATCGGCCGGAAGGACCTCCCAACCGTCTTCATCGTCCATAGGGGAGTTAGCCAACCAGAGACCCGGCGCTGTTTCTCCCGTTCCCCGGTACCAGAGTTCGGTGGGCTCCACACCTCGCGCAAAGCGAAGGCCGACAATTTCGTCACGCCGGGCGAGTACCACGTTGAGCGAACAGTAGGCTGCCGCATCCGCGCAGATCCGGGCGGCGGTGCCGACCGCTCCGACGAGAGCGTCCGCGAGTGAAAGGTCAGGATCCTCGCGGCGCGCAGCGATGGCGAGAAGGAAGATCGCCTTGGATTCGTCGAGTACGTCGATGGCGCCCACGAGTTCCTCGGGTAGCGTTGCGATGCAGCGAGCGGCGGTGACCTCTCGAAAGCGGCCCATGAATCCCTCATGCATGCCCGCCACGCCATCGAGTTCGAAGGGGGACGCAGCGGCAGGCATCTTGCCCTTGCCAGGTGTCCGGATGCTCGCAATGATCGTCTGCCCGGAGAGCCTTGGCGCGAGGCTCGCCAGGTTGGCGTCGACGGCAGGATCGGAGCTCGTGACACACCGGAGCGGAAGCTCCTCGTCCGCCGGCCACCACACCACGCCGCCGCCGGTTGCCCCCTGAGTCGCGGCATCGGTCTGCGCCTTCAGCGCGTCCGCAATTGGGCGCGCCGGACCTACATATGCGGCGAGGTGACTCATAAGGCGCGGTTCACCGGCGCCGGGACGGCGACAGCGCTTGTGACAATCCCGGGAACGCCACGACGCTTTCATTGCCATCTTGACCGACGGCGGCGACCCCGAACAGGTAGTTGTCGATCACGAGGCCCTCGAGAGTGAACTCGCGGCAGGCATCGCCGGCAGGGACTTCGACGGAGCAGGCGTTGCCGTCGCCGATCCATCGCGAGCGCTGCCACTGCGGCGCTGTGGTGTCGCGCCAGTAGATCTTGTAGCCGGCCAGCAGCGGTGAATCCACCGCCGTCCAGCGGAGCGTCGTCGAAGGCCGCACGGCACCAGCGATGCTGACTTCGGCCGGCTTTGGAGGCGCCCACGCCAACGCGGCCAGCGAGGCCACGTTGACCCCGGTGAGTTTGCGGGCGTAGTCGAAGTTGACGCCCTCGATGACGTCGCCGTAGGCGATGCCATTCTCCGTGCGGAGATCCTGATGCTGGCGCGTGTAGTTTTCGTGCGTCTCCATGATCCGCACCCCGGGGAAGCCGAGGTCGTTGAACGGACGATGGTGACCACCGCGACCGAAGCGGTCGAGGCGATAGATCATGATCGCCTCCAGGTTTGTCAGATACAGATCGGTCATGCGCGCCACGTAACGAGCGAGCTGCCTGGAGTTGCCATCGACCTCGCCGCCCGCGAACCGGCGCATGCCTCGCGCTCGATCGGATTCGTTGGCTGGAGTCGGCTCGGAGAAGACGCGGAAGGTGTTGTTCTCGATGACGCCGTCGACACCCTCGATATTGCCGATCATGTCGTTGTTGAGCACGCCAGCGATCGTCCAGCCTTCGGCCTGTGCGACCTCCGCCATATGGCGCCCGCCAAAGAGCCCTTGCTCTTCGCCGGATAGCCCCGCCAGCACCACCGTCGAGCCGAATTCCATTCCGGCGAGCACTCGCGCCGCTTCGATCGCCCCCGCCATGCCGGAGGCGTTGTCGTTGGCGCCGGGCGAGTCGGATTCGTAGTCGCCACCGTTCGAGACGCGTGAGTCGATGTCGCCACTCATGACGACGTAGCGATCCGGATGCACCGAGCCGCGGATCACAGCGAGGACATTCACGATCTCGGTGTCGACGGGGATCCTTGAATCCGGGTTCCCTTCCTGCACATAGCTCTGGAAAGTCACGTCGAGGCAGTCGCCACATGCGGCAGAGATCTCGTCGTATTGCGCCTTGATCCAGCGCCGCGCTGCGCCGATGCCGCGCGTGTCTGATTCCGTGTCGGACATGGTGTGGCGTGTGCCGAACCCGACGAGCGTGCGGATATCGGCCTCGATCCTGTCGGCCGACACTGCATCTACGAGGTCATAGATCCGAGGATCCACCGCTGGCGGAGCTTGCTGCGCACCGACACCAGGTTGCTGAGCGAAGAGCAGGATGAAGGTCGCGAAGCTGGTCGCCAGCAGGCGGCGGCGCGATTGAGACATATCGATATCCTCGAGCAGAGCGGGTTTTCGGCGCTAATGTAGCGGATCGTCGTAGCGGGCAGAGACCGACTCAGCAACAATGGTGTGGGGTGTACGAAGTTTCGCGGGGGCGCGACCGGTCATCCGGTCGGGAGAACTGATCGATGGGATTTGCTGTGCGTGCTCGATCTGGGGTCCTCGGAATGTTGGTGCTCGCGGCAGTGCTGGTGCCGGCGCAGAGCGCCTTCGGGCAGGAACTTGCCCTCACGGTCGGACGTTTCTTGGGCGACGATGTGCTCGATTCTGTTCCGCTTGTTGGACCTTCGGAAGAGATCGGCTTCGCTGATGGAATGTTCTACGGGGCGCGCTTTTCAATTGGCGCACTGATCGCAGAGTTCGAGGGGACTCTCGCCACCGTCGGTTCCAAGGTGCTCGCCGATACCGAGGGCGAGTTCAGCGCGCGCTTCACGTATGCCGAGGCAGGCGCCATTCTCAAGATCTTCCCGGGTCCCATCGCACCGTTCGTGGCGGGCGGCATCGGCTATCACCGAATCGGCTGGGGCATCGATGGCGCGGCCTCGTATGGGCGAATGGGCTACTACCTCGGTGCAGGGCTCAAGATTGGCCTCGGAAAAATCGGCGTGCGCGGTGACCTCCGCGATCACATCACACCGATCAAGCTCGACGCGTTGGATCCGGCCGTCGCCGAGGCGATCGGACTCGACCAGGACGTGACGGTCCACAACTTCGAGCTCTCGGCTGCCCTGGTTTTCAGCTTCTAGGCACGTTCACCAGCACGGTTGCATCCGGCTAACGCGTGAACTGGATGCGCTATAGTCGCCGTCCCGAAGCCCATGTCGAATCCGGAGCAACGCTATCGCCAGCCCACTGTGTTCCGTGCGTCGGTCATCCCGGACCCTGATCGCGCTGACTGTTCTTGTGTGTGGCGCTGCGTTGGTGCCTGCGTCGGCGCTGGCTCAGGACGACTATGAGCTGACGTCGGGCTCGATAGCCCTGCTGACGGGTACGCCGGTTCAGGTGTTTGCCGCCGGACCCGAAGATCGACTCGGTTCGCTGACGCTCCGAGTCACCCAGGACGGGCAGAGCGTCGACTACGCGGCGGACGTTCTTCCCGACGGTGATGGCTTCATCGCGGTGTTTCGCGACGTCGTGGCTCCGTCGTCCGGGACCGCGGAGTTGCAGCTCTGGGACGACGTCGCGGTGACGGCGGTGCAGACAGCTCGAGTGCTGCCCGCCTGGCTGTCGATCGTTCCACCATTGCTCGCGATCGCCATCGCGTTGATGTTCAAACAGGTCATCGTGGCGCTCTTCGTGGGTCTCTGGGTTGGCGCAGCAGCCTTGGTCGTGACTGTTGGCGGCGACGTCGTTGCGCCTTTCGGCCCGACAGCCCTGCTTCGTGGAGTGCTCGACACGTACCAGATCTACGTGCTCGGAGCGATCACAACGACCAGCTACGCACAGATCCTCCTGTTCTCCTTCATGGTCGGCGGAACGGTCGGCATCATCATGAAGAACGGCGGCATGCAGGGGGTGGTGAATCACATTGTGAAGCTCGCGACGAATTCGCGTCGCGGGCAAGTCTCCGCTGGACTTCTGGGCGTTGCGATCTTCTTCGACGACTACGCCAACACACTGGTTGTCGGCAACACGATGCGCCAGGTCACCGACCGGCTGCGCATCTCGCGAGAGAAACTCGCCTACATCGTTGATTGCACGGCGGCGCCGGTGGCCTGCGTGGCGTTGGTTACCACGTGGATCGGGTACGAAGTCGGGCTAATCGATGGCGTTGTGGCACGGATACCGGACCTGAACGAGGCGGCGTATTCCATCTTTCTCAACTCGGTGGCGTACAGCTTCTATCCGTTCCTGACGATGTTCATGGTGTTCACGCTGGCGTCCATGGGCCGTGACTACGGACCGATGTTGGCGGCCGAGCGCCGAGCGCGAACGACAGGACACGTGCTTGGCCCCGATGCTGACGTCGACGAGGCGGCGGGGGCGGAATCCGAGGAGATGAGGCTCAAAGAGGGCAGGCCGGTGCGGGCCTTCAATGCGGTCATTCCGATCGCAGTGCTGGTGGGCACGGTGATGATCTCGCTCTATGTGACGGGCTCGGGAGACAACCTCCGAGACATCGTCGGCAGCTCTGACTCGTACCTCGGGCTGATGTGGGGCTCGATTCTGGCCACGGTGGTGGCAGCGCTATTGAGCGTCGGCCAGCGCATCCTCACGGCTCACGAGGTCGTGGACGCCTGGTACGCCGGCATCAAATCGATGTTCTACGCGATGATCATTCTGGTGCTCGCCTGGTCGCTCGCCGCGGTGTCAACGCAGCTGCACACGGCCGAGTATCTGGTGACGGTCCTTGGTGACTGGCTCCACCCGGGCTTCGTGCCGTCGATCGTGTTCATGCTGGCCGCCGCGACAGCGTTCGCGACGGGCTCCAGCTGGTCGACTATGGGGATCCTGATGCCGCTCGTGGTGCCGCTAGTCTGGGCGGTCCTTTCTGCAACGCCAGATCCCGCCGCGGGGATGCACGTCCTGTACTCGGCCGTCTCGTGCGTGCTGGCCGGGGCGGTGATGGGTGACCATTGCTCCCCGATCTCCGACACGACGATCCTCTCGTCCATGGCGTCGGGCTGCGATCACATCGCGCACGTCAGAACGCAGTTGCCCTACGCGGTAACTGTCGGAGCCGTTGCCGTACTGGTAGGCACTCTACCGGCCGGCTTCGGCATGCCATGGTGGGTCGGGATGCTCGGCGGCGCAGGGATCCTCTACTGCGTGGCACGCTTCGTCGGCCAGCCGGTGGAGGAAGCGGCCTAGGCGTCGCCTGGTGCCCTGAGCGCCTGCCCGCCGGTGCGCAGGTACTCCGCGAAAGCATCGGGAAGAGTGCTCTCGGTGATTGCCTCTGCGGCCCGGTCGACGTCGTAGTCGACTCGGTGGAATTGCACGACAGGCACGTCTGTCGAGAGGTCGAGCACGACGTATCCGGCGCGCGAGTCACCATCTTTCGGACGCCCCACGGAGCCCGTGTTCACGAAGTGAATGCCGTCGAGTTCGCGGTGCCAGGGTTTGTGGGTGTGCCCAAACGCGATCAGGTCGCCTGCCGACAGTCGTGCTCGCTCCGCCATCTTCCTGCAGAAGGAATCGGAGCGGTCTTCGGTCCAATACACGGTGTTTAGCGTCGGTGTGCCGTGCACCAGGCAAACCCGCATGCCACTCCCGTGCCCACCGGCCGGCCGGATATCGAGCCGGAACGGCAACTGCCCAAGGAACGCCTTCGCGTCGACTTCCGTGTTGGCGCAGGTCCATTCAAAACTCTGGTGTGACAGCTCGGCCTGGTATTCGTCCTCGTATTTGCACCCGCAGTGATCGTGGTCGGTCGCGACGGTAGAGTCGTAGTTGCCGGCCACGCCGGGGATCGCTCGCTCGCGGATCAGGCGTACGGTCTCGTTGGGCCAGGGCGCGTATCCCACGAGGTCGCCGAGGTGGTAGACGGACTCAATGCCAAGCGCATCAATGCCCGCGAGAACAGCTTCGAGCGCCGGCAGATTGGCGTGCACGTCGGACAGCAGCGCTATTCGCACCGCTAGAGCACCATGCGTACGGCCCGGTGCTGCCGCAGCGCCTCGTAGAGGCCCTGGCGCTGTGTTTCGTCCTGCACCGTGACTTCGACGTTGATCGAGATGTACTTGCCCGACCGGCTCGTATTGGACAGCTCGATGGTGACGTCGGGTGCGTCCACCGTTTCGAGTACCGCCTCGCGCACCGAGGGCTCATCGTTGCCGATGACCTTGTAGATCCAGCGCGCGGGATAGTCGATCTCCAGCTGTCCGCTGATCTCGTTGAGGTTCACCTGCGGCACGTCGGAATCGTTCAAGTGTTTGTCCCAAAGAGAGAGGGAGGGCTGGACCTCTTGATGATAACCGGCTCAGAAAGTTGCCAGGAACCGGAACCGGACGCGGGACGGCACCTTGTTGAGGAACTCGCCATAGCGCGAACTGTTCACCACGGAGATCACGTCGCGCGGGTTGTCCCTGAATATGAAATTGGTGACCAGGACTCCGGCGCGGAACGGTATCCCCGCGACGCGGAACACTTTCGTGACCTGCAGGTCGGGCGAAAAGTAGTCCGGGAATCGGCGATCGTTCGGATCGGCAGCGTAATCCCTGTACACATCGAGGCTGCTCCAGGGAAGTCCGTTGCGCCACTCGATGGACGGCGAAGCGATGATCTCCCAGGGCAGATGGAACGTTCCCCAGAGGACAACACGGTTTGGCACATCGTGAGCCATCACGGTGCGGAAGTTATCGCGCAGCACCGCTTCCGGCTGATCTGAGGCAACGAGCGAGAAATCGTTCAGGTGTCCCTCCGCGCTCGAGGTCACATAGGAGACGAAGAGCTGGTCTTGCTGTCCCACTCTCAGGTTCGCGGTGAGTTCGAACTGCCGGGAGATACCACGCCCGTTGTTAGTCAGGAAGATACCCGCATCCGCCGGAATCTCGAACGAAGTTTCGATGCCGGGAATCAGCCGCTCGGGAGTGTGCGGATTGCGCTCGAAAACCAGTTGATCCCGAGTGTGTCGCTCCGTGTAGGAGACGTGGGCAGTGAGCCGCGAGCCGAGTCGTCTCGTGGCAGAAGCGCTCCAGATCAGGGCCTTCGGCGATCTGAGGTTCTGCGGGCGCCGCATCGGGAGGAAGACCCGCTCACCGTTGCCCTCGGCATCCCAGCGTGTCTCGACGCGGGTCGGGAAGAGATCCCAGAACTGTTCGGCGAGATAGACGCGTCGGTGCATGACGCCGAACGAGCCTTTCAGCAGGGTCCTGCCGTCGCCCGTGAGGTCCCACGCAGCTCCAAACCGTGGCGCGAGTCGAACACCGGTGACGGCCGAGTCGTGCGAGGCCCGGATGCCGAGATCTATCCAGAACTTGTTGGACGGGCGCCAGCGATCCTGCACGAACAGCGCGGCTTCCCACTTGTTGCCGGTCTGATCGTCGACCGACGATGAGGTGGGCGCCAGCTTTCCCGACTCGATGAGGCGCCGCAGATTGCCGTTCTCGTCGTAGATTCGGATCGGGGCGTTGGCGTAGCTACCCTCGAGATTCATCTGGTGGATCTCGGCGCCGGCCTTGAGAAGGTGGGTGCCGTCGCCTTCGCCCAATACGCGGTTGAAGACCGTCTTGAGCTGCCAGTGGAGAGAGCGGCGGCGCTGCGTGTTGAATGCCGCGCCATCGTTGTGGTCCGGGAACATCTCGAACGAGCCGCCCGAGATGTTGCGCGGCGATACCTCGGCGTTCTGTCGATTGAACTGCACCGTGGTGTCGAAGAAGCTTCGAGCGTCGAAACGGTGCTGGTAGTTGCCGACCAGGGCGATCGTCCCGTGATCGACTTCACTCGTGGACTCGATAGGCGTCAGTCCTGAAAGGCCGGCCCCCGACTCCTGATCAGGCGTGCCGAGCAACATGAATCGGACGTCGTTCTGCTCATCGACCTGCCAGTCGAACTGAGTGAGCGATTGCCACTGCTGAACAATCGTGTGGTCGCCTCGTTCGTCCGGGGTATCGAAGACCCGTTCGCGTTCGTATCGGTAGCCCACCGACTGCGACATCGTCACGTCCGGCGCGAGCGGGCCGCTGATGCGTACGCGCGGCGTAAAACGCCGAATTCCCTTGAAGCGTCCGTCCTCGATCCAAGGTCGCGGCATCGGACTGGCAACCTCGGTGTCCCAGTTGCGTCCGGCCTCTGCTGTCGTGACGTTGACCACGCCGCCCAGCCGGTCGCCGTAATCGGCACTACTGACGCCTGACTCCAACGTCATGGTTTCGACTGACTCCAGCGGCAGCTGCAGGCGATACCTGCCGGTAAACGGATCCATCAGATCGGCTCCGTTAAAGAGGAATACAGAATCCGTGGGCAGCGTGCCTCCGATACTGATCAACCCGTTCGGTCCGCGCACGACGCCGGGGAAGACGGGGAGCGCATCCAGGACCTGTTCCACGGGCAATGGCAGACGCGTGAGTTCGCGGTTCGTGAGCTCTCTACGATCTGCGGTGGAGTCAGTGTCGATAGTCTGCGGCGCATCCTCCGACCGGGCCACGACATCCAGTGCCACTTCGTACGCAAACAGACTCAGCACCACGTTGGTCTCGATGTGCTGGCCTGGGAGTACGACCACAGATACCGACCCGGGAGCCTGGAGACCCGGCAGTTCCACACGCAGACGGTAGTCGCCGTGTCGAAGTTCACGAAACCGGAACTTGCCTTCGCTGTCGGCCGTTACGTGTCGCTCGGTGCTGCGTGGCGCGGGCCCCGCGAGTTTCACCGTGACGCCGGGAACCGGGGTGCCGTCGGTTTCGAGAACGGCACCGCCGACGGAGCCCAATCGAGGGCTAATCGGGCGTTGGCGTTCCTGGGCGCCGAGGGGGCGGACTCCGGCGAGACCAACGGCGGCCAAGAGCAGGAGTGCGGTCCACGATGTACGGCGTCGGAACTGCACGGCGGGCTCGCGGGAAACGGGGATCGGCGGGGCAGCGCCATTATGGCACCGATAGCGACAGATCCGGACGCTCTAGATGCCCCAGGCCGGCAGCGGTAGAACCACGAGGTAGGTCGTGAGAACGAGTACTGCGAGGGCGAAAGCCAATTCCACCGCAGCGACCCGGCGCAGTCTTGCTGTGCCGGGCTTGGTTCCAAGATGGGGGCGGATCTTGCGCCAGTTGGTGAACCCGAGGGCTCCGGTTGCACCGAACGCCAGAATCTTGGCGAGAAGGACCCGGCCGTAGGCGGTGGAGATCAGATCGACTGGACTGGCCAGGTTGAAGTAGCTGCTCAATGCTCCCGAGGCAGCGAGCGCAGCGACGCTGATCACTGCAATTGGCGAGAAGCGGTCGACGACGGTTGCGATCGTGTCGTCGTCGGACTCATGCCGCATTACAGCGACAACAATCACGAGCAGCGAGCCGATCCAGAGCGAGCCGGCGACCACATGGATCGCCTGGGCCAGCACCTTCACCGATAGCCAGCTTCCTTCGAAGGCGTGGCCGGTGAGGCTCTGGGCAGCTGCAGCCGCTATTGCGCCGACTCCAAGCACAGGCCACCCGAACATGCGCCGGGAGCGAATGAGCAGTGCTCCCATCAGGGCGAAGGTCGCAGCACCGAACTGGACGCGCCAACCGGCACCCCACCCGGTTTCCATGGCGATAGTTCGGATCGTCTCCGCGTTGACTCCCTCGTCGTCCCCAAAGAACATCGACGTCTGGTTCAGAAGGGTGATCAGAGCCGTGGCAATGAGTACCAGGGCCGCGAAGATTGCTACGTGCAGCGCTCGGTCGCGCATCCGCTCGGAAGCCGCGCCGAGGTCCGAGCACAGTCGAGCGCCCAGGCCCGTAGCTCCCACCAGCGCGAAGACGCCGAGATATCCGATCAGGCGTACGAGAGCCTGCGCGAGGTCCATGTCGGGCACCTGCTACTGGTTTGCCGCCGGTAGCCCTGCGATCGGCATCGACGCGGTTCGGATCATCGGCGAGTCGCCAAGGGTGTCGGTCCAGGCGAAAAACACGTGCTGCCCAACCACTTCGACGCGGGGGAAGCCGCTACCTCGTTCGGCGCCTGTTGTGGCGAGGACATGTACGTCGCTGAGCGTGGCGTTCTCCTCGATGATGCGGTACCGAATCTCTGCGGTCTCTCCGACCTGGGTGAGCCAGGTAGCCACGAGCGTGCCGTCGGGTGTAGACGCGACGTCCACCCTGCCCAGAGTTGCCGCAGAGTCCGAACCCTGCTCAATCAGGATCGGGTCTTCGAACGACGCACCGCCGTCGCGTGTGAAAGCCAGTTTCACCTCGGGGACCTGATCGACGAGCGCAAACCAGATCACCGCACCGTCGTCTTCTCCTGTCGAAACAATCGAGGGGCCGTTCACCGGACACCCTGGGATCATCCAGCCATCGGTCGCGACGGGTTGCGGTTCGCTCCACCCCTCGGCCGTGCGGCGTACGGTCCAGATGTCACGGACCTCGTCGGGGGAGCGGTCCCGGTAGACGACTACGAGGTTGTCGCCAAGATAGGCAGCTCCGGTCTGGCAGCAGTCGCAGGCGCGGAGATCGAGAATTTCTTCGCTCCCCGCGGCTCCGTCCGGGCCGTAGTGCCGGGCGCGGACACTCATCTCGTTGTTGCCGTCGGCGAAGGCGGTGCCGTCGAGCCAGATCGCCGAATAGCCGCCGTCGGCCGCCGCCGCGAGCGAGACGAACCCATGCTCCACGGGCGAGGAGTCCTCGTGCGGCTGCCACGGTTCGCCCCAGACGCCGTTGGCGTCGCGTTGCGCCAGCTTCACTCCGTATGCGTACCGTCCTTCAGCAAGGTACTCGAGCCAGTGCGTGACGAGGGCGCCATCCGTCAGTTCGACGACCGAGGGGAAGTCGGCCCAGTTGGCGAACAGGGTAGGGGCTGAGTACACCGACTCCGCTGCCGTCCACGAGCCGGTCGCCGGGTCGAGCCTTGCCACTCGCAGGGTTGTCGAATCGCCCGCCTCCAGCCATGACATCAGGAGGCTGTCGTCCGCACCGACGCCCAAATGCGGAACCGTGCTGTCGGTCGCTGCCGGGTTGTCCAGGATGGTCGGCGTAGCCGGGGCTTCCGCCGCGAGTGTTTCAGGAGCGGCAGGCGCCTCGGTTTCACCCGCGCAGGCGACAACCGTGCCGAGGATCAAACACGCGATTCCGATCATGGGCTTCTTCATGACGCGCATGCTGACCGGTGTGGGCCGCCGACGCAATCCGGTCGGGTCAACAGGATTGCGACAGGAAAAGACATGAATAGTCAGTAAAAGACATTAGAAGCCGTTATTTGACTGGGTGAATCATAAAAAGTCCGAAATGCGTTGTAAGCCACGCGAAGAGATCGGAGGACACCGTTGACACCCGCTGACCTATGCGTTAACCAAGCTGACCTATGCGTTAACCAATAAGGTTCTTACCTCAGTGTCGAACAAGTCTGTAAACCAAGAGTCGGCGCCCAGCGCGGGCACCGCGGGAGGCAATGGCTTTGTCCAAGGCCCGTATATCCGAATGGGCGTCGAGTGCGTTCATGCTCGTGGTGGCTGCAGGCGTTGCGTTCGTCATCTGGAGTCTTGCGGCGGAAAACCGCGAGCTGAGCGCCGAGATCACCGATCTCTATGCTCAACTCAGCTCGCTGCAGGAAACAACGGCGCTCCAGATTTCGATTGCTGACGGCGACACGATTCCGGACACGCCTGTGGTGGGCCTGGCGGGTGAGACGGCCGAGTTGGCCGATCTCGTATCTCGCGGGGGCGTGATCGCGTTTCTGACAACCACCTGTCCCTACTGCAAGGAAATGCTTCCGGCATGGGGCGAGCTCTCACGCGAGTACGCCGAACGCGGCGTGCCGTTCGTGGGCGTGATGCTCAACACCCTGGAAGACACCCAGCAGTACGTCACCGAGCACGACGTCGACTTTCCCTTGTGGGCACCGGCAGATCCGGCTGCAGTCGGCTTCGCGGTGGCGGTCGTTCCTTACACCGTGTTGGTCGAGCCAGGCGGTGTTATCGGGGGCGTATGGGAGGGAGTCCTTGAAGAATCCGAAATCACGGTTGTCTCGGCCGCGCTCAATGACGGCGTGTTCGAGACCCAACAGATGCTGTCCGGATCATCGGCTGGAGACCCCGGCGATGGCCTCGACACGGCGCCGGACACGGACGCCGCATCGGGGCAGTAACCGAGAGTCGATGATTCACTTCTTCCAACCCACAAACCTGTGTCAGGGAGACCCAACCCACCAGAGGTAAGTAAGAAACAGCCATCCTCCATCAGTTCTCCTGCACTCGAAGGAAGCAAATCTTCCTCGGCGGGAGACCCTCCCCGGAGTAATGAGGATGAACAAGCGAATGATTCGCTTAGCTGCCGTTGCTGTCGTTCTGGCGGCTACCGTACTGGGTAGCCTTCAGTTGAGCGCCGGACCCCGCAGGGGACCCGGCGGCGACAAATGGGCAGAGTGCGTTGCTGGGTGCAGTGCGGGCGGCGGGGGCCTAGGCTCCTGCATGCGCATGTGCGCTCGATAGAATTGCAGCGCGAAAGGGTCTTTTCCGATTGAGACGACCCTGGCCGCTTTCGGCACGTGTGCCGAAGGCGGCCCTTTTTTTGTGCTTTGGACGACAGCTGCGGTGAGCTAGCCTGGATTCATGAGGTTTAGACACGTCGGACTAACTGCGGCCTTCGGGGCCGCATTCGCCCTCCACGGCTGCAGTGCGCCTGAACAGGCAGAGGTTGCCGAACAGTCCACCGTCTACGTACCCGTTTCCGCACGGCAGGTTCCGGCGTTGGAAGAACCCGCACAGCGGTATGTATTGCCGGTGGAGGAAAGCATCGTTGGCTACCTGCCGGGCGGCGGGATCGGCAACCCGGGCCGCTTCAAGATCGCCGCGCTACCCGGTGATCGTGTTGCGGCGATTGATCTGCTAGACGGTACGCTATCGATCCTGGAGCGGAGCGCGGGGCTGCCTGCGACGCGGCCGCGGACCGAGCCTCTCCCGGGACTCACGGGAATCGCGCTTACTGTCGGAGCTGGTGGCGAGCACGTGATGTTGGGTACCGGCGGTCCCCCCGGGCTGGTCGCGATCGGCTTCGACAACTCGATTGCCGCATCAGCGCCACTTCCGGGAACGCCGTGGAAGCTGGAGGCGGTCGGCGATGGAACGTTCGTCGCCGTGCTCATGGAAACTGGGTTTGTCGGGAGGTTCGCCGCGTCGGGCGACGAGCTCGCCCACTACACGGTGTTCGGGATCCCAGACGGGGACATTGGAGGCGAGGTTCATCTCTGGCCACAGCAGGATTTCGTCGTGAGCGGCGAGATGCTCTATGTGACTACAGCCGAAACCTATGAGATCACTGCGTTCTCGATCGATGGGCAGGCACAATGGGTTGTTCGCCACGACGCGGAACGTCTGCCGATTCCGGAGCACTTGTCGGGGCAAACGATGGGGCGTGATCGCCGTGCCGGCAGAGCTGCCGGCGCAACCATCGACGCGGAATACGCGGACGTGCGGTTTCCCGAGTTCTACCCGAGTCTTGCGAGAATAAACACGGATGCGGCGAGTCGGCTCTATGTATTTCCGTATGTCGTCGAGTCGGATGCGGGCCGCTATCCCGTGGACGTCTACGACGTCGACGGGAACGTCCTAGTCGCCGGCTGGCTGCCGTTCCAAGGCTGGGACGCCCAGGCAGGCAACTCGGTGTATCGGGTCGAAGCCCGCGACGGTAACCGTGCAATCGTGCGCTACGAGCTCACGCTCCCGAACGCCGGGACCGCCGCTGCCCAGTAGGGCGACCGATCGCCGCGCCCTTCCGACCATCTGGGCCGGCTCCAGGGAACCTCCCTGCTTCTTCTGCCGTAGGTTCTAGGCAGGAGGTATCATGTGGAACTTCACCTACGGCGGCTACTTCGTTCTCTTTGGCGTCGCTCTGATCGCCTTCTTCAATGGCGCGACGGCACTCAAGATCGGGCACTGGACGTTCTGGGACCATGAGTTCCATGGGCGCGACGCGCGAGTCGCGGGCTGGATTCTGGTCTTGATCGGCGCCGGAGCGTTGGTCTGGCTCGCCTCGCTGGTGCGCTTCGCGTTCGGGAGCTAGGCGCGATGAGCGAAACGATTCGGTGGCCCGAGGAGAAACGGGGTGTCAAGACGCGGTTGCCGTGCATCGTGTGCGGCCGCCCCCTGCGTGACTACGACGAAGGCAATCAGTGTCGGTCCTGCGTGATCGCGTGCATGAGCTTGGCTCCCGAACCGAAGTCTCGCGAGAAGCGCAGTGGGCCAGGATCCTGGCTTTTCAACGCATTGGAGGCCGTAGGGGAACTTCTGGACCCGATCCTGTTCTGGATGCGATGACGACGACAAAGGCCGGCCGCTTTCGCGGCCGGCCTTCGTATGTCGGGGAGCGCTAGCGACTAACGGTAGTAGTCGTAGTAGTCGGCGCCGAGGTGGGTGATCTGGTCTTCGCCCATGATGTAGCGGAGCGTGTTCTTCAGCTTCATCTGCTGGATGAAGATGTCGTGCTCCGGGTACAGCTCGGGGGCCACTGTCGGGCTCTTGAAGTAGAACGACAGCCAGTCCTGCAGGCCAGAGAAGCTCGAGCGCTTTGCCAGGTCCATGAAGAGCGCCAGGTCGAGCACGATCGGGGCGGCCAGGATCGAGTCGCGGCAGAGGAAATCGACCTTGATCTGCATCGGGTAGCCGAGCCACCCGAAGATGTCGATGTTGTCCCAGCCTTCCTTGTTGTCTCCACGCGGCGGGTAATAGTTGATCCGCACCTTGTGGTAGATGTCGCCGTACAGATCCGGATACAGGTCGGGCTGCAGGATCTGGTCGAGGACGCCGAGCTTGCTCTCTTCCTTGGTCTTGAACGACTCGGGGTCGTCCAACACCGCACCGTCGCGGTTGCCGAGGATGTTGGTGGAGAACCAGCCGCTGACGCCTAGCAGGCGCGCCTTGAAGCCCGGGGCAAGGATGGTCTTCATCAGGGTCTGGCCCGTCTTGAAGTCCTTGCCGCAGATCGGCGTCTGCGTTTCCTTGGCGAGTTCGTACATCGCCGGGAAGTCGCAGGTGAGGTTCGGTGCGCCGTTGGCGAACGGGACGCCCATCTTCAGCGCGGCGTAGCAATAGATCATGCTCGGCGCGATGCCCGGGTCGTCGTTCTTGAGGCCTTCTTCGAATGCCGCAAGGTTCGCGTGCACATCGCCCGGTGTCAGGAAGATCTCGGTGGACCCACACCACACGACGACCACGCGGTCGACGTTGTTTTCGGCCTGGAAGTTCTTGATGTCTTCCATCACCGCCTGGGCGTAATCCCACTTGGTGCCGCCGGTTTTCACCCACGTGCCGTCGAGTTTCTTGACGTAGTCCTTCGAGAAGACCGCCTTCATCGGCTTGATCTGCTCGAGCTCGTCTTTGACGTTGTCGAGGTCTTCCTTCTTCAGCGCGCCAGCGTTCAGCGCAGCCTCGTAGGCGTCGTCCTCGAAGATGTCCCAGCCACCGAACGCGATGTCGGGGAGCTGCGCCAGGTCGACGAACTCATTGATCGTCGGGACGCGACCGTCGGTGCGTTTGCCCAGGCGGATCGTGCCCATCTGGGTGAGCGAGCCGAACGGTTTCGCGAGGCCCTTCCGGACGGCAAGCACGCCGGCCATGAAGGTAGTGGAGACGGCCCCCATGCCGGGGGTGAGAATGCCGAGTCGGCCCGTGGCGGGCGCGACCGTTACCTCAGGTGCTGTACTCATGACGTTTCGACTTCCTTTTTCGGTTCACACGCATTGGGGCGCGATCTTGGGAATAACTGCATCGGCGCCGATAGCGGTATGAAGACGCCTGCTGCGGAGATCGCCGCGCCGGTACGACGCGTGTGTGCCTAATCGGGATGTTTCCGTCGGAAACGCGTTGCCCTATCAAGACAACACGGGTGAGGTTACGTGACACACGCGTCGTGCACTAGTCGGTAGCCGGGTGTCAGACGGGAATTGACCAGGAATGGGTTAGTTGGTTTCGGCCCAGGCCCCGGATCCGGCTAGAATTGGTCACATGATGAGTCGAATTTTGCGCGTCGCCGTGTGTCTGGTGGTTTGCGTGGGCGCTGCTCCGGCCTTGGCGCAGCTGCCTGGGATGCAGATCGAAGGGCAGACGGCTCCAGGGGAGCGCGACCCGGAGTCGGTGATCCGCGATCAGTTGGATGCGTTCAACGCCCATGCGGCCGACGCCATGACGGCCAATCTGCACGAGCAGTTTGCCTGGTTCGCCGTGGACTCGAACGTGATGACGCTCGAGATGGAAGGGCGTGGCACGTTCCGCGATTCGATGGTGCAGTACTTCCGCGCACTGCCTTCGGCCCGAGCCGAGCTCCAGGATGTCGTCGTGGCCGGCAACTTCGTGACCACGATCGAGCGGGCCTACTGGGTCCAGAACGGAGTCGAGACGTCGCAGGCGTCGCTGGCGGTCTACGAGATTCGCAACGGCTTGATCTACAGAGTCTGGTACTACCCGGCCTACGAGTAGACCGGGTAGCGCGGACTCGTGTCAGTTACTGCGCCCCACGCGCACGCCACCGTTCGTGGTAATCACGCGTACCGGTGCGCCGCCTGATCCCAGCGTTGTGCGGAGCTGTCGGCGGATTTCGCCGCTCACCGTGACCGGGAAGTCGATACGGATGCTGCCGTTGCGCGTTCCGGTTTCAAACTCGGCGTTGTAGTTCTCCGGAATCGCTACCTTCACACCGCCGTTCTTGGTCTCCACGTCGAGGCCGTCGCCTTCCCAGCGACTACCGGCCAGTTCGACCGTCAGGCCGCCGTTGCTCGTTCTGCCCTGGACGTCCCCGGCCACGCGATCGAGGGTCACCCCGCCGTTCTGCGTGTCGAAGCGGATCCTGCCCTCGACGCCATAGATGCCGATCCCACCGTTGTGCGCCTCGAGGTCGAGGTCGGTGTTACGGGGCACGTACACGCGATAGCTGGCCCACCAGGACCGATCTTTGAGTCGGTCGGGGCCGCTCGCGGAGATGTCGTTGCCGGAGGTGTTGATCTCCACGCGATCCGCGAGTCGAGCTGCCGCGTCGCGACCGTCCTCGTCGCGTGCTTGCACCTTCACCTGAACGAGGATTTCGTTGCGATCCCACGCCCGCACCGACACGCCACCGTTGTGTCCGGCGTCCACACTGATCGCCCCGGTCGGCAACGTGATCTCGCGCACCTCGCAGTACCGTTCGCGCTCGTCGCCCCAGTTGTGGTCGTCGCACCAGTCGTCAGTTTCCTGACCGAACGCGGGGCTCGACATCATGAGGGCCAGCATGAGTATGGCGATGATCGGGAGCGAGGCGGCGAAGAACTTTTTCATCTGTGCGGTTGAGTGCACGGGTTGGACTCCAGGCATGGGGAGATATATGGGTATGACGCCGCTAGTGCTCATACGGTTGGCATGTCGCGAGGGTTTCATGCCATCCGCCGCTGTTGGGTTGCTCAGGTTGCTACAATGCGCGCGGGGCTGATCTTTTTCCAAAACGACGGGAACGCGTGCTGTGAGCGATTCCTCCCGATCCACTGCGACGACGCCAGTCGTAAACGCACCCGGTGCGTCGATACTCGATGACGCGTCGCTCGCCTGGCGCGCGCTGAAAGCGATCGTCAAACGCCCGTTCTACGCGGTCTACGAGCGCCGGTTGGCGAAGCGGCTGCACGAATGGGAGCTGCCGCGGCACATCGGCATCATCATGGACGGGAACCGGCGTTTTGCCCGGGACTTCGGCCGCCGCCGGGTGCTCTACGGGCATTCGCGCGGAGCCGAGAAACTGCGTGAAGTGCTGCGGTGGTGCCAGGAGTGCAACATCCCGGTTGTGACGGTATGGAGCTTTTCACTCGACAATTTTCAGCGCAACGACGCCGAGGTTGACGATCTGCTGCAGTTGTTCGAGGACCGCACGCGGGAGTTGATCGACAGCCCGGACGTGCACGAGAACGGCATCCGTGTGCGATACATCGGCAAGACGGATCTGTTGCCGGAGTCGCTCCAGCAGGCGATCGACGAAGTCGAACACACCACGCGCGACTACGACGACTTCCATCTCAATATTGCGATGGCCTACGGCGGGCGCCAGGAGATCACGGACGCTTTCCGGCAATACCTCGTCGATCGCAACGAGGAAGGAGCTTCGCTGGCCGATGTCGCGGAAGAGATCGACGACAGCTGTATCGAGCGCTACCTCTACACCAAGGGCCAGCCGGAGCCGGATCTGATTCTGCGAACCAGTGGCGAGATCCGCATGAGTGGCTTCCTCTTGTGGCAGAGCGCCTACTCCGAGTACTACTTCTGCGACACCTACTGGCCTGCGTTCCGGCGTATTGACCTGTTTCGCGCTCTGCGCGCGTACAGTCAGCGACAGCGCCGACTCGGCCGCTAGATAAGGACGGGTCGGTTGGCAAAACAGCACCAAGCGAGTGGACTCGACCGGGCCCTGCGCGTCTTCTCGGACGTGCGGGCTGGCGAGGGTACGAGCGCACTGCTGCTGTCGCTCAATTGCGGTCTGATTCTCGCCGCGTACTACATCATCAAGCCGCTTCGCGATGGTCTGGTGCTCGCGGAGTATTCGGCCGAGATCAAGAGCTACCTTCAGGTGGCCAACGTGTTGGCGTTGGCGGTGATCGTGCCGCTTTACGGGCGTCTAACCGATAGCGTTCCGCGTCGGCGTCTCATCAACGTCGTCACCTACATCTTCATCGGCTTGCTGGGCCTGTTCACGCTGATGGGGCTGGCCGGGTTGCCGCTCGGGATCGCCTTCTTCATCTACGGCAGTGTGTTCGCCGTGATGATCGTGGCGCAGTTCTGGTCGTTCGCCAACGACATCTATCGGCGTGAAGAGGGTGAGCGGCTCTTCCCGATCATTGCGTTCGGCGCCTCGCTTGGCGGGGCCCTTGGCGCAACATTCGCCGGGCAGATCATCGAGCCGCTCGGCCTCTACATCCCGATGGCTCTCGCGGCGGTGGTGCTGTTCATCCAGCTTCAGATCACCAACTACGTGGATAAGCGGGAGCGCGCAGTCCGCGAAGCGCATCTGCCGGACATCAAGTCCACCGCAACGATCGCAGCCAGTGGCCTCATGCCGGCACCGAAGTCGCTCGATGAACTCGAAGAGATGGCGGCCATCGAGAAGGCCATCTTCGAGGCCAAGGAGCGAGGCGACGACGTTCAGGAACCGGAGCAGGGCAGCGGGCAATCGGCGTTCGCGCTGGTCTGGCACACGCGATATCTCCTGCTTATTTGTCTCCTGGTGATGCTACTCAACTGGGTGAACACCAACGGCGAGTTCATCCTCGGCAAGGTCATCGAGACAGCAGCGGCCGAGGCGATCGCGAGCGGAACAACGCAGCTCTCGGAAGGCGCGTTCATCGGGAGTTTCTACGCCAACTTCTATGCCGTGGTGAACGTTGTTGGCCTGCTCGTGCAGCTGTTCTTGACCTCCCGCATCGTGAAATTCGCCGGCGTACACCGCGCGGTGATGATCCTGCCGATCATCTCGATGGGCGTGTACACGATCATGGCCTTCATTCCGGTGCTGGCGGCGGTGAGGTGGTCCAAGACGGCAGAGAACGCCACCGACTACTCGCTCAACAACACCGTGCGCAACATGCTGTTCCTCCCCACCACGCGTGAGCAGAAGTACAAGGGCAAGCAGGTGAGCGACTCCTTCTTTCATCGCGCCGGCGATGTGATGAGCTCGGCGACGGTCTTCATTGGCTCGTCGGTTCTTGCGCTCGGGACAACAGCGTTCGCGCTTATCAATCTCGGACTCGTCGCCGTGTGGCTGATCATTGCTGTTGCAATTGGGCGCGCGTACAGCGAACTGGTTGAAACCGGCCAGCCTCCGCCGACTCGCCGCAAGTCGGTGGCGCACCCGTTCGCGTCCGGCACCTAGTGTTCGGCTAGACGCGCGTAGCGGTTGCCACTGCCGGTCGAGTCGCCGCTCGCCACACCCACCAGGCCTGAAGCACGTTGGCGACCGAGAAGCCGACGTAACCGACGATCAGTCCGGGTACCCCGCCGTGGAGCACGCCAGCGACGAGAACGATCGAGGAGCTCGCCAGGAACAGAGCCATCGACTCGGTGACCGCGCGCGTCTCGTGCCGGTGCACGAGCAGCCCCACGTAGTAGTTCTGAATCGCGCCCACAAAAGGCAGCGCGAATCCCCATCGGAGTCCCTGTCGGGCGAGTGCAGCGACGTCCGCAGGTAACCCGAACGCACGCACGAGAAGAAGGTCTGCCAGCGGAGTGAACGCCACGGCGAGCGTGATTCCGGCCGAGCCCCACGCCAGGATCATCGTGAACCGCCACAGAGCGCGCTCCGCGTCCGGACGGTCCATGAGTGCGACCACGACTTCCTTGTAGGCGGTCGCTCCCGCCCGAAGTACGAAGAGAACGCCGATCACAATCGGCCATGCAGCCAGTGATTCAAGGGCGCGCGGCATGCGGCTAATCGCGGCGCTGCCCAGTGGCTGCGTGAGCAGAGAAAGCAGCGACGTGAGGGCCAAGGGGACGTAGAAAGTCATGAACTGTGCTGAGGAGACGGCGCCGCTGATCGTTTGATCGGGGTCGAAGTGCTTGGCGACCACGGGGCGTTTCTTGATGCCGATGAAGATCGCCTCGGAAACCACACCGACGATGATTGCGAGTACGCCCGCGGCGACTCCGGGGAAGTCAGTCGTTTGTCCGAGTCCCAAGGACACGAACGCGAAGAGACTGAGTGCGGTCGCGGCGAGCCGCACGCCGGTGCCGATGCCGACGATGCGTGTGAGTCCATGCCGGATCATCACGCCCTGATTGAAACGTCGATATGCGATCGACCACGTCCAGGGGAGCGTGAGCGCGGTAGCGAGCCGCGCGGGGCCAATGATCTCCTCCGGCGCTCCGATCAGACCTCGCGCTACGAAGTCCCAGAGGGGTGTGAACGCGATGGCGGCATGCAGCACGGTGAGCGCCAGGCTCATCAAGTTCATGTATCGCCGGAGTGACTGATATGACGCCCAGTCCTTTGAGAGCGCAGTCGACGCCGCTAGCAGCATGATGACCGGCGACTCGATGATCAGCATGAGCGGATACACCACTCCGCCCAGGGCGGCGAGCTGGATCTCGGGGTTCGCCAGTCGCGCGAGCGCCGCGCTGACGATGGGCGCCTCGAGCGCCATGAACAGCCAGCTCGCGGCGAGCGGCCACCACACCGCAACGACGTCATTGATCGTGGTGGATCGTGGCTGAGAGTCGGCGGAGGCGGTGCTGCTCACGGGAAAGGCCGGACAGGGGAACGAGATCGCCATGGTGCCTCACCCGGCGAGGCGGCGTTGGCAGTCAGCCGGTGAGGATCTCGGCGGCGAGACGGTCGGCAATGGCCATCCCCGACGGGGTCGGGCGAAGCACTCGGTGCCCCTTTACCAGTCCGCGGTTGCGCCATTCGTTGAAGCGGACCTCGTTCAGCGCTTCGAGATCGACGCCGAGCCGCGCTTCGACCTCCGCCAGGTCGAGACCCTTGCGCGTGCGCATACCGAACATGACGGCCTCGGTGACGAGTTCGTCGGTGTCGAGCGTTTCGGCGCCAGCCAAGGGCGACTCACCGCGCTCCAGGGCGGCTTCCCATTGGGGCAGGTTGCGATGATTCCACCACCTACGACGGTCGCCGTCGAAGGAGTGCGCGGACGGCCCGAGCCCGAGGTAGGGAGCGTGCTCCCAGTACTTGCGATTGTGGCGCGACTCCGCTTTGCGGCCTCGTGAGAAGTTCGAGACCTCGTACGCGTCGAATCCGGCGCCCGACAGCTGCTCAACCGCCTGCAGGTAGAGGTCGGCCTGCTGAGGCTCAGGCAGCTCCGCGCGCCGACCGCTTTGCAGCCATTTCCAGAACGGAGTGTCTTCGTGATACGTCAGTTGGTAGAGGGAGATGTGGTCGGGCTGGAGCTCGATTGCCGCTTCGAGCTCCCGGGACCAGCTGCGTTGAGTTTGACCCGTCGCCCCGAACATCAGATCGATCGAGACGAGGTCGAAGTCAACCGACCGCGCGGCGCGAACGGCATCTCGGGCGGTTTCGGTGACATGTGTCCGCCCCAGAAAGTCGAGCCTCTCATCGTCGAGGGCCTGAACCCCGAGACTGAGAGATCGGAAGCCGAGGTGGCGCCAGGCGCCAGCGACCTCGTCGGTCACGTCTTCCGGGTTCGCCTCGAGGGTCAGCCAGAGATCTTCGCTGACCGAGAAATTCCTGCGCACGGCATCCAGGATGTCTGACAGTTGAGCCGGCGGCAGCACTGATGGAGTTCCGCCGCCAAAGTAGATCGTCTCGAACGCGAGCCAGTCACCGTGCGCAGCAGCGGCTTGTTCGATCTCGGCGTCGAGTGAACGCAGATAGGCCCTGCGCTTGGCCTCCGCGCCGGTTGTGACGGCGAAGTCGCAGTACGGGCAAATGCGCGCGCAGAACGGGACGTGGATGTAGAGCCCGGGGTTCATGTCGGCAGCGTACGGCAAAACGGCCCGCCGGATGAACGGCGACTCTATTCCAGACAGATGTCTACTTTGTGGTGTACGATCCACGCCCTATGGGGAAGCAGGGGGCCGGGCAGGAATCACCGGGCGCAGAGGGGTTGCCGACGCACCTGGAGCGTCTCAACGACGCACAGCGACAGGCCGTGTTGTTCGGTCTGGAGAGTGATCTGCGCCACGTCCCGTCCTTGTTGATCATCGCCGGCGCCGGCTCGGGCAAGACCACGACGTTGGCCCATCGCGTGGCCGAGATGATCATTCGCGGTGTGGACCCTCGGCGCGTGCTACTGCTGACATTCAGTCGGCGCGCCGCGATGGAGATGAAGCGTCGCGCCGAGCGCATTGTCGCGGCTGCGGTTGCCGACGCCCACGCCAAGGGCCGTCCGACACGGGCGACTTCAACGTCGCTCACCTGGGCGGGGACGTTCCATTCTGTAGCCAACCGCCTACTGCGTCGGTACGGCCCAGCACTCGGGCTCGCGGAGTCCTTCACGGTCCTCGACCGGGCCGACTCAGAAGATCTGATGGACCTTGCGAGAAGCCGGCACGGGCTCGCCGCCCGGGCGAAGCGGTTCCCGAAGAAGGGAACGTGCATGTCCATTTACTCGCGGACGGTGAATAGCGAGGAGAGTCTCGACGAGGTTCTCGATACGCACTTCCCGTGGTGCGCGGAATGGGAAGCATCTCTGCGCAAGCTGTTCCGCGCCTACGTGGACGAGAAGCAAAAGAACGCCATCGTCGACTACGACGACCTGCTGCTGTACTGGTTCCACCTGATGCAGGAGCCCGATCTTGCCGAGGCCGTTGGCCAAGCGTACGACCACGTGTTTGTGGACGAGTATCAGGACACCAACTCGCTGCAGGCCGAGGTGCTCTTCCCGATGCGGCCGGATGGAACAGGAATCACGGTGGTTGGAGACGATGCTCAGGCGATCTACGGTTTTCGTGCCGCTACGGTCCGGAACATCCTCGATTTTCCCCGACGCTTCTCGCCGGAGGCGGAGGTGGTCACGCTGGAGCAGAACTATCGATCCACACAGCCGCTGCTGCATGCGGCCAACTCGGTGATCGCGCTCGCTGAAGAGCGCTATACCAAGGATCTGTTCTCGGAGCGTGAGTCAGAGCAGAAGCCTCGCCTGGTTGCCGTTGAAGACGAGAACGATCAGGCCCTCTACGTCGTAGAGCATGTGCTGGGCCGCCGTGAGTCCGGAGTGCCGCTGAAACGCCAGGCGGTGCTCTTCAGGACCTCGCACCACAGTGATCTGCTGGAAGTGGAGCTCACGAGACGAAACATCCCGTTCGTGAAATTCGGCGGGCTGAAGTTTCTCGAAGCGGCGCACGTGAAAGACATGGTGGCGCTGCTGCGCTGGGCTGAGAATCCGCTCGATGCGATGGCGGCGTTCAGGGTTCTGCAGTTGCTCCCGGGAATCGGGCCCGGCACGGCGCACAAGGTGGTAGACGAGCTGCAGAGTCACAACGGCGACTGGCGGGGCCTCAAAGACTTCAAGACACCAACCGCTGCGCAACAGGATTTCCCTGGCCTTCTTGATCTCATGGTCGCGCTGTCGGATGAGCGCGGCGCCTGGCCGGGCGACGTGGGCCGAGCACGGGAATGGTACGGACCGTTCCTGAACCAGATCTACGACTCGCCCACGGTGCGCACGGGCGATCTCGAGCAGATGGAGCAAATCGCCGGGCAGTACCCGACTCGCGAACGATTCCTCACGGAGATCACGATCGACCCGCCGGTTGCCTCAGGCGATCACGCGGGGCCACCCCATCTGGACGAGGACTACCTGATCCTGTCGACAGTCCATTCGGCCAAGGGACAGGAGTGGGACTCGGTGCACGTTCTCAATGTGGTGGACGGTTGTATCCCGTCGGATATGTCAACTGGCACGACCGCGGAGATCGAGGAAGAGCGGCGACTGCTGTACGTAGCGATGACCCGGGCGGAGAACGAGCTGCATCTCATTCACCCGCAGCGGTTCTACGTGCACCATCAACGCAAGATGGGCAATAAGCACGTCTACGCGCCGATCAGTCGCTTCGTGCCGAAGGAGATCCGCGGCCACTTCGAGGAGTGCGCCGAGGGCTTCGAACACCCTGCTGACGAGGCGCGGGCGCTCGGCAAAGCCAGGGTCGATGTTGGCACCCGACTACGCGAGATGTGGTGACCTAGCGTCCCGGCCAGTCGGCCATGATTTCGCGCAAGTGCTTGTCCATGTTGCGGTCCATCTCGTCAGGTTCGCGCGACTTCTCTTCGATACCGCCCGTGACGTAGCCGCGGTAGACGAGCGGATCTTCCCCGCCAGGACGATTCTCTAGCACGTCGAGAATCACTGTGCCCTGGTCGTAGAAGGCCTGATAGGTGGTGCTGTAGCCCCAGCCACCCCCAAAGATGTCGTAGCCGTAGTGGTTTTGCACCTGGGCGGCCGTGATGCGGGAGTCGACGCTGGCATGGAAGGCGATCAGCAGGTCTGCCTCTTCTGGCGAGCCGGCGGGTGTGAGACCGATGTCAGCCAGGGCCTTGTTGGCGGAACGTTCGATGCGGTCGGAGATCAGGTCGCCGCGGAAACGCGGGTCATTGGTCATGCTGTTGCCCGCGGGGTGCCAGGCATATGTGCTGTACTTCGAGAAGTCGGCGCTGGTGGCCACGTCTCTGTGGTAGCTCGGGGCCTTGCAGCCTGCGAGCGCGACGAGCGCGACGGCAGCTATTGCCAAGCGGTGCATACGCATCTGGGCTTCCTTCCTACTGTCCGGGCGGGAACTCGAGGAACAGATCCTCTGCGCCGCGACGATAGTCTTCGCGAGCGCGCATCGGGTCGCGCTCGCCTTGCTTGATGGTGTCGGTCACGCTGCCGCGCCAGACGATCCGTTCCTGGTCGCCCGGCACGTTCTCCAGCAGGTCCACGACGAGTGTGCCCTCGTCGTAGTTGTTCTGGTAGGTGGTGCCAGTGCCCATGCCCCAGCCGCCCCAGGCGCCGTAGCCGCCCCAGTAGGGGCTATAGCCGTAGTAGGAGTTCACCGTGGTGTAGGACGTCATGCGTTCCACAGCGACGTGATAGACGACGTGCAGGTCAGCTTGCGCTGGATTGGCCATCGTCAGGCCCTTGCCCTTCAGCGCGTACTCGATCGCATCAACAAGTCGCTGATCCACCAGCGAGTTGTTGTACATCGAGTTGTCGGGAAGGTTGTTGCCCAGCGGGCTCCACGCGAATGTCTTGTACTTCGTGAAATCGGCGTTGGGCGCGTAGTCCGTGGTGTAGCGCGGCCCGGTGCATCCGGCGATGAGGACGGCGAGCGCGATCAGCACGACCAGCGCACGTGCAGACTGTTTCATGGTCAATTTCCACAGTAGGGGGCGGTGGCGCGGCCGACTTGATCTGGTCGGCGCATTTGTCAGTCTCCGCAGTTCGGCGAAAGGCTAGCACCGGTCCGCAGGATTCGCACCGCGCTCGTTCCAAGACGCGGTCCTGTTCTCTGGCTTACACGAGGCCCCTATTGGCCGGAAACCCCTTTGGATTGGGTGGTGAAGTTCCCATGAGTAACGGGTAGTACCCCGCCGCACCATCACGCGGCGTTCACGGATCTCTTGTCTCGGAGAGCAAACATGCGCAAAGCAGCCGCCGTTCTGAGTCTCGTCGTTCTTCTGGCGTTGCCCGTCGCGGCGACCACCTTCGATGCCATTCCCTGGAATATCGATGTCCCGCACACGGAGGTGAACTTCAAGGTCCGGCACTTCTTCACACCGGTTACGGGGACGTTCAGCGACTACGAAATCGAACTTATGTTCGACAAGGAAGACCCAACGAACAGCAGCGTCAACGCCGTTGTCCAGATCGCGTCCGTTTCGACAGGAAACGAACGTCGTGACAACCACTTGCGGACCGACGATTGGTTCGGGGCCGGCATGTATGGCCAGATGACGTTCGAGAGCACGTCCGTTCGCAAGACGGGAATGAACGAGTTCGTAGCCGTCGGTAACCTGACCATCAAGGAAACGACGAAGCAGGTCGAGTTGCCTTTCCAGCTGCTCGGCATCCAGGCCATTCCGGAACAGATGCGCGAGATGCTCGGTGGCGTCACCCAGGTAGCGTCGTTCCAGGCCAATTTGATGATCGATCGCACTGAATTCGGCGTGGGCACGGGCATGTGGGCAGAGACTGCCGTAGTCGGCTCGGATGTCGAGATCGAACTTCTCGTCGAGGCCAACATCAAGTAGCCAGAGTCGGAGCACGGCGACCGTTGCGTCCGCGACGGTCGGGAGAGGGTCGGCCGGACCGGGTCGGCCCTTTCTGTGGCTACCGTCGCCGGGCGCGGAGCACCACGTGAACCGAGTCGTTGCGCGGGTTGATGAAACGGAGGGCGACTCGGCCTTCGTCGTCGGTCGAGATCGTGGCCGGCGTGCTCACCGCAGTCAGTACCCATCCCGCCGGTAGGTGCACCACGTTGCGCGGCCGTCCGAGCGTGCGATCCCAGACCAATTCGTCACCGTCGATCGTGTATCGACCGGAGTCGACGTAGGTCTCCTGGACGCGGATACGCACGCTATGACCGGATGCGACAGGCGCGTGCAGTTGGGCCTGGATCACGATGCTGTCGTCTTCCACCGTTCTGTCGTAAACGCCCATGGCGTTGAGTTCGGCGCCGGTCATGTGCCGCACCGTGAGTTCTTCGCCCGTTTCGAGGTTCCAGAAGCGGGGATCGTGCGCTTCGCTGCCAGCGCGCACGAAGTTGTGCACGTATTCGGCACCCTCTTCCGTAACGGTGAAGCCGTGCGAGATGAGGAAGCTGTGCGTGTCCGGTTCGTTGAGCCAGTAGGTGATCTCGCGATCCTGCTCCGCGCGATGCTCCTGCGCGGGAGCCGGGTAGGGAAGCGCGGCGAGGGCACCCGCCAGAATGATTGATACGCGAACGGACGGCCTCATCGAGCACCTCCCGGTGTTGCAGCCAGCTGCCGTCCGACCAGACGAACCTGCAGAGCATCGTCGCGATCGTTCAGCATACTGACCTTCACGCGGCCGTCGGACTCGGTTGTGACGATCACGGGAATCGAGGACTCGATGAGTTCGTAGCCATTCGGTAGAACCACCGCGTTCGCCCGGATACCAAGCGAGCGTTCAAAGATGATCGTGTCGCCCTCGCTCCAATAGGACTCGGCATCCCGATATGTCTTGAAGATCCGGAGCCGCATCTCGGCGTCGTCGCCCATATCGGCGAGCGGCACCATGATGAAGTGGGCATCGTCGGAAACCCGGTCGGGCATACCGATCTCCTTGCCGCGTACTCCGTCGATCACCTCGAACTCGAGTTCCTGCCCCGTGCCGCGATTCATCACCCGCTCGTCGGTGGCCTCAGACCCCTCGCGGATGCCGTTGAAGTAGTAGCCGCGTCCGCCCGACGTTGTGGTGTCGTAGGTGATGGCGAACTGGTGCGAGGCCGGATCGAGAAGCTCGTACAGCGTGAAGTCGTCCTCGGCGCGGGCCACATCCACGCTGCCGATCAGTCCGAAGAGTACGAATGCCGTGGTCGCGAGACGAGGTCGGCGAGAGCTGGCAACGAGCATCGTGCCTCCACAAGATGAGTAGGGCGGACCCTGTGTATAGCACTCAGTGGAGGCTTCGGCGGCCGACGCTAGCGAATCGCGCCCTCTTCAACCCAGCGGATGAACATGGCGATTACCTCTTCACTCAGGAACGGCGGCCCGCCGGCCGGCATCCGGTTGCCCACGAGATCGTCGTCGCCGCGCAATTTCTTGATCAGGTAGCTCAGCTCGGGGTCGCCGGGCACGACGCGCTGGAAGCTCGGGGCTTCGGCGGCGGCCTGGTTGAGGAGATTCGGGTATGAGTTGGACGTCTCGAGAATCAGATCGCCTGCGGCCTTGCCGTCGGGATAGAGCGGGTTGCCGAGCTCGGGAGTTACATGGCACCCGCTGAGCGCACAGGTTGTATCGAAAATCGGCTGAATTTCCGTCCTGTAGTCGACCGGCGCCTGGCCCACGGTGATGAGCCGCGCCACCCCGAGATCGATCGATCCATCCGCTGCGAGCAGGTCGAAATCGACGGGTGTTCCCGATGGCACGTCGTCATTCACGAACACGCTCACCGCGCCACGGCCAGTCGAATCTACCGCGGGAGCATTGGCAGAAACATCGTCGCGGCTTGTATCGAAAACGAACCCGGGAGCGAGGTCGCGTCCGCGGATCGCGACTTCATTGAAGACACCCGCCTTCAACTCTGCGGGGCCAAGTCTGGTGATCCGTGGCGGAGCGTTCGTGTTCCCGGGCAAAAGCGTCACATCCGCAACCGCTCGCTCGTCCGAGGTCGGCAGACTCCCCGCGAGGAGCCCCTTCTTGTTCAGGGTCAAGTCGATGTTGATGTCGTCGTCCGCACCACGGAAGACGCCGGTGACCCGGTTTCCGACGAGCACGAGCTCGCGGAGCACACCGAAGTTTCCGCCGAGCAGACCAATCCCTGACGGCCGTTTGCCACCCAGAATGAGCAGGGCGAGGGGACTGCTGCGGTCTGGGGCCGTCCAGAGATGTTGGAGCGGCTGATCGCCGTCTAGAGGGCGGAGCGTGACCCTTCCGCCCTTGAAAGTGGGGTCGTCGGTTGCGAGCTTGCCGCGCAGTTCGCCACGCTTCTGCCGCAACTTGAACGACAGATGGAATAGCCCGCGTTCCGTCTCACGGACAACCGTGATCGTGACTCGCTTGCCTCTCAGCTGTACGTCGCGCAGGCCTTCGAAACCGAGCTGTTCCGGGTTGCCCGCGAACTCGTCGGGGAGCAGCGCGACGCCGCCGCCGGTGTTCTTGGTCGTAGCCAGATTGAAGAGAACGGGATATTGATACCGACTCCCGTCGGCGCTTGTCTCGAGGCTCCCGATCCACACACCGTCTATCCCGCCAACCGGGCGCGTCGACGTTGTCTGGGAGAGCCCGAGGGTTCCCAGAGCAGCTGCCGCAGTAAGTCCAGCCATCATTGTGCGAATCATGGCTTCCAAGGAATCACGCCATCGTCGATTCGAGCAAGACGTGCTTGACCCGCGTTGTGCCGTGCCGTACGTTGTCCTCTCTTGGATGCGGGGTGGAGCAGTCCGGTAGCTCGTCGGGCTCATAACCCGAAGGTCACAGGTTCAAATCCTGTCCCCGCTACTTCGAAAGCCCCCGTCGTGACGCACTTCCCCGTGCTGGCGACGGGGGCTTTTGCGTGGACGGCCGCCAGGCTGCACGTCGAATGCGTGAAGAGTGGGTCTGGGGTGTACGAAGCGGACGGTGGAAGGGAACCGACCTGGGGTCCGTGGCGATAGAGCCGCACGACGGGGCGGAGCCTCGACCGGGACCGTAGTGCCCCGGAAGCCCCGATGGTTTCCCGATTGCGAGTTCCGGCTCTTCGCACCGCCGCACGGAAGCTGCATCGTGGTGGGAACTAGACGTCCCGGACTCACCACGGAGCCCTCACATGAAATTGGTCGTTGGCCTCGCCACGCTCGTGTTCGCCTTGGTCGCACTCAGCGTCTTCGCTCTGGGGCAGTCGCCACCCGGTCAGTCTTCTATCAAGCCCGACGAGACTCATGTGCTAGAGCCGCAGGAGTTGCCGCTTGGCGTAGCGGACCTGCCGCAGCGGTCTCCGTCCGGCGCGGAGCGACTCGTCGGTGCGCCCCCGGCAGGGGGACTGCTCTCTCCGGACGAACGGGCCCACTTGAAGCAGATCGCGAAGGACGTAACGCTGCCTGGTACCGATCTCTCCGCTCGCGGCATTGGCGCCAGCGCCTCGGCGCGCCAGGGGAAGGTGCGGGTCAAGATCCGGCAGCGGCGCGTTGGATTGACGCAGGCGACCGCGGTGCACCACGTCGGTTCGGCGACGGCCCACTTCCTGCCGCCCGACACTACGGTGGCGGTCGGCCCTGAGCATGTGTTGCAAGGCACCAACGGCGCCTTTGCGCTTACCAATCGTGAGACCGACGAGACGATCATTCAGAGCCACCATGACCACTGGGGTATCCCCTTCTCGCCCAACTTCTACGACCCCCGTGTGCTCTACGACGCCCAATCCGAGCGCTTCTTCATGCTCGCGGCGATCCAGTACACCTCGCCGCAAGGGTCGGATCTGCACCTGTCGGTCTCGCGCGGCTCCTCTCCGCGGGATCTCGACAAGGGCTGGTGTCGCTACCGGATCGACGCCCTGCGGGAGGGTGCTTGGGCGGACTATCCAGCGATGGCGTCGAGCCCGGCTCTGCTCACGGTGTCGACTAACCACTACGCCTTCGGTGGTGGGTATCGCGGCAGTTATCTCTGGGTGATCGACAAAGATCGACTGGCTGACAACGCGGACGCGTGCCCGTCGCTCGATCTGTCGGTCTTCGAGACGCCTCGCGATCCTCTCGGAGGGAACCCGTTCACGATGATGCCGGCACAGCACCGAGGCGGCATCGGCGGCGAGCAGCTACTGGCGAGTGCCGGTTGCTGCGCGTCTTCGACTCGCTACACGATCTGGCGGCTGTTTGACCGCAACGCCGGGACGCGCAAGAAGGCCGATGTTGTTCTCGATCGCGTATCGCTGCAGGGGTCAGCGTTCTCCACTCAACCCGATGCGCCGCAGCCAACGCAGCCAACCTACGGAACCGGCAACCAGCGGATTACGAGTGCTGTGGCGCACGGCGACAGTCTCTACGCGGTTCATTCACTCGCATGCGCACAAGGTGGCGGTAGCGCTGAGAGCTGTGTTCGATTGATCGATGTCGACATGAGTGGCGGCCTCGCAGCTGCCAGTCTGAGCGAGGAGACCTTTGGTGCTGGCGACGGCCGCCACATCTTCTGGCCGGCGGTGGAAGTGACCGCCTCGGGCCATCTGGCCGTGGTATTTCAGATGGCCGGGATCGGAACGCCGCTCAGTACAGCGTGGACGTCGCGACCCGTGGGCGCGGGTTCTTTCAGCCGCGTGCGCTTTCTGCGGCGCGGAGATCGGGAACTCGATTGCCGGATCGGAAGCGTAAACCGCACGGGCGACTACACCGACGCGCATATTGACCCCGCGAACCCGGAGACGATTCTCATCGGAGGCGAGGTCGCGGCGACGGGTGTCTCGACGCCCCAGGGCTGCAATTGGTCGACCTGGCTAGGGAAGATCGTTTTCCGCGGTCGCTAGTCCACATTCTGAGCGCGACGGGGAAGAGGGCCAAGGACTCGGCCAGATCCCATCCGCGCGAGTTTGCGGCCTGCGGATCCTCGTCGATCCGCTAAGGTTCCCTTATGTCCGCGCCACAGCTCCCTTCGCAACCCGGAACCGGTGCCTCATCGAGCTTCGCCCGCGACTCGCTGTCGATCGTGATCCCGGTCTACAACGAACGCGAGGTCCTCGTACTGCTTTTCGAAAGGCTGGGTCAAGTTCTGCCGAGGCTGGGTTTCGACAGTTTCGAGGTCGTCCTCGTCAGCGACGGGAGTCGCGACGGCAGCGACGAGGTGATTGCGGAGAAGGTTCGGGCAGACAGTCGGTATTGCGGTGTGTTCCTGTCACGCAACTTCGGACATCAGGCGGCGGTGTGGTCTGGCTTGGGAACTGCCACCGGCAACGTGATTGCCGTGATGGATGCCGACCTGCAGGACCCACCCGAAGTGTTGGCGAGGCTCATCGACGAGCTGGAAGCTGGGGCCGATGTCGCCTACGGCGTGCGTCGACGCCGGCAGGAGTCGCTATGGAAACGGGCGGCTTACAAGTCGTTCTACCGTCTTCTGGCCTGGGCCTCGCCCGTCGAGATTCCGCTCGACTCGGGCGACTTCAGCTGCATGCGTCGCGAAGTGGTCGATGCGATGCGCGAGCTTCCGGAACAGACGCGCTTCATTCGAGGGCTTCGGGCATGGGTCGGTTTCGACCAGCGTGGTGTGGAATACGATCGCCCAGAGCGCTCTGCGGGCGCCACGAGCTACACGATCCGCCGGCTTGTTGAACTTGCGTACGACGGAATCTTCACCTTCTCGACCCTGCCGGTGCGGATAGTTCAGCTGCTGGGATTCGTCGCGTCGGCCGGGGCCATCTCCGTGGCGGCGTACTACACGATCTGGTACTTCATTGATCCCACACAGTTTCCGAGCGGTTTCGCGACGATCACGATCTCGCTGTGGCTTCTGAGCGGCATTCAACTCCTCTTCCTGGGCATCGTGGGGGAGTACGTTGTTCGGGGCCTGCAGGAGTCGAGAGGACGGCCGGCCGCAGTGATACGGCAGATCTTTCGACATTCCGGCAGGAAGGACGAATAGGTCGTGGACACCGCGTATGGGCAGGCCTACGCGACGGGCTACGCTACGCACTGGTGGTGGCGTGCGCGCGAGATCGTGATCGAGTCTGCGCTACGTGAGCTCGAGCTGCCGCGCGGTGCGTCGATCCTCGATTTTGGGTGCGGAGACGCGGTTTCGTTCCCGATGCTGGAACGTTTCGGACGAGTCGATGGGATCGAGGTCGACGAAACGCTGCTCTCCCCGGCGGGGCCTTACCGCGATCGGATCAGCTCAGCCGCACTTGGTTCTCCGGCATACAGAGACCGGCAGTACCAGCTGATCACCGCGCTGGATGTGATTGAGCACATAGAAGACGACTCCGGGACGGTTGGGCAGCTCGAGGAGCTTGCCGCGCCGGGTGGGTGGCTCGTTGTGACCGTGCCGGCTTCGATGAGGCTCTGGAGCAGTCACGACGTTGTGAACCACCACTATCGCCGCTACGAGCGCGCGCAACTGCAGCGCCTGTTGTCGGCGCACTTCGAGGTCGTCGACGTTCGCTACTTGTTCCAGTTGCTCTTTGTGCCCAAATACCTGCTGGCGCGACTCGAGAGGCTCATGGGCGGGGAGCGGGAAGCCGCGATCTCACAGACGAGCCTTCCTGCGCCACCCCTGAATTGGGCGATGCGCCGTGGACTTGTGTTGGAGTCGAAGATGCTCCGCCACCTGAATCCGCCGTTCGGGACCACCCTGCTCGCGGTTGTGCGGAAACGCCGCTAGACGAGTGGTCGCTCAGCGCGACTCGATGCGAACAATTCGGTAGGCATCGCCTTCGAAGAGTGTCGGGAAGGCCGTGGATGTATCCCTCAGCAGGAGCGCGTGCGACGCGCCGTATTTTCGACCGAGATTCGCCAGCTGCGAATCTTGGATCGCCGCGTAGCTGGTTTGCAGAGTGTTGATCGAGGGTAGCTCCGGCGCGCTGCCGGGTGCGTAGGCGTCTAGCATCCGGTCGTACCAGGCTTCGAGCCCGTCGTCGTTGAACGGCAAGCACTTTGACTCGATGACCACGGCGCGTTCGGCGAGGAGACGGAAGCCGCAGGCCGCGGGAGGGACGACGAAGATCGCGTCGACAGCCAGGTTGGTGTTCGCGAAGCGTGCGGCCGAACCCCAGCGTGGCGACCACTCCTCTAGGGTGATCTGTGGAGGTCGCACGCCGGCCCATCTCGCTGCGTCGGTCACAACGTCAGTGGCCCTGAAGGTGACGAGGAGCGCGAGGAAGGCTCCGACGCACGCGACCGAGACGGCGCGCCGGACCGCCGGTCTAGGGAACGTGATGAAACTAGCGCTGAGCGCGAGCAAGCTCGCCAGAATGAACGGCTCTCCCGGACGCGACGATGCCGACACGATGATCGCTGCAAGAGCGACGATCCCAAGGATCGCGATGAAGGCTTGGTGGCGGCTCGAGCGGCGATCAGTTGATTCACCGTCGAAATGGAGTCCGAGATGTCCGAGCAGGAGAATCGCTGGCTGGTAGCGCCCGACCCCAACAACCAGCAATGAGGCAGCGACACCGTCCGACCAAGTCCTCACCGTACGAAGCGCCCGTGCTGCTACAGCTGCCGTCAGCAGGAGCCCGAACCACTTGATCAGGTAGGTCATCCGGAAGACCTGAGCTTCAGTCCAAAGTCTCACAGGCACGAGTTCTACGAATACGAAGCCGCCCAAGCAAGCGATCAACACGATGCAGCAGACCACCAGGATCCCGCGAGCTTGGTCAAGATCGGGGGCGCCTTCAGACCAGCGTCGCCAGGCGAGAAAACTGGCGACCACGAACGTAAGGAACGCGAGGTGGCTGCCCAAGCCCCATGTGGACGGGAGGTAGTGGTGCGGTGCGCGCGTCCCGATAATGTGGATGAAACGCTCTGGGCTTAGCGTCTGGGTCCGGCCGCCGTATAGAGCGATGAACCAAATCCCCAGCAGAGCAGCGAGCGAGGCGATTCGGGCAAGCCCCGCTGCTGTCGCGCGGTTGAAGCCAGTTTCGAAGGCGCGCCAGATCAGTACGCAGGTAGCCGCGCCGAGCGCGATCGCGGCGGTCTCGGCGCCCACGAGCGGGTGGAACAGAATCGCGACAGGGAGAAGCACCGCGGGCGCGACGAGATCGCCGTTCAAGAGACGCCATAGGCCGAGCATGGCCAGAGGTCGAGCTAGATGGGCGGGCTCGAGGAAGTCCCGGGGGATCTGCGCCGCACCACCCTCCGTAAAGGCGCTGACGCCCAGCACCAGGCAACAACCAAGAAAAGCCGCCATTGGATTGTTGGGGGACATGCGTCGCCCGACATGCCAACTCACGCCGGCGATCGCACTGTTGGTCAACCAGGAAAGCATCGCAAACAGGAGCGGCAGGGGAAGGAGACTGCTCGCCTGAGCCATCAACCCAACGTAGTACCGCCGCGGACTCTTCCCTTCGACCGCGTTGAGAAAGAAGTCGTTGGACAGGAACTCAGGGTCGATGTCTCGGGCGATCATCAACAGATGTTCGCCCTGATTCGACGCCCCGAATGTGTACCCGCCCGCGAACGTGCAGATGGCGCCGGCGAGAATGCAGAACAGGACGGCGTCACTTCGCGACAACCCGCTTGGCGTCACTTCGGACGCTTCGACAGGCTCGTTGTCGTGGCGGGAGTCCGACGGGGGATGGCGCACAAATGCCCTCGGAGCGGTCGCAGGATCAGCCAGGCGCTTCGCAAAGAGTACGGTAGGTCGGTTCCTCCAGGATGGAGGGCCCGGCGCCGGGTCGACATTGAACCACAGGGGAGACATGGCGAAGCGAACTTTCGGCTGGATATCTGTGTCATTGCTCGTCGTAGGCTGCGGTGCCTCAAGCGAGGCTCCGCTCGAAGCGGTTATGAGCGGACTGGTGGTGGAGCGCAGCGAGGTTGGCGGACGCATGATCGTCGAGAACGTCTCCGGGTCTTCCTGGGATGTCGCCGTGACGACTGAAGAGGTTGTGACGATAGGAATCCCGGAGGGGCAGGATGAATACATGCTCGCTCAGCCGGTGGCTGCGGCTGTAGTCGGCAATGAGGTGTTCGCGCTCGACTCGCAGGACGGTCACATTCGTGTGTATTCGCTCGATGGCACCTACCAGCGGACGATCGGTGCTCCCGGTCAGGGACCAGGCGAGCTCGGGCGCCCCTTCGGGATGGTGGTGACGGTCGACAATCGTCTCCTCGTGACCGACTTCGGTGGGCAGAAGATCGTGGTCTACGACGTGGATGGCACGTTCATCGAGGAGTGGCGGCCCGGCAATTTCCCGAGCCGGCTCTTCTCAACCGTCGACGGCGACCTCGCGCACGTGACGATTGCACCCGACGATGGGCCGATGGACTTCTTCTCGCGACAGGCCGCATATCAACGGATCGAGGACGGGAAGCTGGTAGGCGAGCCCACGCTGGTCGAGGGCATGGAGATACCTAGCAGGTACACCGTCGAACTCGAAATCGCCGGCAACGTGATGAAGATTCCGGCTCCGTTCGCCCCCCAATCCGTGATCTGGGATGTCGGTATTGACGGGCAGGTCGTGATCGGGCGACCAAGCGAATACCGGTTCGAGATCCACGCGGCCGATGGGCACGTCACCGAAGTGTCGAGATACTGGGCGCCGGTCGAGATCGATGCTGCCGAGCGTGACTTCATGGTCGCGATGACGGAAAGCCAGCTGCAGCGCCAGTTTCCGGATTTCGAGATCGACGAGTCCGCGGTCCCGGCCACGAAACCGGCCTACGAATCCATCGACGTTGATGGCTCAGGTCGGATCTGGGTGCGGCGCAGTGGGGCGGCCGAGCGAGTTGAAGGCGATTGCATCGAGGATCCAACCGACATCGACTTGCAGGGCATCACCGGAGGTGGCCAGCGGCCATGCTGGCAAGCCTCAGTCATCGTGGATGTGTTCGCCCCTAATGGCGACTATCTCGGCACGGCCGACGAGGCGGTTGGTTCACCGCACGATACGGGCGACCTGGTCGCCATGCCCTTCATGGATGAAAACGGCACTCCGCAGGTGCGAGTTGTGCGGCTTGTGTTCCCAGCGAGCGAGGGCACATAGAAACCGGGGAAGGCGCCGTCAGCGATGGAGCAGCGCTACTCGGACGGTGCCGAGCGCTCGAAAAGAACCAGCTGCGACTTGATGCGCCCCGTCCACCGACGCCGTACTTCGTAGCCGTCCGCCTGGATCATGCCGATGAGCGGGTCGAGTGGGTACCTCTCATCGGAACGGGCCACGATCAGCCAGATTCGCGAGTAGCTTTCGGCAGCAAGAAAGCTCCTAAGGGCGTGACGGCCAGCCGACACCGACGTGCCCAGCGATAGGGTGCGCAGCCTGTCATATTCAAGGATCAGTTGCGCAGAGTCGGGCACGATAGTCCGAATCGGTAGGGTCGAGTAGAAGCCCGTGAGTGCGTTAGCTCCGGGGTGGATAACCAGCCCGTTGGCCGGTCTCAGCCTGCGGTCGAGAGTGCGGATCAGGTCCGATTGATCGAGATCGTAGTAGGGAACTCCCGGGGCGCCGACCAAGGTGATCACCACGGCACCTCCCGCCGCAAGAGCAAGCGGAGCCTGGATGCGAGGAACTCGCGCCAGGAGCGTGCGGGCTCCGAGCGCCGCACACACAATCACGAAGGGATAAAGAAAGATGTCGGTCCGCTCACCGCCCAGTGGGTACAGGCGCAGCGCGCTCACCGAGATCATTGCGGAGGTCGCGAGCACCACGATGGCCCCGATGGCGCGGGACTGGGGGTGCCATAGCAGAGCCACGAGGCCGAGCGGCACCAGCCAGCCAACCATCGCGAGCTGCGGGACGAGGGCACCGGTGACAATGCTGATGCCGGTTTCCTGAAGATGTTGTGCGGCCACAAAGAACGAATCGGTCGGCACGAAGTAGTCCTGCCAGTAGTCTCGAACGCGGGCTCCGGATCGTGACCGCAAGATGAACCAGTAGTACACCGCGAGGAGCAGGTTGAACGCGACGGCAGCGATCAGCGACCTGATCGCTCTGCGAGAGGTGCTGCGGGTGCGCCACGCGTGTTCGGCAAGAACCACGTTCGCAGCGACAGTACCCACGACCATCGTGCCGATGCCAACAAGGCAGGCCACCAAGGCACAAACGACGGCCCGCAGCGGGAAGCGGGGGACAGTCCGCCCTGAGTCGGCGGTGACGGCGGCGATCAATAGGGTCACCGAGACGAACTCGAGCGTGTACTGCTTGACGAATACCGAATAGTGGGTGTGCTGAGCGTTCCATACGACCAGAGCGGCGCCGAGAACGCCGACGGCGCGCGACCCTGTCACGAGACGAATGGCGAGGCCCATCGCCACGATTCCGGCAAGGCCGGCCACATAGGGCACGACCTGCATCGCGACTTCGGGTTCGGTGAATAGTCGTCTGGCCGTCCACAGCAATGTGAGAAACCCCTGCGGCACTGGCATTGTGGCGCTGAGCATATCGGCGAGGGACAGGCGTGTGAGGGCAGCCACCCAGAGGTCGTCGTGCCACAGCGTGCGAGGCGACAGGCCGATAGCCCGCGCAAGCCCGGCACTCGCGACCAGGGCGACGAGTCCCGACCAGAAGCCGATCTCCGCGATTCGGTCGAGCCGGCCGATCGGTGCGTCATCGACGCGCGCGTCAGTAGAGGGGTCGCGGGTAGTTCGTGCGGTCACTAGTGAGCGGTTCGCTGGATGACGAGTAGGCCAGTGATGACGGGATCTCGGGAGATTGAGCTCGTGCGAGGCGCGATCGGGGAGAGGTTATGGGGCTCCTTGCGATCCGCATCGTACCCCGTCCCCGGACACATACTGGTCCTGTCGGGCAGGGCCAGGAGCGACTAGGCCCGTCGGCGCTCGCGGGCCGACGGCAGCCCACGTGCCCCTGCCGCCAAAGCTCGGGCCTCGCCCGGACGCGAAGCGGGGCGAATCGAAACCGAACCTGATGCTGTCACTTCAACGAGGTCGCCACTGCGAAGCGTGTCGGAGCAGCCAGGGAGGCGAACAACCGAGTACCCCATCTCCCGCGCGACGATCGCAGCATGCGAGAGTTGCCCTCCGACCTCTGTCAGGCAACCCGCCGTTGAGGTGAAGTCGGCCACCAGTCCAGGTTCGAGCGTTCGCGTGACGAGAACCTCGGGTTGATCGCTAGCATCGTCCGACTGTCTCGCGGGTTCGTCACTGAACCGAATGCGACCGGAGAAGGCGCTCGGACTACCAAGCACAACACCGCGCAGACCGCCGTGTGAGACGTTCCCACGGAGGCGCTCCACGCAATGAATGTCCGGCGTCGCTCCGAGATCGACTGTCGCAAGTGCCGCCTCTCGGTGGGTGCCATCTTGGATCGTGCGTCGGACGTCGGCTATATCAACGGAGCGATCTGCGATCTGTCGGACGTCGTCGATCGTGAGAACGAACGCGCTGTTGGCGTCGCCCGTCGCGGCTACCCCCAACGAACGAACGGCTGAGCGAAGTTCGCCGAGTGCGGCAACCGCACGGTCCTTCGCCAGTTCCTTCAGTGATTGGAAGCCGACGTTGCCCGTCCCGGCATCGGCCCATGGGAAGTCCGCGAAGCGCGTGGCCTGTTCGAGGGCACCGTCGACGTTCTCCCGATAGCGAGGACAGGAAAGCTCGTAGTCCAGGACTGCGCGATGACCCCACTCTTCAACGAACGCATCCAGGTTCTGCGTGTGGTGCAGTCGCGAGAACCCGCTGCACAGATCCTTCGTTGTGGAAGCTTCGCCGTCACTCGGACCCGCGGCATGGGCCAGTAGCGTGGCGAAGAAAGCAGCTGGGTACACCGTCTGCACGAATCGATCGAAGGATCTCGCCGCCACGGAAGCAGCCTCGTGTAGCTCAGTTCGGATCTCGCCGATAGGCGAAGCGGGAGCTTCCATTTGATCGACGCGATGTTCGACCTGTCTGAGCCACTGGTCGGGGTTGCGTCGCAAGCGACGGCGCAGAAGTGACCATCGCGCCCAACTCCAGGCACTGCGCCCGAAGACTCGCGCCTCTACCGACCCATCTACATAGAGTTGCCCGAACAACTCGTGAAGATACTGGCCTTGGACCCCCGGGAGGCCAGCCTGGCGAAGCGCGATGCCGAGTGCGCCATCATCGCCATACAGAGCCATCAGGAGGGATCGCGTCATCGGCGACGGGTCGGGTGCGATCTCGTCGGTGGGCGATGCCCGCAGAGCGGGAGCAGTCTTCTTTGAGGACAGTTTGGCCAGCCACGTCGATTGCTCTGCGCTGATCTCGGCTGGATCCGTTGTGGCAGTGATGTCGCGAGACTGCAGTACCCAAATATGGCCGCCCGCGTAGGCCCATTCCACGTCCTGCGCCCACCCGAAAGTTCGTTCAAGGAGAGCAGCCGTGAGGAACACGCGTTCGCAGACTTGATCGAACTTTGAGTCGAGTTCGGACTCGAGAGCACCCGTATATCGGCCCATGGTGGCCCGTTTCGGCGCGCAGCGTCCCGAGACGACATCGTCCCCGGTGCCAGCAGTCGCCTCCAGGCAGGCTGTTGCGGCGTTGTCTGGCGCACGACTGAACGCGACCCCGGCGATCGTTGGTTCGAGCATCGGCTGAATCAGTACGCAGTTCGACCCTTCGTCGCGGTCGGGGTAGCTCGCGAATACGTCGTCGATAGCCGTGGCTAGGTCGGCGAGATCGACGTTCAGTTTGGTGAGAAAGCGACCGGCGCAACTTTCGGTGTCACCGTCTTCGATGGCGGCGGAAGACCGCACCGCGAAGGGGCCCTCGCCGAGTTGACGCTTCGCGCGCGCTGCGATGACCTCGTGGCCCATACCGGACTCGGTTGCTACGAGACCCGGCAGGATCCTGAACTGCGATGTCCTTTGTTCGCCGAGTTGAGCAAGGCGGCGCGCCTTGGAAGGAACGCCTTCCAGGTTGGCCTCGGCTAGCGAGAGCATGTGGCTGTCGCAGGTGCGGATCGTATTCATGGCCTGATCACCGCAGGTGAAACACGAGCCATCTGCCAACGGGCGAACTCCATGGCTGTGGCGTCCTGGGCGATCGCGACGGCGAGTGAACCCGCGACGTACAACACGACGATTGCGGGCACCCACATGAGCATCACGGTGGAGGCAATCCATATAAGGACCAGGCTCAGTTTCGAGCCGACAGTCATCGAAGCTTTCATGCCAACCAGGATGCCAACCACCAGGGCCAGGAAGGAGTCCGGCCGAGAAATGTCGAGGATCCACAATGCAGGGCCGACCATGATCGAAGATGACGTGAGCGCGTCGAATGCTGGTAGGACGAGCGCGATCGTTGCGATGGCGCCTGGCAGTTCGTGTCCAATCGTGCTCCCAAGCCGGCGGCGCAGGGCGTTGGCGGCGCTCGGGAAAGTCTCGAACGCACCGACGCAGCGACCGAACTCGTCGCGCACCGTGCGCGAACGCATTTGCATGAACGCGACCGGCCAGATCAACGCACGCAGCAGCGCGCCAAATATCAGCACGGCAAGAGCAACCGGAACGTCGAGTCGTGTCTCGACGAACTGAACTCCGGCAAGGAACTTGCCGCGGAGAATCTCCTGCCATCCGATGTGGCTCTCGTTCGACCAGACTCGGGCCACCACATCCGGCAGACGAGCGGTGAACCCCTCGAAGCGGAAGCGCCGATCGTCGCGATCAAGACGTCGCCAGATTCCGTATGCGATATCGACGCCTTGGTCGGTGAAGTCGTATCGCGTGGCGCCGATAACCATGAAGCGCCGGCCGTCGACCCGGCGGGCGAGTGCGTCGAGTTCCTGCGAGATTGTTGGCGAGAAGATGTCGATAGTGACCAGGCGGTTCTGCTCAACTTCGTGCAGCGGGCTCCGGGTGGCGAGCTCGCCGAGCATTGTTGGCACGTAGTAGTTGAAGTAGGTAGGCGTGTCCCGGAGGTATCCATTGTTGGGTGCGACCAAGACCACGTCGGGATCCGCGAGCAGTTCGGCGGCGGCGTGGTCGCCAAGGAGCCGTGCTACGCCGGGGAAGGCCACGGTTCCCTCATCAAGCAGGCCGGTGCGATTCGCGACCGGCCAGTCGATCGCCGGCGCCGGATCGGCCGGCACCCACGCGCCGCCGCGTCGAACATAGCGACTCTCGGGAGGCGCCTCGGTGATCACGAATACGTTGCGGAAATGGCTGAACGATCCCAGGAGCTCTGAATAGGATTCCGGCTCGCGGGCTGCCGGACTGAATTTGACTAGGTACAGATCTCCGCCCTCAATCTCGGCCAGGATCGCGGGCAGTTCGGCTCTCCGCGCCAGCGCGAAGGGACGAATGGACCCACTTGGCGTAACCAGAGCCGGAACGCCAGACTCGTACTGGATCTCATGGCGGTACGTGGCGAGAAGCGTCGTATTGGAGTCGCCGAGGTTCAGTCGCTGCTGTGCCTCGTTCATGCTGATGGCGCGGAACGTGCCGTACGGTGCCCACTTCTCGAGACCGTCAGTTAGCCCCAGCGCGGTGTGTCTGAACGTCTGGTGAGCACTCAGGTCGCAACGCAGGAATGTCGCGAGCGCGGCCGTGTCGCCCTCGTCGTCGCGTGAACCGATGCCCGCAAAAGCGGCGAGGAAGATCGTCACAATCGCTGCACCGGCGATTGCGCCGGCGGTCGCGTCGAGAGCCCTGGAGCCGAGACGCGCCGTGAGGCGGTACGCGATCGCGGCCAACGCGGCGCTGATCCCACCAAGGAGCGCTGGGGCGAGGGCAGACTTCGTCCACGCCACAGCCAGAACAACCGCCGCCACTCGGGCCACGGTCGCTGGTGTTCGGTCTGCCGGGTGTTGACTGCGTTTCCGACGCACCTGCTTGATCTCCGGAGGTGGGGCCTTCGGACGAACTTCACGCGATCTATGACTGATTCTGAGTGATCATAAGTGCGTTTTAAAGCCTTTTCGAGTCCCATCATGTCTTGGGTTAGCCAGCGTGGAGAGCGCGACGGCGACTCGCCGTCAGCCGAAGGCGGCAGAGTTCGCGTTGCCGGATAGCATGGGCCTATGCGGCGGACGAAGCACCGTGATCAAACGGCCAGGGGACCGGCAGGGATCGAACTTGCCGGGGCGTTGGGACTACTCGCCGCAATCTTGTGGATGACGCCAGCTTTCGCGCTCGTACCGCCCACGAGCGTGGACCAAACCTCGGCGAGCTTCCTTCACCATCTGTTGTCGATGGCGAACACGGTCTTCCATGAGGCCGGGCACGTGATTCTGTCGCCGTTCGGCCGGTTTCTCACCGTACTCGGGGGTAGTCTGCTGCAGGTTGTTGTTCCCGTCGTCGCTGGGTTTGCTCTGTGGCGTAGCGGCAGCGTCGTGGGTCCGCCGTTCGCCCTGTGGTGGGCCGGCCAGTCGGCTGCATCCGTGGCCCGCTATGTGGCAGACGCACAGGGCGGCCGCTTGATGCTGCTTGGCGGTGTCACCGGTAGGGATGCTCCCGGGACGCATGACTGGCGCAACCTGTTGACGTGGACCGGGTTGCTCGAGTGGGACGTCCAGCTCGGCTGGATAGTTCACTCGGTCGGGAGCCTGGCCATGGCAGTTGGCCTGGTTTGGCTAGCCTGGCTTTGCTGGCAAGGAGTCCTCGGATGGCTTGCGGGCGCGGAGCAGCAAGCGCCCTGACTCTCGCCGGAAGCCGGGCTCGTGCCCTACGCGACCGAGAGGGCGAGTCGCTCTACGAAGGTCACCACCGCCAGAAACGAAAGGCCCAGTGCGCCGACGGATCCCACAGCGAAGCCCAAGCTCAGCAGGCGATTCTCGAAGGGGGCGGCCTCGACAAGGACGGGGATCTGCGTTGCCACGCGGACCGCCACATAGACTCCAATGAGGAACGCCGCGATGTCGAGCGGCGGTGCGTCGTCGAGCCACGCGCACGCCATCAGCGACGCGGCAATGACCACCCGGGTCAACCAGGGGAAAAGGATCTGCTCGGCTGGAGCGAGACGCTCGTTGAGGCGACTTGCTGCTTCATACATGGGCACAGGGTTCTCCGTTGATCACCAATAGGTGTTGATTATCAACCTTGAACTTTGAAGTAGCAAGTACTTTGCGCTTGGCGTGCGGCGATAATCAATCAACTGTCGCGAAGTGCGGCTATTGAGCTAGCGCAGGGTTCGAGGCTGTCGCCTGAGCTCTTCCGGATTCTTATCGTGACCGTTGACCCAGGGCGATGAAGGGCTCCTCGACCAGGCGATAGAGCACCGCCGCGACGACGAGCGAGAGGGCAAGCGCGAGCCCGGTGGCGGCGATGTCGGCCCATCCCAGAAGCTCGGGAAGAGTGTGTCCTCGTAGTCCCTGCACGATGCCGAGCACGGGAAGATGGAACAGATAGATTCCGTACGAGCGCATCCCGACCCAGCGCAACGGCCGCAGACGCATGACCTGGGCCAGCCGGCCGTCGGATTCGGCGAGGACCACGGTGATTCCGAGTCCGTAGAGCACCGCGAGCCACGAGAACTCCAGCGCCCCGAGAATCGGATAGAACGTCAGGACGATCGTCAGGGCCCCCATCGTTGCCAGTGTTCGACGAAGAGTGGAGCCGTGTTCGGTGATCCAGGCGCGCATCGGGAGACTCTCGAAGGCCATGGCAAGCAGAACGCCCGCGGCAAGCGAGTCCGCTCGGAAGGGCGATGCAACGTATGTGTGGAATCCCGGGAACGCGAAGCGAAGAGCAGGGGCAGCCAGGAAGGCCAGAAGCGCGATCTTGGCGAAGCGCCCGCGGGCAAGCAGGGCGAGTGCGGGAACGATCAGGTAGAACTGCTCTTCAACGGCCAGCGACCACGTGGGGATCAACCAGGCGGCTCCGAAGGTCTCACGCACGCCCATCAGAATGTTCTGTGTGAAGGTCAGGTAGCTGTAGTCCGGTAGCGGGTTGCTGAACAGCCATGTGAACTGCGGCAGGGCCGACCAGCCAAGCACGATCGCCCCGAAGTAGGTGGCTAGCAGGATCACGTAGGCAGGCAGGATCCGACAGGTCCGTCGGATGTAGAACACCTTGAAGTAGTTCTTCGTGTCGCGATTGCGCAGCAATCCTCGTGCGATGAGGAAGCCGGACAGCACGAAGAAGAGATCGACGCCGCTCCAGCTGAGCCGGACGGTCGACAGTACCTGCGCGCCCAGTGTTCCGGACTCGGGTCGTACGAGCTGATCGGCGACGTAGTGATGCATAATCACAAGCAGTATTGCGCAGCCACGAATTCCATCGATCTCTGGAACTCTTCGAATCATTGCGTAGGCCTCCAAGCACCAGAATAGACGCTGGCGCCAGCCCCATCACAATCGAAAAGGCTCGCTCGCTAAAAAGCCCGAGCCTGCCTGATCCGGAGTCCCTCGTTCGTGCTGGACTCAGAAGCGCAGCCGGATGCCACCATTGATCGCGCGACCCTCCAATGGGGCCCAGGCGTCGACCGTCCAGCGACCATCCACCGCACGCTCCGGCAACAGAACGGGTCCGTCCTGAGACTGGCGAACGTTGGTGAGGTTCTCGCCGTTGATGAAAAGGCTCCACGCTCCGAAGCGTTTCTCGGCCAGGATTCCGAGAATCCAGTACGGCTCGCTGCGTGTTCGGTACGGATCTGCCTCCAGACTCTGTTCGCCGGTGTAGTAGAGCTCGACTCCAACCCGCCCTTGCTCGTGCGACTCGATCATGGCCACAAGTCCGGCACTGTGGCGCGGTGTCAGCGGGACCTCGCGGCGAGCGCCATGCTCGAGGTCTTCTGCGTCGACGAACGTGTAGCTGGCGGTCAGGGCAAACGGAGGCCGACGCATCGTGAGGAGCACCTCGAGCCCCTCGTTCTCTGAAGTGCCATCGAGATTCCGGAGGACGTATCGATCCTCTCGCTCGACGATGACCGGGTTCTCGATGCGCGAGCGGAAGTACGTGACCGTGGTGGCCATGATCCCCGTCGCGTATCCAAGGTCGAGAGCGAAGCTACGGCCGCGTTCCGTGACCAGCGGTTCTTCGATGCGCAACCGGGTGAGTCCGGCTGCTTCGGTCTCCTCGGTGAGCGGCGTGGGGCCGAAGAATCCTGTGCCGTACGAGGCCCGGCTTGTGAATCCTCCGAGGCGTACCAGCGACGAAAGTCGCGGGCTCAGGAACGTCCCGTACTCGCTGTGGGAGTCGAGGCGGGCGCTTGCCGAGATGGTCAGCCAGGGTGCGATCTCGACGTCATCCTGGACGAATAGCCCCGGCTTGGTGAACGAGTAGTCGAAGCGCGGAACATCGTCCGATGCGTACCGATCTGCCTCGAGCGCAGCGCCGACCACCCAGGTGTGGCGTCCAGACACTCCGCGCAGCGCGATCTCGCCGAAGACGCTCTCGTGTTCGTCCTCTTCGCGGATCTCCCCGAAACGGTGGTCGTGACGTTGTGACACGGCGGCAAGCCGCGTCGTGAGCACGAAACGCTCGCTGAGTAACGTCTGGCCAACGACCCCGATGTCCAGCCGGGTCGTGTCTACCGCCTCCGTATACGACTCTCCGGTGGCCGGGAGAACGGCGCCAGGTACGGTCCCACCGGTGCGTTCTTCGATGGTCAGGCCGGCCGTGGCGAACAACGAGTTGCCTCCACCACCGTCCCAGTAGAAGCGAGGACGTGCCACCAGTCGCTTGTATTCCGCAAGGTCCGCCCAGCCGTCGCCGTCAACGTCCTTTGCCGCCTGGCGGTGTAGTCCGGCGAGGAGGGATCCGCTCGTGTTCCGCCCGGTGGGGCCGGAGAGCCAGGTGATGGCGTCTGTCGCACCGAGTGATGACTGATTGAGCATGAATTCGTGAGCTGGCTGCAGTTGCGGTCGCCGGGCGACGGTGTTCACGACTCCGCCCATGGCGCCGGCGCCGTAGAGGGCGGAGGCGACGCCCTTGATGACCTCGACCTGGCCTAGATCCATCGGCGGAATCTGGAGAAGTCCGAGTCCGCCCGGTTGCTCGCCGAAGAGCGGAAGCCCGTCCGAGAAGAATCGGGTGTAGCGACCGCGCATGCCTTGAATGCGCACGCTGGCGGACCCCATCGCGGGTGACGTGGACTGCACGCGCAGTCCGCCGAGTTCGTTGAGCATCATGACGATGTCGCCTGGCGTCATCATCATCTTCTCTTCGATCTCTTCGCGGGCGATCACCTCCACGCGGAGCGGTTGGTCCTCGATGCGACGACCGCTACGCGTGCTCGCGACGACGATCACTTCTTCGTCGACTTCTGCGTGCAGAAGTTCGAGTTCGACCTCGGCGCGACCTCCCGCCGCGACCTCGACCGCCGCCTGGGCGGCGACGAACCCGGGGAGAGTTGCCCGAACTGTGAGGGCACCCGCCTGGACCGACGCCGTCACCATGCCCTCAGCATCCGTCGTGAATGCTTTGCGGTCGACGACAACCGTTGCTCCGGGCGCCGGGCGGCCGTCGGCCACAACCCGGACTACGAGAGTGGCCTCCTGCGCGTGAGCTGGCCAGGACCAACCGGCGATAAGACCGAGCAGGAGAAGACCGCGAAGACGTGTGGACTGTGGGCGCATGGGTGAGTTGTCTCGTGTTGCCGCGGGGTGGTTGGTTCGCAGCATAGCGGAGCCTCCGATCGATCGTTCGCGATGGAGCTTCGAGGGAGCGAGTTCCGTGCGGTGCTGCGAGGAGTGCGGGTTCGTGCATCGACGACGAAGGCGCCGCTACCGTTCCGCGGTAGCATCGTCGATGTGAACGAGCGTCAACCCTCCGGGTGCAGCAATTCGTATAGATCTGGTTGGCGAATAGCCCGACTCGTTGGGCTGACAGTCGCGGTGGCTTGGACTCTGCCATCGCAGGCTCAGACGGCCAGGCAGATTCTCGACACTGCGGTCGCGGAGTTCGCTGCCGCGCGGATCGAGTCCTCGGTCGCCCGGTTCGATGATCTTGTTGTGCGCTATCCCGACGACATGCCCTATCTGTGGCAGCGCGGCATCGCCCTCTACTATGCAGAGCGGTGGGACGACTGCGTCGCTCAGTTCGAGGCCCACCGGCTGGTCAATCCTGACGATGTGGAGAACGCGGCATGGCACTACCTGTGCGTGGCACGACGTGACGGGGTTGCCAGCGCTGAAGCCGAACTGCTGCCCGTGGGAACCGACTTCCGCGTACCCATGCGTGAGGTCTATGAACTCTACCGGGGTGCCCTGAGTCCGGAGCAGGTGTTGGCCGCCACTAACGACTCACTGTCCCGCTTCTACGGCCATCTCTATGTGGGGCTCTGGTACGAGGCGCAGGGCGACGAGGATGAGGCGTCTGCTCATCTGACCGAGGCCGCCGGGGATGAATACGCGAGACCTGGTCTCTACATGCACATGGTCGCCAGAGTTCACCGAGCGTTGCCGGCACGCTGATTCGTCAGCCGGTTGCCGCGCCGGCCGTCTTCGCCAGCAGGTATTTGAGCGCGAAGGTGGCCAGCCAGTGCGAGCCCAGGTAGTCGGCCTCGAACATCGCAGCGAACCCCTGATCCGCCTGAGTAGATGCGATCTCGCGCATCGCCTGCACGCGGGGGTCTGTGACAGGTAGCGCGGCTGCCATTCGCTCGAGGGCTTCGGCGCGCGTGAACGCCAGTCCGATCAAATGAGACTTGGCTCCAAGCTGTCCGGTGTCGAGTGCATCGTTGTCGGACCTGAGTCGAATGGGTTCGGCCAGCGCCGCGAAGGCATCGTCATCGACCTGCCCGAGGTACTCGTCCAGCCATGCGCCAAAGTCAGTATCGAGCACCGCGGACATCAGTTTCGCCACCTCGAGACAGGGCGATAGGAAATCGGACCCGGAGGGCTCGAAGGCGAGAGCGCACGCGGTGTCCTCCCCGTAGAGGCGGAGGGCGTTGTCGCGGATGTGACCGGCCAGCGGCACGTTGCCGGCTTCTTCGGCGTAGCCCAAGGCCAGGTCGAGCGCGAACGCGGTGTTGTTGTGGGTGCCAACACGCAGCGGGTAGTCGAGGTTCTCCACGTAGGGCAGGAAATCGGTGGCGAACTGTTCGGCCAGCGGAGTTACGGATTCGGTCCACCCCCGCGCCGCGGGATGTGTCGATCGGCGCAACGCCGCCTCGAGCGCCATCAGCCAGGCCCAGCCATAGGGGCGCTCGAAACGCGGGTTCTCGGCGAAGTAGGCCAGCTCGCCCGCGAGTGTGTCGATGGTGAGGTGCTGGTTGAGTTTCTCGGCGATCAGTGGCGCGATGCGCGACTCGGGAAAGCGCACCAGAATCTCGACCAGCGTCCACGTGGAGTTCACCGCGGAATGCCAGTCATAGCAGCCGTAGAACGCCCGTGTGGACTCGTAGTCGACACGCAGGCTGGCGGTTCGTTCGTAGAGATAGCCGGTTCCTTGGGGAGCCGCGTGCGGCCGATCCAGACAAGCCAGTGGCATCGCGGCCAGGTAGGTGGCGGTCTCTTCGTTCAGGTCCGAGCTCCCGGGAGCAACCGACTGTCGATCCGGTTGCGGTACGCACGCGACTACGAGGAGCAGCACTAGGGAACACAAACCGATCAGGGGCCGGGGCAGGAAGTTGTTTCGGTGCATTCGGTGCATCTTCCGGAGTGTGGCGGAGCGAGGGGCTGATCTTACCGGTAGACGAATGTGGCCGAGGAACGCGACGAGATTGGCCCGCGTTTCGAATACCAGGCGCCAGCGTGTTACACCTCTGCGATCTGACGTGTGCGCTTCTATTCAATTCCTGACGAGAGCAAATTCACTGTGAGGAATCACGTAGCCGCGAGTCTGCTTGCAGCACTGTTGCTCTGGCAGGAGCCGGTGAAGTTCGTCTTTCCGGCGGATGATACCGGCCTGGCCGGACTCGCCATCCGAGAAGCGCAGCAGATGGCCACTGCGGATTCACTCGGAGTGCACATCGGGTTCGAATTCATCGACCGGATTGAAGCCTCGGGTATCACGTTTGTACATCGCGCGGTTGCCGATTCCGGGCGCGACTACCGCGCGGTGCACTACGACCACGGGAATTCTGTGAGTGTTGCCGATGTGGACTCGGACGGACTTCTCGACCTCTATTTCGTCAATCAGATCGGCTCGAACGAGCTGTGGCGAAATCTGGGCGGGATGCGCTTCGAGAACATCACCGTCGCTGCAGGCGTAGGTCTGGCTGACCGTATCGGGGTTGCCGCGTCGTTCGCCGACGTCGACAACGATGGCGATCCGGACCTCTTCGTCACGAGCGTGCGCGGCGGGAATGCATTGTTCGAGAACACGGGGGAGGGTCGTTTCTTCGAGCGCACGATCGGATCTGGCCTTGAATACTCAGGCCACTCCTCGGGGGCGGTGTTTATCGATTTCGATCTCGACGGACGGCTCGATCTGTTCGTGAGCAACGTAGGCGATTACACGACGGATGATCTTGGAGACGGCGGTTACTACGTCGGGCTCGCGGATGCTTTCGAGGGTCACCTCGATCCGCAACGCGAAGAGCCGAGCCGGCTGTACCGGAATGCGGGGAACTGGCGCTTCGAAGACGTGACCGCCGAGGCCGGACTTGTTGATCTGGGCTGGAATGGGGACGCGGCGTTGGTCGATCTGGACGGCAACGCCCTGCCGGATCTCTACGTTCTCAACATGCAGGGCGACGACCACTACATGGTGAATCGCGGTGGCGGTCGGTTCGTCGACGAGACATTCGATCACTTCGCGAAGACGCCCTATGGCGCCATGGGCATCGCCTCCGCGGACTTCGACAACGATGGCGATCAGGACGTGTTCATCACCGATATGCACTCCGACATGAACGCGGCCCAGGGACCCGATGAGGAACACCTCAAGCAGCGTCTTCGCTACATGTATCAGGACGGGTTCCGGCACTTGATGGGCAACGCGTTCTATCGGCAGAGCGGCACAGGTTTCGTCGAGTCATCCGATGAGATGGGTGCTGAAAACTACTGGCCTTGGGGACTCAGCGCGGAGGACATCAACGCGGACGGATGGACGGATGTCTTCATCAGTTCGAGCATGAACTACCCATTCCGCTATCAGACCAACGCGGTTCGACTGAACGTGGCCGGTCAACGATTCGCACCCGCGGAGTTCATCCTGGGTATCGAGCCACGGCGCGATGGGCGGGTGCGGCAGCCGTGGTTCGAGCTCGACTGTGGCGCTGCGGCTGACGGCTTGCACGAACACTGCAGTGGGCGAACCGACAGGATTCGAGTTCTCGGCACGCTCGGGACGCGATCATCCGCACTGGTTGATCTCGATGCTGATGGCGACCTGGACGTGGTGACGGCCGAGTTCAACTCCGCACCGCAGCTGTTGGTAAGCGATCTGGCGCAGCGCGGCCAGACCAACTGGCTGGCGGTGTCGCTCCAGGGCGATGCAGCAAATCGTGACGGCCTGGGCGCGACGGTCACAGTGACCGCTGGAGACACGACCTACACGCAAGTGCACGATGGGAAATCCGGCTATCTGGCCCAGAGCTCTGTGCCTTTGTATTTCGGACTTGGACACGCCGCCAACGTTGAGCGCGTAGAAGTGATCTGGCCTGGTGGTCGCCGACAGACCCTGGAAGGGCCGATTGTTGGCGGTCGCCAGCTCCGGATCGTTGAACCTAGCTAGCATCATCCGGTCGCTCGGCTAAAGTTGCCCGATGAAACGGCTCCTGCGATCCCTCTGCCCAGCGGTGACGATGGCAACCGCGCTGCTAGCAACCGGCGCTTGCACCGTGGACTCCTCAGAGAGGCCACTCACCGTATTCGCGGCGTCCTCGATGACTGAAGTCATGCAGGAACTTGCGCTGGCGTTCGAGCGCGAAAGGGCGGGAACTCGTGTTCGGTTCAATCACGCCGGAAGCCAGGTGCTGCGCCTCCAGATCGAGCGCGGAGCCGCCGCGGACGTCTTCGTGTCCGCGAATCGCGAACACGCCGAGTCGCTGGCCGGCGCGGGCTTCGCAGACCGTGTCACTCCGGTCGCCCACAATGAGCTGGTGTTGGTGGTTCCTCTGGAGAACCCGGCCGGATTGAACACCTTCGCTGATCTGGTCCGTGCCGATCGAATCGTTATTGCCGACCCAGCCGTGCCCGCGGGGCAGTACACGGCGGCGCTGCTTTCTCGCGCGGAGGAGGTCATGGCTGAATCATTCGGAACGCGGGTCTTGGCGAGGGTTGTTTCGCGCGAGAACAACGTGCGCCTGGCGAGGGCGAAGGTCGAACTGGGTGAGGCCGATGCAGCGATCATCTATCGGTCCGATGCGCTGTCCGGCGCGCGCGTGCGGGCGATCGAGATTCCGCTCGATGTGAACGTCCGAGCGGAATATGTCGCTGCCGTGATTAGCGACAGTTCCCACCACGAGCAGGCGCGGGCATTCGTTGAATTCATGCTGTCGGTGGGAGGCCAGGCGATCTTCGAGCGGCACGGCTTCAGCGCCGGAGTCGCATCGTGAAGTGGGCGCGGGCTTCCGTGCTCTCGCTGGGGTTCCTTCTGCTAGGGCTACTGGTCGTACCAGCCATGGCGCTTCTGGTTGCTGCGTCTCCCGCCGAGTTGGCGCAAGGGGTGGCGCATCCGTTGTTCGGTCCGTCGCTTTGGTTGAGCTTGCGAACCACGATGTTGAGCCTCGCGATTGTGGTGGTTTGCGGCACCCCGCTGGCGTGGTGGCTGGCGTCGGCCCAGGGCTGGCCGCAGCGTTTGGCCGATGCGTTGGTCGAGCTGCCGATCGTCATGCCACCGGCCGTCGTCGGTATCGGGCTTCTCGAGACCTTCGGTCGCTCGGGACTATTGGGCGGGCCGCTCGAGCTTCTCGGCATTCAGGTCGCGTTTGCCACTCCCGCCGTAATTCTTGCCCAGGTAACCGTGTCTGCGCCGTTCTATGTCCAGGCGGCGGCCGCGGCCTTTCGTCGCGTCGATCCCGACCTTCTACTCGTTGCCAGGACCCTGGGCCAATCACCCGTCGGCGCCTTCGCGCGAGTGGCCATTCCGATTGCCATGCCTGGGCTCGTGAGCGGTGGCGCACTCGCATGGGCGCGTGCCCTCGGTGAATTCGGGGCCACGCTTCTGTTTGCCGGAAGTCTCCCAGGTACGACACAGACGATGCCTCTGGCGATCGTCCTGGCGCTGGAGTCCGACGTCCGGGCTGCCATCGCGATCTCTCTGGTGCTGGCCGGGGCTGCGGTGCTCTTGCTCCTCGGGCTGCGGTTGGTCGCGGGCTTGAGACCGTCGGACGACGCGACTTCTCGGAGCAAGCTGTCGTGACTGCGTCGGCCGTTTGGACAGCGGAGATCGAAGCCACCCTTGGGCGTTTGCGCCTCGACGTTTGCCTCAGCGGCGATCTCCGACCGGTTGCTCTGATTGGTCCGAATGGAGCTGGCAAGACTACTTTGCTCCGAATTCTGGCAGGAGCACGGTCTCCTCTGCGGGGGAAGATCGAGATTGGCGACGTTACGATTTTCGACAGCGAAGACGGAACCGACCTGGCACCCGAGCACCGGCGTGTCGGGTACGTGCCCCAGGGATTTGGATTGTTTCCACACCTGACCGCGCTGGGGAACGTGGCTTTTGGTGTAGCTGCAGACAGATCCTCGGAGAGTCAACGGCAAGCGGCCGAGATGCTGAGACACGTCGGAGCTGCTGAGCTGGAAGCGCGCCTGCCGATTCGGCTCTCGGGCGGTGAAAAGCAGCGCGTCGCATTGGCGCGTGCGCTGATAGCCGATCCGGCGATGTTGCTTCTGGACGAACCACTTGCGGCGATGGATCCGATCGCCCGTCGACGGCTACGCGCGTTCCTTGCGTCGCATCTCGCGCAAGTGCGACGCCCGACACTCGTCGTGACGCACGACCTGCGTGACGTGAAGGCGCTAGATGCCTTCGTCTACGTTCTCGAAGGCGGCCGGATCAGCCAGTCCGGCTCGTGGGACGACGTGGCGAGTAAGCCCACGTCGGATTTCGTCGCGGAATTCTTCGACGTTCAGGATCGTGAGCTGAGTCCGGGTTGCGAGTAGCCGAAGACCTCGCGCGCGTTCTGTTGTCCCAGCGCGTCGTCCAGAATCGCGAAGTGCTCAAGCTCGATCTCGCCGGGGTGGTCGCAGCCGCAAGCGGCCACGAGTTCGGCGATTTCCTTCCGGAGAGTGACGACGTAGTTGGCGAGACGGGCGCTCTTGGACATGGGGTCAAGGCCGCGCACGAGCCATGGCTTCTGCGTGGCAACTCCGGTGGGGCAATGTCCTGTGTGACATCGCTGCGCCTGGATGCAGCCGATGGCCAACATCGCTTCTCGGGCGACCGACACCATGTCGCAGCCAAGCCCGAAAGCGAATAGCGCGCGGGCCGGGAAGCCCAGCTTTCCCGAGCCGATCCACACCACGCTCTCTGCGACGCCGGCTTCCTCGAAGATCGGATAGACCGCCGCCATGCCGCGCTTGAAGGGTAGGGCGACGTGATCGGCAAAAACCAACGGCGCCGCACCGGTGCCGCCCTCGCCTCCGTCAATGGAGATGAAATCGACACCACGGGAGCCGTCACGCATCAGCGCGGCCAGCTCGTGCCACAGTTGGTCCTGGCCGACCGCAGATTTGATGCCCACCGGAAGGCCACAGTCCTGCGCGATCATCTCCACAAAATCCAGAAGCTCATCGGCGCTGCCGAAAGCTGAGTGCGACGGTGGACTCTCGACCGTCTGACCCACCGGAACCCCGCGGATCGCGGCAATTTCGGGGGTCACTTTGGCGCCCGGCAAGATGCCGCCATGCCCGGGCTTTGCACCTTGGCTGAGCTTGACCTCGATCGCCCTGACCGTGGGCGACTTGGCGAGCGTTTCGCGAAACGCCTCGATACTGAACGTGCCGTCCTTGGCCCGAGCACCGAAATAGCCTGTGCCAAGCTGCCACACGAGATCGCCGCCGCTGCGGTGGTAGGGCGAGACGCCACCTTCTCCTGTGTTGTGCATGCAGCCACATTGGGCAGCCCCGCGATTGAGGGCTTCCACCGCGGCACTGCTCAGTGACCCGTAGCTCATTGCCGAGATATTGACGACCGACTGAGGCCTGAACGCCTTGGGTCGATTCCTCGCCCCGCCGAGCACCTTGGCGCATGCCAGCGGCCAGTTCTCGTCGTAGTTGTCGCCGCCGGGGTGCGGAACAGGTCGCGGAAAAGAGGACTGCTTGATGATCAGGTAGTTCGGCGACAGTTCGAGATCGTTGTCGGTGCCAAAGCCGAACAAGTTGTTCTGGCGCTTCGCGGAGGCATACACCCAGGTTCGTTGATCCCGCGAGAACGGGCGTTCCTCGTCATTGTCCGTGACGATGTACTGGCGCAGTTCAGGGCCCACCGCTTCGAGCAGGTAGCGCAGGTGCCCGATGAGCGGGAAGTTACGGAGGATCGCGTGCTCACGCTGGGTCAAGTCGTAGACAGCGATGACGAGCAGGATTCCGAGGACCGTCAGGATGATCAGCATCGCCTGATTCTAGGCGGGGCCGAGCTGCAAAGCGACAGGTCGACGGCCACCACTGGCGTCTGTGTAGCAATGCTGTTTCCGGCCCTCTTCTGTTCGCGGGGCTCCTGCGACTAACCTTGGAGACCTCACTTCGCGTCCCATCTCCCGCCGGTTCCGAGGTGCCATGTCCTGTCGAGTACTTCGCGCGCTAGCGCCAGTTGTCTTGATCGCCACGATCGGGTGCGCAAGCAACCCGGCGATGCGACCTCACGCCGCGGCGCGGGCCGATCGTGAGGCGACGGACCCTGCTCCACCAGGTGAGGACGCAACGGTCCTTCCTGTGGACGACCGGGTGATCGCAGACGAGTCGAATGCGCGTCCTTCCGCGAAGGCTGAGCCACTAAGAATGGCGCCCGAATCTCCATCGACCGGGACCCTCGATATAGCGCCGTCTGCTCCGCGGGCCGCGTCCGGCGGGTGGACGCCGGTTGCCGGAGCCGACACTTCGAACGTCATCAGTCAGTTTGGCGATCCGCGTGGCAGTTCGCGTCGACACGAGGGCATCGATATCGCCGCACCGCGCGGCACTGCGGTGCTCGCCCCGGCGGCTGGCACGGTGCTGGTTTCAGGCATTCGTTCGCTGGGCGGCAACGTGGTCGTTGTTTCGTCGCTTGGGGGCGAGTACGAGTGGGTCTTCAGCCATCTCGATGCACGCACCGTCTCGCGCGGCGATCGACTCGGGGCTGGTGACTTGATCGGCTATGTGGGCACGAGTGGCAACGCTGCCGGCGGCCCTCCGCACCTGCACTTCGAGGTGCACACGCGGGGCCAGCCCGTCGACCCACTGCCTCTCCTCGCGCCAGATCGGCCCCGAGGTCGCTAGCGGGTCAATCCTTCGTGAGCCGCCGGTACTTGATGCGCTGCGGCTGATCGGCGTCGCGGCCCTTCCGGTTGCGGAAGTCCGCGGCGTAGTCCTGATAGTTGCCGGCGAACCACTCCACATGGCTATCGCCCTCAAAGGCGAGAATGTGGGTGGCAACGCGATCGAGGAACCAGCGGTCATGGCTGATCACCAACGCACATCCGTCGAAACTCAACAGTGCCTCTTCGAGTGCTCGCAATGTGTCGACGTCAAGATCGTTGGTTGGCTCATCGAGCATCAGGACGTTTGCACCTGACTTCAGCATGCGTGCGAGGTGCACCCGGTTGCGCTCGCCACCTGACAGCACGCCAAGCTTTTGCTGCTGATCGGCGCCCTTGAAGTTGAAACTCGCAACGTAGGCTCGCGAATTCACCTCACGAGAGCCGAGCTGAATGCGGTCGTTCCCTTCGGAGATGGCCTCCCAGATGCTCTGATCGGGTTGGAGAGCGTCGCGCGACTGATCCACGTAGGTCAGTTGGACGGTTTCACCCAACCGGATCGAACCGGTGTCGGGCTCGTCTTGCCCAGTGATCATGCGGAATAGCGTGCTCTTGCCAGCCCCGTTTGGCCCGATGATGCCGACGATTCCCGCGGGTGGAAGCTGAAATGACAGGTCATCGATCAAGAGCTTGTCGTCAAACGCCTTGGACAGACCCTGGGTTTCGATGACGACGTCTCCGAGGCGTGGGCCCGGCGGTATGTAGATCTCGACCGAGTCCGGAATCCGGTCGCGGTTCTCTTGGCGAAGTTCCTCGTACGCGTTGAGCCTTGCCTTTCCTTTGGCCTGCCGCGCCCTGGGTGCCATCTGGACCCACTCGAGCTCGCGGGAAAGGGTTCGGCGATGTTTCGCGTCGGCACGTTCCTCGGCCGCGAGTCGCTTCTCTTTCTGCTCGAGCCAGGAGGAGTAGTTGCCTTCCCACGGAATGCCGGCGCCGCGGTCGAGTTCCAGGATCCATCCGGCAACGTTGTCGAGGAAGTACCGATCGTGAGTAACCGCTACGACCGACCCGGGATAGTCGTGAAGATGGCGCTCGAGCCACGCTACAGACTCGGCATCCAGGTGGTTCGTGGGCTCGTCGAGCAGAAGAAGGTCGGGCTTCTGCAGGAGTAGGCGGCAGAGCGCTACCCGTCGCTTCTCTCCACCGGACAGATGCTCCACGCTCGACTCCGGCGGGGGGCAGCGCAGGGCATCCATGGCGATTTCGAGTGTGGACTCGAGCTCCCAGCCGTTGACGGCGTCGATCTTGTCCTGAACCTTGCCTTGTTCCTCGAGCAGGCGAGTCATCTCGTCAGGGTCGATGTCGGGGTCGGCGAACTTGTCGCTGATGTCGTTGAACTTGTCGAGCAAGTCCTTGACCTCGGCCATACCCTCCATGACGTTCTCAAGAACCGTCTTGCTCGGGTCGAGTTCTGGCTCCTGGGGCAAGAAGCCGACGGTAGCCTTCTTATCGGCGTAGGCCTCGCCGTCGAACTCCGTGTCCAGACCCGCCATGATCCGCAGCAGCGACGACTTTCCCGACCCGTTGTGGCCGAGCACGCCGATCTTCGCGCCCCAATAGAAAGGACAGCCAGATCCCCTTGAGGATCTCGCGCTGGGGGGGAACCCGCTTCCGCAGGTCTTGCATGGTGAAGATGATGTCGGGCATAGATCGGACCACTTCTATTGGAAGCCTTGTTAACGATGCGCTGGACGCGCCCAAACGGCGTAGAGTCGCCGCATGGAACAGCCGATTGTAACGACGAATCCGGAAGTTGCGTCTGCGCTGCGTCGTGGACAGGCGGTTGTCGCGCTCGAGTCCACGATCATCACGCACGGAATGCCCTATCCGGAGAACGCAGAAACGGCCCTGTCGGTGGAGAGGGTTGTTCGCGACGGCGGAGCTGTGCCGGCCACGATTGCAGTCCTCGACGGTGCCCCAACCGTTGGCCTGAGTGAGGGCGAGATCGATCGTCTGGGACAAGCGGGGCCCGCGGCCATCAAGATCAGTAGCCGCGATCTCCCATTTGTCGTCGCTGAGGCACACACGGGCGGCACGACGGTCGCAGCCACCGCGTCGCTAGCCGCCTCGGCCGGTATTCGTGTGTTCGCCACCGGCGGCATCGGAGGTGTTCATCGAGATGCCGCAACGACGTTCGACGTGTCCGCAGATCTCCAGGAAATCGCCCGTACCGATGTTGCCGTGGTCTGCAGCGGCGTGAAATCGATACTCGATATCGGAGCGACTCTCGAGGTTCTGGAGACGCTTGGAGTCCCGGTGCTCGGCTACGGCGTGGACCGGATGCCCGCGTTCTATTGCAGGGAGAGTCGCTACCTCGTGGGCGCGCGGGTCGATAGCCCCGCGCAGGTCGCTGCGATTCTGGAGGCGCGGAGCCGGATCGGCCAAACGGGCGGGGTTGTCGTGGCGAACCCGGTGCCGGCCGAAGATGCTCTGGAACCGTCAACGGTCGATGGAGCGATCACCGTGGCGCTCGCTGAGTGCGAGGCGGCCGGGGTGACGGGGAAGGCGATCACGCCGTTCCTGCTGGCTCGCGTCGCAGAGATCACCGGGAAGGAGAGCCTGGCGGCGAACATCTCACTGATTCTCCACAACGCGCGTCTTGCCACGGAGATCGCCCGGCTGCTCGGCGCGCCCGTGGGCGACGCGCCGGTGCCCTAGGAACGGCGTATGTCAGATCGTCGCCAGCGCGTCCGTCGTCCGCCCGCGCGGGTCGTGCGGGCCTACTTCGCTGGCGCTCATCTGGCGCTGCTGCTCGCTCTGGTTCTCCTGGTATGGCAACCGGCGTTGGCCACGGAGTTCTACTACCAGCCGCGAACGATCGCGGTGGTTCACCTCATCACACTCGGGTGGCTAACCGGGTCCATTCTCGGGGCGCTCTACGCCATGGCGCCCCTTGCCTGGCGTATCGAGGTGCCTGGAGGCCGTGCCGATCGCTGGGCATTCTGGATCTGGGCGATCAGCGTTTCCGGGATGGTGACCCATTTCTGGATCAATGAATACAACGGGATGGCCTGGGCGGGCATCACAGCTCTGGCCGCGATCGCGTTTGTCGGATGGCGCGTCTTGCCGGGCATGGCACGTGCCCAGATACCCCTCGAGCACCGGGTGCCGGTTCTGCTCGCATTCCTCAATCTCGCACTGGCGGGCGGCCTCGGGTTGCTCCTGGCGTTGCAAAAGATGGGGCTGATCGCGCTGCCCGGGCCGCCACTGAGCGGCGTCTACGCGCACGCTCACGTGGCAGCGCTCGGCTGGGTGTTGATGATGATCTACGGGGCGGGGTACAGGCTGCTGCCGATGTTCCTGCCGGCTCCGATGCCGAAGGGGTTCGCCGTTTGGCTCCCTCCCGTGCTTCTTGAGATCGCGGTCCTTGCTCTCGGCGTCGGCTTGTTGTGGGCGACAACGGGTGTCCTGATAGTGGGCGCAGGGGCGGCGGTGGCCTCAGCGTTGTGTTTTGTCAGGCTCGTCGTCCGTATGGCGCTAAGCAGGCGGCGCTCGCCGATCGCTCTGGATTTGACCCTCCCGGTCACAGGGGCCGCCTTCGCCTATCTGCTGGTCGCCGCGATCCTCGGCTCGGCGGTTCTGCTCACCGAGGATCCGGTAGCACGACTAAGGCTGGCGGCCGTCTATGGGGCGCTGGCTCTCATGGGCTTTCTCGCCCAGGTCGTGGTCGGTATCGGCGGCCGACTTCTTCCGTTGACGGTCTGGATGCAGGAATTCATCGATGCCGGCTACAAAGCCCCAATCGTGGCGCTCCATGAGCTGGCAGACCGCCGACTCCAATGGGCGGTGCTTGGGGGGTGGGGCACGGGGGCGCCTCTGTTTTGTCTTGGCATCTGGCTGGGCTCCCCAGGGCTGGCTCGCGGCGGCGCGGCGGCCCTTCTCGCCGGTGCATTGGCCGACGGCTGCAATCGCCTGGTGATGTTGCGGCGGGCTCGAAGATTCGAGTCCGCGCTCGACTAGAAGGCGTCGGAGAGAAGCCGAGCGAGTCGGTAGCCCGCAAGTGTGGCGCGCTCGTGGGCTATGGGCTGCACGCTTGCGGTGTAGCCGGCAGGAAGCAGCGTGCCGCGTTCGCGGGTTCCTCCGCGGAGCGCGCCGTTTCGATAGACGTGCTCCACGGCAATTTCGGCGCCATCGCGGATCCAGGTCGAGAAGTCGAGTTCGCTGGTTTGCTCGGCTAGCTCGTGAGGGCGGAGGCCGGGTTGATTGCGCAGCATGATGGCTCGCTGTCGCACATCGGAGAATCGATTGCTGCCGATCACGAGGTCATCCCATAGCCAGTGCAGGTTGATCGTGTCCGCGGCGGCCTCGACCCTGACGTAGAACAGGTTGCCGCCGCGATCGCCGTTGGGGTGCTCCGGGGCGTGGTTGGCGATGTTGTGCAGCGGCTGGTGGGAGTCGCCCACAAGATGGAACAGCCATGTGAGCGCGATCGCGCGCTCGGTTGGATCGTTCGAGCGAACCCGCGCGTGGTTGCGCTTCAGTGCATCGAGAAGAAAGCCGTCGCGTTCGGGTGCCCCGGGCGGGTCGAGACGCCCTTCACGCAGGTGGTAGTTCACGTAGTGCCAGTTCGAGCGGCCGAACTCTTCGTAGCGGCCGGAGCGCACATCGTCGGCCCAGCGAGAGGCTTGCATGAAGATGGCGAGATCGGCGTCGTCCACATCGAGGGCCCACTCGTCGGGGCCCCGAAGCAGGTCTGCATAGTGAGGATGTTGTCGAAGCGCCGTCAGAACGGCGGCGAGTGCAGCGGGGTCTTCGGCCCGGAGACGGGCATAGGCAACGGCCCCGATGACCATGTGGCCGTCACGACCCCACGCCGTGGCCTGGTGAGGCCAGGCGGCGCCAAGGGCGAGTAGAACTACAACTGCGCCGAGCCGTAAACGTCGCATCCGGTCTCCCTTTCAAGTATCGGCATGCACCGAGTGTCGCATGCGCCGCGGCGGCGCTTGGTACTGTTCCGCGATGCAGCGTGAAGAGTTCTTGAGTGGGTGGGGTCGCTACCCAGTGCGCGCCGCGCAGTTGCGCGAATCGCCCGACCTGGCGGCCATCACCGCTGACGCGAATCTGAGCCGCGGCCTCGGTCGTGCGTACGGCGACGCGGCCGTAGCCGCCCGCAGCGATGACGTAGTGGCCGGCACACGATCTGCCACGCGAGTCCTCGATCTTGACACCCACGCCGGAGTGCTCCGCGTCGAAGCGGGTATTTCGCTCGAAGCGCTGCACGACCTATTGTGGCCACTGGGTTGGAGCTGTCCGGTGTTGCCTGGTACGCAGTACGTAACCGCAGGCGGAATGGTCGCTGCTGACGTCCATGGCAAGAATCACCACGTGTCGGGAAGCTTCGGCCATCACGTGCGCGCGCTTCGCGTCCGCACTGCCGCCGGCGATATCCTCGACATCGACCGTGAGCGCGAGCCGGATCTGTTCAGGGCAACGATCGGTGGCATGGGGCTCACCTGCCATATTCTGGAAGTCGAGGTGCAGCTTGAGCGCATCGAGAGTTCATGGATCGCGCAGGAGACGGAGTGCGTCGGTGGACTCGATGAGCTTCTTGTTCGACTCGCAGCCGCGGGCGACAAGTGGCCGATGACTGTGACCTGGGCTGACGGCCTCGCCGGCGGCGAAGCGATCGGGCGTGGCGTCGTGATCAAGGGGCGATGGGCTGATGCGAGCGATTTGCCGAGTCGCGAGTGGCGTCGAGGTCCGCGCGTGACCATGCCGGTGATGATGCCCGGCTGGACGCCCCGGAGCGCTCTTGTGCGCCTCCTGAACGTCGCCTACTACCACCGGCACCGCGCCACGGCGGGCCGCAGTGTGGTGCCACCGCTACCGTTCTTTCATCCGCTCGACGTCGTGCGAAGCTGGAACCGTTTCTACGGTCGGCGCGGATTCACGCAGTACCAATGCGTGCTGCCGGGACGCGACGTCTCGGAGGCGGCGCACGGCGTGTTCGACATCCTCCGGAGACGGAATGCGCCATCCTTGCTCACTGTTATCAAGGACTTCGGGGTCGCTGGAGAAGGGCTGCTGTCGTTTCCGATGCCAGGCGTTACGCTCTCGCTCGACCTCCCGATCCGGATGCCCGATACCGCTCGGGTAGTTAGCATGCTCAATGCCCTCGTGGCCGAAGCCGGTGGACGGATCTACTTGGCTAAAGATGCGCTGACGTCAGCTGACGACTTTCGCCGAATGGAGGGGGAACGACTCGACCGCTTCAACGCGGTGCGAGATCGTTGGGACCCGGAGCGCCGGCTGCGAAGCGGCCTGTCTGTACGTCTTCTAGGAGATCCCGAATGAAGGTCGCAGTTTTCGGAGCTACACGAGGCCTCGGACGATGCCTCTCGGACTTGCTCGCTGCGCGGGGCGACGACCTCTTTGTGCTGGGGCGCGACCTCGCTGTAGGCCAGGCAACGGCCGCACAACTCCGCGACGCCGGCGCAGGGGCCGTAGGTGCCCACGAATGTGACCTTTCCCAGCCGGATACGTTTGGGCCGGCTGTGGCAGCGGCCCGCGAGGAACTGTCGGGGTTGGACATGGTCGTGGTAACGGCGGCGAGCTTTGCCGTTCAGCCGGATCTTGATGATGATCCCGAGAGGGCTCTCGACCTGATGCGGAACAACTTCGCGCACACGATCGCGTTCTGTGAGGTCGTGCGCCGCGACATGGTCGAAGCGGGCGGAGGAACGTTGTGTGTATTTTCCTCCGTCGCCGGGGACAAGCCGCGCAAACCCGTGATCACCTACGGCGCCACCAAAGCTGGGCTCAGTTATTACCTCGATGCCCTGGAGCTTGCCTGGGGCGATCGCGGGCTTCGGGTCGTAACGGTGAAGCCGGGTTTCGTTCACACAGAGATGACCGCGGGCCTGGAGCCACCACCGTTCTCGGCTCAGCCAGAGGATGTGGCGCAGACCGTTCTTCGTGGACTCGATCGCGGTAAGCGTGTGATCTACGCCCCCCCCGATCTGGCGTTGGGTCATGTTGGCGCTGAGAACGATCCCTCGAATGATTTTCCGAAGGATGTCGATCTAGCCATGTCAGTCGGCCGTGGCCTCATCAAGCTCGCCCGCCCCCGTCACTGGGGCAAGAACGCGTTTGTCCTCATGCCGCTGCCCTTCGCAGTCGCGGCTGGCGCCAGTCTCGATCTGCGGATCCTGCTCGCTGGGATTCTGGGATTCAGCCTCGTGAACTCAGCCGTCTACGTGTTCAACGACTTGCGGGACGCGGACCACGATCGGCAACACCCCACGAAACGGAATCGACCCGTCGCAGCCGGCATTGTGTCCACCGGCGTGGCCTATCTATGGAGTCTTGGCCTGCTGGGCGCGGGCGCCACGTTGACCATCCTGACCGAACGCCCCGCGGCGCTGTGGATCGTCGGGATCTACGCCGGCCTGAATCTCGCATACTCGCTTGGGGCCAAGCACGTTCCATTGGTCGACGTGTTCATTCTGTCTTCAGGATTCGTGCTTCGAGTGTTGCTAGGTTGCGCGCTGGCGCAGGTGGTCCCGTCGAACTGGCTACTCCTGTGCTCGTCAGCGCTGGCGCTGTTCTTGGCCCTTACCAAGCGGCGCGCGGATCTGGCGCGAGGCCTGGGGGCCGAGCATCGTCCGAGCCTCGAAGGCTATTCGATGACGTTCGTTGACCAGGCGATGGGTATCACCGCTGGAATGGCGGTGACCGCGTACGGCCTGTACTCGGTCGAGTCGCAGGGCGTGTTCGTTGCAGGTCGGGAATTTGCCCCGCTGCTGTTCGTCGCCTACGGCGTATTCGAATATCTGCGTCTGGCACACGTGCACGATGAGGGCGGATCACCGGTGGACACGATCGTCCGTTCACCCACGATGTTGCTCGCCGGGGCCGGGTGGGGGATGGCCACGCTCTGGAGTCTCGGTTTGATCTAACCGTCGAGTCGCGCTTTAGGACCGCTGGTCATTTCCTGGGGCCAGCAGTCGAATTGAGCACGGCGCGGTGTGGTCCCGGTTGCCATGGTCGTCGTAAGGTGACGTCTCGCACACAAGGAGCCCCTCATGGCAGACAGCGAGACAGTCTTCGCGTATATCGGTATTGGATGCATGGTGATCGTCGGCCTGATGGCGATCGCCATGGGTGCCTGCGGCGTGTGGGTGTACAGCGAGGCACAGCGCTTCGAGGAAGAACTGTCTGACCCGGAGGTCCGTGGAAACCGCGTGTTGGAGGTTCTTGGGGCCGAGAGCCTGCCAGAGGGTTACCACCCGATGATGGCTTTCTCGATTCCATTCGTCATGGACACCGCGATGCTGACGGACATCGAACCGGAACCAGGGCGGGAGACGGAACCCAATTTCGGCGATCGTGGATTCGTTTACGTCAAGATTCTGCGCATGGGACAGAACGAGCAGGAGCTACGCGACTATTTCGAGGGGAGAACCGACAACGCGGACGTGCTGAGCGACAACGGTATCAACATCAACGTTGAAGAAGTCATTGCGCGCGACGTCATGACTCTGGGTACGGCAGACGTGCTGTACGTCGTGCAGCGCGGTCGCGTCTCGATGGGTGGACGGGGTCGTCGCCAGGATGCCGGGCTCGCATCGATGTCGCTGATCGAGTGTTCTGGGGATTCGCGGCTGCGCATCGGGATCTGGTTCGTTCCCGACCCGGATCCAGAAGCACCTCCCGAGGAACTGGACCTCACCGGGACGCCCGGTGATCCGGACGCGATGGCGAACTTCTACAGCCACTTCGATCTCTGTGGCTAGGCCTCGACTCTAGCGCTTGGCAGTGGCTACGGCGTCGCGACGCTGAGGTTGCCGAACTGTTCCTTGGTCCACTCGAAAGCGACCGGTTCACCGTCGACCAGCAGCTGCACGCGCACAGTGCCGGGGGTACCCACCTTCTGCACGACGCAGGACAGGTCGTGGCCGGTCAACTCGATCGTGAACGGGACTTCGCGGTCGAGGGTATACGACGTGGATTCGCCACCGGCAGTCAGCACGTACTGGCCGGTAATGTGGGTGCCGGAGGTTCCCGAGATCTGCAATGTCATCGATCGGTAGGGCGTCATATCGACGCCACAGGCCGAACCGAACAATGCGAGGACAAGGACGATTGCGAGTTGCGTCGAGTCATGGCGTTCCTCAGCTGCATCCAGCGGCCAGGATCGTGGCGGTCTGTGCCGTTTCGTTCGGGCGGCCAGGAGCCGCGACGAACTGACCGTTCACGAGCATGATGTCCGGGTCGAAGTGATCGCCGATCCAGGGGTCGGGCGAGGCCGGACCGGCGGCAGCATCCGTGCCGAGTCCGTACAGAAGATAGCCGCACGGCGAACCAGAGGACGCCACGCCAAGGTAGAAATAGGCTCGGCCCCAGCCGTCGTTCGGGATCCCGGCATAGTAGTCGGGAACCAGACCGGGCAGGCCGGCGCCGGTGCTCGGATACTCGCCGCCCGTGTCGACGTGATACGTCGACAAAGCAGTAGCGAGGTTTCGCATGTCGCCCATCGTGCGGCGCTGTCGCGCGCGCTCGAACGCCATGATCAACTGCGGAACAACAAGCATGGACACGATCGCGATGATCGTAATCGAGGCGAGCAGGTCGATCAGCGTGAAGCCGTCTTCCCTTGATTTCATCATTTCGGCGGGGTTAGAGGTTCCCTGTGCCGAATGAAAAGCTATCTAGACCTACCCTGCATACTAGCAGACAGCCAAACATATAGAAATGCAGAAAATGACACCATTCATCAATACCGGACAGAAGGGTTCTACCAGGGCCTGGATATGACGCAGGCGTTGATTCCGCCTACGCCCATCGACAGTTTCCCTGCGGCGCCGGCCGGCGCGTCGCAGCCCTGGTCGAGCACGAAGTCATAGCCGACCTCGGCGATCGTCGCGTTGAGCGCCTCGGCGTTCAACGGGGTGGGATGCAGTCGTCCCGCCACGATGCCCAGGTGTTGGGCCATGAGCTCCCAGCCACCGCAGCACGACATGCCATGACCGAACGTGCCCTTGCGGGCCGTCACCAGCACCGACTCGGGGAGGAGCTCCTGGAGGTTCGAGACCTCGGATGCGTCGCCAGGCGTGGCCGTAGCGTGAAGGTCCCACGTACCGATCGCATCAGACTCGATTCCGGCATCCGCGAGCGCACGGCGGGCCGCCTCGAGCGGCCCTTCCGGGGTCGGGGTGATGATGTGATCGGCGTCAGAGGTAACGCCGACCCCTAGAATCTCGAGGCCCATAGGTGAGAACCCACGTTCTTCCATGAAGTCGCGATCCGCGACGATCCATACACACGAGCCGCCGGACACATGGGTGCCGCGAAGATCGGTCAGTGGCAGTGACGGCGATGAGTCACCAGCAAGAACCCTAGCCGCGTAGAACGTTCCCACGGTGATCGGGTGCGGCTCAGGATCGGCCGTCCCCACGACGACCGCCTTGGCCTCGCCAGTACGGATCGCTCGTGTTGCCAGGTGGAGAGCCACGCCGAACGTCGAGCAGGCGGCAACGGGGGCGTAGGTTGGGCCGGTGATCTTGCCAAGCATCGAGATCTGCGCCGCCGGCGTGTTGTGGATGTTCCAGAGCACGTTCGCAGTCACGGAAAGCCACGGCGGGGTGGGGCAGCCATATTCGGCGATCAGTTTTTGGGTGTCGGTTCGCTTGCGGCGAATCACGTTGAGCTTGCCGGCTTGGACATCCCCGGTCACGCCGACCGACTCGATCGCCTCGAGACGCTCCAGAAACTCCGCCAGACCGTCAGAGCGCCCCATCCAGAAGTCGATCCATTCGTCGTAGGTCGCCTCGGCTGCGGCATCGGTCACTGCGCTGGCGGGCTCTTCCGGCACCTCCCATTCCTCACGGAGGTGTCCACACTCAAGGTCGTTCGCCGCATCAAAGCGGGCGCGATCGCTGTTGCGCATCGGGTCGGCCCAGAACTTCGCCCAGCGTCGTGCGGCTCGGTGATACTCGACCGAGGCATCGTAGTAGGTCGGCAGTTCGCCAAGCCCCGTGCCAACGATCACTTGTGCCTCGGCGCCAAGCTCCTGGAGCACTGCTTCGATCCCCGGATTCTGGCTCAGCGATTGAATGAAGGCGCCGATGGCGAACTGCGGTGTCGTGCCCATCTTCTGGCGCAACTGCGGGAACTTCCCGGGCGGGAAGCGCTCGTCGATCCAACCCTTGTAACGCTCGAGATCGAAGTCTGGCTGCCCGACGAGGAAGTTCGAAGGCCCGAAACCGTCGAAAGGCGTGAGCCAGGTGTCGCTCGTTTCCAGGTTCGCCGCAAACGTCTCCACATCCGGGGAGCGCGGGGCGACGACGCCCCAACCGAAGATTCCGATGCGAGCCATGCAGGTACGGGCTTGGTTACGGTCGGCGAGAAGGACCGGGGTCGGCCTCGGGATCTGACGCGGCGGCGTCGACCGGGGCCTCGTCGGAAGGCGAATCTGGGAGAAGGTAAACCCTGTCTCCTTCCTTGACTAGGCCCAGCCGGTTTCGCGCCTCCCGTTCGATCTCCTGCGGATCGGTAGCCAGGGCGTCCACGCGTTCCTGCAATGCGGCGTTCACGCTTCGTGCCTGCTCGACTTCGGCACGAAGATCTTGCACCTGCGCCTCCGTGCGATAGACCCCCATCAGACCACTGGCTCCGAAGATTGAATACGCAACACCCCACAGGGCCGTCGCCGCAGCGAGCCACAGGAACCGACGGGTGCGTAGGCCTTCAGTGCGTCGTCGCGGTTTCGGGATCAGGATCCGAATGCCCATGTGCTCTCCGAGCGGCCTATGCCAGGGGTGCGAATGCGCTGCGGCCGGCGAACCGACCGTTGGCGCCTAGCGCTTCTTCGATACGTAGCAGCTGGTTGTACTTCGAGGTCCTTTCTCCGCGCGACGCGGAGCCGGTCTTGATCTGTCCGCAGTTCGTGGCGACGGCGAGATCAGCGATCGTCGTGTCGGATGTTTCGCCGGAGCGATGCGACATCATCGCGGCGAAGCCATGACGGGTTGCCGTACGGACCGAATCGAGGGTCTCCGTCAGCGTGCCGATCTGGTTCGGCTTGATCAGGATCGCGTTGCCAGCCTTTTCGTCAATTCCCCTCTGGAGTCGCTCGACGTTCGTGACGAAGAGGTCGTCACCGACCAGCTGCACCCGATCACCAAGTTTGGACGTCAACGCGCTCCATCCATCCCAGTCCTCGTCGCCGAGGCCGTCCTCGATAGAAACCAGTGGGAACTCGGACGCCAGCGAAGCGTAGAGCTCCGCCATCTGGTCTGCCGTGGCTGCCGGAAGTTCCTCGCCAGGGAAGGCGTAGGGCGCGCTGCCTTCGGCACTAACCTCCGTGGCGGCAACGTCGAGAGCGAGATAGATGTCTTCTCCCGGCTGATATCCCGCGCGCTCGATGGCCTCGATGAGAAGGCCAAGCGTTTCTCGCGCGGTAGACAGCTCGGGCGCAAACCCACCTTCGTCGCCCACACCGGTCGGTAGCCCCTTTTCATTGAGGAGTTTCTTCAGGTGGTGAAACGTCTCGGCCCCTGCTCGCAGAGCGTCGCCGAACGTTGGCAGGCCGGCAGGCGCTAGCATGAACTCCTGAATGTCCAGAATGTTGTCGGCATGGGCGCCACCGTTGATCACATTGAGCAACGGCACCGGCAGGATGGTGGCGTCGGTGCCGCCAACGTACCGGAACAGCGGGAGACCTGAGGCGTCGGCGCCGCATTTGGCCGCTGCGAGCGAGACGCCGAGCAAGGCATTCGCGCCGAGGCCTCCCTTGTTCGGTGTGCCGTCGGCGTTGATCAGCGCCGCGTCGATGCCGGCCTGGTCGGTTGCCTCGAGGCCGCAGATCACGTCGATCAGTCGCTCGTTGACGTTGGCCGCGGCCTTCCGAACGCCCTTGCCGAGGTAGCGATCCGGATCGTCGTCGCGCATCTCGAGTGCTTCGGCGTGACCCGTGGACGCTCCGGAGGGCACGGCTGCCCGACCGAAGCTGCCGTCCTCGGCGATGATGTCGACTTCGACAGTCGGGTTGCCGCGCGAATCGAGAATTTCGCGAGCGACAATATCTTCAATCAGCGGCATCGAATCGACCTCGTCGTTGGCCTGACGGCACGCTCCGCGCTCGCGACGGTAAACTCACCACCCGGGCGTCGCACCACCCTGCGACGCCTCAGAACGCAAATAACTGGTTCCAACCCTGGCGCGATCGTAGCAGTGGCCCTGGACGACAACAAGTGAGCGTTGACTACTTATGCGCAGTTCCGCTCAGTACGAATTACCGCGATGACAGGGCAAGCAGACGCACGTCTCGTAGTGCTGTCGACCGCGCCGGACCGTGAAGTAGCCGCGGCTCTCGCTGCGATGCTGGTCGGCGAACGTCTCGCCGCCTGCGTAAACCTCGTGGGCGGAGTCGAGTCGATCTACCGGTGGGACGGCGAGATCTGCACCGACACCGAGGTTCTGATGGTCCTCAAAACCACCGAGAGCCGGCTCGAGGCACTCGTGGATGCGTTGAACAAAGCACACCCGTACGACTGTCCAGAGATCGTCGCCCTGCCAGTTGTTGGTGGTTCGGCGGACTACTTGAACTGGATCTCGACGAGCCTTGCTGGCCCCGACAATCAGGACTAGACGGCCCGGCCTGGGTCAACCGAGTTAGAGACGCTCGAGCCCCTGACTGAGATCCGCGATCAGGTCGTCTGCGTCCTCGATCCCAACCGAGATTCGGATCAGACCGTCGCGCACGCCGCGCGCCTCTCGCTCCTCCTTGGGAATCGAGGCATGAGTCATCGAGGCCGGATTCGAGATCAACGTCTCGACGCCACCCAGGCTCTCGGCGAGCGTGAACACGGTCAGCGAATCGAGTAGCCGCTTCACAGCATCCATGTCCGCAACCTCGAACGCGACCATGCCGCCGAAACCGTCCATCTGACGCTTGGCAAGTTCGTGCTGAGGATGAGACTCCAGTCCCGGGTAGTAAACCCTCTCGACCTTGGGATGTTCCACGAGGAGATCCACGATTCGCTCTGTCGTGTCCTGTGATCGGTCCATGCGAACGGCCAGTGTCTTCACGCCGCGTTGGATCAGCCACGCTTCGAAAGGAGAAAGCGTGGCCCCCACGCTCTTGGCAAGGAACACCAGTCGCTCGGCATCGTCGTCGTCGTTGGTCATCACCACGCCGCCGATGCTGTCCGAGTGCCCGTTGATGTACTTGGTAGTCGAGTGCAAGACGAGGTCGGCGCCGTGCTCCAGCGGCCGCTGCAAATAGGGACTCATGAACGTGTTGTCGACAACAAGACGGACGTCGCGTTCGCGGGTCAGGTCCGCGACGGCTCTCAGGTCGGTCATCGCCATCAGCGGATTCGTCGGCGTCTCGATATAGACCATCGCGGTTTCGTCTCGCCACGCAGCCGAGATCGCGTCCACCTGGGTCGTATCGACGTATTCGAAATTCAGTCCGGTGTCTCGGAGTACCTGTTCGAAGAGACGGTAGGTGCCGCCGTACAGATCGGTGCCTGCGATGACATGTGACCCCGGAGGCAGTAGCCGCATGATCGAATCGGTCGCGGCGCAGCCGCTGGCGAAGGCGATGCCGTGCTGCGCGCTCTCCAGAGCTGCCAGATTCGCTTCGAGCGCGGACCTCGTCGGGTTGCCGCTGCGCGAGTAGATGTACTTGCCGGGCTGGCCAAATTCCTTCTGGACGAAGGTCGAGGTCGCATGAAGCGGTGGAATGACCGCTCCAGTTTCAGGGTCAGGATCCTGGCCGACGTGGACGGCCCGGGTTGAAAAACCAGTATCGAGAAAATCGCGCTTGCTCATGGTGGCAGCGTAGCGCCGCCTGGGCGGTCCGTCAAAACGTGTCTTGACGCCTGGCGAAGGCGACGACAGGCTCGGGGCATGCGCGAAATCGGTACATGGTTCGGATTGCAGGACGAACGAGAAAAGCGTCGCCTCGTCACGGTGCTCGGCTGTCCATTCGACGGCGCGGCAACGGGGCCCGGAGGATCGGCAGCGGGTCCCGCGGAGATCCGCCGTTGGAGCGGCACTGAAGAAGCAATCGACGAGGCCGGACGCCCGGTGCTGGACCTCGGTGTTCGGGATGCTGGTGATGTCGAAGCTGGCTCTACGGGCGTGCTCGACTCGATCGCTGAGCGGGCCGGAGAACTCCTGGACGGCGAACCCTCGGTTCTTCTCGGTCTCGGTGGTGATCACGCCGTGACCATCGGTCTTGCAGAAGCAGTAGGGCGTCGGCACCCCGACATGGCGTTCGTGATGTTTGACGCTCATGCTGACTGCTTCCCCGACTACGACGGAGACCCGGAATCGCACGCGTGCACCGTAGCCCGACTCTGGGAGCGCGGATTCACCACGCCGGAGCGCACGGCGTTGGTGGGGCTCAGGTCGTTCGCCAGGCCCGAACTCGACCTCATCGCCCAGGCGGGGTTGATGATCACAGCAGCGGACTGGAGACGCGCCGAGGCCATCGACGTGGTTGAACGGATCATGCGACTCGTCGGCGATCGGCCGACGTACATCTCCATCGACATCGACGTTCTCGACCCCGCGGCAGCACCAGGTACGGGCTATCCCGTGGCCGGCGGGCCGTCGACAGGGGATCTTCTGGAGGTCCTGCGCGGACTGCTTCCGACGATCGACGTCGTTGGTCTTGATCTTGTCGAGGTCTCGCCACCCCTGGACTCGCAGGGCGTAACCGCGGCCACGGCCGCGCACCTTCTCTTGCAGGTCTTCGCGGGCCTCGCGGCGCGCCAGTAGACGGTGCCGGCCGAGTAGAATCGAGTCATGCACGTCCATTCCCACGATCACAGCCACGGCCGGGACCGTGCCGGCGAGCGCAGGGGCCTGCTCCTCGCGTTGGTGACCACCACAGTTATCCTGGTGGCTGAGGCGATCGGCGGTTGGCTGTCCAACAGCCTCGCACTGCTGGCCGACGCCGGCCACATGTTCTCCGACGCGCTCGCCCTAGGTCTGGCCTACGCGGCACTCGCGCTGGCGGAGAGGCCAGCGACACGCAGCAAGACCTACGGGTGGTATCGGCTGGAAATCCTGGCGGCTCTCCTCAACGGCGCCGTGCTCGTGGCTATCTCGGCGTTCATTGTCTGGGAAGCGTGGGAGCGCCTGATGCGGCCGCCCGAGGTCGACATCCCGCTGATGATGGTGATCGCTCTGATCGGCCTCGTGGCCAACGCGCTGGGGCTGTTCTTTGTGAGCGGACACACGCATGGTCTCAACATGCGCGGTGCGTATCTTCACATCCTCGGTGACCTGCTCTCTTCAGTTGGGGTCGTGCTCGGTGGAGTCGCGATGTGGGCAACCGGCGCGATGTGGGTAGACCCATTGCTGTCGGTTCTGATCAGCGTCGTGATCGTGATCGGCGCGTGGCGGCTACTCCGCGAGTCTGTGGACGTCTTGTTGGAGGCGACCCCCGCGGGAATCGATCACCTGGAGGTCGAGCGCCGGATTACGGCCCTCAACGACGTCGTTGGCGTTCATGACCTGCACATCTGGTGCCTTACCTCCGGCATGAATGCCCTGTCCTGCCATGTCGAGGTTGAGGAAGAGTGCTTGCCGCGGTGCGACGCGTTATTGGATGCGATTCGCCATGTCGCCCGCGAGGAGTTTCAGATCAGCCACGTCACCGTGCAGATCGAGCCCAAGGGGTACAAGTCGCGTCAGATGATTCACTGGCGATTGCAGGCCAACGAATCTCATGAGCACTGATCAACTCTCGGCCGAGGAGCTGGAGCGCTATCAAGCTCACCTGGCTCTGCCGGGTTTCGGCGTTAGCGGTCAGCAAAGGCTGCGGGCAGCGTCTGTCCTGCTCATCGGAGTCGGCGGTCTGGGTTGTCCCGCCGCGCTGTACCTCGCGGCTGCCGGAGTGGGGCGGCTGAAACTGGTCGATGATGACGTTGTCGATCGGACGAACTTGCAGAGGCAGGTTCTTTTCGGCGATGCAGACATCGGGCGAACGAAGGTGGAGGCTGCGGCAGAACGGCTCGCGCAGGTCAACCACGGTGTCTCTGTGGAATTCGCCGCGGTCCGGGTGTTGGCCGGCAACGCGAGAGAACTCGTTGCCGGCCACGATTTGGTGCTCGATGGCACCGACAACTTTGCATCTCGGTTCGTGATCAATGATGCGTGCACTCTCGAGCGCGTGCCGCTGGTGGGCGGGAGTCTCTATCGAACGGAGAGTCAGGTCGCCGTCTTCGCTCCACCGGAGACGCCTTGTTATCGATGCGTATTCAGCGAAGCCCCGGCCGCAGAGGCGGCCTGCCGCGACGTGGGAATCCTCGGCCCGATGGCCGGTGTTGCCGGCGCAACCATGGCCGTTCAGGCGGTTGAGCACCTCGCCGGGCACTCAGCTCCGCTGCTCGGGAAGTTGTTGATGTTGGATGCCGGGGGCGCCACCACGCGTGTAGTTCAACTGGATCGCGACCCCGGATGTGCGCTCTGCGGCGACACCCCGACGATTCAGGAGCCTACTGCCCTTGATCGCATTGGCGATGTGACGTGAAGATCTGCGTCAGCTTGGCGCCGCGCGATCGCGCTGAACTCGAGACTCTCCCGCCCGCAGCACGCGGCGATCTTGTGGAGGTTCGGCTCGACGCGCTGGCGGCACCGCCGGAGCCATCCGAAGTCGCTGGCTTGCTGGCCCTGGTGAATGGGCCAGTTGTCGCAACCTGTCGTTCGGAACAACAAGGCGGTCTCTGGGAGAGCACAGAGACCAGCCGCCGGGCGATCCTCGAGGCCGCGATCGAGTCGTCGCACGCCATTGTGGACATTGAGCTAGCCGCCTCCTGGCTTCCGGAGGTGCTCGATCGAGCGCGGTCACGGGTGGTTGTGTCACATCACCTCGAAACGAGAACGCCCGGAGACGTCGACAAGGTCGTCGGCAGGCTGCTCGCCCTGCGTCCGCAGTGCGCGAAGTTGGTGGCGGCCATCGAGTCGCCAGCGGAAGCTCACGAGCTCCTGTGCGCGGGTGGTCAACTCCGCGCCGCAGGGATCGAGACACTCGTGTTCCCGATGGGCGAGTGGAGCGGTGCCGGCCGGTTGCTAGCCGGACTTGATGACGCTTGGATCTATGCCGCCCCGGACGCCGGGGAGCCGACGGCGCGCGGTCAGTACACGCGGCGGCAGTTGGCGGAAGACTTGCAGTGTGGGCGATGGAGATCCGACTGGCGGCGTTTCGGTCTTCTTGGCGATCCCATCGATCACTCACTCTCACCGGCAATTTTCAATGCGGCGTTCGCCGATCGCGACGCGGATTGCATGTACATGCCGGTAACTGGGTCTCGATTCGAGACATCTCTCCAGCTGGCTTCAGAAAACGACTTCCGAGGCATGAGTGTCACGATGCCGTTCAAGGCGAACGCGCTCGAGGTGGCGAAGAACGCTACCGAAGAGGCCCGGCTTGCCGGAGCGGCCAACACGCTCCGGCGTTCTGGCGACGGATGGGACGCTCACAACACCGACGTTGCTGGTGTGCGGAAGGCTCTCGGCGACGCCACCGAATTCGACGGCGCATGTGCGGCGGTGCTCGGAGCGGGCGGCGCTGCGCGGGCTGCCGTTCTTGCTCTACAACAAGCCGGCGCCGACGTGACGGTTTTTGCCCGGGATGTGTCGCGTGCCGAAGTTGCGACGGGCGATCTGGGTTGCGCGATTCGCGGATTTTCGGATTTTCGCCCGGGTGCGTCTGTGATCGTCAACTCGACCCCGGTGGGGATGCTTCCGACCGATGGATCGCCCATTCCGACCACGGACCTCGAAGGGGATGAGGTTGTGATGGACATGATCTATCGTCCGCAATGGACGAGGCTGTTGGCGGATGCGAAGGAACGAGGCTGTCGCACCGTAAATGGACTCGAGATGTTCCTGGCTCAGGCGGCGGCGCAGTATCGGTGGTGGCTCGACGACGAGGCGCCCGCTGACGTCATGCGCGACGCTGCGATGAGTCGGCTTCAGGGCGAACCGAGTGGAAATGCGCGATGAACGATCAGCAGAAGGCCGATCGGCCGAGTGTCGAGGACTACATCGAGCAGTACGACGACGGCCCGCGCGGTGTTGCCGCGATTTTCGGCCCTACCGTCAATGCGATCTTTGCGCCACAAGCGGCATTCGAGACGATCGCCGCACGCCCGATCCTGGCGATCTGGCCGGTCATCTGGGTGACACTTTCGGCAGTGATCATGGGGCTCGTCAATGCGGACATCACCCGGCAGACATTCCGGATCGGCATGATCGAGGGAATGCAGCGGCAGGGCCAGGAGATCGATCCGGAGCAGATCAGGCCGATGCTAGAGGGAATCGACCGGTGGGCGCCCGTTATCGCGCCGGTCAACAATCTCTTCCTCGTTCTATTCGTCGTGCTCGTGGCCGTGTTCCTTTGGATTGGATCCAGTGTTTCCGGCGGCAGCACCCGATTTATCAAAGCATTTGGCGTTGCCGCCGTGGGCGCGGTGATAACCCCGGCACTGTTGATTCTGTTCATGACCGTGGTTTGGACCGTTGATCCCCCTGAGTTCAGACGGATCGAAGAGTTCACGCGCGCCACGCCAACACTCAGCCTGGCATTGCTGTTCGTAGACGAGGAGACGCCGATCTGGCTGACCACGATTTTGCAGTCGATCAGTCTCTTCAACATCTGGTGGATATACGTGACTGCTGTTGGCGCGCGCGTTCTCCTCGAGATCAAAGGGGCCGGAGCCTGGGCGCTGCCATTCGTCGTCTGGTTGCTCATGACAGGTGCTGGCGCGGGGCTGGCAACACTCGGAAGCGGCTAACACGTTTTGCTCCAGCAGTGATTGACGGTGGTCCTCGTCGGTTGCTAGCCTGGCGAATATCAGCGCGTCGTTCCGACGCGCGTCCGGCGAGGCAAAACGATGAGCGACGCGACGACCAACACGAGAACCGCTCTAGCGGGTGTGTGGGAGTCAGCTCCCCACCGATATTGGTGCCGTGGCACCTATTCGTGGTGGCGTGCCTCGCGGCCTGCACTTCGTAGCTAAATCGTTCCGGAGTCAGACCGTGATGCAACAACACTCCACCTTTGTGCGCACCGAGCGTGAGCCATGAAGCCGACTTACTCGCCGACGTTTGAGGACTTCGCTGTGCTGGCGACCGATCAGGCGATGGTGCCTGTGCGGGTCGAACTGCTCGGCGACCTGTTGACCCCAGTCGCGGCTGCCGCACGCCTTTTCCCGTCGATGCGGCGCCCGTTCCTGCTCGAGAGCGCGGAGGGCGGTGAATCGATCGGACGATACTCGTATCTGGGGGGCAATCCGTTTCTGGAAGTTGTGGGCACGCAGAGCGGAATCGTGACGCGGCTCCCGGATGGTGAGGAACATGAGCGCCCCGGAGATCCGGTCGCGGTTCTTGGTGGCCTCGACGCCCGGTACCGGGCAGCAAGCGTTCCCGGATGCCCGCCGTTCGCCGGGGGCGCCGTCGGCTACATCGGATACGACGCCGCCCGTTGGGTCGAGGATCTTCCCGATGCGAACGCAGGTGACACGCCGTGGTGCTGGTTCGGCTACTACGACACGCTGATCGCCTTCGATCACCTGCGTCATCGCGTCCAGGTTGTTGGCAACGCGCACGTGACGGATTGCCAGTCGTCCGAGGCGCTGCGGGAAGCCTACGAAGAGGCCTGTCGTCGGATCGACGAGAGCCTGCGCCTGCTCGGCGGTGCGGACGTGCCGATGACTCGCCTCGATGTTGTGGCGCCGGATAGCGCCCCACCGCTGACGGCGAGTTCGGATCTCTCGGAGCCCGAGTTCAGTCGGGCCGTCGATCTCGTGAAGAGTCACATTCAAGCAGGTGATGTCTTCCAGCTCGTGCTCTCACGGGCGATGCAGTGCGAGGTCAGCGCCGACCCGGTTACGGTCTATCGCGCTCTCCGTGCCGTTAATCCGTCGCCGTATATGTACTGCTTTGACACGGGCGAGGGGTGGGTAGTCGGCTCATCACCCGAGATGCTTGTGCGGGTCAGCGGCGACCACGTGGAAACGCGACCGATCGCGGGGACCCGCCGTCGTGATCCTGACCCGGTAGTGGACGAAGGACTTGCCCGGGAGCTACTTGCGGATGCGAAGGAGTGCGCAGAGCACCTGATGCTCGTGGACCTCGGTCGCAACGACGTGGGACGCGTGGCGCGGTACGGGGAAGTAGAAGTCCCCGTGTTCATGACGGTGGAACGCTACTCGCACGTCATGCACATCGTGTCCTCGGTGCGCGGTCGGTTGCGCGATGGCGTCACAGCGCTGGAGGCGCTCTTCGCGTCCTTCCCGGCCGGGACGGTATCGGGTGCGCCGAAGATTCGCGCGATGGAGATTATCGACGGGCTAGAGCGATCACCGCGTGGTGTCTACGCCGGCGCGGTTTTCTATAGCGACTTCGCCGGGAACATGAATTCTTGTATCGCCATACGAACCATCGTGATGCGCGATGGCGTGGCGACGGTGCGGGCGGGGGCCGGAATCGTGATGGACTCGAACGCCGCACGGGAGTTCGAAGAGACAGCGGAGAAAGCAGCCGCACCGCTCCAGGCACTGGCGTGGGCCGAGTCGGCAGTGCGAGCCACGGAGAAAAAGCAATGATCCTGGTCGTCGACAACTACGACTCCTTCACCTACAACCTCGTGCAAGGCCTCGGCGTGCTGGGTGAAGAACTGGTAGTACATCGCAACGACGTGCCGATCTCCGAGATCGCAGCGTTGCGCCCGGAGGCAATCGTTCTCTCACCTGGGCCGGGCGCGCCGGCCGACGCCGGTTGCTGCATTGAACTGATTCAAGAACTAGGCGCGGAGATCCCCATTCTTGGAGTGTGCCTGGGGCATCAGGCCATCGCGGAGGCATTCGGCGGCCGGGTAGTGCCGGCCCCCGAAGTCGTCCATGGGAAGACGGCCGCAGTAACCCATGATGATGAGGGCTTGTTCGCCGGCGTCGGCAATCCATTCCAGGCGGCGCGCTATCACTCGCTTGTCGTCGACCCCGACGGCTTGCCTGACTCTCTGTCGGTTACCGCTCGTACCGGCGACATCGTGATGGGCATGAAACACGTCTCGTCGCCGATTCTCGGCGTGCAGTTTCATCCGGAGTCAATCGCTACTCCGTCGGGTGGTCAGGTGCTGTCGAACTTCGTTGCGTTCGCACGGCAGAACAGGAGGTCGAGTCGATGAGGGAGATTCTGCAGGCCCTGATCGACGGCGAAGATCTGACGGCCGGGCGCGCTGAGGTCGCGATGACCACCATCATGGAGGGCAACGCGACGGCTGCGCAGATCGCGGCTTTCCTGGTAGCTCTCCGAATCAAAGGGGAGACGGTCGACGAGATCGTCGGTTTCGCACAGGCGATGCGCGCCGCGGCCAACCCACTGGATCTGGGACGTCCCGATGCCGTGGACACCTGCGGTACCGGGGGCGACGGCGCTGGCACTTTCAACGTCTCGACCACGGCCGCATTGATTGCCGCAGGGGCCGGCGTGCCGATTGCCAAGCATGGGAACCGGGCAGTCTCGAGCGCTTCCGGCAGCGCCGATGTCCTGGAGGCGCTGGGGGTACGGCTCGTCGACTCGGCAGTCGATCTTCGGAAGTCTCTGAATGCCGCCGGCATCGCCTTCCTGTTTGCGCCGGCCCAACACCCGGCAATGCGGCATGCGATCGGCCCGCGCCGAGAGCTGGGTGTGCGGACGGTATTCAACCTTCTGGGGCCCCTCACGAACCCCGCCGGTGCGCGTCGGCAGGTCGTGGGTGTCTACGACCCGCGGTTGGTGGAGCCACTTGCGCGGGTTCTCGGACGTCTCGGCGCAGTTCATGCGGTGGTGGTCCACGGGGCCGGTGGGCTGGACGAGATCTCGACGTTCGGTCCGACGACGGCCTCGGAATGGCGCGATGGCGTGTTGCGGACATTCGAGATCGAGCCGGGCGAACTGGGCTTCGAGCTTGCGGCCCGCGACGCCGTGACCGGCGGCTCGCCCGCGGAGAACGCGCAGCACGTGCGCGAAGTGCTCGGGGGCGCTGTCGGACCGCGACGCGACCTTGCTGTGATCAACGCGGGCGCTGCCATTTACGTGGGCGGCGCGGCGGACGACCTCCGGAGTGGAATCGCAGCAGCCACGAGCTCCATTGATTCAGGCGCTGCCCGGGCTGCGCTGGAGGCTCTAGTGGACGCGACTGCGGGTGATGCGTCGTGACGATCAGCCTTCAGCAGCTAGTCGACGCGGCCCGCGAACGCTGCGAACGGGAGCGTAGCCGGGTTCCCTCTCGCGAGCTGACTGCACGCGTCGAACACGCGGGCTTCGTGGGACGGCAGCCTGGCATCTTCCGTCGCGCCCTGCAGGCCGATGGAATGAGCGTCGTCGCGGAGGTCAAGGGCGCCAGCCCTCTGGCCGGGCAGTTGAAGGCGGACTATTCGCCGCGTGCTGTCGGGATGGCGTACGAGAAGGGCGGCGCGGCCGCTATCTCGGTGCTCACCGAGCCGCGGTACTTCGGTGGAAGTCTCGAAGCGCTCGAAGACGTGAGTTCAGCCGTAGGCGTGCCGACGCTGCGGAAGGACTTCATCGTAGACGCCTACCAGGTGGAGCAGGCGGCCCTGGCTGGGGCATCGGCAGTCTTGCTGATCGCGGATGTGCTCGCGGAAGACCCGTTGCGCGCGCTGACGTCGCGGGCCCATGAGCTCGGACTGGATGCGTTGATCGAAGTTCACGAAGCTGCGGCGCTACCCGGAGCACTTGCCGCTGAAAGCGGTCTCATTGGCATCAACAACCGCAACCTTCAGACGATGGAGGTTGACTGGGAACACTCGCTGCGGATGGCATCGGAAATCCCTGGCGACGTAGTGGCGGTTGCCGAGAGCGGCGTGCGGGACGGCGAGCAACTGCGACGTCTGGAGGAGGCCGGCTACGCTGCTGCGCTGATCGGAACGAGTTTGATGACCGCACCTGAGCCAGGTGACGCACTCGCCCGGCTTCTGGGGGAGGTGAAGTCGTGAAGCCCAGGTGGAAGGTCTGCGGCGTGACTGACCCGCGCACTGCCGAGGTTGCGGTGGAGGCAGGTGCAGATGCGATCGGGTTCGTCTTCTATCCGCCGAGTCCGCGCGCTATCGAGCCCGACGCCGCTGCCGTCGTGGCGCGTGCCCTGCCTCGCGAAACGTGGCGCGTCGGAGTGTTCGTTGACTCGACGCGCGAACAGCTTGAGAGCGCGATCGAAACGGTTGGCCTGGACTTTGTCCAGCTGCACGGGGACGAACCAGCGGGTTTGGCCGATGGACTCTCTCGACATGCCTTCAAGGCCCTCCGTCTTGCCGGCGACACTTCCCCGGAGGCAGCACTCGAACTCGCCGGCCAGTATTCGAACTGCACGCTCCTCGTCGACGCGGCAGTGCCGGGCGAGTATGGCGGTACCGGCCGGCAAGCGGGCTGGGAGGCCGCGCGAGCGCTGTCCGATCGCTATCGGCTCATGCTGGCGGGTGGGCTCACGGCGGACAACGTCGCGGACGCCATCGGGCGCGTGAATCCGTGGGCCATCGACGTTTCGTCGGGCCTCGAGAGTTCTCCCGGGATCAAGGACCACGAACTGATCGTCCGTTTCGGCGAGACACTGGAGGCACTGCAGTGATGGGCGACCGGGATGGGTACTTCGGCGAGTTCGGCGGTCGCTACGTGCCGGAGACCCTGATTCCTGCACTGAACGAACTGGAACAGGCGTACCGCTCGGCCAAATCGGACGAGGCGTTCTTGCTCCGGCTCGAAGACCTACTCAGGGACTATGCGGGCCGCCCGACGCCGCTTTACTTCGCAGAAAGGTTTTCGGAGGAGGTCGGAGCGGCGGTTTGGCTGAAGCGCGAAGACCTGCTGCACACGGGTGCTCACAAGATCAACAACACGATCGGCCAGGTGCTGTTGGCGCTCCGGATGGGCAAGCGACGGATCATTGCCGAGACGGGAGCGGGTCAACACGGCGTGGCGACGGCGACTGTAGCCGCGCGCTTCGGACTCGAGTGCGTCGTCTACATGGGCGAGGAAGACATCGAGCGACAGGCACTCAACGTATTCCGGATGCAGATGCTTGGTGCCGACGTCGTGCCGGTGTCCTCGGGAAGCAAGACCTTGAAGGACGCCACCAATGAGGCCATCCGCGATTGGGTCACGAATGTTGCGACGACCTTCTATGTCATCGGATCTGTGGTCGGGCCCGATCCGTACCCTCGTATGGTGCGCGACTTTCACAGGGTGATCGGCAGGGAACTGCGCGGTCAGCACATGGAAGTGTCGGCGAAGCCACCCACGCATCTGGTTGCGTGTGTGGGCGGTGGCAGCAACGCAATCGGGTTCTTCTACGACTGGATCGACGTTGGGCCGCGCCTGATCGGAGTCGAGGCGGCGGGCGAAGGCGTTCAAACGGATCGGCACGCCGCGACGCTCACCAAGGGGTCACCCGGCGTGCTTCACGGTGCGCGTTCTCTTCTCCTTCAGGACGCAGACGGTCAGGTCCAGTTGGCGCACTCGGTGTCGGCAGGGTTGGACTATCCAGGTGTCGGGCCTGAACACGCGTGGCTCAACGCGCAGGACAAGGCGGAGTACGTGAGCGTCACCGACGCGGAGGCGGTCGAAGCCTTCCATTGGTTGGCTCGCGTCGAAGGGATCATCCCTGCGCTCGAGTCGGCCCATGCGGTGGCGCACGTTCGCAACATGGCCGCAACGGGCCTTTCTGCCGACGATCGCCTCGTCATTTGTCTGTCCGGCCGGGGGGACAAGGACGTCGCAGCTGTGGCTGCGCGGAGTGGAGCCACTGGTCATGGATAGGATCCAGGCAGTGCTTGCCAGGCGCGCCGAGCGCCCGTTGGTGATCCCGTTCGTGACAGCCGGGTTTCCGGAGCCTGGTGCGACCGTGCCTGTGGTGTGCGCGATGGGTGCGGCCGGAGCCGACATGATCGAGATAGGCATCCCGTTCTCCGATCCGCTGGCGGACGGTCCCACGATTCAAGCTGCGAGCGAGACTGCGCTGGCCGGCGGCATGACGCTACGGGGCGTCCTCACGGTAGTGCGTGAGGTGCGACTCTCGCCCGAGATGGACGATGTGCCCCTCTTGCTCATGGGGTACTGCAATCCGCTACTTCGCTATGGCCTCGCAGAGTTCGTCCGCGACGCGGCGGACGCTGGCGTGGATGGCCTGATCGTGCCCGATCTCCCGCCGGAGGAAGCGCAGGAACTCTCCGCTTTGTGCCAACCGGTGGGATTGTCGCTCGTCTTCTTGATAGCGCCCAATACCTCGCGCGAGCGGATCGGCACGATCGACAGCTGCTCAACAGATTTCTCCTACTGCGTGAGCATTACCGGGGTGACGGGGGCGTCCGGAGCTGGCGGCGACTCGACCGTGGAGTTTCTGCAGCGAGTCGGTGAAGTTGCATCCAAACCATTTGTTGTCGGCTTTGGCATCAAGAACGCTAGCGACGTCAAGCGCCTCGGCCCCCACGCGGCTGGCGTAGTTGTCGGAAGTGCCCTGATCGATCGGTTAGCGGTGGCGGCTGATCGGGTGTCAGTCGCCGTCGAGTTTGTCGGCGAACTGGTGGCGGCGGCCCGCAGCTGCGGGCGACGGGATTGACGATGTGTGAGACTCAAAAACAGGACCAACGCCTCTGGCGGAATGGATGATTTCGAGATGAAAGACACCGAACAGCTGACCGAGGTGGTAAGCGGTAGCGACGTTGGCATGGTCATCGTCATGGACGGCGCCGCAGGCCCGGACGAACTGGGTCGCGTACGAGAGCGACTCGCCGCGATGGGCTTTGACGTCCATGAATCCGCGGGCGCCGAGCGCACCGTGCTGGGCGCGGTGGGCGGCAACGGTGGACCGGTGGACCCGCGCGAGCTGCAAGTGCTCCCCGGAGTCAAAGAGGTTCTCAATCTCTCGAAGCCGTACAAGCTCGTATCACGATCCTTCCGGGCCGAGCCGACGGTCATCGAACTGGACGACGTCAGGATTGGTGGCTCCGAGGTGGTGCTCATGGCGGGCCCGTGTGGTGTGGAGAGCGAAGAGCAGATCCACATCGTGGCTGAGCATGTGGCAAAGGCTGGTGCCAAGATTCTGCGAGGCGGTGCGTTCAAGCCGCGATCGTCTCCTTATTCCTTCCAGGGTCTGGGCGGCGACGGCCTGCGCTACCTGCGCGCGGCCGCTGAGGCGAATGGCCTCAAGACCATCTCGGAGGTCATGGATCCTTCGCAGCTCGAGCTCATGTCGGAGTACGTCGACATCTTTCAGGTCGGCGCTCGCAACATGCAGAACTTCGCGCTGCTCAAGGCTCTCGGGCGGCAGCGTCGACCGGTGCTGTTGAAACGCGGTCTGTCCGCCACGATCGAGGAATGGCTCATGTCAGCGGAATACATCATGGCCGGCGGAAATCACGCCGTGATCCTCTGCGAGCGCGGCATCCGGACATTCGAACGTCACAGTCGGAACACCTTCGACATCTCGGCGTTTCCAATCGTCAAGAAGCTCTCGCACCTGCCGGTGATTGGAGACCCCAGTCACGCGATCGGCATCCGAGACAAAGTTGCACCGTTGTCGCGTGCCGCCGTGGCAGCCGGCGCCGACGGGCTGATCGTCGAGGTACACAACACGCCCGAGCAGGCGTTGTCCGATGGCCCTCAGTCCTTGTTCCCGGAGCAGTTCGTGACGCTGGTCGAGCAGTTGCGTCAGATCGCGCCTGCTATTGGTCGCACGGTGGCGTAGCCACGCTTGACGGTCGAACCCCAAATGGTAGCCTCGTTGGGGCCGCCGTCGCGGCCTGTCCTTAGCCCCAGTCGGGGTGAATTCTCGCCGGAGGAAACCATGCCGAAAGTCGCAGCTCGTGCGCTCGATGCCCGCGACGAGAGTCTCTCCGCCGCCACCATGGCAATCGGCGCAGTCGGCTTTGCCGTGGCTCTTGCGATCGCAGCACAGCTTCGTATTCCGTTGCCGTTTACACCCGTGCCGATCACGTTGCAGACCTTCGCGCTCTATCTCGGTGGCGCCTGGCTCGGCATGCGAGTCGCGATCCCCGGACTTGCGCTCTACGTGGGCGTCGCGCTTCTCGGAGCCCCGGTGCTCTCAGGTATGCGCGGCGGCCTCGCTGCGTTTACCGGTGCGACCGGCGGCTACATCCTGGGCTGGTTCGTTGCTGTGCTGATCGTTAGCCGGCTGCTCGACGGTCGCGCGACCACCATGGGACGAGCTGCCCTTTCGATGATGGCCGGCTCCGCGGTGATCCTTACGTGCGGAGCGCTGCATCTGGCGATGCTTCTTGAACTCGATCTTGCTCAGGCATTCCTGCTCGGCGTGGCCCCGTTCATCCCGGGCGACATCGTGAAGACTCTCACCGCGTCGGCGATCGTGCGTCGCTGGCCCAACCCGACTTCCATACGTTGAAGCTACACGAATACCAATCGAAGGCGCTGTTGCGCGAGCGCGGTGTCACCGTTCCGGACGGTCACGTGGCCGCGAGTGCAGACGAGGCTCGGGCTGCAGCCGAGAAGCTCTTTGCTGCCGGAAGTGCCAGGGTCGCCGTAAAGGCGCAGGTTCACGCTGGTGGCCGCGGCAAAGGCGGTGGGATCAAGTTGGCGTCGACCGCCGACGAAGCGGCTGAGTTTGCCGGAGCGATGCTTGGCAGCCAGCTCGTGACCCCGCAGACCGGAACGGAAGGCGTTCCGGTGAACACGGTCTACATCGAGGGCGGCGCCGACATCGCCAACGAGCTATATGTCGCGCTAACGCTTGATCGGAGCTCGCGTTGCCCGGTGGTGATCGCATCTGCCGAAGGCGGCATGGATATCGAAGAGGTTGCCGAGACGAATCCGGACGCGATCATCCGCGAGCACTGCGCTCCAGGGTGGGGACTGCGTCCGTTCCAGGTGACTCGCCTTGCGTATAACCTGGGTTTGAGCGGCAAGGCGGCGCGCGGCGCGGCGGCGACGATCCTGAAGCTTGCCAATGCCTACCGCGACCTGGACGCTTCGCTGGCGGAGATCAATCCGCTGGTGATTACGGGCGACGATAACGTGATCGCGCTTGATGCGAAGTTCGACATCGACGACAACGCGCTGTACCGCCACGCGGATCTTGCGGAGCTTCACGATCCTTCAGAGGAAGAGCCACTGGAGCTGGAAGCTGCGGAGCACAGCCTCAGCTACGTAGCGCTCGACGGCACCGTTGGCTGCATGGTCAACGGAGCTGGGCTGGCCATGGGCACGATGGACGAGATCAGCAACGCAGGCGGGTTCCCTGCGAACTTCCTGGACGTTGGTGGCGGAGCCTCGGTCGAGCGTGTCGCGAACGCGTTCCGCATCCTCATGAAAGGAGAGCGCGTGAGCGCGGTCCTGATCAACATCTTTGGTGGAATCGTCCGCTGCGACCGGGTGGCCAAGGGCGTGATTGAAGCTCTTGGAACCGTCGAGGTAAACGTTCCGGTAGTCGTCCGACTTCAGGGTACGAACGCAGAGGAAGGGCGCGAGATTCTGCGTCAGTCCGATCTCGAGTTCCTCGTGGCAGAGACTTTGCGCGAGGCCGCGGAGAAGGCGGTCAACGCAGCCAGCGGGCAGGCGGAGGCCTAGGCGAAAATGAGCATCTTTGTTGATTCCGATTCGCGCATTCTCGTGCAGGGCATTACCGGCTCCGAGGGCTCGTTCCACGCGCGCCAGTGCATCGAGTACGGCAGCAACGTTGTGGCGGGAGTGACGCCCGGTAAGGGTGGCCAGATGTTTGAAGACACTGTGCCCGTGTTCAATACCGTCGCCGAAGCCGTGACAGCAACCGGCGCAGACGTTTCGTTGATCTTCGTGCCGCCGCCATTCGCGGCCGACGCGGTCATGGAGGCAGCCGACGCCGGCGTGCGTCTGGCAATTTGCATTACCGAGGGCGTACCCGCTCTCGATATGGTCGACGTTGTGGGTTACTGCAATGCGCGCGGTACGCGACTCATCGGACCTAACTGTCCGGGAGTCATCACGCCGGGCCAGTGCAAGGTCGGCATCATGCCGGGCTTCGTGCACAAGGAAGGCAGGGTAGGGGTCATCTCACGCTCGGGCACCTTGACCTACGAGGCGGTCGATCAGCTCACTCGCGTGGGAATCGGCCAGTCAACTTGCATCGGCATCGGCGGCGATCCGGTGATCGGCACGACTCATCGCGACTGCCTGGAACGCTTCGCCGAGGACGAGGGCACAGATGCCGTGGTGATGATCGGCGAGATTGGCGGAAGCGGCGAAGAAGAGGCGGCCGCGTACATCGCGGACGACTACCCGTTGCCAGTCATCGCGTTCATCGCGGGGCAGACGGCTCCTCCCGGTAAGCGTATGGGCCATGCGGGCGCGATCATTGCCGGCGGCAAGGGTACCGCTGCCGAGAAGATGAAAGCACTGACCGCCGCTGGAGCGCATGTAGTGGAGAGCCCGTCGGAGATCGGTGCGAAGGTTCTGGAGGTGCTGGGAGACTAGGACTCCCAGCCGCTCAGTCCATCCTGCGATAGCGGGCCTGCACGACTCTCATGGGTCGGCGGACCGCGAACGTCCGCAGAAGCAGCACGCCGACGACGAAGCCGCCGATGTGCGCCCACCATGCGACTCCTGCTGCGCTAGCTCCGCCCGCAGAGATCACCTGGATCAGAAACCAGATGCCGAGCAACACGAAGGCAGGTAGGTACATGATGCGGATGAAAATCAGCAGGAACACCAGAGTGAGCACCTGAGCCCCGGGGAACAGGATCACGTAGGCGCCGAGCACGCCGGCGATCGCACCCGACGCGCCCACCATTGGCACATCGCTACCGGGCATCAATGCCACCTGAGTCGCGGCCGCGCCCAGGCCGCAAAGTACGTAGAACGCGAGGAAGCGGAACGGACCCATCATGTCTTCGACGTTGTCCCCGAAGACCCATAGATAGAGCATGTTGCCGCCAAGGTGAAACAAGTCGCCGTGCACGAACATTGACGTGAACAGCGTCAGCGGAGCCGGTAGAGGCATGTCCGCCCACGCGCTGGGCGACGTCAACGACTCGGGGATCACGCCGAGCTGAAAGAAGAGCGACACATAGGCGTCGTCGCCTCCCAGCATGCGGATCCGCATCTGGTACGCGAACACCAGCAAGTTTCCCCCCAGCAGCAGCCAGGTCATCCACGGCGTGTGCCGGCTGGGGTTCTCATCGCGAAGCGGGATCACAGCGGGAGCGTTGCTACTGCCGTACGACAGCGTTCGGCTAGCTCCGCCAGAGATTCGTCGCCGGTGGAGTCGATCGGTTTGCCGACCCTTACCTCGACGACACCGAGGTTCACCCAGGCCTTGCCGCGGGGGAGCAGACGCCCGCTGTTGATCACGGCTACGGGCACGATGGGTGACTCGGTCTGCCGGGCAAGGAAGAAGCCGCCTTTGCGGAAGCGCGCCAGTTCCTGTTCATCGGTCCGGGTGCCCTCGGGGAACACCAGAATCGAGGAGTTCTGGAGTGCCCGCGCAGCCTCGCCGAGGTCGGTGGCCGAGCTTCGAGGTACCGGCACGTAGCCGACGCGCCGCATGTACCAGCCAAGAAAAGGGATTCGGAACAGAGATTCCTTGGCGACCATTCGGAAGCGAAGTGGCAAGGCCGCCAGGAGGGCCGGGATATCCAGTGCCGAGTTGTGGTTGGCGACGAATACGTAGTCCGTACCGGGTACGAGTTCTGCCAGGCCACGGGCGTCGAGGTGCACTCCGTGGATCCATAGGAACGTCCGCGCCCAGAAGCGTGCGCAAGCGTGCGTGATGTCGCCACGGTAGTCCACGAAGGACACGATGATCCCGAGCGAACCGAGCACCACAGTTGCGCCAGCGGTTACCACCCAGCTGGCGAGGCAGCGCATCTGTTCGAGGCCGTAGTAGTAGTGGAGACGGCCCTGAGCTGTAGGCATGCTCGCAGTGTAGCAGCCGACATGTGGCCCGGATCGAGGCTGTCACGCCCGGCCAGAGCGCAAGGTACCATTGCGTCTTCCCTGGTACCCGAGGAACGCATGGCTCCCGACTACGGCTGGCTCTCCATCATTCCGCCCGTGCTGGCGATCGTCATGGCGCTGCGCACGCGCCAGGTTCATCTGTCGCTTTTCGCTGGCATCTGGGTTGGTGCCACGATCATCGCCGGCTTCAACCCGGTAGCGGGGCTGCTAGGCAGCCTCGCCGTAATCACAGAAGTTGTGGGTGATCCCGGGAACACGCCGACGCTGCTGTTTACATTGATCGTGGGCGCGTTGATCCTGCTCATGCAGCGCTCCGGTGGGGTCAGCGGTTTCGCTCAATGGATGGTCTCTCGCGGTTGGGTCCGCGGGCGGATCTCTGCGCAGATCATCTCGGCGCTTCTGGGCGTGTCCATCTTCATCGAGTCGAACATCACAAGCTTGGTCACGGGCACTGTGTCCCGCCCGCTCTACGATCGCTTGCGTATCTCGCGCGCCAAGCTCGCCTACATCTGCGACTCGACGTCGGCTCCGATCTGCATCCTGATTCCGGTAAACGCCTGGGGTGCGATGCTGCTCAGTCTTCTCATCGCCGAGGGCGTAGAGGATCCGTTGTCGGCGCTGGCGGCCGCGATTCCGTTCAACTTCTACGCTTGGCTCGCCCTTGGCCTGGTCTTCGTCGTCGCCATTACCGGGCGCGACTACGGTCCGATGGTGGAGGCAGAACGCCTGGCCGTCGAGGGCGAGGGGCGCGTAGGGGCGGCCGAGGATTTCGACGTTGAAGAGTCGGAGCGGGGCAAGCGTGCAATCAACTTGCTGCTTCCCGTGATCACGATGGTCGCCATCGTGCCGTTCGCTCTTGTTGCAACCGGAGACGGCGACTGGACGCAAGGTTCTGGGGCCACCTCGGTGTTCTGGGCCGTCAGCGGCGCTGTCGTCGTGGCGATGATTCTCTACAAGATCCAGGGGCTGTTCTCCATCATCGAGATGACAGAGATCTCCATGAAGGGATTCCAACAGCTGTTACCCGTAGCCGCGATCCTCGCACTGTCGCTTGCGATTGGCGCCGTCGCGAATGCGCTCGGCACGGGACCCTGGGTCGCGTCGAATGTAGCCCCGCTACTCACGCCGGAGCCCGTGGCCCCTCTCGTCTTTCTGACCGGCTGCGTTATCGCGTTCTCCACCGGGAGCTCGTGGGGTACGTTCGCTATTCTTATGCCGATCGCGGTTCCGTTGGCGCTGGAGAGCGGCGCCCACCTGTCGCTGGTCGTCGGAGCGGTGATGGGCGGAGGCATCTTCGGCGATCACTGCTCTCCGATCTCGGACACCACGGTCGTCGCGTCGTTGTCCGCCGGCTGCGACCATATTGAGCACGTCACCACGCAACTTCCGTACGCCCTGGCTGCGGGCACCGGCGCGACGGTTCTCTACTTCGTCGTTGGTTTGGTGCTCTAGCGATGGCGAAGTGGCACCTTGGCTGGGACAACTGGTTCCTCGTAATTCCGGCCGCGTTGCTGGGTGTTGCCGCGCTGATCACCATCAATCAGATGTATCGGGCTGGCGACATCAGGCGCTCGATCGAAGTCGTGACGACGTATGAGGTGCAAGGCCAGCCGATGCTCGGCGACTTCATGGAGTCGCGTGAAGGTCAGGTGGATTGCGCCGCCGAGATGATCTCGCGCTTTTACGGCACACTCGATGTTTCGTGCGCATCCCGCGAGAGCGGTCTCACCTTCACGTGGCGGGTGCATGTGGGCCAGCGAGCCTTTGCTCCAGCAGACGATCTGACTCTCGCGCTGATGCGCGACTACGCCCCTGGCGTCTTCGGGGATAGCACCGATACCGGTGCGGACGAGGTTTCGGAATGAGCGTGTCGATTCTGGACGGACTGCACAGAACGGTTCTCGACAACGGGCTTGAAGTGCTCGTGAAACCAGTCCGGACAGCCCCTCTAGTGTCGGTGTGGTGCTGGTATCACGTCGGTTCAAAGGACGAGGGGCCGGGAACCACCGGCATCTCCCACTTCGTCGAGCACATGAACTTCAAAGGCACCGAGGAGATTTCGCGCGAAGATCTGAAGGTGTGGATCGAGCGCGCGGGGGGAACGTGGAACGGCTACACCTGGATCGATCAGACGACGTACTTCGAGACGCTTGCCGCCGACTCTCTCGATCTGGCGCTGCATATCGAAGCTGAGCGGATGAATGCCTGCGTGTACGACCAGGACGAATTCGACTCGGAACGCACGGTGGTTCTTGCCGAGATGCACGGCAACCGCAACAACCCGCAGTACGAGCTCGATATCGACGTCACGGCCGCCGCTCTCCGGATGCACGGCTACCGATGGCCGACCATCGGGTGGCAATCGGACGTCGAGACCATGACTCGACAGGATCTGGTGGATCACTATCAGCGCTACTACGTTCCCAGCAACGCCACGGTCGTGATCGTAGGCGACGTGGAAGTCGGAGAGGCGGCAGCAGCTGTGGAGCGACGCTTCGGTGCCATTCCTTCCGGTGAAGTTGCCGCAGCGCGAGCGGTGTCAGAGCCGACCCAGAACGGGGAGCGGCGCGTTGTGCTCGATCGCCCGGGATCGACCGGTTACCTCGAGGTGGCCTACCGCGCTCCGGAGTTCACCAGTGCCGACTTCGCCCCACTTCTGCTCGCCGATGCCGCACTTGCCGGCGGTAAGGGAGTGAACCTGTGGAGCGGTGGTTTTGGGCGCAGCGCGCGCACGACCTCGCCGCTGTATGACGCGTTGATCGAGAGCGAACTCGTGGTTTCTGTGGGGTCTGCGTTACTGCCAACCGAAGAGCCTTACCTGTACAGCTTCTCGGCGACATTGCGCGATGGTGTCGACCACCGCCGCGCCGAAGAGGCGCTCTTCCGAAGCGTGTCCGATCTCACCGTAGAAGGTGTGGATGACCACGGGCTGGCCAAGGCCAAGAACCAGGTCCTTGCGTCATTCGCCTTCGAGTCGGAGCAGGTAACTCAGATTGCACACCAACTCGGCTACTACTCGACAATCGCCGACCTTGATTCGCTGGACGCTTTGCCCGGACGGATCGAGTCTGTGACCGCGGATGAGGTGAGGGACGTAGCGCAACGCATTCTTGAGCCCGACAATCGAACCGTTGGGTGGGTCGTCCCCGGAGGTGGGGAATGAGCCAGGGATTCGCACCGCGGCGTGAGGTTCTGGGAAACGGCCTGACGCTGATCCATCAGCACAACCCGGCCTCGCCCGCCGTGGTGGCGAGTCTTTCGTTCGCCGGCGGCGCGATGGGGGAGCCTGCAGACAAGGCAGGAGTGACGACGCTGATGGCGGCTGCGCTCCGCCGCGGCACCGAGAAGCGTACCAAGCAGGACATCGGAGAGATCCTGGATTTCCGTGGTGCCCATCTGCGTTGCTCGGCATCACGTCACAGCGCGTCTCTGGTAGCCAAGATGCGAGGTGCCGATGCTCCGGCCCTCTTCGAGCTCATGGCCGACTGCGCTCGACATCCGTCTTTCCCTGAGGAGGAGGTCGAGCAACTGCGCGGCAACCGAATTACCAGTCTGCGCGAAGACGAAGACGATCCGGATGTGATGGCCAACCGCGGATTCCGGGAACTTCTTTTCCCGGCGGATCACCCTTATTCTGCTGCTGTCCGCGGCTCTGTAGAGACGATCGACAACGTTACGAGAGGGGATCTCGCCGCGGTTCATGCGGCTCGTTTTGATCCGTCTGCCGCCCTCCTCGTAGTCGTAGGCGACATCGCTTGGGATAGCGCGGCTGAGCTCGCGGCGGCTCATCTTGGTGATTGGCAGGGCGCGGCCTTGGGCGGCTATCGGGCGGCCCAGGTGCAGGTAGTCGATGCGCCGATGACGCCCCCGAGCGAGCGCTGGCACGACATGCCCGACAAGGCTCAGGTGAGTTTGCTGATGGGCCATGCCGGTATTCGGCGGGACGATGTTCGTTTCTATGCTGCGGCCTTGATGAATTCAGTGCTGGGACGCTTCGCGATGGGCGGGCGTCTCGGACGGGTCGTGCGCGAGGAACAGGGCATGGCCTACTACACCTACAGCGGTTTCGCCGCCGGGTGGGGCGCAGGGCCGTTCAGTGTCCAGGCAGGCGTTCAGCCGGAGCATCTGGATGCAGCGATTGCATCGATCCGCGAACAGATCGCGCGCACGCGCGAGACGGGGGTCGAGGCGAGTGAACTCGATGACGCACGCGCAGCGGCGGTCGGCTCACTACCAAGGACTCTCGAGAGCAACGAGGGCATGGCCGGCCTGCTGCACCAGATTGAACTGTTTGATCTGGGCTGGGACTATCCGTCGCGCTATTCCGAGGTCATGGCCGCCGTCGACCTCGACGCCGCGAACGCCGCGGCGCTTGATCTGCTTCATCCCGAGGAGATGGTCTTGTCGGCAGCCGGACCGGTAGGAGACAGGTCGGCGAACTAGTCGTCCCGATCGGAGAATTCATGGGTGTTCAATTGCAGGAAGTCGTGGCGCATCTGGACGATTTGCTGGCCTATCCAGGACTCAAGGACGCCTCACTCAACGGTCTGCAGATCGAGGCTGGCGACGAGGTGAAGCGCATCGCTCTTGCCGTCGACGCGGCGCAGGTCACGATCGACGCTGCCGTTGAGCACGACTGCGATCTCCTGCTTGTGCACCATGGGCTTTTCTGGGGCTCCGACCAACCGCTGCTCGGGGCGCTCGGGCGGCGGGTCGGCGCGGCCTTCCGGGGCGGGCTTTCGATCTACGCATCGCACCTACCGCTGGATGTTCATGCCGAAGTGGGCAACAACGCACTCCTCGCCGACGCCCTAGGGGCCGAGCGAGAGCGTGCCTTCGGGGATCTGGGCGGAGTCGATATCGGCACGATCGGCGCTTTCGAGAAACCACTGCCTCTCGCCGAACTCGAGAGTCGAGTCGCGGCGGCTGGGTGCGCTGACCAGACGGTATGGCGATTCGGCCCCGATCCGGTGACCAACGTGGCGGTTCTGACGGGCAGCGGGTGCAGTTTTCTCGCAGAGGCGGTCGCGGCCGGGGCGGAATGCTTCATCACCGGTGAGTCCAGGCATTCCGCGTATCACGAGGCCAGCGAAGCCGGAATTAGTTGCATATTCGCCGGCCACTACGCGACCGAGGTTTTCGGAGTGCAGGCTCTCGGTCGCCGGTTGACCGCCGAGTTCGGCGTCGACACGCAGTGGATCGAGCATCCGACCGGCGTGTGATGACCGTGCCACCGCGCGGCGCAGAGTGGAAGATCCGCCCAGTTGGCAGCATCGCTGAGTTCCATGCCTGCGAGGACCTCCAGCGCCAGGCGTGGGGATTCGGTGGGGATCTCGACATCATCCCGCTCACTCAGATGCTCGCGGCGCAGAAAGCCGGGGGCGTGGTGCTCGGTGCGTTCTCGTCGGCGGGCAGGCTTCTGGGCTTTTGCTACGGATTCATCGGACGGCGCGACACAGGCGAGTTGATCCACTATTCGCACATGCTCGCTGTGGACCCGAACGTTCGGGCCGCCGGCGTTGGCGCGGCTCTCAAGTGGGCTCAACGGGATGCTGTTCTAGCCCAGGGAATCCAGTGGATGCTCTGGACGTACGACCCGCTGGAGTCACTCAACGGCTATCTGAACTTCTCGAAGCTAGGTGTCCTGGCACGGACATACTGGGAGGATCTCTACGGCCAAACCAGCAGCGGTTTGCATCAGGGAACAGCGACCGATCGACTCCTTGCGGAGTGGCCGTTGTCCTCGGTGCGCGTGCGTCGTCGTGCCGAAGGGCACCGCGACGTCGCACCTGGCATCGACTCGGCGCGGCCGATTCTCGCGGCCCGCGATTTTGGCGGCTCGTTGATACCAGGGCAGGTTCTGACCGCAGACGGCGCCAGCGTCTCGATCGAGGTGCCTGCGAGCATACAGACGATCAAGGCGAACGACCCGTCCTTGGGACAGGCATGGCGAAGCTCGACGCGAGAGGCTTTCACCCAAGCGCTGTCGGGCGGGTACTACGTGGCCGAGTGTCAGCGCCACAACGACAGGACTTTCTACCTGCTGCGACATGGTGAGTTTCCGGACGACACGGCCCAGGAGGCAACGTAGTGCGAATCGATGCGATCGAGTTGTTGCATATCAGCATCCCGTTGGTGGGCCCGTTCCGGATCTCTCGTGGTGTGATTACGCATCGCCACATGCTCTTGGTGAAGCTGCATTCGGGCGGCGCCCACGGCTGGGCTGAGGCAGGCGCAGACCTCCTTCCGCTGTATACCTACGAAACGGTCGGCACCGTGCGCCACGTGATCTCCGATCTGCTTGCCCCGGAGTTGATGGCGGAGTCCTGGCCGGATGACGGCGCGCCCCGCGCGGTGGCGGCTCATCTGTCCAGGTGGCCCTGGCACCCGATGGCCAAGGCGGCGGTGGAAGAGGCTTTCTGGGATCTCGAAGCCCGCCGGAAAGGGATGCCGGTGCACAAGCTGTATGCGGGCGATCGTCCGGTGCGCGACCGGGTGGAGGTTGGCATCTCGCTCGGTATCCAGGACGACTTCGGTGTCCTCGAGGCGCAGATCGACGACGCGTTGGCTCAAGGCTATCGGCGAATCAAGCTGAAGATTGCCGCGGGTCATGACCACGACGTTTTGCGAAACGTTCGGAATCGGTTCGGGGATATCCCGCTCATGGTTGATGCAAACTGCGGCTACACGGAACGTGACATGGACCTGCTTGCGGGTCTGGATGACTACGATCTCATCATGCTCGAACAGCCGTTCGAGTATGACGAGCTCGAACAGCACGCGCGTCTTCAGGAGCGCATCAAGACTCCGGTCTGTCTCGACGAGTCGGCGAAGACGCCGGAGATCACAGCCAAGGCCCTCGATATGGGGGCGGCGCAGATCATCAACATCAAGTGCTCCCGACTTGGCGGTAGAACCGCTGGAATCGACGTTCATGACCTCTGCGAAGAGCGCGGGATTCCGGTGTGGTGCGGCGGGATGCTGGAAGCCGGAATCGGGCGTTTGCACAATATCGCCGTAGCCACGCTGCCCAACTTCAAGCTCTCGAACGATCTCTCAGCTTCCCGACGCTACTGGGAGCGCGACATCATCGACCCCGAAGTTGAACTCGACGACGATGGCAATGTGGTGGTGCCGCATGAGCCCGGGATCGGCTACGCGGTTCGTGACGACCTCGTCGAGCGCTATCTCGTTGACCGCGAGGTGATCCGCTGAGCTCAGATGTCTGAAGTCCGCAGGCTTGCGACCACGCATTCGCGTCCCTTCTGGGGCGGGATCGTCGTGGCGGCTCTGGTGTTCGTGTTCTGGCGGCCCGAAGTCGGCAGCCAGGCGGATCCACGTCAGCTTGCAGCGGTAGCGGCCCTGGCGTTGCTCATGGCGACCTGGTGGATCAGCGAGGCCGTCCCGATCCCTGTCACGAGCCTTCTTCCGCTCGTTCTTCTACCCGTGCTGGCCGGCGCGCCGTTCGACCTGTCTCGGGTCGCGGCCAACTATGCGAACTGGCGAGTTTTCCTGTACTTCGGCGGCTTCCTGATTGCGATCGCGATGGAGACGAGTGGGCTTCATCGCAGGGTTGCGTTGTACACCGTGCGAGCCATCGGCACACGGCCGCGCCGCATCGTGCTCGGGTTCATGGTTGCCAGCGCGGTGCTTTCGATGTGGATCTCCAACACAGCCACCGCGTTGATGATGTTGCCAATCGCACTCGCCGTAGTTGCGCACTTCGAGAAGAAGCCGGCGTTCTCGATAGCGTTGCTTCTGGGGACCGCGTACGGCGCAAGTATTGGTGGAGTTGCGACGCCAATCGGAACGCCACCGAATATCGCTTTCCTCGGCATCTACTCGCAGCTGTATCCGCAGGCTCCGCCGATTCAGTTTGGCCAGTGGATGGCCTTCGCACTCCCGGTGACCCTCGTCTTCCTTCCGATCGCCTGGCTGTTCCTCGTGCGCGATGTGGAGGACGACGGCGGTGATGCGAGTGCGGTGCTCGAGCGTGAGATCTCGGAGATCGGCCCGGCCCTGCCGGTGGAACGGCGGGTGTTCGTGGTGTTCGTCAGCATGGCGGTGCTGCTGATCTTCCGTCAGCCGATCGCGCTCCCGTTCATGACGATCCCGGGGTGGGCCGGGCTGTTGCCTGGAGCGGCGATCAACGATGGAGTTGTGGCGATGGCACTGGGCTTGTTGCTCTTCGTGTTGCCTTCCGGCGGTCACGATGGAAGACCGGTCGTTCTCGACTGGCAGCAGGCGCGCCGCAAGATGCCTTGGGGAATTCTGCTGCTGTTCGGAGGCGGGTACGCTCTTGCTGACGCGATCGCCGGCGCCGGCCTGGCGGGGTGGGTGGGCGCCCAGTTGGAGTTCGTTCAAGGGGCGAGCCCGGTCGTGCTCACGATGCTGAGTGCCACGCTACTGACCTTCATGACGGAGATCACCTCCAACACCGCCACTGCTCAGATCATGCTGCCGCTCGCGGCGGCCGTAGCGGTCGATACTGCGGGAGTGAATCCCTTGATCGTGATGCTTCCGGTCACGCTAGCGGCATCTTTCGCTTTCATGCTGCCTGTAGCCACACCGCCGAACGCCGTGATCTTCGGCTCGGGTGCCGTCCCGATGCGGGCCATGGTGCGCACCGGGCTCTGGCTCAACTTGATCGGGATCGTTCTGCTGACCCTGCTCTGTCTGCTGCTCGGGCCCCTCGTCTTCGGGATCGATTTCGGCGGCGGAGTCCCGGACTGGGCACTCTAGTCCAACCACGACGATCTCGGCGGGGTCGGCCCTCGTCTCCGGGGCCCCTAAGGCGGTTAGCCGCCCGCCCCGCGCGGCACGTCGATCCGCCGAAGGTGTGGAAGAATTGGCGCGTACCGCGTTTTCTTCGAAGGAGCACCTGTGATGGTCGTCCCCGCGGGGATTTTTCGTGCATATGACATTCGTGGCGTCGTCGACAAGGATCTCGACGCCGACATCGTCGAGGCCATCGGCCGTGCCTTCGGGACGCTTGTCCGGCGGGAGGGCGGCCGGCGCGTTCTCGTGGGTCGTGATGGGCGTCTGACGAGCCCGGAGATGGCGGCTGCTTTCACTCGCGGCGCCAACGCAGCTGGGTGCGACGTGCTCGACGCAGGCCCTGTCCCCACTCCGATGCTCTACTTCGGGATCCGTCATCTCGACGCCGACGGTGGCGTTGTGATCACGGCGAGCCACAACCCGGCGGAGTACAACGGCGTCAAATCGGTGCTCGGCAAACGGACGCTGTTCGGCGAGGACATCCAGCAGATTCGCCAGATGATCGAAACCGAGGACTTCGAGACCGGCGAAGGAACGGTCGAGTCGGTCGATCTCATCGAACCCTATGTTGCGATGGTCAAGGAACGCGTGACGCTCGAGCGTCCCGTGAAAGTGATCATCGACGCGGGCAACGGCATCGCGGGAATGATTGCGCCGCGCTTGTACCGCGAGCTTGGGTGCGAGGTGGAAGAGCTGTACTGCGAGGTAGACGGCAACTTCCCGAACCATCACCCGGATCCGACGGTGCCCGAGGCGGTCGAGGAGCTGGCCGAGCGCGTGCTCGCCGGTGGGTTTGACCTGGGCCTGGGCTTTGACGGGGACGGTGACCGAGTCGGCGTGATCGATGAGAGCGGCGAGATCGTGTGGGGCGACCGCCTCACGATTCTTCTGGCGCGCGACATGCTTTCGAGGAATCCGGGCGCCACGGTGATCTTCGATGTGAAGTGCTCTACGGTGCTGGCCGACGACATCGCTGCACACGGTGGCCGACCGCTGATGTGGAAGACGGGCCACTCGTTTATCAAGCAGAAGATCCGGGAGGAAAAGGCGTTGCTCGCCGGCGAGATGAGCGGGCACCTGTTCTTTGGCGAGAACTTCTACGGACACGACGATGCGGTGTACGCAGGTGCCAAGCTCATGGAGATCTACTCGCGGCAGGCCGGGCCGTTCTCAGCGCAACTCGACGGCCTGCCGGAGACCTTCTCCACGCCCGAGATCCGGCACCACTCGAGCGAGGAGCACAAGTTCGTCATCTGCGAGCGACTGCGAGACGAGCTTGCGGCCGAGTACGACGTTGTAGCCATTGACGGAGTACGAGTTGAGTTTCCGGACGGATGGGGTCTGGCCCGCGCCTCCAACACCGGGCCGCACATCATCCTGCGATTCGAGGCCCAGACCGAGCCTCGACTCCACGAGATCCGCGAGCTTGTGGAGTCAAAACTCAGTCGCATCGAATCCGAACTGAGCGACTGAGGGACACCCGGTGAGCGATCCGAAAGCGTACGCAGTGATCATGGCGGGCGGGAGCGGCACGCGATTCTGGCCGCTGTCGCGCAATGAGACGCCCAAGCAGTTCTTGCAGATTGTAGGCGAGGACTCGATGCTGAAGCAGACATGGGACCGTTGCCTGGCGTTGGTTGAAGATCCGGCGCGGGTCCTCGTCGTCACAGCCGCGCGGTACGCAGACCTCACACGGGCCGAATTGCCGGACCTCCCCGAGGCCAACCTTCTCGCCGAACCAGAAGCACGAAATACCGCGCCATGTCTGGCGTGGACCGCCGCCGAGCTGCACCGACGCGACGCTGACTCCGTGATGATGGTCTTTCCCGCGGACCATGTAATTGAAGACGTAGAGGGCCTCGGCCGATCAGTAGAGGCGGCGTGCAAGGCCGCTGCAACGGGTGCTCTTGTGACGTTCGGCGTGCCGCCCCGCTACGCCGAAACCGGCTACGGCTATGTCGAGGTGGGCGATTCGCTTGAGGTGGAAAGCGCAGCGCCGGTTCGGCATGTAGTGGCTTTCCGCGAAAAACCCGACGCGGCGACGGCGCAGGATTACGTTGCCGCGGGTCTCTTTCTGTGGAACAGCGGTATGTTCGTCTGGCGCTCAGCGACTCTGATCGAGGCGATGAGCGAGCACCTGCCGGAGGCAGCGGATGCGGCGACCCGTATGCTGTCGGCTGCCAGCGATGACGATCGGGCCGAGACTTATGGCGACATGCCGGCAATTTCGATCGACTACGGCATCATGGAGCGCGCGAGCGCCGTTGCTTGTGTGGAGGCCCAGTTCGACTGGTCCGACGTCGGCTCATGGGAAGCACTCGCGGAATTGTTGCCGGCCGATGCCGACGACAACGTGGTTCGCGGCGCGGTCGCCTCGTTGGACGCTTCCGGGAATCTCGTCCATGCGCCAGGCGAAGCGGTCGCGTTGCTTGGCGTCGAGAATCTCGCCGTTGTCCGCGCGGGCGATGTGTTGCTTGTGGCTCGACTCGACCGATCTCAGGACATCAAGGCGCTGCGCGATCAGGTCGCGGCAGCAGGAATGGAAGACAAGCTATGACGGAATCCTCTCTCGATAGCCTCGAGCCGCTGGTATCGCTGTGCAAACGTCGCGGGTACATCTTCCAGAGCAGCGAGATCTACGGCGGCCTGAACGGCTTCTGGGACTACGGTCCGTTGGGAGTCGAGTTGCGACGGCGCATCTTCGACTCGTGGTGGTCGATGATGGTCGAACGGCGCGAGGATGTTGTCGGAATGGACGCCTCCATCATCAACCACCCGCGCGTCTGGGAAGCGTCGGGTCATGTCGCGTCCTTCTACGACATGATGGTGGATTGTCGCGGGTGCAACCGGCGCTTCAGGCTCGATCACATGATTCAGGATGCTCTGGACAACGACACTCTCGACGCGATTTTCCCGGATCGAGACAACTCCGTTCCTCCGGCTGAGGGTGAAGTCCCGACCAAGTGCCCTGCCTGCGGCGGAGAACTTACCGAGCCCCGCCAGTTCGGACTCATGTTCGAGACTCATGTCGGGGCGGCAACGGACTCGAAGTCAATCGCGTATCTGCGTCCGGAGACTGCGCAAGCGATCTTCGTCAACTTCAAGAACGTGCAGATGTCCTCGCGTCTCAAGGTGCCGTTCGGTATCGCTCAAGTCGGAAAGGCCTTCCGCAACGAAGTGACGCCGCGCAACTTCACATTCCGATCGCGAGAGTTCGAACAGATGGAAATGGAGTTCTTCGTTCATCCGGACGAGGAGCGCAAATGGTTCGACTACTGGGTCGACGCGCGCCACGAATGGTACGAACATCTTGGCGTGAATCCGGATCGCCTGCGTCGTCGTGATCACGGAGGCGACGAACTGGCTCATTACGCCAGCTACACGACTGACGTCGAGTATCAGTTCCCATTTGGCTGGGCTGAGTTGGAAGGGATCGCCAATCGGGGCAACTTCGATCTGACTCAACACGGTGAGCACTCGGGCAAGGATCAGGCCTATTTCGACCCGACGCGGAACGAGAAATACGTGCCGTCGGTGATCGAGACGTCGGCCGGCCTCGACCGGACGCTTCTGACAGTACTTGCGGACGCGTTTGCCATCGATCGCGTCGGTGAGGAGGAGCGCACCGTGCTCCGTCTGGCGCCGCACATCGCGCCGCGGCAGGTCGCCGTATTCCCGTTATCGAAGAAGCTGGCGGAGCCGGCGCGGAAGTTGACCGATGACTTGCAGCGCCGCTTCCATGCGATCTACGACGACTCGGGATCGATCGGCAAGCGCTATCGGCGAGAGGATGAGGTGGGAACACCATACTGCGTGACGTTCGACTTCGATTCGCTCGAAGACGGCGCTGCGACAGTCCGCGATCGCGACACCACCGATCAGGAACGCGTGGCGCTCGATAGCCTGCCCGCGTACCTGGACGAGCGGATCCGCAAGTAGCAATGGCGCGTCGACGCCGGTCCGTTGCGCGGTACCGGCAGCTGGAGGCGTTGGCTACGTTGCACGATCGGCTGACCGAAGCCTACGGTCGTCCGCGCCGGAAGCGTCGTTTCGGGCCGGTGGAAGAGCTGGTTCTCACGATCCTGTCTCAGAACACCAGCGATACGAACCGCGACCGCGCCTGGGAGAGCCTGCGGAGCCGGTTCCCGGATTGGGAATCCGTCGAGGCTGCTCCGCTAGCCGACGTCGAAGAGGCCCTCCGGCCCGGCGGATTGCATCGGGTGAAGGCAAAGCGAATCCGCGAAACTCTTGCTCGGATTCGTAAACAGTACGGCGGCTACGATCTCGGGCACCTGGCCGATCTCGACGTCGAGCACGCCCGGAAGGAACTCATGTCCATCAAGGGCATCGGAGCCAAGAGCGCCAACTGCATCCTGCTGTTTTCCATGCGAAGGGACGCATTCCCCGTGGACACGCACGTGTACCGGGTCCTACGCCGTATCGGCGTGCACCGGACGCGCGACATGGCCGCTGCAAATATGGAGCTACGCGACGCGATACCGGAGGGTGTTCATTTTCGTTTGCACATGAACGTGATTCGGCATGGCCGTGAGGTTTGCCACGCGCGTCGTCCAGATTGCCCCGCCTGTGCGGTGAGCGACCTCTGCGGGTATCGCGACAAGACCGTGTGAATCGGGCGCTAGATGCGCTGGTAGACTGGCCCTCCCGCCAGCCGATACATCCGGAGTCCGCCGTCATGGGCGAAGATCGCTTCTACATCACGACCCCGATCTACTACGTGAATGATGTTCCCCACCTGGGGCATGCGTACACGACGATCGCGGCCGATGCGATGTCACGGTTTCACCGGATGCGGGGCAGGGAAGTCTTCTTCCTGACCGGCACGGACGAGCACGGACAGAAAGTCGCGCAGGCCGCGTCCGCCCGCGGCGTTTCCGAACAGCAGCACTGCGACGAGCTGCATCAGAACTTCAAGTCGCTCTGGGAACGGCTCAATATCTCCAACGACGCGTTTATTCGCACGACGGACCCCGAGCACAAGGATCAGGTCCAGACCGCCCTCCAGAAGCTCTGGGACGATGGCTGGGTGTACGAGCAGGACTACGAGGGCTGGTACAGCGTCAGCGACGAGATGTTCGTGACGGATCCGGATGAGATCGAGAGCCTCAAGGCAGCCGGGAAGGTGGAGTTCGTCAAGGAGGCGAATTACTTCTTCAAGATGAGCGCCTTCCAGGAGAAGCTGGTCGCTGCCATCGAATCAGACGAGCTCGGAATTCGGCCGACTTCGCGGCGCAACGAGATTCTCGGATTCTTGAACCAACCACTCGGAGACCTGTCGATCAGTCGCCCGAAGTCGCGCTTGAGTTGGGGGGTGGAACTGCCCTTCGCTCCCGATCATGTTTGCTACGTCTGGGTCGACGCGCTGTTGAACTACTGCACCGCGCTTCGGTACCTGAATCCCGGGATTCCGGCAGACGACAGTTACGGGCCGGTCTGGCCGGCCGACTACCACCTCATTGGCAAGGACATCCTGACCACGCATTCCGTCTACTGGACGACCGTGCTCATGGCGCTGGGACTTCCACTGCCGCGCCACATTTTCGCGCACGGCTGGTGGACGTTCGAAGGGCAGAAAATGTCCAAGAGTATGGGGAACGTTGTCGATCCGAATCTGTTGATCGACGAGTTCGGCGTTGATCCGCTGCGCTACTTCGTGCTGCGACAGATGCCCTTCGGCCAGGACGGTGACTTCGGTGCGACCGCTCTCGTCGAGCGCATCAACTCGGATCTGGCCAACGACATGGGCAACCTCGCGTCACGAGTATCCAACCTGGTGGCGGGAGATGGCGGTGCGATCGTGCCGGGGGAAGCAACGGCCGCGACCGCGTCGATTCTGGAAGAGTTCGAGAACGCGGCAACCGACTACGAGAAAGCGTTCGAGGAGTTCGAGTTCTCAGCCGCGTTGCGTCGGATTTGGGACTCCCTCAGTGCGGCCAACAAGATGATCCAGGACACGGAACCGTGGCGACTCCGGAAAGAACGTGACGAGGACCCGGCGGCCGGTGCGCTCTACGACGAGGTCATGCGTACCTCAGCGATCATCTTGAGTGGCGCTGCGGCACTGCTCTATCCGGTGATGCCCGAGCGCATGCAGACGCTGTGGGAGTCGCTCGGTTGGACGGGACAACTTGCCGAGCTGCGGTACGAGGGTGACAGCCGCCTTCTGGGTGCTCCAACCGGGACGGTGGTGAAGGGAGATGCACTCTTCCCGCGGATCAACGCGAAGGCCGTTCCCACGTTTACGGAGAGGGCCGCAGGGCTCGACGGCTAGCGGCAGATCGCGAGTCCACCGCTGTTGGTGGGGCAAGCTGCGCGGCGCTGAGCGCCGGCCACAGACTCCTGCAACGTCAGTCCGGTGCCGAGGAGCGCCGTGAGCGAGCCCGGTGCACGGTCGGTGGCGTCTTCAGCCGGAGCCGGATAGTCGAGCACTGACGTGCGGCCATTGGCCACCAGCCGGTCCAGCGAGCGCACAGAGCCTGGCTCGTCACGGATCCAGGCTGCATACGCGCCCGAGTCGCACAACGCGGTTCCTGCTTGCTCGGCGTCGAGATCTTTCTTCTCGAGCCAGGCGGCGGACTCAGTTGCGGTCATCACGACTACGGTCGCCTCGCGCGTGAGGGTCTGGAAGTGACTGCGATGCTGGCGTTCGGCCGAACCGGCAAACCACGCTCGCGAAGGAATGAACTCCCCTGGTGCGAACACGAGAGTCTCGGGAAGGTCGCGAGCCAGCGCAGTCACGACGGCGCCGGCTACCTTCGTGTTCGGTAGGGCACCGACGAGCATCGACTGAGTTGGCACGGCAAGTGCCTCCTCGAGCGCGCTTTCGAGGAGCTTCACGTCCGCCGGCAGAACGGTGTCGCCCTGCCACGTGCCTGTCGCAAGCGGCACGACTTCCGTCGCGCCAGCGTCAAAGGCAGCCTGTGTGTCAACGACGAGACCACGTTCGCCGCGTGGGTCGAGGACATCCAGAATCAGAATACGAGCAGACATGCGTGGTCCCTGAGAGGTTCGAACGGAGGTGCCAACGAATGGCCGGTCCAGCCGCGACGAGTGTCGACGGGATCGGGCTATATTAGCATTAGGCCGCAGGCGCCTGTGGCACGCGGTTGCTTTCGGAACCGGACAGCCAGCCTAGAGGGACGAAGTGGGCAGACAACGCGCGCCAATCGCCTTGGCAATGCTGATGAGCTGGTGCATACCGGCCTTGGCTACTCCTGCAGCATCCCAAACGCCGCTCGAAGATCTGCTGGATCGAGTTCAGGCACGCTACTCCGGAGCCGTAGGCATATCCGCCCGGTTTGAGCAGCACCAGGAAGTTCGGGCTGGCGCCGCTCCGATGCTCGGGCTCGGTGCGCTGTACTTGCGATCTCCTGGCAATCTTCGGGTCGAATATCAAGAAACCGGTCGTGTTTTCGTCGCTGATGGCGAACAGATTTACTGGTACCTGCCGGCTGATCGCCAGGTTCATGTGCGCTCACAGAACTCGATGTCCCAGCAGGGCTACGCGTTGTTCTATCTCAGCGGCCAGGGGGATATGGGCGACGACTTCACTGTGCAGGGAGTCGAGTGGCGGACTCGCCTGCGTCCAGACAGTATCCAGATGCGCCTTGAGCCACGGCTCCCAGGTGCCGATTACGCCTACTTGATGCTCGAGGTCGACCCGGAAACCGCACTGGTGCTGCGACTGGTATCTTTCGGTGTCTTCGGCGACGCCACGGAATGGCGCTTCTTCGAGATTGAGACTGATACTGACTTGGCAGATGAGCTGTTTCAGTTCAACATTCCAGCCGGTGTGAGTGTCGAAACCCTGGGCGACTGACACGTCCCGCTGCCCCTGACCGCTGACCCCGATTCGAGCGATGGAAACTCACCGCCAACCGGTCCACACACAGACCGCGGCCTACCATCTAGCGAAAGACCGCCTCGAGCTCATCGAGGCCCGGTTCCGCGAGCTGCAGTCGTCGGACATTCCGCTGGTGCAGGACGTCGCCACGTATCTGCTCGGCAACGGCGGCAAGCGACTCCGGCCGGCGCTAGTGGCTCTGTGTGCTCAGGCATGCGGCTATGAAGGTGATGATGACATCGAGCTCGGCGTCATTGTGGAGTTCATTCATACGGCCTCGTTGGTGCACGACGACATCGTCGACGACGCCGTAACGCGCCGTGGCAATGAGCCGGCGAACCGAGTCTGGGGGAACCAACTCGCAGTTCTGTTCGGCGATTTTCTCTACGCGCGGTCATTGGCGCTCAGCGTGTCGCTTGGCAAGTTACGACTGGTAGAGGTGTTGACCGAAGCAACGAGCCGGCTCGTCGAGGGCGAGATGCTGGATGTCCTCCATAACGGCAATGCCGAACTCGGTCTCGACACGTATATGGACATCATCGATCGCAAGACCGCGTCCTTGTTCGCTGGTTGTGCTCAGGCCGCCGGGGTGCTCGCGGAGGTGTCCTCGGAGCAGGAGGCCGCGCTGGCCACGTTCGGGCACGACATCGGCATCGCCTTCCAGTTGATCGATGATCTGCTCGACTACGCTGCGGATCCCGATCGACTTGGCAAACAGGTCGGGGCTGATCTGCGCGAAGGCAAGATGACTTATCCGCTGATCCACCTGCTCGAGAACGGTAGTGCCGAACAGCGAGCGGCCGCCATGGCCTGCCTGGGCGATGCGGATGCCACGCAGACCGGTCTGGAATCAGTGCTCGAAGCGATGCGGGCGACGGGGTCGCTTGATGCGACTCGCGAAGCCGCTGCGCGCTACGCCGAGCAAGCTCGAACCGCGCTGTCAGTACTGCCGCCGACTCCGGCGCGTGATGCGCTTGGTGAATTGCCGCAGTTCGTGGTGAATCGCGGGCACTGATCCTCGCTGGCCGCTTCGTCTCGAACGATCAGATAGCCGGCAGGAACCAGAGCGCGGCGAGAATCACGCCGCACACGATGTCGTACTGCCACGACCCGCGAGGCCAGTTGAGAAACAGCCAGCGGCCCAGCGTTCCCCAGACGTCCAGTCCCATGGGAATGCCGTCCGTGTTGCCGTTGGCTCGCTCGATCTTGGTGATCACGCGATACGCATGCAACAACCGCTGCACCGTCGTGAGCCAGGCGAGAAATGCGAGAAGGATGAAAGCCTGCCCCAGCCTACCGAGAGATAGGCCAAGGATGATCAATGCCAGGCGCTCTCCGCGTTCCGTAAACCCAACGCGGCACTCCGGAATCACATTCTCCGCGCGGGCCCGTGTGTAGGAGACGCCGATGGCTCCGCCGAGCGCGACGGCACCGAGCGTTACATAGAGCGGCTCGCCGATGGCGTTGAAGTAGTAGATGCCGCCGACGTACACCAACGTGTCGGAGGCTCGATCGACGACAGAGTCGAGAACAGCGCCGAAGGTCGAAGTCTTGCCGCTCATCCGGGCAACCGCACCATCGATCAGGTCGAGCACCCCGCCGAACAGGGTCCAACCCGCAGCGGCGATGAGATGACCCTGGCCGAGGTTCCAGGCCGCGAGCGCCATCGGGATCAGCGATGACAGCGTCAATACGTTGGGCGGGATCCCTGCGGCGCCCACTGCGCGCGCAACAAGCGCCTTCAGGGCGAGTCCAGCCTGTCCGATCCCATCGCTAATCATGTGAGGAGGCTGGAAGTGGACACGAGACCCTGCGCGGTCGCGGGGTTCTCCCGAGACGTCCGAACCGAAGGCTTGGGTTCCTCTACGAGGCGCCGCTACGATAGGGCGGCCATCCCGGCGAGTCAAGGTAGCGAGCGGTCGGCAAGTTGTCATCAGAACGCAGAATCCTGGCGATCGTGAATCCTGCGGCAGGAGGTGGGAGTGCGCTGCGGCGCTTCGAGAAAATTCGGGGGCAACTCGATTGTCTGGGATCGGTGGAGGTGGCTTTGACCGCCGCTCCAGGCGACGCAGAACGTCTCGCGGCGGCTGCCGACGCTCAGGTCGTCGTGGCAGGAGGAGGGGACGGCACCGTGCATGAGATCGTCAACGGCCTACTTGGTGCGGCCAGCCCGGCGCGTTTGATGGCCCTGCCGTTGGGCACAGGCTGTGATTTCAGCGCGAACATGGAAGCGATCGCTGCCGACGGGTCACAGCGCGACTTGGAACTTGCGATCGACGTTGGCCGTGCCAGGTTCGCGGATGGATCAGCGCGCTATTTCGTGAACGCCGCCAACGTCGGCGCATCGACCGCCTCGACGCGTCGGGTCAGTAAGTACAAGCTCCTGCGCGCCCTGGGCCGCGCAGCGTACGTGGCCGGTGGACTCCCGGAAGTGCTCAGCCGGCCAACCGAGGAGTACGGGCTCGCTCTTGGGGAGACGGAGGCGCGATCGGTTCGGCTCCTCAGTCTGTCGCTGTGCAACGGCCCACGTTTTGGAGGCGGGCTCTGTCTGGCGCCCGAGAGCCGACTCGATGACGCGACGCTCCACATGGCTGAAGTCGAGCCGCGAGGCGTTCTCGGCCTGGGGCGGACCCTCCTCGCGGGGTTCGGCCGCGGTGCGGAGCCGCGCCCCGGAGTGAACGTCACACGGTGCGGTGAGATCCTGGTGCAAGGTACCGGAGATGTGGAGCTCGATGGCGAGCTTCCCGGTTGCCTGCCGGCGTCGTTTACGGTTCTGCCCGCGGCGTTGACCGTGCTGGTTTGAGCCGCGCGCGGGCCCGGTGTAACGTCGGTCGGGCCTACGTCGGCCCGGGGAGTTGCCTTGGACTGCGTCGCGATCATTCCAGCTCGTTACGGTTCGACCCGGTTTCCGGGGAAACCTCTCGCGACTCTTGAAGGCACCCCACTCATCTGCCACGTGGCGACACGCTGCGCCCAGGTGGAGGGTCTCGATCGGGTGGTGGTGGCTACCGACGACGAGCGCATCGCCGAGGCCGCGCGCGACTGCGGCGTCGAGGCCGTCATGACCAGTCCCGATTTTGCCTCGGGCACGGATCGCATCGCGCATGTCGCAGCTGATCTTGGTGCGGACATAGTGCTCAACGTGCAGGGCGATGAACCGCTTATCAACCCGGAAGCGTTGAGTGGTGCCTTGCGTGAGTTTAGGGCTGGCAGCCATGAACTCGGTACCCTGCGCGCACCACTAACCGACTCTGCGCAGTTGTGGGATCCGCACTGCGTGAAGCTCGTCGTCGACCGAGACGGCACCGCGCTCTATTTCAGCCGGGCGCCGATCCCGTACTCCAGAGATTCCGTCCAATCGAGCACGGTCGGCCCGGGCGGCAAGGGGGCGTTGGAATTCATTGCGGAGCCGCCGCAGCAAGGCGCGTGTTGGATTCACGTGGGGGTCTATATGTACCGGACTCCGGCACTGCAGAGGTGGGCTAGAATGCCCCGGTCGCAGCTTGAGATCGTCGAGGATCTTGAGCAGCTTCGCGTGCTCGAAGCGGGCGAACGAATCCAGACATTTGAAGTAGCTGAAGCGTTTCCGGGCATTGATACGCCGGCCGATCTGGAACGCGTTCGTCGCGCTCTCACCGAGCCGAAATCGCAGGACTACAAGCCGTAATGGGTGGGGACACATGGCAAACGGCATGACCAAGTACATCTTCGTTACGGGCGGCGTTGTTTCGTCGCTCGGTAAGGGTTTGGCCTCGGCCGCGATCGGTAGCCTGATGGAATCGCTGGGCTACTCGGTCAATCTGCTCAAGCTCGACCCGTATATCAATGTGGATCCGGGCACGATGAGCCCGTTCCAACACGGCGAGGTGTTCGTCACCGACGACGGCGCGGAGACAGACCTCGACCTCGGGCACTACGAACGCTTCACTCGCGCTCGAATGAGCAAGGCGAACAACTTCACTACGGGCCAGATCTACGAGAGCGTGATTCAGAAGGAGCGCCGCGGCGACTACCTCGGCAATACGGTGCAGGTGATCCCGCATGTAACAGACGAGATCAAAGCCTGCATGCGAGGGCTCGAAGGTACCGCTGACATCGTGATCGTGGAGATCGGCGGAACAGCGGGAGATATCGAGAGCCTCCCGTTCATGGAAGCAATTCGACAGATGCGTCAGGACGTGGGACGCACCAACGGAATGTTCATCCACTTGACGCTCGTGCCGTACATCGCTGCGGCCAAGGAACTCAAGACCAAGCCGACGCAGCACAGTGTCAAGGATCTCCGGTCAATCGGCATCCAGCCGGACGTTCTGCTGTGCAGGACGGATCGGATTCTGCCCGACGACATGAAGCGCAAGATCGCTTTATTCACGAACGTTGCGCAAGAGGCGGTGATCACCGCGGTCGACGTTGAATCGATCTACCAGGTGCCGCTGGTATTCCACGAGGAAGGTCTGGACCGCATCGTCTGCGAGTTGCTTGATCTCGAGATGCGCGAGCCGGACCTCGAGCCGTGGCGCCGCGTGGTCAACACCTGCAGACAGCCGAAGGATCGCGTCAAGATCGCGTTCGTTGGCAAGTACGTCGAATTCGAAGACTCATACAAGAGCCTCTCGGAGGGGCTCGTTCATGGTGGCATTGCCCATGATCTCGGGGTCGATCTCGAGTGGGTGGAGGCCGAGCGCTTCGAGGAGGGTGAGAGTGCGGCGGAGATACTGGCCGACGCCGACGGCGTGCTGGTGCCTGGCGGCTTCGGGCTCCGAGGTGTTCGCGGAATGCTCGATGCGATTCGGTTCGCGCGCGAGCAGAACGTGCCGTTCTTCGGCATCTGTCTGGGGTTCCAGTCGGCTGTCATCGAGTTTGCCGAGCACGTTGCAGAACTGGGCGACGCGGCCGACAGCGCCGAATTTGATTTTCACGAGGGTCGCGGTCGCGACAAGGTGATCTACAAACTTCGGCACCTGCTCGGCGTGGATGAACTTGGCGGGACGATGCGGCTGGGTGCCTACGTTTGCGACCTCGAGCCGGGAAGCCTGGCGGCACAGGCGTACGGTAAGGAACAGATCTCGGAGCGTCACCGGCATCGGTTCGAGTTCAATCAGACGTTCGAAAGGCCCCTCGTCGAGGCCGGAGTGCGTCTGAGCGGGCGTTCCGATGACGGCAAGTTCATCGAGATCATGGAGCTTGCGGATCACCCCTGGTTCCTGGCTTGCCAGTTCCATCCTGAATTCAAGTCGCGCCCGCTGGAGGCGCATCCGCTCTTCTCGGCCTTCATCGAGGCCTCGCATCAGCACAAGGTGCGACGCGAACAGGGAAAGTGGATCGCGGCGGAGGCCACGCAGGACGTGGCTTCGGCCTGAGTCGTCATGCGCGAAATCGAGATCGGCGACAACGTCTCGTTCGGCGGTGACCAGCTTGGGCTCATCGCCGGGCCTTGCGTGATCGAGAGTCGGGAACACTGTTTGCAGATGGCCGCCGCTGTGAGCGAGGTGGCCACGGCAGTCGGAGTGCCGTGGGTTTTCAAGGCCTCGTATGACAAGGCCAACCGCACTTCACGCGATTCGTTCCGCGGGCCGGGCCCGGAAGAAGGTCTGGAGATTCTGTCTGAAGTGCGGGAGGTGTCTGGTGCGCCCGTACTGACCGATGTGCACGACGTGCGGCAGGTTGAAGCAGCGGCAGCCGTCGTCGACATTTTGCAGATACCCGCGTTCCTGTGTCGGCAGACAGACCTCATCGTCGCTGCGGCGGAAACCGGTCTGCCTGTGAACGTGAAGAAGGGGCAGTTCCTGGCGCCCTGGGACATGGCGAAAGTCGTCGAGAAGGTCACGGCAGCTGGGAACGAGAAAGTGCTGGTGACGGAACGGGGCGCGTCCTTCGGCTACAACAACCTCGTGGTCGACATCAAAGGACTCCCGATACTGGCCAAGATCGGCTATCCGGTGATTCTGGATGTTACCCACAGTCTTCAGTTGCCTGCGGGCGAAGGCGGGCGCACGGGTGGGCAGCCTGAATTCGCCTTGCCGCTTGCGAGCGCCGGGGTTGCCGCCGGGGTGAACGGCTTGTTCGTTGAAGTGCACGACGACCCGCCGCAGGCCATGAGCGATGCGACGACACAGATTCGGCCATCGGAGTTGAAGGTTCTGCTCGATCAGGCCACGCGAGTGCACGGTGCGGTGACGGAGGTGGCAGATGAATGACGCGCCGAGCGCTGAATCAGCGGAGCGCCGTCGGGCGAGCCTCGACGTGGCGCGACAGGTGCTGCGCACCGAAGCGGCTGCGCTCGAGGCGCTTGCCCAGGACATGGATGAGGCGGCGGTGGGAGACGCGTTGGATCTGCTGCTGGCCTTTGACGGTCGGATCGTGTGCACCGGAATGGGCAAGTCGGGAATCATCGCGAAGAAGCTGGCGGGAACGCTCGCTTCCACCGGGAGTCCTGCGTTCTTTCTCCATCCGGCCGAGGCCGGGCACGGCGACCTCGGGATGATCGTAGATGGTGACGTCGTGGTCGCGCTGAGCCATTCCGGTAACACGGCGGAGATCGTCGGCCTGCTGCCAGCCATGCGGCGGATGGGCGTCAGGCTAATAGCGATGGTAGGGAACACGGAGTCCACGCTTGCTCGCGAGGCGGATGTGGTTCTGCACATCGGTATCGAGGAGGAGGCATGTCCGCTGGGCCTCGCACCCACGGCGTCGACCACGGCGGCGCTCGCGCTCGGTGATGCTCTGGCAATGGCACTGCTCGAGGAGCGTGGTTTCGGCCCGGAAGATTTTGCAGGCTTCCACCCCAGAGGCTCGCTAGGCAACCAGCTACTCCGCGTTTCCAAGGTCATGCATACGCAGGAGCAATTGCCGCAAGTGTCGAGCGACGCTTCGCTGCGCGAGGCCATCGCTGAGATGAGCGCAAAGGGGCTCGGAGTGACCGTCGTGCGCGGCGCTGACGGCACCGTCGCCGGGATCCTGACCGATGGCGATGTGCGCCGGCTCATGGAACGAGAAACCGCCCTCGAAATTGCGGTGTCAGAGTGCATGACGCCCGATCCCGCGTGCATCGAGCCGGAGGCGCTCGCGACGGAGGCGCTCCGTGTTCTCGAGGAACGACGGATTACCTGTCTAACCGTGGTGGACTCTACCGGTTGCCTGCTGGGCGTCGTCCATCTGCACGATCTCTGGCGAACCCAGATGGTGTGATGGCGAAACTTACACGCGACCAATACGAGGATCGTCTACGAGCACTGCGGCTTCTCGTGACGGATGTGGATGGCGTGCTGACCGATGGGTCGATCGCTTACACAGGCTCCGACTCCGAGACGAAGGTCTTCAACGTCAAGGACGGCAGCGCGGTGTATATCGCTCGGGCCATCGGCTTGCCAGTGGTGGTGATTACCGCGCGCAAGTCTGACGCGGTGGCGCGGCGCTTTTCAGAGTTGCCGGTGATGCGTTTCCATCAGGATACGTTCGACAAAGTGGCGGCCTGTGGAGACGCGGAAGCTGCCCTCGAGATTTCCCCGGACGTCACGGCTTTCGTCGGCGACGACCTTGTCGACTTACCAGCCATGCGACGCGCTGGTCTCGGCGTAGCGGTTGCCGACGCTCAATCGCGGGTTCTCCAGGAGGCCGACTGGGTCCTTTCCACTCCGGGTGGGCGTGGCGCGTTGCGTGAGTTTGTCGACGACGTCGTCACCGCGCGCGGTCTTTGGGACACTGTTCTCGCGGACTACGAGTCACGCCAGGCGCGCAAGGGCGCTGAGCCCCCGAGTCCAGGCAGCAGCTAATCCAACACGGAGCATACGCATGGCCGGAGGGTGGCCCCTCACGCTCGGCATGGCACTCGCGCTATTGGCGGTTGGTGCGCTCCTCGGGGACCTATGGGCACGCCTCCGGGCGCCGACACCCCGCGGCGCTACTCGACGTGGGAGGCCGCACTATCTTCTCGGCCTGAACTACCTCGTTTCGCATGAGCCCGACCAGGCGATACGCGAACTGTCGCAGGCCGTGCGTCAGGAGACTGAGGCGGTAGAGGCCTATCTGGCTCTGGGCAACCTGTATCGCGAAAGCGGCCAGAGCGAGCGGGCTATCGACGCCCACAAGAGCCTCTTGCATAGACCGAACCTGTCGGAGTGGGAGCGTACCCAGGTGCTCTTCTGCCTCGCGATGGACTTCAAACGCGCAGGTTTCGTGGATCGCGCAGAGAGGACGTTCCGTGAAGTCGCGGAACGCGAGCCGGACAACGTGGCGTGTCTCTACGGTCTCCAACAGATAGCGGAAGAGACCGGGCAGTGGGAGGAGGCTCTGGCGTTGCAACGTCAGATCCAGCGGGCGTCCCGTGGAACCGAGCCGAATCTTCTGGCTGCGCTGGAGACGGAGTGGGGCAGGTCACTGTTGTCTGCCGATGCGGATCGCGCTGCTCGCCACTTCCGCACCGCTCTGGACATCCGGCCCGACTACGCGCCAGCGCGACAGGGGATGGCCCAGTGCCTGATGGTCGGCGAGCGGTACTCCGAGGCGCTAGAGCATCTGGAGCAGGCTGTCCTTGCGCCCACACCGTGGTCGACCGCTGCACTGCAGACGCTCGATCGCCTCTGCCTCGAGCTCGGGGATCAGGCGCCGCTTGCTGCTGCGTGCGAGACGATCCTGGAGCGGGACCCTCGTGCGTGGCGCGCGGGACTCTACCTGGCTCGCGTGCAGCTGTCCTCGGGCGATCTCGATGTCGCCGAAGCGACCCTTCGGCGCGCCCTGCGAGAACGTCCGGGCTCGTTGGCCGTCCAGCGTGAGGTCTGGAAAGTGCTGCGGCAACGCGGCGGCGGCATCGAGGAATTCGCTGAAATCCTGGAAGGGGTTCTCGACGATACGCGACTCATGGACCCGTTCGTTTGTCTGCGTTGCGGCTTCAAAAGTGTCGAGCTGTTTGCCCGTTGTTTGCACTGCCATCGTTGGAACACGATGGCCGAGGAGCGCCAGGATTGAGCGCCAGCTTCGAGGTTCAGGTAGAGACGCACTTCGATGCTGAACACTGCCTCGACCTAGCGGGTGGCAGGTGTGAGGCGCATGAACACCGCTGGCGCGTTGCAGTGCGAGCACGATCTCCACGGCTCGACCACATCGCGATCGTGGTCGATTTTCGGAAGCTCCGGCAGCAAGCCGATGAGCTCGTCGCGCGTCTCGCGGGGAAGAACCTCGAGGAAACCGATGAACTTCGGGAGGGCGACACTGGTCCGGGAGGCGTGGCGGAGTGGCTGCTGGACGAGCTCCGGCGAATGAACGTCGATGAGGACTATGTGATTTCGAGTGTCACGGTGGGGTGCGATCCCCGGATCGACGTCACGGTCGGAGACTAGTCCCGCACAAGTTGTTCAGCCTCTGCCCATAGTGCGGCCCGGAGCTCCGCGACCCGCTCTTCCATCGCGTGGACATCACCGTCGTTGTCTACGACGTGGTCGGCCACCGCGATCTTGTCCTCGTCCGGAAGCTGGGCGGCCATCCTCCGTCGAGCGTCTTCTGTGGTGAGGCCGCGACCGGCAAGTCGGGAAATTCGAGTCTCCGGCGAAGCGGTAACGACGACGAGTCGGTCGTAGCGTTCGTGTCCGCCTGTCTCAACCAGCAGTGCGGCCTCGGTAACGGCAACACCTTCTGTGACCCCCCAACTCGCCACGCGATCCTCTTCGGTAGCGCGGATTCTCGGGTGAAGCACCTGTTCCAGGCGCTCGCGAGCGCGGGGTTCTGCAAACACGAGCGCACCGAGACGCGCACGCTCGATGCGTCCGGCAGAGTCGAGAATCTCTTCCCCGAGGGCGCCGACGAGTTCCGCGCGTACCTCCTCATCGTCACGCAGGACCGTGTGACCCAGCCTATCTGCATCGATGATGAGGAATCCGGGCCCGTCGAGCAGAGTGGCTACCGAGGATTTTCCCGCGCCGATGCCTCCGGTGAGGCCCACGCGCAGGATCTGTGACATCTGACTAGGCGCCGACGCCGCGTCGCGTTCGCGCTGCGGCCAGGGTGTTCACGAGGAGCATGCCGATCGTGAGCGGACCCACACCGCCAGGCACGGGCGTCATCGCCCCCGCGACTTCCGCCACATCCGGGCGTACATCGCCCACCACGAGGTAGCCACGCTCGTCGAAGCGTTCCCAGTTCGCGGCAACACCCATGATCTCGGCCGCCTGATCGCGGTCCGCAACGCGATTGATGCCAACATCGATGACGACGGCGCCGGGTTTCACATAGTCCTGAGAGACGAGTCCTGGAACGCCCACGGCGGCAACCAGGATATCGGCCTCGCGACACACGGCGGGAAGATCCGGAGTCCGGGAGTGGCAGATCGTTACGGTTGCGTGACGATGCAGAAGCAGCATTGCCATCGGTTTCCCGACAATGTCGCTGCGCCCGATGATGACGGCATGCTTGCCGCTGATGTCGAGTCCCTCGCGCTCCAGAAGTTCGATGATCCCTGCCGGAGTGGCGGGCGCGAACCGTGGTCGACCCTGCATCAGAAGGCCGGTGTTGTGCGGGTGGAAGCAATCCACGTCCTTCGCGGGATCTACGGCGTCCAGGACGGTCTTGGTGTCGCAGTGCGAGGGAAGAGGCAGTTGCACCAGGATGCCGTCAACGTTGTCGTCCTTGTTGAGCCTATCGACGACTTCGAGAATCTCCTCGGTCGTCGTGGCCTCCGGCAGAATGATCCCTTCCGAACCGAAGCCGACTTCGCTGCACTTGTTCGTCTTGGTGCGCACGTAGATCGCCGAAGCGGGGTCGTCGCCCACGAGAACAGCCGTCAGGTGTGGAGGGCGTTCGCCTGCTTCGATGATCTCGTTGGTGGCCGCGGCCACTTCTTCGAGAAGCTGGTCCTGAATCGGCTTGCCGAGCAAGAGGTTGGCGCTCACTGGTTGCTCCTGGAAAAGGTCGTGGATAACGAGTCGATCAGTCGAGCAGGTCGATCCGGTCGACAATCCCTACGATGGCGGCGTTGGCGGGCGCGAGATCTGTGTCCATCGCCAGGCTCGTCGAGCGACCTTCCTGGACAACGACTACCGTCTCGCCAGCTCCAGCCCCGACGCTGTCAACGGCGATCAGCTCATCGCCGTCGTCGCTACCGCCAAGGTCGAGAGGCTGCACGGTGAGCAGCTTACTGCCCGCGTACTTCTCGTGTTTTTGCGTAGCAACAACGGTGCCTACGACGCGGCCGAGGATCACGACCGACTCCGCGCCCGGCGATCAGTGGACTCGTGCACCTGATCGACGATCGCGACAATCGAGACGTCGGCCGGAACGTTGTCGGGCAGGAATGCGAACGACGCCTCCTTGCCGGTCACGAAGAACACAGTCTCTCCGGTGCCCGCGCCGATCGCGTCAATTGCGATCATCGCCGATCCGATGAACTCGCCGCTCGGGTTCACCGGCCGGATGAGGAGCAGCTTGTGTCCTTCGAGTTGTGAGTCCTTGATCGTACTCACCACGGACCCGACGACGCGCGCGAGATCCACGCTCAGTCGTCGTCGACGTCGGCGCGATCGACGATGCCGATAATCGCAGTGTCCACGGGACGATCTCCGATGCCCTCGGCGAGTCGCGCAGACGAACCACGCACGCACATCACGGTCTCGCGAAAGCCCGCATGCACCGTGTCTACGGCGATATGGTAGCCGCCCTCATCTTCTCCTTCAGGAGTCACCGGGACTACCAGGAGAAGCTTGAGGTTCTCAAGCCGTGGGTCCTTTCGGGTTGCCACGACTGAGCCCACCACGCGGGCGAGGAACATGCCTTGGACTCCGGGGGCTAGTCGGCCTGACCGATGGGCAGTGTTTCTTCGAGGCTCGAATGCGGCCGCGGGATCACGTGCACGGAAACGAGTTCGCCGACGCGGCGTGCCGCCGCGGCCCCTGCGTCCGTTGCTGACTTCACCGCAGCGACGTCGCCGCGGACGATCGCGGTCACGAGTCCGCCGCCTACCTTTTCGTAGCCGATGATCGTGACCTTCGCCGCCTTCACCATGGCGTCCGAAGCTTCCACCATGCCCACGAAACCGCGGGTTTCGACCAGCCCTAGGGCTTCTCCGTAATCTGCCATTTGTTCCTCCAGGTTCCCGGCGGACGCCGTGTCACGGCCCCCATGCTAGCCGATAGTTCGCACCGCGTCCGCGATCAGACGGACTAATTCGTCGTGACTGAGCGTTATGGTTCCGGCCTGCTCGGGCGCAGGGTAGCAAACGGGAGGAATCGGCCCGCCACCCGCCGATTCACGCATCTGCGATATCTCCGCAATCTGGTCGGGTTCGAGCGCTTGCGCGCCGCCCAGGAGGTGGGCCACGAGAGCAATGTGGGCGAAGTGCTCCAGTTGCACCATGCGCTCCTTGGCTTCGTTCAGATCCTGCCCCACCGTCACGGCGCCGTGATTCGCGAGCAGGATGGCGTCGAACGTACGCACGGGTTCCCGCACGGAATCGGCAAGCGCGGCAGTACTCGGGGTGCCGTAGGGGGCGACCGGCACGCATCCGAACAGGGCTGTGGATTCAGCCAGCGCACCGTGGGGAAGGGGCACGCCCGCAACGGCGTACCCGGTCGCCGTGGGCGGATGGGCGTGAACGATCGCCCCGACATCCGCACGCTCTTCGTAGATCGCCAGATGCAGCTTGACCTCGGACGAGGCCTTGCCTTGCCCGACGGTTGTTCCCGAGGCATCTACCACGACCATTTCTTCCGGCGCGAGACGGCCCTTGTGCGCGCCGGTTGGCGTGGTCAGGATCAGGCTGTCGTCGAGACGAACGCTCAGATTGCCTTCGAACGACGCCAGAAGCCCGCGGGCGTCCAGGTCGCGCCCGGCCTCGGCGATTTGAGCGGCAGTTGCTTGATGGTCAGCCATGAGTCGCAGGCGGGATGAGAGCGAGGAATCCGGAGTCTAGACGATCACGAGCCACTGTGGCAGCGGCGAGCGGGTGAGGGCTATACTCGGCCACATGAAGTGTCCCTTTTGCGGTCATGCCAAGCACAAGGTCGTTGATTCCCGCGACAGTCGCGATGGCACGGCGATTCGTCGACGTCGTGAGTGCCTCGATTGCGGCAAGCGCATGACCACGTACGAGCAGGTGGAACTGACCCCGCTGATGGTCGTCAAGAAGGACGGCAGCCGGGAGCGGTACGACCGCGCCAAGCTGATGAACGGTCTGCTGCGCGCCTGTGAGAAGCGTCCTGTGCGCGTCGTCCAGCTCGAAGAGATCTGCGACAGCGTCGAGGCACTCGGCCAGGATCAGGGAATCCGCGAGATCGACAGTCAACAGATGGGCGAACTGGTGATGGATCAACTTCGAGATATCGACGAGGTCGCCTACGTCCGATTTGCGTCCGTTTATCGTCACTTCCGTGACGTCAATGCCTTCATGGATGAACTGAAGGGGCTGCTGAGCTCGCAGTCTTGACGTGAACGATCTGCATTGGGACGGCTTGGACCAACTGCGGCGTTCGCACCAGGTCCGAACGCTGGCCGCTCTGTGTGCCGCGGGACGCGAGTTCGTGATCGTGGGCGGGGCCGTACGTGACGCTCTGCTCGGTCGGACACCGGCCGACCTCGACGTGATCGTGGTCGGTGACTTCGATGCCGGGCTCGACGCCGTGACCGGACACCTGGGGCGGCGCCCGGCCGACATCGGCGATGAGCATCAGCGCACGCACCGTTTCGTGTGGCGTGGCGTTTCGATTGACCTTGCGTGCAGTCTCGGGAATCTCGATGAAGATCTCGGCCGGCGTGACTTCACGATCAACGCGCTTGCGTTACGGCTAGCAGAGTTCGGGGCGGTCTCCGACGCGATGGTTGATCGTCACGACGGTATCGCGCATCTGGAGGCGGGCCAGTTGGTGGCGATTGCAGCAGCCAACATCGCGGCCGATCCTCTTCGAACCCTTCGGGCGGCGCGCTATATGGCTCAACTGGGATTCGAAGTCGAGCCGAGGACCCGCGAATTCGTGAGTGAAAACGCGCCGCGGCTAGCCGGCGTTGCCGCCGAACGAGTGGCTAACGAGTGGCAGGCGGTGCTGGCCGGAGCCTACTGGCGCTCGGCCCTGGACTTTGCCTGGCGGGTGGAGCTGGGCTTCATGTCGGCCGGCGCCCGCGCCACATCTGCACCGACCGCCGCATGGGAAGCAGTCGAGGGCGATGTCGAGCTCGCCGGCAGACTTGCGGCGGTTCTACTCGAAGTCGGATTGGATGAAGACGTCGACGGGCTCGTGACGGCCTTGGTCGCTGGCCGCTGGCCGCGGCCGCTCGCGCGTACTGCGGCGCGGGCAGCCGTTTGGTCTCAATCCAGCGCGGACGACGGCGGACTCGCGGCGTTGACGCTCATCGATGCGGAGGCGGCAAGGATTGCCGGTCGACTCGCGCGGGGTCTGGGACTATCGGCGCTTTCACTAGAGCCTCAAGCGGCGCGCGCCGTAGAGCCGCGATGGGTGACCGGCGACGACTTACTTGCGGTCGGTTGCGAGCCGGGACCGCAATTAGGCGAATTGCTCCGCGAAGCAGCAATCGGTCAGATCACCGAACGCTGGTCGTCCGCTGAGAGTGCATTGGGGTGGGCGCAGGGTCGCGCTCGCGAGTCGAGATGAGCCGAACCGTCGGTGATCTCGACGAACGCACGCTGGTTGCGCGAATCACGGCCCGCGTCGGCAGGAATCCCGACGGAGTCATTGTCGGCCCAGGCGATGACGCTGCGGTTCTGCCGGTCGATGCGGGGCGTCTCGTGGTCACCGTCGATCGCGCTCGCGAGGGTGTCCATTTCCGAAGCGACTGGATGTCGGCCCAGCAGGCGGGGTGGAGAGCTGTGACCACTGCCGCTAGCGATATCTTCGCGATGGGGGCTGAACCCCTCGGCGCGGTCTGCGCGGTTGAATTGCCTCGTGAGATGCCGGTTGCACACCTCGATGATCTGGCGACGGGTATTGCAATGGGAGCTCAGAACGCGGGCGCGACAGTCGTTGGCGGCGACGTCGGGATCGGCGAGTCGTTGGCGATCGTAACGACGGTCTACGGCACGATGCCGACAGGCGTCGAGCCTCTGACGCGGTCCGGTGCGCGCACCGGCGATGAGGTTTGGGTTGTGGGAGAGATCGGCCTGGCGGCTGCGGGTCGACTGCTTCTATCGAGAGGGGCCGCTCCAGCCGACGGAGAGTGGGCCGCCACGGCGATCGATGCATACGTGGCGCCGGTCACGTCGCAGGCCTGGTGCGCCACCGCGGCGAAGCCGGAATCAGTACACGCCATGATGGATATCTCGGACGGGCTGGCGCTTGACCTACATCGGATGTGCGAAGCCTCTCAACTCGGATGCGAACTCGCCGCGGAAACTCTCGACTCGATGGTCCGTCCCGAACTGGCGGCTGCCGTGTCCAGCCGGTCGCGCGATCTCGTGCTCTCAGGGGGCGACGACTACGCGATGCTGTGCGCACTCGCGCCGGATGCAGCCACCGACCTGGCCTTCGGCGCGCCGGCACGCTGCCTGGGCAGATTCGTAGCAGACTCTGGAGTGTGGCTGCGCGACGCCAATGGCCTGATCGCGGTCGGGGCCACGGGCTGGGACCCTTTCCGGGAGTCATAGGGGTGATTCGCTACACACTCGAAGATTCGTGCGCGGACTCCGCTGCGCGCACCGGCCGTCTGGAGACGCCGCACGGCGTGATCGAGACCCCTGCCTTCATGGCGGTGGGAACTTACGGGTCCGTGAAAGGACTGCGTTCGGAGGATCTCGAGTCGATCGGCGCTCAAGTCGTGCTCTCGAATGCCTACCACCTGTGGGAGCGCCCCGGACTTGAAGTGATTCGCGCCGTCGGCGGTCTGCACCGCTTCATGGGCTGGGAGCGGCCGATTCTCACCGACAGCGGAGGCTACCAGGTGATGTCGCTTTCGGATCGCCGCGAGATTGACGACGACGGCGTGACGTTTCAATCTCCTCTCGATGGCCAACATCGTCGCCTGACACCCGAGACAGTGATCGAGATTCAGGCCACCCTCGGTGTGGACCTGGCCATGGTGCTGGATGAATGCGTGGCGAGCCCGGCGCCCTACGAAACGGCTGCGGCCGCGGTTGAGCGCAGCCAGAATTGGGCCGAACGCAGTCGTCCCCTGGCGAGCACACTGGCAGGCGGCCTGTTGGGGATTGTGCAAGGGAGCGTCTTTCCGGAGTTACGCAGAACCCACGCGGAGCGGCTCGTTGAACTCGACTTCGACGCCTATGCGATCGGCGGATTGGCGGTGGGGGAGTCGAAGGAGCAGACCTGGGAGGCGGTCGAGGCCGCGATTCCGGCACTGCCGCGGAACAAGCTTCGCTACGTGATGGGGATGGGCTATCCGGCAGACCTCGTCGAGGCCGTCGCGCGAGGAGTGGATCTATTCGACTGCGTGATTCCGACACGCCATGCTCGCAACGGGATGGCGTTCACGAGCATGGGTACGATCGTGATTCGGCACGCGCGCTATGCGGCTGACCCCGAGCCTCTCGATCCGACGTGCGGATGCCCGGTTTGTGGACGATATTCGCGGGCCTATCTGCGTCACCTGAAGCTTCGCGGAGAGATGCTCGGCGGGGTCCTGATGACACTGCACAACCTATGGCATTACCTTGACACTATGGGGCGTATCCGGCACGCTATCGCCTCGGGCGAATTTGCCGAATTGCGCGCTTCCGTAGCGCGAGACGGCGCTCCGAGCGGCCAGGAATAACGCCCGGCTCTATCGGGTCGCACCCCTCTCTTTTTTTTGACTGAATTTCGCCGTTCGTGTGCCAGCCCCGGTTGGGGTGGCGGGAGATAGGACACTGTACGCACCGCTTTTCCTGATGACGCCAGCGCAGGGGCAGAGCCCTATCGCCTCGCTGATTCCCGTTGTGGCGATGGTGCTGATTTTCTACTTCCTTCTCATCGCCCCGGTGCGGAAGCGTCAGAAGCAGCACGACGCGATGATCGCCAACCTGAAGAACGGCGATCGAGTGGTTACCAACGGCGGCATCATCGGCACGATCGCAGGTATTCAAGAAGATCGGATTCGGGTGAAGGTCGCCGACCAGGTCAAGATCGAGATCACCAAACAGAGCGTCGCCAGCCTGGCAGACGCCGATTCGGACAGCTAAACAGCCCCGGTTCGGGAGTATCGCCAGCATGCAAGAATTGCGTTGGAAGCTCATCCTGGTCGCGGCCCTTGGGGCCGTGTTCGCCTTTCTTGCTCTCACGCAGCCCATGAATCTGGGGCTCGACCTGCGCGGCGGCATTTACCTCGAGTTGAACGTCGATGTCGACGAGGCCGTGACGGCCACTGTTCAGGACGACCTCGAGGGCATCGGGCGTCAACTGGCGGACGAGGGCATCACGGCGCCGGAAACCGCCTACATGGGCAACTCGGCCGTCATGACGGCGTCCAATGACTCGGACGCCGTTCGGCTGACAGAACTCCTCGGAGAGTTCTACCCCAACACGTACTCCGCGCGCCGATCGGGCAATGAGGTGTCTGTCGAGATGCAGGCGCTTGCCGAGGACGCGGAGCGGGACGGCGCGATCAATCAGGCGCTGCAGATCATCCGCAACCGTGTCGATCAGTACGGCGTGGCGGAACCAGTCATTCAGCGACTGGGACTGGGCGGTACCCAGATTCTGGTGCAGTTGCCTGGCGTTGAGAACCCGGAGCGGATCAAATCGTTGCTTCGCAACACCGCGCTCCTCGAGTTGAAGCTCGTCCAGGCAGGGCCGCTGGCCACGCGTCAGGCGATTCTCGACTCGCGCGGCGGCGAACTCCCGCCAGGTACGGAGATCCTGCAGATGGATCCTGCCGAAGGTACCGGCTTCTATCTCGTCGATTCCGTCCCGCTCATCACCGGCCGCGACCTCAAGACTGCGGGCCTCGGTCAGGACGACATCGGTCTCCCCGCGGTCAGCTTCACTCTCAGCACCGAGGGGTCTCGGAAGTTCAGCGATGCCACGGGGGCCAACGTAGGTCGCCAGATGGCGATCGTGCTGGATGATCGCGTGCGCACGGCGCCGACCATCGAAGAGCGCATCTCGACGCCCCAGGCAATCATTCGCGGGCAGTACAGCGTTCAGGAGGCCCAGGACCTCGGCCTCGTTCTCCGATCGGGTGCGCTACCGGCCTCGATCGAATATCTCAGCGAGCGGTTTGTCGGCCCGTCGCTCGGACAGGAATCGATCGATCAGGGCGTTCTGGCGGCTGTGCTGGGCCTCGCGATCGTCGCGGCCTTCATGGTTCTGTACTACAAGGGAGCGGGGATCAACGCGCTGGTGGCCTTGGGTCTGAACATGATCATCGTCATCGGTGTGATGAACGCGCTCGGTGCGGCGCTGACGCTCCCGGGCATCGCCGGCATGATTCTGCTGGTGGGCATGGCGGTAGATGCGAACGTGTTGATCTTCGAGCGGATCCGCGAGGAACTGGATCTGGGCAAGACCGTGCGCTCGTCGGTTGACGCCGGCTTCAACAAGGCTTTCTCGGCGATTATCGACGCCAACGTCACGACCCTGGTGGCGGCGATCTTCTTGTTCCAGTTTGGCACCGGTCCGGTGAAGGGCTTCGCAGTCACTCTCTCGATCGGCATCATGGCGTCGATGTTCACGGCGATCTTCGTGTCTCGCGCTCTCTTCGATCTCTGGATTCTGCGGCGCTCGCAGACTCTCAGCATCTGAAAGGCTCCCGATGCGAATTCTCAAGAATCCCAACGTCGACTTTCTGAGCAAGCGCCTCGTGGCCGCGGGGATCTCCGCGGTGGTGATCGGAATCGGAGTCGTCTCGCTGGTCACCTCGGGTGGACCACGTCTCGGTATCGACTTCGCCGGAGGCTCGCAGGTGATCGTCCGCTTCGCGGAAGCACCGGACGTTAACGTGGTGCGCGACACGCTCGAACGTGGTGGACTCGCCAACGCGACCATTCAGGAGTTTCGTTCCAGCACGTTCGATGACATCGCCGACGAACTGATTATCCAGTCGCCTGGACTCGATGCTGGGTCGAACATCGACACCGTCGTGGCTACCGTGAACTCGGCGCTTAGCGGGTTGCTCGGCGGCGCGCAGGACGGCATGGACCTGAACACGGCCTCGCGTGGCGATCTCGTTGCCTCGCTGATCCTGGCGAACCCGCTCGGGTTCAATCTCACCGCAGATCCCGAAACGGCGGAGAGCCTCTATCAGGCCGAGGTGACGAAGCTGCTCGACGCGAAAGCTACCGCGGGCCTGTTCACGGATTGGAGCGAGGTGGAGGCTGCGGGAATCGACGCCGCGGTGCTCGGGGTCTTCCGCGGAGAAGGGTACTTCGGGCCTTACGCGATCGTGGGTAGCGACTTCGTCGGCGCGCAGGTGGGCCGGGCGCTGCGTAGCCAGACGATCCAGGCCATCGTCTGGGCGCTTGTCGGCATGCTCGCGTACATCACATACCGATTCCAGTTCAAGTACGGCGTGGGCGCCGTGGCGGCGCTGGCTCACGATGTGCTCGTGGTGCTCGGTGCGTTCTCGCTGACGGGCCGCGAATTCAATCTCCCGGTTGTGGCGGCGTTTCTCACGATCGTGGGCTATTCGCTCAACGACACCGTGGTGGTCTTCGACCGCGTCCGCGAAAACAACACGACGCTCCGACGCATGCCACTACGCGAACGCTTCAATACGAGCCTGAACCAGACGCTGTCGAGGACGCTGCTCACGTCGGTGACCACATTGATCGTGGTCACCGGATTGTTCATCTTCGGCGGACCGGTGATCAATGACTTCGCGTTTGCGCTCCTGATCGGTGTGCTGGTGGGCACGTATTCATCGCTGTTTGTTGCGAGTCCGATTGTCTACCTCTGGCTCAAACGGGACCTGGCGAAGCGTCACTGAGTCGCTCGAGCCTCTCTAAGACACGTCACTCCGGTGTTATCCTGAGCTAGCGCGGCGTCCCGCCCGGGACGCCGTTTTGTTTCAGGCGCCTGAGGCAGGGCGCCGCTGTCGGAGTCTGGCGGTGTCGACACTCATCCCATCCGCAGCAGCTGCAGAACCCGCCGATATCGAGGCGCTGGCGAGCCGCGTTGAACGCGCGCACTCGGCGACCGATGCCGCGCTGGTGCGACGGGCCTATGAGCGCGCCGACGCGTCTCACTCGGGGCAGATACGACGGTCGGGCGCGCCCTACGTGGAGCATCCGCTGGCGGTCGCGGACATCCTCTGTAGCTGGCACCTGGACGCGTCCAGCATCGCGGTCGGACTTCTTCACGACGTTCTGGAAGACACCAACGTCTCGTCCGAGGAACTCGAGCAGGAGTTCGGCGAGGAGATCGTCAAGCTCGTGGCGGGCGTCACGAAGATCGGGCAGATTGCGTTCAACTCGCGACTCCAGGAACAGGCCGACAATTTCCGCAAGTTGCTCTTGGCGATGGTCGACGACGTCAGGGTTCTGCTGGTCAAGCTGGCTGATCGACTGCACAACATGCGCACCCTCGAGCACCTGCCGGAGACGAAGCGGATCAGGATTGCGAGGGAAACGCTCGATATCTATGCGCCGCTCGCCCATCGATTGGGTATGTGGCGGCTGCACACGGAACTCGAAGATCTTGCGTTCCGCCACCTGGAACCCGACCTCTACGTTGATCTAACGAAGCGCGTCGAAGATCGCCTGCAGCAGGCGCGCGAGACTACGGCGGAGAAGGAAGCCCGGATCGCCGCAACGATGGAGGAGCACGGCATCCCGTGCCGGGTCACGCATCGTGTGAAGGGCCTCCTTAGTTTGCACCGGAAGATGCAGAAGAGTCAGGTAGGACTCGAGCAGATCTACGACGTCGTCGCCTACCGCGTCATCACCGACACGGTCAGGAGCTGCTACGCCGCCCTCGGCATCATTCACAACCGCTGGAGCCCGGTGCCTGGACGTTTCAAAGACTTCGTGGCCATGCCGAAGCGCAACATGTATCAGTCCTTGCACACGACCCTGATCGAGAGCGGAACACCCTTCGAGGTTCAGATCCGGACCGAGGAGATGCATCGAGTAGCGGAGGAGGGGATTGCCGCTCACTGGCTGTACAAGGAGGAGGCGGAACACTCGGAGGCCGAGACTCAGCCTCTTGTGTGGCTGCGGCAACTCGTGGAGCAACAGCGCGACGTCACTGATCCGCGCGAGTTCCTCGCTTCCCTGAAGCTGAATCTGTATCCGGACGAGGTCTACGTTTTCACGCCAAAGGGGGATGTGAAATCGATGCCGCGCGGTGCAACTCCGCTCGATTTCGCGTTTCTCATTCACACCGAAGTCGGTTTTCATACGACCGGGGCGAAGGTGAACGGGAAGCTGGTGCCGCTGAGGCAAGCGCTGCGCAACGGCGACATCGTCGAGATCGTCACGAGCCCAGACGCCTCTCCGAGTCGCGACTGGCTTGACCTGGTGACGACGAGCCGGGCGCGGAATCGCATCAAGAACTGGATCAACAAACAGGAGCGCGAGCGGAGTTTTGAAGTGGGTCGGCGGATCCTGGAGAAGGAACTCCGCAAGTACGGGCTGCGTCTCAGGAAGCTGTTGTCGGACGGCACCCTGGCCGGATTGGGGCAACAGTTCGGCATGCCGAGCGGCGAGGATCTCGTGATCGCGGTTGGCTTCGGCAAAATCGAAGCGCGCACTATCGCCGGCCGGCTCCTGCCAGACGAAGAGCTCGAGAAGCGCGCGTCGCGCAAGCCGTCCCGCATCCGGACTCTAGTCGACCGGGCGCTGGGCTGGGCCGCACAGGAGAGCATCAGCGTCCACGGGATGGACGGGATCATGGTGTATCGGGCTCGTTGCTGCGGCCCGGTGCCTGGTGAGCCTATTGTCGGATACGTGACGCGAGGCAAGGGCGTTGCCGTGCATGCGGCCGATTGCGGCAATCTGAGCCGGCTACTCGCCACCGATGAACGCCGCATCGATGTGGATTGGCAGCCTCCCGACGGTGCCGTTCAGCCCATCCGTCTCCGAGTTGAGGTGGACGACCGGCCGGGCCTGCTGGCTCAGCTCACGGCGGTGATTTCCGAGGCGGGAAGCAACATCCGGCATATCGAGTCCAAGATGGAGCTCTATCGTGGCGTCGTCGAGGTTGTTCTCGAGGTCAGCGGCGCCGACCACCTGCGCAAGATCATCAACGCAATTAGCACACTGGACGGAGTTCGTGCCGTCCGCCGTGGACGCACACCCTAGATCCAACCTGGAGCCGGCATGTCCCATCGAATCGTGAGCACCGATAACGCCCCGTCGGCAATTGGCCCATATTCACAAGCCGTCGTGCTACCGGCGGGACGTGAAGTCGTGTTCGTGGCGGGCCAGATCCCGGTCGTTCCAGAGACCGGCGAGGTGCTGGACGGGCCACTCGAGAACCAGGTACACCAGGTGATGCGTAACCTGACCGCGGTGCTGGATGCTGCTGGCTCTGATCTCGAGAGGGTCGTGAAGACGTCGATCTTCCTACGGACGATGGATGATTTCGCGGCTGTGAACGAGGTCTATGCCGGCTACTTCGGGGCAACGCCGCCTGCCCGCGCGACCGTCGCCGTTGTAGGCCTGCCGAAGGACGTCCGGGTCGAGATCGAGGCCATCGCCTATATCTGACGCCCACGTTGCCCACGGTGGCCGCTGACGCGGTCCGCGGGCAATCGTAAGGCCGCGTCCGTCTCTACCTGGCAAGCAAAGCCACCGAGCGCCGTCTGAAGGCTACGCAGTCGTGCCGATGACTTCCTTTGTGCATTCATGTGCATTCGAGTGCATTTTTTCCGGTGCCGCTTGACAGTGCCTGCTATAGGCCAGTACAACTATGGGCGGGCGTAAAGCGAGCCGGGTCCGCTTCTGGGTGGGAATGATGTTCCTTAACCGGACCCGACAAATTATTGGGCTGGATATTGGGTCGCACGCGATCAAGATGGTCGCGCTCCGACCTGCGAAGGGTGAACTGCCCTTCGAGCTGACGCATTTCGGCGTTGCCGAACTGCCAGAGGAAACCATCGTCGACGGCGCGATCGTCAACGAGGACCCTGTGGTGGAGACGATCGCCGAGCTGTTTGAGCAGCACAAGATCAAGAGCCCCTTCGTGGCCGCTTCGGTCTCGGGCAACGCCGTCATTGTGCGGCGTGTGACCCTGCCGAGGCAGGATCCAGAAGACCTTCGCGAAGCTCTGCCCTATGAGGCGGAGGAGCACATCCCCTTCGACATCGATGATGTCGACCTGGATTTTGCGATACTGAGCGAAGACGAGGACTCCGACAGCATGGACGTTGTCCTAGTTGCCGCGAAGCGCGAGCGCGTGGATGAGCACGTGGCTGTGATCGAGGAGGCCAAGCGGACGGCCACGATCATGGACATCGACGCGTTCGCTGTGCAGAACGCCTTCGAGTTCTCATATCCCGAACGTCAGTTCGAGGACATCGCCATCCTCAATCTCGGCGCGTCGGTCATCAATATGGCGGTCCTGGAAGGGGGGAATCCTTCCTTCTGGCGTGACATCGCCATCGGCATGCAGCAGTACGTGATCGCACTGCAGCGCCAATTCATGCTCGACGCGTTCGACGCCGAAGAGGTTCTGCGCCGGGTGAGCCGAGGTGAGGGTGGTGCCGGCACAGCAGGAAGCCTGGCGGAGTGGTCAGCAGACGGCGAAGAGGGCGCCGATCTGCAGGACGCAGCCGCTGACCCTCGGGTTATCGAGGTGATCGGGCAGGTCTCGGACCGCATCATCGGCGAGATCGTGAAGACCTTTGACTTCTATCAAGCGCAGGCGATGCGGGACCACTTTGATGCCGTGTTCCTGGCCGGCGGCGGCGCCCATGTGAACGATCTGGCGGAACGGCTACGTGATCGCCTGGGATGGCCGGTTGAGACTCTTGACCCGCTGCGTCGCGTGGCGGTGCCGGAGAGTCAGTTTGACCCCGAATACGTTCACGGCAGTGCGCCGGAGTCCACGGTGGCTCTTGGGCTCGCGCTCCGTGGGGTAATGGAGTAGCCGGCCATGATTCGTATCAATCTGCTCGGCGGCGAGGCTGAGAAGCAGAGCAAAGGGCTCCGCGCAATCCGCATGCCGGAGTTCTCGGTAGGCGCCACCCAGGCGGGGATGGCGGCTCTCTTCGTGGTCGTGCTCAGCGGCATTGGTCTGGCCTGGTTCATGCAGTCGCGTGGGCTCTCCTCACTCCGAACGGAGCTGGCTGGGGTGCAGGCGGAACGCGCTCGGCTCCAGGAGATTGCCGATCAGGTTACGCAGCTTCAGGACCGCGCAAATCTAATGCAGCGCAAGCTCGCGGTCATCGTTGACCTCAAGGCGAATCAGACCGGTCCGGTGATGCTCCTGGATCAGATCAGCCGGATGTTGGTGGACGGGCTCTGGCTGAACCGCCTCGAACTTGACGGTGACAGCGTCGAGATCAATGGCGCGGCGATGTCGGAGAACAACGTTGCTGATTTCGTGACCAATCTTGAAGGTTCTTCCTACTTCAACGACGTGCGGCTGCGCACACTGGGCGATACCGGCGACGCCCAGAACTTCTATATCTCGCTCAGCTTCCGGCCCACGATGGCGGACAGCGCAGAGGACGCGCTGGCAGCTGGTGGGGGAGGTAACTGATGGCACTTTCGCTCAGTGATCTGCCCCCGAAACAACAGTGGATCGTCAGCGGCGTTCTGTGCGTTGCTCTGCTGGGTATCTACTACATGCAGTTCTGGCGGCCGAATTCCGCCCAGGCGGCGCAGATCTCGAACCAGATCCAGACGCTACGTGCCGAGGTTCTCGAGATGCAGGCAGTGGCGGTGAACCTGCCCGAGTTGCGTGAGGAGATGCTGCAGCTCGACCAACGCTTGGCGATCCTCTCGCACATCCTCCCGGAAGAGTACGAGACCGCGAATCTCCTTCGGGGTGTCGGGACGATTGCGGCTCAGTCGAATCTCGACATCCTCGGCCTGACGTTCCGCGACCCTGTCCCGTACGAGTTCTACGCCGAATCACCGATTGAGCTCGAACTCGTCGGGAGCTATCACGACCTAGCTCGGTTCTTCGATCGAATCGGAAAGTTCTCCCGAATCATCAATATCGATGAAGTCGACATCAATTCGACCGGGGGCGGCGACAACACCGTCTCGGCCACGGTCACCGCGATGACCTTCATCTTCCTGGACGACGGCACCGACGAGCTGAGTGACGATCTCGAGGAGTTGTTGCGCCAATGAAGACCCTAGCGCGTTTGGTATTCATCGCCTTGGCGTTGCTTGCAACGGCATCGCTCACCGAGGCGAGTCCAGGGCGGCAGTCACCGCAGGAGCCGACTCAGGACCCTGGTGCTCCAGGAAGTGGGCAGGAGGCTGAAGAGCAGGCCACTGCCGAGGACGATTCGCAAGAAGCGGGGTCGGAGGAAGATGGATCCGACGAACCGGCGAATATCTTCGATCCAACGAGCCTGCCGGAAATCGACGTGACGACCACCGAGGAGCAGGAGACTGCGCTTCGCCTGGTCGAGGAGATCCTGGAGGAGCAACAGTTGCTGCTCTCCGGCCAAAACTTCGTCTACCAGGCCGGTTCCCGACGGGATCCCTTTCGCAGCCTCCTGGCTATGCGAGAGCGAGAGATCTCAGCGCCCGAACTTCGGCCCTCCGGACTTCCGGGCTTCCTGATCAACGAACTTCAGTTGACCGCGATCGCCGCGTTTCAGGGGCGCTTCCAGGCGATGGCCCTTGGCGCGGACGGTCGGACGTACTTCGTGGAGGTCGGGACGACCCTTTACGACGGTCGGGTGGTTCAGATCACCGCGGACCAGGTTGTTTTTGAGCAGGACGTGGAGGATTTGCTGGGGGCGCGCAGCACACGGCAGGTCGTCAAGAGCATGGACACCGAGAACCAAGAGAGCAATCGATGAACCCACAACGGCTGAACCAGAATTTGCCCTGCCGCCGTCCAGTGGGGCGACGGTTGTTAACCCTGGCTGTGGCGCTACTTGCCGCGCCGAGTCTCGCGATGGCGTGGCAAGGTCAGGAAGCGTTCGCGCCAGAGACGACGCCGCTTTCGCAGGAGGAGCGGATTCCGGCCGGTCAACTTCCGTCAGAGGCGGATGTCCTCCAGTCGTCCGAGCTCGATGGGTCGACGATCACCATCAATTTCGTGGGAACCGACATTCGCGATGTTTCGCGGTTCTTCTCGCAGGTGACCGGACTGAACGTTGTGGTGGATCCCGATCTCTCCGGGCCGGTCACCGTTCGACTGTTCGAAATCCCATGGGACATCGCGTTCGAGTCGATACTCAGGTCGCATCGGTACGGCTACGAAGTTGACCGCAACATCGTTCGGGTGGCGTCGCTGAGTACCCTGGCCGCTGAGGCCGAGGATCGCGCCATCCTTGCTCTGAACCAGGAACTCGCGACTCCTCTGGAAACCACCGCGATCCGCCTTTCGTACGCCGACGCGATCGCGCTCTCTCCCGTGGTGGAGCCGCAGTTGTCTCAGCGTGGCGAAGTGATCGTGGATGAGCGGACGAACTCGCTGATCATCAAGGACACGCCAGGCGCGCTCAACGAGATCAACACACTGATCGAGGCGCTGGATATCGCAGCACCGCAGGTTCTGATCGAGTCGCGCATCGTCGAGACCACCAAGAACTTCAGCCGCTCGCTGGGAGTCCAGTGGGGATTTGGCGCTGTGGCCGACGCCGCGCACGGGAACTCCACCGGGTTGGTGTTTCCCAATGACTTCTCAGTTGTAGGTAATAACAACGCGCAGGGTGGAACTCAGGCAGCCGGGATCGGCGGCGTTCCGTTCGCCGTGAACTTGCCGGCCAACAACCCCACCTCGGGCGTTGCCCTCACGATGGGAAGCATCTTGGATACTTTCCGTCTCGACGTCGCCCTCTCGGCGATGGAGGAAGAGGGGCGCGGAAAGATCATTTCGTCACCGAAAGTGACGGCCCAGGACAACGTTCCGGCGTCAATCGAAAGTGGTCGGCGAATTCCTGTGCAGACGTTGATCGACAACACGGCATCGATCACGTTCATCAACGCCAATCTTCAGCTCGACGTCACACCGCAGATCACCGCGGAGGGGACGGTCATGCTCGATATCGTGGTCGACAAGAGCGAACCCGATTTCGGTAACGCCGTTCTAGGCATTCCGACCATCTTCACGCGTCGGGCGGAGACCAAGCTTCTGGTTCGCGACGGCGGAACCACTGTCATCGGTGGAATCTTCCAGATGTCGGCGACGGAAGAGGAGCAACGCGTGCCCTTCCTGCACCGCGTGCCCCTCGTCGGGAACCTCTTCAAGTCGAAGGATACGGAGCAGTCAAACAACGAACTGCTGATCTTCATCACGCCACGGATCTTGGAGCAGTAGCATGCGAAACCCCAACGTCATGCGAGTGTTTTCGCTGGTCGCGCTGCCGACCCTCTTGCTCGCAGTTGTCTCGTGTAGTGCCACCGGAGATATCGACGACACGTCGGCTCCTGTGCAACTCATTCTGCGTAGCCTGACGCCCGTGGGCGCAAATTTCGGCGACGTCGTTTCCGATGACGGCACGGTCTCTGACAACCAGATCGATGCGACCTTCGTCGCTCGTCTGAAGCGGGTTACCGACACCACGGCGCCGGCGCTTCAGGAGATCGTCGTCGAGCGTTATGAGGTGGAGTATCGACGAACCGATGGCGGTGCGAAGGTCCCCGCCGGCATGCAGCGTGCGATCACGGCCAAGGTCCAGATCACACCTCATGGAATCGTCGAAGAGACGCTCACCGCGCTGACTCTGACGCTGATTCCGGGCTCGCAGAAGCTCGAACCGCCGCTGTCGCATCTGATCTCCCCGGGCTTCGAGCCGGACACCGGCTTCGTCACCATTCAAGCGGACGCTATCGTGACCTTCTACGGCCGAACGATCGCGGGCGACCCCGTGAGCGTTACCGGTCAGGTCGGCGTTCAGTTCGCGAATTACGGGAGCTGACTCATGCCGACCCTTCGTAGCGTTACATCGTTCTGTGCCTCGCGCGGACTGCGCGCAGTTGTTCTCCTCGTCGCGGCCGTGGTCCTTGCGGGCTGTCCCGGACTCAGCGATCCCGCATCACCAAATACGGGACTCACAGGGACCAATCCGAACGCCACAGCCACGTTCAGCGGCTTCATCTCGCTCGCGGGCGGTGGCGGCAATGCACCCGCGGATGGGGCGACTGATGTTCTCATCCAGGCCACCATCACGACGCCGTCCGGTGCCCCGGTGGCGAACGGTGTGGTCGTCAACTTTTCGACTTCCCGCGGTACCGTTCGCGTGAACGGCAGCGATCCCGCCACCGCGGGCTCCAGTACGCCGGTAGTCACCTTCGAGGGACGCGCTGTCGTCGCCCTCCGGAGCACGTCTTCCGGATCGGCGGACGTGACCGCTTGGATCGCCGACGTTGCGCGGACCGTGAATGTCGACTTCGACTACGTACCGATCGAGGGCACGATCGACGTTGTGATCCGGAATCCGGCCGGCGATGTGCCCACTCTGACGACGACCGCCCCGGCCGACGCTCTCATTGTCGCCAAGGTCTCCGACGGTACGAGCCCCTTGGGCGGCATGACCGTCCGATTCAAGATCGAACGAGACACGACCGGTGGGACCTCTGAGGGCGCTGCCTACTGGGGCGCTCCGCCGAAGACCAAGACAGGATCTACCGGCGAGGCATTCAACACGCTGTTTGTGAAGGGGGCCGGGGAGGTTGTGGCGTTCGCGCGACTCCACGATCCCGTGACGGATGATCTCGTCGCCACATCGGGTCCGATCACGATCATCACGACGCATGTCCAGGCCGAGGCGTCGATGACTCTGACGTTCGGGGACACATCGACCACCGCGAACGGCACGGTCGGTGCGCCGACCGAGTTGATCGCTACGGTGACGTCGCAGCGCACAGCGTCCGCCCTGGTCGGCGTTCCGGTGCGCTTCTCGATTCGAAGCGACACTACTGATACCGGTGCTTTCGATCCCGCTTCCCTGGTGACGCCGGGTGATTCTCTGACCGATACTCTCGGCGAGGCGATCAATGCGATCATCGCTCACGACTCGGGCGCCGTGATCGTCATCACCGCCGAGGCGCGAGATCCGAACACCGGCGAGGTCATCGCGAGATCAAACCAAGTTGTCTATACGGTGAGTTAGCGGGCGCACTATCGAAACCCAACGTATCGCGCGAGTCCGGCGGAGTCTCAGCTCTGCCGGACTCGACGCGTATCTGGTCACCGACCCCGCCGATGTTCGCTATCTGAGCGGCTTCACCGGAAGCAACGGCTGGCTCTTCGTCGACGAGTCGACGAAGCTCCTTCTCACGGACTCCCGATACGAAGAGCAGGCCAGCGTCGAGGCCAAATACTGGGACTGCCGGATCGTCGTTGGCTCGCTAGCCAAGGCCCTCTCTCGGACGAGCGAGGCCCGCATCGGCGCAGATCCTTCCAAGCTGTCCCACGCAAACTGGACGGAGGTCGCGAACTGTCTGTCGGCCCCGCCAACCGAACTCCCGTCCCCAGTAGCTCGGGCCCGCATGCTGAAGTCGGCCGACGAAGTGACTCATATCCAGGAAGCGCTTCGCCTGATGGAACGCGTGCTTGCCGATGTAGCCACCTGTTTCATGAACGTCGGCGTGTCGGAGAAGGACGTTGCCACGGAGATTGAGTATCGAGTCCGACAACTCGGCGCAGAAGCCATGTCTTTCGCCCCAATCGTGGCGTCGGCGCACCGAGGCGCTCTGCCGCATGCGCGTCCGACGGGCGCCACGCTTGTTGCCGGAGAACGGGTCGTCGTCGATGGGTACTGCAGCGACATCACACGCTCCGTCAGCGTGGCTCGAGATTCAGCTCGGTGGACCGAGATCCATGCCGCCGTCGACGAGGCTCGCCAGGCAGCCATCGATCGGATAGCCCCGGGAGTAGCGGCGGTCGACGTGGATGCGGCCGCGCGAGCCGTGCTTTCGGACTACGGACTGGCGGATCGCTTCACTCACAGCCTGGGCCACGGCGTCGGGCTTGAAGTTCACGAAGGCCCTCGACTCTCGTCGCAGTCGACCGATGTGTTGGAACCGGGGATGGTTGTGACGGTTGAGCCCGGGGTCTATATCCGGGGGGAGGGCGGGATCCGTCTCGAGGACATGATCGAGGTCACATCCGCCGGCGCGCGACGCCTCAACGACTTACCGACGACGGTGCTGGAGGCGGGAAAGGGCGAATGAACCCCCCGGCAGCCGGTGGTATTCTCTCGCGACCGTAGGAGGGACAGTGGATATCGATAACATTCGCAAGCTTGCCGATCTGGCGATCGAGAAGAATCTCGCTGAGATCGAACTCGAACAGCACGGTGTCACCGTGCGTATCCGACGGCCAGAGGCACAGGTGGGCATGGTGGCGGCGACCGGCGGACTCGTGGCTGCGCCTGTGGCGCCAACGGAATCTGGTGCGGAATCTGCTGCTGGGACCGAGCCGTCCTACGGCGACGCCCACGTGATCAAATCGCCGATGGTCGGGACCTTCTATACGTCTCCGGAGCCGGCAGCGGACGCGTTCGTGCAGGTGGGAGATCAGGTCACCTCGGGGCAGACGCTCTGCATCGTCGAAGCGATGAAGCTCATGAACGAGATCACCGCTGACGTCGATGGCGAGGTCGTGGCGATCCTTCAGGAGAACGGTCAGCCCGTTGAATACGGGCAAGAGCTGTTCGCCATTCGCGCGAGCTAGGCAACGCCGAGCATGATCGAATCTATTCTCGTAGCGAACCGTGGCGAGATCGCACTGCGCATCATCTGGGCGTGCCGCGACCTGGGCATCCGACCCGTGGCCGTGTACTCCGAGGCAGATCGGGACTCGCTTCACGTGAGTTTTGCCGACGAGGCCGTTTGCATCGGACCGGGACCGGTGACGGAGTCCTATCTGAATATCGCCTCGGTGATCGCAGCGGCCGAGGCAATGAAGGTCGATGCGATCCATCCTGGCTACGGACTCCTGTCTGAGAACGCGCACTTCGCCGAAGTAGCTGAGACGTGCGGCCTGACTTTTATCGGTCCGTCACCCGAACACATCCGGCGCATGGGAGACAAAGCCGAAGCGAAGAAATTGATGCTCGAAGCCGGACTGCCGATGATGCCGGGGTCGCCTGGACCCATCACGAGCATTGCGGAGGCCGAGGAGGTTGCGGCCTCGATCGGCTACCCAGTTTTGTTGAAGGCTGCGGCGGGTGGCGGAGGCAAGGGCATGCGGGTGGTCCTGCGCTCTGATGAGATCACGAAGGCATTCCAGACGGCGTCGCGAGAGGCTGAAGCGAACTTTGGCAACGGCGAGATCTACATGGAGAAGTATCTCGCCCGTCCGCGTCATATCGAGGTTCAGCTTCTCGGCGACAAACACGGCAACTTGATTCATCTCGGTGAGCGTGAGTGCAGCGTTCAGCGCAAGTATCAGAAGCTAATCGAGGAGACGCCTACCGCTGGCCTCACCCAGGAACAGCGCGAGGCGATCTGGGCTGACGCGGTCCGAGGGGCGTCGCATCTCGATTACTACTCAGCCGGTACCATGGAGTTTCTCGTCGATGGCGATGGGAAGCACTACTTCATGGAGATGAACACGCGAATCCAGGTCGAGCATCCGATTACCGAGGAAGTGACCCTTGTGGACCTGGTGAAAGAGCAGATTCTCGTCGCCGGTGGTGCGCCCATGCGTTTCACTCAAGACGAGATCGGTTTCCGCGGGCACGCGATCGAGTGTCGTATCAACGCCGAGGATCCCGAAACGCTGGCGCCGGCGCCCGGGCAGATCACCGCCTTCAATATTCCGAAGGGACCCGGTGTTCGCGTCGATACGGCGGCACACGAACAGACGTTCGTTTCGCCCTTCTACGATTCAATGATCGCCAAAGTGGTGGTTCACGGGCGCGACCGGGAAGAAGCGATCGCCCGCATGCGACGCAGCCTTGACCTCATGGTGATCGAAGGGATCAGAACCAATATCCCGCTACTGCGGAAGGTGCTCGAACACCCAGGCTTCATAGCTGGGGACTACGACACCCACCTGATGGACGAAATCTTGCCGAACGCGGATCTCCGCGGCTGATAGCGCCGCGAGCCCGTGGTTTGACGCCCCTGCCCGAACCCGCGTAAAGTCGCCCACCATGCAAGCGCAAGAACAGTTCTCGTCGCGTTGGGGTTTGCTCGTGGCCGCCATCGGTATGGCCGTTGGAACAGGCAACATCTGGCGCTTCCCACGGGTAGCGGCTCAGAACGGCGGTGGGGAGTTCTTGATCCCATGGATCGTGTTCCTTCTGCTGTGGTCGATACCGCTGCTCATGGTCGAGACTGCGATGGGCCGCCATACGCGCCGTGGAACCGTGGGCGCCTTCGCACGCTTGATGGGCCCGAACTACGCCTGGCTGGGCGCCTTCGTCGGCTTTTGCTCCATGGCGATCACGTTCTACTACTCGGTGGTCGCCGGATGGTGCTTCAAATACCTGAGCGGCGCGCTCGGCGGAACGTTGTTGACGACGTCGGGAGACGTCTACTGGGCAGATTTCCAGGCGAGCGGGTGGGAGTCGGTGGTTTTCCACCTGATCGCGATCTCGGTTGCCGGAGCTATCGTGCATCGCGGGGTGATCAACGGAATCGAACGCGCTAGCAAGGTCCTGATTCCGCTTCTGTTTGTGCTGCTGCTCGCGGGCACCGTTCGTGCAATCACACTGCCAGGAGCCACGGACGGACTGAACTTCCTGTTCAACCCCGATCTGGGCAAGCTTCTCGACTATCGGATCTGGTTGGAAGGGCTGACCCAATCGGCATGGTCGACGGGCGCCGGATACGGATTGCTCCTGAGCTACGCGGTCTATACAGCGAAGCGCGACGACATCGTGATGAACTCGCTCACCATCGGTTTCGGCAATAACTCGGCCTCTCTGCTGGCCGGCATCATGGTGATCTGTTCGGTGTTCGCGCTGGCGCCGGCAGATCCGGGCGCGCCTCCCGCTGAAGAACTCCTGCAGCTCGGCGGGCCTGGCAACACCGCGCTCAGCTTTCTGTGGATTCCCGCACTGTTCCAGCAGATGCCGTTCGGGCAACTGTCGCTGATTCTGTTCTTCATGGCCTTGGTGGTCGCGGCGATTTCGTCACTGATCGCCATGATCGAGCTCGGTGTGCGCATCTTCATGGACGCGGGGATGACTCGCTCAAGCGCAGTGAAGTTCGTGGTTGGCGGGAGTTTCCTGCTGGGCGTCCCGTCGGCGCTCCGCATCGAATTCCTCATGAATCAGGACAGCGTTTGGGGCATCGGGCTGATGGTGTCTGGTTTCTTGTTCGCGGTCGCGGTGAATAAGTTCGGCGTGCGTCGGTTCCGTGAGGAACTCATCGAGCCCGCCCGCAACGACATCCCTGTCGGCAAGTGGTTCGACATCCTGCTCAAGTGGGTTATCCCGGCCGAGTTCGTCGTGCTGATTCTCTGGTGGCTGTATCAAGCTACGATCAGCGACCCGGCGTGGTGGAACCCGGTAGCCATCTTCAATCTCGGCACCTGTCTATTCCAGTGGGGTGTGGCATTCGTGCTGTTCCGGATCTTCAATGACCGGATGGCGAACGCAACCCTGGGTGATACGGAGGCGTGATGGAGCTCGGCACGATCGTCATGATGGTTCTCGTGATCGGCTTTGTGTGGGGCGGGTTTGCCGTTCTGCTAATCAAGTCCATGCGGGCGGACGCAAACAAGACCGACTGACTCCACGAGGTGGTATGCGCGTCCGGCTCCCGGCGGGGTTGCGGCCACGCGGCCGCGTACGCGTTCCAGGTGACAAGTCGATCGGGCACCGCGCGTTGATCCTTGGCGCAGTAGCTTCGGGCGAGACCCGCTTGAGCAACCTGCCCGACGGTGCCGACGTTGTGTCGACGCGGGATTGCGTTGCTGCTCTTGGGATCGACATGGTTGTCCTGGGAAACGAGGTGCGTCTGACAGGGCGTGGATTCGATCAGATCTCACGCCCTGCAGACGCGCTGGACTGCGGCAACAGCGGCACCACCATGCGACTCCTCGCAGGCCTACTTGCAGGTCAACGGTTCGACGCGGTGCTCGATGGGGACAACTCGCTCAGGCGACGTCCGATGGATCGGATCGCCGAGCCGTTGCGTCAGATGGGGGCGCGGGTGGGAACCACTGAGGGTGCTCCGCCTCTCCGGATCGAGGGCGCGTCGCTACGCGGGATCGAATACCGGACGCCCGTCGCGTCGGCACAGATCAAGTCCGCGATCTTGCTGGCGGGCCTGCAGGCGGAGGGCCCCACCACGGTGCGTGAGGATGCGCTGAGCAGGGACCATACGGAGCGCCTGCTGGGCGCCGCGGGTGTAGAAGTCACCGGTGTTGCCGATGTAGACGGCGTGACGGTGCGACCAGGTGCGGAGCTCGAGCCGCTGCGCGGAGCCGTGCCGGGAGACATATCGTCTGCGGCCTACTGGATGGTGGCCGTAGCGGTTTCCGGTTCGGGGAGCGTGAGACTTGACGATGTGGGGCTGAATCCGACTCGGACCGCCGTTGTGCGCGTGCTGGAGGCATGGGGATTGCCCGTTCGGGTCACGCGGGCGGAGGATTGGTGTGGCGAACCGACGGGATCGATCGAAGTTGATGCACCAGGTCAGCGTCTCAGCGGTGGGTCGCTGGCGGGGGACGACGTGGTTGGGCTCATCGACGAAATCCCGCTCCTCGCAATGCTCGGCGCCTCGACTGAAGAGGGACTCACGGTGCGGGATGCGAGCGAGCTCAGGCACAAGGAAAGCGATCGGATCGCGTCGACGGTCGCGGCGATCCGCGCGCTCGGAGGACAGGCAGAGGAGTGCGCGGATGGCCTCGTAGTGCCAGGTGGTCAGGATCTGCGAGGCGGTGTGGTTGAGGCACAGGAGGATCATCGGATTGCTCTCGCGGCAGCGGCGATCGCTTGCGGAGTACGTGATGAGGTGGCCATCGATGGAGCGGAGGCTGCCGAGATCTCCTATCCCGGATTCGTCGGACAGCTCCAGGCTCTCGGCGGGGCAGCGTGACCGACGCAATCGGTGGCCTCGTTCCGCTTGAGCGGACAGCGTCTGGTCACCACCAGATACATCTCTGGGGGTTCATGGGGTGTGGCAAAAGTACGGTTGGCAAGCTGGTGGCCCGAGCGCTCGTCTGGAACTACATTGACCTCGATGCTCTAGTCGCCCGGCATACGGGGCGTTCGGTCCGCGAGATCTTTGCGGAAGAGAGCGAAGATGCCTTCCGCCGCTATGAGTCACATGCGTTGAAGCAGGCTCTACAGAAGCCGCGCACGGTCGTTGCGCTGGGCGGTGGTACGCCCACGCAGCCGGACAATCGGATGGTGGCGTCGGGGCGCGCTTTTTCCGTCTGGCTCCGTGTCGGATTCGAAGCTTGCGTCGACCGGACCGCGGCCGCGACTTCACGGCCGCTCCTCGACGATCTCGAGGCGGCTCGCCAACTGTTCCGAGAGCGGACTGCCCACTACGCCCACGCGGACGCAACGGTAGACGGCGAGCAGGCGCCGGAGGCTGTGGCCGCGGCGCTCGTCGCCCAGGTACGGGGCGAGGCGAGTTAGCGCCGTCGGCTAGTACGCCTTCGCGAAGATGGCCACGTGCTCAGCCGGTTTGCCCGTGTAGAAGCATGGCCCGGTCGGCTCAGCGTCGGGCACCAGGCAGCGGATGGTCGCCGAGGTCTTCTGCTGAATCTCGGCTTCGAGATCGCCGTCGCCGCACCAGTTCACCTGGATGAAGCCACGCGGTCCCGACATCACCTCTGTGAAAGCGTCGAAGTTGTTGACCTCGTGGGTGTTGTCGGCCACGAATGATCGCGCCGTTGTGAGCATGGCGGTCTGAATGTCGTCTAGCAGCGTGGCCGCTGCGCCCGGTACGTGGTCGATCGGGACGAAGGTTTTGTCACGCGTGTCACGACGAACCAGCACGGTCTGCTTGTTCTTGACGTCACGGGGGCCGATCTCGGCGCGCAGGGGCACGCCGCGCATCTCCCACTCGTTGTACTTCCAGCCGGGCGTGTATTCCTCGCGGTCGTCGAGGTGGACGCGCAGGCCAGCCGTCCGGAGGAGGCTCTCGAGATTGCGAGCAGCTGGCAGCACCTCTTCCTCGTAGTTGCCGGCCTTAATTGGAACGATGACAACGTGGTACGGCGCCACGCGGGGTGGGATTTGCAGCCCGTTGTCATCGCCGTGCGTCATGATCAAGGCCCCGATGGTGCGGGTCGTCATTCCCCAGGAGGTGCTCCAGGCGTACTGGATCTCCTGGTTCTTGTCCTCGAACTGGATATCGAAGGCCTTGGCGAAGTTCTGCCCGAGGTTGTGCGACGTTCCTGCCTGAAGGGCGCGTCCATCACTCATCAAAGCCTCGACCGTGTAGGTTCGGTCGGCGCCGGCGAACTTCTCCTTCTCGGTCTTGATGCCCTGGATTACGGGCACCGCGAGGTCCTCTTCGAGGAAGTCCCGATAGACGTCCAGCATCTGGAGAGTTTCGTGCTGAGCTTCCTCAGCGGTCGCGTGCGCCGTGTGCCCTTCCTGCCAGAGAAACTCGGTTGTGCGGAGGAAGAATCGTGTGACCTTCTCCCAGCGCACCACGTTGCCCCACTGATTGATCAGGAGCGGGAGGTCGCGCCACGACTGAACCCACTTCGAGTACATGTGGCAGATGATTGCCTCGGACGTGGGCCGTACGGCGAGCCGTTCCTCGAGTTCGTTGGCACCGCCATGCGTTACCCACGCAACCTCGGGAGCAAAGCCCTCGACGTGGTCCGCTTCTTTCTGAAGAAAGCTCTCGGGGATGAACAGCGGGAAATAGGCGTTCATATGCCCGGTCGCCTTGATCCGAGCGTCGAGTAGATCTCGGGCGTTCTCCCACAGGGCATAGCCGTAGGGCCGGATCACCATGCAGCCCTTTACCGGGGAGTAGTCGGCGAGCTCGGCGCGTCGAACGACGTCCGTGTACCAGCGCGAGAAATCTTCGGTCTTGGGTGTGATTTCGGTGACGAAGTCGTCGTTGCGGTTCTTGGCCATGACACAATTGGGGCAGGTGCGGGTACGTAACGCGAGGAGATCGCAAGCTAGCACGGGGGTTTGGGGCCTGCAATGCGATGAAATCCAAGGGAGCCGGCCGTCTGTAGGGTTGGCTGACCGATCGGTCGGCTGCCTGCGGCGGGCCGCGCCGCGACAACAGGGGGGATCATGCAGTTCCTAGTGTCGGCCGCGGTCGCGGCCACGATGATGCTCGGCGCGATTGCGCCAGGCGCCAGCGCGCCATCGCCGCCGGCTGCTTTCGTGCAACAAGAAATCCCGGCTACGCCGATCGACCTGAACCAGGCGAGCCTCGAGACGCTCCAGGAAGTTCCGGGTATTGGGCCGGCGATGGCCGAGCGAATCCTCGAATGGCGCCGCGAGAACGGGCCCTTCGAGAAGGTCGAAGACCTGCTCAACATCCGAGGGATCGGCGAGAAGACTCTCGAGAAACTGCGGCCGCACGTGAAGGTAGACGACGGCAGTGCGCCGGGCGGTTGGTAGTTCCCTCATCGAGCTAATTGTTCTGCTCGGGGTAACGGCCGCGGTGGTTACCGCGGTCGCCCCCGAGTGGGTGTCATGGCGACAGTCGTATCGGCTGCAAGCCGCGACGCGGCACGTCGCGCTGACCATTGCCGCCGTGCAGACTCGGGCAGCCGTTGAGGGCGTGGGGTACGGGCTTAGATTCCGCGGTACCGCAACCAGCGCGTACTGGGAACTCATTCGCGACGGCGATGGCGACGGGATCCGGGCGGGCGACGTGCGCAGCGGCGTCGACGCGGTGCTGCGCGACGTTGCGATCGCCGACGGATTCCCAGGTATTGGCGTTGGAGCACCCGGAACGGCAAGTTCATTGTCCGGTGGAGTTGCCCCTGCTGACGGGATCGCGTTCGGCGTATCGGACACGCTCAGCATTCGACCCGAAGGCAGTACCACGTCGGGCACGCTCTACCTGTACAACGGCCTAGGCGAGGGCGGCGCCGTGCGAATCTACGGTCCAACTGGACGGGTTTCCATCTGGCGCTTTGGCGCAGAACGCGGCAGCTGGCAGCAGCGCTGAACGCGACGGAAAACCCGCGTGTGGCCGCAGGTAGCGCCCTCTGGGGGGCTATGTTAGCGTCAGCCGCATTCGCTGAAATTGAAGCCGTCGAGTTGGTTTTTGTCTGGAGCGCGCCCGTGTCCGAGTCATTGAAGACCCCACTACACGACTGGCATGTCGCGCGCGGCGGCAAGATGGTCGACTTCGCCGGCTGGCGGATGCCGGTGCAGTACGGCGGACTCGTTGATGAGCACACTGCTGTGCGCGAACGGGCAGGCCTGTTCGATGTCAGCCACATGGGCGAGATACGACTCCGCGGCGCGAGCGCACTCGCGAACATCCAGCGACTCACGGTGAATGACGCCTCGACGATCGAGGACGGCCAGGCGCAGTACACGGCCATGGTGAACGACGACGGGGGGATCATCGACGACCTCCTTGTCTACCGCGTGGCCTCCGACGACTATCTACTCGTGGTCAACGCTGGCACCACGGGCAAAGACTATGCTTGGATCGTCGACCGGCTCGACGGTGAAGTTGAAGCCACCAATGAGAGCGGTGACTGGGCCCAGATCGCGCTTCAGGGGCCGAAGGCCGCAGACGTCCTGTCGGAGATCTTCGACGAAGATCTGGGTTCGATTGCCTACTACCGATTTGCTTTGTCGTCTTACGGCGACAGTCCCGCGATCCTCTCACGCACGGGATATACGGGCGAAGACGGTTTCGAGATTTACCTGGCCCCGGAACATGCGCCGTCGCTTGCTGACCAGATCATGACGGCCGGCGAGCCGCACGGTGTGTTGCCTGCAGGGCTCGGTGCCCGCGATACTCTCCGGCTAGAGGCCGGCATGATGCTGTACGGCAGTGACATGGATGAGTCGCGCACACCGATCGAGGCCAAACTCGGGTGGATCGTCAAGCTGGACAAAGACGATTTCATCGGACGCGGCGTGCTCCAGCAGCAGAAAGCTGATGGGACCGACGAGCGGATCGTCGCTTTCAAGGCGGTCGGACGGGGTATCCCGCGACCGGGCTACCCGCTGCTGGACGCGGCCGGGGAGAAGATTGGCGAGGTTACCTCGGGTACGTTTAGTCCTACCCTCCGCGAGGGCATCGGCATGGGCTATGTCTCGAGTCCGCTGGCGGTCCCGGACCAAGAGATCTTCATCGAGATGAGAGGCAAGGCCATTGAGGCCGTCACGGTGAAGCCACCGTTTTATCGAAGACAACGCTGACCGCGCGGCGCTTGCCGCTGCCACATTGGGGCTCGTTACGGGCCAGAGGAACTTCAATGGCTGACTATCCGGATAGCTACAAGTACTCCGCGGAGCACGAGTGGGTCGCGCTCGACGGCGAGATCGGCACGATCGGTATCACCGATCATGCGCAGGCAGAACTTGGAGACGTCGTCTTCGTTGAGCTGCCCGAAGTTGGCTCGACGTTCGATCAGAACGCCGTTTTCGGAACTATCGAATCCGTGAAGGCAGTCTCGGACCTCTACGCACCCATCAGTGGCGAGGTAGTCGAGGTCAACGACGACCTCGTCGATCGCCCGGAAACCGTGAACGAAGATCCGCATGAGGCGGCATGGATGGTGAAGGTCAAGCTGTCCGATGCGAGCCAACTCGACGGCCTGATGGATGTTTCCACCTACCAGGGTTCGATCCAGGAATAGGCTGACGGTGACGCTGGCGCCCGAGATCAACTGGGGTCGCCTCGCAGATCATCGATGGGAGGACTGATGGAGTTGGGAACCATCGGAGTCCTCGGTGGCATGGGGCCCGCCGCGACGGCACATTTCATGGGCCGACTGGTGGTGCTTTGCGCCGCCGAGCAGGATCAGGACTATCCGCCGTGCCTCGCCTACAGTGCGTCGCATGTGCCGGACCGTACGCGGCATCTCGTGGGAGATGGTGACGACCCCACTGCCGAGCTGCGCGAGGCTGCGCGGATCCTGGAGGCTGGTGGTGCGGGAGTCATCGGGATTCCGTGCAATACGGCGCACGCCTACATCGAGTCGATTCGAGATGCGGTCGAAGTACCGGTCTTGAACATGATCGAACTCGCCGCGGCAACGATTGCATCGCTGCATCCGCGCGCTGACGTAGGCGTTTTGGCGGCTACCGGCACTGTGCAACTGGGCCTCTACCAGGCGGCTCTGGAATCTGAGGGACTTGGCGTGGTCCAGCCGTCACCGGATCAGCAAGTCGACGTGATGGCCGCGATCCGCGAGGTCAAGGCCGGCGGCTCAGGCCGCGATGCACGGCTCGATCAAACGATCGCGCGCCTGCATGACGCTGGAGCCACTGTCCTGGTGCTTGGATGTACTGAACTGCCATTGGCGGTTGATCCGGCGAGCACCGGGACTCCCGTGATCGACGCGACCGACGTTCTGGCGCGAGCTTGCCTGGAATGGGCCGGCGCGAAACAGCGTCCATGAGCTCAGCGTCACGTCGGGTCGCAATTCAAACGACCGAGTCCTCCATGTCCTACGAGGTGCTCGTGGGCGCCGGACTGCTGGAAGCTGCGGACGAATGGCTGCCGGCACATATCGGCTCCGGTCCGGTATTCGTGGTGTCCGACGCGACCGTCCATTCGCTGTATGGCAGCGCTCTGGTTGCCAGCCTTGGCGCCGGAGGTTTCGAGTGCGTGGATTTGATTGTGGAGCCAGGCGAAGCTTCCAAGAGTCGAGACGTGCTGGCCCACCTGCAGGACGCTGCGCTCGCAGTCGGCGTAGATCGGAATTGCACGGTAGTCGCATTGGGCGGCGGTGTGGTGGGCGATCTCGCTGGATACCTGGCGGCAACAATGCTGCGCGGAGTGCGTTGGATTCAGCTCCCGACTTCGCTTCTGGCCATGGTCGACAGCTCGGTTGGGGGCAAAACTGGTGTTGATACTCCTGCCGGAAAGAACCTGATCGGTGCCTTCTGGAATCCCGCGATTGTTCTCGCGGATGTCGCGACCCTGGCGACTTTGCCGGATCGAGAGTTGTCCGCCGGATTGGCTGAAGTCATCAAGTACGGCGTGACTCTGGAGGAGCAACTCTTCACAGATCTCGAGGATGGGTTGCTGGAATCCTGCCTGGCGCGTGTACCGGAAGCGTTGGCGATGGTGATCGAGCGTTGCGTGGCCGCGAAGGCTGCGGTCGTCGAGATCGACCTGAGGGAGTCGAATCGCCGCCAGGTATTGAACTACGGACACACTGTGGGGCACGCGATCGAGGTTGCCACCGACTATCAGGTTCGGCATGGAGAAGCGGTGGCCATCGGGATGGTGGCGGCCGCCCGGCTCTCCGAAGGCAGATTCGATGTTCCCGACCTCGCCGCCCGCGTCGCGGAACTTTGTCAACGTGCGGGACTGCCGACTGAACTCCCGACAGGCCTGTCAGTTGATACGGTGGTGAGGCACGCACAAGCCGACAAGAAGGGGAGTCTCGGGCAGATTCGGTGCGTGCTGGTTCAGGAGATCGGCTTGGCTACCGACTGCGATGGCAACTGGTCTCATCCCATCGACGCCGCTGACCTCACCGGAGCGCTGAGCGGGTAGAAGCGGCGCCCCGGGGGAGGGCTTAGGCCTCCGCGCTGAGCGCCGCCACTTGCTGTTGGAACCAGGGGAGGGTTCGGCGTAACCCTTCGGCAAGGTCGATCTGAGGCGACCAGTCGAAAGTGGCCTGAGCGCGCTCCGTGTCGGGCCGGCGCACCTTCGGATCATCCACGGGCAGATCCTCGTAGATCACCTCGCTGTCGCTGCCGGTCACCTCGATCACACGTTCCGCAATTTCCTTGATGGTGATCTCGTTGGGATTCCCTACGTTTACCGGTTCGTGCTCATCCGATCGCAGCAGCCCCACGAGCCCACGGACAGTGTCGTCCACGTAGCAGAACGATCGGGTCTGCGACCCATCGCCGTAGACGGTGAGCGGTTTGCCTGTCAGGGCTTGGAGCATGAAGTTCGGGACGGCGCGCCCGTCGTCGATCCGCATCCGTGGTCCATAGGTGTTGAATATCCTGGCAATCCGCGTGTCGACCCCGTGTGTGCGGTGGTACGCCATGGTCATGGCCTCGGCGAATCGCTTGGCCTCGTCGTACACACCGCGAGGACCGATCGGGTTTACGTGTCCCCAATATGTTTCGGGTTGCGGGTTTACCTGCGGATCGCCGTAGACCTCAGACGTCGACGCGATCATGAAGCGGGCCCCGGTGGCATGAGCCAAGCCCAGTGCTTTGTGGGTTCCCATCGCACCAACCTTCATCGTCTGGATCGGGTACTTCAAGTAGTCGACCGGAGACGCGGGCGACGCGAAGTGCAGGATGTGGTCGACGGGCTCGTCGACCACGATGTAGTTGGTCACGTCGTGGTCGATGAAGAGATAGTCGCGATTGGCGAATCGGGCGATGTTGGATCGAGACCCCGTGAGCAGATTGTCCATCACCACCACGCGATGTCCCTCATCCAGAAACAGTTCCGCCAGATGGGAGCCGATGAAGCCGGCACCACCAGTGATGAGAATGGTCTGCTTGGAGTCGCTCATGGATGTTCCTGTCGGTGGGAGTTACACGCAGAAGTCGGGCTAGTAGGCGTGCTCGTGGACCATCCCGTTGGTGACGGTCATCCAGAGGATCTTGATGTCGAGCGCGAGCGACCAGTTCTCGATGTAGTAGAGGTCGTACTCGATTCGTTTGTTGAGGGATGTATTGCCGCGCCATCCGTGCACCTGTGCCCACCCGGTGAGTCCGGCGCGGACGCGGTGACGGTGCATGTAGTGCGGGATTTGTTCGCGGAACTCATCAACGAAGAACGGGCGTTCCGGCCGCGGGCCGACCAGACTCATGTCACCACGGATGATGTTCCAGAACTGCGGGAGTTCGTCCAAACTCAGCTTGCGTAGCGCCGCGCCGATCGGTGTGCACCGGGAGTCCTGCTCGCTCGCCCAGACAGGGCCCGTTGCAACCTCGGCGTCCATCACCATCGAACGGAACTTCAACAGGTTGAAAGATCGACCGTCGAGTCCCATCCGCTCCTGTCGGAAAAGGACAGGACCTTTCGACGTGAGCTTGACGGCGGCCGCGATCAACGGGAACAGAGGTGCGAACAACAGCAGCGCACTCCCGGCCGCGAGGATATCGATGGCGCGCTTCGTGAAAGCCGGTAGCCCTTCCATCGGGATGCGCGAGAGGTTCACGATGGGCACTCCATCGAGATCCTCCACTCCGGCTCCGAGCGTGATGTATTGCAGAAGGTCGGGGACGACCTTGATATCCACTACCTCGTGCGAGACGTCGCGGAGGAGCTGCAAGATTTCCTCGTGGGCGCTGAGTGGCAGAGCGACGTAGATCTGGTCGATCGAGCGTTCGCGAACCAGCTGCTTCGCGTCGGCCAGCGATCCAGCGATGTCGACGCCACGGTACGACTCGCCGGTGCCTGAGCTTGTGAGCATGCCGGCCATGCGGAAGCCGAATTCTTCGTGCATCCGCATTCTGTCGATCACGACCTGCGCGAGAGGACCATCTCCGGCAATGAGGATCTGCTTCAGGTTGCGACCCGATCGCCGCGCGCGGTCGAGTGTCTTTTGGATCGCGACCCGGCCAGTGAGCATGAGCACCGTGGTGCCGAGATAGAAGAAGAGTAGGAACCACCGCGAGAGGGTCCATGTCGTGACCCTGACGGTCTCGACTCCGCCCGCGACGGCGACGGGTACCAGTTGCTCGGGTCTGACGACGAGCGAAACGATCGCGGCGACCGCAAGTGTCCCGAACGACAACGCGGCGGCCAGATGGATGTAGGTCTCGATGCGAGCGTAGACCCGGCGGACCCGATACAGGCCAGCGCTCGCAAGGCCAAGAGGCAATACGACGAGTGCGGGCAGGAGCACCGATCGGGCGTAGACCGCAAACGTGGGAACGTCCTCAGCCCGGGTTTCAATAACCGGAACCGGGTATTGAGCGGTGAAACGCAACCAGTAGGCCAGACTGAACGCGAGTGCGATCGCGACGATGTCCGATACGAACAGGGCGATGGCCTGCTGCGTGCGATGTTGGCGGATCAAGGTGAGGGTTCCCCTACGCTTGGCGTGGGCAGCTCGCGATCAATGAAGTCCGAGATCTGTCGATCGAAGGCTCGAACTGAGTAGTGCTCGGCATGCGCGCGGATCTTCTCGGTATTGAAAGTGAGGGCTTCTGCTCTGTCAACAGCCTCGCAGATCCCGGCCAGGCCTGTGTCCTGCATGTGCACGCCGGTCACCCCGTCGATGACCGCTTCGGGGGCCCCGCCGGCCGCCAATACGAGTGCGGGCCGTCCGCATGCCATCGCCTCGATCGGAGCGATGCCAGCATCCTCAACGTTTGGCAGCACGAAGCCGCGACAGCGCTGGTAGAGATTCAGGAGTGTTGCGTCGTCGACCCGTCCGAGTAGTTCGACACTCGGACCACGCGCGTCTTCGAGTTGGGCGCGGTCGGGGCCGTCACCGACAACAACGAGCCGGCGGTTCATCTTCGTAAATGCCTCTATGGCAGCGCCGACGCGTTTGTACGGGTTCAACGCGCTCACCATCAAGTAGAAGTCGTCAGCCGAATCGCGGTCGGGTACGAAGTAGTCCGTATCGACTGGCGGCGAAATCACACTCGAGTCGCGCTCGTAGTAGCGCTTGATACGGCCGGCGACGTAGCCAGAGTTCGCCACGAAGGCATCGACTCGGCCGGCCGTGGCGCGATCCCACTGTCGCAGCCAGGCGATGGTCGGTCGAATGAGCAGGTGTTTCATCCACCCGACACGCGACGGCGAGAAGTAGTCGTCAAATCGATCCCACGCGTAACGCATTGGCGTATGGCAGTAGCAGAGGTGTTTCGCATCCTGACGTGTTCGTACGGCCTTCACAGCGCAATGGCTGCTCGAAATCACCAGATCGAATTCGCCCAGATCCAGTCCGCGAACCGCAAGAGGGAACAGCGGCAGATACCAGCGATACGCATGCCGCGCCGGCATGTTCTGGACGAAGGAAGTACGTATATCGTGCGCCTCGATCACGTCGCTCACCGAGCCGGGCTCATGCACCAGCGTGTAGATCGGTGCATCAGGGAAACGCGCGCAAAGTCGTTCGAGGACCTTCTCGCCTCCACGCATCCCCGTCAGCCAGTCGTGAACGAGAGCTACTTTCATCGTGTAGCTGCCTGCTCGAGGATGCGGCATGTGGCTTCCGCGCAGCGCGTCCAGGAGAAAGTGGCTGCGCGCGCGCGCGCATTCGCACCGAGTCTCTCGGCCTCGGGTGCGTCGGCGAGCACCCTCTGGAGCTCGGTGGCGAGCTTGCTCGTGGACTCGGCGGGCACGAGAACGCCGGCGTCGCCGACCACCTCAGGCACGCCACCCACGGCTGTGGCGATGAGCGGGGCACCTGCCGCCATGGCCTCCAGCGCTGGAAGGCCGAATCCCTCGTGTCGGGACGGGACGCAAACCACGCCGGCTGATCGGTACAGATCACGCAATTGTTCCGGTGATACGAAACCGAGACAGTCGATGCGTTCGCGAAACGGATGGGAGGCGACATGTTCGTCGAGCACCTCGGCCCCGGCGAGGACCAGTTTCGCGCTCGGCACCTCGGCGGCGACGGCGTTGAACGCATCCAGCAAGACATCGAGCCCTTTGTGAAGCTTCGGATTGCCCACCCAGAAGATGGAAGTCGATCTTTTCGAAACCTCGGTTTCGGAGGTGGCCGACCAGAAAGCATCGACGCCATTGTGAACCGTGGTCACGTGGCCTGGGTCGGTTTCGAGTAGGTCGATTACATCGCTACGCGTTGCCTCCGAAACGGCGATGACGTGCTCCGCGATCCGAGGTGCCCGGCGCATGAGCCAACGCGCATAGCGGCGACTGAGTCCGCCCGGCAAAACGCCCAGCGGTCGCGGCAGGTATTCAGGGAAGCGAAGGTGAATGCAATCGTGGATCGTCACCACGAGGGGGATATCCAGGCCGATCGGGGTGACGTAGTGCGGAGCATGAAAGACGTCCGCGCCGATGCAGCGGGCGGCCGAAGAGAGGCTCGCGATGTCGGCCGGACCATAACCACCGCCGAGAGGCGCGGTCGAGCTGATGTTGGGCGCCTCGATAGAATGCCCGTGAGGAGCCCCAACGAGTACGAACTCCCACGCGGGCCGAACTCTGCTGGCAGCGAGAACCACGCCGCGAATGTAGGTGCCAATCCCGAAGTCGTCCGCCTTACGGGCGTCTAGGCCGACTTTCAACGACCTGTTCCCGGGCGCGGTCCGCCTGCGCGGAGCCAGCGCCATAGTTGACGGCCCTTTGCGGACCCAGTGAGAAGGCCCGTAAGCGCCTTTACCTCAAGGTAGACCCGGAGCGCGAGTCGGGCGAGCGCACCGTTGTGCTTGGCGTAGAGATAGCGCTGGCTGTGGCGATAGGCGTTGCCGCTCAGTTCAGAGTGCGCTCGGCTGGCGACGCCTCCGACATGTCGGACGGTGGTGTCAGAGGCGTATCGCAGCTTCCATCCGCGATGACGCAGCCGTAGGCACAGGTCGACATCCTCGGCATAGAGGAAGAAGTCCTCGTCGAACCCCTCAACCTGATCGAAAGCATCACGACGAACGAGCAGGCATGCGGCGGTGAGGGAGGCCGCATCATGCGACTCCGCGTATCGACGTCGAACGATACCTCCGAGCACGGGGGCATCTTCGCCACCGGCTGCTTCGACGAGCTTGAACCACACGTCGCTTCCCAAGGTCATCGTGCGATCAACGGACAGTTCGAGTTGACCATCGGGATCTTCAAGTTTTGGGCCGACGGCGGCGAGGCGCGAGTCTTCCTCCAGGTGACGACACAGTGTCTCGACAGTGTCGCTCGCAACGTGCGCATCCGGGTTTACGAGCAATAGCAATTCGGCGGAGCCCGCCTTCGCGCCACGATTGATGGCCGCCCCGAACCCAAGATTCAGGTCGTTTTCCAGAACGATATCCGCCCCCGCGTCGCGTGCGGCCGTGGCGCTCCCATCAGAGGAGTTGTTGTCCACCGCGATGATGTTGAGAGCCACCGACGAATTGCGGAGAGCCGCGAGACATTCGTGCACAATCTGGGCCCCGTTGAACGACACCACGATGGCGTCAACGCGACTCATGAGTTTCCCTCGACTGCTTCGAGGAGACGCTGACGAACCGCGGCTGCCGTAGGTGTCCAACTCTGAGCGTGGGCCCATGTCACGGTCTCAGCCTCAGCCGGGCGGCCCAGTTCCGCATTGATGGCCGCAACCCAGGCGTCATCATTTTCGTGCGGGACGAGGGTGGCGCGCCCTGCGAATACCTCGCTCAACGCCGTCGCGTCGGTGGCGATCACACGCGTTCCAGAAGCGAGGGCTTCGAGAACCGGCAATCCGAAACCCTCATAGGCCGACGGGTAGACCACAAGTCCGGCCGCCGAAAAGAGAGCAGCCAGTCGGATCTCGGGAACGAAACCAAGCGGCGTCACGAAGGGGGAATGCGCGGCGCGGTCGTGTCCGCGGCCGGCGACGGCCAGCGTTGCGCTGGGCCTCTCGGCGGCGACTCTCTCGACGCGGCGGACGAGTGAAGGAAGGTCTCGGCGGCCGAAGCCGGAGCCCACAAAGAGAATCGTGTTCGCGTCGACTCCGTACTGCTGCTTGACGTCTTCTACTGCTCCGGGTGGCACTTCCGCGAACCCCGACGTGAGTCCCCAGGGCGCCACGAGGCAGGCATCGGGTGCGCAGCCGAGATAACGGACTGCCTCGGTCGCGGCGAAGTCGGTTCCCATGAATAGAAAGCTCGCGTTGCGCGCAGCATGTCGAGCGTTCCACCGCCTTCGGAAGCCCTCGCGAGCAGAGAACTCATCACGGAGAGCAAACGGCGCACAGTCGTGCATGCACACCGCAGTCGGTATGCGGGCGCCGATCGGCATGCTGTAGTTGGGCGCGAGCAAGGCGTCGGAGTTGGTATCGCGAACTACACCGGGAAGAACCAAGTGCTCCCATAGCGCGCCCGGTAGCGAGGCCGCCTTCTCCACGACGACCTGCTCGATTCTTCCGCGGGCCACGAGTTCGGGCGGCAGGCCGATACGCCGCTGCGAGATCAACGCGAGTTCGTCGACCGGCCAGGCCCCGAGAAGTCCCTGAATCACCCGGCCGACACCGGTAGGACGTCCTTCAAGTTCGCGCACATCCACGGCGACTCTCAACGGAGCACATCCTTATACACCGCATGAGTCACTTCGGCGCAGGCGTCCCAGGTGTAGAGATCCGCGCGTGCATGTCCGGCCCCAATCAGTTCTTTCCGGCGGTCTTCATCGCTGAGTACTCGATCGAGAGCGTGCGCGAGCGCGTCGTGCTCGCCAGCGGGGAACCACTCGGCTGCATCGCCGTATACCTCCGGCATCGCGCCAGCTTCGGCGGCAACGACGGGTGTGCCGCAGGCCATCGCCTCGATGCCGGTCAACCCGAAGCCTTCCCAGAGCGAAGGCAGGACCAGCGCCTGGGCGGCGCCATAGAGCAGTTCGAGGTCTTGCTGGGTCTGGTGCTCCATCGTTGTCGTCCGCGCCTGCACCGCGGAAGGAGCCGTGGCCCACGTGGAGTCCCATGCGTCGCCCGCGGGGCCGACCAGGACGAGCTCGAGATCGTTGTACCGCTGGAGTAGGCGATCGAACGCGGCCAGGAGAGTGGGGAGATCCTTCCGATACTCGCGGCGGCCGGCGAACAATACGAAAGGGCGCTCGATTCCGAATTTTGCGCGGACCTTTTCTCGAGCGCCGGCAACGGGGCAATAGTTGTCACCGCCTCCGTTGTAGGTGACGTGTACGCGTTCAGGTGCCACGCCGAGCAGCTCGATGACCTCGTTGCGCGTTGTTTCCGACACCGTGAGGATCGCCTCAGCGCGTGCGGCTGCAGCCTGTGCCAAGGGCACGTAGTCACGGCGCACGACGCCACTCATTCGATCCGGTTCGCGCAGGAAGTAGCAGTCGTGGATGGTGACGATTTCGGCCGCATGGCTCGATGGAAGTGCCAGCGGAGAGGGTGAGTGCGCAACATCAATCGCACCAGCCCATCGCTCAACGCCCGGTCGCTGGTAGCTATGCCAGAGTTTGTCGAGGAGACGCACCGGAATCCGGGCATCCGCTGGCGTGACACCGGTGAGGTCCGTCGGCAATTCAAGGCGATCCCTCCACGACGCAGAAAACGCCGTGTAGGTGGTCTCCGGGTGGCGACGCACGAGGCCGCCGAGGAGTCCGCGAACGTAGGTGCCGACGCCCGTGCCCTCGCGGAGGGCAGGGCGGTAGTCAATACAGACGTGCATCCGCTGGGTGCATCTAGGGAGCCGTGCCGGAGGCTGGCTCGGCGATGGGCCGATGGTAGCACGGTAGGCGCTCCCGCCGGGGCTAACAAACCCGCCTAAGCAACCCTGACGGAAGGGGATCGGGTACTCTACGGAGGCACGGCGCGAACCTCCCAATCCGGTAGCCAGGTTGCTATCCGCATGCGCAGAACACCTTCTTTCAGCGAGCGACTCGGCGAAGGATTGATCCTCGCTGACGGCGCTATTGGTACCTACCTGCATGAGCAGGGAGCGTCACTGGATCGTGCCTTCGCGGAGATGTGTGTTTCCGCGCCGCAGGTAATCGAGCGCGTACATTGCGAATATGCCGACGCCGGCGCGGAAATCCTTACGACGAATTCCTACGGCGCCAACCGACTGCAGCTGGATTCTCTAGGTCTCGCGGCCGACCTTCGGCGCATCAACATCGCGTCGGCCAGGCTCGCGCGGCAAGCGAGCGCTGGGCGTTGCTACGTTGCGGGGTCGATCGGTCCGATTGGCGCGGCATTGAAGCCACTAGGGCCGGTCGAGCGTGCCGCTGCTGTCGAGGTCTTCCGGGAGCAGGCAGAGACCCTTGCCGAAGGCGGAGTGGATTGCATCTTCGTGGAGACGATTTCCGATCTCGAGGAGTTCGAGGCCGCACTCGAGGGCGTACGTCTCGGGTGTGACTTGCCGATCGTGGTGCACAAGACGTTCACGGAAGACGGCACCACTCTCATGGGTGAGTTGCCTCATGAAGTTGTCGCGCGCGCCAAGGCAGCAGGGGCAACCGCTGTCGGTGCCAACTGCACAGTCGGGCCGCAGCGCATGGTCGACATCATCGAGCGCATGGCAGAGCACGCCGACTTGCCCTTGTCCGCGATGCCAACAGCTGGCCTTCCCAGACTGGTAGACGGCACAGTGCGCTATCACGCCGAACCGCAATACATGGCGCGATATGCACGCCAGATTGCGGAGGCTGGCGCGACGATCGTGGGTGGATGCTGTGGCTCGACACCCGCGCACATCGCCGCGATGGCTGAGGCTCTACGCGACGCGGCGACGCCAGCAGCTCGACAGCAGGCCCGGGTTGTGCGGGCCGATGCGGAAATCCATGAGCCCACCCCTGTGTCGCAGCGGTCGCGCGTAGCAGGTCGTCTCGACAGCGATTTCGTTGTCGCGGTTGACCTGGAATTGCCGCGTGACCACGAGCTCGGCGACGTTGTCGATTACGCGCGCAGCATTCTGAACCTGGGTGTCGATACTTTCATGCTCTCCGACGCGCTCAGCTCACGGCTGGTCGTTCATCCGCTGGTAATGGCGCACAGACTTCAGGACGAGCTCGACGTTGAATGCGTGCTGCCGTTCCATACGCGCGACAAGAACATGCTGGGTATTCAGTCCGACCTGCTCGCTGCCCACGTGTTGGGTATCCGTAACGTCTTCGCGGCTCCCAGCGATCCGGCGAACCTGGGTGACTATCCGACCACGCGGACTCTGTCGGATGTAGGCACGGACGGCCTGGTCAGAATTCTGGATGCTATGAATCGGGGGCAGGATCTGGCGGAGAATTCGATCGGGGATCCCACGAGCTTCGTCGCCATCGTGGCCGGAGATCCCGGGGCTCCGGTGGACGTAGAAATCGAACGTCTTCAGCGGGCCGCAGCGTCGGGCGCGGTGGCGGCGATGACGCCACCGCAGTTTGCACTCGAGCAAGTGGCCGACTTCACCGATCGTTTGCGTGGCCTGCTTCCGGTCGTGGTGGGTGTTCTCCCACTGCGATCCGCGGAGCACGCCGACTACCTGCACAACGAGATTCCAGGTATCCGGATTCCCGACCAGGTGCGAGAGCGCATGCGCGTGGCGACATCGCCCGCCACCGAAGGACTTCGGATCGCCGCGGAACTACTCGGCTCGCTTCCCGGAGTGGCAGCCGGCACTCACGTGATGGCGCCCTACCGACAGCGCACCCGCGCAATCGAGGCGCTGGAGGCCATGGGCCTACCCGCACTGACGGGCAGCGTAGGCGCGCGTGACGTCTAGCGCACCTCCACGTGAGCTCCTGATCGTCGCGGGGGAGGCTTCCGGCGACGCGCACGGCGCGGCACTGGTCGACCAACTTAGACTTCTCGACCCGTCATTGCAGGTGGTGGGAGTTGGTGGCGATCGGATGGACGCCTCGGGTGTCGAGCTGCTGCAGCACTATCGTGGCATCGCTGTGGTCGGGATCACGGAAGTTCTGTCTCACCTGGGTGAGATTCGGCGTGCGATGAACCGCATCCTGGCGGCCGTTGAGTCACGCCCGATCGTTGGGGTGGTGCTGGTCGACTATCCAGACTTCAACATGGTGCTGGCACGGCGGCTGCGGCGACGCTGCCCAGATGTGCCGATCACGTACTTCATCAGCCCACAGGTTTGGGCCTGGCGATCTGGCCGGGTTAACAAGCTGGCGCGTCTCGTCGATCGCATGCTCGTCATTCTTCCCTTCGAGGAGGAGTTGTATTCCGCCGCCGGCGTGCCGGTCGATTTCGTCGGACACCCACTATTGGACGAGACGCACGCGGCGGTGCCACGCGCCGAGTTTGCCGCGCGCCACGGACTGGATCCCGATGCCCGCTGGCTGGGCCTGTTGCCGGGCAGTCGACAGCGCGAGGTGGAGCGGCTGCTCCCGCCGATGCTTGGTGCTGCGGAGCTCATGCTGGCCGAAGGTGGATACGAGGTCGTCATTCCGCGGGCAGCTGCTGTGGAGCGCGACACGTTTGATGTGCCTCTGGCTGGCCTGAGTCCTTCGGCCCGCGCACACGTTCACGTAGTGGAGGAGAGCTATCAGGACCTTCTGGGGCATCTGCACGTCGCCGCGGTGTGCTCCGGCACGGCGACGCTGGAAACGGCACTGGCCGGAGTCCCCGAGGTGGTCGTTTACAGGACATCCTGGCTCACCTACAATCTCGGAAAGTCACTGGTGCGCATCTCAGATATCGCCCTGGCCAATGTCGTGGCGGGGCGACGAGGAGTACCTGAGCTCCTGCAGAACGACGTCACCCCGGAGACGATCGCGGCTCATCTGAAGACTCTCTCGGAAGGGGGCCCCGCGCGCTCGGAGTGTGTCGAGTTCTTGAAGGAAGTTCGTTCGCGCCTGGGCGAACCGGGTGCGTCCCGCCGGGCCGCTCAAGCAGTTATCGAACAGATCGAGCCCGCGATGGCCACGGACAATCACGGATGAGCAATCTCAAGCGGCTGGCGCGATTCGTGAAACCGCACTCTACGCGGATGGCTGGAGCCGTTGTCGCGATGGGAGGGGTCGCCGCGGCGACTTTCGCAGTGTTTTGGCTGTTCGAGCCTTTGCTCGATCGGACCCTTGTTCAGGACGCTGATCTGGCGTTCGTTCGCATGCTCGCCGGCGTGCTCGTCCTGCTGTACCTCTCGCTCGGAATCGCTCGCTATCTGTCGAGTTATCTCATGGGCAGCGTGGGTTTCGCCGTGGTTCGCGATCTGCGTGTGGAGGTCTACCGCCACCTGCAGTTCCTGCCGTTGGGATTTCACAATTCGCGCTCGATCGGTGGGCTGATGTCGCGCGTGACCAGCGACGTGCTGGCCATTCAGGAAGCCCTCACAAGGGTATTCGTTGACTTGCTTCGCGAGACACTTACTCTTGTGGCGCTGCTGGGACTCATGTTTTGGCGTGACTGGCTGCTCGCGCTCGTAGTCCTCGCCGCGGCTCCGCTACTGGTCTTTGTCATCGATCGACTCGGAAAGAGACTGCGCCGAGCGAGCCGCGAGGCTCAGCGTGGACTCGGTGACCTGTCGGCGCTCTTGCAGGAGACGCTCCAGGGAATTCGCGTGGTCAAGGCGTTTGGTATGGAGCACGCCGAGACCGAGAAATTCAGGCGCTCCTCGGAGCGTCTTTACCGTCATTCACTCCACGCGGAGCGATTGGCGGCGCTCGGTTCACCATTGATGGAGTTCATCGGGGCCTGCGCCGGTGCCGGCGTGTTGTTGTACGGGTCGTGGAGGATCAGTCAAGGGGGGCTCACCCTCGGGCAGTTTGGGTCATTCCTCCTTGCGGCCTTTGGTACTTATGCGCCGATCCGGCGACTGAGCACGGCGAACGTGAGGGTGCAGGCCGCGGCAGCGGCTGCCGATCGCCTGTTTGAGATCCTCGACGCTCCGATCGAGCCCCTGCTCGGGTCGGAGGACTGGGATGCCCAGGAAACGTCCTTGATCGCGCCTCCCGGCACCGAACCGATGCCTCCGCTTGTCCAAGGGATCAAGTTCGAGAATGTTGGGTTCAGTTATGACGATGGCGGCCCGACGCGCGACGTACTGCACAGTGTGGATCTTTCCGTGCCGGCGGGCTCGGCAGTCGCTCTCGTTGGCGAATCGGGCGCCGGCAAGACCACGCTGGCCAACCTCATTCCGCGCTTCCATACGCCGACATCCGGGCGCGTCTGTGTCGACGGCGTCGACCTGCAGGACATCCGGCTCGTCGATCTTCGGAGTCAGATCTCGGTGGTGACCCAGGAGACGATTCTGTTTAACGATTCGGTGCGCGCCAACATTGCCTACTGTCAGCCCGGCGTCACGGATGCGGCTGTTCGAACGGCGGCAGAGGCTGCGTTCGCGCACGACTTCATCGAGGCATTGCCGGACGGCTACGACACGGTGCTCGGCGAGCGTGGCCTACGCCTTTCCGGCGGGCAGCGCCAGCGGATTGCGATCGCGCGTGCACTGTTGAAGAACGCTCCGATCCTGATTCTCGACGAGGCCACCAGCAACCTCGATGTGCGCTCCGACCGTCAGGTCCAGAGTGCCCTCGTGAACTTGATGGAAGGCCGCACCACGTTGATCATCGCGCACCGCCTGTCGACGATTCAGAACGCGGATCTGATCGTCGTAATCGATGGAGGTGCGGTCGTCGAACAGGGAACGCACGATCAACTGCTTGCCCGGATGGGGCCCTATCAGCGGCTCTACGCGATGCACTTCGCCGCCTCCGCCGATGCGGGTTTCTCGCTAGGAAATTGATCCGTGTCGACTGACAAGAGTGTCGGGCGTCGCCTGGCATCTGCGTTGGTTCCACGCGTTGGGGCCGCGTATCTGAAGTTCGTTCGACGGACCATGCGGCTGCGTCGTGAGGGTGACTCGTCGGCGCTGCCGGACAACGGCAGACCGGTGATCTATTGCTTCTGGCACGAGCAGCTCGCGATGATGCCGTGGGTCCAGTTCAGGCCGCCAACGGTGGTGCCAATTTCGCAGTCGGACGACGGTGAATACACCGCGGAACTGTTCCGCCGACTTGGCGTTGAACCGGTGCGCGGATCGTCGTCACGCGGCGGCGCGAACGCCGCGCGAGGTTTGATCTCGGCAGGACGTCGCGGCAGTGATCTTGGGATCACAGTTGATGGGCCTCGTGGCCCCGCGAAGGTGGTGCAACCGGGCGCAGGGTGGGTGGCGCGAGCGACGGGCGCGGCCTTGCTCCCGGTCGCGTTCGGCTGCACGCGCGCCTGGCGCGCTGGTAGCTGGGACAAGATGCTAATTCCGCAGCCGTTTGCGCGGGGTGTATTCGTCTACGGCAGGCACGTCTGGGTGCCAAAAGACACGCCGAGTGGAGAGCTTCCGGAAGTGGATCGCACCCTGGAAGAGCGTATCAACGAGGCCTCAGAACGGGCCCGGGCGATACTGCTAACATGACGCGCCCATGATCAAATCAATGAGCGGGCACGGCCGTGCGGAGGCCATCGGAGACGCGCTGCGCGTCACTGTCGAGATACGAAGCGTGAACCATCGGTTCTGTCGGGTGTCCGTGCGCACGCCAGCCGAACTGGCCGGGTTCGAAGAGCGCGTCCGGAAGCTGGTCCAGGACCGCGTGCAGCGCGGCAAGGTGGACGTCACCATTTCTGTCAGCGGGACGAGTGCTTCAGGTGTGCATCTCGACCGTGAGATCGCCGCCGCCTGGGCCAAGGAGCTCGCCTCGATTTCTGAGGAACACGGACTCGCCAAGCCCAGCGCGGCGGACTTGGTGCAGTTGCCGGGTGTTCTCGGGGCCGAGACGCCGGACGACCAGGACGATGCTGCTGACGCGCTCCTGAGTGAAGGCGTGGAAGCTGCGCTCCTGGCTTTTGACGAAATGCGCAATCGAGAGGGCCAGGATCTTGCCGACGACATGCTCGGCCGCCTTGCCGGAATGCGGTCGGATATAGAGGGGATCGCCACCGTTGCAGACCAGGTACCCACGCGAATCCGCGAGCAGTTGCGTCAGCGGATCAGCGAATTGCTCGACGAGACGTCCGCAACTCCTGATGAAGATCGGATCGTGCAAGAGGCTGCACATCTCGCCGAGCGGGCCGATGTAACCGAGGAGATCGTCCGCCTGCGCTCGCATCTCGACAAGACCGAGACGCTCTTGACCTCCGACGAGGCAGTAGGCCGGACGTTGGAATTCGTGGTGCAGGAAATTCATCGCGAGCTCAACACGATCGGTTCCAAGACGAAAGATCTGGGAGTCACCGACGCAATCGTCGGGCTGAAGGCCGAACTGGAACGCATGCGCGAGCAGGTGCAGAACGTTGAATGACGCCATTCCGGCAAGTTTCGTCGTGTCGGCTCCATCAGGGGCGGGCAAGACGAGTCTCGCGGACCGGTTGCTTGCGGGTGTGTCGAACATCACTCGTACGATCTCGCACACCACGCGCACGCCGCGGTCTCACGAAACCGATGGGGTGGACTACTTCTTCGTGGACCGGCCTGCGTTCGAAGCCACCGTGGCTGCCGACGGGTTTCTCGAATGGGCAACCGTCCATTGCCACCTCTATGGGACACCGCGGGCGGAGATCGAGCGCATCCAGCTGGGCGGGAACGATGCGCTCATGGTGATCGACGTTCAGGGTGCTGCCGCGGTACGCCGAATGTTGCCCGATGCGGTGACTATCTTTGTCTTGCCTCCGTCGCGCAAAGCACTGATCGAGCGACTCGACGGTCGCGATGGTCTCGGTGGCGGGGAGGGGCGGGCGGAGAGACTTCGCGTCGCGGAGCACGAAATCGCCGAGTATGTGAGCTACGATTACGTGATCATCAACGATGACTTTGAGCTTGCCGTTCAGGAACTCGTGGCGATCGTCAACGCAGAGCGCTGTCGACAACGCCGCCGGCAAGCGGATGCGGAACAATTACTTGCTGATTTTCGCGCCGCCTCGGCTGACGCCTAAGCGAGTCGCAACGACATGGAGAGTTCGATGAGTAAGCCCCAGAGCGAGTATTTGTTTGTGGAAGTTGCCGCGCAGCGCTGCCTCCAGTTGATGCGCGGCGCCCGACCGAAGATCGAATCCGACGCGCGGAAGTACAGCACGCTCGCGATCGACGAAGTCGAGGCTGGTCTCGTTCCGTGGAAAATCGGCGACGAATCCAGCGACCTGGTGATGGCCTCCACCGACGGAGCCGACGAGGAAGAGTGAACGCCGGCCCGGCGGTTACTTCGAAAAGCCTCGCGGGCAAGCACGTGGTGCTTGCCGTCACTGGTGGAATCGCGGCCTACAAGGCCTGCGAGATCGTGCGACGTTTGCGCGACCATGGGCTCGACGTCCGTGTCGCCATGACGCGCGCGGCCACACGGTTCGTGGGCCCGGTAACTTTCGCTGCGCTCTCTGGGAATCCCGTCATCACGAGCCTCTTCGACGATGGCAACCCAGAGGACGTTCCGCACGTTCGGTGGGCCGAGTGGGCTGATCTCTTTTGTGTGGCGCCTGCCACGGCTGACTTCGTGGCGAAGATGGCTCACGGGGTGGCCGACGATTTTGCCTCCACGCTGTACCTGGCCAACGCAGCTGACACACTCGTCGCGCCGGCGATGGAGGACGATATGTATCGTCATCCAGCCGTGCAGAGGAATCTCGACCGACTGCTAGGTGACGGCGTCGGAATCGTGGGCCCCAATACCGGCGCGCTTGCGTCGGGTCGGCAGGGCCCCGGGCGAATGAGCGAGCCAGGGGAAGTTGTTCAGGCTGCGACACGCGCTTTGCGCTTCGGCGTGTTGCCTCGCGACCTGACGGGCCAGCGCGTCCTGATCACCGCGGGACCAACCTACGAGGCTGCAGACCCAGCCCGCGGTCTCACCAATCGCTCAAGTGGACGGATGGGCTTCGCGCTCGCTCAGGAGGCCATCCATCGCGGCGCTTCAGTAAAGCTCGTGGCAGGACCGGTCTCGTTGGCAACACCTGCGGGTGTCGAGCGGATTGATGTGGTGGGCGCGGCCGCGATGTTCGAGCGGGTCGAGGAACACGTGATGAGGACCGACATTGCGATCATGTGTGCCGCGGTAGCTGACTTTGCTCCCGTCAATCCATCGGGCGAGAAGTTGAAGAAGGACAATGACGACGGTCTTGTTCTGAGCCTCGAGCGCACAGTGGACATCCTCAGGACCGTCGCCGATCGCGATCCGCGTCCCTATCTGGTGGGCTTTGCGGCTGAGAGCGACGACGTTGCGGAACGGGCTGCGCGCAAACTCGCCGACAAAGGTTGCGATCTGATCGTGGCCAACACGATAGGCGGGCCTGCCGACGCGATGGGCGGGGAGAACAACTCGGTCGCGATTATCGATTCCCGGGGCCAGGTGGCTCAGTTCGGCCGAGCCCCCAAGGATGTTATCGCCACCCAGATCTGGGCCGAGATTCTGCGAGCGCGGAGCGCGGGTGTCCATGAGTGACTCCGCAGCTCGTGACCAGGCGATTCAACATCTGCGGCGCCTTGAGGCGGAGGGCGTTTGGGGGGTGCGCCGCTCCGAGCCGGCAAAGCAAGAGGTGAAGCTGGCGACGAATGACTCTGATCTCCAGACCTTTTCGTCACCAACCGCTGGGGGCCAGTCTCCATCGGGCGAATCTCTGACACTAGAGACGTTGGCAGCGGCGGCTCGCGACTGCCAACTCTGTCGTCTTTGTGAGGAACGCACGAACGTAGTCTGGGGCGTTGGCAATCCGGATGCGCGTCTGATGTTCATCGGCGAGGGGCCGGGTCGTGACGAGGATATTCAGGGCGAACCTTTCGTCGGCGCGGCGGGCCGACTGCTCAACAAGATCATCGAAGCCATGGGACTACGCCGCGAGGATGTCTACATCGCCAACACCGTGAAGTGCCGACCGCCTCACAACCGCAATCCGGCAGAAGACGAATTGGCGGCATGCCGTCCGTACCTGATGCAGCAGGTTGATCTGGTATCACCGGAGATGATCGTGGTCCTTGGACGCGTTGCTATGCAGGCGATACTTGCAACAGACGCACCGCTCGGTCGCATGCGCGGCCGGGTGCACGAGTGGAACGGCATCCCCGTCATCTGTACCTACCACCCGGCGTATCTTCTCCGCACACCGGAAGACAAGGGTAAGACCTGGGCGGACATGCAGGCGGTGATGCAACAGTTGGGCATCGGGCAGCAGTGACGCAGCGCTCGCACCGCCCGTGACAAGTCTGATCCAGCCCTCGTTGTATCCGGCGACGGGCCGGCACGTCGAGGTGGCGATCCCGGTCCCGGTCACCGAGATCTTCACGTACTCGATCGCCTCCGAGTACGAACGCCTGCCAGTGCGCGGTGGGCGCGTCCGAGTTCGCTTCGCTGGTCGGCAGCTTACGGGGGTTGTCCTGCGCGTCTTCGATGGCGCGCCGCCCGGCCTGGACCCTCGGCGAATTCGTGAAGTGGAGGACGTTCTGGATGCCGCTCCGGTGGTTATCGAGCCACTGCTGGAACTTGCGACCCGGGTAGCCGAGGCATACGTCGTCGGGGTTGGCGAGGTGCTGGCCGCTTGCCTGCCCGCGGGCGGTGACCAGGTGGGCGGGCGACGGGTTCGACGTCTGGCCGGGACGGCTGCGCCGGTAGCCGCTGCGGTAGCTCTGCACGAGGGGCTCTCAGCAGATCGCGAAACCTCCGCCCATCAGTTGGAGAAGAGATTCCGCGGAACTCCGGTACACGCGAACCTGCTCTTGCTCCGCGATGCGGGCTTGGTCGAGATCGCAGACGAGAGCGGTGGCGGCGCGCCCGGCGCGCGGCAGGTTCTCGTGCGTTGGGCGGGGTTGTCGGTTGATGAGGCTGGTGAGCTAACGCGAAGGGCGCCCCGACAAGCTGCGGTACTGCAGCCGCTCAGGGAACAGGCGCAAGAGTGGCAACCAGAGCGCGAGTTGATCGCACGGCTGGGCGTGTCGAGAGCCATCATGGTTGGGCTCTCGAAGAAGGGTGTTATTCGGCGCGAAAGCGACGTTCGGCCGGAAGCGGCATTGCCAAGTCTGCCTGCGGATGGTGCAGGGACCTTCGATCTGACGGCGGACCAGGAGACAGCTCTCGAGATATTGATCGAACGTCTCGACGGCGGAGATCCTCGCCCGGTTCTCCTCCACGGCATCACAGGCAGCGGGAAGACCGAGGTCTATCTTCGGGCCGCCGCAGAGGCGGTCCGCAGGGATCGCGGCGTTCTTCTCCTGGTTCCGGAAATCGGACTCACGCCGCAGCTGGAACGCCGCGCCCGAGCGGTGCTCGGCAAGCAGGTGCTCGTGCTTCACTCGGGCATGTCCACAGGCGCGCGCGCCCGTGCCTGGTGGCGTTTGCGTTCGGGTCTCGCGCGCGTCGTCGTAGGGCCGCGATCGGCGGCGTTCAGTCCGGTTGAGCGAGTCGGCCTCGTGGTGCTCGACGAGGAGCAGGACTCGGCCTACAAGCAAGCGGAACGGCCGCGATACCACGGACGAGAGGTGGCGCTGTGGCGCGCTGAGATCGAGGGCGCAGCAGCGGTCATGGGATCGGCCACTCCCGCGATTGAGAGCTTCCGTGCTGCCTCGGAGGGGACGTGGCAACTGGCAACGATGCCGGCACGGGTGGGCACTCGCGAACTGCCGGCCACCGAACTGGTTGACATGCGGACGGAGTGGAGCGAGGTAGGCCGATCTTTGGTCTCGCGTCGTCTCGAAGATGGGCTCGCCCAGCGGGCGGAGCGTGGCGAGCAAGCGCTCGTGATGCTCAATCGGCGGGGCTTCGCGAGCGCGATCGTATGCAGGGTGTGTGGCGATCGTGGCGAATGCCCCAACTGCGCGGTGAGCCTTACCTACCATCGCCAGGCGGGCGTATTGATGTGTCACTACTGCGGTGAGCGGCAGCGAGTGCCGAAGCTTTGTGCGCAGTGCGGTGCTACCGCCCTTCACGACGTCGGGCAGGGGACACAACGATTGCAGGAAGCGTTGGAGAAGCGGTTCCCCGGCGCGCGGATACAGCGCTTCGATGCGGACCAGACACAGAGACGCGGCGCACATGCGCGTATTCTGGCGAGCTTCGCTCGCGGCGAGATCGACATCCTGGTGGGTACGCAGATGCTGGCCAAAGGTCACGACTTCCCGTCAGTCACGCTCGTTGGCGTGGTGGCCGCCGACGCGTCGTTGGGCGTCCCTGACTTCCGCGCAGGCGAGCGTACTTTTCAGCTGCTGACCCAGGTTGCGGGCCGCGCCGGACGCGGGGACCTCCCAGGAGAGGTAATCCTGCAGGCTCATCAACCGGATCACTATGCGATCGAGACGGCGTTGGCCCACGATTATGGCGCTTTCTATGATCGCGAGATCGAGTTCCGGCGTCGCCTCGCTTACCCGCCATTCAGCGCCTTGGCGCTCTGCGTTTGCCGCGGCAAGGTTGCCACTGACGTGAGGCGGGACGCCGACAATCTGGCGCAGGCACTCCGCGACACCAGCGGGTCTACCGCGCGCATCTTGGGACCTGCGCAGCCCCTCATCGCTCGGTTGCGGGGGAAGTACCGTCTCCAGGTTCTGATCAAGACTCGAACTCGAGCCGAGCTCCCGCCCGTCTTGTCCGAGGCGCTCGCGCGACTGAACGACGCGCGCCGGATGCCGCGTGATCTTGTTGTAGACGTCGGACCTGACTCGATGCTGTAGGGGGCGCTCAGCGGCAAGGGCAGCCTAGTGCGACGCCCGCCCGCGAGAACGCTATAGTGCAGCGATCATGTGTTCAGATGCCGGCTCGCGCTTCGTCCATCTCCACAACCACACGAATTTTTCGTTGTTGGACGGCGCAACACGCATCGACCTGCTGATGGACCGGTGCGTCGAACTGGGGATGCCGGCGGTCGCCATGACCGACCACGGCAACATGTTCGGCGCGATCCAGTTTTATCGTGCGGCCAAGGCCAAGGGCATCAAGCCGATCATCGGGATGGAGGCCTACCTTGCCCCGGGGGCCAGGGATTCGAAGACCACGGGCCCGCGGGGTGGATACGCAAGCCACCTGCTGCTGATCGCCAAGAATCTGCAGGGATATCGCAATCTCCTGAAGCTCTCGAGCGTCGGCTACCTCGAGGGCTTCTACTACCGGCCGCGGATCGACCGCGATCTCCTGGCCGAGCACAGCGACGGGCTCATTGCGACGACCTCGTGCCTGTCGGGCGAGGTCAGCCAATGCCTCCTCAATGGCGACATGGATGGGGCTCGGCGGGTAGTTGGCGAGATGATCGCGATATTCGGGCGCGACAACTACTACGTTGAATTGCAGGACCAGGGCCTCGACGAGCAGCGTCGGATCAACCCTGACCTCGTGCGGCTCGCGCAGGAGTTCAACCTGACGTTGGTGGCGACCAACGATTGCCACTACCTGCGGCAGGAAGACAGCGCGCCCCACGACGTGTTGCTCTGCATTCAGACCGGCAAGGGAATCAACGAGCCCGGTCGCATGAAGTTCCCGAACCAGGAGTTCTACGTAAAGACTCCGGATGAGATGGCGCAGGTATTCCGCGAGGTCCCTCAGTCACTCGGGGCGACTGCCGAGATCGCTGAGCGGTGCAACGTGGAGCTCAGTTTCGAGGGCCATCACTTGCCCAACTTTCCGGTGCCTGATGGCTACACGCTCGACGACTATTTCGAGGCAACCGTTCGCCAGGGCTTCGACGAGCGGATGCTCGCGCTGGGCTACGGGAACGGCTCGGGTCCCGCGCCGCCGGATTACCTGCAGCGACTCGACTATGAGGTCGGGGTGATTCGCGAGATGGGGTTCCCTGGCTATTTCATGATCGTCTGGGACTTCATCCGATTCGCCAAGGAGCAGCGGATCCCGGTTGGGCCCGGACGCGGAAGCGCGGCCGGATCTCTGGTGGCCTATGCAATGGGAATTACCGACGTCGATCCCATGCACTACGGGTTGGTGTTCGAGCGCTTCCTCAACGTCGAACGTATCAGCATGCCGGATATCGATATCGACTTCTGCATGCGCCGCCGGGGTGAGGTGATCGAGTACGTGGCGGAGAAGTACGGCCACGATCGCGTTGCCCACATCATCACGTTTGGAACGATGGCGGCAAAAGCCGCGATTCGCGATGTCGGCCGTGCCCTCGAGATGTCGTTCGGGGATGTCGACAAGGTCGCCAAGATGATTCCCGCCGATCTCGGCGCCACGATCGCCGGAGCGAAGGAAAGCAACGAGGATCTTCGCGACGCGATCGATGAGGACGAGCAGGTAGCGCGGCTTGTCGAGCTTGCCGAAGGTCTCGAAGGCCAGATTCGACACGCTTCGACCCACGCTGCGGGCGTGGTGATCTCTGATGAACCGCTCACCGAGTACGTGCCGCTCTACAAGGCGCCCGGTGGCAAAGACGAGATGGCGCAGCTCGTCACCACCCAGTTCCCGATGAACGACGTGGAAGCCATCGGCCTGCTGAAGATGGATTTCCTCGGCCTCCGCACGCTCACACTGGTGCACGACGCCCTCAGTTCAATATCGCGCGAGAAGGGGAAACCCTTCACGGCCGATGACATCCCGCTCGACAACAAGAAGACCTACCGACTGTTTGCCAAAGGGAACACGTCAGGGATTTTCCAGTTCGAATCCTCGGGCATGCGCGAGTACCTGAAGAAGCTGAAACCGTCGGAGCTCAATGATCTGATTGCGATGAACGCGCTCTATCGTCCCGGTCCCATCGGTTCGGGAATGATCGACGAATACATCGAGAGAAAGCGCGATCCGTCGCAGGTGATCTACGAGCTGCCACAACTCGAAGACATTTTGCAGGAGACCTACGGGGTCATCGTGTACCAGGAGCAGGTGATGCGGATCGCCGCCGCCCTGGCGGGCTTCTCGCTGGGACAGGCCGACATCCTGCGGAAGGCGATGGGGAAGAAGAAGCCCGAGGTCATGGAGTCGATGGCCAAGCAGTTTCTAGAAGGGTGCGAGGCCAAGGAAGTGCCGGCGCGGCCGGCGAAGAAGATCTGGGACCTGATTGTCGAGTTCGCTGGATACGGCTTCAACAAGTCGCACTCCGCGGCATATGCGCTGCTCGCCTACCAGACCGGATTTCTCAAGGCGAACTATCCGGTCCACTTCATGGCCGCAGTGCTAACCAACGAGGAAAGCAACACCGACAAGGTCGTTCAGTACATCAACGAATGCCGTGGCATGGGCGTCAAGGTGCTGCCGCCCGATATCAATGAGTCACAGGTTCACTTCACGCCGGTGGGTGAGGACATCCGTTTTGGTCTGGCGGCCATCAAGGGCGTCGGCGAAGGCGCGGTCGAGATCATCATCGAGGCCCGTGAACGCGTAGGTGAGTTCCGCAACCTCGTGCAGTTCTGCGAGAAGGTCGATCTCCGCAGCGGAATCAATCGAAAGACGCTGGAGAGTCTGCTCAAGGCTGGTGCTATGGACAGCCTGGTCCCCGATCCCGAGATCGACGCGAGGAGCACCCGCGCGCTCCTCGAAGCTCAGCTCGAGGGTGCGTTGCAGGCCGGCCAACAGAAGCAACGCGACCTCGCGACGGGCCAGGGTTCTCTACTGGACGGGATGGAAGGCTCCAGCGATACCGAACCCGTGCCGCTCGGGCGAATCCCGGAGCCATGGACCGAGCGGGACATGCTGGCGGCCGAGAAGGAGTCGCTAGGTTTCTACGTAAGCGGACACCCGTTGCAGCGATACGCCGAGCAGCTCGACACTCACGCGGACACCACGACCGTGGGGATTGCGTCCGCCCGCGCGCGCAAGGAACTGGCAATTGGAGGAATGGTCCTCTCCATTCGGCAGATGACCACTCGGAAGGGCGATCGCATGGCCATTCTTCAGATCGAGGACATGGAAGGGCAGGCTCGCGTGGTGGTATTCCCGAAGGTGTACCAGAAGTGCGCCACGCTTCTGGTAGAAGAAGCCGTGCTGTTGGTACGCGGCCGGAAGGACACGGGCGATGACGACGCCAGTATTCTCGCGTCCTCCATCGAATCCTTGACTGGGATCACTCCACCCAAGGAGGAGCCCACCGCGCAGTCCGTCGAAGTTGTCATTCAACTCGATCAGCTCGTGGACGATGTGGCCGGCCGTCTCAGAGAGGTTCTCGAACGCCATCGAGGCAACACGCCGATCGTGGTGCAGGTCCGTGGTGCACAGCCGACGAATTACCGTGCACGGATCACGCCAAACCGGTACCTGTTTGTTGAACCGACCGACGCCTTGGTGGGCGAGATCGAGGAGATCGTCGGTGCCGACGCGGTCCTGCTCCGGTGAGTGATCTCGACGTAGATGCAGCGGACGCCATCGAGGCTCGCCTCGAGGCCTGGCCGCCACCGCCCGAGCTTCCTGACGCAACCCTGGAGCGGTTCTTCCGAGAGCGTCGTCGCATACACCAGCGCCACAATGAGTGGCGTCGCGGGATGCCGGCATTGGACGATCTGTTCGAGAATGACGAACATCGCGCCAAGGCGCTCGCCGGAAGCCTGGCCACGGAACTCGATCGAGTGTTCGAGGCGCATGGCGACCTCACCGAGGATGCGTCCGTCGGCAGCGCCTGGCCCAGGGTTTGGGCTGAGGCCTGGCAACAGGAAGCTCGGGGCTACATCGCAGCTTGGAATTGGGAGGCGGAGTCCGCCGAGATGTTCGAACTCGTGCTGAGCGATCTGTGTGGTCAGTCAGTGGAGCGAGCCGAACAGGGCGACCGCCCACGGGCGGCACGCCCTGAGGTGGAGCTGTCGGCAGTTCAGCGCATGGCGATGCGCGCAGGGCGTCTCGCACGCCGCTTTTTCCGGCCTCAGCCGGGGCGGCGATAGGCAAAGAGTCCACTGTGACTGCGTGCTAATCTTCTGCGCCATGTACCGCAAAGCCGAAGAATTCGAGAAGCCGCTCCGCGAGATCGAGGAACAGATCGCGGAACTGCGCCGCTATCCCGAGTCGATGCAACGGGATGTCCGGCTGGAGCGGCTCGAAAAGAAATTGGCAGAGACGCGGGACGACATCTACGGGAATCTGTCGCGCTGGCAGACGACCCTCGTGGCGCGCCATCCGCGGCGGCCCTACACGCTCGACTATGTGGCGCAGATTTGTACCGACTTCGTCGAACTTCACGGTGATCGGCTATATCGCGATGACCCGGCGATCGTCTCCGGGATTGCGGAGTTTGCTGGGCGCTCGGTAGCGGTCGTTGGGCAACAGAAGGGGCGCAACACGAAGCAGAAGTTGCACCGGAACTTCGGCATGCCGAACCCGGAGGGCTACCGAAAAGCGATGCGGATCATGCAGATGGCCGAACGTTTCGGGATGCCGATCCTGACATTCATCGATACGCCCGGCGCCTATCCGGGCTCCGGTGCTGAGGAGCGCGGTGTTGCCGAGTCAATCGCCGTGAGCCTTCGCGAGATGGCCCGCTTTGAGGTGCCGATCATCGCCACGGTTATCGGTGAAGGCGGTAGCGGCGGGGCGCTGGCAATCGGCGTGGGCAATCGGGTGAACATGTTTCAACACGCGGTCTACTCGGTGATCTCTCCGGAGTCATGTTCGTCGATCCTGTGGCGCGATCCCGATCACGCCGAGGAAGCAGCGGATGCGTTGCGTCTCACGGCGCCGGACCTCGTTGATCTCGGGCTTGTCGATGAGGTGGTACCTGAGCCGCCGGGCGGCGCTCACACGGATCCGCTTGCGGCAGGACTCGGCCTTCGAGAGGTCCTTGAGCGGCAGTTGAACGAGCTCGGGCAGAAATCGGCCGCGGATCTCGTCGAGGATCGCTATCAGAAGTTCCGTGCCATGGGCACGATTGCCGCCGGGTGACGACGGAAGCCGGTAGTTGGACGGGCCCGGTCGCACCGCGTAAGCGCTGGCAAGTCCGCGAAGTAGACGAGACCGCCGCGCTGGGGCTGCGCGATTCGATGGGTCTATTCGCGACGACCGCTCGCGTGCTTGTGGCCCGAGGTTTGAGCGTTCAGTCCGCGGCCGAGGAATTCCTGGCGCCGGGCCTCGATGCGCTGCATTCGCCATTCTGCTTCGCGGCGATGGAGACCGCGGTCGAGAGGCTGCTTCGGGCCGTTCGTGACCAGGAACGCGTGGCTATCCATGGTGACTACGACGTAGACGGAATCAGCGGGAGTGTTCTCCTGGCAACGGTTCTCAAGCATCTCGGAGGCGACGTCGAGGTCATCCTTCCGCATCGAGTGCTCGACGGCTACGGCCTCGAACCAGCGGGCATCGATCGGGCAGCAGAGCTCGGCGCCACGGTGGTCGTGGCCGTGGACTGTGGCATCACGGCGATCGAGGCATGTGAACGCGCAGCTGAACATGGCATGGACGTCATCATTGCGGACCACCACTTGCCACAGGATCAGCTTCCGCACGCTCTCGCCATCCTGAATCCGAGGTTGGAGGGCAGCGGTTACCCGGAGCAGGATCTTGCCGCGGTCGCGGTTGCCTTCAAGCTCGCGTGTGGTGTTCTGGAGCGCTCGGGGTCGACGGCGAGCGGGCTGTCGATGTTGAAACTCGTCGCGCTCGGTACAATCGCCGATCTGGTGCCACTTCGTGGAGAGAATCGAGCGCTGGCGATCCACGGGCTGCGGGCTCTCGCCGGCGCCGTCAATCCGGGCCTGCAGGAGTTGATGAAGGTGTCCAAGGTCGACCCCCGACGTGTTACCGCCGGCGATGTCGGGTTCCGACTCGCGCCGCGTATCAACGCGGCTGGTCGTGTGGGTCATCCTGACGACGCTGCTCAGATGTTCATGACCGAGGACCGCGCCGTGGCCCGCGAGCTAGCCGGGAGGCTCGAGCGGCTGAATACCGAGCGGCGTGAGCTCGAGCAGGCCACAGCGGCCGCCGCAATCGAAGCTCACGCCGACGACGAGGGAAGCGTGATTGTTGCCGCCGGTGAAGGCTGGCATCGAGGGGTGATCGGGATCGTCGCGTCACGGTTGGTGGAAACGACGGGTCGTCCCGCCTTGGTGGTAGCGATCGAAGGCGAGGATGCCTATGGTTCAGCGCGCTCAGTGCCGGCTTTTGATGTCACCGCCGCTCTCAGCTCAGCCTCCGCGTGTCTCGAGGCGTTTGGCGGCCACAAGCAGGCGGCAGGCTTTCGATTGAAGGCGAGTCGGATCGACGCGCTTCGCGAGGCCGTCAACGAGCACGCGTCACAGTTTGGTTCGGACAGTTTGAAGGCCGTTCTGACATGTGATGACGTGTTGCATCCGGACGATGCGACGAAGGAACTCGCACTGGAGTTGGAGCGACTCGCGCCATTCGGCATTGGAAATCCGCGCCCGAGATTCCTCTGTGAAGGCGTTCGACTGGCCGGGCCGCCGCAGATACTTAAGGATGCGCATCTCAAGCTTCAAGTGCGGTCAGCCGATTCCACGATTCCGGCGCTGGCCTGGCGCCGGGCTGACCTCGGTGAGGCTCTCGTCGGTCACGATACGGTGGACTTCGTGGCGACGCTGCGGACGAACCGGTTCCGCGGACGTCTCGAGCCGCAGTTCGAGATCGACGACCTACGCGTCTAGATCGTCACGCGGCTGAACTGCCCAGGCGATGAGAATGCCGACGGCATACAGCAGCAGCATTGGCATCGCGAGAATGGTCTGCGTGGCGAAATCCGGAGTGGGCGTCACCACCGCGGCGATGATGAAGATGATCAAGATCGCATAGCGGAAGTTTCTCCACATGCCGCCAGCGGTCAGCATGCCGAGGCGAGCTAGGAAAAACACCACGATCGGCCATTCGAAGATCAGGGCGCAGCCGATGAGTGTTCGAAGCAGGAATCCGAAGAGGCTGTTCACGGTGAGGAGCTGCCGAAAGTCAGCGCCCAACGAGAGGAAGAACTCGGCCATGACGGGGAACAGAACCCGGTAGCCGAAGAAGCCTCCTAGGAGGAAGCAGGCCACGCTAGCGAACACAACGGGGATGGCGTACAGGCGTTCGCGTCGATAGAGACCCGGGGCTACGAACATCCAGATCTGGTAGATCAGGACGGGCGAGGCAAGAAAGAGGCCACCGACCGCCGCCACCTTCAAGTAGAGGACGAAAGGTTCGGTCAGTGACAGGAAAGCCAGGCGATCCGCATCTTCGGGAAGGAGCCGCACGACGGGCGCGGTGAGGAGGTCGAAGAGCTGGGCTGAAAAGCCCCAGCAGATGAGCATCGCTGCGACGAAAGCGATGACACTGACCACCAATCTCCGTCGGAGCTCAGTCAGATGGTCGAGCAGCGACATCTCCGGAAGACCTTCGCTGCCGCGCTCCTCGGGGGCAGCCGTCGCGGCATCTCCGTTCACGGTCCGCGGCTACCTGACTAGTCGTCGTCGAGCTCGGTCGTCCGACGCTGTGATCGCTCGTCCAGGGCGATCTCGTCTTCGAGCGAGCGTTTGAGGTCGTTGGAAGCTCGGCGGAACTCGTTCAGTCCACGGCCTACGGTGCGCCCGAGCTCCGGGAGACGTTTGGGCCCAAAGACCACGAGAGCGATCACGACGATGATGAGTAGCTCGGTGCCGCCGATCGAACCAAACATGGGAGCCTCATCCGGGTTGAAGAATCTGACCTCATGATAGGCCAGCCCGCTCGTCGCGCCAATTCTATCCGGCGACGCGACTACAGCGACGACAGGTACTTGTAGGCATTCCCAGTGAGGAAAGTAACGACTCTCTCGTCCGCATGGATCGTCCCGTCGGCCACGAGGCGTTGAGCCGCCACGATTGTTGCCGCGGCTTCCGGCGCGGTGTAAATGCCCTCAACACCGGCAAGAAGTCGGAGCATGGCGAGCATCGCGTCGTCATCGATTGTGATCGCCGTGCCCTTTGACGCGCGAATGACGGAGAGAATTTCGCGATCTGCGAATGCCTTCGGTACACGCAGCCCGTTGGCCACCGTTGTAGCGTTTTCCCACGGCGCTGCGGACGAATCTCCCGCCTCGAACGCTTTCACAATGGGCGCACACCCCTCAGCCTGAACCGCGATCATCCGCGGCCGGCGCGAGTCGAGCATGCCGATCGCCTCGAGTTCATCGAAAGCCTTCCACATGCCGAGGAGGCCTGTCCCGCCACCAGTCGGATACAGGATCACGTCCGGTAGTTGCCAGGCTAGCTGCTCGGCGAGTTCTAGACCCATGGTCTTCTTGCCCTCCAGCCGATAGGGCTCCTGAAGCGTGCTCACGGGAAACCAGTCGTCTCGCGCCTCCGAAGCCATGCGCGCGCCTGCATCGGAAATCGTACCGTCGACAATCGTTACCTGGGCCCCGAGGTCGCGGTACTCCGTGAGGAACTCCGGGGGCGTTTCGCGCGGCACGTAGATCACCGCGCGCATACCGCCGCGGGCGCAGTAGGCTGCCATCGCACTTCCCGCGTTTCCCGCGGTTGGAATCGAAAGCGTGGTGATGCCGAGTTCGCGGGCGCGACTCGCGGCCAGGCACAGGCCCCTGGCCTTGAAGGACCCGGTGGGATTCAGGCCTTCGTCCTTAGCCAGAAGTTCGTTGAGCCCGATGTGGTTCCCGATTCGCGCCAACCGGAGCAAGGGCGTGCCGCCCTCGCCGAGACAGATCCGGTGCTCCGGAGCGCGCACCGGAAGTAGATCTGCGTAGCGCCAGAGGCCGCCGGGCCGGTTCGCGAGCGACTCCGGAGTCCAGCTGACCGAATCGAGGTCATAGCGGGGATATAGCGGGCCGCCGCACGCGCAGAAGCGGTGGATCTCGTCGGGTTCATGTCGAGTATCGCAGCGACTACACGTGAGGTGGGAAAGAGCGCTAGCGATGAAGTCCATGGTGGCTCATATTTGTAGGGCGTTTCGACTGGCCAGAGTTGGCGGAGAGCTTTGCCGATCACGCCTGTCGGCGCAATTCCAGGAACACGACTGGTCTCAGGCGAACGGACGGCAAGATGGGTATTTGCCCAAATTGCTGGGGTCGAAGGCGTTTGCTAAGCTAGCCGACTACGAAACTGGGTGCTTCAGCGGAAGTGGGCCCCGTGCCCGCTTCTTTTCTTTGTGCACAGAAAACACCGCGAGACGTCGATGTCGACGGAAAAACAGCGAGCTGCCAACGAGGGTATCGCCGGACAGGTGCGCCCGATCGCGGAGCGAGTTGCCGCGCGAATTGGTTGCGAAGTTGTATCGGTGCGCTATCTCTCGGACGGTGGTAGCTGGGTTCTGCGGATCGTGATCGACACCGATGGTGGAGTCAACGTGGATCAGTGCGCAAAGCTGAGCCGGCAGCTGTCTGCGATTCTTGACGTAGAGGACTTCATCGAGGCGGCGTACAACCTCGAGGTCTCGTCGCCCGGATTGGACCGCGAGCTCCTCGTCGCCGTGGATTTCGAGCGCTACTCGGGCCAGCGGATTCGTATTCAGACGGTTCCCGGGCCGGAGGGCAGCACAGTTCTGCGCGGCAAGCTCCGGGGAATCGAAGCTGGCAACGTCCTCCTGGACCTCGAGGACGGGGAGCGGATCGAGCTGCCCCGCAGCAGCGTGTCCGAAGCTCGCCTCGAGATTGAGATCTGACCTGATGTACCGACCCGCCGAACGAAAGGACGCCTAGATGCTGCTGCAGACGATCGAACAGATCGGTCGCGAAAAGAACATCGCGCCCGAGGTGATCATCGCCGCCATCGAGGAAGCGATGGCTGTCGCCGCCCAGAAGTTCTACCGAACTGAGGACTATCTCGTCGCGAAGCTAGATCCCGAGAGCGGGGATGTGGCGGTGAACGCAGTCAAAAAGGTGGTTGAAGAGGTCGAAGATCCCCTGAGCGAGATTACTGTGGAGGACGCCGTGGCGGCCGGTATGGAGTCGCCTGAGCTCGGTGCGGAAATGCGCACCCCGATGCCTACGGAAGGCCTCGGCAGGATTGCGGCGCAGGCAGCCAAGCAGGTGATCTTCCAGAAAGTCAGGGACGCCGAGCGCGACAATATTTTTGCGGAGTACGAAGACCGCGTCGGGGAGCTGCTGACGGGAAGCGTCAAGCGATTCGAGCGCGGCGACATGATTATTGATCTGGGCCGTGCCGAGGCCATCCTGCCCCGGCGAGAACAGTCGCGCGCCGAGCACTACAACATCGGCGACCGTATCCGCGTGGTGGTGATCGAAGTGCTGCGTGACACGCGTGGCCCGCTGATCGTTGTTTCGCGCAGCAGCCCCGAGTTGTTGCTGCGGCTCTTCGAGATGGAAGTGCCGGAGATCTACGACGGCACGGTGTTGGTGAAGGGGGCCGTCCGCGAGGGTGGTGATCGGGCCAAGGTTGCCGTTCATTCACTGGACGCCGATATCGATCCCGTTGGAGCGTGCGTGGGGATGCGGGGGTCTCGAGTTCAAGGGATCATCCGTGAACTCCGCGGCGAAAAGATCGACATCGTGGACTGGGCCGAGGATCCGTTTCAGTTTGCGATCAACGCGCTCAAGCCGGCGAAGGTCAACAAGGTGAACGAGGTGTTCCGCGCGAACGCCGAGGGCATCGAAGAACCTCACCTGGAGGTTCTGGTGGATGAAGATCAGCTGTCCCTTGCCATTGGGAAGCGGGGTCAGAACGTGCGACTCGCGGGCAAGTTGCTCGGACGTAAGATCGACGTGATGAGCCCGGATCAGAAAGAGCACGAGCAATCAGAAGCCGCAGAGACCAGCCCCGAAGTGGGGGGGGGATGACGTCGAAGAATCCGATGCGGCGACGCAAACTGACGTGCCGGTAGAGGACGATTCGGTTGCTGCAACAACCGCTGACGACGCGGCGGCCGAGGAGCCTGACGGAAACGAGCCCACCGCTGAGGGGGATGCCCCGGAAGCCGGTGACGCCCATTCGGAAGAAGAATAGCCAGCATCAGCTAGGCCCTACGATCGGTTCCTAACGGCCGAGAAAGAAGAAATCATGCGTGTATATGAAATCGCCAAAGAACTCGGCATTGAAAGCAAGGAAGCGGTTGAGCTTCTGAACGAGATCGGCGTGGCGGTGAAATCGCACGCCAATGCCATCTCTGATGACGACGCTCAGCTCCTTCGGGACCACCTTGGCGGTGGCACCGACGAGACCGCCGAGGATTCTGCGCCAGCAGCCGACGCTGCGGCCGAATCGGAGCCCGAACCTGAAGCCGAGCCGGAGGCCGAGCCTGAAGCTGAAGAACAGTCGGAGGCAGAATCAGAGGCGGCGGACGCTAGCGAGCCGGACGCTGAGAGCGAGCCCGATGGCGAACCAGAGCCAGCGGTAGCGGTTAGCTCGGAAGTCTTCACGATCGAGGCTCCGATCCAGGTCAAGGAACTCGCCGAGGCAACCGGTGTCCCGGTGAATGACCTGATCCGCGGCCTGATGCAGCAGGGCATCATGGCGAACATGAATCAGGTACTCGAGGGCGACCTGGCTGTGGCTATTGCAGCCGAGCACGGCGCCGTCGTGCACGTGCAGACTGCCGATGAAGTTCTGCTTGGCGACATCGACACCGGCGACGACGAGGACCTGGTTGCCCGAGCCCCGGTCGTCACGATCATGGGGCACGTTGATCACGGCAAGACCCAGCTACTGGACTCGATCCGTGAGACCAACATTGTCGCGCGGGAAGCAGGCGGGATTACCCAGCACATCGGTGCCTCCGAGGTGGACTGGGACGGCAACCGGATCATCTTCATTGATACCCCGGGTCACCAGGCGTTCACCGCGATGCGCGCACGCGGCGCACAGGTAACCGACATCGTGGTTCTGGTCGTTGCCGCCAACGACGGGATCATGCCTCAGACAATCGAGGCGATCGATCACGCCAAGGCGGCCGAAGTGCCGATCATTGTGGCGATCAACAAGATCGATCTGCCGCAGGCGAATCCAGATCGGGTGAAGCAGCAACTCGCCGAGCATGGGCTCTCCCCCGAAGACTGGGGCGGCGACACGGTCTGCGTAGAGGTCTCAGCGCTGGAGAAGCAGAATCTCGAGGGCTTGCTCGAGATGATCGTACTTACGTCGGAGCTCATGGAGCTTCAGGCGAATCCGAAGATCGCGGCGCAGGGGACTGTCCTCGAAGCCCACCTCGATCGCCGTCGAGGTCCGATCGCGACGGTGTTGGTGCAGGCGGGCACGCTCCGCGTCGGCGAGTACGTAATCGCCGGAACCGAGGACGCGAAGGTACGGGCGATGATCACGTCGTTCGGCGCGCAGGTGAAGGAGGTCGGACCTTCTTCGGCAGTAGAGTTGATGGGCTTCTCGGCTGTGCCCGCAGCCGGGGATGAGTTACAGGTCGTTGAGGAGGCGTCCGTTGCTCGCCGCGTCGCCGAGATCCGTCAGGACCAGGCGCGCCGTGATCAGCTCGGCGCGGGTCAACGTCTGACGCTTCAGGATCTGCACGAACGCATGCGCGACGGTGAGCGCGTGAAGCTGCCGGTGGTTCTCCGAGCAGACGCTCAAGGCTCGATCGAAACACTGAAGGACGCTCTCGCGAATCTTTCCACCGACAGTGTCGAGGTGGACATTCTCCGCGCCGCCGTGGGCGGTGTGTCTGAAACCGATGTGCTGTTCGCGTCGGCGTCGGACGCGATCATCGTTGGCTTCAATGTGCGGCCCGAGCGGGGCGTAGCAGAGGCGGCTGACCGCGAAGGAATCGATCTACGGCTTCACACGATCATCTACAAGCTGATCGACGAGGTGAAGCAGGCGATGGTGGGTCAGCTCTCACCGACCTTCGAGGAGTCAACCCTCGGTTCGGCCGAGGTTCGAGACACGTTCCGGATCCCCAAGATCGGCACGATCGCCGGTTGCTACATCACCGACGGCAAGTTCACCCGTGATGCCAAGGCCCGACTTGTGCGGGATTCGCGCATCATCTACGAGGGGCAGCTGCGGTCGCTGCGGCGCTTCAAGGACGATGTCCGCGAGGTTCAGCAGGGGTACGAGTGTGGTATCGGCCTCGAGAACTTCAACGACGTGAAGATCGGGGACGTGATCGAGGCTTTCGAAGTGAAGGAAATCGCTCCGAGCCTCTAGCGACCTGAGCGCGAGGTCACTCCATGGTGATCGGTGTGTGTGAACTCGAGTTTCACCTGCCGTCGTGCGGCGATCTCAAACACAAGCGCATGTTCGTGAACCGCCTCAAAGACAGACTGCGGAGTCGCTTCAACGTAGCCACGTCAGAGACCGGGCATCAGGATCTCTGGCAACGGACCGCTATTGCCGTGGTGAGTGTCGGTACCGATCGACGGGTGCTGGAGCGGCTCTTCGAAAAGGTCGTTGAAGAGTCAGAACGTCATGAGGCCGAGTTGCTTCGCTACAGCGTGGACTATCTATGAGTGGACGATTCAGACCGCGTCGCGTTGCGGACCAGATCCGTGCCGTGCTGGCCGAGTTAGTGCAGCAGCAGGTCAAGGACCCTGGGCTTGGATTCGTCACCATCACCGAGGTCCGGATGAGCGGCGACCTGCACTACGCGACTGTCTTTGTCTCCGTGATGGGCGATACGGCTTCGGAAGACGTTTCGATCTCGACACTACGCCGTGCAGCTCCGTTCCTGCGCTCCGAGGTCGGACGCCGGGTCAGCCTCCGGCACACCCCGGAATTGCGTTTCGAGTTGGACCAGACGTTGGCTCATAGCGATCGGATAGAGAAGTTGTTACGTGACGGGCATGAATCGAAGGGGCAGGAAGGGGACCAGAATGAACGCGACTAGTTCGCTCGATCAGGTAGTGGAGTGGCTGCGCTCGCGGGACGACTTTGCCATCGCGTCGCACGCGGACCCGGACGGCGACTCGCTTGGGTCATCGCTTGCCCTCGCCCTGACGCTGGATCAGGTTGGGAAGCGGTCCACCGTGGTGATCGGCCAGTCGATGCCGCGCCGCTACAAATGGCTCCCCGCCAGCCGCCGCGTCGTGTCCCGCGAGTATGTGCCAGAAGATGCGCGAGCCAGCATTTTGGTGGAGTGTTCGGACTTCGGACGCTCGGGAGTCGAGGGGCTCGACACCCTCGAATCGCTCAATATCGACCATCACACGAAGAACCTGATGTACGCGGATCTCAACTGGATCGATTCCTCTGCCGCGGCCACCGGAATGATGATTCACGAGATCAGCAAGCAACTCGGGGCTGACCTGAACAAAGACATCGCGACGCTTCTGTACGTCACGGTTCTTACTGATACAGGTTCGTTCCATCACTCGAATACCGATGCGCCGGCAATGGCCTTCGCAAGCGAGATGCTCGCGGCGGGTGCGAATGCATCGGAAATCGCGGAAGCCGTTTACGGCGACTACCCGGCAGCGCGGATCCATTTGATGGGCGACGCCTTGAGCAGCCTGACGCGGACCGCGGGCGGTCGGATCGCCTACATGTTTCTCCCGTTCAGTGCGTTCGAGCGCAGGGGGACGCGTGACACCGAGGCATTCGTGAATCAGGCGCAGGGCATCGATGGAGTTCGCGTGAGTCTGCTTTTCAAGGAAGTAGGTCCGGACCTGATGCGTATCAGTCTCCGGTCCGACGGCGCTATCGATGTTGCGGAGATCGCCAGCCATCACGGTGGAGGCGGGCACCCTCGCGCTGCGGGTTGCCAGATCGAAGGACCTGTTCAGGCCGCGCGAGAGAATCTCATCGCCGAGGTTCACGAGGCCCTCGATGAGGCCGGCGCTCGATGAAAAGCGCGGCCATGCTGATCGTCGACAAGCCGGCTGGACTGACATCACACGATGTTGTGCAGAAAGTCCGGCGGGCGATGGGCTGCCGTGCCGGGCACACGGGTACCCTCGATCCTCGTGCCACGGGCGTGCTCCTTGTCTGCCTTGGCAAAGCGACCCGACTGGCCCGATTTCTGCAGCGCCAGGACAAGATCTACGACTGTGAGATCCGACTGGGTTGGGCCACGGACAGCTACGACGCCGATGGCGAGCCCACTGCCGACCCTGTGCCAGTGCCCGCTCTTGAGATCGACGAGATCCGGGCTGCTCTGGGGAAATTCGTGGGCACGATCGAGCAGGTGCCGCCAGCCTTCTCCGCGAAGAAGATTCGAGGTCAGCCGGCCTACAAGAGGGCTCGGCGAGGCGAAGTCGTGGAGCCGGACCCGGTTCAGGTGACGATTCACTCCATAGAGAACGTCGAATTCGCCGAAGAGACGATCCGGTGCCGAGTTCACTGTGGCTCGGGTACCTACGTTCGGACGCTGGCACACGAGGCCGGCGCAAGTCTCGGCGTGCCCGCGCATCTCGCCGAGTTGCGCCGAATCAGCGTCGGCGACTTCGGGCTCGAGGAGTCCGTCGACTGGGAAGCCCTCGAAGGCGAGAACCGAGAGGCGCTGTGGGATCGGACCATTGATCCGGCACGTATGTTCCCGGGTTGGGCAACAGTGACTCTGAATGACACAGGGCTCGCTGTCGTGGCCAACGGCGGCGTCATCGAGCCGAACGGCATCAGTGAACGGCGCCGGGCGTCGGCGAGTGATCCGGAGCACGGAGAGTGGGTTCGCGTACTGCGTCCTGACGGAACGCTTCTGGCGGCTGCCGAGATGCTCCCAGGGGGAATGTTTCAGCCTCGAGTCGTGCTTGGCTGAGCGGCGGCGGGCGACGGAAATCGCGTTTACACGTCCCCAACCCCATGCTAGATTCTGAGTTCGCCCGGCACTCGTGTGTCTAACTTCTGCACGTCCGTGCATCGCCGGGTGTCACGCGGTTCAAAGCAATTGAGGAAACAGTTCGTCCAATGAGCGCGGAAGCCATCGATATCAACGCGTACCGACAGCACCCGTCGGATACGGGTTCGCCTGAGGTGCAGGTAGCGCAGTTGACTGCGCGGATTAAGCATCTGACCGAGCATCTCAAGGCAAACAAGAAGGACTACGCGACACAGCGTGGTCTCCTGATGCTAGTTGGCAGGCGTCGTCGCCTGCTCGGCTATCTTCGACGCGAAGATCTGGGTCGCTACCAGAACTTGATTGCCGGTCTCGGCCTGCGTCGATAGCCACCTGCGGAAACAAGCAAACGCGAGCGGAACAGAAAGCGGATAGCGGAAGCGGCGAAGGGAAACTAAGCGGTTAGCGGTTGTACGCGGTCTTGTGTGAACTCCTCGGTTCGAACGCGCGGCCCCACCAACTGAAAAGCGCCGGCGTCCACCACGTCCAGCATCGCTGTGCGGCTTCGAGGAAAAACACATGATCGTTACAGAAAGCATTGAGCTGAACGGGAAGACCATCGAATTCGAGATGGGCAAGGTCGCGCGCCAGGCTGATGGCGCCGTCGTTGTGAGTTGTGGTGACACCAAGGTGCTGGTTAGCGCGGTGTTTGATCCCAAGCCAAAGGACGCCTCCTTTGTGCCGTTGACGGTCGATTACCGCGAGTGGGCATTCGCCGGCGGCAAGATCCCCGGTGGCTTCTTCAAGCGTGAGGGGCGCCCCAGCGAGAAGGAAATTCTGACCTCGAGAATGATCGACCGGAGCATCCGGCCGCTGTTCCCGAAGGGTTACCGCCACGAGACCCAGGTGATTGGCTGGGTAATGTCGGCCGATGGCCAGAACGATCCGGGCATCCTGGCCAAGCTTGGCGCCTCGATGGCGTTGTACTGCTCCCGCATTCCGTTCACGACCCCGTTCGCGGCGTTCCGCGTAGGTCTGAACGACGACGGCTATCAGATCAACCCGACGACCGAAGAGCTTGAGGATTCGCGTCTCAACATGATCCTGGCGGCGCGCAAAGACGCCGTCATGATGGTTGAGGCGGGCGCCGAACAGGTGAGCGAGGATGAGGTCATCGGTGGCCTCGAGTTCGTGCAGCCGTTCGTTGACTCATTCATCGAACTGCAGGAGCGCGTTCGCGAACAGCTCGATCGGACGAAGGTCGAGTTCGTCTCGCCGGAACTGGATGGTGATCTGGTGGCCCGCGTCGAGGAGCTCGGCGGCGACAAGATTCGCGAAGCACTCAAGGTTGGCGACAAGATTGCGCGACGCGACGCCATGAGCGACGTCAAGCGGTCGATCAAGGAAGCCATCACGGAAGAGAACGAGGACTGGGCCGGCTCCGCCGGCGACGCGATCGGCGAACTCGTCAAGCGCGCCACCCGTCACGGTGCACTGAACGAGGGTGTTCGCTTTGATGGTCGCGCATTCGATGAGGTCCGCGAGATCACGGCAGAAGTCAGCTATGCACCGCGGGTGCACGGCTCAGCGCTCTTCACTCGCGGTGAGACCCAGGCGTTCGTAACCTCGACTCTCGGTACCGGCGATGATGCTCGCAAGGAAGAGAGCTACGAGGGCGAGGAGTGGAAGCGTTTCATGCTCCACTACAACTTCCCGCCGTTCAGCGTCGGCGAGGCCCGCTTTATGCGTGGACCTGGTCGTCGTGAGATCGGTCACGGAAACCTTGCCGAGCGCGCCATTCTGCCGGTCCTGCCGACCGAGGAAGAGTGGCCCTACGTAATCCGGACGGTCTCCGACATCTTCGAGTCCAACGGATCCTCGTCGATGGCTTCGATTTGCGGCGGCATCCTCTCGATGATGGACGCTGGCGTGCCGATCAAGGCCCCGGTGGCGGGCGTCGCGATGGGTTTGATGAAGGAAGGCGACAAGGTCGCAATCCTTTCGGATATCGCCGGCGAAGAAGATCACTACGGCGACATGGACTTCAAGGTGGCTGGTACCCCTCGGGGGATCACCGCCCTGCAAATGGACATCAAGGTGTCCGGCCTGTCCCGAGAGATCTTCGAGAAGGCGCTGAACCAGGCCCGTGAGAACCGTCTCCATATTCTTCGGAAGATGAGCGAGGCCCTCGAGGCACCGCGCGATTCCACGAGCCCCTGGGCTCCGCAGATTGTCACTGTGCAGATCTCTGTCGATCGCATCCGCGACATCATCGGGCCGGGTGGTCGCATCATTCGTGCGATGCAGGAAGAGACCGGTTGCAAGATCAACGTCGAGGACGACGGCACGGTGCAGATCGCATCGCCCGACGCCGAGGCGTGCGCAGCTGCCAAGCGCCGGATCCAGGACCTGACGGCCGAGGCCGAGGTCGGTGCGATCTATCGCGGTAAGGTGCGATCCATCAAGGACTTCGGCGCGTTCGTCGAGATCCTCCCGGGTACTGACGGCCTGCTACACATTTCTGAAGTGGCCGATCACCATGTAGAGAACATGCGCGAGCACGTCGAAGAGGGTCAAGAAGTCACCGTGAAAGTGGTGAAGATCGAGGCCCCGAACCGTGTTCGTCTGTCACTCAAGGCGCTGACCGATGAGGAACGCGCCTCGGTTGACGGCTAGGCCCAGAGCGTAACCATCCGTCGTTGACGGACTGAACCAAGGTCGAACAATGAGTACACCCTTCCAATCCGCGAACGATATCGAGCGGCGTTGGTGGACGGTGGATGCCGACGGGCAGGTCCTCGGTCGGCTGGCCACCGAAATTGCTCGCGTCCTCATGGGCAAGCACAAGCCGAGCTACACGCCGTTTCTGGACGTCGGGGATCACGTCGTGGTGATCAACGCCGACAAGATCGTCCTGACCGGCAACAAGTTCGATGCAAAGAAGTACTATCGGTACAGCGGCTATCCTGGTGGCCTGAGCGAGACGAATGCGACCCGGTTGCTCGAGGAGCATCCTGAGCGCATCGTGGAGTTTGCTGTCAAGGGCATGCTGCCCAAGAACACCCTGGGGCGGCAGATGTACCGCAAGCTGCGCGTATACGCCGGCAGCGACCATCCTCACGCGGCTCAGTTGCCTGAGCCGTACGAAGCCCGATAACGGAGACCAGAATGGCCGACGTCCAGTATTACGGCACCGGCAAGCGGAAGACCTCCGTTGCTCGTGTGTTCCTGCGCCCCGGTTCGGGGAAGATCACCATCAATCGCCGCGAGTTGAACGAGTACTTCCCGACGACGACTCAGCGGAGTTCCGTCTTGGAGCCGTTCCAGGCAGTTGAGGCCACAGATCAGTACGACGCGCTCATCACGGTGAAGGGCGGCGGTCCGAGCGGTCAGGCCGGCGCAGTCCGGCACGGCATTGCTCGCGCCCTCCTTGATGCCGATGCCGAACGTCGTGCCGCGCTCAAGGAACTCGGTCTACTGACTCGCGACGCGCGCGAGAAAGAACGCAAGAAGTACGGACAGCGCGGCGCGCGTGCGCGGTTCCAGTTCAGCAAGCGCTAGGAGAGACGAAGTGATTAGCGTATCGCTGCGAGATCTGCTCGAAGCCGGCGTGCACTTCGGTCATCAGACCGGGCGCTGGAACCCAAAGATGCGGCAATTCATCTTTGGCAAGCGGAACGGCATCTACATCATCGACCTGCAACAGACCAGAGCGCGGTGGAATGAAGCGCTCGAGTTTCTGGAACAGGAAGCCGCGCAGGGCGGCAAGATTCTGTTCGTTGGCACGAAACGCCAAGCCCAGAACATCGTTGCTGAGGAAGCCAACCGTTGTGGTCAGTACTACGTGAACCACCGCTGGCTCGGTGGTCTTCTGACCAACTACCAGACGATTAGCAAGAGCATCGACCGGTACAAGGACCTAGAGGCGATGGCCGAGGACGGCCGCTCGTCACTTCTGACGAAGAAAGAGGTCCTGCGTCTTGACCGCGAGCGTTTCAAGCTGGAGCGCAACCTGATCGGGATCAGGGACATGGGCGGGCTGCCCGATGTGGTCTTCGTTCTCGATATTCGGCGCGAGCGCATCGCAGTCGATGAGGCGCTCAAGCTGGGAATTCCTGTCGTCTCGATTGTGGACACGAACTGCGACCCAGATGGGATCGACTATGTGATTCCGGGCAACGACGACGCCATTCGCTCGATCCGGCTCTTCTGCAGCGCGGCGGCCGACGCCGTGCTTTCGGGCGCCGCGACGTACGACGCGATGGTCGAAGAGAAGGCTCTGGCGGTAGCGGCGGCCAAACAGGAAGCCGAAGCCCAGAAGGAAGCGGCCAACGAGAAGAAGGCCGGCTCCAAGAAGGCGAAGAAGGCTAAGCCTGCGCCTGAGCCTGAACCTGCACCTGTGGAAGCTGCGCCCGCGGAATCCGCCGAAGAACCGGACGCGGAAAGCGCCACGGATGAGGACACTGCGTCCGACGACGCAGGCTCTGACGAGAAAGCTGAGGCCGGCGAGGAAGAGACGAAGGACGCCGAATAGGCTCCGGTTTCTCGTCCGGTACGAATTTCAACCGATCTGTCTGAGGGATGACATGGAGATCAGTGCGGCCGCGGTAAAGGAACTCAGGGAACGCACCGGCGTTGGCATGATGGACTGCAAGCGCGCCCTGCAGGAAGCCAACGGCGACATGGACGAGGCAATCAAGCTGCTTCGCACCATGGGCATGGCCAAGGCTGCCAAGAAAGCGAGCCGACAGGCTAGCGAAGGACGCGTCGAGGCCTACATCCACATGGGCGACAAGATCGGCGTGATGCTCGAGCTCAACTGTGAGACGGATTTCGTCGCCCGCAACGACGATTTCATCTCGCTCGCCCGTGACATCGCGATGCATATCGCCGCCGCTGGGCCTCGCTTCGTTGGGCGCGATGACGTCGATCAGGCGGCGCTCGAAGCCGAGCGCGAGGTCTACCGCGAACAGGCTCGAGCCGAGGGCAAGCCCGACGAGATCCTGGAAAAGATTGTCGAGGGTAAGATCGGTCGGTATCTCTCCGAGGTCTGCCTGGTCGAGCAGCAGTTCGTGAAAGACAGCGACAAGAAGGTCGGCGAGTTGATCACAGAGGCAATTACTACGCTTGGTGAGAACATTGTGATCAGCCGCTTCTCTCGCTTCGCGATTGGCGACTCCGACAGCGTTCTCGCTGTCGCTACGCCGGCAGCCGAATAGGGATGGAGCGCGGACCGGCAAGCCCCGACGGCTACCGCAGGGTCCTGCTCAAGCTATCGGGTGAGGCTCTGATGGGGCGTCACGGCTACGGCATTGATCACGAGGTAGCCGCCGGCGTGGCGGATCAGATCCGCGATGCCCACGCCCTGGGAACCGAACTGGGCGTTGTGATCGGCGGCGGCAATATCTTCCGTGGGATCCGCGCCGGTGATCTTGGGATCGACCGTGTCGCGGCTGACCACATTGGTATGCTCGCCACCGTCATGAATTCCCTGGCATTGCAGGACGCGCTCGAGAAGCGCGGTCTCGACACACGGGTCCAAAGCGCCATCCCGATGGCGCGCGTGGCGGAACCCTTCATCAAGCGCCGCGCCGTGCGGCACCTGGCAAAGGGCCGGGTCGTCATCTTCGCCGCGGGAACAGGCAATCCCTACTTCTCGACCGACACTGCCGCTGCTCTCAGAGCTCTCGAGATCGGCGCTGACGTGCTCATGAAGGGGACCAAGGTAGAGGGTCTGTACAACGCCGATCCGACCACGAATCCTGAAGCGGAGCTGATCCGACGCACGACGTTCAACGACGTCCTCGACCAGCGTCTCCGGGTGATGGACTCAGCCGCGGTAACCCACTGCATGGAGAACGACATGCCGATTCTCATTTTCAACATGCAGGAATCCGGTAATATCGTGCGCGCGATCCGTGGCGAGGCCATTGGGTCGCTCATTGCGGACGAAAGTTACCCGGCACGAGGTTAGACATGGACGTTAGCGACGCGGTCAGGGACGCTCTGGTTGATGCCCAGGATCGTATGAATTCGACGGTCGAGGCCGTGACCCGGGAACTGCAGTCCATTCGCACTGGCAAGGCCAACATCGGCGTCCTCGACGACATCCAGGTCGACTACTACGGCACGATGACGCCCCTGAACCAGCTGGGCAGTCTTTCCGCACCCGATCCACAGCTCCTGATGATTCAGGTCTATGACAAGGGCGCAATCCCCGCGATCGAAAAAGCGCTCATGACCTCGGACCTCGGTCTCAATCCGAACAACGACGGTCAGGTCATCCGGTTGCCGATCCCGGAACTCACCGAGGAGCGCCGCGAGGAACTCGCCAAGCAGGTCGGTGTTGTCGCCGAGCAGGCGAAGACCAACGTACGGCACGCCAGGCGTGATGCCAACGAGGCCGTCAAGAAGCTCCAGGGAGAGAAGGAAATCTCCGAGGATGACGAGCGCCGGGCGTACGATCAGGTGCAGGAGTTGACCGACAGCTTCTGCGGGCGGATCGATGGCCTGGCTGAGGCCAAGCGCGGCGAACTATTGACGATCTAACGTCGCGGACCCGGGAACCGATGTCGCGCCCGAAGATGCGAGGGCACTACTCGAAGTTCCTGGACGTGCAGGCAGCCGCATGCGGCGGGATTGCCCTCACTGTGTATGGCGCTCTCCGCGTCACTGCGCCGGATGCCGCATTCCCGGATGCCGCCGCGTGGTTGGAGTCTGCCCTCTACAGCGGCCTTCCGGCGTTGGTCTTTGCCGCACTGGCCGGGTTCGTTGTCGCAAGTGTTCTCGGGGCTGAAAGTACCGACTCCCAGCGCGCGATCCGGCCCGTGTTCGCCGGCGCCGGGTTCGTCCTGGCTGCGTTTCCGCTTCGCCTCCTCTTCTTTCACGACGTGACGCCGCTCCTTTTGCTGGCAGGCGTCGGGCTCGGCGGACTTGCAGCGGGCTGGCGACTGATTCGACTGGCCCCGACCGAGGCTGCGCCGCGAGTAGTTGGTCTTGCTGGCTTTGCTGTAACGGCTGCCCTCGCGATGGTCTGGCTTCCGCCGCAGGGCGACGAGCCGCACTATCTAATCGTTGCTCACTCCATCGTGGAGGACGGCGACCTCGACGTCGCGGATGACTACGATGCGCGGGTATTTGCTGGCTACCATCCAGACGCCCTCTCGCCGCACACGAAACCGGGACTCGCGGAGGGGACGCGCTACTCCATGCATGGAGCGCGCTATGCGCTGTTCCTGGCGCCAGCCTACGCACTTGGCAAAACGATATCGCCGGCCCTTTCGGTTCTCCTGCCCAGGCTGCAGCAGGCGGCGGTATTCGGGATTTTCGCCTGGATCTTGGCGCAGCTCGTCTCCCACGTCCTCGGTAACGCGTGTACCTACAGAGGGACGTTGTCGGCTGTGCTCCTCGCGCCTCTGATCTTCGCACCGTTGCACCTGTTCCCTGAAACGCCCGCTATGACCCTTGCGGCGGGGGGCGTCTTGCTTCTGATCCGGGGAGGCGGCCCGGTTCCTCGTCTCGCCGCCGGAATGTGCCTTGCGGCCCTGCCGTGGCTCGGCGTGAAGTATTTGCCTTTGATGGCGGCGAGTGGCCTTGCCGGCCACGTACTAGGGAAGGGACGCGCGCGCGATCTGGTGCCGTTGGCGGTACCCCTCGTCGCGAGTGTCGTTGGTCATGGACTCTTCACCTGGACACTCTACGGATCCTTATCGCCTTCATCCGTCTATCTGGGCGCCGACCCGGCATTCAGTCGCCAACCAGGTTACGGCGACGATTGGCTCGCCTACCTGGCGGACTGGCCAGTGGCCCTCGCCACTCTGGCCGGGTATTTTCTTGACCAGAAGGAGGGGTTGCTGGCGATCGCTCCGCAGTTCGTCGTCGTGCCTGCCGGATTGGTTCTGGTATGGCGCCACGATCGGGTCCTCGCTGGACTTCTCTGCCTGGTAGTCGCCGCGCATCTCGGACCCTACGCCCTATCCCAGCAGCTTGGCGGCCAGAGCCCACCTGCGCGACCCTTGATGGCCATAGGGTGGGCGCTGGCCATTCCGATGGCGGCAGCACTCAGTGCGGAAGCCCGCGCGGCGCTCCGGGCTCTTCGCGGAGGGCTGATTGCGCTTGGAGTGGCGGTCACGACGTTCTTGATCTGGGACCCCACTTTGTTGCCTCACGATTTCGGGGTTCGAGGATCATCTCTGGCACGAGCTCTAGCGCCACAAGGGTGGGAGCTCTGGCGGTGGCTCCCGTCGTGGGTCAACGTCAGTGCGCGCCCGATCATGGTCAATGCGTCCTGGTTGATAGTGGTCGCCGGTGTAGCTGTCTGGGTGGCGCGAGACGCGGTGAAACGTCGGATCCCTGAAGATCGCTACGCTCCCGCGCGGCCCGTCTGGGTCGGAGCGACCGTGGCCTGGGCGGCCTTGTTGATGCTAGGTCTTGGTGTTGCGACAGTTCCCGTGTCCAATCGTGCGCGCGGCGTCGAGGTTGCGCCCGGTCTGCAGGCATGGGCGATCGAAGCGCGTCCAGAAACCATCTGGCCAGAAACGGCGGGTATCTGGGTCAGGCCCGGTAGTCGTCGGGATTTCGTCATCGCGACAGCCTCTGCCATACCGGAGCTGGCAATCCATATGCGCTCGCTGGTGCCCTCCCGTGCTGATGCTGCCGTGGGTGCCTGGGCAGGGACGGCGCCCCTCGATCCCGCGCGGCCTTTCTCGATGGTGATCCTGCCTGGCGAAGGGCACCCCTGGCGCGATCGGCGGGTGTACCGTGCATGGATTAGCGCTCATGACGGTGCGGCACCTGCCGCGCTCGATGGTGGGGCGGATTGGCGCCACCTTGGTGCCCGTATCGAGGTGCGGAGGGTCGAAGATGCCGAGCGCTGATGTGACCCCGATGATCCTGGCGGCTGGCCATGCAACGCGGCTCAGGCCCTTGACGGCCACGCTCGCCAAAGCGGTGGTCCCGTTCTTGAATCGGCCCCTCCTCGATCACACGCTAGAGTGGCTGGGTGGCCACGGATTCGAGCGAGTGCTGATCAACCTGCATCACGCTGGCGAGACGATCGCCGAGCGCTATGGTCATCGTGCCTTCGGTATTGCTATCGAATACAGCCGAGAGCCCGTGTTGCTGGGAACGGCTGGCGGCCCGCGCAATGTGCTCGATCGATTCGGTCAACGCCTCTTGATTGTGAATGGGGATGTGGTGGGGCTGCTGTCCTTGGGGGAGCTCATCCGGCACCATCGCGACTCGGGCGCACTCGCGACCCTGGCTCTGCATAGAGGTAGCGCAGCGGACGGTTATCCGCAGGTTACGGCGTCCACCGATGGCCGACTCCTGGCGTTCCCGGGAGATCAGGTTGAGTGCAGCGACACAGTTGAAGGCGTCTTTACGGGTCTGCACCTCATCGAACGCGACGCACTCGAACTTCTTCCAGCCGATACTCCGGCGGGGACGGTCAACTCGATCTACGATCCCTTGTTGCGGGCCGGTCTCCCGATCCACGCGATTCCCGTGGCGGGAACCTGGTACGAAGTTGGAGATCCCCAGCGCTACATCGACAACCAACTCTCCAGTCTCCATCTCGGCGACGTCCCGCTCGGGATCCGTGGCTTCCGACGAGTGCTGGCTGCGGGCTATCGCAGCCCGGACGCCCACCTGGAGAACGTCCGACTGGTGCCGCCATATCTCGCCGGTGCTGGGGTCCGTCTGAGACATGGCGCTCAGCTCGAGGGCGTCGTGCTCGGCGATCGGACGCGCGTTGGCGCGGCCACGAGACTGCGCCGGACCGTCACGTGGCCGGACTCATGGGTCGGACCCGAATGTGACTTGCGAAATGCGATCGTCATGCGTGGCGTGCATGTGCCTGGCGGAACGGTGGCCGAGAATACGGTCTTCACTGCGGATGGACCTATTCGCTGGACCGAACCGGGGACATGAGCGAGTTGAGCTGTGAGCAACTCGAGGCGGAGGGAGCGCTGCGCGGTCTTCGACTGCCGCCAATCGCCCGGACGACACAGATGCAGGGTCATGCATCGACTCGGCGCTTCTATCGCCTGACCACTCCCGGAAATACCACCGCCGTCCTCGTGACGTACCCGGTCGAACTAGCGGCCGAGGGCGTGGAACGCTACGTCCGTACCACCGAATGGTGCCGCCGCGCCGACATCGCGGTGCCCCGCATCTACCAGGTGGGGGAGCGGAGCATCCTGGTTCAGGATGGCGGCGACCGATTGCTGGATTCCATTCCCGCGGAGGCCGGCCGGCGACTCTATGACCAGGCCGGCGAGATCATGGCGCGCGTCTGGAGGGCAGGCCGTCGGCACGGCGCGGCGAATGAGGGCTGGGCACTCGATCGTGCACGATTCGAATTCGAATTCGGCTACCTCGAAAGTCACGCCTTTGGAACGTGGCTCGAGAACGCCGGTGACGCCAGACTCCGCGCGGAACTCTACGTCGCTGTAGCGAGTCGATTGGCTGAACTGCCGACGGTGATGTGTCATCGAGATTTTCATTCTCGAAATCTTGCTGTGCACGGGGAGCGCCTTCTCGTCGTGGGCTATCAGGACTTGATGTGGGGGCCGGTCTTTTACGATCCGGTGTCCTTGCTGCTCGACAACTATGTCGATGTGGCCGATGAAATCACCGCGTCGGTTCTTCGCGGATTGGTCGCGGATGGACCCCTGCACAACACTGTGGACTCAAGCCTCGCGGTGCCAGACTGGCCTCTGGGGCTGGGAAGCGCCGACCGACAGGCCTTTGTGCTGACCGCGCTGCAGCGCTCGTTGAAAGCGCTGGGTACGTTTGGCTATCAAGTGGCCGTGGCGGGCAACGACGGCTTCGCCGCTTACGTGCCGCGAACCTGTCGACACATCGACCGGTGTCTCGCGAGTCTTGGTCTTGAGCAGTTTCGACCAGGCCTGGCCGCTCTGGATCGTTTCATGGCGTGACTTGCGTCGCGGGCGCAGTTACCTTTCAGCATCTTCTGACTCAGAGTGATTCGAGGAATAGTCATGAGCAGCAAGGTTCCGATCGATCAACTTGCTCAACATATCGGAGAGCAGGTCGAGCTCCGCGGCTGGCTCTACAACAAGCGTTCCAGCGGCAAGATCGCGTTCCTCGAAGTGCGCGATGGCTCTGGGACGGTCCAGGCGGTCACGGTGCGCGGGAAGGTTGAACCCGCGACGTGGGAGGTGATCGAGACGATCGGACAGGAGTCCTCGCTGGCGGTGACAGGCACCGTGAAGGCGGACGATCGCGCCCCATCGGGCGTGGAACTGGTTGTCGAGGCGATTGAGGTCTTCCAGGCCGTAGAGGGCTACCCGATCAGCCCGAAAGAACATGGCGTGGAGTTCCTCATGGACCGCCGGCATCTCTGGCTCCGATCGGCTCAACAGCATGCGGTACTTCGAGTCCGAAGCGCTCTCCAGAAGATCTGCCGGGACTATTTCTACGAGCGCGGATACGTGCTGTTTGACAGTCCCATGCTCACGCCTCTCTCGGTTGAGGGAACGACGACGCTTTTCGAGACTGACTACTTCGGGCGTTCCGCATTTCTGAGCCAAAGCGGCCAGCTGTACCAGGAAGCGGGCGCGATGGCCTTCGGGAAGGTCTTCTGCTTCGGACCGACGTTTCGGGCCGAGAAGTCCAAGACTCGCCGGCATCTGACGGAATTCTGGATGCTGGAGCCGGAGATTGCGTACGCCACGATCGATGATGCGATGGACGTGGCCGAGGACTTCATCTGCACCGTGATCGCTCAGGCCCTCGTCGAGTGTCGTTCCGAATTGGACGTACTCGAACGCGACCTCTCCGCGCTTGAAGCCGTGCAGGCTCCATTCCCGCGTTTGCACTACGACGACAGCGTGAAGCTCCTACAGGAAGCAGGAGAGGAGTTCGAGTGGGGAGATGATTTCGGTGGCGGACACGAGACGCTTCTGTCGAAACACTTCGGAAAGCCGGTGTTCATCAATCGGTTCCCAGCGCGTATCAAGCCCTTCTATATGGAGCCCGATCCTGAGCGTGACGACCTCGTGCTCGGATGCGATCTGATTGCCTCGGACGGATACGGCGAGATCATTGGTGGTGGGCAACGCATCCACGACCCGGTATTGCTCGAGTCGAAGCTCGAGGAGCACGGGTTGCCGCGCGAGCCGTACGAGTGGTATCTCGACCTGCGTCGGTACGGAACGGTTCCTCACTCCGGGTTCGGCATGGGACTGGAACGGCTGGTGGCCTGGGTAACTGGGCGGCCCCATCTGCGCGAGACCATTCCGTTCCCGCGCACAATCGGGCGTCTCGAACCTTGAATCGCCTACATCCGGCCCGCCTCGTCACGAGTTGCATGGGTAGTGGGTACCTACGACCTGCGCCAGGCACCATCGGTTCAGCCTTCGCTCTCGTCGTATTCGTTCTCGTGCTCGTCAATCAGCCCGTCTGGATTCAGGCGGCGGCCACAGTGATCGCCACGGCAGTCGGAACCTGGGCCGCTACGACCGTTTCGCGAGCGCTCTCGGATGGCGACCCGTCGGAAGTGGTCGTGGACGAGCTCGCCGGGATGTGGGTGGCCTTGATCGGGGCGACGACACCGACGCAATGGATTGTGGCGTTCTTTGTGTTCCGGCTATTCGACATCGTGAAGCCGTTTCCAGCCAACGTGGCGGAATCGCTCCCCGAGGGAATCGGCATCATGGCGGATGACATCGTGGCCGGCGCCTATACGTTGGCGGTCATCTGGTTGCTGACATGGCAACAGATCCTCTGACCCCCGAAATTGCCGATCAGGTGCGTCGCCTCCACAACGCCTTGCGAAGTGTTGGTGCCGACGTGGCTATCGCAGAGTCCTGTACGGGCGGGACCGTGCTTGCGTCCTTGACGGCACCGTCGGGCGCGTCGGATGTGATCGCTGGCGGAGTCGTGGTGTACAGCAACGAATCCAAAACCGCTCTCCTTGGCGTCGCCCCACAGACCCTCATTGAGAGCGGGCCGGTATCGTCCGAAACGACAATCGAATTGGCGCAGCGGGTCAAGAACCGGGCTAAGGCCACCTACGGTGCAGCGGTGACCGGCTGGGCGGGCCCCGGTCACGAGGCTGAACCGGTAGGCACAACCTATCTGGCCGTGGCGGGGCCGCGGACATCGGCTGTGCGGCGAGCGTGGTTCGAGGGTGATCGTGACGAAGTGCGCATGGCCGCCGCCAGCGAGTTGATCGGCATGTTGCTCGCTACAGTAGGCGAGGTGGTCACATGATTGGTGCGTTTCTGGGTGCGTTTGTCGTTGGTAGCATCCCGTTCGGCTATGTCCTGGTGCGCGCTCTCGGTAAGGGAGACATCCGGGCCGCCGGTAGCGGGAATATCGGGGCGACCAATGTGGGACGCCTCCTGGGCCCCGGTGGTTGGCTCGCGACGCTGTTACTGGACGCGGCGAAGGGCAGCGCTGGCGTCCTCATTGGCGGCTGGCTCGCAGATGGGAGTTTGCAGGGCCTCGCGGCGGGAGCAGCTGGCGCTGTTCTGGGACATTGCTACACGCCGTTTCTGGGCGGAAAGGGCGGGAAGGGGGTTGCCACGATGCTCGGCGCGTTCGGCTACCTCCTGCCCGTGCCGACTGGAGCCGCGGTTTTGGCGTTTGTCGCTGTCGTGGCGATCACACGGTGGGTCTCACTGGCGTCGATTGTGGCCGCAGGCGCCCTAGTCGGCGCGACGTGGTGGCTAGGAGGCCCCTGGCCCCACTTGCTGGCTGCGACGACAGTGTTTGTTGTGGTTGTCGTTCGGCATCGGGAGAATATCGGTCGACTCATGGCCGGAACGGAGAGTCGCGCGGGAGGCAAACGTGCACATTGAGGGCGAGCGCTACGCAACACCGGCTCAGCAAGCCAGACGCGTGGCGGTTTTTGGCGCCGGATCGTGGGGCACTGCGCTGGCCTTGCACTGTGCACGAGCCGGTCACTCGGTGACGCTGTGGGGGCGCGACGCTTCCCGAATGCGCGCCATGGATGGTTCGCGGCGCAACGTTGACTACCTCCCGGGGGCAGAGCTGCCGCCAACTGTCGCTCTCACTGCCGATTCGGGCGAAGCGTTGAAAGAAGCCCAGCTCGTGGTCAGTGCGATTCCGTCGCGGCATACGCGGGCCCTGTGGCGTGATCTTCGTGAGGAAGTGCCGGCCGGATGCCACATGATCTCGGCGTCCAAAGGAATCGAGGAACACACGGGCGCGCGGATGAGCGTTGTCCTTGGGGAGACTCTAGAGCACGTCGGTTCCGTCTCGTCCTTGTCGGGCCCGTCGTTCGCTGTGGAGCTGGCGGCAGGCCATCCAACCGCGGTGACCCTTGCTTGCGATGACGCGGAATGTGCCCACGACATCCAGAGGGCGCTCAGCGCTGGAGCCCTGCGGGTGTACCGCAGCGACGACCTGGTCGGAGTGGAGATGGGTGGGGCACTGAAGAACATCATTGCGATCGCTGCGGGGATCGTGGATGGGCTCGGATTCGGTTCGAATACGCAGGCGGCGTTGATCAGTCGCGGCCTCAAGGAAATGAGCGTCCTGGCCGTTTCTTGTGGAGCAAGAGCTGACACCTTGATGGGCCTGGCCGGGCTTGGGGACCTGGTCCTTACCTGCACGGGCCCGTTGAGCCGCAACCGGTCGCTCGGCGTCGAGATCGCGGAAGGAAAGTCGCTCGAAGAGATCACTGCCGCGATGACGATGGTCGCGGAAGGCGCCGTGACCACGCGGTCGGCCTTCGAACTCGCCCAACGGCATGGCGTGGACATGCCGATCTCGCGCGGTGTCCATGCTGTTCTCTACGAGGGATTGGACCCTCGGACGGGAATCGAGAAGTTGTTGTCACGCGCGTTGGCCGAAGAGTGATACTTCCGACCGTGCTACGATTTCTTGTGTTGGGGGGCGCAGGAACCCGAATGGGGGTGGATATGCGAAGGCTTTGTGCCACAGCCGCACTAGTGTGCGCGCTCGGCGTTCCCGGGCTCGCCTGGGCACAGCAGACGGACCCGCTGGTCGCGAATTCTGACGACCCGATAGAGTTGCAGCAATTGGGTGTGCGCTTCATCGCGACGAACCAGACGCGCAACGCTCTGGAGGCTTTGCGGAAGGCACTCGAGATCTACCCAGACAATGCCGAGACGCGGATGTGGCTCGGGGTCGTTTACACGCAGATGGGGGAGGACATCGCCGCCGAAGGCGAGTTTCACCGGGCCCTCGAGATCAATCCCCAGCTCACAGAAGTTCACAACTGGTTCGGCGTCTACTGGGCGCGTCGCGGGAATTTCGACGCCTCGATCGCCGAATACCGCAAAGCTCTGGCTGACCCGGCGTATCCCAATATTTCCCGTGCGCGCGTGCAGGTGAATCTCGGAAACGTTCTCATGCAAACCGGTGAGCATGAGCAAGCCGTCCGCGAGTTGAGTGCGGCAGCCCGCGTGAGCATCCCTTCGAGTGACCCACTGTTCTCACTGATCAACCTGAGTCTGGCTGAGGGGTTGGTGAAGACCGGACGCCCCCAGGAAGCGTTGGGTGCACTCGAGCGGTTGGAAGTTCTTCCTCCCGATCCGCGTGGTTCATACTTGACCGGGCTTGCATATCGGGATCTCGGTGAGTTCGGCCAGGCGCGGGATCACCTGAGTCGGGTCCTCCGACTCGCTCCTGGCACCGAACTCAGTCGCGATGCCCTCTCTACGCTCGAGAGTCTGCCGAGCGAGTCGAACTAGGACGTAACAGGGCTTTGGCGAACAGATTTCTGCGGGCCCTGTCCCGGAGTCGCGATCGACTCAGTGGGGCGCTCTCGGCTCTGGTACCGGGGCGCCGCCCCGACTCCGAGACAATCGAGGAACTAGAGGCCGCTCTGCTCGCGGCAGACGTCGGCCCGACCACGACAGCCGCGCTCATCGCCGTAGTCGAGCGTGCCTCCGACTCGGAAGCGGTTCCCGCGCTGGCGGCTGAAATGGTCGCCATGCTGTCGGATGTTGAAACGACTCCCCCGGAAGTGAGTGGCCCCCGTGTCGTTCTTGTGGTCGGCGTGAACGGATCGGGTAAGACCACGAGTGTGGCGAAATTGGCGCGCTTCCATTCGGCCGGCGGCGAGAGAGTTCTGCTCGCGGCTGCAGACACGTTCCGCGCGGCCGCGGTGGATCAACTACGAATGTGGGCGGATCGCGTCGGCGTCGAGTTGGTCGCACAGGATGACGGCGGCGACCCGGCTGCCGTCGCCTTCGATGCGTGTCAGGCAGGGCTCGCGCGTGGCGTCGACAGGATTCTCATTGATACAGCGGGCCGGCTGCATACGCAGGGCAACCTCATGCAAGAGTTGGAGAAGATCCGACGGGTGACTCAGAAGGTCATCCCGGATGCACCACACGAAGTCTTGCTAGTTCTCGATGGCACCACCGGACAGAACGGTCTGCGGCAGGCGGAAGAGTTTCTGCGCTCGGCCGGCGTGACGGGCATCATTCTTACCAAGCTCGACGGAACGGCGCGCGGCGGCGTGGCGCTGACGATCGCTCGGCAGGTTGGCCTGCCTATTCACTTCGTCGGTACCGGCGAGGGTGATACAGATCTGGCGTCGTTCGACGCGACGGAGTACGTTCACGGCCTGCTGGGAATCGCGACGAAGTAGCGCGGGAGACGATGGCAAGCAAGATCACCGAAGCCGACGAGCAGCGGCTGCGCGAGTGTCTCGATTTGGCCGCGACGGCGAAGGGCCAGACGAGTCCCAATCCGATGGTTGGGGCATTGGTCGTGACGCGAGATGGAACCGTTGTGGGCCGAGGCTATCACCGTCGCTGTGGGGAACCTCACGCGGAGCGGCATGCACTTGAGCAAGCCGGACAACAAGCTCGCGATGCCACTCTCTATGTGAACGTGGAACCTTGCTGCCACCAGGGGCAGACGCCGCCGTGCACCGACGCGGTGATCGAAGCTGGTGTGACCCGTGTCGTTGCGTGCCACGTGGATCCTGACGAGCGCGTCGCGGGCCGCGGCTTTGCGGCGCTCGAAGAGGCGGGAATCGACGTGGCTGCGGGCGGTCTCGTAGACGATGCCGTGGCACTCAACGCGGGTTATCTGACGGTCAAGACTGAGGGCCGGGTCTGCGTGACGGGGAAAGCAGCGCTTTCCCTGGATGCACGACTCGCGACACGATTGCGACAGTCCCAATGGATCACAGGCCCGGAGTCGCGTCAGTACGCGCACGAGGTCCGCGCTTCCCACGACGTGGTCATGGTTGGTATCGGCACGGTGCTGGCGGATGATCCGAGTCTCGATGCGAGAACCGGCGATGCCACCAGGCCCCGATATCGAGCGGTGGTGGATACGAAGCTGCGTACGCCGCCCACGGCAAAGGTATTCGAGGTAGAGCAGGGCGACGTCGTGATCATCACCACTGATGCGGCCCCGCCTGCTCGCGTGACCCAACTGGAGGATGCCGGGGCGCAGATTCTGGTGACTGGCGTAGACGCGCACGGTCGGGTCGATCTGCGCGAGGCCCTGCGCAAATTGACTGGCCTCGGCGTCAGCACGTGCCTGGTGGAAGGCGGCGGCGCGCTACTAACGACGGCTTTCGACGCTGGTATAATTGACCGCGTTGTTTTGTTCTACGCGCCGATTCTTATCGGCGGTCGCGCTGCGCCTCAGCTGTGGGGCGGTGAGGGGACCGCCGAGCTCGGCGCCGCGCCGCGCCTGATGCGACCGGAGCACCGCCAGTTTGGTGCTGATCGGGTCATAGAAGGCTATCTGCGGCTCCCGCGTCCCGGTCGCTAGCGCCCGGCGTTCGGCGAGTCTCCGCATGAGGGATGCCCGATGTTTACCGGACTCGTCGAAGCGGTGGGCACAATTCTAGCTGTGGCGCCTATGCCGGGCGGCGTGCGGCTCCGTATCGAGGCTGGGGCGTTGACCCAGGGGCTTGGCGAGGGCGCATCGATAGCCGTCGACGGTGTTTGCCTCACGGCTTTGGAGATCGATTCGGGAGCATTCAGCGCCGATGTGTCGCCGGAGACACTGTCGCGCACCAACATGGGCGAGTACAGGGCCGGGACACCCGTGAACCTCGAGCGTCCCCTGCGCGCTGGCGACCCGCTGGGTGGCCACTTCGTGCAAGGACATGTGGACGCGATTTGCGAGGCTGGTGAGACTACCCAAGAAGACGACTTCGTCCGTTTCCGAGTGCGAGTGCCGACCGCTCACTTGCCGTATCTTGTTGAGAAGGGATCGGTTGCCGTGAACGGAGTTTCCTTGACCGTCGCCTCGATGGAGACCGACGGCTTCGACGTGCAACTCGTTCCGCACACTCTTGAACGAACGAATCTGTTGAACCCGGATCGCGCGACCAGCCTGAATCTGGAAGTCGACATTCTTGGGAAATATGTGGCGCGTTTCGTCGCCCCGCACCTGCCGGGTTCCGGCGACGATTCCACCGAACCGAGGTAGCCATGCCGCTTGCGAAGATTGAGGACGCGGTCGCCGATATCAGGGCCGGCCGCATGGTCATCGTTGTGGATGACGAAGATCGCGAGAACGAGGGCGACCTGACTATCGCGGCCGAGAAGATCACGCCCGAAGTGATCAACTTCATGGCGACCCACGGTCGCGGCCTCATTTGCCTTCCGATGACGCAGGAGAAGCTCGACGAACTCGAGATCCCACTGATGGTCTCGGAGAACTCATCGAAGTTCTCCACCGCGTTCTGTGTTTCGATCGAGGCCACGCATGCGGTGTCGACCGGGATCTCAGCCGCCGATCGGGCCGCAACGGTGCTCACCGCCATCGATCCGGCGACTACTCCGGTGGATCTCGCGAGACCAGGACACATGTTCCCGCTACGTGCCGCCGAGGGTGGCGTACTGCAGCGCGCCGGGCAGACCGAGGCCGGTGTCGATCTTGCGCGCATTGCGGGCCTGTATCCGGCCGCCGTGATCTGCGAGGTAATGAACGAAGACGGCACGATGGCCCGACTGCCCGATCTCGAGATCTTCGCCGAGAAGCACGACATCAAGGTCATCGCGATCGCGGATCTGATCAAATATCGCCTCCGAACGGAACGCTTCGTGCGCAGAGTCGCATCACCCGATCTACCTACCCGTCACGGCGACTTCAAGATCTTTGCCTACGAGAACGAACTCGATGGCAAGGAGCACGTCGCCCTGGTGATGGGAGACGTGAATACAGACGAGCCCGTGCTCTTGCGAGTTCATTCAGAGTGCCTCACCGGCGACGTCTTCGGTTCCGCCCGTTGCGACTGCGGACAACAGCTGGAGCGTTCACTGGAATACATCGGTGAAGAGGGGCGGGGAGTGCTGCTGTACTTGCGCCAGGAGGGGCGCGGCATCGGCCTGCATAACAAACTCCGCGCCTATGAGCTGCAGGACGGTGGAGCCGATACCGTGGAGGCCAATGAGGCTCTGGGATTCCAGGCGGATCAGCGTGAGTACGGAATCGGCGCGCAGATGTTGACGGACCTTGGAGTTCGGGAACTTCGGCTGATGACCAATAACCCGCGGAAGTTCGTCGGCCTCTCCGGCTATGGGCTCGAGATCGTGGAGCGCCTCCCGATCGAGATCCCCGCGTCGGATACGACGCGGCGCTATCTGAAGACGAAGAAGGACAAACTCGGCCACCAGCTCGATTCGGTCTGAGGCGGTACCCAATGTTTGAGCAGCTCACCGGCAGACTTCAGACCACGCTGCGCAAGCTCCGTGGCAGTGCGAAGGTCGACGAAGCTAGTTTTGGCGAAGTCGCGCGGGAGTTGCGACTGGCGCTACTCGAAGCTGACGTCCACTTTGGCGTCGTCAAGGACTTCCTTGCCGCAGTAAAGGAGAAGGCGCTCGGCGAGGAAGTCGCGCGGTCGCTTACGCCGGGCCAGCAGGTCATCAAGATCGTCAACGAGGAGCTGGTGGCCGTTCTCGGCGGAGAACGCCAGGATCTTCGCTTCTCCGGACCCGCCCCACACGTTGTCCTGATCGTCGGTTTGCAGGGCGCCGGGAAGACGACCACGGTCGGCAAGCTCGGCAACATGCTCCGTGGACAAGGTCGCTCGCCGATGTTGGTAAGCGTGGACGTTCACCGTCCCGCGGCCCGCGAGCAGCTCGCGACGCTGGGTGAATCGACTGGGCTCCCCGTATGGGCCTCTGACAGCGATGATCCAGTGGTCAGAGCGCGGGATGCTGTTCAGGAGGCGCGCCGTCGAGGTGACGACGTCGTCCTGGTGGACACGGCTGGGCGCCTGCACATCGACCGCGATGATGGCCGAGGTCCAGCAGGTGGCGGCCGCGGTGAGCCCGGAGATCGTTCTCTACGTATGCGATTCAATGGTCGGTCAGGATGCGGTTCAGGCCGCCTCCGCTTTCGCGGAAGCCCTTCCCGTGGATGGGCACATTCTCACCAAGCTCGACGGTGACTCGCGTGGTGGCGCGGCGCTTTCGGTGGCTGCGGTCACTGGGAAGCCAATCTACTTCGCGGGCGTGGGTGAAAAGGTCGGGGATTTTGAGGTATTCCACCCTGATCGCATCGCCGGACGCATTCTGGGCATGGGTGACGTCCTCACCCTGATCGAAAAGGTTCAGGATCAAGTTGCGGTTGAAGACGCAGAAGGGCTTGAAAAGAGAGCCCGGCGGGGCGACCTTACCCTTGAGGACTTTCAGTCCCAGCTCAAACAGATTCGCAAGATGGGCTCCCTCTCCAAGCTGATGGAGTTGATGCCCGGGGCAAATTCGGCGCCAGGCTTGGCTCAGATGGCCCCAGATGACGCCGAACTCACCAGAATTCAGGCGATCATCGATTCCATGACGCTCGTGGAGCGCCGCAACCCCAAGCTCATCAATGGGAGCCGGCGCAAACGCATCGCTGCCGGAAGCGGCACGAGCGTGCAGGAAGTTAACCGACTATTGAAGCGTTTTGCCCAGTCCAGAAAACTCATGAAGAAGCTCAACAAGAAAGGCCGGAGAAATGCTCCCTGGGCAAATCTACCGGGCTTCTGATTCACGTTGAATCCGGCCTTTACACAGGAGAAGCAGCAATGCTTGCGATTCGTTTGCGCCGCACCGGCGCCAAGAAGGACGCCCACTACCGCGTCGTTGTGACAGACCGAACTTCGAGCCGCGATGGGCGATTCCTCGAGATTCTTGGTCACTATCATCCGCGTAGCCAACCGGCTGAATTGAACCTCGATATGGAACGCACGGATCACTGGGTGGCCCTGGGCGCTCAGATGTCGGACACCGTCCGGTCGCTATACAAGATGGTGCAAGGCGGCGGTGTTCCGGCTGAGAAGGCCGCTGCGGCGCCCGTGTCTGAGGCGCCGGTCGAAGAGGCTGTTGAGGCCGCAGCCGAAGTTGAGGCCGCTGAAGATGGCGCCGGTGAAGTTGAGGAATCGGCCGCAGAGGGCGATTCCGATGGCGGCGAAGAAGAGTAACGACTGCTGCCACGTTTCTGCAACGAAACGTGAGCGACTCAGTCTGATCGGAGGTAGCAGTCGATGGATCTCAAAGCCTTAATCGAAGAGATCGCCCGTACTCTCGTGGACAGCCCTGACGACGTTCAGGTCACGGAAGTGCTCGGCGAGCAGACCACAGTTCTCGAATTGCGGGTTGCGTCAGATGACCTGGGCAAGGTGATCGGCAAGCAGGGACGCACCGCACGCGCCATGCGAACGCTTCTCGCCGCGGCGGGAACCAAGAACCAGAAGCGCGCGGTACTCGAGATTCTCGAGTAGCCGGATGACTTCGAACACCGAGTTCGTCTCGATAGGACGTGTGGTGAAGCCTCACGGAATACGTGGCGAACTCGTGATCGAGGTCTACGGCGATACTCTTTCCGGCCTCGAAGAAAATGCGGCTCTCCATGTTGGCGGGGAGTCGCATTCTCTCGTCGGGAGCCGCCCGCACCAGGGTCGACTTCTCGTCCGATTGGAGAAGGTGGTAGATCGCACTGCGGCGGAGAGTCTGCGCGGCGCTGAACTCACTGTAGAGCGCGAAGCGCTCGCGGCGTTGGAGGCCAGCGAGTGGTACGCCGACGATCTCGTGGGATGGTCCGTGCTCGCCGAGGGGGCGAGCATAGGTCGCGTCGCCGCTGTGCTTGCAGGCAGTCCACACGACTACATCGTCCTTGATGACCAGAGTCAGACACTGATCCCGATGGTTCGCGAGTGGCTGGTTGATATCGATCACGAGTCTCGCGTGCTGGGCCTGGAGTTGCCGGACGGGCTGATGGAGCATCCCGCATCCACGGCGGACACAGTCGGCGGCGGAGACTGATCGTGCGGTTTGACGTTTTGACGATCTTCCCCGAGATGTTTCCTGGACCCCTCGCCCACGGGGTTATCGGAAAGGCGCTGGATCGCGGTCTCGCGGAGCTGCATTCGCATGATGTGCGCGAGTACGCCGACCCTCCGCATTGGCAAGTGGATGACGAGCCATTTGGTGGCGGAGCCGGGATGGTATTCAAGCCAGAGCCCCTCGTGCGGGCCATTGAAGCGGTCGAGGCTTCAGTTGAGACCTCCGGACCCGTGATATTCCTGTCCCCGCAGGGGGAACGACTAACCCACCAGCTGGCGAAGGAACTTGCCGTCCAACCCCAGCTGACGATGGTGTGCGGCCGCTACGAAGGGGTCGACCAGCGCGTGCGCGATCACGCGGTCGACCGGGAAGTCTCGATCGGCGACTACGTGCTGACCGGCGGGGAAATCCCGGCGATGGTTCTGATCGAGACGGTCTTGCGGCTCGTTCCTACGGTTCTCGGGGATCCCACATCGGCTCAGCTCGACTCGTTTGTGGAAGGCGCACTCGATCACCCGCACTACACGCGGCCCGCTCAATTCAGAGATTGGCGAGTGCCAGAGGTGCTTCGATCTGGCGATCATGGGCGGATCGCGGAGTGGCGTCGTGAGCAGGCTCTGAGGATCACAGTCGACCGTCGACCCGATCTGCTGCCTGATGTGGAGCTTAGCGCCAGCGAGACACGATTCGTGGAACGATGTTTAGCGCAGAAAAGCGACCGCGAAGATGCTTGAGCTGCGCTAAACTACCCCTTCTGCCCGCCGGCTCTGCACGGCCCCACTCTCGACCGCCCGGCGGGAGGAGTACGAACAATGAATTTGCTGCAAGAAGTTACTGCGGAATACCTTCGGACCGACATCCCCGACTTCGGAGCCGGTGACACCATACAGGTTCACTTGCGCGTCGTAGAGGGGAACAAGGAACGCATCCAGGTCTTCGAGGGCGTGGTTATTGGCCGCCGCGGCGGTAAGGAAAGCATGTCCTTCACCGTGCGGAAGATCTCGGACGGCGTTGGCGTGGAGCGTATCTTCGCACTGCACTCGCCGAGCATCGAGAAGATCGAAGTGCGACGACGCGGCAAGGTTCGCCGCGCCAAGCTGAACTATCTGCGTGACTTGCGTGGCAAGGCAGCGCGGATCGAAGAGAAGCGCACGATCTAGCTCGCGGAGCCTGCCTTGCCAGGCACGATGGAGCCTTTCGAAGAAGACCTTCGCGCGCGGGGAGTGGTGCGACCGGCAGGCCTTGACGAGGTTGGCCGCGGTGCGCTGTTTGGCCCAGTGTTGGCCGGCGCGGTGATCCTCGATCCGGCACGGCCCATCGATGGCCTCAACGATTCGAAGCGCCTCTCACGCCGGCAGCGCGAAGCGGCATTCGGTGCGATCGCTGAACGCGCCGTGGATTGGGCGGTCGGTCTTGCATCTGCCCCTGAGATCGATCGGATCAACATCCTGCAGGCCACTCATCTCGCCATGCGACGGGCCCTGGCGGGGCTACGGCATCGACCAGATCATCTGCTCGTCGACGCGCTAGAAATCGAGGCTGTCGAGTTCGAGCAGACCCCCATCGTGAAAGGCGACGCAAGGTGCGAATCCATCGCGGCGGCGTCGATCGTCGCGAAGTGCGCCCGAGACGCACTGCTGGCCGGGTACGGCCGGGCGATCCGAGGCTACGGTCTGAGTCAGAATATGGGCTACGGTACGGAGGAACACCGTGCCGCAATCATGCGTCTTGGCTTCTCGGACTGTCACCGCAAGACATTTCGTGTCCAGGGTACGCTGCCTTTCTAGCATGCTGAGGAGTATCCGGCCTTGATGCAAACAACCCGCGCGCGCCTCGCGATTTCCTTGCAGCGCGCTTTCGAAGAGGTGACGGGTTCGCCAGTAGACCTGCCTCGCATCGAGGACCCGCCACGTCGAGAGATGGGGGACCTGGCCTGCACCGCGGCGCTTCAGATCGCGAAGGAGATCGGCACCAATCCACGGGAATTGGGTCAGAAGGTCGCGGACGCAGTTGAGGCGGCCGGCCTGACGGGTGTCAGCGAGATCAGCATTGCGGGGCCAGGCTTCATCAACCTGCGTTTGGACCGCGCCGCTCTACTGGGAGCGCTGGTCGAGGATCTGGCCGGAGCCCCGTCACCCCAAGATGCCAAGGTCCTGGTCGAGCACACGTCGATCAACCCGAACAAGGCCGCTCACATCGGTCACCTGCGCAATGCGTGCATGGGCGACACGCTTGCCCGCATCTATCGCGCCTTGGGCTACCCGGTGGAGGTCCACAACTACATCGACGATACGGGCGTCCAGGTCGCCGATGTGGTGATCGGCTTCCTCGATCTCCGGGGCGATACGCCGGAAAGCGTGGGGGAGTTGCCGGAGCCCTTCGACTATCTGTGCTGGGACCTCTACACGGAAGTCAGTGATCGCCTGACGAGTGACGAAGATCTGCAGGCGCGGCGACGAGATGTGCTGCTGGCACTTGAGCACGGCGATGGTGTCGAGGCGAAGATGGGGCAGGTCGTCGCGGAGCGGATCGTTCGTCGACACATTCGAACCATGGCGCGGCTCGGAATTCGCTACGACGTGCTCGTGAAGGAAGGTGACATCCTTCGCCTGGACTTGTGGTCGGAGGCGTTCGAACGACTGAAGTCGAGTCCGCAGGTGAGGCTCGTCGAAGACGGCAAACACGCCGGATGCTGGGTGATGCACCTGACCGGGATCAAGGGTTTCGAGAACCTCGAAGAAGCCGACAAAGTGCTTGTCCGGTCGAACGGCGTGGCGACGTACGTGGCGAAGGACATCGCCTACCATTTCTGGAAGTACGGCCTACTTGATCGGGACTTCACCTACTCGCCGGTGGAGGGTGTCGGCGATCTGGGCGACCCGCCATTCGAGACGTCCGGTCGAGACGGAATTGAGCACGACTTCGGCAATGCCGATCGGGCTGTCACGGTGATCGACGTACGGCAGTCGTACCTCCAGGCCGTCGTCGCCCAGGCCTTTCGGGTGACAGACCATGCGGCGGAAGGCGATACGTTGACGCACTTTTCCTACGAGATGGTGGCGCTAACACCGCGCACTGCTGATCAGCTCGGAATCCCGGTTGATGCCGACGACCGCGACAAGAGCTTTGTTGAGATGTCGGGGCGGCGAGGGTACGGCGTCAAAGCGGACGACTTGATGGACGAGCTGGGCCGTCGTGCGGCTGAGGAGGTAGGGGAGCGCAATCCAGGTATGGATGACGCCGGCCGTACCCAGGCCGGCGTGGAGATTGCGATCGCCGCCGTGCGCTATTTCCTGCTCAAGTACGCGCGGAACACGGTGATCGCCTTCGACATGGACGATGCTTTGAGTTTTGAGGGGGAAACGGGGCCGTACATCCAGTATGCCGCTGTTCGCGCCGCCCACATCTTCGACAAGCTCGGAAGTGAACTCGAGATGGACGTCAACCAGGTCGTTTCCGAGGCGCTCGGCGGAGGCCAGGACCCACTCGGCATCCGGTCCCCGGAAGTTGGAACCAGACTCGCGAACGACGATGGCGAATTATGGGATCTCATTCTTGCGTTGGGCCGCTACGAGGAGGCCGTACAACTCGCCGCCGACACTCTCGAGATTTCGGCTCTCGCAAAGTACGCGTTTCATCTCGCGCAGCAGTTCAATCGGTTCTATCACGGGTACCCGATCCTGCAGGCCACGGATGACGCCGACCGGGCATTGCGAGTCCTGGTGGCCTATGCTTTTCAGAAGCGACTTGCGGACGTCCTGGACGTTCTCGGAATTCCAGTCCCGAACCGGATGTAGTCGAGCAATTCCGACGACTCCATCCCCAGCCCATTACCTTGCGTAGATACTTCCTTGCCATCTTGACGGTTGCGGCAATCCTGTCTGGGCAGGTTGGTGCGCAGAGTGCGGCCCAAGAAGCCGACAATGCCGCGACGTTCGGGCTCGACGAGATTCGCGTCGGTCAGCGTGGTCATGGCCTGACGGTGGTACGCGGCGTGACCCCCGAGCGCTTCGAAGTTGAGCTTCTCGGGGTTCTGGCTGATTCCTTTCCAGGCATCGACCTGATCGTGGCACGCCTCAGTGGCCTCGACCTGGAGAGTTCCGGGGTGGCGGCCGGCATGAGTGGAAGCCCGGTCTATGTGGACGGAAGACTTCTCGGCGCGGTCGCCTATCGCCTCGTCGATTTCGGCCGTGAAGCAATCGCCGGAATTGTTCCGATAGGGAACATGCTCGAACTCCAGCACCGCGAGGCCAAGCGCCCGGCCCCCGGTGATGAGGTGGTGGCGGCGCTCGGAGAGGCGAGTTCGCTACTCCGCGGCGACGCTTCTGGCTCGGTATCCTCCCGAAACCCGATGCCCGCCGGCGTTCACCGAATCGGCACGCCCCTGGCCGTCACTGGTTTCGATCCGCGCGTAGTCGCCCGCCTTCGGCCCATGTTCGAGTCTTTCGGCTGGGTGCCCACCATGGGTGGAATTGCCGGCCGAGCGCAAACGGACTTTCCAGACCCGGAACCGGGCGGGGCGATTGCCGTCCAGCTTGTTCGTGGAGATATCAACGTCACCGCAACAGGCACCGTCACCCACGTCGCAGGGAATAGCGTTTACGCGTTCGGTCACCCCTTCATGCAGTTGGGCGATGTCGACTACCCGATGGTTTCGGCCGAGATCATCACGGTACTTAACAGTCAGGCTGCGTCGCAGAAGCTGAGCGCGGCCGGAACTCAGGTCATTGGTGCGCTGCGCCAGGATCGGACGCCGGGAATTCTTGGCATTCTCGGGCACACACCGCAGATGGTTCCCGTCACCGTGAATCTCACGAATGCGGGAGCGCAACGAGCCATCAATTTCGAGATCGTGCACGACCCATTGCTGACTCCGCTCTATCTCTTCTTCGGCCTCGTTAATCTGATGCAGTCGGTCGAAGATGTCGGCGGCCCGACGACCATCGATTTTCGCGGCGAGATTCACTTGGACGGCGGGTTCGATCCCGTCGAGCTTACGGCGCTCTACTCTCAACAGGGACAGGCGGTTGTGGGCATCGCGTCCTGGTTGAGCGGTATTTTCGGTTCGCTCCTGACAAACGATTTACGGGCCCTCGAGGTGAACGAGGTGAGCGTTGACCTGGATCTGTCGAACGAGCCTCGTGTTGCGACGATCGAACGTGCATGGACTCCTCGGCGCACACTCCGAGCTGGAGACGAGTTTCCGGTGTACGTCGATGTGCGCCCCTATCGTGGCGACCGTGAGACGCACTCGCTGATCGCGCGAGTTCCGGAGAATGCAGCGGAGGGCACGATTCAGATTCTGGTCGGCGGCGCCGAGGAAACGGCACGGGAACTGGCAGCCACGGGAGAGGACGGTGCACCTGTTACCAGCATTGCCAGTCTGGTGTCGTTGGTGAACGCAGCGCCAAAGAACGATCGAATTCACGTACTCGTATCACGGGCCTCTCGAGGCGCGACAGTTGGGGCAAGCGCGATGCCCGGGTTGCCTCCATCAACACTCAAGATGCTCGCGGACGCAGGCGATGCGTCCAGCACGGCGCTGACGAGGAAGCTGTTGGATCGTCAGGAACTCATCATGGGGCGCCGGATCAGCGGCAGCGCGACACTATCCGTCCAGATCGAACGGTAATGAGAGGCGACAGGATGGCAAGACGTTGGTATCGGATCTCGCGGATCACGACCTGTGCTCTCTGCATGTGCCTGGTAGTCGCCGCGGCACTGGCGAGCACGGCGCGAACATGGGTTATCGCGAGCTCTGACTTCGGGTCCGGGAAGTTGGATGGCGCCGCGCTCACTGCGGACGGCGCCGTGACTATTGGTCCGATGGTGGATCATCAGTTCGCCGACGGTGACCCACGGGTCTGGGCCGGGGCGGTGGGGATCGACTCCGTGGCCTATGTGGCAGCCGGCGACGGCGGCGCCGTGACGCAAGTCAGTGAGGATGGGAAGACCAGCGACTACTTCGCCGTCGATGGAGGCAGTGTGCACGCGCTGGAGGCGCTGAGTGACGGGAGTCTCGCCGTAGGCGCCTCGCAACCCGCGCGCGTGTTCCGTGTCTCGGCAGGTGTTGCGGCGGCCCCGGTTGCCCTTGAGGCTGACTACGTTTGGGACATCCTGCCAATGGACGACGACGGGGGCTTGTGGGTGGCAACCGGTGACCCTGCAGCAATCTGGGCCGTCGGCGATGATGGAGGCTCGACGATCGTCTACAGCGCCCCCGACGCTCATGTGCGCCATTTGGCGCGCGGTCCCGAAAACAGTGTCTACGGCGGTACCTCAGGTGAAGGGCTCGTTGTTCGCGTCGACGGGGCAGGCGATTCCTTCGTTCTTTTCGATTCGCCGTTCGAGGAGGTGACTGGTCTCGGTGTATCCAACGGCGACATCTGGGTCGCCGGAAACCCGGGTACTGGTGACGCGGCGAATGGCTCCGCAGCTGCCGCGAACGGCGCGCTCTATCGGATAGCGCCTAGCGGCGTCGTGGAGCAGCACTGGGAAGCTACAGAGAGCGTCCATTCACTGGCGGTGGTCGGTGGCGACGTCGTGGTGGGGACGGGGCAGACAGGCAGTCTCCATCTGGTGGAAGGCACCGGCATGCGACGGCTCGAGGAGCTCGCATCGAATCAGATCGGTACGTTGGTGCCGCAGGCGGAAGGTTTCGTCGCCTTCGGCAGTAACCCGGCCGGCGTGTACCGCGTGTCGGCGACGCCCCGTCAGACCGCGACCTTCTTGAGCGCCGTTCGCGACGCTGGCGTCGCGGCGCAGTGGGGAGAACTCCGCTTTGCTGCGGCGGATCGCGACGGGCTGCAGATTGATCGCGGCGTTCAACTCTTTGTGCGCTCCGGGAACACCGCTGAACCGGGTGACAGCTGGAGTGCCTGGGCAGGCCCGTTCGAGCAGAACGTCGAGCATGTCGGCGTTCCGGCGGCTCGGTACGCGCAGGTGAGAGCAGAGTTGAACTCGAACTCCACCGTTCCGCACGTTCGCCGCGTGGAACTGGTATACGTGCCGCGCAACAGCCGACCGGTGATCGGCGCGATCCGAGCGCATCCGGCTGGGGTGGTCTATCGGGAGAACGCGACCTTCGAAGACGGCCTGCCGTACGCTCAACTGCCGGCGACGGTCGAAGCCCGACTCCGCGAGCAAGATCCGAATGCGGCGGCCGCGGGGGCCGCAGGTTCGAGCTTCCGAGGGCGTCCACTGTTCGTGGCCGGTCAGCAAACCCTGACCTGGAGCGCGAGCGACGCCGATGGTGACGCATTGGAACAGCAACTCGAGTATCGGCAGGAGGGTTCGCTGGATTGGATGCCCCTCGCGGGCGCACTCGAGGGCGACGTGTATGTCATGGACTCGGCAAGAGTGCGTGACGGTCGCTACCAGGTGCGCCTAGTCGTCAGCGACGGCCCGGACAACGCACCGGGGACGGAGTTGAGCGCCACTTCCGGGGCAGCCACATTTCTCGTGGACAATACGCCACCGATGATCGCCGATCTCCGGGTTAGTCAGGGCAGCGGCGGCTCTCGAATCACCGGTGTTGCCAGTGATGCGACGTCGATTGTTCTTCGCATCCGGTATTCCGTCGACGGGCAAGATTGGCATACAGTATTGCCCGCCGATGGTGCCGCTGATTCGGCATCCGAAGCGTTCGAGTTCGAGGTTCCGACCGGGACGTCGATGGTGGTGGTTCAGGTCACCGACGGTGCGATGAACCGCGGAGCGGACCAGGTATCCGTCCAATGACTACGCGAGAACGGAGAACGGACATGGTGGCCGAGGGACAGCGCCTTGCCGTGAGCGTCAGCTGCGGTAGCCGTCGGGAGTGGATCGACGCCATGCAGACGCTGGCGGAGCGAGTGTTCGCCATGGCTGGCATCGATGACGAGCAGGCGTACTGGCCCGTGCTCGCGGTCCGCGAAGCCGTGATGAACGCTGTGCTTCACGGCAACAAGGAGCGCGAGGGGACGAGCGTTCTCGTGGAGTACTCCGTGGGTGCCGACGAGATCGAAGTGTGCGTTCAGGATCAAGGCGAAGGCTTCGATCCGGACAAGCTCGCGGATCCGCTCTCTGAAACGAATCTACTCTCCGAAGGCGGCCGTGGCGTCTACCTGATCCGTCAACTGATGGACGAAGTCACGTACTCGTTTCCTGACGCCGGTGGCACTCGGCTGCGGATGGTGAAGGCCCTGAGCTAGCGCGATCGCTTAGAGGTGATCCACATAGCTCGCGTCTACCAGTACGCGGCGCGGTTTCGATCCTTGCGCCGGCCCGACGATGCCCTCCGACTCCATGGCGTCCATGATGCGACCTGCCCTGGCGTAGCCGAGGCTCAACTTCCTCTGGATGTTGGAAACGGACGCTTCACCGGCCGTGACGACCACACGCACGGCGTCCGCGAAGTATTCGTCGCGCTTCTGATCGCCCTTACCCTTCTTGGCGGCTTCGGGCGGAGCCTTGGTGACTTCCTCGGTGTAGGCCGGTCGTGCCTGATCGCGCCAGAAACGGACAACACCCTTGACCTCTTCCTCGGTTACGAAGGCACCGTGTACACGACTGATTCGGGAGGTGCCGGGAGCGAGGAACAACATGTCGCCCTTGCCGAGAAGGGTTTCAGCACCCTGAGTGTCGAGAATCACTCGCGAGTCGACCTTCGAGGCGACACGGAAACTCATGCGCGCCGGAAGGTTGTTCTTGATCACGCCGGTGAGGACATCCACGGAAGGCCGCTGGGTCGCCAAGATCAGGTGGATTCCCACCGCGCGAGCCATCTGAGACAGCCTGATGATCGCTTCTTCGACGACGTTCGAGGCGGTCATCATGAGGTCGGCTAGCTCATCGATGATGACAACGATGTAGGGGAGCGGTTTGATGTCCTCGGTATCGATCTCGCTCAGTTCCTCGCCACCTCGCTTGAGGATGAGATTGAACTGATCGATATTGCGGACGCCGTATTCCGCGAGCAGTTTGTAGCGTCGCTCCATCTCGCGGACGGCCCAGGAAAGTGCGTTCGCCGCGAGTTTTGGCTCGACGACCACCGGCGTCAACAGATGCGGGATGTCCTCGTACAGACCGAACTCAAGCCGCTTCGGGTCGATCAAGACGAGCTTCACCTCGTCTGGTGTCGCCTTGTAGAGCAGGCTCAGCAACATGCTGTTGAGAGCTACACTCTTGCCGGCGCCCGTGGTTCCTGCAATGAGCAGGTGAGGCATGCGGGCAAGGTCCGTGATGATCGTCTCGCCATGGATCTGCTTACCCACGGCGAGGGCGAGCTTCGACTTGTGGTTCGTGAACTCCTGCGATTCGACGATGTCGCGGAACGCGATCGTGAGTCGATCGTTGTTCGGGACCTCGATCCCAACGGTGGCCTTGCCGGGTAGCCGGGCTATCCGGATCGATTCAGCCTTGAGCGCCAGGCTCAAGTCTTCTTCCAGATTCGTAATGCGGCTGTACTTCACGCCGGTGCCTGGCCGGAACTCGAACGTGGTGACGACCGGACCCGGGTGAATCGCGACGACCTCGCCGGTCACACGAAACTCGGCAGCCTTCGAAGTGATGGCCTGAGCTTTCTCCATCAACTCCTTCTGATTGATCGCCACGTTGCCGGATGCTGTGGTCAGCAGGTCGTACTCGGGGAGCGCGTAGTCGCCGTCGGGTCCGGCAGGCTGCTCGAAAGGCAGGGGCTCCGGATCCGCCATCGCAGCAGTCGTCTCGATAACGGGTTCAAGCGAGGCCATTTCCTCGGTGGCGGGCTCAGGAACTGGTGCGCCCGGGCGTTTGTTCTTTACGGGCACCTTCAGAGTCAGGAGCGCGCCAGGCTCGGCCGGAGCCTGGGCCTCATCGTCCACAGCGATCCCTTTAGGTGTCTTCGTGGCCTTCGCCGTGTACTTCTTGATCACCGCGGCGCGTTGCCGTGTCTTGCGGCGCTGTTCACGCCAGCGAGTAGCGGTCGTGCGGAGGTGTCGGGACGACGAGACCAGGAAGTTCCATATGGCCAGGGCCAGGCGTGCGAGGGAGAGTTTAGTGACGGCCACCAGCGAGAGCAGGAAGGCCGTCACGGCGACGAGCGGGCCACCGACTGGCCCAAAGCTGCTGAGCAAGGCGTCGCCGCCCCAGGCGCCCAGGATGCCTCCCGCGGGTGCCGGCGTGCCACCGAGCGAGATCGCGCCGAGCAGGTAGTGAACGAGGATGCAGCCAAAGATGAGAAGGGTGCTACACCCAACGACCTTGGTGAAGGCAGCGGGAATTTCACGGCTGCGGAAGCGAAACCAGCCGAACGAACCGCAGGCGATCGCCGCGGACCAGGCACCGAGGCCCAGAAGCTGGAACCCGAGGGCAGCAAAGGTCGCGCCGACGCGCCCACCGAGGTTGTCGGCAGGGGAGTCCGCAAGATGAACAAACAGGTCGCTGTCGGCCGCGTCGTACGAAAACAGCGATACCAGAAAGAACGCTGCGGCCATCAGCAGGACGAATCCGAGGATTTCGTCGCCACGTTTGTTGGATTTTGTCCGTGAAACTGCGCGTTTACGCGTCTTTTTCCGAGCCACGTCTAGCCTCTCGACTGAGTGTGCCTCGGTCGGCCTTCGCCCCTAATGCGCGACCGTGAGCAGTAAGATCGCCGCCAGCCAGCAGTACCATGCGAAACGGTGCCACCAACCAATCCGGGTCACCCGATGTACAAGCCCGATGCAGTAGTAACCAACCAGGCCAGCCGCAAGCGTAGCAAAGGCAAGATCGATCGACAAGAGCGTGGCGAGTCGATGCTGTGCAAAGAGTTGCACAGTATCGAGCAGTGATGCGCCCAATATCGCTGGAACAGACATCAGCAGTGAGAACGTCACTGCCTGCGCCGGACGCACATTCAGGAGCATCGAAGATGTGATCGTCGTGCCCGAACGGGAAACTCCCGGGAACAGGGCCACGGCCTGCGCGAGGCCGATGGCCAATGCCCGGCCCAGAGTGAGATCTCCCACCGGCGCCGGGCGGAGCCGTGATGACATCAACACGACACCCGTGAAGGCCAGGCCTAGGCCGATCCAGAGCAAGTCACCGAACGCCTGACGAATCGTCGACTGGAGCAGCACGCCGAGAATCGCGATGGGGATGCTACCGACCAACGTTGCGCGCCACCACAGGGCGCGCGACAGGCCCAGAAGGCTCGGATCGTCCTGCGGGCCGTGGCCAAACAAACTCAGGACGAGATCACGGTGATAGATCAGAACGGCAGCCGTTGTGCCGAGATGAGTCGCCAGTTCGAGCGTTATGCCGGGGTAGGACAAACGGTGAAATAGCACCTGGACCGCGGCGAGGTGCCCACTGCTCGACACGGGAAGGAATTCGGTGCTTCCCTGCAGAGCGCCGAGAAAGATGGCTATGAGCACTCCGGGGTTCGTCATGACGCTCTCGGGAGACTTTCGGCAAACCGGAGCCAAACGTCGGGTGCGAGGGCTTCAGCACGCGCGTCTTCTGCGAGGGCCTCGCCGGCGAGGCCCTCGGCAACGACGTCGGGGGCCCAGCCCGCATGGGCAAGTGCCTTGCGAAGAGTCTTTCTCCGATGGGCGAACCCGGCGCGAAGGACACGTTGGGCATGGGCGGACGGTGCGACTGCGTCGCGAGGGGTCAATCGCACGAAAGCGGAGTCTACCTTTGGTGGAGGTCGGAAGGCTCCCGGCGGGAGCTTCTGCAGGAGTTTCACCTCAAAATGCCACTGCACGTGGACTGAGAGTGCCCCGTAAACACGGTTCCCGTGGACAGCCGCGACCCGCTCGGCTACCTCAAGCTGGAGCATGAAATGCGCGTCTTGGAGTTCTTGGGCGTGGGAACAGGTCCAACCAAGAATCGGTCCGCTTGCGTTGTAGGGCAAGTTGCCAACGAGTCGAACCGCTACGCTCGGCCATTCGATCGGCGCCTCTAGAACGTCTCCCTCGACCACTCGCAAACGCGAGTTGTTGGCCGCGTGGTCACGCAGGTCGTTGGCGCGCTCCGGATCGATTTCGATCGCCGTCACCCGCGCTCCCTGCTCGAGCAAGGCACGGGTGAGTAGGCCCGTGCCCGGGCCGATCTCCACCACCTCGGCGGCGGGCCCCAGTTCCATCCTGTCAACCAGGCGATCCGCGAGGCCGCGGCTAGCCAGCCAATGTTGTCCCCACTTCTTCTTTGCCCGTACCATCGGGCGGATTATAGGGGCAGTCGCGCGAACCGGTATTGCGCCGGCGCAGCCGGACTCCGGTCGATTGACACCTGATGAGGCCCGCGTTTTCATACTCGTTTGGCGCTGCGGCGCCCGACTCTCCCGTGCCACCCCTTCCGGATCAGAACCTCATGAACGACAGGAAAGCTGCACCACCCGAAGAGGGGATGCCCAAGGGGTTCGAGCCCGCTGCTGTCGAGGAACGCTGGGGCCGCGTCTGGGAAGAGCAAGGGGTTGGTCGAGCCGACAACGAATCGTCGTCACCACCGTTCACCATGGTCATCCCGCCACCGAACGTCACGGGGGCTCTGCATCTCGGACACGGGCTCGATCTGACCCTCCAGGATCTGGTCGCTCGCTACAAACGAATGAACGGGTTCGACGTGCTCTGGTTGCCGGGCACCGATCACGCCGGCATCGCGACGCAGAACGTCGTCGAGAAGCAACTGGCGTCCGAGGGGACTGACAGGGTTTCCATGGGACGCGACGCGTTCGTCGAAAGGGCATGGGAGTGGAAGGAGGAGTACGGCGGGCTAATCCTGCAGCAGATGCGTCGCCTCGGCCTTTCGGTGGACTGGTCACGTCTGCGCTTCACGCTGGACCCGGGCATGTCGGACGCCGTGCGTCGCGTATTCGTTGATCTCTATGAGGAGGGGCTCATCTATCGTGGTGAGTACATGGTCAACTGGTGCCCGAAGGACCAGACGGCGATCTCGGACCTTGAGGTAAGGCATGTCGAGGTCGACGGGGCGCTATGGAAGATCCGCTACCCGCTCGACGAGTCGGACACCGAATTCCTGGAAGTGGAGACCACTCGGCCCGAGACGATGCTGGGTGACACGGCGCTGGCGGTAAATCCGCACGACGAGCGCTACGCCAAGATGGTCGGGAGAACAGCTCGCGTTCCGCTGATTGGCCGCGAGATTCCCGTGATCGCGGATGACTTCGTCGACGTTGAGTTCGGCACCGGCGTGGTCAAGGTAACTCCCGCACACGACCCCAATGACTATGAGGCGGGGTTGCGACGCGACCTGCCTCGGGTGCAGGTGATCGGACAGGACGGCGCGATGACTACCGAAGCGGGTGCCTTCGAAGGCCTCGATCGGTTTGAAGCGCGCAAGCGCGTCATCGCCGAGTTGGAGGCGTCCGGACTGCTTGCCGGCAAACGACCGCACCGGCATGCCGTTGGGCATAGCGATCGTTCCGGTGCCGTCATCGAGCCTCTGATTTCGACGCAATGGTTCGTGAAAACGGAGCCTCTGGCGGCCGAGGCTATGGCGGCAGCTGAGTCCGGGGACGTCGTCTTTCACCCCGACAATCAGTTCAAGGTCTTCCGCGAATGGATGACCAATATCCGTGATTGGTGCATTTCCCGACAGCTCTGGTGGGGGCACCGAATTCCGGCCTGGTACAACGACGAAACCGGCGAGATCACCGTGAGCGTCGAGGATCCGGACCCCTCCCTTGGCCTCCGGCAGGATCCGGACGTGCTCGATACATGGTTCTCATCCGGGTTGTTCCCGTTCTCCACGTTGGGTTGGCCCGAAGACACCCGAGATTTGGACCGGTACTACCCGACAGGCCTACTGGTCACTGGCTACGACATCCTGTTCTTCTGGGTCGCGCGGATGGTGATGCTGGGCATCCACTTCCGCGGCGAGGTTCCGTTCCGCGATGTCTTTCTCCACGGCCTCATCCGCGATGAGCACGGCCTGAAGATGAGCAAGTCGCGCGGAAACGGCGTTGATCCGGTGGAGATGATCGACACCTACGGGGCGGATGCCCTGCGGTTCATGTTGATCTCCACAGCGACACCGGGCACCGACCTGATCTTCTCCGAGGAGCGGGTTGCGGGCTACCGGGCGTTCGCCAACAAGTTGTGGAACGCGACTCGCTTCAGTCTCATGAATCTCGGAAGCGAGGATTCTGCGATTCAGGCGTCTGCCGACGCGGCCGATCCCACGGCGCGTGCCATCGCCGATCGATGGGTGCTGTCGCGGCTCGCGGGCCTCCTGCCGGCGATCGAGCGGAACCTGGACAAGTACCGATTCGACGAGGCTGCGCAGGACCTCTACCAGTTCATTTGGCATGAGTTCTGCGACTGGTATCTCGAGATGGCAAAAGTGGTCCTCAATAGTGACGACGCCGACGCACAGCGCGCCACCCGCGGGACACTGCTGGCCGCTCTTGAAGTCATCCTGCGGGCACTGCATCCGATGATGCCCTTCATTACCGAGGACCTGTGGTCCCGCCTACCGGGCGATCGTGGCCTGCTGGCGTTGGCTCCGTGGGCGGCTGCTCAGGACGAGTGGCACGACCCCGTCGCGGAGGCTCAGGTGAAGCTGTTGCAGGATGTCGCGACGGAAGCCCGACGACTTCGTGCTGAGGTTAGCGTCGAACCCAGTCGTGCCGTGGATCTCGTGCTCGTTGCGGCAGACGAGGAGCGCCGAGCTGACCTGGGTGCAGTCTCGGAACTGCTCCGTGGACTGGTGCGAGCGGCAAACGTCGAGATTTGTGAGACCGAGCCCGATTTGGGAGAGCGCGTCGCTGGCGTTACTGGCGACGTCGAAGTGCTGATGCCTCTCGAAGGAGCTGTAGACCTGGAGAAAGAACGCGAGCGACTGCAGAAGACGCTCGCCAAGGTCGAAGGCGAACTCGCCGGGTTGGATGCTCGCCTGAGCAACGAGGGATTCGTCAACAACGCACCTGATGCTGTGGTGCAAAAGGTGCGCGCCCGTCAGGTCGAGTTGAAGGCCGAGGTAGACCGCTTGCGGAGTCAGGCCGCGAGCGTCGAGGACTGAGCTGGTCGCTGTGCCGATCCCAGACCGCGCGGCCGTCGAGAAGCATCTCGGCGGATGCTCGCTCGCACGCCGCATTGTGACGTTCGAGACGATCGGGTCGACCAACGACGAAGCGAGACGACTCGGTCGTGAAGGCTGCTCGCATGGCACGCTGGTTCTGGCCGACGAACAAACTCGAGGTCGGGGGCGCAGACAGCGTCGGTGGGATTCACCCGCCGGCACTGGTCTCTATGTGTCGGTCGTTCTTCGCCCACCGCAGCACGGTCTTGCGGCCTACGCCGCGGCAATGCAATTCGCCGCGGGAATCAGCATCGCTGAAACTGTCGCTCCGCTTGTGCCTCAGCCGGTGGAACTGGTGTGGCCCAACGATGTCTTCGTGGCGGGGCTCAAGCTGGCCGGGGTGCTTGTGGAGGCAGAAACCACCGGCGATGCGGTGGAGTTTCTCGTCTGTGGAATGGGTTTGAATCTCAATCAAAGAACGGAGGATCTGGCGCCGGACGTGAAGGGCATCGCGGGGAGCATCCGGATTCTTGCTGGAACCGAGGCGGACAGGCTGGACGTGCTGGGTCGGTTACTCTTCACGTTGGAGTCCTGGGAGGCTGTGGCACGCGGCGGCGGCGCCCAGGCCCTCGCGAATCGATTCGAGGAACTCGCGCCGTCGAGCGCAGGATGCAGGACGGAAATGCGGGTCGGCGGAGAGTTGCTGCAGGGAATCTCGCGTGGCGTCACTGCGGATGGCGCCCTGCTTCTCGACACTGGAGATGACGAAGTTCGCCCGATTCTGGTCGGCGAGCTCGAACGGGCATGGAGAAAGCGATGAAAGAGTTTCGCGCCATTCGCGGAACCCGGGACATCCTGCCGGAGGAAACGTGGCGCTGGCATATCGTCGAGGACAGCGCACGTGAGGTCTTCGGGCGCTATGGGTTTCGTGAGATCCGGACGCCGATTTTCGAAGCGAGCGAGGTGTTCGTCAAGGGTACCGGCGACACCACGGACATCGTGCAGAAGGAGATGTACAGCTTCGAGGATCTGGGAGGCAACCAGGTCACGCTGAGGCCAGAAGGCACGCCGCCTGTTATCCGGGCCCATGTCGAGCACCGTCTCGGCCAGGGGAAGTCGATCGATCGCTACTACTACTGCGGTCCAATGTTCCGGTACGAGAGGCCGCAAAAAGGGCGCTACAGGCAGTTTCACCAGATCGGAGTCGAGGTTCTTGGTGTCGAGGCTCCTGAAGTCGATGCCGAAGTGATCGGGATGGCCATGGCGTGGCTACAAGCACTCGGCGTAGCCGACCTCACGCTCCGGCTCAATACGGTTGGCGACGAGGAGACGTGGGCTGCCTATCGGACCGCGCTTGTGGCGGCCCAGGCGGATCGTCTGGACGAACTATGTGCCGATTGTCAGCGACGACACGTGACAAATCCGCTACGCGTCCTCGATTGCAAGAAGCCCGGATGCCAGGCGGTCATTGCAGATATGCCTTCGATCCACGATTCGCTCAGCGCGGAAGCGGGAGCGCATTTCCATCGAGTGCAGAGCTCGTTGGAGTCCGCAGGCGTGCCTGTCGTGGTGGATCCGCGCATGGTTCGGGGGCTCGACTACTACCGTCTCACGGTCTTCGAGGTCGCCTCTGGTGCTCTCGGTGCGCAGGACAGCGTACTCGGCGGAGGGCGCTACGACGGGCTAGTAGGCAGGATGGGCGGAGACGACGTGCCAGGCGTTGGCTTCGCATCTGGCGTCGAACGCATTCTGCTCGCCATGCCGGAATCTGAATCCGCGCCGATTACCGACGTATTCGTGGTGGCCTTCGATGAAGAGTCCTCCGGCAAAGTTCATGACATCGTTCAGGGCATGCGCGCAGCCGGCGTGCGAGCCCTCACTCAGGCCTACGATGGTCGCAGTAAGCGATCACAAGGGAAGGCAGCGCATCGCTCCGGAGCACCCTGGCAAATCGTTGTCGGGCCGGACGAGATCGCGGCCGACCGCTACACTTTGAAGCGAGTGGACGACGGGTACGAGAAGACCGTCGAGGGCGGCGAGCTCGCAGCGATCGCCGCACGGCTGACCAGGCCTTCAAACTCGGACTGATCACACCTCCGCTGCAGATCGGATAACCATGCGTCGAACTCATCGATGTGGCGAAATCTCTGGCGAGCTGCTTGGCCAGGACGTCCGCCTGCAAGGCTGGCTGTGGCACGAGCGTGACTTTGGCGGCGTCAAGTTTCTCGACATCCGCGATCGTGCGGGATTCGTGCAGTGCGTGATCGATCCGACCGCTGCTCCGGGTGCGCACGCTGCGTCCACGGAGTGGGGCGCGGAATTCGTCGTCGAGATCGAAGGGACAGTAATCGCGCGCGAAGAACGTAACGTGAATCCCGATCTGCCGAACGGCGACGTCGAAGTTCAGGTGCATACGGCGAGGTTGCTTTCCCGCTCGGAGACTCCACCGTTCGTGATCGAAGACGAGCCGCGCACGTCCGAGGAAACGAGACTGCGCGAGCGGTTCTTGGATCTCCGGCGCGCGCCGCTGCAAAGATCCCTGGCCCTAAGGCATCGGCTTTCGATGGCCACCCGCAACGTGTTGGACGCCGCTGGCTTCTACGAGATTGAAACGCCGATGCTGACGCGTTCTACGCCCGAGGGCGCACGCGACTACCTGGTGCCAAGCCGCGAAGCTCCGGGGTCGTTCTACGCGCTGCCTCAGAGCCCTCAACTGTTCAAGCAGTTGCTGATGATTTCCGGCTTCGATCGCTACTTCCAGATCGTCCGGTGTTTTCGCGATGAAGATCTGAGGGCCGATCGCCAGCCGGAGTTTACCCAGATCGACATCGAGATGAGTTTCGCTGAGATCCAGGACGTCCGCGCGCTCACTGAGGACCTCATGCGGGCTCTGCTAGAGGCGGCTGGGCACGACCCGGATGTGGAGTTCGGAGAGATGAGCTTCCGCGAGGCGGTTGATCGATTCGGTTCCGATCGCCCCGATCTTCGGTATGGGCGCGAACTGCTTGACGTTTCGGGTGTGTTTGGCGGCTCCGGATTCAAGGCGTTTGCTGGAGTGGTCGCGTCCGGCGGGGTCGTGAAGGCCCTGCGCGTGCCGGGCGGCGGTGCCTGGGGAAGGTCACGATTCGACAAGCTCACCGATGTCGCCCGTGACGCCGGCGCCAAGGGGCTCGTCTGGATGAAGTTCTCAGAGGGGGAGATCGCTTCGCCCATAGCGAAGTTCCTCGACGCCGAGACGATCGACGAACTGAAATCCCAGACCAAACTCGAAGAGGGCGACGCCCTTCTCATCGTCGGCGATCAATGGGAGCCAGCTTGTATGGCCGTTGGCGGCCTGCGTACTCACCTCGCGCGTAGCGAAGAGTGGGCCGCTGACGGAATGCGCTTCGTCTGGATAACTGAGTTTCCGTTGCTCGAGGAAAACGTCGAGGCTGGTCGCATGGTTGCGCGTCATCATCCCTTCACCAGTCCGATGGTCGAAGACCTCGACAAGCTCGAGACCGAGCCATTGGCGGTGCGAGCTCAGGCGTACGACCTCGTGCTCAACGGCATTGAGCTCGGTGGCGGCAGCATCCGGATTCACGAGTCCGAAGTGCAGTCGCGCGTGTTCTCCGCGCTCGGAATTGACGTCGAGGAAGCCGGAGAGAAATTCGGCTTTTTGCTCCGAGCTCTGAGCTTCGGTGCACCTCCACATGGCGGCATTGCCCTCGGGTTCGATCGCATCGTGATGATGCTAGCCGGGCTCGACAGCTTGCGGGATGTGATCGCATTCCCCAAGACAACCAGTGCGTCTGACCTCATGACGAATGCGCCGGGCGGCGTGTCGGCGGCGCAACTCCAAGAGCTGGGGATCGAGGTTGTAGCGCGTGAGGATGGCGAGTGAGCGGTCGAGTTCGTGAGGCGCCAGGGCGGCAACTCGCGCTCGGTTCCGATGCGGCCCAGGCGCTGTTCGGAATCAACGACGAGAATCTCAGACTGCTCGAGACCGAACTCGACGTGCGGATATCGGCTCGCGATCAGAAGGTGTTTCTCGAAGGCGAACCCGAAGCCCTGGACATCGCCGAGAAGCTCATCGGCGATCTCGGGGAACTCGCGTCGTCTGGCTACGCAGTAGACGTGGCAGCGATCAAGACAGCCCTCCGGGTTGCAGTTGAGCAGCCGGATGAATCGGTTCGCCGCTTTCTTCAGGACACGGAGATCCGTACTTCGAAGGGACGCGCAATCCGGCCGAAGGGGCCGAATCAAAAGAAGTATCTCGAAGCGATTCGCAAACACGATGTCGTTTTCGCGATCGGTCCGGCCGGCACCGGCAAGACGTTCCTGGCCATGGCCATGGCGATCGAAGCACTCAACGCACGTCTGGTGAGTCGGATCATCCTTGCGCGGCCGGCGATCGAGGCTGGGGAGAAGCTGGGGTTCTTGCCTGGCGACATGATCGAAAAGGTGAATCCGTACCTGCGTCCCCTGTACGACGCCCTGTACTCGTTGGTAGGGTTCGACCGTGCGGGGCGGCTGATCGACCGTGAGCAGATCGAGATCGCACCGCTAGCATTCATGCGTGGCCGGACATTGTCCGAAGCGTTCGTAATTCTCGACGAAGCCCAGAACACCACGCCCGACCAGATGAAGATGTTCCTGACCAGGCTCGGCATGGGATCCAAGGCGGTCCTCAACGGTGACGTCACTCAGATTGACCTGGGGACGAGTACGCGTTCCGGTCTGGTGGAGGCCAGTCGTATCCTGTCCGGCGTAGATGGAATCGCGCAGATCAAGTTCGATCGCCGCGATGTCGTCCGGCACGAGCTTGTGAAGGACATCGTGCGGGCCTACGAGCGACACGAGCAGGCCAGCACGGAGGACACCAAGCGCGATGAGTGATCCCCCTAAACGCCGGGGGCAACGCTCATTGTTGACCGCGTTGCTCGATGCCGAGCATCTGTGGTCAGTGGTTGCCCTGGCGGCGATCGTTGGCATTTCAAGTACACAGCTCGGCGTGCGCTCCTACGATTTTGTCGAAGGGGATATCGCCGATGCGGATGTGATCGCGCCGGTAGAACTTCGCGTTTCCGACCCGGTGGCAACCACCGCTCGTCGAGATGAGGCTCGTCAACGCGTCGTGGACGTATACGACTTCGACCCGTTCGCCTGGCAGGCGCCCGTCGCGTCACTGAACGCGTTGTACGCCTGGGGTAGGGCGGAGCTCGGCAATGAGGAAGAGCCCGCGGGTTGGGCCGACCGCGATCAGGAGGCTCAAACAAGGTTGAGCGAGGCCGCGGAAGCCACGTTTGGCCTCCAGTTGCCGGCGGACTTCATGTCGCAGGCCTGGGCGGAGGGCTTCACCGCGGTCACTGAACTCGAGGCTGAGCGTCTGCTTCGGTCGCAACTCCAGCATTCGTTGATTGGCACGCTCAATCCCCTCGATCTCGGGGTCTCGCCGGCGATCCGAATCCGCGACATCACAGACCAGCAGGAAAGGGTGCTCGAGGACCCGGAGTCCGTGGGCGACCTGCGCGCCGCGCGAGACTGGCTGCGCCGCGAGAGTCAGACCGCGTTTGAACTCGATCCCCTTATGGAACGCGCGCTCGGGGAGCTCTTGGCCCTCCTTGCGAGGTCGAACCTGAACTTCAACGCCAACGAGACGCAAATGCGCCGGCAGGCGGCGGAGGCGGCGATCGATCAGGCGTTCTATACAGTTCAACGTGGCCGAACGATTGTCCGCGAAGGCGATCCGGTGACTCCGCAGATCGAGCGCGAGTTGGCCGCGCTCCGGAGTCAATGGTCGGGTGGCACCGGCCAGACATCTCAGGCCGGATTGACCGTTGTTATTGGTCTCGCGATCTTCGGGATGTGGCGCTTCGCGCGCTATCGACTCAAGTGCCCTCGCCCTCGCCGGGTAGTTCGCCTGTATCAGCTGATGCTCTTGATGCTGGTCACCAGCGTCCTGATGATCCGGATCATGATGTTTATCGGCGACGCGGTAGCAGGCTCGTTCCTCGCTACGCCGTACAACGTGCCGGAGTCATATCGCCTGGCCATCCCGTACGCGATGGGGGCCCTGGTCCTGGTGCTGCTGGCCGACGCCGAGGTTGCCTGGATCTACGCGGCGCTCCAAACGGTAGCCGTCGGAGCGCTGACCGGGGACGTGGAACTCGCCCTCTTCAGTCTTCTCGGCTCGTTCGCCGCGGTCCTCGCGATGACGCGTTTCGCTGAACGGACCGAGATGTTACGCGCAGTTGCTGTGCTAGGGGTCGTGAACGGCTTGACGATCCTCGGGCTCTCCCTCATGCAACAGCCAGTGCCTCCATGGAGTCTCACGGGCTTCCAGGTCGGGCTCGCGTTCTTTGGTGCGGTGCAGGCGGCGCTGTTGGCTTCGGCCCTGCTTCCGCCTCTCGAGTACATGTTTGACACTCTCACCGACATCAAGCTGCTCGAGCTGTCCAACATGAATCTGCCGTTGCTGAAGCGGCTGGCGGTGGTGGCCCCCGGGACCTATCACCACAGCGTCGTCATCGGAACGCTGACCGAGAAGGCGGCGGAGGCAATCGGGGCGAACGCTCTGTTCTGCAGGGTGGCGGCCTACTACCACGACGTGGGCAAGATGAAGCAACCGGAGTACTTCATCGAGAATCAAAAGGAGGGGGCACGCAATCCGCACGAAGGCCTGGCTCCATCGGCCAGCGCGGATGTGCTGATACGCCACGTTACTGAGGGCATCGCCTACGCTGAGGAGCACAAGCTGCCGCGACCGCTGCTTGACGCGATCCCGCAGCATCACGGCACATCGCTGATCCGCTACTTCTACTCCCAGGCCGCCGAGGCAGCGGGGGACGAGGGAGTCGATGAGTTCGACTATCGCTACCCGGGTCCGAAGCCGCAGACCAGAGAAGCGGCGCTGATCATGCTTGCGGACGGAGTGGAGGCGAGGTCGCGACTCATCGATGACCCCAACGCGCGCAGTCTGCAAGCGATGATCCACGACCAGGTGAGAAACGTTCTCGATGACGGTCAACTCGACGAGTGCGACATCACCCTCGGAGACCTCGCGAAAGTCGAAGAGGCCTTCCTCGACGTGCTGTCTGGGATGCACCACAGCCGGATCGAGTACCCCGACTCCATCAACAGTGCTTCTGATAATCCCGTGATTACGTCTTGAACGTTGTGACCCGCAACAGGCAGTCGCGTCCTATACCAACGCCGGCGGCGCTCATGGGAATCGCCGGGGTGGGATTTGCGGGCGGCGGAGCCGAGCCGGGGACAATCGGCGTCGCGTTTGTTGACGACGTCGAAATGACTGCGTTTCACCACGACTACCTTGGCAAGAACACAACGACAGATGTCCTGTCGTTTGCGAGCGATGGGGACGAAGAAGACGACTATCGCGGGGACATCATCGTTTGCACCGATCAGGCCGCGCGCCAGGCCCACGCACTGAGGCTGCCCTACCTCGCCGAGGTCGTTGTGCTGTGTCTTCACGGAGTTCTGCACTTGCAAGGTTTCGACCACACGGCGGATGACGGCACGATGACGCGACTCGAAGAAGCCCTTCGCCCCATCGCACTCCGCAAGGCGTTCGGATGCTAGGCCTTTCGGCGCTCGACGTGGCGCAACTCGTGGTGCTCGGGGCTCTGCTCTGGCTGACCGCAACGGTTGCGGTTGCTGCTCGCGGACTGAATCGAGTGCAGCGGAGAATCTGGGCGACCGGGGATCGCGATGAGGCAGCGGACGATGGCGGACCAGATGCGGTCGCCGCGGCTTTCGTGTCGTTGAATCTCGCGCGACAGACCTGGCTGGTTCTGTTGACCGTCAGAGTCACGGTAGCGGCACTGGCGATGGGCTGGTCGCTCGGACAGGTCGTGGCTGTGGCGCTGTTGGTCTATCTGATTGTCGACAAACTGCTTCCCTACTGGACCGTGGCGCTCGCGGGCGCCGGTGTCGCTCTCGGTGCCTTGCGGCTGGTGTTCGTCGCCCAGAGAGCGGTGTTCAGCCTGCCCGCTGGTTACCTCCAAGGGCGCGCGCGGCAGGCACGTGAACGTCAGAGGGCTCTGGATGGCGAACCTGACGGCGGCGACCTGGGAACGTTCCTTGATATGGCCGAAGAGGAGGGCCTCGTATCCGAGTCGGAGGAGGCCCTGCTGCGCGGCGTCGCAGAGTTCGACGACGCGGTGGTTCGGGAGATCATGACCCCCCGGGTTGACGTGGTGGCGATCGAGTCCGACGCGACCTTGCGCGATCTGCAGAAACTCATCGCCGAGCACCGTCTCTCACGGATCCCGGTGATCAGCGACAACCTGGATCAGGTCGTCGGCGTGACGAATCTCAAGGATCTCGTGACCGCTTTGGGAGAGACCGACTCTGCCGAGCCGATCACGCGAATCATCAGGCCGGCACACTTCGTGCCCGAGACCAAGAAGGTGAACGAGCTTCTGGGCGAGTTCCAGCTGCGGCGTGAGCAACTGTCGATCGTCGTCGACGAATATGGCGGTACCGCGGGCGTCGTCACGCTGGAAGACGTCCTGGAAGAGATAGTCGGCGAGATCCAGGACGAGGACGAAGATGAGGAGACCCTGGTCGAGGTGAGCCCCGACGGCGTTCTGGCTTCCGGCAAGGCCGAACTCGAAGAGCTCGAGGCTGCGGTCGGAATCGATATCGAGGAAGGTGAATTCCACACCGTGGGCGGGCTCGTATTCAGGGAACTGGGCCGCGTGCCGCTGCGCGGCGAGAGTTTTGAGTATGGGGGCCTGCGATTTGACGTCGTGGATGCCGACGAGCGACGCGTCCATCGCGTTCGCGTCACTGTGATCGAAACGGAGACGGCTGAGATATGAACGCCGACGCAGGCGCGGAATTCCGCGCGGGTACGGTCGCTCTGGTGGGACGTCCGAACGCCGGGAAGTCGACCCTTCTGAACCGCATGATCGGAGTGAAGGTCTCGATTGTCTCCGACAAGCCGCAGACAACGCGTCACCGAATCCGCGGGGTGGTCACCCAGGAGAGCGGTCAGGTGGTTTTCGTGGACACGCCCGGGGTGCATCGACCGCATTACAAGATGAACCGCCGGATGATGGACACGACGCGTCAGGTCCTGCACGAGGTCGACCTGGTGGCCGTTTTGGTTGATGTCACGGAATCTCGTGGGCGCGGCCTCGAGTACATGCTCAACATGGTCGCGGAGTCCGACCTCCCGGTGGTCCTCCTGCTGAACAAGGTCGACCAGCTGCACAAACCTGAGCTTCTGCCCCTCATCGAGTGGTTCAGTGGCAAAGGTGAGTTCGTCGAGATCATTCCGATCTCGGCGCTGAAGGGAGCCAATTGCGACAACCTGGTCGAGAACCTGCTCCGTCATCTGCCGCCGGGCGCGATGCTCTTTGGTGAAGATGAGCTCACGGACAGATCCGAGCGTTTTATCGCAGCAGAGTTCGTTCGGGAGCAGCTGCTGAATCGCACGCGCGAGGAGCTGCCGTACACTACAGCCGTCAGCGTCGATCAGTGGACGGAGCCCGAGAAGGAAGGTGGCTCGGTGGTGATCAATGCCACGATCTATGTAGATCGCCCCACGCAGAAGCCGATCGTGATCGGCAAAGGTGGCAAGATGCTACGCGCGGTCGGTGCCGCCGCACGGCACCAGATTGCCGATTTGCTGGGTCGTCCAGTCCATCTTGAGTTGTGGGTAAAGGTGAAACCGTCGTGGCGGGAGCAGTCTCCAATATTGGACATGCTGGAGATTCAGTCGTAGTGCGCCAGCGGGTAACCCCGCTGGTCAGCCCGCTACGTCGTCTGCTCCGTCGTGGAGCGCGCGCTCACGCCGCGAACCTGCTTTCCAAGCTGCATGCCGCTGACGTGGCGCGCCTTCTCGCGCTTCTCGACCCGTCCGAGAACGATCAGGTCTTCGATCTTCTACTGCAACGCGATCCGGAGCGTGCGGGTGACGTGCTCGCCGAAATGGAGGATCCGGACACGGCCCGCATCCTTGAGGGCCGCACCGACTCTGAAGTCGCGACGATTCTCGCGCAGCTGGATCCGGACGATGGTGCGGCGATTGCCGCCAACTTGCCCGACGAGATTCGCACCGGCGTTCTGGAACTCCTGGACCAGGCCGGCCACGACGAGGTTGAGGGCCTACTCGGATACGAAGAAGAAACCGCCGGTCGCATCATGTCGCCGGAGATCTTCACGCTCGGCGAGGAACTCACGGTGGGCGAAGCGATCGAGGCGCTCCGATCGCGGGCAGAGGACCTGGAAATGGTCTTCTACCTGTACGTTGTGGACGGCCGCGGGCACCTGGTTGGCGTTTGTTCTCTGCGCGATCTCATCTTGCGGAGCCCTGCTGATGTTCTCGGCGATGTGATGAACAAGCAGATCGTTGCCGTCAGCGTCGACACGGACCAGGAAGAAGTCGCCCACCTCGTGGCTCGCTACAACTATCTTGCGCTGCCGGTTGTCGATCACGGGAACAAACTCGTCGGCTTGATTACCGTCGATGACGTGATTGACATCATTCGCGAGGAGGAGACCGAGGACATCCTCCTGATGGCGGGTGTCGGCGAGGATGAGGAGGAGGTCCTGACGGCGCCGCTCTGGCGCAACGTCATGTTGCGACTGCCCTGGCTCTTCGCTGCCTGGGTCGGCGGCATTCTGGCCGCCGAAGTCATCGGGCTGTACGAAGAAGAGCCCATGCTGTTCATGCTTTTGACGCCGTTCGTCCCGATCATCGTCGGGATGGGTGGCAATGTCGGTACGCAGGCGGCAACAATCGTCGTCCGTGGGATGGCCACCGGACGCCTGACTGGTGCGCAGCGCCTCGTGACACTGTTTCGTGAGGTCCGGGTCTCGCTGGCCCTCGGGGCGATCTTCGGGGTTCTTCTGGGAGCAGCGATCCTGGTCACCACGGAAAATCAGAACCTGGCGATCGCCGTGGGGCTCTCATTGATCACCTCGATGGCAATCGCGTCCTCGGTCGGGGCCTCGGTCCCGATGCTCCTGCGTCGCCTCGGTGTGGACCCGGCGATCGCAACCGGTCCGTTCGTGACCACGGCTATTGACGTGTTGGGAATCATCGCGTACTTCTCGATCGCCAGCGCGTTGCTCGCGCGTTAATCATGGCCCTCCGCCACGCGAGCGCGTTCGCGCTCCGTACCTGGCCGCTCGGCGAGGCTGATCTCATCGTGGAGATGTTCAGTCTGGAGCGAGGCCGAATTCGCGTTGTGGCGCGTTCGGCGCGTCGCCCGAAGAGCCGGTTTGGCTCAGCTCTTCAGCCGTTCACGCGTTCACACGTCGTCTACTTTCAGCGCGAAAAGGATGACCTCGGACGCCTTTCTTCGGCCGAGATCGAGCGTTCCTACTTCGAGTGTCTCGCCACGCTCGAGACGGCACCGCTCGCGGCGTACATGGCGGAACTGATCATCGGGTTCACCCCGGAGCATGACCCTGCGCCGACACTGTTTCGGCTGACCAGCGCGGTGCTCGATTCATTGGAATCCGGCGCGGATCCCGAGCTCATGGCCAGATACTTCGAGATCTGGATACTTCGAATCTCGGGCCTGCTGCCCGATCTTTCACACTGCGCGAACTGCGGCCGGGATCTCGCCCGCGACGCCTGGGTGGCGGAAGCCGTCGATGGATTCGTCTGCGGGCGCGAATGCGGTGGGGGGGGCTCCGTAACGCGGCTCGCTCCTCCCGCCCGCACTCTACTGGCGGTGGTACTCGCGCACTCCCCTCGCGAACTTGCCGGAGGGGAGGTGAGCCGTGGAGCCGTGCGTGCTCTTGAGGGGGCGACTGGGGTCTTCATTCGTGCGCAGTTGGATCGGACGCCACGTTCCCTGCGTGTGCTGCGCCGGCTGCGCGGCGGGGTCCGGTAAGATCGACCAATGGATCTAATTCGAATACTCGACTCCGCGGTGGTGGATAGGATCGCCGCTGGCGAAGTTGTCGAACGCCCCGCCTCGGTAGTTAAGGAACTGGTCGAGAATTCGCTGGATGCGGGAGCGTCTCGCGTCGAGGTCCGAATCGAGGCTGGCGGCCGCGCCCTGATCGAAGTGATCGACGATGGGCACGGGATGCACGAGGCGAATGCCACTCTGGCATTCACTCAGCATGCGACGAGTAAGATCCAGGATGTCGACGATCTCGACAGCATTGGCACGCTTGGCTTTCGTGGTGAGGCGCTGGCGTCGATAGCCGCCGTGGGGCGTGTGGAGTTGTTGACCGCTACGGGCGATGGGCCGGGGATTCGAGCGCGCGTCGCCGAGGGCGAAGGTCTCCGATTGGAGAATGCCGCAGCGCCGGTGGGCACGCGGATCGCGGTGCGCGACCTGTTCTACAACACTCCCGCCCGGCAGAAGCACTTGCGTACGGACCGAACCGAATCTGGCCGGGTCGCGGCGGCGATGGAAGACTTCGCACTTCTCCGGCCGGACGTGCATTTCGTCCTCACGGATGACGGGCGGGAGAGGATGGCAGCAGCCCCAGTCGGTTCGCTCGTGGAACGAGTGCACCAGGTGCTGGGCGGCGCTGTAGCCGACAACTGGCTCGCGGTCGAGGACCAGGGCAATCACTGTGAAGTTGTCGGGGGAACGACCAGGCCCGAAGAGAACCGTGCGACGAGATCGCATGTCCATCTGTTCGTGAACGGCCGAGCAGTTGCCGATGGACGCCTGGTTCATGCCGTCACAACTGCGTACGACACGACACTGCCGCGCGGCCGCTATCCGCTAGCCGCGCTCTTCATTCAGCTGGATCCGGCGCAGGTCGACGTGAACGTGCATCCACGTAAGGCGGAGGTCCGTTTTGTGGAGCCCGGTGCCATCTACGGCACCCTCCGCCGCGCGGTCACGCAGGCAGTAGCCCGCCAGGTGGCGCCGCCTACCCGAGGGTATGCACCGCCGCTACCGATGCCCTCCGACTCCGGGACCGTGAACGAGATGCCGATTCCGGCCATACGCCCGTCGCCGTCTCTTCCCCTTGGTAAGTGGAAGTCGGTTCACGGCGATGCACCAGATCGCCGGCCTATACCGATGGACTCCGAACGGTTGCATGTGCGTGGTTCGCTGCAGCCGCTCGGCCAGTACGCCAATACCTACATCCTCGCCGCCGACGAGGAGGGATTGCTGATCATTGATCAGCATGTCGCGCATGAGCGCGTGCTCTTCGAGCGCGTCCTGGCGCAGCGACAGGCAGAAGGTGTCCGTGTTCAGCGTCTGCTCGTGCCTGAGGTTCTGGAGTTGACCAGTGCGGAATCGGCGGCCGCAGAGCAGTTCTCGGAGACACTCGCCGCCTTCGGCTTCGAGATCGAGCCGTTCGGTGGATCAGATTGGTCGCTACGCGCCGTGCCGGAGATTCTTCGCCAGAAGAGTGGCGAGAGATTGGTTCGGGATCTGTTGGCTTCGCTGTCAGAAGGGCGTGGTGCGCGCGCGGCCGAGGTGCTCGAGAACGATGTGGCCGCCTCCATTGCGTGCCATTCCGCCGTTCGCGCCAATCAGCCGCTCAGCTTCGAGGTGATGTCCAGCCTGATCACCGAGCTCTCGTCGTGCGAAACCCCGATGCACTGCCCTCACGGCCGCCCAGTGATGCTCCGGATGAGCCTCTCGCAGATCGAAAAGGACATCGGCAGGCACTGACGTTCGTGTGAACTAGGCTGCCGGGCGGCTCCCTGGCTTGATGGCCGTTCCACCATCCGCGCACAGCGGGCAGGCCTCTGGATCCCATACTGGGAAGTCTGGCTGAAGAAGCGAGACGAGCGGCAAGCCATCGAGCGCGTCCTTGCCAGAGCGGTTGGCGATGCTCGCGGTTGCAACCGGCTCGCCGCCGAGGTCTCGAATCACGGCGAGCGTCTCGCGGCTCGAGAGCCCCGTGGTGATGACATCCTCAACCATGAGGACGCGCTCACCTTCGGCGAGGCCGAAGCCGCGACGCATCGTCATGCTGCCATCGACTCGCTCGGTGAAACAGGCACGCACCCCCAGTGCCCGGCCGACTTCGTGGCCGATGATCAACCCGCCCAGAGCAGGGGAGACGACAACATCCGGTCCGTCGCCAAGTACATCGGTCACGGCGCCGGCGATTCGTTCGCCGAGGGCCGCTGCGATGCGCGGGTGCTGCAGTGCAACCGCGCACTGTAGGTAGCGGGGCGAGTGTTTGCCGGACGAGAGTTGGAAGTGCCCTTCGAGCAGGGCCTGTGACTCATGCAGCAGAGATTCGGCGCTCACGATGATGACTCTTTCGCGCTGTACACCACTTCACCGTCGATGATGGTGGCTACCGGCCAGCCCTTCAGCACGGTGCCGTGGAACGGTGTGTTGCTCGATCTGCTCTCGAATGTGTCGGCGTTCACCGCACGTTCCGCGTCCAGATCGATGATCGTGATATCGGCTGGGGCGTCTACGCGGAGCCCGCCGCGGTCGACCCCCAGAATGCGCGCCGGGTTGGTTGACATCATCTCGACGAGTCGCGCGACGTCGATCACGCCCGCGTGGACGAGATGGGTGCAGGCCAACGGAATCGCAGTCTCGAGTCCAACGATTCCGAACGGAGCGTGATCGAACTCCAGGAGCTTCTCATCCGCATGGTGCGGAGCGTGATCCGTCGCGATGATATCGACCGTGCCGTCCGCGATAGCGTCGAGAATCGCCTGACGATCATCTTCCGACCGAAGCGGGGGATTCATCTTGGTATTGGTGTCGAAGTGGCGGACGGCCTCTTCCGTGAGGCTGAAGTGATGGGTCATCACCTCGCACGTAGCCCGGCTGCCTCCGGCTTTGGCGTTTCGGACCAGGTCCATCGAGCCCCGGGTCGACAGATGAGCGAGGTGCAGTCTCCCTCCAACGGAGTCCGCAAGGATCAGATCGCGCGACACGGTGATCTCTTCTGCGGCCGCCGGCCAGCCACGTAGACCCAGCTCTGCCGACACCGCGCCCTCGTGCATCACGCTGCCGTGAGTCATCGAGACTTCTTCACAGTGGTCGATCACGACAATGTCAAAAATCTGCGTGTACTCGAGGGCCTTGCGCATGAGTTGCGCCGTGGCGACCGGGAATCCGTCATCCGATACGGCTCGACACCCGGCGTCGACGAGCTCGCCGATCTCCGCCAGGGCTTCGCCTCGTTGGCCGACACTGACGGCGCCGATCGGGTAGACGTGAACCCTGTGCACGGACGCGCGATCAAGGATCAATTCCGTGACGGAACGATGATCGTTGATCGGCTCGGTGTTCGGCATGCAAGCGATGCCGCAGAATCCACCGGCGGCGGCAGCCCGCATCCCGCTCTCGATCGTTTCCTTGTACTCGAAACCCGGCTCGCGCAGATGAACGTGCATGTCCACGAATCCCGGCGCTACGATCATGCCGGTTGCCTCAAGGGCGTCGCAATCCTCGGAGTCGAGTTCGGGTGCGATCGCCGCGATCGCCCCGTCAACGACGAGCACGTCAAGTTCGTCATCGAGCCCGTTGGCCGGATCGACGACGCGTCCTCCCTTAAGAAGTAGCTTCGACATTGCGGCTCCCGCCTCCGGCAAGCAAGAAGAGGATGGCCATTCGTACAGCCAATCCGTTGGTGACCTGATTCATGATGAGCGATCTCGGTCCATCGGCGACCGACGAAGCAATCTCGACGCCTCGGTTCATCGGTCCCGGGTGCATGACCACCGCGTCGTCCTTGGCAAGGGCCAGGCGCTCCTCGGTGAGACCGTAGAGTCGGAAGTATTCCTGTGTGCTCGGGAGGTTCAGATTGCCACCACGCTCCACCTGGATGCGCAACATCATTACGACGTCAGCGTCCGCGATCGCATGATCCATGCTCGTGTGAATCTCGGCACCGAGCGCGTTGGCGTGCATCGGCATCAGAGTGGGCGGGCCAGCGAGCACGACATCCGCGCCGAGTTTCGACAGGCATATGACGTTGGATCGCGCCACGCGGCTGTGTGCGATGTCACCGACGATCGCAACTCGAAGGCCTTCGAAACTTCCCTTCGCCTGACGAATCGTCAGGGCGTCAAGCAGAGCCTGAGTGGGATGCTCGTGGGCTCCGTCTCCGGCATTGACCACCGCCGCAGAGCAGTGGCGGGCCAGGAAATCCGCAGAGCCGGCAGACTTGTGACGCATCACCAGAATGTCTGGCGCCATCGCTTCGATGTTCTGGGCGGTGTCGAGTAGCGTCTCGCCTTTCACAACGCTGCTCGTCGAGGCCGAGATGCTCTGGACATCCGCCGAAAGGCGCTTGCCCGCGATCTCGAAGCTCGTCCGTGTGCGCGTCGAGGGCTCGAAGAAGAGGTTCACGATGGTCTTGCCGCGCAACGCGGGGACCTTCTTGATCGGGCGCTCAGAGATCTCACGGAAGTGGTCGCCGGTGTCGAGTATGAGTTCGATCTGGTCGCGCGTCAGGTCCGCGATGCTGGTCAGATCGTCGTTCAGCGTGACGCCGTCATCGGCACTGCTCTCCGACGTCTCTCGGGCTGCGGCCACGGCATCGGTCATCGGACGGCTTCCTCGACTTCGTGAATGGAGACGTTGTCTTCGCCGTCAATCTCTGCGCAGGTGACCTTGATCACTTCGCGCGCCGATGTCGGCACGTTCTTGCCCACGTAGTCGGCGCGAATCGGCAGCTCGCGATGGCCCCGATCGACCAGAACGGCGAGCTGGATGCTGGTCGCGCGCCCGTAGTCCATGAGGACATCCATGGCGGCGCGGACGGTCCGACCGGTGAACAGAACATCGTCGATCAGGACCACGTGAAACCCTTCGAGCGAGAATCCGAGCTCCGTTGCCTGCACGACGGGGCTTGCCGCGACCTGCGACAGGTCATCGCGGTAGAGAGTGACGTCGACCGTGCCAATAGGCACGTCGACACCCTCGTACTCCTTGATCTTCGCGTGCAGCGTCTCGGCGAGGGGCACGCCGCGGGTCCGGATTCCTACGAGAGCCACGCGCTCAGGCGTGTTCTTCTCGACGATCTCGTGTGCGATCCGGGAAAGGGCACGGTCGATTTGCGCCGCATCCATGATGTTCGCCTTCAGTCGCATCGTCGGCTCCTTGAGCTATCGCGGTCCGACGCAGCGATACGGCGCGGTCGCGGGGCAGCAAAAAACCCCGTCCAAGCGGGCGCTTGGCGCGGGGTTGCGGTGCAAATCGTCATTTCGCTGCGTCCCTTGTTGGCCTCACCGGGCCAGTACTTAAAAGGTCGACGGGCAGAGGTTAGCAGACCAGATTTTGCTGTCAAACGATCGCCACTTCGGCGATCAAGCAGCCGATTTGCCGGCCCCGGGTACCCATGCTAGCCTCGCGCCGATGCTCGAAAAACGACTCGTCGTCGACTCCGTACGGCACCTGAACGCCCGCTGTTTCGTTGTGGCGTTTCGCTCTGGCGAGGTCGCCGCGGCCGCCCGCGCCGGCCAGTTCTTGATGGTGTCCGTGACCGATGCGATCGATCCGCTCCTCAGGCGGCCGATGGCGTTCTGCGAGCTGCTTGGCCCCGTCACCGCGCGTACCGGATTCTCCATACTGGTGGAGCGCACCGGACGAGGAACGACGCTGATGTCTCGCCTTCAGCCCGAAACTGAGCTGGAGGTTCTCGCTCCTCTTGGAACGGCATTTCGCCCGCCTTCGGACGCCGAGGATCAGTGTTGCCTCGTGATGGGTGGCGTGGGTTCAGCGCCGTTTCCCCTGCTGGCAGGCGACCTCATCGCAGCCGGCCACGACGTGACGGCCTTCATCGGCGGGCGGACGGCCGACCATCTTCTCTGTGCGGATGATCTCGACCGTCTCGGGGCTCGGGTCGTTCTCGCCACCGACGACGGGTCGGCCGGCCACCACGGTCTCGTCACAGAACCGTTGCAGCACCACCTGGACGAAGCTACGGGAGGCGTAACGGTGTATTCGTGCGGTCCTACGCCCATGATGCGAGCCGTGGACGACATTGCCCGTGCGCGCGGACTGCCGCACCAGGTCAGCCTCGAGGCTCCCATGGCGTGCGGGATCGGCGTTTGTCTTTCGTGCGTTGTCCCCGTCCAGGAGGCAGATGGAGGTTGGTCGTATCAACGCATCTGCCGCGAAGGGCCCGTGTTCGACGCCGACTCGCTGATCTGGGAGCACCCTGATGCCTGAGCCGACGAGAAACCCCGATTTGACCGTAAAGGTCGGTTCTCTGGCGCTGTCGAACCCTGTGATGTTGGCGTCGGGAACGGTCGGCTACGGCGATGAGATCAGCAAATTCGTCTCGCTCGACAAGCTAGGCGGAATCGTGGTCAAGGGCCTGTCGCTTGAGCCCGTGCGTGGCAACAGGCCGCGACGCATCGCCGAGACGCCAGGCGGGATGCTGAACTCGATCGGCCTGCAGAACATCGGTGTTGAAGCCTTCGTGGAGGAAAAGCTCCCGAAACTCCGCCAGTACGACACGTGCGTTGTCGCCAATATCTGGGGGACGACGGTGGATGACTACGCGGGTGTTGCTGCACGGCTCGATCGAGAGGAGGGGGTTCACGCGCTGGAACTGAACGTCTCCTGTCCGAACATCAAGGAAGGCGGTATCAGTTTTGGTACTGATGCGCGTCAACTCCACCGGGTAACGTCGGCGGCTCGGGCGGCCACGTCGAAGCCGCTATGGGTCAAACTTGCTCCGGGCGTCACCGACATTGGACTCCTGGCACGGGCCGCCGAAGAAGCGGGCGCAGACGCGCTTTCGGCGATCAATACGATCAGGGGCATGATGGTCGATGTTGCCCGACGGGAGCCAGTCCTCTCGACGGTGTTCGGAGGCTATTCGGGGCCAGGACTGCTTCCTGTTGCGCTTTACTTGCTTTTCGAGGTCAAGAGGGCGACTCCGTTGCCCCTGATCGGTATCGGTGGTATCAATGAACTGGACCATGTCCTCCAGTTCATGACCATCGGGGCCAGCGCGGTCCAGGTTGGAACGGCCAACTTCTACAATCCGGGGTTCACCGGGAAGATGGTCGACGAACTCATCGAGTGGTGCGCGCAACATGACGTGGATTCCATCGAAGAGCTTGTGGGTAGTCTCCAGCTGCCGGCCGGCTTCTAGCGGCAGCGTATTGCGCGGCGCGGCGATCTTGCTTTTGCTCGCCCTTGTCGCGGGTTGCGCATCGAGCCCTGCGATCCGGCCTGGACGCTCTGCCACGTCGATGGTCGCTTCCTGGTACGGGCCGAAGTACCACGGACGCCAAACGGCTTCAGGTGAGGTGTTCGACATGAACGGCCTCACGGCGGCGCACAAGACGCTCCCGTTTGGTACCAAGCTCCGCGTCACCTATCCGAGTACGTCACGCACGGTTGTCGTAGTGGTGAATGATCGCGGCCCATTCATTCGTGGACGCGAACTGGATCTTTCCTACGGCGCGGCAAAGGAGCTGGGAATGGTGGAGCAGGGTGTGGCCCGCGTGAAGATCGAGCGCCTCAAGTGAGCAGCAGACTTGTAGTTGCTCTAGACGTTCCGGATGCTGCCAGTGCACGAGTTGCTGCCGCGGGTCTCCATGGGCACGCGGACGTTCTCAAGATCGGTTTGGAACTGTTCGCCGCGGAGGGCCCAACCCTCGTTCGGGAGTTCACCGATGCGGGCTGGGGGGTCTTTCTAGACCTGAAACTCCATGACATCCCGGCGACGGTCGAGCGTGCGGTATCGAGAACAGTGGATCTCGGGGTAGAACTTCTGACTCTGCACGCGTCCGGCGGGCCGGCCATGTTGGCAGGCGCGGCGACAGGGCGAGGGGACTCGGAGTTTCCGCGCCTTCTCGGCGTAACGGTTCTGACGAGCATGGACGCTGCACAGATGCAGGCTGTGGGGCTCGAAGGCAGTCCTGCCGTGGCTGCCGAGCGACTCGCCCGCGTGGCGCACGAGAACGGTTGCGATGGCGTGGTAGCCTCCGTGCACGAAGCGGCGGCCATCAAGGCGGCTACTTCAAGAAATTTCCTTGTAGTGACTCCCGGGATTCGTCCAGCGGGTAGTGCGCACGACGATCAAGCCCGCGTGGCAACGCCCGCGCTGGCGGTCAGCTCAGGCGCGGACTATCTGGTGGTCGGACGTCCGATTATGCGAGCCACGGATCCCGCCGCGGCGGCCGATGCAATCCGCCGCGAGATGGAGGCGGCGTTTGTCGACGGCTGAACTACTCGCGTCGATCGACTGGACGAATGAGACGACGCTTGAGCGTCGGATCGACCACACGTTCGAAGATCGCGATCTGCTCGTACGTGCGCTCTCGCACCGCTCGTATGCCAACGAGCGGGGAGGCGATGCGGCAGACAACGAGGTCCTGGAGTTCCTTGGCGACGCGGCGCTCGGGCTTGTCGTGAGCGATCTTCTCTGCGCTCGACACCCCGACATGTCCGAAGGAGACATGTCGAAACTCAAGTCGTACCTGGTGTCCGCGGAAACCCTTGGCCGCCTGGCAGATGAGTTGGGGCTCGGCGACTTCATCCTGCTGGGAAAGGGCGAGGAGAAGACCGCCGGCCGCGAGAAGAACTCGATCCTGGCGAACGCGCTCGAGGCTCTTATCGCAGCCCTCTATCTCGACGGCGGGCTCGAACAGGCGTCTCGGTTTGTGCTGGGCCGCGTCGAGCCGCTTCTCGGTACCGCAATTGCTCCGGCGCAACCCACTCACGACTTCAAGTCCACGCTGCAGGAAGCTGTGCAGGCGTTCGGGCGACCTCTACCCCGCTACGAGGTCGTTGCCGAGGATGGCCCCGACCACGACAAGATTTTCCACGTCGAGGTAACTGTGGGGCGCGACCGGGCACGAGGTAAAGGACGAACCAAGAAGCGCGCAGAGCAGCGCGCGGCGCGACAGATTCTCGACACCTTGGGGTCGCGCAACACAGAGGGCGAAGGAGCCGCTACGGAGTAGCTCGCGCGATCCAGCCGCCGCCAAGCAGCAGCCCGTGGTCATAGAAGGCAACGCCCTGGCCGGGGGTCACCGCGCGTTGCTCGTCATCGAACCGCACGTCGTACGTGCCATCGGAGTTTGGCTGCAGCGTGGCCTCGGCCGGGGTGTGTCGATGGCGGATCTTCGCCTGGACTCGCAACGACTCAGTGGGCGCTTCGATCGCGACCCAGTTGCAGCGGACGGCTGTCAGGCTTGAGGAGTACAGACCATCCTCTGCACCGACCACGATGGTGTCCGTCTCAGGAGCCACGTCAAGAACGTACAGGCGCTGGCTGGAGGACACGCCGAGTCCCTTGCGTTGCCCGATCGTGTAGCGGTGCAGACCTGAAGCCGTGCCCATGCGCTCACCATCGGTTCCGCTGATCGAGACCGGACGCCCCGCCTCCTGTGGGCGTTCCCGGTTGATGAACTCATCCTTGTCGCCATCGGGGATGAAGCAGAGTTCGAAGCTCTCGGGTTTGTCCGCAACAGTGAGACCGAGGCGTCGCGCATGATCGCGCACTTCGTTCTTGTCGAGATGGCCAAGGGGAAACATGACGTGCCCGAGTTGCGCTCTCGGGACGTCGAACAGGAAGTACGACTGGTCCTTGTCCTTGTCGACGGCGCGATGGATTCGCGGTCTGTCGTCGGTGTCCTCGATTCGAACGTAGTGTCCTGTGGCCAGTCGGGTAGCCCCCAGGGCCTCAGCCATGCGCCAGAGTAGATCGAACTTCACGTGTCGATTGCAGCTGATGCAGGGGCTGGGCGTCAGGCCGGCGGTGTAGTCGTCAAGGAAGGGTTCAACGATCTGCTCTCGAAAGTGCTCGGTGTGATCGAAGACGTAGTGCGGGAAGTCGACCTGGGCGGCCACGGCGCGCGCGTCGGCGATGTCAGCAGGAGAACAGCAGCGTCCCTTGCCCTCCGCGAGGTTCGCTTCGCTGTAGTCCCAGAGCTGCAGGGTGACTCCGACGACGTCATGGCCGGCCTCGGCCAGGAGCGCGGCTGCCACGCTGGAGTCAACGCCGCCGCTCATCGCCACCGCAATGCGCTCACTCATGCGGGAGCCACGTCGGGCGTCGCGTATCGAACTGCGTCGACCGAGGCAGCGAGAATCAGCGCGGCGCCCTCGACTTCCTCACGCGTAGAACCGTAGCCGAGGGAGATTCGAACCGCGCCATCTCGATACCGCGCTGGCACGCCGAGGGCCGCGAGTACATGCGACCCGTGACTCAGGCCGCTCGCACACGCGGAACCGGCCGAAATCGCGAGTCCGTCCAGGTCGGCTCGCGCTACCAGTAGGTCGGCCGGACAATCGGGAAATGCGACATGCACGGTGTTGGGCATGCGATCGGCTTCAGTGACCGTGATTCGCACCTCCGGAATACGGGTCTTCAGCATGCCGACCAACTCGCGGGCGAGTACACCCACACGTTCCGCCTGCTCCACTCGCTCACGCGACGCTCGCTCGCACGCCGCGCCGAATCCGACGAGCAGCGCGGTTGGCTCAGTGCCGGGGCGGCGGGCGCGCTGCTGCCCACCGCCATGAAGAGTGGGCTGCACTTCCATTGGTGTCCTTAGCACCAGCGCACCCACCCCGGTTGGGCCGGCGATCTTGTGCCCCGCTAGAGAGATCATTGACGCGCCGCCGAGCAGTTCCGGAAGGTTGAACCACGAAGCCGCCTGAACAGCATCCGTATGCAAGGGCACACCATGGCGCTCCGCGACGGCTGCGAGCTCTGCCACGGGTTGAACCGTTCCGGTCTCATTGTTTGCAGCCTGCACCGAAACGATCCGCGTGTCCTCACGGATCGCCGACTCGAGATCCTCTGCGCAAACGCGACCCTGGTCGCAGGGGCTCAACGTCGAGATTTCGACGCCCAGCGCCGCAAGAGAAGCGCAAGCCGCTAGCACGGCGGGGTGCTCGATATCGGAGACAACAACATGACCGCGCGGCGGCCACCCGAGGCGACAACTGAGCGCCAGGTTGTCGGCCTCGGTACCACCGCTGGTGAAAATGACGTCGCCACCGCCACACAGGTCCGCCACCTGCTCGCGGGCTTGTTCGACCGCGGCTCGCGCCGCCCGCCCGAAGCTATGAACGGCACCCGGATTGGTGGGGATCGAGTCGAGCCACGGATCCATCGCTTCCCGCACTTCTGGCGCGAGGGGCGTGGTGGCGTTGTAGTCGAAGTAAATCGGGTGTGCCATCTCGCCAGAATGCCACGTTCGTCGAGGGTCGAAAAGCGCCGATCTGAGGGCGAGTAGCCACGGTATCCCCGTGGTAGCCTCGATCGATCTTTCAAACATTTCCGCCGCTACCGGCTCTCTGATTCGTGAGGCTCGCTGATGTCTGAGTTCGAAGCGCTCGACTTCTATCTGATGGACGAACTGCTCTCCGACGAGCAGCGCCTCATTCGTGACACCGTTCGGCAGTTCGTAACTGAGAAGTGTCTACCGATCATTGAGGAACACCAGGCGGCGGGTACATTCCCGACCGACCTCATCGGACCGGTAGCTGAACTCGGAATGCTCGGCGCCAACTTGCCTGAGGAATACGGCTGCGCGGGTCTTGAAAGCAGTACGTACGGGATCATGATGCAGGAGCTTGAGCGGGGTGATTCTGGCCTGCGTTCGTTCGTATCGGTCCAGGGCGCTCTCTGCATGTACCCGATCTTTGAATTCGGCTCCGAGGAACAGCGCCGCGAATGGCTTCCCCGTATGGCATCGGGCGAGGTGATCGGGTGCTTCGGTCTTACCGAGCCGGATGCCGGATCAGATCCCGGTGCGATGCGAACCACGGCTGTGAAAGATGGCGACGATTGGATCATCAACGGCGTCAAGATGTGGATCACCAACGGCACGATGGCCAAGATCGCCATCATCTGGGCCCAGACGGATGACGGGATTCGAGGGTTCGTCGTTCCGACTGATCTGCCCGGTTTCCAGGCGATTGAGGTCAAGGGCAAGTATTCGCTTCGAGCCTCCGATACCGCCGAGCTCGTCTTGGAGGACGTCTGTGTTCCGGGCGACGCCCTGCTTCCGAAGTCTGGCGGACTACGGTCGCCATTGATGTGTCTCAATCAGGCGCGGTACGGCATCGCGTGGGGCGGGATCGGCGCTGCGCAAGCATGTTTCGACGAAGCGTTGCGATACGCGAAGGCTCGGATCACGTTCGGCAAGCCGGTTGCCCAGACACAGCTCGTCCAGGAATTGCTCACGGAAATCGCAAGCGAGATCACCAAGGCGCAGACGCTTTGCTGGCGCCTCGGTGAGCTCAAGGACGCGGGTAGGGCGCGCCCGGAGCAGATCTCGATGGCCAAACGGAACAACATCGAGATGGCACGAAATACGGCCCGTCGTTGCCGCGAGATTCTCGGTGGGAACGGCATTCTCGACGAGTACCAAGCGTTCCGTCACATGGTGAACCTGGAATCGGTCTACACCTACGAAGGCACGCACCAGATTCATACGTTGATCGTCGGCAATGCCCTGACCGGGTTGCCCGCGTTCGGCTAGAAGCCCCGTACATTGACCGCCGTGATCGGGCGTGGCTAAATCTGCCTCGCCGTGGCGCACGGCAATCGCGGGTATAGCTCAGTTGGTAGAGCGCAAGCTTCCCAAGCTTGAGGCCACGGGTTCGATTCCCGTTACCCGCTTTCTCGACCGGCGGCGCACCACCGCGCTCCCGGTTTCAGTCGCGGTTTCCCGCACGAGGTTTGATTGATGGCGGATCCGGCAACACGGTCGTATCTCGGGCCCGGCTGCGTGCTCGACGGCGAGGTCAGCGGTTCGGGGTCTCTCGAATGCCACGGTACCGTCACCGGCAGCATCCGACTGGATGGCGAAGTTCTTGTGGGTGAGCGCGGCAACGCGAATGCCGACTTGCACGGTGGGCGGGTGGTCGTAGATGGGGTGTTAGTGGGGAACGCCACCGGCACGGAACGCGTCGAGGTAGGCGCGTCCGGCCAGGTCACCGGGGATATCCGCGCACCAAGCGTCGCCTTCGGCGAAGGCGCGATTTTTGAAGGCAACGTAGAGATGCGAACCGCACGCAATTCCGGAGGCTCGGAACAGTGATCGTTGGCGCGGTAACAGAGGTCAAACCACAGGAGAACCGGGTCGGCCTGGTGCCCTCGGTCGCCCAGCAGTTGGTGAGCAGTGGCCACACAGTGCTGGTGCAATCCGGTGCAGGCTTGGGTTCGAGTCTCTCCGACGCGGATTACGTTGCCGCCGGGGCCACGATCGTGGACGGCGCTGCCGAGGTCTGGGAGAAATCGGACCTCATTGTGAAGGTGAAAGAACCGGTCGAGGCCGAATATGACTACTTTCGGCCCGATCTGATCCTCTACACCTACCTACATCTGGCTCCACTCCCGGAGCTGACCGCAGCGCTCACCGAAGCGCAGGTGACCGGGATCGCCTACGAGACTATCGAGGCCGCGGACGGAAGCCTCCCGCTGCTCGTTCCGATGAGTGAGATCGCGGGACGGATGTCGGTGCAGGTCGGTGCGCACTTCCTGGAGCGCGCCAACGGTGGCCGCGGAGTGCTCCTGGGCGGAGTGCCGGGCGTCAATCCGGCGGATGTTGTCATCGTGGGCGGCGGTATCGTCGGCCGGAACGCCGCCCGCATGGCCTACGGACTGGGAGCGCACGTCACGATCCTCGATCGCAATCCTCGTGTGCTGCAGTACATCGATGATCTCTTCGGAGGTCGGGTGAACACCATCATGTCCCACGCCGGAACTGTAGCCGCGTGGAGCGCACGCGCGGACTTGCTCATCGGGGCCGTTCTGATTCCGGGAGCTGCCGCGCCTCACGTGGTGACTGCCGAGCACGTCACGGCGATGAAAGAGGGTGCAGTTATCGTGGACGTGTCGGTGGATCAGGGCGGATGCATCGCCACGACGCGGCCAACCACGCACGGGGAGCCCATCTTCCTCGTCGACGGCGTCGTTCACTACGGCGTGACCAACATGCCCGGAGCTGTTCCGCGTACGTCGACGTTCGCACTGACAAATGTCACCGCGCCGTATCTGGAGAAGCTGGCTGATGAAGGTGCCGAGGCCGCGCTGCGCAGCGACTCGCTGCTTGCCGCAGGCGTGAACACCTACAAGGGGCACATCACCTGCGAGCCAGTGGCTGATCACCAGGGTCGGCCATACACCGCGCTCGAGACACTTCTCTAGAAGTTGAGCGCCACAGTCCGGGTCCTGGCGCACGGACGCGCCGACGGGGCGACCAATATGGCCGTCGACGAGGCTCTGCTGGCGTCGATCCGGCCGGCCAACGAGGTGACGATTCGGTTCTACGGGTGGCTTCGGCCGACCGTTTCACTCGGCTATGCGCAACCCTGGGCGACAGGTTTCGACCGTGCAGTCGGCCGGCGATACGGGATGCACGTTGTCCGCCGTCGCACGGGTGGTCGTGCCGTACTTCACGCCGCCGAACTTACCTACTCGGTAACGGGCGATTCTGAGTCCGGCCCTCTCACCGGAGGAATCCAAGCAACCTACAACCTCATCGCCCGGGGGTTCGCACGCGGCTTTGCCCGGCTCGGTGTCGAGGTTGAGGTTGTTCGGAATCGGGGTCGCCAGGAGCGCGAGGAAGCGGGCGCCTGCTTCGCGGCACGTGCGCTCAACGAGATCGTCGCTGATTCACGGAAACTCGTAGGGAGCGCTCAGCGACGGGCGTCGGGGCGCGTGCTACAGCACGGCTCGATCTTACTGAGTCGGCCCGATCCTGTGCTCTGGCGCGTCCTCGGGACTTCCGGGCCCGCGGCCGCGGAGGCTTCGGTCGGACTGAACGAACTTGTCGGTGCAGCCGCTGGACTCCGCCGGGTGCAGAGTGAGCTGGCTCGGGGCCTGGCCGCAGAGATTGATGGAACTCGACGCGTGTCCGGCCTTTCCGGCGCGGAACTTCGGCTCGCGCGCAGGCTGCGATACACCTATCTCGACTCGGCTTTCACGCACCGCCGCTAGGCCGTTCTGCCCAGATAGGAGGGCACGCAGCATGATAATCTCCAACTTGCGTCGTCCGCCTGCCACCGTGGGCTTCTGGGACGGCCGCTGAACGCGCCATGCGCGAAGTGCTGTCCTTCCGATGAATCACCCAAGCGAACGCCGAGAGCGCCCGTCGCGCTTCACGTTAGGTCGGGCCACGGTCCTGGCAGTGGCCCTGCACCTGCTGTTTGGTGCGGCCGTCACGATCTGGCCCGGGCTCCTGACCCCGGCGCAGGTGATGGCTTCCCCGGAAGAGCCTCCGCTCGAGTTCAGATTCGTGGACACTCCGGAAACCGAACCGCCGCCGGAGCCACCCGACACCGAGGTTCTGTCCGACATCGATCGGCAAGCGGTAGACAATGCCGAGCCGACGCCAGAGAACACGCCCTTCTCCGAAGGCAATACGGTCGCAGAAGTGATTCGACCGACGCCACAACCGTCGGAAGCATCCGAAGCGTCAGAGGCAGCGCAGCCCACGCCGGAACCGGTCGAGCCAGCTACAGAGCAGCCCCAGCCCGAAGAGGTCACTGAGGAAGATCCGGCCGAAACGAGCGAGTCGACGGATAGTGCGACGGAGACCCCGGCAGAAGAGGCAGCCGAGGTTTCGGAGGACACGGCGCCGCCGACAGCGACTCAGCTGCCACCTCGGAGGCGCAACCTGCGCAGATCTCTGGCCGCGCGCCCCGAGTCGTTTGTGGATCCGCAGGTGCACGACAATCGCGAGGGCGGTGTTGGCGGCGACCGCGCCATGGCTCAGTTCGACACCCGGGGCTATGACCTTGGAGCCTACTTGAGCGAAGTGTTGCGCAAGATCGAGACCAATTGGCGCTCGAACATGCCGCCGCTCATTCAGACCGGCATTGGTGGGGCGACTTTCGTGAATCTCTCAATTCGCCGTGAGCGAAACGCAGCTGGCGAAGAGGTCGCGATGATCATTGCCGAGCACACGTACAGCTCGGGGCAGCCCGCGTATGACTCCGCGGCCGTGTTCGCGCTCGAGTTGTCGAACGCGCTGCCGGCGATCCCTGATCACTATCCGCACGAGGCGATCACGGGTCGACTCGGATTCATCTATAACTTGGACCCGCAGAGTGTGGTCTTCCCGGAAGACCGCTAGATCCACCTCCTTCGTCCAGTTCAACGTACGAGTCGGTAGAAACATGCTCGAGGTAATCAGCAACGGCGGCCCGGTGATGATCCCGCTTGGGATCGCGTCGATCCTGGCAGTGGCCATCATCGTGGAACGGTCGTGGAATCTGCGCGAACCCAAGATCCTGCCGCCGGACGAGGTCGAGCGACTGTACGCGCTGGTCGACTCCGGTGAGTTCACCCGAGCCGAGGAATACGCTACCGCCCGTCCCGGCGCGCTGAACAACACGCTACTGCCGGCGCTTCAGGCGCGACATGAGTCACGCGACTACATCCGAGAGATCGTTCGTGATGCCGGGCGCCAGGAAATTCCCGGACTCGAGCGCTACTTGGGAGTCCTTGGCACGATCGCAAGCGTGGCGCCGCTTCTCGGCCTACTCGGCACCGTGCTGGGCATGATCCAGGTGTTCGCTGTGGTATCTCAGCAGGGCGTAGGGCAAGCCGATGCGCTCGCCGGTGGCATTTCGCAGGCGATGATCACGACCGCAACGGGTCTGGCGATCGCAATCCCGGCACTGGCTGCGTACAACTACTACGTTGGCAAGGCAGAGGCGATTGTGCTGGAGATCGAGCGCATGGTCCTCGAGTTGATCAAGCTGATCGTTGAGCGCCGAGCGGCCGCGGAGTCCTCTGCCGGCGGGCTGGACTAGATGTTCGCCGAAGCTCGCAACACGGTTCGGCGCGCCCGAGTCGACATGTCTCCACTGATCGACATCGTTTTCCTGCTGCTCATATTTTTCGCTGTGACCACGACCTTTCTCGAGCAGTCGGGGATGGACCTCGAGTTGCCGGAGTCATCGACGGCAGGAGCAACGGAGACCGCCAGCATTCTCGTCGAAGTCGGTGCCAACCGAGAGATCCGCTTTGAAGGAGAGGGGGTCACGCTCCAGCAGTTGGAGGAGCGCGTAGGCGCGCTCTCGTCGGAGGACAGCGCCCGAGTTACCGTGCGCGCCGACCGAACCATGGAGTATGGATTCGTGATCGAGGTCGTCGATGCATTGCGCAGGGCGGGGGCCGGGGGAGTCTCGCTGCCCATGGTGCCGCGGCAGCAGTGACTCGCGCGACTCGGGTCGGCGTCATCGTCGGTCCGACAGCATCGGGAAAATCGTCCCTGGCTGAATCGCTCGTTGAGTCGCTGGATGCCGAGATCATTTCGGCGGATGCGCTCCAGGTGTACCGGGGGCTCGACATCGGTACCGCCAAGCCTGCGCCGCAAGAGCAACGGCAGTATCGATACCACGGCGTCGATCTCGTAGATCCGGACGATCGCTTCACCGCAGCGAGGTTCGCCCGGTTTGCACGCAAGGCGATTCACGAAATCAACCAACGCGGCCGCCTCGCGCTGCTTGTTGGGGGCAGTGGCTTCTATGTGGACGCGACGTTGGGCGGCCTCGATCCACTCCCTGCAAGTGATTCGCGCTGGCGAGAATCGCTTGAAGCCGTAGACCGGCGGCGAGGGACGCCGGAGCTGCATCGCTGGCTGAGTAGGCTGGATCCCGAGCGGGCTGCGGCGGTTGCGCCCTCGGATCGGCACCGAATCCTGAGAGCGGTCGAAGTGATTCTCCGCGAGGGCCGACCGGTGGCCGACTTGAATACCATGCCCAATGGCCAGCAGCAGCGGACGATTCCCGCAACCTGGGTCGGACTTCGATGGCCGCGAGCTGAGCTCTACTCCCGCATTGACGCGCGGGTGGGCGCGATGATCGAGGCGGGATGGGTGGCGGAGGTCGAGTCCCTGCTCGAATCTGGTGTTAAACAGTCGGCCCACGCTATGCAGGCGATTGGGTATCGGGATCTGGTCGCGGCAACGCAAGGAGCGGTCGACCTGGAGGCTGCGCGGGAACGTATCGCGCGAGATACACGCCGATACGCGAAGCGACAGATGACCTACTTTCGACGCCGCCCCGTGACGTGGCTCGATGCCGAGTCGGCGTCCGACGGTGAGGTTGAATCGCTGACGGTTCGCGCGATCGAGGCCTTGGAGTCGCCCTAGTGTGTTGCCGCCCACACGGCTGGACGCCACAATGGGGAGATGAGGCGCAACAGAATTTCCGATGCCGCAGTACTGATCCTCGCCATGAGCGTGGTCGCGGCGGGATGCACGGCCCCAGCGGCCGGCCCCGTAACGACGCCGCGTGCCGGTCTGACCGCGGAACGCGTGCCGGCGGCACCGGCGGAAGCTTCGGCCTCCGTAACCGCTGCGTGGGCTAGCCTTAGGATTTCCGGGACCGTCCCACCGGCAACCGCGATCGACCCGACGGAGCGGGCCACCGCGCAAGGCCAGACGTACGAGGGCTTTCGAGCGCTCCGGATCGGCGATCTCATTGGGGCGCAGAACGCATTCGGCGCCGCCCTCGGCAGCGATCCGGCACTAGCGCAAGCGCAGTACGGCATGGGCCTCACAGCCGACGCTCAGGGCCGCGGTGACCTTGCACAGGATTGGTACGAGGCTGCGCTGCGATCTGATCCCGGGCTGACCCGCGCTGCGGTCGAGCTTAATCGTCTGTCGCTGGATGCTGTGAGCCCGACGCTCCGCCGCGCGGAACAGGCGGTCGACGCAGGGGACACGGCCGCCGCGGAAGCGGCCTATCGAGAGGTGCTCTTGAGCGCACCGTTCCTGGCGGGGCCGTACATCAGAATCGCGGAGCTCCGAGTTGCGGCCGGCGATCCCAACCGGGCGATCGACGTGCTCGAAGGGGCGCGGCGCAATCTGGGCGACGATCCGGCAGTCCTGCGGATCCTGGGGGATCTCCTGATGGATCAGGGGCGCTATGCCGAGGCCGCAGACGCATACCGCAGACTGGCGGACCGCATGCCGGGCGATGAGGCCGTCGCCGCGCGTGCGAGGGAAGCGCGCGATGCCTACGAGCGCGCTGCACTACCGTCCGAGTACAGGGGATTGGCCGCGCGCGAGTCACTAACTCGCGAAGAACTCGCGGCGGTCTTAGCGATCCAGCTCGACGATCTGGAACGGATCGCCGCCGGTAGAGTCGGGGTGATCGTGGCCGACGCTGGAGATCGCTGGACGACGCCGTTCATTCTCAGGACCGTGGAGTGGGGTGTCCTCGATGTCTATCAGAACAACGAGTTCTACCCGCGGATGGACGTGCTACGGAGCATGCTCGTAGAGGCTGCCTACCGCGTACTCGAGATCGTGGGTGCCGCGGACTCGGCCCCTTCGCCAGCGCTCGTCGAACCCCCGCCGGAGCATCTCCTTTACAGACAGGTTCAGGCGGTCGTAGGGCTGGACATTCTGGCGGCCAACAGCGACGGGAGTTTCGACCTCCTCGAGCCCGTAACCGGGTCAGAGGCGCTGGATGCGATCGAACGGTTGGCCTCGGTCGTCCGGCAATACGCGCGTTGACACAGTGACGGAGGCCCCGGAACTCGAGCCGTTGGAGGATCCCTCGAGCGACGGAGAGACCGTCGACGCTTTCGCGTCGTCAGCGGAGGCGACACCCGCCGAGCCACCGGGGGGCGGCATGTTCTATTGCCTCACCGCCACCGTGTTGGCGTGGCTGATTCCCGGAGCGGGGCATGCCTTTGTCGGACAGTGGCGTCGAGCGATCGTCTTTGGCGGGCTCATCAGCGGGCTATTCGTGGGTGGTCTGGCGCTGGATGGCCGGATCTATCGAATCGAGGAAGACGACGTTCTTAGCTATGCCGCATCGCTGGGTGCTAGCGGGGTAGGCGGCTTCTACGTCGTCGGACACGCCCTCGGGTACGGCGACGGCGACGAACAGGCCGCGTACCACGAGTACGGCAGCACCTTCACGCTCGTAGCCGGCTTGCTCAACCTGCTGATCATCCTGGATGCCTTCGATCACGCCCTACTGCGCCACCACGCGCGGCGCGCCAAGACACCGGCGGCGGAGAGCCTGTGATCCACTTCGTGTTCTTGGTCGCTTTCTGCGGTGCGGTGGGCCTCGTGCTCGCGGCGATCCTCCGCCGGGGCATCCGGCGTGTGCTTCGACTGGCCGCCTGGATCACCGGTGGGCTTGTCTTCAGCGCCGTCGTCTTGGGATGGATCCTGTACATATTCCCGTTGTGAGCCGAGCGTATCTCCGCTGGGTGCCGGCGTTGGCGTGGTACGGGGTCATCTCCTGGCTTTCACACCAGCCTCAGTGGCCAGTGCCCGCGCGGCAGTACCCGGACTGGCTATTGCACGTCGCCGGATACGGATTGCTGGGAGCCTTTCTTGCCATCGGTGCAGGAAGAAGACGTGTGCAAACGATCGGTTGGTTCGTGGCGCTGTTGACTATTGGCGTCCTGGCTGGGGCGCTTGATGAGCTTCATCAGAGCATCGTCCCGGGCCGTGATCCGTCGGTTGGCGACATCGTCGCTGACGGACTCGGCGTGCTAGTCGGACTCCTCAGTTGCCTGGGAGCCTCGTTTGCCGGGCTCTGGGGCCTATGGGAAGATCGACGCTCTGCTTGAGTCCACGCCCGTCTGGCTGGAGGCGCCGATGCCGGAAGCTGTTCTTGTCGAGGGAGCACGCACGCCCATGCGCCGGTTCCTCGGAGACCTCTCCACGGTGTCGGCAATCGAACTTGGTGCGACCGCGGCCGCCGGAGCCATCGAGCGGGCCGGCATTGCCCCACAGGACGTGGAGCACGTTGTCGTTGGGAATGCCCAGCAAACCTCGCTGGACGCCCCCTATGGCGCACGTCATGTCGCACTGAAGGCAGGCCTGCCGGACACCACACCCGCACTCACAGTGAACCGTCTGTGCGGATCGGGCATCGAAGCGATCGTTCAGGTCTGCCGAATGATCCAGAGCGACGAAATTCACGTAGGGCTCGCTGGCGGAATGGAGAACATGACTCAAGCGCCCCACGTTCTCTACGGCGCGCGCGGCGGCCTCCGAATGGGCGACGCTCCCTTACGGGACTCCCTGACTGGCGCGTTGACGGACAGCTATTGCGGCTGCGCTATGTCCACGACATCGGACAACCTGGCACGCCGCTACTCGATCACGCGTGAGGATCAAGACGAGTTCGCACTACTGAGCCAGCAGCGAGCGAGCGCGGCACAATCCGCCGGCATTCTCGGCGAAGAGATCGTTCCCGTGGAGATTGTGAGCCGCAAGGGGAGCGTGATCATCGACTCGGACAACCACCTGAGACCGGAGACTACGCTTGAGAGCCTGGCGCAGCTGACTTCGGCGTTCGGTGAAGATTCCTTCGTTACGGCGGGCAACGCGAGCGGCATCGTGGACGGCGGTGCTGCGACCGTCGTCGCGTCGGGAGACTGGGCCCAAGAACGGGAACTGGAGGTGCTCGCGCGAATTCGCGGATGGGCACACGCAGGAGTTGATCCAGCGCACATGGGTATCGGTCCGGCACCGGCCACGGAGAAGCTCCTGCGGTCCCTGGACTGGGACGTGGCGGCCGTCGATGTGTTCGAAGTCAACGAAGCGTTTGCGGGTCAGTATCTCGCGGTCGAGTCGGAGCTCGGACTCAGTCGTGAGAAGGTCAACGTGAACGGTGGCGCGATCGCACTTGGACATCCCCTGGGAATGACGGGCACACGGATCGCCTACTCGGCCGCGCGTGAACTTCGTCGTAGAGGTGGCGGCAAAGCCGTCGCAACAGCATGTATTGGGGGCGGTCAGGGAATCGCTCTCGCCCTGGAATCCCGATGACTCGCGTGACGGCGGGGACTTCGCTCGGCCGCCATTGATCAGAGATATTGGAGACTACCGACGTTGAGTAACTACGAGAACATCCGGGTCGAAATCGCGGATGGCGTTGCCACGCTGACGGTAGATCGTCAGCCGGTGCTGAACGCGCTTGATGCGAACACGATTGCCGAGATCGCCCGCGCGGCATCCGAACTTGATGCGGACTCCGACGTTAGGGCCGTGATCGTCACCGGCGGAGGGGACAAGGCCTTTGTAGCCGGCGCTGATATCAGCATGCTCGCCACACTTGGCCCCGAGGAGGCGCGCCGTGCCGCCTGCGCTGGTCAGCGTGCATTCGACGCGATCGAGCAGATGGGCAAGCCCGTCATCGCCGCGATCAATGGCTTTGCGCTGGGCGGAGGCTGCGAGCTCGCCCTCGCGTGCCATCTCCGCGTCGCATCGGATCGAGCCAAGATCGGGTTGCCGGAGATCACTCTTGGCGTGCTTCCTGGCCATGGCGGCTCGCAACGGCTACCTCGAATCGTCGGAAAGGGGCGTGCCCTGGAGTTGATGTGTCGCGGCAAGACCATCGATGCCGCCAAGGCGCTCGATGTCGGATTGGTCAACCAGGTCGTGGCGCACGATGAACTGGGCGAGACCGTCGCTGCACTGGCTGCCGAACTGTCACAGAAAGCACCCTTGGCCATGCGGTATTGCATCCAGGCTGTGAACGAAGGGCTTGAGTGCAGCCTGGCGGAGGGCCAAGCGATTGAAGCTGCCTACTTCGGCCTTGCCTTTGCCACTGACGATCAAACAGAGGGGATGGAGGCGTTCCTCGAGAAACGGCGACCGGAGTGGAAAGGCAAGTGAGCGAACACCCGTCACACAGCGAGTTGATCCACGATTGGAACCGGGCCGAAGGCGCGGTCCCTGCCCGGGCCGTGGAGTTTGATGACGAGACGTTGAGGGACGGCCTCCAGTCGCCATCGGTTCTCGACCCCGACATCGATACGAAACTCCGAATCCTGCATCTGATGGCGGATCTCGGGATTCACGCTGCCAATCTCGGGCTGCCGGGCGCCTCGGTGCGCCAGACAAGTGACGTCACACGTATGTGTCGCGAGATCCAGGACGCGGGCCTGGCGATTGCGCCGAACTGCGCAGCGCGAACTCTGGCAACCGATATCACCCCAATCTGCGATGTTGCCGACAAGGTCGGGATGCCGATCGAGGTGTCCGCGTTCATCGGCTCGAGCCCGATTCGGCAGTATGCCGAAGATTGGCCCCTCGAACGGATGGTCCGACATACCGCGGACGCGGTCAGCCTGGCCGTCGGACGCGGCATGCCGGTGATGTACGTGACCGAGGACACGATTCGGGCGCATCCCGACACGATCCGAGCTCTCTACACAACGGCGATCGAGAGCGGAGCGCGACGTATCTGCGTTTGCGACACCGTTGGGCATGCCACGCCGGCCGGCGTTCGCGCCCTGGTGGGGTTCGTTCGTCAGATCGTGGCCGACTCGGGAGAAGCGGTGAAGGTCGACTGGCACGGTCACCGTGATCGCGGTCTGGACGTGGCCAATACCATGGCTGCGATCGCGGCCGGCGTCGACCGGGTGCACGGAACAGCGCTCGGCATTGGCGAGCGCTCTGGTAATACGCCGATGGACCTCATCCTGGTGAACTGCGTTCTGGAGGGGCACATCGACCACGATCTTTCCCGTCTGCCTGAGTACTGCCGAGTGGTCGCCGAGGCAACTGGTCACGAGATACCGATCAACTACCCGGTAGTCGGAGACGACGCCTTCAAGACGGCTACGGGCGTCCATGCTGCGGCGGTTATCAAGGCACGGGCAAAGGGCGACGCGTGGCTAGCCGACCGAATCTACTCGGGCGTTCCTGCCGCTATGGTCGGCAGGGGCCAAGGCATCGAAGTCGGTCCGATGAGTGGTGTCTCGAATGTGACGTTTTGGATGGAGACACACGGCGTCGAGCCGACTCCGGAGCGGATTGAGGCGGTGTTCGCCGCGGCAAAAGAGTCGCCTCGCACCCTCACCGACAACGAGATCCAGGACCTGATCGACGGTCTGTAAGACCTAGAGAAGGTCGATCGTGATCGGCTCGATCATGAACGAGGTTACGAAGATCAGGATCGAGATCCAGAGCAACAACAGCCTCAGGGGCCCAAGTGAACCTTCGAAGCTGAGTGGGCGGGGATGCTTCGTGCCCAGTGCTACGAGGATCAGGATCGCGAAGATGAACCACCCGGTGAAGAAGCGCCATCCTGCATAGAACATTGCGGCGATCAGGAGCAGCGAGATCTTCCGGTGATGTCGAGGCGTGATCGAATAGAGCAGATGTCCGCCATCGAGTTGCCCGATCGGGAGCAGGTTCATCGCCGTGACGAGCAGGGCGAACCAGCCGACGAACGCCAGTGGATGGGCCAGCAGGGTTTCCCCCTGAGAGAGCGGCGGAGCGAATAGCACTTGCAGGGGAGCCCATATGAGGGGCTCCCCAAGTCCGATGCTCGGACCGAGACTGCTTTCGTCCACGACGCGCGATTGCGCCAGGCCAACGGCGAGGATCGGCATCGCAGCGACGAACCCCGCAAGCGGGCCCGCGACGGCGATGTCGAACAGCGCTCGACGTGTCGTGATCGGACTCTTGATCCGGATCACCGCGCCCATCGTCCCCGGCAGGAGCACCGGACCGATGGGCGGAATCGGAATGAAGTAGGGAAGCGTCGCGCGAATCCCGTAGTACAGGCAGGCCAGGTAGTGACCCATCTCATGCGCGGCGAGGAAGGCGATCACCGCGATACCGAAAGGCAGGCCGGCGAGCAGGAGCATCGGTTCACGAAACGGGTTCAGCGTGATGCCGACCTCAGGCTCGAGGTAGAAATACTGATACTGCAGAAAGCCCCAATAGCTCGTCGTGGCCAGCGTCAGCAGAAAGAGGAGCAAGTTCCGACGAGGCAGGCCCGGTGGGTCTTGCGGAATTTCGACTGTACGGGGGGCCTCGAAAGAGAATGGATCGCGCTGCGACGTCTCCGGTGCGACCGGCGGGACCCCAATCGGTATGGCGGCCGGCGGGCGATCGTCGAGAGGGCCTTCGGTCTCGTTGCCGTCGTGGCTCATACGCGCGTCCGGTAACTCAGCGTTCGGCGGGGAGATTCGTGAGTTGTTTGCCCGGCTTGAAACGGGTCGTGCGGGCAGAGGGCACAATCACCTCTTCTCCGGTACGCGGATTTCGCCCAACACCTTCTTTGCGGCGCTTCACCTCGAAGACGCCAAAGCCACGGAGTTCGATTCGTTCGCCTCGCGCGAGGGACGCTTTGACCGCTTCGATAACGCGTTCAACCGCTCGTTCTGCCTGAACCTTGGTGATCCCGGACTCGGCGGCGATACGATCAACGATGTCGGCCTTGACCATGCAACGAACTCAAGTGCTTGGGGCGAGTGAACGGGGGCGGGCCTTAGCATAACCTGACCCCGTTCTTTCGGATTCCTTCTCCGACCCACAAACGCTTCAGCTGATCGCTCCATGACTTCTCCGCCCCTCCCACAAGTCGTAATTGTTGGCCGCCCGAACGTTGGCAAGTCGACGTTATTCAATCGGATCCTTGGGAGGCGCCAGGCAATCGTTGGGGAGCAGTCCGGGCTCACCAGAGATCGCAATATCGCCGTTGCGGACTGGAACGGGGTTGCCTTCGAACTGAGCGATACGGGCGGCGTGGAGTGGCGCGAGAAGGACGGTCTGGCGGCAGCGGTAGAGGCCAAAGCGCTCGGCGCTCTCGACGACGCGACGGCGGTCCTCTTTGTTGTCGATGGGCGGGAAGGCCCGGTTTCGATCGAGCAGGAACTTGCGATGGAACTCCATCGACGTGGGCTCAACGTCATGTTGGTCGTCAACAAGTGCGATGACTGGAAAACGGCGGAGGCCGTGAGCGCCGATTTCGCGATTCTCGGGATCGACCCGACGTTTGGCCTGTCCGCAGAGCAGGGTCACGGGGTGGGCGACATGCTTGACGTCATCGTTCGCGGAATACCCGATGGGCCGGCTGAGGTCACCGAGGCGGACGGAACGATTCGCGTCGCGGTCGTTGGACGGCCGAACGTAGGCAAATCGTCGCTGGTGAACTCCATGCTTGGCGAGGACCGGTTGGTCGTAAGCGATGTCTCTGGAACGACTCGCGACGCGATTGACACCAAACTGCAGGTGGACGGCCAGGACTACTTGTTGGTCGACACGGCGGGCATTCGGCGTGGCGCCCGTCAGGAGGGTTTCGCCGAAATGGTCAGCGTCTCGATCGCCCGTCGCCGCATGGCCCGCGCCGACGTGGCGTTGCTGGTGATTGACGCTGTGGTGGGCCTGTCACGGCAGGACCGAACGGTTGCTGACGAGGCCCAGAACGCGGGATGCGGTCTAATCATCGTGGTCAACAAGTGGGATCTCGTCGATGTCGAACGCGGCGATCAGCGAAGTTGGCGGAAGGAGCTGGCGGAACGACTAGGGCGCATGTCGTTTGCTGAAGTGGCCTACACGTCGGCGCTCACGGGCGACGGCGTGCCGGGGTTGTTTGGGGTGATCGATAGCGTCGCCGCGAATCGGAGTCGCCGAGTGCCCACCGGGGAACTCAATGGCCTCTTCGAGTACCTCAAGGAGCGCGGTATGCAGGGCCCGCCAGGTTCACCCGAGCTGAAATACTTGACTCAGGCCGCAGTCGCACCACCGACGTTCGTGATCTTTACGGGAAAGGGGAGTCGGGAACTTCCGGCGAGTTATCGCCGCTATCTCGAGAATCGGCTGCGCCGCACTTTCGAGTTCTCGGGTACACCCCTGCGCCTCAACATCCGCCAACGCCGACGTCGCCCCGAGTAGGTGATCGACTTGTCGGAGGCGTCAGCCCGTGGGCTATACTGCGTTGAGCGTTGATTCCGGGTCGATCCCCTCGCCGCGAGCCATGAGCCTCAAAAAGCGAGACATCGCGCGTGCGATTCACGAAGCAGAGCCACGGATCTCCTTGACGGAGGCCGTGGCCCTCGTGGATGTCCTCATGGACCAGGTCAAGGATGGGTTCGTGGCGGACGGCAAGGTGATGGTGACCAACTTCGGTACGTTCGAGGTGGTCGAAAGGGCTGCTCGACAAGGCGTGAACCCCGCAACCCGAGAACCCATGATGATTCCGGCCCACAAGGCGCTTACCTTCCAGCCCGCACCAGCACTGCTGCGCGCGATCAACGACTGACATGGCCCTCGCGACCGGTTATCAGAAGCGTTTCTACCGCATGGGGGAGGTCTGTGAATTGACTGACCTCGAGAGCCACGTGCTGCGGTATTGGGAAGCCGAGATTCCGCAGTTGAGCCCTACGAAGAGTCGCGGTGGACAGCGGCTCTACCGGCCAGAGGACATCGAGTTGATTCAGCGAATCAAGGAATTGGTTCAGGAACGCGGCTTTACGATCGCTGGAGCTCGGCGGCATGTCGCATCCGGGGTGAGGTCGACGGACCTTCTGGACGCGGTGGATGAGGCGCGACTGGAGGTAGAAGCGATCTTGACCATGATGGAGGCCAATGAGACTCTGTAGTCGCGGTCACGCGTAGCGCCGGTGGCGCCGCCCGATCGTGCTTACGGGGCGTGGCGCAGCTTGGCAGCGCGCTTGACTGGGGGTCAAGAGGTCGGAGGTTCAAATCCTCTCGCCCCGACTTGATTCGAGCTTGAGGGTGGCCGCTTTGCGGTCGCCCTCCTTTTTTGCGTCGGAGCAACGACGGACAGACTCGGTCCCCGTGAACTAGAGTCAAAGGGTCGTTCGCGCTCCGACGGCGCGCACATCAAATCCTGTACACAGAATTTCCGGGAGGGAGCCATGAAGCTTCGCCACCTCGTAACGGTTCTCGGCCTGCTGGCCGCGATCGTGGTCACCACAGCCACCCCAGCCCCTGCCGCGCAGGAGCCGTATCCGGAGTTGCCTGTAACGCTCGTGATGAACGCACAGAGCATCGGTAACTCGATCTCCGGACAGACCCGTATGGTGGTTCGCATCACGCGCTGGTCGCCGCCCGCGGAGCGTGACCAGGTTCTCGGTGCGCTTCGCGAACTTGGCCCTGGTGCGGTCAGGAAAGAGCTGCAGGGCCTTGAAGAGGCCGGTCGCATTCGAATCGGTACGGAGAACTCGTACCCGATCCAGTACGCAGGGCTCAGCGTGCTGGAGAACGGGGATTATCGCCTCGTGCTCGCCACCGATCGCGATATCGATATCTGGGAGTCCTACTACCGGACTCGGACACTCGACTACGACGTCGCTCTCGCCGAGCTTCGAATCACTCGCGACGACCTGCGTGGCGAAGGTGTGCTCGCGGCCGGTGTGACCCTCGGTTGGGACGCGGATGCAAGCACGGTCGTTATCGAGAATTACGACCAGCAGCCAATGCGGCTCCGGAACATCCGGGTCGAACAGTAGGCTCGACCATCGCTCTAACGAGGGCTGCCGGTCTCCGGTAGCCCTCGTTTCATATTGAGGGTCCAATGCGCCCATCGATTCTCGTATCCAATGACGACGGCATCCATTCGACGGGTCTTCACGCGCTCGCCGATGCTCTTCGCGAAGTCGGAGACGTGACGGTGGTTGCGCCGGACCGTGAGAAGAGCGCGTCAGCTCACTCACTTACGTTGCACCGACCCGTGGCGGTCCGACAGATCAGCGACGCCGTCTACACCGTTGATGGAACCCCGGCCGACTGCGTCTATCTCGGCGCACTGAGTATCTTGGACTCGAAACCGGATCTTCTGGTTTCGGGCATCAATCGGGGCGGCAACATCGGCGATGACGTGACCTACTCAGGCACCGTGGCGGCCGCGCTCGAGGGAACGATTCTCGGCGTGCCGTCATTCGCGGTGTCTCAACTACGCCCGTTCGGCGTGCAGCGAGGTGCTCACGCCGGATCGCCTGAATTCGTCTGGGACAACGCAGCCCGGGTGTCCGCACTTGTCGCTCGTCGGATCCTCGCCGACCCACTTCCGGAAGACGTGCTTCTCAACGTGAACGTGCCGGCTGGAGACCCAGAGGGCCTTCGCATCACGCGGCAGGGCAAACATCTTTACGACCAGGTGGTGCACGAGGCACTCGACCCTCGCGGCAAGGTCTACTACTGGGTGGGCAGCGGCGCGCCGACGCGGTTGGAGCAGACCGACGACACGGACTACACCACGGTTCGACAGGGTTTCGTGTCGATCACACCACTGCACCTCGATCTGACACACCGCGAGACGTTGCAGCGTCTGAAGTCCGACTGGGAGGCGCCTCTGGCTGCCGAGTTCATCGAGGACTAGTCGTCGGCCCTTCCGCGACTGATGCCATAGGTGATTCCGGCACCCACGAGGATCAGCACCAGGCTCGTCAGGGCCTGCGGCACCGTCGGGGTGAACCGCCGCACGGGCCAATCTTCCGGGTCGATCAAGGCCATTCGATCTTCGGTCACGACCTCACCCTTCACGATTGATCCGATCTCGGGCAGGTGTCCTTCCTGGAAGGGCCATAGGCCAACGACCACGCCCGCGAGAAGGCCCAGCAGAACGCCGAACGTCGCCGCGCGATGGGAGCGGAGCAGGTACTTCAGAACGTTGCTCATCGCGGCGATGCCCAGCACCAGTCCCACGCCCACAGGGATCACCACGTACACAACAGGGCCGACCATCGCGGCGATGTCGCCAGCGCGAAGCGCGAGCACGGTCTCCTCGATTGCTCCGAGAATAGGCAGGTACTGTCCCAGGATCAGCAATAAATACCCACCACTGATTCCGGGAAGAATCATGGAGGCTGCCCCAGCCGCGCCCGCGATCAGTTTGGCGACGACGCCGTCGCCGAGAAGACCGCCACCGATAACACCGCTCTGTTGGGCCAGGCCGATCGCCGCCATCACGAGGAACCCGGCTGCTACTCCCACCCAGAGCGCAGTGCCCCGCGCCCGCGCGAGGCGCCACAACGCAGGGATTCCTCCGAGCGTAAGGCCGATGAAGACGCTGTAAGCGAGCCATCGCTGATCAACGATTACGTTCTTCACGGGCCCAGCGAGAAGCGCAATCGCCGTGGCGGCCGCACCGCCGATCACCAACAGGAGCATGATCGCGGGCCGGCTGAGCCTGATTCGACTCACCGATGCGACGGCATCGATGAAGTCGGTGTACACACCGGCCGCCAGAAGCATGGTCCCGCCGCTGATCCCCGGGACCAGGTTCGCGAGACCCATGAGCGCGCCTCCCAGCGCTGCTCTCAGGTACGGAACGGGCGCGGTCGAGGCTTCGTTTTCGGGCAAATTCACAATCATCTTCTGGGTTCAGGTAGTCCAACGTTGGAGAGTGCGGACTCCCGCGGCGGGGAGTATGCCCCGAGTCGGATCCTCTGCCAAATCCGCGTCTCTCGGCTTGCCGAACAACTGCTAGTGGGCTCAAGGGGGCCATGCTAAGATCGCCAAACCGCACGAAAATCGCGTCGGTCGTAGCGCAAGTTTGCGCGCTGCAGACGTGGTTTGGTGTGACAAGGCCTACCGCCGATAGAGCGTCCGCTCGGGCAGGGTAGGCGCTCGGTCGCCTTGGGAGCAGGTACGCCAAGAACGAACGAGAACAAGAGATTTTGGTCGGGCCGTAGCGCAGCTTGGTAGCGCGCTCCGTTCGGGACGGAGAGGTCGGAGGTTCAAATCCTCTCGGCCCGACTCTAAATTCTCTGCTACGCGGAGCGGAACCGGCTCTCGGTCGCGTCCATGGAGGTTCAGGTCCCGTTGTTGCCCCCCGCCCGTCGAGATCGTGACTGACTCGCTCGCTCAACGCGCCCACGTGCGCGAGATCGCCGAGGCAGCTTTGAGGGCTGCGGATCCGGTGTCATCGACACGGGAGGCACTGGCCGGCGGAGCCACAGAAATCCTCTCTGTTGGCCAGGCGAGCGGCACGCCTCGTATCCATCTCCTCGGCGCAGGCAAAGCCGTGAGCGGCATGGCTGCTGGCGCCTTGGACTACTTTGGGACACGAGTAGTGGGTGGCGTTCTGGCGGGTCCGCTAGGGACGGGGAAGATCGGGCCTCTGGACCTCGTTCCGGCAGGCCACCCAACCCCTGACGCCGGGTCCGTGCAGGCGGGAAACGAGATGCTCGCCTATCTTCCGGGCTTGGAGCCGGGCGACGGCGTCGTCTTTCTGCTTTCGGGCGGGGCGTCCGCGATGCTCGAGCGGCCGAGGGCAGGCATCCCACTGGACTCACTCGTCGCAATCAATGAAGCCCTGTTGCAGCGCGGAGCGGCCATCGAGGATTTGAACGCGATCCGCACATGTTTGTCGGAAATCAAAGGCGGTGGCCTCGGTGCCGCCATCGCCGAACATCCGCTACTGACGCTGGCGATCAGCGACGTCGTCGGTGATGCCCCAGAAGTCATTGGTTCGGCGCCAACGGTCGCGTGCCGTTGCGAGACGAACGATTCGATCGCAACATTCCGGTCGTTGCGACTCCCAATGGCTGTAATCGAACCGGCGATCAAAGCGGCGCAGGAGCCGGGTGCAGGAGCGGGCGCCCGCGGCCCGAGGGACTACCGGCTCGTAGCGACCGCGACCGACGGTCTCGTCGCTGCGAGGCGCAGCGCCGAGCGGCTCGGCTACAGCGTTGTTGAATGCGTCAACGGTTTCGCGGGGGACGCCCAGGAAGCTGGCGAGAGCCTTGCCAGAGCAGTGACCGAGGAGGTCGGTGACGGCCGTTGTTGGCTTCGGGCGGGCGAGACGACAGTCGCGGTGTTCGGGGACGGTTTGGGAGGTCGGAATCAGGAGGTTGCTCTGGCTTCGAGCCGAGCACTCGACGGCGTCCGCGGGGTTGCCGTGGCTGCCATCGGCACCGACGGTATCGATGGGCCGACGCCGGCGGCGGGGGCCATCGCAACGGGAACGACGTGGAGTCGCGCTCGGCGCCTCGGGATGGATCCAGGCGGGTACCTCCGGGCGAACGATTCCTATAACTTCTTCGCCGAACTTGGCGACCTCGTGTACACAGGCGCTACAGGGACCAACGTGATGGATCTTCACATTGGCCTCAAGATGGAGCAGGAATGAGCGATCAATCGGCGCAGTCGACTTCGGCGGAGCTGGCCGAAGTGCGCGCCGAGGCAGAAGGCGATTTCCTGGCCAGCGTGACTGAGTTGGAGTCACGGGCCAAGCGACTGACCGAGGCGGTCGAGATCGCTGCGGTCAGCGCTGCAACACAAGAGACGCCGGCCGCTGACTTTGAACTGCCCGGGTTACCGAGAGCAGAGTCGCCCACGACGGGATCGCCGAGGCTTCCTGATCAAGCGCCTTGGCCGAAGGGCGCGGGAATACGCGGGCTTCTCAACCGATTCACGGCGTGGTTGCTCCGTGATTATCTGGTCGTGCTCGATGCCCGCCACGAAGCGTTGGCGGCGCGGAGTCTTGACCTGGAGCACGATGCTGCCGGAGTGGCTGCGAAACTCCACGGGGCGTTGGTCGATGGGGTGGCGCACGCACATCGATGCGTCGAGGCTCTTTCGGATCACGTAGCCGCTCAGCGAACTGCGGCCGCCACGAACAAACAGCGTTTGGAGGATGTTCGTGAGGCGGTCACGCGGTGCGCAGAGGCAGTTGATCTCCTCTCTGAGGTTGCGCTCAAGCAGCGAGCTATGGCGAACGCGAAAGACGCCGAGTCAGCCCACCGCGCCTTCCACGCTCCCGACCTGAAGATCGAAGTCGCACTTGACCGGCTCGCCCGGCGCCAAGAATCGCTCTTGGCCGGACTCCTCGACAAGAGAGAGTGATCCGGCAACGGAGAGCCGCTACTGATCGCTTTCTTTCGCCCGTGCTCGATCAGCACCGCGGGGACGACGCTGCATCTGCTCGTCAGCGCCACCCGCCGGTGGCATCGACCCGTCGAGCCGAGCGCCAAGTTGACCGAGTCGGTCGTGACCCCAGAACAGCTCGCCCTCGAGCGAAGCAGTGGGCACACCGAATACGCCCGCGCTCAGCGCGGCGGTGGTGTTGTCGCGCAGCGTGAGCTTGATGTCCGGCGCCGCTATGGTGTCTTCAACATCGAGTTGAAGATCAAGATGACCGGCAACATCGCTCAATACGTTCGTAGAAGTTAGATCGCGTCCCTCGGCCCAGGCAGCGGAGGCGAGCCCTTGGGCCAACGGCATCGCTACTTGCGCGTCCTGGTACGCGGCGAGCAGGCGCAGCGCTCCCAGTGAGCGGAAGGGATGAGCTGGCGGCCCCTTGAGCGGGACGTTCAACATGTGAGCTGCGCGGACGACGTCGCGAAACGTGTACGCCCTTTTGGCGTCGGTTTCCACGGGCCCGACGAGCCCGGTGGCGTCCAGGATCGCGCCGTATACCACCGGCCGAATCCTCCACTCGACCCCATGGGTTCGCGCGAACCGATCGCATTGAGTGAGCAGCAAGTAGGTGTAGGGGGAGACAAAATCGAGGTGCAACGTGACGGTCTTCACTAGCTCCCCTCGTTACGCGAATCCAGGGCCTCCCGCAGGCGTTTTTGCTCTTCGGGATCCGCGAACAGAGTGGCCCCGGTCTTCAGGAAGTCAGCAGCGATAGCCTCGCGGCCCCGGATGGCCTTCTTCTGTCGGTGTTCGCTCAAGTCGCCGATGAACGGCCAGAGGTTGTCGCGTACGTCGCGAGGTAGAACCTGCTCAAGGTACTCGAGAGCCAGGCCTTGCAGCCGGGTGTCCTCCAGGACGATCCCATGGAAGGCCGTGCGGATCGGTTCTGGATCCAAGACGAGAGAGAGCAGCCTGAAAGTGTGCTCGAGCGAAAGTTCGCCCCGCCCGTAGACCTTGCCAGCCACGAAGTCATCCTGCTCCGGTTGGTCGTCGAGAAGCTTCTGGAGTTCCCAGATCGGGCGCTCGCGCGTGAGCTCTATGCGGATCGCATTCCAGAGCGCTTCGTCGTCCGCAGGCCGCTTGGCGACGGAGAGCCCACTCTTTCTCCTGCGCGCGAGCGCGACGCCGCTTCGATACCGAACCTCGAATCTGTCGGTGGTAAGCCCCTGGATAAGCGCGTCGTTCGCATCATCCGAGCCGATCCCCGACAGCACCCGAGGGATTCGACGACGAATCACGAAGTCGGCGGAGTTGTCGAGGAGCACTTCCGCAAGGTGCTCTGCCGCGCCTTCTGCGACCGCGAGCGTTGCCGCGGCCCGTCGGTAGAAAGCGTCGCGGGCCAACAGGCGGGTCAGCGCCGGCACGTGATGCATGTCCCACGGGTCCTGCGACTTCAACGTGTTCGCCACGACTACGCTGTCTGCTGACGAAAGCCGGTTCAACCTGTCGACCGGGGCTGTCACAGCGCCGGTTTGAGTTTGCCCCTTTTGCATCGGTACGCCCGCTAGGGTCCCGGTGAGTGCGGCATTCACGTCGAACTGAGTCACCGTCATGGTGAGTTCGCCACCGACAAACTGAGTCTGGACGAGTTCCTCCTCCAGCGATGAGCGGCCCTTGTCCAACCGTTCGAGCACCGTCTGGAAGTACGTCTTTCCCATGGAGCGCGCAAAGACAAAGAGCGCGATCGCGGCGGCGACCACAAAGAAATTGAGTCCCGTCGAGGAGAGGCCACCCAGAGTGATCCATGCGAACACGATCAAGGCGGCCACGCCTTCTGCTGCGCTGTCAACGAACGAGTCCACGAACGCCTTGGTGCGGCGACGGAGTGCAGGCGAGACCGGAACCCATAGAAATTCGAGAACTGCCCGATGCAACGACTTTCGCAGCGAAGCATCCGCGCCCCGCAGCACGGTGGCCGCAAACAGACCGGGCACGAACAGCACGAGCGCGCTGCCCGAGAGGAGGGCAAAGGGAAGCACCGCGAGACTCCACCCTACGCCCGCCGTCGCGAGCAAACGCGACGCAAGGAGCACCTGGCCCGCCAACGCAATAACGCCGGTAATACCGTAGAAACGGCCGAAGAAGCCCGCGAGTTCCTCATCGGTGTCGTACGCCAGACTCGCCGCTTCTTTGAACTCGTAGTCGACGAGATACGACGCGAGCGTGGCCACCGCTACGATGAGCGCCATGGTGCGCAGGTGTTTGTTGCCGAGAACCTCCTTCAAGCCATCGCGTGCGCGGCCTTCGTCACCGGGAGTCGCCGCGACGGGCGTCCCAGCGTCCGGAAGGAAACGCTGCAATACGGAGACAACCAACAGCGCCAGAATCAAGCTGAGGACCGCGGCCCCGTTTCCAGCAGATTGGGTCAGCGGGCCAATGGCGAACCCGGCCAGCATGGCGCCGAGGGTTCCCCCCGCGCTGATCAGTCCAAAGAGCCTCTTGGCCTCACGGAGCTGGAATCGCTCGGAAGTCACTACCCAGAAACCTGAAGTGAGTAGGAGCGTCCCGAGCACCGTGAACAGGTAGAAGACGATCGTCGTCACCTGGACGACGCGCTCGTCTGTAACGACCGAAGTGACGGCCCAGAGCACGGTCAGGCCGGCCACAAGGGCCATCAACAGGGCGTTGTACACACGATCCGCGGATGTCCGCGCGAGCTGCTTCGTGAAGAGCGCCACCGCCGGCAGGCTCAGCCCGGTGGCGGCCAGGGTCACGTAGGGCAGGTTCTCGACGGCGAACTCGTCGAGGAAGAATGCTTCTCTGAGTGCTCTCGCCGTCACCGAGAAACCGATGACGATGAACGCGCCGCTCGCCGACAACCAGAACGCACGTCGGTCGTCCGGGCGAATGTCGAGCCAGCGTTCGAGAGCTTGAATCGGGTTCATGGGCGGGCGCCGCACTCCAGACTGAGGACCCTCCTGCTGGCAGGGGGAGCCAATCGGCTCCACCGGACGTTAGGATACTCGCGTTCCGCGTAAGCATCGACCGCTGGAGAACTTCTTGGCTCTCGATTGGATCAAACAGTTGCGGCAGTTCCAGTACGTGCCCCTTTCAACGGCGCTCGTAGGCCTGCTCTTCATCCACCCGTACCTGTACGGCGCGGATCCGGGCGACGGCGGGCGCGACTGGTTGCTGCTCGCGCTGATCGCCGCGATTCCCGGGATGGCTATTGTTGCCCTGGTCGAGGACCGTCGTCGCTTGCTCCTCGGGGTGGTGCTTGGAATTCCGGCCACGATCTCGATCGTTCTGGTTGACGCTGCGCCGGCCCTTGTTCCGGGCTGGATCCTCAACATCGCTCCACTCGCGTTCTACGTCTACGCGACCGTTGTCATCTGCTACCACGTGGTCACCGAACAGCGAGTGCGCGGGGACACCTTGATCGGGGCGGTTTGCGGATATCTGATGCTCGGATACACCTGGGGCATCGCCTACGCCACCTTGATCGAGTCGGAACCGCTCTCGATAAGGCTCTCGACGGGCGAGTACGCCACGGATGGCGACCTCTTCTACTTCAGCTTCGTGACGCTGACCACTCTTGGGTATGGCGACATCGTTCCAGTGACGGTCAAGGCGCGATCCCTCGCGATGCTTGAGGCGATTACGGGCGTGCTCTATCTGGCCGTTCTCGTATCCCGCTTGGTTGCGATGTACGGAAAGAACAAGAGCGAGCGCAGCTAGCCCGCCTTGGTAGAATTGCAAGGTATTGAACGCGCAACGCGAGGACACATGGAAGCTCAGGAATCTCAAGGCACAGTCACACTGACCGACAAGGCCGTGGAGAAAGTGCAGGAATTTGCTTCCATGCATCCGGAAGCAGAGGGTAAGCAACTCCGGATCTCGATTCAGGGCGGCAGCAAGGCGAGCTATGAATACGGCTTTACCTTCGATGAGGGCGGAGCTTCCGACCAGCGCCTCGAACAAGGTTCTATCGAAGTTCTCGTCGACCCGTTCTCGCTGATGTATATGACTGGCAGCGTCGTTGACTTCGTCGACGATCTCCGCGGCAGCGGTTTCGTAGTCGACAACCCGAACCTGCCGCCGCTCATGCAGGATCCCGTCGCTCGCCGCGTCAACGAGGTGCTCGAGGAACGGATCCGACCTAGCGTTGCCTCGCATGGAGGTACCGTTCAGCTCATCGACTACGTCGAGGGGCGCGTCTACGTGCAACTCGGCGGTGGCTGCCAGGGCTGCGGCATGGCGGACGTGACCCTGAAGCAGGGAATCGAAACGCTGCTGCGTAGCGAGATTCCCGAAGTGGTCGAGGTGCTCGACACGACCGATCACGCGTCGGGTAGCAACCCGTACTACACCCAGGGCAAGTAGCGGTCTCCTAGACGATCTCGAAGTGCAGGTGCGCATGAGCCCTGCGAAGCGTGCGGTCCACGGCCGTCGTGTCCGCGCCGGTCGCGAAGATGAAGGCGAGATAGCGATTCCCCTCGGGTAGGGGAGCGACCTCCTGACCTGGCCCGATCGACACTACGAGATCTTCGACCCCTGGCTCTGCTAGGGCCGCCTTCTTGCCTGTCACGGCCTGCAGTCGCCCGGCCTTCGGAATCGGGACCATCATGACCCCGGCGGGTCTGGTCTCAGCGAGGGCGGGCAGTGGCAGGCCCATAGCACCACGCAGTGCGACCTCCTCGAGATGCACGCCCTTTGCCAGAGGAACGACTCTGGGGCACAGACCACCGATGGGCCGCGGGGCCACCTCCAGAAGAGTGGGTACTCCGTCCCGCAATCTCAGCTCCGCGTGCACGGGACCGTGGGTGTATCCGAGCGCCGCAGCGGCGATCTCCACCTCGTCCGCGAGCGCTCGCAGAACCTCAGCCGGCTCCGCGGGGGGAGTGAGGTAGAGAGTCTCTTCGAAGAAGGGGCCCTCGAGCGGATCAGGCTTCTCGAAGATCAGGAATGGCTGCAGTCCGTCGTCTAGGTAGCCGTCCAGGGCAAATTCCTTGCCGGGCAGGTATTCCTCGACCAGGAGCAGATCAGATTCGGTGACCAGATCGTCGGGTGGCTCAGACTGCTGAAGGATCGCGCCGATCCTCGCGGCGGCAGCCATGAACTCGGAGGGAGTGTCTGTTCGGATCACGCCACGAGAGGCAGAGAGAAAGGTCGGCTTGAGCACACACGGATACGTCTGCTTCGATGCTTCCCGCGACGCATCCTGCCAGTGAATCGACCGGAATCCGGGTCCACGTATCCCGGCTGCGGCCAGGGCCTGGCGCACGCGGAGCTTGCTACGGCCGTCACGCGCGGCGTCAGGACTGCTACCTCGGAGATTGAGCCATCGCGCGATCCGTGCCGCGCACGCCACGGTTTCATCATCGAGACCGACAACACCGCTGAATGGTGCGTTGGCGTGCGCGTCTCGGACGACCTTGGGAAGCCGTTCCTCGTTGAACGAGAAAGTGAGCGTCGTCCCGCCGGTCAAGGGCTCCAGCACCTGGGCTCGGTCGGATCCGATGATCGCGGTGATATCGAGCCTGCGCGCGGCACCCAATACGTCGGCGGCGCGGTAGCTGTTGGTAGGTAGGAGAATCAGAACGTTGCTCATCTGGCGTAGCATAGCTTCGTCCACGCCGAGTCGACTCCTCATCTTCCGATCGACGGGGCTGGGTGCCAGTGTTTTCGGCCGTCTCCGAACCGCAGTTGGCCGCGGACAGGATGCGCTAAGTTAGGGCCAGCGCGCCCGTAGCTCAGCTGGATAGAGCGACCGCCTCCTAAGCGGTAGGCCGCAGGTTCGACTCCTGCCGGGCGCACTTGGCGATCGTCACACAACCACGATGAACGGAACGAATCGATGAATGACATCCTGGCAAAGCTCGGTATCGAGGACATCAATCCCGGCGGTTTCGGTGGGGACTGGACCGGATCGGGCGACGTGCTCGACGTCCACAGTCCGGTCAACGGGGAACGCATCGCCTCCGTCACGCAAGTGACCGAAGACGAATACGACGCCATCGTGGATCGGGCGCACGCCGCTTTCCTGGAGTGGCGCAAACTCCCCGCGCCGAAGCGGGGCGAGATCGTCCGTCAACTCGGCAATCGGCTGCGTGAGGTGAAGAGCGAACTGGGTGCGCTCGTGACTCTCGAGATGGGCAAGATCGGCGCCGAGGGTGAAGGCGAGGTCCAGGAGATGATTGATATCTGCGACTTCGCGACGGGCCTGTCGCGTCAGCTATACGGACTGACAATGCACTCGGAACGTCCCGATCATCGGATGTACGAACAATGGCATCCGCTTGGCGTTGTCGGGGTTATCAGCGCCTTCAACTTTCCGGTCGCGGTGTGGTCGTGGAATGTCGCTATTGCCGCGGTCTGTGGAGACTCCAGTGTGTGGAAGCCCGCCAGTGGGACGCCGCTAACCGCGATCGCGTGCATTCGCCTGGCCGAGCAGGTCTGTAGAGACAACGACGTCGACCCGGCGATCTTCTCTCTGGCCGTCGGTCCGGGCCGAACCGTGGGCGAGCGCATGCTCAACGATCGGCGCATTCCGCTGGTGTCCGCCACCGGCAGCTGCCGCATGGGATACCGCGTTGCCAGCGTCGTCGGAGAGCGGCTTGGCCGCACGATTCTGGAACTTGGCGGCAATAACGCCATCGTGGTTACGCCTTCCGCAAACATGGAGCTGACGCTGCCGGCGATCCTGTTTGGTGCTGTAGGAACAGCGGGCCAACGATGCACGTCAACCCGTCGCATCATCGTGCACAGGTCGGTTGAGAAGGAACTCACCGAACGCCTGGTTCGTGCATACCAGGACATTCAGATCGGCGATCCTCGTGACGCCAACACGCTGATGGGCCCCCTCGTGACCGAGGGCGCCGTCGACGACATGATGGCGGCCATCGCGAAACTGAAGGAAGAGGGCGGTGAGGTGCTATGCGGCGGTGAACTCCTCAGCGGCGAGCAGTATCCGGGCGGTCATTACGTCACCCCGTGCCTTGCCCGCGCGGAGAACCAGTACCAGATCGTGCAGGACGAGACGTTTGCGCCGATTCTATATCTCATCGGTTACGGCTCAGCGGATGCGACCCCTGCAGAGGCGGTCGCAGAGATGGACGAAGCCCTGGCGTTGCACAACGGTGTGCCGCAGGGACTGTCCTCATCAATCTTTTCGGACCACATGCGAGAGATCGAGTACTTCCTGTCCCACCGCGGGTCCGATTGCGGGATCGCGAACGTCAACATCGGAACCAGCGGTGCCGAGATCGGCGGCGCGTTCGGCGGCGAGAAGGAGACTGGCGGCGGTCGCGAATCCGGATCGGATGCGTGGAAGGTGTACATGCGCCGGCAGACCAACACCATCAACTGGAGCACCGATCTGCCGTTGGCACAGGGCATCACGTTCGGAGGTGAGTGACTTGGGCCCGTACAGAGGCAACGCACTTGCGACTGCGCGGGTCATGTGGAGCGTCGGCCTGTTGCTGGCCGCGGCAATCTCAGGGACGGCGCTTGGCCAGGACACTCACTACTGGACCGAGCAGTACGGGAACCGCGCGAGGCTGCTAGGCGGCGCCGTGATCGGTAGCTCGAGTGACCTGAGTTCGGTCTACTACAACCCGGGTCGCCTGGCGTTGGTGACCTCGCCCGAACTCCTGCTGGCGGGCAACGTGTTCGAGTATTCCGTGATCACGCTGAAGGAAGAGCAGGCGGACCAGAACATCAAGTCATCGCGGTTCAGTCTGACGCCGTCGCTCTTCGCTGGCGAGTTTCGGTTTGGCTGGCTCGGCGACAGTCGGCTTGCCTACTCGTTCCTCACGAGGAACTCATCCGAGTTCAACACGCAGGGACGGACATCAACGCTGGAACCGAATCTGCCGGCAGCGAATCTGGATTTTCTGGCCGATTCGATCAGAGTTGATCAGAAGATGACGGAGTACTGGGGCGGTGTTACGTGGGCGAAGCCGGTCGGTCCGGTCGGATTCGGGATCTCGACTTTCGTCGCGGCCCGCAACCAACGCGGCCTGGTTCAGCGCACCACCCTGGGCGCCTTTGACGGAACGCCGGCGGCTGTCCAGGGTACGGACGAGTATCGCTACAATCACTGGCGCGCGCTTTGGAAGATCGGTGCAGGGGCGAAGGTAAACGATTGGGATATGGGCCTTACGATCACCACCCCAGGGCTGAAGCTCTTTGGCGGTGGCGAGATCGCGGGTGATCGGAGTCGAACAGGGATTCCGGGCGACCCCGGACTGCTGATATTCATGCAGCAGGACGATCTCGCAGCGACCTACAAGTCTCCCTGGTCGGTTGCTCTCGGTGGTTCGCGGACGTTCGAACAGACGGAAGTGCATCTCGGTATCGAGTGGTTCGCTCCGGTCGGACTCTACGATGTGCTGCCGGGGGAACTGGTCACACCGATCGTGGGCGGGCAACCGACCGATCCCACTGTTCGTCACGAATCCGCGGCGGTCCTGAACGCCTCGGCAGGCGTCGCGCACACTTTCAACGACCGACTCTCTGGCTACGCCAGCCTGCGCACCGACTTCAGTTCGGCCGTGGATGAATCGGTGAGCAACCTGGCCTTCACCGAGTGGAATCTCTACCACTTGTCCGCGGGCGCGACGGTGCGGACCGATAGCGTGGAGTTCACTACAGGGGCGATCGTTGCATTTGGATCATCCAATTCGCCGCCACGGATCGAGAGCGTTCAGGTCGACAGCAGCTACTTCCGGATCACGGCGATACTCGGTTTCTCGTTCGGCTTCGCCGACCTACCCCAGGGCCAGTAGGCGCTAGGCGAGCTCCGGTCGGTCGCGGAACTGCTCGAGCGCCTCGGGATTTGCAAGCGCTTCGAGGTTTCCGGGGACCTTCCCGTTGATCACGTCGCGCACTGCGAGTTCAACGATCTTCCCGCTCCGAGTGCGAGGAATGTCGGTAATCGCGAGGATCTTGTCGGGGACGTGGCGCGGGGTGCACTCGCTACGTATTCGCCCTCGAATGGCGGTCGTCATGGCCTCGTCGAGTTCGTGTCCTTCACGGAGTTTCACGAAGAGCACGACGCTGACGTCGCCGTCGCGTTCCTGTCCAACTACGAGTGCCTCCTGAATGGCGTCGATGGCCTCCACGACACGGTAGATTTCCGCCGTTCCGATTCGCACTCCGCCAGGATTGAGCGTCGCATCGGATCGACCATGGATAATCACACCGCCATGTTCTGTGAACTCGGCGTAGTCGCCGTGATGCCAGACCCCTGGAAAGCGTTCGTAGTAGGCGGCTTCATACCGACTGCCGTCGGCGTCGCCCCAGAATCCGATGGGCATCGAAGGGAAAGGCCGGGTGCAAATGAGCTCGCCCTTACCCTCCGAGATGGCCGCTCCGGAAGGGTCAACGATAGATACCGCCATGCCCAACGCCGGAGCCTGAATCTCGCCGCGCCACACGGGCCCGATCGGGTTGCCACCAACAAAGCAGCCGACGATGTCCGTCCCGCCAGATATAGAGGACAAGCAGACGTCTGGATGAACGGCGTCATAGACGTAATCGAAACTGGCGGGCGCGAGCGGAGACCCTGTGGACGCGACCGTACGCAGGCTCCGAAGGTCGTAGGCGTCCCGCGGGCGCGCGCTTTCTTTCGCCAACGCGTCCAGATACTTGGCGGACGTACCGAAGAAGGTACAAGACTCACGAGACGCGTAATCGAAGAGGGCGTCCGGACCCGGGTGCATCGGGTTTCCATCGAACAGGAGCACCGTTGCCTGGGAAGCTAGTGCGCTCGCGAGCCAGTTCCACATCATCCAGCCGCACGTCGTGAAGTAGAACACCCGATCACCCGGCCGGATATCGCACATGAGGCGATGCTCAGCGAGGTGCTTCAGAAGCGTGCCGCCGGCACCGTGGTGGATGCACTTGGGTGGGCCAGTCGTCCCGGACGAGTAGAGCACGTATAGCGCCTGGTTGAAGGGCAGAGAAGCGAACTCGAGGGTCGCGTTGGCGTGCGCGGAGATCGCGGCGTCCCAGGTGATGGCGCCGCTCTGTGGTGTCGACGGGATCTCGAGTCCCGGGTATTCCACCTCGACGGCGCAATCGACCGACGGAAGGCTCTCGATAACCTGGGCGGCCTTTGTGCGGCCGTCGATCGCTCGCCCTTTGTAGAGATAGCCGTTCGCGTAGAACAAGACCTTCGGTCGAGTCTGTCCGAAGCGATCGATGATGCCGCGCACGCCGAAGTCGGGCGAGCAGGATGTCCACACAGCCCCGATCGACGCGGAGGCGAGCATGCCTACGATCGCGGCCGGCAGATTCGGGAGGAGTCCCGCAACGATGTCGTCTCGCCCCACGCCCTGAGTGCGCAGGAATGCCGTCATCGCGGCTACTTCATCACGCAGTTCACCGAACGAAAGACGTACCGAGGGACCGCCCTCCGGCTGGAATACGATCGCGTCCTGCTCTGCCGGGCCGCGGAGAAGGTTCTCGGCGAAGTTGAGCCGGGCGTCGGGGAAGAAACGAGCGCCCGGCATCGCACCGGGATTCGTAAGGGATCGATCCCCGCGCGTGGCGGAAATGACGTCTGAGTCCTCCCACACGAGTTCCCAGAAGGCCTCGGGTTCATCGACAGACCATGCATGAAGCGCGTCATAGTCGGGCAACGGTTTCCGGGCCACCTGCTCGGCGTTGCGCCGGAACCCATCGAGCAGCGTGGCCCGAATGCGTTCGCCGTCGGGCTCCCAAAGCGGTTCCAACGCGTGTCCTCAGATCAGCTCGGCGATGTACTTGTCACGTACCAGTCGCCAGAGCGAAGCGAGGAATGCGGTAAGCGGTATGGCGAGAACCATGCCGAGGATGCCGCCGAGCGCCGAGCCCCAGAAGAAGATCGCCACGATGATCGCCATGAAATGAAGCCCTGTCCGGTCGCCCATGATTCGCGGCGTCAGGAACCAGCCCTCGATCTGCTGCACGATGACGAAAACGCCGAGGACGAGCAGCAGCGTGGTCGTGCCACCGCCATCCTGGAAGAAAGCCATCGGCAGCGCCATGGTCAATCCGATGATACTGCCGAGATACGGCACGACGTTGAGCATGCCGAGCAGCAAGCCCACGGCAAAGCCGTAGCGCAGACCAACGAGGCTGAATCCTGCCGCGAACAGGAGGCCCTGCAACAACGCCACGACTAGCTGGCCACGGAAGAAGGCCACAATGATGTCCACGAACTCGCGGACCAGGTACATCACATCTTTGCGAGTCTCTGACTTCAAGAACGGCAGGAGTGCGTCGCCGTCGACCTTGCCGGGCTCCACGGTCAGGAAATAGGCAAAATAGACGGGAAACACCGCCCAGCTGAGAACCGCGCCCACGCCGCGGGCAATACCGATCCCCGCCGAGAAGGCCTGTGCTCCTACTACCTGGAGCCCTTGAAGCAATGTGGCCCACTGTTGCTCCGCAGCTTCACGGAGGCGTTGATCGAGGCCAGAATTCCGTAGCGCCTCGCTCACCTGAGGGGCGCGGGTTGCTGCCCATGCACGACCGGCTTCCCACCATTCTGGAGCGTGGGACGCGAGTTCAAGCAGCTGCTGTATGAGAATTCCGCCGAAGAAACTGGCGAACGCAGTCAGAGGAAGTAAGACCGACGCGAACACCGCGAGCACCGCCGCCGCTGCCGGCAGATGCAGCCTTTGCCGCAGCCATGCGTAGTACGGCCGGCACACGAGTGCTGCAACACCGCCTAGCGCTAGCGGGAGGAAGACCCCTGAGAATGTTCGAAGGAACAGGGCCGCTAGCCAGCCGAGCAGGCCCACAGCGATCAGAATAACGAGCGTCGCCACCGTCGTGATCGCCGCGGCGATCGTGCGGGACTGACGGTCGCTGAAATCTAGGCCCATATGTTTCCGAGGTTGAGAGCAGGAGGGACCCGATCGTACAACGCATCGCCGCCGCGCCGGAGCGCGGTGGACTTCATCGCCGGACGGTATCATTGTGGTGCTGAAAAGCCCGTCGATGTCCGGATAGAACCCGAGGTGGATTCATGTCGCGTCGCTGCTTGCTGTCTTTGATTGCCCTCGTAGCCCTCGCAGGTTGGAGCGCCGACGCTCTCGCACAGGGCGTCCCGATGTGGACTCCGGACAAACCCGGCAGCGACAACATCGAAGTGTTGTCGCATCTGCCCCTTGGGCCTCGACTCAATGTCTCGGACATCGAGTTGGAGCAAGAGCTTTCGCGTCCGTACGCCTACGTAGGACGCATGGTCTATGGCGACGCAGGTGAACGCGGAACGGACGTCATCGATCTGTCCGACCCGTCTAATCCGAAGGTCATTCATCGCTGGCGGATCGAGGACCAGGATCTGCATCTCGGGACCGGCGCGATGGACGTGAAGTACTTCAAGTGGAACGACCGTTACTACGTGGTGCAGTCACTCCAGTTCCGGCAGGGTGGACCAAACCCGGACCTCGGAGCGGTGGTCTTCGACGCTACCGATTTGCCCGAGAAGTTCACGGAGGTCGCTCGGATCCGGGCTCCTGAACATCCAGGCGGATTCCACAACATCTTCATGTACAAGCACTCGAACGGACGCCCCCTGCTGTTCACCACCGTCGGTGGTCCGTACGCTCACGTCTACGACATGGCGAATGTCGTGGAAGGCGCCATGGACGATGCGCTCGTCGCCAAGGTTCCGGTTGGTGACGATGGCACGAGTCCGTTCCGCGGGTACCACGACATGTATGCCGGGTGGCACGACGACACGCAGTCGGATCGTTTCTACGGTGGCGGTACAGGTGGGTACTACGTCTACGACGTGACCGATCTCGAGAATCCGAGCCTGGTCGTGTCCCTGACCGGCGTTTCGGGCGTCAACTTTGGGCATACGTTCACCCCCTCGCCTGATGGCCGCTACGTGATCGCGGAGACCGAATATCAGTACGCACCGCTGCGGATCTTCGACCTGCAGCCGGCGCTCGAAGGCGAGACCAAGAACATCCGCCAACCCATCAGCGCGTGGACCGCGGATTGGCGAAACCTGGTCCATAACCACGAGGTCCGGTGGCCCTATGTATTCGTTTCGGGCTATCTGGACGGTTTGCAGGTGTTCAGCCTCATGGACCCGAACAATCCAGTGACCGTGGCCTACTACGATACATACCTGGGCGCGCCGAATGCGGATCGTCCCGCGATGTTCAACGGTCTCTTCGGCGTGGATGTGCGCAACGCTGACGGACTCATTGTCGGATCCGATATGTCGACGGGCTTCTGGGCCTTCAGGATGGAAGGCTTCAGCGGCTGGTCAGGAGCTTCGTGGGGAATGCCAGAACGTTCCAGCGCGCAGGACTGGGACATGAGTCCCGGTTCCGAGCAATGAAGGTAGCGCTACGGTTGGCAGGCCTCGCCCTCGCCGCGACGTGCGCGGCGCCCGCGTTGGCCAGCCCAGTGCCCTTCCTGTGCGCGGCGCCCGCTGCGCTACCGGCGTTGGAGCCCGGGACCCCGTATTACGACATCGAGCTGGTGCCGACCGGACGCGTTCCAGGGACGCGACGGGCAGCCGGTCTCGCCCGGGTGAACTCGACCGGATCACCCTTCGGAGTGGCCGTCACTTCTTCCGGGCGCTACTCAGTGGATCTGGCCGTGTCCTTTCGCGGCCTCGTCCCGCGCGCTCGAGACTTCGCCGTCTGGGTAGCCACCGCGGACCTGTCGGAGATTCACTACATCGGCGTTCTCGACGAGGCGGGCAACCTCAAGGCTGAAGCCTCCTGGAACAAGTTCCTCGTGATCGTCACCCTCGAGGCCAACGGTGCCGAGCCGGGTGAGAGCTGGGACGGCCCGATCGTGTTCCGTGGGATGTCACGAAGCGGCCGGATGCACACCATGGCGGGCCACGGGCCCTTTCAGGCAGAAGCCTGCGCGAAGTACGGCTACTGATGCGTCGGGCAACACTCGTAGTCGCGCTGGGAGTTCTTGTGCTGACGAGCGCTGCCGGGGCGCAGCAAGAGCAGATGCAGATGGCCCACGATCATGGCGCCATGGAAATGGACGCCAACGGTGAGCTCAGCTGGCGCATGCCGCCCATGGACCCGAACATGCCGATGATGCCGGGCCTTATGGGCGCGCTGCCCGCCGTCGGTCCGATCCTCCCGGGCTTTGGCCTCGACCCGATGGATTATCCCGAGGCGCGCCCTCGGGAGGTGATGGACCTAGTAGACGGGCAGGAAATCACTCTGACGGCGTCCGTGGTGCGGCGTATGATCGCGGGTCGGCAATACCTCGTTTTCGCGTACAACCAGCAGTATCCAGGTCCCCTTCTCCGGGCGCCGACCGGTGCCACGGTGGTCGTGAATTTCGAGAACGAGATCGACCAGGCGACGACTGTGCACTGGCATGGGTTGCGTCTCGACAATCGGTTCGACGGCGTCCCGGGCGTGACTCAGGCGCCCGTCCTGCCTGGCGAGAGCTTCCGCTACGAGGTGCTATTCGCCGACACGGGCGTGTACTGGTACCACCCGCATATGCGCGAGGATATCCAGCAGGATCTGGGCCTCTACGGCAACCTCCTCGCGGTACCGACGCAGCCTGACTACTACGCCGAGGTGAATCGCGAGGAATTCCTGATTCTCGACGACATGCTGATCGACGACGCGGGCATCGTTCCGTACGGCGACGCAGCGCCCACCCATACGTTGATGGGCCGTTTCGGCAACGTCATGCTGACGAATGGGGCGACGGACTATCGGTTGGATGTGGATCGGGGCGAAGTGGTGCGCTTCTACGTTACGAATGTCGCCAACGCGCGAACGTTCAACGTGACGTTCGGCGGTGCTCCGATCAAGGTAGTGGCTTCGGACCTGAGCAAGTATGAGCACGAAGTCTGGGTGGATAGCGTTCCCATCGCCCCGGCCGAGCGTTACGTGATCGAAGTCAGGTTCGATGAGTCCGGCACCGTGCCGATCGAGAACACCATCCAGGCCATAGACCATTTTCGTGGGGAGTTCTATCCGCACGTTGATCATCTCGGCAACGTCAGCGTTGCGGACTCGATGACCGATCGCGACCTTGCAGACGGCTTCGCGACCCTACGGTCGAACTTGGACGTGGCCGCCGATGTCGACAGCTACCGAGCCCACTTTGATCGAGCCCCAGACCACGAGATCGAACTGACGCTCGAGATCGGCGACCTGCCGCTCCCGATCATCCAGTCGATGGAGTTCGAGAAGGGACTCTACGTTCCGCCGGTCGAGTGGAACGACACGATGCCCATGATGAACTGGCTCTCCACCGGTGAGGAGGTCCGATGGATTCTCCGCGACCGGGCGAGCGGCCGGGAGAACATGGATATCCGTTGGGAGTTCAAGAAGGGCGACATCGTCAAACTTCGAGTCTTCAACAACCCCGAAACACTGCATCCGATGCATCACCCAATCCACGTGCATGGTCAGCGCTACTTGGTGACCTCCGTGGACGGTGTTCCAAACTCAAACCTAGTCTGGAAAGACACGGCCATCGTTCCCGTGGCCTCTACCGTCGACATGCTGATAGAGATGACCAATCCCGGTGAATGGATGGTGCATTGCCACATCGCAGAGCACCTGCATTCCGGAATGATGCTCTCGTTCAGCGTCGAATAGGCAACCTATGAATAGCAATGACTTCGGCAACGTCCGGGTAGGGGACTTCAAGCCCCCGACCGTCAAACTGCCACCGGGCCTTTTCACGGCACTTCCGGCGATCATCCTGGTCGTGTTTCTCATGTGGTCGACGGTCTACACCGTTAATCCTGAGGAAGTTGCGGTGGTGCTCACCTTCGGCGAGTTCACCGGCGTCAGCGACCCGGGGCTGCACTTCAAACTCCCGGCGCCAATTCAGACTTATCAGTTGGTGCCGGTGCAACGGCAGCTCAAACAGGAGTTCGGGTTCCGAACTACCCGAGCCGGCGTGCGGAGCGAGTTCGGCGCCAGTGTGGAAGGTGAGTCACAGATGCTGACCGGCGACCTCAACGTCGCCGTTGTTGAGTGGACTACCCAGTACCGAGTTACTAACCCAGAACTCTTCATGTTCAGAGTGCGCAACGTTGAGGAGACGTTCCGCGACATGAACGAGGCCGTCATGCGAACGGTCGTCGGCGACCGCTCGGTGAGCGAGGTCCTGACCGTCGGACGACAGGAGATCGCCTCGGAGGTCGAGCGCCGTCTCCAGGCACTGTGCGACCAGTACGAAACCGGAATTCGTATCGAACAAATCGTGCTGCAGGACGTGAACCCGCCGGAGACTGTGAAGCCGTCGTTTAACGAAGTGAACCAGGCTCAGCAGGAGCGCGAGCGGCTTATCAACGAAGCGCGTTCCGACTTCAACCGTGAGGTCCCAGCCGCCCGAGGCGAGGCGCTCAGGGTAGTTGAGCAGGCTCGCGGCTACGCGGTGGATCGTGTCAACAGGTCTGAGGGCGACGCATCGCGTTTCGTAGCGCTGTACGACGCCTATCGCCGCGCGCCTGAGGTCACACGACGGCGGCTCTACCTCGAAACGATGCTCGAGCTTCTCCCACAGGTTCGACAGAAGATCGTGATCGACCAGGATATCGATGGGCTCATGCCGCTACTCAATCTCCAAGGCGAAATCGTCACGCCCGCGGCAGCAGCCGCGGCTGCGCAGGAGGAAGGCCAATGAAACGCCTAGTCCTCGTTGTATTGGGCGGAATCCTAGTCGCCGGCTTGCTTACCTTTGCCGGCGCTTTCTACACGGTTGACGAAACACAGCAGGTAGTCATCACGCGGTTCGGGGAGCCGGTTGGCGACCCTATCGTTGAGCCGGGTCTGCACGTCAAACTTCCGTTCGTCCACAAGGCGAATTTCTTCGAAAAGCGCTTTCTCGAATGGGATGGAGCCAGCAATCAGCTGCCGACTCGTGACAAGCGGTTCATCCACGTTGATACGTACGCCCGATGGCGAGTGACGGATCCGCTGCTGTTTTTCCAGCGGCTCACTGACGAGCGTGGGGCCCAGTCACGCCTCGATGACATCCTCGATGGCGAGACTCGAAACACGATCGCCAACCACGATCTCATCGAAGTGGTGCGAACCAGCAACCGCGACTTCGCCGTTACCGAGGATCTGGGTGTGGCCGTGGATGACGGCGACACTGTGCGGGAGATCGCGAATGGACGCGATGCCCTGGCAGCCGAGGTTCTCCTCGCCGCGCAAGGCCGGACATCCGATCTGGGCATCGAGATCCTCGACTTCCGCTTCAAACGCATCAACTACGTCGAGGAAGTGCGCCGCGAGGTATACAGCCGGATGATCTCAGAGCGCCAGCGCATTGCTGAACAGTTCCGCTCCGAGGGCGCCGGCGAGGCGGCCCGGATCCGCGGTGAGAAGGAGCGCGAGCTCCGCACGATCGGTTCACAGGCATACCGCGAAGCCCAGGAGATCATGGGTGCCGCCGATGCCACCGCCGCTGACGTGTATGCGGCGGCCTATGGGCGCGACGCGGACTTCTACCGGTTCGTGAAGACGTTGGAGACCTATCGGGAGACGCTTCGGATGGACACGACGCTCCTGCTCGGCACCGACGGTGAGTTCTTGCGGTATCTGGAGAACTCTCGATGACACGCGCTACCGCCGTGCATCCGTAAGGGTGTGCCCGGTAGGATGAAGCAAGTGGTTCAGTACGCGAGCGAGGAAGGGCGCAAGTGAATCGAACGGTTGGGATCGCGGCGGGAATTCTTGTTCTCGTCGTCGGGGTTGCCTGGTGGTTCTTGTCGAGCGGTTCACAGCCTGAACCCGTTGTCGAGCCTGTCCCAGAAGTGGCTGCGCCCGTGGTTGAGGCGCCGGCCGAGCCCGTCGAAGAACTGCCCGACATCGGAGAGTCGGACGCTCTGACCCGCGATCTAGCAGCCGGCTTCGGGATGTATGGCGTACTAGCTGAACGACTCTTGGGCCAGGAAGAACTCGTCAGCCGCTTCGTCCGCGTAACCGATGCCGTGGCGACCGGCGGCAGCCTGGAACGCGATCTTGGCTTGCTCGCACCCTCGTCAGCCTTCGATGCGAGACGCGACGGCGAGCGGTTTTTCGTCGATCCGAATTCGTACGCGCGCTACGACGCCGTAGGAGAGGCGATCGCCAGCATAGACGCCGAGGCGGCCGCGGCTGCCTTCCGCCGCATCGAACCGCTAGCGGACGAGGTCTACACCGAGATCGTGGGGCAGCCGAGCGAGTTTCGCCCAGTCCTGGTCCGCGCGCTACGAGTGCTGCTAGACGTCCCGGTCGTGCTCGATCCGCCCGAGTTGATCGACGCGATAAATCGGTATGAATACGCGGACGAATCCCTTGAACGTTTGACGCTCCCGCAGAAACACCTGCTGCGAACCGGCCCCGCGAACGTGGGAAGAATTCAGGCCCGACTACGCCAGTTACAGCGTCTACTTAGCTAGCGTTTGCCCGGCGACCTCTGCGTGCCTATTCTGTGACCCGTCAGGGCGCTGCCCGTGAGATGTGGATCTAGGAGAACCGCCATGGACATCTTCGAACGCGAACTTGGATCGGCTATGTTTGCTCGACACCGGCAAGGTTGTGGCCCCGCGAGTCCGACTTGTTGAGGCGCCTGGGTGCTCTCGCGGGCCTGACACTGTTGACGGCCGGGTGTGCTGGCGAGACAGCAACCCAGCCGGCTCCCGACACGACTCCTGCAGGGTTCGTCGGCGGAGCTGCGTGTGCCGATTGCCACGCCGAGGCGACCCAGCTCTGGGCCGGATCCGACCATGACCTCGCGATGCAGCCAACCGCTGAAGCAAGCGTGCTCGCCGATTTCGACAACACCCGCTTTCGCGGCAATGGCGTGGACCTGCGCTTCCAACGTAGCGAGGCCGGCGGTTTCGAAGTTGCGGGTCGCGACGCGCAGGGCGAGGCAGGCATTTTCAACGTGGCGTACACCTTCGGTGTTGAGCCTCTGCAGCAGTATCTGCTCGAGATGCCTGGCGGACGTTTGCAGGCACTCAATGTGGCCTGGGACACCCGCCCGGCCTCAGACGGCGGCCAGCGCTGGTTCCACCTCTACCCGGACGAGCAGACGCCACCGGGCGATCAGCTGCACTGGGATAGTCCGGACATGAACTGGAACTACATGTGCGCTGAATGCCACTCGACGGACCTGCAGAAGAACTACGATCCGGTCGCGCGCACTTTTGACACACAGTGGACTGATGCGAACGTAAGCTGCGAGGCATGTCACAGCCCCGGTTCGAACCATGTGCGATGGGCCGAGGCTCAGCGCGACGGCAACGAGCTCGTGTTCTCCGCGGAGATGGGTCTGGAGATCGATCTTGATCCAGGCGACCGCGAATGGAGGATCGACGAGTCCACCGGTCTGGCGGAACGCTTCCCGCAGCTTGAACGGAACACGCAGGTAGAAGGCTGCGCCCGATGCCACGCCCGCCGTTCAACGCAGGCGGAGTACGCACACGGCAAGGACCTATCCGAGACGCACCGGATAGCGCTTCTCGACGAGAATCTCTACTTCCCGGACGGCCAGATCCGGGACGAGGTCTACGTCTACGGGTCGTTCTTGCAGAGCAAGATGTACTCGTCCGGTGTGACCTGCTCCGATTGTCATCAACCGCACTCTGGGGAAGTCCTCGTCGACGGCAACGGGCTCTGCAACCAGTGTCACCTCGCCGACAAGTTCGACGTGCCCGACCATACTCGACACGACGTTGGAACCGAGGGTGCGCTGTGTGCGAACTGCCATATGCCCGAGCGCACGTACATGGTTCTCGACGACCGACGTGATCACAGCTTCAAGGTCCCGCGTCCCGACCACAGTGTCGCGTTCGGTACGCCAAACGCATGCACGAGCTGCCACACGAACCAGAGTGACACGTGGGCGGCCAGCACGGTGGCGGAATGGTTCCCGGACTCGACCACTCGGACGAGCGGCTTTACGGAGGCTCTTGCCGCAGGTCGGAGCCGAGCCCCGGATGCGGCGAGACAACTTCGAGACCTCGCCGACAACTGGGAACAGCCCGCCATAGCCCGCGCCACAGCCTTGACTCTCCTCGAGACCTATCCTGAGGCCCTGACTCTGGATTCAATCGGTCGCGGCCTTTCCAACGGGAATTCGCTCATTCGCGCGGCTGCCGTCGGTGCTCTGCGGACCTACGACTCGGGAACTCAGGTGCGGATGGCATATCCGTTGCTGCGCGATCGGAATCTCTCCGTTCGACTGCAAGCCGCGCGGGTGCTTGTGAACGTGCCACTCAACGAGGTTCCGGACGTTGAGCGCGCAACAATTCTCGCCGGGGTGCACGAACTGATCGAAGCTCTTGCTGTGAACGCCGAGCGGGCGGAATTTCAGCTCAACATCGGTTTCCTCTATGCCGCGACCGGACGCGCCGCAGAGGCAGAGGCCGCCTATCGACTAGCTATCAGCCTTGCTCCGAACGATGTTGCGGCTCGGGTCAACCTGGCTGATATGTACCGAGCCCAGGCACGTGACGCCGAAGGCGAGCCGTTGCTCCGCGAGGCGGTCGCCCTGGCCCCCGACAATGCCGACGTGAGGCACGCGCTCGGTCTCAATCTGATCCGACGCAATCAGCGTGTCGAGGCCGCGCAGGAGCTCGAGAGGGCATGGCGACTTGCTCCGGACAACGCAGGCTACGGCGTTGCCTATGCGCTGGCGTTGGATAGTGGCGGCGATCTCGCCGGCGCCTGGACCGTTCTGCAGGAGGTCGAGAGGCGACACCCCACCGATCCGCGCGTCCTCTCGTCGCTTGTGCAGGCGGCGCGTAAGGGCGGGAATGGATCGGCCGCCCTGGAGTACGCTCGTCGACTGCTTGAGATTCTCCCCAACGACCGCGGCGTGCAGCAGCTGGTCAGTGAACTCGAAGCCGCACAGGGCGCCCCGTGACCGGCGATTTCCGCGTTGACTCCGAAGTAGGACAGCTCCGGAAGGTGCTGGTCCATCGTCCCGGTCTCGATCTGCGCCGGTTGACCCCGGACAACCACGCCGAGCTTCTCTACGACGACATCGTCTGGGTGCGTCGAGCCCAGGAGGAGCACGATGCCTTCGTGGACGTGCTGCGCGATCAAGATGTGGAGGTGTTCTACCTGGAGGAGCTACTCGCGGAAACGCTAGACGCCTCCAGTTACGCCCGCGATCTCGCCACGCGTGCCGTGATCGACGAACTCACCGTGGGACAGGGTTTGGTCGACGAGATGCGCGCACATCTGACCGCAATGAGCGGGGCCCAGTTCGCCAAGCACCTGATTGGAGGCTTGTCGCGGGGCGAGATCGACGTAGATGACCTGGGCGGGGACTCGCTCGCGCATAGAATTCTCGCACCGACGGACTTCGTGGTGCCGCCACTCCCGAACTCGCTGTTCACGCGCGATTCATCTTGCTGGATCTACGGCGGGGTCTCGCTGAATCCTATGTACTTCCACGCGCGGCGCCGCGAGACTCTGAACGTCGGATTGATCTATCGACATCACCCGATGTTCGAGTCAGCGGATTTCGACTTCTGGTATCCCGGTGGCGGAGATGCAGGCGTGCGTACCCGCGAGGACTACGGCCGAAGTTCGGTTGAAGGCGGCGACGTGATGCCGATCGGAAACGGTACGGTCCTGATCGGTATCAGTGAACGTTCCACCGCACAGATGGCGGAGCAGCTCGCCAGGTCGTTGTTTGCGGGGGGCGCTGCCGAGCGCGTGATCGCCTGTCAGATGACCCGTGATCGCGCCCACATGCACCTCGATACGGTTTTCACGATGCTGGATCGTGACGCGGTCACTATCTATCCCAAGGTCGTGCACGCAATCCGTGCCCTGAGCATGCGTCCACGCGATGGTGGCGGTATCGAAATCCGCGAAGAGAAGGGTCTCCTGGAGGCCGTTACGGATGCACTTGGCGTTGATCAACTTCGGGTCGTCCCTACCGGTGGTGATGAGTTCCAAACGGTGCGCGAGCAGTGGGACGACGGAAATAACGTCGTAGCCATTCGCCCCGGCGCCGTCATCGCCTACTCGAAGAACGAGCAAACGAACGCCCGGATGCGGGCTGCCGGGATCGAAGTGATCGAGATCGACGGTTCTGAACTCGGGCGCGGGCGCGGCGGGGGCCACTGCATGACATGCCCACTTCTGCGCGACGCGATCTGACGGCCAGACGATGCGGGTAGTCGTGGCATTGGGAGGAAACGCGCTTCTCCGTCGTGGAGAGGTGCCGTCGGCAGCCCAGCAGCGCGACAACGTGCGCACTGCCGCGCGCGTGCTCGCCCCTGTAGCTCGCGAACACGAGCTGATCATCTCCCACGGCAACGGCCCGCAGGTGGGTCTCCTGGCGCTGCAGGCGGCCTCGTACGACGATGCGGAGCCGTATCCACTCGATGTCCTCGGGGCGCAGACCGAAGGGATGATCGGGTACCTGATCGAGCAGGAACTGGGCAACGAACTGGCCTACGAACAGCCCTTCGCCACGATCCTCACAATGGTGGAGGTAGACCCGGAAGATCCGGCGTTCGACAACCCCACCAAGCCGATCGGCCCGGTCTACCCCGAGGCAGACGCTCGAGAGCTGGCGGCCAAACACGGGTGGACGATCGCCTCGGAGGATTCGGGGTGGCGCAGAGTGGTGCCCTCGCCGCGCCCCAAGCACATCTTCGAAGCCCGTCCCATTCAGTGGCTTGTTGACCAGGGGGTCGTGGTCATCTGCACCGGAGGGGGAGGGATCCCCACGATGTATCGCGACGGCCGGCTGGTCGGGGCCGAGGTCGTCGTGGACAAGGACCTCGCGAGCGCCCTGCTTGCGAAACAACTTGGCGCCGATTTGCTCGTCATGGCGACGGATGTCGATGGTGTCTACTCCCACTGGGGAACCCACGACGCGGAACGGCTGGGCACGGTGAAGCCCGCGGACCTGGCCGATCTCGATCTCGCGGCAGGCAGTATGCGGCCGAAGGTCGAGGCTGCCTGTGCCTTTGTCGAGGCCACCCAGGGGACTGCCGTAATCGGCAGCCTGGAGACGATCGACCAGATGGTCAATGGCGCGGCAGGCACCCGCGTAGTCGCGGCCGAAGACCCGTCGGACGTGCGTTTGCCGGGACTCTAGCGAGCGCCGGGTTGGTCTCCTGACCGTGATAGATTCGCGGCCAATCCAAACCCGCGCAAAGTCCCGCACGAGGCCGTTCCATGATCAACCGCTCGCGCTGTCTGTCCGTTCTCGTTCTACTTCTCGCCGCCGGCTGCGCTCCGGCTGCGAACGAACCGGCTTCGCCGGTGACCGCGCCAAGTCCGACGTTCGAGTGCGCGGTCGACGACGGGGGCATTGCGCTCGCCGATGACCTCTGCGCGACGGTTTTTGCGGCAGACCTGGGTCGCCCGAGGCACGCCGCGGTTGCCGACAACGGCGACCTGTATGTGGCCCGACAGGCTATCCGTCGCCGTAATCCAGAGGGCGAAATCGTGATCGACGCGCCTGCTGGGGTCTACGCCCTACGTGACACCGACGGAGACGGCGTTGCCGATCAACAAGAGGCAGTCAATGAAGTAGGCGAGACAGGTATCGCCCTGCACGATGGCTACCTGTACTACGCGTCGACCACCGAGATCTGGCGTGTGGCCCGGGCGACCGAGGAGCTTGTGCCGACCGGCCAACCCGAACGAGTGGTATGGGGTTTCCCGCAGCAGGGACAACACGCGTCGAAGCCGATGACGTTCGACGATAGCGGCAATCTGTACGTAAACGTCGGTGCTCCGTCCAACGCCTGTCAGGTGGACATGAGAACCCCTGGCTCAATGGGTGAGGAGCCCTGCAGCCAATTGGAACTGCAGGCTGGTATCTGGGTATATGCGGCCGGCGATCTCGAGCAGGAACACGGGGCGGATGGCCGGCGCTATGGCACGGGCATCCGCAACGCGATGGCCCTGGATTGGAACCATGACGTGTCGGCGCTGTACGCGCTTCAGCACGGTCGCGATTCACTGTTCGATCTCTGGGGCGAGATGTTCAGTACCGAGCAGTCTGCAGAGATTCCGTCGGAGGAGATGTTCCGAGTGGGTGACGGCGACGACTTCGGGTGGCCCTACTGCTATCACGACCCGAACACCGATCAGAAGGTACTTGCCCCCGAGTACGGAGGTGACGGTGTTGCCCTGGGCCGCTGCGCGGATACTGCGCCCACGCTTCTCGCGTTTCCGGCGCATTGGGCACCAAACGACTTGCACTTCTACCGGGGTGCAGGGCTCCCCGAGCGCTATCGCGGCGGCGCTTTCGTCGCCTTCCACGGTTCCTGGAATCGCATGCCGTTCGCGCAGGCCGGGTACAACGTGGTGTTTGTTCCGTTTGCGAACGGTAGCCCCTCTGGCGACTACGAGGTCGTTGCAGACAGCTTCGCGGCCGAAGGCGAAATCATGAGCCCGCGCGACGCGGCGCATCGTCCCACGGGCCTGGCGGAAGGCCCAGACGGGAGTCTCTACATCATCGACGACGCCGGCGGCCAGATCTGGCGTCTCCGCGCTGCCGGCAACTAGGAGATTCCGCCCATGCGACGTACCTCGCGATTTCTCGGGCTCATCACATTCGCCCTGTTCGGAGTCATGGCCTCGAGCGCATTCGGACAGAACCCCGCAGCCCCCGAACGCACCGAAGGCAACGGACCGTATTCCCGACTCATTCTCCGGGGCGCCACACTGATCGATGGGAGCGGGGCGCCTCCGCGTAGTCCGGTGGACATCGTGGTGGAGAACAACCGTATCGTCGACATCGTCGACGTTGGTTTCCCCGGAGTCCCGATTGATCCTCGACGTCGCCCCGTGCTGGGTCCGGATGGACACGAGATCGAGCTCGAGGGGCATTTCGTGCTGCCCGGTTTCGTTGACCTGCATGGCCATCTTTCGGGGCCGAGCACTCCCGCCGAATACATCCTGAAGCTCTGGATGGCTCACGGGATTACCACGAGCGCTGATCCGGGTAGCGGCAATGGCATCGGTTGGATGCTGGAGCACCAGGAACGCAGCGCACAGAACCAGATCGTGGCGCCACGGCTTCTTCCGTCTGCCGGCTTTGGCCAGGGGCACGATGGTCCGATTTCGACGCCTGAGCAGGCGCGAGCATGGGTCGCGGAGATGGCGGATCTCGGTGCCCATGGAATCAAGTTCTTCGGTATGCGACCGGACATCATGCAGGCTGCGCTCGAGACCGCAGGAGAGCGGGGCCTCTATTCGACCATGCATCACGCGCAGTTGAATGTGGCGTGGATGAACGTCATTGATTCTGCGCGCCTTGGCCTCACCTCGATGCAGCATTGGTACGGTCTGCCCGAGGCTCTCTTCACCGATCGCGTGGTGCAGAACTACCCTCTCGACTACGACTACAACAACGAACAGGATCGCTTCTCGGAGGCCGGACGGTTGTGGGAGCAAGCCGCGCCGCCGCACTCCGACCACTGGAACGCGGTGATGAACGAGTTGCTGGAGCTCGACTTCACCCTCGTGCCCACCTTCGTCGCGTACGAGACGACGCGCGACTTCATGAGGATGGCGCGCGCAGAATGGCACGAGGAGCACACGCTGCCCTCGCTCTGGCGGTTCTACTCGCCCAACCGCGCGGCGCACGCTTCCTACTGGTTCGACTGGGGAACTGAGGAGGAGGTCGCCTGGAAGAAGAACTACCAGCTGTGGTTCACGTTTGTGAATGAGTACAAGAATCGCGGCGGCCGTGTCGCGATCGGGACGGACTCAGGCTATTCGTACAATCTCTACGGCTTCTCTTTCGTGCGTGAGATGGAATTGCTGCGCGAGGCAGGTTTTCACCCACTTGAGATCTTGCGATCGGCCACGCTGCACGGTGCGGAGGCGCTCGGAGTCGCCGATCAGGTGGGGACGATCGAAGTCGGAAAGTATGCGGACTTCGTCGTGCTCGACGAGAACCCCCTTGCCAACCTGAAGACCCTCTACGGCATGGGTGCCATCAGGCTCAGCGATGCTAATGAGGTGGAGCGAGTTGGTAGCGTGAAGTACACCATCAAGGACGGGATCATCTACGACGCTCGTGCCCTTCTTCAGGACGTTCGCGACATGGTGCGATCGGCCAAGGATCACGAAGGATTCGAGATCACGCAGCCTGGACGCGGTCCTTTCCGGTAGGCGGAACTCAGTCGATCAGTACGGCTTCTGTGCCCCGCTGGGCGATCAGGTTCTCGACGTGCGCGATCAGCTCCTGATGCCGTCCGAACAGCGCCCGGATCTGAGACCTGTCTAGATAGTCGCCGAGCCTGTTCCGGGCTTCATCTACGTCGAGGTTGACGATCGCATTCCAGAACTCGCGCGGGAGTTGATTCACGCGATCGTACGAAACACGGCCTCGCGGAACCTGGAAGGCGCGCGAATGGTCGATGAGCCAGAGATTCCAATCTGGATCAATGAGGCTGTTACCGGTGTTCCGATCGTGGTTAGCGATCAGGGCATCGAAGCCTCGCAGAATCGCTTGCTGTCGGCTCCACAGGGCCGTATCCGGTGGCTCCAGACCCCGCTCGCCGCGGTCGCCCTCGGTCATGGCATCTTCGACCCAGAGCTGAACCGATCCGGGATCACCTGAAACCCGTCGCAATGCCGCTGGCGGGATCATGTCGAGACCCAACATCACCCCGAGTTCGTACGCGGCGCACTCAGCCGAGTATCGGTCGTAGAAGCCTGCGTAGTTCGTGCCGTCGCGCATCCGGAGGTCGGTCTCGTACCTGTCGACGTGCCGGAACACGGCGCGCAGCACTACGCCGTCGAGATTCAGTTCGAGGCGCCGGACGCCGGTTGTCCCGGAGCCAAGGGCCTGATCGGCGAGTATCTCTCCGTCTTGCAAAACGGCGAGAACCTGGTCGTCTGTCAGTTCGAGCAGACTCCCATCACGGCCTCGATAGGCCCGTTCCTGGGCGCCTATCGTTGCACTGACGGAGATCGCGGCGAGAAGACCGAAGGTGTACAACCCGCGAGGGGACCAATTCGAGGCCGGTGGCATGGAAGCTCCGAGTGAGGAATCGCGTGTTGCGCCTATTCTGCCCTGAGTGGGCTAGGGATGCGCAAGTCCCCTCGACTTTCCCATCGAGGAAACGGCTCGACCCCATTCAGTCGCCCGTCACCGCACCGGGTAGTCGGATCTCGATCTCAAGACCGGTTGGTTCGGCGTTCCGTGCAACGATGCTGCCGCCGTGGGCCCGAACCGCCCGCTCGCTAATCGATAGGCCTAGCCCCGTCCCGCCGGAGGCGCGGTCTCTGGCATCGCCGACACGGTAGAAGGGCTCGAACAGGGAGCCGAGTGCTTCTTCGGGCACTCCCGGTCCCTTGTCGTGCACCGTAATCACCACGCCTCGGCCGGCAGCACCCCGCATGGAAACCGAAACCGCGGTGTTTTCTGGCGTGTATCGGATGGCGTTCCGGACGACGTTGTCCACGGCGCGTGTCAGCAGGTCCCCATACCCATCGATGGTGGCATCGATAGTCGCCACAATCTCGACGCCACGACCGCGGGCGCGCGCTTCGTAGTCGCCGTTTTCGGCGATTTCCTTCACGATCGCAGCAAGATCGACCATGTGCCGTTCCGGCAGATTTCGAGGATCGTCCAGTCGCGTCAGGGTCAGAAGTTCCCCAATCATGGAGTTCAGCCGCTCGGACTCCTGCTCGATCCGCTCCAGCGAGTCCGTCGCAGTGTCACCAGACTTCTGCCGAGCCAGGCCAAGAGCCACGCTCAAGCGGGCCAGCGGCGAACGAAGTTCATGCGAGATGTCACTAAGGAGCTGGCGTTGGTGAGCCAAGAGGTCCTCGAGACGCCCGGCCATGAAGTCAAAGTCCTCACCGAGCTCGGACAGCTCATCACGCCGGCGACCCAGTTGACCACCGACCCGAACGCCCAGATCGCCTTGCGCGATCGAACGCGTCGCGTCTCGCAGCGTCGTGACCGGCGACACGAGATACCGGGCCAGGGCGAAACAGACCAACCCAGACGACAGCAGGATTGCGATCCACTCGACCGCTCTCGGGTACCAGGCCCGCTCCGGGTAATCGAGTCGACTGGGTATTTGCTGCACCACCGCGTAAACGAGGCCTTCTCGCTCGAAACTGAGGCCCGCCCAGACGCCGCCGCTCTGCAGAAACACGCGGTCCGGCTCTCGGGTTTCGAGAACCGTCATGGCGAGGTCGTGAGCCGCGGCCGGAGCCTCACGGCCCGTAACTTCGAGTCCGGTGTCATCGAAGACCAAGGGATACGGAGCACCCTGCTGCTCGATCTCGCTCTTGAACTCCTCGAAGAACTCCGGCGCCCCTCGTGTGCCGACCGCCACGCGGCCGGCAACGATCAGACGTTGATCGGTCAGCGCGGCGAACCGCGCGCGTAGCTCGTCGTCCCGGCTGAGCTGCGTGCGCAGAAGACCAGCAGACCAGACCAGAGCCATGGCCAACCAGAACGAGATAAAGATCTTGAAGAAGAGTCGATTCATGCGGACTCCTCGGGCGATTCGGAGCGCGGCAACGTGTAGACATATCCGACGCCGCGCACCGTCTTGATTCGTTCTGCGCCCTCGTATTCCGCTCCCAGCTTCTTTCGCAGGTTCGAAACATGCATGTCGATGGCGCGGTCGAGCGCGGAGTATTCCCGGTCGAGCACGTCGCGGGTCAGTTGCTCGCGTGACACGATGCTTCCCGCTGCCCGCAGGAGTCGCTCGAGAACCTCGAACTCGACGGCGGTGACGCGTAATTCATCGTCGTTGACCGATACCGTGCGGGCACCAGAATCGAGTCGCACATCGCCCACCTCGATGAGTGCGCGGCCATCGGCTGGCGCGTCCGCACGCCGGAGAATCGCCCGGACTCGCGCGACGAGTTCGCGTGGATTGAACGGCTTCGGGAGGTAATCGTCGGCACCCATCTCAAGTCCCACGATCCGATCGACATCGTCGCCACGAGCCGTAAGCATGATCACGGGAAGATTCGATGTCTTCCGCAGCCGACTCAGCACCTCGAAACCATTTGCACCCGGAAGCATCACGTCCAGGAGAACCAACGCGTAGTCGCCTGCGAGCGCCTGGCTAAGACCGGTTTCCCCGTCGTGCACCGTGTCGATATCGAAACCTTCCGCGCTGACGTACTCGGTAACGAGTTCGCACAGTTCGTGGTCGTCATCGATAACGAGAATGCGCTGTTCAGACATTGCGTGACAGACAGACGGGGGAGCGGTTGGAGCCTATCAAGCGAGCTTAGCATTGCCCCGAGATACGCCCGCCGAGGGACACGCAAAGAAATGTAAAGAACGCAGACCCTCGAACGTAGTCGGTTCAGTCTGCTCGAAGCGCCTCGACGGGATTCACTCGCGCCGCTCGCCGGGCCGGGAGCCAGGCCGCCAGCATCACGGCAGCGCTGATGATCCCAAGAGCGCCGATCAACGCGACCGGATCCAGTGCGCCGACACCGTACAACACCCCTTGCGCCACCTGACCGAGGCCGACGCCCGCGAGCAGACCGAGGGAGGCGCCGACCACCAGAAGCCGTGCGGCGCTTCCGATCACCATCTGAAGCACCCCTTCCTGCCGCGCGCCGAGCGCCATGCGAATACCAATCTCGCGAGTCCTCTGCCCAACAACGTAGGCCATCACTCCATAGAGCCCCACCGCGGCGAGCAACAGGGCGAACCCTCCGAAGACCGCCAGCAGACCCGCTGTCATCCGGGCCGGGAGCAATGCGACGGACATCTGAGCCTCGAGCGACCGAATGTCAAAGATCGGCATGGCCGCATCCATGCTTTGCACTTCGCCCCGCACCGCGGCGGTAACGGCCGCGACATCGCTCTCGGCCCTGACGTGCAGCGTCATCGACGACTGCGTCGACTGGCCGAACGGGAAGTACATGAAGGGCATGGGCGTTTCGCCGAGTGTGTAGTACTTCGCGTCGGCAACCACTCCGATCACCGTCCTTTCCATTCCGCCGCTACGCACGACACCACCGAGTGCATCGCCTTCAGGCCAGTAGCGTCGAGCCATCGTCTCGTTGACGATGATCGCGCCGGTGCCTGCCGGATCGTCGTTCTCGTCGAAGTCTCGACCGCGCAACAGGGCGATCCCCATGGTCTCGAAATACCCGGTTTCGACGTAGTTGTAGTCGAGGTTCATGCGCTCGTTCTCGGCAGCGTCGTACCCCTCGATCGAGGCTCCCCACTGCTGATTGCCAAGCGACATAGGCATCATCTCGGCCATGGCGGCGCGCTGAATACTCTGATTCGCCTGGAGACGCTGCAGAAGCTCCTCGTAGAACGCCCTGGTGTCTTCGGTCGAATAGCCCTGCAATCCTGGGTCCACGGTCGCAAGGAGCATGCGATCGCTGTCGAAGCCGGGATCGATCGTCGTCGCGTTCTGCAGACTTCGCACGAACAGGCCAGCGCCGATCAGGAGCGCGACGGAAGTCGCGATCTGGATGACGACGAGAGTGCTGCGGAGGCGATTGCCGCCCGAGACGCGGCCGGCACCATGAATCGCGCTGACTACGTTCGTGCCTGCTGCGCGCAGCGCGGGCACGATGCCGAAGACGAGTCCAGTCACAACCGCGATGACCGTCGTAAACAGAAGCACACGCCCATCGAGCGCTACCGTGATCGAAACCGGCGTGGCCGTTGGAGGCTGGAAAGAAAGCAAGAGGTTGTTGATCCAGGCCGCCAGCACGATCCCGAGGGCGGCGGCGGCAGCGGAGAGAATCAGGCTCTCGGTGAGCAACTGCTTCACGATGCGGCTCCGGCTTGCGCCAAGAGCGACCCTCACGGCCATCTCGCCGCTACGGTCCGCGCCCCGTGCCAGAAGCAGGTTCGCCACGTTGATGCACGCGATGAGCAGCACTGAACCGATCACACCCATGAGAACCGCAAACACCACCGTGATGGCGTCACCTATGGGCCCAAGATAGGCCCGCGTCGCCGGTCGCACGGATACCGTCGTCTGGTTCAGTTGATCCGGGTATTCCTCGATCAGACGGGCATGGGTGTCGTTCATTCGAGTGTCGGCCTGCGCGATCGTCAGTCCAGGCTTCACCCGCGCAGACACCTGCAGGAACCCACACCCGCGACACTCCAGTGTGCCGGACCCCGGACGCAAGACCTCCTGCATCACAAGAGGAGTCCACATGTCCGCGGCGACCTCGACTCGGGCAAAACCGAAGTTCTCGGGCATCACGCCGATCACTGTGAAGGCGCGGGAGTTGATCAACACCTCCGTGCCGACAACTTCCGGATCACCGGCAAAGTGGCGCTGCCAGAACCCGTACCCGAGAACCGCGACGGTTTCGTTTCCCGGGACCCGATCCTCTGCCTCGTTGAACGTCCTTCCGATCGCGGCGGTGCCCCCAAGCGCGCGGAAATAGGCGCCGTTCACCATGGCGGCGTTGGCCCTCGTGTTCTCTCCACCACTCGAGAAGCTCACAGGGAACACCCGAATGGCGAACATCTCCTCAAAGACCTCGTTCATCGCCAGGTGATCGATGAACGTTGGATATGAGTAGCTCGAGACGAAGCCGCTCGCGGTTTCGATTCCGAGCTGCGCCCACTGTTCGGGCTGCTCGACCCGTAGCGGACGGAGCAGCATGCCGTCCACCCAGGAGAACATCGCACTGTTGCCTGCGATTCCAAGTGCGAGCATGACGACGACGATGAGACTGAACATCGGCCGCAGCACGATCGTGCGCAGGGCGTAGCGGATTTCCTGGAAGGTGCTTTCGAGTGGCATGACGATTCCTGGCGGTTCAGGCCGAGGCATCCACGCGTGGTGACGCGGTCGGTCGCTGCCGGGCATCGGCACCTCCTCGATCTCGAACAGAGTCGAGAAGGGGACGTCGAGTCCCTGGAGCAGCTTCCGGCGGGTGTCCTCGGACGGATAGGGTCGCTTACCGTTCACCAGAAGCGAAAGATGCGCCCGACCGACACCCAGAACATCAGCCCAGCGGTTCTGGCTGTGCCGCTTCTTGGCCAGCTCTGCCGCAAGTTGATGATTCTTGAGTCGGTATCGAGTCGGCACGATTCGCTCCGATGACGGTTGTGCGTACCGCCAGTGATACGCCGTTGGCCCTCCCGAGGTTACCCCCAGGGGCCTTCAAAGCGCTCACAGGGTGTTTACACCCCCCAGTTATCAGGCCTAAATGGGTGGGGCGCTCCGGAGACCCTCGCTGGCCGAGGCTCTAGCGAACGCGCTCGAACCGCACATCGCGCGTGCGGCCGTTGGCGATGTAGAACCCGATCACCTGACCGTTGCGGTCGCGCTCGAAGGTGTAGCTCAGGCCACCTCCGGAGAACCGGTCTTCCTCGCCGGGACTCAGGTTGGCGTCGTCGAGTCGCCGGTGCTGCATCACCAGGGATTCTTCCTGAAGAACGATCGTGTAGAAGGTCTCGAGTTCTTCGCTGAAGAATCGCCCCTCGAAGTCGGCCAGGTCCTCGGTCGTGGGCTCCCAAGGGGCGCTTCCCTCGTCGTCAAGGCGCGTGGCGTGGTTCTCGCCGTTCTGGAAGAGGGTCAGGCCGTCGACCTCGTCATCGTCGTTGCGCAGGAACTCGATTGAGGCGTCGACGCCGACGAGTTCGAACGTGGTCGCCGAGGTGGGGACGATCTCGAGCTGCTGCTGTCCGGTTGCCTGCGTGTAGAAGACGCCCTCGTCGCGCGTGAACGTGAGGATGAAGTCCGGCGCCGGGTCGAGTGAGTAGCGCCCGACGAACTCGTCGAAATTCTCGGGGGCGTAGCTCGTGGGATCGAAGTCGCTCTCGGCCTCTTCCTCTTCAGGATCCATCGCATCGTCGAAGAATGCCGCGGCGAGTTCGAAGGCGACGCCAGCGTTGAAGCTGGCGTGGTTGCTCTGCACCGTAACGCCCGCGTTGATTTCCGGGTAGTACACAAGCATCGAACGGTGCGCCACATCAGCGCCGCCATGGTGAACGCGTCGCAGGCCGCGTTGCTCGTCCACGAACAGGCCGTAGCCGTACCCGGTTTCTTCACCGTTGGTAAGCACATACGGCGTCATCATCTCTTCGAAGATGTCGGCGCTCCCTACGTGGGGCTGTGCATAGTTTTGGACCCACGTTTGAAGGTCCTCGACAGTTGAATACATCCCCCCTGCGCCCACGGCTCCGCCCAGGTCACCGATTTGTCGGTAGCCATCGCTGCCTGGTGTGTATCCCTCGGAGCTGTTTGGCACGATGTGTTCCGGCGAAGGGCGGACCATCGTGCCGCTCATGTCGAGCGGACCGAAAACGCTGTCCTGCATGAACTCGTGAAAGTCCTGTCCGGAGGTGCGCTCCACGATCTCCGCGGCCAAACCGAACGCGGTGTTGTTGTAGTTGAACTCCGCCCCCGGCGCGTTCTGCAGCTTGGGCTGCCGTTGCACGATGCCAATCAGTTCGTCGCGACCGATCCAGTCGCCGTGATCCAGCCGCCGCCCTGACATCATCAGAAGGTTCAGGAACTCGCGCAGACCCGACGTGTGGGTGATCAGATGTCGAACGGTGATCGTTTCGTCGAACTCCGGCAGTTCGGGGATATGCGTCCGGATGTCGTCGTCCAGCGATAGCAGTCCGCGGTCGGCCTGCAACATGATGGCGAACGCTGTGAACTGTTTCGAGGTGGAGCCGATGTTGGTCCGCGTGTCCGTCGCAAAATCGAGTCCATGGGCGAGGTTGGCCGAACCGTAGGCGCGCGAGTACACCGTCTCGCCGTCGCGCCACACCTGCACCGCAGCGCCGGGAGAATCGGGAGTGGAGTAGGGCGACATCAACTGATCGGTAAGTCCGTCAGGCCTGGTTTCCACGGGTTCCAGTCGAAAGAGTTCGATCTCGTAGTCGCCCGACTCTTCTTCAAACGGGGTCACCTCGATCTGGTAGATCCCGGCTCCGTCCAGCTGCCTCACGAAACGCTCCGGCCCGCGCGCCGGGCCATCGAAGCTTGCGACCTCCGCGCCGTCCGGCCCCAGGATCCTCACCACGACGTCGACCGAGATCTGGTCGACTTCACCGAAGAGGAAGTAGTCGCCGCTCGTTTCGACCGTGTACAGGGCAGCGTCGCCCTCGGCCAGCGTGCCCGGCATCGCCGTGCCGACCCGGAGCGAGTCGGTCTGTGCGAAGACAGTCGGAACGGTGACGGAGGCGGCTGCGATGAGGCACAGGAGAGAGAAGGGACGCTTCATGTGAGCTCCGAACCAGTTGAGGACGCGTAGCCAGTGGGGCTCCGGATCTTAACCCCAACGGGCGCTCGGCGGCGCGGCAGCGGCTCATCGCGAGCGTCCCGCGACGTCCGCAAATGCCGGGGTGTAGGGAACGGTTCACGCTGCTCCAAGCGCCGGCACGGCCGGACGCGTGCGTGCTGCCGGTACGCAGCGACCCATGGTGTTTCAAACGACGATCTGTTCGCGCGGTATGGTAGTGGTAGAGACCCGAGGGAACTCGCGACCCGATGAGGGGTCGCTCGTTGGATTCACCGAAGCTAGGAGGAAGATTGGGGCGTCGACCGAACTACTCGTACGAGAAGCAGCAGCGTGAGATGCGCAAGCGCAAGAAGAAGGAAGCCAAGCTGGCCAAGAAATCGCAGAAGCCGGTGGAAGCGCCGCGGTCGCGCGAGCCGCAGCCGTCCTACATTCCGCCCGTCGACGACAAGCCCAGCGGTTGAGCCGGAGCTTCATGGAATATCCCAGACGCCTACCGCCCCGTTGGTGCGACAGCATGCGAGAGCGGCGGGCCTGTCTCTTCCACTACCGCTGCGAGACGACGATCTCCGCAGCGCAGGCAGAATCGGTTGCGCTTGAGTTGATCAAGCAGAACGGGAAGGGACAGTGGGATTGCAGGGTGGTTAAGCTTGATGCCGGTGGCAGCGATTGGGAATTTCGCTTCAAGCCGCAGTTGGCTCGCGTCGTGAAGTTCCGACCGCGACCGCTCGCGTAGGGCTGGCGACGCCTTAGCCCTTCTTCGGCATGTAGAGATCCGTGATCGTGCCCTCTACCGCCTCGGCCGCGAAGGCCAAGGTCTCCGACAGAGTCGGATGGGCGTGTATCGTCAGGCCGACGTCAGCCGGCATCGCACCCATCTCGATTGCCAGTGCAGCTTCCCCAACAAGGTCTCCCGCGTGAGGACCGACGATCCCCACGCCGATGAGCCGCTCTGTCTTCTTGTCGAAGATAGCCTTCGTAAGACCATCGGTTCGTCCCATCCCTAGCGCACGCCCGCTCGCCGCCCAGGGAATCCTGCCCACCTCGATATCGAGTTCTTGCGCCTTCGCCTCTTCTTCCGTGATCCCGACCCATGCCACTTCAGGATCGGTGTAGGCGACGGAAGGAATGACGCGAGCGTCGAAATGGGACGGCTGCCCTGCGCAGACTTCGGCCGCGACCTTCCCTTCGTGGGTTGCCTTGTGGGCCAGCATTGGTTGCCCCACGACATCACCAATCGCGAAGATGTGTGCCACGTTGGTGCGTTGCTGATCGTCGACCGCAATGAACCCGCGATCGCTGACGGCCACGCCGGCGTTCTCGGCCGCCACGGCTGCGCCATTCGGCGCGCGGCCGACGGCAACCAGAACGGCATCGAATTCTGCGGTATCGGTGCCCTTGGCGTCCTCGAAGGTGACCTTCAGCGCCTTCTTGAGGGCCTTGATCTCGGTCACTTTGGTTTTCGTTCGAATGGTCTCGTATCGGCGGTTCAGGCGGCGCTCCAGCGGGCGGACGAGATCACGATCCGCGCCGGCCATAATCCCGTCGAGCAGCTCAACCACGCTCACTGCGCTACCCAAAGACGAGTAGATCTGAGCCATTTCCAGACCGATAATCCCACCGCCGACGACCAAGAGTCTCCTGGGAACCCGCTTGACCTGAATGGCCTCGTTGGATGTCCAGATACGTTCGTCGTCCGGGAGTCCCGGCAACTGAACGGGGCGCGAGCCCACGGCGATGATCGCGTGCCGGAATGAGACCGAAACCGGGTCATCCGCATTGGACTCAACTGCCAGCGTATGGGCGGCCGTGAAGGCTGCCGACCCATGGATGACTTCCACTTTCCGCGTCTTTGCGAGAGCTCCCAGACCCTTGGTCAGTCGTCCGACAACGCCATCCTTCCATTCGTTGAGGCGCGGCAGGTCGATCTTCGGCTTGCCGAAAGTGATTCCTCGGCTCGAGAACTCTTCAGCCTCATCGAGTATCGCTGCGGCGTGCAGCATCGCCTTCGACGGGATGCATCCCACGTTGAGGCAAACGCCTCCGAGACGCGAGTCGCGTTCGACCAGGACTACTTTCAGGCCGAGATCCGCAGCACGGAACGCAGCGGTGTACCCACCCGGTCCGGCGCCGATCACAACGACGTCGCAGACATGATCCGCGGCAGGGAGCGCCGACAACTCTGGGACGTCGGTCGAGGTTGCGCTGTGTGGACTGGTCGTGGTGTCCGCGCCGCTGTCGACGGGCGGAGGGGGAAGGGGAGTTGCTGTCTTCGCCTCGGTACCGGATTCCGTCGGCGTCGCCTCGGGCGCCGCTTCCGAGGCGGCCGCCTCGATCTCGAGCGTCGCGATGACGTGTCCTTCGTTCACCATGTCGCCGACCGCGACCTTGATCTCGCGGATCACACCGGCAGCCGGGGCCGGTATCTCCATGGAAGCCTTGTCGCTCTCCAAGGTGATGAGCGATTGCTCGGCGGCGACGCGATCCCCGGCGGCAACGAGTAGCTCGGAGATCTCGACACCGTCGACGTCGCCAATATCCGGAATCACTACGTCGATCACGTCGCTCAAGACGAAGCTCCAGGCTTAGAGGAGAAGATTACGGAGATCGGCCAGAATCTGTCCCAACCGGGTCGTAAACCGGGCCGCGGCCGCACCATCAATGACCCGATGGTCGTATGAGAGTGAGAGCGGAAGCATCAGCCGTGGCGTGAACTCCTCGCCATTCCAGACCGGTTGCATTCGAGAGCGCGAGGCACCGAGGATAGCGACCTCCGGAGCGTTGACAATGGGGGTGAACGCGGTGCCGCCGATCCCTCCGAGACTCGAGATCGTGAAACACCCGCCCTGAAAGTCGGCAGGCGTGAGTTTCCCTTCGCGCGCTCGCGATGAGATATCCATCAGGTCGGCTGCGAGCTCGAACAGTCGCTTCTTGTCGACGTCTTTGACCACCGGCACGACGAGTCCCTTAGGCGTATCCACCGCGATTCCAATGTTCACATACTTCTTGAGGACTACCTCGGAACCATCGTTGGACAAAGAGGAATTAAATCGCGAAAATTCCCGTAGCGCGGCGGCAGACGCAGCGAGCAGAAAGGAGACGAAGGTGAGTTTGACGCCCTTAGCTTCTGCCTCCGCCTTGCGGGATTTCCTGAACGCCTCGAGTTCGGTGATGTCGGCTTCATCGAATTGCGTGACGTGAGGGACGTTCACCCAGCTGCGGTGAAGATTCTCGCCGGTGAGTCGATTGATCCGGGTGAGTCGAACGTGCTCAACCTCGCCGAACTGAGAGAAGTCGACGTCCGGCATCGGGATTGTGCCCATCGCGCCGGGGCCGGTCGCGGACGACGGGCCTGAGGCCGCGGCCTCGACATCGGAAGTCGTGATGCGTCCGTTCCGGCCCGTGCCGCTCACGCCGGCGAGATCGACGTTCTTTTCGCGCGCCATGCGCCGAACACCGGGGCTCGCATACGGCAGGTCGGCGGCCGTCAGAGCGACCGAGGGTTCGATCACGGGCGCAGGTCGCGTCTCAACGGCGGGCTCGTGAGGTACGGACTTCGGTGTGGGAGCCGCTGGCTCGACTGGCGGCGATGTCTCCGCCGGGGCGGGGTCGTTCTTCGCCGAGTCAAGACTCAGGATGACGCTTCCTTCACTCACGGTGTCGCCGACGGAAACGCTGATTGCCATCACCGTACCTGCCGAGGGAGCAGGAACCTCCATCGAGGCCTTATCGCTCCCGAGAATCACGAGCGACTGATCGGCGCGCACTTCATCGCCCGCGGCGACAAGCACCTCGGCGATCGTCACATCCTCGGCACCGCCGATGGCGGGGACCGTGATGGGAGTGGGTTCGGACACTATGCGGCTCCTCTGCCGAGCTCAGACCGTAGTGGGGTCGGGTAGGTCGGGATCGATACCGTAGCGCTTGATCGCGTCGCTCACGACCTTGGCCTTCACCACGCCTTCCTCCGCGAGTGCATGGAGCGCGGCGACTGCGATGTGGCGCCTGTCGACCTCGAAGAACGAGCGGAGTTGCGCCCGCGTGTCGCTGCGGCCAAACCCATCGGTGCCCAACACGGCGAACCGACGGTCTAGAAAGGGTCGTATCTGCTCCGGTACTGCTTCCATATAGTCCGTCGCTGCGACAATCGGGCCCTGCCGCCCCTCGAATTGCTGCGCCACCCAAGGCACTTTCGCCTTACGGGTGGGATGCAGGCGGTTCCAGCGCCGTACAGCCATAGCTTCGCGGCGGAGTTCGGTGAAACTCGTAGCGCTCCAGACGTCGGCAGCGATGTCGTAGTCCTCGGCAAGTATGTCGGCCGCTGCCTCCACCTCACGGAGAATCGCCCCTGAGCCCATCAACTGAATCGCTGCCTTCCTATCTGAACGCAGCGGATGCATGCCGCGCAGGATTCCTTCCGCAGCACCCTCTGGCATCGCCGGATGCGCGTAGTTCTCGTTCATCACTGTGAGGTAGTAGAAGACGCCCTCGTCCCGGCGGAGCATTGCGTCCAGCCCGTCCTGAATGATGACCGCGAGCTCGTAGGCGTAAGTCGGGTCATAGGCGCGGCAGTTGGGGATGGTCGAGGCGAGCAGGTGACTGTGACCGTCCTGGTGCTGCAACCCTTCACCGGCTAGGGTCGTTCGGCCGGACGTCGCCCCGAGAAGGAAGCCGCGGGCCTGCATGTCGGCTGCCGCCCAGGCCATGTCACCAATGCGCTGGAGGCCGAACATGGAGTAGTAGATGTAGAAGGGCAGCATCTGGATGCCGTGGTTGGCGTAGGCGGTTGCCGCAGCCGTCCACGAGGCGAATGCTCCCCCCTCCGAAATTCCTTCCTGAAGGATCTGCCCCGCCTCGTCCTCGCGGTAGTAGGCGAGTTGATCTCGATCAACGGGCGTATACAACTGCCCATGGGGCGCGTAGATCCCGATCTGGCGGAAGAGGCCTTCCATTCCGAAAGTCCGTGCTTCATCCGCGAGGATCGGCACCACGCGTTCTTTCAGGTCGTCGTCCCGCAGAAGAGTCGACAGCACGCGGCCGAAAGCCATCGTGGTCGAAATTTCGCGCTCGCCAGAGCCATCGAGTTGCGCCTTGAACGTATCGACAGGCGGCACCGGTAGTGCTTCGGCCGTCACCTTGCGCACGGGAAGACTCCCTCCCAGGGCCTCACGCCGGTCGTTCAGATACTTGGCCTCCGGTGAATCTGCCGCTGGCCGCAGGAAGGGGAGGGCGTCGACCTCGCTGTCGGGGATATCGAGACCGAGCCAGTCGCGGTAGCCGGCGATTCCTTCACTGGGGAGTTTCTTCTGTTGATGCGTCGCGTTGCGCGCCTGAGCGACCTCGCCCAGCCCGTGGCCCTTGATGGTCTTGGCGAGAATCACGCTGGGACGTCCATCGGCGGCCGCCGCCGCATATGCTGCGTAGATCTTGCGCGGGTCGTGCCCGCCACGGCCCATTGGAAGCTGGGCCAGCTCGGAGTCGCTCATGTGCTCGACGAGTTTGAGCAACTCGGGGTGGCGCCCGAAGAAGTGTTCACGGATTAGCGTGCCACTGCTGTCGGCGGCGTAGGCCTGGTAGTCGCCGTCCACGGCGTCTTCCATTCGCTGGCGCAGTAGATTCCCCTGTGGGCCCGCCAGCCATTCGTCCCATTGCGTGCCCCAGAGGACCTTGATGACGTTCCAACCGGCGCCTCGGAACAACGACTCCAGCTCGCGCACGATGCTGGCGTTGCCACGTACCGGGCCGTCGAGGCGCTGGAGGTTGCAGTTCACCACAAAGGTCAGATTGCCAAGTCCCTCGCGTGCCGCGACGGTCAGCGCGCCCAGGGACTCCGGCTCGTCCATCTCGCCATCGCCCAGGAAGGCCCAGACGCGGCGATCTGACGGATCGATCAGCCCGCGCTTGCCGAGGTACTTCATGAAGCGCGCCTGATAGATCGCCATCAAGGGGCCGAGCCCCATGGATACCGTGGCGAATTGCCAGAAGTCGTTCATCAACCACGGGTGCGGATACGACGAGATACCGCCGGGTTCGACCTCCCGGCGGAACCGCTCGAGCTGGGACTCATCGAGTCGCCCTTCAAGAAAAGCGCGCCCGTAGATACCAGGCGACGAGTGCCCCTGAACGTAGAGCAGGTCGCCTGCGTGCCCGTCGTGTGGAGCTTGGAAGAAGTGGTTGAACCCCACCTCATAGAGGGTCGCGGCGGAGGCGAAGGTCGAGATGTGCCCGCCCAGTTCGGCCGAGGCCCGGTTCGCTCGGACCACCATTGCCATCGCATTCCAGCGAGCATGGGCGGCGATGCGCCATTCGAGGTCGAGATCGCCGGGGTAGTCGGGTTGTGCCGCCGGCGAGATCGAATTCACGTACGGCGCCGGCAGGTGAGCGTCAGCAACTCCGCGCTCGCGGGCCCGCAAACCAACCTGCGAGAGTAGAAACTCTGCGCGTTCGGTGCCATCACGGGCAACAACCGCGTCGAGACTCTCCAGCCACTCGAGGGTTTCTTGTGGGTCGATATCGGGCACGGACTTCGGCCTTTCGGTCATAGCAGGGCAACCTCCAGATGAGGATTCTAAGCCCTATGGCCGGCCGTCGCCGTCACGCTGCCACCAGGGAGCGCCGCTCCCTACTGAAGGATTTCGCCGGCCTGCAGCACGAAGCCCGCGGAGATTCGCCAGTTCATCTGCCAGCGGTCATTGAAGCGCGTCCACTCGACGCCGGGCTGGATGGCGCGCAACCAAATGTGATCTGACAATCGGAAATCCAGATGCGCATTGGCTCCCGCAGCAAATCCCCACTCGTCCCCGATCTCGATGCCCGTATTGGAACCCTCGCGGGTTCGCCAGGCGGCACCTGCAAGGGCGCGGATACCGAACTCCGATGTCAACGTCCGCCACAGAGTGGCGTGTGGCCCGACGAGGAACGTGGACTGTCGGACATCGGTGCCCGTGATTTCGAAGGGGTTCGTCTTCGAGTCGGCGCTGCCCCAGTTGACGGCGGCACTCACGACGAAACCGAACCGGCGGTCCATGAGGTACGTGTAGTCCGCGGTGACACCATGGCTGCCGCCACGGTTACCGTCTTCCTCTTCCACCTCGAAGTTCATGTACGAATAGCCCAGGAAGAATGCGGCTTCCTGGTCCCGGGTCTGGGCAGCAACCGGAACGGCGAGACTCAGTACGACGGCGCTCAGGGCGCTGAGAAGCAGTGCTTTCTTCATGGGATCCCTCCTTCGACGCGGACCTGTTTATGCGATCGGCCGCGCAGCGCCGGAACGGGGTCCGTGCGCGACTTGAAATTCTTGTAGTTTGAGCCGGGAGGAGGTGGCTGTCCTGAATGGTAATCTCCTGCGTCGACCGTTCCCTAGCCCTTTTTGCGGGGAGCGTCGATTACACCCCCAGCCGGTGGTCGCTGAAACCGCCGGCGCGCGACAGGCAAAGGGAACCTCAGTGGGACAAGACGTCGCCTCGGAGCGATTGATCGAACTGATGGAGGCCTACCAACAGGGGTCGGCCGACGCCTTCGATCAAATCTTCGGCGCACTCGCAGTCCCATTGCGCAATTACCTGACGTCACTCACGAGAGACAGAGCCCGGGGAGAAGACCTCATGCAGGAAACGTTCCTGCAAATGCACCGGTCGCGGCGCACCTACATGCCAGGACGTCCCGTGAAACCGTGGGCGTTCGGCATCGCTAGGAACGTGTATCTGATGCACCGACGTTCGACAGCCCGGCGTGCCAAGTACGAAGCGGGGACGTTCGAGGAACTCCCGGAGACCCCCACCCTGGGCCTCGCAGAGCTTCTCCCGGACCGACAGGAACTGGCGGCCGCACTTAAGGACGTACCGGAAGATCGGCGCGAGGCCGTTCTCTTGCATCACGTTTGGGGATTCTCTTTCCGTGAAATCGGAGAGATGCTCGGCATCAGCGAGCGTGCAGCGAAACTTCGCTCATTCAGAGGCATTCAGGGACTCCGGACCTCGATCAAGACGGAGGGGGCCTCATGAGCGAGACTCCGCCTGTGATGCCCCCAGATCTCCGGTCAGCGATCACTGCAGACCTGAAGCCCGTGAAGCCGCTCCTTTCGCCTGGACGCCGCGCCTTGCTGGCGGCCCCGTTCGTGATCGGCATTCTTGCGATGCCGCTCGCATACCACCGGATGCGTGAGATCGGCGATCTGGGCGTCATGCTCAGCTGGGTCCCGGTAGCGCTCCAGGTGCTGCTCGCGTTCGGACTCCTCGTGATCGCGCTTCGCGAAGGAATCCCCGGCTGGCGTGTGTCCACCAAACAGATCTTCGCCGTTGTCCTGGTGGCCTACTCGTTGCAGATCATCGTGAACTTACTGATCTTCATGCGGATGCCGATGGATGGTGGAGGCGCCGGAGCGCTGGCGATGTGGATGAGTTGCTTCGGGATCGAGAGCCTTATCGGGATCCCGATCCTCGTGCTGGTCGCATGGATGGTGAGCCGAGCACTTCCGAGCCGGCCGCTCCTCGCCGGATTCCTGGCAGGCACCGGCGCAGGGTTCGCGGCCGAGGCCTCGTGGCGCATGTTTTGCGCCTATTCGGACCCGGGCCATGTCCTTCTCGGACACACCGGCGGAATCCTCATCATGGGCCTCACAGGCTTCCTGTTGGGGTACGTTTGGAGCGTCTACCAGGATCGCGCTGCCGCAGGCTGATCGAGTTTTTCGGAAACCGGTCGCCGCGGAGACGCAAAGCATCCTCTGTACAGTGAAATTCGCCACGGTCTCGGGCCCGGGGCGCCGTCGATTCGCCGTGTTGGAGGACTGTCCAAATGGGGACCGCACTGGCAGTGTCGCAGGCCAAGTATTGGCACCTGCGTCAAATGGGTGTGTTCCGGTCGCTCGCAGACTGGGAACTCAAGCAACTCGTGAACATCGCCGACCTTCGCCTGGTCAAGACCGGGACCGAGGTCTATCGCAGGGGTGATCTGGCGCACCATTTCTACGTCATCCGATCGGGCAAGGTGAAGCTGTATCGGGACCTGCCGGACGGCAAACGAATCATCTTGGACTACCAGGGCATGGGCGCCGTTTTCGGCGAGGGCGCAGCGCTCGGCGAAGAGACTCGCTGGGAGAACGCCGTAGTCGTGGACGACGCGTTCGTGTGCGTTATCGACCGCGACCAGTTCGCTGGATACCTCCGGGAGCATCCCGATATCGCGTTGCACATCAGCGGAATCGTGGCCGAACGGCGGCGCCGTGCCGAAGAGACGACCGAGGCGCTGTTGTCGCAAGACGTTCGAACCCGTCTGGCCAGGACTCTGGTGCGTCTGGCCGACGAACATGGACTGGACGACGAGCAGGGCAAGCGAGTGGATCTCCGGCTTACCCAAACCGACCTAGGCCAGCTCGTGGGATCGACTCGAGAGACCACGAGCATGGCTTTCAACGCCTTCCGTCGGGACGGACTTGTGGATGCGAAGGATCGGGTGATCTGGGTGCTCGACAGCGAGGCGCTCGCTACCTGCTAGGCTCCTGCGCCCCTATACTCCGCCGACGATCAACAAGCGTGCGGAGTCGGACATGGGGGAACGGGTGCTACTGGATATTGCGCGGAACGCTGGTGATCTCCTGTCTGGCTTCTATGGCCGGATAGGCGCGGCCGACGCTGACCGCAAAGGTGACCTGAGCCGGGATCTGGTAAGTCGAGCCGATATCGAGGCGGAGCGCTTGATCCTCGACTCCATTCCGGCAAGCGACCGTGTGCTGTCGGAAGAATCCGGGGAGCGTCCGGGCTCGGGTCGCTGGTGGATCGTCGACCCTCTCGATGGGACGATCAATTTCTTGCACCAGATCCCGTTCTGGTGCGTCTCGATCGCGGTGGTGGAAGACGGCGACCTCGTGGAAGGGGTGATCCACGCACCGCAACTCGGGCTGACCTTCGTCGGCAGAGCGGGCGACGGCGTGCTCCTGAACGGAGAGCTAGTTACCGTCTCCGGCACGCGGGAACTCGGCGATGCCATCCTTGCGACCGGTTTCCCATACGCGCGGGACACCCTCGCCGACAACAATCTCGACAACGTCCCCCGCCTGGGAATCGCCGTCGGCGGTTTGCGACGCATGGGTTCCGCTGCCCTGGATCTTGCCTTCACGGCGGCCGGGCGGCTCGACGGCTACTGGGAACTCCATCTGAGCGCCTGGGACGTGGCTGCCGGAATCCTTCTCGTGCGGGAGGCCGGGGGCACAGTCACTGACTTTCGCGGCGAGTCCGAACTCCAGAAGCTCCTCTTCGGCCGCAACATCGTTGCGTCGAACGGGCACCTTCATACGCAGATCGCAGAACGGCTCGAGGAACTTCGCGAACTCTAGTCTTCCGATGAGAAGCCTAGGCTTCGACGCTCACTGCATCCGGACTGCGTAGCCGCGCGAGTCCTGCTCCGGCGAGCATGGCGGCGACGCCAGCAAGAACGAAGGGCCACGAGGTGCCCTGGTCGTAGAGCCAGCCCGCGAGAACGGGGGCGATCGCTCGGGCAGCAGAAGCAACTGATTGACCGAGGCCGAGCATGCCGCCTTGCAGTCCGTCACGTGTAGCGCGCGACAGGAGCGTAGACAGAGTGGGGGACGCCAACCCCTGCCCGAGAGCCAGCGTGCCGAGAAACGCCATCGCCGTGCCGAAGCTAGTCGCAAACGGAAGCAGGAATAGAGACGAACCCAGCAGGAGGGCGCCGGCTGCCGCAATCTTGCGCTCTCCGATGCGCGGAGCCAGTCGACCGACGATCCCACCTTGCACCAGAATCATGATCAGGCCGACGTAGACGAGGATCATTCCGAACCCGCGCTCATCCAGTCCGTACTCGTCGCTGGCAACAAACGCCAGCGTCGTTTCCATCGAAACGAACGCGAATAGGGTAAGGAATGTCGCGGCCAGAATCGTGAGGCTCGCCGGCTGAGCTGCAACGTCGTTCCAGCTCCAAGGTGGCCGGGCGTCCGAACGAGTAGCACCGGATTCCTTCAGCGTGACCGTAGCCAGCAAGCCGTTCGCCAGTGCCACTGCCGCCGCCACCGAAGTAACCACGACGAATCCATAGCGCCCCAGGGCTGCACCCAAACCAGGCCCTACGATGAAGCCCAGGCCGATAGAAGCGCCCAGAAGGCCCATGTAGCGCGCTCGATTCCTCGGCCCGGTGACATCGGCGACGTACGCCTGCGCGGTAGTCACCGTTCCGCCGAACAGACCGGCAACAGCGCGAGCGAGCGCTAGGGCGAGGAGCGATCCGGAGACCGCCGTGAGCAGGAACGAGAGCCCTGAGCCGAGAAGACACGCCACGAGCAGTGGTTTGCGTCCGAATCGATCCGACAGGCGCCCGGCCACCGATGCCCCGACAAGCTTGGCGGCCGAATAGGACGTGAGCAGCACGCCCAGCCAGAGCCCCGTAGCACCGAGATTCATCGCGTAGAACGGAAGCACCGGCAAGATGATCGCGAACGCGACCATATCGAGGAACACCGCCAGGCAGACGGGCCGCAGAAGCCGTGGGTCACTCTGTTGTGCGGTGGACATTGCTTTAGTCTAGCGCCGCATCCGATTTACTGCAGAGCGAATACTGGGGCCAGCAGGTTGTCTACCGGCGCGTGATCATCGGTGAGCACCAGGCGGTTGGCCCGCTGCAGCAAAGTTCGCATGTCACCACCAAGTTCCCCGGCTTCGGTCCATGCGAAGAGGGTCCCTGAATTCGGATTGATCTGCCGCGCGAGTTGGTCGCGTGGAAGGGCAATGCGGGAGCTGACGACGACGAAAGTGTCACGCTCCTCGCTCGTTCCGTCGGCCTCTCCGGAGAACAGATAAACGTAGGGGAATGTTTCCGAAAGGGTCCCGACCACAGCTCCGATGAAGCGGCCGAATTCCGGGCGGTAGACGTCGATCACGTTGATCAGGTACACGCCGTCGGGTGCCATGATCGAAACAAGCTCTTCGTTGAAGCCGCGCGTGGTGAGGTGGTAGGGAACGCCGAGATCGTTGAAGGCGTCGCCATAGATGAAGTGGTACGGATCCGCCTCACCCGCTGCGATCGCTCGTGCCCGGTCGGCGACGAAATTCCGTGCGTCCATGTTCCAGGTACTGATGCGAGTGTCGACCGGCAAGCCGAGCGCTTCGTGCGCGGCAGTGGTTACCGCCGGGTCGATCTCCGCCACATCGATGGCCGAGCCCGGATACAGCACCTCCAGATAGCGAGGGAACGTGTATCCGCCGCCGCCGATGAAGAAAGCGCCCCACGTGCCGCTCGGTGCAAGCGAGGCCGTCAGATCCGCGTAGACAAGCTCGTAGGCGTATACGAGTTCCGTGGGGTCATCCAGGTTCACGTAGCTGTGAACGAGGTGATCCAGAGCCAGAACCCTGGTGTTGTCCATTTCGTCGGCGTCGTAGACCTCGATCGCGAAGTAGCTGCTCTCATCCTCGAAGTGGTACTCCGACGTGTCGAAACGCAAACCGAAGAAGTGACCCCAGTGCTGTGCCCACTGCCATGGACCGATCGTTGCCGCTCCAACGAGGGAAACCCACGCGATCCACCACATGAGAAAGCCTGTCGGCTTCCGCCGAAGCCCCAGCCCGGCGACGAGTGCTAGCAAGGCGAGGCCCGCCGCGATGCCGACCACGATCGCTTTCGATCCGAACCACTCGACGAGAACGTAGCCCGTCAGAAACGTCCCGACGATGCTGCCGGCCGCGCCAGCGGCGTATACGGAACCGAGCGTGGAGCCCACTTGTCCTCCCGCCGTGAGCGCGACGCGCGCAGCCGCCGGGGAGATCGTACCGAGAATGACCGCGGGAGTCAGGAACGTCAGCGTTACGCTCCACAGGATCCACAGTGGCCACGATAGGTAGTCAGGACGCTCCCAACTCCCCATCCAGTCCACGAGCAGCAGCACGCTCAGGCTGGTAATCGAGGACAGGAAGAAGAGGCTTGTTAGCAAACCCCGTGGCGAATAGATGTCGGCCAACTTGCCGCCGGCGTAGTTGCCAAGGGTGATCCCGGCGAGGATCACGCCAATCACCGCCGTCCACGTGTAGAGCGAGACCCCGAGATGCTGGGCGAGGAGCCGGGCCGCCACGATCTCGAGCGTCATGATGAACGCCGAACTCGTGAACACGATGCTGCTCGCGAGCAGCACCGAGTTGCGGCGGACTGTGGGTGACGGTGTGCTTTCCTGCATGGACGCCTGCTCGAACTAGGGGCACAATTGCCAGGCGCACGGAGCGCCAGATGGGGTGTGCAACGGATCAACTCGCGGCCGGCCCAGCCGGAAGGATCGCATGTCAGTCGAAGTGCCGTCACGTCGGGACATTGCCGCGGCCGCCGACACTGTGTCTGCGTCGATTCGCGAAACCCCCGTGGTCACTCTGGAAGCGGACGACCTCGCGCTGTCGGGGGAGCCCGTCAGCCTCAAACTTGAGCAACTACAACATACTGGCTCGTTCAAGCCTCGCGGTGCGTTCAATCGCGCCCTCACGGTCGGGGAGCCTCCCGCCGGCCTGATCGCCGCCTCGGGTGGAAACCATGGCCTGGCTGTTGCGCATGTCGCCCGGAGTCGGCGCGTCCACGCCGAGATCTTTGTGCCTGAGACGGTGCCACCCATAAAGCTCAGCGCTATCCGTCAACTTGGTGCCGAAGTCACTCTTGCCGGGCCGACCTACGACGACGCGCGTCAAGCTTGCGAGGCGAGGGCCGCCGAAACGGGCGCTCTCTTGATTCATGCGTACGACCAACCGGATGTGATGGCCGGTGCCGGGACTGTCGGCCTCGAATTCGAGAAACAGGTCCCGGATCTGGACACGCTCCTCGTGGCAGTGGGTGGCGGGGGATTGATCGGCGGAATGGCGGCCTGGTACGGACCTGACGTGCGGGTAGTCGGGGTTGAGCCGGAGGGTTGTCCCACCATGGCTGCTGCGCTCGCGGCCGGGGAACCCGTCGCAGTCCAGGTTGGCGGGTTGGCAGTCGATTCGCTCGGGGCCCGAGAACTGGGTACGCATGCCTTCGCGTCGATATCGAAGCATGGGGTAGAGGCGGTACTGGTTGCCGAAGCCGCGATTCGCGACGCCCAGGCGTTGCTGTGGGATCGACTACGAATTGTCGCGGAGCCAGGTGGCGCTACGGCGCTGGCGGCATTGGCCGCGGGAGCCTACGTCGCTCAACCTGGCGAGCGTGTCGGCGTCGTGATCTGCGGAGCCAACACGGACCCGTCGACGATTCGCCGCTAACCAAACCTGCCGATGGCGAAGGGATCGAGAGCAAGGGACGTACCACCTTGCAGGGCCAGATCTGCCAGCACTTCGCCGACGACGCTGGCGAACTTGAAGCCGTGTCCCGAAAGCCCTCCGGCAATATGAACTCGACTCGCGCCCGGGTGAGTGCCCAGCAGAAAGTGGTGGTCGGGCGTGTTCGTATAGATACAAACCGCACCTTCAAGCCATTCGCCGTTAAGCGTGGGCATCGCGTCCTGAATCGATGCGCGCACCCGCGCAATATCGTCGTCCCGGACGTCACGATCCGGACTGTTCGGATCAATCGGCCCGCCGCCGTGCTGGATGGCTACCTTGACGCCTCCATCGGGACCGTCGAGAGCCGGGAACCCATAAATCTGATCGCCGTCGGGCGGTTCCCAGAAGAAGATGGGAAAAACCTCTGGCTGGTACTGCTCGATCCCGCTGGTCGGGTTGAACCAGTGCATGACTTCTCGCGTGGGCGTCAGGTGGGCAGCAAGGTCCGGCAAGAGGCTGCCGGTCCATGCCCCGGCCGTCACGATGAGCTGTGATGCCTCATGAACTTCGCCGCCAACCCTGACTCGAACCCGTTCGCTCTCGATCTCCACTTCATCGACCACGGTGTGGGTTCGTAGCTCGGCCCCAGCATGCCGGGCACGCGCGAGATAGGCGCGGATGCACTCTTCCGGGGACAACACACCCGCGCTCCCATCCAGGAGGGCCAGGAAATCGTCCGGGATCGCGAACGGTGGGTATTCGTTTCTGGCTTCTGCAGCGCTCATCATGCGGTGCGGAATGTCGTGTTCTCGAGCAGAGCGCAAACTCCCATCAACGGCCTCGGAGTCTTCCCGACCGATCATCAGTCCGCCGGTAATCCGCATCACCTCCCGACCGGTCTGCGCCTCCAGGTCGTGCCAGAGCTCATAGGCACGGCGCAGAAGCGGAACATAGGCCGGGTGCTCCATGTACGCCAGACGGATGATGCGCGACCGGCCGTGGGTGGAGGCCATCGTGTGCGGCGGGTCGTAACGATCGAATCCAAGCACACGCGCGCCGCGCTGCGCCGCAAAATCGGCCGCCGCGCTTCCCATGCCTCCGAGGCCCAACACGATCACGTCATAGGACATTTTTAGCTCCTTGATGGATCGGCAGCGTAGCGCTTTTCGGTGAAACGCGCAGAGCGCTGCTATTCTTGCGCGCCTAGCTCCCTGGAGGCCGGATGGAATCACAGGCACTGATCACGAACGACGCCGTTGTTCTCGGAATTTTGATGGCGATGCTGGCCTTCGTGTTCAGCACGCACAGCAGCAAGAGACCCTTCTGGCAGAAGTTCTATGGAGTAGTGCCTTCAATCCTCGTCTGCTATTTCCTGCCCTCGTTGTTCGCCACCGCAGGAATCATCGACGGTGAGGCATCGCAGCTCTACTTCGTGGCCTCGCGATACCTGCTGCCCACCAGCCTCGTACTCCTGACCCTGAGCGTCGACATTCCAGGGATCCTCCGGCTGGGACCCAAGGCACTCATCATGTTCCTGACCGGCACCGTTGGGATCGTGATCGGCGGCCCTCTGGCGCTACTCGTGGTGGGGACGATCGCGCCGGAGGCCATCGGCGGTGATGGGCCCGCCGCCGTGTGGCGTGGCCTGACAACCGTGGCAGGAAGCTGGATCGGCGGCGGCGCGAATCAGGCGGCCATGAAAGAGGTCTTCGAGGTCGGCGATGACCTCTTCAGTGCAATGATTGCAGTCGACGTCGTCGTGGCGAATATCTGGATGGCCGTGCTACTCCTCATGGTCGGCCGCGCCGAGGCCATTGACGCCCGAACCGGCGCCGACACGTCGGCCATCGATGCGCTCCGACGCCGGGTCGAGAAACACGAAAAGGAGAACGCGCGCATTCCGACTCTGACCGACCTGATGCAGATCCTCGCGGTCGGGTTCGGGGTCACGGCGCTGTCTCACTTCCTTGCCGATCGCATCGCTCCGGCGATCGAGACCGTGGCCCCGGGCCTCGCGATCTACAACCTCACCTCACGCTTCTTCTGGCTGGTTGTGTTGGCCACCTCCGTGGCGTTGGTCATGTCGTACACACGCGCGCGCAATCTCGAGCATGCCGGGGCCTCCAAGATCGGTTCCGCGTGCTTGTACGTTCTGATTGCGACCATCGGGATGCGCATGAATCTGGCGGCCATCTTCGACCGCCCGCTGCTATTCCTGATCGGTGGGCTCTGGATGTTGTTTCACGCCGCGCTCATGCTCGGAGTGGCCAAGGCGATCAAGGCACCGGTGTTCTTCATGGCCGTCGGCAGCCAAGCCAACGTTGGTGGGGCAGCATCCGCGCCCGTAGTCGCGTCAGCGGTGCACCCAGCGCTCGCCCCGGTTGGTGCGCTACTCGCGGTGTTGGGATACGCCGTCGGGACCTACGGCGCGTACCTGTGCGGACAGATCATGCGCGTGGTCGCTAGCTGATCTCTATGTCGACGTTGAACTCGGTGTCCTGCGAAAAGGTTCGCCAGACCGAGCAGTAGCGATCGCGAGACAGCTCCACAGCGCGGTCCACGTTCTTGAGAGGAACGTCGCCCTCGACCTTAAGCAGCAGGGTGATTCGATTGAACCGACGTGGCGGATCTTCGGGTCGCTCACCAACAAGTTCGAGTCCGAGTCGCGTCGGCGGCGTGCGCATCTTCATCAGGATGTCGGCGATGTCGATGCCCATGCATCCGCCCAGCGCCACCAGAAGGTGTTGCATCGGCGACCATCCGGCCGTCTGTTCACCGTCAACGATCATGCCCCGTGCGCCGCTGGTCGCTTCGAACGACTGTTCGGCCTTCCAGACCAGGCTTGCCTCGACCGTGTTGCTCAAACCGTGCTCCTGTCGGGTTCGGGAAGTTCCTGCCCAGGATGCCAGTCTTGCTCGATCAGAGTCTGCATCAGCTGCAGTACGTTCACGCGCGCCGCGTGACTCAGCAGCAAGAGGAGATCACCGTCGCGGCCCCAGCGCAGCGCGTCCATCACCGCAGTGAGTTCATCGTTCGCTCTGCCCAACGCGGCTTCGGGAAGGCCCGCGTCGCGGAAGCGTTGCGCCACCAGGTCTGCCACCTGATGCGGATCGCGCCCGCGGCCGTACTTCTCCATGGTCTTCACAATCACCTTGTCGGGCTCTGCCGCCGCGCAACGGTTGACCATGGCGGCGATCGACGCATCGTCCCGGTCGCCGGCCTGGCCGATCACAACCAGGAGACGCCTCGGATCGAGGTCGCGCGCCATCCGCATGACCAAGTCGAGCCCTTCGGGGTTGTGGGCGTAGTCCACAATTGCGGACATTCCACCGAACTGGAAGTGGTTCAAGCGCCCGGGGTTGGTCGCCGGATCGCTCCGGAAACTCGCGAGGCCATCGGTAATCGCCGCACGCGAAAGTCCGAGGCGATCAGCGACGGCCATCGCGCCCAGGGCGTTGTAAACGTTGTGCACGGCCACGCCGCCTAGGGTAGCGGGGGCATCAGCCTGTTCCATCCAGGCCACGAAGCCCTTGCCACGGTCGACACCGAGACGTCCGCGGCGTCGTAGAAATGCAGGATCGCGTTCGCTCGCAGGTTCTCCCGCGCTCACGCCGTCCCATGAGTACCCGAGATCCGCGGCGACGCGCAACAAAACAGGATCGTCAGCGTTGAGGACGAGCTCGCCGCTGTCTTGGACAGCCTGGCCAACAATCAGTTTCACCTGAGCGAGTTCGTCCAGTGACTCGATCCCATATTCGCCAAGATGATCGGTTCCGATGTTGCTCACGTAGGCCACGTCGGCGCGTTCCACGGGAAGCCCGCGACGGAGCATCCCTCCGCGCGCCACCTCCAGGAAGGCCACCTCGACGCGAGAATCGCGCATAAGGGCACGGGCCCCTTCGCCGCCGGTGTAGTCGCCTTCGAGGATGGTTCGGCCAGCCAGTTCCACCCCGTCAGTGGACGTGTTTCCAGCCGTGAGACCAGCCGCGCGGGCTATGGCCGCGAGCATCCGCACAGTGGTTGTCTTCCCATTCGTTCCTGTGACCAACGCCACGGGAATGTCGCTCACCGACGCCCAGTCAATCTGATCTGGAGCGGGCAACCCATCGACTGGCCACACCTGACACCCAACGCCACTCCCCACGGATACGAATTCGTCGTCGGCAAAGAAACGCACTCCATGCTCGGCAGCAAGATCTGCGATCTGGAGCCGACGCGGCGATCGTTCCTCAGCCGACATGCGCCCAAGGTCTGCAAACGACTTCGCAGGGGGCCTAGCGGCCTCTCCGTCACACGCCTCAACCGCTTGGGCCCAGGCAGTCTCAAGCGCCTCGCATGCCGTATAGAGAACGTCCTCCGGCACTGACGCAGCCAGCGTCGTGTGGCTACCGTAGGCTCGGCGAGTCGTCGTCGGATTGCCCCATCCGAGATCGTTCCACAGTGCTTGCACTGCCTGGCGCCACTGTTCCGCGAGCTCGATCTCCGACTCCCGGAGCGGTGCTTCGAGAGCGACCCCGAACGAATCGAGGAAGAGATTCGGCCCGGTCAGTCGCCGTGACCCCGTGGGCGTCCGTTCCATCGAGCGCTAGTCCGCTTCCTCGTGGACCCGGGCGAGGCGCACTCCGCGCTCGTCACGGATCAGGTCGTCGTCCAGCGGAAACGCTTCGGGGGGAGGCGCCTGGAGCGAGACAGCTGCCGATGGCGTCTCGATCTCCTCGGGAACTTCGATGTCCGATTCGAAGTGGATGACCTGCTTCCAGCCGCGGGTCAGGTTGTCCGCGAAGATCAAGACCAGATCGCCAGCCTGGGCAAGACTGAGGGCCTGCGTGATCGCTTCAGCTTCGTCGGGGATTATCTCGATAGCGTCTTCACCCACACCGGCATCGCGCAAGGTCGCGGCAAGCATGTCGGGCACCTCGGTTTCGCCTCGGCCGCGAACGTTGTCATCGCGCTTGCAGACGAACTGGTCGAAGTGCGGCGCTGCGATCCGGGCGATGTTCTCGATGTCCTCATCTCGACGATCGCCCGGAGCTGCGAGTACGACGATCCGGCGGCCAGTGCATTCCAGCCTTGAGACAAGGCTGCACATCGCGTCCACAGCGGCTGCGTTGTGTCCGTAGTCCAGGATCACCTTGAATGGGTGCTCGTCGAAAACATTCATGCGACCCGGAGCCTGGAAGAACGTCGTATCGAACGTGCGCAGACCTTGGCGGATATTGTCGAGACTCACTTCCATGCAATAGGCCATCGCCGCGGCGAACATGGCGTTCTGCACGTTGTGCATCGCGCGCCCTTCAAGCGTCGCGGGAATGAGGTGAGTCCACAGCAGAGGCATGTGCGCAGTGCCGTCATAGAGGGTGATCATGTGACCGTTGAGTCCCTCTTCCAAAGCGATCGCCCGACCACCTGCGCGGATGTGCTCCTGCACCAAGGGATGGTCCTTCGACATCGTCACGTAGCAAATGTGCTCGGCGTCGGAATAGGCGGCCATCCGCAGGCACAGCGGATCGTCCGCGTTGAGCACCGCGGCATCTGAAGCCACCTCAATCGGGATGCGCTTCACTTCGGCCAGTTGCTCAACGGTGTTGATTCCTCGAAGGCCAAGATGGTCCTCTGAGACGTTGAGGCAGCAGGCGACGTCGCACTTGCGATACCCGAGGCCGGCGCGCAACAGACCGCCTCGTGCCGTCTCCAATACGGCCACATCGACGCCTGGATCCTGCAGCACCATGCGGGCCGCAACCGGTCCGGTCATGTCACCCTTCACAGTGAGTCGACCATCCACGTAGACGCCATCGGTAGAGGTCAGTCCGACGCGCTCACCGGTGAACTTCAAGATGTGAGCGAGCATCCGCGATGTGGTCGTCTTTCCGTTGGTCCCGGTGATTGCTGCGATCGGTATGCGCGACGTACTCCCGGCAGGGAACAGCAGGTCAATGACGGCACCGCCGGCATCGCGCGATTCACCTTCCGAGGGGGCAACGTGCATGCGGAATCCCGGGGCGGCGTTGACCTCGCAGATAGCGCCACCGGTGTCACGGTACGACTGAGTGATGTCATCCGTGAGGAAGTCGATTCCAGCTACGTCGAGGCCGATCGCCTGCGCGGCACGCACTGCCATCTCGCGATTGTCGGCGTGAACGATGTCGGTGACATCAATCGCCGTGCCACCGGTTGACAGGTTGGCTGTGGAGCACAGATAGACAATTTCTCCTGCGGGAGCAACGGTCCGGCGGTCGTAGCCAAGCTCCTTCAGAAGCTTGTCCGACTGGTGGTTGAAGTCGATCTCGGTAAGTACCTTCTCGTGCCCGATACCGCGACGCGGGTCCTCATTCACAAGGTCGACCAACTCCGCGATAGAACGCTCGCCGTCGCCGACGACGTGGGCGGGCACCCGCTTCGCGACGGCTACGAGTTCGCCATTGATCACGAGCATTCGATGATCGAACCCCTGGATGAGGCTTTCGACGAGAACACTTCTGGAGTGTTTGGCCGCCTGGTCGAATGCCTCGCGTACCTGGTCGTCGTCGGCCACGCCGATCGACACCCCTCGGCCATGGTTCGCGTTGAAAGGCTTCAGTACCACCGGGTAACCAATGCGCCGGGCGGCACGAACTGCATCGCGGCTGCTACGTACGAGGCGCTGCCGTGGGACGGGGAGACCGAGCCCGCTCAGAACCCCGTTGGTTTCTTCCTTGTCCGAGGCGATCTCGACAGCGATGTGGCGAGTCTCGGAGGTGATAGTCGCCTGAATCCTGCGCTGGTGGCATCCATGGCCGAGCTGAACGAGACTGTAGTCGTTGAGTCGAAGCCACGGTATGTCGCGATCTTCCGCCGCCCGAACGAGCGATGCGGTGCTTGGACCGAGCGCTCGGCGCTGCGCCCAGCGCACCATTGAGGCGCGCTCAGACTCAAAGTCCCAATCATCGCCGAGCTCGTCGGTGCGAAGTTCCGCAGGAAGCAAGCTGTGGAGAAGGTCCAACGCGAGACGACCGGCAGCTTTCCCGACATCTCTCTGAACGTACTGATAGACCACCGTATAGACGCCGGGGTCATCAGTTGAACGCGTGCGGCCGAAGGTCGCCCGATTGCCGGCCACGTTCTGAAGTTCCAGCGCAACGTGTTCGAGCACATGACCGAGCCAGGTTCCTTCACCTTCACGCATTCGGCGAACGAAACCGCCCGGCTCGCGATACGAACAGCCGTGCTCGTGCAATCCCGGCAACGCGCTGAGGAGCCCTTCGGTGAACTCTTCCCCGAGCCGCCCGGTGGGCCATTCCTCGAGCTCTCCGAGATCCAGCAGTAGCTGAATCACCGGAAAGTGAGCGTACAGACTGGGGCCCACATAGACCCGTGACTCGAGAATCTTCATAGCGCCTGGACCTCCCGGTCGAGAATGCCCTGCGGTGGAATCGCTCGCCGATTCTGAACCTCGTACCGGGCTCCTGGCAACAGGATGTGGAGCTTCACCCCAAGAAGGGAGACAGGATCGCCGGGCTGATGGCCGACGGAGGCATGCTCGAGCTCGGAGCCATCCACCAGGGTGCATGAGCCGGAGCCCACAACTTCGAGGACTTTGTCGGGCCCGATGAATGCCGCCGTGTCCTCATCAAGGCCAAGACCCACGATGTCAGGATTGTAGGCAAGCACGGTAAGCAGCCGTCCCAGCCTGTCACGCTCGCGAAAGTGCTGGTCTATCGTGAGTTCCTGTGTCAAACCGAGTCCGGGTGCCAGCGCGACCATATGTGTTACCGGCGACGCACCCGCGTCCCCGAACGCGATCATGTGCTCCGACATGTAGCTCGCCCCCGCGGACGTGCCGGCCACGTGGGTTCCTTTGGCATGCGCATCTCGAATTGCACGGGCCACTGGTGTCGCGCCCAGAGTTCGACTCAAACGCAGCTGGGAACCGCCTGTCATGAAGATACCGGTGCTGGCATTCAACACTTCGAGCCACTCGGGGTTGTCACAGTCGCTGCGACTGCGGAACGGGAGCGACCGGGCGTCCTCCGCACCGAGACCACGGAAGACCTCTTCGTAGGTCGGGCCCGTCGTATCGAGCTTCGACGCGGTCGGTATCACCGCAATGCGCGCGTCATTGCCCCCGGCGAGTTCGACGAAACGGCGCAATATCGTCGGACTGCGACGTTTTCGCTCAGCACCGCCGATCGGAATCAGGTAGCCCGGTTGGGTCGTTTGTTCGCTAGTCATCGTTGCTCCGCATGCGGGGGGACGCGGTCCCATCAGGGCCATACCAGGTCCCGCCAAGCATCACGCGCTGAGGCATCAGAAGATCGTCTAGAACCACGAGATCTGCCGCTTTGCCGCGTTCGAGTGCCCCCTTGCCCACGAGGCCAAACACGCGAGCGGGGTTTGTCGTCAGGCAAGGCAGAGCGGTCTCGATCGGGACGCCGGCAACAACGGCGGCGCGAAAAGCGTCCGCCAGCGCCCGCGGGGCAGCCACTTCATAGGACGTTACCTGGCCATCGGTGTCGAATGCCGGGAGGCATCCACCGCCATCAGACGTCATTGTGATCAAGTCATCCGGCGCGTCGCTTTCCAGGTATCGAATCAACGCGTCCGGCGCCGCCCATCCATCCTCGTCGGCCGCGACGGGAAACGCGGTGACGTCGACTGGCGAACCCTGACGAGCAAGATCCAGTGCCTCTTCGAACAGAGCCTTCCGGCGATTCACGTGTGTGGGGTGGAAGACTGCTGCCGGTAGATCACTCGAAGCCAGGGCTTTGCGTATCGGATCGAGTCCCGCCGGACCGTCGCCTATGTGCAGATGCAGTATCCCGGCCTTGCCGGACATCAGCCCCCCGACGTGCGCGTCGGCGGCGATCCGCACGAGCTCTTCATTGCTCGGCCGGCTCGAACGATGATCACTGATGGCAAGTTCGCCGACGCCGATGACGACATCGATCCAGGCCATGTCGCCGCGAACGGATCCGGTTAGCGTGGTCAGCGGAACGTGGTAGCCGCCGGTCAAGCAGTAGGCGGATACGTCCTGTGCACCCAACTCGCGGGTCCAGGCCACGAGATCACCGGTCGTCCGCGTCGTATCGTCCGTCCCTAGCAAGCCCACAACGGTCCCAATGCCCGCGGCGCGGAACGTCTCGGCTGAGAGTGGTGGGATGCGCGAACCCGGCCCCGCCTCGCCGCCACCGCCCGTGATGTGGACGTGCCCGTCAATCAGAGCGGGAATGACGGTCCGGCCCTCGAGATCCGTCTCGATTGCATTGCACCACGAGGGGAACGAGTCGAGAGCCGGTGCAAGCGCGGCGATCCGGCCGTTAACAACGGCAAGATCGCACACACCCAGGGCTTCAGGCGCCCATACGCGGGCGTTGCGGAGGAGGGAGAACATGGCAGGCGATTCTGCCATGCGCTCCACAATCCTGTGGGCGGCCGATGCGCGAGCGCATCGACCCCGGGGATCTATCTAGACGACCGCGACCTTCTCGTCGACGACCATGCCGTCGAACAAGTGGATCGTGCGCTCGGCGTGCTCGGCCCAGCGAGGATCGTGCGTAACCATGCAGATGGTGGCGCCGCCCTGATGGAGTTC
>WLXD01000001.1:1067500-1470802 GCA_012103255.1 Acidobacteriota bacterium | reverse complement strand
GAACATCCACGCAAAGGCGAACCTGCACCTTGGCGATTCCTTCGTCGTGAACTACACGTTCCTCGACGCAGCGAAGACCAAGCAGGGTCGTGGTGCTTCGGCCACGCGGCCGGCGCCGACCACCTTCGACCAGCTCGGCGTGTGCTGCATCCACACGGTGAAGGGTCAGTGGACCGTCAACGACAACAACTACGTTGGGGTCTCCTACAACGCCACGAACCTCGGCTTCTCGTTGGAGCCGCAGGGCGGCCGTGACACGCAGGTTACGCGTAACCTCGACACCGGCTTGTGGGGCGGCAGCTACTTCTTCTACGACACCAAGCGTCCGCTGAAGAACCTGCGCGCCGATGCCAACACCTACATCGCTGGCTCCGACGTGGACCACGAGCTGAAGTACGGCTTCAGCTGGCGTGACGCCGAGACCTCCTCGCTCTGGGGTCTGGCTTCCGGTTCGGCTGCCTACTTCATCGACGATGGCAACCCCGGCACGCCGTATGCGGCACGCCTGACGCACGACGCGGTGGACAACTACCGCAACGACCGCGTCAGCGCCTACGTTGGCGACACGATCAGCGCCAACCGCCTGACGATCAACGCGGGGCTCCGCTACGATCGCCAGTCGTCCGAGTCGCTGCCTTCGGCCGTCAACGCGTCGCCGTTCGCGCCGGAGTTCTTCCCGGCGCAGTCGTTCAACGGTGCCTCGTACGACTTCGCCTGGACCGGTATCTCGCCGCGCATCGGCCTCACGTACATGCTCTCGGACCGGACCATCCTCCGTGCGAACGCCGCTCGTTACTACGCGCAGCAGTTCAACGGTGAGTTCCACCTCGAGAACATCACGTTTGGTCCGACCGCTCTGTTCGACTGGGCTGATGCCAACGGCAACAACGTGTTCGATCCGGGCGAGACCGACGGTGAGCCCTGGTCGCTCAGCGCTGGCTTCGATCCGGCGAACCCGAACGCTCCTGTTGACATCACCATCAACGAGACGCGTCCGCCGACCACCGATGAGCTGATCATCGGCCTCGAGCACGAACTCAACCGCGAACTCGCGATCGGTGCGGACTTCACGTACCGCAAGAACGACCGCGAGAACTGGACGATCCGTGTTGGCGAGGACCAGGAAAGCTACTGGGAAGCGGTTCAGCAGAGCCGTACTCTCGCCGATGGTTCCGTAGCGAACATCACCGTCTACCAGCCGGTGAACACGCGTGAGACGTCGCAGAGCTACCAGGAACGCGACGGCTTCAACACGAAGTACACGGGTATCACCGCGTACCTCGAGAAGCGCTTCGCAAACAACTGGATGGGTAACGCGTCCTTCACGTACGCCAACCCGACGGTTAACTACGACGCGCGCAGCTCGTTCACGGACCCGACCAACATCGCAGAGTTCAACGGACAGCCTGGTGCTGCCCTGACGTCCGCGAGCTGGTTCCTGAAGTTCTCCGGCATGTACCAGCTTCCCGCTGGCTTCAGCGTCGCCGGTTTCTTCCAGATCCGCGAAGGCTACGTGTTCGATCCGACCGTCCGTTCCGCCACGCGCGCGAACGGTGTGGGCACGATCGCGCGGTCGACCACGAACTTCGGCGACGAGCGTCTGCCGACGTTCTGGAACCTGGATCTCCGCGCAGAGAAGACCTTCGACTTCTCCGATCGCGGTCGTATCCACCTGATCATTGATGCGTTCAACATCACGAACAACGACATCATTCTTGGTCAGGCTGCGAACCTCTCGTCCTCGACGTTCGGTCGCATCAGCGACGTCGTCCAGGGACGCACGATCCGCCTGGGTGCCCGCTTGGTACTCCGGTAGATAGCCGCTCTGTCGGGCCTCCTCGGGGGCGTCCGGCAGAGTGACAGGGACCTAAGGCCGGGGTGTTCAACATCCCGGCCTTTTCTCTGCGCGGAGTCGAGCGCGCTAAGCCGTTGGGGCTTGGCCAGGCACGGCCGCCTGAATTGCAGCGGCCAGAGCTGTCGGCTCATCCGTGCCGATGCGAGCCTCCCGACCCTCCGCGAGTTGGATGCGTACGGCGTCGAGACCGGAGATGTTGTAGAGCATGCCGCGGCCGTAGTAGCGGATGCCCCAGAAGTAGTACCAGGGGTTTCGTACAGGCTCGACGGCCTCGATATCTGCAAGAGCGAACTTCTTGTGCACCCAGCCAATACCGAAGGCCGCGCGCACGTGGGTGTCGTCGACTGTCACTGTGAGACTGCCGAACAGCACAACGATCAACCCGTAGAACCCGAGCGTCGGAATTGCCAGCCAGGCGTCCCCGCCACGAACGCTCGCGATGTACAGCGCCACGAGCAGGATCGGCGTCGTCGCAATACGAACCAGCCAACCGGCCTGCGTGTGTGTGTACATCTACTCGTCTCGCGGCGTGGGCATGTTGGCTCCGACGGCGACGCGCCAATTACGCAGTGCACTCTGCAGGCGCGCGGCATCGTCGGGTTGGGACTCCGAGAGGTCCACGCGTTCGCCGATGTCGGCGGACAGATCGTAGAGCTCGGTAGCCCCGTCTTCGTACCACTCCACGAGCTTGAGATCACCGATCCGCACGGCGCCGCCGGGGCGGTTGCCCGAACCGTGATAGTGCGGGAAGTGCCAGAAGAGCGAGTCGCGGGAGATCGACTCTCCGCGCATCGGCCCGAGCAGACTCACGCCATCGACGTGCTGGTCAGGACGGGCTGGCAGGCCCGCCAGATCGAGCAACGTCGGGTAAAGGTCGGTCGTCGCGCCGGGAGTATCGACCACGGTCCCCGCCCCCACCGTCCCGGGCAGCCGGACAATGAGTGGAATACGAATGCCGCCGTCGTAGAGCCAGCCCTTCCCGGCGCGAAGCGGGACGTTAGCCGTGGCCTGATTGAAGCTCCGACGCGTGAGAGTGCTGAGCCCGCCATTGTCGGAAACAAGGACCACGGCTGTCCGCTCGTCGAGGTCGCGCGCGGAGAGGCTCGCCAGCACGCGGCCCACACTCCGATCGGTGGCCTCGACCATGGCGGCGTACGTGGCGTGATCCTGGCGCAACTTGGTCTCGGAGTCGCGTTCCGCCTCGTAGTGAGTGTCGTCTTCAGGCCCCATCGACGCCGTTTTGGCCTCGTACTTTGCGATCTCGGCGGTCGGCGCCTGCAGCGGCGTGTGCACGACGTAATGCGACAGCACCAGCATGAACGGCGTCTCGGCGTTGGCCTCGATGAAGTCGACGGCCGCCTGACTGAGTCGATCCGGAAGGTAGGTGTCCTCTGGCACATCACCCAGATCCGGCACGTTGGTGATCGACCAATCCGGGTTCTCGTAGGGAGGGAAGTAGTCGCCGGGCTGACCTGCCTCGTTCACGGCAAACGTGTAGTCGAAACCCTGACTGTCCGGGAGGAAGCCACGCCGCCCCAGGTGCCACTTCCCGATGTATCCGGTGGCGTAGCCGGCGTCGCGGAATGCCTCGCCTACGGTGACCTCTTCCAGTGGCAGTTGTCGTATGTACTCCGCCTGATTCAACAGTCCGTTCTGTTCGCCACCGATCCAGTTGGTGAGCTTCAATCGAGCCGGATGCTTCCCGGTCATCAGGCTCGCCCGCGTCGGCGAACAAACCGAACTCGCTGCGTAGAAATCAGCAAACCGGGCGCCGGCCGCGGCGAGCGCGTCGATATTCGGCGTCTCGTAGAAAGTGCTGCCGTAGCTGCTGGTGTCAACCCAGCCCAGATCGTCGACAACGATCATGACGATGTTCGTCGGCGGTACCTCAGGCTCGGCAGGCGCGCCACAACCGATCGCAGCAGCCGCGACAACTAGCGCACCCACTCCACACGTCGAGCGTTCGAGAGTCGGCACCACCTCAGTCGCGTCCGACCTCATGATCGAGACTCCAGGCGCGCATCCCATCGAGCAGCGAGTGCGCCGTCCAGTCGAACACGAGCGGCGTGATGGTGATGTGGTTGCCCATGAACGCCTCGGTGTCACTACCCGCGGGTGCCTCGGTGGCCAGGCTGATCGATGCGTCGAATCGACGAGCCGCCCCCTCCCCCTCGACTTCCTCGTAACCCAACACGTAGCTGAACCCGCCCATCGGCGCCACCGTGATGCCTTCGATGGCCGTGGCGTCGGAGGTGGGGACATTTACGTTGAACACCACGCCGGGCGTCGCCGGTTTCGTCTTCAACTCGCGCACGAATTCGGCCACGAAGGCCGCCGGATAGGCGAAGTCACGGTTGCGGCCGCCCAGCGACGCCGCTACCGCCGGGACCTCGTAGAGCGCGCCCATCATGGCCGCGCCAACGGTTCCGGACATGTGCGACGCGTACCCGATATTGGCTCCCGCGTTGATGCCGCTGACCACCAGATCGAAGCCGCCCTCCGGCGCCATGGCCGCGATCGCCAGCATCACCGCGTTGGCGGGGGTGGTGTCGGCGCACGTGCCGCTGACTCCGTCCTCGTCGATGTCGCGAACCTCGATCGACGAGCCGAGCGAAACCGACATGCTCGCCCCGCTGCGCTGACCGCACGGCGCCACGACGTGAACCGTACCCACGGCGCGCAACGCCTCGGCAAGCATCTGGATGCCTGGCGACTCGATGCCGTCGTCGTTGGTAACGAGAATATGGAAGTCGTCCTGTGCAGCCGCAGCGGGCGAGAACGCTGCGAGCGCGAGAATACTCAGCAGAGATCGTCGGAGAGTCATGTGGCGTCCTCGGGAGATGTGTAGCGGCGCGGCGCGGCGCCTCGGTCCCACCGGCCGCCAAGCTGCTATTCCGAGGACTCCCGTTGCAATGCCGCGATGCCCTCGACCGCGCTGAAATTGCCCGGGTACAACTCAAGGGACCGTTGATAGGCGGCGATAGCCTGTTCCGGCTTGTCCGCTTGTTCATGCACGTAGGCCAGGGTGTCGTAGACATACCAGTGGTCCGGGAACACTTCGATAAGGAAGTTCATCACGGCCTCCGCCCGCTCGAGATCTCCGTTCCCCGTGAGCTGGTACACGTACATGATCGTGCGGGTGTGGCGAAACGGCTGAGGGTTGGTTTCCGACCGGTTCTCCAGATACCACTGCCGCGCGGCATCGACGCCCTCGGACTCCAGCAGACCCATGTATCGATCCTCGCCGGCGTAGTAGTCGACCCGGTCGGCGAGTGCCGCCTCCAGGTCCGACTGCTCATGCCAACGACCGCTCACCATCGCGCCGCGGCGACGATCCAGCGCACCCAGGTCCTTCGTGGGATCTCCATCGACGAGCAGGAGGTCCGCGCGCATGCCTGGACGAATTCGACCAAACAACGACTCCTGGCCCAGCACGGACGCCGCACCTGCTGTGGCGTTCCGAAGTGCTTCTTCCTCCGACAGGCCCGCCGCAACCAGAGTGCGAATGCTGGCTCGCAGCCCCTCACCGGGCGCCATCATGCCGCCGACGGTAGCTGGAACGAGCATGACTCCGTGGCGGTGCAGGGCCGCGAGCACGTCTAGGCGACTCGCACTCGCACGGCGCGGTTCGTCCGGGTCCGGCGGAAACTGCGCCTCTCTTGCAGCAACGCGATCGGTCATGCGCTGGAATCCCCAACGTGACCCGGGCTGCATCGTTGCCAGTGCGGGGTCGGCCAGTCGGTCGCGCAGCTCGGGCGCCGTCAGCACCTGCATTTCATGGTTAGGCTCAGCCACAATCACTGCAGCGCCGGACGCCGCCACGTGCGACGCGACGGAATCCATACGATTCGGGTCGAGCGTGGTGTACGCCGCGGCGCTGGGGAAGTAGCGCGCAGCAGGTCCCCACGGCAACTCGAAGTCGTCTGAGTGCATCGCGGCGACGATGGCGGTCAGTCCGAGAATTGCCGCCTGAGCTCCAATCGCGTCAAGTTCAACGCCGAAAGGAAGGTCGCCAATCACCGGCAGACCTCGACTCGCCGCTTCCGCGAGTACCACGCTGTAGACGCCCGCTTCGAGCGCGGCACCGATGCGCACGGTGGGGTAACCACGTCGGACGTGGTCGTCGAGAATTCCAGCCACCTGGTCGACTGAATCAGCATGAAACCACGGCGGGTTGCGCTGCGCGCTCGAGGCATCGATCACGTTGCTCGACGGAACGATGCGCGGCCCGACCATCGTTCCGGCTGCGATTTGATCGTCCCAATCAAGCTGCAGCAGCGAACCGCGCAGATGGTGAATCGTCGTCGCACCGCCAACCAGGAAGGGCAGTTGATCATGAGGATCAAGCCCGTACATGCCCATGTCTACGAGCCCAGGCATCAATGTGGCCCCGCGGCCATCGATGCGTCGTGCGCCAACCGGCACCGGAAGCTCGTCGCTTGCACCGAACGCGAGGATTCGGTCGCCCCCGATCAACACGGTCTGATCGCGTAGAACCCCACTTCCGGCCATGGTGACGAGGTCGACGCCGACGAACGCGGTATCTGCCTGCGGAGATACGGGTGCCGCGATCGCGAGCCCACCTGCGGATACGAGAAGGATCAGAGCTAGCAGCGACAGGCGCCCGTGGGCGCGCCGTGGATTTGGCATGACGGTCTGGCCGGGGGACGTTGAGATGCATCCACTATGGCCGGGAGCACAGAAATCAAAGCCACGTCAGTGCCACGAAAAGGTCACGAAACCGCTAGCGCAGCAGGTTTTCCACCACCACGAGGTCACTGCTGGCATCGTCCATCTGCGTATAGAGCAGGTATCGACCGTCCGGGGACACCGACAGGCCGCGACGCGACGCCAGGATGGTACCGCCGGGCGCGAAGAGCGTGCGCGTCTCGGCTGTATCCAGGTCGACCGCCACGACCTCAGTCCCGCGGCGCTCCGCAGTTCGACGCAGGTACACGACGTGACGCTGGTGCACCGTCCAGTTGCCGAAGTCGCTGCCTCGGAGTTCGGGCACGACCTCACGTGCCGCCCCCCCATCTACCGGCTGCGCCCACAAACCCGGTTCCGCGTGCCGCGTAAAGAGCAACGTGCGACCGTCGCCGGTGACTCGGGCCGCGTAGGCGCCTTCGGATGTCACTTGCTCCGGAGCACCGTCGGCAACCGCTTCGTCGAGCGCGACGCTCCAGATCTCCCAAGCGTCGGTTCGGTTGGAGGTAAACCAAAGCCGCTTGCCGTCCGGCGACACTACCGGCAAGACGTTCTCGTGAGGCCCCTCGGTGACCTGCCTAACCAGGCCACCCAACGCTGGTATCGAGAAGATCTGAGCCACACCCTGTGGTCGCGCCTCGAACAGCAGCAGTTCGCTATTCGGGTGCCATGCGATCGGCCCGATCGCACCGCCATCGATGCTCGTGACGCGACGGGCCGCCGAGCCGTCCGCATTGGCCGACCAGATCTCGAAAGCCCCGGAGCGATTCGAAACGAAAGCAATGCGAGCGCCATCGGGCGAGTACGCGGGTTCGGAGTCCCACAGGCTCGAAGCAATCCACTGTGAGGTCGGAGGCTCGGCGGCGGCGGACGCGCTACCGCGGCTTGTGGTGACAATCGCAGCCGCCCCGAGGTCCGCCCGCCAGATGTTCTCGTCGTAGTTCCAGTTTTCGTAGACGAGACGGCCGCCTGTGCGGGCCACGCTCGGCTCTTTGAGGTTTTCCCCCGGCGCCGGAACCCATCGAGGCGTGCCGCCTTCGATCGGATAAGCCCAGAGGCTGAACGTGCCGTCACGTTGCGATGACACAAGCAGTTCGCGTCCGTCGGCAAGCCAGGCGTGACCCATCATCGTGCGAGCTTCGAACGTAATCTGACGGGGTGAACTCGCGGCCAGGCCCGACTCGTCCAGACGAATCGCCCACACCTCCGCCGCCGCGTAGCCTCGCCGCGAAAACGCCAGCCACTGGCCGTCGGGAGAGAACGCCGGGGCCGCGTCCGCATGCCAGTCGGGCGGCGAGGTCACCCGGTGACTGGTTCCCGTTGCAACGTCCACGAAGTGAATCGCCACCGACTCGATGACCGTGTCGCGATATGGCCAGGCGATGAAGCGGCCATCGGGCGACCAGGTCGGCTTCGGTCCCCAGAACACCTGCGCCGGAACAAATTCGGAACACCAGGTGATCTGCGTCGCTTCGCCGCCGAGCGCGGGCATCACCATAAGGCGGCATGACGTGTCGTCGAACCTCATGAACGCGATCTGGGTGCCATCGGGCGACCAGATCGGACGCACGTCGCGATACGGATGCTCGGTGAGACGCAACGCTGAGTCGCTACCGGGACGCCGCAGATAGATGTCCCAGTTGTCATCCGCGTCGGCCGCCGTGTAGGCAACGGTCTCGCCGCCTGGCGAGATAGCCGGGTGGAGTTCGAAGCCGGGTGCGCTGGTGACTTGAATTGCCGCTGGCCCAGGATCGGGGCGATCGACGAGTCCCGACCAGGCGGTGCCCCCAACGAGAGCGACAAGTAGACCCACCGCGATGCCGGTCGCGACGCGAACTCGAACGCCATACAGTCGCCCTTGCTGCGCGGCACCGACCGCCGCGGCCTGGAGGGCCGACTCGTCTGAGGGCGGCGCGACAACTGGCGCAACCAGCCGGTAGCCGCGCTTGGGAATCGTAGCCACGAAGCGCGGCGAGGTCACGTCGTCATCGAGCGCCTTACGCAGTTTTGCAACGGCGCCGGTAAGTGCTTTGTCGGTTACGAAGGTGCCGGGCCACAAGGCGGCGTGCAGATCGTCGCGCGACACCACCTCACCGGCGGCCTCGGTCAACACAACGAGCAACTGCGCCACCTTCGGCTCGAGCTCAACCACCACACCGTCACGGCCGCAGATCTCGTTGCGAAGCGGGAACACAGTCCACTCGCCCACCTGGAACGGATCGGTCATGGACTCGGAGGGTTCGTGCACGGCGATGGGCTCAACCTGGGGGGAGCCACTTCATTGTAGCGATTCGCCCGATCGCGCGCCGGGTTTCGCGAAACCCTATAATCGTAATTCTACGATTAACAGGGAGCCAACTGACATGAGCGCCGAGAGCAACTTTGACTACACCATCGAGGTCGAGATCCGGGCCTCTTCCGCAGACGTCTGGGGCGCGCTCGCCCATGACAGCGACGAGTGGTGGCCGAAGGACGCTCGGATGGTGGACCCGAACGCCACCGTGACGCTCGACCCACGCGCCGGCGGCGGGCTGATCGAGAACCTCGACGGAACCGGGAGCCTACTCTGGTACACCGTGCAGATGTGCACGGTTGGTGAGTCCCTGGACCTTGCCGGGGACCTCGGTGCCAACTGGGGCGGCCCGGCACGAAGTCTCGTGAGCATACGGCTCGAAACGAATGGCGACTCTACGAAAGTGGTCTTCCAGGACGCACTCATCGGGAACGTCGCCGACAAGACCGTTCAGATCTTGAAAGAAGGCTGGACGTCGATTCTCGCCGACGGGCTCAAGCGGTGGATCGAAGAGGCCGATGCGCCTACAGGATGAGTCCGACCTTCGTGCGGTACCAGCTCAGGGAGTCCTTGTTGAGCCAGTAGCAGGTTGCCGGGCCCTCGACGACGCCTTCGATCCACCCTGCCGTGCGCAGGACCTTCAGGTGCTGCGAAATCGTCGACTGCGCCCGTGGGAGATGCGACACGATGTCGCTGGTGATGCAGCCGGGGTGCGTGAGCAGAAACTTCATGATCTCGAACCGCAGCGGGTTGCCGAGCGCCTTGCTCATGCGCACAAATCGTTCCTGCTCCTCGCCCTCCAAGTCGAGCGTGCAGCACGGCTGCGACAGGTCGGCTGCCTCTGGCGGCTCCGCCTGATGCGATCGCTTCGGTGCCATGATTCCTCCGGATCGAGTAGGCCTTCCACCGCAGTGTAGAGCAGGGCCGCAATCGTGTTCTGATGGGCTCCCGAGCGCTCACCTGCCCTCGATTTAACTGCGTGCCTTTACAGGTTTACCTACGTCGTAGTTAAATCATATTTACCTACACCGTAGGTAAACCATGACGCCTCTGCTTCTAGACGGGGACACCGGCAGTGAACGACTACCTGGGTGAGTTCGAGCAGATCCTGCTCTTTGCGCTTCTCGAACTGGGAGACGAAGCCTACGGAGGAGCGATCCGCCAGGCGATCGAAGAGCGGACGGGGCGTGTCGCATCCTCGGGCGCGATCTACACCGCCATGGCGCGACTCGCCGACCGCAGGTTCGTCTCGGCGCGAATCGGACAGCCGGTGCCCGGGCGCGCGGGCCGGCCGCGCAAGTACTACTCACTCGAACCGGCAGGGGCGCGTGCGTTGAGGCGCAGCTACGCCACCATCCAGGCCATGGCCGGCGGCCTGGCAGGGAAACTCGATGATGCCGCGGAAGGCTGAGTCTCGGTCCAGCTGCGGCCGGGGCCTGCGGCGCCTCGCCGCGTGGCTGATCCGCGGCGACGCGGCACGATTCATTCTTGCCGATCTCGACGACGCGCTCGCCGGCGACCTGGAACGAGGCGTCCCACCCTGGCGAGCCCGGCTTCGGATGAGCGCCAACATCTTCGCGTCGGCGCTGAGTGTGGCGCGATCGTGGCAATGGAGTCCCGCGCCGCTGTTCGTAGAGCTTGTCCAGAGCAGTCGCACGTTGGCGCGCGACCTCGCGTTCTCGCTCCCGGCACTGATCAGTATGACCCTGACGATCGGCGCGACCACAGCCGTGTTCGGGGTGGTGGACGCGGTTGTACTCCGTCCGCTCCCCTATCCCGACGGCGAGCGCATCCGCTCCGTTCACGTGTCCTACGCCGCCCGCGCCCAACAATTCGGCCTTTCGGCCGCGCGTGTCGCTGCCCTTGCCGCCGAAGAAGGGTTGTTCACGTCGTTGGGGTGGAATCGCGACGCGGCGATGACTCTCACCGGCCGTGACGAGCCGCTCGACCTGAATGGGTACCGAATTGGGCCGGACATGTTCGTCACGCTCGGTGCGGAACCGTTGCTGGGTGGTGGATTCGCGGAACGCGCGCGACGGGGTGAGCGCGTTGCGTATCTGCACGAGGGACTCTGGCGTCAGGAGTTTGGTGCAGACCCAACAATTGTTGGCCAGCGCATACAGGTCGACGATCTACCGACGACCGTGGTCGGGGTGATCTCGGCAAAGCAGGCGTTCCCGGCGGATGCGGACATCTGGCTTCCCCTACTGCTCGAGTCGATTCCCGACAACGAACTGCATAGCGGCAACATGACCGTGCTGGTACGGCTCGCCCCCGGAGTGACCGACGCTGAGCTCGCCCGACGGCTCGACCGCATTACCGAGAATATCCATACGCAGTACCCGGGCAGCTACCCGGATTCAGCGATGCGGGCGATCACCTTGCGTGAACTCGTGGTCGACGGCGCGGACGAACTGCTTGTCGTGCTTCTGGGAGCCGTCACGTTGCTGTTCGTGCTCGGTTCAGCGAACGTCGCCAATCTGGTTCTCGTCCGTAATCGCCGGCAGAGAGTGATGGTCGCCACGCGGGCAGCGCTGGGCGGCTCGCGCGCGATGATCGTCCGCTGGCTCATGACGGAGTTGGTCATCTTGGGCGGGCTTGCGGCCATCGGGGGCACCTTGCTCGCGGCGAACCTCGCTCCGGCGTTGCTACGACTCACCCAGATCGTCGGCCCCGGCATGGATGTTCGCGTGATGGACCCGCGCACGCTCGGCTTCGCCATCCTCGTCACCTTGCTCGGCAGCCTGGCCGTCGCCATCTTGCCCGCACTGGCCGCCACCAGAATGGATCTGTCGAGCGTGCTCCGTAGCGGCGGGCTCCGTGCGTCGGCGGGGCGCAGGGCACGGCGATCGCAGGGATTGCTCATCGCCGGACAGGCCGCGCTCGGCGTGGTTCTGATCGTGATCGCCACCCAGACACTCGGCGAACTTCAGCGACTGCGCACCCGCGACGAAGGATTCCGTGCTCAGGGGGTGCTCTCGGTTCAGACCCGCGCACCTGAGTCCCGGTATGCAGCGCGGGTCCAGTTTGAACAACTGTTCCGTACCTTGCGCGAAGCAGTCGCCGAGATGCCGGGGATAGACGCTGCAGGGGGCACCTCGCACCTGCCGATCGGACAGGCTCGAGCGAGCTTCTCGATTTCGATCGAGGACCTCCCCCCTGATGATCCGAATCACATGGAGGCCGCGCACGGCTACGTCGTGCTCCCCGGGTATCTCGAAACAGTGCAAGTCCCGCTGGTCGCAGGACGCCTGTTCGACGATTCGGACACGCCCGACGCCGAACCGGTGGCGATGGTCAGCCGATCGTTCGCCGAGCACTACTGGCCCGGTGAATCCGTGCTGGGCAAGCGTCTCAAGCGACGAACCTACACATCGCCGTTCCCCTGGATCACGATCGTCGGAGTGGTCGAAGACGTGCACAACGACGGCATCGAGGGCGCGCCCAAGCAAGCCTTCTATATGCCACACGGGCAAACGGCAACGAGCTTCAGTCGCCGGATGTTCTTCGTGGTGCGCTCGAAACGCCCGCTCGACCAGATAGCCGCCGAGGTGCGCTCGCGCATCGCCGACGTTGACCCCGATCTTCCGATCGCCGAGATCGCCGAACTGGATCAGGTGCTGCGCGACTCCCGGGCTACGCGCCGTCTCGCGAGCGTGATGATCGCTGTGTTTGCCGCAGTCGGGCTCACGCTACTCGCCACCGGCACCTATGGAGTGGTGGCTTTCGCGGTAGCACAGCGACGAGGCGAACTCGGACTCCGCTGCGCGCTCGGCGCCGAGGGTTCCTCCATCGTGCGTCTCGTGCTGCGCGCCAATCTTGGATACCTCGCTGCCGGCACCGTACTCGGGCTCGCAGTCGCGGCAGCGATTTCGCGCGCCGTGGACCCGGGCGTATTGCCACCGGCGGCTCCGGCTCAGTTCGCGATCGCAGGGGCGCTGCTCATCGTGGTGGGGTTGGCCTCATCGCTGCCACCGGCCTTGCGGGCAAGTCGGCTCGATCCGGTATCGAGTCTTCGTTCCGGACTGCGATAGTCACGCTCTAGCCGGCCGACCCGCCAACAGGCGCTGCAGTCGCTGCTCGACGCCTGGCCACTCCTCGCGGATCACACTGAAGTAGGTGCTATGCCGCATCGTTCCGTCCGGGCGGATCATGTGATTGCGCAGTGTGCCCTCTTCGGTTGCTCCCAGACGCGCAATCGCGGCACGTGACCGGGCGTTCGCAGAGTCGGTCTTCCATTCGACGCGCTTCGCACCAAGCTGGCCGAAAGCGTCGCGCAGAAGAAGCAACTTGGCTTCCGTGTTCACGCGGGTCCGCTGAAAGGCCGATGTGATCCAAGTGCCGCCGATCTCGACCCTCCGATTGGCTGCGTCGGCGTTCAGGTAGCAGGTCATGCCACACACCTTCTCGGCGTCGACGGCGACCTGCACGAATGCCTGCCCCCAGTCCGTGGCTGGCCATTCGAGCGCTTGAGCGACCATCTCAGCGACATCGTCGCGGCAGGTCATCCGATAGGGCATCCAGGTCCACAGGTCATCGAAGTCCGCCACAGCCCAGATCGCGTCAACATGATCGAGTACAAGAGGCTCGAGCCGCACCGACTCGCCAACATGAATGCGCGGTTGCAGCCAACTCTCGGAGGAGTTCAAACCTGCCCTCTCATTGCGAAATCTCGCGTCCTGGCCGCGGACTCATCCGACGTTATCAGTCGTCACGGCCGCGGCGTGCGCCGCAGAGCTATTCGGCGCGAAATGCGCTGGCGGGATTGACCTTGGTTGCGCGACGAGCCGGCCAGAGGGCCGCGAGCCCGGAGCTGAGCAGCAGTAGCACCGGCACACCCAGAAACGTAATTGGGTCGACAGGCTCCACGCCATAGAGCATGAACCGTAGTCCCTGCGAAAGGCCGAGACCTCCGATCAAGCCGAGCACACAGCCCACCACGACCAGCACCAGCGCCTGGCGAACCACGAGGGCGACTACGTGGCCGCCGCGTGCCCCTAGAGCCATCCGCACGCCGATCTCGGAACGTCGGCGAGCAACGCTATACCCCACGACCCCGGCCAATCCGACGATTGCGAGCACAAGCGAGGCGACTCCGCATGCCGCGAGCAAGCGGGTCGTGATCGACTCGCCCCAGAACCGGGCGGCCATCACCTGTCGCATGGTCCGTATCTCGTAGGCCGCAACTCCGGGCGCCGCGAAACCCATGGCCTCTCGCACCGGTTCGACAAAGGCGGACGGCGCGGTCGTAGTCCGCAGTACGTAGGTAACCGGGCCGTTGGAGGGCATTTGTGCGAACGGAACGTAGATCTCGTCCCACGGCTCGTTGTGCAGACCGTTGTTGCGGGCCACTTCGGCAATCCCGATGACCGTGCGCCAAATCGGCGACTCTTCACCATCCAGCGGATCGAAGGTTATCCGACGCCCCAGTGGGCTCTCGTCCGGCCAGGTGCGTCGAGCCACCTGCTCGGACAGGACGACCACCGGACGCCCCTCAGCACCGTCCCCGGAATCGAAGCTGCGGCCTTCGACCAGCGTCGTCCCCATGGCCGCCAGGTACTCCTCGCTTACCCGCGCAACGTTGGCCCTCGGGCGGTCCGCAGGAGTTTCGAACGAGACTCCCTCGGGTGCGAAGTAGCGGAACTGAGTTCGCCGCCCCATTGGGAGACTCGTCGTGGCTCCCACGGCATCCACGCCGGGAATATCCCGGAGCCGCGTCGCTAGCTGTCGCTGGAACTCAACTTGCTCCTGCGCCCCAACCAACCGTGCCGCTGCCGGCGCAGCGCGGAAAGTGAGTAGTCCGTCAGGTTGGAATCCCGGCGGCTGAGCCTGCACAAGCAGGTAGCTCCGCACGGCCAGTCCAGCCCCAAGCAGGAGACTCAGCGCCAGCGCCGTTTCGAAGACGACGAGGGCCTTTTGCAACCGTGCGCGGCCCGCCGAGCCCGCGAGCGCCGATTCGCGCAACCCAGTGACCACATCGGCGCGGGCAGCACGCATCGCCGGTATCAATCCGAACACTATCGAAGCGGCCATCGACGCGAGGAGAACAAACGCGACTTCATCGATCCCAACCGCGTATATCCCGGCTCGTATTTGATCGGGCGGCAGCTGAGACGCGATCGCTCGGGTGCCCACGAGGCAGATCGCAAGGCCGGCGGCGCCGCCAGCCAAGCCAAGCAAGAGGGATTCAGCAAGAAGTTGCGCAAGGAGGCGGCGACGCCCCGCTCCCAGTGCGACGCGAACCGCCAGCTCGCGAGTCCGCGATACTCCGCGCGCCAGCAGAAGATTCGCCACATTGACGCAGCAGATCAGGAGGAGAAATAGCGTTCCAACGAACAGGAGCAAGATCGAGGGCCGCGTGTCGCCCCGAACAAGGCGTCCGCCAAGCTGACCAATTGAGATCGCGGATAGGCCCTCGTTCGTGTCTGGGCGTGCCCTCGCGAGTCGCTGCATGGTTGGGGCCAGGCGTGTCGGCAACGAGTCGATCCCGGCTTCGTTCTCACGCACGACCGTCGACAGGTGCCGCGCGCTTCGCTCGTCCGACTCGAGCCGAAGGGGAACGAGCAAGTCGACTTCCGTTAAGAGCCAGAAGTCCGGGGGCAGCACGCCAACAACCTGGTGGGCAACGTCATCGATCTGGATCTCCTGTCCAATGACGTCGCCGGCCCCGGCAAACATCTCGAGCCAGATCCCGGTACTGATCAAAGCCACCGCTGGTGCTGCCGGACCAGATTCAGCGGGGCGCAGCGCACGGCCAATCGTCGGTTCCACGCCCAGAACGGAAAGCAACTCCGGCTCAGCATGTAGCGTGCTCGCCCGACGCACGGCCGCACCTCGCGCCATGTTGCTGGCGCCAGTTGCGTAGCTGGCGATCTCGAGTTCGCCGAGTCTCGCGCGCATTTCCGCGACTTCAGCCCGTGTCAGACCCGTCTCGCTCCGTCCGCGCTCCGGATTCCGCGCCCAGACCTCGACGAGTTCGGCGGGCCCCTCGAACGGAAGCGACTGCCAGAGGATGTCGTGAATCGCGCCAAACATGATGGCGCTCGCGCCGAGGCCAATCGCGAGAGTCGCCACGGCGGCGATCGTCACACCGGCGCTCTTCCGCAGGTGACGTAATCCGAATCTCAGGTCGTGCACAAATGAACGCATCAGATGATCCGCAGGTGGGGAATAGAGTCCGAGGACACCGTGCGCCCGACGTCTGCGCAGACTCGCGGCATCGGCGAACGCGATGAAGGCATGTCGTACGACTCGCAGGCCAATCGCCAACGAGCCCGCGTCGCGCCGACGGAAGTGATCGGCTACGGCGCTAATTTCGCCGAGCCATTCGCGTCTCCAGGCTTCGCGAGACCTGCGGCGCACCAACAGCGACGCGACCCGAATGATCGCGTTACCCAGTGGGGCAGCGGGCACAGCCAACTGGTCCACTAGGCCCTCGGCTCTGCGAGCGAGCGGGCGATGAACGGGAACCGATTCGCAGCGTCAACCAACGCCGCCATGCGTCATTCGGAGCGTCGTCAAAGCGTCGGATTCCCGTGTTGCCGAAAATACTATATAGATTTCTGACTATACAGAAATCAGCATAAAAGAACCAGGGAGAAAATCGGTCGGCCTTGGGAGCTAGCGACAGCTACTTCTTGAGCGTACCGCTGAGCTTCGCAGTGCTGTACACGAAGCCCGTCGGGGCGGCCCCGAGGCGATTCGGAATGGCGGCGTACATCTTCCCCGCTTTGAACTTCTTGTCGCCGCCGGCCATCTTGCCGGTGAAGATCACCACGCCATCGATCCCGCCCGATGTGGTGGTGCTCTTGGCGAAGACCTCGTTCTTCGTGGACCGAGCGAGCTCACCCTCTCCTTCGAAGGTCAGGCCGTTCGACAATTCGATCGAGTAGCTGAACGCGCCGGTAGCCTCGTTCACCGTCATCGTGCCCTTGCCGGTGAACTTGAAGGCGTCGCCGAACACCGTCTTGCTGACGCCGCTCTTGAGCTTGATCGAATACGTCAGGTCCGCTCCCGATAGCGCACCAACCGGATCTGGCCAGACCCCACCTACCAGGGCGGCGACGACGAGGAGAGCGAGGGCTGCCAGCAATGTGCGCGAGTTCTTCACGGCGTTCCTTCCGATGTTGCTTCCACGATTCCGAACGAATCCGGCAGCAGGGTATCTCGGGACTACGGCCTGCGGTACTTCGCCGGCACCGCGAGCGTGCGCGCCACCTCGGACCGAGCCCCTTCCGTGAGAATGAGCGTCGTCGCATCAACCCATCGAGATCGAGAGGACTTACGAACAGCTCGCGCAAATCGTCGCCATCGCTACTCACTGCGAAGGCCGCCGAGCCGTCTGGGTACCCGGCGGAATAGGTAATCTCGGTCGAGTTCGGCCCAACGCCCGCGACGCTAGTTGATCGGTCATTCCTTCGCTGCGCGGTGCCGGGCTTCGCGGAACTGAGCACGAACCTGGCCGGCGGCGGTGGCCATCACGATGGCTTGCACGGCCGCAATCTCGTCACGCGTTACGCCCATTTCTTTGGCAACGCCAAAGTAGCTGCGCATTCACGGGTCGCAACCCAAGCCGAGAGCCGCAGCCAACTGAATGAGCACAGTGATGCGGTCATCGAGAGCCGGGTTGTCGCGGGCCGAATTGTAGAAGTCCGTCCAGCGTACCAGTTGTTCTTCGCGCAGCATCGTTGAGCTCCCAGCGGTGGTTCTTGGTTCGATCGTAATTATACGATTTAGAGAGCCAGAAAATCTGTCGGCTCAACGAGCGGCGATTCGACCGAGAACTTGATGCCTCCGATGCGTAGAGTAGTAGCTGCATTCCCCGCTCCGAGGCTCTCTGCGATGCGTGCTACGTCTGCTGGTCTGATGGTGTTGTGCGCGCTCACCAGCGCGACAGCGAGTCGCGCCGCGACTCCTCAAGGAGGCGAGTTCCGTACCGTGTCATTCTCGGCTCGGGATGGACTCGAGATCACGGCGGACCTCTACGCCGGCGCCAGCCAGGCAGCGCCGACCGTTCTGCTGTTCCACCAATCTTCGTCGAGCCGCGGTGAGTTCCGCGTCACCGGACAACGGCTTGCTTCGCTAGGCTTCAATGCTCTAGCCGTAGATCTTCGTTGGGGCCTGCGCCGCGACGGCGTGACCAATGAGACCGCTGCGCGGCATGGCACGCCTGCGCTCATGGAGGCGGTCGAAGCGGGAACAGCCTCGCCTTGGCCGACCATCGACGCCGCCTATCAAGACATGCGAGCCGCTCGGCGCTGGTTGGGCAGGCAAGGATTCAGCGGACCGGTGTTCGCGCTCGGCTCCTCCGCCTCCGCGATGCTGGTGGTGCGGATGGGGGCGGAGGCTCTGGTGGATGGCGTGATCGCGTACTCGCCCGGCGAGTATGACGATGACCGTCCGCATCTCGTGCGCGACTGGGCGGGGCAGCTGACCGTTCCGTTCTACGCCGTGGCGGCTCCGGACGAGGACGATCTGGTCGCGCCGATCGTTGCGGCGGCCCCCGAGCGCCCCCGGGCGGTGTACTTCAAGGCCTCCGACGGGCGGCACGGAGCATCGATACTCGACGTGGGAGACCGCAACTGGCTCGACCTCGCGAGCACCCTGTCGACCTGGACGGGCGGGCTTCCGATTGGCACCGAGTTCACGATCTCCACTGCAACCAACGTTGAGCTGATCGCCGATCGTTACGATCTTGCGGATCCCCGAGCCACGATATTGCTCTTTCATCAGGGCGGCGGCAGCGCACGCGGCGAGTACGGGTTCCTGATTCCTCACCTTCTCGCTCGCAACTACGCCGTCGTAGCCGTCGACCTGTACGGTGGAGGTGATCGCTTCGGCCGACCCAACCGCACACTGCGCGGTTCATCCCCGCCCGATGATTTCGGGTATTGCGACGCCGGGTCGCAGATCCGAAGCGTGATCAATCACGTCGGCGAATCCACGAACAGACCGATGGTTCTGTGGGGTAGCTCGTACACGGCGGCACTCGTTGTCCGCGAGACAGCTCGCGACGCCGTTGGCGTTGCGGCAACCCTGGCGTTCTCGCCGGCAAGCGGAGAACCGCTCGCGGACTGCATCCCGGAGGAGGTCGCCGACGAGCTGACAGTGCCCGTCCTGACGATCCGTCCGGAGAGCGAGGCCGCCATGGAGTCCGTGGCAACACAGATTGAAGCGTTCCGCGCCGCCGGAGTAGCAACGTACGTAGCCCCGGGAGCGCATGGCTCCTCGCTGCTCAATCCCGCCCGCTCACCAGAGGGTCGAACCGCGCAGGATTACGTCTTCGACTTCCTGGAGCGGTTCGTCAGCCGATAGTCGACGCCTACTCGGGATCGAAGAGCGGCGGCGCCCCAGGCGAGCCGACGACGAGGGCACGACCGAGAGCCAGTACCAGCGCCCGACCGAAGTGTTCGCCGCCACGCTTGCCGCGCAGAAACTTGACCTTCTTGCCGGTTGGGAGAAGAACTGTGACGCCCCCACGAGCGTCCTTCTTCGCCTTCTTGTGGCCCTCACGCGAGCCCACATAGATGTTCTCGGGACCCACTACCAGGGCGATCCCAAACCGCTGCTCACGCGCCCGCCCTTTGAAGACGGTCGGCGCAGAGTCGAAGTCCGGGAACGCGTACACGGCACCTGCGGCTGTTTTCTTCCCTTGATCCGTGCCCGGAGCGCCAACAACGAGTCCCCCGAGTGCCGGATTGACCGAGCTGGACGCCAGTGCGTAGCCAAACAGCTGCGCGCCTTCCGGAGACTCGAGCGTATCGAGAACCTTCCCCGTGCGACCCGAGATCAGGTAGACCCGCCCTGCGGGACCAGATGAGCTGCCCGGCGCCCCCACGTAGAGGTCGTTGAATCCATCGCCATCCCGGTCGAAAACGGGCTGGATGGCGTAGCCCGCGAACTCACCGTCACGCTGGCCCTTGAACTTCCAGAGCTGTTCGCCGGTGTCGGTCTCGAACTTGTAAACGGCGCCGGCCGGGTCGCGCTTCCCCTTTGTTTCTAGCGGGGCTGTGACGAAGAACGAGCCGTTGTAGGACGCAGCTGGCGCTTGGCTGTCCGTGGCCCATACCCGCCATCCGAATAGCGAGCCGGGCGTTCCCGACACACGTCGCACCTCGCTGATGAAGCGGTTGGGGCTGCCGTACTCGACGATCACAGCCGCGGGCCTGACGGCCCGAGCAGCTGTGGTGGGTTGGCTGGGCGCCCCGATGACAAGCGCACTGGAGGTGCCCGGCGGATGGCCGAGGTCGCCCCAGGACTCACCGAGCCGTTCGACTGGGACGGCCAGATCCGCAGCGGTCATCGAATCGTCGATCTCGGTACCCGATACGAACGACAACTCTCCACCATCCGGCGCAGCGGGTGCCGTTACCAGGAACCCTTCGGTGACCTGTGTTCCGAATTCGCCACCGGCAGTCGTGCCATCTAGCGAGTCGATCTTCTTGAAGCTACTCAGGTCGAACCGCGTGAACGCGCCGTCAGGCACCGCGCGGGACTGAGCCGAGACAATGCTCGCGCTCGCGAAAAGAGCCAAAACTGCGACAGGCGCCAGGCGACCAAATCTTGGGCTGATCGTCATGATCACGCTCCTCAGGCCGGTCGAGGAACAGGGTGGAGGCAACCTAGCACGATGATCGGACCGGCTCCCGGGGGGGTGTGATCCCGACTACAGCTAGCCTCGAAAGTCGACCTCAAGGCCCACATCGGCGTCGCGCGCGGCCTCGTAGATCAATCGTGCGAGCGCAACGTCTTGCACCGCCAGGCCTGTCGAATCGAAGACGGTGATCTCGTCCGGCGCCGCGCGGCCGGCCAGCTCGCCCGCAACGATCTCGCCAAGCCCGCCGCGGATGGCGTCGCGTGAGAGCGCGCCCGTTTCGAGCGGTACGTTCACCTCACCGCTCGAGCTGGCCTGAGCCCAGTCGTCGAGAACTACGACCGCGTCGAGGAGCACCTGTGTGTCGAGTTCTTGTTTGCCGTGGGCATCCGCGCCCATCGCGTTGATGTGGGCACCGGATCGGACCCAGTCGCGACGGATGATGGGGTCGCGCACCGGGGTCGCGGTGCAAACGACATCGCATGCTGCCGCTTCATCGAGCCCGGCGGCCCTCCCCCCTACCTCGGAGGCGAACTCTTCCGCAGCCTCCGAAGAGGCATCCGACGCCACCACCTCGAAGTCGCCCATCACCACGCTCAGGGCCGCGTGGAGCGTTCGCGCTTGCACGCCGCACCCGATGAAACCGACGCACGAGGCGTCGGAGCGGGCGAGATGCTTCGTTGCCACCGCCCCAGCGGCTCCCGTTCGCAGCGCCGTAAGCAGGGTGGCGTCCATCACGGCAAGCGGCTGGGCGGTCTCCGGATCGCTCAGGATGTACATCCCGAGCACCGATGGCAGCCCGAAGCGCTCGGGGTTGCTCGGATGCGCGTTCACCCACTTCACGCCAGCCGACCCTTCGAGATAGGCCGGCATGGCGCGGAAGTCGCCGTTGAATTCGGGAAGGTCGAGATAGACCTTCACCGGCATCTGCGTCTCGCCGCGTCCATGGGCTGCGAAAGCCGTTTCGATCGCGGGCACGACCGTATGCATGTCGACCACGCGTTGGATGTCGGACTGAGTCAGAACGCGGGTCTTCATAGTGCTACTCGTCGAAGAGGTAATCGGTTCCGCCATCCTAGCGTTGCGTCCGCTGTCCGACCACTCGATCCGCGGCTGCGGCGGGTGCTGCGCGCTTTCAATAGACTCCGGGACCATGCTCGACACCCTTCTCGACCGCCTCACAACCGCGATTCTCGATCGCCCGCGGATAGTCGTCGCGGCGGCGGTGATTCTGGCGTTGGGCGCTGGATGGCTCAGGACGGGGCTGGAGTTCAGCACGTCGCGTCGCGCACTCGTTCCGGATGGCGACGTGAACCAGATCCTGTGGGATCGGGTACGCGCGGACTTCAAGGATCCTGAACCTCTGATCCTCGCGATCGAGCGAACCAGCAACGCGGTGCCCAGCGCGGCCGCCGAGCAAGCTGCCGAGCAGATCGCTGCTCAACTACTTGCCGACCCTGCGGTCGGCAGTGTGTTCTACCGTGTCGACGTCGACTGGATCCGTCGGCACGCGCTGTTCCTAGCGCCGCCTGACCAGCTTCGCGCGGCGGTTCGGCAACTGGACGACCTTCTAGGGCCATCGTCTGATCTGCTGGAGGTTCGGGGCTTCGCGGATCTCAATGCTCTACTCGCTGCCCGAATTGAGGAGTCACTGACGCGCAGAGACTCGATCGACGCGGCGAATGCCGGGGCAGAAACGGCCCTCCTGGGCGAATTTCTGGAAGCCCAGCGCGACTTCCTCGAAGCCCCCGTCGAGTGGACCGAAAGGCTACCCCGGCACGTGATGGACCTGCTCGCGTCGGAGCAAAGTGGAGCCATCACCGACAACGGTTTCCTGGCAACCGAGGATGGCATGGTGCTTTTCGTGCTCGTCCATCCAGCCGGTACCGGCAACGGCGGCCTCGAGCTGGCAAACGCACTGGTCACGGCAACTCGCGCGGCGGCTGAAGAAGTTGGCTCGCAGATCGACGGCCTTCGGTTCGGCCTCACCGGACCGCCGGCCATGGAAGTCGAGGAGATGGCCGCCGTGGGCCGCGATGGCGTCCGCACGTCGGTGATCGCGATGCTCGGAGTCTTCATCCTGTCTCTCTTCGCGTTCCACCGGCGAGTTCACGCCATGTTCGGCCTCGCAGCCCTGGCACTGGGGGTTCTGGGCGCGATCGGCGCGGTGTGGCTGCAGTACGGGTACCTGAACCTGATCACTACGTCGCTGATTCCCATTCTGGTGGGGATGGGCATCGACTACGCCGTGCACCCCATCTCTCAGTACGAGATCGAGCGCCGTCAACGCGGCCGCATCGACGCGGTGCGGCACATGCTCCGGAAGACGGGTCGGCCGGTAGCAATCTCGGCTCTCACAACGTCCGCGGCCTTCTTCTGCTTCGCCCTGATGCGATTCAAGGGTTTCGCAGAGCTGGGGCTCGTAACCGGCGTCGGCGTGCTCCTGTGTCTGGCCGCGGCACTCGTCGCGCTTCCCGCCATGCTCGCCCTTGGTGGCCGTGGTCATCGTGAGCAGCGCGACGCGATGGTAGACCGCGTGTGGGACGAGGGCGCCGCGCGCCTCGTCTGCACGCGGCCCCGTGTCGTTCTGCTGGGAGCTCTTGCCGTTACAGCGGCTGCGGTTCCCGCGCTCTGGCAGATCGAGGTGAACACGAGCTTGCTCGAAATGCTGCCCGCGGATGCCGAGTCCACACGCTACCTCAACCTCATGAGCGAACGCTCGGCGTTGCGCAACGACTTCAACCTCGTTGTGGCCGAGTCCGTGGAAGATCCCCGAGCCCTCGAGAGCCGCGTTGCCGAGCATCTCGAGATCGAGCGCATGGACTCGGTACTAGCTTTCCTTCCATCGGAACCGGAGTCATCCGCGGCTGCGGTCGCGGAGGTGCGCGTGCTTCTGGATCGCCTCCGAGTGGGCACAAGCTCCGCCCCTTTGGCCGAACTCGAAACATCGCTTTCGCGACTCGAAGAGGCCCTCGCCAACGCCGCCGACAACGCTTTCGGGGCTGGCCTTGGGGAACTCACTGGACTGCTCGAAGAGGCACGCCTCGAAGTCGAGGTCATCAAGCGACTGGTGGCCGACGCCACCCCCGCCCTGCGTGACTCCTGGAACGCCGGCGATCAGGCGTTGCAAGAGCAAGCACGTTCATTCCTGTCCCAGCTCCGGCTGGCGACCGCCGGCGTGCCGCCTGCCGCAGCGAGTCTCCCGCCGGAACTGGCGGCGAGATTCCTCACGCAGTCAGGCGCATTCGTCGGCTATCTGTACCCGACGGGCAGCATCTACGACGAGGAATTCCTGCCAAGGTTCAACAACGCATCTCGTTCGGTGGATGAAAACGCCATCGGCTTCCCGGTGATCTTCGAAGACCACTCGAATCTGATCACAGCCGGTTTCGGCGCCGCTCTCGGCGCGGGGGCATTCCTCGTCGCCTTGATTCTTCTCGCTGACTTCAGACGACTGATCGATCCCGCTCTCGCACTCGTGCCGGTTCTTCTCGGACTGCTGTGGTTGCTGGGCATGACGCGTTGGTTCGGCATCGACCTGAACTTCGCCAATCTCATAGCGATACCGATTGTTCTCGGGGTCGGCATCGACGCCGGCGTACACGTGGTGCACCGCTTCCGCCTTGAGAGCGGTGACGGGATGGTCGTCGCCCTGGCCCACACCGGCAGAGCCATCCTCGTGGCCTCGCTGACCACAATGGTCGGCTTCGGCAGTCTGATGTTCGCTTCGCACCGGGGAATGGCGAGCCTCGGCGCACTGCTGTTCCTCGGGGTCGGAGCCTGCCTCGTGGCTGCGGTGATTGTTCTCCCGAACCTGCTGCTCGCTCTCGGCCTCGCCAGGCGGTAGCGGCAGTTGCCGACGCACCGGGCTATTCTTGGATCACCTCAGGAGCTTGTGTATTGCTACCTCTCATTCTTGGTCTACTCGGTGCGACTTTCGCCGCGCCCGAAGCATCCGCGCCTCTGCGGCTCGTGGCCTGCGCGCCGGGCTATCCCGGCACGACGGAACAGGCGCAGCCTACGATGGACGAGTTCGCACGGCTGATTGAGGCGGCTGCAGACTGGGACGCCGGAACGCTGGCGGCCGAGTATCACGAGGATGAGGTCGGCGGCCTGGCCCGTCTTCGCGACCCTGACACTCAGGTCGCGCTTGTACCGCTCCCGCTCTTCTTCAAGTACGAGGCCGAACTCGGCCTCCGCCCGATCGCGCAGACCCTCGGCCCCGGGGGCACCGCGCATGAGCGCTGGAGCCTCGTCGCGTCGACGGGTCGTGTGAAAGGTCCGGGCGATCTCGAGGGTTGGACGATCGCAGGAGTCCCCGGCTACGCCGACAGCTTCGTACGCGGCAACCTGCTGCGAGATTGGGGGGCGCTCCCGAAAACAGCCACCATCGAATTCACGCCACGCGTCCTGGGGGCACTTCGCCGCGCGATGCAAGGCGACGATGTTGCGGTGATCCTCGACCGATCGCAGGTGGAAGCCATGGATTCGTTGCCCAATGCGGCGGACCTCGAAGTGATCGCGACCGCTCCGGAAATGTCGATGGGCCTGGTGGTCAGCGTGGGCGATCGGTTGGATGCCGACACGAGCGAGGCCTTGCGCCGTGCTCTTCTGCGCGTGCACCACGATGCGCAGTTCGGCGAGTTGCTCGAGATGGTGCGCATCAACAGCTTCGGCCCTGTCGACGACGCGATGGTCATGGCCGGTCGCCAGGCGTTTCACGGCGCCAGTTGACCGCTTTGCGTGCCGCCTGCTCGCTCATCGGGGTCCTCCTGTTGACGCACGGCTGTGCGCGCGCGCTGCCTCCACCCGATCCCGAATCCGCGCTCGCCACGGCAGACCCCGCCGCGTCCGATCCGGCAGCGGCGGAACGCCTGATGGTCGAAGCCGCGGCCGCATACCGCCAACGACCGGACGAACAGGCGGTCGAGGAATCGATCACGCTGTGGCTACGTGCCGCCGTGGCGGACGCCACGGACGCCGCACCGATCATCGGCGCTGTCCGAGCCCAGACCTGGCTCGCCGAGTATGCGGCCGAACCATCGCGCCGAAATACGGTCGCACAGGAGGCCGTCCAGACTGCCCAGTGGTGCCGCCGTCGCGAGGTGTCGAACCCTGATTGTTCGTACTACCTTGCGCTGGCCGTTGGCGTTCAGGCGAACCAGGTGCGCTCCACGGCCACCGAAGGGCTCGACATCATCGTCCGAGCTTTGAACAACGCGATCGAGAGTGGTGAACGCGAGGACCAAGCCGGACCCCACCGCGTGCTCGCACTGGTGTACCTGCGCGCCCCCGGCTGGCCGCTGGGGCCCGGTAACCCCGACACTGGCCTCATCCACGCAGAAGCGGCCGTTGACTTGTTCCCGGGCTTCGCCCCTAACTGGCTGGCTCTCGCGGAGGCCTATGACAAGACTGAACAAGTCGAGGCGTCGGGATCCGCCTACCATTGCGCCCTTGAACTGGCCGTCGCGAGCGTAAACCCGGACGCCGCAACCTGGCGCCAAGAAGCCGAAACGGCACTGAGCGAAAACCCCGGCACCTGCTCGGACCCGCGCTACGACTCGGGCTCGAAGCCTTCCGGGCAGTAGGCATACAGAATCCAGGTGTCGTCGAATCGCCGTTCTCGGTCGACTTCCGGACTCCAACCCGTGGGCTCCCAACCGCGGAACGCAGGCGGCTCGGCTGGCATCCGCGCCCATCGGGCCGGGTCCTCCGCTCGGAAGAGCATCGTTTCAGCGGTGTCCGCACACCGCCACGCTGAGCCAAAGTTGAAGTCAGCATCCATGATCCCGGCTGTGAGATTGAAGAGTTCGACGTAGGAGGCGCCCAGCGGGTCGAGACTGCTTTCATCCACCGCGTTCGCGGCCTCGTCAGCAGACACCGCCCGGGCCGTGGCGGCCTCCAGCGTTGATCCGCTGCCATCATCATCAGGCACCACGTACTGGCGTATTTCGCCTACGCCCGAGGGGTCCAGCAGCACGAAGAGCGTCTTCGGACTGCGCACGGGAATGCTGATGTCGCCGAGCGCCACTGGCACCCGGTCGCCAACGCCGGCTATGCCGATGTCATTGGCATCGTTGAATAGCAGCCGCCCATAGGTTTCCGTCCCGCGGGTGCCACCAGGATCCTGGGAGCGATCGGCTCGGGCCCGCGATTCGCTCAGGCGGGCAACGGCGAGATGGACGATGCAGTCGTGCAATGACCCCACGAATCCCTCCGCTCGCCAGCCTTCGAGCAGCGCTTGGCCGATGGGCTGAACGTCGTGGCTTCCCTCGTTGTTGACGATCACACGGTGTGTGTCTCCAGCGTTCTGGGCACGACCCACCGACGCGATCAGTACCAACGCGGCCGCTACCAAACAGACAACGCGGACACGCTCCAGCATCAAACACCTCCACGAAAGCAGATGACTCCACGCCGGGTCTCAACCGCGGCCCTCAATCAGTGATGACCGCGGAGCGCGAAGCGTTACGGGTCGGAGCCGGCGGATCGATCAGGATCTGGCCTACTGCTGATCGGGGATCCGCTGCTCCGCGCGAGCCCGGGCAAGCTCTCGGCGAAGGTCGATCTCATCGCTACGGATCTGTGCCAGTTCGGACTCGAGTTGTTGCAAACGAGACTCCAGCGCCTTTCGGTCCGAGGCGGCGCGGAGCTGATACAGCAAAGCGACGAGGGTGATCAACAGGGCCGCGGTCAGCCCCAGCACCAGCTTCGACCGACCGGCTGGAACGGCCGCACTCTCCTCCGTCGGCACGACGAACGCCGCCTCGGGGCCTCGACGATTGGCAAGCCCGAAGGCCGTGTCAGCGCGCGCCTGGAGCCTGGGCGAGGTGGCAACAAGGTCAGCGACCCGGGCTGCCAGCTCTTCGTCGAGCTCACCGCCGACCCAGGCCTCGAGTAACTCCGTTTCGCCCAGGTCGAGCGAATCGGCGAAATTATCGTCCGTCAGCAGCCGGTGCTCGAAGTCGGTAGCCGACTGCTCATCCAGCCCACCGGTGATGTACTCGCGCAGTATCCGCGCTTCCTGGTCGTCGGTCATGCTGGCTCCCCTCCCCTGCCGGTCTCGAGCATCCGTTCAAGGCGCTGGCGAATGCGGTGCACCCTGACTCGCAGGGCACCCGTCGTAGTGCTCAGCTCGTCGGCGATCGCCCGCCGTCGCGCGATCCGGTCGCGACCGGGTGCGTGGTAGCGGAGAACCAGCTCGCGATCGTCCGGGTCCAGGCGGTCAAGAGAATCCTCCAGTTCTCGGAGACGGAGATCTGTGGTCGAGTACGTCCCTCGTACGAACGGCGCGCGTTCCGTGTCGGCCACTCCGGGTTCTTCGCGTTTCCGCTCCCGCAGATACTCGAAGTGCACCAGGCGCGCCACCCCCACAGCGAATCCCGCGACGCGATCCGGAGACACTGTCGCGCCCTCATCAATACGGCGGACGACCCGGTTGATGACACGGTCTGCGAGCGCGGCTGCGTCGTTGCAACCGCGCCATTCGAGCAGCCGAATCAGTCGCTGCCGCAGTTGCTCGTACTTTCGACCCGCCTCTGCCACATCCGCGTCGAGCAGTAACAGGAACCGGCCCAGCGACTCCGGCTCCAGGGTCCAACGGGCTGCACGACTCAAGGGGCCTCGGCTGCTGTGAGGCTGTCCTCGATCTCATCGATTTGTCGGAGCGTCCGATGCCAGCCGCCCTCCGCGGCACGAGCGCGGAGCGGGCCAAGAAGCGTGCGGGCATCGTCGGCGTCGCCGGCCTCGTACAGCATGCGGGCGTGGTGCAACACGGCTTCAGAGTAGGCCCACACGAGACCGAGCTGCGCCGCCTCTTCCGAAACTCTCGCTAGTGCTGCTCTGCCAGCCGCTGGATCGCCTCGGAACGCCGCGCAGCGCGCCAGCGCAACCCGCCCAGAGAGTTCCCAGACCTTGTACTCGATTGTTGGGACCAACTCGCGGAGCGCATCGCAGGCTTCCTCGACCACCGCGTCGTTGCCGCTCGCGAGTCCCGCGTGAACGCGCTGCATGTCGGCACCCGCGACGACGTACATCGAGCCGCTATTGATCGCCCGTAGTCGCGCGGCTGTGGCCATTTCGATGGCCTGTCCATATGCCCCACGATCGACATCGAGCTCAGCGAGCATCACCTCGGTCTCGGCCGCATCGACCTCTAACTCATCGGCGTCGTAGCGCTCGAGAAGGCGTCGAGTCTCGGCTACGGCGCGCTCGAGATTGTCCTCGGTGATGTCGAGCCACGCGATTTCGTAGTCCGCGTAGATTTCGAGCCCACCTTCCGGCCGATCCGACGAGTTCGCGCGCGCCTGACTCATCTCCTGCCGTGCCAACCGCACCTCGCCGAGTTGGCGCCACACGCGACCCTGGTGATACGGCACCCAGGCAATTCCGATCAGATCGCCCAGCCGGGCAAACTCCTGCCCCGCCTCATCGAATCGCTGCAGACTCTCGGCCATCCGGCCCAGCTTGAAGAGTGAGATCCCCAGGTTCTCGAGAGTGATCGCGGCACCCATCTTCACGTCGCGCTCACGATAGTTGGCAAGCGCGCGCTCCTTGAGATCCGCACCCGCGGCGAGTTGCCCCATCACATCGCGCGTAATCGCCAAGCTGGTAAGCGCCCGCGCCAGCGTTCGCTTGTCACCGATCCGCTCTGCCTCCGCAACGGCCCGACCCTGGTCTTCAGCCGCGCCGGCAAGATCACCGCGGCCGAACGCCGCGTCGCCTCGCAGCAACAGGATCATGATCAATCCCTGCGCGTCACCTATCGCTTCGAAGAGCTCGCTCGCCTCGGCGAGCAACGGTTCGCGCTCCGACCACGGCACATCTCGCTCAAGCAGTTCAGACCGAAGTTGAAGGGCACGTGCAACCTGCGAGCGTTGCCCCAGTCGCCGGGCCGAGATCTCGGCGCGCTCAGTGAAAGGCACTGCGCCAACATGGTCACCTTGATGGAAGCGAACCCATGCTTCGGTGAGATCAATCCGCGGATCCTGGCCGGATGGCGCCGGAAGTTGTCGCAGTCGGCCGAGAGTTTCGAGTGCGGCCTCCAGTCGCGCGCCACGATCCTGCGACTCTGCCAGCAGGAGGCCGTATTCGAGATCATCGGGGTAGAACTCGAACAACGCGGCGTACGTCTGCTCTGCCACATCCCACTGATTCGTAACGATGGCGTGGCGGCCTCGTACTTCGAGTTGCCGTGCGCGGTCCAAGCGTTCGATTCCGATGAGCGAGGCCTCCGCCGCCTCGCGCGCCGGGCCCGGGCGGCCGGCTGCTGACCACGCCTCCGCAAGCCCGAGGAGCACGAGCGGGTGTCCGGGCTCCTCGGCGGCGGCGGCTTCGAAGTGTTCGCGCGCGGCCGCATAGTCCTGCCGGCGCATGGCCTGTTTGCCGAGTGCATGACGACGAACGGCCTCGGGCGCGGCGGCGAACTCAGCAAGGGTTCCGGCGATCTCGCCGGACGCGGGTCTCGACAATCGGAGCTCGGCGCGGACCCACTCGCTGCCTTGACGGGCGATCGACGGCAGGTCGCCGATGGGGCCGGTAAAACGAGAGGACACAACACGCGCGCGTGGCCCTCGAAGTACCAGGTCCAGGTGCAACTCCGGACGTCCGTTCTCGCTCTCACGAATGGTGTAGCTCCCTCCGAGATTCCACTGCACGCCGGTTTGACTGCCAATGAGGCCGGACACGCGCGCTGATGGCGTCGATGCCGACGCTCCGAGATCGACGGCGAGCTGCTGAGTTCGGGAGGGCGATATGACCCGGAGCTCGTCGCCAACCCCGAGCACTGCCGCGAAGCGATCGGCAAGAGCGGTGGCCACCCAGTCCCAGTCCCCGCCTTCGGCGGCAAATCCCACAAGCGCGATCCCCGGACGACCTGGAGCGCCGGCGCTCGTGGGCACCTCGCCTCTCACCGGTACGGCGCTCGACAATTCTCCCACGCCATCGCCGAGTGCGAACGCGGCCAACCCTGCGAGCACGAGGAAACCCGCAACTCGTTTGGCTGGAGAAATGTTCGGGATAGCGGGACTGAAGTCCGACCCCGCTAGCGCCTCGAGCTGGCCGCGCAGCGCGCCACCATTCACCGGGCGGGACGCTGGGTCGCGCGCCATGCACCGGACAACCAAATCGTCGAGCGCCGCCGGCACGCCAGAACTCTGGGCGACCGGCCGGGGTGGTGGGCTCTCGATTCGCTCCAGAGCAGTCGCCAGGGGCGTTGGGCCACGGAACGGCCAGTCGGCCGTCAGCATGTGGAAGCAAACGACGCCGCACGCGTACACATCAGCGGCCGGCCCCACCGAGTTGCCCTCGATCTGTTCGGGCGCGATGGTCATTGGGCTTCCTGCAAGACGAACGTCGCGCTCTTCCTCCGGCTCTTCACCCGCAGCCAGACCGAAGTCCGCGATCACGACACGCGTGGCCTCGCCGGCCTTCACGAGCATGATGTTCTCGGGCTTCAAATCCCGATGGATTACCCCGATGTCGTGAGCGGCTGCCATGCCAGCCGCCAACTGGGTCGCGAAATCGATAACCGTGGCGGAGGGCAATGGTCCGGTTCGCCGAACGTGCTCGGCCAGAGACTCGCCCGCGAGGAACTCCATGGTCACGGCCCAGACGGGCTCCCCGTCATGCTCGGCCACTGGGACGATGTCGAACACTCGGCACACGTTCCTGTGGGCCACGCGCCGAGCCAGCTGAACCTCGTGTTTCAGGGCCTGGGCATGGCGAATCTGACGACCCGGCCGGCTAGATAGCGTCTTGAGCGCGATGCGCTGGTCGAGTTCGAGATCATGAACTTCCCAAACCTGACCGCTGCCGCCGCGACCCACGAGGCGCTCGACACGGTAGCGATCGGCCACCACTTCGCCCACCCCGAAGGGGGTGAAATCGGCAGCGTCGGCCCGCCGCTGGAGGATGTGCGCCACCGGGTCGCCTGCGGCGGACTCCGACCCTGACTTGCGCTCTTCGTCCTCGTCTCGCCTCGGCCCGCTCATAGCGAAAGGGAGTGTGACACGGCCGGAAGCAAAATGCGGCTGTAACGGAATCTCCGGTATGGGCATTCCATATCGAGGGGCCGCTCGGCCCCAGCTTTCGACACCAACGGGGGCCGCCATGGCGACCAAGAGACCATCAGTGGGGTTCGCAGCCTGCCTGCTCGCGCTCCTGGCGATGAGCTGCGGTCCGGCGTCCGAAGACAGCGTCGCACCCGAGAACGCCCGCGCAGAAGCGGTCCCAGCGGCGAGCGCATCGTTGGATCTCGATGCGCTACTGGCCGACGACGAAGCACTGCTCGCCAACTGGACGACGGTGTTCGAACAGATCAATCAGACGCTCGACGGGGTAAGCGACGCGGCCACAGCCGAGACCGCCGTACCGACTCTTGACGCGCTCGTGGACGGCCCTCTGGCCCGACTGCGAGAGCTCCGCGAAGACGGTGTGTTCCGGCCGGACTCCGGCGTAACCGCGGTGGCCTGGCTGCGCGAGCACAACCGATTCGTCGGCAACGTCGTTCGGCTTGGCTCCAACTCTGCCGTTCAGCCCGTGCTCAAGGAGCCGCTCGAGCGACTCATGCGCTTCTTCGAACCAACCAACTAGGGGAAATCACCATGCGACTACGCCCCTTCGCACTCGCGGCGCTTTCCGCCGCTCTGGTCTTCGCGCTACCAGCAGAAGCGCAGCTCGGGAGTATCGTCAATCGCGCCAAGCGCGAGGCGAGCAAGGCGCTCGAGGAAATGGTCGAGGGCGCCGTCACCTGCGCGGTCAACGACGACGAGTGCGTCGAGGAAGCGCGCAAGGACGGCAAGGACACGGTGTTCGTTGACGAAGACGGTGAACTGATCACCGATGCCAACGGGAATCCGATTACCGACCCCGAGGAAGCGGCGCGAGCGTCTGAAGAACCCGGCGACGGCGTCTGGCGCAACTACGACTACACACCCGGCCGACGGGTGATCTATGCGACGGACTTCTCCGGGGAGCGCGTTGGGCGCTTCCCGGCGCGCCAGCTCGAATTCGTGGGCGGCAACATGCAGATCGTGGAGATGGGCGGCCGGCGAGTGCTCGAGGCAACGCAAGGCAGCGTAGTCCGAATCCAGCTCCCCGAGGCGCTAGGCGACGATTTCACCGCTGAAATCGATTTCCGTTCCGCGACGGCCAACGCAGCGGGGTCGCTCTACTTCACCAAGGACGGCAACCGCGCCGACGGCCACTACGTCTCGATGTCGCGCCAGCCCGGCATCTACTCGCGGGACGGCGGACCGCAGTCGAGCGCCACGGACACATCGAATCCACGCGGGGAGATCGTCTCGTACCGTCTGCAGGTGGACGGCGAGCCGGACCTCGACACCGACTACGCCATCTTCTACGCCGGCTCTACCCGAGTGGCTCAGGTGCCCAACGCGAAGTTCCCGCGCAGCGATGTGCTCGAGTTGCGCATCACGGCAAACAGCAACTACCCGGCCTATCTCGCCTCGATCACCATTGCCGTCGGCCTCGACCGTCTCTACGACGGGCTGATGGAGACCGGCGAATACGTCACGCGCGGCATCTACTTCGATGTTGACAGCGACGTGCTGCGGCCCGAGTCGACCCCCACTCTCACGGAGATGGTCGAGACCCTTGCCGACCACCCGGAGATCGCACTGATCATCGAGGGGCACACCGACAGCACCGGCGAGGACGCGCACAACCTGGAGCTGTCGCAGCGCCGAGCCGAATCCGTCGTTCGCTACCTGACCGACAACGGCATCGACGAGAGTCGCCTACAGGCGATGGGCAAAGGCGCCGGCGACCCGGTCGCCGACAACGAAACCGCGGCCGGGCGTCAGGAGAATCGCCGGGTCGTTCTGCGCCTCAATTCCGCCGAATAGCCGAAACACCGAGGGAGATTCGAGATGAACTTCACGCACTACACAGTCGCAACCGCCGCACTGGCTCTTTCGCTCCCGGCGCTCGGTCAGGAAGTGGCTCAATCGGCCAAGGGTCACAAACCGATCAGTAGCACCGTGCAGATCAACGTCGTGATCGAGAACTCGGAGGCCATCAAGGACCTTCCCAACAAGCACATCCGCTGGTATCCGCCGGTGCATGAGTTCAGCGACCGTTCGGAGAACTTCATCGACCTGGTCAAGAACGTGCCAAAGAAGAACCTGCAGATTGGCTGCGCCGGCGGCTTCAGCCAATACCCGGACACGAGCAAGCCGGCGCAGAACACGCCCACCAGCGTCACGGTGGAGATCAAGCAGGGGACCAAGACAAAATCGAAGAAGTTCGCCACCGTGACGGGCAATGTCGTGGCCTTCACCGGCGTGTGGATCGGCCTGGTGCAGAAGAAGATCAAAGCCAGCACCACCTACTTCGACTTCTGGATCACGCATGCGGGTACGGGCAACACGAACCCGAACATGCTGATGAGCTACAACTGCGGTGTCTTCGCCATCGACGGCAAGGGGGGCGCCGTGCCCTACGGCACCGTCGAAGTCATCCGCGACTAGCGTCAGCTGCCGACGGGCTCCGGCACCGAAACGGCCGGGGCCCCGGCGTCGAGCGCACGGTTCATCGCGTCGACAATCGCGAACACCTGTTCGCGCGTGACCTTCGTGCCGGGTCCATGCGTATGTACGGCTTCCAGCGCCGCGAAGGCCAGGCGGACGGGCAAGGCGCAGAAGGCGACGATGCCGCGGGGCGCCGCAGCGGCCTGCAATTCATTGGTGTAGTCCGCGGCGATTTCGAGATCCGCGCGGGCAAGCGCGAACACTTCGTCGCGATCGACCTCTGCCGGCAAGTAGGTGCGCCCTTCGCCTGCGTCGAACGCGGCGTCCTTCAGGATATTCACTAGCTGAAGGGCCTCGCCGAACCGTGGCGCGCGCGCCCGCAAGGAGTCAGCAATGTCGGTGAGAGCCCCCCGCCCCAGAACGAAGAGATCGGTACTCAGTTCTCCTACGATTCCGGCGACGACGTAGCAGTAGTCGCGGAGATCCTCGAGATCGTTGAGCCGCAACTGGCCGGCCACAGTCCGATCCACGAAGCGCGCCATGCCGCGCGCCGTTCGCAAGGTATGGCGACGAATGATCTCGCGCGCCTCGGGCTCAAGTTCCTGAAAAGCTTCGATAACGGCGGGCGTTTCCCTGAGTAGATCCAGGTAGCCCTCGTGTTCGATCGGACGCCCGTCTGCCCAGGCGGTGCCCAACTCGAGCGCACGCTCGGCGGTGCCATTCTCGAGCAGATCTTCGAACTCGCCCAACGCCTCGATGCGGCGCTCGTTGGACCACGCAGTGGCGTCCTCGAAGGTGTCCGCGATCCGGAAGAGCAGGTAGGCAATGCCCAGCTGCGCGCGCGTCGGCTCCGGCAACAGCGGGATCGACAGGGCGAAGGTCCGGCTCGTGGTTGTCAGAAGCTCGTCGATGCGGGACATAGCAGGCTCAGGGGTCAAGAAGCAGAGGGAGCATTATGTCCCCAGCGCGACTACGGGTCATCCCCTTCGCGCTGAAGGCTAGCTGACGACCCTGGTTCCGCCGCGGTACTTGCCGATCAACGCCTCCGGCAAGACGCCCGGAGTCGCGCCGTCGAGAATCCAGGAACTCACACCGATCCGCGCAAATGCAACGGCGGTATCAAGACGATGACGCATCCCCCCGGTCACGTCCGTATCCGCAGAGCCACCAACCGCGCTGGCAAGGGCCGGCGCCTGCGCCGCTCTGAGGCGATTCACCGTGGCTCCTGTCGCGTCGTACACACCGTCGGTGTTGCCGAACCAGTACGCGTCACGAATTCCGACGCCGCGGGCCCGCAAACGTCGACAGTACGCCAGCAACGCGGTCTCGGTGGAGCAGATCGCATGCCCCTGGTTGCGATCCATCACAACGTCCCCGTAGGTCACCGCAACCAACTTCGATTCCAGCGCGGCCTCCAACCCCTCGAGGGCTACCGCGGCCGGCCGACCGTCCTTGGTAACGATGCTGCTCGACGGAGCGACCGACCAGGTTGCCAGGCCAGCTTTGCGCAGGGCGTCCAGGACAATCTCGTGGAGTTCGCGAGCGACTCCCTGGGTGGCAGAAACGCCGGCTGCACTCGCCTTGCCTTGGTGGACTCCATGCTCGGACGCAGTCACGTGTCCGAACGAACCGCTCCCATGGCCGATCAAGAACCGCCGTCGACTCCGACCGATCGCCTCAGCCAGCTCATCCGCCAGCCGAGCAAGATCCTTGCGGCTAACGGATCGACGGCCGCCCTTGTTCGTAATCAAGCTGCCACCGAGTTTGACTACGGCGAGCTTCATGAACTGGTCACCGCAAAGAGAGAGCGATCGAGTCGCTTGGGCCCGCTGCCCACACGATCTCTGAGCACGCCGTGTACGCCGTCCAGGTTCTCCATCTCGGCAACCACAGCCTCTTCAGCGGCCGGCGCACAAATCACGTGAACATTCGCGCCGGCATCCAGCGTGGCCCAGGCCTCCACACCGCGGTCGCGCAGACGCCGAACCGCCGCCAGCACTGTGAGACTCGCCGGAAGCCAATAGAAGATGGGCGGTCGTGACGACATCGCGATCAAATGAAGTTCGATGGCGTCCTCTTCGATGACCGGCCCGAGAATGGCCAGGTCGCGCGAATCGATTGCGGACCGAACCGCTGCGAGCCGATCCGGTAGGAGCTCCTGCCGACGCTCGAAATGAGGACTGGAGGGAGCCCGACGGTGTCCGTCGAGCGAAGACACCTTCTTCTCGTCTTGCTGCACGAGCACCACGACGTCGCGCAGATCCCAGTGATCCGCGGCCGCGAGCTGCACGGCAGGTCCCTCAGCATCCTCGCCATCAGGCCACTGCACGTAGCCGCCCATCACCGATCGCGACGCCGAACCAGAACCTGACCGGCGTGCCAGCACCGAGAGTTCGGCAGCGGGAACCTCTTTGTCGAGAGCGCCGAGCGTGGCGACCGTGAGTGCGGCAAAGCCGGAGGCCGATGAGGCAATACCCGCCGCCGCCGGAAAGTTGTTGCGCGTGGCCACCGCGAGTCCATGATCAACCCCTGCGTACTCGCGGAGGCGCTCTACGTGGGCCAGCGCGCGGTCACGGAACGCCCCCTCCGCGGCCACCAGGCCGTCGATCCCGGCGAGCCAGATCTCATCGGGCTGACCGGGCTCGAGACAGCGCACGGATGTGGTGCTCGCGCACTCGCTCATGGTCATGGAGATCGACGCATTACGCGGCAGCGCGCTATCCAGGTCCGTCGCTCCCCAGTACTTGATGAACGCGATATTGGGGGCAACCGCGTACGTACATTCGCGCGTCATGCTTTCTGCTCCACTCGCATGCCTTCAGCGGCCAACGGCGCCACGACTTCGTTGAGCCCATCCATCAGGTCATCACCATCTTCGGGCAACAGGACCAACAAGCACCCGGCGCCGCTTCCGCTCAGGCCACCAGCGCCCGACAGCTTGGCCGCCCCGCCACGACGCTCGATCCGACGAACCAGCTCAGCCACCGGGCCGGGCACCACTCCGATTTCCTCGAGAGTGCGCTGATACACCTGAATCGGGTCGATCAGGTCCTCGGCGACGGTCTCGGGCGCGATCAACAGTCCTTCGAACCGCCCGGTAGTGTCGGCCATCGTGGTGAGCATGGTCTCGAACCACTCGCGTGCGGTCCTCCTGCGTTCGCCAACAGCGGCAACCACGGTGCCAGTTGCCTCGGCCGGAGTTCCGGTGTGGACGACACGAAACTCGCGGAGCAGATCGGCTCTCGCCGTCAGCGGCTCAAAGGACAGCTCGCCCTCGTGCCGCATCGCCGCCAGTACGCCCCCGTGAAACACGGTCGCAGCGTCGACACCTGAGGGGGAACCGTGCTGCCGTCGCTCGATCTCCATGGCGATCGGCCCCACTGCAGACCAGCGAACGTCGCTGCCGCCGAGGGCAATCGCCGCGCTCGCGACTCCTACGGCCGCGGCCGCGGAACTGCCAAACCCTGACCCGATCGGCAGATCGGACTCTACGCGCAATCGGGTGCCGGGCAGTTCACCGAGCTGCTCCGCGCACTCCCCAAGAGCAATCCGGGCCAACCGCGCGGGCTCACCGTCCTGCAACGCTTGGTAGTTGGCGGCGTCCGGCTCAGCCGCGAATGCCTTCCACGCGGTGCGCTGCTCGGCGGTGTATTCCAGCAGTCGCTCGGCATCAATGGTCTCTTCGTGATCGAGTGCCGGCAGTTGCAGCTCTACCGCGGCGCTCGCGGAGCGCTCGAGATCCGTCCGCACTCGGAGGCCGACTGCGGTGACAAGTGCCGGCGCCCCGTAGACCGCCGCGTGCTCGCCCATCAGGATCAGCTTGCCCGGGGTAGAAGTTCGGGCGCGGCGATGCGACGTCATCGTACGATCAGCTCTGGGCGCTGCGACCGAGGCGCTCGTGAGCTCCTGCGAGATCCTTCGAGGTGAATGCGGCCATGAGCGAAAGTTCGCCGGCCAACACGGTCGCCCCCAGTATCTCGGCAAGCCGCAGCGCTGCCACGCCCGGACGCTCCGGATCGGCTTTCACTCCCAAGATCGCCAGTGCCTCACGTTGGGTGTCGAGCGTTGTGCCACCGCCGACCGCGGCAATCGGAGTATCGGGCAGAAACACCGACACGATCACGCCGTCGTCGCCGTGAGCTTCGATGGTGGTGACTCCCATGGACGCTTCGGCAACATGGGCGGGATCCTGCCCCGTGGCCAGGAAGAACGCTGCTAGCACGTTGGCGAAGTGCGCGTTGTAACCCGTGGCGCCGGCCGCGATCGAACCGAGCAGGTTCTTGCGGTATTGCACCTCCACGAGATCGGCGGCATTTGTCTTGAGTTTCCGCAAGACGCTCGCGTCGAGAACGACCTCGGCCTGCACGCGCTTGCCGCGCCCGTGCTGGAAATTCACCGCGGCCGGTTTCTTGTCCACGCAGTAGTTGCCGGATAGTGCGATGCACTGAACACCGGTCTGAACTTCGACGAGTTCATGCACGACACGATCGCACGCAATCGTGGCCATGTTCATTCCCATCGCGTCGCCTGAAGAGAAGCGGAAGCGGACGAACACGGTGGTGCCTATGGCATATGTCTTCACATCCAGCAGCCGCAGGTAGCGACTAGTCGCCTCCGCCACCTCGCGCATCGCGTCTTCGTTGGCCACGACCCAGGCCAAAAACTCTCGTGTCTCGGCAAGCCCCGAGGTCTTGAAAACCGGCGCTCGCGTCATGCCGACGTCTTCTACGTGTACCGAAGCACCGCCCGCCGCCGTAATCGCGTTCGCGCCCCGATTGATCGAAGCCACAAGCGCGCCTTCCGTGGTTGCCAACGGGACGTAGAAGTCGCCGTCCGCATAGTCGCCGCGCACACTCAACGGGCCCACGACGCCAACCGGAATCTGCGTCGCGCCGATCATGTTCTCGCAGTGCCGATCGGCTGCCGCCTCGGCATCAAGCGTGTATTCGCCAGTCTTCGTGAGATCGGCCCCGAAACGCTGCGCCAGGGCCGCACGGCGAACGGCGGCCCGCTCGGTTGCGTTCAATGAATCCGGGAGCGCGTGGAACCGACGTTTTCCTTCGGCCAACTCGCGAACCAGGTCGTCGTGGGTCGCGTCGAGATCGTTCAAGACGTCCCCTCTTCGAGCAGTTCTACCTGCTGCAAGTCTGCGACGGTTCGTGCTCCTGTGCAGAACATGCAGATCTGCAACTCGCGCAGCATGCGCCTGAGCTGCGTCTCCACCGCGTCGGGGGACTCTGTGGCAGCGCGTAGGAAGGGATAGGCCAATCCGACAACGTCGGCGCCGAGAGCAATTGCCTTGGCCATGTCCATGCCGTTACGAACACCGCCACTGCCGATCACAGTCACGTCGTCGAACGCGGCGGCAGCGCGAATACTCACCGCGGTGGGCACGCCCCAGTCCGCAAACAACTCGCCGATCTCCAAGTCGTCGGCACGGGCAGCCTCGATACGAGCCCAGCTGGTGCCGCCGGCTCCGGCTGTGTCGATAACTCGCACGCCGACCCCATGCAGGGCCTCCGCAACCGCACCCGAAATCCCCATGCCGATTTCTTTCACGACCACCGGAACCTCGAGTTCGTCCACCGTGGCGCCGATGCGCTCCAGCAAGCCGCTGAAGTTCCCGTCACCTTCGGGCTGAATCGCCTCCTGCAGCGGATTCAGATGGAGCACCAGAGCGTCGGCGCCGATCATCTCCACGGCCTCGCGGCACTCGGCCAGTCCATACCCATAGTTGAACTGCACAGCGCCAAGATTGCCGAGCAGAGCGACGTTGGGCGCAACGTCGCGGACCTGAAAACTCTCGCGCGTAGCCGGATCCTCGATGGCCTTGCGCTGCGATCCGAGCCCAAGTGCCACTCCGACGCGCTCGGCGGCGATCGCCAAGTTCCGATTAATCGCTTCCGCTTCGTCGGTACCGCCGGTCATGCACGAGATCAGGAGAGGCGCCGACAGCGTCTTGTCGAGAAAACGCGTCGACATATCGACCTCGGCGAGGTCGATCTCGGGGAGCGCGCAATGCATCAACCGGAATCGGTCGAAAGCTCCGCCTGTTTGCATACGCCGGTCGAGCGCCAATTGGATGTGTTCCGCCTTGCGGTCACGTGCGGGCGCGCTTGCCGACGGCGGGTTCGTCGTGGCCATCGGCGGAGTGTCCTTGACGGCCCGGTGGCTGTCAACGCGCTTGAGTCCGGAGGCGGCCCTAATCAGGCGACGCCCCCGACCAGATCCTCGGCAAAGTCAGCCAGCACAACGGCGCTCTTTTGCACACGGCCGCGCAACCTGAATAGCGGCAACCAGGACTTCGGTCGCCAGAACGCCTTCCAGCGCACTTGCCGCTTGTCAATGCTGCCGTCCTGGGCGCGGCAGTCCTCCAGGAAGTCTGGCAGCGACTCGGAGACGTCGTCGCTGATCACCCTGGCAATCAGATACGGAATGTTGAACGCGATCGCCACCCGAGCAAAGCAGGCCGATTCCATGTCGGCAGCTGCCGGCTGGTCGCGCCACGTATTCCCCCATAGCGTCCGCTTGCTGTCCGGGGTCGAGAGGATTTCGTCGACTGTCACCAGACGCCCGAGGTCGTACTCCGTGGCGATCGTCGACTCCTCGAGCCATTGCAGATCGGGCCAGGCGAGCGTCCGCTCGCCCTCCAGCACCTCGCTGGACACCAATAGATCGCCCACGACCAGGTGATCAGAAATTGCCCCGGCCAGCCCGATCGCCAGAATGCGTGTTGGAGACAGTTTCTGGATGAGCCGACGCACCCCGAGGTCAGCGTTCCGTTTACCGTCGCCAGTGGCGGCGACAACGACCCGCGCGCCCCGGAGCGTGCCCACGTGATACCGACGAGGCCCGTCTTTGACCTCTACGGCATTCTCGAGCCGTTCGCGCAGGGGTGCTATCTCGTCGTCATTGGCGGCGACGATAGCGGTCAGCTCGTCAGTGTCGTGCATTCGTGAATTGTACGCCCGTTACGCGCTCGTCAGTTGCCGGGCTTCATGTCCCAGAGGACGTTCACGATCAACCACTCGCCATCAACGTGGGCGATGTGCATGTAGTCCACCCAGTCGCGCATGGTGAGTTTGACGGTCGCGACGTTGCCAAAGTAGTCGAGAATCTCGACATCGGCCTGGCGTTCGTCGTCGGGAGTCTGCTTGCCGTAGCCGCCAGCAGTCGCACCTGCGAGCTGATCGGCCGACATGAACTCGATGCCAGAGTCACCCGGACGACGCTTCGCCAGCTCCGGGTGCAGCGCGCCGCGCATGCGATCGCCGTCGCCCGTGTACCAGCCCTCGGCGTAATCGAGCGCTGTGGCCGTGATCGCGTCACGATCCGCGCGCGGCACGGTAGCGGACGCAGGGGCGAGGAAGGCCGCAACCAAGGCGGCAGCTAAGACGAATCCGACAATACGAGCAGTGCGCATGGGAGCACTCCGGGGATTTGCAAGGGAGCCCGAACAACGTACGGTTTGAACGTTCGCCGGGTCAAGGACTCAAGGTAAACCGATGTTGAAACCGCTGCTCATCACGCCGTTTCTGATGCTGGCCACGATGCTCCTCGCACCGATACTGATACGAGTTGGTCTGATCAGTCCACTCGGCGGCTTCGGCGCAGCGATCGGAGCATGGCTCGTAGGTGCCGGATCGGGGCTCATAGCGGGCGCCATCGGCGCATGGAAGCCCGACACTCGACCGCTGGCCTGGGCCGCATTCGGAGTCGGGGTCGTGCTGGCAGTCGCTCTCGTCGCCGTGTTATCGCGGGCACCGCGCGCACCAATCCACGACGTCACCACGGACTTCGACGACCCACCACAGTTCTCCGTGGCCACGGATCATCCGGACAACGCCGATCGTGACCTCGCCTATCCCCATGGCCATCCCGACTCGACGGAGATCCAGCGTGCCGCGTTCCCGGACATCGAAACGCTGGTCATGTGCGACATCGATCACGAGATCGCCTGGAGCGCCGCCATCGCGTCGGCTGAAGAAATGGGATGGGCCGTCACCTGGGCCAATACTTCTCAGGGCTATTTGGAGGCCGAGGCCACCAGCCGCCTGTTCCAGTTCGTCGACGACGTCGTTGTGCGCATCCCGCCGTCGGCGAATCGAGGGTGCCTACATGTGGACGTGCGTTCCGTCTCAAGAGTCGGTCAAAGCGACCTCGGAGCCAACGCGGCGCGCATCCTGGCTTTCCTGGAAGTGTTCGGGGCCAACGCCACCGCCGCTTGGCGCGAGTCCGCCGAGACCGCCCGCTAATCGTCCGGTTCGATCGTGTGACGCGGGCGGAATACGCCAATCGAACTCGTGTAGCCGTGCAGGAACGTGCGCTGATCGACGGGGCCGATCTCGCCGTTGCAGAAGAAGCCGCCGATGGGCGTCGGGCCCAGGTGACCCGCGATCGCACGGCAGTCATGATCGGGTTCGCCGTACAAAGTCTCTCCGCGGCCGAGACACGAGAACAGCAGAATCCCGGACACCTCTCCCGGGCTCTCTACCTTGTAGGCGTCGAGCGCACTCTCGAGATCCGCCGCTGAGGTCAACGCGTCGCGCACGTGGAACTGAATCACCTGGCCGGGTCTGAGGACCTCGCCCACGGTCAGGGTCCCAGTTTCGGGATCCACACCCACCACGTTGCGGATGAGGAAGTCACCATGGCCGTACTCGGAGCGGCCTTCGTTCATCACGACGCCGACGAACAGGCTCCGCCGGAAGAGATCACGATCGCCGGGCTCGAGCTCGTGGAAGATCTCGGCCATCACCTCGGTGGGCCGACGACCGTCCAGCTCCAGAACCCTGTTGCGGGCGGCGGCCGTGACGAACAGTGGTCCACCAACTGGCCGGCACCCCTGCGCAACGATCGTGTCCATGTCGATATTGCCATCGAGGATCAGGCCGACAGCGCCATCCGGATAGACGTCATCGCCGACGAATAGTGCATTCTCGCCCGGGCGCGTGGCACCGGACGCGAGTCCGCCGATCTTGCCGCTATCCGGGAACGCGACGTCGAGCGAACGCAGCAGTGCTGCTGCATCGCAGCTGTAAGGGTCCGGGAACAGCACGAAGTGCGCCGAATCGTTGCCATGAATCTGGACGCGCTCGTACCAGGCCGATGGATCGGCCCCGAGATCATCCGCGTCCGCCGGCTCTAGGTGGAAAGGCTCGACACGAACCTCGGGAAGCCAGGCGGCCGTGATCGACAAAGCTGGACTGTGCTCGACCTCGCGTCCCCCGCCAACGACGCCGCCGCCGGAGCACCCGATGATCGCGCTATCCGGGAAAAAGCGCCGGATTTCCTCAGGAACTACCGGGTAGTCCTCTTCGTGGTGCGGAGAGACGAAGACGAACAGGAGGTCTGGATGACAGCCGTGCATCTGCTCGAGCACTTCCTGAGACGCCTGGTGCGTCGCGACGGAAATGTCCGGTTCCTCTGATACGAAAGAAGCCCACTTCATGAGCGGAGTGTAACCCGGCCGCCTTGGGCCGCTCGCGCTGTCGCCACAAGGCGAATGCGGTCGCCGCGACGGCATGGTCATTTCCGGACGCGAATGGCGCTCGCAGGGTCTCAGGCGTTGCTACAATCCCGGAGCCGCCTTTTTCTCCGTGGGAGTAGTCCGTTGTTCAAGGCTTGGAAACGCGCCCAACGCCGCCGCAAGTACGGCGAACCCGTGATCATCGTGTCGGGTCTACCGCGCTCGGGCACGTCGATGATGATGCGCATGCTCGAAGCAGGCGGTCTCTCGATTCTGACCGACGAAGAACGCACCGCCGATGAAGACAACCCGAAGGGGTACTACGAGTACGAGCGCGTGAAGGATCTCGAAAACGAGACCGACAAGAGCTACGTCGCCCAGGCTCGCGGCAAAGTCCTCAAGGTGATTTCCCACCTGCTCAAGGACCTGCCGAGCGACAACTACTACCAGATCCTCTTCATGCGTCGGGACCTCGACGAGGTCGTCGCATCCCAGAACAAGATGCTCCAGCGCCGCGGCGAAGAGAACCCGCTCGATGACCAGGCCACGAAGGACTACTACCTGAAGCACCTCGTGCAGTGTCGATTCCTCGTCCGAAATCGCGAGTACATCGACATGATCGAAGTGAAGTACGGCGAGGCACTCGCCGAACCCGAGCAGTTCGTGGCTCAAGTCGATGCTTTCCTGGACCACGAGCTCGACACCGCGGCGATGTCAGCTCAGGTAGACAAAGGGCTTTACCGCAATCGCGGACACAAGCTCCGGGCCGACTCGAAAGGCTAGAACAGCCCTTCCGGCCCCATTCCGAACGCCTCCGAACACTTTGAGGGGCGTGGTGCGCGAATCACCCAAACCCATTGCGGACGGGCGGCGTATCTTCTGGTGAACACTCACCGGGAAGGCCATGCGCGTACGACTCAAGACTGACGAACTCGGCGACATTCTGGCCCGCAGCAAGCGGAGCCAGAACGCCTGGGCTCTACGAATCGGTATCTCGCGCGGGCACTGGTCCGATCTGGTCAACGGCAAGCATCCCTACCCGTCGCCGAAAACGCGCGAGCTCATGCTCGACGCGCTCGGCGCGGAATTCGATGCCATCTTCGAGGTGGAGTCGGCCGCGCCTGACTCCGGAGTCGTTGGCAGTAGTCTGGACGAGCGCTACGTCGTCGACCGCGTAGTCGGGGAGGGTGCAATGGGAACCGTCTATCTGGCCCGCGACCTGCGCTTCGGTCGCCGCGTGGCGATCAAGATGGTGTCGCGCGAAGCCATCGCGGGACTCTCCGAGCGCTTCATTGCCGAGACCCGCAACACCGGCCGGCTCCAGCATCCGAACGTCCTCCCGCTCCTCGACGCCGGCACGATCGAAGATCAGCCGTATTACGTGACGCCCTTCATTGAGGACGGCTCGCTACGCGAGCGCCTCGATCAGGGGCCACTTCCTCTGCGAGAGGCACTCGGAGTACTCCGCGACATGGCCGCGGCGATCGACTACGCCCACGGTGAAGAGATCCTGCACTGCGACATCAAGCCCGAGAACGTTCTCCTCGCTGGCGAGCATGCTTATGTAGCCGACTTCGGGCTGTCGCGCGCGATCCACATCGAGGCCGTGCGCGAATGGGATCGCCCGCCGGAAGTGGATATCGCGGCTGGGACCCCGGCATATGTGAGTCCAGAGCAGGCGCGGGCCGAATTGAGCCTCGACGCGCGCTCCGACGTTTACTCGCTCGCCTGCGTCGCCTTCGAGATGCTGACCGGACGGACCCCGTTCAGCGGTGGCAGCACCACCGAGGTTGTAAAGCGGCGCTTCGACTCGGTGCCGCCCGACCTACGCCGCCTCGCGCCCGGAATTCCCGAGGCGATCGCATCGGTGGTCGCGGCGGGCATGGCCCTCGATCCCGCCGATCGTCCGCGAAGCGCGTCTGAGTTCATGCGTCGTCTCGAACTCGCCACCACCACGGCGCCCAGTTCCGATTCATCGGCCTCAGCTTCGCAGCAGGCCTTCCAAGCGATCACAACCTGGGCGCTCGCCCGTGCCTCCAATCCCCGGCCCAACATCATGCGCAACCTCATCGAAGATCTCCGCTTCTCCGTGCGTTCGCTGATGCGGCGCCCGCTCTTTGCGATCGTCGCGATCGTCACGCTGGCCCTCGGCATCGGCGCCAATACGGCGATCTTCTCCGTGGTGAACGCGGTGGTGCTGCGCCCCCTGCCCTATCCAGAGCCGGAGCTGCTCGTTCGGATTTCGTCGCAATACGAAGGCCGCACCTGCTGCCCGATTTCCACTCCGAACTTCCTCGACCTGCGAGAACAGACCACTCAACTCCAGTCGATGGTCGCCTATTCGAGCGGCATGGCAGCAGTTTCGGGTTCTGGCGAACCGGTCCGATTGCGAACGATGCGCGTCAACGCCGGCTACTTCGAAATGCTGGGCGCCGAGCCGCAACTGGGCCGATTCATCGGAACGACGGAAGACACCTTCGGCAGCGAACTTGTCGCGGTGATTTCCGATCAGCTGTGGCGCGACCGCTACGAGGGTCGCTCCGATGTCATCGGCGAGACCATCCGCATGGACTCGCGAGTTCGCACGATCATCGGAGTGGCGCCGCAGGAGTTCCGAGAGGGCAGCTCCACGTCGATATATATCCCATTCGCATGGGACCCCGAGAACCTGCCCAGCCGCAACCAGAACGCGAACCTCACGTTGGCTCGCCTCGCAACCGGCGCGAGCGTTGAGTCCGCCCTGGCAGAACTCAGAACACTCTACGGCGAAATCGTGAACCTCTATCCTGATCAGATCGCCAACAAGGGGATCGACGTGGAGCCGTACTCGGACTTCATCGTCGGGGACCGCCAACGGCGACCTCTGTACATGCTCTGGGGGGCGGTCGGCATGGTCCTGTTGGTGGCCTGCGCGAATGTCGTCAATTTGATGCTGGCCCGCGCCGAAGCGCGTCACCGCGAACTGGCAGTGAGGTCCGCCCTTGGTGCGACACGTGCGCGGATCCTCTGGCACTTCCTCGCCGAGTCGTTGATGGTGTCGCTGGTGGGCGCCGCTGTGGGAATCGCGTGCGCCTACGGGAGTCTTCAGTTCCTGCTCAGTAACTTCGGCGGAGCGATACCAAGATCGGGCGCGATCGGCATCGACAGCGATGTGCTGCTCTTCAGCCTCGCCATCGCGGTTGGCACAGGCTTCCTCGTAGGGTTGGTGCCCGTGATCTGGCAGCGCTCGGGAGACGCCTCCGCCGCACTGGGCGAGAGCACGCGCGGCCAGACGGGCAACAAGCGCCGCCTGCGCGAAGTTCTGGTAGCGCTGCAGGTTGCCGTTGCGTTGATCCTCGTGATCGGCGCTGGCCTCATGCTGAAGAGCTTCTGGCGGCTGAGCCAGGTTGACGTCGGAGTCGACCCGGAGCGACTCGGCACGGTCAGAATCTCGCTACCCATCAGTGACTATCCCGAGGCCTCCGACCGGATCGACTTCTTCAACGCACTGCGCGACCGCGTGGCCGAACTACCGTCGGTGGAAAGTGTGGGGCTCGCCAGCGCCGTCCCGTTCACGAATACGTTTAGCAACTTCTCCGCGATGTGGCCGGTAGGGAATCCCGACCGCAAGGCGACGTTTGTGGAATCACGAACCATTGATCCGCACTACTTCGAAACGCTCGGCCTCAGCGTCCGCCTCGGAAGGAACTTCAGCACACTGGACCAACCAGACACAGCCGCCGGGATCATCGTGAATGCGGAGTTTGCCCGACAGTTGTTCGAGGACGAAAATCCCATCGGTCGCGCCATCACGGCGGGCCCGGGCAGCGAGTGGGAGATCCTCGGTCTAGCTGAAGACGTTCGGGAACACGGTCCCGACCGCCGGGTCCCGCCCACTGCCTACTTCAGCCACTCTCAGACGGGGCGAACGAGCCTGGCGTTGACGATCCGATCGGACGGAGATCCGCTCGACGTCATGCCCGACATCCGTGGAATGGTCCGCGAACTCGATGCCGACTTGCCGGTGTTCGGCATCAACCGCTTTGATCGCCTGATCGCCAACGGCTTCGGCAGCCGTCGGTTCACAATGAGTCTGCTCGGCACATTCGCCGCGATTGCCATGACCCTCGGCGCGATCGGCATCTACGGCATGATGGCCTACAGCGTCGAGTGCCGAACTCGAGAGATCGGATTACGCCAGGCACTCGGCGCCTCCCCCGGCTCGGTCCTCCGCATGGTCGTCGGCCAGGGGACCGCGACGGCACTGGTGGGAGTCGCTCTTGGGGTCGTGGGGGCGTAACTTCTTGCGTCAGAGCCTGAGCAACCTGCTCTTCGAGGTTGAAGGATTCGACATCGTGACGTACTCCAGCGTCGCTGCCCTGCTGATCCTGGTCGCGATGGTTGCGTGCAGTCTGCCGGCTCAGCGAGCCGCTTCGATCGATCCCATGGACGCACTCCGCGATGACTGACCCGCAGGCACCGGCGACAGAACGTTCGCGCCGTCGAACACAGCGCGGCCAGCCAACAGAGTGAGCAACACGCGCGCCCGGCCGATCCGAGCCGGTGTCTGGGCGAACAGATCCCTATCAAGCACCACCAGGTCGGCCTGCTTGCCAACCTCGATAGAACCCGTGATCTCGTCTTGTCCAAGAACGCGTGCGGCATCGAGCGTCAACATGCGGATCGCGTCCTCGAGCCGGCGCACCCCCTCGCCGCGTCGCGTGAGGGCCCGCTGAATCGTGCCGAGTGGCGACAAAGGACCCGCGTCCCAGTCGCTGCTCAGCACGGTAGTCGCCCCTGCGCCCTGTATCGACCGCGCGGGGAGCAGAGCCGCGGCCCGCTGGCGCCCGATGATCCGCTCCAGTGAACGCGCGTAGCGAGGGTCGATCGCGTCCGGTGAGAACTGAAGATCTGCCGCGACGCCCAGTGAGGCAAACCGCAATCGGTCCGCTTCCTCGACCAAATAGAGATGCGTGACGCGGTGCGATGGCGTCTCTGCCCGGACCGCAGTGCCGGCCGCCTCGATAGCATCGAGCGCCTGGGCCACGCCCGCGTCGCCGGTCGCGTGGAAGTGCAGGTCGAATCCCGCCGCTGTGAGTTCGGCCGCATAGCGATCGAGCAAATCGGAGCCGAAATACTCGAATCCGTGATCGGGCAGATCCAAGCCCGCTGGCGAACGCAGGTACGGCTCGGCCAGCAACGAGGTGCCTAGATCGAGAATCCCATCGACATAGATCTTTGCGGTGTTAAAACGCAGCAACGACCCGGCACGATTGGAGTAGAGCGTCCGCAGGCGTTTGAGCTGAGCGTCGAGGCCGAGGTCCGGATAGACGTAGAGCGCGTTCGTTGCCCGTACGGTGAGCTTCCCGCGCCGCAGCGCTCGGGCCCATGCGGTGTGATGCGCTCGCGTCCAGTAGCCGCCCGCGTCGCTAACCGATGTAATGCCGTTCCGATTAAGTTCCTCGAGGCTGGCCAGAAGGCTCGAATAGGCGAGATTCCGGGTCTGCCGATTCGGCGGCCAGGCGGCGTCACGCAGCCGTTGCTGTGCGTTCTCGAAGACGATGCCCGAGAGTTCTCCCACGGAGTCACGGTGCAGTATTCCTCCGCGCGGGTCGACGGAACTTTCCTCGTAGCCGGCCGCGCGAAGCGCTGCTGTGTTCGCCCACGCGCCGTGTCCCAGATCATCGAGGATTAGTGCGGGACGATCGGGGATCGCGCGATCGAGCACATCGATGGGAGCCTCGGAGCCACCAACAAGATCAGCGACGAACACGCCCGCGCCGAGCACCCAGTCCGCGTCAGGGGCATCATCGCCGCAGGCCCGGGCGATCTGCTCGTAGCGACGGAGCGACGCGGAACTTGGAAAGAAACAAAGGTCGGCATTGATGCCAGCCTCCACGGCGTGCACGTGCACGTCGTGGAAACCCGGAAGGATCATCTGGCCGCCAAGGTCTCGAACGATCGTTCCTTCTTCGGCAAGAGCCAGGACCTCCGCATCGTCGCCAACGGCCGCAACTACGCCACTTTGAATCGCGACCGCACTGGCCCACGGCCGCGACTCGTCCATCGTGTAGACGCGCGCACCGTGGAGGATCAGATCTGGCCCGACCTGGACCCCGCCATTCCAAAGAGCTATCGCCAGAAGAGCGAGCGATACCGCGCCGAACGCCTGCCGCATAGAGACTCCTGCTACCGCGGAACCCGCGAGCTGGATGCCGCCGACGGTTCGCTCGTTACTCGGCGGTACTCGACCTGAACAACCAGACCGTCATCACCGCCATCACGATGATCGTGGCGAAGGTGGCCGCAACCGTCAACGTCGGACCGCCCGCCTCGGAAAGGAGACTCCCGAGTCCGGCGCCCGTGGCTGTGAACACCAGCGCGCCGGGGAGAATCCCGACGGCCGTGGTCCAGAAGAACGTGATGCGGCGCATCCGCGTTAACCCAGCGCCCCAGTTGATCGCAGTGAAGGCGACGGTGGGCAGTAGCCTGAGACCTAGCAAGAGCGGCCATCCGGCTCGCGTCACCAATCGATCTGTTTTCACCAACGCAGCGTCCGGGATGAAGCGCTCAGCAAGCGGTCGACCAAATCGCTGCGCGAGCTCGAAACTGATCTGAGCTCCGGCCATGGCGCTCATCCAGGTCACGAGCGTGCCCCAGTAGGGGCCGAAGGCCATCCCGTTGAGCATCGCCGGAATCTCCGCCGGAATCGCCACCGCCACCGTAAACAACGGCGCAAGCAGATAGACCGCGGGCCCCGAGGCTTCGATCCAGGCGACAAGTGCTTCGAGCATGGTGTTTCACGCCGGGGATGACCACACCGGTTTAGCAGATCCGGCCCGCGTTGACCATGCTAGGCTGCGCCGATGCATCAGAAACTGACCGCTGTAGTCTGGGACTTCGACGGCACTCTAGTCGATACCCGTCGCAAGAACATGAACGTCGCGCGGGCCCTCGTGAAACACATCACGGGGAGCGATCCCGACGAGTTCCAGGCCTTACAGGATCTTGCCGGCTACGAGCCGGCGCTCCATCGCCACAGGCACTGGCGCGATTTCTACCGCCAGGAACTGCGGATGGGCGAGACCGACATCGATCGGACCGAGGAGCACTGGCTCGAGTTCCAGATCGCGGACGAAACCCCGGCCGAGATATACGACGGAATTCGTGAAGTTCTCGAGACGTTTGCCCACCTGCCACAGGGCATCGTCTCGCTCAACATCCGTGCCAACATCACGCGGTTCCTCGCCCAGCTGGAGATCGACCGCCACTTCGGAAAAGTCCTCGGCGCCGAGGATGTCGAAACCGGCTATCAGAAGCCGCACCCGCACGCACTGGTGCGGTGCATCGAGCAACTCACCTGTGCGGCACCCGGATTGGTGGTCTACGTGGGCGATCACGAAACGGATGTCGAGTGCGCCCATCGCGCCAACGATCATTTCCAGGCTGCGGGAACCGACATCCGAGTGGTCAGCGTCGGTGCGCTCTACGCGCCGCACCTGACAGACGATCACTGGGACGTGGAGCCGGACGGCAAGGCAACGGCTCCACGAGAGATCCTCAGTGAGCTGACCCGGATCTTCGCCGCGCTGCCCTAGTTGGTGGCGCCGTCCGTCCCGGAGGTGTCCGCCGCTGGCGTCGGACTCGCGGCTGTCGCGGCAGTAGGAGCCTCGCTTCCGGCCCAGAAGAGCAGTCCGGCCACGGCTCCCTCGAAGATGCCGGCCGCCAACGTATGCATGGAGAATCCGTCCACCCCGAGGCTCACGAGTCGACCTGCGACGAGACCGAGGTACATCCCGGCCACGGCCCAGAGCCAGTGGCGTCCAGCAGCGCCGCCGAGCGCGCCGCGGGCGATCGCGATTCCGAGAGCGATAATGAGTCCGCCGAAGATGGCGCGAATCTCACCGTGTGCGCCCGGGGTCGTCAGTTCCAATCCGGCCCACGGCGCCAGGGTCTCCGGCGAGTAGAGGCCGAACACGACGTGCGCCGCGGCAAGCGCCAGCAGGGTGGGGACAAGCCATTTCATGGGGAGCCTCCGCCAAGTTCGTTCAGAGTGACTCGACGATAGCTCACCAGACCCACAGGGGTACAAATCGAGACCACGTAGGCCCCATCCAACTGCACTGTCTCCAGGTGCCATGGACCGCGATCGCTCAGGTCGCCCGGCACTTCGCGAAGCTCCCCAAGCGCCCCGTCAACGCGGATATCGAAGGCTCGGGACGACATCGAAAGACCGGTACCCACTGCCTTCAGGTAGGCCTCTTTGAGAGTCCACAGGCGGTAGAACGCTTCGCGGCGGTCATCCTCGCCGTACTCCTCGAACCATTCGATCTCGCTCGCTGCGAAGAAGCGACGCGCCAAGCGGGCGAACGGTCGCCGAGGCGCCATCGCCTCAATGTCGATTCCAATCGGCCCTTCCCGGGACAACGCCAACACGGCACGGTCGCCCGAATGCGAGAGGTTGAAGTGGAAGTCAGCACCGCACACTTCGGGTTTGCCGTGTTCCCCCAACTCGATCGCGACCTCCGATGCGGACCGGCCGAGAAGCTGTCCAAGCGCCCGGCGCATCGCGTCGCGGCTCACGATGAACTCACGACGCTTCGCCTCTGAGCGCATCCGCGACAAGCGCCGACGTTCGTTATCGGCAAGATTCGCATCGCCCGGGACGTCGCCGTCCAACGGAATCTCGAGGATGACGACCTCGCCGGCAGCTGGACTCAACACGAGACGATTCGCGTCCTACGCGTCCGGCCGCACGGCAACGCAGTCGATCTCCACCTGCGCCCCGAGCGGTAGGCTCGCCACGCCGATGGTCGTACGCGCCGGGTAGGGCTCTGTGAAGCGTTCCGCGTAGGCCGCGTTCATTTCTGCGAAGTCACCCATGTCGGTGACGTACACCCGGACCTGGACGACGTCAGACGGGCTCAGGCCTGCTGTCATGAGGACGTCGAACAGATTGTCAAAGCACTGGTGCGTCTGCGCGCCAACACTCCCTTCGAGCAGGCCGCCCGTGTCAGGGTCGATCGGCGTTTGCCCCGACAGGTACACGGACCGTCCGTCGTCGATCGCATGCGAATAGGGACCGACGGCAGCGGCGTTGGGGCTGGTTATTGGTGTGCGACCCACGGCTTCACTCCTGGCTATCTGGCGATCGAACCCAGCGGTCCAACGCCTCGCGGACCGTTCTGGGGTCCGAGGTTCCCACAAACTTCTGACGGCCAATCCAGAACGTTGGCAACGATCGCACTCCCACCTGGTTGGCGAGGTTGAGGTCACGCTCGAGTCGCGCCGTGGTGGTGTCCGACTCCATGCAGGCGCGCAAATCGTCAACATCGAGCGCGAGCCCGGCCGCTATCGACTCGATTACGTCGGTCGTGAGCTCGGGCGCGGTGAAGAGTTGATCGGCGAACGCCTTGTAGGTTGCAGGCACGCCGTCGGTCTCGACGCAGATAAACGCGCGCGCGGCCCCATCAGCGCCGGTGTGCTGCGGAAGCGGCGAGTGCATGTAAACCATGCGCACGTCGTAGTCGACGTCGGCCAGCACTTCCTTGAATACCCCGTGCTGATAGCGACAGGCCGGACACTCGAAGTCGATGTACTCAACCACCGTCACGGGACTTTCCGCCTTTTGCTCCCTGGCCACAGGAGCCGGCAGCTGCTCCGGCGTCTGCTCGACCACGCTGGCACCCATCGGAGCCAGCACCTGGCTCACGCCGATCATCCCGAACGCAACGAGTGTGGCGACGGACAACGCCATCGTCCGCTGGGGAGTCAACGGTGGGGTCACGCCATCGCGCCCCATCCAGGCCAGCACGCCGGCAGCTAGCGCCGAAAGATCGACGACCACGCAGAGCGAACAGAACGCGCCGATCACGGCGCCCTGGATCACCAGGAACGTGGCGCCGGCAAGCGCACCCACGGCAGCGAACGGAAGAAGCGCCGAACGCAGTCCCGGCAGTGCCGCCACGGCCAGCATCACCAGGAAATAGACGACGCCGATGGTCGGAAGAGGCACACCTTCGATCGAGGAGTACTCGGAGGCGCGAACAAGATCGCAGCCGCCACCGGGACCGCACAGCAGTCCCGAACTCCGATACTCCCCAAGCAGCAGGGCGCTGAACGCGAGTCCAACCAGCAATGCGGCCAGCAGGCCGCTGTGAACTGTCCCGTGCGCAGACTCTGCCTCGGGCTGTCGTTGCTTGCCTTTCGAACTCATCGCGCCTCCTGGTCTTCGTAGCCGATCGGGATCAGTGCTGTTCCGGCTCGCCCGTTGCCACTCGTTTCTTCTCGTCGTCCAGATCGTCGATCGCAACACCTTCGGTGATCCAGGCGGGAGCCGGGTCGCCCTTCAGATAGTGACCGAACCACTCCAGGATGCGGCGGTGATAGTCCTTCTGGTTAGCTTCGTTACGGAAACCGTGATCCTCGCCCTCATAGACGAGCAGCACCATCTGTTTTCCGGCGCGGCGAGCGAAGTTGTAGAACTCCGTGCCCTGATCCCAGTCGACGACACCGTCAGCATCTCCGAACGCCATCAACAGTGGCGTGTTCATCTCGTGGACCTTGTGAATCGGTGAGCTGCGGTGGTGCGCCTCCGGATCCTCCCAGTACGGCACCTCCATGCGACCCTGACCCGTTTCCCAGTGACTCAGCTCGGCTATGCCGGGATTCCAGTGCAGCTGGCCCATGAAGCTGACGAAATCGGTGAGCGGAGCGCCCGCCACCGACGCGGCGAAGGTGTCGATTCGAGTCGGCAGGTACGTGGCCTGATAGCCACCCCAGGAATGGCCGATCAGGCCAACGCGATCGCCATCCACGAGCCCGCGGGCGACAACGCTCGTCACGGCGGCGCGCACGGACTCGATCGCGCTCTGTCCCGGCTCGCGCCAGGTGTAGACGATGTCCGGTAGGAGCACGAAGTAGCCCTGCTGAGTCCACGCCGTGAAGTTGTAGTAGTTGCGTTCGCTGGGAACCTGGAAGCCATGGATCTGCGGCGCGAGAATCTCGTACGTGTACACGATCATCGGATACTCGCGCTCAGGGTCGTAGTCGGCTGGATACAGCAGCGCCGCCTGAAGATCGCGCCCCCCTTCGCTGACGAAGTCGACCAGTTCCGACCGCGTCCAGGCATAGTCGCCGAGGAACGGATTGGTCTCGGTGACCTGGGTCGCGCCGACCAGTCCAGCATCGCCAAGAAAATAGTCAGGCGAGTCGTCGCGAGCCTGGATGGAGTACGCGAAGCGGTCCGAGTCTCCAATCTGCCGGAGCGAGGAGATGAGCTGATCCTCGAGCATCAACCTGGTGGCTGAATCGCTCCCCACGTCGAGGCGCGCGTAGCCACGCTGCTCGGTGTCCTCATTGCGAAGACTCATGAAGAGCACGCCTGTCGGATCGAACGGGTCGGCATTGAAGAAGCCTGCGGTCGGGTCTACGCGGGTCATCCGGAAGATTGTGCTGTCGGCGCGGCCATCTGTGAGCAACGCGGCGCTTCCGCCGTCCGGGGCGAGGCGCCAGATGTCGAACTGGTCGTACACCAGAATCGCGGCGTCCTCTTCAAGCCAACCTCCGACACCGTGCGGAGGCAGCAGATCCGTGGGCGTGTCGGAGTCGACGTTCTGGAAATCCACGTCGATCCCCGCCGTCAGGTTGGTGCGGTTGCCGTCGCTGGTGCGATACGACCAGTAATCATCCCCGTCGAAGGTGACGGCATATCCGCCGTCCGGCGAGACGTACGCGTAGCGGACCTGCTCGGCAATGCGCTCGCGCTCGCCGGTCGACCCATCGATCTTCCAGAGATCGAAGTACGGGCGTCCGAACATGGCACCCCAGGGATACGGCGCGGCAACGCGCTCGAACCCGTAGCTCCAGTCCCCCGCCAGGCTCGCGCTCTCCATCAGGTCGCTGCCGATCTGAGCCACAGCGCCGCTATCGAGATGCCACACGGAGAGCAGTGTCCGGCGAGCATCGCGACCCTCGGAGACCTTCTGGGCCGGGTAGAGCCGCACGTCCGAGGTATGCCAGATCTGGACACCGGGAAGCTCCGGTTCTTCGGTCGGAGCGGAGTCGTCTGGCTCTGATTCCTCTTCCTCAGACTCCGCGCCCTCTTCCGCAGCGGCGTCTTCCATCTCATTGGCCTCGGCAGCATCGCCGTCGGCTGTTTCGGTGGGCCGCAGTCCGATCGCAAGGCGCGAGCCGTCCTCCGACCATTCGATGCCGCGGTGGCGAACAACTTCAGTACCGGCGGGCAACGCGTCGGCGCTGGCCGCGAGCACAGTCGCGCTGATCATGCCGCCGTCGAGGCCGCGCCAGGCGAGTACGTCGTAGCCATCTCCAGGGTCGCTTGCCATGCCCGCACTGCGGTACACCGCAAGATCAGCGGCGTCCTCCCGCCAGGACAGCCCTCGATAAGCGGAACTCGAGGAGTCCAGCGGAGCAACCACGCCGCTCGCCGCGTCGTAGAGCTGCACCCCGTTGCCCTCGTCGGCGCCGGTCGCGACAATGACGGCCAGCCGCGACCCCATGTCGGTCCAGGCGTACTCGGCTACATTGCCGAACGTCATCGTGGTGCCAGCTTGCAGGTCCATGACTCGCAGGTCAGCGCCCTTGCCGCGGGGCTCTTCCGGAGCATGCCCGAGAATCGCGAGGTACCGCCCGGTGGAATCGAACGCGCGCGACGCCACTGCTTCGAACACCCGCTCATCGTCGGCGCCCATCTCCAACAGGGCCAATCCAGTCCGGACCGGCTCGCCTGCCTCGCGCATTCGCGCGGCCTCATTGGCGGGAACGCCTACCGTCCAGGCCAGCCAGCGACCGTCCTCGGAGAACTCCGGACGCTGTCCGTTCTCGAACGCCTGCTCCGTGGTGGCGTCGGATGTAGCCCGCAAGCGGAGTTCGAACGAACCATCCACGCGCGAGATCGGATACGCGATCCACGCTGCGTCAGGCGAGAAGGCCGGCGAGCTCAAGGACTCGAACTTGCCGTACTCGTCGGGTTGGACCGTGGGTCGATCCTGTGCGAACGCGCCGGTCGTGCTGAGCGCGAACAGGAGCGTCGCTGCGACAGAGCGAGGAATGCGGTGCATCTTGGCGGTCGTCATTCGTTCTAGCCTCATGGTCAGCGCGTGGCACGGGCCGCGCGCAAGGCGGGGATCAGATTTTCGTTACCTTCAAGGTCGAGGAATTCATCCCATTCCAGGAAATAGCCTTCAGGATCGTATCCAACGAACACGCGCACGAGACCGCTCTCGTCGCCGATCGCGTCGCTGCGCCATTCGAAGTCGTTGATTCCGCGCAGCCGGTCGTACCAGGCCTCGATGTCCCAAACGATGAAGGACATCGTCACGCCTTTCTCCTCGGTCGCGCTATGCAGTCCTCGGGCTCCGTCAACGATCCCGAGGAACCCAGAGGCGGAAACCTGAAAGGCCCAGGCCCAACCCTGGTCGAGAAGCGCGGGCTCGCCGAGTACTCGGCCGTAGAAATCGAGCGTCGCTTCGGTGTCGGCGAAGTAGAGCCATTGCACGATGCCGCGAACGCCGAGATGCGCGGGCCGACTGGTGAGCGCGCCTGTTCCTGGATAGAGAGGCTCGACGGACTCCAGCAGTGGCAGCAGTTCGTCGTTCTCAGGATGTGGCTGGAATCGCTCGAACTCGAGCAAGTAGCCTTCCGGGTCGACAGCAACGAAGCCGACATGCGCGGCCTCTGGGTCGACTTCGCCCAACTCGTGCCGCATGGGAACTTCGTGTTCCTGCAAATGCTCGAACCACTGCTCCACCTCATCGGTGACGATGGCCAGTGTGGCCGTCTTCGGCTCTTCGGCCGAATGCATGCCACGGGCAGCCTCGACGAGGGTGAGGTACGACGCTGGGGCCACGCGCATGATCTTCGCGAAGCCGTAGTCGGCCGCCGTCTCGAACCCGAGCACGTCGCTGTAGAAGCGCCAGGCTGCCTCCACGTCCGCGTAGTAGTAGAAGGCGTTGCTGGCGAGAATCTCCGGTGCTGGCGCGGCTTGCTGTGAGGCGGGCCGGGCGGCGACGATGCCAGCGTTACTCGCAACCAGAGCCGCCATCGTCAGGGCTAGGAAAACAGCGGAGCAGCGTCTTGTGGGCAACTTCACGGTGGCCTCCCGGATCGTTGATTCCTCTCAGCTACAGCAGGGACACTCTTTCCCGCGTACAGCGTCCCAGCCTTCGCGAGCAATAATCGGCGACATGGCGAGCGCTGCCAGGGGGTCAGCCCACCACCAGCCCACTGCCGAGTTGAGCAAAAGCCCGACGAGCAAGATGGCAGAGAGGTAGGTGCACAACATGGTCTGGGTCGCCTCCAGATGGAGAGCCCCCGACCTCATGGCGAGCGCGACCTTCGTCTTAGCTCGCGCCAGCACAGGCATCACGACCACTGCGGAACCTGCCACCGCGATCCCGAGCATGCTCTCCTCGGGGCCGGTGGCGCGCCAGAGCATGGCCAGCGCCTCGTAGGCAACATATGCGGCTAAAGCAATGAAACTGAACCCGATGACGCGCTGAGAGACGCGTTCGCTGTGCTCGCGCCGTCCCTGATCCGCATCCGAATAGAGGCGCCACAAGGCAACGCCCGAAGCCAGCATCTCGATCGAGCTATCGACACCGAACGCCAGCAGCGCCACGCTGCCGGCCATCATCGAGGCCGTCAGCGACAGTCCAGCTTCCACGAGGTTGTAGCCGATGGTCAACCAAGTGAGCCAGAGGCCGCGGCGCACGAGCGCGCGGCGTTCGTCCTCCGCCGCGAACGGCGCGGCGGTCGAGAGTTCTTGCATCCGGGAAGTGTACGCCCAGCGCGTCCTTGAGACCTGCCGGAGCGAGAAAAATGCCAGCTAGCCCGAACTCAGTTCTTGGCAGCGCCAGCCCTAGTCGCTCGCCTGTCGATCGCCGAGGAAGATCTCCTCGATCGGCAGACCGAACGTCCGCGCAAATTCGAATGCCAGCGGCAGGGACGGATCGTATTTCCCGGTTTCCACCGCATTCACGCTCTGACGCGAAACGCCCACGCGTTCCGCAAGGTCTGCCTGGCTCCAACCCTCGGCGGCTCGGAGTTCTTTGAGTCGATTGCGCACGTCCGAGCGGCTCAGACGTCGCGACCGCGAGCGTACGCATTCTCGGCACCACGCATGAATAGCGCAGCGCAGAGCCAGAACTCGGGCGGCCCAAGGGCCATGACTATGAACAGATTGTCGAAACCGATCAGTAGGAAGACGGTGCCGGTGAACAGGACGAACCAGACCGCGATAAACCCTGCGGTGGCCAGCGACCGATATGCGATGAGTTGTTCGAACTCGTCCAGTGCCCTAACCCGAGCGACGGTGTGGCGCATCATCGCCAGGAATGTCACGAGGAGCACGGCGGCCAAGAGGATCCGCAGCCACAAGGTTGTTGCCGCCATAGCAATCGGCGCGGCGCATGCGGCGCTGACCATGAGATACACCACGATGACCATGAGGTGACGTTGACTGACGATGGATTCGTCGGTGCTGCGAAACAGGTCCGCCAGCGCCTTGATGTCGTTCCTTGCGGTGCTCCCCACGTTCCTCGCTCCGTTCTTGGATAGTCCATGTCAAGTACGCTTGACTGTGTACGAGGTATCCACTCATGTCAAGGACACTTGTCATGGATCCATCGACGGCACCCTGTGGCGGACGCCATTTCGGACGTGTCTGTCGGCGTCAATTCACCGGACACGCCATTTCGGGAGGCTGTGCTATCCTCTGAAGCTCTGACGAGCCGTCACGCGAACTCCTTGCAGGGCTTCGGCGCGACTCGCCGCCTCCAGGGTTCGGCTCACTCAAGCAACTACGAGTTTCATCATGGCTAACAAGTGCGCCATTACCGGCAAGGGCCCGCGTTCGGGAAACAACGTCTCGCACGCGAACAACCGCACCAAGCGGTGGTTCAAACCCAACCTGGTAACCAAGCGGATCTGGGTTGACGAGCTCGGCCGTCACATTCGCCTGAAGGTCTCCACCAAGACCCTCAAGGCAATCGATCGTGACGGTCTGATGCGCACCCTGAAGAAGAACGGTCTGGAGCTCAAGGACGTCACCTGAGTCCTGGGGCCGCCCTCTCATCTTCGCCGCCTCCTTACCGCCGCGAGCCGCGGCACGCACCACCCGTGCGCCTGGGATTGAGCGGCGGGCGCCGGGCCTGCTTGGCACGAAGTGTGGGCAACTGTCGGCCGGCCCCCCTTTCGCTCAAATCCGAGCTTGACCCTCGCCAGGCGAAGGACTATTTTTAGCCTCGACTAACATTTAGCCGAGACTAATTCTTTGAAGAACTCTTCGATCTTTCGCTTCCTGTGCTGCGCGCTGACCCTGGGCGTCGCCCTTGCCCTGTTTGCCGGCAAGGCCTCCGCACAGGAGAGCCCGACCGTGCCTCCGGTTTGCGTGCTCAAGGGGACGGTGAGCGATATCGTCGGCCCGCTCGGAGACGTAACGGTTTCGCTCGAGCCGAGCGGCGAGTCCACTCAATCAAAGGACGACGGGAGCTACTGCTTCACATCGGTACCGCCCGGCAACTACACGGTTCTCGCCGAGAAGCTGGGGTTCGCCGAGGTCGGCGTCGTGGACGTGGACGGATCCGACACGGTGTGGGTGCTCGACCTGCAGCTGAACGCAGAAGTTCGCGAGAACGTGGTGGTTACCGCCACCCGCACGCGCAAGGGTCTCGAGGATGTTGCGATTCGGACCCAGGTTGTGTCGAAGGATCTCATCGAATCGACCTCGGCGCGCACTCTCGCTGACGCAGTGGATTACACGGCAGGCGTCCGGGTGGAATCGAACTGCCAGAACTGCAACTTCTCGCAGATCCGCCTCCTCGGCCTTCAGGGGCCGTACACCCAGATCCTCATGGACGGCCAGGCGATGATCTCTTCGCTGGCTCAGGTTTACGGCATCGAACAGATCCCGACCCGCATGATCGATCGCATCGAAGTGGTGAAGGGCGGAGGCTCGGCGCTCTACGGGCCGGGTGCCGTGGGCGGGGTCGTCAATGTCATCCCGCGCGAGGCGCCACGAACGGGTGGCGGGTTCACAACCGACTTCGCGGGCATGGGCGACGACACGTTCGGTGATCAACCCAGCGTCAACGCAGCGGGCTCTTTTGACTGGGTTTCGCGCAACAACATGACGCGGTTCACGGCGTTCGGTCAGCTCGACCGCGTGGCGCCGTTCGATGTCGACGGGGACGGCTTCTCCGAGGTGTCTCAGCGCGACCTCGATGCGATCGGGGCCCGTGTGAACCACTACGTTCTCGGCTACGACGGCAAGCTGACCTTCGACTTCAACCGTATGAGCGAGTACCGCCGTGGCGGCGATCAGCTCGAACTACCGCCCGATCAAGCATTCGTCGCCGAACAACTCGACAGCACGCGCAACGCCGCTTCGGTGGGCTGGGTCCACTCGCCGAACCAGAGTCACGACTACATGCTCACTGCGTCGTGGTCGGGCATGGAACGCGATAGCTACTACGGCACGTTCATGGATCCGAACGCGTTCGGCGACAGCTCCGACTCGCTGGTCGTGCTGGACGGGCAATCGAATCACTACCTCGGGCGCGGGCATCTTGTTTCGTGGGGCGGCCAGTTCAGCTCCGAGGCGTTGCGCGACAACCAGCCTGCCTATGACCGCTTCATCGACGAGACCTACAACAACGTCGGTGGCTTCGTGCAGTACGACTGGGCGTTCGCACGTGGCTGGCAGTTGCTGGCCGGGGTTCGAGCAGACAAGCACTCAACCGTAGACTCGGTGATCCCCTCGCCGCGCCTGGCGTTGATGTACTCCCCGCAGGAGAACATCGACATCCGGGCGTCGATTGCCACGGGCTTCCGCGCACCGCAGGCATTTGATGAAGACCTGCACCTGTCGGCAATCGGCGGCGAGCCCGCTTTGATCTTCCTATCCGACGACCTCCGCGAAGAACGTTCCGCCAACTTCATGTTGGGAGCCGAGATCAAGCCGGTGATCGGTACCGGCCAGGGCCTGTTCGAGGTCAACGGGTTCTACACGCGACTGACCGACCTGTTCCACAACATCGAGGACGACAACCCGGACACGCCGATGTTCGAGTTCCTGAAGGTCAATCTCGGTGGCGCGCGGGTCTACGGCGTCGAACTGAACATCGGCTGGGGCATCGAGAACGACCTGGTCTTTCAGGGTGGCGTCGTGCTGCAACGGTCCTACTTTGATGAGCCCGAGCCGGATTTCGGCAGTGAAGAGTTCTTTAGAACGCCCAACGTCTACGGAAACTTCTCGGCAACCTGGAATCACCAGTGGGCGAGCCTGTTCGCAGGCCTGCGCTACACCGGCCCGATGAAGGCTCCGCACTACGCTGGTTTCGTGCCGGAGGATCGGCTCGAGACCACACCCGACTTTCTGACGCTTGATATGTACGCGGCGAAGCCGTTCGTGTTGGCCGGACGAGCGCTGTCGGTGACCCTCGGTGTCCGCAATCTCACGAATCAGTTCCAGCCCGACCTCGACCGAGGACCGCTTCGCGACGCAAGCTACGTGTACGGACCGCGATTCCCGCGGACCGTGCGCCTGGGGCTACGCGCGGAGTTCTGATGTCGAAACGTTGGGCCATCTGGTTCGCTCTCGCTGCGCTGATCGCGGTGCCGGCTGCGGCCGACGCACAGTCGAAGAACAGCGCCGAGGTCGTTCGCGCTCTCCTCGCTCTCGACTCCGAGGATCTCGACGGCAGAACGTGGAATCATCGCGAACTGCGCGGTCGCATCGTGCTCGTCGATTTCTGGGCGACCTGGTGCGCGCCATGCCTACGCGAACTGCCCTATCTGAAGGAAGCCCGCGAACGCTACGGCGATGAGTTCGAGGTTCTCGGCGTGAGCCTGGACACGTTCAGCCGACGCGAACTGCGCAGTTGGATGGCTCGCCAGGGCGTTGACTGGCCTCAGATCCATGCCACGGGCGGTTACGACGATCCGCTCTCGATGCGCTTTGGAATCGACCGACTGCCGATCAACTTCCTGCTCGACCAGAGCGGCCGCCTCCGCGCAGTGAACGTCCGCGGCGAGGCGCTCTTCGGGGCGATCGAAGAACTTCGCGCGCCGGCCGAAGATACGCCGTCTCGTTAGACGCGTCGATAGTCCCGCTTTACGTCCGAGGGCGCCCTCCCCTGCCCAGCGATGCTGGATTTTCCAGATCGACCTATGTAGATTTAGACTTACATCGACCTAGACACAACCAGGAAGGGAGCGTGCTGTGCGATTGACCTACGCGACCGCGGCGGTCTTGCAGGCCCTTGATGCCGGCTGCCGTCACGGCTTCGAGATCATCGAGGCCGTCGGAGTGCGCAGCGGCACTGTCTACCCGGTTCTCCGCCGCCTCGAGGAAGAACGTCTAGTGCGATCACGCTGGGAGCCCGTCCACGAGGCGCGCAACGCGGGCCGGCCACCGCGCCGCTACTACGAACTCACTGCGGCTGCGGAGCCGCTGCTCGAGCGGGCCCGATCTACGTATCCGGCCGAACGACACCTTCCCGCCCTGGGTGATGCTCGTGGCTGAACGAGCTCCGTTGTTGCTGCGACTGCTAGCCCGCTTCGTTCCACTTTCTCGCCGCGAACGCTGGCTTCGCGAGTGGCATGCCGAGATGACGTCGGCCAACGGCCGCGTCGCGCGGCGATGGCTAGACGCCATCGAGGATGCGTGTCGCCTGCGCGCTGGAGCGGGAATCCTGGCCCCCTTCGCAGCTGCTCTCCGCGGCACGGGCCAGGACGTGCGCTACGCGGCCCGCGCCCTGGCTCGCCGACCGTCATATGTTGCCGCGGCGGTGTTGGCTTTCGGCCTCGGAATCGGTGCCAACACTGCGATCTTCAGCGTCGTGAACGGCGTCTTGCTGCACCCTCTTCCGTACGAAGACCCCGAGGACCTCGTGGTGATCTGGAGCGACGGAGCACGACGCGGGCTTGGACGGGCCGGCACGCCGCCTGCCGACTATCTGGAGATCCGCGACTCCACGACCACGCTCTCGGGGATCGCCGGACTCTCCAACAACAGTCTGGGCTTCAGCGAGCGCGACGAACCGCTGGTGCCGCTCACGCATGCGGTGACGCCCAACTTCTTCGATGTCCTGGGCGTCGATGCTGCCTACGGTCGCACCTTCGCTCCGGGGGAAGACGCCGCCGATCGCGTGGTGATCGTGAGCCATGAGATCTGGCTGCAAGCGCTCGAGGGCGATCCGCAAGCGGTCGGTCGGAGCGTCGTGCTCGATGACCAGGAATACGTCGTCATCGGTGTCATGCCCGCCGACTTCTACATCACCCATCAGCTGCCCGTTCAGCCCGGTCTGTGGATACCGACGACGTTCGTAGGGCAAACCGGGAATCGGCAAAGCCGCGCCATGCTCATGTACGGCAGGCTCGCCGAAGGCGAGACCGTGGCTAGCGTGACCGAGGAGCTGGAAGTTCAGGCGCTCGCGCGCGAAGAGCAGTTCCCGGCAACACACACCGGTTGGGGCGTCTCGGTGGTGCCAATCCGCGACAACGCCGTTGGTGCATACGCCCCCGTGTTGGGTTTCATGCTTCTGGCAGTAGCACTGGTACTGCTCCTGGCGTGCGCCAATGTCGCCAACCTGGGACTTGGACAAGCTGTTCAACGGTCCAGCGAGGTTGCGCTCCGATGCGCGCTCGGCGCCGGACGGACGCGGATCGTCCGGCAGCTCGTCGCGGAAGGCGTGCTGCTCGGCCTCGGTGGCGCAGTGGTGGGCATCCTCGTGGGCGCACTCGCCCTCCCCTGGCTGCTCCGAATGATTCCTGGAGTCGGCGGCGGATCTTCGAGTGTGGGCGGCGCCGCCGCCGTTCCGTTTCTGGACGACGTGAGTATCGATACGACCGTTCTTCTCTATGCCATTGGCGCGGCGCTCGTCACAGGGATGCTGGCGGGCTTGGCGCCGACTCGAATGGTGCGCCCAGGCGCGCTGGAGTCGGCGCTCCGCGCCGGTGGCCGCAACCTTGCTGGCGCGCGGTCCACCGTGATGCGACATGGCCTGGTAGTCGCCGAGGCAGCTATCGCCGTGATCCTGGTGGTCGCTGCACTCACCACGCTGCAGAGTGTGCGCGAGCTCAGCGCGATCCACCTCGGCTACGATGCCGATCGTGTTCTCACCGTGCGGAACTCGATACGGGTGGGGATGGATCGCGAGGTGTGGCGAACACACTTCGAAGAGGCACGTGCCGCGATCACGGAGATCCCCGGCGTGCAGACCGCAAGTGGGGTGAATTTCGTGCCGCCGGAGTTTCCGAACTCCACAATCGGTTTCCATCTGGCAGACGAGATACCGGACCCGGAAACGGCCCAGCGAGTTGTTTTTCGTCTCGTACTCCCGGGCTATTTCGAGACGATGGGTATCCCGATTGTCGACGGCCGCGCGCTGGACCAGACGGACGAGGCCGACGGCGCACCAACGGTAGTAGTCAACCGGGCGTTCCAAGAACGCTTCCTGCCGGCGACGTCGTCACTGGGCGAGACACTCGTACCAGACACGACGGGCATGGCCTTCCCGATGCCCGGACTCGGCGGCGTGTCTCGCGAGATCGTTGGGGTTGTCGGCAATGTGCGGCCCGCCGGCCAGGATCCGGCGCCGATGCCGATTGTCTATCTGCCCTTCCTGCAGCACCCCATCGGCATCATGAACCTCGTGGCGCGCACCGAAGGTGAGCCCACGGCGCTCAGCGCCGAGGTGCAGCGAGCCGTCTGGCAACTCGGGCGCAAGATGAATATCTACAACGTCGAGGCCCTCGATGATCGCGTCGGCAACCTCTCCTGGCAGCCGCGCTTCGTCCTGCTGCTCCTCGGCATGTTCGCAGTCCTCGCCGCCGCTCTCGGCGCTGCGGGCGTCTATGCGGTCATCGCCCACGCGGTAGCCCAGCGACGGCGCGAGCTCGGCGTGCGAGCAGCTTTGGGCGCCACGCGGACTCGCCTGCTCACCTCCGTTCTGAGGTCGGCCATTACGCCAACGGCATTCGGGCTCGCGATCGGCATTCTCGGAAGCTACGCCACAAGTCGCTGGCTCAGCAGCCTGCTCTTCGCCGCGAACGGTGTCGACCCGCTAGTGCTCGGCGCGGTGGCGATCGGCACGCTTGTGGTCGCGTGCGTTGCCAGCCTCGGCCCAGCGTGGAAGGCCTCGGCAGCCGATCCGGTCGAGACGCTTCGGAACTAGAAGCGACCTACGGCCACAGCCACCCGAAGACACCGGCGGTGAGCAGCGCGTAGATAAGTCCATCGGCAATCGACTTGATCGCCGCGGATGGCGCAGCGCCCCACCAGATGACCTCTTGCCACACACCGCCGGCATAGCCCAGGAACGCCGCGGTCCCCACGATCTGGAACACGCTCAGGTAATCCGTGCCGGGCGCCAGGGTTGCCGCGGCCATGTATCCCGCGACGAGATTCACAACAACGCAGTAGAAGAACCAGTGGAGCATGCGCTGCCCCATGTTGATCGCGCCCTTCGGGAAGACAACCATCCTCCCGGACGGTCCTTCCGCGAACTTCTCCTGCATCTCCGGGCTCATATTCTTGCTCGGATCTTCGTGGCACGGGAAGAAATACGTCCCTGCATCCAGGCCCGCTTCGCGCATTGTCGAGCGAATGCCGTCTTCGTCAGGCAGCTTCTTGAAGTCGCTGTTGTGCCAGCGCAGCACCATATGGATCAGGGAGCTACCTATGAACACCGCAACCGCGGACAGCAGGATCGGCAGCCACAGCGCCGTCAGGGGCACCATCATCACGACCTCCTCGGAGCATGAAGGGGGAGATGCGAGGACGCATCGACGAGGCGCAATCTAGACGGACTCGCCCACTGGACACAACCGAGCGCGAGGGTCGGAAGGCGCTAGTCCGTGATGAGGATGTGCCGCGGCTGTGCCGCCACGCGTTCGCACCAGGCAGCAACGCCCGGATACTCCGCGAGATCGAACCCGGCTTCGCCCGCGGCGTGCGTATACGCGTAGAGAGCGATATCGGCGACGGAGTAGCCGTCGCCCACGAGGAAATTATGCCCGGCGAGCCGAGTCTCCATCGCGGCCAGCGCCCGGCGACCACCTTCTTGCTTGGCGACGATCACCTCGGGGTCCGGTGCCTCGGCGTAGTGCAGCAGAAATCGCGCAACCGCGATGTTCGGTTCGTGATCGTATTGCTCGAAGAAGAGCCACTGCAGGACCCGCGCTCGCTCGAGGCGCCCCTCGGGCAGATATTCAGTGCCCTCGGCGAGGTACATGAGAATCGCGTTGGACTCAGCCAGCGTCGTGCCGTCGTCGAGTTCGAGAACGGGGATGCGAAGGGCGGGATTCTTGCCGCCGATGACATCGGCCCGATTGCTCCGATCCACCACGCTCAACTCGATGCGCTCGAAGGGAATGTCTAAATGCGCCAGCAACAGTCGCACCTTGTAGGCATTGCCGGACACGGAGCTGTCGTACAGGCGCATCTAGTCGTCTCCAAGTAGCGGGTCCAGGCGACCTGCCATCGCCTCCGCGAAAGGCCTGGTGTGCTCGAGGCGCCCAAGGAAAATCTGGATGATCGCGGCGAGCGGTGCTGCGAGGAACATGCCGACAACGCCCCAGAGCGTGCCCCAGAGAACCAACGACATCAGCGTGACCACCGGATGCAGGCCCAGCGATTCGCCGTAGATCTTGGGCTCGATGAAGTTGCCCATCGTCATCTGAATCGCGCCAGGCACGACGATCGCGAGGACGGCCGTCGTTGAACTCAACGAGGGGTCCACCATGACCACCGGCAGCGGCAGCAGTGTCGCGACGATCGAACCCACCGACGGGATGAAGTTGAGCATAAAGGACATCAGTCCGAACATCAGCGCGAAGGGAACGCCGAGTACCTGGAGCACGAAGCCGACCGAGAATCCAGTGACTAGCGAGACCAGGAACTTGATACCCAGATAGCGCTGCACACGCGTCTCGACTTCATTCCAGGTACTGCCGCGCGGCCCGGCCGCGGTGCGACCGATGAGCAGAAAGATGACGAACACGACCACCAGAATGCCGTTGGACAGAATGTCGATGACGGCATTCCCGACGCCGACCACCGCGCCGCCAACCTGCGCCGGCACGAGCCCAACTAACTGACTCTCGTCGATGCCCCACTCGTCCAGGGGCAGGCTCTCCAGCGCATTCGCCACGAACAGGCTGATCTGCTGCTGATACTGACGTGCGTTCTGGATCATCCCCGCAACGGTGACCGACGTGATGATGCCAGCGAGCACAAGGACCAGCATCGCCACGGAGATCGACGTCATGATCGCGACAGTGCGAGGAAACTGCAGTCGCACGATCTGCACGTGAATCAGAGGCGCCAGCCCCATGGTGATGAACAGTGCCAGGACAAAGGGCACGAGGACCGCGCGGAGCTCGGACAGCACGACGCCGGTGGCGAAGACCGTAAGTATGAGCAGGCAGATCGTGATGATCCGCACGTCGCGATCGGAGGCGTTCATTGATCCGATTCTACGCGATCGACCTGCAGCGCGAACGTCCGTCAGGCGAGAGGCGGCCGCCGCAGGTGGAAATCGGTGGCCTGCTGATAGGCATGAGCAATCTGCAAGGCCTCTGCGTCCTGATACAGATTCGCGAGGAACGAGATGCTCAGAGGCGTGCCTTCATCGGTGAACCCGTTCGGAACCGCAACGCACGGCTGACCCGTGAGGTTCGTCGCGCCGAGAATCCCGAGTCGATACGACGGTGCGACGACTACGTCGACGTCGCGGAAGGCGTCGGCGAGCATCACCTGATACATCGCGCGGGCTCGATTCGCCTGGATGTACTCCACTGCGGGGATCATCCGCGCGCTTCGGAAGATGTTCGGCCAGGCGCCGCTCCCCTGGCGAGTGAGCTCGTCGTCGCGACCCGAACGGGTAAGTTCGTCGAAGGCCGCCGCCGCCTCGGCGGTCAGGATGAAGCCGAGGGCGTCGATCGGAAAGTCGGGTAGATTCACCGGATGCAGTTCAAGGCCGAGATCCTGGCGCAATACGCGTAGCGTCTCGAGGTCGTGGTCGCGGTTGGCATAGCGCTCTCCGGCCTCGAATGCCCGTTCCAGAAAACCGACGCGGATCTCGCGCGGATCACGCCCGGCATCCCATCTGAAGGGTGTGGTCCGGGTGGTCGGGTCGTGGCCGTCGGCCCCGTGGATTGCGGCGAAAACCAGCGCGCAGTCCTCGGCCGAGCGGCACATGGGCCCGATCTTGTCCATGCTCCAGGACAAGGCCATCGCGCCATGCCGGCTCACGCGCCCGAAGGTGGGGCGGAACCCTGTGACCCCATTGCGGGTACTCGGGGAAACAATGCTGCCGCGCGTTTCCGTCCCGATCGAGAAGCCAACGCATCCGGAAGCTGTGGCCGATCCGGGCCCGGCGGATGAACCGCTCGAACCCTGTTCAGTATTCCAGGGATTGCGAGTGCGGCCGCCGAACCAGACATCGCCCATCGCGAGCGCACCCAGCGTCAGCTTCGCCACCAGGACCGCGCCGGCGTCGTCCAGTCGCTGCACCACGGTCGCATTGCCCTCGACGTGTTGATCTCTATAGGGCGCCGCACCCCACGTTGTCGGATATCCCTCGACCGCGAAGAGGTCCTTCGCCCCCACGGGATGCCATGAAGAGGGCCTCGAGAGTCACCCGCGGCGAGCTCACGATCGGCCACGGCCGCCTGCTGGCGTGCGCGATCTGCCGTCGCATTGACTTGGAACATCAGTTCAGGGTCGTAGCGCTCGAGACGCGCCAGGTAGAGCTCCGTAAGCTCGGTCGCGCTAACCTGCCGCGTCGCAATCAGGCGAGCCAGCCGTGCGATACCAGCGAATGCGAGATCGTCGTCGGCCGGCCTTGATGACGCCGCGGGAGTCGAGGCCACCACGCGATCGGTACCTTCGGGAATCGGTGCGCCTACCCCGGGCAAGTCGGGCTCGAACAGCAACGCCGGCGCCACGCCGTTCGGGATCTCGATCTGACGGATCGCTTCGTAGGCCTCGCTGTTGCGCGCAAGGCTGGCGCGCATCATCTCGCGCTCGTCGTCAGAAAATTCCAGTCCTGCCACGTCCGCCGCCGACGCGATCATCTCAGCAGTAATCGGCGATTCGGGCGCCTGCTGTGCCTGTGCCAGAAGTGCTTCCGGGAAGCCTGTGCCTGCCAGACCGAACGCAGCGCAAACACCGAGGAACCGGCGGCGATCGGACGAGGGTGGCGTGGGAGTCACTTCTTCCAGCCGAGTTGCTTCCGGGTCCACTTACAGATCGGGGCGCTGTTGTCCTTCATCACGCACGAAGCGGCGCTGCACGCGGCGCAGTTCTTGTTCTTGACGCCCTTGGGGTTGGTTTCGCCACATGAGCAGCCCGAAGACGCGTACTCATCGAGAGCCTCACCGGTGAGATGACCGTTCTCATGCGCTTGCACCAGATTGAAGCGCTCTGGCCCCCAGCCGTTGTTGCCGTAGGTCATGACAGTGAACCAGCCGCCGAGATACGCGTAGCCGAAGGCGCCGTCTGTGAACTTGTGGTCCGCATCGTTCTTGCTCGCCACGACAAACTCGCTCACCGCCCCGCCCGTCGTCTTGAACTTCTTTGCGAGCTTCGCGTTGTGCGCGAAGACCTGGTCGAAGTAGGTAGCGCCCGAGCCGACACGAGAATCGGGGAATCCCTTCTTCGTCATGAGCTCAGAGATCCACAGGCCCTCCTCGCTCGACGACCGGTTGATCGGTTCGTAGCTGACTTTGGCCTTCTTCGGCTTGGTGAACTTCAGCACGAATTTGAGCCCCTCTGACTTCGGTGCGTTCGAAGTCCAGAACTTGAGACCCGTGACGACCTGTTTCTTGATCATCTTCCAGTCATTGCCCCAGTTCTCCGTCTCGGGGTCGATCTTGCCGTCCGACTCCACGAAGAACACCATCAGAGCGATCTTGCCGCTCATCTTCGGCGTCAGGACCTGCTCGGCATTGAGCCGGGCGCGGAGCGATGGGTGCATCGGGGGCGCCGGGCGCGCGGCGCCCTCCATCATGAAATGCTCGAGATGCTCGGTGCGCTGAACCGGTGGAGCCGTCACCAACTCGTTCCAGAAATCGATCGCCGTGCGCTCCTCCGAATTCGGGCGCGCAAGGCCAGCACGCGGCGCCACCTCGCCGAACTCGACTCCCTGGATCGTGTCGTCGCGGCGCAGCTCCGCGACGCTCGCCCGGTCGATCTGACCGATGATCACACGGTTTGGGAAGATCAACTCCACCCGCCCGCCGGCAAGCTCGATCGCCTCCTCGGCACGAAGGGTGTCCTCGTAGCTGGAGGCGTCCAACACGAAGAGCGCATCGATCTGCTCGAACGCCGTGGAATCCCCGGGATGGAGCCCCCACGCCAGCGCGAAGATCAGGCAGGACAAGACGACACGAGTGGGTTTGCGCACGAGTTCTCCCCTGGGGTCTCTTGAAGGCGACTCCCGCGACTCTAGTCTCGCGCCTGGCCTCTTTCCACCCGCCCGCCGGATCCGGTGTGGCCGTGGCAGCTCGCGGACTGGTTGGATTTGATATATAGACATTTTGTCTATACACATGGTGTGAATACACACTGCGATGGCGCCGCTAGCAATGGACGAGTCAGGAAGATGCCCACCGAACCGGAACGCTTCACCCCTCTCAAGCCCGATGTATTCGCCGTGCTCCTCGTGCTTCTGCGCGGCGACGCCCATGGCTACGCGATCATGCGTGATGCACCTGCGCAGTCGACCGGTACTGGACGCCTACAGGCTGGCGCCCTCTATCGAATTCTCGCGCGTCTGCTAGATGACGGCCTGATCGGAGAAGTCGAATCGGAGTCCTCCGCCGAGACGACTGACCAGCGGCGACGCAACTATCGCATCACAGAGTTCGGCCGCGAGGTCGCCGCCGCAGAGGCCCGGCGAATGTCGGAGATCCTCGCTCTCGGCCAGGCCAACGAACTCCTGGAACGCACATGACCGCACCGCGGCCCACAAGCGTTCGGCTCGGGGCGCGGCTCTACCGAATCGGCCTGCGCCTCTACCCGCAAGAGTTCCGCGCGCGCTTCGCAACGGACCTTGCGATCGCCGTCGAGGACAACTTGGAGGCTCGATGGCACCTGCGCGGACTGCGCGGCGTGGTTGCCGCGATGGTTCCTGTTGCGCGCGATCTCGTAACCGAGTCCATTCGCGCCCGCCTGGAGCACGCCGGCATTCTCCAGCCCACGCCCTTTACAGCCGCCCGTCGCCCCGACTCCCCACCCCGGAAACTGTCTCGCATGCTCACCAGTCTTCGTGAAGATCTGCTGTTCGCCATCCGCAGCCTCCGCCGCGCCCCGGCGTTCTCAACAGTCGTGATCGCCACGCTCGCATTGGGCATCGGCGCCACCACAGCTGTATTCACCGCGGTCAACGCCATCGCTCTTCAGCCACTTCCCTTCCCCGAGTCGGGGAGCCTGGCCTTCATCTGGCAGGTCAGTAGCGAGTCCCCCGGCGAGCGCGGCGCCGTGGGTGCGGTGAACGCGACCGACTGGGCCGCGATGAACACCACTCTCGAGGGCGTCGGTCTGTTCCGTGGCTGGCGAACAACCCTCTCTGGTGTCGATCAACCCGACAGCCTCGTCGGCGGGCGCGTGTCCTACGAATACAGCGACCTGCTGCGGATCAGGGCCTTGCACGGCAGACCGTTCGAACGCAACGACGACGCGGTGGGCGCACCGCCTCGGGTGATGCTCAGCTACGACCTATGGCAGAACGTGTTCGGCGGGGATCGCGGTGTCGTGGGAACTCACATCCGTCTCGACGGCACTGACTGGGAGGTGATCGGAGTCCTCGAGCCCGGTTTCGGCATGCCGCAACGGGACACCACTCAGGTGCTCTCGATGCTCCGCCTCGACATCACGCAGCACAACCGCGGCAGCTACAACATGAGCGCGCTGACCCGACTGCGGCCGGGCATATCGTTCGCGGAGGCGAATGCCGACCTGACCCGGATCAGCGAAAGCCTCGCGGCCGACTACCCAGATACCAACGACGGTGTGAACGCCTGGGTCCGCTCGTTGCACGAGGACACGATCGCCGAGGTTCAGGTGTCGTTGTACGCGATGCTCGCAGCTGGCGGCTTCGTTCTCCTGGTAGCGGTTGCCAATGTCGCCGGCCTCTTGGTGGCTCGCGCCACAACACGCGAAGAAGAGCTCGCCTTGCGCGCAGCGCTGGGTGCGGGCCGTGGACGGATCGTTCGGTTGCTCCTGACCGAGGCCATGCTCCTGGCCACCCTCGGTGGCATCGTCGGACTGATCCTGGCGGACTGGGGTACGCGAGCCCTGGTCGCTCTGGCACCGGCCTCGATTCCACGGCTCGGCGAGGTACGACTCGATCCCTGGACGCTGACTTTCGCAACCGTTGCCACGCTGGCCTCCGGCGCGCTCTGCGGCGCAATCCCAGCGCTACGCCGACGTCGGAGCGCGGAGGGGCTACGAAGCACGCGAGGCAACACTGCGCAGGGTGCCGAGCGCATCCGTTCTCTGCTGGTAGTCGGGCAGGTCGCAGTGGCGCTAGTGCTGATGGCCGGCGCCGGACTCCTGATCACCAGTTTCCTCAACCTACTCGGTGAGGACCCGGGGCTGGATCCTGACGGGATCCTGGCGGCCCGACTGGCACTCAGCGACGAATACATCGGCAGCGAGTCGCATCAGAACTACTTCGCCAGCCTGCTGGACCGAATCGAAGCAAGCCCCGGCGTCGACGCGGCCGGCTCCGTATTGCTGCTCCCGTTCGCCGGCGGTTCGGTCGGTGGGAGCTTTGGCCTCCCGGGGCGACCGGAGTCGGAGGACGGCAACAATCCGTCGGCGTACGTTCAGCCGGTAAGCGCCAACTACTTCGACGTACTGAGCACGCCAATGGCTCGCGGCCGCGGCTTCACTGCGCGGGACGACTGGGCTGGCGAGCGTGTGGCGATCATCAACGAGGCCGCCGCTCGGTTGTATTGGCCCGACGGCGACCCTGTCGGGGAGCGCCTCCAGCTCTTCATCTCGCTCGACTCGCAGGAGCGCGATACGGAGCGCACGATCGTCGGCGTCGTACAGGATGCGCGCCAATGGACTCTCGACCGGGACCCGGAACCGTTCATCTATGTACCGTTCGAACAGTACCCCGTCAGTTCGATGTACCTGATGGTCAAGACCGCCGGCGATCCCACGGCGTTCACCTCGACGCTGCGGGAACTGGTGCGCGACTCCGATGCCGAGCTCGCCCTCTATCGAATCGGACCGCTCACAGAGTTCATGGACCGCACCTTGGAGCAGCAGCGTTTCTCGATGGCTCTGATCACGGGATTCGCCGCGGTGGCGCTCATCCTGGGCTGCGTGGGCATCTACGGCCTGATCGCGTTCAGCGTGGCTCGGCGCACGCGCGAAATCGGGCTACGCATGGCATTGGGAGCCACCGCACAGAACGTTGTGGCGATGGTTCTTCGTCAGACCAGCCGGATGCTGTTGCTCGGAATCGCTCTTGGAATCGTGGCGACCATCGGACTGACGCGGTACATCCGCAGCCTCTTGCACGAGGTTTCGGCGACTGACCCCGTGACGCTGACGACAGTCGCGGTTGTTCTCGGACTGTTCGCCTTGCTCGCCGGCCTGCTGCCAGCGAGGCGGGCCTCCGCAGTCGATCCCGCCGTCGCCCTGAGATCCGACTAGTCCTTCCGACAGGCGAGTTCTCAGTTTTCCGGCGCCCACTCTGCAATCAGGGTCTCGAGTTCGTTCGCCCGCTGCTGCTCTGTCTTCTCGAGGACAAGCTTCCAGATTCCTTCGTAGTCGACGCCACCACGCCGTTGACTCTCGACTGCTACCTGCTCGACCGCGAATTCAGCCCCCCACAGCTCGACCCAGGTGTCGTACAGAAAGAGGAACAGCACATAGTGGTGGTCCAACTCGGCGTCGTCGGGAATTCGATCACCGATCAGGATGTGGCCAAGTTCGTGCGCCAACGTAGCGCGCTTGGTGGCAACGGGGTATGTCGCGCGCATTCCCATGCTCGACCTGCCGGCCCAGCTCGGTCCGTCAATCACCTGAACCCGCACGGCGCTGACGGGAAACTGCATCCCGCTTATGCGTTCGAGCGTGTCGCCGATTCGGCCCCCCTCGGCATCCCAGATCTCGGAGTATTCGGCCAGGGCGGCATCGAACCCAGCGTCTGCGCTGAATGAGAGTTCCACCGGCTGTTGAACCGGCAGCGCCAAGACCATCGTGGCCAGCACTGCAGGCGCTACACATGCATGCGTCATCGCGTTGTCATCCGCAGTTTAGGGATCGAATCCATCGAGCCTGAATCTAGCGGTCGTCGACCACCGCCGTATTGGACGAATCGGCGGGCAATGCCGGGATTGGCCGCGGCCTTAACGAAAACCGTCGCCGAGACCACCGGTCCACGGTCGCGCTGCGCTCGGACTAGGCGGCGCGCGCCTTATCGGTAGCGGCGAGGCCCGCTACGAGGAAGGCGGTGGCGGACACCGCCAGACCTAGTGAGGCCGGCGACAAGGCGGCCCGAGCGGGCAGATCGAACACGAGGTGCCCGACGAGATAGCCGGTAATGCCGCCCAACGTCGCGACAACCCCGGCGGCGCCGCCGGCCCGTCGCCATAGCAATCCGCCAATCACCGGCACGAAGAGTCCAACCGACAGCAGTCCATAGAAAATCCGCAGAGCAGTGATCACGGAACCCAGGCCGACGGCCAGCGCGGTCCCCGCTACTCCACCGAGAATCGCGCCCACACGCGCTACGCGGAGCACCTCGGCGTCGCTCGCGTCCGGATTCACGAAGCGGCGGTAGAGATCCTCGGACAACGACGTCGAGAACATGAACAGCACCGCATCGGCGGAGCTGATCTCGGCCGAGAAGACCGCGGCCAGCCCGAGCGTACCCAGGAGCAACGGCATGCCCAGGGTCAGCACTGTGGGGAGAGCGAAACTCGTGGCGTCGCCGACCAAGGAGGAGTCCCACACCCGGCCGTACATCCCCAGGTAGACCGGTACAGCCGCGAACAGAAGCAAGGCGATACCGGCGATGCCGACACCGAGTCGGATCGCCCGCGGGTCACGCGCTCCGTACACCTTCTGGAGCAGGCCCGGAGAAACCATGAAGGCGGGAACCAAGAAGATCGCGTAGTGCCAACCCGGTCCGTACGAATGGACCAGCGCGTCGAACTCCGCCTCGAGCCCATACGTCGACACGACGGCCGACCAGCCGCCGGCGCGGTCAGCAACCACCGGAATCGCAACGACCAATCCGATTCCGAGGACCACCAACTGCACGAGATTGACCCAGGCGGAGGAAACGAGGCCGCCCGCCGTGAAGTAGACGGTCACCACCACGCCGGCGATCACCGCTCCCCAAAGAAGCGGCACACCCGCCACGGCGTTCAGGATGAACGCAACCGCGATGAGCTGCGCCGCTAGAACAGCCGGCGAGATCGCCCAGAGCAACAGGGTCGCCGTGAATCGGGCACGGGCGTCGTAGCGCCACTCCAGATAGTCCCCGACCGTGAGCAGATCGTGGTCGCGCGCTGTCTGCCAGATTGCCGGCCCCACCCAAAACGCCAGCAACAATGTCCCGATGCCGGCCGAGCCAACCCACCACCAGGCCGAGATGCCGTACTCGTAGCCGAGGGCTGCGGCGCCCACAGTTGAACCCGCACCGATATTCGCTGCCAGCAGAGTCGCTCCCAGCAGAACCGGGCCCAGACTCCGTCCGGCGACGAAGAACTGCTTCGCCGAACCGACGCGGCGGCCGATCAATATCCCGAGGGCCACAAGGCCCAGGGCATAGCCGAGTACGAGGGCGAGTTCGGTGGTCACGAGTTGCTGGTGTGCCTCGGGGCTCGCCCTGATGGGCGCGATGGAGTCGAGCCAATCTTACCCGGAGCACCGTCGCCTCGGGTTGCCCTTCGCTCACCAGCGGGCAACAATCCAGTCGCTCCGGCGACGGTCATCAGGTCGTAGCGCCCTCCAAATGACGCTCACCGTAGGCGCGGTGAACGTCCCGCCCCTCGTGCATGAGTCTCGGGAGGTTTCGATGCGCAAAAGCGCCGCCCTTTGCCTACTGCTTCTTCTCGCAGTTGCCGTTCCGTCAGCCGCGCAAGACGACGCCACGCTTACCGAAGCGTTCTCGTCCATGGCCTGGCGCAACATCGGCCCAACCAACATGGGCGGCCGCGTTACGGCTGTTCAGGGTCTGCCCGGCGACAACAAGACTTTCTGGTTCGGCGGTGCCGACGGCGGTCTCTGGAAGACCACCAACAGCGGCAACACTTTCGCCGGCCAATGGCAGGACGAAGAGGCCTATTCGGTCGGATCGATCGCGGTTGCGCCGTCCGATCACAACGTTCTCTACCTGGGCTCGGGCGAAGGCGACCCGCGCAACTCCGTTTCCTACGGTCTCGGCGTGTGGCGCTCCACCGATGGTGGCGACACCTGGACCCATCTCGGACTCGACAACACCGAGCGCATCAAGCGGATCAACGTTCACCCGAACGACGCCGATACTGCCTACGTTTGCGCCATGGGCCATGAATGGGGCGCCAACGACGAGCGCGGCGTCTACCGCACGCGCGACGGCGGCCAGACATGGGACCACGTTCTGTCGATCGACGCGGACACCGGCTGCTCCGATCTCGATATGAACCTCAGCAACCCGCGCGAGATCTACGCCGGGATGTGGACGTTCCGACGTCAGCCATGGCATTTCCGCGATGGTGGCGGCGAAACCGCGGTCTACAAGACGAAGGACGGTGGCGACACCTGGAACAAGGTCAACGTCGTTGACGAACCGATGGCTCGCATCGGTATCTCCGTTGCGCAGAGCGACCCCAGCACCGTCTACGTGATCACCGAGACTCCAACCAAGGGCACGCTCTTCCGCTCCGACGATTCCGGCGCCAACTGGCGCGTGGTGAGCGACAACAAGAGCATCAATTTCCGCCCGTTCTACTACAGCGACGTGTTCGCGGATCCGAGCAATCCGGAGATCGTCTGGGCGCTCTCGGGCGGTCTCTACAAATCCACGGACGGCGGCCGCACCTTCAATTCGGTGGGCCAAGGCATCCACGGCGATCACCAGGCGATCTGGATCGACCCGGCAGACGGGGACCGCGTGATCAACGGATCGGATGGCGGTTGGCAGGTCTCGCTAGACGGCGGCGATAACTGGGACGTCATGAAGAACGTGGTACTGGCACAGTACTATCAGATCTTCGTCGACGACCGGGACCCCTACTGGGTCTGCGGCGGCCTGCAGGACAACGGCAACTGGTGTGGCCCGAGCCGTACCATGAATGCTGGCTTCGGCGGCGGCGGCATCCTCGACGACGAGTGGTACACGGTGTCGGGCGGTGACGGTTTCTACACCGTCCCGATCCCTGGACGACCGCATCTCGTCTACTCGAATGCCCAGGGCGGCTACCTGCGGATCACGAACACGCAGACCGGTCTCACGCGTTCGATCGAGCCGTATCCCCGGATGTTCGGTTCGGCCGGCCAGGGCATGTACCAGGCGAAGTACCGCTTCAACTGGGATGCGCCGATCCATATCTCGCCGCATGACCCCAGCACCGTCTACTGGGGCGGTAACGTTCTCTTCAAGAGCAACGACTACGGCCAATCGTGGGACATCATCAGCCCGGACCTGTCGAATGCTGAAGAGGAGAAGCTGCTCGACTCAGGCGGCGAGATTTACTTCGATAACACGGCGGCCGAGTTCCACGCGACGATCTTGACCGTGCGTGAGTCGGGCACCGAGGCCGGCGTGATCTGGGCGGGTACCGACGACGGTAACGTCCACGTGACCCGCGATGGCGGCGACAACTGGACGTTGATCAACGACAACCTTCCGAACTTCATGCCCGAGGCATGGGTCGCGAAGATCGACACGTCGCACAGCGTCAACGGGCGCGCGTACATTGCAGTCGACCAGCACCGTCTGGACGACTTCACCCCGCATGTCTGGCGCTGCGACGACTACGGCGCCACCTGCACCGACCTGTCTGATGGCCTCCCGGCGAACGACTACGCCAAAGTGATCCGCGAGGATCCACGCAACCCCGATGTGCTCTACGTGGGCATGGAGCGCGGTATCCAGGTTTCGTTCGACGGTGGTGACGAGTGGCACGACCTGCGACTCAACTTGCCGCGCGTGTCCGTGCGCGACATCAAGATCCAGCAGCCCTACAACGACATCGTGATCGGCACGCATGGTCGCGGCGCCTGGATCCTCGACGACGTCGCTCCGCTGCAAGAGCTCGCCGAGGTCTTCGAAACCGGCGACGGTTCGATGTCGAAGGACCTCCACGTGTTCTCGGCACGCACTGCCACATGGTGGAACAACTGGAACTCCGACGCCTCGCAGGGCCAGCGCGTGTTCTACGGCGAGAACCCGGCGGCGGGTGCCTACATCAACTTCTGGCTCGGCGAAGACCCTGAAGGTCCGGTGAATGTCACCATCGCGGACTCCGCAGGCAACACCGTACAGAGCTTCCCGGTACAGGACGCCAAGGCCGGCGTGAACCGTGCGGTGTGGAGCCTGCGTCAGGCGGGCCCGCAGCCGTCGAGGTCAGCCGGCGGCGGCGGCGGTTTCTTCGCCCGCTTCTCCCGCTTCGGACCGCCGGCACTTCCCGGCACGTACACCGCCACCGTGAAGGCCGGCGACAGCGAGGGCGACACGACCTTCGATCTGCGCTGGGATCCGCGTGCCGACATGAGCGCGGGCGAGATGGAGGCCCTGGTCAACACCGCTCAGGAACTCGTCGACATGACGAGTGAGGCGAACCGGCTGGTGGACCGTATCTCCAGCCTGGATGGCCAGCTCGACAGTCTCAACGATAACGTCGAGCAGACGAGCCGCACCGACGTCGAGCAGGTGCAGGAAGCGATCGGCACCACGATCGAAGAACTGACCAACCTGGACAACAAGGTCCGCCGACCCGTCGGCGCGATGGGCTACCGCGACTACCCGCGAACGAGCGAAGAAATTCGCTCGGTGATGTTCGGAGTCATGGGCACCCAAGCCCCGCCGACCGATGGACAGCTCACAGTGATGAACGAGCTGCAGAGCGATCTGTCATCGCACAAGGCAGCGCTTCAAGCAATCATCGATGGCTCGCTCGCGCAGTTGAACTCGATGCTGGGCGACCTGCCGGCTGTCATCGTGCCGCAGGAGACCGAAGAGGGCGGACGCTAGGTCCGCCGGTCCTGCGACTGTCGGACAGGGCACAACCTTCATGGCACTCCTTGGACCCGCCGGTCGGGCGCGAGTAGGATGCAGGCATGCAAGGTATATGGATCGCTTTTAGTCGTGCTGGTGTCCGCACGGGACTCACTGACCGATCTCCGGAGGGTCGCCGAAGGTTCCGGCGCGGCCTGATCGGCTTGGGAGCCTACTGCTGTCTCATTCTGGCGATGATGGTGGCGGTGAGCCCCTTCTCCGTGGGAATCGACAGAATCGCCGAGATGGGCGACTGGAACCGCGAGGATGTCGCGATGATCCAGGGCTCCTACGGCTACCGGTTCCTGTTTGCCGTGGCCGAGGTTGACGCGTGGGTCGATACTCCCACCGGACGTGTTCCCGCTCGCGTCGAGATGGTGCTGATCAACCCGTTCAGCTGGAGCGTGAAGAGTTTCGAAATCGGCACGACCAGCGAGACTCTGAGCAACTAGCCCGCCTCGTCATCACCTCATGCGAGGCGGCCTATTCCGAGCGCAAAGCCTCGACCGGGTCGACGCGGGTGGCTCTACGTGCCGGGAGATAGGCGGCCGCGAAGCCCGTGGCCAGCATCACCAGCAGCACCCCGCCGAGCGTCAGCGGGTCTCCCGGGGAGACCTCGAACAGCAGCGCCCTGAAGGTACTGGCGACGGCGCCATAAGCGGCCGCTCCCAATGCACCGCCCGTAACGACGAGCACTAACGCCCGCTTCACGACGATGCGCAACACATCGTCGCCGCGCGCGCCCAGCGCAACTCGGATGCCGATCTCTCGGGTTCGCTGGGCAACGCTGTAGGCCAGCACGCCGTAGAGCCCCATGGCCGCGAGCAACAAGGCGACCGCGGCGAAGGCCGTGAGCAGGGTGGTGAGCAGCCGCTCCATGCTGAGCGAGCCGCTGACGATTTCCTCGAACGGACGGAAGCGAATGATCGGCACCAGGGGGTCGAGTGCAGCGAGTTCGCGCTGAACTGCGGCCTCGGCCTGCCCTCCTGCCGCCCCGCGAACGAGCAAGTTGAGGTACCAGATCGGCTCCTGCCGGGTGGTGAGGTAGATCTCTCCCCACGGGTTCGCGTCTAGACCCTCGACTCGCTCTGATCCAACAACCCCCACGACCGTGAGCCAAGGGTCGTCGTCATCGTCCCCGAAGCGGATCCGTTCCCCCACGGGGTCTTCGCCCGGGAACACCTGGCCGGCCAGCGTTTCATTGATGATGATGACGTCGGGCGTGTCCGGGCCATCGGCCGCGGTAAACGACCGGCCTCGGAGCACAGGAACCCCGAGCGTCGTGAAGTAACGATGGTCCACGATCCGACGATTGAAGATGTACGGCGTGTCGGCCGGTGGACGACCATCGATGAACAAGTCGCTTGTCCACCGCGTTCCTTCGAGCGCAAGTGTGTCTGTGGCGCTGACTCCCACGACCCCGGGCGTCGCGACAAGTCGATCCACGAGTTCGTCGAAGAACGTTTCCACCGCCACCTGATCGCCGTATCGAGAGCCCGGCAGCTCAAACTCCGCCGTCACGAGATTGTCGAGCGAAAACCCGGGATCGACCGCGTAGAGCGCGTCCAGGCTCCGTAGCATCAGTCCGGCGCCAGCCACGAGCACGACCGCCAGCGCGACCTCGGCGACTACCAGCAGGTTGCGCGCCCGCGCAGGCCTCGGGTCAGCTGACCCGCTGCGCGATGACTCGTTCATGACCTCCGATAACCGTGCCCAACCGAGCTGAAGTGACGGGAAGAGACCGAAACCGAGGCCAGTCGCAAGAGTGATGAACAACGCGAAACCCATCACACGGGCATCCATGGTGACCGGACTGGTCGGCGGAATCGCCTCCCCAGCGAGCAACACCAGACCACGCGTCATCAACGCGGCCACCCCGACGCCGGCGGCGCCACCGAGCGCCGCCAGACACACGCTCTCGGTGAGCAACTGGCGAACCAGTCGCGCCCGGCCCGCGCCCAGTGCGCTGCGTACTGCCAACTCCTGACGACGTCCCGTGGCCCGCGCCAACAGGAGGTTCGCGATGTTGGCGCACGCGACGAGGAGCACGGCCGATACCGCGAGCCCGAGGATCAGCAGCGGCCGACGCGTATCGCCGACGACCCAGCGCTGAAGGGAGACCACACCGGCGCTCATCGATTCGTTGGTCTCGGGGTACTCGGCTTGCAAACCCGCCGCGATCGTCTGGATCTCGGCATGTGCCGTGCTCTCGTCGACACCATGAGCCAATCTTCCAACCGGCCAGATGAAATGCGCACGGCGGAACCACGCCGCCTCGACGTTCTCGCGACTCCAGCGGAAGGGCGCCCACACGTCGATCCCGGTATCAGGGAAAGCGAATCCCGGTGGCGCTACGCCCACGATCTCGCGCTCGATCTCATCGAGGGCGATGATCTGGCCAACGACTTCAGGGTCTCCCCCAAAGGCGCGCTGCCAAAGGCCGTGGCTGATCACGACCACTCTCGCACCGCCCCAGACCTCGTCATCGACGAACCCGCGCCCCAGCACAGGACGAGCCCCCATCACCTCGAAAAAGTTGTGGAAGACCGTGGCACCGTCGAGCCACTCGGCGCGGTCATCGGGCCCCGCAAACGCCCACCCCACGCGGAACCCGTGCGCCGTGATGTCCTCCAACGTCGTGCTGCGCTCGCGCCAGCTGAGGAAGTTGGCGGGCGAGGCCTGGTTCCAGGTCCAGCCTCTGGCGTCGTTCTCCTCATAGACCGCGACGAGACGTTCGGGCTCGGAATAGGGCAGCGGCCGAAGGAGCGTGGCGTCCAGGACCGTGAAGATGGCAGTCGTGGCGCCGATGCCCAACGCGAGAGTCAACGTCACCAGGACCACCAGGCCGGGATTCCGGGTGAACGAGCGGAGTGCGAAGCGAACGTCGAGCGATAGATCCTGCAACGGACCACCTCGATCACGTGGGGAGGTTCGAACGGCGGGGCGGCTGCCGCGCCAGCAAGTGACGATCGAGCGGATTGCCTGGCGGCGGTACCAGGCGCCCGCTCTCCGTGGCGACGTGTGGCGCAGGCGCTCACGGAATTCCTCTTCCAGGTCTCCGGCGACGGCCTCAAAGACCCGCCCCGGGAGAAGAAGAGCGAGGAGTCGCGTGGTCAGACGAGGCGGCTCCGCGCTACTCAATGCCGCGCTCCAGGAGGTCGAGATGCTCAGCTTGCCCCTCGCCCATCGCGAGCAGAGCCCGGTAGGCACGATTCAAGGCAGTGGCGCCGGCTGCCTCGACACGATAGAAGCGCTTGCGCTTGCCACCACGCTCGGGCGTAGGTTCACCGAACCAGGACGCTACGTAGCCACGGGTCTCCAAGCGCTCGAGTGCGGTATAGACCGCGCCAGGCGAGAGATCTTGCGCGGTACGGGAAGCAATCTCCTGGCGAATCGCCGTACCGTAAGCTCCGTCGCCGAGACGCAGCACTGCGAAGAGCAGCATCTGTTCGAACTCGCCGAGACGTCGCAATCGAGCCCTCCTCGCTGAGTAATAACTACATTGCAGACATTAATAATAACCACATTGCAGGCATTAACAAGTTACCGCTCGTCGATCCCGTTCACCGATCGAGCAGGCCCGTTGGCCGATCCGCGCGGTGCAGCCCCTTGCCCAGGGCGCTGAACACCCCTGACGATGGCAGCACGCGGCTCCCCCACTCTCGACCATCCTTCTCGCTGGAGCCACCATGGGACACCGTCGCCTCGCTCGCTCACCCCGTTCGTACCGCGTTCTCGGTAGCGTCTGGCTCGCCGTGCTCGCGCTCGCGCTGCCAGGGCTTCCGTCGAAGGCCACGGCTGCTGCGCAGAGCCCCGGGCAACCTGCCGAGCCGCAGCTCGGAGAGCTGGCCTGGCGCTTCGCCACGGACGGTCCCGTACGCGCCACGCCGATGCCGTGGAATGACCGACTGATCGTCGCCTCCACCGACGGGCACGTATACGGGGTCGCCGCGGCCGACGGCCGCGAAATCTGGCGACTCGACGTCGGGAGTCCCATCGCTCAGGCGCAACATGCTCTACTTCGGCGCGGATGACGGTTATGTCCGAGCCCATCGACTGGGCGCTGAAGCGGCGCCGCTCTTGCGCGTGTTCGGTGACGCGGCCGTCGCGGAACGATCGGCGCTAGGCTCGGCGCCATCTCACGCCATGATCACCAACTACTTCACCTCGCGCGGCTACGAGATGCTCGACATGGAGGGGCTCGCGTCGTTCCTTCACGCCCGCATTGCCGATGGCGCCCGTGAGTGCCGTTGTCTTCGCGATCGACGGCTGGACCTCGGCCTACGCGGGCGAGAGCGAGTCTTTGCTGCGGCGCTACCTCGACAACGGAGGGCGTGTGGTGTGGCTGGGACACGCGCCCGGGTTCTTCGTGTCGAACGAAGAAGGTCAGGTCACGGGGGTCGATCGAAGTCGACCAGCGGCAATCCTCGATGTCGACCACTCGGCCTACAACACCGATCAGTACGGCACGTGGCCTACGGAAGAGGGAAGAGCACGCGGGCTCACCTCCTGGTGGGTCGCCGGATCGCGTCTCGACAGCGGCGTGGACGTGACCGTGCTCGCCAGCAATGAGGTGGACGGCACCGTCGCGTGGCTGCGGAGCTACGCCGGCGGCGGTGAGTTCATCCAACTCTACGCAACCGGCGAGACGCGGCGCCTGGACGAAATCCGCGCCGTGACCGAATATGGGCTCTTCCGATCCCCGGATGCCCGTGATGTCGAGGCCGCTCGCTGACTACAACCCGCTGACCATTCCCGGCGTCGCCGTTCTGACACTTGGGTGGTTGGGTGTGGGGCTATTCACCGCTGCCACATGGTGGCTAGCCGCGGGATGGGATGGTCAACCTCGCAACTTCGCCGCGCTGGTGCAGTCGCCGGTGGTGGCCGGGCTCTGCTGGGTGCCGATCACGCTGGTGGCCTTCGCGGCGGTGCGCCGCTGGCCGCTTGGTCCGCGCGTCTCGTCGCGACGGCTTGCGTTCTACTCACTGGCCGCCCTGAGCACGACGTTCGTACTGAACGGTGCATGGGCGCTGACCATGATGGCGACGGGCGCGATCCCGATCGAATACGTGGGGGGACAGATTGTCGCGAACGGACTGCGCTGGCTGCATTTGAACACCGCGGTGTGCGCGGTGCTGATCGCCGCAGCACACTGGCTGCGCCCCCGCTCCCAGGACGACACCGAGGCACAAGAAACGTCCTATCGATCGACGCTCGTGAGCGGCACCAACGGGAGCCGTCGACTGCTCGACGTCGACGCGATCGATTGGATCGCCGCGGCAGGTGACTACTCGACTGTGCACGTCGACGGCGGCGAGCACCTCGTGGGTGAGCGCCTGAAGGAACTCGAGGCGACCCTCGATCCCGCCGAGTTCGTGCGTATCCATCGTTCAACGATCGTGCGTATCGATCGCATTCGTGAGATCCGATCGCTGGGGCGCGGCGACTACGAGGTTCGACTCGAGTCGAACGTGCGACTGCGTGTTGCACGCCGGCGCCGGCAGCCGCTGCAGAACTTGCTCGCCCGCAGGGCGGGAGCCTGATGCGACGCTGGCACGTCGCCGCGCTGCTACTCGCAGGCATGAGCGCGGCGTTCGCGTCCGCCAGTGCTGCGGGTCAGGTTGCGGGATGGGACTGGCCCCGCGCCACCATGCTCGAAGTCGGAATCGACCCCGACCCAATCGAGGCATTCGACGCCGCCATTCGAAACGGACGGTACGGACTAGTCGACCGTCTGGTGATCGTGCGCAACCGCCAACTGGTGGTCGACGCGAGCTACGACAACGACTACCAGAGCATCAGTCGCGGAGTCGTCAACGACCTCGGCTGCGGCTGGGACAGCTGCGACTCCGACGATGACCTGCACGACTTCAACTACCTGCACCCCGACTTCCACCCCTGGTATCAGGGGCGCCGCGTTCACTCGCTGCAGTCGGTAACGAAGTCCATCGCAAGCACTGTGCTCGCCGCCGCCATTCATCGCGGTGAGCTACCGGGAATCGACGCCACGCTGGTCGATTTCCTGAAGGCATACGACTTGTCGACCGTCGATAGCCGACTGCACCAGGCCACGCTCGCGGATCTACTCACGATGCGCAGTGGCATCGAGTGGCACGAACAGGATCGCCCGCTAGGCGACTCCAACACGACGATCCAACTGGAACGATCCAACGACTGGGTCCAGTTCACGCTCGATCAACCGATGGACGCCGCACCGGGCGACAAGTGGGTTTACAACAGTGGCGGCAGTCACCTCATATCGGCGATTGTGCGCGCCGCTACGGGCGTGACGATCGCCGACTACGCCGAACAACATCTGTTCGGGCCGCTCGGCATCACCGACTACTACTGGAAACACACACCTGCCGGTTTGCCCGATACGGAAGGTGGCCTCTATCTCGACGCAACGGATCTCGCCAAAGTCGGATTGCTCATGCTGCAGGACGGGCGCTGGACGAGCGCTGCCGAAACGGTGCGCCTGCTGCCCGCCGGCTGGGCGCGCGAGGCAACTGAACGTCAGGTCGACCGCGTGAACGGTGCCGGCTGGGGCTACGGCTACCAGTGGTGGCGTCCCGACACTGGTGGCGTCGAGGTCTGGGCCGCAATGGGATTCGGCGACCAGTACCTGCTGGTGCTGCCGGAGCATGACCTGATTGCGGTAGTCAATAGCTGGAACCTGTTCGATCGCCCGACCACGCCGGTGCTGCGCGGCCTGCTCAACGCCGTGATCGCCGCCACGCGTTCGAGATGACGGTTCGGGCAACGCGCCTCGCATTCTGACGCGTGCACGCGGTGCATACTGTCGCGATGCACGGCGGACCGACTACGAAGCAACACCATGCACAGCGGCGCCGCGGCGCCGCGCAACTTGCGTGTGCGGCGCTCGCGGCGACCATCGGATTGGGGGCGGCCGCGCAGGATCAACGCCCCATCTTCCGCTCAGGCGTGGATATCACTCGGATCAAGGTGGCCGTTCTCGATGAGGCCGGCCAGCCGGTAGCGGGCCTCGAGCGCGAGGACTTCCGCGTGTTCGAGGACGGCGCTGAACTCGACCTCGATGTGGTACTCGCGCCGTCCGACATTCCGCTCGACCTCGCCATCGTTATCGACTTCAGCGCAAGCGTGGATGCGGAGTGGCCCGACCCGAAGCCCCGCGAGGCCGCCGAGCAGTTCCTCGACTCCCTCGGACCAGATGACTGCGTCTACCTGTTGCCCTTCCAGAGCGCCGTGGGGCCTGGAGTCTGGGGAGCCGCGGACGACCCGGCAATTCACGACCTGGTCAACTCTTATCCGTACGGTTGGTCCACCAGGCTCTACGACGCGCTGCGCGACGCCCACGCAGCACTCGATGCGCGGGCGCCCGACTACAGCTTCATCGAGCCGCCCCAGGGCACAGGTCGTGGCTGCGGATTCCCGCTGGGCGCGGATGATGTCAATCAGCGCCGGGCCGCCATCGTAGTACTGAGTGACGGCGAGGACACCGGATCCGAGCTCCAATACGCCGACGTCCTCCTGGCCAGTCACGAAGCGGGACGACCTGTTTTCTCAGTAGCCGTGGGTATGGCCGGCGACCGTCCGCGACGCAGCCGATACCTGAGCCTCCAGGCCTACCGAGCCGACGCGGACTACGGCGAGTCGCTTCAAGATCAGCTCGCCGAGATCTCGCGAGTATCCGGCGGCCAACTGGTGAGCCAGCGCGATATCGAAGACGGCTACGAGGACGTGCTCGCCCTGCTCCGCGGCTATTACGTGCTTGGGTACCGAACCCCGCAGCCCGTCGAGGAGGGTTGGCACGGCGTCCGGGTCGAGATCGACGCGGACCATCAGGTGGTAACTCAGCCGGGCGTGTATCGCACCAACACCGACTATCGTGCTGTTCGCGGTGCCCTACGCCGCGCTACCGAGCTGCAAGGCAGCGCCCCCGAAGAAACACTCGCCATGCTCGACGTGGCAAGCCAGCTGGCGCCGGATCTTGCCGTCCCGGCCTTCGGCCGCGGGGTACTGCTCGAAAGACTGGGACGACTCGGACCGGCACGCGCCGCCATGGAACGAGCCCTGTGGCTGAGTCCGGGCACTCCCGCGGCCCGGAGCCGACTGGCGGGCCTGGCGCTGCGGCTCAACGATCCATCGGCGGCCTGGACCCACGCGCTGCGGCTGAGGCGAGTCGGCGGCGATGCACGTCGCTTCCTTAGTGAACTGGAGAAAGGCTCCGTCGAGCCTCAGGGCCGAGAGGCGCTCCTGCGAGGTCCGCGACTCGGTCTGCCGAAGCCTCTGGCACCAGATCTCGAGGCCCAGCTCACACTGCGGCCGATCTGGCGCTCGATGGGCCACGCCTTCGAGCAGGACCCGACCGTGACCGTCGCCCCGTACCGAAGCGCAATCGACTTCCTCGTGCGGATGGAGCTACGCGAACTTCAGGTTTCGGAGCCGCGGCGAATGGACCTTCGTCTACAGCTCGTAGACGTCGGTGAGCGCAAGGAAGAGGAACTGCAACTCGTGGTCGGCGACGTAGATGATGCCGCCGAGGTAGCCACCGTCCTGCAAACCGCCGTTGACCAGGCTCTGACCTGGATCCACGACCGCATGGCGCGCCGGAACTAACGCCGAATCTCGGCATCGATGACCATCGATGTGCGTGTTTTCGTTGTAGCCTATGCACTCATCGACTGCACCAAAGTGCATCGCCGGCCGCGCCTCTCCCGCGTCGCGGCTCCAGGATGCTCCGCCCTGGCCCTCAATGAACTCCGACAGCCTCGCGTACGTCGAAAGCCTGTACGCCGCGTATCGGCGCGACCCGAATTCGGTCGATCCGAAATGGCGCGAGTACTTCGACTCGAACGACCCGACCCCGCCGTCCGACTGGCGACCTGTCGCTGCGCCGATTCGCGTGGCCGGCGCCTCGAACGGACACGTGAGCCTGCCCGCTGAGGTGAACGCCTCCGATGCGCTCGCCGCCACTCGGCTGCAGGACAAGGTTGATCAGCTGATTCGCGGCTACCGAGTGCGCGGGCATCTGGCGGCGTCGATCGATCCGCTGGAGCGACCGCGACCCGGCAACCCCGAACTCGAACTCGAGACGTGGGGCCTGAGCGCCGACGACCTGGATCAGCAACTCTCGACCAAATCGATCCCGGGGCCGAACCGCCGCTCGCTCCGCGACATCGTCGATCACTTGCGCGAGACGTATTGCCGCAGCATCGGCGCCCAGTTCATGCACATCGACGACCGCGAGATGCGCATCTGGCTGCAGGAGCGCATGGAGGTTTCGCGCAATCGAATCGACCTGTCCTGGGAACAACAGGTACGGATTCTGACGCGCCTCACGGATGCCGAGATTTTCGAAGATTTCACTCGCCGCAAATTCGTCGGGGCCAAGACGTTCTCTCTCGAAGGCGCCGAGAGCCTGATCCCCCTGCTGGATCTCGCGTTCGAACGCGCCGGCGACGGTGGGGTGCGCGAGATCGTGATGGGAATGGCACACCGTGGCCGGCTCAACGTTCTGGCGAACATCCTCGGCAAACGCGAAAAGAACATCTTTCTCGAGTTCGACGATTCCGCGATCGAGGGCGAAGAGAAGTACGTCGACGACGTCCGCTACCACCTGGGCTATTCGGGCACCTGGACCTGCCAGTCGGGACGCGACATTCACCTGTCGCTGTGCTTCAACCCCTCGCACCTGGAGTTCGTGAACCCAGTAGCTATCGGCAGGATGCGCGCGAAGCAGGACCGTTTCGGCGACGAGAATCACGAACTCGGCATGACCGTGCTAATCCACGGCGAGTCTGCGTTCGCGGGCGAAGGCGTCGTCCAGGAAACGCTCAATCTGAGCCAGCTACCAGGCTACGCCACGGGCGGCACGCTGCACGTAATCGTGAACAACCAGATCGGGTTCACCACCGAGCCTGAGCAGGGCCGGTCCACGACGTACGCCAGCGATGTCGCCAAGATGCTGCAAGTTCCGATCTTCCACGTGAACGGCGAGGATCCTGAAGCCGTCGCGCAGGTGGTCGATGTGGCGATGGAGTTCCGTACCCGGTTCCGGCGCGACGTGGTGATCGACATGTACTGCTACCGGCGGCTCGGGCACAACGAGGGCGACGAACCGCGTTTCACCCAGCCCAAGATGTACACAGCGGTAGATGCGCGACGTTCCGTTCGGCATTCCTACCTGGAACGACTGTCAGGAGTCGCGGGCATCGACGAGCGCTTCGCCGAGGCGCTGTCGCAACAGCGACGCGACAGGCTCGACCGGGAGTTCGACGCGACCCGGACAGAAGAATTCGTCTCGGACTACAGCCAGTTCGAACAGATGTGGGCCGAGAAGATCGGCGGGTCGGAGCCTGACGACGACACACCAGAAACGTCGCTCACCAACGAGACACAGACCGACCTGCTCCTGCGCCTCAGCGACGTCCCGGAGGGATTCGAGCCGCATCGGAAGCTCGTCCGATGGCTCGATCAACGTCGCGCGATGGCGCGCGGCGAACGGCCCCTCGACTACGGCGCCGCCGAAGCCCTCGCCTATGCATCGCTGGCCATCGGCGGCAAGCCGATCCGGTTGACCGGTCAGGATGCGGAGCGCGGCACGTTTAGCCACCGTCACGCCGTGCTCCACGACGTGAACACCGGTGAGTCACACACTCCACTCACGGCGCTCGCGGAGGACCAGGGGCAGGTGATGATCTGCAACTCGCCGCTCTCGGAGGCGGGGGTTCTCGGCTTCGAGTACGGCTATTCGCTCGACTACCCGGACGCGTTCGTGGCCTGGGAAGCTCAGTTCGGCGACTTCTGGAACACGGCGCAGGTCATCGTCGATCAGTTCATCGCCTCAGCCGAGGAAAAATGGAATCGGCTCTCAGGTCTGGTCATGCTGCTGCCGCACGGCTATGAGGGCCAGGGGCCGGAACACTCCAGCGCCCGCCCGGAGCGCATCCTGCAGCTCTCGACAGATCGCAATATTCAGGTCGCCTATCCGTCGAACCCGGCGCAACACTTCCACCTGTTGCGACGCCAGGGTCTGCGACGCTGGTGCAAGCCGCTCTTCGTCCTCACACCAAAGAGTCTGCTGCGTCACCCGCAGGCCGTCTCATCGCTGGACGACGTTGCGCGCGGAACGTTCCGCAAGGTCATCGCTGACGATCGCCCGGACGACGCTCCCACGCGTCGCGTGCTCCTGTGCACCGGCAAGATCTACTGGGAGCTCCGGGCGCGCCGCGAAGAACTAGGCGCTGACGACGTGGCCATAGTCCGTGTTGAACAGCTGGCGCCCTACCCCGTCGAGGAGCTTCGGGCGGTGCTGAACGCGTACGCTTCGGACACACCACTGATCTGGGTACAGGAGGAGCCCCGCAACATGGGGTTCTGGCACTACATGAAGCTGAAGTCGCAGCGTCGCAGCCTCGGCGAACCGCTGCAGGGACTCACGCGAGCCGTCTCGGCCAGCCCGGCCACCGGCTCGCTCACGACGCATCGGCGCGAGCAGGCGCAACTGCTCGATGCCGCATTCGCAGACTGAGCCGGCGGTTGCCGGCTCCAATGGAAGACGTTCGATGAGCGTAGAACTCACGGTCCCGGAAGTCGGTGAATCGATCACCGAGGTACAGATCGGCCGCTGGCTGAAGGCAGACGGAGACACCGTCGCCCGCGACGAAGATCTCGTGGAGATCGAGACCGAGAAAGCGTCGGTGGTGGTGCCTGCCCCTGAGGCCGGAGTACTCAAGATTCTCGTGGCCGAAGGAGCGTTCGCGGAAGTGGGCGACGCGATCGCGCAACTCGGCGAGGGTTCGGGAGAGGCTCCGACCACCGTCCCGATGGAGGCGCGCGAGGAAGCGCCCGCGGCAACGCTGGACGAGCCCGTGATCATGCCGGCTGCGGCGCGACTGCTGGCGGAACACGGCATCGACGCATCCGAGGTCGAAACCTCCGGGCCGGGCGGCCGACTCCTGAAAGAAGACGTTGAACGCTTCATGCAGTCGCGTGACGCGAGGGCCGCGGCGCGCGAAGCCCTGGAAGAGACCGCGGCGCCGGCTCCTGCCGCTGAACCTGCCGCCGAAGCTACTACCGAGCCTGCCGCGACAGAAGCGGCGAACGCGCCGGCTGCCGCCACACCACCGGAACGCGGCGAAGAAGTTCGGCCGATGAGCATGATCCGTCGGACGATCGCCAATCGACTCGTGGAAGCCCAGCAGAATGCGGCGCTGCTCACGACGTTCAATGAGGTCGACATGGCGCCGGTGAAAGAGCTGCGCGCCAAGTACAAGGAACAGTTCGAAAAGCAACACGGGGCCCGGCTTGGCTTCATGTCCTTTTTCGTCAAGGCATCGGTCGAAGCGCTGCGACGCTTCCCCGCGGTGAACGCAGAGGTCCGAGGCACGGAAGTCGTCTACCGCGACTACTACGATATTGGCATTGCCATCGGCGGAGGCAAGGGTCTCGTCGTGCCTGTGCTGCGCAACGCGGAGTCGAAGAACTTCGCCGAGATCGAAACGTCAATCGCGGATCTCGGAGCGCGCGCGCAGGCGAATCAGATCGAACCAGACGAGCTCGCTGGCGGCACCTTCACGATCAGCAACGGCGGTGTCTACGGGTCGCTACTCTCGACGCCCATCGTGAACCCGCCGCAAAGCGGCATCCTGGGAATGCACACGATCCAGGATCGACCGGTGGCCATCAACGGCGATGTCGTTATCCGCCCGATGATGTACGTCGCGCTGACGTACGACCATCGCATCATTGACGGTCGCGAGGCCGTGACTTTCCTCCGCACGATCAAGGACGTCCTCGAAGATCCGGCGCGCTTGCTGCTCGAGATCTAGGACGCCGGACAAACAACGATGGCTAACGAGAAGTTCGACCTCGCAGTCGTAGGCGGCGGCCCCGGCGGCTACGTGGCCGCGATCCGCGCCTCGCAGCTCGGCCTCCGGGTGGCCTGCATCGATGACAACGCGAAGCTCGGCGGCACCTGCCTCCGAGTGGGGTGTATTCCGAGCAAGGCGCTGCTCGAATCGAGCGAACGCTATGCTGAAACCCGCGGAGCGTTGGGTGACCACGGGATCGTGGTAGGCGACGTTTCGCTCGATCTCGACAAGATGATGGCGCGCAAGGAAGGCATCGTCGACGCGCTCACCGGCGGCATCGACTTCCTGTTCAAGAAGAACAACGTCACCGCGATTCGCGGACGGCTGAGCGCACCCGGAACGGTAGTTGTCGATACCGCCGACGCCGAACGCGTAGTCGAAGCAGCCAACGTGATTATTGCCACTGGGAGCCGCCCGGCGTCGCTCGCGAATGTCGAGGAAGATGGCGACCGGATCGGCAACAGCACCGCAGCGCTCAGCTGGGACGAGGTGCCATCACGCCTCGTGGTGATCGGGGCCGGCTACATCGGACTCGAACTCGGTTCCGTCTGGAACCGCCTCGGCAGCGAGGTCATCTACCTGGAAGCGCTCGACCGCGTCTTGCCTGGCATGGACGACGAGTTGGCAGCGCTGGCCCAGCGCGCGTTCAGAAAGCAGGGCATGGCTTTCAGGCTCAGCACCTTCGTGAAGAGCGCCCATGTGGAAGGCGACAAGTGCTCAGTGGAGCTGACCGACGGTGATCCGATCCTGGCGGATCGCGTCCTTGTCGCAACCGGCCGGATACCAGCCACTGCGGGTCTCGGTCTCGATGAGATCGGCGTAGAACTCGATGAACGCGGCTTCATCAGAACGGATGCCGGTTTCCAGACCAACGTGCCGGGTGTCTACGCGATTGGCGACTGCATCGGCGGCGCCATGCTGGCCCACAAGGCCTCCGACGAGGGGGTCGCGTGTGCTCAGGTAATCGCGGGCGGGCACGGACACGTCGACTACGGTGTGATCCCAGCTATCGTTTTCACTCACCCGGAGATCGCCTCGGTCGGGCGCACCGAGGAACAGCTCAAAGCCGAAGGCATCGATTACCGCAAAGGCGTCGCGCCCTACGGCGCGAGCGGCCGGGCGCGAAGCCTTGGGGACACCTCCGGCAAGGTGAAGGTCCTGGCCGACGCTGAAACCGATCGCGTACTTGGAGTTCACATCATCGGCGTCCGGGCGGGCGACATGATCGCGGAAGCTGGCGCGGCGATGGCGTTTGGTGCATCCAGCGAGGACATCGGCCACGTGGTGCACGCACATCCGACGCTGTCAGAGCTGCTTCACGAAGCCGCGCTAGGCATCACGGGCCGGGCGATCCACACCTAGTTCGGATCGGCCGCAGCCGCAGCGATTCTGACCTGTTCGCGAAGACCCGCGGCGATGAAGATCGGCGTGTCGTCGGCGCGGAACAGGTATCGCACCCGCCCTTCATGATCGATCAGGTAGGTATAGGTCGTGTGTCCAAAGATCGGTTCGCCGTCATCGCCTTCCTGCGTTTCGGCCATCCCGGCGTAGCTCGCCAAGACGGCTGCGACATCTTCCTCTGATCCGGTGAGGCCGAGCGCGGGCACGCCGAAGTAGCTCAGATATTCCGCCATTGCCTGTGGAGTGTCGCGGGCCGGATCGATCGTCACGAAGAGCGTGCCCACATCTTCCGCCTCCTCGCCGACGAGGTCGTAAGCCTGACCGAGCAGCGAGAGTGTGGCCGGGCAGAAGTCGGGACAGTGCGTGTAGCCGAAGAAGAGCAAGAACACCTCGCCCCGGTGTTCCGCCAGGTTGAACGTGGAGCCGTCATGCGCCGACAGGGCAAAGTCGCCGCCGATCGAAAAATCCTGGAGGATTGGCGGCGTCCTCACGGCATCGAGATCCGTTGCATCGACGGGCTCGGCCGGATCGGAACTGGCCGCCGGCTCGTCGATCCCGGCACCACAGCCGGCCAACGCGAGGGCAAGCGCGATCGCGGCCCATCTCATCGTGCACCGTCCCGGCGTCGGACAGGCGCTTCGAAACGCACGGCAGTGCGACTCTCGAGAAATAGCGTCACCGTGGCCACTTCGCCATCGGAGTACTGCGTGCTCAGGCGTTCCAGCATCAAGTGAAGTCCCCCGGGGGCCAGTTCGACGGTCCCCTCGGCTGGCAACTCGAGACGCTCAAGTTGCTCCATGCGCATCATGCCATCGACATCCATGGAGCGATGCAACTTGGCTTCGTGGGCCCCTGACACCTCAACGGCGACAATCGCGTCCGCCGGGCCGGCGTTGTAGATCGTCATCCACCCGCCTGTGGAATCCATACCCGGAATCACTTCGCCGATCCAGGGGTCACGCACCTCGACAACCGCTGAGTCGGGATGCTGCAAGGAGACAATGAACATGGCGAGGTCACGGCGACGCTCCTCGCTCAGGTGACGGAAGGCCGGCATCCCTCCGCCGGGAGCCGGCAGTCCTTCCGCTACCGTCCGTGCGATCGCATCGATGTCTGAACCGGCCTGGTACGCGGCAGGGTCCCGATAGTCACGCGGCGGCGGATCGAAACCGGCACCCAGAGCGCCGCGGCCGCTGCCGTCTTCACCGTGGCAGTTGGCGCAACCGTTGCTGAGATACGTATCGCGGCCCGCTGCAACTGCCTCTGGATCTAGCGCCGCAGTGCTGGCGCCAGGATCGGCGCAGCCGACAACCAACAACATCAGCGCGAGCGCTGGTCCCGTGCATCGTCTCATTCGACAGCGGCGACGAAGCGGAGCCACGCTCCGCCCAGCAATTCATGCCTGAGCATTACGCCACGTTCTCGGGGAAGATCGAATCGTTCGCCGCCGTGCCTCGCAAGGAGATCCGCGGCAGCGTCCACGTCCGCTACCCGGAGTGTAACGCCTGCGACGCGGCGTGTGCCGGCCGAGCCGGGTCCCACGAGCAAAGCCACCTCGCCACCGTCGAGGCCAATGCGAGCTCGGGCAGGTTCCACGTCGCACGCTTGCGCACCGAAGGCCTCGAAGAAGTCGTGTTCCTCACCGTCAGGAGACGCCAGATCGACTCCAATCAAGCCACTTGCCGAATTGGCGTGTTCGAATAGTTCGGCCGGGTCGTTGGGGAGCGCATGCACGCTGATCAAGAAGAGGTGATGCCAGCGATGAGAACTCGGAAACGCCAACCAATCGAACGCACGGCCGGTCACCAGCTCAGAGTCCGGAAGCCGCTCGGCCGCCGCGCGGAGATCGGGGCCGCGGAATGCCACGTACGCGAAGCCGGGGCCGTCCGCCAGGAAGTCCAGGTACTGCGCGGCAACCGCGTCCAGCGGCTCGCTGGCGGTAAGCAGTTCCAACTCGGTGCCGTCAGCGAACTTCGCGTGAGAGTTCAGGATCGAGTTTCCATGAAGCCGGCCAGGCTTCAGCGTAAAGCCGAGGTCGTTGGCGAAGAATTCAGAGGCCGCCGCAAGATCCGGCACAGCCAGCACCACGTGATCGAGCGCCAACGTCGTAGTGCTCGGACACACCTGCGCAGAAACCGGCTGAGCCACGAACAACAAGATCGCTCCCAGGCCGACCAGTCGGCGTAGCTGCAGGCACAGCCAGAGCACAGGCAACGCCCCCAGGGTGAAGATCACTAGCGACCCCAGCGGGACAAAAGCCACGGTCACGAAGGCGTTCGCCGAGAACGCTGGCGTTCCACTTCCCTCGGCCAGTCGTACCACGCCAACCGCGACCGAGGGCAGAGTGATGAGTGCCTGGATCGCGAGGTTCTGCGCGCCGACGTCCCCGACACTCTCACCCACCAGGCGCCCGCGGGGCGCACGAACCGCGAACCAGATGATCCCCAGTGCCCATAGGACCGCCACAGTGAGCCACGTCTCTTCCGTGCCAGGTACTCGACCCGGGGGCACCACGAACCGGATCACGGCAACGATCGCTACCAGGGCAACAAAGTGCCGCTCTGCCCGCAACGAGTCCATGGGGCCGGAAGCAGGCCTGGGCGACGCCGAAGACCTCGTTTCAGTCATCCCGATTCATCCCGTCTCTGTATGCCGTGAAGATCTCGCGCAGGTGAACAACTTCTTCAGATTCCAGGTTCACTGCGCCCCCGAGCAGGCGTGACAGCGCAAACTGCTGGGCCAGCGCTTCTACCTCGCGCGCCATTCCCATCGCCGCGTCGAGATTGGGTCCGACGGTAACGGCACCATGATTCGCAAGCAGGCACGCGGAGCGTTGTCCTAGCGCGACAACCGTGGCGGCCGCGAGTTGAGGGCTTCCTGGCGGATGGTATGGAGCGCACTCCAACGTACCGTCGCCTGTCCCCACCATCATGTAGTGAAACGGCGGAATCGTGAGGCGTGCGCACGACACCGCTGTCGCCCAGGGCGAGTGGGTGTGCACCACCGCCCCGATGTCCTCGCGTGCTCGGTAGATCCCGAGGTGGAACCCAACCTCACTGGACGGCCGGCCATCTCGCGGTTCGCCCGAGGCCAGATCGACTGCAACCACGCCCGACGCTTCGAGATTCTCGGGGGACACCCCGGAGGGGGTGATCCAGACCATCTCCTCGCCGGCCTCGCGAACGCTGATGTTTCCCGACGTCCCGACGGTGAGTCCCTCACGGACGAGCGACTGGGACGCCTGGACGACGGCGGCAGCGGTCACGTGTTGACAACGCGCAGCGCACTGAACAACGAGGTGCGCCTCACCGGTCAGTCGGCCTCGAGGGCTGGGTATTGCGGATCCCACACCCAGTCGGCGATGAAGTCTTCGATATCACCGTCGGGCTCGTCGGCAACGCCTTCAGCGATCGCAGCGTCGGCAACAGCGGCGGCGATCGTAACCGTCACTTCACGCAACGCGCCGATCGGCGGGTACAGCGCCCCGCTTGCCAGGTCTGCCGCGGTGACTTGTTCCGCGAGAGCCTGCGCGGCCGCAGTGAACATCCCGTCGGTCACCCGACGGGCACCGATAGCGAGTGCGCCGAGCCCGACTCCGGGGAACACATAGACGTTGTTGCCCTGCGAGATCTTAACCTCGCGATCCCCCACCATGACGGGATCGAACGGGCTCCCGGTTGCCACCAGCGCTCGCCCTTCGGTCCACTCCAACAGATCCTCGGGCACAGCCTCGCTCTTGCTCGTGGGGTTGGAGAACGGGAAGATCGCTGGCCGATCCACCGCCTTCGCCATCTTGCGGATGATCGGCCTCGTGAACGCACCGGGCTGCCCCGTGGTGCCGATCAACATCGTCGGCTTGATGCCTTCGACCACACGCTCGAGCGCCGGCGGATTGTCTGCGCTCCAGCCGTGCTTTTCACAGAGTTCGGTCGGCCATGCGAATTCCCGCTTGTATTCATCGGAAATCGACCGCCCCTCCATCAATAGTCCGCCCGAATCGAGAATCGCGAGGGCCTCGGTGAGCGCTTCGCCCTCCACTCCTTCGCGTCGGAAGGCGTCCCGGAGCTGATGACCGATGCCCACGCCGGCAGCACCCGCACCAAGGATCGCTATGCGCTGATCCTTCAGGGCAACACCCGTGGCGCGGCAGGCCGCCAACACGCCTGCGAGCGCCACGCCGGCCGTTCCCTGGATGTCATCGTTGAAGGAAGGCAGGGCGTCTTGGTAGCGGTAGAGGAGATCGAAGGCGTTGCCCTTCTTGAAGTCTTCCCATTGCAGAATTGCGTTCGGGAAACACTCGCGGACCGCCTCTACGAACTCGTCGACCAGCTCGTCGTATAGCTGTCCGCGCAGCCGGTTGTTGCGCCAACCCAGGTACATCGGGTCATCCAGCAACGTCTGATTGTCCGTACCCACGTCGAGGCTGACCGGCAACGTCTGGGTCGGATGGATCCCGGCGGCAGCCGTGTAGAGCGCCAGTTTCCCAATCGGAATCGCCATGCCACCGGCGCCCTGATCGCCGAGCCCGAGAATGCGCTCGTTGTCGGTCACCACGATCAGCCGCAGGTCCGCCTTGATCTGACCTAGCACCTCGGCGATCCGACCGCGGTGCTCAGGTGTGATCCAGCGACCGCGGCCGCGACGAAACAGGTAGCTGTAGTTGAGGCTCGCCTCGCCTACCGTCGGCGTGTAGATGATCGGCATCGATGCTTCGAGATTGTCCACAACATAGCGGTAGAACAGCGTCTCGTTGCGGTCCTGCAGGTCCGACAGTTCAACGTACTGACTGAGCGGATGCTCCAGTCGCGTCAACGCGTCGATGATGCGCAGCTTCTGCTGATCGATGTCGGTCACGCCGGGCGGCAACAGACCTTCGAGGCGAAGCGCCGCACGCTCGCGCGGCGTGAAGGCCGAACCCTTGTTGATGAGCGGATCGCGCACGATGTCGCGACCACGCTTGGTGACCCTTGCTACGTAGCTACCGTCAGCGTTCTTGGAGAAACGAGAATGCACGCGTGCCTGCTCTTCTGTTGGATTCGATGTATTTCGTGCCGGATCGTACCCTTTCGTGGTCGAATTTGTAGGACATGGCGCCACGAAGGAGTCGGATGAGAAACGTACTGCTGCTATCGACGAGCACCGTGCACGGAGGCGCGTACATGGAATACGCCGGCCCCTACCTTCGCCAATTCCTGGGCAGCACCAAGTCCATCCTGTTCGTGCCCTATGCCAGACCGAGCGGAATCACCCACGAGCGCTATGCCGGTCTCTTCTCTGAAGCGATGGCAAACGCCGGCTTTCAGGCGGAGTCGATTCACACGGCGGCCGATCCTGTCGCTGCCGTGGCCGCCGCCGAGTCGCTGTTCATAGGAGGAGGCAACACCTTCGTGCTCCTCGAAGCCTTGCACCGGCTTGGCCTTGTCGATGCCGTGCGACGAGGGGTCGAGGCGGGAATGCCTTACATGGGCAGCAGCGCGGGTTCGAACGTTGCTGGAATGACTCTCGGCACAACGAACGACATGCCCATCGCGCAGCCCCCTTCGTTCGACGCCCTCAATCTTGTTCCGTTCAATATCAATCCGCACTTCATCGACGCAGATCCCGACTCGAAGCACATGGGCGAGACGCGAGAGACGCGCATCAACGAGTTCCACTGCTTCAACCCGCAACCGGTTGTGGCACTCAGGGAAGGCGCGATGCTGCGTGTCGAGGGCGAGCGCGCGTCCGTCGACGGGACCCGCGGCGGGTGGCTGTTCCGAGCCGGCGAAGAGCGGCAAGCGATCGATACGGGGGACGACCTGAGCTTCCTGCTCTAGCCGTCCCAGCGCTCGGTTGCGGCAGTCTCGAGGTCGCAAAAGTCGAGACTCATATCCTGGCCGCGCAGCCGCAGTCTCGCGACGGTAATCGGCAGAGTGAATCGCCGCGGGCCCGCCGATCCGGGATTCACGAACAGCACGCCCTCACGGACCTCCGCGCTGGGCTGGTGCGAGTGGCCGTAGACAACAGCCGCCATCTCGGCGACCCCTGGGTCAATGTCCAGATCCAGGATGTCGTGCACCACGTACAGCACCCGACCGGCCACCTGCACGGCCGCCGTGGCAGGCCAGACGTCCGCATGCGTGCCATGGTCGGTGTTGCCGCGTACAACGCTGACGGGTGCTATCTGCTCGAGCGTGTCGAGGATCGACTGTGGCCCAACATCTCCGGCGTGCACGATCTGGTCGACGCCCTCGAGCGCCGCGACGGCCTCAGGCCGCAGCAGTCCGTGAGTGTCGGAGATCAGTCCGACTTCGACGGAATCGCTCAATGTCCTCGAGCGGAACCGAGCGCGCGCGGATCGTGAGCGCCCGTCCAGCCTGCTCCGGCCCGTCGCAGCGACGCCGCCACGGCGATATTGAACCGCCCGGGCATCAGCTGATGCCCCAGCGCCTGCATCCCTTCGATCTGAGCCTCGGTAAGGCCTTCTGCTTCGTAGATCAGCATGTCGGGGAGGTGCTGCTGATGCACACGAGACGCCCGGACGGCGTCATGAATCGGCATGCCAAAGTCGATGACGTTCGAGATGACTTGATAGGTCCCCGTGATGATCGTTGGGCCACCGCTTGCCCCGCTCACGATCTCCGCTTGTCCGTCGCGAACCACGACGGTGGGCGTCATCGCCGAGAGCATTCGTTTGAAGGGAGCAATCGCGTTGGCTTCGCCCTGGACGAGCCCGAAGGCGTTTGGCGATCCGGGCTTCGAAGCGAAGTCGTCCATCTCGTTGTTGAGCAGGAAGCCTGCCCCCTCGACGACGACGGCGTTGCCATTGCCGTGATTGATGGTCGTCGTGAGCCCGACCGCGTTGCCTTGCGCGTCCACCACCGAGTAGTGCGTGGTGTGCATCGCCTCGGAGCCATCCGAGCCGCTGGCAGGGTTGATCTCTGATGACGGCGTCGCACGATCAAGTGTGATGCTCGCACGCAGCTCTGCCGCGAAATCTTCCGATAGGAACCGGTCGCGCGGAATATCAATGAAGTCCGGATCTCCGAGCCAGTGGTTCCGCTCGGCGAAGGCCCGTCGCATCGTCTCCGCGAGCACATGCAGATGCTCCGGAGCGTGCCACGGCATCTCTTCGAGGTCGTAGCCTTCGAGAATGTTGGCCATGAGCGCCAACGTCAGCCCGCCGGAAGACGGCGGCGGCATGGAGATCACCTCGTAGCCGCGGTAGTCGAACACCACCGGATCACGCCAGACGGCCTCATAGGCCTCGAGGTCCGCGTGGGTGATCAGGCCATCACCGCGCTCCATCTCGGCGACGATCAGATCCGCGGTTGGCCCCTCGTAGAAGCCCGCCGGCCCGTCGGTGACGATGCGCTCGAGCGCGTCGGCGAGCTCAGGGTTTGACCACGTAGAGCCTTCGGCCACCGCCACGCCATCGGGCTGGAAGAGCGCCGCCGAGCCGGCGAACCGCGCGAGACGCTCATCCGCCGCAGCCTCGGAGAAGTCCGCGTCGGCAACGAAGCCTTCGCGGGCAAGCTCGATGGCCGGAGCAACGACATCCGACCACGGTAGCGAGCCAAAGCGCTGGTGGAGCTCCCACATCCCGGCCACGGCGCCCGGAACACCCGCTGCCCGGTGCCCGACTACTGCATCGCTGCTCACTTCTCCGCTCTCATCGAGATACATGTCCCGGTGAGCCGCGCCGGGCGCCTTCTCGCGGAAATCGAGCGAAGCGGTCGTGCCATCTGCCAACCGGATGACGGCAAATCCGCCGCCCCCGATGTTTCCGGCCACCGGATACACCACCGCCAGCGCAAAACCAGTAGCCACGGCGGCATCCACCGCGTTGCCGCCGGCTGCCAACACTGCAGCTCCGACGTCCGATGCGAGTCGCGCATCCGTGGCGACCATGCCGCCCTCAGATTCCGACGCTTGCGCCTCGTCATAGAACTTCCATGATGTCGGCGTAGACGCGCGCCAGTCGGCAGCCGTTTGGGCCTCCTCGACAGCGGTGACATCTTGGCTTGATCCAGCTCCGCCGCACGCGGACACCAGGAACAGGGACGACGTCAGGACTGCCGTGCTCGCCAGGTGTCTTCTTCGCATCATTTGATTGACTCGTCTGAGGAACGCCACATCGCCGGCTCCGCGAGCACGGCTTCGATCGAGCGCTCCAGGTATTCCCAGTACAGATCGATGTAGGTCTTGTCGGCGGGGCCGGTCATCAGCCACGGGTTCATGAGCGTATGCCGCAGCACAAAGATGTGGTCCGCCTCGGCCCCCACATCACCGGTGAGATCGGCGAAGCCGCTGGGGTCGACGTGGAGGTCGGCCAGGATCCGCACGGCATGGTGCTCCGGCAGACTTCCGTGTTGCAGAGAGGTGTAGGAGCCAATGAACTCCTTGATCTGAATCGGCTGGCCGGGGTCTACCCGCATATGGCTGAAGAGTTTCCTGCCGAACCGGTTCATCGCTGCCAACGAGGTATTGCCCTTCGGATTCAAGCCGAGGCAGACGAGATTTGTGTCTGGCTCGAACGGCACCACCAGATGAACCCGATCGGCCAGGCGGTCGGCCATGGTGAGCGCCGCAGCGTGGAATCGTTCTGCTGCTCTGACGGTGACGCCGAGGAGACGACCGAATCCGGTTCGATCCAACGGCAACACACGATGCGTCACGTAGGCTGCCGCAGCGGCCGCGCCCGACTTCGACCCCTCGAGCACATACTGCCCCAGGTTGTGGAGCTTCTCGCTGCGCGGAACCTCGGACTCATCATCACCGAGATCGAAGACATAGGCCGCCTGCTGGGTGATGAAGTCCACGACTTCGCGATTCCGCGCCACGAAGGCGCCGGCTGCGTATGGGACGTAGCCCAGCTTGTGCGGATCGACCGTGACCGAATCCGTGTCGGCGATGGCGCGGAACGCTTGGTAGACGTGTTCCGATGGGAAGTGCTCAAACCCTTCGCGGACAGTCTGCCGTGGCACGAAAGACTCGTCCGGGTCGCGGAACACCGAGGTCAGATAGCCGCCCCATGCCGCATCGACGTGGATTCCGAAATCCAGCCCAGATTCGCGGCGGGCCGCGCGCTCGGCCACGATCTCGTGCACCGGATCAATCGCGCCGAATTCCGTTGTTCCGAGCATGCCGATGACGCCAAGCACCGGCATCTGATCGCGAGCCGCTTCATCCAGACACTGACGCAGTGCGTCGGTCTCGAGACGCATCGCACCGTCCACACCGACCTTGCATAGATTCGCGGTGCCGAGTCCAAGCACCTTCATCGCCTTTTCCCATGAATAGTGCGCCGACACCGGCACCATCAGGCGGGGTGGCTTGATGCCATGTTCGATGAAGAACGACGCAGCCCCCATGGACTCGAGGCGCGCTTCCCGGACCGCTCTGCGCAATCGATGGACCATGCGAGCGTCTTCGCGATCGTGGGCAGCACGAGCCACCTGCCGACGCAGCGCGATGGTCTCGTCGATCGAGAGATTCGTCAGCTCCCACGCGGAGTATGCCGTCAACGGCTTCTCATCGGGGCCCACGCCGTCCGGATCGAACTCGGCGGCAGCAGCGCCCGCCTGCAGGGCCAGTGGGTAGAACTTCACCGACCGGAAGTTCCACAACGCCTCGTAGTTCGCTACGGTGCCACCGCTGGTGAGATGCCCCCAAGCGCAAGGCTCCGCGCCGTCCTCGGTGGCGAAACCAAACAACCGCGCCAGCTGGATACCAACCCGTAGCTCCTTGTCGAGGGTGACCGGCGCACCCTCCTCGCTGACGTTGTTCGGGTTGTACAGCGTCGTGACGAGCTTGGCGATCAGTCCGGGGAGCAAGAGGTCGGAGCTCATGTGCCCGACATAGCGCGGGTGGAAGAAGGGCACCGCACGCTTGAGTTCGGCGCTCAGCGCGAAGAGTTCTCTACGTGTCCGTTCTTCGAAGTCTTGGAACTCGGCGGAGTGGCGAGCCCCCGGATCGATCCGCTGGCCGTCCTCGGGATGAAAGTTACGCCGCCAGTAGGCGTGATCCCGGAGGAACTCGAGCAGGAGAGCTTCGAGAACGTCCTCGTTCTCGCTCGCGGGGCCCAGGAAATAGGGCCGCAGGAAGTCCAGGTCTGTTTTCATTCGCTAAGAGTACACAGCGATGCCGGGTACACTAGCCTCGGCCCAACCGGCACCCTGCAACCAACAGTTCGAGATCTGCACCGATGACCGACACCACGTTCGACAGCCGCGAGTTCCGCAGTGCGCTAGGCCGTTTCGCCACCGGCGTTACGGTGGTGACGACCGTCAACGACGATGGCAATCCGCTCGGCCTCACCGTGAGCAGCTTCAATTCGGTCTCGCTCGACCCGCCGCTCGTGCTCTGGAGCTTGGATCGATCATCCAGCGCGCTTGCCGTCTTCGAGAAGGCGACCCACTTCGCCGTGAATGTGCTCGGAGCCGATCAGGTAGCGATCTCGAATCGCTTCGCCAGCCGCGAGGAGGATAAGTTCGCCGGACTCGACAGCGCGGCCGGCGCCGGCGGCGCACCCCTCGTGCCGGGCTGTGTGGCCTGCTTCCAGTGCCGTACCGTGCATCGCTACGACGGTGGGGATCACGTGATCTTCGTCGGAGAAGTCGAATCGTTCGAACGCCGGGACGGCGACGCGCTGTTGTTTCATGACGGCAACTACTGCCGCGCGGAACCGCACCCCGAGGCCTGGTAGTTCCCGTGCCCTCGCTCGAGAGCATCGCTGAGTCGATCGGCAACCCCGGTACGCGAGACGTGGACTGAACCATGGCTGTCAGCGTCTTCGACCTGTTCAGCATCGGCATCGGCCCCTCGAGTTCGCATACCGTGGGGCCGATGCGAGCGGCACGTGAGTTCGTGCTCGGCCTGCAAGACGCCGACGTTCTCGCAACGACCTGCCGGGTTCAATCTGAACTCTACGGCTCTCTTGCGTTCACCGGAGTTGGCCACGGCACCGATCGAGCCGTGCTGCTCGGCCTCGAGGGCGAGACGCCCGAGGAGATCCAACTCGACACCGCGCCGAATCGGGTTGAAGCCATCCATGAATCGGGCACGATCCGTCTCCTCGGCGGCCGCGAGGTGCAGTGGGCTGCTGCCACCGACCTGCTCTTCGAGCGGCGGCAGTCGCTCCCGTACCATCCGAACGGTATGCGCTTCACAGCGTTCGGCTCAGATGGCGAGACCCTTCAGCAACGCGTCTTCTATTCGGTGGGCGGCGGATTCGTCGTCAACGAAGAGGCGGCCGGAGCCGACGTCATCGTCGAGGATTCCACCAGGCTTCCGTATCGTTTCCGTTCGGGGGCCGAATTGCTCACGCGATGCGCCGAGATGGGCGGCGGAATCAGCGATGTGATGCGTGCGAATGAGACCGCGTGGCGCGAAGGAACCACGATCGAGTCCGGACTACTCGAACTCTGGCATGCGATGGACGCCTGCATCGAACGCGGCTGTACAACTCGCGGGATCTTGCCCGGCGGTCTTCGGGTACGCCGTCGAGCGGCCGACTGGTCTGATCGCCTGGCGGCGAAGCAGGTTCCCGATCCCCTCGAGGTCATGGACTGGGTCAGCGTCTGGGCTGTCGCAGTCAACGAGTAGAACGCCGCCGGTGGGCGGGTAGTGACCGCGCCCACGAACGGCGCGGCCGGCATCATTCCCGCGGTGCTGAAGTACTACACGCGGTTCGTCCCCGACGCCGATGACGCCGGCGTGGTCCGATTCCTCCTCGCCGCCGGCGCAATTGGGCTGCTCTACAAGGAGAACGCTTCTATCTCGGGGGCGGAAGTCGGCTGCCAGGGCGAAGTTGGATCCGCATGCTCGATGGCCGCTGCTGGTCTTGCAGAAGTTCTCGGAGGCACACCCGAGCAAGTAGAGAACGCCGCTGAGGTCGGGATGGAGCACAACCTCGGGCTCACCTGCGACCCGGTGGGCGGTCTCGTTCAGGTGCCGTGCATCGAACGCAACGCGATGGGCGCCGTGAAGGCCATCAACGCCGCCCGGATCGCTCTGCGCGACGACGGATCTCACTTCGTCCCGCTCGACAAGGTCATCAAAACGATGCGCGACACCGGGCGCGACATGAAGACCAAGTACAAGGAAACGGCCCGCGGTGGCCTCGCGGTCAACGTGCTCGAGGTACCGGTCAATGTCATCGAGTGCTAGGTGGGCACCCGGGGCAGATCAGCTTCGCATTGCAGCCGCGCTAGCTGCGGTGCTCCTTTGGGGCGGCCTGCTGCGTCTTGAGTCGCTCCACCAGGCCTACGGGCCGGTTACCAGGGGCGTCTTGGCGCTGGCCGAAAAACTGGCCGCCGACGTAGGCGGGAATCTCCGCCCTAGCGGCGACTGGTACGACCGCGGCACCTATCCGTACCGCTTCGACCCGAAGAGCTACCTCGATTCTGCGCGCGAAATGCGGCACTTCTACGAAGCCCGCCTGCGGGAACCGTTGTTCGTTGCGGCGACCCGCGTCACCCTGGGACTGACCGGTGACCGCGACGTCGCCGGGAGTCTGGTCTCCACTCTGTTCTCCGTACTCGTCTTGGTCGCTGCGTGGAGACTGGGTAGTGCTGTGGGAGGCACCTGGGTTGGCCTCGCCGCGGCCGGCATTCTGGCTCTCGAAACCGATCTGATCCGGTGGGCTCCACTTGGCTATCGCACCGAGGCGTTCACCGCGTTCACCGCCCTCTTCCTTGCCGCGTTTCTCCGATGGAGCGACGCTCCCACGCGGCGCAGAGGACTGGTCCTGGCAGCGTGGGGTGCTGCGGCCGCATTGACTCGGCTGAGTGCACTCTCGTTCGTCGTCCCGCTCCTTATGCTCGCGCTGTGGACCGTCCGCGACCGGCCGGAAGCTCGTCGCACCGCGGCCTGGGCAGCCGGAACCTGCGCTGCGCTCGTAGTGCCGTTTCTTGTCGCATGCTGGTGGCGTTTCGGAGATCCGCTGTATTCCGTAACCGAGCATTGGTCGTACTTCTACCAAGGACGCGGCGGGCCCGCGGCTCAGGCAGCGGACAGTGTGGGCAGCTGGGCGCTCGGCCAACTTGCCACCCAACCACTGAAGTTCGCTGACTCGATCCTGCTCGGCCTCACGGCATACCCATGGAGCCACAAGTGGGTAGGGCTTCGCCCTTTTCTCGGGGTCGCGGGTGTCACAGCTCTGCAGGTGGCGGCGCTTGCCGGGATCTTCGGCTGGCTCTGGAGCGCGAAAGGAAGGGTACTGCTGGGGGCTGGGTTCCTGTCGATGGCACCGTTCGCGCTGACCTGGGGAATCTACGCGCAGCCAAGATTCACGATGCACGTGTATCCCTTGTTGATCGTGGCTGCAGTTCACGCGCCCGCGCAATGGATCGGCGCTTGGAGTCAGTTTCGCCGGGGACGATCCGACCGCCATAGATGGCTGGTACGGTCCGTGGCCCCTCGAGCACTCCTCACATCTTCTCTGGTACTTGTAGCCATGGTGTGGATGTTCGGGATACCCGTAGTGGAGGCTCGGAGCCAAGCCGCTTCCGGTGTTTCCGGAGTGGCGGCGTCGTGGCGCGATGGCTTCCTGTTCGGGGCTGGCTGGCAACCGCCGGAGCAGGAAGGCAACCAGGTCGTTCGGCACATGTCGGAATCTGAAGCCTTGGCCGCGATTTACGTAGCCGATCTCCGAGCGCTGCATTGCACGATGAAGATCGGCAGCACCGCACGTCGACGACAACATTCGCAGGTACTGAAACTCACGATCAACGGGGATTGGTCGCGACGGTTTCGGCTACCGCCGACGCGCGAGCTCGCCAGCTACGAGTTCCGCGTGCCGCGTGCCGCGTTGCGCGAAGGATCGAACGCGCTGATGTTCACCGCACTCGACGGCGCCGCCGCCGGTGAGATCGCAAGCGCACCTCGGATCCGGTTCTGGTACGTCCACTGCGACTCGGGCCGGGCCAACTAGCTCGACGCATCGGGCTCCAGGTCGCCCCAGGCCGTGAGCGCGGCTCGAGCCACCGCGTCTCCACCTTCCTGCACGAAGTGGCCGAGTTCCTCGAACACCACCGGGGCCGGGCACCCGCGGATTGCCGACGCGACCTGCTCCATCACGGCAACGCCCAACACGGGGTCCTGCGCTCCAACAGCCGCGAACGACTGCCCGCTCCACTGCCGCGACAGCCAATCCCGCGCCTCGCGCGACAAGGCCGCGCCGTCGGCCGCCGGGTCCGTGGGCACCATCTCCGGGAAGCGTCGCACTCCAGCGCGGTACGTGGCATCCGGGAACGGAGCGCCGTAGGCCGCAGCCTCGGCATCGGAGAGGCTCGGACACGCCCGTTGCATCAGGTCAGGGATATCGAAGTGCGGCTGGTCGCGCACGAACTGACGCCAGGCGAGGAACCCCGGCGTGGGTTCGTAGTCACCCGTTCCGAGGGCAGTGTTCATCACCAGGATTCGGTCGAAGCGATCTGGCATCGCCATCGGCAGAGTCAGGCCCAGAAGGCCGCCCCAGTCCTGGCAGACCAAAGTGATGCCGCGCAGGTTGCGCTGTTCGATCAGCGCGAGCAGCGAGCCGCGATGGAATTCCCAGTCGTAAGCGTCGTCATCGACCGGCTTGTCGGATCGCCCGAAGCCGAACATGTCGGGCACCACGACGCGTCCGCCGGCCTCGAGGAAGACAGGAATCATCTTCCGGTAGAGGTATCCCCATGTGGGTTCCCCATGCAGGCAGAGATACACCTGCGGAGAACGAGCGGGGCCTTCGTCGACGAGGTGCATGCGGAGCCCCTCGTAGCCGGGCAGGTTCTCGGTGTAGTTCGGCGGCCAGTCGTAGTCGCTAACCGCGATAAAGCGTTCTTCCGGAGTACGGATTGCACCCGACACGGCTACTGCAGGTAGCCGAGTGCGCGCAGACGGCGTTCTTCTTCGGGAGTCAGGCGAATCGTGCCGTCGGTTCGGACGACGGCCGCCATCTCGGCGAATCGAGCTGTCCAGTCCGTCAACGCCACGCTGAGTCGCTCGACGACGTCAGGGTTTTCCGCGGCCACATCGACGGTTCCCCAGGGATCAGCGCGTAGATCGTAGAGTTTGTCCTGGTAGTACTTGAAGCCAGCGTGGATGAGGGCGCGCTCGTTGTTGCGCTCGGCGACAACCTGCCGCGGCGTGCGCTCTGTGCCATCCCAGATGGGTTGTAGCGCTTCGCCCATAATGTGCTCGGGATGCTCGATCTGGAGCAGGTCGAAGATCGTCGGCGCGACATCAACCAGCCGAACCGCAGCGTCCTCGGTCTGCCCCACCGGAATACCCGGACCGGCGAAGATTAGCGGTACACGCAGGAGTTCCTCGTGGAGCGTGTAGGAATGGCGACCCCAGTTGCCGTGTTCGCCGAACTCCTCTCCGTGATCGGAAAACAGGATCACGATGGTGTTATCGAGCTCGCCCATGGCCTCGAGATCGGCGAACAACTTCGTGTAGATGTCATCGAGGCGCCTCAGCTCGGCGTCGTACAGATCGACAATGTATTGCCGGTCGCGCTCGGTCGTCACGAGTGAGCCGTCGTTGACGGCGTCAACCGTTCGCCGCCTGACGAACTCGCCCTTGAGCACGCCGTCGTAGTCCGGCGCCCACATTTCGATGTATTCCTCTTCCGGCGAGTACGGCAGGTGCACGTCGTAGGAATGCAGGAATGCGAACCACGGCTTCTCGCGCGCGCCGACCCAGTCGGTGAGCACCGACAGGTCCGCAAGTCCTTTGTTGCTCTCGAGTTCGCTCTCGAGGTAGTGCCAGGTCTCGAAGCCTGGTTCGAACGTGCGGCCGTTGAGTTGTGTGAAGGCTCCAGTGGCGTAACCCGCCGCCTGCAGAGCCTCGGGTAGGGTCACCAGATCCGGGTCAGGTTCCTGCCCGTGCTCGAAGACACCGTGCACCGACGGATATAGCGACGTGAGCAGCGACGTGTGCGACATCGCGGTCTGCGGTGCGTGCGAGTAGGCGTGCGTGAAGTTCAGCCCACGCGCGGCCAGGGCATCGAGCGCCGGCGTCGTATCCCGTTCGTACCCGTTCACCCCGAGATGATCGAAGCGCAACGTGTCCGCTGAGATCAAAAGAACGTTGGGCCGCGGCGGCTCGGAGAGCTGCCCACAGCCAGCGGCGAGGCCGCCAACTGTCAGAACGGCGAGGAGAGCCAGAATTCGCTTCTTCAAGATCGTTCTCACTGGTCCGGGCACACTTCGGCCCGTATGAAGGTGGCGAGGAAATCAGTCTCCGATTCTATCGCCATGAGTTCCAGCCGGCGAGCGTCCTGCGAGTGGACGGCCGTTCGCGCCCGGCTCTCGCTGCGCCCGGGCCCAAGTTGCACGCCGGCACCGGAGGTGGTTTGCTGCGGTCAGCCGGCGAATGTCGGCACGGGAAGCGGGTGAGAATCCCGCGCTGCCGCGCAACTGTATTCGGGGACGAAAGCCACCCGAGGTCGTGGAGCTGGAGCGAAGGCGTGTTGCCTTCGAGTCGGTCACGACCGGAACGCCACTGGGAGCACGCTCCTGGGAAGGCGGTGGCGAGTAGAGCGATCCGTAAGTCAGGAGACCGCCACAACCCAGCGTTGTCCCTCGCAAGGAGGGTTTGTCATGAGGCGTTCTGCCTTTGTGTCTGCCGTGGTGCTCTGCACCTTTCTCTTCTCTTCTCCCACGCTCGCCCAGACGTCAGGTAACGAGCAGGACACACCGCCCCAGATTCGGGAATCGGTGACGGTTACTGCCGAGCGACTCGAGGTCCCGCTGGAGCGCAGTGGGTCGGCTGTGACCGTTCTCACCGCCGAAGATCTTGACGCGCTCGGGGTGCACTGGCTCAGCGACGCGCTTGCCACTGTTCCCGGCGTGGTCGTCGCTCGCAGTGGCGGCCCCGGCACGATCACCAGTGTTTTCCTGCGCGGTGCCAACTCGAATCACACCCTCGTCTTGATGGACGGCGTGCGCGTGAACTCTCCCACGACCGGTGCTTACGATTTCAGCGGGCTGCCAGTGTCCGCCATCGAACGCGTCGAGATCGTCCGCGGTTCCCAGAGCGTGCTCTACGGGTCCGAAGCCTTGGGTGGCGTCATCCACGTCGTGACCCGAGCCGGCGGCGGCGTGCCCCAGTTCACCGCTTCGCTCGACGGCGGCGCCTACGGCACCGCGCGGGGCATCGCAGCTGTCGAAGGTGGCGGTGACGAGATCGCCTACGCCGCCACAGTGGAACGCTTTCGTACCGACGGCTTCTCCGCGGCAGACGCGAATACCGGCAACGCCGAGGACGACTCGTACTCCAATACGGCGATCAACGCACGGGTGCGGGCCGGAAGCGGCGAGGGCTTGGGCGCGGAGGCTCTCTTGAACTACTTCGACGGGGAGACGCTGATCGATGGCTTCGATTTCTCGACCGGCCCTGTGGATGATCTCGACCACCTGCAGAGCCGCAGGCAAACCATCGGAGGTGCGGCGCTCACCTACCAGCGCGGCAAGTATTCCGGACGATTGGCCGCGACGATCAGCGACGCCCGCCTCGGTACGGTGAACCCCAACGGCTTCAACACGTCGAGCGAACTCGATACGCAGACGACTGCGATCGAACTCCAGAACGACATCGGCTGGGACGCTTCGAACACGACGGTCGTCGGTGGCGAACTTCGTAACGAAGAAGCTGAGTCAGCGACACAGTCGGCTTTCGGCCCAGGAGGGTTCGACGAGTCGGTCGACACGACCGAGGTCTATGCGCTCCACCGACTGAGTCGTGCAACTGTCGACCTCACCGCAGGAGGCCGCTTCACGGACCATTCGGAATTCGGTGGTCATTTCACCTACCGCGTCACCGGCGGCTGGCAGTTCGCGCCGCAGGTCCGAGCCCGGGCATCCTTCGGTACCGGCTTCCGCGCACCCTCGCTGAATGACCTGTACTTCCCCGGCTTCAGCAATCCGGCGCTGCAGCCTGAGGAGTCCGAGGGATGGGATGTCCGCCTCAGCGCAAATCTTGCGGGCGACACCATCGAGATCGACGCGACATGGTTTCGCAACGACGTCGAGAACCTGATCCAGTACCTGTTCCCGATCGGCATCGTCAACGTCGGCGAGGCGCGGTCGCAGGGCCTGGAGTTCGGCATCGGGTGGGCCGCGAGCTCACAGATCAGATTTGAAGCCAACTACACGTTCACCGATGCCGTGGACGTGGCCACCGACGAGCAGCTACTGCGCCGTCCGCGACACACTGCCACCGGTCAGGTTCGCTATCGCCCAGCCCACAGCGTCCGGCTAGTCGCCGAACTGCGATACAAGGGGCAGCGCGATGACTTTGGCACCGTGGGACGTGTCGAATTGCCGAGCTACACGTTGCTCAATGCGGCCGGACAGGTCGATGTCGGCGCAGGACTCACCGTGCTCGCAAGGCTCGAGAACCTCGGCGACGTGCAGTACCAGGACGTCTGGGGCTACGGCACCGCCGGGCGCAGCGCGTATGTGGGCCTCCGCTACGGAGTCGCGCTGCGCTGACGCATTTGGAAAACGGGGACGCCGCGCCCCTGCGTGGCGTCCCCGTCTTGTTTCCTCGAGGCCGAGTGCTGCTAGCGCGGTAGTGCCGTCAAGAGAACCACCAGAGCCTCGCTGCCGCCGTTCAGTCGCGACGTGCCCACGACAACGGTCTCCCCGACACTGATCCCGAACTGCGAGACCAGGATGGTCTTGGGCTCACCAAGCATGGCTACTCGCTCCCCGCTGCCGTCTTCGCCCATCCAGTTCACGATGCTGTGGGACAGGCCGAATTCGCGCACCAGCAACGTGTCGTTCTGGCGCGGGTCACCGGAGAACTGCAGTTCAACGCCGAACGAACCCGCTTCGCCGAGCGTCGTCCGCCCGTATCCCGATGTCCGTAGCCAGGCGGACCCCATGATCTCGAACCCGGTGTAGGTGAGCATTTCCCGCAGGTCGGCCAGTGCGTCCTGAGCATCGGCGGGCACATCCGGCAACGCACCGCTCTGATCCGCACGCAGCACGATGACTCGAAACTCCTGTGTCGGTGGCGGGACATCACGCGCGGAGAGCAGGTTCGCGAACTCGGCATGGATCTCGGCCGTGGCTCCAAGAACCACCCCCTGATCCCCCATCGACTCGATCGAGCAACGATCGCCCGAACCACACACCTGAAAGGCGAGCGCCGCGGCATTCGTGGTTTCGAGGAACTGAGGGGTGTACACGCGGACCTCGCGCTTCACCTCCTGAGCGTGAGACACGGCCGGTGCGGCAATCACCACGAGAAGGGTCGCGAACAGACAAAGCGTGAATACGGTGCGCGTACTGGACGTTTTCATCGAGGGTCAGCTCCTTGGAAGCGACTGGGGTCGCCATTTGCAGTTTGGGAGTTGTCTCCGAACGCAGGGTCGAGCGTCCAGATGATCCGCGTGCCACGCGGCGCGGTGAGGCGGACGTTGCGTACCGCCGGCTCGGCCGCCGTCAGCAGCGTGACGGGCGGTTTGAGTGCAGAAACGCGAACTGCGTCCAGACGAACTCGATCGGACGGCAGGAGCGAATCGGGTGGCGCAGGCACTTCGTATGTCGGCGCAACGGTAGCCGCCACCGGGCCCGCGTCAGGCTCGACCGCAAGATCAGGAGTCGCGCGGCTGATCAGGAAGGTCAGCGCCAGAACAGCCAGGCCTGCGGCAATGCCGCCGGCCGCCGCCCAGGAGCGACCCGGAGCCACGGGGTCAGCAGAGGCGGCGCGGATGCGCGCCCGGAGCCGGGTGGTCTCGGCTGCAGCCAGCCCCGCCCCGTCATAGGGGTCACTGGCCCGCAGAACATCGCGCCAGTCGGATCGTTCAGTCATGAGGACTTCCTCCGGGGACGGCTGCATCAACTTCAAGGAGCTCGCGGAGTTGTTTGCGGCCCTGGCTCAGATGCCAGCGCACGGTGACCGCGCTCAACCCGAGCAGCGCGGCGACATCGGCGGTCGCGAGTTCTTCGAGCTCGCGCAGAACCACGACTGCGCGTCGTCGCGGCGGCAACTGCGTCAATGCTTCACGTACCACGTCGCGGGCACCGACTGCCGCCTCCGGAGACGGTGACGTGCTCACCGGCCGCATCGCCGCTCGTTGCTCGCCTCGGTAGGACCGTCGTCGATAGCGGTCACGGCAGAGGTTCACGAGGATGCGGACCAGCCACGGTTCACCCGCGGATCCGGACGGAATGCGTCGCGCGCCGGCCGCCCGCAGAAACGTGTCCTGCACCAGATCACAGGCGTCATCGCCCGCTACGGCCATGCGAGTGGCAAGGGCAAAGAGCCGCCCATGGTGCGCGTCGAACAGTTCTTCGAGCCGTTCGGCCCGAGGCCCCTGGTCCGTGTCGCTCACCGCTGAGCTTCGAATCGTGAGTGTTGTTTCCACAGCCTTACATACGTGCCGCGTGTGCAAACCGTTGGGTCCGAGCGTCCAAAACCTGCGCGGAGCGTGAAGGAGTCGGGCCGCGATCGTCGTTTGTCTCAATAGGACTCACCTCAAGCTTCCCACGTGACAAATGACCGCAACCGAGATCCGTCGATCGTTCACGCACCCTGCGCTCGTCGCCGCGACCTGCCTGAGCGCCGTGGCAGCGACAGCCCAGACTGGATCGTTGACGATCGCGGTCGAAGTCGCTGCGCGCGGCGAAGTCGAGATTGGCGGCCGTGAGGGCAGCGGCTCCATCGAGGCACCGGAAAACGACCCGGAAACTCGTATCGATCTCGACTGCGAACCCGGCTCGAGCTTTCAGATCACGGTCCGAGACGACTCCGGCCAGCAGGTCACCTTGGTGGCCTGTGGCACCGGCGGCTTCGTCCTTCCCGACCCAGCGCCGGGCGCGGCCGTAACGGTGCACCTATGAGGCCCCCGGGGCTCTCAACGCGAGCGCGGAGTGTCCTCATATTCGCCGTCTGTGCTGCCGGAGCCGCGCATGCGCAAGACGCCATCGTCGCCGAAGCCAAGTGGCCGATCACGGCATCAGTGACGACTCCCTGCACGATCGACGTCGGTTCGTTGCGCTTCTCGCGCCAGTTCGCGGACCAACCCGGAAACGCCGATCCACAGGCGGAAATCACCGTGCGATGCCCCGCGCGCCTGCCATACCTCGTCGCCCTCGACAGTGGTCTCTCCGCCCACAAGGCGGGCAACCGCCGCGCCGTCGCGAACGGGCCACACACCGTTCTCTACGAGCTCTACCAGGACTCCAGCCGGAGTCGTATCTGGGGCGACCAGAACTTCGCAGCCTCGTACCCGATCGGCACCGCACGGGCCTTCGTAGGAACGGGTGTCGCGGCGTCGATCACGATCCATGCCCGCCTCTATTTCACCGGCGCTCCTGCCGGCACCTACCACGACGTCGTCACCGTGACGTTGCAACTCTGAAGCCTCGCCAAGGAGGAACGCTATGCCGAGAAACCTGCGCGCACCGTTGCTGATCGCGATCGTTTGCTGGTCATTTTCCGCGGAAGTTCATGCTCAATCGACCGTCGCTGCCTCTACATCGATGACGGTCACGGCCTCAATTGCTCCTGGCGGCTGCGGAACCGTGATTCTTATCCCACCCGATGGAAACATCGGGACGATCATCGCTGGCAGCACGACGAACCAACCATGGGGAAGCTCGGTGACCGTCCGTTGCTCGCGGACTCCAGCCAGCCCCGTCGCATTCAAGGTCGGCTTCGGACTGGGCGCCAACAGTCTGAGCGGCCAGCGCCGCATGAAGAAAAGCGCTGATTTCGTGACCTACAACATCACGGATGGTGCGGGCACCGCCATTGGCGACAACGGCTGTGGCGGCTCCACGGGCACGCCTCTGACCGGAACCATCACCGGAGTCGACGCCATCCTCGCCGTCGAACTCCTCGCCAACGTGCCTGCGAATCAGGCCACCGGCAACTACGCCGACACCGTCACCATCACCGTCTGCATGTAGGGGACCGCAACCATGCCCAACCGATCTCGCTTCCCATTCCTCCTGGCTTTGGCGTTCACGACTCTGTGGTTCGCAGCAGAGGCCGAAGCCGGCCAGTTCGGCGTTTCGCCACTCCGCCTCAACCTCGGTGACCACGTCCGGGACACCGAGCTGACATTGACGAACCAGAGTGACCGGCCGCTGAACGTTCAGGCCCGCGCAATGCGTTGGACGCAAGACGCAGCGGGCAACGACGTCACCGAAGAAGCCGGCGATCTGGTGCTCTTTCCCCGGATCACAGAGATTCCGGTAGGCGAGTCGCGCTCCATTCGGATCGCGCTGCGCGGCAGCCAACCCGACGCGGAGACCGCCTACAGGGTCTTCGTCGAAGAGCTGCCGAGCCAGGCGGCGGCCAATGCGCCGGTGCAGTTCACACTGCAGGTCAGCGTCCCGCTATTCCTCCGCAGCGGTCCCGCGCAGCGCCAGGTCGCTGTGAGTGGAGCGCGTTTCGAGAGCGGTAACGTGCTTGTCGATCTGGCAAATACCGGCAACACGTTCTCGCGCATGGGTCAGATCGAGATCCGCGGCGTCGATGCTCAGGGCGGTGAGACTTTTCGGGCGGAGATCCCGGGGTGGTACCTGCTCACCGGCACTACGCGCGCGTTCGCGGCGCCCGTCACAGCGCACCAGTGTCGCAGCACGGCCCAGGTGGAGATCGCCGCGCACGAGGAGACCTTCACGATAGAAGAGTCCCTGGTCATCGCCGCGAGCGGCTGTGCCGCCGAGCTGACGGCAGCACAATGAACCGCCGGCCCCTCATCGCAGTGGCGGCACTCCTGGTCTGGCCGTTGGGCAAAGCGCCACAACCAGCCAATCCGGGGACTCTCAGTGTCGGACTGACGGTACCGTCGGTTTGCACCATAGCCGGGGCCACGCTGGATTTCGGTGCGAGCACAGAGGGGCCCATCGCCTCACAGGCATCCGCCACTGTCAGCTGCAACCAGGGGCAACCCTGGCGCATCTCGGCAAACTCCGGCCTGCACTCCACAACCGGCACGCGTCAGTTGCGTGCCGGGTCCGGTAGCTCCGTGCCGTACCTGCTCTTTATCGACGAGGCGATGTCGGTCGAGATGGGTGACGGCGAGCTGGCCGGCACGTACCCTTCCGGATCACCGATCCATGGCATCGGCACGGGGCAGCAGCAGTCAGTGCCGATCTTCGGGCTGGTGCCGATTTTTGACAGTGGGCTGCCCGCCGGCGAGTACACCGACGAGATCCTGCTCACCGTTCATTTCTGAACCGCGCCGTGAGTGGAAGTCAGGGATGGTCGTGGAGTGTGGCGGCGTTGGTCGCGGGACTCGCACTGGCCGCCGCGGACCCGGCCATCGCCCAGGCACCAGAGAACACGGCGGCGATCCTCGACGCCACGCTCAACGGGGAGCCCTTGGGCCGCCTCGTGGTGGAAATCTCGCCGACGGGCGACGTCCTCATCGCCGTTACGGACTTCCAGACGTTGGAGATCACCGGCCTGCCGCCCGGAGCGGGGCGCATCAGCGGCGACCAGATATCTCTGCGTGCCCTGGCACCTGATGTCACCTTCGAAGTCAACCAAGAGATCTTCGTTCTCGCGATTCGTGTACGTCCGGATCTACTCGGTTCGAGCGCGGTGAATCTCAGACCGAAGTCGTCGCCAGCGCCGCTCGTACGCTCGAACAATGCGTATCTCAACTACTTCGCCACACTCGGGCTCGACGACAGCTTCGGGTTCCGGTCGCTTAGCGCGCCATGGGAGGTCGGGGCCAATATCGGGGAACTTCACGGCGAATCGGCATTCACGTATTCGCTCACACCCACTGAGAGCCAATTCGTGCGCAACCTCACGACGTTTACCTGGGATTCCCCTTCTGCCATCAGGAGAACCAGGGCAGGTGATGTTGCGGTCGCGACCGGGCGGCTCGGTGGCGCGGCCAGCCTCGGCGGGATCGCCGTCAATAGCGAGTTTTCGCTCCAGCCGGATCTGCTGCGCGTACCGACATTCGAAGTAGGCTCGCTCATCGAGACCGCGTCGGAAGTCGAGTTGTACGTCAATGGTTCGCTCATCAGCACCCAGCGAGTGCCGCCGGGACAACTGCAGTTCCTGAATCTGCAATTGCCGTCGGGCACCAGCGATGTCGTGATCGTGATTCGTGACGACGCCGGCCGCGAGGAGATCATTCGCGACGTTTTCTACTTCAGCTCACGTTTGCTTCGATCAGGAATCCACGAATACAGCTACGCGGCCGGCTTCCGCCGCGAGAATCTGGGACAAACCAGCTTCGACTACGGCCCGGCCATGGCCGGTGGCTTCCACCGCTACGGGCTGTCATCGGCGGTCACCGTTGGCGCTCGGTTCGAGATCGGGAACGGGATCGTCAGTGGCGGGCCTTCGCTCGCCACGACCCTTGGGCGCTTGGGCGAGATCGAAACCGGATTCGCATACTCCGGTGGAAATGGGCGCAGCGGCTACGGCGGTTTCTTCGACTATCGGTGGCTGCGTGGCGGGTTCAGCGTGCGCGCCTCTTTCGACGGCAACACGGACACCTACGCGAACCTCTCCAGGCGGGCGATATCCGGCGATCGTCTACGCGGATCGGTCGGCGCGGGGTATTCGAGCCGGGCTCTCGGATCGTTCAGCGTCGATGCCGGCTGGCTGAAGCGTGACGGCACCGAGTGGCTCTCGACGCTCACCGGTCGATAGTCACGTCCGCTCGGTCGCAGCTACAACTTGAGCGTCGGCGTGTCGAAGGCACAGTTCCCTACTCCCGACACGTCCGTCAGCGTCTCGCTCAGCGCATTTCTTGGTGGGTCGCGAACTGCTCGACTTGGCCTCGACCGGCGCCAGGGCAACGAAGAGGTGCGGGCGTCGCTGCAGCAGTCGCAGCCGGCCGGTCGCGGCTGGTCGTATCAGTTGGAAGCCGCGCGACAAGGAGCGTCTACCGGCACGCCACAGCATGCTGGCCGCGCCCTCGTTCAGTATCGCGCGAGGTTCGCCGACGTCGGACTGGACATCCGCGCCAGCGGCAGCCAGCAGCAGGTCGACCTGCGCGCGTCTGGCAGCGTGGCCGCGATCGCGGGCGACATCTATGTGAGTCGGCCGATCACCCAGGGGTTCGCGGTGGTCGACGTGGCCGGGCTCGAGGGCGTCGACGTCTCGTTCCGCCACCAGAACTTCGGCGCGACTGATGAGCGCGGGCGCCTTTTCATTCCGGATCTCGTGCCGTATCTCGGCAACAGCATTTCGGTGTCACAGCGGGGCCTTCCAGTGCACGTGTCAGTAGTCGAGCCCGACCGACGCATCGCGACGCCGTATCGCAGCGGCGGCGTCGTCGGATTCCAGGTTGAGTTGCGCCAGGCCATCGGGGCGCGCGTCGTACCGGAGGCCGACAGTACTGCGGAGAACCTGGAACTCGGCGAACTACGCGTGCGTGTTCCCAACTCCGCCGACCTGGTCACCATCGTCGGCCGGGGAGGCGAGATCTATCTGGAGGGGCTCGGCGTTGGCACGTACGAGGGCACCGTGACGCTCCGCGGCGCAGGCTGCTCCTTGGTGTTGGTCGTCCCGGACGCGCTCGATCCCTACGTGGACCTTGGAGACTTGGTCTGCGCGGCGTCCGCGACTTCCGGTTCAGTTGATGAAGGGCTCTGATGTCAGAAGTCGTTTCTTCAAGTAAGAACCACTTCAACACGGAGCAAACGATGTTCAGGACTCTTCGACCCATGCAGTTTGTGTGTCCAGCTGCACTTGCAATGCTCGTCATCGGGTTTGTCGACGAGGCGCAGGCCCAGACCACCGCGATCATGGGCGTCACGTTCGAGAAAACCGGCAGCTGCACTATCTCGACCAACCACCTGGTCTTCGGATCTGCCAACGAGGCGTTTGCGGTCCTGACGGTCGACTGCCAGGCTGGGCTCGCGTTCCAGATCGGCATCGGACCGGGGAGTCAGTCCGTCGTCAACACCACCCGGAGAATGCTCGGTGCCGACGGAACGAGCCACCTGCCGTACAAAATCTACAAGGATGCATCGCGCACGCAGGAGTGGGGAGACGCTACGTGCGGCGGGCCCAGCTGCGGCTCGCTCGCGACGATCCCCGGCACGGCGTATTCGGGAACTGGAACCGGCTCATTTGAGAGCATTCCGGTGTACGGACAGGTAGTACCCCCGGCCGGACTCCCGGCGCAGGCCTACACGGACACCGTCACGGTCGCCATCGCCTTCTAGCAAGGGCGCCGGAGTGGCCGTGCCTCGGCCGGCCGCGATTGGAGTCCTTCAGTCCTGTCCGTTGAGGATCTCGCTCAGGATCTTCGTGTCGATGTTGCCACCCGAAACAACGCACACGATGCGTCGGGCGGGATCTCCGGCTCGAGTGGTGACACGCCCGGCGAGGATCGCCGCGTTCTTAACCAGGTACCGGATCGCACGCCGGATCTCCGCCACGCTGCTAACCATGGCGCCCTCGAGAACCTGGCGGGCCATCGCCCACATCTCGTCGAACAGCACGGGGCCACCGATGCCGTCGATGAATGTGCGCTCGTGATCGATTGGGACCGGGCGACCCGCATCGAACGCGGCGGCGAGCGGTGCTGCGGTGTCTACTTCGGCCGCCCAGAGAGCGATATCCGGAGCGACCTGACGTAGTAAGGCTGCGATGCCACATGACAGACCTCCACCGCCGTACGGGATGACGACGGCATCGAAATCCTCCAGATCCTCGAGGAGCTCGAGTCCAATCGTTGCGTTGCCGGCCATTACCAGCGGGTCGGAGAAGGCGTGAACGAAGCGCCCCTTCATCCCCGGATACTCGCGCGAGGCGTAGATACGGAACCAGTCATCGAACGGTGCGTAGCAAATCTGGGCCCCGAGTGCCTCGATCGCATCGATCTTTGCCTGCGGCGCTCCCTCCGGGACCACGACCGCGCACGACACCCCGAGTTCACGGGCGCAATACGCCACGCCCTGGGCCATGTTGCCGGCACTCGCTGCCCACACCCCATCGGCAAGGTCCGCCGCGTCGACGGCCAGCATGGCGTTGGCAGCGCCGCGGATCTTGAACGACCGGATCGGCTGGAGATTCTCGAGCTTCAGCCAGATCTCCGTGCTGCCGTCATGTGACAAACGTATGAGGGGCGTTCGTCTCGCCATCCCCTTGATGCGCTCGGCTGCCGCCTCAGCTTCGGCCCTGCCCAGCGAGCTGGGATCGTGCACGTCGCTCAGACCGTGACGATGCCGAGCGGTTCGTATTGCCGCCAGCGGCCGCGCGTGAAGTCGGGGAACGGCACTGGCGCGCTTCCGGCAGCGACGGAACGCTCAGAGAGCTCGGAGACTGCGCTCCACGCCGCCGAGTCATACACATCGATGTCGTACGGGATGCCGGCACGGAGGCAGTGGATCAGACGCCAATCCTCCACGAAGTCCATGCCGCCGTGTCCCGCACCTTCCGACTGCTCTCGCAGTTGCTTCCACAGCGGATGCTCAAACTCCGCCATGTACTCCTGCGCGTCCTCCCAGCCATGCCCCTCACTGCGACCCTCGACTTGAACACGATCGGGATAGCCCTGGAAGATCCCGCGTGTGCCCTGAAGCATGTTGATCCGGCTGTAGGGCCGCGGCAGGTTGGTGTCGTGCACCACCTTGATCGAGCGGCCGTGCATCGTCTTGAGCAGACTTGTGTTGACGTCGCCCAGGGCAAAGGTCTCGCGTCGCTTCGCGTCCCCTTCCGGGTAGTTGGCCTCGGCGAACTCCTGTAGTCCCCGCGACGGCGAGCTCATCGACACGAGGTAGTCGAACTGGTCGCCGCGATTGATGTTCATGCACTGCGCCACCGGGCCCAAGCCGTGCGTGGGATACAGGTTGCCGTCGCGTAGCATCGAGTGGGCACGTCGCCACATCCCTTCGCCCTCGTCGGCGAACTTGATGCCGCGAAGATCGTGGAGATAGCCGCATTCCGCGTGCAGCAACTCGCCCAGCAGGCCCTGCCGCACGAGATTCAGCACCATCATCTCCATGGCGCCGTAGCAGACGTTCTCCATCATGATGCAGTGCCGGTTGTACTTCTCAGCTGCCTCGACGAGTTGCCAGCACTCCTCGAGAGTCACGGCGATCGGCACCTCGCTGGCCGCGTGCTTGCCGTTCTCCATCGCGGCCAGGCACACGGGAACATGCCAGCGCCACGGCGTTGCGGTGTAGACGAGATCGAGATCCTCGTCCTCGCACAGCCGCAGGTAGTCGGTCTCCCCGCGGGTGTAGAGCGTCGGTCGCGGGTGACCTGCCTCCTCGATTACGGACGCCGCACGTTCGGCGTTGGCCTCATCCACGTCGCACACGGCCGTAATCCGGCAGCCTTCGATGCGCGAGAGATTGCGCACGTGCGCTGTGCCCATGCCGCCGGTACCGACGAAGCCGATCCGTACTTCTTCGATGGCGGGCGCAGCGAATCGAACCGCCGGAGCGGGCCCGAGTTCCATGCCTCGGTCCAGTACCTCGACGCCGCGCCAGGTCGGTATCTGCCCTGGCTGCGTGGTGATCTGCCCTGAAGCATTGCGCGGGAACATGGTGCTCCCCACGACCGTGGCGCCGACACCGGCCAGGCCGAGTTTCATGGCGTCGCGCCGTGTTACGTGCGCGCCTGGATTGTTACGAGTTGCCGTCGAGTCAGAATCGTTCTTCACTGCGTCCATCCAAGCTGCTAACGGGTAGAGACCCGCGCAGGATAGCAACTCTCGAGCGGAGATCCGATTGCCAACGCCAAACGACGGCCGACTGCGCGTCTTCGTGGGCGACGTGCACGGGTGCGCGTCAGAGCTAGAAGATCTGCTCACCGCAATCGACTACAGCGCTCAGCACCACGCGCTCTACTTCTGCGGTGATGTGGCGAATCGCGGTCCCCGCTCACTGGACGCACTCCGCATGGTCCGCGACCTCGACGCAGAAATGGTGCTCGGCAACCACGATCTTCATCTCCTCGCCTTCGCCGTCGGAGGCCGCGAGCCCAAGCCTCGCGACACGATGGAAGAGATCATCGAGGCACCCGACGCAGATGAATTGCTCGACTGGCTGCGAGCGCGGCCGTTCATCATGGAATGGCCGGATCTGCTCCTGGTGCACGCAGCGCTCCATCCGCGCTGGTCCAGCCTTTCGGAAGCGAACGATCGGATGCGCTCGAACCTGCGCATGGAGGCGCCGCTCGCGGACGTCGAGATCCTCTTCGCGACCACGGCTCGCTACTGCGACAGTCGAGGCGAGCGCCCACCTCGAGACGTTGCTGCCGTCGCGAAACCACCGGGCGCCAAAGGGCCCGGCACACCGATCCACGCGCCCTACCGACCGTGGGACGACTTCTGGCCAGGGCCGCGCACTGTCGTGTTCGGTCACTGGGCGCGCCGTGGACTCGTGAATCGCCAGTTTGTGCGCGGCCTCGATACCGGCTGCGTCTGGGGCGGCGAACTCACGGCGTGGATCGCGGAAGAGGATCGATTCGTCAGCGTCCCGGCGCGCGATCAGTATCTGGACTTCGCATGAAAGAGCACGCACAGAAGCGCTCGCTGGACGAAATCAACTGGTCTGCGTGGGCAGGCGTTGATCGAGCCACGCTGCTCTTCATCATCAAAGACGGGAAGATCCTCCTCATCCGCAAGAAGCGCGGCCTGGGTGCCGGCAAGATCAACGGCCCGGGCGGCAAGCTCGACCCTGGTGAGACGTGGGAAGAGGCCGCGATACGCGAGGTCGAAGAAGAAATCCTCGTCACACCCACAGACGTTCGAGAATGCGGCGAGCTCCGCTTCCAGTTCGTGGACGGCTACTCCATTCACGTACGCGTCTTCGCCGCGGCCCACTTTGAGGGCGCGCCCACCGAAACAAACGAGGCCATCCCGCTATGGTTCGACCTCGACGCCATTCCCTACGCGGAAATGTGGGCTGACGACGAACTCTGGTTTCCGATGATGTTCGCGGGCACGCGGTTCACAGGCCGTTTCATCTTCGATGATGACGCGATGCTGGACCACGCCTTCGATGGGAAGCCGTGATCGACTAGCGGCGGCGATTCAGGAGGCGGTGGTCGGCGGACAGCTGGCCGCCGCCCAGAATCACAAGCGCAACCATCACCAGAACGAACATCAGCGCGAGCTCCGGGTTCCCCGCAGCACGGAGCGTCTCCTCGTCGGGCGAGATAATCCCCAGCCAGGCTCCGAAGACCATGAGCGCCTGGTGCCGCCAGAAGACGGCGACGCTGAGAGTAAACGCGGCAAACAATGCCGCCCAGCGCGTAAAGAGTCCCAGGCCCACGAGGATGCCTCCCGCGAACTCGGACAGCGCCGCTGCCCAGGCGAACAGTACCGGCATAGGGAAGCCCAGCCGCGCGACCATGTTGATCACTCCCTCGTTACCCGAGGCGAGACCTGAGACCTTGCCCCAGCCATGGCCGAAGGCAAGATAGAGGCCCGCCATGCGGAGGAACAGGAGCGCGTAGTCGGTGCCGGTCAGTCGATTCTTCATGGCGCAAGCATAGCCACTCGAGGCTGGCGCGTCAGGCTGGCGGCCGTGGTAATTTCTAGCCGCCCACCGCTAGAGGAGCCGGACGTGATCGATACAGAGTTGCTGGAAATCCTGGCGTGCCCCGAGAACAAGACTCCGGTGCGACTCGCCGACGCGGCGGAGATCGAGAGCCTCAACGGGCGGATTTCCGCCGGTGGCGTGACCAACCGCGGCGGCAGTCCCGTGAAGGACCCTGTCGACGGGGGACTTATCAGGGAAGACGGCGCCTATTTGTACGCGATCCGCGATGAGATCCCGGTGATGCTCATCGACGAGGCCATTCCCCTCACCGCAAGCCCCGAGGAGTAGCGGATGCTGGCGACTGACGTTTCGAACATGCACCGCCTTGAGATCCGCGAGCACCGATTCCGCCTTCAGCAGCGCATCGGGAAACTCGAAGACGGGCCCGAAAAAGAAGCGTTGGAAGCCGAAGTCGCGGCGATTCAGGAAGCCTGTCCTCACGTCAGCGACGAGGAAGGCGCCAAAGGTTGGCGCTGCCGCGACTGCGATATGAGCCGCGAGCCGGAGCCGGAGCCGGAAGAAGAGGAAGCAGCGGGAGAGCCCGCCGCGGCTGAAACGACCCCGGCCCCGGCAGCCGACTAAAAAGAGGCCGCTTCCCCAGCCGTTTTCCGTGTAGAATGCTCCCTTGCTGCGCGCTCATATTGGGGCAGCGCGGCTCCAGATCTTGAACTACAGCGCCCGAGTCGTGTCCGCGCACTGCGGACCGTTCACGAATCGGAGCTCAGGACGCACCGCGAGGACACCATGGCCAAGGCAGGCAACCGCATTCAGGTGAAGCTGCGCAGCACGGAAAGCCCGCACCGTTATTACACGGTCAAGAACAAGCGGAATACTCCCGACCGGATCGAACTCAAGAAGTACGACCCGGTAGTGCGCAAGCACGTCCTGTACAAGGAAGAGAAGTAGGCGCGTTTCGCCTAGATGAAGTTCACGAACCCGCCGTCCGACGTCATTTTCCCGCGTATCGAGGAAGAAGTCCTCGCGCGATGGAAAGAGCGCAGGGCGTTTGAGCGTTCGATCGAACAGCGTTCCCCGGAGCGCTCCTTCTCGTTCTACGACGGCCCGCCATTCGCCACCGGCCTGCCGCACTACGGACACCTGCTCGTCGGCACGATCAAGGACGTGGTGGCCCGCTATCACACGATGCAGGGGTGTCGTGTAGAACGCCGATTCGGGTGGGATTGCCACGGACTCCCGGTTGAGTTCGAAGTCGAGAAACAGCTCGAACTCAGCGGTCGCCAGGACATCGAAGACTACGGTGTCGACCGGTTCAACGAGACGTGTCGTTCGATCGTGCTGCGCTACTCGGATGAGTGGCGCGAAGTCGTCACGCGTTTCGGCCGCTGGGTCGACTTCGACAACGACTACAAGACGATGGACGTCTCCTTCATGGAGAGCGTCTGGAGCGTCTTCAAGACCCTCTGGGAACGCGACCTCATCTACGAGGGATATCGCGTGGTCCCCTACTCCTGGCGCATCGGAGCACCGCTCTCGAACTTCGAGGCGAACCTCAACTATCAGGACGTGCAGGACCCGTCAGTCACCGTCAAATTCAAGGCGGACAACGGACTCACTCTGCTCGCCTGGACCACGACTCCCTGGACCCTGCCTTCCAACTTGGGCCTCGCCGTCAATCCGGAAGCGGACTATGCAATCGTCGAAGAGGTCGACGACAACGGCGACCCGACGACCGGAGAGCAACTCGTACTTCATGCCGAACGCGTGGCAGCGTACTGGCCGGACGACAAGGGGATCCGCCGAGTCGGGACCATCAGCGGGACCGAACTCGCAGGTCTGCGCTACGCGCCACTATTCCCGTACTTCGCGGAACGCGCCGAAGAGGGCGCGTTCCGTGTCCTGCCTGGCGCGTTCGTCACCGCCGAGAGCGGCACCGGCATCGTCCATACCGCGCCGGCTTTTGGCGAGGACGACTTCATGCTCGGCCGCGAGCACGGCATCGAACCGGTCGACCCGGTCGATGGCGACGGCAAGTTCACCGAGGCCGTGCCCGATTACCAGGGACTCGTCGTAAAGGACGCCGACAAGAAGATCATCGCTGACTTGAAGGCCGCTGGCAGCATGCTGCGCCACGACACCATCGTGCATAGCTACCCCTTCTGCTATCGATCGGACACGCCGCTGATCTACAAGTCGATCAGCGCCTGGTACGTGAATGTCGAAACGTTCAAAGAGCAGCTGATCGCCAACAACCAGAAGATCCACTGGGTGCCGGACCATCTGAAGGATGGACGCTTCGGTAAGTGGCTCGAGGGCGCGCGCGACTGGAACATCTCGCGTAACCGTTACTGGGGCAACCCTCTGCCGATTTGGCGCAACGAGGAAACCGGCGAGACGATCTGTGTGGGTTCGCGCGACGAACTCGAAGAGCTCTCGGGCGTGAAGGTCGACGACCTCCACAAGCACATAGTCGACGATGTCGTGATCCCTTCACCCACCGGACGCGGCGAACTCCGACGCATCCCGGAGGTTCTCGACTGCTGGTTCGAGTCAGGCTCGATGCCCTACGGCCAGGCGCATTACCCGTTCGAAGACGCCGACGCGTTCGAAAACGGCTACCCGGCCGATTTCATCACCGAGGCCCTCGATCAAACCCGTGGCTGGTTCTACACGCTGCTCGTGTTGTCGACGGCGTTGTTCGACAAGCCGGCCTACAAGAACGTCATCTGCTCAGGACTCGTGCTCGCCGAAGATGGCCGCAAGATGTCCAAGAGCCTGAAGAACTACCCGGAGCCGACGAAGCTGGTCGACGAACTGGGCGCCGACGCCATCCGCATCTACCTGCTCGACTCGCCGCTGCTGCGCGGCGAGGAATTGCGCTTCTCGGAGACCGGCGTGCGCGACATGGTGCGCCGCGTTCTTCTCCCCTGGTGGAACAGCGTTTCATTCCTCATGACGTATGCCTCCGTGGATGGCTGGGACCCCGAAACCGATGCGTGGGAAGGCCCGCCAACTCACGAGCTGGACGTCTGGATCCGCGCAAAACTCGAAGAGTTGAAGGAGCAAATCGAGCGCGAGATGGCCGAATATCGGCTCTATCGTGTCGTCGACCCGCTACTCGCTTTCCTCGACGACCTCACCAACTGGTACATCCGCCGATCCAGGCGACGCTTCTGGAAGTCAGAGTCGGACGACGACAAAAGGTCCGCCTACACCACCCTCTACGGGGTGATGCTCGAGTTCACCGAGTTGATGGCGCCGCTCACACCCTTCACATCTGACTACATCTACGAGTTCCTGCGCGTCACGCCTGATACCGCCGCAGTCGACAGTGTGCACCTGCGGGATGTGCCGGCCCGGCGGGATATCACCGACGCCGAACGCGAGCTCGAGTCTCGAATCGATCTGTCGCGCGTCGTCTGCGAACTCGGCCGCAGCCTCCGTGCGCAGGCCAAGATCCGCAACCGCCAGCCTCTACGGGCGATCCGCGTGGGCACGACCAGCCACCAGGAGGCCGAGTGGCTGCTGACCAGCCGCGACGTGATTCTGGAAGAGCTCAACATCAAGGACCTCGAGGTAATCGAGGATCCGACCCAGGTGGCAACCGCCAGCATCAAGCCCAACATGAGCAAACTCGGCCCGCGGCTCGGCGCCGAGGCCCGCCACGTGGCTGCTGGCCTCGCCAAGCTCGATGCCGACAGCGCGCGGAAACTTGCGTTCGGCGAAAACGTCGAGGTCGCTGGAATCGAACTGACGGCTGACGACGTCTACGTGAACATGGAGCCGGCAGACGAGGGGGCACTCGTTGCGGCCCAGGGCAACCTGGTAGTGGCACTCGACCCGCACCTGAACGACGACCTCAAGGACGAGGGAATCGCTCGCGACGTGGTCAACCGGATACAGCGCATGCGCAAGGAAATGGACTACCCAGTGGAAGCACGGATCGACGTAGCCCTGACGGATGCCGACGCCGGGATCGTCGAGGCCGTAGAGAAGAACCGCGAGATCGTCGAAGGCGAGACCCTCAGCAACGTCTCGACGGCGACGCTCGACGTCTCAGAGCTCCGCAAGGAAGACGATATCGACGGCAAGACGGTGACCGTCGAGATCAACCTGAAGGACATCGAGGCGGCGCTCAAGGCGAAGGAAGAGTCCGAGTCGGACGACGACGGCTAGAACTGCCGCTCCTGCATGTTGGGGCCGGGGCTGACGCGCACCAGAACCCAGCCCTCGAGCCGAACGCGTCCGCCGTGCACTTCGTGGCCACCGCCGAGTTCCTGGTAGCGACCGATCTCGACCAGATGGCCGGGGCGCAGTCGGCGCCGACCGTCGCGCAAATTGAACCGCCGCTGGCCATCCGATTCCGGATCGTCGAAGTAGATCCAACCCTTGGCGTAGCGCAGCTCAACCCACGACTCGCTCTCCCCGACGGAGAGCCCTCGTGCGTTGGCTCTCAGCCCCCCAAGGCCCGGTCCCGCGATGCCCAGAGAGTCTGAGTATCGCAACCGCATCGCGCCGTTGGAGTCAGCCAGCTCAACGATCTCACCGCCGAACCACGCATCGAGCCCGAAGTAGTTCTCGGGCGGTTGCGGTACCTGCCGCTGAGCTGCGCCCAACAACGCAATGGCGAGAAGGGTGACTGATGGTCGGAAAACCATGCGCGGTCCCTTACTCATTTGTCACCTCGACGGTAGTTCCGGACGACAACCGATCATCGGGCATCACCACAACGATTTCAGCTTCCCCGGCAGGAACGCTGGCCGGAACTTGGACCCGCGCGAAGAACTGTACGACCTCGCCCTCCCCGCGGCGCTCGAGCGACTGCACCCTCAAGGCGACTTCGGCGTCGCTGGTGTAGAGGAGCAATGCGGGATCTTGCTCAGCCAGTCCCGTGGCGGCGAACCAGATGATGACTTCGCCGCCGCGCGCCAAACGCGGCCGCGCGACCGGCAACAGCTGGCCGCGCGCTGGTGATCCGGGCCCGATCGACAACCTGGCCCGAGGCGCCGGGGCCTCGACGAGAATCACCGGCCTGGAGAACTCTCCGCTGCCGCTCCGGCTCACGTGGGGCAACGGTCGTGTCCGCGCGGACACCTCACCAACGGCCGACTCCCTGACCATCCAGCGCAGGCGTTTGGCCTCTGCCGAAACGACCAGGTTGCGGCGCCAGCGCAGCGGCAACGCCTCGGCGTTGCGACCGGAGGTGTGTACGACCTGCTCGCTGAATACCTGTTCGAGCCCACCGTCTTCGGCAGTCACAAACGCGGCGAAGTCGAGTTCAACCACCCCTTCGCCGCGCATGCGCCTCAGGCGATCGATCTCATGAGCGGGAATCTCGATGAAGCTCAGGAGGCGTGATTGCCCAACCGGCGCCCCCGGCAAAGCGACCAGATCGGCGTCTGCGAGCACGCCGAGCACATCGTCATCGTGCGCCAGAGCGTCGGTCACTACCAAGTTGCGCTGCAGCTCGCTCATCTGCCGATACGGAGGCGGGGGGCTGAACTCGCCTGGTGCCTGGACGCGGAAGTCCTCCTGCTCGGGAACCGCGATGTCCAGTCGAACTGCCTCCGGGTCGTCCGCGGATTTATCGTAGGCGAGGACGTAGTAGTGAGCCGTCGCCTCTTCGATGGTCTGCAGCGCCGGCCCCACGCGGTTGTTGTTCCAGTGGGCGCTGCCGCCGGTGCCGTCGGCAAGATAGGACAGCGACTGCCGGCCACTCCGCCGGAAGCTCCCGAGCCGACGCGCGTCAACCGCGTGCACTCGGGCGTCGGCAGCGCGGAACGACTCCGCCACCCGCTTGATGCCATCCCGGACCTCAGCAGACCCGGAGTCGGCTTCCGGATCGCCGCCCACCGCGATGCCGCTCAGGCCGCCCCCGGCGCGATCCTCGGCAGCGCTCGATAGTTGATCGAGCCCGCCTCCCACCAGCACCTGATCCGAGAAGCCGGTTGAAAACAGGATCACGTGTTTCGTGCCCTCTACTGCACCCAAGATGCGCCCGTACTCCTCGAGTTGCGCGAGGTAGTTGGCGACGAACGCGACGTACGCCGAGAAGTCGTCCGCATCGAACGGCTGTGCGTCCGTTGCATCGCTCATCCCGATTTCATCCAGCACCGCGCGTGCACGCGCATGATCAGCGGTAAACGGCAGGCGTTGCTCGAACCCGAAGCGATTCGCGAACGCAACGGCGATCAAGTCGCCGTCCCTGACGGTCTCAGCTACGAAATCGCGGGCGCCGCGGAGCGCCTCGTTGAACGCGCGCCGCCCCAAGTCCGGTAGTCCTTCTCCATTCGACACGCGGCCGTTGAAAGCGAAGTCGAAGAAGATGAGAAATCGACGCCGTGCGGCCGCGGGGATTCCGACGGGCACGGTCGCCCCAGAATCAGACGCGGTCGCCGCTCCGGGCGCGCGCCGCAAATCCACCTCGAACGCATCGCGAACCGGACGCCGGTTCCCGTCGACCAGCAACTCGAAGTCTCCAGCGCCCAGCCCCTTGACGAAGTCCCCTGCGTCGTCGCGCACCGCGACCTGGATCCGCACGCGCTCCACCGAAGTAGCGAAGTCCGCCTGCTGGGGTGAGCCTTCGCGTGCAACCAGACAGGTGGCCGCCAGCACGAATACTGCGAAATGCCGAGATCGGTCCATGCTTCGTACCCCAGGGGCGTTGGGATTAGAACCTACAAGAGCCCCAGTTTACGAAGCATTGCCCCCTGCCGTCCGGTGCACGCTTCCGCCCTCTCCCTAGGGCTTGGGCGAACCCCGCCATCGATCTGGCCAGCGCAGCGCCAGGACGGCCGCGGCCACCACGATCTGGGGCGCCACCTGCATCGGGCTCCCGATGCCGGTCGACAAGTGCGTGTAGGCGCCGCCAAGCATGATCGCTCCGATCAGGCCGGCGCCGTAGGCTGCGAAACGCGGCACGAGAACCATGACGCCACCCAGCGCCTCCAGAACGGCGATAACGCCCAGAAACCAGGGCGCGTAGCCCCACATCTCGAAGCGGCTCACCCAGCCGTCCCACTGGGCGAACTTGCCGACCCCGACCAGCACAAAAAGAGGCCCGAGCAGGATCTGCAGAAGCCAGGTGACGATCACACGGACACGTTTCATCGTTCGATTCCTCGGAGTTGACACGGTGGAGGGCGATTCAACCATCCGCTCGGTCACCATCGGACCGCGCTCCGGACGGCGACGTGCTCCGCCAGCGATCGCGCCACCGCAGCGCGACTACGGTCATGCTGAGGCCAGCCAGGATGATCACTCCCCACGGAGAACCGTCACCTGTTCGAATGTGTGTGAACGCCGCGCCGAGCATGATCACGGTCGTGAGACCGGCGCCGAAGACGGCTGTTCTCGGTACGAGAATTAGCAAACCACCGAGCGCCTCGGAGACGGCGACTATCGCAAGGAACCAAGCCGCAAGGCCCCATGGGTCGAAGCGATCCGCCCATCCGTCCCACATCTGAAACTTGTTCGTCCCAGCCAATACAAAGACGGCCCCCAAGAGGATCTGCAGGAGCCACGTCAGGATCGATCGAACGCGATTCATCGGATATCCTTTCAGCTTAGATCACTATAAGTAACATAACTGCACATTATGTTACTACGGAACCTGAACCCGATGCCAACACCACGATTGTCCAATCTGCAGTTCCTCGTGCTCGGCACGCTCCGTTCTGGGCCCCGAACGGGTCGCGCGATACGCGAAGAGCTCGAGAGTTTCGATGTGCGCAAGAACGGGCCTGCCTTCTACCAGCTCATGTCGAGGCTGGAAGCCTCCGAACTGGTTTCCGGCGACTACCAGCAGGAAATCGTGGCGAGCCAGATCATCCGCGAGCGTCGCTACGAACTGCTCCCGGGCGGTCGCGAGGCCTGGGACCAGAACCGCGACTTCCATCTGGAAGTGATCCGGCGGTTCGGCGCCGCAGAGGGCTCCGGTGCCTGAACGGCGCCCGTGGTGGGCCGCCCTCGGCCGCCTCCTCCCACGGGAAGTCCGCGAGCGCGTGTACGAACCGGCGTGCTACGAGCATCTCCGGAATCAACTCGAGGCAGGTCGCGCCGGCGACGTAGGATTCTACGCAGTGAGCGCCTTCATGAGTACGGCGGCCCGCAACCTGCCGCGCGTATGGTCGACGGGTGGGCGCTGAGCGGACTGGGGCGACTAATGCTCATCACCGGCGTAATCGTTGGCGGCCTCTGGCTGGTCCTGATGCTCGGCTACGCCTACGCGTACTAGTCCGCTACTCCTGGCGAGCTCGCACGTACTGGCCGTCAAAGACAGTGCTCCATGTGGTGCCGTCGTCCGTACTCGTTTGCCAGACCTGCTGCACGCTTCCGTCGTCGTGCGGAGTCCAGGTCACGCGATTCGGCCCATCGCTCATGACCATCGCCTCGCCGTTCCAGCCGCCCTCCAGGTAGAGGGCCGTGCCGCTGGCGTCGATCCAGGTTTGATGCCACTTGCCCGCCTGAGCGTCAAAAAACGAATAGCTGTGGCCGTTGCCGGTAGGGCCACTAGCCGACTCCCAACTCTCGTGCAGCGTGCAACCGTAGAGCTTGAGCTCGAGCGTGTTGCGACCCACAACGTCGCCCTGCGGGTCATAGACGACCCATTGGCCCACCCAGAAGTCGAAGGCGCGATGATCCGGGGTCGCACAAGGGCCCTGCTGAATGGCGGGCGCGGCGGGCTGGAGTCGAGCGTTCGCGTTCTCGATGAATACGAGACCACCTGCCACGAAGGTGATCGTCGCCGAGGCAGCGAGAAAGCCCGCCATCTTCAATCCGCGCATTGATCCGTCCAACCAGGGGAGGTTGCCAGCTGCCGCGCCACTGTTGCCGGCGCGACAGACTCAGTCTGCCATAGTGGCGACCATCACCGCCTTGATGGTGTGCATGCGGTTCTCGGCCTGTTCGAACGCGATTGCGTGCGGCGATTCGAAAACCTCTTCAGTCACTTCGATGCCGTCGAGGCCGAACTTCTCGTACACCTCGGCGCCAACCTTGGTGTCCCTGTTGTGGAACGCCGGCAGGCAGTGCATGAACTTCACTGCAGGATTTGCAGTCGCAGCGAGCACGGCACCGTTCACCTGAAAGGGCTTCAGGAGTTCGATGCGCTGCGCCCAGACGTCGTCGGGCTCACCCATCGACACCCAGACGTCGGTGTGGATGAAGTCAACGCCGGCGACCCCCGAGGCAACATCGTCCGTGAACGTTAGCCGTGCGCCAGTTTCGGCGGCGATCGCTTCGCACGTGGCGCGCAGTTCGTCCTCCGGCCACAGGCTCTCCGGCGCAACGACGCGGAAGTCCATGCCGAGCTTCGCGGCGCCGACGAGCAATGAGTTGCCCATGTTGTTGCGGGCGTCGCCCAGGTAGCAGTAGGCGATCTCCCCCAGCGACTTGTCCGTGTGCTCCTCCATGGTGAGCACATCGGCGAGGATCTGTGTCGGATGAAACTCATCAGTCAGCCCGTTCCACACCGGAACGCCCGCGAACTCGGCGAGCTCCTCGCAGGTGGACTGCTTGAAGCCGCGATACTCGATGCCGTCATAGAGCCGGCCGAGCACACGGGCGGTGTCTTTCATCGACTCCTTGTGCCCGATCTGCGAACCGCTGGGGCCCAAGTAGGTCACGTGGGCCCCCTGGTCGTAGGCCGCGACCTCGAACGAGCAGCGCGTCCGCGTAGACGTCTTCTCGAAAATCAGCGCGACGTTCTTGCCCACCAGTTGCTTCGCTTCCGACCCCGCGGCTTTCGCCGCCTTCAGGTCGCGCGACAGCTGCAGCAGATGCCGGATCTCGTCCGGACTGAAATCAAGAAGCTTTACAAAGCTGCGCCCACGCAAGTCCACTGCCATACCCCTTCACTGATCAGCGTCCGAGTTCGTATCCGCGGATGTTAACGGATCACCGCACTCCCTGAAGAAAAGTCCCAACGGGCCCGCGCGAACTCAGTCCCGCGTTCCTTCGGGCTCTGTGGGCGCCATCTTCTCCAGTGTGGGCCACTCGATTCCTAGCTGCTCCAGATACGTCTCGAAGCGCTCGGGGTCGTAGCGGAACTCTTCGAGCAGCGGGCGGAAGCGCGACATCTTCTCGGCGTTGATGTCGATCGGCGGCACCTCGTCGAGCGGGATGAGCGACTGCCACTGTTGCTCGGCCGTGGTGACCTCGCGGTGGTACGTCCACGCTTCTTCGACCTTCTCGGGGTTGGCCACCAGGTCAATCGCAGTCATCGCGATCACGCGGGCCCCGTAGTTGGCGCCCTTGTGGGCGATCGGAGTGGCCATCGAGATGCCAGCCGACCAGTGGTGACCGGTCACCCCGGCGATCTGCCCCGGGTAGTAGAGCCGGATCGTGGGCAGGTTCCAGGACACCTCGGCAATGTCGTCGGAGCCGCCGCCCATACCCTGATCAGACTCGACCAATTCCTCGCTCAGGAGCGCCTCGGGCAAGCCGTCAACCGGCTCACCGAACCAACCGGTCTGTCCCCGTGTGCCCATCATGTCCTGCACCGCGCGGGCAAAGGCCTGATCCTCCTCGGTCCACTCGGGCATGCCCACCTCGAGGATGTTGGCATGCATGACCTCGGCGAGGGTCTTGTTCATGTTCGAGGGCCACGCCGCGCCCAACACGCGCTCGGTCATGGTGGTGCCGGTCATCATCGCTGCCGCCTCGGCCATCGTGCGCCCGAGGTCGTGGAGGCCCTTGATCCGCTCATAGTCGAGCTCGCGGAAGTAGTACCAGACACTCGCCTCGGACGGTACGACGTTGGGCTGGTTACCGCCGTTCGGGATCATGTAGTGCGAACGCTGGTGCAGCCGCAGGTGCTCGCGACGGAAGTTCCATCCGATATTCATGAGTTCGACAGCGTCCAGCGCAGAACGACCATCCCAGGGCGAGCCGGCCCCGTGGGCTGACTTCCCGTGGAAGGTGAACTGCGTCGAGACCAGGCCCGATCCCGAGATGCCCCAACGTGTTCCGAGCGCTCCGCTAATGTGGGTCGAGAGCATCACGTCCATGCCCTCGAAGAGACCCGCGTTGACCATGTACGTGCGCGACGCCACGAGTTCCTCGGCCACACCCGGGATGACCTTCAGCGTTCCCTGGAGACCGTGCTCCTCCATCACCCGCTTGGCCGCGATCGCGCCGATCACGTCGACCGCGGCGGCACTGTTGTGGCCTTCGCCATGTCCCGGACCGCCGGCGATCAAGGGCTCCTGCCACGGGATGCCCGGCTTCTGAGACGTTTCGGGCAGGCCGTCGATGTCGCCCATGAAGCCGATCACGGGATTCCCGGAGCCCCAGGTGGCGACGTAGCAGGTCGGCATGCCAGCGCAGCCCATCTCGATCTCGAATCCCTCCTCGCGGAGGATGTCGGTGATGTACTCGGCTGTCTCGAACTCCTCGAACCCCAACTCCCCGAACGAGAAGATGCTGTCGACCATCACCTGGGACAGCTTCTGCATCGAGGCGACCTGTTCAAAAGCCTCGTGCTTGAGCTGCTCAGGATCGGCCTCCTGCGGCGCGGCAGGGGCGGGACTCGCCACGGCGAGCAGCAGTAGGCCGGTAACGGGAGCTAAGAGGAGAGAGCGCAGCGAACGTCGCATCGGGGACTCCGGGCATCGAGGACCAATCCTGGCGGCTACCAGGCCGCGTCGAACTCGCGGGAGCCTCCCGCGCCCCATCGTTGCCTGTCAAGCGGTCCACGTGGAGGCGCCGCCTCGTTCCCGATAGACTCCTGCCTTCGCAGATGTCTTTTGGTACCGCCCCATGCTCGCTCGCACCACAGGAGCAATCCTCATGCGTCTCACCAGTCGCGGCGTAGCTGTAGCTACGCTGGCGGTGGCCCTACTCCTTGGCAACGCCACGAGCGCTGCCGGGCAGGCTCCCCCGCCCTACTTCGCCATCACCGGAGCCCGGATCGTTACCGGCGCCGGCGACACTATCGACAACGGCACGATCGTCGTCCGCGACGGCATCATCGAGTCCATCTCCGCGGGCGGCAGTGTTCCCGACGGCGCGTGGGAGCTCGACGGCGCAGGCATGACGGCCTACCCGGGCTTGATCGAAGCCTGGAGTTCGCTCGGTGTTCCCTCGAATCGCCGCGCTGCTCAGGGCGGCGGTGGCCGCCGCGGCGGCGGCGGGCCAGGCGGTGGCGGCGGTGAACAGGCCGACCATTCCTGGGGCCCCCAAGATCGACCCGCGACCTTCACCTGGGTTTCCGCGGCCGACGAGTTGGACCCGGAGGACTCCCGTCTGGAGCGTGCGCGCCAGGCAGGGTTCACGACGGCGATCTCGGCACCAACTCTGGGGCTATTCCCAGGGCAGGCAGCCGTAGTGAACCTGGCGGGTGATCGTCCGAACGACATGGTCGTCGCCACGCCGGTGGCTCTGAACGTGACCTTCACGAAGGGCCGGCAGTTCCCGGGCTTCCCGAACTCGTCGATGGGCGTGATCGCCTACGTGAAGCAACTGTTCCTGGATGCTCAGCACTACGACGCCGCCTGGAGCGTTTACGACACCTCGCCCAGCGGCCGTGAACGACCGGACTACGACCGCGCGCTCGAGCCGATGCGCGCGGCGGTCCGCGACGACTGGCCGGTGCTGATGCCGGGCGACATGGCGAAGGAAATGCGCCGCACGATGCGCCTGGCGCGCGAGGTCGGAATTCGTCCGATCATTTATGGTGCGCGCGAGGCGTACGCGCCCGGCATGGCCGAGGAGCTGGCCAGCACCGGGGTTCCGGTGCTCGTCAACCTCGACTGGCCCGCGAAACAGAGCGACGGTGATCCCGAAGCCGAGGAGGCGCTCGCCACACTGCGCTTCCGCCATTGGGCGCCGAGTTCTCCCGCTGCGCTCGCCGAAGCGGGCGCAACTTTCGCGTTCTACTCCGGGTCCGGCAACGCCGGTGATGCCATTCGCGGGGCGCGCAAGGCGATCGCCGCCGGGCTCGACCCTGACGACGCTCTGCGTGGTTTCACGCTCGGACCGGCCGAGATCTTCGGCGTCGACGATCGCCTCGGAAGCCTCGAAGAGGGCAAGATCGCGAACATCGTGCTCGCCGACGGCGACCTCTTCGCGCCAGGCACCACGATCCGCACGACGATCGTCGACGGGTACCGCTTCGCGCACGAAGCCCCCGACGAGGACCGCGAGGCACCGGCGGCCGCGACATTCGAAGCCGTAACCATGGCAGCGCCTCTCGGGCCAGCACGCAGCGACGCCGCGACTGTGATCCGAAACGCTACGATCATCACCGCCAGCGACGCCGGCACGATCGAGAACGGCTCGGTGCTGGTGCGTGACGGACGCATCGCTGCGATCGGCACGGACGTAGACGTCCCCGCGGGGGCGCATGTCATCGACGCCGAAGGGCGCTTCGTCACGCCGGGCATCATCGATGCTCACTCGCATATCGCCGCGGAGTCGATCAACGAAGGCTCCGTTTCGGTCTCCTCGATGGTGGGCATCGAGGACGTGATCGATCCCTACGACATCGCGATCTATCGCGGTCTGGCTGGCGGGGTGACGACGGCGAACGTACTGCACGGTTCGGCAAACCCGATCGGCGGCAAGAACGCCGTGATCAAGCTTCGTTGGGGTCAGGACGCCGCCGGCCTTCTACTGCAAGGAGCGCCTGCGGGCATCAAGTTCGCGCTGGGTGAGAACACCAAACGCGACCGCAACCCGGATCGCTATCCGAACTCGCGCATGGGCGTCGAAGACGTGATCCGCCAGGCCTTCCTTGAGGCTCAGGCATACCAGGCAGAAGGCCGCCGATACGAGCAGGCGCTCGCTGACGGCGTCGAAGGCGTGATCCCGCCGCGGCGTGATCTCAAGCTCGAGGCGCTGGCGGAGATACTCGAGGGCACGCGACTGGTGCATTCGCACTCGTATCGCGCCGACGAGATTCTGCAGCTACTCCGTACCGCGGAGGAGTTCGGCTTCCAGATCGCCACGCTGCAGCATGTGCTCGAGGGCTACCGCGTGGCCGATGAGATCGCCGCGCACGGGGCCGGCGCGTCGACCTTCTCGGATTGGTGGGCGTACAAGGTGGAGGCCTATGAGGCCATTCCGCACAACGCTGCCCTGATGACCGAACGCGGAGTTCGCGTATCGATCAACTCCGACTCCGGCGAGGAGATGCGCCACTTGAACCAAGAGGCCGCCAAGACCATCAAATGGGGTGGCGCCGATCGCGATGCCGCGCTCGCGATGGTCACGATCAATCCTGCGATCCAACTTGGCATCGGTGACCGCACGGGTTCCATCGAAGTGGGCAAGGATGCCGACCTCGTGTTGTGGACCAACGACCCACTCTCCGTCTACGGCCGCGTTGACGCGACCATGATCGACGGTGTGCTGTGGTTTGAACGCGAGCACGACGCCCGAATTCGCACGGAACGCGCTGCCGAGAAGGCGCGGCTCATGGAACTCGACGCCGCGTCCGGAGAAACGGGAGGCGGTAGACGCCGGCCCACCTCCGACAACGCGAGCGACCAGGAGATCAACCGATGAAGCGCTTCAGTCAGACATTCGCGGTGCTCGCGCTGGTGATGTTCGCGGGAGCCTTTGGCCCCGCCGCGGCCCAGGACTCCATGCTGGCGCTGCGCGGCGCGATGATTCACACGCTCGTCGACGGCGAAGGCCCGATCGAGAACGGCGTCATCGTCCTGCGGGGCAATCGGATCGCGATCGTCGGAGGCCCCGACACGGAGATTCCACGTGGTGCGGAGGTGATCGACGTCTCCGGGCAGCATCTGTATCCGGGGTTCTTCGACTCGGTCACACGGATCGGCCTGACGGAAATCGGACAGGTGCCGGTCACGTCGGACTTCCGTGAACTCGGCGATAGCAACCCGCATCTGGAAGCCGCAACCGCCGTGCACCCGGCCAGCGAGATCATTCCGGTGACCCGCGCGAACGGCGTTACCCATGCGGTCGCCGCGCCGCAGGGTGCAGGAATCGCGGGCCAGGGATCGCTGATCCATCTGGACGGCTGGACCGTGGAGGAGATGTTCGTTTCCAACCTCTACATGGTCGTGCAATGGCCGAACCTGCAAACGCGCGGATTCGACCGATCGACCTTCACGGCATTCAACCGGTCCTTCGCCGAAGCGAAAGAGGAGTACGACACCGCCATCGCCAACCTCGAGTCGCTGCTCGATGATGCTCGACGCTACAGAGCAAGCGACGCGAACTCCGACCCGACCCAGCGCAACTTCAAGCTCGAGGCGCTAGGCCCCGTGCTGGCCGGTGAGCAGCCCATGCTGATCACCGCGAACGCGGAGCGTGCGATCCGCGACGTCATTGCATTTGGCGAACGCAACGAAGTCTCCGTGGTGATCGCGGGCGGCCGCGAAGCGTGGCGCATCGCCGACGAGGTGGCCGCCTCCGGCGTACCCCTCATCATAGGTGCCACCCAGTCGTTGCCGTCACGCGAGGACGATCCGTACGACGCGCCGTACGCAGCCCCAGCGAAGCTCCACGCTGCTGGCGTGAAGTTCGCCATCTCGACGTACAACGCCTCCTCGGCGCGAACCTTGCCTTACGAGGCAGGCACCGCCGTGCCCTACGGTCTGCCATACGACGAAGCGCTGAAAGCGATCACACGCTACCCGGCAGAAATTCTGGGAGTGGGTGACCAGATCGGCACGCTCTCGCGCGGCATGGTGGCCAACCTGCTGATCGCAGATGGCGATCCGCTAGACATCGCGACCCAGGTGACCCACGTTGTCATCCAGGGCCGCCTCATCGACCCCTACGACAACAAGCACGACAACTCCTACGAGAAGTACCGAGGTCGCCCGCAGCGGTGATCTCGGTCCATCGATCGAGCCTGAGGGCGTCGGCTGCGCGTTTCGTCGCGGTCGGCGCCCTCGTGCTTTCAGTCGCCTGCGGACAAGCCGGTTCGCCGGCCGGTGGTAACACCGCTGACGCGCCGGACACCGCCAACTTCGTGCGCGGCACGATGGTCACCGGCGAGACCTGGCAATTCCGGGCATGCGATCGCGACATTGAGCTGCCACTGCACGCGGCGGACATCGTGGTGCGCAACGTGCTCGACGAGCTCAGCGCTGGCGGAGGCGAACTCTACGTGGAGTTCAACGGACGCGTTGGTGGCCGCGTACCCGCCATGACGATGACGCGCTTGCACTACGCCGCGCGCGACACCGCGGGCTGCGGCGCTGACGCGCTCGCCGAGGAGTATCGAGCTCAGGGCAACGAGCCATTCTGGAGCGTGACAGTCGAGGCGGAGACCGTCACGTGGCGCACCCCCGAGCAAATCGATGGGGTCGAATTCACCCTCGCAATGCGCGAGCTGGTTGGCGACGGTCTGCTCCTGAGGGCCGAGAACGTCGACGGCCAGCTAGAGGCGTCCTTCGCCGCCACGGCATGCCGCGACACGATGGCGGATGCCTGGTTCGGTTACACGGTCCAGGTGCAATACGAGGGCGAAGTGTTCTACGGCTGCGGCCGTCGCGGCCGCGGACCGCGATAGGCGATCGGGCGCGCGCTATCGGTTGAACGGGTACTCGTTGACCCAGCGGAAACCGCGTTCCGTCAGGAGCGCGCCCGCGTCATCCTTCCGCAGGACGATCGTTGTCGCCTTGCCTTCGAACTCGCCCACCAGCTGGAGAAGTCCAGACTCGGGTGTGATGAATTCGAACATGGGCCGTCCGGGAGGCTGAGCGCCGCGGTCGTAGACCGACAGCGTCGCTGCTTCCTCGTCGAGCACCACGCGCATCCGCACCGCGTCGCCGGAGGCCCGCTGCACCGTAGCCGCGAACGCACTCAGGCCGAACCGGACCCAGCGGTCTGCGTCCTCGTTCTCGCGGTCCGTCAGGCCTTCCTGCTCGAAACGCTCGACGCGGTAAATCCCGTGCAGGGGGTTGGGCTCCGTGAGAACCCCGCGCGAGCGGCTGGCGGCGATACCGCCGTTCACGTGCGCCGTCGTCAGCGCGGCGATGCACAACATGTGCACCGCCATCACTCGCCCTCGGCGCCAGCCGCGAGCCATCCAGAAGGGAGTTCGCGGACGCGGCATCGCCGGCAGGTCGGTGAGAAGCGCCGCCCCCAAGCGTGGCAGATCGCTCACAATCAAGAACACCGCGACCAGCGCGAGGTGACCGGAGAAGAGCTTCACCGGCACGTCGAAGAACAGGTTGATGGCGAAGACATTGCTCATCACGGCAAAGCTCACCAGGGCGCCGAGCAGTGTCGTCCTGCGCCAGAGCAGCAGGTAGCCTCCGAGCAACTCCGCGAGCCCCGCGAATATCTGATAGCCGACGCTGGCACCAAGAAAGGTCCACGCCAGTCCCATCGGCGAGGAGTCGCCATACGGCTGGATCATCCGATCGGGGCTCGGAAGCGGAAACTGCAGCGGGAACGCCTTCACCCAGCCATAGGTGAGCAGGAACGTTCCGAGGTAGTACCGCGCCACGGTGCGCGAGACGTCCCAGGTCGTAGCGCTGACCGCTATGCCGCGTTTCTGAAACGCCCAGATCGCCGAGATCACCACCGCCAGCACAGCGTCGACGAGGAGGTCCAGGTGGTTGAACGTCGTATCGCCGCTTCCGGTGAACTGCGGCGACGCGTCGACGCCGAAGACCGTCACTCCGACCTGACTGGCGATCGGATTCATGATCATCGAGTGCAGGCCCGTGATGAACCCCACGACCGCCGTGAGCCCCGGAATGGCCGCCACGCCCGGAATCTGGAGCAACCAACTCAACAATGTGAGCGGGAACGGAGCGATGTAGACCAACAGGTAGGTGATGGCCAACCGCGGCAACCATGTCGCCAGCCAGCCGGGGGGCGCGGGTACCGAGGCGATCTCCGCGATCACCGGACGCGGCTCGTCGGCATCCAGGAACCTGCCCGCTACCTCGGCCGTCGGCAGCATGCACGTGCTCTCGCGCCCGAACCAGCGATAGCGGTTGCGCGCCACGAGACTGTAGATCGCGTCGCGGATTGCAGCCGGGACTACTCGGGCGGCGCCCAGGAGCGAGTACGGCAAACCCAGATGGGTAGCAACTCCGAGAGCGGCCTCGGCGCGCGTACGCACGCCGTGTTCGTCGATGAGTACGAAACTGTCCGGGAGCGAGTCCGGGTCGACCCCCGCGGTCTCGATCGCATCGCGGCCAGCCTGCGACTGCAGGGAGGCGAAGTGAATCTTGCCCGCGCGGTCACGCGCCAGAACCCACTGCACAGCCGCGTTGCAGAGATTGCAGACGCCATCGAACAGCATCAGCGGGTGTGACGCGCGATCGGACTCCTCTGGCTCCACTCGGACCTCCTCTGAGAACGCCGGCCCAATGCCGGGAACCCGTGCGGCGGAGGTCCGAGTCTAGCGGTTCAACTCAGTCCTGGCGCAGGGCGCGCACAGGATCGATCCGGGTTGCTCTGCGCGCAGGCAGCCACGCCGCCAATATCGCCGCGGAGGAGAGCACCACCACGGCGGTGAGATAGACCACCGGGTCCGTGGGATTCACGTCGTAAAGTTGGCTCGCAAGGAGCTGACTCAGAGCGGCGCCCGCCGCCACTCCGAGCGCAACTCCGAAGCCAACCAACGATAGCGCCTGCCGAAGGATCATGCGGAGCACGGCCGCGCCTCCCGCGCCCAAGGCCATCCGCACGCCAATCTCCTGATTGCGCTGGCCGACCGAGAAACTGATCAAGCCAAACAGCCCGATCGCGGCAAGCAGCAAGGCGCTGCCGGCGAACACGCCCAGCAAGGTCGTCACAAACCGAGGCTGCTGCACGGAACCGTAGATCACATCCTCCATCGATCGGCCTCCGCCGGTCGGCTGCAGCGAATCCACATCGGCCACGGCGTCTTCCACGATCCCGGCCAGGTTGGTGTCGCTCTCGTGCCCCCGAACCATGAAAGTTCCGAAGCGCCACGGCATCTGCTGCTGCGGGATGTACACCTCGGAGGGCACATCGCCACCGTAGCCAAGATGCAGCACCGACCCCACCACACCCACGATGGGGACAGGATCGAAGTCTCCAAAATGGAGGCTCACCTCGAGGGGATCCACGTTCGGCGGCAACCTACGGCGGACGAACTCCTCGTTGACGATCACGGCCGGCGCACCATCCGAGTTGTCCGCCTCGGTAAAGTCGCGCCCTCGGTTCAGCGGAATGCGCATCGTCTGGAAGTAACCCGGCGTTGAAACCTGGAACACAGCGCGCTGATCGAGCGTGTCATCGGGCTGTTCATCGGCTACGAAGACATCCATACGCGCCGCACTCCCGGAGAAAGGAGTGGCCAGAACGACGCCGGCGGATTCCACCTCTGGATGCGACTGAATCGCCTCGAGCGAAGTGGCGAAGAACTGGCCGATCTCAGGGCTGTTGTCGTACCGAGCCTCAGGCAGGGCAAGGCTGACCGCCACGAGATTGGTGGGATCGAAGCCAGGTTCGGCCGCGATCAAGCGCGAAAAGCTCTTGAGCATGAGGCCAGCGCCGACCACCAGAACGAGCGCGAGTCCGATCTCTGCGACCACCAGGAGACTCCGCGTACGTCGCGCGCCGACTCCTTCGGTCGTCCGTGTCGAGCCGAGCACTCCCCGTACGTCCGCGCGGGCGGCCTGCCAGGCTGGCGCAGTGCCAAACAGAAGGCCGCAGACAGCCGTCACGCCGAGACTGAACGCCAGGATTCGGAAGTCGGGCGTCAGGTCGATCGTGCGGGGCAACTCCGGGAGGAGCGCCACCACGAACTCGGCGCTCACTGCGGCCAGAACGATTCCGACAACGCCGCCGAGAATCGACAGCACCAGGCTCTCCACCAGCAGCAGTCGGAACAATCTTCCGCGCGACGCGCCCATGGCCTCTCGAATACCGAGCTCGCGTCGTCGGGCGCTAGCGCGCACGAGCAGGAGACTCGCGATGTTGGCGCATGCAATGAGCAAGACCAGCGCCACCGCCCCCACCAGCCCTCCGAGCGGAGCGCGCACGTCGCCCACCGCGTACTCGTGCAGCGGACGCACGAGAACGCCGCGATCGCTCTGGTCCACGGGTTGTTCTTCGCTGATGGCCGCAGAAATCGCGTCCATTTCCTCAACCACCTGCGAGTACGTTGCCTCGGGCGCAATCCGACCGACCACTCCCAGGTAGCCCAGGCCAAAGGACGCGGTGTAGTCGCCACCATCAGAGATCGGCGGACGCGGGATATCGCGCTCGGCGGCCAGCCAGACATCCACGTCGGACCCGAACGTGAAACCCTCGACGGCAACCCCGACGATTCGATAGGGCTCCTCGTCGAAATACAGTTCCGACCCGATCACCTGATCGCCACCGGCGAAACGGTCCTGCCAGATCCCGTGGCTGACGACGATCTCGCGCTCGGTACGATCCACAACAGGCGAGAATCCCGGCCCCAGCGCGGGCGGTTGTCCAAGCACATCGAAGAACGTCCCCGACACCCACAGACCGTCTAGCTGGTGCGTACGATCGTCCGTCGTCAGGTTCAATGTGGCGGCGTGAAGAGCGGCCATCTCGCCGATCAACTCGCTCCGCTCGCGCCAGGTCCGAAAACCACCGGCCGTTACGTTTGCCGGCGTCTCGACGCCGTCAACCCGCGCCGTTTCCGTGAGGAAGATCAACCGATCGGGCTCTGGAAAATCGAGCGGCCGAAGCACGACCTTGTCGAGGATCGTGAACACCGTCGTGTTGGCTCCAATACCGAGCGCCAACACCAGAACCACGGCCAGCGTGAATCCGCGACGCGACATCAGTGCGCGCCACGCGAAACGCGCGTCCTGTATCCAGGATTCGAGCGGATGCGGCGGACGCGCGGGCGGCAGATCGCTGCGCTGCCCGCCAGCGCCGCTACTCCCGCCGCCGAACTCCAGACGTCGATGGGCTAGCGTGGTGCGTCCCCGCCACAACCGCCAGACCTCCACGATCGCAATCTGCCAGCACTGCAACAGGAGCAGTAGCACCTTCGCTGAGCGAGGAGCTCCGCCGCCGCGCGTTTGGCTCAATACGTCGTGGAGCGCAGGCTCGAAGACTCGCTCACGGCTCCAGGTAGGTTGCAGCCTGCGACCCCAACGAATGGCGAGTGGCACGGCAATGTGTTCAGACACCGTCGCCCCCTTGCGGTTGTGTCGCGAACTGGCCCTGGTAGAACTCGCGCGTCGCCTCCCAGGCGCGTTCGCCGGCCGGCGTGACCTCGTAGCGGCGTTCTTTGATCGCCTGGCCGTTATCCACCCGCGTCTCGTAGCTACCTGCAACGAGCGTTGCATCCTCGAGTCGAGCCATCATCTGGTAGAAGGCCGGCGCACTGCGGCGGACACCGTGATCGGCGAGAAGGGCCCGCAAGTCGCGCCCGGCTCGGGTGCCGTCGCGTAGGCCGCTGAGAACAAGAAACTGAAGATGCGTGATGTCAGGTAGATTCAACGATTCATCCATGTAACTCGATACAACATAATGTGACATTACATGGAAGAAGATCCGTCGTCCAGTCGCCTCGGTCATGGAAACCTGGCCCGCGGATAAGTAGCCTCAACGGATTACTCTCCGCCAGGGGCGAGAACCAAGGGATGAACATGCAGCTTCGCCGATCAGCGGTGGCCGCCTCGATGGCCCTCTGCCTGAGTGCGTCCGCACAGACGACCGAGTATCCGTGGCAAGTCGAAGAAGTGGCCGCGGGTGTCTTCGCGTTTCTGCAACCTCAGGAACGACGGTTCGACGACTCCAACACCCTCGTGGTCATCGGGCCGAGCGATGTTGTCGTGGTGGACTCACAATCGGACCGACGCGCGACTGGAGCGATCATCGATTGGATTCGTGAGCACACCGATGCGCCCGTCCGGACGGTGATCAACACGCACTGGCACAGCGACCACACGCAGAACAACGTTCTGTATCGCTCCGCGTTCGGCGAGGACGTGGAGTTCATGGGGCACACCAGCCTTGGCGAGGACATCGTGGAGCGCGCGGCGGCCTCCGTGCAGGAGCGGGTCGAGTACTTCGACACCGAACTTCCCGGCGCACGCGAACGCCTGGAGCGCGGCGTGTTTCGCGACGGCTCCGAGATGTCGGACGAAGATCGCGGCGAACAGCGGGCCACGATCATCCAGGCGGAAGCATGGCTGCAAGAGAACCGCGACCTGCAGTGGATACTTCCCAATCGACCTTACGGGCTACGACAGCGACTGCGGCGTGCCGGGCAGACCATCGAGTTAATCCACTTCGGCGGGCACACCCGCGGAGACACGGTCGTTTGGCTGCCCGAAGCAGAAGTTGTGGCAACCGGCGATCTCGTCGACGACATGCCGTACGCGGGCCACAGCTACCCCAAGGGGTGGGTAGCTGCGCTCGAACGCATCGCGGATCTTGGCGCCGCGGCCATCGTGCCAGGACATGGCACGGTATTCCGCGATCAGACGAAGCTTGAAGCCATCGCGGACTTCCTGGACTCGCTGGTTCAACAGGCTGGCGCCGCCGCCGAACGCGGCGACGACCTCGAAACCACGATTGCGTCGATCGACCTGAGCCCCGCCCGGGCAGCGCTGGCGTCCGACGCGATGTCCGGCAACTTCTTCGACCAGGTCTTGCCGGAGGCGATCGAACGCGCCTGGCTCGAAGCCCGCGGCGAGATCGAATAGCCTCCCGCTAGCCATTCGTCGGCGCCGACGCCCGTAGGCGGCGTGCCCAACAACCCTTCGACCTCCGCCGGACTGCCTTCATGAAGATCCTTCGCGCCCTCCCGATGCTGTTCCTCATCTGTGGTGTTGCCGTCCTCGTGCTGCCCGCACCTGCGCCGGCCCAGGAAGAAGCACCCACCGGATTCCGGCCCGAACGCGTGGCCGGCCAGCTCAGCTGCGAGGCGCAGCTCAAAGAGATCCCGCAGCCGGAACAGTTCCGAGAGCATCTTCGAATCATCACGCAGGAACCGCATCCGGCGGGCTCGGAGGCGCAGCGACGCGTGGAGCAGTACCTGGTCGAGGTGATGGAAGGCGCGGGCCTCGACGTGGACCGCTACCCGTACGACGTCTACCTGCCGCAGCTCACCGATGACGTGACGGCAGAGATCATCACGCCGGAACGCATGACGCTTTTGACGCAGGAGGGCGAGCTCCCTGAGGACCGCTTCTCCGGTCACCCCGAGCTGCTCAACGGATGGAACGCCTACTCCGGCTCCGGCGATGTCACGGGGCACGTGGTCTACGCGAACCAGGGACGCAAGGAAGACTTCGAGCAGCTCCGTGAGATACCCCGACGGCCCGAACATGAACTCCACCACGATCCAGCGTGGTTCGGTGCTGACTCTCGACTACACCGGCGACCCCCTCACCCCATTCGAACCGGCCTACACCAGGGACTCCGGCAAGCCCGTAGAGCGCCTCGATCCGAGTGACGTCGATCTCCACAAGATCCCCGTGCTGCCTATGGGCTACGGCGCAGCGCGCGAGATCATCGACCGCATGACCGGCGAGACCGCGCCCGAGAACTGGCACAGCGGCATCCCGACGACCCATCGCATCGAGGGCGGCGACGAGTTGACCGTGCGCGTGCGCGTGAACCAGCCCAAGGCGCTGACCCTCGCGGTTAACGTCGTCGGCACGGTGCGCGGCACCGAACTGCCCGACGAGTGGGTGATCTTCGGTGCCCACTACGATCCATGGGGCTTCGGGGCGATCGACCCGAACGGCGGCACGGCGATGCTGCTCACCATGGCGGAAGCGCTCGGTGAGCTCGCGGCCAACGGCTGCGCTCCGCGGCGTTCGATTCTGATCGGCCACTGGGACGCTGAGGAGTACGGCATCATCGGCTCGGCCGAATGGGTCGAGGAGCTCCGCGACGAACTCAACGCCAATGGCGTGGCCTATATCAACGCCGACTCGGCGGTTTCCGGCCCGCGCTTCGGCTCGTCCGCGTCACCGTCGCTCAAGGGACCGATCATCGAGGCCACCAAGACCGTCGAGTACCCGGGTTCCGGGATGTCCGTTTACGAGCAGTGGCTACAGGCCAACGAGCGTGAAGACGCGCCCATGGGGAACCTCGGTGGCGGCGGCTCGGATCACGTCGGCTTCTACTCCCACATCGGCGTGCCCTCCGGCTCGCTCGGGTTCGGTGGCAGCGGCGGCGTATACCACTCCAACTACGACAACTTCGCCTGGTATGAGCGGTTCGGGGACCACGAGTTCATCTACGGCCCGACGCTGGCCAAGGTGAATGGCGTGCTCGCCCTGCGTCTCGCCAACGCGGACGTTCTCCCCTACGACGTGGCGCGCTACGCCCAAGATCTGAAGACCCACACCGAGACCATCGAGCGCCTGGCGGCTGATGCCGGTATGGCCATGGAGCTCAGCGACCTGCACGGGGCGATCGAAGTGCTGGCCGACGCGGCCGACGCCTACGAGACCGCGCGTGACGCCGGGGTCCGCGGCGAGGACTTCCCGGATGCCGAACTGCGCGCTATCAACCAGCTGCTCGTGGCGCTGGAAAGGGCCTTCATCCACGAGGAAGGTCTGCAGGGCCGACCCTGGTTCCGCTCGCTCTACGCCTCCCCCGATCCGTTCAGCGGCTACGCGTCCTGGATGCTTCCGGGCCTGCGCTACGAGATCGAGACCGACAACCCCGAACAACTGGAGTTCTGGGAAGGCGTGTACTCGGAGGCTGTCGGAGAACTGACCTCACGCGTTGAGGCGCTACGCGAGCGCCTCAACGACTGAGGCAGAACCTACTGCAGCAGCGGTTCGGCTTGCGCAGGGCGAGCCAGTGGCATCTCGAGCGGCAGCCGATAGGCTGCCGCTTCCTGAGCGTTGCGTACGACCACGACGTCGCCGTAGAGCGCGAAGGTGTTCCAGGTGTGCCCATCGATCGCCTGGATCTGGCCGAGCACGTTGTTGCGGCTCTGTGGCGTACCTTCGACCAGGAAGAGCTCGCCATCTTCGCTCAGTACCAGCAGCAGATCACCGACCATCAGGATCTGCCCGTGACCGTAGCGGCCGGCCTTCCAGACGCGCTCGCCCGTGGCGAGGTCGACACACTCCAGCACGCCCTCTGAAAGGCCGTAGACGTACCCGTCGTGAATCGCCACGTTCGTGAGCTTGGTGCGGAGAACCCGGGCCGAGTGCCACTCCTGCTGGGGCGTGAACGTGCCGTCACCGTTGGCGACGAGCCGGTAGAGCGCGGCCCCGGAGCCGTAGCCCTTCGATACGAACACCTTGTCGGGAGCCACGGGTACGGCCTGCGAAACATTGGAATCCGCGGCCGTGATACCCGGCCAGTCGAACTCCCAGAGCACCGCCCCAGTTGCGGCGTCGTGGCCGGTTACAAAATTCTCGTTCACCATCAGGATCTGCGGCACGCCGGCGAGAACGCCGTAGCCGGGAGAAGCCATGCTCACGTTGCGGTTGCCACCCTCCCAGGCCACTTCGCCATGCCCGCGTTGATAGGCGACCACAGAAACACGGCGCTCGGCAGACCCGCCGACTCCGACAACCAGACTGTCACCCACGACGAGCGGCGAGGTGGGCCGCCCATAGGCGACGTTCGCGTCTTCCTCGGCGAGGCTGATGCCGTAGTCGCGCAGGACGTCGCGTTCCCAGACAAGTGCACCGTTGGCTCCGTCGAGCGCAACGAGATGGCCGCGTACACCCATCGCGTACACGGTGCCCTCATGAATCAACGGGGTGCTGCGCGGCCCCTGTCCGCCAAGAGGGTGCGCGAACGCCTCACCAATCTCGGTGGCCCACTTCAGATCACCAGTCTCGACATCGTAGAGCGTCACAATCTCGACGCCCGCCCGCTGCTCGAGCGTGGCAGCGTGTCCGTTGACCACCGCGAATCCGCCCCAGCCTGAACCGATCGGCTGCTTCCAGAGCATCTCCGGCTCGGCTGCGCTCCAGTCGCGAGCGAGCTGCACGTTGGCGATCGTCAAACTGCGATCCGAACCGAGATAACCGGCAAAGTCGTAGGGCGTCGTGGTGAGCAGATCAACACCCCCCGTCCCTCCGCCCGCCATATCGATCGCCGGCGCTCCCCCGCCACGCAGACCAACGATCGGCACCATCGCACCCGACCAGCCTCGTAGCTCCAGCGTGAAATTCGCCAACAGCATGACCACCAGAATTGAGCCAAGCGTGATCAGGCGCGTGCGCACCGGATGGGCGGATCGCACCAGAAACCAACCCAGTCCGACGATGGTTGAGAGAATCACGAGGGCGTAGGTGGCGATGTTCATCAGTCCGACGTCCGGCATGTCGAGCACACGGCGCATCAGGACGATCAGAACGAGGGCAACGGTCCAGAAGGCCCAGAGCCAGCGCGGAGGAGTGGTACGTCGAGTCATCAGGAGACCTCGGATATGTGGAGCTCGGAACCGCAAGTATCCGCGCGCTACCCGATCACGGTCAATCGGCAATCCTCGGAGTGCGTCAGCCCGACAGGCCCCTAGCGCCCGAGATTCTCCACAAGCCAGCGGAAGATCCGTGGAAACGGGTCGTGTGGCGCGCCGGTGAAGACGTTACGCATGCCGTGCCCGACCTCGCGAACCAGTTCGATCTCGACGGCGTGCCCTCTCCGCGCCAGAGCCTCGAGCCGTCGGACGGTCTCCGGAATCGGAATACTTCGATCGGCCGCCCCCAGAACCCACAACGAAGGGCTGTCGAGGCGCTCCAATGTGCGCATGGGATCGAACCCATGGGGACCTTCGAATTGCGCCAATCGCGCCGAGAGTTGCCGTGGTTCGCCCTGCGCTGATGCGCCCTCTGCTTCGCCAGTGAGGTTGCTGTAGAAGATCTCTTCGCCAACGCTGACTGTGGGGCCCGAGACGATCACCATGAAGTTCAGCAAATCCGACTGGCTGAGCGCGATCGGTGCAATCCAGCCGCCCTGCGAGACGCCATAGACCCCCACGTGGTTGGTGTCGATGTCGTCGCGACGTGCCGCCGCTTGCGCCGCGGCCACGACGTCGGCGGCCAGCAACGACAGCTGCGCCACACTGTTCTCCGGCCCGACCCCCGAGTACACGCCCTCGGACGCGCCCACGCCGCGCTTGTCGTAGGACATGAACGCGAACCCATTGAGCGCGAAGGTCTCAGAGATCCCGGCGTACCCGTCGACCCTTGCGCGCCCGGAGCCGTGCGCGACAACCAACAACGGGAAGGGGCCGTCCCCTATCGGCAGCCGCAGCCGCCCGAAGAGACTCGTGCCATCAGCACCGCGGAACATCACTTCTTCGTCGCGAAAGCCGAACTGCCCACCGTCCTCGGGCTCTTCATAGAACCACCAGACTCCGAGAACCGGCAACGAGCCGACCACGATGACGACGGTGGCGATCACTGCACCCAGTTTCGCGAGCCGCAGGAGCTCGCGACTGAACGGCGTGCCGCGGCGTTTACGCGGGCGGTCCATCTGCGGCTGGCTCATGCGTGCTCCGGCAATGACGGGTCTTATGCCCCTGCAAGAGAGCAACGATCATGCCAGTTGTTCGAGGCTATGCGAGCGCCGTCGCCCCCGCCTGCAGCCGGTCGATTCCGGGACGCCCGTCCCGCTAGCGGTCAGCTCGGCCGACGGCAGCAATGAAATCGTCGAGCTTGCTGGGGTCCAGGCTGCCGTCGGTGCGCACGCCACTGCAGATATCCACTCCGAAGGGCCTCACCGCGTTGATCGCTTCCTCGACGTTGGAGGCATCGAGCCCGCCGGCCAGAAACAGCGGCGGGTCGATGGCATCGCGAATTGCACGGCTCACGGTCCAGTCGTGAGTCCTTCCGGTACCCCCGAGCTCCTTGGTCGCAAGACCCGGATTGCCGGAGTCGAGCAAGATCGCATCGACATCCGGTGCCAGGGCGATCGCTTCGTCGACCGACTCGGGGCCGGTGACATGGATCACCTGGACAATTCGGATGCCTGGAAGCACCCGCCGCAGAATGGCGTGGACCCCGGGTCGCACCGCGTCGACGAGCTGCAGCGTGCTCGTTCGACATCGGGTGTGCTGCTTCAAGATCGGCTCCGCCTCGAGTTCGCTGGTCAACAGGAAACTCGCGACGACCGGAGGCACCTTGCTGGCGATGGCCGCGATGTCCTCCTCGCTGATCACACCAGGGCCGCTGGGCATCGCCGAGACCAATCCCAGCGCAGACGCCCCCGCTGCCACGGCGATCTCTGCTTCCTGGGCGGTGCTGATGCAGCAGATCTTGATGCGGGTCAACGCGACTCCGGGCGACCGCGCGCGTGGCGGGGCAGATCATCGCCCATCTCGAGCCACGGGATCTTGCTGTCGATGTAAACGTGATGCGCCGGCGAGACAGAAGCGGGATCGTCGAGACTGCCCACACTGACATCGAGGAACTCGGAGTCCGCTCTCTCGTAGGTGAGCGAGGTCCCACACTCTCCGCAAAACGCGCGCGTGATCTCCGTCGGCCAGTCCGAGTCATGCTGATGCGCCGCCGGGGGTTCGGCTGTCCAGGCAAACGAAGCGCGCGGCACCTCGACCCAGGTCATCAAAGTCGCGCCGCTCGACGCACGGCAGTGCTTGCAGTGGCAATGCGCCACCGACTCCGTGTGATCGTCCGCCCGATAGCGAACCTTGCCGCAGAAGCAACCGCCCTCAAGTGCCATTCGAACCTCCTCTGGGGGAGGCACGATTCTAGCGCAAGGCATGCGCCAGGCGGACTACATCAATCGGCTTTCGAGCGCGGGCACCGACGCGAGAATGTGTGGTTCGGGCAGTCCCAATGCGATCCACTCGCGGGCGTCTTCCGCATCGTGGCCACAACCTGCCCACACCGCGGCTCGGCGGCCACTTATGTGCCGCGACAACCATGGGGCAGCTTCCACAGGCGTGAAGCCACGCCACATGAAGCCCGCCGCCAGCATCGGATCGGCTGCGCCAACAGCCATCCATTCCGCAGCGGTCGCGGGGGAGTGCCCGGCCGCGAACCAACGCCCCGCATCGTGCGGACCGAACCCGGAGTCGAGCCAGGTCTGGATGTCCTCGGCGTCGATGCCAACATCGGCGAAATCGAATACGCCCGTATAGAGACTGAACGTGTGGCAAATCTCGACGACGCGCTCCGCTACCTGCGCGGCCAGGAGCAACGTGTCATCGAGAAACTGCTCAAGCAAGTCGAGGCTTGGCTCTCCGCGTTGCTCGCGGAATGCCGCCAACCAGCGATCGGCTTCCTCCACCTGCACGGTGCAGGCGAGAAGCCGTTGGCGCCATGACTCGGCGCCCTGCTCATCGCCCATCGCGGTCATGCAATCGACCATGCCGCGAACATGAAGTTCATCGGCCCTTGCGCACTCAACCATCGCTGCAACTCGGACGTGCCGTGCGAAGTCGTCGTCGCGCAGCACGGCGATGTCACTGGAACTCATGAGTTCCTCGATGAGCGATCGCAGACGCCCCTCCGCAACGTGCAGAAGTCGCCAGGCGCGGGACGAATCATCGTCCAGCACTGGCCGGTCGCCCTGACGGAAGAGCGAGCTGCCGTGATCGACACGACGGTGCCAGCCCTGAAGCCTCATCAAGACCTGTTCGGCACGGGACAGCTCATCTTCCCGATCCGCCGCAGGCTCGAGCGCGCGTAGCGAACGCTCGAAGGCCCACATGCCGCCGTACGACGCGTGCAGCGACGTGATGAAGGCGTGCGACAGCCCGACATCGTCGAGACCGTCGACCGGATTGTGGTTTTGCTGTCTCACGGGCCTACAAGGCTCCTCTTGCACGTCCAGGAATCTTCGTAACGATAATTGACTACTCAAACTCATCTAAAGTCAAAAATATGTCACTTATGCACAAAGTTAACCAGCCATGACCGCATGTGTCCACTGTGGGCAACCCGGTTTCCATGCTCATTGGACGCCGACAAGACCTCTGCCGTTGTGGCCGAAGCACACAAAAAGGGCCGCCGCCCGGTGAGGCGACGACCCTTCAGAAGGTGGAGGTGAGCGCTAGCGGAGGCCCGCGCCGGCGTCCGGATCGTAGCTGCCGTCCCAGTACATCGAACCGAGCTCGCGCTGGCGCGGCCACTCCTCGGTGAGCGTGTCACCGTTGTACAGGCGACCGTTCTTCATCACGTGGCTGATCGCGCTGGTGTTGCGGATGTCATCGAGCGGGTTGGCGCTCAGGATCACCAGATCGGCCATCTTGCCGACCTCGATCGAACCGAGGTCGTTGCCCATGCCGATACCCTCGGCGCCGTGGATCGTCGCGACCCGTAGCGCGTTCATCGGCGACATCCCGCCAGAGGCGATCTGCCAAAGCTCCCAGTGATAGCCAATGCCATCGAGTTGGCCGTGGCTCCCTACCCCGCCGCGGCCGCCAGCTTCGACGATCCGGTTGAGCACCTCGGCGTGACCCTGGAAGGCGTATTCCTCGTCACGGAACCAGCCGCCCGGCCCGGGGCTACCGCCGCCGCCCTGACCGCGCCGCCGTGCCTTGGCCGCGAGTTCGTTGTACGGCCAGAATCGCTGCATCTTCGGGTCGTCGTACGGGTTTTCCTTGGCGTAGTAGTAGTTCTCACCGAACGGACCGCCGTAGGTCACGAGAAGCGTCGGCGTGTAGACGAGGCGCTGCTGCGCGAACAGCTGCACAACGTCCTCGTACAGCGGGTAGATCGGCAGGTTGTGCTCCTGACCGGGGTACCCGTCGACCGCCATGGTCAGGTTGTACTCGAGATCGAGACCGCCCTCGGTAGTGGGCATGATCCTCTGTTCGCGGGCGGCATTGATGATCCACTGCCGCTGCTGACGGTTGCCCGCCATGTACATCTTGATCGTGTTGGTCTTGTAGTACTCGCTGTACCGCTTCATGACGTCGCGCACATGGTCTGCATCACGCCAGCGCTCGCCGGAGAACACACCCGGGCCGGTGGAGTACACCCGCGGGCCGATGAGTTCGCCTGTCTCGACCTTGTCCGAGTACGTGAGCACATCGGTGGTCGCAGTCTGCGGATCGCGCGTGGTGGTCACGCCGTAGGCGAGGTTCACCAGGTACATCCACACCTGCGACTTGTGCAGGCCCCAGTTCGGCCACATGTGCGCATGGGTATCGACGAAGCCCGGCACGATCGTCTTGCCTGTCATGTCGATGCGCTCGGCGCCCGAGGGAATGTCTACCGAGCCGGTGGCTCCCACCGCCACGATGCGGGCACCCGAGACGACCACGTCGCCGCGCTCGAACACCTCGTCGCCATTCATGGTCACGATGCGCGCACCGGTGAGCGCCACCGTGCCATCCGGAACGTCGCGTTCCGCCATGATGACGACGCGCTTCTCGAACGGCTTGTAGGACTTGTCTTCCTCGTCCTCGGCCTCGTCGTCACCCTCGTCCCCGGGCTCATCGCCCTCTTCGGAGTCGCCATCGCCGGCCTCGTCGCTGTCTTCCTCGGCAGCCTCGGCGGCCTCTTCAGCTTCCTTCGCCTTGCGCTTGGCTTCAGCTTCGACCTCGTCATCGACACGCTGCGCCTCGGCCAGGTCGTACACCACGTGGGCATTGCCGATCGACCAGTGGATCTTCGTGCCGTCAGATCCCCACGCCTGGAACTCACCACCGATGTCGGTGAGCTTGCGCACGGGGACCGGGGCGGAACCCGGGCTGGCCACCGAAATGGTCGGCGCCTCGCCGATCATTGGAATGGTTTCGATCGAGTAGAGGTCCTGGCCCACGCGAGCCAATGCCTTGTCGCCTGTCGGTGCAATCCGCACCCAGGAGGCGCGTGGCGGGGGCCCCGAGAATCCGGGGATCGGCGGTCCGGTGACTTTCAGGTGCTCTTTCTGGTCAGTTCCGTCCCACCGGATCGAAACGAGCCCGTCGCGGCCGTACATGTAGATGCGATCGCTGCTCGGGCCGAAGTGCGGGTTGCCCCGGCCGCTGAGCGGCGAGATCAGTGTCCAATCGCCACCGGCAGCAGGGATCCAGACAAGGTCGTTCGCGGCGCCCGACGCAAACGCGCCAGTCGCCTCCTGGAAGGCTCGGGCAGGTCCACGCACTGCGACGATACGTTCGCCGTCGGGCGACCAGGCCGGGAACTGGTAGGTCCCGTTCTGGGTTGTGAGCCGCGCGGCAGCACCACCGGAAGCAGGCACTTCGTAGATGTGTCCGCCCTCGATCTCGTCCCACGTCACGAATGCGACCGACTCGCCATCGGGCGACCAGATCGGCTGCGCCTCGACGAAGTCGTGGCTGGTGGCCCGCTGCGGCGTGCCGTCCGGCCAGTCCATCAGATAAAGCCGATCGAGCGCGGTGAACGCGAGCCTCGAACCGTCGGGAGAGGGCACGGCATCGCGAATCTGACGAACCTCGAACTCGGGCGAGTCTTCGACCGGGTATTCGAACTCGAGCATCGAGCCGACCTCGAGCTCAACATCGGCCGTGAAGGGAACCTCCATCGCATCGCCGCCGGTCACCGGAATCCGCCAGATCTTGCCGCCGTAGCTGGCGACCAACTCGGTGGAGTCGGGGGTGAAGGCCATCCCCGGCAACACATCGCGTGAGGCCAGTGACTCCTGGTCGTCGCGCTGCACCGGGTACGCCAGCCAGGACTCGTCGCCGGTGCGCAGGTCGCGGAGACGGAGACCCGTCTTTTCCTCGTGACGTGTGCCGTAAGCCATCCAGTTGCCGTCGGGCGACAGCGCCGGACGGAACGCCGATCCGTGACGCGAAGTGCGAACGCTCGTCTCGCCCGTCTCACGGTCGTACACGGCGAGCTGGTACTGCGGCAGGATCGCGTTGTATGTCCAGGCGCCGGTGCGATACGCGTACCAGACCCAGCGGCCGTCAGGTGAGACTGCGGCGCCCATATCGCGCCGACCTGCCGGCTCGCGTGTGAGCTGGAACCCTGAGCCGCCCTGCTCCGCGTGGATCATGTGGAGTTTCTGCGTGCCGAAATTGCCCGAAGCCCGCGACGCCACGACGTATTCGCCGTCGGGAGTCCACGTGGGCGACGCAAAGTTGTTGTTACCGCCTTTCGTTACCTGACGAAAGCGTTCGTCCTCGTCCTCTTCACCGGGACTGACGGTCCAGAGATTCTCGGAACCACTCCGATCGGAGACGAACAGGATTTCCTCGCCGTCGGGGCTGTAGGCCGGCATGGCGTCCCAGGCGAGCCCGTCCGTGATGCGCGTCGCCGCGCCACCGTCGAGCGGCACGGTGTAGAGGTCACCGAGCAGATCGAAGACCACCGTGCTGCCGTCCGGGCTGACGTCCACCGACATCCAGGAGCCCTCGGTGGTCGAGAACGAAACCGTTGCGTCGGGGTTCAGGGGCAGATCTTTGCCGTCCCAGTCTTCGTCCGACTCGTCCTCGTCATCCCCTTCGCCGTCCTGACCGAGGAAGAAGAGCCCGATAGGCAAACCGGTGATCGGGTCGATCGGCAGGTCGTGGAACTGCCACGGCATCCGCGGCGCGTCCTCGTCCTGCTGCTGAGGCAACTGGCTGCCGACGACCGAGACCGGTGCGACGAGCGCAACGAGAGTGAGTAGGGCGATCCAGTGACTGATTCGTCGCATGAGATTCCTCTGTTGGGCGGAACTGGCGCGCGTTCGCGCCGACCACACTAGCTGAAGCGGGGCACGAACCGCGGCACGCGGGCTGCGTAGTCGCGATAATCATCCCCGAAGCGTTCGCGAAGTTCCCGTTCCTCGAGCAGCACGATGCCGTACAACGCAGGGAACATCAGGATCGTGACAATCCAGAGCGAGTAGTAATTGCAGAAGAGCGCGGCCGCGAGCATTCCGAGCGACACGGCAACGTAACGGGGGTGACGGATGCGGCCGTAGATGCCGCTCTGAAGCAGCTGTCCGCCGTCGTGAGCGTTCACTTCGGGCGCGCCGACCAGGATTCTGAAGGTCAGGTGCCGCCGACAGACTCTGTCGATCACCGCGGCAGTCAAATAGAGCACGCCGGACACAGCCCGTTGCAGGGGCGCGACCGCAAATGAAACCGCAAGCAGAGGCTCGCGGAAGAACGCCACCACGGCCACGTTGACGAGCAGCATCAACACGGCGACGGCGCCCACACCCCAGCCGCCGAATCGGCGCCAGAACCTGGCAAACGGATGAACCGCGTACCAGTAGAGGACGGCGAACGGCAGCGTGGCGAGTGTCAGCCAGGCCAGGTAGTAGCGAATGGAATCGAGCATAGGTGTCGCCGGGGAGGCGCAAGGCTACCGCGTGCGACCCGTTCACGACAACGTGACTAAGCGCCACCGGCTAGCCCGACGAGGTGAGCCAAAGTGAAGTCCGACATCGAATCGAGAACCAATTCGGCCTCCTGCATCTCGGGACGGTCGCGCTGATGTGCGCCGGGCACCACGACACACTGCATCCCAGCCCGTTGCGCGGCATGCAGACCGGCGACGGAATCCTCGAGCGCGAACGCCTCCGCCGGCGCCACCCCGAGCCTGGCCTGAGCGGTGCGGTAGACGGCGGGGTCTGGCTTGCCGCGGGGCTCGGATTCCGCGGAGTGCACCACCTCGAACGTGTCGCTGAATCCGAGCGCGCCCAGCGTCACTCGAATGATTCGCAGCGGCGACGATGACGCGACGGCCAACCGCAGGCCTTGGGACCCCAGCAACTCGATCGTCGCCTCGACTCCCGGAAGGGCGACGGCCTCCGACCCCAGCAACGCGATCACTTCGTCAACGATCGCACGCTCGACGGCCGACGCGGGGTGGGCGTTCGTGTCCCACGGGCGCCGGGACCGCCAGTACTCCACCACCTCGTCGACGCGCAACCCGATCGTCTGGCACACATCGCGCTGCGTGAGGTCGAGTCCGGCCGCGCCGAAGGCCGTGCGCTCCGCCTGTTGCCATAGCGGTTCCGAGTCGAGCAACAGCCCATCCATGTCGAATACCGCGGCGCGGAACAACGGCTAGGATCCTCCCATGGGAATCAAACGGTGCGGATGGGTCGCCAAAGCAGGCCCGCTCGACGTCGAATACCACGACACCGAGTGGGGCGTGCCACTGTACGACGACGACCGCCTCTTCGAGTTTCTGATTCTCGAAGGTGCGCAGGCCGGTCTCAGTTGGTCAACGATCCTCAAGAAGCGTGAGGGCTATCGGCGAGCGCTGCACGGCTTCGACGCGCGCCGCATTGCGCGCTACAACAGCCGCTCTGTGGAACGGCTCATGAACGACGCTAGCATTGTCCGCAATCGCCTCAAGATCGAGTCGACGATCTCGAACGCACGCGCGTTCCTGGAGACCCAGGCTGCGGAGGGCAGCTTCGCAGACTACGTCTGGGGCTTCGTTGAAGGTGCGCCCCTCGACAACTCCTATCGACGTTCGGGCGACCTCCCGGCGAAGACGGAACTCTCAGACGCGCTGAGCAAGGACCTCAAGCGCCGCGGCTTCCGATTCGTGGGCAGCACGATCTGCTACGCGTTCATGCAGGCGGCCGGACTGGTGAACGACCACACGACGGACTGTTTCCGATATCGGGAAGTGCAGCGCCTGAGCCGGCAGCGCCGACGTTGATCGGGCGTACCGCGGCCACCCGCCTTGCCGTCGCCCACGCGTCGGTCTGGCTGATCTGGGGCTCGACGTACTACGGGGTGCGGGTTCTGGTGCAGACGGTGCCGCCCTTCTTCAGCATGGGCTCGCGCTTCCTGATCGCCGGCATCGCGGTGATGGTGTGGCTGAGGGTCATGCGGAAGGAACACCCGCTGACCGGCGAGCAGTGGCGCGTTGCTGCGATCGGCGGCCTGATGCTCGTCGCCGCCGGCAACGGCGCGGTGGCGTACACCGAACAAACCGTCCCCTCGAACCTTGTCGCCCTCACCGTGGCGCTCATGCCTGCCTGGATGGTGCTCTTCGACCGCATCATCAACGGTGTGGTGCCGCCACGCAGCGCGATGATCGCTCTCGCCGTGGGTTTTGGTGGCGTGGCGGTGCTGATGGGCCCGAGCAACCTCGGGGCCGGCGAGATCCCGGTTGTGGGCGCCCTCACAGTGACCGCCGGCTCCATGTCATGGGCACTCGGCTCGATTCTCACGCGCGGCCAACCGCGCCCCCGTTCCGTCATGCTCGGCACGGCCGCCCAGATGATCTGGGGCGGGGTCGCGCTTATCGTGCTCAGCGGAGTCGTGGGCGAGTGGTCACGACTCGACGCCTCGATGATCAACAACGAGACCGTCACCACCTGGCTATACCTCGTGATCGCCGGCTCGATCATCGCCTACTCGGCATACGTGTACCTGCTCCACAACACGGTGCCGGCGAAGGCTGGGTCTTACGCCTTCGTAAACCCGATCATCGCCGTGATCGTCGGCGCCGGCCTGGGCGGCGAACCCCTCAGCCCTCGCGTCGGCATCGCCGCCGTGATGATCGTCGGCGCGGTCGCCCTGATCGTTCGCTACCGCCAGTAAGTCGAGCGGTAGACCAGCCGGAAGCCCGGGCGGGAGCGGATGCGGACGGAGCGCTCCTGCTCGCGCTCGTCGCCCTCGGGTGGCAAGTAGCCGATGAGATAGGACGCGCGCAGCATCACGACGACGTCGGCAAACGCGTCTTCGAGCCGGTCGGGCGTCTGGGCATCCACGGTGGCCCCGCCAGTCTCCCCGGCCATGCGCTCAAGCAGTGCACGGAGCCGATCGTTGCGCTGAGCCTCGCCGTGCAGCACCGGGAAGATCGGAATGGCGGTGACGTCGGCCACATCGAGAACCTCGTCGTAGCGCGCCTGGCTGTGCTCGTCAGCGCCGTCGGTCATGAGCACGACGGCCCTCCGTCGCGCCGGGCGACCGGAGTCGGCCAACTCGATGGGATTGCCGCAGCCGGTGTTTGGAGACGACTCGATCGTACGGTTGAGCACGCCCATCCCATGAACCAGCGCGTCGTAGAGCGCGGTGCCGCCCTGCATGAAGATCCCATCGACGCGGCGCGGCATAAGTAGGCCGCGATCCCATGCGCCGGGGCCTACCTCATCGTTGAACGGCAAGAGATAGACGCAGTCGAGCGGCTCCAGGGCCACGAAGAACGATCGCGCGGCGATTCGCACCAGGCGCGCGTACTGCGACAGACTGGCGCTCGAGTCGATCACTGTCGCGACATCGAGCGGACTTTCGTCGGGCGAAAGAAAGACCGTGATGTCCTGCTTCTCTTCGGCCTCATAGACCGCAAAATCCCCGCGCTGGAGCCCACGCACGGGTTCGCCGTCGGGCCCGAGGACGGCGACAGAATGGAGAACCATCTGCACGTCGGACCGAAACGACGGCTGCTGGGCGTCCTGTCCGTCGGCCTGCTGTGCGGCCGCGGAAGAAGACGCCACGCCGATCAGGGCCGCGAGCCCCGCTGCGACCCCCTGGCGAGCGATATGCATGCTTCCACGGTACCGAGGGCCGCCAGGCGCCGCAACGACTTCTGACAGCTATTGGTTCTGATCGGGTACCTGCGTGAAGGCGCCGTTGGTGACAACCAGGTCGGCCTCGTACGGCTCGGCTACCCAGGGCATCGGTGCGGCCGGCCCGCTGGAGCCGTCGAGCCCGTAGCTCGTGAGCGTGTAGCTCGAGTCGGATGGACTCTCGTAGCCCCACGCGTTGCCCCACGCATCATCGGGGGGCACCGGGTTCAGAAAGAGAGGGACGAGGTCGCTGAACGCGGTGGCGTAGCTACGGAAGTCCACCCGATAGGTGGCGTTGGCAACTGCGATCGAACGCATGTCGGCGATCGAGGCTCGTTGCTTGGAGCGGCCGTAGGCGTCGATAAGCTGCGGCACCACGATAGACGTGAGTATCCCCAGAACGACGACCACGATCAGCAACTCGATGAGACTGAAGCCGTGATCCCGTGTGCGCATCGCTGAATTCCCTCAGACATGCGCTAGACCTGCGAGCACACAACCACGGCCCGCCGGGTGCAACAAGGGAAGCACGCCGCCTGACGACAGCCTGGGGTGTCAGTCGGGGACACCGGTGGGGCCGGATGCTCCCTGTCGCGTGGGCTGCGGCACCTGAGTGAAGGCACCGTTGGTCAGCACAAGATCCGCCTCGTACGGCGAGTCGAACCACGGCGAAGGAGGCGCCGGCCCGGAGACGCCGTCGGTTCCGAGACTCGAGACCTGATAGTCATCCTCGCCGGAGGCTGCATAGACCCAGGCATTTCCCCACGCGTCAGACGGCGGAACCGGGTTCAGGAAGGCCGGCATGAGATCCTCGAAAGACGCGGCGTAGGATCCGCTATCCGTGTGGTACGTGGCATTCGCCAGGGCGATCGACCGCATATCGGCAATCGAGGCACGCTGCCTGGAGCGATCGTAAGCCTCGACGAGCTGCGGCACCGCAATGCTCGCAAGCACACCGATCACAACGACTACTATGAGTAGCTCGATCAAGCTGAAGCCGTGTTCACTATTTGCCATTCTTGAATACCATTAGTCACTTAGAGTCCTTAATAGGCAACAGAATCATGTCCGAACGCGGCGAAACAACCCCGAACCGACTCGCGAACGAAAGCAGTCCTTACCTGCAGCAGCACGCTCACAACCCGGTGGACTGGTATCCCTGGGGTGAAGAAGCGCTGCAAAGGGCCCGCGAAGAAGATCGACCGATCCTGCTCAGCGTCGGCTACGCGGCGTGCCACTGGTGCCACGTGATGGAGCACGAGTCGTTCGAGAGCCCGGCCATTGCCGAGCTCATGAACAAGCTCTTCGTCAACATCAAGGTAGATCGCGAGGAGCGGCCGGACGTCGACGACGTCTACATGCGCGCTGTGCAAATGATGACCGGGCGTGGCGGCTGGCCGATGACCGTGTTCCTGACGCCCGAACTCGAACCCTTCTTCGGCGGCACGTACTTCCCGCCCGAGCCGCGCCACGGCATGCCGGGGTTCCCGGACGTGCTGGCGGGAGTCGCCCAGGCCTACGCCGAGCGCCGCGACGAAGTGGCCGCGACGGGAGCACAACTCCGGGAACACTTGCAGCCCCGCCCCCAGCGCAGCGAGGAAGCGCTCGGCGCGCGAGAGATCTACAAGGCAGTGATGGCCCAGCACGACAACTTCGACCCGAACTACGGCGGCTTCGGCGGCGCGCCGAAATTCCCGCACACGACCGGGCTGATGCTCCACCTGCGTTACGCGGTTGGTCAGGGCGATCCTGAGCTGCTGCAGGAGGTGATCTTCAGCCTGCGCCAGATGGCCGGAGGTGGGATCCGCGATCACGTGGGTGGCGGATTCCACCGCTACGCTGTTGACGCGCAGTGGCTGGTGCCGCACTTCGAAAAGATGCTCTACGACAACGCCCTGCTCGCTGTTTCCTACCTCGAAGCTTTTCAGCACGACGGCAGCGCAGACCTCGCCGCGGCGGCGCGGACCACGCTCGACTGGGTGCGACGCGAAATGCAGGACGAGCGCGGCGGCTACTACTCCACCCTCGATGCGGACAGCGAAGGCGTCGAGGGCAAGTACTACGTCTGGAGCCTGGCGGAAGTGGAGGAGCTTCTGGGCGACGAGGCGCCGGCGTTCGCCGCGGCGTATGACGTCACCGCCGAGGGCAACTGGGAAGGGTCCAACATCGCGAACACGCCGCGGCCGTTGTCGGTCGTGGCAAATGAACTCGGCCGCGACGAGAACGAACTCCGAGAGCAGCTAGGCGCCAACCTCGAGACCCTCAGGCAAGCCCGCGAAGCGCGCATCCGCCCGGGGCTCGACGACAAGATTCTGTCGGACTGGAACGGACTCATGATCGCCGCCATGGCGCGTGGTTACCGAGTGCTGGGCGATCCAGACTATCTGCAGTCCGCCCGCGACGCCGCGGACTTCGTTCTGGAGCACCTCACGGACGAGGGCCGGCTGCTACACAGCTGCCGCGGCGAACAGATCGGTCAACGGGCCTTCCTTGACGACTACGCCAACATGCTCTGGGCGTGTATCGAGCTGTTCGAAGCAACCTTTGAGCGGCGCTGGCTCGCGGAGGCCCGTCGCCTGGCCGACGGCATGATCGAACTGTTCTGGGACGAGGAGGAAGACGGGTTCTACTTCACCGGGAATGACCAGGAGATTCTCATCGCACGGCCCAAGTCAGGACACGACGGCGCGACGCCGTCCGGCAATGCCATCGCCGCCACCTGGCTGGCGCGCCTTGCCCGCTGGACCGGCGAGCCTACCTACGCCCGGAAGGCTGGTGCGACAATGCAGGCCTTCGCCGAAGGTGTGCGGCGAGCGCCAACAGGGTTTGCCCAGTTACTCCTGGCGGCAACGGCGGATATCGCGGAGAACCGTGAAGTCGTGATCCGTGGCGCGGACGGCGCCCAGGCTACCCACGAAGCGCTGCAACAGCTATGGACGACCTACACCCCGGACACGCTGATTGCCTGGCTCGATCCAAGCCGCGAGGACGTCTCCGACTTCATCGCCGAGCTACCTCTGCTTGAAGGGAAGCTAGAAGCAGAACCGGGCGTCGAGGGTCTGATGTACGCGTGCCGCGGCTACGCGTGCGCAGCACCCACCACCGACGTTGCCGAAGTCATCGCAGAACTCGGCGCGAAGGCCAACTAGCGGTAGAGCCACTCGCCTTCCGAAGCGCGCATCGGCTCATACATCTCGGCCACCCAGTCGCCGTAACCGTTGTAGATCTCCGTCGGGTAGATATCGCCGGTATTGATGAGCCACTCCTGCGCCTGTGACCAGCGCGGGTGCGGGACCTCGGGGTTGATGTTCGCCCAGAAGCCGTACTCGCGCGGCTGGAGCTTGTTCCAGAAGGTCTCGGGCTGCTCTTCGGTGAAGTTGAACTCCACAATCGACTTCACCTGTTTGAACCCGAACTTCCACGGCGTGATGAGCCGGATTGGCGCGCCGTGCTGCTTCGGCGCGGGCTTGCCGTAGGCGCCGGTAACGAGGAAGGCCAGTTCGTTGCGCGCCTCTGCGAGGGTCAGGCCGTCGAAGTAGGGCCATGGATACCAGCTCTGCTGCGGAATTCCGGGCATCTCGTTGGGCCGGTAGGCGGTCTTCATGGCGACGTACTTCGCCTTCACCTGCGGCTCGAAGTAGTCGAGCAACGCCGCGAACGGAAACCCCGTCCAGGGCATCACTGACGCCCAGCGCTCCACGCAGCGGAACCGGCACACCCGCTCCTCGAGCGGCATCTTGCGCAGGAGTTCTTCGAGGTCGTACTTGCCGGGTTTGTTGACCAGACCCTTGACCTCGATCGTCCAGGGTTCGGTCTTGAAGTCATCGACGTTCTGCCAGACACCTTGCTTAGGCGTGAAGAACTCGTAGAAGTTGTTGTAGGCGTGGGAGTACTCGGGCGGGGTGATCGGGCGGCCTGCGTCGGCGGCCGTGAGACGATCGTTCTTCATCGCGGGCGGGTAAAGATCTCCCGCAGGGCCCGACGGGTACTTCACCGAATCAGGAAACGGCTGGAGCCGCTCGGCTTGCAGGCCGCCAGTGGCGAGAGCCGTCGATGTGGCGCAGGCGCCGGACAGACCTACCCCTGCGATCCCGAGACCGCGCAGGAGTTCGCGCCGGTTGATGTAGACGGATTCGGGAGTGACTTCTCGCTCTGGAATCTCCCAACCGCGACGCTTCTTGATCAGCATTTCCCACTCCGCGCTTGCTATTCGCTACTCCGGCCGCGAAGCCGGACTCGACTGTACCAGTCACATCGTTGTTCGGACCGAGGGCCGCTTTGGGTTCGGCCGGCTTGAGTCGATCTTTTTAAATGATTTAATAGGATGATCTTAACTGATTTAGGGCGGTACACCCCGGTCTTGGCTCGGATGCCCGCCCACGCCCGCAAGGTGGGTCCATGGCAAACGACAAATCGTCACCACGCGTCGAAGGGATCCTGGTAGCGATCCTGTTCATCGCGATCGGTGTCGGCTACGCCATCTACGGCGCCCGTAGTTGGTTCCCTGAACTCGCATCGCGCCATGGCAGTGGCATCGACGCGATGATCACGTTCGTGCTGGTCGCGACCGGGCTGATGTTCCTCATCGGTCACCTTGTGTTCGGGTGGCTGATCTGGCGCGCCGCGGCGCGCGACAGGGTCACCTCGCGACTCGCGGAGCCTCGCGCCGAACGTCGAATCTCGATCACGGTCGGCATCGTCATCGCACTCGCCGCCGAGGGCGGCGTCATCGCGATCGGGCTCCCGGTGTTCGGCGAGTACTACGGGGATATTCCGCTGGATGCCGTTGACATCGAGGTCACCGGGCAGCAGTTCGCCTGGAACAACCACTACCCAGGCGCGGACGGCGTGCGCGGCCGCACCGACGTGGCTCTGATCACACCGACGAATCCGGTAGGCCTCGACAACAACGATCCGGCCTCGGCTGACGACATCGTCGCCGTGAACCAGCTGACCGTACCGGTTGATCGACCCGTGAAGATCACCCTGCGGGCCCTCGATGTGATCCACAGCTTCTACCTGCCGCACCACCGGGTGAAGCAGGACGCAGTCCCGGGTATGAGCATCCCGGTCTGGTTCATACCGACGCGCGAGGGCCGATTCGAGATCCCCTGCGCCGAGCTTTGCGGCCTGGGTCACTACCGCATGAAGGGTTTCCTCAACGTCGTTTCACAGGCCGAGTACGAAGCCTGGCTCGACGAGCAGGCCGGGAGCTGACGCAGGATGTCTGAACCGCAGAGCTTCATTCGAAAGTGCGTCTTCAGCCTCGACCACAAGGTCATCGGCATCCAGTACATCGTGACCGGATTCGTGATGGCCATCGTGGGCGGTCTGCTCTCGTTGCTCATCCGGCTCCAGCTCGGCTGGCCCACGACGCTATGGCCGATCCTCGAAACGCTGATGCCAAACGCCTATCAGAGCGGTGTCATGTCCCCCGAGTTCTATCTCGCGGCGGTCACAATGCACGGGACGATCATGGCGTTCTTCTTCGTCTCCTACGTGCTGGTATCCGGGTTCGGCAACTACCTCGTGCCACTTCAGGTCGGCGCCAAGGACATGGCGTTCCCGCTCCTGAACATGCTGTCCTACTGGATCGGCCTGCTCTCGGCGATCGTCATGATCCTGGCGTTCTTCGTCGAAGGTGGGGCCGCTGCCGCCGGCTGGACCGCCTACCCGCCGCTGTCCGCGATCGCGACCGCCGTCCCTGGCTCTGGCCTTGGGCAGACCGTGTGGCTGCTCTCGATGGCGCTGTTCATCGTGTCGTTCACGATGACCGGCATGAATGTCGTGGCGACGGTGTTCTCCATGCGCGCCAAGGGCATGAGCATGATGCGCATGCCGCTCACGGTGTGGTCCTACTTCATCTCGGCTGTCATGGGCCTGCTCGCGTTCCCGCCGCTCACGGCCGCCGCGATCATGCTGCTGTTTGACCGCCACGGTGGCACCGCCTTCTTCCTCCCTGCCGGATTGAGCGTCGGCGGTCAGTTGATCGACGTGGGCGGTGGCTCGCCGCTCCTGTGGCAGCACCTGTTCTGGTTCCTCGGCCATCCGGAGGTCTACGTGCTGATTCTTCCGGCGCTGGGGATCACGTTCGACATTCTGCCCGCGTTCACCCGCAAGCCGATCTTCGGCTACCGCATCAGCGTGTGGTCGCTCATCATCGCCGGCTTCCTCGGCCTGATCGTCTGGGGTCACCACATGTTCGTGTCGGGCATGAGCCCGTTCACCGGCGAGTACTTCTCGCTGGCGACACTGCTGATCACCATCCCGATGGCGATCGTCGGTGTCTGCATGCTGGGCAGTCTCTGGGGTGCACAGCTCAAGATGGCAACGCCCGGATTGTTCATCCTCGGGCTTATCAGCCTGTTCGGCACCGGCGGTTTCGGCGGCCTGTTCCTGGGCAACGCGACCGCGGACATCCAGCTGCACGACACATACTTCGTTGTCGGTCACTTTCACCTGATGATCGGCGGCGTGACGGTCTTCGGCCTCTTCGCAGCGGTGTACTTCTGGTTCCCGAAGATGTTCGGCCGGATGATGAACGAGCCCTTGGGGCGCGTGCACTTCTGGGCCTCGACGATCGGCTACTACCTGGTCTTCCTCACGCAGCACTTCGTTGGGCTACGGGGCGCGCCGCGCAGGTACTACTCATTCGCTAGCTACGAGTACCTCGAGGGCATCGCGACGTCGAACATGTTCATCTCGACCGTGGCCTTCATTCTGGGCGCGGCCCAGCTGCTGTTCCTGTTCAACTTCGCCTGGAGCGCCTTCAAGGGGAAGCGTGCCGAGGCCAACCCCTGGCGCGCCACGACTCTGGAGTGGACCGTCCCGTCGCCGCCACCGCACGGCAACTTCGCCGAGGAGCCCGTGGTGCATCGCTGGCCCTACGAGTACAGCCCTGACGGCGCGGATGAAGACTTCGCCGGCCAGGAAGTCGATGGCTCGACCGTTCCCGTGACGGCCTAGGAGAACACGATGACCGATACAACGATCGATCAGTTCGAGGGAGTCTCCCGCGCAGACCGACAGCACCGGGACTATCAGCTGCATCTCGGGATGGGGATGTTCCTCGGCACGGTGACGATGCTCTTCGGCGCATTCAGCAGTGCCTACATCGTCCGCGGCGCCACGTCGCAGGACTGGCAGGCGGTTCCCCTCCCCAGCTTCCTCTGGTGGAACACCCTGGCCATCATCGTCAGCAGCGTCGCGCTCGAAGTCGCGCGCCGGGCAGGCGGTCAGGACAACTGGCGCAGGGCCGGCATGTGGATGGGCGCCACGCTGGTGCTCGCGATGCTATTCCTCGGCGGACAGTTCGCTGCCTGGCAATGGCTGTGGGCAGCGGGCATCGGAGTCCCCACGAGCCCGCACGCATCCTTCTTCTTCATCCTCACGGGAGTTCACGGCCTGCATCTGGTCGCGGGGCTGGTCGTTCTGAGCGTGGCCGGCCTGAGGCTGTTGAGCGTCGATGCCAACGACCCCGCGAGCGCGCACCGCGCCTATCTGCCGATGTCGCTGGGCGCCATGTTGTGGCATTTCCTCGCGGCCCTGTGGGTCTACCTGATCATCATGCTCACGCTCTTCGCGTGACGCACCGCCGGAGGTAACGATGACAACGACTACTGCTGAGAGTCGCTGGATGGGCGGTGAGTGCCCGTTCGCCGCCGGATGGAAGAAGGTGATGATGTGGGTATTCATCATCGGCGACGCCGTCCTGTTCGCCGGGTTCCTGTCGAGCTACGGCTACGCCCGCACCATGTCGGCCGACTGGCCCCCCGCCAGCGAGGTCTTCAACCTTGGTCTGATCGGGCTCATGACCTTCGTGCTGATCAGCAGTTCGGCCACGATGGCCGCCGCGGTCGCCATGGCCAAGAGCGATCGTGCCCGAGCGGCCCGCTTCGTCTGGATGACCGTGGTGGGCGGCCTGATCTTCCTGGGGCTCCAGGCCTACGAGTGGTCCCACTTGATCGCCGAGGGCGGCCGCCCATGGGCCAACCCCTGGGGCGCCAGCCTGTTCGGGGCGTACTTCTTCATGATCACCGGGTTCCACGGCACGCACGTGTTGATCGGCGTCATCGTCAACATTGTGACGGCGCTACGCACCGCTTCCGGAGTCACGCCCGCGGAGAACGTCGAGATGGCTGGGCTCTACTGGCACTTCGTCGATCTGGTCTGGGTGTTCATCTTCACCCTCTTCTACCTGCTCTAGGAGCCCAACATGTCGACCGAAACCGCAATGAATCTCGGCGTCTACTGGCGCACCTGGGCACTCCTTCTCGTACTCACCGCCGTCATGTTCTTCCTGGACACGCTTGCGATGCCACGCGGCATTTTCGTGACCGTGATGCTGACCGCGATGATGATCAAGGCGACACTGATCGCCATGATCTTCATGCACTTGTCCAAGGAGAGCACCGATCTGGTCGTTACCGTCGTGGTCTGCTCGCTCGGCTTCGGCGCGCTCCTCTATGAGCTGATCGTCGTGGACGCCGGGCGCATCTACCAGATGATGCAGGGCGTCTTCGTAAGATGAACCGTCGCCTGAACCCGCGCGCGCTGACGCGTAGCCGGCGGACATGGACGGCCATGGCCGCGGCGGTCGCGTTTCTAGGCGTCCTCATGTGGCCAGAAGCGGCCGAAGCACAGTGCGCCATGTGCCGGCGCGCCCTGGCCGACAGCGAGGCTGGTCCGCTGATCTCAGCGCTGCGGAGCGGCATCGTGTTCCTGCTCCTTGTGCCGATCGCTACGTTTGGTGCGATCGCCTGGTTCGCGGTGCGCGGCCGTGATCGCGCACTCCAAACGGACGAAAGCTAGAATCTAGGCGCCTCATTCCACAACGGAGACGCGCCATGAATCGGTTCACCTCGTCCTCGCTTCGCGAACGCGCATTGGCGACCCTCCTCTTGGCAGCAGTTGCTGGATGCGGCGCCGCCGGTGAAGAGGCCGCGCCGACTCCCGACCAGGCGCAAGAGCCTCAGGGCGAAACGGTCGCGCAAGCTGAGGACGGCGCACTGGTTCACTACGGGAGTGAAGAGGCTGCGCGTCTCCGTCTCAGCGAGCCGTTCACCGGCGATTTCGAGGCGATGCTCGAGCGCCGTCATGTCCGTGCTCTCGTCGCCTACAGTCAGACGTCCTACTTCATGGACGGTCTCCGACAACGCGGCGTCGCATACGACCTGTTGAAGCAGTTCGAGGAGTACATCAACGAACAGCACGGCGGTGATGTGCCGATTCTTGTGATCCCGATCCCGGCAACTCGGGCGGAGATGATGGCGGGCCTCGCCGCCGGTCGTGGCGACATTGCGCTAGGCGGCCTCACGATCACGGACGAGCGGGCTGCTGTCGTGGACTTCAGCGATCCGTTTATCGGCGATGTAGCCGAGATCATCGTTTCGGGTCCGGCTGGGGCGCCGGTCGACACGCTGGACGATCTGGCGGGACGCGCGGTGTACGTGCGGCCGTCGAGTAGCTACTTCACGAGCCTCCAGGCCCTCAACGAGGACTTCACCGCGCGCGGGCTGGCGCCGGTTGAACTCATCGAGGCAGAGGAGCACCTCGAGGATGAAGACCTGCTGGAGATGGTCAACACAGGTCTCGTCGAACTCATCGTCGTCGACGAGTACAAGGCCGAGTTCTGGGATCAGATCTTCGACAGTATCCAGCTGCACCCCGACGTCGCCCTACGTACGGACGGTGAAATTGCCTGGGCATTCCGACAGGACAGCCCGCAGCTCGCCGGATTCGTCAATGAGTTCGTGAAGGATCACCGCAAGGGCACGTTGATGGGCAACATGCTGTTCAACCGCTACCTGCGCGACACCAGGTACGTCGAAAATGCGATCGCCGGTGACTCGCGGGAGCGGTTCCGCGACACGGTGGAGCATTTTCGCGAGTTCGCAGCGCAGTACGACTTCGACTACCTGATGATGGTGGCGCAGGGCTACCAGGAGTCGAAGCTGGATCAGTCACTGGTGAGTCACCGCGGCGCCGTCGGGATCATGCAACTTCTGCCGACGACGGCGGCCGCGAGACGGTCAGCTACGTCGAGAACATCTACAAGTACTACGCGGCTTACCGCCTGATGCTCGAACAGGAGCGGATCCGCGACGAGAGCCAGTAGCGAACCCCGCTCAGCGGCTCCGCGCCTTCTCGCGGTTCATTTCGGAAACATCGACGTGGTCCGGAGCATCACCCAGCAGGTGCTCGGCGAAGTAGTCGGCGCGCAACCACTGCCAGTATTCCGAGTTCTCACGGTAGCCGTGGCGTTCGCCCGGGAACAGGAAGAAGTCGAAGCGCTTGTTGGCCTTCATCAGCGCGTGCGCCATGCGATAGGTCAACGCCGGGTGCACGTTGTTGTCGATATCACCCGTGGTCAGCAGCAGCTTGCCCTTGAGGTTCGCCGCCAGCTGCGAGTTCTTCTCGATGTCGTACTCGAATGTGACGTTCCCTTCGGAGTCCGTCACTTCCTTCACGCCATGATGCTTCTCGCTCCACCAGCGGTTGTAGATCTGGTTCTCGTGATTGCCGGATGACGACACGGCCACATCGAAGAAGTCCGGATACACGAGCATCGCGGCGGTCGACATGAAACCGCCGCCCGAGTGGCCGAAGATCCCCACCCGGTCGACGTCGACCCAGTCGTACTGATCTGCCAGCTGTTCGATTGCGGCCTTCTTGTCGGCCAGACCGTAATCGCGCAGATCGCCGTAGCCATAGGAGTGGTACCACTTCGAGCGCCACGGATGGCCGCCACGGTTGCCGATCTCGACCACGATGAAGCCCATGTTGGCGAGGTGGATGTTCTGCGCGCGCGTGACGAACTGCTTGGCGACTGCCTCGGTCTGCGGACCCGGGTAGACGTACGCGATGATCGGGTACTTCTTGGTCTCGTCGAAGTCGAACGGCTTGTAGATGACGCCGTAGAGGTCAGTCACGTTGTCCGCGCCCTTCACCTGGTAGGGCTCCGGGAACTGATACCCGGCGGCGTTGAGCAACGACATGTCGGCCGACTCGAGATCCATGATCTTCTCGCCGTCGGAGTCCATGAGCGCGTTGGCAGGCACCGTGTTCACCCGCGAATAGCCATCCACGAAGAATCGCGTGGACTCGCCCATGGCGGCCACGTGATCGAAGTCGCCCGAGTTGAGCAACGTCGGCTGCCCGCCGTCCAGACCCACACGGTAGAGGTGGCGGTAGTAGGGATCTTCAGCGTCCTCACGGCCATTGGCAGTGAAGTAGAGCGTGCGGGACGTCTCGTCGATGCCGGCCACGCCACGACCCGAGAACTCACCCTGGGTAATCTGACGCACCACGTTGCCGCTGGCGTCATAGAGGTAGTAGTGCCCCCAACCGTCACGCTCCGACCACCAGACCATCTCGCCGGAATCGAGTAGCTCGAGACGCTGCGTCTCAACATAGGGGTTGAGACGCTCCTCGATAAGCGCGGTGCTCGTGCCCGACGACAGGTCTGTGACCATCACGTCGTAGCGCTTCAGATCGCGGCTGATCCGTCCCCAGTAGAGGCGATTCGAGTCGGGCGACAGCCATTCGCTCGTGCGCGGCTCCTCGCTGTCCGGGTAGAAGAACCGACGGGCGTTGAACAGGTTGATGGATTCATCAACAAAGCCGCCGTCGGCCTCGACCTTCTGGCCGGTCCGACTGGCGACGTCGAACCACCACACCTCCGACTGCGTGACGTTTTCCTCGCCAGGCATATCGTAGGCGTAGGTCTCGAGCGTGGGCCGCGGCTCCGCCACCGCGTTGATGACCCAGAGCTTGTCGACCTCACGCTGGTCGCGGCGCACCATGGCGAACTTGCCGGAGTCCTGCGACCAGGTCACGAAGGCGGGCTGGCGCTTGCCAGCGTTCTCTTCCTTCTCCTTGTCGGTCCAACCGCGGGTGCCGCGCCCGTACGTGTAGTATTCCTCGCCGTCCGTGGTCAGCCGGATCTCGTCGATGTCCTCGTCGACATCGCTCTCGGCCTCGTCATCGGAGTCGTCGGAGTCCTCGTCGTCGTCTTCCTTGGCCTTCTCTTTCTCGAGCCACTCCTCGTACTCCGAGTAGCTCATCATGTAGAGGTCGTGGTCGCGCGAGAACACCACCCACTGCTTGTCGGGCGAGATGTTGGCCCAGTTCGGATGGTCATCGGGCTCCTCGTAGTCCTGCAATTCGCGGACCTGTCCGGTGCCAAGGTCGTATTCGAAATGGAAGACCTTCTTCTCGGGGCGACTCCGACGGCCTCGCGACTCCCCTTCCTCCTGGGAGTCGCCCTCTTCCTCCATCTCTTCGTCTTCCGACGAGGTCACATCGAACTGGATCGCCGTGTTGTCGTTGACCCAACGGATGCTGTCGATCGGCAGATTCTGAGTGTCGTAAGGGTCGCGCGTGAGCAGCGTAAGCTGCCGGGCCATGTCGGCGTTGTCGAAGATCAGTTCTTTCGAGCGGGCCGCCGGATCCACGATCCAGTACGTCTTGCCGCTCGCGTCTTCCCACGTGTACCAGAACCGTTCAGAGCCCTCGAGCCAGCGCGGCCGGACGTAGGTGCTCTTGACCATCTCCGTCATCTTCGCCTGCGTAAAGCGGGCGGCCAGGCCACGATTCGCTTCGCGGACCCGGTTGTCTCCATGGCCATGCGGCGTCTCTTCCTGTGCCACGGCAAGTGCCGGCAACAGGAGGACGGCGGTCAGGGCAAACGAAAGAATCCGCACGACGGCGGACGACAGCAGCGTGCTTCGCATAGCGACCTCTCGAAATAGCTGCCGGGCCTTCGCCTGCGGCCCCGGCGGGCGGAACGTGCCGGTGTTCTATCAACTCAGGCGACCCAGCGCGACCCGGTCCCTCTCCAGCCGCCCTGAGCGGACCTCGGTCGTCGCCGTTGTGGATCGTCACCCCGCGCACGTAGACTGGAACGCCATGCGAGACGAAGGATCTGACCTCCCCGGCCTGAGGGCGACATTCGAGCGCGAAACACGGGCCCCGCGCCCCGTCCTCGCGGACGCTCTGGCCGATCGCATGAACGTCGCCGCGTTGCTCTGGGCCTGCGGAAGTGTCGGGCTATTCATGGAGCCCCTCGACGGATCCTCAGCGTTTTTCGATGGGCGCATGCTCTCGTTCATGGCGCTGGTTCTGATCTGGGTTCCGCTGTTCGCCGTGATCTTCCAGGCCGTGGGGTGGCGCCTCGTCGTCCCGCTCACGCGCTCGCTCAGAACCTGGGCGCTGCCCGATGCGCCGCGCTGGACACGAGCCTTCGAGACAACCGTCGCTTCGCTTTGGCCTCTGTCACTGCCCTACTGGCTGGTGACTGCCCCGTGCCTGCGAGCGCTCGATCAACTCGATACAGCCGAGCGCTAGTTGGACCCGCTCATCGCGGGCGACGCCAGCCAGTATCAACTGCTGCACCGACGGTGCAATCCGGCTTACAGGCTGTGCATAAGGGCCCAGAGCCTGCGTCCGCTGCAACGATTCACAGACTTTTCCACACGTTCAGTGAGTAACGAGTTCACCGAACATCGGCCGCGACCAAAGTTCAGGAGCGGCCGAAGCGCAGACGCCAGGGAGTCCAGAGCGATTCGAGGAAGACGCCGGCAGAGAGCTTCGAGCGGCCGTGGCGACGTTCGACGAAGATGATCGGTTCCTCGGCGATACGCAGGTCGCGTCGGTGGACGCGGTAGAGCATCTCGACGAGGAATGAATAGCCGCGCGATCGCAGGGAGGCGAGCTCGATCTGAGCGAGCGCCTCGCGGCGCCAGCAGCGGAATCCGCTCGTGGCATCGTTCACCGCGATTCCGGTGACGAAGCGGACGTAACGGTTGGCCCCGAGGCTCATCACGAGGCGGCGCAACGGCCAGTTCACGACGCTGATGCCGTTGACGTAGCGGGAGCCGACCACCACATCGGCGTCCGCGGCTCGCCGCACCATCCCGGGAATCGAACTCGGATCGTGCGATAGGTCGGCATCCATCTGACAGATGAATCGGGCCTGCGTCTCGAGAGCCTCAAGCAGACCCGCCACGTAGGCACGACCCAGGCCACGATCTGTGGTGCGGTGCAGCACCGAGATCCGTCCATCCGAGCTGGCGGCCAACTCGTCCGCGATCTGGCCCGTGCCGTCGGGTGAGTCGTCGTCCACAACGAGAACCTTCAGGCCGTCGATCCGCATCAGATGCTCGATCAGTACGGGTAGCGACTCCGCCTCGTTGTACGTCGGCACCACTGCGAGCGTGTCGTGTGCCACCGCCGGCTCGTTGTCGAAGCTAGTCACGGTTCCCCAACCTTGTCGCCACGAGCGCCGCCGCGCCTACGATGAGCGCCGGATCGAGTACCGGCACACGGAAACGTTCCTGCGCGAAGAACACGAGATTGATCGCCACGGTCCCCAGGATCAACAGCCAGAGCACCGCGGGTTGCCGTTTTCGGTTTCGAACCAGCCACCACCACCCCGCAACACCAACGAGCAGGAGTGGAACATACGACACCCAGGTTAACCACAGGAACCGGCCGGAGTGTTGGAGATATGAAGGGCCGATGGGCAGCCAGGTGTAGATGAATTTCCTGACTTCCAGGACGAGCCAGTCGAGGGGATTCTGCAGGACGTAGTCGATCGCCAGGGCCCGGTAGACGTGGTCCATCTCGTCCGGGTTCTTGCCGACGTGCTCCGCACGAATCTCCTCGTTGCGGGCCTCGATTGCCGGATTCGCCGACATGTCCCCGTCGCCGATCGCCAGATCGTTGTTTCCGGTCCAGAGAGTGATACCGCCCTCGGAGGCAATCGGCACAAACCCATCTGTCGTCACGCTCTTGACGACCGTCCACGGGACGGTTGCGAGGGCTGCGGCGATGATGAAACTCACGGCCGCTGTGCGGCGATGCCGTAGGACAAGCCAGCCGGAGATCAGCACGATCAGCGGCAGCGCCACCGGCCGAACCAGCGCCGAGACTCCAATCAGCAGGCCGGCAAGACCGAAAGTTCGCCAGTCCGGTGCCTCCGGCTCCTCGTCTTCTGCAGTACGCCAGAGCAGCGCGGCACCCCAGAGCACGATCGCTGCATACAACGTCTCGGAAAGGACTCGCGACGGCATCCAGATGAGTGGCGGATACAGCGCCGCCATCGAGGCAGCCACCAACCCAGCGCGCCGACCCGCAGCCTGCGCACCCAGCGCGCCGATCGCCAGAATCGTCAGGGCCCCGACCATGCTCTGGACGGCGCGTACCGCGACGTCGCCACCGCCGACACCGAAGATGGCCGCCAGGAAGACCGGGTAGCCCGGCGGGCGACCAAAATGCTCGAGGCCGTCGTCGTCGTAAACCATCCCGCGGCCGGCGGCGAGGTTGTGGCCCAGCGTTCGGTACTCGAACTCATCGTGGGTGAACGGCTTGTCGACCCAATAGAGAAGCGAGAACGCCAGCCGCAGCAGCAACGCGATGGCAACCGCGGCCAGGAGCCACTTCTTTTCGAACGGGGAGAACGCGGTTTTCATTCGCGGCCGGGAGCCTCGCAGCACTGTGAATCAACAGAGCGAGAGCATTCTGTACCAGATCGCCGGATTGCGGCGCCGGCTTGGGCAAGCGCTAGTCGTCCAACGCTGGCACTGGCTCGGACGGTTCAGCGAAGAGCAGTTCTCTCGCGGCGGCTCGCGGGGTGAGCTCGCCGGCCAGAATGCGCTGCTCGACGGACGCCAGCAGCCCTGTCGTTGCGACTGCCCGACGGAAGTCGCGTACCAGGGTCTCTTCGACCAGGCCCCACATCCACCCGATCCGCTGGCGCTGGCGACGCGCTTCGAGTTCTCCGCCATCAGCCAAGGCGGTGCGGTGCGCCGCAACTTGTTCCCATAGTTCGGACAAACCATCGCCGGTCTGGCCACTCGTCAGAACCGCACCGGGGGTCCAGTTGGCACCAGCGCGCCGGGAGTAGCGGAGCGCGCCGCTGTATTCGGTCACCGTTTCTCGCGCCGACGCCAGACTCGCGCCGTCCGCCTTGTTGACGGCGACGATGTCGGCGATCTCCATGATGCCCTTCTTGATGCCCTGCAGCTCATCGCCACCACCCGGCAACAGCAGCACCACGAACGTGTCGACCATATCGGCGACCAGCGTCTCGGACTGGCCCACTCCAACGGTTTCGATCAGCACCACGTCGTAGCCGGCAGCCTCGCAGAGCAACATTGCCTCGCGGGTGCGCGAGCCGACTCCTCCGAGTGTCTGCGCCGAAGGCGACGGCCGGATGTAGGCGTCATCGAGTCCGCCGAGACGCGCCATATGGGTCTTGTCGCCAAGGATGCTTCCACCGGAGACCGTTGACGACGGATCGACCGCCAGCACCGCCACGCGATGCCCCTGCTGAACCAGCTGCTCACCGAGCCTGTCGATGAGCGTGCTCTTGCCGACACCGGGCACGCCGCTGATACCTACGCGATGACTGCCACCAGTGCGCGGCTCGACAGCCGCAAGCAAGCGGTCGGCTTCGGCCTGATCTTCCGGGCGCGTGCTCTCGATCAGGGTGATCGCCTGCGACAGCGCGCCGCGATCACCCTCGAGAATTCCTGTCGCGAGGGACTCTCCGCTCAGTGGCCGACCCGTGCAGCGAAGTTGCTGTTGTAGAGCTTCTTTTTGCCCTTCTTGTCGTCGCCGCCGTAGGTGATCTTGCCACCCTGGCAGGCGGCCATGCTCACCGACGGGAACATGAGGTTCACGTTCTTTGTCGAGTGTCCGAGCCCCATGGCATGCAACAACTCGTGGTTAAGCACGTTGTGGTAGCAGGTCTTGTTCTGCATCAGGCCGTCCGCCGTGGAGCCATCATTCATCACGACAAACCCGTTGCAGGCCTTGGAGAAGCCCCGAATGAGGATGTTGGTGAAGAAGAAGGCACCGCCGATGGCCAGCGTGCCGTCGTTCGCGATCTCACCCTTCGGGTCGCGGTTGAACACCACGTTGTCCATCGCGCAGGCCGAGGTACGCAGGTCCGACCCGACGATTGAGCCCTTGTACTTGTTGCTCTTCTTGAAGACGGGCAGCGTCTTCTTGATCGCGTTCTGGGCCTTGACCGTGTCCTTGATCTGCTTGGCGCCCGTGCCCACCTTCGGCTGCTTCGTCTTGCCGAAAAGCGTAGGAATCAGCGTGCCGGCGAACACCTCGTGCCACGAGAAGCCGAGGAAGGCGATCTTGTGGGCCACAGGGTTGTCGACCGTGTTGACCGGAGCCGGTGCCTCGGGCGGCGTGAACACGATGTCGCTATTCGTCACATCTCGGACCGTGGCCATGGTCGTCTGAGTGACGCGTTCGAGATCCGCCAACGCAAGGCGGTCATGCAGCAGCGGAGTGCCGTCGTCGTCGTCACCAGCGTAGCGAACAGCCTCGGTTGTTCCGGTAGCGGCGTCGCGGGAGACCGCCCACTTACCTTGCCAGAGCACCGATGTCATCAAGGTGTTGTCGCGGGGTCGCAATCCCAGGAAAAGCATCACTTCTTCACCCGGGACGAACGCGGCCTGTCCGGCGATCGCCAGCCCCATCTCGCCAACGACTCCGCCCAGCTGCTTGATCGTGATCCGTGCTGGAGCACCGCCGCGAAAGACCTCGGACACGTCAACGGTCACATACGTGTAGATCGTGCCGTCCTCCCAGGCCGCGTCAACCGAATAGACGTCGCCGCGGACAATCACCGGACTCACACGCGTCAACTCGTCGAGCGGTTGCAGTATCGAGAGATCCGCGATTGCGGGGGTGCTTACTGCGAGCACCGCCAGGGCAATGGCGAGAACGGGAAGTCGACGGGGCAGCGCTTGCATGCAAATCCTCCAGACGCGGAAAGCGTGGGTATCCGGGTCGAGTCTATAACGAGCCCGCCCGGAATCGCATGGGGTGGCCGCGATCCGCCGTTACGCCGGCCAGGCGCGGCTACGAGTCGCCGCCGAGGCTCTCCAGGAGCTCGCCGGCAACCTTCGGTACCGGCGTTCCCGGGCCAAAGACTGCGGCGGCACCGGCTGCCTTGAGTGCGTCCAAATCCTGCGGCGGCACGACGCCACCGACCACGATCAGAATGTCGTCGCGCCCGTGTGCATCCAGCGCCGCCCGGAGCTCGGGGACCAGCGTGAGATGCCCGGCTGCGAGCGAGCTCGCGCCCACGATGTGTACGTCGTTCTCGATGGCCTGACGGGCGGCTTCCGCGGGCGTCTGGAAGAGCGGCCCCACGTCGACGTCGAATCCTAGATCCGACAGAGCCGTCGCAATGATCTTCTGGCCACGATCGTGGCCGTCCTGCCCGAGCTTGGCGACGAGAATCCGCGGACGCCGACCCGCGCCCACGGCGAACTGCTCCACCCGCTGGCGAACCTCCTGCACGGCTGCGTCATCACCCACTTCGCCACTGTATACGCCGGAAATCGAACGGATCGTCGCGGCATGGCGACCGAAGACGCGCTCCATGGCGTCGGACATCTCACCGACAGTGGCGCCGGCGCGAGCCGCTTCTACTGAAGCTGCCAGCAGGTTCCCTTCCGCGCCGGCGGCAACGCGTTCAAGCGCGGCGAGGGCCGCTTCGCAGGCGACGGCGTCGCGGGTCGCTTTCAACTCCTCGAGTCGCGCGACCTGCGAGCGTCGGACTTCTGCGTTGTCGACCGCCAGCACTTCGAAATCCGTGGCGTCTTCCGTCTGGAAGCGATTCACACCAACGATGGTCTGCTGCCCGGAATCGATGTGAGCCTGGGTCCGAGCGGCTGCCTCCTCGATCCTGATCTTCGGGATTCCCGCCTCGATGGCCCGGGTCATTCCCCCGAGTTCCTCGACCTCGTCGATGTGCTTCATGGCGCTGTCGGCCAACTCATGGGTTAGCGACTCCATGAAGTAGCTACCGCCCCACGGGTCGACCACATCACAGATCCCCGTCTCGTGTTGCAGCACGAGCTGCGTATTGCGCGCCACGCGCGCCGACTCGTCACTCGGGAGCGCGAGGGCCTCGTCGAAGGCGTTGGTGTGCAGCGACTGGGTTCCGCCGTGCACTGCCGCCATCGCCTCGATGCAGGTTCGGATGACGTTGTTGAGCGGATCCTGAGCGGTCAGCGACCAGCCGCTGGTCTGGCAGTGCGTGCGCAGCCGCGACGAACGTTCGTCCTGCGGATCGAACTGCTGCATCAGCTGCCACCACAACATACGTGCCGCCCGCAGCTTCGCGACCTCGGTGTGGTAGTTCATGCCGATGCCGAAGAAGAACGAGATCCGCGGCGCAAATGCGTCGACGTCCAGGCCTGCTGCGATGCCGGACCGGACATACTCGATTCCGTCAGCCAGCGTGTAGGCGAGCTCGATATCGGCCGTCGCCCCGGCCTCCTGCATGTGGTAGCCGGACACCGAGATGCTGTTGAACTTCGGCATCCTCTCGGCTGTGTAGCCGAACACGTCGGCCACGATGCGCATCGACTCGGCTGGCGGATAGATGTAGGTGTTCCGGACCATGAACTCCTTGAGGATGTCGTTCTGGATGGTCCCGGTGAGCTCCTCAGTCGCAACGCCCTGCTCTTCGGCCGCGACGATGTAGAGCGCCATGATCGGCAGCACCGCGCCGTTCATGGTCATCGACACGCTCATCTGATCGAGCGGGATCCCGTCGAACAGAATCCGCATGTCCATGATCGAGTCGATGGCGACTCCAGCCATGCCGACGTCGCCGGCTACGCGCGGATTGTCGGAGTCATAGCCGCGATGGGTCGGAAGATCGAACGCGATCGACAACCCCGTCTGGCCGGCCTCGAGGTTGCGCCGATAGAAAGCGTTCGATTCCTCGGCCGTCGAAAAGCCGGCGTACTGCCGAACCGTCCACGGCCGCTGGGTGTACATGGAACCGTAGGGCCCACGCACGTAGGGCGGTTTGCCGGGTTCGCTGTCGAGATGATCGAGCGCGGCGAGATGCGCTGCCCGATAAACGGCATCGGGCTTCCTATCATCGCTCATTGGGCCCCGCTCCAGATATCACCCACCGTGAATCCGTTGGGGAACGGATCGTCAGAGTCCACGACGTACTGGGCCATGCCCGTGATCCATGCGGTGCCGCGGATCGTCGGAACGATCGCGCGAACGTCGCCAAGCATGGTCTCGGCGGACACCTTGCCGAGAAAGGTGGTGCCGAGCACTCCTTCGTGAACGAACTCGTCGCCCACCGCCAACGCGCCTTTCGCCCAGAGCGCCGCCATCTTGGCAGATGTTCCTGTGCCGCACGGTGACCGGTCGAGACAGCCGGTCCAGGTTTCGGGTCGGTCCCAATCAAGGTTCCCGGTCGACACCACGACAGCGTTCTTGCGGTGCGCTCCGGGGGCTGTCGGGAGGCCAGAGATCTGACCGATGGTGATGCCGCGAATCTCGGGGTTGCCCGGATGAACTGGCGGTTCGAGCTGCTCCTGGGCTGCCGCCTTGATCATCTCGCCGGCACGGGCAAGTGCTCCTGCGCCATCGGCCGTGAGTTCCAGGCCGAGCTGCTCCGCATCGGCGATCACGTAGAACATACCGCCGTAGGCCACGTCGACGGTCACCTTGCCGAACTCCGGCACGTCGACCTCAACGTCGAGGTAGACCGGGAAACAGGGCACGTTCTCGAACGTGACTCCCTTCACCTTGCCGTCCTCGACCTCCGCAGTGATGCCGATCAGGCCCGCCGGCGACTCCAATGTGAGCTCGGTGATCGGCTCGGTCGACGGCACCATCCCGGTCTCGATAAGAACCGTGGCCACCGCGATCGTGTTGGTACCGGACATCCCCGGATACTCCACGTGTTCCATGATCACGTAGCCAGCGTCCGCGCGCGGATCCGTCGGCGGCAAGATCAGGTTGCAGTTGGACGCCGGATAGCCGCGCGGCTCGTTGAGCATGCGCTTGCGGATGTGATCGGCGTGCTGCTCCAGGTGCTGCATCTTCGCGAACATGGTGTCGCCAGGCACGTCGAGCACGCCACCCACGATGACTCGAGCGGGCTCACCGCACGTGTGCGCATCAACCGCGTGAATAACTTCCGAGAATCGCATCGACAATTCACTCCGGCGGGATGCTGGCTAGCTGAGCGCGCTCACCGCGAATCCGGCGAGCACGCTGCCGCCAAGCACGTAGAGCATGTTGATCTTGAAGCGTAGCAGCGCAAGCGCTGATGCGGCAGCGATGACAAGCGCTGCGAGATCCAGCGTGGCCACATCGGGAACCGCGAGCCGAAGCGGCCCAACGGCCGCTTCGTTGACCACGCCGAACAGCGTCTGCACCGCGAACCACACGGCCAGATTCAAGATGACGCCGACCACGGCCGCGGTGATGCCCGAAAGCGCAGCGGCAATCGTCTTGTTGCCACGAAGCGACTCGATGTAGGGCGCGCCGGCAAAGATGAACAGGAAACAAGGCGCGAAGGTCACCCACGTGACCACCACTGAGCCGATGATCGCAGCCCACATCGGGTCCAAGCCCGCGCCGTCTCGATAGCCCCCCATGAAACCAACGAACTGCACCACCTGGATCAGCGGACCCGGGGTGGTTTCAGCCATGCCCAAGCCATCGAGCATCTCGCCCGGCTGCAGCCATCCGTGGACCGCCACTGCTTCCTGGGCGACATATGCAAGCACGGCGTAGGCGCCACCAAACGTGAACAACGCGGCGCGCGCGAAAAAACGTCCGAGCTGGACGAACACGTTGTCCGGACCGAGAGCGAAGTTGAGCGCGGCCAGCGGAATCAGCCAGATCGCCGCCCACGTCGCCACCGTGCCCAGAGTCTGTCCTAACGAGGGGTGCTTCGCCGTGTTTGCCTCGTCCTCGGCATCGACCGGCAAGGCCATCATGCCCGCCCGCGACGCCACTACTCCAATGGCAGCTGCGGCAACGATGATCAGCGGGAAGGGCACGTCGAAGACGAAGATCGCGATGAAAGCGGCGGCGGCAAGCGCAACAGCCGGCGCGCCATGCAGCGCCTTCTGTCCGATGCGCACCAGCGCGCCAATCACGATGGCCATCACTGCGGGCTTCAGGCCGTAGAACAGGCCGGCTACGAGCGCGAAATCGATGAAGCGCACGTACAGCACGCTCAGCGCCAGAATCGACAGGAACCCGGGCAAGATGAACAGCAGGCCGGCGGTGAGTCCGCCGCGCCAGCCGTGCAAGAGCCAGCCGGAGTAGGTCGCCAACTGTTGCGCCTCGGGTCCCGGCAGAAGCATGCAGTAGTTGAGCGCGTGCAGGAATCGTCGCTCCGAGAGCCAACGCTTCTCTTCCACCAGGATCCGGTGCATCACCGCGATCTGGCCGGCGGGACCACCCAGGCTATAGGCCGCAATCTTGATCCAGGCGCCCAACGCCTCACGGAACGAAACGGCGCGTTGGATGCGAGCGGCCCCCTCAGCCACCCGCGATCTCCCGCCGACACACGTCGTCGACTGCCAGCAGCGTGCTGCGGATCTCGTCGCGAGTATTGAAGAAGTGAATCGCGATCCTCAGGTCTCGCTCATCCGTTACCGGGGACGTGTACGCACCTTGCAGTCGCAATGCTTCGTACACCGGCCAGGCCGTGCAGCCTTCGGGCAGCCGCGCCACGAACACACCTGAGCGATCCGCCTTCGCCCGAGGCGACGTCACGTCAAAGCCGGACAAGCCGTCGGTGGTTTCGATGGCGTACTCGGTGAGTTCGTCGATCCGACTCAGGACGCGATCGACACCGAGAGAATCGAACCAGGCGAGAGCGGCATCGAAGCCGGCAAAGGTAGCCAGGGCACGAGTCCCGAACTCGAAGCGGCGCGCCTCGGGAATCAACTCGTAGTTCCCGTCGTAGTCGAACGCCGTGGTGCTGTGCGATCCGGTCCAGGTCAGAGCCGTGGCGTCGAGCATGTCGGCGCGAACGAAGAACGCGCCGGTTCCCTTCGGCCCAAGCAGCCACTTGTGACCGCACGTGGAGTAGTAGTCGCACCCGAGCTCGCCGAAGTCGAACGGGACACACCCGGGGCCCTGGGCTCCGTCCAGATGGAATCTGACTCCGCGCTCCCGCAACCATCGAGCAACCTCGGCGACCTCATCGGTGCGGAGCGCACGGCCGTTGTTACGCGAGACATGGGGCACGCTGACCATACGCGTCCGGGTTCCGACAGCAGCTCGGATCTGCGCGCGAAAATCAGAGCCCGCCGAAAGGTCGATCACCCGCAGAACGACGCCGAAGCGGCTCCGCAGGTTGTACCAAGGGATCAAATTGGCGGGATGTTCCTGATTGCTGATCACCACCTCGTCGCCGGCTTTCCAGTTCAATGCCCACGACGCGATGTTGATCCCCTCGGAGGTACTGTGGGTGAGGGCGATCTCGTCAGCGTGGGCACCGGCAAACGCGCCAAGGTGCGACCTGAGATCCGGCTCGATCTGAGCCATGCGATCCGCAATGCCGGTCGCAACGGGCCCCTCGTTCTGGAACTCGAGCCGCGATTTCACTTCATCGATCACCGACCGCGACGACGGCGCGATCCCGGCCGTCTGGAAGAAGCGGTCACGAGTGGCAGGAATCGCGGCGCGAGCGCCGGCAACCCAGCGCGGCAGGTCGCCGCCCGACTGGCCTGCCGCACGTGCCAATGCGCCGACGTTCAACATCGGTAGCAAGGAGGCGCCGGCAACGACGCCAAGCAACTCGCGGCGAGAAGTAGTCATGTGAAAGCGGGTCGAATGAGCGAGACCCGAGATCCTACATGTTGCGCCGGTACTGACCGCCTACGCGGTAGAGCGCGTCGGTCATCTGCCCGAGCGAGCAAACCTTGGCAGCTTCCATCAACGCCGCGAAGACGTTGCCCTGTTCGACGGCTGCGCGCTGCAGCGCACCCAACGCGGCGTCCGATGCGGACTCGTTGCGCAGCTGGAATTCCTTGCGCGACGCGATCGCGTATTCCTTTTCCGACTCATCCGAGCGGATGACTTCCTCGGGAATGATCGTCGGCGAACCCTCGTCATCGAGGAAAGTGTTCACCCCGACCACAGGGAGCTCGCCCGAGTGCTTGCGCGACTCGTAGTAGAGCGACTCTTCCTGGATCTTGGAACGCTGGTACATCCGTTCCATCGCGCCCAGCACACCGCCCCGCTCGGAGATGGCGCGGAACTCGGTGAGCACGGCCTGCTCAACCAGTTCGGTGAGCTCTTCGATAACGAAGGCACCCTGCAGCGGGTTCTCGTTCTTGGCCAGGCCCAGCTCCTTGTTGATGATGAGCTGGATGGCCACGGCGCGACGCACGCTCTCTTCGGTGGGCGTCGTGATGGCCTCGTCGTAGGCGTTCGTATGCAACGAGTTGCAGTTGTCATAGATCGCGTAGAGCGCCTGCAGAGTGGTCCGAATGTCGTTGAACGCAATCTCCTGCGCGTGCAGCGACCGTCCCGAAGTCTGGATGTGGTACTTCAACTTCTGCGAGCGGGCGTTGCCGCCGTAGACGTCGCGAATCGCTTTGGCCCAGATCCGTCGCGACACGCGCCCCATCACCGAGTACTCGGGATCCATGCCGTTCGAGAAGAAAAACGACAGGTTGGGCGCGAAATCGTCGATGTGCATACCGCGCGACAGGTAGTACTCGACGTAGGTCAGACCGTTGGCCAGCGTCAGGGCCAACTGAGTAATCGGATTGGCTCCGGCCTCGGCAATGTGGTACCCGGAGATCGACACCGAGTAGAAGTTGCGCACCCCGTTGTCGATGAAGTGCTGCTGGATGTCGCCCATCAGCCGCAGGGCGAACTCGGTGGAGAAGATGCAGGTGTTCTGCGCCTGATCCTCCTTGAGGATGTCGGCTTGCACGGTGCCGCGGACCACCTTGAGAGTGTCGGCACGGATGCGTTCGTAGACCTCGGCGTCGAGCACCTGGTCGCCGGACACGCCGAGCAGCATCAATCCCAGCCCGTCGTTCCCCTCGGGCAAGTCCCCCTGGTAGGTCGGACGGTCGACGCCCAGCTCAGTGAAATGGTCCGCGATCTTCTTCTCGACCTCGTCCTCGAGGCCTTCGCGCTGAATGTGCAGCTCACACTGTTGATCCACCGCGGCGTTGAGAAAGAAGGCGAGCACCATCGGCGCCGGACCGTTGATCGTCATCGACACCGACGTGGTGGGGTCCGCGAGGTTGAAGCCGGAGTACAGCTTCTTCGCGTCGTCCACGGTGGCGATCGAAACACCGGAGTTGCCGACCTTGCCGTAGATGTCGGGACGGCGATCGGGATCCTCGCCGTAGAGCGTGACCGAGTCGAAGGCGGTTGATAGCCGCTTGGCAGGCATACCGCGCGAGAGATAGTGGAAACGCCGGTTCGTCCGCTCGGGCCCACCCTCACCCGCGAACATGCGCGTGGGGTCTTCCTCGCCGGTGCGCTTGAGCGGGAATACGCCGGCTGCAAACGGGAAGTCGCCCGGCAGGTTCTCGGTGAGAAGCCAGTGCAGCACGTCGCCCCAATCGCGGTAGCGCGGCACCGAAATCTTCGGAATCCGCAACCGCGAGAGCGATTCTGTGAACAGGCTTCGTTCGATCTCGCGATCGCGCACCTTGTAGGTGTAGACATCGGCGCGGTAGCGCTCGACCGTCGCCGGCCACGCCCGCAGGAGCCGACGAGCTTCCGGGTCGAGCTGCTCTTCAAGGTCGTTGTAGCGATCGATGAGCTCACGCACGGAGGCCGAGGCATCGTCAACAGCATCGAGTGGCAACCCAAAGGCGTCATCCACCGAGGCGACTCCGCGATCTGTCGCCTTCAACTGCTCGATAGCACCCCGCAACTGGTACATGCCGCGGGCGAGCTCGGCCTGGCGAGCGACGAACTTGTCGTAGCGATCGCTGTTGTCGGCGATCTCCGCCAGGTATCGAACTCGATCGGCCGGAATGACCTGAACCTTCGAGCTGTCGCCCGTCGGGAGTCCCAGATCTGGATCCAGCGGCGCACCTGTCTTCTCGGCCACGTGCTTGAGCAGTGCCTCATAGAGCCGGTTGGTGCCCGGATCGTTGAACTGCGACGCGATGGTGCCGTACACCGGCACGTCGTCATCCGATGCGTCGAACAGGTGGTGATTCCTCTTGAACTGCTTGCGGACGTCGCGCAATGCGTCGAGAGATCCGCGCTTGTCGAACTTGTTGATCGCCACCATGTCGGCGAAATCGAGCATGTCGATCTTCTCGAGCTGTGTCGCTGCGCCGTACCCGGCGGTCATCACGTAGAGCGAGACGTCGGAGTGATCGACAATCTCGGTATCCGACTGACCGATTCCCGAAGTCTCCAGAATTATCAGGTCGAACTGCGCCGCCTTGCAGATATCGAGTGCGTGGCGCACGTGCTTCGACAGCGCAAGATTCGATTGGCGAGTAGCGAGCGAGCGCATGTACACGCGATCGGAGTCGATCGAGTTCATGCGGATACGGTCGCCAAGCAGGGCACCGCCCGTCTTTCGCTTGGACGGATCGACAGAGATCACGGCAACGTTCTTGTCTTCGAAATCGAGCAGGAAGCGGCGAACGAGCTCGTCGACGAGCGACGACTTCCCCGCGCCGCCGGGCCCGGTGATTCCGAGAACGGGCACCTCGGCCTCGTCCGTCATCGCCTCAAGAGCCGGCACCAGGTCGGCTTCCGCTTCTGGATAGTTCTCGGCGATCGAGATCGTCTGCGCGATCATCTTCGGCAGCCGATCGGGTAGCGCGGCGAGATGGCCGTTGAGCGACGCGCTCACCGTAGCGAAGTCGGCGCGCTCGAGCAGGTCGTTGATCATGCCCTGCAACCCGAGCTCGCGACCGTCATCCGGTGAGTAAACCCGCGTGATGCCGTAGTCGTGCAGGTCGTCGATCTCGGACGGAAGAATCGTGCCGCCGCCGCCACCGAATACCTTGATGTGATCGGCGCCGCGCTCGCGCAGCAGGTCGAGCATGTACTTGAAGTACTCGACATGGCCGCCCTGATAGGACGTCACTGCGATGGCCTGCGCGTCTTCCTGAATCGCGCAGTCCACGATCTCGGCCACCGAGCGATTGTGTCCGAGGTGAATCACCTCGGCGCCGGAGGCCTGCAGAATGCGGCGCATGATGTTGATCGCGGCGTCATGACCGTCGAACAACGATGCAGCAGTCACCACGCGCACATGGTGCTTCGGCTTGTACGGTTCGATGCGGGTGCTCATCGACCGCGATTCTAGCCCAGGGTGGCGTGTTGCGACTGTCTTGGCCGGCCTCAGCGGGCTCCAGCGCAGGCTGAGCGGTCAGGCATTGGCAGCGCCGTCGGAAGGTAAATCGCCGAACTTCCGACGATAGAACTTCTCCCAGTAGCTGCCCCCGATCGTGCCTATCACCGCCGGCAGCACCCACGGCACCCAGTTGAAGGCGCCGAAGATCTGCAGATCGATGACCACGCGCGACCCGAACACGAGGAACGCCGTGTGGAAGGCGATTCCGGCGCCCAGCATCGCGCCCATGTGTTCGTACCACCAGGCCATCTTCTCTGGAGGCCGGTGGTACATGTACTTGTATATCCCGTGCGCTCCGAGCAGGCCGACCGGCGACAGGGCCAGCAACACCGGCGAGACGCTCGACCACTGCGTCACGGCCCAGGTCACGACGGCGAGACTGCCCACTCCCATGAGAACCGCGAGTGCCTTCAAGAAGGGCGTCCGGATGGAGTCCGGGTCGTTCCTCGTGCGGATCACGCGAACCGCCTGATGAGTGATGCCGATCGTGACCACGCCGAGGTACGCCAGGAAAATCAGGAAGCCGAAGGTCTCCGGATTCTGGGTCACATCGATGCCTTGCCACAGCGCGTAGCCCATCCGCATCGACACCCCGGCTAGCGCGGTGGTTCCGATGATGTACGCAGACAGTGCGAACAGCTTGCCGAAGAAGACGTGCTGCTTGCCGCCCTTTTTGGTCAGCACCGGGACCCACCAGGCGGCGAGACCGGTGAACCCGACAATGATGTGGAACCAACGGTTGGCTTCGATCAACAAGTCCATCAGTCGTTCTCCTGAGCCGGTGTCGCAGCCGCGCTACCGACTCTCGTTTCGAGTCTCTGTATCGTTTCGTCGCACCAGGCCAGCTTGGCTCGCATGAGATGAAGTCCCGTGCCTAGCGAAGCCCTGGGAAAGAAGTCGCACGGCTCGAGGTCCTGCCAATCGCCGGACTCCTCCACGACCGCCCGTTCGATGTGCTCGAACAGCGCCAGACTCTGCCGCCAGCGCGCCTGCATCTTCCGAATCATCGCGAGACCGGCCTCGAAATCGTCCAACGCACCCAGGTAGTAGACCTGCGCGATATAGGCGAGTCGCTCGCGCCCAATCTGTGGCCCCTCGGTGAGCCACTTCCGTAGTTCCTCGAACCCCGCGTCGGTGGTCGCGTAGACCTTCCGCCGCGGACCGCGCTCCGACGGCTGCTCCGAGCACGTCAGCCATCCCTTCTGCTCGAGCTTCTTGAGCGTCGGATAAATCTGGCTGCGTTCAGCCGGCCAGAAGTGCCCGGCCCCGTCGTCGAACTCCTTGCCGAGTTCGTAGCCGGTCGATGGCTGACGTAGTTGCCCGAGAAGAATGTGTTCGAGACTCATTGAAAGGTTGTTTTGTTATGGCACTAGATAATTATTTATATAAATATTTATCTAGCGTGGCAAGCAACCGCGTAAAAGCTCGTTCCGGACTACGGGGACGGACGCGCGAACGGCTGCAGGCGCCAATAGGTCAACGACCGCCAGGCCCACTCGAACGGCCCAAACCGGAACCGCGCCATCCACCAGGGCGACCATGCCAACTGCAGGGCCCAGACCGCCAGCACGACGCCCGTCTGCTGGAGCCGGGACATCGTCTCGAACAGCCCGAGGCCGTGGCCGTAGAAGACGAAGGTGCAGATGAGCGTCTGGGTGAGGTAGTTGGTCAGGGCCATCTGGCCGCACGAGGCGAGGCGCTTCTGCAGCCCGGGCAACCATCCGGAGGTCGCCACCAGCATCACCAATCCGAGATATCCGAAGCTGACGGCGATGCTGCCCCAGTAGTTGAACACTCCTCCTCCGAACATTGAGTGTTCTACCGCGAACCCGGCGGAGAGGTTGTAGCGCGTGCCGTAGGCGACCAAAGGCAGACCTAGGCCAAACCCCAGAACCGCCATCCGCGCGTAGAAACGTCGGCTGCGCCCGCCGGTGATGATGCCCAGTTGAAAGAGCGCCATACCGATCAGGAACAACCCGCCAGCGCGCCAGATGCCCCACACCAGGAACACGACGGTATGGAAGCCCAGAGTTGCGGGAATACGGTGGGGCATCTGCGACAGCCACCCGCCGCGCATCGCGACGATCTCCTCGCTGATCACCACCTGCGAGGGCGCCCAATCTGCTCGGAGGGCCTCCAGATCATCCGCCGGCCACTGGGGCAAGCTGAGTTGGGCCCCCATGGAGATGAGAGGAGCCACCGCCAGCACGAGCACACCGAGCACAATCTGTGTCCGCGGAGGCAAGCGTCGTAGCCAGACAACCCAGAAAGCGCTCATCGCGTAGAGCACGAGGATGTCACCGGACCACAGCAGGTAGGCGTGGGCGAGCCCGATGAGGAGTAGCCAGAAGTTGCGCGTGTAGTGCAGCCTGAGCGGCGCCCGGCCCGTCGCTTCGGCACGGGAAGTCATGAGGACGATGCCGGCACCGAAGAGCATCGTGAACAGCGTCATGAACTTCTGATCGAAGAAGATGTCGGTCAGCACCCACACAAAGGTGTCGGATCCGCCTATCCGCCCCGATGCCGAGGGGTTCATGTAGGCGGCGCCAATCATCGCGAACGACTGGATGTTGACGGCCAGGATCCCGAGGATCGCGAACCCACGCAGAACGTCGAGCGCGACGATGCGCTCGGCCTTGGCAGTCGGGCCCGTGCTCACTTCGACCGGCGAATCGGTTCTCATGACGCCGATCCTAGTGCCCATCAACGAAGAAAGCCCGGGCGCCCGAGTGAACGGGCGACCCGGGCTTCGAGCGGTCGCCTAGGACCGTCGAATCGCGGTGACTACATTCCCTTACGGAACTTCAGCACCATGCGATCGGTGTTCGTGCGCCCGGACGCGCCTTCCCACGTGCCGAAGTCATCGTCGGCGTTGGCGAGCATCTCGGATGCCTCGACAAACTCGAACCCGGCCGCGGTGACCAGATCGATGACGTGCTGCTGGTTGATGCGGTGGCTGGAGTCGTCGTAGCCATCCATGTTCGTGCGCGCGTCGACCACGCCGAAGGTACCGCCGCTCTTCAGCACTCGATGCACGTTTGCCAGGATGCCCTCCGTACGACCACCACCGACAACGTCGTGGAAGTTACGCACGGTGACTACGGCATCGGCGCTCGCGTCAGGCACATCCGCTGGGTCGCCGAAGATCTCGACATTCGAAATCGGGTTGGCCTGGAGACGCTCGGTGAGTGCGTCCCGCGGCGGTCCCGCGTAGACCATGCCGCCATCGCCAACGAGGGCCGCTAGCAACAGGGTGTTGTAGCCGCCACCGGGAATCAGATCGACGACCGTCATACCGGCCTCGAGGCCCCAGAAAGCGTAGACATGCCCAGGCTTGCTGCCCGCGTCGCGCGCCCGCTCGTCGTCAGTGCGGTTAGCGACGGAGGAGAGGTCCTGGGCGAAGACCGTCTGAGGCACGGCGACCGCGGCAATCAGTGCCAGCGCCGCAAGGCCCAGCGTCCACTTGGGTCGATTCATATCGGAACTCCTGTTGCGCGTCGCCACTGCGCCTCTTGGCGTGGGCGACGTCACGGGGATTGAGGGGAGTCAGAACAAACTACCGAGCCGCGCTATGCGGCGCCAGGCCAGTAGCGTTGATGCTGTTAGCGGGCCCCCAAGCGATCGAGCGCGTCCTTCGCGCGGCCGTTGCCACGTCCGGCACTGTCCCGGTACCACCGCAGGGCCTCTTCGCGGTCTGCGGTCACGCCCTCGCCGCGCTCGTACATCTGGCCCAGCCAGAACGCCGGCAGTGCGTCCCCTTGACCACCTGCACGGCGATACCAATAGACCGCGATCCCGTCGTCACGCACCACGCCGTCGCCGGCCCGGTAGGCGTTCCCGAGGTTGTGCTGCGCCAGCACGTTGTCGAGATCCGCGGCCCGGTGATACCAGGCAATCGCCATCGCCTGATCGGCCTCGACGCCCAGACCTTCCGCATAGGCGGTACCCATGAGGAACGCCGCTTCGTGATTGTCGGCCACGGCGAGCTCGGCAACCTGGTCGATCAACTCGGAAGCGATGGCTCGCGCCTGCTCCTCATCGCGATCGAAGAGCATGCGGCCGCGGGAGTAACAGCGGGCGAGCCACATCCTCGACAGCACGTCACCCGTCGCGGCCGCCTCAACCAGGAGATCGTGAGCCCGCGGGTCATCCACCGTCCCGGAGGTACCCGTGTAGAAGCCCACGACGTCTTGGAGCATCGCCGACGGATTGGCCTGTTGGCCGTGAACCGCGCCTGCCCCGAGCGCGAACACCAAGCTGAATGCGAGTGCTCGGATCGGCGTAGCAAGACGAACACTCATCGTCCCTTCTTCGGCATCTTGCGGTAGTCCTTGTGGATCTGCTTCCAACGGTTCCTCTCCGCTCTGGCAGCCCCGGCGTCGCGTCGCCGCACTTCAAAGGCCGCCTCTTTTTGTAGTTTCGCGTAGCTTTCCCGGCGATCGCGAGTGAGCGAGCCGTCGGCCAACGCCGCCTGCACCGCACATCCCGGTTCCCGGTCATGGCCGCAGTCTCGGAAGCGGCACATCTTGGCTACCGCTGCGACTTCGTCGAATGTCTCATCGAGACCGTCGTCAGCCTCGACTAGCCCGAGTTCCCGCATCCCTGGTGTGTCCAGAACGAGACTTCCATCTTGCAACAGGAAGATCTCGCGATGCGTTGTTGTATGCCGTCCCTTGTCATCGGCCTCACGAACGTCCTGCGTGAGGAGTAGGTTCTCGCCGGCCAACGTATTCACGAGCGTTGACTTCCCCACCCCGGACGAGCCCAGCAGAGCCACTGTCTTGCCGGGCGCGAGGTAAGGGCGCAGTCGATCGAGCCCACTCCCGTCAACGCTGCTCACGGCAACCACGTCTGCACCGGAGGCCACCGCCTCGATCGCAGCCACGATCTCCGCGGTGACCGCGGCCGCCACGAGGTCCGCCTTCGTGAGCACCACCACTGGCGTAGCCCCCGAATCCCAGGCGGCCACCAGATAGCGTTCCACGCGACGCAGGTTGAAGTCCTGGTTCAACGAAGTCATCAGGAAAGCGGCGTCGGCGTTTGCGGCGACAACCTGTTCCTCGTTGTCGGTTCCCGCACGCCGTCGGACAAACGCACTCTGACGCTCCAGGATCTCGATGATCGTCGCGGGCCCGTCAACAGCCGGTTCGACGAGCAACCAGTCGCCTACCGCGGGCATCTCGCGCCCGCGCGAAGCGCGGTATTGCATGCGCCCGGGCGCAACACCGATTGCGCGCCCCCAGGGAGCTTCGAGCACGTACTCGCCGCGATGCTGAGCTACAACTCGAGCCGGGGCGAGCACACTGCCCGACTCGTCGTAGTCGAACTGCCGAGCCGACGTCCACCCCCAGCGCACCAGGGCCTCGCTCATCGGCGCCGCCCCACTCACGGACTCGTGAGCCCGCCCACGAGCAGCGCGTTGAACAGGACTCGGAATGTGCCAAAAGGCTGGCCGCGCCACTGCGGGCGGAAGCCGAACATGATGACCTGGCCGTCGCCGTGTGGAATGGATAGGGCCGCCGCGTGGCCGTGCAAGTGCTCCGCCCCGAGCAAGTAGCCCGACAGCAACGGGTCACCCGCCGTGGGATATCGCATCAATACCTGACCCGGCGCGTCCTCGGGCAACTGCCACACCGGACTGCGCGACGCGGTCACAGAGGCCCGGCTGGGCATCCCGGCCATCACCGGGTGCGCCTGAGGTTCCACCTGCAACAGCGAGATCCCGGTGAAGAACTCGTCGCGACCCAGGTCGCCAACGACGTTCTCCACCTGGAGGTTGAACCGGTCAATCGGGAGCGCCGCGCTGCTGTTGAGCGCCACCAGCGTGCCGCCCTCGCGCACGAAGTTGTCGAGCGCCCGGACGCCGTCTTCGCCAATACCGCCGGTGAAGCGCGCCGGGATCGTACCCGGAGCGTGACCAGCGACGATCGGGCCGGCACGGGTGTCGGGTAGAACGATCACGTCGTAGCGGTCTATGAGTCGTCCCGCGCGGATGTCAGCGTCGTAGACCGAGACGAAATCGAACTCGTACCGCTCCAGAGTCCAACGGGTCCACCCCTCGTCAATGCTTGCGGTCCACGGCCGATACAGACCGGCGCGCGGCTTGGTGATCTCAACCCCAGCCTGGTCGCTGCGTTCAGCCTGCAGGGATAGTTCTTCGACCAGCGCATCCTGCGCAGCCGTCGACAACCCGCTCACCACGTAGCGCGGCGACTCACCGCCCACGAACCGCACGGTCCCGCCGTTCGCCCAGGCTCGGTTCACAGCGCGGAAGGCGTTGTTCTGACCCGGATCCAGCGCTAGCGCCGATCCGGAGCCGGTCACTCGACCGGGTGGAGGCACGATGGCTGCGGCCACGGGGTCGGTGTCGAACCCGATGCCCGGCGCCGAATCAAACTTGGCGATATCCAGCGCTTCTGCCTCTTCCGCGTTGGTGACTCCGCGGTCCTGCCACCCAACGGTGTCGGCTGTGAGCATGGTCACCGCGTCGCGCACCTCCGGGCTCAGCGGCTGGGAAGCCGCCACAACCTGCACTCCCATCTGGTAGGGCAACGTCCATCCAGCCGCATCGTAAGGTTGCTCAGGCGGGCCTTCCGGATACTCCCGAAGATCCGGGTAAACCTGGACCTCCAGTACCTGAGCGGCGAGCTCGGCCATCTCCTGATCCATAGGGATCACCCACGTACCCACCGGGTAGTCCATCGACTCCTGTCGCACAGGCGACGTCAGCTGGCCGATTCGTATGCCGCTGAAAGCGAGTCGCCGCAACATCTCGACGGCGGCCACCGGGTCGCGCTGATCCTGCGGCACGAAGTAGGCGTATGGCGGCTCCTCTCGGTACTTCTCGGCCGTATCGCGGCCGGCCTGATAGCGGTTGTAGAGCAGTTCGAACCGGTACTTCGATGCGTAGTCGAGCGTGGCGACCGACGCGGTCAGCATGTAGTCCACCGCATCGCGGAGACGCCACCAGCCGCCCTCCCAGGGCGAGGAGTAGAGTGACTCCGGCCGCAGGTCGCGGGCGTTGGGCGGGAAGTCGCGGAGTGTGTAGTAGCCCGGCGTGGCGTACCGGTAGAGCGCCGTCTCGGTCCACCAGGCCGCGATGTTCCGCAGCATGGGCGTGTAGTCGACATAACCTGGATACCAGGCATCGAATCCACCCATATGTGTGGCGCCCGGCTGGCCGCGCTCCTCGAGCGACCGGGCAATCAGCATCCCGATGGCGTTGACGGTCCGCGACATCAGCGGATGCACCTGCGTCGCGATCGGCTCGGCGAACGGCGGCAACCAGATACGCGTCGGGAACGGCGATGACTGATGGTGCACATAGATGATCTGTGGCTCCCAATGCCGCCACGTCCGCGCCAGGACGCGTGACTCGATCATGTTGAGCATGTAGCCGTCGCGGTTGTTGTCGTGCCCGACGTACTTCTGGTAGAGCCACGGCAGCGAGGCCACCTCGTACGGGCCGCCCACATTGCCGCGATACCAGTCCACGACCATGTTCTGCCCGTCAGGGTTCACCGACGGCCACAGCATCAAGATGACCTCATCGAGGATCGCGGCGGTGGCCGGATCACCGGCGCCGATCACGAGATCGTAGGCAAGCTGGATCGTGTGCTGAGCGTGGGCCACTTCGGTCGCGTGGAGGCCGCCATCGATGTGCACGAGCGCTTTGCCGCGCGCTGCCAGATCCCTGGCCTCGGCATCGCTCAGTCCTGCCGGCGCCGCCAGGCGCTGCGCGATCTGGCGGTATTCCTCGACGCGCGCCAGGTTCTCCGGCGTCGAGATCAGTGCCATGTACCAGTCACGCCCCTCGGAGGTCTGGCCGACGGGCACGAGCTGCACTAGATCGCTGCTCGCCGCCAGCGCCTCGAAGTAGGCCAGCGACTCATCGTACGTCGCCAACTTGAAGTCATCACCGACACGGAACCCCAGAATCGACTCGGGAGTCGGGATCTGAGCCAGGGCGACTCCGGAGCTCGTCAGAACTCCAACAGTGAGCAGAACTAGGACGATGCGGCGGAGACGAGTAACGGGAGCAGGAGTATTCATCGCCGGAAAGTACCAGAAAGGCGCCGGCTGGCACGAGCGACGCGAGCGGGTCAGAATGCCGGCACCCTAGACCGCCGCCCCGCCACTTCCAGAGATGACGCCATGACGATCCGCTCTCGAGTTGCCGCTGCCGCCCTCGTTGCCTTCCTATCGATCGCGCCACTTGCCGATGCTCAGATGGCGATGCATGGGCAGGACGACTGGGAGTTTTATCCCGAGGCGGCCGGCTTCGATCCGGCGATCCCGACTCTGGAAGCAGTCGTCGGCCACAGTTGGGGCGAGCGCATCACCTCTCCTGAGGAAGCACTGCGCTATATCCACGAATTGGCAGACGCTTCGGCCAAGGTAACGGTGCACGAGTACGCCAGGAGCTGGGAGGGGCGACCGCTCGTCTACGTCGTCGTTGCCTCGGAGGCAAACCAGGCACGCATCGGCGAAGTGCGTGAGAACAACGTCGCGCTCACCGATCCGCGAACGACGGACGCGGCTGCGGCCGACGGCATCATCGCGGACAACCCCGTAGTCACCTGGCTCGCATACGGCGTGCACGGCAACGAGATCTCGAGCACGGACGCGTCGCTGTTGACGATGTATCACCTCGCGGCGGCGACGACGGACGCGCTCACCGACACGGTGCTCGGCAACAGCATCGTGATCATCGACCCGATGCAAAATCCTGACGGCCGCAATCGGTTCGTGAACCACTACCGGCAGTCGAAGGGCAAGTGGGCAGACTCGACCGTCGGCTCGGTGGAGCTGAGTGAGCCCTGGCCCGGCGGGCGCACGAACCACTACCTGTTCGACCTCAACCGCGACTGGTTCGCACTGACGCAGCCCGAGACGCGCGGCAAGGTCGCCGCATTCATGGAGTGGCGGCCACAGATCTACGTCGACCTGCACGAGATGGGTGCGAACTCGACCTACTATTTCCCGCCGCAGGCGCTGCCCTACAACCCGAATATCGCGCAGTCGCTTCTCGACTGGACCGAGAAAATCGGTGAGAACAACGCCCGCTGGTTCGATCGCATGGGCTTCCCGTACTTCAACCGGGAAGTCTTCGACGCCTACTACCCCGGATACGGGGCGAGCTGGCCGACCTACCAAGGTGCGATGGGTCTGACCTACGAGCAGGCCTCCTCACGCGGCCTGAAACAGGATCGCTCGGACGGCACGGTGCTCGAGTACCGCAACACCGTCCACGGCCATTACATCGCATCGATCTCCACGGCCGAGCTCGCCGCGAACAATCGCGAGGGCATCCTGCGCGACTTCTACGGCTACGGCGTGGCCGGCATCGAGGAAGGCCGCACCGACGAGATCCGCGAGATCATCCTGCCGCCGGGCGCCGACCCGGCGCGCGTGGACAAGCTCATCGCCCTGGTGATGCAACAGGGCGTCGAGGTTGCTCAGGCGGCTGAGCCGTTCGGCAACGTCGTGCGCGACTACCACGGCAGCGAGCCCGCTGATCGACAGTTCCCGGCAGGCACCTACCGCATCCCGATGTCGCAGCCGAACAAGGCGTTCGTGAAGGGCCTGCTTGGCCCGGACGTGCCGATGGACGAGGAGTTCCTGCGCGAGCAGCGCCGCCGCTATGCGCGCCGTGAAGGCGACCAGATCTACGACATCACCGGGTGGTCGTTGCCCCTGCTATTCGACCTCGAGGCGTATACCGCCAGCGAGCCCTCGACCGCCGCCGAAGTGCTGAGTGCAGACCTGCTCAGCTCGGCGCCGGCAGCGGCCGCGACCGTGCACGGCGGTGAGGCCACCGTTGCCTACCTCGTGCCATGGGGCACGCAGGCTGCCGTGGAAGGACTGGCCGCGCTTCATCACCACGACATCCGCGTGCATGGCGCAGGCGCCGGGTTCACGATCGGCGGCCGGGAATACCCGGCAGGATCGCTGATTATCCGCGTGGCTGAAAACGCCGACGATCTACACTCGCAGCTGCAGATGATCGCGCAGCATCATGGCGTCGACTTCCACGGCACGAACACGTCGTGGGTCGAGGACGGCATCAGCCTTGGCAGCAACCGAGTCCGCTATCTCAAGAAACCCAAGATCGCACTCGCCTGGGACCGGCCGACGGGTGCGTACTCTGCCGGCTGGGCGCGCTACCTGATCGAGCAGTCGTATCACTACCCGGTGAGCATCATCCGGACCGATCGTCTCGCCAACATGGATCTGTCGGACTTTGACGTTCTGATCCTGCCTGATGGCGGGTTCTTCGGGGGTGGCTACAGCGGCACATTCGGCGAACGTGCGGTGGGCCGGCTGCAAGACTGGATTCGAGGCGGCGGCACCCTCGTAGCACTCGGTGCGGCAACGCGCTGGCTCACAGAAGAGAGCGTGGGCCTGCTCGATACGTCACGCAAGTCCAAGGCCAATGCGGAGGACGCAGAGGCCACGGTCACGGAAGACGGCGTCGCGACGGGACTCCCGGAAGGTGTCGTTCCGGATGAGGAACAGCCCAGTGGACTCCCGGGCCCGATCCTTCGCGCTCAGCTCGACCCTGAGCACTGGCTTGGCTTCGGGTACGGCAACCACGTCAACCTGATCGCGCAGTCACGCAACATCTACGAGCCGCTCACGATCGACAACGGCCTCAACGTGGCGACTTACCTGCCGCTCGACGAGGTTCTAGTGACCGGCGTGGCGTGGACGGAAGAGCTCGAAGTCATCGCGGGTACGCCGTACTTGATGTACCGCGGAATGGGTGGCGGACACGTCATCGCATTCGCTGAAGATCCGAACTTCCGTGCCTACTTCGACGGTCTGAACGGACTGTTCATGAACGCGATCTTCTTCGGACCCGGCTACTAGCTCGGCGGCCAACCCGGCTGACTTCCCCACCCAGCACCATCGCGATGAGTTCCAAGCTGCGCACCTTTGTCGCCGTCGTCACGGTGTTCACAGCCGTGGCATTGTTGGCGACAACCCTGGGTTGGTTATCGCTTCGTAACGCGGGGCATGACGTCGGTTTCGGTGCGCTTCTCGCAGCGCAGCTCCTGTCGTGGCACCTGTGGACGATGGCGACGCCTCTGATTGCCCGGCTTGGGCAGCGATGGCGTCCGCACGCCGAGACCTACACCTGGATCGCTCCGCACCTGTGCGCGGCGATCGGACTGTCGATCGCACGCACGCTGATCGAGCTGCTCTATCTGATTCCATCCGAGGGTCTGTCGATCACGCCCGCCACGTTGTGGCTCGGACTCCGGGGCAACCTTCCCTTCGGCCTGCTACTCGACCTGACCGTCTACGCGGTGATTCTCGCGTTCGGGCATGTGTTCGCGGCGGCGGACGGCCGCACGGGCTCATCCGGCGACGAATCGCCCGCCCCGCTCGACCGGATCCCCGTGCGGGACCACGGCCGCACGGTGTTTGTGGACGTCGAGACGATCGACTGGGTAGAAGCGGCTGACTACTACGCGTGTCTGCACGCGGCCGGCGCCCGCTACCTGGTGCGCGAGTCGCTGGCGAAGCTCGAGAAGCAGCTCGCACCGCGGCAGTTCCTGCGTGTTCACCGGTCGGCGATCGTAAACCTCCGTCGAGTGGCGTCGCTTCGGCCGCATGGGCGCGGAGACGCGGTCGCCACCCTCGCCGACGGCACGACGGTGAAGGTCTCCCGCACGAACGTCGCGTCGCTGCGAGCAGCGATGGGCGGCCCCGACGCGCTGTCCTCCGAATCCTGACTCGGTTCGCTGCGGCCAGGTGACGATTCGCTGAAATCGGCGCCTCCCGGACGTTTCAACCGCACCGGCGCCTCGTAGTGTCGACCAAGTGGCGCGAGCTCCGCGTCCTGACGACGTTCCCCACGAGGTAATCCTGTGTCCCGTACCCGCCGCTATTTGTTCTCAATCGCAACTCTCGCGCTTTCGCTCCTGGTCAGCGCGGCCGCCATCGCTCAGCAGGAACCGATCCGGCCGGGCGACGATGCCGTCAACCCGGAGACGATCCAACCATTTCACGCCAAGTACGAGCAGATGGGGACGCCCTTCTGGCTCGACCTCCGGCGCGTGGACGGCGAGCGCCCGATCTTCAGCGCTGTGATGACGATGCAGTCATTCCTCGGCGGGTTGGCAGTCGACCACGCCGGGTTTTACGCCGACAACCTCGGGTTCGCCTACCGCAAGACGACGTTCGGCCGCTGGGGCGTGGAATATCTCGACATCGCCGAGCAGGACGGCGAGATCCGCATGGCACGGATGTCGCTGGACGCCGATGGCTATGGCGAGCGGCGCTGGGTGAGCGAGCGCCCCGCCGGGCTGATGTTCGAGGGCACTCTCATGTACTGGCTCCTCGGCGCCCTGCCGCTTGGCCAACTCGAAACGCTAAGCGCCGCGACGCTCGGGTGGACCGAGACGGGCTTTGAAGAGTCGATCGCAGACTTCCGCGTCGAAGGTCGAGAAGAGGTCGTGGTCGATGGAGTCACCTACAACTGCATGGTGGTGGTCACCGGCAACGACCAGTTCGACCTCAGAAACTACGTCGCTCATCGCCCGCCCTACCTGATCCGTCAGGTGGCGGTGCAGGGCGACACGGAACAAACCGTCATCGAGCTGCAATCCGTGCAGTCGGACCAGTAGGAACCCGGTTCGCGGCGGGCTGACGGTCGCGCACGCGGCTGTCAGCCCGGCTAGAATCGAAGGCCCGCGTTCCGCTGCAACGGCGCCCGTGCGCCTTCGACCGATGACCGACCTGTCTCACATCCGCAACTTCTGCATCATCGCGCATATCGATCATGGCAAGTCCACGCTTGCCGATCGATTGATCCAGGAGTGCGGCGCCGTTACGGATCGTGAATTCCGCGACCAGCTGCTCGACTCTATGGAACTCGAGCAGGAACGCGGCATCACGATCAAGAGCAATACGATCACGCTGGATTACACCGCGGCCGATGGACGCGAGTACAGGCTCAACCTCATCGACACCCCGGGCCACGTCGACTTCTCGCACGAGGTGCGCCGGTCGCTGATGTCATGTGAGGGTGCGCTCCTGCTCATTGATGCCGCGCAGGGTGTCGAGGCACAGACGGTTGCCAACCTCTATCTGGCGCTGGAACACGACCTCGAAATGTTGCCGGTGATCAACAAGATCGATCTGCCGGCCGCCGATCCCGAGAGGGTTCGCGAACAGATCGACGAGGACCTCGGACTCGACCCGTTCGAGGCAGTTCTGACTTCCGCCAAGAAGGGCACTGGCGTGCCGGAGCTGCTCGAGTCGATCGTCGAGAAACTCCCGGCTCCCGAAGGCGAGGCCGAGAAGCCGCTGCAGGCGCTGATCTTCGACGCCGAGTACGACCCGTATCGCGGCGCGATCATGCTCGTTCGAATCGTCAACGGCAGCCTCAAGTCCGGCGAACGCATCCGACTCATGCACACGGACGCTGAATACGACGTCGAGGAAATCGGCGTGGTGCGACTGAAACGCGAAAAGGGCGAATCGCTCGAGACTGGTGAAGTCGGGTACGTGGTCGCCGGAATCAAGTCGGTCTCCGATATCGAAATCGGCGACACGATCACGCTGGCGAGCGACGCCGCCCCCGAGCCGCTCCCCGGCTACGTGCCGGCGAAGCCGGTGGTGTTCTCATCGATCTTCCCGATGCAGTCGGACCAGTACGTGGACCTCGGCAAGGCGCTCGACAAGCTGACGCTCAACGACGCTTCGTTGACGTTCACGAAGGACTCCTCGAGCGCTCTTGGCTTCGGCTATCGGTGTGGATTCCTCGGCCTGCTGCATCTGGACATCGTGCAGGAGCGTCTGACGCGCGAATATGACCTCTCGCTGCTGCTCACCGCGCCATCGGTCCAGTACCGCATCACGACGGCCGATGGCGAAAATCACGTCGTCGAGAATCCGTCGGAGTATCCGGACCCGGCGACGATCGAGCATGTCGAGGAGCCCTTCATCAAGGCTTCGATCCTGATGCCCGACAAGTACCTCGGCGCGGTGATGGAACTCCTACGCGACAAGCGCGCCCACGACATTCAGTTCCACTACCTGGCAGTCGGTCGCGTCGAGATGAAGGCCGAGCTGCCGCTCGCCGAGGTTCTCTTCGACTTCTACGACCGCCTCAAGTCCATGACCCAGGGCTACGGATCGTTCGACTACGAGATGTTCGACTACCGGCGCTCGGACCTCGTGAAGGTCGACATCCTGGTGAACGCAGAGAAGGTTGATGCGTTGGCCATGCTCGTGCACCGCGACAAAGCACGCGCCCGGGCCATGCATGCATGTGAACAGCTCGAGAAAACTATTCCGCGGCAGCAGTTCAAGATCCCCATCCAGGGATCGATTGGTCGCGACATCATCGCCCGCAAGACAATCAACGCAGTGCGCAAGGACGTCACCGCGAAATGCTACGGCGGCGATATCACCCGGAAACGCAAACTGCTCGAGAAGCAAAAGAAGGGCAAAGAACGCATGCGTACCTTCGGCAACGTCGAGATTCCCCAGGATGCATTTCTCGCGGTACTACGCACTGATCAGGACCAGTAGCTCCGGCTGCGAGGTCGGCTCATGAGCACTCGCGCACATTTGTGGATCGCGATCCTGATTCTGGGAAGCGCGAGCGCGGTGGTCCGCAAGATCAGCGAACTCGGCGCGCTCGATGCCGTCGCCGGCATGAACCCTATCCAGTTCTGCAACGTGCTGTTTGCCGGCAATCTAGTGGCGTTCATCGTGCTGTTCGGCGCCCGTCGAAAAGAATGGACGCGCACCAACGTGGCCGCCATCACGGGGCGTGAATGGATCGCGCTGGTCGCTGTGTCCGTTCTCGCGGTCGCACTCGCGCCGGCGCTGATCTTCACGGCGCTCGAGCGCACTTCCGTGACGTCGGTCGTTCTTCTGGGGCGGATCGAGATTCCGATCGTTCTCGCGCTAGGAGCGCTCGTCCTCGGTGAGTCCCTGTCGGCACTCAGCGTGGCCGGCGCCGCGATCGCTCTTGGAGGAGTTGCCGCATCGCTCCTGCTGGCCCCGATGATGGACGGGTTCATGTTCGGCAGCGGCGAAATCTACGCGCTACTCGGCGCCGCGTGCCTGGGCGCCGCCACGATCCTTGCGAAGGCTGAACTCGGTGCCGTCCCGTTGGGGATCTTCGCGGCCTTCCGCACGCTGGTGGGCACGGTGCTTTTCGCCGTGTGGGTGCTGATCTTCTTCGGGCCGCACCACTTTGCCGATGTCCTCTCGCCCACGCTGTGGCGGTGGATGCTCCTATACGGAGCTGTTGTGGTCGCGGGCGGCCAAATGCTCTGGTACTCAGGTCTCCGTTCGACCACGACGCTCCAGGTAACCCTGGCCTCGTCACTCAGCCCGGTCATCGGCGTGGCCGCGGCATATCTGGTGCTCGGCGAGGTCCCGATGCGCGCCCAGTTCATCGGCGGCGCCATCATCCTGGCAGGCATCGCCCTTGGCATACTAGCATCGCTTCGCAAGGGCGAACAACCGGCCGGTGCTCCCTGCATGTCCACGGCCGAGTTCGACCGCGGGGTCGGCTTCAAGGGCATCTAGAACAGGGAACCACCGTAATGACCGGATCTAACCGTTTCAGGGCACTCGTCTGCGCCGCGCTCGCCGTGGGCGTTCTCAACACGGCTGAACTGGCAGCGCAGACTTCAATGGACTTCGAGCCCGCGCCCAACTCCGCCACCGACTTCTCTTTCCTGGTCGGCACGTGGCACCTGAGCGAGGTGATCTGGCCCGGGCTCGACAACGAGTACGTGGAGAACTCGATTCGCGTGTGTGAATGGGAGGTCGCCGACACGTACGTGGTGTGTCGCTCGTACTCGGCGGCGAGGGGTCGGACGCGTGAGTCCTGGATGATGTGGAATGCTCCGGATGGTGAAGGAACCATCGAGATGGTCGGCATCTTCAGCAACATCACCGGCAAGAGCATCTACAAAGGTACGTTCCTCCCCGACGGCTCCGGGATCGATCTTCGCAATCACGACATCGAGGGCGACCGCATTGTGCCGGGCCGGTTCCAGCGGCTGCGTTTCGTCAGTCCCGATGAGTTCGAGTGGCACATCGGCATCGAGAACCTCGATACGGCCGAGGAAACCGTGATCGGCATCGAACGCGCCGTACGCATCTCCCACGATGCACTTCGTTGAGGACATGATCGATGTCTGAATTCACCTTGTACCGCGGCAACCGCAACTACTCCTCGTGGTCGATGCGCGCCTGGCTGGCCTTGCGTGCCACGGGAGCGTCGTTCAGGGAGATTCCATTCCATCTCGGGGCACCCGACTACGCCGCCGCCATCCGCGCAGAGTCCCCCGCAGGGAAGGTCCCCGCGCTTCGTCACGGCGACCTGCTCGTGTGGGACTCCCTGGCGATCACGGAATACCTTGCCGAACAGTTCCCGGATGCGGGCATCTGGCAGGTGGACTCGCACACCCGGGCCGGGGCACGCGCGGTTACCGCCGAGATGCACTCCGGATTCCCAGCGCTTCGCGCCCACATGCCGTTCAACGTCCGCCGATCGAGCCCAGGCGAAGCTAGAGGTACGGACGTGGAAAGGGACGTTGAGCGCGTCATGGAGATCTGGCGCACGTGCCGCAAAACCGCCGATGGCCCCTTCCTCTTCGGCGACTGGTGCGCTGCCGACATGTTTTTCGCCCCTGTGGTCAGTCGCTTCCGTTCGTTTGGTGTGGAGCTTGATCAGGTCAGCGGCGACTACGCTCTGAGCGTGTGGGAGCATGCGGACGTGGCCGAATGGATCGCCGGGGCGCAGACCGAATCGGAGACCGTGCCGCACTACGACGGCTAGTCGAGAAGTTCCGCGGCTCGCGAGAACACCGCGGCCAACATGGGTCGCGTGAGTTTCCCCGTGAAGGTGTTCTGCTGACTTGGGTGGTACGACCCGAGCAGCGTCAGATCGTTCCGCGGGAACCCTTTGTGCCCACTCGCGGGCGCAAGGATCTGCGCCTCGGCGAGATGACCGAACTTCGGTTTCGGCTTCGGAATCGCGCAGCCTCGCTCGCGGAGCACACGAATCGCCTGATCCCATCCGAAGGAACCCAGTGCGATAAACACGCGGACCCCCTCCCCTTCGGCATCGAGAAGCTCGAACTCGCGATCCAGAAACGGCCGGCACAGATCGCGTTCGATCGTCGTGGGTTTGTTGGCGGGGGGCGCGCATCGGTTTGCGGCCGTGATGAACACGTCGGTGAGTTCGAGTCCGTCTTCGGCGGCAACCGATTCGGCCTGATTCGCGAAGCCGGCTTCGTGCAGCGCTCTATAAAGCCAGTCGCCCGAGCGGTCGCCCGTGAACATACGCCCGGTCCGGTTGGCACCATGCGCCGCGGGAGCCAGGCCAACGATCACGATGCGGGCACCACGATCGCCGAACGCTGGCACCGGCCGACCCCAGTATTCCTGGTCCTTGAACGAGGCGCGCTTCACACGGGCCATCTTCTCGCGATGCTCGACCAGGCGCGGGCACAGTCGGCACGTCGTGATCTCACGTTCGAGCGATTGCCATGAGTCCGTCAACGCAACTCGGCTCCCATGGCCAACCGACGCCCCTGCCAGAGATACCAGGCGGCAACCGAGCGATACGGCCGCCAGCGCTCCGCAAACGCCCGCAGCTCGTCGGGGGCAGGCCGCGCCTTCATGTCGTACAGCTGCCGCGCCCCCTCGAGCAGACCGAGATCGTCCGCGGGCATCACGTCGAGTCGACCCAGTCGGGACAGCAGGAACACTTCAGCGGTCCAGATGCCGATGCCCTTGATGGCGACTAGCGCGGCGATCGCCTCGTCGTCCGGCATCGATTCCAACTTCGACACCACGAATCGACGTGAGGCGACGCGCTCTGCGAGATCGCGCATGTAGACAATCTTCGGGCGTGACAGGCCCACACCGCGGAGTTCGTCGTCGGTTGCCGTCAGGAGCCGTCTCGCAGACGGGCTGCGGCCGCCGAAGAGCGCCTTGAAGCGACGGTGAATCGCGGCTGCAGCGTGGATAGAAATCTGCTGTCCGATCATCGTTTGCACGAGAGCCCCGAACGCATCCCGACGCCACTGCGCGTCCAGGCTCGCCGGCCCGGCCTCGCGAATCACAGCACGCAGCACGGGGTCGCGCCGCGCGAGGCTGCGCTCTGCGCGACGAAGATCCTCGGCCGTGGTCGATCGGTGTGTCCGCATGTTCGAAGCGTAACCGTTCGCATCGCACTGCGCGCTTGTCCCAGACCGAGACCGCTGCTAGCTTCGGGCCATGGCTGATTTCTTGGGCTTCGACCCCAGCGCGATCGACTTTCAGGCACTGCTCGCTGAAGCTCGCGAGTTCGCCGTGCCGCGGCTCGCGCAGAGCGTGCTGCAGGTGCTCGCGGCCGCGTTGGTCTTTGTCCTCGCCCGCTGGGTTCTAGGTCGCGTCCAGACGCGTTTCGCGAGCAAGACGGAGACCATGGTCGACGACTACGTCGTCGAGGCCGGCCGGCGCGCGATCTTGATCTCGGTGGTCTTCTGGGCCAGCTGGCGACTGGCGCATATCTGGACGCTTCCCGGACTGGCTCGCGTCGTGGGCGCCGCATGGCTCGTGGCGCTCACATTCCCGGCGGCACGCCTGATCCAGAAACTCTTGACTGTTCTGCAAGAGGGCCTTGTCAGCCGGACAGAGTCCAAGATCGACGACACCGCCCTCCCGTGGGTCAACCGAATCCTGTCCTGGGGCGTTGTGGCGATCGGGGTAGTGCTCGCGCTGGGCCAGCTCAACGTTCAAATCGCCCCATTCATCGCGGGCGCCAGCGTCCTCGGCGTGGCGCTTTCGTTCGCTGCCAAGGACACGCTCTCGAACCTGATCGCGGGCGTTCTATTAATCGTCGACCGACCGTTCGAAGTGGGCGACCGCATCGAAATCTGGGGCGCGCCGGCCCGCCAGGCAAACTGGGGCGACATCGTGGAGATCGGCATCCGGGCCACCAAGATCCGGACTCCCGACAACATCATGGTGATCATCCCGAACAACGAGATCATGCGGCGCGACATCGTGAACTACACCGCTTCGGGCACCACGATTCGACTGCGCATTCCGATCGGCATCGCCTATGACGCGGATGTCGAAGCGGCCAAGGGTCTATGCATCGAGGCTGCCAACGCCTGCGAGTTCGTCGAGGCGAACCCGGAGCCCGTCTGCATCCTACGCGCATTCGGCGCATCGTCCGTTGATCTTGAACTCCGGGTCTGGCTGAACGACGCGCGCCAGCGTCGCGCCGCCGACGACTGGATCACCGAGCGCGTGAAGAATCTGTTCGACGCAGCCGGAATCGAGATTCCCTATCCGAAGCGCGACCTCTACATCAAGCAGGCGCCGGCGAACTCACCCTGGCCGCCGCTCGACAACCCTGATGAGGAGATCCTGCCGTGACCGACAAAGGACTTGTGAAGCCCGTCGGAGAACTTGCCCTCAACGATGTGGCAGCTGGCACGGCTACTCAGAACCAGGTCCTGCTCGGCGAAGACGACGGCATGCCAAACTTCGCGATGCGCCGCTTCGTGATGGGCGAAGGCGGCGGGATGCCGCTGCATACCAACCTCGTGGAACACGAGCAGTACGTGTTGAGCGGACGCGGCCGGGTTCGAATCGGAGATGAGACGCACGAGGTAAAAGCCAACGACGCGGTCTACATTCCCGCTGGGGTCGCGCACTCCTATGACGTGGTCGAGGCTCCATTCGCGTTTCTCTGCGTCGTGCCCAACGCGCCGGATCGAATCGACCTGGTCGAAGCGGACTAACGCTCGGCCACGAAGACTGTGATCGGCGTCGCTCCGTAGATAGCTTCGGACGCTCGCGTGATCTCGAATCCCGCCGCGGTCAGAGATTCCGTCATCGACGCCGCGCGCTCCGCGAGCGTGACCACCCGCCGCACATCGGCGCGGGCCCAGCTCTCAGCGGCGCCGCGATAAATCGCATCTACCTGCCGGGGACTGGCCACGCGGCGGCCAAAAGGTGGATTGGTGACCACGAGACGGTCACGTTCGTCACCGTCCACACGCGCCGGCAAGAGTTCGTGGGTCTCCTCGGCAAGTCCTGAGTGGACTACCACGTGGTTGGTCATGCCCGCCCGGCCGATGTTACCGACGGCTCCGTGAACATGTCCGGGAAAGCGTTCGACACCATGGGCAAGATGGCCAGCATCTGGCGAGCGCTCGGCGGTGGCCGCGATCGACATAGCCTCGATCAGAATCGTGGCACTGCCGCAGAACGGGTCGATCAACTGCCAGCCCGACAGATCCGTGTCCCGACGCCATCCCGCCAAGCGCAGGAGCAGGTTCGCGGCCATCGGTCTCATCGACGCCATGTGGGCGTACTCCCGATATGGCCGATACGACAGATCGCGATCGCCAACCGCGTCGACCCACAACAGGAGCTGAGTGTCGAAGAGCTCCGCGCGCACGATCACGTCGGCTGTATCCAGGTCGACAGCGGGTACCGGGCCGCCGCGCTCGCGAAATCGTTGCAGGATGCCTGCACCCACGGCAGCGCCCAGGTCCTGCCGGTTGAAATCGTGCTCGCCGCGACGCGTGTAGCGCACACCGAAGCTCTGCTCGCTGGACAGGAATCGCTCGACACGAATGCCGGCAGCAACTTCCTTCGCGTCAGCTAGCGTTGCTGCGCCTGTGTCCGCGAGGAGCACTCCGAACCGGTCACTGCAACGCACTCCGGCACCGAGCGGCTCCAACAACGGCGCCGCTGACGGTACCGCGGCGACGAGGCGACCTGACGCGACCGCATGTGGCAGTACCCCCACCAGGGCGTCGACTTCCTCGGCCGCAACATCTTCCAGGCCCTGCATGGTTTCGAAGATGATGTCCATCAGGGCATTATCTCCGTCCGTCGTCCCACGCTCGCTCACGATCCGAGAGGAACCCATGCGCAGACGCTTGAATGGCCATACTTTCCCCGCCGTCTTGGTCGCGCTCGGGTTCGCCACGGTGATAGCCGGTTGCTCGGCTTCCGTCGAGCAGAACGCGCCGATCGAGAGCACCGAAACGACGGATCCCTTCGCGGGCTACGAACTGGTCGACCTCTCCCACCCGCTCAGCCCCGACAGCCTCTATTGGCCGAACGGATCTCCCTTCGAGTACGAACGCCAGGTCTGGGGCACTCGGGAGGACGGCAAGTGGTACGCGATGGGCTATTTCCGGACGCCGGAGCATCTCGGAACACACCTCGACGCACCGATCCATTTCGCTGAGGGTCGCTGGACCAATGCCGAGATCCCGGTTGAGAGGTTCTTCGCCCCGGCCGTCGTGATCGACATCAGTGATCGGGCCGCTGTGGATTCTGACACCACGCTCCTCGCGGAAGATGTAGACGCCTGGGAATCCGAGCACGGCGATATCCCGGAGGACGCGATCGTTCTCGTGCGGACGCGCTGGTCCGAGAAGTGGCCGGACTGGAACGCGTACTACGGCAGCGACGACCCGTTCGACACGACCACTCTGCATTTTCCGGGAGTATCGCCAGCTGGCGCGGAGCGCGTCGTCGCAAGCGGCGCCGTCGGCATCGGCATCGACACAGCGAGTATCGACCCCGGTAACGACGCGGCGTTCGATGCGCATCGCGTGCTCGCCGAAGCGCAATTGTTCAATCTTGAGAACCTGACGGATCTCGGCGAACTGCCCGAGTCGGGAGCCTACCTGATTGCGCTACCGGCCAAGATCGAAGGTGGCAGTGGAGCACCGGCAAGAGTTGTCGCGCTGGTTCCCCGGAACTGACGGCGCGGCGTCCGTCTCCCCCACCTGGGCGCGGGGCAAGATGTCTCAGGCCAACGGGCCGTCCCAGTTGAATGCCGCTCGAGTAAACAGCCACGCGCCGGAGGCGCGAGTGGCGGTCGCAAGGAACTTGCCCTTGCCTCGAAGCACCGTGTCGCCGTCCATCAACGCCGCCTCGATCGTTCCGCAGAGCACAGCCAGGGCGCGGCTACCGGAAACATCGTCCAGCGTCTGTCGCGCGGACTCGACCGGCGGGAAGGTGTCGAGAAATCCCACGACCTGCGAGTGTCCGTCGAGTCGGGGACTGTCTTGGGGCAAGTAGATGAAGTCCGAGCTGCAAAGCGTGGCAATGGTGGCCGTGTCTCTCTCGATGACCGCGTTCGTCCATTCATCTTCGGCCATGGCTCGCAGCCGTTCGCGATCATCGGTAGTTAACTCATCCATGGGCCATGGCGCTCCGTTTCGGGGACCTGCGGGTGTCTCGAAGTACCAACCGAGCGCCGGCGCGTTTTCCGAACCTGCCGAGCATCGGTGGGACTGTGCGCCGCCTAGTACTCGCGGAAAATCCGCTGAATCTCTTCCGCTTCGCTGGTGTGCATCAGCGCGACCATCAGAAGGATGTGTGCTTTCTGCGCCAGTAAATCGTCGCCCCCGACAAAGGTGCCTCGCCCCCAGCTCCCGGCCGATCCCGAGCCGACGCGACTCGTACGCACGAGCCAGGTTCCTGCCTCGGCAAGTTCACGCAGCGTTTCGCCGAGCTCACGCGACGTGCCGCCGCCGCCGGACCCGGCGATCACCAGGCCAGCCGCACCCGCGTCGACGAACGCTTGGGCCCCAGCCCCGTCCGCACCGTTGTAGCTGTACAGGATGTCCACTCGCGGGAGATCCTCGATTGACTTGGTTGAAACGTCGAACTCGAGATCAGCGCCCTGACGCTTCTCGGACCGCCGATGGTAGGTCACACCTTCGCGGCCTACTCGGCCGAGAGGTCCCCAACTGCGCGATTGGAATGTCTGCACCGAGCGCGTATGCGTCTTGGTGGCGTCACGCGCGTCGTGAACTTCTTCGTTGAGCACGATCAGCGTGCCTCTGCCCCGCGAATCATCCGCCGCAGCCGCCTGAATCGCATGGATCAGGTTGATCGGCCCATCCGCCGAGACGGTGCCGGGTGGCCGCATGGCGCCAACCACCACCACCGGCTTGTCACTGGCGACTGTCAGGTCGAGGAAGTAGGCCGTTTCCTCGAGCGCGTCGGTGCCGTGAGTTACCACGACGCCATCCACTGCCTTGCCGTCGACTCCCTCCGCGAAAATGGTATTGACCCGCTGCGCCAGGCCGAGCCACTGCTCGGGGGTTACCCCCGTGGATGGCAAGTTACTGAACTGTTCAGCGCTCACCTCGGCCATGCGGTCCAGGCCCGGAAGATCCACGAGTAGATCCTCGATCGGAAGCGAGCCTGACCGGTAGCCCGCACCAGCCTCGGCCGACTGCGCCCGCCCGGCAATGGTGCCGCCTGTAGCCACGACGCGCACGTGCGGCAGGTCCTCAGGGAGCTGATCTTCTTGAACCTGGCCGGATACCCCACCGACGACGAGAATAAACGGAACGAGCAGCCAGATTCGTCGGGTCATGGGCGGCCAGGTTGAGTGTTGGAAAAAGGCAGACGGATGCTACAGCATCCGCGTATTCGACCTCATGAGCTGCCATGCACGCGCGTGATTTGCTCGACGAATGCGGTGGCCTTCTCAGCGGTCGGGAAGAGGTCCGCGAACTCGTCGATCACGCGGGCCGCGATCGTCTCGCGCCTCGTCGTGCCATCCATCGCTCCGATCACGAAGGCGACCGCAGCCGCGCGGCGAGTCGCGGCGGGGGTGTCGCTCCGTCGTCTTGTGGACAGCGATCCCAAGGGCCGCGCGAACCGTGTGGATCCCTGCCTGGTCAAGCCGCCGTGTTTGTACTGCCAGACCCAATCGCCGTGCGGCGGACGCATGATGCGGAGAGTTCCGGTTTCGCCGCGCTCGACATCGAGCGGTGGGTCCAGCGGAATCCACGCCGGCGACCAGTGCACCTTCGGATCGAATGGGCCAGTGGAGAGCCATTCATCACCCAGCTCCATCCGCAGCCACGCCCCGACCCCGTTAGCGCGTCCTGACTCGGCTACGGCAAGTTCAACTGTGGCATCCAGTTTTTCGTAACTCGCTGACGTGAGATCCATCCGAAAGAGCTCGGCGGGCTCGCCGAGCGCCTCGGCGTCGCGAAGCGACGGCTCGCGGAACGCGATCGAGTTGGCCGCGTATCGGCGAGGCGCGGACATATCAATGCCGAGATGAGGTCGCGCCCAGCTCTCCAGCTGGCGGTCAGCGATCTTTGGAGACTGCACCAAGACCGCGTCGATCGCGGCCGCGCTCGGCACCATCATCCCGTCGGGCTTGAGGAATCGATCGCGGGCGTTGAACAAGGTGGGGAGCAGATCTTCGTTGAACAGCAAGTTGCCGGTCATGGCGGAGACGATGACATCCACCTTTTCGGGCAGTTCGATCTCTTCGATCCGGCCGTGGAGAACCTTGAGCCTGTCGCCCCAGCCGTTTGCCGCGGCGATTTCATGGGCAAGCGTGCCTATCGCCTGAGGCTCAACGGCATATACCTGGCGGGCGCCATGCTTCAGGGCGAGGAGGCCGAAGATCCCGATCCCAGCCCCAAGGTCAAGGACCGCGGAATCAGTATTCACGCACGCCTTCAGGGCGCGCTCGTACACAGGATTGCGCGTGGCATCGAGTGCCATCGAGCGCTGTCCCTGCAAATTCGCGTAGCTCATGGCGCGGCAGTCTACTGTGTCGAGGACTGGCCGCCTTGCAGCCCTAGCCCAGGGTAATTTCTGCGACCGGACTCACGACATGGTCGGGCAGTCGCGTGGCGCGTGCGAAGTGGATGTTGTTGCCCGTACCCAGGTTGCACGAGGCAACGTCCAGGGCAGTGGCAGCGAGTGCGATGTTCTGAAGCAAACAGCCCGCCGTCTTGAGAACGAGGCTGTAAGCAATTCCCTCATACTTCCAGGCGACGCGAGCCAGCGGAATCGCCAACGTCAGCAACATTGCAGGTCGGGTTTCGCGGCCCTGACCTCTGCCGGCCGCGTCGAGAAGCGCGTCGACGTACTCGGAGTCGCCGTGGACACGCTGCAACACATGCGCCGAAGCGTCGTATCGGTACATACCCGGCGTAAGCCCGTCGCACCTCTCGGCAGCGACGTAGACATCGAGCGCACCCAGGCCACCGGGCGTCGGGTACGTCATGCGTCGTGTTGTTCCGTCGACTGCGGTCTCGGTTTCACGGGCGGCGTGATACAAGATCTCGCCCAACCGAGACAGCGACACCGTTTCGTTCTCCGGTCGCACGGATCGTCGGGCATCCATCACCGCAAAAAGATCGGCGCCTGGACGTCCGGACAGTCGCGCAAGTGGAACTGCCTCGCCTTGTTCTCGGCGCTCCGGAAGCGGGGCCGGATCTCCCGCTTCCGCAAACCGGTACGTACCGCCGAGAGTCCCGCTGTGACCATCGCGCCGACTGCGCCAGTGGAAGAGCCTGTCGTGAAACTCCCAGGCACTGCGTGCCGTTTCGCCTTCCGCTGAGCCGGCGTCAGATTCTGTGAGCATTCCTGCCTCGGCGAGGAAGCATGTGCCCGGCGCCTCGACGGATTCTGCAGCCGCGTCGACGCCTCCTAACCAAGTGGTGGCTCGCGAGGAGAGCAGGCGCACATTCCAGTGCGACTCGGGTGACTCCATCACGAGTTCGGCGCCTTCACGACGGACGTACGCGAATCGCGATAGCTCGTACGCGACACCTGCGCGGAAAGGAGTCGGCCGAAACGCCGGAGACGTTACGCGGCGGCGTGCATGCTCGACGTCGCCAATCCACAGGCTCTCCTCGATTCGCCCACGAGACTTCAGCTCCAGCATCGCGGCCAGGGCCAGCGCCCCGTCTCCTCCCGGCAACTCCCGCGCCATGCTCGCAAGGCGCGTCTCGTCGACGCCTGCGCGTAGCGCGTCTTCGAGGGACTCAAGTGCCGGAGGAACTCGCTTCCCCACAAGGCGCGCGTGAATGCTCGGGCACTCCGCGCCGCTGCTAGCCATTAATCAGCACTTGGTTGATCTCGCTCTCGGTGAGCGGGTTTTCACGCCAGCCCAGCTTCACTGGCACGTCGTACAGACGGCCGGGAGCGAACCGCGGCCAGAAGTGGCGCATTCCAGGCACGACAACTTTCACCACCGGCAAGCCGATATCGGGACGCGTCAGGTCATGGACCAGCATCTCGAGCCCCGCACTCTCCACCGCCAGCTGGCAGCGCCGCACGATCTCACCCAGGTCATCTGCCTCGACGGCGGCCATGTCGTCGACCCGAAGAAGCGGCTGAGCCGGGTCCGGGGTCAGGTAGGGCGTGTTGTCGACTTCAAGTCCGAAGGATGTCCCTTCAGCCGTGAGTTCATCCGGCAGCCGATCGGATCGCTCAACCTCGGTCAACGCCGCCGGCATGAGCTGGTTCATCTCAGCGATCGCCCGCAGAACGGCGATTCGTGGATCAACGTGCGCGCCGAAGCCCATCGTGACCTCATCCGGGCCGTCGTGCACCGAATGGCTGACGCTCACGAAGGCCGGCACACCGAGATCCGCCGTGAGATCGAGCACCCAGAAGTCGCGGCCGATGCGGCTGAAGTAGTCCCGCAGAGGTTCGATGTACGCGTCATCGATACCGTTGAGGTCGACACCGCGGCGAGGCTGGGCGTTGTACCACCACAGGGCAATGCTGTCGCGCTCGACCAGTTCGAGAAACCCCTGGAGGATCGCGTCTTCCATCGAAGCGCCGGCTGCATTGCCGTTCGACTCGCCAACAAGACGCCACGTCGCTTGCGGTGCGCCAGCGTAGACATAGGCGGTCGGCGCGTTGCTCCAACACTCGTGGCTGAGCGACCAGATCTTCGACCATGCGATTTGGCCGCCGTCGTACGGCTTCGGAATGCGTTCCTTGAACGACCGATCGCGCGCGTTAATCGCCTTCCGATCGGCGTACTGCGTTTCGCTGAACAGCATGCATTCGGCTGGGTGCAGTACCGACTCGTCGCGATCAAGCATCTCGTCGTAGGTGGCCACCTCGTGAAGCTCGGTTCCATGCCAGCTTGAGCAGTAGCGTTCCAACGACTCGCCGAGAGCGCTAGCGCGCGCCTGGATCGCCGTCGTTCCCTTGCCACCCGCCGCGTTCCGGCCGCTGGAAAGGAAGGTTTCCCAATCGGGCGCCGGGCGCGTGGACATATGCGGCGCACGTGCCACGTGCACGGCGTCCTCGTCGCCAACTCGCCAGATCCCGTTGACCACCCCGGTGATAGGGCTTACATGGTGAGCGTGCTGCTGAAGCACCTCTTCCGGCTCCACGGCGCGGAAGCCCGACTCGCCATCACCAATCCGCGTTCGGGACCCGATCTCGATTGGCTTGAGATCCGGTGACCAGTCGCCGCACTGCGGGCACTGCGGCCTGCGCGTCACCTTGTGCGTGCCCGTTTCAAGGGTTCGCGCGTCCAGCGCTCGCAGCGTTCCGCGCAGAGGGTGCTCGCCGGGGGCTGAACGAAAACTCTGCGCTTGTCGCACGATGATGTCCGCCAGCCACCCAACGCTCGACTCAGGAGACTCGCCGAACAGACGCTGGGCCTCTTGGTTGCGACGGAGCCGATGCGCCATGCACTCCAGGCACGCTGTCTCGCCCGCAACGAGCAGAGGTCCTAGCCATGCGGTCTCCGCGCACGAACGGACCAGCAGAAGAGGCCCGTTCACATTTGCCGCGATATCGGACACGGCCTCGGCGAGGTAGTCGTTGGCCACGACAATCGTGAGATCAGGCGCCGTGCCGGAAGCGACTACTTCGAGTCCCTTTGTCGCAACGATCGCCGACTCGACACGGTCGGATGGCTCCACGCCTGAGTACTTCACAGCCAACGCGAGCGGCGGCCGGACCACCTCCACCCACTCCGCCTGCTGTAGTGCCAGGATGGCCTCGACGACCTCGAAACTCGTGGCGACGCCGGTGAGTTCGGCCACGATTTGTGCGCCCGTGCGCTGGCCGTCAATTCGTGCGAGCGTCGCCCTTTCGGCTTCCTGTCGGAAGGCACGTACCGACGGACCGTCGCCGAGCACAATCGCTTCGTCGCCAACGGTCACTGTTCGGACCCCGGCGCGAAAAGCCAGCGGGTGAGCAAGGAAATCGAGGCCGGTCGTGGGAGTCATCGATCAGTCGAGGGTGGCGTCGGAAAATGCCAGCCACGCGGCCCGCGAGCTGCCCTGCACGGTGGGGCGAGAACTCCCCTGCGCTGCCTGCGCCATGGCAGATCGATCGTTGTCGTGTCCATCGAGGAACGCGTCCCAGTCAAGCAAACCTGCCTTGCGGACCTGCTCCTCCCGCGCGAGCAACTGCAGGCGATGCATCTGGCGGGCCGGCTCGAAGATGTCGCGGCCGCCGGCGACCATCGCGGGGTCACCCTTGCGCTTTTTCCACTGAGCGACAGCGGGCACCAACCCTTCCATCGATTTGCGGAACGCATAGCGCTTCCAGCCGTTGTGAAAGAACAGCCAGTCGGGCGCGCCCAGCGAGAATTCCACAACGCGGCGGTCGAGCACCGGAAAGCGATACTCGATGTTCAGGTTCGCGCCCCAGTCGTTCCACGATTCCGCCCTATGGTTGAGATGCCCCAACTCGAGGAGGACATGTTGCATGTGACGTCGACCGGGCCGCTCGCGTCCATTCCGAATCGGCGGATCGATCGCCTCGAGGCCGGCGAGAAACTCGGGCGCGAGACAGTTCGGCAGCGATTCCTCATTGCGGCCCTTCGCGTGGCCTGGCAAGAACGTCCGGAGCATCCAGTCCGACATCAGCGGCATGATGACCTTGCGGCGGAGTCCCCACATAACCACCGGATGAATGTCGGAGCGGAGCTTCAACTCTCGTGCCAACTCGATCCAGCGACCCCGCCGGGCAAGATCTGAGAAGTAGCCGCGACCGTTGAACGCAATCGTCTCGTCTCCACCCCAGCCGGACAGGATCACGCCGACCCCGCGGTCCGCCGCCTCTCGGCTGGCGCGATACTCCCAGCGGAGCGTCGTGCTGGGGTTGGCGGTGATGTCCACGGCCCATCCATCCGCAAGATCCGGCGCCGTGAGCGGGGTGTAGCACGACTCGATGTTCGGCTCGGCGTCAACCAGAGCCTCCACGACCGCGCGCTCATCACCTTCCGGATCAAGTGGGAGATCTTCCTGTGTGAAGGGAGGTGCCCAGTTGATGGCGGTCATCGAGCGCCCTGAATCTCGCACCGCACGTGCGGCGAGTACGGCAAGGGTCGATGAGTCGAGACCGCCACTGGCGTGGGCGCCAACGCCGCGCGTGGAGCGGGTTCGGCAACGCGTGGCCTCGGTCACCAGTTCCAGAACCCTCTCGACCGTTTGATCCTCGCTGCCCGGATCAAACGACGGGACATCCTCAGGTCGCCAGTAGCGCTGAATCCGTGGCCCGGAAGCGTCCACCAGCATCAAGCAACCCGGCGGGAGCTTCTTGAGTCCGTGGAAGAACGTGCGTTCCTTGTCTTGCATGGAACCTGAATAGAACTGGGTTCGCGCCGCGACCTGATCAAGGCGACGCGACAGGCCGCTCACTTCGAGTGCGCCGGAGACATCGCTGGCGAACGCGAGCCGCTTGCCGTCGATCGCGTAGTAGAGCGGCCGGATCCCGATGAAGTCCCGGGCCAGCAACAGCCGTTGACGGTCGGCGTCCCAGAGCGCGAACGCGAAGTCACCGATCAAGCGGTCGACGCAATCGACGCCCCACTTCCTATAGGCGGCCAGGATGTAGCGCGCATCGGGCCAGGCTTTCGTTTCAGAGGCGTCGAGACCGAGCGCGGCCGCCAGATCCTCGCGGTTGTCGATCCGTGCGTCCGCCGAGATCGTCAGACGCGGCTCAGCAACCTCGAGCGGCTGCTCTTCGCCGACCGACTCCGGCAACAGTGCGTTCAGGCAGTGGCCAAGGGCGATACTCGAACGGTGCCAACTCGACGCACCGTCAGGAGCGTAGCGCTGCATCGCCGCCAATCCGGCTTCGAGACTGCTCAGCTCAACCGGGGAGCCGTCGAGGTGAAACCGGCCCAAGATGGCGCTCATGCGTTCGCTCGCTTGCGGGGGTCGTGCTGGCGGTCAAGCAGCATGGTGCAGCCCTCGCGGCCAGCGGTGGTCATCGGCGTAGTTGGCGAACGTAGCTACAACGGTGTAGCGCCGGTGCCCGGGCCCGCCGGTGAGCATCGCGTCGCCGCACCGAAGCCACGCGTGGGCAATCATCGTCTCGGGATCTTCCTTTGCCGCACCCAGATACACGGTCGATGGCAGACCACGGCGCGCGAGCATCCGCTGCGCGGTCATCGCTCGCGGCAAGCAGTTGCTGGTCCACCACGTGTGCGTCGCGGCCGCGTTGACCGCCCAGGCGATTTCACGTGCCCGGCCCATCGCAGCGCCATCCACCGCTTCGAAACACTCGACGTGCATCTGTCCGAGGCGCTTGCCGATCCAGCGGAAGGGCACCGTACGCACCTGCAGTCGCGACCAGGCCAGAAGGGTCAGAGATTCGAACAACAGCGTCTTCTCGCGCGCAGGCCGGCGCAGAAACCGCAGCGCTCTACGCCACCTTTTCCCCATCCACGGTCACCAGATCGTTGCGCGCCAGGCGCGTGAGAAAGGCCGTGACGTCGGTCTGGAGCGTCTCGGCGTCAGCGTCGAACTGTTCGCTCAACTTGCCGCACAGCCCGCTGAAGGAAATCGGAGACTCGAGCAACGCCCAGATCTCCCGACCGATCTCATCCAGGCCGAAGTAGCTGCCCTGATCGATGTGCAACATCACGAGTTCTTCGCCCATCTCGGCGGTCATGATCTCGTTGTAGCGCTCGAGGGTCGTGCCTTCCTGAAGTTCCAACTCGATGTCATTCATCCGGTCTGCTCTTTGATTTCTACTGGATCTGGCTGAGTGTCGAGCACTGTTCCGTCCGTATCGAGATAGCCCAGCCGACGCATCATCGTCCCGTGATCGTCGATGATTCTCTGAGAGAGTTCCTCTCCGAGTTCGTCGCGCCAGCCGCCAACCTTGCCACGTCGGAAGAAGGCTTTCATGCCAAAGGGTTTCTCTCCGAAGCCGTGCTCGGTTTCCTGTTCCTGCAGGCGGCCGATACTGGCAAACTCCACCGCCTTCTCTACACGCGCCTCGTCGAACTCCAGTCCGGAATGGCGCACAACGCGCCCGAACGTCTCTACCGTGTCCGCTTTGAGGTCCTCGTAGCGCAAGATCATCGTGTTGAGACCGGTCTCGTCGACCCAACTCGCGACATGTCCGCTCCAGGTGAGCAGCCGTTGCTTGAGCTGATTGAAAACACGATCGTCCCGCCCGACGAACGAAAAGTCCTCTTGGTTCATCCACTTCACCGACTTCTTCGGCTTCACTCCGGAATGGTGTGCGAATGACACGGCAACATCGAGCGGATTCCGCACGATGTAAAGCGTGGCCTGTGTTGCCGCCTTGGACATCAGCGGAACGCCAGCGGCATTGTAGGTGTAGGCGTCGTGCACCTTCAGGAAGCTCGGGTGCTCGCTCTCGGCCAGTTCGGCAGCGATTTGTTCGTACACGCCGGGCCGATAGCGCTCGATCTCCTCCGGCAGGAGGTCCGACGCTTCAACCCCGACGTTGTCGTCAAAGGCCTGTCGGGCCGACGCAATCGGGCCGCCGCCGAGATTGTTGATGCGCACCGGCTCATCGAGGTCGCGAATGTAGTTCGCTAACAGGGCCCGCGTCCAGGTGTTGCCCGACTTGGGGTAAGACGCCAGCCAGACGATGCCTGCCATCGCTACTGCGCCGGCTCCGGCGCTGCCGCATGGGCTTCCACGAAGGCGGCCAGAGTCGCCTCCTCTTCTTCCTCCGGAGCCTCGTACTTGCCGGCGAGATCCAGCTCGATCATATCGGCGAGGTGCTTGACGGTGAACCCGGCATTCGGCCGCCGAATCATCTTCACCGGCACCGTGGCGGCGACCTTCGTCGCAAGCGCGAAATGTGTCGCTTGCATGCCAAGTCCCGGCAGGAACATGCGCCGATATGTCTGGTTGAGAACACAGCGGAATGCCCCGGCGTTCTCGATGGGCCGGAGGTCGAAAACGTCGCGATTCACTGAAGCGAGCACGTAGAGCGCCCGTAGCGGCACGGCCTCGGCCAGGAACTGCTCGTGCGTGGGCACCGCGAACTTCTTCATGTTCGGTCGCACCTGACGCAGCGGCTCCACATCCAACTCGAATTTCTCGGCAGCATCGGCCCAGAGCTTGGTCTGCGGATAGCCCGGCAGCGCCTGCGGCGCGCCTTCATCGTCGAGCACAATACCGACCACGTCGTCGGAGAGCATCTGATAACCACGGTTCAGGAATGCCTTCAGCGTAGTGCTCTTGCCGTTGCCGGAGGCCCCCATGAAGAGCACGGCACCCTCATCGGTCTGGATCGCGCTCGCGTGCAGCGCCAGCATCTCCCGATGGTGGAGCACCGCGGCCAGACACGATCCGAGCAGGAAAATGCGCACGCTGCCATCGTCGGCCTCAGGCGCCCGTTCGATGGTGATGCGCTCGCTGCCATCGACCAGATAGTTGGCAACGCCGTCGAGTTTGAGCAGAAACTGCTCGGGATTCGCCTGGTAGACAACGCCCGCTTTGTCGGACTCGATCGACTCCGGCACTTCGCCATACACGACCGTGACGTCGGGCTTGCGCGCATCATCGGGAGCCGGAGCGAGTTCCGGGCACTCAAACGGCATCTCGAACCGCAGGTGATAGGCGTCGTAATAGAACTTCACGGAGCACCGTTGCCGCTGGAGCATGGACGGAAGAACGCCACAGATCTTAAGGGATCTAGCGGTAGCGGTCTGCCTGCGCCCTGAACATCGCGGCGTACAGACCGTCCTGCTCCATCAGGGCGTCGTGGTCGCCCGCCGCGACAAGCCTGCCCGCGTCGAGCACGTAGATGCGATCAGCCCCGCGCACGCTCGCGAGTCGGTGGCTGATCAGCACCGCGGTACGCCCCTGCATCAGCTCGCGAAAACGATCGAAAATAGACGCTTCCACAAGCGCGTCCATCGCCGCAGTGGGCTCGTCGAGAATCACGATGGGCGCGTCAGAGAAGAAAGCCCGCGCCAACGCGACACGCTGCCACTCGCCACCGGAAAGCTCGGCGCCGTCGTGCAGCCAGCGACTCAGAGGCGTATCGAGACCATTCGCCAGACCGTCCAGTGTCTCGAGAACACCGGCGCGCTTCGCTGCTTGGCGAATGTCCTCGCGAGCAGCGAGACGGTCGACATCGCCGAACCCGATGTTGTCCGATGCCGACATGGGATAGCGCGCGAAGTCCTGGAAGACGGTCGCGAACTGATCTCTATAGGCAGCGAGTCCGAGGCTCCGAATGTCGACCCCATCCCAGTGGACGTTTCCGTCGGCTGGGTCGTAGAGGCGATTCAACAGCTTCACCAACGTGCTCTTGCCGGAGCCATTGGGGCCCACAAGCGCGACGACCTCTCCCTCCCCGATGTCGAGACTGACATCGGCGAGTGCGGGCTCGGTTCCCCCGGGGTACGAGAACGTGACGTTCGAAAGCCGAATCTGGCCGATGAGCGGCGCCAAAGGAAGCGCTTCCGTCGGCTCGGCGACCTCGGGCGGCATCTCCAGATACTCGCGTAGATGCCGCAGGAAGAGTCCGTCCTCATAGAGGCCCGTAACCCCGCCTCGGATCTGGCGCGAAGCGCCGACGAGACGCTGCAAGGCACCGTAGTACATGATCAACTCCCCCACCGTCATGGCGCCGCCGGCTGTCTGGCGCAGGGCCCAGACGAGGGTTCCGATGAGAGCAACGACGACCACGACCTGAGACAGAAGGTCCCCCACGGCTCGCCGCCGTGCCAGGCCGATGGTCTCTTCGACGAGCACCGACCGCACCGTGTGGAACCGGTCCCGGAGGTGCGATCCCAACCCGTAGGCACGCACCTCCTTGGCGAAAGAGAGCTGTGTGAGCATCTGGTCCAGAGTCGCCGCCAGACGTTCCGCGCCCGTACGGCGCTCGTGCCATGCGTAGTTGCGGTTGGCGTTACGAATCCCGACCAGATAGCCGGGAGCGAAAGCGACCATCAAGATGAGGAGCGGCACCGGGTCGACCGACGCCAGCAGCACGATCACACCGCCGGCTGTCAATCCACCTCGGAGAACACCGGTGGCGCGACCGACTACCTGTCCCGGACGAGAGGCGCCCTGGCGTTGAGCCCGATGCAAGCTGTCGTTGAATGCAGGGTTCTCGAAGTACGCAAGATCGAGGCGTACGGACTGCGCGTGAACGAGTTCCTGCACATGGAGGTTTAGCCAGGCGCCTTGTCCGGACGAAACGTACGTGCTGATCGCGGTGAGCGCGGCCGTGCAGAGCCCGACGACGCCCAGCAGAATCGCGTACTGGGTGGGTGCCGCCAGCGCGCTGGCCGGATCGACCTGACCGAGCGCCACGGTCAGCGCGTCGATTAGTTCGCGCAACAGAAGCAAGCCGGCCAGAGGAAGCACCGCCTGGACCGCCTGAAGGACGAAGCTCACCACAACAAGTCCAGGCGTCGCCGCCCACATGAGCGCCGCCCCATAACGAAGCGCCCCGAGATGACTCTTCACCGCACTGATCATCGCGGCTCTACCTGACGCGCCTCGTCGAGCACCCCCGCCAGGCGTGCGGCCAAGGTTCTGCGATTGAAATCCTTCAATGGCGACTCGGAGATGTTCACGGCGCGAGCGGAGGGCCCGGATCCGTTCGCAAGGTCCAGCAACGCCTTGGCAATTGCATCGGGATTGTCCGGCGGCACGATGGTCGCCGTATCGAGCTCGCGTAGCAAACCCGCGCTGTTGCTGTCTTCCTCCACGAGGGCCAGCACGGGCATCCCGGTGACCGCGTAGTCAAATGTTTTCGCCGAATACGAAAACTTCCCGCGGTATCCGGGACGTTCGATCAGAAGCGCACAGTCTGACTTCGCCAGTATTCGACGCACCTCCTCATGAGGTTTGAATGACTCGCATGTCACGAAATCGGCGACACCCAGATCCCGCGGCACGCCAGGATCAAGATTGCCGACGAACGTGACGTGCAGGTCGCCGCTCGCGAGTCCCCGGTCCGCGGCGAGCCTCAAGCCTTGCAGGAAACGTCCGACCGATTGGAAACGGTGAACGGCACCGGTATATACGAGGCGGAGCGGGCCATCGGGAGTCCGGGTATGGGGCGACGCCCACGCTGGGTCAAACCCATTGGGAACGGCAACGACTTCCGCAGGCGCCCGAGAGTGCTGACTCGCCAGGTGCTCGGCCATAGGTTCAGACGCGCACGTGATACGCACCGCCTGTTGCACGCACTTGCGCTCGCGAGCGGCGGCTCGGCGACGGTGCCAGCTGCTGAAGTACAGATCGTGCGGGGTGTCGCTCCACAGGTCCCGATAGTCGAGTACGAACGGAAGCCCTGCCTGCCGCGCCAACCGCGCACCTACAATCGCGCTCGTCGCCGGTCCGAAACTCGCCAGGACCACATCGTGGGACGTGGTGGCGAGCGCGCGGCGGCCCACTCGACACGCCGCAGGATACCAACCGATCTGCCGGTCAGGAACGGGCGCCATGCTGGCCGCGCCGACGGCCAGGCGGCGGAGCCTCCCGGTCCAGCCCGACTGGACATTCGGCCGTCCCCGCGTCGCTACAAGCTGGTTGGGTCCCTTCGCTCGGTGTACCTGCACCGTACTTGGTAGCGCCTCAACCGCAGGCGCGTCCACCGACATCGAAGGCGAACAGGCGACCGTCACCACGCTCACTTCCCACCCTCGCTCCGGAAGGAATCGCGCCAGCTGGCCCGTACGCACCGACCCACCGGCCGGCATCGGGGGAAAGACATAGCTCACGAAAAGCACGCGCCGAGTCATCGCGGCGCCGTTGACCAATGGCGGACTCGATCGAGTCGGCTCATGAGCGCGCGGAGCGGAGACAAGAGGAGCCGGAGCACCACGCGGACGGGGCGCAACGCTGGATACGCCCAGAAGAGTCGCCTGGGCAAAGGCATCGCTCGGATATCGTCCGGCTGCACGGAAAAGAGATAGTCCCAGACTACGTCGGCCCTCTCTCGCGTCCCGACGGCCGCCTTCCAATCCCATCGCATCGCCGCAACGCGCCTCGCGATGGTGTGGCGTTGAGGAGGGGCAACCGGGCCGAAGGCACGGGCAAGGACCATGTTCCCGAGATGTTCGACTCTGGATGCCTCGTCGGGCTCCGTTTGCGGCAATTCAAGCGGTACGTCGAACAGCGCGGCGGAAAGCCACCAGGCCAATCCCAGAGCACGCTGCTGTTGAAGTCCGCCGGCACGCGCCCAGATCGCGTCGCGATCGCCAACGTCGGTGCGCCACTCGAGCGCCGCGATGTCGAGCAACCAGAACAAGCGGAACCAAGCGTGTTTGTGTCCGTGCCAGGCCAGATAGGGCACCAGGGCCGAGCCCAGCGTGGCCGGGACCTCGAACCCTCCTACGGGAGCCGACTGAGCGTTGGCGAGCAGCCCCTCGGCGCAGCGCTCACCAGCGCTATCGGGCCACATCTCGAAGCGCTGATGAAGCTCAACCAAAACCTGCCGGCTCTCGTTGCCCATGGGCAAGTCGCTCGCGTAGCGGAGCCAGACCTCGTCTTGTTCCTCGGAGAACCCGTGTTTGGAGGAGTAACCCAACCCTTCGAGACACCGACGAGCCGCGGCGAAGTGCCCGGGAGCCACCAACAGGTCGATATCGCGGCAACGTCGAGCGGTGATCGTCCCGTAGAGCGTCTGCGCGAGAGGCAACCCCTTGAGCACGACGTACGGAATGTTTGTCTGCCGGAAGGCCGCATCGATCTCGGCCAGGGCCTCGGCCAGGCGCAGGTTGTGCGCTGCCTGGGCCCCCGACAGCCGCCTGAGCCAGTTCCATGCGGCAGCATCGATCGCCGGCCGGAGATAGGAGGCGACTACCGGATAGACCGTTCCATGCAGTCCGTGCCATCGAGCCCGAGTAACGAACGCCGCCCAGTCGAGCTGATCCGGATCGATGTCACCAAGCGTCGGGGCGTGGTCGCCCGGTCGCACCGCCGCTGAGCAACATGCGATGAGTGCCTGATCTTCGGGGTCGAGGCGGCCGAGATGGTGGGCGGATTCGGGCATCGGGCAGGGCCTGTTGAAGGAACGCGCCATTCTACGCGCTCCACGTCAACTACCATGACCGCCATGGATGAGCCGTCAGACCGAGCCGCGAGCGCGCCCCTGGGACCGGATACGTTGCTACAACGTGCCGACGCACTGGATGCGTCCATCGGAATCCATGGCGGGATCACGATTACGGTCGACGGCCGAAGCGTTGACGCCGGCTCCAGAGGGTTAGCGCTGCTCGACGCGTTCGCGGTCCCACGCACGATCAAGCAGGCGATCGAGATCCTCGGGGTCGCGGGTGCGCAGGACTGGGTCCAGATCACCGGGGTGATCCGACGATTGGTCAAAGGGGGCGTGCTTGTGCGGTCCGGCGAGCGTGGTCCAAAGCCTGGAGCATTGGGGTTCGGGTCTGCGCGTGTGCACGTCGGCATGCTCAACGATCGCAGCCGAACCCGTGCCTACCTGGACGCGATTGCTCAAACGGTCAACGACGGCGACGTGGTCGTCGACATCGGCACCGGCACGGGCGTGCTCGCGGTGGCCGCGGCGCGAGCGGGCGCGCAGAAGGTTTACGCGATCGAAATGAATCCACGCATCGCTGACGTTGCTCTGGGTGTGTTCGAAGCCAACGGTGTGGCCGACCGGGTGGAGTTGATCAACGGGCAGTCGACCGAGGTCGAGCTGCCCGAACGTTGCGACGTGCTCGTGAGCGAGACGATCGGAAATCGAATTCTCGACGAGCAGATGTTGCAGATCTTCAAGGACGCGAAGCTGCGACTCCTAAAGCCGGACGCGCGCCGGATCCCGTCGGAACTTGCAGCCGTGGCAATCCCAACCCAGGTTCCCGATGAGCATGTCGCACGCGCTGTGGCCTCGCCCGAGGCGGTCGCGGAGTGGTTCGACTGGTACGGCACCGACCTGGCCGCGCTGCAGACGCTCGCACCGAACGACCGTCGACCGTTTGTTTCGCTGCCGCCGCGCAGGATGCGCGATTGGGATAGGCTCGCTGAGCCCGTAGACGTTGTCCGCGCTCGGACTGACGATCCGAGCCTCAGCCGCGTGGACGCTCATCTCGAGTTCGAGATTCAGCGCCCCGGCACACTCAACGGACTCTCTCTCGCCTTCGAGGCAACTCTCGCGCCAGACATAACGCTCACCAATTCCCCAGCTGGTGCGGCCGACGACTGCCACTGGTTGGTCCCGACCTGGCCAATCGTTCCGCCGCGCTCGGTTACTGCGGGAGACGCAGTGCGGTTACAGATCCAGAGTGAGGCTGCCGGCTTCCGCGTTACCCGATTCGACGACTAGCCGCCGAAGCGCTGTACGCCCTGATCTGTACCCATGAGCACCACGTCTGCGGGACGGCGTGCAAACAGACCACACGTAACGACCCCCGGAATCGCTTCGATCTCGCCCTCGAGGACAACCGGGTCCGTAATCCGCATGCCGTGCACATCGATGATCGGGTTCCCGTGATCGGTGACGACACCCTCGCGCAGCACGGGTTCACCACCGAGATCAGTGAGCGCCCTACTCACCGCTCGCGCCGCCATGCCGATAATCTCGACCGGCAAGGGGAAGGCGCCCATCACGTCCACACGCTTGCTGGCGTCGACGATGCATATGAACTGCTCCGCTAACGAGGAAACTATCTTCTCGCTGGTGAGCGCGGCGCCGCCGCCCTTGATCATTGCCAGACCGGGCTCGAATTCATCAGCGCCATCAACGTAGATCGAATACGAGTCGACCTCGGCGAGCTCGATGACCTTGAAACCGAGCTCCCGCAGGCGGTCCGTGCTCGCCTCGGAGCTCGATACGCACGCCGGCACACGGCCGGCGAACCGCTCGCCAAGCAAGTCGATGAAATGGTTGGCCGTCGAGCCAGTACCGACACCGAGCACCTCGCCCGGACGGACGAACTCGAGCGCAGCCTCGGCAACGGCCCGCTTCTGATCGTCGACGCTCATGCCCCTCTCCCGCGAAGCCGGTCAGGCAGCTTCCTCGCTCGCTGCCGGCCCTGGAACCAAAGTGCGCAACCGTTCGATTCTCGCCTCCAGCGGCGGGTGGGTAGCGAACAGTCCCTGCGCACGTTTCTCGAACTTCTTGATCGGCTGCACAATATATAGGTGCGCGGTCGCCCGATTGGCCGCCTCGAGAACCTCTTTGTCGCCACCGAGTTTCTGCAGCGCAGAGATCATCGCGTCGGCATCCCGCGTTAGCTCGACAGCACCGGCGTCAGCTAGATACTCGCGCTCCCGCGAAGCAGCGAGCTGAATAATACGGGCGAAGAACGGCGCGACGATCGAAAGCACCACTGCCACGACCATCAACGCAGCGCCCGCGCCACCATCGCGCGAACCGCGACGACCACCGCCCGTCCACATGCGAAACCGGAGCGTCCTCCAGAAGAAGTCCGTCAAGAGCACCACCATCCCGACAAGTGTCGCGAGCAACATCATGAGACGGATATCGAAGTGGCGCACATGCGAGACCTCATGAGCGATGACGGCCTGCAGCTCGGCGCGCGACAGTTTCTCGCGTAGACCCGAGGTGATCGCCACTGCCGCGTGCTCCGGGTCGCGACCGGTCGCGAACGCATTGAGTGCCGTGTCGTCCATGACGTACACCTTCGGCACCGGGATACCCGCGGCAATCGCCATCTCCTCGACCACGTTGAAGAGCTGCGGATCGTCCGCCTTGACGATCTCGCGCGCACCACTCATGCCGAGAATCGCTGAGCTTCCGCCGTAGTAGCTCCACAGAGCCACCAGGCTGGCGCCGACGATCGCGATGGCGCCGGTGCCGAGCGCGCCTTCAGGGGGCGCGCCCAGCGCAGCGGCGCTCATCACGCCGACCACGACACCGACGAAGATGATGAATACGGCGACCAGCAGGACACTGTTGCGGCGATTGCGCGCAATAAGCCCCTGGTAGGTCGCACGAGCGGCGGCCATTTGGGGTTCTCCGTGCGTCCGCAGGCGACGCTAGCAGGCGCGGCTAGAACTGAACCTGAGGAGCCTCGCGCTGCTCGGCGTCCTCGAGTTCGAAGAAGTCGCGACGATCAAAACTGAACACGCCGGCCAGAAGGTTGTCCGGGAAGGACTCGATCCGGGTGTTGTAGTTCGTCACGTTGCTGTTGTAGTTCTGCCGCGCGAACGAGATCTTGTTCTCGGTCGTGGACAGCTCCTCCTGCAGCTGCGCGAAGTTGGTGTTCGCCTTCAGATCCGGGTACGCCTCGGAGAGGGCGAACATCTGACGCAGGGCACCCGTGATCAGGTTCTCGGCCTGCGCCTGTTCCTGCACGCTGCCCGCATCCACACCGGCCTGGCGAGCCGCAATCACGGCCTCGAGCGTCTCACGCTCGTGACTCGCGTAGCCCTTGACGGTCTCCACGAGATTCGGAATCAAGTCGTAGCGGCGTTTGAGCTGTACGTCGATCGACGCCCAGGCGTCCTCGCAACGGACCTTGAGCTTGACGAGACGGTTGTAGACGCCGATCGCCCAGAGCGCGACGACGACGATCAGGCCAAGCAAACCGATGAACACAGCGGGGATCAAAGCGAGCATTCGGAACCTCCTTGAAGTGGGCCCAGAATAGCACCGGCCGGGTCCCGCCCCGCCGCCGAGAACCACCGTTGGGGCCGGCGACCGTTGAACGGAGTCAACCACGCCGCGAACGGTGCGCCCGTTTGGCACCATCGCCGCGCCGAAGTGGCATAATCCCGGAAGTATGACTGCAATACTCCGCACGCCACTCGCCACCCCATGACGTGCCGGTGAGGAGCAATAGCGAGCCGAAGAGAACTTAACTCTGTGCCCAGCTTCCGGCCTGGTTCCTCTCTCGCATCGGCGAACTATGATCGCAGCCCGGAAGCACGTCTCCCTCTGGAGCGATTCAATTGGCTGCGGAAAGCGCAAACGGAAACGGCGCCGGACAGATTCAGGATCTGGCCTGGCGTGTAGGTGGCCCCCAGGGCAGTGGTGTCGACACCGCCGCACTGATCTTTCAGCGGGCCTGCGGTATTGCCGGTCTTCATCTGTACGGTCGTCGCGAGTACTACTCCAACATCATGGGGCGGCACAGTTACTACGATGTGCGGGCTTCGGAACTGCCGCGCACCTCGCATCGCGACGCGGTCGATCTGCTCACGACGTTCGAGTCGGAGACGCTTTCGCGTCACCTGATGGCGCTTGGCGAAGGTAGCGGCGTCATCTACCGGTCGGACGATGCCGATGTCGAACTACACAGCATCACCTACCTCGACGAGCGCTATGCGGACGATCTGGCCGCCTACCTCGCCGAACGCGACCTACCGCCTACCACCGCAGGGCAACTCGAGGATGCGAAGAACCGGGGCGTAAAGCTGTTCGCCATCGACTTCGACGAGATCGTGGATGAACTCGCCGAAGCCATGGGCGTCCCGCAGGCGATCGCCGGCAGAACTCGGAACACACTGGCCGTCGCCGTTTCGACTGCACTGTTGGATTTCCCGCGCGACTACGTGCACCGCGCGATCGGAAAGACGTGGCCGGGTCGTCAGAAGATCATCGATCTCAACATCAAAGCCGTCGACCAGGCGTACGAGTTCGTGGACGCCAACTACGACCGCTCGGACTACACCATGACGCTGCGCGGAAGCGACAGCACCGAGAAGCGGATGATCCTCAACGGCAACCAGGCGGTGGCGCTTGGCAAGCTCGCTGGCGGTCTTGCGTTCCAGAGCTACTACCCGATCTCACCCGCCACGGATGAGAGCGTGTTCCTCGAAGCGCACGAGGAGTTCGCGACCAAGGACGGCGGGCAGACGAACGTAGTGGTCGTCCAGACCGAGGACGAGATCTCGGCGGTCACGATGGCCGCGGGTGCGGCGCTCACCGGAGCACGGGCCTCGACGGCTACTTCTGGCCCAGGCTTCGCGCTGATGTGCGAGGGCATGGGCTGGGCTGGCATCAACGAGGTTCCGCTGGTCGTCACCGACTGGCAGCGCGGCGCGCCGTCAACCGGCATGCCGACCCGGACCGAACAGGGCGACCTGCGCATCGCGACAACCGGAGCGCACGGTGACTTCCCGATCATCGTCGTGGCCTCGGGCGACGTGATCGAGGCGTTCTACGACGCAGCGCAGTGTTTCAACTATGCCGATCGCTACCAGAGCGTCGTCGTACACATTCTCGACAAGGCTCTGTCGAGTTCGTCGCGAACAGTGCCCTACTTCGACACCGACACGATCAAGGTCGATCGCGGTGAAATCGCCGAGCCTCGCGGCGACCACGACGATGGCGCTTTCCATCGCTTCGCGGTCACCGAGTCCGGCATCTCGCCACGGACCATCCTCGGGCAGCAGGGCAACGCCCACTGGTGCACCGGCGGTGAACACACGCCCGAAGGGCGCGTCACCGAGGACCCTGTGGTTCGTGAGGACCAGATCGAGAAGCGGCAACGCAAGATGGAGCTCGCGCTGCGCGAGATTCCGCTCGAGGAGAAGGTCAAGATCTACGGAGACCGTGATGCGGACTTCACGATCCTGAGCTGGGGCTCGAACAAGGGCGCCATTCTCGAGTGCCTGGACCTTCTGGAGGCCCAGGGCATCTCCGCCCGCTTCCTGCAGGCTCGCCTGATGAAGCCGTTCCCAACCGACGAGGTCACGGAACTCCTCGACAGCCCGGGAAAACTCGTGATCGTCGAGGCGAACTTCTCGGGTCAGTACGCTGAACTGCTTCGAGCACACACCGGGATCACTCCCGATCACCTGGTGCTCAAGTACAACGGCCGGCCGATTTCGGCCGAAGAGCTGATCAAGACTCTTCACGAGATCAGAGAAGGCGACGCGCCCGAGCGCATCGTCCTCCGCAACCACTACCAGTAGGCGGCGACATGACTACGACTACAGAAGACCGGACCTACACGGCCAAGGACTTCCAGCAGCCGAACGCCAACGACTGGTGCCCCGGATGCGGTGACTTCGGCATCATCAACGCCATGCATCAGGCGTCGGCAAAGCTCGGACTTGATCCGTCGAGCACCGTCACCGTGGGCGGTATCGGTTGCTCGGGCAAGGCGCCGTACTACATGGGCAACTACGGAGTGCACACGCTGCACGGCCGGCCCATTCCGTTCGCCACCGGCATCAAGCTGGCCAACCCCGACCTCACCGTCTGGGTGGCAAGTGGTGACGGCGATGCGCTCGGCATCGGAGCGGGCCACTTCGTTGGCGTCGGCCGACGCAACGTCGACATCACCGTCGTGATGTTCGACAACGAGGTCTACGGCCTCACGAAGGGTCAGGCCGCGCCGACGCTGGAACTCGGCCTGCAGACGAAGAGCCTGCCGGTGCCGAACAGTCAGCAGAAGATCAACCCGCTGATGATGGCGTACGCCTGTGGCTTCACATGGATCGGCCGCGGCTACTCCTACAACATCAAGCAATTGGTGGACCTGATGATGCAGGCGATGACCCACAAGGGCCTCGCCTTCCTCGACGTTCTGCAACCGTGCCCGACGTACAACAACCTCCACACCAAGGAGTGGTACTCGGGCAAGGACCTCGAACAGCCGCGGCCGCGCGTGCAACCGCTGCCCGAGGACTACAACCCGCTGATCGACAAGGACACCTCCGAAGAGCAGGCGCTCGATCACGCGCGCCAGTTCATGATCGAGTCGCACCGCTGGGGTCTCGACATCCCCACGGGTGTGTTCCTCGAGAACCGGGGCATCAACAGCTTCGCCGAGCGCATTCGCGAACGAGTGGCGAGCTATGCCGAGAGCACGCCGGCGCAGAAGGTCATCGAGGATGAGAACGGGCATTCGAATGTGGACCTGACCTCGATCTTCGACGAGCTGGCGGTTAACTAGGGGAAAAGCGAGCGGGAGGGGAGGGGGCGCCCTCCTCCCCCGCCCGATTCACCGCGAGCTTGTCGTTGGACCCAGGGATGCGAAGGGTCGAGCGGGTGCCCCCTCCCCTCCCGCTCGCGCCCAGTAACCGCGGCCGGTTTGATCGTGTGCGGGTGCTGCTCTCGTAAAATCGCGGCTCTCGCGGTTATCCTCGTATGAACGAGGAGGCGCGATGAGCAACGGAGCATGGACCGCGGTGATCATGGCAGGGGCGCTGCTGGTGCCGCTGGCGCTCTTCGGCCTCGCGCGCGCCGCGGTTCGACTCAGCGCGCATCCGCGCTGGCGCGCCGTCGTGGCGTGGCAGCAAGCGAACCACGCGCGGGCGGCGCAACGGTATGGGCCGCTCTACATGTACCGGACAATGAGCTTCCTACACGCCAGCATGGGCGTCATCTATCTCATCAAGAGCGAAGGCAGCGCCCTGTTTCCGGGTTTCGCATTCCTTGGCCTAGGCGCCGCGCACTGGCTCGCGTTCCGCAAGGGGCAGCGCGATCCGGCCTGGGCCGTGGAACACTCGCAGCGCTGGCTTGCGGGTCAGGATGACTTGTTTCCTGAGGACGGTGACATTCCGTCGCCCGACGTTCCGGCCTACCAGGCGCCTGCTCCGCTCGCGACGGGCACGGTCTGGCATCGGTCCGATCGGCCACTTTCAGCGTCAGAGCTGCGTCGACGCGCTCGCGGTCAGAAGCTCGAACCGCCGGTGTGATGCACCGCGCCGGTCAGGCGCTCGCCATTGGCGCCGCCCTCCTGGCGTCGTATCTCACGTGGGGCATCTTCGACAGCGGCGAAGGCACGCCAGTTCTGGCCGTCCAGTTTGCGGCCGCTGCGATGGCCGGCCTTGCGGTTGTGCTGGCCCACTTGCGCGCTCTGCTCCTGGTGGCGGCATTCGTTGGATTCGTGATCGGCGCGGGCTGGTGGATCATCCTGAATCCCTGGCCGGCGCACCTCATTGGTCTCTCCAACGTCGCCTACGCGCTGGCCTGGTTCCTTCTCGCCCGTTCGGATCGGCAAGTCCGGAAGAGCCCTGTCTCGGCGAGGCTGACGAGTCCTCAAGGCACACTCGCCCTGCGCGCCGGGCAATTGGTCGGGCTGGCTTGCTCGGCAGCCGCGATCGCTCTGGGCTGGAGCCTGGTGGCGCATCCGCTCATGGCGATTGAACTGATCGCTGGACTCGCCGGCATCATCGCCACGCTCCATCGCCCGAGCCGCGACTACCTCCCCGTGATCGGCGGCCTCTCCTTCATGGGCGTCGGCTGGTTTCTGACCCCGTGGGGCTTCGCCAATCTCGGCTTCGTCCTCGCCTGGTGGCTGCTCAACCGCGCCGACGGAGCGGTTAAGCCTCGCTCCATCCCATCGTCCCGCGGCGCCGTGTAACCGAAGCTCGCGATCGACCGCGGTGGCTCCGGGGCGAGGAGGCGTGGCTTCCTCCGCGAAACCTGCATCGATAAGGGACAGCCTCGATTGAGCTCGGAAGTGAACGATGGGTTGAGAGGAGGAAGCCACGCCTCCTCGCCCCTTCTTCCACGGTGTCAATCCGCGAGCAACTCCACCTGTACCCGCGCATCATTGAACGTCGCTCCTTCGCCACAATCCGTCGGCGCGTCCGAACACAACGCGTTCGTTGTGCGCCCGTTCAAGGTGTGATGACTCCATAGCCCCTTCGGCAGGAAGACGACACCCGATCTCACGCGGTCAGTGACTTTGACCAGCACATGGACTTCCCCGAGGTCGTTGTACATCCGGACCTTGTCGCCATCCGCGACGCCCCGAGCCTCGGCGTCCGCTGGGTGCATGTGCATGGCCCATTGGCGTCGGATCGTCTGGCCGAAAGTAGACGTGATCATCTTGCCTGAGGCCGGAGAGATCAGCGCCAGTGGGTGGTCGGAGGTCGCCGGATCGTCGCGGTAGGCGTAGAAGTTGCCGCCGGTCTCCTGCTCCAAGCTCGCCGGTAGGAGGTGGACCTTCTGGTCGGCAGTCCGCGGGTGCGTATCGACCATCTGCACGGGCCGCTCACCGCAAACTGCGGGCGCAATACCATCGGCGGCCAGGGTCTCCGCATAGCCGTTGGTTCCGAGAATCGCCGCCGCGAGGGCGTCCGCACCTACGGGATCGTCGGGCTTGGTGAGGTCGAGTCGAACACAAAGATCCTGGAAGACATCGTAGTTTGGCCGCGCCTCGCCCACCGGAACCGCTACAGGGCCGTGATGCTGCACGACCATCGCGCCGTAGCCGTTCGATAGCTCGGAGTGCTCCAGCATCGCCGTTGCGGGCAGCACGACGTCGGCCCACGGAACCGTGTCGTTGTTCACTTGCTCGTAAACGACCGTGAACAGGTCGTCGCGAGCGAGCCCCGCCAGCACTCGTTCCTGGTCAGGCATCGTGGCCACGGCGTTGCAGTTGTAGACGAAGAGGACTTTGACGGGAGGGTCCTCCTGTTCGAGCAACTCCCGGCCAAGCCGATTCATGTTGATTGTTCGTGCATCAGTTTCCGGCTCGTTGGCAGCATCACCCGCACTCAGCCCTGCCGCACCGCTGTTGCTCATCGTGTAGCCGCCGCCGCGTACGCCGAACTTGCCGGCAATGGCGGGTAACGCCATCACCGCCGCGGCAGCTCCGCAGCCATTGCGATTGCGCTCCAGGCCCCAGCCACAGCGGATCACCGCCGGTGAGGCCGCTGCGTACCACTCTGCAACCTGTTGCACCTGCTCGAGTTCGAGTCCGGCCAGATCGGCGGCTCGCTCGAGCGTCCAGCCGGACGCGCGCTCGCGGTACGCCTCTACCTGAACCGCATGTTCGGCCAGAAAGTCCTGATCGGCGTGGCCAGCTTCGAACACCCAGTTACCGAGAGCCAACGCGAGCGCCACGTCGGTCGCCGGTCGGATCGGAAGGTGGAGATCTGCGGAGCGCGCCAACTTGTGACTCCGCGGATCGATGACCACCAGCTTGGCGCCGCGCCGCTGCGCTTCCCGAATATGGGGCAGGACATGGATCCCGGTTGCCCCCGGATTGCCACCCCAGACGATGATCAGCTCTGCCTCGGGATAGTCCTGAAACGCGACGCCCGGCATCTTGCCGTACATCTCAGTGGCGGCTGTCGTGGTGGGCACCGCGCAGACGTTGCGGGCGAGGTTCGAGGCGCCGACTCGCCGCCAGAGCCGCGCGTCGGTGGTGTCCTGGGTGAGAAGACCGTTCGACCCGCCGTACGACAGCGGCAAGATCGACTCGCCGCCGTAGTGATCGCGCGCGCCGCGCATTTGCTCGGCGATCAGGTCCAACGCATCGTCCCAACTGGCGCGCTCGAACTGTCCGCTACCTTTCGCGCCGGACCGCACCATAGGGTACAGGAGACGCTCGTCGCCATAGAGGTGCTCGGGCAGGCCGCGGACCTTGGAACAGATATAGCCGTCGGTCAGCGCGTTCTGTTCGTTACCGTCAACGGAAACCACCCGGCCGTCTTCGACCTCGACGTCGAGACTGCACAGGTCGGGACAATCAAGCGGACAGTGCGACTGCTGGGCCAACAGTTCCTCCTAGAGCCTGGTCAGACTATGATGGGGAAGGCGATCAGCGTCCCGAACCGGGGCCGTTCGCGGTAATACTACAGGCGACGTGCAGCCGCCGGGGGGCGTTCAAGGCAGCACGTTCAGGTGGGCATCATGGCTTCGCTTTCGTTCATCCATTGCGCCGACGTTCACCTTGGTGCACCCGTTCGCGGTCCAGCGCGGATGCCCCGAGGTCTGCGCGACCGACTGCGCGACGCGCCGTCCGAGGCGTTCGCCCGCATCGTGGGCGAAGCCATCCATCGTGAGGTCGATGCGGTCATCGTCGCCGGCGACCTCTTCGACGCCGAAGATCGCAATCTGCGAGCCCACGTGCGCCTGAGCCGAGAGCTGACTCGACTGGACGAGGCCGGCATCGACTGCCTGGTGGCGTGCGGCAATCACGACCCGTTGGGCGGACTCTCGAGTGGAGTGACGCTTCCGGATTCCGTTCACCTGTTCGGGCCGCGAGTCGAGGTGGTTCCCCTGCGTCGCGACGGCGTCGAGATCGCGCGGGTCCACGGCGTCTCCTACGAACAGAGCACCGTGCGACGCAACCTGGCGCAGGACTTTCCGCGCCGACCCGACGGGCCATTCAACATCGCTGTCCTGCATGCCAACGTGGGAGACCGCGAGCAGCACGGCCGATACGCGCCCTGCAGACTTCGCGATCTCACAGAAACGGGCTTCGACTACTGGGCGCTCGGGCACATGCACACCCGGGAGACTCTTCACTCGAGCCGTCCCGTCGTGCACTACCCCGGGAACCCGCAGGCACTGCATACACGCGAACCGGGGCCGCGCGGTGCGACCCTGGTAACCGTGACTGAGTCGGGCTCGGTGGAACTTGAACCGCTGTGGACCGATGTCGTCCGCTGGCACCGCTATCGCACGTCGATCGATGAGATCGAGACCATCGAGGACCTCGCGGCGGAGTTCGGCAACATCGTGGGTGACGTGCGATTGGCCGCACCCAACCGCCTCAACATCGTGCGCTGGACTCTCTACGGCAGCGGGCCGTTGCATCCGCTATTGAACGCGCCGGGCAAGGAAGCTGACCTGCGCGGGGCGCTACGCACCGAGCACGGGGTCCGCGAACAGGGGAACCCGGTGTGGCTGGAACGCATCGATGTCGCCACGCACCCGACGCATGACGTCGACCGACTGCGGCGTCAGCCGGACTACCTTGGCGACATGCTTGGGCTCGCGGCCGAACTCGGTGAATGGCGGCCGACTCCCTTGCGTCAGGAGGTCGGCGCGGCTCAGGGCTCCGAACAGGATCCGCCTGCAGGGGGAGCAATCCGCCTGCAGCTCGCGCAACTCCTTGAAGAGCCACGCCTCGTGCGTGCGCTCGGCCACGAAAACGTCTGGGACACGCTCCGTTTCGAAGAACTCCTGCACCGCGCCGAAGCACGTGCCGTGGAGTGTCTCGCGCCCGCGGAGGTCGACGTTTGATCTTCCGCCGCATCCACGTTGACGGATTTGGAATCTGGCAGGACCTCAACCTCGACCAGCTATCCCCTGGTCTGAACGTTCTGCTCGCCCCGAACGAGGGCGGCAAGTCGACCCTCATGGCATTCGTTCGCGCTGTCCTGTTCGGCTTCAAACGCAGACGTGATCCGCACCGCTACGAGCCTCTGCGAGGCGGCAACCACGGCGGCTATCTCGACATCACGACCGAGGGCCGAAACTACCGGGTGGCGCGCTCCGACGATGGTACGTCTCGAGGGCAGGTGCATCTCACCGGCGAAGACGGAAGCTCCTACCCGGCCGGCAAACTCGACGCAGTGCTGCGCGGCACCACAGAGACGCTCTACGAGAACGTCTTCGCCTTCGGGCTCGACGAACTCCAGCGGCTAGACACGCTGCAGGAAGATGACGTTGCTGGCCATATCTACAGCGCCGGTATGGGTTCGGGAGCGATGAGTCCCGTGGCGTTCCGACAGAGCGTCCAGGACGACATGGAGGCTCTATTCAAGACTCGTGGCCGCAAGCAGCCGATCGGAGAGCTGCTCGCCAGCATCGAGGAAGATGAAGAACGCATCGCGCAGCTTCGCGCGGCCCCGGAACAACACACCGAGCTGCTGCGTAAGGAAATGCATCTGCGGGAGAAGCTAGCTGTGCGCGACGGACGCATGGAAGAGCGCCAGGCCGAGTACGACGAGTTGCTGCGCACGCAGCGCGCCTGGCCGCACTACGAGGAACTCCTCGAGGCTGAGTCGACGCTGCAAACCATCGGGATCGAACCGACACAGGTGCACTACGCGGCGACCGAAGGTGCTGTCGAAGCACGGGCCGCGGCCCGCGGCGACAGCGAGATGATCGGCACAGGTGAACTCGCGGTCTCCGAGACTGACCTCTCCTCGGGTCGAGTCGACCCAGCCGAACTCATGTCGAGCGCACAACGGATCCTCCTGCGCCACGCAAACAAGATCCGTGGACTCCTCTCCAGCGCGGAGCGGCTCAGCGTTCTGCAGAACACCGTGACAGAGCGTCAGGAAACCGCGCGTTCGCGGCGGCAATCGTTGATCGCGGATGTCGAGGAGTTGGGTTCAGACTGGAGCCTTGACCGTGTACGGGCGGTGCGTACCGATGTGAAGGCACGTGACGAGGTTCGTGGCTGGGCCGAGAGAATTCACGAATCCGAGGCCGCGATTCGTGCGGCGGAGTCGCGAGCTGGTGATGCCAACCTGGTCTACGAGGCGATGCAAGAAACGCACGAGCAAATCGGCCGCGGCACGCTCATCGTGACCTGGGGCATGGTCTTCGCCGCAATCGCGGGCACGTCCGTTCTGATCCCTCCTCCGGCCCGATTCGTGAGTGTCATGAGTGTCGTCTCGGTTGGCGCACTGATCGGCGCGCTGATCACTTGGCTGCATCTGAGAGGCCAACGCGAGCGTCGAGCCGAACAGGCCATCGCGGCGCAGCGAGAAGCTGAACTCTGGCAAGGGCATGACGATGCCAAGGGAACACATTCTGCGACGCACGAGGACTGGGGCGAGTGGCTCGGCGAGCAGCACCTGTCGACCGAACTGAGTCCGCAGGGAGCGCTCGACCTGCTGGACCGTGTGGCCCAGACGCAGACCGCGGACCATCGTTCACACGATGCCCAGAAAGGTGTTGATCTGGCGACGGCGGACCTGCAGAGCGCCTGCATGGACGTGCTGGCGATTCTCGAAGAGATCGACCGTCGCGACCTCGATATCCGCTACGACACCATGAAAATGGTGGATCCGTTGCTGGCGACGATCGGCGAACTGCAGGCCGAACTGGAGGATGTGGAGGCTCATCGCGAACGCATCCGCTCCGTGCTCGAAAGGCACTCGAGCGCCCGCGCAGGCCTCCAGGCATTGTCAGGAAGCGACGGCGCCGACGCGTTCCGCGAGCGCCTGGCCTCCTGGGATCCTGACGCCCTGGCGCGCGCTGTTGGAACCGCCCAGGGGCAACTCCGTTCCGTGCGCGCTGATCGCGACGCCCTCAACGAATCACTCGGAGCCCTTCGGCAACAGATCACCAACCTCGAAACGGACGAGGCACTCTCGGATGTTCTCGTCGAGCGCGAATCGCGCCGAGCCGAGCTCGTCGAGGCGGTCAACGAATGGGCCGGCCACGCGATCACCGCGGCGCTCTACGACGAGGCGAAGAGCAAGTACGAGGCGGAGCGCCAACCCGAAGTCCTCCAACTCGCGGGCCAGTATCTGTCGCAGATGACCGATGGCCGCTATTGCCGGGTGATCGCGCCGCTGGGTGAAGTCCGTCTCGAGGTCGAGCGCACCGACAACGGTGAACGCCTTCCTCCATCGGCCCTTTCGCGCGGCACTGGCGAGCAGCTCTATCTCGCAATGCGACTCGCCCTGGCTCGCGCCTATGGACGGCGCGCGGTGCCGTTGCCTCTGGTAGCCGACGACATCCTTGTCAACTTCGACGACGACCGGGCGCGCGCGACCGCGGCGCTACTGAACGACTTCGCGAACGACGGGCACCAGATCTTCGCCTTCACATGCCATCGTCATCTGGCCGAAACGTTCACACGCAACGCCCCGGACGCGCGGCTACAGAGTTTGCCGGCCCACGCGTAGCTACCAGACCCGCACGCCGAAGAAGGGATCTGCCTCGGCGTCGTTCTTGAGATGCCGGTCGTACCAGGCGCGATACCGTAGCCATCGATCAAGGATGAACGACGGTCGCGAGATGCCGTGGCTCTCGCCGGGATACACGATCAGCCCGGTCTCGGGCCCGCCGTCGATCATGCGCCGACGGAGCTGCGTGTACATCTGCTCGCTTTGCGAAGCAGGTACTCGTTGATCGTCTTCTCCGACGAGAAACAGCGTCGGCGTTTCGATCGCCGCCACGTCGCGAATAGGCGACATGTTCTCGTACAACTCGCGCGACGTCGGGTCGTACGGCAAGCCGAGCTCGTCCTCCCACCAGCGCTGCAGATCATCTGTGCCATAGCAGGCGAAGTAGTCCGTCTCGGATGCCCCGGATACCGCCGCGGCGAAACGCGTGCTGCGGGTCACCAGGTAGTTGGTGAGGATGCCGCCATACGACCAGCCGCCCACACCGACGCGATCTGGATGGACAATCCCGCGGCCTACCAGGTGATCGACGCCGGCGACAACATCATCCAGATCAGGCCCGCCCCAGTCGGCCCACAACGCGTGAGCAAACTCCTGGCCATAGCCGGACGAGCCCCGAGGATTCACGTAGAGCACCGCGTAACCTTGAGCGGCCAGCCATTGAGGCTCCCAGGAAAAGCCCCACGAGAACTGCGCCACGGGTCCACCGTGGATTCGAACGATGAGCGGGTAGCGGAGTCCCTCGCGATAGCCGGGCGGGCGCAGCAACCAGCCTTCGATCACGGCGTCGTTGGTGGAGTGAAAACGGAGCGGCTCGGCCTCGGCGAGCTCCACACGCTCGGTCCACCCGGCGTTGAAGTTCGTGAGCGCTCGCAGCTCTGCCGCAGCAGGAATCGCGGTGGGAACTACGTGAGCACTGGGGTCCGCCAGCGGCACGGCACCGGCACGCGGAGCCACGACGGAACGGTAGAGCTCGATCGGCTGATTGCCTGTGCTGAGTGCGGCTACCACCTGGTCGCCTGAAGGCAAAATGGCGAACGACGCCACGTCTCGCGGTCCGGCGAGCACCGCCGCGGCGACGCCGGCCGGCGGAGTTGGAGCGCGCCGACCTCGGCCGCGCGACTCGGCATCGCTGCGCGGCAGCCCAGTGGACACCTGCACGAGGGACACCGTTCCTCGATCCTGAACCGTGACAAAGACCGCGCTCTGATCGGCCGCCCAGTGGGCACTCGACGCCAGAGGGCGATCGAGGCCGAGCGTGAGTTCAACGGGTTCACCGACTTCTGGCACGTCGACGTCACCGCCGATACCGACGAGACGCAGTCGATCGTTCGCGTACACCGGCGGGGTCAGCGGTGTGTGTCGGTAGGTCAGGTGCGTACCACGTGGCGACCAGCGCGCCGCGCCATCCGCTCCCGGATCCGCCGTCACTCGGTGAGCCACCCCGCCGTCAGGAGCGACGATCCAGATATCAGTGTTGTTGTTGGTGTCCGGCTCAGGCGTGCGATTCGACGTAAAGGCGATCCAGCCGCCGCCTGGCGACCACGCCGGCGAACCGTCGCTGTGCAAACCGCCGGTGACGCGGAGCGCCCCGAACGGGCCGGATCCGCTTTCCACATCGACTACGAGATGCTGCGGCCGCACGCCGGTGTACCCCGTACCGTCCGCCTTGAACTGCAGGCGGGTGATTACGAAGGGCACTGGGGCGCGCGCTGGCTCGGCTTCGATCATCGGCGGCACGAGCTCGCCGACTGGATATGGCGCCTCGAGGATTGGCGGCGAGGTTTCCTCGACGACCGGTTCCTGTACCTCAGGTTCTGCCGGAATCCACTCGCCGGCATCGAGCGGCTGTTCCATCGGCGCTGGCGGCTGCTCGATCATCGGGGCAGCACGGGTTTGATCTTCCGGCAGCGTCGACTCCGCCGTCTCTCGAGGTTCTCGGGCGACGACCACCACACGGTTCCCTTCGGGCGCCCAGTCGAAGGCGCTCACACGCCCGGGCAGCGCACTGACCTGCCTGGGTTCCCCGCCGCCAAACCACAGTGCCCACACCTGACCGGAGTGCAGGTAGGCGATCGACGAGCCATCGGGCGCGAACTTGGGAGAACTTCCCTTTTCGACGAGGCGGTGCAGATCGGTGCCATCTACGTTCACAGACCAGATCGAGGTCACGCGCTCGTCGGCCTCCTGGTCGATATGCGTGCGCTGAAACACCACTCGACTGCCATCCGGCGCCACCGTCACGGACCCCACCGATACGTAGTCGTAGTAGTCCGCCAGACGCAAGTATCGGTGTTCACCCGTCTGCGCCCAGCTCGCGGCGAACCAGGGGTGCGCTACGAGCACGACAACCAAGCATCGAGTCACGAGACCCGCTCTGAAACGACGGCGTGTCGGGGTCGCGCCTGGCGCGGGCACGGAGTCGAGCATCGCGGGAGCCTCGAGGGTCGAAGGGCATGACGGCGAACTGATTGCCGCTGCGAGGCGACTCGTCCATCCTATCTGGATGTACGCCACACAGCGCAGGAAGGTCACGCGGCGATGTTGAGCACAGTCAGTGAGCGAACTCGCGGGCAGATCGAAAATCTGACCCGAGACATCGAGGTCGAAGGCGTCAGCATGACGATTTGCCCGTGCCGGCTGATCCCGGAAACCGTGCTGAATCTCAAGACCCTGATGCGCGAAATTGAGCTGATGTGGCGTGAGACACTGGGCGATGATGTCTACGAAACACTGGTGGAATCGAACGCTGGCGCTGCATTCTTCGCTGGCGACACTCGATTGGTAGAGGTCCAAGAGGGACGCCCCAAGATGGTCGGCGTCTGGATGCCGATCCCACCGGACTACCCCGAACGCCTGAAGGTTCAGCTCATCGACGCCGTCGAACCCTTCGAATTCCCTTAGCAGCCCAGGCCGTCACTGCGAGGCGGAGCCACCGTGGAATCCAATCTCAAGACCGCTCGGCGCACCAAGATCGTAGCGACGATCGGGCCCGCCACCCAGACGCGCGAGGCGCTTGGCGCGCTGATCGATGCCGGCATGAACGTCGCGCGACTCAACTTCTCTCACAGCGAAGGGCCGTGGCATCGCGAGCGCGTTGAACTCATCCGCGAGGTCGCCGCCTCGCGAGGCCGCACCATTGGGGTGCTTATCGACTGCCCCGGCCCCAAGTTGCGGATCGGCAAGATTCCCACGGGCCCTATCGAACTCCACACGGGCGACCCCTTCGTGCTCACCACTGAAGAGCAGCCGGGCAACCACGAGCAGGTGTCAGTTTCGTACGCGACGCTGCCCGACGAGGTGCATCCGGGCGACCAGATCTTCCTCGGTGATGGCGACGTCGAACTCAAAGTCGTTCGTACTGAACCCACCATGGTGCACACCACGGTGGTCTCGGGTGGCCCGCTATCCAGCCGCAAGGGCATGAACTTCCCGACACGGTCGCTCTCCGTAGCGGCCGTGACCGAGCGCGATCGCGAAGGCATCGCACTGGCGATCGAGGCGCGCGCTGACTTCGTCGCCCTCTCGTTTGTTCGGACCGCCGACGACGTCCGGGCGGCGCGTGCGGTGATGCACGAGTTCGGCACGGTTCTTCCCTTGATCGCCAAGATCGAGAAGCACGAGGCCCTCGAGAACCTGGACGAGATCCTCGAAGAATCCGATGGCGTACTCGTTGCGCGCGGCGATCTGGCAGTGGACATTCCGCTCGAGGAAGTGCCGCAGGTACAAAAACGGATCATCCGGGCTGCCAACAACGCCGGTAAGCCGGTAGTGACGGCCACGCAGATGTTGAGATCGATGGTGACCGCGCCCCGGCCGACACGTGCCGAGGCAACGGATGTGGCCAACGCGCTCTACGACGGCACCGACGCCGTCATGCTCTCGGAGGAAACGGCCATCGGCCAGAATCCGCCGCGCGCTGTGGAAATCATGGATCGGATCTGCCGCGCTACTGAGCGCAGCGTCCAGAAGTCGGGTTCGCATCGCAGACTGCCCAACGAGCGCCACGATTCGGTTCCCGACGTGGTCGCAGCTGCGGCCTCCCTCGTCTCGCGCTTGCTCCGGGCCGACGCGTTGCTCGTGCCGACGCGGACCGGTGGCACCGCCATCAAGATGGCCGAGTTCCGCCCGCGGCAGCCAATCCTGGCGATCTCAACGCATCCGCTCACCGTGGGGCGCATGACCTTGAGCTGGGGCGTCTGGCCGCTGCTCGGCAACGAGGTTCCGACCCATGAAGACATGTTGAGCGAGGCCGAGCGCGTGGTGACCGACGCCGGAATGGTGGAAGAGGGCGACCTGGTCGTGATCACCGCGGGCTTCCCGGTCGGTGGTCCGGGGTCGACCAACACGGTCACGGTCAAGCGCATCGGTGAGCAGCTGTCATCAGGCCACTGGAGCGACAGCGACCAACAGTCGCTATTCGGATCGGGCGGAGAATGAACAGCGCACCGACCGGGCTGTACATCACCGCCGATCATCTCCTTTCCACCAGTGGCCTGATTCATGACGCCGCAATGATCGCCGATGGTGATGGCGTCATTCTTGCGGTCGGTGCGGCCAACACACTGCCGCGCTCACCCGACCTGGAACACCGCCACTACACCGGCCTGATGCTGCCCGGCGCGGTGAACACCCACAGTCATGCGTTCCAGATTCTGCTGCGCGGCAAGTCCGACGCGGCTCGAGACTTTCGCGACTGGGTCGACAACTACATGTACGCATTGGCGTTGTCGGCCGATAGTGAGGACCTGCGCTTGGGCGCGGAGCTAGCGTTTGCCGAGATGCTCCGCAACGGCATCACCACCGTCGGCGAGTTCTTCTACGTGCACAACGGTCCGGCCGCACCCGCGTGCGCTGACCTGGGCAACGAGAATGCGCTCCTGACAGTCGCAGCGGCGCGCCGATGCGGCCTGCGTATTCACCTGCTGCGAACCGTCTACGATCGCGCCGCCCGGCATGGCCAGCAGCGGTTCTACGAACCGGCTACGACGGCAGTTGAGCGCACCCGCGAACTCGCCCTCGCCACGTCCGACATGGCTGACGTGACCGTCGGCATCGCCCCCCACTCGCTTCACGGTGCTTCGGCCGACGGAATCCAGGCGGCCGCCGAATATGCCGCCGAAACCGGACAGCCGTTCCAGATCCACATTGCCGAGGAAGAGCACGACCTCGCCTTCGCCCGCGCGGAGTACGGCACGACTCCCGGACGCGCGCTCGAGAAACTCGGCGTCGTTTCCGACCGACTCGTGGTGGTGCATGGCTGCTGGCTCGACACCGAAGAAATCGAGATGCTCGGAAATGCCCGGGCCGGGTGTGCCTACAACCCGATCTCGAACATGGCACTGGGTGACGGCATCACGGACACCGAGGCCATGGTGCGCGCCGGCGTGACCATCGGCCTGGGCTGTGACGGGCCTTGCGCCAACCACCAGGTGAACCTCTGGCAGGAGGCGCGCTTCGCCGAGTGGCTTCAGCGAGTCGACAAGCGCCGCATGAACGTTCTCGGACCGGCTGCCGCGGATCATGCCGAGACCGTGAACTACCCGTTCGAAATGGCGACAAGCAACGGCGGTCACGTGCTGGGGATTCCCGTCGGGAAGCTGGCGCCCGGCTACTGGGCGGACGCCGTTGTCGTGGATCCGCACGACCTGTCGCTACTACCGCACCACAACCTCGATCCGGCGGCGCTGCTCAACAACGTCGTGAATTCCATGGCGGCGCGCGGCGCTGTGCGCGACGTGATCGTTGGCGGTGACGAGGTGATGCGCGATGGTAGGCTCACCCGTATCGATGAAGCTGAGTTGGCAGCGCGTGGCGCGGCCTGGCAGTTCGGAGAAGCGTGACGATGTCTTCGGAGTCCATCGAGGACTACATCAAGGCGATATTCAAGCTCAGCGTTGACGGCGGGCTCGTGCAAACGTCGGCGATCGCCGACCGCCTCGACGTCCGGCCAGCCTCCGTGAGCAACATGATGCGCCGCTTGGCGACGCTCGGGCTCCTACACCACGAGCCGTATCGCGGCGTTCAACTCACGGACGAGGGCGAGAAGCTCGCGCGCCGAATGATTCGCCGGCACCGTCTCATCGAACGCTTTCTGGTCGAGATTCTCGAGTACCCGTGGGATGAAGTGCACGAGGAAGCTGAGCGACTTGAACACGCCGTCAGCCCACGGTTTGTACGTCGTCTCGACAAGCTGCTCGAGAGTCCGGCAACGGACCCGCACGGCGCGCCCATTCCGTCGAGCGATGGCACAATGGACGAATCGACGCACCCCTCGCTGGTCGAGCTCGGTGCCGGCGAAACCGCCTGGGTTCGCCGCGTGCGCGACAACGACGGAGGCCTGCTTCGGGAGTTCGGCAGGCTCGGCCTGCGCCCCGACGCGATGGTCGAAGTCGTCGAGTCTGCCAGCGACGATGGACTTCTGGTTTTACGTGTCGGCGGAGAAATCCACCGGCTCGAATACGCTGCGGCACGCGGCGTATTCGTGGAAAGGACAGCGGCAGGCTAGGGCGTTGCCCGGCCGGCTGCGACAACACGAACGGATTGATCAGACATGCCTCTGATGCGACAGATCAGCGTTTTTCTGGAAAACGTCCCGGGACGGCTTGCCACTCTCTGCAACACGCTCGAGAACAACGGCATCAACCTCCGCGCGATGTCCACGTCCGAAGGGAGCGACTACGGCGTCGTCCGTATGCTGGTTGACGATGTGGACGCGGCCGAGACCGTTCTGCGCGACGCGAACCTGCCGTTCTCATCCGTCGATGTTCTGACGATCGAGGTGTCCGACCAGCCCGGCGCGTTGGGCAAGGTCGCGGTGCAGCTCGCAGAGGCAGGCATCAACGTTGAGTACGCCTACGCCGCTGCTGGATCCGGCAACTCGCGCGCACTCTGCGTGGTGAAGGTGGCCGACCCCGCAGAGGCTGAGTCGCAGTTGGGACTGGCCTAGACCCGCGGTGCTGCCACACACAGTTATCGTCGACTTCGCTGTCGCGCTGCTGCTCACGTCAGTGGCCTGCGAAGTGCTGGCTCAGCTTGCTGAGGAAGACGAATTCCGCGTGGTCGCCACCTGGACCCTCGTGTTTGGAGCAGGCGCCGCGGCGCTATCCGCCATCTCCGGCTATGCGGCCTACGACGCGGCCGCTCCAACTGGTGCCGCCGAGGCCCTAGTGCTCAATCACCGCAACGCCGGGCTTGTGACGCTCACCGCGTTCGCTCCCGCCGCGGTTTGGCGTTTGATCGCCGGCGGCCGCGTACCCGAGCGCAACGCCGGTCTCTACTGGCTGCTGATCGCGGTCGGAACAGTAAGCGTCGTCGTGACGGCCTATCTCGGCGGCAGCGCGGTATTCCGTCACGGCGTGGGCGTCATCCTCGATGGTTAGCGGGACCTCTGGTCGCGTCTTCGTGACGCGGCCGATCCCGGACGTCGGTCTGGACTTCTTGCGGGCTGCCGGCGCCCACGTCGAGGTCTGGGGCGGTGCTGGTGATGCGCCCGCACACCATGACCTCGCCCAATGGCTTCGAGGCTGTGACGTGCTACTCAGCCTTCTCACGGAACGCATTGATGCCACCCTCCTCGAGGGCGCTCCGCACCTGCGCGGGATCGCCAACTACGCCGTCGGTCACGACAACATCGAGCTGCCGACCGCCACTCGCCTCGGTATCCCGGTAAGCAACACGCCCGATGTGCTCACCGAGTCGACCGCTGATCTCACCTGGGCGCTGCTTCTGGGCGCAGCTCGGCGTGTCGTCGAAGCTGACCGGTACATGCGACTGGGCAACTACCGGCTATGGGGTCCAAAGTTGTTGCTCGGCGAGGATGTATCGCCCGGCTGCGAGGGCGCCACGAAACAACTCGGAATCATCGGCTTTGGACGCATCGGCCAGGCGGTCGCGCGTCGCGCACAGGGCTTCTCGATGCGCGTCGTCGCCCACCACCCGAGCGCGCCGGAACGCGTTGAACGTTCGGGTCTCGCAGCAGCTGTCTCGCTGGAACAACTGCTGGCCACGTCGGATTTCGTCTCGCTGCACGTCCCTCTCACTGAGACCACACGCCATCTCATCGGCGCTGCTGAACTCGGCGCCATGCGATCCTCGGCCGTGCTCGTGAACACCTCTCGGGGTGCGGTAGTGGATGAGAAGGCTCTCGTTGAGGCGTTGGCGAGCGGCGATATCGCAGCGGCCGGACTCGACGTCTACGAGCACGAACCCGCGATGGCTACTGGGTTGGCAGAGCTTCCCAACACGGTGTTGCTGCCTCATATCGGCAGTGCATCCCGCGGAACACGAGACGCAATGGCCCGGATCGCGGCGACGAACGCTGTCGCCATGCTCCGCGGGGAGGCCGCACCGCAGTGCATCAATCCCGAAATCTACGACTCCGCAGCCTTCGATGCGCGGATTCGTCGACTGCAGCCGGGCGAGCCGCGTCTAACGACCTAGGGCAAATCGCTGCCCTGCCGGTCGAAGAGAGAATGCCCGATGCTGCTACAATCGCCCGTCTATGCGTTTTACCGACTCAGAGATCTCGATGGTCACCCGTTTGCGCGGCGCTGGTTTGATTTGGGCCCCGCACGCGGGGCACTACGTGTTTGACATTGACGGCATCATCAAGGCCGCCTCGCCGTTTCAGGCAGGAGTCCATTTGATCAGCAGTCCCAACGCCATGGCTCGCACCGTCGGCGGCGACGAGAGCTTGCACGAGCGGATTGCCTGGCTACCAACATGGTCGGACGCCCGCGCGTGGCTCGACGACCACGGTGTCCCGCGCGGACGCGTCGTCGAAGCGCTACAAAGCGCGATCGATGACGACCTCAGCGACCTGGAAGCCATCTACGGATTGATTCTCGAGTCTCTCGACAAGCCGGAAGAAAGCGCGTGATTCTGCACCGTCCCATGCGCCACATCGGGCGCGCGATCGCCGCCTGCGGCTTGCTCGCGTTCGTTGCCTGCAACCAGACACCGACCGAGATCACTCCCCTACCCCGAGCGTTGGGGGAGGTTGAGGCTGTGCGCGTTACGCTGGCAGGCCTCGTACCGCTCGGCGAGGGCGAAGGCGGATACGTCCTCTGGGGTCTGCGCGAGCGAAACCAGGCCGGCAGGCTGGGAGCCTTCTTCATTGATCCCACGACCGGCGAAATGGTGGACGGCTCGGGCACACCGGTCGACTCGTTCAGCACCGAGGAATTCGCGCTACGCACGCTTCAGGGCGTGATCGTGACGATCGAGACATCCCCCGACACCGCGGACACGCCGGTCGGGCCGCAGATCCTGTCCGGTACGTTCATCGATCGCGTGGCATCTCTGACCGTACCGATCTCGTCCAGCATCACGTCGAGTAGCGGCACGTTACGGGTGTTCACGCCGACCGACGGACCCAATACGAACGAGAATTCCGGGGTCTGGATGCTGGACGCCGCCGGCGCGCCTTCGCTCGTCGTGCCGGACACGACGGCAGCGCTCCAATACGAAACCTTCATCGAGATCGATGGACAGAACCTCAACCTAGGCCGCTTCGAGGTTCCGGATGACCGCGACGACTTCTGTCGGTTCTGCGCCAACTTCGAGCAGTTCCCGCAACCCGAACGACCGGGCGACGACCTGCTCCTGAATCCTCCGGATGGGCTCACCTTCCCGCGTGACCTGTCTGGCGCAATCGTCCGAATCAGCCTCGAGGGTCGTTTCAACGACCTCGCCGCGCAGTCGCAGCTCATCGTCCTGGAGGCGGTTCTTCCAGCCGGCCTGCAGGGCGGCGAGATCATTGGCTTCGTCAATCGTACCGAGACGTTCCCGGCCGGCAGCGCCGTCCTCTACTAGCAAACGACACCATGCTGAAACGATCGCAACGCTTCGCACTCGCAGCCTTCGCGCTGCTACTGCCGGTGTCGGTGCTCGCCCAGGAAGCCGTGCCGTCAGAGTCGTTCGCCCCACCTGCGATGGGCGTTTCAGGTGGCTTCCGACTCGCGCCGCCTCAGACCGGAGTGAGCCCTCAGGCACCGCCCCGCGATCCGGTAGGAGGCTTCGCACTCGGAGTTCTTGCTGGCGTGCAGCTACGCGGCTCGGCGTCCGGGCAGTTCGGGCTCACGGTCGGCTGGTTCAAGCGGTCCACGTCGAACGTTGGCTTCGAGTTCGAGGGCGCCTTCACGCGAGGACCCGACGGCGAGGTGTATCACGGCCTGGTCAATTTGATCCTGCAGTCGGGATCGAGGGCGACGCGAATGGTTCCGTACCTGGCGATAGGTGGCGGCGTGTTTCACGCGAAAGAAAAGCTGCGTGATTCTGTGGCCGCGGCGCTGCCTGAGTTCGGTATCGATGCCAGCGAGGCCAGTGAGACGGGCGGCCTCATCGCCTTCGGATTCGGCGTGAGGTACTACCTCGACGAGAAACTCTCGTTCCGAGCCGACTACCGCGAGATGCGCGCGATCACGACGTCGTCAGGCGGATTCTTCGATCGCCTGCACTCGATGCGGCGTATCGCCGGCATCATGATGTTCCGCTTCTAGCAGGAACAGTTCGCGCCCAATCGTGCGTCGGCGCGGCCAAGCCGCGGGCACGGAAAAGCCGGTCGGACAGCCACCGGGCCAGCTCACCGGGTTCAGAGCGAGGGTCCCCTGTTTCCCCTTCCGTCCGACGTAACCCCGGTTACGCGAGCCAGCCCAGTCGCTGTCCGACCGGTACCCCACTACAAAGCAATCTCGATGCCAAAGTTGCGAACAGTCGCAAGAACGATCCGCTCATTTTGGTTCGGATCCTGGAAAACGCCGGGGCCAAGGGGTTTCGCAGGCCCGACGCGAACCCAGCCGCGTCGCTAGAGAACGCGTTGCGTGCCGCCTGAGGCAGCCGTGTGCCCGAACCTGACCACAATCGACCGGCGACGGACGACGACTTGCGGACGGCGTCGAAATACGGTCACAATCAGGATATGAACAACGACGCCACGCTCTCTCGCGACATTCTTCAGAAGGTCTGCCTCGGCGCCTACCCGTCGGACGACAACGTCCTCGAGCCCGTGCTGGCCGACTTCGTCGACGTCGCCAAACAGGTAACCGGCAGCGACTACGGCTCGATCTTCATCATGGAGCGCGAGGAGGGCGAGGTCAGGATCGTCGCGCATCGAGAGGAGGGGGAACTCCTCGACGATCTCCCCAACCTGCTGCAGCTCGACAAGGAGTCGCCCGGGATCATCACGTGGGTCTATCACAACAATGAGACCTACATGTCGAACGATGTGAGCCAGGATCCCTACTACTTCCCGGCCTTCCGGGATGTGGCTGCAGACCTGATCGTGCCGATTCGACTGCAGGGCAAGGCGATCGGCGTGCTGTCGGTTGAAAGCCGCGAGCGCGATCACTACACAGACGAGCACCGCGAGCGGCTCGAGGACTTCGCAGAAGCCATCTCCCTGGTCATCGCGCGCCTGTGGCTCACCCGCTACTCCCGCAAGCGCGGTTACAACGTCGAGATCGTTGGCGTCTCTGCGGAGATCCGTGGGATCGAAGAGATGGTCAAGCGGGTCGCGCCGACTCGTGAGCCGGTGCTGCTGACCGGCGAGAGCGGAGTCGGCAAGGAACTCCTCGCTCACGCGATCCACTACTTCTCGCCACGGCGCGATGCCGACATGATGATCGTCAACTGCGGCGCGTTCGCAGAAGAACTCCTGGCATCTGAGCTCTTCGGCCACGTGAAGGGTTCGTTCACCGGCGCGCACCGGGACAAAGCAGGCCAGATGCAGCTCGCGGATGGAGGCACGCTGTTCCTCGATGAGGTCGAGGCGATGAGTCCCAGGCTTCAGGTAATGCTGCTGCGCGCGCTGGAGTACGGGGAGATCCAGAAGGTCGGAGAGGACCGCTCCGCACACCGCGTCGATGTACGCATCGTTGCGGCCAGCAACCAGGATCTACGAGATCTGGTCCACCGTGGGACCTTCCGCGAGGACCTGTTCTATCGATTCAACGTGTTTGGCATCCGGGTTCCGGCGCTTCGTGAGCGCGTCGAGGACATCCCGCTACTGGCGTCGTACTTTCTGGTCGACTTCCGCGAAGACAACGGCGCAGGCCCGTCGGAGTTCAGTTCCGAGGCCGCCAGTTTGCTGCGCCGTCACCATTGGCCAGGGAATGTCCGCGAGCTGCGCAATGCGGTGCGCCGCGCCGCCGTGCTATGCGATGGAGATCGGATCGGGATCGACGACCTACCGCCCAACATGGTGCGTAGCGCGAGGCAGGCGCCCCCCCCGGCGCCGCGGCCGCAGAGCGAGCTGGATCTGACCGACGCTCAGCTGGATGGCGTGATCGCCGCCCACGTGCGCCGGGTGCTCGACGCCGTGAATGGCAACAAGAGCAAAGCCGCCGACGTGCTCGGGATTCCGCGCACATCGCTCTACCACAAGATTCGCAAGTACCGGATCGAGGGCGAGCCCGCCTGACCGGGCCGCTGGCCGAGGCTATCGAGGCCGGATCATGGCGAGCTGACGTGCGGAGGGTGACCAACGCCAGGTCCAGCCCGAGGTGAATTCGGCGCCGAAGACCACAGGCGTCGCGATGGGTACCTGGCGCGCAGCCATCATCTCGGGTCCGACCCTGTATGCCACCGAGTCGCTCCACCCCCCCACCCTCGTGAGCAGTTCGACGGTCTCTCCCAACGCCAGCGCCTCGCGTTCGGTAACGGCCACAGCGGTGTGCGTCGCAACGGTGTTTGCGCCTACAAAGGCTAGGGTCGCCGCCACAGGCCGCGCGCCGACGCGCGGGAATACAACCAATTGAGCGTCGAGCCCGTCGATAATTACTCGCGCGTGGACCCAGTGAGTTCTCTCGAGATCACGCTGGAAGAGAACCTCCTCCGCCTCATCGCCTGCGACCCCCACTAGTAAATAGCCGGAGGTGGGCGTCCACATCCATCGCACGCGCGACAGCACGTCGAACCCCAGTACTCCGTCGCCCTCACCCTCAGGGCTCCGACGCATCGGAACCATCGCCTCAATGCCACCGAGCTGAACGTGGAGGGCGTCGATTTGGCTCTCGGTTGAGAGACCAGCACGGTCGGCGAATGTCGGCGTGATGCTCGAGCGCCACGCGTATGGGTCAACACGAAGGCGCGCCGCATGGCCGCCAATCCTGACCTCCGCCCAGGTGCTGCCATTCTCGAGCGCCGTTGGCACTACGCCCGCCGTCCCGCGCCAGGCCCAGGCGCCGGCAGGAGCCTCGCGTAGCAGATGCGCCCAGCGGTTCAGCCGCCTTGCAGTCTCGGCGGTGGCTGTGGCCGCACCGCGCTCGAACTGTTCGGCCGCAGCGGCGGGCCGCAGGAGACGCCAGGAGATAGATCCGACGAAGCTCGCTGCGCGCGAACTCATCGAGCCCACGGCCAGGCTCGGGTCGGCCAACTCGAGTGCAGCCTCGAACTCGCCTCGCGCGGCCAGAGCCCGAGCAAGGCCAAGCTGACCCTCCGGATGCGCATCGCCCGCGGATCGACGGTGGAACCCTTCGGCGCGCTGCAGTTCACCCAGTCGCCACAGGGCCCGCCCCATGTACGACCATGCCTCTGGTCCCGGAACACGACGCTCATAGTCCTGTGCGACCCCCAAGGCGGTCACCACGTCCCCGGTCTGCAGCGCCTGCTCGATTCGGTTCTCAGTCTGCGGCGTTGCAGCATTGGCGCCGGTCGCGGGCCGGGCACAGCCCGAAGCCGCAACCAGCAGCAAGGCAGCTCCGACAGCGGCCTTGGCGGCTCCGCGGCCGTTTCGAGATCGGGCCGATCCGGTGATATAGTCAGGCACGGAAGGGAGGCACATGAAGCTCGACAACTACCTATCTCGCTGGCAGGAGTTTCGCGACTGGTCGGCGTCGAACCGACCGGAACTCGTCACCGGAGTGGACACACTCGGCGACGAGCTACGCGACTCGATCCACCAATACCGCGAAGCGACCGATCCAGACACTCGCCACCTCCGCATGGAGCTGATCAAACAGCACTATGACCGCGTGGTCCAGTGGCACATGGAAGCGATCCTTTCGAAGCTCGACGGCAAGTAGCGTCCTAGCCTTGCGCGGCCGCCTGCTCCAGGCGAGCCGCGACCTGGCGAAGTTCTCGACGCTGAGGAAAGCTCAGATGGCCCGCGAGGTCTGTCTCAAGCCGGCGTAGTTGACGCACCGCATCGCGCGCAGCGTCGCTCAGATCGTCGTCCACGGCCTGGACGCCGGCGCCTTGATCGACAACCCAGCACGCCAGTTCCTCGGGATCGAACCGCACATTGAAGCCAAGCTTCCGATGCGGCACCTTACCGGTCCGAACCCACTCATAGAGTGTCTTCGGTCGGATGCCCAGATAGTCTGCGGCCTGTTCGACGCGCCAAAGCGACATGTTCGCCCCCACGAACCTGAACGCTGATCCCCACATTCCCGACCAAACTACCGGTAGCGACCGCTCGAACGCAACCAACTGCGTCGTTTGCGCCCCTTATCGGGCCTGCCTATACTGGACAAGACTTTCAGGTTTACGTCGATATGCACCGTCGGCGCACACGGACTCCAGATGACCGCAGCCGAAACCCACCCCAGGGCGCTCCGTCCCACGGACGTTCTCAAGCACGAACATCGCCGCATCGAAGAGCGTCTCAGTGCCCTGAGCGAAGCTCTCGAAATGCTCGGCGACCGTGGCGCTGTGCCCTCGGTGTTGGATCGCGTGGAAGATCTCGCACAGCGCATCGATCTGGAAATGGCCGCGCATCATCGCAAGGAAGAAGAAGGACTCTTCCCGGTTCTCGCGCCGCACCTGGACCGCGAACTGAACCTCGATGGACGGATCGCCGATCACGAAGATCTGAAGATCATGAGCGGCAAGTTCAAGGACGCGATCGAGGAGTGCCGCGAGGACCAGTCCGACACGTTCGCTGCTCAGATGTTGCGCGGCTACGGGCTCTACATCGTCCATCTGGTGCTCGAGCACCTGCTCAAGGAAGATCAGATCCTCTTCCTGGTGGCGGAACACTGCCTCAGCGCGGACGAGGAAGCCGATGTATTCGAACGCTTCAGACGTCTCGATACAGAGGCCGCCGGCGCGCTCTAGCTTGCGGCGCCGCCAGTCGGCGGCGCAGAGGTTGACTGATTTCAGCCGCGAGGGCCCTTCGTGACGCGCACCACGAGCCAGAAAATCAGCATCGTAGGGATGCATTGCGCGAGCTGTGCGACCAGCGTGTCAAAGGCTCTGCGCGCGGTGCCCGGCGTCGCCGACGCACACGTGAATCTCGCCACTGAACAGGCGCGAGTCGACTTCGCCGAGGACCCGGTCGATATCGCTGCGCTCGTGAAAGCAGTCGAAAGCGCGGGATTCGAAGCCACCGCGCCGTTGACTGATACGGCACCGGCGCTGCCATCGAGCGATCGTGCGGCGGTTCGTGAGGCCCAGGGTCGCCTTTTCTTCGCGTGGCTGTTCACCCTTCCGATCATGCTGATCATGGCCGGAAGCTGGATGTTCGGTTCACCGTGGCCTTCGCCGCTCCTGCACCAGCTCTTGATGCTGGTGCTCGCGTTCCCGGTCGTCTTCATTGTCGGCAGCGAAACCATGGCGGGCGCGGCCGCCGCTGCTGCGCGCAGCGTTCCGAACATGGACGTGCTCATCGCGCTCGGCACCCTGGCTGCCTACCTCACAGGACTTCTTGCTCTGTTCTCGTCGCTGACCAGCTTCGCCGGCATCGCTGCGATGATCATGGCTTTCCACATGACCGGCCGCTACATGGAGGCTCGCGCCAAGGGTCGCGCCTCGGAAGCCATCCGTCGCCTGATCGAGCTGGGCGCAAAAACTGCGCGAGTTCTCGTCGACGGCGAAGAACGCGAGGTGCCGATCGATCAGGTGGTTCGCGGTGCGGTGATGGTGATTCGCCCTGGCGAGAAGATCCCGACCGACGGTCGAATTACCGAAGGTTCGAGCGTGATCGATGAGTCGATGGCCACGGGAGAATCAATTCCGGTATCCAAGACGATCGGCGACGAGGTGATCGGAGCGACGGTCAACCAACACGGCCGCCTGCTGGTCGAGGCAACGCGCGTAGGTGCCGAGACGTTCCTGGCGCAGGTCGTCCGGCTGGTCGAGGACTGCCAGACGTCGCGAGTGCCGGTGCAACTGTTGGCCGATCGTGTCACCGCTGTTTTCGTGCCCACGGCGCTCGGATTGGCGCTGGCCACACTGGGGGCCTGGCTCCTGCTCCCGGACATGATGGGCTCGGCAGCCGCCGCGCTGGCCGACTTCGTCCCCTGGATCGGGCAGGATCTCGGCAGGGTCTCGATGGCTGTATTCGCCGCGGTTGCCGTCCTCGTTATTGCCTGCCCCTGCGCGTTGGGGCTGGCCACCCCGACCGCCCTTATGGTGGGCACGGGTCGTGCAGCCGAGAACGGTGTGTTGTTTCGTTCCGGAGCGGCGTTGCAAGCACTCGTGGAGGCCGACACGATCGCCTTCGACAAGACCGGAACTCTCACGGAGGGGAAGCCGGTGGTGGTTGGGCTGTCGCCCTGTGGGAGCCACACAGAGCAAGACCTGCTGCGCTGGGCTGCATCCGCCGAGTCCGGATCCGAACACCCGCTGGCTCGCGCCATCATGAATGCCGCGGAGCAGAACGCGGACTCCCTTCCGCCGCTCAGCGAGCTCACTGCGGTCACCGGCCGCGGAATCGAGGCCACCGTCGAGGGCAGCACCGTGCGCGTTGGAAGCCTGCGCTTCCTGCGAGAGCAGGGAGTCGTGACCGGACCGCTCGACGACCTGGCCGCCGCCGCCGAGGACGCCTCCCACACTGTCGTGGCGGTCGCCCGCGACGATAGCCCCCTGGGTGTGATCGCGATCAACGACCCTCTCGCCTCAGGTAGTCGCGCCGCCGTCCAGGCTCTGCGCAAACTCGGATTGTCCCCGGTGATGCTCACGGGAGACAACGGGCGCACCGCCGCCTCAATCGGCGACGCGGTGGGGATCGAGCGTGTTGAAGCCAACCTCCTCCCCGAGGACAAGCTCGACCACATCCGACGCCTCCAGGAGGCAGGTCATCGCGTGGCGATGGTTGGCGACGGGATCAACGACGCGCCTTCGTTGGCTCAGGCTGACGTGGGCGTGGCGATTGGCACCGGAACGGACGTCGCAATCGAAGCTGCGGACATAACTCTGGTTCGCGGCGACCTCGGCGCCGCGGTGACCGCCGTTCGGTTGGCCCGCGCGACGCTCCGCTCGATTCGACAGAATCTCTTCTGGGCGTTCTTCTACAACGTCGTCGCGATTCCTCTGGCCATGCTTGGACTCCTGCATCCTGTGATCGCCGAGCTCGCCATGGCGTTGTCCTCGCTGACAGTGGTCGGCAACGCCCTCCGGCTTCGTCGCGCTCGCATCTGAACCGCGGCCGACGTCGCCCGCGGACTGCTACGATCTGCACATGGACGCTAGAGAAACCGAATTCCTGACCGCGCTGAAGCAGCGCGTCCTCGTGGGCGACGGTGCCATGGGCACGTATATCCACGCCCGTTCCGGCCTGCCGCTCGATCGCTGCTTTCCCGAGCAAAATCTCTCTGAACCGAAGCTCGTGGAAGAGATCCACGCCGAGTACTTCGTTGCGGGCGCTCACGTGCTGCGCACGAATACCTACGGCGCCCACCGACTCGGGCTCGCGGCGCACGGACTGCAAGACAGCGTGCGGAAGATCAACGTGCACGGCGCTCGCCTGGCGCGCCAGGCGAGCGAGCATCGCGCCTGGATCCTCGGCTGTGTCGGACCGATCGGCCGACCGCTTGCACCGATCGGACGCATCAATCTGGATGACGCGCGAGCGGCTTTTCAGGAGCAGGCGGAGTACCTGGCGGAAGGCGGCGTCGACGCGATCATCATCGAGACGATCGCAGACATGGCCGAGATGAAGGCCGCGGTCGAGGGTGTGCGGGCAGCTTGCGATCTGCCCCTGATCGCCCAGAAGACGTTCACCGAAGATGGCATGACCCTCATGGGGCAATTCCCGGGCGAAGTAGTCCAGGCACTCACTGAACTCGGCGCCGACGTCATCGGCGCGAACTGTTCGCTCGGCCCGCACGCGTACACGGCGATCATGGAACGCATGGCGCTGGCCGCGGACGGACCGCTTTCGGTATTTCCGACGGCAGGCGTTCCAGTGCGCGAGCGCGGCACGGTGCATTACGAAGCCTCCCCCCGTTACCTGGCCGACCATGCGGTTCGGTTTGCCCGGATCGGAGCGCGGCTCATCGGCGGCTGTTGCGGGTTCACTCCAGAGCACGTTCGCGCGATGGCGACCGCTCTTGAAGAACACGTCGAAGATGCAGGCAGCACGCCAGCTCCCCTGCACCGCATCGCCCACATCGAGTCGACCCGCGAGCCCGCCGAACTCAGCGAACGATCGCACCTGTCGCGGCGCATGGGCCGCGAGTTGGTCGTCACGGTCGAGATGGACATTCCGCGCGGCCACGACATGCAGACGCTCGTGGACGGGTCCCGCTATCTGAAATCGCACGGTGTCGACGCAGTCAATATCACCGACGGGGCGCGAGCCCGCCTACGCCTGCACCCGATGGTGATCTGCCATCAGATCGAGCAGGAAGTCGGGATCGAATCGATCATGCACTACGCCTGCCGCGACCGGAACGTGCTTGGCATGCAGTCGGAGATCCTCGGCGCCGCGGCACTCGGTCTGCGCAACATACTCATCGTTTCGGGCGACCCAACGGCCATCGGCGACTACCCGAAGGCGACCTCTGTGTTCGAAGTGGACTCCACGGGGCTGACTCGTGTCGTGGCCGGGATGAACGCAGGCCGCGACATGGCGGGGAACCGAATCGGCCGACCTACATCGTTCTACATCGCGGTTGCCGCCAATCCCATGGCCGAGAACATGGACGAAGAAATCGAACGCCTCCATCGCAAAGCCGACGCGGGCGCCCACTGCGTCTACACGCAGCCAATCTTCGAACTCAAGACGCTCGAGAAGTTCCTCGAACGCATTCGCGGGCTTCACCTGCCCGTCGCTCTTGGCGTCCTGCCGCTGCGCACCGCCCGGCACGCCGAGTTCCTGCACAACGAAGTGCCGGGGATCGATATCCCAGAAGACATCCGCGTTCGGATGAACGCCGCCGGCGAATCGCGCGGCACGGACGAAGAGGCCGTCAGCGCGTCGAAGGCTGCACAGGCGGAAATGGGCGTCGAGGTAGCCGTGGAACTCGTGGAGCGTGCCAAGGACATGGTAGGAGGCATCTATCTGATGCCACCATTCGAGCGCTACGAGATGGTTCCCGCGATCATGGAAGGGGCTGGGATTACCCGCGATCGCGCGACCGCCGACTAGTAGGCGCTAGTGGAGCGGTCGCCCGTCGACACGTTGCCGATAGCGATAGATCACCCGCATCACGTACTGCTGGGTCTCCGCATAGGGCGGCACGCCGTCGTACTTGTCAACGGCTCCCGGCCCAGCGTTGTACGCGGCGAGCGCGAGTTCCACGCTGCCGGCATACCGCAGCAGGAGGCGGCGCAGATATCGAACGCCCGCATCGACGTTCTGCGCCGGATCGAACGGATCTTCCGCGCCGTAGCGACGCGCCACCGCGGGCATCAACTGCATCAGACCCATCGCACCAGCGCGGGATACGGCCTGGTGATCGAAGGACGACTCCATTTCGATCAGCGATTCCACCAGTCGATGGTCGATTCGGTGCCGCTGCGCCGCCGCATGAGCGAGCGAGATCGCCTCGGCTACCGCCATATCGACATTCAGTCGTCCGGGAGTACGAACCGTTGTCGGCCCTTTGCGCTTTGCCGGCGCGTTCGGGCAATTGGGGTCGTCGGCGCTGTCTGTGATCACAACGCTGCCGTCCGCAGCGGTATAGACACACGGCAACGTCTGGGCAAGTGCTGGGTCCGACACCGCGATCACGGCTACCAGAAGGCCGCCCGCGAACGCTGTCAGAACCGCCTTAGCGACCGCCATCGCCCAGTCGTGATTCGACCCAGGGGAGTCGCTGGCTCACGTACTGCATGATGTCGGGATGCTGGGAGCTTCCGGTGTCCAGGAATCGGTAGTACGAGTCGATCGCCTGATCCCACATCTGCAGTTCTTCGTAGACCAACCCGAGGTTGTAGTGGGCCAGGGCGTTCTCCGGATCCGCGACGATCACCTGGGAGAACGCGCGACGCGCGTCCTCGTATCGGCCCCACCGCATGAAAATGAGCCCCTTGTTCGTGTAGGCATCGAGCTGTTTGGCGTCGAGTGCCAGCGCACGGTTGAACTCGATCAGCGCGCCGTCGAGATTCCCCATGCGGTAGAGCACGACGCCCAGATTGTTGTGAGCGGACGCGTTCTGGGGATCAACGTTCAGGGCTCTCCGCAGGTGGCGTTCGGCAAGCTGGAAACGTCCCTGCCCCTCGTAGAGCACGGCAAGATTGGCGTTGATTCGAGCATTGTCGGGATCCAGCTTCAGGGCTCGGAGATAGGCGTCTTCCGCCCCGCCGAGGTCGCCGGCCTTCTGCAACTGCAATCCGCGCTGGAAGCCGGATCGTACAGTCGGATCGACCAGTGTCCGGTTCGCGGGCTCGGCAACAGCCTCCGGCTCACGCGCAGCGAACGGATTGTCGTTGGCTGGCGCCGCGGCGCGAACAGGCGCCTGTGTCACCTCGCGAGATTGCGTCGGCGCGTTGTCGCTGGAGGTCAGGGTGAAGCCACTATTGCTTGTGCCCTCCGTGGCCCGACTCGACGTCGAGCTCGCGGCCTCGCGGACCTGTGGCTCCGATTCGTAGCTGCGCAGGTCGAACGATGGCGCCTCGTCGCGCACTGCGGGCTGGTTGTCCACGTTCGCCGGCGGCAGTGCCGACGACAGGTCCGAAAGATCGTCTTCTTCGCGGGCCGACGTAGCGGCGGCCGAAGTCGTCGGTGCGGCAGCTCGTGCCGCATCGCCGTCGCTCATCGCCTCAGAGGGATTCGAGGTACTCGGCCCATTCGTGGCCGCGGGCTGCGCCACTGCGGTTCCCGTCTGCGCCTCGCGCAGATCCGTGAGAAGTGGCCGGCCTGCGTTGGCCTGGGAGCCAGTGAAGTTCGGCTGGAACCACCACAGAGCTGTCGCGATCACTGCCATCGAGCAGAGCGCAATGATCCCGATCCACGTGAGCGGCGAGAGTCGTCGCGGCTCAGCCACGTACGCCGGTTCCTCCGGCTCGTAGTGGCTCAGCTGCTCGACCATTTCTTCCGAGTCGCGCACGGTCTCGTAGTCGTTGGTGGCGCCGGCAACGTTCCCGCGCCGGTGGTTCTCGTCCTGCACTCGTTTCAGCGCGTCGAGGATCACACTCATGGGGTCAACTCCCGGTCACGTCAGGGACGGCGACCGCCTCTGCATGGGCCACGCCGTGCGCTTCCCGGAGTTGCGTGGCGGCCGCGGCCGCTGCACTCCGGTCGGCATATGCACCGACGGTCAAGCGATAAAGGGTGCCCTGGCCGGCAACATCCGCCGCCACCAGGTACGTGTCGAATCCGCCCGTTTCCAGGTCGCGCTGTAGTTGCGTGAGCGCGGTTTCGCTGGGATCACGGTGTGAACTGAGATAGATCGTGTAGGCGCTCTGCGGGGTACGTAGGGCGAGCGACGGGGCCGAGCTGTTGAAGTGCTCGGACCCACCCTCGGCGCGAAACTCCGCCGGTGCCGGCAGTTGCGGAACCTGGCTCCACTGCAATCCCGTGTACCCGCCCACCGTGATCACGGCAGCAAGCACAACTCCGACAGCGGCCTGCCAGGGCCGGAACCCATTGTCGGCAACCGGCGGGGGCTCAGCGAAGTACTTGGAGTGCGAGTTCGGGACCGGCGATTCCGCGGGCGACTCGGAAGTGGCCGCCGGTGCTTTCTCCGGAACGGCCACGGGAACGACGGGCGCTGCCGGGCGTTCGACCGGAACAGATCCGCTCGTTAGCTCGAGCGTCGTAGCTGCCGCATCAACCATCGCACCGGTGACAACCGCTGACTGTTGTGCGTAGCCAGCCAAGAGAGCACGGTCGGCGAGCAAGTTGACCAGCCTGGGCACGCCTTCGCTGTAGCGATGAATCGCCGCATACGCCGTAGGATCGAAGCTCACATCGCCACAGTTGCCCGCCACTCGAAGCCGGTGCTCCACGTACCGCGCGACGTCGTCGACGCCAAAGGCGTTCATCGTGTAGCGCACAGACACGCGCTGCGCGAGCTGGCTCAGCTCAGGCGTTTCGAGCAGTCGGCGTAGGCCGAGTTGGCCGGCCAGAACGATCTGGATCAGCTTCTGTTTGTTCGTTTCCAGGTTCGACAGGAGGCGAATCTGCTCCATGGTCGGGAGCGGCAAGTTCTGCGCCTCGTCGACGACGAGAACCGCTGTGCGTCCCTGCGCGGACAGATCCAAGAGGAAGCCGTTGAGGTACTCAAGCATCTCCTGCTTACCGAGTGCGCGAGCGACGTCGCTGTCGAATTCGGCCTGCGGGATGATGCCGAAGTCCACCAGGATGATCCGCAGCAGATCTTCTTCAGAGATCTGCGGGTTGAAGATCATCGCGGTCACCGCGTCATCACCGAGACTCTCGAGGGCCGTGCGCAACATCGTGGTCTTGCCGGTGCCGGCAGGTCCGATGAAGCACATGAAGCCTTCGCGCTCACGGATGCCGTAGTGCAGCAGGTCGCGCGCTTCGGCGTGGCCCGCCTGCCCGAAGAAGAACTTCGGGTCCGGCGTGAGTCGGAAGGGCTTCTCGATCAGCCCGTAGTAGTCCCGGTACATCGTCTTTCCCCTACTGCCCCGCGCGGCTGCCCGCCTTCGAGCGGCGGCGCATTTCAAGGCGCTGGCGCTGATCGCGGACGAGCTCGCGGATGCGATCCTCGTTGAGAATGGTCGGCGTGATCATCACGATCAGATCGGCCTTGCGCGACTCTCGGTCGACTCGCTTGAAGAGGCTGCCGAGAACCGGGATATCGCCCAACAGGGGCGTCTTGGTCTCGTCGTCCGAGATCACGTCCTCGAGCAGGCCGCCGATGAAGATCGTTTCGCCTTCGGGCACCCGGATCACGTGATCGCTGACGCGAACGTCCATGCGCGGGAACCGATCGCCGTTGGGCGATGTTTCGAAACCGGCCAGGTTCGTCACGGCGGGCTGGACGCTCATGGTCACCCAACCGTCGGCTGCAACCTGCGGCGTCACCGACAGGATGACGCCATTGGTCACCGTGCCCGGCGTCGTAATTGTCTGAGCCAGGTTGCCCTGACCGTTGAAGACTGTCTGCGTGGTGAAGAACACTTCCTGCGTTCCCACCGACAGCAGTGCCATCTGGTTGTTCAGCGTCACAACGGAGGGTGACGACAGCACGTTCACTTCGCCCTGGTTGGCGAAGGCGCCGATCACGGCGTTGAAGTTGCCGCGCGAGATGGCCGCCTGGAAGACGTTGATACCACCGGCACCAACGTTCTGACCGAGCGCGAGGCCGAGATCCTCGAAGGCCATCGTCCAGTCCACGCCGGCCGAGAAGTTGTCGTGCATGACAACCTCGACGATCTGCGCCTCGATCAGCACCTGACGCTGGGCGATCTTCTCGATCGAATCGAGATACTCGCCAATCTCGTCGAGTGTGTCGGTGTAGTGGCGCACCATGATGGTGCCCGCCGCGCGGTTGACGTGGAGTGCGGGGCCATCGGCTCCGCCGCCGAAGCCGCCGCCGCCGCCGCCGAAGCCGCCAAGGCCGCCGCGCCGTCGGTTGAACGGATCGAGAGGATCTATGTTCCCGCCGCCCAGGCCACCGGAGCCGCTACCCATGAGGAACGACACACCCTCGGTGATCTGTTCCCACATGAAACTGGGATCGGACGACTGGACGGAAGCACTACCGCCGTTCTGTCCGCCGGAGATACCACCGGTCACACCGCCGCCTCCATTCAGACCACCGGTACTGCCCTGGTTGCCGGTGTTCACGCCAATCGAACGCGAACCGGAACGGTCGGTCTGGACGATGTCCAGGAAGTACAGCCGGGTTTCCATCGTGCGCCCGCGTACCTTGATCACGCTGGCCTCGACCCGATACTCGAGATCAAGCGGCTTGAGCAGGCTGTCGAGCAGCACCGGCAGGGTCACGCCCTTGATGTCGTGGGTCACAGCGCCGGCTACGTCGGGCTCGATCACGATGGACAAGTCGGACTCACGGGCGATCGCAAGCAAGACGGCACGCACATCCGTGTCGCGTACCTGCAGGTCATACGTCTTGTTCGGGTCGTAGCCCGACTCGTCGAGCGACTCTTCGAGAGCAAGCGCTGGGGCTTCGCTCATCATCGGCGCGGGCGCGCCGAGTGCCGAGCCCTGTTGCTCGCCCCACGTCGGCGGCGTTGCCGGCGGCGCGGCCGCGGACGTTTGAGGTTCGGAGCTGCCCGAGGCACACGCCGGCAAGATGCCGACGGCGAGCACGAGCAGCGCCACCAGAGTCAACTTTCGCTGGCGTTCGCTTCGTTTCATATTCCTGGCCTCCCCGGCCGAAGGAGTTCGCTTCTCGAGCTTCACTGCCCACCTGCCCCGTCACCGCGAACCGTCAGTCGGACAGCGGCGTCGTTCATTCGTAGTACATGCGTGTCGGTGCCGAGGCGGAAGACAACCGCGTCAGCCCAGACATCGATAATTTCCATGCCGGCAACCACGTCACCGACTCCGAAAACGTCATCGTTGATCACGGCCATCCGGCGCCCTGCGCTGTCGCCGAGCACGGCCGAGAGCAAGAGGCCACCAGCCGGGAGCGGGTTTTCCACCGCGTCCGGAATCTCGCGGTAGTTCTCCACCGCCCAGATCTCACGAGGCGTGAACATGGGATTGCGGCCCCAGCTCGCGTCAGAGGCGAGCGCCGTGGCAGAAACCGTCTCGCGTGGCTCTACAGCAGCTGGCGCCTGGGCGCCGGGCGCCGTCGGACGCGGGCGCGTTGGGGTCGGCTGGCCAGTGCGATTGCCGGCGAAGTTGGGAACGTCGAACTGTTCGTTTGGCTGGAGCGGGGCGACCGCACCGGGGCCATCCCCGAATCCACCCACCGCGCCCGTGAAGTAGAGGACGTTCCATGCCAGGACCAGCACGAACACCACTGACAGCAGGACGAGAATATTTCTGTTTGTCATGGCCGACCTCCCTGACCGCCCATCTGCGGCATCGGCCGCCCTGTCGCGGATGCGACCGGATCGCCGTTCGCGCGGAAGTAGACTCCGACGGTCATATCCGCGACGATCTCGGGGAACTCGCGCCACAATTCGACGGGACCGAACTCGGCAACCCACCCGAGACGGCCGATCTCGCCGACGAACCTGCCGAGCGCGTCGTAGTCGCCAAACGCCAGGATCGAGAACTCGATTCGCCGTGCACCGCGCACCGTGCCGATCACCTGTTCGGTGCTCTTACCATTCGGGGTCGGTTGCACGGCCTGGCTATCCGCGATGGTGACGTACGCCTCGACGCCCAGCGCGTCGGCGGCACGCGTCACGGTTTCGACGAAAACGGGCAAGTCCGTTTCGGGCCCCAGCAATGCGAAGACCTGGTCATTGGACGCCTGCCACGCAGCCGGTTCCCCCTGTGTCGCCGGCGGGATCGCCTCGATCTGACGCTCGATCTGTTCGAGGCGATCGACGGCTACCTGCGCGTCCTGACCCGCAGTCGCAGCGCTGGCGCGCAGCGGCGCAACAACGAAGGACCACAAGACGAAAGCTCCCACGACCACCAACGCCACAAGAATGACGAGGCGAATCTGGGGACTGATCTCAGACCAACTCATCGGCCTTCTCCTGACGAGACTGCCTTCAGCCTCAACTCAATGACGAATTCCACCGACGTCGGAGTCGGCGCAAAAGGCGGTAGCTCGTCGAATGTCGTTCGTCCTCTCGTCGTGCGTGTCTGGCCCGAACCGGTCATCATCCGGCGTCGATCGGCACTGGCTTGACGCGCCGCCGCTCGCTCGCGACCGCCCCGTTGCGGAACAACGCCCGATCGAGAGGTCACATCGCCAACGGAGAGGCCTTCGGTCACGCTCGCCGACGAGACCAACGGGTCGCTCTCGAGCACTGCGTAGAACCGCGCGAAGGAGCTCTGAGAACCAGCCCGACTCGATCCGAGCGCGAGCCCGGAAATCTGAACGTCCCAGTAGGTCGCGCCGGCACTTCCCGGCACCGGATCGAGGATCACGTCGTACAAGGCGATGTTCTCCGGCACCCGCTGCGCTACGCGCTGGAGCACCGATTCCAGGAGAGTCGACTCGAACTCACGTTCTTCGAGCAACTGCTGGCGAATGGAGTGATTGATCCGCTCCGCCGCCACGTTCTGCGCGTTCTGAAGCTCGGTTTGACGTGCAACCAGGCGCGCCTGCGCGTCGTCCGCGCGACTCCGCGCGAAGGTGCCGTCGACAAAGGCCCAGATCGCCAGGCCTGCAAGTACGAGGAGTAGCGCAGCCGCCACCCAGCCGAGCCATGAGCCGGCGCGACGCGCAGTGCGCTCAGTCAGTTCTTCGGGCGCCCGCAGGTTGCCGCCACCAGCCGCACCCAGCGAGGAGGCGCCGATCGCCGTCGCCAGTGCCGGCTGGTCGTAGGGATCCGCGTTGCCCAGATCGAGGGCCGAGGACACATCGAATGGCTCAACGCTGATACCCAGGCCCTCGCGCAAGCGCGCGGCAACATCCGTCATGTTGGACATCGGACCCGTGAGGACCAGCCGGTCGACCTTCGCGCCCTGTGCGCGTTGACCGAAATAGAGGAACGAGCGCCGTAGCTCGGCCGTCACCAGGTCGGTCATCGCCGCGGGATCGAAATCGCGGTCGTCGCTGCGGAGAACGAAGTCTCGAACCAGTTCGAGCGCTCCGTCCTGGAAGATCAGCAGGAACGAGCGGCCAGTCGACAGATAGGCAATCGCTGTACCGCCACTGCTCGACGGGAGCAGGCGATGCGCATCGACGAGCGCCATCGGGACCGTCGTGATGAGGTCGGCCTCGAGCCCAGCACCTTCGATCGCGTCGGTGGCGCGCGACACTGCGTCGCGTTCAACCGCGGCAATCAGTACTCGATCCTTGGCAACGCCGTCTTCCTCGACCGTGCCCACCGCAACATGCGAGTACGCGAGCTGACCGGCCGGTACCGGCGACAGCTTGCGGATCTCCGCACCTGCGGCCAGATGACGCTCCTTGGCGTCCATCTGCGGCATGGTCACCAGGTAGTGGTACGAGTCGTCGTCCACCACCACCGCGTGCGCCGAGCTGGCGGTACTACCGATCGTGTCGAGCCACTGCTCGAGCCACGAGCCCATGGCCGCGCCTTCGAGACCGGCATGGCCGCTCTGTCCGGATGCCCGAAGAGTCGGCGCATCATCGCCCACGACCTGTGCCGCGGCGACCGTGCTGCCGAGCTCTATGCCCAGGGTGCCGCGCTTTCCGCGCAACCGATCCATCAGTCCCATGACGTTACCTCCGCGTCGTCGCCATCCGCGGCGACGTCGCTAGCCGGATCCGACTCCGGGCTTCCGGTCGAAGCCTCTTCGCCAAGTTCCAGATGCAATTCAACGGTCTGCTGCGCGCCACCGCCGCGGATTCCGACGACCGAGGTTTCGGTCACCAGCTCTCCGGTGAAGGCCAGGCAGGTAGCTTCGACTTCGTGGAGTCCGCGGTGAACGAACTCAAAAGAAAAGGGCGGCAGCTCGGTGAAGACCGTGGCGGCCTCACCAGAATTCGAGTAGTGCAGCGTCACGGTGCAGCCCTCTGGGGAGTTCACAACCGCTTCACCGCTATGACCCTTCACAAGCACGATCAGCGAGCCGTACGGGTCCACTGGGAGTGCCGGATACAAAATGTCGTCGGCATCGTCCGGTAGGCCGTTTGGGCCATAGCTGCGGACCTGGCCGTAGCCAGCGACGCCGATGTCGTATGGGTTGCCCCACGGATCGATCTGAAAGTCAGTCGGCGTCCGACCGGTACTGACGTACGGTCCGTTCCAGCCGTAGCCCACGCCAGAGATCTCGGAGCGGACGAAGAACGGTTGATCGATCTGCATCATGAGCTCGTCGAGCGTGTTCGGGAAGCGGCCCAGATCGCCCATGAAGCCGTAGGTCTGCGCTTCCATATCGCCCATCACCGAGTCGTACAGGCCTTCGAGTTCGGCCCGCGCGTTGCGGCCGTTGGCATCGTTGACCACGCGCAAGACTGTGGGAGCTGCGGCAGCCGATACCACCACCAGCGCTGCGAGGATCAACGTGACCTCGAGCATGGTGATGCCACGCTGATCGCCGGCCACGCGCCGTGCTGTGTTGAGGCTGAAATACTTCATTGGATCGAGTTGATGAGTCGGAAGAGCGGCAGGTAGAACGCCGTGCCCATCAGAACGAGCACGCCGGCAAGAAACGCCAACAGAATCCGACCCATGTAGGTCGTAACGCGGCGGACGGTGGAGTCGACCTCGCGATCGAAGAAACGGATCACGCTTTGCAGCGCCTCTTCCATTCTTCCGGTGCGTTCCGCGGTGCCGACCATCTGGACGACCACGCTCGGGAACTCGCCTGTCTCGCGCATGGCGACAGCCAACGGTTGCCCGCTGAGCACGCGGCGATTCACGTAGCCCACAACCTGGGCGATGTACGCGTTGCCGACGGCGCCTTTAACAACCTCGAGACACTGCGTCACGCTCACGCCGGAGCCGTACATCGTCCCGAAGTGGTGCGCGAACCGTGAGAACGAGACCTTGCGGAGCAGTTCGCCGAAGATCGGAATCCGTAGCTTCAATCGATCCCAGCTCACACGTCCGGCCGACGTTCCGATCCACAGCAGGAACAGGATCGTGGCACCGAGGAGCACCAGCGTTACGGCAGGCAAGTACTCGGTGAACAGAGTGCTGTAGGCAAGAACGAATCGTGTCGGGAGCGGGAGATCGAAGTCCTGGTTGTTCTGCAGGCTCGCGTACACCGACTGGAAGCGCGGGATCGCGATCGTCACGATAACCACGTTCAGAGCGAGCAGCGCGCCGACCACCATGATCGGATAGGCCAGGATGTTGCGAATCCGCTGGCGCATGTCGAGCTGCCACTCGAGGAAGTCGCGAAGCTCCGCGAGCGCCTCTTCGAGCTTCCCCGACTCCTCGCCAGCCCGCACCGTATTCACATAGACATCAGTGAAGACGCTCGGATAGCGAGCCATCGAGTCGGAAAGGCTGCTGCCGCGCTCGAGTCCAGCGCGCAGACCACGCACGACGTTGCGAAGCTTCTGCTTCTCCACCGTGGCCTCGAGATCTTCAAGACCCGTCAGCAACGGCACGCCGGTCGCGACGACCGGCAGCAACTGCGACGTGAAGACCACCAGATCCTTGCGCGTGATGCGCTCGATATGGATGCCAGACAAGCTGCCACTGTTGGCCTTCACCAGGTACAGACCCCGGTTGGCCAACTGGTCCGCGAGCGTATCGCGAGACACGGCCGACTCGACGCCTTTGATCTCGGCGCCTGTGTCGTTCTTGGCTACGTAGCTAAATCGCGGCATTGCCTATTCGCGCGCGACGCGCGCCAACTCCTCTAGGGTTGTCTCACCGCGACGGACCCGCTCGAGTCCGTGCTGCATGAGAGTCCGCATGCCTTCGTGAACGGCCACGCGCCGGATGGCACGGGTGTCCGCGCTTTCCTTCATCGCTGCACGGACCGCGTCGCTCACCATCAAGATCTCGAAAATTCCGGTGCGCCCCTTGTAGCCGGTGTCGCCGCACTGTCGGCAGCCGGCGCCGCGCAACCATGTGCCGTCGAGCGACTCGTCGGAAACGCCAAGGCTCTCGAGCATGCTGGCGTCAGCCTGAACGGGCTCGGCGCAGTGCTGGCAGACCTTCCTCACCAGACGTTCGGCGACCGCCGAGATCACTGTGGAGCCGATCAAGTACGGTTCGAGGCCCATGTCGATCAGACGCGGGAAGGTACCCGCGGCCTCGTTGGTATGGAGCGTCGACAGAACCAGGATCCCGGTTAGGGCTGCTCGCATTGCCAGACCTGCCGTCTCCGGATCCCGGATCTCACCAAGCAGGATGACGTCAGGATCCTGCCGCAACATCGAGCGGATCCCCGCACTGAACGTGAAGCCCGCGCGGTTGTTGATCTGGCTCTGACGAATCTGAGGCAGGCGGTACTCGACCGGATCTTCGAGCGTGACGATGTTGTTCGCCATCGTGTCGAGGTTCGAGAGCATCGTGTAGAGAGTTGTCGTCTTACCCGAACCAGTAGGCCCGGTGAGCAACACGATGCCCTTGGTCCGCGCCATCGAGTCCTGCAAATAGGCGAGCGTCTGGCCTTCGAGGCCAAGATCACCGAGACCGCCAAAGAGCATCTGCCGCTCGAGCACACGTACGGCCATCTTCTCGCCGAAGACGGTCGGGAAACACGAAACACGCAAGTCAACCTCACGGTTGCCGGTGCGATAGGTGATGTGGCCTTCCTGTGGCAGCCGCTGCTCAGCAATGTCGAGCGAGGCGATCACCTTGAGTCGCGAAATGATCGAGTGATGCAGCTTCTTGGGCAGCATGGGCCCAGGCTGTAGAAGACCGTCAACGCGATAGCGCACTCGCACGGACTCTTCTTCGGGGTCGATATGGACGTCCGTGGCACGGCGTCGCACTGCCTGCTCAATCACCTCATCCACGAGACGCACGATCGACTCGTTGGCCGTGACCGTCTCCTCGGCAACGATCAGCCCGCCACCGCTCCGCGCACGTTGCGCCTCGGCGTCGTGGCGATCGACCGTCTCGGTCACCAGGTTCTCGAGCACCCCGGCGCCACCGTAGAAGTGATCCACCGCGTTGCGAATATCCGTCTCGGTGGTGCACATCACCTGAACGCGCAACCGAGTCCGGCGCTCGATCTCGTCTACGGCAAGGATGTTGAATGGGTCGGCGGTCGCTTACCCGTAGCGTTTGCCCGACGATGGCCACCGGCACAATGCCATAGCGCGGAGCGATATCGCGCGGCACGGCTTGTACCGCTGCGTCCTGCACCATCTGCAACCGCAGAGGTTGGAAAGGAACGCCGGCGATCTCGGCAAGTGCTCGTGCCAGGCCCTCCTCGGTCAGTACACCCTGGTGAACAAGCATCTGGCCCAGCAGTGCACCGCCGCGTGCCTGCTGTTGATCCAGCACGTTGGTCAGTTGATCGGGGGTGAGGACGCCCCGCTCGACGAGGTAGTCGCCAAGCCGGACGGTCGCTACCGCGCCGCCGTGACCATTGCCGGAATGGGCACCATTTGTGCCCCCGTTGACCGGCATTCCGCTTTCGTTGTCACCCTGATACATCGATAAGACCCTTATCGCACCTTATTGGCCGCGATTGATCCTTAAAAGTCACTTCTGATTACAGTAACAGCTTAAGAACCTCTAAAAACCCTTATTTCACTTTCCGGAACATAATGACCGCACCTGTCACCGCGGGCAGCATCGGGATCAGCACCACCAGCAGGAAGAAAACCGACGCCTGGTTCTCCGCTGTGAAGAGCACGCGCTTGTTGGCGACTTCCTTGGGGCGGATCGAAATCAGCTCTGACTGACCGGTAAGCCAGTTGATCGAATTCAGGAACAGGTCGCCGTTCCCCTGCCAGCCGAAGAACCCGTTGCTCACGAAGTCGGCGTCACCGCCGATCACGAGGATGGGGTCGCCCAACGGGGTCGCACCGCCGTCACGCATGCGCACTCGGTAGGCGCGCGGCGTTTCCGGAACCTCAACCGCGACCGCGATCATGAGCGGCAGGGGTCCGCGCACCTCGGTTTCGGCGTCGTAGGTGTAAACCTGACCGCGCTCGACACTCGTCTCGCCCCACGAACCCTGCGAGGTCATCGCGAGCGGCAACGCCGTGAGGCCTGAGACCCTCTCGTCAGCGAACGTGATCGAGCGGGGCAACGTGAACAGGCTCATCAGACCGAAGTCTTCGGTGATCGGATGAGGCTGGTAGGCGTCAACCAGGGGAGACTGCACGCCAAGGTTGAACTGCTGCCCGTTCTTCGCCGTATCGATGATGAAGTCGTCGTTGACCTCGAAACCGAAGCGCTCACCGATGAAGGCGGCGAGGTTCGGCACGTCCGTGCGGCTCTCGAACAGCAACCTGAGACGTCCACCGCCATCGAGGAATGTCTCGAGCGCGTCGATCTCTGTTGCGAAGAAGTCGGCTTCAGGCCCTGCGATGACGAGCGCACGACATTCGTCAGGCAACTCCTCGGTAGCAAGGTTCACGGGCCGGACACCGTAGTTCGTCTGCGTCATCGTGAGCGCGGCAGCCGACAGGCCTTCACGGCTCGAATCCGTGGCGCGCCGCTCACCGTGCCCAACCGTGAAGCACACCGGCACGGCTTCGCCACGAGTCGCGGCAAGAACTGCGTTCGTGATGCTGGGCTCATCGATGGCCGCGGCGAGTTGAGCATCACCGCCCGCATCGACGAATACCTGGCCGAAGCCTCGTGCTCCAAGAGCAGCCGCCAGCGCCGGGTCTGCTTCGGGGTCGACGAGCCTGTAGCTCACTTCCGAGGAAGCCTCCTCGTAGGCGAGCAGAAGCCTCTCGATGCCGGCACTCTTTCCGCCCTGCACGAAGGCCACCAGTTCTACGGGCTGGTCGAGCGTCTGGAGCACGCCGCGGCTTTGCGCGGACAGGCTGAAGAACTGCTCTTCCGTGAAGTCCCAGGACACAGGGTTGTAGTTGGCTACCCAGCTCACCAGAGCCGCGCACCCGAGAAGGACCACAAGTTGAACCCCGACGAACGTCCAACGCGTAACACGACGGCTAGAACGAATGAACTGCTTCGGCTTGGTTGCGCGTGCTGGGCTCTTGGAGTCGTTCATGAGCTTCGCACTCCCCGCCAGCGGATCGACTCGAGCGCTGTGTAGGTCAGAAACAGGAAGAACGCCGGGAACCACACGAAGTAGTTCAGGTCGCGGCCGCTGATCACTCCCACGCGGAAATCACCGAAGTGGTTGTGAATCGACAACCAGCGCACGCCGTCCTGGTAGATGCTCGGCAGCAAGTTCGCGGGCGCATCGATGAACCAGAACACCATCAACACGCCGTAGCCGGCGAACGCCGACACAACCTGGTTCTTGGTAATCGACGAGACCCATAGCGTCGCCGCGAGCATGGACGCGCTCATCAGTGCGAGGCCCAGAAACCCGGTAACAAACGTGCCGAACTCGTTGTCGCCGTAGAAGTCCATGACGAACTGGAACAGAAACGGCGGGGTGAGCATGAAGAGCAGGAACACGTAGGCGCCGCAGAACTTGCCCCACATGATTCCGGCGTTGCTCACCGGCGACGTCAACAGCAGATCCATTGTGCCGCGCCGCTTCTCCTCGGAGAGCAGTCCCATCGCGATGATCGGCACGACGAACATCAGCACGAGGGCAGTCACATCGAGGAAGCTCCCGGCAACCATCGCCGGGACGTTCAGCAGATTGCCCTCGGCTCCGAACTCCTGAACGCGAGCATCGGCATTGCGGCCCTGGGCAGCCCAGTAGCCGAGGATGCTCACGAAGAAGATTCCCTCCGCCAACCAGAAGATCGCCAGGAGCGCATAGGCCACCGGCGACACAAAGTAGCTGTGAAGTTCCCTCTTACAAATGGCCCAGCCGCCTCGTAGGAATCTCATCGTCCCCCCCTAGGCAGCCTGATCTTCTGCATCGGCATCTTGGTTCACCTCGTCGGTGAGGCGCAGGAAGATCTCCTCGAGCCCCATTTCACGTCGCGTCATTCCAATAAGTTCGAATCCCGCATTGACCACGGCGGCTGCCACGCGTGGGCGGACGTCGGTATCGGGAGCAGCGCTGAGATCGCAGCGCCAGACATCCGACTCCACGTCTTCGACGATGCGTGCGTCCGCAACGCCCGGAAGACTGGGGAGCATGCGTCGCAGGGCGTCCGCGTCACCGCGAACCTGCACCGTGACCTGGTCACCACCACCGAAGCGACGCGAGAGTTCATCCACCGAATCGGCAGCCACCACCTTGCCTTCGTTGATCACGACGACGCGTTGAACGGACGCCGAGATCTCGCTGAGAATGTGGCTCGACAGCACCACCGTGTGGTCGCCGGCGAGATCTCTGATGAGCTGTCGGACCTCGATGATCTGTCGCGGATCGAGCCCGGAGGTGGGTTCGTCGAGGATCAGGAGCTCGGGGTCGTGCAGGATCGCCTGCGCCAGGCCCACGCGCTGCTTGTAGCCCTTCGAGAGCTGCTCGATCGGTTGATCGGCGCGCTCCTCGAGCCAGCACCGGCTCAGTGCGGATTCCACACGAGCTTTGCGATCGCGGCGCGGCACGCCCTTGAGTTCGGCAACGAACTTCAGGAAGCTGCGCACCTTCATCTCCGGGTAGAGCGGTGGCACCTCTGGCAGGTAGCCGACGCGGCTCTTGACGTCGAGCGGAGCCTCCACGACGTCGTGTCCGGCAACCTCGGCGATGCCGTCGGTAGGCGGCATGGCGCCGGTGAGGATTCGCATTGTGGTCGACTTGCCGGCGCCGTTCGGCCCCAAGAGTCCAACCACCTCGCCGGCCGCGACATCGAACGAGACGCCATCGACCGCCGCGTTGGAGCCGTACCGTTTGACAAGATTTTCTACGTGGATCATCCGTTACCTTCCGCTGGTCTCAGGCCTGAACGAGCGGTTGGGAGCGGACAGGACCCGCCCCTCAACGGCCAGATGATCCCGAATCTGGGCACCACGATGCTACCCAATAATGACTCCATGATGATTTTGCGGTCTAGAACATAGCTATAGACCGCTAGTGGAGGCAGAAATGGTCAATAGTGATCATATCTAACTTTCAATGACCGTTTCAAACGACGACCATCAGCAGCCCAGCGCCTGGCAGCCGCACAACTGCTGAGCCCCGGCAGTGGCCATCCAGGCGTGTCTCCCTCGGGCCAAGACCTGCCGAACGGGGCCCTGAGGGAATAGTTGCGGACAGGAGCGGCCAGGAACGGCCAACAGGTTCCGACGCTTGTTGTTTCCGGGCCGGATCCGGCCAACACTTCCCAGGTCAGGTCAAGGTCCCGCGCCGACACCAGTCTTAGCCACCCTGGCCCGGGCGGTCCTCGTGACCGAACTTGACTGACACGACCGCAAGCCGCGGGAGACGGCATCGGTCAGGAATGGGACCTCGGCCCGATGACGACTCATCGGCGGGCACGCGCGTAGGCGCCGCCCGCAACTGCAAGGAGGCCGAGAGTGCTCATCAAACTTCGCAACCGCAACGCGCGGCCGGCGAACCAGACCGGGTTCACGCTGGTCGAGGTGGCAGGCATCCTGCTCGCGCTCGGCGTGCTCGTCGCCGTCCTGGTGCCCAACATCGGACGCTTCAACTCCCTCGCCCGCACCGTGCGCGTCAAGGAAGACCTTGGCGCAATTTGCTCGTCCCTCAAGGTCATGATGGATGACCTGGGCCTTAGCGCCTATTGGGGCGCCGGCGGTGGACGCGCGTCGATGACGGGCTTCGCGTCGTCGGGTTCGTCGACGATTGTCGGCGGGGGTATGGATGTCAGCCAGAGCACCGACATGATCGAGTGGTGCGTCAACTGCGACATGCCCTCTACGGAATGCAGCGAGTGCGCGGGCGACGACTGCACCGACGACCACTGCTACGACGACTGTGGGCCGGAGTGCGGCACACCGGAAGCCACTGTCATGGTGCCGGTAACGACGCAGACCTACACGGCGCAGCCCGGACAGCGAGTGGCCACTGGCGGCTCCACCACCGTCGGCTACAGCTACTACGGCAGCTACGGCTACGGCGGCTACTACTCGCGCCCGCTGGGACTGATGGTCGGAGAAGGACGCGTACCGGGTAGTGCAATCGGCTGGACCGAATGGCAACTCGAGTACGGCAACGCGTTTGCGCGCTCCACGATCGGCTACAACCCGATTCCGGTGAACTTCTGGGTGGGCTCGCTGGGCAACCAACTGATCCATCACAACCCGACCTACTATGCCTACACGGCAGGCGGCGGCTACGGGAACTACGGTGCTGGCTACGGCACCGGCGGCATCCATGCCCAGATGATCCGCTGGCGCGGCCCGTACATTGCCGACGAGATCATCGCGGACCCGTGGGGGAACCGCTATATGGTCAACTCGTTCGGACTCCACGTCCCGTCGGGGATCGCCGGATACGGCACAGCGTCGGGAGCCTACGGTGGTCGCTATGGTGGCGCTGGATACGGATACGGCCACGCGCGCTACGTTGCACAGTTTGGTTCGGCAACCGTGTGCTACTCGGCGGGCCCCAACGGCATGATCGAGACTCCGTTCGACCAGCCCGCCGGCTGGTACACCGGCGGCGACGATCTCACTGTAGTGCTCTCAGGCGCCGGAGGCATCCGCTAGTCGGGTGTGCCAGAGCACAAAAAGGGCCCGGGAGTCGGTATCGACTTCCGGGCAAGAAAAACCGCCGTCCGTGGAGCCTGGGAGAAGCACGGACGACGGTATCTTGGCGCCACCCTGGCGCCGGAGACTCGACCGGGGAAGTAGCCCCGGCGAGTAGCTCGCCAACTTGCAGAATCGGTAGGCCCCGGCCGGCGAAACCGGCCGGGGCTTTCCCGATCTTCGTGACGACAGGGTCCTTTAGAAGGGACCTGCCGCGCTCAAGATCGCAGCGATGCATGTGTGTCCGCCCAAGGCCCGATCTGCCGGCTCCTGCGCACCGCCGCGCAGACGCACGAAGGCCCGGCGACTCTCGTCGCCGGGCCCTTTGACAGGTGTGCCGCCGTCCTTTGCAAAGGACGGAAGGTCTGAACGGGCGCTAGAAGGGGCCGACCCCGCTAAGCACCGCGGCGATATCGTCGCCGCCGATCACGAAGCCGTACGGATCGATGACGATCGGTTGATTCGCTAGCGTCTGCGTCGTGTGGTCCGGGCCAAAGGAGATACAAACGACGGCCGTGCTGTAGATGTCGTCGATCTCGCCGCCCTGCGCCGAGTGCAGTCCAAACGTGTTGACCGAGTAACGGCCGCCCCAGGGGTCGGGGTTGAGTTCGTTGAAGTAGGGGCCACGCCAGCCGAACCAGGCGCCTACTTCGGGGAGCTCCGCAATGTTCTTGTACCGATCCTCGATGTCCACCGAAATGCCCTGCGGGTTGTTCATCTGCAGGTGGTGAAAGAGCAGATCGGTATCGAAGGCGACCGTCTGTGGCACGACCCCGTCGGTGGACACCGTGAAGGCATCGATAGCCACGGCCGGCGCATCCCAGATGTCGTTCGAGGCGCGAGGCGTCGCTCCAGCCAGGCCGTTACCGATCACCGGCGTGGTGCCGGGGCCTACAAGAAGGCCGATCGGATCCTGAGGGTTCTGCAAGCCGCCGCCGGGCTGCACCCACGGGCCGCTGAGCATCACCTCGTCGAGCCACTTCTTGACCGACGCGCAGATCGCGCCCACATCCTCTACCGCCGTCACGCGGCGGGCCAGACGATTGAAGTTGCCCAGCTGCGGCAACATGATCGTTGAGAGGATCACGAGGACCAGCAGAATGATCGTCACCTCGACAAGCGTGAATCCTGCTTGCCGTCGCGCGTCACAATGCGCTGCCATCCCGTCGTTCCTCCTCCCAGGCTCGGCGAGTGGTATCCCGATCAGGGCATCTAGACTGGCCGTTGATCGTTAGATCACTTTGCGTGCGCGCCGCGTACAAAGCAAAGGCCCATGGCCGCGCCTGTCCGCTCCTGTCCACTGGAGTTCGTCACTGGACGGATTCAGGGTCCTGTGGCCGCCTCTGGGGGCGTCTCGACCGGCCATGTCCCGGACGCACGAAAGCCCGGACGCATCCGCGTCCGAGCCTGCGTGACCGGGGATGGCGCCGTAGGCGCCGAGAGCGTTCTTAGAAGGGGCCCATCGCGCTCAGCAGAGCGACCATGTCGTCGCCGCCGGTGACCCAACCGAAGGGGTCCTCGCCCGCTGGCTGGTTGAACCCGGTCTCGGCCGTCTTGTTGGGGCCGGCCGAGTAGCAAACGACAGCGCTCGAGAAGACGTATCCCTCTTCGCCGCGGTGCAGGCCGAAGGTGTTCACCGCGTAGCGTGTGCCCCAGGGGTCAGACGTCAACTCGTTGAAGTACGGGCCGCGCCAGCCGAAGAAGGCGCCCACGCTCGGATCCTCGATGACGTTCTTGTAGCGATCGAGTTCGGAGGAGCCGCCGAAACCCATCGGGTCGTTGCGCTGGAGGTGGTTCTCCATCCGGTCAGTCATGAACTCGGTGTCGGCAACGCCATAGATATCCGTCGTGACGACGATTGTTCCCGAATCACCCGGAACGGGGGAGCTCCAGTCGCCCTGCACGGTCTTGTGATCGAGTCCGGCGGCGTTGCCGGGACTGGTACCGGGGCCGACGAGCAGCCCGATGGGCCACTCCGGCGGCGCGACACCGCCGCCCGGCTGCTCAAAGGGCCCGGGGACCATAACCTCGTCGAGGAACTTCTTCATGGTGGCGCAGATCGCGCCAAGGTCTTCCTTGACCTTCACGAAGCGCGCGAGGCGATTGAAGTTACCCAACTGCGGCAACATGATCGTCGAGAGGATCACCAGCACAAGCAGGATGATCGTGACCTCGACAAGAGTGAACCCGTCTTGGCGCATTGCGCGCCGGCTGCGGCTGAGCATGGTGGTCTCCCTTTGCTGTCGCGGGCCCGACCGGGGAGACGAAAGCGCCGCTATGCTCGTCGAGTCAAGAGGGTTCCGGAGCCGCCCCCAAGGCGGCCCCGGGGAACCTTCTCTTCTGCTTGGCGAGCATGTGAAGCAGCATAGGTCCCCGCGCGCAGGTAAAGGGTGCCGTTGCGGCACCACAGGCCGCACCTGTCACGCGCTCCGGGCAAGAAAATCGGTGCCGCTGGCACCTGCGTCCAGCCCCGGAAACCGTGACCCGGAAGCTACGCAACCGTGCGCTGGGACCGACTGGGACTAGCCCCATCGGACACCGCCGGCCTCTGCCATCCGAGACCCGGCTCATCACCACCCCGCTGGCCATGGGCGGAGTCCTTTAGCACGACGAACGGCTGTTCGGCCCTAGACGCAGCAAAGCCCGCCCGGGGCTCATTCCGGGCGGGCTTGGGGAGGCAGCGGCAAGAGCCGCTGAAGTCGTTGGAGTCCGTTGACTAGAACGGGCCTCCGGAGCTGAGCACTACAGCGATGTCGTCGTCCGCCGTGCGCCAGCCGTTGAAGTCGTCGCCATCCGCATCGTTCATCGGCTGGTTGAACGTCGTCCGCACGACTCCGTCCAACCCGGCGGAAAGGCAAACCACAGCAGAGGTGTAGACGCCCTTGTGATCGGGCGCGTTCTTGCTCCGATGCAGGGCGAAGACGTTGGCCGAATACCGGGTACCCCACGGATCGGAGGTGAACTCATCGAAATAGGGGCCGCGCCAGCCGAAGAACGATCCGGCCGCCCAGCGCTCTGGATTGTCGATGGCGTTCTTGTATCGGGCGTTGGGGTTGTTCGACTCGAGCGGCTTGTTCTGCTGCAGGTGGTTGACGAAGTTGTCCACCTTGAAATCGAGATCTGTCGTGCCATCGTCCGACGTTTCGTTGAACTCCTGCCCCTGGTTCAATCCCCAGTTCGCGGCAGGTGCGGTGATCGTCTCCGGCTTGCGCCCGGGACCGATGAGGAGCCCCACCGGCTGCTGGCGACGCTTCGGTCGCCCGTAAAAGCCGCCGAGCATCACCTCGTCGAGCATCTTCTTCATGCTGGCGCAGACAGCACCAAGGTCTTCCTTCACCTTCACGTAGCGCGCCAGGCGATTGAAGTTACCCAGTTGCGGCAACATGATCCCGGAGAGGATCACGAGAACGAGCAGGATGATCGACACCTCGACCAGCGTGAATCCGCGGTCGTTGTTCTTGAGCTTGAGCATTCCAGGCCTCCCATCGCGACGCCCGACCGGGGAGCAGAAAAGGTGTCGCGTTTGCTGCGACCCAAGGTACGCGCACCGGCCCGCTGCGCCAAAGAAACCCGGCCGCTCCTGTCCGCTCCTGCCGGTAGCTACGCACCAGCAATCAGTCGCCGCTGGCAGGCGCAGCCAGACCTCGACCTACACTCGCCACTCCGGCCGAGGAGGTTCGGGCCGGGTCACGCCCGGCCCTGAGCAGCCAGCTGCGGCTACTCCGCCGTCATCGCGCGCGCAGGATCGATCGCCGTCGCCCTCCGGGCGGGGATCCATGCGGCGAGAAGCCCGGCCGCGACCAGAACCACAGCGACAACCGCGAACACGCTCGCGTTGACCGCCGGAACGCCGAACAGCACGGATTCCATGAAGCGCCCCAGCATGACGGCCGCGCCTAGCCCGATGACTAGGCCGACTCCAACGAGTCGCGCCACTCGGGTTACGACCATTCCCACGAGGTTCCCTCGACGCGCGCCAAGGGCTGCCCGGATGCCGATCTCTCGGCTCCGCCGCGCGACCGCTACCGACAGCACGCTGTAGAGCCCGAGCGAGGCCACGACGAGAGCCAGGATTCCGAACGCGGAGAACAAGGTTGCTCCGACGCGCCACGGCCCGCGCATGGCTTCGATGCGCGCGACCATCGGCGTCACGTGCACGTAGCGGATGTCGGGCGACAGGGCCGCCACTCTGGCGCGAATCGACTGCACCAGATCGAGCGCGTCACCATCGGACCGCACCAGGATGCCGCGCAGCCCGGCGGTCTCGTTCGGAATAGGCCAAGTCACGGACCAACTCGTGTTGTCGGCAAGCGACCGCACCATCAGGTCCTCATAAACGCCGATCACGGGACGGCACGGCTCGGGCCCCTCAAGCTCAGTCGCTCCGTGCCGCAGGAAGATGCACTCCTTCAACGGGTCGAGCCCGGGCCACACTCCCTCAGCCAGCGAGCGGCTCACCATCAGGGCGAACGGCGCGCCGGAAGCGTAGTCGGCGGGCTCGAAAGCACGCCCTTTGACCACGCGAAGGCCCGCCGTCTCGACGTATCCCTCCGTTCCGGCGTATGTATACGGCCCGCCCTCAGGAACCCGGGGAACCTCCCCAATGCGACTGGCACGCAGATCGTGCTGCTCGTCCCAACCGTAGAGGGGCCGGGTGCTCGACGACAGGATGGCTCCTTCCACGCCGGGCATCGCCGCAAGGAGTTGGTGCGCTTCGCGAGTCAACTCGTCGCGCCGAGCAGCCTCGAGACCCCCGCGATGTTCAAGTTCGACGTTGATGACCGCCTCATGATCGAACCCGAGGTCCACTTCGACGGCGTTCTGCAGGCTCTGGACGAAGAGGCCCGCCCCCACGAGGAGCACGGTAGAGAGGCTGACCTGCCCGAGAGTGAGGAGACCCCGCGCCCGGCCGCCGCCACGGGTGGCGCCACGGCGAGATTCGCGCAAAACGTCACCCGGATCGGTCCGAAGAGCCTGGATGGAGGGCAGAACCCCGGCAACGACGGTCGTCATGAGAACGACACACGCCAGAAAAACAGCCGATCGAACATCGACGATCGTCTCCGGCAAGGGGATTCCCCGCAGCAAGAGCCCGTAGAGCGCGCGCCCACTCCAGGTCGCAACCGCGAACGCGGCGATGCCGCCGACGAACGCCAGGACGAGCGCCTCGGCCAGCGCGTGGAATACGAGCCGGCGCCGGCTCACTCCAAAGGCAAGTCGCACGGCGCGCTCGCGCTGCCGGTCGATGCCACGGGCTAGCATGAGATTAGCGACGTTGGCGCACGCGATCAGCAACACGAGGAGGCTCACCCCGGCCAACCAGAGGGTAATCGCCGTGTCGTTGTCGGCCGTTGGCCCGAGCGCCATCATGAATGCGCCAGCGTTCACAGTTCCGCCCCTGGAGTCGTCCCCCACCTCGCCGCCGGTTTCGATGAAGGCAGCGATACCGGCCCGATGGGCAGCGGTCATTCTTGCCTCGGCCTCCTGCTCAGACACGCCTTCCGCCAATCGGACGATCACCCGGAACCACCACGCGCCCCTGGACGCAAGCACGTCCCAGGAGCTGGTGAGGTTGATATTCATCCGGAGCGGCACCCAGATATCGACGGTGCCAAGGTTGGCTCCGGTGAATCCCGCCGGCGCGATGCCGATCACCTCGTATGTATGGGCGCCCATCGCGACGGCTTCGCCGATCACAGCCGGATCCCGTCCGAATTCGCGCTCCCAGAATCCGTCCGCCAGAACGGCCACAGGCGGGGCGCCTGGCCGGTCATCCACCGTGTCGAAGAACCTGCCGTGGGCCGGCACCACCCCAAGCAGAGGGAAAAATTCGGCCGTTGCGCTCTGCACGATGACCCGGCGGGCATCCACACCGGAGCCCATCGTGACGCGCCTTCTGGATTGGTACGCGGCGGCGTCGGCCAGTACAGGGAGCCCGCGGATGGACTCGTAGTCGGGGAATGAATACGCCATCGGTGAATTGAACGAGCGCTGACCGAGGCCGCTCAGGTGAAGAAACCGCAACGACTCGTGATCCTGCACATGCTCGGGTGGGCTCAGAAGCACACGATCAACCGCGCCGAACATCGTCGCATTCGCACCGAGGCCAAGAGCCAGGGTGAAGACCACGGCGGTCGCGAAGCCTGGCGCTGTGCGGAAAACCCGCAACGCCCCGACCAACTCGCTCACGAGATCGCGCCAGAACGAGGGGCCTCGCCCACCGCTCGTCGGGTCACCGACTCCCCCACCCAGGTTGTCCGGTGCTCGGCCGACGTAGCGCGACCCGACGTTCAACGCCTGCCGCCAATACCAGAGATGAGCTATGGCGCGGCCGCGGCCGCCGCGGAGCGCGGCGTACTCCTGACGCAGATCGCCCACGATGAACCGCGCCGCCGGGGCAGGACCAAGACACAACGACAACAGACGTTCCGCAACGCGGGGCGGCGATACCGTCATCGCACGTCCTCCAGTTCTGGCTCGATGCCGTCCCAGAGAGTCAGCAGAGCCTCACGCGACACACGCAATGCCCGCCGGCCGGCCGCGGTTACGGTGAACCGCCGCATAGGAGCGCCGCCGCGTTCGGGGACCGGGTTCGAGCCCTCTGCTTCCCATTCAAGCAAGCCCTTCGCCGCCATACGATCAAACGTGCGATAGAGCGCCCCGCGCGACACGCTACGACCGGCGCTCTCGTGAATAACCGCGCGGATGTTCGGAGCGTACGCCTCGTCTCCGGCCTGCAGGATAGCCAGCAAGACCACCTGTTCGAACTCACCAATATGCCCTGGAGCCATCTTTCACCTCGGAGTCTGCGTTGTATACCCACAGAGAGTATACATAAGCGACTCCGAGATCAATTACCGCCGGCGCTCAACTTCGACGTCCGTGACCATCTGGCGCGCGAACGGGTCCAGGTCAGCGGGCCAGTCGCCGTGCTCAAGCAGTGAGAATCGACCGTCCGAACAGACGGCGCAATAGCTCGTTGCTAGAATTGATCCCAGCATGACGCGATCTTCACAATGCACCGCTACGATCTCATCCGAGTAGATCGGATCCACGCGGCCTCTCGCTCATCGCTCGCGAATCCCGACGTCGCGACCGGAAGAAACTCGATGACCTCCGCGCGCACCGAAACAACGCGTAGTGTGGGTGACGAACCGAACGAAGCGTCGGTGAAGCGCCACGTACAAGAGCTCGAAAGCGAACTTCAGAACTTCAGCGAGATCGCCAGCCGCCTGGTGCCCGAGCCGGGTGAACTGCCTCGCCTGGACGGATTCGAAATCCACGGCGAGACGATGCCGCTGAGCGGCGTTCTGGGTGGTGACCACCTGATCTATCTGGACTTCAAGCAACGCTACGACCTCGATGCCCGGGCCCGGCGTGCATTCGCGCAGGGCCGCCCCGAGGTAGCGGCCAAGCTCGAGGACTCCCGGCGAAGGGCCGGCATCGTGCTTGCGGATGTGTCGGGACACAGAATCACTGACGCTCTACTGGGGGCGATGCTCCATCAGGCGTTCGTCCTCGGTGTCGGCTATGAACTCGACATTTTCGGCGAGGTCACAAAGAGCCTGTTCGAGAACCTGAACACGAGGTTCTACAAGTCATCGAGCGTCCGGAAGTTCATCACGATGATCTACGGCGAGGTCATCGAAGATGGTCGATTCCGCTTCGTATCGGCAGCACACCCCGCCCCGATTCTTTTCTCGGCCCGCGAAGACCGCTTCGTCGACGCAAAGCCCGAAGATTCCCTCACATGCCCACCGCTGGGAACCATGCCCTCGCGCTTCGAGATCGACCGCACCCGCCTCGACCAACCTCTCGGCTTCAAGGGCGAGTTCGTCGTCAACCAGTGGAGGCTCGCTAACCCCGGCGACATCCTCGTGCTCTGCACTGACGGCCTGATCGAGCACGAAACCGACACGCAAACCTACTTCCCGGCCCGGCTCGAGCACCGCGTGCGCGAACTCAAGACACACCGCGCCGCCGAGATGGTAGCCGGCATCAAGGAAGACCTACTTTCCTTCGCGCCCCCAGCCGACGACATCAGTCTCGTAGTGATCAAGCGGACCCACGAAGAGATCTAGGCAAGACGGCCAACTTCCGGCGCTGACGGTTGCGTCAGACGGGCGTGCACGCCCCTGGACACAAGAAACCGGCGCCCACGCGACGGATCTCGGCAGTGCGTCGGTTGTGGATCTGGCCCGCGAGAGCTAGTTTCGCGGCGCGAGATGAGGCATGCCACTGAATCTCGCCTTTCCAGTCGCGGGTTTCCGAACCGGCGGCGCACCCCCAGGAAGGCTAGATGCAGAAGCGCAAGGTAGGCGTGATCGACCTGGTGACCAAGGCCCCCACCCGCTCGATGTGGGCCCGCATCATGTTTCCCAACTTCGCGAGCATCATGCCGCAGGTTGTTTCCTCCTGGTGTGAGCAGGACGGCCACGACGTCAACCTGGTCGTCTACACGGGTTTCGAAGATCTGGCCGACGAGTTGCCCACGGGCACAGATGTCATTTTCATCACGGCGTTCAGCCACGCGGCACAGCTCGCCTATGCCCTGAGCGCGTTGCTCCGTTCGAAAGGCGCCGTGACGGTTCTGGGCGGACCCCACGCTCGCGCCTACCCGGAAGACGCGGTCAAGTACTTCGACTACGTGCTCGGGTTCACCGATCAGGAGATCATCCGATCGGTCTTGAGCGATTGCTCACAGCACCGACCCATCGGGCAACACCTCGCGGCGGCACAGCAACCGCAGAGCCTCCCGGGCGTCCGCGAGAGATGGAAGTTCATCAAGCAAACACTCGACAAGGCGCCGCTGGTGAAAGCAGTTCCGATGCTGGGCAGTCTGGGTTGCCCTTATACATGCAGCTTCTGCGTGGACTCGGCGGTGCCCTACCAGCCGCTCGAGTTCGACGTTCTGCGCGACGATCTCCGCTTTCTGAGAACCAAGTTCAAGCGCCCCGTGATCTCGTGGCACGACCCGAACTTCGGCGTGCGGTTCGACGACTACCTGGGCCTCATCGAGGAGGCCGGACCTCCGGGCAGCATGGCATTCGTGGCGGAGAGCAGCCTTTCGCTGCTTCCCGAAGAGCGCCTGAAACGACTCCGACGCGCCGGCTTCAAGGCGATGCTTCCAGGTGTCGAGTCCTGGTTCGACCTGGGCGACAAGTCCAAGACCGGCAGCCAGGTGGGCATGAACAAGGTCCGGCAGGTCGCCGACCACATGAACCTCATCATGCGCTACATCCCGTACGTGCAGACCAACTTCGTGCTCGGCCTCGATGCCGACGAGGGGCCCGAGCCGTTCGAGTGCACGAAGGCGTTCGTCGATAGTGCGCCGGCCGCCTACCCCGCGTACTGCCAGCTGTCTGCGTTCGGCCAGGCCGCTCCGCTAAACCTCGAGCATCAGCGAGCCGGCCGAATACTCCCCTTCCCCTTCCACTTCCTAAATACGCAGTCCGCCATGAACGTGCGGCCAAAGAACTACAACTGGGTGCAGTTCTATCGGCACATGATCGATCTCACGCGACACACGTTCTCGCCGCGAGCCCTCGCCAATCGTGTTCGTGCCAGCGGCACGCTGACGGTCGCCGGCCTGAACTTCCTGCGCGGTGCCACAGCACAGGGCCGTGGCCGTGCCGCCTACTACAGCGAACTGTGCGACCGCCTGGAAACCGACCGCCAGTTCCGCGCCTTCTTCGAGCAGGAGACAAACGAAGTTCCCCGCTTTTTCCTCGATCGCATGAAGAATGAGCTGGGCGATCTCTACGAGTGGCTACCGCGCGGCGCGATCCACCACGACCCCAACGCCTACCTCGCCAGCCACCAGGCCGGCCCTCCTCCGATCGCAGTGACGCCCCAGCCCGCCCTGGCATAGCATCGGCAGAAGCAACCTCCGACTTCCACTAGTTGATCCCGAATTGTCACAGGATTTGTCACAGGCCATCCTGGGGTGATGATCGATCGAGTGGCCTCGGACGAAGTGATCGCCGCAGCGTTCGAGTGGCTGTGCAAGCGCCGTAAGAACTACCCTGCGCAGGCAGATGTCTGGGCATTGCGACACGACTGGGATAGGCAGCGGGCCCGCATCCAGACCGAGCTGCGCGCCAGCACCTATCGCCTCTCGTCCGTGCAGCGGATCACCACTCACGAGGGCGAAACCCTGCACGTTTGGCGCGCCGCGGATGCACTGGTACTCAAGGCCCTGGCGATCACCCTCCAGGACACTCTGCCGATCTCGCCGCGCTGCACGCACGTCGAAGGCTACGGCGGCGCGCATGGAGCGATCGCTGCCGTCCGCCAGCGGCTGCCGCAGCATCGCTTCGTGGCTCGCACCGATGTAGCCGCCTACTACGACTCCATCGACCATGAGCTACTGCTGCAACGAATCGAAAGGTTCGTGCCTGATCGCGCGGTGCTCAACCTGTTGGGGCAGTACCTGCGCTACACGGTGGAGTGGGGCGGCCTGTTCGCAGACAACCGCACCGGCATCTATCGGGGCTGCTCACTCAGCCCGCTGATCGGCGCGTTCTTTTTGACGGAACTGGACCAGGCGTTGGAGCGGAAGGACGTCGACTACGTTCGCTTCATGGACGACATCGTCATCCTGGCACCGACCCGATGGAAGCTCCGGCGTGCGGTGAAGGCGATGAACGAGGTCCTCGCCGATCTGGCCCTGGAGCAACATCCCGACAAGACATTCATCGGGAGAATCGAGCGCGGCTTCGAGTTCCTGGGCGTGCACTTCAGTCCAGCGGGATCGCGGATCGCAGATTCAGCCATCGAGAGATTCGTGCAGCGGGCGGCCCGGCTTTATGAGCAAGAGCCTGACCCTGTCAAGCTTGGGCAGTACTGTGCGCGTTGGACCGCGAGTTGGCCGTCAACCAACCCGACTGGGAGCTAGCCGGCCCAAGCCTCGGAAAACCCGCTAGGACGCTCCGGCGGCGTTCCCAGGACCGAAAGAGCACAACCCTACCTCCGCCGTGAAGGTGGGTGGGGTTGGGTCTGCCCTCCTCATGTCTACTTCAGTGCCTGTATTTGCGACACCGGTGCCTCGTCCATTTGTGCGCCCCGAGGACTCTATAACGGTCAGGACCGGTGGTACCCAGCTGCGCAATGGCGTGTCGTGTTCGCTACTCATGCTCTCGTGGTTGCTCGGTTGGCCCAGGCGGGCGGGATGAAATGTATCCTAACCCACGTCGGTGCTCGTGGGTGCCAACATCCCACTGGTGCTGCTGTGGAGGTTGACTTTGCGTAAGGCTTCGTCTGCAGTCTCCCGGTCTCGGGGCCGTCGATTTCGCGATTAAAGATAACCTTTCTCCCGCTTGGACGCACTACCCCCGTCCCGGTGAAGCTCGGCCTTGCAGGCGGCCTTCGCTCATGCGGCGTCGGCCGTGAACTCGGAGTTCTGTCCTCGGTCGGTAACAAGGGCGGAGAGGAGTGGGCGCGGGAGGAATCGAACCTCCGACTTCCACCGTGTGAAGAAGGCACTCTCTTGGCTGGATGAACCTGGGCGTGTCCGGCGGGGCGGGCATGCCGGTGTAGAGCAACCCCGCCGGCAGTGTGCAGACGGCACTTCGGCCAAGATGCGTGAGCAGGAACGACGGATCGAGCACGGGCGGCGACGGTTGCGGCACACCGGCATGCCCGCCCCGCCTTCCTCCCTCTCCCCTCTCACTCCAGACACAAGAAAAGGGCCGGGTGCGTCCACCCAGCCCTCGGGGTGGGAGTGTCGCCAACACGGTTGCGCGGTGCGGCGTCCTCCCCGGAGTACTGCTGCCTTCCGATTTACATCGGCCCTCCGGCGTGCAGTACTGCCGTGAGGTCGTCGTCACCCGTTTGCCAGCCCACCGGCTGGTTGAAGTTCGTGTCGACGTGCGCGTCAGGCCCGGCGCTGAAACAAACCACTGCTGAAGCAAACTTGTCGAACGGACCGCCCTCGGGCGGGTTGTACATAGCGAAGACGTTCGCCGCGTAGCGGTTGCCCCACGGATCGGGACCGATCTCGTCGCTCATGTAGGGGCCACGCCACGCGTGCACGGAGTTGAAGCCGTTTTCCATGTCGAGGGGCGTGCGCCAGCGGTTGCCCGCATCGCCCACCGGCGTGTTCGCGATGAGGTGGTTGTCGAGCGTGTCGACGTTGAACATCACCGTCAGGCCACCGCCATCGGTGTCCTCGTTGAAGACGTCCTCGTACGGGAGCGACCAGTGTGCGCCGCCAGCTCCGGAGTTGGTCGGCGTGTCGCCATTGCCGACCAGCAGGCCGACTGCCCAGGATCGATCCGGCGGACCCGAATACCCCGGATCCTCGTACCAGGCGCTCTCGCCCACATCGTCGAGCATCATCTTGAGCACGGAGCAGATCGCGCCAAGGTCTTCCTTGACCTTCACGAAGCGCGCCAGGCGATTGAAGTTGCCCATCTGCGGCAACATGATCATGCTCAGAATAACGAGCACGAGCAGGATGATCGTGACCTCGACGAGCGTGAACCCGCGAGCGTCCTGACCCAGGGCGCCGCGATTGCGGCGCTTCGGATGCGCGGTGGTTGAGCAGCCACCGCTTCGATTCGTGTTGTTGTACATGGAGGGCCTCCCGGCTGTAAGAGTCCCGTCCACGGTAGCTCTGCAAGGTGGCGCTCCAAACCAAGTTGCGCGAGTACTGGCCGCGCATGTCCGCCGCTACACAGGATTGATTAGGCGGCCCTGGCAGGAACTGTCAGCCCGTGCCGGAGTGCCGCGGCGTCGGCCCGATCATCGCCAGCTCGCCCTGGAGCGGCCAGTCGCGGTCACGCGGCACGCGGAATCGCCGAAAGGCGGGGGTCGGGCTCAGCCCGACCCCGCCCGGCGAGGCTCGACCACACGCAGCGGAACCGCTGGCCCGTGGTGCTTTTGCCAGTACTCGATGTCTGACTCGCGGAAACGCCAGTGCCCGCCAACGTTGACGTAGGGCATTCGCCCGGCAACAACCTCACGCACCAACGCGTCGCGTGTCAGACCCAAGCGGGTGGCGAGTGAAGCCACGGTCTCGACGCGAAGTGAATCGTTCACGTGAGAATCTCCCTTGGGCCAGGCTCGAGTTCTAGTTGCCCTGAACGCTATGCGCACGCCACGGCGAGAACCACTCGCTGTGGACCGTCCTGGCCGGAGTTGACCGCTAGAACCGACTCTCGGCACGCGATGGGCTTGGCGCCACGACGCTCACGGCCTTGCCGCCTTGCATCAGCAGCAAATTCGGCATCGGCCCGGCGCGATCTACCCAGAGTTCGATGTCGCGTTCGCGGAATCGCCACTTCCCGGCGATCGAGACATAGGGCAACCGGCAGTTCATGACCTCACGAACCACGGTGCGGCGTGGCAGCCCGAAGCGGGCGGCCAGCGTCTTGACTGTCTCGAGGCGGCGTTGATGCATGGTCGACCGGGGAGGCGCGAACACATTCGATTTCGGTGAACGCCGCCGAGCATCTCGCAGCCGCTAGCTCATCGCAACAAGCCGACGCCGCGTCTGACCGCTGCTGTCCTGCCGATCGACTAGCCGATGCGCGCAACCGCCGAACGGCCGCCGTCGATCACCTTGAAACGGGATCGTTGCAGCTGGCTTCGCAAGTAGTACTCGACGTCCGTCTGCCGGTACCGTCGTCGCCCGCCGACCATCACGAACGTGAGACGACCTCGCGAGACTTCCCGCTGAACGGTGCGGGCGCTTACCTGGAGATACTCAGCCAGGCTGTAGGTCGTGAAGAGGTTCTCGGTCGGCTTCATCGTCATGGATTCACTCGCAGCAGGTCGTCGCTAGTCATTGATGGGCTCACCCTAATCGGTGGGTGCGGGTGCCGGCAACGAGGGTTCGCCTCCACTGGCCGCGGCTGTCCGGGACGGTCGCGCCTGTCGCCTGCGGCGGTGACAGATCCGGTCGATCCCGTTTCCCAGTGGACCGCGCGGTGCTGCGGGTCGCCTGGGCGTGCATCACTGGATTCGTGTGCTGATGTCCGCCGGACTGGCGGCAGCATTGCTCAGGAGCTGCGTGTTGGTGGTCGGGTAGGTGGTGTCGAAGATCCCATCGGGACCGGCCGAGAGCACCCAGACCGCACGCTTCTCCTGAATCCCGTCCGCTTCAACCGCGTCGATGCTGTTGGACAGATGGCCAACATTGATGACGTAGCGGTTACCCCAGGGATCCTCTTCGACCATATTGGCAATGTACGGACCGTTCCATCCCGCGCCGGAGAGCGCCGTCTTGAGCGGGTAGCCGATACCACCGAACGAAGGATTGTTGTTCACCAGCTGATTCGAGATCAGATCGATCTGCCCCGGCTGGGTATTGAGCCAGCCCTCGGCGCCGGGCTGCGCTTCACCCACTGCACCGGGGGAAACGAGCAGGCTGATTCGCACCGAGCGGCCGCCGTCGGCCCACTGCGGATGAAATCCGTTGTCCTCGACGAAGTCCACGACGGCATCGCCCAGTGCGCGCACATCGTTCTGCGCGCGGGCCAGTCGCGACTGGCTCAGAAACTGGAGCATCGACGGCGCCAGGATCAGTCCGAGAATCGCAACCACTGCGAGCACGATTGTGATCTCGAGGAGCGTGAAGCCGTCGTTGCGACGCGCGGTGCGGAAGCTCATCGACTGCCTCCCGAGATCACCCGAATCAGGTCATCATCGCCAGGCATCACGCCGTCAATCGAGAACGGGGTATCGATTTCCTCATCAGGGCCCGCCGACAGCACGAAGACGTCGAACTCGTAGCCCGCGTAGTCGAGCGTGGCGGAGTCGGCACCGGGATCGAGGTACACAACATTCACTGCGTAGCGGTTGCCCCAGGGATCAGCACCGATACGACCGCTCACGTAGGGCCCGCGCCAGGCGAAACGTGCACCGAAGCCGGCGCCGCCTGGGAAGGCGACCTGGCGTTCGCTGCCATAGGCCTCGATATCGTCGGGCGTCCGGTAGCGCGCGCTGGCATCGTAGCCCGGCGTATTTTTCACGAGATGATTCGCAAGCGTGTCGACCGGGTGTCCGGACCAGGGCTCACGCCAGCGCCATGCATCACCGTCGTCGCGGCCATCGTCGGGCGTGTCGCCGTCGGAGATGAGCATGTCGAGGGTGAAGAACGGATCCGGATCGGACGGGTCGTCTGTACCACCGTCCGAGGTGTCGCGGTTGCTGTTGCCGATGCACCGGAATACTCCCTCGCCCGTGTCCTCGAGGAAACGGAGCACACCTTCGTGAATCGCGACCAGATCGGCCCGCGCACGGGCAAGTCGCGCATCACGCAGGTAGCTACCGATCCCTGGCAGCAGGATCAGGCTCAGCACCGACAGCACCATCAGGATGATGGTGACCTCGACCAGGGTGAAGCCGTGCGCGGAGCGCGACTTCGCCAGGCGGTCGGTCGGAGTGGCTACTGAGTTGGTCATCAGGAGTTCCCGTGTTGGCGAGCGGGTAGGCGATATCGTCGTCACCGAGCATGAAGCCGCCGACGGAGTCGAAAGGTGTATCGACCTCCTCGTCAGGACCCGCGGAGAGCACGATGATCGCGCGGATAAAGCCGGAAGAGTCAGAGCCCTGCGGCATGGTCAGCCACATCACGTTCGACATGTATCGGTTGCCCCACGGATCGGGGCGCACGGCGTCGAGATAGGGGCCGCGCCAGGCAAACTCGGAGTTGAAGCCCTGGCCACTAGCACCGTCGAACTGAAGGCCACCCGGAACGCCGGAGCTGTGATCGCCACCGACCATGTCGGCCGGCGTGCGGTAGCGCTCCCACGACTGACCCGCTCCGCCTTCGTGGTTCACGTCGGCCGGATTGTTCTGGATCAGGTGGTTGGCAAAGGTGTCCACGATGCCCGAGTTCACCCACACATCGGCGAAGTCAGTGCCCGCGTTCGAAACCGTCGAGCCCAGCGGGGCACGCCAGTCATAGAACCGGTCCTGGCCGTCGGGAGTGTCGCCGTCGCCGATGAGGAGCCCAACGGGGCTGCTGTCACCCTCTTCGAAGCGCCGCGGTGAACGCCAGTTGCCCTGCGGCTCGGCGTAGAACGAACTCTCACCGGTGTCCTTGAGCAACTGCATCATGGCAACACCCAAAGCGCCCACGTCCTCGCGAGCTCGGGCGAACCGCGCGTCCCGCAGGAACACGCCGATTTGCGGCAGGAGAATCGAGGAGAGAATGGCCAGAGCCATCACGATGATCGAGACCTCGACCAGCGTGAACCCGCGCCGATCCCGGATTCCATTGTGAAACATGAGCTGCCTCCCAGCGCTGCGTTCAGAAAGTCGAAGGTTCATCGTCCAGGCACCTCGGCCGGCCCGGCGGAGAACACCATGACCACGTCGTCGTCGCCCGGCACGAAGCCGTCCATATAGAAAGTGGAATCGATCTCCTGGTCCGGCCCGGCCGAGAGGATCACGATGTCCTCACCGGTGGTCTGGGTCAGAAGATGCGTGTTGATCGCGTAGCGATTGCCCCAGGGGTCGCCAGCGCCGGCGCCCATGTAGGCGCCCTGCCAGGCTCGAATGCCTTCGAACAGATCGACGATCGCGTCGCCACAATCGGCGAGCGTCGGGAACCTGCGGCCGGAGTCGTCGCCAGGCGTATTCGAAACCAGGAAGTACTCCATGAAGTCGACCCACTGGCCGTCGGGCGGGGTCAACCAAAGCTCGTCGCCCTCCGGGCCAAGTGCGGGGATGTCGCCGGAGGTAACCAGCAACTCCACCGCGTCACCGGAGCAAACATTGGGTGCCGCACACACAGAGGCGGAAATTGCGGCACTGATCGCACCACCGGCCGCGCCGTTCGGCGGCGGCATCGTGGGCGGAATCTGAGTCGGAGCGACCACCACACCATCGGAGCGCGAGCGGCCGATTCGCGATGTTGGCGAGTCGCCGCTGCCGGTGTTGTTCTGTGGCACGAAGACACAGCCGATGTCGTCGAGGAATGCCTGAAGAGCCGTCGCGATCGTCATCATGTCCGCGCGAGCGGAGGTCATCCGCGCCGACGCCATTGCGCCGCTCATCACGGGCGCGAGAGTCGCGGAGAGGATCACGACAACCGTGAGGAGGATAGACACCTCGACCAGCGTGAAGCCGCGGTCGTTTCTGAGCTTGTCCATGCTTCTCATTGCAATCGGTATCCGATGTCGTCGCCGAACAGACGCGCGGCGTCGCGAGGTTGGTAGAAGGGTGTTTCCAGCACGCCGTTAGGCCCTGCGGAGAGCACCCAAACAGCGCCTAGCTTTGTCCCATCAACGTCCTGGATGACGTTGCGCGGATCGAGCCAGAAGGAATTGACCAGATATGCATGGCCCCAACTGTCGTCCTGAATCGCGCTCGAAAGGTACGGACCGTTCCAGCCGCGTGGACGTAGTACGTCCCGCACCTGGTAGCCGACGTCATTGCGAATCAGGTGCAACGTCATCGAGCTGACGCTCGACTCCGTCCACAGCGTGGTGGAGCTTGTCGTCCCCGGCAGCGGCGCATCGCTGATCAACGCGCCGAACTCGCTCGTCCCTGGACGTCCGTCCACGGTGTCTGCGGTCCGAGGGAAGAACCCGTTGTCGGCATAGAACTCGCCCACGGCACGGCCGATGTATTGCACATCTTCCTGCGCGCGCACGGTCTTCGACTGCCCAAGCAGGTCGCCTGCGGCGGTCGTCATCAGGCCCGCGAGCAGTCCAATCACTGCCAGCAGAACTGTGACCTCAACGAGTGTGATGCCGTCTTGGTGTCGCACCAAGTGTCTCCAGTCAGTCATCCGAAGTGTTGCGATCTCCGACGAACGGAGAGCGAACTAGCGAAAGGCCGCCACGCGGGCGGGCGTCGAGAAGCCGGTCTCGTAGTCATCGTGAGACTGGTGCTGCAAGTACGACTCGACGTCCTCGGGGCGATAGCGCACCAGGTCGCGAATCCGTACGAACGGCAACCGACCTGCCTCGCGTTCACGTCGCACGGTGTGCGGCGAAACCTGCAAGTAGTCGGCCAGCGTCTCTGTGGTGTAAAGGCCCAGCATGTATGTCTCCTGTCCGTCGCCCGCTGTTGAGCGGGCACGAGTCACGTGGAAGTCGCCTAGGCGGCGAACTGTCTAGCGGTCGGCCCAGCTGGTCTGCGACGCGAGGGTTCCCTCGGCCGACAGGCTGGCGTTGCGCTCCAGATATGCGCGGACATCGCTCTCGCGATACCGGATCTGGCCACGGACTCGAACGAACGGCAGGCGACCTTCCTTACGCTCGCGCCGGATCGTCCGGGGCGAGACCTGAAGCAGCTCCGCGAGCGTTTCAGTGGTGTAAAGCTTCTGCACGTCAAACTCCCTCGAGAGGTTGTGGGAGGTGTGGGGTCTTTGGTTCACGCTCGTCGACTTGTGCCGACGGGGCGGTAATAGAGCAACCGCCGTGCCAACTCGGGCAGTCGCTGGCCTATCGTGCCGATCCCGACGGCCAGGAACCGCTCAAATGGCTGCAAACAAACGACTTAATTTTCTGGGATCGCAGCACCCATTTAGGCCGCCGCGGACAGTTGAGGCCAACTACAGAAGCAACAGGACCTGTAGGAGGACCGGTGTCCGTTGCTTTCAGGGAACGGACTAGAGACGTAAACTGCTCAAAAAAAAAGACTTAACGGATTGTCTACAAACTTTGTAGCAAGCCCTACATGTGGCGTTGGATCAGCAAGTGCTTCTATCGACGATCGACGCAGGCGCCCCCATCGGGCCAGTCGCGTCCACGAGACGGTGCGGTGTAGTGGTGCGGTGTCTCGCAGAGGACGTGCGCTGCCGGCGATCAAGACGTCGGGGACACTAGAGGCCCAGCCGACCCGACCGTGGTCGCGGCGGCGGGTGGCGGCGGATAAGACCGCCTGGATGAGTTAGCCCTTCAACCGGTCGACGTCGATGTCGTGCTTCTTGACCTTGTGCCACATCGAACGCTCCGAGATCCCAAGCCGTCGGGCGGCTGTGGCCTGCACGCCGCCGGCTCTACGCAGTGTGTCGATCAGGATCCGCCGCTCGATGCGTTCCATGGTGTCCGGAAGCGTGTCGTCCGTCCCCGTCTTGAGTGCGGTGGCCGCCACTACCGATCCGCTCAGCACCTCGCTCGGCAGATCGTCGGTCTCGAGTTCCTTGCCGTCACTCCAGATCACGGCACGCTCCACCGCGTGTCGTAGCTGCCGGACATTGCCTGGCCAGTGGAACTCGCAGAGAGCGTCGGCAGCCGCCGGCGCAATGCCTTCCAGCTGCTTGCCGTGTCTATCCGCAAACTCACGCATGAAGTGCTCGGCCAGCATCGGAATATCGACAGGACGCTCCCGCAGCGGCGGCAGGTTTACTGTCACCACGTTCAGGCGGAAGTAGAGATCTTCGCGAAACTTGCCCTCGCGCACATCCTGGGCGAGATCACGATTGGTGGCGGCTACGATCCGAACATCAACGTTGACGGGAGCGAGACCGCCGACACGTTCGAACTCGCGCTCTTGCAAGACCCGGAGAATCTTGGCCTGGGTCTCCAGGCTCATGTCGCCGATCTCGTCCAGAAGAATCGTGCCGCCATCGGCAAGCTCGAACTTTCCAACCTTGCGTTCGGCGGCGCCGGTAAAAGCGCCCTTCTCGTGACCGAAGAGCTCACTCTCGAGCAGGGTCTGAGGAATCGCGACGCAGTTGAGCTTCACGAATGGACCCTCGGCCCGGCTCCCCTGCGAGTGGATCGCCTCGGCGACCAGTTCCTTACCTGTACCGCTTTCCCCGAGAACGAGGACAGTGGCATCCGCCGCGACCACTTTCCCGAGCGTACTAAACACGTCGCGCATAGCTGCCGACTTGCCGATGATGCCGCCGAAGCGCGCTTCATTGGTGCCGCGCGCCCTCAGGCGGTCGCCCTCGCGAGCCAATCGTCGCCGCTCCAGCGCGCGCGCCATCACGACGCGGAGTTCGTTGAGCTTGATCGGCTTGGTGAAGAAGTCGTGTGCCCCGCGACGAACCGCCTCGACCGCCGTCCTCCGGGTGCCGTAGGCGGTCATCATGATGGCCAATACGTGCGGCTGCCGGCGCCGTATGTCTGGCAGGAGGTCAATTCCCTCTGTGTCGGGGAGTCGGTGGTCGAGCAGGACAAAGTCGTAGGACTGCTCGTCGAGCTGCGCGAGCCCAACCTCCCCGCTTTCCGCCTCATCGATCTCCATACCCTCTTTGGCGAGGGCCGCTCGCAAGGTGTAGCGCACCTCCGGGTCGTCATCGATGATCAGCAGACGGCGGTTCTTCATCAGGCCGCCCCCGCCAACGCTTCGGTCGGTGCCGGAGTCGGATCGGCAAACAACACCTGTCGGACTGGCAGCGTGACCGTGAACTCCGTTCCGTCGTCGCGAGAACTCTCCACCTCGATGGTGCCGCCGTGCGCGTACGCAATCTGCTGCGCGATCGCGAGGCCAAGGCCGGTGCCCGTGCCGCGACCGGAAACGAAGGGCTGGAAGATGCGCTCGCGATCCTCGAGCGCAACGAACGACCCCGTGTTGTGGATGCGAACGAATAGCGTGGCGTCGTTCTGCCCGGTTGCGATGCTGATCGTCCCGCCGTCTGGCGTGTGGGCAAGTGCGTTGCGCAGCAGGTTGTCGAACAAGCGCGTAATCCGGTCGGCGTCGACGTTACATACGGCCAGGCCCTCGGCATATTCCTGGTGGATCTGAACGCGCCCGGGCGCTTCGGCAACGACCGCGAACTCGACCGCCTCGTGGACGAGCCCGTTGAGATCACGTTCCTCGAGGTCCTGAATCTCGGTAGGCACGAGATCGAGCAACTGCTTTACGAGAGCTTCGATCCTTCCGGCAGCGCGGGCGAGAACATCGAGGTGCGCATGCCCTTCGTCGCCATCCGGTAGACGTTCGTGGAGCAAGTCGACGAGTCCGAAAACAGAGCTAAGGGGATTGCGGATCTCGTGAGCTAGTTCGGCGGAGAAGCCACCCACCACCATCAATCGGTGGGCGCGACTCACCTCTCGCTGCACGCTTTCAAGATCAGGAGCACGTTCAAAGACGACCTGCACCGAGATGATCGGCTCCTCGCCCGCGAGAACCGTGCCTTGCAGGTCGACCTGCATGTGCTGGCCACGCGTGTTCACCCAGCGGAGCTCTCGCACGTCGAAAGCCTGGCCGCGATCGAAGGCCTGGAGGAAAGCGGTCTTGAGTCGGTGGTTCTCGGGAACGTCGGGAATCAGTCGTCGGAAGCTCTGGCCGATCACTCCGTCCGCGTCCACTCCGATGGCAACCGCGGCCCGCGGGTTGATGGACAGCACGCGACCGTCCCTACCGAAGGAGATCATGCCATCCGCGACAGAGTGACGCGCGTAGTCGCGGACCGACTCCAGCAACTCGTTGATGGCGCTAACGAGCGGAGCAACCTCGCCGTCCGCCTCGAGTTCGACTGGGTAGTTGTAGTTGCGGCGCGCCAGGAACTCTGTCCGCTTCGCCAGCGTGTGGAGCTGCCTGGTGAAGGCCAGTGCGATCGCCAACCCGATGATGGCCCCGAAGCAGGCCACCGCCACAACCCAGAACCACGAGTCTGGGAGCGTTGCCCAAACTCGCGCTGCATGCTCGGGCGACATCTGTGCGGTCGCGTCGTAGCGACCGATCTGAAACGCGTACACACCCACGGCAAACGCCAACAACCCGGTCACGAATGGCAGGGCTACGACGAGTCGCAGGTGGGGCTTACGCGCGGCCCGCCGCGTCGGAGACCCGGCGTTCCGTGTTGCTGTCGGCATGAATGCTCCGTCATGTAGTCGTCACCAAACCGCGACGACTGTCATCTCGGGGACATTCTAGCGACGTTCAGGCCCACCGCCGAAGCCAAAAGGACACGTTTCATCTATCTAGCACTGCTGAGGCTGCTCTTGACCGCTTCAAGTCATTAAAAACTAGTAGAAGTAATTTTAGGGCTGCTTTGGCGCACCTGTCGCCGCTACCATCGAGTCGATCTCCGAGTACCTCCGCGACAAGAGTGCGACACCGATGAAAAACACACGCTGGCTGTTCATCCTGACCGTGGCGATAACCTTCGCGGCCTCCGGCGCTGTATCCCCTGCGACAGCGGCGACCCAGCAAGAGGGCTCGATGGAGACCTCCGCCGGACCCGAAATCCGCATCAACGTGCCCACGATCGAGTGGGGCGATGACACCGGCTCTGCCACGAACTTCACGTGGAGCACCCGGATCGACAACCCGCACGCGGACCCCGTGGTCGCGAAGATACGGCTCGATCTGCTCGACGCTCAAGGCGAAGTGATTCAACAGGAGTACGTCACCAGTCAGGTCGGGCCGGAATCGGCCGTCCTCGTGCACCAGCCGAGTGCTCTCGACAACTACTGGATCGACCAGGTCGTGGAAGCCACCGCGCATCCCGAGGCCTGGTGGGCCGGCGAGCCGGTCAAGTTCCGCACGGTCGCTGCGTTCGTGGACGGCCTGCAGCGCCTGGAAGTGTTCTACGTGCTCGAGGACTGGAGCGGACGCCCCGTAGTTATGGACGGCACCGTCGACATGTACATCGTCGAGCGTGAGCGCGTCCGAGCCCAGTTCGAGGGTGGCGGTCTGGCTCGCCCGATCACAACTCTCTACGCGCGCCGCTTCAACGTGGACGGCCGCGACTACTCGCGTCGCCGGATCGGTTTCATGTCGAACGACTACGCGCCGCCGGCTGTGACCTTCGGCCCGATCCACTACTCGATCTTCGATCGCGAGCCGATCGGCGACGAGGGCCTGGTGCGGCTCGTGTTCAGTACACCGAGTGGACGCCAGATCATCGGCGAGGATCGCGTCTACTTCTAGGCGACCGCTGGGAGCACGACGGAATCACCGTCGCGCAGAGTTGCGCAGCGTACCATCTTGACAGTCTGAGACGCAGCGCCTACAGTGGTCACTGTTAGTTACTCGTAATCAAAGTTTGCCGGCCGTGGCAAACTGCGACCGAAGATGACCGATCTGGACCAGCCGCCAAACTGGCACGTCCGGATCAGGCCAGGGAGGGAACGATGGCCGAGCGTGAAACCCGTCCGACCATCATGACGCTGGAGGAGGTCGCTAAGTACCTCCGCCTCCACAAGTCGACCGTCTATCGTATGGCCCGCGAAGGAAAGCTCCCGGGCAACAAGGTAGCGGGTCAGTGGCGATTCAAGAAAGATCGCCTCGTGGAGTGGTTCGAAGAGCAGCAACGTCTCCAGGACGAGATGCTCGACTAGCCCTGAGCTAGCGGCGGGGATACCCCGCTTCCACCGTCTTGATCAACTCGCCGACCTCGACGGTCGAAGTGCGTTCGACGCCGTTGAGCAACGCCAACTGATCGATATTGGCCGCCGGCGTGTCGCTAACGAGTGCCTCGAAGGTAGCTGTTCGCGGTGCGCGCTCGATACGCAGGCGGTCCGGCTGATACTGGTCAGCGCGGTTCCCCGATAGCGGCCTGAAGCTCGTCTGGTAGTCCTCGAAACTGGCCGCAAACCGTCCGTAGTCGTCGACGGTGTACCCGATCAGGTCGTACACCAAGTCGCCGTACTCGACGAAGGTCTCGCGAATCGCGAGACGAGTGGCGCCGTCCTCGATGTTGTAGGCAACCCAGAAGCCTGGGCTTCCGTTGACGGTCGTTTGCTCACCGCGAATATTGATCGCTCCGCGCCCTTCGAGTACCGCGCCGACGTGCGCTCGGAGCGACTCGGCCTCGCGACGGCCGGCGAGAAGCGCCACCACGGCTGAACCATCGTCGGGGGCAGCGAGTACGACCGTCTTGCTGTTCTGCACCGCCCATTCCTGCGGAAAGTCGATCTGAAAAAGGAGGTCCGGATGCACGAATGTCGCACCTTCCATAACGCCTTCACGCGGGTTGACGCCGAACACCATCCCATCGATGCGTCGCAGGTGCGCCTCGCGGCCAACGGTGAGGTCGCGTCCCGCGACGAGAGGCTCCGCCGCCTGGACAACGTTGGTGGCGCGGCCCGCCGGCGCCGGGTGCGTCGAGGCCCACTCGGGTAGTCGCTGTTGGGCCGATCCGGCTAGTCGATCGAGCGTTGTGAAGAAGTCCGCCAACGCTCGGGCGTCATAGCCGGCGCCCACGGCGTAGCCCACCCCGAGGTGATCGGACTCGGACTCGTTGTCGCGACTGAACTTGAGAAGCAGCAACCCGATCCCCTGCTGCAGTTCACCGCCAACTGCCCTCAACTCCGGGCTGATAATCATGCCCGCGGTCAATCCGACCTGGGCCAGCGCCGTGCTCGTGTAGCGCTCGGGAATGTGTCGGGCTGTGACGTGTCCGATCTCGTGACCGAGGATCCCAACGATCTCCGCCTCGCTGTTCGCCCACGCGAGAATTCCTCGGGTGAGATAGACGAACCCGCCACCGCCAGCGAACGCGTTCACGATGGAGTCGTCGAGCACGCGGAACGTCCACGGCAAGTGGGGTCGCTGTGCACGCGCCGCCATTGCCTGGCCGATCTCGTCGACCCACGCCGCCAGTTCCGGATCATCGTAGACGCCGAACTGCGCCAACGAGGCCTGATCGTTCTGTTCGCCGAGGGCGATCTCCTGGCCCTCGGACATCAGCATGAGTTGAGAACGCCCGGTCACCGGGTCGACGGCGCAGCCCACCAGCAGCGCGACGGCCGCCAGCAGCCCGGCGAGTCGCTTCACGCTTCCGATTCCTCTGCCTGGCCCCACAGCGCAGCATGCAGAGCGGGATCCACGTCCCTCACGGCATCGGGCTGCATTGCGCCGAGTTCGTGCGGAAACACGGGCACATCTTCAACCTCATGGAGCCAGTAATCGGGCCCTACCAGGAATTGCCTCTTGCTCGGAGTGAAGTACACCGTCGCGACCTGGACCCGTGGCATGTTCCGCCGCGCGCGGCGGCGCAGATGTTCCACCACCTCGAAGACGGTGCGACCGGTCTCGAACAGGTTGTCGACGATCAACAGCGAGTGGTCTGCATCGACATTGTCGATAACGTGCTCGAGGCCACGGATGTCGAAGCCGCCCGCCTTCTCGAGGCCTTCCATCGACTGCGTTCGAATGGCGGTGTGGTAGAAGTCGTGGCCGCGCCAGCGGAAATACTCCTGGATCGCGATCCCGGGAGGAGCGCCTCCGCGCCACAACGCCACCATGAAGTCGGGACGCAGACCGTCGTCCCAGATACTCCGGGCAAGCCGAAAACTATCCGCCAGGTACTGGTCCGCATCGAGAACAGCGCCATTGCGACCCGTCATGGCGTCATTGCCGAGACCGGCGGCGGCAATTTGGGCGTCCGAAGCTTGTGAGAGCTACTGCGTCGTAGCGTCTGGATGCGGTCGCGCACGGCCTCGTCCTCAAGAGCACCGAGCACGTACTGCTCAAGTTGTTCGTAAGTGAACCCGAGCTCCATCTCGTCGGTGTGGCCACGCCAGTTGTCGGCGGACGGCGGCTTGTCGATGACCGCCTGTGGCACATCCAGGTGAGCCGCCAGTTCGATCACCTCACTCTTCACGAAATGCCCGAGCGGCATCACATCTGCTCCCCCGTCGCCGAACTTGGTGAAGAAACCGATCGAAAGTTCCGACCGATTGCCGGTGCCGGCCACAATGTAGCGGAACCGATTGGCGTGATAGTACAGCGCCATCATCCGGAGGCGAGCCTTGAGGTTGGCCAGCGCCAGGTCGGGCTTGTCCTCGACTGAGGGGTCCGCTCCGAGCACGCGCGCGAGCGCCTCGTACGGGGCGTCGAGATCGATCGCGCGAGCCTGCAAACCGAACGCATCCACAACGAGACGAGAGTGCTCGCTGTCGCTCTGAGCCGTGTGAATCGGCAGGGTCAAGGCCAGGTGGGTGTCGGGGAATGCCCGCTTCACGAGAGCCGCGACGACGGCGGAATCCACGCCTCCGGAGAGACCGAAAACTACCCCGCGCGCACCCGCATTCTCAGCCTCATCCCGAAGCCAAGTCGCAAGGTTCTCGACGATGCGGGCGGAGTCCACCGGTTGTCGACTCCCCTACCCGGCGAACGAGTCCACCAGGTTCTGATTCACCGTGACGGCATAGCGGTCGCGGAGTGCCCCGATATAGGCCTCGAAGAGTCGATTGCGCTGCTGAGCTGCTTCCTGGTCGCGCAGCTCGTCGGACTGGCCGGCGAACAGAGTCCAGTCGGGAAGCTGATGCTCCACCACCCGGAAGACCACGAACCGCCCGTTCACATCCAAAGGACCACCGGCACCATCGAGGCCAGCTTCGAAAGCGGCCTCCATGAGCCCCGGAGCACGCCCGAGAGCCGGAATCACTTCGTCTCGAGTGACGAGGTCGGTCGAATCAACGACCGCGGTCGCCTCTTCGGCGATCGCAGCCAGCTCTTCGCCCGCCTGAATGCGCGACACGAACTCGGCCGCGCGCTCGCGGGCGCGATCAATCGAACGCGCCTCCGCTTCATCGCTGCGAACCGCCGCGACGACGTCTTCGAATTCCGGTAGGTGTGCGGCCTCGATCTCGTCCACGCGGAACACCAGGTAGCCCCGACGAACCCGCAGCGGCTCCGCCACGCGGCCTGCACCGAGCGAGAAGGCACGACTCGTGAACTCGCGCGACGTGTACTCGCCGAACCCGGCGTCCTGACCGAATAGCGGGCTCTCCTCAACTGTGAGGGAGTGGCTCTCGGCGACATCAGGGAGGTTGGAGCCGCGCAGCACTGCCGCACGGATCTCATCGGCGATCTCTGCCGCACGCGCCTCGGCAGCGTCCCATGCGAGGCGTTGCTCGAGCTGACCGGAGACCTCTTCGAAAGGCTGCACTCGGGCGTCGCGGCGCTCATCGACCTGAATGATAACGAAGCCAAACGGCGTCTCGGTGACTTCGGAAACCGCACCCGCCTCGAGCGCGAACCCGGCTTCGTCCCATCCTTCTACCTGACGGCCGCGCGTAACCCAACCAAGATCTCCACCGGTAGCGGACGAGGGATCATCGGATACTTCTTCGGCAACCGCGGCGAAGTCTTCGTCGCCCCGCACTCGCGCCAGAGCCGCTTCAGCGGCGGCGCGCGCCGTCGCGCGATCTTCCTCGGTGGCATCCGGCGCGACACGCACGACAATCTGCCGGGCCTTCACCTGCTCATCCGTTGTGAAGTCTTCGAGCGACGCCTCGTACTCGGCGCGGAGCGCCTCGTCGTCCACCGTCACCACGTCGCGCAGAGCCTCCGTGTCGACAACCGCGTAGGAGACCTTGCGACGCTCGGGCAATCGATAGCTCTCGGTGTTGTCGGTGTACCGGCTCCGGAGCGCAGCGTCGTCGATCTCGTTGAGCACCTCGGCCTGGAACGCGGTCGGCCGCACCTGGATGTAGTCGAAGCGCACGCGCTCGTTCTGACGCTGGTACAGCTCCTGGAGCTGACTGTCGCTGACCTGGATGCCCTCGGTGAGCAGGCCGGTGACGCGCTCCACCAGAAGCTCCTCGACCATGTTCTGCTCGAATGTGGCCTGGTCTATTCCGCTGCGAGCGAGGACGTTGCGATACTCGTCTACGCCAATCCAGCGACCCGATTCGTCGATGAACGCCGGGAACTGCACCAGGCGATCGCGGATCTCCTGCGGAGCGATCTCGAATCCCTGATCGCGCGCGGCGGCGAGGATCAACTTGCGGCGGACGAGCTGCTCGACCACCACATTGTGCAGCTGAATCTGCTGCACGAAATTCTCCGGCAGGTCACCGTTGTTCAGGCCACGGTAGTAGTTCATCTGCTCGTTGAGTGCATTGCGGTACTCAGTGAGCGTGATGACCTGACCATCTACCCGTGCGACCTCGTTGTCGGGGCCGGCGGCGAAGAAGTCCGGGAAATACAGAATGATGAACGCGGCAATAACTAGCCAAAGCGTCCAGGACAATCGGCGCACATTGCGTCGCATCTTGTCGAGCACGTGACACTCCGGGGCAAAGAGGGGAGCTCGACCCGGGGCCGCGCTGAACTCGGGGCGGCCGCGCGGGCCGGGGCAAAATCAGTAAGAAAGTCCCCCACAGAGTAGTTCATCGCGGCCGGGTTTGCACCGACGGATTCCGGGGCGAGGGTCGCCGGAGAGCCCCGTGCTACACTACCGCCGCGCCGCGCTCGGCGGGCTGCGGCAGCGCCCTCTGTTGGGTTCGCCGGGGTCTCTATTGATCCTTGAGCACTGCGTTTCTTGCAATCCCGCCGCTAGTTCCCGTGTCCGGCTCCCGGCCCGTTCCGCTCACGGCAGCCAGCTTCTGTCGACCTGCTACCGAAAGGGTGCTGTCCCGGTGCTATCTGCCTTTTCGAACGACATCGCCATCGACCTGGGAACGTCCAACACCCTCGTCTACATGAAAGGCAAGGGCGTAGTCGTCCGCGAGCCGTCCATCGTCGCGATCAACAAGAAGACCGACAAGGTCGAAGCTGTTGGTAAAGAAGCGAAGGAGATGCTCGGCCGGACGCCCGGGCATATCGTCGCCGTGCGACCGCTGAAGGACGGCGTCATCGCCGACTTCGAAGTAACGGAGCAGATGCTCTCCTACTTCATCCGGCGTGTGCACAATCGCCGCTTCCTCGTACGACCACGAATCATCATTGGCGTGCCGAGCGGGATCACCAAGGTGGAAGAGCGCGCCGTTCGCGACACCGCCTATCGCGCGAAGGCATCGGAGGTCTACCTGCTGGAAGAGGCCATGTCGGCCGCGATCGGTGCGGGACTACCCATCACCGAACCGTCAGGAAACCTCATTGTCGACATCGGTGGCGGCACCACCGACGTTGCCGTTATTTCGATGGCCGGCATCGTGTACTCGCGCTCTATCAGGGTCGGCGGCAATGAGCTCGACGAAGCGCTCATCAACTACATCAAGCGCAACTACAACCTTCTTATCGGCGAGCGCACCGCCGAGAACATCAAGATGGAACTCGGCTCGGCGTACCCACTCGAGCAGGAACTCGATCTCGAGATCAAGGGTCGCGACCTTATTGAGGGCGTGCCGAAGACCGTCACCGTGACGGATCGCGAGATCCGCGAAGCGCTGAGCGAACCGATCAGTACGATTGTCGATGCGGTCCGCATGGCGCTTGAGCGCACGCCACCTGAACTCTCGGCGGACTTCGTCGACAAGGGCATCGTCCTCACCGGAGGCGGGGCGCTGATCAGGAACCTTGATGTACGTCTCCGCGAAGAGACGGGCGTGCCGGTGACGATTACCGAAGATCCGCTATCCACTGTCGTGCTCGGGGTTGGTCGCGTGCTCGACGACATCGATCTCTTGCGGCGGGTCTGCCTGCCGTAGTTTCCGAGCGAGTAGGTCATGCAGGCGCTCAGCAGAACGGCCCGGAACGCGGCGCTGCTGCTTGGACTCCTGCTCGGGTTCTTCCTGCTGATGTCTGTGCAGGTCAACCGCGGTAGCACTCTCGCCACGGCCCGCGGGGCGGTTACGGGAGTCACGTCGCCGCTGCAACGAATCGGGGCCGCGGTCGGAGGCCTCTTCACCAACACGTGGGGACGCTACGTAGGACTGGTGGGCGCTGCCCGTGAGAACGAGGAGCTGCGCCGACTGAACGCGGAACTCGAACGACGCGCGGCCGCCGGCGATGCGGCCCGTCGCGAAAACCAGCGCCTGCGCCGACTCGCCGCTGCCCGAGAAATATTGCCAGGAGAATGGGTGGCGGCCGAGGTCGCTGCGCGGGAATTCACTCGTCGCTACGAGGTGGTGGTGATCAACCGCGGCAGTCGCGATGGGATCGCGAAAGATGCTGCGGTAACAACCGCCGGCGGTGCGCTCGTCGGGCGAGTCCTTGAAGCCAACCTGTGGACCAGCACGGTGCAACTGGTCACGGACCCGTTGGCCGGCGTCGGCGGGAGACTCGTGAGTTCGCGAGCGACAGGGCTCGTCTCCGGTCACGGATCCGATCCGCTACGACTCGACTACATCTCGACCCGCACCGAGATCGCGGAAGGCGAACGGGTGGTCTCCTCGGGCGAGGATGGAATCTATCCTGCCGATCTGCTCATCGGCGAAGTTGTTTCGGTCGACATCGGGCCGCCAGTTCCGGGAACTCCCATCGTTTCGCTGATGCGTGGCGAGACCGCGCTCTTCAAGATCGTCGAGCTTCGACCGGCCGTCGATGTATTGCAGCTCGAGAACGTTCTCGTCCAGTTGCCGTCCACCGAACCGCCGCCTGCGGAAGACGCGGAGACTCCCGCGGAACCCACGGGCACCGGATCGCCGCCCGGCGAGGACGGCTGATGGTCTCTCCGCTCGGTCGTGCGGTTCGAGTTGGCCTGGGTCTGCTGTTCGTCGGGACGCTGCAGACGTTGCTTCCCAACTACTGGCTGGCCCTCGGCCACATCGATTTCATGATGATCGCCGTGGGGCTCCTGGCGCTGCGATCCCATTTCCGTTCCGCAGTACTGATCGGCGCCGTGGGCGGCTTGCTACAAGACTCCCTCGCCGGAGGGATCATCGGGCTCCACGCATTCGCGAAGACCGCGGTGGCGGCCGGGCTCGCTGCAATTGCCGATCTGTTCGCGGTTCGTGGACAACTGGCCGAGGCTTTGATCGTCGGCGTAGCGACGGCACTCGAAGCCATGATCGTGCGTAGCCTCCTAGCATTCCTCGAGTGGCCTGGAACGGACACCCTTCCGCAGATCGCAACGCGCGCAGCGATAACCGGGCTGATTTGCGGAATTGGCACGGTAGGTATTCCACTGGCCATGGCAAGCTGGAAACGTCGGCGACGAGGCGGTCTGCGATGGAACTAGCTTTCCGACGCCGGCGACAGAAACGACAGCAGCGAAGGGGATCGACACCGTGAGTCAAGGTCCGTGGCGGCCAGATGAAGGCGGGCGCACCGAGCGCAAGGGTCCACAGGCTCGCTCGGTACACCGAGCGCCGAAGATGGGCCCACGGGCCCTCGAACGCGAGAGCGACCGCAAACGGGTGCTGTCCCGCATCCGGGTACTGGAATGGGGACTGGCCGGGATATGCCTCTTCCTGGTGCTCGGCTTCTGGCAGATCCAGATTGTTCGCGGCGCTCAGTGGGCTGAGCGGGCCGAGGCAAACCAGCACAGCACATCGCGTGTACGCGCCTCGCGCGGCCTCATCCTCGACCGGCACGGCGAGATCCTCGCCACCAACCAGCCGTCCTATGAAGTGGCGCTCCTGCGCGAGGCCATCGAAGACCAGTTTCAGGAACTCAGCTACCTATCCGAGATCCTGGATGTGCCCATCGACGTTCTCGATCAGAGGCTGGAGAGCCAGCGGGGCGTGCCGCGCTTCAAACCAGTCGTGGTGGCCGAGGATGTAGACCCTGCCGTGGTGGTGCAACTCCAGGCCAGACAGCGCGAACATCCCGGCATCCAGGTGATAGTCGAGTCGAAGCGTCACTATCCGATGGGGCGACTGGCAGCCCACGTCCTGGGGCGGGTCGGCGAAGTCTCGCCGCGCCAGTTGACTGTATGGGGCGACCCGTTCCGGATGGGAGATATCGTGGGCCAGCAAGGGGTCGAGAGCATCTACAACGACTACCTGTTTGGGCTCCCCGGCGAACGCTACGCCCAGATCAACAGTGTGGGCCGCGAAGTCGACACGCTACGCGAACTCGCACCGCACCCGGGTGAAACTGTGGTGCTCACGATTGACGCACCGCTGCAGGGCCTCGCTGAAGAACTTCTTGCTCCACACCGCGGCGCCGCGGTGGTGCTCAACGCGCGCACCGGCGGAATCCTCACAATGGCAAGCATGCCTACGTTCGACCCGGCGCTCTTCGCGTCGCGCTTCTCGCGCGAACAGTGGGACACGATCCAGACGGATCCAACGAAACCGCTCCACAACCGAGCCATACAGGTTGTTCATGCGCCCGGATCGATCTTCAAACTCGTTGTCGCTGCGGCGGGCCTCGAAGAAGGCGTTATCGATCGCAACACCACTTTCTTCTGCCCTGGCGCTCGGACGTTCTATGGCCGCTCCTACCGCTGCCTCGGATCGCACGGCGACGTCAACGTCGTCGAGGCCCTGGCGCATTCGTGCAACAGCTTCTTCTACGAACTGGGCGTGAAGCTCGGACGCGACCGGATCGTCAAGTGGGCGGAGCGCTTCGGACTCGGCGACGTGACCGGCGTTGATCTGCCGTCCGAGGAAGAGGGCATCATTCCGAGTGACGAATGGCTCGCCGCGAACCAACGGAACTACTGGCCTGGCGAAACGGTCTCTCTGGCGATCGGCCAGGGACCGCTCACCGTCAGTCCGCTGCAGCAGGCGCACCTTGCTGCCACTGCCGCGACCGGTTTCGTGCGACGCCCGCACCTGCTGCTGGAAGTCGAAGCGTCGGCCGTCGATGATCGCCAGCGCTCTCACACCTACGAGCCCGATACTCGGCCGGCCGACTTCGGCGAGTCCACCCGCGCAACTTTGATGCGTGGTCTGGCCGGTTCGGTGGCCTATGGCACCTCGCGCCGCGCGCAGATTGCCGACGTGGCGGCGGGGGGCAAGACCGGAACAGCGCAGGTAGCGTCCTCCAGTCGCGTGGCCGAAGACAACGCGGATCGCCCGGAGCATCTCCGCAATCACGCCTGGTTCGTAGCGGTCGCCCCCGTGGAGAATCCAGAGATCGCGGTGGCCGTATTCGTCGAGCACGGCGGCTCCGGAGGCGTCGTGGCGGCTCCGATAGGCGGCCAGTTGCTGGCCGCCTATTTCGGTACTGAGGTGTCGTATCGCGAGATCGCCCCGACCACGGAGCCCGTCGAAGAGACCGCCACGGACGGCGCCATCGGAGAGGAGCGATGAGCCTGATCGATCGCCGCTTCTTGTCGGTCTACGACTTCGGCACGTTGGCGGTGCTCGGGGCCCTACTGGGAATCGGCGTGATCCTGGTCGCTTCCGCGTCGGACGGGCAGCAACTCGAGCTGGCTCAGCGGCAGGCGGTATGGGTGGTGGCGGGCCTCGCGTTGGCCCTTGTCATCAGCTTCATCGACTATCGCAACCTCACCGACAACGGCTACTTGCTGTGGGGCGGCGTCATCGTCCTTCTCGTGGCAGTCCTCTTCTTCGGACCTGTCATCAAAGGTGCACGGTCCTGGATCCGTTTCGGCGGATTCGGCCTGCAACCTTCCGAGCTCGCGAAGATCGCCGCCATCGTGGCGCTGGCACGACTCTTCTCCGATCGAGACCCGCGTCCGTTCGGGTTGCGGCAGATGGTCATGCCCAGCGTGCTCGTTGCCGTGCCGGTGTTGCTCATCGCGCTGCAACCGGACATGGGAACCGCCGCGACGTTCCTCCCGATCCTCGCAATCATCGCCTTCGCGGCGGGCCTGCGATACGGCACCATCGGGTGGCTCGCTGGCGGCGCGCTGGCCGTCACGCCGCTCTGGTACATGACGCTTCACGATTACCAGCAACGTCGGCTCACGAGTTTCTGGAATCCTGATGCCGACCCTCAAGGCGACGGTTACCAGTTGATCCAGAGCAAGATCGCTGTTGGCTCCGGAGGGCTGAGCGGCAAGGGGCTGTTCTCGGGCAGTCAGAGCCAGTTGAATTTCCTGCCCGAACAGGAGAACGACTTCATCATGGCGCTCCTTGGCGAGGAACTCGGGTTCATTGGAGTGCTCGCGGTGTTGGTGCTGTACTTCATCCTGATCAGCCGCATCCTCCGCGGCGCCTACATCGCCCGAGATCGTGCCGGTGCCTTCCTGTGCGCCGGCGTCGGTGGCCTTCTCACGTTCCACCTTGTGGTCAACGTGGGCATGATCATCGGCTTCGTTCCGATCACCGGAATCCCCCTGCCGCTGCTGTCGTACGGGGGGTCCTCGGCGCTCGCCACGTGCATCGCGGTGGGCCTCGTTGTGTCCGTTCGCAGTCGGCGTTTCCTGGTGTGACCCAGAATCGGCTAAGATAGGGAGCAGCCCGGCATCGCCCGGGGCCGCCGCCGCGAGGCGCCTTCGGCCATTCTCGCCGAATGGGTGCACAGACCCGCGGACGCGATCCCGTGTGAACGGTGCGGCGACGTGTGAGGTCATGCCGCCGCCGTCGAGCGACAGGTTTTTACGTCGGGAGTCCACGGACTCCCCATCGGATTCAAGAACAATCGGTATCGAGATTCGGCACACCCACTCCGGGTGTAGCCTCCGTATCCACCCGATGGATGCGCCAAGTGGCGTGTGCGTCCGGCGTGGCGGCCCCAATGGCCCTGCGTCGCTGACCGCGCGTGCCCGTGCGTCCGTCCGGCAACCGCATTCCCCCCGAGAGCATCACTACCCTCAGGGTCGGACTGCGCCTGGGAGCCTCCCATGCCGCGCAAAGAAATCATCGCCAACTGCGGCGATAACGAAACACGTGTCGCCGTCGTCGAAGACGGCCAGCTACAGGAAATTTTCATAGAGCGGGACGCCGCCCGAGGCACCGCTGGCAACATTTACAAGGGTCGCGTGAGCCGGGTACTTCCGGGCATGCAGTCGGCCTTCGTGAATATCGGACTCGAGCGCGACGGCTTCCTGTACGTGTCCGACGTTCTCTCCAACATCGACGCCTATTCCGCCTGGCTCGATGATGAGGGGGCCGATGACGATGAGCCGCGCCCGGGCAAGCGGCAGAGCCGGCGATCCCGCGAGAACCAGAAGATCGACAAGCTCCTGAGCCGCGGCCAGGAAATTCTCGTACAGATCTCCAAGGCCCCGCTGGGCACCAAGGGTGCCCGAATCACGACCAATATCTCGCTGCCTGGTCGCTACCTTGTCTACACGCCGTCCGTCGACCACGTCGGCGTCTCGAAGCGCATCGCCGATCGCGCCGAGCGGAATCGCCTCAAGAAGATCGTGAACAAGGGGCGCCAGAAGGGCTGGGGCGGCTTCATCGTCCGAACCGCTGGCGTTGGCAGGAGCGAGCAAGAATTCCACGACGACATGCGCTTCCTTCACGAACTGTGGGAAGCATTGAAGACGCGTGGAGAGGGAGCTTCGGCGCCGGCCGCGATCCATCGCGACCTGTCGGTGTTGCTGCGACTTCTGCGCGACCTCTTCACGAGCGAATACGACCGTGTGGTTATTGACGACGCCGAAGAGTTCGAGCGCGCCCGACGATTCCTCGAGCAGGTGAATCCGGGACTCGCCGATCGACTCGTTCTGCATCAGTCCGATCGTCCGATTTTCGATCACTTCCAGGTTGAGCAGCAGATCTCCAAGGCGCTCGACAGCCAAGTCTGGCTGAAGTCCGGCGCCTACCTGGTGATCAACCAGACCGAAGCGCTCGTCGCGATCGACATCAACACGGGCAAATACGTCGGCAAGAAACGACTCGAAGACACCGTGCTGAAAACGAACATCGAGGCTGTCCAGGAGATCGTGCGGCAGATCCGTCTGCGCGACCTCGGCGGCATCATCGTCATCGACTTCATCGACATGGACGAGCCCAAGAACAGAGCTCGTGTAGTCGAGGTGCTCCAGAAAGAACTCGAGAAGGACCGGGCCAAGACCCAGCTGTTGCAAATCTCGGAGTTCGGCCTGGTGGAACTCACGCGCCAGCGGGTAAAGCAGAGCCTCGAGCGCCAGCTCACGGAGGACTGCCCCTACTGCAAGTCCAGCGGCCGCGTGAAGTCTGTCGCCACGATTTGCCTCGAGATCTTCCGTGAGGTCAACCGGCTCAAACGCGATCTCCGCGGGCGCAGCGTGGTCATCCGAACGAATCCGCACGTGTCGCAGGCGCTCACCGGCGACAACCGTTCAGTGCTGAAGGGAATGCGCGACGCAGTGCAGGGTCCGATCGAGCTCGTCGCGGATCAGACGTTCCATCAGGAACGGTTCGAGGTCAGCAACCTCTAGGGCGGCGCGTTCAGAGGGTTACGGGCCGACCTGCAGGAAAGCCGCGGTGAGGAGATCGTCCTCGCCGTCGAGCAACGTCCTGACATCGAGGAGCAGCCGACCCTCGGCGACGCGTCCGACAACTGCGGGTTCGCAACGTCGCAATTGACGCGCGATCTCGTCCGGACCGTGGTTCGGACTCGTGACTGCGACCCCCCATGACGGCAGTCCGACCTCGGGCGCAGCGCCACCACCGACGCGTGACTCGAGCTCGGTAACTTCAACCATCCATTCCGGAAGCGCCTCGCTCAACTGCATGCCCAACCGCTGAGCTCGCTCCTGCAGCGTGCTGGCATCGGCCCTCAGCATCGCCAGGGCGGGGATGGCGTCCAGGCGACCGGCAACGTAGTCGGCGAGAGTGGCCTCGAGCGCCAGCAGTGTCGACTTGTCCAGGCGCATGGCCCGGTACAGCGGATTGGCGCGACACCGTTCAACGAGCTCCGCGTTTCCCACGATGAACCCCGCCTGCGGCCCGCCCAACAATTTGTCGCCGGAGAACGTGACGAGATCCGCGCCGCTGGCCAGGCGCGCCGCGACTGTCGGTTCCGCATCGGTGGCGCCAGGGGTTGCAACCAGATGCCCGCTGCCCATGTCCTCGACAATCGGCACGTCGCGCTCGGCGCCAAGTTCGACCAACTGCTCGAGCGGCGTCGATTCCGTGAATCCCACGACGCGGTAGTTACTCGGGTGCACGGAGAGAATCATCCCCGTGTCGGCGTTCACCGCGGCCTCGTAGTCGGCGATCCGGGTGCGATTGGTCGTGCCCACCTCGCGGAGACGACAGAACCCTTTCTCCATCACATCCGGAATCCGGAACGAGCCGCCAATCTCAACAAGCTCGCCGCGCGAAACAACGACCTCGCGCTCCTGCGCCAGCGTATTGAGAGCCAACAAGATTGCCGCGGCATTGTTGTTCACCACGGCCACCGCATGCCCGGGCAAGAGCCGCTCGAGGAATCGCTGAACTGGACGTTCACGGCCACCGCGCTCGCCGCCATCCAGATCGAACTCCAGATTGGTGTAACCCGTGGCGAGATCGGCCACCCGCGCGGCCGCGCGCGGCGACCAGGGGGCCCGACCCAGATTCGTGTGAATGACGACGCCCGTTGCGTTAACCACCCGCCGCAGATGAGGCTCGAGCAGAGCCTCCGAAGCCCGCACTACCGGTTCGACGGGGTCACCCAGGAAGGCTTCAAGATCGGTCGCGCCGAGCTCCTCGGCACTGATCGACTCTCTGAGCGCGTCGAGCACATGAGTGGCCGCCTCTCGCACAAATTCGCGCGAAACGCCGCTCTCCGCCATCCACTCTTCGAGCCGTGGATGATCGAGCAGTTCATCCATTCGGGGGATGCGGCGATATAACTCTGCGAGGTCGACCATGGGATAGCATCCTAACCGGCACTACGAACCGGAGACGACCCGTTGAACGACCCTGCGAAGGCCGCGCGCGACCACATGCTCCTCGAGCAACTGGAACCTGACACAGCGCGCATGTTGTTCCCGGAGCGCTTCCCTGCCCCGCTGCGAGTCACCCTGCAGCATCCGCCGCTCGAGCCGCGACAGGCTGAAACACTGGGTCCGCTTCTGGAAAAGGCCGACGACCGTGACTGGCCCGAAGACGGCGACTGGTCGGTGACCTACGCGCTGTCCGAAGTCGAGGCATTGCACCGGGTGTTTGCGCAGCTCGACGCCACCTTCGGGTCGGCAGCCGTCACGGTGCTCATCAATGGGAAAGATCTGCCAATGGCCCGTGAACTCTGGCTGCCGCTGTTCTGGCAACTCCGTTCCTGAGACCTGCGATGCGATCCACCGGCGACTAGCGCCCGGCCAGCGCCTCGAACTCAGCGGCGGTTTCAGACGACCACCCGCCAATTACCTGCAGCACCCGCCCGGAGTCGTCGAGCAGCACGGAGAGGGGCACCACGATGGCGCCGCCGTCGAACAACTCCGGCACCCGCTGATCGTTGCTGATGTGTACCGGATACGTGGTGCCCACCTGGCTTAGAAAGGGCGCGACCGCGGCCACCGTTTCCCGATCGATGCTCAAGCCCACGAGGTCGACACCCGCCGCCGCCAATTCGGGCCGGAGATGTTCGAGTTCGGGCATCTCACGCCGGCATGGGATGCACCAGGTCGCCCATATGTTCACCAGCGTTCGCCGTCCCGGCTGAAGCAGGTCGTGAACAGAATCAACGGCGACGCCCGGCAACTCTTCTCCGCCCGGCAGCATTGCCCGGTCGAGAATCTCGAGATCGGGAAACACGTCGCCGCGCTCGAAGGTGAGTCCGGCAAACGTGCGCTCCTCCGCGCTCAGCGGATCCGCGAGCGCGAATCGGGATTCATCGACCACTGTGACGTCCCCGTCCTCCCGCACCACCAGCGACGAACCCGCCGGGATACCGGCCTGTCCGGCAACCGAGTCGACTCGCTGAAGTCGCCCGCTGGGCCAGGCGATTTCGATCCAGTCCACGCGAGAGGCCGCGCCCAGGCCAATCAGCATCCGGCGGTCGTGCTGCGCCAGGAACCCGGCGCCACCGGCATTGATTTTGGTGACCACGCCCGCGGGAGTGCCGGCGCGCACGATCGCGCCGAAGGCATCCCGACCGCTGTCCGTTCCTACGAGACTGATGCGCACGAAGCCGCGGCCATCTCCGAGGTTGTTACGGAACAACTCGTGCGCGTCGCCTTGGAACGAGACCAGGAACACGTCGAGGTCGCCGTCGTTGTCGAAGTCCGCCAGCGCGGCTCCGCGACCGTCACCGATGGCATCGAGTCCCGAGACGCCGGAGATGTCGATGAGCTCATCGCCGCGCACGTTGAGACCGAGGTAATCCCGCTCGTAGCCTGAGAAAGACATTCCTTCCTGGAATATCGCCGACATGTGGCGATTGGTGTACTCGGTGCTCCCCGCTTCTTCCGCGCCGACCTGGGCAGCCACCACGTGGCGCCAGAAGGTGCTTCATGTGTCGTTCATCGTCTTGCCGGAGATGAAGCCGTTGGGAGCGTAGATGTCCTCCCAGCCATCACTATTGAAATCGAAGAACCCGCCGCCCCAGGCCCAACCGGCGCCGATCCCGCCGAGCTCCTGAGTTAGGTCGGCGAAGCCACCGGCGCCGTCGCCGCGGAAGAGCGTGTTACCGGATGCGAGCTTGGTCAGGAGGGGATCTCCGCCATCCTGCGCCGGGAAAAGGCGGGCCAGAATCCGATTGCCCGCTGTCGAAGACATGTTGGTGACATGAAGGTCGAGGTGGCCATCGTTGTTGAAGTCACCGAAAGCAGCGCCCATGCCGTTGCCTGGGTCGAGGACTCCGCGCTCTTCCGCCACGTCGACGAACCGCCCACCTACGTTCTCGTAGAGTCCGTTGCGGCCGAAGTCGTTCGCCACGTAGAGATCGGCGTCGGCATCACCGTCAATATCCGCGAATGCGGCTGCATAGCTCCAACGAGAGTCGCGCACGCCCCATGCGGCCGCCACCTCACGGAATCGCAGTCCGCCTTCGTTGAGAAACAGCAAGTTCGGGCTGCCGTTCTGGGCGTCGTGCCATGAGTCGGGCATCACGATCCCGTAGCGGTTGTAGCCGGTCACATAGATATCGACAAGACCGTTGCCATCCACATCCGCGGCAACAGCGCTGAATCCGATCGCGCGGCGAGCAACGCCCGCCTCCGGCGAGATGTCGTGGAAACTCAACGCTCCATCGGGAACGAGTCGATTCTCGAGGAACATCTGCTCGCCGACCGCCGACAGGAAGAGATCCTGATCTCCGTCGTTGTCGGCATCGAAGAAGATCGCACCACTCGCCGTCGGCGTGAGCCCAACCATCGCCGACGCGGAAATGTCCTCGAAGGTGCCGTCGCCGCGGTTTCGGAAGAGCGCGTTGCCCTCAACGCCGGTGGTCAAGACGTCCACCAGGCCATCGTTGTCCACGTCGGCAACTGCCGCACCGTGTGCGACGACCGTGTCGTTCGGCGGTTTGCCAAACTCGGGGAACGTTCGCGCAACTCCGGCGGGCACCGCGATTTCGTCGAACAAGTCACGCGATGCGACCTTCGATTGCGCCGACTCGACGGCGAAGCGCGTCAACTCCCAGTCCTCTGGCCCGATCTGCCTCGCATTGGCCTGAGCCCAGACGACCCTCCACTCCCGCTGTCCCATGCGATCGCGCCCGACGATCTTGAACTGCAGGCGCGCCGAGCCGAGTTCATCGCCGTCGAAAGTGGCTTTCTTCACCTTGAACCGCGCGTCCTCGATGCTGTCGAAATGCGCGAGCAGTGCGACCAGTCGCTCGGTCACCTCGTCCCGGGTTGCCTGCTCCTGAAGTCCGCGCTCCCAGCCGTGACTACTCAGCCAGTCGTGCACGACCTCCGCCCCAAGCGGCTCTCCCATAAACCCATCGAGTTCGACGGCTGGCGCCCAGTGCTCGCGTATGCCTGCCAGGTCGCGATCGCGGGTCGCGACCGATAGCTGCAGCAGGTCGTTGGCGAGGGATTCGGAGAGTTCCTCGGTGCGTTCGAGCTGGGACGCATCAAAGCCCTCCTGAGGACCGCCAAAGGCCGCGAGTGTCGCAGCGACGCACAGCGCGCGGATCATGCTTCCGCTCCTCTTCCAGAAGAGAACATCGTCTCGGCCCAAATAGGACTCCAGAGTCATGTTATACGCCGGATCGTGACTTGTCCCGCAACGTGGAGACGAGAAAAGTGACGCAGCGCGGCTCAAGCGCATCGGGTGGATTGACTCTGCCCCCCGGTGGAATAAACTCCTGCCCGCGCGAAGCCCCATCCGCAGGGGCCGCTTGAGATCTTGAGATTCTGACCGGTTCCTTTTTCGGGGTATCGCATGGTCGCCTACCTTCCGATCGCGATCTTCTTGGGCGTAGCCATCGTCTTCGCGGCGTTGCCGCTGGTGCTGGGTCGACTTATTCGCCCGACACCGCCGCCGAGCGAAGGCAAGCTCGCCCCGTACGAGTGCGGCGTGGAGCCGGTGCGCGACGCGCACGGCCGTTTCTCGATCCGCTTCTACATCGTCGCGATGCTCTTCCTGATTTTTGATGTTGAAACGGTCTTCATGTTCCCCTGGGCGATCCGCTACAAGCAGCTGGCGCTCTTCGGCCTGATCGAGATGGTGATCTTCCTCGGCATCTTGATCGTCGGCTATGTCTACGCCTGGAAACGCGGGGCACTCGAATGGGTCTAGTCGAACACAAACTGCCAGATAACGTTCTGACGACTCAGGTCGACGGAATCATCAACTGGGCGCGCAAGTCGGCGCTCTGGCCGATGACATTCGGACTCGCCTGCTGCGCGATCGAGATGATCGTGACCACCTGCTCGCGCTACGACATGGCCCGCTTCGGTGCCGAGGTCTTCCGCGCCACGCCACGGCAGGCGGATCTGCTCATCGTATCCGGCACCGTGACACTCAAGATGGCCCCCGTGATCAAGCGTCTGTACGACCAGATGCCTGATCCGAAGTGGGTTATCTCGATGGGGTCTTGCGCCACCTGCGGCGGCCCCTACCCGACATATAGCGTTCTGCAGGGCGTGGACCGGATCGTACCCGTGGATGTCTACATCCCCGGTTGCCCGCCACGGCCTGAAGCTCTCCTGTATGGCCTGCTGCGGCTCCAGGACAAGATCGACGAGATGAAGGTGCTACGCAAGTAGCCACCAAGACTGACAAAAGGCGATAGATGGCAGACGAGCCGAAGCAAAACGGCAACGAGGACTCCGTTCCCGAGGCCGCGCCCGAGAAGTCGGCGCCGGAGTCTGCCCCTGCGGCGAAATCCGACGCCCCGGCGCCAGCGAAAGCGGCTGCCGACACACCCGCGCCCGAGAAGGCCGCGCCCCCTCCGGAGCCGGAACCTGAGCCCGAACCTGAGCCGGAGCCGCATCCGGTCGCGGTCGCGGTGAGCGCTCAGTTCGGTGACAAGGCCGACGACGAGGGCGAGGACCAATGCGGCACGCCCATCTTCAGGGTGGGCGCCGACGACCTGATCGAGGTCATGACCTGGGCTCGCGACGGCGAACTCAACCTCAACTATCTCTCGAGCGTCACCGCGATCGACTACACGGTCCGCGAACCGCGATTCGACGTCGTCTACCACCTGTATTCGGTTGGCGACTCGCATCGCCTCACCGTGAAGTGCGGCTGCCCGGACGGCGACGGCGTTCCTACGATGGTCGACGTCTGGCCCGCGGCGGATTGGCTCGAGCGAGAGACCTACGACCTCTACGGCATTGAATTCCTCGGCCACCCGGACCTGCGCCGCATTTTCCTGTCGGAAGACTGGGAAGGCTATCCGTTGCGCAAGGACTATCCGCTCGAAGGCCCGAACCTCGAACTCCTCACCCGGCAACAGGCCGCGTTCCGCGGTGGTCAGTTCGATCGCATTCGGGGCGAGGGCGAGATCACGGAGCAGGAGCGCGAGATGGCTGGGCCAGGCGTGGTGGGTGCCCTCTGGGAACCCGAGCCACCGGCCGAAGAAACTGACGAATCCGAATCGAGCGATTCGGCACAGGACTGATCAGGGCGCATGCTGGAAACCAAAGAATTCGAACTGAACATGGGGCCGCAGCACCCCTCGACGCATGGCGTGTTGCGTCTCGTGCTCTATCTCGACGGCGAGACAGTGGTCGATGTCGAAACGGTGATGGGCTACCTGCACCGCGGCACCGAGAAACTGTGCGAAACGCGGAACTACTACCAGAACGTGCCGTTCACGGACCGCACGGACTACCTGGCGGCTCCTTACAACAACCTCGGCTACGTCGAAACCGTTGAGAAGCTGGGCGGATACGCGGTGTCGGAGCGTGCGCTCTACGCCCGCATGGCCATCGTCGAACTTTCCCGCATTGCTAGCCACCTGTTCTGGCTCGCCACCCACGCTCTCGATATCGGCGCCCAGACCATGCTCTTCTGGTGCACACGCGAGCGCGAGGTCATTCTCGACTTCTTCGAAGCGGCGCTCGGCGATCGGCTCACGACGTCGGCATTCAAGCCCGGCGGCTTGCGACGCGATCTCCCCGAAGGCTGGGTTGAGGCAGTGCTCGACTTCTGCAGCACCTTCCCGGCACGCGTGGAGGAGTACGAGACGCTGCTCAACGCGAACCGCATCTGGCAAGAGCGCACGGTCGGCGTGGGCGTGATCAGCGGCGAGGACGCCATCGCGCTGGGGCTTTCGGGCCCGATGTTGCGTGGCTCGGGAATCGACCACGACATCCGTAGGACGCTCCCCTACGGCGGCTACGACACCGTCGACTTCGACGTCCCCGTTTTCCCCGGCTGCGACTCCTACTCGCGCTACCTCGTGCGAATGGAAGAGATGCGGCAGTCGGTACGCATCGTCCAGCAGGCACTCGACAAGATGCCGGAAGGCAAGATCACCGGGAAAGCGCCGAAAGTCATCAAGATCAAAGAAGGCGTCGAGGCCTACCACGTGGTGGAAAGCCCGCGCGGCGAGTTGGGCTACTACATGGTCGGCGGCGGCGGTGACACACCGTACAAGTGCAAGATCCGCGCCCCATCCTTCTGCAACCTGCAGGCTGTGGGCCCGATGTGCAAGGGTCACCTGATCGCTGACGTTGTCACGGTGATCGGCACCATCGACATCGTGCTGGGAGACGTCGACCGATGACGGATTTCCTGATCATCAACGTCGTGATCCCGCTGGTTCAGATCGGCGTTCTGCTCGGGATCCTCGGCCTGGCCACGGGATACATCGTCTACGCCGAGCGCAAGGTTCTCGCGTTCATCCAGAGCCGCCTGGGCCCCATGCGCGTTGGACCGCAGGGTCTACTGCAGCCGATCGCCGACACGGTGAAGCTGCTCTTCAAGGAAGACCTGATTCCCGGCTCGGTAGACAAGCCGATCTTCTTGCTCGCGCCCGTTGTGGTTGTGGCGGCCGCCTTCACCACGTTGTCGCTGATTCCATTCGGCGAAGGCATCACGCTGCTCGGGTACCACATCCCAGGCGTGATCGCCGATGTGAACGTTGGCCTGCTGCTGATTCTCGGTATCAGCGGCCTCACGACGTACGGAATCATCCTGGGAGGCTGGGCCAGCAACTCGAAGTACCCGCTTCTTGGTGCGATGCGCGCCGCAGCCCAGATGGTCTCCTACGAGATCGCACTGACCTTCTCCGTACTCTCGGGCCTCATGGTCGCCGGCACGCTTTCGATGGTCGGCATCGTCGAGGCACAACAGAATATGGGCGTGTGGTTCGTCTTCATCCAGCCAGTCGCCTGGGGCATCTTCACGATCGCGATGGTCGCGGAAACGAACCGTGCCCCGTTCGACATGGCTGAAGCCGAGTCCGAGCTGGTCGGCGGGTTCTTCACCGAGTACTCCGGGATGCGCTGGGCGCTCTTCTTCCTGGGCGAGTACACGGCGATGCTCGTCATGGCCGCCATCAACGTGACTTTGTTCTGGGGCGGCTGGTTGCGGCCGTTCCCGAACGTCGAGGCGCTGGCCTTCCTGGACATGGTGCCGAGCGGCATCTGGTTTCTGGCGAAGGTCATCACCTTCCTCTACATCTACATTTGGATCCGCGGCACTTTCCCGCGCTACCGCTACGACCAGTTGATGGCGCTTAACTGGAAGTCTCTGATCCCGTTGTCGATCGCAAATCTCCTCATCACCGGCCTGGTGATGATTCTGCTAGCCTGAAGCGCCCCCAGCCCGAAAATCCGGACCTGGAATGAGCACGAACATCTCGTCTGCACCGAAAAAAGGGTTCTTCGAACAGTTCCTTCTCCTTGAGCTCCTCAAGGGGATGTGGCTGACCCTGAAGTACACCTTCAAGCCGAAGGTCACCGTGCAATACCCGCTCGAGCGGGAGTCGGTGCATCCGAACTACCGCGGCATCCTGCGGGTCGACGAGAGCACCTGCATCGCGTGCTATCTGTGCGAAAAGATCTGCCCCGACAAGTGCATTCACCTCGAGGGTGAGCGCGGCTATACGAAGGGCAAGGGCGGCAAGTACGCCACGTACTTCTACATCGACCACGCGCGCTGCCTGTTCTGCGGCCTGTGCGAAGAGGTATGCCCGGTCGACTCGATCTATCACAGCAACGAGTACGAAGCCGCTGTCTACAACCGCGCCGACGCGGTGCACGACCTGCGGATTCTCGATAGCGGACACAACATCGTTCACTACGAACGCTAGGTACGGACCCGGTTTGGAAATCTACGCCTTCTACGCCATAGCGGCGGTGGTGCTATCCAGCGCCGTGCTCATGGTGACGAGTCGCCATCTGGTGCACTCGGTCGTCTACATGGTGATTTCGTTTGTCGCCGTGGGCGCCCTGTTCATCCTGCTGGAAGCGGAGTTCGTGGCGGCTGTGCAGATCCTGGTCTATGCCGGGGGCATCGTCGTTCTGTTCCTGTTCGTCGTGATGCTGGTGAATGTCAGCGAGACGTATCAGGTGGAATTTCTGCATCGGCAATGGCTTCCCGCCACGGTGCTCTCGATGATCCTCGCCGCCCAGATCGGTTTCCTCTTGTGGGGCAACGCGGGCGGCCTGGCGGCTGACCCGTCGGCGTCCGGCTCCGTTCTGCGTGCCGTCGAAGGCGGCAATACCGAAACGATGGGCATGACCCTCTACACCGACTACCTCCTCCCGTTCGAGGTGGCTTCGGTGCTCTTGCTGGTCGCAATGATCGGCGCGATATACCTGTCCAGGAAGCGAGTCTGACGTGGCCGAACTCGGACTGAATCACTACCTGCTGCTGTCCGCGCTGCTGTTTGGCATCGGTGTGGCCGGCGTTCTGATTCGCCGCAACGTGATCATGGTGTTGATGTGCATGGAGCTCATCTTCAACGCCGCCAACATCAACTTGATCGCGGTGTCGCGCTTCCGTCCCGACCTTACGGGTCAGGTGTTCACGATTTTCACCATCGCGGTTGCCGCTGCTGAGGTCGCGATCGGCCTCGGCCTCGTGATCGCGATGTTCCGCAACTCGACGACGGTCAACGTCGACGAGATCCACCTGCTGAAGGGCTGACGCGTGCTCGACTACTTCTGGCTGATTCCGCTGGTGCCGCTGGTCGGCGTTGTGATCAACGGGCTATTTGCGTCGCGATACATCCGCTCGCAGCTGTTCACCGGTGCGCTTGCCAGCGGCTGCATGCTGGTCGCCTTCATCATCGGCTTCGGCTCGTTCATGCAACTGGCCAGCATGCCGGTGGAAGATCGGCATGTGGAGATCGAGCTCTACGACTGGATCTCGGGCTCGCTCGTGCACATGCACGACAACGACGCCCACGTAGAGTCGGCGACCCTCGACATTCCGTTCGGCCTGCAGTTCGATCCGCTTTCGGCTCTCATGGTGCTCGTGGTTACCGGCGTCGGTTTCCTGATCCACGTGTACGCCATCGGCTACATGAAGCATGACCCGCCGGACAAGGGCTTCTACAGGTTCTTCACGTACCTGAACCTGTTTGCCTCGTTCATGCTCATTCTGGTGCTCGGCAACTCCTACGCGATGATGTTCATCGGGTGGGAGGGGGTCGGACTCTGTTCGTTCCTGCTGATCGGCTACTACTACAAGAAGAAATCTGCGGGCGACGCGGCCAAGAAAGCCTTCGTCGTGAACCGCATCGGCGATGCCGCGTTCATCATCGGCATGTTCACGCTCTTCTTCACGTTCGGCACGCTCGACTACGACGGCATCTTCGCGGGCGCCGCCGCCAACTCCGAGGTGGGCTCGGGCCTCATCACGTTCGCCACGATGATGCTGTTCATCGGCGCCACGGGTAAGAGCGCGCAGATCCCGCTCTTCGTCTGGCTGCCAGATGCCATGGAAGGGCCGACGCCGGTTTCGGCGCTGATCCACGCAGCCACGATGGTGACGGCCGGTGTGTACATGGTGGTGCGCTCCAACGTGCTGTTCACGCTGTCGCCGATGACGATGACGGTGGTCGCCGTGGTTGGCGCGCTGACCGCGCTCATGGCCGCATCCATCGCGATGGTGCAAAACGACATCAAGCGAGTGCTCGCCTACTCCACGGTCTCGCAGCTCGGCTACATGTTCCTGGCCTGCGGCGTCGGCGCCTACGCGGTGGGTGTTTTCCACTTGATGACGCACGCCTTCTTCAAGGCGCTGCTCTTCATGGCGGCGGGCTCGGTGATGCACGCGCTGCATGGCGAGCTCGACATGTGGAAGATGGGCAATCTACGCAAGTACATGCCGCGGACACACATGACGTTCCTCATCGGAACGTTGGCGATCGCGGGCGTGCCGGGCCTCGCCGGATTCTTCTCCAAGGACGAGATTCTCTGGTACGCGTTCACTGGACCGAACGGTTCGCCGTGGCTTTGGGCCATCGGCACCCTGGTCGCCGGCATGACGGCCTTCTACATGATGCGCATGCTGATCATGGTGTTCTACGGCGACTCTCGGATGGATGAGCACACCGAGTCACATGTGCACGAGAACCCGCCCGTGATGACGATCCCGCTGATCGTCCTGGCGATCCTCTCGATCGTTGGCGGCTACGTGGGCATCCCGGCCAACCTGCGAATTGGTCCGCTCGAGAGCCTTCATGAGACAGTGGACATCGTGCGCTGGCTGGAACCCGTCACAGGGGGCCACGGCGCAGGCGACGACAATGGCGAAGCCGAAGCTCACGCGATGATCCCGGATTCGCCGGCGATTGTCGCGCCCGCGATCGGCGGTGAAGCAGCGCAGGTTCTCGCCAGGCCCATCGCGCAAGAGCCGGCGTTCGTACTCACTGCCGAAGGTGAAGAACACAACACTGCGCTCGAGTGGACCCTCATGTTGATCTCCACTGGCGTCGCTCTAGCCGGCATCGGACTCGCGTATCAGATCTACGGGCGCGGCAAGCCTACCGACGAGCCTGCGAAGCGCTTCGGTGGGCTGTACGCAGCCCTTTGGAATAAGTATTGGGTCGACGAACTCTACGAAGCTGCTTTCGTGCAACGCGCCAAGGACTTGGGTAAAGGCCTCTGGGTGTTCGACGATGCAGTGCTCGACGGCACGGTGGAGGGCGTTGCAGCCGCCACCAAACAATCGGGCACGGCAAGCAGTGAGTTCGACAACCGAGTGGTCGACGGCGCGGTCAACGCCGCAGCCAACAGCGTTTGGTCCGGGTCTTGGATCTTCCGAGCACTGCAGACAGGAATGGTTCAGAACTACGCACTGGTCATCGCGATCGGCGCATTTGTTCTGGTTTCCGCCTACCTGTTTCTGTAGTCGGACGAGTTGAAGAAAGAAATCTGAGGGTGCGGCAGGAGCCGTCACCCGGTGGTCTGAACATATAAACGGTGGCCTCGGCCGCCGCGTAAAAACGATACTGTCGGTCGATAGCCAGGAGCAGCGATGAGCCCAACTCTCCTCACCGTGGTCGTCTACTTGCCCGCTCTGGGAGCGCTTGCGATTGCGCTTCTATTCGGCAAGGAACGCGAAAACGAGATCAAGTGGGCCGCGAACATCATTCTGTTCGTGGACTTCGTGTTGTCGCTCTTCCTGCTCCGCGGGTTCAACTTCGACACCGCCGAACTGCAAGGGGTGACCCGAGCGGAGTGGATTCCGGCCATCGGCGTCGAGTACTTCACCGGCATCGATGGGATGTCGCTGGCGCTGATCCTGCTCACGACGTTGCTGGGCAGCATCGCCTGCCTGTCGTCGTGGACCTACATCGGGAAGCGGATCAAGGAGTACTACGTGTACTTGATGATCTTGCAGACCGGCATGCTCGGCGTCTTCATCGCCTTCGACTTCTTCCTGTTCTACATGTTCTGGGAAATCATGCTGGTGCCGATGTATTTCCTCATCGGGCTCTGGGGCGGCCAGAACCGCATGTACGCAGCGATCAAGCTGTTCATCTACACGCTGGCCGGGTCGGTGCTGATGCTCGTGGGCATCCTGGCGCTGTACTTCTACAACCACTCCGTGACCGGTGAGTGGACGACCAACGTGCTCGCCTACTACCAGCTCGCAATCCCGGGCGACCTGCAATGGTGGGTCTTCCTCGGATTCTTCCTGGCGTTCGCGATCAAGGTGCCGATGTGGCCGTTCCACACCTGGCTACCTGACGCTCACGTTCAAGCACCAACCGCTGGTTCGGTAATCCTTGCAGGCGTGCTCTTGAAGATGGGTACATACGGCTTCGTGCGCCTGTCGCTGCCGATCATGCCGGAGGCCTCCATCGACTTCGCGCCGATGATCGCTGTTTTGTCGATCATCGCGATCATCTACGGCGCCCTGGTCGCCCTGATGCAAAAGGACTGGAAGAGCCTGGTGGCCTACTCGTCCGTCTCGCACATGGGGTTCATCACGCTCGGCATCTTCGCCCTCAACCCGATCGGGCTGCAGGGCGGCGTGATGCAAATGCTCAACCACGGTGTCTCGACTGCAGGTTTGTTCCTCGCGGTCGGCCTGATCTACGAGCGGATGCACACTCGTGAGATCGCTGCGTTCTCCGGACTCGGCACAGTCATGCCGGTCTTCGCAACGTTCTTCGCGATCATGGCACTGTCCTCGATGGGTCTGCCCGGACTCAACGGGTTCGTCGGCGAGTTCCTTATCCTCATCGGCGCATTCGAATGGAACCCGGCTTACACCTACTGGGCGGTCTGGGGCATCGTGCTCGGCGCGGCCTATCTGCTCTGGTTGTTCCAACGCGTCATGTTCGGCGAGGTCAAAGACGACAAGATCGCGGGTCTTTCGGACCTCAACCTCCGTGAGGTCGCGACGCTGCTGCCGCTGGCGGTGCTAGCGGTGTGGATGGGGCTGATGCCAACGCCGGTTCTGAAGACCCTCGAGCCGCCCGTGAACGCCATCATCGAGCGCGTGCATCCGGGCTACTTCGACGGATCCGATGTGGTGCCGCCGCCATTGCCGAGCATCCCGGCCATGGAGTCGACCGCCGCGGCTGAAGAAGAGCTCGACGACGAAGCGGTTGCCGCCGCCAACGAGGCCAACTAGTCGCGATGGAATCCATTCCCTTTTCCGCCTCCGACCTCGCAGCGCTCAACGCCGAGATCACGCTCACCATCGGCGCCTGCATCGTCCTGGTGTGGGGCGCGTTCGCCGAGCGCAATAACAACACCGGCCACCGCTTCGCCTGGATCACTCTCCTCACGGTGTTTGCAGCGATGGCCGGCGTCACGATTGGTTTGCCGGCGCTGATGTCGAACGGTGTTGCCACGGCCTTCGCCGGCCAGTTGGCCGTTGACGGGTTCGGCTCCTTCTTCTCGGCGCTGTTCCTCGTAGCCGCCGCTCTGGCGATTGGCGCCTCGTTCCGATTCCTCGACGATGAGGACGCACACGCCGCCGAGTACTACTTCTTCATGCTGACCTCCCTGGTGGGCATGATGATCATGGCGCGCGCCGCCGACCTGATCAGCCTTTTCGTGGGCCTCGAGCTCCAGGCGCTGTCCGTCTATGTTCTCGTCGGCTACCTGAAGAGCGACCGGCGGTCCTCCGAGGCGGGCGTAAAGTACTTCATCCTGGGCGGCCTTTCGTCCGGCGTATTCGTCTACGCTCTCTCGCTGATCTATGCGATCACCGGCACGACGAATATCGAAGCCATCCGGACGTCGCTCAACGTCCCCGGCACGACCGACAACCCGATCCTCATCCTCGGGCTGATTCTCCTCGTCGTCTCGCTGGCGTTCAAAGTTGCCGCTGTGCCGTTCCACATGTGGGCTCCAGACGCCTACTCGGGCGCTCCGACGCCGGTGTCGATGTTCATCTCCGTCGCCTCGAAAGCCGCGGCCTTCGCGATGATGATCCGGCTGCTGTTCGTTGCGTTCGAGCCGATGACGGCTTCTTGGACAGCCCTGCTCGCGGTGCTTTCCGTCGCCACCATGACCTTCGGCAACGTGGCTGCCGTGACGCAGGACAACGTGAAGCGAATGTTCGCCTACTCGAGCGTCGCCCACGCGGGCTATGCGCTGATGGGCATCGTGGCTGGAACCGCGTACGGCGTGTCGGCAGCGATGTACTACCTGTTCGCGTACACGTTCATGAACATAGGCGCGTGGGCGATGATCGTGATCTTCCGACGCGAGGGCATGGCCTGCGACCGCGTCGAAGACTTCAACGGGCTGGTACACCGCAGCGGCTGGGCTGCAGCCGCGATGATCATCTTCCTGCTCTCGCTCGGCGGCATTCCGCCGACGATCGGCTTTCTCGGCAAATGGTACGTGTTCGGTGCGGCGGTCGAGGCAGGCTACGGCTGGCTCGCAGTGGTCGGCGCGATCAACGCCGCGATTTCGATCTTCTACTACCTGCGCCTCGTGAAGGCGATGTTCGTTGCAGACGCCGATAGCGACGTGACGCTCGTGCACTCGATGCCACTCAATGTGACGCTGGCGTTGAGCGCGGTCATCACGATCCTGGGCGTGATCTGGGCAACGCCGTTCATCGAGTGGGTACAGTCGGCCACACTGCCGTTCTAGTCGTCCCACATGAAAGAGCCTGACCAGGACCGCTCGAACGTCCCGGAATGGCTCAGCGGGCTCCGCGACGGAGCCCAGCAGTTCGGCTCGATAGGTCATGTCGGCCTCATGTTCCCGGTGTCGATCGCGTTCGGCATGGGCATCGGCTATCTGCTCGACGGCTGGCTCGACACGGCGCCTTGGCTGATGCTGCTCGGCTTCTTCTTCGGCGTGGCCACGGCAACGCGCGAACTCCTCCGGGCTGCGGCTAAGCTCGACGAAAGCGACCCGCCAGACGACGGGCCTACCTGGGAGGGCTAGTCGCGCGTACTATTCGCCGCGCAGTGCCCCAGCCGTATCGACTGCTGCCGCGCGGCGGGCCGGTATCCACGACGCAATCGCCGCCACGAACACGAAGAACGCTGCGACTGCGATCAATGCGACCGGGTCAGTAGACGACACGCCGTGGAGCATCGACTCGAGGGATCGTCCCAGTACGGCGGCCGCGCCGATGCCGAACAGGCAGCCGGCGACAGCCAAGCGGACGCCGGAGCCAACGATCTCAGAGGTTATCCGGTGTGGTCGTGCGCCCAAGGCTATCCGCACCCCGATCTCCCGCCGCCGCTGAGCCACGCCATAAGACACGATGGAGTAGATCCCGACGGCCGCGAGCAACAGGGCCGCGCCCGCGAACCCCACGAGGAGCACCACCTGAAAGCGTGGAGAGACTAGTTCGCGGCCAGCGCTCTCGCGGAGAGTGCTGAACGCAGTGACCTCGACATCGGGCACCTCAGCCGCGGGGCGCTCTCGTACCAATCCCTCGACCGAAGTCGCGGCCACCTGCGTGCGCATGACCACGTAGGTCGCGCCACGCGGAAACTGACGACGTGGCCAATAGACGGCAGGTCGCACGGGCTCGGTCGGCGCGAACGGCCGCATGTCGCGAACCACGCCAACCACGCGGGCGTCGTGCCCGCCAACACTGACCTCGGCTCCAAGCGGCTCACCACCTGGCCAGTAGCGACGGGCCATTGCCTCATTGATCACAGCAACGGGCTCCGTGTCCGTGCCGTCTATCTCCTGGATATCGCGACCCTCCAAAATCGGCACGCCGAGAGTGGCGAAGTAGCCTGGCGCGATATCGAAGTGCTGCACCATGTGCAGCTCGCCACCGGGCTGCCCTCCGTCGACGAGCAACTCACCGGTCTCGATACCCCCATACAGCGGCAACGAGGACGCCTGGCCGACCGAGTCGATCCCTGGCAGAGCCGCCACCACTCGTTGAGCCTCGTCGAACCGATCGGCAATTTCGACGCCTGACTTCAGTTGGCTGAAGTCTGCGATCATCCAGGTCACGACGAGCCCGTTCTGCTCGAATCCCGGGTCCCAATCCGTGAGCCGCAGGAACCCTCTGATACCCAGGCCCGCTCCAGCGAGCAGCGTGACCGCCAGGGCGAGTTCGACGACGAGGATTGCGCGCCGAATGCGGGCCGTACTGACGTCGCCAAAGCGCCCACCGCGCAACACATCGCCGACGTCGGTGCGAGACACACGCACCGCTGGGAGCATGCCGAAGGCCGCCGCGGTCGCCAGCGAGAGCACGACGGTAAACAGCCCGACCCCAAGGTCGACGCCGACCTCGTCGATCCTCGGGATGCCGGGCGGGGCGATCTCGATACCGAGGCGTACGAAGATGAAGGCTAGCCCGAGTCCTACTGCGCCGCCGGCGAACGCCAGAACGGCACTTTCGACCAGGAGCTGGGTGCCAAGTCGGATCCGGCCGGCACCGAGAGCAGCGCGGACCGCGATTTCGGGAGAGCGCGACTGGGCGCGGACGATCAGCAGGTTCGCCACATTGGCGCATCCGACTAGCAGGAGACAACCCACCGCCAAAGCGAACAGCCTGATTACCGGCACCGCGCTGCCGGTCAGCTGCTCGCGCAACCGCGGCGCCTGAAGCTCCCACCCCGCCAGGTCATCGGGATATTCAGACGTCAGGCCCGCGTATGTTGCAAGGAGCTCGGCACGTGCCTCGTCGACAGTTGCGCCTTCTGCAACACGCGCGACCGAGACGAATCCTCGCCAGTCGCGTTGATCTGGATTGTCGGGACTCGCTGTCAGCGGCGCCCATGCGCGTGCATGCCCGAATTCCGGAACCCAACTCGCTTCCGTCAGCACGCCGACAACCGCGAACTCCTCGCCATCGAGCGTGAGACCCCTGCCGAGAACCTCCGGATCACCGCCGGTCCACTGTTGCCAGAACTCGTGCGTCAGCACGATCACGCGGTTGTCGCCCGCCGCCAGTTCATCGTCTGTGAAGAGGCGCCCGAGCCGCACGTCGACGCTATGGGCGCGGAGGAAGCCCGGGGTCGCGATACCCGTGGTCAGAGGCGTACTTTCGGCGCCCTCCTGGAAACGGTAGCGCCACGTGCGCGCAACGCCCACGTGATCAACCGCGTCTGTCAGCGCGCCGAGATCATGGACGTTCGGCGGAGAGGCTACGCAGTATCCCGTGGTCTCCGGCGCGATCTCGCAAATCGCCATGACCCGTTCGGAGTCAGGAAACGGCAGTGGTCGCAGCAGGATTCCGTACGCAAGCGTGTAGATAGCGGTCGCGCTTCCAACCGCGAGGCCGATGGTGCAGACGACGGCACCGGCGAGCCACGGCTCTCGCCGCAGCACGCCCAGCGCGTGGCGAACCATCGGACCGATTGCGGCGAAAGTCGAATAGGTGCTTCGTTCTTGCCAGATACCCCTAGCCAGATCTGCGAGCGTTCGCCGCCAGAGAACCGCCAAGCCTGCCAACCCTCGGGCCTCGTATTCGACCTGCGCCACCTCGGTGAAAACGTGCGCCGCCTCGCCGGCAAATCCCCGCGCAAACCAGGTGGGTAGGAGACGGAGGAGCACCCGATAGACCGCGGCGGAGAGACGCACCGGAGCGGCGAGCGTTGCCATCACGAGCCTGCCAGGCGTTGCTGTGCGGTTGCAGCCAGAGCAGCCATGCGCTCCGACTCCGCAGCCATGACATGGCGACCATCGTCGGTGACCCGGTAGTAGCGTCGGCGCGAGTCCGCGTCCGCAGGCACGTCGGCCGACGACAGTTCAGCTACAAGGCCAGCCTCGAGAAGCCGCGCGAGAATTCGATACAGGGAACCGGGTTGGAGCACACCGCGCGCAGCAGGATCCGCCTGGGCCCGCTGCAGGATGGCATAGCCGTGCTGCGGACCGTCGAGCAGAGTCAGCAAGATGGTGAACGCCTCAGGTTTCATAGGTGGTAGCTCGTCAGCCCGCTGGCTCATTCGTGCACCTTGTTGTCGCTTTCTGGATCACTTCAACTCAAATCAAATTGATTATAGTCAAGTCGATGGGATCCGAGCAAGACCTCCAGGTAACCCGACGACCACAGCGAAGCACTAGTATTTGCGCGTAGTTCCAACGCTTCCCGGGTTCCGATGCCACACCAAGTGCTGCCAACTCTGCGCCACGCCGCCTGGGCAACGATCATTGCAGTGCTAGCGATGGCGGCCCCGATGGCACACGCCCAGAAGACTGATCAGGTACTGCTACGCAACGGGGACGAACTCACGGGTGAGGTGAAGTCGCTCGCGAGCGGACGCCTGCAGTTCAAGACCGACGCAACCGACACGATCCCGATCCAGTGGGACCACGTGGTGAGCGTGCAGAGCTCGCTGTTCTTCGAGGTCGTTCTCTCGGACGGCCAGCGGCACTTCGGCGCACTCCATCCGCCTGAAGAGCCGGGGATGCTTCGCGTCGGCACCGAGGCAGCCGCCGTCGAAGTACCTCTCGGATGTGTTGCACGGATTACCCGCATCCGCGAGTCATTCTGGAAGCGCCTGAAAGGCAGCATCGACATGGGCTTTCAGCTGGCCAAGGCCAACAACAGGGTCGACTGGTCGCTCAAGCTGACGACGAACTACCGCACACGACGCGGGGCGACCTCGCTGAGCTATGACTCGTTGTATCGCAAACAGGACGACACGGAGGACCTGGATCGCCAGGACATCACGTTCAATCACAGGCGGTTCTTCTCCGGGAAGTGGCTCGCCGGAGTCTTCGCCGCAGGTCAGCGCAACACCGAGCTGGCGTTGAACTGGCGCCTGATTCTTGGTGCGTCGGCCGGCTACCACATCGTGCGGACAGTCGAGCAGGATCTCGTTGTGCTGGCGGGAATCGCCGGCGCGTCGGAAACCTTCCTCGATGAGCGCGATCAAACCGACTCACTCGAGGCGTTCTTCGGACTGTCGTACGAACTCTACGCCCTCGGGAACCGTGATTTCGTGGTCACGGCGTCCGCGACCGCATTCCCTTCTCTGTCGGTGAAGGGGCGCTTCCGGTCGGAGATCGACGTCGACATCCGTAAGGAACTCTGGAAGGACTTCTTCGTTTCGTTGCGAGGCTTCTACAGCTCTGACAGCACGAGTGGCGCGGACGAGCAGAGCGCCAACAGTGACTACGGAGCAACTCTCGGACTCGGGTTCACCTGGTGACATGATCGAGAAGAGCAGGAGCTTCCTTTTCGGCGATCGAGACGCGTCCGTGCGTCGCGTACAGCTGTTCGCGATCGCCTCCCTACTCCTATGCACGGTCGGAATTGGCGTCGTGACGCGGTCTGCCTGGCAGGTCGTCGGAACGCTCGCAGCGGGCAGTTTGATGCTGCTCAATTTCCGTGGCCTGGTGTCGGTTACAGACTCGATCCTCGACCAAGGTGAGAGCCAGCCAAGCGTGCTCCAGATGGCGTTTCTGATGGGCCGCTATGCGTTGCTGGGTATAGTGCTCTGTGCTATCGTCCTGGCGCCTGGGGTGGGGCCGATTCCGGTTGCCCTCGGCCTCTCAATTCTAGTCATCGCGATCCTTCTGGAAGCGATCCTCCAGCTCTTTCCCGGCGTATTCAGCCGGCACTAGAACGTCCAAAGACCAGGTCATGGAACACGAGGTTTCAGCCCTATATAACTGGCTCTATCACTCGTTTGACGAGATGTTCGGAGTCGGTTTCATCACGGACCAGGCAGTGATGGCCTGGTTTGTCGTGCTCGCATCGTTGGTGATCTTCCCGATCCTTTCGCGACGGTTCTCTGTCTACGAACCCGGCGCGGCGCAGCAGATGCTTGAATTCGGCGTGGGCGCGATCAACACGATGTGCGACGCCTTCATCGGCGAGAACGCACGGAAGTATGCGAAGGTCATGGGCCCGATCGCGTTCTTCATCGTGGCGGCCAACCTGATCACTTTCATTCCGGGCTTCCAGCCGCCTACCGGTGACCTCAACACCACCGTGGCTCTCGGCGTGACATCGTTCCTGATCTACAACTTTGTTGGCATCAGGGCGCAGGGGCTGACGTATCTCAAGCAGTTCACCGGCGACATGCCGATGATGGTGCCGTTGATGCTGCCCATCGAGATTCTCAGTCACCTGTCGCGACCCACGTCGCTGGCAATTCGTCTTTTCGGCAACATCTTCGCGGAACACACCATCACGGGAGTGTTCTTCATGCTGGTGCCGATCGGTCTACCCGTGGTCTTCGGGCCGCTGGGTGTTTTCGTCTCGTTCATGCAGACCTTCGTGTTTGTCATGCTGTCGATGATCTATATCGCCGGCGCGCTGGAACACGGCCACTGATCCGGCTGTGGCCGGCATATAGAACGCCTGAAAGGAGCAACCCCATGAACAAGCGTTTCGCGCTGTTCGCCGCTACCCTCGTCCTGCTGCTGACGCCCGGTCTCGCCTTCGCACAGGCGGCCGACGCTGCGGCCAATGCTTTTGACGCCTACATGGCGATCGCGATTGCCGCCGGCTTCGGTATGGCCATCGCAGCCGCCGTCTGCGGCTACGCGCAGAGCAAGGCCATCATGGCCGCGCTCGAGGGCATGGCACGCAACCCGAGCGCCGCGGGCGCCATTCGCGGTGCGATGATCTTCGGTCTCGTGCTCATCGAGTCCCTTGCGATCTACGCGCTGCTCGTCGCGATCCTGCTGATCTTCCTCTTCGTGAACAACATCGGCTAGGCTCCGGCCCAGTTACGTTTCAGGAACGCCGTCGCGGCAACGCGGCGGCGTTTCTGCGTTCAGCCGCCTATTCGAGGCCGCGCAGAAAGAACGACAGACTCTCGAGTTCGACCTTGAGGTCGACGTTGCGGATGGCGATGCCATCCGGCACGTCGGGGCGCACGGGCGCGAAGTTCACGATGCCCCGGACCCCGGATGCGACGAGGCGCCGCACGACTCCGGCGGCCTGTGGTGCCGGCACGGCGACCATGCCGATTCTGACGTCCTCGCGCTGAACGATGCGCTCGAGTTCCTCAGCGTGGTGAACAGGGTGGCCACCGCGGGATCGCGTTCCAACGACCTCGTCCCGAACATCGAATAGCGCCACGATCTCGAACCCGCCGCCATGGAAGCCCGGGTAGTCGGCTAGCGCCTGCCCGAGGTTTCCGGCGCCCACGATCACCACGCGACTCTCGGAGTCAACGCCAAGCAGGGTCGCGACGACCGTCCGCAGTTCGCTGACCTCGTATCCCACGCCACGCTGACCGAAACCACCGAAACGCGAAAGGTCTTTGCGTACCTGAGCTGGATTCAGACGACACAGATCCGCGATCCCACGGCTGGAGACGGTTTTCTCCCCTGCAGCTTCGAGATCGATCAAGACGCGCAGGTAGAGCGAGAGGCGGCGGGTCGTCGCTTCGGGGACTCGATGGGTATCGTCGCGTTCCACGCCCGCAAGGCTATCAGCCAGCGCGAATGACCGACCGCGCCTTGTCGGGCGCGACGGTACGGGCAAGCGGCTAGAATGACGGGTCGGAGCCTCTAACCACTGCTGTGACGCCGGTCCGTGTCTGACTATCGCATCGACTACGACGCCATCAACGTTGACGACCTGATGGAACAGGTGCGCGCTCACGCGGGCAAGAAGGCGTCACGCGATCCGCAGTTGCCCGCCGTCGATCGCGCTGACGTGACGCTGGCCCTACGCGAACTGATCGATCTCGACGACGCTAGGCCCTACCAACTGCAGCGGGAACTCAAGCTCGACACGGGATGGAATGTCGCCCCGGAAGATCTCGTCCTCTCGCATCCCGGGCCGATCGGAACTCTGATTTCCGCGGCGAGAAAAACACTCCGGCCAATCGTGAAATTGTTCGCCAACACTGACCTGCCACTTCACAAGCAGTTCAAGATCAACATTGGCGTCGCCGCGACCTTGCATGAGTTGATGCAAGACAACGCCGCCCTCCGCGCCGAAGTTGCCGCGCTGCGAGCCCGCGTTGAAGGCGACGAGGAATCGCGGTGACCGTGACACGCGGTCAACCGGACGGCTGACGTTGCGGCTCGCGATCGTCGTTCAACGCTACGGCACCGAGATCACGGGTGGCGCTGAGCTGCACGCGCGACTCGTAGCCGAGCGGCTCGCCGCACGGCACGAGGTCACCGTTCTCACCACCTGCGCGTCGGACTACGTCACATGGCGGAACGATTATCCGCGCGGATTGAGCGTCGTGGATGGCATTCCGGTATTCCGGTTTCCGGTGCGGCGTGCACGGAACCCGATCCGCTTTGGCCGGTTGCAGCAGCAAGTCTTTCACCGCCAACACTCTGAGCGTGCTGCGCGCGCCTGGATGGACGCCCAGGGCCCGTACACGCCTCGCATGCGCAACTGGATTCGTCGCCACCGGAACGACTTCGACTACTTCATCTGCTTCTCGTACCGCTACTGGACTACGTATCACGCGCTCCGCGAGACCGCGGGCCGCGGCATTCTTGTGCCCACGGCCGAGCCGGATCCCGCAGTGGAGATGTCGCTCTTCCGCGACAACTTCCGCCAGGCGCGCGCGATCATGTACAACTCGCACGAGGAACGCGCGATGATCGAAACGCACGCTGGCAACCAAGACGTGCCCAACGTTGTTGTTGGAGTCGGAATCGTGGAGCCGCCGCCGGTGAACGCCGCGCGTTTCCGGACCAAGTACGGCATTGATGGGCCGTTTCTCTTCTACGTTGGGCGCATTGATGCCAACAAGGGCTGCGAACAGCTCTTCGACTACTACGAGCGCACCTACGCCGCCATGCTGGCAGCGGGCGAGACCCCGCCGCAGTTGGTCCTGGCTGGCAGCGCGATTCTCGAAATCCCCGACCACCCGGGTGTCAGCTACGTCGGGCGCATCAGTGATCAGGACAAGTACGACGGGCTCGCGGCAGCTACGGCTCTCGCCATGCCGTCGTTCTACGAGAGCCTGTCGATGGTTCTGCTCGAAGCCTGGGCGCTGGGCCGGCCAGTGCTCGTCAATGCCCACTGTGACGTCCTGCAAGGACAGACGCGGCGCGCCGACGGCGGACTCTGGTACGGCGACGGCGCAGAGTTCCACGAGGCTTGCAGGCTTCTCACGGCCGATGAACGGCTCTGCGCCTCCCTAGGCGCGGCCGGCAAGCGCTACTACGATGCCAACTACACTTGGTCTGTGATCGAGGACAAGTACGAGCAAATGCTGGAGCGAATGCAATCGGAGCGAGCCTGATGGGAGGCCGCGCTGTGCATCAACTATCGGTGTCGGCCGCCTATGGCGATGCGATCGGCAACGAAGTGATGCAGATCCGCGATGCGCTGCGCGCTCGAGGCTATACCTCGGATGTGTTCGTCGAACTCGTCGACCCGCGCATGGCCTCCGAGGTGCGGCCGTACCAGGAGTATCTCGAGGTCGCCGACCCCGACAACATCGTGCTGTTGCACTACTCCATCGGCTCGGCGGTTTCGCGACTCGCGCGCGAGATCGAGGATCGACTGGTGTTGATCTACCACAACATCACGCCGGCGCACTGGTACGCACCCTACACATTCACGGTGGCCCGAGACTGTGCCGCCGGGCGGATCGAGTTGGCTTCGCTGCGGGAGCGCACCGCACTGGGCCTCGGAGACTCGGAGTACAACCGGCAGGAGCTCGAAGAACTCGGTTTCGAACCAACAGACGTGCTGCCGCTGCTGCTCGACCTTTCGAATCTGGACGGCCCCTCCGACCCCTCCGTGCTCGCCAGGTTCGACGACGATCGGCCCACGTGGCTCTTTGTCGGACGGGTGGTCCCGAACAAGTGCTTCGAGGACATCATTCGCGCATTCGCGTACTTCCAGCACTACATCAATCACCGCGCCCGACTTGTGATCGTCGGAGAACATCGGACCTTTGCGCCCTACTACGATGCCCTCCAGGAGCTGGCCGACAGCTTGAACGTGGACGGCATCCATTTCGCGGGCCACGTGACCAACGCCGAACTGCGGGCCTACTACGCGGTAGCCGACGCGTTCGTCTGCATGTCGGAGCATGAAGGATTCTGCGTGCCGCTCTTCGAGGCGATCCATAAGGGACTTCCGGTGTTCGCGTTCGACTCCACGGCCATCCCCTACTCGACCAACCAGGGCGTCCTCCTGTTCGAGGACAAAGATCCAGCCACCATCGCCGAGACCATCGCGACGGTGCTCGCCGACCGAGCTACGCACGAAGCGCTGCTCGAGCGACAACGGCGAGCTCTGCGGTCGGTGGATCCGACGCGGGTACTCGCCGCCTTGCTCGAACATATCGACGCCCTCCAGTCGAAGGCATGAGCGCCAAACGCGTGGTGCAGTGGCTGCCCGCGGCTCATGCCGGCGACGCGACCGGTGGCTCGGCCCTCCACCTCGCTGCCGCTTTGCGTGAGCGCGGGTACGAGGCCTCTGTGCACGCCCTGACCATCGACGACTCGCTCCGCGACACCGTCAGTACCATGGAAACCACACCGCGGGTCGGTCCGGACGACCTCACGCTGCTGCACTTCGCGATCCCATCACCGCTCTCGACCCGTCTCGCTGATCAGGCCGGCGTGCGGGGCATCGTGTACCACAACCTGACGCCGCCAAGTCAGCTGCTGCCGTTTTGCCCTGAAGTTGCCGAACTCACCGCCCGCGGTGGCCAGGAGCTCCGCGATCTGGCGGCCACGGGCGCGGTGCACCACGCAATCGGGGTATCGGAGTACAACTGCGACGGCCTGCGTTCTGCCGGATTCGCGGCCCCTCGACGGCTCCCGTTGGCCCTCGACCTGTCGCACTACGACCTGGATGCCGACCCGATCGTCGTCGCTGGCGACCGGGCGGATCGGCGCACGTTCCTCACGGTGGGGCGCATCGCTCCCAACAAGAGCCTGGAGACCTTTCTACGCGCGGCGGCGTACTACCTGGCGCACATCGACCCTCACGCCGAGTTCGTAGTCGTGGGCGGCGACAAGGGTCTGGAGGCCTACGGCGAGGCGCTCGCAAAGCTCGCGGGCGAGCTCGGCCTCGACGCACGCCTGCGCTTCGCGGGCCGCGTGCCCGACGCAGACCTCGTTGCCTGGTACGGCGCCGCTGACGTCTACGTATGTACGAGTTTGCACGAGGGCTTCTGCGCTCCGCTCCTCGAGGCGATGCACTTCGGTGTGCCCGTTCTTGCCCGCCATGCGGCCGCCATTCCGGAGACCCTGGGTGACGCTGGGCTCACGTTCACGGATGACGAGCCGGCGCACGTGGCCGAGATGCTTCATCTGATGTCCACAGACGAGGCGCTCCGCGACCAGCTACTCGCCGCCGGGCGGCGACGGGTCGCTCAGTTCCGCCCCGAGATCGTGCTCGGCGCCTGGCTCGATGCGATCGATGAGATGATCGGCGCACCGTGAACGAGTGGACGAGATGAAGATTGGAATGGTGGTGCAGCGCTACGGCGCGGACGTCGTTGGCGGCGCCGAGAGCCTGTGCCGTGGCGTGGCGGAAGCTCTCGCGCGGCGCGGACACGAAATCGAAGTGATGACGAGCTGCGCCAAGTCGTATCGGACCTGGGCGAATCACTACCCGGAGGGTAGCGAACGCCTGGCTGGGGTCACGGTGAGGCGATTCCGCGCGAGCCGCGAGCGCGACGTCGAGGCGTTCAACACGCTGTCGGAGCAGCTCTTCACGAAGCCCGACCGCCAGGGAAGCGATGAAGTCGACTGGGTCGACGCCCAGGGACCGCTCGTGCGCGGACTCGTGGATCACCTGCACGCTGCGGGCCGTGACTTCGACCACCTCGTGTTCTTCACGTATCTCTACTACCCGACGGTCCATGGAGTCCACGCAGCGCCCGACCGAAGCGTCCTCGTGCCGACCGCGCACGACGAAGCTCCCTTCTGGCTGGAAACCTATCGGCCGATCTTCGAGTTGCCCCGTGGCCTGATCTACAACACTCAAGCTGAGGCCGATCTGGTGGCCCGGCGCTTCCCGTCCCTTGCCACTCCCTCGACGGTGGCCGGCGTGGGTATCGAAGCACTGGATGAGCTCGTGTCGGCAGCGGACGGGGCGCCGCACCTGGACCCGCCGGTGGTCCTCTACGCCGGCAGGATCGAAGAGGGCAAGGGCGTACCCCAACTCATCGAGTGGCTTCGACGCGCGCGCGCCGAAAGCGGCCTCGAGGTGCGGCTCTGGCTCATGGGCGAACTGGCGATGGAACTCCCGCAGGATGCTTGGATCGAAGCTCTTGGCTACGTCTCTGAAGAAGAGAAACGCGACCGTCTGGCGGCGGCGACTGTACTGGCGGCACCGTCCGCCCTGGAGAGCTTCGGCATCGTGCTGATGGAGGCCAACGCCGCCGGCACACCGGTGCTGGCCAATGCGGGATCGCAAGCCTACGTCGAGCTTTGCCGCGCCGGAAACGGCGGTCTTTTCTACGAGGGCTACCGCGAGTTTGCGGAAACACTCGGGCTGCTACTCGGCGACGCCTCGCTGCGCGATGCGATGGCCGCGTCCGGACGAGCGTATGCACGAGCGACGTATTCGTGGGACGCCGTGGCGGATCGCTACGAGGGCTTCCTGCGCTCGTTGTAGCGGCAGGGCATCCTCGCGGTCGACTGCTAGATGGCGTAGTCGAGCTCGTACCGGTGTCCGGCGTCGTCCTGGAGGATGCGCATCGATCCGGTGATGCCTGCGAGTTCACCCGTGCCGGACCCTTCCAGAATCAGAACGTCGAGCGATTGGGCCTCCGCGCTCATGCGGCCGTTGTGAACGAGAGTGAATCCACCTTCACGCCCGTCGAGAGCTCCGACGAACTCCTCGACGGCGCAGTACGCAGCGGTTCCCGCCTCCGTCCGCTTACTCAGCATCTGGCCCCGACCCGCCCCGACGGCATCGCCGTCGTATGTCTTGTCGATCAACATTCGCCCTGCCGGCGCGTCTCTGTCTTCCTGGGGCGTGAGTTGCACGTCGAAGGTTCCGGTCGCGTTCATGACTTGTTCGTCCTGCATAGCTATTCGTGAAGGTCCATCTCTGCGCGGAGTCGTTCTGCTTTCGAGCGCCCGTAGAACCCGTTCACAGTGTGCGCCGGGGCCATGAGGAAATATGCGATCCCGGCCCAACCCGGCTGAAAGCCCAGGAGCACGAAGGACAAGGACAGGCACGCTATCGCAACCGTGATGAGGTGCGCTCGGATTGCCGCCATTGTCAGCACACGTTCGATCTGGTCCAGATCGAGCGTGTCGCGGAGCCGGTACGCGTGCCCAGTCATCAGAGCTCGCACGCCGAACACGCCGACGATCCCTACGCCGTAAAAGATCATCATCCCGACGCGAGGGTCCAGCCCGAGCTCAACGCCCGCCGGGATCTCGAACATCGGGCGTGTGCTCTCGCCGAGGATCAGTCGCCACAGGAAGGTGGCCATGAACTTCATGGGATACGCGTAGAAGAGCACGAGGAATAGGAAGCACGCGTTCAGGAACGCAGTCCACCCGTCCTCGAGTCCGTAGCGTCGGAAGAACTGGTAGTGATATTGCCAGGCCATCAACAGCAGCCCGAAGCTGGCCAGGAAGATGGGTAGATCCCGAACAACGAGCCAGAGCTCATAGAACGTCGTGGGCACGCCCGTCGAAACGACAACGAGTGTGATCGTCAGGCCGAAAACGCCATCGGCCAAACCCTCCAGGCGCGACACCTGACCGCCCCGCCAACGAAACAGCGGGTCCGCGGGAGCTCTCTTGTCGAATAGATGCTCGCGAATCATCCGCGAACTCTATCGGCTCGCCAATGCGCCTGCATCAGCAGTTCGCGCCCTATCTCACGACAGGTTCAATCGCCACAGCCGTTCTCACGGAGTTGGCGATGAAGCAGCTTTCGTGGGCCAGGTGGTGGATCCGTTCGACGTCCGCTGCCGACGGGCGGCGCTCCCCCGAAAAGGTCACGTCCGGGCAGAGCGTCACGCGCGTCATTGCCACCTTCCCGCGATCGTCTTCTTCCATTACGCCAATCGCATCGTCCACGTATTCGTCCACTACGAAGCGTTTCTTCCCGGCGATCGAGAGGAAGAACAACATGTGGCAACTGGACAGCGAGGCCACGAACGCCTCTTCCGGATCGACATACGTTTCAACCGAATATGGCGGGGGAACGACGTGCGGGAACGAGGACGCCGCAATCACCGCGCCACCATCGAACGACCACTCGTGGCCGCGGCTGTATCGATTGTCCGTGTAGGCCTCATCCGCCTGCCGAACCCACCTGACTCGCGCTGTGTACTCGGACATGTTCCCTCTCAACTGAACTGCGTACGGCCTGCGCGGCGACGTACCGGAAAGATCTGTGCACCAGTTTCGCAGAGTTCCACGCCGAGGCAAGAAAAAGGGCCGCCCATCGAGGGCGGCCCTTTCGATCTTCTGGAAACTGAAGCGTCAGTCGCGCCTAGCTTCCTGACTTCTCGCGGCGGATCCGCTCTTTGACGCGCTCGATGGCGTCGGTCGTCTTGGAATCCGCGTTGATCGCGGCGGCGTCTTCGAGTGCCGCGAGGGCATCCTCGTAGTTGCCGACCTTCTCGTACACGAAGCCGATGTCGTAGAGGGCGCCTGCGCGCGCCGGACTGCCGGCGCTCAGGTGCTGCAAGGCGTCCTGGTATGCAGAGATGGCCTGCGCATCATTCCCCGCAGCCTGGTGTGCCTGGCCGAGGTTATAGTGCGCGTTGCCGTCGCTGGGGCGCGCCTGTACGACCTGGCTCAACTGAGAAATCGCGTTGTCGTAGTCACGCTGACCCAAGAAGGCACGGCCGAGCATGTTGCGGACCTGCATATTCTGTGGGTCAGCCTGCACCGCACGACCGAGGAAGTTCACCGCGGCGGCGTAATCCTGCTGATCGAGGGCAAGACGGCCGAGGTTCGTGATCGCCGCAGTGTTGTTGCGATCGAGCGACAGCGTCTTCTCGAACCAGTCCTTGGCCTGCGTGGTGTTGCCCGACTCGAAGTGCGCCCGACCCAGCTTCTGGGCAACATCTACGTCGGTGCCTCGCACGCCAGCAGCGTCGCCGAGGTGACGGACAGCGCTGCTCCAATCTTCCTTGAAGTAATAGGCCTGACCCAGCGTCTTGGAATGGAGGCCCCGCATAGCCGCATCACCGGCGAACTGCCCTGCCTCGTTCTCCGCAGCGATCGCGCGGTCGTAGTCACCAGCGGCTCCGCGCGAGATATATACCTGGGCGAGCGTGTTGTTGACCCGGAAGTGCTCTGAGTCTTCCTGCACCAGATCCTTGGCGAGCTGCAGCTCGGAAATGGCCTCGTCGCGCTGGTTCCGCTGCGCCAGGCACATGCCGAGGGTCAAGTGGAGCCAGCCCCACATCTCGTAGGCTTCGCCACCGGCCTGGAGAGCCGCGCGGAGATTGTCGACGCAGCCCTGCGAATTACCGCTTTGCGCGGCCTGGGCACCCGCACGCCACAGAGCGTCGGGATCCTGGGCCAGCGCGGGCCGGGGAACGGCAAATGCCACCGCCAGCGTGGCGACGGCAAGAACGCGAATCGTCTTGGTGTTCATGGTGATACTTGCCTGTGTAGGTTTCGGGCTCCCCACTCACTCAATTGTAGCGGGGAGCCCGTTTCCTTGACCAGTTTTGCTTGCCGAAGCCGCTATTGCAGCTGGAACTGAACAGTGACAGTGAGCAGGATTTCCACGGGACGTCCGTTATAGAACGTCGGCGTGTACATCCACTGCGTCACCGCAGTGATCGCGGCTTCATCGAGGCCAAGGCCCAGACCGCGCAGCAGTTCCACGTTCGTGACCGCGCCCTCGCGATCAATTGTCGCCTGGAGAATCACGATCCCTCCGAGGCGCGCGCGGCGGGCCAGTTCGGGATACTCCGGCGCAACGTAGTGGATGCGCTCGGGTGCCGTGATGTCACCGCCAACCCGCATCGGGCCGGTGTCGATAACAGGCGGGCCGCCCACGGGCCCTCCCATCATGAAGTCGGTGTCGGCGACTTCTTCCTCCATCTCGATGTATTCGACATCCTCTTCGACGATCGGCTCCGGATCATCGGGCGTCGGATCGGGAATCGGCACGCGGGCCGTCTTTTTCTTGACGACTTTCTTCTTGGGCTGTTCCTTGGGCGGCTCGGGCGGCTTGTACCGCTTGATCACCACCGTTTCCTTCGTTTCCTCGAAGGTATCGGTGCTGCCGAACTCCGGGAACACCACTACGAAGAGTGCGAAGTGGAAGATGATTGCGGCCAACCAGGCCACTTTCATTTCCGAACCGCCTTCGTCCGAAATCGATGCCTGCAGGGCAAGCGAATCGAGGGTGTCGTCTGTTCTTTCCGGCGTCGGTGTCTTGTTCTCGTCAGCCATCGTGTCCTCCGGCTAGATCACGCCGCCCCAGGCCGCCTTCTCTGCCGCTGTCGGGATGGAGATGTTCTTCACCTGAGCCTGCTTGAGCTCATCGAAGGCATCCACCATGCAGCGGTAAGGCGCCGTGGGATCGGGATCAATGATGACGAACTTGTTCGGGTTCCGCGCCAGCTTCGGTTCGATGTAGATCTGAATGTCGGACAGAGCCATCTGCTGCTTGTCGACTTCAAAAACACAATCGCCGCCAGCCGGAACGATGTGAACGTGAATCGCCTCTTCCTGACTGTCAGGCGGCGTCTCGTTCGTATCGTTCTTGGGCAGCGAAAACTCGATACCGCGCGTAACCGAGAACACCGAAGTGATCATGAAGAACACGATCAGCAGGAAGGCGATGTCGGCCATCGATGCGGTCGGAATCTCAGGTTCCGTCCTTTTCTTTTCAACCTTCATATTGCCCCCTTAGCTCACGCTTTCCTGACCGGTAAGCATCGCAATATTGCGAACGCTCGCCTGGCGCAACTGCTCCATCACACGATCTACGTGCTGGTATTCAGCGTTGCCATCGGCCTTGATCACGAACCATTTGAGCGAGTTCTTCTCGATCACGAAGGCGGCCGCCGGAAGGACGTCGCCCATGTTGATTACACGGCTCTGTTCTTCGCCGTCCGAGAAGTGAACGACTCCGCCCTCCTCGATAGCAATCACCGCGGCGTCCTTCGGGACTTCGGTGCGCTCGAGGCTGGTAGGCAGAGCAACTCGCGTGCGGTCCACGGTGATCGTCGTCGTCACCATGAAGAAGACGATCAGAAGGAACGCGATATCCGCCATAGACGCCGTCGGGATGTACGACTCAGCGCGTTGGGGTTTTCTGATATTCATGGCATCTCCCCCCGAGGAAGTTGGTGGGGGACTGACCTAGCTCTGGTCCGTGTCCATCTCGGCGTACGTCTCGAGGAGAACGTTCGCCGCAGTCTCCATCTCGAGGACGAACTTGCCGACCTGAGCTGTGAAGTAGTTGAACGCGATCAGCGTCGGAACCGCGACGACCAGGCCACCAGCGGTGGTGATCAGCGCTTCCGAAATACCCTTCGCGACCAGACCCGGGTTCGACAGACCGGCGCGGGCCAGAGCGTCGAACGAGTTGATCATGCCCGAAACGGTACCGAGGAAACCGACGAGCGGGGCGGTGTTCGCGACGGTCGCGAGAACGCCGAGACCACGCTCGAGGCGCGCCAACTCGTGACCCGAAGCGGCCTCGATGGTGCGCTCGATCTCTTCCTGGGGACGGCCGTACTTGATGAGGCCGGCCTTCATGATGTTCGCGATCGGGCCCTGGTATTCCTCGCAGACCGTGATCGCTTCCTTGACGTTGCGCCGCTTCAGGAGAGCTGTGCGCACGCGGCCGATGAACTCCTGGGTGTTAACCCGGGCCTTCCACATGGCGTAGAAGCGCTCGATGATGAACACGAGGCCCACGAGCGAGAAGAGCAGCAGCACGTGCATGAAGGGGCCGCCATCGTTGTAGAGGCGGAAAATCGATCCGGCTGTGAAACTCACGTCAGGTTCCTCCCGTTAGAACACACACGGGGCAGCGGTCTGGAGATCAGGGGTTGAGCTGCCTCAAAAATTCGATCCGAGGACTATTCGCATGACCGTCGAAGCGCCTCCCTTTGACGGCCTGGTATTGGACTCATGCGACTCGGTTGGCCGGCAGCTTTTAGCACGCTGTGCCGCAGCTTTCAACAAACCGAGGTCCCGGAGAGGGGACAAGGAAGGGCGATTATAGGGATCGCGGACCGCCAGGGTCAAACGCGTGACAAAGCGTTGACAATCCGACTGGGCGTCTCTCATTGCGCCCAATATCCAGCGCGCGTGCGCAACTTCCTTTGCTTGTTACGTTCTGCGTCGGCGAGGTGGATCTCGATTGGCCGCCACTCCCCGTCTCCACCAGGATGGAGCGGAGTGTAAGTGATGCGGAATTGTTCTCGTAGATCGCGCGCGATGCGCTCGTACACGCGCCGCGGATTGTCGCGCCCCGAAAGATCCAACAGTTCTCCGCCCGTCTCTTTCGCGATGCGTGACAGCACCCTGCGCTCGCGGAAGTACCGACTGCTCAGGCCGACTGCCACCGGGTACACCGCCACGTCGTAGCGTTGCGCGGCAGCGATCGCCTCGGCCAACTTCGCGTCACTGTCCGAGTCGCGACCGTCACTCAGGACGATCAGCGCGCGACGCCCCTCGTGGCCGTCGAATTGATGCGCAGCCGCCACGATCGAATCGTAGAGCCGCGTATAGCGTCCCGAATCGATGAGCTCCAGCGACGTCACCAATCGGTCTGGGTCATTGGTGAACTGTTGCAACACCGACGGAAGATCGGCGAATGACATCACGAACGCCTTGTCCTGCTCCTGCTGCATGATGCCGTCGATGAACGAGCCGGCGGTGTCGATTGCGCGCCCCAACTGCCGCACCATGCTGCCCGAACTGTCCAGCATGAACCCGATTGCCACCGGTAGATCTTCGCTGTGATCGATCGCGCTGATCGGCTGCTCGATGCCGCCTTCCAGCACGCGAAAGCCTCCAGGATCCACCTCGCGCGTTCCGTCCACATGCACGAAGATCTCGACCTGATCGACGCGCGACCGGAACGTTTCGGTGACGTCCGGTGGGGCCTCGGTCTTCACCACGTGCTCCGCCACTTCGCCGCGAGCGCCAAAGGCCCTCACCACGATGGTATGAGCCGCGACTTCCGGTGTGTTCCACACCAGTTCGTAGGGCGGTTGCGCGTCAGCGAATAGCACTCGCCCATCCACCTCGAACTCGACGAAGAGAACCTGCGCGCCTTGCGTGGTCGCCACCTCCGCCCGCATTTCCACACGGCCGCTCACGAAATCGCCGACCCGCGGCGAAATCAGTTCGACACGAAGTGGCTCGGATGGGGCGGTCGGAGAGTCCTGCGCGAGAGCGGAGACGGGGACGAGGAGCACGAACGCTGTAGCAGCGGCCAACCGGTTCCGACGTGGCGTCGTGGCTGGCAAGTCGCGCTCTTCCTCCCGACAGCGCTTTCATGCGACTTGAAACGCGCCGTCTGTCTACTGTCGCGTTCGTACGCGCTCCGCTTCCTCCATGCGGCCCTGCCGGCGAAAAGCCGCTGCCAGCAGTACCCGAGGCTCAGCGTAGTCACGTTTCAAGGCAATCGCCTTTTCGAACGCTTTGATCGAACCCTCGATATCTCCCGCCTGGGAAAGTGCGATTCCCAGGTGATAGTGCGCGTAAGGATTGTCCTTCTGCAATTTGATTGCAAGGGTGTACCAGTAGGCCGCCGTGGAGGGGTCTTCGCGCCGCAAACTCAGGTTGCCGAGGTTGTGGCGCGGCGCGGCAAAATCCTCGTCGGTGCGCACAGCCAACGTATACGCGATCTTCGCAGCGTCGTCGTCGCCAAGTCGCGCATGGGCCACCCCGAGGTTGTTCTGCGCACGCGCGAAATCGGATTTGATATACGTGGCCAGTTGGAAGTCGTTGAGGGCGTCGGTCCAGTCGACTTCGCGTCCCTCGTTCGAGGCCAGACTGATCTGTTCATAGCCGCGGTTGTTGTAAAAGTGCGCGAGGGCTTCGATGTCGTCGATCATCCGGAACGTCCGGTAGTCCGAGATTCCACCGGTGAAATCAACAAGACGCCACCCACGTTCGGTCCGCACCGACGCCGCAATATGGCCGGTGTCTACGATCAGTTCGCTGTCGCGCTGAACATCGTTGATCCGATCGGACGCGTCGATGTAGAACGCGGTCAGCCCGAGTTCCCGCGCGAGTCCGACAAACAACGACGTCATCGAAAGACAGTTGCCGTGACCGTTGGTCAGTGTTTCTGCGGCGACGGTCGTAGCCACCGGCACCCACTGCACGTCGAACTGGTGCGATGCCGTGATCGCACGCACAAGCGCATCCGCGCGAGCGTAGTCGGAGGACTCTCCGCCAGCGTACTCGCGAGCCAAAGCCACCATCTCGGGTGTGGCTTCATAGGGCACCACGATCTGGCCGGCCTGCGCGGCGGGTATCCGGTTGGCGACGGCACTCCGTAGTTCGTGGGGCGAAAACGCCACGCGATCGGCGGAAGCACAGCCGGTGCCTACGGCGACGGCCACGGCAAGTGTGGCGAAGCGAACCGGAACTTTGGTGAGCAGAGGTTCACGAGGAATCATCGGTGTACGCACGCTTGTGGGGGTAAGGGTCCGAGCACGCGTCTTTCTGTAAAGAAACGTAAAGTCAGAGTAACGAACCTCTGACGACCGCCGCTATGACAGAAATGCGCGATCCCGTGCCCGGGCGTGCGTCGCCCGTTGGAGGCGGACGGTCGTCAGTTCGAGGCTTCCTCGACTGGCTCAGGGCGCAGGTGAATCGGCACCTCGATCGCGGTCTCCGCGCCGTTGACCAAATCATGGACACGGATCTCGATCCGGTAGGACCGGCCGCCGCGCAAATCTCTAACCTGGGCAAGCGGGATCTGCTGTCCGAGAACGTGGAAGTCGAGCAACTGCTCGGGCAGACGTGCAACCGACACATCGCCCTCCAATCCGCGTAGCACGCGGTAGGTCACCTCGAGCCGCGGTTTCCCGGGGGAGCCGGGGTCAGAAGCCCAACCGGTGGCGATGACCACCACTTCGACCGTATCGGTGCGATCGAATTCGCCATCAATCGAGTTGGCGATCAGCACGTTGCCCAGTCGTAGCCCCTCGTATACGAACTCAGTGCTCATCGGGCGCGTGTCGTCGCGTACCTCCGTGGCAGCAAGCACGGGAGCGGTGAGTGCCAGCGGGCCCGTCGCCAGGTCCGGCACCTCGACAGACACGTCGCGCGTCACCGCCCTGCCGCTCCCGGCATCCAGGATTCCCCACACCAAGCGATAACTCCCTGGGAATAGCGAAACACCGAGCGAGAGTGGGCCGCTGACGGTGGCGTCGTCTTCTGGTTCGGCGAGAGAGTGCGGAACGATGAACGAGTGCAGAGTGTCCTCGGCGCCCCGCTCCCCCTGCAGGAACGCGCCGAAGACACGGAGATCGGCGCGGGGTCCGAGATCCTCCTCTTCTTCCTCAAGTTGCGCTTCAAGCTCGTCCGCCCCCGGCCGATCCGGCACGTCGGGGTCGGCGGAATCAGACGGGTCGAGGAACACCTCGGCAACTTCGGGCTCGACAACTGGCAAAGCGAACTCGAGTCCCTCGTAGTCGACTGCGAAGCTGAGGGCGACGTAGGTTCCCTGAGACGCGGGGAAGAAGTGCACCCGTTGGCGCAGGCCGATCTCGTCGCGCTGAGTACCCGCAAAAACGGCCTCCATCCATATCTTTACTTCCGGCGCGAGATCTGGAGGCGGTCCGCGCGACGGCTCGGCCTCGAAAACGTCTACGCCGGTATCGGCGGACGGCTCGGGCGTCGCAAGAGATCGATCGCCGTCTCCGACCGAACTCACCATTCGAAGCCGGAGATCGTCGCCAAGCACGGCCAGGAAGGCGTCGCTGCTGAGTTCCGGCGACTCGTCGAACGCAAGCCCGCCGTCGCGTTCGACGAAGACGACATCGAAAGGCGGTGCGTGCCGGGTATAGCGCCAGGTCAACGTCGGTGTCGGCACGGCCCTGGACTCCTGCTCGTCCGGCAGGCCGTACACAAGCAGCACCCGACCACGATCGGTGGCATATCCAGGAATCGAGCCGTCGCCGAACTCCTCCATGGCGCGTCGGGCGCGGGCCTCGAATATCTCGCGCCGCTCGTTGGCCGCGGTTCCTGGCGTCGGATCGAGTTGATCCCAGAAGCTCTGCACAAAGTCGCTCTTCGCCGTGTCGTTGGACAGGCGTTCCCAGGCGCGGAGTTGCCTCGCATCGAGAAGCGGCGTGAGCAGCGCACCGTACTCGGCAACAGGGACGATCGCGGAGTCGTCTGTCTGCGCGGATTCGGACTGCGCGAATGCGGGCAGCACCGAGGCCAGCGCCATCACTACGAAGCCCAGAATTCGGGCGCGGCGAGAAGCTACGGAACGCTGCATGGAATTGCCTGTGACCTCGGGCGGTAGAATTCGGCCAGGCGCCCTCCGACGAGGGCCCGCGTCGCGAGTATAAGTCATGCCCTTTGACCCAATCCGTCGTTTCAGAACCGTAGCGCTGCGGGCGTCTGCCGTCGGCATCTGCGCGATCTCGACCGCCACGGCCGCGGCACAGGCTCCCATCGCTTTCGAAGAACGCGCGTCCGCCGCCGGGCTCGACTTCGTCCACGCGACAGGTGCCGTTGGTGATCGGTACATGGTGGAAACGATGGGGTCGGGAGTCGCGGCCGCGGATTTTGATCAGGATGGCTACGTCGATCTCTACTGGGCTCAGGGTGCCGCGACTCCTGGCACGCAGGCGTCCACCGACCCCCGGAACCGGCTGTACCGAGCGGATGGCGACGGCACTTTCACCGCGGTCGGCAATGGCGATTCGACGAGTTGGTCGATGGGCGTGGCGGTTGCCGACTTCGACGACGATGGCTTCCCTGATGTTTACGTGACCAACCTGGGCAACAACCAGTTGTTCCGGAACAACGGCGACGGCACGTGGGATGAAGTTGGCGAGCATGCGCGGGTGAACGATGGCGCCTGGGGAGCATCGGCCGCGTGGGCAGATATCGACTCCGATGGAGACCTCGATCTCTACGTCACCAACTACGTCGACTTCACCTGGAACAACCACAAGTTCTGCGGCAACCCACAACGCAACCTACGCGCCTACTGTCATCCGGACGTGTACAACGCGGCCGCCGATGTGCTCTATCGGAACGAGGGGAATGGGACCTTCGCCGAGATCGGAGCTCAGGCCGGAATCGCGAACACGCTCGACGGCAAAGGGCTCGGCGTGGTCTTCGGCGACTACGACAACGACGGCGACCCGGACGCCTACGTCGCCAACGATTCGACTCGCAATTTCCTCTACCGCAACGACGGCACCGGCACGTTCATGGAAGACGGCCTCCTCTCCGGAGTTGCTTTCAGTGCCGACGGACAGGCAGAAGCCGGCATGGGCACGGACTGGGGCGACTTCGACAACGATGGATTGCTCGACGTCTTCGTAACCAACCTGGATCTTGAGACGAACTCGCTCTACCGGGGACTCGGTGAAAGCGCCTTCGCCGAGGTCACTTTCGCCAGCGGCCTGGGCGAGCCGAGCCTTCTACAGGTTGGGTTCGGCACCAACTGGGCCGATCTCGACAACGACTCCGACCTCGATCTTTTCGTCGCCAACGGTCACATCATCGACAACATCGCTGAGTTCCGCGACAACATCACATACGCCCAGACCAACCAGATATTTCGCAATGACGATGGCGCGTTCGCTGACATCAGCGCTGCCGCCGGGCTGAGCGCAGCCACCGTCTCCCGCGGATCCGTTGCCGCGGATCTGAACGCCGACGGGCTGCTGGACCTGGTGGTGAGCAACAACGGCGGCTCCCCCGAACTCCTCATCAACTCTTCCACCCCAGGCAATTGGATTTCGCTACGATTGGCGGGCCGCAACGGCAGTCGCTGGCCGGCCGGCGCGCGCGTCACAGCAACCTTCGGCGACACCACCGTGGTGCGAGAGCTTCGCGCGGGGTCGTCGTACTGCAGTTCGGGACCCTCGGTCGTCCACCTGGGCCTCGGTGAGGCCACCGAAGCAACCATCGACATCCGGTGGCCGGGAGGCGACGCGGAGCATCTGGGCGCAGTCGCATCGGGCACCCACGCGCTCGTCCGCCAAGGACTCGGTGTTGTGGCGAGTCGCTAGCGCCGGTCGGACGTCTGTCCGAGCACCTCTTCAAGTACCCGTCGGATCTGCGGCTGATCCGGCAGGACCTCCAGCGATCGCTCAAACAGTTCACGGGCCTGGTCGAAGTTGCCGTCCGCGTAGTACTCCGACGCCAATGCGTTGAGCAGTTCAAGAGTCTCCTCAGCGCCCGCCAAACGCGAACGTTCGTAGTACCGGATCGCGTCGTAGTGCTCGCCCAGTTGGGCGTGAACCGCTGCCATCTGCAGCAGGAGCTCCGCGTCGTTGGGTCGGTCAACGAGGCGCGGCCGTATCAGGTCGGCGAGATCAGTAAACCGCCCCGCGTCGGTAAGCAACTCGATCTGAAGCGCGAACGCCCCGGCGTGATCCGGATCGCGACGAAGCACCTCTCCCAGAGCCGCCATCGCCGCGTCGGTCTGACCTAGCACTCGCCGCTGAGCGGCCCGCGCCAGGGCATCGTCCACGCCTCCGGCAGGTGGATACCGCACGCCGTGAACGAACGGCCGAACGTAGTCGGATGCGGCCACTACCTTGAGCGGAAGCTCGTAGCGCAACTCCGTGCCTTCGATGGAAGCGTCGACCTGGTAGTCCCCCGCCGTGAATCCGGTCAGATCGATCTGTGGATCGGCTGTGAGCAATCCATGCGGCCCGCGCTCGCTGGCCACCAGGCGAACGCTACGCTCGAGCAACGTATTGCCATCGGTGTCGGTCACCGCGACGATCAGCTGCAACGGATCCACGTAGCCGTCCGGCACATAGACCTGCCAATAGAGGGTCACGTCGGAGTCAGCCGCCACGGCGCCACCGACCGCCGGCAACAGGATGCGCTCGCCCACCTGATACGGGTACTGCTCCTGGAAGCGATCGTAGGTGCCCTCTAGCGAATTGGTTTCGAACGCCAACACCGGACGGGTCGCTTCCACCGTATCGCCTTCCAGGTTTGGAACGCGTAGATCGAACGTCGACCGTGCGAACCGACGCGACAGGTTGTTCTCAAGCATCACGTCCAGCGCATAGCTACCCGGCAGAAGGGGCATACGCTCGATGTACTGAACGGGACCGCCCCTCAACCGCCGCGCGGCGTCTTCATCCAGACTCGCCTGAAGCGTCTTCGCAGGACGATCCTCGAGAACGCGGAGATCGCCGTCACGAAGCGAAGAGGCGATCTCGAAGGTCACGTAGTAGTCGTCGCCATAGTTGTTGAGATTGAGCTCGTCGCCGACTGTGCGTGTCGCGAAGTGCGCGAACGGCAGCCCGGACGGGTCGAACAGGACATGTGCCTCGGCCGTCATCGACAGTGTCTCGAATCTGACGTCAGCATCGGCATCGCCTGCCAGCAACCTGTATGCCCAGGGCGCCGAAGGCATGAGTCGATTGGGAATCTCGAACAACCGCGACAGCACCATCTCGGAGCGCAGTGGTGAGACGACGACGCCAGCCGCGTCGCCCGGAACAAGGCTAGCGGCAGCGTTCCCGAGCTCGGGATCGATCTTGCGCAGGGCCTCGATTGCACGCTGCTCGTCAGTACGGGCGAAAGACCCGCCACCGGGGCCCGGGGTGCCCGAACGCATATCCGCCTGACCCGACTGGTTGAGCAAACTGTCGGGCCCGTCAATAGCGGGACTGTAGAGCCGGTAGTCCCCTACTCCGCGATCCTTGAAGAAGATCAAGTAGAAGAACGGAGGTGTACCCAAGGCCGGGTCAACGTTGTAGAACCAGACCTCGACTGGGACCGCCTGACTCGTGTTGGGCAGACGATTCATAGACTGCGGCCGCCCGAGAAGCAGATAGACGCGACCCATGTCGCTTCGCCAAGCGTCGATCATATGGGTCCGCCCGAGCGTCTCCTTCACATACTCGTAGCGCTCCGCGTACAGCTCGCGATACTCGTTGCGCGGAGTACCCGGGCTCGGGTCGCGAGCCTCCCAGAAGCGCTGAATAAACGAGTCGCGGCGAGCATCAGTGTCCATCCGAAGGAACACCTCACGCTCATCATCCGTGATGATCGCTGCGACGTACTCCTCCAGCCAGTCGCGGTGCTCGGCGGGCAGCGACTCGACATCGACTCGCTCGAACGCGTCCAGCTGTACGGCCTGGCCCCGGGCGTAGGTCGGCGCGATCGTCGCGCTCAGGAGTGTCACGGCCACACAAAGCCGATTCATCGCGAGTCCTGGAATAGCAGGCGTCGAAGTCGAGGGAACTTGAATACAGCCATCTCAGTCTAGACTGGCCGTATGGACAGCGACGGACTCACCCATCTGGATTCTGCCGGCCGCGCACGCATGGTCGACGTCGGGGACAAGCCCGCGACGCGGCGAACCGCCATGGCGTCAGGTCACTTGCGGATGAATCCGGATACACGGCAGAGGGTGCTGGCCGGCGAAACGCCGAAGGGCGGCGTCGTCGAAGTCGCGCGGATCGCCGGGATCCAGGCGGCCAAGCGAACCTCCGAGCTGATCCCGATGTGTCACCCCTTGCCGCTGGCACGCGTCGATGTCGAGATCGAGGCCGCGGATGATGGGATACGTGTCTGTACTACGGCGACCACCACGGGGAGCACTGGCGTGGAGATGGAGGCGCTGACCGGCACCAGCGTTGCACTGCTCACGCTCTACGACATGTGCAAGGCGCTCCAACGGGACATGCGAATCGATAGCGTGACTCTCGAGAGCAAGAGCGGCGGACGCAGCGGCGACTGGACGCGCGACGCTACCGCCCGCGGCAAGTCTGGGTAGCCCCTTACCGCGGCAGGGAAAAAGTTTTCCCACCCTCTTGACCCGGCGCGTCGGGCCCCGAAAGTTGACCGCGTGACAGGTGCGGCCAAACTCCGCCTGAGCGTGGCCAGGGAGCCGGCCACGGCGGCACGCGTTCTGGTTCTGGGCGACGGCAGCCTGGCGCGCCAGATCGCAGCATGCACCTCTGACGCGCGGCCCTGGGGCTTCCGCCTCTCCGGCTACATTCCCGTTGCGGACGAGTTCGAGCACCGTGAGGCGCAGACTCCCACATCCGGACCGGACGGCAGCGCGCGGATCCTGCCCTTTCCAACGCCCGCCACGCTCGACGCGCCGGCGCTGGGTCGCCTGGCGGATATCGACGACGTACTCAACGACCACGACATTCATACCGTGGTCGTCGCGCTCGCCGACCGTCGCGGAAAGTTGCCCCTCGGAACCCTGATCAACGCAAAGCTACGGGGCGTGCAGGTCTTCGACGCGATCGACTTCTATGAGCGACTGACCGGCAGAATGCTGGTCTCGCGCATGCGACCGAGCACGATCATTTTCGCCGATGGCTTCGTGCCCGGACGGCCTACGCTGGCGCTGAAGCGGATTGTCGACGTCGGGCTCGCCGCGGTGCTGCTTCTGTTGACGAGTCCGATCATGGCCGCGGTGGCCATCGCGGTGCGCACCACCTCGCCGGGTCCGGCGATCTTCAAGCAAGCCAGGGTCGGACTACTTGGTCTGCCGTTCACGATCATGAAGTTCCGCACGATGTGCCAGGAGTCCGAAGCCAACGGTGCGCAGTGGGCTACGGAGAATGACTCTCGCATCACTCCGATCGGCAAATTCCTACGCAAGTCGCGACTCGACGAGTTGCCGCAACTCTGGAACATTCTTCTGGGCCAGATGAGCTTCGTGGGCCCGCGTCCCGAACAGCCGACCTTCGTCAATACGCTGCGACAGGCGATCCCGTACTACGACCAGCGACACGCAGTGCGGCCGGGCCTCACAGGATGGGCCCAGGTGAAGTACCCGTACGGCGCCTCGGTGGAAGAATCCGAAGAGAAGCTCGAGTTCGACCTCTATTACATCAAGCGCATCTCGGTGGCCTTCGACCTGACGATCATGTTCGAAACAGCCCGAGTGATGCTGACCGGCAAGGGAGCGCGTTAGATGGCGCGTGTCCCCAATCTGCTGACCATCGATGTGGAGGACTACTTCCACGCGAATGGGCTCCAGTCGCACGTGACGCGCGAAGACTGGAACTCGCTACCGGGCCGAGTCGAAGCGAACACCCAGCGGTTGCTCGCGCGGCTCGGGGAACATGACGTTCAGGCGACGTTCTTCATTCTCGGGTGGGTGGCCGCGCGCTATCCGGACCTGATCCGCGAGATCGCAGGCGCGGGGCACGAGATTGCCTCGCACGGCTGGAGTCACCAGCTGGTTTACGACCAGTCGCCCTCCGAGTTCGAACAAGACGTGGTGCGCACGAAAGGCTTCCTCGAAGATCTCACCGGGTGCGCCGTGCATGGCTATCGCGCGCCGAGCTTCTCGATCGTTCCGCGGAGCTGGTGGGCGTTGGAAACGCTGGCGCAGGCCGGCTACGTCTATGACTCGAGCGTCTATCCGATCCGTCGCCGCCGCTATGGCGTACCGGACGCGCGACCCGACATCCACACGATTCTGGACCCCGGCGACCATAGTCCCGGTCTCATCGAGGTTCCGCCGCCGAGCATCTCGGCGCTCGGGCGCCGCTGGCCTGTTGCGGGAGGCGGGTACTTCCGCCTCTACCCACTCGCCGTGACGCGCGCGGCGCTGCATCGCTTGAACGATCGGCTCGAACGGCCAGCCGTGATGTACTTGCATCCGTGGGAGATCGACCCCGAACAGCCGCGACTCCCGGGCACATGGCTCAACCGCTGGCGTCACTACGTGAATCTCGACACCACGGAATCGAAGCTCGTGACGCTGTTGCGGGAGTTCGACTTCATCTCGATCGCGGCGCTACTCGACCTGCCGACACGAGTTCAGGCGCCGCCGACCGTCGCGGAGCGGCTCTTCGGCTAGTCGCCCTGCCCTGCGCCCGGCGTTTCCGCCGTGCCGTTCCTGGGGATTGCCTGGCGAACCCGGTCGCGCATCGTCCGCAGTGCGACAAACGCACGCGCGGCGGGGGTCTTTCCATACCCCTCGAGCGTAACCAGCGGCAGCTGGCGGTTCGAAACCCGGTGCTTGTATCCGTAGTCGCCGGCCAACAGGTCCAGGGCATCGAACCCGACCTCAGGCCCCTGCTCGACGAGACGTAGGGTCGTCATGATTCCCGGCGCGTGTCGACGCAGTTCCTGGTCGATGCCGCCGATGTAGTCATAGAAGGTCCGGCCGGTATGGAATCCGTAGCGCACCGCGATGGTCTGCTCCCCCACCGTGGAGCGCAACATCCAGAGCAGGTCCTGCTGGGCAAAGTAGGCGATCATCCGCCGATGAAACTCACGGAAGACGGGACTCGAGCACGCTCCCGCGTGTCCTCGGCCCTCCCATTGCCGGGTGTGAATCTCGATCAACTCCTCGAACATCTCCAGCGCACGACCGACGCTTCGGGCCCGTTCAACCTCGACTCCCGCCTTGTCGGCACGCTTCAGGACGGCCCTGAGCTTCGTGCGGAGCTTGGTCTCGGGTATCCGGGCGTAGTAGTCATCCAGGGTCGCGGGAACGTCGACGATCCAGTTACAGGTCTCGGTGATCTCGGAGCTCAGTAGATCGTCCTGCAGGCCCGTCTCGACGTCGCTCGCGATCCGGGCGTCCGGCGCGATGTTGGCGAGCCAGACTCGATCCCACTCGGATCGATGTTCCCGCAGCGCATCGACGACGGCATCGCTGATCAGCGTCTGATGTTCGGGAGCGGCGAGCCAACCGTTGTTGGTGCCGTATACCTCCTCGGCCGCGGGTTCTCCGGTACCCAGGAAGCACATCGTGCGCAGGGCTCCGCGAACACCACGCTCGCGACCACGGATGTAGAGGGGCGCCATGCCTACGGGCTGACGGTCGATCTCGGCAAGCACCAGGAACAGCTCGCCTTCGTCAGCATGCAGGTCCCACCAAGTACGCGCCCAGGCGTATTCGAGCATCGGAGGCATCGGGTCGGTGCGTGACCACAGGTACCGATAGTGGTGTTCCGCGTCGGCGAGAGCATCCGGACCACGCAAGACGCGCACTTCGACCTGCCGGCTCGGCGTTGCCAGTGCAGTGGCTGGTGTCCTCATGCGGCGTGTTCCTCACGGGCTTGATTGACTTCGATGAGCAAGTCCAGGGCAGACCCGATCAACTGGAAGAAGGGCTCGCGCTCGGTGGGATCTTCGAGGTTGTACTGCAGGCGCGCACCTACGCTCTGAACGATGAAGAGCGCCCGCAGAACGCGGCGCATGTGATCGGTGAGTTTGAGCGCCACGCAGTACTCGTCCAGGAGTTCCGACTCCCAGTCGGTCCAACCGACCCCGTCGGCTACCAGCCGGTGCACTGCGTCGAACGGGCAGCGGCCGCGAATCATGCGGTTGTATACGAGCAGATACTTGAGATCGATCAGCGGAAAGCCCGTGGGTTCGCTGAGTTCCCAGTCGATGATCGAGACGGGCTCACGACGCTGCGGGTCTATGCCCACATTCTCGATCTTGTAGTCGCCGTGCATCCATACGAAGGGAAATTTGTGACCGAGCAAGGCCTGGCGCAGGGCGGCATCGATGCGTGCGAATTCGGTATCGCTATCGGGGTGACGCCCCGCGGCCGCAGCAATCAAGCGTCCAAAGTGTGCGTCGTAGATGGCTGCGTCCACCGTTACCTCTTCGCGAGTCTGGTCGTGCAAATCGACCAGCACCGCCGCCGCGCGTTCACTCAGCGTTTCGAGGTCAGCTACCGGCTCGTCAATGAACTCGCCGCCGACTCGTTCAATCGCGAACCAGGCCTGGCCCTCGAAATCACCCTCGCCCTGCACCCGAGGCACCAGCGAACGCAGTCGCGGGGCTAGCGACTGGGCGCTACGCAATACGTGGGCCTCGTGCCGACGCCGCTCGAGCGCCACTTCTGTTCGCGGAAGGACCACGATGTGTCCGCGCTCGTCGTCCTCTGTCACGAGGATCGTCTTGTCACGCATTGCCAACTGACGACGCAACCGCGAACGCTTCCCCGTTGCGGCATCGACCTGGCGTAGAGCCTCGTCCACCACCAGGGTTCCCGGATCAGAATCAGCCAGGACAAGGAACCCGGGAGCAAGCCACCGCGACCCGCGTCGCCCGAGGCAAAGTTGCTTGATGCGCTCGGACCGGCGGCGACTCCCGCCAGCTGCCCTGTAGGGGCCGTGAAGCACCTCAAAGGGCGCTCCGTCATGCAGCAGCACCGGCCATGTCCTGACCGATCGATTACGTTCGCGACTGGCAAGAGTTTCCACCGCCCGAGCGCCATGCACCCGTAGACCGGCGCCCCACGGCCGCGGGCGTGCGTTGTAGCCGAGAGCGTTGGGCAGTCCTAGCAGCACGAAACCGTCGCCGGCCTTCGCGACGGCGCGACGGAGACGGCTTCGCGCGTAGCGCGCCCGGTGTCCCGCGTGGTCGCAGCGGAAGAGAATCGCCACCAATCCGTCGATTCGCCCGGAGCCTGCATGCGCGCTTGCGATCGATTCGCAGACGCGGACGTTGCTCGCTCCCGACTCCCTGACTCGTCGGGCCAGATGTTCGTGGTCCTCGGCGTGCAGCGGAACCGACAGAACCTCGTCGCAGCTCTGCGCCAACGCGAGCGTCGCTGCGCCGTGCCCCAGATCGAGACAGAGCACACGCCGGCGCTTCCCCGCCGGCAGCAGATACCGCCAACCGGCCAGATCGACCGCGCGGCACAAGCGTGTGAACGTCTCGGTGTTCATCTGATCAGTAGTAAATGGCGACAAAGAGCCGCAGGCCAATGAAGAAGGCACCCACGCCACTGGCAACAACCATGGCGTCACGACGGGTGAATCGCGGTGGCTCGGCGAGCTGATACCCGACAGCAGCGGCGAGTCCGAGCAGGAAATAGAGCGTCTCGTATTCCAGCGTCACGAACATGGCGCTCACGAGATAGCCGGCCAGGCTGATACCGAGCGCATAGGCAAAGACCCGGTCGCGGTCGGACGGCTCGCTCTGCACGAACAGCAACAGGCTCTTGAAGGCGGCGTAGATCACGGCGGTCCAGAGCAAGATCCCGGGCAAGCCCAGTTCTGCCGCGATCTCGATCACCGAATTGTGCGCGATCAGGCGACCGGTGTAGTCGGCAAAATGCCCGCGACCGACGCCGAACATCGGGTAGTAACGGACCATCTCGAGACCCTGAATCCACATGTCCACACGATGCTGCGCGGAGCTGTTGGCGTCGTACAGACTGGTCATGTAGGCGGGCGCAGCGAGGAATACCGTGGTCAATGCGCCGCCCACCGCCGCCAGATGGAAGGTCGAGATACGGGTTCGCATGAGGAAGTGCAGCGCCAGTACGGCGAGCGTTGCGAGAAAGCCACCGCGGCTGCCGGTGTAGTAGATCGCGAGGCCGAGCGGCAGAAGCAATAGCGCTGCGCCGGCACGGCGCATGAGCCCGTACGGCGCCGACACGTACTGGAGCAGGAACGGCAGCGTGATCGTAAAGACCACACAGAACACGCCGGGGCCATCAAAGATCGACACCCATTGAGTGCGCCCGGGCACCCCCGCCGCGGCCGCGGCCGGGTCGATCCAACCGAGAGACTGTCCGGCCCAGCCCGTCTGACTTGCACTGTTGAAGTGCTGAATCGACTGCACCACCAGGACCATCCCGAGTGCGCCGAATACCGTCGCTGTTCGTCGCAGTCGATCGAGATTCGGCAGGCTCGCCGCGACCATCTTGTACAGGACGAACCACTTGGCGTACATGTACAGGTAGTACCCGTTGATCCCGTTCGCATAGTTGGCGAACGACGAGATGTAGAGCCAGGTCACGAAAGCGGCCAGTAGCTGGTCCTGGCGGGTGAACTTCAGCAGGTACTTCGAACGCCCGGTTGCTAGCAGGACCGCGAACCAGATCGGGTAAAGGATGTAATCGACGGGGAGCCCGAGCATGGGGCCCCACCAGTCCTGCGGCGAAATGATCAACAGCGTGAGGTAGACGGTGATCACGGTCGCACCTCGCCCCGCGGACGAGCCGCCACATCCGATGATTCCGTCGCTCGCGCAGGTGTCCCGTCGCGCTGAGAACCTGCGTAGATCTCGCGCCACGCGCTGCCGACATGGCTCCAGGCGAAGGTCTCGGCTTGTTCGAGTCCGGCGTGCCGGAGTCGCTGGTAGACGTCGGCATCCGTGAACACTTCTTGCAGGTGGCGACCAAGGGTCTGGCTATCGCCCACGTCGGCCAGGAGCGCCGTAGTGCCGTGCTGCACAAGATCGGGGATACCGCCGGCATCAGTGCTCACGATCGGCAAACCTGAGGCCATCGCTTCGATCAAGGAGACGGGTTGATTGTCCACGCGCGACGTATTCAGAAGTGCGTGGCAACCCGCGCGAACCCGTTCCATCTGCTCATGGGGCACGTTGCCGAGGAAATCGACGTGCTCTGCGATCTCCAGGCGCCCAGCGAGACACTCGAGCGCCGCGCGCTGACCGGGTTCGGAACGACGGTCGTGCGAAGCCCGTACTTGCCGAACACGTCGGCCAGAAAGCTCGAAGGCACCACGATCGGTCGCGCCAGGGATAGCACCGGCAACGCGATGCGAGCCCAACGATCCAGGAACGCTGCCGCGGCGCCCCCGTGGTAGTGGATGACCAGCGGCCGACCCAATGCGCGGGAGGTCAACGACGTCGGCGTCGCGAAGAGAAAGAAGTTGAGCCAGGACGCAGCGAACAGATGTACGACGTCGACACGACGCAATCGAGGCAAGGCAGCCAAGAAGCGCCCCCACGCGATCAGGCCGCGCACGCCTCGAACCCTCGAGAGGAAGCGCAACGGAGCCGGCAGCGGCGGGTTGGTTGCCACTGCAATGACCCGGTAGCCGTCCTCTTCGAGTCGGCGTTGCAGGGTCGCGGCCTGCACGGTCATACCCGCCGCGGGCGGCGGGAACTCCGCCACAAGACCAATTACCGGTTGGGAAGAGATGGAGGTGTTCACGCGCACCGCTCCTCGCCAGGAGGGGCCGGCTTGCGGGCACGCAGGGGCACAGCGCCACCAAGCCCGGTGGTGGTGAACCTGAGTCCTAGCCCATCGATGCGCTGGATCAGGTCGGGCAGCGCGTCGACCGTCCAGTCGTAGTCCTCGTGCATGAGGACAATCGAGCGCGGGCCGACATCGGCGTCGAATACCTGCTGAATCACGCCGTCCGGATCTGTGGTGTAACTGTCCCGACTGTCGACGTTCCACAACACGAGACGATAGCCACGCCGCCACAGCGCAATGAAGAGGCGTGCGGTCAGTTTCCCGTATGGCGGCCGAAAGACGCGGGGCTGCGGGCTTCCCAGGAATTCGTCGACCAACTCCTGCCCTCGATCTACCGCGGCCAAGTACTCCTCAGTACCAACCTCGTCGGGCGCGTAGTGGCCGTATCCGTGATTCGCGACCTCATGTCCGCCGTCGGCGATGGCGCGCACCAGGTCGGGATGCTCAGCGCAGGCGTCACCAGACACGAAGAAGGTGGCATGCACGCCGTGGTCTCGGAGAACCCCCAGAATCCGCGGAGTGTTCACCGGATGCGGCCCATCATCGAACGTCAGACTCACCGCGTTCCCGGCGCTCCGCGGCAAGCGCGAGAGCAAGACGGATGGGAAAAGCTCCTGAATCAGGCTCTGGACCGCTCGCTTCAGCATACCCAGGGCGCCCCTCATGCCACGCGATCCAGGTCGACGCCCGAAATGACAAATCGGCGCTTGCCCGATTCCGACACCGGGATCGGCTGGTCGGTCGAGATCTCGACCTGGGCGTTGCCGCCCAGCTCCGCCAGCGCCTCGCGCAGACGCTGTTCAATCGCCTCGGTGTAGCCGGTGCCGGTTTTCAGTAGGACACGGAATCCGTCCAGGCTGTCCTGCTGGACCTGGAATGCGTCGATGCCATCGGCAAAGGTCGAGAACAACGTGCAGAAGTTGGGCACTGTGAGAATGCGATCGGGCAGAACCACCAGATCGCCGACCCGGCCTTCCACCCGCGTCAGCCGAGGCAGGGTCACACCGCAAGCGCAGGGCGTCGGTGGCGCCGCCACGGCCAGGTCGCCGATTTCGTAGCGAATGAAGGGGAATGCGTGATTCGACAGGTCGGTAACGAGAACGCGGCCGAGCTGCCCAGGTGCACACGGCCGATCATCGGGGCCCACCACTTCGACAATCAGTACCTCGGCATGCACGTGGTAACCGTCGTGGGCGGCACACTCGGCCGCCAAATACACCTCGCGGCTGCCGTAGTGATCGAAGACCTTGCCGGTGCCGAAGACACGTTCGATGCGCTCGCGCTGTTCGGGCCGAAGCGTCTCGGAACTCGTCACGAGCGCGCGTAGGAAATGGTAGCCGCCGGCCGATCCGGTGCGTTCGATGTGTGCCGCGAAAGCATCGATCGCGCTCGCGTAGCCCCAGATGCTCGCCGGCCGGAATCGCATCAACGTGCGGTGATAGTCGACCAGGTCAGAATTCGTGACCGCTGCAACGGGACAGTCTCGATGGCGCAAGATCCAATTGGCAGCACGGTGCGACCAGCGCTCACTCTCAGAGGCATCGATCACGGCTCCAGACATGTTGATCGCGCGGTCGCCTAGCGCGAGGCCCGCCCATTCGCCGGAGCGGTACACAGAGCCCCGATTCCAGTCCTGCCCATTCTTGTCCCAGTAGTAGTGGATGGGCTCGCCGGTCGAGCCCCCGGTCCGATTCAGCACGTACCGATGCGCAGCAAGATTCGTCGTACGGATGCGCTCTCGATGCGCGCGGATATCGGCTTTGGTCAAGACGGGCAGATCAGCCAGGCCGGCAACGTCCGTCATCGGCAAGCGCACGGAGGCAAGGCGTTGCGCGAAAAACGGCGAGTTGTCGCGAGCCTGAGCAAGAAGTGCGTTGAGCCGCTCCAACTGCCAGGCCGCCAACTGATCCGCCGACCAGTACTGCGACTTTCGCAAGAAGCGGGTGCGCTCAACGTTGTGCCGTCCGCGAAGAACGTCGAGGCCCCGGAATAGAACGTCCTGATAGATGTTCATCGCGACTTCGCCTGCGTGTCGCGCTCGTAGGCACCGATGTCGTACGCAGCGCCGTCGGGCCGCGGTAGCCGGTCTGCGTCGAGTTCCGGCGCGGCCTCACCGCCAAATCGCCGTGTTCCGGCGTCGAGAGCAGGAGACGTCTTGCGGAGGTGGTAGTCGCTCTTGTTGGCGCGCTGGAAAAGAGCCGTTCGCGAAGCGACGAAGGAGTTCGCGCCGCGGCCAGCGGCCTGCCACTGCTCAAGATCGAGAAGTGTCGTATCGCCATCGAGGGAGAACACCGCGGCGACATTGTAGTCAGCGCGCAGCCCCGCATCCACGGCCAACCCTCCCGCGTCGGACAACATGGTGTTGTTGAAGACGCGGTGGCCACCGTCATCCTGAGTGAGCTTGATCGCCCATCCGGCGTTGTCCACAAAGGTATTGTTCGCGATCACCAGCCGCGCTGGCCCGGCCGCGGCGTCAATCGCGAAAGCGCGGGGTCCATGCCGCCCATTGTCGTAGGCAACGTTGTTGACGAACGTGCTTTCTCGAACTCCGTCGAGATCGAAGCCATTGGCTGCGTTGTCGTGGAGGACATTGCCGTCGGCGATGACGTCGGTGTGAACTCCGTCGCCGCCCACGCGTGCATCGCCGTTGAGGTGGATACCGTTCTTGGCGTTGCCGAAGCACCGGTTGCCGCGAAGTTCCGTGCCGTCGGATCCCGCGTTCGCAAGATAGATGCCGTGACTCTCGCGCGATCCTGATGCTGTGTTGCCGGCTACCAGCGAATCCGCGACCTGCGACAAGTAGATGTTAGTGGAGCGGGCTCCGGACACCTCGTTGCCAACGATCATGAGGCCGCGCATGGGGTTGTTGGCGGTAGCGTCAGACGCGGCGATGCCCTGGCGCATGCGGGCAGCGCTCACCACGAAGTCACGAATCTCCACGTAGCTAACCCGGCTCAGATGAATCCCACGATCATCACCAGCCGCAGGATCCACGACCCGGGCGCGACCGAATGCCTGGATCACGATCGGGCGTTTCCTGGTGCCGGACCGGGTTACGCGAAAGCCGGCGTAGCGGCCCGGAAACACCATCACGGTGTCGCCGCGACGGGCGTCGTCGACGGCAGCCTGAATCGACTCGTACTCGCGCTCGGCCGTCGGCGTGTCATCCACGCAGAGGATCCGGGCCGCGCCGCACTCTACCCCCGACACGGTTTCAACCGCGCCCATCGGAAGGCAGAACACGCCGACGCCGGCCAGGCATAGCGAACGAGCTCGGAACATCGGAATCACAGGCTCCTCAACGTCCAACGACGGACACAACTTCCCCACTCCATTGTCCGTCGATTAGTGGGTCTGAACGAAGCCCAAAACAGTGTTTGCCGGGCGCTCGTGGCCAGACGTGGCCGCACGCTATCTGCCGCGTCGGGCGTCGGACGGCACCGAGAAGGCACCAAGAACTGGATCCATAACGCGATCTCGGCCGAGCAAGTCCTTCGCGGGCGGGACCTCGCCCGATAATGTGGCGACGCCTCGCAAGCTCCGGCCCGCATCCGGCGCAAGTCGGAAGTCACCCAGAGCGCGGTCGACGAATACGTCCGAGGCCTCCTGATGTGTTCCATGAACACCGAGTCCTGCCGAACGCCAGCCAGCAAGGCTGGTGGTGGAGGCCTCGCCATCAAAGGAGAACGGTCCCGGCGCGAGGTTGTAGTCACTGTGGAGTGACACGTTGCCGACCGCGATACTGCCAGCCCCCGAGATCAGGATGTTGTTGAAGAACACATGGTCGCCGTCGTCATCAGTGAATTTGATGGCCCAGCTGCCGTTGTCCACGAACGTGTTATTCACAACAACGACTCGGTGCGGACCCGCGGCGCCGTCGATCGCATAGGCACGCAGCGCGTGACGGCGGTTCCCGAACACGAGGTTGTTGTGGATACGGCTGGCTTGAACCCCATCGAGGTTGAGACCATTCGCAGCGTTTCCGTGAACAACGTTCGCCTCGATGACCAACCCCGTCTGCAGCCCGTCTCCGGTCGAGGCCAGGTCCCCGTTGAAGTGGATTCCGTTCTTGGCGTTGTCGTAGGAGTTGTTGCCACGCAGCACCGTGTCGTCGGACCCTGCGTTCGCCAGGTAGATGCCGTGACTCGTACGCGAGCCCGCTGCCACATTGCCTTCAATCAACGAGTCGGCGACCTGCGACAAATAGATGTTGGTGCTCCCGGCGCCGCGAACTACGTTGTTCCTTATCCGTAGCCCGCGCATCGGTCTTTCCGGCCGCGCGTCGTGTGCCCCGAGCGCGAATCCCGGCAATCCCGCCGCATCGACCACGAAGCCTTCGATCGTCACCCAGGACACGTTCTCCAGGTAGATCGCCTCCTGGCTGTAGGGCTCGGATCCAATGATCCGAACGTCGGCCGCTGCGACGATCCGCAGCTGGTGCTCTGGGCTACCGCCGCGGCGCACACGAAAGCCCGCGTAGTCGCCCGCCTGAACCCAGACGGTGGACCCAGGCCGAGCCGCGTCGACAGCGTGTTGGATATCCGCGTACTCGGCGCTCCCATCGGCAGCCACACAAAGAACGTTGGCCGACTCGCACGACGAATCTGTGGCCCGGGCCGAGCCAACCCCGGCGCTGAGCACAAGACCGATGGTGACGAGGCAGAGACTTCGATCAGCTCGCAAGGGTCACTTGCTCCGATTCCCCGGCCGGCATGCCCTCATGGCCGATCGTTTCAAGGATTGCCGAAGCATTGTGGTGCCAGGTGTGACGCTTCAGAACAATGTCACGCCCGGTCCGACCGATGCGCATCCGACTCTCGCGGGATCCAAGCAACTCCGCCAGCGCCGTGGTGAGCCCGGTGCGATCCAACGGCTCGAACATCATTCCGTTCACGCCGTGGTGAACGACATCGGTAATCGGTGCCAACCGTGGGGCGACCACGGGCAAGCCGCGCGCGAAGAACTCGAAGAGCACCACCGGCGATCCGAAGCGATTGGAATGCGGCAGCACGGCAACATCGAACAAACCGAGATGTGCAGACATCTCGTGACGCGGAACCGCGCCCGTGAAGATCACGTCTCCATCAACGCCCAACTCGCGAGCCCGATCGCGAAGTGCTGGTGCGATGGGACCATCGCCCACGAACATGGCAAGAGCTCCCGGGAAACGCTCGCGCAAAGCAGCGATCGACTCCAGCAGAAGGTCGAGGCGATCCCAGTGATCGAACCAACCTGCAAATCCCACGACAGTGCGGCCGCCGATCCCGTAACGGGCCACCAGTGCCTCGGAACGCGGTTCGGAAATACACTCATCAGGCTCGATCGCGTTGGGCACGACCTGAACACGCCGTGGGTGAACCCCGGCCGCCACAATGCGATTCCGCAGGTACGACGACACCGCCATGATGCCGTTGCAGCGCGCGAACAGGTGCTGCTCAAAGCGGCCGCAAAGTACTGGCATCGCCTGACGGCGAGCCCGCTCCTCCAGACCGTTCACCTCGTTGGCCTCGAGCACAAAGGGAACGTCGCGGCGAGCCGCAAAGCGGGCACCCGCCACCAGGAAGAAGGCGTAGCGCTCATAAATGACATCGAAGTCACCCGTCTTCCACGCCTGCCGAAGACGCCATGCTGCCACCGCGTTGTAGGCAATCTCGGCAAACTCGAAAAGCCATGTCGGGGCGTGACGACTGAGGGCCTCCCACAACGAACTCGCGCCGCGGGTACTGACCGTCGACTTGTCAACCGGAGCGGCGCCCGCGGTCTCCATCACGTCAATTCCTGGTGGCCCCACCACCGTGACGTCATGCCCCATCTCCTCAAGAGCGCGAACCACTCGTGTGATGTGGACACCCTCGGCACCGCGCCCCTGGGTGCGGTGGTGGTACAGGACTCGCAGCGGACCCTCCGGCACCGAAACGGCGGCGTCGCCGTAGAGCTCGGCATAGGCGTCGACAGCACGTTGAATCGAAAATCGGCGGTTCTGAACTGCTCGGCCAGCGTCTCCCATCGAGCGCATATTGGCTGGAGTGGCGAGCAGATCGACGATGGTGTCTGCGAGTGCGTCCGCATCATCGGGCTCGACCAATCGCCCCGTCACACCATCGACCACCGTTTCCGGTACGCCGCCGACGCGGGTCGCTACCACCGGTAGTCCCGCGCGCATTGCTTCGAGGATCGCGATCGAAATTCCTTCGTGTCGAGAGGACAACACGAACATGTCGTGCTGCCTCAGCAGCGCATCGATGTCGTCCCGGAAGCCGACGAAATCGACGCTCGACCGAATACAGAGTCGCTCCGCCAGTCCCTCGAGTCGCTGTCTCTCGGGGCCATCCCGATCAGCGTGAGGCGCAGGCGCGGCATCCGTTGCAACGTTGTCGCGAAGGCACGCAACAGAACCTCGTAGGCCTTCACAGGCGCCATACGACCTACCGAAACGAGGCGCGCCTCCGCCCCGCGATCGAGCAGATCGGCTTTCTCACCCGGCACAGCGACCTCGGGAATCCCGTTGTGGACGGTCACCACTCGGGCGGGCAGCTCCATCTCGTTGCGCACCTGCTCGGCCAGCGAGGTGGACACGCAGGCGATGACCTCGACTTTCCGTGCAGCCAGATGCTCCAGACGGCGACGCAGCCACGCCCGGCATCTCTGATTGCCGCTGTTGCCATGCTGTAGGTAGGGCCCGTGAACCGTGTGAACACTCCGCGCCCGCGCCAGCGTCGCGGCCAGCGTCGCTTCGAGGAACACGCCCCATGAGTGAGAGTGCACCACTTCCACGTCGAGCTGGCGCGCCACCCGAGCGATCCGCCATGGCAACGTAAAGTCATTGCCCTCTGGTCGGCCGAGGCAAATCACGTGCACCGCCGGGTCGAGCCTCTCGGTGAGAGCGCCGACACGCCGGAGACAGCAGATAGTCACTTCGTGCTCGGCAGCAGCAGCGTTCGCCAGATCCACGACGACGGCCTCTGCACCGCCATGATCGAGCGAGTCCAGCACGTGCATCACTCGCATTAGGCGACCGCCTTCACTTCTACCGCGGTAGCCAGACGCTTCACAGCCTCGTACATCTGCCACGCCGTTACGTAGTGGAGCTCCCAGCCATCGGTGTCTCGATAGTCGCGTTCGAGCGCTGTCCAAACATCGGGCAAGCCTTCGCCGAGAAGCGCGTCGAGCGTGCGCGGCTGCGCTCCGTGCGTGTGCACTTTCACGAAAACGTGGTCCTCGGCACCGGCGATGCCAATGCCGCACCGCCGCCAGAGTTCGACTCTACGACCAAGAGGTGGGTTGTCAGCGGACAGCTCGCCGTTTTCGATCCGCGGCAACAGACCGGCCTTGCGACGACCCCAGTCTAGGGTCAGTGGCCCCTGCAGCATCAGAAGTTCATCGCCGCGTCGCCAGGTGCCAACGTGCACGGGGCGACCGCTGTCGTGCGACTTCCGAGCGCCCGCTTGGCCGCGGGCAAGTAGATCGAGTTGACGGTACGTGTCTGAGTACCATGTGGCGCCGAGGGCATCGTCATGTCCACTCGGCAACCCGTGTCGACGAGTACCTGCAACTCGTTGTCGACCCCGCACCAGCGGCCGTCCGGATGCGAGTTGTCGAGCGCCCAGTTGCCATGGATGAAGGCGTAGCGTAGTTCGCCGTCCGACGATCGCCGCAGCAAGCCGTGATCGCGGTGGAGTCGCTCGGTGAAGCCCCTGAGCTTGTCGTGCAGCGCGGCGGCGTGATCGTCGTCGTGGTGCAAGTGCACTTCGACGTCGCCGAGTCCCGCCTCGCGCAGAGCCGCGAGTCGATCGAGAATCGCCGGGTCGTACTCCTCCTCCGGGTAGAAGTAGGTATGCTGCGGCGCGCGGCCGGCCGAGTCGCAGTGCCCGGACGCGATCTCGCGGTACCGTCGCTCCCACTCGGCGACGATCGCTCGCGCCTGTGCAGTTCCCGCACCGCCCCAATACGGCTCGTAGTGGTCCGCAACGCAGAAGTAGAGGTGTTGTCGATGGCCGGCTGCAGCCCGCTGGCGCATCTCGTGTCGGAGCACTCCGGAGAGCCCGAGATGGGCGGTTTTTGAGATCATCGCGCCGCCTTCTGCCAGATCGACGTCACATCGTCGCCGGCCAGGAACCGTCGCAATCCGAGAAGGGCCGCCAGGTTCATAAGGCTGAAATACAGCGGCACGTACTTCCACCGAGGCAACTCGCCACGGCTGCGCGCCTGCCATCCCAGCAACGCGATCCCGTAGAAGAGGACCTGCCCAACCACCAGGAACGCCCCGGTGCCCGTGGAGATTCTCGCGATCGACCCGATCGCCACCATCGCGAGCAGCACCGGTACCAGCCAGCGCAAGAGCTTGTGCGCAAGAAACGCCCAGGCAAACGCGGAACGCGGCGGCAATAGGGTCGGCCAGTGGCGCGCCACGGTCTGGAATCCGCCAGCGATCATGCGCACCTTGACTCGAAAGTCCTCTTCCAGCTGTGCGGAAGCGAGTTCGCTTGAAACGGCGTCCGGCTCATAAACGATTCGATATCCGGCGTTCACCATCGTGAAGGTGATCTCGGCATCGTCGTTGATGACCTCGGGCGGTATGGGCTGCCAGAGTTCGCGTCGCACCGCAAAGATCTCGCCGTCGGCGGTGGTCATGATGCCGAGGTCGCTCTCCCACTTCTTGATCGCAGACTCGTAGCGCCAGTACAGGCTGTCGCCTTCGGAGGCCTGGCGGTCGCCCGCCGCGGTGATCGACTTGCGACCGCATGCGCCGCCGAGTTGCGGGTCCACGAAATGCGCGGCCAGCGCCCGCAGCGCCGTCGCGCTGAAATCGTTGTTGGCGTCCGAGAAGACGACGATCTCTCCCGTCGCGGCGTCGACCCCCCGATTCAGGGCCGCCGACTTCCCGTTGCGCGGCGGGTCATGGAGCGCCACCACGCCGCGGCCCGCAAAGGAGGCGGCGATTGCCGCTGTCTCATCCGTTGAGCCATCCGAAACCACCACGATCTGCAGGCGATCGGCCGGGTAGTCGAGCGCCAGCGAGTTCTCGAGCTTGCCGGCGATGACCGCGGCCTCGTTGTAGGCCGCGATAATGAGCGAAATCGTCGGCAGAAAAGGCTCGTCCGTGTCGAGTTCCACAGTGGTCCCGCGGCGGGCCAGGGCGCGCACGAGCAGGGGGTAGCCCATGAAATGGAACGCCAAGAACACGAGTCCTACAACCAGCAAGCCATCGCTGAACGCATTGCCTGTCATCGGGCAGCTCCCGCGAAGAGTTGCGGCAACTGGAGCATCGAGGCGAACGTCGCCAGATCCGTGTAGCGCTCAACGTGCAGGCGCCGCAGTTCAAAAGAAGAAAGGGCGCCAAGGAGATTGCGACCGCTGATGTAGGACGCGGCGAGCCGATATCCCGCCTGCGTAGCAGCAGCCATCACCCTGCCGTCATACTCGCCGGGTCCGCCGAAGGGGTACGCGACGACAGGCGTCGGCGCACCCAGGCGAGTCTCGAGTTCTCGGCGGGACTCCCACAATTCGAAGGCAAGGGTCTCGTCGTCACACTGCGAGAGCGCGGGGTGCGACACCGTGTGCGAACCGATCTCGATGCCCGCGTCGTGTAGTTCACGAACCTGTGACCAGTCCATTGCCTGGCTCAAGTGGCGATCCGCTTCGCGAACCGTGCAGTCGATACGTTCTTCGAGGGCGCCTAGATGTGCCCGCCGCACGGGATCGGCCACGCCGCGAAGGAATCGAATCGCGTCGGCAGTGGCGCGACGGCGCGACGCCACGTCGGTTAGTTCGAACCGCGTGGAACCCAGAACAAAGGGTCCTGCCGGACCGCGGTAGATCGCATAGGCGACGCGGTCGTACCAATAGGTTTCAACCGAGCCGATGTAGCCGGTCGAGACGAAGATCGTGGCCGGCATTTCGAGATCCCGGAGCACCGGATAGGCGTTTGTGTAGTTGTCCAGAAACCCGTCGTCGAACGTGACGATGATCGGTCGCGGCGGCAATTCGTGATCGCCGTCCAGGCTGCGTATGACGTCGCCGAAGGTGATCGCGTTGAAGTGATCGCGCACGTACGTCATCTGAGCGCGGAAATCCGCGGGACTCGCGCTGACAAGCTCGGGATCGAAGGGAAAATCAGACTCCACACCGATATCGACAACTCGGTGATACGCCAGGATCGGTAGTTCCGATTGCACCCGGGAGCCCAGCGAGCCCATCGGCTCGAGCACGTTCAGCCTGCCCAGAACGCTCGCCACGCGCTCGCGTTTGCCGCGTCGCATCAATGACTCTCCTGGCCCGCTGGCCACCTGCCGAACGCGCCTTGCAGCTGCCCGTAAGCCCAGTCGCGAGCCATCGTTCGCTCGTCCGCGTCAAAAGCGGCAGAGAACACCAGCGCCACGGCGAATCCGGCCAGCACCAGCATCTTCAGGGGGATCACGGCGGACGTGTCCGCGGTTACCAACGGAAGCCCGGCAAGGAATGCCCCCGCGCCGATCAAGATGATCCGGACGAGTCGATCCCACTCGTACCGCACCGGGAAGTGCGCCTGCGCCGCGCGATCCGTGGCGATCATCGTGAAGCTCGCAGATCCGACCATGGCAAGACAAACGCCTGCAACGCCGAAGTAGCGAATCAGGAGCAAACTGCCCGCGATGTAGAGGCACGAGTTGGCTAGATTGATGTGGAAGAGTCGCCCGGTACGCCGCCGGACGAGGATCCCGGTCTGGAGCGGATAGGTCACGATCCGGATAATCGCCGCGATCAACAACCACGGCAGATACGCCACCGCGCCGCGGAATTCGACACCCGACATGAACCGCAATACGTCGACCGTGAAGAGCTGCACGCCGAGCGCCGTGAACACTGCGACGGCGAGCAACAGACGAACGACTTTCGCCTGCACGAGCGCGGCGTTCTCCTGACGCATGATCGAGAAGCGCAACGCACCGTACGCACGATTGAATGGCTCACCGATCAGCTGCTCCGGCAGGATGCTGAACTTGAGGGCCAGCGCGAACAGCCCCAGCGCCTCGAGGCTCAACAACTTTCGAATTACCAGTCGATCCACATTGGCGGCCAGCACCGCCACGATCGTGCTCGCAAGAAACGGCAGGCTGTAGCGCAGGATCGGATCTGCTTTGGACAGATCGACACGCAACCCGCAGCGGCGCACCGTGTAGGTGATCGCACAGAGCCAGCCAAAGCCCACAGCCAGTGCGTTGCCCGTGAGGACACCCGTCACTCCGGCTCCAAGGCCGATGACCGCATAGCTGTTGGCCGCGACCTGGACGACCAGACGGGCGAGCACGATGGCCAGGAAAGTCTTCGACGCCTCGCGGGCGCGTACGAATCCCAAACAGATCTGAGTCGACATCTCCAAGGCCATCGTGATCGCGATGATCACAAGACCCGTAGAGGCACCCGGAGTCCCGAACACGGTCGCGGCAAGAGGTTCGCGTGCGGCCATGATGCCGACCGCCCCGACGACGCCCAGAAGACCTCCGAGCGCGAGGTTGGTGCTCACGACCGCGTTGCGCTCGGCTTCCTCCTCGTACTCGAAATAGAAGCGCAGCGTGGCGTGTGCCAAGCCGGCCGACAGCAAGCCAGACGCCACCGCGGCGGTGGCGTAGAAGAGCTCGAGTGTTCCGTATTCGGCGAGCGACAAGTACGACGTGTACACCGGCAATAGCAGGAACACGCCCACACGGTTGAGCATCCCGCCGATCACGTAGATCGACGAGTGCTTCATCAGGCGTCCCATGTCGGCACGGGTTGCCTGCGCGTCGACTCCGCTGTTATCCGCGGAGGAGTCGCCGATATCGGGTGTAGGCACTCTTGACCCCACGCTCGGCGCCGTTCACGACAGCACCAATAAGACGGTCCGATCCCAAGTCTTCTGTCGCCTTCTGTACTGCCTGAAGTCGTGACTTCCCGGCCCGCACAACGAGCAAGGTGCCGTCACAGGCGCTCGCGAAGGAATGTGCATCCACAAGGCCAGCAATAGGTGGACCATCCAGGATCACCACGTCGTAGGCACTCTTGAGCGACGTGATCACACGTTGAACCCGATCCGGGTTCACGAGTTGACGGGGGTTGCCGGAGCGCCCCGCAGGCATTACGTGTAGCCCAACCTCGGGGACGTAGCGCACGCATTCCTCGGCCGCGGCTCGGCGCGCCAGTACATCCGCGAGGCCAGGACGCTGGGGAATCTCGAAGATTGAGTTGAACTGCGGCCGACGAAGATCGCCGTCGACGAGGCATACCCGTTCGAAAGTGCTGTTGGCCCATAGGAGAGCTAGGTTGACGGCCACGAAAGTCTTGCCCACGCCAGCCTCTGCGCCGCCCAACGCGATCGCTTGAGGCGAGCCGCCCTGCGCGCGCACCCAGTCCTCCAGACGAAGTCGAAGGACCCTGAACCACTCGGCGTGAGAGCCGTGCGGATCGCTCAATACCGGCAGCAGTTGCGGCGTGTTGATCGAAGGTTCGACGAAGCTGTCACGGAAGGGATCGAACGTCCGCTGTCCTGCCGCCTCCATCGTGACTCCGGAGCCGGGTGACCCCGCGACGGGCACCCGCCGCGAGGCCGGTGTGACGTCAGATTCCGCGGATGTGACCGGATCCGGCTCGGCGACTGGTGATGCGGGAGCGGGCTTAGCCACAGGAACCGGTTCGGCCTCCTCGCGAGCTGCATGAGTCTGCAGTGATTCCGCCACGACATAAGAATTCCGAACGCGCATGGCGAGTCGAGCCGCTGCCTCGGTTGCGCGTTCGTGCACTGCCTGGTCGGCCACGATCACCAACTGCAGCATCGGCTCGAGGCCGGCCAACTCTTCGAGGGCACCCAGCACTTCATCTGCAACATCGGGTGCGGCAACCACTCCGAGAACGGTGAAGACGCCGGCGCTCGACCGGTGCCACAAAATTTCTCTCAGACGGAGCCCCGGCTCCTCACCGGCGGGCACGTCGCCCTCCATCACCGCCGCCCAGAGCTCTGCGGGGTTGGCGGGGTTCTCTACCTGCTGCCAGCGAAACGTGGAAGGCAGTCGGTCGCTCACCGCTGTGAGCAGTTCGGAAGCGCCTTCGCCGCAGTTCACGCGCGTGAGGCCTCGTCGCTCAAGCACGGCATCCACGACACGCGTGACCACTTCAAAGGCCGGTGCGCCGACTCCTGAAGTGGCCGCCCTCGTATAGGTCTCAGGGTTGGCGTTCATCAGAAGCCCCTCGTCATGATGCGCAGGGCGAACACGACAACCAACACCGCGCCCACGGCAGCCGTCGACGCGACCCGGATAAGACGCTGACGGCGAACACGCTGCGGCGTCTGGATCACCGGAATACTCGCCAGAACGTCCATGCCGCCGAAGCGCTCGAGCTCATCGGCGCTATTGACCGGCTGGAGCGTCACCTCGCGCAGGAAAGTCGCGCCAACGACAAGGCCGAAACCCGCCAAAGCGCCGCCGATAAGAAAGTAGAGGCGCAATGGCGAGGTGGGCTGAGTAGGAACGGCTGCTGGATCCACCACACGGAACCGGCTAGTCGGAATTTCAGCAGTCTGCAGATCGTTCGCCAGGTCCGCCTCGACGGTGCGGCTCGCAAGATCGGTATGCGACCGCAACAGACCATCGCGCTCGCGCTCCAACTCACGGAGTTGCCGCTCGACCCCGGGAGCAGCGGCGACGCGGCGCTCGTACTCCGCCAGGTCCCCCAGCATCGCGGTTCGCGACGACTCAAGGTTGCTGATCTCTGTTTCAAACGCGGAGCGATCGCGAGCGATCGTGGAACTCGGCGCCGCCGGCATTGCCACCGAGCTCAGCTCCGGAACGAATGGCGCTGCCGTTGCCACCGTGTCCTCAAGCGCTGCGATCTCCGCCGCAAGTTGGCGAACGTCGGGGTGGCGGGCCGTGTAATGGCGTAGGAGCGACTCGTACTGCAAGCGCCGCGCTTCCAACTGCACGAGCGGGTGTTCTGTTTCCAGTTTGCCGTCCAGTTGCGCTGCTGAGGTTGTGCCGAGAATCTGCCGCGCGACCTCGATGGCCGTGACCTCATCCGGAGCGGCGGCGACCGAGGTCACCGGCTCCGGCAACGCATCGAGCTGCGCCCGCACCACGATCATCCGGGATGTGTTGTCGCGAATCTGCTGGCGCAACTGCTGCGCTTCGTCCAGGTTGTCGCCCAGTTGGGTTGGCAACGCGTGAAGGTTGGCGGCCTTGAACGCCTCGATCTCCGCTTCCTTGTTGCTGAGCTGTCGCTGAAGATCATCAGCCTGCTGCTGCAATCCGGTGGCGGTGGTGCGCGTCTGCGCCCGAATCGCTTCGGTGCTCTGGTTGATAAAGCCTGCAGCGAGCGCGTTCGCCACTCGCGCTGCCATGCGCGGATCCTCGTCTGAGAACGAGAGCCTGAATCCGTCCTGACCGATGGTGTCTAGCGTGATGCGCCGCCGAACCTTGGCGACCGCATCTTCGAGCGAGCCGCCAGCGCTAACGAAATCGTACTCGCGTACCAAACCCTCGAGTCGAGTCCTGCTCAGTACCTGTTCGCTCATCGTGTCCAGTCGCGTCCGCAGGCTCGTCGTGCTCGTGGTCTGCACATAGTCACGCGAGAGCTGGGAGTCCTCGACGAGCACAAGCGTCTCCGCGGTGAATCGATCAGGCACAAACAACGAATAGCCGTAGCCGAGTGCGGCGCCGACAAGCGCCAAGGCCACGACGGCCCAGCGTTGTGCCCAGACCACCTGCGCCAGATCGGCCGGCGTCATCTCTTCAGCACGAAGCACGAGCGCTCCTCCCGATTCGACTGAAATCGTTGGTCGAACTGGCCAGCGCGAGCGGCAGTCCATTCGCTTGCAGCCTCACACCCAGCGAGACCCTGAAAGTGTCGGTCGTGTCCTGCACGATCTCGCCGAGCTGATGCGCGTAGGCGAGCACGCCCACCACGGCCACCGCGCGGCTGACACGAACCGCCGTGCGTCCGCAGGCAGACAACGTCTGGATCGTCGGACCGTCGACCGCGCCTGAACTGAAACCGCGATTGCGCGAGTAGCCGCCAAGCCCGACGAGTCCCCATCGGTTGTCGGACCACCCGACTGAACCCACGATGCGGTCCCGCAGAGTGGCCTGACCGAGCCCACTGCTCGTGCCGAGGTCTCGCTCCCCTAGAAGCTGCAGCGACACACGCTCAAGTCTGTGGCGCAGCCGGCCCCGGACAGTAAATCCCGGCTGCTCAACGCCGAGCCAGCCCTCGCCTGCATCCTGCTGAATCCAGAGCGCGCCACCACTGACTTCGAAGTCGGTGCGTTCGGCGAGCTGAAACAAGCCGCCAACGGTCGTGGTCATCGAGCGCGATCGTGTGCCGCTGTCGAAAGTCGCCAACCGGACGTTCCCACCCAGGGATAGGCTCGTCCGCGCGGAAACGGCGTGGCTATAGCTCGCACCCGCATACCCGGTATCGCTATCGATGAAATCGCCGTCGGGGAACGAGAGGCGCTCGTAGCCGCCTCGAAATCGGAGCGTGTCCCGAGTGGAGAGTCGCTGGCGAAGCTCGCCATCAACCGTGCCGCGGACTCGACGCGAGCGTGGAACCACGATGTCGTTGGCATCGAGGCCACGCAGTTCATTGGAGGCGTAGGCATCGCCCTCGATCTCGACATCCGTTCGAGGCGACAACTTGCCGCGCAGCGCGAAGCTTCCCGAATGATCGAACGACGTCAGCGCATCGTCGTCTTGGTTGTACTGGTACTCGGGACGATAGGTGAGCGTGAAGGTCCAACGGGGCGAGTCGACGCGGAATGGCAGTTCGCCGCTGGCCGAAAAGAACTTCGTGCGACCGGTCTCTCCAGGTAGGCGTTCAGGGTTCGTCTCGAGGGACCCGAGGAACGTGATCGAAGGAGTGAAATCCGGGCGACCGGCAGTGGAGTCGGACTGCTGACCCAGCAGAGGAGTTGCGACGCCGAGAGCGAGACTCAAGGCGGCGACGCGCGCGCACATACCCACGTGACGACGGGATTGGCTACGGAACATAGATAACGTCTCCCGATTGGAGGGTGAATGGTGCGGCAGCGCTTTTCCCCTTCAACGCGTCGCCATAAGGAAACGGCAGGCGCGTTTCCTGCCCGTTGACGGTGCGAATCACGACCACGCCGTTGCGATCTGCGAATTCCTGCAGCCCACCTGCCATCGCGATCGCCTGAATCACGTTGATCGGGCGATCGAGTTGCAAGGTGCCGGGACTCGCAACGCGACCCACGACGTAAACGACCATCCCGTGAACTTCGGTTACCGACACGGTGACGGTCGGGTACTGCACGAACTCGCCAAGCACAGCTGTGATTTCGGCTTCCAGTTCGGCAACCGTCTTCCCGGAGGCCATCAGCTCCCCTGCCAGAGGCAGAGAGATCAGTCCGTCCGGCCGCACGGGCACGTTGCGCGTGAGTTCCGGGTTTCGCCAGACATGGATGTCAATCTGATCACCCGGGCCGAGGCGGTATCTCCCCTCGGCGGCCGGATTCGAACTCGTCATCACGGACGCATCGCCGCTGTTTTCACGGAGCGATGCCGACGAGGTCGCGGATGCAGGAAGGCGCGGAGCCGATGTCGTTGTCGGTGAGGATGTAGGTGTCGCGGGGGCGGCTTCGCCAACCGATTCCATGTAGTGCTGCACGCCGACGAGCTCTGACGATCCGCCAGCCGGAGGCGTTTGCCCGACCGGCGTCGCGGACCGTGGAAGTTCGGACGTCGCAGCAGGGGCGGGCGCGGACATGGGCGCCGCGCCTTCAAGCCACGACTCGGTCACCGGCGGCCCATCCACCAGCCAGTTTTCGACCTCAGGCTCGAGTTGCCCGTCGGCGACTCCGCCCTCAACAAGCTCGCCGGCGGAGTTCGTGACCACAACAGGAAGACCGTTCCCGCCCCCCACCACACGCACCCGGAGTGTCGGTGGCTTGGTCTTCTTGCGCTTTGCTTCCTGGGCCTCCACACCCGCCGAGACGAACGCTGTGGCCGCCAGGCAGAGAACCAGCCCCAAAGACGTCAGCGAACCCATGGATCGCCGTAGATGCGAACTGTTCGTGATCATCTTTTCGTCCTGTCGATGTGACGAGAGGCTGTCGGTGCGGCGCGACCGTCGCTGATCGCTCACGCAAGAAGGAGCAATTGGCGTGCCACACCCAGCGCGCTCGGCCGCGACGCCGTTCCGTTTGCGCAGGCCGGTCCTGGCCGTTTCCGCGACGCTGTGGACGGCGCGGCTGTCACGCCTTGTCTGCTCCCGTCCCGTACGGTCGCGTGGCGTTGTGAAAACATGTGCCCACATGAGGAAAACTTCTGCCTTGGCCCTTCAGGCGGCCCGAATGCCACAGTCGCGCATCTTGTAGAGAAGCGCCTTGTAGCTGATCTGAAGTAGCTCGGCCGCGCGGCGGCGGTTCCAGCCGGTCTCGTCCAGGGCACGGCGAATCAACACGCCCTCGATTTCCAGCGCCGCGAGTCGCGAGGCGTCTTTCAAAGGTGGTAGCGCGCCATCGGCGCCGAGTAGCTCGTCGACGGCCACCGTGCCGGCCGGTGCCTCTGTCCGACGCAGGTCTGCAACCACCGACGCGACATCCTCGAGCACGACCATTCTGCGGATGACGTTCTCGAGTTCGCGGACGTTGCCCGGCCAATCGTGGGCCGCTAGTACCGCGAGAGTGTTGGCGTCGAGCGGCCCGATCTGTCGCTCGCACTCGGCCTCATAGCGCCGTCGGAAGTGATCGGCGAGATGCGGGATCTCATCTCGTCGTTCCCGCAACCGTGGCACCTCTACCCGCACCACGTTGAGCCGATAGAAGAGGTCCTTGCGGAAGCTGCCGCCGTCGATCGCAGCTTCCAGGTCTACGTTCGTCGACGCGACGACTCTCGCGTCCACACCGACCTCCCGATTGCCTCCGAGGCGGTAGTAGCGTCCGTCCTGGAGCACCTGCAGAAGCTTGGCCTGCGTGCCGGCGGCAATCTCGCCAATCTCATCGAGGAAGATCGTCCCGCCGTTGGCGATTTCAAACTTGCCGGGCTTATCGCGATCGGCACCCGTGAAAGCGCCTCGTTCGTAGCCGAAGAGCTCAGATTCGAGAAGCTGATCGGGCAGTGCGGCGCAATTGACCTTCACGAAGGGCATCGACGCGCGCCGGGACTCGCAGTGCAGCGATCGCGCCACCACCTCTTTGCCAACCCCACTGTCACCCGTGATCAACACCGGAACGTCGGTGTCGGCAACGCGCTCCACCAGACTTCGGACGGCGCGCATCGGCTCGGAGACCGCAATAAACGTCTCGTCTTCCACATCGGAGGCTGCGAGCACGTCCACGACGACGCGATCGAACTCGGCCTCGAGTCGATCTCGCTGCACCACGCCCACGCCGCCCTGCACGGAGTCCGCATCGTCCTGTGCGTCTGCAATCACTACGACCGGTAGCGTAGGTCGTACCGTCCGTGCGACAGCAATGGTCTCTGGCATGGCGGCGCCATCGCCCTGACCGAGAACGAGGAGATCGGCCTCGTAGCGACCGCGCAGGATCTCGCTGACCTCGTCGAGGCTCCCCGCCATCACCACGTCGAACCCGCTGCCAACGAGCGCAGCACGCACGCGACCTCGATCCGGATGCGAATCGAGGACGAGAACGCGGCGTGGAAAAACAGCGTTTTGCGACAAGAGAAGCTCCAGGGAGCGGCTAGGAAAGACTTGTCGCAACGTATGGGAAACGGATTACCCACAGCAATCCAAAAGGTTTCTCACGCAAATCGAAGCGCGCAGCTACCGGCCAGGAGTTGCGTCTGCTGCGCAGGAGTGCGCGTCAGATCGCGCCGAGCAACGTGTCGACGGCGTGCTTCCAGCTGTGGCGCGCGGCCACATTTAGCGCGGCCGTGCCCAGTTCGGCGGCGTAGTCCGGGTCCTGGAGCCTACGGACGGCGGCGCTCACAGCGTCGATGTCGGGCGCCACCACCAGCCCCGTGACGTCGTCTTCGACCAGTTCCGCTGGACCGCCCGAGTCGTCGCAAGTGATCACCGGCTTGGAGGAGTTGAACGCCTCGAGCGTCACGAGCCCGTAGTCCTCTGCGCGCGCGCCGTACCACACCGCAGAACACCGTCCATATTCCTCGACCAGCGACTCTTCGCTGAGCCGTCCGAGAAACGCAATCCGATCGCTCGCCTGCAACGACTCAGCAAGCACCTGCAGGTGCTCCAATTCGGGTCCCTCACCTGCGATCCGCGCCCGTGCCCCGGGCACAGCGGCCACAGACTCCACCAGGAGTGACGTCCGTTTCAGCGGTTGCAGTCGAGCGACCGAGAGAATGGCGCCGTCATAGCCGTCGCATCGATACGGCCGCTGAGGTGGCGGCGGGTGCAACACCTGCGAGGGCAACGCGCCCCACCGGTCGAGTCGCTGGCGAATCGTGTCGGACTGCGCGAACACGACGCGCGACTTCAGAATCCGTCGATCAAGCGCATGGAGAACCTGCCGACGCACCCCCTGCACGAGACGGCCACGAGGCCCTAGGGTCGCCCGAAAGGTCGGCCACAAATCGTAGTACTCGCGCAGCCTGTGATTCAGCCAGACGACATGGCGTGGATGGCGCACCGCATAGGACGGATAGCGAAGGCTGATCACGGCGTCCACCGGATGCCCATCGCCCGTTTCGCCGACATCGGTGAGCCACGTTGCCCAGTAGGCGGACAGCTGCCGCCCTAGCCTGTTCTGCGGCGTGGTGAAGATCTCCGCCTGGTGCCCCTCATCACGGAGCGCCTGCACGAGCGAGCGCGCAATCACACGATGGCCGCCCTCGACCAGGGGGACGTCTGACGTGACCACCAAAACGCGCACGGTCCTATACCCTCGAAACTATCGCCCGCGCCGTACCGGTCGCCGGGCTGGTCGGTGGCCAACGCCCCTCGGCAGAGGCACGCTGCTCGATCCGTGCGGATTGTTGCAGAAATGCAACACCTTCCGGGCGGAGATTGATGCAAAAACCCCACAGGAACGATCGGCACCAGCACCTCAGATCGCCGTAAGTTACCTGTAGCAAAAGACTTTTCCGATTGAGTCGACGCCCGGCATGGGTTTTGCTTTCAGGGTACACAGGTTCCATCTTCCCGGAAGTTGCGATGACTCTGACACAGAAGACGATCCGCCGCGAAGTGAGTTGCGCGGGGATTGGGCTGCACTCCGGTGAGCGCGTCAAGATGCGCCTGCTACCGGCAGCTCCCGGCACCGGGATTCGTTTCCGCCGCGTCGATCTGGGCGGGCGAGAGATCGCCGTCGCGATCGAGAACCTGCATCAGACGAGCTTCGCCACGCAGCTCACCGACGGGGAAGCTTCGATCAGCACGGTCGAGCACGTACTGTCGGCGGCTTCGGGCCTCGGAGTCGACAACCTCCTGATCGAGCTGGAGGGCCCCGAAGTACCGATCATGGACGGCTCGGCGACGCCGTTCGTCTACCTGTTGCACGAGGCTGGACTCAAGCGCCAGCAAGCCGCGCGCACATTCATCAAGATCGTCGAACCGCTTCGCGTCGATGAAGACGACAAGTTCATCGCCGTCTATCCGGCGGAGCGACTCAAGATCTCGTACACGATCGACTTCGATCATCCGCTGATCGGCATCCAACGCGAGACCTTTCTGGTAACGCCGCGTGCCTACACCGAACAGTTGGCGCCCGCTCGTACCTTCGGTTTCTTGCGCGACGTCGAGACCATGCGGTCCCTTGGGCTTGCCCTTGGTGGATCAATGGAGAACGCGATCGTCGTCGGAGAAAACTCGATCCTGAACCCTCAGCTGCGGTTCCCGGACGAGTTCGTGCGCCACAAGATCATGGACGCGATTGGCGACCTCACGCTTCTTGGCGCGCCGCTCCTGGGGCACGTCGTTGCCTACCGTGCGGGACATGGGCTGCACGCCGGTCTGGTCGAGAAGATCCGCGACACGCCCGAGGCGTGGGAGGCGGTGACGTGGGACGACATCGTCTACGAGATCGCCTCGCGGCGCACCGTCGCGGTCCCGGCGTCGATCTGACCGCGAGACGGAGCGCGCGGAACACCTCCGCGACCCGCCCGCTTATCGGTTTGGGCCTGCTAGCATTGCGGGAATAGTCCGATTCCCTGCGAGACATCCCTCGCCGGAGTTTCCGCCCACGGCCCATGAGCACCGCACCACCCTCCGAGTATCAGCGCCGCGCCCGCCATCGGCGGCTCGTCATTGCCGGACTAGCGTTTCTGGTGGTGTCGTTCGTCGCCATCGAGATTGCGCTCCAGCAGTCGATCGATGCCGGTGTGCCCGCTGTGCTGCTGCACTCGATCACGGTGCTCAACATCGTCCTTTTGCTGACGCTGTTGTTCGTGCTGGGCCGCAATCTCATCAAGCTCTACGTCGATCGGCGACATCGCAAGCTCGGGTCCAAGTTCCAGACCAAGCTGATGGCGACGTACGTCGGCCTCGCACTCGTGCCGTCAATCCTCCTGTTCCTGGTCGCGAGCGACTTCATCCAGAAGAGCGTCGATCGCTGGTTCTCGTCTGACGTCACGGCGATGTACGAGAGGGCTCGCGAGCTGTCACGCCTCGCGATTCTTGCCGAAGAGGACGAGGTATTGGATATCGGCGTGATGCTCGCCGAGCAGGTCACCGACGGCGTCTACGTGGGCAACGAGGCCTGGCAGGTGCTGGAGCGAGACCTCGGGTACCGACTCGCTGAGTCGCACTACGATCTCGACATCGCCACCTTCTATCGGAACGGCGAATCCCAAATCAACGCCGTGGTTCGCGAGGGCAGTTTCCTGCAGGGGCGAGAGCACCATCTTGCCGTTGATGCCGACCTGCTCCAGTTGGCGCAGAGCGGTCAGCAATTCAGGCGCACGATCGACGTGGAGGGTCGCAACCGCCTGTTGATTATCGGCTCCCCGGTGTTCGCCATCGGCACCCAGGAAGTGGAAGGCGTGCTGATCGTTGGCCGCATGGTGGACGCGGCGCTCGCCGCGGAAGCCGCGGCAATCGAGCAGCTCTACGGCAACTACGAGCAGGGCGTGCAGGGCAAGGAGCCCATAACGAACGCGTACCTGCTGGTCTTCCTGCTGATCAGTCTTCTGATCATCTTCGGCGCGGTTTGGCTTGGCCTGTACCTCGCGCGCGGGGTCACGGTGCCCATTCGTAAGCTGTCGGAAGGCACGCGGGCGGTCGCAGCAGGCAATCTCGACTATCGAGTGGACGCAGTCACTAACGACGAACTTGGCGTGCTGGTTGAGTCGTTCAACCGGATGACCAGCGACCTGGGCGTGGGTCAGCGGAGTCTCGAACAATCCCGGATCGACCTCGAACAGACGATTGCCGAGTTGGAGGAGCGCCGCAGCTACATGGAATCGGTGCTCGCCAACATCGCCACCGGCGTGGTCTCGGTGAACGCGCACGGACACATCACGACGATCAACCCGGCCGCTTCTGAGATGCTGGGAATCGAACAGGCTGACGCGGTAGGGGCGCCATACGACACGGTGTTTGCCGGCGAGAACATGGCTCCGCTGCGCACACTGATGCAGCATGCGAGACCCCGGCTGGCGGCACTTGAAGAGGAACTCTCGCTTGACGCCAACGGACGGCGGCTCACCCTCGCGGCGCACTGCTCGAGCTTGCGCGACAAGTCCGGTGATTACCTCGGCACCGTGACGGTGCTGGACGATCTCACCGGCCTGATCGGCGCGCAAAAGGCGGCTGCCTGGCGTGAAGTGGCACGCCGAGTGGCACACGAGATTCGCAACCCCCTCACACCGATCCAGCTCTCTGCCCAGCGCATCGCCCGGCGCTATCAACGCGCTGCGGGCGCCGAAGCCGAGTACGCCGTGATCGAGGAAGGCACGCGAACGATTCTGCAGGAAGTGGCTACGCTGAAATCGCTGGTTGAAGAGTTCACCCGGTTCGCGCGTATGCCCTCCGCCCAGCCCGTGGCCATGGACCTGCACCAGCTATTGGACGACAGCCTGCGCCCATATCCGGACACGCACCCAGGCATCGAAATCACACGCCACTACGGGCGCGACCTGCCGCGCCTCGAGCTCGATCCGGACCAGATGCGTCGCGCCTTCACGAATCTGTTCGACAACGCAATGAAAGCCATGGATGGCACCGGCAAGCTCGCCGTCAGCACCGTATTCGATGATGACCTCGAGGTCGTGCGCATCGCCGTGACAGACAACGGGCCGGGCATTCGGGCAGAAGACAAGGAACAGCTCTTCGTCCCCTACTTCTCGCGCGACCGCGACGGAACGGGCCTGGGTCTCGCCATCGTGCGTCAAATCGTCTCAGACCACCGCGGCTATATCCGGGTGGTCGACAACGTGCCGCGCGGCGCCACGTTCGTTATCGAACTACCGACTGGCTAACGAAACTTTGAGCAGTCGCGGCAAGATCCTCATCGTCGACGACGAACGCAATGTGCGATCGTCGCTGACCAGCGTTCTCACCGACGAGGGCCACCGTGTGGACGCCGTGGAGAGTGGCGAAGCAGCCATCGAACGACTCACGCGTGAGGACTTCGATGTTGTTCTGCTCGATATCTGGCTGCCGGGAATCGATGGCCTGGACGTGCTCGCCGAGCTCGGCAAACAGGCCGTCGGCAGCGAGATCGTCATGATCTCCGGCCACGGCAGCATCGACTCCGCGGTGAAAGCCACCAAGCTCGGGGCCTTCGACTTCATCGAGAAGCCGTTGTCGCTCGACCGCGTGCTGCTCGTCGTCGCGAATGCGCTGCGAAAGCGGGCTTTGGAGCACGAGAACCTGCGCCTCCGCGCCGAGGTCAGTCACGGTGTCGACATCGTCGGAGACAGCGACATCATCGCCGCGCTGCGCGGGCAGGTTGATCGAGCTGCGCCGAGCAACGGCCGTGTGCTCATCTTCGGCGAAAACGGCACCGGCAAGGAGTTAGTAGCACGACGGATCCACGCGCTGTCACGACGACACGACGCGACATTCGTCGAGGTCAACTGCGCCGCGATCCCCGAGGACTTGATCGAGTCGGAACTCTTCGGCCACGTAACCGGTGCGTTCACCGGAGCGGTGACCGACAAGTCGGGCAAGTTCGAGTTGGCGGACGGCGGAACCCTCTTCCTCGATGAAGTCGGCGACATGAGTCTGAAGACGCAGGCAAAGGTTCTCCGCGTGCTCGAGGAACAGCGCTTCGAGCCTGTCGGCTCAAACGACACGCGCGAGGTCGACGTGCGGGTGATCGCGGCCACCAACAAGGATCTCGAAGAGGAAATCCGTGGAGGGCGATTCCGCGAAGACCTGTACTACCGACTGAACGTCATTCCGTTCAGAGTGCCGCCCCTTCGAGCGCGCCGGGACGACATCCCGCTCCTGGCAGACCGTTTCCTCGCGGAGTACTCCGAAGAATACGGCCAAACCACGAAGCGCTTGAGTCACGAAGCACTTGCCCTTCTGGTCTCGCATCGCTGGCCGGGCAACGTACGCGAGCTACGCAACGTCTGCGAGCGACTCGCCATCATGGCCGCCAGCGACGTCATCGAGGCGCCTGAAGTGGAGCCGATGGTCGATGCGTCTCTTACCGCCGATGCCGCGCTCGACCAGGACATGTCTCTACGCGAGGCCCGCGAGATCTTCGAGCGGCGACTCATCATGACGAAGCTGCGCGAATTCGGGGGCAATGTCCGTCAGACGGCACAGGCCCTGGATACCGAGCGGAGCAATCTGTACCGCAAGCTAAAGGCCTACGGTATCGACCCGGCCGAGGCCGCAGGCAAGCCCGAGCCCGGCGAATAGCCCTAGGGCACGGCGGCCTCGATGGCATCTTCCAGCTGATCGATCACACGAAGATCCGGCAGCCAACGATTGACCCACCGCGCGTCGCCGAGAGCCGCGCGGGGCGCCAATCCAACGAGCTCGCAGTCAAGCGCCGCGGTGCCGCGCGCGCGCGCCGGAATCGATCAACTGGACAACCTCCTGAAGAGGGGTTCGGCGGTAGTCTTCGACGTTCATCGAAACTTGCACGAGGCCTCGCGACCCAAGGCAAACGCCCATCGCGCGCAGCCCGTAGAGCCCGCCGCCAGATTCCCGAAGCTCCCCGGCGATCGCGCGAGCGATTTCGACGTCGCCCGTGGCAAGCACGACGTTGAAAGCCACCAGGATCGGCCGAGCGCCCACGATCGTCACACCGGCGGTGGGGTGGCGTTCGGTAGGACCGAAATCCGGCACCCATTCTGGTGTGCTCAGTTTCGCATCAAGTTGTTCGAACTGTCCGTGTCGAATCGCGGCCAGAGCGCGACGCCCGTCACGGGTGGCGGACTCGCGATAAAGGAACACCGGAAGGCCGAAGCGAGCCGAGACTGCGAGGCCCAGCCGGCGGGCCAACCCTCGACAGTCATCCATCGTGCTCCCGTGGTCCGTTAGCGGGATGAACGGACACACGTCCACCGCGCCCAGTCTCGGATGTACGCCGCGGTGCAGACGGAGATCAATCGTCTCAACCGCTCGCTCGTAGAGTTCAAACACCGCGTCTAGCAGCGGCTGCGGCTCCCCGACCACGGTGAACACCGTCCGATTGTGGTCGGTATCGGAGTGCCGATGCAGCAGGTGCACGTCCCTGTAGGCAGTGAACGTCTCCGCAAGGCCTGCCAGAACAGTCTCGTCGCGACCTTCGCTAACGTTCGGAACGCATTCGACAAGGGCCGTCATGGCAAGTGGGAGCTCGGCTGGCCGGAATTCGGAGGAATCAATTTTGCACACTAAAACACAGCGCTGCGTTGACCGCAGACGTCACTCGTTGCTAGCATCCCTGACTGGGGCGTATGAGTAATCAGGCGGGGGCGGTCGCTCAGGGTGGGGCGACCTTATGAAGTGCCCAAAGTGTAGTTTGGTCACGTTCGACCACTTGTCGAAGTGTCCGCGGTGCAAACAATCATTCGATCTGTCGCGGCGTTTGACGCGACGGCGAGCGAATCCGCACCGCCAAATCGAACTCCGCCCGGCTGCGAAAGCCGGCGCATCGGCTACGCCTCCTGTCGAGGACGTCGCGGCCGAGGCACCTCCTACGCCCGTCACACCACCCGAACCCGTGAATTCGCACGTGACCGAACGGCTGGCAACATCGCCGCAGAGTCCGACCCCGATCGCCACGGCAGCTCCAACGTTGCAGGATCTCGCTGAGTCCGAGCGTTCAGACGAGGTTGCCGTCAACGTGTCCGATGCGGTCAAAGCACTGCGCGTCTCTGCGCGCGCGGCGAAAGTGGAGAGCACCGAACACGCTGACTCTGTTGGAGCGCCGACGTCCTCGAACGCCGACCCCGAGGCGGCCGCACGCCGCGTCGATGCGCCGCAAGTGAGTGAGTCCGACACGATCAAGGAGAAGATGGTTCGCGCCAGCCGCGCGCGCCGCAAACAACGTCCCGATCTCGTAACCGAAGCCATCGATCCGGTTCTACCGGACTGGTATGAACCGGACCTAGACGAGACCGATGGAGCAACGCGCTCCAAAGGCAAGTCTGTGAGCCGTGGATAGCAAGGAGGAGCACGTGGCACCAACGGGTTCCGACGAACAGACGACTGAGTTGGCCGATCCCACGAACCCCGAATCGGCGGAGTCCGCCGACTCGACGCCGTTTGGCGACTGGCGAGAGCAATTGCGGGAGCGGGTCAAGGAGATCCGTGCCCGGAAGCACGCTGAACATCGTGAGGACATCGACGAGTTGGCCCTGGACACCTCGCACATCAGCGAAGCGGCGGAGAAGCTGGATGCGGTACGGGCGCAAACCGCGGCTGCAGAAGCTGAGGAAGAGCCGCAGGTGCAGCTCGTTGATCGCGCACGCGAAGAGCGCCGCGCCGACATTGGCGACATCGTCGACGATCTCGTAGGCGCCGGCGCGCCGGCGACTATCGAGGGCGCACTCGAGGAGCGGAACGAGGAGACGCACTTTGCCGACGCCGAGGTCGCGAACGAGCCGATCCTCGAGCCGGTGAACTCTCCCCAGGAACTTGACGATCTCGTCTCTTCCGCGCCGGACAACGATTTCGAGTGGACGGAAACGGAAGCGCCCCTCCCGGAAACGGAGCCGGAGCCTGCGCGGGTCGACGATGTTCCCGAGTTCGAGCTCGAATCCGCAGCAGCTGACAACGATCGTTTGGCTCCGCTGGACGATGTGCCGCTTTTTCAAAGCGAGCCAGAGTTTGTCGCCGACGAGAGCCTCGAGACAAGCGTGGCTGAGCCAATCGCAGACACCGCCGATGAACCGTCCGCCGAGAGCTTCGCCGCAGAGATTTCCGACGAGCCTCCCGTCGAGCTCTTCGACGACGAACACTCCGCGGACCCGCTAGACGCGATTTCGGAGCAACTTGAGCAGCAGCTCCAAACTGTCGATCCGAGTGCGCCCGTCGACCGGCTGGACGCCGCGGTCGAAGATGCACTTGAAGCAATCGACAACTCGATGGAAGAAGATGCCGCTGAGCCGACGGAGGAAGCAACTGAGAGTGCGGAGCCCGAACTGTTTGGCGCGCCGGACGACAGCGTACCCGCCTGGGCGCGCGGCGAGGATGCCGACCCCACCCCGCCGGCTGTAGCCTCGGCGACTGCCGACGAGGACGGGCGCGACGCCCGCCTCGACTCGATTCCCCCCGAACTCCGTGACGTGGAGATCCCGGCCTGGGCCCTCCCCCGCGAACCGAGTCGGGAAACGGCCGGGGATGAGCCTGCGGAGGAAACCGCTCCGGACGTCCACATCGTGGGCGAGTTCACCACGCCGACCAGCGAGAAACGGACCGACCTACCTGCGACCGAGACGCCCGTGCCTACCGCGGAGATGCTCGACACTTCCATCGGCGACCTGTCCGCTCTCGCAGAGAACGACGTCGAGATCGCGCCACCAGGTAGCCTGGTCGACGCGGCGGACCTCGGCATCGAACTGAACGTCGAAGACGACGATCGGGCCCTGCCTGGACTCTTCGATGCAACGGGCGAGCAAGAAGCGGAAGCTCCTATCGATGCGGCCGCGCCTGAAACGGACGCTTTGGCGGAGGCCGCGCTGTCGCACATCGAGAACGCCACCGCCGAGGCGGATGCCTCGATCGATGAAATCGACCTGCAGATCTCCGATGATGCCGTCGTGGATCTCGATGCGATATCGCCGCCGCCCCCGGCGACCTCGGTGACCACCGAGAACGAACGGTTCGCAGCGGAAGCAGTTCCATCAGAAGACAGTTCCAAGCCGGAACCTGCGTCGAACGCCGCGGTCGCGTCGACCGACGCTCCCGAAGTCGGTGCGCCGCTTGCATGGGATATCGATGATGACTCCGAGGCTGATGCGATCGCCGATGCAAAACGACAACACGCCGATTCGTCGGCGCCGCTTTCGGACCGCGTGTACTCCGCACTGGCCGACGGCCTGGTGGTGCTTACCATGGGTATCGTGCTGGTAGTCGCGGGAGCTTCCGCAGCCGGAACGGCGGTGGTGCCATTCGTGCAGGCGGCGCCGCTGCCGTTTGTGCTGGCATGGGCGCTGTTCGGGCTGGTCTACGGAGTGATCTTCGTCGGCACGAGTGGGCAGACGCTGGGCAAGATGGCCATGCGAGTCCGAGTGATCGGCGCCGACACCTTCCACGTCGGATACGGGCGTGCTGCGCTGCGCGGGGTCGCCTACGCTGCCGCTGCACTGCCGGCGGGACTCGGCTTGCTGTCGGCAGTGCGAGACCCGGAACACCGCGCCCTACACGACCGCCTCTCGAGCACGAGGGTCGTGAAGGCCTAGGTCGGCAAGAACTCCTTCACGAGAACTCAGCGACGAGAGTTCAGTGACGGAAGTGCCGGGTACCGGTGTGCACCAGGACGAGGCCCAGGCGATTGGCAGCGGCGATGACCTCGTCATCACGCTTCGACCCGCCGGGCTGAACGATCGCCGTAACGCCGGCGTCCGCCAACGTCTCGACCCCGTCGGGGAACGGGAAGAAGGCGTCCGACGCGGCAGCGCTGCCGCGAAGGTCGTGACCTGCGTCCTGCGCTTTGAGCGCCGCGAACCTACACGAGTCAACGCGACTCATCTGGCCGGCACCCACGCCGAGCAATTGCCCGTTCCGACCAATCACGATGGCGTTCGACTTGACCGCCGGAACGACATCCCAGAGGAACAAGAGGTCTGCGTTCTCTTGCTGGTTTGGTTGCCGCTCACTGACGACAACCCACTGCTCTTCCGCGCCGAAGTCGCGAGACTGCAGCAGCGCCCCTCCGGACACCCAGCGCAGTTCGCGAGCGCCCCGTTGCTCCGCGGTCGGCGCAGGGAGCTCCAGAAGCCGCAAATTCGGCTTGGCCTTCAGAATCTCCAGGGCCTCTGCGCTGAATCCCGGTGCCACCACTACTTCGATGAACGTGGTGACGACCTCGTGAGCGGTTGCATCGTCCACGACCTCGTTGAGGCCGACGATACCTCCGAACGCAGACAGTGGGTCCGTGGCTCGGGCGTGTCGATACGCGTTGACGAGCGCGTCGGAGGTCCCGGCGCCACAAGGGTTCGCGTGTTTGATCACGGCCGCGCCGGGCACGGGAAGCGACCAGGCCAACTGCCACGCAGCGTCGGTGTCCAGGTAGTTGTTGAAGGACAGTTCCTTCCCCTGCAACTGCTTGCCGGCCCCCAGGCCGTACCCTTCGCCATCGGCCGAGTAGAACGCGGCCGGCTGGTGCGGATTCTCTCCGTAGCGAAGCGACTGGCGATGGGTGAACGTCAATGCAAGGTGCTCGGGATGAGGGGCACGCGGCGTGACTCCGCCCAGGTCGATGCCGTCCTGATCGATCGACGTGATGTAGTTGCAAATCGCGGCCTCATAGGCCGCGGTATGAGCAACGGCCTTCTTGGCCAGAGCCAACCGTGCTGGCAGGGAAAGTCCCGCTGATCCCGCCGCCACCGATGGATAGTCCGCAGGGTCGACGACAACGGCGCAGCCGGAGAAGTTCTTGTACGCGGCTCGCAGCAGGCTCACCCCGCCGATGTCGATCTGCTCGAGGGCGTCCATCAACGTGTGGTCTGGCGCTGCCACGGTCTCGGCGAACGGATACAGGTTCACGACGACAAGATCGATAGTGTCGAGGCCCGCCGCCGACAACTCTTCAAGTTGCGAGACGCTTTCGCGGCGCGCAAGAATGCCGCCGAACACGTGGGGGTGCAACGTCTTCACGCGCCCGCCGAGCATCTCCGGGCTACCCGTGTATTCCTCGATCTGCACGACCTCGAGGCCCGCCGCCACCAAATGGCGCGCGGTGCCACCGGTCGAAACCAGTCGCACGCCTTGCTCGCTGAGCGCCGTCGCCAACTCCACCAAGCCCGTCTTGTCGTAGACAGAGAGCAAGGCGCTTCGAATCTCTTTCATCACAACCCCTCGCACATGCGTACTTTCGTTCAGCCCCAGGGCCGATTGGCGGATCTTGTCCTACGACTCGTGTGAGTCGCCCGCCTCAGCCACCACCCACTTGATATGGGTCACCAGATCTCCGCCGGGACGCCGCCGGATGGCGATTACCAGATCCGTCTCGAGCTCCTCGAGCGCAGGCAACCAACTTGCGTCCGCGACGCGTACATTGAGTGTCTTGCCGTCGAGTGACTCGGCTTTGGCGCGCTCCCGAACAGCCTCGCCGGCGGCCCGATGCCAGGCGCGCTCGATCAGACTCCAACGAAACTCTGGGTCCTGGGCGAAATCCCGCACGACGGCATCAAGTCCGTCGCCCATCCGAGTGAAACTCATTGAAGTAGCATCGCGTCGCCGTAGGAATAGAACCGGTAGCGCTCGCGGATCGCGGCATCGTAGGCGTCCAAGAGCAACTCTTTCCCTGCCATCGCCGCCGCCATGAGGAGTGGTGTTGAGCGCGGCAAGTGAAGGTTGGTGATCATCGCATCGACGATGTGGAACCGATAGCCCGGCGTAATGAAGATGTCGGCGATCGCCTCGATGGCGCCTAACCCCTCCGTTGCGAAGCGCGATCCCATCCGCGAGGCCGCATGCTCCAGGGCCCGCACGGATGTCGTGCCGACGGCAACCACCCTGCGACCTTCGGCGCGGGCTCGATTCACCTGATCTGCCACGTCCTGCGTCAATCGGTAGCGCTCGCCGTCCATGCGGTGTTCTTCAACGCGTTCGGCAGTCACGGGGCGGAACGTGCCGGGCCCCACATCCAGGGTAACGAAGGCTGTCTCGATCCCGTACTCACGGAGGCGAGCGAAGAGTTGGTCGGTGAAGTGTAGACCCGCGGTTGGCGCGGCAACGGCCCCGGGAACCTCCGCGTAGACAGTCTGGTAGCGCTCGCGATCCATCGCGGCGCGCCCATTGTCCGTGCTCGGCTTGATATAGGGCGGCAGCGGCATCTGTCCGACTTCGTCCAACCACGCGCGAACATCGTGCGCGTCGGGGAACCGGAGGATCCTGCTTCCGTCGACCAACGCCTCTTGTACTTCCAAGACCGTGTCCCCGACCGTCAAGCGGTCGCCGGGCCTGACGCGCTTCGCTGGCTTCGCCATCGCCCGCCAGACCGGTCCACTCGTTCCGATCGACGAAGTCGGCTCGATGAACAACAGCTCAACCGCACCTCCGCTCGATCGCTGCGCGCGAACGCGAGCGGCGAGGACGCGCGTGTTGTTGAGAACCAGGAGATCTCCGGGGCGTAGAAGTTCTGCCAGATCGCTAAACCGCCTATGTTCGATTCCCGCGCCTGGCGATACGACCATCAGTCGAGACGCATCGCGATCAGCGGCCGGCTCCTGCGCCACGAGCTCCGGCGGCAGCGCGTAGTCGAAGTCGGCCAGCCGCACGAATCGCCTACCAGAGTCCGGGTTGGCCGGTGCCGCCAGTGCGACGTTTCAGGCCGAAGTGCCGGTACGCCCTATCAGTGGCGATTCGTCCGCGATGGGTCCGCTGTAGGAACCCCAGTTGGATCAAGTACGGCTCGTAGATATCTTCGATGGCTGCGCGATCTTCGCCGATCGCGGCGGCGATGGTGTTGAGACCGACGGGCCCTCCAGAGAAATCGTTGATCACCGTGAGCAAGAGTCGCCGATCGATCTCATCAAAGCCCACCTCGTCAACTTCGAGGCGCTGCAGCGCCGCGCGGGCGCCCTCTTCGTCGATGCTCCCGTCGCCCTCGACCTCCGCGTAGTCACGAACACGACGCAGCAACCGGTTGGCGACACGCGGAGTCCCACGCGAACGCCTGGCGATCTCGTTCGCACCGCCAGCGTCGATTGGCACAGCCAGAATCTCGGCGGAGTTCACGACGATCTGGGTCAACTCTTCGACAGTGTAGAAATCGAGCCGGAACACGATTCCGAAACGGCCGCGAAGAGGCGAGGTCAGGAGCGCTGCGCGAGTTGTCGCCCCGACCAGCGTGAAGCGGGGCAACGGCAGCTTCACCGACCGGGCCCCTGGGCCCTCGCCGATCACGATGTCGATCTGGTAATCCTCCATCGCCGGATAGAGGACCTCCTCAATGGAAGCCGACATCCGGTGGATCTCGTCGATGAACAGCAGCGCCTCAGGTTCCAGGTTCGTGAGAATCGCGGCCAGGTCGCCTACTTTCTCGATGACGGGCCCAGCGGTTGAACGCAGCGTCGCACTCATCTCGTTGGCGATGATGTTCGCCAACGTGGTCTTGCCCAGGCCAGGGGGGCCAAACAAGAGCACGTGATCCAGTGGCTCGTCGCGCTTCCGTGCCGCCTCGATGAACACGCGCAGATTGTCGACGATCCGCTTCTGGCCGACATAGCGGTCGAGCGTCCGCGGCCGCAGCGCGGCATCGAGCCGGTCATCGCCGGACACGACATCAGGTGTCACAAGACGATCGTCGTTCATCGCGCCAACTCCCGCAGGCTGAGTCGCAGGACGTCCTCGAAGGAATCCGCCTCGTCACCAACCTGCCCCAGAGCGGCCTCGGCGTCCCGGCGCTTGTATCCGAGGTTGAGCAACGCGGACAGCACATCTTCGCGCGTACCGGCCGGTCCAACAGGGGCCGTGGGGACAATCTTGGTTGCCCGATCCTTCAACTCGAGCGCGACCCGCTCTGCCGTCTTCTTGCCCACGCCGGGAATCGATGTGAGTCGAGGGATATCAGCGTTGGCGATGGCGCGCACCAATGTGTCGGCTTCCATGCCCGACAGAATGGTCACGGCGAGCTTGGGACCGATTCCCGACACACCGATCAAAGCCTCGAAGAGCGCCTGCTCCGACTGTGAACCAAACCCGTACAGCTCGATCGCCACGTCGCGCACGTGTGTGTAAATCCGCAAATCCACTTCACCGCCAGCCTCCGGCAGGCTGTAGTACGTGGAGAGCGGCACACTCACCCGATAGCCGACACCGCCGACGTCAACAATGAGCACGTCGGTGTCCTTGCGCCGCAGCTGTCCGCGTAGCGCGCCAATCATCGGCTCATCGCCTGGTCGAGTGCGGCTCGGGTCCTCGCGTGCATCGGCCGCGCATAGGCGTGGCAGAGAGCGATTGCGAGGGCGTCGGCTGCGTCCTGTGCAGGCACCTTGGGCAACCCCAGCAATGTCTTCACCATATGCCCGACCTGCTGTTTGTCTGCCTGGCCATAGCCGGCCACGGCCTTCTTGACCTTTCGCGCCGCATACTCGTGAACCTCGCAGCTGCGGCCAGCAGCAAGAAGCAGAACGCCTCGAGCGTGCCCCAGTACGAGCGCCGAACGTGCGTTCTTCGCCGTGAAGATCTCCTCGATGGCAGCCTCGTCGGGCGAGTATTCATCGATGATCGCGATCAGGCCCTCATGTAGAAGATTCAACCGCCGCGAAAGCGACGCGTCGGTGGGCACACGAATGACGCCAAAATGCACAGCGCGCGAGCGCTGCCCGTCGGTGTCGACCACGCCGTACCCAGTGGCGCGCGACCCCGGATCGATGCCCAAGATGCGGGCCAACCGGATCCCCCTCGGCTACCTCACCCTGCGGCAGCCTGCTCCGCGACTTCCTCTGAAATATCTGCATTCGTCCACACGTTCTGAACGTCATCATGATCGTCCAGACTCTCCATCAGACGGATGCAGCGTTCAGCCTCCCTGCCCTCGAGGCCGATGGTGCTCTGCGGCAACATCGCAAGATCGCGACTCATCAGTTCGACACTCGCGGCGTCGAGCGCCTGCGAGACGACGTGAAACTCGTTGGGCGGCGCGAGGATCTCGTAGACGTCACCCTGCGTGCTGACATCGTCCGCCCCCGCGTCCAGCGCGACCATCAGCAGGTCGTCTTCTTCGATCGTCGAGGCATCGACCACGAAAAGGCCGGCCTGTTTGAACATCCAGGCGACGCTCCCCGGCTCGCCCATGTTGCCGCCCGCCTTCTCGAAGATCTTCCGCATTTCGGGGACGGTGCGGCGACGATTGTCCGTTGTCGCCTGAACCAGAATCGCGACGCCGCCAGGTCCGTATCCCTCGAACGTCACCTCTTCGTAGACAACCCCGGGAATCTCGCCGGTTCCGCGCTTGATCGCCTTGTCAATGTTGTTGGCGGGGAGATTGTCGGCCTTCGCCGCGTCGATCGCGGTACGCAGGCGCGCGTTTCCGGTCGGGTCGCCCCCGCCCTCGCGCGCGGCTACGGTGATCTCCTTGACGAGGCGGGAGAAGACCTTGCTACGCGCGGTGTCGTTCGCACCCTTCTTGCGCTTGATCTTGGACCATTTTGAGTGTCCAGCCATGTGGTCTTCGTCCGAAATCACAGCGTTTTTTTGCAAGGAAACGGGTATGACGCACGCGATCACGTTCGCCTCTGGGGAACGTCAGAAGACGCCCCAACAACGTCGCCATGCTACCACGGTGCCGCTCCAAAACAGGGTCGCAGTCGGGTCGGGCCAGCTAGCGACTTGGGGCCACGGGACCTGACAGGATCCCAAGTCTCCGGACGGGGAAGCGCGCGTTCGGCGGCGTCGACGCCCGCTCGCGCCGAGTTCGAGAGCACGCACCGCTGGGAAGCTCGGAAGTACACACCTACGCGTCAAGGGCACCCTCGCCCGAGTGAACCGGCACCGGTGCTCACGCGCATCGCTCACGCCCCTCGGTCGGCCCGCCTTGCCCACGAAACTTGTACAAAGGTAGTGCCTGCCTAGTGCTAGGATCCTGCTGACGCCACCGAGTGACCGCTTCGCCGCCAAGCATTGACCCCTTCGTGCTTGCGTACCTGGAGCTTCCTGTCTGGGCACGGACCATGCCTCACCCGACCAACCGTCAGACCGAGCATGCCAACGCTATCGGCCCGCTGGTGAGTCGAGCCTTGGTCACGGCTGCTCTGGCTAATCTTGCCTACGTCGTGCTCGGCGGCAGGTGGAGCTTCGAAGTCCTGGACACACCGATCGAGAACCCCTCGGTAGGTCTTTCCTTGTTGGCGGCGATCGCGGCGTGGGCCTTCGCCAATTCGTCCAGAACAGCGCGCCTTCTCTCTCAAGGGACCGGCGCGGCGCGGCGTAGCATCCGTCAATATCGCTACGCGGCGGGTCTCGCCGCGCTCGCTATTGCGGGGTTCGCTCTGAGAACAGTCGGGCGGGATTTCGGCCTGCCTTTGATTCCGCATCCCGACGAACCAGGAGTCTTGGCAGTTGCTGCTCGAATGCTGCGGGACGGGACACTCGATCCAGACTGGTTCATCTACCCGACGCTCTACCTGTATCTGATTCTTCCGCTGATGGGCCTCAGCTACATCTCGGCCCGAAGCGCCGGCCTCGTTGGCGATCTGACAACCATTTCCCATCTTGAACCCGGCTTCCTGCTCGCGGCGCGAACGGTGAGCGCGGTCGCAGGGATCGCCACCTTGGTTCCGATCTACGCGGCGGCGCGGAATTTGTGGGACGGCGAGCGCGGCCGCCAGGCTGGGATGGTCGCCGCCGCGCTCGTGACTTTCTCGTTTATTCACGTCCGCGAGAGCCAGTATGCGGTCACCGACACGGTCCTTACGTTCTTGCTGTCGATCGCCCTCGTCGGGTGTGTCGGTATTCTTCGATCTGGGCTACCTCGTCACTATTTCCTGGCAGGCTTCGCCGGCGGGCTAGCGGGAGCGGCCAAGTACAGCGCCTTGCCGATCGTAGTAGTGATTCTTGCGGCTCATCTTCTGGGTCGCAGAGCGCGGAACTGGATCGACTCACGGCCACTACTGAGCGCAGCGGGACTCGCTGCGGGTTTCGTGGCCGGAGCGCCCTACAGCGTGCTCAACCCCGACGCCTTTCTCGATCACCTCGCCTATCTCACAACGGTCGGCTCCCCCGGCATTCCTCACGAACGGCTGATGTGGCTGATCGGCTACGGCATGGAAAGCGGATTCGGACCGATCCTAATGGCGGCGTCGTGCGTAATCGCCGTCGCAGTTCTGCACCGACGCGACAAGAGAGAGCTGCTGCTGCTTGTCTACGTCCTCGCCTTTATGGCGCAGGTTACGTATGCGGATATCAAGGCGTTCCCACGCTATTGGCTCCCCGCGATGCCCGGACTGGTATTGCTGTTCGGCGGCTACACCGTGAATTTGGCATGGTGGCTCCGGGAACGGCTTGCGTGGCCTACGGCGGCGCGGACGCTGCTCGTCACGGTGGCGACGATACTCGCGTGTTGGCCTACCGGTCGCGAGGCTATCTCCTGGACGAGAGCCCGCACTTTCGACAGCGCTCCCACACTCGCATACGAGTGGATACAAGCGAACGCTCCGCCGCGTTCGATCGTCGCAACAGAGGTGCCGATGGTCGCGGCGCGCAGTCGCATCGACTTTTATGACTACCCAGCTGGGGTGCACGCCCGGAACATTCGGGAATGGCGCCGCGATGGTGTCGACATCATGGCACTGTCGGGCGCGATCGACGACGGTGTAGCCACAAAGGGGCCCGAACGAAGGGCTCGCGAGCAACTACGGCGGCGACTTGTCCATTTGCAGAGTTTCGACGCGCCCGGTATTCCGGCAGTAACGGGACCTAGCGTCCACATCTATCGTGTCCTCTTCCGTGCCGTCACGGAGCCGGTGGAAGAGGGCGATGTTGCCGACGAGCCCGAGGCACAAGAGAGAGAGGACGGATGACCCAGTCACTCCCCAGCAAGGTACGGGAGCACCGCTACCTAGTGACAGGCGCCGCCGGATTCATCGGCTCGCATCTGTGCCGGGCGCTCGCGCAGTTGGACGGCGCGGAGGTCCGCGCCGTGGACAACGAGATGTTCGGGCGGTGGGGGTCGACCGGCGAGACAGGCAACATCCAGGCAATCGACGCAGACATTAGAGGCCTCGACGCGACGGACTGGGCCCGGGATCTCGACGGAATCGATACGGTCTTCCACCTCGCGGCACAGAAGCTGAACAACGCGACGTCTTCGGACGATCTGCTTGCGACGAACTTGGTGGCCACGAACCGACTCTTCGAAGCCGCCGTTTCGGCCGGTGTACGCAGAATCGTATTTGCCTCATCTCTGTACGCACACGGTCGCACCAGCGCCCCCGCGCTCCGCGAGGACGACCGTGCCGAGCCGCCTACGCTCTACGGGGTGACCAAGCTCGCAGGCGAAGGAATGCTTCGCACCCTGCAAGCACGCAACGGCATCGAGACCGTGTCACTCCGACTCTTCTTCGTCTACGGCCCCCGACAGTATGTTGGACTCGGCTACCCGTCCGTGATCGTCCGCAACTTCGAGCGACTTCTAGGCGGAGAGCAACCGCAAATCAACGGCACCGGGCAACAACGCCTCGACTACGTATACATCGCCGACGTGGTAGAGGCGTTCCTCCGAGCGGCGCACGGAGACTTCACCGGCGTTTGCAACATTGGCAGCGGGACCGCGATCTCGGTCAACGAACTCACCGCAGCGATGTGCCGCGTGTCCGGTGCCGACGACGACGCAAAGTCGGCGCCAGCTGACTGGACAGACGGTACGTTTCGCGCTGCGGACACCTCTCGGGCATCGAAGGTCCTAGGCTGGACCGCCAGCACCGCGCTCGACGAAGGCCTGTCCGAAGTGTGGGACTGGCTAAGGACGCGCGACTAGCCTTGTTGACGGTCATTGCCCCCTGTTTCAACGAACAGGACAACATCCGATCCCTCACCACGCGGGTCGGCCAGGTCTTCGAGGGTCTCGACGTACAGGGCGAACTGATCCTTATCAACGATGCGAGTACCGACGCTACCAAGCAGCGCATCGAGGACATGGCCGCCGAGCACGACTGGGTCGTCGGCTTGGACCACGAGAGCAACCGCGGCTTGTTCGAGGGCTGGCTGACGGGGCTCAACGCTGCTTCCGGGACAGTTGTCTGCCTGATCGACAGCGACCTCCAGAATCCTCCCGAAGAGATCGAGAGGCTCTATCGCAAGCTCAGCAGCAGCGCTGCCGACATGGTGCAGGCCGTCCGCAGTTCGATTGGCCGTCTCAAGGACAGTCGCTTGATTCTCTCGCGCGGCCTGAACGTCCTGCTGAACACCGTTCTTCGCTGCCGCGCGACTGACAACAAGTCAGGCTTCGTTGTCGCGCACAGAGAAGTGCTCGCCGACGTCTTGAACTTGCGGAGACGTTATTACTACCCACACACCTTCATTAGGGTGTCTGCGGAAAGCAAAGGCTACAACGTCCTCGAGGTCGAGACGCTCTTCGTCGACCGCGTATCGGGCAAGTCGTTCCTGACTGCTTTCCCGTTCAGGACGATCGCCGCCGTACTTCTAGATCTCCTGGCCGGAGTCGCCGAATTTGGGCTCGGACGTCGCGAAGACGAGATTGCCCGTTTCTTGCGCGCGAGCCCGCCCCAGCGCGAGCCGGAGCGGATCGCTGGCTGGCGCAGGGCGTGGATGGAGGTGTATTTCCTGACCTTCCCGCTCCACAAATGGATGCTCACGCGCGCCACTCGCGCGAGGTACCTGGCCCTCCGGCGGTCTCAGTATCTGAGCCGCGAGGATCTCGATCGGTACCGGCTCTACAAACTCCAACGGATCGTCCGACACGCCTACGCAAACACAGAGTTCTACCGCAAGCGCATGGACGATCTGGGCGTCACGCCCGACGACATTCAAACGCTGTCGGATCTGTGCAAGCTACCGATGCTGTCAAAGGAGGACGTTCGCAAGAATCTCCACTTCGGCATGTTCGCTTCGAACCATGTCAAACGAGAGATGCTGCGTGTCGCAACGTCAGGATCCACCGGCGAACCGTTCGTCATCTACGCCGATCGAGCGCAGCTGGAGACTCGAGCGGCCACCACCCTGCGCGCTGCGGAGTGGGCCGGCTGGAGATTCGGCGACAGGCAAGCTCGGCTCTGGCATCAAACCATCGGCCTCAGCCGGGGCCAGGCCTTCAAGGAACGCCTCGACGCAGTGTTCATGCGTCGTCTCTTTGTGCCGGCATACGAGATCCGAGAAGACAACATCAAGGGACTCTTCGAGCGGATCGCACGGCACCGTCCCGTGCTCCTCGACGGATACGCGGAATCGTTCAACTTCCTGGCACTTTATGCACGGTCGCATGGAATCGCTGGCATCCGGCCGCGAGCCATCATGTCGTCAGCTCAGATTCTGCCGGCGCAAACTCGATCCACCTTAGAGGACGTATTCAAGACCGAGGTGTTCGACAAGTACGGTAGCCGGGAGTTTTCTGGCATCGCCTACGAAGACAGCGGACACGACGGGCACCTAGTAATGGCCGAGAGCTACATCGTCGAAATTTTGAAAGACGGGCGAACGACCGAGGCCGGCGAGGTAGGTGAGATCGTTGTCACTGACCTCCACAACATGCACGTGCCCATCATCAGGTATCGAATCGGGGACTTGGCGGAAACCCTCGCCGACTCCGGCACAACTGCGTCAGGCAGTGCATTCCCCCGGATCGGACGCATCGAAGGCCGCACTCAAGCGATCGTGATGTGCCCGGACGGGACCTGGTTGCCAGGCACGTTCTTCGCGCACTACTTCAAGGAACACGATCAGGTAATTCGGCACTTCCAAGTCATTCAGGAAAATCGAGCGGCGATCACGATCAAGCTTGTCCCGGCGCTCGCCTACAGCGAAGCTTCGCTCAAGGCGATCGTCGACGGATTACGACACTACGTCTCAGACGAGATGCGGATCGATCTTGAGCTGGTAGAAGAAATCCCGCTGGTTCGCACCGGCAAGCGTACCGGCGTGGTGTCGCGATTGAACCTGGACTTCCAAGAAATGGCTAGCGACGCGCCGGAGGATGAGTCTTGACGCCGAACGAAGCGCCGACGGACGTGGAGGCGTGGAATGATCGTCTCGCCACGGAACACGACATCGACGCCTACTACGCAGACGCTAACCCGCTCATCCGCGCCATCGAGAGGCGGCGTCTCCGGATAATCCGCCAGATGATCGGGTCCGCAAAAGGGTCGCGCGTCCTGGAGGTCGGCTGTGGCGGCGACGTGCTGCAGTTATTCCCTGAGGCTGAGAGGGTCGGCGTCGACCCCTCGGGAGCGATGCTCGAGAAGGCAGCTCGGAAGCTCGCTGATGAGTCCGTCGTCCTGATCCAGGGCGAACTCCGCACCGCGGAGCTCCCATCTGCGTCGTTCGACGTCGTGATCTGCACTGAAGTGCTCGAGCATGTTGTCGATCCGGCCGAAGTCATCGCCGATATTCGCGAAGTTGTGAAGCCGGGCGGACTCGTAGTCATCACCATCCCGAATGACGGCCTGATCGAGGCTTTGAAGAAGGTGGTTCGGCTGAGCGGACTGGGATTCCTTCCCGGACTAAGACGGCACGCCTGGGGTGGAGATGAATTCCACCTACATGCATGGAACCTCGGTCAGATGCGAACGCTGCTTGATAGCCAATTCAAGATTCGGCATGAGGCATTCGCTCCAGGCCGCCCCCTGCCCGTGAGGTGTTGTTTCGCGTGCGAGCCTCGTGAGCCAGGATCGGCCAGCTCGGCCTAGCGCCGTACAACTCTCAAGCTTGTGACGAGAGGCTCCAGGGCCGGCTCGCGAGCATCCACGTCGAGAACACGCTCCCAGCCGAGCCAGCTCGGATAGTGGTTCCGGTTGATTTCGTGGCGAACCGGTGGCTCCGAGACGGCTGCGCGTGCCGCCCGCTAACACGGTCGCCGCCTGGGGGTGACCCGCCGAACGCCCCAAAACGGCTGAAGCCCCGAGCCGCAAAAGCGGCCCGGGGCTTCCAAAATAGACCCGGCAACGACCTACTCTCCCACACAGTTACCCATGCAGTACCATCGGCGCTGAGGAGCTTAACTTCCGTGTTCGGAATGGGAACGGGTGTGACCTCCTCGCTAAAGTCACCGGGAAAATTCGAATAGACAGGATATGTGCGTTGTGCGCGTGCGCTTGTTGCTCTTTAGAGCAAGCTTCCGGTCACCGCACACTTCTGCGCGCGGTGAATGAGATGGCCAAGCCTCACGGGCGATTAGTACTGCTCGGCTGAACACATTGCTGTGCTTACACCTGCAGCCTATCAACCTACTAGTCTCGTAGGGCCCTTCAGGGGGATTAACTCCCCGGGAGATCTAATCTTGGGGCGGGCTTCCCGCTTAGATGCTTTCAGCGGTTATCCACTCCGGGGATCGCTACTCAGCGGTGCTCCTGGCGGAACAACTGATACACGAGAGCCCCAGCCACCCCGGTCCTCTCGTACTAGGGGTGGCATCCCTCAAATCTCCTGCGCCCACGGCGGATAAGGACCGAACTGTCTCACGACGTTCTAAACCCAGCTCGCGTACCGCTTTAATGGGCGAACAGCCCAACCCTTGGGACCGACTTCAGCCCCAGGATGCGATGAGCCGACATCGAGGTGCCAAACCTCCCCGTCGATGTGAACTCTTGGGGGAGATAAGCCTGTTATCCCCGGCGTACCTTTTATTCGTTGAGCGACGGCCCTTCCATGCGGAACCGCCGGATCACTAAGCCCTGCTTTCGCACCTGCTCCACTTGTAGGTGTTGCAGTCAAGCTCCCTTATGCCTTTGCGCTCTTCGGCTGATTTCCAAACAGCCTGAGGGAACCTTTGGGCGCCTCCGTTACTCTTTAGGAGGCAACCGCCCCAGTTAAACTACCCACCAAGCACTGTCCCCCATCCGGATTACGGACGTGGGTTAGAGTTTCGATATGAGGAGGGTGGTATCTCACCATTGGCTCCCCCGAGTCT
>WLXD01000001.1:0-1062500 GCA_012103255.1 Acidobacteriota bacterium | reverse complement strand
GTCATGGACTCGGTGGCCGCCAACACGGTCGCTCCGATTCCGCGGACTCGCTACGTCGTCGTTGACGTGTCGGGGCCTCAACAACTCAGTCTGAGCCAGCTCATCTTCGATCTCGCCGTGCGCACGAACTATCACCTGTTGATGGTCGGTGTCGAAGGGAACCCGGCTATCCGCGCAAACCCAGCCCGACTCGAGCATTACTCCCGCCGCGGCGCCGCGCTCAGTGTGCGCGGTTCCGCGCTGGTCGAAACCGGCCCTGGCGCGCGCGCAGCTGATGACTTCGTCCGTCGACGACTTGTGCATGCCGTCCTTGACGAGATGCTAGGTGTCGACAAGGAGCTTTGGTCCGCGTTGAGCAAACGGGTGAGCGAACTCACGCCACCGGACATCACGCATGCGCAGATGATCGGCAATCCGCAACAACTCTTGCGAGGCAAGTTGCTTGCACATGTCGAGCCTGTTGCTGCGGAGGCCGGCAACCTGCGACGACTGTGGCGCCGGATGGCGGCAGGTCCCCTGAGCTAGCAAAATACGTTTGGCGCGCGCCGCGTGGCGTTGTGCCCGACTAGCTCACGCGTATTCGAGCGAAGCGGCGCTTGCCTACCTTCAGAACACGCGGCGTGTCGTCCGACGGCACCGTCGCCTTCTCGTCGGAGATCCGCTCGCCGTCGAGCGATACCGCACCCTGCTTCACGAAACGTCGGGCCTCGCCGTTGGATGAGGAGAACCCGCTCTTCACGATCACGGTCACAATCCAGACAGGCTCAGCGCTCTCGATCGCAACATCGGGCATTTCGGTCGGTACCTGTCGCGCCGCGAACACTTTTTCGAACTCGGCCTCGGCTGCGACCGCAGCCGCCTCGTCGTGATAGCGAGCAACCACCGTGCGCGCGAGATCCTGTTTGGCGGCCTTGGGGTGCAACGCGCCGTCGGCGATTGCTGCCCGCATGGCATCCAGCTCCGAGCCCGTCCGCGTGGTGCACAGCTCCCAGTACGTCCACATCGTCTCGTCAGAGAGAGACAGGATCTTGCCGTACATCTCGGCCGGCGTGTCTTCGATCGCAATGTAATTCGCGAGCGACTTGCTCATCTTCTCGACGCCGTCGGTCCCCACCAGCAGAGGCATGGTGAGAACAACCTGCGGCTCGAGACCGTACTCGCGCATGATGTCTCGGCCGACCAACAAGTTGAATAGCTGATCGGTCCCGCCCATCTCGACATCGGCTTTCAGCGCAACCGAGTCGTAGGCCTGAGCGAGCGGATACAGAAATTCGTGGAGCGCGATCGGCTGCTGACTCTCGAACCGTTTCTTGAAGTCGTCGCGCTCCATCATCCGCGCCACGGTGTACCGCGACGCGAGCCGGATCAGCCCGGCCGAGCCCAGCTCGTCGAGCCAGGTCGAGTTGAACTCCGTACGTGACCGGCCGCGCTCGAGAATCCGGAACGCCTGCTCCTCATACGTGCGCGCGTGATCTTGGATCTGTTCTGGAGTGAGCTGCGGGCGGGTCTTGGACTTGCCAGACGGGTCGCCGATCATGCCGGTGAAGTCGCCCACGACGAACACCACTTCGTGCCCGAAGTCCTGAAACTGCTTCATCTTGTGCATCACGACGGTGTGGCCGAGGTGGATGTCGGGCGCTGAGGGATCAAACCCAACCTTCACCACGAGCGGCCGATCCGCGTCGATTGATCGCTCGATCTTCGCGGCGAGTTCTTCTTCGCTGACCAAGTCGACTGCGCCCTGACGCAGCAGATCCATCTGCTCATTCACGCTCGCGAACGACACGGTGCCCTCCTTGGCTGCGCCGGCGGCGCTACGGCGAAATCTGCACGGCTCGGCCCTCGATCTGGAGCCTGCCCTCGGCCATCAAGCGTACTGCTTCGGGGTAGATACGGTGCTCTTGCTCGAGGATCCGCGCAGCCAGTATGGACGGATCGTCTCCCGACTCCACCGGAACTGCCGCCTGGAGAACGATCGGGCCGGCGTCCATCTCCGCTGTCACGAAGTGCACGGTGCACCCGGAGAACCTCACCCCGTGCTCGATCGCCTTGCGCTGCACATCCAACCCCGGAAACGAGGGCAGCAGCGACGGATGAATATTGAGCACGCGACCCGGGAAGTCCGCCAGGAATTCGCTGGTCAGAATCCTCATGAAGCCCGCCAGACAGACCAACTCACAGTCGTGCGCGCTCAGGATCTCGCTGAGTTTCCGTTCGAAGGCGGTGCGATCAGCATGCTCACCGGGCTCCACGACCGCTGTGGACAAGCCCATCGAGGCGGCGCGGTCGAGTCCCGCGGCGACAGGAGAATCCGAGATCACGACTCCCACGCTGGCGGGGAAACCCGGACTGGCGCACGCCTCGGCGATCGAGACCATGTTGGATCCGCGCCCTGAAATCAGAATCCCGACGCGCATGATCCTGCCTACTCGTCCAGCCCGACCACTCCAGCACCGTCCACGACGGCGCCGATCGTCCAGGCCTGCTCACCGGCTCCTCGAAGCGCCGCGAGCGCGTCCTCTGCGGCATCCGGCGCCACCGCCGCGATCATCCCGACGCCCATGTTGAACGTCGACCACATGTCCGCACGAGGCACGCCGCCGAGATCCTCGAGGGTCTGGAAGACGGGCGGCACCTCCCAACTTGCGACGTCAATTCGGGCCCCAAGCCCTGCTGGCAGCATGCGCGGAAGGTTGTCCGGGATCCCGCCGCCAGTGATATGCGCCAGGCCGCGGATCACCCGCTGCTCGATGAGCGGCTGCAGCGACTTCACGTACGACCGATGGGGCCGGAGCAGCTCCTCCGCGACGGTGCTCCCCCACTCGGGCACCTCCTGGTCGATCGTCATCCCGGCCACGTCGAACAGGATCTTTCGGACCAGCGTGTAGCCATTCGTATGCAGACCGTTCGAGGCCAGCGCCAACAACGTGTCGCCAGGCTCTATTCCGGATCCATCCAGCGGCTCCGGGTGCACGGCCCGGCCCACGATGAATCCGGCCAGGTCATACTCGCCGACGGCGTAGATATCGGGCATCTCGGCAGTCTCGCCGCCAAGCAGTGCGCATCCGCTGTCGCGGCAGGCTCGGGCAACCCCAGAGACCACATCGGCCACTACCCCCGGCTCCATCTCGCCGAGCGCCAGGTAGTCGAGGAAGAACAACGGCACCGCGCCGGAGGCGAGGATGTCGTCCGCGCAATGGGCAACGATGTCGTAGCCGACTGTGTCGTGCACGTCGGCCATCACGGCGACCTTCAGCTTCGTACCGACCCCATCGGCCGAGGCGACCAGGATGGTCTCGGAATCGCCCGCGCCCACACGAAAACAACCGCCGAACGCGCCGAAATCACCGACCACTCCTGACGTGTACGTGGAGCGAACCAGCTCCGAAATCCGCGCTTTGGCATCGTCGGCAGCGGCGCGATCTACACCGGAGTCTGCGTAGGTGAGCCTGGGCTTGTCGTTCATCGCGGCGTGCTCGCTGGCCCCGCACCGGCGGGAGTAAACAGTTCCATCTGGGTCGATAGATCGTCGCTGAGCGGCGTCGGGTACTCCGCGGTGAAGCACGCCACGCAGTAGCTCTCGTCTTCGCCAGTCACCGAGGCGCGTAGCCCCTCGAGCGAAAGATACGCGAGGGAATCTGCGCCGATCTGTTCGCGAACCTCTTCCAACGAATGGTTAGCGGCAATCAGATCTTCGCGACGTGGCGTGTCGATGCCGTAGTAACACGACGACACATAGGGGGGCGATGAGATACGGACGTGGACCTCGGCGGCGCCGGCGGCCCGGATCATCTCGACGATCTTGCCTGAAGTCGTGCCCCGCACGATCGAGTCGTCGACGAGCACCACCCTGCGACCGCGGATCAGACTCTCTACCGGATTCAGCTTCACCTTGACGCCGAAGTGCCGGATAGATTGGCGGGGCTCGATGAAGGTGCGCCCCACGTAGTGATTGCGAATTAGCGCCAACTCGAACGGGACGCCGGTAGCTTCTGAATACCCCTGGGCCGCATAGACCCCGCCGTCGGGAACCGGGACGACAACGTCAGCCTCAACCGGCGCCTCCGCGCCGAGAGTCAGCCCCATGCGCTTCCGGGCGCCCATCACCGCGTCGCCATACAATTCGCTATCCGGACGCGCGAAGTACACGTGCTCGAAAATGCAGCTCTTGCGTGCACGATCAGCCCACGGCTGATGCGACACGTACCCCGGCGCTGCTCCGCCAGCGCCAGCGGCGACGATGTCGATGCTCTCGCCCTCGGCGCGGGCATCGTGGTCGAGCACAATCACCTCGCCAGGCTCCAGATCGCGGATGAACTCCGCGCCGATGAGATCGAACGCGCAACTCTCGGAGGCGACCACCCAGGCGCCCTCCAGATGGCCAATTGACAGAGGCCGGAATCCATTGGGATCACGGGCCGCGAGCAGCTGGGTCGGTGTGAGGGCAGCGATCGAATACGCGCCCTGAACCCTGCCCAGCGCGTCAACCAGAGCATCCTCGACGGTCTCCTCCTGGCTCCGTGCGAACAGATGCAGGATGACCTCGGTATCGCTCGTCGAGGTGAAGATCGCGCCGTTGTCTTCAAGCGCGCGCCGCAGCGCCTCGGCGTTCACCAGGTTGCCGTTGTGACCGAGAGCAATCGCGCCGCGGCGAGACTCGATTCGAATGGGTTGGGCGTTCTGCAGCTTGCTGGAGCCCGCCGTCGAGTAGCGAATGTGCCCGATCGCCGATCGCCCAGGGAGCCGGTCAAGGCATGCCTCGTCGAACAGATCCGCGACCTGGCCCATGCCGCGCTCGACGAACATCGCGCCGCCATCAACCGCGGCTATTCCGCCGCTCTCTTGCCCGCGGTGCTGCAGGGCATACAGACCCAGATAGGAGATTCGAGATGCTTCCGGATGGCCCATGATGCCAAAGACGCCGCACATAGCTCAGTCGCTCCTACGCAGGCCCCGCCCCGGAGTCTGTCTCAGCGGCCGCGCCCAGCGCCCGCCTGAAAATGGTGTCCACGTGGTGAAGCACCCTGTCGACGTCAAAACACTCAGCAAGATCGGCGTCGCTCAGCTGCGCGCGGATCTCGTCGTCCGCAGCCAGAACGTGCTGCAGAGGTTCACCCGACTCCCAGCAACGCATCGCGTTGCGCTGGATCATCACGTAAGCCTCGGATCGAACAATGCCGGACGCAATCAAACGTTCAAGAACGCGACTGGAGAAAACCAGGCCATTCGTCTGATCAAGATTGCGCTGCATGTTCTCGGGATACACGTGCATTCCGGCGATCACTCCGCGCACGCGCTGCGTCATGAAGTCGAGCAGCATGCAGGCGTCCGCAAGGGCGACACGTTCAACGGACGAGTGGGAGATGTCGCGTTCGTGCCAGAGCGCGATGTTCTCGACACCGGTTCCGGCATACGCCCGAACGAGTCGAGCGAGACCGACGAGGTTTTCGCATTTGATCGGGTTGCGCTTGTGCGGCATCACCGACGAGCCCTTCTGACCCTTCCCGAAGGGCTCCTCTACCTCGCGGACCTCGGTTCTCTGCAAGCCGCGGATCTCGGTGGCGATGCGCTCAATGGCGGCCGCTGCCACCGCCATGTGGTTGAGCATCTCTGCGTGCCGGTCGCGCGGTACCACCTGGGTAGACACAGGCTCGACCTGCAGACCCAGGGCCGCCATGGCGTCGATCTCGACGCCCGGATCCACCGTGTTGTACGTGCCGACCGCGCCCGATATCTGACCGAAGGCCACCACGTCGCGGGCGCGTCGAAGTCGCTCGGCAGCCCGCACAAACTCCTGGTGCCAACTGAGAATCTTGAGGCCGAACGTGATCGGCTCCGCGTGGATGCCGTGACTACGACCCACGCATGGCAACCGCTTGAACTCGACTGCGCGGACGGCAAGCAGCTCCACGAGCTCATCCCAGGCCTCGATGATCATGTCGAGCGACCGTACGCAACGGAGCGCTAGAGACGTGTCGAGGACGTCCGACGAGGTCATCCCAAGGTGCAGATACCTAGCAGAGGGCCCGACCTGATTCTCGATCGCTTCGAGGAAGGCGATCACGTCGTGCCTGGTACGCCGCTCGATTTCGAGAACGTGGTCGGCGTCCGGCGGCTGCGCGGCGCGCAACTCGTTCATGGCATCCGAAGGAACGGTGCCCCGGGCGGCCATCGCCTCGGCGGCGGCCAGTTCAACCTCGAGCCAAGACGCGTAGACGGCCGCGTCGTCCCAGAGGGCTCGCATCTCCGGACGGCTGTAACGAGCGATCATCGGGTCCGTGCCACTACGGCGGTTTTGGTAGGGGTCGGCAGGCCGGGATTGACCAACTTGGGCAGGCCGGTCGGGCGCATTGTACGTCGCTTCAGCACGGCCCGCGAGCAACCCCTCGCGGAGCCTGAGTGGCCGGGCTCTAGCCGAACCGCGGATGAGCCTCGAGCGACTCCCGCAGAGCGTGAACGGCCGCATCTTCGCCTACGCATCCGGCCGACAGCGGCCCGTCGAAGAGTCGCTGCGCACAGCGCTGTATCTCCTCGGGCCCGACCCGATCGATCGACAGCAGAATCTCGTCCAGCGTGAAAGTCCGGCCGAAGCCGATCTCCTGGCGCGCCAGATTCGCCATCCTCCCAAACGTCTGCTCGAGCGAGAGCATGAGTCCTGCCTTCACCTGAGCCTTCGTTCGCTCGAGTTCGTCCTGACCCAGTGGGGCCTCGCATAACTTGCGTAACTCGACGTCGATAAGATCGAAGACAACATCGGCACTTTGCGGCCGCGTACCAGCTCCGACCCACAAGTATCCCGTATCGGAGTAGCTGGCCATGGATGAGTACACGTTGTACGCCAGACCGCGTTCCTCGCGAATTGACTGGAACAGGCGCGACGAAACTCCGCCCCCAAGAACCGTATTCAGCAGATGAGCGGCGTAACGATCTTCATCCGACAGGACGGGGCCCGGGCCAGCAACGTACAGCTGAACCTGCTCGAGATCCCGACCGATCACCTGCACATGCGGAGAAACCGGCGGGGCCTCCCGCGCCGGGCGCGGAGAACCCGGTGTGAGATCGCCGAGTCGATCACCGACTAGTTCAACGAGGGCATCGTGATCGATATTCCCCGCAGCGGACACAACCATGTCGTTGGCACCGATGCCCGCCATCCAGCCACACAGGTCGTCTCGATCGAATTGCGAGACTGTTGCCGTGGTGCCCAGGATGGGCCTGCCGAGCGCGTGACCATCCCAGTAGCGTTGCTGGAACGATTCGAAAAGGACGTCTTCGGGGTCGTCCTCCGCCGCGGCGATCTCCTCCAGGATCACGCCACGCTCACGCTCCAATTCGTCCGGATCAAAGCAAGGGCGGGTCGTGAGATCGGCCAGTAACGCGAAGGCTTCAGCAAGACGCTCATCGAGCACCTGAGCGTAGTAGCCCGATATCTCGTGAGCCGTAAACGCATCCACATTCCCACCCATGGAATCGATCACCAACGCGATCTCACGCGGTGAACGGTCGGTGGTGCCCTTAAACAGCATGTGTTCCACGAAGTGGGCAATGCCGTTTTGCGCAGGGGTCTCGTCGCGCGATCCGCGCTTCAGCCAGAATCCGATCGAAGCTGACCGCACCGTGGTGATGCGTTCTGTGAGAAGGGTCAGACCGTTGTCGAATCGGTGCACACGTACGGCGGCGGGGTCGAACATCATCGGAGCAGGTTAGCCGCTGGCGTGAATCGCCGCCTGCCCGGCGTGACTATCGGAGCAGGACTGCCTCGCCCGCGCCGACGGCGAAGCGCGCAGTGCGTTCGACGCGGGCGGTACGAAACCATGCATCGGCCCGCACGATGAGCAGGACTCTGTCGTCGCCTTCCCCGCCCGGCCCGCGGCCGGCCCCGTCAGGCCCGGTAACCCTTTCTATCTCGACGACGACGCCGCGACTGCCACCGTCGAGATTGAACTCCGAGCCGAGAGGTGGCCACGCCCCGACCGGCGCGGGCACGAATCCAGGCCCTCCAACTGTGCTCGAGCCCGCACCGTTGACCAATCGGACCGTCGCCCCGATACCGGGTACCGCGACATATCCCTCTTCCAATGCCTCGCCAAGTTGCAGCAAGGCACCACGGGCGAAGGTCTCCGCCTGCCTTTGCTGCGCGCGGTGACCAGCTGCGCCCTCGGCGGCGGCCGCAGCAAGCGTCGCGCCGGCCACGATGGCCGCGAGTACCGCAGTGACGCCGATGACAACGAGCACGGCAAAGCCCCCTTCCCCCCGGGGGTCACGTGACAACTGCCGGCGAATCACGGGACGACCGCGCTAAAGGAGTACCCAGCCCCGACGGGTTCCGAACATCCGATCTCAATCCGGAGCAAGGCCCCGTGTGCAGTGACGTCGGCAACCAGGTCGATCGAAACCGCCTCCAGGTTGCTCACCACGGGTTGCCAGGGCCCGTCATCCCGTCGCCTCAGCTCTCGGTCGTCCGTCGTCGGAAGGGCGTACTCGCGCCAGCGCACCGGCGCCACCGCGCGAACGAAGTCCGCGGAACCGGGCAACGGACCCGGGGTCGGAGCGCTCCAGCGAACCGCCGGTCGATCTTCGCCGACAAGCGATTCGAGCGACAGCACGGTTCCCACAGCCACGGCACCATCTCGCGCAGGAAGTGCCGCCACCAGCTTCCCGGGCCTGAAGTCAGCCAGAGCGCCGGCCGGTGCCCGATACCGCGAGCCGGGTTCCGCGATGACTTCCGTCGGGGGGCCGCCCGAAAGCAGCAATCGAAGAGATGGCGGCGCCAGGATTACGCGGCTCTGAGGAGCCCCTATCGTCTGAACGCTGTGCGCACCCTCCAGCCCGCGCGTAGCCGCCGCCAGGTCATCCGCGAGAGCGCGTCGACATGCATCGCTCACCGCGACGCCCTCGAGTCGGGCTGACGTTCTCGCAACCGCCTCGACCCCATTGGCTAGCAGACTCAGCGCCCCCGCCCCAACCAGCGCCGTGCACGCCGAGGCCACCAGCAACTCGACGAGGACGTGCCCCCCGTTCCCCTTCATCGAGGAACCAGCAGCCCAGGCGTGCTCGGAACCATTGGTAAGTCAGCGATCCCGCGACAGCGCGCCTCAACCCAGGTCCACCGGCTGTCGATTGATGTGGAGCGGTGCCAGCAGGGCGTGTGGCCACCAACCACCACGCCAACCCAGCCGCCGGGAACTTCATGCCCGCTGGCCACGGACGGAGCGCCGTCCAGCACCGCCTGCTCCAGGACACGGGCGCGGGCGCGATCCGCCATCTCGGTTGCCTGGCCAAGAGCGGCGGCGAGGCCGAGCGCGGCGCCACCGAGCAAAGCAACCGCGACCAGAGCCTCGACGAGGCTGTAGCCGGCAGGAGATCCGGCCGATGTGAACGGTAGCGACGAAGTCATGACCGATCAGACGGTCACGGCCTCGCGATTGCGGATGCAACTTGTGGCGCCGAAACGATGAGCGGAGACTCGAGACATTGGGGGGGACGGTCGCGGCGGCCGCTCATCGTCTCGGCGCGAAGAATTAACTGGCAGGGTCACGTCAGCGCCTTTCGGGCCTGAAAGCAAGCACGGGTAGTTAGTTGGAACTCGCGGCATCGTTAGCGGGAGGGATCGCTGCGGACGCCGTCCGAACCAGTCAGTAGCCGTAGCTCTGGTGCTGTACCTGAACCCTGCCAGTAGATCGGTTGATCGAGAGCAGAAAGACATCGCCGATCGTGTTGGACAGATAGATCGTGTCCGTCGTCGCGGTCGAGTCGTTCAAACTCCCGTCCGAATGAAAGATCATCTCGTCGCCCGGGACGTTCACCGGATCCGCGTCACCGGCAAACGAAATTCCGGAAGGCAACTGGCGCGCTTGAACGTCTAGCGCTGTGCCCGTGGCCGCGTCGCCTTCATAGAGCGAATACGTTCCCGCGTTCGCATCGAAGTCGATCGAAAAATCGGTGTTCTGGCTAACCGCGCGCATGCGCTGCAACTGAATGAGCGAAGCGAGCTCCTCTGCCGCGGTGCGGGCCTGATAGCGATCGAGCCAGTCCTGCATCGTGGGAAGACCCACGACAGCCATCAGGCCGACGACGGCCATCACGACCGTGAGTTCGATGAGCGAGAACCCGTCATTGTCGCGGCGAGAACTTTTGCACATCATTAGTCAGCTCCGATCACTAGAGGTCTTCATGAGTCGGAGTCTAGCGGCCAGGCATGTCATGCCACCCCGAAAAAGGGTCAGGTGTGACAGCCCCTCGGACAGGGTGGTGCGATCCGGTTCAGGGGCGGCTAGACGCGGCCGAACGCGGCAGCGGCAGGCCCGCAGCGGACGAGCCGGCCTGCGTGCGGCCAACAGCGGCCAGTGCCGCTCAAGTCTGTCGGCGGTCTAGGGAGCTACGCCGAAGGTCGCCCAGTACCACTGGAAGATCTCGGTCCCTCGGAACGCCACGAGGATGCCTGCCGCGGCCAGGAACGTCCCGAACGGCAAGGCGTATTGCCAGCCCTTCCGCGACGACAGCGAGATCAACGCAACGCCCACCACGCTGCCGAGAAGTGAACCGATGAAGATCGTCATCAGAGCGCCCTGCCAGCCGAGGAAAGAGCCGACCAGAAGCATCATCTTCACGTCGCCCATCCCCATCCCTTCGCGACCACGCAGCTTCAGGTATCCCCACGCGACGAAGTACAGCAGGCCGCCACCCAGGAAGCCGCCGATCAACGAATCGAGCCAGGCCACCCGTGGATCCACGAATGCCAACGCGAGCCCGATCACGGCCCCCGGCAGAGTGATCACGTTCGGGAGAATTCGGTGGTCGACATCGATCAAGGCCAGGACCAGCATCAGGTAGCTGAACAGGCCGACCGAAAAAGCGCTCACGGTGAGTCCCCACTGGGCAACGCTCGCCGCCAGCAAGAGTCCGCCTGCCAGTTCGACGAGCGGATAGCGCAGCGAGATCTTGGTACCGCAATTCGCACAGCGGGCACGCAGGGCGATCCAGGCGAGCACGGGAACGTTGTGGTGCCAAGCGATTGACTCTTCGCAGCCTGGGCAACCTGACGGGCGCAACAGCGAGATCCCGAGCGGGACCCGGTAGATAACCGCGTTGAGAAACGAACCGAACAACAGCCCGAACACACCCGCTAGCCCGATGCTCAGCGCATCTCCTGTCATCGTTCCGCCCGTGAGGTTGTGTCGCGAGGGTCGGTCACCAAGCCCGAACTCGGTTCGTAGTTGTAGGCCTCGCCACTAGGAATCACCGGGACGATGTCGAGATAGCCTTCGACGACCAAGACTTCGAGAGCCGCCGGCCAGGCTCCTCTATCGAGCCCAAAGCGTCGGATCGCAACGCCGAGGTCCTCAAGATCGATGCCGACCTTGAGGTCGTAGACGTGTTGCCAGGCGATCGACTCAACCTTCTCGTCTCCAGCCGCTCGGGCATCTTCATAGATCTCGCGCCAGAGCTCGAATGCGGCCCGATGGTCGCCCGCCATCTGGGCGAGGCCGGCGCTCATCCGAGCTATGTGTTCTGGCGCTCCGCCGATGGCCGCGGCCTGGGCAAAGAGACCACGCGCCCGATCGAGATCGCCCAGCGTCATCCAGGCGTAGTAGGCCGCCTGAACCGGGTAGATCCACTCCGTCGGATTCTGAGCCGCTCCCTTCTCGAGCATCTCGATGGCCATCTCGCCATCGCCAAGGTCCACGCCCATCATCAGCGCCCCGGTCAGGTAGGCATCCTCGTAGTGCGGATCAAGGTCCGTAATCACGTCGAAGATCCGCCACAGGTATCGCTGCCCCTCCGCGGCCACCTGATGCCCGTAGTACTGGATGCTCCAGAGATACAACGCGTCGGCGACCAGCACCTGGTAGCCGAGACTGGCGGCGCTCAGATACTCACCGGTCGGGAGGAAGAGCAATTGGTCCGCGTCCACCCACCGCGCCCGCCGATAGTCGAGCGACTTCTGCGGCATGACCCAGCCACCCAAACAGACCAGGAGAACAACCCATGGCGCGATCCGGCTCGCGGCCGGTGGCAGGCGCATCATGTGAGGTCGCGTCGCCGGAACAGGACGGTCGCGAGGGCGAGCATTCCCGCCGTGTAGGCCAATGAGTATCCGACGGCATCAACAACGTAGCCCGTGGTGACCGGCAAGCGGTGCACTACGCGACTCCGGATATTGAAGGTCTCAAGGTCAGGCAGGATGTAATAGAGCACTGTGACCAACGATTGCGTTCCGGCGCCGGGCGCCAGATCCACGAAGCTCGCGAGTCCCCAAGTCAGGTGACCGACAACGTAGACCGCGACCGTGAACACCGCCGCGAGCATTGGTGTGGTGAAACTCGAAAAAACGAGCGCTACTGCCGTGATGATCGACAGTTCCATGTACGTCAGTAGCACGGCGGCGAACAGATGTGACGGAAACTCACCACCCTTCCACCAGACAAGCGCGGTGTAGAACACCGCCATCAGGCCCGTCACAACAGCCAGCGTCAGCATCAGGCCGAAATACTTGCCGACGAGAAACTCCCAACGACTGACCGGCTTGGCGAGCACGGCGTAGATCGTCTTCTTCTCGACTTCCTTGTGAACCAGGGTGATGCCGATGAAGATCGCGATCGCGGTGCCGAATATCGCCAGCGCACCGAGCCCGAGGTCGGTGACGATCTTGAGTTCGCTGCCGACAGTGAGCCACGAGAGGACTGTTGAGGCGGCCATCATCGCGAACGCGAAAATAAGAAAGAGCACGAGGATGCGGTCGCGGACGGCCTCCTTGAAGGTGTGGTTCGCGATCGCCCACAGCCTGCCGCTCATGCCGACTCCTCCAGTTCAGCGCCTTCATCTGAACTTCTTTCGCCGCGCACGGCTCCGATGAAGTAGTCCTCCAGGGTGTGGCGGTGAGGCGACACCTGCACAACTCGCCCGCCCGCGCCTCGCACCGCGTCGATCCAAGCATCCAGCTGCTCGGCACTGGGGATCCTGAAATACAAGCGGCCGCCCTGAGTGGCGCGCGATTGATATCCCGGGAGCTTGTCCGGCGACACGTCGTCGCAGGTCGCGTCCCAGTACTCCACTCGCCCCTCGAGAAGTTCGTCGACTCCCGACTCCAGGACAATACGACCGTCAAACAGCAGCCCGACCCGGTCGCACAACGTCTCGGCGTCCGCGAGGATGTGGCTTGAGAAGAAAACGGTGGTCCCCTTGGCCTTCAGGTCGAGGATGATGTCCTTGACCTCGCGGCGACCGACTGGGTCGAGTCCCGACATCGGCTCATCGAGCACGACGAGTTCGGGGTCATTGATGAGGGCCTGCGCCAGTCCGATGCGCTGCAGCATGCCCTTCGAATATTGCTTGATGGGCTGGTCGGCGCGATCCGACATGCCCACGCGTTCGATCAACTCGTCGCGGCGACGAACCCTTACGTCTGCGGGCAGGCTGAATAAGCGGCCGAAGTAGTCGACGAGCTCGCGACCGGTCAAGTGCGGGTAGAAATACGGATGCTCTGGTAGATAGCCGAGACGTTCGCGGGCCGCCGGGTCCGAGCCTGGCCGGCCGAGAATCTCCACGCTTCCGGAATCGGGTTTCAGCAAACCGAGCAGGCACTTCAGCGAAGTGGTCTTCCCCGCGCCATTGGGCCCAAGAAAACCGTAAACCTCACCAGGCTCGATGCTCAGCGAAACGTCGCGAAGAACGTCCTTGCGCCGCAACCAGAAACCGTGCGGCAGCGACTTCGCAACGTGTTCGAAGCGAACGACCGACATCCGATCCACCCCAAGGTAAGCGCCTAGTCAACGCGGCTCCCGACCCCCCCGGCCGGTTTCCGTGCCCTTGCGGGCGCCGCACTCACCGCGCGCAAGTCTACCAAAAAACACCGAGCCCCCGACGGTGATCCGTCGAGGGCCCGGTTAGGTCTAGCGCTGATCGTTCGGCTATTACTGGCCCGTCGGCGCCTGCGTGAACTGACCGTTCGTGAGCTCGAGGTCACCATCGTAGGGACCGTTGACCCAAGGCGCGGTCGGCACCGGGCCGTCAGCACCGTTGGAGCCGTAGGACTCGAGCGTGTAGGAACCGCTGCTGATGCTGTACTGGAACGCGTTGGCCCAGCCATCGTTCGCCGGCACGACCTGCATGTAGGTCGGCGACAGATCGGACAGCGCCGAGGCGTAAGCACCCTCGTCAACGCGGTAGGTACCGTTCGCCGTAGCGATGTTGCGCATGTCAGCCATCGTGCGGCGCTGGCGGCCACGATCGATAGCGTCGAGGAGCTGCGGCACAGCGATCGTGGCGATGATGCCAATGATCGCGACAACAATCAGGAGCTCGATGAGCGAGAAACCGCCCTGTTCGCGCTTCAGGTTCATCTGGAAACCTCCAGGTGTGGGGGGCGACCCCGTTTTTTGGGCTGGGGCCGCCGCGTTGTGCGACTCAGCTACCCGGTGCCCTGCTAATTACTTGTGCCCCGCTTAAGAGCAATGCTCATGCCAAAGCATGATCAAACGCCTTAAAAACGAGAAAAACACACGATCAGCTATGAAAACGTAGCGACGCCCTACACCTAAGTTACTGGATTCAAAGAATTTATGACTTAAGATGCGTTATGATGACTTTCGATAACTCTTAATAGTTTTTGAGATTCAATACGATGTGTCGTTAGACTACGACGACGATTCGAGACAATTGTTGACACCATGACAACGGATGTCACCCGATAAGTGACGTCAATTGTCACTCTCTGGATCATCCGTCGGCCCCGTCGCCGAGTCCGAACTTCTTCGCGTAGTACCGGAAGGAACGAAACGACATGCCCAGAACCTCCGCGGCCCGGGTCTGTACGCCGTCGGACTGCTCGAGCGCTCGCAACATGTAGTCTCGCTTGACGCCATCCAGATGCGCCTCGAGGTCGAGATTGTCGAGTGGCCCATGCGGGCTATCGGGGCCGGAGCGGCCAGAAGCGTCAACCGCGTCACGGACCAACCCGGCCGACGCCGCGCCTTCCGCCCCGACAACAGTCGGCGGCAGGCTCGCGACCGAGATCCACTCACCCGGGTCCATCGTGACTGCGTGCCGCACGGCGTTGGCCAGCTCGCGGACGTTGCCGGGCCAGTCATGCGCCTCGAGCGACGCGATCGCCTGCGATTCGAATCCCTGGACCCCGACATCGGTCTCGGTGCGCAGACGCTCCAGGAAGTGCTCTGCCAGCAGGGCAACGTCTTCGAGCCGGTCGCGCAACGGCGGCAGGTCGACCTGGATCACGTTCAACCGATAGAAGAGGTCCTCGCGGAACTTGCCCGACTCGACTCCCGCGCGGAGATTCTTGTTGGTGGAGGCCAGGACGCGGACTTCGATATCCACATCGGAGGTCGACCCAACGCGCCGCACCTTGCGATCCTCCAGGACACGCAACAGCTTGGGCTGCATCTCGAGCGGCATGTCGCCAATCTCGTCGAGGAGGATCGTGCCGCCGGCCGCGGCTTCAAAGAGACCCTCTTTGTGACGATCCGCGCCGGTAAAGGCCCCTTTCACGTGACCAAAGAGTTCGCTTTCGAGCAAATGCGCCGGGAGCGCCGCGCAATTCACCGCGACGAATGGGGCCGCCGCGCGCGATCCGTTGTAGTGGATGGCGCGCGCCACGAGCTCCTTGCCGGTGCCGCTCTCTCCGATCACCAGGACCGTGGAGGTCGAGTCGGTGACTCGACGGATCAACTCGAAAACCCGATGCATCGCATCGGATCCGCCGACCAGGTTGCCGAAGCTGTTCCGGTCCGCGAGTTCCTGTCGAAGCAACTGGTTGTCGCGGCGAAGCGCCTGTTCGTCGAGAGCCCGTCGAACCGAAATCTTGAGCTCGTCGACGTCGAACGGCTTCGTTACGTAGTCATACGCGCCCAACCGAAGGGCCTCGATCGCGGTGTCAGTGCTCGCGTGCGCAGTCATCAGGATGACCGAGGTCTGCGGAGCACTATCGGTAACGTGGCGCAGAAGCTCCAGACCATCCATGCCCGGCATCCGGATATCCGACACCACGACATCCACAGGTTCGGTCTGCAGTGCTACCGCGGCCGCCGCCCCGTCGGCGGCGGTCAGAACCTCCCAACCTTCGTTGTCGAGTGCGTACGAGAGCATCTCGCGCATGCTCTGCTCGTCGTCAACGATCAGAATCCGGCTCAAGCCAGTCATCTCCTGGCCCCTCCCGGGGCGTGGTGGTGGAGGGCTATCGACTGCAGGCCGCTACAAGTCCCTCGCGCAGCCCCCACTTCAGAATATACGGAGGGCCTGCCCGAACCGGCCAATGGACAACTTCACAGACGGCCATCAGCTTGGATCGTCGGGCTCTCCGTACGATCGCGCTGGCGAAACTCGACTACTCCGCCCGCACCGAACGACGGAGCTTGTTGAACTCTCGCGACGCGGTCTCAGTGGCCGGCTCAACAACCACGACGGGGTCGCCTTGGCGTGGAACGTTCGTATCGTCGAAATGCAACCGGAACGCGCTGCCCTTCCCGCCTTCCGATTCCACTTCGACCCGCGCTCCGTGTTGCTCCATGATGCGGTAGACGATCGCCAACCCAAGCCCCGTGCCGCCCTCCGACACGAACGGGCGGAAGATGCGATCGATCTGCTCGCCACTCATGCCACGCCCTTGATCCTCGAAGACGACCTCGGCGCCGGCGGCAGTTCGCATGAGCCGGATGGTGAGCTGGCCACCGTCCGGCATTGCTGTCAAGGCGTTGCGCGCCAAGTTCCAGAACACCTGATTCACGCGTGCCGCGTCTACCAATGCGTCGACCGTAGGCGCTTCCGTTTCGACGACGAGGCTATGATCGGCGTGCAATTCGGACGAGTTTTCCAACAGGGTCGTGGTCTCTCGCGCGAGAACCACCAGGTCGGTGACTTCGGCTTCGAGTTGCTCGGGTCGGGCGTAGTCGAGAAACCCCTCGATAATTCGCGAGAGACGCTCGGACTCCTTCGTCACGATCCCCATGAGGTCGTCCGCTCTCTGACGATCGTTGGCAACGCCGTCCCGGCGCAGCATCTGAAGCGAACCCGAGATCGACGCCAGCGGATTTCGGATTTCATGGGCCAGCGAGCCAGCCATCTCGCCGAGAAGGGCCATTCGCTCTCGCATCCAGAAAACGCGTTCCAGGCGCTTGATATCGGTGAGATCCTGAAACATGAAGATGTAGCCGCCGGCCATCGGGCCCGATCCGCCCACGGACCACGCGGAACGAATGGGCTCGCCCGAGGGCTCTGCGAGGGAATCGGAGCTGGCTGCGTCCTCGACGAGCGTGACGCTCATCCCAATGCTCCGCAGGGTGCCGTCCAACAGAGGGGCGAGTCGCTCCGTCCGGTAGATCTGGCGGTCGGCGAGCCGCGCGCCGAGTTCGTCGTAGTCCGCGGCACTGAGTCCGAATATCTCGCGGACATGCGTGCCAACAAGCGTCTTCTCATCACGCTCGGTGATCCGTTGTGCCGCACGGTTGCACGCAACGACCTGACCTCGCGAGTCCGTCGCGATCAAACCGCTGCTCATTCCGGCGAGCAATTGCTGATTGAGACGTTCAAGGGCTTCGAGCGCCGTGCGCTCCTTCGCCAATGCAGCGCGGGTTGATCGCAACCGCTCGCCGTAGCGCGAAGTCACAGCGGCCACGACGCCGGTAGAGACGAGCACCATCAGAATCCGCAGATATAGCTCCGGCGGTGTAACCGGTTCAGTCACGGCGCGGAACGGATTGTCGATTGCCGGCAACCAGTCGGCGAACTCCATGTGCCCCATGAGTCCGAATGACACGCCGCTCAGACAGGCGATGGCCAAGGCGGTCGGCGGGCGAGTCATGACACCGGCGGCAAACGCGATCAACAGATAGAGCAAGACCAGCGGCGAGCGGATTCCACCCATCACGTAGATCAGCGCGGTGGCGAGAAGCACATCAAGCGTGATCTGGAATACGACCTGGCTCCCCCATCCCGGGAAACGCTCCTGGACGAGCACATGCACCAAGCTCACGCCGTAGAGGCCGCCGATCAGGCCATAGACCGGCCCGAGGCCACCCTCGGTGCCGATAAGAACCTGGTAGTAGAGGATCGGCAATAGCAGTGCCGTCGCCGTGATCGTCCGGAAAAGCAACAACCGGCGTAGATTCGCCAGGTGCTCGAAACCGTGTTCGCTAGCCATCAGACCCCCGTTAGCCCCGTGGGAATTCTAGCAGCCGGGCCGAAAGAAGAACGGGGCCACGGTTGCCCGTGACCCCGTTCAGCGCTTTCGCCCTCAAGCAGTGCGAAAACTCGTATCGGCCGACGAGTCCGACGGCTGGCCGAGAACGTCCCCTTTCTCGACCAGACGCCGACAGCTCGCGTTGAGCCTGCGACTCGTCTCGTTGACCTACTCCTAGATCTTGTTGATCAGGTCGAACATCGGCAGGTACATCGAAACCACGATGCCGCCAATCACGACGCCGAGGAAAACGATCATGACGGGCTCGAGTAGTGCCATAAGGCCCTCGACCGCCGTATCGACCTCGTCCTCGTAGAACTCTGCAATCTTCGTCAACATGGTGTCGAGCGCCCCGGTTTCTTCACCGACCCCGATCATCTGCGTAACCATCGGCGGAAAGGCAGCGGACGGGCCAGCGAGCGGCCACCTTCAACGCTCCGGCGCGTCGCCATGATCGCATCCTTCACCACGCGGTTGCCCGCAGTCTCCGCGGTAATACCGAGGGCTTCCAGGATCGGCACTCCGGAGGACACCAACGTCCCGAGCGTCCGACAAAAACGCGCCACAGCGATCTTGCGGAGCAGCATTCCGGCAACAGGAATCTTGAGCACGATCTTGTCGATCACCAGCTCACCTGAATCGGTCTTGTAGTAGCGACGGAGCGCGAAGACTCCGATGAAGATGCTCGCGATGATCAACGGCATGAACTGCGCCACGAAGTTCGACGCCATCACGACAATGCGCGTGGGCAACGGGAGCTGCGCGCCCAAGCCCGCGAACAAAGTGGCAAAGGTCGGAATGACCTTCCACAGAATGACGAGCACCACCGTGCAGGCCACGGAGATGATGACGGCCGGATAGATCGAGGCCGACTTCACCGCTCGCTTGAGCTTCACAGCCTTCTCGATGTACTGCGCGAGGCGCTGCAGAATGATGTCGAGAATACCGCCAGCCTCACCGGCCGCGATCATGTTGCAGTACAGCTCGCTGAAGACCTTCGGGTGCTGCCCCATGGCGTCTGCCAGGTTTGCCCCACCCTCCATTTCGCCGCGAATGTCGGCTAGAACGTCGCCAAGATGCGCGTTGTCAGCCTGCTTGGACAGGATGTCGAGACACTGAACGAGCGGCAGCCCGGCGTCGATCATCACGGAGAACTGGCGCGTGAATACCGCGACCTCCTCCTGCGTAACCTTGGACCGATTGCCGAGCCCGAAGGGAAGCGTGACCTTCTTTTTCTCTCCGATTGGCTCGATCTTGGTGACACGAATTCGTTGCTTGCGCAGGAGTTGCGCGACTTCGTCTGCGGAGCCCGCGACGAGTTGGCCCGAGGTCATTCCGCCGTCGCGGCCCACGCCGGTGTACTGGTACTGAGCCATGGGCTACCTCCGCCCGCGCGGACGACGTCCGCGACGTTCTTGATCCGGCCGCCGCATCGCCACGGGGCCTTGTCCGCTCTGCGCGCGCTCGAGAGTCGCCGCCAGCTCACTCTGATCTGGAGATGCCGACATGGCCGTCTCCACGGTGATCTGACCTTCGGCGACGAGGCGTACGAGATCTTGGTTGAAAGTCTTCATGCCGTGGCCGGCCTGGCCCGACTGCATCGACGAATAGATCTGATGGATCTTGTCCTCGCGAATGAGGTTCCGAATCGCCGCGTTCGGGATGAGCAACTCCTGAACCAGTACCCGGCCCTTGCCCGACGCATGCGGCAACAGGGTCTGTGACACGGCAGCCTCGAGCACGAACGAGAGCTGCGTGCGGATCTGAGACTGCTGGCCCTCGGGAAACACATCGATGATGCGGTTGATCGTCTGCACAGCGCCATTCGTGTGCAACGTCCCGAACGTGAGGTGCCCCGTCTCTGCAAGCTTCAGGGCCAGCTCGGTGGACTCGAGATCACGCATCTCACCAATCAGAACGACATCGGGGTCCTCGCGAAGCGCCGACCGCATAGCCGCCGAGAATGCTCGCGTGTCCTGGCCGAGCTCGCGTTGATTGACGATCGACTTCTTGTGCGTGTGCAGATACTCGATCGGATCCTCGATCGTGATGATGTGATCCGAATGCGTCTCGTTGATCACGTCGATCATCGCAGCAAGCGTGGTGCTCTTTCCGGATCCAGTCGGTCCCGTGACAAGCACGAGTCCTCGTGGCTTTTCGCACAGATCGCGGAGCACTGGCGGCAGTTTGAGTTCGTCAAACCCCGGAATCCGCCACGGAATAACTCGAAGCGCGCCGGCAACGGTGCCGCGCTGCATGAATACGTTCGCGCGAAACCGCGCCATCTCTGCTACGCCGAAAGAAAAATCACACTCGAGAGTTTCTTCGAAGCGCGCTTTCTGGTCGTCCGTCATTACGGAGTACAGCAGCGACTGCGTGGCGCGCTCGTCGAGGGGCGCGTACTCCATCGGGCGGAGGCTTCCGTCAAGGCGGATCTGCGGCGGGACGCCGGAGGTAATGTGTAGATCCGAGGCACCGGAGTCGATCATCTGCCGCAGCAACTCCGCCAGATCCGGCGGAGTCGAGGGCTCGTGATTGTAAGGCCTGAGCGGGGTGGCTCATCCTGGGCTCCATCAATGCGCGAGAACGCCATGATCACCTCACAAGACGCTTCAAATCGTCTTTTGAGGCAAATACACGCCTAACCGCCGTTTGACATGCACCCGCAATGTATTGCATCGAATTCGTGTGTGTAAATCCCTTTTGGTCACAAAATTTATCGGATGATCAGTATTAGTTATTATAAGTCACTTCGACGCTACCCAACCGAGGCCGTGACGAGCAAACTACGGCCTCTGGGGGTTCACGGACGGACGGGACGGGTCGATTTCCGTGTATGAGTGCCCGGCGCGGCGGGCACGTGCTGCGGGGCCGGCTCGGCCACCGCGTGGCTACGCGGTGGCGCGTGTCTGCCCGACGTCACGGAACGACGCGACGGTGCGTTCGAGGCCCTCGCGGAAAGAGACCAGCGGTGTGTACCCGAACTCCTCACGCGCGACATCGATGGCTGCCTGGGAGTCCCGCACGTCGCCGATACGACCCGCTTCGAAGATCGGCTCGATGGAAGTGCCCAGAATGTCGTTCAACTGGGTGACGACATCCAGGAGCGTGTAGCGCTCGCCGATGCCGATGTTGGCCGCGACGAATCGTGGCTCCGAAGCCGTGTCTTCACTCTCGCCCGTTGCGGGATCGAGGCCAGCCGCGCGTAGATTCGCGGCGACTGCATTGTCAATGTAGGTGAAGTCGCGAGACTGCATTCCGTCCCCGTAGATCACCGGACTCTCGCCGCGCATCATGCGCGTGATGAACTTCGGAATGACGGCGGCGTACTCCGAGTTCGGATCCTGACGCGGTCCGAAGATATTGAAGTACCGGAGCCCGGCCGTTCGCATTCCATAGGTGCGAGTCCACATCTCGAGGAGTTGCTCGTCGACCGCTTTCGACAGCGCGTAGGGCGACATGGGGGTCCGCGGCATGGCCTCGTGTTTGGGCAGCGTCGGCGTGTCGCCGTATATGGACGAAGAGCTCGCCATCACGACAGTGCGGATCTCCATGGCGCGCGCACACTCCAACACCACCGCCGTGCCCTCAACGTTGGCGCGCAGACTTCTCGCCGGATCGGCGAACGACCGCGGCACCGAGGCGACCGCCGCCTGATGGAAAATCGCGTCGCAATCGGACATCGCGCTGGCAAGCGCGTCGGCATCAAGAATGTCGGCCTCGATCAGGGCCAACGTGCCGCTGCCCTCCGGCAGGGCCGCCTGGACCGCCGAGACATTGTCGGGGTTGCCGGAGCTCAGATTGTCGAACGCGAGGACGTCGTGGCCGAACTCGGCCAACCGCGCCGCAAGGTGCGAACCGATGAATCCTGCGCCACCCGTCACAACGAACTTCACAGCGTCGTCTCCTTGAGAACCTCATCAACAGAGGTAATACCTTGCCAGATTTTCACCAAGCCGCTTTCGCGCAGGGTGATCATGCCCTCGGTGCGCGCCGTGGCGCGAAGTTCGGCGTTAGTGGCGCCGTTGACCACCATGTCGCGCACCTTCGGCGTCACCTGCATCACCTCGTAGAGCGCGATTCGACCCTTGTAGCCCGTGTCATTGCAGTTCTCGCAGCCCACAGGGTGGAACACGGTGACTGCCATGGCTTCTTCCGGAGCGAATCCAACCTCGATCAATGCTTCCGGATCGACCGTCGCAACCTCGCGACACTTCTTGCACAGGCGCCGCACAAGTCGCTGGGCGACGATGAGCTGAACGGATGACGAGACCAGGAACCGCTCGACGCCCATGTCAACCATACGGTTGATCGTGGAAGGTGCGTCATTGGTGTGAAGCGTCGAAAGAACGAGATGACCCGTGAGCGCCGCCTTGATAGCGATGTTCGCCGTTTCCCCATCACGAATTTCACCAACGAGAACCACATCCGGGTCCTGGCGCAGAAACGAGCGCAGTGCTGTAGCGAAGTTGAGGCCGACAGTCTCGTTGATCTGGACCTGGTTGATGCCCTCGAGATTGAACTCGACGGGATCCTCGGCCGTCATGATGTTTGTGTCGATATCGTTGATATTGGCCAGCGCTGAGTAGAGCGTGTTGGTCTTGCCCGAACCGGTGGGTCCGGTGACCAACACGATGCCGTAAGGCATGCGGATCGCTTCCGTGAACCTGTCGAGCGACTGCTTCTCGAAACCGAGATCCGCCAGGTTGAGCTTGAGGCCTTCGGGATCCAGGAGCCGCATGACGATCTTCTCGCCCCAGATCGTAGGCAAGGTCGAAACACGGAGGTCGAGCTCGCGCATGCGTTCGTCCAGCCGCATGCGGATCTTGATACGACCGTCTTGAGGCCGCCGCCGCTCCGAGATATCGAGCTCCGCCATGATCTTCACGCGCGAGGCCATCGCCTGCTGCATGTTCTTGGGCGGGTCCATCACCTCGTAGAGCTGGCCGTCAATGCGAAACCGAACGCGAAGCCGCTTCTCGTATGGCTCGATATGGATATCGGACGCGCCGCGGCGCAGGGCGTCGGTCAACAGCAGGTTGACGAGTTTGATGACCGGCGCTTCGCCGCTCTCCTCGGAGAGCTTCGCAAGATCGAAGTCCTCGGCCTCTTCAACGATCTCGAGATCGCCGGGACCACGGATCTCCGTCTCGAGATCCGTCATCATCTTGCGCATCTTGGCTTCGGCCTGGTCGCCGTAGAGTCGACCTATCGCCTCGTTGATCGCACGCTCGGCGGCAACCATCGGCTGGACGCGGAGTCCCGTCGCGAATTCGATGTCGTCAATCGCGACGACGTCGGTCGGATCAACCATCGCCAGACTGAGGTTCTGCGAGTCAGCCGCGACTGGCACTGCCAGATAGCGGCGCGCCATGTCCTGAGGGACGAGACTCAGGATGTTGTCGGGAACGTTGAGGTTGTCGAGATCCGCCGCGGACACGCCGAACTGCTGCGCAAGCAACTCGACCAGGGACTCCTCCGTAAGGAGCTCCAGCACGACCAGCAGGTTGCCCAGCCGCTCACCGGTTTCCGCCTGCATCTGCAGCGCACGCTCGAGATCGTTCTCCGACACGAGGCCGGATTGCACGACGAGCTTGCCCAGACGAGTGGTGGTCGCGCCTTGCCGATTGGCGGCGCGATCTCCCCCGTTAGGTTTGCGTGCAGGTTCACCCAATGCAGACACCTCTCCTGAGGCCGTGTCCTGAGGACACGGCAAATTGCCCGCGCACTGCGGGCCTTCCTGAATACAGACGGCCACGGCGCCCACGCGTACACGCATGAGTCACGTCTGGCGTCCGTACGCCTTGCCAACGTATTTGATGCATCAGAGCAAGGATACGAGGACTAATGATGATTTCTAAAGATAAAAAGGGATGTTTTCTGGCCAGAAGTGACCAGAACTGATTCGATCTGTCGATCCAGAACCTCCCACTGGCCGTCCGAGGCGGTCTAGGAGTCGCCCTGGGCGCCGATGAAGAGCCACGCTTCGTAGCGCTCGAAAGTCTGTCACACCCGCAGTGCGGGACCGGTACGGGTCGTCATGACGCCGATGACCGCGTCGCCGCCACCGACTCCAGTTCCGATTCTCTGGAGCTGGGGGCGCTGCAGCGCGACGCCCGCACCGAGCTGCAAGCCATCACCTCCGACTTCTTCCCCGGCGTTGGACGGGTCGGCGATCGACTCGCCGCGTAGCGCCGCGATGGTGCCGTCGGCGATGTCCGATCGACGCAGAACACGCCACTCGCCGTCCGTGCTCATCGGGTCGCGATAGAGCCGGCGCAAGCAGTTGCTCTCGACCAACTGCTCCAGGTTCTCGAGCGGCTCGCCGGCAGCTGTCGCTGCGTGACATGCAATCGCTTGAGCGATCTGTTCGCCACGCCAGATCAGCTCGGCTTCGCGCGCACGCTGATCGAGCGTTCGCCACGAAGTCACGGCCACCGCCAGGCTGATGTTGACCACGGCAACGACGATCAGCAGCCCCACCAGGGTGTAGCCGTCTTCCGCTCTGATCGACTTCCTACCACTCACGGTAGAACGATCCGTCGAGGGCTTGCTCCTCGGAGCCCGAGAACACATTCCAGATCCCCGCCGGCTGGCCCTGGTCGACCATCATCCATGGCGCGATCTCGATCTCCCACGTATCGAACGAGCGTGTGATCGGATCGACCGGAATCTGTCGCAGATAGCCAAGGTCGACGAGATCCTCGAGGGCTTCGGGGTACACGCCCTTGTCGACCAGATGCTGTTCCAGTGATTCTCGGAGGCGCTGGAGATCCTCTTTGAGGACCGCCTCCTTGGCACGCAGCGTGGCGTCCTGATAGGCCGGAATCGCGAAGGCCACCAGGATTCCCAGCACCGCCATCACGATGATGAGTTCCAGCAAGGAGAAACCCGCTTCGCCGGCTGCGGGGCGCCGTGTGCGGCTCACGGCAGCACGCCCTCGGGAGCCGCATCGTCACGGGCCCCAGGCCAGGTGATCACCGCGCTGCGGAATCCAGCTTCACGGGCAGCGATGCGCTCGTAGACACTGCCCAGGTCCCGGTAGCCCACCACGTCCGAGATCAATTCGGTGGCCGGCAATTCGCCAGCCAGGATCAGCTCAAGAAGATAGGCGCAGTTACGACGGATGGTGAACCGGATGTCTCGAGGATCGATATCCACGTCGGGCGTGTAGCCGCACGCGATCACCGCGAGCTGCTTCCGATAGAACCAGGTCGGATCGAGTGGATTGAACGGAATCTCGGATTCACGGCGTCCGGGGAATCCCAGGATGCAGACCCGCCCCCCGGCGCGCGCAATCTCGACCGCCAGCCGATAGTCCTCCCACTTGCTGCTCGTGAGCACCACCAGATCGATACCGGTGGTCGCGGTTTCCGCGCGGAAAGTCGCGAGGGCTTCGTCGCGGTGGCTCTTGTCGAACGCACGGCGCGCCCCGACGCGCAGCGCCGCTTCGCGCGACGCCTCCTGATTGGACAGGCCGAAGACGCGCGCGCCAAAGCGGCTGGCCACGGAGACGGCACCAAGCCCCAGCGTACCCAGACCGACGACCGCGACGTATTGACCTGGTTTCAGCTCGCCGGCGAGCAGCGCTGCGTAGCCCTGATGAAACAGATAGGTCGTCGCGGCAGCGCGCAGTTGCGCCGCGTCGTAGTCGCCTGGCGGCAACTTCAGAAGGATCTCGTCATCGCCGCAGACGAAATGGCTGCGATGCGATTCCAGAGTCAGGATGAGATCCCCCGGCCGATAGCGGCTCACGTATTCGCCGCACCCGATGACCCGCGCGAGATTGCAGTAGCCAACCGCCTTGGAGTGGGCGCGATCGGGCCTCAGCACCTGTAGCCCTTCGTAGGCGGCGAGTTCGGACCCAGGAGAGACCGCCGTATAGAGCGTCTCGGCGCCAACCTCTCGAGGACCCATGCCTTCCAGAACCAGCGTCTCTTGCTCGAACTGGAGCTCACGCGGCCCCGTGATGATTGCAACGTCCGTGTCCACCGTGGGTAGCATGCGCTCTCCTACCAGTCTCGATATTTGGTGCCGTCTATCGCGTCGCCGAGAGCCTTCGAGAACACGTCGAAGACGTCGCGACCGCACCATAGGCGGTCGCTCGGCGGTTCACCGTAGCAGCGCACACCCCAGTCGGTTTTCCCCGTGAACGGGTCCACGGGGATTCGTCGCAGGAACATGAGCTTCACTGGCTGACCGTCCGGACCGATGAGCGGCTGGGCCGGCTCGGCCGCCTGCCCCAACCCGCCGCCGAAGGCGCCAGGAGTCGTGCTGTCTTCTGCGCCCTGGATGCCAAGTGCGGACGTGGCCCGAGAGCCCATCCGCATCTGCCCCCCGGCGCCGGTCGCGTTGGCGCCTGCGAGCCCCTGGCTCCGTTGCCCGCCAAGGCCAAGTCGATTCTGCGCCCCGCCCTGCGACAGCGTCTGTCCTTGTTGGCGCGCGCCGTTGGACCCGATGCCGCCGGAGACAGAGCCGCTGAGCGAGCCGGCCGCGCCGACAGTTCCAACGCCCTGCGCCGATTGCTGGCCAGCCTCGAGCTGCGCCTGAAGCCCGCCCGTGAGGCCGGGCCCGGTGGCGTCATAGTCGTCCGCCGCACCGGGCGGGACCGGTGGCATCTGACCGATCAGCGGAACACCCTCGACGAGAACATCTAAACTGGGCGGATAGCCGCTCGCACCCTCGGGAACCTCGATCAGGCCGGACTGCGCCGCATCCCGATAGCGATCGATGGCGATGCGGAGAATCCGGAGGTTCTGCTGCAACTGGTATTCGCGGTTGCGCTTCACACTCCAGCGCGCCAGCGGCATTGCGGCCGACGCGAGGATCCCCACGATCGCAACAACGATCACGAGTTCGATGAGTGTGAATCCGCGCTCTCTCATCGGTCGACAGTCACCGTGGCCTGCTCGAAGTCCACCGCCACCGGCCTCCCCTGCGCATCGCGCAGAGCGGCCGACACCACCTGAACCTGACTCTCGCCGGCTCCGACTACCTCGAACTCCAACGTGGCGATGGCGCCGAACGGATCGACCCCGCCCACGTCACCAACCCGGCCAACTCCGATCGCGGCGGTGCCCTGGCCGGCCTGGTTATGCGTGAAGCTCGTTTCGGCGCCGTCCGAGCTCAGCATGCTCCCCTCTGACACGTCGATGAGGCGCAGCACCTGGGAATTCCAATTCACGCGAAGCCCGGCGTTGTTGATGCTCCCTTCGCCGGAGGCCCGGACGTCCATGGAGATGCGATCTCCAATGCTGGCGAACGCCGCGGCTGGCTCGATGGACACCAGAACCGGGTCCGTCAGTTCGCGGACGTCGTCGCCTTCACCGTCGCCACCGCCTCCACCGCCGCCGCCTCGTCGGTTGCGGCCGCGCCCGCCGCCGGCGATCGCGTTCTCGGTACCCACGTAGACCGCTTCCAGATCCTCGTCGTCGATGTCTGCCATTCGAACGATGTAGGGCGTAATCGACATCACGATGTCGGTCTGCAGCACATCGCGCTGGGTCCGACCGAACAGGTCCTTCAACAATGGAATGTCCGAGAGAATGGGCACGCCCGTGTAGGTGGTGCGCTCATCGTCGCGAAGCAAACCAGCCAGAAGGTTCGTCTCGCCTTCTTGGAGCCGCAACGTCGTGGTCAGGGTCCTGGCCGTGAACACCGGCTGCCCCTCGGCGCCTGATCCTTCCTGCACTGCGGTGACTTCAACGCCGAGTTGCAGAGTGATCATGCCGTCATGGTGAACACGTGGCGTCGCGAGAATCACGATGCCCACATCCCGATACTCGGTCGTCGAGATCGGGATCACGTCGCCACCCGACGTGTTGCTGGGATTGAAGGTGGTCGTCACAACCGGCCGCTGCTCGCCGACCAGGAGCTGTGAGGCCTGACCATCTGAGGCGCGTAGCTGTGGCTGGGCGATGAGCCGGAACGAAGTGTCCTGCTTCATGAACTGGTAGCGCAGCGACGGAATCGTGATGAAGGCGTCCGCGGTGGTCAGGCCGCCGAGATCAGCGAGCGAGATCCCGTCAGGGCCGCCGATGCCACCACCAGGCTGGTTGACCGAGAGCGTCGTACCGTAGTCGGACAAAGAAAGACCGTAGTCATCCATGACGTTGCGATCGAGTTCGAACAACTCCACGTTGAGGAGCACCTCGCCGCGGGCCTTGTCGAGCTTGCTGATCATGCTCTCGGCCACTTCCACGACCTCGGCCGTGTCGCGAATCGTGACCGCGTTCAAAGCCGGATCGGGCATGACCTGCCGTGCTCCGAGAATCGTCTGTAACGATGCGGACACGACCTCGGCATCGGCGTTCGACAGGTAGAACGTCCGCATGACGAGCGGCGAGTACTGCCGCCGCTTCTGCTGACTGTCGTCGCTGATCAGAATCGTGTTCGGCGACATCACCCTGTAGAAGTGCCCGTGCATGGCGGTGAGCACGTTGAGCGCCTCGACGTACTCGACGTCTTCCAGGTAGAACGTGCTGTCAGCGTTCCGGAGATCCGGATCGAAGAGCACGTTGATGTCGCCCAGATTCCCCACGGCTCGATAGATCTGCTTGAGGCGAGCCGATCGATAATCGAATGACATCGGCCCGGTCGCTGAATGCCGCAGCGTGGGAATCGGCGACTCGGCGTTGCGGGACCGCTGTACCGCTCGCTCAATCGACGTTCTCTCGGCTTCGCGCGCGTCGCGCTGCTTCTCGAGGGCGACGTTCACGTCGTTGAGTCGGTCCACCGCGAGCTGGTTGGTCCCGTCGAGCCGGACCGCCAGCTCGAGCTCCAGTTGGGCGAGCTGGAGATCACCTGCGGCGACTGCCCGATCGGCCTCAACGCGATGAAACTGCGACGCGTTGGCCTGGGCACGCACCAGCTGTGACCGCGCATTGCGATCGTCAGGACTCTCCTGGAGAACCTGCTGGTAGTACGTGATGGCGTTGTCCCATTCACCTACCCGCGCGTACGCATCGGCGCGCTTCATGTTCTCGCTTCTGCCGCCTGTGGAGGCGCAGCCGGCAAGCATCGCCAGCGCGAGGACCGCAACGGCCGCGCGACGCATCGCATGACGGTTCCATCGGTTGTTCATCATGAGTTGCTCTCCAGGGTTCAATCTTCGTCCGCCGGACGAAGGGGAATCTTTGTGCTCTCTGCGCCGGCCTCAAGGGTCACCGACATCGTTTCGACTGCTGCCACGCGATAGCCATCGGGTAGCACTTGCCCCTCGCGCACCGTCAGCACCAGGTCCCCGTCGACCAGCGTGGCCACAAGTCCGGTGTTCGTACGCGTCACGCCGATCAGGTCGTACGGCATGACGGGCTCGGGGGTGAAATTCTGGGCACGTTCGCGGCGACGCTGAACCGCTCGGCTCGGCTGGGCGGGACGCTCCTGGACTACCGAGAACAAGTCTCGACGTGAAGCGCTAGCGGACGCTCCGCGCATATCGAGTCGGCCGAGCGCCAGCTGGAAGTCGGCGTTGCTCAACGGAATCTCGGGCAGGCCGCGTAGACGACTCACGAGGGCCTCCACTGCCGCAACCGGGTCGGCCACTGGCGCGGGAGCGGCGCCCTCAGATTCAGCCGCGAAGGGCGCTACTTCCTCATGCTCAGGTCGGGCCCGCGTCGGGTCGAGAAAGACCGAGGCGGCCAGCCCCAGCATGAGTTCGCCGGTCGGGTCGCTCTGCGATGGAGTGGAAGCGCTCACGCGTTCGACAACGACGAACATCGGGCCGTCGAAGAGCGCATCGAGCAGCCGCCGAAGGCCGCGATAGTCGCCGCGCACCGGCAGGTTCACTTGCAACTGCGTCAGCCCGAGTTCGGCGACTGGCTGCGTCTGATAGGTGATGCGGTCGGCTCTCACGCCGGCCGCATCGACAGCGGCGCGCAAGGTCGAAACCACATCAGCGGCAGTGCCGCTGCTCGCGCCGACACGTTGTCGCAGTGTTGCCAGGCTCGCCTCGGCGGAGGCCACTCCGCCGTAGACGCGTCGTGCGCGTTCCAATTCCGGAACGATCGCGGCCTGCGCCTGTTGAGTCATTGCGCCGGCGCTTCCCGCGGCCGCGCTGGCGTCCCACGCTGGCAGCGTGACCCAGAAGAGCGCTGCGACATTCGCGATGGCGACAACCGCCAAAGCCAGCGCCGGAATTCGCATCGCGTTCAAGCCCGGTCCCATGTCCAGCTTCATGGGGTCGACTCCCGCGGCACGTACCGCGCTGCGAGCGTCAGTCGGGTGTACTCGTCAACGCCGGCGTCCTCGCGCTGCGGCCACACTTCAACAAACGCCGCGTGGCTTTCGAGGGCAAGGATCAGATCCTGCAGTGGGCCGGTGTCCGTGGCCGCGGCCGTCATCTGCACTTCGATCCCGCCACCCTGAGCGAGCGTCGGAGCGACGAGCTCCAACCGAACGCGATCTGGTAGGACGTCTTCGAGATCAGCGAAGATCGCGCGCCACGGGATGGTGCGCCAGCCGACCAACTCGTTGCCCAAGACAACCGCGTCGGCGGCCACCCGTGCACGATCCAGGTCGGCGACTGCCGCCAGGCCGTCGACTTCTGACTGCCACGCGCGGAGCTGCTCTGGCTCGATGGCAGGTGCCTCGACAACCATCTCCGCCGGTGCGCGCGACACCCACAGATAGAACCCGGCGTGGACGAGGGTGAGCACCACAACAGCTGCGCTTACCAGTGCCACCACCCGCCGCGCGGCGCGCACGCGACCCACCGGGAAAGTGGCCAGATTGAACGGAATCCGCTGGTGGTCGCTCACGTTAATCCTCCAGCGCCGCGCGTAACGCGGCCTCGGGAGTGAGCGTATGCAGCACGGTGTCCGATTCCATCGAGCCGCTCGCCGCCGCAACCCAGTCGGCCTCTCCGCACAGGCAGATAGCGTCGATCGACGTTTCGAGACGATCGTTCACGTAGCGCCGCAGGGCCGGCAATTCGGCGCCCAAGAGGTCGCCCGAGATCGCGGAGCGCCAGGAGCGGTGCAGCGCAGGCCGCCCGCCGCTCTCCAGCAGAGCGCCAAGGGCCCCGTCAGCATCGCAGAACACCAGCGTGCGGTCCGGAGCCTGCGTTGAATTCTCGTCGCTCCCCGTCTGGAACGCCGCGCCGGCTGCGAAACTCCATGGAAGCAACCGCCCGATGGTCCAGCCCAGCTCCTCCGACACAGATTCGTATTCAGAGAGGACCGCATCCACGCCGCCCAGACTGAGCAGGTGTGCGTTTGCAGCTTCTTCTTCGCCGGCCGGACGGAGCGTCCAGTCGGCCCGAATCTCGGACTCGTCCACCGGAAGCAGATCGCGAAGTATCCAGCGCGACATGCGGTCACCGTCGGCGCGTTTGGGAGAGTCACCCTCGATCGGAGCGGATGCCATCTTGAATGTGCCATCAGCCGCGAGCAGCGCCACGAGATCGGGAGTGCGCTTCAGGTGTCCCTCTGCGCGGGCGTTCTCAACCAGGCCACGCAAGGCAGCGCTCACGGCCGCGCGGTCATCGAAGATCGGACCACGCAGACCGATCCTGACGGCGCCCTCAGGAAGCGGCGCGCGTCCGGCGTAGAGCACGTCGATCGTGCCGTTGCCACGACCGACCAACAGGCGCACGCCATGCGCGCCAATGCCGATCGCCGCTTTCTCGTTCTTGCCAAACCAGCCCACGTCTATTCCCTTCGCCCGTCAGTCGACGAACGTCACCTTGTTGATTTCTTGAAGCGTCGTCTCGCCGGAACGCACCTTGTCGAGTGCGGAGTCACGCAAGAACTGCATGCCTTCTGCAGCAGCCTGACGCTTGATTTCGGAGGTTGGCCGTCGGTCGAGAATCATCTCGCGCACCGCATCCGATAGATCGAGCACCTCGGCAATGACGGTACGGCCGTGATAGCCGGTACCGCGGCAGTCGTCGCACCCGGCACCTTCGTATAGCGTCGCGCCCTGGAGGTCATCCAGGGTTAGTCCCGAGTCTGCGAGCAGCGTCAGATCGGGCTCGACCGGGCGCTTGCAGCGCGGGCAGATCACACGGACGAGACGCTGCGCCAGAACACAATTGAGCGCCGAGACGAACTGGTACTCCTCAACCTCCATGTTGAGCAGTCGGCCGATCACGTCGACCACGTTGTTCGCGTGCACGGTCGTGAACACCAGGTGACCGGTGAGCGCCGACTGCACCGCAATGTTGGCCGTCTCCGGGTCGCGAATCTCGCCGACCATGATCGTGTCGGGGTCGTGCCTCAGGATCGAGCGCAGACCACGCGCGAAGGTCAATCCCTTCTTCTCGTTCACCGGGATCTGCGTGATCCCCGGCAACTGGTACTCAACGGGATCTTCGATCGTGATGATCTTGGCCTCCTCCGAACGGATCTCGGAAAGGCCGGCGTAGAGCGTTGTCGTCTTACCCGAACCTGTCGGGCCCGTGACGAGGAACATCCCGTAGGGTTCCCGCATGTACTTCCTCAACTGAGCCATGTGCGCGTCGGAGAAGCCCAACCCGTCGAGACGGAGGTCGGTGAACTCCTCTGCCAGGTACTCCTTGTCGAGGATACGGATGACCGCGTCCTCGCCGTGGATCGACGGCATGATCGACACGCGGAAGTCGACCTTGCGACCGCCGAGATTCAGCTTGAAACGGCCATCCTGGGGCACGCGCTTCTCGGCGATGTCGAGGTCGGACATGACCTTCACGCGCGAGATGATGGCGTCGTGGTGTCGCAACTCCACCGGCTCCATGGCGGGATACAACACGCCGTCGACGCGGTACTTCACCCACACGGCATCGTCCCGTGTCTCGATGTGGATATCGGACGCACGCCGCTCGAGCGCGTTCATCAGAGTCGTGTCCACCAGTCGCACAATCGGGTGGCCGGAATCCGTGGCCAGGGATGCGAGCGTCAGGCCGGCATCCTCGAGATCGTCGGTTACCACCGTGGGCTCGAACGCGGTCTGTACAGACTCGAGAATGCGTTCGCCCGCGCCGGCTCGACGGTGCGCACGCTCCACCGCGTCGGGGGCCGCCGCCGCGACCCGGACGCTGGCGTCTAGCAGGCCCTCCATCGCGTCAACCGAGGCAACATCGGCGGGGTCCGCCATCGCAACCAACAGCGTGCCGTCGTCCTCGCGCTTCAGCGGCACGAAGCCGTGTCGCACCATCAATTCGATGGGGACGTCGGCTAGTAGCTCGCGATCGAGCAGCATCTCGTCGAGGTCTACCGATTCGACCCCGAGTTCCGCCGCGCGGGATCGCCAGGCGATCAATTGCTCCGTCATGCGTTCCCCCTCATCCGACTGCCTGCACGGTCTGGAACAGCGGCATGTAGAGCGACAGCAGGATGCCGGCCACGAGCACGCCCATGGCCACCAACATGGCGGGCTGGACGAGCCCTACCACCGTGGAGACCTGCCGGTCGAGCGCTTCGTCGTAGGTCGCTGCGACGTGTTCGAGCATCTCCTCGAGCGCACCGGTCGACTCGCCGACCTGCACGAGCTCCAGGCCGAGAGGGTCCAGAAGGCCGTGCTGCTCCAGGGCGTGGTGTAGATCCGAGCCGTGACTGACCTGCTCGGCAGTCTTGAGGAGACGCGCCCGGTAGGCCCGGTTGCTCGTACCGTCCGCAGTCACGCGTATCGCGCCGACAAGAGGGGCGCCGCCACGCAGGAGAGTCGACAGCGTACGGGCAGTCTCCAGACCGAAGTAACGGCGACGTAGCGCCCCGAGAAAGGGCGTCTTGAGCCTCGCCGCGTGCACCGCGTCACGTCCGCGCTCGGACGCCGCCCAGCGCCGGTAGAAGAGCAGCCCTAGTATCACCGCGCCAACAAAGAGGAGTCCGTAGGATTGCGTGAAGTCCGAGAAGCCCAACAGGACACGCGTGCTCAGCGGCAAGGCCGTGCCCGATTCCGAATAGAACGAGGCGAACTGCGGAATCACGAAAGTGATCAGAATCACGACCACAATCGCAGCCACCACTCCGAGCACAATGGGATAGGTCATGGCATCGCGGACGCGGCGGCGCAGCACCAACGAACTTTCCAGATGCGCCGTATAGCGTCGTAGTGCCGTGACCAGGTCGCCGCTGGCTTCGCCGACTTCAAGCGAGGTGACGAACAGCTCCGGCAAGCCGACGCGTTCCACCTCAGGACGCAAGGCACCAGAAAGGCTGGCTCCGGACGCGACCCGGCGGCGGGCACGATCCAGGACACTGCCTACGAGCGTGCCGCTACGGCGCGAGCGCAGGATATCCAGGCAACGCAGCAACGGCAGCCCGGCATTGATCAGGGCCGCGAGCTCCTGATTCAGGAGCAGCAGATCGCCCGGGGCGAGTCGACGACCCCGCCCAAAGAGACCGGCCGGATCTTCGTCGTCCGAGCTCTTGCCGCCGATCTGAATCGAGGCGAGCTTCTGCAAGGCCGGCAAGATCGTCCCGCCGGAACGCTGCGCGATGTCGAACACCTCGTGCCCATCAGCGACGAGCTGCTCGCGAGCAGCCGCGGCATTGGCGGCGCTCACGAAGCGCTCGGCAATGGCGCCCTCGACGGTTCCGATTCGGCAGCGAAAGTCAGGCATCAGAATTCTTGCGGCTAGGGCCGACCGTCCGGGTTCTCGGGATCGGCGGGTACGAGACGAACAGCCAGGACAAGCGACCCCACGTCGTCGGTCTCACCGGATGCCTGGACGCCGAGCAAGTAGGGCTGGCCTGGCGCGAGAGTGAGCTCGTCGGCCAAGAGAGGTCGGCCCGCACCTGACAGCATCACGTTGGCAAGCGCGATTCCCTCGACCGTTTCCTCAGCGTCGAAAGTGAGTTCGAACGCGTCCGACAGCGCCGCAGTGGTCTCATTGAGCTGCATCGCGCCCTGCCACTGGCCCACGAGGGCAAAATCCTCGAAGGGAAGGCCCGCCAGCGGGCCGCGGAGATCCAGAAGTCGATCCGCGCCACCGGCGCCGGCACCGGCACTCACGATCGCGTCGGCCGGCTCCGCACCGTCGTAGCCGCGCACGAGCCGAACTTCGAGGTGCCACGCTGTGGCCACTTCAGCCACCGCGCCTTCGCCCGGAACAGGCGACGCCGCCCCATCTGTGGGAGCCACGGCGTCGACCGGGCCCGTTGGGCCAAGGATCGCCGGCGCCCACCACACCAGGCCAAGCATCAAGACGACGACTGCTCCCGCAGCCGCCAGTTGGGGCATCGCTGGAGCCTCGTTCAGTCCCACCAGTTCAGCTATGCGCCGGAACCAGCCGGCCTGCCTCATGCCATGCGGCTCGAGATCACCCTCGATGCGTCGCCACAACGCGTCGCCGTCAACCTCATCGGTTGGACGGTTCTTCAGCGCCCGAAAAATCGTCTCCGGCGCGTCTCCACGCCCGCCATCACTCCGCGAACCGTCGTCGTACATAGACTTGTCCTCCTCACGCGTATGTACGGAGGACTGCCGGGAACCGTCCAGACGTCTTTTCGCAGAACCTTCCGGCGCGTCGCGGATCAGGCCGAGGCGACGACGCTCTGGATCCCCTCGCCGATGCCTTCGATGCCGAACTCGAGGCGATCTCCGGCACGCAGGAACTGCGGCGGATCGAGTCCTAGACCCACGCCGGTTGGCGTGCCGGTGGTGATGACATCGCCCGGGAGCAATGTCATGTAGCCGCTGATAGAAGCGACGAGTTCCGAGACGCCGAAGATCATCTCGGAGGTCCGCGAGTCCTGACGCGGCTCGCCGTTGACTGCGAGCCAGAGCCTCACGTCTTCGGCGCGGAGTTCATCAGGCGTCACGAGGCACGGGCCGAGTGGCGCGAAGGTGTCTGCACTCTTCCCCTTCACGAACTGACCACTACGGTTCTTTTGCCAGTCGCGCTCCGAGTAGTCGATGCAGATCGTGAAGCCGGCAATCGACTCGAGCGCCTGTTCGGCGGCGACGCGCGTTGCGGTCCGCCCGATCACCACGGCAAGTTCCACTTCGTAGTCCGTGCTCTCGGACCCGGGCGGCAGGACGACATCATCGAAAACGCCCGACATGGCCGTCGTCGCTTTCATAAAGATCTTGGGTTCGTTGGGAAGGTCCGATCCGGTCTCGGCCGCGTGTTCGCGGTAGTTCAGGCCGACCCCGATGATCTTGCTCGGTCGAGCGATCGGCGCGCCGATCCGAACGCCAGCCAGATCCAACGGATGCAAATCCGATTGGGACGACATCCATTCTCGAAGCCCGGCCACTCCGCCGGCCGAGAAGAACTCCTCGTTGTAGTCGCCGCCACGCTGGGCAACGAATTCGGTCGCGTCCACCCAGTCACCCGACGGCGCCTGGACGGCCTGTCGTTCCGTACCCTTCTGTCCGTAACGAAGCAGCTTCATGCCGGCAGGCTACATTACGCACATGACCGATACAGTCGACTTCCTGATCATCGGCGGCGGCGTCGTGGGACTCACAGTGGCGCTGGAGATCCGCAAGCGCCATCGTCGCGCCGTGATTCGGGTTCTGGAGAAGGAGGATCAAGTTGGCGCCCATGCGAGCGGACGCAATAGCGGTGTGCTCCACGCCGGCTTCTACTACACGCCGGACTCGCTGAAGGCGCAGCTCACTCGCGACGGCTGTGCTGCCTGGACCGAGTATCACGAGGAGTTCCGGCTGCCGATCCGCCGGTGCGGAAAGCTCGTGGTCACGCAGCAGGAAACCGAACTGCGCGGGCTCCGTCAGCTGTTCGAGCGTGGCCAGACCAATGACGTGGAACTCGAGTGGATCTCGGCCGAGGCGGCCCGGGAGATCGAACCTCGTGTACGCACCGTGGAATCCGCCATATGGTCGCCGTCAACAGCTTCGGTCGACCCGGGCACCCTGATGACGCACCTCGGAGAGCGGTGTGAGCAGGAGCTCATCCAGGTCTGCACCGGAACCGCTTTCGTTGATCGTCGCGCCGAAGCCGTGGTTACGACGGCTGGGAGCGTCGACCCCGGATACGTGATCAACGCAGCGGGACTACATGCCGACCGCGTCGCACGCAGTTACGGCTTCGGAAGCCGGTACCGCGTGGTTCCGTTCCGCGGCGCCTATCTCTACGGCAACAACTCGGAGCAACTCCAGACCCACATCTATCCGGTGCCGGATTCGCGATTCGCCTTCCTCGGCGTGCACTTCACCGTGACTCCGTCGGGCGGCGTGAAAATCGGCCCGACAGCGATGCCGGGACTGTGGCGCGAACACTACGGCGGCCTGGGCGGCTTCGTCGCGGGAGACGCCGTCGAAGTCGCCACCGAAGTTGGCCGGCTGCTGGTGCGCGGCGGTCAGCCGTTCAGACGCCACGCTCTGTCCGAGGTACGAAAGCTGTCGCGGCACCACCTGGTCGGCCTGGCCGGTCAGCTTGCCGAAGACATCGATCCGAGCGACTACACTGATTGGGGGCGCCCCGGAATCCGCGCCCAACTCGTGGACCGCATCTCGGGCCAGATGGTCGACGACTTCGTCCTCGAAGGCGACAACGAATCGATGCACATACTCAACGCAGTTTCGCCGGCGTTCACCTGCGCGCTGCCCTTCGCTGCAGTCGTAGCGGATCGCATCGAGAGTGCACCGTGACACCTACGGTTCCCGACGGGCACCCGCCCGTGGACGATCCGCTGGGGACCGCCGTCGCCCAACCCCGCGGATGGTGGGCGCGCATCGGCGTCATCGTCACAGTCCTGCTCTTCGTGCTGTCCACGGCCGCGCCGGCGATGCTGCGTGGCATCGGGAACTGGCTGATCGTGGAAGATGAACTCGCAGCGGCGGACGTGATCTTCGTGCACGCAGGGCATCTGCCGTTTCGCTCGATCGAGGCTGGCGACATCTACCGCGAGGGACGCGCTCGCGAAATCTGGCTGGCTCCGATCAGTCCGACCCCGGAGTCGTTGGCGCTGCAAGAACTCGGAATCGACCGCCCGCCGGGGCACTACTGGCGCAGCCTGGTACTCCAGCGCCGTGGCGTGCCGCGTGCATCAGTCCGCCTCCTGCCCGCGCCGGTCCTCAATACTCGCGACGAGGTCCAGGCCGTGATCGATCAGCTGCTCGAACGCGACTTCACCTCCGCGATCCTCGTGACGTCCAAGCAACACTCGCGCCGGGTCCGGATGCTCTGGGACCGACTGGCCCCGGACGGCATGAGCGCCATCGTCCGCCCTTCCGCCTCTGATCCATTCAACCCCGACGGCTGGTGGAAGAACACCGAGGACGGCCAGGCGGCCCTGCACGAACTGGCTGGAATCGCCGCGATCTGGCTAGGCATCGGCCTCCGGCCGGAACGCGACTAGATCGTCGGGCCGTGTAGCACCGCAGCAGCGAATCTCAGCCTACGAGAATCTCGCGAAGCGCCGTCGCAACTACGGCCTGCTGGTCCGCGGTGATGCCCTGGAACATCGGCAGCGACATGATCTCGTCCCGACGCTCGCTCGGCAACCGGGAACGAACCTGGGCCCTGTCCCAGTTCGGCGTAGGCGCCTTGTAAGTGAATTGGAATCGGATAGTGAATTCCGGCTCCAATACCCCGCTCGTTGAGTTCCGCGAGCACGCGGTCACGATCGGGAACTCGGATCACGTAGAGGTGCCAAACGTGATCGTTGCCCGGCAACGTTACCGGCAACGTCACCGACGGCAGATCAACGAGCAGCGCGTCGTATCGAGCGGCGGCATCCCGTCGCATCTGATTCCACTCGGTCATCCGTTTCAGCTTGGCGCTAAGCACCACCGCCTGGACAGTATCGAGGCGTGAGTTGAAGCCTTTCGACGGGTGGTAGTACTTCCGGTCGCTGCCCCAGTTACGAATCCGTCGAACGGCGTCGTAGACCTCAGCGTCGTTGGCGACTACCGCCCCGGCATCGCCATAAGCCCCGAGGTTCTTCCCGGGGTAGAAGGAGAACGCGGCGGCCGCACCGAAATTGCCTGCCGTCTTGCCATGCTGTCGTGCGCCGTGGGCCTGCGCGGCGTCCTCGACGATCAGCAGATCGTGTTGCTCAGCCAACGCCCGGAGCTGTGCCATCGGCGCCATCTGGCCATAGAGGTGGACTGGCATGATCACCTTGGTCCGCGGCGTTATGGCAGTGGCGACCCTGTCGACATCGATGAGGTGGCAGTCTGGATCCGAGTCGACCAGCACTGGTGTGGCGCCAGTTCGCGTGACCGCCAGAACGGTCGCGATGAACGTGTTCGCTGGAGCGATCACCTCGTCGCCAGGCCCGACACCCAGCGCCCGCAGAATCATCTCGAGCGCATCTGTGCCCGAGCCCACACCAACACAGTGCGTGACTTCCTGAGACGCGGCGAACTCCGACTCGAATTCCGCAACCTGGGGCCCGAGGATGAAGGCTGTGTTGGCCATCACCTCGGCCATGCCGTCCTTCACCTCGTCCGCAATCTGCGCGTGCTGCCATTTGAGGTCGACCAGCGGAACTGACATCACCTACACCTGCACTTCGCGACCGCCCTCGGCGAGCGAGCGGGTGATGGCGTCCAGCGTCTTGACCACGGCGAGCCCCTCCGGCCCGGCCGACAGTGGGCGGCTGTTGTTCTCGATGCACTCGAGGAAATGGTTGATCTCGGCTTTCAGCGGCTCTCCCATCTGGACCTTCGGGATGACGATGTCGCCGTCGCGAACACTCATGCGGTAGGACGCAAAGGTGTCGACGAATGGGACATCTGTCCGCTCGTCTCGCACCTTCTTGTCGTACACGCGGATCGGTTCGTTCATGTTGATATCGTCGAACGTGAGCATGCGACGCTCGCCCACCACGGTGATCCCGCGCGACTTCTTGGGATTCAGCCAGGAAGCATGCAGGTGAACCAGAACGTCGCCGGGGTAGCGAAGAGTCGCGAACACCGCATCCTCGACCCCGCGATTGATCCAGGCGCCACCAACTGCTGACGCCGTGATCGGATCGGCGTTGAGCCAGTAGCTCGCGAGCGAGATGTCGTGCGCGGCCAGATCCCAGGCCGCGTTCACATCGACGCGGATCGGGCCGAGATTCGTACGCTCCATCGAGATGTAGTAGACGCGTCCCAGATCGCCCTCAGAGATGTACTCCTTGGCCTTCCGTGACGCCTCGTTGTACACGAAGATATGGCCGACCATCAGAATGCGACCGACCTCGGCGGCCAGCTTGCAGAGTGCCTCGGCCTCCTCAACGGTGGCCGCGAGGGGCTTCTCTACCAATACGTGCTTGCCAGCTTCGAGCGCCTGCTTCGCGAACAGGTAGTGCGTGTTCGTCGGTGTCGCGATCAAGACTGCGTCGGTGTCTTCTGCGCCGATCGCCGCAGCCGCATCGTCGGTGGTCTGCACACCGGGGAACCGCTCGGCGACCGTAGCGAGTCGGCTCGGATTCGCGTCCGCCACCCAGGAGATCCAAGCGTCTTTGTGCGTGTAAAGATTGTTGATGAGGTTCGGGCCCCAATGGCCTGCCCCCACCACGGCGAGCTTGATCACATCGACCCCCGCGTCCCGTCAGTCGCGTTGGTGGGCAGACCCCTCCGCCCATGCAACGCGTTGATGCCCCCGAATATCAGTAGTCGCATGATACCGCAGTGTCACGGGAACTCCGGGCCAGCGGCCAATGAACCCGTCCGCCGCGGTGCACCCGAGGAGCGTGCCGAGACTAGGCCTCGCGGATGTGCGTACGCCCCAGCCGCGCGTGGCCAAGGGTTTCGTTCATGAAGTCTCGTATCGCGGACGACTCAACTCCCAGCGCGAAGCCGTCCATCGTCGCGAGCGCGTTCTCCATCAGCTCGGAGTCCATCGGCGGAATCGTCCCGATGAAAATTTTCGGATGCCGCGTCTTGGTCAACTCGTCGGCATCGTCGCCGAGCTCTTCGTACAGCTTCTCGCCCGGGCGAACCCCCGTGAATTCAATATCCACGTCGACGTAGGGGCGGAATCCGTGCAGCTCGATCATGCGCTCGGCCAACTCGACGATCTTCACCGGTTCGCCCATATCGAGGACGAAGATCTCGCCCCGCTCGCCCATGGCGCCCGCCTCGAGTACGAGTTGCGAAGCCTCGGGGATCGTCATGAAGAAACGTTCCATATCGCGGTGGGTAACGGTGACAGGCCCCCCGCCCCGAATCTGCTCTTCGAAGATCGGAATCACGGATCCAACTGAGCCCAGGACGTTGCCGAACCGAACCGCGCAGTACTTGGTGAGGTACCTCGAGGAGAGATCCTGGATGACGAGCTCCGCGAACCGCTTGGTTCCGCCCATCACGGACGTCGGCCGCACTGCCTTGTCGGTAGAGACCAGGACGAACCGCTCTACGTTGAACTGCCCTGCCATGTCCGCCAGGGAGTGCGTCGCAAGTACGTTGTTCCGAACGGCCTCAGCGGCGTTGTCCTCCATGAGCGGCACGTGCTTGTGCGCCGCTGCGTGGATAACCACTTCGGGACGGCATTTGCCGAACACCGCTCGAATGCGCTTCTTGTCTCCCACATCGGCAACAACTGCGCCGACCGGCAGGTCCGGGTAGCGCTTGCGGATCTCGCGGTCGATCGTGAACAGCGCGAACTCGGCACGCTCGACCAATATCACCTCGGAGGGTCCGAGCTCGCAGACCTGCCGGCATAGCTCCGAGCCGATGGAGCCCCCCGCCCCGGAAATCAGCACGCGTTTGTCACGGAAGTTCTCGCGCATGCGTTGTTGGTCGAGGCTCACGGGATCGCGGCGCAGGAGCTGCTCAGGCGTGACCTCGCGGAATCGATCGATTCTGATCTTCCCTTGCAGGACTTCGTAGAATCCGGGGATCGTACGCGCCGATACCCCCGATCGCTGACAGACAGCCTCGAACTCGCGCACCTGATCAGGAGTCGGTGCGGCGATCGTCATCACGGCCTGTTCGATGTCGTGCCGAGCGGCCAGTGTCGGCAAATCCCTCGCGAGACCCAGGACCTCAGCTCCGTTGATCACCATGCCTTGCTTCAGCGGGTCATCGTCAACAAACCCGACGACGTCCAGCCCGACGTCGGAACGCCCGCGGATCTCCCGCACAGCCATCACCCCCGCGCGGCCAGCGCCGTAAAGCACAACCCGGCGCGGCCGTTCCAGCGACTGATCGATAGAACCGAGAGTCATAGCACGCTCATGCGCCATCCGGCGAAGCAACCGGGCCCCGAGCAGGCTGCCGAACGCGAACAGCGTGTCCGCCAAGATAACTGATACCGGCAGTCGCAATACAGCAAGATCATCAGGCACGACGGACCGCATGACTAGCAGCGGAACCGCTGAGAATGCCGCCGCGGTCACGAAGGCACGCACTTCGCGAATTCCGATATAGCGCCACGCGAACCGAGGAATCCGCGCGAGATACATGGCTGCGAGTTGCACCGTCACGACGACTGGTATTTGGGTACCAAGCGCTGTGCGATATGCCTCGGGAATCGCGAAATCGAACCGCAACAGATAGGCCACAACGAGAGCGGCGGCGAGAACGGCGACGTCCAACACGAAGAGCGTCGCACGACGGCGCGAGATCATGCGCTTGCGGTGCTGCGGGCCGAGCGGGGTGGATGTGCGCATTGATAGATGCGGTTGAGGAGCGATCAGGCTCGCAGGGGAGAACAACTATCGGTCGCGGGTACGGCGATTGCAACCGTTCCCGACAGGGAGCATGGCGGACCGCGTCGCTCAGCGGCCGTCGCTACCTGATCACCTCATCGGGCTCGCCATCGCCATCCGTGTCGCGCTCGATACGCTCGACGGCGCCGTCGGCAGCATAGAAGATCCATCGGTCGGGACGACCGTCACCGCGCGTGTCGTACGCGGTGTTTTCAAGCTGCCCGTCCTCGCGAACCTCGGACCAGGTGTCGGCGGAGCCATCCCCTGACGTATCGCTCTCCACTGCAATCACGCGGCCGTCAGGGTTGAGCAACGACCAGATGTCGGGGCGTGGATCGCCGCGAACGTCGCGTGCAACTCGCGTGGGCACGCCATCGACGCTCCAGCGCCATTCGTCTGGCTCGCCGTCGCCGCGACGGTCGAGCGCGAACTCCGCCAGCATGCCGCCCTCATCTGGATAGGAATAGACCACCCACATGTCCGCCAAGCCGTCGGCATTGGAGTCGGCCTCTGCGCGGCGCAAGATGCCGTCCTTGTCGCGGAAAAGCACGACGGTCTCCGGGCCACCATCACCATCCAGATCCTGAGTAATTACCTCAGCGACTAGGCTAGAGTCCGTCTCCTGCGCCTGCGCGTCCGCTCCGACCAGACCCACGATGACGGCGATTGCACCGAGACCGGCGCGGGGCGCTGACCCGGGCAGACTCGCTACCACCACACGATCCGCAACTGTGGCCGCGGCGGCAGGTCGCGCCAAATCATGGCCGCAAACGGCGGGCTCGGATTGCTCGGCTGCCCGTCGCCTCCCATCACCGTCGCGCGCTGCGGCGGCCCGCCGACGTCTGAGGTTTCCATGGTCACCCGCCATTCTGCGGCCGGGTCATCTGCCCGCACGAGCTGTCCACGCGCGTGGAGTTCGGCCACCAGCCTCGGAGCTAGTTCGGTGTAGGCAATGATGGCGGCGATCTCCCGTGAGGAGCCCAACAATGCCGCCAGGTCTCCGATCGGCACATGTCGCAAGAACGCCTCCGTCACTGCTACCGCAGTTTCCTCGATCGCGTACGCAAGACTCTCCTCGTCATCCAGTCGATAGTCGGCCGCCAGGATGCGCATGTTGCCGCTCTCGTCCACCAGACCTGCCGCGAGCGCGCCAGGGAAGTCCTCGCGATCGTCCAGCCTACGACCGCGATCATCGAGCTTGGCTAACAGCTGCGGCATCGGGATCTCACCGTCAGGTGCGCCGAAGAACGGATCGCCGGCCCCATAGTTCCAGGCTAGGTGCACCGTGTATTCATCGCGCCGCCACTCCTGCAAATCATAGGCAGGCGGAGCGGGAGTCTCGGTGTACCAAAGAGCTCCCCAGAACCCCCGATCCGGATACGCCAGCCGCTGCTCCACGAGCCTCGCGGCGAAGTCCAGCCCATGGGCCCCCGAGAGATGTTCCCACACTCGGTCGCGCAGCATCCAAGCCGTCACCGCGGGCAAGCTCGGTACGCCAGGGTGCCGCCACAACCTATCCGAAAGCATCTGCAGCGAAGCGTCGATGTCAGCGGCGACGGACGGCGCCGAGGCGCCCACGAGCTGCGCTAGTCGCTCGGCCGCTCCGTCGGTGACGATGGGGATGTGTGACTGAAACGCCACGCCGGACTGGCGTAGCAATCCCCAATCGATCAGTTGCTGCAACCGCGACGAGCGCACTGGCAACCCACCGCTGATCAGGTAGTTGAGCGTCTGCGGTTCGCGCGTAGCAGCGAGCAGCGCCGCGTCGTCGAGAGTGAGAAGCGCCGCGACCTCGGTCCCCTCATTCTCCACGCCAATAAATCGCAGATTCGCCAACGATGCGTTCTCGCGAAGCGACTGCTGACCCGAAGCTGCAGTCGGCAGCCCACCTAGTAGGACGGCCGCGCAGAGAAGGACCGTGGAAGACTTCTTGACTCGGGTCATGGTGAAAGAACCCATAGAGCATCGAGATCTGGGGAATTTCAGTGATCCGTGCAAGAGAATGGCCGGACGTCCGCAACCCGTCCGGCCATCGTCTGTACTCGGTTCAGCGCTACTGCGTGACGACGTCGCCACCGTCGCCGTCGGGGTTGATTCCGATAACGCCCGCGGCGATACCAGCTGCGCCCAGCAGAGCGAGTAGGGCGACTGTGCCGCCACTCATGCCGCCGCCGGCAGCTGCTGCAGCGGCGGCCGCCGCTGCTACACACTCGTCGTCACCGTCTTCACACTCTTCTTCCTGCCCTTCTTGCCCATCTTGAGCGGGCACGAGGCTGATCGCGACTTCAGGAGCCTCGCCTGCTGCGACCGTGATGATCGGCGCTGCGCTGGCTACAAAACCGGCAGGGGCTTCGGCGCTCACGTGGTAGGTGCCTTCGGGAAGCTCAGGGAGCGTCACGACGCCCGCTTCGTCCGTGGTCGCGGTAGCGACCTCCTCGGCGGTCTCAAGGTCGAACACTCGAACTGTCACCAATTCGACGGGAGCGTAGCTGACGCCGACACCAACCGTCGCGCGAATCGTGGCGCTGTTCAACGTCATTGCCTCGGCGCGCACAACGGGCGCGAGGACCATGACGAGGCAGAGAGAGAGAGCCAGGCCCCGGAGGCTGCGGTTCCAGGTGTTGCTCATAGCGGTGCGCTCCTAATAGCGGGACCGTGCCTACTCCGCGGTCGGGACCGACAGGTAGGGCTCGCGGTTATCTAGATCGAACCCGAAGTATAAACACAGGTGCGACCGATTCAAAGGCCATTCGACGGCACTTTTTCCGTCGTGTCGGCGCTATTCCGCGCTCTCCGCCGGTTCTCGAGAGCGGCGCGCAGCGTCTTGCGGGCCAACCCGATGTGGCTACGCACCGTGGACGTTCCGCAACCGAGCACGTCGGCGACCTCACGCACGGGCCTTTCCTCGAGCACCCGCAGGACGAAGGCAGCGCGCTGCTGCGGGCTCAGATCGGCAGCCAGCTCGTCCCAGATCGCCTGCACCTCCCGCCAGCGGGCGCGCAGTGACGGGTCCGCCGCGACCGTGCCCGACGTGGCGCGGCTCGTGGCCGAATCGCCCGAGATCGCCGTGCCTTCGAGCATCTCCGAATCGCCAAATTGGGTGGGATGCTTGCGCTCTGTGCGCCACCGATCGATCGCCTTGTTGGTCGCGATGCGGTTGAGCCAGGTATCCACCGAAAATCGCGACTTGTACCGCCCGCAATGTCGCCACAGGGCGACAAACGCCTCCTGAACTACGTCTTCCGCCTGACCCTGATCGCCGAGGATCTGATAGGCGACGAGGTAGATGCAACGGTACTTCGCCTCGTAGAGCTGTCGAAACGCGTCCGTGTCACCGTCGGAGGATCGTCGAACGAGGTCAGCATCGACGGCTCGTGCGTCGTTCACGCGACCGCGGCGTTACCGCGCGCCCGAAACGACGGCGTCGGTCGGAGCGTCGCCGGGGGAGGCCGCCACGTGCGTTCGCTTGCCGAACACCATCTTTCCGGCGCTGGTTTGCAGCACCGAGGTGACTTCCATACCCACGGTCTGGCCACGATTCTCCTGCGCACCGTCCACAACCACCATCGTACCGTCGTCCAGGTAGCCAACCCCTTGCCCTTCTTCGGTCCCATCCCGGACGATATAGATCGACATCGTCTCACCCGGCAAGAACGCCGGCTTCAGCGAATTGGCGAGTTCGTTGATGTTCAGAATCCGCGCTCCACGCACCTGGGCAACCTTGGCCAGGTTGTAATCGTTCGTCATCACCGGAGCGTGACGCTTGAGGGCGAGTTCCACGAGCTTGTCGTCGACCTCGCGGACGTTGGGGAAGTCCACCGAGTCGATCGTCACCTGGGCATCTGATTCGTCCTGGAGTCCCTTGAGGATGTCGAGCCCCCGACGTCCGCGGGCGCGCTTCAGCGCGTCGTTCGAGTCGGCAACGAGTTGAAGCTCGTGCAGCACGAACTGCGGCACAACCAATGCCCCCTCGATGAACCCCGCGTCGACCAACTCACGAATACGTCCGTCGATAATCACAGACGTGTCCAGGATCTTCTCGGTCGGCCCGGCGACGAGTCCGCGATCGACGAAGCGTTTCCAGGGCAGCCACCACTCGCCCTGCCGCCCTTTGATGGCGCCGATGATCATTCCGAGGTAGGCGAGCGCCAGCAAGACGACGCCCTGGATCACAGCTTCCTGCGTGGTGGTGAGGTCGAGCTGCCGGGCCGCAATACCGAACCCTATGGCCAGCACCAGACCAATCGACGTTCCCACAATCCCGCCCATCAAAGCGTTCGGGTGAATCGTGTGGAGTTTGACTTCGAGCGCGATGACGGCGATGGCAAGTAGAACGCCGACTACCAATCCGGGCAGGCCGCCCGGGTAGCCGAGAAAGCCGATCGCCACGCTGCTCACGAAAAAGAGCGCGCGGGCAAAGACCATTTTGTTTTCGGGAGAGCGCGGGGCCGGCGTCTTGGTGCGGCGCGTCCGCGCGAGTTATGAAGGGTATGAAACCGGATTAGGAATATATGCCCGGATGATACCATCGGCGCCACGCTTTCCCTTAGGCCGAGCCGGCGCCATCGGCCGTCGACTCAGTCGAATCCGCCGCGCTCGAGCCGGGCCCAGAAGAATGGGTAGATCATCTTCATCCAGTCCATCCCCGGCTTGATCTTGGTATATCGCTTCCCCTTCTTCGGGTAGCGCATGGTGATCGGCACCTCAGACCACCGCACCCTCCGGTCACCGCGCGAGGACAGCACCTTGCCGTACACGTACGGCTCCCAGGCATAGGTCCACAGCCACTCGGCCCGCCAGTCGAACTGCGCCCGCTCGAAGATGTCGACGCGGAACGCCCGATACCCGCACGTGGCGTCCGTAATCGCCTGCCCGGTTGCCAGCTTCACCAGCCCGTTGACGACAGGGATCGCACGTCGCCGGAACCCAGGCAAGTTCGGTGAAGCACCGCCTTCGAGGTATCGACTCCCGGGTGACGTAGTCCGACTCGCCGCTGAGAATTGGCTCGATCACGCGCCCCATCTCGGACGGCAACATCTTGCCGTTGGAAGCCAGCCCGACGAGCACCTCGTAGCCGTTCTCAGCGGCCCACTCTGTGGCGGCCATGATCGCCCAGCCGACTCCTCGGTTCTGTGGCGCAGCGATGCTCGGCAGGCCGGAGCGCTCAATGAGCTCTTCTGAGCCATCTGCGCTCCCGTTGTTCACGAGCAGAAAATCATCGCAGGGTGGATGGGTCTCTTCCAACTCACCCAGGAGCGTCGGCAGTTCGTGCACCTGGTTGTAGACCGGCGAGAACCCGAGAACCTTCACGAAGCGCTCCTAGAGGAAGTCCTTCCACTCGTCGGGAACCCAATCCTCTACGCGGCGGTCGGCAGCCGGCGTATCTGCCCACGGATAGTCACGGTCGACATGCCTGATCCAGGGATAGGGTTGCACCGGCTTGTCGTCAATCTTGTGCAAGATCCGGCGGCAGTCGATGCGATTCTCCGCCGGCGATCCATCCATGAACGCGAACGCAGGCACATCGCCTCCCACCTTCGTGTGTGCGCCCACGATCGTGTGCACGCCCAGCCGAGCTCCGGGAAGGATGGTCGAGTGCACCGCGATCGAACAGAACGGCGCCACCACGGGAGGCTCCTCTTTGAAGAACGCCGGGAAAGCGCGATCGTTGGTGAAGACCACGAACGGATGGACCCAGACAAACGGACCAATGCGGGTCCCGGAGCCGACCGCAACGTTCGAATGCAACCGCGTGAAGTCACCGATCTCGACCCCGTACTGAATATCGCAGTTGTTGCCAACCGAGCAGTCGCTACCGATCCGCGTCTCCTCGCGGATTGCCACGTAGGGACCCGACTGGAAACGATCGCCAACGACGGTACCCGCGTTGATCACCGTCCCGCGCCGCAAGATGCCGCCCGGGCCAATGCGGGTGGGCGCGCCGTCGTAGCCATCGCGATCGCGATAGAAACCCATAGTCGGCTCACCGATCGAGCACCCGGGACCGATCCAGGTGCCATCGCCGATTTCGACGTTGTCGTAGAGCGTGGCGCCAGGCCCAATGTGGACGCCTTCGCCGAGGACGACGTTCCGTCCCCAGCTCACCGACTCGTCCACCGTTGCGCCGTCGCCAACCCGACACCCGTCCCACGGTCCGTCCGTGAGCTCGAAACCCTTCTTCATCAGGACCTCCCGTCGGTGCGGCGATTCATGGCTTGAGAGTTACCCAGCGCACAAGTTGATTGATCAGCAACTTCCCGTCCCAGGGCGACTCCTGAACGTTCATCAGGCCTGGCCGCACACAGCGCACGGCTCCCTTCAGAGTTGCTGCCGCGGCGAAAGCGGCCGCTTTGTCCGGATCGCCGAACGCGATCCCAACCGTCTGGACGCGAGGCGAGATCAACGGAATCACGTGTTCCGACGAATCGACTGCCGACAAAAACACGGTGCGTGACTGAATCGCTTCCTTGAGGCTCACCTCTTGATCCATGCAGACGGTCCAGTTGGCGCCGTCCGCCGAGGCGATCACGTCGCGCACTTCGTCGAGCGCCCACTGGGCCCGCGTATTGACGATCTGCACCGTTGTGTAGGCATCGAGGTCGGGCTTGGGCGGTAGCTTCGAGAATGCGGCAGCGAAGCGGTCTCCGACGTCCGCGAGCGACAACTCGCCCCGCTCCACGAAGATCGTCTGCGGCGACGAGCAGGCTCTCTGGTCGAAAATAGCGATGTCACGAACGAACGCTGCAACGGCGGCGTCGAGTTGCTCGGAGTCCTGTTGAATGCCGGCATCGATCATACCGATCGAGTACTTCGGGCCGAAATCGATGTTCACGCAGTGGTCCGCCTGCGGCAGCGCGCGCACGCCCTCGATCGCCCCTCGCCCGCCCCACACCACCTTGGCATCGGCCGCGCGCGACATCTCCACAGACAGGTCGCGTTCCTCGGACGAGTACCACACCACTCCGACGCAGTCAGCGAGCTCGCGGCCGCTGACGCCAGGCCCCTCGCTGCGGGCCAGCACGTCGAGAATCCGATCCATGCCGGCCTCAGGATCGGCCAGTTTCACGAGACACACATTCCGCGCCAGCAAAGCCGGGATGAACGAGAAGGCAGCGAGCGTAGGGACGTTACCGGCCATCCACATCGACACGAGACCGTGCGGACGCGCCGCGATGCGGGTTCCCCGTGCGCCCTCGCCGAGCGGAATGAATCCCTCAAGCGCAGCCTCGCGCCCCCCAAGATTCAGCTCTAGCATCCCTTCGAGGTTGGCGCGCTTGAGCCAGGCAGCGAGGAACACGACGCCGTCGAGGCGCATCGTTGCCGGGTCGCGCAACAGACGACCCCCGAAGTCGGCCAGCAGCTCGAGGAGGTCGTCGTTCGACGCAGCGACCAGGCTTGGCTGTGCTGCGCGCAACCCGCCGATGACGCCGCTGAGATCCTCGAAAATCTGTGGTTCGGCCACGCCAGGCTGGAAGTACTGGCCGGTCATGGGGTCGCTCCGTCCCGTTTGGCTGCAAAGGTGTCGCCGCAGCCGCGTACCTCGACGCGTTCGACCCTCGACGTGAACCGGAAGTACTGGCCGAGGCGGCCGCACGGGCAGTCGTCCACCCCGAGGAGCTCACCCTGGTCTTCGGTCATCAGCGCCTGGCCGGGATAGCTCGTGGGCAGCACGCTCGCGACTTCGATAATCCCGACCTCGCCCGGAGCGACTGGCTCTAGCGTGTGCGGGTGCCGGATCACAATATCGGCGAAGGCCGGTGCATGTTTGTTGCCGGCCGGGCAGTCGACGAACACCGTGCCGACCTGCTCGACCATGCCGTAGAAGTCGAGGGCGGCGGTCGCCGGCATGCCGAGAACAGCGCCGGTGCGCTCGTTGAACTCGGCTTTGCTCACGGACTCGGCGGTTAGCTTTTTCCAGCCGCCGGAGTGCAGCAGCTGGGCGTGAGGTGCTTTGAAGCGATGGCCGTGCTCCTCGGCTTCGCGCACGAATCTCGACCACACGATGAACGTGAACCCGAAGAGCAACACCGGCTGATCGCCATGCTCACTGAAGAACGCGCTCACCACGTCCCAATCGGGATTCACGGAGCCGTCGCCTCCCTGGCGCATCGCGAAAGTGGTCGAAGATGCGAAGTTGCCAATGCCCCGGATTGCCGCCCCGCGGGCGGTCAGGGTGTCGCCGTCGCCCACCGATTCCGGCACATCGAGAACCAGGTAGGGGCGCCGGGCTCCGCCGATCGCGTCCTTCAGAATCGAAACCAGAGCCCGGGCCTGACGGAAGGCTGTGGTCTTGTCGATGAAAATACGGCTCGGCGACTGTCCCGTAGTCGAGGAACTATGGAGTTCGCGAACCACCTGCTCCTCAGGCACCGCAGACAGCGCGAATTTCTTGAACATCGTGACCGGGAGTGGTGGCACGTCAGCCAGGCTCGTCCAGTCCGAAGCCGGTCGCCCCAGCCGAGAGAGGAAGCGGCCGTATTGGGGGCAGCCCGTGGCTACCAGCGCGCAGAGGTCGCCCATGATCGATGCGAGCGCGGCATCTTTCTCGCGCTGAGGCATCGCGAACTGTTCCCCTGAGATGAGCGCCGTCACGCGATCCTCGAGGGTCATATCGGGGCCCTCTTCGGTCGGATCAGCCATTGCGGCCTCCAGCCATCGCGCCGCTCTCGGATGCCTGCTTCCGGAGCGCAGCCTTGAGAACCTTCCCGGCTTCGTTCTTCGGCAGCCGGTCGACGATCTCGACCTGACTCGGCATCTTGTAGTTGGGCAGCCGGGCGTTGCAGTGCGCAGTAACCACCGACTCGTCGAGGCCATCGTTCGATGCCGGCACCACAACTGCACGAACGGCCTCGCCCCAGATCTCGTCGGGCACACCGATGACGGCCACCTCCACCACCTGGGGCAACTCGGCGATCACGTCCTCGATCTCTTTCGGCGAAATTCGGTTGCCCATCGACTTGATGAAGTCGCGTGCTCTGTCGACGATGAAGATGAACCCGTCTTCGTCCACCGTGGCCAGATCGCGCGTCCGGAGTCGGCCCCCATCGAAGTAACGTGCAGTGGTGTCCGGGTCGCGCCAGTAGCCCGTAGTGATGTTGTCACCCGTGGCCACGACCTCGCCGACAGCGCCACTCCCCGGCTCCACCGGGACACCGGACTCGTCCACCACCTCGAGAATGGTCGAGGGCAGTCCCTGGCCGATCGAACCCAGCTTGTCGGCTAGCCGCTGGGGCGGAAGGTACGAGAGCCGCGCTGTGGCTTCCGTCTGGCCGTACATCACGAAGAGTTGGACGCCCGGAAGCGCCTCCAGGAGTTCTCTGAGGAATGGCTCGGGGAGCTTTCCGCCAGCCTGCTGTAGCGTCCGCAGGCTCGGGAACTCGCGCTCAGTGAAGCGCGTCTTGCGCAGCAGTATCTGGTAGTGCGATGGCACGCCCGCGAAGTTCGTGCACTCTCGCGCCGCGAGGTCGTCGAGGACCTTCTCGGGAAACATGAACAAGTTGTTCAGGACGACCGACGCACCTGCCGCGAGATGGGAATGCAAGACCGACAGGCCGTAACAGTAGTGCAGCGGCAGAACGATCATTGCCCGATCGGTCGGCGCGAGCCCGAGATACTCGGCGATGTCCGTCGTATTCGCCTCGATGTTGCGATGCGTGACCATCACGCCCTTGGGATCGCCCGTTGATCCGGACGTGAAGAAGAGCGCGGCGAGGTCATTCCCCGTATCCACATCGACCGTCGACACGTCGCTGCCCGCGCGCGAGGGAGTCGATAGGCGCAGCGGGTCGACTTCATCCTCGACCCAGATCGCGATGTCGGCAGTTCCGAGCACGGCACGAAGATCTTCGTCGCGGGACGCTCGACCGGAAGCCAGCAGCAGCGCCATATCCGTGCCCGCTGCGACCGTCGTGAGCCAGTCCGCTTGCACAGCGGTAGGCAGCGGAACCACGCACCGTCCCGCCTGGATCACGGCGAGATACGCCACCACAAAGAACGGGCCGTTCTCAGCAACAAGACCTACCCGGTCGCCGGACCCACTGGCAGCGATGATCTGCGCCGACAACTCGCCGACAGCGTCGCGCAACTGCTCGTACGTCACCTCGACGTCACCCGCGATCACAGCCGGCGCCGAGGCTTTCCCGGTGGCTAGCAGCGCGGTGGCGACGTTCACGTCAGTCCTTGATGCCCTTCGCCTCGAGGATCTCGAGGATCTTGCGAACGTCGACCATCTCCATGATCTCGTCGACCTCGAACTGGACCCCGAACTTGTCTTCCATCGCCGCCACCATCGACATGTGGCCAATGGAGTCCCACTTCTTCACGTCGTCCGGAACGGTCTCCGCGGAGAATCGTGTGGAGTCGTGCGCGAAGGTCTCTTCGAAGATCTTCGCGAGATCATCGACCACGGCCATGACTTCTCCTGACTAGGTGCGCGGTGCGACCGATTACAAGGACATGCCGCCATCGACGGCGAATACGGCACCGGTAACGTTTGACGCTGCGTCTGACGTCAGCCAGACAACGAGCTCGGCGATCTCTTCCGGACTCTGGAGCTTCCCGAGCGGCATGGCTTTTTCAATCATCGCGAACATCACGCGGCTCGTGAGATTCGTCGCTACCGCGCCAGGTGCCACGGCCACGGCGCGTATGCCACTCCCGGCGCATTCGGCCGCCAGGGACTTGGTGTAGTGAATAAGCCCCGCTTTGGAGGCGGAGTACACCGACAACTTGGGTGTCGGCGCGATGCCTGCGACCGAAGCGATGTTGATGATCAGGCCAGGTTCGCCGCGCTCCTGAAGAAACCCAACCGCCGCCGCAGAAAGGCGCATAGGAGCCGCCAGATTCATCTGCAGGTGCGTATCGATCGACTCGGCCGTCGCGTCGGACGCATTTTCGTAGTTCATGACGCCGGCGTTGTTCACAAGAACGTCCAGGCCGCCGCGACCATTCGCCACCCCAAGTAGCGTGGCAGCTCCCGCATCGCCGTCGGTCAAATCGACGGAGTGATAGCCAGCGACCTCTGGAGCATCTTCAAGCGCGGCGAACTCGGCGGCCGATCGCCGTGCAAGCACGTCGACCTGGTGCGAGTCTCGCACCAGGGCCCGCGTGATCGCTAGGCCGATACCGGACGAACCGCCCGTGACTTGGATTCTCTTCATCGCGACCAAATCCGATCACCGCCCAGAGTACGCCGGAAGCAGAGGTTTGCTTACAACAACTGAGGCAAGGTGGTTGGGCTTCTATAACACGTCCGAGTCCGCTCGCGTGCTGCGTGCACCGCCGCCAGTGTGCAACCCATCCCGGAAAATCCACTCCGCCAAACCGAACTCCTCAACAACTGCCTCAACTTCCGCAATCTCGTCGCGCCTCAGTTCCGTACGCCATTGATCAATGTGATCCTCGGACCGCCGAGCGGTGAGGTAGGTACCAGATTGCTCCCGCGTTGTATTCCGGTCAACATATCGGGCGACGGCATCGTCCCATCCCAGATCGAGCGTTTCGAACATCGCTCGGAACTCGGGCATCGGCGACGCGGCGAGACGCTCGTATGAGACGACGAGCCAATCCGGTGCGGCGGCCGCCTCGTTCGCGAAGACACGTAGCCGCGAGGCAATGAGCATTGCCCGCCGCGCCGCAGCGCTCTGGGCGTTGCGAAGAACTTCTTCATAGGGGCTCAGGTGATCGGCCATTAGGTCGCGCTGCGCGAGCAAGATCTCCGGATCCGGATCCCATCCAGGCCCAAAACGGCGCAACTCTGAAGCGTAAATCGCACCCAGATGCCGGCTCACACCGATGACTCGAACATCGAAAGTCGAGGCTAGCCAACCGATTGACAGGAAGGTGTTCACGTCCTTGACCACCAACTGACACTCTCGACTCAACCGACTCCGGACAACGTGCGGAGCTAGCTTCGGCATTCTGCCGAAGCACCCGCCAGCGAGCGCCCGGCCGAAAGCATCGCGGAAGTAGACGGCGTCAGCGCCCGGAGCGAAGTAGTGCGACGTGTACCAACGGCCTCCGGCCCTGCGTAATGCCGCGGATTGCACGGCTCCGAATAGAGAACCACCGAAGGATGTTGCGCGTCGCGACCGCGACTCGTTGCTCAGCGTCCCACCAGTCAACCCCGAAACCCGTCCGTCGAGTCCAGCCCACTACCACCGCCTTCAGGTGACGAGAACCGAGGCGCCCGGCGCAAATCTCGGACGACCCCGTCTCGCAGGGCAAACCCTAGCCCAGTCAGCGCCGGTGGGACCAGCGTAAGGAAATGGACCATCAGAGAAAACGCGAGTGCCCCTTCGCGCGGAACACCGAAGATTGATAGAGCGGCGATGCATCCTGCCTGGTATGTGCCCACGAACCCCGGCGCAGCCGGAACCATGACAAAGACCGCGACGATCGCTGAACACACTATCCCGACCATCCACGACGAAGCACCGTAGGTTCGATCAAATCCGAACCCGCGACTCATGAAGGCGAACGGGATCGCAAGCGTCGCCCAGACCCATACGGTTAGACAAAGAGCAGGCAGGATCTGGCGTGGCCGTGCGACGTTGTCGAGTCCCTCGACGAAGGCATGGGTGGCAGCGCGAACGCGGCTCACGGCTCTGCCCGTCAACTTGGCCAACAGGGAGTCCAACAGTCGAAGCGCCCGTCTTCTCAGGAAAAGAAACGCAATGACACTCGCGACTCCGACGACTGTCACTCCCTTCAGCAAGCCCACTACGTCGGAAATTTGGGCGCCCGCTGAAGGCGGTATCGGCACAACCGCAAGTGCGATGGCCAGAGTAACTCCAACTCCAACCAGATCCAGCACCCGTTCCACGAGCACGGTCGCTAGAACCAACGCGAACGGCCGGCGAGTCCGTTGGGCCATGGCCAGTATCTTCAAGCCCTCGCCGGCGCGAAAAGGCAGCGCAGCGTTCCCAGCGAAGCCGATGGACTGCGCCACGAACCCGTCCCAGGCAGTCACGCCGTTTCGCGCGCCAAACAGCGGCACCCACCGCTGGGCCCGCGAGTAGATACCGAGGTAGCTGGCCAGCAAGGTCGCGATGACCCATGCGGGATCAGCGGAACGCATGCTCGTCAACACCTCGCCAAGCGCCACGTCGCGGAACGCGAGCCACAGCAAGAGCGCGCTCACAACAAGCCCTACCGCAAGCTGTACCCATCGGGCGCGACGCGGCCGTCGGGATGGGGCTGTGCTCTGTCCTTCTCGCTCCATCCGTCTACTCGTGCACACTGTCGCTCCCCGAACCCAGGATCGTGCCTGCCAGCACCGCGAGAACGTAGTTCGTCGCCGGGATGACCGTAGGGAAATCAATCAGCGAAAGGACCAGAATAGCTGCCCACGACGCTAGTGCCCCGCGCACGAGGGCAACTCGCAGGCTGCGGCTCGGAGTGCGCACCGCTTGAAAGCCTTGGATCGACACGGCGATCAGGAACCAAACGGCGAGGGCGCCGCCTATTGCACCCGCTTCCGCGAGCGTCTCCAAGTACTCACTATGGGCGTGCTGTGGGAACCCGTCACCATTCGTCCGGAACCTCAAGTGCGCCCAGACGAATGTGTCGAGACCGAAGCCCACCAACGGCCGAGCCTTGATCATTTCGAGCGTGTCCGACCAAATGGCTAGGCGGCCGATCGCAGACCGGTCGAAATCTGGGGTCGCGAGAGCCTGGAACCGATCGAGCAACGGCGGCCCGACACCGGCCGCAAGCACCGCAGTAGCAGCGACACCGAGAATGACCAGGACAACCACCGCCGTACGCGTCGAAGTGCGCCGCGAACTCCTCCGCATCGTGGACCGTTGGGTGGACAGTCCCGCGGCCACCACAACACAAACAGCCATCGCCAAGATACCTGCCCGACTCATTGAGACTGCCACGGCACCGATGCCCACTCCGGCACCCGCACCGCACGCCACGCGCCAGCGGAGCGTCGCGGAGCTCAGCGCCACGGCGACGCACGGCCCGGAGGCGGCGGCAGTGTACCCGGCAAAGTAGTTGCGATTGTTGAACGGCCCGAATGGCGATGTGCCCCCGAACGGCGACTCGTAGGACCAGAACAACATGCCATTCCAAGTAAAATACTGAATCAAGCTGAAAGCGGCGACAACGCTAACCGATAGGCACAGGACGCCAAGAACGCGTCGCTGCCAAGCAGGCTGTGCTAGAAGCGTGGCGGAAAGTGCCATCACCGCGGCATACCCGGCTAGCTCGCCGACCTCTAGCCAAGTGCCGAATGGATACACGCTGTGCCCTGTAGTCGCCTGCACGATACCCAGGCCAAGGAATGCCGCTACGGGCACCAGAGACCGACCCCAAACGGTGCGTTTGCCCTGCCACACATGCTTCGCCAACCATATGCCGAAGACGAACAAGATCAGCCCGGTCGACGCGGTGGCCGCCCACGGCAGCCTAGAACCGAGCGGCCACGGCGTAACGAGAAGCAGGACAAGGATTGAGATCCGTGCGATCAAGTCCATGGGGCTAGCGCAACCCGGCACCTGCGGAGATCCGCGCCCGAGCCTGCTCCAGTCCCAAAATGGCCGGCTCATGGCCCGGATCTCGGGCGAGGGCTAGACGGAAGATAACCGCAGCGCGCGCAGGCTCGCGGTACCGAAGTAGGCTCTCCCCGGCCAGCACTAGCCTACCCACGTTGGTAGGCGCAGCTAGCGCTGCCAACAAAGCTGTTTCAACGAGCCACGATTCGTCGCGAACGTCGAGGTTTTCCATCTCTCGAGCCACGACCGCGACTGCGGCGCGCGGAGCCTGCAGGCGCTTCGTGAACAGGATATTCCAATCCGAGGTATCGGTTTCGAGCATCGCGACTAGCCGGCCCAACCGCATGGCAGCGTCGCCTGAAACGTCGCCCAGCCTCAGGCCTGCTGCGAGTTGTCCTGCTGCCAGCCGCGCAGCTCGCATGAGGGACCGCCGTGCCTCGTCGGTGAGTCCCGCGTCCCGTTCGACACGACCACGAAGCAACCAGACGCCGGGACTACCTGAGTGCAAGTCGGACAGGCTCCGGACCTCGCTCACCAGGCTCGCTGAGGTGTCGGCGCGACCCAGGCCGGCGCCCTCGAGCCACGTGGCTGACTCCGCCGGACCAAAGTTACTGGCGACCATCGCTGAGCGCGCAGCGCCGAGCGCTCTCTCTGCGATGAAAGGCCTGAACTCTGGCCCCGCAGCCGAGGCCAGCTCGCCGAGATACACAACCAACTCGCTCTGCGCTCGGCGTGCGTCCGGCTCAACAGCGCTTTCTAGCAACCGGATAGCTGTCACCTGACCCTCACCCCGACTGACCGAGCTTTCATACAAGGTCATGAGGCTCCGCCTAACCGATATCCCGAGCGCGGATGCGCTTCGCAGCGCACTCACGGCCGCCTGCGTGAAAGCCGGGTCACTGCGGGAGTAGATCACCAGGTCGTTGGCGACCAGGCGCGCGATCGTCGGCGACGTTGGCCAAAGCGCACCCGCTTCCTGATAGTGGTCGATAGCCGCCGCCCGGAGTCCCGCTACGGAGTGTGCCCTCGCCGTCGGTCGAAGAGCCCGCTGGGCAATCACCCGCCCTGCAAGGAGACGCGGATAGGGATCCGTCGATCGTGCCTTGACCGCCGCTAGCGCAGCCATCTGCGCGGTTGCTGCTAGTTCCACGGATCGACTTGAGAGTAGTTCGGTCGTCCACCGCTCCGAGGCAAGCTGCGCGGACCAATATTGGATCGTCGCATCCCACGCACCCGGCTTCTTCGCGGCCGCCAGCACAGCCTCGACCCCGACCGGTGGCCGGGCCCCGGGATATGCCGGAAGGAAGACCCTCCACTGGACGTGGGCAATCGTTCCCAACGAATATGAGACGGTAAGCGTGATCAGGACGATTGCCGAGGCGGCCCAGCGACGCCCGGCGAAACCTGCATGTTTCATCGACACGATCCCGGAGCAGGTAGCCAAGTGGAAGCCGAGAAGATACCATCGAGCGCACTCGGTCACGGTTCCGAACCGATGCCCTTGGCTCCGTCACATCCGCGAAAAACGCGAACGCCATGAGCAGATATCAGAAGACCGTCGCAACTCGCACCCTAGTCCTCCTTGGGGCGTGTCTGTACGTGGTTCTAGCTCCGGCCAGCACGCTAGCGGCCGCGCCAGCGCAGGAGCGCGGCACGATCGTGCAAGATCCGAACTACCGCATCGGACCGCGCGACGTGATCCGAGTTTCCGTGTTCGACATGGACGAAATGGAGACCCAAGCCACGGTCAGCGAGACCGGCACTATTCGGATGCCACTTGTGGGAGACATCAGAGCGGCAGGACTGACGACGAGAGAGCTCGAAGAGAGCATCGCCGATGCACTGGCCCGCTACGTGACGGATCCGCAAGTCACCGTGGAGGTTGAACAGTTCCAGAGCCAGACATTCTTCCTCTACGGCGCTGTCCGGAACGTCGGGAGTTATCCGATCTCTGGCGAGCTCAGTCTGCTTGAGGCGCTCGTGTCTGCCGGGGGGATCCTCGAAGAAGAAGCCGCCGGTGGGATCAAGATCATCCGGGATTCCTTCGGGCGCGAGCCACTGGAAATTGATGGCCGCGAGTTGTTCTTCGAAGGCAACCGCGCGTATGACATTCAGATCGAGTCTGGCGACATGATCAACGTGGTCACCAAGCCCGAGTACAACGTCTATATCTACGACGAGGGCGGAGACGGCGGGGCCTACACGTTCAGAGACCCAGTGAGCCTCTTGCAGGCAATTTCGCTCGTCGGTGGTTTGGGCGAAGGCGCGAAGGACGAAGTGACCATCGTACGCACTCAGCCGGACGGGAATAAGGTGCAACTGAAGGTCAACTTCAAGGACATCCTGGAGGGTGAGATAGAGGATGTAGCTCTATCCCCAGGCGACGTTGTGATAGTTCGCCGCGGAGGCTTCTTCGGCTGATGCGCAGCCGGCGCCGTACGGTAATCGCGGCCACGCCTGCTCTGCGACGACTGGCCGGCCCGCTACTGGCAATAGCAAGTGTCGGGCTATCGCTCCTGGTCGCGGAGGCTGGGGTTCGGGTTGTCGCTCCGCAGCCAACGATTCCGCCTCTCTACGACGAGCTTCACGGGATCCGCACCAACGTCCCATCGGTCGACGGCGATCATTTCGTGCCGGCAACTTTCCGCGTGCGAATACGCACAAGCGCGCAACGATTCCGCGGCGCGGAGAACTACACCCCGACCCCGGTCGACGGCACGTTCCGAGTAGCAATGCTCGGAGACAGCTTCACCTTTGGCATCGGTGCGCGCGACTCCGAGACCTACCCGGCTGCGCTGGAAAGAGAACTCGGCGGCTGTCTTCGAGCTGAGGTAATCAACGCGGGCGTCAAGGCGACCGGCACGGGTGACCAGGCCCTTCGCTACCACAACGAGGTGCGCTCTTTTTCTCCGAACCTGGTCGTATTGTCCGTGCTGCCGGCGAACGATCTGGGCGACGTGGCCGCCCGGCCACTGTTCGCTTGGACCTCCGATGGCGGACAGGTCGAACCGATGGAGATCGATTCTGCGGTTAGGCCGCCGCCTTCCAGGCTAAGAGCCTTTGTCCGAGGCATTCCTGGATACGAACTCGCGACCCAGCGGTCGCAGCTTCTTGGCCTCGTCCGATACCGCGTGTCCGCGTGGATGTCCACGCGACGGGAGGCGCCCTCCCGCAACGCTGAGCAGAATTCGCCCTCCGCGGGTGTCACCAGGCGCAACCAGCTTGACGCTGCCGCCTCGTTGATTCGGGGGCAGATCCTTTGGCTCGACCGCCAGGTGCGAGAGGCAGGCGGGCGCCTGGCAGTCGTGATCCTGCCCTGGGCGAGTATGAGAGATGCCCGGGGAATCGTCGCCGACTTCGCCGGAGAACTTGAAGCTTTCGGCGATCATGCGGAGATTCCGACATACAATCTCGCTCGTGCGTTTGGAGAAACTCGCTACGATCCCGCGGAGTTCTTCCACTGCTGCCGCGACTCCCATCCAAACGAAAGCGGGTACGCGATGATGGCTAGAGAAGTAGCCGCCTTTCTCAAACGGACCGGAGTCGTCGGCAACCGGTGCGCTCGAGAGTCCGGCGAATGAACCTGCCGCTAGCTCGCCCACTTTCCTCAAGCAACCACCGGGTCGACTTCGTCTACCGCCCGCCGGAGCAGATCCGCCGCGGCGCGCGAGCCGGGCTCATGCTCCTCTGCGTCGTTTCGGGGTTGAAGGCTCACGCTCAAAATCCGGTACTACCGGTGCCCCCGATCGGCGGGAATGTTGAGGAAGGAACTACCGCAGGCGTTTCGGTTGACGGCGTTGCGCGGGTGTCGTTTGATCGAAGCGTCCAGATTCGAATGGGGCCGCTCTTCGTTACACCTGCCATCGGCGCCGGAATGGGAGTGGAGTCCGTTGCGCGGGCAGGGTCGACGAACGCGTCTCTGGACGCTCGCTTTTTCATCGACGCAGGGCCTTCCCTAGATGTGGTCATGCCCGTCGGCTCAAGGCACCTATTCTCGGCCTCGGGTCAGGCTCTGTACCGCCATTTCGTAGGAGAGGTGCAGGGGCGAACGAATCCTCTGAACGGTTGGCAGTACTACGCTGCGGGGGGCTACCGCTATTCAGCTACGAGATTCCGATGGACTACGACCTACGATGTGGTTCGCAGTCAGCGGGGGATCCTAGAATATCTGTCGCGAGGCGGGGTGGTAGAGGAAACGGACGTTGACGGCCGTATCAACGTCGTAACGCAGACGGCAGCGACGCAGATGAGCTTCGACCTCTCGCCGCGCCTGAACCTGAACCTGGGTGGGGCCGCCCGACGACTGGCCTACGGCGACGGAGATACCGCTCCTGAAAACGAACTGGCTCGTCGGCAAGATCGCGACGAGATACTGCTCTCCGCTTCGCTGGATAGACGGATGACGTTGAAGACAAGTCTCGGGCTCTTCGCCGGACTTCGACGGTCGGACTTCCAGTCGGCGAGCAGCTTTCGCGACAATGACCGCTTTCGCGGCGGGCTACGCGTCGTCTTCGGAGAGCGAGGCACGACGTTGCTCAACCGCACCGTCCAGGGAGGCAGCGAACCACTTGAGGGCGCCATCGAGTCCGGTGTCGAGATCATCGATCTAGCCGCCGAGGGTCGCGACGACTTCTCTGGATTATTCGCCAGGGGAGTGCTCAGGTTCGGAGTGCGCCCCAAACTGGGGGTGTGGGCCGGCGGTGAGGCGCGGTCGACCCCCACGTTCTGGCAGAACAACACCTACGCGATCAACCGGGGGGTCGGCACGGGCGTGGACTTCCCTCTTGTGGCCGGAGTCACCGCTGGACTTTTCGTCGACTACACCCGCATCAGGTATCCGGAACTGGCCACGTTCACGCAAGACGATGGCACCATATTTACGGGCATCCGGGAAGATAATCTGTTGCTCTATCGCGGCCTGCTGAGTGTGCCCATTTTCGGAACGCGGATTGGTATCACCGGCGGGTGGTTCGATCGTCGTTCCAACTTCGACATCGCGACGAATCGCGGCTACTTCTTGCGAATCGGCCTTGGCACGAGTTTCGCGATCAACGAGCGCATCTAGCCGGGGCCAGCCGCCAACCGGTGCCTTCCGCGAGAACGAGCGTCCCGAATGACACCTTTTGTTGGCGCCGTCGAGTACGGCAGGTTTTTTCGACGAAGGCTGGGACGGCGCTTCTACCTCGTCTTTGCGCTCGCGCTGGCCGCAGCCTTCACGGAGGGGCTTGGTATTGCGCTGATAGCGCCACTGCTAACCTCGCTACAGGTCGAGTCACCGACAACCGGCCCCATGAGCGCGCTCGCAGCCGTGCCTCGAGCGGTTGGACTGGACGATTCGCTCGCGAGCCTGGCGATTGTCATCGGGCTGGCGTTCGTAGCTAAGTCAATTGTCCAGTTTGGCTACCACATCTACGCTGCCTGGCTCCAGTTCCGCCTGATGCGCACACTGATGACAGAGTTGTTCGACGCGTACTCTCGGATGACTTTTGCCCACTATGCGGCCCAGAGTACGGGACATTTTGTCAACGTGATAGGTGCCCAGGTCAACGGCTACTCGACGGCATTCGAGTCGTACACTCGGTTCCTGGCGAAGTCGATTCAGGCCATCGCCTACATTCTGGCGGGCACCGCCGTATCCTGGCAGTTTGGCATAGCCGCGCTCGCTCTTGGCACCGCGATTGTCTTGGTCCTGCGGACGATAAGCCATCGAGCCCGCAGTCTGTCGAGACTGGCAGCGACGGAGAACACCCGCGTCCGGAGCCTCATCATAGAGGCGCTACAAGCCCTCAAGTATCTAGCCGCAACCAATCAACTCGACGCTCCGCGTCGGCGTGTCGCGAGAAGCGTGGAGCACCTAACGAGCTTGAGATTTCGCCAAGCGGCGTGGGCCGCAACAACCGGCGTGATCGCAGAGCCGATCTCCGCCGTTTTCGTGCTCACCGTCCTCGTGGTTCAACTCGACGTGCGAGGCCAGCCTATAGCACCGATTCTCGTGTCAGTCCTGTTCTTTCACCGCGGTGTCACCGCCGTTCTCAGCGTCCAGATCCAGTGGCAATCGACGATGAACAAGATCGGCGCCGTTGAGATGGTAGAGGACGAACTGGAAGACTTGGCGCTGGCGTGCGAACGGCGGTCGGGTCCAGTCGAGACGGGACTGTCGGATGCGATCGAGTTCGCCAACGTCTCGTTTGAATACGATCGAAGCGGGAAACCCGCGCTGTCCGACATAACCCTGACACTGCCGGCACGGGCCACCCTGGCATTCATCGGAGGGTCCGGCGCTGGCAAGTCGACGCTCGTCAACCTGGTCACATTGACGCTCGAGCCGACTGCCGGAGAGCTCCGGATTGACGGACATTCTGCCCAAAGTCTCGATAAGCGCCTTTGGCGGAATCGGATCGGCTATGTGCCGCAGGATCCGGTACTCTTCGACTCGTCGATCGCGGCCAACATCGCGATGCAGAGCCAGGACCGCATAGATAGGAGTCCTGATCTCAAGCACCGAATTCGCCAGGCGGCAGCGCGGGCAAGCGTTCTTGGGTTCCTTGAGGAGTTGCCGGAGGGCATCAACACCCAGGTTGGCGATCGTGGGATTCGCTTGTCAGGTGGTCAGAAACAGCGCATCGCCATCGCGCGAGAATTGTATCGACGGCCTGAACTGCTAATTCTGGACGAAGCGACGAGTTCGTTGGACTCGGACTCGGAGCGCGCCATCCGCGACAGCATCGACGGTCTGCGAGGGCAGCTGACCATCTTGGTAGTCGCGCACCGGCTTTCGACGATCGCAAACGCCGACCGCGTGTACGTGCTCGAAGAAGGGAAGCTGGTAGAGGAAGGAACCTTTTCCGATCTTCGCTCTACCGAATCCCGTCTTCGTGACTACATCCAGCTCCAGTCGTTGTAGGCAACATGAGTGGATCGCCACCATTGGTCAGTGTCGTACTCCCCGTGAGGGACGGCGCAGCAACCATCGCAGAGCAGCTAGATTCACTCCTGGAGCAGCAACTCCACGCGGCATGGGAGGCCGTCGTCGTCGACAACGGGTCCGTTGATGCGACCGCAAGCATCGTCCGCTCCTACTGCGCGAAATACCCTCAGCTGCGCGTGGTGTCGGCGCCCAACGGGACAGGAATCAACTTTGCCCGGAACGCTGGCGTCCAAGCAGCACGCGGAAAGTTCATCGTCATTTGCGATGCCGACGACGTCGTCCAGCCAGGGTGGCTTGCGGCTCACGCAAGAGAACTGGTGCGTGGCGAAGCAGAGTTGACCGGCGGCCCCCTGGACGAGGACAGTTTGAATCGCCCCGGCATCGCGGCGATGAACCGAGTACGCGACTCGGCCAAACCTCCGTGCGCTGGCAGCTTCCTTCCTTACGCCGTTGGGTGCAACATCGGTTTCAGCAAGTCGCTGTGGCAGGCACTGGGCGGATTCAATGATCTTTGGCAGCGCGGCGGCACAGAGATCGAATTCTGCTGGCGGGCCCAACTAGCCGGGTATACGCTCCTCTGGGTGCCGGATGCGATCGTCGCATATCGCCACCGGACCACACGGTGTGCCGAACTCGTGCGAAGGTTCCGTTCGGCCCAAGCAATGGCTCGACTCCACTCGGAATTCGCCGAAGAAGGGATGCCCCGAGCGTCGAACCGTCGCGCCGCGCGCGCGTGGGCTTGGCTCGCGTTCAAGTCGCCTCGAGTTTTCTTCGACCAGGATTTTGGTCGGCGATGGACTCAAACACTCGCTTGGAAGGGCGGCTTGCTGGTTGGCAGCGTGCGCTACCGCGTGCTCTACCTGTAGCGCGCCGAGAAACTACTCAACACCCCACCGATATACCGCACATGGCCCACTATGACTCGGCGTTCTACGCCAATCGCCACGCGTCAACAGGCTCACCGGCGAAGCGCATTCTCTCCCTACTGGAGGGCCACTTCGGTGCCCCGCGATCTGTCTTCGATCTAGGGTGTGGAGTTGGGACGTGGCTTTCAGCAGCCTCGGAGCTTTGGGCAACCGAGGAAATCCTCGGAATCGAGGGCCCGTGGGTTAAGGACGAAGAGCTAGTCATTCCGTCCGACAGGATCCTGCGCTTCGACCTTTCGAGGGAACCCGACCTCGGGCTCTCGGACCGCTTCGACCTCGCAATGTGTTTGGAGGTTGCAGAGCACCTCCCGCAAGCAAGCGGGCCATGGCTCGTCGACGAACTTACACGCAGGTCCGCGCTCATATTGTTCTCGGCAGCTGTACCTGGCCAGGGCGGTGTCAACCATGTGAATGAGGCGTGGCCCTCTTACTGGCGAGCGCTTTTCGAGGCGCGTGGTTACCACGCTCTTGACGTCCTCCGACCACAGATTTGGAACGATGACTCGATCCCGTTCTGGTATCGCCAGAACGCGATCATCTTCGCGGGTCCCGAGCGCCTCGAGCGCGGGCAATCCCCCGACGCGACCGGGCCGGCCTTGGACATCGTGCATCCCGTGCTATTCGCACGGACCGTAGCCGCGGCACGGGGCGCTCAAGGGGTCCGACAGAGCTGGAAAGCGCTCATCGCCAGTGCGCGAAGTTGGGCTTCACGCAAGCACTCGTCCTAGCTGCGGAAGACGCCCCGCAGCTCGCCATACTCTAGCTCGGCGCGAGGGGAAGCCCGACAATCGCCGCGAGTTCCGGCTCAGTGGTGACGACGCTCGGACGGAGTCCAGACCAATCAGCGACGCCGCTGAGCAAGTGTCGGTCGATTTCAGTGTGAGCTCGCCTCCAGTCGCGTTTCTGGAAGTATTGCTGGTCGTAGAAATGCCCGGTCGCATCGAACCCGATTCCGGCCAGACAGTAAGGCCCAACTCCGAGGTTCTTCCAGATGGCGAGAAGAAGCGCGAACACCCCGGTTGAGGCCTTGGCGTCGAGTTCGCGACCACGCACCAATGCACCAAGCTGCGATCGCAGAGTCCCGTGCCCCTGCACGATATGGCGATATCCGTTCAGCCTGCACACGCCAACCGTGATCGCCATGCGCTGCCGAGGCGTAATGTCAACGACACGCTGCGCCGAGTAGTTCAAGTCGGCTAGGTCTGCCACCCGCGTCGCGTCATTGGCAGCGGCGCGAATCAGAAACAGCGTGTTCACGCTAGCGCCGCGACAAGCTTCCCGCTCGGGTTCCCGGTCGTTCGCAACGAGGACGTAATCTGTCATCACGTGGAAGCGATTCTTGACGGGAACACCGACCAGATCGGACAGACCGATACTCCCGTTGGCGAAGACGACCGTCTCGGCCCGAGGCAACCGCGGGGCCGGCCGCGATCCGAGCACCAGTGTGCTCACGTTCAAGTCTACCTGCAGGACGTTGGGTGCGGGATCTAAATCGTCCAATGGTGCTGCGACGCCCGTAGCCAAAGATTCGCCGAATCTGGGTTCGTTTATGCTGGCAGCAGAGCCCTACTGGGCGAGCTCGCTCGAGGATGAGTAGCCCCCAAAAACCCAACCTAGGCACATGCTAGCATCCAGAGTGCCACGCTCAGTAGCACGCGGTCCCATCAAACGAGATCTGATCTACCATGCATAGGCGCCCCGATTCCTCTTTCGCCTGGAACGATCAAATCGTTCTCGTAACCGGTGGCACCGGATCATTCGGCAGACGATTCATCGACGCTCTGCTTAGGGATCACTCCCCGCCGAAGATCATCGTGTTCAGTCGCGACGAGCTCAAGCAGTCCGAGATGCGCCTGGACGGCTACGACGCGCCCAACCTCCGGTACTTCCTGGGTGACGTACGGGATGTTCAGCGGCTCCGACGCGCCATGGAGGACGTGACTGTGGTGGTTCATGCGGCCGCACTCAAACAAGTACCGAGTTGCGAATACAACCCGGCTGAGGCCATCAAGACCAACGTAGATGGCAGTCTCAATGTGATCGATGCCGCCCTAGATTGCAGCGTTGAGCGTGTGGTCGCGCTTTCAACGGACAAAGCCGTCAGCCCGGTCAACCTGTACGGGGCGACTAAGTTGGTAGCTGAGAAGCTCTTCGTCCAAGGCAACGCCTACAGCGGTCAGCGCCCCACTCGGTTTAGCTGCGTCCGCTACGGCAACGTAATCGGCAGCCGAGGCAGCGTAGTGCCCCTTTTCGAAAAACAACGGCCTCTGGGCAAAGTCACGATCACCGATCCTCGGATGACGCGGTTCTGGATCACCCTTGAACAGGGGGTGCAATTCGTCATGCAATGCGTCGAGCAAATGCAGGGCGGGGAACTCTTCATCCCGAAGCTCCCGAGTACCAATATCCTGGACCTTGCTTCGGCGGTCGCCCCTGGGTGCACCGTGGAGGAGATCGGCATCCGGTCCGGAGAGAAGCTCCACGAGGTCTTGTTGTCGGAAGATGAGGCGCGCAAGGCCGTCGAGCTCGACGACATGTTCGTTGTGTTAGACGGCAAGACCTCTTCGACGAACGATTGGGGGGGCGAACCCGTGGCAGACGGGTTCGACTACCGGAGTGATCGAAACGAAACTTGGCTGCGCGGCGAGGAGCTTCGCGACGTCCTGAAGCAGGCCCAGTAGACGGCGGGCGGGCCTTCTTGGACACTATGCTCGGTAGCGACGCGGCCACCCATTCCGCGAAACAGCGCCTCCTGGTGACTGGCGTTGGCGGACTTCTCGGACTGCCCCTCGCAATGCTCGCCGCCCAACGCTTCTCCGAGGTGGTCGGCACGACGCACAGTACCTCGATAGACATTCCAGGGGTTCGGACGACACCGATCGACCTGTGTTCGCCCGGCGCAATCGAGAGAATCATCGACCGTCACCGGCCGGACTGCGTGATCAACTGCGCCGCGATCACGGACCTGGAACGCTGCGAACGAGAACCCGCCGAGGCGTACGCAGTTAACCGAGACGCAGCTCAGGCACTCGCCGTCGTGGCCGCTGCCCGCGACATACGGTTGATTCACATCTCGACGGACGCGGTTTTCGACGGCTCCGCGGGCCCATACCGAGAGACAGATTTGCCGTCGCCGGTCAATATCTACGGAGATAGCAAGTGGGAAGCTGAGCAAGTTACGCTCGCCGCGGACCCGCGTGCACTTGTCGTCAGGACGTGCTTGTTCGGGTGGAGCGCGCAGGGGAACCGCAGCCTGGCCGAGTTCTTCGTCAGTAGACTCGAGGCGGGCGACGAGGTCCTCGGATACACGGACGCATTCTTCTCACCGCTCGCAACAACGCACCTCGCCCAGTTGCTGCTCAGACTCCTTGGCGATCGCGAACAATCCGGCCTTCTCCACTTGGCGAGTCGAGACGCGATGTCGAAATACCAGTTCGGACGCAACATCGCTCGACAGTTCGGGTGGGATGCAGGACTGGTGCTCGCGCGCGAACGCTCCGCCGCGGCTGAGTCAACACTACGTGGAGCTCAGTTAGCCCTAGCGACCGACCGCGCACGCGATGCACTGGGCGAGGAACTGCCCAGCGTCAGCGAAGGGATCGGGGAACTGCATCGGCTTCACGTCAATGGCCACCGAGAGCATCTCCGGGCCCTGGAGCCGGACCCGTCGAAGAAGGAGTCAGCACATGCGTGTACAGATCGGTGAGCGCCCGCTCGGTCTCGATCATCCGACGTATTTCATCGCGGACATATCAGCGAACCACGACGGAGACTTGGATCGAGCGAAACGTCTGATTGAGCTCGCCAAGAACGCCGGAGCCGATGCCGCCAAGTTCCAGAACTTCCAGGCGACCAAGATCGTTTCGGACTATGGGTTCAGGCACCTTGGCGCGCAGATTTCGCATCAATCGAAATGGACGAAGCCGGTCACCGCAGTCTACGAGGACGCCAGCCTGCCCCTTGAGTGGACCGATCAGCTCGCTCGGGCATGCGCCGATGTCGGAATCGACTATTTCTCGACGCCATACGATTTCGAAGCTGTTGAAGCGCTGGACCAGCATGTCCCGGCATACAAGATTGGGTCCGGAGACATCACATGGCTTGAATTTCTCAAGTTCGTTGCCGACAAGGGGAAGCCGGTGCTGCTAGCGACCGGGGCCGCCGAAATCGGCGAGGTGTGTCGCGCAGTAGATACGATCGTGGCTCGCAATCCTCGACTGGTCCTCATGCAGTGCAACACGAACTACACAGGCGACGACTCGAATCTCGACCATATCCACCTGCGAGCGTTACGGACATACAAGGCGCTCTACCCTGACCTAACCCTTGGCTTGTCAGACCATACCGCTAGGCATGCCACTGCGCTCGGAGCCGTCGCACTCGGCGCCAGGGTGGTGGAGAAACACTTCACGGACGACACTACGCGCCCCGGCCCCGACCACCCTTTCTCCATGACGCCGTCATCATGGTCAGAGATGGTCGCGCGGACAAGAGAACTTGAGCGTGCGCTAGGAGACTCCCGAAAGTTCATCGCAGAGAACGAAACCGAAACCGTGATCGTACAGCGTCGTTGCTTGCGTGCGTCGCGCGTTCTGGAACCGGGAACGAAGCTAGCCCGAGAGGACATCGATGTGCTCAGACCGGCCCCCTCGCACGCCATATCAGCGGCTGATCTAGGAAAAGTGATCGGCCAGCGACTGCGCCACTCACTCGACTTCGGGCAGGAAATCACCTGGACCGATCTCCAGAATAGCTAGCGAAAGAACGGATAAGCGATCGAAGTGAACGTGCTCTACGTGTCGCCAACCTGTGGGCCACACGATCTACGCTTCCTGCAAGCACTCTCCGACCGCAAGGTGGATGCGCACTTCCTCTGCCTGACACCGGACGAGGAGGGCCGCGACATCTCGGTCCCGGTCACCCGGATCGGGTGGACGTCCGACGGCGTCGACGTGGAGCAGTTGCGCCAGATCGCGGAGAAGATCAGGCCCGCAGTGGTTCACGCCGGACCGGTCCCTGGCCCCGCGTGGCTTGTCGCCAGGGCCGGACTTCGCCCCCTCGTTTCGGCGAGCTGGGGGTCCGACCTCTTGCGAGAAGTGCAGCACAACGTCCAGAGCCATGAACGTGCGCGCTTCGCAGTCGAACACACAGATGTAGCCCTCGCAGACTGCGCCGCCGTGAACAGTGCGTTCCGGGAGTTGGGCATGGCCCCGGAGAGGATCGTAACGTTCCCGTGGGGTGTCGACCTGCAGGACTTCAGTCTCACAGCCGCCCCTTCTATCTCGGGACCGTTGACGCTCTTTTCCGGGCGGCGCTGGGAGCCGCTGTACGGGACGGCGGAACTGGTCGAGGCGTTCGCACTCGCAACACAGGGCGGCGCGGCTCTGCGCCTCCGGCTGCTCGGGAGTGGCTCCGAACACGACCGGGTCGGAGAGCTGACAGCCCGGCCTCACATGAGAGGCAAGGTGCAACGAATGGCCGAAGTGCCAGAGAGCGAGATCGGTCGACAACTCGGGAAGAGCGACGTCTACGTGTCAGCTTCGCACTGCGATGGGAGTTCGGTCACTCTCCTGCAGGCCATGGCAAGCGGACTCCCCGTGATCGCGAGCGACATTCCCGGCAATCGCGAATGGGTGAGTCACGATCACAACGGCTGGCTGTTTCCGCCCGGTGACGTTAGTGAGCTAGCCCGATTGATGGTGCACGCGTCCGCAAGCCGGTCCCAACTGCGGCCGATGGGGCTGCGATCACGGTCTATTGCTGAAGAACGTGCAGACTGGAGCCGCCACGTCGATTCCTTGCTCGGGGCCTACCGACTTGCGATGACTGCGAGTGGGGAGGCTACATACCCCCATTGAGACACGTTGCTATTGTCCAAGCCCGGATGACCTCTTCGCGTCTGCCAGGCAAGGTACTCGCGGACATAGATGGGCTCCCGATGCTCCTTCGGGTCGTCGAGCGCGTGCGCCGCGCAAGTCGAATAGACACGGTCGTCGTCGCGACGAGCCGGGAGGCCTCGGACGGTGCCATCGCGGACATTTGCTCGGCGTCGGAGATCCCGTGCTTCAGAGGAAGCCTGCACGACGTTCTGGACAGGTACTATCAGTGCATGATCGAGTTCCACGCGGAGATCGTCGTTCGAATCACTGCGGACTGTCCGCTGATCGACCCGGCAGTCATTGACGACACCGTCGATGCCCTCTGGGGACGCGGGGTAGCCCAACCGCGATACGATTTCAGCGCGAATCGGCTGCCGCCGCCAAACGATAGAACTTACCCGGTAGGACTCGACGTGGAAGCATGCACTGCGCCGGCGCTGAGCCGTGCCTGGAGTGAGACTGGCGATCCACAGCACCGGGAACACGTGATGCCCTTCCTCTATGAAACCCAGTGTTTCCGAACCGCCGTTATTCAGTGTGAACCCGGTTACGGCGACTTTCGCCTTACCGTCGACGAGCAGGCCGATCTAGACCTAGTTCGGGCCGTCTACCAACGGTTACCGAACGCTGAGGACGCGACTTGGCGCGAAGTAGTGCGATTCCTGCAAGCGAGTCCTGAACTTTGTCGACTCAACGCCGACGTCGCCCAACGCCACCTGCTACCCGGGACAGGCCACGATCCCAAGAATGACTGACCAAAGTACGCCCAAAGTTAAGACAGTGAATGATCAGGAACGTTTCTGGCGCGGCGACTTCGGAGATCACTACATCGGCCGCAACCAAGGCACCGATCTGCTCGCCGCGAACAGAGCCTTCTTCGCGCAACTGTTTCGAACGACCGGCAAGATCCGCAGCTTGTTCGAGATCGGCTGCAACGTTGGCCTCAACATGGCGGCGGCGAGAACGCTCCTGCCGGACCTTCAGATCTCTGGAGTGGAACTGAACCAGATGGCAATTGCGGAAGCACGACGGCGACTCCCCGAGGCCGACCTCCGTGAGGGCTCACTGCTCCAGCTAGAGCCTAGCGACTTCGCGTCGGACCTCGCGCTCTCGAAAACGGTCCTGATCCACATCGCACCAGCAGACCTACCGACCGCCTACGACGTGCTTCACAGCGTCTCTCGGCGTTACATCGTGCTCGCGGAATACTACAGTCCGACACCTGTCGGAGTTGCCTACCGCGGTCATAGCGAACGCCTCTTCAAGCGTGATTTCGCCGGGGAAATGCTCGATCGGTATGAGGATCTGCGCCTGGTCGACTATGGCTTCATGTACCACCGCGATCCGGTCTTCCCCCAGGACGACATCAACTGGTTCCTGTTGGAGAAACGGGCTTGATAACGGCGGCCCACCGCCGGTCCTCTGTCGGACGACAGGCTCAGGCCAAGCCATGGCTGTGAACCGGCGCGTTCGCGCAGTACGGGCCGCGCGAACGCTCATTGAAGAGTGGCGTTTTCGGCGACAACCGATCGTTCCAGGGCCCACTTTTCTCTGTGTGGGTTTGCCGAGTTGTGGCACGACGAGTATCGCGCACTACCTCCGATCCCACCCAGAGGTGGTGTGTGGCAGGCCAAAAGAGATCGGCTACTTCAACGCGAATCGGCACAAGTTCCCGGATCCAGATTGGTATCGCCGTCGATTCCGAATCCGCGACGGCCGTGCCCCTTCGACGATCCGCGCTGTCGGTGAGTTCACGCCTACGTACTGCTTCCCGCCAGCTACAGACAGAATCGCCGCACATCAGCCACAAGTTCGCTTGATAGTGATGGTTCGGGATCCCGTGCGGCGGGCAATATCCCAGTACCATCGATACGTTCGCAAGGGCCTTGAACACAGGCCTGCGGAAGAAGCGATCATGAACTCGGAAGGCAATCCGCAACGAGGAGCCTACCTGCAAAGAGGGCGCTACAAGGATGTCCTGGACACCCTCACGAGGCTGTTCCCCCCCTCCCAGGTCGCTGTGATCCGCCTGGAGGACTTGTCGCGCGACCCAGCGCGCGAAATGTCCCGACTGCAGCAGTTCCTCGGGGTCTCGATTCGCGATCTCGGCCCATACCGGGCTGCAAACCGCGGGACCTATCCGCCAGCCGAGTCATCGCTCATCGAAGAACTCGCAGACTACTTCCGACCGCACAACCTAGCCTTGACCGAACAGCACGGTGTCAGTCTCGCCGGATGGATCGGTCATTGAGTCCGCCAATCGCCGCGGCCATCTATCAACTAGGAATATCGACGCTTGGAGGCAGGAACGCATGAACCGAGGGTACTTGTCGCTGGCAGCTGGCGATCGCCGATATCTAGAGATGGCCGTGGACTGGGCGCTGTCGATCCGCGCGCGCACCCGGGATCCCATCGCTGTCGCGTTCGACCAACCGCTGGCAGGCCAGGCGCGGTCAGAGCTCGGAGCTGTGTTTGACGACTTGGTCGAGATCCCAGCGCGCTACCTTCGCGGCCGTTTCGTTCGCGATTGCGCGGTCAAGTTCTGCATGGGCGAGATCTCGCCGTTCGAAGAAACCGTTTTCATCGACTCCGATTGTCTGCTGATCGCGGACCCCGCGCCGCCCTGGAACGTACCGGAGGATGCGAAGATCACTATGATCGGGCAGTTGGTCGGCCGGGATTCCCAGACGCGACATCACGGCTTCGTTACAGGGAGCCTCGTCGAGAAGTTCCACCTAGATCGCTATTTCCAGTGCTCCAGTGGCATCATTCACTTCAGATCCCCGGGCGCGGCCGCACTCTTCCGGGAGTGCGCGACCTGTCACGAGACTGAGGTCGTGCCCACGCTTCACAGCAATGCCGAGCCCAACCGAAGACTGGGAAGCGAAATCGCTACCGCAGTCGTGGGCGGGCGCCGAAGGTTCGATTCGTATTCTCAGCGGCGCTGCTACTGGAGAAGAGACGTGGCCGAGCTCGACCCGTCGTTTCCCCCGTCGGCCGATTCTGCACGTCGCCTTCCCGATTCCGGCGAAGATCCTCGAACCCTTCCTGGGACAGGTAGTCGAACGTCGCAAGAAGGCAGGGCTCTCCGCGAATGCGTCACTCGCGACGTGGCGTACGCGCGCCCGTGGGCCACGTTTGAACCAGCTCGCCAAGCGGCGCCTGGCTCAACTCAGGAATCGTCTCATTGGCGCAAGCAGACCGGCGTAGCCCCGAACTCGGGAACCGTCAGAGCTGAGGCATGATGGACAAGCCGCGCGTGTCAGTAGTCCTGACAACTTTCAGACGACAAGATGTGCTGCCACGCGCTGTCAGAAGTGTGCTCGCGCAGACTCTCACCAACTGGGAACTTCTGGTCGTCGACGATGAACCGAGCGCGGACACGCGGCGCATCGTTGAGGGCGTGGGAGACTCACGGGTGCGCTACATCCCGCACGATAGGAATCAAGGGCTGTGCGCTGCTAGAAACACCGGCCTGGGTGCGGCAAGAGCGAACTTGATCGCGTTCCTAGACGACGACGATGAGTTTCTTCCGGAGAAATTGGAACGCCAGGCGGAGCTGCTCGAGGGCCTTCCCCATAGGGTTGGAGTAGCCTCCTGTTTCGAAGAGGTACAACGTCCAAGCGGCGATCGTGTTCAAAGGAGGATCGTGCTTGATGGTGACGTACATGAACAATTGGTGTGGAACGACTTGGTCCGCATGCAGCTGCTAATGGTACGGCGCGCTTGCTTTGCCGAGGTCGGCGACTTTGACATCCGCCTGCCAATGCACGACGACTACGACATGACGCTTCGGCTGGCGCGACGGTTTCACTTCGCTACCGTGGGTGAATCCCTCGTCCGGATCATCCTGACACCGGCATCGATGAGCGAGAGTACCTCCGCGCGAATTCGGGCTCTCGGCATCCTCATGCGAACGCATCCGGAATTCGCCGACGACAAGGTTCAGGCGCGGTGGCTCCGTCGGTTGGCGCGGCATCACGCAGATGCCGGAGACCGGTCAGCATGGAAGGCTAGCCTCCGAAGGTCGCTGCGAGCGGACCCTTTGAACACGGCCACCTGGATCACCCTACTCGCTGGCCAACTTCTGGGACCGCACCGAACGCGCTCACTCGGTCGACTGCGAGGCCTGGCAACGCGGGCACTTCGTGAGCGTGTCCACCGATGACCGGTTCGTCAACAGCGCCTGCAGCTTCGATCGTCATTCCGACGTTCAACGAAGCCACTCGAATTGATGTGCAGCTGCGCGCCCTCGCGGAACAGGTCGACTGTGCGCCCTTCGAAGTCATCGTCGCAGACAATGGCTCCACTGACGACCTTTCGGGAGTCCTGGCAAGCTATGCTGACACACTTCAATTGCGTCTCATCGACGCTTCGTCCAGGCGGGGACCTGCGCACGCGAGAAACGCAGGCGCCCGGATGGCGTCGACGGATCTACTCTTGTTCTGCGATGCGGACGACCGAGTCTCGCCCGAGTGGGTAGGGGCCCTCCAGCGAGCGCTAGCACATGCTGCGATGGTGACCGGCGCCGTGCTCTACGTTGAGCGAGATACGCTACAGCGCCAGCCAGCCCCTGGGGCACCTCGCCCGCCAATCGCCCCACGATTATTCTTCGGCAAGGTACCTTTCGCCCAGACGAGCAACCTCGGAATACGCCGCGCGCTCTTCGAAGACCTCGCCGGATTCGACTCCGCCCTCATTTGCGCCGAAGATGCCGACCTGACTATTCGCGCTCAGGTATTGGGCGAGTCGCTCGTGTGGGAGACGAGCGCCTCCATCTGGTATGGCCGTCGCGAAGGGATACGCGCAACTGCCAAGCAGTTCTTTCGGTATGGCTTCTACTCTGTGGCCGCATACCGAAAGCACCGGGCAGACTCGATTCTAGATCGCTCTGCCTGGGAAATGGCGCGTCCCTACGCGGCTTTGGTGTTCCGCGCTTATGAGCTCTGCACTTCGCAGCGAATAGCATGGATTGGGAGATTGGCCCACCGCTGCGGGCACGTCGCAGGATCGGTGCGATTCGGTGTGTTCTGCCCTTGACCAGGATCTTGGCTGTAAGCCACACGGCCGTTTGGCCGGCTCGATCTGGAGCGGCGATTCGCCGGTTGATGACCATCCGGGCGCTTCAGAAGTGCAGCCGTGTGGATGTACTTCATCTCGGGGAGTTCGACGAGGACCCTGCGATGCCAAGCGACTTCGACGGCACATCGCTGGTCGTACCCGTGGCACAAAGGAAGCTCTCGCTCGCCGAGAAGCTGGGCTGGTTTATTCTCCCGACTCGCCCCCTCCAGTGTCTGACCTGGCAGCCGCTGCCACGGCAGTTCTTGACCTCCTCGTACGATTTGACCTGGTTCTTCCGGCCTATCACGTACGCGCTTGCGCCGGCTGGAACGGATGTACGCGTCGTGGATCTGGAAGATCTAGAAGACAAGAAGATTCGAGACAGGCACCGGTCGCAGCCCGGCCGGTACACTCGGCGCCGTTTCGTCGAAAGCAGAAACGCCAAGGGTTGGTCGCGATACCACAAACGGGTCTCTGTAACCGTCGGCGCGGTCACTGTCTGTAGCGACAACGACCGCAGAGCATTCAAGGCCGACAACTGCTATGTCGTCCCGAACGGATACCCAGACGCGCCGGACGGTGCAAGAGCCGCCCCCGACGCGGGCGTCGCCCTCTTCGTCGGACTCTTCGAGTACGGCCCGAATCTCGACGCAGCGCGATTCTTCATCGAGCACGTGCACCCCTTGATCCTTGCTCTCGAACCGAGCTATCGGATACGCCTGGTGGGACGCGGGGCCATGGTCAAGGGATTCTCGGATACGCCGGGTGTCACCGTCGTCGGAGAGGTGGCCGATCTGGCGGGAGAATACCAGCGAGCCACGCTTGCCGTGGCGCCCATTCTAGATGGCGGTGGCACGCGTGTGAAGATCCTGGAGGCTTTCGCCCGCCGCGTCCCGGTCGTATCAACAACGGTCGGCGCGAGCGGCCTCGCTGTCGCGCATGGCCGTCACGCACTACTGGCGGACTCCGCCGAAGCGTTCGCAAACAGCTGCGTCGAGCTGATTCGAGATCCGAGACTCGCGCAGAGACTCGCATCTGCAGGCTACCGGTTCTACAGGAAACGCTATAGCCAAGAGACGGTCGATCGTGCCGTCCGTGCGGTAGTCGCAGCCGCTCTCGGAAACGGCCCGTGAGCCACGGCGATGCGGTCGAGCCTCGGGCCTTGGCCGAACTCCGAGTCCTGCATCTCATCGACAGTCTGGGGTCCGGCGGTGCCGAACAGTCTCTGGTCGAGTTCCTCCCTCTCCTCGCAGCTCAAGACATCACCTCTGTTGTGATCACGATGAAACCCGCAGATACAAACGAACTGACGATGAGGCTCCAGGGCATCGCCGAAATCGTACTGTTGCGCGGGGCATGGATCGATCGGCTCCGAACGCTAAGAACGACTATCCGCCGATCCGGCGCGCACATAGTTCACACCAGCCTGTTCTACCCGGATGTGATGGGTCGAATTGCCGCACTGGGCTCCGGGGTACCCGTCCTCACCAGCCTGGTCAATACCCCCTACGATCGCGCGCGCTACGAGGATCCGGGTGTCCGCCGTCGCCGCCTTCGAACCCTACAGGCAGTCGACAGCGTTACTGCCCGCACAATGTGTCACCACTTCCATGCGGTCACCCACGAGGTAGGCCGTTCGGCGGTTCGGAACCTCGGCATCCGTCCAGACCACGTTACTGTTGTCGAACGCGGGCGGTCCCGGAGTCGGCTCGGCTACCCTTCACACGAACGCCGGATAGCGACTCGCCGCGCCCTAGGGATCACCGACCAACAGCTGTTTCTGCTTTCGGTCGGACGGCAGGAGTACCAGAAGGGGCACGTCGTTCTAGTCGATGCCCTCGGCGAACTGTGCGCCAGCGGCATCGATGCGGTACTGGCTGTGGCCGGCAGGCCAGGAAGTGCAACGACCTCGCTCAAAACGGCCGCAGCGAGCCTCCCCGACCCCGACCGCGTGCGTTTCCTCGGCTATCGTCCAGACGTGCCCGATCTGCTATGCGCCGCAGACGTCTTCGTCTTCCCGTCTCGATACGAGGGCACCGGTGGCGCTCTGATCGAAGCCATGGCGATGGAAGTTCCCATTGTGGCGACAGACCTCCCAACGCTCCGAGAGGTCACGAGCGACGGCGAGACTGCGATACTCTTTCGGCCAGAGTCGGTGCCAGACTTGGTCGCGGGTATCCGGGCAGTCATCGACGACCCTGGCCTCGCCTCGCGACTCAGGCGACGCTCACGAGAAGTATTCGAAGACAAATTCACTATCGACCGGAGTGCGAGACGGATGCGGCGACTGTTTCACGAGATCGCGCGAAGGTAGTCGGCATGCTGTCTTTCGTTCGAAGCTTGGTCAGGCACCTCCCAGTTTCGTGGCAAGGACATTCTCGCCTTCTCTACTGGCGGTTCCGCAACGTGCTGAGAACGTCCTCAGGCGAGCACGCTCTCAAACTAGGGCCGGCGCGGGACGGTCGGTGGTTACTGACCGACGGTCGGCGAACACTCTCGATCGCGGCACCGTCGCGCGTGGGGATCTATCGTCGCGGAATCGAGGCACGCCTCGCCGAAATCCAGCGGGCCTTCCATACAGACGTTGTGGAGTTGCGGTCGGGCGATGTTGTTATCGACATCGGCGCGAATATCGGCGAATTCTCACTGCCGCTTCTCGAACGCGATGTCACGGTGCACGCCTTCGAGATGGACCCAAACGTGATACCTGCGCTTAGGGCGAACCTGGGCGCGCACCCTCAAGCGTTCGTCCACCACATAGGACTGTGGAACGAAAACACCAGTGGCACCATGCATCTCAACACTGCGACTGCGGACACGTCCCTCATTGCCAATGGCTCGCGGGATCAGGCGGCCGTTCGGTGCCAGCGGCTAGACGACGTAGAATTGGCGGGCTGCCCGGAGTCGATCAAGCTTTTGAAGTGTGATGCAGAAGGAGCCGAGCCCGAAGTTCTCGCTGGAGCTCTTCGCACCCTGGCCCGTACCGATTTCGTGGCGGTCGATTGCGGCCCCGAGCGCGGGGAGCAAAGCATGAGAACGAATCGTGCGGTCGCCCGTTTGCTCGGTGAACTTGGCTTTGCAATCATACTGGAGCCTAGCGGAGCACGAGAGGTACTAGTTGCTCGGAACACGCGGACGGCGACCCCAACTGTCATCTCGCCCCAGCAGCGTGTGAGATAGGCCTTGTTGGCTCGACGTCGCCTTGGAAGGGTTCTGCAAAATAGCTTGCCGCGTCCGATTCGCCACTGGCGAACGCGTCGCGCACTTGGACGAGTCGCACCTTGCGTATGGCTGCTCCCGGACGATGTGATCTGGATTGGAATCCCGAAGGTCTGCACGAACAGCATCGGCAGCGCTCTATACGAATGGGCCACCGGTTCAGAAGTACGCGGCGTAGCCGCCGCGGCACTCGGGCGACAGAAGTACGGGGCCCAACTTGCAGCCGCAGAGGTAGCAACTCTCAACCGTGGCACGTATCGTTTCGCCTTCGTTCGCAACCCGCTTGAGCGCCTCGAATCACTCTTCCGCAACCGCATTGGCGATCCGCGCACAGCGACCGCCCACCACACAACCGTGGCGTATCGCGCCTATGGGCTGGCACCTGGTATGCGGTTCGAGGCCTTCGTCCGCGCAATCGCCAAAATACGCGACCGTGATGCCGAGACTCATTTCCGGTCGCAGTCGTGCTTCCTGACTCACCGTGGACGCCTGACCGTTGACTACCTTGGCCGATTCGAATCCTTGAACCTGGATTGGAACGTACTCGCAGACCGTTTCGGGTTTCCCAAACTGCCCCGGCTCAATAGCACCCGGAAGCGCATGGCAACCCCGTCTTCATGTACCCGTCGCACTGCGGAAATGGCTGCCGAGCGCTACGCGGGTGATATCGCCCGGTTCGGCTACGACGCTGTGGTCCAGGATTTCATCGATTCTCTCTAGCGGATCCGCGAAGACATCCTCTCTGCCTTGGGCCTGACAAACGGCCTCTGCCCGCAGGGACTAACGAATGGGTACATCTCCGTTGGGTATGCCGAAGATCCTGATCGTTGTCTGGCGCCTCTCTCAAGGAGGCGGAATTCCCATCGTTATTCGCGGCCTCCTTGAGCGCGTGGACGACTCCAAGTTCGAAGTTCATCTCTGCACAATACGCCCACCCTATCCGGAAGACGGCCTCGGAGACTTGCCGGCCCACGTCCGGACCCACTCGCTCGACCTCTCGCCGCCCGAGACGGCGGTAGCCAAACTCAAGGCGATCAGTCGGCTGCTCTGTGTGGCGCGGCGTGAGCGCCCTGACCTCGTCCACGTCCAAGGTGGAACCGCTAGCTACAGCGGTCTCGCAATGCTTGGGACGAACGCGGTCAAGCTGCTGGAAATCCAGGATGCGCCGCAGAGCGGTCGGATGTCTCCGCAGCACCAGAGAGTTGAGCGTCTGCTAGCGCGGTTGGTTCAGCCCGCAATCCTCGTTCACTCCCGGTCGGTACAGGCGGATCTCGCGTCGGCATGGAATATCAACCCAGAATCGGTGACTCGCCTGCCGCTAGGCATCGACACTCGGCAATTCGTGCGATCTAGACCTCGCGGCCTGGCGTTCAGGAAGCAACTCGGTATCAGCAGCGAGGCCGAGCTTGTGACCTACGTCGCACGGCTTGTTCCGGAGAAATGCCCAGAGCTATTCCTGGAAGCCGCGGCTGAGATTGTGCGCCGCTGCCCATCTGCGAGATTCTTGCTGGTCGGCGAAGGATCGCTAGCAGACAAGATGCGGCGCGCTTCCACCAAACTGGGGCTCGACGATTTCCTTATCATGCCGGGGTTCGTGGAAGACTTGGCAGCGGCCTATTCCGCGTCAGACATCTTTCTGTCAACATCTCGGTACGAGGGCTTCGGGTTGGCCGTAGCAGAAGCAATGGCATGCGGCGTACCGGTCGTTTGCAGGCAAGCCGGTGGGGTTGAAGACGTGGTCGGCGACGCGGGTATCTTGGAAACCGCCGCGACGCCCCAAAAACTCGCCCAACACGTCCTTCGACTGCTTGAGTCGGCTCCGCGCCGAGCGGAGCTGGCAAGAGCCGGTCGGGCCCGAGCGGAAAACGTCCTTGATATTGGAAGCGCGATCCGCGCCTACGAGAAGCTGTACCAAAGCCTCGTCGACCGACGCTAGCTATGCGAATCTTGCAACTGATTACGGACCATCGGCGAAGGGGGGCCCAGGTTTTCGCTGCGGACTTGTCGGAGGCACTCGCCTCCCGGAGCCACGACGTGGCGGTGGCGGCACTGTACGAAGAGACCGTGTCCCCCTTGGACTGCGGGCAAGCGAGCGTCTTGCCCGAGCTTGGGCAAAGAGACAGATTCGTTGCGCCTGTTCTGGTGATGCGCTTGGCCCGGACCCTCGCAGCGTTCAGCCCCGATGTGCTGCAGGCCAACGGTTCCGACACCCTGAAGTTCGCCGTGGCCGCGCGGGTTCTGGCAAGAACTCGGACACCAATTGTCTATCGAAACATCAGCCTTGCCAGCAGATGGCTACGAGGCCCCCTCCACAGATCTGTGAACCGCTGGCTCGCACATCGTCCAGACCACGTGGTATCCGTGAGTCATACCTCTCGGGACGACTTCCTCCTGGCGTACAGAATCGCGGCGAACAAGGTGACCGTGATCCCGCAAGCCACTCAGGTGCCTGCGACTGGCAGCCGAAAAGTAGGTCGCGACAGGATTCGGGCCATTACGGGCACGTCGTCGGGGCGCGTTCTCGTGCACATTGGCAACTTCTCTACGGAGAAGAATCACGAGTTCCTGATCCGCGCTTTCGGAGAAATCTTGTCTGCGTTGCCTGACGCAACGTTATTGCTGATCGGTGATGGCCCTCTGCGCGGCGAGGTCTCCCGCCGGGTGCAAGATGCCGGCTTGATGGATTCCGTGCACTTCCTTGGAGTACGTGATGACGCTCGCGAGATCGCGGGCGGAGCTGATGCACTCGTACTCTGCAGCCTAGTCGAAGGTCTACCTGGCGTGATCCTCGAGGCCGCTGCGAGGGGCGTCCCGACGGTAGCGACAGACGTCGGAGGCGTTGGAGAAGCAATCGCGAACCAACTTACAGGAGTGGTGACTCCGCCCCGCGACTTGGCGGCATTCGCGTCTGCTGTACTTGATCTCCTTAACGATGAGGACCGCCGCGCCATGATGGGCCGAGCCGCGCGCCGGCGAGTCGACGCCGACTACAACCTCGACAGGATCGCCTCGTCGTATGAAGCACTCTACGACGATCTCCAGCATCAACTCCGAATGACGTAGCACCTGATGGAATTGCTCTCTCTTCTAATTCTGGCCGGGATGGCGATCGGATTCGCGGCTTGGTACGGCTCCCGTCCGACGAGTTCGCTGCCTGCGCGCCTCATCGTGACTGCCGTCCTAGCACGGATTGCCGGGTCGATCCTTCGCTACGAGATGATCGAGCGAGTCTACAACGGGGTCGCGGACGCAACCGGCTACCACGCCAAGGGGGTCCAGCTCGCGGACCAAATATGGGCCGGGGAGCTAAGTCTTTTCTCAGCGCACTATTGGACCGAGCTGTACGTCGGGTTCGGAAACCGCATATGGGGCACTCCATTCATGATCCGCCTTTCGGGCCTCGCCGCGACATTCATCGGCCCGTCGATCCGGACTGAATTCCTTCTGTTCGCTCTGATCGCGTTCGTCGGAACGCTCTTGATCGTGAAGTCCGCCGAGAATTCGAGGCCTAGATGCCATCCGGCCACGACGGCCGCTTGGATTTGGCTATGGCCGACCGTGTGGTTCTGGTCGTCTAGCGTCGGCAAAGAAGCCGTTGTCATACTCGCGATCGGCCTCGTGATGTTCGGTTACGTGGGCCGGAACGGGCGGATCATTCCGTCAGCCTACCTGGCAGGGATCTGTCTGGCGGCACTAATACGCCCGCACGTTGGCGTAGTGCTGCTGCTCTCAACGGCCGTCGCGATCTGGTTGGCGCAGAAAGCGGCGTGGGACCTACGCCGGGTGGCCGAAGCCGTGTTGATCTTGCCCCTGATCGCCTTTGTCCTCCCGGCCGCCGCGACACAGCTTGGGCTCGACCAGTTGGACGCGGAAGGCCTCGCCCAGTTGCTTGAGCGGCGCTTGGAGCTCACCAATCAGGGCGGAAGTAGCACAGGATCGTCGACATCCGTCGGTATCGCCAACATCCCGGCGGCCTTCGTGAACGTCTGGGTCCGCCCGTTTCCCTGGGACGTACACAACGTCCCGGCGGCTCTAGCTGCCCTGGAGTCGATCGCGCTTTGGTGGGTCGTATGGAGTCGGAAGCACGAAATCGCGGTCGCATTGCAGAACTGGCGTGCACACCGAGCACTACGTTTGGCGTTGCCGATCATCATCAGCTACACCATCATGATCGGACTGGGGTTCGCTAACTTGGGCCTGATTGCGCGCCAGCGCGCACCGCTGATGCCTTTGCTCCTGATGGTCCTATTCTTGGTCCCAGAACGTGGATCCGCTACAGTCCTGACGCCCGCAAGAACCCGCAAGCGACTCGGCGCCGCCGGCTAGCTGTCTGTGGATGCTGAATAGCCATACGACCGCGACCCGGACGCGCCGTACCGATATCGACCATAGCCGATTCCTGTCTCGCCCTCGGCACCGTTCAAAACGACGCCCAGGATCCGACCCTGCACACCACGCAGCCGTTCGACCGTCTTGGCGACCAATTGATGCGCCGTCTTGTCGGCCCTGACGACCACGGCGATTCCGTCCACCAAACTCGCCAGGATCAGGGGATCGACGACGATCATTGACGGTGGGGAATCGATCAACACTATGTCGAAGTGTTCGCCAGCCGTCTCGAGCAACTGCTTGGGCAGACTGCTGCCAAAGAGCTCGGCCGGGTTCGGTGGAATTGGACCACTGGGCAAGACCCACAGGTTTTCGAAATCAGTCTGGCGAATGAGGGCGCCGATTTCGGTGCTACCAGCCAGGTAGTTCGAAAAGCCTTCCGACGATTCTAGGTCGAATACTTGGCCAACCCGCGGCCGGCGCAGATCGCCATCGACGAGCAGGACTTTTTTGCCAGTATGGGCTAACGAGAAGGCGAGATTGATCGTAGACGTCGTCTTGCCCTCGCCTGGGGTAGCGGAGGTGATCATCAGACTGCGCGGAGGCCCGCCGCCCGTGCTTAGCAACAAGGCCGTGCGAAGCTCACGGTATTCTTCCGCGACGTGCGAGCGAGGGCTGTCCACGGCCATGCGTTCCGGCTGAATCTCGCCGACCACCGATTCCGTGTACCCGCCCCGATTGCGCCTAGATGACTTGGCATCTGAGCGGCTGATTACACCCAGCGTTGCCATCCGCAGGCGCCTCCGCACATCGTCCGCCGTGCGGAGTGTGTTGTCGAGGGCGTCCAGCCCTAACGCCACCATCGCACCGGCGAGCCCGCCAACAAGCAGCGCGAGTGCGATGGTCTGCAACCAGGCCTTGCTCGCTGGATTGAACGGCAGCACAGCCCTGTCGATGACCTGGATGCTTTCGCCCTGGTACCCCTGCACACGCGAGGACAGGTCCAACGCGGTCTTCTGATCCGTGAACTGCTCCAGCAGCGTCTCCTTGTTGGGGAGCGCCAATTCCTGGGCGCGCAACTCGACGTAGTCGTCTGTCTCGAGTCCGTTGCCACCGATAATCATCGAAGCCAGTCTCTGCTCGGTCGAACGGGCCGTGTCCGCCTGCTGTTGCAGGTCGCGCAGCGCAGCGCGATAAGCCGTAGACTCCGCGGTACGCAGCGCCGCCGTACTCGCCGCAATACGCTCGACGAGGTCCTTCATCTGAGGATGCTCGTCCGTCAGTCGCCGGGCAAGGTCTTCGCGCTCACCTTGTAGCCGCTCAAGGTCGTCCCGGGCGCGTCGAACTGTGCTGTCGCTCTGAACCGCTGCGCTCTCGGCCGGCTCCATGCTCTGGAGCCGGCGGTATTCGGACTCGCGCGCGAGTCGCTCCGAACGGGCGCTTGCCAGTTCATTGCCCATCGCTGCGTTGGCAGCTGAAGCGCCCAAGCCCGCTTCGTCCACGCCGAGTCGCCGTCGCAGGCTGTCCAGAGCTGCCTCGTCATCACGCACCTCAGCGGCCAGACGGTCGATTTCGTCGCTAAGGAACGTGTCGGCTTGCTGCGAGCGCTCTGAAAGCTGCTCAAGGTTGTAGCTCACGAACGAGTCGGCAACAATGTTCGCCATCTGGGTCGCGAGGACAGGATCCGTGTCGGCCCAGCGAATATCAACGAGGTGCGTGCCCGGCACCGGAATCGCGCTTGCTGACTGGCGGATTCTTGTAATCGCCCGCTGCATCCGTCGATCTCGCAACTCAAGGGGCAGGACGCTCTCGTCCAGGCCGTCAGAATCTCCGGAACCAAGCCATCCGGCTATCGTCTCCGTGCTGCTCTGCCAGGCCCCGCGCATGGCCATCACGAGCCTGCCCAGCGCCGACGGCTCCGCCGCAGATGGCGCAACGACATCAGTCTCGACCTGTGCGCCGCCCGGCGCGAGTTCATCGAGCAGATCGTTCCGCTCGATGAGACGGACGATAAATGCTCGACTCGTGAAAATCTGCAACTGCGTGCGGGTACGGAAGCTGCCAGCTCTCTCCCCCTGGAGGAGTTGTCCCAAGTCGGCCACACTGGAAGCTGGCGGCTCGATGAGAATCCGGGCGGTGGAACGGAAGACCGGCACTTCGTTGCTCAGCGAATAGACCGCAGCCACAACGGAGAGAAGCATCCCGGCGAACACCCACAGCTTCCGACGCCAGATTGCATCGACGTAGGTCCAGAGATCGAGGGCGTTCCCGGGCTCCTGGGACTCACCCGTCCAGCCGAACTCAGTGTCCATTACTCAGAGTGCCCGTAGAAGGAATCGAAGGCGGCTGACACCGTGAACAGTGCGCAACCTACGAGCGACTATGCTACACGATGCGATGCCTGACCGACTGTGCCAGTCCAAGCCCACAAGGGGTCCCAGGCGCTCAACCAGACGAGGTAGGCCCGTGAATGTGGGGCATCTGATCAAGGGACTGGGACGAGGGGGCGCTGAGATGCTCCTGCCGCACTTGACGCGAGCGACGCCACAGCATTCGACGCACGTCGCGTACTTCCTGCCGCATAAGGACGCGCTGGCTGCAGAACTTGCAGCGGCCGGGGCCCAAGTCACCTGTCTGGGCGCCGCGACAAACCTGTCGATCCTGGCCAGCTCCGGATCTGTCCGCAGGTGGATCCGAGCCAACCGGCTGGACCTGGTGCACGCACATCTGCCTATTTCTGGCGCGATCGGCAGGCTGGCGGCGCGCCGCGAGCAATGTCCCTTGGTGTACACGGAGCACAACCTGCAAGAGCGCTACCGCCCGCTGACTCGCCTGATAAACCGCGTGACCTGGAAGGCGCAGGATCGGGCCGTGGCGGTTTCTGAGGAAGTCGCCAAATCAATCGAGCGACATCTCGGCAACTTCGTTCCGGTGCGTGTTGTGGCAAATGGCATCCCCGAACTCGGCACGGTCGACCCGGGCCGCGTGAAACAGTTGCGCGAGTCCGTCGGCATCGGCGAAGCTCCCACCGTTGGCACCGTTGCGGTCTTCCGCGTGCAGAAGCGAATCGACGAGTGGCTGCGGGTCGCACGACGCGTTGCTGAAGCCAATCCGGCAGCACGGTTTGTACTCGTCGGCGACGGCCCGCTGCGCTCCGATATCGAGGGCTGGATCCAGGAAGCGGGGCTCTCTGATGTGGTGATCTTGCCGGGCCTGCAGGAGAACGTCGGGGAATGGCTCGCCTGCATGGATGTGTTCCTGACAACCTCGGTGTTTGAGGGCCTGCCGCTGGCTCTACTCGAGGCGATGGTTTCGCGTACGCCGGTGGTGGCCACAGCGGTCGGCGGGGTCGCCGAGGTTGTCCGACATGGCGACAATGGCTACCTGCTACCGTTCGGATCGACGTCGGAGCAAGCGGCATTCGTTGTCGAGCTGCTGGACCACCGAGACCTTCGCGATGCGCTCGGCAGGGCGGGGCGAAATACGGTCGTCGAGCGATTCGGAATCGGCCGAATGGCCGCCGAACTCGCCGGCGTGTACGAAGAAATACTGCAGGAGCAAACCCGATGAACTGCACGCCAGCGGCCCCCATCACAGTGATCGGAGGCGGAGGGCACGCCAAGGTCATCGTCGGGCTGATCCAGGCCCTTGGTGTCGAGATTGCCGCGATCCGGGATGAGAACCCCGAAGTCGTCGGAATGACCGTCCTGGGCGTGCCCGTGGAGCATCCGTCCACCGAGGCGAGCACGGAACCCCGCGTGTTGGCCGTCGGTGACAATCGCGCAAGGGCGGTGGTCGCCAAGCGTGTCCGCGGACCATTTGCCACGCTCATACACCCCGCGGCATTTGTCGCGCCGGACGCCGAGTTGGGCCCTGGAACCGTCGTCTGTGCGGGAGCGGTCATACAGCCAGGCGCGCATGTAGGGTCTCACGTCGTTGTGAACACCGGGTCAACGATCGACCACGACTGCCGCATCGGTGACTACGTGCATCTAGCCCCGGGCGTGAACCTCGCAGGCGAAGTCACCGTGGAAGAAGGTGCGTTTCTCGGCGTCGGTTCCGCGGTAGTCAACGGTCTCGTGATCGGCGCTTGGGCAACGCTCGGAGCAGGGGCGGTGGCCACCAGGAATATCGAGGCCACGGTCACGGCGGTAGGGACCCCTGCCAGACCACTGAGGCGCACCCGATGAGCGAACGCCTGTACCTGTCACCACCTCACATGGACGGCGACGAAATCGAGTCGATCCGGGAGGCCTTCGACAGCAACTGGATCACCTCACTCGGCCCCGCTCTCGAGGGCTTCGAGCGCGACATAGAGGACCGGCTCGGCTGCAGACACGCGCTCGCGCTGAGCTCGGGCACAGCAGCCTTGCATCTGGCGCTACATCATCTCGGCGTTGGCCCGGGATCAACAGTGCTCTGCTCGTCGCTCACGTTCATCGCGAGCGCGTCGCCGATCGTCCAGCTCGGGGCGTCCCCGGTCTTCATCGACTCGGAGAGTTCGTCATGGAACATGGACCCCGACCTCCTCGCCGCCGAACTGGAAGAGTCCGCGCGAAAAGGCCAGCGCCCCGCGGCGGTGGTGGTGGCCGACATCTTCGGGCAGTGTGCTGACTACGGCCGCATCGAGAGGATTTGCAGAATTCACGAGGTTCCTCTCCTCACGGACGCCGCGGAAGCACTCGGGGCACGATGCCGTGACCAGCCCGCCGGCACTTTCGGACTGTGCGGAATACTGTCGTTCAATGGCAACAAGATCGTGACCACGTCGGGCGGCGGGATGCTGATAAGCGACGACGGTGAGCTGATCAACCATGCGCGCCACCTCGCCACTCAGGCACGCGACCCGGCCCCGCACTACCAACATACCGAAGTCGGCTACAACTACCGCCTGAGCAACCTGCTCGCGGCAATGGGCCGGGCACAGCTCGGGCACCTGGACGACAGGGTCATGCGTCGACGCGGCGTGTTCGACCGCTATCAGGCCGGTCTCGGTAGCCTTCCCGGGATCGGATTCATGCCTGAGCCCGAGTGGAGTTTCTCCAATCGGTGGCTGACGTGCGTAACCGTCGACGAGGGCATGTTCGGAGCCGACCGCGAAGTCATCCGCAACTCACTCGAGGCGCGGAATGCTGAGGCACGCCCGATTTGGAAACCGCTCCACATGCAGCCGGTGTTCGAAGAATGCCGGGTAGTCGGAGGTGCGATGGCAGAGAAGTTATTCAGGGACGGCCTGTGCCTACCCAGCGGGTCGTCCATGACGCCGGCGCAGCAGGCACAGGTTATTGAAATTGTCCGGAACTGCGCGGGCTCAGACGTTTGAGTGGCGCGGGTCGTTGGTTTGCTGCTGGTCGCCGCATGGCTGACCGGTTCGACGCGGGGCGGATTCCGCGCCACGTCGCTGCGCGATTCCGCGATCCAATGCCCGAACGAATGGCGGCGTTCGACAGGTACCTGTGCGACATGGGCCGCGAGTCCGAGCGCGCCACCGTGCTCGGTCGGCTCGCGCGCGACCGACGCCAGATCATTCCGTGGCTGAGCCGGACACGAGATCTCCGGGGAGCGCGCATTATTGAGATCGGCTGCGGCCTGGGCGCGTCGACCGTCGCCCTCGCCGAACAAGGCGCGGACCTTCTTGCCATCGATGTCGCCGGCGAAGACGTCGAGGCGGCGCGCAAGCTGACCAAAGCCCACGACGTGGGCGCCAAGTTCGTCGTCGCGAACGCCGCGGAGATCGACGAAATCGTCCAACCGGGAGATGCGAACTGGATCATTTTCTGGGCCGTGCTCGAGCACATGACCATCAGGGAGCGACTTCAGTCGCTGAGCCGCGCCTGGCAGACCCTGTCACCGGGCGGCCTGCTGACCGTCGTAGAAACACCGAATCGTCTCTGGCATTTCGACTCCCACACCTCGCTGCTGCCCTTCTTCGATTGGCTTCCGGATGAACTCGCCTTCGAGTACTCACGGTACAGCCCACGAGCCTCGTTCTGCTCCGCCTTCCGCCAGCGGAGCGAAGAGGACATGCTGCGGTTCCTGCGACGTGGCCGTGGCATGAGCTTCCATGAACTCGAACTAGCCATCGCACCGGTCCAGGATCTCGATATCGCAAGCGCCTACCAACTCGAGCGCCGAGCCAGGAACCCGGCTCGGCGACTAGGCTGGGCCCTCTCACGGGCGGGTCGCTATGAAGCGATGCTGCGCAAGACAGCGTCGACGGTGCCGCGAGCCTTGCTGCAGCCGTTCCATTACTTCACGGCGCGTAAGGGTTGACCGTGCGAACAGAGCCGCGACCGGCCGAGTCCGTGCAACTGGAGTCGCTGAGCAGCACCAAGACAAAGGAACTCGTAGAGCTAGCGCGCGTTAGCCTGGGCGAAAGTCCAATATTTCGCACGCCCGAGTTCTGGAACTGGAAGCACCAGCACAGTCCGTTCGGAGAGTCGCTCGGGTTCGTGGCACGGGCCGCCACGGGGTTGGCGGGGATGCGCGTGTTCATGCGTTGGACTTGGTACTCACAGGGGGCCGCAGTGCCTTGCGTCCGCGCGGTCGACACGGCTACACATCCGGACTGGAGGCGGCGGGGGCTGTTCAAGCAACTCACGAAACGGGGACTGGAGGACGCTGCCGAGAACGGTGTCCGGGCCGTCTTCAACACCCCAAATGAGAAGAGCCTCCCAGGCTATCTGAAGCTGGGATGGCGTCCGCTAGGTAGAATACCGCTCTGGGTGAAACCCCTACGGCCGTTGCGTGCTCTCGCCCGTCTCGCCCGACAGCGTCTCGGAGGACACGCCTTCGCCACCAACCCGGCCCCGTTGCGGCCAGCGGCCGCCGCGCTACAGGAGTCAAACAGCGCAGCGTTCGGTGCCGGTTTCACCGGAGAGACTCGATTCCATACGCTGCCCACTCCAGAGTATCTCCGCTGGAGGTACGCAGACCCGCCGGGCCTTCGTTACGGCGCTGCGGCAGGAGCGAGGGCGTTGGTGATCTACAGGCTCCGATGGCGCCGCGGTCTCCTGGAACTCTCGCTATGTGAAGTGTTGGCCAATGACGATGGCAGCAGCCAGGATGAGGCGGTGAGCATTGTTCGCGAGCTCGCAGCAAACACGAACGCCGACTATGCGGTCGCTATCGGCGCGAGCGGCACGCCGGAGTCTGCATGCTTCCGGCGAAGCGGCTTTCGCGAGACCAGTCGACTTGGTCCGACGCTTGTGGTCCGACCCGTAGCCGGTGGCGATCTGGGTGGGCTTGTCGATCTCGATAGCTGGCGGCTGAGTATCGGCGCGATGGAACTCTTCTAGTTTTCCGCCAATCGAATCCGTATGAGTCCTAGCATGAGTACCCTTGCGCGGCAGGCAGTCCGGATGGCGCAGCGACTCGCTCCGTCGTCGCGGTGTGGCTTGCGCATTCTCTGCTACCACTTGGTTGGAGCGGGGACGGACTCGGCCGTGGATGTGCCGCTTGCAGACTTCCGTCGACAGATCGACTCGATCCGGCAAGCTTCAACGGCGGTGACGCTCGCTGACGGGCTTCGCCGGCTCGCTGCCCACGACACTCGCGATCAGGCCTACACAGCGGTGACCTTCGACGATGCGTATCAAAACTTCGCTGAGGTCGTGTGGCCCGTGCTTTCCGAACTGCGCGTACCGGCCACGATGTACGTGCCCACAGGGTTCGTGGACGGATCTCACAGAGGGCCATTGAGCGGCGCGGAAGCGCTCCCAGCGCTCGGATGGAGACAACTGGACCAGATGTGCGCGACCGGGCTCCTGGAACTGGGGGCCCACACTACGAGTCATCCTCGAGATCTACGGTCTCTGCAAGGTGATCGGCTTGATTTCGAGCTGCGCAACTCCCGCGACAGGATCGAGCAAGAAATGAGTCGGCCCGCACCTTCATTCTGCTACCCGCGCGGACTCTGGGACGCGCGGATAGAGAGCGCTGTCCGCCGTCACTTTGACTCCGCGGTAGTTGGCGGGGGCCGGCGAGTAGCGCCGGATGCCGATCTGTTCAGGCTGTCTCGGACATCGGTTCGCCGGGATCCCGCATTTGCCGTAGAACAGTGGATTCGAAGCTCCGTGTGGATCGAGGAAGCTATCGCGGATCCAATCCGACGGCGTCGGCGATGACCGCCTTCGACATCAGTCGATGGTTCTACTCGACGTACGGCCTTGTGGGTATCTTGATCGTTTGCGCCAGCACGGTGATCGCAGTACGAGCTGGCGTCCAGCCACGGATTACGAACACCGTGCCCGAGACGGCAATTGGCTTTGTGCTGGGTGTCGCCATGATTGGTTGGCGCGGGAACCTGTTCTGGATCCCATTCGCCGTCATGCTGGCAACCTGGCTCTTCGAGATTCTCCGACCGCGCCCATCCCTGCTTCAAGCGACGCTGACAGGCATCCTTACAGCCGGATCCTTGGCCATCGCGCCGGGATGGATGGTGCCGCCACTGGGGGCGCTCACTGCGCTGCCGCTTGCAACTCTTGCGGTTGACCAGGTGTCACGGCACCGCACGCAGCTTCTGACCGATGTCCTGCAACTCATCACGGCGGTGGGGCTGTTTCTCACCCTGCCTGATACCGAAATAGCCCTCCTGCTATGCGGCGTCGCTGGAGGATATGTGGCAATCGGCGTTGCTCTGGGCCGCGCTCGAGTACGCGGCTCAACCGTGAGCCTCCTGGTCATGTTGCTCGCAGTGGCAGCGGCCCGGCACCCCGTGCCCCCCCAGTCTGGGTGGGATCGCTTGGCTGCTTGGGAGCATTCTGGCTCGAACCGATTAGCCGACGCGTCGGTGCGAAGAACCGCGCACCAAGCAGCGTCGTCCTCGTCGTTCACCTCGCTGTCGTCCTCGTTTCGTCCAGGATCGCCAGCACGGCCGGAACCGCTGGCGGAGCTGCGGTGGTTCTCGGCGTCGCGGCCCTGCTAGGCGTCGCCGGCTTGACGCTGTCCTTGGAGCGAAGTGCGAGCTCACGCCGGAAGGAGCAGCCAACGGTGCTGGTTATCGTGACGCACCCCATGACGGCGGACCTCCTCTTGCGCGGACAGCTCGGCTTCCTCCGCGGGCGCGGCTATGACGTAATCCTCGGTTCCGCCGACGACGCCTTGCTACCCCGCATTCGTAGTCGTGAGGGGATCCGGGTCGCGGCCTTGCCGCTCGTGCGCGAGATTTCTCTGCTCCACGACCTGTCCGCGCTGATCGCCATTGTCCGGCTCGTTCGACGAGAACGTCCGGACATCGTAATCGCAAGCACCCCAAAGGCCGGCCTACTCGGCATGTTGGGCGCACGACTCGCCGGCACGCGGCAACGAGTGTTTCTACTTCGCGGACTACGATCCGAGACTCTCCGCGGCGTCCGCGGAGCCTTCCAGCGCTGCACGGAGCGCGCCACCATCCGGTTGTCGACACGTGTGGTCGCGGTTAGCCCGAGCCTGGCCGATCGCGCCCGTGAGATTGGCGTCGTCCGCGGCGAAGAAGTCCGGGTCCTTGGCGGCGGAAGTTCCAACGGAGTGGATACGGAACGGTTCCGATTCGACGCCCACGCGCGTGCGCGCCTCCGCTCGGAGCTCGAACTCCCCGCGGAGGCAAGGGTCATCGGATTCGTTGGACGCCTGACAGCGGACAAGGGGCTCCAGGATCTCCTCGCCGCGTTCGAGGTCATTCGAAAGGAGTGTGACGACGCGGTCTTGGTACTGGTCGGTGCACGCGAGGACGGCGACCCTCTGAGTCCGGACGTGATCCGCCGAATCGAAGGGAACGAGGCTGTCCATCACGTGAGGTGGGTGGCGGACACTAGCCCCTGGTACTCCGCTTTCGACGTTCTAGCCTTTCCTTCCTTCCGAGAGGGTCTGCCCAATGTCCCTCTCGAAGCGGGAAGTTGTGAGCGCCCGGTAGTTGGCTACGCTGCTACGGGAACCGTTGATGTGGTGCAGTCAGGATGTACGGGCGCGCTGGTAGCGCTTGGAGACACTCAGCAACTCGGCGAGTCTCTCCGCCAATACCTCGACGACCCCGGCCTCGCGGGCCAACATGGACTGGCAGCTCGCCAACTGATTCAGGAGCGCTTCGACCAGCGCAGAGTTTGGGACGAGTGGGCGGCGTATTTGTCCGAACTAGCCGCTGGCGCGCAACAACCACGAACCACCGACGGCATGGCAGGATCGTGACGTTGTATTTACCGTGGGGCAAGCGGACTGTGGACCTACTCGCGGCACTGCTCATCAGCGCGGTAGCGCTACCGCTGCTGGCAGCGCTAGCGATCTGCGTCAGAATCAAACTCGGGTCGCCGGTTCTGTTCGTCCAGCGGCGAACAGGTCAGCACGGCGCATCGTTCTTGCTGCGCAAGTTCCGCACGATGAACAACGCGCGAGATGAACATGGCGCTCTGCTACCCGATGCGGAGCGCCTCTCCCCGTTCGGGGCATGGCTCCGTTCCACGAGCGTCGACGAACTTCCCAGCCTCCTCAACGTCCTCCGCGGAGAGATGAGCTTGGTGGGCCCGAGACCGCTGCTGCCCGAGTACCTCCCGCGATACAGCCGACGACAAGCAACGCGACACGACGTACCTCCGGGGATTACCGGCCTCGTCCAGGTGACCGGACGCAACGCGCTCGATTGGAGCGAGAAACTTGCGCGCGACGCATGGTATGCGCGCAACCAGAGTTTCAAGCTCGACCTATGGATCCTTTGGCGGACGATCATCGTGGTGCTCAAGAGAGAAGGGATCGCGGCCGACACCCACGCGACGATGCCGCGTTTCGGGGGCCGTCCCGAGGGCTAGCTCGAGCAAAGAAGCAAGCCCGGCAGCGAGACTCGCAACCGGGCTCACGGGGCGCCCTTGTCCGGAGGTCTGCAGCGCCCCCCTCCCAACGGTGCCGCCCTAACGGACCTTCACGCTGATCTTCTTCGGCTTCGCCTGCTCGGCCTTCGGCAGGTCGATCTCAAGCACGCCCTTCGCGAAGCGCGCATCGATCCGATCCTGGTCTACCGAGTTCGGCAAACTGAATGAGCGATAGAAGCTGCCATAGCGACTCTCGAGACGACGGAAATGACCGTCGCTCTCCTCGTGCTCGAACTTCTTTTCGCCGTGAATCGACAGCGTCCTGTTCTCCACCGTGATCTCGACATCGCCGTCCGACATGCCAGGCAACTCAGCCCGGAGCAGGATGCGATCTTCCTGCTCGATCACATCCATGTTCGGAGACCAGTTCGCCATCGCGTCGCCAGAGTCAGCGTCGACCCCGCGGAAAGCGTTGTCCATCCGGCTGAACAGGCGATTGAAGTCACGTACCGACGGTGCGTTGTGTCGTACCAGCATTCTTTTCCTCCTGCGGCCCCAAGAGCCGCTCGTTCGCGTGCTTCTTGCGTTCATTTTCAATCTCAATGCTGGAAAATATAAAACATGAGTATACTCACATCAAGTCTTATTAGTGTTAACCAGGAAGATCGAAAGAGGTCCCCCATAGGAGATGCATTGAAGTGGGGGGGGGGACCCGCTGGAATACACGAGTGCTCAGGTCCGGCACAGCGCAGACAACCCCGCACGCCGACAAAAGAACGCTGGTGCCGAACGGCTAGCGCGGCGTCGAGTCGGGGTGTTGGCGCTGGAAATAGCGCTCGAGTGCGTCGCGGGTCGAAGGCAGATCGTCCAGACCCAGGCGACGGAACCGACGGTTGTCGAGCGCCGTGTAGTCGGGTCGACGAGCCGGCGCGCCGAACTCCGCCGCGGTCGTCGGAGCAAGGAAACGCCGGGTCCCGGCCTTGTCGAAGACGAACTCGGCGAGCTCGAACCATGACATGGCGCCGCGATTCGCGAGATGGAAAGTGCCTGTGCCACCACATTCGAGCAGGCGCCAGATTCCGCGGGCGAGGTCTTTCGCGAAGGTAGGACTGACGACCTGGTCCGTCACAACCTGGGTACCCATTTTCTTCACGGCCCGCTCGAACATTCTCTCGATGAACGGCGGCGTGCCATGGCCTTCGCGTGCGGTGCCGTACACGGCCGACGTTCGCACCACCATGTGCGTGGGCGATGCAGCCAACACCAGCCCCTCGCCGGCCAACTTCGAGGCGGCATAGACGTTGAGCGGCGCAGGCACGTCCTGCTCCGTGAACGGTTTCTTGCGGCCGCCACCGAACACGTAGTCGGTTGATACATGCACCAGGCGAGTTGCCGAACGCTTGCACGCCGCAGCAAGCGTGCCGGCTGCGATCGAGTTCACGGCGAACGCGCGCTCGGGCTCCGATTCGCAGAGATCCACCGGCTGGAACACCGCACAGTTAATAGCGACCCGTGGCGCGTGCTCGGTCAACACGGATTCGACCGCGGTGGCGTCCGTGATATCCGCGTCGGCGCGGCCGAGCTGCAGAACTGCGCCGGCATCGCGCCAGAATTCCAGCGCAGTCTGGGCTAGCGCCTCGCCGACCTGACCCAGTCCGCCGAAGACAACGACCTGCACGTCACTGTCGGAAGGAATAGCCGCCCCCGAGGTAGTAACTCCGCAAATCGGGGCGCAACGCGTCGTCCCAACCGCCGGTCAGGAAGAACCGACCCACGATGTTCCACTGCGCGCGAAACTTCAGGTGCGGATCCGGGTCGCGCCCGATATCCCAGACCTCGGATGTGACCCGCAGCTTGTCGTCGGCCAGGAACAGGTCCAGCCCGAGTCCGGCCTGACTCTCGAGAATCCCGCCCCGCATCTGGAAGTTCCCGAGTCGCTGTGTGATCAGCGCATTGACCTGGAACCCCTCTTTGCGTGTCAGCTCGCGCGACAAGGTGCGATCAATCAGCGCACCGGTGTCGGGATTGAAGAACTCGGTCAGTGTGTTGGTCTCGGTGAATCCGCCAATGTTGTCGTCGATCAGGTGGAATTCGAAGCCTCGACCCGCGTTCTCTTCCCCAAGCTCGAGGCGTACGCCGAAGTAGTTCTTCGTGGCCGAAATCCGATCGTAGAATTCGGAGCGCCACTCGAAGCTGAAACGTGTTTCGCCGACGCGACGGAAAAACGTGTCGGCGGCGGCCAACGTATCGTCCACGGAATCCAGCGCCTCGTTGAGGCGGTCGACGGTCTCCGACTCGTTGACCAGGCGCGACACCGTCCCGTCCCCCCGGTTCATCTTGGCGATCAACTCTTCGAGGTCGGCCGCCGACCGGTCCAGTCGCTGTGTCATCTGATTGAGGTTACCGCCCACAGCGCTCAGATCGCCTCGGTTCTCCTCCACCAGTTCCGTCAGCTCGGTGGAGAGCCCTCGCATGTCTTCCACCAGCGCCGGCAAATTCTCGCCGAGCGCGGACGACAGCGACTCGAGGTTAGCCAGCGTTCGATCGAAGTTACTGATGCCCGAATCAATCGTGCCGCCGTTCCGCGCCAGCACGTTGTCCAGACGACCCGTCAACGCTTCGATGTTGGTGAGGATCTCGCGCAGGGAGGCCTCCCCCGCCTCGGTACCGAGCACGCGTGATATCGACTCCGTCGTCGATTCCAGATTGCGCGCGATGCTGGCAACCACGGTGACCATCTGGTCGATCGAAACAGGATCTCCGCCTGAGATCCATCCGTCGGGCGGCACGATCGGTCGATCAGACGAGCCAACACTCAACTGCAGCACCCGATCGCCCAGCATGCCAGAGGAACCGACGATCGCTACCGCGTCCTCGTAGAGCTGCGCGTCATTGCGAAGTCGCAGTCGCACGTGCGCCGTGCCATCGGTCATATCGAGACCAACAGACGCAACGTGGCCGACGTTAACACCCGCGACGTAGACGGGATCTTCGGCTGCAATTCCGGACGCGTTGTCGAAGCGCACGTTGATAACGTAGCTATCCTCGTCGCCCACCAGACCGAAGTTCTCTATCCGGATGACGAAGTAGGCCATGGCGGCAACGGCCGCGATCACGAGGAGGCCAACGCGGAACTCGATGTTCATGCCCCTAGCATAGCGGCTCACCTGGCAAGGTGCGCGTGAATGAACAGCCCCGCTGTCGTGGTAACTTCCGCGCCATGCCGTTCGACTTTGAATCGACTCCGATCCCGGGTGTGACGCTGGTCACTGCCGCCCGATTCGCCGACAACCGCGGGCACTTCCTCGAGACGTTCCGCGAGGCCGCCTTCAGCGATCTGGGGCTCGATGTGCGCTTCGTGCAGATCAACGAATCGGTGTCGAAGCGCAAGACTCTGCGCGGCTTGCACTACCAGCTCGAACCTCACGCTCAGGGGAAGCTGGTACGCGTTCTGCGCGGGGCGGTTCTTGACGTGGCGGTCGATATCCGAAAGGGCTCCCCAACGTTCGGCAAGCACGTGGCCGCGCAACTGGATGCCACCGGCGGCCGCATGATGTGGATCCCGCCAGGGTTCGCGCACGGATTCTGCGCGCTGGCGGACGACACGCACTTCCTCTACATGCAGACGCATGAGTACGTACCCACAGCAGAGGCGGGCATCGATCCACTCGATCCCGAGCTCGCGCTGGAGTGGCCCTTCGCAGCGGAGGAACTCCTGCTGTCGCCGAAGGACCTCGAGCTGGGACCGCTCGCGCTAGCCCAGCGCAACTTCGTTTTCGCTGAATAGTCGACGCGCGAGCAGCCGTCACATTGACGTGATTGGACCTTCGGCGCGACCGTGGATGAACTGCTGCACCACCGCGTTGTCGCTCGACTGAATCGCATCCGGAGTGCCGGTCGCTTCGATCTTGCCGCGATAAAGCATCGCAATACGATCCGCGACCTTGTAGGCGGAAACCATGTCGTGCGTGATGGTCACGGAGGTGACCTTCAATCGCTCCGCAAGGTCGAGGATCAGATCGTTGATCTGATCCGCCAAGATGGGATCAAGGCCGGTGGTCGGCTCGTCGTAAAGGATGATCTCGGGCCCGAGCGCGATCGCGCGGGCAAGGCCGACTCGTTTCTTCATGCCACCCGAGAGCTCCGCCGGGGCCTTCTCTTCGGTTCCGGACAGTCCGACCCAGCCAAGTACTTCGGCCACGCGGTCGCGGATTTTCTCGGCCGACCAATTCGTGTGCTGCCTCAGCGCGAACGCGACGTTGTCTCCCACCGTCATCGAATCGAACAACGCCGCGTACTGGAAGAGCATCCCCATGCGCTGCCGCAGATCTCGGAGGTCGCCGCGCCCGAGGCTGTGCACGTTGACACCGTCAACGAGCACTTCGCCCGAATCGGGCGACAGCAGCCCGATGATGTGTTTGAGCAGCACGCTCTTTCCGGTGCCCGAACTTCCGATGATCACGACCGACTCGCCCCGACCGATCTCGAGATCAACCCCGCGGAGAACCTCCAGGTCGCCAAATGCCTTACCAACGCCGCGTAAGGAAATGAGCGGGGCGCCTTCCGTCATCACAGCCCCCAGAGAGTGAGCAGTGCGCGAGTGAGGAAGAAGTCCGAGATCAAGATCGCCATACTGCTCGTGACCACCGCCCCGGTGGTGGCTCGCCCAACGCCCTCGGCGCCGCCGCCCGCCGCGAAGCCTCGAGCGCATGAGAAGACGGCAATCATCACGCCGAAGATCGACGACTTGATGAGCCCCGAGGTGACGTCGTCCAGTGTGATGAAGGCGAAGCTCGACTCCCAGTACACGGAGGGCCGTGCATCGTTCAGGTACACCGACGCCAGGTAGCCGCCGGTGATTCCCAGCAGGTCGCCAATCACGACGACCACAGGCAGCATGACCGCCGCCGCAACGATGCGTGGCACCACGAGATACTTCACCGGATCGGTGGCCATCGTCTCCATCGCGTCCAGCTGCTCGGTGACCTTCATCGTGCCGATTTCGGCCGCCATCGCCGAGCCAGCGCGACCCGCCACCATGATCGAGGCGAGCACCGGAACGAGTTCACGGGTCATGCCAAGCGCCACGGCGAAGGCAACGAGCTCAACAGCTCCGAACTTCTCGAACCCTTCCCATACCTGAAGGGCAAACACGGCGCCCGAGAACAGAGCCGTTACCACGACGATGGGCATAGACCGGTTGCCGAGCTCGAGCATCTGTTGCGCCCAGTTACGGAAGTACCAGGGCCCGCGCACAAGGCTGCCCATCGAACGAGCGAACAACATCCCCGCCTCGCCGATTGCCCGCACGGACTCCACGACGACTCGGCCGATGGCGGTCACGAAACTCATGACGCACCTGCTTCGGGTTCGGTGTACCGCCGTGGGACACGGGTCCCGACTCGGCTGAGAATCTCGTGCGGAATCGTGCCTGCCCACGCAGCGTATTCCTCGACGCTCGGCGTCGTTCGGCGCGGATTGACTTCTGGCTTCAGTGTCTCTCGGGAGCCATCGCTGGCGCCCACCGCGGTCGCCAGGGTGTCGGCGTAGACGCTTTCACGGCGCCCGACGCTCTCCGATTCGGCGGAGGCAGCGCCGAAGATCGTCACCTCGTCGCCCGCCGCGGCGGCAGAGACATCGGTGACGTCCGCAAGGGCGAGATCCATGCTAATCCGACCAATAAGAGACACGCGCCGGCCGCGGACGAGCACCTCGGCATTCCGGCCGACGCTTCGCGGCAGACCATCATGGTATCCGAGTGGCAAGACCGCGATCCGGGACGGTCGCGCCAGCACCGCGTCGCATCCGTAGCCCACCGTTGAGCCTTCCGGCATCCGCCTCACGGCGCTGATTGACGTGCACCAGCGGGCGGCCGCACGAAGTGCGAGACGCGGACGGTCGGGAGTCAGACTTGCCCCGTAGATCGCGAGCCCGGGTCGCACGCCCGTAAATTCCATTCCCTCCCACGCTGCCGGGTGATGGGAAACGGCGGCGCTGTTGGCAAGCGTACGTATCCGCGGCAGATTTCCCTCCTCGCCGAGCGCGGCGCAGATGTGGCGAAACGCGTCGACTTGGGCAGAAACGAACGCCTTGCCCGTGGCTCCTTCCTCGTACTCGTCGGCAGTTGCGAGATTGGAGAACAACCCATCGAACGCAAGTGCTGGATCGGCCCGCATCGCGGCGGCCAGGCCCACAGCCTGGTCGGTTGACACCCCAAGACGCCCCATGCCGGTGTCGATCTTCAAATGCACCGAGGCGGGCCCGACGCGCATCGCCCGGGCTGCTTCAGCCAGGTTGCTGGCCGTCGTCGCATCGGGCACGGCGGCGGACAGGCCATATTCGACGACCATCTCAAACGGGTTCTCCGTTCCACCCGCGGTCAAGGTAGCCATCACCAGGATCGGCTCGGAGATTCCGTTCTGCCGCAATTCCCGACCTTCCGAGGCCGTGGCCACGCAAAACCCCGCCACCTTCTCGCGCGCCAGCGCCTGCGCTACACGGACGGCCCCGTGACCGTAGGCGTCCGCCTTGACGACTGGCCACACGTCGCGCGGCCTGATGCGCTCGAGGATCTGCCGAAGGTTGTGGACGCACGCGCCGAGATCAACGTCGAGCCAGGTAGGGCGGCATCGACCGACCGCCACCGGCTAGTAGGGCTCGTCGACGTCGGCCCGATCGCGAAACAGCGTGAAAGCCTTCATGAAGGCCAACGGCACCGTACCGATCGGACCGTTGCGCTGTTTGGAGATGATCAACTCGGCGATACCCTCGAGTTCGGGATCGTCGCTGTAGACCTCGGGGCGGAAGATAAAAGCCACTACATCGGCATCCTGTTCGATGTTCCCGGACTCACGCAGATCTGATAGCTGCGGACGGTGTCCCGACCGCGTCTCCGGCGCGCGCGACAGCTGCGAAAGGCAAACTACCGGCACCATGAGCTCCTTGGCCAGTGCCTTGAGGCCTCGCGAGATTTCACCGATTTCGAGGTTCCGGTTATCGGTGCGAATGCTGCCGCGGACCAGCTGCAAGTAGTCGATCACGAGAAGGTCGAGCCCGTGCTCCGCTGCCAGACGGCGGGCTTTCGCTCGCATCTCGAGCACGGTAATCGCCGCGCTGTCATCGATGAAGATCTTGGTGTCCGAGAGCTGCCCGAGCGCGTCGAGGAGTTTGTCCTTGTCTGCGTTCGACAGGAAACCTGTCGAGAGCTTGTGGGCATCGACCTGCGCCACGCCCGTGACCATCCTTCGGATCAACTGCTGCACAGACATCTCGAGCGAGAAGATGCCTACCGTGCCGCCCGCTTCTAGCGCTACGTGCTGAGCCACGTTGATCGCAAGCGCGGTCTTGCCCATAGAGGGGCGCGCCGCGAGGATGAACAAGTCACCCTTCTGCAGGCCGGCTGTCATCGCGTCCAGGCGGGAGAATCCGGTGGGAGTGCCGGTGACGAAGTCACCACGCTCCATCAGTTCCTCGATCTCCTTCATCGTGTCGAAGGCGACATCGCGAACCGACAGGAAGCCCTTGCGGATCTTTGCCTCGGAGATCTCGGAGATGGAGTGCTCGGCGCGATCGAGGAGTTCGTCGGTGTCGACTGCCCCTTCCATCGCCATTCCAATGATGTCGTTGGAGGTTGTGATCAGCGATCGGAGTGACGACTTGTCCTTGATCAGGCGCGCGTACTGCTCGATGTTGCCACCAGTGGGCATCCCGTCGATCAGACTCGAGATGTAGGCAGCACCGCCAGCCCTGTCGAGAACGTCCTGTCGCTCGAGTTCCGCGCGCAGCGTAATGGGGTCGATTCCCTCGTTGCGCTCAGAGAGCGCTGCCATCGCGTCGTAGATGACCCGATTGGAGTCGCCGAAGAAATCCTCAGCCGTCACCACCTGGGCAGCCGTGTTGAACGCCTGGTTGTCGAGCAGAATTGAGCCAAGAATCGACCGCTCAACCTCGAGGCTGTGCGGGAGCGCGCGCTCAGTTCTGCCGTTCTGTGCCAAGGGTCAGTCTCCGGGAAAGCGCATCAATCTAACCGGCCCGGACGGATCCGGCAACGGCGGACGCTCGGCTAGAAGAGCGCGTAGATAAACGGCGCCACCGCCGACCCTTCTGAGAGCACGATCAGCAACGAAAGCATGACCATGAAGACCACGATGGGAGTTAACCACCACTTCTTGCGGGTCCTGAGGAACCCCCAGATCATGCTCGCTCGCGACATCTCTCAATACTCCGTTGACGTGTTGGCAGCATTCTAGCGTGTGGTTGGCAGGCGGCGTAGCGGGTGACCCGCTAGTACGGCTTGTCCGGGCGACTAGCCGGGCCGTCGCGCTCGACCGGCACCCAGTACGTGTCCATGCTCGGGTCACCTTCCATTCCCAACAGATCCTTGCCGGTCAGCCGGAGGAAGAGGCCCATCGGGGTCATCACGAGGAAGAATGTCAGCGTCAAAATCAGCGTAGTCATGACGACCTGGAGAACTCCGGCGAGAGCCATCCATGCCTTCTCGATCGGAGCCAGGAGTTTCGGCAGCACGAGGCCCGAGACCAGGAAGAACGCCGCGACATACAGCACATACTCGCCCCACGCGCGCTCACGACAGACGAAGAGTGCGCCGAACAGGCCGAAGAACACGGCCATGACGATGCCGAACTTGCGGAGTCGCTGCGCTTCAGTGGGTTGGTTGCGCTTCATCGATCAGTCCAATTCGTAAAGGTCGCGCCAATCGATATCGTCATCTAGCGGGTCCTGGTCTTCCTTGAGCAGGATGCAGTCCTCCAGAACGAGGACATCCATCTCCGTGCGCATGAAACACAGGTAGGCATCCTGCGGGGTGCACACGATGGGCTCTCCGCGCACATTGAACGACGTGTTCACGATCACTCCGAATCCCGTCCGCTCTTTGAACGCCGAAATGAGCTTGTGGTATTGCGGGTGATCACGTCGATCGACAGTCTGCACGCGCGCCGAGTAGTCCACGTGAGTGATAGACGGAATGTCCGAACGCGGGACGTTGAGTTTGTCGATCCCAAAGAAATCTTGCTGCTCGTCCGTCATCGGCAGGCGGCGCTCTTCCTTCACCGGAGCAACAAGCAGCATGTACGGAGAGGGCCGGTCGAGTTCAAACAACTCGCTGACGTCCTCCACCAGCGCGCTCGGAGCGAAGGGGCGGAACGATTCGCGGTATTTGATCTTGAGGTTCAGTGTCTTCTGCATTTGCTGATCGCGAGGATCGCCGATGATGCTTCGTGCCCCGAGGGCCCGCGGGCCGAATTCCATCCGGCCTGAGAACCACCCCACGACCTTGCCGTCTGCCAGGATGTCGGCGGTGGCGCCGGGCACATCGTCATTGGAGTGCCGCGTGTATGCATAGCCACGCCGGTCGAGCCAGGCTGCCACTTGGTCCCCGGTCCAAGCTGGACCCAGATAGGAACCGCGCTGCGAGCCTCGACCATCTACCGACACTTCGCGCGGCGCGTCGTGAACCTGGTGCGCCGCGAACAACGCCGCGCCAAGCGCGCCGCCGGCATCGCCGGCCGCGGGCTGGATCCAGATGTCGTCGAAGATGTTGGCGCGAAGGATCTTCCCGTTGCCGACACAGTTCAGTGCGACGCCGCCCGCGAGTACCAGGTGCTTTTCGCCTGTCTCCTTCCGCACGTGCCGTGCCATGCGCAGCATCACGTCCTCGCAGACCTCCTGGACGGAGCGCGCAAGATCCATTTCTCGCTGCGTCAATTCCGACTCGGGCTCACGCGGCGGCGCTCCGAACAGGTCGTGGAACGCCTCGGACGTCATCGTGAGGCCCTGGCAATAGTTGAAGTACTTCTGGTTCAACCGGAACGACCCGTCCTCACGAAGATCCATGAGGTGGTCGTAGATGAGGTCCTTGTACTTGGGCTCCCCATATGGAGCCAGGCCCATAACCTTGTACTCCCCCGAGTTGACCCGAAAACCCGTGTAGTAGGTGAACGCGGTGTATAGGAGTCCCAGGCTGTGAGGGAATCGCAGCTCGGCTTGCAGGTCGATCTTGTTGCCGGCGCCAACGCCCCAGGAGGCGGTCGCCCACTCGCCGACTCCATCCATCGTCAGGATCGCGGCGCGCTCGAAGGGAGAAGGCAAGAATGCCGAGGCGGCGTGCGACTGGTGGTGCTCCGGATAGAGGATGTCACCGTCGAAGCCGGTCTCCTTCGCGATCAACTCGCCCATCCAAAGCTTCTGCTTTAGCCAGAGCGGCATTGCCTTCATGAACGAGCCGAGACCTTGCGGAGCGAAGGCGAGATACGTCTCAAGCAGCCGTTCGAATTTGTTCCACGGCTTGTCGTAGAAGGCGACCGCATCGAGATCGTCCATCGCGATCCCGGCTTCCTTCAGGCAATAGTCGATCGCATGCGATGGGAAACCATGATCGTGCTTCTTCCGCGTGAAACGCTCTTCCTGAGCCGCGGCCACGATCTCTCCATCGCGCACCAGGCACGCGGCGGAGTCGTGGTAGAAGGCGGAGATTCCGAGGATATTCATGGGCTACACCGAATCAGGTGGCGACTGAGAAAACGCCCGGCGATCCGAAGATCGCCGGGCGCATCAAACCACACTCTCAAGGGCACGGACGTCAGACCGTGTCCTCGAGATCGATTTCTTCTTCCTTGGTCTCGGCTTCTTCGTCGTCGTCACCAGTAGCGCCGTCGCCACCTTCCCAGGCGGGGTCGTCGGTCTGGGCGTCCTCGACAGCCTCGATGACGTCAGCGACGTCTTCAGGTGCTGCCTGGATCTCGACCGGAACGGGAGCCTCCTCCCCTTCCTCACCGATCACCTTGAACTTCACGAGCGCTTGCACGCCGTGCGCCAGGGTAACGGAAACATCGTAGGAGCCGAGCTTCTTCACGGGCTGTTCGAGATGGATCTCGCCGCGGTCGACTTCGAACCCGGCGGCGGTGAGGCCGTCAGCAAGATCGAGCACGCTTACGGAGCCGTAGAGGGCGCCCGTGGTGGCGTCGGAGACCTTACGCTCGAAGCGCAGGGCAACCTGTGACATCTCGTCAGCGCGTGCCTGAGCCTCCGACTTCTTCTCGGCCGCTGCGGCCTTGAGTTTGTCGAGCTCGAATTCGATGGCACGGAGATTGGCGGACGTCGCCTGCGAGGCGAGCCCTTGCGGAATCAGATAGTTGCGCGCGTAGCCCTTCTTGACCTCGACGACTTCGCCGGGCTCACCGAGATGGGTGACGCTCGCTTTGAGAATCAACTTCATCGGAAAGTCCTATTCGATGACGTAAGGCAGAAGCGCTGCATAACGAGCGCGCTTGATCGCGATCGTCATCATGCGCTGATGCCTAGCGGAGTTGCCGGAGATGCGTCGCGGCAAGATCTTGCCGCGCGTATCGATGTACTGCCGCAACAGCTCGACGTCCTTGTAGTCGACGTACTCCGCTCCGGAGCGGGTGAGCTTGCTGACCTTCTTACGACGGGAACGCATGAACGGTCTCGACATGGCTATTCCTCCTCGCCGGCGTCGTCAGATGGCACATCATCTTCAGCATCGTCGACTACGGGAACCTCTGCGGTGGGAGCCTCTTCAGCACTCACCTCAGCGGACTCGTCGGCGACCTCTTCAGCTGCTGGAGCCTCATCAGCGGTCGGTGCCTCTTCGGCTGCCGGAGCCTCAAGCTCCTCGGCGCTGACCACCTCGACGCCCGCAGCTGCCGCTGCGACGTCGGTGACCGGTGCCGTAACGCGAGCCAGCTTCTCGGCGGCGCGCTCTTCGGCCGCCTCGATCTGGGCCTCGGCCAGCGTCGAGTCTTCCGGACCCTTCTCCTCAAGCTGCGACCGCACGGCCGCGGCGTGGGCACCGTCGAGTGCGACGATCAACTCGCGCAGGATCGACTCGCGAATCCGTGTGTGCTGACGGAAATCAGCGGAAAGATTCGTGGGACCCTCTGCCTGCATGAGGACATAGGTACCCTCATCGAACTTGCGGATGGGATAGGCCAGCTTGCGCTTGCCCCAGTTGTCCACGGCGAGAACCTCGCCGCCGGACTTGGTGATCTGCTGACGCAGGCCACCGATAATCGCGTCGACGTCTTCCTCCGACTCATGCGGAGAAAGGACCGTCAGAATTTCATACAGCTGACTCATTGAGTCTCCTCTCGGACTTTCGGCCCCCGACGACGTCGAGGGCGAGGAGTGCCCGCAAGAACCCCTAGATGAACTCAGAGATTCCGATCACACCAGAAGCGGCGCGATCACGAGCGAAACGACTGACATCAATTTAATCAGAATGTTCATGGACGGGCCACTCGTATCCTTGAACGGATCGCCGACCGTATCGCCCACGACTGCGGCCTTGTGGGCATCAGAGCCCTTACCGCCGTGGTGGCCTTCTTCGATGTACTTCTTGGCGTTGTCCCAGGCGCCGCCGCCGTTGGACATCATGAGTGCTAGAAGCACGCCAACAACCGTGGCGCCAGCGAGCATGCCACCGAGCGCTTCGGGGCCGAGGCCAAAGCCAACGAGAACGGGCGCGAGCACTGCGAGCAGACCCGGAGCCAGCATTTCCTTGAGCGCGGCGTCCGTAGCAATCGAGACGCAGCTTGCCGGATCAGGCTTGCCGGTGCCTTCCATGATCCCTGGGATCTCGCGGAACTGGCGCCGGATCTCTTCGACCAGCTCGCCCGCGGCGTTGCCGACAGCGGTCATGGTCATGCCCGCTGCGACGTAGGGCACGATGCCACCAAGCAACATGCCGATCACGACGTTGGGATTGGTCAGGAGGATGACGAGCCCCTCGGGCGCGCCTGCCGCAATCATCGCTGCCGACACGGACTGCGTGTAGGCCGAGAACAGCGCCAGCGCCGTCAAAGCCGCAGAGCCGATGGCGAAACCCTTGCCGATTGCGGCTGTGGTGTTACCGACGGAATCGAGCGCGTCGGTGATCTCACGGACATCCGGACCGAGCCCAGCCATTTCGGAGATACCACCGGCGTTGTCCGCAATCGGGCCGTAGGCGTCCACGCTCATGGTCACGCCAACCGTCGCCAACATGCCGACCGCAGCGATACCGATGCCGTAGAGGCCTGCCGCGTTGAACGCGAAGTAAATCGCGCCACAAATCGCCAGAACCGGCAGAGCCGTGGACTCAAAGCCCACCGCAAGTCCGTTGATGATGTTGGTCGCGGAACCGGTCTCAGAGGCCTTGGCGATGCGCCGCACCGGGCCAGCCGCCGTGTAGTACTCGGTGACCCAGGAGATCAGCAGGCCGACAAGCGTTCCCCAGAGGATCGCCCACCAGACGCCGTTGTTGATCGGGACAGCATCGACATAGAGGTACGCGCCGCCGACGAAGATCACCGACGCAACAATCACGACCCAGCGGAGGGCAGCAGCCGCATCGAACTTCTTTAGAATCGCCATCGAGGCGATGCCCAACAGCGAGGAGACCAGACCCAGGAATGCCAGCATGAGCGGCAGGCTCATCAGCCAGCTCTTCACCGCGCCGGCTTCGAGAACCGGATCCGCAGCAAGCGCCATCAGATCGTCGCCGAACAGAGTGGCACCGATCGCGGTCGTAGCGATGATCGCGCCCGTGTAGGACTCGAAAATATCCGCACCCATACCCGCAACGTCGCCGACGTTGTCACCGACATTGTCGGCGATAACGCCCGGGTTCCGCGGGTCGTCCTCGGGAATTCCCGCCTCGACCTTGCCCACCAGATCGGCGCCCACGTCGGCCGCCTTGGTGTAGATGCCGCCACCGACTCGCGCGAAGAGCGCGATCGATGAGGCGCCCATGGCGAAGCCATTGATGACCTGCGCGTTCTCCGGCGTGCCGAAGTAGAGGTACCAGACGCCGACGCCGAGCAATCCGAGGCTCGCGACAGACAGACCCATCACCGAGCCGCCCATAAAGGCGACCATCAGCGCCGCATCACGGCCTTGATCCTTGGCAGCCGCAGCCGTGCGCGCGTTCGCCGCGGTGGCCGAGGTCATACCGGCATAGCCGGCAGCGATCGAACAGATGGCACCGGTGATGAACGCGAGTGCGGTCATCTGGCCGATGAAGAAGAAGAGCAGCGCCGCGACCGCGACGACGAAAATCGACAGAAGCGAATACTCGCGGCGCAGGAAGACCATGGCGCCGCTGTGAATCTGCTCGGCGATGTCCTTCATGACATCGTTGCCGATCGGACGGCGCTTCATGGCCGTCAGGATGACGATCGCGATGACAAGGCCGACCGCGCCGAGCGCGGGGATGGCCCACAAGGGGATACTGCTCATTCGGACTACTCCTCGTCTGAACCTTCGGGTGACGGGGGTTCTGGTTTCTTGTTGTAAGTGTTCATCGCGGCGCCGATTCCGCGCCGCAGCATCATTCGAACGGCGTCCGCGGAACGCGCTACGGCGACTTCGATCGCTTCACGCTCACCCGCCTCGAACGGCGCCAGCACGTACCCCGCGGTATCGCGCCCTCGGGTCTCTCCCCGAACGCCAATCCGAAGTCGCGGAATCTGCGGCGTACCGAGTTCGGCGATCACGGACTCCAGTCCGCGATGGCCGCCCGCTCCACCTGCCCGCCTGAGACGAATCTGCCCAAGCGGCAGGTCAATATCGTCGTAGGCGACGAGCACATCGCGCGCTTCGATCTGCAACGAGCGACACGCCTGCAAGACGCCTTCGCCGCTGCCGTTCATGTAGGTTTTCGGTCGCATCAGCCAGACCGCATCAGGTCCGAGCTTCAGCTTTTCGAGTTCTACCAGCTCCTTCTCACGCCGCTCCAGGATCCGGCCACGTTGCCGCAGCAAGTCCAGGAGCATCCAGCCCGCGTTGTGCCGGGTATCGGCGTACTCGTTGCCGGGATTGCCGAGGCCCGTGATGGCGCGCATGGATCGAGTGCGATTCGTGTTCTATTCGCCGCCCTCGTCGGCGTCCTCGTCCGTGCCTTCCCTGCCGATGAGTTCGGGCTCGGCCATCTCGCCGATGAGATCCTCGTCTTCGGTCTCAACCTCTTCCTCGGCGGCCGGCGGCGCGACGAGCACGATCGTGGACTCGGGGTCGGTCAGAAGCTCGACTCCTTCCGGGATCTCGAGATCCGAAACGTGAACCGACTCGTTGATGCCGAGCTCGCTGACGTCCACCTGGAACTCGTCCGGAATCGCACCCGGGAGACAGCGAATGCTGAGCTCGCGCAGGATCTGATCCAGGATGCCCTTGTCGACTTTCACGCCAGGCGCCTCACCAATAACTTCGAGGGGTACTTCGACCTCGACCTCGACGTCCATCGCAATCCGCTTGAAATCAGCGTGCAGCAGTTTGTGCGAGACAGGGTCCACCTGATAGTCGTGGATCAGCGCCGTCTGCTCGGCGCCATCGGCGACCTTCAGGTTGAGAATCGAGTTCTGGCCCGCGTCGGAGCGCAGGATCTCCACCACCGTGCGCGGCGAGACCGAGATCGTCCGAGGATCGCGATCACTGCCGTACAGGACCGCAGGAATCAGACCCTCGCGGCGCAGGCGCTTCGCCTCGTTGCTCGAGCCCGGCTCGCGCAGCTCGACTTCGAGAACAAGTGCGTCTTTCATCTCACTACCTCGTCAGACGAACAGCTTCGAGATGCTCGTCTCTTCGTAAATGCTCCGAATCGCTTCGCCCATGAGAGGCCCGACGGATAGGACCTCGATCTTGTTGCAGGCGGCTGCTGCCGGAGTCAGTGGAATCGTGTCAGTCACAAAAAGCTTGTTGAACGCACTGGCCTCGATCCGATCGATAGCCGGGCCGGACAGCACGGGGTGGGTGGCGAAGGCATAGACCTCCTTCGCGCCCTGTTCGAGCACCGCTTCTGCGCCCTTGGTGAGGGTGCCCGCAGTGTCAACGATGTCGTCATAGAAACAGCAGGTCGCGCCTTCAACGTCGCCGACGACGGTCATCCCCTCGACCTTGTTCGCCTCGCGGCGCCGCTTGTCGATCACGGCGAGACCAGCGTTGAGCCGCTTCGCCATCGCGCGCGCGCGTTCCACGCCGCCGGCGTCGGGCGACACCATCACGACGTCGCCTTCGATCTGCTGCAGACGGTCGAGCGCGACTGGCGCCGCGAAAAGATGGTCGACCGGAATGTTGAAGTAGCCCTGAATCTGGCCGGCGTGAAGGTCCATCGCCAGAATTCGATCTGCGCCGGCCGCCGTGATCAGATCCGCGACCAGCTTCGCGGAAATCGGCACCCGGGGCGCGTCCTTCTTATCCTGTCGGGCATATCCGAAGTACGGAATCACCGCGGTGATCTTGTGCGCCGACGCGCGCTTGGCCGCGTCGATCATGATCAACAGTTCCATCAAGTTGTCGTTCACCGGCCGACAGGTCGACTGGATGAAGAACACCTCGACGCCACGGACATTCTCGTTGATGTGGCAGTTCACCTCGCCGTCAGCAAACTGCTTGACGGTGCTATCGCTCAGGTGAACACCCATCGCCGAAGCAATGGAGGCCGCGAGGTCCGGGCAGGCATTGCCTGCGAACACTTTGATCTTGCGATCGGCGATCGACATGGTGGGGTCGGGCTGAAGTGAAGCGGTAGGGCGCGGCGCCGTGATGCCAGAACCTGGCCCCGCCTACCCCCAAAATGGCTGGGGCGGCAGGATTCGAACCTGCGAATACCGGATCCAAAGACCGGTGCCTTGCCTGACTTGGCGACGCCCCAAGTCTCTCGTCGGACACGCAGAAACAGTCCGCAGACAGGAGTCATGGGCGCAGTTCGAGCGATGTCCGAACGGGCACGACATTATAAGCGCGGAATTTCAGGCCCGGCAAACGCAGATCGCGCGTTTTTTGTCCTCATTTCGAGACCGGAGCGGCGTCTAGTCGCTGTCCGAGTCAGCCGGAGCGGCCCGCTGGAAGAGCCCGCCCTCGGCTGCGAGCTCACCGAGTGACCGCACTTCGAAGCCGTTCGGAACCAGGACGTCGAAGGCGTTGCCGAAGGCTGGGTTCAGTTGCGGTTCGCCGCTGAGGCTGAGCTCCAGTCGGTATCCATCCGGTTCCACATGGAGCTCAAGCCCAACCGGTACAGGCGGTTCCGGCCACCAGGCCAGGATCCGTGCATCCACGCGGCCGCGAGCATCCGCCCGGAGGACACGATCAAAACGGCTCGTCGCCGGATGCAGCCATGCCTGCGTTCCAGCGCCCGAATCGACCCGGATGCGCCGTGCATCGGCGTCCCAGACGCCCCTGGGGGCGAGTTCCTCTCCGCTAAGCGCGTACCCGACCATGACAGCAACGACGTCGGCGGCCGTCAGATCAAAGCCGAGGGCGCGCTGAAAGGCCCCGCCGGATGCCGGGCCACGGTAGACGACCCCGTCTTCCAGAAACGCCATCCCCACTTCATCACCATTGGCGCTCAGACGAGCCATCACAGCGCCGGTGGGCTGCAGTACGCGGATATCGACGTTCGCTGGGCGCTGCACCGCCACGGAAAGGTCCGCACTCCCGCGCCCAGGGCCCTTCGCCACGCGCAGCACGTAGCTCCCGATCAGTCCCTCGACGTCTGCCCATTGTGAATACGCAGGGCCCACAAAAGCCTCCGGGCGCGTCTGCGCCCGTTGCGCGACGTCCGGATATTCCTGAACCCACCCACCGCCACCACACGCTGCGACAGCCAGGCCAAGTACAAGCAAAGCGAAGCGGTTGCGCAACTGATCCCCCGAACCCATGCGCCGTGAAGTCGTCTCTCACAACCTTACTCTGCTTGCCGGCTCACGCTCGGGCAGAATCCCGCTCCGAGGCCAGCGACGTACCGGCGCTCTCGTAGCCCTATAATGCCGAGACTGCGGCGCGACGAGCTACCTACGATGGACGCCGACCGCGCCGAGGAGATCCTTCCTGCGACAAACAACGGGCCTTGTGCGATGAGCGAAACGAACGCCACTCCAATGATCGGCCGCCAGCTGGCCCGCGACCTAGCCGACGTCGACCCCGCCGTCGCCGATGCGATCCGACTGGAGACCGAAAAGCAGGCGCACAAGCTCGTGATGATCGCCAGCGAGAACTACTCGTCTGAGGCGGTGCTGCAGGCGTGTGGATCCGTCATGTCCAACAAGTACGCCGAGGGCTATCCCGGAAAGCGCTACTACGGCGGCTGCGAGTTCGTCGACATGACCGAGAACCTGGCGATCGACCGCGCCAAGGAACTCTTCGCGGCAGAGCACGCGAACGTGCAGCCGCACTGCGGCACGCAGGCAAACATGGGCGTCTACTTCGCAGTTCTGAAGCCCGGCGACACGCTCATGGGCATGGAGCTGCCGCACGGCGGCCACCTCTCGCACGGCCACCGGCTGTCGTTCTCCGGAGGCATGTTCAACATCGTGACGTACGGAGTTGATCGCGAGACGGAGCTGATCGACTACGACGCCATGGCGGAGATCGCCGAACGAGAGCGACCGAAGATGATCGTCGTGGGTGCTTCCGCGTATCCGCGCCATATCGATTTCGAGCGCTGTCGCGCCATCGCGGATTCCGTGGGCGCGTATCTCCACGCCGATATCGCGCATCCGGCCGGATTGGTCGCCGCCGGCCTCCACCCGAACCCGTGTCCGGTCGCCGATTTCGTGGCGACTACGACGCACAAGACGCTTCGTGGCCCTCGCGGCGGTCTGGTGATGTGCAAGGAAGAGCACGCGGCCGACCTCGATCGCAGCATCTTCCCGGGCATTCAGGGCGGCCCGTTCGAGCACTTGATCGCGGCCAAGGCTGTGTGCTTCGGCGAAGCGCTCACCGACGGATTCAAAGCATATGCTGCCCAGATCGTGGCTAACGCCCAGAAACTGGCGGGGCACCTGGCAGATTCCGGTTTCCGCATCGTCTCCGGGGGCACCGACACTCACCTACTCCTCGTCGATGTCGGCCAACACGACATCACCGGCAAGGATGCCGAGGGCTGGCTGAACTCAGCAGGAATCGTGGTCAACAAGAACACGATCCCCTTCGATGAGCGCTCACCCTTCGTCACCTCCGGCGTCCGTATCGGCACGCCGTCGATCACCTCGCGCGGCATGGGCGCCGATCAGATGGAAGCGGTCGCCTGCTGGATCGTGCGGGCGCTGGAATCGGGTGGCGATGATGCCGCCCTGAACACGATCGCAGGCGAGGTTCGCGAGTTGTCGGCCGAGTTCCCGATCTACGACTGGCGCCTCTAGACGGAGGGGACTGCCTCACCACCGTTGCCGAGATAACACTCGTAGGTGGACCGGATGTCGCGGAAACTCGGGGGCATATTGCCACCACGTCGCCGGTGGATAGCCCCGGGGCGACGAAACCGAACCAACGGTGCCAACCGCCAGCGAAGGTAGCGCACCGTGGTACCCTGGCGCCGGTTTATTCCGACCGCCGGTCGGGCGCGTGGGGTGGCTCCGGCGGACGACGATCTTCTTGGGGAGGCAACGATGAAGATCTTTCTCGATACCGCGAACATCGATGAGATTCGTGAAGCGGCGAAGACTGGAATTCTCGACGGCGTTACGACCAATCCGTCGCTGATCGCGAAGGAAGGCCGCGCGTTCGAGGACGTGATCAACGAGATCTGCTCGCTGGTGGATGGGCCGATCAGCGCCGAGGTCGTCTCGACCGAGGCGGAGGGCATGGTCGCCGAAGCACGCCACCTGGCCGGCATCCACGAGAACATCGTGGTGAAGGTACCGCTCACGCGGGACGGCATCGAAGCCGTCAGCGTGGTCTCACAGGAAGGCATCCAGACCAACGTGACTCTTTGCTTCTCGCCGCTTCAGGCGGTCCTGGCAGCGAAGGCGGGCGCCACGATGATCTCTCCATTTGCCGGACGGCTTGATGACATCGGTCACGACGGCATGGAGATCTGCGCCGAGATCGTCGAGATCTACGAGAACTACGGATACGCCACCGAAGTGCTCGCCGCCTCGATCCGCAGTCCGAAGCACGTCCTTGACGCTGCGCTGATGGGCTGCGACATCGCTACGATCCCGACCAGGGTCTTCAACTCGATGTTCAAGCACCCGCTCACCGACAGGGGCCTCGCAGCCTTCCTGGCGGACTGGGAGAACGCTGGCGACGCCGTGACCGGCGCAGTGCCGGCAGGCGCCGCGGACTAGCCGAGCTGTGTCCTACGACGACCCGGCGGGCGAGCTCGCACGGCGCAAAGCCGAGGCCCTGGGCGGCGGCGGCGAAGCTCGCGTCGAACGTCAGCATTCAGCGGGGAAATTGACGGCGCGGGAGCGCCTGGACTTCCTGCTCGATCCTGAGTCGTTCAACGAACTCGATGTTCATGTGAAGCACCAATACCGCGACTTCGGCATGGACGCGAAACAAATCGAAGGCGACGGGGTCGTGTCGGGCTTCGGCCGGATCGATGGGCGGCTCGTCTACGTCTTCGCCCAGGACTTCACGGTATTCGGCGGCTCGGTGTCCGAGGCCAACGCCTGGAAGATCTGCAAGGTCATGGACCTGGCGATGGAAGCCGGCGCACCTATGATCGGGCTGAACGATTCGGGGGGCGCACGCATTCAGGAAGGCGTGGCGTCGCTGGCCGGGTACTCCGAGATCTTCCTACGCAACACGCTTGCTTCCGGGGTAATCCCACAGATCTCCGCGATTATGGGTCCATGCGCGGGCGGCGCGGTGTACTCGCCCGCCATCACCGACTTCGTGGCGATGGTCGAGGACACGTCGTACATGTTCCTGACCGGACCGGACGTCATCAAGACCGTGATGCATGAGGACGTCACGGCGCAGGACCTTGGCGGAGCGGGAGTGCACAACAGCCGGAGCGGAGTGGCCCACTTCGGTGTGGCTGACGACCGCGAGTGCCTCGCGCTGCTGCGCGAGTTGCTGTCGTACCTGCCCTCAAACAACCGCGAAGATCCGCCGCGTCTTGATCCGACGGATGACCCTCGCCGTGCGGACATGGAACTCGATGACCTGGTCCCGGCCGACCCGAACCGGCCATACGACATCGTCGAGGTGATCCAGCGCGTTGTCGATCACGGCAGGTTCCTGCAGGTGCAGGAAGACTTCGGACGCAACATCGTGGTCGGGTTCGCACGGCTGCATGGCATGCCCATCGGCATCGTGGCCAACCAGCCGGACCACCTGGCGGGCACACTCGATATCAACGCCTCTGTGAAGGGCGCGCGCTTCATTCGCTTCTGCGACGCCTTCAACATTCCGCTGGTCGTCTTCGAGGACGTTCCGGGCTTCTTGCCCGGCACCGCGCAGGAGTACGGCGGGATCATCAAGCACGGCGCCAAGCTGCTCTACGCGTTTGCTGAGGCCACGGTGCCGAAACTCACGGTGATCACGCGCAAGGCCTATGGTGGTGCGTACTGCGTGATGGCGTCGAAGCACATCCGCACCGACGCCAACTTCGCCTACCCGAGCGCCGAGATCGCGGTCATGGGACCTGAGGGTGCGGTGAACGTGCTGTTCCGTCGCGAACTCGCAGCCGCCGATGATCCGGACGCGCTACGGGCCGAGAAGGTGGCAGAGTTCCGGCAGAAGTTCGCCAACCCCTACGTGGCGGCGGAGAAGGGCTGGATCGATGCGGTGATTCACCCGCACGAGACGCGGCCCCGTCTGATCCAGGCCATGCTGGCACTCGACACCAAGGTCGACCGCAACCCGCCCAAGAAGCACGGGAACATCCCGCTCTAGGGTCTAGCCGAGCGTCCGGCGTCGGCTTCCGCCAGTGCGAGGTCGGCGTCGACCATCATCTCGACGAGACCCTGGAAGCCGACTTCCGGTACCCAGCCGAGCTCGTCTCGGGCGCGCGACGGATCACCGAGCAGCAAGTCCACCTCGGCAGGGCGGTAGTAGCGTGGATCGACCGCGACCACCACACGTCGGGCGGCATCGAGTCCGCGTTCAGTATCGCCGCTACCTTCCCAGGTGAGCGGCATGCCCAGCCGGGCGAAGGCATGTTCGCAGAACAAGCGCACCGTGTTTGTTTCGCCGGTGGCCAGGACGTAGTCGTCGGCAACGTCGGCCTGCAGCATGCGCCACATCCCTTCAACGTAGTCACCGGCGAAGCCCCAGTCACGCTTGGCGTCGAGGTTGCCCAGGCGGAGCTGGTCCTGAAGTCCCAACTTGATGCGGGCGGCCGCTCGCGTGATCTTGCGCGTCACGAAGTTCTCGCCGCGACGCGGTGACTCGTGATTGAAGAGGATGCCGTTGAGTGCGTACATGCCGTACGCCTCGCGGTAGTTGCGAGTGAGTTCGAACGCAAAGACCTTGGCCGCGGCATAGGGACTTCGCGGGTGAAACCTCGTGGTCTCGCTCTGCGGAGTCTCGACAACCTTGCCGTACATCTCCGACGATGACGCCTGATAAAAACGAGCCTCGGGACGCAGCGAGCGCAATGCCTCGAGCAGACGGGCGACGCCCATGCCGGTTACATCGGCTGTGTACTCCGGTGTATCGAACGAAACCTGGACGTGGGACTGCGCCGCCAGGTTGTACACCTCGTCGGGTTGCACTTCCTCGACAATCCGGAACAACGACGAGGCGTCACCCAGGTCGCCGTACACGAGCTGAAAGCGCTCGCTGTGATCAGCACCGGGTTGATGCAGGTGATCGATCCGCGGCCGCTCCATTGTGGAGGATCGGCGTACTACGCCCCAGACGTCGTAGCCCTTCGCGAGCAGGAGCTCGGCGAGATACGAGCCGTCTTGCCCGGTCACTCCGGTGATCAGGGCACGGCGATTCGGGCTGTCTTCTGTCATGTGTCGCTGCTCTTCAGATCGTGATCAAGAATTCAGCCAAGCGTACCGCGCGTCGCGTCGACGCGCGCGATGCTGCCCCGCTAGCGAACATCCGGACTGATACCGCGTAGCAACTCCTGAGAACGCCAGCCCGCGCGCCACGCCAGGTAGCGAGCAACCACACCCATTGTCCCGGCCGCGTACCAGGAGCTCCGTCCGAACGAGATGCTGCTCGAATCGTCCGCGTAGTGGGTCGGCACAGGAACACTACCTATGCGGAAGTCGGCCGCTCGGATCTGAGCCACGATCTGCTGGTCAAAAACGAAGTCGTCGGAGCAGCGCTCGAACGGCACGGCTTCAAGCACACGACGATGAAAGGCCCGATAGCCAGTGTGATACTCGGGAAGGTTGTACCCGAACGCGACGTTCTCGATGATCGTCAGTAGGCGGTTCGCGAGGTACTTGATCCACGGCATGCCACCGGCGAGCACATCTTTGCGTCGGAGGATGCGACACCCGAAGGTGACATCGACGACTCCCTCCTCGATGAACCCGACCAGGTACGGGATCAAACCCGGGTGGTACTGGTTGTCCGGGTGCAACATCACGATCACGTCGCAGTCGGTCTCGAGCGCCGCGGCGTAGCAAGTCTTCTGATTCCCGCCGTAACCGCGATTCTCCGGATGGCGGATCGTCTCGATCCCCAGCTCGGCGGCCATCTCGATCGTGTCATCCGTGCTGGCATCGTCGACCAGGATCATATGATCGACGGATCCCTCGGGAATCCTGGCGATCGTCGCCGCGAGCGTCTGTGCTGCGTTGTAGGCAGGCAGCACGACACATACCCGGCTCTGTCGGCTCCCGTCCATCCTCGCCCGCCCCCGAAAGGTGTCCCTGGTTCCGGCTTCTTCCAAGCCGGCTGACCGCGTGCCAAGCTTAGCGCCCGATGACCGTCCGGGTGGGGCGGTCCGCGACTCGAAGCCTGTGGGGCCCCTCTTGATCAAGAACCGGACGCTGCTGATCTACCTGATCACCGCACCGCTCTTCTTCATGGGGCTCGGCGACACGTACCTGTGGAACGATGAGGCGCAAACAGCACGCCTCGGGGCATCTGTTCTGACACACGGCGTCCCGCTAACCGGCACCGGCCCGGACTGCGTCTCAGCGGACTGCAGTCGCGACGCGGGCTGGAGGGGCTTACACCTCCAGATCCCCTTTCTCCAGTCGTACGTCGCTGCGGCATCTATCGGCGTCTTCGGGCCCAGTTCCATTGCAGCACGTTTGCCTTTCGCGCTCGCCGGCTGGGCTTGTGTCGGACTCGCAATGTGGCTGGCCGGCCTCGTCGGGGCGGCCAGCAAGGACCGACTTCTGGCCGGGGCTCTCGTCGGCACGAGCGTCTACTTTCTCCTCCACGCTCGACAAGCCCGCTACTACGCGATCGCTGCCATGTTCGTGCTCCTGATCGCGGCCGGGTATTGGCTGTTCCTTCAGAAACGCGGCCGAGGCACGCTGCTCACGGCGGGCCTGGTGGGACTTGTGTTGACGTTCGACGTCGCAGCCGTGGGGATTCTGCTGGGTCTGGGTCTACACGCTGTCACCGAGTGGGTCCGCGGACGGCTGACGGTCCCCGGGCTCAAGCACCTCGCACTCGCCCTGGCCCCGCCGGTGGCGGTCCTCGCGATGTGGCTCGCTCTCACGTCCTCAGCTCCGACCCGCGGCGACTCCACGCTGAGTGGACTTGCGCTTCGCGCCATCTACTACCCGGTCCAGTTCAACGCGCACGTGCTGCCGCTGCTCGTGCTTCTGCCCGCCCTGATCGTGGCGGGGAGGAGGTTGCTCTCGGAGCAGCGCGGCCAATTCGTCGCTCTGACCGGATTCCTGCTGGCCGGGGGGGTCGCGGGAGCTGTTCTGCCACCGCTGTACTATCCGCGATACCTCATCGCATTCGTACCGCTGACCCTGGTCGGACTGAGTGTTCTAGTGGGCATGGCCGCGGAGCGAAGTCGGTCTCCGAGACTCGCAGTAGCGCTGGTAGGGGCGCTGCTCATCGCCGGAGTGCCACACAAGCTGTCGCACGACATCGTGCTGGCAGTCGCCGAAGTTGTCGGTGTGCGCGCCGGAACACGACTGCATCCGCCTGAAGCCTGGCGCCCGGTCCTCATCGATTTCCTTGGCGAACTTCGCGACCCACCCCGTGGCCCGGTTGCGGAAGTAGTGGAGCACCTGCGCGCCTACGCCGACGTCGGAGACGCGGTCGTCGCGCTCTACGGAGTTCCGACTCTGCGCTTCCACACACACGTACTCCCCTACGGTGGCCTCGCGTGCACCACGCCAACGGACGTCCCCGAGTGGATCTGGATCCGGGAGCCGTGGCGAACACATGCGAGGTCCTCGCTAGCGCTCCAATGGCTTGAGACGAACGTGGACTGGGACGACTACGAACTCGTGCCGCTGTCGGCCCCGGACCGCAAATTCGAGAATCGCGCAGACATTCATTCCCACGTCTTCGGCAATCCAGGACCCGCGGCGCCTCCCACGAAGCTCTATCGACGCAGGTCCACCGGCTAGGGCAGCGAACCTTCGCGCGGGCGATTCGACGCCGGGCTCACCAGCGTGCGCAGGTTGCCGATCTGCTCGCGCGCGAGCCGCGTATCTCCGCGTGTGGCAGCACCTACCGCGCGCCCAATGACGCGGAGTGCCATCTCGCCGCGCATGGCCACCCGATCGATCAACGAGTGGTGCTTGGCAAGGTACCGGCACGCGCTGCGATGTGACTGTCGCCTGAACCCCGCTGCCACGGCTGGCGTCGGGTGACGGCGCGTGGACCCGCCTCCACGATGAAGCGTCACTGCGTGCGGGTTGATCCAGAGCTCCCAGCCTGCGGTGCCAAGCCTCCGGCACAGGTCCATGTCCTCGGCGAACATTCCGAACTGTTCGTCGAACAGCCCGACCTGAGAGAGCGCATCCCGCCGGAACGCAACGCATGCACCCCTGATCGAATCCACGCGAAAAGGATCCGTACCGGGCAGCGGAGCGCGCGTCCGACGCCCCCGCAGCGTGGCGCCGGGGTGTGCCAGCTTCTGCCAGAGCGGACGTGGCAAGGGAGTCGTTGCGACCGCCGGATTCTCTGCGGCGTCCGTCAACGCTGGCCCGACCGCGGCCACGCGCTCATTCGAATCAAGAAAGTCCATGAGCTTGCGGAGCTCCGGCCAGCTCACTTCCGCGTCATTGTTCAGCGCCACGAGACACGTGCCTCGAGCGAGACGGAAGCCGGCATTCACAGCCGTAGCGAACCCGCCATTGTCGGGCAGCGCGAGCACTTTCACGTCCGGCAGCGCTGCCATGAGACGGTCCCGGTCAGGCTGCCCGGATCCATCGTCCACCACGATGACCTCACAGTCGATGGGAACCTCGCCCAATGTCCGGACAGCGCGAACCGTCAGCTCGTGCCCGCGGTAGCTCGGAATGACGACGGAAAGCACTATGAACCCATCCCCTACAGCGCGCGCCGCAGCTCAGCGATCACAGCATCCTGAATCGATTCGTCGAGATACGCGTGCATCGGCAAACTCAGGGCCCGGCGCGAAAGGTCTTCCGCAACTGGAAGCACAAGGTCCCGCGCATACTTCCGATACGCAGTCTGGCGATGCACCGGAATCGGATAGTAGATACCCACCGGGACGCCCCGACCTCGCAGGGTCGCCGCGACCGCGTCCCTGGCCTCGGGCTCGAGTAGCAGCGTGTACTGGGCCCAGACGGAGCGCGCCTGAGGATCAAGCCACGGCACACACGCCACATCTTCAAGCGCTGCCGAGTACCTCGCTGCCACGGTCTGCCGACGGTCGCACTCGTCCTCAAACACTTCGAGTTTGGCCAGCAGAACAGCGGCCTGCAGGGAATCGAGTCGGCTGTTGTATCCCACGCGCACGTTGTCGTACTGATGCTCGCCCTTGCCGTGGAAGTGGAGGGACGCCAGCAGTTCGGCGATCTCCGGGTCGTGTGTCAGGACGGCACCGCCGTCGCCGTAACAGCCCAGCGGCTTGGCTGGGAAGAAGCTCGCGGTAGTCACCCGAGCAAGGCTCCCCACCGGACGGCCATCGAAACTCCCGCCGATGCTCTGAGCCGCATCCGCGAGAACCCAGGCTGATGATGCGTAGGCCACCGCTTCTATTGTTTCGTAGTCCGGAGCCTGCCCGAACAAATCGACAACGATCACGCCAACAGGCGGCGCCCCGTCCGCGTCGGGCCGCGCCATGGCCTCACCAACCGTCTCCGCCGTCACGTTGAACGTCCGAGCGTCCACGTCGGCAAACACCGGAATCGCGCCGCACAGGGCGACGGCTTCAGCGGTGGCCGAGAACGTGTAGGCAGGGACCACGACTCGATCGCCCGGCTCTACGCCAAGGGCGCGCAGCGCCAGCACAAGAGCGTCGGTGCCGTTCGCGCAAGCTTGCACGTGAGCCACATCGCACATGCGGCCGAGACGCGACTCGAAATCCGCCACTTCGGGTCCGAGGATGAACTGCCCGTGCTCCAGTACGGCGTCGAGCCTACGGCGCAGATCCGCGTCGATCCGCTCCCGCTGAGCCTGCAGGTCGATGAAGGGAATGCTAGTCGTGACTGTCATGGGTTTTGTCTGCGCCTGTGCGGCTGCCGCGACGTGCGGCGCGTTGCCCCTAGGCTAACCGGAATTCGACGAAAACAGGCACATCCCTCGACCAGCGGCGACGAGCCTGCGTCCTAGTTGTTGTAAGTCGCGTCGTGTCCGGCGCGGGTTGAGTACGGTGGGCCCGCGTCGGACGCGTCGCGTCGTTCCCTGCATGGAGGTCCGATGAATGATCCCAGTTGCAGGCGACGGTGCGGCATCGCGACGCGCACGCTCCTCGCGGCGATGCTGCTCATCGCTCCAACCGCGGCGGGCGCTTCGCAGGCCACGAGCGAGGAACTCCGCCAACTCACCCGACGCTATCAGGCCCTCACCAATGAGGGCGGGCCGACCGACCCCGCATCTCTCGCCGCAGAGTTCGTCTTGCTGCTGCAAGACCTCAAAAGCGTCGAACGGGGCACCCTGCCTCTTGCCGAACGCATCGACCACGATGTGCTGAACTGGTTACTCGACGTCGGAATCATCGAGTACGTCGAGCCCGAGCTGAGCAAGTACGAGGTGGCCCTGATCCGTCACACCGGGGCGCGCCAGGACCCGGAGCGACTCCACCAACTCGGTCTGGACGAGGTTGCGAGGATCCGAGCGGCGATGGAAGCCCTGGTCCAACGCTACGACTCCAGCGCGAAGCTGGAGGAGTTTCTCGACGCCGCGCGCGAGGATTCCCGGCTCTATGCCGGGTCGCGCGACGAACTCGTAGAACTCGCGCGGCGCGCGGCTGCCACGATCCGTCGGAACCTCGGAACCCTGTTCGACGAGGTCCCGACGACGCCGTTCCAGATCGTCACGCCGGGCGAGCGCCGATCGCCCGGGTACATGGGCTGGTACCAAGGCCCGGGGCGCGGACCGGAGGCGCGCGGCTTTGTCGTGCTCAATCCGGATCCGCGGCAGGTTCCTTTGTTCGTTCTCGACGCGCTCATCGTTCACGAAGCCATTCCCGGACATCACTTTCAGATGGCTTGGGCCGCCGAGAGCGTCGATGTGCCCGAATGGCGGCGCGATATCTTGCTCACCGTATTCGTCGAAGGATGGGGGCTCTATGCCGAGAGCCTCGGTGCTGAGCTCGGCGTGTACCGCCACCCCATGAGCGAGTTCGGACGTCTCAATCTGGAAATGTGGCGGGCGATCCGGCTTGTGGTCGACACCGGACTCCACGCGTTCGACTGGACCCCGCAGCAAGCCACAGAGTTCTTCCTGGAAAACACGGCCCTACCTCGTGCTCAGGTTCGCGTCGAGGTCGACCGCTACGCGAGAAATCCGGGCCAAGCCGTCGCGTACAAGATCGGAGAACAGCACCTCCTCGCGATCAGGGCCCGGGCAGAAGGCGCTCTAGGAGTGGCCTTTGACGTACGCGGCTTCCATCGCGCTGTCCTTGAGCACGGCCCAATGCCGATGCGCACGCTCGAGGAGGTCATCGACATTTGGGTCGCCGAGCAACAAACGGCGCCGGATCCGTAGGGCAGGCACAGGCGCGCGGTTCCTTGCGGGAGTTTGGCCGCGGCTCTACGTCGCGGTACCTTTCGCGGATGGGCAAGATCAACAGAATCCTCGTTGCGAACCGCGGCGAGATTGCAGTTCGAATCATCCGCGCCTGCCGCGACCTCGATATTGAAACCGTCGCCGTCTACTCGGATGTCGACCGTGAGTCGCTCCACGTCCGGTACGCAACCTCTGCCTACCGCCTCGGCCCTGCACCTGCCGCCGAGTCTTATCTGAGAATCGACCGGCTGCTGGAGGTAGCCGACGAAGCCGGGGCCGACGCTGTGCACCCGGGCTACGGCTTTCTCGCAGAGAACGGCGACTTCGCCCGCGCCGTGATCGACGCAGGGATGATCTTCATCGGGCCGCGGCCGGACGTCATGGAGTCGGTTGGCGACAAGAACCGCGCCCGGCAGATCGCGGAGGCGGCGGGCGCACCGACCGTTCCGGGGAGCCCGGAGCCGGTACACGATCCGGCCCTGGCGTCAGAAATCGCCGCACAACTCGGTTTCCCGGTGATGCTCAAGGCTGTGGCGGGGGGTGGCGGCAAGGGCATGCGGCTCGTCCACAATCCCGAGGACATCGAGTCGTCGTTGCGCAGCGCGTCGTCCGAGGCCGAGTCCGCGTTCGGAGATGGCCGTGTGTATATCGAGAAGGCCATCCTCAACCCGCGCCACGTCGAGATTCAGATCCTGTGCGATGAGCACGGCAACCGGATCCATCTCGGCGAGCGCGAATGTTCGATCCAGCGACGACATCAGAAGGTGATCGAGGAATCCCCGTCGCCGGTGCTCAGCGATGACCTCCGTCAGCGGATGGGAGACGCTGCGCTCGCAATCGCCGCGGAGGCCGAATACTCCAATGCCGGTACTGTGGAGTTTCTGCTCGACGCGAACCATGTCTTCTACTTCATCGAAGTCAATGCACGGCTCCAGGTCGAGCACCCGGTCACCGAGATGGTCACCGGAATCGATCTCGTCGCCGCTCAGATCGCCGTCGCCCAGGGCGAGCCACTTGAGTGGTCGCAGGAAGACGTGGAACTGACCGGTGCGGCCATCGAGTGCCGCCTCTATGCGGAAGATCCGGCGCAGGGCTTCGCGCCCAGCCCCGGACTGATCGAAGGGCTCCGTGCCCCCGGAGGGCCAGGTATCCGTGACGACTCCGCGCTCTACGAGGGCTACGAGGTCCCGATCTACTACGACCCCATGATCTCGAAGCTCGTTGCGTGGGGCCCCGACCGGGCCACGGCGCTCGCGCGGATGCGGCGCGCTTTGCTCGAGTACAAGGTCGTGGGCATCGCCACCACGATTCCGCTCTTCCAGCGCATCCTGGAGGACCCGGCGTTCGCCGCTGGCGATTTCGACACAGGCTATCTTGACGAACTGCTCAAGGACGGGGCGCTCGGACCAGCGCACGACCGCAGCGACGAGACGGCGGATGTTGCCTCGATCGCAGCCGCACTTCACACCTTCCTCCGTGAAGAATCCCGTGCCTTCCAGATCGGTAGCGGAGGACCTTCTGCCTGGAAGGTTGCCGGCCGCAACGCCAGCTTGAGGAACTTCGCAAAATGATCATCGAAGTTCTAATGGGCGACGAACCCGTGCGGTTCCGCGTTCGCCGAGGCGATGAAGGGCTAGAAATGGCTCGACTCGACGCTGAAGGGAACGCCGAAACGATCAACATCGACTGGCGTACGCCTGAACCCGGCGTGTATTCGCTCCTCATCGACGGGCGTTCCTACGACGTCCATGTAGACGAGGACGCACGGGATCCGGAACAGCTCGAAGTCCATCTCCTCAGCCGAGCGCTGACGCTGCGCGCATCGGATGCCCGCAAGCGCCGGACCTCCCGAGATTCCGACGGACCCGACGGCCCCGTTCAGGTGACGGCCCCCATGCCCGGACGCGTTGTAAAACTCCTGGCTCCAGAAGGTACCGCCGTGACCCGGGGCGATGGCATGATCGTTCTTGAGGCCATGAAGATGGAAAATGAACTCAAAGCGCCACGCGATGGCGTGGTCGCATCGGTTCGGGTCGAGGAGGGTCAGGGCGTGGAGGGCGGTGCCCTCCTGGCAACGATCGAATGACCCCCAGCCCGACCGCCGCCCCGACTCGGGGCCGTCTGATCGGACGGCACGCCCTTGGTGTGCTCCGCGCCGTCACGGCGCTTCTGGTCATTGCCTTCCTCGCGCTGTGGTACGTCCTCGAAACCGACGCAGCAGCAGAGCGGGTGCGGGAGTTCATCGAGTCGAGGGCTACTGCCGCCACCGGCCAACCGACCAACATCGGCCGACTCGAACTCGACGTCATTCCACCTCGTGTGGAAATGCACGACATCCTTGTGGGCGATCCGGAGTCACCCCTCGCGGCGGCGGACCGAGTTCTCGCCGAATTCGACGCCGTCGAACTGATGGCGCGCCAGATCACGCTCGAGAATATAGAACTCGACCGCCCGATCATCGATCTGGCGTTCCCCCTCACGGGCGCGGCCAGCGATGCCGGAGTCACAGGTCTCGACATCACCATCCATCGCGCTCGCGTGACGGAGGGTGAGTTTCGTGTCGCGAACGCCAGCGCCGGAGTGGCGGGCGAAGTGTTCGGCGTAGAGCTCCAACTTGATCCCGAAGGAGTTGGACGACTGGGCCTCGGTACCGGTCGCGGAGGTGGACGGCTCCGCATCGATCGGGGCCAACTGGATCTCACCGGACGCAACGGTCCGACGGCTCTGGTCACACCACTTGAACTGAACGTCGACTACCGCGTGCGCCCGGGAGTTGCGAACCTGGACGGGGCTCGACTCTTCCTCGGGTCGAGCAGCATCGAAGTAGAAGGGGTGTGGCGAGGAACCGACAACGTCGACTTCCAGGTGCAGGGCGACCTCGCTCTCGAAGACCTGTTCCATATCTGGGTGCCACCGGGCAATCAGGATCATGGCGGCCGCGCTCGATTCTTCGGAACGCTCCAGCTGCGCGATGGTGCGGCCGTGCTCGCCGGACGGCTCAACTCCGACAACTCGCGTTTCATGGGCCTCGACGTCACGACATTCAGCTCGAATCTGCAGGTACGCGCCGGGCTTGTCGAACTGCGCGAGGTGCAAGCTCAGCTCTACGGCGGCACCGTCCAGGGCGAGCTCTCCGTGGACTCGGCCTCGACCCCTACCCTGATTCACTCGCGCTACGATGCGGTGGACATTGATGCGGCGACGTTCACGGATTGGGATCAACTGCGTGGCCTCCGTCTCGCCGGGGTGCTCAGTGGCGCCGGCGAATTGGAATGGGCGGTGCCGTTTCTCGAGACGGCCCGCGGCGACGGAGTTCTCTCCGTTCGACTGCCCGATTTCCGCAACGCTGTTCGACGAACGCGCGCGGACGCCGGCGAACAGGTTGTGGCTGGGATTCGCCGAAGCACTCCGGCACTGCCACTCCCGGGCAGCCTGGACATCGAGTATTCGGTGGGCGGAGGTGCCATCGAGCTCACAACCGTCGCGGCTCGGCTCCCGGGCGCCACCATCGACCTGAGCGGTCGTGTCGACTTCGACGGCGCATTGGCAGTCGACGCAGTGCTCGACGCCACCGACCTCCGCACTATTGACCAGGTCATCGCACAGACCCGACGAATCGCAAGCGGACGCTCGACCCGCTACGGCCTACGCGGCGCCGGCTCGGGGCAACTTCGGCTAACCGGAACGGTGGATAGGCCCGATCTCGCCGGCGCGATCTCGGCGACGGACGTCGCGATCGCTGACCTCCGGCTCGGCCGTATCGATGCCGAACTGACGACGACCGGACCGATGGTCGAAACACAGCAGCTCCGAATCACGCGCGGCACCGGCGTGGCAACAGGCTTGGCCCGCCTGCGCCTCCCCCGGCGTGGCGGGGCCGTCGACATCGCGGGTCCGGACTACGGCGTGCAGCTCCGACTCCAGGACTACGAAGCCAACCTGGACCTCCAGTTCGCCGGGCCCGAGTGGGGCGCGGCTGCCACGCTGACGGGTGACGTGGCCCTGCAAGGAACATTCGTGGAAGGCCTGACCGGTTCCACGAACCTCGCCGGGCGTGCCGTGCGTCTCGGCAGCAGCGGCTTCGACTCGCTCTCGCTCAACGGCAGGAAGACGGTAGATGAGTGGATCATCGAACAGTTGGACCTCGGCGCCGAGGGCGGCAATCTCACCTCATCGATCCGCTATGACCGGCACGATGACGTGATCGACCTGGGTGCTGACTTCGCTGGCTTCCCGATTGAGGCGTTACGCACCTCGGCCAGTGTCGACATCGCCCTCGGAGGCCAGCTCGACGGATCCCTTGCGCTTGGCGGGCAGGTACGCGCGCTGGACGGTCGCGGCGACTTGAGCTGGTCGAACGCGACACTCGACCAGGTGCCGCTCGGCGCGATCGCGGCGCGGATGGAAGCCCGCCAAGGACGCATCGCCGCACAGGTTCGCGCCGCCCCCGAAGCGACGCCCGCTTTTCCGGGCACAGGGAGTCAGAGACTCGGCGCTCCGGTCGAGAGCCCTCCAGGCGGATGGGCCGCCTCGGCAAACTTCACCACGGTGTACCCCTACCCCGTGGAAGCTCGTCTCACAGCGGGCGCCGACATCGCTCGTACACTCCTCACGCCGTTGATCCCCACCGTACCCGCGGATGTCGATCTTTCTGGCCGGGCGGAACTCGAAATCACCGGTGCCGTCGCCGACTCCGACCTCCTGCGCGGAGCCGGCACGGTTACCGACCTGCGCGTGGCACGTGGAGAACTCGTGGTCACCGCGCCCGAGCTATCGGTGTCACTGGACTCGACGGAAGCCTCAATCACCGGCCTTCTCCGGGTGGGCGATCATGAAGTCGCGGTGGGGCCTACGATCGACTGGCAGAGTGGCGCGCTCAGCGGCGCCTTAGGCGGAACAGTTCCCGCCATCGCCCTCCATCTCTACGATCCATCCCTCGCCGCCTCGGGAACGGTTGCTCTCGAGGTCGAACTGGGCGGGACAACGCGAGCCCCCAGGATCCAAGGCTCCGGGACGTTGAACGATGTCGTCGTGGATGCCGGGTGGGCCTACCCCATCACCGTTGCATCGGCACAGTTCAACGGGGCGGGTGATCAGCTAGAAGTCGCCGAACTCGAGGGCTCGATCGGCGAGCATCCCTTTCGCGCCAGGGGTTCGCTGGCGCTCGACGCCTTCTCGGGCAGTTCTGCCACGGCAACCTCCACCGTCGCAGTCGACGTCGACGAACTCGATCTTGGCCCCCTCCTGCGATCGACGCCAGGTGTCGAACGCCTCATCAGCGGCGGTACCGTGTCCGCCGCTATCGAGCTGGCCGGCTCGGGGCGGGATCCGCGCGAGTGGGCGGGCGAAGTCGAAGTGAGCGAACTGTCTGCACGAATGCAGCAATACCGGATAGCCCTGGCGTCACCGAGCCGAGCGCGCATGGCAGGCGGCACCCTTTCGATCGCGGACCCTTTCCGACTCGTCGGGGACACCACTGACTTCGAACTGGGCGGCACACTCGATCTCGAATCGCTCGACGTCGACCTGCGCGCGGTCGGTACGATTGGCTTCGAAGCCCTGAACGTCCTGAGCCCATACTGGGGCACCGGAGGGGTCGCAGAGCTCGACCTGAGAATAGCCGGGCAGGGTGGGAACCCCACCTACGACGGGCACGCGGACCTGAGCGACGTTGTGCTCTCGCCACCCGTGTTGCGGCAGCCTGTGGAGGACATCAGCGCCCGGCTCGACTTTGACGGCCGTCGCATTCGGATCAGCAATGGTCGCGGTGCGCTCGGTGGCGGCGAAGTTGCCGGCGGTGGCGAGATCTTCCTCCGCGACAACTTCCCGCAGTCGTTCCGCCTCGACGTGCAGGTAGATGGAGCGGTGATCAGGCTCGAGCGTGATGTTCGCTTCACGGCGAGCGCCGATCTCGTGCACGACGGCACCCCCGAACGCTCGCTACTGTCGGGCTCGGTGAGCCTGACCGAGGCACTCTATCGGCGCGAGTATGACAGCGAGAGCGCTCTCCTCGACATGCTGGACGCGCCCGAGACCGAACCGAACGCGTTCCTCGATTCGATCAACCTGGCCATCGGAATCCAGGGATCCGAGAGCTTGTTTATCGACAACAACCTCGCCGATGTCGAGGCGACCATCGACATGGAAGCGCGCGGCACCGTGGCTCGGCCGGTGCTACTGGGCCGCGCATCCGTCCTATCTGGACGGCTATTCTGGAATGGCAACAACTTCGACGTGCTTCAGGGCACCGTCGAGTTCAACAACCCGTTCGAAACGGAGGCCACGTTCGAGATCCGCTCGCGCACGGAGATCCGCCGCTACACGATCGACATGCGCTTCTCCGGCTCCCTCGCCCGCGGCGTGGACTTCGACTACACCTCTACACCGACGCTCTCCGACCTTGAACTATTCAATCTCCTCGCCTTCGGCGAAGAACCCGACAGCACTACGCTGCAGGATCCCGACCGTTACCAACAAGCGCTCGGACTCCAGGCGACCCGCTACCTGACCGACGCCTACTTCTCCGAAGTCGAGAGTGGGGGCCCAGCGGCTCTTCGGCGTCGACCGTTTTCGCATCTCGCCAACGCTGTCGGGGAAAGAAACCGATGCCACGGCACGGGTTACGTTGGGCAAACGAATCAACCGCAACGTGTACCTCACCTATTCACGTTTGCTCAACACGAGCGAAGATCAACTCATCACGGTGGAGTACCAGGTATCACCGCGACTCAGGATCAAGGGCACCCGCGATGAAGACGGCTCCTTCGGCATCGACTTCCTGGTTCAACAGAGAATCCGGCGATGACTGACATGGCCCAGCCTGAACGACTGCAGATCGGCGACTGGCGCGTGGATGTGAGCACGGGTGTTCTCACGCGCGGTACCGAAACAGCGCGCCTTGAACCCAAGGTGATGCGGGTACTCGTGGATCTGGCGAGTCATGCCGGCGAGGTTCGCTCGAAAGACGCGCTGATTGCCTCGGTGTGGGACGACGCCCACGTGGGCGAGGCCGCCCTCAGCCGGTGTATCTCAGAACTTCGGAAGACGCTCGGCGACGATGCGCGCGAGCCGCGGTACATCGAGACGCTTCCCAAACGCGGTTACCGTCTCGTTGCCAGCGTTGACGCCATCGCCCCGGACACGAAGTCGCTACCGGGCGCACCCGAGCCGCCGCGAAGCCGTCCGGTCTGGCAAACGGCGCTCGCGGGGGCGATCGTGCTCGTCATGTTCGTTCTGTGGTGGCGCACCGTGCCTCAGCCTGCGCCGGGACAGATCGAACGTATTGCCGTTCTCCCGCTCCGAGCTCTCTCGGATGATGGCGAGCAACGGTTCTTCGCCGAAGGCCTTACCGAGCAGTTGATCGCGAACCTCGCGACAATCGAATCGATCCGCGTGGTCTCGGGTCGTGCGGCACGCCTTGCGCGCGATGCGGACGCAAGCGGCTCGGCCATTGCTGAAGCGCTTGGCGTCGACGCGGTCGTCGACGGCACGGTACAGCGGTCCTCGAACCGTACCGTCGTGAGCCTCGAACTGATCCAGGCCCCCGGAGACCGTTTGGTCTGGGGCGGCAGTTATCAGGAGCGCGGCGACGACTGGATGGAGATCCAGAACGAGGTTGCCGTGCAGGCAACGCGTGAGATCGCCGTTGCGCTCGCCTCGCTACGCGGCCTGCCGACGGTCCGCCCCGAGAACCCTGAAGCTCGCCAAGAACTGGATCGCGGTCGATTGCTGGCGACACGCGGAAACCCGGTGGACTCCGTGAGAAGCCTGGACCACTTCCGTAGAGCGCTGGAGATCGATCCGGAGTACGCGCTGGCCTGGGCCCATCTCGCGGACGCACACGCGACGCTGGCTTGGCGCAACTGGTCGCTGCCGGCCACGGCATACGCCGAAGCACGCTCGGCAGCACACACGGCCCTCGATCTGCAACCGAGACTCGCCGAGGCGCACGCGATTCTTGCGGCCGTCGCCGCGGAACGGAATCAGGACTGGCTCGAAGCGGAACGACGGTTCCAGACTGCAATCGAACTGGACCCGGAGTCAGCCTTCGCACACGAGCGCTACGGTCGCTACCTGCGGCGGCTCGGTCGCTACGAAGATGCCGTCGTACGGACCGGCGAGTCCGTAGCACTTGAGCCCGACGCTCCGCACCTCGCCGTAAGTCACGGCTGGAGCCTGCTGCTGGCCGGAGATCTCGCCGGAGCTTCGAGAGCCTTCGACCGCGTCATCGAGGTCGATGATTCCTTCGCCGACGCTTACGCCGGCCTATGCGCGATCGGGAACCTGCAAGAACGACATGACGAGGCTCGCCGCATCTGCGGCCGCGCAGCCAGCATGCCCGGGCACGAGCTTCAGTTCGGCCCGCTGGCGCTATCGGAAGCCCGAGCCGGCAACGAGAGCGCCGCTCGTGAAGCAGTTCGCCAGCTGGAGCAGCTCGACCCCGCCGCGGCGGCGCTCGCACTAGCCACGGCGTATGAAGGACTCGGAGACAGAGCCGCAGCAATCGAGACGATTCTCGAGGCCGACGCGCTGCGCGCGATCTGGGTTCCTGCTCTGCTGGCCAATCCCTACCTTCTGGACATCGCCGAAGAACCTCGCATCCAGCGGATCCTGGACGACCTCTTGGTGCCCCACGACGGTGATGCGTAGCCGTCTCGTAGGATTCGTCGGCGTTGCGCTGCTCATTGGAGTGCCGGCGGCGGCACAGGAGCCGACCCCGTCGGCGTCCGTGAAGACGGGAACTCCGATTGCGACGGTCGAGGTCACGACCAGCTGGGATGCCCTGTCTGGACCGGCGGCGGCGGCCGTCGCTCCGGTCGCCGCGGGCAGCGTCTACGAGATAGCGCCCATGCGCCAGGCCCTCCAGAATCTATATGCCCTCGGTGCCGTTGCCGATGTGCAAGTCGAAGCGACCGGGGGGCCGGACGGACTGGCTATCCGCTTCATCGTGATCCCGCAGACACTGTTCTGGGACGTCGAATTCACAGGGGAGCGGCCGTGGAGCAAACGTCGACTCCGCGAAACGCTTGCGATACGCGAGGGCTCTCCGCTCGATGCCGATACGGCAGGCGAACAGGCACGCCGACTCGAGTCGGCACTGGCCGACGGCGGGTATTTGCTCGCCTCGGTTACCCCGACCGTTATCGAAGGGACGAGCCCGAGCCGCGGAGTCCTTCGACTCGCGATTGTGCCGGGTGTCCGGGCGCGGCTCGGCGGAGCGAGTGTGCGAGGCGACGAAGGGATCTCCAGCGCAGACCTCACGGCGGCGCTTGGGTTGCCCACGGGGTCGCCTTACGAGCCGGCAACGTTCGAAGCAGGTCTCGATCGGATCCGTGATCGAATCCTGGCGAGCAACTATTTCTTCCATGAAATCCGAGTGGTTGAACAGTCGCTCGATCTGCGCGACAACTCCATGTGGGTCGAGATCGAAGCCACGATGGGTCCGCGCGTCGCCCTCGACGTCTCCGGAGTGCCCTTCAGCCCGGAACAGGTGCGCGCCCGGCTGGCGATCTACGAGTTCGGCACGGTGGAAGACTGGGCGCTGAAGGACACTCGTCACGAGCTCGTCCGTTGGCTACAGGAGCGGGGCCACTGGCGCCCACTCGTGAGCTATACACGCCGGCGCGACGAGGAGGGGCGCAACGTCGAGGTCAGCATCCGGGTCCTTGCGGGTCAGAGAGCCAAGCTCGTGGATATCGGCTTCCGCGGCAACGCGCACCTGGACGCTGCCGAACTCGCGGCCGCGATTCGCTCGGAGCCCGCCGCGTTCCTGGCACCACGTCGCTTCCTGACCGAGTGGTGGGAAGCAGATCAGCGTGCGGTGGTGAGCCTCTATCGCCGCAATGGCTTCAGGAGAGCTTCGATTTCAGACGAGAGCGTGCGATTCGACTCCGATCTGGGCGGTGTGGTCGCCACCATGACGCTCGACGAAGGTCCGCAGACGATGATCGACACCCTGGAGGTGACGATTTCTGACGCACTCTCACCTCTGAAGGAGGATGAGCGCCGGCAGCTCCGCTCGAGTCTGGCGAACGCCGTAGGTGATCCACTGAACCTGTCGGGAATCCGTCGCGATACCGACCGGATCCGAGCGTTTCTTGCCAATCGCGGCTTCCCAAGAGCCTTCGTCACGACCACCATCCTGGACGAGGAGGGGCCGATCCGCGTGGTGCACGAGGTGCTACCGGGCGTGCGGCAGCAAGTCGGCGACGTTCTCGTCGCCGGCAACGAGGCGACGCGGGATGGCGTCATCGAACGAGAGTTGGCCTTCACGCGCGGCGAGCCGTTTTCGTTCAGTGACCAACTCGAGACCCAGAGCCGCCTCTACGCCACCGGGCTATTCAGTCAGGTCGACGTCGAACCCACCGTCCCGGACGGCCTGGACGCTGAGCAGGCGATGGTGGTGCGCGTCCAGGAGGCACCTCCTCTCTTCGTCACCTACGGCGCCGGCTTCGATACCGAGGAGAAGGTTCGTGGGACGTTCACGATCGGTCACAACAACATCAGCGGCCGCAACCAGGAACTGTCTTTCGCGACTCGTGCGTCATTGCGCGAGCAACGATTCCGAGTTCTGTTCCGCGAGCCCTACTTTTTCGGCCGACGAACCGAAGGCACCGCGACTGCCTTCTACACGAACGAGCAGAAGACGTCCTTTTCTATTCAGCGTTTCGGTGTCTCGTTCCAACTCCTGTTCCAGCACGGTGACCACTTCGCCAGCCTGCCTCGCCTCTTGTTCAGAGATACCAGCACGTTCAACGTCGAAATCGACCCCGAACTCATCCGCCCGGAAGATCAATCGACGCGTGTGGGAGCTCTGGCGTACTCGTTCATTGTCGACACTCGATCTGATCCCATCGAACCGACCGATGGTCTCTATGGAACCGTTGACGCCGAACTCGCTTCGCAAATGCTGGGAAGCAACACCAACTTCGCGACACTCGTTGGGCGAACGTTCACATATCTGGACGTCAGCGAGCGCTTCACGGTGGCGCTCGGCGGGCGTGCCGGAGTCAAGATTCCCTACGGCAGCAGTACGTCGATCCCACTGCCCGAGAGGTTCTTCGCGGGTGGCTCGACGACCCTTCGTGGTTTCAGACTGGACGGCGCCGGCCCGGTGGACGACAACGGCAATCCTCTGGGCGGTCGGGTTCTTCTCATCGCCAACGCAGAGCTCCGGGCGCGGCTTTGGGGAAGCCTGGGCGGTGTGCTCTTCGCGGACATCGGCAACGTCTTCGCGCTGCCTCAGTCGGTGCGCTGGAATGAGGTGCGCGAGACTCTGGGAGCCGGCCTCCGATACGCCACGCCCGTCGGTCCCATCCGCTTCGACGTTGCGCGCCTGATGGATCGTCGTCAGGGCGAAGACGAGTACCAGCTGTTCTTCTCCGTAGGCCACACGTTCTGATGCGGGCACTCACACTCTTCGCAGTCTTGCCTGCGGCCGTGCTGATGGCAGCCCCGCAGCACCCTCTCGACGGGATCGCCGCGGCCGTGAATGAGGAGATCATCAGCATCGGCGAAGTCCGCCGGGCCGCGCGTCTCGCCCGCGAGGAGCGTTTCGGTTTGGGTGCACTGTGTCGTGGCGAGCGCATGCCGGCAGCCCAACTTGCCGCGGGTACGCCGATCGAGCGAGCTCCCGTCGTCGCGGGACAACCACTGAGCAACCAAGAGCTGGAGCAGGCGCGCGAATGCCTGATCGACACGAGGCTCGTCTTCCGAGAAGTTCGACGATTTCCACGGATTGCCGCGACGGACGAGCAGATCGACCAGCTCGTAGCTGATCTTGTCGAACGCTTCGAGTCCGCGGTTGAGCTCGAGGCGGAACTCGAACGGGTCGGACTCACCAACGAGGAGCTCCGAGCCGATCTGCGACGGCAACTCCTGGTCAGCGAATACATCGACAATCGCTTCCTTGCCACGGTTGATATCACCGATCAGGCTGCCCGCGAGGCATGGGACACGGAGTTCGTACCGGATATGCAGGCGCGGGGCATTCCAGTGCCGCCCTACGAAACGGTCGCTGAGGACCTCCTGGTACCGATCCTTCAACAGCGCGAGGTCAACAGGCGAGTACAATCCTGGATCCTCGACCTCCGCGAACGCGCAACGATCCGTCGGAAGTATCCATGAGCAGCGACGCGACGAATCTGCCAACTCCGCCGGCCGCCGGTTTCGATGGCATCGTCGGACAGTCGGTGGTAATTCGGGCGCTGCAGCAGGCCATGGAGCGCGACCGACTCCACCACGCGCTCCTGCTCGCTGGTCCGGAGGGAATCGGGAAAGCAACGACCGCGCTGGTTCTGGCGCAAGCGCTGAATTGCGGCGCAGGTGGTCCTCGCCAAGCCTGCGGCACTTGCGTGTCATGCGGCAAGATCGCGCGCGGCCTGCACCCCGACGTACTCTGGGTAGGCCCGGACCCAAAGTCGATCCGCGTACGCCAGATCACACCGCGCTCGCAAAGCCCCGTACCTGCGGGCCAGACGGTCACGGTTTTCGTGGGCTACACCCCGTACGAGGGGAATCGCCGGGTGGTGGTGATCGACGCAGCTCACACCATGAACCCCGAGGCCCAGAACGCCCTACTCAAGACACTCGAGGAACCTCCGCCCTCGACTACGCTCGTGCTCGTCACAGCGGCGCCGCGGGCTCTCCTGCCGACCGTCCTCTCGCGTTGTCAGGAGCTCCGACTCTCGCGCATAGGTCGCGATGCCCTGTGCGCCTATCTGGAAACGGAGCACGAAATGCCAGCTGATGAGGCGCGGCTCCGGGCAGCGCTCACACCGGGCAGCATCGGAAAGGCGCTCGCCCTCGACATCGAGTCCTATACAGGCGTACTCGAAGCCGTTGTCGAGTGTCTTCGAATGACCCAGTCCGGTGGCGGCGGCGTGGTAGCGGCAGCCGAGACACTGGCCAATCTTGGCGATGGTGAAACCGCCACGCAGCGAGCAGCGAGCGTTCTCCGGGTTGCTCGTGACGTAATGCGCGATCTTCTGGTCGTGTCGACAGGCGCCAACGCTGACCTCGTGAATGCGGAGCAACGTGAAGCCTGGGTCGCATGGGCGGCGGAGGTCGACTCCGAGCAGGTCGTTGCCGCGCTGCGGGCCATCAACGATGGTATCGAGCGTTTCACCACGGGTATCCAGCCGAACATCAAAATGGCATTCGAGCGCACGCTCGTGCAGGTAGGCGAGAGCCTCTCCCCCGGCCCCGCCTCGTGAGCGAGCGGCTAGTCGCCTGCACGATGGGCGATCCGGCGGGTATCGGCCCGGAGATGCTCCTTCGCGCCGCTGCCGACCTCGGCGACGCTCACGCCTCGACGCCGACTGGCTGTCTATTTCTCGGAGATGCTGCCGTCTTCGCCGCCTACGCCGGAGTGGTCGCAGATGTCGACCCGCCGGTACTCGTATCGAGCGCGATGGAAGCGCGCGACGCGATTCGACGCGGCCACCGAGGTCCTTTCCTCCTCGAATGCGCCCGCGTGCCGAATGGATTCACACCGGGCAGGCCCCGCACCGAGGATGGTGGAGCTGCGCTAGCCTCCGTGATGATCGGGGCAGAAATGGCGGCCAACCGCGAAGTGGATGCCCTCGTAACCGCACCGCTGAGCAAGCACGAGGTCGCCCGCCACGCGCCCGGCTTCAAAGGACACACCGAATTTCTGGCGACTCTGGACGGGGGTGCCAATCCCACGATGGTCTTCGCGGCGCCACGCAACTCCAAGACGCACACGCCCGACATCGCATTACTGACCACTCACCTGCCCCTGGCCACGGCTCTGTCGCTGATACGTGCTGACATCGTGGCGGAGGCGCTCACGCGACTGGCTGCGGACTGGGCCAGCTGTTTCGGACGAGCGCCGAGTCTGGGGCTCGCGGCGCTCAATCCGCACGCCGGCGAGCGTGGCCAGATCGGCTCCGAGGAAGCGCGCGTGTTGTCACCGGCAGTCCGGCAGGCGGCCGCAGCCGGGGCCAACGTCTCGGGCCCCTACCCCGCGGACTCAATCTTCCAGCGCGCCGACCTCGACGTCATTCTCGCGCTGTACCACGATCAGGGCACCATCATGGCGAAGCGCGCCCCTTGGCCAACCGTGAACCTGACCCTGGGTCTTTCGTACGTGCGAACGTCCCCTGATCACGGTACGGCATACGAACTCGCTGGTACGGGCCGTGCCGACCACGGGGCAACCCTGGCCGCGATGCAGCTCGCCGTACAGCTCGCCGGGAACGTAGCTAGCGACGTCGCCTGAGCGCCTGCTCGATCTCGCGATCGGCGGCCTCGCGACGCTTGATATCGCGCTTGTCGTGCTGCTTCCGGCCACGTCCGACGGCGAGTTCCAGCTTCGCGCGACCCTTCTTGAAGTAGATGCGCAATGGCACCAACGTGAGTCCCTTCTCGATCACCCTACCAATGAGTCGATCGATCTGACGACGCTGCAGTAGGAGCTTCCGAACCCGCTCCGGATCGTGCTGATTGTTGGGGCCGGCTGGCGGATACGGACCGATGTATAGGTTCCGCAGCCAGAGCTCGTTGGTATCTAGCGCCGCGTACGCGTCCTTCAGGTTCGCGTTCCCGGCGCGCAGCGCCTTCACTTCAGTGCCGAGGAGCACGAGACCGGCTTCGTACGTGTCGAGAATCTCGTAGTCCTTGCGCGCACGGCGGTTGGAAACAACCGTCTTTTCGCCGGCGCCCATGGTCGAGCTAGATCCGGACGACGTTGTCGCCCGACAAGCCGCTCGCCACGTTGCGTGTGTCCACTACGAGCTCCGATGCCGTCACGACGCCCGGCCAATCGATATCGGTGTGATCGGTGCCCACCACAACGCAGTCATAGTTCGCGCAGACTTGCGGAAGACCGGTCACGGCCTTCTGATCCGCGACCACCCCATGTTGCACCGTCAATTCGGGCACGAAGGGATCCGCGTATTCGACTACGGCACCGCGGTCCTGGAGCATCCGCATCACATCGATGGCCGGTGATTCCCGCGTGTCGTCCACGTCGCGCTTGTACGCGACCCCGATCATCAGCACGCGTGAGCCGCGGACGCTCTTTTCGTGATCGTTGAGCGCCGCGGCAACCTTGGCCACCACGTGCTCTGGCATCGCGGCGTTGATCTCGGCGGCGACCTCGATGAGACGAGCCTGGTAGTTGAGCGTGCGGGCCTTCCAGGTGAGGTAGTGCGGATCCACCGGTATGCAGTGGCCGCCAAGACCCGGTCCCGGGAAGAACGGCATGAATCCGAACGGCTTCGTTGCCGCAGCCTGGATGACTTCCCAGGTGTCGATTCCCATGCGGTCACACATCAGCGCCATTTCGTTGGCCAGCCCGATGTTCACCGATCGGAAAGTGTTCTCGAGAAGCTTCACGAGTTCAGCGGCAGCGGGCGAGGAGACCTCGTGGACCTGGCCTACGATCGTGCCGTACATGGCGGCCGCGACTCTTGTGCACTCCGCCGTCATACCGCCCATCACTTTGGGCGTGTTCTCGAGCGTGAATTCCGCGTTGCCGGGATCGATGCGCTCCGGCGAGAAGGCCAGGTGATAGTCGCTGCCCAGCTCGAGGCCGCCCTCGGCGAGCCTGGGGGCCAGAATCTCTTCGGTCGTGCCCGGGTATGTCGTGCTCTCGAGCACCACGAGCATGCCGGCATGCAGATGCTGTGCGACCTCGTCGCCGGCGGAAACCACGTAGGAGATGTCCGGCTCCCGAGTCTTTCCCAACGGCGTTGGCACGCAGATATGCACCGTATCAACGCGACCGAGGATCGCGGCTTCCGTGGTGGCGTCCAGTCGATCTGAGCTCGTCTGCGCCTGCAGTCGGTCGGTGGCGATGTCCGGGATATAGGACTCGCCGCGATTGATGGCTTCGACCTTGTTCGAATCTACGTCAAAGCCTGTCACGCGGAAACCGGCCTCTGCGAAAGCGACGGCCAGCGGGAGTCCCACATAGCCCAGCCCAACCACGCAGACGTGGGCATTCCGTTCTTCGATGCGAGTCAACAAGTCGTTCATCGGTATCCGATCGACGAGATAGCGCGCCTGCTCCGGTACGAGTGCGCGATCGTGGGGCGAGCTGAAGAGGCAGTATAGGTACACGCCTCAAACCCGAGCAAGCAGACTTTCATGCACGCCTATCTGGGACTTGGTTCGAATCGCGGCCGTCGCGCAGAGTGGCTGAACGCCGGGATCCGCGCCCTCGAGGGAGCCGGGCTCCGAATCGACGCCTGCTCCAGCCTCTGGCTATCCGAACCTGTCGGCGATCCGCGACTCCCCTGGTTCGTGAACTGTGCGATCCGAGTCGCAGACCCACCGCCGCCGAGCGCACTGCTCGGAGCCGCGCTGCAGGCCGAACAAGCCTGCGGGCGCGAGCGAACTCCGGGGGTGATCACCGCCCGCAACTTCGACGCCGACGTTCTGCTCTATGATTGCCGCGTCGTCAATTCACCCGGTCTCGAGGTGCCGCATCCGCGTATGGTCGACCGACGCTTCGTCCTGAACCCGCTGGCCGAGATCGCCGGTGACGTCGAGCATCCGGTTGCAGGCCGCTCGATCGCCGCTCTGCGCGACGACCTGGTTTCAGACGAGCGAGCCTGGTTGCTCGCGCCGGGGCTGCGCTGATGCGCAAGAACTACATCGCGCTCGACGGTCCGATTGGCGTCGGCAAGACCAGCCTAGTGAACCTCATGGTTCAACACCTTGGTGCCACCAAGATCCTCGAGGACCCCGACAACCCTTTCCTGGAGTCCTTCTACAAGGAAGAGACGGGGGCCGCTTTCCAGGCCCAGCTCTACTACCTGCTGGCCCGATACCAGGTGCTCACCGAGGCCGGACAGAGCGACCTGTTCTCGCGAGTGACGGTCGCCGATTTCACCATGCAAAAGGACCGTGTCTTCGCGCACCTGACACTCTCGGATAGCGAACTGCTGCTCTACGAGAAGCTGTATGGCGTCCTCGAACCCCAGGTCCCCAAGCCCGACTTGATCGTCTACTTGCAGGGATCAACAGACGTTCTGGTGGAACGTGTCCAGATGCGCGATCGGCCCGCCGAGCGCGAGATCTCGCGAGACTACCTGGCCCAGGTAGCGGAGGCCTACGCCCACTATTACCTGCAGTACGACGACACACCACTCCTGGTGATCAACACCACCGAGATCGACTTCGTCAAAGACACGACGGACTTCCGTGATCTGATGAATCAAATCGATGCGATGGACGCGGGTCGCCGCGTTTACGTCCCGCGGCACCAGAGCTAGCGGCCTCGACCACCGGTGATATCTGACCGTGCTAGCCTTCGCCGACTGTTCCCCGCCGGACGTTCCCGATGCCTAAGATCGCTGCCGACATACGTGCGCTCAGCGCCCGATCTGCGGCCGCCGTGCGCGGTGTCCTCACCGGACTTCTGGCGGCCCTGGTCACACTGTTGCCGTCAGCCAACGTTGATGGCCAGCAAACCCAGAGCACCAAGGCCACCGGGGCGCTGCTGATCGACGAACCCGTTCGGATGGACGGCTACCTCGACGAGGCATTCTGGGCACGCATCGAGCCGGCCACCGGGTTCACCCAGCGCGAACCCAACCCTGGGCAGGCCGCCAGCGAACGAACCGAAGTCCGCTTCGCGTACGACGGAAAGAACCTCTACGTCGGGGTGTGGGCGTTCGACTCCGACCCTGACGCGATTCTCGCGAAGGACATGCAACGCGACGGCGAAGGCAGCTTCGGTGGATTTGGCGGCCTTGGTGGTGCCTACCGCGACGACGATTCCGTGGCCCTGGTGCTCGACACCTTCCTCGACGGCCGCAACGGCTTCTACTTCGAAACAAATCCGAACGGCGCCCGAGCCGACGCGCTCGTGGAAAACGAGCGCAACGCGAATTTCGAATGGGACGGGGTGTGGAACGTGGCCGGGCGACGCACCGACGAGGGCTGGACCGCCGAGTTCGTGATCCCGTTCTCGACGCTTCGGTTCAATCCGGCCAGCGACACCTGGGGTGTCAACGTTCGTCGGCTCATCCGTCGCAAGAACGAGGAAGTCCACTGGGCGCCAATCGATCTGGGTGAGGATGTTCTCCGCGTCTCTCTCGCCGGAGATCTCATCGGCATGCGCGGGCTCGAACCGGGGCTGAATCTGCGCATCAAGCCGTTCGGAACCGGATCGAACGCTCGCGACTACACGGATCCCATGAGCGAGGCTGAGAACAACTTCGAGGTCGGCCTCGATTTGTTGCGCTGGGGCGTCACCAACTCGATGACTCTCGACCTCACGGCCAACACCGACTTCGCGCAGGTTGAGGTGGACGATCAGCAGGTCAACCTCACGCGGTTCTCGCTCTTCTTCCCGGAGAAGCGCGAGTTCTTTCTCGAGAACGCCGGCATCTTCGACTTCGCGAATACTCAGTCGGCCGGCGGCACCGGACGCGGCGGCCCTCTGTGGCGTGTCTTCCACTCCCGAACTATCGGAATCGACAACGGCGAGATCATCCCGATCCTGGCCGGCGGCCGTTTCACTGGCCGAGCAGGAGGATGGAACTGGGGATTGCTCGACGTGCAGACAGACTCGGTGGATGACCTCGGCGTCGCATCGACCAACTGGGGCGTGGCGCGCCTCAAACGCAACATCGGTGCCCGGTCTTCCGTCGGCGGGATCTTCACCAACCGCCAGTCGGGCGGCGACAGCTGGAACCGCGTTCTCGGACTCGACACCGACATCAATCCGAGTCAGAAGATCAATCTCGCGGCATCGGCGACGATGAGCCGCGACGCCGGCGTCAACGGCACGGGCTTCGCCGGAGACCTGGGATTCAACTACCGCGGCAACGTGTGGCAGGCGAGCGCAAACGCGACTCACATCACGGACGACTTCAACCCGGAGATGGGCTTCCTGCTCCGTTCCGGCGTGTCGCGCTACAGCTACAACGTCAACTTCGAGCCTCGCCCAACGAACAACGCAGGTGTCAGGAACCTCAGCTTCGCTCACCGCGCGACCTACTTCGTGGACGACAACGGCGAGCTCGAGAGCGCCGAAGCCACGCTGAGGTTCTTCGGCTTCGATCTGCTTTCCGGTGACCGCGCGACCTTCTTCGCCGACCACAAGTTCGACCGACTCGATCAGCCGTTCGAGATCCAGGACGGTATCTTCATCGAGGCGGGCAAGCACAGCTGGACGACCATCGGCATCTTCGTCCGCACGGACTCCAGTCGACCGGTTTCGTACTTCGGTTTCTGGACCAAGGGTGGCTTCTACAACGGCACCCGCCTCCAGGGCAGCAACGGCCTCACGATTCGCGTCAACAAGTACCTGAATCTGAATACCGACTGGAACTACAACGACGTCGACCTGCCCGGCGGCGAGTTCACGGTTAACGTCCTCCGCCAGCGTGTGAACGTAGCGCTCAGTCCGAACCTGTTCTGGAACAGCTTCGTCCAGTACAACGACTCGGACGACCTGATGAGCCTGAACTCAAGGCTCAACTGGATCTATCGCCCAGGTGCCGACGTCTTCCTGGTCTACAACCAGGAATGGGAAACAGGCGCCGACTCCCGGCCGGCGGATCGGGCGATCATCTTGAAGGCGACTTACCTGTTCATGTTCTAGCCGACGGATCGGCTCGGGCGGGAGGATGTGCAGGGTGAGCGGAGGGCATGCTGCTCCTCCGCAACCGTCGCCGCTCGTGCTCAACCGGGCGGGGTTGCTCGCGCGTCTGGGCCCAGGTCACGTCAGCGCCGTGCAGGCGGGGTTGCTGCTGAGCAACATGCCCTCCGCTCACCGGACTACCGCGTTCGACCCGCAGTTCCACATCGAAGTGTGCGCGGGGAGACGATCCGCGACCGCCCGGGCGTGGTCGCGAGCGCGTCCGGCTCGGTGTTGCCGGGCGGCGCGGGGCATGGGCTCCGAAAACAACCCCGCCGGCACGGCATAGAAGCCAACTGGAACAAGACGCGCGAGCAAGGACGGCTGATAAAGCACGAGCGGCGACGGTTGTGCCAGGAGCCCATGCCCCGCGCCGCCGCCCTAAACCTAAGCGTGCTCCTTCACCACCGCCCGAATCCCGTACCGCTTGATCTTCTCGTTCAGCGTCGTCGGCTTCACATCGAGCAGATTGGCCGCTTCCTTCTGTACCCAGTCGGTCTGTTCGAGCGCGCGTAGGATCAGGCGCTTTTCGAACTCCTCCACCATGCCGCGAAGCGGAGCGGTGCCGAGCATCGGGTTCGGAAGGGTTGCGCCGTCCAACGGTTCGGGACTGATGTATTCGCCCACGAGTGTTGGGCCGATGTGGCCGTCGAGTGGCGCCAGCACGACGGCGCGTTCCACCGCGTTCTCGAGTTCGCGGACATTGCCAGGCCAGTGGTAGCCCTTGAGGACCTCCAGGGCGTCCTCTGCCATCACGACGCCTTCGCGGTTGTTCTCTTCGGCGTATTTGTCGAGGAAATGCTGAGTGAGTAACGGGATGTCGTCGGCTCGGTCGCACAGCGGCGGGATAGAGATCGTGATGACGTTGAGGCGGTAGTAAAGGTCCTCGCGGAACTCACCGTCGGCGACTTTCTGCCGCAGGTCGACGTTGGTCGCAGAGATGATGCGTACGTCGGTCTTGATGTTTTCAAGACCGCCCACCCGCATGAACTCGCGCTCCTGAATAACACGGAGAAGCTTGGCCTGGACGTCGGGCGCGACGTTTGCGATCTCGTCGAGGAAGATCGTGCCGCCGTCGGCCACCTCGAAAAGCCCCTTCTTCGTGCTGACCGCGCCGGTGAAAGAACCTTTCTCGTGGCCAAAAAGATTGCTCTCGAGCAGCTCGGCCGACATGGCCCCGGAGTTGACGGTGACAAAAGCATTGTCAGCGCGAGTGCTGTTTGCATGGATCGCCTTGGCGACCAGTTCCTTCCCGGTACCGCTCTCCCCCAGGATCAAGATCGTCGACCGAGACGGCGCCGCCTGAGTGATGAGGTTGTAGACCTCTTGCATCTTGCGGTTCTTGCCGACGATGTTCTCGAACTTGTACTTGTCGCGGAGCGCTTCGCGGAGATTGCGAACTTCGAGTTCCAGCTGACGCTGCCGAATCGCGTTCTCGATTACCAGAAGCACTTCGTCGATCTTGAACGGCTTCGTGATGTACTCGTGGGCGCCCTGCTTCATGGCTTCGACGGCCGACTCGACGGACGCGTAGGCCGTGATCATGATGACCGGCAGGGTGGCGTCGTGTTCCTTGAGTCGCTGCGTCGTCTGAATGCCGTCCATACCCGGCATCATCAAGTCGACGATCGCGCAGTCGTAGGGCTTCGCCTTGGCGAGCTCGACACCTTCCTCCCCTGAAGAAGCGATGTCGACCAGGAACCCTTCCTCTTGCAGGAAGTCCGACAGGGTCTCCTGCATGATGATCTCGTCGTCGATGACGAGGATGGTTCTGCTATTGGCCAAGTGCTGCTCGGGTGTCAGGCCGTTTGGCCCGGGGGAAGGAACTAACCGGCCGCGGCGTGAATATCAGTGTCGGCAGCGGCGGGCAGGCTGATCCGGAAGACGGTGCCCTCACCAGGTTCGCTGTCAACGGTGATCGAGCCGCGATGCTCCTGGATGATGCCGTACGAAACGGAAAGTCCGAGGCCAGTGCCCTTGCCGATGCCCTTCGTGGTGAAGAACGGGTCGTAGACCTTCTCCATCGTCTCGGCATCGATACCTGTGCCCGAGTCGCGGACCTGCAAAATCGCGTTGCCGTTCTGGCGAATCGTGCTGATGCGCACGGCGCCGCCCTGGGGCATGGCGTCGCGAGCATTGAGCAGGAGGTTCATCAATACCTGCTGCAGCTTGATCGGGTCACCGACCACTGGCACATCCTCGTCCAGTTCGGTGCGAACCTCGATCTGACGCTTGCGCAGCTGAATCTCCGCCAGGGACAGCGTTTCGTCGACGACATTGTTGAGATCAACGGGGCGGAAGTCGCCCGTTTCCTGCCTTGAGAAATTCAGCAGACTGTTGACGATTTGCGAGGCGCGGAACGTCTGCTTCTCGATCTTTTCCAGAATCGCACCGCGCGGATCTGTGTCGGGCAGCTTGCGCTGCAGCATCTGCACGTAGGCCGAGATCCCCGCGAGCGGCGTGTTGACCTCGTGTGCAACGCCGGCGGCGAGTAGACCGACTGAGGTGAGCTTCTCCGCCTGGCGCAACTGCGACTCCATCGCCGTGCGTTCTGTCACGTCATCGACGATCACAACGGTGCCCGCGTCGCCTTCCTCGCCAAGGAGAGGTGCAATCGACAGGGTGACCACGTGGTCCTCGTCGTGGCGTGTACGAAGCGGGATCCGGTAGGCGGACGTAACCGCCTCCTGCCCTCGTTCCACTTTCTCTCGCGCCGCGTTGAGCACCCGGCAGAAGCTCTTCGGGAACAGCTCTTCGACGGTATGACCGTGTGCATCCTCCGGCTCGACCCCGTGCAGGTCCGCCAGCGACCGGTTCCAGGACTGCACATGACCATCCGCGTCGAGCACCATGAGTCCGCCCGTGATGCTCTCGACGATGTTCTCGCTATATTCCTTGAGGTGCTCGAGTTCCGTCGCGCGGCGCTGAACCTCGCGATACAGGAGCGCGTTGTCGACTGCGAGAGCCAGATGAGCAGCGAGTGGCTGAAGCACCTTCAAGTCATCGCTCGACAGATAGTCACCCGAGAGGCGTCGTCCGATCGCGAGCACGCCGATGATGTCGCCCTTCACGTCGAGCGGCAGGAAGTAGGCGAAGTCCTCGTTGTGCAAGATCTCGGCGTCGGCTGGATACTCCTCGAGCACGGGCGCCAGATCATCGATGTAGAGGTAGGGGCGTTTTACCAGAGCTCCGGCGACGAACTGCGAGAAGTTCGACGACAACGCTTCTCCGCCGGACACGTGGCCGCTGGTCGGCACGATGCGTAGATCATCGTTGTCCTCCAGCCGAAGGAGTACACCTACACGACCAACGCGCATTGTTTCGCGCACCCTGTGCACGAGGAGATCGACGACGTTGGTGAGGTCGGTCTCACTATTGAGCTCGCGGCCGAAGTCCATCAGCGTCCGGCGGGCGCGGTAGGAATCGCGGTAGTACAGCCGGTCGGCGAGATCCAGCAGCTTCAGGCGTAGCGGAGCGAACCCAATGGCCACCGCGAGGGTCGCAAGCAGCGCAGCGGTCTGCACCAGGTTGTCCTCGGGGCCCAGCGCGCGAGCCAGAGCCCAGTGGGTGCCGAAGTACGCGCCGAGGGCTACCACCACGGTCACGGCGTAGGTCAGGGCGCCCTTCAAGATGACTTCGACGTCCCAGAGACGGAACCCGACCGCTGCGTAGGAGAACGCCAGCGGCACCAGGAACACAGGCAACACCGAGACGATCACCAGTGGCGTGTACTCAAGCCCGAGCAAGCGCATCGGGATGTACAGCGTCACGAGCGGCAGGAGACCAACGGAGACGCCACCGACGAGCCACTTCAAGCGTAGGCGTTCCTGCGCATTAGTCGTATTCGCGATCGAATGCGCGAACGCCAGGATTCCGAGCCCGATCGCCGCCGCAAAGTAGATCAACTCAAGACGGACACCGGCTTGGAACAGCCGCTCCGCTCCGAGTTGACCGATGCCGACGCGATGCGCACCAAACTGGACGAACGCATTGAGTGCCAGTAGGGCAACCGCCGGACCGAAGATTGCGGCAAGGATCGGGCGCGGCGTCTGCTCGAGTTCCGGCTTGGGCTTCGGAAATGTCAGTGCGAAGTACAGGAACAGAGCCGGCACGAGGTCGCGGGCAATCTGATCGAGCCAATAGATTGTGCCGTGCCAGGGGTCGGCCGTGCGTGTAGTGGGCGACAGCGCGAAGAGCGCGTAAAACCCGATCGCCAGCACCAGAAACCGCCGACTCGTCGCGTCGGGCGTTCTGAGTATCGCGAACACGCCGGCGATCAGGAATGCCAGGCCAACGAACGCCAGGTAGAAAGTGGGGCGGATTTCGTTCGGTTGGAATCCGCCAACAATCAGCTCGCGCTCCAGCTGCCGCCCGGCACGATCGACCTGGAGATAGATGCGCTCACCGATATCACGGGCGTAGAGCATCACCTCGACCACTTCAGGGGTTACCGGTGGCTGGCCGTCAACCTGAAGCAGGATGTCGTCAACGCGGATCCTGGCCTCGGCGCCGGGCCCGTCTCGATCGACCGCCACAGCAACTACGTCGGGGCCCCGTTGCTCCCAGACGATGCCGTCGTGCGGCTCGCGCCAGCTCAGCTGGTTGGTGAACGAAATGACTCCGAGGAACAGCAGCGCACCCGCCAGGGCGATGAGCCCGGCGATCTGCAGCGTGTCCATTCTCCGTTCGCTATGAGTCATTGCAGTGTTGGTGTCGTTGGGTTGGCGTCCAGCGTGATCTGCCGCGCATTCGCGCGCGTATTAACGCAAGACCCGTACCAGTGGGGCAAGTTTTCGAGAACGTCCCAAAGTGCTGATTTCAAAGGGCCCAACGCTCATCTTGACAATTATTGACATATCGAAATTCAATATGATGAATGGCTGATCCATCATGTTGAATCGATCCACGAAAAAAGGCGAGGGATACTTCACCCTCGCCGCAAAACTTTCTGCCCGAGCAGCCGCCAAGGCAACCGCCATCGCAAGCTCTCGCTCTACTAGAAGCTCACCGCCAGGCCACCCGCGATGCCGCGAGTCAGGCCCACCAACTCGGCAAAGGTGACGTCATAGAGTCCGTCGTACTGCGGCCCGAGCAGGTTACGAACCTGCAGCATGGCCGACCATTCGGTTTGCAGCGCCCGGAAAGGCAACGGCTGCCGAACGCGGAAGTCAAAGCGGCCAACGTCGGGACGAATCTCGCCGTCACGGACAACCGGCATTCCGTGCCGCCAACTGTAGCTGGCCTCGAGGAACGTCCGCGCCGTTGGGATCTGAGCTGCGAGCGTCGCATTCACTTCGTGCGTCTGCTGGCCGAGGCGATCGAGATCTTCCGCCTGTCCCACACCGAAGGTGGTCGGCATCGGCAAGGTGTATGCCGCATCGCGATCACGATAGGCGTACGTCACCTGCCCCGAGACAGCGTCGGCAATTTGGCCGGCCACACCGAGCTCAACACCGCGAGCTGCTGAGTCGCCGACGTTGAAGAATAGATAGTTGTGCTGGCCTGCGTCACCAGACAGGTAGACGCCGAGAAGCTGATTCGTCACGTCGTCGTAGTAGGCCCGCACGCTGACCGCCGCAGGCCCGATGTACTGCTCCACGCCGAAGTGGTAGCGCAGGGCGCGTTCAGGAACTACCTGGCTTGTGTCATTAACGCGGACGTTCGCTTTGTTGATGACCGACATGACTTCGAAGCCGTTGTCGTCGGCCAAGCCGAGCCCCGTCGTGTTCATCGCGACGCCGGTTGTCAGGCGCGTATTGTCGACCAGTTCGTACGCGAGTTCGAAGGCTGGCGACACCAGTTCGCTGTTGCCAAGGTAGTTGTGGTGCTCGTAGCGCACGCCGTAGCGGACCTCGAGTGGATCCGATGCCTGCCAGGTGTCTTCAACCAGCAACCGACCAATCCAGCTGCCGGGGATTCCCGCTTCCTCAGGCATCTGGAGCTGAAATCCGCCGCCCACGTAGCCGAAGCCGACGCGAAGACTGTGTCCACCTCCAAGATCCTGGCGCAGGTTGCTCGCCGCCCAAACGGCGCCCTCGTGGCCCACATGCGCCCGAAGGTCCCAGAGATTGCCGCTGCGCAGATCAACGGTGGTGACTCCAACTGTCTCGCTCTCCGCACTGCTGCTGCCCACGTTCGTGAAGCTCCACAGCCGAACCTCGCCGCCCATTGCCAGGCTGGGCGCCACCGCGCCACTCAGATCCTGGCGCGGCGCTGCAGCCGTGCCGTCAGCGGTCACGATCGTGGTGTCGGTCTGCCGGAGGACGTCGCGCTTTGATGACCGGAGCGCGTATCCGAGGTCAAGCGGAGCATCAAACGCGGACAGTGTCCGCTGCTCTTCAGGCTCAAGCTGCAACGTAACGGGAACCGTGCTGGGCACGCTAATCCCCTGCAGAACGGTGCCGGCGAATCCCAAACTACCTACCAGTAGCGAATACATTCCTTGCGGCAGGTTCCCGACGCTGAACTTGCCACCGCCATCCGTGACCACAACCGCAGTGGGCTCATCGGCCCCGAGAGCGATTACGGCAACGAACGCACCGAGCAACGGCAGTCCGCGCGGATCCTGCACTACCCCTGAGAGCGTACTTTCTGCGCTCACAGCATCGCCGACGGCTACTGGAACCGTCGCGACCTGGGCTTCAGCAACAGGCGCTAGAGCGGCAAGGTGGCTGAGGGCCACCGCTGCGGCCCCGATGCGCTTCAAAGTCGGCATCGGCAAGGACCTTTTCAGGCTCGGCTCAGGGGGGTTAGGTACGAGCAAGCTATCACCGGCTGACGACAGCGGTCAACTGGCGGCGAATTGCCAGGATCGCCCCGACCGCAGTCGGGTTCGGACCCCTTTCGTCCGAGACCGTATTGTACCCCGGACAGGCCGGGCCGGTCATGTGCGACAGCGCCGCGCCTCCAGCCCTGGTGTAGCATCCACCGCCCCGACGAAAGCCCAACTGCGAGAGGCTCATGGCCGCCAAGAAACTGTGCTTGATAGACGCCTTCAACCAGATACACCGGGCCTATCACGCGCTACCTGAGCTCACGACCGCACAGGGGGTTCCAACGAACGCGACGTACGGATTCACCACAATCCTCCGCAAGCTGCTGCAGGAGGAGTCGCCCGACTACATCGCCGTAGTCTTCGATCCGGGCGGCAAGACGGTGCGCCACGAGCAGTACGCCGACTACAAGAGCAGCCGATCGGCGATGCCGGACGATCTCCGCGCGCAGGTTCCATGGGTACGGAAAGTCATCGAGGCCATGAACGTGACCATGGTCGAGCTCAGCGGATACGAAGCTGACGATGTCATCGGCACTCTCGCCAGCCAGGCAACCGCAGCGGGAATCGACACGATCATCGCCTCGGAGGACAAAGACCTTCTGCAGCTCGTCAACAACCATGTTCGGCTACGCAGCGACCGCAACCAGGTTCGGGTGTATGACGAGGGTGCCGTCGAGGAAAAGTACGGGGTAGTACCCGGCCAGATGGCCGACCTTCTCGGACTGATGGGGGACAGCGTTGATGACATCCCCGGTGTTCCCGGTGTCGGCCCCAAACGGGCGCGCGAGTTGATCCAGGCCTACGGATCGGTTGAGGGGGCCATCGACCACGCTGAGGAACTCTCCCGATACAAGTACGGCCGCAACCTCGCTGAGTTCGCCGACCAGGCTGTCCTGTCGAAGCAGTTGGCAACGATCCACACGGACCTCGAACTGCCGGTCTCACTGGACGACCTCGCAACCGCCGATGCGGATCGATCCGCGGTGCGCGACCTGTTCATGGAACTCGAGTTCCGTCGGCTGATAGACGATTACTCCGACGAGCCCGAAGCCGCGAGCGGCAGCTACGAAACCATCGCCGACGCCGCCGGGTTCCTGGCACTGCTGCAGGCCGCGCGCGCCGCCGGACGACTCACTCTGGTGCTCCAAACGGACCATCCTGAGCCGATCCGCGCCAACATCGTCGGCCTCGGAGTCGCGATCGAGCCTGGCACCGCCGGCTACCTGCCCCTCGGGCACCAGGGCCTCACGGCGGCAAACGCGATGACCGTAGCCGAGTGTCTGGAACTACTCGGACCAGTGCTCGCTGACCCGGAGGTCAAACTGATCGGGCACGACCTCAAACGCACGCTGATCACGCTGGCGCACCACGGCGTACCCATGCCGAAGCCGGCGCTCGACACCATGTTGGCCTCGTACGTACTGCACCCCACCCGGCAGTCGCACGACCTGGAAGCTCTCGCTCTCGACATCCTCCGGCTCGACCCGACGAAACTCGCGGACGTGTTGCCGGACAAGAAGGCGACCTTCGATACGGTGCCGATTCCAGAGGCGACTGGCTACGCGGCGGAACGCGCCGACGTCGCTCTCCGAATTGCCGCAGCGTTCGAGGTCGAACTCGAGTCGCAGGCCGGACTTCATGAACTGTTCGAGACCATCGAGATGCCCCTCGCCCGCGTGCTCGCGCGCATGGAGTGGTACGGCGTGCGCATCGACTCGTCATACCTCAGCGAGTTGTCGGCGGAGTTCACCAAACGCATCGACGAACTCCAGGCTTCGATCTACGAGGCTGCCGGGATGAGTTTCAACATCAATTCGCCCAAGCAACTGGGAGAGGTGCTGTTCGATCGACTCGAACTCCCGGCGGGCGGCAAGACAGCCAAGAGCGGCAATCGCTCGACCAAAGCGGAGGTGCTCGAGGCTCTGGCCGCCGACTTCCCCATCGCCGGACAGGTCATCGAGTTCCGAGAAGCGACCAAGCTCAAGAGCACCTATCTCGACGCGCTGCCGACCTACGTTTTCGCCGAGACCGGCCGCGTACACGCGTCGTTCGATCAGGCTGTCGCCGCGACCGGGCGCCTGTCGAGCAGTAACCCCAACCTCCAGAACATCCCGATCCGCACAGCCACGGGCCGCCAGATCCGTCAGGCTTTCGTGCCAAACACCGGCTCGGTGCTGCTCGTTGCCGACTACTCGCAGATCGAACTCCGGCTCATGGCGCACCTCTCGGGCGACCCCGAACTGCAGCGTGCATTCCGCGAAGGGTTCGATATCCACCGCGCGACCGCGGCTGCCATCTTCCATGTAGAGCCGGACGACGTGTCATACGAGCAACGCGACCGGGCCAAGGTGATCAACTTCGGGGTGCTCTACGGGATGGGGCCACAACGGCTCGCGCGGGAATTCGAGGTCTCGGTGAAGGAAGCCAAGGAATTCATCGAGAAGTACAAGAGTGCCTATCCGAAGGTCGGCGAATACCTCGACAAGACCGTCGAACAGGCGAAGGAGGAGGGACTGGTGACCACGCTCCTGGGCCGTGTGCGACACCTTCCCGAGCTGCAGAGTGGCCGCCCGATGGTGCGAGCGTTTGGTGAGCGCATCGCGGTCAATACTCCCCTCCAAGGAACCGCGGCCGACCTGATCAAACTCGCCATGGTGAACCTCGATCGGCGCTTCACCGAAGAGAACATCGCAGCACGCATGACTATCCAGGTGCACGATGAGCTGGTCTTCGAGGTCGACGCCGAGGAGATCGATCAGGTAGCCGAGATCGTGCGCGCCGAAATGGAAGGTGCGATCTCGCTCGATGTCCCGCTCGTTGTCGACGTGGGCGTCGGAGCAACCTGGATGGACGCGAAGGGCTAGGCGCCCCCAAAGTGCCGATCGGACACGGGTTGAAGCGGTAGAATTCGAGCCATGCCGATCTACGAATATCGCTGCAAGAAGTGTGGCCACACCTTCGAGCGCATCCAGAAGTTCTCGGACCGCCAGGTGCGTACCTGCCCGGAATGCAAGGGTCGTGTTGAGCGTGTGGTCAACGCGCCTGCGATCCAGTTCAAAGGCACCGGCTGGTACGTGACGGACTACGCCGACAAGAGCGGCGGCAAGTCCGACAAGGGGGCGCGCCCAGCGGCAAGGATTCAGGCAAGAGCGAGCCGAAGAAAGAGTCGTCGAAGAAGAAGTCCGACGACTGAACCGGTCGCCCCGCGCGATCCGCCTAGTCGAGCGTGCTGAGCCATTCAGCCAGCGGGCCCGCCATCTCGGGATCCCGGCGAGCGACCGCGACCGAGGCCTGTAGGAAGCCGAGCCGACTGCCGCAGTCGTAGCGAGTGCCCTCGAACACGACGGCATGGCACGGCATGGCACGCAAAGCCGCCTGCATCGCGTCGGTGATCTGGTATTCACCGCCAGCACCCGTGCCGGTGCGTTCGATCCACTCGAAGATGCTGGCCGGGAACACGTAGCGGCCAACGATCGACAGATTCGACGGCGCCTCGTCCACCGGAGGCTTCTCGACGAGGCGAGACACCTCGTACACGCCGTCAGCGACCTCGGCCCCCTCGATCACGCCGTACTGGTCTACGCGATCCTCCGGGACCGGTTCGACGGCGACTACGATGCCGCCGCGCTCGGCGTGAACGCGACGCAACTGTTCGAGTACCGGGGTCTCGGCGAGGATGAAGTCATCGGGGAACGCAACGCCGAACACCTCATCGCCAACTGCTTCGCGGGCCTGGAGGATGGCGTGGCCGACTCCCAAAGGCTCGCCCTGCATGACCGCCGACACTTCCGCGAGCCGTCCGGCATGCTCGACAACCTCGAGCAGCGCACTCTTGCCGCGTTCCGCCAGAGTCCTTTCGAGCGCCGCATCAACGCTGAAGTGCTCAAGAATCGCCCCCTTGCCCGGAGCGGAGACGAGCACAATCTCGTTGCTGCCTGAGGCCGCGGCCTCTTCCACGGCGTACTGAATCAACGGTCGATCAACGACCGTGAACATCTCTTTCGCCTGAGCCTTCGTCGCCGGCAGGAAACGAGTACCCAGACCGGCCACAGGCATGACTGTCTTACGCACGAAGTAATCCCTGGCGTTTGTGTGAGCTGCGGATCCGCGATGGCTTCGGCTTACGAGCGCCGACGACGCGAGTGTCCCATGCGTCGCTCGTCACCGACAGCCAGCGCAGTTATCCTGAGCGTCACTCGTCGGAGAATTATTCCTACGCTCCCTGCTCCGGGGACAGTTCGGTAGAGACGCCTCATCGCATGCTCGATTTCAGCAAGATCCGCCAGAACCCGGAAAGCGTTACCGCGGCACTAGCCGACCGCGGCACCACCTTCGATGTCGACGCGCTGCTCAGGCTCGACGAGAAACGCCGCGCCGTGATCCAGCAAGTCGAGGCGCTGCAGGCCAAGCGCAATGAGACGAGCAAACAGATCGGCGAGGTCAAGCGGGCCGGCGGCGACGCCGAGGAAGTGATGGCCCAGATGCGCGCCGTGGGCGAGGAGATCAAGGATCTCGACGCAGGCCGCAAGGCCGTCGACGAGGCTATCGCGGCGATTCTCGAAACGCTCCCCAACCTGGCACACGAGAGCGTGCCCGTTGGGCCGGACGAGGCAGCCAACCGAGAGGAACGCCGCCATGGCACGCCACATGCCTATGACTTCGAGATTCGCGACCACGTGGATATCGGCGAAGCCCTCGGCATCCTCGACATGAGCCGCGCGGCCAAGGTTACCGGTGCGCGGTTCAGCGCTCAGTTCGGCATGGGTGCGCGCCTGGAACGCGCCCTTGCCGCGTACATGATCGACCTCCATGCGGCTGCCGGCTATACGGAAGTCCTGACGCCGTTCCTAGTCAGCCCCGAGTCGATGCACGGCACCGGCCAGTTACCTAAGTTCGCCGACGACGCGTTTTACATCGAGAAGGACGACCTCTACCTGATCCCGACTTCCGAGGTTCCACTCGTGAACCTTCACCGTGACGAAACGCTAGACGGGTCGGCTCTACCGCTGAAGTACTGCGGTTTGACCCCGTGCTTCCGTCGCGAAGCCGGCTCGTACGGGCGGGACACGCGCGGCCTCATTCGGGTGCACCAGTTCAACAAGGTCGAGATGGTGTGGATCACCGACTCGGAGACGTCATTCGAGTCGCTGGAAGCAATCACCGCGCAAGCGGAGTCGGTACTTCAGGGGCTCGAACTGCCATACCGCGTCATGACGCTCTCGACCGGCGACATGGGCTTCGGCGCAGCGAAGACTTACGACCTGGAGGTCTGGTTGCCTTCGCAGGATACGTATCGCGAGATCTCCTCGTGCAGCAACTGCACCGACTTCCAGGCCCGCCGCACGGGTATCCGCTACAAGCCGGCCGAAGGCGGCAAGAGCCGGCTTGCGCACACGCTCAACGGATCTGGCCTCGCAGTCGGCCGCACCCTTGTGGCGCTGCTCGAGAATCATCAGCAAGCCGACGGCACTGTGGCAATCCCAGAGGCGCTGCGACCCTATCTCGGCGGACTCGACTCGATCACGCCGCGCGCCTAGAACAAGCGGGCAACGAAATCAGCCTCGTTTGGTACCCTAGGCAGTCGCCGCTGGAGGCATGGCAGAGTCAGGTTGAATGCGACGGTCTTGAAAACCGTTGACCGCTCACAAGGCGGTCCGAAGGTTCGAATCCTTCTGCCTCCGCTACCCTTGAGGAGGGGTGCTAGAGTGGTTGAATAGGGCGGCCTGCTAAGCCGTTGCACGGGTTTTCTCGTGCCGTGGGTTCGAATCCCACCCCCTCCGCTTTTTCTACACAACTACTGCGAATCGCGCTGGGCTCGGCAGTACAGTCCCGACTGCGAAGCGGGCCTGCTCGGCGCGCTCCGTTGAAAGTGGGCGCACTGCGGGAGACATTGGACGCTGTGACACCAGGCCAGGACCACGAGCCGCCGACCGAGTCATCCGTCGCGCTCGCCGATCCCGTGGACTCTCAGGCACGGAGCGCCGGTGCCGCTGGCGACCAGTGTCCTTCATGCGACACCCCGGGGGCCTGGAAACTCAGTAGCCGGCACCGGTTCAATCCGTTTGGCGGCGTCACGCTGCTCGTTCTCTCCTTCTGGGCAGCCTTCGCGAACCTGTTTCTCGATCTGACCTGGCTCCCCGCACTGGGCCTTGCCGCGATGGGCGTCGCCGTGATGGTGTGGAAGCGCACGGCCATGGTCTGCCAGGTTTGCGGCATGGTGGAGAAGCGCTCCTAGCAGGAGACGCTTCGAGCACGGCTGCTGGCGCGATGTGGCCGCGGCGGCTACCATTTGGGCTCGCTCCGGCACGGGTCGTTCATTTACCTGGAGTCTCTCCCCGGCCGGGGACCGCGATTTAGATCTTGAGTGGCGCGCGCCCCGAGTCCGGGAGCGGCGCGCCGTCCCACCGCGACGAGAGGTAACCCATGGCAGACGAAGTACGCGTACGTTTTGCGCCCAGCCCCACCGGCGAATTGCACGTCGGTGGCGCCCGCACCGCCCTCTACAACTGGCTCTACGCCAAGAACCTGGGCGGCAAATTCATCCTCCGTGTCGAGGACACCGACGAGAAACGCTCGACAGAGGAGAACCTCGAGACCATCTTGCGCTCGATGCAGTGGCTCGGTCTCGACTGGGACGAGGGTCCGGTGCTGCAGAGCGACCGCCTCGACCTGTACAACGACTATGTCTCGCTCTTGATGAGCTCGGGCAACGCCTACTACTGCTTCGCCGCGCAGGAAGACATCGAGGAGCAGCGCCGCGAGGCGCTCGAGGCCGACGAGAACTGGGTTTACCGCGGCGCCGATCGTGAACTCTCTAGCGATGAGGTTCGCGCCAAGCTCGATGCCGAAGAGCCGCACACCGTTCGGTTCAAGGTTCCGGATGAAGGAACTATCACGGTCGATGACGCTGTCCAGGGTGAAGTCACCTTCGAGAGCGCCCACATCGAAGACTTCGTGCTGCAGAGGTCGGACGAAAAGCCGACCTATCACCTGTCGAATGTCGTCGACGACATCGAGATGGGGATCACCCACGTCATTCGTGGAGCCGATCATCTGTCGAACACGCCGAAGCAGGTGCTCGTCTACGAGGCTCTCAACGCCAAGCTGCCGATCTTCGCGCACTTGCCGCTGATTCTCGGCGAAGACGGTAAGCGTCTCTCCAAGCGCCATGGTGCGACTTCCGTTGAGCACTTCCACGACAAGGGATACCTGCCCGGCGCAGTGATCAACTACCTCGCGCTGCTCGGCTGGAACGCCGGTGACGACCGCGAGGTCTTCACGTCTGCCGAGCTGACGTCAGAGTTCTCGCTCGAGCGCGTCAACAAGGCAAACCCCAAGTTCGACGTCGAGAAGTTGTCGTGGCTCAACGGCGAGTACATCAAGGAAGTGCCCGCAGGCGAGTTGCGTCCGGCAGTGCGCGAAGCCCTTCAGGTTCGCGGTTGCTGGAATGAAGAGCTCGACATGGAGCGTCGCGACTTCTTCTTCGCGCTCATCGAGCTGTGGCAGCCGCGTTCGCGCACCATCAACGAACTGGCCGACCACATCGCACCCTTCCTGACCGAAGCGTTCGCCTACGAGCCCGACGGCCTGAAGGAGCACGTCCATGGCAAGGATCTCCTCGGCGTCGTCCAGGCGTTTCGCGAGGCGCTGCTGCAGGTCGACCCCTGGAACCAGGAGCAGCTTGAGGAATCCCTCCGCGAGGTGGCGACCGGCGCCGAGAAGGAAGCCGCTGAGCTGATCCATCCGACGCGAATCGCCCTCGTGGGCAAGAAGGCGTCGCCCGGGATCTTCGAGGTTCTCGAATTGATGGGCCGCGAGAAGGCTCGCGTCCGGCTCGACCGGATGATCCGCTACCTGAGCAAGCTCGAAGAGGCGAAGACCAAGCGCCTCGAACAGATCGCGGCTGCTGCGGCCAAGAAGTAGCCGCTAGCCACTACGTAGCAAAGAGACAGGCCGGGGCAACGCGCCCCGGCCTGTCTTTTGTCCTTAACGCTGGGTGAGTTGGTCGCTACTTCTCCGACCGCACGGAGCTCAAGCGCACAGGCGCCTGCCCGTAGTTCTCGAGGCTCAGCGTGTGCGTCTCGGCATTAGCGACAACCGCGCCGGCAACCACGAGAGCACCCTCGCCATTGCCTTCGGGAGGCATGCGGAGTTCAACAATGGATACCCCCCACTCCATCGTGCTGGCTCGGCCAACGGCTTCGAGCGCGCCGATGGGGCGATCTGTCGCGATGACCACCCGCCGCGTCCCGTCCTCGGCGACGAACTGATAGGCATAGGAAATCGGATAGGAGTTCCGCTGGCCCACTCGCGCTCGGCCGATCTCGCTTTGCTGGAACTGCTTCACAAGCGCTTCTTGGCCACCTTCGGCCAACAACGCGAGATACGCCTGTCGCTCTTCCGGCGTGTTCCAACGGTCGATCCGCAGCTGGATCCGTGAAGTCCCCGAGCGACCGCCAGTGGAGATCGCATTGCCGATGAAAGTCTCCGGCTCTTGATCCTGCAAAGCTCCCACCGGCATGGTGACAAGAATTCCAAGAGCTAGTGCCGCAACTACCAACTTCCGCATCTGTACTCTCCTCGTGGTTCAGGATCGTCGCGCTGAATCGAATCCCAGCAGCCCGACGCCGAACTATACCCATTCCTCCGCGATGTACCACCGCGCAGTCTCTTTCATTCCCGCGTCGAATCCAATCGCGGCCCGCCAACCGGTCGCGTCAGCGATTCGCTCGACGTTGCACACGAACCCTGGCGCCGACAATTCGCGGAATCGCGAACGGTTCAGCACGGCTGGCCGGCCTGTGACCGCGCCCTGCAGTTCACCGAACTCCGCGAGAACCCGCAACACCCCAAGGGGCACCGGCAGCCGAAGCGCGCGCGGCTTGTCCACGGCCCGAGCGATGCTCTGCAGCAATTCGCCCTGGGTGACCGGTTGTGAGTGTCCGATGAACGCGGTCAGCCCGTCGACGGCTGCAGGGTCTTCCCTACCCGTTCGAGCGACGGCGAGCAACGCCCCGACAACATCCGAAACATGAATCAAGGTGTACGCCTTTGAAGCGCTTCCCAGGCGCGGCAGCAGCCCACGACGAGCGGAGCGGAACAGCACGAGAAAATCCTTGTCGCGCGGGCCGTAGACACCAGGCGGCCGAATGATCGAGTAGCGCAGCCCTGCAATGGCTCTCACGGCGTGTTCACCGGCCAGCTTGCTGCGCCCATAGTCGCTGAGGGGCGCCTCGGGATCCGTTTCCATCCGAACGTTGTCGACAGTTCCCGGGCCCGCTGCTGCCTGGCTGGACACGAGCACGAAGAAAGCATCGGCCCGGCGAGCGGCGCGGGCGACCTCGGCCGCGCCATCAGCGTTGACGCTGTGGAATTCCTCGTAGGTCCTCGCGCGGGTGAGTCCGGCGAGATGGAACACGACCTGTGCACCTGCGCAGGCATCGCCAAGAGCGGCTGCGTCGAGATTCGCATCGTACCGCTCGACGCCCTCTGGGAGCGGATTGGAACTGGTGGGTCGGACGACTGCACGAACGCACCAACCGGCATCTCTCAATGCCTCGCAGAGTGCCCAGCCGATGAAGCCAGTACCGCCGGTCACGACCGCGATGGGCCGCGCAGCTGCGTCCATCGGGACCTCCTTTCAGTCGAGAGGCTTGTCGTAGAGGCGATAGGTCTTGTAGTGCCACCCGCCGACGATCTGAATCGCCTTGGCCACGCCAGCGTTGTCCTCGAGAGTCCAGGAACTCTCACCGGTTTTCCAGCCGACAGTCTGCGTTGCGGCCATGGACTCCGTGATCAGGCGTAGCTCCAACCCCTTGTTGCGATGCTCCGGGAGGACCCCCAGCAGCAACATGCGCCCCCGGTCCATGTATCGATGCCGGCGCAGAAGCTTCATGAAACCGAACGGAAGAAGGCGTCCACCGATGAGCTTGTAGACCTGATGCAGGTCGCTGAGCGAGAGCGAGAACGCCACGGGCTTGCCGTCGATCTCCATCATCTTGGCCAGCTGCCAGTCGAGGATGAGCTTCATGTCCTTGGCGGCGTGCCAGAACTCTTCTTTGGTGGGCGGAACGAATCCCCAGTTGTCCTGCCAGCAGGCGATGAAGATCTCCCGCACCGTGAAGATGTCTTCCTTGAATGTCTCTTTGCGGAGATCCCGAACCACAGGGGCCGGATCCAGGCGCTTCTCCATCCGCTCAAGGATCTTCTGAGAACGCGGGTTCACGCCCTTGGTGAGATCCATGGTCCACGCGTAGAGATCCTTCGCTTTCGTGTACCCCGCCGCTTCGACCCACTCCGGGTAGGTCGCCGGGTTGTACGGCATCATCATCATCGGGTCGTCATCGAACCCCCAGACGAGCAGGCCGCAAGTGTCGTTGAGCGACGGGTTTGCCGGACCTCGCAGCACGTCGCGACCGCGTTCCCTCGCCCATTCCTCTGCCGCGTGGAGCAGGGCAGCCGCAACCTCGGAATCGAGTGCTTCAAAGAAACCGAAGAAGGCGAGATTGTCGCCGTGAATCTCGTTGTGTCGGGGATCGTCGATGGCCATGATGCGTCCCACGGGCTCGTTGCCACGCCAGGCGACCATCTTCTGGTGAGCGACCCTCGCCAGGAACGGATTCTTCTTCGCGCTTAGCCGTTCCTTCTCTGCCATCCACAGCGGCGGCACCCAGTGCGGATCTCCGGCGTAGAGTCGCTCCGGAAGCCGCATGAACGTCTTCTCGTCACGCGGAGCAACCGCGCGCACTGTCACCGAGGCCATAGGCACCTCGGCGTCGCAGAGGAGCGATGCACGTCAGGGAATCATCCGGGTGGCGCGGCCGACCTCTGCAAACACCGCCAACACGCGATCGATTTCCTCGCGTGTGTGGCTGGCGTTCACAGCCATGCGGATCAGGCATTCGCCGGGCGGAACTGCTGGCGGAACTGCGGGCAGCGCGAAGACGCCGTGGTCCCAAACCTGCTTCCAGAATCCGAGCGCGTGATCGAAGTCGCCGATGAGCACCGGAACGATCGGGCCCTCCGACTTCATCGTGTCGAAGCCCAGAGCCGAGAGCCCCTCGCGGAACAGGGCCACCCGCTTCCACAGTCTCTCGCGATGGTCCGGTTCACTCGAGAGAATCCGAAGTGATTCATGCGTCGAGGCCACCTGCGCTGGCGGCAGCGCTGCCGTGAAGATGAATGGGCGGGCCATGCACTTCACGTAGTCGACGACGTCTGCCGGCCCGGCAAGGAAACCGCCGACCGAGGCGAACGCCTTCGAGAACGTACCGATGATGAGGTCCACCTCGTCTTCAACGCCGAAGTGCTCGGCGGTGCCGCGGCCGTTCGGACCCATCACGCCGGTCGAGTGCGCATCGTCCACCAGAACACGGGCGCCATACTTGCGGGCCAGCTCGATGATGCCGGGCAGGTCTGCGACCTCACCGCTCATCGAGAACACCCCGTCCGTGACGATGAGCTTCCCGACGGCCTTGTCGGCGTCCTTCTTCAGCAGGAACTCGAGATGCTCGAGGTCGCCATGGCGGAACTTCCGAAGTTCGCCCCAGGAGAGCCGCGCACCGTCGTAAAGACTCGCGTGGTTCTCGCGATCGAAATACATGATCTCGCGGCGGCCAACCAGAGCGCTCAGAACTCCCAACGAACCGAGGAAGCCGGTACTGAAGGTGAGCGCGTCTTCCTTGTTCAGGTACTTCGCGAGGTCGCGCTCCAGCCCCTCATGCAGAGACAGCGTTCCATTCAGGAAGCGTGATCCCGTGCAGCTGGTGCCGAACTCCTCGAGCGCCGGAATTCCGGCCTGCTGCACTCGACGGTCCTGGGACAGCCCCAGGTAGTCGTTCGAGCACACCATGACCATTCGGTTGCCATTGACATTGACTTCATTGCCAATCTGGCCGCCCAACGGCTGGAAGTACGGGAACAACCCGGCATTGCGGAGATCATCCGCCTGCTCGAAGTTGTATGCCTTCGTGAAGATGTCCGCCGGATCCAGAGTCGGAACGGCGGCCGTCGCAGTCTTCGAGTTTGTCATCGTGTACTCACACGAGATCGCGCACGCGCGCACAGTCCGCACCTAGGGTGCGGAGCTGATCCCTGGCCTGGTCTCGATGTCGCCTGCCTGACCGAACTGAATCGTTCCAGGCGGAATTACTCCGCCCGAAAATCCTCGATCCGATCGAGCAGAAGCTGAATGACATCGTCGACGGTGTCGTCGTCGAGCAGGCGTCCGAAGCGGCGGTTGTAGCTATAGGACGTATCGACGTCGTCGATCACGTAGTTCACGATCACCCAGCCGTCGCCTCGCGACGCCAGCTCGTAGTCGATCGTGACCTCCTCGTCCTCGTAGTGGGCCAGGGTGTTAACCACCGCGCGCTCGCCGGCGATCTCCTCGTTCAGATAATCGAAGCTGTCGGCCCGATAACGGCCGACACCCTTAATGGAACGAATGCGGAGCAGATCTCCGAAGACCTTTTTCCACTCGCCGCACTTCTCGCCGGGGATTTCGTTTTCCCCGCACAGATCATTGATCGTCGCTGCCGACATCTCTTGGAAGTCGGTGACGCCGTCCATGACCTCGTACACGAGCGCTTCCCCCTCGGAACCGAGAGGATCGTACTCGCCGAGTATGGCGGTAATCGCCTCGTTGGACTCTCGGACTATCTCCATCGGCGTGCGGGTTTCTGCGCCCTGGCCGGCCGCAACCGCAGTCATGGAGAAGACGAGTGCCCCGAGGCTAATCGAGCGCAACCTGGCCATCAGCAATCCACGTTAAGTATGAATGCATGTCGCCAATTACTAGGGCCAACGAGGCCAAGGCAACATTCAGGTCATATTCTGACTGAATCACGGTGGCCTGTAAACGATAGTCCGCCTGATAAGCCTTGATCAGTGGCTGTGCCTCGCCGATTCCTAGGTCGAAATCGTCGGCCGCCGTGCGCAGCCAGCGGCGCGATTCACGCCTGGATTCACGCGCCGAGGCTAGCAATTGCTGCTGCATAAGCACCGCCTCGAGGGCCTCGTGCACCTCGATATTGATCTTCATTTGCAGCGCTCGACGCCGTGACTCCGTGGCGTCACGCTCGAGCTTGCGCCGCATGTAATTGAGATCATGGCGCGCAAAATTCAGATCCCAACGCACATTGAAGGCGGCTGCCACGCGCGTGTAGTTGAACTCGTCGAAGACAAATGGGTTGTCCTGGGAGTCCCGATTGGGTGATCGCGCCCAGCCGAATCCGCCGCCTACGAGAATCACCGGCCAGCGATTGCTGCGCTCGATCTCCATGGTCTCGTCCAGCGCGTTCACGACTGCTTTCAGGGCGCGAACCTGAGGATGCCTGGACGATGCGATGGTCTGGAGTCGGCCTAGATCCTCGAGCGTCAACTTGACCTCGGGTGTACCGGCCTCGCGAAGGTCGTATTGCTCGCCTGGCTGAAGGTCGAGAAACTCACCCAGTGAACGCCGCACGACTCGCTCCACCTGGACCGCCCGCAGCAACAACGCCTCGACATCGAATCGCGCCGACTTGATCTCGAAGGCGTCGTTCAGATCGATGGCGTTCGTCTCGACCTTCTCCTCGGCCTGAACGATGAGGTCGTCGTAGGAATCGTTCATCTCCGTGAACAGATCCACGTACTCTTCGCCGGCGAGAACACCCCAGTACGCCATGATCGCCTGCAGCGAGAGATCGTCGCGAGCCTTGTCACCTTCGGCATTGCGGGCTGTCACGATGTTCCGCGCCGCGGCCGCGCCGTGCTCGAGACGACCGAACGTGTACAACGGGAACACGACGTTCACCGAGAAGTTGTAGAACGGCCCGAGGTTGTCGAGATCGTTCGCCGTGTCGGGAGAGTCAACGACATTGCCGCGCGCGGCCGGCACGACTCCCGACAAGCTGTTGAACGACACCTGGGGTAGGGCCCAGAAACCCTCAAGCTGATCGACGTCGATTTGGGCGCGCTGCGAATCGAGGCGATGGGCGCGAACGAGTGGATTCGCGTCAACGACTTTCGCGACGACCGCGGCCAAACCGAAACTCCGCCGCGCTGGCTCCTCGGCCTGCTGGGCGAGCAAGTCGCCCGGGCCAGGCACTGTCAGGCCCGCGATCAGGCCAACGACGACGGCTCTCTGAACGGAACGAGGGCGCACGGCTACTCCGAATCGGCGGGGGGAGCCTTGAAATCTAACATTCCACGATTGCGGTCGTAGCGTATCCTTCTAGGGGTCCTGGGCGCTCCAGCAAGATCGCCGGGCGCGCGCCCGGCGCCCTTGGCAGCGCTACGGCGCGAGAGACCCGTTCACTTACGGAACCCCACCGCCCCATGTCCGAACTTCGCACCGCTCGAGAAGGCACGCTCTTTTATCGCGAGCTCACCCTCGTTTGCCGCTGGTCGCACCGCTGGGCCGCCGTGTGGCTGCTGGCCACGCTCTTGCTCGCCGTCCCCGCGTTCATGCAGGCACGGACACTCGGGCTTGATACCAACCTGACTCGTTTGTTGCCGGAGAACAGCCCGGCGGTGCAGTGGAGCGAAGAGCTCGAACCGCTCGTTGGCGACGGCGGCTACTTCAGCCTGATCTTCGAGGGCAGCACGCCCGACACGCTGGAAACCGCCGTCCAAGCGATGGTCGAGCGACTCCGCGCGATCGATGGCATCGCCACGATCGACTATCGCTACCCGACCGACTTCATCAATCAGTACAAGTACACCCTGGTGCCCTCGTATCAACTCGAGGACATGGTCACGACGATCGAGGAATGGGAAGCCCAGGTGAACCCTTTCCTCGACGATTTCGGGGTCGACGAAGAGGAAAGCGAGACCTCACAGCAGCTCGAAGAGTTGATGGATCAGTACCGCGAGTTGCCGGAGTATCACCGCACTCCGGACAGCACGATGTACGGGATGATCGTCAACATCAGCCAGGGGCTGTCGGACATGGCCGCCACGGCAACGCTCTACGACGAGATGCGGAGCTCCGCCGACTCGATCGAGGGGGCGCACGGCGTAACCATCTCGATCGGTGGTTCGCTGCGCACGCGCGTCGAGGAGTTCCGCGTGATCATCAGCGACGTTCAGCGCACCGGCATCGTGGCGGTGCTCGCGATCATGCTGGCGCTGGCGGTGAGCTTCCGCTCAATGCGAATACTCCCGGTCGTCGTCTACCCACTCGGGGTCGGGCTCGTCTACGCGTTCGCGTTCGTTCCGCACCTGGTCGGCGAACTCAACACCATCACGTCGTTTCTCCTGATGGTGCTCTTCGGCATGGGGGTGGACTACTCGATCCACCTCACCAAGCGCTATCGTCACGAACTGCTCGAGCGAGACCCGGAAGACGCTCTGGTTGAGACCTTCACCTCCACAGGTCGCTCGGTGGCCACCTCCGGTATCACGACCTCATTCGGGCTCCTCATCCTCGCGATTTCGGACTTTCGCGGGTTCTACGACTTCGGCCTCATCGGCGGTATTTCGATCTTCGTCGTCACGCTCACGATGCTGTTCGTGATGCCGGCGACACTTTCCCTCGGTCACCGACTGGGGCTCGTTCGCGCGCAGAAGCCACGGATCCCGAGTCGCCACCTGGCGATACCGCCGCGATGGGCTGCTGCTCTGCTCGGGTTTCTTGTGCTCGGCTCCGCAGCGGCGTCCGCGCAGTGGCTGGAATTTGACTACGACTTCGCGAACTTCAGCGCCAACCTCGATGAACTCGATGCCATCAAGGCCAAGCAGGAAGAGGTCTATCCGATCTTCTTCGGCCCATCCGCGATCTACGTCGCTGAAGACCTCGATGCTCTCGATCGCGCTCTGACTCTGATCGACGAATCCAGGGATCGCGAAGACAACGTCATCAGGTCGATGTCGAGCGTCCGCGACTTCGCGCCATCGGCGTCAGAAGGGCTGGAGCGCGAGCGGTACATCACCGACATCCAACAGATGCTCTCGGGCCGCTGGGTGCGACGGATCGAAGATCCCGATCGTGTCCGCCTCATCGACGACGTGCTTGCCTTCGAGATCCCGGAACGGCTCTCCCGGCCGCGCGACATCCCGGACGTGATCCGCGAGCGACTCATCGCGCGCGATGGCTCGGGCGAGTACGTGCTTGGCCTGCACGCCACCGGCAACGGCAAAGACGGTCTCGTGACGATGCAGTTCACGCGCCAGCTTCACGACATGGAGATGCCCGATGGAATTCGTGGGCCAACGGGCGACAAGCCGGTGCTCGCGGAGATCCTGTGGCTCGTCACCAGCGAGACGCCACTCATCGTGGTTCTCACGTTCCTCGGCATTTTTATTTTGGTCGTGATCGATAGGCGTGACGTCAACCAGGCGGCCTGGGTCCTGGTGCCCCTCGTGGCCAGTCTGCTGCTCACGTTTGGCGCGGTGATCGCGCTTGGCTGGAAGCTCAACTTCTTCAACATCGTGGTGCTCCCCACGTTGCTCGGTCTCGGGGTCGACCACGGCGTTCATTTCTACCGCCGATGGCGGGAACTCGGGCAGAGTACCCGCAAGACGCAGCTGGAACTCTTCGAACCGATCACCGTCGCAACCGTGACGACGATCATGGGCTACGCGGGTATGGCTTTCGCGCACCACCCGGGCCTGCGTTCGATCGGCCATCTCGCCGTTGTCGGTCTCACCTGCACCTGGCTAACCGCCACCGTGCTTCTTCCAGGCCTGCTCGGCTGGCGCCAGAGCCAGGTCGACGATGATGAAGACATGGATCCCGGCGCGGGCGACAGCAATCCGGCGATCGACATCCCCGATCTGAACCCGACGGACGCACCGGAAGAGTCGTCCTAGCGGCAACTTCAGGAGATTGCGGGGCGCGGCGTAGCACCGTACCCTTGGGGCCTGCGACCTTTCGGGTCGCACGCCGCGGCGCCACTGAGCGTCGGCCGGGTTGGGGCGTCGTCCAATTGGCAAGACATGCGGCTCTGGACCGTAGAATCGGGGTTCGAATCCCTGCGCCCCAACCATTCATACCCCGCGCCAGCGCCTACCATGACGCAACGTATCGTCCTGTACAGCAGCGGTCCCGGCTGAGCTCCGTGCCAGGCAGCGAGGGAGTTTCTCTCGCAGGCAGGAGTCGACTTCGACTACATCGAGATCGATCAACTCGATGATCCCTGGGGTACGCTGAGAGCCATCACAGGCGGTCCGATCGCGACGCCCGTGGTGACCATCGGCGACGAGCACTCCGTCGGTTTCGACCCGGCGTGGATCGAGCAGCGACTCCGTCGCGGAACATGAAGTCGTCGGCTCTCCGGCGAACCGTCCACTCGTTCAGTGGACACTGGAAACCAATGCGCCGCGCACAACAAACTTACCTCTCGTGAGAGCCAACTGATTTTCGCGCCTTTGCCCGGGCAACGGCGCAGGAGAAACGAGTTCATGACCCGTCGGATCGCGAGCGCCCTGATCGCAATCGCCCTCCTCGCGCCGAGCGCCGCCACTGCGCAGCAGAGCGACATGTACGCCACCTGGGAGCGAACGCTCGCGGAGTTCGTGAACGACGAGGGCCTGGTTGACTACGCCGGACTCAAGACGCGCGGATTGGGCGACCTGCAGGCGTTCATGGACGTGCTCGCCCGAACCGACCCGAACACATTTGCCACCGAAGCGGAGCGTATGGCGTTCTGGATCAACGCCTACAACGCCGTGGTGATCTGGCAGGTGGTGGAACGCCACCCCATCGATTCGGTCCGTGACGTCGGCGTCCTCTGGGGACTGGTCGGCGGTTTCTTCAAGCAGACCTACACGGTCGCCGGCAGTGACATGTCTGCTGACAACATCGAACATGACACTCTCCGCGCCCAGTTCGACGATGAAAGGATTCACTGGGCGCTGGTTTGCGCGGCGTTCGGATGTCCGCGGCTGCTCAACGTGCCCTACCGAGCCGAGACGCTCGATCAGACCCTGCAGGCACAGTCACACGAGTTCCTGGCACAACCTCGCGGGATGCAGCTCGATCGGACCTCCAACACGCTCTACCTGTCGAGCTACTTCGACTGGTACGAGGACGATTTCCTCCAGAAGGCCGACTCCCGAGTGGACTACGCCCTGAGCTACGGCCCCGAGGACATCGCGACGTACGTGCAGGCCAACCGCGACGACATTACGGTGAGGATCATGGACTACGACTGGACCCTCAACGAGCAGTCGCGCGGTCCGCGTTCACGCCGGCCGGTGCCGCGCTAGCGAAGCTGCCCTACGGAGATGGCGTCATCGCTCCGACGGTGAGCCGGCGCAGGTAGCGCACCGTCAGCGCAGCAGATTCGCGCGACATCGCGGCGATTCGCAGGCCGACCCTGCCGCCGCGCCAGCCGCCTTGCACGAAGAACTCACGCACGAACGCAGCCCACGGCACCACCAGCATCCACCACGGGGCGGTAATCCAGGTCACCCGCCTTCCAGCGTCGTACCAGTCCGAAGCCGCCAGACGGGAATAGCGATCTAGCTTCTCGCGGTACTCATCAAGGCTCGCGTAAGTGAAGTGGTCCAGGTCGCCCTGCAGTCGCCCGCATCTATCCGGATTTTCCAGCTCGGGGAATTCGTGGACACGCCGATCGACGTAGCGAGCCTTGCCGCGGCGGAACAAGCGCAAGTGCGCAAACTTGTACCAGCCGGTGCATGTGACCGGCTCAGAGAACAGCCAGGTGCGACGCCTCAGGCGATACCCGTCGATCGGACCGGACTCGGCGAGAACCGACTTGATCGATTGCGCCAGTTCGGGGGTCACTCGCTCATCCGCATCGAGCACCAGAATCCAGTCGGCATTGGCCTGCTCGATCGCGAACTGCTTCTGTCGTCCGAACCGATCGAGTCGTCGCCGGAACACCTTCTCGGTATAGCGGCCCGCCACATCCAACGTGGAATCGCTGGATCCATCGTCGACGATGATGATCTCGTCGGCGAACGGCACACTGTCGAGGCACTCAGCCAGGTTCTCCTCTTCGTCACGCGTGATAACTACAACCGCGAGGCTGTCCATCAGGGTCGGGCCAGCAGGCCGTGACCCTCGATGCGAATCACGGTTGCCCTGAACTCTTCCGGCATCGGCATAGACGCGCGCGCCGAATAGTCGTACATGACCTGAACCGACGTGCCTGACGCGATGAGGGCCCCGTCCTGCCGCCGTTCGATCCGGTAGGCCATGTCGAAGGACCGGTTGCCCAGCCGTGTGACCCGAGTTCCCACAACCAGGCGCTCGCCGGCGTACGTTGGCAGCACGAAGTCGATCTCGGTGCGTGCCAGAACGAAAGGGACGTCGGCGTAGTTCGCCGCCTCGCCCTCGATGGCCTTCCAGTAGCCGATCCGGCCGCATTCGAACCACGTGAGGTAGACCGCGTTGTTCGCATGCCCCATCGCATCGACATCGCGAAACGTGACCTCACCCGGAACCGTGACGCTGAAATCTTCCATGGGCGCAGTTTCCATAGGCGCAGTATAGCTGCGCGGAACTGTCACCAGCGTCCGCGATTGACCGCTGTTATCCGGTCCCTTTGTCCGGCACCCAGCCCGCGTGTCTTTAGGTTTCCGAAGCACCGGCACCGATAGCTAGTCTGTGCCCATGCGCCAGTCCGTTCATGCCGCCGCCGCAACCGCTTCCCCGTCGCAAGATCAGGCGACGGAACCTCGAGCCGTTGCGCTTCATGCCCCCGATCAGATCGTCTTCGTACCGCTCGACTCGAGCGAGGTGCGGCGCGTCGCGACTGCGACCGGCGAGACATTCGCGGCCTGGCAGCAATACTGGAACGGCTTGGCCTTGGACGAGCGCGACGCGCTGACCGATCCGGCATGGCTTGCCGGACACCTGGCCGGCCAGCTCGCAGTGAGCCCGCCGGACGCCTTTGTCATGATCGTTCTCGCCAACGGGGAACCGCACACCATCGCTCCCGTGACCCACCGGGGCGGTGGGAGGCTTCGCCACTCCCACGGATACCCGAGCCAGTCCTGGTCGGTCGCGGAAGGTCATCAGGAAGCTGCTCTCAATGCTCTCTTCCGTAGCCGCATCGGCGACAGCCGGGTGCGGAGTCTCCACCTTGGTCGAATCGAGGAGGACCACCCGCTACGCGTAACAGAGGGGGCTGTTAGCTCTCCTGTGAGCTTCCGGTCGCTGATCCAGTTTCCCGACGGCTACGAGGCGCTGCTGAAATCCATGTCGCCCAGTGCGCGCAAAGGTGTGCGGCGTCTGGGCCGCCGACTCGGCGCGAATCACGACGTCGAAATGGACGCCGTCACAGCTGGTGTCGAGATGGAGTCCGCCTTCAACCGGTACCTGCAGGTGGACGATCGCTCGTGGAAACGCAACGACGGCTCCGTTCTCCGCAGTGACGTTGCCCAACGCGAAGCGCTACGTACGAGCATGCGTCATTGCGCGCGGAACGGCCGCTCCGTGGCCCACTTCCTACGCGTCGACGGTCAAGATGTTGCTGCGCAACTCTGCGTCGTGATCGACAACGAGCTGCACCTCGTGAAGACCTCCTACGACGAGGACTGGGCCAATTTCGGCGTGGGAAAACTGCTTCTGGCGGAGACCATCCGAGTGTGGTGCGCTGAAAACGACGTGCCCGCAGTGAACATGGTCACGGGCCTCCCGTGGCATCTGCAATGGGAGCCGCGCCAGATCACCACACACGCACTCTGGCTCTTCAGCCCCGGGTTGCGCGGACTTGCCGCGCGTTGTCTCGACATGCCGAGGCGCGAACAGGCCAAGGCTCTCGTGAGGCGCACCGGCATGGAACCTCTGGCGCGCCGGCTACTTCGACCGGAGGCAGAATGAACCAGCGCGCTGAGAACATCGACTGGGGGGCACTCGCGCGTCCCGCCATGGCCGTGCATCTGGCGGTGACCGCCGTGCTCGTGACCATAAACATTTCGCCCCTGATCAACTCTTGGAGCGTTGCGGCACTGTTCGAGCTCAACGCGGAGAGCAACGCCTCCGTTTGGTTCTCGTCCACGAGCCTTCTGCTGATTGCCGCGCTCGCCGCCGGTCTGGCGGTGCGCGACCCCGGATCCCATCGGCTGGGCTGGGGTCTGGTCGCCGCGTTCTTCGCCCTGCTGTCGCTCGACGAGACCGCATCGATTCACGAGCTCGTCGGATTGCTATTCAGCGAACGCGTCGCCGAACTTCAGGCCTTGCCAGGGCTGTACGCCTGGGTGGCCATCGTGGCTCCGCCCGCGCTCATCATTGCCCTGGTGATGGCCCGCTGGATTCTGCGCCGGATCCCAGCTGGCTACTCGGCACGATGGCTCGTACCGACCGCCATCGCCATCTGGTGCTGCGTGCCTCTCGCCGAGTTCCTGGACCCGATTCTCGGCATGCCCCGCGCGTTGGTCGTGCTCGAAGAAGCACTCGAACTGATCGGGATGGCCCTGATGCTCGGTGCCTTGCTCGAGATCAGCGGCCCGCCAAAGCCTCGTTCAGGCCGCGATTCCGTGACGAATCGCGTGCTCGATCGCGTCGCAGAACCGATCTAGTTCTTCGAGCGTCGTGAAAACGCTGGGCGAGATACGCAAGCCGGTGAACTCAGCGTGGTTGATGCCCACGGAGATGATCTTGTGCTCGCGCCACAACCAGCTATTCAGCTCGCTGGTATCGATGCCCTCCACACCCACCGTCGAGATGCCCGCGGCTTTGCCCGGCGTCTGACTGGTGCTTACCTGAACCCGGTCGGAGAAGTCCATCAGACGATTCAGGTGGTAGTCCCGGAGATAGACCAGCCGTGCGGTCTTGCGCAGTGAACCGATGCCCTGATGGAAGGTGAGCGCGTCGCCGATGCCCAGATAGTTCGCGGCGGGATGAGTGCCGATCTCCTCGAACTTGCGAATGTCGTCATCCATCCGCGCCGGCGCAGCCATCATCGGCCACAGGTTCGCGATCTTGTTGCGTCGGACGTAGAGCAGGCCAGTGCCATGCGGAGCGAACAACCATTTGTGCAAACTCGTCGCGTAGTAGTCGCACTCCAGATCGGAGATCTTGAAATCGAAGTGCGCCAGCGCGTGCGCGCCATCGACGATCACCTCGATGCCGTGCTTGCGCGCCATATTGGTGACTTTGGCCACGGGCAAGATCTGGCCAGTGAGGTTGATGATGTGGCACATATGGATGACGCGCGTTCGAGGCGTGATATTCGACTCGAACAGCCGCACGATCTCGTCATCGTCTTCGGCCGGCACAGGTATCGAAATCTGGCGGAGCACTAGCCCCTCGCGGCGCTCGCGCTGTTGCCAGGTGGTAATCATGCGCCCGTAGTCCTGATTCGTTGTCAGGATCTCGTCACCCGGCTCCAGGTCGAGTCCAAGCTGGCAGATCTGCAGCCCTTCGGAGGCGTTGCGCACCAGTGCGACTTCCTCCGAATCCACGCCCCACTCACGCGCCATGCGCTCGCGCACCTGCTCGCGCTGCGGCTCGAGGATCTGCCACATCGCGTAGGTCGGCGAGGTGTTCGAGTAGTCGAGATAGCGCTTCATCGCTTCCTGAACTGGCACGGGCGACGGACTGACCCCGCCGGAGTTCAGGTTGATGATCCCGGCTTCCGAACTGAACGCCTGCCGCACCTGGTTCCAGAAGTACTCATCGTCCACGACTTCCGAAGCCGTCCCCGGATAGGCCGCTACTTCTTCGGCGACCTCGAGCGCGTTGGCACGACCGGAGGGCAAGAGACCGCCAGCGGCGGCGGCCGCGGCGGGCCAGGACATAGCACCGAGAAAATGACGACGATTCATGAGATACCTCGAACCTGAGCGGCGTAGACGGCGCGATTGTAGCGCCAACGCCGCGCCAAACCCAGAAACGCACCTAAAAGCCGTCTCGACGGCGACCGTCTCTAGCGCAGGACAGGGTCCTCGTTCGACAGGAATTCCTCGAATGGGAACACCAGTCGGATGTATCGCTCGTCGGGATTCGTCACGGTGGTATCGAGATTCACCCGCAAAACCCTGCCGCCCGGCTCGATGTAGACGTGCTTGATGCCACAACAGAGCTCAACCTCCCAGGCGTGAAGGTTCTTCGGGCCGACGTCGATGTCCCAACTCGTACCCAGCGTGAGTTTCACCGTGTCGAAGTAGCGGCGGGCTGAGCCGATCTGGTCGCGCTCGCGCGATAGCCAGCTGCCGGACGTCAGTGGCATGAACGGCGACTGCGCCAATCCGCCGGGCATGAAGAACATGAAGTCTCGCTTGCCTTCTTCAACCTCCTCGAGGGCGGCGGCGAGCATACTCAGGAAACCCGGGTTGGCGAATGCGGGCTCCGACTCTATGCACGTCCCACGAGAAGTGCCGACACACTCCAGCGCCGTGGGCAGGTACATGTAGAGCCCCTGCGGACCCTCGAAGTCCATGTGCTTGTACTTCGGGATCGGCACCTTGAAGTCCCAGTCATTGCGACCGGCCTTGATGAATTTCCGGTACTTGCCTTCACCCTCGTACACGTAGCGAAACAGCCGCTGTCCGCTGTCGCTCCACTCGCCATCATCGCCGTCGAACTCCTGGGTGTACTCGAGCCAGAGCGGGAAGCCTGCGAGGTTCGTACGTAGCCGCCCGGTCACGTTGACGATCATGAACCCGGCGGCCGGATCAAAACTTCCCGGAATCGATTCGAAGCGCTCGTGAGTGAACTCGAAATTGGCGACGTATTCACCGTTCTCGTCGACAATACTGCGGAGCGCGAGCGTCCATTCGGCGGACTCACCGACCCCGAGTGACTCCTTGGGACCGATCCGGTATCGCCGCTCCTCACCTACGTCGAAACTCAGCGCGCGCGTCGGCATCGGCGCTTGCGCGGCGGCATCAGCCACGACCATAGCCACGGCGCCCGCCGCGAGAACGGCAGTCACTGCGGCGGCGCGCGCCATCGATGAGTTCCTGGGGGTACGGCTCTTCATGACCTTGAAGAAGTAATATTGCCTCGAACCGCTTGACGGCGTCACGTCCGCTACGGGGCGTGGAAGCTATCCGGAGCACGATGCTGACAAGAAGCGCCGCCATCATGGCCCTGCTCACGATCACCTGGCAGGCGCATGCCCAGGAACCAGCATCGGCCGCGCCACCAACGTGCGAGCTCGGCCTGGTATTGAGCGGCGGCGGTGCACGCGGCGCTGCGCATGTAGGCGTGCTCGAGGTACTGGAGGCGAACGGCATCCGCCCCGACTGCATGACCGGCGCGAGTATGGGTGCGATCGTGGGTTCGCTCTATGCTGCGGGGTACGGCCTCGACGACATCCACGCGCTTATCGGCGGGCTGACGTGGCGCAACATCTACGCCGAACCGATGAATCGCGGCGCTGTGCCGATCGCGCATCGCCTAGAGCAGGAGCGCACCGCGCTGCGCATTGGCTTCGGTGCCGACGGCGTGCGGTTCCCCCGCGGCATCCTTCACGATGGGCAGCTGAACAACGCGCTCGTTGAACTCCTCGCCCCCGCCGGATTTGCGGCCGGGCGTGAGTTCGACCGTCTACCCATCCCGTTTCGAACCGTCGGAACCGACCTGCGGACCGGCGACCGCGTGATCCTCTCGGAGGGCGACCTCGCGCGGGCAGTGCGAGCCAGCATGTCTGTGCCCCTCGCCTACCCTGCCGTGGCTTGGGGTGATGCAGTGCTTGTCGACGGCGGCCTTGTCGATAATCTCCCGGTCGACCTGGCCAAGAAAATGGGCGCGAAGTACGTGATTGCCGTGGACGTGCGTACTCCACTCGAGCCCGACGTAGATCCCGACCTTGTCGGTGTAACGCAGCGCATCGTCGACCTGCTCTACGACACCAAGAACCGCGAGTACGCCGCCGATCCCGACCTTTCGATCGAACCGAATCTCGTCGATCACAGCTTCAGCGACTACTCCACTCTCGAAGTCGTGATCCAGCGCGGCCGTGAGGCCGCGGAGGCCGCCCTCGACCGTATTCCCGATCGATTCAAGGAGACGCGCCCGAACCGCGCGCCTCCACTCCGTGAGAAGGCTTTCGGCGAGCGCCGCCTGGGCCACATCGAAGTCATCGGCAATGAGTATCTCTCCGATCGGTTCCTGATCCGTGAGAGCGACCTCAAACTCGACCGTCGCTTCATGTTCGACGACGTGCTGCACGCCCTGGACCACCTGTACTCCACCAGTCTGGTGCAGGGTGCCTGGATCGACCTCCGCGAGCACCAGGATGGCTCGATGGTGGCGGAATTGCGCGTGATCGAGCAGTACCGCCACACGGCCGATGTCGGGCTGGCGTATCAGAGCGACGACCAGGCGCAAGGGTTTCTGCGACTGGAGACGCGCGACGTTTTTGGTGGAGGGGAGCGGCTGCAGCTCAACGGATTCGCCAGCGCGCGCGATCTCAAGGTCGGCGTGACGCTCCGCGGTGAACAACTCTTCGGCGCCCACTTCGGTTACCAGGTCGATGTCGAGTATCACGAGGAGCGTCCGAAGGCTTACGTGAACAAGGAGTTCATTAACCGCGCGGATTTCGACCGCAGGCATGTTCGCCTGGGCGTGGACTGGCAACTCGGCGGCAACCACCTCGGTCAGGCGGGCATCCTCATAGGGCGCGTGAGCGCGGCTGAACGGCTCGGCTTGCCCTACGAAGCCACTGTCGAACAGAAGCGGATTCTCTTCGGACGCTACGTGTGGGATACGCTCGAGTCGCTCACGCTGCCACGACAGGGGATCAGTCTGGAGGCGATCGGCGAACGCAATGAGGCGAGCGTGGGCGCAACGACTTCCTACTGGCGCGCCGATGCGCGACTGCGTCTGGTCCGATCGCTCGGCGCCGCTGTCTTCGAAGGCCGCGCACGCTACGGATTCTCCTCGGGAGAGCCACCGGTTTCCGAGTGGTTCATCCTCGGCGGCCCGGAGTTTGTGCCGGGCGCTGCGCGTGAGGAATTCTGGGGGCCGCAAGCCCTTGGTGCATCCATCTCGATCGGCTACGACCCGTTCTCGATCGCGCGTGTGTACACGAGGGTGGGCGTCGCCGGCACCTGGGAGCACGTGGAACAGATCGGCTGGAACAGCATGATCGGCGGCATCGGGATCGGTGCCACAGTTGCGACCCCGATTGGTCCGCTACAACTCGACTACGGTTGGGCCCAGGACGGCCGCAATCGTTTCACGATCGCTATCGGCTGGCAGTGAGCCGGGCCTAGTTCTCGTCAGTCGAGCTATCGCTGGAGGCGCGGCGCCGCAGCTCCTCGATGAAGCGCGGCACGGTCTCCCAGATATCACCCACGATGGGATGCACGATCGGGCGAGCACGCTGGTCGTTGAGCCGCATCAGCGGTGCGTCCGGATCGATGTTGAACGACAGGATCGTTGCACGCTCGCCGATGTAGTCGACGTGCTGCGGTGCACCCGATACGGCCAACGCGACGATCAATCGGGGATTCACGCTGACCCCGGTCTGGCCGATCTGCCGATCCATCGGAAGCAGTTCGAGGTCCTGTGTCACCTTCCGGGTAGCACCGACCATCACGCGTTCCAGACCAAGCTCATCCGCGAGCAGCTTGCGGAGTGGCTCGACCAGTTCGTCGATGCCGTCGCGACCTCCGGCGCCGTAGCCGAGATCGATGAGGAACTCGGCGTTCTCCAATCCGTCCTGGTCCTGACCTAGAGCAGCGAGCACGGCGGCGACGGGGTCGTTGCCCAGAGCGTAGCCAAGCTGGGGCACCCACCCGTAGACCTCGGGTTCGCCTGCAGACACCTCGCAGTCCCTCAGCTGCGCCTCTACGTTGCTCGCTAGAGTGATGAGCCGGAGTCCATCGCCCACGGGAAGTTTGGCGTCGGCGCGCGCGGCGCCGCCCAGGATCTGGGTAGCAGCATGGAATCCATCGCCGTTCGAGAGCAGTTCAACGTTGTGCCAGTTCCAGCACCGCCCGGCCTCCGCGGTCGCTGCGACGCGTGGCGCAAAGCGCGCGAACAGGTCGTTCGCCCACTCCGTGCCGAAGAGCCAGCGCGGCGCGGCACGGTACATGGCCCAGAACTCCTCGAGCCACTCCAGATGTCCACTAGTGCCAAAGTCTTTCAGGCCCGCGGCCGTGATCGCGATGATCCGACGCGGCGTGGCGGCGTTGAGAACTGCGCCGACGGCCAGCGCGGCTGCGGCGGCGTCGCCGTCTACGGGAACTACCACGTCGAGCGGAAGCTCCGAGGCAGCGGCAAGTCGCGCAGCGGCCTCGAGTTCGCCGCACGCTACGGTGCCAGCAGTTTCATTCGTAACCGGGGCGGCGATGAACACACACGACGGCTCGTCCGTGGGCGGCTGTTCGCCCAGACTCATCATGCGGCCTTCGTAAGCGGGGGCTTCATTGCCCGCGCCCGCAGCGGACTCACCGGCCATGGCCGCCACGAGTCCCGCTGCGTCTTCGGGAGAGTCCACGGCCCCGGTCTCGTCGCCAGCCGAGGCAGTGACTCGGGCTGCGTGCGCAATATCGAGGGCAAGCACGCCGGCCACATGGTCCGCCGCCGCGATGCGTGGAATCTCGGCAGCCGCGGCTCCGAGTACATCCGCTAGTTGGGCGTCGGCTTCGGTGCCCTGACCCGCAACTACGCTGAGCACAGCGGGCAGAGCAACCTCGATTTCGGTCCCGCCCCAGTTGTCGCTGCGAGCCGCGAGCTCACCTTCGGGACTCCACGAGGCGCCGTCGATACCGATCACGAGCTCGCGATCTGACACTGCCGCTACGAACGAACCGATTCCGACCTGGCCCGTGTCTGTCGCCACCTCGCCGCAAAGCACGAGATCAGGCGCCTGCTCCTGCATCGTCGCCGCCCACACGTCGGCCGCCAACCGTGTGTCGTAGGGGAGCGAGGTGTTGGCGCCGACATCGATGTGGAAGGCGCTGCTCGCGCCGCGTGCCAGCGCGTCGCGCAGTAGTGGTCGCACGTCGTCGCCGCCCAAACCGTATGCAACGACCTCCACGTTGGTCGTATCCCGGGCACGCAACTGCAACGCCAGTTCGAGAGCGGCGGCGTCGTCCGGATTTGCGATGCGCAACGGCTCGGTGAACCGCCCACCGTCGAGACGAGGACGAGGCGCATCCATCGGGACCGGTCGGAGCAGTACCGCGATCCGCACCGGCCGCGAAAGTGGCTCGGCGGTCGCGGGCGTTTTCGCCGCCGCCGGCACCACGCCCTGGGCTTCCACCACCGCTCCGTTGTCTTCGAGCGAAAGGACTCCGAGCAGCGTCTCGGGCGAATACCGCCCTTCGAGCTGATAGGCATATGCAAGCTCGTACCGACGCTCGAGAACACCGATCCGGCTCAGTGCGCGTCGGATGTAGTGCCGCCCGATAGCCTCGATCCGGTCGCGGTGCTCTCCGGGAGTCTCGTGGCGAGCACACCATTCCAGTCGATAGAGCACGGAATCAATGACCTTGGTCATTCCGGCAATCTCGGCAAGCCTGAGGAAGCACGGCTGTGCACCTACGTTGGCCCAGACGAGCTGACCGAAGCGATCCACGGCGTCGCCAACATGCTTCATGAGCGCGGTCTGAGCCGCGTAGAGTTCCGCCGCCAGGTCCGCGTGCGCCAGCTCGGCCGACGGCGCGGCCGGCGGTGTCTTGCGCACGGCCGGCAGCACGCGCTGCACCAGATCCTTCAGCACGAGGAATCGCTGCACCTCATTTGTGCCTTCGTAGATGTTGAGCACGCGCGCATCACGACGCGTCTTCTCCACCCGGTGCAGCCAGGTCTGTCCTTCGAGCCCGCGGACGCGCTCCATCCAGTCGACGCAGTCGTGTTGCGCTTCCGAGCCGTAATACTTGCCTACAGCCGACTCCATCCGGACCGAATCGGTGTGCTTGTTGTCGAGCAGGCCGATGATCTCGTAGGTAGTGCCGGCCGTGCCCAGTAGCTCTTCGGCCAGGCGCCCCGTCCAGTAGCGCTCAAGCGGCCGCGCCGCGGATCGCTGCCGGTAGGGGAAGTGCCGCAAGGGTTCGCCGTTGAGATAGATGTGCGCGTCCTCGACCATTTCCTGGATCGCGCTGTGTGTTGTGACACACAGGCCCGCACGTCCGGTGTTGAGCGTTTCAAGCGCGTTCACCTGACCACGGCCACGGAACCCGAGAATGTTCTCGCGCGGCACGCGGACGTTGTTCAGGGAGATCTCATTGGTCGGCGAGCCGCGCTGGCCCAGCTTCTCCTCATCCGCACCGATCACCAGACCCTCGGCGTGTCGGTCGACCATGAAGCCTGTGACACCTTCGGGCTCCGTACGCGCGTACAGGGCCATGCAGTGTGAGAAGCGCCCGTTGGTGATCCACATCTTCGCGCCGTTCAACACCCAGAACTGGTATCTCGGCTCACCGTCCTCGCCGAGCCGTAGCTGCGCGATATCGGTGAAGTACACCCGTCGGTCACCGTGCATGTACGACCGCATGCGCTCCGGCGAATCCTTGTCGTAGTCGTACTCCGAATGATCGATCGGGGTTGCGGGCGCGTCGTCGGCATAGCGGTACAGAAGTCGGCTTCCGTCGTAGTCGAACTCGACGCGGTCGGCATCGAGCACGTACCGCCGTTCGGACTGCGCGTCCTCGTCGAGCCAGAACCAGAGCACTCCGTCCTCGTCGCGGCGAACCCTGCGTGTTTCCGCGCGGGCCGTCGTCTTCACCCCACCCGAATCAGAGCCGGCCGTGGGTTCCGTGAGCGCGAAGGCCGAGATGTAGCCAGCGGAAATTGTCTTCAGGAAGAAGTGATGCGCAGCTTCGCGGCGGGGATATTCCTCGAGCCGTTCATTGACGCCGGCAAGAATTCCATCGATGAGCTCGCGCGCGCCCCGGAGGCCTTTCTCGAAGCCGATGAGATCGCGCTGTTTGGCAGAGCGACCCGCGCCATTGAAGGCACGCAGGAACCCACCACCGATGTAGCGCAGCACCATCGACTTCGCCACGCGTCCACGAACGAGTCCACCAACCTCTTTGTAGGCCGTTGTGATCGCCTCGAGGTCGCCTTGCGGCACCATCGTGAGGACGCGATCGATGCCATCACGAATCTCGCCGAGCACCGCCGGGTTCTCGCGGACTCGCTCGAGCTCGGCGCGGGCGCGAGGCAGATCCTGATAGAGGCCGATCGTCGTTGGCGTCGTACCGATACTCGTGTTCGCCATGATCGCCAGCGAGAGCGCGGCGTCGCCGTAGCGACCGATGAGCATGCACAACACGTAGTAGCGGGCCTTCTTGAGTCCTTCACCACCCAGCTCGCCGTCGATCACCATGCGCATGAAGCCACGCCGCACCATGTAGTCGAGATCTTCCTGTGGGATCAGGTGCAGGTGCTCAAGCCAGCGGCCGTACGGGTGGCCATCGAATTCCTTCTCGACATAGCGTTCGCGGAACTCAGCTTCGAGTTCGCGCCAGGCGTCTGCCAGGTGGGGATCGCTGCCGAGAATTTCCGGAACGTAGCGGGCGTGCGTGACGTCGAAGCCGTCCGTGAGCCACTCGCCGGAACGATGGTCGCGTTCCTCGGCGCAGAGAGTCTCGTAGTCGGCCGCATCAGCGACTGCGGGCGGTACGAACGGATCGCCGTGCGCGATCAGGTCCTCACCAGCTGCCAGGGTGTGGCGAGCGAGTTCTGCTTCCTCGGCAAGGGCTGGCGCGTCCGCAAGCAAGCGATCGGCCAGCAGCCGCGCGGCCTCGCTGAGAGCAACGGTTGGCAGGCCGGCTTCGATACGCCGGGCGGCACGCACGAGCACCACCTTCACGGCGAGCGCTCGGACCACCATCGTGCCGGCAACATGCAGCAGCAGCTCGTCATTTGTGCCCTGCGCCTCGCGGCCCCACGCCTCGAAAATATGTATGGCCTGAAGAAGTCGCGCTGTAGGTGCTGCAAGAGCTCCGCCAGCGCCCGCTCGATCGAGCCACTCCTGTTCGTCCGCCGATGTCGGAACGAGCCGGTCTGCGGCTAGTCGATGTTGGCCGAGCGCGACGCGGATGGCGTCATCATGACCAAACAGAAAACGCGCTGGAGCGCTGTCGCGGTAGAACTTCGCGATCACGTCATCTTCGGAGAACGCGGTTCCGCCGAATAGCTGCCCGGTGAGATAGCCAAACGAACGCTCGCCCGGTCCGAACGCGTCGGACGCCAGAATCTTGAGCGAGGCCGAGTGTGCCCACTCGTCGTCACCGGCCAACGGCGTCATCGACGCCGTCTCCAGCACATAGCGATGGGCTTCCATCTCGGCCAGCATCTGCTTCACCGCGCCAAACTTGGCGATGGTGTCCCGGCCGGCTTCGTCCTCGAAGGATCCAGGGAACTGCACGCGGCCGGAGGCGTGATCGCGGGCTCGGTCGAGAAGGTAGTTGCCGGCCCCGCGCACGAGCGCAGCCAGGAAGTTGCTCGAAGGACCAAGTAACGCTGCCCATGGCTCGCCCGCGGCGGGAGACTCGATAGCAACCGAATCTAGTTGGCTGGTCACGTCGAACGCCGCGCTCCGATATCCGTTCACGCGCAAGCGGCGAATCTGCGCCCCGATCAGGCCCACGGTGCCTACATCTTCAAGCGATACGCCGACCGCCCGCAGCGGTACGACCGCGGCTTCTGAGCCGGCCACCACCACGGCATGCTCGGCGGCAGCGGCGGGAACAAAGTCAACGTCCGCCGTCACTTCCCCGTTTGTCACGGCACGCAATCCACCGTGAACGAGCGTCAGCCAGCCGGTCGGCACCACCTGCCCGGCCTGCGTGAGCACGTCGAGAGCCAACAAGTGGGAGCCGGCGACATACGCAAGCGCCGGGTCGATCCCGGCAAGTTCTTCAACCAGGATCTCGCGGCGACGCCGGTCAGCCCCGGCGACGCTTTGAACTTGATGCCAAAGCCACGCCTTCTGTTCGGGTTCGAGCTCCGCGCCGCGATCGATCGCGCGAAGCCCATGGGTATCGAACACGCCCGTCGCCGACTCTTGAATGGCCAACCGTGTCTCGGCCTCACCTTCGAACCCGGCTTCCTGGGCGCGCCAGGCCAAGGCATCGCTCCACAGAGTCAAGGTGTCGGGGGCTATGTCGTCGGCCGGAACCGCACGGTCGCACGCGCGCTGCAAGGTGGCGAAGTGGTGATCGAGAAGCTGGCGGCCCAACAATTCGGCCCAGAAGAACCGGCGTCGCTCGATATGGCCGCCGTACTCCGCGAGCCTGGCGGTCGCGTCTTCCCACACAGCTGCGGCGTCCGGGCCGCATGTGGCGCGAACCTCGCCCATCGCTGTGCTGTCCCAGACTGCTCGAGCCTCCGCACACGCCTCCGCGGCGCTGGCGCCCAGGGCGCCTAGATTGGCTCGGCGCCCCGCGTCCAGCGCCATCGGGGCACGATGCAGGTCAGCGGCGAACGCTTCGAATGCCACGCGCGCCCGCGCCAGGTGCGTTCGGAAAAGCCGCGCTGCTGACAGCGTTTCGTCGGTCGCGCTGATCGCGCTGGTACCGTCAACGAGCCCGCCCGGAACGGTGCTCCCCTTCCCCAACCGTGGTGTCGGCTCAGATCGCGATTCGATAAACGCGTGCAGTTCGGCCTGGGCCGGGGTGTACACCTGATAGATCAGCCGCTGCTGCGTGGCGCGACTCCAGTGCACGTCGTCGGTGGCACGCCAGCAGGTCTCGCACTTGATGCAGTTGTCGAAGTTCACGACGATGCCGGGGTGCCCCATGCGGTTGCGCCGCACCTCGTAGACCTTCGCCGGGCAGATGTTCCACAACTCGGAACTCGTGATGTCGTGACGGGCACCCAGATCGTCTGGCCACATGACCTTGATGTGGGACGTATGGCCTTCCTGGTACGTGATCGTTCCGAGCTTGGTCTCGTACGGAACGCTCATGTTCACGCGACTGTCGTCCAGCCGGATGCGCTCGCGGTTCGCGGCGAGTGTTCCGTCGACACTGTCCTCGTCGATCTGCGCTCCGGGGCGATCAAAGAGAGCCTGTAGCGCCCACGTGACACCGAGGATCGCCCCGAGACCGAGTTTCGCGATCAGGTCCCAGATCGAAGCCCGCCCGCCGACGTGCCTGGCCGCCGCGCGGAGCTTGTCGCCGATGGCGGCATCGTCGTTTGTGTAGACCTCGCTGAACGCACTCGCCAGTGCACCGCCGTAGCGACGCCAGAACCAGCGGAACAGCAGTGGCGGCCTGCCAGGCTCTTCGGTGCCCGCGGCGACACGGAACACAGCGCGGAGCCGGGCGCCGTCGTGACTCGTCGCCTCCGCAACACCGCTCGTCTCAATGGACGCGTCCGGTTCCGAAGCCCCGATGCGCGCGTCGCTTGAGAACGGAATCAGCGCGCCGACCGTGTTCCACAGCACCCGGACCAGGTTCGCGGGAGTCAGCGCAGCGCCGATCAAACCGGTGAGGCCGATCGTGGCGCCGAGCTCCCTCGTGTCGCGCATAACCTCGCCGAGCGCCGCCGCCGGCACGGCGCGACGTACGACTTTCGTGAAGTCCCACCAGCGACCGAGCGGGCCACGGCCGGGTCGCGACACGGCGACGGCCGCATTGTTGGCCAGATCCAGTTGCCGATCGAAGAAGAACTGCGTGCGCTCGATGTACGCCGGCCAATCCCGCAGGTAGTCCACGCTGCGGTAATAGTGCGAGGCTTCGACCGCGCTCAGGTAGCTCTTGCGCAGCGCTGCTTCGGTGTACGGCGAGTCGGCGGGGTTGGCAACACCGCCCGGACCACCGTTTTCGCCGGCAATCGCGATCACCGCCTGAGCAAACTGCAGGCCCATCGATGTGGCTGGACCGGTGAAGTTCGGATAGGGGAAGTCGACGCCAATTCCCGAAGCGGCGCCACCGATGGCCAGCCCGTCGGCGACCATGCGCGGGATCTCACGCAGGCCGCCACCCCGGATGATCTTGGCGCCGTACGACGTCAGCTCGCCGCCGCCGAGCAGCCGGGCGACCTCCGGCAGTTGCTTGTACCACTCCATCAGGATGTTGTGGTTGCCTTCGAAGTGGTGCTTCAGGTTGTCGAGCGGCAGCACGAACCCCAGCGAAATGCTGTCGCGATTGGTGTACAGGAAACCGCCCATGTTGAGACGAATCGTGCGCCCTTTGCGCGTGGCATTGCGCAGCAGCATCTCCATCGCGGCGCCTTCGCCCGGAGCGAGGCCGAACCGCTCCTCGATTACGCCCGGATCGAGGCTGATCACCTCTTTCACGCCCTGCAGGAAGTGCGGCGCACCCTCGGCCTGTTCTTCGGCGGACACGCGCTCGTAGCCTTCCTGAGTCACCAGATGCGACGCATCTCCCTCGGCAAGAAACACCACGTCGGCATACGCCGGGCCGCGCTCGGTGTGTACGCCGATCACGCGACCGTCGTGCCGAATCAAGCTCTGCACCGTGGTCTCGCAAGAGAGCACCACACCGGTATCGCGGGCTACTTCGGCGAGGTAGCGATCGTAGACCGGCCGCAGCACCGTGTAGCAAGACCGGAACACGTCGGGCGATTTCAGGCTGGCGCCGACCAGGCTGTGGCCGTTGTACAGAAACGCCCCGCGCTCGACCAGGCGTCGCTCGTAGGGCGCACTTTCGACGCCCTCTTTGCCGAACGCATCCGGGTGCTCGAGGTTCTCTGTGAAGTAGACGGCGCCGGACCAGTTTTCAGCACCCGGGTAGATGCCGGCTTCGCACACAAGTACGGAGAAGCCGGCTTTCCCCAGGGCCATCGCGGCAGTGACGCCAGCGGGGCCGGCACCGACGACGATGACGTCGAAACGGTGCGATGGGAGCGTGGTCATCTAGGCTATGAGGACGGAGAAAACGACGGAGACACGCGAACGCCCAGGTATGTATGCCCTCAATGGTATGCGATGCTCCGAAACCCCACTAGCAACTCAGAACACGGATGACGCTATGCCCCGCACGTTGGTTCAACGGGCCCTTCTGATCGCGTGTGCGACCTTGATCGCTGTTGCCCCGACCGCCGCCCAGGAGCCCACTGCGACCCTGCTGCGCGGAGCCACCATTGTCGACGGTACCGGCCAAGCCGGGTTTGTCGGCGACGTTCTGATTCAGGGGCCCACGATCGTGGCCGTTGGGCCCGCTGGCTCGATCGACGTGCCTCCAGACGCGGCGACCGAAGACCTGACCGGTCTCGTGCTTGCGCCCGGCTTCATCGACATCCACAACCACTCGACAGATCGCATCGCGGGCGACCCCACTGCGCGGACGCAGATCGCCCAGGGCGTTACGACGATCATCGTGGGTGCTGACGGTTCGTCGCCCTGGCCTGTCGGCGAGTACCTTGATGAAATCGACCGGATCGGGGTGTCCCTCCAGGTTGGAGTCACGGTCGGCCACGGCACCGTCCGACGGGCCGCTCTCGGCGACGACTACGCGCGGGCCGCGACCACCAGCGAGATGTCCGACATGCGCGGGCGCGTTGAACGCGGCATGCGCGACGGAGCGTTCGGGCTGTCGAGCGGCCTCGAGTACGACCCCGGCTTCTACTCCACCACCGAGGAGCTCATCGAGTTGGCCCGCGTCGCCGGTACTCACGGCGGCTTCTACATGTCGCACATGCGCGACGAGGAAGAAGGCGTGCTCGATGCGGTCGCTGAGGCGATTCGAATCGGAGAGGAGGGAGACCTTCCTGTGCAGATCTCTCACGTGAAAGCCGGAAACGCATCCGTGTGGGGCAAGTCGGTCGACATCCTCGCCTTGATCGACGAGGCGCGGTCGCGCGGCGTCGACGTGCTGGCGGACCAGTACCCGTACACAGCGTGGCAGTCAGGCCTGGCGATCGTCGTTCGCTCACGGAAGTTCCAGGATCCCAACGAGGTACGCGCCGGGCTCGAGGCGATCGGCGGGGCCAACCGACTCCAGATCGTGGGCTACGAGCCGGACCCGTCGGTGAACGGCATGCGGCTCAACGAGGCCGCTGCGCAGTGGGGCATGTCGGACGTCGACGCGTATATGGACATGATGGCGAAAGGCGGCTCCGGCGTGATCGGCCACACGATGAGCGAAGACGACGTGGATCGCTTCATGGCCTCCGAATGGGTGATGACCGCCAGTGATGGGGGCGTCGGGAGCGCGCACCCTCGCGGCGCTGGAGCGTTCGCGCGGGTGCTCGGGCACTACGTACGTGAACGCGGCTTGATCAGCCTGGAACGCGCGATTCAGCGCGGCACTTCCATGCCGGCCGCGCGACTCGGGTTGGAAGATCGAGGAATCGTCGCGCCAGGCAAGCGTGCGGATCTGGTCGCCTTCGACCCGATCACGATTCACGCCCGCAGCACGTTCCGCTACTCACTCCGCCAGGCGGAAGGCGTGCGCCGCACGTGGGTCGCGGGTCAGGTTGTTTGGCGTGATGGCTCGCCGACCGATGCGCGGCCTGGCGGCGGCCTGCGACGCCCGGGTAGCTAGCCGGCCAGCTCGGCTTCGAGCTCCGCACGCGCCTTCTTCGTCAGGCTCGCCACGATCAGATCCCACGAGTGCTGGCAGAGTTCTTTCACCAGCGCAGGCGGCAGCTCAGAGAACTGCACCGAGTTCCAGTGCTGCTTGTTCATGTGGTAGCCGGGCAGGATGTCTTCGGGATGTTCCTCCCGAAGTTCGATCGCGCGGTCAGGGTCGCACTTGAGATTGACGAAGGGCGGCAGCGCGTCAATCGAGAGGATCGCGAAGATCTTGCCGCCGACCTTGTAAACGGGCGAGACCTCGTCGAAAGGCGTCGACTCCGCCGCGCCTGACATGGCAAGCAAGTGTTCCCGCATTTCGTCGAGTTCCATCACGCCTCCTTCTTCGAGCCGGGAGCATCACCCGCCGAGTTTGTTCGCGGCGCCGCCGCGACGCAACCAACCGATCCTGACCGACCTGGCGACGGTCTGGCCCACAGCGGTGATGAGCCGTGACCCTGCCTGGCCAGTCCTCTTGGCGACGCTATTGGCCTTTGGCGCGCTCTGAGCGAGATTGGTTGCGTTTGAGTAACTCCACAGGACCCCGGCAATGGCCCGACGCCGGCCGTCCAGCGACAAGGTAGCGCCCAAAATGTCGAAGCTCCCGAGCGGCAGAGAGCGCCGCAAGATTCGCAACATGGTGCAGGACTCGCGTGTGCAGTATCGCTACGCGCTGTACTTCTTCGGGTTCGCGATTGCGGCAGCGGTCGTCAATCAGATGCTCATGGTGCGAGCGTTTCGTTCGATCCTGATCCAGACACTGGTGGGGACCAACATCGACCCAGCTGCGCTGCAGGCGGCGGTAGGCGCACCGCTTCAGGCGCTCGCCCTACGCATGACCGTGATGTATCCGATCTTCGGGATGATCTGCGCTGCGTTCGCGATTTGGGTCACGCATAAGTTCGTCGGCCCGCAGGTCGCGCTCAAGCGGTTCATCGGCAAGCTCGAGTCCGGCGACTACTCCGGCGAATGCCGTCTGCGCGGTGGCGACGAACTACAACCCGTGGCCGCTGCCCTCAATGAACTCGCACGGGCACTCGAGAGCCAGCAGGCGGAAGAAAAACGGGCTGCCTAGCCGACCCGCTGCTGATCAATCCACCAGTTGATGTGCTCCTCGAGCACGCTCATCGGGAGTGCGCCGGGGCTGAGCACGGCCTCGTGGAAGGCCCGTAGATCGAACGCGTCGCCGAGTTCGGCTTCAGCATGAGCGCGAATTTCCATGAGCTTGCGTTTGCCCATCTGGTAGCCGAGCGCCTGACCTGGCATATCGGTTGAGTAGCGCAACGACTCGGTGCCAATTTGCGTTTCCGACTCGAAGGTGTTGTCGCGCATGAACTGCCGCGCCTCTTCGAGTGTCATCCCCAGTGCATTCATGCCGGGATCCAGCACGAGCCGATTCGCCAGGAAGATCTCCAGAATGTAGATGCCGTACTGGCTGATGGGATCCTCGATCATGCCGGCTTCGAGCCCGAGAAACGTCGAGTAGGACCCCCACCCCTCCGTGTAGGCAGTCACCAGCATGGCCTTGCGCGCCTCGGGCAGGCTGTCGTCCTCGAGCACACGCACGATCTGGTAGTGGTGGCCCGGGAATAGCTCGTGGTACGCCAACCCCTTCAAGTTGATCCACGCGCGCTGATCGAGGTTCGAACCGTTGAAGTTGTAGTAGCCGGCAGGATCGTTGCCGGCAGGCGGGTTGTAGTACCCGTAGGTCTGCGATGCCTCGAGCGCTGGGTTCAGACGCCGGGCCGCAAACGGCGCCTCGGGCTTCCGCGCGAAGAACTCGTCGTGACGCTCATAGAACGCATTCGCCGCCGCTTCGATGCGCTCGTCGACTTCCTCGGGCGATGCCGGGTAGTAGTCCGGTGTCGTCTGGATATGTTCGCGGAACTCCTCGAACGTTCCGTCGAAACCGATCGCAGCCTGGATCTCGGCCATCTCCGCTTTCATCTCGGCGATCATCTCGTAGCCGATCTGCTGCACTTCCTCAGGAGTGACGTCCATGGTGGTGTGCAGTCGTACGAGGTAGCGGTAGTACGCGTCGCCGAGTTCGTACTGGCTGAGACCCACGCCATCCGGGGCGCTGGCGGCGTAGTCGGTCTCGAGATACTCGGCGAGCTGCTCGAGCGCCGGGTTGATCTCCTCCTCAACCAGCCTGGCCAGCTCAACCTGAAACGCATCTACATCGTCACTAGGTTGCTCATCGGCTTCGCTCGCTTCCAGACGCGCGGCGGGCACAGCAAACATTCCAGCCTCGCCGGGCTGGATCGCACCGCGCGTGAGGCCGATCACCGCAGGCATGTTCTGCGCCGAAACTGTGAAACCGCTCTCCACGTTGCCGCGAGCCAGCATCTCGACCTGCTGCACGTAACCGGGAACCTGCCGCAGAAGGTCGAGGTACGTCTGACGCTCCTCAGGGCTAGCGACACCCGCCGCGGCGAAGACCTGGCGCAGGCCGGCCACCGCGTTGGAATAGGGCGTCAGCACGTTGCTGTACCAATAGAAGTCGAAGCCCTCGACTGTCATCTCGGCGTTGCGCTTGAACACCGCCCAGGTGAGCCAGTCGTCGTGATCGAGAGCGGTCTCGTCGATCGCGCCGAGACGATCGAGAACCGTCTGCGCGTACTGCGCCTCGCCCTCGGCGAACTCGTACGACAGGTCCGGGAGACTCTCGAAGGGGAGGCCTTTCCACAAGCGCGCATACACGTTGTTGTCGAGTTGTCGTGCCCAGATCTCGTCCGCGATCTGCCCCAGCGACTCCGCGTCGCTCACCGCGTCTGTCGCCGGTGGCGCCGGCTGACACGCAACCACAAGAAGCGCCGCGACGAACAGAACAGAGATCCGAGAAAGACGCATGGCAGACTCCGCGATTGCCGGAACGAAACGTTGGTGCGCGCTAGCGTAGCGGCATGGCCGCGCCCAGTCACCCGGCGCCGCCGAGTGCCCGCACCTCCTGCTACGCTCAGGCGATGGCGACCCACTGCGAACGGTCCGACCACGGACCGGTGACTTTCTACGAGATCGAACGTGCCGTCCCGGGCGCACGCCCGATGCGCGTGGGCGTGTATGTGGTGGACGGCACCCTGATCGACACCGGTCCCCGACATGCGCGCGAGTGCGTTGCCGGAATCATCGAGGAGCACGATATCGACCAGGTGGTGCTTACCCATCACCACGAAGATCACATCGGCAATGCGGCATTCGTCGCAGACAGGCTCGGCGTCATCCCGTTGATGCATCACTCGGGCCAGGCAGCCACCGCGGCGCCCAAAGCACTGCCTACCTATCGCAAGGTTATCTGGGGACAGCCCGCGGGGCTCGAGACGTCCACCCTCGACGACGAAGTGTCGACCCGCCGGTTCAGCTTCCGTGTAGTTCACACGCCCGGCCACGCCCACGATCATGTCGTGTTGCATGAGCCGGATCAGAACTGGGTATTCAGCGGCGACCTGTATCTCACCGATCGGGTATCGCGGGCATTCGAATACGAAGACATCGGCGTCATGATCCAGTCCATGCGCACCGTGCTGGCCATCCCCGACTGCGAGCTTTTCTGCCAGCACACCGGGCGACACATGAGTCACCAACACCAGATCGGCAAGAAGCTCGACCGCATGCTCGGCCTTAGAAACCGCGCAATCGTCCACCTCGAAGAAGGTCGCTCGATTCGCGAGATCACGCGGGCGCTCGGCATCGCTGACCGGGCCCACAAGATCGTTTCGCGCGGCGAATGGTCCGCCGAACACCTCGTGCGTGGACTACTACGCGATGCCGGCCGACTCGACTGACGCCGCACCGCCGCCGCGCTTCAGCGTTGAAGCGGGCGACCAGCTGCTGCGCTGGTACGCGACGGAGCGACGCGACCTGCCGTGGCGTCGCACCGCCGACCCCTACTCGATTCTGGTGTCTGAACTCATGCTGCAGCAGACCCGGGTTGAGGTCGTCACCCCGCGCTACCAGCGTTTCCTGGAACGCTTCCCCACGGTCGCAGCACTGGCCGAAGCCGAGGTCGACGAGGTGCTGGCCGAGTGGTCGGGCCTCGGCTACTACCGACGGGCACGGAATCTCCACGCAGCCGCAGTCGCGGTGCAGGACATGGGCGAGTTCCCGCGCAGCTACGCCGGCCTTCGCGAACTTCCCGGCGTGGGCGACTACACGGCCGCAGCGGTAGCCGGCATCGCCTTCGGTGCTCCGCACGTCGGCATCGACGGCAATGTGATCCGCGTGCTCTGCCGCTACTTCGCGATCGCGGATGACCCGACCCGGGCAGCGACGCGACGGGTGTTGCGCGCCGCAGCGGAGTCACTGCTCAACGGGCAGCCGCCTGGCGACGTGACACAAGCTCTCATGGAGCTTGGTGCGCGAATGTGTACGCCACGCTCCCCTACCTGCGGTGAGTGCGCGATTCGTTCTGGGTGCGCGGCCCGTGCCGACGGCTCACAGGCACTCCTGCCGGTGCGGAAACAGACCAAGGTGCACGAGGCAATCGAAGCGGCCGCGGTGATCGAGCACGACGGGAGCTACCTGCTAACGCGCGGTCAACGGGTTGGTGTGCTCACCGAGATGTGGGAGTTCCCCACGATCGATTCGCGCACGGCTGAGCCGATCGTCGAGGAGACGCCACCCGCCGTTCGCGAGGAGAGGCTGAGGGCGTACGCGCACCGACTCGGTGTCGAGCCATCGCCGCTGCGAGCGGCCGGCACCATCCGTCACGGGATCACGAATCGTCGCATCACCTGCGAGATCTACGCCGGCAACGGCACGCCGACGCGCGCTGCGCACAGCGACGCGCCTGAGACCGGATGGTTCACCCCGACCGAGGCGGCGCAGATTCCACTGGCCGCCTCGGCGAGGCGTACTTTCGAGCTCCTGACAGTCGACTAGCGCTGCCAGTCCGGCAGGCCACGACCCGGAGTCCACGGAACGCCCGCGGCCTCGAGCTGTGCCTGCAGCGAGGGCAGGTCGGAGTCCACGAACGACCGCATCCGTGGCAGTAGGTCCGCGAACTCATCAGCTGCGATGGCGTACTGCTGGCGATGTGTCGCCGTCGGCCCGTAGGTGACCGACCATGCTCCGCCTACCACCGTGTTCAGCCGCTGCATGATGCCGGGCATCTCGGGTTCGCTACGGCGCCGCTTGGTCGGGTCGCCGCTGAGCTCCTGGCGCAAGTCCGTGAGCTGGAGCCGCATGGCCTCGACTCGCTCGATGAGAGCCAGGTCAACCTGCGGATGGCGGCGCACAGCCTGCTCGATCATGGTGAGCTGTTCTGCAGCATCGGCGGCCACGGCGTTGGTAGCCATCATGGCCCGCTGCAAACTGCCGACCTCGGCGTTGAACGCTGCCACTGCCGCGCGATCCTGAACGGGAATGGTCGGCTCCCCCAGAGCCACGACGTTGAACTCTACGGGCTCGCTGAGCGTCTCGACCTGGCCGTCGAACCAGCGCACCACCTCGACCGTATAGCTGCCCGGCATGGCCATCGGGCCATTGCCGTCCGAGTTCGCGGAAACCGGACGGAAGCCCGGATAGCGGAGATTCCAGGTGGCCCGATGCACGCCGGAGCGCGCCGCCGCGGGAACGCGGCGCACCACGTTGCCGTCCTGATCGCGCACCACGAGGAAGGCGGCCGGCGAGTGCTCGCGATCTTCCGCCTTGAGCTCATCCCATGTCGGGTAGAAGACGTCTTCGTCCTGCTCGGCGAGTTCAGCGTCGCTCGCCTGCCGGATCGACCGACGCGTCTTCGGCGTGTCCTTCACCCAGTAGGTGAAGGTGGCACCGAAGTCGGGGTTCTCGGCAAGGTAGTAGTCCGAGCCCTGAAACGCGCGGCCGGCCAACGCCAGCGGGGTGCGCTGGACGTATGCGAGCGCATCGCGCACGGGGAAGACCGCCGCCTGCACGTCGTCGGCCGGCGCTTCGGTGTAGCGCAGCGGTGAGTAGTCATCCATGACGAAGTAGCCACGACCAAACGTGCCAGCCACGAGGTCGTTCATCTCGCGCTGGATCTCGAGATCACGCACGGCAATCGTGGGCATGCCCGAGCCGAGCTCCAGCCAGCGGCCCCCGCCATCCGGTGAGTACCAGACGCCGAACTCAGTGCCGACGAACAACAGGTTCGGATCTTCGTGATCCTGGTTGACCGAGTACACGGAACCGCGCTCCGGCAAGTCGCCGGAAATCGAAGTCCACGTGTTGCCACGATCGGTGCTCATCGCCACATACGGTGCGAAGTCGCCCTTCTTGTGGTTGTTGAAACTCGCGTAGACGGTGTCCGCGTCGTGACGCGACGCAAAGATGTCGTTCACGTAGGTCATGTCGGGGACGCCCGGGAACGCGTCCACACTGCGCCAATTGGCGCCGCCGTCCTCGCTGATCGAGATGCGGCCGTCGTCGGCCCCCGTGTAGATCAGCCCTTCGACCAGCGGTGACTCGTCGAGCGAAACCAGTGCGCCGAAGACCGATGTGGAGTTGTTCTTCCGCACCGAGTCCACGCCCCAGACGCGACCGAAGATGTCGAGCGTGTTGCGATCGATCTGGCGGGTCAGGTCGCCGCTGACCGGTGTCCAGGAGTCGCCGCGATCGTCGCTCCGAAAGAGCATCTGCGCGCCGAAGTAGATCCGCTCGTGGTCGTGCGGGCTGATGATGATCGCCGCATCCCAGTTCCAGCGCAGGGGCGGACCGTCGGCCGCCTCGCGCGGCTTGATGTCGATGCTCTCGCCCGTCTTGTCGTCGTAGCGAACCAGTCCGCCGTGCTGCCACTGCGCGTAGATGATGTCGGAGTTGGTGGGATCGATCACCGGATCGAAGCCGTCACCAAAGACCGGCACGTACCAGTCGGCGTCGCGTCCGCCGTTGATCGTGTCGGTGCGGGCCGGGCCACAGTGCGTGGCGTTGTCCTGAGTGCCGCCACAGACCGTGTAGAAGGGCGCGTCGTTGCCGACACCGATCTTGTAATACTGCGTGATCGGCAGATTCGGGATGAAGCGCCAGGTCTGGCCGCTATCGAAGCTCTCGTACAGACCACCGTCATTGCCGTTGAGATGGTGACGGGCATCATCCGGATCGATCCACAGTGCATGGTTGTCGATGTGCTTGTCCTGCTCACCCACCGCGTTCCATGTGCGCCCGCCGTCCTCGGTCACCTGCGCGAACGTGTCCATCGAGTACACGCGATCGAACTCGTGCGGATCGACGATCAGTTCCTGGTAGTACTGCGGGCTACCCGACACGTAGCTGCTGCGCTTGGTCCAGGTGGCACCACCGTCCATTGACACGTAGGTGCCACGGCCCTCGGCTGCGTCGATGAGCGAGTACACAACGTCCGGCCGCTGCGGCGAGATCGCGAGCGCGATACGGCCGACATCGCCATTGGGGAGGCCGCGGCTGAGCCTGTTCCAGTTTTCGCCGCCATCGGTGGTCTTGTAGATGCCAGCCTCCGGGCCGCCATCGAGCAACGTCCACTGGTGCCGGCGACGCTGGTACGCCGCTGCAAACATCACGTCGGGGTCACGCGGGTCGATCACGAGATCGGTCACGCCCGTGTTGTCGCTGATCTCGAGAATCTTGCTCCAGTTGGCACCGCCGTCGCCGGTCACGTAGACGCCGCGATCGCCGCCCTCACGCCATAGCGGCCCCTGCGCCGCGACATAGACCGTGTTCGAGTCCTCAGGGTGCACGATGATGCGCGCGATATGTTCGGAGTCTTCGAGCCCCATCTTGGTAAACGACTCGCCGCCGTCTACCGACTTGTAGATGCCGTCGCCGTAGGCCACCGAGCGCTGGCTGTTGTTCTCCCCAGTGCCCACCCAGACGGTCAGCGGGTTGTTTGGATCGATCGTCACTGTGCCCACCGAGTAGGAGCCGTATCGATCAAAAACCGGCTTCCAGTGGATACCGCCGTTCGTCGTCTTCCAGAGCCCGCCCGACGCCACCGACACGAGCCACGTGTACTTGTCGTCAGGATGCACCTGGATGTCCGAGATGCGACCCGACATGAAGGCCGGCCCAATCCCGCGCCACGAAAGGCCAGCGACCTGCGCCGCCACATCCGGACCCTCGGCTTCCTCAGAATCCTCTTCCTGCGCTACGGCCAGATTGCCGGGCAGCGACGCGACGGCCGCGATCAGCAGGAGCACGAACAGCGAACGCACAAACAACTTCATTGGGAACCACTCCGGGTGGGGGCGCGGGGAATGCGCCGACACTATACCGATCCACACCGGCACAATGGCTGGCGTCGGCACGGGTACGGAACTCATCCCGCTTTACAAGTGTGCCGAGACTCGCTGGAATGGACCCGAGTATGCGCACCACCACGACGCGAATTGAGTCCCGATGAACTGCCCCCCCGCCTGCGGTCTGCGCGCGGTGGCCGCAGCCGCGACGCTCGCGAGTGCTGCAGGCGCGGCCGCCCAGACCTCTACAAGTCCTGCGGCCGAGGTGGCGCTCAACTACGGCGTGCAGGCGATCGACACTCGTCGTGGGCTCTCGAGCAACACCACTTTCGCGGTGTTGCAGGACGACCAGGGCTTCGTCTGGATCGGAACGATAGACGGCCTCAACCGCTTCGACGGAGCTGACTTCCGGATCTTCCGACATGGCCCGGACGACCCCACGTCAATCTCCAACAACTCGATCCGGCAGTTGTGGGACGACCCGGACGGCAACATCTGGATGCGAACCGGTGTGGGTACCGACCGCCTCGACCCGGCCACCGGCGAGTTCCACCACTACGACTTCCTGGGCCAGGACTTCGTCGATGACGCGCAGGGCCGGCTCCTGATGGCTGCTGACGAGGGGCTGTTCCGCTACGTACCCGGCACCGACAGCTTCGAAGCCGTTTCGAGCCTGGCGACGTCGTGGCGATTTGCGGAGGATCCGGTGTGGCGGATGCTTCTCGACCGGAACCGGAACGTCTGGATAGGCACGGCGGGGGGACGACTGCTACGACTCGATCCGAACGATGAAGTGGCCGAGTTCGAAACCCCGTTCGCACCCGCTTCGGTGGGATTCGAAGATCCCGAAGGGCGTCTTTGGGTAGGCCACGAGCGTGGTCTCGGCATATTCGACCCGGCAACCGGCGAGACATTCACGCCGCCTGAGATGGCCACGTTCACCCGCCATGTCCTGCCGATGGTTGCGACCGAAGAGGGCGAGGTATGGATCGGCTCGGACCGTCTGTACCGCATGGTACCCGGCCACCCTCCGCGCGTAGCTCGTCTCGATGACGGCCCCGCAGCGGCGCCGCTCTCTTCCAGGTTCTGGGACATGATGGTGGACCGCGAGGGCGGGCTCTGGATCGCGACGGTCGTGGGACTCCGGCGACTCGACCCGTACGCCGGGCCGTTCGTAAATTTCACCCACGACCCCGGTGATCCGGCGTCGGTCGGCGCCGGGCCGGTTACCGCTCTCCACGCAGACGGCGACGGTGATCTGTGGGCCGGCACCCTGGCCGGGAACGTGACTCAGATTGGCTCCGACGGCCAGATCGGAGCGCGCTTCGCGGTGGCCGACTCCGATTGTGGACAAGAGATTTGGTCGCTCGAGGCCAGCGACCGGGACGCGCTCTGGGTTGGAACGAGTCGCGGCCTCTGCCACGTCGATCGACGCAGTGGGACCGCGGCCCGTATCCGGTTGGTGAATGGCGCCGATCCGTTCACCGAATCCGTCCAGGCAATTCTCCCCAACGGGCCGAACGAACTCTGGGTTGGATCTCTCAGCGGCCTGTTCAAATTCGACACCGCCTCGCACGCTGTGAGACGCGTGCCTCTGCCGGTTCCACACGGGATCCAGGGCATGCAGCGCGACGCAGATGGCGGCATCTGGATCGGCACGCTCGAGAGCGACCTGCTCTATCTAGCGGAGGGTGCTGCCCGCCCAAGGCTGCACGCGGTTGGTCAGGCGGATACTTTCCGCGGGAGCGAGGGGTTCTGGACCATCCGGCCCAGTTCCTCGAACCAATATTGGGTCGGCAGCGACCGCGGCCTGTTCGACTTCGCTTCGGACAAAGAGTCCCTGACTCCCGCCGAAGTCAGTGCAGGCGTGGACACCGGCCCAGTCTACGCGATCGCCCGTGACGCGGCAGGCAGCGTCTGGCTGAGCACCAACAATGGCCTCTTGCGCCTGGAGTCGGCGCCCGATCAGGTCCGGGCGCGACGCTACACGGTGGCGGACGGACTGCCGCATTTCGAGTTCAATCGTCGAGCCTTCGCGCGGCTGCCGGATGGGCGACTGGCCTTCGGTGGGTTCGGTGGCGTCACGGTGGTCGATCCAGGCGGTGCCAACTCCAACCCATTCCCGCCGCCAGTCCGAGTGCTCGCCGTGGAGCGCGCCGCCCGCGAGGGGATAGTGCGCCAGGAGAACCCTTCGGATGCCACAGTGGTCGTGCCACATCACGACACCGGGCTGACATTCCGCTTCGCCGCGATGACACTCGGCGACCCGACCAAGACCCGCTACGCCTACAAACTCGATGGCTTCGACGCGGCCTGGCACGACGTAGGCCCGGATCGATATGCGCGCTATCCGGCACTGCCCGCGGGCGACTACACCTTAACCGTCCGCGCCGCCAATGGCGATGGGGTCTGGAACGAAGACGGCGCCAACGTGCGACTCCGCGTAGAACCTGCCTGGTTCGCCACCACATGGTTTCGGGCGCTCGTGCTCCTGACCTCGGTTCTGGGACTCGGTCTAGCTGTACGTCACTACTCGACTCGCCATCTCCGGCTCCGGGTGCGGCAGCTCGAACTTGATCGTGAGATTCGGCTCGAGCGCGAGCGCATCTCGCGTGACCTGCATGACAACGTAGGCGCGCGGGTATCAACGTTCCTGGCCGGTGTCGAACTGGCTCAGCTCACCGCGCGGTCCGAGCGCGCCGACGACCTAGACGGTCACCTCGGCGCGCTGCGTGGCGAAGCGCAACGGACGATGGAGCAACTCCACGAGACCGTCTGGTCGCTCAACCGCGAACGCGTTTCGCTCGGCGATCTGGCCGAGCAAGTAGACGAGTATCTGCTCGAACAAGGTCGATTTCGTGAGCGCCCGAAACTGCGACGCGACGTCGTGGACGATCCAACGTGCTCGCTACGATCCGAGCGAGGCCTCGACATGTTCCGCATCATCCAGGAAGCGGTCCGCAACGCGATCCGACATGCGGCCGCTGCAGCTGTCACCGTCCGCCTGGCGAGCCGAGACGGCAACATCACGCTTCAGGTCGAAGACGATGGCACCCACCGCAACCCCGCAGATCGTCCGCAAGGCAACGGCGTGCGCGGGATGGCCCAGCGCGCCGAGCGACTCGGCGGAGACCTCCTTGTCGAGCGCAACGCGGCCGGCGGCACGACGGTCACCCTACGAGCGCCGATGTGATGCGCGGTTTGGCTCCGTTCGCATACCCGGACCTGGGGATTGCGGCAGGCCCCGGGCCGGAGGCACCCTGATCGCATGAAGACACGTGTCGCTCTGGTGGATGACAACGACGACTTCCGCAAACGCCTCGTGCAGCGACTCGGGTTCTTTGGCCAGATCGATGTGGTCGTGGAAGCCGACAACGCCACGGAGTTCCTAGCGGATGTGGGCAGTTGCGCCGAGGAGCCGCATGTTGCGCTGGTAGATATCGACCTGCCCGACGTCGACGGCATCGAACTCGCGGCGCGACTGCGCGCAAGTCACCCCGACATCGGGATCCTGATGCTCACCGTGTTCGAAGCGCCCGACACCATTCTCGCGGCGATCCAGGCGGGAGCGGAGGGCTACATGCTCAAGGACGCGTCCGCAGACCGGATCGTCGAGGCCATCACGGAAGTGCAGCAAGGCGGGGCGCCGGTTTCGCGAACCGTCGCCCGACGCGTGCTGCAGCTCCTGAATCGAGAGACCTCGCCAGACGCGAAACCCGAGCCTGAAGACATGCCACTGTCGCCACGCGAGGTGGAGTTGCTCGAGCACATCGTTGCCGGCGACACCGAGGCCGCAATCGCCGAGCGACTGTGCATCAGCCCCCACACGGTGCGTACGCATGTGAAGAACATCTACCGAAAGCTCGAGGTGAGTTCGCGCGCAGCGGCCGTGCGCGTGGCCTACGAGCGACGCCTGGTGGGCTCGAATACCCGGATCCGGCGATAGCCCTGACCTGCGCGGACGCCTAACTTCGTCGTTGAAATCTGGACGCGCGTCCGCGCCAGCTCTCTCGACCCGCGAGGTGATCATGCTACGTCGTGCACGCGTTCTCCCCGTCCTGGCCCTTCTGCTCCTCGGTGGGGGTTGCACCTTCGACTACTTCTTCCTCGCGTTCACCGTGGAATGTCCGTACGACGAAGACGGTCCGCTCCGGTGCTACCCGAAGAACCGCTGGAACCGCATTCGCTGCACGACATTCGTCAGCAGCCCGTTCGAGCTCTACGCCGGCAACTACAAGCTGGAGATCGACATCGACGAAGCCGCCGCCCGGCTGGCCTCGTTCCCCGCCAAGATGCAGGTGGCGCTCGAAGCCACCGACAGCGATGGCAAGAAGGTCTTCACGTTCAAGCCCAAGGCCTGGAAGGTGAACAAGCAGACCGGTCGCGTCGAAGAGACCGTGAAGGTTTCGAAGGACTACGTGGTGCCGACCGGCGGCCAGATGTGCATCGACCTGAAGACCAAGGGCGGTGGCGAACTGATCGACGGGATGCTGATGGGCATCCTGTGGGAACCGCTGATAGCCCGCGAAGCCGCCAACTAGTACGGGAGATCGGGCTTGCGCCGAGGCCCCCGCGGGGCTACTTTTCCTGCTTCGTGCGCCGGCCAGGCAGGTGCACGGACACGACGTGGCCCCATCGTCTAGCCTGGCCCAGGACACCGCCCTCTCAAGGCGGAGACACGGGTTCAAATCCCGTTGGGGCTACCTTCCGAGAAGCCGAGGCGCTCAGCGTCTCGGCTTCTTTGGTTTGGGTGAAGGAAACTAGGGCGGGTTCAGTGCCGCCGGCCCGCCTCACCTTGCTCGCCGCGCCCGTCAAGGTTGCGTCGCAATCTCCACGCGAGTGTCGTTGTCGTCCGGGAACCGGTCGATCAACTTGTTGTACGGATCGATGCCGGCGCGGGCCGGCAGGCCGTCGACCACTACGGTGATCTCAGTCATCGAGCTGTCGATGCGCAGCTTCTCGAAGTAGAGAGGATTCTCGTCGGCGTCGAAGACGCCGATGTCGATCGGATCGTCGAGAATCGCCTCGGTTTCCTCGCCCTGTTCGCCGGCAAGCAGCTTGCGCGACTCGAACGTCAGCGTGACCTCGTAGCGGCCGTCTTCGATCGGGCGGGCCGTGGCGGCCGTGGCGCGATTGTCGTAGATCACGATGTGTTCGAACAGGTCGCTGACCCAGGCCTTCAGGTCGTCCGGTGTCTCGGCAAGCAAAGCCTCGAGCAGAGCTCGTGACGTTGGATACGGCGGACCCTGGAACGCCCACTCGTCGAGCAGGTTCGCCAGCGCCCGATTCACCGCATCCTCGCCAATGGCGTCGCGGATCGCGTACATGATCAGCGAACCCTTGCGGTAGTGAATGTAGGGCTGGTTCTCGACGCGCAGTAGCGGGACTTCCTTCTTGGTTTCGAACGAACGCCCCTGCAGGTAGTTGTCCAGCTCGAAGGCCAGGAACCGACGGATCTTGTCGGCGCCGAACTCCTGCTCCATGAGCATGAGGGCTGAGTACTGCGCCAGAGTTTCGGAAAGAACCGTGGAGCCCTGCAGGTTGCCGCCGATCACCTGGTGAGCCCACCACTGGTGCGCGACCTCGTGCGCGGTCACGTAGAAGGGATAGTCGATGTCGTCCTCCCCCACCCGCGCGATGAAACCGATGCTCTCGGAGTAAGGAACGGTGTTGGGGAACGACTGTGCGAACGACGCGTAGCGCGGAAACTCCAGGATGCGCATCTGCCGATGCTGGTACGGAGAGAACTCGCGCGAGAAGTACTCGAGCAACTTCTTCACGCCGTCGACCATGCGGTCGAGATTGAACTCGTGCCCGGGGTGGTAGTAGACCTCGATCGCCACATCGTTCCAGCTGTCACGCACGACCTCGTAGCGGGCCGACAGGAACGAGAAGAAGTTCAGAATCGGCGCGTCCATCGCGTAGTGGTAGTAGCGACGGCCATCCTCCTCCCACTCGCGCTGAATGTAGCCGGGCGCCAATGCAATCTGGTCGGCGCTCGTGCTCAGGACAACCTCGAAATCGACCCAGTCGGCGTCGCGCGAGATGTAGTTGTCGTTGCGCGCCACCTCGTCGTCGAGGTCGGCCATCCGCGCCTTGGGCTCGAGACCGTACTTCTCCCGCGTGCGGTCGAGCGACAACTCGCCGCCGGGCGCGTAGCCGAAGCTCGGCAGAACGCCGCTGTTCACGAAAGTGCCGTTCTCGACAACCTGGTTCTGAAGCGAGTGCGCGAAACCGTTCTGGCCGCAGAAGAGGTCGAAGGTCAGTGTCGACTCCTGCCCCGGCTGGAGCGGCTGCGTCAGTTCGAAAATCCGATACGCATACGCGAGGTCCTCGTGCGTCATCTCGGCGCCACCCGCGAAGGTCAGATCGCGGACCTCGGCGCCGTCGTCGATGAGCACATGGATGGCCGGAATCGGCACCTCGGTCCGATTGATGAAGCGGTAGGTACCGCGTGCGGAAACATCGCCCTCGCGCGGATAGAGATCCACCTCGAGACTGACGGCCGTGATGCGAGGCTGCGGTAAGTCCTCGTATTGCTTGTAGGTCGTCTCGTAGGCCACCGCGGCGCGTTCGGCCTGCACCGACGTTGTGAATTCGTTGAGTACGTTGGTGTTGTAGAAGACGTAACCGCCCGCGCCAACGGCTAGAAACCCGCCGACGCACCCGAGTGCGAGCGAGGCCGTGCGGGCCCGGAGCTTCGCCTCCGACAGCCGGCCACGGATGCGCCCATCGACGCCGCGAGGCCAAAGCAGGTTGGAGAGCACCGCCAGCAGAATCGCGAACCCAGCCCAGTAGGCCTTGAACCACATGAAGGGGTCGAGGAACCACCCATGCTGGTTCATGTCCGAGTACGACTGACCCAGATCCGAGCCGTATCGCCAGAGCGAGTGCTCGATCCCCATCAGCGGCAACAGGTCGATGCCTACATAGAACAGGATCAGCAAGAAGTGGCCCGTGTATTTGTGATTCACGACCGTGTGCACAGCGAGCGAGAAGATCGCCAGGAGGACGTAGTCGATCAGCTGCATGCCGAACAACTTCTGCATGTAGAGGCCCAACTCGAAGCGGAAGAAGCCGAGTACCGACTGCGTGAGGAGGCCCGCAAAGGTGACGACCACCAGAAGGATCAACACAACCGCACACAGCGCGATCAGCTTCGAGGCGAAGGCCACCCACGACCGCGTCGGTGTGGAATCGACGATCTGGTCGAGCTTCAGATCGCGTTCACGCCAGACAAGCTCGCCGCTGTAGAGCGTCAGCAGAATCACGACAAAGAGGCCGTAGCTGCCGCCGAGCACCTCGATGACCTTCCATGCCATCGGCCATGTCCGCGTGCCGAAGATTGTCTCCAGCTGCATGGCGCTCATCACGAGGAAGAGCGCCGATGCCATCAGGATGGCGAAGAAGTACGGACTGAGAATCACCTCGCGGAAACCCTGCGTGGTGAGCGCGCGGAGCTGGGCCATGTCGGCCCTCCACCCGAAGGTACGTTCGGTGGGTGGCAGCTCAATTCGGGTGGCGACGACGAGCGGCACGCTTGCCTCGGACTCGTCAGCAACGCGCCGTTTCCTTCCCTCGCCGGCCGATTGGCTGAACCGCAACCGCGTGGCCGCAACGGCCACGATCGCCACGGCTACCGCGACCCAGAGCAAGCGATTCCACAGCAGCCAGCCTTCGAGGCCCAGGATCTGCGTGTTCTTCTCGATCGGCGTCCAGTACTCGGTAACCAACCCGAAGGCGCTGCCGCCGAACGGGTCCACCAGCACCCCGATCCACTTGCGCTCCAGATCCCCGCCCAAGCTCCCGGCGATCAGATAGCCGAGCAGCATGCCGGCGCCGCCGAGGTAGTGCGGCAGCCGCTTGCGCGTGAGCAGGGCCATCGAAAAGAAGATCGCGGAGGCGAACAGCACGTTCGGGATGACGATCAGGAGATACGGCTGCAGGTACGCCACGAGGCGATTGGGCCCGAACAGCTCAGGGCGCACAAACGGCGAGAGTGAGCCGAGCCACAGGCCTGCCCCGATGCCCGACAACACGACGGCATTCACGATCGTGATGCCGACGAAGCGGCTGACGATGAATTCCGTCTTGCTGGTCGTGGTGGTGAACACGAGGGGGTGCATCTTCTCGCCGAAATCGCGGTAGCCCGCGTTGCCGGAAACCGCGGCGACAACCAAGGTTCCGAAAATCGAGAAGATCGAGATCAGCGTCATCAGCACGAACGGCGAGTTCACAAAGACCGTGCCGTCCGTGCCCCCGATGGAGGCCGTAGCCCCGGTGACGGCGCCGCCGAAGACGCTCATCATCAGGAACGAAACAGCCACGAGCACCGCGAAGTAGGCCCATGTCGAGATGCGGCGCAGGTAGTAGCGCAGCTCGAAGGCGGTGAGCGCGAGGGTTCGCTGCATCAGGCGACCTGCTCGGATGCCTCGGCCGGCGGCCTGAGGGTCGAGAAGTAGACATCCTCGAGATCGGGCTCGACCGCTTCGAATCCCTCGCCCGGTAAGGAGTCGCTGAGAACTCGGACGGCGCTCCGGCCGAGATTCAGACGGTTCGAAAGGACGTGGTAGCGCGCGCGGTGCTCCTCGAGTTGTTCGTGGTCGATCAGCTTGCGCCAGACGCGCCCGCGCAATTCTTCGACCGCCGCTGGAGGCTCCGCCTCGAGCATGATCTGACCCTTGTTGATGATCGCCATCCGGCTGCAAAGCTCGGCGACGTCATCGACGATATGGGTCGACAAAATCACCACGCTGTCACGGCCGAGTTCCGCCAGCAGATTCAGAAACCGCACGCGCTCTTCGGGATCGAGGCCGGCCGTCGGCTCGTCGACGATGATCAGCTTGGGGTCACCCAGCAGGGCGATCGCGATGCCGAAGCGCTGACGCATGCCGCCCGAGTACTCCCCCACCTTTACCTTGCGGGCGTCCCACAGGTTGGTGTGCTTGAGCAACGACTCGACCACCGCCTTGCGTTCGCCGCGGTTGAGGATCCCCTCGAGAACCGCAAAGTGGTCGAGCAGCCGAATCGCCGAGACCTTCGGATACAGGCCGAACTCCTGCGGCAGGTAGCCCAGCGTTCGGCGCAGTTCGCTCTTCTGCTGAAGCACATCGATGTCACCGAACTGCACCGTGCCTTCGTCCGGGTCCTGGAGCGTAGCCAGGACGCGCATCAGCGTCGACTTTCCCGCGCCGTTGGGGCCGAGGAGCCCGTACATCCCCGTCGGGATCGACAGGCTGACGTCGCGTAGCGCCCGCGTCCCGTTCGGATAGGTCTTCGACAGGTTCTCGATCCGCAATTGCATCAGTACCTAGGCCCGTTGGAGGTGTGCACAGCGCTAAGAAGGTAGTCGCCCGGGTCGGTGTTCACAATGGCGCGGGCGTCTCTGTGGCGGACGACGAATCGCCAGACTAGTGCCACCTGGAAGCGCTAGAGGCTGCCTTCGAGCCCATGTGTTTGACGGGATGCCGACGCGAGCCGTAGCCTTTGGCGACGGTCGGGCGCCCGACCGTTTCTCACAAGGAGCACGGTCCCATGCAGCGCGCCTCTTTCCTGTCGGACGACTGCCCTCCGATGGGCATCTACGAGACCCTCTACGCGTTCCACGACACCTTCGGGCAGTTCATGGGAACGGAGGGCACGCACCCATGGTCGCAGGGTTTCCCGCTGACTACCCAGCTCGACGGCGGGCCGCCACTACCGAGCGAAGTAGGGGTCACTTTTGAAGACCGCTTCTACCCGAAGGCGTGGGGGCACCCGCAGCTGCGCGACGCGATCGTGGCGCACTACAACGACTTCTACGGTTCGAACATCGCGCCCGACAACGTGATGGTGTTCGGCGGCGGCCGTCCTGGGATCTTCGCGGTGCTTGCGTTTCTGAAACGTCACGTCGAGGTCCGCATCGGCAACGCCGAGTGGCCCGCCTACCTCGACATCATGACGCAAACCGACACCAGCTGGCGGGTCGTGCCGTTCACCGAAGAGAACGGCTTCCATCCCCCGAACTCGGCGTATTTCGACCGCACCGGCCTCAACCACAAGACGCACCTGTTTCCGGTCATCTCGAATCCAGGCAACCCCACCGGTCACACGCGCGCAGGCGCCGAACTGGAAGAACTCATTGCTTTGGCCGAACAGCCAGGCAACGGCATCCTGCTCGACGAGGCCTACGAGATGTTCCACTCGTCAAAGGGTGTGAGTGGCATCCGTTACGTGAAGGATCTCGACAACAGCAACGTGTTCCTTTCGGGTGCCTGCACGAAGGGCCTCCAGTGTCCCGGAATCCGCATCGGCTGGATCATCGCCAGCAAAACGAACATTCAGACCCTGTCGAACTTCTCGAGCTTCGGTATGGGCGGCGTGAGCCACCCCTCGCAGCTATACGCGGTCGAGTTACTCGAACCCGCGCGCGTCGCCCTGGCGCGTGACGCCGTGGAGCAGCACTACGGCATGCAGCGTGAACGCTACGGCGCCGCGTTCCGCGAGATGGGCCTGGATGTCCACACTGGCGACGGTGGCTTCTACCACTGGATGAAGCTGCCGGAGGGCCTCGACGCGGGCGAACTGAACCGCCGGCTCTTCAAGCACGGCGCCGCGATTCTCGAGGGTGTGGACTGCGACATGGCCCGGCCGCACGACAAGGACCCAACCTACGTGTCGCCGTACCGCTCGTGGTTCCGGTTCTCGTTCGGGCCGCTGCTGCCCGAAACTTTCGAGGCGGACGTCGCGCTGTTCCGGCAGGTACTCGACGAGTACCGCGCGGAAGTCAGAGCCGGCTGCTAGTGCGCGTCCTCGCTACTGCTCGGGCGGGATTGGCAGTACCACGTCGAAAATAGGGCGTGGGCAGCGTCTCGTAGGAGTAGTCGCCGTCCAGTAGCCAGCGGCGACGACCTTCTCCGACGTGTGTGCGGACGGGGTCGCTAACGAACGGCGAGATCGGGTCGTCTTGGCGTTGCTGCAGCATGCGCCGATAAAACGGCACACGCCGGAAGTCCGATGGATTGCAGATCGTTGCTTCCAGCGTCGCGTGAGTGATCCGGTATGCGTCCCAGTAGGGGCCTTCGCAGTGGTCGATACCCGCCTCGCCAAGGATCTCGAGGCTGGCCATGATCGCCGTGTCGTCCCGACGGATCTCCTCATACGAGGCGAGGGTGCCGACGAATCCGGGTGCGGCGATGCCAGCTACGGCCGCAAACGTGAGCGCGGCGACGAGCCCGTCGGAGCTGGCGACTCTCCGAGCAATCATCCAGACGGCCAGGACCGCGAGCGGCAGGAGCCCGAGATAGATCGGCAACAGATATCGAGGCGGGAACACCAACGAACGGAACGGAGACAACCAGAAGACCGCAAAGTGGCACGCCGCGTAGGTCGTCAAGATAAACGGCACGAGGTGCTGCGCCGAGTTCGCGCTCTCGGCCGCAACGGCTCGTGTCTGGCTAGTGCGCATGACGCCAGCAGCCACTGCCGCGACGACCACCATCAACGCCGCAATGGCCCACATGAGCGTGGGCCCTGCGGCATGCCGGAACCCAAGCAGCAGGACAGGAAACGACACCGAGAACATTCCGCCGAGCGAGTCGAGCAGCGCAGCGGCCAGGCCCGGGCTCGGACTCGCTCCTGCCCCGCTCTCGCCTCCGAACAAAAAGCCAGCCAGCCCCGTGAGTTCAGCCCCCATTCCGATGAGCGCCGGCATGTAGCCCAGGAGTGCTCCTGCCAGCGTCGGGACCACCGCAGTCTCTAGTCGCCGCGGACCACGATGGGTCAACGCTACGAACACCAGTGCGATCACGCCTGAGATCGTCAGCGGATTCGACCACATGCCCAGCCCCATGACGCTCCCCAGCACGAACCACCAGGCTCGACCATGGAGGCGTCCGCTGAGGATCGACACACCTAGCAAGAATGTCGTCGCGACGAAGACAAGTGGTTCCAGGTACTCGTTGTGGGCCGAAAACAAGGCCAGCTGCAGCGGCGGGAACGCGAACCAAACGAGAGTGCCGACCGCGACGACGGCTCCGACTCCCATCCTGACGAGGAGGAACACCACGACCATCAGGAGCAAGTACGTCAGACGTGTCACTTCCATCAGCGTCGTCGTACTCGCGCCGAACAACGCTGTGCGTAGCGCGACCACATGGCTCGAGATCGTGCCCGACTTGAACGTGCCGTAGTAGAACGCCGGGGCGATACGCCCATCTGCGATGTGCTTGCCGGCGAGGGCGCTGATCGTCGTATCTGCATCCATGGCCCCTACCGGCCAGAACAACGGCGCAGACAACGTCACTGCGGCGACCGCGACGAGCGCCGCCAGCGCAACGCAAGACGATCGGGGCATCCAGATCGCGGCCCGTAACTCAACGGCCATGCCGCGAATGCGAACTCCGGCGGCCACAATCGCCGCACACAACATGCCGATCGTCAGGCATCCGACAACCATCGCTGCGGACCGCCACGCACGAAGAGCATTCGTTGCTGGAAGCCCGGGGTCGCGAAACCAGACAAACAGGAACGCCACGTAGGCGAAAGCTGCGGCCGCGTAGGCAATCCGCGCGATACGCGGCTCGCGCAATATTGCTAGCAGAGTTCTACGCATCCGATAGAGGCTGGTCGTAGCGCATACGCCCACCGCCAACCACCACGCCCAGAACGCGACCCGGCGCCAGCGGCGTGAACGGTCGACACGTTCCAGATCAGCGTCGGACGGACGCTCGGCGAGAAAGACGCCGTCGCTGAGCGGATACGGCCAGGAGTCCGGCGCGGAAGCCCGTAGATCGAGGAGTCCATCGGCCGGCAATCGGGCCGTGATCACCACCGCATGGACGCCGCTCTCCATGCTCACGACTGGCGGGAGCACTCGCACATCTTCGTGACTGCGGCGCGTAAGCACTCTCTCGTCGTCGACTCGTATCGTGACCGAACCATTTGTGGTCGCGTGAAGTTCGAAAGCACTTGCCTCCGCCACATACCAGAACCCGCGCCAGCGGATCAGGTTCTCGGCCGCCGGAAGCGAATCCGGCAACGCGAAATCGGTCACGAGCGTAGCCGACCCTTCGTCGCCACCCACGGTGCGGACCAAGCCGCGGACGACTGCGTCGCGGGCATCAGCAACCCGCGCGAAGCCCGTGGCGACCAGGGCGATCAACAGGGTTCCCGCGGCGATAACAACGGCCGGTCCGGGACTTCGTCTGGGCATCGTCACGTGGCCAAGGCGCATCCGCTGTTGAGGGTCGGGGCTCTCGGCGGCCGACATCTAGCTCTCGTGCCGGATTTCGAGGCTCCGGCACGATAGCATCTGCATGAAGAATTTCACGCAGTCCGCGAACTCACGAAGGCCCTCGGTTGAGACCGCGCGGCAGCTACTGGTCCGGAGGATCAAGGTCATGAAGAAAGACAACTGGACACGCCGCTCTTTGATGACAGGCATGGGCGCCGCCGTCCCCGCGATGGCGCTCGCTCCGTCCGCTGCACGCGCCCAGGACGGATTCGTGCCGACGCGCCATGCGCTGGACGCCTGGCTCGGCGAAATGACCGGCCAACATCGCGTCTTCATCGACTCCGCGACCACACATGGCGGCATGGAAGCGGTGCTCTACGCGAACAATCTCTTCCGCACGCAGGAACCAGCCTACGGGTTGATGCCGAGCGACCTGGCGATCGTCATCTGCTTCCGCCATTTCAGCACGGTCTTCGCCTACAACCACGACATGTGGGCCAAGTACGGCGAGCAGTTCACGGAACTATCGGGCTTCGACGCCCTGGATGAGGCTCCGTCGGTCAACCCGGTGGACACGGATGAGTTCGCAGACCAGCTCCCGAGCTACGGACTGACCGTCTCGGCCCATATCGAGAATGGTGTCGAGTTCGCGGTCTGCGATGCGGCGACCAGCTTCTTCTCGCGGGGTATCGCGGGGGCGACGGGTGGCGAGGCTTCGGAGATCTACGAGGAGCTCAAAGCCAACGCCATCCCGAACAGTCACTTCATGTCGGCCGGCGTGGTCGCGATGACGCGCGCGCAGGAATACGGCTACAGCCTGCTCTACGCGGGCTAGAGCCTTCCGCGTGTCGGTAGCGCGCCAAGAAAGCACTCAGCATCGGGCGGCGAGCTTGCTCGTCGCCCGTTCGCTATGCGTCACCGCGATCGTAGCAGCGGGAGCATGCGCGCCGTCGGCGCCTGAAGCGCCACCTGCCGAGCCGGCCGTAGAAGTTGAAGCCAGCGCCGCTGAGCCTCTCTTGCTCGACCCGAATCTCCGGCCCTACGAGTTGAACGGTCCGCTGGTGCCAGCCACCGCCAGCATGGTGTCGGCCTGGGATATCCCGGATCATCCGCCCACGTCGACGGAACTCGATGGCGCAGAGGTCAGTGCGCGCGTCCGCCGCGGCTACCGCCTCTTCATGAACACCTCGGTGGAGGCCTCACGACTCACGCCGAGCGGCATGTCGTGCGGCAACTGTCACCTCAACGCCGGCCAGCGCGAACTCGCGTTGCCATTGGTGGGGTCGGCCGGCATGTTCCCCGAGTACAACCGCCGGGCCGGGTACGACTTCAGTCTCGAGGACCGCATCGTGGGGTGTTTTATGCGCAGCATGAACGCCACCGACGGTGTCGACGAAGATGGTGCGCTACCCGACGGCCGGGTGACGCCATCGCCCGAACTCGATGAGATCGGCGCGCTGGCCGACTACATCCGTTGGGTGTCGCGCAATCACTCTGAAGGGGAAAACCCTGCCTGGCGAAAGCAGAACCGCATCCCACCCGAGGCGTTGATCCCGATCGATGAACTCGACCCTATCCGCGGTGAAGAACTGTTTACGACGCACTGCACGCAGTGCCACGGTGCAGACGGTCAGGGAGTGCAGATCGGCGACAAGCTGGCTGGGCCGCTCTGGGGTCCGCGGTCATGGAACGACGGCGCCGGCGCCGCTCGCGTCTACACGCTGGCCGGCATCATCCGCTTCATGATGCCGTACCTGAATCCCGGCGTGCTGACGGATGAGGAAGCCCAACAGATCGCGGCGTTCATCACTTCGAAACCGCGTCCGTCCTATCCGTACAAAGCGCAGGATTATCAGACGGAACCCCGCCCAATCGACGCGGTCTACTACGATCGAGAGGAAGCGGCGCGCGGCCGCTAGTTTTCTGAAGCATCCCCGCAACGGAGGCACCGCCTGATGTCAGGCCGTCGTCTATCCGGATTGATGCTGTTTGTTGTTGCCGTCGGTGCGCCCCCCCCCCCCCTCCCGTGCCACCGCCCAGGAAGGCTTTGCCGCCTTATGCGCGCTGCTCACTCACCAGGCGCAGGTTCAGCTCGAAGATCTTGAACTCGCCGTGGAAACGGACGCCACCCGGCTCGCGGTCGACGAGCGTATCTTCGGCCTCCTCGATGAACTCTGGGAGAACGAGCTCATCGAGCGCTTGATCTACAAGGCCGTGAAGCACCGGCGCGACTCGTCGGCGATCAGTCTGCGGACGTCGCGATATCGAGCGGAGCGTCAGCAAGCCGTGCTGGAGCAACACCATGTGGCCTGCAGCACCGCCGACCACGACGACGGCACCGAGCACGGCGCGCTGGAGCAACTGCAGCGTGACTACGATGCGGCCGAGTGCGCCATTCGGGGCCTGGAGGTCGAACAATTTCAGGTCGATCTCGAATACCAGGACGAGGTTCTCGTGAGCGCGCAGAATCTGCGGCAGAGCGACATCGCCTCGGTGCAGCAGTTACTAACGGCCCAGCGTGATGTCGATCTCACCGCGCAGCGGCTGGAACTGGCTACTCGGCGCGCCGCACAGTGCGGGGCCGGACCAGCCGTCTAGGCAAGCCGCCGCGTCATTCGATAGAGAACCCGCTGTGATTCGCGAATCGCGCGCGATTCCTCAATGTCAAAGACGGCCCCGAACGCTTCCTCAAAGCCGTCCTGGGTGTAGCTGGGGAATACATCGTCCCTTGTTGCCAGCAGGGTAGCTGCCTTCGGGTCGCTCTTCGGCACAAACTCGATGATCAGCTTCGGCGCGAGCCGCGCAAAGTACTCCGCGATCATCCGTAGCGGCACGTTGTTGCTTATCGCTATGTGGTGCACCAAGGCGAGTGCGAGCACGACATCGGCGTCTGCTCTGTCTGCAAGAGATTCGCGTTCCTCGTGGGCCCACCCACTCCCAGGGGGCGGATTCACGAGATCCAAAAGAAGAGGCAGCACGCCCGGCTCCTTCTTTTCCCGCACGATGCGATAGTTCTGCTCGACGCAGGCCGGATCAACATCAAACGAAATCACGCCATGCCCGGCCTCCGCCGCGAGGCGACTGTAGACGCCGGTATTCGCCCCGATGTCCCAGACCTTGCCCGGCTCCACGCTGCCAAGCATTTCCTGAACGACCGTCTTCTTGTCCGCAAGCGCCTGGTCCTGGTAGCTCTCGGCTGAGTAGTAGTCCGCCCACTCCGTTCCCGCGGGTGTCCAAGTCAGTTTCTGAATTGCCCGACGAATCCCATCGATCAGAGCAATCTGCGCCGTCTTGGACATCGGCCGAACGCTCGGTGCAGTTCCAGCCTTCGTACCATCCGGACGAACCGCTCCAGCATCTTTGTATCGCGTTTGATACCGCGCGTGCATGTGCAGATGCAGCAGAAGAGCCGGGACCAACCATGTCCGAGCCGGAAGCATCGCGGACGCAAGGTCCAACGGAACCCCATCGAGGTGCACTCGTAACATCTGTCCGAGTCGGACATCGACCATCGCCATCAACGCCAACGGCGCCAAGAACCCTTGACAGAACTGGCGGTACGCGACCCACGAGGAGCCTTCCACATACCTCTCGAAGGAGAGCGTGTCGATGAAGATCGCGCGCCCTTGCCGGAACTGAATGTTGTAGGGCGTTGCATCTTTCAGAGTCATTCCATGACGGAGCGCAACGTCGTGGATCTCAAGAGTGGTCAGCGCCGCGTCCTTCAGTTGCGAAAACGACCATTCGTAGGGATACGAAATGAAGGAGATCCGCTCGGGTCGCAGCGTCCGGTGGGGGGCGGGATCCGGCGAGTCAAAGGACGACACCTCTTCGTGTCCAACCAACAGACGTCGGTCTACGAGCTGTTCGAGGAGGCCCGAGTCAACGAGCGCGTCATAGTGCTCAGCGTAGGAGGTGTTTACGCGACGATAAATCTCGCCGTCGCGATTGAACACGTGCCCGCTGGGATCCCGGCACGTGCCCGCTGGGATCCCGGAAAGAACCCGCGACGCGACTGCCGGCGCCCCTAGTCATCCTCGATGGTCGAGCCTTCGAATGAACCGCCTGGATCATTCGAGCGCTGCTTTCGCCCACCGAAGAACACCGTGATGCGGTGCCAGTAGTTGCGGACCGCCAGCCCGCCAACGGCGAGAGCGGCAGCAATTGCCTGGATTACCAGGCTGCCGGTACCCGGGTCGATATGAAGCACGATTGACGGCGGCCTGATCACCTACCCCGATGACTGCGGCGAAAGCGAGGGCCGCCGTGATCGCCAACGGCTTGACCGCCCAAACGAAGGTGCGCAGGCGTCCACATCTATCCACCCGATGCGACTCGTGCACGTACTTTCTCTCGCTGTTGAATCAAACAATGGACCGCACGCACAAAGTGCCCGACGCCATGTGAGCCTGTGTCAGAATACGCGGCCGGTGCCGTCTAACTGCCAGAGCAATGGAAAGTAACATGGGAAGCTACTCCTTGGAGCGACCGCGCGCGGTGGAGGCGTTCCACGGAGCTGTGCTGCTCGCGCTGATGACCACGGGGGCTGCCGTGCTGCTGCCAGCAGGTGTCAGTCGCGGATTTAGTCTGATGGCCGCACCTGCTGGGGCGGCGGTCGCAGCGGTGATCGGCGCGGCGCTCGCGCTAACTGGACGAGGAAGTCAACTGCTGGCTCGACGCTCTGTGAGAGAGCATCTAGAGCCGGCTCACGCAATTCTCGCGCTGCTACCGCTGATACCGATCTCGAACTACGCACTCCTCAATCAAGATCTATTGTCGCTAGCAGGCAACATCTTCTTCCTGCTGCCCAACGCGATTTTGGCCATTGGACTCGCAACCGTGGTCCCTAGCTTGCTGTCGCCCTTTGTGTCGCGGAGGACCAGTCTCTCCGTCGGACTGGGCCTTGGCTACTTGTATTGCATGATGCCGACGCTGACGCGACAGAACGCGTGGGTCGAGGAAGGCAGCTTCCTCACCCAGGTCACGGTTTTCGGACTTGTCGCGGGGATCTTGTTCGCGAGCTACGCAGCCCGAACGCAGGTCGTGTACCCGCTGGTCATCCTCTTATTCGCCGGCAACGCCGCCTACACGCTTTGGTCGCGCAGCCTGGACATGCCCCCCGACCCGAGAGCTGAGTGGGCGTTCGAAGCTCAACTTGGCCAACGGCCCCCAGTCCGAACGCCGGATGTCTACCTTCTTACGTATGACTCCTACGTTGCGAATGAACTGATGCAGGAGTACGGACTCGACAACCACGAACAGGAAGAATGGTTGATCGAGCGGGGTTTCACGATCTACAGGAACACCTACTCCATCGGGCCAGGATCGAAGCGCTCGATGTCTGCGATGTTCGGCCTAGTGTCGGAATACTCGTACGTGGATCGGACACGGGTTACGGCAGGAAACTCAGCCGTCCTCCGCACTCTGAAACGATCGGGGTACCGCACATACTCGGTTGTCAATCCGTTCTTCCGAGGTCCTTTCGAGTCGCAGTTCGACGAGCCCTTTTTTCAGGAAGATGCCTGGGGAAGCAAGCTTCTCCTCGAGGCGCTTGCGGCTGGGAGGTTTCGGTTCGACCAGCAATGGGTCGGGCTCGACCACGGGCTTGAGGTCGATGCCAAACGCCAGGTGATGGCCATGACCGCCGGACCGCCACGATTTCTGTGGAATCACACGGGGCCCCACCATAGTCAACGCTCGGGTCGTTGCCTGCCAGATGAAACCGAGCGATACGCGAGCCGTCTGGAAGCCGCGAACGAGGAGATGCGCGGTGACGTGGCCGCTGCGACCGATTCCGGGCGGACCTCGATCATCGTGATCCACGGTGACCATGGCCCGTTCTTGCGAGGCGATTGCGCGGCCCGACTGGCCGGAGATCCGGGCGGGGTTCATGCGGCCGACATGCGCGACGCGTTCGGCGCGTTTCTGGCTATTCGCTGGCCCGAAGACCACGAACAATCCGGACTCAAGATCGTGCAGGACACGTTCCCAGCCGTGTTCTCACATATCTTCGACGACCCCGAAGTCATGGAACACCGCTTGCCGCCAGTGGTCCCCGAACTCAGCCTACTTCGCGGCGTTGGTATCGATGACGGGCTCATCACGGCGGGTCCGGACGAAGGAAAGCTGCTGTTCCCGCCGTCCGGCTCTCCTGAAACTCCCGAACTCTAGCCCGCGCCGGGTTCCTGGAACATCTCCGCACCAAGCCAGACCCAGGCCATCCAGAGGCCATCGGCGACGGCGAGGTGCGTGAGCGATAGCCACACCGGCGTGAGTAGGAACACGTTGGCGATCCCGAGCGCGAATTCGATGGCGACCAACGCGACAACGATCCGCGCCGCCTTTCCCGCCGCCCCCGAGCGCTGCCAGACATTGCGATAGGCCCACCGAGCTGCCAGCGCGCCGATCAGCGTCGCAACGACGGGATGCACTGCTCGAAGTCGAGTGAGGAAGTGCTCGGTGGCATCCGTGGCGAAGAGCCCCGCGACGTCGAAGGACTCCTTCGGGAACACCGTGTCCGCGAGTGCGGTCACTCCGCCAGTGGCGCCGATGGCCAGCATGCCGATGGCGAGAAGACCCCAACCTCGCGAAAGGCTGCCATGGTCGGCGAGCCGAACACGGCGTCCGCCCGACAGCCAGAACACTGTGAGCACGAGTCCGCCCAGCAACACGAACGTGCTCACCAGATGGATTGGCACGGACACCGCACGGGCGACGGAGGCGTCGTTCGCCACCCATTCCGCGAGCACGATCACGGCGCCAATGAGCGCTTCGATCACGATGGAGATCCCCGACACAACCGCCCCGGTGCGGGCCGGGTGCCCGCGCTCGGTCGCGCGGTAGACAGCCCAGAACATGACCGCGACCGCGATCAACGCGATTCCGCTTGAGGCACGGTGCGTGAACTCGATCGCCGTGGCGCCCTGCAATTCCGGCACGAGGGTGCCGTTGCACGTGGGCCACGAGCGACCGCATCCGGCGCCCGAACCCGTGGCCCGGACGAGGGCACCGAGCAGGATCACCACCAGGTTGATCCCGAGTGCGACGATGGATATCCGACGCGCGCGTTCCATATCCCGAGGCTATCGCGAGATGGCCTCAGGCACCCGCCGGAAACGCGTGCTTAGGACTCCCCCACCCTACGGAATGCGGGCGCGGATCGTCCCCGTGACGGTGGCGCTGTGGCTTCCGGCACGGACCATGATCCCGTAATCCCCCGGAGGCAACGGCTCCGTCCGGAAGCGGCGCATCCGGCTTTGCCAGTCATCGCCAGCGGGCGCGGCCCCCGGACGCATGTCCCAGCGCACTCGATTGAGCCCCGCCTCTGCAGGCCCCACCAGGGTCGCGATCTCGTTGCCAGCTCCGTCGGACACGACAATTGTCGCACCATCGCGAGCGGACTCGCCTAGTAGATACTCGATCGTCAGCGCGTCGGCTTCGTTCGGCGTCGATTGGTAGCGGTCGCCGAAGAGGTGGTAGTTGCCGAGCGCCCGCATTCCGTAGAACGCACGCGGCTCCGGAGTGAAGACGTGGAAGGCCGTTTCTGAAACCTCGCCGCTGAACTGGCGCAGCGCCGTGACGTCACCGCTCCACACCGCACGGCCGTAGGTGCCGAGCACCAGGTCGGCCTCGCGCGGATGGACGGTCAGATCGTGTACCGGCACGACGGGCAGGTTGCCTCGCAGCCGGTGCCACGATTCGGCGCCATCGACCGAGACCCACACCCCGAGGTCGTTGCCCACGTAGAGAAGCTGCGGATTCACGGAGTCCTGCATCGCCACGTTGATAGGCGCGTCCGGGAGCCCGTTGCCGATCGACTCCCACGTTGCGCCGTAGTCCTTCGTGCGGAACAGATAGGGCCGGAAGTCGTCGTTGCGAAAACCGCTCTTGGCTACCAGCGCCGCCGCGGGATTGTGCGGCGACGCGAACACCCGGCTCACGTACCGATCCTCGGGACCTCCGGCAGATGCCACCGCTTCGGTGAGATCGGTCCAGGTGGCGCCGCCATCGCGCGTCAGATGAACTCGTCCGTCGTCTGTCCCCACCCAAAGCATTCCTGGCTCGAACGGCGACTCGGAAATCGAGGTGATCGTGCAAAACGGGACGTAGCCGGAATTGAGGCCGCAGCGTTCGTCGTCCGACGTCAGATCGGGACTGATCTCGCGCCAGTCATCACCGCGATCGAGCGACCGGAAGAGCACCTGCGCACCCGTGTAGAGGATCCGCGGGTTGTGCGGCGAGAGGATCAGCGGCGTGATCCAGTTGTAGCGCAGTGTCGGCGCCCCGTCGTCGCGCTCCGGTTGGATGTTCGTCTGGCGCCCAGTCTCCTGATCGAACCTTCGCTGCCCACCCGTCTGCCAAGAGTTGTAAACCCAGCGCGAATCGGTGGGATCGACCTGGTTGTACATGCCGTCGCCCGTACCGACGGTGGTCCAGTCCTCGAGCATGATCCGGCCGCTCGATGCGTTGCTCGGGCCCTTCCACGAGTCATGGTCCTGAAGGCCGGCGTAGACGTTGTACGGATCGTCCATGTCGACCCCGACCGCGTAGACCTCCCCGATGGGAATGTTGACCGAATAGTCAGCCGTGACGCCTCCGTCCCACGAGATGTTCACGCCGCCATCGGATCCAATCACGATGCGCTCGGGGTCCTGCTCATCCCACCAGAGCGTGCGGAAATCACCGAAGACGCTGTTGAAGAAGTCGCAGCTCCAGGTGGCGCCGCCATCCCGCGACTCGTACATCGTGTCGCTGACCACCAGGATGTGATCGGGATCGGCGGGGTTGGTGATGAGCTGGTTGAACGAGTACGGCGCCTTGGAGCCGGCCACATCCACGCCGTCGCCGTGCGTCTTGTTCCAGCTCTGGCCGTGATCCGACGAGCGATAGACCTCGTTGCCGATCATGTCGCGACCGATCTCGCGTTCCGGCGAACAGGCGTCGGTGCGGGCGGGCCAGCCGTCAGGCCGCGGGTTCACGTTCTCGACGATGGCATGCAGCATGTCGGATGCCTGGTTGTAGTCGAGTCCAATACGGCCGACGTCGCCGCCGGGAATGCCCCCGAGCTTTACCCAGTCGTCACCACCGTCATCGGTCCGATAGACGGCGGTACCCGGCCCGCCGAGGACGAGGCGCCAGTCGGAACGGTGTTTTTCGTACATCGCCGCGAAAAGCGTCTCCGGCTGATCTCGGTCAATGACGAGATCGACCGCGCCCGTCCCGTCGTCGATGTAGAGAACTTTCTCCCAGGTCGCGCCACCATCGCGGGTGCGAAAAACGCCGCGTTCCTCGTTGCGCGAGAACAGGTGGCCCATCGCGGCCACCCACACGGTGTCCGGGTCGGTCGGATGCACGACAATCCGCGCGATGTGATGCGAGTCCCCTAGCCCGACGTGCCGCCACGTCTCGCCAGCATCCGTCGACTTGTAGAGCCCCTTGCCGGAGTACGACGAGCGCGCCAGATCGTTGGCGCCCGTGCCCATCCAGACTTGATCTGGATCCGACGGCGACAATTCCACTGCACCAACAGCCGCCACGTCGACGGCATCGGAAACGTTGTTCCAGGTGACGCCATTGTTCGTCGTCTTCCAGAGCCCGCCGCTCCGTGTCGCCGCGTACATCGTGTAGAGGTGCTCATGCAGGGGAGCCTCGGGCACCGCGACTTCCGTGATCCATGCCGACGTTCGGAACGGCCCAAGATTGCGGAACTCGACAGCCTCGAGAACCGCGTTCAGGTTCGAGCCCTGCTGGGCGACACCCGCCACAGGGACCAGCGATATCGCGGCCACGACCAGCGCACATATTCGGACACGACGCACAGTGGACTCCTGACTAGTAGGGGGCGTCGGGAAACACGATGCCCTGATGAGGCTCGCCGCGAACGGCGGCGTCCATGTGCAACAGCAGGATTCCGATCCCGGCTGCGCCCTGCATGTACCCGGTCTGGGCCACGAGAAAGTCCGGCTGGACGCGATTCTCTGCCTGCACCCACATCAGCCCCTCAGGCGACACGGTGGCGCGAGCTAACAGGTCGTCCGCCACACGCTGAGCGAAGCCGAGGTGTTCGCGGTCAGCGGTGAGTCGGTGCATGGCCAGTGAAAATTCGGCAACCCCGGCGGACCCGCAGCATTGACCGACGTTGTTCCAGAACCCTTCCGTGAGTTGCTCGGGCACGCCGCTCTGATAGACGCCGTTCGCCGAGCGCCGAACCCAGTCCATCCACTCGGGGTCACCGGTCAGTTCGTACAGTTTGTAGAAAGTCCGCGCGGTGCCAGCCGGGCCATGGCACCAGCTTAGGTACTGCAGGTTCTCGCCGTCGGGCGAGTGATGAAACACCAGGCAGATGTCGCCCTCGGTCTCGGCCAGGGCGAGCAGCTGCCGCGCCCCGGAGGTTGCCGCATCGAGAAACGCGACCTCGCCGGTCGCCTCATAGAGCGCTGCCATGTAGTAGGCCACGCCGGCGGTGCCGTGCGAGAAGTTCGGCATCACGCGCGGATAGTCGGCGTTGATTCGCCAGCTCGCGCCACCCTCCCCCTCCTCAGCCTGGGTCAGCAGCAGGCGTCCGGCGCTCTCGGCGAGTTCAAGCGAGGCGGCATCACCCATCTCGCGGGCCGCATAGAGCAGGAACAATCCTGTGCCCGCAGCGCCGCTCACGATGTCCGTGGAGTCGATCCAGTCAACGCCAGCATCGTGCTCGCGCGCCTGAGCATGGATCGCGGCGACGGCACGCTCGGCGCCAGCCAGGTACTTCGCCTCGCCGGTAGCGCGGTACGTCTGGTGAAGAGCGAAACCAACTCCCGCGACACCGGTGTACAGCCCCGCGCTCTGGACTGTGGCATCCACGACGGCGCCGTCCTCGCCCGGCGACGGATCGGCCACTAGTCGCGCCAGCAGATAGTCGGCACCGGCGCGGGCATCGTCGAGATACCCGACGTCACCCGTGTGCGACGCCAACTCGAGAAAGAAGAGCACCACGCCCGGCGTGCCGGTGTAGAGGTTCGTGACGACGGTCGCGGTGTCGAGCGGGTCGGCGGGCCACGCCCGGCCCGCTTCCGAATCGATCGCTGTGGAGCGGATCCAGTTGCCAGCCTGGATCGCCGCAGCGAAGTACGGCGTGACCTCCACGCTCACGGATTCCACGTCTTCCGGGCGCTCGCCACACGATAGCGACGCTGCGAGCGCTCCCAGTACCAGTGCGCTGCTGATAATCCGCTTGTGTTTCATGTGGGCGATTCTAGGATGGCTCGTGACCCGGGCGATATTCCTGCGCAGCATGGGCTTTCACATCGTCGAGATAGAGCCATGCGCTTCTGTAGAATCCGTTCGCGTAGCGCGCGATCTGATCCAGGTGGTGCGGCGACGCCGGGTCGGCCGACTGACCGAACGGCATCAGCGAGCGCCCGCGTACACGTTCGCCGAATTCAACCACCGAGACATACGAGTTCCCGCCCGTCGCGTAGCGCCGCCCGAGGCCCTCGCGAGGCGCCGACCAGAACGTGAAACTTGCCCCCGCCCAGCTCGGCACGCCGACCACCGGATGGCTCGGGCGGGAATCGTCGAACGGCTCGTCGCCGCTGGAGTGCACGCGCTGGGCACGATTGATCTCGCCCCACGCCACGCGCCAGTTTCCCCAATCGGCTTGGAGCACCTCGATTGCCATCTCGAGTGCCGCGAGGGTGGCCATGGCGTCACCGGCCTGCAGTCCGCCCTGCTCGCCCCAGGTGACGAAGAGCGTTGTCGCGACTGAGTCGAGTGCGGCGCGCCGATTCCACGCTCGGAGAACCTCGACTGCGTCCTCCGCATCGGTGGATAGTGATGCGGCGGTCGCCGCATCGAGAATCCGCGGCACGAGTTCATCTGCAGCCGCCATGCGCGTGTCGTAGCTCAGCCGAGTCCACTCCTCGAAGTCGAAGGTCGCGCGACTACTCAGGATCGCTCGCGCACCCATGGCGCGGGCGGTGTCGGGCTCGCGCGCCATGTACGACGGGAAGTCGGCGGGCAGCGGATTGTCGCTGGCGCTCGACAGGAACGGCGTGGAGTTGCAGTTCTGGATCCAGCCCGCAGCCGGATTCAGCAACTGCGGCAGCTCGGACATGGAGTGGTAGCCGCGCCAGTCGGTCGCCGGGTCGGAACCGTCCACCGGCAGCGTCCAGTCGAGGGACTCCTCGCGCATCGGAATGGCGGCGTTGTAGACGTAGAAGATGTTCCCCGCGCGATCGGCGTAGAGATAGTTGCCGAAGAGCATGTCGAGGGGCTGGACCGCCGCCCGGAACTCGTCGAGCGATCGTGCCTTCCCCATCGCGTACCACTGAGCCAACCAGCCATGCCCATCGAGCTTTGCCATGCGGACGCTGAGCATGCGATCGTTGCGATGGCCGAGCACCGGGCCGTGGCGCGTCGCGAGGTGGTGCAGTTCCACCTCATCCAGCCGGTCGCCGCGACGCACGCGTACCGTGCTCGACCATTTGTCGGGGTCGAGCCATTCCTGACCCCAGCGGTACTTCGGCGCCGAGCCCACGCCGACGAAGTGCTCGACGTACACGTCGGTAAGGTCGGCCGCGTTGTCGGTGCTGGCCCACCCCAGGTCAGGGTTGTGGCCGACATACGGCATCGGGAACCCAAACCTGCCGTACCCGGTGAAGTTCCACCCAGCGTCGCTCGAAAGGTGCGCTTCGTACACCTGTGCGGGACCGAAGTGCGGCAGGTGCGGGTTGATGAACAGCAGCGCATTGCCGGATGCGCTCCGCGCGGGACTCACGGCCCAGGAATTAGAGCCCTGCCCGCCGTGACGATCCGGCCAGACCGCGCTGTCGGCAGCAGCGGCCAGCCAGTCGTCCCGCGGGTCGGTTGCGAGGGCAAGGTAGCGGGTCGAATCGCGCGGGTCGGCGGCGGCGCCGTCGACCTCCCCGTTCAGGAACTCGAAGGCCTCCCGGTATTCGACGCCTTGCAAGCGCGCGGCGCCGAGAAAGCCGCGCTGAAAGTACAGGTAGCGGATCAGGGCTAACGGGTGCCACGGCTCGACCCGATCGAGCGCCCGGAAGGCGGTCCCGGTCGACGCCGCCCAGTCGTTCACGGCGGCCGCGTATGCGTCGAGAATCGCGCGCAGCGACGAGTCGGCGCCCGCGTACTCGTCTTGTGCGAGCGCCACGACCCGCATCGAATGGTTCACCCAGTCGTCGAGCAACGCCGTCTCGCCATGAACCTCGGCCGCTCGTCCCGAGGCGCGCAGGAAATTCTCCTCGATCTGCCAGAAGTTGTCCTCCGCCTGCGCCCACGCGTACCCGTAGGCCGCATCGGCGTCCGTCGCGCCATGGCTATGCGGAACACCGAACGCGTCGCGACGAATCGTGACTTCGTAGCTCGCGGGGATAACCGGCGCGGCGGCTACGGAGGCCGCGAGCCACAACGCCAGGCTGACAACGCCAACCCACCGCCAGCAAGCTTGGCGAAACACGTCTAGCCTCTCGCGTCGACGCTGCGATAGGCGTCGATCACGGCTCGTTCTCCCTCGCGACCTTCGCGCGAGTTGCCGTGCTCCATCCCGTAGATGCCTGTGAACCCCTTGTCGCGGATGTGCTGAAACACATTCGCGTAGTTGATCTCACCTGTGGTCGGCTCCTTGCGGCCAGGGTTGTCGCCGATCTGGATGTAGTCGATCTCGTCCCAGGCATCGTCCAGATTCGGGATCAGATTGCCCTCCGTAATCTGCTGGTGGAACAGGTCATTGAGGATCTTGCAGGCCGGAGAATCCACCGCCTTGCAGATCACGTAGGCCTGAGGGATTCGCTTCAGGAAGAGCCCCGGATGGCTGCGCGGGTTCAGCGGCTCGAGAACCATCACCAGCCCATGCGGCTCGAGAATCGCCGACGCCTGCTTCAACGTCTCCACCACGTGCGCCAACTGGAACTCGGGACTCTGACGCAGATCCTCATGCCCCGGCACCACCGTCATCCAGCGAGCGTTCACCCGCTTGGCGACCTCAACCGACTCCTCCACCTCCCGCAGGAACTCCGCGCGGTGCTCGGCATCACCGCTGGCGAGGTTGGGTTCGTTCCAGTAGATCGTGTGCGCCACGAACACGCCCATGCGCATCCCCAGCCGCGTCATTTCGTTGGCGATGCGCTCCTGGTCCGCCACCGACCGACCCTTCATGCCGTTGTCTTCGAGCGACCTGAACCCCTGGTCGGCCATGAACTCAAGCTGTGCCACCACGTCCTCGCCGGTGTGCTCGCGGAACATGCCGAAGTGCGGCGCGAAGTCGCATGTGAACGGCTCGCCCGCGGCCTGGCCTCGCGACGCCGCCTCGGAAGAGCCGGCAACGGCTCCCGCGGCAATGGTGGCCAACGAAGTGCGAACGAAATCACGTCGTTTCATGATCGCTCCTACATCGCGCGGGTCTTGCCGGGATGCGGCACGGCGTACCGCCCATCCGCGTCGGGCACGACGGGCGGCGTGGCGTCCCAGGCGAACGCGTGGGGGACCAACTTCAAGTCCGACTCGAGCGCTTCATCCCACTCGATGACCTGGCCAGAGTACGTGGCCATGCGACCCATGATTGCGGTCATCGTCGCGTGCGCGCCCGTCTCGCCATCAGCGTAGCGATGCTCCCCCGCAGTGAGTGCATCAAACAGCTTGTCGTGTTCGACCTGATACGGATTCGGGTCTTCAGAGTCGTCGTGCTCGAACAAGGTGTTCCCCGTCGAGGACACGATCGTGCCCGGGCGCGGAGCCGTGCCACTGGTGCCATGGAAGCCCTCGGTCACCCGGTGCATGCAGTCGGGCATGTGCCGACACTGACTCAGCACGCGGCCGCCGTTGTCGTATTCGAATTCGACGAAGTGGTGATCGAAAATCTCGCCGAATTCCTTACCGCGGCGTACGAGTCGACCGCCTTGTCCCTGCGCGCGCACCGGGTTCCCCTGCATCACCCAGTTGGCCACGTCGAGGTTGTGGATGTGCTGCTCCACGATGTGGTCGCCGCACAGCCAGTTGAAGTAGTACCAGTTGCGCATCTGGTACTCCATTTCGGTCTGGCCCGGCTCGCGCTCCTTCACCCAGACCCCGGCGCTGTTCCAGTACACGCGCCCGAGCACCATGTCTCCGATCATCCCGGCATGGAGCCGATCGACCCACTCGCGATAGATCGACTGGTAGCGTCGTTGGAGGCCGACCACGACGTTGAGTTTCGAGTCTTTGGCACGAGCGGCCGCGTCGAGGACCCGCCGGATCCCGGGTGCGTCGGTGGCGACCGGCTTTTCCATGAAGACATGTTTGCCGGCCTCGACCGCGGCGTCGAAATGGATCGGTCGGAATGCCGGCGGTGTCGCGAGCAGGACGACGTCGACGTGGGGCAACAGATCCTTGTAAGCGTCGAAACCAACAAATCGACGTTCTTCCGGCACGTCGATCCGCGCGGTGAGATCGCCGCTGCCGCCCATCCAGTCTTCGCGCTCGTAGCTCGTAAGCACTTCGTAGGCCCCGTCGAGACGGTCCGCGAAGGCGTCCGCCATCGCAACGAGCTTCACATCAGCTTTGGTACTCAATGCCTGCACGGTGGCTCCCGTGCCGCGTCCGCCGCATCCCACCACGCCAACCCGGATCGCATCGGCGGTTGCGGGGGTCACATTCAGAGGCTCGGTGCGGACGTTCATGGGAACGCCCGCCATCGCGGCGAACGTCCCTGTGCGCATGAAATCGCGTCGGTTCATCTCGGTCTCCAGTTACAACGGACGCTACTGCGCGCCGAGTAAATCCTTCCAGTAGTTGCTGATCTGATCCAGGGTCAGGTCCTCATCGGGGCTCACGAGTCGAAAGCCAACGTGCGGCGAGTCCGTATTCCACCACGGACTCTTGGGGATTTGTGGATCGCGGCGTTTCCACGCGGCCTGCTCCGGCAATCGGTCGGCGCAGCGGAGTAGCGGGTCGTCGAATCCCCCGCCCCGGACGATGCCGCGACCACGCGGAGGGTTACCCGCCACTGGATCGGCGGCGGGTTGTGGATCGGAGAGCACTGCATAAGCCTGGTCGTCGTACGAGTCGAGTACCCATTCCGACACGTTGCCCTGCATATCGAACAGGCCCCAACCGTTTGGCGTCGTCTCGCCGACTCGCTGATGTGCGCCCGAACTCTGGTGGTCGGTCCACGCGGTGCCGGCGCCGGAAGCGCCGGCCAGACAGGCATATTCCCACTCCGCCTCGGTGGGTAGCCGGAAGAGTCGTCCGGTCTTGAGAGACAACCAGCGGGCGTACTCGAGCGCGGCACGACGCGTCATGCCCGTCGCGGGGTGACCTTCCTTGCCAAGCCCGTGCGCTGGGTCTTCATAGGGCGGTGTAGGCCGACTTACTCCGTCCGCGTCGAAATCGATCCCGGGCTCACCAATATGGTCATCGAGTCCACGAAAGCGGAACACCTCGTACTCGTCGTGGGTGACCTCATGGATGCCGATCCAAAACGGCGACAGTTCCACTGTCCGCAGCGGGCGCTCGTCATCATCGCCCACGGTCGCGTCCGCAGTGCCCTGGTCGAACGCTCCCCCGGGCAGGCGGACAAGGTGAAAGGCGATGTCGGTGCCAGGAATGGTGACTTCGCGCCGCGGTGCCTCGGCATCCTGGCCCAGAACTCCGCCCGCAGTCGTCGAGACGATCGCGACCATCGCGAGAGCCGCGACCGCCAAAGTGGGTCCAGGACGTCGCCGCGCCGAGCGGCGGACCGGCGCCAATTGGATATCTGTCGTCTGCATGGGCCCGGAGCCTAGCCCGCCACCCCCACCATGGCCAGCGCCGCCATGTGAAACGGCTCAACGGTTACAATCCACGCCATGGAACATCCGTCGGAACGCGACCTGATCAACTACGCCCGCGAAGAACTCGGGCGTTACAAGAAGTTCAGGATCATCGAGCACTGCAAGGAATGCCCGGAGTGCGCCGACCGGTTGATCGAGGCGGCGCGCGAGCATGGACCCGAACCCGAGCCGTTCAAGCTGTCGAAGTGGAACAAGATCTCCATCGTGGTCATGTTGGGGGCGCTGCTAGCCGTTGCGTTCGGCATGTGGTGGTTGCTCCGCTCCGTTGGACAGGGATCCGGCATCTACGAGCCACCAGCGGCGGGCGCGCCTGTGGCGCCTGAGGACGAGATTCCCCAGGAAGGTGCGCCGCCGGACGAAACGGAAGCCCAACGCCTCGGCTAGTTCGGCCCCACCGGAATTCGTTCCGACAACGAATCCGACATGCGCTCCAACCGTCGCCGCGCGGCATCCACGGCCTGCTGCCCTGACTCTGTGAGGTGCGCGATTCGCCGTGGTCGTCCGCCTTCGGGAGATGTCGAGGGCTCGACCGTGAACCCGATGTAGCCCTTCGCCTCCAGGCGGCGCAGTGTCGAGTAGACGGCACCGAATGAGACATCACGCTCAGCTCGTTCGGCGATCAGGCGCCTTATCGGAGCGCCGTAGGCTTCGGAGTCGAGCCGAATCACGGCGAGCAGCACCAGGTGTTCGAATTCGCCGAGATAGTCGTGTGCCATGGCTCGCGCCCTCCTCAATCGGCCCGTAGGACTTCGACCGGGTCGACCCGGGCCGCGCGCATACCCGGAACCAGTGTCGCGGCCGCCGCAACGGCCACGAAGGCCAGGAACACGCCGCTATACACGAACGGATCGCGCGCGTTCATGCGGCCAAGAAACACCCCGAGCAGTGGACTGAATCCCGCGCTCATGAGAAGGCCCAGAAGGAGACCCGGCGCGACGCCCCGCAACCCGGTTCGGCAGACAAACCGCAACACTGAATTACGGTCGGCGCCCAGCGCCTTCCGCACTCCAATCTCAGCCAGCCGCCGCTGCACCTCGAATGCCAGGGCTCCGTAGAGACCGATCAGCGCAACCAACGCGGTGCTCACGCCGCCGAGCACCGCGAGGAGTCCACCGGTCTGGTAAATGCGACTGATGAACGCCACGACGTCGCTCACTCGCGTCTGCCCGCCGAGCCCAAACAGCGGGCTCACGCCGAGGTCCGGCTCGATACTCGACAACTCGGCGTGCACGGCTTGGGTCGCATCGTCCGTGCCCGTGAAGAGCACGTGGAAGGAGCGGGGCTCGACCGCCTCGAAGGGCACATAAATCCGGGCGCGCGATCGGGCGTCCTCACCGCGGTACGCCGGCAAGTCCGCAACTACGCCCACGATGCGCGCCCAACGTTCGTTGCCCGTGCGTTGCAGTCGGAGGCGCTGCTCGAGTGGGGGGCGTCCAGCAAAGTGCGCCTCAACGAAACTGCTATTCACCACGGCAACGAGTTCGTCAGTTCCCGAGAAACCGTCCAGCCCCTCGCCGGCAACCGGCCGAACGTCAAAGATCTCGAAGTAGCCGGCGTCCGCGACGATCACCGGAGCACCCACCGGCCGTGTGTCTGGGTCGCGGTCGACTCCCTCGATTTCGAAGCGTTCGAAAGAATTCGCAAGGCCCGGAACGACATTGGCCCAGGCAACCTCCGAAACCTCGCCGCGCGCTGCCACTCCGGCGGCCACAGCATCGCGGAACGTTCGGCGGTCCTCGGACTCCTCGTAGCGCGCGCCGTCCAGGAAAACACTGAGTATGAAAACGTCGTCTGCGCGGAGCTCTGGCGCAGGTCTCGAGCGCAACAAGGCGCCCCCCATGAGGCTCGCGATGATCAGGGCCAGGGCGGAGACCGCTACCTGCACATTCAACAGTCCAGCAGACAGCCGTCCGCGACCGCTCCCAGCCACCGCCGCGGACCCGGCCCGCAAGACGTCGCTGAGATCTGTGCGGAACAACCGAACGGCAGGCAGTAGACCCGCGACCGTCCCCGCAACCACAGCAAGCCCGAGCGTGAACAGCACCACGGCGGGCTCGAACTGAACACGCATCCAGTAGTAGCCCCAGTGACCGGACAGCGTGCTCTGGATGTAGTTGATGGCCGCAGCTGAAAGCCCAAGACCAACCACCGCTCCCGCCAGAGAAATCAGCAAGGCCTCGGTGAGCATCTGCACGAATACCTGCGCTGGGCCAGCGCCGATCGCGGCGTGAACAGCTAGCAGATCTACACGACCGAGGGCACGTGCCAGCAGCAGGTTGGAGACGTTGGAACACGACACCAGCACAAGGGCGACGACCAGGACCAGCAACGTGGCCAGAATCAGATTCTCCCCGCCCTCGCCGCGCTTCTCGGTGAATGGCGGGACTTCCACGCGAAGCGAGGAGGCCGTATCGTCTCTGGCCAGTCGCCGCGCATGCAGCCGGCTCGAGATCGCGTCGGCCACGCCTTGGACCTCAACCCCAGCTCCCAGGCGGCCCACGATCTCCATGCCGGAAGTTTCTGCCGTTGGACTCAGAGAGGTCCAGACGCGCTCGCTGAACGGGAATTCATGCCCCGGCGGCATCACGCCGACGATCGGGCGCGGGACTCCGTCCACTCGAACTTCCTGACCGATGACGGCTGGATCGGATTCGAAATGGTCGCGCCAGATTTCGTGTCCAAGAACGACTACATCCTCTTCGCCAAGCGCCGGCAGGCGACCCAACGCGGGCGCCGCTCCGAGAAGTTCGAACAACTCCGGCGTGAGGGCGGCGCTGGGAACCCGCACGGGATAGCCGAGTCGCGAACGAAGGCTCAACGAAGCGGTCTGCATGGCGCCGACCTGATCGAACGCTTCAGGCAAGTCCGCTACGAGTCGCAGATCCTCCCCATCGATCGACACGGCGCGGCCGCGATCGTCCAGAAGCCGTACCCACCGCACTCCATCGCCGTCGGGCAACGGAAGCGGGCGATTGAAGCCGGCATAGGTCCCGTAGATGGCCGCGGCGGCGCCGAAACCGAGCCCGAGTGTCGTGGCGGCCACGAGGGGTACGGCGGGCCGTCTCCAGATACTGCGAACGCTCAACGCGAAGGCGAGTCCGGGCCGAACCTGCCGCGGAAGTCGATACCAGTCGCGGAGCTCGTAGAGCCCGACAACGGCTACCTGTCGGAGCGCCCAGACAAAGGCTCGCAGCGCCCCTAGCCCGGCTGTGCGACGGCGCTCGAGTTCCTCGCGAACATCCAGCAATACTTCAGCCGGATACCGAGATCCGCACAGACGGAGATACGTCCGTGCCAGCAGCAAGATCGTTGAACGCATACTTCCTTTGGGGCCAGATAGGGATACTTGCGACGTTTGTGTACATCGTACAGTAACCGCTCGCTGGGTAGATAGCTGTCGGGTCGGAAGTCCCTTGCGCCCATCGCGCGGTGTCTGTAATGTAGTCGATGTCTTGATTCTAGACACCGACTTACAAGGACATCGAATCCATGGGCTCCAATACTTTCCTGGGTGAGTTCGAGCACCTCGTGCTCCTCGCCGTGATGCAGCTCACCGATGACGCGCACGCCATTCGCGTTCGCGAACAGATCGAAGGGCGCGCCGATCGACGGGTGGCCCGGGGCGCACTCTACGGAACGCTGACTCGCCTGCAAGAGAAAGGATTTCTCGACTGGCAAGTCGAGGAGTCGACGCCTGAGCGAGGCGGGATACCGCGTCGCAGGTTCACGGTGACCGCCGACGGTGTCGAGGCGCTGCGTGCATCGCAACGCGCGATCGCAAACCTGTCCGAGGGTCTCGAGCAGGCACTGCGCGACCAATGAAACCCCACCGATCCGTTCCTCCCGCGTTGGCCGAGACCTGGCTGCGCCACCGCCTCGCTCCATCCGGGCAGGCCGACTTCGTCATCGGTGATCTACGCGAGGAATACGCGGCGCTGCGAGCCTCAGGCCGGCGGCTCCTCGCCACCGTCTGGTATTGCGGCCAGGTCTTTCGGCTTGGCTCCTCGCGCGCGTCGCGCCCGCTCCGGCGCCCCCCACTCCTGTCGCCCCAATCTCCCCACTCCGGACTCGTTGAAGTGTTGATCTCGATTCTGAAAGACGTCCATTTCGGCTTCCGCTCGTTGCTGAAGAGCCCCGTCTTCGCGGTCGCGGCGCTGCTGACCATCGCTCTCGGGATCGGAGTCAACTCCGCGATCTTCAGCATGGTGAATGCGGTGTTGCTGCAACCACTCCCCTATCCTGACGCCAACGAACTCGTCCGGATCTATGCCGCCTATCCTGAGCGCGACCTCCGGCGCGGCACCGTGTCCCCGCCGGATCTGGCGGACTGGCGCGAGCAGAACTCCTCGTTCACCGAGATCACCGCATTCCCGAACGTCGACGTCGGCGGGTTCGTGCTCACCGGCGACGGCGAGCCGCAGAGGATCGCAGCGCACTATGTGGCGGAGGGCTTCTTCACCACACTCGCCGCGGCGCCGCTAGACGGGCGCACAATCACCGACGCCGACCACGCCGACGGCGAAAATCGGGTTGCCGTGCTCTCCTTCAGCAGTTGGCAAAACCGTTTCGGAGGACGATCCGACGTGGTCGGCTCAACGATCACGCTGAGCGACACACCGTTCGAGGTGATCGGTGTCATGCCTCCGGGCTTCGAATATCCCTCCAAGGATGCCGAGATCTGGGTGCCGCTTTCGATCATCCCGGAGAGCGGGATTCCTCGGCAGCGCTACATCCGGTTTCTTGCCGTGGTGGGCCGGCTGCGGCCCGGCGTCACACTCGAAGCCGCGCAGGCCGACCTCACGAGCGTCGCGCAGCGCCTGGCCACTGAATATCCCGACTCGAACGAGCGCCTCACGGCGGTCGCCATGCTCCCGTTGCAGCAGCAGCTAACCGCACAGGTGCGGACGCCGCTGCTGGCCCTTCTGGGCGCCGTGGGCGGGGTTCTCCTTATCTGCTGCGCGAACATCGCCAATCTGATGCTCGTGCGGGCACAGGGACGCGCCAGAGAGTTTGCCGTGCGCTCGGCGCTCGGCGCAGGTCGTGCCCGCCTGGTACGCCAGCTCATCACCGAGTCAGCACTCATCGCAGTGCTTGGAGGGCTCGTGGGCCTGGTCATCGGTCGAGCTTCGGTCCAAGCGTTGGTGGCGGTCGCGCCCGCGGAGGTCCCCCGTCTTTCCGAGGTCGGGATGGATCCCGTCGTCGTCGTAGTGGCCATGACCACATCCCTCCTGACAGGCCTGCTCTTCGGACTCGCACCAGCGCTCTCCGTCTGGCGAGGCGATCTCCAGACAGGTCTGCGCCTCGGTAGCGGAGCGGGTGGCGAATCACGCTCGCGCAACCGTCTACGCGGCGCGCTCGTGATCGCAGAGGTTGCGCTCGTTCTGGTGCTGGCAATCGGCGCCGGACTTCTGCTCCGAAGCCTCGACGAACTCTTGAACGTCGAACCTGGGTTTGCGATGGAGCGCACAGTTGCGATGCGCGTGGCAGCCCCGAGTTACAAGCTGACCGAGTCAGGAGACACGGAGCGCTTCTTCACCGAGGTTCTGACCGAGGTCCGCCAACAACCGGGCGTGCTTGCGGCCGGAGTCGTTCGGCCAATGCCGCTCACGCCGGACACGTTCCAGGGTGAGGATTTCCGCTTCGGCGTCGCCGGGCAGCCGGCCGCGCCCGAAGGGCAGGAGCCGGCCGCGGCCTTGCGATTCGCCTCCGACGGCCTCTTCGACGCCATGGGCATTCCGCTGGTGGCGGGCCGCGACTTCGATCTCCGCGATGACCGTGACGCCGGCGAGGTGCGCGGCATCATCAACGAGTCGTTCGCCGCAAGGCACTTTGACGGCGACCCGATCGGGCAGCGTATTCAAGCTGTGGGGTCGTCGTTCGAGATCGCCGTCATCGGCGTCGTCGGCGATGTAAAGCAATCGAGCCTCGATGAAGAGGTAGCGAACGTGGTCTACGCGCCGCACAAGCAGGTCACGAGATCGGGAATGACACTCGTCGTCCGGACGCGCGGCCTCCCGAGCGAGGCCCAACGAGCAATCAATGAAGCGATCTGGGCGGTGAATCCTGATCAGACGATCGAGGGTGTGACCACGCTGGATGCCCTTGTGGAGTCGTCGGTCGCGGAGCAACGCTTTGCCGCTCGGCTCGTTACGCTCTTCGCCGGGCTCGCAATGACGCTCGCGGCCATCGGAATCTACGGAGTCGTAGCTAATTCGGTAGCTCAGCGGAATCGAGAAATCGGAATCCGCATGGCCTTGGGCGCCCGTGGCGCTGACGTCGCGCGCTGGGTAGTCGGCCAGGGCATGGTCTGGGTTGCGGCTGGCATCGCGATCGGCCTGGTGGCCGCCGCTGGAGCCGCGCGGCTCATCAGTTCGCTGCTCTACGGAGTAGCACCGACTGACCTCGTCACCTATGCCTCGGGTGCTGGCGTTCTCGCGATAGTGGCGGTGCTGGCCAGTCTGATTCCGGCGCGACGTGCCATCGCCATCGACCCCGTCAAGACCCTACGCGCGGACTGAGCGCAGCGCCGGGCTACTCGTCGTAGGCAATGACGTTGGGGGGGAGCTGCGCGCCCGTCTCCACGTTGAAGCGTTGCTCGAAAACAACGGGCTCCCCGTTGGAGTCGAGCGCCACGTGTCGGAACCAGCTGGAGAGGGTGGCGTCTTCGGACTCCGTCCTGACAATCATGGGACCGCTGGTCTTCGTATCAGTGCGCATCATGAAGCCATGCTCGGCAAAGGAGTTATCGAGCACGCTTGCGACCATGTAGAGTAACTTGCCGTTGTCGGACAGCTGAATCGAGCCACGAGACCCGGCCGAGCCGGTCAGCAAGAGAGGCCGCAACCACTTCGACTTCCCCTTGTTGTTGAACAGCCCCACCTCGAAGAAGTTCGCCCCCGGCTTCTTGTTGAACAAGAAGATCTTCTTCCCGTTGTTGGACACCGTGATTCCGGCAGCCGTGGAAGTCGGGTCTCGGAACGTGCGCCACTTCTCCGAGCCGTCCGCGGCGTAGCGAGCCATGAACGGCGTATCCACGCCATCCACCAGGGCACTCCCGGAGACGAAGACGCCCTTCCCCTTTGGGTCTGCGCCGATCGAGGCTACGGTGGCCGTGGCGCCGTCCGCTGAGCCGGTGCGGTGGTTCCACTGAAGCGTTCCGTCTGCGTCGAGCTGCCCGATCATGTACGCGCAGCAAACACCGGACTTGCGAATCGGGGCGGCGACGTAGACCACGCCGGTCTTGTCCGAAACCGACACGAATGCGCCATCGCGCGCCTTGTAGTTGTTCGCGGGATTGAACGAGGTCACTCCCTGGCTGTCGCCCGTGGCTGGGTCGAACGCCTCGACCACGATCTTCCCGGACTTCGCGTGGCCGGCCACTATCACCGAACTCTCATCCGCAGACATCGCAACGCCCGCAAGGGTGTCCTTGCGCTTCACTTCCCAGAGTGCCGAGCCGTCGGCATCGAAGGCGTGCAGAAGGCTTCCCGAGTTCTTCTGAACCGTGGCAAAGACGCGTCCCATGCCATCCGCGGCGAGACCGCCGGCCACGCCCTTGTCGAGTTCGACAGACCACCGTTCGGCAAATGCGGCCAGTGCGGGTACTGCGACCAGAAGCAGGCCTGTCAGAACCGCGGCAAATAGGCGTCGTGAGGGTCGATTGGACATGGGCTCGGCGGTAGCAAACGTGATGGCGGTGCGCGTACCGGCGGAGCTGGCCGCCGGAGCACGGTGGGAGCGGACAGTCGCCTGAGCGACCAGCCCTACCCTCTAGCAATAGCATTCCGCGACCCGCCAAGCTACTTCGCAAAGGCGACGGTCGACGGGCTACCTCTCGCGAAGCGCCACCACAGGATCGATCTTCGTCGCGCGCCGCGCCGGCACCCAGGCCGCCACAAGCCCCACAGCGAGGGCAGCGCCAAGGACCACGAGGTAGGTCAATGGATCCGTCGGACCGGTTTCGAACAGGAGTTGTGTGAGGAACCGGGTTGCCCCCAATGCGCCCAGCAAACCAACAAGCGCCCCGATGCCCACGATCCGTAACGCCTGCTTCACGATCATGCCGCGAGTTGCCGCGGAATCAGCTCCTAGCGCCATGCGAATGCCGATTTCGGCGACTCGCTGCGAGACCGAATAGGCCACGATGCCGTAGGTCCCCACCGCGGCCAGCAGCGCGGCGCACAGTGCGAGCCCGCTCAGAAGTGCCGTGTTGAACCGCGGGCGCGCCGCTGACTCCCAGAGAAGGTCCGAGATGGCTGCTGCATCGCGAGGTGCAATCTCCGGATCAATTCGCTTCAGCGTGTCGCGGATCACCGCGGCGGCGGCGGCCGTATCCAGGCTGGATCGCACGACAATGTGCATCTCGGGGCCGGCGATCCGCCCGTAGGGAACGAAGATCTCGGACTCGTACTTCGAGGCGAGTCCCCCATGCCGGATGTCGGCGACAACACCAACGATCTCGACCGGGCCGAGACTCTCGATTGTGATCGAGCGGCCGATCGGGTCGTGTTCCTGAAAATAGCGATTGGCCAATGTCTCGTTGACCACGGCGGGCATGCGCTCCGCCACGGAGTCGCCGGATCGCAGGGTCCTTCCAGCCACAATCCGCATGCCCATCGCGTCGAAGTAGCCCGGGGTTGCCAGGCGCACGTTACCGTAGGGATTCGCTGTCCGATCGACGGCGTCGTAGCCCTCCACCGCGAACTCGAGCTCGAGACCGATACCGACTTCGCTCATGGGCAGGTCGCTGACGGCACCCGCGGCGAGCACACCCGGAGCGCGTCCGACTTGATCCACGACCCCCTCGAAGAAGGGGCGCCATTCGGCGCGACCCTGGCGGGTCGTCGGCACCTTCACCGCTGCGGCCACCACTCCGTCCTGGGCGAAACCGGGATCCACGCGACTGAGCCGCGCGAAGCTGCGCACCATGAGACCGGCGGCCACGAGGAGCACGATGGCCAGACCAACTTCGGCCACCACCATCACCTCGCGGACGCGCGCGGCGCTCCCACTCTGAGCCTGTAAAGCGCCCGCGGGCTTCAGTAGGTCGTGCAGTTGCGGACTCATGCTCCGCAAAGCCGGCAGCAACACGAACAACAACGTGGCTCCGAGCGATAGTCCGAGAGCAACAACCAGCACCCGGCCGTCGATTGAGATCGTCGCTGCGCGGGGGATGTCGGCCGGCATCACACCGCGCAGAATGCTGACGCCCCAGAACGCCACGCCGATACCACCCAGGCCACCGAGCCCCCCGAGCACCGCGCTCTCCGCCAGGGATCGCTTACAAAGATCACTCGGGCGGGCGCCCAGAGCGGCGCGTACCGCAAACTCTCGACCTGCCGCGCTCGATCGCGCGACGAGGACGTTCGCGATGTTGGCGCAGGCGGTGAGCAGCACCATGAACACTGCGCCGGCAAGGACCCACAATGTCGGGCCCAGGTCCCCGAGCAACTCCGACCGCAGCGGGCGCAGCGTCATGCCCCAGCCTTCGTTGGAGTCGGGGAACCGACGTGACAGCTCCGCGGCCATGGCGCCGATCTCTGCCTGCGCCGATTCCTGTGTAACTCCATCAGCAAGGCGGCCAATCGCGTCGAACATGCGGTGATCGCGATCGAGAAGCACCTGGTCGCTCAGTGGCATGGCGAAGTACATCTCTGCCTCGTCGTCGCCTGGAGGGAACTGGAACCCCGGCTCAGTGACTGCGACCACAACGAAGGGACGACCGTCCAGGCCGACGGTAGTGCCGATGATGTTGGGGTCTGATCCGAAGCGCCGCGTCCAGGACTGGTGAGTGATGACCACTCGACGTGGACCGCCGGGCACTTCGTCAGCATCCGTGAAGAAGCGGCCCAATGCGGGGGACACATCCAGCGTGCGGAACAACCGGGCCGTCACGGTGTAGGAGCCGACTTGCACCGGCTCCTCGAAGTCTGTGAGCGTGGAGCCGATAGAACGGTAGAGAGCCACGCGCCCATCGAACGCATCTGTCGTGTCACGTAGATCGCGGTAGTCCGGCGGCGACAGGCGTGATGTCTCCGAACCTGTCGTGGCCCAGAGAACCATCAGGCTCTCGTCGTCCCCATAGATGGGCTCGAGAAGCACGCCGTTGACCACAGTGAAAATCGCGGTGTTCGCCCCAATGGCGATCGCAAGAGTCACGATGACGACCAACGTCGGCACCGGAGTCGCGCGCAGAGCCCGCACTGCTACCTTGAAGTTGTCCATGTGTCTGCTCCTCGGACGCTCGGCACCAACGCCGGCACGTCAAGTTGGAAGGAGGTGCGACTCGGCTAGTGGTGCCCTTCGGCTGCTGCTTCCTGATGGCTCATCAGCCAGTCGTGGAAGCGCTCGCGTTGCTCGGGCCGGAGTAGCTCCGAAATCTCCAGATGGACATCCTGCATGGCAGCCTGAACCTCCGGCCGAAGCTGTTCCCAAAGCACCTGCACCGCCGTTTGATGCGTCGCGACAAGTGCGTTGATCTCGTCAACCTGAGCCTCGTCCAGATCCAGCGCGTCACGGAGTTCGCCCATGCGCCGGTCGTGCTCCCCCGCCCCAGCGATCAGGGTCACCGTGGGTCGCGCAACGAGATGCCGCTCGATCGCGAGGCCCGTGACAACGCCCAGCACGAACACGCAAAGGAGCGCGCCCGCCGCCCGAACTCCGAGCCCGGTCATCGTTGCTCTCCGTGCATGGCCGGCGGGAACTCCGCCATCAGGGTCGCCACTGGAGGTGCTGACTCACCCGCAACCAGAACGCCGGCCGGATCATCGGGCGCCAGGGCGCGTTCGATTGACCGGAACACCCCTGCCCCGGGATCGGATCCCGGAAGACTCAGCCATAGCAGCAAGATCGCGGCGACGGACGCCGCAGCTACCCACGGCGCCCGACGCGCCAGAGCGCCGTACCAGAGGTCTTGCTGGGCATAGCCCGCCAAAGGACCGGCAGCGTCTTGCGTGATCCTCGTCGCCAACTCGTCCCAGTAGCCGGGATCCTCGGGCAACTCGGATGCAGGTCGTTCAGCCATCACGGCAGGATACCTTGCTGATCGTGCGCCGCGGTACGGAGACGTCCCCGTCCGCGATGCAAATGGGTTCGGACGGTGCCTTCGCTCACGCCGAGCATCGTCGCAGCCTCGCCACTCGTATACCCCTCAACGTCACAGAGTCGGATGCTGGCTTGCTGCATCGGAGAGAGATCCTCCAGCGCCCTGACCACGTCCCGGACGTCACCGGGCTCGAGTGTTGTGGGCGCCGGAGGCTCCTCTTCCAACACGGTAAGAGGTGCCAGTGCCGACCGACGACGGTCACGCCCGACCGACGTTCGAGCCACGTTCCTGAGGATCGTGTAGAACCAGGTCTTGAACGATCGAGCGTCATCGAAACGGTCGAGAGCCCGCACCAGGCGATGGAAAGCCTCCTGCACCACGTCCTCGGCATCAGGGACGCTGTGGGTGTACTGCCAGGCAAGCGCCATCGCCGGCCGCATGTAGCGACGGACAAGGCGATCGTACGCCTCCGCGTCGCCACGCCGCGCGGCGCGCACGAGCTGCTCATCGGTCTGCGTCCGCACGTCGTTCATGGCTCTCAGTCCGGAGCATAGTGCACGCCCCCGCGGTCGCGACCCCGGATGACCTAGTCGCGTCCCTCACCATGATGCCCGCCATCGTGGTGTGCCTCGCCATCGTGACCCGCGCCGCCGCCGAGCGATGCTTCGAGCGTGCCCTTCACGATTCCGGCGAACTTGGTCTTCTGGTCTTCACTGAGTTCGGCCGCGATCACCGCGTGGAGTTGCCCTAGTTCCTCCATCTTCTGCAATGCGTTCATCACGGGGCCGCGGAGGAAGTCTTCTTGTTCCTCGTTCAGCTCCAGATACCCGGCGATCGCTGTGTAGTGCTCAGCAGGCGTTGTCTGGTGATCGCCGCCATGCTGCGCCGACGCGGTGCCGGCCCACGGCTGCATGACGCCAACGCCGGTGGCCAGAACAGCCAAGAGAAGACCGCCCATGAGCGCGCGGTGAAATGCCCGATGCATCGATTTCATGGAATTCTCCGATTGGGATCTACGTGAATGCACCCCTCGCGGGGCTGTCACTCGTTCCGTACCCATGGATCGGCCGAATCGTTTACGCGCCGGACAAAAAAAACGGGCGATCCGTTTCCGGACCGCCCGCTCAACTCTTTTGGTCGGCTAGACCTACCAGCGGCCTCCGCCGCCACCGCCGCCACCGCCGCCGCGCGATCCGCGAGGCTGGGCTTCGTTGACTCGGAGATTGCGACCGCCGAGCGAAGCGCCGTTCGCTTCTTCGATGGCTCGATCACCATCAGCGTCATCCATCTCGACGAATCCGAAGCCGCGCGAGCGTCCCGTGTCCCGGTCGGTGATGACGCTAGCGTCATTCACGTTGCCGTACTGGGAGAAAAATTCACGGAGCTCCTCGTCCGAGGTGCTCCAGGATAGGTTGCCTACATAAATTCTCTTCACGAAACCAAGACTCCAAACGTGAGCTACTAGCGGTCTAAAAGATGGTACTCGATGCATTCTCGAGACGCACCTAGCAAATAGACTTCGTCCCCAGCGGTACCCATCGCGGACACGCCCCCAAGACCGCCCGCGCCGCGGAGATACTCATGATTCGTACCATGCGACTCGTAGACCGCGTCGCAATCGCCTACACGCTCGGGATGTCCGGACTCATGGCCGTTGGCGGTGCCGGAGCACCCGGCCTGGGGCCGCGGCTACTGATCCATGCCGCAGTTGTGGTCGGCATTCTTCTGATCCTGCGATACCAGCACGCCGGCAAGGCTCTGGTGACGGCGCGCGCCCTCTACCCGCTCCCGTTGCTCCTGTTCCGGTGGGGCCAACTAGAGTTCCAGATCCCACTCCTCTGGGGCAACTACTGGGCCACGGACTGCGTGGTCGCTGGGCCACGGACTGCGTGGTCGCCGCCGACCTGGCGATTTTCGGCGGCTTCCCGACGGTGCTCGTACAGGCCTGGATGACGCCGCTTCTTGACGAAGTGCTGGTCTTCTCGTACCTCAGCTACTACCTGTTCCTGGCTGCGCCAGTCGTGCTCGTGGCCCGCCGACAACTCGATTGTGCAATCGCTGCGTACGGGGCGATCGCGACGACCTATGCCCTCAACTTCGCGCTCTTCGTTCTGTTACCGGCGAAGAGCCCACCGCAGATCCTCGACCAATACCCCGAACTCGTGGCCAGTCCATTCAAGGGAATCGTGCTCGGCGATGTGGTGCGCAGTCTGCAGGCCAGCGACAGTGTCGTGGGCGCCGCCTTTCCCTCGTCGCACATCGCAGGTTCGATGGTCTGCACACTGGTGGCGTTCCGGTTCTTGCCGGCGCTCAGCCGAGTCCTGGCTGTGCTGCTCGCCGGCATGGCGGTCGCGACCGTGTACCTCGGGTATCACCATGCGATGGATCCGCTCGCCGGGCTGGCCCTTGGTGTTTTCGGCTACTACGCGGCTGCACTGGTGGAGCCCGATCTGCGTTTCAGTCGTGAGTGAAGGGCGCCTTGGCCGCGACTTCTTCACGCGTGACCCGCGCGTTGTCGCGCGCGCCCTCCTGGGCCAGCGCCTGATTCACCAGACCTCCGCAGGTCGCTCTGCCGGACTCATCGTCGAGACCGAGGCCTACCTGGGCGTACGCGACCGGGCGGCCCACACTTTCGGTGGTCGCCGTACCGAACGCAACGCCAGCATGTGGTTGGCAGGAGGGCACGCCTACGTCTACCAGATCTACGGTTTGCACCATTGCGTGAACGTGGTGGCTGGCGAAGCCGGCGAGCCCGTCGCCGTGCTTGTTCGCGCGCTGCAACCCGAGGGCGAACTCACGAGCATGCGCGTGCGCCGGCCCGCCGCGCGGCGAACCCATGATCTGTGTTCGGGTCCAGGCAAGCTGTGTGCAGCCCTCGGGATCGACCGGCATCAGGACGGCATCGACTTCACCAGCGATCCTGAGCTCTTCATCGAGAAGGTTCGACACCGAGCGCCTCCTAGCCACCAGATCGCCGTCGGGCCGCGGATCGGTGTGGACTACGCCGGGGACTGGGCTGACAAGCCGCTCCGGTTCGCGCTACGCGGCAATCCGCATGTCAGTCGGCCGTGGCCGGAACAATGAGCTGGACGTGGCCCGGCAGGAGTCCGATCTCGAGTTCACGCGCAGGCGGCATCGGGTCGCCGTCCACTTGCCAACGGAAGGGTTCGTCGGCCGTCACTCGATAGCTTCGTGCTCTGCCGTAGGTCGCCACAAGACCCGGCAGTCGGACCTTCAGGATCGAAGCGACGATCGTCCATGCCACGAACCACGGCGCGGCTCTTCGATTCGCCTGGTGATCCAGCATTCCATCATCGGTTCGTGCACCAGGAGTCATCTCCCAGCCAATCGAGTACGTCGCAGCGTTGCTGATGGTGAGCGAGGGGTAGGCCGCCGAGAGCTGCTGGCCGTCGGCTTCGATGCGCGCGCGCGTCGGTCGCAGGCGAAGCAATGCCGGGATTCCAGCGAGCACATAGAGCAACGTGGAACCGCTATGGCGGTAGATCCACTGTCCCCACGGGCGGGCGCGAAACGCGTCGACACCGCTCGTCACCCAGCCGTCATACCCGACGCCGACCATCGCCAGAAAAATACGCTCGCCAACCGTGCCCGCGTCGATCGCTTTCGGCTCGCCGGTGGCGAGGAGGCGAATTGCCTGCGCCGGCGTGCGGGGAATGCCCAGTTCGCGCGCCATCACATTGGCTTTGCCCGTAGGGATGAAGCCCACGGGTACGGGAGCACCGTCCAGGCCCGCGACTGTCTCGCGCAGCGTGCCGTCGCCACCCACCACGATCACGCGATCCACCGCGCCTCGGTCGCGAGCGAGTTCGGTGGCGTGGCCGCCGCGCTCCGTGGCGCGGATTTCAGCTTCCCACCCCGCGCCGTCGAGGAAGGCTCGCGCGTTCTCGGCGATTTGCAGCGGGCGCTGCTCGCCGGCCACCGGGTTCACGATGATCAAGGCTTTCATGACGGCTGCTGAGCCTAGCAGAGGGCACGAGAAAGCCCCGGCGCTCGCGTTCGAACGCCGGGGCCCTTTGTGCTTCTCGTAAGTGGCAGTGGGACTCCCCGTCTCCAGGGTGCAACCACACCAAACCCGAAAGCCGAGGCTCCCGGGACTCAGAAAGAAGACCCCTACGGGGCTGCCACCTCCGTAAAGCTGTATCTGTCAGATAACACCAAATCACCTCCTTTCTGAGCGCGACCGTATCGGCGGGTCCCAGTGTCGCCCGGTTCTCTGTGGGCCGCTCGATGCCCCGGCAGAACCGCCACGTCAATCCTCCGGATTACGTGAATCACCCGGCAACCCGCGATCATCGCGAGTTGCCCACTCGGCGATGCTAGCAATCGGAGTGCCGTCCACGCTACGGGTGCCACGCGCATTATTCGCGTGATGAGCACGTTCGGGGATTACACTGCGGCGTCTGTCCAACCACGGAGCATTACCAATGCGAACTCTCGCCCGCACGGCCCTCGTTCTCCTCGCCATCGCTACTATCGCTCCAACCGTCAGTGCGCAGGACGGAGACGCTCAGCTTTACCGAACCGTGTTCCTTCGCGCGGCCCCCGGCGAGTTGCAAACCGTGCTGGACCTGATCGAGGAGCGCTGGCCCACCTGGCAGGCCGCGAACGAAATCGGTCCGTTCCGCATGCGGCACAGCCAAGGGGACCACTGGGATCTGATGTTGCTGTTCCACGTCGGCGACGACTTCTCGGCGCACTTCGACGACGCCACCGCGGCACGGAACAACGCCGCGTGGGAAAGCGCCGGCGAGACGGACGAGGAATTCGAGGGGCGCTTGCTCCCTCACGTTGCCTGGCGCGAGGAGCTCTGGGTATGGGGCGCGTCGGCCGACGAGGTGGCCGACCGGTTTGCCGATGCCGGCTATTTCCACGTCGAGGTGTTCCTCGCGGTGGCGGGGCGTCGCGCTGAGCTGCTCGAGCAACGTGCCATGGAGAACGTCTATCTCGATGAGATCGGGCGCGAACCCAATCTGATCTTTTCGCGCGCCGCGGGTGCAGCCTGGGATTCATACACGATTGGCTTCTATCGGGACATCAAACACTTCGCCGAGAGCGCGGATATCCCCGCGGACGTGGAGGACCGAGCTGCCGTTGCGGCTGGGTTTGAATCGACGTCCACAATCGGCACGTATCTGCGATCTTTGATCACTCGTCACCACGACACTTTGGCTACCGCAATCCGCTGACCGTCGCGGGCGTCCTTGAATCAGCGCCCGGCAACCGTGCAGAATCCTGTGCGCGCCTTTCGACAGCGCGCGCGATGGTCCCCTCCGTCGCTATCGGGACCCTGCTCAACCGGTTAGCCCTGGAGTTGTCCGTGCACCCCACCGTTCGTTTCGCACGCTCGATCTTTGCTCTTCTTCTCGTTGCCGCGATCGGCCTGATGCCGACCTCTGCCGTCGACGCCCAGGAGGCCGACTGGCCACAATGGCGCGGCGTTCAGCGCGACGGGAAAGCTCCCGATACCGGTTTGATTGACTCGTGGGGCGATGACGGCCCCCCGCTTCTGTGGTCGACCGAAGGTGCCGGCGGTGGGTTCTCCAGCATCTCCGTGACCGGGGGGCGGATCTTCACGATGGGCGACCATGACGACGAGCAGTACGTCGTCGCGTTCGACGACGCGACCGGGGAGCGCCTGTGGATGACGGCAATCGGCCCGGCGTGGGAAGACGAGTACGGCGGCCCGCGCGCCACCCCGACGGTCGTCGACGATGTTGCCTACGCGATCGGCACCGAGGGCGACCTGGTTGCCCTCGACGTGGCCACTGGCGAGATCCGCTGGCATCTCAACATGCAAACCGACCTCAACGGCTCAACGCCGCTGGCTGGCAACGGGTGGACCTGGAAGTACGCAGAATCTCCGCTCGTCGACGGTGACCGCGTCGTCGTCACCCCAGGCGGCGAGAGCAGTTTCATCGCGGCGCTCGACCGCCACACCGGTGAAGTCGAGTGGAGCAGCGCGGTGCCGGAGTTTGGCGAAGAGGGAGTGCCGGGTGCCGGCTACTCGTCGGCCGTGATCTCCGAAGGCGCCGGAGTACGCCAGTACGTGCAACTGATGGGCAACGGAATCGTCGGTGTCGAGGCCGCCACGGGCAGAGTGCTGTGGACATACTCCCGCATGGCCAATCCGGTCGCGAATATCCCGACCCCGGTGATCGACGGCGACTACGTGCTCACCGCGACCGGCTACGGTTCCGGCGCAGCTTTGCTGCAGCTGGTTGCCGACGGCGATGGCGTGCGCGCCGAGGAAGTCTGGTTCAACGAAGCGGGTACGATGCAGAACCACCATGGCGGCATGGTGATTCACGACGGCACGATCTATCTCGGCCAGGGCCACAATCGCGGCTTCCCGCAGGCTGTCGACTTCATGAGCGGCGAGGTTCTCTGGGGCCCTGAGCGCAATGACGGCGATGGCTCGGGTTCCGTGCTCTATGCCGACGGCCACCTCTACTACCGCTACCAGAACGGTGTGATGGTGCTGGCCGAGGCGACGCGCGACGGCTACGTCGAGAAGGGTTCGTTCACGATTCCGAATCCGGCACAGTTTTCCTGGGCACATCTGGTCATCGCCGACGGCCGTCTCTACGTCCGCGAACAGGACGCGATCTACGTCTACGACGTGCGGGCCAACTAGCCTGCGCGCACAGCGGGACTCGTGGGCTAGCCGGCCGGTGACTTCGTCACCACGGCCGGCAGCCCCATTTCCTCGAGCCGGGCACTCAGCGACGCAACCTCGCCGTCCACCAAGGCCCTCAACCCGGCAAGCTGGCCGTCGAGTTCCGTCGTCAGATCATCGAGTCTGAGGACCAGCTGGTCGGTAGGCCGCGCATCGGTGCGCATGCCGCGCTGACTCGACGCGGCGGTCAGCACCCAGCTGAGGTGCCCCTGGATCTGCGGCTCGCTCTCCCAACCACCGCCCTCTGTGTTGGTGAGCAAACCCTCGATCTCGGTCAGGCGTTCGCGCACGGCGGCAAGGTCCTCTTCAAAGTCCGCAACGCGTTCGACGGTCTCGAGCCGCGCCTCGAGCGCGTCGAGTTGGTCGCGGATCGCGGTGATCTGCCGACGCCCACCCTGCAGGCGCTTCATCTCACCCCATCCTCGCTGCAGGAAATCGAACTGCTCCTGCAGATCCTCCACGGTGATGTAGGTGAGGCGCGGGTCCTTGCGCACCTCGAATTCCTGTTCCTGGACGTTCTCGCCGACCGTGAGGCGCACACGATAGGTGCCAGGCACCGCACGCGGCCCCGACGGCGAGAACGGCCCGCCGAGATCCACCCCCTCGTAGGCCAGGTTCCATACGAAGCGGTTCACCCCGGCCGTCGTCGTCACGCCGTCACGGCGATTCGTCGACTCGAACTTCCGGACCGAGTCTCCGGAAGCGTCAAGGACTTCGATTTCGACAGCCTCGGTATCCGCCCCGAGCATGTAGTAGATGGTCGCACCGTCCGGCGGATTCTCGCCGAGCCAGTCACGCGGCATCATCGCGCCGAACACTCGGTCCCGGTCGTAGTTCCGATCGGACGTGGTGGCGCTGGTGCGATAGGCGGCCCGCGGCGCGAACAACCGCGGCGATGCCAGGTCGGGTGATGCGGCCATCTGCTGTAGCGGACTCAGGTCGTCCAGCACCCAGAACGAGCGCCCCTGGGTTGCGACCACCAGATCCCCGAAGTGCACTCGCAGGTCGGTCACCGGACTGATCGGAAGATTGAGCTGCAAACTACGCCAACTGTCGCCGTCATCGAACGACGCGTACAGCCCGAATTCGGTGCCGGCATAGAGGAGCCCTTCCCTTTCCGGATCCTCACGCACCACCCGCACCGGCGAGTCGGCGGGGATGCCGCGGGTACCATCGGCGATTCGCATCCACGAGGCACCGAAGTCCTCTGTCACGAAGATGTACGGCGCCCAATCGTTCACGCGATAACGATACGCAGCCACGTACGCCTTCCCGGCCTGGTGTGCCGATGGCTCAATGCGGTTAACCGTCGAAATGTCCGGTAGACCGGGCGGGGTGACGTTGGCCCAGGTGTCGCCACCATCGCGACTAATCGACACGACGCCGTCATTCGAACCGGTCCAGATCGTCGCGGCGTCGAGCACATCCTCCTCGATCGCGAGCAATGCCGAGTAGATTTCGACGCCTGTGATGTCGTTCGTGATCGGGCCGCCTGCAGGCCCGAACATCTCGGTGTGGTTGCCGGTGAGATCCGGGCTGATCACTTCCCAGCTCTGTCCTTCGTTGCGCGTGCGGTGGACGTATTGTGAGCCGTGGTAGAGCACTTCCGGGTCGTGACGCGACGTGGTGATCGGTGCGTTCCATTGAATCCGATAGCGCAGCGAACTCTCGGGCATGCCGGCCATGTTCTCCGGGTAGTCGCGGATCTGCCGGAACTGTTCCGTGCTCTGATCGAAACGCGCGAGGCGGCCGCCGAAGCAGCCCGCGTAGAAGATCTCTGGGTTGGCCGGGTTGATCGCAATCGGTCCGGTCTCGCAGCCACCGACCGCGCGCCAGTGCTGCATCGAGATTCCCGAATAGCTGGCCATGCTGGGCACCGAAATCGTTGAGTTGTCCTGCTGCGGCCCGTAGATCCGATACGGGAAGCCGTTGTCGACCGTTACCGAATAGAACTCGGCAGTGGGCTGGTTGAACTGCGGCGACCAGGTTTCGCCACCGTCGAGACTCACGGTCGCACCGCCGTCGTTCCCCATGAGCATGACGTCGGGGTTGTGCGGGGCGATCCACAAATCATGGTGATCGGAGTGGGGCATGGAAATCGACTCGAACGTCTCGCCGCCATCGATGGACTTGAAGAACCCGCTGTTGAGCACGAACACCGTGTTGCGATCCGTTGGGTGCGGTTCCACATGCATGTAGTACCAGGGGCGACTCACGAGGCGACCCTGAGTGCTCGCCTTACTCCACGTGTCACCGCCGTCATCTGAGCGATACACCGCACTCCGATCCCGATCGGCTTCGACAATCGCCCATACGCGGCTGGGGTCGGCCGGCGAAACCGCAACCCCGATGCGGCCGACGAGTCCCTGCGGAAATCCGCCCTCGAGACGCTCCCAGGTGTCGCCGCCATCCTTGCTGCGGAACAGACCACCATCTTCGGATCCGGAGATCATCGACCACGGTTTACGCTCCGCACGCCACATCGCCGCGTACAGGATGCGCGGGTTCGCGGGGTTCATCGCCAACTCGACCGCGCCCGTCTCGGCACCTACGAAATGCACGAGTTCCCAGTTGGCGCCGCCGTCGCGCGATCTGTAGACGCCACGCTCTTCGCTCGGACCAAACGGGTTGCCCAGGACCGCCGCGTAGACCAGGTCGGCATCGTCCGGATGGGTGAGCACGCGGCCGATCTGCCCCGCGTTTGGCAACCCGATGAACGACCAGGTCTCCCCTTTGTCGGTCGACCGATACATGCCGCGGCCTATCGACACATTGCCGCGCACGCACGTTGAGCCGGTGCCCACATAGATCACGTTCGGGTCAGCGGCCGACACCTCGACCGCGCCCACCGGTCCGACGTCGAGAAATCCATCGGTCACGTTCCCCCACGTGTGCCCGGCGTTGTCGGTCCGCCAGACCCCGCCACCAGTGGTGCCGTGAAAGTAGGTGAACGGTTCGCCCGGCACGCCATCGACCGCCGTCACGCGCCCACCGCGGTACGGCCCAACACTGCGATAGCGCATACCGTCCAGACTCACCTGATCGGCTGTGGATGCGGAAGCGGTGATTCCTCCCTCCTGGCCGGCGGCAGATCGAGCCGTGGATCCGGTCAACGCGATCACGAGCACAAGGACGGGAAGAAGGCGGGCAATGGAGCGATTCGGCATGACGATTCCGTTTCGTTGAGGAGCAACCTGCGCAGCGGATTCTGGATGCTACGGGCCCATCCGTCGAGGCTGGCGACCCGTGCACTTTGCTCGCCGCGACCGGACGATGTTCACTAGCTCCCGTTTCCGGTGGCACCGGAACGCTGTGGAAGCCGGGTAGCCCACACCAACGAGGATGCCGCGTGGCCAGTTCAGCCGGGGTGCATTGGGGAGCCGTTCCCGCACTGGTGGTGTTCTACGCGGCGATCTTCGCGCTGGCCGCGGTGGCCTCACGGCGCAGGGCGAGTTCGGCCACCGATCTCATGCTCGCCGGGCGACAGCTCCCGCTCGGTCTCGCCGCCGCCACGATGGCGGCGACCTGGGTGGGCGGCGGCTACATCAACGGCTCTGCCGAGACCGCATATGCCTCGGGCCTCGTCTGGGTTCAAGCGCCGTGGGGATACGCCCTGAGTCTGGTGGTTGGCGGCCTGTTCTACGCACCCATCATGCGGCGTATGGAATTCACGACGATGCTCGACCCGCTGCAGCAGCGTTTCGGCAATCGGCTCGGGTCCGTGCTCTACCTCCCCGCATTCACGGGCGAAGTGTTCTGGAGTGCTGCGATCCTCACTGCGCTCGGATCGACGTTCGGAGTCGTCTTCGGCGTCGACGTACAGCTCGGCATCATTGTGTCGGCGGCAGTGGCTATCGGTTACACGCTGATCGGCGGCCTCTGGGCCGTCGCGGTAACCGACGTCGTCCAGCTGTTGGTGCTCGTGGTGGGCCTCGCCGTTGCAACGCCGCTCGTGGCATCACACCTCGGGGGCATGGACGCCGCCTGGGCGGCGTACACGGCTCACTTCGGTGAAGCGGCCAGGCTCCTGCCTCCAGCCGACGGCTGGCGGCGCCCCGAGTGGTCCGGATCGTTCTGGAGTTGGTGGGACTCGGCACTCCTGCTCGTCTTCGGCGGCATCCCCTGGCACGTCTACTTCCAGCGTGTGCTCGCCTCTCGCGATGCCAGCACCGCTCGCTGGCTCTCGCTTCTGGCAGCCCCGGTCTGCATCCTTGCGGCGATCCCTGCGGTCCTCATCGGCGCCGTAGCGACGGTCGCCGACTGGAGCGCACTGGGCCTCGCGGCGCCCGAAGCCAACCTGGTGTTGCCGTGGGTGCTCCGGTATCTCGGCGGCCCGCTCGTCGCCTCTGTGGGACTCGCCGCGATCGCCGCCGCGGTGATGTCATCGGTGGATTCGTCGATCCTTTCCGCGGCTTCGATGGGCGCTTGGAATATCTACCAGCCGTTGATCAACCCGCGGGCGACAGCCAATCAGCTGCGCCGAGCCATTCGGGGAGGCATTGCGATCGTCGGTGCCACCGCCCTGCTACTCGCTCTTCGGGTACAAAGCGTCTATGGCCTGTGGTTCCTCTCGAGCGACTTCGTGTATTGCGTACTCTTCCCTCAACTCACAGCCGCGCTGTTCGATCCGAAGGCAACCCGACGCGGCGCCAAGGCGGCCCTCGTCGTCACCGTTCTGCTTCGTCTCGGGGCCGGCGAACCGGCACTCGGACTCCCCCGTCTGCTCCCCTACCCGATGATCGATGCCGCCACGGGCGTTTCGATGTTCCCGTTCCGGACATTCACGATGCTCTGCGGCCTGGTGACCCTGATGGTCGTATCTCGCCTCTGGCCTGGCGGCGAGGTCACGCCTCTCACCGTGTCCGCGCGAGAAACAGACTGACTCCCACGTAGTACCCGACGAAGAGCAGCGACGCCCAGATCAGATCGACGGGCGTGGGTACCTTCGTCAACGCATACGCGATCGTGGCACCCCAGACTGAAGCCAGGAGCAGCGTGGTCCTTCGGAGCCGACTCATGCGGGTCGGATACACCCATTTCTGCGGCACGAATGTCAGCACGAGCAACAGCAGGACGATCCCGAGGTTGCGGAACGGCGACAGGCCCAGGAAGTAGAGGTAGAACACCGCCACGTTCCAGTACGACGGGAAGCCACGGAAGTAGTGATCGGCCGTCTTCGCGTCGCGCTGGGCGAACTGGTAGGCCGCCGCCAGCACGATCGCGATCGCCGCGTAGCCACTGAACCGCGGCGGGACGACCGCGAGGCGCAACACGAAGAACGCGGGCACAACGGCGTAGTTGAGATAGTCGATGAGGTTGTCGAGCAGAGCTCCGTCGTAGCCAGGGGTCGCCTGATCGACCCGCACTGCCCGCGCGAGGACCCCGTCCACGGCATCCACCACGACGGCGGCCAACATCCAGGCAAGCGCCGCGCGGGCCTGTCCGCGGGAGATCGCGTCGAGGGCAAACAGACCACAAACGGCACCGGTGGCCGTGAAGAGATGGACGGCCCAGGCGAGCGCGCGGCCCAGCGATGAATCATGCATGCCGCGGATGGTGGCAGAGCGGGACGCGCACGGCTAGAGTGGCGCCGCACACTCAGCAGCAACCGCCGCGCGTTTCGCCCCATGAACGACGTGGCCCGACATCTGGAGGAGCCATGCTCGCGAAGCTCGGCCGTGTAGTACTTCTCGTGGCGCTGGCGCTCGCCGTCGGCACGCCGCTTGCCGCCCAGGACAACAACTTTGGCGGGATGACTCCCGGCCCGGATCGTCGATCTGACGAGGGCATGGGTCCGTTCAATCGCCTGATTATCCGTGGCGTGACTGTCATCGACGGCACCGGCGGACCGCCTTCCGGACCGGCCGACGTGGTGGTCGAGGGCAACCGCATCGTCGCGGTGCGCGGCGTTGGCTACCCCGGCCTGCCGATCAACGAAAACCGCCGGCCTGGCGACGCGGACCACGAAGTCGACGGGACCGGCATGTACCTGATGCCCGGCTTCATCGACCTGCACGCCCACACCGGTGGCGGCGGTAAGGCGCCCGAGGCCGAGTACACCTACAAGTTGTGGATGTCGCACGGGATCACGACTTCCCGCGGGGTGGGCCACGGCTCGTTCGAGTTCTCGGTGCACGAGCGCGAGCGGTCGGAGAACAACGAGATCGTCGCCCCGCGGATGATCAGCTACGTACGTCCCGGGTCCGGCGCCGACTACGACGGCCCGGCGGTTACCGATGACCCCTCCGCTCGCGAGTGGGTGCGCTACGCGGCGGAACGCGAGGCCGACGGCCTCAAGCTCGGGTCCTATCCGCCAGACGTCATGGCCGCACTCATCGATGAGTCGCTGAAATACGGCATGGGCTCGACGGCGCATCTGGCGCAGACCGGCGTGGCGCAGATGAACGCGCTCGATTCCGCTCGACTCGGCCTGGGCTCAATCACCCACTACTACGGGCTGTTCGAGTCGATGTACGACAACTACAGCGTGCAGCCGTACCCGGTCGACCACAACTACATGGACGAGCAGCATCGCTTCGGCCAGGTGGCACGGCAGTGGGACATGATCACGCCGGGCGGCGAGAAGTGGAACGCGGTGATGAAGGAGATGCTCGAGCTCGACTTCTACCTGAACCCGACGATGACGATCTACTCGGCCGGGCGCGACGTCATGCGTGCTCGCAACGCTGACTGGCACGAGGAGTACACGCTGCCCTCCCAGTGGGACTTCTTCCAGCCATCGCGCGCCGCGCACGGCTCGTACTGGTTCGACTGGACCAGCCACGACGAGATCGCCTGGAAGAACTTCTACCGGGTGTGGATGCAGTTCCTCAACGAGTACAAGAACCGCGGTGGGAAGGTCACCACGGGCTCCGACTCCGGCTTCATCTACCAGCTCTACGGCTTCGGCTACATCCTCGAACTCGAGATGTTGCAAGAGGCCGGCTTCCATCCGCTGGAAGTCATTCGCGCGGCAACGATGCACTCGGCGATGGAGATCAACAAGGCGCGACCGGCTGACCGGCAGCTCAAAGTCGGCGTCGTCCGCCCCGGGTATCTCGCCGACATGATCCTGGTGGACAAGAACCCGCTCGCGAACCTGAAGGTGCTCTACGGCACCGGACACGAACGCATCCTCGACGACGGCGTCACCGTGGATCGCGTGGGCGGCGTCAAGTGGGTCATCAAGGACGGCATCGTGTACGACGCTGAACAGATGCGCGCCGACGTACGCGAGATGGTGCGCGAAGCCAAGGCGGAGCGCGGCGACCAGTAGACCGGTCACAACCAGGCATTCGACGCGCGGCGACCGCTTCGGCGGCCGCCGCGTTGTCGTTGGGGCTCTGGACCCAGCCGGCACAACGGACCGGCGAGCGGCCCGGCTCGGATGTTAGGGTGATTTCGTGTCACTGCCCCTGACCGCACTGCAACGGAAGTATCAGTCGTGAATCATCGACTCACACCGAGCACTCGCGTTGTCGGGGCCCTGGTTATCGCCACCGCTCTGACTAGCGTTGTCCGAGCTCAGGATGCCGAAGACGCTGGCGTCACCACCCAGATCGGCGATGCCGTCCGCGAGCTGTTTTCGAACCTGACGCCGGAACGCGCGAACTACGGCACAGCGATGTTCGACGACCCGAAACGTTTCGTCTGGGACTACCGACCGGTCACTCGCTCCGGGCTCCCGTTGTTTGCACTCGAGTCGGGCGACCGAGAGCGTCTCGATGCCGTGCTCGAAGCTGCGCTCGGCACGGAAGGGGCGGGCAAGGCGACGGAAGTCATGGATCTTGAACGCCTGTTCTACGAGCGGACCCGAGACGAGTCCCGCGACCCCGACTGGTACTTCCTCGCCGCGTTCGGCGTACCGGCCGAGTCGGGGCATTGGGGACTTCGGTTCGAAGGAAACCACCTGTCCGTGAACCTCACGGTTCGCGACGGAGAACTCATCGGCACAACGCCCCTGTTCATGGGTGCGCAGCCAACCGACTCGGGCGCAGACGGACTGAATGTGCGCGGTCCTCTTGCCGACACGGAGGCGGCAGCGCGGGGCCTGCTCGAGTCGCTCAGCGATCAGCACCAACGCCGCGCGATCTTCTCCGCCACACCGCCAGATGACATCATCACCGGCAGCAGCGACCGAGCATCACGGCCGGTGATGCTCGGCATCCGCTACGCAGAACTCGAACCCGAGCAGCAGACGCTGCTGCGCGACCTGGTGGCAGCACACGCAGCGCGCTGGGAGCCGCGGATCGCATCGGCCGAACTCGATGCACTGGAGGCTGCGGGCTTCGACGAGGTCCGTTTCGGCTGGGCCGGATCGGTTGAGCCTACAGCGCCGTCCTACTACCGCGTTCAGGGTCGCGACTTCATCATCGAGCAAGGCCACGTCGACGGAGATACCGATCACGTCCACTCGGTGTGGCGCAAGTTCGACGACGACTTCGGTCGCCGAGCCATCCAGGAGGCCGCTCGCCAGGCAACGACGACCACGATCACGCCTCTCGGTGGAGTGACTCGACAGCCCGCAACTTCGGAAGAGACGGCTGCCGCGGCGGCGGCGGCCGTGCGGAAGCTCGAACTTGTCGGAGACGTCGTGGCGCCCAACGGTTGCGTGGCCCTCGTCGAGATCACCAACCGCCGCCCGCTACTGCCGAGCGACACTCTCCCGCGCACCGTGCAGCGGGACGTTGACCTCGAAGTGCTCACGCTCACGCTCGCACAGGTCAACGATCAAGAAGATGTCGAGAACCGCTGCGAGACCGGCGCCGAAATTGACGCCGTCTCGCCGCAGCACCCGTCCAAGTTGATTGGCCGCTCCGCCTGGATGCATCTCACGCTGATCGGCGACAGCCGCGGCAGCGTCTGGCAGGCGAGCCGAATCCGACTGCAACGCTGACTCAGTCGGCGCGCAGCGCTTCCATCGGATCGATCTGCGAGGCCCTCAAAGCAGGCATCAGGCTGGCAAGACCAGCAACGCCCAGGAGCAACACGGGCACCACGATGAAGCTGACCGGGTCATACGGACTCACGCGATAGAGCATGCTCGCCAACGAGCTGGCGAAGGCCAGGGCCAACATGACGCCCAGACCAACTCCGGCCGCAGCGAGTATCAACCCACGTCGCACGAACTGTCCGGTCACGCCCTGTCGCGTGGCTCCCAGTGCGAGTCGCACCCCGATCTCCCGGGTCTGTCCGGTGACCACGTAGGTGAGCACGCCGTAGAGCCCGATTGCGGCCAGTGCTGCCGCCAACAGAGCGAACAACCCAACGGCGCGCGCGCCGAGCCGATACGTGCCGAGAAGAGAATCGAGGGTTTCCTCGATCGTGCGCACCCGGGTGATAGCGAGATCGGCATCGACCTCTTGAATCGCGCGGGTGACCGCCTGCACGGCGGCCACCGAACTGCCGCTGCTATGGCCGATGATGGTGAGACCGAAGGGCGTCATCTGGGACAGCGACGCGTAGATGATCGGCAACGGCTCCTCGCCGAGGCTCCGGTAGTTGCTGTTGGCGACAACACCGACCACACGGTCCGACAGGTCGCCCGACACGGCGCCGGTTACCTTGCCGAGCGGGTTCTCACCCGGCCACATGAGTTCCGCGGCCGCTTCGTTGAGAACGATCACCCTGTCTCCGTCGCGACCGTCGCCGGCATCAAACGCACGGCCAGAGACCAGCGGAATTCCAACGGTCTCGAAATACCCTGGTGCCACCGCGTTGAAATACGAGCGCACGTCGTTCTCATCATCGCCGTCGTCGCCGTCTGGATCGAAGTTGCCCGACCAACTGCCGCGGAACGGAGCCATTGAAACGGCGGACGCGTTCTCAAGCGCGGCCGAGCCTTCGAGACGGCGCAACACGTCGAGCGTGAGCTGGTCCGTTTCCTCTGGACCGTACCCGTGACTTCGCGGTGACAACGAGACGAACACCCGTCCTTCTGTGCCAAAACCCGGGTCAACCGACTGGGCTTCCATGAGACTTCGCACGAAGAGAGCAGCGCCGGTCACGAGGATGAGCGACAGCGCGACCTGCACCACCACCAACCCGTTGCGGAGTCGCGACGTGCCGGACGCGATCGAGCGCGACTGCAGCGAGCGGACCACGTCATTGCGCGCCGCACTGACAGCCGGCGCGAGGCCGAACACCGCAGCACAGATAATCGCGAGCGCCATCGAGAACGTGAAAACCCGGAGGTCCGGTGTGAACTCTGCCGTTAGCGTCACCGGCAACATCGAAGCGGCGACCCGCGCAAGCCAGAAGGTGGCCACGAACCCGGCCGAGGCTCCCGCCACCGCCAACGTCGTGGACTCGATGAGCAGGTGTCGGACCACAGCCCCACGACTCGCTCCCAACGCGGCTCGGATGCCGATCTCGCGCTGGCGCTCGGATGCGCGCGCAAGCTGCAGCACAGCGATGTTGGCACAAACGATCAGCAGCACCACCAAGACCACACCGGTCAGCATAGTCGTCAGTCCTGCCAGCTCCTCCGCCTCGTCCGGCTGATACATGAAGCGGGGCGTCACAAAGGTGCTGAGCCCTTCGTTCCAGTCGCCGAACTCCTCGACAAGATACGAGTTCACGCCGTCGAGGTCAGCCTGTGCCTGCTCCATGGTGACGCCGGGATTCAGACGACCCAGTGCGAAGAGCCACGTAATTGTCCGATTAGGCTCGCGGATCAGAAACGCATCGTCGCGTCCGTCGATCACCGGCTCCATCGCGGCCGGCACCCAGATCTGCGGTGGGGACTCCATCGGGCTCGAACCGAAGAACCCGGGCGGCGCGATGCCGACTACCTCGAGAGGATGGCCGTTGAGGGTCAGGCTCTTGCCCACGAGATCCGCGTCGGCCCCGAGGGCCGTTTGCCAGAACGCGTAGGAGACGACCACCACCGGAGCCTCTCGCGGCGCCGTGTCCTCGTCGGCCGTGAATACTCGACCAAGATGGGGCTCGACCCCCAGAACCTCGAAGTACCGCCCGGTGACGTAGATGGCGTTGGCCGGCTGGCGTTCGTCTGAACCGGAGCGCCCCATAGTCACGGCAACGATCGCCGGATCGTATGCAGCCATCGACGAGAAGGTTCTGTTGCGATCACGAAACGCTTCAAAGTCCGGGTAGCTCAGCGAGCCGGCTACGGAGCCTTCTTCGACGCGAGTCACCCTGACGAGATTGTCCGGATCCGCGATGCCGGGAGGCGCGCTCAGAAAGAGCGAGTTCACGAGGGTGAACACGACGGTGTTAGCGCCGATCCCAAGGGCGAGGACGATGACAACGATCGAGGCATAGGCGGGACTACGCAACAGACTGCGTATGACGTAGCGAACTTCGCGGATGAGGTCTTGGAGCATTTCGACAGGTGCTTTGGGGGGAGTGTCGGGAAGGTGTGGAAACACAGGGCGGCGGTACCAGGGGTCGAACCGGCGCAATCGTTCGCCGCTCGCGTTTCTGAACGTGTCCAGCAGCAACCGTGCCCAAAAGCGCACGGCGCGCCCGTCGTGTCCGCGCTCCTCTGCCATGGCCGTGAGCATCTCGACCCCGTACCGATCGCGAAAACTACGAGGGTAGGCCGCTAGGAGGATGCGGTAGTGAAGAGGAGCGCCGGCCGACGGGGTCATCTAAATCAACTTTCCTGCACGTGCATCGGCCAACACCGCGTCGAGGCGTCGAGCCTCGTTGGAGGCCGCACTCTTGCCGGCGTCCGTGATGGCGTAGTAGCGCCGGCGCGGGTCATCGTCCTCGGGGCGGGCGTTGGATTCAGCGATGAACCCGGCCTCTTCCAGATGTCGGATGGTCCGGTACAGCGTGCCCGGCCCCATATCGATGCTGCCGCCGGAGCGATCGAGCACTTCCTGCTTGAGCGCGTATCCGTGAGCCTGTTGCTGACTCAGAGCGAGCAGCATCAGAAATTCGCGATGTTTGAGTGGCGTTGAACCCATGACGTCTCCTCGCGACCAGTTGGCCGATAGGACCATTTCAGTTATAACCACAATGGTTATAACCGAGTTGGTGCGATGTGTCGAGGCACGCCGCCCGACCGGCGCCTGCTAAGGTGCCGAGAGGCTCCGTATCCCCCGAAGCACAGCCATCGTGTCTGAACACACAGCGCCCGAAGAAGGCACCGGTCTGGGTCACGCCTGGCCGCTGATCAAACGTTTCTGGAAGTGGGTGCGCCCGCACCAGCGCTACGCGTGGGTCGTCGCCGCATTGCTAGTGCTGTCTTCGCCGCTGTCGCTGGTATCGCCTTTGATCGTCCGACGCGTCGTAGACGATGCGGTGCTGCGCTCGGACCCGGGCGAAGTCGTCCTGTGGGGTGGTGTCCTCATCGGTATGACGATCGTCGCGATCTTTCTCGGCCTGGGCGTCGGCTACGCCACAACACTGCTGCACACGAAAGTCCTTCGTGATGTACGCGTGGACCTGTATCTCCACATGCAGGGGCTTTCTCTCGGGTACTACCACGACAAAGAAACCGGTTGGCTGATGTCGCGTCAGACCGACGACGTGGACAGCCTCGATGCCGTCATGGCGGACGCTTTCGCGCGAGCCCTGATCGACGGGATCAAGGGCATCGGTTTCGCCGTCATGATCGTCTACATCGAGTGGCGCATGGCAGTCGGCGGGCTGCTGCTGGCCGCCATGATCTTCGGGTTCCAGTACCTGATTTCCGGACGCATGCGCCGACTGTCGAAGACAGCCAGGGAAAGGTGGACCGCGGTGAGCAGCACGCTTCACCAGAGCCTCTCGGGACACGCCCTGGTCATCGGAACGGCGTCCGAACGGCGCGAGTCACTCCGATTTCTGAGCGTGCTCCACCACAGCGTCAGGGCGGCGGTGCGACGCGACATGTTCTCGCTGATCACCGATCACGTCTTCGGACTGATCGGCGGCGTGGCCCCGACCATCATCGTGCTCGGAGGTGTCTGGCTCATCGTGACAAGCGACTTCACCGTTGGTGGTCTGTTCGCGTTCTTCATGTACCTGACGAGCCTCTTCGGCGCGGTGGCCAGTATCGTTGGACTCAATCCGCGACTCCAGCGCTCGCTCGCTTCGCTCGAACGCATCTACGAAGTGCTGGACACCGAGGCCGAGGTCGTTGCCGATGGCACGGTACGCCCCGCGGCACTCACCGGTTCCGTCCGCTTCGATCACCTCGGTTTCGAATACGTACCCGGGCAACCGGTTCTGCACAACATCAGCCTGGAAGTAGCGCCGCGTCAGACGGTTGCACTCGTGGGGCCATCGGGCGCGGGCAAGAGCACGCTCGCGTCGCTGCTCGGCCGCTTCTACGATCCGACCGCCGGGCAAATCCTGGTCGACGGCCACGACCTACGCGGCCTGGATCTGCGCTGGTATCGATCACGGGTCGGACTCGTACCGCAGGAGATCTTTCTGTTCGACCGCTCGGTCGCCGACAACATCGCCTACGGTGCCCGCGGGGCGACTCGCGCAACAATCGAGGAGGCGGCGGCCGCGGCCAACGCGACAGAATTCATCACGGCCATGCCCGACGGCTTCGACACGGTGATCGGAGAGCGCGGAGTGAAGCTCTCGGGTGGCCAACGCCAGCGCCTCGCCATCGCCCGCGAACTGCTCCGCGACCCGGCAATCTTGATCCTCGACGAGGCCACCTCGTCACTCGACTCCCGCACGGAGACATTGATCCAGGAGGCACTCGGCACGCTCCTGGCCGAGCGCACGTCGATCGTCATCGCACACAGGCTCAGTACGATCATCGGGGCCGACCTGATCGTGGTGCTCGAGGACGGCCGGGTCGTCGAGCGTGGAACGCACGACCTCCTCCTGGGGAGTGGAGATCTGTACGCGCAGCTGTACCGTTCGCAGTTCCGCGAAATCGCGGCACCCACGAAGGGCAGCGGCCGATAGGACAGCCCTGACCGATTGATGGACGTGTACGGGTTGGGGAGCCCGGAGCGCGGCCAAATTACCAGCTTGCGAGGCGGCATTCCAGCGAGGACCATTGCGGTCGAGTTTCTGTCTGTACTGCTGCGAGGATGAACATGGCTACGACGGTCACACTGATCCCAGGCGACGGCATCGGCCCCGAGGTCGTCAACGCCACTGTGCGCGTGCTCGAGGCTGCGGGCGCACCGCTCGAGTTCGAACGGCAGATCGCAGGCATGCACGCCGCCGAGGCGCTGGGGAATCCCCTGCCGCAAGAAACTCTCGACTCGATCGAGCGCAACGGCATCGCGCTCAAGGGCCCGCTGACCACACCGATTGGCGCCGGGTTCCGGTCGATCAATGTGGCCTTGCGTAAGCACTTCGAGCTCTACGCGAACGTGCGACCAGCCATCACGATGCAACCGAATCCGCGCTACGACGACGTCAACATGGTGATCGTCCGCGAGAACACCGAAGGTCTCTACGTTGGCGTCGAGAACTACATCGGCATCGGCGATGATCCGCACGCGGTGGCCGAGTCCGTGATGATCATCACGCGCTACGGATCAGAACGGATCATCCGCTACGCGTTCGAGTACGCGCTGGCCAACGATCGCAAGAAGGTCACTTTGGTGCACAAGGCCAACATCCTGAAGTGCACCCACGGGCTCTTTCTCGAAATCGGTCGCGAGATCGCGAAGGAGTACGAAGGCCGCGTGGAGTTCGACGACCGGATCGTCGACGCCACCGCGATGGCTCTCGTCGTGGACCCGTACCAGTTCGATGTGATCGTCACGGAGAACATGTTCGGCGACATCCTGTCCGACCAGGTGGCCGGGCTGGTGGGTGGTCTCGGGTTCGCACCGGGCGCCAACATCGGCAAGCGCGCATCGATCTTCGAGGCTGTGCACGGATCGGCCCCCGACATCGCGGGCCAGGGTATCGCCAACCCGACGGCGCTCATTCTCGCGGCGTGCCTGATGCTCGAGCACCTTGAGCATCACGACATGGCCAAGGCCATCGGCGACGCTCTCCGCCGGGCCCTCCGCGGCGACGTGGTGACCGGTGACCTGGGCGGCTCCGCCAGCACCCAGGAATACACGGACGCGGTGATCGAGCAGCTCAACGCCTGACAGATCATCTAGACCAGGCAACCGCACCCTGGACGTTCTGACTACGCCCTGGAGTCGTGCGCCCCATTGCTCTTGCAAAGCCATGCTTTACCTGTTACAAACTATCTTGTGTCGCAAGACACCAGATGACAACAAGGTGAACAAGCATGGAAAAACAACTCAAGCGAGGCACGCTGGAAATGGTGTTGCTGAAGTTACTGAGCGGCCGTGAGATGTACGGCTATGAGCTCGTGACGGCTTTCCAGCGCCGCGGCAACGGCAAGTTCGAGATCAAGGACGGCACCCTCTATCCGGTGCTCTACCGACTCGAGAAGGCCGGCTACGTCGAGCCGCGCTGGGTGACCCAGGAGCGCGGGGTACCCCGCAAGTACTACCGAGTTACCACGCTTGGCCAGGAGGAAATGAACCGGCTCGTCGGCGACTGGCGACATTTCGTTGCCGCCGTTGATGCGCTGCTCGAGGAGGAAACCGATGAACGCGATCAATGAATACGCCCGCCAGGTCATGGACCTGATTCCCAGCGCCCACCCCGACCGCGACAGGATCGAGCTCGATCTTCGCGCGCATCTCGAAGAGGCCGTCGCAGAACTGGACGGTTCACCGCGCGCAGCGTTCGAACGGATGGGCGAGCCGCGCGCTGTTGCGCTCGGCTACCTGGAAGAGATCCCGGTGCACTACGCCGGCGTGGGTCGGCGAGTGGTCGCGTTCTTGCTCGACGTGCTCGCGGGATTCGCCGTTCTTGGAACTGTCGCTGCTGCATGCTTGCTGTTGTTCGGCGTGTTCGCGGTTGCGGAGGAGGCGACGAGCACTGGTCCGCCCGAAACCTCCCTCGCCTTCCTAGTGATCCTTGGTCTGGGATTTGGGCTGGGGCTCGCAATAATGTCGATCTGCTACTTCCCCCTCCTGGAATGGCGCTACGGCCAGACGTTGGGCAAGTACCTCACCGGTATCTACGTGGTCGGCGAGGACGGTCTTCGCCCGAGCCTGCCGGCCACGATCGTGCGGCGAATTCCGTTCTTCCTGGAATTCTTCTGGATCGACGCACTCGTTGCGTTCTTCACGGAACGGCAACAGCGCGCCTTCGATCTGGTCGCACGGACCGTGGTGGTGGACGCCGGGCAACAGGCCTAGACGAAACCCCGGAGCTGGAACTCGGGGTCCGTGCCTAGAATCCGAAGCCGAGGAGGAGGTAGAAGAGCGTCGACTCGTCGCTCTTCGACACCTCCAGCCTGACGGCGGTTTGGATATCCCACGGAGCCCACCAGAGGCCGCCACCGAAGCTGGTGTGCCAGGTATCGGATACGTCGTCGTCGATCCACACGCGACCTGCCCCGCCTCGCGCCAGGACTCCCCAGCGACCGGGCGCGAGGAGGTTGAGTCTCCCGACGTGGAAGAACGCAGCGGCGTTGCCGTACACCGAGCGATTGCCGGCGTAGCGATTCGGGCGAAGGCCACGGAGCTCATCCGAGCCCAGGTAGGCAGCGTCGTAGTACGGAACGTCGCCCCAGGTTTCGGCGCCACCGATCCGGAAGGAAACGGCGGGGCCGCGGCGGCCGAGGAGGTACGAGGCCGTCGCCGACGCATTCACGAAGCCGTAGTCGGACCGCAGCCCGCCCGTTTCCGGGTAGTAGTGCGCGTTGGCATCGAAGGTGTAGCCGACCCCGAGAGGCGAAGGCCCGAACCTCAAGGCATCATCCGACCCCTTCAGTTCACGTTCCGTGGGGTGCCGGCGGTTGTTGAAGTTGAATCCTGCGACAACGCCGGCCTGGAAGGTGTCCTCGATACCGTAGGGCCGATCAAACGCAATGAATTCGTCGCGCTCTTCCTGGGTCCTCGTCCATCGAACGATGGCGCCCGCGGTCAACGTTGCCGACTCGCCCGCCCAGAACGCTGCGCGGCCTTCTGCGGCAAGTTGCGTCTGGCGAATTCGATAGAAGTCGGCGTCGCCGGCCTCCTCGGTGTCGTTGCCAAGGCCGTAGTACCTCAGGCTCTCGATCCCACTCGCCAGCCCACGAACGATCCAGAACTGGCGGCTATTCTCACGCCGATAGATCCCGGCATAGTCGAGACGGCCGCTGACGGCCCCGAAGGCCGCGGCAGCACGAATCTGATGCTGAACGGAATACGGCCGTTTGCGGAAGCCGTAGCGTTCGAAGACCACGCCGTATCCCACGAGCGGGCCGACATCCGGTCCGTATCCGAAGACGGGGAGTCGGTACGATGTCGAGCCCCAGTCGCGCCGCGCGGTGAGCGCTGGCCCCTGGGAGGTGGCGGGCGTTCCCGCATCGGCAATCGACTCGGAGGGCGCCACCCAGATGGCGTCGCGGACGCGGTGACCAGAGCCGGCATCGTCAGCCGACGACATGTCGAACGCGAACGTTGTCTCAGCCTCGATGTCGCAAAGCAGGTTGTCCCCTGCTCCGCCGATCACTCGAACCTTCGGACCAGAGATGTCCGGCCCGGCAACCCTCACACGGTCGTTGCCGTTGCCGGTGAACACGCGGACCTCTTTCGTTTCATTGGGCCGGAAAACGCGCTGGAAGTGCGGTGGGTCCGCCGCATTGACCTCACAGCCGGCGCCCTGCTCGCGGATCCGCGCAATGCTCACCCGGACGGATCCGGCTGCCATTCGCTCAACCTCAAACAGCTCGGCAACGTCCGTCGCAAACACGTTGACCTCGCCGCTCAGAAACTCGTAGTGCCCTTCGGCGACCTCCACGAGGTTGTCGCGTCGGACGAGAAGATCTGCAATCAGTGACTCCCCCACCGCCTCGAAGTACTCAGGCGGCATGCGGCCGATCGCGTCGCGAATCGCCTCGTCGGTCAATCTGCGCTGAATGTCTTCGGCAATCTCGATCCACGCCGTTCGTGAGAGGCCACTGAGCAACCGGCGATCGAGCGACCGTGCGTTCCAGTTGAGTCCTTCGAAGCCGGAGTACTCCGGCCCGAAGTCGCCGAATTTGGGTTCGCGATCGCGCGCCATCCGCAACGTCCAGCCTTCGTATTGCGCAAACGCCTGATCGCGGTCCTCGGAGATCGAGACGAGGCCGGGCCGATCTGCAATCCGGGCGAATCGCCACTGGCCAACGTGCCGATCCCAGTCGCCCATCAACATGTCCACGAGCCGCGCACGGAGAAACTCGCGCGAATCAACGGCGTTGTCAGGCGACTCGGTAATCCACGGGAAAATCTCATCGCCGTCCACGATCTCGAGCGCACCGAACGTGCCGCCGCCCGTGGCAGCCGACGGATACTCCTCGAACGTCCCGAGCACTCCGGCGAACTCTTCCCGGAACTCGCCGAGTATCGGGCTGTCCGGCATCACCACGAGCTTCGGGATCGGCTGAAGGACTCCGGCCGCCACTGCCAGCGGATTCGCGGCCAGCCCGCTCGCCGGGACGCTCGCAGTCAGCAGATCCTGAGCAACCTCCGCGATCGGCGTGTCGCGCAGTTCCTCCGGCAGGATTTGAATGAGGTCCTTGTGGACTCCGCGGAACGTGTAGGACTTGCCGTCGGCTCCTCGCATGGCAAGACCGCGTGTCTGCAGGCCGCCCACCGCCATCACCGGTTCGAGGCCGCCACCTTCCGCATCGAGGTCGAGAACGCGAACGTCGATCGACATGCCCCAGAGCTCTCGGTAGCCCTGACCGAAGAGGAAGCGTTGCAAGCCTCCCGCCTCGTAACCCTCGCCCGCAACAATCGTCACGGTCTCGGACTCCTGGGCGACCAGAAGCGGCGCTGCAAGCAAACACACGATGGCGGACAGAACGTTGAGCGAGCGACGCATTTGATTCCTCCAGGGTTCAGCAGTCGCTCACTATAACGCTCAATCGGGTGCGCGATGCGGGCAGCGCACCGGCCGACGCGGGCCGCCTGAGTTGGCCGGTCCTGGCCGCATCCGGCCGACGGATGGCCGCCGTGGCTATGCGTGGGCCGACGACTCGCGCTTTGTTAGTGAAATGCGCTGCGGTCGGTGGCGATCACGGCGTTAGCGTCCTCACACCCGTCGACCACTCCTGTGACGGATCCCGACCTTCGGAGCCCGCCTACATGTCTCGCTTCCTCAACGAGCTCCGGCAACCAAACGGTGGCGCTCGCGGCTTCACCGCGGGGATCGCGGTCGCGACGACGCTTACCGCGGTGGCCGGCGTCGGCGACTGGCGCTCGATCGACGGTACGAACAACAGCCTCGCGCACCCCGACATGGGGGCGGCCGAGACTCCCCTCGCCCGACTCGCCGGCCACATGTACGACGATTTCGTGAGCGCCCCGTCCGGCACCGACCGTCCGAGCGCCCGCGAGATCAGCAACGTAGTGGCTGACCAGACCACCGCCGGACTGAACGAAGACGGTCTCTCCGATTTCGTCTGGCTATGGGGACAGTTTCTCGACCACGACATCGACCTCACCGAAGGCGCCAGTCCGGCAGAGCCCTTCGACATCGAAGTGCCGCGCGGCGATCCGTTCTTCGATCCCGGCGCGACCGGCCGGCAAACGATCGGTTTCAATCGTTCGGCGTGGAAGCCCGGCACTGGCACCTCGCGAACCAACCCGCGACGTCAGATGAACGGCATCACCTCCTGGATCGACGCCTCCAACGTCTACGGTTCCGACGCTGCCCGTGCGGACGCGTTGCGCGCTGGCGCCGGCAAGCTTCGGATGAGCCGAGGAAAGTTGCTACCAAGAAATACCCGGGGGCTACCCAACGCCGGTGGCACCGGCGCGCATCTCTATCTGGCTGGGGACGTCCGCGCCAACGAGCAGGTCGGTCTCACCGCGATGCACACGCTCTGGGTTCGCGAACACAACCGTCTGGCCAAGAAGACCCGCGCGGCGAACCCCGGCCTGAGCAGCAAGGAGATCTATCAGCGAGCGCGCGCCAAGGTGGGCGCCCTCATGCAGTCGATCACCTACAACGAATTCCTGCCGGCCCTACTCGGCCCCGGCGCGCTGCGCCCCTACAGGGGCTTCAACGCAAGCGTCGATGGTTCGATCGCTCAGGAGTTCTCCACGGCGGCCTATCGCTTCGGGCACAGCATGGTCTCGCCCCAACTGCTCCGACTGAAGCGCAACGGCCGTCCGGTGCGCCAGGGTCATCTGTCGCTACGTGACGCGTTCTTCAACCCGGAGGCGTTGCGCGACACGGGAATCGACCCGATCCTGCGCGGCCTGGCTTCGCAACGCGCCCGCCAGATCGACAACATGGTGATCGACGAGCTGCGGAACTTCCTGTTCGGGCCACCAGGCGCCGGTGGATTCGACCTCGCGTCGCTCAACATTCAGCGCGGGCGCGACCACGGACTGGTGAGCTACTACGACGCCCGCATCGTCTTCGGGCTGAAGCCACCCCGCACCTTTGACGACATCACGTCGAATTCGCAGCTCGCCGAACGCCTCGAAGAGGCCTACGGAAACGTCCGGCAGGTCGACCTGTGGGTCGGCGGGCTCGCCGAGGACCATGAACGCGGCAGCCAGTTAGGGCCGCTGTTCCATTCGATCATCGCCTCTCAGTTTGAGAGGCTGCGTGACGCCGACCGCTACTGGTACGAGCGCACGTTCAGCGGTGCCGAGTTGGCCGAGATCCAGTCGACCAGCCTCGCCGAGGTGATCCGCCGCAATACCAAGATCCGCGGGGAACTCCCCGACGATGTATTCCGGGCGCGCTAGGCGAGCGAGCTAGGCTGCCGGCCAGAAGATCGCCAGCATGTAGGCAACGTAGCTGGCCAGCAGCACCCCTCCCTCCCACCGGCGAATCTTCTCGGCGGTGTAGAGCATGACGGTAGCCATCGCCGTGATCGTCAGCATCACCGGCAAGTGGAAACTCAGCACATCCGGATTAACCGGCACCGGCGTGATCGCAGCGGCAAGGCCGAGACCGCCCAGCAGGTTGAAGACGTTGCTGCCCACGATGTTGCCCACGAGCACATCGGCTTCACCGCGCATCGCGGCAACAACTGACGTAGCCAGTTCTGGCAGAGACGTCCCCAGCGCGACCATCGAGGCCGCGATGATGAACTCCGGCACGCCGTACTGCCGCGCAATCTCACTTGCCGATTGCACGAGCAGGTGCGAGCCGACTACAAGCGCAATCAATCCGCCGACAACGCGCCCGATCTCGGCCCAGAGGCTGAAAGCCGCGGCGGGGTCGAGCTCGAGGCCACCCAGGTCTGCGGCCAGGTCGGGCTCCGCCAATCCGTCGTGCTCGCTACGCGCAAACCGGAGCGTGATCCAGGTGAAGGCGATCAGACCAGCAAACAGCACGACGCCCCAGAACTGCGAGACCGCTCCGGTTGCCGCGAGCGCGTAAACCAGGACGCTGGCGAGCAGCATCAGCGGGACCTCGCGTCGGAAGATCTCCCGTCCACACGGGATCGCTCGGATCAGCGCGCCGAGCCCGAGAATGAGCGCGAGGTTGGCGATGTTGCTACCCACGACATTGCCGAGCGCTAGGTCCGTGCTGCCCCGAAGCGCTGCCTGCGCTCCGGTGACGAGTTCGGGCGCGGATGTCCCGAAGGCCACCACGGTCAGCCCGATCACCAACGGCGTAATCCGCAGCGACATGGCGATGCGCGCGGACCCGACTACCAGCCACTCGGCGCCGAAGTACAGCGCCACCGCCCCGATTGCGAGAAGAAACAGCGTCACGTAACCGATCCCACCCGAGTTGAAAAGCGCGCCGAATCCTGTCCGCGCACAGCCTAGCAGGCCCCCGTGTTGTGACGTTCGACGTCAGCCGTTTGCGCCGTCCCGCACACCCGACCAATAATGGCCCCATGAGCAAACCAAGAGTGCTCGTCATCGAAGACGAAGCCGACATCCGCGAGCTGATTCGCTACAACCTCGAACAAGAAGGGTTCAAGGTGCGCGAGGCGCCGACGGGCGAGGAAGGCATCGTCGATGCCCGGAAGAAACTCCCGGATGTCATCCTTCTCGATCTGATGCTCCCGGGCATCCAGGGACTCGAGGTTTGCCGTCGCCTGCGAAGCATGAACGAGACGCGGAACACGCCGCTGATCATGGTGACCGCCAAGGACGATGAAGCCGACATTGTTGCCGGCCTCGAAATGGGCGCCGACGACTACCTTGCCAAGCCGTTTTCCACCCGCGAACTCGTGGCCAGGCTTCGTTCCGTCCTCCGACGCGGCCCGGCCAGCGAGGCCGAGCCGCGCGACGCCGTAGCGTCCGTAGGCCCTCTCGAGATTGATGCGCGCCGTCACGAGGCCAGCATCGACGGCAGTGCGCTCAAGTTAACGTTGGCGGAATTCAAGCTCCTTCAAGCACTGACCGACAACCCCGGCCGCGTGTTTACCCGGGCGCAACTGATCCGCAATATCACCGGCGGTGATACGCACATCGTCGAGCGCAACATCGACGTCCACGTCAGGTCGCTCCGCAAGAAGCTGGCCGACCACGGACACCTCATCAAGACTGTCCGCGGCGTGGGCTACAAGATCGAGGAGCAGGGGGCGGAAACTACCGGCTAGCGGCCCCGCTAGAACCTCTCATGCATTCCCGCTTTTTCTGGCGTCTCTACGTCACCTACTTCAGCCTCGTCGTGATCACGGCGGGAGCAATCGGTTTCCTGACGGACCGCCAGTTCGAGCGCGCCTTGAACCTCCGCGTAGAAGGCGAGCTCCTCAAAGAGGGCGCGGCGTTGGTCCCAGGGAGCCGGTCGGTACTGCTCGAAGGTGATCGCGCGCGCGCGCAGTCGATGGTCGAGGAGGTCAGTCGGTCGACCGGCACTCGCGTGACGATCGTCCTACCCGATGGTTCCGTCCTCGCCGACTCGAGCGAGGACCCTGCTCGCATGGGCAACCACGGCGACCGGCCCGAGATCCGACGGGCGCTCGCTGAGGGCACCGGAATGGTGCGGCGGTTTAGCGAAACGACGCAGACCGACCGTGTGTACTTCGCTACGCTCGTGCGCGACAACGGCACTCCCCTGGGGGTGGTCCGCACGTCGGAGACGCTTGCCAACATCGGGGCGCAGCGTGCCGCGATGCGTTCACAGGTCATCCGCGGTGCCGGCATCGGCGTCCTACTCGCGCTCGGAATCGGGTTGTTCGTCGTCGGTCGCTTCACTGCCCCCATCGAGAAGATGACCGAGGTCTCGGAGTCGCTCCGCCGGGGCGAATACGACGCCCGCGTACGTTTCAAACGCACCGACGAACTCGGCCGGCTCGGAGCGAACCTCAACCAGCTGGGTCGAGAGCTCTCAGATCGAATTTCAGGGCTCGGCCGACAGCAGGCGCAGCTCCGCGCCTTCCTGGGCGCCATGCAGGAGGGAGTTGTCGCGATCGATGTCCGCGATCGTGTGGTGTTCTCGAACGCCATGGGGCGGCGCATGCTCCACCTTGACCCGGGCGAGCACGATCTGGCCCTTGTGCAGATGCCCGGCGGAGTGCTCGACGTACTCGCCGAGGTTCGGGAGTCGGGCACTCGCACGCACAGTGAGATCACCCAGACGATCGACGACGAGGACATCGTCCTGGACGTTCGCGGCGCCCCGTTTGAGGCTGCCGAAGAGAGTGGCGTGGTGCTCGTGCTCTACGACATCACGAGTGTGCGTCGTCTGGAGCGGGTCAGAACCGACTTCGTGGCCAACGTATCCCACGAACTCAAAACCCCTCTCACTTCGATCCGGGGATACATCGAGACGCTGTTGGACGGGGCGATCCACGACGACGAATACAACGTCCGCTTTCTCGAGAAGAGTCACGCGCAGGTGAATCGACTCACGACGCTCGTGTCCGACTTGTTGAGTCTCGCGCGCATCGAGTCCACAGCCCTGACATCAGAACCCGAGCCCGTCGACCTCCGCGAGATCATCACGGAGTCGGTTACCTATCGCCGTGATCATCTGCTTGCGAAGCAACTCGAACTCGAAGTTGACCTGCCCGATGAGCCCCTGCTTACCGAAGGGGAAGCCGAGGGAATGCGACAGATCATCGACAACCTCCTGGACAACGCGATCAACTACACGCCCGCCGAGCGCGAGATATCGATCCGGCTGACGGCCGAGAACTACGATGCGGTTCTGCGTATCGAGGACACAGGTATCGGTATCCCCGAGGAGGCGCTTGGACGTATTTTCGAACGCTTCTACCGCGTCGACAAAGGACGATCGCGCGAGGTCGGCGGCACTGGACTCGGGCTTTCGATCGTTCGCAACCTGGTGCAGCGAATGCAGGGCACCGTGTCGGTGGAAAGCGAAGTCGGTGTGGGCACGACATTCACTGTGATCTTGCCGCGTGCGGACGAGCCCGTGGTGATTTCGGAGTCCGAGCCCCTCGACTAGTCCGTGCTGCGCGCGGCCACGGCTTCGAGGTCGCGCACGAGACTGTCCATTTCCATCCCTGGAATCGACCCGGTGGGTGCCCGATCACCCGCACCGCGCTCGGACAGCACCTCGTCGTCTTCTCCGGCCATGATCCGGGCGTTCCAATTGCCCGACTCCCCCGTCATTTCGATCCGGTAGTCGGCGATTGCCGGATCGAGCACGAGCCCGAGTTGGCGCGAGCCGAATACGGAACTGCGAACCCTGTGCAGCAGGTCTGCGTCGGCGCCGTCGTCGCCGGGGATCACCACCACTCGTGGTGCCGCGAGCCGGCTCTCCATGTCGGGGGGCGGATCAGAGTATTGGTCGAGGCCGCTCAAGAGTTCGTCGATCGGGCCTTGCGGGTAGCCTGCCTGCCGGGCCGCGATCGCCTGATTCCAGGCCGCATCGAAATCTGCCAGCGCCCAAGCCGCTGTGGCGACGAGATAGTGCAACTCCGCGTTGCCCGGATTGAGCGTCGCTGCGCGCATGAAGGACCCCTTGGCGCCCAGATCGTCGCCGAGTTGTGCCTGAACGCGACCCAGGTAGAAATAGGCAGGCCAGTAGTCCTCGTCCCGCGCCAGGATGCCCTCAAGATCGAGCATCGCCCCCATCGTGTCGCCCTGATCGAGACGCTGGACCGCGCGCTGCAGGCGATCTGAGAGGTCGTCCTGTTGCGCGCGCACGGATGGCGCCGCCACGGATAGCTGACCAACGAGTATTAGCAAGACGACTACCCCCCAGTATCGCCCCGTCTTCCCACGGTTCATGGGCCCTAGCGTAGCAGGCACCGACCGCGACACGAGACCCAAAGGTGCTTTCCGGCGCTTCGGGCCGGTGCTATCCTGTGCGACTCGCAAGCCGAACCTGCCCATCGCGGTCTCCGTGATTGTCGGCATGGACGGCAGCATGCGCCGATAGCTCAATTGGATAGAGCGTCTGGCTACGGACCAGGAGGTTGGGGGTTCGAGTCCTCCTCGGCGCATTTTCCATGCCCGCATTCCGGGCACCCACGCGCGCCGCAGGCTCTGCACCTGCATTCCGGACCACGAGTCATGGAACGCGATCAGCTCGATGCCTGGATGGAAGCCGCTGTCGAAGAAGCGCAGGCGGCTGCCACGCGCGGAGAAGTTCCCGTCGGGGCCGTTGTCGTGCTCGACGGCAAGATCGTGGGTCGCGCAGGCAATCGCACGGAGTCTGACGACGACCCGTCGGCGCACGCGGAGATTCTCGCCTTGCGCGACGCGGGCCAGGCCATCGGCGATTGGCGGATCGAGAACGCCACGATGATCGTCACTCTGGAGCCGTGTCCCATGTGCCTGGGCGCGATCGTGAATGCGCGCGTGCGGCAGCTCGTCTACGGCGCGGGCGATCCGCGCTTGGGAGCATGCGGATCGGCGATTCCGCTTCCAGGAACCGAACACGCGCCGCACCTGCGCGAAGTGCGCCATGCCACGCATCCGGAATGCGGCGAGCTACTCCGCGACTTCTTCCGAGCTCGACGGAGCTAGGCGACTAGCCTTCGACGAAGCTACCGGTGATGAGGATGATGTCGTCCCGGCTGCCGGCGGTGCCATCAGGCCCGGTGGACGTGACCGTGTAGTAGTCGTCGCCCTGCACGCGATATCGGAACGCGCTACCCCACGCGTCCTCCATCTCGCCCTGCGCCGGGTAGTAGTCCGGCACGAGCTCGCGCAAACCCACCAGGTCGTCGAGCACCGGGTACGCGCCGGTGTCGGTCTTGTAGCGTTCCAGCGCATCCGACAGCGTCCGCATGACTTCCATGCTGGCCGCGATCTCGCCCAGCTGATCCACCGTGTAGGTGTTGCCACCCTGCTCGACTCCGGTGATCAGCCACTGCTCCTCGCCCGCCTCCATCATGAAGATGACGTCAGCCTCGTTGAACTCGGCGGGAATCCTCAGCGTCTGCTCCGTACGCGTCACTTCGCGAACTCGGATCGTGGCTTCGGGGAACGTCTCGCCTACGAGTCGTTCCGCCTGCGCCGCCGACGGGGTCGCCAGCTCGGTCGGTCCACAGGCAGCTGTCGTCAGCGCCACAAGGGCAATGACGAACACATAACGAATAGATGGCTGCCGGCGCATAGGTACTCCTGGGATCTGGGCTAGAGCTGCGGACGGGTATTGTATGCCCTCATGCGCAGCACATTGATCGCCATTCTGGCCGGTGGGGCAGCCCTGCTTCACCTTTACTCAGCGGGGGTCGCGCCGCTGACCGCTCTGGTGCTCCGGCCTCTGCATCTCGCGCTGCTGGGTGCGCTCGGTTTCCTGCGCGCTAGCGACAGTGAAGATCGCATCCGTCTGGGTGCCGCGCTACCGGCTCTGGGGCTCTTCGCGACGTGCCTCTATCTCGTGAGCCAGAACGAACAACTCGTGGCTCGGGCTGGCACGGCACAGCCGCTCGATCTTGTGGCCGGCGCGCTCACGATCGTGCTGGTTCTGGAACTGACGAGGCGAACCGTCGGGGTGGCGATGGTCATCGTCGCGAGTGCGGCCCTCATCTACGGCCTGGCGGGGCCGTGGCTCCCCGGACTGCTGGCCCACCGCGGTTATGGCATCGAGCGGATCATCGAGCATCTCTACCTCGGCACTGAAGGCATCTGGGGAGTACCGCTCGGCGTTTCGGCCGACTTTGTATTCCTGTTCGTACTCTTCGGCACGCTGCTCGACAACGCGGGCGGCGGGCAACTTCTGATCGGTCTCGCCAGGCGCATCGCCGGCGACACCCCCGGCGCTCCCGCAAAGACTGCGGCGGTATCCAGCGCGCTGATGGGCTCGCTGTCCGGCAGTGCGGTGGCGAACGTCGTCACCACCGGATCGCTCACGATTCCCATGATGAAGCGGGCCGGCTTCGCGCCCCACCTCGCAGGCGCCATCGAGGCGGCGGCAAGTACGGGCGGCCAGATCGTGCCGCCTGTAATGGGCGCCGGCGCCTTCATTCTGGCCACCTGGACGAACATCCCCTACTATCCAGGTCGCAGCGGCCGCGGCGATTCCAGCACTGCTCTACTACGCAGCAATGCTGGCGGCGATTCACTTCTCGGCTCTGCGAGATGAGGTTACCGACAGCGCGGATACCGCCACGGGAGACGTCCGTTCACGACTCCACCTGCTTCTACCGCTGGTCGGTATCGTGGCGTTGCTGGCACTGGGCCGATCACCCATGCGGGCGGCGTTCTGGGGCGTGATGCTGGCTTTCGTCACCGCCATGGCCGTGCCCGCCACTCGGATGTCGCCGAGTGCGCTGCGGCGCACTCTGGTTGCCGGAGCGGGTGGAGCCGTGCAGGTCGCGGCGGCCTGCGCTGCTGCCGGCATCGTAGTGGGCATCGCCACACTCACCGGCATAGGGCTGCGACTCTCCAGCCTGATCGTGACGTTGTCGGGAGGCGAACTCTTCATCGGCCTGATCTGGACGGCTCTCGCGGGTGTTGTACTTGGCATGGGACTACCGACTACGGCCGCCTACGTGGTGCTGGCTGCGCTCGGCGCGCCAGCACTCGTCGAACTCGGCGCGGCGCCGCTCGCAGCCCATCTGTTCATCTTCTACTTCGGCTGTATTTCCAACGTCACGCCGCCGGTTTCCCTGGCTGCGTACGCCGCTGCCGGGATCGCGGAAGCGTCTGCGTTTCGCACCGCCGTTGCGGCGGTGAGCTTTGCGGCAACCGGGTTCGCGGTGCCGTTCGCGTTCATCTATAGCCCGGGCCTGTTGCTCCAAGCCCCGCCCGCGCAAATCGCGACCACTCTCGTAGCGGCGCTCCTCGGCGTCCTCGCACTTGCTGCCGCCACCATCGGCCACCACAATCGACAGGTCTCTCTGCCCGAACGCGTCGTGCTCGTCGTGGCCGCCGCAGCACTCCTTTCTCCTCTCGCTGTTGCCCGCCTTGCGGGCGGAGCCCTCATCCTCGTGTCACTCACATGGTCAAGAATTCGCGCGCCCCGATCCTCGCCCTAGTCATCGGCCTAGCGGCCGTTTGCGTGGCCGGGTGTGAAGCTCCGACACGCCAGTTCGCCAGTCTCGGGACGGCGGGAACCGGCGGGATCTACTACCCCCTCGGCGGGGCCCTCGCACGCATGATCGGCGAGGCCGTGCCGGACCTTCAGGTAACGGCCGAGGTCACCGGCGGCTCGGTGGAGAACCTCAACCGCGTCGCGGCCGGCGAGATGGACGTGGCCATGGCTATCGGCACGACACTCGTGCACGGACTTCAGGGCGACGACGCCGAGCGCTACGCGGATATCCGCATCGTCGCGCCGCTCTATCCGAACGTCGGCCACATCCTCGCGGCACCCAACAGCGACGCAACCTCGTTGAACGAAGCCGCCGGTCTTCGGGTTTCGATCGGGGCGCCTGGCAGCGGCACCGAGCAGATGGCGCGCGAGATTCTAGCGGCGCATGGCATGTCCGTCGACGACATCCAGCCGCAGTATCTGTCGTTCTCGGAGTCCGCCACCGCGCTGCGCGACGGCGCGATCGATTTCGCGATCCTGTCGGTAGGCTATCCGGCCGCGGCGGTGCTCGAGGCAACCACAACGGGAGGTGTGCGTCTCCTCGGAATCGCACCCGGCCCGATGAGCGAGCTTCTACGCGAATGGCCCTACTACGTGTCGAGCGAGATCCCGGCCGGCGCCTACCCCGGTATGGAATCCGCGCTCGAGACGGCCGCGGTCCTCAACTGGGTGTTCGCCCGAACTGACACGCCCGACACCATTGTCGTGGCCGTCCTCGAGGCGCTTCGCGATCGTCGTGACGAACTGGCCCGCGTCAACGACGTGGCACGCCAGATCGACCTCGGCGCTCTCGAGAACTCTCCCCTACCGCTGCACGAAGCGGCGGCGGAGTGGCTCAGAACTTCAGGACCAGCGACACCAGGAACATAGAGTCGGTCTTGCTGCGCTCGTAGAACACCGGCGGCACGCCTTCGTCGCCGCTGATGGTCTGGATCACCGGTTGATTGCGGTAGTCGAGCAAATAGCCCACGCGGAGCGCCAGAGTGTTGCTCATGGCAACGGTCACGGCGGCGTCGAACTTCACGCGGAAGTTGCTGGTGTTCTGAAGGTCATCGGAGGCGTCGACCAGCATGTCGAAGTTGGTCGTCTCCGTGATCTTGAACCGACCTTCGAGAGCGCCGCGAATATCGATGAACGTGCCGCCACCTCCACCAATCAGACTCTCATCCGTAGCGGCCAGGCCGAGCTCGCCCACAAACAGCGTGTCGGGAGTTTCAACGAACCGGTAGCCGATACCGCCGCCACCGGAAATACGGGAACTGATCCCTGCGGGACGGTTGCGGTACCAGTTGCCGCGGGCGTACCAGAACATGTCGTCGAGGATGTTCTGCCGGTAGGCCAATGCGACTTCCGCGCGCTCTGCAGAAGTGTCCGTCCGCTCGGTTTCAACCAGTTCCCCGCCGACGTTCGACCGATCGGTCGTCGTCGTCGAATTGCGCATGAAATTGACGTCGAAAAGGAATTCGGAGTACGTGAGGTTGTACGCGAACCGGTTGGACAGAGCGATTGTCGTCGCGGAGCTGTTACCCGAAGTCTTCACGTAGGAAGCCTCGGCTTCGTTCGACCATGGCTTCACTTCTTCCTCAGCCGCAGCGACTTCCTCTTCCTGCGCATAGGCGCTTGTCGCTGGCATAAGAGCCACGCCCACCGCCAATGCCAGTCCAAGCCAATACAAACCGGCCCACTTCACCCCGAACCCATCGCGATTCGCCATCACTACCCCACTTGCCGGACTCGATGATGCCCCCGATCGAGCCGCAGATTGCGTTACCTTGTGCCCCGCGTCGAGAGTACCGACGGACACCTGAACGTGTCTAGCCACTGTTTACGCAGGTTCGTCGCTAGAATGCACACGCACCCAAGAATTTCGAGGTGGTCCACCATGCGTATCTACAGGCACTTTCTGGTCGCTGCCCTCGCGGCTGGAGTCGTTTCTGCCGGCCCAACATCGGCTCAATCCAACGAAACACCGTGGCCGCGCCTCGACCCGATCGAGATCCCGGCCGATCGGCCGCTGCGCGCCGGATTCCTGATTGTCGACGGCGTGTACAACAGCGAACTCATGGCGCCCTACGACATCCTCCAGCACACGATCTTCCACGTGCAGCCGGGCATCGAAGTGTTCACTGTCTCGCCGGACGGGGAACCCGTCGAGACGTTCGAAGGTCTGACGATTTCGGCCCATTACTCTTTCGAAACGGCACCGCCCATCGACATCCTCATCGTGCCGAGCGCTGAAGGCAGCATGGACAGCGACCTTGAGAACGTCGAGATGATGGAGTGGGTCGCCAAGGTAGGCGCCGAGGCCAGCTACATCATGTCGCTATGCGACGGGTCTTTCGTATTCGCGGCGGCCGGACTTCTCGACGGGCTCGCCGTGACGACCTTCCCCGGCGATCAGGATCGTTTCGAAGCGACCTTTCCCGACCTGGATCTTCGCCGCGAGATCAGCTTCGTTCACGACGAGAATGCGCTGACCTCGCAGGGCGGAGCGCGAAGCTATGACGTGGCCCTCTACCTCGTTGATCACCTCTACGGGACGCGGGTCGCCACCGGAGTAGCGGGCGGTCTCGTGATTGCCTGGCCGCCGACGGCAGCCACCATGCCCGCGACGGTGATCACGCATTGACCCTGCAGATCGGCAGTCTGCTTTGCCTCGCAACGATCCCGTTCGGGATCGGCAACTCGCTGCATCATACGATCGCGAAGTACCCGTCGCCCGAACGATGGCGCGCGCACCGCTTCAACGCGATTGGGGCCATCGGTTTCACGACGTTGGCATTCATCGGGGCCGGCTCCGAGTGGGGGTCGAGCGTCCCGATGACCCTGGTGCGCTTGATCGCACCCATCATCTACTACTGGTACGCGTATGCGCTGGCGGGGCCGACGCTGCACATCTTCCACCCGCCCGAGTTCTCGTATGACCGGCCGCTTATCCGGGCGGAGCAGCGATTCTTCGGCAACCCGAGCTTGTGGCTGGCGCGCGGCCGATCGAAGGCGCTGCACGAGTTCATGCAGTTCTTCTACTGGACGTACTTCTTCTACATCCCCGCCCTCGGCTTCGGTCTGTATCTGCAGGGCGACCTCGCACGTTTCGAAGCCATGGCGATGGCCACGAGCCTCGGCTACGCCATCTGCTATTCGATATACCCCTGGTACCCGCTCTGGGGGCCGCGATGGGCGCTCGTGGACGAGGGACTGCTGCCGGACGACGAGAAGATCCTGCCGGGCTACTTCTTTGCCAACTTCATGAACCGCATCATTTGGAGCGACACGGCTCACAAAGGCGGTGCGATGCCGAGCGCACACAGTTCAACCTGCGTCATCTTCATGATCTGGTGTGCGAGGGTCTGGGGCACGGAAGGCATCGTTGTTGGTGGCTTCATCGGCACGTTCATGTACATCAGCACCGTCTACGGCCGTTACCACTACATCATCGATGTGCTCGTGGGCACCGTGATTGGTTTTCTAGCGGTCTACCTGGCCGACCTGATCGTCCTGGCCTGACGAATCGCGCAGTGCCTGACGATTAGGTTGGAGTCGGCCCCCAGCGCCGTGGTTCCATTTCCACTAGAGGACTCTGCCCAATGATGAATTCTCGTCTCACCGCTGTGGCCGCGATGGTCACCCTCGTAGCTGCCTGCGGCGCTCCGACGCCGACGGGGCAGGTGCGTCGTGCCGACGAAAAGACGATCGAGTTCACGGCCACGGTTGGCGGTGGGTTCGACGATCCGGCGATGGCCGGATATCACCTCATCGTCTGGGATGCGGGTCGCGCTGCCGACCACGCGCTCTTCGTGGCCGACGTGAGCGATGTGCAGATCATCGATGCGCTCGAAGAACTCGGCGCGGCGCCTGGCGATGCGTTGAAGATCGATACCTGGGATGAACGCGAGGATCCGGAGACCACGGCGCCAGACGCCATCGTCGCCGGGCCACCGGTGGAAATCGAATTCGTGCTCGCCGACGGCACCGTACACAGGCTCGACGAGCTCATCTCCGATCCTGGTGGGCGCGGCTTCGACATGCGCTTCGGCGGCCACCGCGACAATATCCCCGAGTGGCATTCGGGCTGCGTTGTCTGCCTGTACTCGTGTCCCGGCAGCAAGGTCGGAAACGCCAGCTATACCGTGCGCTGGTACATGAAGCCCGACTCCGCCTGGCGAGTCGCCGTGGTCGACAAGACGGTGCCTCACGCCAACTTCCGCGAGCACGGAGCACTCTTCTGGGTGCTGCGCCACGAGAAGATCTCAACGCCCAACGGAGCGCGCGACTGGACTCTCGATGCCCACTACATCGGCTTCGAGCCAACGCCTGGTGCCGAGGAACGAGGAGTGGGCCGTGATCTGACCGAGCGCGACCTGCGCAACGCGGACCTACTCTTCCTCGCCGACACGTACGGCGTGTATGAAGGCGACTACGCAGAGGCCGGAAACGTCGCAGCGCTCGACTACTCCGAACGCGTCTACGGCGGGCTCCAGTCCGACGAGGCGGACATCGTGAAAGGGTTCGCCGAGGCCGGTGGCCATGTGATCGCGGAGTTCAATACGTTTGCTTCGCCGACCACCGCTGACGCCCGCACGACCATGGAAGAACTACTCGGACTCCAATGGAGCGGGTGGTCGGGTCGCTATTTCTCCTCGCTCGACGACGACCGCGAAGTGCCGGTGTGGGCACGACGCCAGTACAAGAAACAGCACTCTCAGGACTGGGCGTTCACGGGGCCGGGATATCTGCTCGTCCATGAGGACAGCACTCTCCTCGTACTCCGGGAGGGTGCCGACATCGGACGCGACGGCTTGACGATCGAGGTACGCGCCGCGGGATCGCTGGTCGCCGGCGTGCTCGACGGAATGGCCTTCAACTACTGGTTCGATGTGGTCATCCCCGACTCCGACTCTGAAGTGCCCGCCGTCTTCCGATTCGATCTCCACGAGCCGGGCGCGGAGCTGCTGCGACGGCACGGCGTGCCTGCCGAGTTTCCAGCAGTCACGGTCGCCTCGACCGAACCGCTGCGGATGTACTTCGCAGGCGATTTCTCCGATGCCGGTGGCAGTCTGGGCCCACACTGGGTCGAGGGGCTGCCATGGTTGAACCAGACCCTCCTTTCGAGCTGGGTGCCGCGCACTGCCGACCAGGAGCCGTTTTACTGGGGTTTCTACATCCCATTGCTGCGGAACACGTTCGCCGCCGTTCAGCCGTAGGGGGTCCGCGCCTATAATCGGCACCGTAACTCCGGCGTTTCCCCGTACGGGTTGAATCATGTTCCGACGTAGCTTGATGGCGGTGCTCGTGCTTGCCGTCTTCGCGCCTGGCGCGGCAACAGCGCAGGCCGTCCGCGCAGTCCGCACGGCCGACTATTACCGCCTCGTTCAGGTCGGCTCTGCCGCAATGTCGCCAGACGGGAGCCGCGTGGCGTACGTGCACACCTCGATAGACGAGGAGTCGAATTCCCGGCACCGTGAGATCTGGCTGGTCGATACCGACGGACTCGGCGACGCGCGACGCATCACGAGTGCGGCGCACGAGGCCACCAATCCAGTCTGGCATCCGAATGGGCAACTGCTCGCGTTCCAGTCCGACCGGAGCGGCACCACGGAACCGTGGTTCCTCGATCTCGCAGCCGGCGGAGAAGCCTTTCAGATCGAAGGAGTCGGTGGCGCTCCGGTCTTCAGCCCAGATGGATTCTGGATCGCCTTCACGCGTCCTACACCGCCCGATGGCGAAGCTGCGACTCGCACGCGCAGCGGGCAGAGCCGCTACGCAACCCTGCGCGACGACGAAGCACTCGTGGCCGAACGCTTCCGAGGCCGAGTGTACGACTGGATGCAGTCGCGAGTCGACGGCCGCGGATATCTTCCCGATCCACGAGACCCGTTGGCCACACCACCACGCGAACTGTACGTCGTGCCCGTTTTGGGCGGCGCCGCGCGCCAGATCACGCGGCTTGGCGTTTCGATCTCCGGCCCGCGTTGGAGCCCGGACGGTACGCAGATCGCCTTCGTGGCCGATCTACAGCAACGCGACGAACACACCTACGGGCGTCACGATCTGTGGTTGGTCGCACGCGACGGCGGCACGACACAGGTCACCGACGACGAGTTCGTCTACGGCACGCCGAGCTGGATGCCTGATGGATCCTCTTTGATCAGCCGTCGCTACGCCGGTCTCGACAGCGTCATCGAGGCGGCCAACGACCGCGGTGCTCCCGTCGACCTTGTGCAGATCCAGGTCGCCGATACCGCCGTGACCAACCTCACCGCGAGCTGGGATCTGCGACCGGGAACGCCCATGGTCGATGGATCAGGGGTCGTACGTTTTGCGGCGAATGTCGGCGGCGAGTCGCATCTCTTCGAAGTTGGCCCGGGCGGGGCGATCGTTCAACGCACGACCGGGCGACGCTGGCTCAGCGGCTTCAGCCTCGACCTAACGGGCACCCGAGTGGCGTACGTGGCCACCACGCCGACCCGACCTGTGGAGATCTTCACGGCCAACTCGAGTGGCGTCGGCGAGACCCCGCTTACACGCCACAACGAAGCCTTCCGAACCCAGGTGGCTTTGGCCGCGGCGCGAACATTCCGATTCAACAGCACCGACAGCCAGGAACTCGAAGGCTGGATCATGCTGCCACGCGACAGCATGGCTGACAGTGATCCGGTGCCGATGATTCTGGCTGCACACGGCGGCCCGCATTCGGCGTACGGCGAGCGCTTCTCGCTCCAATTCCAGCTCTGGGCCGCGGCCGGATACGCCATCCTCTATACCAACCCGCGCGGCTCCACAGGATACGGCGAGGACTTCCTCTGGGCGACGTGGGGAGGCTGGGGCAACCTCGACTATCAAGACCTGATGTCCGGCGTCGGCTACGCCGTCGAGACCTACAACGTCGACGACTCCCGGCTCGGCATAACCGGCTACTCGTACGGCGGCTTCCTCACCAACTGGGTAATCACGCAGACCAACCGTTTTGTCGCCGCGATCTCAGGCGCAGGAATCTCGAACTGGGTCTCCGACTACGGCACCGCCGATATTCCACGCACCAAGGAAAGTGAGTTCTATGGCGCCCCGTGGGAGCGACGCAGCGGCGCACTTCTCTGGGAGCAGTCTCCGATCAAGCACGCCGAGGGCATTTCAACTCCGACTCTCTTCCTGCACGGCGAGAACGACTACCGCGTGCCCATCGAGCAGGCGGAGCAGATGTACACCGCGCTGCGCAAACAGGAAGTAGCGGCTCGCTTCGTGCGCTACCCGGACACCAGCCATGGCGGCTGGCGGCCGTGGGACACGGTCCATAGATACACCGAGGAGTTGCGCTGGTGGCAGCGCTACCTCGAACAGTAGCGGGCTACTCGCCGTCGCCGATCCGCACGGCCCACAGCCCGGAGTTGTAGTCCGAAAAGAAGACGTGCCCCTTGTAGGGCTGCGCGCCCCAGACCTGCGGCGCGTTCGCAACAAGGCCGTCGGAGTCGTAGGGCAGGAAGCGGCCGACTTCACGGCCCTGCCTGTAGAGATCGCCGAGGAGTTCGCCGCTCACATCGACCACGCGGAGCCCACCGTTGTAGAAGGCGACGTACATCAGGTCGTCCTCGACCCAGATGTTGTGACTCCCTGCCTCGGGCACTTCGTAGCGGGCTACGAGATGCGGCTCCGTGCCGGCCGTGGGGTCCCACTCGAGAATGTGAATCCAGCCACGCCACCGATTGGGTTCGTTCTCGTAGCCTGGCGTGCCGGTGCCCACCTCGGGCTTCGGAGAGAACCGGCCTGACCGAGCTGCCTCATCGCCGGCGAAAACATAGTGCTTGCCCGTGCTGTTGCTCCGATATGGGAACACCGCGTGGTTCCACCCCGTGTCGAACGGGACCCGATCCATCATCACGGGATTACGCGGCGAGCCGCCTGCGTCGCCGCCGCCAACGTCAACCACCACGACTCCATCGTTCCAGTTGGCCGAGTACGCCACGCCATCCACCACCCAGACGTCGTGAATCGAGCGATCCGGGTTCGGCAGCTGAAACGTTCCAACGCGATGCGGATTGGCGGGATCTTCGATGTTGATGATGTCGTAACGCTGCCCACCAGAGAGGGCGTACACGTGACCGTCGTGCACAAAGAGGTTGTGCACTCCGCCGGTGAGCTGGTCGTCGTACTCGGCAATGATCTCGACGCCGTCGTGCGGAGCGGACACATCGAGGATCACGATTCCGTTGCGACGACTCGACGCGCCCTCGCGGCTGATCACCGCGACGGTCCCGTCCTCCGAGATCTTCACGTCGTTGACGTTGCGCGCGTCCACCTGCACGGACGTGATCATCTGCAGATCCGTCGGATCCGTCACGTCCCAGAAGATCGCCTTGCCCTCGCCGCTGTGGGTGCCGGTTACGGCGTAGTCGCGACCATCGACCCCTTCCCAAATCCAGAGGTCGGAAGTGCCGTGCTCGTTCACCCGTCCATGGCCGACGAGTGTCACCGGTTGGCTGGCGTCGCGGGGCGTCACGGTGAGCGTAACGCGGCCGACCAGCCCGCCGGACGTTGCCAGCAACGAGTACTCGCCGGGGAGATCCGCCACGAACCGCCCATCGGGGGTCACCATTCCGGACGACGGTCCGCCGGAAGCCAGAGCGGGAGTGACAGCGTTGAAGCTATAGGTGATCGGGGCGTCGGGAACCGGACGGTCGCCTCGGTCCAGCACGGCCCCGCTGAGCTGTACGACGTCCCCCGTGCGCACGGTCACCTCATCGGCCATCAGGCTCAAACGTTGCCCGGGATACGGCTCCACCGCGATTTCGAGGGTCGCCTCTGCATGGTCAGCCAGCGCCGAAACCGTCACGCTGCCTGTGCCGGTCAGCGTGAGGTTCCCGTGCGAGTCGATCATCGCGAGATCGGCGTCGCTCGTGCGGAAGCCGCCGTGGTCGATATCGCGGCGCGCGCCCGTCGGATCAATGTGTTCGACGTTCATCCGAACGGTAGTGCCTTCGTAGAACCGGCTCGGCGGATCAACAAAGTTGATCTCGGTGATCGGCGGCTCGACAATCCGCAGCGGCACCAGTTTGTCGATGAACTCTCCGTCGGCCACCGGCACCCTCACGCGAACCCCGTAGTCACCGGACTTCGACGCAGTCACCAGTCCGTCAGGTGAGACCTTGAACAGATTGAATCCCCAGGTCCTCTGATCGAGGTTCCAGAACTGCCCCCATTCGGGGAGGTACAGCACAGTCGGGCTGCTCATCGCTTCCCCGGCGGCGTCCTTCACGGTGACTTCAAGCTGCACCGAGTCGCCCACAGCCATCTCGAGTTCGGCCGGGAGCACGTCCACGGTTGCTGGGGTGCCTTCTTCCTGTTGGGCTGGCGTCCAGGCGCCGAGCACGAGCAAAGCCGCTGCTACCGGAATACGCATTCGCTACCTCATCCAGACTGTCTTTGTATTGACGAACTCAAGAACACCATCGCGAGCGAGTTCGCGTCCGAACCCTGAATCTTTCACGCCACCAAACGGTAGCCGCGGATCCGACTTCACCATGCCGTTGACGAAGACGCTGCCGGCATCGATGCGCGGAATCAACTCGTCGACCCGCGCTCGGTCCGCAGTCCACATGCTAGCGCCGAGCCCATAGCGAGTGCGATTCGCCTGCTCCACTGCCTCCTCGTCGGACCCCAATAGCTCAATCACGGCGACCGGACCGAAGAGTTCCTCCGCCCCGGCGGGCGAGTCGGCAGGAGCGCCACGCAAGACAGTCGGTTTGTAGAAAAAGCCGGGACCATCCCCGGACCCGCCTTCGACAACGACCTCGGTTCCGGCCGCCACCGAAGCATCCACTTGGGCCGCGAGCGTCGATCGCAAGTCAGCGCGCGCCAAGGGTCCAACCTGAGTCGTATCGAGTCGAGGATCGCCCACCGACTGCGCCACCATTCGCGTGGCAAACCGCTCGGTAAATTCGTCCGCTACGGCGGCCTGCACCAGGAAGCGCTTGGCCGCGATGCAGCTTTGCCCATTGTTCAGCAATCTCGACGCGACCCCAGCCTCGACTGCCGCCGGAATGTCCGCATCATCGAAGACGATGAACGGGTCGCTGCCGCCGAGTTCGAGGACGATCGGTTTGAGGGCAGCTCCCGCTCGGCGGGCAACCTCTGACCCGGCGCGTGAAGACCCGGTTAGCGTGACGCCGCGCACCGTCGAATGACCGATCGCGGCCGCCGCCTGGTTGTTGTCGAGGAAGAGATTCGTGAACACACTCTGCGGCGTTCCGGCCGCTTCAAAGAGCTCGGCGATCCGGAGCGCGCAGCGCGGTGTGTTCGGCGCGTGCTTCAACACCACGGTGTTCCCAGCGGCGAGCGCCGGCGCCGCGGCACGAAACACCTGCCAGAGCGGGAAGTTCCACGGCATGATCGCGAGGATCGTACCGAGAGGGTCGTAGCGGACCCATGCCTCGGCACCGTCAGACTCCGCCGCCCGTGGTGCGAGAAAGGCCTCGGCGTTCTCGGCGTAGTAGCGACAAACCCAGACGCACTTGTCGACCTCGGCCAGCCCCTGAACGACGGGTTTCCCCATCTCTTCTGCCATGAGCTCGGCGAGCGCGTCACGCGCGGCGTCTAGCTCCCTGGCGGCCCGCTCGAGCACCTCGGTTCTGTCGCCCAGCCTCGCTCGGCGCCACACCTGAAATTCGGCTGCGGCCGCCTCCAGCGAACTCTCGACGTGCGCGTCGGTGTGGAGCGCGAACTCCTCGATCAGTTCGCCGGTGGTCGGATTCAAGCTCCGATACAAGGGACTCCTCCGCGCTTGGTGCTGGGGCAGCGCGGAGGCTACCACGCACCCCGTGGCCCGCAGCCGGCCGAGCGGACGAAGCGGAACGCCGTCCTTTGCTATCCTAGTCGGCGTCCGAAGAGTGCGGAGGGGTAGCGAAGCCAGGCCGTAACGCGCTCGACTCGAAATCGAGTTGTCGGGGTACAAACCCGGCACGTGGGTTCGAATCCCACCCCCTCCGCCATTTCATTTCTTCGGACGTCTCGAATTACCCGATGCGTAGGCGCTATCTGTGCATCCCGTGGGATTCGAACCCAGGCCGACCAAAGGTCGGCCCAGTGGGCCCTGTCGTTGCGAAATGCGCGCTACTCCGCGCCCGTCAATTGCTTGGGGTCGACTCGTGCCGCTTTGCGTGCCGGCAGGTAGCTCGCCAGCAGGGCAACCACGAACAGGATCGCCGGAGCCGCAGCGAAGGTCACCAGATCGTGTGCCGCCACGCCGAACAGCATCCCCTGCATGGTGCGACTGAGCCCCGCAGCGACGAGACACCCGACGATCAGGCCGCCGACTGCCGGCGGCAGTGCGTCGGCCACCGCCTGCTGGAGAATCCGTCGCCGGGTTGCACCGAGCGCTGCCTTGATCCCGAACTCGTAGGTTCGCTCGTTCACTGCGAAGCTCATCAACCCATAGACGCCGATCGCGCCAAGCGCCAGAGCGACCGCTCCGAAGCCACTCAGGAGGAGCGCCAGATAGCGTGGCTGTGCGGTCGCTGAACGCACCACTTCCGTCATGGGACGGATGTCGAGAATGGGCACCTGCGGGTCGAGTTCCCAGATCGCTTCGCGCAAGCTCGCGGCAGTGGGCATGGCGTCGGGAGCCCCGCGCACCAGCACGTACATCGACGGCCACCACGGACCTTGCTGGAAGCTGAAGAACGCTTCGGCCCAGGCTTCGCTCTGCGGATCCTGTTGCAGCGTGTCGCCCACAACGCCGACAACCTCGAACTCCACACCGCCGAACATCGTGGCCTTCTTGCCGACGGCTTCCCCGACTCCGCCGAAGGCATCTTCCGCGAACGTGCGATTGATGACTCCCACGTTCGGCGCGTCCGCAACATCCGAGCGAGCGATCGTGCGCCCGGCCAGAACGGGAATTCCGAGCGTGTCGAAGTAGTCGGCCATCACCATCTGGAATGCTGCGTTCGGTGGCGGTTGATTCTCGGGATACTCCACCCCGTCCACTCCGTACACCGCGGTGACCAACCCCGATTGCAACGGCAGAAACGTGCCCGCACCAACCGAAGCTACGCCAGGGACCGTCGCGAGCCGTTCGGTGATCGCGCGAAACGCCTGGGCCCGATCGGGCTCCTCCGCATAACGCGAATTCGCGGGCAGTCTGATCCGCATCGTCGTTACGCCGTCCGCGCGTAGGCCCGTGTCCACCGCGTTGAGTTCGCCCAGGCTACGGAGCATCAGCCCCGCGCCGATCGCCAGCACGACCGCCATCGCGATTTCCGCGGCGACGATCAAACGGTTGACACGAGCGCTCTCGCGGCTGCGCGAGAAGCTCGGCGCCGACTCGCGCAAGTAGCGCTGCGGGTCGAGCCGCGCAGCGCGCAAAGCCGGACCGATCCCGAACAACAGGCTAGTGAGGAACGTCGCGAGCAGTGCGAAGCTCAACACACGTGTATCGAGCCGCACGGCCTCGCTCAGCGGCAGTCCCGCGGGCAAAACGACCTCACCGAACGCGAGTAGCGCGGCGGCCAGGCCGACGCCGGCGGCGCCGCCCAGCGCGCCGAGCGCCACGCTCTCGGTGAGCAACTGTCGCGCCAGCCGGCCACTGCTGGCACCCATACCGAGTCGGATCGCAATTTCTCGCCGCCTGCGAGAAGCGCGAGCCAGAAGAAGATTCGCCACGTTCGCACACGCCGTCAGCAGTACGAAGGCAGCCGCGCCCATCACGGTCCAGAGCGTCGCGCGGTTGTCTCCCACGAGAACCCGGTGAAGCGACACCTGGGCTGATGCGTCCACCCACGATTCGCCGAATGCTCTGGGTGATCGCTCCCGCACTCCTTCCGCGTATTGAGTCACCGAAACCCTCGCCGCATCGGCGGGTGCCGATGGATCCAATCTCCCGATGACGGTGACCTGGGCAACCCCCTGATAGTCGGAGAAATCATCGGGGTCGATGGTCATGGGCTTCCAGTACTCGACTCCTCGCACAACGGGCCGGAATTCGGCTGGCGCCACGCCGACCACGGTGGTGGAAACGCCGCCCAACTCGATCGTTCTACCCACGACGTCCGTGTCGCCTCCGAACAGTCGCCGCCACGTTGCTTCCGCTAGCACGACCACGTCGCTCTCGCCCGGCACCGTTTCGCCCACCACCGGGAATCTGCCGGCGAGCGGAACCGCGCCCAACATCGACAGGTACCCGGGGGTGATCTCAGCGCCGAAGAGCTCCGCCGGCTCGCCCTGCCCGGTAAGGGTGGCGCGGGCGTTGAGGCGACCGTGGAGCGCCTGGAAGCCATCCGCCTGCACCATCAGCTCCTCGACCACGCCCTTGCTGAGGTTCCAGTTGTTCCACAGTCGGACGAGCTCGTGTGAGTCCGGGTACGGCAGCGGCCTGAGGACGACGCCGTTGAGCACGCTGAAGACCGTGGTGCTCACCCCGACACCGAGCCCAATGGTGGCGATACTCAGCAGGCCGAGCCCCGGAGCTCTGGCGTAGCCGCGCCAGGCAAACCGAACGTCCTGCAGCAGGCACTCAAGGCTTTGCAACGGACCCCTTCTGCCGTGACGCGCATGCCAAAGCACCGACCCCAGCGCCTGACGCCAGTACCAGACCCGGGCCGAGAACTCGCCTCGGGCCGGGACCACATCCGCCTGGTATTCGTTCTCGAGTTCGGCGAGCACGTCGTCCCGGTGCCGGTTCGGCAACATGCGCCGAAGCAAACCGGCGGCAAGTCGCGGCGGGCGGTTCGCAACGCTCATGACTGCACCTCGTCCGCCACATCAACCCCGGCCCACATCCGATCGAGCACCGCGCGTGATTCAGCCAGGGCCTTCCGGCCGCTGGTCTCCACGCGGAAGAACCGCCGCGAACGACCGCCTCGATGCGGCTCGGGGTCTACATGCCACGAGCTCAGGAGCCCCTTCTCCTCGAGCCTGGCAAGTGTCGCGTACACGGCACCAATCGTGACGGCGCGCCCGGTGGTTTGCTCGAGTTCCTGCCGTACGGTCATTCCGTACCCCTCGTTTCCAACGCGCAGGAGCGCAAGCAATACGAGTCTCTCGAACTCACCCAGAAAACTACCCTTGCCCATCGGCCATTCCTCGTCGAAGAGTTCACACGCAGCGCAACAACGACGAAGGGGCGTCGGTCACAGGATCGTTTCTACAAAATAAGACAAATCGATTCTACAAACTAGTAGAAATTGGCGAATCTCCTCTGATGGGCCGCAAGCACCCCTCCCCACTGCTGAATTTCTGTTTCCGCGTTGACGTTCATTTGACGCGCGTTGGACTCCGACCGTGCCAAAATCGGGTGCATGGCCAAACTTCGTCTGTGGCCGCATCGCCCTCCCGGATGGTCAGGGGTCCGCTGGACCTCGCCGGAAGGTCTCGGGCTCATCGCGGCCTTCATGCTGCCGATCCTTGTTCTCGCAATCGTCAGCATCATTTCCGTCCGACAGCGGGCGGGCACTCGTCTTCTGCTCGTGGAAGAGCAGCACAGTAGTGCTGCCGATCTGCTCAGCACGAATCTCGACGAGACGATGGATACATGGGAGCGCGAGCTCCTCGCTGAACTCGACGCAGGCGAGTGGACCGAGGCGGCCATCGTGGCGCGTCTGGCGGCAGCCGAACGGGCATTCCCGGAACTCCGGCCGATCGTCCTGCTGGCACCGGATGGCGAAGTCGTCTACCCGCGCGGAGCGCGGAGTCGCTTGCCCGCGCTATCGCCGGGCGTAATGCAGACGGCCTTCGCGAGCGACGGGTCGTACGCCTGGCTTCTTGACCGCGGCCGTCAGTCGGAGATGTCGAACAAGGACCTGCCGGCAGCCGAGCGTCTCTACCGGCGCGCCGTCGGTGTGGCCGACAACGATCACGAGCGAATCCGCGCCATCAACGCCATGGCCCGGGCGCACCTCAAGGCCTCCGAACCGACCCAGGCGGCGGAGCAATGGCGACGCATGTTGGGCTTGGTAGATCCGCTCGACCCAGAGCTCGCGCGATGGAATCTCATCGGCCACGTCGGACTGTCACAGGCGGCGGCAGCCGACGGTGACTCGTGGAGTGCAGCCGAGCACCGCGTTGAAATGCTCGAATTCCTGGCGAAGTACAGGTTCCAACTCGACACCGATACCCACGCGTTCTACCGCACTGAAACCCAAACAGCGCTTGCAGAGTTCGAGCTCGACGACCAGCAGGAGACTCGTGTCGTGAAGGCGCTCGATGAGGACGCCGAGCTCAATCGCATTGCGGCGGCGCTCAACATGCTCGTACGTCAGGCGCCGCAGCTAGGCGGCATGGAAGGGTCCGTTGTCACCGCATCGCTTGATACCGACGCGGCGGAACTCGAGGGCACCCGAACCAGCCCCGAGTGGTCGATCGCCTATCTAAATCTCCCGGACGACAACACCGGCAGTACGGTGATCTCGGCGCGCGGCGATACCGGCTGGCGTCTGCTCCGCAGGTGGAGACCGTCGAGCGCGACTCTGATCCTGCGCGAACTCCTGCTGGAACCCGGCTCGTGGCAGGGATTCGGAGTCGCCTTGCTCAATCCCATCGGGGCCCCTGTGTTCGCCTCGACGGAAACCGTTCCGCCGGATCGCGTCGTGTCGCGCGTAAACCTCACGGCTTTGCCGGGCTGGCGCATCGCCACCTATCCGCGAGTCGGCACTGTGGAAGACGCGGCGCGCCAGGACGTATTCGACTACTCGGTTTTGCTCGCTGCGGCCTTCCTTGCGGTGGTTGGCGGTCTCACGCTCGCGACACGCACCATGTCGCGCCAGGTCGTGCTGGCACAAACCCGTTCCGACTTCGTCTCGAACGTCTCGCACGAGCTCAAGACTCCGCTCGCGCTGATCAGGATGTTCGCTGAGAACCTCCGAGCGGGATGGGTGCCGGACGCGAAGCGATCCGAGTACTACGAGGTCATGCTCAGCGAAAGCGAGCGCCTGTCCGGCGTCATCGACAACGTGCTCGACTTCTCGCGAATGGAATCCGGTCGACGTCAGTTTCACTTCCGCTCATCGGACGTAACGGCTCTGCTCACAGGAATCATCGAACGCTACCGATACTCGTTCGAGACGGCCGGGGTCGACCTGGAAGTTGCTCTTCCGGACACCTCGATCGTGGCCGACGTCGATCGTGACGGCCTGGCTCAGGTGCTCGTGAACCTACTCTCCAACGCTGCCAAGTACATCGGCGAGGGCCGCAAGCAAGTCTTCGTCAGTCTGGCCGAGGACGGCAAGGACTTCGTGATCGTCGTGCGCGACACCGGCGTGGGCATGAGCAAGGATTCGATCCAGGAGATCTTCGCGCCGTTCACACGTCTCGAGAGTCCCGAAGTAGAGTCAGTGGCCGGGAGCGGCATCGGATTGACCATCGTGCGCCACATCGTGGACGCGCACCGCGGACACATCGACGTCGACAGCCGCCCCCAAGAAGGCAGCTCGTTCAGAATTCGGCTGCCATTGCGACGCCACGGAGACGTGGAGCCGCCGAGACAATGATGGAGGAGACGTGGTGAGCGAAAACCACACCGTTCTGTTGATCGAGGACGAGCCCAATCTGGTGGCGGGTCTGAGCGATGCGCTGGAGCATCACGGCTACAACGTGATGTCTGCACAGAACGGCCCGGATGGACTCGAAGCGGCCCTCACAGGGCAGGCCGACATCATCCTGCTCGACGTGATGATGCCGGGCATGACGGGACTCGAGGTCTGCGCGGAACTGCGGCAACGCGGCGTGTCCACGCCAGTAATCATGCTGACGGCGAAGTCGCAGGAAGAGGACAAGATCGTTGGCCTCGACACGGGGGCAGACGACTACGTCACGAAACCGTTCAGCGTGACCGAACTACTGGCGCGCGTGCGTGCGCACTTGCGCCGCGCGGACGACGGCAGCGGGCTGCCCGATCGCGTCGAGATCGGTAGCGCGCAGGTCGACTTCAAGAAGTACTGCGTGTTCAAGGACGGCGAGCAATTCGACCTGACTGATCGCGAGGTCGCCATGCTGCGCCTGATGATTGAGCATCCTCACGAAGTCATCACGCGCGACCGCCTGCTCGACGAGGTCTGGGGCCTCAACGCCTACCCGACCACCCGCACGATCGACACCTTCGTCTACCGGCTGCGGCAGAAACTCGAGGACGATTCGCAAAATCCTCGACACCTGCTCACGGTTCGCGGCGCTGGCTACAAGTTCATTCCGTAGGCGGACTGGCGCGGGGCGAAACCCGGCAAAGTTGACGTTTCTTTGACTCTGTCGTGACAGACCGTTCCGCCGCAGGGCGTACCTTGCCGATGAGTGCTCCGCTCGCGATCCCCCTGGCCCCCCAATGCATCCACCGCACCTGGCCCGATGTGCGAAGTGTGTCGCGATATGCAGGCACACCGCCGCCATTGCCGGCGTGAGCATGGCTCTCCTGGCGAGCCTCCCAGCGCTTGCACAGGGTCCCGACAGCAAGCGTGCAACGGCGGAAGAACGCGCGCAGACCGGCTATCGAGGCGACGGTACCGGCGTCTCGCTGTTCGTGCCGCGTATCCATCGGCCGCCCACCCTCGACGACTTTGCGGGAATGCAGCCGCCAGAGGAACTGCGAGATTCAATGTCCCTCGCCGCCGGCTTCGTGCAACGCACGCCGACCGATGGCGCTGAGGCTAGCCGGCGTACCAACGTCTGGCTCGCCCACGACGACACGGCACTGCATGTCGTGTTCGTCGCGTGGGACGCCGATTCCGCTGCCATCCGCGGACGTATGGCGCGGCGGGAGGATATCGGCGCCGATGACATCGTGACCGTCACGCTGGACACGTTTCGCGACGAGCAACGAGCCTACGAGTTCTCGACCAATCCTCTGGGCGTGCAGCGCGATGCGCTGTGGACCGAGGGTCGCACCTCCCAGGGTGATGGCGAAGGCGGCGGCGCAGACACCTCGTTCGACACACTCTGGAGCAGCGATGGTCGCATCACGGAGGAGGGCTACGTGGTCATCATGTCGATCCCGTTCAAGAGCCTTCGCTTCCCGCGAGCCGACTTCCAGACCTGGGGCATCGTGCTGTGGCGGTGGACCCCGCGCGGCGCCGCGGAAGAGGTCACCTGGCCTCACGTTTCCACGCGCCTCGAGGGCATCCTGAACCAGGCCGCGACGATCACGGGCTTCGACAACATCTCGCCGGGCCGCAACCTGCGCATGATCCCCTACGGCACCGTCCGCTCCTTCAGGGCCATCGACGAAACCGTGCGCGGCCCGGACTTCGTGACTGACACGGTGGACCCAGCGGCCGGTCTAGACGCGAAGTTCGTAGTGAAGGATGCAATCGTGGTCGACGCCACGGTGAACCCCGATTTCAGTCAGGTGGAATCGGATCAGCCGCAGCTGACGGTCAATCAGCGATTCGAAGTGTTCTTCCCCGAGAAGCGACCCTTCTTTCTCGAAAACGCCAACTACTTCGAAACACCACTGAGCCTGCTGTTCACACGACGTATCGCCAATCCACAGTTCGGGTTGCGCGCGACCGGCAAGGTCGGCGGATGGACGATCGGTGGGCTTGGAATCGACGACCGCGCCCCCGGTCGCACCGTTACCGAAAGCTCGCCGCTGTCTGGCGAGCGCGCACGGCACGGGGTTGTCCGGATAAGTCACGACCTGCCCAACCAATCGAACGTGGGGCTGATGTACGTCGACAGGAACCTGCACGACAGTTTCAATCGCGTGGGAGGCGTCGACGGGCGCGTAAAACTCGGACAGAACTGGGTAACCGCTTTCCAGGCGGTCACGAGTAGTACCCGCACTCTGGACGGCGAGCAACTCGACGGCCCGGCCTACTACGCACGCGTCGAACGGTCCGGACGCACGTTCAACGCGAGCGCGACCTATCGCGATATTTCGGACGAATTTCGTGCGGAGACGGGATTCATTCCGCGGATTGGTATCCGCCAACTCGATAGTCGAGCCAACTACAGTTTTCGTCCGGAGGGCAACGTACTCATCTCGCACGGCCCGGGGCTCAACTTCACCGACACCTACGACCGCAACGGCGAACGGCTGGACCTGTCGTACAACCCGTCGTACGGCCTGAGCCTGGCCGGGCAGACCACTTTCGGTGGATGGATGTTCGGCCAGGAGCTGCGACTTCGGCCCGAGGACTACTCGTCTCTCACGGAAGATCGCCAGTACGAAGTCCAGCGGGGCGGTTTCTGGTTCGACACCCGACTGTTGCGTAGCTTCGAACTCAACTCATGGCAGGGATGGGGCACCGCGGTGAACTTCGTTCCCGCCGCGGGAGCTACCCCTGAATTAGGGCACACACAGGACGGCGAGATCGTGCTTGCCTACCGTCCCACCGATCGCGTGAGGGTCTCCGGCCGTTGGCTCCATGCATATCTTTCGGACGCCACGACCGGAGCCAACATCTTCCGCAGCGATGTCTTCCGGGCTCGGCTCGACTGGCAGTTCACCCGTGAGTTTTCGCTACGACTGATCGGCCAGTACGAGTCCGTCGACGCAAACCCGGAATTCACATCGCTCGAAACCACACAGAGCGTCAACGCCGACTTCCTCGCGACGTACCTGGTCAATCCATGGACAGCGCTCTACGTCGGCTACAACAGCAACAGCCAAAATCTGGAATTGATCGAAGGTGCGACCGGCAACCTTCTGCGGCGAACGAAGGGCCGTTTCCTGAACGACGCGAACCAGCTATTCGTGAAGCTCTCGTACCTGTTCAGCTACTAAGAGCCGCGAGGCGCCGGTATTCTGGGTAGCGACTCGCCGAATTGACACGCCGTTGACAACCCACGAATAGCGGCACCCCATACTCGACATCGAGCGTTCCAAATGACTGGTTTGCCGGTGTCACTTTCGACTTCAATGATGATTCGAAAACTGGCCGACAAAGCAGGCTGGCCGCTCACGAGTTCGCTGCTGGCGATGCTCCTGATCGCCGCGACGGGTGTTGCGACTGCTCAGCAGTCGTCAGCGGTCGCCACGGCGCGTCAGCTCCTGCAGCGTGCGGTACATCTCGAAGAAGCGTTGGGCGATCCCGAGGCGGCCATCGCGACTTATGAGTTAGTGATCGCCGCGCCAGATGCTGACGTGCCGTTGACGGCCGTGGCCCGATACCGGATGGCGCTCCTGCTGACGGCCATCGGACGCGTCGAAGAGGCTCGGGCACTCCACCTCCGTATCGTCGAGGACTACGGCGCCAACCCGGCAGTGGCCGAAGTGGTTGTGCTGTCACGTGCAGCGCTAGGCACCGATGCGCGCTACGCGTCGGGCCGTACAACCGTCACGCGCAAGCTTTGGGAGGGCGACGCCGGATACGCGTTTGGAGCCCTTTCCCCGGACGGGCGCTTTATCTCTTATGTCGATTGGGCGTCGGGCAACCTTGCGATCCATGACTTCGATCGCGGAGTCGAGCAGTTCGTAACCGACCTGACGCCTTCGCTGGAGCACGACGCCTGGAGTTCGAGCGTGGTCTCGCCGGAGGGCGACCGCATCGCCTACACGTGGTACTCGCCTGAAACGGGTTTCCAGATCCGTACGGTGCGCCTCGATGGTCGAGAAAACCGCACGCTTCTCTCAGGCTGGACGCGACCGCGCCACGTCGAACTGGCGAGCTGGTCGCTCGATGGGCGTGATCTGTTGGCAATCGTCTACGTCGACGAGTCGACGCACGAACTAGCGCTCATCGATACGCGCAACGGCACAATTCACACCGTTGCCGGTCTGGGCGCGACCGCGCCCGAGGTCGCTCGCCTGTCGCCCAACGGACGCTGGATCGCCTATCACCAGGTGAACGACGACGGCACACACGACGTGCTCCTGACCGCGACCAATGGCTCGATGACCACGAAGCTGGTTGATCATCCGGCGAACGACCTTCTACCGATCTGGACGGCCGACGGACAGCACGTTCTGTTCGTCAGCGATCGCACTGGGAGCCTCGCCGCATGGATCGTGGAAGTTTCGCTCCAGGGCCAGCCCGTAGGCGAGGCACAGCTGCTAAAGCCCGATTTTGGTCGCAGCATCCCGATGGGGTTCACGAACGACGGCGCGCTGATCTATGCGCAACAGGTGAGTCTCAACGACATCTATACCGCGGCCCTTAGCCCGGACGAGCGCACCCTGGGAGCACGGATTCCCATTGGAGGACGGCTCGTGGGGGTCAATCGACTGCCGCGCATCTCACCGGATAGCGCGCGCATGGTCTACGTGTCGGAGCCGGGCCTGTTGCCAGGTGACCTCGGCCCGAAGGTTCTGACCATTCGCGACATGAGCACCGGCAAGGAACACACGCTCTCGCCCAAGCTGCGTCGTGTGCTTCCACCTCGCTGGCAGGCCGACGGGCAGCTAATCGCCGAGGCAGTCGACAAGGACAACCAGTGGGGCATCTATTCGATTGATCCCGACTCTTCCGAGAGCACCATGCTGGCGAGTTGGGACGGTGCCCGCTGTGGATGCGGAGTCTCACCGGCGATTTCCGACGACGGTGCTCGGCTGGCGTACTTTCGGCCACGGGACGACGACACCGGCGACCTGGTGGTGCGGCACCTCGACAGCCAGGCTGAACTCACGCTCCTCGAAGGAATCGCGCGCCGCGACGTGATCGACATGTTGTTTTCGCCAGACGGCGAACGTCTTGCGACGGCAATTCGACCGCGACGGCCCGGCCGACTCGAGGGCTGGCGGCTGCAATTTCTCGACGTAGCAACCGGCCGACGCGACGACGTCGGCTCGTTGGGTACCGAAGCCGACGCGATCAAGCTGTCGGGGTGGACGGCCGATGGCGGGGGTCTCGTTTTCGTCCGTGCGGAAGCCGACCGCCACTCGCTCGGCTGGGTTTCATCCGATGGTCAGAATCTGGCCTGGCTGATCCTGGATCTACCGCGCGACCTGCGCGATGTGGTGCTTCACCCTCGCTACGACCGCCTCGTGTTCACGGCCGGCGAGTATCGCGCCGAGGTCTGGTTGTTGGAGAACCCGCTCGCGGCGATCAGCCCACGCTGAACCGACGAAGCCCAGCGCAACGCGCGCCCTGGGTGACCGTTGCTGGCGCCCACCCGCGACGACCCCCTTGTCGACGCCATCGTCCCTTTGATAGCGTCACAAGCGGGTCGAGACACCGGCCCGCTCGCCCCTGCTGAGCGGCCCCTGAACAGGAGCACTACGCTCGTGCAGCAACGAATGAGACATGGCTGGTACGGCGCTCGCCGACCGGCTCTCGCACTTCCGCCGGGGCTTCTGCTTGCCGACGCGCCGCGTCGCCGCATCACAATACCCAACGCACTGCGTTCCGACGTTGCGGCAATGGCCACCGCGGCGCGCGCCGCCGGCAATGGAAACTCTCCGGCTGCCCAGGCCGCGGTATCGCAAGCCGAAGCGTTGTTGCTCGAGCGCTCCACGCTGGGGCCAACGGTCGCCGACCACGACCATATCGACCAGATCGGCTACGAGGGGTGGCTCGAAGAACAGCTCGATTTCGCCAGCCTCGATGACTCGGCGCTTGAGGATTCTCTTCACGGCGGGCTGCCCACGCTATCGATGTCAGCGCAGCAACTATGGCGCCAGTACTCGGACAATCCGTTCGTGCCGATCTTCGAACTGTGGGTTGCGACCTTCTATCGCGCGCTCTACAGCCCGCGTCAGCTGTTCGAACGGATGTCGATTTTCTGGTCGGACCATTTCAGCATCGACGTATTCGGCGACTTCATGCAGGTTCTCAAGCCGGTGGACGATCGCTCCGTGGTGCGCGCAAACGCACTGGGATCGTTCCCGCAGATGCTGGCCGCCAGCGCTCACAGCCCGGCGATGCTCTCGTACCTCACCAACGACACTAACGAGAAGAACCATCCCAACGAGAACTACGCTCGCGAGCTTCTCGAACTCCACACGATGGGGGCCGATCGCGGCTACACCGAAAAGGACGTCAAGGAAGTCGCCCGATGCCTGACGGGCTGGAACTGGCGCAACCCCTACTCCCAGACGAACGGTGAGATCGGCACGTTTGCGTTCTTCGCGTACATGCACGACAACGGCACGAAACGAGTGCTCGGCAAGAGCATCCCAGCGGGCGGTGGCATTGCTGACGGCGAACGAGTGGTGGACATCCTCGCCAAGCGCAAGGAAACATCCGAGTACATCGCCACCAAGATGCTGCGCTGGTTGCACGGATACGAACCGAGCAAGAAGCTGGTGAAGAGCGTGGCCAAGACTTATCGGCGCACCAATGGCGACATCCGGGCCATGGTGCGCAAGGCGCTCCGAGAGAAGACGATCGGCACTGCCACTCCGAAACTGAAGCGGCCGTTCCACCTCGTGATCTCCGCACTCCGTGCTCTGGCCGCGGACGTCGATGACGCCGCCCCAATGCTCGATCACCTCGGCGATGCCGGGCATCTGCCTTTCTCGTGGACCCCGCCGAACGGCTACCCGGACAGGAGCGAGTGGTGGTCGAGCCTCCTTGTGCCGCGCTGGAACTTCGCCCAATCGGCAGTCTTCGACGACGCGGTGAGTCTCGATCCCGCGCTGGACGATCCGAGCGGCTCACCCGCGTCCATCGTCAAGCGCATCGACCGGGTTCTGATGCACGGCAGGATGGGTGCAGAGACTCGTAAGACCCTGGAGACGATGCTCGCCAAACGGCGTAGCCGCGAACGTGTGCGTGAAGCACTGGCAACGGCCATCTCGGCCCCCGAGTTCCAGGAGTACTGAGATGAGCAAGCGCCAGCAAGCTGACTGCGGCTGCAACGAATACCGGCAGGTCTCGCGACGCAACTTCATGCGTGTGGGTGGCACGATGGCCATCGCCGCCGCCATGCCCGGTTGGGTGCCGCGCGTTGCCTTCGCTCAGAGCGACGCGAGCGATCGGGACGTGATCGTGTCGGTCTTCCTGCGCGGCGGCGTGGACTCGCTCACCATGTGCGTGCCCTTCAACGAGAACCAGTACTACAAGCTCCGACCGACCATCGCCATCAAGCCGCCCGACGCGGGGGGCTCTGACAAGGCCACCGCGCTCGACGACAACTTCGGTCTGCCGCCGTCGATGACGTCGTTGCTCGACGCCTACGCGTCGGACGATCTGCTGGTAGTGCACGCCTGCGGGCTCGAGAACCCGACGCGATCGCACTTCGAAGCCATGCACTACATGGAGGTGGGCGAAGGCAATCCCGGCACGCTCTTTACCGGCTGGCTGGGGCGCCACCTACAAACAACCGCGCCGACCATGAAGGACGCGGTGCTGCGCTCAGTCGGCATCGGCTACGGACTACAGCGCACACTGGTGGGCGGGCCGCAGACGCTCGCGATCGCCGAGATGGCCGACTTCGGACTCGACATCTACGGCCGCGAAGAGCGCGAGAGGATGCAGGCGCTGGAGGCCATGTACGAGCCCTATGCTGATCCCCTCAAAACTGCTGCCAGCAACACGCTGCAAACCATCGACTTGCTCGACGCGATCGACTTCGCCGGCTACAAGCCGAAGGGAAAAGCGAAGTATCCGGACTCCGACTTCGGTTACGCCATGAAGAGCACCGCAGCGCTGATCAAGGCCGACATCGGTGTTGAAGCTATCGCGATCGATCTCGACGGTTGGGATACGCACGAGGAGCAGGGCTCGACGGGTGGATGGATGGAGTACCTGATGCGCGACCTCTCGCGCACGCTTGCCGCCTTCCACGCCGATCTCGGCGCGTCGAACCGCAAAGACGTCGCGGTGATGTGCATGACGGAGTTCGGGCGCAACGTCTTCGAGAACGGCTCGCGAGGCACCGACCACGGGCATGGCTCACTGATGCTCGCAATGGGTAGCAGCATCGCCGGCGGTCGGGTGATGACGAAGTGGCCGGGGCTCGCCAAGGGGCAGCTCTACGACGGCCAGGATCTCAAGATCACGACCGACTATCGCGACGTGATCACGGAAGTGATGACCAAGCGCGGCGGCAATACGGCGCCCGACCAGCTGTTCCCCGATCGCGGCTACAAGCCGAAGGATCTGGGAGTCATCGCCTAGCGGGCGCGACGGTGGCGGGATTCGGCGGCTAGAATCGGGTTCCCAACCTCGCGGCCGGAGACCACCCGATGGACCTGATGCAGCACGAGCCCACGATCCGGCTTGCGGTCTTCTTTGGTGTGTTCGCCGCGGTCGCGATCTGGGAGATTGCGATCCCCTATCGAGATCTGTCGACCCGGAAGCCGGTGCGTTGGGGCCGCAACCTCGGCCTGCTCGTCCTCGACACAGTGCTCGTACGGCTGGTACTTCCCGCAGGCGCAGTGGGCGCGTCACTCCTGGCAGCGGAGCGCGGCTGGGGAGTGTTCAACGTGTTCGATGCCCCCGCCTGGGTGGCCGTTCTGGCGAGCGTCGTGATTCTCGATTTCTCGATCTGGCTGCAGCATCTCGTCTTTCACGCGGTGCCCGCGCTATGGCGGCTCCACATGGTTCACCACGCGGATCTCGACTTCGACGTAACCACCGGCACGCGCTTCCACCCCATCGAGATCCTGCTATCGATGCTGATCAAGATGGCCATTGTCGTGATCCTCGGGGCGCCCGCACTCGCGGTGCTCGTATTCGAGGTGCTACTCAACGCAACTGCCATGTTCAACCACGGCAACGTCTCGTTGCCGCGCTGGATCGATGTGCCATTGCGCTGGATGATCGTCACGCCGGACATGCACCGCGTGCACCACTCCGTGAAGCGCGAAGAGTGCAACAGCAACTTCGGCTTCAACCTGCCGTGGTGGGACCGACTCTTCGGCACGTATGTTCCCGAACCCGCCGCGGGACGCGAAGGCCTCCGGATCGGCGTAAGTCACATCCGTGACGAGCGTCAGACGGTGCCGTGGCTGGTCGGACTACCGTTCCTGCGACGCACGGGCGTGTACCCGTTTGGACGCTCGAAGGAGTAGTTCAGGCAGCGCCTACTCGGCCTACCGCCGGTAGCGAACCTCGCCGCCGACGATGGTGAAGTCGATCTCGGTCGCCGGAATCTCCTCTTCCGGAATCGACAGGATGTCGGCCGAAAGAACGGTGATGTCGGCGAGCATGCCGGGCTCTAGTCGTCCCTTGAGATGCTCTTCGAACGCCGCATAGGCAGCCCAGGTCGTATACGAGCGCAGCGCCTCTTCGCGCGTCATGCGCTGCTCCGGAAAGAAGATCTCACCATCGGCCATCCGACGCGAAACCGACGCGTAGTAGCTCGCGATCGGCGAGATGTTCTCGACAGGCACGTCCGTACCGTTGGTGACCACGGCGCCCGAGTCGATCAGGTCACTCCACATGTATGCGCCTGATTCGGCGCGCTCAGCACCCAGACGGCGGAACACCCAGGGGGCATCCGACGTGCAATGGATGCCCTGCATCGAGGCGATCACGCCGAGACCCGCGAATCGCGGGATGTCATCCGGGTGCAGGTGCTGCGCGTGCTCGACGCGCCATCGGAGATCGCCGCCGTTGTGTCCGCTGGCGTTGAACGTCCGCTCGTACAGATCGAGCACCTCGCGGTTGGCCCGATCGCCGATCGCGTGAGTGTTGAGCTGGAAGCCGTGCTTCGCCGCGATTTCCGCAGTGCGCTCGATAACACCGACCTCGGTGGTTTCGAGACCGGCACTGTCCGGCATGTCGGCATAGGGCTCGAGCAACCATGCGCCGTGCGGGCCAAGTGCGCCGTCAATCGAGTGCTTGATGCCGCGAACGGCAAGAAAATCGTTGCCTTCAGGAATGATCCGGTAGTCGGGCAACCGTGCGTCCATCGCTTCATGTGTCTGACCGCGGACCATGACGTAGAGCCGCACCGGGAGCTCGCCCGCATCTGCCATCGCGCGCAGCCGGTCGATGCCCCCGAAGCCTGTTCCGGCATCCTGAAAGCTGGTGACGCCGTTCTCGAGCGCCTCTTGACCCGCGAGCTGAACCTGCAACCGGAACTCGGCGTCGCGCTCGGCGTCGGTCATCTCTTCGCCTTCACCGCGTGCCACCCGAATCAGTCCCGAGGCCGTCTCACGCAGCATGCCCGTCGCGCGGCCGTTGGCATCGCGCACGATGGTCCCGCCTTCCGGGTCCGGCGTCTCGTCAGTGATGCCCGCCAGCTGCATGGCCACCTCATTGACGAACGAGGCGTGGCCACTGGCGTGGGTGAGCAGAACCGGGTTGTCGGGCGTGACCTCCGACAGTCCGTCATGCAGCGGCACGCCGTCGACGCTCGGTGCTGGCGTGTACTCCCACTTTTCCTGGTGCCAACCGCGTCCAAAGATCCACTCGCCGGGCTCGAGTTCACGGGCCTTTTCTTCGACCATCTCGATGATCCCCTGCCACGAGGCAACGCCGTTGAGGTCGAGAATCATCTTGGCTCGTCCGAGCCCCAGAAAGTGCCCGTGCCCCTCGATGAACCCCGGGATCGCGAGCCGCCCGTCCAGTTCGACAACCTCGGTTTCGGGCCCGATCCACGCGCCGATCTCGGCATCCGTGCCCGTGGCGACAACTTCATGCCCGCGCACCGCGACGGCCTGATCGATGGTGAAGCTGTCGTCAACGGTCGCCACCTTGCCACCCCGCAGCACGAGATCCGCTGGCGCCTCTTGCGCCGACGGGGTCCAGGCGGGTGCAAGGGCAACAGCGAATGCGAGTACGAGGGCAGCAGTGCGAAGACGTCCAGACATGGGCGGGGCTCCGTGGCAGTTGTTCTCGAAGTCAGGTCCCGGAGTTTGCACGGGATCGCCGCACGGGGAAAGGCCACGCCGATCGCAGCAGCAACAGCGGCCGGCGCCGCGTAGGATCTGGGCATCCGTTCGTCGCTGTCGCTGGAGACACCCAATGAAAGTCGCCCCGCCCGCCCGCCTGATCCTGGCCATCCTTCTTGTTGTGGTCATCGCCGGCCCCGCGACCGCCCGCGCGCAGGATGAAGCATCGGCGCCACGGCCGATGACAACCGACGACGCCCTCGACATGACGAGTGTTTCGCCGCAGGCCCTGTCTCCTGACGGCGACTGGCTGATCTATTCGAAACGCAGCTTGAACTGGGACGACAACGAGTACGACACCGAGGTCTGGATGGCCCGGACTGACGGTTCCGACACCTTCCGCTACCTCGGCGAAGACGGTGGTTCGGACTTCCGTTTCTCGCCCGACGGCAAGTACGTGACCTTCAAGCGATCGAGCGGCGAGGGCCGTAGTCGGACAACGCAGCTGTACTGGATGCGAACGTCCGGTGGTGAAGCAACGGCGCTCACGGAGCACGAACCATCGATCGGGCAGTACCGCTGGAGTACGGACTCGAGCCGCATCTTCTTCGCGGCACAGGACAAACGCGACAAGGACGAACAGAAAACCATCGACGACGGCGACGACGCGATTTTCGTCGACGAGGGGCCGAACGGTCAGACACGGTCGCAGTGGAGCAACCTCTGGGTCTTCATGATCGAAGAGGAAGAAGACGAGGAGCGCAGCACTCAGCTCACCGACGAGGAATTCCTGGTCTCCGGCTTCGATCCTTCGCCCGACATGCGCTGGATCGCGCTGACGGCGCGGTACACGAACCGCCGCAACGACGGTGACAAGACCGAGATCTTCCTCCTGAACGTCGAGTCCGGCGAGAAGACACGCCTCACCGAGAACCAGGCGCCCGAGGGCGGTGTGCTGTGGTCACCGGACTCACGCAGTTTCGTCTATTCGGCAGGCGACGACGAGGAATGGCTCAACCGCAACTCCAAGCTGTGGCTCATGGAGGCGCAACTCGGCGAGCACCGGCTGTTGACGGAGAACTTCGCCGGCAACGTCAGCGGCGCCACCTGGTCGCCCGATGGCTCGCACATCTTCTTCACCGGCAGCGAAGGCCCGAACTCGAACGTGTTCCGAGTGAACGTCGAGTCTGGCGCGGTGGAGGCGGTGACGCAGCTGGACGGCAGCACTCGCGCGTCGCACTGGTCGGCCGATCGTAGTCGGTTCATCTACACGTTCTCCGACTTCGATACGCCGTCTGACATCTGGCTCGGCCATGCCGACGGCAGCGCCGCAACGCAGATCACCGACGCGAATCCGCAACTCGCCGACCTGCAACTCGCCAGTATGCGGCGCATGACCTGGGCCAGCACGGACGGCACCGAGATCGAAGGGCTCGCCCACTTCCCCGCTGACTTCGAGGAAGGTCGCGCATACCCGCTGATGCTCAACATCCACGGCGGGCCGGCAGGCGTGTTCTCTAACTCGTTCCGTTCCAGCTACCACGTCTATGCCGGGCTTGGATGGGTCGCACTGTCACCCAACGTCCGCGGCTCATGCTGCTACGACGACACGTTGCGCGAAGGCAACACCGTGGCACGCAATGACGGCATCGGCTTCGGCGACTACCAGGACCTCCTGACCGGCGTCGACATGATGGTCGATAGCGGCATGGCCGATCCGGATCGACTGGCGCTACGCGGCTGGAGCTACGGCGGAATCCTCGGTGGCTGGACGATCACCCAGACCGACCGGTTCAAGGGCGCCAGCATCGGGGCGGGCGTCTACGACTGGACGTCGGAATATGGCCCGGGATTTAACAACGACGTACGTCTGTGGCACATCGGCGGCTCTCCTTGGGACAACCCGGAGGGCTATCGCAACCAGTCGACCCTGACCCACGTCGCGAACATCACCACGCCGACGCTCATCATCCATGGGATGAACGACACCGTCGACACCGAGCCGCAGAGCATGATGCTCTTTGTCGCCATGAAGGACATCGGCAAGGCTCCCGTGCGCTACATGCGGGTACCCCGCGAGCTGCACGGATTCCGCGAGCCGCGGCACCAGCGCCGTCGCGACACGGAAGAGATCTCCTGGATGCACAAGCATGTGCTTGGCGAGGAGTGGACGCCGTGGGAGCGAGACGCCGAGGAGAAAAGCGAAGAGGCCGACGAAGAAGCTGACGACAGCTAGCCGCTCAGCGACGATGAAAGTACTGCTCTGGGATATCGACGGCACTCTGCTGAACACGGACCGCGCGGGTGTGTGTGCATGGATGGAGGCGGCTGAGGAGATCCACGGTGGGCCTCTCGACGCGAGTCGACTCACGCTGGCCGGGATGACGGATCCGCTGATCGCGGAGATCACGATCGACGACCTGATGGAGCGGCCTGGCGAGTACGAGATCGCGCCGCGACTCCTGGCGCGCTATCTAGAGCTGCTGCCAGACTGGTTGCCGCGCCGCGGCAACGGCTTCGTGCATCGCAACGTCCTCGACACACTCGAAGCGCTCGCCCCGGCGACCGACTTCGAGCACGCGCTGCTGACCGGAAACCTGGAAGACGGGGCCCGGCAGAAACTGGCCCACTACGGGATTCTCGACTTCTTCGACTGGGGTGCGTTCGCCGACGGGCTGCCGCTCCGGCGCGACATCGCCCGGCGCGCTCGAAGCGAGGCGGAGTCACGGCACGGCGAGAATGTAGAGCTGTACGTCATCGGCGACACGCCTCGCGACATCGACTGCGGGAAAGCAGTCGGGGCACGAACCATTGCGGTCGCCACCGGCGGGGCAACGTTCGATGAACTCGTAGAACACGATCCCTGGTGGGCTCTCGACCATCTCCCCGCAGCCGCGGAGTTCGCCGCGAGGCTGCGCGAGGGCTAGTCGGAACGCAGGGAAACGCTCGGGTCGACACGCGCCGCCCGACGGGCGGGAAGCCAGGCAGAGCCCAGCCCGCAAGCCAGAACGAGGGCAGTCGCTCCCGCGACGAACAACCCGTCCACCGAGCTCGGCAAGTAGAGCATGTGCGCCAGCGCGCGGGTCGCACCGAGACTCAGAACGACCCCGACCAATGCGCCGGCGCTGATCACCAGCATTCCCTGTCGGACGACCATTCCGAGGACGCGTCCCGCCGAGGCACCGACGGCCTGACGGACACCGAACTCGCGGCGACGGCGGGCCACGTTGGCCGCCAGCGAAGCGTACAAGCCCATCGCACTCAAGAAGACCGCCAGACTGGCGGCATACGCGACCGCCATCGCGCTCATGCGCTGCGGTCGATACATGCCGGCCACGCGCCAGGTCAGAGGCAGCGTCTCGGCGATCGGTACGTTGGCATCAACTTCGTGAATCGCCGCGGTGAGTTCAGGTATCGTCGCCGACGGGTCTCCGCTGACTCGCACCTGTAGGCGCGCATCCACCACGTCCGGGTTTTGCCAGAAGGGCGCATACACGTAGGGCATCGGGCCTCGCGTGCGATCCATCATCGCCAGGTCGTCAACGAGCCCCACCACCCGATGCTCGGTGCCGTTGATCCTCAGTCCCTGTCCTATCGGATCATCGGAAGGCCACAGCGAGGTCGCCGCAGAGGCGCTCACGATCGCGACGAATTCACTGCCCACATCATCGGTCGCGGCGAAGTCGCGCCCGCGCAACAGTTCGATGCCCAGAGTCTCGAAGTAGCGCGGCCCCACCTCGATATAGCCGGTTAGCCGCGCGGCAGCATCGTCGTGCACAGGCTCGACCTCGGCGCGGAATCCCATCAGCGAAATCCCGGTACCAACCATCGTCCACGACTCGACCTGTGGATGGGCGTCGAGGCGCTCGAACACACCACGCAGATAGGGACGTGCGCGGTCCGGCCCATACTCGACCAGGCGTGGCCGCAGTCTGATGAGCGCGACGCCGTCCGGATCGAAGCCGCGACCGGAGAGCAGTTCGTGAGCGCTCGCCGCGAACAACCCGGCGATGGCAACCAGCGCGACCGCCAGGGCAACCTGCCCTCCGATGAGAAGACTCTGGCCGCGTTCCGAAGCGATGGTCCCACGGGTGCTGCCGAGCGCCGCCTGTGCGCCTCGTCGGGCAGTGACGAGGGCGGGCGCGAGCCCGAAAAGAAGGCCGGCCGCAAGCGTGGCGATCGTCGCGCCGAGCAGAACTTCGGGCACCAGGCCGAAGTCGTATTCGCGCGGACGCCCCGACGAGTCCATCGAGTAGAAGACGGCGTTGAGCAGGCTCGTCATGCCGACCGATAGGAGTAGCCCAAGGGTGCCACCGACCACGGCCAGCATCATCGACTCGATCGTGAGCTGGCGGGTGATTCGAGCTCGGCCGGCGCCAAGCGCGACGCGTACTGCCATCTCGTGTCCCCGGGCGCGGCCTCGAGACATCAGCAAGCCGGCCAGATTGGCGCAGCACGCGAGAAGCAGCGCACCGACGACCCACGCGGAGAGCTGCAGGAACTGCTGATCCACACCGCTGAGGTAGGAGCCGCGAGCCACACGGACAACCACGCCGGTATTCCCGCTGGATTCCTGATCACGCCAGTGGTCCGGCAGCAGCGTAGTGAGTTCGGCTTCCGCCGAGCTCGGGCTTGCGGCAGCAGTGATACGACCGTACATCCGAAACACCGTGCAGTCGACGGCAAAAGGTTCGTCGCAAGACCGATAGCCCACCGGGAGCATCATCGCCGGCATGAAAATGTTGAGTGTCTCGGCCTCGACACCGGAGAAGGTCGACGGCATCACGCCCACCACCCTGAGATCGGTTCCGTTCACCGTCACCGACTTCCCGATGACGTCGTCATCGCCACCGAACCACACTTGCCAGAAGTCGTAGCCGAGCACCGCGACACGGTCTCGCTCGGGAACCTGATCTTCGTCCGGCGTGAAGAAGCGCCCCAGCGCGGGTTCCACCCTGAGCATCCTGAAGAAGTTCTGCGACACCACCGCACCATTCACTTCGCGCCCCTCGGTTTCGCTTGCCACGAACAGTGGGGCGGTCGGGTAGATAGCGGCGAGCTCCTCGAAGCTGTCGCTGCCTTCGCGCAGGTGGAGATAGTCGGGGTAGGACAGCGGCGCGGTGCGCGCGCCGTTGTTGCGCGTGGGCTCGACGGACACGAGCGCGTCCGGCTCGGGCACCGGTAGGGGCCGGACCATGAACGTATGGATCAAGCTTAGAAACGTGACCACTGCCGCCAGAGTGAGCGCCAGTGTGCCGATGGCCGTACCGGAAAACAGCGGGTAGCGACGGATCATCCGGGCGCTGTGACTTGCGTCGAGCCATAGGCCTTCGAGCACGTTCGTGTCGCGTGCCTCGCGACACTCCTCCTTGATCGCGTCCACCGCGCCAAACTCTGCCCGGGCGCGTCGCCGCGCTTCACTGGCCGACAGCCCTTGAGCCATCAACGACTCGATCTCCATTTCCAGGTGCGCCTGGATCTCCTGATCGAGCTCGCGCTCCACGCTTCGCCTCGAAAACAGATCCCTTCCCCAGTGCCAGAGTCGTCGCATCGCGGCTACGCCTCCAGCACCGCGGCGACCGCAGTGGTGAGCCGGCCCCACTGAACGCTCTCCGCCGCGACCCAGCGCTTACCCGCCGGAGTGAGCTCGTAGAAGCGCGCCTTGCGGTTGTTTTCGGAGACACCCCAGGTGGCCTCGATCAGTCCACGGCGCTCCAGTCGGTGCAGTGCCGGATAGAGCGAACCCTGGCGAACCTGAAGCACGTCGTCAGACAGGGCGCGTATGCGCTGGGCAATTGCCCAGCCGTGCTCCGAGCGGCGCGCGAGCGTCTTCAGGATCAGAAGGTCGAGGGTGCCCTGTGGGAGATCGACGGGTTGATCTGTCATGGGCCCGGTTCCGGGGAAGAACTCGTTTCGCGAAGAGAGCTGCGAAGGAGCATCACGTTTCCCCTTCGGCTTCGACAAGAAGAATCTACGCACTCTCCTGTCGAAGTGCAAGGGAAGATCGAGAGCCATCCCTGAAGCGAGTATTCCGAACCCGGACACAACAACGCCCCGGCATTGTTGCCGGGGCGCTGAAGAACGCTGAGTTCGAGTTCGGGCCGGCTTACGCCTCGATCTGACCGCTCGCCTCGATCGCCACCGGCTTCGCTGTCGCGCCGGAGCCGCTGCCAACGGCCTCGATCGCACGCACGATGTCCATGCCGTCGGTGACTTCACCGAACACGCAGTGCTTGCCGTCCAGCCACGCGGTCTCGGCGGTGCACAGGAAGAACTGTGAGCCGTTCGTGTTGGGACCGGCGTTAGCCATCGACAACACACCCGCACCGTGGTGCTTCAGCTCGAAGTTCTCGTCAGGGAACTTGTCGCCGTAGATCGACTTGCCGCCCGTGCCGTTGCCGCGCGTGAAGTCGCCACCCTGGCACATGAAGTTCGGGATCACGCGGTGGAACTTCGAGCCCTCGTAGCCGAATCCCTTCTCGCCGGTGCAGAGAGCGCGGAAGTTCTCCGACGTCTTCGGCGTGACATCCGACAACTCCATGGTGATGCGGCCGGCTTCTTCGCCGCCAATGCTGATATCGAAGTAGACGGTCGCGTAGACACCCATGGTCGTGTTCCTCATTGGTCGGGCGGATAGACAGCGAGCGCCGACCATCTTGACATTCCCCTGCGGTTCGCGTCGTTCGGATTGCGCGTGGGTTTCGTCGCCGAGCGTGCGATGAGACGCTGTAGTCATGAACATATCGAGTGCTGCCGCCTCCGCATCGCCCGAGCCGGGCGGGCTACCCTTCAATCCGGACGCCGCCGAGTCCAGCTGCTGGTTCTGACCTGAAACCGGCGTGTTGCCCGGTCTGGGCGACGAGGACACCGAGCTCGCGGCCACGGTACCGCTGCGCATGCTGCTTGGGGCGGCAACGGTGCTGCTGCTGGTGGCAACGTCCGGCGCGCTGCTGTGGGGACTCAGCACGGGCACGGCCAGCGGCGCTGCAGGACTGTTCATCGTCGTCCTGACGTTGGGTGGGTGCGCCGCGGCACTATTCTTAGGCGCGGCTCTGACACTGCCGCAGTTGCGGTGGATCGAGCGGGTCGTGTTCGGCACGGTCACCGCGTACCTCGGGTGGACGATGTACGTCAGTCTCACCGTTCATCTCGCGCTGGACACCCCCGCGACAGCTGAGCTTGCGTGGAACACTGGAATCACGCAGTTCGCGCTGCTGATCGTCGCCTACGGCACACTGGTCTCCAACGAATGGCCACGCGCTGCACGCGGAGTAGCGTTGATCGCGGCCACGCCACTGGCGATCGGAGCACTTGCAGGATATCGACCGTTCGTCGGCGCTAGCGGCGTACTTCTGGCGGCGGCGGTTCTGGCCGTACTCGCGGCCACGGTCATCAGCCAATACCTGTCGCTGGCACGTTCCACACGCATCACGCTGCGCTACGAACTCAAGAAGCGGATCGGACTCGGCGGCATGGGCGAGGTCTGGCTCGCCGAACACAACCTGCTCGCGCGCAAGGCCGCCGTGAAATTGATTCGCCCCGAGACTCTCGGCGGCCGCAACGCCGAGCGTGCCGACCTTGTCCTCCGTCGCTTCGAGCGTGAGGCACGCGCAACCGCAGGGCTGCGCTCCCCGCATACCGTGGAGGTCTACGACTTCGGGCATGCCGCCGACGGCACGTTCTACTACGCGATGGAGTACCTGGAGGGCTTCGACCTGCGGAATCTCGTGGAAGAGCACGGACCCGTTCCGCCAGCACGTGTAGTTCACCTGTTGCGGCAGGCATGTGATTCGCTCGCCGACGCCCACACCACCGGTCTGCTCCACCGCGACATCAAGCCGGCGAACATCTATGCCTGCCGAATGGGCACCGCAGTCGACTTCGTCAAGGTGCTCGACTTCGGCCTGGTCACCGACGCAAACCTGCCGTCGGCGATGGGCGAGGCCGCAACGGGCCTGACGATCGAAGGCGAGATCAACGGCACACCGGGCTACATGGCCCCGGAACTCGTACAGGCGGCGAACACCGCGGACGGCCGTGCAGACATCTACGCACTCGGCTGCGTCGGGTACTACCTGCTCACCGGTACGACTCTGTTCGAAGGGCCTCCGCTCAACGTGCTGATGGACCATATCCAGACCGAACCGGAACCGCCCTCCGCGCGCGCCGACGCCATCCCGGACGATCTCGAGCGCGTGATCCTTCGCTGCCTGGCCAAGAATCCGGACGACCGCTATGGAGACGTCGAGCAACTCGGCGTTGCGCTGGCTTCATGCTGCCTGGAGCCACCCTGGGACCACGCCGCGCGAACGGACTGGTGGGCTCGTCATCGGCCCGCGTCGGTCGCCGGCGCCTCGGCTGCGACGGCATCGCCCAGCTAGGCACCGCAGCAGGCCTTCCGTCGGATGATTCGATCCGCTAACCTACCCCTATGAGTAAAAGGGATGGAGATGCACGGAGAGCGACCTGCGTCGTCCTCGTATTCTGGCTGGCGGCGTGCGGGGGCTCGTCGCCGGTGGCGCCGCTCGGCGAGAACATCAACATCGCATGTCTGGCGCGCGCAAGCTTTTCGGAGCCGGCCGAATCCGACTACGTACTGCCCTATCCCGTGGGAGACGCGCGGTATGTGTCGCAGAGCTACTGCTTCGAGCGTGGCGGGCACATCAATCAGCTCGCCTACGACTTCGATGCTCCGATCGGCGCGACGGTTGTAGCGGCACGCGCCGGCAGCGTGATCCGCGCTGAAGACGCTTTCGAGGATGTGGGCACCGGCACGACCAGCGAGCTGAACTTCCTGCATATCGAACACGCGGACGGGACGGTCGCCTTCTACGCCCACCTGCAACAGGGCGGCATCGTCGTCGAGGTCGGCCAATTCGTCGACCAGGGCGAACCGATCGCGACGAGCGGCAACTCAGGATCCACCGGCGACCGCCCCCACCTGCACTTCCAGGTGCTCGCCTCCGCCGGCCGGGGCGGCGACAACGACATCCCGGTGAACTTCCGGAACGCAGACGGTCCGCTCGACGACCGGCGCGGTCTACGCAGGGGCATCACCTACCGGGCGAGCCGCCGGTAGCGAAGCTCCCGCGGCCCGACGGCATTCGCTGTTTGAGAATCAGGCTGATATAGTTCGAAATATGTCGAACTTTCAAAATGATAGCCTCGCACCAATCAGCGAGACCTTCAGCGCGCTTGGTAACCCCAGCCGGCTGCAGATTCTCCATCGACTGATGGAGTGCTGCGATGCCACCGGCACATGTGAGTGCCCCGGCGACGAGGCCATGTGCGTTGGCGACCTGGCGAAAGGACTGCGGCTGGCGCCGTCGACGGTCTCCCACCACCTGAAGGAACTCCGTCGCGCCGGGCTGATCTCGATGCATCGGCGGGGCCGCAACATCGACTGCCTGGTCAACAAGGAAGCCATCGACAAGCTCGTTGAGTTCCTCGGGTCGCCATGGGCTGACAAGGAGACTGGCTGTTGAAACGCCCGACGATCTCGCGCCGGCTTCTGCTCTCGAGCGCGGCCGGCGGCGTTGCCGCGAGCCTCGTGAAATCACAGACCGATGCCGTTCTCGGTGCCACCCAGCTCGATCCGACGAAAATGCTCGGCCGCGTGCCCTCCGCACTCGGTAGCCGGGCCCCCGAAGTGGCGCCGCGCCGGCTGGTAAGTCGTCCGGTTGCGGCCAGCGTGTCGCGCACTCCGATCCAGGATCTGTTCGGCATCATCACGCCTTCCGACCTGCACTTCGAACGCCATCACGCGGGCGTGCCGACGATCGCGGCCGACGAGCACGAGTTGCTGATTCACGGGATGGTCGATCGACCCAAGGTCTTCCGCATGGCGGATCTCCACCGGTTGCCGTCCGTGACGCGCACATGTTTCATCGAGTGTGGCGGACAGGGCGCCGGCATCAGCGATCCGACCAACATGCCCACGGAACGCACCCCGCAGCAGCTAGACGGCCTGCTCAGCACGAGTGAATGGACCGGCGTTCCGCTGTCGACGGTGCTCCGAGAGGTTGGTATTCGCGACGCCGCCAGCTGGTTGCTGGCCGAGGGGCGCGACGCCGCGGTGATGTCGCGCAGCATCCCGATCGGAAAAGCCCTCGACGATGCGTTGCTCGCTTACGGACAGAACGGCGAGCCCGTGCGGCCTGAACAGGGCTACCCGGTGCGGCTCCTGCTTCCGGGATGGGAGGGCAACACGCAGGTGAAGTGGTTGCGCCGCATCGAAGTCACTGATCGACCTACGATGACGCGCGACGAGACGTCTCGCTACACGGAACCTCTGGGCGACGGCACGGCGCGGCAGTTCAGCTTCGTAATGGAAGCCAAATCGCTCATCACATTCCCGAGCTACCCGTTCGTACTCCCCGAGCGTGGCTGGTGGGAAATCCGCGGGCTCGCATGGTCTGGCCGCGGCCGCATTCAGCGGGTCGACGTGAGCACCGACCTCGGCCGCACCTGGACACCGGCAGAAATCCAGGCACCCGTTCTTTCGAAAGCCCCGGTACGATTTCGCCATCTCTGGGACTGGGACGGCAGCGAGACAGTGATCCTGAGTCGCGCGGTGGATGAGACCGGCTACGTGCAACCGACACTCCAGCAGCTGCTCGACGCCAGAGGCGTCGGCACCGGGTACCACATGAATCACATCCGGGCCTGGCATATCGCGAACGACGGAAGCGTGACCTTCGGTCTGGGAGCACTCCAATGAAGGGCGTCGCGGTTGCGGCCGTGCTGATGATCACCGCAGGATGTGCGCCCGCGGAGGCGCCCGCTCCGCTCCGTACCGAATCGACTCCGGCCAACTCCGCGGCGTTCGAGGTCGAGTCGCAGGAACGCCAGCTACCGAGCGACTTCGGTTTCGGCGCACCGGCCAGCGACGAACGCATCGCAAGATGGGACATCGACATAAAGCCTGATGGTGAGGGACTCCCCACCGGCCGCGGAACCGTATCCGAAGGCGCGACCCTCTACGCGATCCAGTGCGCGGTGTGCCACGGAGCCACGGGGATCGAAGGTCCGGATGTGGCACTCGCCGAGCCGGGCGGTTCATGGGAGGACACGCCCACGAGTCGGGCCATAGGCGTCTACTGGCCGCACGCGACGACGCTCTACGACTACATCCAGAAGGCCATGCCGATGGCGACTCCGGGAACGCTCACGCCGGACGAGACGTACGCGGTCATCGCATACCTCCTGCATATCAACGGGCTTGTCCCCGCAGACGCAGAACTCGACGCCGCCTCACTTGTGGCAATCGAGATGCCGGCACGGGACCGGTTCGTCCCCGACGACAGGCCCGGCGGCGCCACGATCCGGTAGCGCGATAGCGTTGCCGCACCCCGAACTTCGAGCCGCGCACAAGGAAGGCCATCTTGAAGATGCTCCTGAGAGTGAATCTGGTCGTGATCACGCTGCTCAGCATCCTGGCGGCCGTGCCCAAACTCATACGCGTGCCGCAGGAGTTGGACTTCTTCGCCGGCGTCGGGCTCGGCCCGGCCGCAGTCGTCATCTTCGGAGCGATTCAGCTGATCGGTGGAGTGCTCCTGATCCGCGGGAAGACCCGACGACTCGGCGCCATGATCACTGCAGCGATGTTTCTTGGATCGGCGGTGATGGTCCTCGCCTCAGGTCAGTGGATGTTCGGCATCGTGTCGCTCGTTCCCGTCGTCCTCGCGATGCTGCTCGCTCGCAGCGCACTCCGCCTCACACCTTCCCGGCCGGCATGATGATCCGCGGTGCTACGGTCTGCGCGGCGATGTCGTAGAACCGACAGAGACCGATCCGAACTTCTACTCCCCCTCGGAGCTCAGCATGCTGCGCGCGCTGATGCTGATTCTCGCGATGGCGGTGGCCGGCGCCGCGCAGTCGTCCGCGCAGTTCGGCTCTGGTGACAACTCGTCTCCCCCTTCGCTCGCGCTCGCCGCCCTTCAGAACCGCGGCGACTTCAACGCCAGCACGCATCGCAGCACGCAGGCTGAGGTCTCCATTGCGGTCAATCCGACCGACGCCTCGAACCTCGTCGCCGCCGCGATGAACCTCGCAGGCGAGGGCGGCATCCTGGTGATGACCTCGCTCGATCAGGGAGTCACCTGGAACACCGTGTTCATGCCGGTTTCGACAGGAGCGATCTACCATGCCGATCCATGGGTGGCCTTCGATAGCGCCGGAGTCGTCTACCTGGCCCACATCCCGGTGGCGTCGGGCAACGAGCCGATCGGTATCGAGGTCACGCGCTCCTTCGACAAGGGGCTCTCGTGGGATCCCAGTCAGCGCATCTCGGCGAATCGCGGCAACGACGACAAGCTGGTGGTTGAGGTAGACCGCAGCACCGCGAGTCCATACCGCGACCGGGCATACATCGCATGGAAGTGGCCCTCGCGCGGGGTGTACGTGTCGACTGGTCGAGACGGCTCTTTTGGCCCTCCGGTGCGCATCGACGACGCGGTGATCAGCGGGCTCGATCTCGCGTTTCAAGCCGACGGCACCGCCTACCTGGCTGCGAATAGCGGCGCGCGTGGAATCGTTGCCTGGCGCTCGACCGACGGCGGCGCAAGCTGGTCGCGCCTCCCGGATCCAAGCGCAACGCGGGCAGGCTGGTACACGTCGGGTCCGGCGTTCTGTGAACGTATGTCGCTAGTGCACGCGACCATCGACGCCGATGTCTCGGGCGGCCCGAACCACGGCCGGCTCTATGTGAGTTGGAGCGACACGTCGCAGGCATCTCCGGGTCAGTGCGGTGATCTGTGTCAGGCGGGCCCCTGCGACACCGACGTTTATCTCGTGCGCTCCGACGACAACGGCGACACCTGGACAGACCCGGTGGTGGTCCATGAAGAGGAACTTGGCGGCGCCGATCAGTTCATGCCGTGGCTCGACGTCGACGACACCACGGGCCATGTGATCGTTGGCTACAAGGACACCCGCGTTGATTCCACTCGACGCGAAGCCGCTTTCTACGTGAGCCGCAGTACGGATGGCGGCGTGTCATGGGAGCCGTCGCATTCGCTCGCAAGCGCGGCCGGCCGTGCCTTCACGAATTTCCAATATGGCGACTACCAGTCGTTGGCCACGGCCGGCCCGTGGATCTACGGGGCCTGGGCCGACTATCGCGATCCGCTGCAGAACGCGGCCGAGATCTTCGTGGGCCGCGCGCGCTCGAAGGGTCGGCCGGGAGCATGGCAGCTCGGCTACCCGCCGGGTGGGCGCCGATTGTTCTGGAGCGGAAGACTGCGCGGCCGCCAGCAGCTCGATCTGTACCTGTGGGTCTGGAATCCGGAGACCCGCGAAAACGTGTGGATCGACGCTGAAGGCTCACCCTGGGCGCGCCCACGGCCCGTGACCACCGTTGCAGCCCGCCGTAAGGGCAAGATCGATATCAGACTGGATGCCGATGTCTGGACGCGAATCCAGACGCAATGGCCAGGATGGGTACTCCTGGGGCAAGTGTTCACCGACTCGAGCGACCCGGCGACCGGCGGCGCCGTACATTCGTCGCGCCTGAAGATCCCACTACCCCGCTAGTCGCCGGCCACCCGATGCGAGGCACCGAGTCCGTGCGGACCTGCTATTGACAATCTACCTATCTATAGGTAGGCTTCCAAATCATGAGCACCACCGACACTGCGACCCAGCTCCTGGATACGGCACAGACGCTGATTCAGACGCGTGGTTACAACGCCTACAGCTACAACGATCTCGCAGAAGCCGTGGGCATCAAGACAGCGAGCGTCCACTACCACTTCCCCTCGAAGGCGGATCTGGGCGTGGCCGTGATGGCTCGGTATCGGGCTCAGTTGGCGGCGAGCCTGGAACGGATCGACACGGCGACGACAGGCTGCGAGCCTAAGTTGCGGCAGTTCATCGACATCTATCGGACAGCGGAGTCCTGCGGAACCATGTGCCTGTGCGGCTCACTGGCGCACGACCTCGACACGTTGCCGGATGAAGTCCGCGCCGAGGTGAACAGTTACATCGAAGCCAGTACCCGCTGGATTTGCCGGACAATCGAAGCCGGAATCGAACAAGAAGGACTCACCACTAGCTGCTCGCCCAGCGACATGGCCGCCACGCTGGTGGGCAGTCTCCAGGGCAGCCTCCTCGTCTCGCGCGCTGGTGGCGGGGGGCATCTCGTTGACGCGGTCGAACGCGTCTTTCTCGTGACACTGACTGGTTGAGTTGGAACACATTTTTTTGCTAGCCAAATCTACCTATTAATAGGTAGACACAAGAAGGAAAGTTATGGAAATGGAAAGCACGGCACTGATCGTTGGCGGCTCGAGCGGGATGGGAAAGGCAACGGCAAAGCGGTTGCTGCAACGTGGCGTGGGAGTTCACCTACTCGGACGCGACGTCGCCAGGTTGAACGAGGCTCGCGACGAACTCGAGCAACTCGGACCGGTGGCGACCTCCAGCGTCGATCTCTACGACGCCGATGCCGTGGGCGAATTCGCCGCGGGAGTCACTGCGAGCGCGCCGATTGCGGCTCTGGTCAACGCGGCCGGCTACTTCTCTCCCAAGCCGTTCCTCGAACACACCGGTGACGACTACGACCGCTACCACGCGCTCAACCGGTCGACGTTCTTCATTACCCAAGCAGTGGCCGAGAACATGAAGGCGAACGGAGGCGGTTCGATCGTCAATATCGGGTCCATGTGGGCGAAGCAGGCTGTCGCCGCCACGCCGTCCTCGGCGTACTCGATGGCCAAGTCGGCTCTGCATTCGCTGACGCAGCACCTGGCGATGGAACTCGCGCCGCACAAGATCCGCGTCAACGCGGTCTCGCCGGCCGTCGTGGTGACGCCAATCTACGGCGCGTTCATCCCGCCCGAGGAAATCGAGACGACGTTGCAGACCTTCAACGACTTCCACCCCATCGGCCGCGTCGGCCGCGCCGACGATGTAGCCGCAACAATTGATCATCTGCTCTCTGACGATGCCGCCTGGGTTACGGGCGCGATCTGGGACGTCGATGGCGGCGTCATGGCAGGAAGGAACTGACCATGAACAACGAAAACCTGATCCGCTCCGCACGATCCGCCGACACCCCTTCGGCTGAACCGGCGCTGACCCTGTATCAGTACGCCACGTGCCCGTTCTGCCGCATGGTGAGCAACCGCCTCGAAGCGCTGGGTCTGGACTACCGCACGGTGGAAGTCTCCCCATCGTTCGCTGATCCCGACCGGCGTTACGTCATCGAGCGTTGCGGTTGTGGCACGGTGCCCGTGCTACACGACAGCACCAACGACGTGTGGCTCGGAGAGTCCGGAGACATCCTCCGCTACCTCGATGGGAGGTTCGCCTTGCGCGATGCGTCGTAGCATCACTACATGCCTCAGCCACCGCTCATCAATTGCCAGGACATCAGCAAGACGTACGGAGAACGTCCGCTGTTCGAGGGGCTGTCGCTGGCGATCCACGAGGGCGACCGCATCGGCCTCACCGGCCCCAACGGGGCCGGCAAGTCGACGTTCCTGAAAATCCTCGCCGAGGTAGTAGCGCCGGATGATGGCGCTTGTACAAGGCGCAAGGGTTTGCGTGTGGGCTATGTGCCCCAGCGGCCGACCTTTACGTCGGAGTCGGATCCCGATCCGACCGTCGCGCAGGTCGTTGCAACCGCTGCGGGCAATGACGGTCACGAGGCAGGCAGGGCGCTCAGTCGCACGGGGTTCACCGACCACTCCGTGAGGGCGAGCACCCTATCTGGCGGCTGGAACACGCGGCTCGCCATCGCCTGCGCTCTCGTTGGCGACCCAGACTTGTTGCTACTCGACGAGCCGACCAACCATCTCGATGTTGACTCGATCGTGTGGCTCGAATCGCTGCTGGCGAGCGCCGCGAAGACGTTCGTGGTGATCAGCCATGACCGCTACTTCCTTCAGAACGTCGCGAGGCGCATGGTCGACATCGACCGGATGTACCCGGAAGGTGTGCTTTCGGTGAGCGGCGGCTACGTCGAAATGCTGGAGGCCCGCGACGCGCGCCTGTCGGGTCAGGCGAACTACCAGGAGTCGCTAGCGAATCGCGTGCGCCGCGAGGTCGAGTGGCTGCGTCGCGGTCCCAAGGCGCGCACGTCGAAATCCAAGGCGCGCATCGACGCGGCGCACCGCAGCATCTCCGAACTGGCCGAGAGTCGCGACCGAACGGCTGGGGGGACGACCTTGCTCGAGCTCAACGCTTCGGGGCGCAAGACAAAGCGACTCTGGCAGTGCCGCGGGCTCGGCAAACGCTTCGATGACACGCCGGTCTTCGAAGATCTCGAACTGCTTCTCGGGCCGGGCGTGCGCCTCGGCGTCGTCGGCCCCATCGGCTCTGGCAAGTCGACCCTGCTGCGAACCATCGTCGGCGAACTCGAGCCCGACTCCGGATCGATCAAGAAGGTCGACGACCTGCGACTGGTCTACTTCGACCAGGCCCGCAGCGGGCTCGATACAAACCAGACGCTCAAGCGCGCCCTCGCGCCGGAAGGCGACACGCTCGTGTATCGGGATCACCCGGTGCACGTGGTGTCCTGGGCCAAGAGGTTTCTCTTCCGGCCGTCGCAGCTCGATCAGTCGGTGTCCCTGCTCTCGGGCGGCGAGCGCGCCCGCGTCGTCTTGGCGCGATTGATGCTGAAGCCGGCCGATCTCCTGGTGCTGGACGAGCCGACCAACGATCTCGACATCCCCACGCTCGAGGTGCTGGAGGAGTCGTTGATTGGCTTCCCGGGTGCCCTCGTGCTCGTTTCGCATGACCGCCAGCTCGTGGATCGCGTGACGACCGCGATTCTCGCTCTCGACGGGCGCGGCGGGACACAGCGCTATGCGGACTACCACCAGTGGCAGGAGGAGCGCACGGCTGCGAAGGCTCCCAAGAAATCTCGTGCTGCCGTTGCGAAACCGACGGCGCCGAAACGCAAGCGGCTGAGCTACAACGAACAAAGAGAATACGGCGGCATGGAGCAGAAGATCCTGGAGGCCGAGACTCGCGCCGAGGAGGCCCGGGCCCGTACCGAGGATCCCGCGATCGCCACCGACCCCACCAAGCTTCAAGAACGGTTCCAGGCGATGGCGGACGCGCAGAGCGAAGTCGATCGACTCTACGCGCGCTGGGCCGAACTCGAAGCAATGCTCAGCTGAGAACGCGCTAGTCTCCCGGCCATCAGCGTCGCTCCAAAGGAAGCTGCGAGTGTGAAGCGAAACCTCTCATTGCTGGCTATCTGCCAGGCGCTCGCGTTTGCCGGCACCGCTCTCGTTGCCAGTACCTCGGCTCTTGTCGGCGCCCGCCTTGCCCCGACTCCGACCCTTGCGACGCTAGCGCTGAGCACGCAGTTTCTGGCTACGATGCTGACGACGCTGCCAGCCTCGATGCTCATGCAGCGAATCGGCCGTCGGCGCGGCTTCACGCTGGGCGCCATGGCCGGTGTGGCCGGAGGGTTGATGTCGGCCGCGGGCATCGTGACGGGCAACTTTGCCCTGTTCTGCATCGGTGCCGCGGGCATCGGCATCTTCGGCGGGTTCTCGCAGTACTACCGCCTCGCGGCCGCGGACTCGGTCACGCCGGAGCAGAGCGGCCCCGCGATTTCCCTGGTGCTCTCCGGTGGAGTCGCCGGCGCCTTCCTCGGCCCCATCGTGGCCACGTGGACCTACTCCCCGGAGGCTACGCCCTTCGCCCGGACGTACGTCGCGCTCGCCGGGCTCTACGCGCTGTCGATTCTGTTCATCGTCCTTCTGCGAGCCAACACCACCTCGACCAAAGTCGTGGACGGTACCGAGCGGCCCCTCGCGGTGATCCTGCGTCAGCCGCTCTTCGTCATGGCCGCGGTGGCCGCCACGCTGGGGTTCAGCATCATGACGCTGATCATGACCGCCACGCCCTTGGCGATGAACGCCCACGATCAGAGCTTCGAGCGCACCGCGGTGGTCATCCAGTGGCATCTGGTTGCCATGTTCGCTCCGTCGTTCTTCCCCGGGCATCTCATCCGGCGATTCGGAGCGACCACGATCATCGTGGTGGGCGCCCTGCTCGATGTGATCTGCGTCGCCATCAACCTCTCCGGCACCAACCTGATGAACTTCTGGGCGTCGCTGGTAATCCTCGGGATCGCCTGGAACTTCCTCTACACCGGCGGCAGTACGCTACTGACCGAAACCTACCAACCCGCGGAACGCGCCCGCGTGCAGGGAATCCACAGTCTGTTCGTCTTCATCCCGGTCACCGCCGTGTCGCTGGGATCGGGCGCCTTGCACCACTTCGTGGGATGGCGCGGCGTGAACTTTGCCGCCGCCCCGCTCATCGTCGCAATCCTGGCAACCACGTGGTGGTTCCGGCGCGGACAGCGGCACCGATTTCTGCCGTAGCACCGCTACCCGTGGGCCCGGTACCATGACGTTCGACTCGGCCGCGAGGGCGAGCCCGACGCTCTCCCCCAAGAAGGAAGTCTCGATGCGCTGGTGCAACTTTCCCCAGGTGGAGACGCTGAGAGCTCTGGTGTCATCCGCCGCGATCGGATACCTGGCGCTTTCTGTGGCGCCGGTGCTGGCGCAGTCGGAGTCGCCCCCCAGCCCGAGCAACTGGTCCGAGTTTCGGGGTCACGGTCAGACCGGCGTGCTCGACGACGCTGAGTTACCCACCGAGTTCGACACCGACGCGGGAACCAACATTGCCTGGGCAACCGAGCTACCAGGCATGGCCCATTCCAGTCCCGTGGTCTGGAACGACATCGTTTTTGTTACCACCGCGGTCCCGCTTACGGGCACCTCCGAGCTACGCACCGGCGATGTCGACCAGGCTGGACTGGACAGCGCATCGCTCGTGCCGCACAGCTGGCGCCTCTATGCGCTCAATCGACTCACCGGCGAAATCCTCTGGCATCGAGTGGCCACTGAGGGCGTGCCGCGTGTGTCGCGCCATCTGAAGGGAAGTCACGCATCGGCCACGCCGGCCACCAACGGGCAATTCGTGGTGGCGCTCTTCGATTCCCAAGGCCTCTTTGCTTACGACTTGCACGGCAACGCGGTGTGGAGCCGGGATCTCGGCGTGCTCGACGTGCAGTGGGGACCCGCGAGCTCTCCGATCATCCACGAGGACCGCGTCCTGATTCAGGACGACCGCGAGACCGGGGCCGCCGTCGTCGCATTCGATCTCGCGACTGGCGACGAGATCTGGCGTACCGATCGAGAGGAATCGTCCGGCTGGGCGACGCCGACAGTGGCAACCCTGGCCACACCTCAGATCATTCTCAACGGAGGCAACTGGCTCGCCGGCTACGACATCGCCACGGGGGCACGTGAATGGTGCCGCGACAACAACGCCGGTGAATTCGTCATGCCCGCGCCGGTTGTGGCTGACGGCCAGGTAATCCTCACCGGCGGCTACCCCGCCGGTGGCCGACCCATCCAGGCTTTCTCGCTGGATCGCCTAGCCGGCGATTCGCCAGACGAAACCGACGCAGCCGATACTGGACTCCTGTGGGAGACCGAACGGGGCTCCGCCTACACCACCACTCCCCTCGTCTACCGCGGCATCCTGTACGTCATCGTCGACAATGGAATCATGTCGGCGTACGAACTCGCGAGCGGAGAGCGACTCTATCGAAGCCGACTACGTGGCGGCGGATTCTCCGCCTCGCCCGTAGCATCTGACGGCCGCATCTACTTGCCGTCCGAGGATGGCGACGTTTTCGTCGTGCGCGCGGGCCGCGAGTTCGAACTCCTGGCCCAGAATCCGGTCGGCGAGACGATCATGGCCAGCCCCGCCATAACTCCCGGGATGCTCTTGATCCGTGGCCGCACTCACCTGTTCGGTGTTGCTTCCCACGACTAGGCGGCAGGCGCGACCGGGTCCCGCTGACGCCCGACCCTCGACGTCTGAGCAAGACTGACCGGCGTGTCGGTGGCTGGTTGATGCCGGCGCCCTTGTCGCGTCAAAGGGGCGCGCAGCCTCTGCCTCTGTCCCGAGCAGAGCGCGCGTTGCGATCGACTCTGGGTTCCAGCGCTTCAGTTGACGGGTCAGCATAGCCAACACCGTCACGACCAGCACCATCGCCACGACGGCCAGGACGAGCAGCGCGGCGCGGAGAAAACGTCCCCCGGGCGTGTTGTCCGGCATGTCGCCTTGCGGCTCGACCAGCGCCCGATCTCGTCCTCCTGACGCGGGTTCGCCTCGATGCGCCGAGTCCCATTCGTCTGCGTGGACCGGCTCCGTCGCCAGGCTGTAGCCAAAGCCTCGGACAGTCCTAAGGTAGACGCGGTTCCGATCCTGTCCGAGAGCTCGACGGAGCAGGCTCACGCGCTGCTTCAGAGTCTCGTCGCTCACGACCTCGGAGTCCCAGACCTGGGACATGATCTCGTCTGTTGAAAGGGCCGATGGGGCGGCCTGTGCGAGAGCTGCAAAGAGGTCGAAAGTGAGCCGACCAAGCTCGATCTCCTCGGCATCGCGGAACACGCGGCGGGCGGCCAGATCGAGCCGGAGGTCGTCGATGAGCAGGAATCGAGAGGGTTTCATCAAAACTTCAAGGTCTCTTCAGGCCAGGCGGCGTGCAGCTGATCTATACCAGGACTATGAACAAGACAACGAATCGAGACGTCCCCAAGTTTCGGGCCCGATGGTTGCGGCGAGCACTTCGCGCCCTTGTCATCCTAGCGGTCCTGATCGCCGTTCCGCTGGTGCTCGAGCTCACACGATGGAATTCGCTCCCCGAGGGTCCCCTCCCCCGCGTGGTGTCGGGGCCCGCCAGAGACAGTCGCGCGGGAGCCAATGCGACCGGAGTCGTGTTCGCCTGGTTGGACGATCGCCCGATCACCGGAGTGACGGTCTGCGTCGCGCTGGAGGGTGAAATCCGCTGGTGCACAGCCGCTGGCTACGCGGACCTCGCAGCGCGCCGACCGCTCGAAGCCACGACTACGATGAGGATCGGCTCGGTCTCGAAGACGGTGTCTTCCATCCTGCTCGCTCGCTTGGATGAGCAAGGCCTCGTCGAGATCGACCGCCCGATTGGAGAGGTCATGGGCAGTGGGCTGCCGCCGCACCTGTCGGCCATAACGCTGCGGCAACTCGCTTCGCACACGGGCGGGATCCGTCACTACAACTGGCGCTTCAAGTTGCCCCCTCACGAAACCTACTCGCGCCGCCGATACACCTCGGTAGACGAGAGCCTTGAGCAGTTCGTTTCGGACGAGCTCGTCTCCGATCCCGGGACCGGCTTCCTCTACAGCACGCACGGCTACACGTTGCTAGGGGCCGTACTCGAGATAGCGACCGGACGCACGTTCGGTGCCCTCCTGGAGCAGGAGATCGTGCGGCCCCGCGGACTCTCATCGACAGCCCTCGAGAACAGCCCCGTGCCGGAACAGAACCTGGCACGCCCCTACGAGGTGGTCGGGCACCGCTATCGTGATGCGCTGCAGGTGGACAACAGCCGCGCCTGGCCGGGTGGCGGCATTCTCTCGTCGGCCCGGGACCTGGCGCGCTTGGCGAGCGGCCTTCCCCAGGGCCAAACCGTGCGAGTCGACACGCTTGAGCGCTACCTGGAGCCGCAGACGCTACCGGATGGCAGCGATAACCCTCAGCGCTACGCCCTTGGTTGGCGGATCGCGCAGACCAGCGAGTTTCTAGGGGGGCGCGACAGCTACCGCGTGGCGCATCATGGCGGAGTGAGCTCAGGCGGCTCGACATTCCTGGCGCTGTTTCCCGACTATTCGGTTTCGGTCGCGGTGATCACGAACACGCGCACAGGTTCGGGAGCCCTGATCGATCTGGCGTTCGACGTCGCTGAGCCGTTCATGGCTGATCTGGTCGACGGGGAGGCGTCCACCGGAATCAGTCGCTGACGCGCCGACCTCGATCTCAGCTGTTGCTAACCGCCCGCTTGTTCGCACGGCGAAGAGCCCACCAGTGGCCGAGCATCGGCTTCACATGCAGCCAGGTGATCAGCGTGCCGAGAACAATGAACCAGAGGTCGCCGAGAGTTTCCATGCGGATAAACTAATCAGTTGCAGACAGGATTTGCGACCCTGCGGCGATCACACCGCCGGATATCATGGGTGGCAGCCTGCGACACCGACCCACCTCCGGGAGATCACCCTTGCCAACGACCACGCCCGAGCACGATGCACGAGTGGCCAAGCTGGTCTTCGGCGCGATCTACCCGCACTACGTAACGAAGGTCGAGAAAAAGGGTCGGACGACGGAAGAACTGCACCAAGTCATCACCTGGCTGACCGGCTTCGACGACGAGCAGATCCAGAAGCAGATCGACGACGAAGTGACCTTTGGAGAGTTCTTCGACCGCGCGACGCTCAACCCGAATGCGCACCTGATCACCGGAGTGATCTGCGGCTACCGGGTGGAAGACATCGAGAATCCGATCACGCAGCAGGGGCGCTACCTCGACAAGCTCGTGGACGAGCTCGCCCGAGGCAAGAAGATGGAGAGCATCCTCCGCTCCGGATAGCCGCGCCGCGCCTTGAGGCAGGCCGTGGCCAGCGGTCTAGTCCGATCTTAGGGCGACCAGGGGATCCAGCCGGACGGCGCGCAAGATGGGCCCCAGACAGGCCAGCAAAGCCACGCATCCCAGGATGACCACCGCCCCGAGTAGTGTGGTCGGGTCGGTGGCGCTCACGCCGTACAGGATGCTGGCCAGGAACTCACGCAGCCCGATCGAGATGATCGCGCCCGCGACGAGACCGACCGCAACCGGGACCATCCCCTCGCGAACAACGAGCAGCGCCACTGGTTGTGCTCGCGCACCCAGCGCCTTACGGATTCCGATCTCTCGGGTTCGCTGCGCCGTGGTGTAGGCAAGCACGCCGTAGATCCCGGACGCGCCCAGAGCCAATCCGACCAAGGCAAACAGGCCGAGTAGGCGGGCAGTGAAACGTGGCCGGGCCAGGGTCTCGTTGACCGCCAGTTCCAGTGTTGTCGGCTCGATCAGTGGCAGCGCCGGATCCAGTCGCTCCAGCAGCTGGCGCACGGGCTCGACCAGGGCGGTCGGAGAACCTCCCGTCCTGATCGTCAAAGTTGCCGCACGCTCCAGGGAATTGAACGTCTCGCGCGTCTGCGTCATCGGTGAGTAGACGATGGGATCGGGCTCCCGATCGAGGCTGTAGCTACGCAGGTCATCGACGACGCCGACGACCGTCATCCACGCCCTTGCTGGAGCAGTGCGCGATCCCTGCACGCGAATGCGCTGACCCACAGCTTGTTGACCGGCGAAGTAGCGGCGAACGAACTCAGTGCTCACCAATGCCACGTGTTCGGCCTCGCGCGTGTCCGCTTCCCGAAAGGTGCGACCTTCGAGCAGGCGTGCACGAATGATCTCGAGAAAACCGGGAGCGATCGGCGAAAACCGCGCTTGGACGTCGGCCTCGTCGGTATCGGGGACACGGCCGTCGATCTCGAGCAGTGACCAGCCTCGCGAGACATACATGGGGGCGACGGTGGTCATCGCAGCGCTGCCGACGCCCGGTAGGTTGTCTGCCTGCCGTTCTAGCTCCTGCAGGAACTGTCTTACGTGCTCATCGTCGGGATAGTCGGCTTCGGGTAGGTGGATACCGGCCAGCAGGACCCCCGAGGCATCAAAGCCTGGATCAACTGCGGTGAGCTCGAAGAAACTGCGTGCCAAGAGTCCTGCGCCCACGACGAGGATGAAGGCCATCGCCACCTCGACCGCGACCAGGCTGCGCCGTGCCGTTACCCGATAGCGCCCCGCAGTCGTCCGCGTGTCTCCGCTGAGGACGAGCTCGGCAGGTGCACGCGACGAGGCCGCAAGCGCCGGTACCAGCGCACAGAGCACCGTAGCGATCAGCGTCACGCCGAAGGCGAACCACAACACGGTGACATCGAGCTGGACGTCCGCCAGTCGCGGCATCCCGCCGGGCTGCAAAGCCACGAGGCCCGCCGCAAACGCCCATGCCAACCCCAGGCCTAGTGCACCGCCGGCCGAAGAGAGGACGAGACACTCGCCGAGTACAAGTTGTGCGATCCGGCCGCGGGACGCGCCGAGTGCACTCCGTAGTGCCAACTCGCGACTCCGATCCTCGCCGCGAGCGAGCATGATCGAAGCCACGTTGCTGCAAACGACCAAGAGCACGAACACGGAAGCGCCAAGCAAGATCTGCAGCGCGGGTCGCAGTTCTCGGACCATGTCCTGCAGGAAGGGCGTGAAGTACAAGGGGTGGCCGACGTGGAACTCCGGAAGGTCCTCCGCCCATGCGGCCATCAGCGCATCCATTTCGGCGGCGGCCGACTCCATGCTCTCACCGTCGGCGAGTCGCCCGATCGCGTCAATCGAGTGATTCCCGCGACTTCCCGGATTCGCCGGATCGACCGGCAGAGGAACCCACAGGTTCACCTCCTCCCGGGGAAACCGGAAACCGGCGGCCATGATTCCGATGACCTCGTGAGGCACGCCGTCGATGTGGAGATCCTGTCCAAGCACGGCCGGATCGGCGCCGTACCGAGAGCGCCAGTATTCGGCTGCCAGCAGCACGACCGGGGTAGCTCCGGGCAACCCCTCCGCCTCTGTGAAAGCGCGGCCCCGGGCCGGCTCAACAGCCAGGAGGTCGAAGGTATTGGGAGTCAACTGAACGGTCAGCGTGCGTTCGGGCGTGTGGTCCTCACCCGTGATCGTCGCGCTCACGACTCGATACGCGCCCACGTCGGCGAGCGTGCGGTTCTGGTCGCGGTAGTCCAGGTATTCGGGTATCGATGGCGCAAACCGATCGGACTCGAATCCGCTTGCCGGCTCGAACCGCGACAAGATACGAACCAGCCGGTCCGATTGCTCGTACGGAAGCGGCTGCAGGAGGATCGCGTTCACCACCGTGAAGATCGCAGTCGTCGCGCCGATCCCGATGCCAAGCGTGCCGATGACCACCACGCTGAACAGCGGGCGCCGGAGCACGCCGCGGAACGCATCTCGGAGGTCGCCAAACAGCGCGCCGGGCGATAGCCGCGCATCTTCACTGCCGGCACCATAGCGTCCTTTGGCGAGCAAGAGGGCTCCTACAATCGCCAGGCTTTCCGCACCCGTCGCAAACCAAGCGCGCACCGGCCCGATCGAGCGCCGACGCTTGTGGTGAACCTCATCGAGGTCACCCAGCATGTCTTCGCGACGCTCCCCGGGAGCAACGCACCGCAGCAAAACTCGGGCCCATGCGGGCGCGCTCATTCCGCCTCCAGTGCGGCGTCCAGGCCCTGCCACATGCCTTCCAGAGTTGCCCGCGCCTCACGCATCGCGCGCCGTCCGGCAGGCAGCACCCTTGCGAAACGCCTCCTCTTGCCACCGCGTGCGTCGTCCGGTTTGGCCAGCCAGGAAGCTACCAGCCCTTTCTGCTCCAGACGCTGCAAGGTGACGTACACGGCCGCGCGCTTCCCCCGGCGGCCGGAGTGCGCGCGGATGTCCTCGACGTTCGCGATGGGATGCGCGGCCTCAGGCCCGAGGCGCAGCACCGCCAGCAAGACAATGAACTCGAACTCGCCCAAGCCGTGTTTGCCCATCTCGTTCTAGTACTCACGTTGCAATGAATCCATCAGACGCGCCGATTCCCGGCGGCTTCAGAACGAACGTAACATTGTAACTTTTCTGAATCCAGGACCAATCTTGCACGGCGCGCGGGGGCTGTCGGCAGGTCCTAGTGCGAGGGTGCCCGGCGATGTACTCGGTAAAGGTCCGCACGCTCACCGCGGAAGCCATCGGGGTCCTGAACGAACGCGCTATAGACGTAGGTCTGCGCATCAGGAGCGAGGGATCCGGCGAAGTAGACCACGCCGGGTGACTCGGTGATCTGCACGGCCTCACCCGTGGCGACCTCGAGCATGTAGATGTTCGAACGATCGCCATCCCCGTCACCGGCGTTGTTGCGGAACTGGAGATAGCGGTCGCCGGGGAGCCAGCTGGGCGCTTTGTCGTTGACCTCGCTGTGGGTTAGCCGCCGCAGGCCTTCCCCATCCGCGCCGATGACATAGATCTCTTCGTTGCCATCCCGGACGCTCCAGAAACTCAGCCTCGTCCCGTCGTTCGACCAGGTGGGATAGATATCATCGGTGTCCGCGAACGTGATCTGGACGGACTCTCCGCTGGCAACGTCCATCACGAACAGATCAGCGTTCCAGTAGCGATACGGGGTACCCGGCGGCTGCCACGTGGCCCCGTCTGCCGGCCGGTCGGGGCCGGTGAAATAGGCAATCGAACGGCCGTCGGGCGACCAGTCCGGCCCTGCATCGTAGGCGCCCGGATTGTTCGTCAGGTTGGTCTGATCGCTGCCATCGGCATTCATGACGTAGATCTCGGGATCACCGTCACGTTCCGAAACAAAGGCGATCCTCGTTCCGTCGGGCGACCAGCGCGCCATGTAGTTCGTGCCCTCGGTGTGCGTCAGGGCCCGCGGTTCGGTTCCGTCCGCATTGGCGACATAGATCTGCCCGCGGTTGCCCGGCGACGGCGGCCGATTGGAGTGAAAAGCGATCCGAGAGCCATCTGGAGAGATGTCCGCATCGAAGTCCCAGTACGGATGTTGAGTCAGGTTCTCCGGGCTGTCCCAGTCGAAGTCTCGGAGATCCGGTAGCGGATCTTGCCCTGGAACCGCTGCAACAATCAGGCAGGACAGACAAAAGCCAGCGAGCAAAGTGCGAGGGTTCATTCGGGTTCCGGTGGGTGCGAGAGCGGCCAGACCACGCCAGTCTACAGCGCTCGCATCTGGCAAATCCGGTTCGCGCGAGCGTCGTCGTGCAGTGACAGAATTCGAAACCTGTCGTCGTAGTCCCCGGGGTAGTAGGCTGGCCGACGCGCATCGCGACGACTCGCAACAATCGGAGCAACACATGTCGACCGGCCACAGTTTCAGGCGAACCTGTGCTTTCGTGCTCACCTTCGCGGCCGCCATGTCGACCGCGGGTCCGGGGCTGGCCTACGCCAACGCCGATCTCGACCTCCTCTTCGACCTGCTCAACGTGACGCGGGCGAACCGGATCGAGGTGAACGGCCCGATCGCGCTCGCAAATACGATGCCGGTACTGGAGTTGCCTCTTGCCGAACTGAGCGATTCTTGGACGTCTACCGAGGTGCTCAATGAGGTGAGCTTCTCGGGCTCGGCGACCGGTCGCGTGCGCGCGATCCTGACACGCGTGCGTGGTGGTGAGCGCACCAGGCTCCGCACAACATCGGGTCGCCTTCAGCAGTTCATTGGCAGCGACCCGGCCAGCGGGCGGTCTTTCGCCTTCCAACTTCTCCCAGGGGAGATCGACAGCGGCGACACACTCTTGATCGAGTACCGGTTCCCGGGCGTGAGCCGCACGCTTCGCGAGGGAGACGAGATCTTCATGATCGGGCACGCAGCGTCGGGCGAGATCAACGGAGCGCCACGGCACGAACAAGCGATCGCGCGGTTCAAAGAGAAGTTCACACGGACCTTTGATGTCGCCTCGGTCTACCGACAAAGCGTCTACGGGCTAGCGGCTGGAACGCCGCTCGCGGACGTTGAGATCGAGCTTGAGACGTCCATTCCACGGTTTTCCGACGCGGAACTCGTAGAGTCGCTGCCCTACACGTTCGGCGCGTTTCTTGCGTCGGCCAGCGCGGAAGGGCCGCGCGGTCATCTACGTATCGTCGTGTCCCGCTACCCAGCCGCCGGCGGTCCGCGGCAGATTCTTCTCAAGCGTGCCTTCGGCCGCAACGAGCAACCCTTCGCGTTCGAGGAGATCCCCCTCCCCAAAGGCCTCGCGGGCGGCGATCGGATCGTGACCCACGTTTTCTTCAACAGTGACTACGTCGTTCCCGACTCGGAATTCACCAACCTCATCACCGCTGCAGAGATATTCCCGGTGGGCGACTTGTCGGGTCCGCTCACGCAGTCCGGAACACTCCCCGGAGTTCGGTAAGCGGACCCGCTTTCTCCCGCCGCACCCGCCCTGGGCGATCCGGGTGCGCATCACCTTCCGTGTTCGACTGGCTAGAGGAGCCGGGCGGCACTCTGAGCACCCCGGGGCGACTCGCAAGTCTCGTAACGTCAGCTGCCTAGCATCTTGGCAGCGATTGCCGACTGCCAATCGCCGCCAAACAGGCACGAATCAGTCTCCGTGATCGCGAGGCATCTCGCGCGAGAAACCCGTCGCGCAGACACTGCGCTGCCCGAGGGCGCTCGTGTCGGAGCAGGCCAGCGCCTCTCAGGAGACCCTGAAGGATGGGGACTCCGCCGATGCGCGACACTGAAGCACGGGAAGATATGGGGACTCGTCGTCTGGAACGCAGTGAACGCTTTGCCAGCGTGAGCAACAGGAGCGCCGTATAGAATCGAGCCTCCTATTGGACAAGGAGAAGAGTCGTGGCGCAGAAATCAAGCCGTCCCTGGTCACAGCCCACAGTCTTCGTGATCTCTGACGGAACCGAGTGCACCGCGGGAGGAGGCCCGATGACGAGTTGGGCCGAGACGGGTGGCGGCAACCGCTACATTCGGCAGGTGGCGATTCCCCACGCGATCAGGAGAGCCACGCCCTTCAACCCAGCCTACGTTTACATCCTCTACGACAGTCCGCCGGGCCCTTCGTAGCACGTGCTACCGCCGCCTCTGCGATCTCAGTCCGTATCAAGGCCCGCTCCGCGTACAGCCTGACTAGCGCGGCACCAAGGATACCCCCCCGTGATCGGCTGTGGACGTGCCGCCGTGGATCATAGGCGAACACTTTCCGGTTCGCTCCGTGAGTGCTGTCCGCACACGGTGGAAGTCGGAGGTTCGATTCCTCCCGCGCCCACTCTTGTTTGGCGATCGCTGCCAAATACGTGAACGCGCACAAGAAGGTCGCCACCGCCTAGCAACGTCTCGCGGGGACTGGCTGGGTGCATCCCGGAGGTCCTTGGGTTCTAGGTAACGTCCTAGTACTGCCCCTTCCGCCTTCCTTGGCGCAGGAAACAACCCTAGGACCTCGGGCCTTCCCTGCTAGCAAAGAAATCGACGCACTACCCCCACTCCGCACTTCGGCTGCCCGTGCAGCATCATATGCCCGCCATCATCATGGTCGGCGCTACCAATTACTAGTTCGCACCCCGCAGGCTGTACAGTTCTCGGGGTTGGCGATCAGCCAACAGCATGAAAGGGGTGTTAGTTAACGAAAATGACTGAAAAAAAGAGCTGGAAGCCCCCCCACCTTCAGTTATTAGTAACCAGCTCCACCGCCGGCCCATTAGGCCCCCGAGCCGCCCCCTCCCTCCCCGTCTCCTGACGGCCCCCCATCGCCCCGGCGGCCCCGCCTTCCTACCCTTCGGTGGTTCCCCCACCCGTGCCTCGGCTCTGCCGTACTGTTGCCCCCGCCCCCCCGGTGGCGCCCTAGCGTTAAATCCCTGATCGTCCCGCCCCTCAGCCTTCGCCCAGCCAGCCCATCGCGCGCAGTACTGCCCAAGTCTGACGCCGTCAGGCTCTTGCTCATAAAGCCGGGTTGCACGCTGCACAAATCTTTCGACCGACGCTGCTGCGATCCTCGTTCCTTCCGGGCTGAAATGCACGCCGAGGAACTCGAAGCCGCGCTCGATCCTCCCGATGAACGTCTTGTCGGGGTGCTGCTTCAACCCCAGGCTCGCGAGAACCTCGTTCATCGCCCGAACCGCCTTCCGTAGCTTCCAGCGGGTCGATGCCAGGATGACGATGTCGTCCATGAACCGGACGCAGAACACCTTCTCTTGCTCCAGCGCCCCGTCCAGTTGCGCCAGGAAGAACGCGCCCATCAGTGGGCTGAGCGAACAGCCCCGGCAGATGCCGGCGCGATTGTCGGCGAACAAGCCGCCCTGCTCGACCGTGTAGCGCAGATACTGGCCCAGCAGGTTCATCACCGGGCCGTCCTCAACTTGCCGCTCCAACAGGTCGAGGAGTCGCTCGTGGTCAATCGAGTCGTAGTAGGCGGCGACATCCGTACGCGCCACGAAACGGTGCTCCGATAGACGCTCCCGGATCGCGGCAACCGCTCCGTGCGCACCTCCGTTGCCCTTGACGTGAGTACAGCGGTCCGAGATCGGCAACTGCTGCTCCAACACAATCGTCAGTGCCTTGAGCACCAGCGCATCGGCGGCCCGCCACACGTGCAGCACCTCGCCAGCCTGGGTGATGATCCGCTGCACCGACGCGAGCCGGTAGCTCCCTGCGCGCAGTTCGGCCTGAATGCGGGCCCGTTGCCGGACCCAGTCGTGCCGCAACGCCCAGACGTCGGCTCGCGGCGGATAGCCCTGCCGCCGCTTGCACAGCCAGGCGAAGGCTGCGTCGATGACTTTGTCCGAGGCGACTGTGTCGATCATCACCCCAGCATGACGTGTGACAAATCCTGTGACAATCCGGCGTCAAACAGCGGCAACTAGGAGCAACTGGCGTCAAAACGCATCCCACCAAAGCTCGAACAGAATCAATTCCTGACAAGGATCGGCAAAGGAGTTCCATCTGCACACGGTGGAAGTCGGAGGTTCGATTCCTCCCGCGCCCACTCTTGTTCGGCCTGCCGCAAGGCGAGGCTTACGCGTCGCGTCGCGTCGCGATACGGAATCGGCTGCCCTCTATCGTTCGAGAAGCGTCTGCCAGTTCTCGATGACGATGGGCATCAAACGCTCCGGCTCCGTGAGCCCCTCATCCGGAACCTGTTGAACGATGAAGCGACCCTCGCCGTCGATGTCGAAGCCGGTCAATGCCCAATCCAGAGGGAAGACGGGCTCCGGTGTCGAGGTAGGACTCCCGGTTTCGGCGTCGTAGCGGACACCCATCACAAAGCCGCGGGCGCTGTAGAAGATCTCGTACCGTCTCGACTCCACCGCGGCGAGTCCCAGACCGTGGTCTCCAGCGGCAGCACGCCGCCGCCCTCAGGGAACCGCTCGATGAAGAGTCCCGAAGTTCCCACCATCGAAGTTCGACTGAACACGATGGCCCGTCCATCGGGCGACAGCGAGGGAAGTCGTTCCTCGTCTTCGGTGTCGCGGAACCGGACCGGGTCGCCCCCGGACGTATCGACGTACCAGAGATTGCCGTCGGTGCCGCCGTACACGACGGTGCGACCGTCCGCGGAGACCGAGATCTGCTCGTTCTCTACGCCGCCGGACACGAGCGTGCGGGTTGCACTCCCAGGGCCGTCCTTCATGTACAGGCCGCGGTCCTCGTCCGGGCCCGCGATAAAGACTATGCCCGCGCTGTCCTGAAGCCACTCGGGCCAGACCGGGTTGCCGCCGGCGGCGCCAGCGCGGAGTTCAACGCTGGTGCCACGCTCCAGGTCGTACACAACGACGCCCATGTCGCCCGCCCCCGGCAACTGCTGCTGCATGGCCAGTCGTCGGCCATCGGGCGATATTCGCAGGCTCCTCACTACGGCCTGCGGGCCCACCAACTCGCGCACCAGGTCGCCCGAGCGGTCCACCAGGATGGTCTGCGTCGTCCGGTTCCCGCGGGCGGCGCGCGGTGTGATCACGAGCAGGCCATTGTCGGAAACGCTGAGGGTCCCGGCGACCGGCGAGATACGGTGCGACTCTCCGGCCAAGGACCGGGATTCGAGCGAATAGGACGCCGACCAGGTCCCCTCGTTCGCCCCCCACTGGGCCCAGAGGAGCACGCCGTCTCGGGTGTACAGCGCCTCCTCGACGGTGGCATCTGCGGCATCAAGGACCACGTGCCGCGTCTGCCCGTCGAACACCTCGACGCGTCCCCGGGAGCGCACAGAGAACATCACGTCGCCGTTCGGAAGCGCATGGGGTGTGATGAAGCGTGTGTCGCTCGGTCCGAGCTCCAGAACCTGCGTTTCGACTCCGGTCACGGGATCCAGCGACCGCAGCCCCGTGCGTCCGCCTCGGCTGAACAACACGGGGCCGGACGGGGACCAGTGCATGCCGTATGAACTGTAGTAGCCGGTTTCGCTCACAAGCGATGAACTTCCGGTCGCGAGGGCAACGCGCGTGTGGGTGTGTCCCGTGTAGATCAGCACCTCAGCACCGTCAGGCGAGAGCGCGAACCCGTTGACGCCGTCGGCCAGCAAGCGCGGCTCCGACCCGTCCATCGGGTGTACCCAGACCTCGGAGGCGGCCCGCACCACCACGGCAGATCCGTCGGGCAGCACCTGCGCCTCGCTCGCATCGTTCGCACCCTGGACCTTGGCCAGCGAGCCCGCGTCGAGCCGTAGGACACGGAGCGGCGACTCGGGAGCAGGTTTCGCCCACCAGGCGACTACAGCGGCTAGCGAGGCCAGCACGACACCGGCCGCGACGCGAGCGGTCACGCCTGGGCGCGCTAACGCGGCGTCGCCAGCGCGGATCACGAGTTCGCTCGGATCGACAGGAGCGAAGCCCTCGTCGATCCAGTTCTCGATCTCCACGCGCGCATCGCCGATCGACTGGTAGCGACGTCGCGGCTCGGTCTCGAGGCAGCGCTCGATCATGCGCCGCAACGATGCGGGCGTGCTGTCTGGCAGGAGCGACCAGTCGAGATCATGTTTGAGCACCGACGCCAGCGTCATCGACACGTCGTCGCCGTCGAACGCACGGCGCCCCGACAGCATCTCGAAGAGCACGCAACCGAAGGCCCAGACGTCGGCACGGCGGTCCACCGGTTTACCTCGCGCCTGCTCCGGGGCCATGTAGGCGGCGGTTCCCATGATCACGCCGACTCCTGTGACCGCGGGCGAGGCGATCGTGGGAGAGTCCGCGCTCCCCTCCGCGCCGGCGACTGCCGCACCGGACTTGGCAAGGCCGAAATCGAGCACCTTCACGACACCGTCGGGCCGGACACGGATATTCGCCGGCTTCAGGTCGCGGTGGACGATCCCGGCTTCATGTGCCGCCTCCAGGGCCTCGGCAATCTGCCGTGCCAGGGGCAGCAATTCATCGACTTGAAGTGGCCCGCGTTCGACACAGGCCGTCAGGTCCTCCCCCTCGACCAACTCCATCGCAATGACGGTGGCATCCGCGCGTTCAAGGCCATAGACCTGCGCGATGTTGGGGTGATTGAGCGCTGCGAGTGCGCGCGCCTCCTGCTCGAAGCGAGCGAGTCGCTCCGAGTCGTCGGCGAACTCGTCGGGCAACATCTTCAGCGCCACCGACCTGTCGAGTCCGGTATCGCGCGCCCGATAGACCTCGCCCATTCCGCCTGCACCGAGTCGGCCTTCAATCTCGTATGCGCCGATCCTGCTTCCCGATTCCATGCGCGCAAGCCTACGTGTTTCGACGTGCTCTGACGAACCGTCGCCAAGCGGCTCTGCGACGCCGAAGCCCCCGTGCCCGCGCCGGAAGTGCGTCACGACGGGAGCGCACGGAGTAGCGGGGACAGGATTTGAACCTGTGACCTTCGGGTTATGAGCCCGCGCCGACCGTCCTGCAGGCATCTGCGAACGTTGACGTTGCGAGCCATGATCGATCATGAACGCGCCGCGAACCATCACCCGCGAGAACCTACGGAGAACGTTCAGCCGGGATGTGCCGTCGTCAAACGGTGGAGTCGGTGGTTCGATTGCTCCAGCGCCCACTCCCTGTCCACGCGCTGCCCCAAGAGGGCTCCGACGTACCGCGCGACAGGGTACCTACCGCATGAAGGCTGGCTCGATTTCTCGGACCCAGTCGGCGACGAAGGTCACCTCGATGAAGTAGTCCTGATCGACAGGGCGCACGAACAGGAAGCGACCGTCGGGATGCACGTCGTACGAGTCGAAGACGTCGCCGCCAGGATTCGGCCAGGCGAACAGTCGGTCACGACTGGCGACGGCAAACTCCTCGGATTCGGCAATCCTCGCGGCCACGAGGAATCCGTCGCTGATGTAGAAGAGCTCGCGACCGTCGGCGGACCAACGTGGCGACCGGCCCCCACTCCCCGACACGAGCACCTCGTCGTCTGCGCTGGGGAACGACGTCACGTAGATTTCCCCTTGGCCGCTGTGATCCGCTTCGTAGGCTAGTCGGCGACCGTCTGGCGAGAGCGCCGGCGCCCCCTGATCAGCCTCGGTGTCGAGCAAGACTGCGGGCGTCGCACCGGCAAGATCGGTTACACGCAGCTTGCCGGCGCCGATTGGACCGGCCTCGAAGACCACGCTCCCGTCCAGCGAAACTCCGCCTAGCTGGCCCGAGCCGTCCGACAACACCTCCCGCTGCGGTGCCGCACTGTCGTCAGCGGACAGCGCGATCAGGCGGCCGGAGGAACCAGTTGCCAGAACCTCGTCGCCATCGGGCGTCCAGTCGACGCTGCACCAGACGCCGCTCTGGCTCCATAGCTGGGCGCTCACCCCGTCGAGCCACATCTGCCAGACATCGCCGCACACGCGAGAAGCGGCCTTGACCACGGCGAGACGGGTGCCGTCATCATTGAACCGCGGCGAGCGATAGCGGCCAGTGGGTGCCCCCACGCTGGTCTCGGCCCCGGACCGATCGAGCCAGACGAGCTCACTCTCGGCGCTTCGGGAGCTGCCTTGGATCGCCGCCAGGTCACCGTTCGGCGACACCGCCAGAAAGCGGCGGTAGACACTGATCTGGGTCGCGACCGCAGTGTCGTCAAGCTGCTGTGTTGCCGTGTCGAAGCCTCTGGTAGCGAGCCGACCATCAACCTGGATGTACGCCAGCGTCGAATCGCCCAGGGGCCAGGCCTGGATGCCACCCATCAGCAGCCGACGCGTCTCGCCGCTGCGAGCGTCCCAATACATGATGGCGTCGTCGGAGATCATGGCCGGTGCGCCGAAGATGCTGAACACGATGCCCTCTCCGCCCGGCATGAACCTAGGCGCACGCACAGTCGTGGCGTTGTCCTGTTCCGAAGGAGTCCAGACCTCCTCCTGCTCGCCGCCGTCGGCCGGCACGCGGTGCAGCCCCAGCGCCCCGCCCGCCGGGATTCCCGCAAAGTAGAGGGATTGGCCGTCGGGCGACCAGGCGCCGCCGCCCCCATCGGCGACCGAAATGATCCGCTCGCGTACGCCCGCCGCCAGCGACATCTTGTAGAGGGCGCCGTCGTCGAACATTGCCACCGGCCATCCGGGGAGAAGAACGGGTACCTGGCGTCCTCGGTCCCCTCCAGTCGATAGGTGTTGCCGGTGTCGATCTCTCGCACCCAGAGCGCCGGCTGCGTTTCCGCAGTGCGCCCGCCGAAGACCAGCTTCTGACTGTCGGGCGAGAAGACGGGTTCCGAGTCGAATCCGCCGACGGACACCAGGTCGGACGGTAGGGGCAGCTGGAGCCGACGAGCCACTCTCTGCGACCCGTCGGGCGCACTCGACAGCCAGAGCGCCGCGCCGAGAAGTCCAGCGACCAGGCCCAGCGCCGCCCCGAGCCCGCCGTCCACAAGCCGGCCCCGACTAGGCGACGTGCCTCGTGCGGCCAACCCGCTCAGGGCGGTGCCGGCGCGAACCTCGTTGGCGAGCGCTCGCAGATCAGCGGCCGTCTCGCCGACGTGCTGGTAGCGATCGGCCGGGTCTTTCTCCAGACACTTGCCCGCGATTCGTTGCAGCTCGACCGGTAGTCGGGGCTCGAGTTCGAGCAGGGAGGTCGGCTCCTCACGAGCGATTGCGTGAAGCGTATCGATCAGGCTCTTGCCAGCGAACGCGCGCCGACCCGCCACCATCTCATAGAGCACGCATCCGAGCGCAAACACATCGGCCCGCCGGTCGACGTCGGAGCCATCCACTTGCTCGGGTGACATGTAGCCCGCCGTGCCCATCACCTGCCCCGCGCTCGTGCCCAACGCGGTCGGCGACATACTGCCGCTGTCAGGGCCGGCCGCCGCCTCGGTGAGTTTGGCGAGCCCGAAGGCGAGCACCTTTGCGTTCCCACCGGGAGTCACGAAGATGTTGTCCGGCTTCAAATCCCGATGGACGATCCCTGCCTCATGGGCGCCCGCCAGCCCCGCGGCCACCTCCGCGCCGAGCGCCAGGGCCCGCTCCAACTTCAGCTGCGAATCGGCTAACTCCTCGCGGAGCGAGCGGCCCTCGAGTAGCTCCTGGACGATGAAGTGCGTCCCTTCGGACTCCCCAACGTCGTGGACGATCGCGATGTTCGGGTGATTGAGCGCCGCCGCCGCGCGCGCCTCCTGCTCGAAGCGCGCCAGTCGCTCGGGGTCAGTCGCGTACTCCTCGGGGAGCACCTTGATCGCGACCTGCCTGCCGAGCCGCGCGTCCTGGGCGAGATAGACCTCTCCCATCCCGCCAGCGCCGAGCTGGCTCTGGATCTCGTAGGGGCCTAGCCGAGTCCCGGGTTCCATGGTGGGACACAGCCTATTGGGTCGATGACGAGTCACCAATAGGCGCCACTGAGAATCCAGTGACGGCCCCAAGGCCCAACTAGCCCCTCGTACGAACGGGAACAGAACTCGGGCAGCCGTAGCCCTCGGTTTATGAGCCCGTGGACACGACAGCGCAAATAATTGGGAACGTTGGCGTTACGAGCCGTGAACAGCTACGGACGTGCCGCTATCGATTCATCAGCGAACACCCTCTCGGTTCGCTCCACGTGAGGGCTATCCACACACGGTGGAAGTCGGGGGCTCGATTCCTCCCGCGCCCACTCTCACTCGCCCCAACTGACGGCTCTCAGGACTTAGGCGTTTGTGGGCGCCGTGGGATAGTTGATAGATGGATGCACTCCAAGAGAGACGCGCCGCACGATCCAACTGGCCAGCGGGTGTTTGCGCTGCTACCGACCAAGCTGGCGGGCAGATGCGGGCGACGCCACTGACTGCCTACGAGCGCTGGCCCAATTGTTCGTGCTGCTGCTGATCGGGTTCGTGCTGTTCCTCGCGGGCGGCCATACAGCGCACCTGGTCGTTGACGGCACCGACTTCCCGTACATCCCACAGTGGATCGGGATCTTCATCATCCTGACGCTGATGTTTGCGGTTGGCCTGTACCAGAACTGGTGGGACAGCAAGGGGGAGCAGAAGCCGATTCGGTTGCGGCATCGGGAGAAGTAGACGCACGACGGGGGCGGGACGCAGGGAAGGCGAGACCTGCCGATAGAGTAGATGTCTCCCAGGGTTGAGGGTTGGACGCTTGCGATACAGACTCCATCGTCAGCCCGTCTCCGGGAACCGCCAGATGGAACCTAGCCAAGAGATGTAGGGAATGGCACATATGGAAAAGCCGGACGGCCCGCGGTCCAGCAGGTGGAAGGCCCCCGTACTGACATGTATTCTCCCGGCCCGGGTTGGGGGAGTCACGTCGGGAGGTGGAGGCGGGGCTGCCACCGCGGAGGGCCACGGCACCACCATGAACAAGGTGGTCGGCGCCAGTGAGACGAGCGTACCCTGCACGACGCAGGGCCCCGGCGTGGTAGGCGCCTCGTAGGATCACTCTTCTCGACCGGCTGTCTACGCCGTCGCGGACTGCCCTAGCCCGACTCCGTCAGGCTCTTGCTCATAAAGCCGGGCTGCGCGTCGCGCGAGTCACCTTGAGCACCCGGGGAGCACCCTCGCGCCAATCCACTCGCCCCGTGTAGCCGTCGCCGCGCCCCCAGAATCCCGTCACGGCGGGCTCCCTTCGGGTAGCGACCATCGATCAGGCACCCATGACCGTCGGGTTATGAGCCCGCGAACAAGGTCGTGCAAGTAGCTGGGAACGCTGACGCTACGTCCCGTGACCCGCTATGAGCGAGGCTCAAACGACCACTGACGAGCACCCTGTAAGTCGCCCACACGGCGCCCTCCGCCCACGATGGAAGTCGGCGGTTCAATTCCGCCCGCGCCCACTCGGACTTGGCCGCAGCCAGCGATCGGTCGGGCTTGCTACGGTGGTGTATGCGGTCGCACGCCCGTGAACCCCAGGGCCGCCGTGGTTCCGTCGGTAGTAGGCTGGGACGCGCATCATGACGACTCGCCCACAAATGGGGAAGGACACATGTCCATCGGCCGCAATCTCAAGCTAACCCTTGCTTTCGTTCTCGCCCTCGCGGCCGCCATGTCGACCGTCGGCCAGGCACTGGCCTACGCCAACGCCGATCTCGACCTCCTCTTCGATCGGCTCACCTTGACGCGGGCGAACCGGATCGAGGTCAACGGCCCCATCGCGCTCGCAAACACGATGCCGGTGCTGGAGTTGCCGCTTCCGGAATTGAGCGATTCCTGGATGTCTACCGAGGTGCTCAACGAGGTGTCCTTCACGGGCTCGGCGATCGGTCGTGTACGCGCGGTCCTGACGCGGGTGCGGGGCGGCGAGCGCACCAGGCTCCGCACGACATCAGGTCGCATTGAGCAGTTCATCGGCAGCGACCCGTCTAGCGGGTGGTTTTTTGTCTTCGAACTTCGCCCAGGGGAGATCGACAGGGGCGACACCCTTTTGATCGAGTACCGGTTCATGGGCGTGAGCCGCACGCTGCGCGAGGGAGACGAGATCTTCATGATCGGACATGCTGTCTCGTCCGAGGTCAACGGAACGCCACGGCACGAGCAAGCGATCGCGCGGTTCAAAGAGAAATTCACACGGGCCTTTGATGTCGCCGCGGTCCGCCGAGAAAGCATCTACGCGCTAGATCCTGGAACGCCGCTCGCGGATGTTGAGATCGAACTTGAAACGTCCATTCCGAAGTTTTCAGACGCGGAACTCCTGGAGTCGCTGCTCTACCTTTTCGACGCGTTTCTTGGGTCTGCCAACGCGGACGGGCTGCGCGGTCACCTGCGTATCGTCGTGTCCCGCTACCCAGTCGCCGGCGGTCCGCGCCAGATTCTCCTGAAGCGGTCCTTCGGCCGCAACGAGCCTCCCTTCACGGTTGAGGAGATTCCCCTCCCCAAAGGCCTGGCCGGCGGCGACCGCATCGTGACCCGCGTGTTCTTCAACAGCGACTCTGTGCTCCCGGACTCGGAACTCACGAACCTCTTCGCCGTCACAGAGATATTCCCGGTGGGCGACCATCTCTTGCGCGAGCAGCCTGGACCGCTCCCTCGGGCTCGGTAGGCTGAGGGGCGTAGCGCGGGAAGGGTACGGCGGACGATGTCACGTCCCCGATAACTCCGGCCTATGGAGACCGGGACGATTCCGGCAGTTCCAGCCGGTAGCGGACGACTTTGTAAACGCCGTCCGCATCTTCCACGTTTGCAATCACCGTGTCGCCGGAGATCCACGGGAGGGCCGTCCAGGTAAGCACCTCGTCCGGTAGGCGTACCGCGCCGAGGAACCTGCCCTCGGGGCCATGAACATCGAATGCCAGCGTGTCCCGCCAACAGACTCCCTCTCTGAACTCTGCGCTTGTCTGCGCTTCGGGGTTGCACGTCTCAAGGCGACGGCTCGGTCCCTGTCGGAGCACCCAAAGCCTGCCGTCGGGCGAGGGTAAGAACTGAGTGAAGGCTGGCTTGTGTGTCGGGAACTCACCCGAGCCCCACGTCCAGCCCGGCTCGATCTCGCTGTACGAAGCCGTGATCATCCGCTTGTACCACGCCGCCTCCGCCGGAGGCACCGGCACCGGGTCGTGCACCCGTTCAATGCGCAACTCCGTACCATTCGGGCGTACGACACGGATGTTGGCCTGGTGGCTGGGCGCTGAGATGACTTCGCCACCAAAGCCGATACGCCACACCACCGCAGGCGAGAAGGGGACGCTCTGCGACTGGCCACGGAACTCGACGGTGTGCTCCGGTAGATCGTACTCAGGGGGGTCGATCACGACGGCAGGCGTGCCGTCGGGTGCAAACGGAGCGACCGCTCGCTCGCTGAAGCGGTACTTCGTCGATTCGAGATAGACGGTGTCATCGTGTGCGACAAGCATCGGAACGATGCAGCACCCGACCCCCGACAGCGGCCATTGGGCCTCGTACTCCCCGCCAGCCGAGAACAGCAGCATGCGTCGCCCGCCGAAATCTGGGATCAGAATCCCACCGCTTGAATCCTCGCCGATGTAGGCCAGGGAGCCATACTCTCCCGGTCCTTGTCCCGGGCCACCGATCTGGTACAGGAACTCGCCGTCCCAATCATAGGCCCGCACCAAGTTCGCGTCTCTGTCGGCTATCAAGATGCGATCGCCAGTGCTGTGGATCGCGCGGACGCGTCCGAACATGTACTCGTCCGGCCCCTCGGCCATACCGATTTCCATTTCCGGCACCAGCCGAGCTTCACCGCCCCACACGCTGCCGGAGACATTGCGGACCGTGGTGACGCCGCCGTCAACTGCCACTTCGCCGACCCACGCTTCAGGGTCAGGGGCTTCGGCGGGTGAGCCACAGCCGCAGATCGCAAGGGCAAGTCCTGCGGCTACCGTTTCACGCACGTGGGCTCCTCAAGTTGTGTCCAGAGTTCCACCGATAGAACCAGACCGACGGCTGGTTTTCGACTGCACGGCTATGCGGCGGGCGTCGCGAGATGTGCACGCGCGCGCGTGTCGCCGTCGCCGGCACCCCGAATCCCGTCACGACGGGCTCGAGCGGGTATGGGCAGTACATGCTCGAACCTGTGACCTTCGGGTTATGGGCCCGCGTTGGCCGGCCCGCAAGTAGCTGGGAACGTTGAGGTTGCGGGCCGTGTTCGGCTGCAGACGTGCCGCGAACGGTCGTCTGCGAACACCTTCCTGGCTCGTGCCGCGTGAGTGCAATCCTCACACGGTGGACGTCGGAGGTTCGATTCCTCCCGCGACTATTTCTCCGCGGATGGCGGGTGTCCGTACCAGGCCGCGTAGGCGCGCGAAAAGTAGCTCCGACTGAGGCCCACACGAGCTGCTACCTCGGCGGGTCCAAGCCCTTCGCGGAGCAGGCGCTGAGCTTCGAGCATCCGCGCTTCCCGCACGAGCTCTGCTGGTGTTCGACCGAGGAGACTCTGCGTCGTTCGGAAGAGCTGGCGCTCGCTGAGCGCGAGTGATCGAGCGAGGTGGGCGACGCCGAAGTCAGCGGCGTGAAGCCCGGCCGCAATGGCCTTGCGCAGTCGTTCGCACGCGGCGCGATCCTGTGCCGATTGCTCGGCTGCCGCCGAGTGGGTAACGCCGGCCGCCAGCATTGCCACCCTCGCCAAAAGGTCCGGCATGCGGAACGGTTTCACAACGTAGTCGTTCGCCAACTCAAGCCCATCCGCACGCGAGGCCGCTCCGGCATTGGCGGTTACGAGAACAATCGGCAAATCGCCGAGCCGGGAATCCGCGCGCACGCGACGGCAGAGTGCCAGGCCGTCCAGCTCCGGCATCATCACGTCGGATACCAGCACGTCGACCGACTCGTCGCTCAGTACGCGGAGCGCCTCCCTCCCGTTGGCCGCGGTCAGGGTCCGATACGACCTGCCGAAATGGGTGGCCAGGTACGCCAGCATCTCTGTGTGGTCCTCCACGAGAAGCACCGTGCGTCGCGACGGGTCTTCTACCTGGTCGCCTGCGGGATCGGGGGCGGGCGCCACGTCGTCCGTAGCCGCCGCCATTTCGATCTGATCCGGACTCAGGTGGTCGGGTCCGAGGGGAAGCGTGAACCAGAAGGTGCTGCCCTCGCCCGGGGCGCTCTCGACGCCGATGTCACCGCCATGGAGCTCAACCAGTTCCTGCGCCAGGGCGAGCCCGATGCCCGCCCCCTCGTAGGTTCGGTCGTCGCTGGCTTCGACCTGATAGAAGCGCTCGAACAGATGCGCATGCTCGCTTTCGGCAATCCCCGGGCCCTCGTCGGCAATCGCAACGCGCACGGCTGGCACCGCGTCCCCGTGTCCGACGACCTCAACGCTGATCTCGATCGCCGTTCGATCAGGCGAGAACTTCAGGGCGTTCGAGAGCAAGTTGGAGATGACCTTCTCGATCTTGTCGGCGTCGAGATACGCCGCGATGCCGGTCGACGGCCGCCGCACGGTGAGCGCCCGCCCGGAGGCCTGCGGCTCGAAGCGAGCGGCGATTTCCTCAACGAAACGAGGGACCTCCCGCAGCCGCGCCAGCAGGGGCAGATCCCCCAACTCGAGGTGCTGAGCGTCGAGCAACTGGTCCACGAGACCGCGAAGGCGTTCGGTGTTGCGCAGCATCACACCGATTCGTCGACGCATGTCGGGATCCCTGACCTCCTCTTCGAGATCGGCAAGTGGGCCCGCGATCAATGTGAGTGGAGTGCGCAACTCGTGCGAGACGTTCGCGACGAATCGCGACTTCAGTTCGTCCACTGCGCCGAGCCGGGCCGCCTGAGCGCTGATGATCTTGTTGCGTTCGCGAAGCTCAGCCGTCGTCTCATCGATAGTCGCCTCCAGTTCTACCTGCCGCTGCTTGAGCCGCCGCGCCCGAAAGCCGAGCCCTGTCGCCACCACGAGCACCGCGACCGTCGCCAGACCTGCCGGGAACCAGGGCGTCTCCACGAACAACGGCCGCCGGTAGATGTTGAGTACCAGCCCGGGGTCCGACCATTCGCCTCCCAGCCCGGCGATCACGCGCAGCGTTAGGGCTCCGGGCGGCAGGTTCGTGTAGGACAAGCGGCGCTCGCGACGCGGCTCGCTCCAGCTTTGGTCATAGCCCTCCAGACGGTATCGAAACGCGATGTCTGAGGCGTACGTGAGGCTCGGCGCGCTCCACACCAGCTCGATGTCGCGCTCATCGGGAGCGAGTTGCAACGTCGCCGCGCCCGCGGGCACCGGGCGCGGCTCCCCGCTGACGCTCAGCCGCACAGCCCGCACCGGCGGCGTCTCTGGCAGTTCCACACGACCGGGATCCACGATCGCGATCCCGGCCTGGGTCGGGAAGGCAAGTCGGCCGTCGCGAAGTCGCACCCCCGCAGATTGCGAGCCGCCATTGGCCTCGCTGCTGGGAAGTCCGTCCGTCTCGTCGTACGCCACGGCCGTCACCGAGTGATCCGCGTCGGCCATGGCGCGATCCAGATCATCGCGGCGCGCCCAGAAGACCCCGCGATTCGTGCTCATCCACAGCCGGCCCGAGTCGTCGGCGAGAATCCGGTGGATTCCGTCGTCGGGAAGCCCATCACTCGCGTCGAGACACTCGACCACGCCAGGCGCCGAATCGCCCGCGCTTGCTGGTTGCAGCCGACAGACCCCGCGATCCTCGGTGGCGATCCAGATCGTCCCATCGAGGAGCTGAACGATGTCGCGAACCACGTTGCTGCTCAGGCCATTCGACGTGTTGAGCCAGGCAAAGCGCTCGCCATCGTAGCGGGCAACGCCGCCGCCATTGAAACCGAGATAGATCGAACCGTCCTGAGCCTCGAGCATCGTGCGCGCCCAGACGTGCGGCACCTCTCCGGTGGCATCCAGCCTTCTCCACGCGCCGCCTTCGCGCAGCCACAGCTCTCGCGCTGCGCCCAGCCACACGCGACCGGCCGAGTCTTCCAAGATCGCCCGTACTCCGCCGAGCCCGCCCATCTCGGGGTGCGGCAGGCAGGGGCCGTCGTCCGCAACGACGCAAAGGCCGTGGTATCCGCCGACCCAAATGCGGCCCAAACGGTCTTCGTAGAGCGAAATGGCGCCAGGCCCGAAACCCTCGCTCTCGATCGCGTGCGCCTCAACGGATTCTTCCGACCAGCGCGCGAGCCCGGCCTCCCATGTACCCACCCACCGCAGGCCGCTGCGCGACTCGATGATCGGATAGATGTTGGTGCCGGGCAGACCGTCGGCCGCGGCGAGACTATCGAACACAGGCGAGCGGATCGCGAAGAGGCCCTCTTCACTACCGATCCAGATAGTGCCGTCGGCGTCGGGCTCCATCGCCGTGATCCCGCGGGTCGCGAGGATTGGAGTCGCATCGCGGAATACGCCCTGTGAGCCGACCCACCAGACGCCGTCGTCTCGGCTGAACACGGCCCGCGTCCGGCGAAGGGCTCTGCCGGCGTTCAGAAACTCCGGTCCAGGCCGATAGGTCGTCCAACCATCGAATCGGGCAACCCAGATCTCGCCAGCAACAGGCTCGTGGATCCGCGCCCACTGCGAGTCCCCATCGAAGCGACGGACAGCCTGGAATGACCCGGCATCCGACTGGCGCAGGAGCTGGTCGGCAGTGGCAACCCAGAGGCGCTCGTCCCCGTCTTCATGAAGCGCGGCCACCCACGTCGATGCCGCGAAGTAGGGCGCAGTGAAGTCGCCGCAAGTGACGGCGTCCCCCTGCGCGATGCAGGTGTCTCCGTTTCGCCGGTGCAGCACGTCGCGAACTCGTCCGGACATCGCCAGGGCCACATCGCCGAAACGATCACCCTCGAGGCGGCTCAAGTTGGCTTCGCCGAAGGCCCACACATCCCCGCCCGCGAAACGGATCCGCGTCTGCGGGTTGTCGATTCCTTCGGCCAGACCGAAGCGGGTGAATTCACCGTCGGCGAAACGAACGAAGACCCCGAGCTCGAACAGAATCCACATCGCGCCGGACTCGTCGAAGTCGAGCGCCACGACCCGATTCGACGGAAACGCCGGCGTGTTGGCCGAGGTGAGCAGCTCGAATTCCATGCCGTCGAACCGCACCAGGCCAGCAAACGTGGCCACCCAGAGATAACCCTCGGCATCCACGGCCAGATCGGTGACGACGTCGGCCGGTAGCCCATCCAGGGCAGTCCATCGCTGAACAGCCAGGCCAGCCTCGCTCGCGGGCGTGAGAGACACCTGTGCCGCTACAGTCAAGTCACCGGCCAGGCTGACCGCGACGATCCAGCACAGTTTCAGGCAGCGACGCAGATGCGCGAGGGTCCTCATGGCCACCAACCGTATCGGCCGCGCCCGCGCGACGCGACGGAGCGCTGTGCCCAATCCTGCCAATCCCGTGTCCGGGCCTGCCAGAGTTCGTACTCGGTCTGGCCCGCTCCCTCTTTGCTGTCTAGCGTCCGGTAGCCGTCATGCAAGGCTTCACCGAGACGACTAGCCGTCATAGCCTGTAGGAGTTACCCGTGCCTCGAACGAGCCCTTCGCAAACACCGGATACCAAGCGTCCATGGCATGCGCCGACGCTGACCGTCATAGGGGGCGCCTCCACTCTGGGGGGCACACGGCTCAACCACGTCACCGAGACCGGCGGGGGGTGCATGCTCCACACAAACACTCGGAACTGTCTCGGCGGGAGCATGATCGTTACGTCGCCCCAGTCCGTCTACGACCTCGCCTTGCAAGGGCCCAGCTAGGCAGAGACACCAATCCCGTCACGGCGGGCCCCGAACTAGTGCCACCACCCTCCACGCTGGCGTCACCGGAGTGGAATTCGGAGGTTCTATCCCTACCGCGCACCTCTCTACCGCGGAAGCGAGCCGAAGCAAGTGGGTCGCCCGGCGCGCCCATTGAAGCGCCCTCGTCCGCGTCCGCCCGCGCAACAGTGCGAACACCTCGAAGCGCCATCCGCACGGTGGAAGTCGGAGGTTCGATTCCCTCGTCTACCACGACGGCATCCTCGAAGCGGCAGACAACCGCAAGAAGGTAGCCCTTCTGGCGGCAGTTCGACGCATCTGTGCGGAGTACGACCTCCAGTACGTCCTCACTCTTATTGACTCCGACCTACCCCGGAACGAGCACGACAACCGCCTGTTGTTCGCCGAAGCGGAGATCGTCCGCGACTTCACGACGGCGGCGCGCAGGGTCGATTGTTCAGAATGGAGCGGTTCTGAGGGGGTCGCCGTAGCACGGCACCCCGAGCACCCGGGGAGCACCTTCGCGCAGCTCCGCCTGCTCCGTGTCGCTGTCGCCGCACCCGACAATCCCGTCACGATGGCCTTCCGTCGGGTATCGACCGTCGACCAGGCGCCTGTGACCTTCGGGTTATGAGCCCGAGGGCCGCGTGTCGCAAGGTACTGACAACGTTGACGTTACGGGCCGTGAACGACTATGGGGCGGTCGTAGACGTCCATCGGCGAGCACCCGGCGCACACTCCCGGGACAGTGGTCCGCACACGGTGGAAGTAGAGGGTCGATTCCTCCCGCGCCGACTCCTTTCCGCCCTTGCTACCGACCGAGAGGCAGAACTCCGAGCTCACGGCCGACGCCGCGCGAGCGAAGCACGCCTGCTGGGCCGAGCATATCCGGCCTAGGGTAGTGCGTCCTAGGGGAAGCAAGGGTATCTCTGTGAGCATCGACGGCACCGCGGTAGCGGGGCCAGTCAGGAACGCCGTTCTCACCGACTGCTGTAACAAAAGAGCCGGTGCATGGTCGCCCGTCATCGCGTAGACCGGGTGGTACACTTGGATCATGCACTCTGCCATTGCCATCACCGCCGTGGCGTGGCTACCGGAGTATCAAAGTTCATGAGACAGGACGACACAGCCCCCAAGAAAAAATGGTCCCAGCCGGCCCTACACGTACTAGAGTCCTCGCAGCACACGAGGGGTTGTGGGACAGGCAAGAACTTTAAGGGCACCGAAGCAGACATGGTATTTGGCGCACCGAGGAAAGGCACGGCGACAAGCGAGGCGGGTGTGTGTCACCGTCCGTCGGTCGGTCCGGGGAACGCCGTAGGAGCGTCCTAGCAGGAGTTCCGCGGCTTGGGCCGGCTAGCTCCGAGTCGGGTTGGTTGACGGCCAACTCGCGGCCCACCGCGCACAGTACTGCCCAAGCCTGACAGGGTCAGGCTCTTGCTTATAAAGCCGGGCCGCCCGCTGCACGAATCTCTCGATTGCTGAGTCCGCGATCCGTGATCCCGCTGGGCTGAAGTGCACGCCCAGGAACTCGAAGCCGCGCTCGATTCTCCCGATGAATGTCTTGTCGGGATGTTGCTCCAGGGCCAGATCGGCGAGCACCTCGTTCATCGCCTTCACCGCACGCCGGAGCTTCCATCGGGTCGGTGCCAGGATGACGATGTCGTCCATGAAGCGAACGTAGTCGACGTCCTTCCGCTCCAACGCCTGGTCCAGTTCCGCCAAAAAGAACGCGCCGATCAGCGGGCTGAGTGAGCAGCCCCGACAGATGCCAGTGCGGTTGTCTGTGAACAGGCCGCCCCACTCCACCGTGTAGCGCAGGTACTGCCCCAACAGGTTGAGCACCGCGCGGTCGGGCACGAACCTCTCGATCCGTTGCAGCAGTAGCTCGTGGTCGATTGAGTCGTAGTACGCGGCCACATCGGTGCGCGCTACGAAGCGATGCTGCGGCAACTGCTCACGGACCGCCGCGATCGCTCCATGCGCACCGCCATTGCCTTTGACGTGCGTGCAACGCGGCGAGATCGGCAGCGTGTCCTGAAGCGCGATCGCCAGGGCCTTGAGTACCAGTGCATCCGCGGCGCGCCAAACGTGCAGGGTTTCGCCCTCGTGAGTGGTGATCCGCTGCACGGACGAGAGGCGATAGGTGCTGGCGCGCAGCTCGGTCTGGATGCGGGCCCGCTGCCTATCCCAGTCGTGTCGCAATGCCCAGACATCTGCCTGCGCAGGGTAGTTCTTACGGCGCTTGCACAGCCACTCGAACGCTGCGGCGATCACTTCGTCCGAGGCCACTCGATCGATCATCACCCCAGGATGGCCTGTGACAAATCCTGTGACAATCCAGCGGCAAACAGACGCGGACGGCAGCAACTAGCTTCGAACCGAATCCCGCCAAAGTTCAAACAGAATCAACTCCTGACAAGGATCGTCAAAGGAGCTTCCTGAATCTACGCCAGCCCGTGGTCCACTAGTCTTCGATCTCGAAGCACCCGCGTAGTGCTTCCCGGACGATACTCGCCTCGCTACGGCGTTCCTTGTATGCGGCTTCGCGTAGAGCCTCCGCCTCTTCCCTATCGAGCCACACGGTCTTCTGAACCTGGCCCCGCTTGCGCGTCGTCTTCCCGCCTCTCGGCCCGACTTGATCCTCGCTCATCGGCGCAGGATAGCCGTGCCTCCAGTGCCCGCCTATACCAGACATCAGTCTACCACGAGCAGTCAAATGTCTGACCGATTCCGAAGCGCGGAAATACCCGGTTCCTCCGCAAAACACCGGCGTCGAGAGTTCCACTAATCGAATCCTTCGCCAACTTTGTCCTTCGCTTCGCAATCACGGAGGCTGACAAGTGCCGCACCTATCACTGACAGACCTTGTGGACATCGTGTCGGCGAGCGGGACGCCGAAATTGACCAAAGTGCGCGGGGTAATGAACCGTGACGACTACGAACCAGCCTTCGACTACTACAAGCAGTTCCGAGACGCGGTACTGGCGACCCATCGAGCCAACGAAGGAAAGGCGGCGCTCACGAAGCGACTGAGCAACGTCGCCAACCCGAAGAAGGTCCAGAACTACGACGTATTGCTCAAGGGATACAAGAGTTGGTGGGGACACAAGACCCTGAAATGGTCCAAGCCCCCGAAGGCGGACTACCTGCAAAACGGCGTGAGCGTCCGCGTCAACCCAGAACTGGGACTTCTCGTGAACGGCACGCCGCATGTGATCAAGCTCTACCTGAAAGCGGACAAGCTCTCCAAGCTCCGCGTCGATCTGATCACGCACGTGATGGAGCTGGTCCTTCGCGGCTCCGCCCGGAAGGGGGCCGTGATGTCCGTCTTGGACGTTCGGCGATCCAAGCTTATTAGCCCGACGGTGCCGATCGCCGACCTGACGGCAGCCCTCAACGCAGAACTTGCCTACGTACGGGAACTAGCGTCTAGCCTCTGACCCTTGCGCGTAGCCCCGCTCCGCCGCAGCAGCGGACAGGCTGCACCTCCAACTGGACCACGCCATGACCACGACAATCCATCGGATCCGCGCTGCCATCCACACCGGGAGTCGCCGGAAGACCATGACTGTGTGGCGAAGTCTTGGCGGGCGATGGCCTCTCCACGTACTCAATTCCAGCACCGCCAAGGGTCGCCGAGATGCGACGTTGCTCCTGAGCCTGACGTACGAGAGCCAACCAACGCCGCCCGAAGAGATCGACATTCCCGTCGGGCGCGGTGAATTCTGGCTACCCCTCAACCGAGGCCCGCACTACCGCCTGCCTGGGACGATCACGGTGAGGCTCGCCCCTTCCGCCCATAAGTCGGCGAGGCCGTCAGTGGTCGTCATTTGCACGGAGCGGCCCGACGGTGAGGGGCACGATCTCAAGATCAGCGCGTTGCCGCTGGACCTCAAACCGTAGAGACGACGCGAAGCTGGAGCGACCAGGCGATCCGAACGCCCCGAGCACCCGGGGAGCACCTCGGTTCGGCTCCGGCGTCACCGTGTCACCGTCGCCGCAACCGCCAATCCCGTCACGACGGGCTCCCTTCAAGTATCGGCCATCGACCTGTCACCTGTGACCTTCGGGTTATGAGCCCGAAGGTCGCCCTGCGAAGCGGGGCCGCCAGAGGGCGATGAGGGCGAGAACGCCGAGGCCGTAGTCGTGGAGCTGGGTGAGGATGTGGGTGGAGAAGCCGGCGAGGACGGCCTGGTCGAAGGTGAGGCCGAGCTGGCTGAAGCCAAAGGCGAAGGCGGCTTCCCAGGTGCCGAAAGCGCCGATGCCGGCAATGGGGAGCATCGAGGAGAGTTCGGCTCCGGCAACGCCCAGGAACGACTCGAAGAAGCCGAGTTCGCCCCAGCCGACGCCGAGCGGCACCAGGACGGACTGCAGTACGAGGTAGTGCGCTCCGAACTTGGCGGCTCGCACGATGAACGATAGGCCGATCGCTGGCCAGAGAGCGCCGCGTGCTGCGACGGCGTCGACCTGGGCAGCGGTATCCAGCGCGAGGGTAGCCAGCTTCTCCGCGCGTGGGAGTACGATGCGGCTGACGGTGGCCGCGAGACGTAGCCCGGGGGCCAGCATGAACAGCGAGATAATCGAGACGGCGAGGAGTGAGCCCGCCAAGAGGCCGATCGCACCGGCGGACTCCCAGCCGGTGCCGACCACGACAACGGCACCGAGAAGCATCGGGGCGATCGCGACCATGTCGAGAACGAGGGCCAGGAAGAATGATGCAAAGGCGTCGTCGGCCGGGACGCCAAGTCGCTTGGTGACGAGCCAGACGTAGACCAGCGTGCCCAACCGGGTCGGAAGCAGGTCGCCGGCCATGTTGCGCACCAACGTCACCAGCGTGAGCGGTCCCAGGCGAGGCTTGTTCTCGAGCAGAACCCAGTAGCGCGCGATCCGGCCGATGGTCATCACGCCGAATGCGGCGACTCCCATGAGGAGTCCGGGCTTCCACGAGCCGCGAATGGTCTCGCCGACAGCGACCAGGCCGATGTCAGACAGCAGCCACGCGAGCAGAACCACGGCCACGGCCACGGCCATCAGCCAATGCAGGTAGCTGGATCTATTCTGATTGGACGGTTTTCTATTCAACTATCTATTCAAGCCCGCGCGCGATTGGTGCCGTGAACGCGTCTACGCCCTTTGGTTCCGAGATTCCGCACGTTTGACCATGGCCTGAATCTATTCACCCATCCATTCAGAATCTATGCGCCCCACGCGCAGTTCCTATTCCGAATCTATGCGACGCGCCGTTCGCGGAGGCCACGTCGGTTTCGGTCGGCCAGCGCTACGCGGGTGCCGGGTCCTGGCGCCCGCGCTTCCGAATGACGCGCGCTGGCACGCCCCCGACGACATCCATCGCGCCCACGTCTCCGGCGACCACGGCGCCGGCGGCGGCCACGCTTCCCTGCCCCATTGTGACGCCGGGTAGGACGCAGACCTTGGCGCCCAGCCAGTTGTCACCTTCGAGGGTGAGGTGGCCGGACTCGGTACGGAGTCCGTGCTTGGCCATCGGGACTTCGGTCTGATCGATGTCGTAGTTGCCGCCAGCGGCGAAGTAGCACGCCGGGCCGATGATCAGGTCGTTGCCTAGCTCGGCGTGACACCCGTTGACCGCGTGCAGGATGGTTTGCGAACCGAGGCCGACGTTGTTGCCGATGCGGGCTGTGCCGTTCTTGCACGAGAGCATCACGGCGTCCGCGAGGATGACGTCGTCGCCAACTTCGAGGACGCGGTCGCTCGCTTCGTTACGCGCGTCGAGAATGCAATCGTCGCTGACGACGACGCGTTCGCCGAGATGAATGCGGCGTGGGTGGCGCAGCTTGACTCCGCGCCCGAAGGTGGTGCCGCGGCCGCACGAGCCGAACAGGCTCGGCCAGAACATCTTGCGCAGGAACAGGCCGAGAGCGCCAGGGATCATCCCGAGCCAGAGGCAGAACTCCAGATAGATCAGCGCGAACCATCCGCGGCGGCCGACGATTACCGACTGGTACTTGGCAAACGCGGATCCGCCGCCGGTGACGCTCGCCTGCGTCTTGTTCTGTTCCGGCTGCTCCATCAAGCCCCTACCACTTCGAGCTCCGCGGCCTTGCCGCCGCTGAGTCGATCTGTGAGTTCACGCAGGGAATCTATCGACTCGTTCTCGAAGTACAACCGATACCAGAATTCGAGGTTGATCAGAATCCAGAGTCGGAAGTTGTGATCGGCCACGCCGCCGATGTGCTCGTCGGCAAGTCGCTGCACCACATCGCCCTCGAAGATGCCGTGCTCGACGAAGCGTGACTCTGCGAAGAGATTGCGAATGAACGGGGCGAGGTCCGTACGCATCCAGAGTGCGAGCGGGAACCCGAAGCCCTGCTTCTCGCGGTCGATCAGCTCGGCCGGCAAGTAGCGACGGGCTACAACCTTGAGGATGTGTTTGAGGTCACGCCCCTGCAGCTTCATATCCCCGGGAATCGACGCGGCGAACTCCACGACCTTGTAGTCGATCAGCGGCGGCCGGCTCTCGATCGAGTGCGCCATCGACATGCGATCGACGATCGGGAGCAGGTGGTCGGGCATGCGTGTGTTGAGGTCGGTGTAGAGCATGCGGTCGACCAGATCGTCCACGCAATCGGCGTCGAACCAGCGCAGGATCTTGGCCACGGAATCATCGTCTTCGATTTCGCCACGCGCTGTCGCCGTGAAGAGCTCTTCCTTCAGCGCCGGAGTGAAGCGCAGGAAGCTCATCGCCTGGGCATAGCGTGCGCCCGAGTCGCAGAACGACATCTCGTTGGCCCAGTTGAGCTTTGACGACAGGCTCTTGTAACCGAAGGACTCCGGCACAAGGTTGAAGAGACGGCCCATCACCTGGCGACGGACCCACTCGGGAAGCAGGCAGTAGAGGTCGACCAGACGCTGGCCCGCGAAGCGGTCGTAGCCGGCGAAATTCTCGTCGCCGCCGTCGCCCGACAACACGACTTTCACCTTCTCCGCGGCGACCTCCGACACGAGATACACGCCAACACCAAACGGGTCGGAGGGCTCATCGAGATGCCAGATCATCGACGGCATGAGGTGGATCAGATCGGCCTTAACAATCCGCTCGTTGGCTTCCAGCCCGTACTGCTCATTCACCATCCGGGCGTAGGGCAACTCGTTGAACGCCTGCTCCTCGACGCCGATGGAGAACGTCGGGAAAGACTTGCCCGTCGTCTTCGCCATCATGGCGGCGACCAGGCTGGAGTCGATGCCACCCGAGAGGAACGCGCCAACCGGCACGTCGGAAAGCATATGCATCTGCACGGTTTCGAGCAGAAGCTCTTCGAGCTGATCGGCGACCTCGGTCTCGGAGCCGGTGAGCTTGTCGTTGCAACTGAAGCTCCAGTAGCGCGATACCTGGGCGCGGCCGTCTTCCCACACCAGTGTGTGGCCTGCCGGCAGTTTCTCGATGCTCTCGAACAACGAGTACTGATCGGGAATGAAGCGTAGCGAGGAGTAGTGCCAGAGTGCGGTGAGGTCGGGCTTCGTGTCGATGAGCCCGGCGGCCAAAATCGCCTTCACTTCGCTGGCGAAGAGCAGATCGTCGCCGTGCTGCGCAAAGAAGAGCGGCTTCTGACCCATGTGATCGCGGGCGAGGAGAAGGCGGCGCTTCTTGCTGTCCCACAGCGCGAAGGCGAACTGCCCACGCAGGTGCTTCACGCAGTCGACGCCGTGGTCCTCGTAGAGGTGGAGGATCGTCTCGACGTCGACATTGGTGCGGAACTGATGGCCGTTCGCGAGCAGGCGATCGCGCAGTGCGGGCGAGTTGTAGATCTCGCCGTTGGACACGAGGTGAATCGTGCCGTCCTCGTTGGCGAGCGGCTGCGCGCCACCAGCTACATCGATGATCGACAGGCGGCGATGCCCGAGAGCGATCAACTCGTCGCGGTAGCTGCCGTCACCGTCAGGGCCGCGGTGCCGCAGGGCCTGGGTCATCGGCACCACCACGTCGTGGTGCTCCCGCGTCAGGATGCCCGTAATTCCACACATGGCAGTCGCCCGCAGGCCGGAGTCGAATGGCGGTCAGTGTACCGCCCGTCGGGCGGGTCGGTTGGCTACTAGAGGTAGCCCTCGGCCTTGTACCACTCGGCGGTGCGTCGCAGGCCTTCGTCGAGGTCGATCTTCGGGTCGTAGCCCAGGTCGCGACGCGCGGCCGAGATGTCGAAGGCGCGGTTCTGTCGGAACCAGTCCACGCGGCGCGGAAAGATCGGCGGGGTGATGCGGAACGGTTTGCATACCTTCTCGCACACATGGCCCGCGATGATCAGCGGCAGGATCGGCAGATTGCGGATCTTCACATCGACGTCGAGAGCACGCGCAACGCCGCGCACGAGGTTCTCGATCGTCACGTACTCAGCGTCCGCGATGAGGTACGCCTTGCCGTCGCCGCGACCCGGCTCCTGCGCTGCAATGAACGCGTCCACCAGGCTGTCGACGTAGAGCGGGTGATAGAACGTCTGCCCACCGCCGAACATCGGGAAGGAACCATTGGCCACACGCTTGAAGATCATGAAGAAGCGTTCGGGGTCGCCGGGCCCGTAAATCGCCGCGGGCCGCAGGATCACGGAGGGAAGACCCTCGGCGTGATAGCGGAGCACCACGGGCTCGGCCTCGTACTTCGTCTGCTGGTAGTAGTCGGCCGCGTTGATCGGCGCGCTCTCGGCGGCCGGCGGATTGTCGACGTTGCCGTGCACGCCGCAGGTGCTGCAATAAACGAACTTCCGCACACCATGCCGCTTGGCGGCCTCGAGCACGTTCTCCGTGCCGCCAACGTTCACCTCGTCGTAGAAGGTGTTCGGCACGTCGAGTTCGCGGAAGGCAGCGGCGAGATGGTGCACGACCTCCACGCCAGCCATGCTCGACTCGACGACATCGCGGTCGGTCACGCTGCCGATCACGACCTTGGCTCCCCAGTCGCGCAGCTCCTGGGTCTTGATGCCTTCCTTGTAGTCGAGCGCCACGACCTCGTGGCCGTCATCGAGCAGTCGACGCACCAGCGCCTTGCCCGTGAACCCCGTGCCGCCTGTAACCAGAACCTTCATCGTGATTGCTCAGTAGTCGCCGATGCAGTCGTAGTAGACGTGCAGGAGCGTCTCGGCGGAGGAGTCCCAGGAGAACTCGGAACTGACGCGGGCCTGCCCGTGCGTGCCCAGCTGACGCGCGCGTTCCGGATCGGCCGCCAATTTGGCGATCGCGTCGACCAGTTCGTCGGTGCGTCCGGGCGAAGCATAGCAGCCGCTGTCGTGCAGCATTGCGCGGTTGTTGGGGGTGTCGAAACACACCACGGGGAGCCCGGCGGCCATGTAGTTGAGGAGCTTGCCGGAGGCCTCGCCGGTGCCGGCTGACTTGGGCTCGAGGGCGATGTCGCCGAGAGCCAGGTACTCGTTGACGCGGTCGAATGCGACACGCCCAGCCAGGGTGCAGCGCGACTCGAGGTCGTGTTCGCGCAAGAAGGCGGCGGCTTCCTCCACCGGATAGCCGACGAGAACGAAGTGCACTCCACCGTCCTGCGCCACGGTCTTCTGGATGACGTCGAGCAGCTCGGGAAGTCCTTTGACCTTCTTGAGCGTCCCGGTGTAGACGACGACAAAGCGGTCGTCCGGTATCTCCAGTTCGGCGCGCAGTTGCGCGACTGCCTGCGGATCGGCGGGAGTCACATCGGCGCCGTCCTCGACTAGCGTGAGCCGTTGCGGCGCGATGCCAAACTGCCCCTGCGCGATCTCGAGGCTGCTGCGAGACGACGCTGCGATCCGATCGGGAAGACGACCGATCATCCATTCAGCAGCGTGAAACAGCCAGCGCACAGGGGGGAGCCACTTGAAGTAGCCGTACTGATCGAGCTCGCCTGTGAGGCTGCCCTGCATGTCGAACACGAGAGGCAGACGCTTCCAGAAAAGCAACGTGCGGGCAGCGTGGCCAATGAGTGCGCCCTCGTGGAGATGACCGTGCAAGACATCCGGATTGCGTCGCATGATCGAGCCGCAAACCTTGGCAAGGAGCAGCACGTCCGCCACGTACTTGAATACGGACGGCCCGGCGTCGAGCCGACGATAGCCCGGGATGCTGGCCACGCGTTCGGTCTCGACGTCCGGCACTTCGTTACCGAGCCCGTACGTGCACAACCAGCACTCGACGTCCTGTTGCTGCAGCCCGCGCACGAGTCCACGGATGCGGATGTGGCAACCACGGTCCGAGAAGAAAGGCGTCGGCCCGATGTGCAGAACCTTCAGTGGCTTGTCGTCTGCCTCGAGGTTCACCACTGGAAGCGCTCCTGCACGGCGGCAATTTCGCGAGCCGTGCGATCTGCGTCCCAGTCGAGTTCTTTTGCCATGAGCACCGCCGCCAGCCGCAGGACATCCGTCCCGGGATCGCCCACCGTGCCCAGGCCGGTCCGCCGGAACACCACATCCGCGAGATGCTGCGCCATCTCTTCGCGCACAGCCCACACGACGCTGGCTGCCCAGACTCCGCGGCCATCGCCGATCTCCTGCTGAAGGCGAGAGTCGGTCGCAGCGAGATCCGCGACGCGGCCGGCATAGGCGCCGTGAGCGGCGACCAGATCGTGCCCCATGGAACCGGGCAAAGACTGCAGGGACCCGGGCGCGGGCACCGCCTCACCTGCGGGCAACGCGGTCTCGCGCGTCTGACACGAAGACCATTCGCCACTCAGCGAAGGCACGATCGCGTCCAACGCCCGCTCGGCGAGCAGGCGTGCGGTGGTGAACTTGGCGCCGAAGACAGTGAACAGACCGGGTACGCCGTCGGACGTCCTGTGATCCACCACCTGATAGTCCGCGCTTCCTTGATACACGCCGGGATCGATCTCGTCGGCAGTGAGGGGATACAGCCCGGCGAACGCGTAGCGCACGTCGTCGGGCGTGAGCGTTCCGGGGCCGAGCGCACCGTTGATGTCCTCGATCAGGTCACCGATCTCCGCCGAGGTGGGCTGCATGTCATCGAGCGGACCTTCATGCGGCGCGTACGAGGTGCCGATCAAGGAGTGGCCGCGCCAGGGAATAATGAACACGTGCCGACCACCCCGGTCGATCACCGACTCGGACGGTCGCTGGGTTGGCAACGCCACAGCATGGCCGTCGGTGAGCGGGCGCGTGACGATGTGGGCCCCTCGCGAGAAGCCGGTCACGACCCCACTGGAAGAGTCCAGATCGAGGCTGGCGTTGAGTTCGCGGATCCACGGTCCGGAAGCATTGATCACGGCGCGCGCCCGGATCTCCTGCGACTCGCCGGATTCGCCGCGCGCCACAACTCCGCACACGCGTTGATCCTGGCGAATGAAGTCGATCGCCTCGGTGTAGTTCGCAACGGTCGCGCCGTGGGCAACGGCGCCATCGATGAACGCAAGCGTCATGCGCTCGGAGTTCTGCATGTGGCTTTCGTAGAAGAGGCGCCCACCCGTGAGGCCGTCCGTGTTCACTCCCGACACAGTTTCGAGCACCTGCTCGACGCCCATGCCGCGCCCCGCGGGGACGGCCCGGCTCTTGTCGAGCAGCAGGTTGGTGTTCCCGATGCACAGCGTCTCGTACATCAACATGCCCGCCGACAGCACCGGTTTGCTCTTGGCGAGTCCCCGATACGTCGGAACGACGAAGGGAACGTATTCCACCAGGTGGGGGGCGAGATTCTGGAAGAACAGCCGTTCGCGCGCCGACTCCCGCACCTTGCCAAACCGCAGTTGCTGCAGATAGCGGAGTCCGCCGTGGAGCAGCTTCGACGAAGCCGCGGAGGTAGCTCCACCGAAGTCGTCTTTCTCGATCAGCGCGACTCGCAGCCCGCGCGTCGCCGCGTCGAACGCCAGGCAGGCGCCTGTAATTCCGCCGCCGATGATCAGCAGATCGTGCTCGATCTCCGCGAGCGCCCGCAGGTCGCGCTTCATCCCTCGTACTGCTTGGCCACCCAGTCGCGGTAGCTGCCATCGAGCACCGCGCGCCACCAGGCCTCGTTGTCCAGATACCAGTCCACCGTCGAGCGGAGTCCGGTGGTGAAGCCGATCCGTGGCCTGAAGTCGAGCTCGGAGGCCATCTTCTCGCCATCGATCGCGTAGCGCCGGTCGTGACCCGGGCGATCCGTGACGAACTCGATCTGGTCGCGACAGCTCTTGCCCGCGGCCGGGGGTGCGTCCGGGAACCGCGTCGCCAGGTCCGGGCGCGCCGTGAACTGTTCGTCCAGCAGGTCGCAGAGTCCGTGGACAAGGTCGAGGTTCGTCCACTCGTTGCCGCCCCCGACGTTGTACGTCTGATCGACCCGGCCGCGCTCGATCACGGCTTCGATGCCCACGCAGTGGTCCTCGACGTGCAACCAGTCACGCACGTTCAGCCCATCGCCATAGATGGGCAGCGGCTTGCCGGTGAGCAGGTTGACGATCATCAACGGGATCAGCTTCTCGGGGAACTGATACGGCCCGTAGTTGTTCGAGCAGTTGCTCGTGGTGACGCGGAGCCCATAGGTGTGGTGGTAGGCGCGCACCAGGTGATCTGACCCAGCCTTGCTCGCCGCGTACGGAGAGTTCGGTTCGTACTGCTTGTCCTCGCGGAAAGCCGGATCGTCCGGACCCAGGGTGCCGTAGACCTCGTCGGTCGACACATGATGAAAGTGGTGGCTGTCGGACTGTGCGGGCCAGGTGAGACGGCACGCCTCGAGCAAGGCCGCGGTACCCATCAGATTCGTGCGTACGAAATCCGCCGGGCCGTGGATCGAGCGATCAACGTGCGACTCGGCCGCGAAGTGCACGATCGTATCGATGTTCTCCTCGTCCAGGAGCGCCCGCACGAGTTCGGTATCGACAATGTCGCCCTGCATAAAACGGAAGCGTGGATCCGACTCGAGCGCGGCGAGACTCGTGCGATTTCCGGCGTAGGTGAGGAGATCGAGCACGACGATGCGATCGGCGTCGTGCCGCCCCGCCCAGTAGTGCACGAAGTTCGCGCCGATGAACCCGGCGCCGCCGGTAACAAGTAAACGTCGTGTGGCCATGCGTCCCCGCGAAGGGCAAGAGTTCGGGAAAACCGCGCCGCTCCAGATCGTCATTCGGCGCGCAGGGGCCAATCGTACCAGCGAATGCCGCTGCCGACTCCGCGATGACGCGCCCGAGTCATGGCCGTGGCTGGCCGCATCTGACCCCATCCGAGAAACCCTGCGCGTTGATGACCGAAAGCGCCCCCTAGAGGCCGCACTGGGAATCCAGCGACCGGATGCTTGGCGTGCTTGCTCATCTCTGACTTCAAATGACTCTTATAAATGCGCTTCGATTGCCTCGGGCCTGAAAACGACTCCAAGAGTCACTCATACACAAACGAAGGCAATCACATGTCGCGAACTCAAAGAGAGGGGCGCAGCGGGACGCAGCGACTCCGACGACGATGCCTGGCCGCGATGGCGATCCTGATCGGCGCCACGACACTCAGCGGCTGCCAGAAAGCACTCGACGCTATCGAGGACCTCACCAAGCCGGACACGCCGAGCGCGGCGCGATCCATCACGCTCAAGGTGACGCCAGACAACCTGCCCGAGGGTGGCGGCGAGGTCACACTCGCAGCGACCGTACGGGCCGGTGAGGTTTCTGAAGCCGGCATCCCGGTGAAGTTCCACGCCTCCAGTGGCAGCTTCCCGAACGGAAGCGAGGCGAATACCGACGCCGAGGGCGTCGCCCGCGTCGCGTTGGTAATCACCGAGTCAGTCGAAGTGAAGGCGAGCCTCGAGGCCGCCGGCGTGACTGTTACCGAAACCGCCGCCACCCGGATTGTTGCCGGGCAGGACGACGGTGGCGGGGTCACCAAGGGCTCTGTGAAATTTGAAATCGAGACCACGCCAAAACCGGCCGTGTCCGGCTCGCCCGTCAAGATCGACATCACGGCAAGCGACACCACCGACGGTAGTTGGGCGTCGGGAAGGCTGGAAATCGAGTTCGGCGATGGCAAGAAAGCGAACATCGCTGATTTCAGTCGTCGTGCGGTCATCCAGCACACGTACAAGGATCCGTCGAGTTTCCCGCTCACCGTGAAGCTCACCGACGACGCCGGCCGTGAAAGCACGCGCACGATGTCACTGCGAGTCGATGACGGCTCGCTGACCGATGTCGTGTTCGAGGCCGCCACGGCGGAGTGGTTCGCAAAGGAAGAGCTCGAGTTCACCGTGAAGCTCACGCGCGATGATGCGCGCAGCGGGCGTGGCAACGTGACGATCGACTGGGGCGACGGCAAGCGCGACCGCCTTGGCGACGTGACCGGCACCAAGAAGGTGATGCACGACTACCGCGCCAAGGGCAACTACAAGGCCGTGGCGACAGTGACCACCGAGAGCGGCAAGACCGAGACGGCCTCGTATCGGATTCGTATCAACGCCCCGATCACGCTGGACGCATCCATCGACGGCGATCGATCCCCAACCACCGGCTCGAGCGCCAGCTTCGCATTCCGGGTAGAACGTAGCGACAACCAACGCCCCACAGGCGACTTACAGGTGCAGTTTGGCGACGGCGCCGAGAAGTTCTTCAACGTGACCAGCTCGGTCACGTCGTTCAGCCACGTGTACACGGCGGACGGCACCTACCAGATCAGCGCCACCTATACCGATGACGACGGGCGGACCGCGCGAGCAACGACGAGCGTCACTGCATCCACGTCGAATGACGGTGGTGGTGGTGGCGGCGGTGGCGACGACGGTGGCGGTGGCGGCGGTGGTGGTGGCGGCGCTGACCAGATCAACGCTGGTTCGATCACGTATCTGCACGCCAACGTGTCCGGTTGGGCCGTGACGTCGACCACGACGTCGGTCAGCGTGACTCCCGGCGAGATCTGCGTGAACCACACGAAGGCCGGCAAGTGGCCCGTGAATCGCGCCGTCGAAGGCAACCCCTGGATCGTCGCGAACATCGGCGGCCGTTGGTATGCGGCTACGTGGGAGTGGTTGCGCCCGGGGCAGACCTGCAAACGCATCGGGGTTCCCGCGGAGCACCCGACCACTGCTCAGTCCATCGGGCCGCACACCAAGAAGTCGCCGTTGTCGAGCTGGGTGCCCAAGAAGGGCGAGACCGTCTACTTCTTCATGTCGACGCACGCACGCGACGGCACCCGGACGCGCAACGAGCGCTCCAACATGGTCAAGGTGGTCTGGCCTTACTAGTCAGTCAACAAACCACCTGCTGAACGCCCCGGCCGATCTTCCCGCGCCTCCGATCGGTCGGGGCGTTCTCTATCTCGACACCGCCTCCCCCGAACCAGGGCCGCCCGAAGCAGACGTGCACCGGTCGCGCATCGCTATAATCGCGGCTTACCTGGAGAGTTGGCATGAAGGGAATCATTCTCGCGGGCGGCGCCGGCACACGCCTCGCCCCGCTGACGTCGGCCGTTTCGAAGCAGCTGCTGCCGATCTACGACAAGCCGATGGTGTACTACCCGCTGTCGACGCTGATGCTGGCGGGGATCCGCGACATCCTGCTCATTTCAACGCCTGAGCACACGCCACTCTTTCAGCAACTGCTCGGCGAGGGCAGTGGCTGGGGCGTCAAGATCCAGTACGCCGTTCAGCCTGAGCCGGGTGGCCCCGCGCAGGCCTTTCTGATCGGTCGTGACTTCATCGGCGACGATCCCTGCGCGCTCATCCTCGGCGACAACATCTTCTACGGCGCCGATTTTTCCGCTCTTCTGCGCCGCGCCGCCAGTCGTGAATCAGGAGCCACCGTTTTCGCCTACCCGGTGAACGACCCGGAACGCTACGGCGTTGTGGAGTTTGTGGATGGAGTGGCGGTGAGTCTCGAAGAGAAGCCCGCGGAGCCCAAGTCGCGCTATGCGGTGACCGGGCTCTACTTCTACGACAACCGGGTTGTCGACGTGGCGGCCGGGCTCGAGCCATCGCCTCGCGGCGAACTCGAGATCACCGACGTGAACGCTGACTACCTCGCAGCCGGCGAACTCAACGTCGAGGTGCTCGGTCGCGGATTCGCCTGGCTGGACACCGGCCAATTCGACGCGTTGATGGATGCCTCGGTGTACATGCGCGCGGTGGAAGCCCGTCAGGGTCTCAAGATCTGCTGCCCGGAAGAGATCGCCTACCGCCTCGGCTACATCGACGCAGCACAGCTCAACGCGCTGGCCGATGCGCTAGGCAGCTCCGACTATGGCGCGTACCTACGCACCATCGTGGACGACGAGGTCTTCTGAGCGACGCGGCCGTCAGTCGGTCGCCATCGCGTCCCAGCGGGTCCGCAGTCGCTCGAGAGTCGAGTAGCAAAACTCGATCGTCGAGCGTTGGTCTGCAGTCGCCGGACCCACCCAGCCGGAGATGCTGCCGCGCACGCTGCTAGCGCGGGTGCGGAGCTCGGCGAGTTCCTCGCGTAGCAACTGCGCCGCGGCGCGTGCATCCGATCCGTCTTCCAGCGACTCCTCGTGGGCGATCGCCTCGCCGACCAGCTCGTTGATGTCGGAGTACAGCTCACCCAGCTCTAGCTGAAGTTCAGTCCAGGCAGCTCGCACATCCGTCGGCGCCTGGATCCGAGGATCCTCACCCACGTCGACGGTCGTCTCGTGGACGTCGCCCTCGACGTTGAGTCGCACCGTGTACGTGCCCGGAACCACTAGCGGGCCACCAGGTCGTCCGCCGCCGAAACCGAATCCGCCGCGGCCGCTGTCGGCACGCGCTGGGTCGCGCGGACGCTCGACGTTGTGTGCGCGAGGTAGCGACTCGTGGCGCAGGTTCCAGACCACGCGGTTGAGCCCGCGATCGGTGTTGCCATCGAGGCTGCGCACCAGATTCCCAGCCGCGTCGTGAATCGTGATCGTGACGGGCGACGGCTCGTCCTCCGCGTCGGCAGCGTCGTCCGAGCCTTCTTCGGCTTCGGGTTCAGCGAAGCCATCGCGCAGCCAGTAATCGATGAGCGCACCATTGGGTGGGTTCTGACCGCGGAACTGCGTGTCCCCCACCGCAGCCGTTGTTCTCGCGCGGCGCAGCATCCGTGCCGGCCGAACATCGAACAGCGCTGCGGGAGCAGCCACAGTTTCGGCGCTGAGGCCACGGATCGCGGTGATCACGGATCGCGGTGATGTTGTCGAGAATCCAAACTCCGCGCGCGTGGCTGCCAAGCACGAGATCGTGTTCACGCGGATGCACCACGAAATCGTTGATCGGCAGCGTCGGCAGATTGCTGCGCATCTCCACCCAGTGCATGCCCTGGTCGATGGAAACGAACATGCCCAGTTCGGTGGCAGCGAAGAGCAGGTCCGGGTTCACGACGTCCTGTTGGAACGCGCGCACGACGCGGTCCGCGGGCAAGTCGTTGACGATGCTGACCCAGGAATCGCCGCCGTCATCGGACCGGTAGATGTAGTTGGTGAAATCGTCTTCCCGATGACCATCGAACGCAGCAAACACAACGTCCGGATCGTGCGGTGACGGTTCGACGTCGGCCACCCACGTCCGGGCCGGCAGACCCGGGAAGCGGTCTGCGAGGTTCTCCCAGGTATCGCCCGCGTCGCGCGAACGCTGGACATTGCCGTCATCGGTGCCGACAAAGAGGAGCCCCTCACGCAACGGCGACTCCACGATGCTGGTGATCGTCGCGAAGTAGGGCACGCCATCGTCGAGCGAGGCGACGGAGGCGGTCGGGTCCTGCCCCATGATCTGTACCTCGGAGCGCTCCCATTCGTCGCTCATCCGGCCGATGTTGCGCCAGGAACCGCCGCGATCGGTGGAGACGTACAGATTCTCGGTACCCGCATAGATCGTCGACGGATCGTGGGGCGAGAGCATGTACGGACCGTCCCAGTTGCCGGGTTCCATCTCCTGCTCGAGAATCCGCGGCTCTTCGCCGGTCCCGTAGAGGCGCCAGTTGCGGCGTCCGAACTTGTAGCCCACAGGATTGCCCGGCCGAATCGACTGTCGCTGTCCCGTCGCCAGATCGAGCCTCGTGAGCCCCAGATACTGCGACTCGGCGTACACGACGTTCTGGTCAGTGGGATCGACGAGCGTGAGGAAACCATCGCCGCCGCCGATCGGCCGCCAGTCCTCGTTTAAGACGCCCTCGCTCCGAAGAGTGGCGCTCGGACCCATCCAGGAACCGTTGTCCTGCAGGCCGCCGTACACCCAGTAGGGGTCACGAAGATCCACGCCCACACGGTAGTACTGGCTGACCGGCAGATTCGATGCCCACAACCAGGTGAGGCCGCGGTCGTAGGAAATGCCCAGAGCGCCATCGCTCGCCTTGATCAGGTGGCGCGATTCGTTGGGATTGACCCAGAGATGCCGATCATCGCTGTGGATCGACTGGCGCGGCACCGTGAACGTGCGCCCTCCGTCATCGGAGAAGCTGAACGAGTTCTGCATGTAAACGCGCTGGTCATCGGTCGGGTCAACGTGGATCTGGCTCGCGTACATCGGACGCGGGTTCCAGTCGCTCATGTGCTCCCACGTATTGCCGCCGTCCTCGGTGCGATAGATACCGGCGTAGCGCTCGCCGTCGTACGAGGTCGACGCCGTGTACTTATCGCCCTGCTCGATGCTGATGTAGACGATGCGCGGGTCCGAACGATAGATCGACATGCCGATGCGGCCGTAGTCGCCGGCCGGAAGCCCGTTCACCAGGGTGCCCCAGGGATGATCCGGGTTCTCCTCCGCGTCCTCGTCCATGTCGACGCCGGTCAGTTCAACCCAGGTGTCACCACCATCCGTGCTCCGATAGAAACCACTGCCCGGGCCACCGCCATGAAATCCGTAGGCGGTGCGACGGCGCTGATAGGTCGCCGCGAAGAGCGCGTCGGGATGCAACGGATCAATCGCCACATCGACGGCCCCGCTGTCCTCGTCGATGTACAGGATGCGCTGCCAGCTGAGTCCTCCATCACGGCTTCGATAGACCCCGCGCTCCTCGTTGGCTCCCCAGAGATGTCCGAGTGCCGCGACGTAGACGGTGTCCGGGTCCGTCGGATGCAAGGCCACCCGACCGATGTGGTGCGTGTCGCGGAGACCCATGTTCACCCAGGTCTGCCCCGCGTCGGTCGACTTGTAGATCCCGTCGCCCCAACTCGAACTCTGGCGATTCGCCCGCTCGCCCGTGCCCACCCACACGATGTCCGGATCAGCCTGGTGGACGGCGATGTCGCCGACCGAGTGCGTCGCTTCTTTTTCGAACACGGGGGTAAACGTGACCCCGTTGTTGCTCGTCTTCCAGACGCCGCCGGTTGCCGATGCGGCGTAGAAGACGTACGGGTCGCTCTCGACGACTGCGATGTCGACGATGCGCCCCGACATGATGGCCGGCCCGATGGTGCGGAATTCGAGACCGGCAAGATCGTCGCTCTCCAGAGCCCGCTGCTGCGGATTCGCCTCGACCGCGCGTGTGCCCGGCACGGCGATCAGTCCGAGGACCGCCCAGAGAATCAGGATGTGGCACCGAATGCGCGGCAATCGAATCATGGTTCCTCCGTGAACTCGCCGGCTGGGGCGCTGGCGTCAATCTCGGCGGAGTATACGCGTGCCGCGCCTAGCTCTCGGCCGGCTCGACGACTCCGGACGCAACCGCGGTAGCACCCCCGTGGGCCCGCAGAAGATCCGCGAACTCGGCCGCCACCGCGCCCACGGTCGCGGCGTCCGTCACGGCTCGGCTCGTGTAGATCACGACGAGCACGCGGGTCGTGTCCTGGGTCAGCTTGGCGGCCATGGAATCCTTCACCGGATTGCCGAGCGGTCGACCGTCGTCAGCCGCGAGCAGCAGCAGTCCTCCAAGTCCGATCTCGTGGCCCGCCGCATTGAAAACGAAGCTCTCGTCCGCCGCGCCGTGGCGCATCATGAATTGGTCGGTGCGGGCGAGATCGCGATCGATGATCGAGATCGGCCACCCCGTCTGGAGCGACATCAGGTTGTTGATGTCGACGAGGTTATTGATGCGCGGGAACTCGTCGGTCGAAGCCGCCCGCACGAGAAACTCGCTGGCCGGCTTACCACGCCCCGACGGCTTGTAGCCGTGACCACGCAAGAGATCACGGACTCCCACACGAACCTCGTCGTTCAATCCCCACTGCGAAGTGTCGGCCAAGAGGGCTTCCAGTTGGTCGGCCAACTCGGGCGGCGAGTCGGCAACGGTCACGCCCGCCGCGCAGACCCAGCCAACGAGTAGATCCGGCAAATCGAGCTCGAGGCGCACGGGAGCTTCTGAGGTCACGATCCTGGTTGCCTCAACTGTTCGAGGAGCCATTCCGCCATCAGAACGTGTCCGGTTTCGTTGTAGTGGTAGCTGCTACCCGCGGTGAAGAGCGGTTCGCCTGCGGCGTCCAGGAACTCATCGAGCGGATCGATGCAGAGCAACGGACTGTCCACACAGAGCTCCGCAACGTAGTCCTGCAAGGCGCGCATCCCCGGTTCTTCGTCCACCTGTAGGGCGTACGGAGCCACGAACACGTAAAAGGGCACGTCCGCCTCTCGCTGCAACGCTTCGAGTTCCCGCCACTGCCGGCGGAAAGCTGCATCCGCGTCGCGCGGCAGTTGCGTCGAGTAATCGCGGATCACGTTGTCGGCCCGCTGTTCGGGCTCCGGCTGTGTGATGAAGCGCAAGGACACCCGACGAAGACGCCGCTGCAAGAAAGCTGCGAAGGCGGACCGCGACAGAAGGCCACCCTGCGCCGCTCGGGCAGCGGACGGATCCAGCGCCTCGTACGTTGTCGGCGTCAGCGCGCTGTTTACGTCGTTGACCACCAGCCCGTACACAACGAACTCGGGCCGAACGCGCGCCAGGTTCTCGCGCATCAGTCCGATCACCTGTTCGAGGTTGTAGCCGGGCACTGCCGCAACCGTCGCATCAGCCCGCTCGCCGAGTCGATCGGCGATCAAGATCGGGAATGTGTACTGCGATTCAATGCTGAACCCAAACGTCACGGAGTCGCCTACGAACAGGAACCGGCCGGTTGCGTCGACGTTTTGATCGGCCGGAATTCTGCGCCCGTGAGCGTCGGTCCGGACGCGCACGCGGGGATAGGCGCCGTCGTAGTCAGACTTGAGCCGCACTCCGAGCGTCGCATCGCGCTCGAACGGGTTGTACTTGCCGAGCAGCACCACTCGTAGGGCAACTTCGGCGGCCACGCACAGACCCAGGAAGATCCCCGTCGCGAGAGCAACGTTGATCAGCACGTCGCGGCGTTTCGAGTCGGTCATGGGCGCGGATTCTGACATGCCGGCCAGCTAAACGCCCAGCAACACGGCCCTTGCTGTGCCACCCAGCAACCGCTCCACCGCGACGCAGTACCAGCCCGCCTGAACCCCGTAGCTATCGAGCAGGTCAGGGCCCGGGTCGTCAGTCTTGAAATCGACGACGACCCATTCGTCAGCGGCGCGGTAGACAAGGTCGACCACACCTTCCATCACCGCGCCATCCGGCGAGGGATACATGAACGGCGCCTCGCGGTAGCACTCCGCCGAGGCGGCCGCCTCGCGCATGAGCGGATGTTGCAGTGCAGCCGTCACGGCCTCCGTCGCCGCGTCAATCTCTGCCAGTTCAGCGCCAAGATTGCGACCATGCAGCACGGCCAGGCCGCGCACCGAATCGCTATCCGCGTCCCACTCCACGTCCTTCAGCACGGTGTGCACCAGCGTGCCGAAGCGCCGGCCGGACGGGCGCGCCGAAGCACGCTCGACCCGCTCAACGGACACGGGATCCTGGCGATCCGGGCCGGACTCGGCGTATGACGCGAGGCGCACGTCGAGGCTCCGTTGTTTGCCCGCTTCGACCGCTTCGACGCGACGGCCACTCCACTCGAGATAGCTAGCCTCGCCCTCCTCGGCCGCACCGACCACGGAGTCCGGCGCAAGAATATGCTTCTGCCGCAGCCCGAAATCCCGCGGCGCCTCGAGCTTGAGCGCGGCCGGATCCCACCACACAACTGACGTACCGGCGCGGGATCTGTGCAGCCCCGGCCTGATCGATGGCTCCGCGCCGCCGGGCGACCTGTGCGGCCGATCCAGAACCGTGCGCTCGCCAAAGGGCGGGCACCCAGCGGCATCCGTGCCCTTCCGAATCTCCTCCTCTTCCGGGAAGATCGCGTCGTGCAGAGGCGACACCCAATAGTCGGTTGCCGGGGCGCCCTCCCCCACCGCCGGGACAACAAGGATGTCCCGTGCTCGCGTTGCCGCCACGTACGCCAGCCGGTCACTCTCCGCGTGCTCGTGGGTGACCTCACGCGGCTCGCTCTCCACCAGCTCCCACGGCGCGCATCCCAGCAACCGCTGCGCGCACAGTCCGCGATCGGCATCGACATGGCGGTCAGCGGTGTCGCGCGACAACTTGCAAGTCACGTCCGCGAGCAGCACCACGGGGAACTCCAGTCCTTTCGCGTCGTGAACCGTGAGCAGCCGCACCCCATCCGCCCTCTGATCGAGAACCGGCGCCTCTCGCGAACTGGATTTGCCGGCCTCGTCGCGCAGTCGTTCGACGAAGCCGCGGAACGAGGCTCCGCCTCGGAGCTCGTAGCGACGGGCGAGGTCGACCACGTGCTGCACGTTGGCCAGAACCTGATTGCCTGCCGGACGCATGGCAAAACCAGCATGGGCGCGCGTCAACTCGATGAGGCGCTGCACGGTGCGCGCGACGGGCACGCGGTTCCGGCCGCGGTGCAACTCGGCCAGGATGCGTAACGCGTCTCCTATCGGCGCCATCGCCTCATCCGCAGCTGTCTCCGGCGGCAGCGTGCGGAACGGATGTGGGCGTCCGACTTCGTGTCGGAAACGCAGCAGGGCATCGTCGCGAATCGCGAACAAACTGCCCTTAAGCGTGGCGAAGACCGAGAGCTCATCGTCCGGCCACTCGATGGCACTCATCGCGGCCAGCAGCGTGCCCACCTCCTCACGCTGATAAAACGACCGGCCGCCAGCCAGCAGGGGCGGAATGCCGCGCGCTTCGAGCGCCTGCAAGTACGGCCGACTCGCGTCGTCTCCGCCCCACAGCTTGAAGCGTCGGAACAGCAAAGCCACGTGCTTCGGCTGAACCTTGCCGTACTCGCGCGTTTCCGGATCTTCGACTTCCCAACCTGACTCATTGAGCAACCAGTCGATCCAGGCGGCCGCTGTATCGGGGAGGCTCTGCTCGATCGCCGACTTGGCGATCTGCTTCTTGCCGTAGGGCTTCGGAATCGACAACGCGACCACTTGCTGCTGCTCGGCCGGAAGCGTCCGCTCGTTAGCGCCCAGCGGACGATACTCCGGCCGGCCGGCGTCCTCATCGCCGTCCATGCGCGAATCGAAGGCCGCGTTCACCGTCCCCTGAATCCCGGCGCCGGAGCGCCAGCTCCGAGTGAGCACCTCGAACGCCACGCCGCGTTCGGCGAGCTCGCGGCGCACCTGCATGTACATCTGCACGTCGGCACGCCGGAACCGATAGATCGACTGTTTCGGGTCTCCGACAAGGAAGATCTTGCCCGCCACGGGGACAGCATTGCGCCACGCGGTCACCGTCGGATCGTCCGCGCACAGCAGCATGAGGATCTCGATCTGCAGCGGATCGGTGTCTTGGAACTCGTCGACGAAGATGTGCGCGTAGCGATGCTGCAAATCCCGGCGAACCTCGTCGCGATCGGTGAACATGTCTCGCGTCCTGATCAGCAGGTCGAGGAAGTCGAGGCGACCCATCTGCTGCTTGAGATCTTCATAGCGGGTGACGACCTGCGAGAGCTCTTCACGGAGCAATGGGGCAAGATCCGCGTCGGCGTCACGGCGAAAGTCCTGGAGGAGATCGATCACGGCATCGCGCCGCCGCACGACCTCGGCGCGGCTGAGCCCATCGACGGGCCATGAGCCATGACCGGTGCCCCAGCGCGTCTGACCACGCAACGTGGCGAGGGTCTCGATCAAACGAGCCTCGAGGGCGTCGTAGTCGCGGGTGTCAACAACCGCATCCGTATGGCGCAGCCAGGCGTCGAGTTGTTCCGCCGCTTCGATGCCGCGCCGCAGTTGGTCCCACGGCGACGAACACTCTCGATAGATCTCGGCAAGGCCGGCAACGGCATCTAGACATTTCTCGACGGCCGCATCGCGATCGAACGGCTCGCGGCGCCAGTCCGTCGGATAGTGACGCCAGTCCAGGAGCTTCGCCGCTTCGTTGCGCAACTGGTCGAGCGGCGTCTGACCGTCGGGCGCTCGTCGAACCGAGAGGCGGCTCAGCGCGCGACGCAGGCCCTCGGGCATGTCCTCGAGTCGCTGCTCGACCCAGCCCCGGAACGCGCGATCGAACAGATCAGCCGTCTCTTCTTCATCGATCTCGCGGAAGGCGGGATCGATGCGAGCCTCCACCGGACGCTGGCGCAGAATGTCGGCGCAGAACGAGTGAATGGTGCCGATGAGCGCCTCTTCGAGGTGGGCGATCGCGTGCTCGAGATTCACACGACGCGCCGAGTCCTCCTCTTCCATGCGGGCGGTATCGAGCGCCTGGCGCAGCCGCAGCTTGAGCTCGCCGGCAGCCTTGCGGGTAAACGTGACAGCCACGATCCGATCGATGCCGGAGTCTCCCCGTGCGACTCCGGCGACGCCTTCTGCGAGCAAGTTGACGAGGCGGGCAATCAGAATGGTCGTCTTGCCCGTACCGGCGGCGGCTTCGACGATGAAGCTCGTGCCGAGCTCGGTGCGGATCCGCTCGCGCGCTGACGTGTCGTCGACCACGAGCGTCATGACTGCTCCCGCAACCAGTTGAGTCGATTCAACTGACTCTGGTCTTTGTTGGCGACGCGGGTCGCCTCGTAGGGTCCACACACCGGGCGGAAGTCGCACCATTTGCACACCGCGCCGTGATTTCCGTAGCCACGCAGCGGCTTCGGCGCCGCCGGCAGGAAACCACGATCGATCTCGTTGTCGATCAGATCGAGCACCCGCTCAACCGTGCGGCGATTGTCGGGCGTCAGTTCGACCTCGCGTGTTTCAAAGCGGCCTCGCCTCGTGCAATAGAAGAGACGCCCGCCCACCACATGGCCATCGAGGTGATGCTCCGCCGCCAGGGCGTACAGCAACGGTTGCAGGATCTCGCCGCCGTCAACGATCAGGCGCTGCTTCCAGGCGGCCTTCCCGGTCTTGTGGTCGGTGACGCGGATCGAGCCGTCATCGGCGTTGGTCTCCACGAGGTCAATCGAACCCCGAAGCCGGTACCCGTCGAAGACCACCGCTTCGTCGTGATGACTCAGCGGGTCGCGATTGGCCTGGGCACCGAGCCCGAACGAAAACTCGAAGTACGTCGGTATCCAGTCGACCTCACTCTCTGCCACGGCGCGAATCCACGCGCGCAGGTCCGTGCGGAGCCCCTCAACCTCGTCGCGCCACACGCGCTCGATCGCTGGGGCTAGACGATCGCGATAGTCGTCGGACACGCGGTCCAGAACCGTGTCTCCGAGCTCAGTGACCTCGGACAGGTTGTCGACGGTGACCGGAAGGAGTTGGGCGTCGCGCAGGGCGCAATGCAACTCGTACTGAACGTCGTGAAACAAACTGCCGCGCGTGAGCGGGTCCATACGTTCGAGCGATGCGATCTCATCCCGCGGACGCAGCCGATGAATCGCGCTCAGGGCGAACTTGTATGGGCAGGCGGCGAAGTTCTGCAGTGCCGTTGGCGAGTAGCTTCGCTCGCGGAGCCGGTGCGCCTGGAGAGCGCGCTCGCCACCCGGCGTCGGCGTGACGATTCCGTCGGCGCCCGAGAAGGTCTTGCCCCATCGCAAATAGCGAGTACGGAGCGAACGAGCCAGATGCTCGTTGCGCGCTAGCAGGAAGCGCGCACGTCCGCGATCCGCAGGAGTCGCTCGAGCGAGAACACGCTGCAGATAGGAGATGTCGAACTCAGCATCGTCGATGGCGAGCAGATGATCGGACGGTGCAGGCCACCCCATGAGGGCGTCCGCGCGATCGCGCACGCGCGACTCGAGCCCCTCGGAGTTCGGCAACACCCCCTCTGCGGCACGCACGATATCCAGGGCGTAGAACGACGGCACTCGCGCGCGGCCCTGTAGGGAGTCGAGCGTCGGATACGACACCACGAGGCGCGTACGCGCCGCGCCCGCGGCAATGCGGAGCAGCAGGCGCTCGCTGGCCGCGCGATCGTCGCGCGTTTCGAGTGGAGCGTCGATCCGCTCGCGCAGGGTGTCGAGAAGCAGCGGGTCTTCGGCAACTCGGCGCGGGAACTTGCCCTCGGCCAGTCCAGGGAGAAAGACGGTGTCGAACACGCGTCCGCGCGCTTCGTCGATCGTCGCGACGAAGATCTTGCCGTAGCGATGTCCCTCGGGCTCCGCACGCAGCTCGGTGAGCCGCTCTTCGAGCACACGAATCACTTCGCCAAGGCCAACCTCGTCAACCTTGTCCATCGGCTCCAATTCACCGAGAACCGCGATCACGCGCGTCGGACGGCGCACCGCCGACATGGCAAGGGCGCGTAGCTCCCGAATCCACGTGCCCCAAGTTGCTCGACTCGGGAGCTGAGCGAGTCGATCGATCAACGGGAGGGCGTACCGTTCAAGTGCGGCGAGGTCGTCCATCTGGCGAGCCAGGTGCTCACGCGTGCCCTCGTCGCCGTCGTCGAGATCCGCGGACCGCTTCTCGAACTCTGCCTGCAGCCCCGAGAGGCGCCGCGCCCAGCGATCGCGTCCGCCCACAACGGCGGCATCGACGAGTAGCCGTTCCCAGTGCCGAGGTGCACGCAGTGTTCCCGAAACCACTGCGTCGTCTGCTTGGACCTCCGTGTGGGACGAGTCGGCATCCGCCGTTGTCCGGGACGCGGGTCGTGTCAGCAAAGTCTTGAAAACGAGCTGATCGCCGTCGGGCTCCACCCACGGCACCTCAACATCTTCACGTTCCGGAGCCGGTTGCGAGGGCACCTGACCGAGCGAGAGGTACTCGGCGAAGCGTGAAGCGGTGAGTCCCTCGTCGGCGCATCTCAGCAAGGTAAGCAGCGCGCGACCGGCGGGATCCGGACGGACTGTGCCGCGAGTGAACCAGGCCGGAATTCCCGCCCGCTCGAGCGCCTCCTCCACGAGACCCAGGTAGCTCGCGGGCTCCCGCAACAAAACGGCCATCTCGTCGAACGGCGTCCCGGCAAGGGCGAGTTCGTGGGCGCGGCGCGCGATCTCGACCGCCTCGCGACCCTCTCCGGGTGCCGCGATGATCTCGAGTGATCCGTCGTCCTCTTCGACCGCAATCTCGGTGGTACGCGAGAACACCTGCCGGCGCAAGGCATCGAGGCGTGTGGGCTGCTCAGAGATCCGGTCGTCGAGAGACACCACCGCCGAATCGAGCGCATCGGCCAACGCCGCGCGACCCGGATCCCCGCCAGGGACCGTCGCCAGCAGATCCGGGCTCAACGCTGCCAACGCCCGCCAGAACGAGCCCTCGGCGGGAGTCGCGGGAGCCACATCGAGAAACAACAAGGGCAGCCCGGCGAGCGGGTGGCCTGTGTCCGCCGCTCCGGCCGCGGCTTCCCACACCATGGTTCGGTCGGCGAAGGCGAGCTGATCGCTCTCCCAGTGCCGCACCCGGTCCATTTCGCCGATGTAGTCGGTCCAGAGCTCCACCAGATCTCGACAGGCCGGACCGAGGGCTTCAAGTTCGTTCGGGCTGACGCCGGCGCCGCCGAGCTCATTGAGTGTGCGGGCCAGGGCGCGCGGAAACCCGGGGTAACCGGCTACAGCTGAGAGGTGGTCCAGCCGCACGGCGGCCGCACTCGCGGCACGCGCCGCCAAAGCCTCGAGGCTCAAGCCTGCCACCGGCAGCCGGCCCGCCGCCGCCAGGCCCGGTGTGGCCATCTCGATCGCGAGCAGGCGCGGCGTTGTGCGATGCAGGCCAAAGAAGTCAACGCCGTTGGCAGCGAGCTGCCGGGCGAGATCATCCCCGGCCCCACGAGTCGGAGCCACCAGCACGCCACCGCGGCGAGCGTTGGCGGTGAGCCAGTCGGAGGCGCACTCGAGCCGGGCCAGTGCGCTGACCGAGCTGACGATTCGACGACCCATCGGGGCTCCAGATAGCGACAAGTGAGTCCCTTTCTATAGGACGGCCGCGCCCACCGCATGCGAGAGGGAGGTTTTACCGGAACTGTCGGCCCGCGGACATCTTCAAAATGACGCCCAGGGGTCAGTGTCGATATTGCGACGCGCCGAAACGGCGCCTAATCCGGCCCAGAGCCTGTGGCTGCGGGCGTTCTCGGTTCTGGCACGGACATTGCTTTGTATCGGGGCAAGCGACAACCGCTCCCCGCGGCCGGGGACAGGGCCCGCCCCGATCGCCGTGAGTGGAGTCGCCAGCGAACAAGAACATGGCAACCGGAGGAAAAGACAATGCGTACCAACACAGGTCGCACACTACGAGCTACTGCACTGGCGATGCTTCTCGCCATTCCCGGCATGGCACTTGCCGGCTCGCTCGACGAGCTGCCACGCGAGACGCTCGCTGCCATGAAGTACTTCGAATCGGATCCCGACCTATGGGCCGAGGGTCCGGTGCGCTACATCCTGCTCGACGGGGAGCGGGAGATGCTCAAGGATCTCGAGACCCGCGAGGAACGCGCTGCGTTCATGCAGTGGTTCTGGGATCGTCGCGACACCGACCTGCGTGACGGCGTGAACGAGGCGCGGATCGGATTCTACGAGCGTGTGGCCGAAGCCAACCGGAAGTACAACGACTTCCCGCGCGGCTGGAAGTCAACGCGTGGCGAGATCCACATCGTTCTGGGTCGACCCGACTCGGTCCGGCCCTCGATGGGTGCACGCACTGAGGCGACCGTGTGGACCTACTACACGGTGGGACCGGCCGCGCTGAACACGAGCTTCGGCTCCGTGGGTGGCGAAGTGGCCATCGCCTTCGTGAAGGACCACCACCGCTCGCGCTACCAGATCTATGGTGGATTTGGCGGACCGGGAACACTGCCGCTCTACGTCCGCGACGCGCTGGCGTACTCGAAACTGGCGGCCATCGTCGACCCGTCTCTGAAGGGCAACTTCGGAGGCTGATGGCTGGCCTGGAGAGCCGGATCGGGGCACCTCGACGTGGGCGTTGAGGGCATCTACCCGGCCCGGAAAGACGAACGACGACCCATTCGGTAGTCGCGATCCGGCTCTCCCTCCTATAATTGGCTGCGAAGCCGGTCGATTGGCCGGCTGCGCAGCCGCCTTCTTGGTATCGCCGGAGCCCACCCCGTTCCCGCGGCGAGAGCGGCGCGCGACGTATGCGCCGGCCCTGCCCGCACACCGTTTCGGTGGCAGTGGTCGTTCAACCAGGGAGGTTTCTGATGGCTCAAACCGAGACCGACGCCAGGGCTCAGGTCGAACCCACGAACGACGAACTCGTCCACGCGTATCGCCTAGCGATCCGTTCGCGCACCACCGAGGAATACATCGTCCGGCTCGTGAGCCGCGGTGAGGTGAAGTTCGCGATCTGGGGACCGGGAGAGGAAGTCCACGGCGTGGCGACCGCGCTAGCGCTGTCTCGCGTGCTCACCCCCGACAACTTCGGTTTCGTGCCGCACTATCGCTCAGGCGCTCTGGTATCGATGTGGCTCGAGCTCAACGGTCGCGACACTTTCGCGCTGGACCTGATGCGGCAGCAGTTCTCCAAGGTCACAGACGAGCTCAGCGGCGGCCGACAGATGGTCAACCATCAGCACTACCCGAACGACGGCATCCTGCCGGTGCAGAGCCCGGTGGGAATGCAGCTCGGCAAGGCGGCTGGCTACGCGAAGGGGTTCAAGGTGCTGGGGCGCACCGACGGCGTTGCGATGGCGATCGTCGGCGACGGCACGACCGCCGAAGGCGACATGCACGACGCGATGAACGCGGCCAGTGTGTGGAAGCTTCCGCTGATCATCATGGTGACCGACAACAACATCGCCATCAGCACCACGCCAGACGAAGGCCGCGGAATCAAGGACTGGGAAGCTTACGCACGAGCGTTCGGTCTCGAGCACTTCGAATGCGATGGTCGGAGCTTCGACGACGTATACGAAACGGTCCTCGCCGTTGCCGGCCATGTGAAGGACAACCAGAGCGGCGTGATCCTTCACGTGCGCGACCTGCCGCGCTTCAACGGCCATAGTTCGGCCGCGGACGTGACCTTCGATCTCAGTCAGGACGACCCGCTGATCAAGTGGGGCGAACAGCTGGTTGAACGCGGCGTGCTCGAAGAAGCCGACACGTTGCGGCGCAAAGACGGCGAGGGACGTGACTTCTTCGCCCATCATGAGGCCGGCCGCATCATGGAGGAGGAGATCGAGAACGTCCGCTCGATCATCAGCCAGGTGCGCACCGAGCCGGAGCCGGACCCAGAGTCGATCTTCGACCACATCTACGCGCCCTTCCCGGCGGTGGAAGAAACGCCGACCGAGGGCAGCACCAACATCACCTACGCTGGCGCGATTCGCTCCGCACTCGACCACATTATCCGCGACAAGAACGGTGTGATCTGGGGCCAGGACGTCGGCAAACTCGGCGGCGTGATGACAGCCACTGCGGGCCTGCAGAAGAAGCACCCCGAGAAGGTGATCGACGCGCCGCTGAACGAGCCGCTGATCGTGGGCACCGCCATGGGCGCGAGCCTGCACGACGGCCTGCTGGCGTTGCCGGAGATTCAGTTCGGCGACTACGTCTACAACGCGTTCCACTGGCTCGTGTATCTGGGCAACCTGCACTGGTCGTCCAACGGCAACGCTTCATCGAGTCTGATTCTGCGCATGCCTACCGACCCGTTCGGCGGCGGCGCCATCTATCACTCGATGAGCAACGACGGCTACTTCTCGTCGATTCCGGGCCTGGTCTTGCTGATGCCGTCGACCGCGTTCGACGCCTATGGCTTGCTGCTCACCGCCGCCGAATACGATGGCCCCGTGGTGATCCTCGAACCAAAGTTCGCCTACCGCCTGCCTCTCGGGCCGCGGATTCCCGGCGAACCGGACGGCAACGAGGACGTCGAGCAGATCAAGAAGGCGATCATGCGGGGCGAGGTCCCGGATCTGGATCCGAGCGTGCGCGTGCCCTTTTCGAAGGCCGCCATTCGGCGCGATGGAACCGACGTGACCATCGTGGCCTGGGGCCGTGCGGTGTACACGGCTCTCGACGCGGCGCGGAAGTTGGAGACCGAGGGCACATCGGCCGCGGTCATCGACCTCCGCACGCTGGTGCCACCGGACCTGGAGACCGTCTACGCAAGCGTGGGACGCACCGGTCGCCTGGTCGTGGCAGCGGAAGACCGGCCATTCGCCGGATTCGTCCGCTCGATCCAGGGGCATGTCACCGAACGCTTCGATGGCATCCCGACACGAGCGGTTGGCCAGAAGAACGTTCCGGGCATCGGCCAGTCGCCGACGCTCGAGAAGGCCTCCGTGCTCAACGTTGACGACATCGTGAACGCCTCGCAAGAGGTCATCGCGACAAAGGTGCAAGGCACGTCGTCAGCCGGCTTCGCCTGGATTCCGCGCCGCTACTACGAGGGCTAGGCGCGGCAGCGCCGGGCACAACACCTCCCGCGTAGCAGTTGACTCCCGCCTCCCGGATATGTCTAGAATAGATATGTCTAATTTAGACACTCGGCAAGATCGCCGATCCACCAGGAGTCCTTGAAGATGAACCGCGTCACCGTGAACCCCGCCGATCCCTCGTCATACTTGCCGCTCACCCCGGCCGTGTTCCACATCCTGCTATCGCTATCGCGGGGTGAAAAGCACGGCTACGGCATCATCGTCGAAGTACGCGAGCGCACCGCGGGCGAATTGCGCCTCGGCACGGGAACCCTCTACACCGCGATCCGCCGACTTCTCGAACAGCAACTGATCGAGGAGACGGCGTCGAGCGATGAACGTCGGCGCTCATACCGGCTTCTTCCGCTCGGCCACGAAGTGGCCAGCGCCGAGGCTGCCCGACTGCAACGTCTCGTTGGCTTCGCCCGGGACCACGATCTGATCCCCGCTTCGAGCAAATAACCGTGACTCTCGTCCCGCTGCTCGCCTACCGCACGGCACTACGCGTCTGCCCTCGCCCTTTCAGAGAAAAATTCGGCGACCGGATGGTCGAGGACTTCGCCGACTTGCTGCGCGAGACGCGCAGCGCTGGCGCAAAAGTGGCGCTGACCTTCCGCGAGTCCACCGATGTCGTGCGAGCGGCGTGGCGCGACCACCGCACGCCCACGTCACAGACTCCGCTCGGTCCCGGGAAACCGCCGCTCCGCGAACGTATGCGACTCGTGTGGGACGACATCACGTTCGCCGCGAGGTCTTTGCGGGCACGGCCAGGCTACGCAACAGTGAGCATCCTCACGTTGGCCCTCGGGATTGGCGCCAGCACGATCGTGTTCAGCGTGATCGACAAGGTCATCATCCAGCCGCTGCCCTACCCCGACGCCGAACAACTCGTGTACCTGTTCGCGCACGATCGGGATCGAGAGTCCTTCAGTCGGTTCCCGGTGACCACCGGCGACTACCACGACTGGGTCGAGTCGAGCTCGAGTTTTGAATCCGTCACCGCCATACGCCAGACCCGCGCGGTGCTGACCGGCGGTTCGCATCCGGAGCGGGTACGACTGAGCGAGGTCACGGACGAAACCTTCCAGACGCTCGGCACTCGTCCGCACCTGGGTTCCCTTCTCGACGCAACTTCAGGCCCGCGTGACCTCCTGATCACGCACGGCACCTGGCAGCAGCTCTTCGCGGGGGCCGCCGATATCGTCGGCACCGACGTGTCCCTCAATGGCGAGGTCCATACGGTCGTGGGTGTGACCACACCGGGTTTCCGCCACCCGTGGGGTCGCGTAGCAATGTGGCGCCCGCTCCGATTCAACTCTGAGGAAGCCACCGATCGGGCCGCTCGCTCACTGTTCGTGCTGGCGCGCCTGCGCCCCGGGGTTTCACAGGAGCAGGCCTACGACGAGATGGCCGGCGTGGTCGATGCGCTCTCGGCTCAATACCCGGAAACGAACGAGAAATGGGGCGTTCACATACTGCCCATCAAGGACCTGTACCTGGAAGACAGCCGTACGATGTACGGCATCCTGGCCGCCGCTGTTGGTCTGGTTTTGCTGATCGCCTGCGTGAACCTCGCAAGCCTGGTGCTTGCCCGCGGGAGTTCGCGACAGACCGAAATGAGCGTGCGCATGGCGCTCGGCGCCGGTCGACTGCGCGTGGTCCGGCTGCTACTCGCCGAAGGTACCCTCGTGGCGAGCGCGGGAGCGATCCTCGGCCTCGCGATCGCTACTTGGGGCCTGAGTCTGCTGCTACCGCTGGCACCACGCTGGCCGCTGATCCTGCACGAAACCACGATCGAGGCTCGCAGCTTCGCCTTCGCATTCTTCGTAGCAGCCGTGGCGTTGCAAATCTTCAGCGTCCTGCCGGCGATCCGACTGAGCCGCCCGCACCTGGGCTTCGCTCTACGCGGCACGAATCGCTCCAGCAGCGCGAGTTCCTCCGATCTCCGATTCCGACGCTCGCTGGTCGTCGGCCAGATGGCGCTCGCCCTGGTCTTGATGATCGGCGCGGGACTGCTCGTGCGCAGCGTCTACAACATCATCAGCTCAGACGCCGGGTTCGACTACAACGGGGTCGTGAGTGCTCGCGTGATGATGAGCGGCGAAGACACGGGCGCGGACGTCTATTTCTCGCAGCTCCTGGAACGTGCCCAATCGTTGCCGGGCGTCACAAGCGCGGGCCTTGCGGACGCGGCCCCCATGGACGGCACGGGAGACTGGGTCCGCGTCTTTGTAGATGGCGAGAGGATGCAGGCCGAACGCGCACTCGGCGCTGAGTACAGGCGGGTCAGTCCGGAATACTTCGACACGCTCAAGATCGACAGCGTCAAGGGCCGACTGCTCTCCAAGGCTGATGAACGTGACCCCGTGGCTTTGGTCAATCAGCAGTTCATCAGCAAGTTCCTGAATGGCCGAGAACCGATGGGGCTCGCGCTCGAAACCGCGCCATCCATGGGTGGCGACACAGACGTAAGGAAGCAGTGGACCGTCGTCGGTGTAGTGGAGACGGTCCAGGAGTGGGGACCAGCGTCATTCGCCACCCCGATCATCTACGTACCGTACGGCGCTGACCCCATCGGTACGATGTCGCTTGTGCTGCGCACCGACGCCTCTGCTGAGGCCCTCGTCGAACCCGTGCGCGCGATCGTGAAGGAGATCGGCGACAGTCCCGTGGACGGCGTGCGAGCACTGACGACATACCTTGAGGCCTCCTACGAAACACAGCGCTTCATGCTCGCGCTCATCGGCGCGTTCGCCGTACTCGCCGGAGTACTCTCAGCGATCGGTCTGTACGGCGTGATGGCGTATCACGTTGCGCAGCGCCAGCGCGAGATCGGTGTTCGCATCGCGCTGGGAGCGGCGCGTCGCGGGGTCGCGAACATGGTGCTGAAGCAGGCTGCCGCCATGGCCGCAATCGCCGTGGTGGTCGGCGTCGGCGCGGCGGTACCGCTCGCCCGCGCCATGTCGACTCTGAACTTCGGCCGACTGCTGGTGGACATGCACTGGTTCGACCCCCTGGCCTTCGCACTCGTGCCCGCGATCGTGATCGTCACGGCACTCCTGGCCACGTGGCTCCCCGCCTGCCGCGCCGCGCGTGTGGATCCTGTCGAGGCGCTACGAGCGGAAGCCTAGTCTCGGCGACGAAACCCCCGCGGCCAGTTTGCGGCAGCGATGCGTCTCTAAGAGAATCTACGCGTCTTTTTCGCGGGCGCTGATTCTTGGTGCCCGCCATCCCCTGCATCCAGTCAGGCACCAGCACAGGGAAGCTACGCATGAAGATCGCCGTACCCCGGGAAACCAAGGCGGACGAGCCGCGGATCCCGTTGATCCCCGGCGACGTCGGCAAGCTCGTGAAGATGGGCGCAGAAGTCGTCGTTGAAGCTGGCGTTGGCGCCACAGTTGGCCTGGCCGACTCCGAATACACCGACGCGGGCGCAACGGTTGGCGGCGACTATGCCGCGACCATCCAAGGCGCCGACATGGTGCTACGCCTGAACACGCCGAACGCCGATGAGATCGCCGGACTGACGGCGGGCATGATCCACGTCAGCCACCTCGATCCGTTCTTCAACCAACCGCTCGTCGAACAGATGGCGCACGGCAACGTGAAGACGATCTGCATGGAACTGATTCCGCGCACGACGCTGGCGCAGAAGATGGACGCACTGTCGTCGCAGGCCAGCCTGGCTGGCTACGCTGCTGTCGTTCTCGCGGCCGATCGTTTGAGCAAGGGCTTTCCGATGATGATGACTCCGGCGGGCACGCTGAGCCCGTCGCGCGCCTTCATCGTCGGGGCCGGCGTTGCGGGCCTGCAGGCTATCGCCACCGCCAAGCGCATGGGCGCTCGCGTGGAAGCCTTCGACACGCGTCCGGTCGTCGCCGAGCAGGTGCAATCACTCGGCGCCAAGTTCGTGAAAATCGACATCGGCGACACGGGCCAGACGGAGGGCGGTTACGCCAAGCAGCTCACCCCCGAACAGATCGCGATGCAGCAGAAGGGCATGGCCAAGATCTGCGCCTACTCCGACGTGATCGTCAGCACTGCAAAGGTATTCGGGCGGAAGCCGCCGCTGATCATCACCGAGGAAATGGTTGCCGGCATGAGCGCCGGCTCGGTGATCGTCGACATGGCGGCATCCGAGCACGGCGGCAACGTGGCAGGCACGAAGCTCAACGAGGAGATCGTGACCGACAACGGTGTTCACATCGTTGGCTACGACAACCTGCCTGGCACCGTGGCGCTGCACGCCAGCCAGATGTACTCGAGCAACCTGATGAACTTCATCCAGCACTTCTGGGATGAGGAAGCCAAGGAACTGAAGCTCGATACGGAAGACGAAATCATGGCGGGCGCGCTCGTCACCAACGACGGCGCGGTCACCAGCGAGATGCTGCAGAAGGCATACGCGGGCAACTAATCAGCCGAATCCAACCAGCCAGGTCAAACATGGACGCCCAAACAACAGTTTTCCTGCTGTTCATCCTGATGCTCAGCATCTTCCTCGGATTCGAGCTCATCTCGCGCGTGCCTTCGCAGTTGCACACGCCGCTCATGAGTGGATCGAACGCCATCTCCGGCATCACCGTTGTAGGTGCTGTGCTGTCGCTCTCGAGCGGTAACGAGACGATTACCGCGGTCCTTGGTACCGCGGCCGTCGCCTGCGCGGCCGTCAATGTCGTGGGCGGGTATCTCGTCACCGACCGCATGCTCGGCATGTTCCGCAAGAAGGGTCAGGGAGAAGGCTGATGCTGTCCCCCTTTCTGATCGATATTGCGTACATCGCGGCAGCGGTGCTGTTCGTCTTCGGGCTGAAGATGCTCTCGAAGGCGGATACGGCACAGCGTGGCAACCAACTCTCATCGATGGGCATGCTTATCGCCCTCGTTGCGACGCTGCTCTATGGCGGCCTCGACTACACCTACATCGTCGCCGGCCTGGTGATCGGTGGCGGTGTTGGACTCTTCGCGGCCAAGACCGTCGCGATGACCGGCATGCCTGAAATGGTGGCCCTGTTCAACGGCACCGGCGGTATCGCATCGCTGCTCGTCGGCTGGGCCGAGTTCCACCAGACCTTCGTCGAGACGACGAACTCCGGCGTGGTGGGCTACAGCTCGTTCACCCTGGGGTCGATCTTCTTAGCCTCGCTTATCGGCGGACTGACCTTCACCGGCAGCATCGTCGCGTGGGGCAAGCTTTCCGGCAAGATGCCCGGACGGCCGATGCTCTTCCCGGGTCAGCAGGCCTTCAATGTGCTGTTGCTACTCGTCGCTGTGGGCGCCGGCATCGCGTTCTCGATGGTCGGCGACCTGGCCGATCCGCTGATGACGGCCAAGTACGACATCTTCCTGGTGGTTGTGGCCACCGGATTGCTACTCGGCATCCTTGCGGTGATCGGCATCGGCGGCGCTGACATGCCCGTCGTGATCGCCCTGCTCAACAGCTACTCGGGTCTGGCGGCATGCGCCACCGGCTTCATCATCGTGAACAAGGTTCTGATCGTTTCGGGTGCGCTGGTCGGTGCATCCGGCCTGATTCTGACGACGATCATGTGCAAGGCGATGAACCGCTCGCTCAGCAACGTTCTGTTCTCTGGCTTCGGCTCGACCACGAGTGGCGGCCCGGGCAAGAAGAACGAAGGCGAGGCCAAGGTCATCAACGCCGAGGACGCGTTCCTCGTGCTCGAGGCGGCGAGCAGCGTGGTGATCGTGCCTGGATACGGCATGGCCGTGGCGCAGGCCCAGCACGCCGTCCGCGAGCTTGGCGACATGCTCGAAGAGAACGGTTGCGAAGTGAAGTACGCCATCCACCCGGTGGCCGGTCGTATGCCGGGCCACATGAACGTGCTGCTCGCTGAGGCGAACGTTCCCTACGAGCAGCTGGTGGAACCCGACGACGTGAACCCGATCATCGAGACGGTTGACGTCTGCATGGTGATCGGCGCGAATGATGTCGTGAACCCGGCCGCCCGCGAGGACGACACCAGCCCGATCTACGGCATGCCCATCATCGACGTCGACAAGGCACGCACGACGTTCGTGCTGAAGCGGTCGCTCGGCGCCGGCTACGCCGGCATCGGCAACCCGCTGTTCTTCCGCGACAACACCCGGATGCTCCTTGGCGACGCCAAGGACTCCGTGAGCACGCTCGTGGCGGAGTTCAAGCAGGACTAGTCGCCAACGACCAACCCTTCTGGGGTTGGCGTGCGTTCGCGATCAGTGTTGACGTCGTCAACTTTATCGACTATGTTGACAGCGTCAACGAATTCACGTCGACCCTGAACCCGCGCCGATATGCCAACAACCACTGCCCGGGAGCGTCGTCTGTGGTTTGGCGTGCTTGTCGCCCTGGCGGCCATCTGGGCAACTCTTCCGCTCGCCGGCGTACTGACCGAGCTGCTCCGAGAGTTTCGTCCGATGGTCGACGGCGCCTTCGCGCTTGCCTTCTTCACGCTGCTAGGATCGATGGCAGCGCTCGCGCTGACTCGACGCCGAGGCCTGCGCGAGCTCTGGGCGCTGCTGGGAATCGGCCTGATCTTCGGGATGACTTTCCTGAGAGTCAGCATTCCCGAACGAACCCATCTGTTCGAATACGGGCTCGTCGCCGTCCTGATTAACGAGGCGTTACTGGAACGACGCGAGGTTGGTCGAAGCGCCTTGCGACCGGCGATCCTCGCGATCGCCCTCACGGCGGTGCTCGGCCTGTTCGACGAACTCGTCCAGTCGGTTCTTCCCGATCGCGTCTTCGACCCGATCGACATCGGTTTCAACGCTATTGCCGGACTGATGACCGTGGGCGCCAGCGTGGTGTTGAGGTGGGCGCGTGGGCTCGACCGGCGACGTACCCGCTAGTCGTGGCTCCACTGGCTGCATAGCCCGCCGGTGGTCTCCGCGCCGTCCATCACGTAGACCTGCCCGGTGGCGAACCCTGCGTCGTCCGAGGCCAGGTAAGCGAATAGTCCGGCGATTTCTTCGGGGGTCGCGTGGCGACCGGCAGGAATCTTGCGGTTCACCGCGTCGAGCATCTCGTCGCTGTATTCCGCCCGCTGCATCGGCGTGAGCACATAGCCCGGCGAGATGGCGTTCACTCGCACGTGTGGCGCGAGCTCGAGCGCCATCGAAAGGGTCAGACCGATGACCCCGCCTTTGCTGGCGCTGTAGTCGGCGTAATGGGGATAGCCGGTGGTGCCGGCGGTGGAAGCGGTGTTCAAGATGACCCCGGAACCGGATCCAGTCATGTGTCGCGCCGCTGCCTGCGCAACGTTGAAAACACCGGTGAGGTTCACGCGAAGAACCCTGTCCCATTCCTCGGCGGTGATATCGAGGAATTCGTGTCGGATGCTGATCCCGGCATTGTTGATAAGTACATCGATCGCGCCCATCCGCTCGACGGCTTCAGCCACGGCCGCGTCGACCTGTTGGCGGTTGCCCACATCGGCGCCGATGGCAGCCGTCAGGCCGGGCAGCTCGTCGACAAGACGCGCGCGTGCGTCGGCGTCGACATCGAGCACACAAACCTGCGCGCCTTCCTGGACGAAGCGCGCGGCGGTTGCTGCACCGATGCCACTCGCACCACCCGTAACAAGTACGGCTTTGCCGCTTAGTCCACGCACGGCTAGATACTGGTCCAGAGCAGATCCACCGAGCCCGTTCCGGGGTGGTAGAACGCGGTCACGACGCGGACGCCGCCCTCCGCGATCGCCGATTCGATGATCTGCGAATCGTCGCTCAGACGCTGCGCGTTCAGCATCGCGTTGTGCCGCGATACCTCATCGATGTCTGTCGTCCCGGCCGTATCGACGGCCGGTCGAATGTAACTCAACAGATGTTCGAGGCTCGGGCTCGGCGCGCCATCACCCATCGCCGCTGTCACCGCGCCGCAACCGCCGTGAGCCATCACGACGAGCAGCTTCGGGCCGAGCTGTGAGATCGCGAACTCGATGCTCGCGACGGTGGCCTTGTTGGCAACATTCCCAGCCACGCGCACTACGAACAGTTCGCCGATGCCGGTATCAAACGCAAGTTCGGGCACTACCCGGCTGTCCGCGCAGCAAAGGATGACCGCGAACGGGCGCTGGCCGGAGGCCACCATCTCGCGGCGCTCCGCATCGCGGCCGGCGCCTTCGACCGCGCCACTCAGAAAACGCAGGTTGCCCTGCTTCAGCCGCTCGTAGGCCTCGTCTGCGGTCAGTCGATCCATCGACCCTCTGTTCCTATCCCGGCGTTCCAGTCGCCCACATTTCCCTCAAATCGCCGCGCGGCAAAACCATGCTCACGGAGAGTCCGCACGGCATCGTCCGAATACACACAGTAGCGCCCACGACAGTACGCGATGATCTCGATGCTGGCAGGCAACCCGTCGATGTAGTCGTGCAGATCGTCGATCGGAATCGAGCGGGATCCCGGGATATGACCTGCCTCGTATTCCACCCTCGGCCGCACATCGATGAGAACGACCTCATCGCGTTCCAGTCGACTGCGCAACTCGCGTGCATCGATGGCGTCCAGCTGACTGCGATCCGTCAGGTATTGATCGATGATGCGCTCAAGTTCCGGCAGTTCGGCCTCGCCGAAAGCTCGCAAACCGCGCCAGAGCGAGGCTGCGGCAGGCGACCCTAACCGGTAGTAGGCGTGCGTCCCAGAGCGCCGCGCCGTGACCAGGCCCGCTCTTCGGAGTACCTGCAGATGCTGCGACGTGTTGGCCACCGACATCCCGGCCATGCTCGCGAGCTCATCGACCGAGCGCTCCGTCTGTTCAACCAAGTCGAGCAGTTCGAGGCGATGGCCATTCGCGAGCGCACGGCCAGCTCGAGCCAACAGACCGTACGCCTGATCCTTGAACTCGCGCGGTTTCACGGGACCGATCATTCGACGCCATCCGTCGCGCCAAATTCGACTGCCCAGAGCTCACGCCCCTGCGCGGTGTCGTGCAGCGCGGTGGCGAGGAACCTCCCGTCGCCGAGACCAACCAGCCCTTGCGTGTCGCCACCGTTGGCCCATCGGCCACTCATGCAGGCCCGGCCCGTCGTCAGCGGAACTCCCGGCCCGAAGGTACTACCTCCGTCGACTGAAACAGCGCCGTAGAGCTGGAAGCAGATTCCCTCCGGGTCCGCGCGGCGATCATTCCAGGTCACCGCGACAACCCCATCGCTCGCGGCAATCGCCGGGTTGCTCAGGTTCGCGTCGAACCCGCCGCTGTTGACACGCTGAGGTTCGGCCCACGTCCGTCCTCCATCAGCCGAGGCAGCGGCATAGATCTGGATCCGATCCCTGACGGCTTCGGGCCACACGAGATACATCCGGCCTGTCGTCGGGTCCAGCTCGAGCCCACCACCCCCGAGACCCATGTTCGACAGCGCGGGACTGGCGTGTCCGTACGAGCGCCTCGGCGCAATCTCGAAGAGGCCCTCATGAGTCCGGCCGTCGTCGGTGAGACGAATCAACCAGTACCTCCCGGCAAGGCTGCCGTCGTCCGGACGATCCGCTTCATCCCGGAGTAGGAAGGTCAGGTAGGAGACCAGTACATCGCCGTTCTTATCGACGATGAGATCCGTGGCTACGTGCAGGATCTGCTCATTCGGAGGCGGAAGGATAAGGCGCGGCGATCGGAACGACGCGCCGCGGTCGTCGGAGTACGACACCGCCATCACGTCCCGGGCGATCCGCTCGAGTACGGTGATCCAGACCTTGCCGGCCGAGTAGACGCGACCACGATCAGGGCCCCCGCTGCGATCGACATCGATCCACTGCCGGTCATAGCTGCCGCCGGGAACCTGAACCCCGTCGAGCCAGTTGCGACCGGCGTCATCGGACCGCCACACCGTCATCCCGTTGTGTAGCGTCGTGAAGAAGGCCGCGCCGTCCAGACCGAAGGTCGCGGCCGGATCACCGCCGGGGAACAACTGCGTGCCGTCGGCTAGCGTCGCACGATGCCACGAAGCGCCTCTGTCCGGACTGGTGTAGATGACGGAAGAGAGGCCGTTGGTGCCGGTTGTCATTGCCGCTACCAGGATGCGGGAGGGATCCGCGGGATCCGCAGCGATCCAGGGTTCGAGCGGCTCCAACCCCAGCGCGCCATCGCCCACACGGGAGGTGGCGCCAGGCACCGGAACTGGGCCAGGCTCGATCTCAGTCGCAGCTTGGGTTGCGGACACCAAGTCCGGGCCGATCCACAGCAGGAGCGCGACGCCGGCGAGAATCGTGGCGAGCACGGGGAGCGCTCGTAGCGCGATGTCTTTCATGGGTGATGTTTCTCTTGGTTGATATTCCACTATTCTCTTGAATATTAGAATACTGACTCGCGAAACCTCAACTCCTGACCCTTTCTGGCCACGCGGGCCCCGTCTGCTCACTGCTGTCGCGCGCTACCGACTGAACTCCTGCGCGGTGTCGCGCGAGCCGAGGTCAGGACCGGACATGACCACCGCCTGCGAGAGCACCGCGTTGCATCACCCTTCGATTGAGCCCATCCGTGCACGACGGTCATCGTTGCCTATCAGGGCGCAGTTTGATCCGTCTCTGTCGCGTGACGTCGCCGCGACACGATAAGGAGGGCCTGCAACCAAACTGCGAGCGTCCTCGGCTGGTAGGATCTGGCGTTCGACTACATGCGATACGGACGTCCCGAACTGGAGCTACCGATGCACGTGCCCGCCCCCCTCCGCCGCCTGGCCGCGCTGGCGATCGCCGCAACGACCACGGCCTGTGCCGCCGAGGCACCCGCGCCTCCGCCGCCCACGCCTCCCGAGGTCACCGTGGCCGTGCCGGAGCGCCGCGATGTTCAGGACTACGCCGAGTACACGGGTGAGACCCGTGCCTTCGCTGAGGTCGAGGTCAGGGCGCGCGTCCGCGGTTTCCTGGAGGCGGTGCACTTCCAGCCATCCGACCAGGTGCGTGAGGGTCAACTGCTGTTCTCGATCGAGGACGACACCTACATTGCCGAGCGCAACTCGGCCGATGCCGACGTGAAGCGGTGGGAGTCCGAGGTCGCTCGTGCGCAGGCCGATCTCGAACGTCTCGAGCAAGCGGTCGAGTCGAACGCGGTCAGCCTGTCCGAAGTTGATCGGGCGCGTGCCGAGCGCGACCAGGCCGAGGCGAACCTCCTCGCGGCAGAGGCCCGGCTGGATCAGGCCGAGCTTAACGTCTCCTACACCCAGATCCACGCGCCGATGGCGGGACGCGTGAGTCGCTGGTTCGTAGATCCGGGCAACCTGGTCGGCGCCAACGAAGACACCATCCTGACAACTGTCGTGCAGATGCAGCCGATCCACGCCTACTGGGAGGTCAGCGAAGCCGACTTCCTCGAGTACGCCGGGCGGGATGAAGATCGTCAGGGCGACCGTATCGAGAAGGGCCAAATCCCGGCGCTTCTGGGAGTCGGCGACTCCGGAGGCTGGCCACACGAAGGCTGGGTCGACTTCGCTGATACCGCTCTCGACTCCGCCACGGGCACGCTCCAGCTCCGCGGCGAATTCGCCAACGCCGATCGGGACCTGTTCCCGGGTCTCTTCGCTCGTATCCGCATGCCCGTCGACGTTCTGACCGACGCCGTGCTGATCGACGAGCGCGCCTTGGGCACCGACCTGGGCGGCAAGTACGTCTACATCGTGGACTCGGACAACATGGTCGAGCGCCGCTACGTGACGCTCGGCCCGAAGCACGAAGGCATGATCGTCGCGCTGGAAGGCATCGACCATGGTGAACGCTACATCGTGAACGGTCTGCTACGCGCTCGACCCGGTATGCCCGTAACGCCGGGGACGGGGAACTAAGCCCATGTTCAGCAAGTTCTTCATCTACCGGCCGGTCTTCGCGCTGGTGATCGCGATCGTCATCTCGCTTCTGGGCGGGCTCGCGATTCCGGCGCTGCCAATCGAAAACACCCCGGACATCACGCCGCCTACCGTTCAGGTTTCAACGAGCTATCCCGGCGCCAGCGCCGCTGTTGTCGCGGAGACCGTCGCGGTTCCGATCGAACAGGAAGTCAACGGCGTCGAGAACATGATCTACATGTCCTCGAAGAGTGCCGATGACGGCTCCATGAACCTCACCGTCACTTTCGATATCGGCACAGATATCGACATGGCAACGGTGATGGTGCAGAACCGCGTTGCACGCGCCGAGCCGAAGCTCCCGGAAGAGACCAAGCGTCAGGGCATCATCACCGACAAACAGTCGACCGCGATCGTGTTGATGGTGAACCTGCAGTCGCCGGACGGTCGCTACGACGAGATCTTCCTGTCCAACTACATCAACATCAATATCAAGGACCAGCTCGCGCGGGTGCCGGGCGTGGCCCTCGTTCAGGTTTTTGGTGCCAAGGACGTACGGCATGCGGATCTGGATGGATCCGCGACGGTTGCAGGCGCGCAACCTCACGACGACAGACGTCGTCGCTGCGATCCAGGAGCAGAACGTACAGGTTGCCGCCGGCCAAATCGGTGCGCCGCCGTCGCCCACGGACACGGAGTTCCAATACACGGTCAGCACGCTGGGTCGACTGGCCGATGTTTCGGACTTCGAGGACATGATCGTCAAGGTTTCCGCCGACGGTCGCATCGTCCGACTCCGCGATGTCGCACGTGTCGAACTTGGCGCGCAGGCGTACAACTGGTACGTCCAGTTGAATGGCGCGCCATCGATCGCGATGGGCATCTATCAGCTGCCGGGATCGAATGCTCTCGAGGTCGCCGACGGTGTTCGAGCCGTGATGAACGAGCTGGAGACGCGCTTCCCGGAAGGGCTCGAATACAGGATCGCTTACGACCAGACACGCTTCATCACGACGTCGATCTCCGAGGTCGTTGAGACGCTGCTGATCGCGATCCTGCTCGTCATCCTCACGGTGTACATCTTCCTGCAGGACATCCGCACGACGATCGTGCCGTCCATAACCATTCCCGTCTCGCTGCTGGGCACGTTTGCCGTGATGCTCGCCATGGGCATGACGATCAACACGCTGACCCTGTTCGGGCTCGTTCTCGCGATCGGGATCGTGGTCGATGACGCGATCGTCGTCGTCGAGAACACGATGCGCCTGATCGACGAGAAGGGTCTCGGGGCCAAGGAGGCGACCTCCCAAGCGATGGAGGAAGTGAGCGGCCCGGTTGTAGCGACCACCGCGGTCCTGCTGGCCGTCTTCGTGCCCACCGCCATGATGGGTGGCATTACCGGCCGCCTCTACTCGCAGTTCGCGATCACCATCTCGGTGGCTACGGTCTTCTCATCGATCAACGCGCTGACGCTGAGTCCCGCGCTTTGCGGCATCCTGCTGCGCCCGAGCCCGGAGAAGCGCAACATCGTCTTCCGGGCGTTCAACGCGACGCTGGAGAAGATCACCGGCGGCTACCTTGGCGTTGTGAAGTTGCTGATCCGGCGAGCCTCGCTCGCGATCATCATCATGGCCGGACTGATCGTTGCGCTTGGCTGGGGCTTCAACGCCGTGCCGGGCGGCTTCCTGCCGGACGAGGATCAGGGTTACATCATGGGCAACATCAGCTTGCCCGACGGTGCGTCGCTGCATCGCTCCAAAGAGGTGCTGGATCGGTTCAACGAGATCGCCATGGCTCACCCGGATGTGGCCGACGTGATCACGATCGGCGGCTATTCGTTGCTGGACTCCCTGGTGTCGAGCAACTCGGGCGCGGCATTCATCGTGCTGAACACCTGGGAGGAGCGGCCGAATCCGCAACAGCACGCCATCGCGGTTGCCCAACAGCTGACGATGGAAATGCAGCAGTTCCAGGAAGGAGTCGGATTCACGTTCATTCCGCCTCCGATCATGGGTCTAGGCGCGGCCGGCGGTTTCGAGTTCCAGCTCCAGGACCGTGGCAACCTCGGGTCCATCCAACTCCAGGATCTCGCCAACGACCTCGTGTTCAACGGGATGAACGATCCGGTTCTGACCCGGTTGAACAACAGCTTCCGGGCCACGGTGCCGCAGCTCTATCTCGAGGTCGATCGCACGAAAGCGCGCACGCTCGGGATCTCTCTCGGCGAGGTCTTCGGTTCGCTCCAGGCCTATCTGGGGTCCGCGTACGTCAACGATTTCAACCTCTTCGGCCGCACGTATCGCGTCATGGTGCAGGCGGACGCGGAGTTCCGAAACCAGATCGAAGATATCGGGCGGATTCAGGTTCGCGACCGCGACGGCAACATGATTCCGCTGAGCACGCTGCTCACGGTTTCCGACACCGTCGGCCCGCAGGCAATCACCCGTTACAACCTGTACCCGTCGGCCAACATCACGGGGTCGGCTGCACCGGGTTTCTCGTCAGGCGAATCCATCGCCGCGATGGAACAACTCGCCGGGCAGTACCTGCCGGCGTCGATGGGCTACGAGTGGACCGGCGTTACGTACCAGCAGCTGGTGGCTGGAAACCAGGCGCCGCTGATCTTCGGGCTCGCTGCCATCATGGTGTTTCTGTTCCTCGCTGCTCAGTACGAGAGTTGGTTCATTCCGATCTCGGTCATGAGCTTCATTCCCGTGGCCCTGCTAGGCGCCATTCTCGGGACCCTCGTGCGAGGTCTCGACAACAACATCTACACCCAAATCGGGTTAGTGCTGTTAATCGGGTTGGCCGCCAAGACGGCCATTCTCATCGTGGAGTTCGCCAAGCAACTCCGCGAAGAGGGACACTCCATCCAGGAGGCGGCAACGACCGCGGCCCGACTGCGCTTCCGGCCTGTGCTGATGACGGCGTTCTCGTTCATCCTCGGCGTTATTCCCTTGGTAATCGCGTCGGGTGCCGGTGCCGGTAGCCGGCAGGCGCTAGGTACGGCGGTGTTCTCAGGTTTCCTGATTGCCACCGTGCTCGGGATCTTCCTGATTCCCGCCTTCTACGTGCTGGTGCAGCTGTTCGTGGAGCGGGTGCTGAAGATGGTGCCCGAGACCAAGGCGCCCAGTTCGGGCAGTAGCGCTGCGGCGCTGATCCTCGTTGCCCTGCTGTCGACGGGCTGCGTCGTCGGTCCGGACTACGAGCCACCGCCCACCACTCTCGCCGACGGCTCGCCGATGCCCGATGCGTGGCACACGGCGATCGTGACCGGTCTCGAAACAGGTGACGCCACGCTCGAGACGTGGTGGAGCACGTTCGATGACCCCATGCTCTCCAGCCTGATCGATCGGGCGCGCGCGCAAAACCTGAGCACGCAGGCGGCGCTCTCGCGTATCTACGAATCTCGCTATCTGCTGGCGATCCAGAAGAGCGAGAATCTCCCCGACGTGGCCGCGCAGGCCGACTATCAAATCGGCGAAACCAGCGAAGCGCAGACGGGAATTCCGGGCGAGGTTCGCGGCGTGGCCAACATTGGCGCCACCGCATCGTGGGAAGTCGACCTCTTCGGTCGCATCGCGCGCCAGGTCGAGTCGGCCCAGGCGACCTATGAGGCCACCGTCGAGGACTATCGCGACGTGCTCGTGAGCCTCTACTCCGAGGTCGCCCTCAGCTACCTCGACGTCCGCGCGCTGCAGGCGCGTATCGACGCGGCCCGGGACAACGCCGAGTCGCAGCGCGAGAGTCTGCGCATCGCGCAGGCACGCTTCGATGCCGGCCTTGTCTCGCTACTCGATGTTGAGCAGGCAAAATCGAATCTCGCGGACACCGAGGCGGCCATTCCATCACTGGAGGCGAGCCTCAGCTTCGCGCTCAACCGGCTCGCCGTCATCCTCGGCACGGCCCCGGGCTCGCTGCACGACGAACTGTCGATCACCCAACCCGTCCCGATCCCGGCGCGCACAGTGATCGCCGGGATTCCGGCCGACCTGCTACGGCAACGTCCGGACATCCGCCGCGCCGAAAGGCAGCTCGCCGCACAGACCGCACAGATCGGCGTCGCTACCGCCGACCTGTACCCAAGCTTCTCGATCACCGGACTGCTCTCATTTCAGTGGGCTGGTCCCGGCGACGGCAGCGGTCTCGGCTGGAGCATCTTCCCCGGGCTCAACTTCAACCTCTTCGACCGTGCCAAGATCCGCAACAACATCGCGGTGCAGGAAGCGCGAACCGATCAGTTGATGCTGTTTTACGAGGACACGGTGCTCCGTGCGATCGAAGACGTCGAGAACGCGTTCATCGCCTACGCGATGGAAACGATCCGGCGTGATCGGCTCACCGAGGCGGTCGACGCCACGGAGAGTGCCGTCGAGATCGTCAACATCCAGTACCTGAGCGGGCTCGCGAACTTCCAGAACGTGTTGGACACGGAGCGGTCCTTGTTCCGACTCCAGGACGAACTCGCGACCAGTGAAGGGCTACTGGTGCAGAACCTCGTCGGCCTCTACACCGCCCTGGGCGGCGGCTGGCGCCCCGAAGCCAACGAGGATCCGACACTCGCCGCTGACGCGGCAGCTGCGGAGACTGCTGCGCAGCAGTAGCTATCCCGCGGATTCGATCCAGCGCACGAGTCGGTCGACGCAGGCGCGAACGAACTCGGGATCCTCGGCGCCAGCATCGACGTCCACAACTTCGATGCCTTCCGGAAGTCCGCTACGCAGCGCATCGAAGAAAGCCGCATCACCCGCGGCATCGTGCAGCGGGCCGCCTGGAATCGAGTAACTCCCTACGCCCTGGAGCGGCAGCATCATCGTCGCTTTGCCGGCGGTGTGTTGCAGGCGCGCACAGACCTCGTCGGCGACGCGTACGAACTCTTCCGTGTTCAGGCGCGGTACGAAGACCACAGGGCTGTGGAACACATGAGGATGCTCAAAGTACTCCGCTGGCACGACGTTCGGTTCCACAAACAAGCCCAGATGTTCGGCCCCGCCTGGGCAAATGACCTGCGGTAGCCCGAGCTTCCCGGCAACGGTCAACCGTTCGGGGCCGCCCGCACGCAGGCCGTCGAACACGTCGGCGGCGATTTCGCCGAGGGCGTAGTCGAACACGGCGCCCACGACGCCGTCCTTCATGAGCTGCTCCATCGCCCGGCCTCCTGAGCCGACCGCGTGAAACACGACCACGTCATAGCCCGCCTCGCGAAACAGCTCGAGTGCCTGGGTCGCGCCGGCGGTGAGAACGCCAAGGTTGGTCATCGCGATCAGAGGCCGATCGCCACCTGCAATCGGCGCCGCGTTCTCGGCAGTGAGCGCCATGCCGTAAGCAGCGCCCGCGGCGTTGGCCAGAATCCGCGCGGTGAACGGGTTCACGCCGAGCAGGTCGCTCACCGAGAACATCATCGTGATGTCCTTGATCCCGACAAAAGGCGAGGTGTCTCCCGAGGCCACGGTCGACACCATGACCTTGGGGAATCCGTACGGCAGCGACTGCATGATCTCGCAGCAGGACGAAGTTCCCTGCGTGCCGCCGATACCCAGCACGCCGTGCACCGACCCAGCGGCGATCTCCTCGTGCAGCAACTTCGTCGCGCCGGCGACCATCACGGGACCGGCGACCTCGCGTGTAGGGCCTTCGAGCAGCGTGTCCAACGATGTTCCGCCCGCATCAGCGATCTCCGACCGGCTGAGGTCGGCTGCAGCCATCGCCGTGCCGACCACGCCGAGGTCGTATATCCGGGCTTCGCCGCCAAGCTCCGCGAGCTGAGCACGGAGGTAGTCGACCTCTTCACCCTTGGTGTCGAGCGTGGCCAGGATTGCGATGGTTCGAGATTCGCCCATCTCTTCAGTCCTCGAACGTCAGGGCCGCGAATTCCTGGGCCGCTCCCAGCACCGCCCGTTCGATGGGCAGGCGCTCGGTTGACGATCCCGTCCAGAATCCATGTCCCGTCGTGTTGCGGAGCATGTAGCCGGCGTCCTCCGGCGTTTCCATCGCGGCACCGTGCGCCACAAGAATCGTCTCGGGCGCGATCTCGCGGGCCGCCATGTAGGCCTCTTCGGTACGCCGCGCCGTCTCCTCGATGGTCTCGCCAGAGTCGTAGCCCACCATGCCGCCCTTCGTGGTGCCGGCGTGGAAACAGAAGATGTCGGGGCGCGCGCGCTCGATCATCCGCAGGCTGTCTTCCATGTCGAAGGCCAGGCCGACGGTGACCATGTCCATTTCCTTGGCCAGCGCGAGCATCTCGATTTCGTGATCGAGCGTGATGCCGCTCTTCTCCAGCACCTTGAACAGATTGCTGTCCTTGTCCACGTAGCTGATCGACGGCCCGATGTTGGACACCGACATCACACCCATTCCCTTGAGGCGCTCGAGCACCGACCGCATGTCACGCAAGGGATCGTTCGCGTTGATGCACGCGCACACGAAGGCATCGCCCTCGACGGCCGGCATGATGTCCTGCTCGGTGTAGTCGAGCGTCTGCTGGTTCGAGTCCAGGATCGGCCACATCATCGACATGGTACCCATGCCGTTGGCACGGAGGCGCGCGCCGGAGAAGGTGTTGATGCAATCGACGCCGGCCTTCTCGAGCAACTTCGCCACCAGACCACTGCCCGCGCTGGCGATGAAGATGGGTTTGTGCGCGTCGATCTTGCCGTGCAGCTTCGTCATGATCTCGGCGCGAGTGGTACGCGGAACGATCATTCGCCCTCCTCGCGCGCGAGCACCTGCATCACGCCACGCATCGTTTGCCAGTGGTTGGGGAACGTACAGACATAGTCGTAGTCGCCGGGATCTTCAGGCGCGGTGAACTCCAACACCTGGTACTCGCCCTGGTTGAGCAAGTCGGTCGCCATCAACACCTTGTCGCTGTCCGGGAGGAAGCCGACGGCGAAGCCCAGCGCCCCTAGCCCCTCGGCCGCGAGCGCAATTTCTTCAGCCGAGTCGGGCATTCCGAGCACGAGGTTGTGCGGCGTGTAGTCCGGGTTTTCGAACCAGATCTTCACCGTCTCTCCGGCGTTCACGGTGAAATCCGTGACGTCGAACCGCATCTCGTCGGGCACCGCGCGAATCACGATAGCGTCGGGGTCCGGATCCCGCGTCGGGATGTACACGCTCTCCGCCACCGCCGTGTCGAAGCCGTAGGCGCCGGCAAGTTCGTGCTCCCACGCATATTCGACGTTGCGGGCCGCAACTCGCGCATGGGGCTCCGGCGAGTTGAGCAACAGGGCCAGCAGTTCCGTGTTCTCCACGTTGAACTGCTGATGCAGCCATAGCGCCTCCAGCAGATGATGCGCGTCGGCCGCGTCGGTGGCATCGAACTGCTGCATCCACAACTCGGTGGCAGCAATCACGTCGTCCGGATCGTGCTGTGACAGCTCGCTACGGGCGCGTCGCCTTACCCCGTTCACCGGATACTCGAGTGCCTCGAGGAGTGCCGGGATCGGCGCTCCGCCGATTGGCACGTGCTCCGAAAGCGGTCGACCGGTCGCCGTCACGCGGTAGATGCGCCCGTGCGAATGGTCTCGCGCTGGGTCGCGGATGTTGTGCTGCATATGCCCGATCACGGCGTTGGACCAGTCGGCCACGTAGAGCCCGCCATCGTCGCCTACCTCGAAGTCGGTAGGCCGGAAGTTGGGGTCCGACGAATACAGCAGATCCTCGGTTTCGGAGCCCCACACCGCGCCCGTGTCCGGATCACGATCGAGGGTGTACTGCTTGATCCCCAGAAACGCGATGACGTTGAGGATCAGGAAGTTCTGTTCGTACTTCGGCGGGAAATGATCGCTCGAGAATATGCCGCTCGACGGCACCGGCCTGACCGTCTGGTCGAGTAGTTGCTCCATCGTGAAACGACCGTCTTCTTCCGGCTTGACCTGGTACGCCCTACCGCCGGTCGCGTCCGTAGCGTAGTGGTAGCCCCAGTAGTCGAAGTCGGTGCCGTGGGCGTTAGGGCTGTTGGCGGCATGAAAACTGAACGACCAGGTCCGCGGATTGAACCGGTACATCCCCGACGCATCCGACAGCTGGTTGGGCCCCCACGGCGTTTCCACGTTCGACACGTTGAAGACGCCGCGCTGGTAGTAGAGAAAGCCGTCGGGGCCGTAGATGAAGTTGTTGGCCGAGTGATGAGTGTCGGCCGATCCGAGGGCGCCGAGAATCGGAATCCGCACGTCCGCCACGTCGTCGCCGTCGGTGTCCTTCAGGAAGATCAGATCGGGGACCGATGCCACGATCACTCCGCCGTTCCAGAATTCGAACCCCGTCGGGTTATGCACGTACGCGAAGGTGATCGCGCGATCGGCCACGCCATCGCGGTCGTCGTCGGGGAGAATCACGAGTCGGTCATTCATCTCACCGGTGGGCTCCCACTTCGGATAAGTCCCCCACGTGGCCGCCCACATGCGCCCGGCCGGATCGACGCCGAGCTGCACGGGGTTCACGAGCTCGGGGAACATCTCTTCCGAGGCGAACACGTTCGCCTCCAGTCCGTCGGCCAGGGTCATCCGATCGATGGCCTCCTCTGCCCCCAGATACTCGAGCGTGCCGGTCTTACTCACGCCGTCCTGCAGCTGCTCGTCGCCGAGGTTGCTCTCCACGGCGATCGGCTCGGGCACGTTGGAGTCGTCGACCTCCCGATACTCACCGCGCGCCGCTGCGTGGATCGCGAGATCACGGTTCGCCGTCATGACATCGAGTTGGACGAGTTCGCGCTGCAGCACTTCGTAGTTGGTCTGTCCGTTGACGAACGCAAGGGTCGACCGAGAACCCCACACGTCGTTGCCATCGGTGGTGCGATAGCGATTGAACCAGTGCCAGTTCTTTTCCAGAACCGCCGCTCGGACGGTCTCCACTCGTGCCCCTTCCGCGCTCGGGGAACGTCCGATGAGTTCCTCGACGATCACCTCGGCGATCTGCCGGTTCCCCTCCGTGCCAAGGTGTACGCCGTTGATGGTCAACGGCGTATCCGCGGCGACGTAGAGCTGCTGCGATGCAGCGAATAGGTCGACGAAGCGAACGCCCGACGCCGACGCTGCCCGGCCCATCGCATCGGCGTAAGCCGCGAGGCGGGTGTTGTTGTCGGCACCGTCCGGAAGGTTCGGATTGGCGAGGTTTTCGTGCGCGATGGGAGCGAGTAGCACGATCTCCGGTGTCCCATTCCCGGAGTAGTCTAGGCCCCGTGTGTGCTCGATCCAACGCACGACCGCGTCGCCAAAGCCCTCCGGGTCCTCATCGAACGACTCGTTGTAGCCGAACATCGCCAGAATCACATCGGTCTCGGACCACGCGAGGTACTCGTCGGCACCCGGGAAATCCCTCACCCGCGGTCGGTGGCCGATTCGATCCCCCGCGAAGCCGTGATTGCGAAACACAAGCTCTAGGTCCGGCAACTCGGTTTGCAGGTATGTCTCGAGCCAGCCGTCGTGCTGCATGCGCTCAGCGAGCGCGTTGCCGATCAACACGACACGGTCGCCGGCCTCAAGCGGCACCGTCGTCTCGGAGCACCCGGCCAGGAGTGCCAGGAGCGCGAGGGCCGCGATGCTCTGTCGCTTCAGTGCCTTCATTGCTCCGTGCGCTCCGTCGGTTTGTCCGGTGACATGATTGGAGAGTCCCATCCGGCCAGATCGCTCGGACGCACGCCGATCCGATAGCCATCGAACGCGAATCGCGCGGGGTGGTACGGCCCGACGAAGTCGACGTTGGAGTCCGGTCTGATCTCGTCTTCGAGGCCCAGTGCCCACAGCGCACCGTTGATCAAAAGGCGCCTGAAGCCGGGATTCACGAAGTCCTCGGAGGCGCCATGCGTGGTCGTGAACACGCGGCCACCGTGGCCGTGCGTGCGCGTCCAGACGACGGGTAAGACGTCCTTTTCGGGGTCAGGAGGGTCGTCGAAGCTCATTCCATTGAGCACCACGCCGCGAGCTAGCACCGTGACGTCATCCGGCGGAACGGCGTTGTAGCCACCCGACTGCACGTGGAGGTCAGCCACGCCGCGAAGAATAGGGTTGCCCGCCTGCGCCTCTTCGAGTTGGAGCCGCGAGCTCTGTTCGTGATTCGTGCCGTAGTGGCCGACCCAGGTCTCGCCCAGCACCTGCTCACCGAATCCGCCTTCGTAGTCGGCACCGTCGTAGTCCCACGAATACTTGCGATACGGCCCCTCGGGAATCCGAAACGCGTGCGTGGATGTGCGAATCCCCAGCACCGGCCCGCCGCGCTCCACGTAGTCCACGAGGTGCTGCATCTGGTCGTGTGGAAAGTCCTGGAACCTCAAGCCGACAACTACGAGATCGGCAGAACCGAGCGCATCCATGCCCGCGATGTTCGAACTCCCGGGCTCGATGAACCCCTCCTCATCGAGGGTGAACAGCACCGTGCACGAGAACCCATAACGCTGCGCGAGAATCCTCGCCATCGCGGGCAGGATTTCCTCCGATCGATACTCATGGTCGCCCGCGACGAAGACGATGCTCTTCCCTGCCCCCGGCCCCTCGGTGCCGAGATAGTCCACACGGTGCGGCACTGGTTGACTCGTGAGCGGTGGTGCCGCCGCTACCAGGAGCGATGCGATCGCGAGCAGAACGCGCATGGTGGTCTCCGGACGTTGTCGGGAGGCGCATCATAGCTCGCGCCGGCGGAGTCAGCGGCGGGAGACACGCGTCGGCTAGCTCGCCCGCAGTGCGGTCGTGGGATCGGCCTTGGCGGCTCGACGGGCCGGGAGATAGCTCGCGATCGCCCCGATTACGATCAGCATCGCGGCCACCGCGGCGAGCGTGAGTCCATCGGTGGTCGAAACGCCGAAGAGAAGGCTCTCGAGATAACTCCCAACGGCGACGGCCGCCAGCAATCCGAGCACGGTGCCGGCGAGCACCTTTCCCAGCGCCTGGCCAACCACCATCGCCGTGAGATTCCGTCCATTGGCGCCAAGCGCGATCCTGATTCCGATCTCACGCGTGCGCCGGCTCACGGCGAACGACAGCAGGCCGAAGACGCCGATGCCCGCCATGACGAGACCCACGATCGCGAACGTGCCGAGGAGCGAGAGCAGCGCGCTGGTCGGCGCGACCTGCGCCGCAAGCATCGCCTCGATACTGCGTTCGCCGTAGAGCAGCGCCATGGGCTCGACCGCCTGCGTCCGTGCTCGCGCCGGACTCAGCACGTCCACGTCGCCCGCGGTTTGCACGGCAAACGTCAGGTTCGACCAGCCCTGCGCAAGTTCGGCTGAAAAGTAGACCGCCGGGCGCGGATCCGAGCTGATCCCATCGTTGCGCACGTCCGCAGCAACTCCCACCACCGTGGCCGCTGGCAGGAAGAGTCGCCCTTCCCGATTGCCGATCCCGATCGCGTCGCCCAGCGGGTCGTCGTCACCCCAGAACGCCCGCCGAGCGGCCTCGTTGATCACGACTTCCTCAGCGCCTGCCGCGGCACTTGCGTTGAACGCTCTGCCGGCCACGATGTCGATGCCGAGCGTGTCGAAGTACCCCGAGCTCACCAGCCGGTAGGGAACGAGGTAGGAGCGGTCAGAGTTATCGACGGGGCGATCGACGAAATTGAACCAGCCGCTCACTCGATTCTCTTCGGCCGGCATCTGGCTCGCCCGGGCGACGCTGACGACACCCGGCAACGCCGCGTACTCGGACTCCAACTCGCCCCACAGACCCAGTCGCTCCTCCGCGGCCCGACTCTCGGGCATGGCAACCGTGAATGTCACCACGTTCTCCGACCGGAAGCCGGGGTCGACGCTCGTCAGATTCAGCAACGTACGCAGAAGAAGGCCCGCCGCAACGAGAAGTACGACTGCCAGGGCCACCTCGGTGACCACCAGCGCTGTCCACGTCCATGATGTCTCGGCGGCACCGCGGCCTGTGCCGACCAGGCGACGTGCGACGCTGCCTCCGGCGAGCTTGAGGGCCGGAAAGACACCGAACGCCAGGCCGGTGAGAGTCGCCGCTAAGAATGTGAATGCGAGTACGCGCCCATCGATCGCCACGCGGTCCGCGTTGGGCATGTCCCACGGGATGAGACGCACCACGAGATCGACGCCAGCGAAGGCAACGACCAGGCCGGCAACTCCGCCCGCCCAACCCAGCACAAGAGACTCCGTCAGCACCTGTCGCGCAAGCTGGAACTTCGTTGCACCGAGCGCCTTGCGCACCGCGATCTCCTGCTCGCGTGACGCGGCGCGGGCAAGCAACAGATTCGCCAGATTCACAGCGGCGATCAGCAGCACCAATCCCACCGCGCCCATCAGGAGGCGAAGTGGCCCCTGCGAGTCAGCAACCTGATCGTCCTGGACGGGGACGAGACGGATTCCGTAGTTCTGCGCTGCCTGCGGCCGATCCGTACGGATCTGCGTGGCAATGGCATCCATCTCCTGTTGCGCCTGCTCGAGGGTCGCCTCCGGAGTGAGTCGCCCAACCACTTGGTGCGCGTAGTTCGTGGTGTTCGCGCGGTACTCCTGCGTCCAACGGGACACGCCGTAGAAGTCCACGTCCGACTCGGCGAAGTACCGGAATGAGAACCCCGCGGGCATCACGCCGACGACAGCATGCGGCACCTCGTCAAGCACCAGCGTCTCGCCGAGGATGTCGCGGTTGTCGCCGTACAGCGACTCCCAGAGCGAGTGACTGAGAACGACCACTGCGTCGTTTTGCAGGTCATCTTGCGGGGTCAGCAAGCGACCAAAGAGTGGCTGGGTGCCGAGCACGGCCAACAAGCTTCCGGCGCTCCGCACGCCCATCACGCGACGGGTCTCGCCACCGTGCGCCAGCGCTGCGGTGTCGCCATTCATCGTTGCCATGCTCACGAACGTTCGCGATCGCTCCGCCTGATCCGCGTAGTTCGCCGGCGTTGTGACACTGCTTGAGCGACCCGCGCTGATATCGAAGCTCTTGAAGGCAACGAGGCGATCCGGTTCGGGATAGTCCAACGGCTGCAGCAGGACCGCATCGAGAACCGAGTACATGGCCGTGTTAGCGCCAATACCGAGCGCAAGCGTGGCGATTGCCACCGAGGTGAAGAGCGGCGCCGCGCGAAGGACTCGGATCGCGAAGCGAAGATCGCGTCCCAGCGCGCCGACCCAACCCCGCCACCGACTGCGCTGGGACTCGGCCGGATCCGTGACCGGCGGCTCGAAGCGCTGCGCGCTGCCATGGCGTAGCAGGTCACCGACCGCGGACCACCAGAGTCCTATCCGGCCGCGCAGACTCGGGGCATTGTCCAGACGATCCACGAAGAGCGCGACCATGTCCGGGCCGTACTGTCGACGGACGTTCGCGGGCACCGTTACCGACATCAATGCTCTGTAAACGCTGGTAGTCATCGGTTCGAGTCCTCGGACACCAGATCGGCGGCAGCGGAGTCGGCCAGGAGGTCACGCATCCGAGCGGCTTCCGCCTGGGCAACCGCCCTCCCGAGCGGCGTGAGCCGGAAGCTCCGACGTCCGCGCGGGGCGTCCGCGTCGGCCACGGGCGCGATCAGTCCGCGATTCGACAGCGCGCGAACGCGCCGATAGAGATTCGCCGGAAGGATCGTGGTCCAGTTCGAGTCACGTGCCTCGATGGCCTGGACAAGGCGATAGCCATGCGCCGGGCCCTCGGTAAGCACGACGAGGATTCGCGCCTCGAGCGGATGGAGCGGCAGACACTCCGCGATCTGATCGCGCGTGATTCTCGTCGACTTGGACACCGGTCATCTCCGGGAAGCGTTTTGTTGTCGGGTTTCGTTGCTGTACAGTGACACTGTCAATTAGACACTGTCAATTCGTGATGGGTTTGAACAAGATCGGGCCAACGCTCGACGGCGTAGAGCCTGCCCGGAGCGGTGCTAGACTCACGGGATGCAGCCTCTTCGTCACATCTTCCAGACCCGGTACGGCCGCGTGATGGCCGCTGCTTGTGTTGCCATCCTGGCGATAAACCTCTGCGCCGCGGTGGGCTTTGTGCCGAAATCAGCGGGGACTGGCGGCCACGACGGTCACGAACCCGACTCGATGCGGATGAGCACAACCGCGGCGGCGCATGCTGGGCATGCCGCCAGCACCGACGCTGGCCCCGCATGGACGGCCTCCCAGAACGGTGAGCACGAGACATGCGAGGTGCACGGTTGCTGCTCGCTGCTGGCCAAGAAGGACTCGCGCAACGGCGAGTTCGAGCCGCAGATTCTTGCGGCGACCGCCGCCGTCGAGCTTCAGCGTGCACGCAGCGCGGCCACACCCCACGGGCTATCGGACCGCCGCGCCCAGCTTTCGGAATCGATACCACTGAGGCTCTGAAGAACGCGCCGCCGGCTACCCGCCGGCGGGCCTGATGTTCTCCGTGACGTGCCCGAATGAGCACCGTCACGTCCGTCTGCAATCGATGGGTGCTCTTCCCGGCACCCGAGCCTCCAAGAAAAATGTCTCCAAAGATCCCGCGGCTCGATCGCCGCACATTCCTGAACTCCGTCGGCGCTGGCGCCGCGTGGTGCGCGGCCTCGGCGCTACTACCGCCTTGGGCACTCGTAAACGCGGGGCATCGGCGTCTCGCCCCCGCAACGGGCGCGCTCGACACCGATATAGATCTGGCGATCCGCCGAACGGCACTCGACATCGACGGGCGACGCACGTCTGCCGTGACCATCGACGGCTCCGTTCCTGGCCCACTGCTTCGCTTCCGCGAAGGCGGCACCGCCACGCTCCGAGTCCACAACGAGCTCGACGAGCCGACATCCGTGCACTGGCACGGCATCCTGCTGCCGCCGGAAATGGACGGCGTGCCGGGCATCAGCTTCGGCGGGATACCGCCAGGCGAGACCTTCGAGTACCACTACCGCGTCGTGCAGAACGGCACGTACTGGTACCACAGCCATTCCGGACTTCAGGAACAGCTCGGCCACTTCGGTCCGTTGATCATCGACCCGGCGCAAGGCGATCCGTTCGACTACGACCGTGAGCACACGGTCATGCTGTCGGACTGGACGTTCGAGAATCCCTACAAGATTCTCGGACGCCTCAAGAAACGGGCCAACTACTACAACTACCAACGGCGCACGGTAGGAGACCTGTTTAGCGACGCGGGCGAGCAGGGTCTCGGCGCGGCCCTGGCTGATCGCGCGATGTGGGGCCGGATGCGAATGGACGTCACCGACCTCGCCGACATCACCGGCGCGACCTATCGCTACCTCGTCAACGGGATGGCCGCGGGGGACAACTGGACGGGTCTCTTCGAGCCCGGTGAGCGCGTACGGCTGCGTCTGATCAATGCGTCCGCTGCGAGCTTCTTCGACGTCCGGATCCCGGGCCTCGCCCTGACCGTCGTGCAGGCCGACGGACAGAACGTGGAGCCCGTCACGGTCGACGAACTACGCATCGCGACAGCCGAGACCTACGACGTCATCGTGCATCCGAGGGAAGAGCGCGCCTACACCCTGTTTGCCGAGTCGATCGACCGTAGCGGCTACGCACGCGGCACGCTCGCGCCACGCCTCGGCATGCAGGCCGAGGTCCCCGAGCTCCGTCCGCGCCCACTGCGCACGATGGCCGACATGGGGATGGATCACGCAGACATGAACCATGTGGCCATGGGACCGGAACCGTCGGCAGACGCGATGGATCATGCCGCGATGGGTCATGGAGACCTGACCGATCAACCCATGACGATGACCAGCGAGTTGCCCACCTCGGCGCCCCATGGACCCGATCACCACGGCCCGGGGAGCGCTGGCGTGGCGGAGGCCCCCACGACGCGTCTCGGCGAGCCGGGCATCGGGCTGGGCAATGACGGCTGGCGTGTCCTCGTCTACAGCGACTTACGCGCGCTCGAACCCCTGTACGAGCACCGGACACCGGATCGCGAGATCGAGCTTCACGCGACCGGCAACATGGAACGCTACATGTGGTCGTTCGACGGCAAGAAATTCACTCAAGTGGAAGGGCCGATCACCTTCTTCCACGGCGAGCGTCTACGTATCAACTTCGTCAACGACACGATGATGGAGCACCCGCTGCATCTGCACGGAATGTGGATACATCTGGTGAACGGCAACGGCGCGCACAATCCGCGCAAGCACACAGTGAATCTCAAACCCGGCGAGCGCATGTTCGTGGATGTCGAGGTCGACGCGCCCGGCCGCTGGGCCTTCCACTGCCACATCCTCTACCACATGGATGCCGGCATGTTCAGAGTCGTCGACGTAGTTGACGCGAGTCCCGCACATGAGCATTCCGATCACCAGGACAGTCACTCCCTCGAAGGTGCGTCATGAGGTTCAAGCACCTGCGCTTTCTCGTACTCGCGCTCTGCGTAGTCCTTTATCTTCCGGTGGCCGCTCAACACGGTGACTGGGAGATGCCCGAGCACGGCGATCAACTCTACTGGTTCGTCATGGCCGACCAACTCGAGTGGTCGGCGGGTAAGGAAGACACGCTGAACTGGGACGTCGAAGGTTGGCTCGGTGGCGACTTCAACCGTGTCTGGCTCAAGACCGAAGGTGAGGCGGCCGGAGACGCCGAAGGACACTACGAGATCCAGGGCCTCTACAGCCGCCTAGTCACGCCGTTCTGGGAACTCCAGGCGGGTGTGCGGTACGACCGCGACGTGCACGGCTCGCAGTCACGAGCTCACCTCGTGCTGGGCCTGCAGGGGCTCGCGCCGTATTGGTTCCACCTCGAGCCGGCGATCTTTCTGAGCAACGATGGCGATCTGACGGCCCGTTTCGAGGGAACCTACGATCTGCTGCTGACTCAGCGGCTCGTGCTTCAGCCGGCGCTGGAGGCCAACTTCGCAGCCCAGACCAACGCCGACTGGCACGAGGGGCCGGGCCTGGCCGATATCGAACTAGGGCTTCGCCTCCGCTACGAGTTTCGGCGCGAATTGGCTCCCTACCTAGGGATACAGTGGGAGCAGAAGTTCGGAAAGACAGCCGACTTCGCCCGCGCTGACGGTGTCCCGGTCGCGCGCACGGCATTCTTGATCGGGATACGAGCCTGGTTCTAGATGATCGGCAAATTTCGCGAGTCTTTGGCCCGACGCGGACTGGCGAACACAATCCGACTGGGCACGCGGTGGGGCATCTGGCGCCTCGCGCCCGCCTGGATTGATCGTTTCGAGCGCAGTCTGCGGACCCGCGACGAGCTGCGTTTCGACGAGAAGATACGGCACCGACACGCTGAGCATCCGGGGCGGGCCGATGCCCGATGTCGCCGACCGCAAGAATCCCGGCACGCAGTACGAGGCAACAACGACCGGCGCGCTGCGTCTGGTGCTTCGGCAAATGAAAGTCACGCCCGCCGACTGGACCTTCGTCGATATCGGGAGCGGTAAGGGCAAGGTGCTCTTCCACGCCGCGGGCTACGGGTTCCAAGAAGTGATTGGGGTCGAACACTCCGAGACACTCGCGACGATCGCTGACTGCAACCTCGCCCGATTCACCGCGACGAACACCAGCAAGTCACCGATCCAATGCGTGCATGGCGACGCGCTTCGATATCAGCTTCCGGCGGTTCCGTTGGTGATCTGGCTGTACAACCCCTTTGGTGCGGAGTTGATCGGGCAGTTCGTTGAACGGCTCGAAGCGCATAGGGCGGCCACCGGTGCCGCGATCCGCGTGGCGTACTCCAATCCGCTGCACGCCGAGTGTTTCGACCGTTCCGAACACTTCCACCGCATGGTCGAAGTAGAAACGATCCTTCAGGGCAACTGTCTGATATTCCGGACCGACTAGGTTGCCTACGGGCTTGCGTAGCCGTGCCGTCTCGCGTGGCCGTTCGTTGCGCCGACGTGTAGGCTTCGGCGCCATGAATAAGAAGCTTGTCGCTGCTCTGCTGCTAGTTGTCGTGCCCGCGCTCGCATCTGCCCAGATCGGGGCTGAGCGTGAATCCCTCGAAGAAGAGACGCTGCGCCATTTCCAGGCGCTGCTGCGTTTCGACACGAGTGATCCGCCTGGCGTCGAACGCCCGGCCGCCGAATACGTCCGTGACGTGCTCGAGGCAGAGGGGATCGCCGTCGAGATGTACTGGAACGACGAGAACCGTCCGAACGTCGTAGCGCGACTCAATGGATCCGGCGCCAAACTGCCCCTGCTGATGATGGGCCACACCGATACGGTCAACGTCGACCCCGACAAGTGGACCCACGGCCCATTCAGCGGCACCGTCGACGGCGATCACGTGTACAGCCGCGGCACCGTCGACGACAAGGATAACGTTGTCGCCTCGATGATGGTGATGCTCGAGCTCAAACGGCGCGGCATCGAGCTCGACCGAGACGTGATTTTCCTGGCCGAATCGGGCGAAGAGGGCAGTACGCAATTTGGCATCGAGTTCATGGTGAACGAGCACTTCGACGCCATCGAAGCCGAGTTCTGCCTCGCCGAAGCAGGCAGCGTCACACGGGTTGGCGGGGAGGTCGCCTACGCGTCGATCGAGACGGTCGAGAAGATCCCTTACCGCGTGGAGCTCGTGGCATCGGGCGTCGCCGGCCACGGATCGGTGCCGCTTAAGAGCAATCCGGTGGCTCGACTTTCGAAGGCGGTCGCGGCCATCGCCGACTGGCGCTCGCCGCTGCGGCTCAACGAAACCACCAGTACCTATTTCGAACGGCTCGCAGCGATCTCGCCGCCGGAACGCGCCGCTATCTACTTGAAGGTCCTCGACCCGGCCACCATCTCCGAGGCCGACGAGTGGTTCCTCGACAACGAGCCGCGGCACTCATCGATGCTTCGCTCATCGCTCTCGCCGACGATCATCGATGCCGGCTACCGGATCAACGTCATCCCGTCGGACGCGAAAGGCTCTGTCGATCTACGCGCGCTGCCGGATGAAAACATCGAGGACTTCCTCGACGAGATTCGCCGGGTGATCGACGACCCCACCGTCGACGTCTCTCTCGGCCACCGCAACACTCGTCCCCCGGGAGAGGCTCGCCTCGACACGGTTGCGTTCCGCACGATCGAGTCGAACATCAGCAAGCACTACGACACGGTGACACTCCCCATGATGCAGACCGGCGCCACAGACATGGCGTACCTACGCAACAGGGGAGTGGAGTGCTACGGCATCGGGCCCGCGTTCGACATCGAAGATGGTCCGCTGGGTTACGGCGCTCACAGTGATCAGGAACGCATCCTGGTAGAAGAGCTGCACCGTTTCGTACGCTTCAACCTCGACGTCGTGATCGACCTTGCCGGGGCCGCCTCGGCAGACGGTCCATAACCTCGCGGAGAATCCCCTGATGCGCGAACTCGGCCTTCTTTTGCTCCGGATCTCGATGGGAGGCCTGATGGTCTTCTGGGGGATCGACAAGCTCGCCAACGTGCAGCACTCAGTGCGTGTCGCCGAAACCTTCTACCTCGGGTTCGGCACCAACACGACGTTCCTCGCCGTCTTCGGCGTGGCGCAAATCGCCCTCGGCGCGCTCATCATCGTCGGCTTCATGCGCCGGGTCGCCTACCCGGCGCTGTTCTTGATCTGCCTGACAACAGCGCTCGGCGTCTGGCGATCGATCGTCGACCCGTGGGGCTTCTTCCTCGAAGGCACGAACGTGCTGTTCTACCCGTCCTTCATCATCGTGTCGGCCGCGCTGGTGCTCTGGGGCACGCAGGACGAGGACGCCCACAGCCTCGACGCGCGCCGAGGCTGAATCAGGGCGTCGCCTTGTCTGCGATCGCCTCTTCGATGAGTGCGGCGTGCTCGAGGAAGTCGGCGCGTCGCGTGCCCAGACTCAAGGCCTTTTCGGAGGCAGCGGCTGCTTCCTCCAGTTCGCCAGCTCGATAGGCTGCCCACGCCAACGTGTCCCAGGCCTCTATGTCCTGCCGGTGCGTCAGGTCCCGGCGGGCCCGCATGAGCGCTTCGTCCGGGTTCCAACCGCGATCTGCTAACAGCCGCGCCATGGGCCGATCCTCTGCGGCCCCGGCCTCGGCACCCACGCGAAGTGCTTCTGCCCAGGCCTCCTTGGCTCGATCGGGCTGCCCTGCAGCGTCGTACAGATCTCCGAGTTCGGCGAGGATCTCCGGGTGCGGCATCCTCTCGGCGATCTCCGCCCACCGCTGCAGGGCGCGGGCCGGCGCGTCGGTCACACGCGCGATCCGGGCCCGGGCCACCGCGGCGGGAAGCGACTCCGGGGCGAGTCGGAGCGCTGCGTCCACGAATTCGCCGGCAAGCTCGAGCTGATCCCGAACACGGTTGAACTCACCGAGCCGATAGAGGTACCAGGCAACGTGCTGTCGGCTCTGATACGAGTTGCGGGCCTGGCGGGCGGCTCGGACAAGCAGTCCGAACGCGATGTCATCATCGCCCACAAGCTCAGCCATTTGCCCGCGTCGAGCGAGCACTGCCGGGTCGTCGTTGCCTTCCAGCGTCTCGAGTACCGCAATCGCGTCGCCGTACCGGCCGATACCCACGTAGGCATCGAAAAGGACAACACCAGGACCCGCAGATGAGTCCCCCGCGTCGGTGTTTTCGGCAATCGCGATCGCGTCGGCGAACGGGTGCTGGGCGTTCAGGGCACCGGCGAGCTGCAACTCCAGGCTGGCATCGCCCGGCTGGAGTTCCACCGACCGGCGGAGCAGTCGCTCCACGTCGTCGAGCACTGCCTCGTCCGCCGTCTCGCGAAGGTGACGCATCTGCAACGTCGCCAGGCGCGCGGCTCTGCCGGCGCTCATGGGGAAGTCACGGACGGCCGTCTCCGCAGCCGGCAGCCACGCCGCGGCGGGTGTTTCGCTCGGCAACGACTCCGGTTCGATTTCTGTCAGGTCGCTGTAGTCCCGAGCACCGACAGTGGCGGTCGCCAGCCAGCAGAGAACCGCAGTGCCCAGGACCAGGGCTGCCGGGACCTTAGTGCGCATCGGCCAGGTACGGGAAGTCGTCGAGGAAGGGAACGTCGTTGGCGTCCACGCAGTCACCGGTCAACGCACCTGCTGTCAGCAGACCCAGCTCCGCGTCGATCACATCGTCTGCAGGCAGACGGCCGTTGAGGAAGCCCGGCGCGCCGCTCGGGTCGAAGGGCAGGATGTCCGGTAGCAGCACGCCCGTGAGAGCTCGTGCTGTTTTCGCGGTGTTGCCGCCGCCCTTAAATCCCTTGCGCAAGAACCGGGAAAACCGCTTCACATCATCGCCGGGTACGGCGTCGTTGTACGCGTTCTTGCGCTTGGACGGAATGAAGACCGTGTTGATCGCGGGGAACCCCATGCGATCTGTCTGGGTCGAAGTACTCGTACCGCCACCGCCGTTGGTGGTCGCCCATACGCCGATCGGCGCGCCGTCGAAAGCGTCCGCCGGCATCTGGAACATGATGGCGTTCACGTTGAGCCCCGCGAAGAAGTCGTTCTCGGAGCCGTCGCAGAACGCGCGCCCGCCGCTGCCCAGGAATGCATCCAGGTCGAAAAAGAACGGGTCATCGCGCAGGCCCGCAAAGACGCGGCCGCTGCCATCATCAAGACCCATCACCCGGTCGGTATTGCCAGTCGCAACGATGGCGCCGTCCTGGCGCATCACGTAGTCCTGCCTGCCGTTCGGACGCACATCCATGAACTCGAATGTGTAGATGGTGTCGGCCTCTGCATCGCCGTCCATATCAACGTTGAAGACGTATTCCGCGGTCGGATCGAAGCCGGTCGGACCGAACACGCCGGCCGCGGGGTTGTACGTCGCTCCGATCGTGACCTGGTTCATTCGCTCGTCGTCCGGGAACGCGAACAGGTCCGCGATATCCGTCATGAGGTTGCCGCCCGGCGGCGATAGGTCCGGAGCATCGAGATGGTCGGCGCCGCGGCCGTCGGGCGCGCCGGAAAGAGCGAACAGAAAGGCTGCCGCGAGAACGACGGCAGCACTCGCGCGGTTCTTGATCATCGACACAATCCTCCGGGGTGATGACTATCTGTGCCCCAACGGGGCATCTACCCGGTGTACGTCGCGCGGCGAGATTCGGATTGCGTCGAGATCAATTCGACGACAAATTGCCGACCAGGAACGGTGTCGTGGTGGGTTGCGGCGAGCCGCCGGCGGGCTCCAACGTCACGGCTGCCACGTTGAACGTGACTCCGGCGGGAACGTTGAGCGCCACAATGGCCGACCTCTGCGCTGTCGTGTCGAAGGTGCCGAGACTCACGGGATCCGCGCCGCTCGCAGTATCGATTCCCCACAGCTGATAGGTCGAGCCGGTGGCAGCGGGATCAAGGTTGAACGCAGTCACCAGCGCAACACGCTGGCGTCCATTCCAGTAGAGACGCATCGACGGCGGAGCATCCGGCCCGGCGAGCACGGCGACCTGAATGTCGGGATCGAGCAGGATCTCGACTAGCAGTCGCCGCTGCTCCGCCAGTTGCTCTGCGAGCTCCAGCTCCTGACCCAGGCCATCGATCTGAGCCTGCATGCCGGCCATCTCGCGTCGCTGGCCATCATAGAAGATCAGGACGAAGACCAGCGCCGCTGCGGCCGCGAGCGCCGGGATCCACGCGGCCCGGCCTCTAGCCGGCGCGGAAACAGGCATCTCGACCACGTCCCCGGATGGTCGGCTCGCGCGGGCCTCGCCGAGCACGCGGTCACGGAGTGCAGACGGTGGCGTCAGCGCCGGTACCGCTTCGCCGAGAAGGCCTGCGATGGCGGCGAGCTCATCGGCTTCACGCGCAGACGCTGCGTCCAGGTGCTTCTCGAACAGCGCGCGCTCGTCGGCATCCAGGATGCCGAGTGCGTACCCGGCCGCCAATTCGCGCCAGTCATGCTGATCGTTCATGACACTCCCACCTCCGCCGCGTTCTCGAGTGATGAGCGTAGATCACGCATCGCCGCCCGGATCCGGGTCTTCACCGTGCCAAGGGGCAACTCGAGAGCGACGGCGATCTCACTGTGTGACATCCCCCGGAAATAGGCGAGCGCCAAGGGCCTGCTGAGCTCCGCCGGAAGTTGGTTGAGTGCTTCGCGCACGCGGCCGCGCGCCCGATCTCGGTCGACAACTTCATCGGGCGCGGGGAATTGCCAGTTCACCTCGGGGTCTTCGCCAACGGCGTCGTGTGCCCGCGTACGTCGCTGTCGCGACCGGTACAGATCCAAAGACCGCGAACGCACGATTGTGTTGAACCACGCAACGAAAGCACCCTGCGAAGCCTCGTATCGGTCGCGGCCGGACCAGACCTGGGCGAACGCCCGCGCGACAGCATCCTCGGCATCGTGTGAATTGCTCAAAATCGCGAAGGCAAGCGCGTAGGCCCGTCCGCCATGGCGGTCATACAGCGACGCGAGCGCGACATCATCGCCCCGCTGCACACGAGCCATCAGCTCCGCGTCGTCTGCTGCGTTTGTCATTCGTCAGTAACGTCCATCGCTGCGATCCAAGCCGTTAGCGCACGATCAGCCTGGCGAAGAAGCTGCCACACTGTATACGTCGCCCAGAGGGAATCGGATTGCTTTGCCGGGTGGCCGGGCGATGTGGCAGGATCCCGACCATGAAGAAACTCGCAGTGGTTGGCACGACGGCTTTGCTCCTCGCCGCCAGTCTCGGCGTGTGGTTCCAGGCCAACGGCATGCTCATGCCGGAAAAGGTCCACACCCTGGATGACATGGCGCGCGCCCGCACCTGGCTCAACCTGGCGCGCTGGCTTGGCATGGCTCTGTTCGCGGTGGGCACGGGGCTCACCGCGGCGGTGTGGCGTAAGGAGCGCGGCAGGATCTTCAGAACGATCAGCGTCCTTCCGTTACTCGGACTCCTTGCCGCCGTGTTTGTCACGCGCGGCACCGTGGTCGAGATGATGATGTTCTCGCCGGTCAAGGAAGCCCGCTTCGTGCCGGCGGCCGACGCCAGCTTCCTGCAGCCGGACGATCTCGTGATCGGCGTTGGCATCGGCAACGAGGCCAAGGCCTACCCGGTGCGGATGCTCGCCTATCACCACATCGTCAATGATCGGCTCGCGGGCGAAGCGTACGTCGCCACCTATTGAGTGCTCTGCCACACCGGTCTGGTGTGGAGCAGTGTTGTCGATGGTCGGCTTCTGACCTTCGAATTGGTGGGCGTCAACAACCAGAACTTCGTGATGCGCGACCAGCAGACGGGCACCTGGTGGCAGCAGGTTACGGGCGAGGCACTCGTCGGTCCGCTGCAGGGCAAACGGCTCGAACCCGTGGTGTTCGACGAGGTGTCACTACAGATCTGGCAGGGCGAGAATCCAGGGTCACTGGTCTTCGAGCCCATACCTGGCCACGCCGACGACTACATGGACGAAGACTGGGACGATGGGATGAACTACCCCGTCCCGGCCGGGATCACGCCGGACGGTGAATGGGAGCCGCGCCGGCTAATCGTCGGTATCGAAGCCGGTGAAATCAGCAAGGCCTACCCGATGGACGTGCTGCAGGCGCAAACTCCGGTTACCGATCAGGTCGGGGATGTGCCTGTACTCATCGCGGTTGCCGGCGATGGTCGTTCGGTACGGGCGTTCGACCGAAGGGTGAACGACCTCATGCTCGAGATGTACGCCAAGCCCGACGTCTCGCCGCCGGTGTTCATCGACGCCCAGACGGGATCCGAGTGGAACTTCGCCGGCGTCGCTACCTCCGGAGAGCTGGCCGGCGCCGAGCTGCAGCGCGTGGTGCCGCTCAAGGACTACTGGTTCGACTGGAAGAACTACCACCCGGATACGTTCGTCTACCTGGGCGGTCAGTAGGGGCATGGACACGAAAATGTCAGATTGATATCTTAAGTGTCGGATTGACACTTAAGGAGATTCCATGAGCCCCGCGCCGAGCCAGTTCCTGCCGCTGCACCCGCTCGAATTCCGTATCCTCATGACACTGAACGTCGGCGCCAGCTACGGCGCCAGCATCGTCCGGCAGATCGAGGCGCAGGAGTCTTCCGTGGGACGGCTCTATCCGGCCAACCTGTTCCGTCGGATCCGTGACCTGACCGAGCGCGGATTGCTGGCCGAGACCGACCGGCCGGAGGACGCGGACACACGCCGAACCTATGTTCGCCTGACAGACCTCGGGCAGGACGTGCTTCAGGCGGAGGCTCGGCGCCTTGAAGCCCTCGTGCGAGACGCCCGCGCGCACGACCTGATCGGCGACGCCAAATGAGTCCACGTGCCACTCGCGGCTACAGGGCTCTCGCCCGAATCCTGCCGGCCGAGTTCCGCGAACGCTGGAGCGCAGACCTGGAAGAGGTTCTCGCAGATCGGCTGCGCACAGCCGGCACCTCGCGATGGCGGCGGGCTCGCGTGTGGCTGAGTTTAGCTTGCGACATCGCGTTGCTGGCGTGGCGTGAACGGTTCGGCAACAACGACACAACCCCCGCACCGGAGTCGCACCCCTCCATGCAGTACCTGCTCCAGGATCTACGCTACGCGGCGCGAACGTTGCGGCACGCCCCCACGTTCTCTGCCATCGCGATCGGCACTCTGGCGGTCGGGATCGCCGCGGCAACCGCTACCTACTCCGTGGTGTACCCGGTTCTGATTCAGGCGCCGCCATACCCGGATCCCGATCGCCTCGTGGTGGTCTGGCCCGCGGGTAATGCCAACCGCTCCATGGTCGCGTTAGCGGAGGAGGACATGTCGAGCCTGGAGCGCGTCACCGGACTCAGCAACTGGACGCTGACGTTGACCGGGGCCGGTGAGCCCATCGAGCTCACGGCCACATTGGTGTCGCCTCATCACTTCGAAGTTCTCGGCGTGGCGCCCATGCGCGGCCGGAGCTTCGCACCGGAAGAGGAGGCGCCGGCCAACTCCGGCGTCGTCGTCGTCTCGTTCGACTTCTGGATGAATGTCCTGGGCGGCGACCCCGAGATCGTGGGCAAGGTCATCAATCTCGCCGGTGCGGGGCACGAGCGGCGCGAGATCATCGGCGTCATGCCCAGGCACTTCGAGCCCTACGACCCCAAAACTCGTGTGTGGGTTCCGTTGGCCGGAGATCCAGGCTTGCCTTTCGAGGAAGATCCAACGTGGTACGTGAATACGCGGATCGCGCGCCTCAGTAGCGATGCGACGCTCTCCCAGGCCACCGCGGAGGTGCGAACTCACCTGGCAGGCATTCAGCGACGGGCGCCCCAGATTTACGCCGCGGAGGACGTCGCGGATGCAACCGTGGTTGCGTTGGCGACGGACCGCGCGGGCTCAGTGGGCTCGGCGCTCTGGGCGGCGTTCGGTGCGGTGTCGCTCGTGCTGATGATCGTGTGCGCCAACCTCGCGAACCTCTTTCTGTCGCGCGGCGATGGCCGACAGCGCGAGCTGGCTTTGCGCGCCGCGATTGGTGCCAGTCGGCAACGTATCGGCCGACTCGTCCTCCTCGAGACGGCGATCGTCGGTGCCGCGGGCGGAATCGCCGGAGTCTTGGCGGCACACGCCCTCGTCGACCTGCTCGTTCGCCTGGCACCGGACGATTTCCCGGGGATCAGCTACGTCACCGTGGACGGGCCAGTGCTCGGCGTCGCGTTGGTGGCTACGTTGCTCACGACGCTGGTCGCCAGCTTGTATCCCATTCAGCGGGCGGCACGCGCTAACGGTACCGCGGCGATAGCGGGCGGCGGACGAGGTGCGGCGGCCGCGAATCGAGCGGGATTCGGCGCCGCGCTCATTGGCGTCCAGATCGCTCTGGCGCTGATCGTGACCGCTGGATCGGGCCTCATGCTGCGATCGCTCGATGCATTGCTGGCGATTGACCCGGGTCTCGACTCGAATGGTGTGCTGGCCTTCAGACCAAACCCACCAGAAGGTGGCTATCCTGACAACGACGCGTTCAAGCGCTACTACGCCGACGTGGTGGAACGAGTGCGAACGCTCCCAGGTGTCGAGTCGGCTGGCGCGATCCACCTGCTTCCAGGCACGTTCGGCAACTGGTCGTTTCCGACCTATCCGGAGGGCCTCGAGATCCAGGACGGACAGGCCGTGCCGTCGATCAACTATCGCGCCGTTCGTCCCGGCTATTTCCGAAGCGTGCGCATCCCGCTCCTCGTCGGGCGAATACTGCAGGAGGCTGACAACGCCGACGGCGAAATGGTGGTGGTCGTGAACGACTCGTTGGCGCGTCGGTTCTGGCCCGGTGGGGACGCCGTGGGCAAGAACATCCATCTCTTCTCCCCCACGTCGGATCCGGCACGAATCGTCGGCATCGTTGCCGATGTGCGACAGCACAGCAGGAGCGTTGAACCGCTACCCGAGATGTACTTCTCCCACGACCAGGTTGGTCGGAGTGGGATGGCCATGTGGATCACGGCACGATTCGAGTCCGGGGATCCTCTGGATCGCGTCGACGACGTGCAGCAAGCAGTGTGGCGTATTGATGCCGACGTCCCGATCGCTGGAATGCAATCGCTCGGCAACGCACTGGAGGAGTCCACGCGAAGCACGCGCTTCCTCACAACACTGCTGTCGGGTTTCGCCGCTATTGCGCTCTGTCTAGGTGCCGTGGGCGTCTATGGAGTCACTGCATATGCCACGGGAAGGCGTCGCGCCGAGTTCGGAGTCCGCCTGGCACTCGGCGCATCGCGCCGTGGGATCCTCGGGTCTGCGATGCGACGCAGCTTGGCACCCGTGTCGATCGGCATCGTCGCGGGCTTGGCAGGGGCACGTTTGAGCACCCAACTACTGCGCGATGCGATCTACGGCGTGCCGGTCGACGATCCCGTCACGATGCTTTCTGCTCCGGCCGTGCTGGCGCTGGTCGCGATCGCGGCCGCAGCGTTTCCAGCGTGGCGGGCCAGCCGGGTAGATCCCGTCGAGGTGCTCAACGGCGACTAGCGGAGGACCACCGGCCCGCGCGCGGTCTCCAGCGTCGCCGCGAGCTGAAACTCCGCGCCATCGTCCACCCCGAAGCCGAGATCGAGAGCCTTCAGCATCGATCGAACTGCGGCGGCGTTCGGGGTCTCGAACCGCAGCCCGGTGATCGATCCCGCCGGCGGCGCGGACCCTCCGGGGTGCGGAGCATTGCCCCAGTCGAGAAGGAACGGGGCCGCTCCGTCGAGCGGATAGACGTAGGGATCCGTCAGCCGCCAGCGCAGCACCGAGCCGTCCGGATTGGTGCGACTGCCCTCATCGACCGCGCCGAGCGTGACTCCCCCGGAAGCGGCCCGCGCCACATCGTCGTCGATGTCGTACGTCCGCAGAACCCAGGTCACGAGCCTGGGCGTCTCGAGGCTCCCGAGGTCGAACAAGCGACCCTGCTCTGGTGCCGGCAAACCCGGGTCCGGCGCGATGACCTCGAGGTAGGTCTCCGGGCCAAGCGAAAGTAGAGCGTTGCACGTACCAAACGCGGGATGCCGGCCACCGGGACCGGGTCGCACTCCGAGGATTTCCTCGATCGCCTGAATTCCAGCGTCGAGCGAGGCGGCACCGAAGATGAGGTGATCTACTCGCTTCAGGCTTTCGTTACTTTGAGTCATAAAGTGACTCTACAGAAACCGTCGAGTGTTTGCCGCGAGGGCGGCCAGTACGACGCGTGTGACGGCTCGCCTACTCGGCCCGAATCGCTTCGAGTGGTTCGATCGCTGCCGCGCGATTGGCCGACGGAAGGCTCGCGATGATGGCTACCACCAGGGCCGCCATGACAGCAGCCGTATACGCCACGGGCTCGGCAAGGCCGGGCGCCTCCCAGAGGAGACCCGTTTGCGTCACCGCCACCCGAGCGAGCGCAAGACCCAGGATCAGTCCGGGCGCGATCAGCCGACAGGTGTCGATCAGGACCGATACGAGAAGCTTGCGCCGAGTGGCACCGAGCGCGATCCGCACTCCCATTTCGCGGCGCCGCGAGGTCACCATGAAGGCAACCACGCCGTAGATGCCGAGTGCCGACAGAGCCAGCGCTGTGGCCGCGGTGACCGCCGAGAGCGTGGACTGTTCGAGAAGATCGGCGACGCTGTCATCGACCAGTTGCTCGCCGCTCATCACCGTCGGTCTTGTGAAGTCAGGGTCGAGCTCTGCGATCACTCTGCTGAACGTCGCGCTCATGCCTTCGAGATCTGATCGAGCGCGCGCCACGAGGTAGACGCGCGACGAGGGCTGCTGCTCGATGGGCACGAACATCTGCGGACGCTCGGTCTGCATCTGCGATGTGGCCAGATCGGCGACAACGCCGACTACGGTGAACTCACCGTCGCGATCACCATCGATTGCGGTAACGATGGATTCACCGATGCCATTCCCCGCTGGGAATAGCCGTGCCGCCAGCGACTCCGAGATCACGGCAACGGGCGCGGCCCCTGCATGGTCCTGCGCGTCGATGCCGCGGCCGCGCAAAACGCGGGCACCGAGCGTCTCGAGATAGCGCGACCCTACTCGCGTGACCTGCGTCCGAGCGCGCGAAATCTCCTCACTGGGCAGGCGCACCCGCGTGCGTCGATACTCGTAGTCGAGCGGAAGTCCGTCGGCAACCGCAACACGGGTTACTCCCGGCGAAGCCTCGAGCCGTTCCCGTGCTCCTTGCACGAAGGCATCGGCCTCAACCTCCGAGTAGCCCGCCGCCTGGACGCGCAGCGACGCAGCGTAGAGTCCGTCAGGCTGGAAACCGAGATCGGCAACGGCAGCTGTCTGCGCACTGTGGAAGAGAAGGCCTCCGAGCGCGAAGAAAGGCAGCGCAACACCGGCCTGGAGCGCCGCCGCCACTCGGTGGGCGCGCCCCACTTTCCACCCGCCGCCGCCCGCGTCGTCGTTCATAGCCGACAGCATTCCGCCACGACTAAAGCGGAACGACGGCAAAAGCCCGAAGAGCAGTGTTGTCGCCAGTGCGAGGAGTAGACATGCGCCGATTCGCGACGGCGTCAGTTCCCACTCTGGCGGGAGCGTCCCGCCGAACCACCACACCAACGTGACTGTTGCCGCGCGCAGCGTTGCGATCCCGATGACGCCTCCTATCAGCGCCATCACCACCGACTCGGACATCAAGTACCTGGCGAGCCGCCAGCGGCTGGCGCCCAGTGCCTCGCGGACAGCGAGCTCTTGTCGCCGCGAGGCGGTGCGGACGAGCATCATCCCGGCGATGTTCAGACACACGATCACCAGCACAGCTCCGGACATCGCGTAGAACAGGACCGAGATCGCGGCCATCTCGAAGATCTGGTTCGTTCCGGTTGAAGCGTAGGGTGCCGCTGTGCCGCGACGAAACTCATGCGTGGCCGGATGGTCCTCGGCGAGCTGACTCGACAGCGCCACAATCGTCCCGTTGGCCTGCTCACGTGTGACGCCAGCGTCGAGTCTCCCCGCCAGGTGCAGCCAATCTGCCGACCGGTCGCCGATGATGTCCGGCGCGGCCGCGACGATCGGATGGTGACCCAGCGGCAGCCAGACGTCCGCTTGCCGCGCGCCGCGACTGTTGATGTGGCCGCGGAACCCGTCGGCAACAATCCCGACGACCACGTGCTCGCGGCGATTCACCCGGACGGCGCGCCCGACCGTTGTCGGGTCGCTGTCGAAGATCGTGGTCCAGAGCCGGTGACTGATGATCACCCCGGGGCCAGGACTGGAGAGCCCACCGTCGTCGGCCGTCAGCACCCGACCCTCGGCCGCACTCACGCCAATCAACTCGAAGTACCCAGGCGTAACGAACATCGCGGAAACGTCAAGAGGCGCGATATCGCTGGCGCTGAGGACGCTGTCCGCAACGTCCCATCCGGCGAGAGACAGGCCTGTCTCGGTATCGCGGAGATCGAGATAGTCGGGGTAGGCCCACGTCTCGATCGCCCACCCGCCGACCCCGGGGCGGAGCGGTCCGCTGGGCTCCACAACGACCTCGACCATGTCTTCAGTCTGAACGCCGGCCGGTACGGTATGGAGGAAGTTGACGAACAACGCGATGGTGAAGACCGCCCCCAACCCGAGGCCGAGAGAAATCGTGCAGATCGCGGTGAACATCGGCGCCCGCGCCAGTGCGCGGCTGGCGTAGCGCAGGTCGCTGATCAGCCCCTCGAGCACCCGGCCGCGCTGACCTGGCAAGCCCTTGCTGTTGACCCTGCGCCGTTCTCCCCACCCTGCTGACAGCGCGTTGGCGGTCGCCGTGAGACCGAACCCTAGCCCAGCGAGCTGCCCACTGGCCTCTACGCGTTCCAGATAGCCGTTCCGGAACCCGGCAATCATTTCTTCGCGATACTGGGCCCGATGCGCCTTCGGGAAGGAGCGCAGGGCAAGCGCGTAGAGCGCGCTGGTGGTTCGGCGGATCATTTTGCGCGCTCCGCGAGCATGTCCTGCGACCGTGCCACGTCGAGCAACGTGGCGATGCGCTCCGACTCGGCCTCGGCAACCGCACGGCCGAAGTCCGTGCGGCGGTGGTACCGGCGCGCGGGGCCGCCGCTCGTGTCGTCGTCAGGGGCCGTCGCTCGCTCGATGAGGCCTTCGTCCTCCATCCGGGCGAGCGCAGCATACAGGGTGCCGGGCAGGATCGATTCACGACCGCCGGTGATGGTCTGCAGCGACTGCATGATCGCGTAGCCATGCAACGACTCGTCGGCCAGGGCCAGCAACACTCGATACGTGGAGTTCTTGAGCGGCAGAAGTGCGTTCGGGTCGGAGGCGTCAGCCACGGGATCTCTCCGTCGAGGAATTACTATTCAAAAACAAACTATAGTTCGTTTCGAATACCGCGACAAGCACGATTCTCCGTGAGGGCCTCAGATCTGGATGCTCGCGTTGCCCGACGCGCTAGCGAGCGCGAACGCCGGGTACTCTGGCCCGCGCGTGGATCTCTTGCAGCGAGCGTACGCCGATCGACTCGAGTTGCAGCGCGCGAATCGCGCCCACGCCAGCACGAGCTCCTGCGGCGGTCGTGAAGTACGGGATCCCCCGAGTCAGTGCCGCGCGTCGGATGATCACGGAGTCGCGCACGATCTGCGGATCGTCCTCGACCGTGTTGATCACAAGATTGACCTCGCCGTTCTCGATCACGTCGAAGGTGTTCGGGACACCCTCACCAGGCTTGGGAACGACCTTCGTCGGAATGCCTGCGGCGTTGAAGTCTCCGGCGGTGCCCTCGGTCGCCAGAATCTCGAATCCGTTCTCGGCGAGCTCCCGAACCACGTCAGCGAGTCGAGCGCGGTGCTCCGGCCGAACCGTGACGAGCACTCGACCGGAAAGCGGTAGAGCGGCTCCAGCTTGGATCTGCGCCTTGGCATAGGCGCGACCGAAGTCCGAATCGATCCCCATGACCTCGCCGGTGCTTTTCATCTCGGGGCCGAGCAACACGTCGACGCCCGGAAACTTGAGGAAGGGGAACACAGGCTGCTTCACCGCCACTCGGTAAGGTTCCGGATCCTTCGTCACCCCGAGTTCATCGAGGCTCTGCCCGGCCATCACCAGCGAGCCGATCTTCGCGAGCGGCATACCGACAGCCTTGGCTACATACGGGACGGTGCGCGAGGCTCGCGGGTTCACCTCGAGCACGTAGACGTTGCCGTCCTGGATGCCGTACTGCACGTTCATCAGGCCGTGTACACCGAGCTCGAGCGCCAGCGCCTTGCTGGACTCCTTGATCTCGTCGATCGTCGCTTGCTCCAGCGAGAAAGGCGGAATCGAGCAAGCGGAATCGCCCGAGTGCACGCCGGCTTCTTCGATGTGTTCCATCACGCCCGCGATGATCACGCGTTCGCCGTCGCATACCGCGTCGACGTCGACCTCGATGCAGTCGGCCAGGAAATGGTCGATCAGCACCGGATGATCCGGCGAGGCCATCACGGCCTCGCGCATGTAGCGTTCGAGTGCGCTCGTACTGTGAACGATCTGCATCGCTCGACCGCCAAGCACATAGGACGGCCTGACGAGCACCGGGTAGCCGATCCCTTCGGCCACCGCGATGGCTTCTTCGGGGCTCCGAGCGATGCCGCTGGCCGGCCGCTTGAGCGCCAGCTTCTCGAGCACTTCGTCGAAACGTTCGCGATCCTCTGCGCGATCGATCGCCTCTGGACTCGTACCCAGAATCGGCACACCGGCCGCCTCGAGGTCGAGCGCGAGCTTCAGCGGCGTTTGGCCGCCGAACGTGACGATCACACCTTCGGGCTTTTCGCGGTCGCAGATGGCAAGTACGTCTTCCAGCGTCAGCGGCTCGAAGTACAACCGGTCGGACGTGTCGTAGTCGGTGGACACCGTCTCCGGGTTGCAGTTGACCATGATTGTCTCGTAGCCGGCTTCTTCGAGAGCGAAGGCGGCGTGCACGCAACAGTAGTCAAACTCGATCCCCTGGCCGATGCGGTTGGGGCCGCCACCAAGGATCATGATCTTCCGTCGATCGGTGGGCTCAGCCTCGCACTCCTGCTCGTACGTCGAGTAGAGGTACGGCGTGTGGGCCACGAACTCGGCACCGCACGTGTCGACACGCTTGAACACCGGCACGACGCCCTGCTCCAACCGCATCGCGCGAACATCAGCTTCCGGCAGGCCCCAGAGTGCGGCGAGACGCCGATCGGAGAAGCCGAGCCGCTTGGCGGGCCGCAATAGTCCAGGTCGATCGTCGGTGGGAGCACCCGCCAACTCCACCTCGGCGTCCACGATCTCCTTGATGTTTCTCAGGAACCATCGGTCGATCATGCTGCGCGCGAAGATCTCCTCCACGTCGAAGCCCAGCCGCATGCCGTCGGCGATCGCCCAGAGTCGTCCGGGGCACGGGTTCGAGATGCGCGACCAGATCTCTTCGTGCGCCTCCTCGTCGTCACCTTCGATCGTCGGCTCGAAGCCGTAGTGATCGATCTCGAGCGACCGGAGCGCCTTCTGCAGGCTTTCCTTGAACGTGCGACCGATGCCCATCACCTCGCCCACCGACTTCATCTGAGTGCTCAGACTCTGATCGCTGGTCGGGAACTTCTCGAAGGCGAAGCGCGGGATCTTCGTGACCACGTAGTCGATGGTCGGCTCAAAGCTCGCCGGCGTTTCCTGAGTGATGTCGTTGGGGATCTCGTCGAGCGTATAGCCGACCGCGAGCTTCGCGGCGATCTTCGCAATCGGAAAGCCCGTGGCCTTCGAGGCCAGAGCAGACGAGCGCGAAACGCGAGGATTCATTTCGACAACCACGAGACGACCATCGTCCGGATCTACTGCGAACTGAACGTTAGACCCGCCGGTGTCGACGCCGATCTCGCGGATGATCGCGATCGCCGCGTCGCGCATCACCTGGTATTCCTTGTCGGTAAGCGTCTGGGCCGGCGCCACAGTGATCGAATCACCCGTGTGAACACCCATCGGGTCAAGGTTCTCGATCGAGCAGATGATCACGACGTTGTCCGCCGTGTCGCGCATCACCTCGAGCTCGAATTCCTTCCAGCCGAGCACGCTCTGCTCGAGCAACACCTCATGCCGCGGCGACTGCTGCAGACCCCACTCGACAACTCGGTCGAACTCCGCCTCGGTGTTGGCCACACCCGCGCCGGCTCCGCCAAGCGTGAAACTCGGTCGGATGATCGCCGGCAAACCGGTCTTGCCGAGCAGTTCTCGCGCCTCGCGTACGGAGCGAACGTAACCTGACAGAGGAATGCTCAGGCCGATCTTCTCCATCGCCGTGCGGAACAACTCCCGATCCTCGGCCTTGTTGATCGACTCGATGTTCGCGCCGATCAACTCCACCCCGTACTTGTCGAGCACGCCCTCCTCGGCCAGCTCGATAGACAGGTTCAACGCGGTCTGTCCTCCGATCGTGGGCAGCAATGCATCCGGCTTCTCGCGGGCGATGATCTGCTCGACGCTCGCGACGGTCATCGGTTCGACGTAGGTCCGATCGGCCGTTTCCGGGTCGGTCATGATTGTCGCGGGGTTCGAGTTCACCAGAACGACTCGATAGCCCTCCTCGCGGAGCGCCTTACAGGCCTGGGTTCCCGAATAGTCGAACTCGCAGGCCTGGCCGATGACGATCGGGCCGGAGCCAATGACGAGAATCGACTTGATGTCTTCGCGCTTCGGCACGTCAGCCTTCCTGGGCGATCGATGCGCCCGTCACGGCATCACCAGCTTTGTGTCGTTCGACCATGCGCCTGAACCGCCCAAAGAAGTAGTCGGCGTCGTGCGGGCCGGGCGAAGCTTCGGGGTGGTACTGCACGGAGAACACCGGTCGCGTCTGATGCGCGATCCCCTCGACGGTCTGATCGTTGAGGTTCACGTGCGTGATCTCGACCGGCTCACCGGCAGCGCGTAGCGAATCGGCGTCCACGGCATAGCCGTGATTCTCCGCGCAGATGGCCACCTGACCCGTGTGCAGATCCTTGCCGGGCTGGTTGCCGCCGTGGTGCCCGAACTTGAGCTTCTTGGTGGTGCCGCCGAGGGCGCGCCCGAGAATCTGGTGTCCCAAACAAATGCCGAATGTCGGGTAGCGATCGACGAGCTCGCGAATGGTCTCGGGCACGCCGGCGATCGCCGCCGGATCGCCCGGCCCATTCGATAGGAATACGGCGTCAGGCCCGATCGCGTCCACCTCAGCTGCGCTGGTGCCAGCCGGCACAACCGTGACCACGAATCCGTGATCCGCCAACAGGCGCAGGATGTTGCGTTTGACGCCGAAATCGTAGGCCACCACCCGCAGCGCGCTCTCGGGCGTTTGCAGGCCAGGCAGCTGGCCGACCACGCCCGGCCAGGTTCCCTCGGTCCATTCGTAGGGCGCCTTGCAGGTCACGGCCTCCACGAGGTCGATCTCCGCGAGATCCGGCGCAGTCCGCGCCTGATCGATCAGGTCGTCGATATTCTGCTGGTCCGGATCGGTCGAGAGCACCGCGTTCTGGAAGCCGTGGTCACGAATTCGGCGCACCAGGGCGCGCGTATCGATGTCCGATAGACCGGGTATGCCCGCGTCGGCCAACCAGGTGTCCAGCGATGCTTCAGAACGCCAGCTGCTCGGTTCCTCGAACAACTCGCGAACAATGAACCCGGATAGCCAGGGCGTCGACGACTCATCGTCCGTCGCATTGACGCCCACATTGCCGATCTGGGTGTAAGTCATCGCCACGATCTGACCCGCGTATGAGGGATCCGTCAGGATCTCCTGATAGCCGGTCATGCTCGTGTTGAAACACACCTCACCGGTGCGGACGCACCTCGCCCCGAAAGCCGCACCGCGGAACACGGTGCCATCGGCTAGAACGAGGACGGCCGGGCGGCTGGCGAGCCTGCGGATCCCGGTCTCAGTCCCCATGCTAAGAGCCTTCCGGTATTACCCGGGACTTACTCGTTGAAGCTGTGAACCGCTTCAGCGACGTCGCTGTAGTCCTCGAAGACGCTGATCAACTGCGTGAACATCAGCAGGTCGCGGACCTTTGCGGTCAGGTTGAGCAGCTTCAGGGACGCGCCGTTGTTGTTGCTCGTGGTGTAGGCCGCAACGAGTTCGCCGGTTCCGGCACTGTCCATGTACATGACCTTCTCGAGGTTAAGGAGAATCTTGGTCTCCTTGCGCTCCATGAGGTCAGACATGATCTGCCGCAGCTGAACATCGCCGCTGCCGAGAGTGAGCTTGCCGTCGAGGTCGACGATCACGACGTCGTCGACGCGTCGTTCAGAGTGCTTCATCGGTCTTCTTCCTGTGTGACGAGTTCGCCGTGTAATTCCCACCCGGGCACGGATTATCCATGACTCAGGGGCTGCGGTCGAGCCGCGGCGGCAGAAGGGAATTGTCAAAGGTTGGTCAAACCAGCCTAGCGGACGAAACCAAACGACGCATGCGGACGAATTAGTAGTAACAGGCGCCGGGCGCTCCAGCCCGGCCGGAGGGAGAAAAACGATGAGCAAGACGATGAAAACCGCACGCACCGCCCTGAAGTCCTCGATCGCTGGCGTGAGCCCGCTCGTATTGACGAATTGCGCGCAGCTGAGCCATATGGCGACGGAAGATATCGTTACGCTGTCGAAGCACGCCACGACGCGATTCATCGTCGAGGGCGAGCGTATTTTCGAGCAGGGCGAGCGTGCTGACGCCGTGTACATTCTGCTCGATGGCGGTATCCGCCTGGAACGAAGCACCGAGGAAGGTCTCGCTGTCGATCAGACGGTAGAGATCGCCTACGCCACGTTCGGCGACATCGTGCTCCTCGGAGAAGAAGATCGCCGTTACGATGCGACCGCGATTCGCGAAACCGTCGCGATCGAGCTCCCGCTGGAGGCCGTACAGGAGGCGATCGAATCCAATTCGCCTCAAGGGGTCGCCTGGCGGGGCTCGATCATGGCGCGGCTGCACCGGTTCGAACCGCAGGACGCTGACTCGTTCAGCTGGCGGATTCTGGAGCGCCTGTCACAGTTGACCGCAGCCTAGATCGCGCGAAACCAGCACGGGGCCATGCATCGGACACCTTGCCGATGCATGGCTTCGCTTGCTACCTTCGGGGTTCGATCCGTCCGGCGTGATGAACGCCTAGCCTCCCCTGGCTGATTCTCGAAGGGGCACGGAATGAACGCCGTTCGCGAGTTCCCGGCCAACCCGCACGCGCTGGTGATCCACACCGACGCGCGGTTGACCGATGAAATCGTCGAGACCTACGTATCGGACTCGTCCCGCGCCCCCGACTGGGTGCGCAGGCTTCTCGCGATTGAGGGCGTCCGCGTGGTGTCGCTCAACACGTACAAAGCGCGCGTCCAGAAACACAAGAATGCGGCGTGGAACCAGGTGCTCGACCACGTTGAAGGCATCCTGGCCGACGGCCTTGCGATCGGTGCCATCGAGGACCACGTGCCGGCGTCGAGCGATCGGCGGACCTTCTGCTGGCATCACGGGCCGTTCACGCGACGAGTCTTCGAGGGCAGGAGCCAGGCGGCGAAGCACCCGCTGGCCGGTCGCCTCTTCGCAATCGACGGCGTCGCCGAGGTAATTCTCGACGGCAACACCGTGGAGATCCGACGTTCGCCGCTGTTTGAATGGGACGAACTCGCGGCCAGTATCGAGAGCAGCCTGGATCCCGAGGCCTGGCGCTAGCACAAAAAAAGCGGCCCGCGTTAGCAGGCCGCTTCTTTCGTGTATCCGTATCCGACTAGCGCTTCTGCGCCACCAGCTGCTGCAGTGCAGCCTGGATGCCGGCCATCTCGGGCTCCACGGAGCCGTAGAGATCGAAGTCACCGCCATCCGTCATCGTTGAACCGCCGTAGGACCCGAGCCGCACGTTGCCGTTCTCGAGCGCAAGGCCCGTGGTAACGGAGGAGCGAAGATCGGCCTTCGAGTTCGGGCCGCTGACATGAACGATGCAGATGACGATCGTCTTGCCCTTGACGTCGCTGATCGTTGCTTTCTCGAACCCGCCAGTGGTGCCGATGGAGCGGCCGATCGCATCCTCGGCATCGCGGCTGTCGTCATCGGCATCGAAAAGGTAGATGTCGACGTCGGTGTTCTGCGACTTGAGCTGAACCACAATGTCGATCGGGCCATCGTTGCCGATCGTCACGTTGAAGTACTTGACCCCATCCTTCTTGATGTTGAAGTTGGCGACGCTCGGCTGAGCGTGCGCTACTCCCGCCGTACCGATCGCTACCAGCAGCAGCGCCGCGACGAATAGCTTGGACTTCATCCAATCCTCCTAAAGCAGGGAGCGTTGATTTCAGGCAGGTCGACCAACAGAGACGCGGTCCAAGCAAGCCTGTAACTGTTCTAAAGCATGGGGATTTCACCCAGATAGTGTCATCCCCCGGCGTCGGTTGCATCCCCCTCCGTAACGGCATCAGCATCATCGCCGTCAGACCCGGCCAATCCATCGAGTTCATCAAGCCTGGCAACGGCGCGGCGAAGGTGCGGGATGACGATCGAGCCGCCCACCACGAGAGCAACATTGAAGGCGTCCATGAACTCCGCGCGTGTCACCCCTTCTTCCTTGCAGCGAACCACGTGGTAGGTGATGCAATCGTCGCAACGCAGCACCATCGACGCGGTCAGGCCAAGCAGTTCCTTCGTCTTGACCGGCAGTGCACCGTCTTCATACGCACGGGTATCGAGGGCAAAGAACCGTTTGATCTCACGGTTTCCCGAATCGAGGATTCGGTCGTTCATCGCCTCTCGGAACTCTCGGAATTCCTCCAGTTCTCGACTCAACGGGCTCTCCTTCCGGATGGATACGAGCACGGTTGACGCGCTCGGAGATGGTCAGGACTTGCCGAAACCGCGAGCAGCCATGGCCTCGAGGTGCCAGTCGCCCGCCGGATCGACGACCCGCTCGAGCACCTGGACGGCGACTTCCTCGTCGATCGCGAGCAGCAGCGCGGCGATGTGTTTGCAGAGGTGCCGCTCGCGCACCTGTCCCTGAAAATCGCGGCAGCCGTGCTGCAGGCGCGAAGCGGGCAGGTCGAGGACGACGTTGTAGGCGCTCACGGACGCGATCCACAGGTCAGGCCCGTCGATGAGACAGGCCACCTTGCCGACCTCTTTCTCTGCTCGGGCGAGTCGTTTGGCCTCGGTGCAGAGCGCGAGAAGGTCGCGGCGACGGTCTGGCTGGTCGGCGTCCGTCACGAAAGCTCCGCTCGGTGAATAGCGATCAGATCGGCAACCAGGGCGTGGCCCGTTTCCGCGCGACCCGCGCCCGGACCGGCGACGGACACAGCGCCGAGCGCGTCGGTTTCGAAGGTCAGCAGATTCCCCGCGCCGCTCACAGCGGCAAGCGGATCGTCCTGCGGCAGCTCCTCTAGAGTGACTCGGGCGTTGGTCACGGCGCTCTCGCCACGCTCCACGGACCCGACCAGGCGGAGGCGCTTGCCGCCCTCCACCGCGTTCTGCACGGCGTCGAGATCGACGGAGTCGATACCTCCGCGCTCGACATCCGCGAGACTCAGTGAGCCGCCCAGCACCAGATTCCCCAGAATCGCCACTTTCGCAGCAGCATCCCACCCTTCGACATCGCCCGACGGGTCAGTTTCCGCGTAGCCCAGGCGTTGTGCCTCGTTGAGGGCATCGTCGTAGGCCATCCCCTCTTCCATGCGGCTGAGGATGTAGTTGCACGTGCCGTTGAGAATGCCGCGCACCGCGCGAACTCCCGCGCCTGCCAGCCCGGCCTCGCAAACGTTCAAGAGTGGCGTTCCGGACATCACGGTGCCTTCGCAACGCAGCTGTACGTTGTTGGCGGCGGCAAGATCTCGCAGCTCCGGCCACGCTAGCGCCACCGGACCCTTGTTCGTGGTTGAAACGTGGCGCCCATTCTCCAGAGCGGCCCGCACGTGGTCCAGACCCGGCTGACCATCGCGGAGGTTCGTCGGCGTCAATTCGAAGACGACGTCTGCCTGGATTTCGCGGACACCCGCGACGCCCCCCTCGCAAGCAAGAGCGCCCGGCACCTGGGTGAGGTCGCCCTCCCCCTCGGCTGCCTGCAACAGGCTGGCCGGGTCTAGGCCCGAGGGAGCAGCCACGCTTCCGAGACGCGGATCCAACACGCCCACGATGCGCGGCGCGATGCCAAGCGACTCCAACTCGCCTGCGCTGGCGCGCAGACGTTCTGCTACGCCGCGCCCAACCGTGCCGAAGCCCACGAGCACCACGCGCCAGGTCCTCAAAGGCGACCCCTCAGATTTGAGATTGAGTTGGCCCTACCAGCCGAACGGCATGGCCTGCTTCTGGTAACTCGACGGCGCCGCCCACGTGTCCTCGGGGAACGGTCCGCCCTCCCAGCCGGTCATCGTGATCCGCGTGCCATCTGCCGAATCCATGCGAAGAATCTTGCCGTCAGGCATGCCCTGCGCCTGCGCGATCGCCATGTACTGCTGCATGTCGCCCGCGGGGTTGTCTCCACTCATCATCGGGCCGGCGAGCGAATCCAGGTGCGTCATCATCCGTGCAAAGACCTCGAAGATGCCGACTTCTGCGTCTTCGGACATCCACATGGACCCGCTGTTGTCATCGCCGGCGGTGAACGCAACCTCGAACACCTCCATACCCATGACCGTGTCCGTGTTGCCAGTGACCTCGAAGCTGAGATTGCTCGGATCGAAGGCGTCGAGCTCGTCCTCCACGTCGGGAGCACCCGGCACGTTCCCCATCATGCTGCGCATCTGCTGCAGCATCGCGGAGTTGAACTCCATCCACATCTGCTCCTGATGCTGGAGCATGCGCATCCAGTCGGGCGACCAGATCATCGACACCATCTCGGCGAAGTCCATGCGAGCCATGTCGCCTGCGACGGTGAACGTCATCTCGTTGGAATCCTCGCCGGCCGACTCCATCAGCATGCTGACGGACATGTCTTCCTGAGCCAATGCCGTGGCCGGAATGGCGACCAAGGCAACGAGAGCTACAACAAACGCGCTACGAAGGCGGTGGTTCACGGGGATCCTCCTGCCGGACATGGTTACCGGACTTGGGCGGGGCCTCTATGAGAAGTGATGGACGCCGCGCCGGCAATTCCGGAACAGACGCGCAATCAAGTTTATCCGGCAGTCCGGTCGGCCGTCAGGCGAACCGTCAACCGACCGGCACGAGCGGCCAGAACAGCGGAATGAGCAGCGTAGCCACACCCCACAGCAGAAGGTTGAGCGGTAGACCCACGCGCGTGAAATCGGTGAACTTGTAGCCACCCGGCCCGTACACGAGCGTGTTTGTCTGGTAGCCGATCGGCGTCGAGAACGCCGCCGACCCGGCAAAGGCAACCGCGATCGCGAACGGTCGCGGATCCACGCCAAGCCCATTGGCCACGCTGAGCGCGATCGGAACCATCAGCACGGCCGCGGCGTTGTTCGACATCAACTCGGTGAACAGCACCGTGAGCAGGTAGACGCCCGACAGCACGATTTGCGGTCCGTATGCGCCCGCGGTGTCCACCACCCCTTGGGCGATGAGTCCGGCAGTGCCGGTCACGTCCATCGCCTTGCCGAGCGAAATAGCGCCGCCGATCAGCATCAGCACCGACATGTCGAGCGACGCATACGCCTGGCGCATCGTGATACACCGCGTCATCACCATGAGAATGGCCGAGACCATCGCGAGCACCATCACCGGCACCGAGCTGAGCGAGGCCATCCCCACCAGACCGAGCACGAGGGCGATGGCGATGGGGGCCTTGTCGCGGTTCACCACGACTTCCTGCACCCCCTCGAGCACCATGAACTCCGCGTAGCTCATGAGCCGTCCCATCTCGTTGCGGTCGCACATGACCAACAGAACGTCACCCACGCGGACACGAATCGAAGGCAGCTCGTCGCGCAGATGCTCGCCGTGCCGCTGCAACGCCATGACCGAGGCGTTGTATTGCTTGCGGAAATCGATCTCGCGCAGCGAGCGCCCCACCAGCGTCGAGTTGGGTGTCACCACGAGTTCGGACAGCGCCATGTCCTGGGTGGCATAGCGCACCGCTTCGGCCTTCAGGCTGGGGACGAGTTCGAGCCCCTCCTGCTGGTAGAGAGCGATCATCTCGTTGGCGTCGCCCTTGAGCAGAAAGATGTCTCCCGCGGCAATCTCAACCTGGTCGAGTGGCGGCCAGAACACCGCCTCGTCGCGAATAACCTGCAAGAGGCGAACGTTCGGGTGCGTGGCCTGAATCGAGTCCTTCACGAGCTGCCCGATGAGCTTCGAGCCCGCGGGCACCTGCACCTCGGTCATGTACTCGCCCGAGGCGCGCGGCGCACCGGTGCCGCCGAGATAAGACGTCACCGTGCCACGATCCGGCAGGAGCCGATGGCCTACGAAGTACAGGTAGACGAGGCCGACGGCGGCATAGACCGCGCCCACCGGCGTGATTTCGAACATCCCGAGCCCGTCGAGCCCGTACTGCTCCATCATGCCGTGCACCAGCACGTTCGTGGACGTTCCGATGAGACTCGTGGTGCCGCCCAGAATCGAGGCGAAAGAGAGCGGTATTAGCAGCTTTGACGGCGCGACGTCGAACTCGCGGGCAACGCCCAGCATGATGGGCAAGAACATGGCCACGACGGCCGTGTTGTTGATGAAGCCGGAGAACACGGCCATCGTCAGCATCACCAGCAGCAACATGCGCCGCTCATCGCCCTTCGAGAAGCGAATGATCTGATTACCGACGTAGGTGATCACTCCGGTCTGCGAAAGTCCCGCAGACACCACGAGAATCGCTCCGACCGTGATCAGCGCAGAGCTGGCAAAGCCCGCCACGGCTTCGCCCGGCAGCAACACCCCGGTGAGAATAAGAACCACGGGGATGCTGAGCGCGACCAGATCGATCGGTAGCCATTCGGTGACCCACAGCACCAGAGCGCTGAGCAGGACCGCGAGAACAGTGATCATTTCGCCCGTCATGGGCGAAGTGTACCAGCGGGTTGCCGACTAGCCGCCTCGCGGCATGGACCCGCTCAACGCGGCCTCGAGGACGCCCGTTACCTTCATGGCCTGGTGGTCCCAGGTGAAGCGCTCGAGCGCGAGCTGCCTGCCGGAAGCGCCCATCGCGCGCACAGCGTCGCGGACCTCGTGCAGCGCGATCAACATGGTCGACAGGGCCTCGATATCGCCCGGCGGATAGAACTGGGCAACGTCTTCCGGCAGAAGCTGGCGCAGTGCGTCGATGTCGGCAGTGACAATGGCCAGGCCCGACGCCATGTACTCGAACAATTTGATCGGCGACCAGTACCAGCCGAGTTCGAGCGCTCGGAACTCGGCCGGACTGAATGGCGCGAGTCCAACGTGAGCATCCGCCAGATAGCCCGGCACGTCGACATGCGGCACTGAACCCGTGAACACGATGCGATCTCCCGCGCCGGCGTCGGTGGCGGCGCGACGGGCGCGCTCCAGCTCGGGGCCCTCCCCCAGACAGATCATCTCGAGATCTGCGCCCGCGCTCACCGCCGCACCGAATGCCCGGGCCAGGTCGACCGTGCCGTGCCACGGCCGGAAGCTGGACACGTGGACCAGGCGCAGCGGCCCATCGTCGGGCGCCGGCTCGCCAGGGGTGAACGTTTCGCAGTCCACGCCGTTCACAACAACCGTCGTTCGGTCACGAAGTTCGTCGGGCAGCAGCAACTCGCTGGTCGCGTAGTAACGCGACGCTTGCCGCAACATCCACTGCCGCCAACGATCCACGGGGCGCACGAGCGTCAGCTTGTCGAGCCGATCGCGCAATGACCCTGGATACGGTAGCGCCGGCGAGTTCACTTCCAGCACCGATGGCAGTCCGAGTTCGGACGCCGCGATCAGCCCACGGCCGCCGAACGTGTAGAAGCGTTCGACGATGATGTCGGGGCCAATCTGGCCGGCGAGTCGCTTCACCTCGCGCCAGTGGAACATGTCGAACTGCGGAATCATCGGCCGCGTGCGCAGCGGATACAGATGCACACCGTCGAGGTCCACCGCGGCGTCCGTCGGCCGGTCGGGCGGCAACGATACGAGATGCACCTCATGGCCGACACGCGAAAGCGCCCGGCACAGTTCGAGCGCATGAACGCTACCGCCGTGGGAGCCCGGAATCTGCATACCGGATGCGACGTAGAGGATCCGCATCGTTTACGTTCGCCTGGCTTCCGCGCCGCTCGCGGGCATGAGATCGATCATCGTCAGCGCCATGGTCTGGTCCGGTCGGAGCGGGCCGCATCCCGAGCCGCACGGTACCACGGTGCACGACCGGCAGATGGAGGCTGTTATCGTCTGTTGATGGGATGGACACGTCGACAATTGGGCCGCGTTCTCGGCACCTCGGTACCCGCCGGATGGGCACTCGGCCTGCGGGGTTCTGCGAGTGCTACGCCTCGACAGGCAGCGACTCCGGGCGTCACGCTGACGTCGGTCGATGGCCTCCTGGTGGGTCATCACACGCTGCCCGAGCGTCCCACCGGTTGCACCGCGATCCTCGCCCCCGGCGGGGCTTCCGCAGGCGTCGCCGTAAGGGGCGCCGCGCCCGGCACCCGTGAGCTCGCGCTCCTCGAACCAGGCAACACGGTTGAAGAGATCCATGCCGTTACGCTCTCCGGCGGAAGCGCGTTCGGGCTCGCGGCGGCGGACGGCGTCGTTCAGAGGCTCCGCGAAGATGGTGTCGGCTTTCCGATACCAGGGGGTCCCGTGCCGATCGTCCCGGCGGCAATCCTTTTCGATCTCAACGTCGGAGAAGGGGCGCGCGCGCCCGACGACGACGCAGGGTACGCCGCTGCTGCGGCAGCGAGCTCGTCGCCTGTAGAACAGGGCTGCGTGGGAGTCGGCGCCGGCGCCACGCTCGGCAAGATGGGATTCGGTCGCCCGATGAAGGGCGGCACCGGCAGCGCCGGCTACCGCTTCGATGACGGCACCGTCGTTGCGGCACTGGTAGCCACCAATGGTCTAGGCGACGTCCGCAACCCCTGGACGGGCGAACTGGTTGCCGGGGCGATCGACGAACACAACCGTCTGATCAACGTCGAGGAACGGTTCCTGCGCGGCGAACTGCGCGAGCCTGCGTCGGGCCCGGGGCAGAACACGACCATCGGCGTCGTCGCCACGAATCGAGCGTTGACCAAGACCCAATGCCATCGCCTCGCCAGCGTCGCCCACGACGGCCTCGCCCGCGCGGTCGTCCCGGCCCACAGCCGACTCGACGGCGACACGCTCTTCATGCTCGCCACGAACCAGGCCCCTGAGCTTGCCGACAACGAGGCCAATCGACTCGACGCGGCCGTCGCCGCATCCGTGTCGGCCGCAATCCTGGCGGCGGTCGAAGCCGCGACCTCCGTCGCCGGCTTCACCGCAGCGCGCGACCTCTAGCGGTCGATTGCCAGCGGGACTCCGGTAACGCCGAGATGGCGATCCGTGGACCAGCAAACGGCCGCCTCGCGCTCACCCATCAGGTAGAGGCCGAGCGCATCGGCCATAGTGAGCGCCTGATCGGAGAATCGCCGCAGCATCTCGAGCGCGCCGACTTGGTCTGGCGCAGACAACGGCAACACCTTCAACGGGGTCATGGCCTCGATCATCGCCATGAACTGCAATCCACGAGCGGCATCGTAGCGACGCAAGAACCAGCCATGGCCTTCCGCCACAACCAACGGTGTCGTGACCAGCTTGGGCGGATCCGCGAAGAGCCGGCGGAACATTGGATGGTACGTGTCCGAGCGATCCGCCAGCGCAATGAGCGCCGCAGTGTCCACGTACGCTTCGGCCCTTGGGGCCCTAGTCCTTGCGGCCATAGATCAGCTCATCGATGCGTCGACTCGAATCCGCATCACCGGATTCCACGAACCCCGCGTACGCCATCCACGGTTTCGACTCATCGGCCGGCAACAAGGGGCGCAATGAACGACGCAGTAGTTCGGCCAGCGAAATGCCGAGCCTCGCGGCTTCCGTCTTCGCGGCCTCGTATTCCCGTTCGGTCAAACTAATCTGCGTCCTCACCATAGTGATAACAACATATCATGATCTGTTATCACCGCATCAACTATTCACCACGCGCGGCACCTCCTGGAAGACGGTCGCGCCTAGCCTCTTTCTGGCAAGTTCAGCGCCACCGACCCTGCTAGGATGTTCGCTGGCCGACTCGCACGGAGAGGTGTCCGAGAGGCTTAAGGAGCACGCTTGGAAAGCGTGTGTGCGGTAACCCCGTACCGTGGGTTCGAATCCCACCCTCTCCGCCATTCATTCGGAGCGTTGCCGCTCCGTGGCGCGCCAGATTCCGCGAGGGTCCCCCGCCGATCAATCTGTCCCGACGCCGGGGATCCGGAGCCGATAGCGCTTCACCTTCACAATCCCCTGCTCGTCAATCACCGACGCGACGACCCGATCGCCGTCGATCGCCAGGCTCGATCCGTCTGCCCACGGTAGTTCGGGCAATTCAACGTTGCCCAGGTAGCGGCCGTCTGACCCGAATACATCGGCGCTCATCGCGTCCTTCCAACAGGGCCGCTCGAAGAGTTCGCGCAGCTCCGCCGTACTGGGATCCTCGACGCAGTCTGCTTGGCGCTCGCTCGGCCCGATGCGCAGCACCCAGATCTCCCCGGATGCTGTGGGAATTAGAGTCCGATAGGCCGGCTTGTGATCCGGCATCTCCGCGCCGTCCCATTGCGGGGGGATCTGGTTGAGTCGCCTGCGGCCCGCGATCGTCTTCAGCCGCTCGTACTCGCGGTGCTCGGCTGGCACAGACACGGGGTCCCAGGAACGCTCGACGACAGTGGTCGTCCCGTCGACGTGGTGCATCTCGAAGCGATATCGATCGGATGTGCCAACTACCAGGCCACCGGACGGCGTGGGGTTCCACACAAGCCACGGGCTGAACGGAGTCGTGGTTTCGACGCCCTCCATGAGCTGGAACTTCGTTTGCTCGTAGTCGAGCTCCGGGATCCACACCGTGTCCCCAAGCGCCCCATCGCTCCCCACCTTTTGGACTCCATATCGTCGCTCCCGGTCCGCGTCTTCCAGCCACTGCTTCACGGGCGCCCAGAGGGTTACGGCATCCAGGGCGTAGATGGGCCAACCGCAGCAGCGGGCGGGGAAGGATGACCAGCTCTCCAGCGCCTCACCTACCGCCGCGAACACCTCGACCCGACCAGTCGCGTCACCAACAAACACCCGGTCTTCGTGAGCAGCGATCATGGCCGGCTCCCCGTACTCTCCCGGCCCCTCGCCCGCACGCCCGAGGTTCGCGATGAACTGGCCGTCGTGGTCGTACTCCCGCACCACGGGTACCTGCACGTCGATCACAAAGATCCGATCGTCGGTCGCGGTCAGTGTGGTGACCATGCCGAACATGTACTCGTCCGCGCCTTCTTCGACACCAATCGAGAGTTCTTCAACCAGGTGTCCGGCCGCGCCCCATACCGAGCCACTTTCGTTGACGACCGTGGTGGTAGGGCCCTCGATGGCGATCGTTCCCACCCAGTCGCCAACTGAGCCGGGCTCGCTCGCCTGGTCCGAGCACGTTGCAAGCGTGAGGAGCAATCCGGACAGCGCGGCCGCGCGGGCCAACCGCGCTCGGCCGCTTCCCAGAGAAATACGCACGACGAACCACCTCCATGGAACCGGGGCACCCGGATATGAAACTCGCCCGCTCCGGAATTTGCGACCCCTTGGCGTGTTCCGTCAGCAACCAACATGGGCCCGCTCAGCGTGTCCTGGGCAACAATCGCTCCAGAGCGGCGCCGAGGCGCCATGCCCAGATCGGGAAGTCTGAACCGTCGTTGTGCTCAGCCCAGCTGACCTCATGCCCCGCAGACATCAGGGCATCGCGCAGCTCCGCGCTATAGCTGGGCACGTCGGTGCCATCGGGAGCAAAGTACTTGTCGTAGATGCCCCAATCGAGATAGATCGATGCCGGCTCAGCCGAGCGGTCGCCGATCATCGCGAGCAAATCGGCGCGGCCCGCTCCGATCGGGACGATCGACTGGATGACGGCCTTGCCGAAGACGTCGCGGTGTCCTAATACGGCTGTCGCAGCGGCAAAGCCGGCCTCGTCGGCTCCCACGATGATCCGCTCCTCGGGACGAGGTCGCGTGCGGTATCGGGCATCGACCTCGGGAACGATGTTCTCGATGAGCATCTGCTCGTGCGCAGGATGCTGCGAACGTGCGTACTCATAGGCGCTCTGGTTGTCGATGAAAACGACGATTGCTTCAGCGGCCGTCTTTCCGAGCGTGGAATTGACCACCCCAGAGACGTCGGAGCGAAGCAGCAACTGGCCGCCGTAGAGCACGTAGACCGTTGGATATCGAGCAGTGGGATCATCCTCATAGCTCGGGGGTAGCCAGGTCCATATCCGACGTTCACCGCCCCACGCCCCACCGCCGATCGAGAATTCCGGCCTCTGCGGCACCGGCACGGTGACGGCATCGAACGGCGCTACCCACTCGTCGCGCGGGACCACGACGCTACCGTCCGGCACGTCGGCGTCGGGCATCAGCATCAGGGTCCCGGCAGCGCCGTATAGGCGCGAGCCCCAGAGCCACGGGTTGAGCGGATCGTCGACGTGGTTATCCAGGTCCACCAGGTAGCGATACGTGCCGCGCGTGTCAGACGGGAACTCGAACGATCCGTAGAAGAAGTCGGTGCCGGCAATGCGGTGCAGCGGCGTCTGCCGACGGTAGCCGAGAGCGGAGGCCTGGAGTGCCACGTCCTCTACGTCGGCGCGATGCGCGAAGTGCACAACGTTCGAGCCCTCCCGGAGGGGCAGCTGCGGATTCGCACTCAACCACGCGTCGATCAGCTCCGCCCGCTCGCTCTCGCTTGCGGCCTCAACCTCGGCTACCCATCGCCCGAACTCCGTCTCGGGCATCTTGCCTGGAACAGAGATATCCGCGTCCGCAGTGACGGCGCCGGCCACGACGTCCACGGCAGCGATCTCGCCGAAGGACCCGCGCGCATAGATCCGACCGTAGGCGACGGATGGCGGAGTCCAAACGAGCTCATCAAAGAGTTCTAGCGAAGCCACCTCGCGATACTCGTCGGCGGTCGCCTCGTCGATGTGCAGCGAGCCGCGTTTCGTGATCGCGATCAGGTGCCTGCCAGCGCCAACCACGAACCCGTCACCAGGTTGACGGGAGCGCCAGGCGAGTACGCCGGTAGAGGCATCTACAGCGGCGAGTAGCGTGCCGCTGTAGCCGAAGACGTTGTCGCCGATTAGCACCGGCGTGGCGTAGTTGTTCTTCAGAAAACGCGACTCCCAGACGACACCTTCGCCGGTAGCCGCCTCGGTCGTAGTCGCCACCGAGTCACCGCCACGACCGGTCAACAACATGCGGCCTTCATCCAGCAGAACCGGGTTCACGATGCGCCCGAAGAAGTTGGCCGAACCGTGCTCGCGTTCCCAGCGGATCGCGCCGGTTTCCGAGTCCAGTCCGAAGATGCGCTCATCCCCCGCCGCGATCACCGTGGTGCGATCCGGAGCGAGCACAGGCGACTGGTAGCTGATCAGGTCTTCGCCAGCCCGCCAACGCAGCTCGCCCGTGGTGCGATCGAAAGCAGCCATCGCCATGCCGTCTTCACCGCCGGTGCCGGCAATGACCACTTCTCCGACGATCAGAGGCGAACCCGCAAAGCCCCAGTGAGGCACGGGAGCACCGAATCTGTCGACGAAGTCGATGCGCCAACGTTCCGTGCCATCGAGCAGATCCAGAGCCACGAGAACGCCTTCGCCACCGACCGCGAAGACGATCCCGTCCGCGATCGCGGGCGTCGACGTGGACCCATCAACAGCACCTTCACGACCCTTGAACGCGGTCCCCAACGACGAGCGCCAGGCCACGTCACCAGTTCCGGCGTCCAGAGCGACCACGGAATCTGTGCCGCCCTCAGCCGCCAACGTCACCGCCACACCCTCGGCAACGGCGATGCCGGAGTATCCGGTGCCGATCTCTTGGCGCCAGCGAACCCGAAGCTCGGGCTGTGCGGGCCATGGCGTTACCAGACTTCCGACGCCGGAGGAGTCGACTCCTCGCCAGCGCGGCCAGCCCTGCTCCTGCGACGACGCAACGTCCACGTTTACAAGAAACAGAGCCCCAAGGGCGACAACGAACAGGCGGGCTCGCGGTAGGGCGCGGGCGTGGCGGGCAAGCGACATTCGTGCGGCTCCAGCGTGACGATGGCAGGTTCGACGGGGAGCCGACTATTCCAAACGGTAGAATAGACGTGCACCCCTGTCCAGGACCGGAATGCTGACGGGGACCAGCCGGGCGCAACGCTAGAGCAGCCACAACACGATGTTCTAGAACGAAACGGACATTGGCCGACCAATAGGTTGTGGCGTGGTCTGCGCGGCCTCGATAGAGTCGACATCAACGGGCCCAAGCATGACCATTGCATCGCCAGCTGATGCCAGGTCGCAAGGAGATTCAGGGGATGCGGATTCGCAAAGCGGTGGCGTTGGTGTTCGGGCTCGGGTTGATTGTCTGGAGTGACACTGCGATCGCGCAGGACTGCGGCAATTGGTCGCGCCCCGTGGTGTGCCGGGCCGATCTCCTGCTGCTTGATTCGGACCGCAACACTGACCGTCTGGACGAGCGCGACGATCTGGAACTCGCGCCCCGCGAGCGCATCGAACTCGAGATCGAGGCCCGCGACCAACGCGGCTCGCGATTCCCACTCGATCGATTCGCTCTCGCGTACGACGACTATCGCTGCGACTCGATGTTGCGCATCGAGGAGCGTGACGAGGGCCGGCTTGAAATCGAGGCCACCGCCTCCGAGGGGCGCTGCACCCTGCAACTCTGGCTTCCCAACAACCTGAACTTCGTCTGGGAAATCGATATCGAGATCGATCCGCGTGGCCGCACCGAATATGCACGGTCGGAGGCCGAGGTCATCGCCAACGCACTCTACGTTGGGCTGCTCGGCCGCGAACCGGATGATGGCGGGTTCCGCGGCGCCGTGTCCGAGATCGAACGCGGCAATCTCGAGAGTCAGGTGAGCGCCATGGTGCGGAGTGAGGAGTTCCAGCGTCGCACGACGAACCTCGACTCCGAGGAGCTACTGGGCAGCCTCTACGAGGGAATCCTGGGACGCGGTATCGACAGCGGCGGCGTACGGCAGTATCTGGACGACGTGCAGCGGCGACGCTACGCGGATGTCGTGCTCGCGCTGCTGCGCTCACCGGAGTTCGAGCAGCGCCTCACGCGATAGTCGCTCGTCGGATCGCTAGAAGAGTGGCTAGAACGAGAGGATCCCGTAGAAGGTGATTCCGCCGGTGCTGTAGTTGATCGACCAGTCGCGAATCACACCGCTGCCGAAGACGATGTCGGCGTTGATCGTGTTGTGCAGATAGCCGGCACCGAGGCCGAAGTTGCGGAACGGCATCCATTCGATGCGAGCGCGATACTCGCCCCAGTTACCGTCAACCGTGGTGTCGCTACCGACCTTGATCCCGAGCACCTGGAAGCCGCCCTTGAAGACGAGCTTCGGCGCGAAGTCCCACTCGATATCGATGCCCGCCATCGGCAGAGGCGCTGACTCGGACACACTCTCGCCGAGCGTCGTGCCGTTGATCCCGATCTCACCCTCGAGCTTGAGGACGTAGAGGCCGAGCGCGATTCCGATGTCGACGCGCCTGCTCTGAATCACCGAGAACCGGTAGTCGGCGCGAATGGTCCGCGTGTTGTACCGCGTGTTGACGGTGACCTCGAGCGGAATCAGAAGATCGCCGTACTGGATCTCCTCGTTGATGACCGTTGCGTCCGAACCCCGCTTCACCTGGTAGTAGCTGAAGCGGAAACGATGACGCGGGTGCGGCTTGAGGTGCCCTTCGGCCCAGAACGTTGTCGTGTTCTCGGCCAAACCGAGCGTGTCTTCCCAGTCGATCACGCGGCCGACGGGGAAGTCGCGCGCGTTCAACTCGTCGATCGTGTCGTGCCGGGCGGCCAGGCCGCCCGCCGCAAGGTAGAAGCGGTCGCGCCGCCAGTCGTTGTGCACGAACCGATCGGTGGTGTCGCCACCATCCTGCGCGACTGCCGTGGCCGGCCAAACGGTTACGAGGAGAGCAAATGCCAGGAGGCCGCCGATGAACCGCTTCATACCAACACCCATAGTCGCGGCGCACTTCTGTTTGCGCCGGCCCGTTGCGCGCCCCCACACAACAAATGGTTGGTCTGATCATTATAGCGCATCAACGCGCAGAGTCGCGGTTCAGCACCCACCTGAATGCATGACGGGTGGACGAGCTAGCCCCCGGCGAGATCTCATCGACGCCCGTGCGACTGACGATGATGGACGGCAAGGTCACCCATCGGGAGTAGGTACGACGGATAGGCAGCAGCCGTCGGTCGCGCTACGGTAGCGGCCGTCATGCTGGAAACCGTCGACCTCGACAAGCGGCTGAAGAAGTCGCGTTACAAGAAGCTCCTTCCCGACCTGCAGCTTTACCTGCACCGGCTGCAGGGAGCGTGTCGCGAGGCCAACGTCGGGACGATCGTCGTGTTCGAGGGCTGGGAGGCGTGCGGTAAAGGCGCTGCCATCGGGCGACTGACGCGCCGTCTCGAACCGCGTGCCTACCACCTCCACAGCGTGCGGGCACCGCGAACACACGAGCTACCGATGCCGTGGCTCGCCCGCTTCTGGGTGGCCACTCCGTCGTGGGGCAAGATGGGGATCTTCGACAGGAGTTGGTATCGCCGCGTACTGATCGAACGCGTCGAAGGCGCCACCGGCGCCCCGGAGTGCGAGCGTTCGTACGGGGCGATCCGCAGCTTCGAGCGCATGCTGACCGACGATCGATACGAGATCGTGAAGCTCTTCATGCACATCTCGGCGGACGAACAGGAACGGCGACTGAAACAACGCGAGGAGGACGCCGCTCTCGACTGGATGGTCACGCCGAGGCACTGGGAACGTCACGCCCAGTACGTCGAGTACGCGACGGCCACTGAGCTCATGCTCGAACACACGGAGGCCGAATGGGCGCCGTGGACAATCGTCGAGTCGACAGATCGCCACTGGGCCCGGGTGAAGGTGCTCGAGGCTGTGGCCGCGGCAATGCGCGCAGGCCTGGAGCGACGTGGCTTTGAAACGCCCGAGAGACCGGAGCGGGACGATGCTTAGCCAGGTCGACCTGAGCGCGGCGTTGGACAAGAAGTCTTACTCGAAGGCCCTGCTCGAGGCGCAGCTTGAGTTGCGCTCTCTGGCGCTGCGCATGTACCGCCAGCAGCGCCCGGCCATCGTGGTCTACGAAGGTTGGGACGCCGCCGGCAAGGGCGGCAATATCCGTCGAATCACGGAAAAGCTCGACCCGCGAGGCTTTCACGTCTACCAGATCGCGGCGCCCGCGGGAGACGACAAGGTGCATCACTACCTGTGGCGCTTCTGGCGACGCCTCATCGCACCCGATGAGAAACAACTCACACTGTTTGATCGCAGCTGGTACGGGCGCGTACTGGTGGAACGCGTCGAAGCCTTCGCTCAGGAAGACGAGTGGCGTCGTGCCTACCGCGAGATCAACGAGTTCGAGCGTCAGCTAGGGCACGCAGGCATCGCGCTAGTGAAATTCTGGATCCACATCAGTCCGGAAGAACAGTTGCGCCGCTTCGAAGCCCGCAAGGAAACGCCGTACAAGCGATGGAAGCTCACCGATGAAGATTGGCGTAATCGTCAGAAGTGGGACGAGTACGAAACGGCCGTTGAGGAGATGTTGGCGCGCACCAGCACCGCGAACGCACCCTGGACGGTCATCGCAGGGAACGACAAGCGACACGCACGTGTTCAGGCCGCCCAGCATCTGGCGAAGATTCTCACCGATCACGTCGACGTGGAGGAAGACTCGTGAGCAGCCCGCCCCTGGAGATCGAACGCAAGTTCCTGGTGACCAGCGACGCATGGCAGTCCAACGCATCATCGGCCACCCGAATGCGTCAGGGCTACCTGAGCACCGGCAGTCTTACTGTGCGCGCCCGCGTCGCCGGCGATCAGGCGTGGCTCACGCTCAAGGGCGCGACCGAAGGGATCACCCGTGTCGAACGCGAGTACCCGATTCCGGTGGACGAGGCCGAGCACCTGCTCGAACACAACGTCACGGGTGCGGTTATCGACAAGACTCGCCATCGGGTGCCACATGGCGACCAAGAGTGGGAGGTCGACGTGTTCCACGGCGACAACGAAGGCCTGGTCGTGGCCGAGATCGAACTGAGCGCCGAGGACGAAACGGTGGATATCCCAGACTGGGCCGGAGCCGAAATCAGCCACGACCGCCGCTATCGCAACGGCCGTCTCGCCACTGCCCCCTACGCAGGCTGGCCCGACGAGTTCTGACGCCGGAGGCTCTCACACCGGAAGAGCTACTCCGCAGGCCGTCTCACATCAAAGAAGGCCACCGATATGTGGGCACGAAAGAAGGTATGGCACTATGTATGTCATGAAACGAACGACGGTGTATCTCCCGGACGACCTCAAGGCTGCGCTCAAGATGCGCGCGCGAGCCGAGCGGCGCAGCGAGGCAGAGCTGATCCGCGAAGCGATCGCCGAACGTGTGCACCGGGCCGCCGGGCCGCGACCGAACGTGCCACTCGGGCCCCACGTGCTGGAGAACCCGCTGGCCGCTGAGCACGTCGACGAGCTTCTGAGCGACTTCGGCAAGAACTAGTGCTCGTCGATACGAGCGGCCTCCTGTCGGCGATGTTCAAAGATCAACGTCGGCACGAGAGCTGCCGCGCGATTGTTGAGTCGCACACCGGATCGTTCTTGCTCTCGCCGTTCGTCTTGGCCGAACTCGACTATCTCGTGGGGAAGCTCGCCGGCGTCGATGCCGAGCTCGCCCTGCTCGACGAGGTCGCCCGTGGCGCCTATCAACTCGCGGAATTCACACCGCTCGAGGTGAGCGTTGCTCGCGATGTGGTCGCGGAATACCGTGATCTCGGGCTCGGCCTGGCCGATGCCTCGATCATCTCGCTCGGACGACTTCATGGGTGCGCCGAGGTGCTCACCCTCGACGAAAGACACTTCCGAGCCGTCATGGGACCCGCCGGCAAGCCGTTCCGTCTGCTGCCCGCCGACGCCTGAGCAAACCTCTCGGCGGTATCCTGCATCTAATCTCCTGTGCGCTGGCCACAGGAGTATGTTACGTTCCTGTGGCATAACCACAGGAGATGACATGCCGAAACTCGATCTGTTGCCGGGCACTCTCGATCTGCTCGTGCTCCGCACGCTCGACACCCTCGGCGCCCAGCACGGCTACGGCGTTGCACGGCGCATCGAACAGGTGAGCGGCAATCAGGTGATGCTCAACCAGGGCACCATCTACGCATCGCTGGTACGGCTGACTCAGCAGAAGCTCATCGCTGCCGAGTGGGGCGTTTCCGACAACAACCGTCGCGCCAAGTTCTACGAGATCACCGAGCGGGGGCAAAAGCAGCTCGCCGAAGAGTCCGATGCCTGGTGGCGTTTGGCCGACGTGATCGGGGCCGTGCTCGGCCCACAGGACGCCGACTGATGCTGTGGCTACGCAAGCTTCTCGCTGTGGTTCGGAAGAGGCCGCTGGACGACGATCTGGCGGCCGAGCTCGAGATTCATATCGAGATGCTCACGGACGACAAGGTTGCGGCCGGGATGTCTCGGACACAGGCACGCCGCGAAGCCCGCATCGCCGTGGGCAATCTGAGCGTCGCTCATGAACTTCACCGCGAAGCCCGCGGACTCCCCACCCTGGAAAGTGTCTTGCAAGATCTGAAATACGCCTTTCGAAACCTTCGCCGTGACTACGGCTTCACTTTCGTCGCGGTCGCGATTCTCGGCATCGGTATCGGCGCCAACGCAACCGTGTTCAGTCTGGTCGACGCGCTCCTGCTGAGCCCCCTGCCTTTCGAGGAGCCCGACCGTCTCATATGGATCGAGAACGGCGACCGCGAGAATCCCGGCTCAACCAACCCATCGGCGCTCGCCTCGCGCGTTCTCACGATGCAGCACTGGCAGGCAAGCAGCGGCTTGATCCACGAGTTCGGCGGCTACAGCCCGTTCTTCACGCGTGGCAGCTGGGCGCTCACCGGCGATGGGCAGGAGCCCGAACGTCTGGTCGGCGTCCGTGTAACCGACAATCTCTTCCCGATGCTCGGCATCGAGCCGCACCTCGGAAGGTTCTTCGAGCCGGGCGAAGTCGTGCCCGACGGCCCGCCAGCAGTGATTCTCAGCCACGGACTCTGGGAACGCCGATTCGAGAGCGACTCTTCGATCGTCGGGCGAATGATCGACCTCAACGACAACGATTGGACCGTCGTCGGCGTGACCCCACCCGACTTCGACTTCGGTTCGGTATTCGAGCCCGGGTACAACGTCCAGGTGTTCATCCCGGCGGTTCTCGACAACATGACGTTCTGGGGCAACACCATGTCGGTCGTCGGCCGCCTCGCGCCTGGCGCGACCATTCCCGCCGCGCAGGCCGAGCTGAACGCGATCAATCTCCGGCTGGACGATGAAGAACCCGAGCTCGATGGCTGGACCTACTGGGGCTTCGTCAGTCCACTGAGCCATCACGTTAGCAAGAGCGTTAGCGGTGCACTTTGGCTCCTCTGGGGCGCGGTTGGAATGGTGCTGCTGATCGTGTGCGCCAACCTGTCCAACCTCATGCTCGTGCGCGGCGTGTCGCGCCGCCGCGAGATGGCCGTGCGCTCTGCTCTCGGTGCCGGGCGAAGCCGCCTCGTGCGGCAGCTGGTTACCGAGAGCCTGTTGCTTGCCGGACTCGGCGTTGCCGTGGGGCTCGGCCTCGCAATCGGCGCCATGCGTTGGATCGGCCAGTCGCAGGGAGTCGTTCTGCCTCTGCTCGATCGTGCCGGCATTGACGTCACCGCGTTTCTGTTCACCGCCGGCCTCGCGGTCGCAGTGGCACTTCTGATCGGCGCGCTACCTGCAATCCAGGTCACGCGCCGGGACCCGTTTGCCGATCTCGGCACGTCCACCCGTGGTGCGACCGGCAGCCGGGCCCAATCTCTAACGCGCTCGTCCCTCGTGGTGGTGGAGGTCGCGCTGGCCTGCACTCTGCTCATCGGAGCCGGCCTCCTGATTCGCAGCTTCGGCCAGATTCTCGACGTGGAACTCGGCTTCGAACCGACCGGACGAGCCAGCTTCCAGGTCAACGCTGGGTCCCGCTACGCGGACATCACGGACGTCGTGGCGCTCCAGCGCCAGCTGCGCGATCGGCTGATGGAAATCCCGGGCGTCGAGTCGGTCGCACTGACGGACAACCTCCCGCTGGACGGCAACCGCAGCTGGGGCCTGCGCCCAGCCGAGGACACAGAAGGCGAACTCAGCGGCAGCGCCTACGTCCGCCTGGTGGGTGACGGCTACTTCGCCACGATGGGCATCCCGGTGCTCTCAGGTCGTGCGTTCAGCGCAGACGATGCGGACGGCGACCCTGTGATAATCATCAACGAGACGGCCGCGAAGGCGCTCTGGCCCGGGAAGGAAGCCGTCGGCCAATACGCCGTGGGTGGACAGAACGAAGCACGGGTCATCGGCGTGGTGGCCGACGTGCGGCACAACGCGATGGACGAGGCTTCCGGCCGGGAGATGTACTTTCTCGTGCCCCAGCTACCCGTCCGCTCATCGAGCTTCGTGGTCCGCACAGCGGGCAATCCGCAGGCGATGACGGGGCAGGTTCGCAACGCCGTACGTGAGGTCGATCCGCTGATTCCGTTCACCGACTTCAGGCCGATCGAACAACTTGTAGATCGCGCCGTGTCGTCGCGACGGTTCTTCATGGGCATGCTGACCGGATTCGCCGGGATTGCCCTGCTGCTCGCGTCGCTCGGCATCTACGGGGTGATCTCGTATTCGGTCGGCCAGCGTCGCGGAGAAATCGGCATTCGCCTGGCGCTGGGTGCGCAACCCGGCAACGTGCTGATGGAGGAGGTGCGGCGAGGCGCGCTCATGGCCGGGATCGGCCTCGCCCTCGGACTCGCCAGCGCTCTGCTCGCCACGCAACTCATGGCATCACAGCTCTACGGAGTCGGCGCCACCGACCCGGTGACGTACCTGGGTATGGGCTTCATGCTCCTGGCCGTAGCGATGCTCGCCGGCTTCATCCCGGCACAGCGCGCCGCACGCACGAATCCGACGACGGCGTTGCGCGACGCCTCGTAGTCGCTGGACACAAGAAGGCCGGGGCAGCGCAATACTGCCCCGGCCTTTGTCGTTTCCGGACTGCCTAGCCGCCGATCGTCCCGTTGATGCGGACGATCGCGTCTTCGAGATGGATGCGCGTCATGCGGTCGCCTACTCCAGCATCCAACGCAGCCTGAAGCTCGCCCCGCAGTAGCTGCAGCTGATCGCGGATCAACGGCCGGATGTCCGACTGCGCGATGTGCAGATCGGCATTCAGCGGCGGATCGTTGTTGTTGCCGACACGCAGGTTGCCCGAGCGCGGCGGTGCCCAGTGCTCCGACTCCGCCTCGTGGAGCAGGTGGTGCGCCTGCTGCAAGTAGGCACGCTGCATGTTGCGACGGAACGTGTCGATGGGCTCGCCCTCGGACACCTCGCGCCAGATCATGGCGCGCGCGTCGTCGAGCATGTCCGCCGGACGGTAGGCATTGTCACCGAGGAAGGCTTCCTGCTCGATCAGGCGAGCCAGTCGCGCGTGGTTGAGCAGGCGCTGCACGCCGAGCTCCTGATACGCGCGTACGCGCTCCACTACGCCCGCATGCTCCAATCGGCGTAGTTGCGCGAGGTCGAGAGCCCAACCGGGCGTCTGCAGGATGAACTCGTCGTAGAAGTCCATCGCCTCGATCTGATACTCGCGCGGGATCGGCTCGTAGACCGGTCCGTCCTCGCCGAAGCGTTTGTGGTGCGTCGACGAGCCACCGACCGCGGCCGCCGCATGCTCGGCGTAGCGATTCCACTGCGTGAGCAACTGCAGGTGATGCGTTTCGAGCTCGTAGTAGTCGTCCCCCGGAGCGAGGATCCACTCCATGAGACTTTCCGACGCGCCCATCAGATTCCGCATGCCATAACGCGCCGCAAGAATCGGATCGGACGAGATGCCCTCGGTCATGCGGTAGGGATCCCACTCGACGTCCATGCCGAAGAGCGCCGAGCCGAATCGGTACCAGGGCTGGTCGGCGCGTTCGACGATCCACTGGTTGAGAGTCTCGAGTTCCTCTTCCGGGGTGGTAGCGCCTGGAATCACGCGATAACCCCAGAGAACGGCGAACTTGTCCCAGACGCCGACGCGGCGCTCCGGCGGAACGCCGTCGCCAGGCTGCGCAACGTAGTTGAAGCGCGTACGACCGACAGACGAGGCCGAGTGGCCATTCTGCCGTACGAACTCCGGATCCCGCAGGGACTCGGGCGGATAAACAAAGTTCGCGCGCTGGTTGTGCGGCAGACCGACGGCGTGCGCGATCTCGTGCGAGGCCACATACCGAATCGCTTCGCCGAGGTCCTCCGGCGAGAGCTCGTTGGTGGCCAGGTGCAAGTTGGCAGCGCCGACCTGCGACACAAGCTGCCACCGCATCCGTTCGGCGAGGCCGTGGTAGAAGTTCATATGCGCCCGGATCGCTTCGCCGGAGCGCGGGTCGACCACGTCGGCACCGGCGTTGGCCGAACGAACCATCGTCGCGTTGTAGCGAACCACCGAGTAGCGGGCATCGAGCAACGAAAAGTTCGGGTCCTCTTCCTCGGTTGGTGCCCGCACCACTCGGGCGTGGCCGGGTCGATGTACCACGTCCATGGCTTCACCGGATCAACGATCTCGCCGCGGGCGTACGCCTCCGGATCTGACGGTTCGAGCCGGTAGCGGATCAGGTAACGGTGGGGCCGGACACCCTGGAACTCGCTCGAGTAGTCGGTCACCTGCATCGAGATGAGTCCGGTACGCTCGTCGTAGAGGCGCGGCATCATCGGCTCCTCGGGGAGCATCACCATCGAGTGATTGACCTCGAACGAGAGCGAGCCTCCGCGCGCGCTCGACGGCGGCTGATCCGCCGCATACGTCTGCACGACCCGCACCTCGACGTTGGTCGGGAACGAGCGTGTCCACTCGAGCCAGCTGCGATCGCGATCGAAGCGCCGCACGCTCAGGCGCTGGCGCGTCTGGCGCGGTAACGAGAACGTCGGTGCGTCGCCGAGATAGACATCGGTGACATCAACCACTGAGGTCCCGTCACCCTCCGCCTCGATCGGAAGTGCGTGCAGAATCGCCGGGTAAGCCGTGTTCTCGACGGCCATCTGAACTGGCGAGCCCTCATCGGCAGTGCGCTGGTAGGACACCGCGCGCAACAGGATGCGGTCGCCGTGGCGCTCCCAGCGCACGACCATGTTCGGCGCCATGTTCGAGCCCGAACCGGAGAGCCCTTCCTGCGCCTTGGCGTAGCGGCTCATGATGATCATGTCGCGCCCGAGCACGCCATCGGGTATCTCGAAGAGGAGCTTGTCCCCTACGTGGTGGACGCTGAACAGTCCTTCCTGCGTCTCGGCTTCGGCGGTGACGACATCGTCATACGCCTCTTGGGCGCCGGCCGCGGGCGCGAGTATGAGGGCGAAGGCGATGAGTCCGGCAGCTAGGCAACGGCGCATCTTCATGTGTCTCCATAGCGGTTCTGGGGCAGTCGCACCAAGCGATCCTACCCGAATCGGCCACCGAACCCGGCGCGAGGACGCCGATTCACGACCGTTGAACGGAAGGACTCCCCAGTGAATGGGAACCCACCCCATTGGGGAGACTGACCCTGGCGTATTCGGGGTTCGCCATGCGACATTGCGGCGAACAATTCGAATCAGAGAATCGGGCAGGCAATTCAGCCGCGCCCCAGGACGGGAGGTCCGCCCCATGCCTTCGTTCATTGACGCTGCGTCGCTCGGCGTGCTGCTGCTCGCCATCCCGATCGGACTGCTTCTCCTCTACATCGTCATCAAAGCCCGCTACAAGAAGGCCGGGCCTGACGAAGCGCTGATCGTCTACGGTCGCAAGAAAGTTCTGGGCCGCGGCGCCGTTGATGAAGACGGTGCGCCGTCCGGCTACCGCATCGTGCGCGGCGGCGGTACGTTCATCTGGCCTGGTTGGGAAGCCTACGAGCGCCTCTCGCTCAAGATCATGACGCTCGAGTTGAACCTGCCGCACGTCTATACCGAGCAGGGCATCCCGATCAACGTGAAGGCCGTCGCGCAGGTAAAGGTGAAGGGCACCACCGGTGCCATTCGGCGCGCGGCCGGCAGCTTCCTCGGGGTCGATCCCAAGGGCGTTCAGTCAACGATCCAGGAAACCGTGGCGGGTCACCTCCGCGGCATCGTCGGAACACTGACCGTGGAGCAGCTCTACCGCGACCAGAAGTCATTCCAGGAGAAGATCCGCGAAGAGGCGCATCGTGACCTCGACGGTATGGGCTTCGAGTTCAAGTCTTTCGTCTTCCAGGAAATCCAGGATCAGCAGGGCTACCTCGACGCGCTGGGCCAGCCGAAGATTCAGGAGGCGCTGAAACGCGCCCGCATCGCCACGGCGAGCGCCGACCGCGACGCCGCTGTTGAAGAAGAGGCGGCGCGATCCGGCAAGGAAGAGAAGCGGATCCAGGTCGATACAGAGATCGCGGAGGCCGACAAACTGCTGTCGCTGAAGCAGGCAAACATCCGCGAGGAAGTCGATGTCGCCGAGGCGCAGGCCACGAAGGCCGGCGAAATGGAGCTGAAGGAACAGGACATCCTCATCGCCGCCAAGGAGGTGGAACGCCAGAAGCTCGAGCTCAATGCCACCGTTCGCGAACGGGCGGAAGCCGATCGCTATGCGGTCGAGCAGAGCGCGGCGGCAGACCGCAAGCGCCGAGAGGAGGAGGCCGCGGCCGAGGCGGCGCAGCGCCGCGACGTTGGCCTGGCCGAAGCCGAGGCGATCGAGGCCAAGGGTACGGCCGAGGCGGAAGCGCGGCGCCAGCTCGCCGAGGCGCTGAAGCTCTACAACGAGGCCGGCCTGTCGATCGAGGCCCTCAAGGTGCTGCCAGACATCGCCGCTGCAGTGTCGGAACCGCTGTCGCGTGGCGGCAGCACGACGATCATCAGCCAGGGCGGCAATGGCACCGGTACGGGAGCTTCCCGCCTGACGGAAGACGTAGTGCAGGTGCTCAGCCAGCTGGGCCCGATCATGCAGCAGCTGTCGGGGGTCGACCTCGACGACTTCCTGCGCGGCGTTGCCTCGCTGCCGGGAGCTGCCGCGACCAACCTTCGCGGCTCGGTAGACGAGAAGCTGCACGACAGCGACGAAGAGTAGGAACGCCGCGATGAGCGACATTCCAAAACTCCGCACGCTGGATGACTTCGTAGGCGCGCTGCGCGCCGAGAAGGGACTGCCGCGCAAGGTGCGACTGCTCGCCCACTACTGGCGCCAGGTCCGTGACCTGGCGCCGGCAGACCGGCAGCGCGTCGCGCTCGCACTTGGCAGCCAGAGCGCCTGGAAGCACCTGGAGAAAACGTTCGGCGCCGACGGTCACCTCACCGAGGGCGAGATGGCGGTGAAACGCACCCTTGAACGTATCGGCAAGGCGGATCCGAAAGAGCTACAGATCATGGCCGACCGGATGCGCTCCGGCGACTACCACGAGGTCGGGTCCGACTTGCTGGTTGCCATGGGCGAAGCCCTCGACGAGGAGGCCGCCGCGAAGGCGCCCGGGAACCCCGAACCGGAGCCCGACCTGGAAGCCGAACAGGCCGAACCCGAGATCGACGCCGAGTCGGAGCGGCCCCGATCAGAGGTGACGTCTGAACCGAGCGAGGAGTCGGATGAGCCCGGCGACGAAGCGCCTCCCGCGGAGGAATCTCCCGAGGAGGATGAGGAAGAAGAATTAGCTACCGAGGCCGTCGAGGAATCTGCGCCGGAAACCATCCCGGAGCTCGACGACCCCGCGGCGGATGAACGGCCTGACTCTCGGCCGGAGAACACCGAGCTCGCGGCCCAGCTCAGAGCTCAGGTGCTCGGTCTGCAGGCCGACTGGAAGCGGCGTCGACTGATCGGCGCTCTGATCCGGGGTCGCGAGGTCGAGCTTGATGCCGTGCTGGATCTGGTCGAACTGGTCGAGTCTCCGAGCCAGCGCGTCTGGTGCCTCGGAGACGTGATCGAGCAGTGGCCGCTCACGGCAGATCAGGTTGAAGCCGTCGTTGCCGCAGCACCCAACGAGACGACAGCCCGTCGGCTCCGGACAAGGGCGCTTGTCAGCAACTAGTGACTGGCGCCGCATCCTGCGCGGACCACCGGGGCGACTAGAAAGCCACCGCAGCGCTGTTGTTGCGATTGTGTGAGGCAGCGCGGAGCTCGCCCGTGTTCGGGTCTCGACTGATCGCCACCCAGATGCCCTCGCCGCCGAAGCGCACGTCGGCGAAATCGACCTCCTCGTAGCCGTAACCGGTGCCGTCGAGTACCTGGGCAGGGAAGCCTCCGGCGATCACGCGGAAGGTCGTCTGGAACGTTGTCGGATCGATGCGGGGAAAGAAGAAGTCCGGCGCATTGATCGCCTCGTCCACGGTCATGCCGTACTGCGTCACACCCATCAGCCCCACGAAGGTCCGCTGATGCAGGCCCGAGCCCATCGAGGCGAAGCCGAGCACGGCCTCGCCGTCGCGAAACAAGATGCCCGTCTCGGTGGGCGAAGCTAGACGGCCACCGGGCTCGGTGGCGGCGATCTGCGCCTGCTGAAACGACCCCGGATCGCCGACCGTGATTCCGTCTACGACGATTCCCGTCTTGCCCCAGAGCACGGCGTTGATGCTGTGGGTGATGGCCGCGATGTTGCCTTCGCCGTCGATCACGACGACGTCGTCCGAGTGACGAGGCTCCGGTGCCGGCGCCCACTGAGTGAGCCGGGCCCCGGCTTCCATCCGGGCCCACATCTCGGCCGCATACTCCGGGGTTATCCGACTTGCATCGGTGATCTCCAGCCCGGGATAGACAACCGCGAGGGTGTCGGCCGGGATGAAGTTGATCAGGCCGAGTTGCGTGGAATCGAGCGCCTTGCGCAAGGCATCCGCCGACTCCCACCAAGTGCCGTCATCGACCATCCCGGTGGCCAGCGCCACGTTGTGCGCCTCGATCAGAGCCAGGCCGCCGGCATTCGGGGGCCGATTGGTGACGATCTCAAAGTCGCCGAGCGGCGCCCGAAGAGGCTCGTCCCAGAGCACGTCGTATGCCGCCAGATCCTCGACGGTCATCTTGCCGCCTTCAGCTTGTACGGCGGCGGCCACCCGCTCGGCCCACGGGCCGTTGTACATGTAGTCCGTGCCCTGTTCGGCGACCGACCGGAGGGTCGCGGCGAGCGCCGGCTGGCGGAAGACATCTCCCTCCTGCCAGGCGCTCCCATCTTCGCGCAGCATCGTGGCTCGAGTCTCGTCGAGCCTCGCCAGATCGTCGCGGCGTCCGGCGAACTGCGCCGCCAGCTTGGCCGACACGGGCATGCCGTCTTCGGCGATATGAATCGACGGCGCGAAAACCTGCTCCCACGGCAAAGCCCCGAAGCGTTCGTGCGCCGCCCCTACGCCCTTCATGAACCCGCCAACGAGCGCAGTGCGACCGCTCACCTCGCTGCCGTAAATGCCGTCGGGCGTCATGAGATCAACGCCGCCAGGAATGGACGCCGGGTCGTCCTCGCCGAGCACGGTGTTCCACTCGGCGTTCATGGTATGTACTTCGCCGGTGGCCGCCTCGAAGTACACGAGCGACATGATGCCGAAGTAGCTGATCGGCGCGCCTGCGGTCAGGGCCACCTGCGCAAGCGCTGTCGTCATCGCCGCATCGATCGCATTACCACCCTGCTTCAGCGCTTCGAGCCCGGCGCGCGCCGCCAGCCCGTTGTAGGCCACAGTGACGGCACCGCCGCTCCCCGTCGCAACCCCGGCAGACGTGCGGTCGACGAGCTGTGCCGCCATGAAGGTGTCGTAGTCGGCCTGCCATGTCGAAGGCGAGAGGTCGACTACGGGCGCCGCCGGCTCCGGTGTGGCGCAGGCCGCCGCCGCGACGAGTGCGAGAACAATGGAAGGGGTCTTCGCTCTCATCGCGATCTGCTCCTCGATCTGGCGCTGAACGGGACTAGCTGCCGGGCGGAAAATCTCTCATGAGGTCACCCAGAACCTCGTCGACGTGAGCCTGCCGCTCACCAGGTGTCAGGTTCGGACGGATCGTGTCGGATGCCTGGCCGGTCCACACGAGCTCTTTGTCCGAGCCGTCGAACATCCCGATGATCACGGTTCCTACCTGGTAGCGATTCTCGGTCGTCGTGGAGGTCCCCATCCCCATGCCGCCGCGGTACCAGCCGCCGCCCCAACCGTAGCCGCCCCAGCCTGCGCTCACAGTGGTGTACGTGCTGCGTTCGTCGGTAGTCGCCTGGTAGCCGACGGCGAGATCGCCGCCCTCCTGCACCTTCGTCATTCCGCGGGCCGCCATGATTCGGTCGACCGCACTCACGATCCTCAGGTGCGCGAAGTTGTCGGCGGCGCGACCCTCGGTCGGGATCCACTCGTACTTTCTGTACTTGGCGAAGTCCACGTCGGGGTTGTAGTCCAGTGACGTGCTCACGCTGCTGCAAGCGGAGACGACGAGGCCGGCAATGGCGAGTGCTAGAAGACGCTTCATGGTCTGGTTTCTCCAGGGGGGCGGAACTCTGAACTTGCCAACGATACCCGTTGTCCACCGATCCCGCCCTTGAGTTCTGCTCGACAGTCGGCGATAAGCAGGGGCCTTGGACGCCGCCGCACCAGACGGAGATCACCATGCAGACCCGACGTCGAGACTTTCTGAAGCTTGCCGGCACTGGCGCCTTCGCTGCTGGACTCGCCGCACCGGCGCAGGCAACGGCGGGAGCTCGCTCGCTCGAAACGCTCTTCACGGAGCGCGGCGGCACGGCCGGCGCAACGCCCGGATCGGTAGATTCCGAGGAACGGCGCCGGCTTCTCGCCAAGGCTGTGTTCGGCCGCAAGGACGCGGTGCAGGGCGACGGCGGCATGGTGGTCTGCGCGCACCCGCTGGCCACGCGGGCCGGAACCGACGCACTTCGCGCGGGCGGCAACGCCGCTGACGCCGCGCTTGCCACGTCCGTGACGCAGTGCATCGTCGAACCCCACATGACCGGGATCACTGGCGTGCTGGGGATGCTCTACTACGACGCCGCCACGGGCTCTATCGACTACATCAGCGGCGGCATGAATCGGCCGATGGCCGACCTCGCCGGCTGGGGCCCTGCATCGATCGCCACCGGAATGGGAGCGGCGGTTCCCGGATTCTGGGCGGGCTTCGAAAAGTCGCGCGAGATGCACGGAACGATGTCTTCCAAGGACCTGTGCGCGGCCGCAATCGCCTATGCGCGGGACGGCTTCGAGGTGCACCCATTCCTGTGGGGCGAGGCCTTCACGATGGGGCACATGATCGGCATCAACGACCAGGGTCGCGAGATCTGGTACCCGGAGGGGGCCCTGATCAATCCAGGCGAGATGGTCTACCAGAAGCGCGCCGCCGACACGCTGGAACGACTCGCCGAGGAAGGCAATGACTACTTCTACTTCGGCGACTTTGCCCGCGAATATTGCGACGTCGTTCAGAGGGCCGGCGGAGTGATGACGCCCGACGACTTCGCGCGATACGACGTCCGCGTCGACGAGCCGGCACGGGGCAGCTACCGCGGCTACGACCTCGTCGGCTCCCCTGCGCCGGATCACGGCGGACTGCACGTGATCGAGATCATGCAGATGCTCGAGTTCCTCGACATCGCGAGGCTCGGCCCGGTCACGGAATCGGCCGAACTGCTCTGGCAGATGCATCGCATTGCCGCCCAGGTGTTCGCAGACGGCGGACGCCACCGCGACCCGAAGTACCACGACGTGCCGACAGACATGATCGCGTCGAAGGAGTACGCGAAGACGCGTTTCGAACTACTCCAGATGGACGCGCCGCTGGAAACTGGCGAGATGCCGCCGCCGGGCAGTTGCCATGTGACCGCGGTGGACGCAGCGGGCAACGTTGCCACCGTGCTGCACTCCTGCATGTCGCTGCCGTGGACGAACGGCCTGTTCGTGGGCGGCCACACGATCGTCGCATCGGGCGCCCACTTCTTCCGCGTCATGCCCGGACCCGGAGAGCGCGCCACCACGTATGTGGCGCCCAACATGGTGCTCAAGAACGGCAAACCCGTGATTGCGTCGGGCTCGCCGAGCGGAAGCCTCCTGCAGAACATCGTGCAGAACTACACGAACATGCTCGACCATGGCATGGATATCGAGACGTCGACCAACCTGCCGCGGTTTGGCAACGCCTACGCGCCAGGCGGCACGATGTACCCGGCCGTGGAGGTCGACTTCCCGGAAGCCACCCGCAACGCTGCCAACGCGCGCGGCCTGGACCTGGGCGTTGTGAACCAGTGGAACTGGGGCATGGGCTCCTTCGAGGCAATCCATATCGACCCGGACACCGGACGGCGCCACGCATGCGGAGATGCGCGCCGCAACGCAATGGCCGAGGCGGTCTAGTCTCCGCGCTCGGCATTGCACCGCGCGGAACGGCGGCTCAGGATGGGGTGATCATCCCCGCCGACCGATTCAGCGTGAACGACGTCACAGCACAGACACGCGCCACCCCCGGGCGCACGGCTCTCTATACAGGCGCAGCCGTAGCCCTTGGTCTGCTATCGGGCGCGGGTAGCTACGCGACGTCGGCGATGCAGAATGAGGCTGCCCGACTCTTCCCGATGCTCGCCTGGTCCGTTGCCGCCTGGCTGGTGTGGCTGCTGCTAGTGCCGGGAATCGTTGAGGTCACGCGACGCCTGCCGCTGCGTTCGCCGGGCGCCGCTCGCAATACAGTCCTTCACACGCTCGCCATGATCGGCTTCGTGCTTCTGCACGAGTTGCTCTACGTGGGCCTGATCGTCGCGTTCGAACCACAGATCCTGACGGATCCCGGCGTGGGGCTGGTGCTAACCGCCCGCCTCGGCGGCTACGCGGTGCTCGGCGCACTCGTTTACGTCGGTGTGGTCGCCGTGGAACACCTCGTCGCCACCAACGAACGTGCGCGACGGCGGGAAATCGAGGCTGCCCGATTGGAGACTGAACTCGCGGAGGCCCGGCTGCAGTCGCTGGCAACACAACTTCAGCCTCACTTCCTCTTCAACACGCTCAACACCGCCACGGGCCTGTTGCGCGAGGACCGCAATGAGGCGGCCGCCGATGTCCTCGTCCACTTGGGCGATCTCCTGCGCGACAGCCTCGGCGATCGGCCGACTCTCGTTACGGTGGCGGACGAACGGGACACGATCGAGCGGTACCTCGCCATCCAGCGAGCCCGGTTTGGCGGCCGCATCGACATTGAACTCGACTTCGATGACGACGCACTCGGCGGCCTACTGCCGCACTTCGTCCTCCAACCGTTGGTCGAGAACGCGTTCCGGCACGGCGTCGGCGAAACCTCGCAACGCGGCACCGTCACCGTGCGCGCGCGGCGGGAGAAGTCACAACTTTGCCTCGAAGTGCACGACACGGGGCCGGGCTTCCATGCTGACGCGGAGGATGGCACCGGACTCCGGTCGACACGCGCCCGACTGCGCCAGGCCTATGGCGATGACTGGCAACTCGGACCGATGGAGGCCGACGGCGCCCTGGTGAGAATGGTTCTCCCATATCGCTCGGAGCTCAACTCGTGACCAAGCAACGAATCAGCGTTCTGGTGGTCGACGACGAAGCGCCCGCGAGAGCCAACGTCGTGAGCCTCCTCGAGGGCGATAGCGAATTCGTCGTAGTCGGAGAGGCGCGCGATGGCAAGGAGGCCATCGACATGGTCCACGCGCTGCGCCCCGACATCATGGTTCTCGATGTGCAGATGCCCGAGTGCGATGGATTTGATGTCATCGAAGCACTCCCGGCGAACGAAAGTCCGGCGGTGATCTTCGTCACAGCGTTCGACGACTTCGCGGTGCGCGCGTTCGAGACCAACGCCGTGGACTATCTCGTGAAGCCATTCTCTGAGGCGCGACTACGAGCTGCCCTTGAACGCGCCCGCGAGCGCCTTGGGCAGGATGCCAAGGCATCCTTCGATGCGCTCGTTCATCAAGTACGCAGCGGGGCTACCGACTACTTGCTACGCCTCGCGGTGCCCGACGGAGAAGCCACCCGTCTTCTTGATGTCGATCAGGTGGACTGGATCGAAGCGGTCGACTACTACGCACGGATCCATAGTGCGGATGCCACGCACCTGTTGAAGTCGAGCCTCACGCGACTCGAATCGCAGTTGGACCCCAGCCGCTTCGTGCGAATTCATCGCTCCACGATCGTGAACCTTGATCGCATCGACCGACTCGCACCATGGCGCGGGGGCAGCTATGCCGTGCTGCTGCAGGACGGCACGCGGCTCACCTTGAGTCGGCGGCGACGCAGCGCCCTCGAGGCGGCTCTAGGGCAAGCGATCTAGGGCCCCGCTCGCCGCGCTGGCCTACCGCCCGCCGCGCCGCTCGGCCACTGGCTGACGTCCAATGGACGGTTCGGGTGAGCCCGGCGACACTCGCCGCATGTCGCCAGATCCCCTCTGCGAGCACGCCATGCGTTTGCGCCCTCTCCGTTCCGTTCTCTTTCTAGGCGCGACGCTGATCGCGTCCTCGGTGCACGCCCAGGACGACGCGCGTGCACTGCTCGACCGTTCGATCCACGCCATGGGCGGAACGTCGACATTGCAATCGCTCGAGGCCACGTCGATCGCGGGATTCCGGCACACGCACATGCTGGAGCAGTCCGAGCGGCCGGAGGGCCCGTACATCGTCAGCTATGAGGAGTGGCGCGAGCACCGCGACCTCGTTAATCGTCGGCTCGACCGTACGGCTCGCGCGCAGTCCATCGTGATGCCGCCCGGCGGATTCGAAATGCGCACACTCGTGCAAGACGAAGTGGCCGTGATGTTCTTCGGTGAACGCTCAGCGCCCGGTGGTGGCGACGCGGTTATCGAGGCCGCCGAATCTCTGGCACTCGGACCGGAACGTGTCCTCCTGACGGCACTCGAATCCGGCTCACTCCGAATGGGACCGACGACGGAATTCCAGGGTGTCGAGAATCAGACTGTCGAGTTCGAATGGGCGGATCGTGCAGTGCGGCTGTATCTCAACCGCCACACGGCGCTTCCGACCGCCGTGGAGTGGACGCAGGACTACCCGTACGGCATGTGGGCTTCATGGGGCGACGTCCGCACCCGGGTCGAGTATTCACTCTGGCACCTCGAGACCGGCGGACTCATGTATCCACGCCAGTGGAGCGAGTCACGCAACGAGATGCCCTATCGCGACACCACGATTCTCGAATTCGACGCCAACCCTGGGGCCGGTGAAGCGTTCGTCGTCAGCGACGCGCTGCGCGAAGGATTCACGGCCCGCAAGGCCAGCGCACCCGACGCAGCCAAGCTGGGCGGAGACTTCCGCGGCACGGTGCACGAACCGGTCGAACTGGCGCCTGGCGTTCTCCAGATCCAAGGGATGTGGAACGTCGGGGTCGTTGAGACGGACGAGGGCATCGTCGTCCTTGAAACACCTCTCTCTCCGAGCTACGCCGCGCAGGTTCTCGACTGGATCGACAACGAGTTCAACGGTGTGCCGATTGTGACAGCGATCTCGACGTCAGATGCCTGGCCGCATCATGCGGGCGTGCGCGAGTTCGTCGCCGCCGGCGTGCCCGTCGCTGCCTTCGAGCAGACGATTCCTCTACTCGAGCGCTTCGTGGGGGCACCTCGCACCATGCGCCCGGACCGACTCGCCGGCGCTCCACTCGCGGCAAACTTCCAAGCCGTCAGCGAACGCACAGAGATCGGCAGCGGCAACAACCGCATGCTGGTTGCGCCGATCCATGGCGAAGGCGGTGAGCGCATGCTTGCCGTCTACTTCCCGGCGCACCGGCTGCTCTACGCAAGCGACCTGATCCAGCGGAGCGGCCCGGACGCGGACTTCTTCATGCCCTCCTATCTCGCCGAGATCGAGGCGCTCGTGGAACGCGAGGGCTTCGACGTCCAGACCGTCTTCGCAATGCACCTGCCACCGACACCGTGGTCAGAGATCACCGCGACACTGGCCCGCATCCGTGCCGAGTCGATCAATCCGTCCTGAAGCAGAATATCGCCTAGAATCCGAGGGTTCTTCGTTACCGGTCGACACGACATGTGTCGGCGAGAATTCCGAGGTCGATATGCGCCGTAGCCCCATCGTGTTTCTGCTGATCACGCTCGCACTTGTGGCAGCGCCTGCCAGCGACCTCCTCGGACAAGATCGCGGGGCCGCGACGGAAGAACGGGCTGTTCCCGAAGAGCAGATGTCGGTCACTCAGCACAGCGTCACGCTCGACGGTGTTGAGATCCCCTACGAGGCCACCGCGGCGACCATGCATCTGGTCAACGACGATGGCGACGCGATCGGCAGTCTCTACTACACCGCCTACCGCCGCACCGATGTGGACTCGAGCACCCAGCCACTGTCGTTCGTCTTCAACGGCGGACCGGGCTCGGCCTCCGTGTGGCTGCACATGGGCGCCTTCGGTCCGCAGCGGGTCGTTGTGAACGACCAGGGGCATACCCCGCCACCGCCGTACGACCTGGTGGACAATCCCGGCAGCCTCATCGACGTCACCGACATGGTGTTTATCGATCCGATCGGCACGGGATTCAGCCGCGTAGTTGGCAAGGGCGAGGGCACGGACTTCTGGGGCATTGATGAGGACTCCACGTCACTGACGCAGTTCATCACCCAGTACGTGACGCGCAACCAGCACTGGAACTCGCCCAAGTTCATGCTCGGCGAAAGCTACGGGACCACGCGCTCCGCGGTGCTGGTGAATCAGCTCCAGGGCCGGGCCGGTATGCACTTCTCCGGCGTGTCGTTGATCTCGGCGGTACTCGACTTCGAGACGCTTCTATTCGCGCCCGGGCACGACACGTCGTTCGTCGTCTACGTTCCGAGCTACGCGATCACGGCCGCGTACCACGGCGCGGTGGAGTGGCCTGATGACCTGGGCACGTGGCTCGACGAGGTGCGTGCCTTCGCCATCGGCGACTACGCGCAGGTTCTCGCGATGGGTTCGGAGGCGCCGGCGTCGATGCGCGATGCCGTGCGCAGCCAACTCGCCGCCTACACCGGTCTGTCGGAGGACTATCTGGAACGCGCCAACCTGCGCGTGAACGCCGGCCAGTTCCGCGCCGAACTCCAGCGCACCTCCGGCATGGTGGTTTCGCGACTCGATGCCCGCTACGACGGGTTCACGAACGATCTGATGCGTGAAAACGCACAATACGACCCGCAATCCACGGCAATCAGCGGCGCATACACCGCTGCTGCCAACCGGTATCTGCGCGACGTGCTCGGCTTCGAGACAACCGCGAACTACGTTACCGGCGGCGGAGCGCGCAACTGGAACTGGAACCGCCGCGGGGGCGGTGGTGGATGGCAAGGAGCCACATACGTCGCCGGCGACCTCGAGCAGGCGATGATCCGGAACCCCAGCCTGATCGTGCAGGTGGAGAACGGCTACTACGATCTCGCCACGCCCTTCTACGCGATGGAGTGGACCACCAACCACATGAACTTGCCGGGCGAGCTACGGGGCAACCTGCGCCATAACTTCTACGAGGCCGGACACATGATGTACGTGCACGAAGAAGAGTTGATGAATCTCAAGACCAACATCGTGAAGCTCATCGACGACGCCGCCTCTCGCCGGGTGGAGTAGCGGCGGCGCTAACGTTTCCGGTAAACGGCCCGCCTATGCCCGAGCTTCACGATCAGGACGATGACTTCTTGGTCGTCGACGCTGTAGATCACCCGATATCGACCGACGCGGATACGGTAGGCATCGTCGTAGCCCTGCAACTTGCGGCATCCACGGGGGCGTGGCTCTTCAGTCAACTCTTCGATCGCCGCACGCAGTCGCTGCTGTGTTGCTCGCTCCAGCCGGTCGAAATATCGCTCCGCGATGCGGGCGATTTCGAGACGATAGATCAATCGTCGTTGTCCAGGCCGAGCTCCTTCACAACCTCGGCGAAGGGACGCGTGGGCTCATGTCGGATCTTCTTGAGATCCTCGATGTCTTCGAGCTCCTCCAGACGATCGATGATCGCCTCCTGCACGAAATAGCCAATCGTTTCGCCGCTGCGAGCGCATTGCGACTCCACGGCACCCTTCACTTCCTCATCTACGCTTACGTTGAACTGCACAAGAGCCATTGACGGCCTCCTCCCGATCACATTCCAGTTGCTATCAAATGCTAGCACCTGATTGGCGCACAAACCCCTGTGGCGACTTGCCCACTAGCTGAGCGGGTCCTATTCGGCGAAGAGCTCCGCGCGTACGAGTGCCGGCGGCAGGGAGCCGATCGTCAGGAGGCGGTCCCAGAGCTCGCGGGGCTCCGTCGGTTCGCCGTGGATGGCCACCCAGTCGTCTCGCATCTCCTCGATCTTCATCGAACCGATGAGATACCCGAGGAAGTAGGTGGGCCGACCTGTGTACATGCCTGCTTCCAGCTCGGCAGCCACTCGATCGAAGCGCACCTCTTCCACCAGGAAGTCGACGGCCTCGTCGAAAGTCATCTGGCCCGTGTGCAGACTCGCGTCGAGGATCACGCGCGCTGCCCGCCACAACCGATTGCGTAGCTGGGTGAGTTTCACATCGTCGCCCTGCAAGAAACCGAGCTCGAACATCAGCTGCTCGGTGAACAGGCCCCACCCCTCCGAGAAGATCGACTCGCGCACGTAGTGGCGCAGGCGGCGTGGGTTTTCGTAGACCTTGAGCGCCTGCGCGTGGTGTCCGGGATAGGCCTCGTGCACAGCGATGATCGGAACCCATGCGGTGTGGTGGGCCGACAACCGCGCCTCATGCTGCTCTGGGGTGAGACCCTCTTCGATGGGAGTGAGTACGAGACGTCCCTGGAGGTGGTCGTCCTCCGGTCCGACACTGTCGAAGGTGCCGAATGGCGACGAGCGCCGCATGGCCGGCGGGGTGTCGACAGTGATCACCGCCTCCCCTTCCGGCAGCGTCAGAACTCGCTGCTCGTAGACGAACTGCTGGGCTGCATCCATCTGCTCCTGGTACGCATCCTTGAGCCCTTCGGCGGTGGGATGGTCGCGCTTCAGCTCCTCGTACACCTCGACCCAGTCGCTACCCGGTGCGATGCGCTCGGCCACAACCTGCGCCTCCGCAACCGTTTCGGCAAACGCTGCCCGTCCCATGGCGATGATGTCGTCCGCGTCCTCAGACATTCCCCACCGGGTCTCCAGGATGTAGTCGTAGTGTTGCTTCCCGATCGCCCAGCTTCCGGTCGATCGCGGCAACAGGTCCTCTTCGAGGAACCGCAAGTACTCCGTCAGCGCTGCGCTGGCGGCCGCGCCTGCTGTGGCGGCGTCTCCTTCGAGACGCAACAAGTTCGAATCGAGATTGGCCAGCGTCGCGCGGACCTGGAAGATGGCTTCGTTGGTCACTCGCTGCGCCGGTTCGCCCAGTTGCGTCTTGCCTTGATCGAGAGCGCTCGGAATCGCTGCCAGCAACGTAGCGGCCCTGGCCTGGTCAACGGCGAGATCAAGTTCCGGGTCTGGGAACAGCCGGCTCACCGCGCCCACCGGCACATAGAGCAGCGGTTCACTCTCGGTCGGGCGCCGGCGTTCGGCGCTGTAGAGGTCGGTGCGGAGAAACCCGAGCATGGCCGTGTGGTCGGTGCGCTCGGGGAGCGCGAGACCGTCGACGGGCAGCGCTTCGAGACGTCGCAACAGCGCCCGGCGCGGTTCGAGGTCGGCGTCAAAACGCTCTGGCGAAAGATCCGGACTGCCATCGGCGCGGAATGTGGTGGGGTCCCACCCGCTAGAGCGCTGACCCACCAAGGCGATGTAGTCGTCCACGAGCGCGTCGAGCTGTGGGCCCGACTCCGGAGCCGGAGCTTCGGCAGCACAGGCGGCCATCACCAACGCAAGAACCAGAACTACCGGCCGCTTCCTCATCGTGAATCCCTCCGTCGGTCACATCAACGCCGCGACTCTAGCTCTGTGACGCAACCGGGGCCACCTTGCTCTGTCGCATGATCAATGCCTACACTGTTGACATGGGTAACCAAAACCTCCTCGGCAGCTTCGAACAGCTCGTCTTGCTCGCCGTCCTTCAGATCGGTGAGGACGCCTATGCACCCGCGATACGCGAGCGTCTGGAAACGAAGATGCAGCGCAACGTAGCTCGGGGCGCTGTGTACGTAACGCTCGATCGGCTCGAACAGCGTGGACTGCTTGCCTCCACGAGCGCGCCGGCCGAGCCGGGACGTGGCGGGCGGCCTCGCCGCCATGTTGCGGTAACCCCCGAGGGTGTTCGCCAGCTCAAGGAGGTGCGCGGGTACCTCGACGCTCTCTGGGATGGTCTCGACACCGTGCGAGGCGACTAGTTGGAGTCCGGCCCGAGGTTCCCCCGCTGGTGCGCGCACGTCCTGCGTCGCGTCGCGCCCAACGGCTGGGCCACCCGCTCGCTAGTGGGTGACCTGGAGACACCGCGCTGCGAGCGACGGCTCCAACGACGCACAGCGCTGGCTCAGTCGTGCGGCCCGCGCGATCACCGCGCGGTATGCGTGGGCCCGACTCTCGGGCCGACTCGCCGCGCGCAACGCACTCAGCGCTCAACCTCCCCCGGATCGACCGAGTTTCATGAGCACCCTTTTTCAGGATGTCTGGTACGGCCTGCGTTCACTCCGCTCCACGCCCGGTGTCACAGCGGCGCTTCTCCTGGTGCTAATTCTGGGAATCGGGTCGCTCGTCGCGACGTTCTCGCTCGTCGAGGCAGCGCTACTCAACGGCCTGCCCTACCCGGACGCGGACCGCCTCGTGGTTGCCGCCACGACCTTCGACGGCCGCTCGAATCCCGTCGGCTCCGCGCCGGACTGGGATGACTACCGCACGCGAAATTCCAGCTTCTCGGGGTTCGGTGCGCTGATGCCGTTCTACGTCCCGGTGCCCGTGGTGACGGAGCGCGAACCGATCCGGGCCAACCACATCTACGTGAGCTGGAATCTCTTCGCCACTCTGGACGTCGCGCCGCAGATCGGTCGCAACTTCAACGAGCAGGATGCGCAGCTGGGCGCGACCGTTGCGATCGTCAGCCACGACTTCTGGCAAACGCAGATGGGCGAAAACCGCGGCGCAGTCGGCTCTGCAATCCGGATCGACGGCAGTGATCACACCGTGGTCGGCGTGATGCCGGCTGGGTTCCACTTCATGCTCGATATCGAGGTGTGGCGGCCGATGCAGATCGGCGGACCCTTCGCCGGTGCCCGCCGATTCCACAACTGGTTGATGGTGGGGCGGCTCTCGGACGGCGTGTCGATGCAGCAGGCGCAATCCGACGCGGACGCGATCAGCCTCGCACTCCAGACCGAGTATCCCGATACCAACGAAACAAAAGCCCTCGCTCTGACGCCGCTGTCCGAATGGATGGCGTCTTCGGTGCGAACCCGGCTGTTGCTCATGCTGGCGACGGCCGCGCTCGTGCTCGCCGTCGCTGGGAGCAATGTCGCAAGTCTGCTGCTGGCGCGAGGCTCGACTCGGCAGGCGGAGCTCGCCGTTCGCGCTGCTCTCGGTGCGAGCCGCGCGCGCATCGTGCGGCAATTGACCATCGAGAGTCTCGTGCTGGGTGCCATCGCGGGGACGGGTGGACTCGCTCTCGCGGCCGTGCTTCGTGGTGCCCTTCTGCAGGTGGTTCCGCTGTCGCTCTTCGGTGTCCAGGAAATCGGCACGTCCGCAGCGGCGATAGCCTTCGGGCTGGGTGTCACCGTCATGGTGAGCCTGGGATTCGGTGTCGCGCCCGTCTTACGGATCATCCCGACTCAGCCCTCGGAGAGTCTTCGCGGCGGCCGAACGACGATCGGCCAGGGCAACCGCCTCCGATCATTCCTTGTGGTCGCCCAGGTGGCCACAGCCGTGGTGTTGCTGATCGGGTCAGCGCTCCTCCTTCGAAGCTTTGCCGCCCTCAGTGGACGGGACCTTGGCTTCGATTCAGAACAGCTGCTGTCGGCCGGAATTAACTTGCGTGGCTCGCTGCAGGAATCGGCAGACGAGCGCCGCGTGTTCTTCGATCAGCTGACGACTCGGATCGAGGCGCTGCCTCAGGTCGACGCTGCCACCGCGGCCAGTCGGCTCCCAATCCGGAACCCAGGCAACAACATCGGTGCGTGGGATGCCGACGCTCCCGCCGAGCCTGGCCAGCGACCGATCGCCTATCAACGCACGGTGCAGCCCGGCTACTTCGAAACCATGCGGATCCCGCTGCTGGAAGGGCGCGGTCTCGACCCCAACGGCGGCGATTCGCTCGAATTCGTGATCAGTCGCAGCCTTGCGGCAACGCTCTTCCCCGAAGGATCGGCGGTCGGCCGCCGGCTTGCCGTGGATTGGGGCGAGGATGCCGCGGGGCCGATCGTTGGCGTTGTCGAGGACGTCCGTGTCAGCGGCGTCGGCGAAGGCGCCGCGCCCACCTTCTATGCGCCATACGCGTACCGCGGGGGTTCGGGAATGAACCTCGCCATCCGCACGCGCGCCGGTCAGGCCGGGGTGGTCGCGGAAGTGCGCGACGTCGTGAGGCAACTCGACCCCACCGTCCCACTGAGCGACGTACGTTGGATGGACGATCTGGTCGCCGACTCGATCGGCCAGCCGCGGCTCCTCTCGATGGCAATGGTGTTGTTTGCTGCCACCGCCCTCGTGCTCTCGTTGATCGGCCTCTACGGACTCCTCGCGCAAACCGTGGCGCAGCGGCGGCGCGAGTTCGGTCTGCGTGTGGCGGTTGGAGCGAGCTCGCGCGACGTGCTCGGCATCGTCGTCCGCAGCGGAATGATCCGCGTCGGCGTGGGCCTTGTCGTAGGCGTCGGCATCGCAACCTTGGCGAGCCGAACGCTCGAGACCGTGCTCTTCGAAGTGCCGCCATCCGACCCGCTCGCCTACGCGGCCGTCGCGGCCCTGCTGGGGGCAGTCGGGCTTGCAGCGTGTCTTGTGCCAGCCTGGCGTGCAGTCCGAACGGACCCGGTTGTGGCTCTTCGAGCGGAGTAGGGACCCTGCTCGTTCAATCGGCTCTGAGCGCTGTCGCCGGATCGACCCGGGCGGCCCGTCGCGCCGGCCAGCTGCATGCGGCCGTGGTCGCTACGAGCACCAGCATGGCGACTGCCAACAGCACCCGAGGGCTCTCGGGCGTCGCATCGACGCCAGCCGCGCCCATCAAGCCGCGTAGCCAGAATGCAGCCAGCCCGCCAGTTGCCAGCCCCATGACTGCCAGCACAAGCCCGCGCCGTACGACGCTCGAGAACACCGAGCGCGTGGATTCGCCGAGCGCTACACGAATCCCGATCTCTCGCGTGCGGCCAGCCACGACGTAGGCGATGAGCGCGTACAGACCGACGATCGCGAGAAGCGTCCCGGTAGCCGCCAACAAGCTCACGATCACCAGTTGGAAACGGAGCGGCGCAAACCAGGTTCGGACGAAGGTGTCATAGGGGAATAGCGCGTCGACAGGCACTTCCGTGTCGATGGCAGCGACGGCGTTCCGAACGTCAGTCGCGGCAAATCCCGCGCCTGGCCGGACGACAACGTGACCGAGTAGCCATGTGTCCTGCGCCATCGGCACGTACATCTCTGGCGGCGCTTCCTGGTCCGGACCAAAGTGCCGCACGCTACCGACCACCCCCACGATCTCACGGGAGGTGCCCACCACGATCATCTCCTGGCCGATCGGGTCGGTGTCGAAATGCTCTTCCGCTAGTCTCTCGCTGATGATCACGGCGGGCGCTGCTTCGACATGGTCGTCGCTACCGAAAAGCCGTCCCGCAACCAACGGGATCCCCATGACCTCGAAGTACCGTTCCGAGACCGTGTGGTACTGGCCCCAGAACTGCTCCTCTTCCCAGTCCCCGGCCCGATAGCCAAAGCGCATGTTGATTCCGGCGACCGGAGGATTGGTGGCCACGGCTACGGCGTGCCCGCCACGCTCCAGCCGCTCGATCAGGGCGTCGAAGAACTGCAGTCGCCTTGGCGCCTCGTCGTAGCTCTCGGCGCCCAGTACAACCGGCGCCGTCATTACCCCCTCGGCGTCGAAACCGGGATCGGCCCCTGCCAGGCCACGGAAATGATCTGCCAGCGCCGCACCGCCGATGAGGAGGATCGTCGTGAGGGCGACCTGCACAACGGTGAGTGCGGTCAGGCCCGAGGCTCGTCCAGCGACCGATCGACTGCGCCCCGCGATCGCTGAGTCCGGTCGCAGGACGCCGAGCAAAGCGCTCGCCCACGCCGCGACGAACAGCGTTGCGGTGAGCGCTAGAACGACGAGTGGTGCGAGCTGAATCCCCGCGATGCGCGGCACGTCGGACGGGGCCAACTGCCGCAGTGGCGTCAACACCCAGTAGGCCAACACGGCTGCTGAGACGGCGCCGCTACCGGCCAGCCAGGTCAATTCGGCGAGTTCGCCCCGGACGAGGCGCCATCGACTCGCACCCAGCGCGCGGCGTATCGCGAGTTCAGTGCGCTCACGCTCGCGACGCGCCGTCAGGAGTGCGGCGGTGTTGGCGCAGGCAATCAACAAGAAGAGCGCTGCGGCAGTCACGAGCAGCCGCATGATGCCCAGGAACGGGCGGATCAAATCGCTCCGCAGGGGTATCGCCGTCGCGCCCCAGCCCCGGTGATTGGGATGGTCATCGCCGAGGTTGCGTACGAACGCGTCGAGTTCACCGGCGGCGCTCGTAATCGTGACGTCCGGACGTAACCGGGCGACCACGTCGAGATAACGCGCGCCTCGCATGCCTTCCGACAGCTGCTGCGGATCGGGGTCGCTGGGCAGCCAGACCTGGCCGGCCGCCTGGGGATACGGAAGCCCGTCGCTCGCCACGCCGACTATCAAGAACGGCTCGCCATCAAGCTCCATGGTTCCCTGGCCGACGACAGCCGGGTCACCACCGAACGCATCGACCCAAAACTGGGCCGACAGCACGACTTCGTTTGTGCCCGGCTCGGGACTGAACCAGCGCCCGACGACAGGTCGCAGTTGCAACACTTCGAAAACGCCGCGTGACGCGGTGACGCCACTCAGCCGCCGGGATTCCCCTTCGACGCGCCAGTCGACCGCGAGTCCCGACACGGACGCGAACTCTTCGACCGTATCCCAGCGAGCAGCACGCAAGTCAGCAAGCAACGGCGGCGACATGCGCGAGCGGCTAGCAACGCCATCGCCCGCAATGCTGCCGCTGTCTGCATCGAGCTTCACCTCGTAGACGCGAACGATCTCAGCCGGGTTCCCGAAAGGCAGAGGCTTCCACCAGACGCCATAGGCAACGCTGAGGACTGCGCCCGCTGCTCCGAAACCGAGCGCCAGAGTGCCGACAACAGAGACCGTGAACGCGGGTCGCCGGCGTAGGCGACGAGATGCCGCGACAACGTCATTGACCACGCTGCGCCAGCCCGGCTCGTGGTCGCGTCCACCAGGAAGCGTCCCTCCGCCAGGACGAAACCGGTCGGTCAGATAGCTGATGCACATCCCAAGCACGGCCCGGTCGTAGGCCAGGCCGCCACGACCCGCTCGGGCGGTTTCCTCGCGCAGGTCCCCGACGAGACCGTTGTAGGCGCTCGCGTCTCCCACCACCCGGCGTAGCAGCCACTCGCTCGGGCGAATCATCGCGAACGCTCCTCGACGGCGTCCTCCAGTCCGGTCCAGAGGCTCTCGAACGCGGCGCGCGCTTCGCGGAGTGCCCGCTGCCCGTCAGGAGTGATCCGGAAGTAGCGACGTGGCCGGCCCGCGCGACTCTCGTCGGCATCCGCGAGCCATGACTCCAGGTAGCCCTTCCGAACCAAGCGATCGAGCGTCGTGTAGACCGCCCCGCGCGCCACCGAGCGACCCGCCGTCGCCTCGAGTTCATCGCGCACCGCGAGTCCATAGGCCCTGTCATCGAGCCGAAGCACGGCCCACAGGAGCATCTGTTCCAGTTCGCCGAGGTAGGTCACTTTATCCATGACTACATAATTACCACAATGACTACATAATGGTCAAAGCTGCTCGCGGCTACCGTTCCGCGTTGCGAAATTCGCGCAGCGCCACGCCGCGCACTAAGCTCGCGCCCATGAGTAGACGGGCTCCCCAGCGGATCAGTCGGCGCGCGTTTCAGCGCTCAGCCGCGGCTACGGCCGTGGGGATCGTCGCGGTCCCAGGTAACGTGTTCGCAGCGGTTCCGATCGCTCAGAGCACACTCGAACGCTCCGAAGCGCGGCGCGAGGAGCTCGTGGAGTTATTGAAACGCCTGGTTGCGGTGCGCAGCCAATCCGGCGAGTCCGCCGAAGAGGCCCAGGCCATCGTCACGGACTACCTCGGCGGACTCCCCTACTCGGTGGAGCCATCGGCCGATGTGCCCAGCCGCCTGTCGGACCACCCCGAGTTCATGCCGCCGAATCCGCCGGGCGATGGGCCATTCGTGAATGTCGTTGCCGTGCCGCGCATGAACCGCCCTGCTCCGTTCGGCGTCTTCGCGCACATCGACACCGAGGCCGTCTACGACGGATGGACGACCGATCCCTACGCGATGACCCGCGTCGGGAAGCGCCTCTACGGACTTGGCAGTGCCGACGACAAGGGTGGAATCGCGGCGATGCTGGTGGCCGCATCCATCCTCGCTGAGCAACGGGGTCCGCTACCGACCGTGATGAGCCTCCACGGCAAGGGCGGCGGCAGCCGCGGCAGCCTGCCGGTGTTTGAGCGTTTCGCGCGACGCGGGACGCGCTTCGACGCCATGCTCTATTCGCATCCGGCAGAAACGGGGCACGGCCTGGCCGACGTGAAGAACGTGGTTCAAGGTTCGCTCGACCTGACTCTCGAGGTCACCGGGTGGCGCGGCGAGCCGCTGGAGATGGGCGGTCCGGAATCCGCGCCGTACGACACCGGCGGTGACGCGGTGCGCGCCGCGTGGAGCGTCATCGAACGCCTCCGGCAGACAGCGTTCGCCGGCCAACTGGTGAACGCCGGTGAGTTCCGCGGCGGCGACCGTGTGGGGGCGGTTCCTGAGACCGCGCGCGCGCGGATCCGGGTGCTGTTCGAGGGCGATGCGACATGGCGTGAACTGCTGGCCAACGCCCAGCAAGACATGGATCGCCATCTGGCCGACCTCGGGGGCGAACCTGGTTACTCGGGCACGCTTGTCCAGGATGGACTGGCAACCAACTTCGGCGCCGTCCGGTGGGACTCCACATGGGCGCGCGGCGTGCGCGATGCGATCGGCGACGTTACCGGCACACCGCCCAACGCGTACCCGAACCACTACGCGGGCGACATTCGCTATCCGATCCGGCTGCTCGATGCACCGGCGTTCGGGATCGGCTCTCTCGGCGGCAACTTCTACGGCCCGAACGAATGGGTCGATGAAGACGATCTCGTTCGCCTGGTCGCAGTGATCGTAGAGACGATGCACCGCTGGGCCGCCTGACACTTTTTTTCGCACTAACGTTGTTAGGCGAAACCTTCCCTGGCACTCTTCCGTCCTAGAACTAACAACGTTAGTCGAACTGGAGCAGAGCATGGGCAAGGACGTTCTCGGCGGTTTCGAACATCAGGTATTGCTGTCGATCCTTCGGCTCGACGAAGAGACCTACACGGTGCCGATCGTTCTCGAACTCGAGGAGCGAACGGGGCGCGAGACCGCCCCGGCAGCGGTCTACATCGCGCTACGCCGACTCGAGAAGAAGGGACTCGTGGCCTCGCGTCTCGATGATGGCGCCAGCGCGAAGGGCTCTCGCAAGCGCCGGCTCGTCGTTCTCACCAAGGCCGGTCTCGAAGCCCTTCGCGAATCACGTCGTTCCCTGGTGACCCTGTGGGATGGAGTCGAAGAGCGGCTGGACGGTCTCAAGTGAATCGCCCGCCTCGCCTCATCGAAGCTCTGCTCGCCGCGGTGATCCCATCGCGCGACCGCGAGCTACTCCTCGCCGATCTGGGCGAGCTCTACAGCTATCGCGCCGAGCGCGACGGCGGTTGGCGTGCGCGCTGGTGGTACGCCCGCCACGCCATCGGCACCTGGCTCCGCATGCTCCGTCCGGCCAACCGGCGCGCCTTCGCACCCGGACACGGTCCTCTCCCCGACCCCCCGCGAGAACGACACCTCATGGAATCCATCTGGCAAGACATCCGGTTCGCTGTCCGTACTCTCACGCGCTCGCCCATGTACGTGGCCGTCGTCGTCCTGACTCTGGCTATTGGCGTTGGCATCAACGCCACGATCTTCACGATGGTCAATGCGCTGCTTCTCCGACCGCTTCCGGTGACTGCGCCGGAAGAGCTGGTCGAGATCTACTCGTACGACCCCCAGATCGATACGCCGGTCACTAACTCGCACCCCGACTTCCTCGACCTGGCTGAAACGACTTCGACGCTGAGCGGCATGGCCGGACATTCCGCGTTCACGGCAAGCCTGTCGACGGAAGATCGGAACGAACTCATCTTCGGGGAATTCGCGAGCGGCGGGTTCTTCGAACTCCTCGGCATTCAGCCGCAGCTCGGACGCCTGATCACCGCCGAAGACGATCGCGTGCCGGGTGGCCACCCGGTTGCCGTGCTCAGCCATTCGTTCTGGCAGGAGAGGTTCGAAGGTGATGCCGGCGTACTCGGGGAGAGCATCACGCTAAACGGGCAGTCCTACACGGTTATCGGCGTTGCGCCGGTCTCGTTCAACGGACTCACCCACGTTCTTCGCGCCGAGGTCTGGCTACCGGCAATGATGGCCGCGGTTATTCCTCCTGTCGGCGTGCAGAGCGTTGAACCCTCGCCCGGCGAGACACGCATCGATCGACGTGGCACGCGTTGGATGTCGGTGAAGGGCCGGATGGCGCCAGGCGTAACCACCGAGCAGGTGAATGCCGAGATCAACTCCATCTTCGCGCGACTCGGCGAAGAGCACCCCGATACGAACGGCGGTTGGGAGATGCGTGTCGTGCGCGCCGACAGCGTGCGCGTGCACCCGATGATCGACGGTGTCCTCGCGCCGGTCTCGGCACTCGTGCTGGGCCTCGTCGGACTCGTGCTCTTGAGCGCCTGCACGAACATCGCCGCGATGACCCTGTCACGGGCCACCGCGCGCGGTCGGGAGGTCGCGGTTCGACTGGCTCTGGGTGCCGGCAAGGCGCGTCTGGTCCGACAGTTGATGACCGAGAGCCTGATGTTGGCTTTGCTCGGTGGAGTCGGCGGCATCCTGCTGGCCCACTGGCTGCGCGGCCTCCTGCTGCAGGTTCAGCCGCCGGCTCAGCTACCACTCACCTGGAACCTCCCGATGGACTGGAGGGTCATCGCGTTCACCTTCGGGGTCTCCGCCCTTGCCGGGTTGGCCTTCGGTCTGGCCCCCGCCCTGCGCGGGTCGCGTACGGACCTCACAACCGCGCTGAAGGAAGGGGGTCGGGGCAGCAGCGCCGGGGCACGAGGCAAGCTCGGACTGCGCGGGGGCCTGGTCGTCGTACAGGTGGCCGTTTGCATGGTTCTGCTCGTTGGCGCCGCTCTGGTCCTGCGCGGCGCGCGCGCGGCCTCACAGGTAGATGTCGGGTTCGATATCGACGGCCTGGTTACTCTCACTGTCGACCTGCGTCAGAACAGCTACGAACGCGCCCAGGCGAATCAGTTCTACCTCGACGTCTCGGAGCGGCTGCCGGCGTTGCCCGGGGTAGGCGCGGTCGGACTGGCCGGCCGGGTTCCGCTGAGCCTCAGCCTCAATCTGAACGGCGTCTACATCGAAGGCCATCAGACCACCGACGACGAGCCCGGCTATCCGGTGGACACCACCACCGTCGATGCGGCCTACTTCGAAGCGCTCGGCGTGCCCCTTCTCCGCGGCCGCCTGTTCGGCGCCCAGGACACCCCCGACACGGCATCCGTCGCCCTTGTGTCAGAGGCCTTTCAACGCACCTACTTCCCGGAAGGCGCGGTAGGTCAACGCTTCCACAACGACGGGTTCACCGGGCCTGCGTACGAGATCGTCGGCGTGGTAGCCGACACGAAAGTCCGGACAGTCGGCGAGGCCCCCCGCCCGTACGTCTACCGATCGCGCGAACAGAGCCGGCCGCTCTCGATGACCATCGTCGCGCGACTCGACCGCGATTCTCCGGAGGTCCGCGATGCGCTACGCGCGGAGCTCCGAGCGATCGAACCCGAGCTTGTGTTCGTCCAGGACACCGACATGCGCAACCAGCTCGGTGAAGCTCTCTTTCCGGTGACGTTCGGTGCGTGGTTGTTGGCTGGCGCGGGGGCTCTCGCGCTTGCGCTGGTGTCGGTCGGCCTCTACGGGGTCATCGCGTATTCGGTGGCACAACGAGCCCGTGAGATCGGCGTCCGCGTCGCCGTCGGTGCGGCGAGTACCGATGTGCTCGCGTTGATCCTGCGGCGCGGCATGGGTCTCGTCGCGGTGGGCGCTCTCGTAGGAGCGACGGTGGCGGCGGTCCTCAGTCAGACGCTGTCGTCGATTCTGTACGGTGTGGGAGCGCTGGACCCGCTGGCTTTCGCAACGGCTTTCGCCGTACTGGCGCTGGTGGCTGGGCTCGCCAACTGGATCCCGGCGCGCCGCGCCGCGCGCCTCGACCCCGTGACTGCGCTACGCGCTGACTAGTCCGGAAAGTCGCGAACGAGAAGCATCGGATCGGGGTAGGCAACCTCGGTGCTTGCAACCCTTGTATTCATAGGGATATGATCCCTTGGAATACAAGGGATGGGAACCATAGACCTTCCCGCACCGAACCGACGCCGCGCAACGCGAGGCGAATCCCCCGGAAGACGAGACATGGGCAAGGACGCACTGACACTGATCAAGGGCACTCTCGATGTGCTGATCCTCAAGTCGCTGCACTGGGGGCCGCTGCACGGATATGCCGTTTCCCGCTGGATACGCCAGGTGAGCGGCGAAGTCCTGGACGTTCAGGAAGGGGTGCTCTACCCCGCGCTCCATCGACTCGAGCGACAGGGACTCGTACAGGCTGAATGGGGAATGTCGGACACGAACCGCAAGGTGAAGCACTACGAACTCACCGAAGCTGGGTCCGAACGCCTCGGCGATCAGGAACAAGACTGGGCTCGGTATTCCGACGCGATGGACAAGGTCCTCGGCGCCACCCAGCAGCCGAGCTAGATCGATGAACGACGACCGCAAGACCCGCCCCGGGAACGTTAGTGACGAAGTCGCCTTTCATCTGGAAATGCGCACGCGCGAACTCATCGAACAGGGCATGGACCCGGCCGAGGCTCGCGCCGAGGCCCGCCGCAAGTTTGGCGATGTTCGTGAAGTCACCGCTGCGACGCTTCGCGAGGATGATGTCGCCCGCAAGAGCGAGCGCCGGTGGGAGTTCCTGGGCGAACTCCGACAGGACGTGCAGGTCGGTTTCCGACGGCTTATTAAGGCGCCCGGATTCTCCGCCCTTGCCATCCTCATCCTGGCGCTCGGCATCGGCGCGAACAGCGCGATCTTCAGCGTGCTGAACACGGTCGTGTTGCAACCGCTGCCGTACGAGGATCCTGGCCAGATGGTTCAGGTTTGGGAGAGTTCGCCGGCACGTGGCTGGGACTTCTTCTCGGTGTCCGAACTCAACTACATCGACTTCCGCGACGCCAACGAAACCTTTGCGGCGCTGACGGCGATCGGCTTTGGCGACTTCAACGCCGGGTCGTACACGCTGCAAATCGACGACGAATACGTCGTCCTCGACGGCCGCCGGGTTTCCGTGGAGTTCTTCGACGTACTCGGGGTTCAACCGCGACTCGGACGGGTGTTCACCGAGGCCGAGGACACGTTGGGCAACGAGTCGCGGCTCGCGATTCTCGGAGATCGCTTGTGGCGTAATCGCTTCGGCGCCGATGAAGGTGTGCTTGGCGAGTCGATCATCATGAACGACGAGGCCTTCACGGTCGTCGGCGTCATGCCGCCTGGGCATTTCTTCTTCGATGACGCCGACGTGTACACGCCGATGCGTCCGGGAATGAACGAGAACAGGTCTGATCACCGCCTGGTCATCCTTGGGCGGATGCACGACGGTGTCACGGTGGAACAGGCTGAGGCCGACCTTGACGCAGTGGCGGCCCAACTCGCGGTGGACTACCCGGACTCGAACGGTGGTTGGGATACGCGGACGCAGGGGCTCTACGACTCGATCGTGTCCTCACGACTGCGTGAATCTCTCTGGGTGGTCGCGGTAGCCGTCGGCATGGTGCTGCTCATTGCCTGCGCCAACCTGTCGAGCCTGCTACTCGCCCGCGCAACAGCCCGTCAGCGCGAGATCGCGATCTACGGCGCGCTCGGCGCCGGCCGCGCGCGGATTATCCGGCAGATGTTGACCGAAACCACGCTGCTGGCTCTGATTGGCGGAGCGGCTGGGACAGCCCTCGCGTTCCGTGCGGTGGGCTGGTTCCGCGCCCTGGATCCGGGTCGCCTCCCGCGTTTCGAAACGCTCGCAGTTGACGGCGCCGTACTCGCGTTCGCGCTCGGCGCCACCATGCTGACCGCTATCTTGGCCGGCCTGCTACCCGCGTGGCACGCCACCAGCGGCGATCCGCAGGAAGCGCTCAAAGACGGTGGCCGCGGAGCCTCGGCCAATGCCGGCACACGACGTCTTCGCCATCTCCTCCTGGGAGCGGAAGTCGCGCTGTCGATCGTGTTGCTGGTAGGCGCCGGGTTGCTCATCCGCAGTCTGTGGTCGGTCCAGGCGATCGACCCAGGCCTGGAGTCCGACCCCGTGCTGACGTTCCGCATCAACATGCCATTCGATGGCGGCGAGCAATACAACCAGGTCAATGCGCAGTTCCGTCAGATGCTGGACGAGATCCAGGCGCTGCCTGGCGTCACCAGCGCGGCGACCATCAGCGGCCTTCCGTTCGGCGGCGGCGCCACAAGCATGGACATGCAGGTGGAAGGCGTAGACCACGGCGAGAACTTCCCGTCTGCCTTCTGGCGGCTCGCCTCGCCGGACTACTTCGAAACGATGGGGATCCCCCTCGTCAAAGGTCGCAACTTCCTCCCGGAAGAAGCCGACGGTCGCAACCTCGCCATCATCAGCGAGAGCATGGCAAACGCCCTGTGGCCGGACCAGGACCCGATCGGCAAGCGCTTCTTCGGGTGGCGCGACCCGGAGCGCCAGAAGACGGTGATTGGCGTGGTGGGCGACGTTCGCGAGCGGAATCTTGAAACCGAAGCCACCAACCTGATCTACATGCCGCACCTGCAAATGAGTTGGTGGAGCAACATGTACTTCGTGATCAAGACGGACGGGGTGCCGTCCGATCTCGCGCCGAGTGTCCGGGCAACGGTCACGTCGATCGTGCCCGATCAGCCGATTCTCGAGGTATTGCCCCTGCGCACCATCGTCGAGGACAGCCTCGGCCCGCGACGCTTCAACGCATCGCTATTGATGTGCTTCGCCGCGCTCGCCCTCGTGCTCGCGGCGGCCGGAGTGTATGGCGTGATGGCCTATTCGGTGGCGCAGCGAACGAACGAGATCGGCATCCGCATGGCAATCGGCGCGGGCACCGGCAATGTCCTGGGCATGGTTGTGCGCCAGGGTATGGGCGTGGTTGCGGCGGGCGTCATCGTGGGAACCGTTGCATCGATAGGAGCCGCTCGCCAGCTCGCCAGCATGCTATTCGGAGTGGAGACCTTCGACCCGTTGAGCCTCACAGGAGCGGTCGTATTCCTGTCGGCCGTCGCGCTCGTAGCATGTGTCGTTCCGGCACTTCGGGCGACCCGTGTGCATCCCACCGAGGCGCTGCGCGACGCGTGATTCCACCCTGGGCGCGGGCAGCCAGACGGTTGCCCGCGCCGGGTTGTACACTCGCCTGTGCGCCGCCGGAACGCGTTCCCGTAGCGCATACGGTTTTGGAACGGCGCCGGGCCCTGTGCGGTGCAGACTTGTGAACCGCGTCAGACCCGGAAGGGAGCAGCGCTAAGCAGGATCCTGCAGGTGCCGCAGGCCAACCCGGCGCTCGTTCCTTATTACCGGACCTCAGCGACAACGCGCTCCACAGGATCGAATGGCACGGTCTACGCATCAGGTTCTCGCCCGTACCTCGCGGCCTCAGCAGTTCGCCGATGTGGTCGGCCAGCAGCCGGTCATTCGCACGCTGACGAACGCGCTCCAGCAGGAACGGCTCGCTCATGCGTACTGCTTTTCCGGAATCCGCGGGGTCGGCAAGACGACAATTGCCCGGCTGCTCGCCAAGGGCCTGAACTGCCGCTCGACTGAAGGTCCCACGGCAACTCCGTGCGGGACCTGCGAGTCATGCGTCGAGATCCGCGAGGGACGTTCGATCGACGTCATCGAGCGCGATGCGGCATCGGATCGTGGCATCGAGGAGATGCGCCAACTCATCGACGTGGCGCGCTACGCGCCGTCGGGCGACCGCTACAAGGTTCTGATTCTTGATGAAGCGCACATGCTCACGAAGGAAGCGTCGAACGCGCTTCTGAAGGTGCTCGAGGAGCCTCCGAAGTACATCGTCTTTGCACTGGCCACTACCGAGCCGAGCAAGATCCTGCCGACGATCCTGTCGCGCTGTCAGCACTATCAGCTGTCACGCATCAACCAGGGCGAGATCGAAGCTCACCTGGGCAAGCTAGCCGCCGGCCAGGGCATCACCATTTCCCCGGACGGGCTCGCGCTCATCGCGACCGCTGCTGACGGCAGCCTGCGTGATGCTCTTAGCCTGCTCGACAAACTGCATGCCTTCGCCGGTGATGAGATCGATGAGGCCACGGTGGTGGACCTGCTCGGCCTGGTGGACCGCGTTCTGCTGTTTCGAGCAATCGACCTGATCGCCGGACAGAACGTCGCGGGCGTCATCGAATTGGTCAGCGAGATGGTGCAGCACGGCGTCGACCTGCATCAGTTCACTGTGGACCTGATCGGGCACCTGCGTAATCTGCTCGTGATCCGCAGTGTGACGGAACCAGGCGCGATCCTGCACCTGCCGGCCGCTGACCTCGAAACGCTCACGGCGCAGGCCGCTCACTTTGAAGTCGACGATCTCGATCGCGCGTTCGCTCTCCTGGCCAATACCGAGTACCGCATCAAGGTAGCGGAGCATCCGCGCTATCACCTCGAGGTGGTCCTCGCCCGTTTGGCGCGGATGCCGCGCCTAGAGCCAATCGAGGACCTGATTGCCGCCCTGCGCGGCGAGCCCTCAGGCGGCAGCTCGGCACCACCGTCCGGTGGCGGGGGTCGCAAGGCTGCACCCGCCCCCCGGGCATCCGCGAAGAATGTTGCCCCCGCACCGCCCCAGGCGGCGCCGGAGCCCACGGCCACGCCCGCACCGGAACCCACACCGCCGCCGGCACCAACACCTGTCCCGGCAACACCCGACCCGACCCCAGCGGTAGCCGCCGACCCCGAACCTGAGCCGGCCAAACCGATCGCGCCGGAGCCGCCCGCACCTGAGCTCGCACCAGCACCCGCGGCTCCCGCCCCACCGGCGCCAGAGCCCGAAGTAACGGTCGAAGCTGCGCCGGTTCCCGAACCCGTAGCACCGGCTCCGGCGACTCCCCCACTTCCGACGACACCCCCGGAGCCTGAGCCTGATCCGGAACCTGAAGCGGCCGCAGCAGCACCAGAAACCCCGGTGGCTGATGCGCCCGGCGACGAGGCGAACGATGCCGAGCCGCCCATATCGAGCGTACTTGCGAAGGTCCAGGAGAAACTCGGCGAAACCCACCCGCTCGTTGCTCAGTCGCTCAGTCGCACCTGCGGAATCGATGTCGCCGGCGAAGCGCTGGTCTTCCGTTTCCCGTCCTCAGCCGGTCTGTTCGCCGATCGATTCAAGGACCCGGAGATCCTGCCGGCACTGCGAGCGGCCTGCGAAGCAGCACTCGGCCGGCCGGTGGCGCCCCGCGTCGAAATCGACCCGAACGCGCCGACACCGGCGCGCCCAAAGCCCAAGCCCGAACCCGTGGCACCGACGCCACCACCGATCCAGGCGTCGGCTGAACCGCCCTTCGAGGACGACATTCCGCACCCCGCGGAAACGGCCGGCAACTATTCTGCGCAGAACGCAGCGCCCGCCGGACCACCAGCGGGAACCTCAGCGCCAGCTCCCAATGCTCCAACTCCTACCCCGGCCCCGGTTGCCCCGGAACCGGCGGCCGCCACACCGGCGAGTTCGGCCACGGAAACAGGTACCGCCGAACCGGCGCCCAAGCCTCCCGCTGGACGACCGGCAAGCCCGGAGCTACGGCAACACGTCGAGAACGAACCCGGCGTTCAACAATTACTCACGGAGCTCAAAGGCACCGTGCTATCGGTAGAGGAACTCTGATGGTCAACATGAAGAAGATGGTCGTCCAATCGGAGAACGTTCCCGTAAACGACTGATTTATAAGGATTTAACCGAAACCACGCGTGGTATCACCGCGCAAGATGCCACATGCTGCAGCGTTCCAGGTCTCTCGGGTGCCCAGACCGCTCAAAGCGGCTGCAGCGCAGAGGTTTCTGGCAGCCACCTCAGTTTTGATGAACCGCTGGCCGCACGTAACCCGATCTCGGCCATGCACCCGGCACGCACCCACAAACGGACCGGATCTATGTGTCGCGGAATAGTTGCCGCAGACGGTCGTTGACGCGGGTCTCGAGACCTAGCTCCGGGTCGAGGCGGGCGAGCACATCGGCCTCACGCACGAAGCACTTCCCGCTGTCGGGATCTCGGAGAGGTTTCCCCCACTTCCCCGACTTGATCTTCCGCTGAGCGGTATTCCGGTGCACGCCGAGAAGCTCGGCCAAGTCGCGCGAGCCGAGTAGCCGATTCATGGATAGACCTTGCGACGCTTGTGCGCAGCTCGGGCGAGGACCGGCACGTTCCCGTCGATGACATCGACCACGATGGCTCGGTCTTTCCCGGAGGCGGGTCTGGTAACTCTTCCGACTGCCTGCCTCGTCTTGGTGCCGCCTGCGATCGGGGTCGCTAAGAGCAGCATGTCCCAGCCAGGGACATCGATTCACTCGCCGAGGAGAGAGTAGGTCGCGATCGTGAGAGTCGCTCCGGCGTGGATCTGTTCCATCGCAGTCTTCCGAGCAGACGGACTCAGATCGCCGTGGAGAACAACTGGATTCATGTCCCGCAGGTCATCTCCCAACTGCCGCACGTGAGCCACGCGATCGGTCAAGACGAGACCGCGCGTCGTCGGTCCGACTCTCTTCCGTACCTGGGTGCAGAGGAGCCGGTTACGGTCGGCGTCGTTTGTGAGCGCGGTGATCATCGCCGGCCAATCGTCCGCGAACTGGTACGTGAAATCCGCTGGAACCGAGACGATCTTCGGTCGGACGAAGGCGCCGGCGACCTCGAGTGCTTGCTGGGGCACCTCGTGTACCACCGGCCCTACAGCAGCATGCATGAGCGCTTCGAGACCGTCCTTGCGCCACGGCGTGGCCGTCACGCCGTAGCGGTGCGCCCCGGGCAACTCTGCAAGGACGCGAAAGCACGACCTTGCCGGCGCGTGATGAGTCTCATCGACCAGCACGACGCCAAATCGCGGAGCGAGGTCAGAGAGGTCGCGGCGAACGAGGGTCTGCAGAGTAGCGACCGTGACGTCTCGAACATCGTGCTGCCCGCCTCCGATTACGCCGACTTCGACGCCCAGCCATTTCGCCAGCTCGGTGCGCGCCTGACGAAGCAATTCCAATGTGTGGACGAGCACCAGGGCGGAAAGCTGCAACCGGGCGACGATTCCGGCGAGCATGACCGTCTTGCCCGATCCGGTGGGGCTTACCAGCATGGCGCAACGGCGCTGCAACAACCCGTCCAGCGCCTCAATCTGGTATTCGCGGAGCTCGCCCGTAAGGGTAACCGCTCTGCCGAGAGGTGTGCGTATGGTCTCGTCGACGTATTCGATTTGTCCGGCGACTTCTTCCAGCGCCCGTAGTAGATCGGGCCAGCAGCCTCTTGGCACCACCACGATGCCACTGGCCTCGCGATACAAGGGAAGTGTTCGCGGCACGTCGGAACGACCCCGCCGGCCTCTGCCGACCGGGGCCCATGCAGGGTTCTTGTAGACGAGTCGTCGCTTCACTCGAGCGATCTGACGAGTCGATAGTCCCCGGAGCTCGATCTCCTGCCGAATAGTCGCGGTGATCGTCATCAGCCGAACCTCGCCGCGATCGTGCGAGATCCCCCGCCGCACACTCGACGTGGGAACCCGCTCAGACAGCCCGAGAACAGGGGCAAAGTTGGGTGTGCGGACGTGCGGGGTACTACGTACCCCCCGCACGATCCGCACAGCCCCCGAACTCCGGTGTGCGGACTGTGCGACCGCACGTTCACCGCACGTTTCGCACAACTCATTCGCCGACCCTGGATCTGCCCTTGTCGGTGATTGAGTGCCAGAGCATCGCCCCCCGCTCGGTAGTGATCAGACCGTCGGCGATAGCGTTCTTGCGAGCCACCTCAACAACGTCTTGAGCGTGGCCCTCGGCCATTGCGACCTTCCTGATAGCCCGTGTCCCAAGGGGCGACGCGGCGTCCATCAGCGCGCGCAAGATCGTCAGTTGCGCGGCTTGCGTCCGAGCCGCCCGCTCGGCCTTTCGCCGTGCGCCGGAGTTGACCGGGGCACCGCGCGCCAGAAGCGTATTCAGATCCGAGTCGAATTCGAGGACGAACTCGTCAACATCAACGTCTCGACCGAAAGCCGAGAACACGCGCGGGGATCGATCTTGTCCTTTTTGGCGCTTCTTGATGCGCCACTCGACATCGGGCCATTCTCGCCAACGTGAGTCGCCGCGCGTCCGGGTGCCCTCGTGGCCCATGTGTTGGGTGATGATTGCCGCGTCTATCCCGGCTTCGGCAAGCAACTGTGCGAGCGGCTCGAGGAACTTCCCCGCGTCCCGATCTTGGTCAAGTCCCAGCACGTCGAGCACCGGGCGCACGCAATCAAGAATCAGGACTTCGACCCGAGCCTCGCTCAACTTCTTCGCCCACCACGATCTGATTCGGTCGTCACGAATATCGAACGTACGTTTGTCGTCGCGGATCGACCACAGAGTGACCTTCTCGGGATTCGCGATATCGAGTTTCCCCAATCAGTCCTGCAAGCGCCGCGGGTCCATTTCGGTATCAATCAGAGCAACGGTCCCGCGCGCAGGGGTCGCTTCCCACCTTCCGAGAAACTTGCCGCCATCTGCGAGACAACGGACTAGGTTGTGCAGGAACGTGGTCTTTCCCGCCTTGGCTTGAGCGCTGATCACTACCCGGTCGCCCCGGTGCATCAGGCCCTCGACAATCGGCGTCAGTTTTCCGAACTCCATCTCTAGAAAGTCGTCGAGCCGCCAGGACTTCGGCAGCCGCTTCTTCCCAGACATCAGTCAGGAACCTGACAGACATATCGGTCGCTCCAGAAGAGGCGTACCGCCGAGGGCCTCCAGAGCGTCGCCCGCAGCGGTCGCCGTCCCGGCTGGCGCCGGGATCCGTGGGCTCTTTCTTGTCGTGACACGGGGCCTCCCCCAGGATCGAAGCGTTGCCGGCGTCGGGCAGCGGCTACTTGAGATCCAGTTCGCAGATGAAGACCCGTCCGATATCCGAGACACCGAGCGCGTGAGTGATCGCGAAGGCATTTGGGAGGCTGGGCAGTTGCTGGCCATTGATGATCCGGCTCAGGAATTTCTCCGTGATGCCAGCGTGGTAGGCGAGTTGCTGCCGCGTCATCTCCTGACGGTGTCGCAGTGATTCGATGTTGTTGCGAATCCGCATCTGGTCGCGCTTCGAAAGCGGGTTGGTGTTCCTGGCCATTCGTTCCTCCATCCCAGTCGGGCTACGGGTCGGTAGATGACGAGAACATTAGCGCCATGATCTTGTGGTTGCAACGTAACCTTCTGTGGTGCTACCATGCAGGGTAACTACCCGTTCCCCTACAAGGCAAAGCTGCTGGTGACCGACAACATCGACCTGCTTGAGAGAATCGCGGCTCGCGTGTTGGCTCTGCGCAAGCGCCAGAAGTTGTCCCAGCGGGCCCTCGCGGCGAAGTCGGGCGTTCACGTGAACACCGTGGCCCGTATCGAGAGCGGCGAACACGACTCCGGAGTGGCCCTGCTATCGAGGGTCGTCGTGGACGGCCTGGGGTCGACCTTGCCGCGATTCTTCGCAAGCACCGTCCGAATCGCACGCGAGGCTCATCCCGAGGAGAACCCCACGAAGGAGTTCGAGGCGGCTGTCGCTCGACGTGTCGATGAACTCGACGACATCGTGCAACTGCTGCTGCATCGATACGTCCACCGAGCAGGATTGGCCCACCGCCTAGTCAGCACGGAAGAGTGGGTGGCCGTGATCGACGAGATCCGGAACTCATCGCAGTACCGAATCCTTGCGGGCGTTGCGGGCGCCGAGCTACCGGCTACCGAATTCGAGTACGCGGAGAAGGCAGCGATGCTTGCCCTCGACTATGCCGCCGCGAACCAGAGGGAGACCGCCGAATGAAAGCCTACGTCGAAGCGCCACGAAAGGACCGGACGACCGAGAAGAGGCGTCTCGTCATCACCCACGAAGGCCGCAAACTGAAGACGGTGACATTCGACTCGGTGGAGGAAGCCAACCTGACCGCGTCGAAGATCAACTCAGCCGTGAGCGACTACTCGGCAGTCGGCATGACAATTACAACCTTGCCCCAACTAGCTGACGCGATGGGGATTGCTGGTCTGGCGCCAGCGTCGGAGGAGATCACCCTTGCGGAGTATCTCCAAACCTACAACGAACGGCACCGCGACATCTGGGCGCCGAACTCGCGCGCGGCCTACGCGACCTATCAACGAACCCACATCGCGCCCGACCTCGGCCATCTTCCGCTTCGTGATGGACTGACGGTCGAAATCCTCCGCAACTTTGTGACCGGGCTTCGCGGCAAGGGGCTCGCCGCCAGCACCGTCGATTGCATCGCTACTCACGTCCTGAGCGTTCTGAGATATGCGAGCGAAGAGGACAAGGTCGATCGAGTCCCAGCTCGACGACAAGTACTCCCGAAAGCACTGAAGACACAGGACGACGGTGAGACCGGTCGAGGTTGGACCGAAAGTCAGCGATCTCGCTTGTTGGCCGTGATCGAGGAGATCTCTCCAAACGAACGGGTGACCTGCTATTTCCGCGTTCTCGACGAGGCCGGGCTTCGTCCGTCAGAAGCCGCTGGACTCCGGGTCGTCGACATCGACTGGAAGACCGGCGAAGTTACTGTCCGTGGGCAGTTCCACTATGAATACCGCGACGTGACGAAGACACGCCAGGCGAGGAAATCTCGCGTGTCCCAACAGCTACTTGAACGCTTGCGCCGGCTTCGCTCGGCGAACGACGCCAGGGCGTTCGAGAGAGGTAGGCAATCGAGCGAATGGCTCTTCGAGATGGCGACCACGGGCCGACCGCACACCCAGACCGCTATGCGCGCACTGCTGAAGAGAGCCGCTCGCAAGGCTGGCGTGCCGCTTCCGAAGAATCACTCGCTACACCAGCTCCGGCACACGGCGATCAGCCGCTGGATCGACGACGCGGACACTAATGTCTACGCGATCGCCGCGCGATCCGGCCACGCCACTCCCGGCCACCTGTTCAAGCAATACGGACAGGCCTATCGGGATCGCGAGGCAGCTCGGACCGCTCCCCTGTCGGCTCGGAGCTAGCGACCCGTCGCCTCTCAGCGAGACCTGTGGCAGAGCCGTCAGCGCGGGGCTGCCTTCGTCCACTTCTTGCCGTAGCCCATGCTCCGAGACGCGCCTTCTGGCCATGTAGTGAAGGGCTTACCCCAGTGGTCGATCATCCAGCGGATGTCCGGTAATTTGTGGGCGCGCAATCGTGGACCGAAATAGACGCTACCCCCAGGAAAGCCGATGACCCTTGCGCGCCACCCGCTCCGTGGACTCGCTCGCTGGATCAACCAGTCCCCGTAAACGCATCCATCCGGCGTGCGCTTCATTCCTTTCGTGGGCGCGGATGCTCGGCCCTCTGACGGGCGTTCGGGCACTCGATCGATGCCGCCGACCACGGCGGTCGGCAGGATCGTGAGGAACATTCGGCGCGTGAAGGACATTGCCGGTTCTCCTATTCAACGCCCCATCGGGGCGGCGCATGGGTCTCGGCAGGACCACCGCAGGATACGGTTGGTCACCGGGTCAACGAGCCGAGCCTCTCGCCGGTGTCTTCATGGAGGAGGAAGTATACATGTGGAAGAAACTCACTCGGCTATGGCTCGCGAGCGTCGCGGCCATCCGGCGGGCCCTGTTCCGGAGCCCACCACCTGACATCACGGTTAACCTGCCGCTTGCGATCAAGGGGCCCAGCGCGCCAGCGTTCGTGTTGATCGTTGCGTGCCTCGTCGCCGCGAACAGACTCGCCACATTCTGGGAGTTCGTGTTAGCGAACCACCGGATCGACCGTCGCTCAGCCACCGCGGGGAGCCGAAACATCATGGCATTGGTGCCCTGGGCCGCGAACCACGTTCACGACTTGTGCGAGAAGATCGACGACCTGGAAGCCCTCGGACTCGGCACGCATCTCACTGAGTCCGCGGAGAAGTGGGGCGAGCTTCTCCAGCTCCGTCAGAGATGGAAGGGAGACAAGCGTTTGATAATGCTTCGCCACAAGGCAGGCGCGCACGTAGATGTCGGGTTGTTGAACAAGGGCCTGCAGCGGTTGGCACGCCGGGGCGACGAGTTCGTGCTCCTAACGGCCACGTCTAGACGCAGGATCGACGGGCACTATCTGGGCGCAGACGAGGCGCTATTCGAGGGCGTCTTCGGGGGCGGCTCAGATCCCGGCGTGACCGTTGCAGAGACCCTTTTCCTCGCGGAACAGCTCAAAGACGACGTGATGGTCATCCCCGTCTGCCTCGAGCACGTCCTTTCGGATATCTCGGAAGTCGAGTCCGGCTGAGCCGCGCGATCAGCTCTCTCTATCGCCGGTCAGCTGCGCTTCAACTTCCGACAGCCGGAATCGCACCAAGCGCGAGCTCAAGCGCTTGGGGGTCAGACGCCCCAGCCGCACGTAGCGCTTCACGGTGGCCACGGAACACCCGAGATACCGAGCGACTTCCCGGTATGTCAGCAAGCGCTCTGGGTCGTCATCCGAGACCGAGCGTGCCGGTGTGTACGGAACGACCTCGGCGACAACGGGAGGTCCCACAACTTCTACCCGAGCCGCAGCCTGCCGTACTTCTTCAGCCGCTGCTATCGCGCGAGCTTCCTCAACGAAGATCTCGCCGAGAACGACCAGTTCGAAGCCGCTGCGCTTCCGGAGCTCGACCAAGGTGTCCTGGATTTTCATCCGCAGTGTGTTCGTGTTCATGCAACCTCCTTCCGGGTTAGATGGACACCATGACAGCGGTTCAGGGCAACGGTCTAACGATGCATGGGTGAATCCGTCGCGCGCGGCATTCGGAAAACTCGACACGGGCCGGTTCACATCTAGAAGCAACCCGTCAACAAGGTAGGTGCGCGTGCCGAGCTACTGGCGTTTGAAACGAGAAAAGATCCAGGTGCGGAGACGCGTCGTTGCCGGACTGGAAGCGATCAGAGAACAGATCCGAACGACGCTGCCCGAACAAACGACTGACCGGTCGCTCATCCTCGGCACGCTCAACACTCGAGACTTTGACGACAACAAGTTCGGCCACGGTCCCCGGCTCCCCGAGTCGTTCTACTACTTGGCCGAGATCATCGCGGCCTTCGACGTGATCGCGATTCAGGAGCTCAATCGAGGCCTCGGGCCCCTCGAGCGACTAATGCGAGTTCTTGGCCCCGACTACCGCTATCTAGTTACCGACGTGACCGAGGGTCGGGCCGGCAACACTGAACGCCTCGGGATGATCTACAACCGTCGCAAAGTCACGTTCACCGGTGTCGCTGGCGAGGTTGTCCTGCCCGACAGGCTGCGGATGAGCGAATCGACGAAAAAGGGGCAGTTCTCGCGGACACCCTTCGCCGCTTCGTTCCGTTCAGGCTGGTTCAACTTCGTGCTCGCGACCGTGCACATCTACTACGGGGAAAGTTCGAAGAAATCGGCGGCCTATGCCCGACGCGTCAAGGAGATCGAGTCGGTGGCTAGGTTCCTCGCGAAGCGCGCGAAAGACGAGGACGCTAACTACGTCTTGGTCGGTGACTTCAACATCGACAAGTTCGAAGACAAGACCTACGACGCGCTCGACAAGTTCGGGTTCGAGGTCTTCCGGAACAAGGTCGGCAGCAACCGGAAGCAGAACAAGTTCTACGACCAGATCTCGTTCAGGACTCGACCGGGCGAGCTGCGTTTGGCGGACGGTGACCGCGCGCATGGGGTGTTGAACTTCTTCGAGAGTGTGTTCAGGGATGACCAGTTCGAGACGTACGACGCCGAGGTGATCAAGACGCTCGAGCGCCGCAAGGTCGCCCTACAGGAAGAGAAGGCGGCGACGACGAGCGCGAAGAAGATTGCAAAGGCCGACAAGGGCATCGCGAAGATCGAGAGCCAACTCGGAAATGCCGAGGAGCGGCGGTGGTACTACGAGGGAGAGTGGCGCACCTTCCAGATGAGCGACCACTACCCGCTCTGGGTCGAACTCGATATCGACTTCACACAGGACTATCTGGAGACGCTCAAGTAGGCAGCCGTTCGTGGGATCAGGTGCACCGCCGAATGGCTTCCGCGAGGTCTCTACTGTTTACGCCGAACCGGTCGATCACCTCCTGCACTTCCTGGGTTTCCAACACGGCCACCGGCGCACCCTCGGGATGATCATGGTCGGTCAGGATCGCGTCCGGGTTCTCTCGCAGATATTCGGCGAGTCGAGGCCAGCGCATCTGCAAGACACTCCATAGGGCCAGGTGAGCACGGTTGATGTCGTACCCGAGCAAGATTCGGACGCCGCGATTCAATCGGTACGCGTTCAACAGACGCTTCATCTGGCGCGGGTTGCGTCCCACCAGATCCGCAAACTGCAGCAGGAAGTGCTCCGTAGAAGCGACGAGATCCCGCGCAGCTAGCCGCTCAAACCCCGCTCGGCGTGCCGCCCGTGCTTGGCTCCCGCCGTCCTCGTCTGCCTCAGCGATATCGTCGAGAACAGCCTGCTCAGAAGGCGCATCTTCGAAAGCCCCTCGAGCGGCTTCCAGTTCTTCGTCGCTGGGCTCTTCTCGTCCGGCGTCCGCACCCAGAAGATGGGCCCAGAACTCGGACCGTGTCTCATCCGGCACGCGAGGCAACGAAATCGAAACCTGAAAGACCTTCTCCATGAAACGATCTCCCAGTGTCGCATGGGGGCCTGTATCGCCCACGCCCTTGTAGGTCGCGTACTCCTGCTCGTAGCTGTTGCGGAGCCAATCGCCATCCGCCGCAACGACGTAGACGACGGGCGCGTCGCGCAAGGTAGTCAGGATCGACTGGAGAAAACCGACAACAAAACTGCTTCCGCAACGATCGAGGTCATCGATGAAGATGACCATCGGTTGGCCGATCCGGCGGACGAGCTCGCTGAAGTAGCTGCGCAGGGTACCGCGCGGGTCGGTCATCGAGTCTCGCAATAGCGCATCGGCCCGCGCACCGGACGGGCGCAGGCTCCTCACAATCGCCATCGCCCCGCCAAATGACGCCACGACCGCGGTCGCTCCTTTCATGCTGTCGGCAATCCAGGCCTGCTCCACTCGACCCGCAGCGAGCCAGAAGAGAACCGTGACGATGACGGTCGCGACGAGCTGGCCCGACCACAGATTGCGCGCTCGCCACACTCGGCGCCAGACGCCAAGGCGGGTGCCTCGAAAGAAATCGATTGAGTTGTCGAGCTGCTGCCTCGACTGACGGTAGACGGCTTCCACGAGGGCCCACCAGGCGGACGGCGCGTCGTGCTCACGCCAGGCGTTGAAGTCGACGACAATCCAGCGTCTGGAAGGAGGTTCGGTCGTGAGGCGCGGGCGGATCAGCTCGAGGAGTGTCGATTTGCCAGACCCCCAGCGACCATGGAGCTGCACAAGGAAGGCACCTTCCAACTTGCCGTGAACATCGTTCAAGAGCTGCGCGACTGAAAGGGCCACCGCATCCCGACCTAGGTGATCGAGTTTCGACGGGACATCCGTCTCGTAGTCGACTCCCTCGGGCGACCCGAGGAGCTCTTCCGGGACCCACCAACCCAGACGTGGGCCGGGCATTTCTACCAGGACGAGATCATCGGATTGATCGACCGTCTGACTCTTGGTTTGGACTGGCGGCGTATCAGGCCGTCCGAGGGAGATGAGCTCTCGCGCCAAGTCGAGAGCGATCGGCTCGAAGTCCTCCGACGTGCTGGCCTTCCTAGCACGGAGCTCGCGTGGCGGCAGACTGTGCTCCGCGACCTGAAACATCACGGAAGCGTAGGTATCAGCGAGAGACATTGCCGGTTCGGTCATGACGAAACCGACGGGCATGTTCTCGAAGGCACGGAGCAACTCGATAAATGTAGATGACCGGATAAACCGCCGGGATGACGCGACAATGATCAACGCTCGAAATTGCTCGGGCGCCCAACCCGTAATGTGCGGCAGAGATCCGCTGATCAGCCGTAGATCGCTCGCGTCAACGCCGCGTAGGCTCCCCACCCAGGTGTCGAGCTCCTTGGTGTGGGCAACCAGTACCTGAGGCAGGTCCGCGGCAGGCTCCTCACGCATGGCCATGACTATTCGTCCATCTGCGCCGGCCTTTGAACGCCGACATATTGGCGACAAGGTGGTCGTCGTCAGTTTGGCTTGGCGCGCGCGCAGGTCCTCTCAGCGATCAACTGTCGCTACTCGAGACGCCTCAAGCCAGCACCTGGTCCCGCCGCTCAACTCCACACGAAGCATCTCCACGCCCGCAGCATTCCTACGACGTTCAATCGTAGTGAAGGATGTCTCCGGCACCAACACACCACTATCGGAATCCTCAACGACGGGAAGCTGCAAGAAACAGTCGACTGTCCCGCTCGTAAGTCCGCGACGTCCGGGGAAGTGAGTCGTCGCGGTCATCCCCCAGTACTCCACGGTCGCCGGATCCGGACCGGTTGTGCCCCGCTCGTTGGGCGCTACAACCGGCTCCGGACCTTGGTGATGTACCCAAAGAAGATCTGCCGAGTAGTCAACCGCAGCAGCTACGGCATTCCTGGGAACCACGGCCTCGGCCCGGACCATTTCGTTGCCTCCGCCTAGCCGCGCCGCCACCACCTGACGCCAGACTGTCTCGCCGGCGGCATCGACGAGCTGTAGCTCGACGCCTGCTTCAGCGGATCGCATTGATCGCCGCGAAATGGAGATCTCCCACCTCGACGAGGCTGCGAGACCCTGGCCAACGGATCCCCATTTGACGTTCACATCGGTCACTTCGGCGGTTCCGTCGACCTCGGCAGCAGTCTGATCGAAAGGCGGTAGTGCCGGGACGCGCGCCACGGCGGCGCCGGAGATCGCGCCGACTCCGAGCGTCGCCCCAGCGGCGGGACTCGTTGAAGGTTCCGGCAAGAAGGAAACCCCGCGCACTTTCGATGGAACCGCGTACCGAGTGTTCCGAACCTTCGCGATCGACGGCATACGTCCGCATCTCTCGCCGGCAACCAGCTTCAAGTCGGCGCATATCGACGCGACTACCTTGTTCGTGTCGCGCGTCGTTCCGTAGCGCCACCGGCGGACACCACCATGGTGGCTGCAGGCACCTCGCCCGGTCGCACTGCTGCTACTTCCGTCCTTGCACGTCGCGCCCGTCCGACGACCGCTGGAGCGAACCGCACTCGAGATCTCGCTCTGGACCGTGGTCCCCGAGCGCGTGACCGGTGCCTCCAGGTCGATCAGAGCCCTTTGGCCATCCTGGTAGACGGCGATCGGGCGCGCTTCCGAAAGGCTCGGATATCCCCGGTAGATCAACAACCGTGTATCAGAGGCGAGTAACTCCTCTGCGATGGCGTCGAGCTGCGCTTGTGTAGGCACACTTCCGACGGACAGCGCTAGGATTTCCGTGCCGTTGTGACTTCCCGAATACAGAACTTGACGGCTCAAGTTCTGTGCGTCGGCCACTGGAGCTGATGCGCCGCCTATCACCGCTAGGACCGCGATGACTACGATGGTCCGGCGGCTACTTCTTCGCACTGGTGATCAGTCCGGAGATCGCCTCGATAATCCCCTTGGTCTCGCCGGGGTCCACGGCAGGCCCATGGGGGACCGTGGTCTCGCCCTTCTTCAGGACGAAGTTACGCTCGGTCGTGGCGAGCGAACGAACCACCTCGCGCCGAGTCTCCTCGTCCTGCTCGACGGAGGCTCGCAAGGCCACCCAACGAGCCTCAACATTCGTGAGTTCGTTTTGGAAGTACTTGATCTCCGTGAGGCTGTATCGATACAAACGCAAGAAGAAAAACGCAAATACTTGCACGAAGATCGCAACCGACACGCGCGGTAAGTAGTAGGCGGAGATTCCTGCCAGCGTGATCTCGACCGAACCAAGGTCGGTGTTGGTCACATACCAAAGGGTTATCGCGAGTGCCGCGCTGGTGGCGAGCGTTCCGAGTATCAGGTTTAAGTTCCCTCGCCGCCTAAGTGCTTCGATTTCGTCCACCAGCCGGTCTCGCATCTGCCCGATACGATCATCGATCGCATCCACACTCGCAGCCTGCCGGATCGGATCGCCGTATCGGGCTTCTATTTCGGCTAGCATGTCGCCGGTCACTTCCGCCGAGAGCCTGGCCCGAAGCGCCTCGACAATCTGAGCTCGTGCGCTCTCTGAGATAACTTCCGGAACCGTGGCCGACTGCGCCTCCGTTCGCGCCCGCAACGCGTCCAGCTTCTGGTCGAGCGCGTCCAGTCGCACGTCGGCGGAAGCGCGATAGCGTTCGAACATGACGCGCATGTTCTGAGAGACGCGCTGGCCCCCCCCCCGTCCGGTCGCCCGCCCGCATGGCCGAGCTTCCGGGCATATTCAGATACTTCACCAGCGCTGCGGTTAGGGCGATTGCCGACAAGCCCGCCACGAGGACCGTTGCTTGGAAGGCGATCCGATCTAGTAGTGAGCTCAGTTGGTCGAGACCATCCAACATTTCGGTGGAAGCGCGCATCGTGAAGGCGATGTCGCTCGCCCGCTGAAACTCAAAAACCAAGTAAGTTGCGCCGCTAAGCACGATGTAAATCGTCGTGATCGCCAGCCAGTGAGATCGTAGGAGTCTGAAGAAGCGCCCCACCGCTGGCTCTTTCTGGGCTGGCCCCGTTTCCATCTACTTCCTCCGTAGGTCGCGGCTCCGTCGCCTAGGAGAACCGAGCGGAGTCGCGGTTTGCGAAGCTGCGTTCGGAAATCTCCTCGGCGCGCGACCGAACGGAAGCGGAGGTTGGTGCGGTCTACCGTGCTACTTCTCCTCCGTGTCCGCCATGGCGGCTTCGCGATGTCAATGGATCGCCGGACCGGTCGCAACCCGCCGGTTCGGGGTGGGGACTCCGTCCACACGGCGCCCGTCGCCCCGGAACGTGGCTAGTCGTGTAGCGCCGCCAGGAAGGCGCTGAGGGCTGTCGGATGATCTCGATCGACTCGATCGAGAACCTCACCCATTCGTACGCCGAGCACGTCGGCTATTCGGGCGAGCGTCTTGAAGCTCGGAAGCCTCTCGCCCTGCTCGATGTGAATCACGTAGCTTCGGGCGAGCACTGCTCGGTCAGCGAGCGCTCGCTGGCTAAGTTGAGCTTCCTCCCGGTAGGCCCGCAGAACTTCGCCCAACGCGGCGCGATATTCGATTGATCAGTCTCCGATCTATTCGGGCGGTCCCTGAAGGTCCACCAATATGTCCCACACCACCGCGAACAGCTCGCGCGACGAGCGCGCTGCCTTGCGCAGTACCGCCTGGCCTAGGGCCGCGCGGATTGCATTGAATGCAGGGTCTCCCAGCTCCTTGCGAGCGCGATCGAGCAACTCGACGAGGCGCTTCCATTGTCGGTCCACGTCACTCCTCCTTCCTTTCTTGGGATTGCAAAACCGTCCTCGAAATAGTCCAGCGATTGCTGGTCTAGCCCGAGCGGTCTGCCGCAAGAGGAGGAGTTGACTGGCCACGCCTGCGTGAGGATGGCCGGGACGGACTGAGGCGGCTGATCCGAGCTGGGAACAGGCCACCGACGCGGCGCCGGATCTGCGACAGGCAGACCCGGGAACCTGAAAACGAGCTCCGAACGAGACGATCTCAGAGAGAACGATCGTGCGGCAAGCAACCATCGCCGACGCGGCGAAGCGACGCACCCGTGGTGCGCGTACATCACGACGAGCACCTCGAGGTCCGGTAGTTCCGCAGCTACTCGCGCGCCCAGTGCCTTTCCCAAGAATCCTGGGCCAGGCACCACAATTACTTCGCTCTCATCAGGATCGTGTCTCGGCATAGGCCAACTATATGTCACTCATAGTGACAGGTCCAGGTTTGATTCCTGACATTGAAGAAGGAGCGCGGATCGGATCCTGTCGTCGAGTGAGTCGAGTCCTTCTGGAGCCGAACGTGTGGAGACGTGCACGAACGCGCCTGACCCGGCGAATCGCCCCCGCCCGGTAGGGGCGCAATTCCAGGAGTATCGGGCGCGCGGGATCGGCCACGGCCACCTCGGGACTCCGATACCCCCCACCCGGCAGCTCCAGAGCCCACCGGTACCCCGCCGCGTAGCCTAGGCGCGGGCTGTGTCGTACCCTGACAACAAGGACGGTCTCGACCGATGTGCGGATGGTCGAACGCACCTCTCTTTCTTGCACCCAGACGCACCCGCCACGCACCCATGGCCGGAACACCGGTAGGGTGATACTACGTAAATTCTTTGTTTTCAGATAATTAGCGGTAGAGGAACTCCGATGGTCAACATGAAGCGGATGATGCAGCAGGCGCAGCAGATGCAGGACAAGCTGGCGGCTGATCTCGCCGACCTGCGCGTGAGCGCCTCCGCCGGCGGCAGCGTGGTCACGGCGACCCTCAACGGGCAGAAGGACCTCATCGAACTGGCGATCGACCCGGCCGTCGTCGACCCGGAAGAGGTCGAGATGCTTCAGGACCTGGTGGTCGCCGCCGTAAACGAAGCCTCCCGGCGCGTGGACGAGGAAGTACAGAGCAAGATGAGCGGCATGATGCCTCCGGGCCTCGGCGGAATGCTCGGCTAGACATTGAGCTTCACCGAATCCGGATCGCTTGCTGACCTGATCGAACGCCTGCAGCGGCTCCCAACCGTCGGCCGCAAGACCGCCCAGCGGCTTGCCTTCTATCTGCTGAAGGCGCCGGCCACCGAAGCTCAGGAACTCGCCGACGCGATCCTCGAAGTACGGCGCCGGATCAAGCCCTGCGGCGAATGCAATCTCCTCACGGATGACGATCCCTGCCGCTACTGCGCCGACACGGGCCGAGACGACTCGGTTCTGTGCGTGGTCGAGGAAGGCCATGATCTGGCCACCATCGAGCGCACGAGTCACTTCCGGGGCCGCTACCACGTGCTCGGTGGATCGCTGTCTCCGCTCGACGGCGTGGGGCCCGACGAACTGCACCTCGGGCAACTCGAACGTCGCGTCCGCGAGGGTTCGATTCGTGAGGTTATCGTCGCGACGAATCCCACGGTGGAAGGCGAAGCCACTGCCGCCTACCTCGCGCGGCTCCTCAAGCCGCTAGGCGTGGCGGTAACACGGATCGCTGCGGGGATCCCGGTGGGTGGCGACATCGAGTATGTCGACGAGGTGACCATGTCGCGTGCGCTCGAAGGCCGTCGCGAGCTCTAGCCGAACCGCCGAGATCGCTACTAGAAGTTCTTGTCGACGTCGCCCCTCGGTGCTACCTTTTCCTTCGCGGCCGGGCGCGGTGAAACACGTGTCGGGCTGGCCTATTTTCTGGTTCCTGAGTAGCTCAATTGGCAGAGCATCCGGCTGTTAACCGGAGGGTTGCAGGTTCAAGTCCTGCCTCAGGAGCTTTTTTTATGGCCGCAGCTCCCGGAGCGCGTCATGACCCGAAAGCGCCGCAAGCGTAGCCCGAAGCCGATCGGCTGGCGCGAATGGGTGGCACTGCCCGACCTCGGCATAGATGCCGTGAAAGCGAAGGTCGATACCGGCGCTCGCACGTCCGCGTTGCACGCAGTTCGTGTTGCCACCGCGCGCAAGGGTGGGATCGACTTCATCCGTTTCAGCGTTCACCCGCAACAGCGGAAGACTCGGCCCAGCGTTCGCTGCGAGGCGGCGCTTATCGACGAACGCTACGTGCGGAGCTCGGACGGCACCCGTGAATTGCGGCCGGTGGTGGAAACCACGATCCAACTGGGCGACGATGCCTGGACCATCGAACTCACGCTCACCGATCGGGCGATGATGGGGTTTCGACTCCTGCTCGGTCGGCGTGCGATTCGTCGACGTTTTCTCGTGGATCCGGGCCGTTCCTGGCTCGCGTCCGAACGTCAGTAGGCTGAGGCAGCTATGCGCGTCCTGATCATGTCGCGGAAGCGGACCCTCTACTCGACGAACCGCCTGGTCGAAGCCGGCCGCGAACGCGGACACGACGTCGTGGTGGTGGACTACCTGCGCTGCTACATGAACATCACGTCGCGCCGACCCCAGGTGATGTACGCCGGCGAATCGATCACGGGTGTCGACGCCGTCATTCCTCGAATTGGCGCCAGCTACACGTTCTACGGTGCCGCGGTGGTGCGGCAGTTCGAGGCCATGGGTGTGCTCTGCGCCAACGAGTCGGACCCGATTGCGCGTTCGCGCGACAAACTCAAAGCGATGCAGATTCTCGCCCAGAAGGGCGTCGGACTCCCGATCACCAGCTTTGCCCACTCCACGAAAGACGTGGACAGCCTGATCAAGGTCGTGGGCGGCACGCCGCTCGTGATCAAGCTCCTCGAGGGAACCCAGGGCCTGGGCGTCGTTCTCGCGGAAACCAACAAGGCCGCGACGTCGGTCATCGAGGCGTTCCGCGCTCTCGATGCCAACATCCTGGTGCAGGAGTTCATTGCGGAGTCAGAGGGTGCGGACGTGCGCGCTCTCGTGGTGGGTACGAAGGTTGTCGCTGCAATACGGCGCCAGGGTGCGCCCGGCGAGTTCCGTTCGAACCTGCATCGCGGCGGATCGGCCGAACCGGTTCTCCTGACCAAGAAGGAACGACGGACAGCTGTCGAAGCCGTGGAGGCCCTTGGGCTCAAGGTCGCTGGTGTCGACTTGCTGCGCTCCGACCGGGGCCCGCTGGTGCTGGAGGTCAATTCCTCCCCCGGCCTCGAAGGCATCGAGACGGCCAGCAGCATCGACGTCGCCGCGGAAATCTACGCCCACCTCGAGCGCCGCCATGCACAACGGCGACGCCGCAAGCGCCGCAAACGCCGCCGCCGATGAATCGATCCCCGCGTGCGCTCCTCTTGGCGGGCCTCCTCGCAGGCGTCGCCTGCAACCAGGCGGCCGCCCCGGCGGCACCCAACATTCTGCTGATCATCGCGGACGATCACGCCTATCAGGCCATCGGGGCCTACGGCTCGATTCTGAACGAGACGCCGAACATCGACCGGATCGCGGCAGAAGGAATTCGCTTCGATCGCGCGCTGGTGACCAACTCCATATGCGCTCCAGCCCGCGCGGTGATCATCACCGGAAAATACAGCCACACCAACGGGGTGCTCGACAACGTCGATGAGTTCGACGCCACGCAGCCCACGCTTCCGAGGATGCTGCAGGCGGCCGGCTATCAAACTGCGGCGTTTGGAAAGTGGCACCTCAAGAGCGAACCCGTTGGGTTCGATACCTGGGAAGTGCTGCCCGGACAGGGCCACTACTACAACCCCGACCTGCGTACGCCGGACGGCACGATTCGCCGCGAGGGCTACGTCAGCGACATCGTCACGGATCTGGCGATCGACTGGATGGGCAACGGCCGCGACCAAGAACGTCCGTTCTTCATGTGGCTCGGGCACAAAGCGCCACATCGCAACTGGATGCCGGGCCCGGACCACCTCACGACGTTTGCGGACACCGTCTTCCCCGAGCCGCCCACGCTCTTCGACGACTACGCCACGCGCGCCCCCGGCGCTGCCACCCAGGAAATGGAAATCGATCGGCACAATGACCTTGAGCTACGACCTCAAGGTGCGACCGACGCCGCCCGGCATGCTCGAGTGGGAAGTGAACTTCTGGAACGGGATGGACGGACGTCTCTCGGTTGCCCAGCAATCCGCGTGGGACCGTGCCTACGGCGCGCGCAACGAGGCGTTTCTCGCAGACCTTCCGATCGGCGAAGACCTCGTTCGATGGAAGTACCAGGAGTACCTGAAGGACTACCTGCGCACGATTGCGTCCATCGACGACAACGTTGGCCGCGTGCTGGACTACCTCGATACGTCAGGCCTCGCGGACAACACGCTGATCGTCTACACATCAGATCAGGGCTTCTACCTGGGCGAGCACGGCTGGTATGACAAGCGCTGGATCTACGAGGAGTCGCTGCGCACGCCCATGGTGATGCGCTGGCCTGGTCACATCGAGGCCTCCTCGGCCACATCCGCACTCGCTGCCAACCTGGACCTGGCGCCAACGTTCCTCGAAGTGGCCGGTGCGTCGGTGCCGGGCGACATGCAGGGCCTCAGCCTGGTCGACCTCGTGTCCGGTGAAAGCAGCGCGCTGCGGGACTCCTTCTACTACCACTACTACGAGTCCGACGGCCCGCACGCAGTGCCCGTGCACTACGGTGTCGTGACGGCGGATCACAAACTGATCCACTATCCAGAGCTGGGCGCGTGGGAGCTCTTCGAGATCGCCACCGACCCTCACGAGGTCACGAATCGCTACGATGACCCGGCCATGTCGGCGACTCGGGCGCGACTCGAATCCGAACTTGAGCGCCTCCGTTCCGAACTCGATGTTCCCGACGACCAGATTTCAGGAGCCAACCGATGACGAAGCTCTCGATGCTTTCGCGCGCGATCGCAGTCACTCTCGCTAGCGGGCTGGTACTCGCACTCTCGGTGGGAGTCGCAGCCGACACCTGGCCGCGTCAAACGGGGATCGACGTCGAAGAGTACGTATTCCGGATTTCGCTGCGCGATGATACCGATGCGATCGGCGGGCTGGCAACGGCCCAGATCCGGTTCGTTCAAGACGGTGTGGAAGAGGTCTTCCTGGATCTGGTTGGGCGCAGTGGCGGCGCAGAGACCGGCATGGAAGTGGCCGGCGTGTGGGTCGCCGATAGCGACGCCGAGTGGGCAGCCATGAATCCCAACGCGACCGCTGAAACCGTCGGCGCTGCGGCAAACCACTCGCATGTAGGCGAACGACTGCGTATCCGACTGGCCGAAGCGCCCGCCGCGGGCGAGCGTCGCTTCATCACAGTCGCGTATGAAGGGCAGGCCGCGACCGGCCTGATCACCGGCCCGAACCGCTACGACGAACGTACCTTCTTCTCGGACAACTGGCCGAGCAAAGCGCGCAACTGGCTACCCACGGTAGATCACGTCTACGAGAAGGCGCGCATGCAGATGGTCGTGACGGCGCCCAGCCACTATCAGGTGGTCTCGAACGGACTTCTCATGGAGGAGACCGACGTGACGCCGGAACTGCGCCGCACCCACTGGAAACAGTCGGTGCCGATCGTGCCCTGGCTGTACATGGTCGGCGTGGCCCGATTTGCCGTCGACCACCTCGGTGTGCACCGCGGCGTGCCGATTCAGACCTGGGTCTATCACCAGGATCGTGACGCGGGCTTCTACGACTTCTCCTACCCGACACGCGAGGCCCTCGACTTCTACTCCGAGTGGGTGGGGCCGTATGCGTACGAAAAGCTCGCCAACATCCAGTCGGCCAGCGTGGGCGGCGGCATGGAAGCGGCCACCGCGATCCTCTGCGGCGAGAATTCCGTGACAGGCACGCGCAGCACGCGCTGGCGCAACGTGATCATTCACGAGATCGCGCACCAGTGGTTTGGCAACGCCGTGACCGAAGCAGACTGGGACGACGTGTGGCTCAGCGAAGGCTTTGCCACCTACTTCACGTCGCTGTACATCGAACACGCGTACGGGCGCGATGAATTCGTCAACACGATGCAACGCGCCCGCGACCGCATCTTCGACTTCTACGACACCCGTCCGGAATACCGGATCATCCACGACAACCTGGCCGACATGGGGCAGGTCACAACCGGGATGCAGTACGCCAAGGGCTCCTGGGTGTTGCACATGCTGCGCCACCGCATCGGCACCGAGACGTACTGGGAAGGCATTCGTCGCTACTACGAGCGCTACTACAACAGCCACGCGACTACGGATGACTTCCGCGCGGTGATGGAAGAGGTTTCCGGTCAGGATCTCGAAGCGTTCTTCCAGCAGTGGCTCTACCAGGGAAGTGCCGGATTGAGGCTCGAAGGGCTATGGGCGTATGAGAACAGCGCGGTCCGGCTCAACCTCGAACAGGTGCAGGCAGGCGGCACGACGTACCGCATGCCCGTCACCATCGAGTTCGTGGATGCCGAAGGCGGCACTGAGCGCGTCGACATCGAGATGACCGACACCACCCAGTCCTTCTCGATTCCTGTTTCCTTCGAGCCCGCCGAGATCGTCGTCGATCCCGACACCTGGTTGCTGATGCAGGCCAACGTGCAGCGACGCTAGACAGCTACTCCTGCCTGAGAACCTCTGCCGGGTCGACACGAGCGGCCCGGCGCGATGGCAACCAAGCCGCCGCGCTGGCGAGAGCTATCAAGAGAAGCGGCACCGCGGCCGGCGTTACCGGGTCGCGTGGGGTGACGCCGAAGAGCAGGCTGGCCAGAAGCTCGCCGGCCGCGGCAGCCCCTGCCAACCCAGCAACAGCACCGACCGCAACCGGCGCCAGTGCCTCGCGCAGCGAGCGTCGGATCACGCTCGAGGCTGACGCGCCCAGCGCCATCCGGATCGCCAGGGCACGGCGGCTGCGACTCACTGTATATGCCACGACGCCGTACACCCCGATGCCGGCGAGAACCGCGCCAAGGGCTGCGAAGGCGCTCAGTAGCTGAGCGAACAAGCGCGCCTCATGCACGGACGTCCGCATGATCTCGTCCATCGTGATGGCATCGCGCACTGGAACGTCGGGGTCTATGTCCCACACAACAGCCTGAATCGCTTCACCAAGCGACTCGGCGTCCATCGCGGTCCTGGCAACCACGTGTCGCATGCGCGTGGGGTGCTGGTTGAACGACCGATACATCTCCGGCACCGGATCGGACCGGAAACCAAGGTGACGTATCCCCTGCACCACGCCCACGATTCTGAAGCTGTCGTCGGTGTTCAGGGTGATGACCCGGCCCACCGCATCCTCGGCGCGCTCGAAGTGCGGGCGGGCGAACGCGTCGTTTACCACCACGACTTCCTCGGCTCCGTGCACGTCATCGGCGTCGAGCAGTCGGCCGGCGAGAAGGGGAATCCCGAGGGTGTCGAAGTAGCTCGTCGAAACCACACGGAATCCGGCATTCGGCATTGGGGCGCCTTCTGCATAGGAGTCCGAATCGATCGTGTAGTTCCAACCCCAGCTCCCGTCACCAAACGGCAACGACATCGCGAACGCCGGAGCAGGAATGCCGGGGATCGCCGCCACCTCTTCCTCGACCTCCACGAAGAAGCCGTGGAGCGCATACGGGTCGTCGTAGTTGTCGCCGACAGCATTCACTCCAACCGCGACCACGCCGTTGGTATCGAAGCCAGGGTCAACGTCGCCGAACGCGCTGAGCGTGCGGAGCATCAGTCCAGCACCCGCCAGGAAGACGATCGCCAACGCGACCTCCACCGCGACGAGCACGCGATTCGCGCGGCGCTGTTCGGAACTGTCGCCGTGTCGCGCGTCCGCCGTCGGCCGCTGTGCCCGGATCGCCGGCAGCATCCCGAAGACGACGCTTGCCAAGACGCTAACCGCGAGGGCAAAGAGCAACGTGTTGACGTCCAGCGCGACCTCGCCTCCGCGCGGCATCAGATTGATCAAGTCGCGGCGGAAGTAGTGAATCGCGCCATAGGCTGCAGCAACACCCAGGGCGCCGCCGAGAAGGGCCAATACGAGGCTTTCAGATAGCAACTGAGCGGCCAGGCGACGGCGTGATGCACCGAGCGCCGAACGGATGGACAGCTCTCTCCGACGCGCCTCGCCCCGAGCCAGCAGCAAATTGGCCACATTGGTGCAGGCGATCAACAGGAGTAACGCGACTGCGCCCAGCATCAAGATCAACGGCTGGCGCTCATCGTCCACCATGTCGGCCAGCAGGGGCACTGTGACAGCGCGCGCCAGTGCCGACTCGGCCATTCGGTCCGGGGCGCTCTCCTGAATCTGGGCGCCGATAACCGCGACCTCCGCGGTGGCGCTGTCGATCGTGGCTTCGTCACGCAGTCGCCCGACCATGTTCCACGCCGTCGCACTCATCTGCGAGCCCGGGTAGTCCCATTGCGGGTCGATGACCACCGGCGTCCAGAACTCCCACTGCGCGTACAGAGGCTGATAGCCCGCGGGCATCACACCGACGACACGGCGTTGCCCCACGTCGTCATCTGCCAGCTCCACGAGTTGGCCTACGACGCTGGTGTCCCCTCCAAACGCGCGCATCCACAACTCGTGACTCAGCAGGACGGTCGGTTCCGCTCCAACAGCGTGGTCCTCCGCGGCGAAGTGCCTGCCGTGGGCGGGCGCCACGCCGGTAACGGCGAAGAACTGCTCGCTGACCTCGCCGCCGCGGAGCTCGATTGGCCGGCCGGTCCCGGACAACGTGGCGGACGCCCAACTCACCCCGGCCAGAGCGGAGAAGGATTCGGTGTTTTCGAACGCCATCACCCAGCCCTTGGTCATCGCTTCGCCCGGCCACACGCGAACCAGTTGCTCCGAGTCCGGGAAAGGCAGGGGGCGAAGTACCACGGCATTTACCAGGGAGAAAATCGCGGTATTCGCGCCGATGCCAAGAGCAAGCGTGAGCACCGCCGCAGTGGCGAAGCCCGGGGCTCGCCATGGCAATCGCAGAGCGCTGCGTAGCTCCTGTGTCAGTACTGTCATCATCGCGTCACGTGATCCTGGGCGGGGAAGATCTCGGTGGACCGGTCTTGTAATTCTCGCTACGGCAAACGTTGCGGCCACGGTGAGCGCGGCGAGCACGGCGCCAACGCTCAATGCGTTGGTGGTGCCGGGAATGCTGTTTTCCTCGGCGATATCGCCAAGCAGCCCCTCGGCCTGGGCCCGACTCCCCGTCGCAAGCGCCAGTACGAACTCCAGCAACCTGTTCATGCGTCGTCGATCAGGGACTCCTGTCCCTGCCAGAGATTCATCAGGTCGCGACCGGCCTGACGCAGCAGTACGCGGCCGTCGTCCGAGAGCTCGTAGTAGCGCTTCGCCCGACCACCACGTTCAGGCGTGGGCTCCCCCATGCGGGATCGCAGCAGACCCTTACGTTCGAGTCGATCGAGAGTCACATACATGGCGCCACGCGCGATCTGGCGGCTGGTGTTCTCCGTGAGTTCATCCCGCACAGCTGCGCCGTACGCATCGTCGCCGCGCCGTAGCACGGCCAGGAGAACCATCTGTTCGAATTCACCGAGACTCTTGCTGGCCAAAGTCACTGCTCCGTGTAGAGTGTTCTCCATATAGATAACACTGTAGGCAATCGAAGACAACACTGTAGGCAAAATAGCCACACACGTCGGAGCACCCAATGTCGAATGGAGTCATGTTTATCGGTGTTGCCGCGCTGGCTGGCGGTTGCTGGTCGGCGTTGATGAACCGTGCCGCGGCCGACACCAACCCCTTGCTGGCGCCGATGATCGCGGAAGCGACCGGTGTGTTCATCGCGCTGACAATCCTGGTCACACGCTACCGAGATGTTCAGCTTGAGTGGACTTCGCGGGGAGTTGGTCTGCTGCTGCTAGCGGGCGTTTGCGTGTTCTCGGTCGACTACTTCACGGTGCGGGCCTACGGAACAGGACTCGCCGTGAGCACCGGAGCCCCGATCTTTCTCGGAGGCGCAATCCTGGTGACCACCATCATCGGCCCGGCACTGGGCGACCAGCTGTCCGGAACCAAGTTGGCAGGAATCGCGCTGGTCGCGGCGGGCGCGGTGATGCTCGGGACCGCCGGCGAATAAGGCTATGCCAGCGTGACGCCGGCCCGGGCGAGGCTGTCGGCGAACATCGCGACATTGCGCGGATCCCACAGGAGTCGACCGAGACGTTCACGTCCAACGTCGGCAAGGTCAGGTTCGATTTCGAGCAGCGTCTCGATTTCGGCGGCGAGACCTGCCTCGTCGCCGAGTTCGCTCACGGCAACCGCTCTGCAAGCTGGACCCCAGATCAAACCCGACGAATCGAAACGCAGCGCAGCATCGAGCGCGTCGCTCCACTCTTCCCGCGATGCGCTCAGCATGAAGTCCGTGTAGTGCGTCCACGCCGGCAGCTCTGGATTCAGTCCTCTGGCTCGTCGCTGCGCAACTGCGGCAAACTCCCACTCGCGCATCCCTACGAGCCACATCGCGTACGACGCGAGGGTAAGCGCGCGTTCTGGCGCGATGTCGACCGCGAGCTCGTACTCGCTGCGCATCAGTTGAGCCCGGCGCCGCCCGAAGTGCACCTGCCCGAGCGACCAGCGGCTCTGTGCCGAACGTGGTTCGAGATCGACGGCTTCGCGTGCGAGGCGTTCTGCTTCATCGAGTCCGCCCTCGAGAACACCCATGCCGCTGAGCCAATCACTGAAGTAGAGGTCCGACAAGAGCGCACGTGCGAGCGCGTAGTCCGGCGAACGCCCGACGACCGCGTGAAGAGCTTTGCTGGCATCGCGAAACGCGGCGTCCGAGAGGACATTCCCCCAATGGTACGCCTTCAGCACGGCCTCGTAGCTGCTGGCCTCCTCGGGGCGCACCTGGCGAGCGGCATCGCTGAGCGTACGACTGATTGCACCCGCCATGCCGCCGATCGCGCCCACGGTGCGCCGCGCGATGTCGTCTTGCAGGGCGAACAGGTCGCCCTCGAGTTCGGCGTCGAAACGGTCCGCCCAGCGGTTGGCGCGTTCAGCATCGGCAAGCCGGATGCCGGCCCGAAGTTGCTCGCCGGCAACCTGAATTGAACCTTCGAGGTAGAAGTCCGCAGAGTCGATACGAGTGTCGCCGCGCAGCGGTCCCACGACGCGCAGTTCTTCGAGGTGGCCAAGTCCTCGAATCAGTTCTTCAGTCAGACCGCTCGCCAACCACTCCCGACCAGGCTGCCCTTCATAGCTGAACTCGTGGACGACAAGCGTCGTTTGCGTTGGTTCGACGGTGGCTACCGGGTTCACGATCTGTTCGAGTGAGGCTCGAGTGAAGCGGGGCACGTACGTGCCCTTTGGCACCTCGATCCTCACAGGGTCCTTCGCCCCCTCGGCCTCGTAGTACTTCGCCAGGGTACGCCGCACGCGGCCCGCGACGATCCGGACGTATGGGTCGTTGGTGGGGTCGAAATCACTGGCGTAGCGGAACGCGCCCGTTGCAATCGAATAGGCCTTCAGGTCGCTCCGGTTGCCCGCAAGCGTCTCGGTGACGACGAACTCCAGGAACTCGCGCACGCGAGGCGCACCCCGGAATCGGGCGCTGTCGAGCAGGCGTTCAAGAGCCGACCTGACCGCGGCCTCGGTGGGCCCGCCGGTCGCCTGATCGGAGGCGTAGTGATCGAGTTCATTCATCGGCAGGAAGGTAACACCCGCCCCTGTTACCGGTACGTAACTCCGCGGACTCCTCGCGCACTTGCAAGATGCTCCAACCCTAGGCCGTTCCCCAGCAATCCACTGACTTCATGAGCCCAGACAATGTCCTTCGTTTCCAGGGCCGCCCTGCAGCCAGGCTGCTCAAGAGCTTTCCCGAGTCGGCCCTTGCGCTGGAAAGGCTCTACGCCTCGGACCGGGAATTCCGGGAGATCTGCGGCGACCTGGAACGTGTCGAAGCAAGGCTCGACGAGCTCGAAGCTGACGCAAATAGCCGTCTCTGGACCGAATACACCGCGCTGCGGCGCGACCTGGTGGCGGAGATTGCCGAACGCCTCGGCAATGACGCCCGCCGATGAGGAGTAGATCCGTGCGCATTCAAAGACCGATTGTCCCCTTCCCCGGATCGCTGGCCTTGTGGCTTGCCACCGCATTCTTAGTTGCGGTGCCGGCCGGCACCCTGGTCGCGCAATCCATAGATCAGGAAGAGGGCGAGGCGACCGAAGCCAGCGATGACGGCCAGGACGCGGAGACGCGCGCCCTGGACTCCACTGCCACGCAGTGGTCATTCCAGTTCGCCTACCAATCCATGCCCAGCTACCACGCGGACACCCTGCCGGACGGATCCACGCGCGCGCCCGGACTGGACAACTACGTGCAGATGCGCGTGGTGGCGCCTGTGCCGCTGAAGGGGTTCACGCTCCTGCCGCGACTCACGTTGAGGCACTACGAGAATCTCCGAACCAAGGAAAGCGGCATTGGCAACACAGAGTTGTTCGCCCTGGTCATTCCCAAGTCCTGGGACTGGGGTTCGGGCCGCATGGGCATTGGCCCGCTGGTGACGCTGCCGGGAAGCAGCAAGGTCGCCCGCGATGAATTCGGCTACGGGCTTGCCGCGGCGGTGGTCAACGGAAGCGGCAACTGGTTCTACGGTGTCCTCCTGACCCAGTCCTGGCGCGGCGTCGACCCGAACACGCTCCCGACCGGAAGCTCTGACACCAACCCGCTCGGCATCGCTCCGTTCCTCAACTACAAGCTCGGCAACGGCTGGTATGTGGGCAACGGCGACATGGTCGCCAAGTACGACTGGGACTCCAAGAAGTTCTACATGCCGGTCGGACTCCGAACGGGCAAGGTCATCGTCAAGCCGGATGGATCGACGTGGAACATCTACGCCGAGTACCAGACAAGCCTGATCTACAGCGACTACCCGGGCTCGGCCGTAGAGAACTCTTTTCGTTTCAACATCACCCGTGCCATCCCGGCGTTCTAGACGACCGGGGACCTTGCCCGAACCGCACGGGATTAGGCCATCCGGCCTGACACGTCCCGAAAACCCCGCCCAGACACGACAGGAGGCTTCACGATGAGTCATCAGACACCGTGGCGCGCAGGAGCAATGGTATTCGCGCTGGTTGCGCTGATCCTCGCTTCCGGCGGAGCCGGCAGCACCGCAACCGCCCAGCAGGACGAGCGCCCCAACATCCTGGTTATCTTTGGCGATGATGTCGGCTTCTGGAACATCAGCAAGATGAACCACGGGATGATGGGCTACCGGACGCCCAACATCGATCGAATCGCCAACGAGGGCATCTACTTCACCGACTACTACGCGGAGCAGAGTTGCACCGCGGGTCGCGCCTCATTCATCACCGGCCAGATCCCGGTTCGTACCGGCCTGACGAAGGTCGGGATGCCGGGCGCCGAGCAGGGGCTGCAGGCAGAGGATCCGACGATCGCCGAACTGCTGAAGCCGCTCGGCTACCGGACGGGCCAGTTCGGCAAGAATCACCTCGGTGATCGTGACGAGCACTTGCCGACGGCGCACGGGTTCGACGAGTTCTTCGGCAACCTCTACCACCTCAACATGGAGGAGGAGCCAGAGCTTCCCGACTGGCCGAGCGAGCTGACGTTCAAAGACGGCTCGACGTTCGACGAGCGCTATGCGCCCCGTGGCGTCATCCATTCCTACGCGGATGGACGTCTCGAGGACACAGGCCCGCTGACCAAAAAACGCATGGAAACGGCCGACCAGGAATTCGTGGACGCGTCGCAGCGATTCATTCGCGACGCTGTCGACGCCGATGAGCCGTTCTTTGTATGGCTGTCGGCTACGCGGATGCACGTGTTTACTCACCTAGCACCGGAGGCGCAGGGCGTCACGGGCCAGGGCATTTACCCCGACGGCATGGTTGAGCACGACGGTCATGTAGGCCAGATGCTTGACCTGCTCGACGAGCTCGGAATCAGCGAAGACACCATCGTGCTGTATTCCACGGACAACGGCGCCGAGGTCTTCACGTGGCCCGACGGTGGCACGACGCCATTCAAGGGCGAGAAGGCAACCACCTGGGAAGGCGGTTTCCGCGTTCCGGCAATGATCCGCTGGCCAGGCAAGATCCCTGCCGGATCGGTCTCGAACGGCATCGTCCATCACATGGACTGGCTGCCGACGATGGTCGCGGCAGCCGGGGAGCCAGAGGTCAAGGAGAAGCTGCTGGCCGGGCATCAAGCCGGCGAGAAGAACTTCAACGTCCATCTGGATGGCTATGACCTGACCGAGCACCTTGCCAGCGGCGGCATGGAGCCGAGCCCACGCAGTGAAGTCTTCTACTTCACCGACACCGGCGAGCTCTCGGCAGTGCGACACAACAACTACAAGGTCATGTTCAGCGTTCAGGAAGCGCACGGCTTCGACGTCTGGAAAAACCCGATGACACCGCTAGCCTGGCCCCATCTGTTCAACCTGCGTGCGGACCCGTTCGAGCGGGCTCACGAGGAGTCGATCGGTTGGGCCATGTGGGCGACTTCGCGCATGTTCGCGCTCACGGCCGCTCAGGGCGTCACGATGGACTTCCTCAGCACGTTCGTCGACTATCCGCCGCGTCAGGAGCCGGGCTCCTTCAGCGTCGACGCGATGCTTGAGAAGCTCCAGTCGAGCAAGGCGGACGCACGCAGTAGAACTCGTCGGCTCTCGCAGGGAGCGCCCGCCAGAACGGGCGCTCCCTGCTCTTCCGCGGCAAAACCCCGATGACGACTCGCTACCGCCTGCTATTCGCCGCCCTGGTCGTGCTCGCTGCGTGCGGCGCCGCTCACGGGCAGGAGTTGGAGCCGCGGCGCTACGTCAACACGCCGACCGGCGCCAACTTCGTCGCCGTCGTCTACGGGCTCTCGACGGGCAACGTGCTGCTCGACCCGAGCTTTCCCGTGGAGGGCCTCGATGCTGAGTTGCACGTCGTCGCGCTGCGGTACGTGCGGTCAGCCGGCCTGTTTGGGAAGAATGGGAGGTTCGTGGTAGCCCTTCCCGCTTCGTCTGGCGATTGGAGCGGCGCCGTCGACCGAGATCTCAGAACCCGGCGGATCGACGGGTTTGGCGACCTGCGCGTCGGTGCAACGATCAATTTCATCGGCGCGCCGGCGCTCCAGCAGGTCGAGTTCTCCGACTTCACGGCCCGCACAGTGGTGGGCGCCAGCATTCAGGTCAACGTGCCCACGGGTCAGTACGACCCCGACCGCCTGCTCAACCTGGGGTCAAACCGCTGGACCTTCATTCCGGAAATCGGTGCCTCGCACGTCTCGGGGCGCTGGACGTTCGAGCTCACGGCCCGAGCCTGGCTGTTCACGAAGATCCGCGACTTCTTTGGTGGCAACGAACTCACGCAGCGCGCACTCCTCGCGGCGCAGATTCACAGCGTCTACACGTTTCGGCCTGGGTTATGGATCGCTGGCGGCATCGGCCTGGCCAACGGCGGGCGCACGTCGGTCAACGGCGCCGCACGCGACACGTTCCAGAGGAACTCACGCTTCGGCCTTGTGCTGGCCTATCCGATCGCACGACAACACGGCCTGCGCGCGACGTTCGGCGCAAGCATCACTACAACTAACGGCGCCGATTTCCGGACCTTCGGATTCGGCTATCAGTACGCCTGGTGAGATCGCGATGAAGAATCCTGTCGAACACTTCGCTGTCATTCGGGCTGCGAAGTTCCTGTCCATCGCGGCGACTTTCGCCGCCGCGATGCTCTGCACCAGCGCCGCCTACGGCCAGGCCCGAGGGCGGGCCGGCGAAACACCCGCCTTGGAGCGCTGGTCATCCTTCCTTCCTTTCGGCGGCAGGGCCCTCCGCGAGCAAGGCATCCACCTGCGGCGTCCATTCGGGTTCTCGATCGACACGACCTACCTGTCAGATGTGACGCAGGTGGAGAACCTTGCGGTCAAGTTCCGCGAGGATGGCGGGAACTTCCGCGACGTAAGCAACTGGGTGCAGATCGGGGACGTTCACATCAGCGGCTGGAACATCGGTGGCCGGCTCGATGCCTGGCTGCTGCCGTTTCTCAACGTCTTTGTTCTTGGAGGGTACGTCGAAGGCGACAGCCAGATGCAGATCCGGATCGGCTCCGGCGAGAACGCCTTCCTTCTCGATGTCGACAGCGGGTTTCGCGTTATGAACATTGGCGGCGGTGCGAGCGCGGCGATAAACGTCGGTCACTTCTTCACCGCGCTGGACGCGACGTACGTGACCACCATTCCGCTCGGGAAACGCGAGGGTGACCTGTCACTCGATACGCAGACGTTCGTTGCTGGCGCCCGTTTCGGCTACGCCGGGGCACTTGGACGAACTCCTTTCGCTGCGTGGACCGGCATCAGTCTGATGGACAATACGGTCACGGTGCTGGGCACCGAAGATCTGGGCGCGCTAGGCACACTCGACTACCGTGCAGAACAAAGCCCGAAATCGCCCGTTTCCCTGGTGTTGGGCGCGCAGATCCGCTTCACGAGAGGCTTCAATCTCACGGCTGACACAGCGTTCGGCACCGCGGGCTATCGCGTGACGCTTTCGCCAACCGTGAGGTTCTGATGGCGCAGCTTCCGCCGCTGGTTGCGTGCTTGAGCCTGACTGTCGCGATCACCGGTTGCGCGGCCGTCTCCGAGCGTCCGGCGACCGCACCCGTTCCGGCCCCTCCGGACTTCGCATCGAAGCGCCCGCCAATGCCGGACACACTTTTGCGAGACAAACCGGAGGGGCGCTACCTCGCACCCATTCCGGCGATCGGCTACGACGAGGAAGAGGGTTTCGGGATCGGCGCGATCGCCGAACTGATCGACAACGGTGAACGAAGCGATCCGCTGTTCGCGATCGCACCGTACCGGAGCAAGTGGGCGTTCTCAGCGCAGTGGTGGACGGTCGGCGCATCGACGATGTCGGTGAGTTGGGACCGTCCATACGTCGGCGGAGGTCCCTACAGGTTACGCACCGGCGTGGCGTATGGCACGAGCCCCACTCGGAACTACCATGGCCTCGGCAACGATGCGATGGCGCCGCTCTCCTACCCGGGTGAGCCCGGCGCCACCTTCACCGACTTCAATTCCTACGATGCGGCCCTGAACCAGGTCGCGAACGGCCGAACGTGGTCGCGGTACAACAAGTGGGACTCGCAGGACCTCGTCATGGGCGCGTCGATAGAGCGCGACGTGGCAGGCGGCGTGCTGCGACCATTTCTCGGATTTCAGTTCGGACACACCTGGACTGAGGACTTCTCCGGCCAACAGGTCACAGTGCCGGATAGCTCGGGGCAAGAGATCAGCGCGCTGCAGAATCCGACCCGTCTGCGTACTGACTGCGTTGCCCGGAAGGCCCGAGGCTGCGATGGCGGGTGGGACAATTTCGTGCGGTTGGGTCTTACGTACGACACCCGCGACTTCGAGCCTGACCCCTCGCGGGGCCTGCACGTGCAGCTTGCCGGCAACGTGGCGACGAGACTCCTCGGCTCGGATTTCGAATACATGCGCGCAACCGTGTCGGCGGCAGGCTTCCACGAAGTCATCGATCGACGACGGCTGATTATTGCTGCCCGCGGTCTGTATTCCACGCAGTCGGACGACGTGCCCTTTTTGGGAGGCTCCACCCTCGCAGTCAACGGTTTCCCTCTCGCCGGACTTGGGGGTCACAAAACGCTGCGCGGCCACCGGCGAGAACGCTTCCTTGGACAATCGGCGGCCAATGCTAGTGTCGAACTCCGATCGAGTCTCAACGAAGGTCGTCTTCTTTTCGGCCAGCACCTGCGACCGATGCTCGTCGGTTTCGCCGACACGGGTCGGGTTTTCGAGGACCTGAACCTGTCCTTCGAAGACTGGCGCACTAGCTACGGTCTCGGCCTGCGTCTCGCGTGGAACGTGGCCACAATCGTGGCGTTCGATTTGGCGCGGAGCGGCGAAGAAACGATTTTCTACATGGAACTCGGCCACCCATTCTGATTCGGAGACTCGAATGTTCAAGAACACTGCCGAGAACCGGAAAGGCACGAAGAAGGCACGTACCGAGGCCATCGTCGAGCGTGAGTATCGCCAGCTAGCGCGCCTGGTACGAGTGATCGATGTGCTCTACGCGCTCGTGATCTGGCGTTCCGTGGTGCTCCTGCCCCACCCCACCGTGGAGGAGGTCGAGTCCGCTGGCAGCCTGTGGCGCGCTTTCCTTCCGTACGGCAACAACTTCGCTCTGGTTGCCGTCGGCATCGCACTCGTGGTGATCTACTGGGGTCAGAACAACCGACTGTTCGGCAACCTGCAGAGGACCGACGGCTACCACGCCTCGACGGCCGTGATGCAAGTCGCGTTCGTGCTCCTCTTTGGCTACTTCGTCCGCATCGGACTCGAGGTCGGAGATATGCCGCAGGTGCTCGCCGCCCAAAGCCTCGCCCTGGTTGCCGCAGGCGCGATGGCGATTCTCGGCTGGCGCCATGCGGTCCGGGACGGACACCTGGTCTCTCCGGTGCTCGGCCGCAACGAGGCGCGCGAATTGAGCATTACGAACTTCGTCGAACCGACCGTTGCCGTGCTGACGATCCCGTTGGCCTGGGTTGGGCCGACGCCCTACACGCTCGCCTTTGTCCTGGGGATGCCGGCGGTCGGATGGTGCTACAAGGCGTTCGCCGCGTCGCTCCCGGTACTGGCCGATGCTCTGCCCGAGGACCGGGCGGCGGACGACGGCCGCTCCGGGAAGTAGCCCGGCGACGCCCGCCCGCGGCCGTGGCGTATACCCTTGCCGAGGCGTACAGCATGTGCGCACCGGAGGACTGTTATGACTGCACAAATCGCACGGAACCTGCCCTGCTGGGCGCGTTGCATCACGCTCCTCGTGACCGTCGTCTTGGTCGCAGCGCCGCTGGTGGCTCAGGAGGAAGCGCCCCCGGCGCAGGAGCCAGCTGGCGAAACGCTCGCGGCCCCGCGAGGGATTCCCCAAACGGCTCTCATCGCGCGAAGCGCCGAGGCCGATGCGCTTCTAGCTCGTGTGGACGAACTCGCCACGCCGAATGCCGCAATCCAGGAAATCGACGCTGCGCTGCATGCCGAGACCACAACGCTCCAGCGCAAGCGCGAAGAGCTGGATCGCATTGAGGAGCGCTCGGTATCCGAACGAACGCTCACCGATCAACGCGAGCGCTGGCAGCGCAGCCACCTTCGTGTACTGGCGTGGCGCGAAACGCTGCAAGCTCGACTGCAGGAGCTGATCGAGCTGAACGACGATCTACAGTCCGAGCGGGCCACCTGGGTGCTGACGCTGGACGACCTGGCTGATTCGGGCCTCGGCATCGAAGTCTTCGAGAGTCTCGACGAACTCGTCGATCGTATCGATGTGTCGCTCCTCCGACTGGCCCCGCGCATCGAGATCGCGACCGAGTTGAACGTCCGCGCCGTCCGGCGGCTCGAGGCGATTACGGACGCGCTCAGCGAGATCTCGGCGATGCAGACGCAGATCCGTGCCCGCCTCTGGGTGCGCGACTCGCCCCCGATCTGGGCCACTCCTGTCGTCGGTATCGCGGTTGTGCGCGGAGAAATCGCATACGCGCTGAGCTACTGGTGGGAAACCGCGACCGATTGGTTCGGCGCGCACTACTCACAGGTACTTCTGCTGTTCGCGCTCTTTGCCGTTCTGCTGTGCGGCACCGTGACGCTGCGCCGAATGCGACACCGTTGGGCAGAAGACCCCTCGCTCACCGCCGCGGTGTACGTCCTTGGCCGGCCGGCGGCTACGGCCGGACTCGCGGCGTTGGGCGCCAGCGTCTTTCTGCTCACCCCGATCACTGGGCCCGTCAACGACATCCTGCGCCTTATCGCGGTTGCGGCCGTGATTCGTCTCGCCGGCGGGCTCTCAGCGCCGCTGCCACAGGCCACGTATCACCGAGCTCTTGCTCTCTACTTGAGCATGGTGGCGATTGCTTTCGTGCCCGACGGATCACTGCTGGGACGCCTCCTCGCCCTCGTGATGGCCGCCGCGGCCGTCGCCGTTGGGATCGGTGCAATCCGTGGATGGCCGACGGGCCAGCTCCCGATCTGGCGCGCTGCGCGAGTCCTGGTGGGCGCAGGCGTGGGTACGGCGGCTGCAGGTGGCCTCGCCAGCGCACTCGGCTGGGTAGATCTTGGCACTACGCTTGTTACCGGCGTGATCTCAAGCGGTTTCGCCGCCTTCGCCTGGATGTTGCTCATCAACGCGCTCACGTCGCTACTCGGCCTGCTGCACGCTGGATCATCAGGCGCCACGTCGGCGCGTGCGATGCGTCGTCGTTCAGAACTCAACCGCGCAGTGCGCCTCCCACTGGTTCTCGCCGCATGCTACGGCTGGTCTACAGCGCTACTGCGCGGTTTCCGTGCGGACGAACCGTTCGCGGAGATCGCGGCCGATGTGACGGCCGCGTCGCTCATGGTCGGAAGTCTCGAGCTCTCCGTGGGCGGAGTGCTCGGCGCCGCTTTGATCGTCGTGGTCACGACCTTCATCGCGCGCATCGTGCGCTACGTGCTCGCGGAAGAAGTTTTCCCGCTCCTCGACATGCGCCCCGGTACAAAGTCGACGGTGGTCAGCCTCATCAACTACACGATCATCGCGATCGGGGTGGTGATGGCGGCGACCGCCGCCGGCTTCAATGCCACCCAACTCACGGTTCTGGTCGGCGCGATGAGTGTTGGTATCGGATTCGGTCTTCAGGCCGTGGTCGGGAACTTCGTCTCGGGACTGATACTGATGTTCGAGCGTCCAGTTGCAGTCGGCGATCAGGTCGAGGCCGGCGGCTTCCTGGGCAAAATCACGCACATCGGAATCCGCGCCAGCCGCGTGCAGACCTTCGACGGCTCCGACGTGATCATCCCGAACTCGGAACTCGTCACCAAACAGGTTCGGAACTGGACCCTCACGAACACGGTCAAGCGCATCAATCTGGATCTTTCGGTGGGTCTCGACAGTGACCCGCGCGTGGTCATCGACATCATGACGGGCGCCGCAAACGAACACGAGAACGTCCTGGAGGAGCCCGCACCGCGAACGCTGATGCTCGGCTACGGCGACAGCTGCATCAATTTCCGCCTGCAGGTCTGGATCCGGATCGAGCACGCTATTCCGACGCCGAGCGAGCTGCACCTCACGCTCATCGAGCGCCTCCGCGCAGTAGGCGTGGAGGTTCCCGCAGTGCGTCGCGAGCGGCACCAAGGACACGCCGAATGAAGACCTGGCTGCGCGAACCGCTCGTGCACTTCCTGATTCTCGGCTCGCTCCTTTTCGCCATCGGTGGGCTCTTCGGGCCCCGTGGTGCCACCGACATCAGCATCGTCGTCTCCGAGGCGCAGGTTAGTCGGCTGGCCGAACTGTTCGCCTCCCAATGGCAACGCCCGCCGACGCTTGAAGAACTCGATGGGCTGGTCGAGCAGCACATCCGCGAGGAGGTGCTGTACCGAGAGGGCATCGCGATGCGTCTCGACCAGAACGACACGATCGTGCGACGGCGCATCGTGCAGAAGCTCGAGTTCCTCTCGCAGGACCTCGTGGACGAGAATCCGTCAGAGGGCGATCTCCGCGCGTACTTCGAAGCGAACCCGGAACGATTCATGGAGCCCGCCGAGGTCTCGTTCGAACACGTTTTTCTGAATCCCGACGATCGCGGTGACGCCATCGAGGCGGATGCCCAAACGACTGTCGAAGTGCTAACCGCTGGCGCCGACCCGGCGAGCGTGGGCGATCGATTCCTCCTGCCCGGGACCTTCCAGGAGCGCTCAACGCGCGAACTCGGCGGGCTGTTCGGTGCAGGCTTCGCCGAGACTCTCGCGACGCTCGCCATCGGCGACTGGGTCGGCCCCGTACAGTCCGGGTACGGCGCCCACGTCGTGCGGGTTACCGCGCGACGCGACGCGTTCTTGCCGGACTTTGGCGCCACGCGTGACAAGGTACGGGTTGAGTACCTGGCAACTGCGCGGCGAGACGCCGACGTGGCGATGTACGAAGACCTCCGCGGCCGATACCGCATCGAGGTCGCTGAGCTACCGAACGCCGAAGGTGCCGCCGAATGATCTCGCGCGGCCTATCAACGACCTGCCGGGCTGCGGCCGCGTGCGTCGTGGTCGTCGCCGCGCTCGCACTGCCAGCGAGCGCCCTGGGCCACGAACTCGATCCCGGGTTCCTGCAGGTCACGGAGTCGGAGCCCGGCGTTTACGCGATCACATTCAAGGTTCCCACCGCCGGCGGCCGGCGCATGCCGCTCCAACCTATGTTCCCGGTCGGCTGCTCGGAAACCTCTCCGATGACCTCCAGGCCCTCGGGCACGGGATTCCTGGAGCGCTGGCAGATCAGCTGCGACGGATCGCTGCTTGGCGAGACCATTCGCATCGGCGGCCTCGAACGCACCTACACGGACGTGATGATCCGTGTCGAGTTGGCCGAGGAAGAGCCGCTCAGCTATATCGTGCAGTCGGTCGATCCGTCCGTGATCGTCGGCGGCGAGGGTCAAGGCAGCCAGGGCGCCCTCGCGTACGCGTGGCTCGGATTCGAACACATCCTCCTGGGTATCGACCACCTCCTGTTCGTGCTCGGCTTGCTGCTCATCGTTCAGAACCGCTGGATGTTGGTGAAGACGGTGACTTCGTTCACCGTCGCGCACAGCATCACGCTGGCGATCGCCACGCTGGGTTTCGCCTCGGCGCCGGCGGCCCCACTCAACGCCGCAATTGCGCTCAGCATCCTGTTTCTGGGCCCCGAGATCGTTCGCGTATGGCGCGGCGAAACCAGTCTGACGATCCAGCACCCATGGGTGGTCGCGTTCGCCTTCGGCTTGCTGCACGGATTTGGTTTTGCCAGCGGCCTGACTACGATCGGCTTGCCGAGCGGAGAAATTCCGCTGGCCTTGCTGCTATTCAACGTTGGCGTCGAGCTGGGCCAGCTCGTCTTCGTTGTAGTGATTCTCGCGCTCGAACGCGCCTTCCGCGTTCTGGAGATCTATTGGCCGCGATGGGCCGAGATGTTCCCCGGTTACGCGGTAGGTTCCCTGGGCGCGTTCTGGACGATTCAAAGAACCTGGATGCTGCTCGGAGGCTGATCGTGACAAACCGGTTCCGCTATTCCGCATTCGCGGCCACCGCGACTCTTGCACTCCTCTGGCCGCTATTTGCCTGGGCACACGAAGAGACCGGCCAAGCCGCCGGATTCGTCTCGGGCCTCACGCACCCGATTTCGGGGCTTGATCACGTGCTCGCGATGGTGGCCGTCGGCTTCTGGGGCGCGCAGCTCGGCGCGCCGGCACTGTGGGCGCTGCCGGTCGCCTTCCCGGTCGTCATGGCGCTGGGCGGCATGCTTGGCCTGATGGGCATTCCCCTGCCGGGCGTGGAAATCGGCATAGCGCTGTCCGCCGTCGCTCTCGGCGCGATGGTTGTCGGCGAAGCAAAGCCCGGCCTACCGATAGCCGCCGCGCTGGTCGCCTTCTTCGCGATCTTCCATGGGCACGCCCACGGCACCGAGTTGCCGGACGGGGCGAGCGGTCTGTACTACTCGATCGGTTTCGTCATCGCGACGGGGCTCCTTCACGCGGCGGGCATCGCATTCGGCATGGTGCACGAGCGCCCCAACGGTCCGGTAATCCTCCGCGCCGCGGGCGGACTCGTGCTCGTGGGAGGTCTGTACTTCTTGTGGCGAGCGATCGGATGACGAATCGCACACGCACGCTGACCGCAGCGGTGTTGGGCGCGGGAGCGATCCCAGGCATCGCCGACGCCCACCTGGTGAACACCGGGTTTGGCCCTTTCTACGACGGGATCTCCCACCTGTTCGTAACTGCGCCAGACATTCTTGTTGTCGTGGCTCTGGGCCTACTCGCCGGTCTGCGGGGCCCCACGACCGGGCGCACGACTCTCGCCGTCGTGATCGTCGCGTGGACAGTCGGCGGCCTCACCGGCCTGGCGCTCGCGCCTCCTGTCGTATGGGCTGCCGCCACAACTGTCACGTTTCTCGCGCTCGGTGCTGCGCTCGCCGTTGATCGCGAGGTTCCTACCGGCGTTGTTGCCGCGCTGGGTCTGGGCGTAGGGCTACTGCACGGGTTTCTGAACGGAGCCGAGGCCGCTACGTCGGGCATCGGATTGGTGGGACTCGCCGGTAGCCTGAGCGCGCTAGCGGTGATGGCCACTTTGATCACCGCGCTCGCAGTGACCTGGGCCCAGGGCTGGACTCGCATCGTGGTGCGCGTTGCTGGATCCTGGATCACGGCCATCGGCATCCTCATGCTCGGCTGGCTCTTCCGCCCCGGCGCCTGACGCCGATGAAACCGCACCGGCTTACTACCTGCGGGCTGGTGTTCCTTCTGCTCGTCGCCGCGCCGCGCGCGATCCTGGCGCAGGAAGCGGGCGGTGACGGAACCGCCGCCGCCGTGGAGCAGGCTTCCGAAGGCGCGCCGGAGCAGCAGATCGGCGGTGAGGACAACGACGGGCCGCCTCTGGTCACGGTGCAAGGAGTCACGGGGTTGGCCGTCGAGAGCGCCGACGGGCGCTTCCGCATGCAGCTATGGCTGCGTGGTCAGTTCCGCGCGAGCTATCCGTTCGCCGTCGATCCGCACACCGCGTCAGACTTCGAGCGCGACCCGATCAACGACTTCCGCATCAACCGCGCCCGTCTCAAGATGGGCGGCAACGTTTACGAGCCCTGGATCAACTACTACTTCGTGAACGGCCGGTTGCTCGACCTGCGGTTCACCTTCAGCCGTTTCGAATGGCTTCAATTCCGGGTCGGCCAATGGAAGGTGAACTACAACAGGGAGCGCGTGGACTCTTCGGGCAAGCAGCAATTCGTCGAGCGATCGATCGTCAACCGGGAGTTCACGATCGACCGTCAGGACGGCGTCATGGTGGGCGGCCGGGTCGCGCCCGGTAGGGTCTACGACTTTCGGTACTACGTCGGGGCGTTTACCGGCAACGGTGCTGGCGAAGGCAACGATGACAACGTACCGATGGTGCTCGGTCGCCTGACCTGGAACATGTTCGGTCGCGATCTGCGCTTCTCGCAGAGCGACGTCGGCCGTTACGAGGAGGTCGCCGCGACGCTATCTGTCGCTACGATCTCCAATCAGAGTCCGTACACGCGGTTCTCGAGCGCGGGAGGTGGCCAGCTGGACGGCATCGTGCCGATCCCCGACTCACCGCACGACGAGGCCGACGCTCCCGGCGCGCCGGGGCAATACCGAGTTCGACAGTACCTGCAGGAGTTCGCTCTGATGCATCGCGGACTGTCGCTGCAGCAGGAGTACCACTGGAAACGGGTCGAAGACCGAGTCAACGGCACCACACGCCGACTACGTGGGCTCTATGTCCAGGCCGGCTATTTCTTGCATGAGTTGATAGCGTCGATTCCAGCGCCGCTTGAAGTAGCGGTGCGCTACGCCTGGGTCGATCCGAACACCGAAGTCGACGCGGACGATCGCCGAGAACTCACGTTCGGGGCCAACTGGTTCTTCGCAGGCCACGACAACAAGCTCACCGCGGACATCTCCCGGCTCACCATGGAGCAAGCGGGTGCCGACACGTTGGCCGACACCCGCTTTCGTCTGCAGTGGGACGTGAGCTTCTAGCTCTGCCCTACTTGCCGGGGAGCAGCTCCACCCGCATCACCGGGTTGCGCCAGTCGTAGTTCGTCTTCGAGATGTCGCCATCGCCGCGGATGCCGGCGTGGATGTGCACGAAGCCCTCGCGACCCTTGGTGTCGCGCGCGCCGCCGTTACCGCAGGGCGGCCCCGGGATGTAGGCGCAGTTCTCGCTGTTGTTCTCGCTTCCGGAATCGTAGGCGGGCACCGTGAAGCTCTTGCGGCCCATGAGTCCGGAGAGGTCGTAGCTATCGACACCGGCGAAGGCGTCGTTGCTGGTGACGAGCATCGAGGCGAGGCTCAGGTAGTCGCCAGCCGCGATGGTGATCTCGTAGGTCTTGGTCTCGCCAGGCATGAGAACCCCGTCGCCCACGACGTAGTCGGTAACGTCAGCACCGGCCGCATCGAGCGCCGCCGTCAGCGCCGAGGTGTCCGCATCCTCCGCGAGCGCAGCGAGCGCCGGGCTCGCCTGTCGCCCTACCCGGAACATGCGGATCTGACTCGAATGAGCAGCGATCACCGCCGGGCTCATGATCTGGCCGCGGGTGAGATTGGTGAGACGAATCCGATACGTCTCCTGGGCTGAAACGGTTCCCGTCAGAAGAAGGCTGACGCCGACGACCCCGAGGGCAATGAGCTTGCGCATTTCTATGCACTCCGTGTGGTGTCGACGGGTCATTCCGTCGAACGAGTGCACTGTGCGAAACGGAAATCACCGGGCCCTCACCGGATCATCACGAAACCATCACAGACGCGGGCCGGCGTGAGCCGGACTACACCGCAGCAGGCAGCTCGACGTGGAAGGTCGTCCCGAGCCCTGGAGCGCTCGAGAAGTCGATCTCGCCGCGATGCAGTTCGATGGCTCGTTTGGCGATCGCGAGTCCGAGACCACCGCCGCCGACGCTCGTGTGCGTCGATCCGCGATAGAAGCGCTCGAACACGCGGCCCTGCTCTTCCACCGGGATCCCTTCACCCGTGTCGCGAATAGAAAGCAGCACGCGGCCGGACTCGCGCCGAGCAGCGACTTCGATGGTCCCGCCGTCGGGCGTGTGACGCATCGCGTTGTCGAGCAGGTTCGACAGGGAACGCTCGATCAATTGCGGGTCTCCGTCCATCTCGAGCTCGGTGACGGGAACGCGCGTCGCGAACTCAATACCACGACGCTCTGCCACGAGCCGATAGCGGCGGGCCACATCGCGCACCAGTTCGTCTATGCAGAAGCGTTCGAGTCGAACGAGGTCCTCGAGCGTGTCGAGCCTGGAGATCTCGAACAACTCGTCCACAAGACCCGAGAGACGCTCGCCGTGTCGAACCGCGACCTCCAGATACTCGGCGCGACGGTCCGCGGGCAAATCGTCCCACTGCAGTCGCAGCGTCTCGAGGTAGCCGGTCATGTGCGCCAGCGGCGTTCGCAGGTCATGGGAAACGTTCGCCACGAGCTCGCGCCGCGAACGGTCGGCTGCCCCGAGCGCTTCCACCTGGCGGCGGATGGTGGCTGCCATCTCGTCGAATGAACTCTGTAGCCCACCGATTTCGTCGCGCTCGGGCGACCGATCCGGACCCGAGTCGTCCTCGGCCATCGAGCCGGTGAACGCCCGCATGGCCTCATCGAGCGCGGCCAGTGGTCGCGTCATCCGGTAGAAGAGCACGGCCCCTGCCAGGGCACTCAGGAGCAAGACGGCGAGAGCGATCCAGGCGGCGAGCCGCAACATGTAGCTCTGTGCGAGAGTTCCTGCGACGCCGTCGTAGATCTGACTGGCGAGCACAACGTACATGTAGCCAAGTAGCACGCCGTCGCGCGTAACCGGCGCCGCGGAGAACACCTTGGTGCCATCGGAGCGAGGATCGTCGCCCACGATCGGGCCTTCGGGGCCCGACTCCAGGAAACGCTGAACCGGCGCCAGCGACACGCGACTCCGCACCACCTGACCCTCGGGCGCGGAGTAGGACAGGATCTCGCCGCTCGGGTTGAGCAGGTAGACCTCTATGGCGGGGTTCACGTGCATCAACTCCGTAAACAGCGTCTCCAGCGACTGCTGATTGACGCCCTCCGGCTCGAACAGCTCGTACACCGAGGCCACGTGCGCGGCGAGCTCGCGATGCAGTCGTTGCTGCATCTCCTGCTCGTACATCTGACTCGTTCGCACCGTGAGCAGCAGGAATCCGGCGCCAAGAATGAACAGGATTCCGGCAAGCGCCAGCGTCAATCTTGCGAAGAGCGATCGCGGCATCATGATTCGTCCTTCGGGTCGAAGAATCGGTAGCCAACACCCCACACGGTGCGCACGAAGCGCGGTTCACCGGGATCGATCTCGATCTTCGCCCGCAGCCGGTTCACACCGGCGTTGACCGCATGCTCCTGGGTGCCGTACTCGTCGCCCCAGACCCGATCGAGCAACTGCGCGCGGGTGTAGACCCGACCCGGGTTCGAAGCCAGATGCAGCAGCAGGTCGAACTCCGTAGCGGTTAGCTCTGCGGGCTGACCGGCAACGAGGACGCGGCGGCTCGACGGGTCGACTTCGAGCCCATCGAACACGAGCCGACTATCGGGCGCCTGGCGCACCTGAGTCGAGAGCGCAACGCGGCGCCGGATCGCCCGAACTCGCGCGGTCAACTCGCGAACGGCGAACGGCTTCACGAGGTAGTCATCCGCGCCGAGCTCCAGTCCCACCACCCGATCCGTTTCATCCGAGCGCGCGGTCAGAATGAGAATCGGGGTGTAGTCCTCCGCCTGGCGAAGCTCGCGACACAGGTCGAGGCCATCACCGTCGGGCAGCGTGAGGTCGAGAATCACCAGAGCGTGGTCGCGCTGGCGCAGCGCGCGGCGCGCGGCGTCCAGGCGCGGCGCGATCTCGACATCGAATCCCATGGGGTCGAAGTTGAGCTGCAGCAACTGGGCCAGCTCGGGCTCGTCCTCGACGACGAGAATCGATTCACGGGGGAGTTGTTCGGCAAGCATGGCAAGACCCTAGGACGCAGGTATCACGAAACCTTCACGGTCCTTGGATGTTTGCTGCGCGCGGCTAGGCAGTTACACCTCCACGCAAGAAAAACGGGGGCCGAAGCCCCCGTTCCCCGTCAATTCGTTACGCCGCGAGCTACTACTGCGGCGTGTACCAGATAGGCGATGTGTAGCCGCGTTCCTCGTGGATCATCGGGACCTCAGGATCCATCGAGATATCGTAACGCAACGACTCATACGCGGTCCAGCGCGGCGTCGGGATCTCGAGGACTCGCAGGTAGTACGCCGCCGGCAACGCGGGATCGAAGTCCGGATCGGACCAGGTGGCCAGTAGTTCCGGAGAGCCGATCGTGTTGGTCCAGGTTGCTGTTGCGACATCCACGGTGTTGCCCACCGGGGGTAGGTTGCCTTCAGCGTCGAGCTGGCGATCATCGCTCCACGCGACGTTGTAGACCTTCTCCATGCGGTCGCCGGCAGCATCCAGCCACACCTTGACCATCTGGATTCGGTCGAGGTTGCCGGAGTACGGGTCCTTCATCGCCGCCATCAGGAAAGTCGGCGCGCGACCCGCAGGGGCACCAACCAGGTCGCCACCCATCGGGACGCCCTTGGAGTAGCCGATGTCTGCCGGCAAGCGCGACATCGCATCCTCGGACTCGAACTCCCAACCGCCGAAGAAGCGCAGGATCATGCGCGAACCGGTGGTTGCGTAGGTCTCCTTGCGTTTCATCGCATCGAACAGGGCCTCGCGGGTGTTCTCCTGAGCCCATACCGCAGCGTAGCCCGCGGCGATCTGACCCCAACCCACATACTCCGCGTCGCCGAACTTGGCGATCGGATGCTCCCAGCGGTGTGCGTTCGGCTCGGTTCCGGAGTGCTTGCCAAAGAAGTTGTCTTCCCCAGCTGTGGCCAATCCGGTGTGAGCATCGGTCGAGCCGATCATGCCGAACTTGTAAGGGTTGGTGCCGTACTGCTGCTCCATCTGCATGCCCATGGCAAGCGCTGTGCGTGCGTACTCGCGCTGCAACATGTCGTCGGTCTTGAGCTCTGACAGGTCCAGATTCCCCTGATCCCAGCGCTCGTAGTCGGCGAACTCGTCGTTCGGAGACAGGAACGGATGCGTCTCACCATCGCCCTTCATCTGAACGACCTCGTAGAGCGGCTCCCAGCGTGCCCGCGTCTCCACATAGTCCTGGTCGACGTCGTCACCGTCGTGAGCAGTTTCGACCTGCGGAAACATCCAGCCGTTACTCAGGTTGCCGTTGTGCGCAATCGCAAGCAGGCGGCCGCCGGTCTTGTCCTCGTACTGCTGCATCCAGTTCCACAGGAAACGCGGATGCGGCGCGCCCCACGGCGGCAGAGTGGCGGCCGGTTCCATCTGGCTGGCCTTGGCCCCGCCATCGCGATACACGACGATGCGGTGGAGGTTCAGGCCCTTGTCGGTAGAGGTCCACTCATAGCCGATGAACGCGGTGAACTGGCCCGGGTCGTTGCTTGCTTCGGCCGCGTCGATCGTCTGTTCCCACGCGTCGCGGTACCCGTCCGTGCCCGGCGCCAGGTACAGCGCCTCGGGGAAGCTATTCCCGGTAATGGACTGAATGACCTCGGCTGCGACGCCGACCGCGACCTGACCACCCTGCTGAATCCGGTCGTACCAGTCACGACCCGTCGGGTCGGCGAGCATATCGGGGTCTCCGGCAATCAACGCCGGGAAGAAACCCATGTTGTCGGAATGATCCGCGACAACGAGAAAGTCGAGTGGACGCGCGAGCTTCACCTGTTGGCCGGTCGAAGAAGCAAGCTCCTCGCCGCGCGCGAATCGATACGCCTCTGCTGGAGTGAGTCGCGCGCCGAACGCGCCGGCATCCAGGGACATTCCCGTGTGCAGATGAGTATCTCCCCAGTAGACCTGAGTCGGGAAGTTCCGGCCGGCGTACGGCGAGTAGTGATCCTGAGCCGGGAAATGTCCCTGACCCTCTTCCTGACCGGGCTTGATGTCTTGAGCGGTCGCGAAAGCGGCGGCGAACAGCACCAGCGCGAACATCGCTAGGGGAGCGCGGAGACGCATGGAACCTCCAGGGGTTGGGCATAGGGGTCTGAGCAGGGGGTTGGGATTGTATCCCGCTGCGGGCGTGGTCTGGTCTCTTTGCGCGCGCGAGGATGGCCATCGAAACTCGAAGCTCTACAACGCACGAGGAGTCCGGTGTCAGCTCTCCCCGAGATCAAGAAGCTCCGCGACCGCATGAGTGGCGCGATTATCGGCCAGCAGACCGTCCTCGACCGTTTGCTCATCGGTCTCCTGGCCAACGGCAATCTGCTCCTCGAAGGGCTGCCCGGACTGGCAAAAACGCGAGCAGTAAAGTCGATGGCGACGCACCTGGAAGCCGACTTCTCGCGCATCCAGTTCACGCCCGATCTGCTGCCCTCTGATATCACCGGCACCGAGGTCTACTACCAGAGCGACGGCGGCGGCGAGTTCCGTTTCGATCCCGGTCCGCTGTTCGCCAACGTTGTGCTGGCCGACGAGATCAACCGGGCGCCTGCCAAAGTTCAAGCAGCGCTGCTCGAGGCGATGGAGGAGCGGCAAATCACCGTTGCCGGCACGACGCACAAGCTCCCGCCGCTGTTCATTGTCATGGCCACGCAGAACCCGATCGAGCAAGAGGGCACGTATCCGTTGCCTGAAGCCCAGCTCGACCGGTTCCTGATGCACGTACAGATCGAGTACCCCGACGCCGATGACGAGGTCAACGTGATCCAACTGGTGCGCAGCGAAGAGGCCGCCCAAGCCGCTGCGACGAAGAAAGAAGGTGCCGATGAAGCCGGCGACGAATCGACGCTGGCACAGGACGTCGTTTTCGAGGCCCGCAACGAGATCTTCGCCATCCACGTGAGCGACGCCGTGGATCGGTACATCGTCGATCTGATCGACGCGACGCGATTCCCAGCGAAGTATGACGAGGACCTCGGTCGCCAGATTGAGGTGGGAGCTAGCCCGCGCGGCGGCCTCGCGCTCGATCGCGCTTCCCGAGCCCATGCCTGGCTCGAGGGCCGCGACCACGTGACGCCGGACGACATCCGCGCGATCGCGCACGACTGCCTGCGACACCGAGTGAAACTGAGCTACGAAGCCAACGCGGCCGGTGCCAGCGCTGACGATGTGATCGCCGCGCTCGTGAAGCAGGTCGCCGTCGCCTGATCTGATGGCGTCCACCGGAGCCCACGTCGAACTGGCCGGCCTGGCCGGGCTGCAACACAAGGTTCGCGGCCTCACCCTGAAGCCAAAGCAAGCCGTGCACAGCCTGCTCGCCGGGCGCCACGCATCCCGGATGCGCGGACGTGGTCTGGACTTCGAAGAGATCCGCGGCTATCTGCCGGGCGACGATATCCGCACCATCGACTGGCGCGTCACGGCGCGTACCGGCGAACCGCATGTGCGGGTCTACACCGAGGAACGCGAACGGCCGGTGCTGTTGCTCGTCGATCAGCGCATGAGCATGTACTGGGGACCGTGCGAGACCTCAAGTCCGTAACAGCCGCCGAAGCCGCGGCCGTTCTCGCCTGGACCGCCCTCGCTGGCGACGATCGCGTAGGCGGCATCGTGTTCGACGACACGTCGATGACCGAGGTCCGGCCGCAACGAAGTCGCACTGCGGCGATGCAGCTGCTGAGCGCCGTCACCGACCGCAACACGGCGATGCATGCCGATGCTGTGGTGGAGCCCGCCCCCGCAATGCTCGACCAGGCCCTCGCCGCCGCGGAACGGCTCGCCAGCCACGACTTCTTGGTTGTGATCATCAGCGACTTCGACGTCGACCACGAGGCGGCGCAGCGCCGGATGCTGCGGCTCGCCCGCAACAACGATGTTGTCGGCGTAGTCGTGCACGATCCGTCGGCCACCGACCTTCCGCTCGTCGGCGAGTTCGTGATCAGCGACGGCGAGCTTCAGGTCGAGCTCGAGGGAAGTAGCGCGCGCCGGCGCGTAGCTGACTTCGGCGCCGACCGCATTGCCGATGTTCTCGGGTGGCAGCAGGCAACCGGCGCCACGATGTTGCCGCTGTCGACCGCGGAGCCGGCCCTCGACCAGATCCGGCATCTGCTGGGCGTCGGAGTATCGCGATGAATCTCGACCAACTGGCCGACATCGTGGAGCCCGCTCAGATTCCCTGGACGCCGCAGACAATCGGGTGGTGGCTATTGCTCGCGGCCGTTGTGATCACGATTGCCGCGGCCGCGTGGCGGGCTCACCGGCATCGCGTGGCCAACGCGTACCGCCGAGAGGCGCTGCGTGAACTCGACGAACTCGCGCGGCCCACAACCGGCCAGGTGAACGCGATCCTGAAGAGAGCCGCGATGGTGGCGTACTCGCGCGACGAGGTCGCCACGTTGACCGGCGCGAACTGGGCCACGTTCCTCGGCAAAGCGAGAGGCGCTCCTGAGCCGAGCGAGCAGGTCGCAGCGGTCCTGGCCGATGGCTATGGACGCGATACGCGTGACGGCCACCAGGTGCTGCCCTACGCACGTCAGTGGCTGGCGACTCATCACAGGCGCAGCGGGGTGATCGACGATGTTTGAGCTCGGGCTCCCCATCGCACTCTGGCTCTTGCCTGCGCCTCTCTTGATGCTTTTGCTTCCTGCATACAAGGAGCGCCGCGCGGGTGTGCGCGCTCCGTTCTTCCGACAGATCGCCAACGTGCTCGGCGTGCAGCCACAACCGGGAGCAGTGGTCGCCCGGCGCAACTGGTTCCAGTTGCTGGTCGCGCCAGTCGTCTGGATACTGCTCGTCCTTGCGGTTGCTCGACCGGCCTGGGTCGAGGACCCCATCGAACGGCAACAGGCTGCGCGTGACCTGATGCTCGCCATCGATCTTTCCGGTTCGATGGCGGAGCGCGACTTCTTCACGGCGGACGACGAGCGTACCGACCGACTTACCGCGGTGAAGTCGGTGCTCGACGGATTCATCGAACGACGCCAGGGCGATCGCATCGGGATGATCGTGTTCGGCAACGCGGCCTATATCCAGGCGCCCTTCACACTCGATCACGACCTGGTTCGAATGCTGCTGGACGAAACAGAGGTCGCCATGGCTGGCCCACAGACCATGCTCGGCGACGCGGTGGGGCTCGCCATCAAGCACTTCGATGCCGCCGAAACCGACGACCGCGTACTCGTGCTGCTGACCGATGGCAATGACACGGGTAGCCGGGTCACGCCCCGCAAGGCGGCCGAACTGGCAGCAGACCACGACATCAAGATCTACACGATCGGCGTTGGCGACCCGGAGTCGGCTGGCGAGGCGCCGCTGGACATCGACACGCTCACATCGATGAGCACCGTGACGGGCGGGCAGTTCTTCGCCGCGGCCAATCGTGACGAACTCGAAGCGGTTTACTCCGAGATCGATCGCCTGCAGCCGCAGCAGCTCGACGTGCTGAGCTACAGGCCCCGCCGTCAGTTGTTCCACTTCCCGCTCGGCGCCGCCGCCGTGCTGACACTCCTGTACCAGCTCCTCATGCTCCTGCGTGGAGCCGCAACACGGGGGACGGCCAATGCCTGAGTCCGCCGCGTTCTGGACCGCGCTCGAGTCGCTGCACTTCTTGCGCCCGGCATGGTTGATCGCCCTGTTCCCGGTAGCCCTCCTCTGGTGGTTGCAGCGCCGCTCGGACGACCCCGTGCGCCGCTTCAGCCAACTCATCGCACCGCATCTGCTGGAACACCTAATCGTCGACCCGCGCGCGGCGCGCGGTGGCTTCCGCCCGATACACCTCGTCGTGCTCCTGCTGGTCATGTCGATCGTCGGGGCGGCCGGGCCGAGCTGGCGGCGGGAGCCGTCGCCCTTCGCCACCGACACGGCGCCCGTGATGGTCGCACTCGACCTGTCGCGGTCGATGGACGCAATCGACCTGCAGCCGACGCGGCTCGACCACGCCAAACAAAAAATCCGCGACTTTGTTGCAGCGCGCCCCGGTGCCAAGACCGGACTGCTGGCCTACGCAGGCACCGCGCATCTCGTGCTGCCGCCCACTGAAGATCCCGAGATCTACGCGACCTTCCTGGACGCACTCGCAACCAACCTGATGCCCGTGCCCGGCACCGACATGGCAGCGGCGCTCGAGCAGTCGTTGACGACTCTCGACCGACAGGACGTGGCCGGCACCGTGGTGGTCGTGACGGGCGGCGGCGATACCGATGCCGACGCGGTCGCGACAGCCCTCGCCGGGTCACCACACCAGGCGTTGGTACTCGCCATCGGCACGGAACAGGGCGGCCCGATCCGGCGCGGCGAAAGCGACTTCCTGGTCGAGAACGGGCAGCGCGTGATCAGCCGCCTGGATCCGGAAGAGTTCGACGCCCTGGAGTCGGTTGCCGACGTCTACGTCACACGGGCAACGATCGACGACACCGACGTGAACCGACTGGTAGCGCGAACGCAAAGCCATCTCGAGAACGCGATCGAAGAAGATGCCACGCAGCGCTGGCATGACGCTGGCTACTGGCTCACGTGGCCCGTCGCGTTGCTTGGGCTGCTCTGGTTCCGCCGAGGCTGGACGGTGCGCTGGGAGCAGGTTCTCGCGGGGCTCGGCGCGGCGACGCTCCTTGCCGGACTGGCGCTGCCCATACCGCTCGGCGCGCAGGACGAGTCCGAGGAGGAGCTGCCGGCAACTCCCGTCGAAGCGGAACCGACCTGGCAGGAGCGGTGGACCGATCTGTGGTGGACACCGGACCAGCAGGGGCGCCGCCTGCTCGAGCAGGGCAACTTCGCTGCGGCGGCAGAGCGCTTCGAGGACCAACACTGGCGCGGCGTGGCCGCGTATCGGGCAGCCGACTGGGACGGGGCGATCAGTGCTTTCGCCGCGATCACCACCGCTGGAGGCTCCTACAACCTGGGCAACGCCTACGCCCAGAAAGGCGAACTCGAACTCGCGATCGCAGCGTACGACCAGGCGCTCGAGCAGCGGCCTGGGTGGGCCGAGGCTGAGGCGAATCGCGAACTCGTGGCCTCACTGATTCCCCCTGAACCGGAAGCGCCGCCGCAGGGCCAGGGGCAGCCCACCTTCTCGGCCGACCAGATCGAGTTCGACCTCGACGAGGACCAGGGTGAGGAAGGCGAAGTCGAGATGGCAGCGTTCACCGACGACCAGATGACCGACATGTGGCTCCGGCAACTGAAGACGTCACCTGCCGGATTCCTGCGCACCAAGTTCGCGATCCAGGCCGCACGCCTGGAGCCGACTGAGGAGTCGCGATGAAGCGACTGGCGTCAACGCTCGGCCTCCTGCTCTCACTGACCTGGGCTGCGCCCGTCGTTGCGCAAGCGCCGATCGCCCGCGCCGAACTCCTGGACCCGGCCCCGGTCCTCGTGAGTTCTGGCGCTCGGCTGGCGATAGAGGTTCTCGTTCCAACGTTCTTCCGCGGCCCAGTGCAGTTTCCGGATGAGATCGAACTACCGGACGCCATCGTGCGCCTCGCGCCCGGTTCCTCGACCAACCTCAACGAGCGCATCGATGGCGCGTCTTGGGCCGGCATCCGGCGCACCTACCATGTCTACCCGACACGGCCGGGACGCATCGAGATCGGGGCGCTTCCCATCACGATTGTGTACGCGCTCGACAACGGCAGCGGCAGCGAGCCGACGACCGTTGAGACGACGGGCGTTTCGTTCGATGCCTATCTGCCTGAGGCGGCACGGGGCCTTTCCCAGTTCTTCGCATCGGAGAACTTCGAACTCGACGCCGTGCTCGAACCGGCGACTACCGTGCGCGTCGGCGAGACCGTGACTCGAACATTCACGATGAGCGCTCAGAGCACGCCGGGCCTCTTCCTCCCGCGGCTCGATTTCCCGGAACTCGAGGGTGCCCGTGTCTATCCCGGCCAGCCGGCCCTGGAAGAAAGTGGCGGAGAGCGCGGTACGGCGCGGACAGCCGAACGCGTCGAGTCGGTGACCTACACGTTCACCGAAGAGGGCAACTACGAGCTGCCGGCGGTGACAGTGAATTGGCGGGACAGCGCGAACCAGCGACTCGTCACCGACGCCGTTGACGCCGTGACCATCACGGTCGAGCCGAACCCCGATCTCGATGCCGCCATGACGCAATCCGACCTGGCGGCCGAGTCCGCGCCCGAAGAGGTAGGCCGCGTGTGGGTCGATTGGCTCCGGTCGTACTGGCGCTGGGCTGTAGGAGCCGGGCTGGCCCTCATGTTGCTGCTGCGAGTCGGGCTGCCCACACTTCACAACGTGGCCGCGTGGTTGGCAGTCCGCCGCGCTGACCACGCGGAATCCGAGGGTCGGTACTTCCGCGACTTCGTTACCATCGCCCGGCGCGGAGACGCAGCGAGCGTGTACCGCGCCCTGACCCGATGGTTCGACCGCTGGGCGCCCAGCGGGGAAACGCTTGCCGCCGACCAGTTCGCCGCTCGATACGGCGATGCTGCTCTGCGCGAGGCAGTCGAGGCACTAACAGCCGCTGCGTTCAGCGGTGCCGAGAAGCCGTGGTCGCGCCAGGCTATAGTGCGCGGCGTGGAGAACGCGCGACGGCGTCACGATGCAACGCGACGGACCACCATCGACCTTCCACCCTTGAATCCGCCCAATCGGGCTCGGCAGGCGTGATGCGAGAAACCTGGGCGAGTCGATTCGGCTTCATCATGGCCACCGCCGGATTCGCGGTGGGCCTGGGCAACATCTGGCGTTTCCCCTACGTGACCGGGATGAACGGCGGGGGTGCGTTCCTCCTCCTCTACCTCACCATGGTGGTGCTGATCGGTCTTCCGCTGATCACCGCGGAGATCAGCCTCGGCCGTCGCGCTCAGCTCACGCCGATCGCGGGCATGTGGAAGCTCACCGGAAGTCGGACGAGCGGATGGAATCTGGTCTCGTGGCTCGGCCTCCTCGGCGCAGTGATGATCAACGCGTACTACCTCATGGTCGCTGCCTGGATCGTCGGCTACTTCGTGATGATCGCGACCGGGCAATTCGCCGGCGCCGGTGCGGAGCAGATCGCGGCGACCTTCTCCGTGTTCACGACGAGTATGGGGCCGTTGTTTCTCTATTCGTCGATCATCCTGGCTGTGATGGTGATCGTGGCGACGCGCGGTTTGCAGGGTGGCCTCGAGCGCATGTCGAAGATCGCCATGCCGCTCTTGCTGAGCATGATGGTGGTGCTGGCGATCTGGTCCGCAACCTTCCCGGGCGCGGCCGAGGGGCTGGCCTGGTATCTGACACCGGACTTCAGCGCGATCACGGCCTCCAGCGCCCTGGCGGCCTTGGGGCAGGCGTTCTTCTCGATCGGTATCGGTATGGCAGCGGCCTTCGCGCTCGGCAGCTTCCTCCATCGCGAGCACTCGAATGTTCCGGGGGATGCCGCCATTGTCGTGGCCTGCGATACGGCCGTTGCGGTGCTCGCGGGCCTCGTGATGTTCCCGGCACTCTTCGCCTTTGGGCTTGAGCCGGATGCTGGGCCGAGTCTGCTGTTCATCACGATGACCCGGCTGTTCGCTGAGATGCCCGGCTGGACAATCTTCGGGTCTGCTTTCTTCTTCCTGCTGATCCTTGCGGCGATGACTTCGTTGGTGGCCATGTTCGAAGTGATGACGTCGACGCTCACCGATGCCACAGGATGGGACCGCCGGACTGGGGTCCGCGTGGTCGCGATCGCGTGGGCGGCGCTCACCTCGCTGGTGATCCTGGCGCAGGGTCCCCTGGCAGGTACGTGGGCGTTCGGTTTCAGCCTCTTCGACTTCCTCGACCTTGGCGCCGAACGCGTGATGCTGCCGCTTGCCGGACTGATGATCGCTCTCTACGTGACGTACGGCTGGGGATTCGCAGATTTCCGGGAGCAGACCAACCGTGGCGCGGGCGGCTTCCGGGTGAGCTCGCTGTGGAAGCCCCTGGTCGTGGCGCTGATTCCGGTAGCGGTCGCTGTGGTGGTGTTGAGGGGCTGGGGGCTGCTGGGCTAGGCGCCGCCTGGCGTGTCGTCGCGCACCGTATCGGGAGCAAACTCAATCGACGTTGCCGCGAGCTGGCGCCGCAGGAGCCGGGCAACGTCTCCCTGAATCCAATCTGTTGCGGCATGTAGCAGGATCGGCACCCAGAGCCCACCCGTGAGTAGCCGCAACGCCATGGTGAGCGACGACGCAACCAAGATGCCCGGCAGATGCCCGAGGCCCTGATAGGCATGAGCCACGGTGAAGAGCGCCGTCACGCCAATCGCGGCCGGCCAGACGCCGACCTGTTCGCCCAGGTACCAGAAGACGAAGCCGCGCCAAACGATCTCCTCGCTCACGCCGGCGCCGACGGCCACTGCCCGGAACCACCTTTGCTCACGAAGTGTGTCGGGGATCAACGGCCCCAGATTGGCGAGCTGCTCCGCCACGCCGTCGAGCGACACCAAGCCCTTCCGTACCTGCCGTCGCTGCCAAACGAGGAAGACCAGGATGGCGGCGCCGAGCGCGACGCCAACGACTTCGGTCATCCCGCCGGACGGTGGTCCGAAACCCAGGTCGGACGACGGCCGGCCCGCGTGCCACCAGGCGATCAGCGCGGCCACGGTCCAAACGATCTGCCAGCCCACCGCTTCCCGATACTCGCGCAGCCGGGCGGATTCGCCGAAGCGGGCGACCCGGCGACAGGCGCCGGGGTAGGAGAACCACGCATACAGGGGGAGTCCTCCGACGACGGCAATGACCAGTAGATGGTCCCAGAGACCGATTGCTTGGTTATTCATGATTATTCAAAACTGGTTGAATAATCATTGTTCGTCTAGCATGGTCAGCATGACCGCAAACGAATCCGGCCACGAGCCGTACCAGGTCTGCGACCTTGTCCAGATGCAGGCGCTGGCCAATCCCCTGCGACTGCAGATACTGGAAATGCTCGCGGCCGGACCGCCGCGCACGACCAAGCAGGTGGCGGACGCACTTGGCGAGAAGCCCACGCGGCTCTATCACCACGTGGCCCGGCTCGAGAAGGTCGGCTTGATCGAGCTCGCCGAAACTCGACCGAAGCGCGGCACCATCGAGAAGTACTACCGGGCCGTGGCCCGAACGTTCCGGGTCGATCCGGGATTGCTCGGCGGGGACAAGCTGTCCGGAACCGCGGAGCGACTCGTGGCGCGAGCCGCCGCCGACCTTGGCACGCTCGCCGCGCAGCATACGGCAACGCAGGAATCCCCTGACGGGGGAGAGCCTCCCGAGGAGGCTGTGGTCGCAGCACTGGAGGTCCATGGCTCGGAGGAGCGGGTGGCCGAAGTGCGCCAGCGGATCGATGACTTTCTGAGCGAACTGGCCGCCGCCACCGAGCCGACCGACACGCAAGACGCGCTGGACGAACGCCGACACCGCCTTGTGCTGGCCTGGTATCCGGCTCCGAAACACACGCCGTAAATCGCGGAGGACATCTCGCAGGCACTGATACTCGCTACGGTGTTCATCGTGATGTTCGCGGTGGGTACCGGCATGACTCTTGGCGGACTTCGGGCAGTAACCCGGAGGCCCGTCGCGGTCGGCGCCGCGCTCGCTTTCCAGTGGTTGCTGTTGCCTCTCCTGGTCGCCGCGATCGATAGCGTTCTGCAGCCTCCTCCGCTTGTGACCACTGCGCTGTTTCTCATCGCAATCTCACCAGGCGGTGCGCTTTCCAACGCCTACACCTACCTCGCCGGCGCCAACACCGAGTTGTCGGTTGCGATGACAAGCCTGTCGACCGTCCTTGCAGTGGGCTCCGTGCCGCTGCTGGCAACGTGGTGGCTGCAGAATCTGGAAACCCCGGTCGACGGCTCGCTCTTGGCAGTCCAACTGCTTGCAACCGTTCTCGTCCCGGTCGTCGCCGGGATGATCATCGCCGCGCGCTACCCGGCACGCATCACCGGGGCGAAACGCGTGCTGCGAATGCTAGTGATCGGCGGCATCGTCCTGATCCTGATCGCTGTGTTCGCACAGAATGGTGCCGCAGTGTTCGCCAATGCCATCGCGGTGATCGCCGCGACGCTCATGTTTACGTTCGTCGCTGGGGGAGCCGCCGCAGTTGTCGGCTGGTTGCTGGGACAGGAGCCGCGCGATCGGTGGGCCCTCATCTTCGAACTCGCGACCCGGAACCTCGCGGTGGCGTCGCTCGTTGGTGCATCCGTGGGGGAACCCGCAGTTATCGCGGTCGCCGCGCTGTTCCTGCTCGTCCAGACGCCGCTGATGCTCGGGTTGGCTCGCGCGACGCGGCTCAGCGAGCGGTAATCCCTAGCTTCTTCATTCGGTGTCGGAGAGTGTTCGCGTGGATCCCGAGTCGATCTGCCGCGTTCCCGCTGCCGCTGATGGTGCCGTCGCATTCGCGCAAGACCTTCAGGATGTGCACTCGCGCCACATCGTCGAGCCGGTCGCTGACTTCAGTCTCGGGCTCGCCTGGCTGATCGAGTAGACCTTCGATCTCGAGACTGGGTCCGTCTCCGAGAACGAGCGACCGTTCGATCACATTGCGCAATTCGCGGACGTTCCCCGGCCACGGGTAGCGCTCTAGCCGACGCATTGTCGACCTCTTGATCGATTTGATGTGGCGACCGCTCGCTGCTTCCAATTGCTGCACGAAGTGCCAGGTCAGCGCGGGCACGTCCTCCGGCCGGTCGCGCAAAGCCGGCACGCGAATCGGAAAGACGTTCAGACGGTAGAAGAGATCCTGCCTGAATCTGCCATCGACCACGGCTCGGGAGAGGTCGCGATTGGTTGCCGCGATGACGCGCACGTCCACATACTTCGCGGCCTCCGCCCCGAGACGTTGAATCTCACCTTCCTGGAGCACCCTGAGGAGCCGGGTCTGAATGTCAGTTTCCAGATCGCCGATCTCGTCGAGAAAAATCGTTCCACCGTCGGCAAGCTCGAAGTACCCGCGTCGGCGATCCACGGCGCCGGTGAACGCTCCCCGCTCGTAGCCAAACAGCTCGCTCTCCACAAGAGAGGGTGGCAGCGCGGCGCAGTTCAAGCTCACAAGGGGGCGTTCGGCCCGCTCACTCTGCGCATGCAGGGTGCGGGCGATCAGTTCTTTGGCGGTGCCGGTTTCGCCGAGAAGCAGCACGGTTGTGTCGCGGGCTGCTACCTGTTGCACGTGACCAAGCGCCTGGCGAAGGGGGGCGCTGTCACCGACGATCTCGCCGGACCCCTTTGCGTGATCGAGCTCTGCGCGGAGGTAGCCGGCGTCGGCTTCGAACCGGTCTTTGAGATCCTCCACTTCCGTGAGCGCCTGTTCGAGTTCGGACTGCCGCGACCTCTCGTCACTCACGTCAACGTGCATGACGACGGCGCCGCCACGCTGCGCTCGCAGTCGGACCACGCGCGTGACGAACCAGCTCTCGGTTCCGTCCGCAGCCGCGTGCTCCACACTCAACCGATCCTCGCGTCCCGACATCACGTCGGTTATCGCGCTCACGAGTGTCCCGGCGTGCGAGACGTCGTTCGCGGCAGCCTCGCTCCAGGCCGCAATGTAGCTGTCGCCTTCCGCAAGGTCAGCTGTGGGAAGCCCGAGCGGTGCGGCGGTGGTTCGAACGCTTTCGTTGATCGAAACCACCTCGCCGGATGAGTCCACGATCACGATGCCGAACGGCAACGAGGTGAGCACGGCGATATTCGTTTCCTGGCTTGAGCGAAGAGCTTCTTCGGTCTGGCTTCTGAGTACGGCCGCCGCGAACACGTCCGCCGCGACCCGTATCTGGGCGAGCTCTCCATCAGTCCATCGGTGCGGCCGCATGAAAGCAGCGTGAAGTCCTCCGATCACTTCGCCGCCGACTTGCAACGGCATGCTGATGTGCGCCCGGACGCCGTCCTGCTGGAACCAACGGCGTTCGCTCACGGCGTGGTCGGGCAGCTCGTCGAGGTCGCTGAACAGAAACCCGCGACCCTCGAGGACTTCACCGATCGCCCATGGGAACACCAAGTCGATCGAAAGTGTGTCGGCCCGCGGCACCCCCGCGCGCGACCAGGACCCGGCCAGGCGCAGCAAGCGTGCGCCCGGCGGTACGACCGTGAGCGTAGCGCGATCCGCGCCAACTCCGCCGATCATCTCGGCGAGAGCATCCTCCACAACGCGGTGGATCTCGTTGGAAGGCACCGAGTTGAATCGCGCCACGAGACTCGCCAGTCGCGGGTCGAGAACGTCGCTCGGGTCGCGTTGCGCCGGAATCGACCACGCGGGAGCTTCGGGCTGGTTCAAGGCGTCACCGCTTTCGTCTACTAACAGGACGATCTAGGAAATTACCATATATGGTGATCTATTCCACCACATACGGTGCTCCAGAGACCAGAGCAAGTGTCGTACGGCGACATAAGGCCCATCCTAACTTCCTTTTTCGAACAACTTAAGTGCGACACGGATGTCTGACGATCAACTGGCACCGCCCTTGCTCTGGGTACGGGGCATGAGTGTTCGGATTACCACCCAGCCAGCCGTCCCCGTGACGGTCTTGCAGATCGATGGTCGGCTTGATGTCGAGGCGGTCGCCAGCCTAATCGAGGCCTGGCAACATGTCGACGGCCCAGCTGCCCTAGATCTGCGTCATCTGCAGTGGATGGACGAGGCCGGGACGCAGGTGATCCGCCGTTTTGCAGCACGCGGGGTCCAGTTGCTTAATCTTTCACCCCTGCACGAATTGCAACTGGAAGGCACCCCGATAACGAGCGCGATCGACGATGAATAACCGTCGACCGTCGCGGAGGTCCGTAATGTCTTTGAGGAACCGCTCCCCTCGCCAGGCACTGATCGCTCTTGCGGTCGTAGCACTGGCGGGAGTCGCTTCGGTGAACAGCGCCGTAGCGACGCCCCAAATGGACAAACCCAACATCCTCGTCCTCTGGGGCGACGACGTGGGTCTGTGGAATATCAGCGCCTACAACCGCGGCATGATGGGCTACCACACGCCCAACATCGACCGCATCGCCAACGAAGGCATGCTCTTCACGGACGCGTACGGCGAGCAGAGTTGCACCGCCGGGCGCGCCGCCTTCCTCACCGGGCAGTCCGGATTCCGCACCGGCCTCCTGAAGGTCGGGCTTCCCGGCGCCGACCTCGGCCTCCAGCCTGAGGACGTCACGCTGGCTGAGCTACTCAAGCCCCACGGCTACGCGACGGGCCAATTTGGCAAGAACCACCTTGGCGACCGGGATGACATGCTCCCGACCAACCATGGTTTCGACGAGTTCTTCGGCAACCTGTACCACCTAAACGCCGAGGAAGAGCCCGAGAACCAGGACTATCCTACGGACGAGCAGTGGCCCGGCTTCAAGGACCAGTTCGGTCCGCGCGGCGTCATCCACAGCTACGCTGATGGGCGCGTCGAGGACACCGGCCCGCTGACCAAGAAGCGGATGGAGACCATCGACGACGAGGTCATGGAACACACTCAGCGCTTCATCCGCGATCAGGTGGCTGACGACACCCCGTTCTTCGTGTGGTTCAACACGACCCGGATGCACATCTTCACGCACTTGAAGGAAGCCTCGCAGGGCGCGACCGGTCTCGGGGTCTACCCGGATGGCATGGTGGAACACGACGGCCACATCGGCCAACTCCTCGACCTGCTCGACGAACTCGGCGTGGACGAGAACACGATCGTCTACTACTCCACTGACAACGGCGCTGAGACGTTTACCTGGCCCGATGGCGGCACGACGCCGTTCCGCGGCGAGAAGAACACCAACTGGGAAGGTGGGTACCGTGTGCCGGCGATGATGCGCTGGCCCGGTGTGATCGAGCCCGGCACCGTCAACAACCAGATCTTCTCGCACATGGATGTCATTCCGACGCTCATGGCCGCGGTCGGCGAGCCGGACATCAAGGAGAAGCTCAAGGCCGGATACAACGTTGGCGGCACGGACTTCAAGGTGCACCTGGACGGCTACAATTTCCTGCCGTACTTCAAAGGCGAGACCGACACGCCGCCGCGCATTGACTTCTTCTACTTCAGCGACGACGGCAACCTGGTCGCATTGCGACACAACAACTGGAAAGTCGTTTTCGCGGAGCAGCGAGCGCACGGCTTCGACGTGTGGGAAGAGCCGTTCGTCTTCCTCCGCGTACCGAAGCTGTTCAACCTTCGAACCGATCCGTTCGAACGCGCCGACCATGAGGCCATGAGTTACCCGAAGTGGCGACTCGAACGCCTTTACGCGCTAGTGCCCGCACAGGTGCTCGTTGGGCAGTTCCTCGCCACGTTCCAGGAATTCCCGCCGCGCCAGACACCGGCAAGCTTCAGCATCGACCAGGTGCTGGAACGCCTGCAGAGCGCGGGCACGCAGTAGACACACGCGTCAGTAGGGGCCGGTGCCACGGGGTCGAATCCCGCGGCACCGGCTCTGTTCTTTGGCGGGTTCGATCAACTCCTGAAAAGCTCGACCCCGTCTCTTCACGACGGAGTTCCCCATGCGATACCGCTCCCTCCTTCTTCTTGTTCTCGCCCTGTTCGTGTCCGGCACGGCAACCGCCCAGGCGACCGAAATCCTCGGAACGCTCGGCAAGCTCGGGATCAGCCCAACGCAAGCCCTCGGCGGAGCTCAGGCTCTGCTCGGCGTGGCGCAGTCCAACCTCGGCGGTGATGAATTCTCGGCCCTGATGGGCGCCGCGCCGGAACTCAAGCAGGTCATGGACCTCACGGACATGGCCGGCTCGGTCGGCAGCATGATGGGCGGCGCCTCGGCCTCCGCCTCGGCTGGCGCAGACGCCAGTGCCAGCGCAGAGATGCCCGCGCTGCCCGCTGGTGTTGGCAGCCTCGATGCCCTGGCGAACAACGCGGGCCTCGTGAGCCAGTTCGGCGATCTGGGCCTGGACGCGGGGATGATCACGAAGTTCGCCCCGGTGCTCCTGCACGTGGCCAGCAAGGCCGGCCCGGAGACCCTGGGGCTACTCACCAAGGGGCTTGGTATCGGATAGCTCCGGCGCAAGAACACAACCGCCCGCCACGGGTGACCACGAGCCGCGCGAAAGCGCGGCTCGTCGTTTGTGGAGACTCCCCATGCGTGGTCGAATCCGGTGCGAGAGTTTCGACGAACATCTCTCATATCGACTACGTCTCGACGTCCCGCGCGGTGGCGCGGCCCCCATGCCGAGACCAGCGCAGGAGGACGGATGTCCAAGCGCCCGCTACTTCTCGGAACACTGGCCCTTGCCGCCGTGTTCGCCATCTCGTCGGCGGCCCCGGCGGCGCCGGCTCCGCAAGACGAGCAGCCCAACATCCTGGTGATCTGGGGCGACGACGTAGGTCGTTCCAATATCAGCGCCTACACGATGGGCATGATGGGCTACCAGACGCCGAACATCGATCGAATGCCGATGAGGGCGTCATCTTCACCGACTACTACGGTGAGCAGTCGTGCACGGCGGGCCGCTCGTCCTTCATCATGGGACAGAGCGTGTTTCGTACCGGCCTCTCGAAGGTCGGTCTGCCCGGCGCCGAGCTCGGCATGCAGGTCGAGGACCCCACGATCGCGGTGGTCCTCAAGGACCTCGGCTACGCCACCGGTCAGTTTGGCAAGAACCACCTGGGCGATCGCGACGAGATGCTGCCCACGAACCATGGGTTCGATGAGTTCTACGGCAACCTCTACCACCTCAACGCCGAGGAAGAGCCCGAGAACGAAGACTACCCGGCCGACATGGTGCTGGCAGATGGCCGGACGTTCGCCGAAGCCTATGGCCCGCGCGGAGTGATTCACAGCTACGCCGACGGGCGCGTCGAGGACACCGGACCGTTGACAAAGCAGCGGATGGAGACCGTCGACGACGATACGGTCGAGAACGCCTTACGCTTCATTCGCGACGCCGAGGCGGCCGACACGCCCTGGTTTGTCTGGTGGAGCGGCACGCGGATGCACTTCCGCACGCATGTAAGCGACAACAAGACCGCGCAGTGCAAGTCGACGTACCCGAACGCAGATGAGTACACCTGCGGCATGGTCGAGCACGACATGCACATCGGCCAGTTCCTCGACCTGCTCGATGAACTAGATATTGCCGACGAGACCTTCGTCTTCTACAGCACCGACAACGGGCCGCACTACAACACGTGGCCCGATGCCGCCTCGACGCCGTTCCGCGGCGAGAAGAACACCAACTGGGAAGGCGGCTGGCGCGTGCCGGCGATGGCACGGTGGCCCGGCAAGATTCCGGCAGGCTCGATCAGCAACCAGATCGTGCACCACATGGACTGGCTGCCTACGTTCGCAGCGGCAGCGGGCAAAGACGACATCAAGGAAGACCTTCTTGATGGCTACACGTCATCGGCGCTCGGGCGCGACTACCGGATCCACCTTGACGGCTACAACATCCTTCCCCACTTGATGGGCGAGACGGATGACAGCGGCCGCCGCGAGATCTTCTACTTCTCGGACGACGGCGACCTCACGGCGCTGCGATACGACCAGTGGAAGCTCATCTTCATGGAACAGAAGACCGAGGGAACGTTCCGCGTCTGGATGGAGCCCTTCGTGCCTCTGCGCGTGCCGCTGATTCTGAATCTGCGACGCGACCCCTACGAGCGTGCGCCGATCACCTCGAACACCTACTACGACTGGATGCTGGACCGGGCCTATCTGCTCGTTCCCGCCCAAACCTATGTGGGACGCTTCTTGCAGACGTTCGTCGATTACCCGCCGCGCCAGGAGGCTGCTAGCTTCAGCCTCGATCAGGTGATGGACAAGCTGAGCAGCGCCGGCGAGCGCTAGCTGTCAGCGGATCCCGAGTCGGCCCCGTCCGCGCCATCTGGGGCGGAGGGGGCCGCCGAGGTTTCTTTCCCGGGTACCTTTTCCTTGCGCGTACGCCGACGCTCGGCGACGAGTTTGGCGACCGTGATCACCACGGGCGCCAGAGCGGCGAGACCCAGCGCGCCACCCGCGCCGGCAGCACCGGCTTTACCGAGCTTGGCCGCGCCAGCCGCTGACGCGACAGCGCTGCCAACCTGAGGCAGAAGATCGCCAGCGATCTTGATTGCGTTGGAAGCAACGTCGAATCGAGTGCGCACCGATTCCACTTCGAGTTGGACCTTTTCGCGACTCGCCTGCACTCGTTCGAGCAGGAGCTGCTTCCGGAGGTCGCGTTCGCTCATGATTCGCTCCGTCCGCGGAACGCCTCGGCGTCCTTCTTCAACTCCGCCACCGTGCTCTCTAAGGGTGGTGGTGCATTGACGACGCGATTGCGCGCCATGAGGGCCAGTGCCGCGGCGAGAACCAGGTAGGTCCCGGCGATCAGCGCGGACACGAGAAGCCGCTTCTCCCAGAAGGCGATCACCAGGACGAAGTTGAGCAGCAGCAGGCCCACGGCGAAGAACACCCCCGCCAGGAGAATGGCCACGATGCTGCCGAGCACGCGGTTCCGTTCTTCACCGAGCTCGAACCCAAGGAGCTCCACCCGCGTCTGGAGAGCCTCGAGCACGTGGGCGCCAAACCTCCCGGCCGCGCTCTCACTCTTCATCGTCTGACGACTCCTCGGTGCGCGAGCCAGCTCCGCTGAGCATGAGCCCCAACATGAAACCCACACCTGCAGCGACACCGACGGCGAGCAGGGGGTGATCGCGAATCGTCGCCTCGGCCTCCTCGAGTTTGGCTCGAACCACCGCTTCTCCTTCACCGACATTTTCTGCGAGCGCCGCCGCAGTCTCCTGCGCCGCGCTCCCCAGGTCCGTGAGGACGTCGGCGAGATTCACTTCGTCGCTGGCCGTCTCTCTGCTCGTCACGTAACCCTCCGCGGTGGCTGTATTAGGCGTGCCCGCACTTCTATTATCGACCGCGAACCCGTTGTCGACCACCGTTCGCGAGACCCCCGGGAGCGCTTCCTTGAAGATGTGCTGGTTCCAAAGTCGTTCACTCGCTGTTCTGATACTCCTGCTCGCGTGCGCGACCGCCTGCACGGGTGCCGGCACAACCGAGTCACCGGCGGACGAAGGCAGCGGCGAGGCGCCCCAGCCGGAACTCGGGCTCTGGCGCGACGGACAGAGCCGAGATTCGATCGAGGCGTTCGTGGCATCCGTCACCGACCCTTCGGGTTCCGATTTCGTTCCCGCCGCCGAACGGATCGCGGTCTTCGACAACGACGGCACCCTCTGGGCCGAACAGCCGATGTACTTCCAGGTGATCTTCGCGATCGACCTGATGCGCGAAGCCGCGGAAGCTGATCCCGAACTTGCAGCGCAGGAGCCCTATCGAACTCTCCTTGCTGAAGGCCTGGCCGGCGCGGGCGCTGTCGACCCTGACAGCCTGCTGGCTCCGTTGGTGAAGGTTCATGGCGGCACCACCGCGGCGGTGTTTCGGGAGACAGCCGCGAACTGGATCGCCTCGGCTCGCCACCCTAGTCTCGACCGCGCATACAACCAGCTCACCTACGCGCCGATGGTCGAATTGCTCGAATACCTGCGCGCCCACGACTTCGAGACCTGGATCGTTTCGGGCGGCGGCGTCGAGTTCATTCGTGTCATCTCCGAAGACGCCTACGGGATCCCGCCCCAGCAGGTCATCGGCTCGCGGGTGGCGACGGCGTTCGAGGTGACGGAGTCGGGACCTGTGATCAACCGCCTCGCGGAGATCGAGTTCATCGATGACGGCCCCGGCAAGCCGGTAGCGATCAACAACATCATCGGTCGACGGCCGATCATCGCCGGAGGGAACTCCGACGGCGATTTGCAGATGTTGCAGTATGCGGACGACGGCACCGGCCCGGCCCTGGCAATCTACGTGCATCACGATGACGCGGAGCGCGAGTGGGCGTACGATCGAGATTCCGCCATCGGGAAGTTCGACCTTGGACTTGATGAAGCCGCGGCTCGTGGGTGGACCGTGGTGAGCATGCGTGACGACTGGACGACGATCTTCGGAGAACGATGAAAATGTTGAAGCGAGCTACGGTTTTGGCAGTTCTAGTGGCGTGTGTTCTGGCTGCCCCGGCCGCACTGGCGCAAGACAAGTACACGCGCGACGACGGTATCCGCGACAAGTTCGTCTTGCGGGCGGGCTTCTACTTCGCGTCTCACGACACATTCACGCGACTGCAGCCACGCGACCTGCCGGACGTACCAGGATTCGACCTCGAGACAGACACCGGGTTCGCTGACAGCACGACCGACTTCCGAGCTGAGGCGGCATACAAGCTCGGCCGGCGCCATAAGATCCGACTCGGTTGGGTCGACATGAAGCGGACAACTGATACGACACTGCAAGGTGAGATCGATTGGGGCGACGAGACGTTTCCCATCGATGCCAACATCACCGGCAACTGGGACACGCGCGTAATCAAGTTCGACTACCGGTACGCGCTGATCAAGCGCGCACGTGTGGACTTCGGACTCTCGCTGGGCCTGTTCCTCTTTCGCGTAACAAGCGGCCTGGACCTGGTCGGCGATGCAGCCGGCGCGGCCGAGGACGTTCGTAAGTCAGCTCCGCTGCCGATGCTTGGTGGCGACATCGAATGGCTGGTGAGTGATCGCTGGCTGGTGCGAGGCGGTGCCCAGTATCTGGGGATTGCGATCGACGACACGGTCGATGGCAGCTGGCTCGAGGCGCGCGCGGCGGTGGAATACAACCTGTCGAAGAATTTCGGCATCGGCGCCGCCTTCCTGCTCGCCGATATCGACGTGGCCGCCAAGCTGGCCGAGGCTGCGATCTCAGAGTTCGAGTACGAGTACAAGTTCAGCGGGCCGAGCATCTTCGCCTTCGCCAACTTCTAGGCTCCGGTTCAGCGCCCCAGCGTTCTCTTTGATCCGTTCGGGTTCTTTCTGTTAGTCTTTACTAAGACTCTAAGGGGAAGGATCTATAATGACTGGAAACGCACGCGCGGCCGGACTCGTGAAGGGAACCCTCGACCTGCTGGTGCTCAAGGCGCTCAGCAACGGCAAGATGCATGGCTATGGCATCTCCCTCTGGCTCGAGCGCGTCTCGAGTGGGCGACTCGGCGTGGAAGACAGCGCGATCTATCAGGCGCTGCAACGGTTGCGCGGCCGCGGCCTGATCGAAGCCGGCTGGGGCACGTCGAAAAACAACCGGCGCGCCCGCTACTACGAGCTCACGAGCGACGGCCGTCGCCAGCTTGAAGCCGAGGCCGCCACCTGGCACGAATACGCCGCATCCGTGGCCGCTGTACTCGCCGACGAGGTCGTCTAGATGGCGGACTACGTGACTCCCTGAGGCGCCTGCTACGTCGCGCGTCGCGTCGCCGCGAGGCGGTCGACGAGGAGATACAGCACCACCTCGAACTCCGCACACACGACCTGGAAGCGACCGGCTTGTCTGCCGCAGAGGCACGGCAGGAAGCGGAGCGTCGCTTTGGCGACGTCGACGCCGCGCGGCGTGCGCTCTACTCCGCGACACTCCGAAGCGACGAACGGCTGCGGTTGTCGGGGTGGTTCGATTCGCTACGGATGGACGCCATCGCCGCGGTGCGCCGACTTCGAGCGGCCCCCGGTTTCACGGCGATCTCCGTCGCCACGTTTGCGCTCGGTGTCGGCCTCACCACCGTCATGTTCGCAATCTTGGACGCGACACTCCTGCGCGAGCTTCCCTTCCCTTCGCCGGATCGTCTGGTCTCGGTAGACGAGGACGGCGACGAGTTCCCCTGGGTTTCCTCGACCAACTGGATGGACTGGGACGCGGGCAACCGCTCGCTCCGTTCGAGCGCGCTCTACAGCTTCAATGACCGGGCCAGCGTCGCCACAACGCAATCCGAAGCAGCCCGGGTGAGCTCCGCGCAGGTCGGCGGCGCCTGGTTCGAGACACTGCAGCCGACCTTTGTTGCTGGCCGCGGTTTCACGGCAGCGGAGGCACTGGATCGCGAACCAGTCGTTGTGGTGAGCGAGGCGCTCTGGCGACGGACCATGGGCGCTGATCCGGCACTCGGCGAGCTGCTGGTAGACGGGAGCCCCCGGACCGTCGTGGGCGTAGTTGCCGATGCATCGCTGTTCCCCGACCGGGTCGAGCTCTGGGAACCAGCCTCGTATCGACGCCAGCCGGGCCGGGGCCGCAACAACATCAACTGGCAGGTTGTCGCCCGCCTCCAAGACGGTGTTACCGCGGTGGGCGCCCGCGAGGATCTCGATCGGATCGCAGAGAACATTCGCACGTCAGAGCCCGAGGCGGTCTACTCGTGGGGTGTGGGCGTCGTGCCTTTGAAGGAGGCCGTGGTCGGCGCGTCGAATGACACTGTCTGGCTCCTCATGGGTGCCGTCGTCGCGGTGTTGCTCGTCGCCTGCGCCAATCTGGCCGGGCACGCATACGCGCGGACCCTAGCGCGTCTCGACACGGCGGCGGTACGCCTCGCTCTCGTCTCCACGCGGTGGCGACTCTGGCAACACCAGCTGGTTGAGCATCTGATCCTCGCGTTGCTCGGCGGCACAGTAGGACTGGTCGGCACGATGGCTGCTGCCCGTTGGATTGCCGCAAGCGGACTGCCGCTGCCGCGCGCAGATCTCATCAACGTCGACTATCGCGTCGCGCTGTTCGCACTGCTGCTCTCGACCGCCGCAGGTCTTCTCGCGGGCGCGGTCCCCGCCTGGCGAGTCGCTCGGGCAGACCCGGGAGCGGCGATGGGCAACGTGCGCGGAGCGAGTGCCGGGTCACGCGTGAGCGCGGCGAGCGTTCTGGTCTCGGCCGAGCTCGCCCTAACGGTGTTACTACTCATCGGTGGCGGCCTGCTCACGCGCAGCTTCCTGGAGTTCAACAATCGGGACCTGGGATTCGAACCTGATCAGTTCGTCGTTGCGGAGCTGGAACTCGTGGGGCCCGCGTACCGTGACGCTACCGCCCGAATGGCCGTTTGGGACGAGATCCTGCGCGAGGTGCGGGCGCTTCCCGGCGTCGCCGATGCCGCGCTTGGTAGCGATGTGCCGGGACTCGGGCCGAACGGGGCCGGTTGGATCTCGCTCGCAGACCAGCCAGAGGTTCAAGACGTTGGAGCCACTTACCGGGTAGTGAGCGATGGCTACTTCGAGACGCTTGGCGTCGGGGTACTGGTGGGGCGCGAACTGAACGACCGCGACGCCGCGGGGACGGCGCGCGTTGCGGTGATCAATCAACGCTTCGCGGACACCTATTGGCCAGGCCAGGACCCGCTCGGGCGCGAAGTGCGGGCGGTCAGCATGGAGCCCATGCGAGAAGACTGGATCACGGTGGTTGGCGTCGTGCCCGACCTGGACGTCGGCCGCGGTGTGGAAGAACGCCCGGCCATGTACGTCGCGGCCTCGCAGGCACCCCTCCGGAGCCGTCGGATGATCGTCAACGTCCGCGTTGGCAACGCCGATGCTGGCCCGGTTGCGGCTGGCCTGCGCGAACGTATCGCGGCGATCGATCGGGGCCTGGCCGCCGAGATCGCACCGATGAGCCACCACCTCGGCGAGATCGTCGCGCGCGACCGACTGGTCGCGACCCTGCTGAGCGGCTTTGCGGGGGTCGCGCTGATACTCGCTGCCATCGGCGTGCACGGGCTGGTGTCGTTCGCGGTCGCGGGGCGCACGCGGGAAATCGCCGTGCGCGCCGCGCTCGGCGCCAACCGGGTCCAGATTCTTGCGATGGTCATTGGCCAGGCAATGCGTGTCGCAGCGATCGGGGCGACTGCTGGTGTGCTGCTCGCGATATGGGCGTCGCGAGCCCTCGAGTCACAGTTCGACGAATTCACGGGGCGCGACCCCTGGACCTTCGTCGCGGTCGCCGTCACCCTGATCGTTGTCAGCGCGATCGCAGCCTGGTTGCCTGCCCGCCGCGCCGTGTCGCTGGACCCGGTAGACGCGCTCCGCGCCGACTGATTCCCACGAGCGCCAAGACATGTCTGATTGCATGATGTATTATCGGTTTCCGATAATCGTTTTCCGATACTAGCGCCCCACGACGGAGCCCTGCATGTCACCGCGTACCGTGCTGCCGCTTCCGGCCACCAGTTTCCATATCCTCCTGGCCCTGATGGATGGGCCGGCACACGGCTACGGCATCAAACACGTCGTCGAGGAACGTACCGAGGGCCGCATCCGGCTGGCCGCCGGGACGCTCTACGAGGCGATGCAGCGGCTGGCCCGCCAGGGCATGGTGGAAGACGCGCCGGCGCCTGACGACTTCGATGGCTCCGGCCGCGTGCGCTTCTACAGCATCACGGAGCTGGGAGCTACGGAACTGCGCACCGAATTGGCGCGACTCGAGCAGGATGTCGCCTTCGCCCGGGCGCGGATTCCGGCGGAGCGATAGATGGGTCACGGCGCCCCTTCGTTGCTGCACCGCGTGTTGCTGCGACTCTACCCGCGCGATTTCCGGCGCCAGGTCGGCGAGCAGATTCTCGCCTTCTGGACGACGCAGCGCCTGGAGACCCGGTACGGCACACCGGGTATCGGCGCGCTACGCTACTGGTTCGATGTTGCCCGCGACGCGATGGGTAACGGGCTGCGTCTCCGACGGGACCCGCGACGCGCCCAGGCCCTCGGCCTCGAACTTCTCGACGGCGGCCTGTCCCCCGCACCTCTCGAACGACTCTCCTTCCCCGGAGCTCTCGACTTGTTCCTCCAGGATGTTCGCTTCGCCCGCCGCTCGCTGCTCCGGCAGCCCTTGTTCACCTCCGTGGCTGTCATCACACTCGCGGTCGGAATCGGCGCCACCACGGCCGTCTTCAGCATCGTCGACACCGTCCTCTACCGCCCTCTCCCCTACACGCAGCCAGACGAACTCGTTCTGCTCGGGCGAGCTGATGGCGATCAGCTCGACGGTCTGGCTCTGCCGGAAGTGGAAGGCTTGGCTGAGCTCCAGGTGTTTGCCAGCACAGCTCCGGCCGTTTCCTACGGCACCGACATCCAGTGGTCCGAATACGCCGAAGTGATGAACGGCGCGAGTGTGGGGCACCAGTTCACTGACGTGCTGGGCATCGAGCCGATTCTCGGTCGCGGATTCGCCCCCGACGAGGATCTGCCCGGCGCGGCACCGGTGGTCATGATCACCGAGCGTCTGTGGCGCGAGCACTTCGCCGCGTCACCCGACGCCATCGGCGACGTCATGTCGATCGAGAACGTGTCGCACACGGTGGTCGGCGTCGTCCGGAACGACCTCGACTTCCCTGAGGCCGGTGTGGAGTTCTGGACAACCTTCCGGGACGCGGCGCTGATCCGCCGCCTCGACCTGAACCCGGACCAACGTGGACTTACCTTCTTCGGCTCGGTAGCGCGGCTCCGCGATGGGGCCAGCGTGGCCTCGGCACAGGCTGAAGTCGACGCTCTGTTCGAACGGCTCCAGGCCGAGGAGCCCGTCAACGACATGGTGCCGCGTGGCCTGGTGCAATCGATGCATGAGGCCACCGTGGGCGGGTCGCGCACCGGACTCCTGCTCTTCCTCGGCGCTGTCGCGCTCGTCTTCGTGATCGCGTGCGCGAACGTGGCCGGGCTCTGGCTCAGCCGAGTGAGCGGGCGCGGCGCAGAGATGGCGTTGCGCACTGCGCTGGGCGCGGGCCGCCGCCGCATCGTGACGCAACTGCTCACCGAGAGCCTGCTGCTCGCCGGCGCGGGATGCGCGGCGGGTATCGGTCTGGCGATGGCGCTCCAACGCGGCATCCTGGCGATCGTTCCCACAAGCATTCCGCGCGTCGATGCCGCTGGTCTCGACGGCCGCGTGCTGCTCTTCGCGGCCGCACTCGCGACGCTTGCCGCGCTGGCGTTCGGCGTAGCTCCAGCGCTCCGGGCAACGGGTCGCGACCGTTCGGACGTGCTGCGAGAGAGCAGCCGCAGCGTGGCCGCGGCGAGCACGAACGCCCAGCGTATGCTCGTGGTTGGGCAGATCGCGATCGCGGTAGTTCTTCTCGCAGGCGCTGGTCTTTTTGCCAACAGCTACTCGCGCCTGCTGCAGGTGGATCCCGGGGCTCGATCGGCCGGGGTTGTGCTAGCGACCTTCTCGCCCACGCTCGAAGGGGACAACACCGACGCCATCCGCGGGTTCTATGCCGGACTGCTGCCGCGGCTCGATGCCGTACCCGGGGTCGCCGGAACTGCGATGACCTACTCGCCGATCATGGGCACCAGCAACTTTCGCCAGTCAATCCAGCACGAGACCATGCCGGAGGACGACAACCTCTGGGCCGGCAACGTCATCGTCAGCCCCAACTATTTCGAGATCAGCGGCGTGTCGCTCCTGCGGGGCCGGGGGTTCACTGAGGAGGACACTCTCGCCACCCCGCACGTGGTCATCGTGAATGAAGTTCTGGCCGAGGAGATGTGGCCTGGTGAGGACGCGCTGGGCAAGCGCTTCCGCTGGGCGCGCGGTATGTCCGGCTCTATGGATTCATTCGAGCGGGAGTTCTTCCCTCGCGACTACATGACAGTGGTCGGTGTGGCCGGCAACGTCCGTCGCCGTGGCCTCGATCAGGAGCCGATCGCCGAGTTCTATCGGCCCCATGCGCAGATGTCGTGGCCGTCAATGACGGTCGTGTTGGCAACCGAAGGAAACAACCCCAATCTCGCCGAGGATATTCGTGCGGCCGCTGCGGACATCGATCCGATGGTGCCGATGTCGGCCGTGCGGTCGCTTGAGGAAGGCGTCCAGGCTTCAGTGGCTGAGCCACGCTTCCGCGTGCTGCTCGTCGGCGGCTTCGCACTGGTGGCCTGCGCGCTATCGATGCTCGGCATCTACGCCGTTATGGCGCTGACCGTGAATCGACAGACTCATTCCATCGGCATCCGTATGGCGCTCGGAGCGGAAGGATCTGCCGTCCGCCGGCAGGTTGTTGTCGACGGGATGCGCCTCGCTGCCGTGGGAGTGACCCTCGGACTGGGAGGGGCACTCTGGTTGTCACGGACGGTGGCCGCGATGCTCTATCAAGTGGAGCCCACAGACCCACCGACCTTTGTGGGCGTCGCCCTGTTGACGTTGCTGGTTGCTGGAGCGGCTTGCTACGTGCCGGCGCGCCGCGCGTCCCGACTCGACCCGGTGGCCGCCCTGCGCACCGATTGAGCACCGACCGGCGGGACCTCCTACGACGGAGCGGTCGGACTGCATACACTGGCGGCTGAATTCTCCACTTGATCCGGAGCGAGCCATGCCCGTCCACCGTCTGCGTCGTGTTCTTTCCCTTGCACTGATCGGCATGCTGATCACAGGCGGCATCGCTTCCGCGGGAGCGGCTGCGCAGGAGCAAGAGGCGTGGGACGTCTCGAGCCCACCAGGCTGGGACGAGACCGTGCGCTTCAGTGTGGACGAAGGGACGTGGATGACGCTCGACGTGAGTCCCGACGGCAGCACCGTCGTGTTCGACTTGCTCGGCGACATCTACACGATGCCGATCGCGGGCGGACAGGCCACACGTATCCTCGGAGGTATCGCCTGGGAGATGCAGCCGCGCTTCAGTCCGGACGGCCAATGGATCGCCTTCACATCCGACCGCAGCGGTGGTGACAACATCTGGATCGCCCGGACGGACGGCACCGATGCGCAGCAGGTATCCAACGAGTCGTTCCGTCTGCTCAACAGTCCGAACTGGAGTCCGGATGGCCAGTACCTGATCGGCCGCAAGCATTTCACCAGCACGCGGTCGCTGGGTGCCGGCGAGATCTGGATGTACCACCGCGACGGCGGCGCGGGCGTGCAGGTGACCGAGCGGCCGAACCAGCAGCAGGACGTCGGCGAGCCGATCTTCAGTCCGGACGGCCGCTACGTGTACTTCAGCCAGGACACGACTCCGGGCCCGTTCTTTCAGTACAACAAGGATCCGAACCCGGGCATCTACACGATCCGGCGCGTCGACCTCGACAGCGGAGAACTCGAGAACTACATCGGCGGCGCCGGCGGCGCGGTCAGGCCGACGCCTTCGCCTGATGGCAAGACGATCGCCTTCGTAAAGCGCGTTCGCCTGGACTCGATTCTCTATCTGCACGACGTCGAGAGCGGGCGCGAATGGCCGCTATATGCCGGCCTCGACCACGACATGCAGGAAACGTGGGCCATCCATGGCGTGTACCCGGCGTTCACCTGGACTCCGGACGGCGACTCGATCGTCGTGTGGGCCGACGGCGGCATCCAGCGCGTCGACGCCTCGACCGGCGACGCGGTGACGATTCCTTTCTCCGCCGACGTCGAACTGACGAAAGCACCCGCTCTGCGCTTCACCCAGGAGGTCGCGCCGGACGAATTCGACGCGAAGATGTTGCGCTGGGCAAGCGTCTCGCCCGATGGCACGAAGGTTCTCTACGGCGCCGCGGGCGGAGTGTGGGTGCGCGACCTGCCGGAAGGTGCTCCGCGGCTCCTCACGGCCGAAGACGAGTTCGCGTACTACCCGTCGTGGCATTCCGACAGCTCGCACTTCGTGTATATCGGCTGGGACGACACCGATCTCGCGTCGGTGCGGATCAGCGACGTGAACGGCGCTGACCCGTACGTCCTCGCCACTGGTACGGGGCACTTCGTCGAACCCGTGTTCACGCCGGATGGCAGCAGCGTTGTCTACCGGCGATCCGGCGGTGGCGGCCTGGTCAGCCCGTTGTGGTCACGCGACCGCGGCCTCTACGTGATCGGCATCGAAGACGACGCACCACGCCTGATCAGCGAGTCCGGGCAGCGTCCGCACTTCGGGCCCGCCGACGACCGCGTGTACGTCTTCGACTTCGAATCCGGCAACCGTGTGTTGGCCAGCATCGGACTCGATGGCAAGGATCGCCGGGTGCATGTCACGTCCGACAACGCCACCGACCTGGCCGTCTCGCCCGACGGTCAGTGGGTTGCCTACGCCGAACGCTTCAACGCGTACATCGTGGCGATGCCGCGAGCGGGTCGAGCGATCCATGTGGGGCCCGGCAACGCGCCGGTTCCAGTGAAGCGCGTCTCGCGCGACGCCGGCAACTACCTGAACTGGTCGAGCGACTCCGATTCCGTGTACTGGACCCTCGGACCGGAGCTGTTCACGCGGTCGCTGAGTGACGCCTTCGCATTCATCGATGGCGCACCTGACGAGCTTCCAGAGCCGGTCACAACCGGCATGCACATCGGCCCCACCCTCTCGACGGACGCTCCCGATGGGACTGTGGCTTTCGTCGGCGCACGCATCGTCACGATGGATGGCGACACGGTGATCGAGGACGGCACGCTCGTCGTCGAAGGCAACCGCATCGCGGCAGTTGGCGCGCGAGGCGACGTTGCCGTTCCGGGTGGTGCCCATGTCGTCGACGCCGCGGGCGACACGATCGTGCCGGGATTCGTGGACGTGCATCACCACGGTGGCTCGTCCTCCAATGGGATGGCACCGCAACAGAACTGGCAACACCTCGCGACGCTCGCGTTTGGCGTCACCACGACGCACGACCCGTCGCACGACACGGCCTCGATTTTCACGGCGGCCGAAATGGCGCGGGCCGGCCGGATCGTCGCGCCGCGGCTGTACTCGACCGGAACGATCCTCTACGGCGCGCAGGGCGACTTCCGCGCCGAGATCGATAGCTACGAAGACGCCCTGTCGCACCTGCGCCGGATGAAGGCCGTCGGCGCGTTCAGTGTGAAGTCCTACAACCAGCCGCGCCGCGACCAGCGTCAGCAGGTCATCGCAGCCGCCCGGGAACTCGAGATGATGGTCGTCCCCGAGGGCGGTGCGCTCTACCAGCACAACATGTCAATGGTGGTCGACGGCCATACCGGCATCGAGCACTCCGTGCCGCTCGCCAAGCTCTACGACGACTCCCTGGAACTGTGGGCCGGAAGCGGCACCTACTACACGCCGACACTGGTCGTCTCGTATGGCGGTCTCTCCGGCGAGAACTACTGGTACCAGCACACCAACGTTTGGGAGCACGAACGTCTGCTCGAATTCGTGCCGCAGGACCTGATCGACGCCCGATCGCGTCGCCGACTCATGGCGCCCGACGGCGACTTCAATCACGTGGGCATCGCCGAGGGTGCGCGCGACCTCGTGCGCCGTGGCGGAACGGTACAGATCGGCGCACACGGCCAACTGCAGGGTTTAGCTCCGCACTGGGAGATCTGGATGCTCGTGCAAGGCGGCATGACTTCGCTCGAGGCGCTACGCAGCGCGACATTGTCCGGCGCCGAGTACCTGGGACTTCAGTCGGACATCGGCTCTCTCGAAGTGGGCAAGCTCGCGGACCTGATCGTGCTCGACGACAACCCACTCGACGACATCCGGGCTACGGACTCAACGCGCCTGGTGATGGTCAACGGCCGCCTCTATGACGCGGTCACGATGAACGAGGTGGGCAACCATCCGGCGGCTCGACAACCGCTCCACTGGGACCGCTAGGCGAGCGGCGGCTACTCAGCGAGGCACGGGTTGCCGAGCGCGTCGAAGATCGTTCCCAGGCCGGGCAGTACGAACCAATTTCGTTCGTAGGAGCGGCTCTGGATCTCGGCTGCGTTGACGCGCTGGAAACGCACGAGGAGACGTTCGTGTCGCAGCATGCCGGCGATCAGCTCGGCTGAATTGGTGAACGCGCGCATCGGTCGGCGGTCCGCATCGCGCCCCTCCTCTACCAACGAGCCGTCGACATCGATGGCGAACCCATAGCTGATATCGCCAAAGCGACTCACGAAGAGTTCCTTGTCGTCGAACTGCATGCGCACGTCCTCGACGAACGGCCGGAAAAAGACCCGTGGTTCCGCGCCCTTCTTGCAGTGCAGATGCATCAATGGCCGGAAGTTGGCCTGCAGCTCGGCGGCGGCGACCAACAGCAACAACTCGTCGTCCGAGGCGTAGACGATCTCCCACGCACCGATGTCCTGCGCCGCAACAGGTAGCGCGACGCACATCAGCAGCAGCAACAGTCCGAAAGCTGTGATCGATCGCATGGGGCTCCACCGTCAGTGAGCGTTCCGTTCCTCAGGGGTTTACCACGCATGGAGGCACGAGGTCGCGGGGCACTGACGACGCTGGGCCGGGTCGGCGCCACGCCAACCGGACCCAGTACAATGCGTCGAATCGAGGTTCTGCCGCGCCCCCCCAACGTGAACCAATCCATGATCGATCTGTCGATGAACCGATGGGGCTGGGCCGTCGCGGCAGTGGCCTGCGCGTTTAGTGTCGCCACACCCTGGGCCAGCGCCCAGCAAACCGCGCGGCAGATCGCCATCACGATCGACGACCTCCCCGCCAATATGTACGGCGGCGACAACGACGACTGGGAGGCGATGACGCGCGACCTCCTCGCCGGTCTGGTCGACGGCGCGGTTCCCGCTATCGGGTTCGTCAACGAGACCAAGCTGTATCCAGGCGATGCTCGCGACGAACGCCGCGTGGCGCTCCTTCAGGCTTGGCTGGATGCGGGTCTCGAGTTGGGCAATCACTCCTACTCGCACCCGGATCTCCACAACACGCCCCTCGCTGAGTTCCAGATCGACGTGCTCCGTGGCGAAGAGGTGACCCGCGAACTGCTCGCGGCGGCGGGACAGGTACCGCGCTTCTTTCGCCACCCGTTCCTGCACACGGGCATGAGCCTCGAGGTCCGCGACGGGCTCCACGAGTTTCTCGCCGAGCACGGCTATCGCGTGGCGCCGGTGACCATCGACAACATGGAGTACATCGCTGCACGGGCCTACGATCACGCGCTGGTCCGAACCGACGAGCAACTTGCGGCTCGTATTGCCGACGCCTATGTCGAATACATGGACGAGATGACCGGGTACTACGAGCAACAGGCTGATGCGCTGCTGGGCCGCCCGATCGCCCATACTCTGCTTCTGCATGCGAACCGTCTCAACGCCCGTACGATCGGGCGACTGCTCGATGACTTGCGCGCACGGGGCTACGAGTTTGTTCCGCTCGAGATCGCGCTCGAAGACCCCGCCTACGAATCGCCAGACGAGTTCGTCGGCCGCGCAGGCATCACCTGGTTGCATCGCTGGGCGCTCACCGCCGGCAAGCGTGGGGACTTCTTCGGCACCGAGCCCAACCTGCCGCGCTTCGTCCACGACGTCTACGCCGACCCGCCGGGGCGCCGGTGAACGAGGTTCTCGGAAGCGTCGGTAGCTACGTCGAGTACGCGCCGCCGCCGGAGGTACGGACGTGGATCGAGGCTGTCTGGGTGCACGTCGCCCCGACGCGCAGCGGGCCGGGGCCGTCGACGCAACACCGAGTGGTTGCCGATGTCGCACCGTCCCTGTGCTTCGCATCGACGCGCGACGCTACCGGTGTGCCACGAGCTTCCCGCCTTCTGCTGATCGGCCCGGTGTGCACGCCGAGGTTCTATCGGCCAACGTCGGGCGCACGCATGGAGGCTGTTCGAATCAGGCCCGAGTGGTCGCGCACTCTGCTCCGGGCGGATCTGCGCGATCACGTCGATGGCATTGACGACATGCGACACATCAATCGGCTCTTTGGAGAGCGACTTCTCGATCAACTCCGTGCCACACGCACCAGTACGGAGGCCGTGGATACTCTCGTCGGAGCGTTGACCTCCGATATTCCCCGACGGCGCGAGACCGGCGCAGGGCTGGCCCACGAAGCCCTGTGGTCGCTTCGCTCGCAGGATTTCGGTCGCCCATTGCGTGATCTCGCGACGGACCTTGGAGTGTCATCGCGCCATCTGCGCCGCGTGGTAGGCAGAACCGCGGGTTCGTCACCACGCCGGTGCCGCCGGGTCGAGCGTTTTCTTCGACTCGTTCGCGAGGCTGACGAGCTGGCTGAACCAAGCTGGGTGGATCTTGCCGTCGGCCATGGCTACGCCGACCAGGCGCACTTGATTCGCGAGTCGCGCGCGTTCAGTGGCGTGACGCCGACCGTGCTGCATGCCGAGCGTCGCAACGAGGTGTAGACGAGCCTCGGCGGCCGCATGTCCGCTTCGTTCTATACGAATGAACGGCCACACCGTAGTTTGTGGAAGCCAACTCGAACGCGATTCGCCGCTCCCCGCAGCGCAGGTGCCGCCGATGTTGAACCTCTTTCGCCGCCCTTCCGTGGCGCGCTTCGCCATTCTGTTCCTGGCCGCAACTTCGTCCGCCGCCTACGCGACGGCTCCAGACGACGACGCCTGGCCGGTTTCGCTCGAGGAGGCGTCGTTCGAGTTCACGGGACAAGGGCATCGTTTCGAGGCGTTTCGTGGTCGCGACGCGCTGTTCATCGAAGCCGGCGCCGCATGGATCGAAGGCAGTGACTTCGAGAACGGAACGATCGAGTTCGACCTCGCTATCGGCGAGGCGCGAGGCTTCTCCGGCGTGCACTTCCGCGCCGTGAGCCAGGGCAATTCCGAGCACTTCTACATCCGGCACCACCTCGACGGAAAGCCCGACGCGAGTCAGTACACGCCGGTCTACAACGGCCTCTCGGGCTGGCAGATCTACACCGGCCAGGGGTTCGCCGGTCCGATCGACCTGAGCCACAACACCTGGATGCACATCAAGCTCGAGGTGAATCGCGACCGTGCGGCCGTTTACGTGGATAGCAATGAACCCTCGATGATCATCGACGACCTGCAACGCGACGCGGCCAGCGGCCGGGTGGGGTTCAACGCCGGGAACGCGCGCTTCGCGAACATCGTGCTGCGCTCGGGCAACCCGACCATCCCCGCCGCGCCTGAGGCAGAGTCAACCGACGACTCCACCCCGAACACGATCTCGACCTGGCGTGTGTCGAATCCGTTTGCGGAAACCGCCATTGAGGCGTCTACCCACGTCGACGAAATCGCGCTCGGCATCACCGGGTGGAGCTCACTCGACACGACCCATCGTGGCATCGCCAACCTGGCGCGACTCGCGCCGCATCGACCCGACAACACGGCGGTCGCGGCCGTCACCCTGAATGCCGATGCTGCTCGCACCATTCGTGCGCAGTTCGGTTTCAGCGATCGCGTCCGCGTGTTTCTGAACGGACAGCTTCTGTACACGGGATCCGATGTGTGGACGTCGCGCGACTATCGTTTTCTCGGGACCATCGGTTTCCACGACGAGGTCGCCCTGGCGTTGCAGGAAGGCGACAACGAGCTCTGGTTCGCAGTGAGCGAGCAGTTCGGCGGGTGGGGCATCACCGCGGCGATCGAGGCCGCGCCGGGCGTGACCGTCGTGGAGTAGCGCGACTGGACGACATGTAGCGGCGGCTCCTGTTACCTTTCGCGGAACACCGGAGCCCACCGGGAAAAGGTCGCCGCCATGCAACACGACGCCGTCGCCGTCATCGACTTTGGTGGGCAATATGCGCACCTCATCGCCAACAAGGTACGCCGCCTCGGCGTGCTCGCCGAGATCCGTCAGCCCGAAGACCCGATAGAGGTCTTTGAGCGCTACAAGGGGATCATCCTGTCGGGCAGTCCGAGCTTTGCCTCACAGGGCGAAGACTCCGACTACACACGCGCGATCTTCGACCTGGACATCCCGATCGTCGGCTTCTGCTTTGGTCATCAGCAGATCGCCGAACACTACGGCGGGAGCCTGGTGCACGGCGGCCGGGAATGGGGCAAGGCAATGCTCCATATCGTGGGCGACTCGCCGATCTTCAAGGGCCTGGGCGAGGTCGAACAGGTCTTCATGAGCCACTACGACTCGGTGGTCTCGGTGGGACCTGGCTTCGAGGAGATCGGCTTCTCGAAGAAGGCCGACGGCCAGGACGGTCATCGCTTCGCGGCGATCGCCAACGAAGAGTTGAAGCGCTATGGCTTCCAGTACCACCCCGAGGTCGACGACACGCTCAACGGCGAGACGATGTTCCGGAACTTCGTGATCGATATCTGCGGCTGCTCGCAGGACTGGAACATGGAGGGTTTCCTGGACGAAGAAATCGCCCGGATCCAGCAACAGGTCGGCGCCGACGGCTCAGTATTCCTGCTGGCCTCCGGCGGTGTCGACTCCACCGTGGCTGCCGCCATCCTGGGTAAGGCGCTCGGTCCGGAGCGCCTCCTGATGCTGCACATCGATAACGGGCTGATGCGCAAGAACGAGAGCGCGGAAGTCGTTGAGGCATTCGAAGAGGTCGGCCTGGGAAAGCAGCTGCACTTCGTCGACGCCAGCGAGGTTTTCCTGGAGGCCCTGAAAGGCGTGATCGAGCCGGAGCGCAAACGCGCCATCATCGGCAACACGTTCATCGCCGTGTTCGAAGCGGAAGCCAAGCGCCTCGGTATCGAAGACCACCTGCTCGGGCAGGGAACAATCTACCCCGACACGATCGAGACGGGCGGATCGAAGCGCGCCGACACGATCAAGACGCACCACAACCGGGTCCCGCTCATCGACGAGATGATCGCAGCCGGCAAGGTCGTCGAACCGCTGGCAGACCTGTACAAGGTGGAGGTTCGTGAGCTGGGCGAGAAGCTCGGCGTGCCGCACGATCTCGTCTGGCGGCACCCATTCCCCGGTCCCGGGCTCGGCGTGCGTTGCCTGTGCTCCGACGGCAAGCGAGACGACGAAGGACTCGATGCCGTAGCCGACCAGCTCGCCCAGACGGCCGAGCACTTCGGCATCGGCGCCCAGGTGCTCCCGATCAGATCCGTTGGCGTGAAAGCCGATCTTCGAGCCTACGAACACCCTGTGCTCCTTCATGGCGACGCCGACTGGAACACCCTGATCGAAGCCACCTCGGTGATCACGGCCGACATCCCCGGCCTCAATCGGTGCATCTGGAATCTTGGCCCCGAGATGCCTTCAGAGGTCCGACCGGTGAAGGCCACGATGAATCGACGGCGACTCGATGTACTGCGCGAGGCAGATGCCATCGTGATGGACGCGCTGCGACGCCACGGCCTTTACGCCAAGGTCTGGCAGTGCCCCACCGTGTTGGTCCCGATCGAGTTTGTCGGCGGCGGCGGTCAGCCAGGCGGTGAACTCATCGTTGTGCGACCCGTGCACTCCGCACGAGCCATGACGGCGACGCCAGTCGACCTTCCCGGCGCGGTACTGGCAGATCTCCGCCGGCAGATTCTCAAGCTCGACGGCGTCTCCGGGCTAGCGGTCGACGTCACGTCGAAACCGCCCGGCACCATCGAGTGGGAATAGTCCCAGTCTAGCGCTTCTCGAGCCAGGCGGCGCAATCATCGCCGAGTTCCCGCGCCGCGCGGCGTTCGTACTCCGCGCATTCGTCCGCGCTGAGCACGTCGCCCCATCTGCCATTGACGCCCTTGTTGATGAACACCTGTGCGCCCGCATCCCAGAACGCGCCGCCCAGCGGCACTGACTTCGTCGCATTGGCCTTCATCCAGTCAAACGAGCAGTACTCGACGATCTGATCCCAGCGCGATTCATCGATTTCGATATCGAGGAAGGCGGCGATCTTGCGCATCTCGCCCGGCATGTCGGCCTTGAGCTCCGAGAAGTGCACCATCATGACATTCGGCAGATCGCGTACCGCCCACCATGTCCGGACGTTGTCCCAGAACGGCCAGAACGGGTGGCCGTCCTGATCGAGCCAGTCGCGCCAGTATTGGCGCACGTCGGCCGGTGGCGCCTCGATCGGCGGCCCGACGCGCCCCGGGGTGTTGTTCAGGGCGTCGTACCAGAGGTCATTGGCGTTGACGTGGTGGTTGAACATGCTCCACACGACGTCGCGGCCGTCCCGCCCGATGTAGATGTACTTGGCCTTCGGCGAGAACACGAGCGCGTCGACGGGTAGGTGCGTCTTCACGAACCGGCGGTGCGATTGAGCTTCAACGACCGGTAGCTTCACTTCTTTCGGCGGCACGCGGAGGTCTATCCATGGCGACATCTCGGCGACTTCGAGTTCCGGATCTCCCCCGAACGTCATCTGGGCAATGATCTGCTGCATCCAGGTCGTGCCCGACTTCGCGTAAGTCGAGATCACGATGTCGTCATCGCGGAACTCGAAGTCGTTCCAGATAGTCGAATCGAAATGGTGGTTATGCAGCTCGCGCTGCTTCTCGGGCCAATGGATGGGGTCGTTCATTGGGTCTTGGCTCCAGGGGTCTGAGAGGCGCCATCGGCAAGTCGCGCGTGAGCATAAGGGTGCACGGTGCGCGCTGACCACCGCCACGCCCACAAGGTTGTTGTTTCGAAGAATATTCGCCTTTGCAGAGGAAAGGTTCGTCTGCGCGAGAACCCCACGCGTCTGAACCTCTATGCCCCGTCGTTTTCCCTGCATCAGAGGAGATGCCTATGCGAAGCCGCATGCTTCTTGGTGGACTACTTGTACTCTTCGCGGCGCACACCAGCGTCGTCTCAGCCCAGCAACGGCCCGACCCTGAATCGCCCCGGTTCAAGGGCGTCGTAGCGCTCCAGACATTCTTTGGGTCCGAGGGGGATGAAGCGCTGCAGACTTTTGTCGATGATCACGTCGCAACGACCATGCGCGACGAGCTCGGCGATGAACTTCTGAATCATCTCGCCACACTGCGCGAGACCTTTGCAGGACAGGAGTCGCGCGGTGCGCGGCCAACTGGTCCTCTCGGCGCGACGATGATGTACCCCGACAACAAGAGCGTCAGCTTCGCCCTTGACCCGGAAGATCCTGCGCGCTTCATGTCGATCGCCACGGACACATAGAAGCTCTCCTCACGACGCGTTCGGCGCACTCCTCGTTGGTCGAAACCGATCCGCGCCTTGCATATGACCAACAATGTTGTCTAGACTTCTCCAACATTGTTGTTCATATGCACGGAGGCGACCGTGGGGCGGAGCGAATACCTCGGAGAGTTCGAGCAGATGGTGCTGCTCAGCGTGCTGCGTCTTGGCAGCGACGCCTACGGCGTGAGCGTCCACGAAGAACTCGGCCGAACGACGGGTCGCGAGACCAAGCGCGGCGCCGTGTACGTAGCACTGGAGCGTCTTGCGGCCAAAGGCTACGTGTCGTCTCGCTTCGGTGACCCTACCGCTGAACGTGGCGGTCGCGCCAAGCGGTACTACGCCGTGGAGCCGGCCGGGCGAACGGCACTTCGAGCTTCGCGCCAGGCGCTCATGCACCTGTGGAGTGGCATCGAGCCGGAGCTCGAAGATCGATGAGAGTCGCAACCTGGTGTCTCGCCCGTCTCGTCGGCACTCCGGCCGCGAGTGCGATTGCCGGTGACCTTGCCGAGAGCGGTCCCGCCGACCAGTGGAAGCTCTGGGCCGAAACCTGGGGCATTGTTCTGCGCCTCGGGACGGAGCGCGTACGCGGCCAACGCTTTGAACGGCCTTCCGGCGCTTCGGCAGGCAATCGGCCGCCTCGCAAGAAACCATCGTCCGTCGGTGGCGCGCTCCTGGGGGACGTGCGGTTCGCCTTTCGCGTTTTCCGGAGCCACCCGGTAACGACAGGCGTTGCGGTGCTGTCGCTCGCCCTCGGTATTGGCGCGAACACTGCGATCTTCAGTCTTCTGGATGCGATCGTGCTGCGCCCCCTCCCAGCTCCACGCCCGGCCGAGCTCGTCACCTCACGCACGGTGTTCTCGTTCCCGGACTACGAAGATCTCGCCGCGGCGAGCACAGATGAACTCACCGGACTTGCCGCGTGGTCGGCCTCGTCACGGCCCTACAGCCTGGCTTCGGCGGACGGCGCCTGGCCGGTGCTCACGGAGCTCGCTACGGGCAACTTTTTCGACGTGCTCGAACTTCGACCCGGCGCGGGGCGACTCCTTCGCGAAGACGATGATGCGCGCAATGTCCCCGTGGGCGTGATCAGCCATCGTCTCTGGGAAGTCGCGTTCGACAGCGACCCGGCCATCATCGGAACGGACGTCAGGGTCAACGGCGTGCCGATCACAGTCGTCGGCGTGGGGCCCGCCGGTTTCCGCGGCACTCGCCTCAACCGCTCGGTCGACCTCTGGGTGCCCCTTACGCTCCACGAACAGCTCGCACCGGGATCGAGGGCGCGGATCCGTTTCGACGACCGCAACTCGCAATGGCTTCGGATCATGGGCCGCACGCGACCCGGCGTGTCGGTGGAGCGTACGGAGGCAACCATGCTGGCGTCGGCCCAGCGCATGCTGGCCCTCGAGCCGAGCCCCTATCTGGACGACTTCGTCGAAGTGGGGTCCGCTGCCGACGCTGCGCTACCGCGCGCCGACGAGGTACATCAGTTCATGAATTTGCTGCTCGCGATGGTAGGTATCGCACTGCTGGTCGCGTGCACGAACGTCGCCAACGTACTGCTGACGCGCACGACCGAACGGCATCAGGAGCTCAGCCTCAGGATGGCTCTGGGTGCGCCGCGCACGCGTCTCATCCGGCAACTGGTGACGGAGAGTTTGCTGTTGTCGCTCATGGGCGGAGTCGCCGCCCTGTTGTTTGCGCGCTGGACGTTAGGTGCCGTCGCGGGACTGCAAATACCTGGCCGGATCGTTCTCGGTGAAGTCGCCCCAACCCTGAATACCACTACGCTAGTCGTCACAATGCTCATCGCGCTTGGCTGCGCTCTTCTGTTCGGCGTCGGACCCGCTCTCGCCGGAACGCGGCCTGCGGTGGCACGATTGTCCGGCGGGTCCACGCGAATCGGACGACGCTGGTCAGCCCCATCGGTTCTGGCGACCATCCAGGTCGGGCTCACTCTCGCGCTGGTGTTTGGAGGTGGTCTGTTCGTCCGCTCCCTCACCACGGTTCTCGACGTGGATCTCGGTCTGGATCCGACGGGCGTCTACGTATCGTCACTCGACGTAGGTGTGCTGGGCTACGACGCCGAGGCCGCTGGTGTTTTCCGCGGCGAAGCCGTGGCACAGCTCGAGTCGATTCCGAGCATCGAGCGGGCCGCATGGGCCCTCTTCGTGCCCGTGCAGAACGGGATGCGGATGGACGACTTTCGCGTCGTCGGCCACGAATTCACGGACGCAGATCCGGGCAGTGTCGCCCTCAACTACGTCTCCCCCGGCTTCTTCGAAACCCTCGGGATCCGGCTGCGGTCGGGTCGCAGCTTCGCGGCTGGGGATCGTGATGGAACGCAGTTGGTCGTGGTGGTGAACGAGACCTTCGCCGATCACTTCTGGCCTGGTGGCACGGCCGTGGGCGAGCGCGTGTTGTTCCCAGGTCGAGGGGGGATAGTCGAGCTCGAGATCGTCGGTGTGTCGGCCGACACAAAGACGCGCGGTCTCCGCGAAGAGGCGGCTCCGTACATGTACGTGCCGGTGGATCAGTGGGGCTGGCTCATCGGAGCAGACCAGCTGCGGCTCGCGTGGCGCGAGGCACCGGATTCCGTGGCCTCGGTGGACACGGTGCGCGAACGCCTCGCCGAACTCGACCCGGCACTCCCCGTGCCCGGGATACGCAGTCTGGACGCACAGATATTCGATCAGGCCATGCCGCAGCGGGTTGGGGCGGTGCTCCTGGGGACGTTCGCGGGCATGGCTCTTCTGCTCGCCGCGGTCGGCGTGTACGGCGTTATCGCGGCAGCGATGGCCAGCCGTGTGCGCGAGATCGGAATCCGACGCGCGGTCGGCGCGCACGGCCGAGATGTGGGCCTCCTCGTGCTCAGGCGCGGCCTGCTGCCGGTGCTGGTGGGTCTGCCTCTCGGTTGGTTTCTTGCCTTCCTGGTGAGTCGCCTGGTGGCGGGATTCCTGCCAGGCCTCAGTCCGACCGACCCGGCTACTCTGGTAGCGGCCACCGCAGTGATGTTCGTGGTCGCGCTCATCGCCTGCGTTCCATCAGCGCTCCAGGCAGCGCGACGAGATCCGGCACTAGTGCTACGCACCGACTAGGCCGCAGCAGCGCCTGATACCCAGGACCGTCCGCACTGGGTTGCACCGGACGAGCGATCGCGGGAACGTGCCCCCGCCCAAGAGCTCTTGATGATCCTGGAGGTCCCCGTATGTCGCGTTCGAGTCGCTGGTTCGCCCTTGTCCTGGTCGCTCTTCTCGCGGCTACGCCCGTCGTGCCCGGCGCCATCGCCCAGGAGCAGGAAACGGAGGCGACGGAAGACGCGCCGCCCGTTGATCCTGAGTTGTTCTCGACGATGAGCTACCGCTCGATAGGACCCTTGCGCGGAGGGCGCTCAACGGCAGTCACCGGCTTCCCGGGTCGACCGAAGGAGTACCTCATGGGCTCTACCGGCGGCGGCGTGTGGAAGTCATCGGATATGGGGCTCAGTTGGGACAATGTCTCGGACGGCCACTTCCACTCAGCGTCCATCGGGGCCATCGCGGTCGCACCCTCTGATCAAAACGTGATCTACGTGGGCACGGGTTCGGCATGCATCCGCGGGAACGCCACAACCGGCGATGGCATGTATCGATCGCTCGATGGTGGCGACACGTGGAAGCATGTTGGTCTTCCCGACTCGGGCACGATCGCTCGCCTCATCGTGCACCCCAAAGATCACAACCTGATCTACGCCGCGGTCTTCGGCCACCCCTTCGGCCCCAATCCGGAGCGCGGTGTGTATCGATCGCGCGATGGCGGCGACACCTGGGAGCAGGTGAAGTTCGTCAGCGACGAGGTCGGCGCTGTGGACCTGTCGATGAATCCCGACAACCCGCGTGAGATGTACGCCGCGTTCTGGCGCTTCGAGCGCAAGCCGTGGACCGCCTACGACGGCTCCGAAGATGGCGGCATCTACAAGACCAAGGACGGCGGCGACACCTGGGAGAAGCTCGGCGGTGGGCTCCCGACCGGACTCACCGGGCGCATCGGAGTGAGCGTCTCGCCGGCCGACCCGACGCGTGTCTACGCGCTCGTTTCCGCGCTCGACCCCGAGGGCGGCCTCTATCGTTCAGACGACTCGGGCAAGACCTGGCAACGCATCAACCGCGACCGCAACCTGCGCCAGCGCCACTGGTATTATTCGCATGTCCACGCCGATCCGACCGACCGAGACACGGTGTACGTTCTCAACGTCTCGATGTGGAAGTCGATCGACGGCGGCAAGTCCGTGTCGCGGCTGCGCCCCAACCATGGCGACACGCACGACCTTTGGATCAACCCGGACGATCCCGACAACATGATCCTCGGCGATGACGGTGGCGGCGAAGTGACCACCAACGGCGGAGCCAGCTGGTCGACGGTACTCAACCAACCCACCGCAGAGCTCTATCGAGTCACGGTCGACAACCAGTGGCCGTACCGGGTCTACGCCGCCCAGCAGGACAACTCGACGCTGAGCCTCCGCAGCGACGGCCGGGGTGCCCCCCAAGACTGGTACACGGTGGGCGGGTGCGAGAGCGGCCACATCGCGGTCGACCCGCGCAACAACGACATCGTTTACGCCGGCTGCTACATCGGCGAAATCAGTCGCTATGACCACAGTACGCAAGAGAGACGGCCGGTGACGGTCTACCCGGCGCTCGTGGACGGCTATGCGCCGCGCGACCTGGAGCACCGCTTCCAGTGGAACGCACCGATCTTGATCTCGCAGCACGATCCAACTCGCCTCTACCACACGTCGCAAACGGTCAATCGAAGTAGCGACGAGGGACACAGCTGGGAGGTGATTAGTCCGGACCTCACTCGCAACGACGGCGAGAAGCAGGACATTCCGGGTGGTCCGCTGCAGCACGACCACACCTCGGTCGAGGTGTACGGCACCGTCTTTGCCCTGGCTGAGTCGCCGCACGATGCGAAAGAACTCTGGGCAGGCAGTGACGATGGCCTCGTTCATGTTTCGCGCGACGACGGCGGTACGTGGGAGAACGTCACACCTCCGGGTCTGCCGGAAGACGGCACCGTCAACACGATCGACGTCTCGTCCCATCAGCCGGGCAAGGTGACCATCGCGGTGCATCGCTACCGGATGGACGACTGGACGCCGTACATCTTCCAGACAGCGGACGGCGGCGCGACGTGGAGCGAGCTCGCCGACGGCACCAACGGCATCCCGGACCATCACCCGGTGCGCGTTGTCCGCGAGGATCCCGACCGCGCGGGCCTGCTCTATGCCGGCACGGAGTTCGGGATGTTCATCTCGTTCGACGATGGGGCGCGCTGGCAGAAGTTCCAGCTCAACCTGCCGGTCACGAGTGTCGTGGAGATGCTCGTGCACGAGCAGGATCTCGTCGTAGCCACGCAGGGTCGCAGCATCTGGATCCTCGACGACGTAACGCCGCTGCATCACGTCGACGACGCTCTTGCCGCAGCGGACTCCGGGCTGTTGCCGCCTCGTGATGCGATCCGCACGCCCGGCGGTGGATTCTTCGGAGCACGCAATCCCTACGGCACCGGCGGCACCCGCAATGCGGCGCTGATCTACAAGATGCCGGCGGGCGAGGACGACGAGGAATCCACGGAAGCAGGCGACGCCGACGACGCGGAAAACTCTGACAAGGTCGAGGTCAAGCTCGAAGTTCTCGATGCGGCCGGCAACGTCGTGCGCAGCTGGATCAGCGACGGCTCGAGCAACTACGACCGCCTCGACACGGGCACCGGAATGCACCGACAGATGTGGGATCTCCGCCACACGCGGCCCGACATCCTCAGCGACGGCAACATCTATCTCGGCTACGCGGGTGGCCCCGCGGCCGTGCCAGGTGAGTACACCGCGCGACTGATCGTCGGCGAGACAACTCATGAACAGCCGATCACGCTCCGCCCCGATCCTCGGCGTCCCGAGGTGAGCACCACGGACCTGCAAGCGACCTACGACATGTCGGTCGACCTGGCTGCCATGCTCGGCCGTGCGCACGACACGATCAGCACCTTACGTGCCGTGCGCGAGCAGGCGAACGGCGCCGCGGAGCGCGCTGAGGAAGCCGAACTCGAAGCCGCGGAGGAGCTCGGCGAGATGGCCAAAGCGCTCGCCGAGAAGCTCACCGCCATCGAGGACGTCCTGATCCAGACGAAGGCCGAGTCGGGCCAGGACCCGATCAACTTCACGCCTATGCTCGATACCCAGGTGGGCTACCTCTATCGCTACGTCGCGGGCAACTACGGCGCCCCGACGCAGGCGGCGTATGCGCGCTTCGACGACTTGGAGATGCAGGTCGCGTCGCAGGAAGAAGCCCTCGCGGCGGTACTGGCGTCGGACGTACCAGCATTCAACGCCGCAGTCGCGGAAGCCGGCGCTGGCGGCATCGTCATCGCACGTTGAGTTTCGACACGCTGAACGCGATTGCTGTGGTGGTGGCACTGGGCGCCACCGCCGCACTCCTGCTGAACCCGCGGCTTGCCGGCGCCAGGACATGGCGCGCCACGGTGACGCCGCTCGCGTCGATCATCGGCAGCGGATTCCTCGTGCTCGGCCCGATCCTGGGCCGAGCCTACGGCGAACTCGCCGTTGCGGTGATGGCCGGGCTCTGTCTCGCTGCGTATGCACTGGGCGGTGCGATCCGCTATTCGATCGCTCGCATCGATGCCCTCGGCGGAGAGCACTCGCTGCCTGCGTTCGCGGCCCGGCTCAACACGGCCTCGTCGGCGGCCCTGGCTTTCGCCTACGTGGTCTCGGTGACCTACTACCTGAACCTGTTCGGCGCGTTCGCCGTGGCCCTCACGCCGCGTAGTGACGTCACCGCCGGGCGCATCGTTACCTCGGCGATTCTTGTTTTCATCGCGTACTTCGGCGGGCGCCACGGCCTGGCTTTGCTGGAGAAGCTCGAACAGGGCGCCGTGAGTGTGAAGCTCTCGATCATTGCGGGGCTGATCGCCGGACTCACGTTCTATGCGGTCGAGATCGTCGGCAGCAATACGGCGCCCACGCGTATCATTCCGGACCTGGGTCTCGAGGCACTTTTCGTCGCTTTCGGTCTGGTGATCACCGTTCAGGGCTTCGAGACATCGCGCTACCTGGGTGCGGAGTATGACGCTGCTACGCGCATCCGCTCCATGCGCTACGCCCAGTGGTTGGCCTCTGCCATCTACGTCGTGTACATCGGGCTGATCGGACTCTCGATCCCCACGGATTCCATCGGCACCGGGGAGACCGCGGTGATTCAGATGACAGCAGTCGTGGCGCCAATCCTGCCGGCACTGTTGGTGGTGGCAGCACTCGCTGCGCAGTTCAGTGCAGCCGTGGCGGACACCAGCGGGTGCGGTGGCTTGGCCGAGGAATTGAGTAACGGGAAAATGCGACCGGAGGTGGCCTACGGGCTCGTGGCGATCGGCGGGCTCGCGCTCACATGGACGGCAGACATCTACCAGATCATCAGCTACGCCTCGAGGGCCTTTGCCCTGTATTACGCGCTGCAGTGCGCCGTGGCGACAGTTCTGGCGGCGCAGCACGCCGACGCGAAGCGCCCACTGCGAGTGGCTGGACTGGCGCTCCTCACACTCGCCGCCGTCGCCATGGCGGCGTTCGGAGTTCCCGCGGAATAGATCCTCGAAAACGACGGAAACGCAAAACCGTCTTGCCGGCTCGCGAGCGCGCTGCTACCTTCTGCGGCACTCATCGAGACCGGCTGAGGGACAGGCCCTTTGACGCCGGGGCAACCTGCCTGCAACTGCCTGAGTTGCTCGCGTGGTGCCAACTCCTGCGGCGGGCATGACCCGCCGAGAGATGAGGGTGTCAAAGCGACGCCCGGTGTTCACGCACCCTGGCGCGCCTCGACTCTCCCAGGAGTTGGCCCGTGCGGCCGCTCCGGCGAGGAGAGAACGAGATGGCCCAGATCACCTTGCGATCAACCGAAGACTCGTGCGCTGACGCGTTCTGTGCGAGCGGCTCGTCACCCACAGCCGCACCGCTGCCACCTGGATCCACTGGAAGCTGCACCCTGCAGCCTCCCGCGCAGGCTGCCGAGAGCACGGCCGCCCAAATCCAATATGAATGCGTGGGCCCGGCTGACGCGCCAGTAGTCGTGGTGCTCGGCGGAATCTCCGGACATCGTCACCTCACGGCGAACGATGTCGACCCCAGCCCAGGTTGGTGGGAGGCGCTGGTCGGTAACGACCGCGCCATCGACACGACTCGATATCGCGTCGTCGGGCTCGACTACGTGGGCAGCCCTTCGACTCCGATCCGGCCAGGCGCGTCGGTCACAACCATCGACCAGGCCCGTGCGCTTGCTCACGTGCTGGACGCGCTGCGCGTCGAACAGGTAGCGCACTTTGTTGGTGCGTCCTACGGCGGAATGGTCGCGCTCGCCTTTGCTGCCGAGTACCCACACCGTGCAGGACATCTCGTTCTCGTCGGTGCGGCGCACCGTTCTCACCCGATGGCTACCGCATGGCGATGTCTGCAGCGGCAGATCGCGGATTTCGGCGCCGAACACGGTTCGGCTGACGACGGCCTTCGCATCGCCCGCGGACTTGCGATGACCACCTACCGGAGCGCGGCCGAGTTCGAAGGCCGTTTCGCCAAGCAGCCCAACGAGGGCGAAGACTTCCCGGTGGCGTCCTATCTCGACGCGCGCGGTCGTGCCTTCGCCGAGGTGTACGACGCCGCGAGTTTCAACGCGCTGTCCGAATCCATCGATCGCCACCACGTTGATCCGGCTCGTATCCGCGCGCACGTCGACCTGATCGCGGTCGAGTCGGATGCGCTCGTGCCGCCGTGGCTCGTGCGCGAACTGCGCGACCGACTCCCCGGGTCGGCAAAACTCCACGCCGTGACCTCGCCCACCGGGCACGACGCGTTCCTTGCTGATCCCGAGGCCATCGCTGGCACGGTGCGACGAGTCCTTGCGACGCCAGGTGCGTCAGCGGTGTCGGCCTCGACGCGAGCCGCGCGAAGCGCCGTTGGCGTCGACACGCAGCACGGGGCGGTGATGCCACCTCTGTACCTGTCGTCGAACTACACCTTCGAGGCGCTGGGTCGAAAACGCGTTCACGACTACTCGCGCACGTCGAACCCGACGCGTGACCACCTGGCCGACGCGATAGCGGACCTCGAAGGTGCCGCCGGCGCAGCGATCACCTCGTCGGGCATGTCCGCGGTGGCCCTCGTGCTGCAGCTGCTCGAGCCGGACGATCTGCTGGTCGCGACGCACGACTGCTATGGGGAACGCATCGGCTGGCCACACGGCTTGCCGAGCGCGGCCGTTTCCGGCTCGAGTACGCGGACCTCACGAGCGACGCTGGGATCGCGGCCGCCGCCGCGCTGCAACCACGGCTCTTCTGGATCGAAACACCGAGCAACCCGCTGCTCCGCATCACCGACCTGCGCGCGGTTGCGACTGCCGCGGCCGAATGTGGAGCGCTGCTGGCCGTAGACAACACGTTCCTTTCACCGGCACTGCAGCGACCCATCGAACACGGTGCCGACATCGTGGTGCACTCCACCACGAAGTTCCTCAACGGCCACAGCGATGTTGTGGGCGGTGCGGTTGCAGCGGCAACGCCGGCGCTTCAGGAAGAGCTGGCGTGGTGGGCCAATGCACTCGGCCTGGCCGGGAGTCCGTTTGATAGCTATCTGACGCTGCGCGGAGTTCGCACGTTACAGCCACGAGTACGAGCACATCAGGAAAGCGCCAGGGCCGTGGTCGAGGCGCTACGTGATCATCCGGTCGTCGAGCGTGTGTACTACCCAGGCCTGGATACGCATCCGGGTCACGCCGTGGCAGTGCAGCAGCAGGACGGGCCTGGAAGTCTTGTGAGCTTCGAAATCGCAGGTGGCAAGCCGGCGGCCGCGGTGCTCGTCGACGAGTTGCAGCACTTCGCCCTGGCGGAATCCCTGGGTGGTGTCGAGAGCCTGATTGCTCATCCGGCCACCATGACGCATGCGGCGATGGAGCCCGCGGCGCGCGCCCGCGCCGGCATCGGCGACGGTCTGCTGCGCCTATCCGTCGGCATCGAGGAGCCGGCTGATCTCGTGAGCGATCTCGAGCGCGGACTGCGGCGCGCAGGAGGTGCTCGATGAACGCGGCCGGGAAGCCCGTGGTCATCAAGCTCGGGAGTTCGGTGCTGGCAGGGCCACGCGGTTTCGCGGACGGCGTCGATCGCATCGCGCGGTTCCTGCAGGACGGAAGGTCAGTATGCGTCGTGGTGTCGGCGACACCAGGCACCACTGACGGACTCTGGCGCGACGCGCACGCCCTGGCCGTCGTACCGCGACCTCGCTTGCTCGGAAGCCTCCTCGCAACCGGTGAGCAGGTCTCGGTCTCCCTACTCGGTATCGCGCTGGCGGCCCGCGGCATCGAGTCCGAATGTCTCGATGTGGCTCAGCTCGACCTGCGCGTTGAGGGCGACCCGCTCGACGCGGTGCCGATCGGCTTGAGCGGCACCGGCCTGAGCGCGGCGCTTGGCCGGGCGGGCGTCGTGGTGGTGCCCGGTTTTGTGGGTCGTGACGCATCCGGCGCGATCCATGTTCTGGGGCGCGGAGGGTCAGATCTCACGGCGCTCGTGATCGCGCGGACGTTGGGCGCCGAATGCGTTCTCTTCAAAGACGTGGACGGTCTCTACGAAGCCGACCCCAAAACCCAGCCCGGCCCGATGCGTCGCTATGTCCAGGCAAACTGGGAAGAAGTCGCCCGTGTGGGGGGTGATGTCGTGCAGCGCAAGGCCATCGACTTTGCGCGAGAGCATCGGCTCGAATTCGCGATCGTCGGACCCAGCGGAGTCGGCACTCAGGTGGGTGAATTGGCTGTTCGCTACGCGCGAGTGGCATCGTGAGCGCGCCGACTGAGCGCACCGGTGTTGCCATACTCGGAGCGACCGGTCTGGTCGGGGAACGACTCGTATCGCTGCTGCAGGACCATCCGTGGTTCCGGCTCGAGGAAGTCGTCGCGTCGGATGCTTCCGCGGGGCTACGCCTAGGCGACCTGATCGAAGGCGCCGGGCCATCCGCGGATCTCGAAGTGCAGAGTTGTGGTTCGGAGCTCGAGTCTTCGGTGCTTCTGTCAGCTCTGCCGGGCGAAGCGGCACTGGAGTTCGAGGCCCTGTACACGCGGCGCGGTCACCTCGTGTGTTCCAACGCCGCGGCGTATCGAGACGATCCATCCGTGCCACTCGTCGTGCCGGAAGTGAATTCCGAAAGCCTGTCCGAAAGCGCGCCATCTGTCGGGCGAATCGTCACAAACCCGAACTGTGTCGTCTCCGGACTCGCGGTTGCACTCGTTCCGCTACAGGCGCGATTCGGCATCACCGGGCTGACCGTCGTCACGCTCCAGGCACTGTCGGGCGCCGGGCGCCGCGGGCTTGGTGCCTGGGACACCCAGGCCAACGTGATCCCTCATATCGACGGCGAGGCCGAGAAGATCGGTCGCGAACTGCGACGTGTGTTCGGCTGGACGTTCCTTCCGTCGGTGCGCGTCAATCGAGTGCCGGTCATCGAGGGGCACCTGGCGACGGTCTTCTTGAAGCTCGATGGCCAGCCCGCCGTCGACGAGGTCGCGGAAGTACTGGCTGACTTCCGTCCCCCGCCGCCCATCGCGGATCTACCGTCGAGTCCGCCTCGACCGATACGGGTAATGCACCCGCCCGATCGGCCCCAGCCACGACTCGACGCCGGGCTGAGTGGCGGTATGGGTGTGAGCGTCGGCGGCATACGAGCAGATTCCGCGTATGACGTCTCGTTCAGCGTGCTCTCGCACAACCTCGTTCGCGGCGCCGCGGGAGCGTGTCTGTTGAACGCCGAACTCGCCGTTCAGTTGCAGAGAGGAGTGCGTTCATGATACTTAGAACTTCTAAGTAAGAACTTCTAGGGGAACGCAAATGCCAAGAAGCCGCACGCCGATGCTCAAAGGAACTCTGGACATGCTCATCCTCCAGATCCTCTCGGAGGCCCCAGGCCACGGCTACGCGATCGCCCAGCGTATCGAGGACCTGACCGACGACGTGCTCAGCGTCGAGGAAGGCTCCATGTATCCGGCGCTCTATCGCATGGAACAGCGCGAGTGGATCGAGTCGAGTTGGCAACGGTCGGACAAGGGGCGCCGCGCGCGTGTGTATTCGATCACCGCGAACGGTCGAGAGCGGCTTCCCGAGGAGCAGCGGAACTGGGAACGGTTCGCCACCGCCGTGGCCAAAGTGATGCCCAACTCGGTGGGCCGATGAGTTTGCGCGATTGGTGGCACCGATTCCGGGCCGGGCGCGCCGATCGGCGCATCGAGCGTGAGGTGGACGAAGAGATTCGTTTCCACCTGGAGCAACGGACCCGCGAGAACGTGGAGCGCGGGCTCCCGGAGTCCGAAGCTCGCGAGGAGGCGCTCCGCCGCTTTGGGAACCGGCACGAGGTCGTGACTCAAGGCCGAGCCATTCGAGGTGCTCGCGTGGAGCGCGGAAGAACCCTTGCCGGGGTCGGTCTCGATCTCCGCCAATCACTGCAGTCGTTGCGCCGATCGCCGGCGCTGACAGCGGCCATCGTGGCCACGTTGGGGCTAGGACTCGGCGCCACGAGCGCGATCTTCACGCTCGTGTTCGGCGTCGCGGTGCGCCCGCTTCCCTACCCCGACGCGGAACGCTTGGTGTGGCTTGGGCAAACGGCGCCTGGAATCAACTTCCCCACTCTTGGCCTGTCTCCGGGACTGTTCGCCGCGTACGCAACGCGGGCGGCGTCGCTTGAAGCTACGGGCTTCTATTCCACTCGCGGCCTGACGCTGACGGGCGCTGGCGATCCGGTTCGACTGTCCGGCGCCGAAGTCGACTCTGGGCTCCTCCAGATGCTTGGGGCGACTCTCTTGCACGGCCGGCTGCTCAACGCAGAGGACGACCGCGAAGGCTCAACCCGAGTGGTGTTGCTGAACGAAAGTCTGTGGCGCGACCGCTTCAGTGCTTCTGCCGGAATCGTGGGCCAGACCGTCATCCTGGATGGTGATCCATTCGTCGTCGCCGGTGTGGTCGTTGATGGGTTCAAGTTCCCTTCGCCGAACACACGGTTCTGGATCGATAGTGAATTCCGAACGGATATCGACGGTTTCGGTCGGTTCGGCGGTTTCGATGGCATCGCCCGCGTGCGTCCGGAAATGAACCTCGAGGCGATTACCGAGGATCTCGACGCCACGATTGCGTGGCTCCTCGAGCGCACGGAACCTGCTGAACGGGACATGCTGCAGGGCGCACAGCTCGCCGCTCAGCCTGTACCCCTACAAACACGTGTGGTCGGACCGATCGCGCGCACTCTTTGGATTCTCTTCAGCGCCGTCGGGTTCGTCTTGCTGATCGCCCTGGTGAACGTCGCGAACCTGATCGCGGTACGCACACAGTCTCGCCAGTCCGAGCCTGGTCACGCTGGCCTTCGGGCTCCTGCCACTACTTCGAACCCAACGAACGAACGACTTGCAGAGCGCCGGCCGCGGCTCGACCTCCAGCAGGGCTCGAGCGCTGACTCGGCAGTTGTTGTTGGTTGCGCAGGTCGCACTCGCACTCGTTTCCTTGTGGGCTCGGGGCTCATGGCGCGCAGCTTCTGGGCGCTGCGTAGCGTCGACCCTGGTGTGGAGATCGCCGGCTTACTGCGTCTCTCGATTTCGCTCCCTGAATCGCGCTATCCGGGCACCGATCAGTCCGTCGCGTTTCACGACGAGCTTCTCGCCGGCCTACGCGCGCTGCCGGGCGTGACCGACGTGGCAGCGGCCTCGAACATTCCGCTCGAGGGGGTCACCGGTGGCATCTTTCTGTTCGAGGAGGGCGTCGAGATGGCCGAGGACGCGATGCCCACGGTGATCAACTGGGTGCGGGGTAGTCGCGACTTCGTGCAAACCCTCCAGGTGCCCTTGCTCGCCGGGCGTCCGTTCGAGGACGGCGACCGCGGGCTCGCCCGTGCGCCGTTGGTGGTCAACCGAGCGCTGGCTGACCTGTACTGGCCGGGCGCCGAAGCGGTCGGGCGCCGCGTCCGGACGAGCCGGAGTAGCGAGGACGAACCGATCTGGTACGAGGTGGTCGGCGTTGTCGAGAACTATGCGTTCCAGCTAGCCAGTACAGGGCCCGCGCAACCGCTCGTGATTTTCCCGCTAGTCGGCGGAGACCCCACCACACCGAGGTCCCTCACCTACGTGGTTCGAACCGACCGCGAGCCCAGTCTGCTGGCCGATGCCGTTCGGGCCACCGTCTGGGAAATGGACACGCTTCCCCTCGTAGGCCTCGGCACGATGCGAGACGTCGCTGACAGGGCCGCCGCGCCAATGGCGTTCACGATGACGCTGCTGTGGATCGCGTCAACCATGGCGCTCACTCTGGGGTGCATCGGCGTGTATGGCGTCTTCGGGCAGGTGGTCCGCGAACGAGCCCCGGAGATCGGCGTGCGCCTTGCCCTGGGCGCAAACGGGACCACCGTGTACCGGATGCTCATGCGACAAGGGTTGCTGGTCGGGACGCTTGGAATTGCGGCCGGTCTGGTGGCCTCGTGGGCACTTGTGGGCTTCATGCAGAGTCTGCTGTTCCGGGTCTCCGCCCTCGACCCCGTGGTTCACATCGCCATGGCAGTCGGATTGCTCGCTATCGTCAGTCTAGCGACGTACGTACCGGCTCGGCGGGCAGCCCGCATCGACCCGATCGAGGCCCTCCGAAGCGAATAGTCAGGGCGTCCGGCGTGAACCCTGCCTACTTGTTTGCGGACCGGCCCTTCTCGCGAGCGAGAATGGACTGAAGGGCGACCCGGAGCGATTGCAGATCCGGGTCCCGGAGCGCTTCAGACCATTCATGCTCGAGTTCGCGATACACCGATTGGCCGACGCTGATGAGCTCGCGGCCGCGGTCGGTGAGATGAACGCGTTTTGCTCGGCCGTCCGCCGAGTCCGGTTGGCGTTCGACGTAGCCGCGCCGTTCCAGGTCGACAATGAGCTGGCTCATCCCCTGCTTGGTCATCTGCGCGCGGCGCGCGATCTCGCTTATTTGCGTTCCGCCGAGGTCGACGTTGCGCAGCGCCTTGCCGTGACTCGAGGTGAAGTCATCGAAGCCCGCGGCGCGAAGGCCCTCGACGACCCGGTCATCGAATGCCTCGAAAGCCAGGAGGAGCAAGCGACCGATGTTGGACCATCGGAGCTCTTCGTCCACCGGCGCCGGTTGTCGATCCACGTGCCCTCATCGCATCAGAGGCCGCTTACCGACGTCACTACGCTCATGATCTGCCAGCGGCCCTCGACCTTCATGAGGCCGACATAATGAACGAAGGTGAGCCGCCCCACCAACTCCAACTTGGCCATAGCAGCGTTGCCGGTGATGTCCACGCTATGGATCGTCATCTCGCGATCATCGCCTCCGAGTTGTCCGGCGCGCACACCGGCAGCCTGGGTGTCGCGATCGAACGTCACGAGCCCGCTGGGAAGTTGCACAAACTGTGCGCTGTCGGGGTGCAACGAACTCAGCATCCGGTCAACGTCCTGTTGATCCTGCCCCTGGGCGAGATCCGTGAGCACCGACTCGATCGCTGCCCGATCGTCCTGCGGCGCACCACTCGCGACAATCGCGACAACCAGCGCGCTCGCCGTCATCGCCACTCGTCCTAGCCACGCAACGTTCTTCCGCATCTGATGTCTCCAGAGAAAGGGGGGAGCAAGCAGAAAGTAAAGCTAGTTGACTAATTTGGTCATGTCACTTGACCTCTGGCCTGTGAGACTCCCTGCGGCACACATTCGCGGCGATTTGGCGGGCAATCCACCGAACCTTTCCTCGGCCGGGTACGTTATTGCCAGTGACAGCAACGCCGACGCCAGCGGGGCCCGGCACTCACACAAAACAAGGAAGCCGAGCTTGGAGCTCGAAGCCCTCGTAGCCCATTGCAAGACAGGCGACGAAAGCGCCTGGGAGGCACTGGTGCGCCGTACGCAGGGTCGAGTGTTTGGCCTTTGCTTCCACTATCTGCGCGATCGCGAAGAGGCTCGAGAAGTGGCACAGGAAACCTTCATCCGTATCTATCGAGGCCTCGACAGCTTCGACGGTAGCGGAAGTTTCCTCGCCTGGAGCGTCCGCATCGCACGCAACTGCTGTCTCGATCGAATCCGCAAGCAGAAGATCACGCCTACGTTCGGCGCCACCGAAGTCGACAACCCCGACCTGGGGCGCGAGTTCGTGGAACCTGGCGAGAGCTTCGTGGACACCCACGTGCGCCACGAGCTTCTGCGCCGTGCGCTCGACTCCATGAGCGCGATCAACCGCGAGATGATCCTGCTGAAGGACATTCAGGGACTCAAGCAGCGCGAGATCGCCGACATGTTGTCGATCCCTCTGGGCACCGTGAAGGCGCGATCGAATCGCGCCCGCGCCGAACTGGCCGACCGGATGCTCGAACTCGACCCGTCGTACGGAGCCTGAAGATGAAGTGCGTACGTTTCGAGGAACTCATTTTCGAGCGCGTCGAAGGCATCCTCGACACTGAGACCGCGGTGATGCTCGACGCCCACGCCGCAGGATGCGCCCGGTGTGCCGACCTCGCCATCCTCATGGGCGACGGCGCCGCTATTCCGGCCGAAGATTTCACGGCGTCGGTACTCGCGCTCACGAGTGATCGCGAACCCGTCGAACGTGCCCTGAGACAGCTGGAACTCGACCTCCCGGCCCTGGCAACCATGGCCCCCGACGATGACTTCATTGCCGACGTCATGGCCGTTACGATCGAAGCGGACCGCATGCGTCTGCACCGACGGTTGGGGGCTTTCTGGGACAGCCTGATCCAGCGCCCGAGGCTCGCCCTCGAGGGCGCCTACCTGGGCGCCGTCGCCGGTTTCCTTCTCGTCGGCCTGCCCGCATCGCCACTCGCGGGTGTTCCCGAACAGGTCATTCACGAGCTGCGATCGCAGGAAATCGCCGTGCGCACGACCCTTGCCTCGAGCACGGCAAAGCTGAGCCAGTTCAGCACCACCACCTGGGAGCGCGCCGGCGACATCGTCGTGCTGCCGCTCGGGGATGACGAACCTGGGACCGGCGACGCTGTTCGCCTCAACAGCCGAGACAGCGAGTGGGCCGAGTTCGCACGCGACACCGCGGCGACCGCCTGGAACGACTACGTCGTGACAGGGGCCGACTGGCTATTGAGCCCGTGGACCGACCGCGCAACAAACGACTCTGACCCGAACGAATCAACCAACGAAGAAGACAAAGATGAACGAAGTAGCCACTCTGCCTGAGGACCACACCATGAATGACACCATCCAGCATGAGCCTGCGCCGGAGCCAGTAGCCGCGACGCATGCGGCGCCGTCGCCGGAGCCCGCTGCTACGGGAACAAGGAACGCGCAGTTGCAGACGCCGAGACAGCCGTTCGACCCGCGCGAGAAGTCTCCTCGCCTCGCCGCCGTACTATCGGCAGTGCCCGGGCTCGGCCAGGTCTACATCGGCTACTACCAGCGTGGCCTGATATTTGCCGCTTCCATGCTGCTTCTCGGCATGGCCGCCGCGACAGCGTCCGGTGACATCGGCCCTGTGTTCGGGTTCTCGATGTTCTTCCTATGGCTGTTCAACCTCGTTGACGCAGGTCGCATGGCCGCGCTCTACAACCACGCTGCAGCGGGCAGCGACGGGTTCGAGCTCCCGGAAGACTTCGCCGTCCCCGGCGTCGGTGGCTCGATCGCCGGCGGTGCACTGCTAGCGGTCTTCGGCCTGATCTCCTTCTCGAACACCGCGCTCGGTTTCGAGTTGGACTGGCTGGAGGTCTGGTGGCCTGTTCTGCCGATCGGCCTCGGCCTCTACCTGATCGTGCGCGGCGTCCAGGAGCGCTAACGCGACTCGCGGTACAGACGACCAAGAACGGGGCGGCCTGGAGCGACACCCTCCACGGTCGCCCCTTCGCGTACCACGAACTCGCCGTTCACCAGAACGAACCGCACGCCTTCAGATTTGGACAGGTCGTCCTCGAAGGTTGCTGTGTCGATCACCCGGCCTGGATCGAACACGGTGATGTCCGCGTCGGCGCCAGGCTGAATCCGCCCCTTGCGCGCCATCGATGGAGCGAATCGCTCGAGGCGCTGCGCAGGCATGAAGCTCATGCGCGACACGGCCTCCATCAGCGGCAACATCTCCTGTTCGCGTGCGTAGCGTCCGAGCACGCGCGTGAACGTACCGGCGCTACGCGGATGCGCCCCGGGCGCGTACGGCATGCCATCGGAGGCGATCATCACGAAGGGCGCCTGGAGCCACATCTCCACCCACTCGGGCTTCATCATGTGGATGATCACGGTGCCGCCGGTCTCGCGGTACTGCGCGAACGTCTCTGCGGTCAGGCGTTCTCCAGTGTCCTGCCACTGCACGTCGCCGTAGCTGATCCCGAGCTTTTCTTGCCAGCCATCGTCGAAGATTGCCGACCCGATGCCAGTTGAGGCGGCCGTGTATGGATACGCCTCGGCACTCACGTCCACGCCGTTCTCCATGGCGCCCTGAATGAGATCCAGCGTCGTGCCGATGTTGCCGAGACTCATGCTGTTGATGTGCACGATGTGCAGCGGGGCACCGGTGGCCGCGGCGTTCGCCAGAACTTCCTGGAACGCGGAGATCGTCATGTCGCGAACGTGCGTGTAGATCGGCACGTACCACTCGGCGGCCATCTCGAAGACACGAAAGATCTCGTCGTAGTTCGCGCCCGGGTAGTACTGATGAGGCACACCGAGTCCGAGCCCACCCGCCTCCAGATTCGCGTGCATCAGCGACTTCATGACCCCGTAGTTCGCAGAATCAACCGGCTCACGCCCAGCCTGGTTGAGCAGCGCGAACATCTCCTGAAGCTCGCCCTCTTCCGCGATGCTGCCACTACCCACCGCGGCCAGGACCTCTTCGTATTTGGGCATGGCGCCGATGCGGAGCTGAGAGTGCGCGACCGACGCGCCGTAGTTCACCAGGGCGGACCCCTCCCGACCCTCCAAGAACGCCGCAACATCGCCCACGCCGCCCTCGAGCTCCAGGGCCGTCGTCACGCCGTCATGCGCCTGGAATACGTTCGCCTCGTAGGTCTGCCCATGGGCATGCATGTCGATGAAACCCGGAGCGACGATGAGTCCAGTGACGTCGATCACGTCGCTCCCGGCGAGAGGCTCTTCGGAGACGGCAACGATGCGGTCGCCCCGGATACCGACATAGCGCACCGCGTTCAGCCCGGTCTCGGGGTCCATGACGGTGCCACCGGCCAAGACAACATCGTATGTCTCCTGGGGGTGCACCGAAGCCGCCGGGCCGGTAACGGCGAGGACGATGAGGACAGCAACTGCCCAGCGACGGGTCTGCATAGCGATTCTCCAGCTGTTCTTGGTTGCTCGCGAGCACCGTATTCGATGGCATGGCGGATCTCGACTGTCCCGCGACGGTCGCACGGCGAACCGTTAGGCAACCATTCGGCATCCCGTCAGGACTCGTACGCCGCCGGCGGCTAGCTTGACCCGGAAGCAACCACACGTCCATCGCGCCTGACGGACAGCACAGGTTCAACCCACTGGAGTACGTCGTGTTCAATCATCCGGCCCGCGCATGCCTGGCCATTTGCCTTGCACTTCTCGCGATCGGCAGCCGTTCAGGTCAGGCGCGTGCCCGCGCGGCCGATGAATCGGTGGTGGCTTTCGTCGGCGTCAATGTTCTCCCAATGGACCGGGAGTACGTCCTGCGCAACCGCACTGTGCTCGTTAGAGGTGATCGAATCGAGACGATCGGGCGGGCCGGTCGGGTGCCTGTTCCCGAGGGCGCTGCCGTGGTCAAAGGCAAGGGGCGCTATCTCATGCCGGGTCTAGCCGACATGCATGTGCACACGTGGTACCGGGAAGAGCACATCTTCTACATAGCCAACGGCGTCACGACGATCCGCGATATGTGGGGTTCGGAGGGGCATGTACGGTTCCGTGACGAGATTCTCCGCGGCGAGTCCTTCGGCGCGACGATGTCGGTAGCCACTCCCAGCTTCGTCGGGCCTGGCGCGGTGATCGACCGTGCGCAAGAAGTCACGCGGGCCGGCGAGACCAAGCGCGCTCTCCGCAAGGCGGCCGCCATGGGGTACGACTACGTCAAGGTCCACGAGCGTCTGGGGAGCGTCCCCTATCGAGCCGCCGTGAAGGCTGCTCGCAAGGCAGGCATCCCCATCGTTGGGCATGTGCCAGCGCCGGTGGGCGTCAACGCCGTTTTCGCGGCCGGTGTGCAGCGCTCCATCTCGCACTTCCGGATGTTTCCGTCACGACTAGGGGCCACGAACTGGCTTTCACCGCTAACAGAGGCACCGATGCGCTCCCTGGCACGTGAACTCCGCGATCTAGATATCTACAACGACCCCACGCTCGTGACTCTTCGATACGTCTTCACCCCAGCGGAAGCCGAGGCCTTCCGCAATCACCCGGACCTGAAGTACACCCAACCGTGGGAGCTTGAGCGCTGGTACTACTGGTTCGACACATACGGCCCCTGGACACCGCCGGCGTCTCGTGACGTCCATCTCGAAAACAAGTTGAAGATGCTCCGCGCGCTGTTCGATGCGCGCGCCCCAATTCTGCTCGGCACGGATGGCGGTTATCCATTCATCATCCAGGGCTACGCGATGCACGAGGAACTCGAACTCTACGTCCAGGCCGGCCTGCGACCGTTCGATGCGCTGCACATCGCAACGGTTGGCGCCGCAGAATTCCTGGGAGTCTCGGACGAGGTAGGCAAGGTGCAAGAAGGGCTGCGAGCCGACCTGGTACTGCTCGAAGCCAACCCGTTCCAGCGCATCCACAACACACGAAAGATCGCCGGCGTGGTCGTTCGCGGACAGTGGCTTGACGCCGCCGAACTGAAGCGTCGGCTCGAAGAAGTCGCCGCCATCGAGCGCGTTGGCGACCATGCTAGACTCCGGCCCTCACCGCCCCCTAGCGCAGGAAATCTCCATGCAGCGGAGAATCCGCATTGGTAGCTGGCGCTTCGACCCCGCCACCGGTGAACTGACGACCCGAGACACTCGGCGGCGTCTCGAGCCGCGCGTCGCTCAGGTTCTCTCCTATCTCGCAGCCCGCCCTGGCCAGGTCGTGACGAAGGCCGAGCTGCTAGAGAGCATCTGGACGGATACCCATGTCGTCGACGCTGTGATCTGGCGCGCCGTGTCCGGCCTGCGGCGTGCATTCGATGACGACGCCGGGAACCCAAAATACGTCGAGACGGTGTCGCGCCGAGGCTATCGACTGGTTGCCCCGGTCAGGCCCATCTCGCAGTGGGCGCCACTTCGGGTTGCAGCCGTCCTTGCGCTGACAGCCGCACTGACTGCCTTGGCCGCCTCACTTGTCCCGAGCCCGGCACGTCCGGCACGCGACGGCTCGAACACGCTGTCCGAACACATCAAGACGGTCCCCACAACGGCGACCGACCTCACCCGGATCGGCCTGCAGCACTACCGTCGTTACCGTGCGGCGGACAACCGTATCGCCGCGGAGTTCTTCCGCCGTGCGCTGGAGCTCGATCCAGACCACGCTTCCGCGATCGCTGGGCTCGCTGATACGACAACCCTCGCAGTGGATCGTTTCAGCAGGCCGTCCAGCGAGCTCGACACGGCTGTCGATCTGGCGCTGCGCGCGGTGGAACTCGATCCGCTGTTGCCGGAAGCCCACAAGGCACTCGGTCTGGCGCTAATGGCTAGCGGTCGGATCTCCGCAGGGCTGTCGGCCAGCCAACGAGCTGTGGAGCTCCGTCCCGAATACGCCGAAGCCCACAACAACGTCGCTGGCGCGCTGGCCGCGCGCGGCAAACTCGTGGACGCCCTCGACTGGCGAATGCGCCAACCGCTCCCTCACACCGACACGGCGCTGCACCTGTACCGAATCGGCGAGCTTCATGCGCGGCTCGGTAGCGAGAGCAGCGCTCGTCGCTATCTGGAAAATGCGCTGGCGGCCGAGCCGCACTACCGATGGGCGGCTATCGAACTCGCCCGGCTCGACCTCGCGGCGAACGACTATGCCGCTGCGATCGCGCGAGCGGATCGGCTGCTTGCGGTGCATCCGGAGTGCGGCGGTTGCTGGGAACTGCGCGGCCAGATCGAGTTCGAGCGCAACTCCTGGCAGGAAGCTCGACGCTTCTTTGAGGCCTCCATCGCCGCCGACAACCACGACAGCACGGCTGGGATTCGACTAGCTCAACTCGACGCACTCGACGGCGACACGGAACGTGCTGAGGCCATCCTCGATCGGCTTGCCGAATTCACGGCCAACGATATTCAGACCGGTAGCGAGCGCTGGGAGCTCCGCTGGGACCTCGCGCGGGTCTCCGCCCTACGCGGGGCCCCCGAACGCGCCCTCGACTGGCTGCGGGAGGCAATCGCTCTCGGTTTGGCCGACCCGACTCTTCTGCGCCGCGAATCATCGCTGGAGGCCCTGCGGGCGAAGCCCGATTTCGTCGACCTGGTCGAGGAACTCGAGCATCGGGCCGGTATTGGGCGCCGCCTCATCGGAATCGACTAGTCAGCCCTAGGTCCGGTGTGCTCGAGGCGCAGGCAGGCGCGGAGCTCCGGGGTTCGCGCCCGCGACGCGATGACTCGTGCGCCGCTCTTCAGGCGTACCTGAAGTCGGCCGTCATCCAGGGACTCGAACCCCGCCGTCTGCTCGAGATTGATCGCATGCGATCGGTGTACCTGGACGAAAGTGTCGCGATCGAGCTGCGCGAGCAAGCGTTTGAACGGTACGCGTACGAGATAGCGGCCTTCGCTGGTGCTCAATTCGACATAGTCACCCTGTGCACGGAGGTGCTCCACCTCGGCCAGCAGGACAGGCACTATCCTCCCTCGCGACTCGACAAACACGCGCGTCACGGCCCGGCGTCCGCCGAGGGCCGACTCCACGCGCTCTAGCTGACCACCGGAGTCTCGTGTGGCGGCCTGCAGGCGTGCCCGGGCCCGATCAACGGCGAGCACAAGGCGTTCGGGCCCGAAGGGTTTCAGGATGTAGTCGATCGCGTTCAACTCGAAAGCCGTGACGGCATGCTGATCGAAGGCTGTGGTGAAAATCGCCCAAGGGCTGGGTTTCGCCTCCCGCAACACGTCCAGGCCGGAGAGTCCCGGCATCTCGACATCGAGAAACGCCAGGTCGGGCGACTCGGCGGCGATCAGCGCCAGACCGCGTTCACCATCCGATGCAGTTCCGACGAGATCGATACCCGAAAGCCCGTCGAGGATATCGGCGAGGTAGTGACGCGCGACAACCTCGTCTTCGACTACGACCGCCCGTAGGCTCACGACGCCGGCACCACGATTCGCGCCACGAAGCCGCCATCGTCGCGCGTCTTGGCTTCGAATACCGAGCGCCCGGGATACAGCGCCTCAAGACGAGCTCTCAGGTTGGCCAATCCACCGCTGGTTGAGGATCGCGCGGGACTAGTGCCGGAACCGTCGTTGATGACGAGCATCTCGACCTCGGTTCCGTCTCGGCGCCCTCTGATTTCCAGCGTGCCGCCGTCTGCCCGAGGGGCGAGGCCGTGGCGCACCGCATTTTCCGCAAGAACCTGGAGCGAGAAAGGGGGAACCCGCACCTGCCGCACGTCCTCGTCGATTGTCACGGTCGCGCGCAGCCGATCCCCCATCGACAGGGCGACGAGGTCGAGGTAGGTGTCGGTGAACTTCGCTTCGTCGCCGAGCGACACGGTGGCCTGATCAGCGTCGGACAGGCTGTAGCGCAGAAGATCGCCGAGGTGATCGATCGCGTCGCCGGCGCGATCCGGTGATGTGGAAATCAGTGCGCGCACGCTGTGCAACGCATTGAAGAGAAAGTGCGGGTTCAGTTGGCCGCGGAGCACCGCAAGCCGAGCCTCGGCGAGTCGGGCATCCGTTCTGGCTTCGCGCTCTCGGGCGTCACGCAGCGCTTCGCGTGCCCGCACCCCATAAGCACTGGCAGCCAGCACTGCGTAGAGCCAAATCCAGAACGCGTATTCCGCGCCGAGATACGTCGCCTCACGGGCGACGCTGGTCAGCGTCACTCCTCGGTCGGCAGCCTCGATCGCGTAGGTCACGAGCACCATCGCCGAGCCGAACAGCAAACCCACAAACGCGTGGATCCCGAACAATGATGCGAGCGAGGCCGAGCGCCGATGGAAGCGCCCACTGATCAGCCAAAGGCCGCCCATCAGAGCCAGAACGCAAGCCACGGCCGCGACGAGAGCATCTCCGCTCGATGGCCCGCGCAACGTCCACAGCCCGGTGGCAACAACCATCCAGACGGCCAGGCCGGCGCCGCAAAACTTCACCAGACGACTTGGGCTAACGCTCACACCTCGATTCTAGAGAGTCGAGGTGCTGCTCGTAGAGAGTCCGGTGCTCCATCCGTCGCGGAGATTGTCGAGTTCGTCGCACGATCGCGCTGATCGGCCTCAACTGCCTTGTGTGTGAAACGAAGCGATCCCTAGCGTGTACCCGAAGAAACAACCTCGCACGCAGACGAGCACGAAGGAGATCCGTCGTGAAAACGAAAACAGCCACCGGCTTGCTGGTGGTCGCCGTCCTGGCCTTGCCCAACGTGGACGCGCACGGCCAGTTCGACGACGTCCCTATCCCCGCAGAGATGAAAGCCCTGGAGTTCATGGTCGGCGAATGGACGGTTGACGGGGCTTTCCGAACTCCCGATCACGTCGCCGCAGATCGCACGCTCTGGTACTTGACTCGCAACGGCGGTGTGACGCGCTTCGATGGCCAGGGCTGGACCGCATATGTGCGCGGCGAATCCGAAACCGCGGACGGTGTGCTCGCCGCGATCGATGGGCGGAGCGACCCGTTCGCATTCAGCAACACCATGGATGTGAGCTGGGCGCAGGACGGATTCGTTCTTCTGATCGACGAGGGACGCACCTCGGGCACGGCGATGGTGCACTTCGACACGGCCCGGCAAGTTTGGGCGTCGCATTCGATCCACGCTGCCTCGAACTCCAGCACGACGGCATTGGCCCCAGCGAGCGACGCCCTACCGGTGTTCGAGGGTCGCGGCGTCGATCGGCGTGGTGAGCGGATCTTCCAGCGACGCTATGAAGTACTGGATGCGGGTCACTTCGCGATCCGAACGAGTGTCTCGTTCGACGACGGAGTGACATGGATCGAGGATCAGATCGTGCAATCGGTGCGACGACGATGACGCGACTGAAGCGATGGGTTCCCGTACTTGGGCTCGGCGTTCTCGCGATCGTCCTGGGCCTCCTGGCAATCGCTCGCCCGGAAAGCGAAAGAGCCGTCTGGGTTGTCGCCGCGTTCGTCTTCGAGGCGGCGTTCTGGGTTGGCGTGTTCTACACGTGGACGGGGTCGAAACGGCATGCGTAGAGTGCCGGTTCGAGTCTGCGTCGCCGTCACCGCAATCTGGTTGGTCACTGCCTCGTTCGCATGGCAGAGCGCGGGCCATCGGACGCTCGGGCGCAGGGCAGACCGACGTGTTGAAGACGGCGATCACGTACCTGGAGACACTCTACGAATTCGACTTCGACCGCCTCGAGAGGCTGCTATCTCCGAACGCCGTCTTGCGTGACCCAACGGCCGCGCTGATCGTCGGAGAGACGATCGTCTACGACGGTCGTGACGAGGTTCTCGCAGGCATCGAGCGGAGCTCGGCACAGGCCAGGAACGGCGGCTTTGAGATCACGACAAGCTTCGTCTCGGGCGAGTATGTGGTCCTCGTGGTCACCTACTTCAGCGAGCTCGATGGAGCGATCGCGGACCGACCAGGCGAGTGGATCCCGGTGCGCATCGGTGGCGTCACGATCGTGCGCGTCGTCAATGGCCTGGTAGTGGAGCACCTCGATCACGTCGACTACTCAGCGATGCTGGAACAGGTCGCCCAGGTAGACCGCGCAAACCCGTCTAGTCGGCCCTCAACACCACCACCGGGTCGACGCGGAGAGCCCGACGTGCGGGAATCACGCACGCCATCAATGCGAGTGCCGTAAGGCCGCTCGCTACCACGACGTAGCTCAGCGGGTCTCGCACGCTGACGCCGTACACGGAGCTCGCGATGAAGCCCGCGAGGGCCGCGGTGAGCGCGAGGCCGGTGACAACGCCAACCAGCGCTGGCGTCATTCCTCGGGTTGCTACCGACCGAAACACGTCGGCAGCTCGAGCGCCGAGAGACACTCTGATGCCAATTTCACGGGACCGCCGAGCGGTCGCGTAGGCGACGACGCTGTAGACACCGAACGCGGCGAGCGCGACGGCGATCGCCGCGAACGTCGCGAGTAGCGCGAGCAGCAATTGTTCCTGGGCGGCCGAGCCGGCGACGATCTCGTTCATCGTCGTCACGGTGTGGAACGGCACGGTCGGATCGATCTCGTGCAGCGCTGCCGCGGCGATGTCGGCGACATCCTCTGGCGGAAGCTGGCTGCGAATCATGAGGTATCCGCTCGATGTGCCGTTCTGGATCCAGGATCCGTAGATACTCGGTTCCTCGTCGACCTTCAGTGATTCTCTTCTGACATTTTCAGCCACTCCAACGACGCGATACCAGAAGCGGCAGTCCTCAGCGTTGCGACTAAAGCAAAGGCGCTCGCCCAGAGCGTCGCCATCTGGGAAAAACTGCTCAACCAGGGCCCGGTTGACGATGGCAACGGGCTCGGTGTTGATCTCTGCCAACTCGAAGTCACGACCATCCAACATCTCGATCTGCATGGTCTTGAACAGGTCACGGGATATCTCGTCGTGGCGGACCCCGACGCCGTAGCGATCCGGCGTCCAACTCTCGGCCCGGAAGTCGCTGCTCCAACTCTGGTTGACGAACGGCAGTCGGCGGCTCAGCGCGACATTTTCGAAGTCCGACCGGTCCCGGAGGGAACCGAGCAACGCGGTGAAGACTGCGTTGCGGGAATCACCATCGGAATAGCGAGTCCTGGGCAGCTGAATGCCGAGCACGGTTGTGTTGTCGGCCGTGAATCCGGGATCGACCGCGCGCATCTCATCGAGCGTGCGGATCATCAGTGCGGCGCCGACGGCTACGGGCAAGACGAGCGCCACTTCGACGGCCACAAGACCGGCCGCAACACGGCCGCGACTCCGGCTACCGGCAACGCGGTGCGCCTGCAGGTCAGCGGCAGGCTCGTGGCGGCTGGCGCGCAGTGACGGCACGATCCCGAAGACCAGACTGGTACCTACGACGGCGAAGAACGTGAACGCGAGGACGCGCCAGTCGAGGCCGATTTCTGCGATCCGCGGAAAGTCGTCGGGAAGAAGTCGAACAAGACCGCGCAGGGCGACGGCCGCAAGGCCCAGGCCCAGAGCACCGCCAACGGCCGCCAGGGCCAGGCTCTCTACGAGGCTCTGTCGTAGGAGCCGACTACGCGCCGCACCCAGGGCACCGCGCAGCGCGAGTTCGGCGCGCCGATCTGTGGCGCGAGCAAACTGCAGGTTCGCCACGTTGGCGCATGCGATGACTAGCACCAGCGCGACGGCGCCGAACAACATCAGAAGCGGGTTGCGCACGTCGCCGGCAATCCACTCGCGGAGCGAAACGAAGCCCACACCCATCTCTACGTTCGTTTCGGGATACTCGGCCTCGAGCTGCGACGCGATCGAAACGACTTCGTCGCGGGCCACGGTGGCGGAGATTCCAGGCGCGAGCCGGCCAATCGCCCGCATCCCGTGCGCCCGACGGAAGAACACAGCGGTGCGATTCGCTGGATCCCAGCTAACCGGAACCCATCCGTCGACCTCGGGCGCTGGGTAGTCGACTTCCGCCGCGGCCACTCCGACGATGGTGCGCGTCGTGCCATCGAGATCAATCTGCTTGCCGATGACATCCGGGTCCGCCCCGAAGTCGGACGTCCATGCGCCGTGGCTGAGTACGATCTTCGGTTCGGTACCGACCCAGTCATCGTCGCTATCGAAGCCTCGGCCGAGGGCAAACCGAATACCGAGAACGTTGAAGAAGTTGCCCGTCGTCGCATTAACCCTGAGGACGCGGGGCTCCCCGTCCTCGACCCACGTCTGCTCGTTGAGCCAACCATTGTGAGCGGCGATGTCGCTGAACGCTGTGGACCTTTCGCGCCAGTCGAGATAGTTGGCGGCGGCCACCTGGGCCTGAGTCCAGCCTTGCTCCGGATTCGTCTCGTAGAGCGCCACGAGGCGCCCGGGTTCAGCAAAGGGCAACGGGCGCAACATGACCGCGTTGATCACCGAGAACATCGCGGTGTTGGCGCCGATCGCTATGGCCAGGATCGAAACCGCGGCCAGCGCGAACGCAGGCGCCGATCGGAACACGCGGAGGGCGGAGCGGATGTCATTCAGGGCGCTGTCGAACATCGAAGTGGCTTTCTCACGGGGGGATCTGGGATCGAATCCGGGCACACGGGCCGGCTGCGTCCACCGGGCACTGACTCCAGTGCTCACGGAATCGGTAACTTCCCGGAACCAGAGGCCGGCGACCGCTGCTGTGCCGCGACCTCGCGCTTCGTCCAGCCGGGCGCGGAAAACATCGAAGATCTCGTGTTCGGCGCTCTGCCAGATTTCGCGCGGGTAGACCCGCAGGATGCAACGGTGGATCTGCTGTGCGAGCGAGGGCCGGAACACGTCATCGACTCCCGCTGAGGAGAGCCTTGGCCCGCGCATCGATCACTCGCGCTTCGAGCCGTTCGGCTTCGGCGACGGCGACCTCGCGGCCGAGTTCCGTCAGGTCGTAGGCCTGTCGGCGAGAATCTCCGTCGCCGCTTCGGGCTGGGGCCAGGAGGCCATCCTTCTGGAGCCGCCGAATGGCGAGATAGAGCGTCCCGGTGCTCGAAGCGAAGGGCGTCCCACTGCGCGCCTCGGCCTCCTTGATGATCCCGTAGCCGTGCCGCGGGCCATCGGCGAGCGACAGAAGAATCTCGAAAGAGAGCGGGGTCAAAGGCAGGAAGGTCTGCGGGTCGGACATGACGGCCTTGCGTTGAAGATCAATATGTTGAAATTCAATATAGCGTTACCACTCCTGCACGTCAAAGCCTCGTATCTGGGCGCCGCCGTACACGCCGGCACCACCATCTCTCGACAATCTACAAGAAAGCACTTCCCACCCCTTGACAATCTACAAGAGAGCGATGCACTCTTGTAGAACATCTAGAGAAGCTTGTACCCTCTCCCAGTAATCCCCAACTGTCGAACTCACGCGCTCCGAGGAATCGATGACCAAGTCCAATGTCGACCTGCTTCAAGGAACCCTGGACATGCTGATCCTGAAGACCCTGCACCTGGAGCCACAGCATGGCTGGGGTATCTCGCAGCGGATCCAGCAGATGTCCAAAGACGTGTTGCAGGTAAACCAGGGCTCGCTTTATCCCGCGCTGCACCGACTGCAGCGGCAGGGGTTCATCGGGTCCGAATGGGGCACCTCCGAGAACAACCGCCGCGCCAAGTTCTATCGACTCACCACGCAAGGCAAGAAGCAGCTGGCCACCGAAACGGCCAACTGGCAACGGCTTGCCGGCGCCGTCGCGGAAATCCTCCAAACCGTGTAGCAGCGATGCCTGAGCGACGCTGGAGCAAGTGGCTGACTCGCGCCCGAGGCGAGGGTCGGCCCGGTGATGACGCCGACCTGAGCGATGAGGTCGCTTTCCATCTCGAGATGGAAACGAAGAAGTACATCGAGCAGGGGCAATCGCCCCGGGAAGCGGAGCGGCTCGCGCGAGTGAATTTCGGAGCCATGCAACGGCACGTCGAAGAGTGCCGGGACGAACGACAGGGAAACCAGATCGACATGTTGATGCTGGACGTTCGCTACGCTCTTCGGAGCCTCGGTCGAAACTGGGGCTTCGCCACCGCCGCCATTCTCACCCTCGCCCTGGGCATTGGCGCCAACACGGCGATCTTCAGCATGATCTACGGCGTCCTGATGCGGCCGCTGCCCTACGCGAACGGCTCGCGCCTGGTTCTGCTCGAGCAGAATGCTCCGGGAATCGGCGTCGAGAACGCGCCCGCGTCGATCCCTCAGCTCTACGACTATCGTGAGCAGTCCAGCGGGTTCGACGAACTGGTCGAGTACCACACGATGTTCTTCATCCTGCTCGGTCGCGACGAGCCTGAGCGCGTGCAGACTGGCGTGGTCTCGGACAATTTCTTCGACACGCTCGGTGTGACACCGCTGCACGGTCGCACCTTTGTGGACGGCGAAGATGATCTGGATTCCGACCCGGTCCTGGTGCTGACCTACGACTACTGGCAACGGGCATTCGGCGGCGATCCTGATGTCGTCGGCCAGGTGTTCGAAATGAACACCAAGCCTCACACCGTGGTCGGCGTTCTGCCGCAGATCCCGCAGTTCCCGAACCCGGTCGACGTCTACATGCCGACGTCGGCCTGCCCGTTCCGCGCGAACTCGGAACGCAACATGGCTGGTAACCACCAGGCGTTCGCGAACCTGTTCGTCTTCGGACAGCTCGCCGACGACGCGACGATTGCCAGTGCGAGTTCCGAGGTCGACCGCGTCATCAAGGGTTTCGAGAGCGATTTCCCAGACAACTACCCGTCCGGCGGCGAGTACAACGCTCGGGTCGTCGACCTGAAGGACCAACTCACGAGCAACGCGCGACCGATGCTCATGATGCTCGTGGCCACCGCGGGGCTGGTGCTGCTGATCGCTTGCGCCAATGTCGCCAACCTGAGTCTGGCTCGCGTGATGCGACGGGAATCTGAGATCGCGGTGCGCGCCGCACTGGGCGCTAGCCGAGGGAGACTCATCCGCCAGCTGCTCACCGAGAGCACCGTACTGGCTCTGCTTGGCGGCATCTTCGGCCTCGCCTTCGCCTACGTCGGACTCGACATTCTCATCGACTTCGCTGCGCGCTACACACCGCGCGCCCCGCAGGTCAGCATCGACGGCTGGGTGCTTCTCTTTACGCTGGGAGTCTCCGTAACGACCGGCCTCGTGTTCGGGACCTTCCCGGCGTTGCCGGGCACCCGAGATCTCGGCCGGTCGATGAAGGAAGGCGGCCGCACAACAGCCTCCGGCGGAATCCAGCTTCGTCGTGGACTGGTCGTACTGCAGGTGGCGTTGTCCGTCGTGCTTCTGGTGGGCGCCGGCCTCACGCTGCGCAGTCTCTCGGCGCTGCAGGCCGTCGACCCCGGGTTCAACACGGAGCAGGTGCTCACCGCTCGCGTTTCGCTCGACTTCGCTGCGTTCAACGATATGAACGAGATGCACGATTTCCTGCAGGAGCTGAATCGCAGGATCGGCGAGATTCCGATTGCCCGCGCCGCCGCCCTGACTCAGAAGCCGCCGTATCGCAGCGTCAACCCAAACCTCAGCGCGATCCTCATCGAGGGCAAGGACGCCGAGGACTCGCTCGGACGGCCACAGGTCGACTTCAACGCAATTACGACGGACTACTTCGAAACGCTGGATATCCCGCTGCTAGCCGGCAGGACATTCAACAGTGGCGACGCACAGGGCACGGCGGCAGTTGCCGTGATCAACGAAACCCTGGCTCGCGAATACTGGCCCGGCCAAGATCCCGTCGATACACGGATTTCGTTCGATGACGGCGAGAACTGGGTCACGGTCGTTGGCGTCGTCGGGGACACTCGTCTCTACGGGCCCGAGGTTGCTGTCGTGCCGGAACTCTATCGCCCCTTCGGCCAGGCGGGTATGCCCACCTGGCTCGTCGTTCGAACAGTCGGCGACCCGCTGGCCGCAACACGCGCCGTGAAGGACACCGCCTACTCGATGGGAAGCAACCCGATCAGTGATGTCCAGGCTCTCGCCACACTGCGGGATGATGCGGTCGCGTCGCCACGGCTCACCGCTTCGCTTCTCGGGGTGTTCGCGTTGCTCGCTTTGGCGGTAACTCTCACGGGTATCGCGGGTGTCATGGCCTTCGCGGTGTCACAGCGCACCCGCGAGATGGGACTGCGCCTCGCACTCGGTGCACAACCGGGCAAGCTGCTCAACATGGTGGTGCGACAGGGCATGGTGCAGGTGGCGGTCGGGCTGGTGCTCGGCGTCGGGGGAGCACTCGCGTTCGGCCAGGTCCTCGCCGACATGTTGTTCAGCGTGGACTCAGGCGACCCGACGACCTTCGTGGTCGTTGTCGTGACGCTCGCGATCGCCAGTTTGATCGCGGTGCTGATTCCCGCGCGGCGAGCCATCGCCGTCGACCCGGCCACGGCGTTGCGTTCCGACTGACGGCCGATGGATTTCCCGCGCGAGCGTAGTGGCAACGCGTCACGACGTCGTCTGGGTGCGATCACCCTGGTCCTGGCGACCCTGGTTTTCGGCTACGGCTTCCTCAAGGCCGGGGTGATCGCAGCACTCGACGCAGGTGCTCGGGTCGGGTTCTCCCTGGCCTCGGGCGCGCCCGGCCTGAACGCTGATCAACTCGAACGACGCACGGCCGCCGGTGCAGCCTGGCTACAGGCCACCGAGCGAGCCTCTGCCCGATCGGCAACCGGCGCCTCGGCCATGTTCGCCCCGCAGTTCACGGACGCTGGCCACCTCCGAGTCCCCGCGGACTACGCTCAATGGACCTTCGTCGGCGGTGCCACGGGGCTGGCGTATGGGGAAGACACGCTGCCGGCAGCGCGACACGACGAGTCCCCCGGCATCTTCACCCATGTCTACATGGAGCCGGGCGCGTTCGATCACTTCCTGGAGACGGGCACCTTCCGTGAAGGCACGACCTTCGCCCTCGACATGCGCGAGCCCACGTCGGGCGTGTCGATCGCCACCGACGGATGGTTTGCGGGCAACCTGCGCGGCACCCATCTGGCAGTCAAAGACTCCGCGCGCTTCGACGGTTGGGCCTACTTCAATCTCGCCGCAGATGGCCTCGCGCGCCGGGTGCGCAGCTCCAGCTGCAACGATTGCCACCTCGAGCATGGCGAGGTGGACGACGTATTCGCCCAGTTCTACCCGGCACTTGGAGACCGGTAGGCGTGCCGCACTACTGAAGGTGGCGGAGAAACGCCTCGGGGCGATTGAGGAAGTCGCGAGTGAGCGAGACGTGCTCGGTCTCGTCGTAGGGAATCGGCGCGATCGGACTCGAATCGAAACTCAGGATCTGCGCTCCCGGGGCTGCCATCAGGATCGGCGAGTGCGTGCAGATCACGAACTGGCTTCGACCCTCGCGCACCGCGTCGCCCAGGATCGCCAGAAGCGAGAGTTGACGCATCGGCGATAGCGGAGCTTCCGGCTCATCGAGGATGTAGAAGCCGCCGGGGGCGAGTCGCTGCTGAAAGAAGTTGAGGAACTGCTCGCCATGCGACCGGGCATCGGGGTCGGCGCCATAGCGCGCGCGAAGCTCCATGATCGACTTCGTGTAGGGCGCACAACGCCGCGAGAGTTCGACTTCGGGGAGGTCTGCGTGCTCTGTGCGTACCCGCGTGATCTCCGTCTCGAGTTCCGCCAGTTCGAGCTTCGTTCGATTGACGAAGCCAAAGAAGTCCTCGGCGCGCAGGAAGAACCCGCGACCCGTGCGCCGCCCCCAGATGAGCCGCATAATTTCGCGTAGCGGCCGCACGTGGTTGAGCGTTTCATCAAGATCAACTGCCTCGCTGCCCGCGGCAACGCGCTCACTCGCCCAAGCTAGAGCCTCGACGAAGGTCGACTTCCCCGAACCATTCTCGCCAACGAGAAACGTAACGGGACTCGTGAACTCGAGCGCTTCGAGCGCACGGAGCGCCGGCACGTGAAACGGGTACTCATCGGGCGACTGGATCGCGGCGCGGTTGATTCGGACTTCACGAAGCGGGTTCATCGTGGCGAGCGTGCCACAAGATCAGCCGCGCAGTCGTGACGGCAAGACCCCGAAGCGGCGCGCGAACGTCGCGGTGAGGTGGCTATGGCTGGAAAAGCCGAGGTCACATGCGACGTCGGTCAGCCGTCGCCCGCCATCCATCACCTGATCGTGAGCGTCACGCAGCGCGAGTTCGACCCGATAGGCGTGCACCGTGTAGCCGTACTCCGCTTTGAAACTCCGGCTGAGGTGAAAAACCGAGCAGCCCGCAGCGTCGGCAATCGCGCTCAGGTCTGGGGCGTTCGCGTAGTGGCAAGCGAGATACTCGCGAGCCCGACGCGCGTGTCGCCGCGCGGCAGGAGTGACGTTCGATCGGGTCGATGACCTCGCCTGGCCCGCCAGCCCGTCCAGCACCAGCAGGGCTTCCTGCTCCACCCAGTCGACCGGCGCGGGACCAGTGCGCAACGCGTCGACGAGCCGGCGCTGCCGATGAAAGGTCGCTGTGTCGCTCTGCCCAAATGCCTTGCCGAAAATCCGACCACCGCCGCGCTGCAGGCCGGCCGCGCTCGCAAACTCCTGAACGAGTTCCGCCGACGGCGCGAAGAACGTGCAGTTGTCACCGCGAGGATCCACGAGGATGCGTTCGTAGGCATCGCTGGGCTCGTAGTAGGTCACGAGATTGCGATCGGTGACGAAGTCCGAACCCAGTGCAGACCTGATCCCTACCGCTGTTGAGGGGAAGGCCACGGTGAAATGACCCGGGGGCGCCTGGGGGCCGAAATATCGACTCTTCGCCGGTGCGCTGAACACGCCGATATCGACGAGCGGCGACTCGAAGATTCGCTGGCGCCGGAGACGTTCGGCCGCGGGGAGATCGGGTGCAATCAAAGTCATAGGTCGATGGTGCGTGGCAACGCCGCTTGAGGCAAGGACACCGACGCTGGGTACGACGCGTCCTTGCGGTCCAACGGTTCGCCTCGCTATAGTGTCCTCAGTTTACTTAACTGAATTAACTAAATAATGAACCCCAACGAAACACTTGGCGAGATCGAAGAGTTCGTGTTGCTGGCGATCCTTCATCTGGGCGACGACGCCTACGGCGTACCGATCATCGGAGAGATCAGTGAGCGCACCGGTCGCGAGGTGGCGCCCGCTGCGGTGTACGTGGCACTACGCCGACTGCGACGTAAGGAATTGGTCACCGCGCGGATTTCCGACCCCGAGCCGGTGCAGGGCGGTCGAGCGCGGCGCTATTTCAGCGTGACCTCGGCGGGTGTGAACATGCTCGCGAGCTCACGCGACCGCATGCTCAGCATGTGGGACGGCCTCCAGCCCATCCTGGAGCGGCGGTGAGCGTCGGCCGCTGGCTGCTCCACCAGGCTCTGCCGGCGGAAGAATTCGCCATCGCCGCCGAGTTGGACGAAGCACGCGGCGCGCGCTACCCGTCCTCCCGCTGGCGCGGTTTTCTCTGGTACTGGCGACAGGTCGCCGAAGTCTCGCTCGCGCTGCTGCTGGAACGGAGGCGCGAACGTCGCTCACCGACCGCACCCGTGCGCCCCCACGGCTCCGGCCCCACTCCCGAACTCCCCCCCCCGAGGCCCTCGATGAGCATGGTTCTGGACGACATCAAGAATGCGGTGCGACATCTTGCGCGGCGACCCGGATTCACGGCGACGATCGTGCTCTTTCTGACCATTGGAATCGGTCCGGCAATCGCGATCTTCTCCGTGGTGAACGGTCTGCTGCTCCAGCCTTTGCCCTACGAAGATCCCGAGCGCCTCGGGCTGGTACGAATCGATCTCAGCGGCCTGGTGGCTCACCCCGGGATATCGCAAGCCGAGGTGGTCGATCTGCGTGAGGGGCTTGGTTCCGCTGCCGGCATCGAGGCCGTGAACCGCGAATTCACCGCCACGCTCGGCGAAGGGTCCGAGATGATCTCAGCGCAGGCGACGACTGCCACACCTGGCCTCTTCGACCTCCTCGGCGTCGAGCCAGCGCTGGGGCGCGCGTTTGTCGAGTCCGACCTTGAAGAACGCGTTGCGGTGATCAGTCATCGCCTGTGGTCCGACCACTTCGGTGCGGACCCGACGCTCGTCGGCGATACGACGGTGATCAACGGCAACCTCTTCACGGTGATCGGTGTGCTGCCGCCTGGCTTCGAGTTGCTCCTGGGTCGCGGTGGCGGCGTGACCGCCGAGGTCGACGTCTGGATGCAGATGATCCTCGACCCGGAATTCCGCAACTTCTGGGGATACCGCACCCTCGTGCGCCTGGAGCCGGGCGCCACGTTCGCCTCGGCGAAGGCCGAAATCGCACAGCTCGGTGAAGCGATGGTCCGCGACTTCCCTGCGGTGTACGAGAACGCTGGCATCCGCTTCGACCTACATCCGCTGCACGATGATCTCGTTGCCCCCGTGCGACCAGCGCTCATGATCCTGTTCGGCGCCGTCGGACTCGTGCTCCTCATCGCCTGCAACAACGCGGCGGGGCTGCTCCTGGCGAGCACCCTTTCACGCGCCAAGGAACTCGCAGTGCGTCAGGCGCTCGGCGCGCACCGCTTCCGCGTGCTCACGCAGGTCATGGTGGAGAGCCTGGTGGTGGCGAGTCTCGCAGGCGTTCTGGGCGTGCTGTCGGCTCGCTTTGCCCTACGTACGTTGCTCGCTGTACAGCCCGGTAATTTGCCTCGCGTCGAGAACGTCAACATCGACAGCACCGTGCTCGCTTTCGCTGTCGCTCTGACTTTCATCGCTTGTTTGGCCTTCGGACTGCTGCCGGCATGGCAGGGATCGCGCGCCGAAGCCGCCGACGTGCTGCGCCGAGGCGGACGCACCGGCGGGGCAATCCGCAGCCGCTCTCGCAACGGACTCGTGGTGGCGCAGGTCGCGTTTTCGGTCGTGCTACTCGTCGGCGCCGGCCTGCTCATTCGCACCATGCAGCAACTCCAGTCCGTCGATCTCGGTTTCGACCCTACGAACGTTCTCTCGCTACGGGCGCCGCTCGATACGCCGTCCATTCCGCGTGAGGAGCGCTGGTTGACCTTCCAGAACGCGATGAACGAAATCGCCGCGTTGCCCGGTGTGGCCGCCGTCGGAGGGATGCACGAGACACCGCTTAACGGCCGCGGTTTCCGTTCGAGCTACTCGGCTGACGTGGATTCAACCGATGAGTGGAACGGCACGACTGCGGATTATCGCTGGGTGTTTCCGGGAACCGTCGAAGCCATCGGCGCAAGGCTCATCAGCGGGAGGGACATCAGCGCGGCTGACCTGGAAGAGAACAGGCCAGTCGCCGTGATCGATCACGTTCTCGCAGAGGAGGCCTGGCCGGGCGAGAGCCCGATCGGCAAGCGTTTCAAGGTGATGATCGAGTCGCCGAGCCTCGATCCGGTGATGGAGATCATCGGCGTCATGGAGCACCCCAAGGTCGTGGACGGCAGGACGATACCCATGCCCGAAGTGTGGATCCCGTACAGCTCGTCCCCGCGCGGGACAATGTCGTTGCTCGTTCGCAGTGACCGCGACTCAGCGGACCTCACAACAGCCATCCGCGGCGCGTTACACGCCGCGGGAACCGGGCGCCCGATCCACACCGTGCGGCCACTGGAAGCTCTTGTTGCCGATGCACGTGCGGACGCCCGGTTCATTCTCCTCCTCATGAGTTCGCTCGCCGCGGTTGCGCTGCTACTGTCGGCCGCCGGCATCTACAGCGTGCTCGCGTACCTGGTGCGGCAGCGGCATCACGAAACCGGCGTGCGCATGGCGCTGGGGCCGCCAGAGGCGACATCCTTCGGCTCAACGTGGGCACGGGCCTTGTGCTCGCTGCCTTTGGCGTGGCGGCAGGCACTGCGGGCGCGATTGCGCTGGCCGGCTGGCTGGACAGCGTGCTGTTCGAGGTCGCACCGCGCGATCCGGCCACGTTTGTGGGCGCCATCGTGGTGATCGCGATCGTGGCGATTCTGGCCTCGTTGATACCCGCACTCCGCGCCGCGCGCGTGGACCCGGCGGAGGCATTGCGCGGCTAGTTGCCCGAGTTGGTCAGTCGAGCCGCAATGCAGTCACCGGGTCCATACGAGATGCCCGCAGGGCCGGCAGGAAGCTCGCCAGCGCCGTGGCAATCAGGAGAACAACGGCCACTGCGACGGCCGTCAATGGGTTGACCACGCCGAGGTTCTGAAGCACCGCGTTCAACGCCCGAACGAGCATCCAAATGAATGGAGCGCCGATCGCGACCCCGATCAGGCCAAGAGAGAGCCCCTGCCACGTAATCATCCGTACGACATCGGCGCGCCGCGCGCCGACTGCGACGCGTACGCCGATTTCCTGTCGCCGCTGAGCCACGTTGTAGGCGAGCACGCCGTAGGTTCCAATCGCCGCAAGAAATAGAGCCAGATACCCGAAGGCAGTGAGTAAAACGTTGACCGCGTCGATGCCCACGAACATCTGGTCGACGATTTCATCGAGCGTCTGCATTCGACCTACGCCAACCTGCGAGTGAACGTTCTGCAGCCCGACTCGAAGCGGGGTGTCGAAGGCGTGTGGCTCGTCGCCCGTGCGCACCAGCAAGAAGACCGCGCTGCCAATCTGTTGCGCGAGCGGCACGAAGATCACGCTTTCTGAGCCTGGCGAGGCGACGTCGGTCGAGATCAAAGACTGGCGTGTGTTGCCGATGATCCCGACAATTTCGCGCACCCTGCCTCGAAACTCGATGCGCTCGCCGATCGGATCCGTCTCCGGCCAGAAGCGCTCCGCGAGCGTTTCGTTCACCACCGCGACGTCGCCGGTGTCATCGCGGTCGCCATCGTCGAAATAGCGACCGCGGACCATGGGAATCGCGAGGCTCTCGAGATAGTCGGGCGGTGTCGCGGCCCACAGTGCGCGTGGACGGGCGTCGCCCTCGGCGTGGGGGCGGCCGACGATCGTGAATGCGTCGGTTGTCGCGAAGACATTGAGCGGTAGCGCACTGGCAACGGTTGCCGTCCGCACCCCGCGAATGCTGCTCGCCGCGGAGGTGAGTTCAGCAACCATGTTGAGGCGACGATCCGTACCGTCAACGGGAAGCGACATCGGTACGGTGAGCAAATTGGTGTCGTCGAAGCCCGGGTCGGCGTTGCGTACGCCGCGGAAGCCGTCGACCATCATGCTGGCGCCGGCCAAGAGCACAAGCGACATCGCGATCTCAGCGACAACCAGACCCCGAGACAGGAACTTCTTGCGGACGTCCCCGGTGGCGCCACGGCCGCCCTCTTTCAGGGTTCCGGCGAGATCCACGCGAAGCGCCTGAGCCGCGGGCACAAGCCCGAACAAGATCGCCGCTACGAGGGTCACCGCCAGCGAGAACAGAAGCACCGACGGTTCCATCGCGGGAACGTACGCACCTGGCACCGCACCGGCGAAGCTCGTTGCCGCCGCGCGAACGGTCATCCAGGCAATGAACATACCTGCGGCACCCGCCAACGCGGCAAGCAGAAAGCTCTCGACCAGCAGCTGACGGAGAATGTGAAACCGTCCGGCGCCGAGCACGACGCGGAGTGCGATTTCGCGACGCCGGCGCTCACCGCGCGCCGACAGTAGGTTCGCGATGTTCACACACGCGATCAGAAGCACGAAAAACACGGCGCCCTGCACCAGCCCGAACATAGCGCGACCCTGGTCATTCGGGATCTCGTGCCGGTAGTTGAGGACGTCGATCACGTAGCCGCTGTTCGACTCCGGATACTCCGCCACAAGGTCGTCCCAGATCGAACCCATGTTCTCCTTGGCCTGCTCCATGGTGACGTCGTCGAGCAGCCGGCCCAGAACGAACACCGAGCGCTCGTCGCGCGAGGTCGCTGCGGGATCGAGCGCAAGCGGCAACCAGACATGAATGCCCGGCAGGAAGAACTCGAAGTCGGCGGGGAGTACGCCGACCAGGGTGTGGGCTTCACCATTGATCGTCACGGTGGCGCCCACGGGATCAGGCAAGTCGGGGAACCGGTTGGCCAGAAGCGTTTCGGTGACCATCGCCACCCGATGCTCGCCGAGGAAACCCTCGGACGGTACGAACGTTCGACCACGCGTGGGGTTCGCGCCCAGGATCTCGAAGAAGATGGGCGAAACCCTGGCAGACGGCGACGTCACGGGGCGATCGCCGAATCCGATACTCGCCTGCCCAGGCTGAAAGCCAGCCAGGTCACCAAACGCTCTGTTGCGTTCGTCCCAGTCGAGGAAGTTCGCTGGTGACGCCGTAAGCGTCTGGGGCGCACTGGCCTCGCGTTCGCCCATGAGAACGATGCGGTGAGCATCAGGGTACGGCAGGGGGCGATACAGCACGGCGTTGATCACCGAGAACACCGTGGTGTTGCCCGCGAGGGCTAGAGCCAGTGACAACGCGGCCACCAGATTCACCAGCCAATCGCGCCGCAAGCCGCGGAATCCCACTCTCAGATCGTGTCCTACCGTTGCCATCTCGTCCGCTCCTTTTGATCACTCAGTCGTCGGCACTCGTGCGCGGTTCACTCGTGAATGCTCAAGCTGGAGAATATTTTTAGCCTTGACTAATTTAGGCTTGGCTAAAAATAGCGATGTGACCTCCACAACTCAACCCCTTCTTCCTCCTGTCGTCGTCAGGACAGGCGGCACGTGGCCGGGCCGCTACGGGTTAGCATCGACGGATGCCGCATCGACGCTGGATAGTTCTGTCGGTTTGGGGGTTGGCGTACGCAGTCGCTCTGGGTGTCATCTGGGGCCGCGATGTCGCCAGCCGCCAGGACCAGGTCACCGCCACCATGGCCGCCACCGTGGTGGCCCTGCTCGCCTGCCTCGTCTGGTTTGTGGTCGGCTCGGGACTACGCCGCGCAGTGCGCGTGAAGGCGGTGCTCGCGATCATCACGGCGGCGCTCGTAGTGGTGGCACTCTTCGAGCCCAACATGTCCGGCGACCTGCGCCCGACGCTCCAGTCGCGTCTTGCCGACAATCCGGAGCCGGTGGACGACCTCGAAGACAAGCCCAGTCTGTTCGACTTCATCTCGACGCCTGGCGACAGTCCGGAGTTTCTCGGGCCGCGACGCAACGGTTCCTTCGACACTCGGCTGGACCCGGATTGGGCCGCTAGCCCTCCGGAGGAAATCTGGCGCCGCGACGTCGGCGCGGGTTGGAGCTCGTTCGCTGCCGTCGGCAACGTGGCCATCACCCAAGAGCAGCGCGGCGACATGGAAGCGCTGATGGCCTACAAGGTCGACACCGGCGAAGTGGTCTGGGCGCGCAACGATCCCGCGCACTATGAGTCGGTGGTCGCGGGCGAGGGGCCGCGCGGCACGCCGACGATCTGGGGCGACACCGTCTGGGCTGTTGGTGCTACCGGCAACCTGCGTGCGGTCGAGTTGTTAACGGGGAAGTTGCGTTGGTCGGTGAACGTGATCGAAGACCAGGGTGGCCGCCCGCACGGCTGGGGCTTCGCGACGTCGCCGCTCGTCTACGAGGATCTTGTGATCGTCAACGGCGGCTCGGGCGCGCCGAATCTCGTCGCCTACGATCGGCTCACCGGCGAGTTCCGCTGGAGCTCCGACAAGAACAACGCTTCCTATGCGTCGCCGCAGCTGGCCCGCTTTTTCCGACGTGACTACGTGATTCAGTTCAACGGGGCCAGCATCAGCGCTCACGACCCCGCGACGGGCGCCACCGTCTGGGAAACACCATGGGAGGCCGGCCAGCCGAACGTGGCGCAGCCACTCCAGCTCGGCAACCTGCTCGTGGCCTCGTCTGGATATGGCCGCGGTGCGAAGTTGTTTGGTGTTCGTCGTGGGGGCGGAGAGCTTCGCGTGGAAACGCTGTGGGAAAGCCCACGACTCAAAGCCAAGTTCGCCAATTTCGTGCAACACGAGGGCTACGTCTACGGGCTGGATGACGGCGTGCTCACCTGCATTGACCCAGCCAATGGTGAGCGGGTCTGGAAGGGCGGACGCTATGGGCACGGGCAGCTACTCGTATCGAACGGCTACCTGATCGTGCAGGCGGAAGACGGCTCCGTGGTGTTGGTCGAAGCCACGCCGGAGGCGCATCGCGAACTGCACCGAGTGCCGGTATTCAACCGGAAGACCTGGAATCCGCCCATGCTCGTCGGCGACGTGTTGCTGCTGCGCAACGATCGTGAAGCAGTGGCACTGCGACTCGCGTTGGACGACTAGCCCGAACGGCTACGGCTGGGACGTACCTGGGGCGTCCGGCGAGCCCGCCCCGAAGAGCAAATACCCGTACTCGTCAGCAATATTCCACGAGAGCGCGAGTCTGCCCATGTTCCAACCCACGCCGTTGACCGCCTGCAATCGAGAGACGAGATAGCTCTCGGCCATGAAGAGAGGGCTCTCGCACAGACGCATGGTGGCTGCGAGGGGGCTCGGTCGCAGCTCATTCGGCGGGACGAATTCCAAAGCGCCGGTCACTCGATTGCACGGCGCTGCGCCCACGAGCGCGCCGTTGGGCTGAAGGGTGATCGTCGCACGGGCCCAGGCGATCCCCTTTTCCTGCATCGCCGGCGTCGGTATCCAGGACCACAGTCCGGCGATCGCGGCAAGGCTCAATCGACCCTCGACTTCATCCGCAACGAGGCCGAGTCCGTCGCCGTGCGCACCCCAATGCTGGGTGGCGAGCTCCCCGGGACAACAAAGAGCGTCGTCGCCACCGGCACGGAGGAACTGAATCGCCACCGAGTCGTCGAGTACTTCGACGCCACGCACCTGCAGTCGGTTGCCGAGGAAGACCGCGTGAGCTACTCCCGGCTCGCTCAGCCGCGCGAGGAACATGTTGGCGCCGCTACCGCCCGAGTTCTCCCACAGGAAGACCAGGCGCTCGGCTCGTCCATCACCATCGAGATCTGCTTCCATCTGCAACTGCTCGATGAGCCCGATCATCGGCCGGCTAGCGCCGCCCTCTTCGAACGGCTCGCCCTCGTGGCGGCCGTCGACGAGTCGCACCGGATCACCGTAGATGCCGTGGTAGAGCGCAGCGGCAGCGTCCTTGATGGTCGGCGTGCCTTCCTCCTGCCCGGCAGCCGGTGACGTACTCGCGCTGGCGAGCCCCAGCCCTACCAACAGTGATGCCGCCAACACCGCAAACCGCGCTTTCCCGTTCATTCGCCCTGCTCCCGATGCTGGGTCCACCAGTCGCGCAGAGGCCTCGCCACCCCAGGACTCATGCTGTGTTCGACCGCGTCGATGTATTCGCTCACGGCCCGAGGCCCGGCTGAGTCGAGGAGCAGCTCCACGAAGGTCTGGCGATCGGCAACGATGTTAGGTTGCCACTCGGCATAGTACGGCCGGTGCTCAGCACCGCCCTGCCTTTCGGTTCGCTGCCGCACGAGTCGATTCACCACCACGTCGATTGCCTCGGCATCCGTCCACGCGGCTCGGTAGACAAGCCTACCGCCGCCACCGATCACGTAGGCCATGTTGGGCAGAGTTCCGTAGGCGCGATGCACGGTGCCGTCGAGATCATCGACCAGCATGGGACGCTCGATTCCGTCGCGAGTCGCCATCTCGCGGGCGTGGCGCAGCTTCTGCTCGAAGTCCGTGTGGTGCGGGTAGTTCTCGCCTGGATGCGCTTCGCGCGTATAGAGGAAAACGAATGACACCCCGTGCTCCGCGTACTGACGAGCCATCGGTTCGAGAGCTGGCGCCGCCAGCCCGCAGAACGGTCATGTGATCGAACCGAACTCGATCACGCAGGGCCCGCTGCTCCAGAACCGCGAGAGCTTCACCGTCTCGCCGGTCGCCGCGTCGACCACCTCGCCGTTCGGCGCTCGCTCGCCCACCTGCAGCGCGCTCGGAAAAGCCAGGAAGTCAGCCTCTTCCATGTCGAGCGGGAAGTTCGCGTAGTTGTAGGCGGGCATCGTTTTCTGGCTCCCGGAAGAAATCTCTGTAAGGTTCGAGTCGCCCCAGAGACTATCTGTTGTGATGAGCCCTCCACCACTCGACATCGGCGAGCACGACGCCGTGCTCACGCGCTACCGCGAGGCGCTCTGGCGCCTGACGGCGGGCTACGCGCGTAGCCGACAGGATCGCGAGGACCTGTATCAAGATGTCGCCCTCGCGGTGTGGCAGGCCCTACCGCGCTTCCGGGGTGACTGTTCGGAGCGGACCTTTGTCTACCGGATCGCGCACAACCGCGGCATCAGTCACCGCGCGCGCACGGCGCGTCGAAACACGCGACCACTCGCGGACCTCGAGGAAACACCCGCAGTAACTCCATCTCCGGAGACCGCCAGCATCGTTCGCGATGACATCACCAGGCTTCACGTGGCAGTCCGCACCCTCCCGGTGGCCTATCGCGAGGTCGTCGTGCTGAGACTCGAAGGCCTGAGCAGCCGCGAGATCGCGGAGATCGTGGGCATCTCCGAAAACAACGTCGACGTACGACTGGTGCGTGCCCGGCAGAAGCTTCGCGACGAAATGGGAGAGGCCGGAAACCATGAATGAACGTATGGACTCGTGGGACTCGTTGGCCGAACGGTGGCGGTCGGGCAGCGATGCTCCAGCTCTCGATCTCCAGAAGCGAGTCAGAGCGGCCCACCTGTGGTCGAACGCCCGACTTTGGGGCGTCGTTGCCCTCGAAGTCTTCATCGTGCTGACCTTCGTGGCGTGGACCATCAACCAGCTGCAGGGTCCGCTAAGCAACGCCGACGTCTCGCACTTGCTTTTCGCATGGGTGACCGTGCTCGTCAGTTTGGTATTCGCGATCCGCAATCGCCGTGGAATCTGGACCGCAAGCGGCGAGACGACCGCGGACTTTCTCGCTCTGTGTGAGCGCCGAGCCGAGCGCAAGTTGCAGACCGCTCGCTTCGTAGCGAGATTTACGGTCGCGCTCTGGGTGGCCTCCGTTGCGCTGAGCACGTGGGAGGCGTGGTACTGCGAGGCTTGGCCTTTCCTACCGGGGAGCGTCGCCTTTTTCACGCTCTTCCTGGCGATCTATCTGCGCTGGGCCGGGTGGTTCCGGCGCCGCGCTGGCAGGGAACTTGTGGGCGTGCAGAAACTGCGAGCCGAGCTCGTCGACGAGGGTCAACGACACCAACTGTAAGGTTCCGCTCCAGGTGCGGACTACCTCTCCAGAAGCCACACGGGCTACCCAGTTCTTCAGGAGAGGACAATGATTCGCAGACTGACTTCGCTGTGCCTTGGACTATTGCTGCTCGTGCCGAGTGCCTTCGCGGTGCCTCAGGCGTCGGTAGACCTGGTGATCGAGAACGTGACCGTGATTGACGGCACCGGGGCGGCCCCGCGCGGCCCCTTGGATGTTCTCGTCGCCGATGGAAAGATCGTCGCGCTCGAGGACACCGGCACGGGAGAGACGCTGGCGTCCGCACGCCGTGTCGACGGCACGGGACGCTTTCTGATCCCAGGCCTCATCGACATGCACGCGCACGTGTCACTCGGGCCGGTGCGAATGGAGATGAACGACGGCGTCCCGGCGATGCGCCTCGAGCCGGAGCCCGCCGTACCAGTGACTTCGTTCGACCTGCTCCTGGAGCACGGCGTCACCACGATCCGCGACCCGGGCGGGGCAACCGAGCAGGTCGTAGCGCTCCGCGACGCTCAGCGGCGGGGGGACCTGCAAGCGCCCGATATGTACGTGGCGGGCAACGTGATCGACCGCACCGCGTTCGAGGGACTGACCGAGACGTTCGCCGACGAGACGGAGCTTCGCGGAATCATCCGCGCCCAGGCGGCGGCCGGCGTGGACTTCGTGAAGCTGTATGTGACGCTCACGCCCGACCTGATGGCGGCAGCCGTTGACGAAGCGCACCGGGCTGGAGTGAAGACCGTTGCCCATACGTTGATGACGAGCTGGACGGATGCGGCGGAGCTAGGTCTGGACGCCATCGTTCATATCCTGCCCGGCAGCCCCGAGTTGCTTCCGGAGGCGCAACGCCCCGCGTACATGCAGTACATGGTCGGCGGCACGCAATTCATGTTCACGTGGTTCGAGTACGTCGACCTGGACGGCCCCGAGATCACGCAGATGGTCGAGGCGCTGGTCGCCAACGACGTCACCGCAGATCCAACGCTGGTGATGTGGGAAACGATGGTCCGTGGAGACGATCCGGAAGTTGTCGAGAGCCCGTGGCTGTCGCGGGTGCCGAGCTCGATGCTCGAGAACTGGCAGACCACGTTCAACATGAATCCGGGATGGTCCGCGGCAGACTTCGAACGCGGCCGGGCGGCGTTGCCCGTGGCGCTCGAGCTCGCCAAACGACTTCATGAGGCTGGGGTCGTGCTGACCGCGGGCACGGATGCCAACAACCCGTGGGTCGTTCCGGGCGCGAGCCTGCATCGCGAGCTCGAACTGCTGGTCGAAGCCGGTATCCCCGAACTGGAGGTTCTTCGGATCGCGACGCACAACGGTGCGCAGGTGCTCGGGGAACTCGATCAGTTCGGCACGGTCGAGCCGGGCAAGCGCGCCGATCTGGTTCTGCTCGAGGCAGATCCTTCGGCGGACATCCGGGCAACGCGCCGCATCGCGCAGGTGTACCAGGCCGGCAAGCCGATCAGCCGATGACCTCAGTCATCGCCCGACGGTGGCTCGTCGCGGGTCTCGCGACCGGCGTCGCGAAGTGCCTTGCGCAACACGAACTCCACCTGGGCGTTCAGTGAGCGCAGCTCGTCGTCTGCCCAGCGGCGGAGCGCCGCGTGCACCTTGGGGTCGAGTCTGAACAGGACCGCCTTGCGCTTGGCCATCAGCTTGAGTGGATGTCGGGCCCCGGTTAGTCCGGGGCCCGATTCGGGTGCTAGTGCGGGGCTCTAGTAGATGCTGCCCGCGTTGATGACCGGACGAGGTCGGGAGTCGCTGGTGAGAACAACCAGCAGGTTGCTCACCATCGCGGCCTTGCGCTCTTCGTCCAGCTCGATAATTCCCTGGCCCTTGAGCTCCTGTAGAGCATCCTCGACCATGCCGACCGCACCGTGAACGATCTTGGTCCGCGCTGCGATCACCGCATCGGCCTGTTGGCGCTGCAGCATTGCCGAGGCGATCTCAGGCGAGTAGGCAAGGTGGCTGACCCGCGCTTCGATCACTTCGACGCCGGCCTTGTCGAGGCGGTCCTGAATCTCTACGGCGAGCTTCTCCGAGATCTCGTTGGTGTGTGAGACCAGCGAGATCTCGCCCTCTTCGAACACGTCGTAGGGGTAGTTGGTCGCCAGGGCGCGACCAGCCGCTTCACTCTGCACGTGCACGTAGTGCTTGGAGTCGTCCACCATGAACACCGCCTCGGCAGTGTCGACGACCTTCCACACCACAACTGCTGCGAACTCGATCGGGTTGCCGCGCTTGTCGTTGACCTTCAACTTCCCGGTCTCGAAGTTGCGCACGCGAAGCGAGATCGTCTTCTTCGTGAAGAACGGGTTGGCCCAGCGCAGGCCTGGGTCATGCACGGTGCCGACGTACTTGCCGAACAGCTGCAGGACCTTGCCCTGGTTCGGGGCGATCGTGAACAACCCGAAGAACATGATCAGGTTGGTGATCCACAGCAACGCCGGTGGCGCGATGTACATCAGCGCGGCCGCCGGACCACCGCCGCTATCGCGGACGGCGCCAACTCCCTGGACGAACAGATAGGTCCAGCCAAGCTGCGTGACAACCAGAATAAGGAGAATGCCCAAACCATTGCGGGCAGTGACTTTGACTTCGCGCATCTTCGGAACTCCTTCCAGGCGAAACGCCTGCGTCGCTCGGTGACCCGCCTCCCCTACCCGGTTTGGCATGGCCACTGCCGCTGAGTCCCATTGTATTGCAAAGTGATATCACTTTGCAATACCGAAAGATGTGCCCTACTTCTTGAACCCGGCGATGTAGCAGATCCACGCAGCGTCGTTGTCCGCTGTTTCCGCCTCGGTATAGACGCCGTCGCCCTCCTCGGTCTCGGGGTCTGTCCCTTCCCAATAGACCCGCGTCTCGTCGAAACCAGCCTCGCGCAGCGCGTCGCGGACCTCCGGAATCGTGTACATCCGCCACTCGTAGGTGAACGCCCGCTTCATCTTGCTGCCATCCGGGAACTTGAAGTGGATGTAGCAGGTAGCGCGCTGCCGGATGGGATCGAACTGATCCTGGTCCCACACGTAGCTGAAGTCGTCGTACTCGGTCTCTTCGCTCATACGCGCCATTGACTCGGGTCCGCCGTACGCGTCGAGCAACAACATGCCCTCGGCGCCCATGGCCGCGTGGCAGCCGCGGAAGTACTCGACAAGATCTGGCCGATTCTCGAAGAGGAAGTAGGAGAAGTTCTGCGCCATCACCACATCGGCCGGATCCGTTGGCACGGTGCGCACGTCACCGTGTACGAGGGCTACCCGCCGACGCTCTTTCTTGGGCAGCGGCTCGATGTTGTTCGTCGTCCCCCAGTTCAGCGTTTCCAGATCGAGGTCGACCCCCCAGGCGATATTCCTGAGGTGGGCGCGCACCCAATCCCTGCAAACGGCCGCCGTGCCGCAGAAATCCTCGCGCAACACGTGGGGTCGCCGCCCGAACCAGTTCCGGTAGGTGTCGATGGCGAACTCGACGTCTGCCTCCGGCTCCTGGACGGCGCGCTCATAGAGCACGTGGCGGTCGGCCTGCTCGGCCTGCGTCGGGCCGCCGTTCTTCTTCTTCTTGCCCTTGCCCATGGATTCCCTCGCGCGTGCCGTTGCGGAGTCCGCAGTTTACGGAACCGCTACTCCGCGCGTGTTCTTCACGCCGGTTGCGACCTCCACGTCGAGTCGACATCATGCCGCCACCTTCTAGCTGCCGGAGTCGCCGCGATGATCGAGTTTTGGAAGACCAGTCGAGTCGCCACGTTCACGACCGCCCTCGCGCTGTTCGTTGTGGGTTGTAGTGCCCCCGAACCGCAGCGCCATGACGTCATCCTGCGCGGGGGCGCAGTCTACGACGGCGGCGGGGCGGCCCCTTACGTAGGCGATGTCGCGATCGACAACGACCGGATCGCCGCCGTCGGAGACCTGGGCAACGCGGTGGGCACGACCGAGATCGACGTGAGCGGCCTCGCCGTGAGCCCCGGCTTCATCAACATGCTGAGCTGGGCAACGGACTCCCTGATCATCGACGGCCGGTCACAGGCCGATATTCGCCAGGGCGTGACACTCGAAATCTTCGGCGAGGGCCAATCGTATGGTCCCCTGAGCCCGGCACAGAAGCAGGCCACGTTGGCGGGCTGGATCGCCAACGCGGGCGGCGAGGAAGAGCTGCGTGCCCGACTCGGTATGGCAGCAAGCGATGCCCTCGAGGTGCCATGGACCACTCTCGGTGAATACCTCGACTACCTGGAAACGAAGGGCGTCAGCCCGAACGTCGCATCGTTCGTCGGAGCCACCACGCTGCGAGTGCATCAGGTGGGCTACGAGAACCGCCCTCCCACCGACGAGGAACTCGCGCGCATGCAGGAACTCGTGCGCGAGGCCATGCGCGAAGGTGCGCTCGGTATCGGTTCGTCGCTGATCTACGCGCCGGCGTTCTACGCGAGCACGGAGGAACTGATCGCACTGAACGCCGCCGCGGCCGAGTACGAAGGCGTTTACATCTCGCACATGCGGTCCGAGGGCAACCGTCTGCTCGAGGCAATCGATGAGTTGATCACCATCGCGCGCGAAGCGGGCGTGGCCGCGGAGATCTACCACTTGAAGGCGGCCGGGCAGGAAAACTGGTCGAAGATGGACGAGGCGATCGCCAGGGTCGAAGCCGCCCGCGCGGAGGGACTCGCGATTACCGCCGATATGTACAACTACACGGCGGGCTCGACCGGACTCGATGCAGCGATGCCGCCGTGGGTCCAGGAAGGCGGCTACCGCGCCTGGGCGGAGCGTCTCCAGGACCCGTCGATCCGGGCACGGCTGCGCGACGAGATGACGTCGCCGACCGACGACTGGGAGAACCTGATGCTTGCCGCCGGCGCCGAGGGCACACTGCTGGTGGGCTTCCAGAACGAGTCACTGCGCGAGCAATACACCGGTATGACCCTCGCCGACGTTGCAGAGGCACGTGGCACATCGGTGGCCGACACCGCGATGGACCTCGTAGTCGAGGACGGCACGCGCGTACAGGTCGTGTATTTCCTCATGTCCGAGGAGAACATCGAAAAACAGATCGCGCTCCCGTGGGTGTCTTTCGGTTCGGACGCCGCCTCGATGGCGACCGAAGATCCGTTCACCCGCACAAGCACCCACCCGCGAGCCTACGGCAACTTCTCGCGGTTGCTCGGCAGGTACGTTCGTGAACGCGGCGTGATCACGCTCGAGAGCGCAGTGCGGCAGCTCACCAGCCTGCCTGCCGGGAACCTTGGTCTCGATGCGCGCGGCATGCTCGCACCCGGCTTCTTCGCCGACGTGGCGATTTTCGATCCCAGCACGATCGGCGACCACGCCACCTACGAGGAACCGCACCAATACTCCACCGGAATGGTGCACGTCTTCGTGAACGGCGAGCAGGTTCTCCGCGACGGCGAACACACCGGTGCGCTGCCGGGCCGCGTTGTCCGCGGACGCGGGTGGGAAGGCGAGTAGCGCAACGAAAGAAGGCACGCGTCGACTAATCCACAGTGAATCATCGACCGGCGCCGCCGCCGGCAGGCACAATGGTGGAGTGTTCCCGCAACGAGCTATCGGTGACCTCCCGCTGTGACGCCTTTCCTACTTCGCCTCGGCACGGCCATCGGGCTGATCGGACTCTCGTCCGGTCTCGCCCACGCGTTCGCCATTCCCCAGGATCCGCCCGCGACCCTGGCGCTGGACATGAGCGTGTGGCAGCGCCGCGACTACGGCCGCTGCCAGGGCTACGGCCGGGTAACCATCGGGGCCAACGGCGTCACGATCCAGGTGGACGACTCGGCGCTCAAGTACTGGCAAATTCCGACGTTGGCTGGGCCGCTGCCGATCGATCCGTCCTGGGGTTGGATCAAGAGGTGCGACCGTCCGCCGAGTTCATTCGCAACTTCGGCGCGCGAACAGGCGGAGGCGGACGGGGTCGCAATTCAGGTTCCGGACTATCCCTACGTGGCAGGTCGCCGGTGTCCTTGGCGACCATCGTGAGATCGCCTACGTCTGGACCCGCTCTATTCCCGAGGGCACCGTGCTGGTGCAGGAAGCTGGCGCGCTGTTCTGGAAGTTCAAGTTCTATCGCATCGTGCAGAACTCCGGGGATGAACATGCGGGTCAGTGGCGCACCGCGACGCGGAACCTCCTGCAGGACTACAAGCGCATCTGGCCGGACGAAGAGCCCGGCACCCTGCTGCGGGTCTTCCTGATGACTGACGGCGACAACACGAACGTCGCCGCCAAGGCCAGCTACGCCGACGTCGTGCTTCACCGCACGCGCCCTGGCTCGAGGAACAGCGATCGGTGAGCGTGCGGCTCTGCCGCGACCGTAGTAGCGTCCCGAGGTTATGAAAATAGGCCTCGTAGGATTCCCAGGCTGTGGCAAGACCACGGTGTTCAACGCCCTCACCGGGCTGGATGCCGACACCGGCTACGGTACCGCCAAACCTGGCACGAAGAATCTCGGTGTAGTGCGTGTGCCCGACGATCGTGTCGACCAGCTCACGGCCCTCTACTCGCCGAAGAAGACCACCTACGCGGAGATCACGTTCTGTGACATCGCGGGTGGTACCGGGAGTCGTGAACTCGACCGCTCGGTGCTCAACTCCATGCGCGAGATGGACGCCCTTTGCCAGGTACTGCGCGCGTTCGACAACCCTGCCGCGGCCGAAGTCGCGGACCCCGACCGTGAACTCCAGGATCTCCAGATCGAGACCGTTCTCGCCGATCTCGAGATCGTCGAGCGACGAGTCGACAGGCTGCGCAAAGACCGGTCGGATCCGCAGTTGCTGAAACTCCTCGAGCGGATTCTGGAGCATCTCGAGAGCGAACAGCCGCTACGCTCGCTCGACCTCGACACCAACGAGCGCAAAGCCGTCTCCGGCTATCAGTTTCTGTCGCTGAAGCCGCTCCTTATCGTGCTCAACGTTGCCGAGGACGCGGTCGCGGCCGAACCACCTGCGGCGTTGACCGCGGCGGCCGAGGCAGCAGGCAGTGGGTTGGTTGTGCTCTCGGCCGCAGTCGAGATGGACATCGCGCAGATGCCCGAGGAAGACCGCGCGGAGTTCTACGAGGAACTGGGGCTGGGCGAACCCGCCAGTCATCGTTTCGTGCGTTCGGCGTTCCAATTGCTGCAGCTGATCACCATGCTCACCGCCGGCCCGGACGAGTGTCGCGCCTGGCCGGTGCGCGCCGGCAGCAAGGCACCCGTCGCTGCAGGGAAGATCCATTCGGACATCGAACGTGGCTTCATCCGCGCGGAAGTCACGCGTTGGGATGATCTGGTCGAACACGGCTCGGAGGCCCAGTGTCGTGAACTCGGCAAGCTGCGTGTCGAGGGTCGCGACTACACGGTGCAGGACGGCGACGTCTGCCACTTCCGCTTCAACGTCTAGGCGATGAACACCCTCGCACCGAACGTTCTCGCTGGGAAGGCCGCTCTCATCACCGGCGGTGGAAGCGGGCTCGGTTTTGCGATCGCCGACCTGTTCGCGCAACTGGGTGCTGACGTGGCGATCGCCGGTCGGAGTCGCGATCGTCTCGACACCGCATCCGCGTCGCTCCGCAAGCATGGCCATCGCGTGCTCCCCATCGTGTGTGACGTACGCGACCCGGCGCTCGTGCAGCACACCGTCGACACGGCGATCGAGCAATTCGAACGTCTCGACATTCTGGTGAACAACGCGGCCGGCAATTTCCTGGTCCGCGCCGAAGAGCTCAGTCCGGGCGGCTGGGCCGCGGTGCGCGGCATTGTGCTCGACGGGACGTTCCACTGCTCGAGGGCGGTTCACGAGGTGATGGCGGAGCAGGGCGCCGGCGTGATTCTGAATATCGTGGCCACGTATGCCGATAGTGCAGCGCCGCTCGTGGCGCACTCGGGTGCCGCCAAGGCTGGCGTGTTGTCGTTGACCCGAACACTCGCTGTCGAATGGGCGGGCGCCGGGATTCGAGTGAATGCGATCGCTCCGGGGCCGGTGCCCACAGAGGGCGCGGGAAAGGCGCTGTGGGCTTCTGACGAAGCGAGCGAGTCCATTCGGACTTCGGTACCGATGGGTCGCTTTGGGACGGCCGAAGAAGTCGCGACTCTCGCCGCTTTCCTGGCGTCGGATGGCGCCGGGTACATCACCGGTGGCCTCTTTCCGGTGGATGGCGGGCTCTCGGTGGGCGCGTCGCTGTTCGACTCACGCTTCGCGCACCTCCTGCGCGACTAGGCCGGCGGCGACCCCGCTACCAGAGCGAGCACTCGCGCGACCAGGGCGGCCTGCACTGCATCCGGCGTCGTGTCGGCGGCGATGGTCTCGATCGAATTCTCGTCCGCGAACGTCAGGTAGAGCGCGCGGACCTTCTCCAGGTAAGCCCTGCCTTCGAACGAGTTCGCGCCACCGCGCGCCGCTTCGATTCGCTGCAGCGCCACATCGACCGGCAGGTCGAGAATGAGTGTGAGATCAGGACGCGGTGCGATGGCTTCGTTGGTGCTCCGAATCATCGCCGGGTCGAGTCCAAGCACGCCTTGATAGACAACGGACGACAGGTAGTAGCGATCCATCACTACGTGCTTCCCGGAAGCCAGGGCCGGCTCGATGTTGTCGCGCACGTCGATGCGCCTGTCTTCGAGAAACAGGCGCATCTCTTCTTCGGGAGTGATGTCACGGCCTTCGACGAAGACCCTCCGGAGTTCTTGCCCGTACTCGCTGTCGCCGGGCTCACGAAAGGTCACAGCCGGGTGCCCCTTGTCCGTGAGCGTCGCGACCAGTTGGCGCGCCTGTGTGGACTTGCCGCAACCGTCGATCCCCTCGAGTGCGATCAAGCATCCCCGTTTCGTCGTCATGTGCTCGCTCGCCTACCCTCGTAGATTGAGATCTCACCGCGGCTATACTCGCTGCCACGGGGTCGCATTCTCACACAATCGCGGGAGACGTCATGACGGCGCTAAGACGCTTCGGTCCGGTGGGCACGATCGCCCTCCTCGTTGCGCTGGGAGCAGGCGCGCTGGGCGCCTACCAGGCGCGCCGCGCCTCAATCGTGCACACGGCGCTACCGACGCCTGTCGATCCCGTGGCCACTTTCTCGATCGTCGGCTATGACCCGGAAACCGGTGATCTCGGCATCGCGGTTCAGTCGAAGTTCTTCGCGGTGGGCTCGGTGGTTCCGTGGGCACGCGCGGGTGTCGGAGCCGTTGCGACGCAGTCGTACGCCAACACCGCGTATGGACCTGACGGGCTAGCGCAGCTCGATGCAGGCGACGACGCCGAAGCCGTCGTGAACGCTCTCACCGAGATAGATGACGACCGCGCGTTGCGCCAACTGGGTATCGTGGATGCTCAGGGCAATGCCGCCGCGTTCACTGGCGACGCGTGCCTCGCGTGGGCCGGCCACCGCGTCGGGACGCACTACGCGGCGCAGGGCAACATTCTTGCTGGTCCCGAGGTGGTCGACGCGATGGCGACGACGTTCGAGACCACGAAGGGCGACCTCGCCAGCCGTCTCACGGCCGCGCTCTCTGCCGGCCAGGCGGCGGGCGGCGATGTCCGTGGCCGTCAATCCGCCGCGCTCCTGGTCGTGCGGGCGGGGGCTGGCTACGGAGGGAACGACCGGTACATCGATCTCCGCGTCGACGACCATCCTGCGCCGATTCGCGAGCTTCGCCGCCTCATGCGGCTCCGCGAGGCGCAGCTGGCCAGCGGCGAGGCGAGGCGCGCGCTGCGCGCCGGTGAACATGCCGACGCGCTCGCAGCGGCCAAACGTGTCGTCACGCTCGACCCTGAAGACGCCAACGGTTGGATGCTCCTCGCGCGCATCCATGTGGCTCGCAACGAGATGGACGCCGCCGGGGAGGCGGGCCGTCAAGCGCTCGTGCTCGACCCGTGGCTCAAGACCGCAACCCTGCGCGGCTTGGGCGATACGGCGCTCATCGAACGGTTGCTCGAATCGGAGGTATTCGCGCGGATCTGGGAGACGATAAACAGCGACGGTTAGTCGTTCCCGATCAGTCCGAACTCACGCACGTCGATCGTCGTGTCGGTTCCCGGCCGCATGAGGAAGGGTGTGACGAGGAGCGCCACACCCGCCATGTCGCTGAGATCCTCCGGTGTCAACGACCCGGGGACGACTCCCTGATCGGCCGCGCCGAGGCGCCGGAAGGCTGACCACAGGACGCCGCTCGTCGACTCCGGTGGCCGCGCCGGAACCACCTGCTCCCACGTGGTGATGGTCCCGGAACCATCACGGGTCCACAAGTGGATCGCGATCCGCCACTCTCTCTCCGTTGCCAGGCTCGTGCTGAGGCCTCGGTAGTCGGACCAGTCCGTGACCTCCTGCGGCCGCCAGGTCAGCGCCGAGTGGATGTCGGCCTGTTCCTGGCGAGGCACGGTGAATTCCCATCGGAGACCGCCATCGAGGGGGGCCATTGCACTTGCCGACAACGCGTCGGCTTCCGCCGACCAGCCAGACATCGAGAGTAGTGAAACCGCAGGCAGCGGCCCTGGAACTGGTGGTGCGAGGAACCGGCGCGTCCGACGAATCGCTTCCGCGGGCCAAAGATAGATCGGGTTGCTGACAATCCAGGGACGCGATCCCTCGAGGCCTGCCCCCGCAGGGCCGTCTGTACGAAATACCTGCACCCGATACGTCCCGGGCTCGACCACGGTGAAGGTCAGCGTGTCGCCCATTTGTTCCGCGACCGGCACGCCATCACGAAGCAACTCAACCCTGTAGTTGCCCGGAGCACCGAGGGTCGCCACGAGCCGCCAGGAGCTGTCGTCTGTCTCTCCCATTTCGCCTGGCGCCAGAACCGCGTTCGCTTCGCCGGCGCTTTCTGCGTGGAACGAAAAACCCGGCGCGGTTCCAGCGGCACCGATCACCGCCGCGGACCGACCGGCGGCCAACGCGTCGACAATCTTCGTTGCGGCATCGCGGTCGCGGTCAGCCAGATCGGCAGGCGAGTCGGCCAGCCATATCGACACCGTGACCGCCGCGAGCGCCTGCTCGTAGGTGGGCATCCCCAGAAACTGTGGGCCGTGGGCATCGGCGGCGGCGATCGCGCTCAGTGGTCGCGGCGCTTCCGCGCCGAGCGCAGTGCGTGCATCCCACTTGGCGATCGTCTCCGGCACCCGATCGAGGCCCAGAAGCAAGGTCGCCGCAGCGTTCGCCGGATAGGTCAGCGCGGCACGGAAGATCTGCGCGAAGCTGCCGTCGAAGAGATGTTCAAACGCCGAGGCAAGATTCACTACCTCCACGCCATCGAGTGCTCCGAGTCGACCGCGCCACGGCGTCGCGAGGGCATCGGGATGGGCGGCGAATGAGTAACCGTCGAGTCGACGTACATCATCGATCGCCTGCCGCGCAGAAGGCCCGATGGTGTAGCGGTGGTTGGCCGTTCCGATCGCCACCAGATGCCCGTCGTCGAGGCTCACTTCTTCGCCGAAGATCACCAGTACACCGTCAATCGAACGCGGTCGACGAGGCTCCTCGGCGCGTCCAGCGCGCGAATGGTCCGTGATGACGACGAAGTCCAAGCCGGCTTGCTTGGCCGCCGCCGCGACCTCGCCGACGGTGCCCGATGCATCGCCCGACATCACCGTGTGCACGTGCACCGCTCCACGCCATAGCCAGCCGATTGGTGTCTCGCCATTGGCCGCCCCGCGCTGCGGCGGCGCGTAGCCGAGAACGCCGACAGCCATGGTCCAGGCGATCCAGCTGGCCGTCACCACTGCGAGGACGGAAAAGTACAGGATGATTCGGCGGCGCCCCGCGCCGCTGCGCGCAGCTCCCATCCGCGGGGTTACTCGCCCGCGAACGCCGGATCCCGCTGGAGGGCGTGAACCGGGATGCGCGTCAGGTTGCTGAACAACTCGGGATCGATGTCATCCCCGAGGGTTCCGTAGTGCATCGGCACCACGACCTGCGGTGCAATGCTGTTGGCTGCGGCCGCCGCTTCGACGACCGTCATCGTCTCGCCACCCGAGATCGGCAGGCACGCCACGTCGACCTGCAGGCCCCGCATTTCGGGAATGTAGTCGGTGTCGCCCGCATGGTAGAAGCGTTTCCCGTCGATCTGTACGACGTAGCCGACCCAGGCGTTGTCGCGACCGTGCATGCGGCTCTTGCGTGTATACGCCGGCACCGCCTCGATGCGGACGCCGTTCAGGTCGACCTTGGTGCCAGGTTCAACGATTCGACGGGAGCCGGGAAGTTTGCTGAGCGCTGTGAGGCAGTCGGGCGGGCACAGGATCTCGGTATCCGGCCCCACGATGTGCTGCAATGCCGCAGGAGAGCAGTGGTCGTAGTGTGGATGCGTGAGCAGAACGAGGTCTGCTACGGGCCCTGCCCCGATCCGAAACGGGTCGATGTATACCCGCGGCGGTCCCGCATAAAAGAACCCTGCGTGTCCCAGCCAGGTGAGCTTCTTGAGCACGTCTTCCCCCTAACGACTCGAGCGACCGCAGGTCCACTTTCTGTACGCCATTGCGGCCCGCCTGCCGGACAGTAGTCACGCCCCCTAGCGATGTCAACTGTGCCCTTTCTTGTGGGGGCACCTAAGCGGACCTATAATCGCCAACGCCTCGACTTTTGCCACGCGACCGCGCAACGACTTCGGCGCTCTTCAGGCACATATGACAGCCAAGATCTGGACGGAAGAAAACGAGCTCCATATCCGCGAGCATTTCAGGCATAAGACCTATGCCGAACTCGCCGACCACTTCGGGGTCACTCAGAAGGCCATGGAGTCGAAAATCCGCCGGATGGGCCTGAAGAAGCAGGACTATAAGGAAAACGATCCCATGCCCGCAGTGCTCCCGCCCCTTGCGGACCCGGTCGAGGACACGCCAGTAGAAACTGGTCCGACACCGATCAAGAGTGCGTCGCTGCTGCCACGGCAGCCGATGGCACCGACAGAAACTGACGAAGAGCGCGCAGAGCGCCTGGCAGCTGAACTCGAAGCTGCCGAGGTCGAAAGTGAACGCCGCGAGACTGCGCGCCAGGAAAAGGGTGCGAAGCAGGTGATCGGCAAGTTCGAGCAAGGCGTCAAGCGGTTCCACGATGGCGCCCTCGGCAAGTCGCTCGACTACTTTCGAGACGTCATCGAGAAGAGCCCGAAGAACTCGACGCTTGTCGGCCGTGCGCGCCAGTACATGACGGCAATTGAACGCCGTGGTCGCAGCGCCGACTTCAATCCCGAGAATGCAGACGACTACTACCTGCTCGGCGTAATGCAGCTCAACGACGGTGCGCCCTTCGATGCGCTCGAGTCGTTCGGGAGTGCGCTGGATCTCGCCCCTGGCGATGACCGCGTTCTCTACTGCCAGGCAGCGGCGCTCGCGCAGAGCGGAGATATCGAGGCCGCTATCGAGGCGCTTCGCACGGCCGTCGATTCGAACGACGCCAACCGTGTGTACGCCACGAACGACCCGGACTTCGTTTCCCTCCGCGTGCACGAGGACTTCCGCGACCTGGTAGCGGCGGCCGAACCTGAAGCCGAATAGCACCATGTCGACCGTTTCGGTCGTGATTCTTGCCGCGGGCGAAGGCTCGCGCATGAAGAGCTCGCTGCCGAAGGTCCTGCATCCGCTCGCCGGCAGGCCTGTGGTTGGGCACGTCGTCGACGCGGTGCGCGCAGCCGGCGTCGAGAACATCGCGCTGGTGGTGCCGCAGAATCACGACGCGATGCGAGCAGTCTTCGGTGACGATGTTGCCTACGCTGTTCAGGACCCACCGCGTGGCACGGGCGACGCGGCCGCGTGCGGCCTGCGTGCGCTCGAACCTGCAGATGGACTGGTGCTGGTGCTCAACGGCGATGGTCCGTGCCTCCGCCCCGACACAATTCGACGAATGATCGAGACTCAGGGCAACGCCGACGGCGTGTTCCTTGCTGTCGAGCGCGAGGACCCGACCGGATACGGCAGGATGGTTCGCGACAGCGACGGTTCACTCGATCGCATCGTCGAAGAGGCTGACTGTGATGAGGAGCAACGTGCTGTCACGCAGGTCAACTCGGGCGGCTATCTCTTCCGCGCGGAGGCCATGCGCGAGGCGCTCGCGGCGCTAACTCCGGATAACGCACAGGGCGAGTACTACCTGACCGACACTCTTGCCGTAATACGGAGTCAGGGGGGCCGCGTGGAACTCTATGTTCATGACGACGCGGAAGAGGTGCAAGGAATCAATACGCGTGCGGAGCTCGGGCGCTGCGAGGAAGTTCTGCGCGCCCGCAAGATCGATGAACTCATGGCTGCGGGCGTCACCGTGAGGATGCCGCACACCGTTCTCATCGACACCGACGTCGAGGTTGGCGCGGACACGACGCTCTACCCAGGCGTAACGCTCGAAGCCGGGACACGCATCGGCGCCGGGTGCACCGTGTACCCGAACGTCCGGGTCGCGCGGAGTACGATCGGCGATGACGTCACGGTGTTGGACGGCACGATCGTCGAAGATTCCACCGTCGAGGCCGGAGCCAGCCTGGGTCCCTACGCACGACTTCGGCCGGGCGCATCTGTGGGCCCCGGAGCGAAGGTCGGCAACTTCGTGGAAATGAAAAACACGCGCCTGGGAGCGGGCGCCAAGGCCAGCCACCTGACCTACCTCGGCGATGCCGACGTGGGGGCGGGCGCGAACATCGGTGCCGGCACAATCACGTGCAATTACGACGGGAAGAACAAGCACAAGACGACGATTGGCGAAGGTGCGTTCATTGGATCGAACACCGCGCTTGTGGCACCGGTGCGCATCGGCGACGGTGCGTATGTCGGCGCCGGGTCGACGATAACCAAAGACCTGCCGGACGAATCTCTCGGCGTGGCTCGCGGTCGGCAGATCGTGAAGACCGGCTGGGCTGAGCGCAAGAACACCAACAAGGACTGAACACGATGTGTGGAATCGTCGGCTATGTCGGCCACCGCGATGTCGTTCCGATTCTTCTTGAGGGACTCACGCGTCTGGAGTACCGCGGCTATGACTCCGCGGGTGTAGCCGTTGTCGACCGTGGCGGCTCGGTTGGGATCCGCCGTGCTGCCGGAAAGTTGGTCAATCTCAAGACCGAACTCGCCGACGATCCGTTGGCTGGCGCCTACGGGATCGGCCACACACGTTGGGCAACCCACGGAAAGCCGACCACGGAGAACGCCCACCCACACCAGGACGCGGCCGGCCGGATCGCGCTGGTGCACAACGGCATTATCGAGAACTTCCTCGAACTGCGTAGCGGCCTCGAAGAACGCGGTGTCGAGTTCGTATCGGAGACCGACACGGAGGTCATCGTTCACCTGGTGTCCAGCTACTACGAAGGTGATCTGGCGGCCGCGGTGCGGCGCACCCTCGATGACCTCGAAGGTATCTACGCCATCGTTGTGGCGTCGGCGGATGAGCCCGACAAACTCGTCACCGCTCGACAGGGCCCACCGATCGTCGTGGGCCTCGGCGAGAACGAGAACTTCATCGCCTCGGACGTGCCGCCAGTAATGGGCTACACCCGCGATGTCGTGTTCCTCGACGACGGACAGTTGGCGGTCGTGACCCCGGACGAAGTTACGATCCAGGACGGTGCCGGGAACGCCGTCGAGGCTGTTGCGCAGCGCGTGACGTGGGACCCGGTCACCGCGGAGAAGGGCGGCTTCAAGCACTTCATGCTCAAGGAGATTCACGAGCAGCCGACGGCAATCCGCGACAGCTTGATTGGTCGCGTGAATCGACACACAGGCCAAATCGACCTGGGCGAGTTGAATCTCGACGAGGACCTCGCGAACTCCATGTCGGAGCTCCTGCTGTTGGGCTGTGGCACCTCGTGGCACGCCGCGTTGGTCGGCAAGTACTGGATTGAAAAGCTCGCCGGCGTTCCCGTTAAGGTGGATCACGCCAGTGAGTTCCGCTACCGCGACCCGTTGGTTGCCGACGGCGCGGTCGCGTGCGCAATCACGCAGTCAGGTGAGACTGCCGACACCCTCGCCGCCACGCGCGAGGCCAAGGATCGAGGCGCCAAGCTCTGGACCATCTGCAACGTCGTTGGGTCGATGGCGACGCGAATCTCCGATGGCGTGCTCCTGACCCAGGCCGGTCCGGAGATCGGCGTCGCCTCGACGAAGGCCTTCACGACTCAATTGACGTGCCTGTATCTGATCGCACTCAAGCTGGCGGAACTCCGGGGCCGACTATCGCGCGAAGCGATCGAACTCCGGCTACACAATCTCGCGCGACTTCCGGGGCAGATCGAAGGCATCGTTGCCCAGGCCGACAAGATCGACGAAGTCGCGCGACGGGTACAGCACTTCAAGCAGTTCCTGTTTATCGGCCGCGGCCTCTTGTACCCGATCGCCCTCGAGGGTGCGCTGAAGTTGAAGGAAATCTCGTACATCCACGCCCATGGTTATCCGGCGGGCGAGATGAAACACGGGCCGATCGCGCTGATCGACGACGGCGTCCCGATCGTCGCGCTCGCGCCACAGTCCGACCTCTACGAGAAAACCGCGAGTAACATGCAGGAGGCCAAAGCGCGTGATGGCTTCATCCTCGCTGTGGCCACCGAAGGCGACGAGAATCTCGCTGACTTCAGCGACGAACTGCTTTCGATTCCCGATTGCTTACCGGAGTTTGCGCCGCTGCTCGCCAGTGTGCCGCTCCAGTTGCTTTCGTACTACGTCGCGGTGCGCCTGGGTTGCGATGTCGACCAGCCGCGCAATCTGGCGAAGTCCGTTACAGTCGAGTAGTCGGCCGGCAGCACCGGCGAACGCCCCTTAGACTGGCGGCGTGGAACTCGAACAGCTACAGGCAGACCTCAACCCGCAGCAACTCGCGGCCGTCACGCACGGCGGGGGTCCTTGTCTTGTGCTTGCCGGCGCCGGATCGGGAAAGACCCGCGTCATCACCTATCGCATCGCCTGGCTGATCGGCCAGGGCGTGCCGGCCACCGCCATCTGTGGCGTGACCTTCACCAACCGTGCCGCTTCGCAGATGCGCAACCGCGTGGGTACGCTGCTCGGCTCGGAGCCTGATGGTCTCTGGCTGCTCACCTTCCACGCACTGGGCCTCCGCCTGCTGCGTGACGCTTCGGGCGGAACGGGTGCACCGCGGATCGGATTCGCCGTCTACGACCGCGCCGACTCGATGGCGGTGTGGCGCGATTGCCAGAAGAAACTGAACATCGATTCGCGTGAATTCCGTCCGCGCGGTTTGTTCGAAACGTGTAGCCGAGGAATCAATCGCCTCGAAGATCCACGGTCCTGGGATGAGGCCGGGCGACCGTCGGAGCAGCGCTACGCCGGACGTGTCTACGACGCCTATCGGACGGCAATGGACCGGCGCAACGCGTTGGACTTCGACGACCTGCTCGCGTGGCCGCTACGTCTTCTCGCCAGCGGGGCAGCCATCGCCGACCCGCGACGGTTCCAACACTTCCTCGTGGACGAGTACCAGGACACCAACCGGCTGCAGTATCGGCTCATCAGGGCGCTTCTTGGTGAGCAGAGCGCGATCATGGTGGTGGGCGACGAGGACCAGTCCATCTACCGTTGGCGTGGAGCCGACATCGCCAACGTTCTGGACTTCGAGCGCGACTTCCCTGGTTCAACGACGGTGCGACTTGAACAGAACTACCGTTCGACACGTCCCATCCTCGCTGCCGCGAATTCACTCGTGGCTCACAACCATGAGCGGCTTGGCAAGGAGCTCTGGACGGAGCTTCCGGGCGACACAAAGCCACGACTCACGTACTGCTCGACCGAACGCAGCGAAGCCGTCTGGATCTCGAAGCTGATTGCGCAGGGTGTTGCGGCGGGTACCGCGCTCACCGACATGGCCATCCTGTATCGAACCAACGCCCAGTCGCGCCCCTTCGAGGAGGAGCTCGCCGGTCGGAAGCTGGCGTTCCGTGTAATTGGCGGCCCGACCTTCTTCCGTAGATCGGAAGTGAAGGACCTGCTCGCGTACCTACGCGTTGTTCAGCTTGACGACGACGACGCTTTGGCGCGCGTCTGCGCGCTGCCGCCGCGCGGACTTGGTCCGGCGACGATCGCGAAGTTGGCCGAGGGCCGCGAGAGCGTGATGTCGCTTATTCGTGAAGCGGGAGAGCAATCGGACCCCGAGGCGTTTCTGGTTGCGCGCGGCACTCCTCCGCGCGCTGCCGCCGGTGCCGCGTCGCTCGCTGCGTTGCTGCACAAGCTCGCCGAACGCATCGATCGAATCTCCCTCGGTGACTTGCTCGAAGCCTTGCTCCGCGACAGCGGCTACCGCACCTGGTTGAATTCTCAGCAGGATGGCGCCGACCGCCTGGCTAACCTCGACGAGTTGATCGCTTCGGCCTACGAGTTTGGCGGCGAAGACACCGCGGCTGAATCGTTCGAGGCGTACCTGGACCGCGCCGCCCTCGTCGCCGATGCCGACTCGAGCAAAGGGTCACGCGGCGGTGTTCACCTCACAACGATTCACGCGGCGAAAGGCCTCGAGTTCGACACGGTTTTCGTTGTCGGCCTCGAGGAGGGTCTTTTTCCTCACGCCTCCGCTCTCGACGAAGGACACCTCGAAGAGGAACGTCGTCTTGCCTACGTCGCGATGACGCGGGCTCGGAAGAACCTGTTCTTGTCGGCGGCACGCACTCGGCGCATTCAGGGTCGAGAGCGTATCCAACTCGCTTCGCGGTTCATGGGCGAGATCGACCCACGTCACCTTGTGGTGGACGAGGAGCCCGGCGCGGTGGCTGCTGCCGCTCGCGGCTCGATGGCCCGCTCGCGCAGTGCGTCATCGCGTAGTTATGAACCTCGCGTCGGGCGCCGACCAGCCACACCCCGAGCGGCGGCGCGCAAGGTGGCCCGGCCCGTCGACCCGCACGCGCGGGGCACCGGAGTGCCGGCGAACCTCTCCAGCCTCTCGGAGGGCACCGCCGTGTTCCATCCGATGTTCGGTGCTGGTCGCGTGGTCCAGACCCAAGGTTCTGGAGATCGGCTCAAGATCACCGTCTCGTTCGCTCGCGCGGGTACAAAACACCTGATCGCGAAGTTCGCCAAGCTGGAATTGCTAGCTACCTGATTTCGGCGCAACCACCCCTCGCTCTCTGGTGCGAGGTGCGCCGTGGGCGCGTGCCGCAACGAGCGCGCCCAATCACCCGGCTGCGGGTCCCCGTGGCGCTCAGGCGCGATTCTGGGGAACCGTTTTCGGAGCCACTGCGGGGCAGTTTGGTGTCACCCCGACTTACGCCGTCTGACGATGCGCGTGGACTACTCGTCCGCGTCTTCCGCGTCGTCGTCCCCGTCACCTTCGCTTTCGGCCAGGCGAGACAGCGCGACAACCCGATCGTCATCACCCAGGTCGATGATCTTCACGCCCTGCGTGTTCCGACCCTGAACCTTGACCCCGCTTGTCGGGATCCGGATGAGCTTCCCGGACTGGCTGATCAGCATGGCGTCGTCTTCACCGGTGACAACACACGAGCCAACGACCGGGCCGTTACGCGGCGATGTCTTGATGTCAATCAGGCCCTGGCCGCCACGCTTCTGGCGCCGATAGTCCGCCACCTCGGTGCGCTTGCCGAAACCGTTTTCGGTCACGGTGAGTACGGTGCCGAAGTCGGCGCGGATCGTATCGAAGCCAATCACGATGTCGCCTTCGGCCAGATTGATTCCGCGAACACCCATCGTCGCTCGTCCCATCGGCCGCGCATCGGTTTCACCGAACCGGATCGACTTGCCCTGATAGGTGCTAATCAGCACGTCCTGGTCACCGTCGGTCAGCTTCGCGTCTAGCAGGCGGTCGCCGTCCTGAATCTTGATGGCGATGATGCCTGTGACCTTCGGGTGCGAGAACGCGGTCAGTTCGGTCTTCTTGATGCCGCCCTGTTCCGTGGCAAACAGGATGTTCCGACCGTCCTCGAACTCTTCGACCGGAAGGATCGTGGCCACGCTGTCACCCTTGGCGAGACGCGGTAGCAAGTTGACGATCGCCTTGCCGCGCGTGGCAGGCCCGCCCTGTGGGAGCTCGTAGGTCTTCAACCAGTAGGCCATGCCGAACTCGGTGAACACCATGACGTATGAGTGCGTCGATGCCACGAAGAGATGTTCAACAAAGTCACCCTCTTTGGTAACCGCGCCGATTCGACCCTTGCCCCCGCGTCGCTGCTGCCGGTAAAGGCTTAGCGAGGTTCGCTTGATGTAGCCCGCGTGGCTACACGTCACAACCATGTCTTCTTCGGCGATCAGGTCCTCGACTGTGAAGTCCTGTGCGTCGTTGATGATCTCGGTGCGGCGCGGGTCGGCGTAGGCATCGCGGACTTCTTCGAGTTCCTCGATGATGATGTCCAACACCCGGCGCTCTGAGGCGAGAATGTCCTCGAGTTCTTCGATGAGCGCGAGTGTCTCGGCCAGGTCATCGAGAATCTTCTTGCGCTCGAGCCCGGTCAGACGCTGCAGGCGCATGTCGAGAACGGCCTGCGCCTGGGTCTCGGTCATGCCGAATTTAGCGATCATCCCGGTGCGAGCGATCTCGCTATTTTCGGAGCCACGGATCAGTTTGATGATCTCGTCGAGATGATCGAGTGCGATCTTCAGCCCTTCGAGGATGTGTGCCCTCGCCTCGGCCTTCTTCAACTCGAAGAGGGTGCGGCGTGTGATGACCTCGCGGCGATGCTCGACGAACGACGACAGCATCTCCTTGAGGTTCATGACGACCGGCGCGCCGTCTTTGATCGCTAACAGGATGATGCCGAACGACGACGTCATCTGGGTCTGCTTGTAGAGGTTGTTGAGAATGACGTCGGGCTCTTCGCCCCGCTTCAACTCGATGACGACGCGAATTCCTTCGCGACTCGATTCATCGCGAATGTCGGCGATGCCCTCGATCTTCTTGTTCTTGACCAGGTTGGCGATTTGCTCAATGAGCTTCGCCTTGTTGGTCTGGAACGGCACCTCTGTGAGGACGATCTTGTCTTTGTCGCGCCCGCTCGCGGCGCGTTCGGTGCTGGCGCGTGCGCGCATGCGGATGATGCCGCGGCCCGTCTTGTAGGCAGAGACGATGCCGGCGGCCCCGTAGATGATTCCCGAAGTCGGGAAATCTGGGCCGCTCACGTGCTTGAGAAGGCCATCGATCGTGATGTCTTTGTCGTTGATCAGCGCGATGGTGGCATTGACGATCTCGCCCAGGTTGTGGGGCGGGATGTTGGTGGACATGCCGACCGCGATACCCGTGGCGCCGTTGACCAGGAGGTTCGGGTACTTCGCCGGGAGTACGTCGGGCTCCTCCATCGAATCGTCGTAGTTCGCCGAGAAATCGACTGTTTCCTTGTCGATGTCGGCTAGCAATTCGGAGGCGAGGCGGGTCATCCGCGCCTCCGTGTACCGCATCGCAGCCGGCGGGTCGCCGTCAATCGAACCGAAGTTGCCCTGGCCGTCGACGAGCGGGTGCCGCATCGAGAAGTCCTGCGCCATACGAACCAAGGTGTCGTATACCGCCTGATCGCCGTGCGGGTGGTACTTACCGATGACGTCGCCAACGATACGAGCGCTCTTCTTGTAAGCAGTGTTCCAGTTGTTGCTCAACTGCTGCTGCGCAAAGAGCACGCGCCGGTGCACGGGCTTGAGCCCATCTCGGACGTCGGGCAGGGCGCGCCCCACGATGACGCTCATCGCGTAGTCGAGATACGACTTGCGAACCTCGTCCTCTACGGGGACGGGGATGTTCTGTTCGATTACATCCATGGGCTATCTCGGTCGCTAGTGGCTTGAAATCTGCGGCAGGAACGCGTCGCGACGTGGCTACACGTCGAGGTTTTCCACCTCGTGGGCGTGTTCCTGAATGAAATTGCGTCGGGGCTCTACCTGGTTGCCCATGAGCACCGTGAAGATCTCGTCTGCGGCGACATCGTCCTCGATCGTGACCTTCACGAGGCGGCGTGTCTCGGGGTTCATCGTCGTCTCCCAGAGTTGCTCCGCATTCATCTCACCCAGACCCTTGTAGCGCTGGATGTGGATACCCTTGCGCGCCGCGTTGAGCAGATGATTGAGCAGTTCCTCGCGGGACTGGAGTGTTTCCTCTCCGCCCTTGTCGTCTTCGACGACGTACGGCGCGGGGCCGAGGTCCTCGAGTTCCTTTGTCAGGGCGACCATCTCGCGGTACTCGCCGCCATCAACGAAGCCATGGCGCACGGCCACATGCGTTGTCAGTGAATCCGCGACCGTGGTGACAAACATCTCGAACAAACCGTGTTCGTCATCACGCTCGATCGACGCGGCGTACCCGGCGGCTTCAACCTTCTTGGCGATGGCCGTGAGTTCCGACTCGGCCTCGAACTGCTTGCGGTAGCGCAGGCCGGCATCGAGCAGAACCTCAAGCAACCGTTGCTCGAAGCCGCGACGACGTAAGCGATCAACAAAGTAGCGATAGCGGTGCAGCGTCTGGAGTTTCTTGACGAGCCCCACCGAGGCGATCTTCTTCTTGCTCTTGGCGCTCTTGACCGTGCGGCCGGTCGCCGCGCGATCCACGAGGAACTGCGTCATCGCCCGCTCGTCCGACAAGTACTGGATCTTCTTGCCCTTGCGCACGCCGTAGAGCGGCGGTTGGGCAATAAACAGATTTCCTTCTTCGATCAACGGCTTCATCTGCCGGTAGAAGAAGGTCAGCAAGAGCGTACGGATGTGTGATCCGTCGACATCCGCATCGGCCATCAGAATGATCTTGTGGTATCGCAGCTTGTCGAGCGTGAAGTCCTGATCGATCCCCGTGCCGAGCGCGGTGATGATCGTGCGGATCTCTTCGTTGTTGAGCATCTTGTCGAGGCGAGCTCGTTCTACGTTGAGAACCTTACCTCGCAGAGGCAGCACGGCTTGTGTGCGTCGGTCGCGACCCTGCTTCGCGGTGCCACCGGCCGAATCGCCCTCAACCAGGAACAGCTCGCTGCGCTCTGGATCCCTCTCCTGACAGTCCGCCAGCTTTCCCGGAAGCGACGCTGCATCCAAGGCGCCTTTTCGGCGCGTCAGGTCGCGTGCCTTTCGGGCTGCCTCTCGGGCCCGGGCCGCGTCCACCGCCTTTGTGATGATCCGGTTCGCGGCCTTCGGGTTCTCCTCGAAGAACTCCGCTAGCTTTTCATTGACCACCGACGCCACGATGCCCTTGATCTCGCCGTTGCCGAGCTTCGTCTTTGTCTGGCCCTCGAACTGAGGCTCCGGCACCAGGCACGAAACAACCGCTACCAATCCCTCTCGCGCGTCGTCGCCCTGCAAGGCCTTCACTTCTTTGCCGCGCCCGTTCGCCTGCGCATAGGCGTTGAGGGTTCGGGTCAGCGCGGTGCGGAATCCGGTGAGGTGCGTGCCACCTTCCCGGGTGTTGATGTTGTTGACGTACGAGAACAACGTTTCCGAATACGCGTCGTTGTACTGCAACGCGATGTCGACCACGACGTCGTCGCGTTCTTCACGAAAAGCGATGGGCTTGCTGTGCAGCGGGTTCTTGTTCTTGTTGAGCGTCTCGATAAACGACGAGATCCCACCTTCGAAGAAGAACTCTTTGACGCGCGGCTCCTCTTCGCGTTCGTCCACCAGGCGAATCGTCAATCCACGATTGAGGAACGCCAATTCGCGTAGTCGCGAAGCCAGCGTGTCGTACTGATAGACCGTCTCGGTGAAAATCTCTGGGTCCGCCAGGAACGTCACCTTCGTCCCGGTGTCGTCGGCTGACCCGACCTTCTCGAGGCCGGAAACAGGCACGCCTTTCTCGTAATCCTGTACGTGGGTTCCGCCGTCGCGCTTGATCTCGAGTTTCAGGCTCGTCGACAGAGCGTTGACTACCGAAACGCCGACACCGTGTAGGCCACCGGAGACCTTGTAGCTGTCCTTGTCGAACTTGCCGCCTGCATGGAGTGTTGTCATGACGACTTCGGCCGCCGGACGCTTCTCCTTCTTGTGCATGTCCACCGGTATGCCGCGACCGTTGTCCGACACCGAGATCGAGTTGTCGGCGTGCACGACGACTGTGATGTCGTCGCAATGTCCGGCCAGCGACTCATCGACGCTGTTGTCGACAACCTCATAGACCAGGTGGTGGAGTCCAGCTCCGCTCGTGCTGCCGATGTACATGGCAGGACGTTTGCGTACGGCCTCCAGGCCTTCGATGACCTGGATGGAACTGGCGTCGTAGTCCTTGGGCGCTTTCTTATTCGAGCTCATACTTCTCGACTTAATCAGACGGTCAGTGTGGGCCGATTTCAGCGGAAATGCGGCCACATAGGAGGCCAAGTCCGACGCGAGCCGACGGCGCGGCTGTGTCGGAACCAGAACCCGTATTGCCCGACCGATCACTCCAGAAGGGCGCCGCTAGATGGACTCTGAAGGAGCCACAGAATGCGCGAGAGAAAACACGCATTCGGACGCTCTGTTCACCCCGAATCGGTCGTAACTGATTATACAGTGAACGGCGTGTTCAGACCACCCGTTAGGCGGCTATCTATGTGCCATAAGGCTTTTATTTACAAGTACTTACGAAACTATAACCGCATCGGCATGATGACGTAGTTGTACTTGAGGTCATCCTCGTCCGAAACGGGCTTCATGAGGCCCTGGCTCGAGTCGTCCTTGAGGTCTATGTCTACCTCGTCCGTAGTCGAAACGGACAGGAAATCGAGGATGTACTGAGCGTTGAAACTCACGGTGATCTCATCGCCCTCGTAGGCGAGCGGGAGCGACTCGCGGGCCTCCCCCATCTCCGGGTTGCTCGAAGTTATCGTCGCGCCCCCTGTGGCGAACGAGAACTTGACCGCGCGTGATCGCTCGGAGGCCAGAAGACTCACCCTCCGGAGCGCAGCGGCCATCGCTTCAGCCGAGAAGCGTACCGAAGCGGGGTTGCCTTCCGGGATCACTTTTTCGTAGGCAGGGAACTGCCCTTCAATGACGCGCGTCGCCAGCACTCGGTGCTCGATCTGGAAGTAGAGGTGATGGTCATCCTGGGCGAACGCCATCGTCTCGGGCTCACCAAGATCGCGGATCTCCGCGAGAGCCTTCTTCGGAATGATGGCTCGTACCTGGGCCTGGGTTCCCACCTCGGCGTCGGTCTTCTCGACCAACGCCAGCCGGTGAGCATCCGTAGCGACCATGCGGATGACGCCGTCGCCGATCTCGAGAAGTGCTCCATTCAAGGAGTACCGAACGTCCTCCTTGGTGACGGCGAAGAGCGTGCGGCGAATCATCTCCCTGAAGATGGCATGGGGAAGCTGGACCGCACCCTCGAAATGTGTGCTGGGCACTTCCGGAAAATCCGTAACCGGCAAGGCCACCAGACGGAAGTATGAGTCTCCTGCCCGAACTTCGAGCCACTCTCCGTTGTCCGAAGACATATGTATGTCGCCCGAAGGGAGGGATCGCACGACCTCGGAGAGTTTCTTTGAACTGACGGTGATCCCGCCGGCATCTTCAACGGAGGCAGGGCAGCGTGTTGTGAGGGAGACCTCCAGGTCCGTTGCAACCAGGGAGAGATTCTCGACGTCAGCCGACATCAAAATGTTCGACAGGATGGGAATCGTCTTTTTCTTCTCGGCGATTCCTTGAAGAAACTGCAACTCGTTCTCTAGGTGTTCACGCTGGACGCTGAATTTCATCTGCTGCTTATCCGCCTTTCATTTGGTTTCTTTATGTACCTCACTAGTAGTAGGTGCTGTTGAAATCGCGGAAAACCCCGGAAGTTCATCAAAACCCAGTACTTAGGCTGTTCGGATAGCGTGTTGCGGTCCTGTGGATAGCGGCGTAGTGATCGAAGTGAACGGCAGTTTCACTGAACGCTAACAGCCCTACTGTAACCCCACATGTTTGAGGCTATCGGAAGGATTCAAGGAGATTCGTCACTCCACGTTGAAGATCGTTGTCATCGCCCATTTGTTCTTTCACCTTGCGCACAGAGTGGATGACCGTGCTGTGGTGTTTTCCACCGAAAGCACGCCCAATTTCAGGGAGTGAGTGCGGGGTGAGTTCCTTGCACAAGAACATGGCGACCTGCCGCGGCCGCGTGATCCGGCGAGCATTGCTTCGGGAATTGAGCTCACCGGGTCGCAGACCATAGAACTCTGCGACACGGTCCTGAATTGTGTCGATCGTGATCGCGGTCTCGCCAGTCCGCAACGTATCGCGCAGGACGGTCTTCGTGAGCTCTAGAGAGATCTCGTCGCCAGTCAACGACGCGTATGCCAGCAGACGAATCAGAGCACCCTCGAGTTCGCGAATGTTGCTCTTGCTTGCCGTCGCGATGTAGAGCAGAACGTCGTCAGGCAGGTGCTTCGAAGGAGCCTCAGCGGCGGCCTTCTTCTTGAGAATGGCGACCTTGGTTTCGAGGTCCGGCGGCTGGATGTCTGCGAGCAGGCCCCATTCGAACCGTGACTGGAGACGTTCCTCGAGGGTGGGAATCTCCTTGGGCGGAGCATCGCTCGTCACGACAATTTGCTTCTGCTCCTCGTGCAGGGCGTTGAACGTGTGGAAGAATTCCTCCTGCGTGCGCTCCTTACCTGCCAGAAACTGGATGTCGTCCATCAGAAGGACATCGATGTTTCGATAGCGCTCACGAAACTCATGCGTGCGGTCATAGCGAATCGAGTTGATCAACTCGTTCATGAATCGTTCGGACGACAGGTAGACGATGCGCAGGTCTGGCAACGAGTTCCTGATGTGGTGCCCGATCGCGAGCATGAGGTGGGTCTTACCGAGTCCAACGCCGCCGTACAGAAATAGAGGGTTGTAGGAGCGGCTGGGACCCTCCGCGACGGCGCGCGCCGCGGCGTGTGCAAACTGGTTCGAAGCGCCGACAACGAAGGAACCGAAGGTGTACTTCGGGTTAAGCGTCGCACCCGAGGGCCCCGATTCTGGAACCGGGGCTGCGGCGACAGGTACCGCCGGAGCCATTTCGGTGTGCTGGTCTTCGACGATGAAGCGCACGTCGGCCGGGCTGTCGGGGAACAGCTCCAGAGCCTCGCGAACCAGGCCGGCGTACTTCTGGGTCAACCAGTCCCGGAACACCTCATTCGGGACGGAGATCAACAGAACCCCGCTCTGGGTGCCCAACATGGAAGTCGGCCGGAACCAGGTGTCGAAGGTCTGTGGATCGAGCGTCCGTTCAAGATGCTCGAGCAGTTGATCCCACGTATCCATAACCACAGACACTCACGGCCCGCTGTTCCGGTGTGGGCGCGCCTAAAAGCGGACCCCAGACCAGATTTTCACAGACTTATCCACACCTATTAAAAATCAATAATCCGTAGCTTTCGAGGGCGTTTACGCAACAGATTGCAGCGGCGCGTGGAAAGGGAGGCGGCGACCCGCGCTGCGAAGGGGGCGGAATATAGCACAGGCCAGGAAGACCGTCCAACGCCCAAAAACCAAACAAATAAATGGCGTAAATAAGACCAAAAGGCTGTGGAAAAACCCACCAGACACCGCGACGATAAGAAGTGGACCAGCGACGACACTCGGCAGCTAGAATCTTTGTCACTTGAGCGCAAAACCGTTTGACGGCCGTGAGATCTCCGCTTACCCTTCCCGGTTCGTACCTCAAAGGGGGCAATCTGAAAGCCGCCCCCACTAGCCCAAGGCGCGCAAGTCCCACACCATCCCGTGGTGGCGGCGCGCCCAACCCCCCAGAGTTCAATGAAACGAACGTTCCAGCCGAATCGGCGTCGTCGCAGGAAGGTGCACGGGTTCAGGGCGCGCATGCGCTCGCGGGCCGGCCGCGCCATTATCCGCCGTCGTCGGGCCAAGGGCCGTAAGCGCCTGGCGCCTGCCTAGTCAGCTGTAGTTCTCGGCCGTTGAAGCCGGAGGGCTATCCTGCGCGCCGCAGGGTTCGCAGACGTGCTGATTTCCTTGAGGCGTATGCCTCTGGAAACAAACGCGTTGGGCGCCACTGTGTCCTTTTCGCACGGGCCCGGCCGGGCGCACCGGCGCGCCTGGGCATCACGGCCACGAAGAAGCTCGGCAAGGCGGCGCGGCGCAACAGGGCCAAGCGTCTCGTGCGCGAGGCGTTCCGAGGCATTCAACCCGAGCTGCCCCAGGGGTTCGACTACGTGGTTGTAGCCCGACACACGATTTTCAGAGCCAAGCCACGGGAACTCGCGCCCGAGTTGGTCCAACTCGCCAGCGAAGCCTCCCGATGATGGCCCGGCTTCTCGACACGACAATTCGGTTCTACCAAGTCTGCATTTCGCCCTATCTCGGGGCGCACTGTCGCTATCAACCCACCTGCTCTTCCTATGCGAGGGAAGCAATCGCAACCTACGGCGCGGCGCGAGGCTCTTGGCTTGCCCTACGTAGGGTTCTGCGATGTCACCCTCTGAGGTCGGGCGGCTACGACCCGGTACCACCGCCGCATGCATAACGACGAACCCCGGATGGAGTTGCGAGCGCTTCTCGCGGTCATTCTCTCGATGGCCGTGCTGGCGTCCTACCAGTTCTTCTTCGTGCCGGCACCAGTTGACCGTCCGTCACTCGAGCCGCCGGTACAGGTTGCCCCCGAAGGGCCCCCTGAAGCGATTCCAGCGCTAGCGGACGACAGCGGTTTGACGCCGCCGGGCGCTGAGGCGCAGACGGCGACGACCACGGCGATCGAGTCGCAAGTCACCATCATTGCTGAGAATTACAGGGCGTCGCTTACAAACCGCGGCGGTCGAATTACGAGCATGGTGCTGCCGGCGTACCGTGACGACGCCGGGGCAGAGCTCGACCTGGTCAGCCCATCGGCGACCACGGCCAATCGCTTGCCACTCGAGTGGTTCGGCATCGCCAGTGCTGCCACTGCGCTGAACAACGAGCTGTTCGAGGTGTCCGTGGACGGCGGCGGCTTCGGCGACGAACGCACCATTGCGGGCGATGAGTCCGTGTTGGTGACCTACTCGTGGGCCGACGGGGCCGGCCGAACCGCGACGAAGACCATTCGTTTCCCTGGCGCAGGCAACCAAATCCACGTGAGCGCCAGCGGCACCGGATTCGGAGAGCTGTTTCTCGGCCTGGGCGCGGGTCTGGATCAAGTTCCCGCCGGTCTCCGCAATGCTTACCTGGCCGAGAGCGCTCTGATCTACAGTCCAGCCGGGCTCGAGACGTGGTCGGCAGGTGACCTGGCGACGCCCGTGGCGATCGACGGGCCCCTATGGGTTGGACAGGAGAGCCACTACTTCCTGGCCGCATTCCTGCTCGATGAGGCTCCCGTGCCACCACGCGCCCTGCTCACCGTAGTGGACGTTGAGCAGCCTGCTGCGGTTGATGCTGAAGACCAGTCGCCCGTAGCGCACCAGGTCCCGGCGATCGCGGCAAGCGTCGCGTCATTCGGGCTGTCGGCGCCGGTTTACTTCGGGCCGAAGAAGTACGACTACCTAACCCAACAGGGCCACGAGCTCGAGCAGGCGATTGATTTCGGTATTTGGGGGTTCATCTCTCGCCCGCTCCTGTTCGTGCTGAACACGATCCACTCGTTCACGGCGAACTACGGTCTCGCCATCATCCTGCTCACGGCGCTACTCCGCCTCGTTTTCTGGCCCCTGAACCAGAAGGCGATGACCTCGATGCGCAAGACCCAGAAACTCCAGCCGCAGATGGCTGCGATCCGGGGGAAATACAAGGGCGCGAAGGATCTCGAGAAGCGCCAACAGATGAACGAAGAGGTCATGGCGCTGTACAAGCGCGAAGGCGTCTCGCCGCTGGGCGGTTGTTTGCCGATGCTGGCGCAGATTCCCATCCTCTTCTCGTTCTACGCGCTGCTCTCAGTCGCAATCGAGCTCCGCCAGGCTCCGTTCTTCCTCTGGGTGACCGACCTGTCGAGCCACGACCCCTACCTTGTCTTGCCGCTGCTCATGGGCGCTTCCATGTTCTTCCAGCAGCGGCTCACTCCTCAGACGGCGGCCGACCCACAGCAGGCCAGCATGATGCGCATGATGCGCTTTATGCCGATCTTCTTCACCGTCATGTTCCTGTACGTGCCCAGCGGCCTGGTCCTCTACTGGTTGTCGAACAACCTGCTCGGAATCGGCCAACAGCTGTACGTCAACCGGTCAATGGACCGGCAGATCGAGGCCGAGAAGGCCGCCAAGAAGGCCGCCAAGAAGGCCGCGAAAGCCCAGCGAGGCAACTGACAATGACGACCAAGACATACGAAGCGAGTTCTGTTGAGGAAGCCCTGGCCCAGGCCGCACAGGACCTCGGTGCCGACGCCGCGGACCTCCAGCACGAGGTGCAAGAGAAGTCAGAGGACTTCTGGGGCCTCGGGAGTACGGTTTACGCGGTTACTGTGACCGTGCCGGAAGACGAGTCGCCCGCTGCACCTGCCGAAGCCGGCGGCGAGAACCTCCCCCCGTTCTTTGTTGCCGACGAGAGCGCCGAGGCCGCGCCCACGGCTACGGCTCAGCAAGAGGCGGCACAGCAGGAAGATTCCGCGCCGGAGGCCGACGCAAGCCAAGAGTCAGCGCCAGAGCCAGTCGCGGCGGCGGACGTGCCCGCCCCTGACGCAGCCTCCGCCGCCAACACGGACGCCAGCGCCGCGCCAGCGCCGGTCACTTCGGAGCCTGCCGCCGAAGGCCAGGACATGACGGCTGAGGCGATCGCCATTCTGGATCGTATCTTTGTGACTATGGGCTTCGAATGTGAGGCCGAAGCGAAGCTCGATGGCGACACGATGCATGTGGCGATCACGGGCGAAGACAACCAGTATCTCCTCGAAGGACGGGGTCGCGGACTTTCTGCGCTCGAGTTGATCCTCAACCACTCGTTCCGCGCGTGGCCGAACCGGTCACACAAGCGCGTGCGCGTGGACGCTGGAGACTTCAGGTCTCAGCGGGATGACGAGATTCGCGACATCGCCTTCCAGGTCGCGCACCGTGCCAAGGAAACCGGCTCGGAGCAGCAAACCTCGGAACTGAACCCTTATGAGCGCCGCATTGTCCACCTGGCGCTCGCGGACGACCAGAGCGTTACCACAAGAAGCCTCGGCAACGGCTTCTTGAAGGCTGTGAACGTCATTCCGTCACGGCGTCGCGACTAGTCCGGGGCAGACAGGCGTGATGGACGAGACGGACGGCGGGGAGCTTCGGCAACAGGTGGAGCGTGCCTTCGTGGCGCGCCGCATGGAGCTTCCGGAGCAGCAACTCGACCAACTGAGCCGCTATCTCGAGCTTGCCGAGCGGTGGAACCCCAAGATCAACCTCACGGCGATCCGGGACCGCCCCACCGCGATTCTCCGACACCTGTTTGAGCCCTACCTGCTTCAGGATCACCTCGCAGGAGCGGGCCCGCACCTCGTCGACGCGGGGTCTGGCGTTGGCGTACCGGGAATCCCGGTGGCGATCATGGACCCCGAGCGCGACGTGACGCTCGTCGAGGCCCACGGCAAGAAGGCCACGTTCCTCCACGAGGTCGTCGAGGAACTCGACTTGAAGCGCGTACGAATCATCGAAAACCGGCTCGAAGACGCGTTGGCGACCGAAGAACTCGAAGCGCCGGTGCACGTCCTCGCCGCGCGTGGCTGGACGAGCGGCTGGGGCCCACTGCTGGGCATGATGGCCCCAGTGATGGCCCCGGGCGGCCGGGGGCTCTTGCTCACGGGCGAGGACACCGAGCGGTCACTGCGCCGCCAGCTGGCACGCGGCGAACAGATGGCGCCAAGCGCCGGCCCGGACTGGAAGGCGGCCGCGGCCGCCGGGTGGTGGATGCGCCGTAGCGCCCCCCTGCCCCATCTCTCTCGCGGGTTTCTGGTGATCCTGGAACTGCCGACAAACTAGCGCTCGCCCTAGCGTTCCACGTGGAGCGTTCCGGGTCGCTCTCGTTGGCCGCCACACCTGTTCCACGTGGAACAGTCCCCGAACCTCTCCCCCCGCGGCCATCTCTTGTTCCACGTGGAACAGCAGCCCGTGCACCAGGCACGGGGTGTGCTAATCTCCCGCTCCCCGGCCGCGCGGCCGCCCACCCCACGCCCGAAAACCCTGATCCGCAATGGCCCGCGTTATCGCAATCGCGAACCAGAAAGGTGGCGTCGGCAAGACCACGACTGCGGTGAATCTCGCAGCGTGTCTTGCTGCCGCTGATCTCAAGACGCTCCTGCTCGACCTCGATCCACAGGCAAACGCCACGAGTGGCCTGGGCGTTCGCGTCGACGAGAGTGCGCCGACCGTCTATGAATCACTTGTTGACGGTGTCGACCTGGCGGACACGCTGCAGCCGACCGAGTTGGATTCATTGGTAGTAGCGCCGGCCAGCTATGAGCTTGTGGGTGCCGAACTCGAGCTGGTGAACGATGAACACCGCTCTTTCCACCTGCGGAACGCTCTCGAGGCGACCCGAGATCGGTTCGACTACATCGTGCTCGACTGTCCGCCTTCCCTGGGGATCCTCACGGTCAATGCGCTCAGCGTGGCCGACAGCGTCATCGTGCCTATCCAGTGCGAATACCTGGCCCTGGAGGGTCTGAGCCGTGTTCTCCAGACCCTGGACAGAGTGCGTGACGCGCTCAACCCGGCCCTTGAGCTCGAGGGGATCTTGTTGACGATGGTGGATCCGCGCATGAACCTGACGCGGCAGGTGGTCGCGGACGTTCGCGAGCACTTCGCCGGCAAGGTCTTCGAAGCAGAGATCCCTCGCAACGTGCGTCTGGGCGAAGCCCCGAGCTTCGGCAAGCCCATCATCCTTTATGATCTCCGCTCCGCCGGGGCGCGAGCCTATTTGACCTTGATGCGTGAGGTAGTCCGTAATGGCAAGAAAGGCACTCGGTCGAGGGCTTGACGCCCTGATCCCCAGCCGCGCGCCCGAGGAGCCATCGGGTTCACGGCTCACAGAAGTCGCGATCGAGAAGATCCGGCCGAACCCGCAGCAGCCTCGTGATCACTTCGAAGAGAGCGCCATCGACGCGATCGCGGCGTCGCTGGCCGAGCACGGGCTCCTACAGCCGGTGGTTCTGCGTGATCTCGGCGACGGCAACTATGAGTTGATTGCTGGTGAACGCCGCTGGAGAGGCGCACAGCGTGCGGGCATTGAGAAGCTGCCCGCGGTTGTGCGTGATGTGACCCCCAAGGAGTCGCTAGAACTCGCGATCATCGAGAATGTTCAGCGCGAAGACCTCAACGCCATCGAAGAAGCGGAAGCGTATCGGCTATTGATTGACGAGATGTCGATGACGCAGGCGCAGGTGGCGGAACGTGTCGGGCGCGACCGGGCGACCGTTGCGAACTACCTACGGTTGCTCAAACTTGCCCCGACAGTGCAGGGGTCCGTGATCTCTGGCGATCTCAGTATGGGCCACGCGCGAGCTTTGCTCGGGACGGAAGACCACGCGGCTCAGCAGCGCTTCGCCGAGCGGGTGATCGGGAAGGGCCTCTCCGTGCGCCAGACCGAAGCGCTCGTCCGGAACGATCAAGAGGAATCCGGCAAGATCCGGGAAAAGAAGCCACGGGATCCGGACGTTGCGGCAGCCGAGGCTCGGTTGTCCCGCACGTTGGGGGCGCCAGTTGCCATTCGTGGCAAGGACAAGGGGCGCCTCGAGATCCGTTTCAACTCGCTCGACGAACTCAATCGCCTCTACGACCTGCTCACCGACCTCGGCAACTGAGGACTAACGACATGGAAATGAACCGGAACCTGGACGGCCACCTTGGGGAAGGGATCGAGATTAAGGGCACCCTTCGCTTTGAGGGCTCCGTCCGAATCGACGGGAAGTTCGTCGGCAAGGTTGTGTCTCCCGCGACGCTGATCGTGGGTCCCAACGCGGTTGTCGACGGCGAAGTTGAAGTGGGCGAGATCGAGATTCACGGGACCCTGCACGGCCAGGTGAAGGCTGCGCAGCGCGCCACGATCCATGGCACCGGCCGTGTCGACGCGGATCTCGACACACACAGTCTCGTGATAGAACCCGGGGCGCATTTCAACGGCCGCTGCGAGATGCGCAAGAAGGAGGCGCCGAAGGCGCCCGCCCCGCCCGCCGCCCAGCAGACGCCTCAGCCGACGAGCCCCGCGCCCCAGGTCGCGACCTCGCCCAACAAAGCAGACAAGTCGTCCGGGGGCGACAAGAAAGACAGCTAGCGACGAAGAAGAACTCTCCCCGAAAGAGAAGCTCGAAAACCGACTAAGTCACTGTAAACAAAAGGCTTAATTTGAAGACAAGACAAGGAACAACGCTGCTATGACGCTTGCGTTGGTCGCCTTGTTGCCTCTTTTCGGAGCCGCTCTGCCAGTGTGGCTTGGTCGAGCTGGTCGCGATCGCGCGGCCTGGTACGCGGCGAGCGTCGCGGTCGGCGCCCTCGTACTCCTAGTCCGCCAGGCCGGACCCGTTTGGGAAGGAAGCGTCGTTCGAGCATCGTGGGCGTGGGTCCCCGCGATCGGCTGGAACGCCAGCTTCATGCTCGATGGCCTGGGACTGATGTTTGCGAGTCTCATTCTGGGGATCGGCGCACTCATCGTTCTCTACGCACGCAACTACCTCCCGACCACCGACAACCTCGGCCGCTTCTACACTTACCTGCTCCTATTCATGGGCGCGATGGTGGGGGTTGTTCTCGCTGACAACCTCCTGATGCTGGTGGTGTTCTGGGAGTTGACGAGCATCAGCTCGTTCCTTCTGATCGGCTACACCACGTCCGCCCCCGAAGGGCGCGAAGGGGCCCGAATGGCGCTGGCCGTCACGGGTGCCGGTGGCCTGGCGCTGCTCGCCGGTGCGATCGTGCTCGGGAACATCGCCGGAACCTACGAATTGTCCGAGATCCTGGCGTCGAGAGAACTCGTTCTGGCAAGCCCGCTCGCGACAACGGCGATGGTGCTGATTCTGCTAGGCGCCTTCACGAAGTCGGCCCAGTTCCCGTTCCACTTCTGGCTGCCGCATGCGATGGCCGCGCCCACACCCGTGAGCGCGTACCTCCACTCGGCGACGATGGTGAAGGCGGGTGTGTTCCTGCTCGCGCGCATGTCGCCGGTATTCGCCGGCACCGAAGCATGGCTGTGGTGGGTTGGCGGCGCCGGCCTGGCGACGATCACACTTGCCGCTTATTGGGCGCTCTTCAAGCACGACCTGAAGGGCCTTCTGGCCTACTCGACGATCAGTCATCTCGGCCTGATCACGTTGTTGTTTGGCATCGGCTCGCCGCTGGCGGCCGTGGCCGGCGTATTCCACATTCTGAATCACTGCGCCTTCAAGGCCGCGCTGTTCATGACCGCGGGCATCGTCGACCACGAAGCTGGCACCCGCGACATCCGGCTGCTCGGCGGCTTGCGACGAACGATGCCGGTCACGGCGACGCTCGCGGTGATCGCGGCCGCTGCGATGGCGGGCGTTCCCCCGTTGAACGGTTTCCTGAGCAAGGAAATCCTCTTCGAGGAAGCCCTGCACGTCCAAGCTGCCGGAGTGCCCGGCTTCGTCATTCCGGCGATCGTCGTCTTCGCGGCACTGCTCAGCGTGACGTATTCGATTCGGTTTGCCAGGGACACCTTCTTCGGCGCAGAGCCCGAGTCGTTCCCGGGCCATCCGCACGAGCCGCCGCGGGGCCTCCGCTTGCCAGTGGAGATACTCGTCGTGGTCTGCATCGCGGTGGGCCTCATGCCGGGCCTGATATCCGAACCGATGGTGCTCACGGCCGCGGCCGCCGTTTCACCGGAGCCACTCCCGAGCTATCACATAGCGCTCTGGCACGGGCTCAACGAGCCACTCCTCATGAGTGTCATCGCGTTGCTCGGCGGCGCGGCGCTCTACTCCATGCGCGGCGCACTCGTGAAAGCGCATCGCGCGGCGCTCCCGCGGATCGCCGCCAAGGCGCTCTACGAGAGAGGTCTTGCGGCGGTGTTTGCGATGTCCGCCGGGTTCACTCGAGCCCTGCAGAACGGGTCACTGCAGCGCTACGTAGCCTTCCTTCTCGGCACGGCCGTGGTTCTTGGCGCGTCGCCATTCCTCCGGGAAGGCCTTCCCGGTCTCGGACCCAACCGGACACCATTCGACACGCCGTCGTTCGTCGCCTGGACGCTCCTCGTGGTGACGGCCCTCGGCACGGCGATCTTTCATAGGCGGCGCCTCATAGCACTCGCGCTGCTGAGTACGGTGGGACTCGTCGTCACGCTGGGTTTCGTGCACTTCTCAGCGCCAGACCTCGCGCTCACGCAGATTTCGGTGGAAGTGGTCACGATCGTCCTTATCTTGATGGCGCTGCATCTGTTGCCGGAGCGCACGCCGGCGGAGAGTTCAGGCAGCCGTCGGGGCCGCGACATCGTTCTGGCGGCTTTGGCTGGTGTCGGCGTCACTGGAATCACGTGGGCCGTACTCACCAGGCCGCTGCAGACGATCGCCGACTACTACCTCGCCAATAGTGTGCCGGGCGGCGGCGGCCACAACGTGGTCAACGTCATTCTGGTGGACTTCCGCGGCTTCGACACCTATGGCGAAATCACGGTGCTCGGAATCGCTGGTCTCGGCATATACGCGCTGGTCGACGGACTCGGGGTAGGGCACCTGTTTCCCGACCGGTCGGAGCTCCAGGATGAGGATCAACACCCGCTTATCCTGGGCGTCATCGCGCGTCTCATTTTGCCGTTTGCGTTACTTGTGTCCGTGTTCCTTTTCTTGCGCGGCCACAACGCGCCGGGCGGAGGTTTCATCGCGGCATTGGTCACGAGCGTCGCCCTGATCGTCCAGTACGTTGCGTTCGGGGTGGGTTGGACACATCGCCGGCTGCCCAGGGACTTCCACCCGATGATCGGCGCCGGACTTCTTATCGCCGGATTCACGGGGCTTGGAAGCCTGTGGTTCGGCGCACCGTTCCTTACCAGTTCCTTCGGACACTTTCACCTGCCCGTGGTGGGGGACTTCGAACTGGCGACGGCGTCGCTTTTTGACCTTGGCGTCTACTTCGCGGTCATCGGCGCCGTGATGCTTACGCTCTCGAACCTGGCGAAGCTCGGCATGCGCGAAGCCCTTCTTGCGAAAGCGCGCCAGCATGCAGCCCAGGAGACGTCGGAGATCGACGCGCAACAGGCGCTCGAAGATGCGTCGTTCGACTACGGGGAGGAGGTCTGACCATGGAACTCCTCTTTGCGAGCGGCATCGGGACCCTGGTGGCCGCAGGCGTCTATCTGCTCCTCCGGGCGCGGACGTTTCCTGTTGTTCTGGGCCTCGCGCTGCTCAGCTACGCCGTGAATTTCTTCATCTTCGCCATGGGCCGGCTGCGCACCGGGTTGGCGCCGATCGTTCGCGACGGGGTGCACGAATACCCCGACCCAATTCCCCAGGCGCTCGTGCTGACCGCCATCGTGATCGGCTTCGCGATGACCGCGTTTGTGTTGATTCTGGCGCTGCGCGCGAACTTCGATCTCGGTAACGACCACGTCGACGGCCGGGTGCCAGAGGGGGACGCGTGAACCATTTGATCGCTCTCCCTATCATCCTGCCCGCCTTTGCCGGCGTTGCGATTCTGCTCGGAGCGCGCGCCAATCTGCGCCTCGCACGAACGCTCAGTCTTGGCGCCAGCGTCGGGCTCGTGCTGGTGGCGGTTCGACTGCTCATGCACGTCACCGACGGTACGGTCGAGGCGTACGCGCTTGGCAACTGGGTTGCCCCGTACGGCATCGTGATCGTGCTCGATGGTCTCAGCGGATTTATGGTCCTCATGACCGCGATCGTGGGGCTCGGAAGTCAGCTCTATGCGGTGGCGGGCTGCGATGCCCGCGGAGCGAATTACCACGCAATGTTCCAGTTCCAGATGATGGGGCTGTGCGGGGCGTTCCTCACTGGCGACGTGTTCAACCTGTTCGTGTTCTTCGAGGTTCTTCTCATCGCCTCGTACGGTCTGCTGCTCCACGGTGGCGGACGAAACCGCGTTCGCGCCGGGGTGCACTACGTCGTGTTCAACCTCGTCGGCTCGGCGCTGTTCCTTATCGGGGTGGGAACGATCTACGGGGTGGCGGGAACGTTGAACATGGCGGACCTCGCCGTGAAGGTGGCGCAGGTGGCGCCGGCCGACGCGACCCTGCTGCAGTCGGGCGCGTTGATCCTGTTGGTCGTGTTTGCCATCAAGGCCGCGGCGTTGCCGCTTGGCTTCTGGTTGCCGCGCACGTACGGCTCCGCTACTGCGCCGGTTGCTGCCCTGTTCGCGATCATGACCAAGGTCGGCGTCTACGCCATCATCCGCGTGTACACGCTGATCTTCGGTCAGGGTGGGGGGCCCGTGGCGGATCTGGCCCAGCCATGGTTGTTGCCGGTGGGTCTCGCCACGCTCGTGGTGGCCACCGTCGGGGCGGTTGCGGGCCGCCGTCTACGCGGCCTTGCGGCTTACCTGGTGATTGCGTCGGTAGGCACAATGCTCACGGCAGTTGGTCTCGGCACGGCAGAGAGTCTCGGCGCTGCCCTCTACTACATGGCGCACAGCACGTTCGTTCTGGCCGCGCTGTTCCTGGTAATTGACCTCATCACTCGACAGCGCGGTCAGACCGGAGATCGGCTGAAGCGGGCCGCCCCGGTGTCGCAGTCTGCGCTGCTCGGCACACTCTTCCTGGTCGCCGGCGTGGCCGTGACCGGGCTGCCGCCACTCAGTGGTTTCATCGGCAAGGTGTTGGTGTTGAGCAGCACCCTCGAAGCGCCCGAAGCTACCTTGGTCTTCGCGCTCGTTCTCGCGGGTGGCCTCTTCTCGCTTATCGCCATGAGCCGCGCGGGGAGCATGATTTTCTGGAACGTCACAGACGAGAAACCCGTTGCGGTGCAGCATTCGGCCGCGCGCCTCGCCGGGGTGGGTTTTCTGCTCGGCGTTGCCGTTGCGATGGCGGTGTTCGCAGGCCCGATCGTTGAGTTCACGCAACGCGTGGGCGCGAGCCTCGTACACCCGGATGTCTACATCGACGCGGTGCTCAGTGACCCGCCGCCAGCGGTCGTCGCGGAGCCACACGGGGCCGGTCAGCCATGAGTGAGCGCAAGATGGCGAACCGATGGCTGCCACATCCCTGGCTGAGCGTGTGGCTGCTCGGCAGTTGGCTTCTGCTAATGAACAGCGCAGCGCCCGGTCATCTCGTGCTCGGAACCCTGCTCGCTGTCGCTGTCCCGGGCGTGGCGCGGATGTTCTGGCCGGAGACCCTCGACATCGTTCGCTACCGGTCGGTGCTGCCGCTGTTCGCGGTGTTCCTCTGGGACCTGTTCGTGGCCAACGTAACCGTGGCGATCCGAATCGTCAGCTTCTGGCGCGAGCTCCGACCGAGGTGGATCGTCATCCCGCTGGATCTTCGCAATCCCACCGCGATTGCCGTGTTGGCCAACATGATCTCGCTGACACCAGGGACGGTGTCGTCGAAATTGACCGCCGACCGGCTCGAGTTGCTGGTGCACGTGCTGGACACCGACGATCCGGAAGGGGAAGTCGAGACGATCAAGCGCCGCTATGAACAACCGTTGCAGGAGATCTTCCAGTGATCACCGCCGCGCTCTACTTCGGCTACGGGGCGATCTCGCTCTCGCTCCTGCTCTGCCTTTATCGCGTTGTCGTGGGTCCCGACCTTCCTGACCGGATCATGGCTCTCGACACGCTATACATCAACGGCATCGGTTTGCTCGTCCTTGTGGGGATCAGCCTCAACGACTCCGTGTACTTCGAAGCAGCTCTGCTCATCGCCATGATGGGCTTCGTGGGAACCGTCGCATGGTGCAAGCACATCATCCGCGGCACGATCATCGACTGACGTGATACTCGACACCATTCTTTCGCTCGCGATTGTCATCGGCGCCGTCTTCGTGTTGATCGGCTCCATTGGCCTCGTGCGCCTGGGTGACGTCTACAGCCGGCTGCACGGCCCCACCAAGTCGACGACCCTGGGCATGGGTGGCCACTTGCTCGCGTCGGTGTTGCACTTCAGCCGTGCCGGAGAGCTGAGCCTCCACGAACTTCTCGTGACGGGTTTCTTGTTTCTCACGGCGCCAGTGAGTGCGCACATGCTGGCGAAGGCGGCCCTGCACCTCCGAGTACGCAGCGTGACGGCTGCACCAAGTCCGGATGACGCCGAATCGTTTCCAGAAACGGCGGCAGACGCACAGCGCGACGCTTGAGTCCTGCTGAAGCAAAGCCCGCGTACAGGTCAGGCCCGACGCCTCCAGCCGCGACGGGCGAGGCTTTCCGGCGCAGTCGCTTGCTTGCTGACCTTTCGAGGCGGCTGTTAGAATCCCGGCCCGACAATCGTGTCGCCTCACCGAGTTTCCGCCTCGCGGGTTGAGTCCTCCTGACGGCCACCGCCCGGCGGTCAGCCCCGGAAGGAATCGGCCCTCGCTTCCTTCGGTCCAAGCCTACGTTCGCGCCCGCTCTCTGCACTCCGCGCTTCCGGCCGGATAGAGAAAGCGTCCCGGATCGACCCAATGGAAAACTTTCCACATCCGCCCACGATCATTCTGGTCGGCGCTGCGGTCGTTGCGCTGGTGTTCATTCTGAACCGCTGGCTTTTCGGCCCCCTCTCACAGATTCTCGAGCAACGGCAGAACGAGACCGACGCCGCACGCGCCGCCTTTGACGAGGCGCAGCAAAAGCAGAGCGAGCGCCTCGACGCCGTCGAGTCTCGAGTCGCCGAGTCGCGTAAAGAATCCTTCGCGATTCGCGAGCAGGCCCATGGTGAAGGTCGGGAGCATCGCGATCGCGTTCTCGCGGAGGCCCGCGAAGAGGCTGCGCAGGAGATCGAAGGCGCCCGCGCTGAGATCAAGGAACAGATCGACGCGGCCCGCTCTCAGCTCGAGACGGACGCCGACGCTCTGGCCAAGTCCATCGCCGAACGTGTTCTCGGTCGACCGGTGGACGCGGACGGAGGCAAGTCATGATGTCGTCGAAGATCTTCCGACTCGTGGCGCTCGTCGCGGTCGCGATGTTCTTGTTGGCGCAGCCGTTCGATGTCGCCGCCACCGAGTTCGCGCTCCAGGACGACCACGCCGACCAGGAACCAGCAGCGCAGGACGACCATGCAGAGGCCGACGATCACGCCGCGGCCGGTGAGGATCACGGCGAAGAGGAACATCACGTCGCCGTGCCGACACCGCGTGAGTACGTGTACAAGTGGATCAACTTCGTGCTGCTCGCGGCGCTCCTCTACTGGCTCCTCGTAGTTCCGCCGGCGTTCGTGGTCGAGAACTTCGAGTTCGCTGGACTGAAGGTCATCATCTCGGAGCGCAGCAAGGCAATCGTTGCCGCGCGCGACCTGGCCAAGGAGCAGACCGCACAGGCGGAACGTGAGATCGAAGAATCCGCAGCGCGACTGGCAAAGGTCGAAGAGGAGGCGAGCGCACTCGTCGCCCAGGCACGCACTAACGCGGATCAGGACAAGGTGCGAATCATCGAGGACGCCGATGCTCAGGCGCAGGTGATCCGCGCTGGGGCCAGCCGGGACATGCGTTCCGAAGTTGCCCGGGCGGAGCGAGACCTCCAGTCGCACGTGGCGCACCTCGCCGTGGGCATTGCGACCGACCTCGTGAAGAAGAACTTCAGCGGCGCCGACCAGGACCGCCTGGTACGCCAGTATCTCGATCGTCTCGGCGAAAGCGTGTCTTGAACCGGACGGAGATGGAACGATGATCAACGAAGCAGTCGCACGACGCTACGCCAAGGGGTTGCTGGGAGCCGCGCTCGATCGTAACGAGCCGCTCGAGCCCATGGTGGAGAAGCTCACCGAGCTGGCAGCTGCGGTGGAATCGCATAGCGGCCTCGAGCTCCTGTTGCTCAATCCTGCTGTGGAGCCCGACAAGAAGGTCGCGGTTCTCAACGAAATCGCCGCCACTGTGGGTGCCGGCGAGATGGTGCAGCGTTTCCTGACAGCGCTCGGCCAGAACGAGCGCCTCGACCATCTGCGCGCAGCCGTGAAGGTGTTTGCAGCGATGGCCGATGACGAACTCGGTGTCGTCAACGCAGAGATCACGTCACCACAGCCCCTCGACGAGGCGGCCGTGACTGACCTGGAACAGAAGTTGGCGCAGGCCGCAGGCCGCGCCGTACGTCTCGATATGAAGACCGATCCCGACATGCTCGGCGGTCTGACCACCCGCATCGGGGATGTCGTCTATGACGGCAGCCTGCGCCACCAGTTGGCACAGATGCGCGCACGGATCACCGCCAACTAGAGCGCGAAGCGAGAAAGCCCATGGGTATCAAAGCCGAAGAAATCTCGAGCATCATCCAGCGACAGATCGCCGGGTATGAAGCTGACATCGAAGTCCAGGAAGTCGGCACCGCGATCGCGGTGGGTGACGGTATCGCGCGCGTCTACGGACTCGGCAACTGCATGTCGCAGGAATTGCTCGAGTTTCCGAACGGCGTGTTCGGCATTGCGCTGAACCTCGATGAGGACAGCGTTGGCGCGGTGCTGCTGGGCGATACGACGCTCGTCAAGGAAGGCGACACGGTCAAGCGCACCGGCAAGGTCGTAGACCTCCCCGTCGGCGACGCGCAGATCGGGCGTGTTGTGAACCCGCTCGGCGCAGCGCTGGACGGCAAGGGCCCCATCGAAACCACGGACACGTTGCCGATGGAGCGCATCGCGCCCGGCATCATCGCCCGGCAGGGTGTGCACGAGCCGCTGCAGACGGGCGTCAAGTCAATCGACTCGATGATTCCGATCGGTCGCGGTCAGCGTGAGTTGATCATTGGTGACCGGCAGACCGGCAAGACGGCGGTTGCGGTTGACGCAATCATCAACCAGAAGGGCCAGGACGTTGTCTGCATCTACGTCGCCATCGGCCAGAAGGAATCGACGGTCGCGCAGGTGGTACAGAAGCTGACCGACAACGGCGCGATGGACTACACCATCGTCGTCATTGCCGGCGCCTCGTCGCCGGCGCCGTTGCAGTGGATGGCGCCGTTCGCCGGCTGCGCGATGGGCGAGTACTACCGTGACAACGGCAAGCACGCCCTGGTCATCTACGACGACCTTTCCAAGCACGCCGACGCCTACCGCGAGATGTCGCTGCTCCTACGTCGCCCGCCCGGTCGCGAGGCGTTCCCGGGTGACGTCTTCTACTTGCACTCGCGGCTTCTCGAGCGCGCCGCCAAGATGTCCGATGCAGAGGGTGCCGGTAGTCTCACCGCGCTCCCGATCATCGAGACCAAGGCCGGCGACGTCTCGGCGTACATTCCGACCAATGTGATCTCGATCACCGACGGGCAGATCTTCCTGGAGACCGAGCTGTTCCATAAGAACATCCGACCGGCGGTGAACGCGGGTCTGTCGGTTTCTCGTGTCGGTGGTGCCGCGCAGATCAAGGGCATGAAACAGGTCGCAGGCTCCCTTCGTCTCGAGCTAGCGCAGTATCGCGAGCTGGCCGCGTTTGCGCAGTTCGGTTCCGACCTCGACAAGGCCACGCAGCGTCAGCTCGCGCGTGGCGCGCGTCTCACCGAGATCCTCAAGCAGGACCAGTACCAGCCGCTCCGGGTCGCCAAGCAGATCGCGATCATCTGGGCCGGTGGTAACGGCTACTTCGACGAGATCGAAGTCGAGCAGGTTCGTCCGTTCGAGCTCGGACTCTACGAGTACGTCGATGTGAACGACGCTAGCCTCTGGGACGACATCGAGGCTGCCGGCAAGCTCGATGACGACCTGACCGCGCGGTTGAAGTCCAACGTCGAAGCGCACACAGCCAACTTCTCCGCGAACACCGAGGAAGCCGTCGAGGCGGCGGTCTAGACGATGGCCACTCTTCTCGAACTCCGCCGCCGAGTGCGGTCGGTCAAGAACATGCGCCAGATCACGCGAGCGATGAAGCTCGTGGCTGGCGCAAAGTTGCGGCGCTCGCAGGACGCGATGCTCGCGGCCCGGCCGTACAGCGAGAAGATGTGGGACGTCCTCGGCGAACTCGCGGCAACGAGCGAGCAAGAGGTTACGCACCCACTTCTCGAAGAACGTGAGGTACGACACATCACCGCGGTGGTCATTACCTCGGATCGTGGGCTCTGTGGCGCGTTCAATACGAACGTCATCCGATACGCCACGCGTGCCCTCGAAGCGTGGGACCACAAGGAATTGCAGGTCGTGGCGGCGGGTCGTAAGGGCCTCGACCACTTCCGACGTTCAAAGTGGGACGTCGAGACGGCCGACGACGAGCTGCTCAAGAGTCTCAGCTATCCGCGTGCCGCAGCGCTTGCGCAGTATCTGATCGAACTCTACGAGACGAAGGAGACCGACGCGGTGTACCTCGTGTTCAACGAGTTCGTGTCGGCGCTGCGACAGAACTTGGTGGTGGAGCCGCTTCTGCCGATTCGCGAGCTGCCGGTTCCTGGTGATCAGTCTTTCCGCGAGGCGGCGCGATCTTACGCCACCACGTTGGTCGATCACGGCCACGAGCATCCCGGTTTCAGCGCAATTGGCTCGGTCGCGACCGAGTTGGCCGAGTCGATGGCAGAAGCAGCCGAATTCGATGGCGGCGCGCCGCAAGAAATCATCGACTACATCTACGAGCCCAGCGGCCAGGCGATCATTGATGAGTTGCTGCCGCGGTTCGTGGAAGCGCAGGTCTACCAAGGACTGCTCGAGTCGAGCGCAGCTGAGCATGCCGCCCGGATGGCGGCGATGGACGCGGCCACCAAGAACGCCGAAGAGTTGATCGAGAACCTGACTTTGACCATGAACAAGCTTCGCCAGGAAGCGATCACCAACGAGATTCTCGAGGTGGTTGGCGGCGCCGCGGCGCTCAACTGAGCGACCGGACCCCAAGGCAAGAGGAAAAACAATGAGCGAGAACGTAAACGGCAAAGTGGTCGCGGTTGTCGGCCCGGCAGTCGACGTCGAGTTCTCGGAAGGACATCTACCGCCGATCTACCAGGCACTTCGCATCAAGGACGATGCGGAGATGTCGAGCGAGAAGATCGACGTGATCATCGAGGTTGCTCAGCACCTCGGCGAGAACCGGCTCCGCGGCGTCGCCATGTCGACGACCGATGGTCTCGTGCGCGGCATGCCGGTGATGGACACCGGCGGCCCGATCACTACACCGGTTGGTGACCCGACACTGGGTCGCATCCTGAACGTGACCGGCGAGCCCATCGACAACGCGGGCCCCGTTGAGGCCGAAGAGCGCTGGCCGATTCATCGCCACGCCCCGGCATTCGACGAGCAGCTCACCGAAACGCAGCAGTTCGAAACGGGCATCAAGGTCATTGACCTGCTCGTTCCGTTCAAGCGTGGCGGCAAGATCGGCTTCTTCGGTGGTGCTGGTGTTGGCAAGACCGTCTTCATTCAGGAGCTCATCAACAACGTTGCCAAGCAGCACGGTGGCTACTCCGTGTTTGCGGGCGTTGGCGAGCGCACGCGTGAAGGCAACGATCTCTTCGAGGAAATGAAGGACGCGGGCGTCATCGGCAACACGTCGCTGATCTTCGGTCAGATGACTGAGCCGCCGGGCGCACGTCTTCGTGTGGCGCTGACCGGCGTCACGGTGGCGGAGTACTTCCGCGACCAGGGCAAGGACACGCTGCTGTTCATCGACAACATCTTCCGCTTCACGCAGGCGGGTTCCGAGGTGTCGGCGCTTCTCGGTCGTATGCCTAGCGCGGTTGGATACCAGCCCACGCTGGCCACCGAGCTGGGTGAGTTGCAGGAGCGGATCACGGCAACGAAGACGGGATCGATCACGTCGGTTCAGGCGATCTACGTGCCGGCGGATGATCTTACGGATCCGGCGCCGGCGACCACCTTCGCGCATCTCGATGCGTCGGTGACCTTGTCGCGTGCGCTCACCGAGATCGGAATCTACCCGGCGGTCGATCCGCTGGACTCGAACTCGCAGCTGGTTGACCCGCAGGTTCTGGGTCAGGAGCACTACGAGGTCGCCTCCGAGGTGAAGCTGATGCTCCAGCAGTACAGGGATCTGCAGGACATCATCGCTATTCTCGGTATGGACGAGCTGTCCGAAGAGCAGCGCCTCACCGTCGCGCGCGCGCGGCGCCTGCAGCGCTTCCTGTCGCAGCCGTTCCACGTCGCCGAGGTGTTCACCGGGAACCCGGGCATCTACGTGCCGCTCGAGGAAACGGTCCGCGGCTTCAAGGAGATTCTCGCCGGTCAGCACGACGATCTGCCGGAAGAGGCTTTCTACATGGTCGGTACCATCGACGAGGCCGTCGAGAAGGGCGCCAAGCTGAAGGCAGACCAGGAGGCGGCGTAAGCCGTAACTCACCATGGCTGAGAGCTTCCAACTGCACGTGGTCACGCCGGTCGGCGAAATCGTCGACGCCGACGTGGTTGAACTGATCGCCCCCGGTGTGGACGGCCAGTTCGGTATTCTTCCGCGACACGCGCGCTACATGACGGCGCTCGGAGTCGGGGAGTTGCACTACACGACCACGGACGGTGCCAAGGAGATCCTGGCGGTCGCCGGCGGCTTCGCCGAGGTGAGCAAGGATCGAGTCAGCGTGCTCGCCCAGACTGCCGAGGACGCGACTCGAATTGACGTGGCTCGCGCCGAGGCTTCGCTGCAGCGGGCCGAGGCGCGGCTCAAGGAACCCGAAGAAGGGTCGGACGTCGGACGGGCAACCATTGCGATGGAGAAGTCCCTTGCACGGTTGCGCGTAGCGAAGGCGCGCGGTATCAAGCCGACACATCAGCCGATCGTCACGCACGAGATGCCGATTCCCGGCGCCGACGACGAATGAGGGAGGGAACGATGCGACGAGCCACAACCCTGGCCGCAGTCATGGGACTCACGTTGGGCGCCGTCGCCTGCGGTCCCGCCGAGAGCCCCGATGTGAAGTTGGGGGCCATCGTTTCATTGCAAGGCGCTGGCGCTCCGTACGGCAACTCCGTGCAACGTGGTGTTGAGCTCGCCGTCGAAGAAGTCAACGCCGCGGGCGGCGTCAATGTTTTTGAAAGCACCGCGAAGCCGCTGGTGTTGATGGTTCGCGACGCGCAGAGTAACCCGGCCACCGGTGTCCAGATGGCCAACGAGCTCATCGATGCAGGCGTGGTCGCAGTGGTCGGCGCTGACGTCAGCGATGTCACTCTTGCCGTTGCCCCTGTCTTCCAGGAGCGCGAGGTGATGCTGATGTCGCCCGCCAGCTCGTCGCCCAAGATCACCGACGCCGGTGACTTTATCTATCGTAATTTCCCGAGCGACGATCTCGAAGCGCTGAACACTGCGGACTTCGTCTACAACGCCCAGGACGTTCAGGAAGCCGCGATCATCGGGCAGCAGAGCGAGTTTGGTCTCGGCCAGAAGAATTCGTTTATCCAGCGGTTCCGTTTGTTGGGCGGCCGTGCGCTCGGCCAGGAAAGCTATCCGCCGAACGCTTCGGCCGAAGAGATCGCGACCCATGTGGCTCGCCTTCTCGACGGTGATCCCGGTGCGATCTACATCGCGGGCTACACCGACGACACGGCCATGGTGGCTCGCGCGATCCGCGCCGCGGGCAGCGACGCTGCCCTGTTCGGAACTGGCGCCGTACTGGCGACTGACCTCGTGAGTGCCGGTGGCGACGCGGTGGAAGGTCTTTCCTATCCGCAGGCATCTTTCGATCCCGATAGCACGGAAGGTGTCGTCAGGGCATTCGTGTCCGCCTACGAGGCGAAGTACGGCACGGCTCCCGACGTGTACGCCGCTCATGCTTACGATGCGGTGAAGATGATCGTTCTCGCAATCGAACAGGCCGGCCTCGACGGGATCGACATGAAGTCGTATATCAACATCATGAACCCGTATCCGGGCGTGACGGGTTCGACCGACTTCGACGACAACGGCGACGTGCGCAAGTTCCATACGATGTATGGAATCCAGGGCGGAGCAGCCGTCCGCCTCGAGTAGTCACGATCGACACCCGTTGCGAGCGTAGGGCGCGGCAAAGCCGCGCCGGCAGGGGCGTGGCGTCCGCACAGTCCCCGGAGCGTGCCTGATGTGGCATTCGATGGGCCGACTTCTGCATCATCGGCTTCTCATCAAGACGCTGGTGCAGCGCGAGCTAACTGCGCGCTACCGCGGCTCCGTCCTCGGCTTCTTGTGGACGTTCATCCATCCGTTGATGCTGCTGGGCGTGTACACGTTCGTGTTCACTTTCGTGATCGAAGCTTTCCGCGGTGGCCCCACCACAGAACCCTACGCGCTCTACCTGTTCTGCGGCCTGCTGCCGTGGACCTGGTTCTCCTCGGCGCTCGCGGAGTCGGCCAACTCGTTGCTCATGGGCGGCAACCTGATCAAGAAGATCATCTTCCCGGCCGAAGTTCTGCCCACTGTAAGCGTGTTGCACAACGGCGTGAACTTCGTTCTGGGGTTGCCGATTTACTTCGCGTTCTGGTTCTGGCTCAAGCCAGACGGCGCATCGATTCAGCTGCTGTGGTTGCCTTTGATCGTGCTCGTGCAGTTCCTGTTCACGCTTGGCCTGGGCTTCTTCCTGGCCGCACTGACCGTGCACTACCGAGACGTGAAGGATCTGCTTGCCAACATCCTGACGCTCTGGTTCTTCGGGTCGCCGGTGATCTACAGCTACACGCATCTCGCCGACACGAAACCGGACAGCCCAGCGACGATGTTGCTGCAACTGAACCCGATGACCCACATCATCGAGGCTTACCATAAGAGCATGTTCACCGGTGAGCTTCTGAACTGGAAACGGTTCGGCGTGACCGGCATCGTGGCGCTTCTTACCTTCGTGCTCGGCTACTACTTCTTCGATCGTTTGCGCGACTCGTTCGCCGAGGAAGTCTGACGTGGGCAAGACCGCAGCGATTGAAGTCAAAGGCGTTACCAAGCGCTACCGGCGGGTGGCGCAGTCGCACAAGTTCCTCACGCTCAAGAGCGCGTTCGTCGGCGGCAATCTCTTCAAGTTGCTCAATCCATCCGACGTGTTCACCGCGCTCGAAGATGTTGATCTCGAGATCGGCCGGGGCGAGACGTTTGGCCTGATCGGAGCTAACGGCGCTGGCAAGAGCACCCTGATGAAGCTCGTGGCGGGCACCACGAAGCCCACCGAAGGCACCGTCCAGCTCAACGGGAAGATCTCCGCGCTGATCGAACTGGGCGCCGGCTTCCATCCCGAGATCTCCGGCCGCGAGAACGTCTACATCAACGGCATCATGCTCGGGCTCACGCGCGAGGAAATCGAAGCACGATTCGATGACATCGTCGCGTTCGCGGAACTCGAGGAGTTCATCGACGCGCCGGTGAAGAACTACTCCTCCGGCATGTACATGCGGCTGGGCTTCTCCGTCGCGATTCACGTCGACCCGGACATCCTTGTGATCGACGAAGTTCTTGCCGTTGGTGACGAGGCGTTCGTGCACAAGTGCCTCGACAAGATCGGCGAGTTCAAGCGACGCGGCAAGACGATCCTCCTCGTGACGCATGGCATGGAAACCGTGCGCCGACTCTGCGACCGTGCCGCCTGGATCGACCACGGCAAGGTGAAAGCCGTGGGCGATCCGATGCGCGTGGTTGATCGCTATCTCAACTGGGTCGGCGAACAGGAAGAGGCCGAACTCACGCGGGTAGAGAAGAAGCGGGTCGAACAGGCAGGCGAGGGGAGCGACACGAAGGAAGAGGTGGAGATCGCCACGGAAGCGCCGACGGGTCCCGAGGGCGAAGAGGCTCCATACGAACCCGGGCGCTGGGGCAACCAGGCCGTGCGCATCGAGGGCGTGCGGTTCCTCGACGAGGAGGGTCACGCGGGTCACGTGTTTGCCACGGGCGACGCCATGACCATGGAGATCGCCTGGAGCGCCGAGACGGCGGTCAAGGACTTCGCATTCGGCATTGGCCTCTTCAACGCCAACGGTGTCTCCTGCTACGGCACCAACACCGACGTGGAGCGTTTCAAGGCGGGCTCCCTCGAGGGCGAGGGCGCGGTGCAGATCCAGATCCCGTCGCTCGACCTGGTCATCGGCACCTACTACCTCGACGTGGCCGTGCACTCGCGAGACGGCCGACCCTATGACTACCACCGCGGGCTCTACAGCTTCCGCGTCCATTCTCGCTACGGCGACGTCGGCGTTGCCCGTCTGGCGCATACGTGGGGCTTCCGCGGTGGGGTGAGCTGGAAGCAGCTTGGTGGTATCGACTGCGAACGCGATCCGGACCTGGTGAGAGGCGACTGACGTGTCGCGGGGCGCCGAGACGATCGACACCGTGAATGCGGCACTTGCCGAGCCACGTACCGCCGGCCAGCGGGTCGTGTTCACCAACGGTTGCTTCGACCTGCTGCACCCCGGTCACATCGCCGGCTTGCGTGCGGCCCGTGCTCTCGGCGACATTCTTGTGGTCGGCCTCAACAGTGATGAATCGGTGCGCGAGCTCAAGGGCACTTCTCGACCGGTGATGTCCGAGGGCGCCCGTGCCGAAATGCTCGCCGAGCTGCGCTGTGTCGACCATGTTGTGATCTTCACGGACAGCGCACCCACGGCCCTGCTGCAGGCCCTACGCCCGGACGTCTACGTGAAGGGCGCCGACTGGGAGGCCAAGCCATTGCCGGAGGCGGACATCGTGCGTGCCAATGGCGGCGACGTGGCTTTCATCGATCTGGTCAGCGGCTACTCGACTACTTCTATCATCGAGAAGCTTCGCTCCGACGCCTAGAGCGGCGCCCCCATTCGTGTTCTCGCGGCGCCGTTTGGTGTCGCGAGTAACGGCGCCCGTGACACCGCGTCGGTCGCCACCCGCGCCATCCACCTAGCCTCGGATCAGTGCCGAGTTCCTGGTACTTGAGCGGAGGTTCCGATGGACAGATTGTCACGTCTCGTGCCCCACGATCTGCGCGCTGCTGCCCGCGCGCTGGCGACACGCCCCGGCTACGCGTTCCTGGCTACATTCACTCTCGCCCTGGGAATCGGCGGCAGCGTGCTGGTGTTCAGCATCGTCGACGCCGTGGCGTTCGCCGAGATGCCCTATGTCGGCGCGGACAATCTCGCGGCGCTCTACGAGCGTAGTCTCGTGGATCCGGACATCGACCGCTGGCCAGTGTCGCGCGCCAACTACCTCGACTGGCGTGCAACCGTGACAGGCTTCGATGCCCTCGAGGCGTACGAGTACGCATCACCGCTGATGAGCACAGCGTCGACGGCTCTGCGGCCGCGTGGCATCCGGGTCACGGGGGGACTCTTCGACGTGTTGGGAGTTCGCCCCACCCTGGGTAGGGGCATTGACATGGCGGACGTCAAGGACGCAGCCGCCGTTGTAGTGATCAGCGACGGACTATGGACACGTGCTTTCGGACGCGACGCCGACATCGTGGGGCGCGAGGTCACCATGGACCGCGAGCTAACGCGAATCGTCGGCGTGATGCCGCCTGAGTTTCAGTTTCCGTTCGCCTCTTCGATCGAAGTCTGGCGCCCGCTGACAATCACCCCAGAGCAAGCAGCTGACAGGAGCTCGCCGGACCTCTTCGTGGTGGGACGACTCACCTCGGGGCAGGAACTGGCCGGCGCCCGGGATGAACTCGACGGCGTGGCCGCGGCCCTGCGCACGGAGTATCCGGAGACCAACGAAGACCGCGGCGTGACGATCGTGTCGATGCGAGAGGACTGGCTTGAATGGCGCCGGCCGGCGCTTCTGATCTTCGCCGTCGCGGCCGCACTGGCGCTCACGATCGGTTGCATCAATCTCGCCGGGCTCATGCTGTCGCGCGGTCTGGGTAGATTCGACGAGCTCTCAGTGCGTAAGGCTCTTGGGGCGAGTCGCGGTCGTGTGGCGGCCGTAGTTCTTGGCGAAGGCTTCCTCATCGCGACGGCCGGTATCCTCGCCGGTGGCGTGCTCGCAACGGCGATGCTCCCGGTGCTACTCCGGGTCGCACCGAGTGGCTGGGGCGGCACGTTGCTGGCCGGGGCCGCGATCAACCTGCGAGCTTTCATGGTTGCCGCAGCAGTCGGAGGAGGCACGGTTCTCGTGGCGAGCTTGGCTCCGATCATGGCCGCGTGGCAAACGGATCCCATCGGTGCGATGCGTGCTGGGGCTCGATCGGTGGGTGGTCGACGCCAGCTGGTAGTTCGACGCGGACTCGTAGTCGTGCAAACGATTCTGGCCGTGTTTCTGCTCGCCCAGGCAGGCCTTCTGACCCGATCCATGGTTCGGACGTACACCTATGACGTCGGCTTTGACTACCAGAACGTACTCACGGCGCGTGTACTCACCGACATAGATGGCCCCGACAACCGGCTGTCCTTCTACCGGACGCTCGCCAACGAGCTCGACGCGCTTCCCGGCGTTCGGCAAGCCTGGCTGAGCACGATCCCGCCGCTGACAGGCTTCGGCGATCCCGTGACCGTGACGACGGATGGGTCGGCACCGGGCGCGATGACAGCCGACGCGTACAACCGAGAGATTCAGTACCGCGGGGTTGACCCCGACTACTTCGAACACCTGGACGTGCCTGTGGTGCGCGGCAGCCTCTTTGACGATTCGAGCGTCGAGGGCGGCGAGAGGGTTGGCGTTGTGAACCAACGGTTCGTGGAAGAGGTGCTCGCGGGCAAAGAAGCGATTGGCGCCGCCATCCGCGCGTCCCTGAGCTTCGGTGGGGGACTGGATGGTTTCGACGATCCGATTCGCATCGTGGGCGTTGTCGGGGACACGGCGGAGTGGGGCCTATGGTCGCAGCCGCCGATGGTCTTCGTCCCTACTGCGCAAGCTCGCAAGGAGGGGCTGATGCACGTCATGCTGAAAACCGACGTGCCGCCCGAGACACTGATCGAGCCCTTGCGCGCGACGGTTTGGGATCTGGGGAATCGACTGCCGCTCGAGGAAGTTGCCGCGCTGGCTGACCATCATCGGGAACTCTATGGAATGCATGACTTCATGCTCTTCATTGTCACGGCGTTCGCTGGCTTTGCGATCGTGTTGGCGGCGGTTGGCCTTTACGGAGTGATCGCTCTCCAGGTGGCCGGACGTCGTCGTGAACTGAGCGTTCGCATGGCGCTCGGAGCCACTGCACGAAGCGTGCTGAGGAAAGTACTCAAGGAAGGTCTCGGGCTGAGCATCCTTGGATCGGCGCTCGCAGGGCTGCTCGTTGCTGCGCTGGCTCCCTGGGTCGGCGCGTCGTGGATGTCGAATTTCCTGCACGGGATCCACGCGTTCGATCCGGTATCACTCGCCGCGGCTTCCGGGCTGCTTGTGGTCACCGCGGCGGGCGCGAGTTTGATGCCCGCCCGGCAGGCGTCGCAGGTTGATCCGGCGAGCGCGCTCCGGGGCGACACCTAGTCGTCCACGCCGTCCCGTTCGTGTCACTGATCGCTCACTTCGTGTCATTGCACTTGCCTGTTACGTCGTCCAGGTGAGGTAATCGGCGTCGGAGGTAGACCTTGGCGTTCCGTTCATACCGACTCTCGCTTGGCCGCATTGGCCTGATTCTCGCTGCGTGGGCACTTCTGGGTGCGGTGGCGGTGGGCAACTCCCTGCTCAGCCTGCAGAATGTTGCGTGCGACGCGGCGCCAGGTGCGGCCGCCCCCGGACCTCTCGATCATCTGCCGGAAGTGGCAGAAAACATCTTGCCGCCCTACATCTTCTGGGCGCTGGTCACCCCTGGCCTTGTGCTGCTGGCCAGGCGCTGGCGACTCGAGAATCTCCGCGAGTCGCGCGTGCTCCTCGTCCATGTAACCGCCTTGGCGACCGTCGTATTCGCCTCTGCCGCCTACACGGCCACGCTCCACAATGCGCTCGTCCACCTAGAGGGCTTCCGCCCGGATCCACGCTGGCATCTCGACTGGGCGCTCATTCGCGACAATTTGCATCGTGGTCTCTTGCTGGATGTCGTCACGTATGCGGCCGTTCTCGGCATCGCGGCCGCCTGGATCTACTATCGCGATTCGCGCGAACGGCTGACCGAGGCGGCGCAACTTCAGGCGAGCCTGGCGGACGCGCGATACGAGACGTTGCGGGCCAAGGTAGAGCCACACTTTCTGTTCAACACGCTGAACACGATCTCTGCCCTCGCGGCGACGGACCCCGCGGGGACTCGCGAAACGGTTGCTTCTCTGAGCGCGTTGTTGCGCCGTGCGCTTGATCACGGTGCGGCCACCAAGGTTCCGCTGCGCGAGGAGCTGTCCTTTTCCCAGCACTATCTGGAAATCGAACGCCGCAGGTACGGCAAGAGGCTGCACGTCGAGTTCGCGATCGCGCCGGATGCGCGCGACCTGCTTGTTCCGAGCTTTCTATTGCAGCCGCTGGTGGAGAACGCGATCCGGCATGGCACGGCGATGCGACGCGGCCCCAGCACGGTTCGCGTGGAGGCACACCGGGACGGCGACCGGCTGAGACTTCGGGTACTCGACGACGGGCCCGGCGCGCCCGACGAACTGACACGGGGAATCGGACTGAGCAGCACGGAAGCAAGGCTCCAGGAACTCTATGGTCCGGGTGCGGAAATGGTGGCGCGGAACGCTGAAGGGCAGGGCTTCGAGGTGGCGATCGCCTTGCCAGCACGTGGGCAACTCGAGGACACGCCCGCCACTGCCGGAGTGGCCGGCGCGCCCGCGGCGCGGCGCGAAGCTCCTGCACATCCGTGAAACAGCTTCGTGCCCTGGTCGTTGACGACGAGGAGCCAGCGCGGCAGCGACTAATCGAGCTTCTGACCGATGCCGACCGGTGGGAGGTCGCGCGCGCCGTGGATCATGGCGCGGCAGCGATCGACGCGATTCGTGCGGACCAGCCGGACGTCGCCTTTCTGGACGTACAGATGCCCGAGATGACGGGCTTCGAGGTCGTTCGCGAGGTTGGCGTTGAGAACATGTGCCCGGTTGTGTTCGTGACGGCCTACGACCAGTACGCGCTCCAGGCATTCGAGACTTTCGCGATCGACTACCTCCTCAAGCCCTTCTCCGACGAGCGGTTCCAGCAGGCGCTCGGTCGGTGCGAGGACAACCTGCGGCTAGCTCACCTCGATGAACTACACACCCGTATGGGCGAGTTGATCGACAGCTTCGGCGCGGCCGCGATGCCCCAGGTGGCTTCGCCGGCTGATCCTGAAGCACGGATACCGGTGCAGAGCGGCGACCGAACGTTGTTGCTGCCGATTCGAGACGTGGACTACGTTGCTGCTGACGGGCCCTACATGCATCTGCACGTCGGCGAACACGACTTCTTGATTCGCGAGCGCATGCAGAACCTGGAGCGTCGCCTCGCTGCACATCGCTTCCAGCGGATTCATCGCTCGACCCTCGTCAACCTTGAGAGAGTCGTCGCGATCGAGCCCTATTTTCGGGGCGAGGCCTTTGTGCTCCTCCGTAACAAAGTGCGGCTCAAGGTGTCACGTTCGCGTCGCCGCGCGCTCTACGGAGCCGTCGGCGGATCGAGGGTAGACGCCGCCCGATCGTTTCCGCTGCGGAGCCATTCGTAGCGTCGACGAACCGGTTCGTGCGCGCGCCCGGCGGGACTCCCAACAAGGCCGATACGTTGGCGGAGTCGCTCCCCGCGACAGGCTCCCCCATGGGAGCGGGAGGACTCGTGATGACGCGAACATCACTGGCGGCGAAAGTCGCCCCCTCGAGTGTGTTGGAGTGCATCTTCAGGGTTGGAGTGGCGGGTTGCTTCATTGGCCACGGAGCGTTCGGGCTCCTCGGCAAACAGGCGTGGCTTCCCTACTTTGCCGTCGTCGGAATTCCCGAACATTGGGCCGTGTCGTTGATGCCCTGGGTCGGCGCGGTGGATATCCTGGCCGGCGTCCTGACTCTGTTTGTCCCGTTGCCGGCGGTTCTCGTCTACATGTTCGGATGGGCGGCCTGGACCGCCCTTCTGAGGCCCCTCGCGGGCGAGTCGCTCTTCGAAACTGTCGAACGGGCAGGAAACTTCGGCCTGCCCTTGGCGTTCTTGGTCGCGACAGGGTTCCAGGCAAGCAAGGCGGGTGTTCGCGACTGGGTGACGCGGGTGCGCGTTGACCTCGGCGATGCGAACCGTCGGGCTCGTGTCGTCCGCGTCCTGCAAGCGACCACAGCGCTTCTTCTGATTGGCCACGGTGCCCTCGCGGCCTTGGGCAAGCCTTTGCTGCAGCAGCATATTCAACTCGTCACGGCACAGGTCGAACTGCTGCCGTTGATCGGCGCGTTCGAAATCGCACTCGGCACGGCCATCTGGCTGAGCGCGCATCCCGGTCTGCTGGTCACGGCCCTTCTCTGGAAGGTTGGCACCGAGGCGCTTTTCCTGCTCGGCGGCGCGCCCGTCTGGGAGTTCGTGGAGCGCGCGGGGAGCTACGCAGCGCCTCTGGGCGTCTTGATATTGACTGGCGCCCACGCGGCGGTTTCGGGTGCTGGGCGGCGACGCGTCATTCGAACGGCGACGGCCGTCACCATGGTGGTCGGCACGCTGGGCACGGCCGTAACACTGATGGCCGCGCCCACGCCGGCGCGCGTGGGGGTGCTCGCCGAGCTTCGCAAGGGCGACCTTGTGCTCGCCTGCCGGCACTCGATCACAGATCGGAGCCGGGGCGATGCCCGCCGCGTTCGTCTGAACGATCCCTCTACCCAGCGCGTGCTGTCCGAGGCCGGCCGCGAGCAAGCTCGTCGTCTTGGCCAGGTGCTCGAGTCACTCAGGGTCCCGATTGCCGAGGTTCACGCGAGTCCATACGCGCGGACGGCAGATACCGCCGAGCTTGCCTTCGGGCGCGTGGCTCGGACAGAGACTCTGCAGTACGGAAACAGCAGCGAGCAGAAGCGGGGGCGAGAGGACTTTCTTGCGACGGCCCCGCGCGATGGCAACCGAGTGCTGATCTCCCACCAGGGGATCCTCTACGGCATGTTGCCGGACGTCCCGCGCGGTTCGATTCGTGAAGGTGACTGCGTTGTCACGACGGCCGGCTCGCCCGGTGATCGAGTCGTCCTCGGGCGCTTCGGGCCGGAGGAGTTCGCGACTCTGTCCGAGTAGCGTCCTCGCCGGTGAGGTAACGCCGATCCAGTGATCGCGCGGGTGCTGATCCGCGTCGGTCTCAGGCGCTAGCATGGGCCGACATGCTCGATTCCGTGCTTGCCACGCTGAGAGAGCGCCCCGTGCTGCGCCAGGCATTGGCCGCCGCGCGCGCGGAGGGGGAAGTGCGTCTCGAGGGCCTCTCGGGGTCCCATCTGGCGGCCGTACTCGCCGAACTACAGCTCTCCACTGGGCGCCCGATTGCCGTGGTGGTGCCCGCCGACATCGACCTCGATGTGCTCCTGCTCGACACGCGGGCGTTTCATCCGGCAACGGGAAGTGTGGTGGCCTTCCCAGGGCTCGACGTCAATCCCTACGGCAGTGTTCCAGCGCATGACGACATCGTGCGAGAGCGACTGCAGACGCTTGATCGTTGCTCGCGAGGCAAGGCCGAACTCCTAGTGGCGCCCGTGCGCTGCTGGATGGAACGACTGCAGTCGCCCACACAGTTCCGTGGCAACGTCGTGGCCATTGAAGTTGGCAGCGAAATCTCGCCGGAAGGCGTTGCCCAACGCCTGGTCGACGCCGGCTATCGGCACGTTAGCCTCGTGGAGTCACTGGGTGAGTTCACCGTGCGTGGCGGCATCGTCGACGTCTTCCCGCCCACCCCGGAACACCCCGTACGCATCGAGTTCTTTGGCGACGACGTCGAGTCGCTGCGGGAATTCAACCCGCGCGACCAGCGTTCCATGCGGGCGGTCGAACAGCTGGAGCTTCCCCCGGCCGTTTCCCGCGCCGCGGACCAACCTGGCGAAGATGGCGATGTAGAGGAGCTCGACGCCGCACTTGCTGACTATCTAGACGAGCCTCTCTGGGTCGTGATCGAGCCCGAGGTAATCGAGCGCAACGCCGAGAAGTGGCACGAGTACCTCGACGAGCACTATCACCAGGCGGTGGCGGCCGGAAGCGACGCGCCGATCCCGGCACCCGACGACCTGGTGCACGAAGTCGACGCTGCGATCCGGTCGGAGTCGCCGCGGGTCACGGTCTCGGAGTTCGTCTCCGGCCAAGACGGGGCTCACGATCTCTCGGCGGCCTCCGCGCCAGGCTATCGAGGTCGTCTAGCGGAACTGGCGCACGCGCTCAAGACAGACCTGGCCGCCGGGGAGCGCGTGGCCGTGCTGCTCTCTCGCAGCGGCAAGGGCGAGCGCCTCGGAGAAATTCTGGAGGGCTACGACATCAGCGCGGCGCTGCAGCTCGATCCGGATCGTGACTCAGATCCCGACGCGGAGCCTTTGGTCAGCGGCTCGTGTCACGTCGCGACCGCTGACCTGTCCGCCGGGTTCCGAATTCCCGAGATCGGGTTGTGGGTGGCCACCGATGCCGAGATCTTCGGTAGGGCGCGCCCGCAAGGCCGCCGCCGGCGGTTCCACGGCGACGCCTTCAAGGGCGATTTCCGCGACCTGGCCCCCGGCGACCACATCATTCACGAGGAGCACGGCATAGGCCGCTTCGTTGGGGTGAAGCAGATCGACGTGGGCGACTCCTCGAAGGAGTTCATGGAGGTCGAGTATCGCGGCACCGATCGTCTCTACCTGCCGCTCGATCAGCTGTACATGGTGCAGAAGTTCAACGCCGGCGAAGACTCGAAGCCGCGGATCGACCGCCTCGGTGGCGCCAGCTGGTCGAAGGTCAAGGGTCGGGTCAAGAACTCGCTGCGCGAAGTGGCCACGGAACTTCTCGCGCTCTATGCCGCCCGCAAGACCGATCGTGGCCACGCTTTTGGCGAGGACACGCCGTGGCAGCGCGAACTCGAGGACTCGTTCGAGTACGAGGAAACTCCCGACCAGCTCCGCGCGATCGATGAAGTAAAGCGCGACATGGAGTCGCCCACGATCATGGATCGACTCCTGTGCGGGGACGTCGGGTACGGCAAGACGGAAGTCGCCATGCGCGCGGCTTTCAAGGCGGTCATGGAAGGCAAGCAGGTGGCGATTCTGGCCCCGACGACCGTCTTGGCCTATCAGCATTGGCGCACACTCCAGGCGCGCTTCGCGGCGTTCCCCGTGAAGGTGGAGTTGCTGTCGCGTTTCCGGACTGCGGCCGAGACGCGCGTATCCACCAAAGCGATCAACGACGGAACGGCCGATCTCGCCGTCGGCACGCATCGCCTGCTGGCCAAAGACGTGGCGTTCAAGGATCTCGGACTTCTGATTGTGGATGAAGAGCAGCGCTTCGGCGTGGGGCAGAAAGAGCGCCTCAAACAGCTCAAGCAGAACGTTGACGTTCTTTCGATGACCGCCACGCCGATTCCGCGGACGCTACAGATGTCGCTGCTTGGTGTGCGCGACCTCTCCGTCATCGAGACGCCGCCGCGCGACCGCTACGCAATCGCCACCCATATCGTTCCCTTCGATCGCGAGATTCTTGCGGACGCGATCCGTGAAGAGCTGTCCCGAGGCGGCCAGGTGTTCGTGGTTCACAACCGGATCGAGTCGCTCTACCGGCTCGCGAACACGCTGCAGGAAGCGGTGCCGGAAGCCGAATATCGAGTCGCGCACGGCCAGTTGCCCAAAGCGGAGCTCGAAACTGTCATGCTCGATTTTGTCGAAGGCCGCGCGGACGTCCTGGTCACCACCGCGATCGTCGAGAACGGTCTCGACATCCCGATGGCCAACACCATCATCATCAACCGCGCCGATGCCTTTGGTCTGGCGCAGCTCTACCAGCTGCGAGGGCGCGTGGGCCGGTCGACGCGAAGAGCGTACGCCTATCTGGTGGTGCCGCCCATCGACACCCTGACGCCGATCGCCAAGAAGCGGCTGCGAGCAATCCAGGAATTCTCCGATCTCGGTTCGGGCTTCCGCCTCGCCGCGATGGATCTCGAGATCCGGGGTGCCGGCTCGCTGCTCGGGGAACGCCAGCACGGCCACATCGCTGCGGTGGGCTTCGAAATGTACGCCCGGTTGCTGGAGGAGGCGGTGCAGGAGCTCAAAGGCGAGGAAGTGGAGACGGGTCCGCGCGCCCAGGTCAGCGTCGGTGTCGATCTGCAGGTGCCGGAGGACTACGTGGAGGATCCGCTGCAACGTCTCATGGTCAGCAAGCGGCTTGCCTCGGCCGCCAACGCAGCCCAGCTCGAAGCGCTCCAGCGCGAGCTCCGCGACCGGTATGGTCCCCTCCCCGCGGCCGTCGACGAGTTGTTCGCCATCGCGGCGCTACGCCATGTGGCCGAAGAGCTGGGCGTTCTGGCAATCGAGCGCAACGGCGATCGGCTCGCGTTGCGGCTCGGTGAGCGAACGCCGATCGACATGGTCCGGCTTACGCAGATGCTGGCCGAGAAGCCCGAATGGATCCTCACCTCGCCGGACAAGCTCATGGTCACCACCGGCGTGCGACCGGCAGCCGAACTCGTTGCCCGAGCCCGTGATGTGCTCGATGCGTTGCCGCTGGAGATCGCTGAATCTGCTTAGGGGTGCGTGGTACTCTGAAGAGCAGTCGTTACGGCCGATTTCCCCGTCGTTGCAGTGTTTGTTCTGGTTCTGCGCGCGTTCGAAACCGACGGCTCCCACCCCAAGATGACAATGATCGAAACGTATTCGTCGCGCCGCCCTACGGCGGTCAGTTCAACTCGTTGTGCGCTACTCGCCATCGTGGCAGCCGGCGCAGCGGCCGGCATGTCGCTGCCGGCGCTTGGCCAACAGATGCCAGCCGGCGATGGGCCCGACCCTCTCGCGTCCCTGAGCGAGACGGCACCGACAGTCATCAACATGATTCTGATCCGGGTCAACGGCGACCCGATCCTCCTGTCGGACCTGCGCAGCCGCGTAGATGAGCGCGTAGACCTCGCTCGGGTCAGCTTGCCCGAGGCGGAAATCGAGGCGCAGTTGCCTGCCCTCCGGTGGGCGGTTCTCGAAGGCATGGTCGAAGAGAAGATGATGGAGCAGCGGGCCGACCGGCTCGGGATCATCATCGGCCCCAACGACCTCGACCGTTACATCGCCAACGTTCAGGAACAGAACGGATTCGCCAGTGAGGCGGACCTTCTGGCGGAAATGGCGAAGTTCGGCATGACGATGGACGATCTGCGTGAGCAGGGCCGGCGCAGCATGCAGCAGCAGCGTCTCGTGTTCGAAGAGGTCAACCGGTCGATCATCGTGACCGATACGGACATCCAGGAGTACTTCGAAGAGAACCTCGAAGATTTCCGCAATCCGGAAGAGGTACGACTCGAGCAGCTTGTCTTCATCGGAGACACGAGCGGGTTGGCCGATCAGGCCGCCGCTGCCGCGACCCAGTTGCAGGGCGGCGCCGATCTGGAGACAGTCGGCGGTGAGTACGTCGACGCGACGCCTGTGCCGGACTCCAACACCTTCATCGGTATTCCTGACCTCACCGAGGCGCTCGCCGAGGCGGTGCCCGGGCTCGAAACGGGCGTGTGGTCGGAGCCGATCCCCCAGGGTTTCGGGCTGTCGATCGTGAGAGTGATCGAGCGCACCCAGAAGACCGTCGCGGAACTCGACGACGTGCGCGAGAACATCCGGCAGCGACTCTTAGGGGTTCGCTCGCAGGAGCGAATGCAGGAATATATGGGCGAGCTTCGCGCAGGTACGCGACTCGAAATCCTCGATACGCGTCTCGAAAGGCTGCGGAACGCCTGGGGGACAGTCGAGACCAAGGTGGACGTCGGCCAGTAGGCCGAGCGGCCAGGCAGTCTGTAGCACCGAAGGAGATACGAACGCATGCGTAGGGTACTGAGTGCGGGCGCAGTCCTGCTTCTGGTGATGGGTGTCGTTGCATGCGCTGGCGACCAGGGGGCGGAAACCGCGTCACCAGGGCCCGAAACGTCGGCGAGCGGCCTGCAGAAGAATTTCCCGGACCTCGAGTATCTGCAGACGATTCCGGTGGCCTACGCCACGGCGAAGGACAACCCCGAGGTCCTCGAGAACATCGCCTGCTATTGCCCCTGCATGCTCTACGGACATCGTGCTCTGGCCGACTGCCATCGCTCGCAGCACTCCGCCGCCTGTCAGGTTTGCCTCGATGAGGCTGTGATGGCGGGCGAAGTCATCGCCGAGCGAGGTGGAGTCGATGACCCCGTGGCGATCGCCAACGAGGTCAAGTCGCGCTATCGGGCCACGATCATTCGCAACACGCTGCAGACGAGTGACCTTCCAGGACTGCGCACCGACGGCGGCCGCGCCTACCTCGCCGCATGCTCGTCGTGTCATCAGCCGCCGCACCCCGCGATGTACACCTCCGAGGGCTGGCGCCAGTCGCTTGCCAGGATGGAGGGCTATATGGCCCAGAACGAACTCATCGATATTGACGACGCGGTCTGGAACCAGGCAGTCGACTACATCCGCGAAACGGCCGGGCAGTTCCCCGCATCAAGCGGCGAACAGTACCGGGCGTCGCTCGCCAGCGCTGTCGAGTATCTGGTCGACAACGAGGGCGAGGCCGCGAGCTATCCCACGAACGCCGACCCGATTCTCGGGCCCGAATGGTTCGAGCGCATGGTGAACGCGTATCGTCTGGCCCGCGAGATTCCGGTAGACCGACTGGCGGCTGTGCAGCTGGAAGATCCCAATCCGGCGTGTTCGAACCTGTTGGCCTGCCTGAACGGCGGTGCGATTGTGTCCGAAGCGGCCGTTGAGGCAGTCGAGGCGTTGGCTGCTGAGCTCAATCTGACGGATCCGAACTAGGGCGTTCGGTTGCTACAGGTAGAGCGCGGTTCCGCGACGCGGGGTGTCCCGTACGGACGCGGAACTTGCACCGAGGCGCGTGCCCGCTCGGAGCCCGCTTCGCGGTCTCTTCGTCTGGGCACTGGTTACAGGATCACTAAGACGTCCGGACGGGACACCCCGCGTCACGGAACCGCTTCGTAACGCCAGGCCCCGCGCTGCGGATCACGTCGCAAACGACGGCGCGTGATGGTTCTATCGGCGAGTACCTCAGGGGGAATCAGATGAAACGAGCGTGCGTTGCGTTGATATTCGCTAGCGTTCTGGCGAGCTGTAGTCCGGCGGAGCCCGAGGCGACTGGCCCTGAATGGGGAGGCTCTATCGAGGAGCGCGACGGCGTGACCTGGGTGGTCAATCCCTCGGAGGCCTGGTGGGACGGGGATAGCGAGCCGTTCACGCTGCGACTCGACCGCTCCTTCGGGAATGATGAAACTGGGCCCGAAGCGGGTCTGCTCAACGCGGTCATGGGTGCGGCAGTGGATGCCGAGGGCAACGTCTATACCGTGGACTCCTGGAAGCACCGCATGGTCGCGTTCGCCGCTGATGGCACCTTTCGCTGGTCTCAAGAGACGGAAGGTGAGGGACCTGGAGACTTGTCGCATCCGTACAACGCAGCCTGGGACGGCGGTGACCGGATCTACATCGACAACCAGAACGGGGGTCGGATCGACTGGTGGACCCTCGACGGAACGTTCGCGGGAACGCAGCCGCTGAGCGACTTCGGGCTCGGCCAGAGCATGCTTTTCGGTTTCCTGGATCCCGGCCGCGTCGTTCTGGGTGAGCGCCTGCCGGGCCGCGATGGTGTTGGTCTGCGGGTGTTCGCGGTGAGTGACACGGGTTGGGAGCCACTGAGCTCGTTCGAGGCGTCGGGGGGTCGGGACGCGACCGAAGAGGCCTGGGGCGGGTGGTTGACCTCGGCGCGAGTCTCCGACGGGTCTATTTTCGCCGGCCACGCGATGGACTATCAACTTGCCCGGTATAGCGCGACTGGGGATCTGGAAACGGTCTGGACGCGACCGATTCCGACACTGTTGCCGCCGATTTCTTATCGTGGCACCGGCACCAACTTCGGCGAGTACGAGGCGCCGTTGCGGCTGCCTAGCGGCCATTACCTGGTGCACCACCAGCGCCTCGAAGGCTTCGAGAGCCACGACGACTACCGCCTGGAGTGGGACCAGTACCTCGAAAGCGGGGGCAACGAGGCTTTTCGGTCCCGGATTGCCGCCCTCGACCTACTCGACGCCGAGGGGCGTTACCTGGGTTCGGTTGCGTTCGAAGAGGTTGAGCGGATTCTGGACGTTGGCCCAGACGGCTACCTGTACACCGCGCGATTCGAGCCTGTTGTCGAGCTGCGTCGGTACGAGATCATCCTGGCGCCGGAGCTGGCGCGCGGGGCTGAGACGTCCTAGCGGCTCGCTCTGGCGTTAGACGCGGGGGCGGACGGCGTCGAACTCGGGGAAGTCGGACCATTCGGCTTCCTCGGGCTGTGGCTCGATGACGACGTACGCGCCCTCCACTCGTGCAGATGCGCCGGCGACGGTGACTCCGACCGGCTGACCGAGTCCGGGCGTTAGGGTGGAGACGTTCAATGACTCGCGACTCTCCCCGATCACGTTGTCGTCAGCGTCGAGCTGTCGCACCAGGACCGTGAGATTCCGGAGAGACCCTTCCGCATTGTTGTTGACGACCAGGATATCGAGGTAGAGCGATCCGTCTTCCCGCTGCGCCCATGACTTCAGCTCGGCGGTGTAGTTGCGGCGCTGCTCCATCACGCCGCGCACGAGGTCGTCGGCCGATGGCGGGCTGCAGGCTGGTGCGACGATGGCGAGCATGAGGAGGGCCAGGGCAGCGCGCTTCATGAGGAGGCTCCGGAGGTGCGTTCAGTGTCGGGTTCAGACTGGTCTGCCAAGTGTATTGCGCGATAGACGTCGCGGCGACGCCTTCCGGTGGCGCGAGTGAGTTGGCGGCGAGCTTCACCGGCCTCGATGCCCTCGGCGAGGAGGAGCGCGTATCGTCGGCGGAGCTCGTCGTCGGACACCGGTGCCGGCGCGGACGCGGTTGCGCCCTCGATCACGAGCGTGATCTCGCCCTTGACGGCGTCTTCCAGGGAGTCGAGCAGCTCGCCGAGCGTGCCGCGCCGGAACTCCTCGTGGAGCTTGGTGATCTCGCGTCCCACACAGGCGCGCCGTTCGGCCCCGAGGACTTCACCGGCGAGCCGTATCGTGGTGGCAAGACGACGGGGTGACTCCAGAATGATCATCGTTGCCGGATTTTCCGATTCGCCTTCGAAGAAGCGCTTCAACTCGCCCTTTTTCCGGGGTGGGTATCCGAGAAAGACGAAGCGGTCCGCCGGAAGGCCCGAAGCTACGAGCGCGGCGAGCACCGCGCTGGCTCCCGGAATCGGCACGACCCGGACCCCTGCTTCGATGGCGGCGGCCACGAGCCGTTCGCCAGGGTCGGAAATGGCGGGAGTACCGGCATCGCTCACCACAGCGAAATCTTCCCCTGCGAGCAGCGCCGTGATGACTCCCGGCGTTGCTGCGGCCTCGTTGTGTTGATGGTGCGCGCTGAGGGGCGTGTTCAAGCCCAGGTGCGACAGTAACTGGCGTGTGCGACGCGTGTCCTCGGCGAGAACACGGTCGACGCTGCCTAGTGTTTCCGCCGCCCGGGCGGTGATATCGCCTAGATTGCCGATGGGCGTCGCCACGACGTAAAGGCACCCTGCTTTGCGGTCTGCTGGCACTTTGCTAGATTGGATCGGTTAGGCGGATGTTGGTCGGAGTCCTGAAGGGGATCCGAGCGCGGGAGCGCCGTGTGGCGCGAACGCTCCGAATCTTACTCGGACTGTCGATCCGAACGTCTCCAAAAGAGAGCGGATCGGAAAATACAGGAAAATACGGTAAATACCGGTGCCAATAGATCGCATCGCCGTGCGTGGAGCGCGGCAACACAATCTCCGAAACCTGGACCTCGACCTACCGCGGTACGCCATGGTCGTGGTGACCGGCCCGTCCGGGTCCGGGAAGTCGTCGCTCGCCTTCGACACGCTGTATGCCGAAGGCCAGCGTCGCTATGTGGAGTCGCTCTCGGCCTACGCACGCCAGTTTCTCGAGCAGATGGAGCGGCCCGAAGTCGATCTCGTCGAAGGGCTTTCGCCGTCGATCGCAATCGATCAAAAGACAACGAGTCGTAATCCGCGTTCGACGGTAGGCACGGTTACCGAGATCTACGACTTCCTACGCCTCCTCTATGCGCGTGTCGGCGTGCCGCATTGTCCGCGTTGTGATCGCGCGGTTTCCTCGCAGACGAGCCGGCAGATCGTGAAGCAGGTGATGGCGCTGCCGTCGCGGTCCAAGTTGCAGATCCTGGCTCCGGTGGTGCGCGGCCGAAAGGGCGAGCACAAGGCGGAGTTGGCCCGACTCGCGCGCAGCGGATACGTGCGGGCGCGCATCGACGGTCGCGTGCATGAACTCGCCGAGCAGCTCGACCTGGCGCGCAACAAGATCCACGATATCGAAGTAGTGATCGATCGGGTTGTGCTGCGCGCGGAAGTCGAGAAGCGACTGCTCTCCGCGGTGCACACAGGGCTCCAGCTCGGCGACGGCACCGTGATCGTGAACGTGGTGGGGGAGGGCGACAGGCTTTTCTCCAATCGGCTGTCGTGCCCGCACTGCGGGATCAGCGTGCCGGATCTCGAACCACGATCCTTCTCGTTCAATAGCCCGCGCGGTGCGTGCCCCGCCTGCGACGGTCTGGGGACCGACCGCCGGATCGACCCTGAGCGAGTTGTCCCAGATCCGGAGGTGTCGTTTCTCGACGGGGCCATCGCGGCCTGGCGTGGTGCGGCGTATCCGGTTGCTTTTCTGAAGGCGCTCGCCCGTCGCGAGGGAGTGAAGCGACCGAACGTTGCCTGGAGCAAGTTGCCCGAGGAGTTTCGTCACCTGGTGTTGCACGGGCCCGAAGACGGGGAGCCGATGAAGTTCCGGGTGAAGGGCGACTACATCGACAAGAGCCTGAAGCGCGGTTTCACCGGCGCGGTTGCGTGGCTCGAGCGCGCTCTACGGACGGCTGATTCGCCGAGGGTTCTGAAACGACTCGAACCGTTTCTCTACGACGGCGAGTGCTCCGTGTGTTTGGGAGCTCGACTGCGCCCCGAGAGTCTCTCGGTGCGCCTGGATGAACACAGCATCACTGAACTGGCTCAGCTAACGATCGATGACGCCGTTCCGGCCATCGCCGGGCTGCGCATCCCGGAACGCCTGGAGCCGGTGGCGCGCCCGATTCTCAAGGAGGTTCGCGAGCGACTGGGTTTCCTGAGTCAGGTCGGCCTCGGCTACTTGAGCCTCGACCGATCGGCGCGTTCCCTGGCCGGCGGCGAGAGTCAGCGTATTCGACTCGCGACGCAGATCGGCACACGACTCCGCGGGGTTCTCTACGTGCTGGACGAGCCGAGTATTGGACTCCATGCGCGCGCCAATCAGCGGCTGATCGACGCGTTGCGCGCCATCCGCGACCTCGGCAACACGGTCATCGTCGTGGAACACGACGAGGAGACCATCCGCGCGGCGGACTGGGTGGTGGACCTGGGTCCAGGAGCCGGCGAGCAAGGCGGGTACCTGGTGGCGGAAGGCCCGCCCGATGACATCGCCAAGGACTCGGAATCGCCAACTGGGGTCTATCTCTCGGGACGCAAGGTCATCGCACTGCCCAGCCGTCGTCCCGTGGACGACGATACGGATCGACTGGTGGTGCGTGGCGCGCGCCACCGCAACCTGCGGAACCTCGACGTCGAGCTGCCGCTCGGCAAGCTCGTAGTGGTGAGTGGTGTCTCGGGATCCGGGAAGTCGACACTGATCGAACAGACGCTCTACCGGGCACTGGCGAAGGAGTTGAACGGCGCCTCCGCGGCTCCAGGCCTGCATCGCACGATCGATGGCGTGGAGTTCATCGACAAGGTGGTCGATATCACCCAGGATCCGATTGGCCGCACGCCACGCTCGAACCCCGCCACGTACTCCGGTGTTTTCACCACGATCCGGCAGTTGTTCGCCGCGGTGCCCGAGAGCAAGGTGCGCGGCTACGGGCCGAGCCGGTTCTCCTTCAACGTGGCCGGTGGGCGGTGCGAAGAGTGCCAGGGCGCGGGGGTGAAGAAGATCGAGATGCACTTCCTGCCCGACGTCTATACGACCTGCGACGAGTGTGCGGGTAAGCGATACAACCCCGAGACGCTGCAGGTGAGGTTCCGTGGGCACAGCATCGCGGACGTTCTCGGGATGACGATCGACCACGCGGTGACGGAGTTCTCTGCGGTACCGGCGATCGCGCCGAAGCTCGACACGTTGCAACAGGTAGGGCTCGGGTACCTGCGCCTCGGCCAGCCAGCTACAACCCTGTCGGGCGGAGAGGCTCAACGTCTGAAGCTTGCGCGGGAGCTGTCGAAGCGAGCTACCGGCCAGACGCTGTATCTCCTGGACGAACCCACCACGGGTCTTCATTTCGAGGATGTCGCACGGTTGCTGAAAGTGCTCGATGCACTGGTCGAGCAGGGGAACACAGTGGTTGTGATCGAGCACAATCTCGAGGTGATCAAGTACGCCGACTGGATCATCGATCTCGGGCCCGGCGGCGGTGCCGCGGGTGGCCTCGTAGTGGCCGAAGGCCCGCCGGAGACGATCGCTGAGTCCGACTCAGCCACAGGCGAGTTTCTGCGGGACGTACTCCAGCGCACCGCCGCGGTCACCGCGTGATGCCGCGTCTCGCGCTCTTTGGGCCGGTGCCACCAGCACGATCCGGGCTGGCGAGCTACATCGAGGGGCTGTTGCCGCAGCTGCCGGCAAGCTGGGAGATCGAGCTTTTCGCTGACGTCCCCGGTGCGCCGGCGTCGCTGGACGGTCGTCCAGTTCACGACGTAGACGCCTGGGCCGAGCGTCACGCAGCCGCCCCGTTCGATCTCGACATCTACCAACTGGGCAATGACGGCGCGCTCTTGCCCGTTGTTGAGCGAGCGCTCGAGCGGCCCGGGCTCGTGATCCTGCACGACGTGGTGCTGCACCCGATGCGCGCCGCCCACTACCTGGCCGAGAAGAACATGACCAGGTATCGGCATGCGCTGGAGGCCGATGACCCCGAACTCGGTCCGGCGGCTGCCGAGGTGATTGGTGCCGGCCTTGCCGGCCCGTCTCTGTTCTGGAGCTTCCCACTGAGCGGCGACATCATGAATGCCAGTCACCACACGTTGGTACACGGCGAACTGCTCGCCGAGTGCGTGCGCGCGGAGTACGCCGGGACAGCTCCGAGTGTGAGTTCGGCGCCACTCTGGTTGTCGGTCGCCGAGCCGGGCGCGACGGCGGTTGAAGCGTGGCGGGAGCGGCTCGGAGCAACTCCGAGCCGTCCATTGCTGGGAACGTTCGGCCACCTGGGTCCCGAGCACCGTGTTGACATCATCTTCGATGTGCTGGGCGAACTGGTTGAGCAGCACGACGTTCGCCTGGTCGTTGTCGGCGGCATGGCTTCGGGGTTCGAGGAATCTGTGCCGGAGTCGCTGCGGGACCACGTGACCTTGACCGGCCACGTGGATGACGACGACTACGGGGCCCTGCTGCGCGCCGTCGATCTCGGGTTGAACCTCCGATATCCCACGGCAAGGGCGGCATCAGGGCCGCTCGCGCAGATGTTGTCCGTGGGCACACCCGCCGTGATCCACGATCTTGTTCATCAACGCGACATCCCGTCGCCGGCGGTGCTGCGGGTACCCACCGGTGCGCCCGACGAAGAGCGCGCGGCGCTGCGGGAGAACCTGCGTCGCTGGCTGACAGACGACGTGCATCGCGAGCAGGCCGCGGATGCGGCTCAGGCGTTTGGGGCTGGCCTCACGGCTGAGCGCCTGGCAGCAGGCTGGGAACACGCTGTGAACGCTGCCCTCGCTGCCAAGAAAGTCGCGTCGTGACGGGGCGATTACGATAATCTTGCGGTCGAATCGGAGTGGCTGTGCTGGATGGAGTCAGGCCGCTCGCGCCTCCCGTACCGGCCGTCCCTCGACCCAGCGGGTCCGGCTTCGCCTTGCGGCTCAACAAGAAACGCGGACGCACAAGGATTGCCATGAAAGTCACGATGATCGGCACCGGCTACGTGGGCCTCGTAACCGGCACTTGCTTCGCGGACTTTGGTCTCGACGTCACCTGCGCTGATATCAACGCAGACAAGATCGCGATGCTCGAAGGCGGCGAAGTCCCGTTCTACGAGCCGGGTCTCTCCGAGAAGATCGAGCAGAACGTGGCCGCCGGACGGCTGACGTTCTCGACCGAGGTTGGAACGGCGATCCAGGAAGCGGATGCTGTCTTCATTGCGGTTGGTACGCCGGCGCGCGAGGACGGGGCAACGGATCTGTCCTACATCGAGGCGGTGGCTCGCGACATCGGTCGCAACCTGAACGGCTACAAGGTCATTGCGACGAAGAGCACGGTGCCTCCACAGACCGGCGCCCGTATCCGCGAGCTTCTCATCGAAGAGGCCGGCCCCGACGCAGAGTTCGACGTCGTCAGCAATCCGGAATTCCTTCGCGAGGGCTCTGCTGTTGACGACTTCATGCGCCCCGACCGCATCGTCGTGGGCGCGGATTCGGCGCGCGCCGTCGACCTGATGAAGGCGCTCTATCGACCGCTCTACCTGATCGAGACGCCTTTCGTGATCACGTCGGTCGCCAGCGCCGAAATGATCAAGTACGCGTCGAACGCCTTCCTGGCGGTAAAGATCACGTTCATCAACGAGGTCGCGAACATCTGCGAGCGTGTCGACGCCGACGTTCATGTCGTGGCGAAGTCGATGGGCCTCGACGGCCGCATCTCGCCGAAATTCCTGCACCCGGGACCAGGCTTCGGTGGTTCGTGCTTCCCCAAAGATGTGGCCTCGCTCGTTTCGACCGGTGAGCGCAACGGCTACGAGTTTCTCGTGGGCCGCGCGGCGCTGGAGGCCAACGAGCGGCAGCGCGACATCATGACCGACAAGATTCGCGCGGCAGCGGATGGCCTCGAAGGCAAGCGAATCGGGTTTCTCGGTCTCGCCTTCAAGCCCAATACCGATGACGTGCGGGAGAGTCCGGCGATCGAAATCATCGAACGAGTTCTCGATGCGGGCGCCACAGTGAGTGCGTTCGATCCGGCGGCGATGGAAACGGGCCGCGACCTCCTGGGCGACAGGATCACGTATGCGGAAGATACCTATTCTGCGGCGGCCGATGCGGACGTGCTAGTTATCGCGACCGAGTGGAACCAGTTCCGCAACCTCGATTTCGCCCGGCTTCGGGAAATCATGAAACGCCCGGCGATCGTGGATCTCCGCAATGTGTATAGCCCCGACCGCATGCGCGATCAGGACTTCCACTACACTTCGGTGGGCCGCTGACCGAAGGCACAGGTCAGGGCGCATCGGGTGAGTTGGACATGGACCAGAACGAAGTCGCCCAACGACTAGCCGAACTGCGCGAGCGCATTCGTGCGGAACTCGAAGTCGAGGCGCCACCGCACCTCGCGGACGGCGCGCGAACAACGGGTCCCGCTGCGCTCGACGACTACGAGTTGCCCCCGGTTCCCGGTGAGCCGGCACTGCATACGACGCCGCACCTCGAGGCCGCGAACGAGCTCGCGGTGATCACGGCGCCAACGGAAATTCGCTCAGACGTTCCGCTGATCGGCCCGCTTCTCTCGCTCTTGCGCCGCGCCGCGCGGCCGTTCGTGCAGCCGATTCTCGATCCGTACCTGGCGCGCCAGGAGAAATTCAACGCCGAGATCATCCGGCATCTGAACGCGCATGGTGTTCTGGTGGAGCAACGTCTCGCGGCTGTCTACGCGGCGCTGTGTGAACGCGTCGCGCAGCCGCGCGAAATCGAGAGCCGTCTCGATACGGCCCTGGCCGAGTACGACGAGACGTTGCGCCAGCGACACGTCGTGTTGTTCGACGCATTGGAGGAGGAACTCTGGGCAGTACGAGGTCGCATCACAGAGGCCTGGCAGGAAGTGCACCGGTCGTTGCATGACTTCGACGTACGGTTCGTGCAACGCGCCCAGGCGATGGACACTCGTTTCGACGAAAAGGACGCTGCGCTCGCACACCTGGCCGAGCGCCTCGATCGCATTGGGGACCTCCCCGAAAAGAGCGAGCTTCTCGAGACGCGTACGGCGTTGGCACGTGCGCTCGAAGCGGTCCCGGAGGGCGGCGCCGAGGCAGGGAAGGAGGAGCACCAACCCTTCGACCAACCTCTCTGGCGCCAGCTACGCGAATGGATGTCCGACCAGGACTATCGCGCACACCAGGACACGTTCCGCGGCGACGAGCAGGAGATCACGCGCCGACTGCAGTCTCACGTCGAACGGTTTGCCGACGCGCCCGGCCTCGTTGCGGACCTCGGCTGTGGTCGCGGCGAGTTCCTCGAATTGCTCTCGGCGGCTGACGTGGACGCTGTCGGTGTCGAAATCAACGAGGCCGACGTGGATGCCTGCCGCGCTGCCGGCTACACCGCGGAACACGCGGATCTGTTCGAGTGGCTCGAGGCTCGTGACGATGAGTCGCTCGGCGGCATCTTTCTCGCGCAGGTCATCGAGCACTTGCCGCCGCCCGACTGGGCCCGACTGTTCCGGCTCGCGGTGGCCAAACTCATGCCGGGCGGCCGGATTCTCGTCGAGACGATCAATCCGGAGAGCATGTTCGCAATTCTGCGCGCCTACGTATTGGACCCAACCCACGTGCGACCCGTGCACGCCGGCCTCCTCTCATTCTTTGCCGGTCGCGCGGGCTTCGAGACGGTCGACGTTCACTATCAAGCAGCCGTTCCGGACACCGCGCGACCCGAGCAGGTTGACGGGGCGCTCGCCGGTGATGATCGTCGGCTGGCCGCGGCGATCGAGGCCGTCAACGAGCGACTCTCGCGGCTCGACGACCTCTGTTGTCAGCCACAGGAGTACGCGCTCGTGGCAACGCGCCGCGCCCGATGAGTCGTAGTTATCGGGTCGTGGTAGCGGCACCTCAGGTGCCATTTCTGCGCGGCGGCGCCGAACTTCACGCCGAGCTCACCGTGACCGCGTTGCGCAAAGCTGGCCACGAGGTCGACCTTGTCACGCTGCCGTATACGTGGACCGGAGAAGTAGATTCGATGAACCAGGCGTTGGCCTGGCGTCTGGCCAACTTCGAGGAAGCCGCTCCAGGGGCTGTGGATCTCGTGATCGCGACCAAGTACCCGTCGTACCTGGCGCGACACCCGAACAAGATCGCGTGGGTGTTTCATCAGCAACGCGAGGTCTACGACCTTCACCCCACCGGATTCGGCAACTTCGGCCTCGCCGACGACCAGATTGCGCTCCGAGAAGCTCTCGTCGAGTTGGACATGGAGGCGCTGCTCGAATGCCGGGCGCTGTTCACCAATAGCGGCAACACGGCGCGCCGCATGGAGCAATACTGCGGCATCCCGGCGACGCCCCTCTACGCGCCCCCTCCACTTCATGACCAACTGCGCAGCGGACCGCACGGGGACTATCTCTTCTTCGTTGGCCGTCTCGACCCGATCAAGCGTCTCGACATGACGATCGAAGCACTGGCCGCCACGAGTTCGGCCGTGACGTTGAAGATTGCGGGCCGCGGGCCGGCCGCGGATGCGCTGAAGGAACTGGCGGAACGCCTGGGCGTCAGCGATCGGGTGGAGTTCCTTGGTTTCGTGTCTGACGAAGACGTGCTCGAACTGATGGCGGGCTGCCTGGGAATGGTGCTCACGCCGCACGACGAGGACTACGGCTTCACCACGCTCGAAGCGTTCTTTGCCGGGAAGCCAGTGGTCACCACCACGGACGCCGGCGGCGTGCTCGAGTGGGTGGAAGACGAGGTGACGGGTTTCGTCGTCGCGCCAGACCCAGCGGCTTTGGCAGGCCGCATCGACGACTTGTTCAACGATCGGGCGGGCTGCGAACGAATGGGCCTGGCCGGCCGCGAGCGGGTGTGCGATCGGGTGTCGTGGGACAAGGCACTCGCGGCGCTCACCGCGACTCTGGACTGATCGGGTGCGTCTCGCGGTAGGCCTTCCAAGTCTTCCGGCCACAGCGATCGAGCGCGCCCAGATCGAGGCGGCAGCGGCAGCGCTTGCAGAGTCCGCTGACCTCGAGTTCTTTGCCGAGTCGACTCGGCTCATGGAGGGCGACCTCCCGGGGCCTGGGTACCACTACCTCCGCCTGCCAGAGCGCCACGCGACCCGTCGGTTCGACGCGGCGCTACATATCGTTGGCCGCGACTTCCGTCCCTATGAAGTGGGCTACTTGCTGGCGCGTCGATGCCCGTCGGTGCTTTGGCTCATCGACACGATGTCCCACCACGTCCTGGTTGGCGGGATGGCGCCGCACGGGCGTTGGGACGCCTACGGCAAAGTGCAGCTGGCGCGTCATCCCGCGGGCCCGCGCACGGCGGCGGCGATCGCAGCTGGCTGGGGGACACGGGCCGTATTCCGGACGACGGATCCCTTGCCGCACCTCCTCGCCGACAACCGGTTCATCGCGGCGGCGCGCGACGTCGCTGACGTGCTGACCGGCGAACCGCCGATCGTTCAACTACCCGCTCGCATCGCGGCGCTCGAACGTCAACGGCGAGATTTCGACAACGTTCGGACAGTGGCTGTGGTTGCCCCGAACCTTTCGTGGCCAGCGCCGGAGTTGCGTAGCCTCCGGGCACTTCTGAAGGCGCGCCCCGAGGTCACGGTTCGCTACCACTTGATTAAGTGGTTCGAGGCGGGCGTGCGCGGCCCGGCTGCTGAGCTCGGCGTAGACGATCAGATCGACTGGGTGATCGAGGACGGCGTTGAATGGCGTGGAGAGGTGGCCGACTCGGCAGAGGTGGTCATCGCAACGACGGGCGACCCGACGTTGAACGACCGAGGGCTTGTTCGTCGCGCGATGGCGGCCGGACAGATCGCCGTGGTCATGCGCGCCCCAGCCTGGGAAGCATTGACGCAGGGCGGTGTCGTGATCGTGGACCCGGGACGCGAGCGCGAACCTGGACTGCGGGAGACGCTCCTGGCGCTCGTCGATGATCCAGAGCTCTGCCACGGGATCAGCCGCGTAGCGTCCGCGCACGCGGGCGAGGTCACTCCCCAGGAAACTGCCGCGGCGTTGCTCGGCGAGCTTCGGCAACACGCTGCGTCGCACGAGTTTGAGGTGCGCCGCGAGGCGCCGCGAGCGCACGACCTGGCACGCACGCTGATGCGGGACTACTGCGTGCCGCACAACGCGAGCGCGTCCACGCGCGACCTTGTGACGAACGCCATCGACGGCGTGTGTGTCGATCCGACCGGTCCTCGTGCCTGGCAAGTCACGTGACCCCGCTGGGCGTCGTCCTGGTCTTCGTCCTGGCGCTGACTTGTTTGGGGCTCGGCGAAGGGATACGGAGGCTGCTCGCCAGCCGCAGCCGGAGCGTCGAAGATTCGATGCTGGCGCTCGTAGTCGGCTGGGTGCTGCTCAGTTGGTGGGGCGTCTTGCTGGCTGAATCAGGTGAGTTCAGGCCCTTGGTCTTCGTCGGGCCCCCGATGACCTTGCTGGCCGCGGTTTGGTGGGCGCGACCTTCATCAGGGCCCGGTTCGTATCGGGCCGAGCCCGTCGTGGTGCTGGCGTTGGGACTGACAGTAGCGATCGGGATTGCTGCCTTCTTTCCGGCCTTCGACGTTCAGCTCGAAGCGCGCGATCCGGGGACGTACTTTCATACGGGACGTTCGCTCGCCGATCGGGGCAGCCTCACGTGGAACGATGACACCGTCCTGCGGTTGAGTCCTTCGACCCGCCTGGAGCTCTTCCCCCAGGCCGGCTCCGACCGCGCTTATGACTCCTCCCGCTATCTCGGCTTCTACCTTGAGGATCGTGATTCCGGTCGCGTGGTTCCCCAGGCATCACCGGTATACCCGGTGTGGGTCGCCGTCGGACACTGGATTGCAGGCGCTACCGGAGGCCGTGCCGTGGCCTCCATCCTCATGCTCATCGGAGGTTGCCTGCTCAGCCTCCTTGGCGCAGCGTTCGCGGGCCGGATCGGGCTCGCCGCGGGGCCGCTGTTCGTGGCGGGGGTCGTGCCCGGGTGGTTCGCTCGGTTCAGTGCTGCGGAGAGCGCGGCCGTCGTGGCCGTATGTGCGGGGTCCCTGGGTCTGCTGCGCTATCGGCAGAAGGGACGGCGTGTCGACGCACTCGTTGCAGGTCTGTGTTTCGGACTATGCCCGCTGGCGAAGGCCGAGCTGCTCGTTGTCTTGTTTCCGTTGGCCGCGCTCTTCTTTCTGGACATCGTGACGCGGCGGTTCACCGTACGAGACTTGATCTTTCTCTGGCTTCCGATCAGCGCGCTGAGTGCCCACCAACTGCTGCACGCCACGGGTTGGCTATGGCCCTATTACTCGGACCTTCTGCTGCAGTACGGATTGACCGCTCCGGTCTTCCTTGGAGGCGCTGCGGGAGCAACGCTCGCAGGGATCTTGACGGCGATGGCAGTGCGTCGCCTGCTGCGCAGCAACGCCGAGCAGCTGCGTGCCTTCCTGGCCGGCGAAACGGTTTCTGGGCGCATGGCGCGGTGGATGGCCGCTATCGGCGTCCTGGCGCTCACGGCCGCGGGTTACTGGTGGCGCCCCTATCAGTATGTGGTCGATCGCGGCACGGACAGCTGGAACATGGCGAATCATGTTGAACTCGGGCTCAGCATATCGCCCTGGTTCGTGTTCCTCGCGGCTGTCGGAGCTGCCTTGGTCATCACGAATCGACACGACCGCCGCGGAATCGAAGCGGCAGCGTTCCTGTTGATCGTTCTGGCTGCTTTGATCCTGTACGAACGCAACATCATCCCGCGGCCGATGTGGTCGCTGCGGCGGTACGTCCCGATCGTGATACCGGTGCACTACGTTCTGGCGCTGCTTGCCGTCGGCTGGACGGCACGGCGCCTCGCCGCGTGGCGAGTTCCGGTCGCGCTGACGAGCGCACTGCTCATAGCCCCAGCAGTCTGGCACCACGCGACGGTAGGAGCGGACGTCAAGAGGCATGTCGAGCTCTCGGGCGCCACCGAGGCCGCACGCGGCCTGGCGGAGCTCTTCGGGCCCGAGGATGTGGTGCTATTCGAAGCGCGGACCCGGCGAGGGCTCGAGAGATTCGAGGCCGCGCTGGGTCTCGTGAACGGGCCGACGATCTATCGCTTGCCAGGCCCAACGATCGATTCCGATTTGCTGAGCACGATCGCGCGCGAGAGGAGCCGGGTAGACGGCGACACCTACCTTGTGACGACGGGCTACTTCGATGGCCTCGGTGACCTGGGTGCCGAGCGCGTTGAGATGTTCGAGTGGGACACCGGCTCGCTCGAGGAATTCTACGTGTACGACGAAGTTGACCAGGGCCGCCGCATCCGATTGCCCTCAGCGACGGTTCCCATGCGTTTCCGAGCGCGCATCTACCGTTTGCTACCGGGGGCGGGGCTCGCGGAGCTTCCGATCCGCGAGGCCGACGGAGTCACTCTGGGCGAGCTCGACGTGGGGCTATGGGACGAGCCGTACCTGATCGGCAGCACGCTGCATCAGCCCGAATACGCCGCCGAGCACAATTTCCGCTGGACGTCCGGCAGTTCCAGCTTCCTACTCGCCGGTATCCCGACGGACGCCGATAGCGTGATCTTGCGTATCGTCGAGAACGAGTACCAGCCGCCTCAGGAGGTCGACGTCTGGCTGGACGACGTATACCTGGGAAAGGCGGCTGTACCAGCGCGCTGGGCCGACGTGCGATTCGCCATTCCGCCGGAGTGGAGCCGTCCGGCAGACGGCGTCGGACGGCTTCGTGTTGAGGCGCCTACCGTCAGCCTGCGGGACCTCGATCCGGACCAGGTCGACTCGCGCTCCTTGGGAATCCGCGTTGACAAGGTGTTCTGGGCGAGGACGGACGCCCTGGACGAGGGATAGAATCGGGCCGGCATGAAGCTGATCGTCCAGATTCCCTGTCACAACGAAGCCGACCACCTGGCGGCCACCCTTGCCGCGATACCGCGGCAGGTCGCGGGTGTTGATCGCGTCGAGATTCTCGTCCTAGACGACGGGTCGGACGACCAGACAGTCGACGTCGCGCTGGCGCATGGCGCCGATGCCGTTCTGCAGTTTCCTCGCCGCCAGGGCCTGGCCAGGGTCTTCAAGGCAGGAATCGATGCTGCGATTCGCGCCGGTGCCGACGTGATCGTCAACACCGACGGAGACAATCAGTACGATGGCAGCGAGATTCCAGGTCTCGTCGCACCGATCCTCGAGGGCCGGGCAGACATGGTCGTCGGCGACCGCGATCCCGGGACACTTGCCCACTTCTCGCCGGCCAAGCGACTCCTGCAGCGTCTCGGTTCCTGGTTGATGCGGCAGCTCTCTGGCACGACGGTCGCGGACTCCACCAGCGGTTTCCGCGCCTACACGCGCGAAGCCGCACTGCGCATCAACGTGGCCAATGACTTCACGTACACGTTGGAAACACTCATCCAGGCCGGGAGTCGACGTTTACGCATTGTCGATGTCCCGATCCAGGCACGGCACACCCCGCGGAAGTCTCGCCTGGCGCCAACGACATTCCACTATCTGAAGAACGCCGGCGGCACGATGGCTCGGGCCTATGCCATGTACGAGCCGATGAAGGTGTTTTTCTACGTTGGCGGAGCCTTCTTGCTCACCGCCGCCGCACTGGGCATCCGGTTCCTGTCGTTCTACTTCGGCCCTTCGGCTGGTACCGGGAACATCCAGTCTCTGATCCTTGCTGCCATCCTGGCAATCGTCGGCTTCCAGTTCTTGAGCCTCGGACTCGTAGCCGACCTCATGGCTGCGAATCGCAAGCTGATGGAAGAGCAGCTCTATCGGTTGCGTCGCCGCGACGGCGACGACCTGTGTACTGACGGCGTTGCGGGACTGCCCGGTGTTCTCGTGCGCGAGGAGAGTCGCGATGCCTGATGTGAGCATCATCCTGCCGGCGTACAACGAGGCGCCGGTGATCGCGAGTGTTCTCGAACGGATTCGCGCGGTCGCGCCGCCCGGAGACACCTGGGAGATCCTCGTCGTGGACGATGGCTCGGACGACGGCACGGGCGACGCTGCGGAAGCTGCCGGCGCTCGTGTGGTGCGACATCCCTACAACAAGGGGAATGGCGCAGCTGTGAAGAGCGGTTTGCGCGCAGCCCGAGGGGAGAAGATCTGCCTGCTCGACGCCGATGGTCAGCACGATCCTGGCGAGATCCAGCGCCTACTCGATCGGCTCGGCGACCACGATCTCATCATCGGGTACCGGAGTGGCGGCGCCGGCGGCGGGTGGACCCGATGGTTTGGCAACTGGTTCTACAATCGGCTCGCCAGCTACCTGGCGCGACGCCCCATTCTTGATGTTACGTCCGGTTTCCGAGCTGCGCGCCTGGCGCCCATGGCCGAGTTCATCCCGCTCTACCCCAACGGCTTCTCGTATCCGATTACGAGCACGTTGGCTCTGATCAAAGCGGGCTACAACGTCGATTTCGAGCCCATCAACGTCAGCAAGCGAGTCGGCAAGAGCAAGATTCGGATCATCCGTGACGGCAGCCGGTTCGTGATGATCGCGTTGCGCATCGTTTCACTCTTCTCGCCGCTGAGGATTTTCCTGCCGATTGCGGCCTCGCTGTTCGCGGCGGGTGCGGGATACGGGGTCTATACGATCTTCGACGAATCGCGCGTCACCAACACGTCGGTACTCTTTTGCCTCTCGGCGCTGATCATCTTCCTCATCGGACTCGTGTCGGAACAGATCGCCCTGATGCGCTTCGAACGTCGCGGGTAGGGTCGTTACGATGCGAGCTGCGGACCGCGGCGAGTCGTTGGACGACTGATGCGGATCCTCCATCTCGCCACGACGTACCCACTGCACCCCGGCGACAGCAACGCCACGTTCGTTGCCTCGATCGCCGAGGGTCTGGCCGCCCGAGGTCACGAGTGCGACGTGCTCGTCCCCTGGCATCCTGAGCTGCAGGAGATGCGATCCGGCGGTGTGACCGTCACCGGGTTTCGATACTCGCCAATCGATGCGTGGCACCCGTGGGGTTACGCGCAGTCGCTAACTGCCGATCGTGCGCTACGCCCGGACGCGTATCTTGCCGCTCCTCTGGCAGCTCTGGCCGGGCGTCGCTGGGTGCGACGGCTCCATCGCGAACGGCACTACCACCTGCTCCATGCACATTGGTTCCTGCCCAATGGCGCGATCGCGGCTTCGGCGTGGCGAGGCACGGGCCTGCCGCTGGTTGTTTCATGCCACGGGAGTGGCGTCTACCTCGCCGAGAAACACGGATGGGCGGCGCGCCTTGGACGCTACGTGCACCGCCATGCCGGCGCAGTGACTGCGTGCTCGGCGGATCTCGCGCGGCGCGTCGATCGCTTTGGCGAAGGAGCGGCGGCCGTTCGGATTCCCTACGGGGTAGACACTGACCGCTTTGCGCCGCTGGGCCCGGCGCGCAGGGCTTCGGCCCGCACCGAGATCGCAAGCGCGCATGGACTCGATCCTGAAGCCATGTGGGTGTTCGCCATCGGTCGTTTGGTCTACAAGAAGGGCTTTGAGGTGTTGATCAAGGCCGCTGGCATCGCCGCCCAGCGCGGTGTGGGACTCGAGGTGGTGATCGCCGGCGCGGGACCGCTCGAGCGCCAGCTCACCGAGCTTGCAGACTTCCGTGGCGTTGGGGATCGGGTGCACCTCGTCGGGGCCGTGCCCAATCGCGATGTTCCTCGCTTGTACGCGGCGAGCGATGTAGTCGCGGTGCCCTCAGTACACGATGCTGAGGGGAACGTCGATGGGTTGCCCAACACGCTGATGGAGGGGTTGTCGTCCGGAGCGGCTGTGGTGGCCAGTGAAGTTGCCGGGATCCCCGACGTCCTCCGACCCCGCGACAATGGGCTTCTGTTCGCGGAACGCGACGAGAACGCCCTGGCGGATCTGCTTAGCGAGCTCGCAACCAACCCGGCGCTGCGCCAGGAGCTTGGCGAACGCGCTCGAGCGGACGCGACGGCGAACCTCGATTGGGAACAGACGGTGACGCAGTTCGAGCAGGTCTACCGTACGGTGAATGCGGAGGCATGACCTCGATGCGCATCGACCTGGTTTTCCCACGCTTCAAATTGCTGTCCGGCGCGGAGCGGCTCGCCCTGGAACTTGCTGCAGGTCTTGTTCGGGCTGGCCACCAGCCACGGATCATCTGTCATCAGTTCGATGAGACATGTCGCGAGTTAGTTCGCGAGGGTGTCGACGTTGTTGCGAGCGGCAAGCGTCTGGACTGGTTCTCCAATCGATATCTGAACGCAGCGTTCGACTACCAGAGCGTGCGCAGTCTCCGAGACCTCATCGGCGCAACGGCCGACGCAGTCGTCCTGTTCGGACCGGCGCTGCGGCTGGCCCCAGGACTAGAGGCTGCCGGTCGAGCGACAGTGTATCACTGCTTCGAGCCTCCGCGCGTGCTGTATCAAGACCGCGCTGATGTTCTGCGTCGGGCAGGCCTTGCCCGGTTGGTGTTGAGCCCGGCGCTGGCCGTGTACCGGCGTATCGACCAGCGGCTCGTCAAATTCCCGGGAGCAATCACGGCCTCCGGACCCTACGCCGCCCATCGCGTCGAAGCTGTGTACGGACGTTCCGCGACGCCGATCACACATGGGATCGATCGAGCCGCGCTGGACGATTCCGAGGGTGAGTTCTCGCCGACCGACCTGGTGACGGTGAACTACTTGCACCCGCGCAAGCGCGTGGATCTGGCGATCCGGGCGCTAGCGCGTCTGGAGCGGCCGCTTGCCGATTCCGCAGAACTCCCGACGCTCCGCATTGTAGGTGGGGGGCCGGAGCGGGACGCCCTCGAGAGTCTGGCTGCCGAACTCGGCGTTGCGGATCGAGTTCTGTTCGCGGGATTCGTGCCCGGCGAACAGCTCGGTGCCTGCTATCGCTCGGCGCGGGGCTACCTGCACACCGCGCGGGAAGAATCGTTCGGGTTGTCGGTGATCGAAGCTGCATACAGCGGCCTCCCCGTGATCGCAGTGGCCGAGGGCGGCGTCGTGGATAACGTCGAAGAGGGGAGCACGGGCACCCTGGTGGAGGCAACGCCAGAGTCCGTGGCGGCGGGCATCGTGCGGACGTTGGACGACGCCCGGCGGTCGGCGTCGTCGGGCGATGCGGGCCGCCACATGGTCGATGCCCGCTATACCTGGGATCATGGCGCCGCCGACCTGCTCCGCGCTATCGCCTCAGCGCAGTAAACTCGACGCGATGTCGCTTCCAAACGAATGGCGCAAAGAATGGGGTGTGCTGCTCATTGCTGCACTGGTCGCCCTACCGCTCTTCACTCCCCGGCTCTATGCCGCGGACGAGTTGAAGTATGTGAGCCATCTGCGTTCGGTCTATTTCGACGGAGATCTGACATACGACAACGACTACTATCTGTTCATCGAACGCGATCCCGTTGCGTACGGCTGGGTTCATAGCCTCGCCGACTCGCCTACTCAGACGGGACGATTTCTGAACGACGCCCCGATTGGAGCGCCGCTACTGTGGGCGCCGTTCTACCTGGTGGCCGACATCGTGGTGGTCGCTGCGAACGCGCTGGGCTCAGAAATCCCCCGCGACGGCATCAGCCAGCCCTACGTCTGGGCGATCTCGATCGGGTCGCTTTTCTGGGGAATGATCGGCCTGGCGTTGATCTACCGCGCGTGCCGACTCTTCTTCGGGCGCTGGGCATCTCAGTTGGCCCTGCTCGGAATCTGGTTCGCTTCGGCGTTGGTGTTCTACCTGTACATCACGCCACCCATGGCGCACGCGAACTCTATCTTCGCGGTGGCACTGTTCACCTGGTTGTGGCTCAGGAATCGAGACCGCCAGCGCACGGTGCGCGAATGGATGGGTTTGGGGGCGGCGGCCGGCTTGATGGTGCTCGTGCGGGAACTCAACTGGTTGATGATGATCCCGTTGCTCTTCGACGAAGCGATGAAAGTTCTGGGCCGTTTGCGCGCGGGCGACGCGCGAAGGTTGTTTGAGTGGGTGCCCGGCTACGCGACGTACGGCGTTTCTCTCGCGGTAGTGGTCGCTCCGCAGTTCGTTGTCTACAACGCCCTGCATGGTGCGTTTTCACCAACGCCGTTCGTGACGGAGAAGTTCTCGTACCCCCAGTTCGCGCTCGACGTCTTGTTCTCGGCCTTTCACGGTCTCTATTCATGGACCCCGGTGACTCTCCTGGCTACCGCCGGGCTCTACTTCGTGGGGCGTCGCCATCCCGTTGTGGCCGCGGGCCTTGGCTTGGCCTTCGTGGCCCAGGTTCTCGTGGTCGGCTCGTATCTGACGTGGTGGGGCGGCGCGGCATTCGGTGCGCGCAGGTTTCTCAACTGCACGCCATTGCTCGCTTTGGGTCTGGCCGCGCTTCTTGATGAGGTTCCCACCTCGAAGCGCCGGCATGCTACGGCGACCATCGCGTTCCTGATCATCTGGAACTTCGGCTTGGCGATTCAGTATGCCACCGGGATGATCCCTCGTGACCAGCCGGTCGCAATGACGACGATTGCTGTCAACCAGTTCACCGAAGTGCCACGGCGTGGCGCCAACGTTCTGTGGCGATTCTTCACGGATCGCTGGTCCCTGGTGGAGAATTCCCCCCGAGAGTCGTCGTGAATTTGGCCGACGGCGAGTCCACTGTACTCATCGTTACGGATGCGTACCCGCCTGACTGTGGCGGGAGCGGTTGGAGTACGCACGCGCTGGTTGCGCAGCTCAAGGAAGCCGGACAACCGGTGGCTGTCCTGCAGGTCGAGACCCGTGACGCGGGCCCGCCGCTGATGCGCGAGTTCGATGGCGTGCGGATCGAGACGCTGCCGATCGGTCGCCATCGCGTGGCCAGGCGTCATCTCCGAACGGCGGACTTCTCGCTAGCGCCGGTGCGGAGCGGCGTCCGGGCTTTCCTGGAGGGCCGACCCGACATCGGTTTAGTGCATGGTCAGCATCTACATAGCGGCCCAGGCGCCGCATGGGCCGCGCGTGACACAGGGCGCGCGGCGGTCGTGACCATCCGCGATATGTGGCCGATTCGGCTCGATAGCGTCGCCTGGCCGGACGAGACTGAGGACACTGTCTCGCAACGGCGTTTGGCAGGGAGGGCGCTCGTTCGTGGGTTCGGCGTGCATCCGGTTCTGGCGAGCCTCGCGGCGGGGCAGGGCGTGCGTCGACTCCGCGTGCGACAGCGCTCGCTCGAGATGTGCCAGCGCGTGATCTGCGTTAGCGAGGCTGTCCGCCGCCGGCTCGCGGTGCACGTGGCCGCCGAGTTGGTTGTCGTTCCGAACATGATCAGCACTGAGCGATCGGCGGAGTCCGCCGATCGGGGCGAGCCAGTCGCCGGCGTGGTGGGGCCATACCTGTTTGCGGCCGGGAAATTGAACTCAACCAAGGGATTCGACCTTCTGGTGGACGAACTCGCGGCTGCGGGTTGTCGCTGGCCCTTGGTGGTGGCTGGGTCCGGGCCGCTGGAGTCAGCCATGGACGCCACCGCGCGGCGCGCGGGTCTACAGTTGGTCCAGCTCGGTTGGACCAACGGAGATTCATTGCTTCGCGCCGCCCGCGAGGCGCGCGCCGTGATCGTGCCAAGCGTCCTAGAGGATGCGCTGCCGCGAGTGATTCTCGAGTCGATGTCCGTGGGCACACCAGCCGTGGCCCGCGTGACGGGTGGCAGCCCCGAGGCCATTGAGCATGGCGTCGACGGGTTTCTCTACACCGACACGCCTGGCTTGCGAGAAGCACTGGATTCTCTGGAGGACGATGACCGCGCTGCGGCTTTGGGCCGCGCCGCGCTGCGGGCCTGCGAGAGACGCTTCGCGCCGGAAATCGTCCTGGATCAGTTGCTCGCGGTCTATCGCGAGGCGCGGGCGGCGACAACAGCGTGAGCGACTTCCGACCGAAGGTAGCGGTCATAAGCCGTCGCGTAGCTCCAGCGCATGGCCCGGGCGGACTTGAAACCGCCGTTCGGGAGCAGGTCCACGAATTGGCCAAGGCGGGCGCGCGCGTGGATCTGTGGACGGAAACGCCGGAGCCAGCTCGACAGCGGGCTGCGGAAGCGGATTTCGAGGACGCGGCCACGTTGCACTGGGTCGCGCCCGGTCCACTGCCTCTGGGCGGGATGCGCGGCACCGTCGTGCTCGATCGGATCACGAACTATCCGATCTGGGCGCGTCGCGTCGCCAAGACCATGGCGCCTCCTGCCGACGTGATTCACGTGCATGGCCTTGCAGGACTCGGCGTTGCCGAGCGCAGGGCCCGCGGCGCTCAGACGGTGCCGCTGGTTCTCACCGCGCACGGAATGGAGGAGTTCCTCGGCAGGGGATTGAAGCATCTGATGTACGGCCCGTTCCGAGCAGGAATGCGTCGGATTGGCGCAGCGGTGGATCGGGTCGTCGTGACAGACCGCGTTCTGATGCCGGTCGTGGCCGGAGCCCTTGGCATAAGCGCCGACCGGACCTGTGTGATCCCGAATGCGATTCATCCCGAGGCGGGTCCGCAAACCGCGGATGTTGGCAAGGCCAGAGCGACCCTCGTGGCCGGCGGTCAGGGGGAGCGCGAGTGCATCTTCGTGTCTCTGGGACGATTCGAGGCGAACAAGGGGTTCGACCTGCTGGCCGAGGCGCTCGGCGACGCGAAGGACGAACTCGGAGATTGGGCCTGGGTTCTTGTCGGCGATGGTCCGCAGCGCAGCGCAATCGAGGCGGCGGTGGTGGCGGCGGGTATCGCTGATCGAGTGTTGTTCACAGGACGCGTGGACGACGAAACGAAACACGGCTTGCTCGCCACGGCCGACTGGTTCGTGCACCCCACCCGATTCGAGGGTTCGAGTCTCGTGACCCTCGAGGCGATGGCGCATGGTTTGCCTGTATTGGGTACTCGCGCCGGTGGGCTGCCGGACAAGATCGAAGATGGTCGATCCGGACTGCTTGTTGAGCCGAGCTCCGTGGAGGCGCTGGCGGTTGGCCTGTGCGCCGCGGTCCACGCGCCGAAGGCGGAGTTTGGTTCACGCGGCCGAATGATCGTGGGCCGCGACTTCAGCTGGGAGCGTGTGGGCATCGCATTCATGGACCTGTACCGCGAGTTGTGCGCCGCGCCCCTGCGGTAGACTGACGAGAGTCACGGCATTCAGCCGCAATCCCGCTCGCCCGGCACTCCAGCCGGTCCAAGGACGTTTCTCTCGTGCGTTCCCGCCGACTGTATTTCTTCGCAATCATCCTGCTCGTGACGGCCGTCTCGTGTGTATCGAGGAACGTCGAGAGAATCGACGATGAGGAAGCCGCGCAGATGGAGGCGCCGCCCGAGCCGTTGTCGGCCGAGGAGCGCGCCAATCGGGTTGTGGCTGATCCAGGGTTCACCGGCAGCGTGCGACTTGGCGACGAAATCGCGAGCGCCCCTGACGGCGTGCTGTACGTGATCGTGCGCGTGGCCGGCCGCGCGGGCGGGCCGCCCCTGGCGGTAAAGCGGCTGCCTGTGGAATTGCCGACCGATTTCGTCGTGACATCGGCCGACTCGATGATTCCAGGCACCCCGTTGGTGGACGGCATGGACGTGACGATTCGAGTCGACCAGGATGGCGACGCTTTCACGGTTCAGCCTGGCGATCTGCAGGGGAGTGTCGGCCCGGTGGCAATCGGCGACACGATCGAGATCGTCCTGGGCCCGGCGCCGATCGACGGTCCATGACGGCACCTATCGCGCACTGCCAGCGCGATACTGGCGTGCTCCGGATTTCTGGCGAGGATCGACTCAACTTCCTGCATCGCCTCCTGACAGCCGACGTGGCGACACTGGGGCGCGGCACCTCCCGGCAGTGTCTCCTGCTCGACACCAAGGGCCGCGTTCAGGCCCTGATGAAGATGACGGCGACCGGTGACGCGATCGTCAGCTTTGCTAACAAACGGGCGATCGAAACCGTTGTGACGACCCTGCAACGCTACGTGCTCGGCGCTGACGTCGCGTTCGAGGTGAGTGAGGCCGCTGTCGTAGGCCTTCGTGGCCCGAAGCTCGACGACCTGATCTCCAGAACAGAGCTTCCCGACGATTCGGTCGTGGCCTGCGACGGGGATCTCGCCCAGATCGCGTGCCCTGCGCCCGAAGCGGTTCGCGACGGTCTGGTTGCTGCCGGCGCAGCGGAAGTCGACGGCGAAGCCTGGCGGGTGGCGCGCGTGATGGCTTGCGAGCCCGCGCATGATGCCGAGATCACGGGCGCAGAGTTCCCGCAGGAGCTTGGACTCGTGGATGCGGTGGACTTCGAGAAAGGGTGCTACCTGGGACAGGAAACGGTGGCGCGGATTCACTATCGTGGTCAAGTAAATCGCCTCCTTGCCACGGTGCGGGCGGACCATCGGCTCGATGTCGGCGGGGATTTGCTGGACGGCGACTCGCCGGTGGGCCGGATAAGCAGCGCTGCGGGGATGTCCTCGGGAGGGTCGATCGCACTCGCGCTGTTGTCCCGCGCGGCAGCCGCGCCCGGCGCGGTGCTGGTGGACGAGACCGGGGGCCAGGTCGAGGTCGTTGCCAACGTGGAGACTCGGTCCGGCACGACAAACGGACCGTCAGATCCATAGAATCAACTCGTACTGGGCAGCGGCGCGCCGCTGATCACGCACACCAGGCTGCCCATGGAGACGAACATGGCTTCTACGGCGAGCCCGAACGGCACTGAGATCACCTGGCTGGGTCACGCGACGTTCTTGATGTCCGCGCCGTCGGGCACGCAATTGCTCGTGGACCCCTTCGTGGATAGCAACCCCAGTTGCCCGCCTGAATATCGGACGCTGGAGCGGCTTGATTGCGTGGCGATTACGCATGGGCATGAGGACCATGTGGCCGACGCCGTTTCGATCTGCACGCGCCACGCCCCGTTGACCGCTGCGATGGTTGAAGTTGCCGGTTGGTTGCAGCGCTCGGGGGTACCCGAAGACAAGCTCATCGCGATGAACAAGGGCGGCACCGTGCGACTGCACGACATCGACGTCACGATGGTTCACGCGCAACACTCGAGTTCCATCCCTGGCCCGGAAGGCGACCTCGTTGCCGGTGAGGCCGCCGGCCTCATCCTTGGTTTCGAGGACGGGAGGCGCGTTTACCACGCTGGTGATACGTGCGTGTTCAGCGACATGCGTCTGATCGCCGAGCTCTACGAGCCCACAATTGCCCTCCTGCCAATCGGCGACCGATTCACCATGGGTCCGCGCGAGGCGGCACTGGCCTGTGAACTGTTGAACGTGCGACGCGTCGTACCGATGCACTACGGAACGTGGCCGCTTCTCAGCGGAACCCCCGAGGCACTCGCGGCCGAGTGCCTGCGACGAGATCTGGACGTCGAGATCGTAGCGATGTCCCCGGGAGATTCGCTGCGGTGAGGCCGTCTCCGCGTCGGTTGCTCGCCCTCACGACGCTCGCCGTCGTCTTGTCGGCCAGTGCGGGATCGCCGCAAGCTTCCGATCCTCCTGGACCCGTGCGTCGCTCCGAGCCACACCTGCTGGCCGTGGCGCTCGAGCGTGGGGTTCTGCATCGCGAGGCGGACGTCGGTTCGGAGGAAGTTCTTCAATTCCGTCGCGGCGCTGTTTTCGACTACCTCGGGCCTTCCACAGACACGTTCGGGCGCGACTGGAGTGCTGTGGGGGATGGCGATAGCTGGGTACGCACTGAAGATTGGTACGGCGTGGCCGCGTCGCCGGCCGAGGTGCGTGGTCAGGCTGGCGAGATCGCCGCGCTGACCTTTCTACCGACTCCGGAAGCAAGTGTCGTGACCGCCGCGACGACCGAGGTTGCGACCGCGCAGATTTCTTCGATGCGGATGCCCATCGAGGTCGAAGCCGATTGGTGGACTCAGAGCGTCGCGATCGACGCAGCGGCCATCGGTCAGTTTGGCCGGGTTCTCGGGTTCCCGGGTCGGGTCGTTGAAGAGGCGGTGGCCGACGAACTTATCCAGCTGCTCGGAGGTCAGGAGGCTCTCGGGCCATTCCCGGAGACGCCGGTCTACGGCAGTGTGTTTGTGGCGGCTCGCACCGGGCTCGTCTTTCGCCACGACGGGCGCGCGTGGAAACTCACGGACCCTGTGCTCACGATGGGTGACAACGTGGGGCTCCTCGCGAACCCGGGCCTGGTGTTTGATGACGAGGCGCCTCCCGAGCCGACCGGCCCCAGCATCGCTTGCTGGCGATTGGTCGGAGGGCTGGGGCCTCGGGGTGAGGTCGTCGGGACCGTCGCCGCGGCACCGGCGCCCCCCGTTCGCCTCGACAGCGCTTCGCGCCCGGATACTGAGCGATACCTGGGCTACTACGACCTGACGCCACGCGCATGGCCGACGGTGCTTCCATCGATGCAGGCGCCGCGCCGCGTGCTTCCCGTCGGCGTCACCAGCGGCGTGGCGTTGGCGGACAACAGTCGCCGCCAGGCCGTCTATCTGGAACAGACTTTGCCCTCGGCCGTCACCCGGCAGCTGCGCGGGCGCCAGGTCAGAATCGCTTTGCGGGCGCGCGCTTCGCTCGTTGCCGGATCGCCTACCGCCACCGTCGGCATCGACGTGGAAGCCGGTACGCTGCGGGAATTCACCAGCGTTCAGGTGGGGGCCATGTCAACGCCAGTCGAGTTGCTCGTGACGGTTCCGGAAGACGCGGAAGAGATCGTCGTGCGAGTTCTTCCGAACGATCTCAGCATCGCAGTTACCGAAGCGGCGAGCGCGGTAATTGATAGCGCAACGCTAGTGCCTGTCGAATGGGATGGAACGCTCGAGCCCGCGCCCCTGATTATCCGGCGCGCACGCGCGATCACGTATGAGCCGGCACCTCGACACACCCCGGCCCGTGTTGTTGTGACGGAGCGATCGTACGAACAGGTCACGCGCATCATGGGCAGGGCAGGCGACGTCTCAGACGATCGCCTCGAGAAGATCCTCGCGGGCGACGTCGAGGTGGACATGACCGAGCGCGAGGTCCGGCTGGCATGGGGCGATCCCATCGAGACAGCGGAAACAGGTCTGACCGTTTGGACATGGGTGGATCGAACGGCGTCATTCGACGAGGAGGGTTTGCTCATCGCCTGGACACGTCAGCCCGAACCCGAGCCGATCGGTCCCTCGATATGTGGCGTGGCCGCAGCGGAGGGACGGTGAGCTCGCCACGGTCGCACTGGCGACCCCGAACGGCGCGCGGTTGGTTCGCGTTGGTCGCGTTTGTGGGCGGCCTGGTGCTCGCTCAGCCACCGGTTGTATTCGCGTTTGCGAACCGCATCTCGCCGTGGATTCTCGGCATGCCGTTCCTGTACGCCTACCTTTCCGTCGTTTATCTCTGGCTGATCGGTGTGCTGCTCGTGGTCTGGCGGTGGCGGCTGTGAGGAGGGTCTGATGGAACCTTGGGTCGTAGCCACGGCACTGATCTTTCTGTACCTGATCGTGACGCTCGTCATTGGCGTCGTGGCGAACCGGCGACTCTCCAGCGACGCCGAAGACTTCATGCTGTACGGCCGGAAGGCCGGTCCAGTGGTTCTCTATCTGACCGTCGTCGCCACCTACCATTCGGCGTTCGCGTTCCTGGGTTCCGGTGGCTTCTTCTATACGCATGGCGTCGGATTCTGGGTGGCGGGATGCTGGACGATTCTCGTGGGAGCGATTACGTACACGCTCGGGGTTCGCATCTGGTTCGTAGGCAAACGATTTGGCTACGTAACCCCAGCCGACCTGCTCGGCGACTTCTATCAGAGCGAGGCGGTGCGAGTTGTTGCCGCGCTCGTCTCGGTGGTGTTCACGCTTCTCTACGTTCAGGTGCAGGCGCAGGGCCTCGGCTACATCCTTTCCGTGGCTTCCGGCGATCGCATCCCTTTCGCGCTTGGGACAGCTGTGTTGCTGGTCGTGGCGGCGTTCTACTTGATGGCCGGCGGATTGCGCGCCGTGTACTGGACGGACGTTCTGCAGGGCGTCTGGATGTATGTCGCCGTCTGGGTCGGTGCACTCGTGCTCACGATCCGATTGTTCGGCAGTCCCCTCGAGCTCTGGCGGCGGGTTGCCGCTGAGCGTCCAGACCTGCTTACACTTCCGGGTCCCGAGGGCTTCTTCGGGCCTGGCATGTGGTTCGGAATGACGATGGTGCTGTCGTTCGGAGTTGTGCTCCAGCCACACATGCTGATCCGCTATTTCTCCGCCGATTCCGCGCGCACGCTCAAGCTGCTCGGCGCCACAACACCGATTTATCTCGCATCGCTCTACGTGCCGGCGGCCTTCGTGGGCCTTGCGGGAGCGCTTGTGCGGCCTGGCCTCGAAGTGCCGGATCAGATCTTCCCGGTGCTGCTGTTTGAGTTTGCGCCGGCCTGGCTCACCGGGTTGATCCTGGCCGGTGCTACGGCGGCGGCCATGTCCACACTCGACTCGATATTGCACTCCAACATGACCGTCTTGACTCGCGATGTGTATCAGCGCTACATCAACCCCGATGCGGACGCGGCCCGGGTGGTGGGCGTGGGCCGGCTGATCGTGGTGGCATTGCTACTCGTTGCATTCGTCCTGTCCGTGACTTCTTCCGAGTTTCTCGTCGTCGTCGTGACCATGTCGGCGGCGGGAGCGATGCAACTCCTGCCCGGGATCTGCGCCGTGTGCTTCCCGTCGCGACGACCGCTGTCGCGATCGGGCGTGCTGGCCGGCGTTGGCGTCGGGCTGGCGACCCTGTACGTGACGACGGTTGCGAGTCCGCATCCGCTCGGCCTTCACGGTGGCATCTGGTCTCTGGCGGCCAACTGGGCAGCAGCGTGGATCGTCACTCTGATCACAGCCGCCCCGGAGGCCGACACGATCGAGCGGATTCACGGAGCACTCGAAGACTTCGTCTATCGTGACGAGTCGCCGTGACGCAACAGCCGCGGCGCGCGCGACTCTGGTGGACGGTCGTTGTGGTCTATACGGTCGTCCTCTTCGCCGTGCAGTCCCGCCTGGGATTCCTTGTGGACGCTCTCAAGGAGCGTTGGGGCCTCCAGGTCTTCGAAGCGATCATGCTCGGTGCCTCACTCGCGGCGGGACTCGGTCTGGCGGCGTTGGCGTGGCGAGTGTGGCAGCGTGCGGACAGTGGCGACCGCTGGATTCTCGTCGGTGTGATGGCTGGATACGCCGTGGGCAGCGCGATACTTGAGGTCCCACAGGAGCGGCTGCACTACGTTGAGTACGGGCTCTTGGCGGGCCTCATCTACTGTGCTGGTCGCGCCCAAGGCTTGTCGACCGGCACCGCCGGTATCGCGGCACTCGTCGGCACTTCGGGCCTGGGGTACGTCGACGAGGTGCTCCAGGGCGCGCTCTGGGAGAGGCGCTACTTCGACTGGAATGACGTGCGCCTGAACGTACAGGCCGCCACGCTGGGTACGCTCGCCGCGATACCGATCGAGCGCGCACTGTTCCGGAACCGTGACCGGGCGGATCAGCCGTAGCGACTAGCGCAACCGGAATGCATCGGCCGATGCGGTTCCTTCCATGACACGGCGCGAATCCCCTTCGACCTCGATCTCGACGTATTCGAGCGCGGGACCTTCCGCGACTTTGGGGAGTTGCGGTTCTTCGGCATCGCCTTCGGCAGACACATCGGCGTTCTCGGTGTCGGCGTCCTCCGGCGTCTCGATGGCCTCGGTCTTGGCGTCGCCGGCGTCCTCGTCCGGTGGCGGAGGCGGTTCCTCTGCCGGCACCGGTTCAGCTTGCGATTCATCCGGAGTTGGAGGCGCAGCCGGGACCGGCGTGAACCGCACCATCAACGTACCACCGGCAGCCCGGCACGCAACCGGCGATGCCACACGGTCGGCGGCCGCTGCCGCCAGCGCGGCCGCGATGCTGCCCGTACCCGAACTCAGGGTCTCGTCCTCGACGCCCCGTTCGTAGACTCGGAAATAGAGTTCCTGCTCGTCATCGATGCGCACAAAATCGACGTTGGCACCGGCCGGCTTCAGGTCTGCGTGATTGCGGATGGCGCGACCGAGGAACCGCACGGGTAGATCGTCGGGATCGTCGTGCAGAACCACGAAGAACGGCACTCCGGCGGTTACATAGGTGCCGATGAGGTCGCGGCCCTCGACCCGCAAGCGCCGCTGAGGCCACACGGCGCCGCCGCCGGGGACGGTTACAGCAACTTGTCGGCCGTCTACGCGCCCGTCGACCGTGCCCATGTCCGTCAGCAGTCGAACCTCGTTGCCAGCGAGACCCTCGTCGCTGAGGTAGCGCACCGCGCAGCGAGCACCGTTGCCCGAGAATTCTGCGGCGGAGCCGTCTGCGTTCCATAGCTGCATGCGGCCGTGAACACCGTCTTCGAGCCCGGCATCGTCGCCGCACGTGAGGAGAACCAGGCCGTCGGCACCTACGGCGACGCCGCGGCGGCATAGCGCGCGTGCGGCGGCAGAACCATCCCGGAACGCGGGCTCCGCACGCGAGTCGACGATGATGAAGTCATTGCCGGCGCCGGAGTACTTCACGAACGCAAGGCTTTTGCGGGCAGCGGCGCTCAAGACCCCTCCTCTGTAGAAACAATGGTTGAAGCCGGAAGGCTGGCGTTGCCGCTCGTGTCGACGGCTTCTACGACGTAGACCCAGACTTGCTCGGCGTCGACCAGCGGGTCGATGAAGCGTGCCTCGGTTATGGGGACCGGCGTGATCATCTCCCAACCGGCGTCCGCGAGTCGATTACGTAGCTGCCTGCGGCCGGCACGAGTGTCGGCGTCGGGATCTTCGCTGTCGGTGTCGTCGGTCTGGATCAGATCCGGATAGACCAATCCGGGTGCCGGTCCAGGGATGCCTGGCGGCGGTGCGGCATGCTTGTAGACCCTGTAGCCACGGAGATCCGTTTCGAACCCGGGATCCCATCGCAACGTCACGCGGGTGCCCGCCCGCACGCCGGTGAGATTGAAGACGCCGGATGGCGCGAAGATATCCTCGATCCGCAACTCTGGGCTGGCGGCCGCAAGGCTCTCCTTGCGAACCCCGACCATGGTCTCAGGCGGCGGTACGATCTCGCCCTCCGCCGGGATCAGCACCGGCGGGCCGATCGGCGCGGTGGACTCGTCGATGAGAGACGGCACGCGGCGCGCCGCGCGCACCTCGTACACGTACACGCTGTTCCAGGCCAGCGTCGTGTCGAGGTACTCGGGCTCATCGAGCGCCACAAGCGTGAGCAACTCGGGCCCACCAGGACTCCCCATCGGAGTTCGATAGACGGTGTACTCTAGGTCGTCCGGGTCGACAGTGGCGCCCACGACGTCCGTAGCCGGTGGCTCCCAGGTGAGCTGTAGACCCTCGATCAGGGTCTCGGCTACCAAAGAGACCGGAGGCTCAGGCACGGGGACGGGCGCGAGGGTCACGATGCGACCGATCTCACTCTCGCGATCCCGCGTGGTGACCGCACGCACCGCGAAGAAGTGCCGGGTCCGGATGCCGTCCGTGCTTGGCGGGTCCAGCGGAAGCGTGAACTGAACCAGCCCGCCCTGAACGTATTCGTGGATCTCCGACATGGGAATCGCCGCGACGACTTCGGCAAAATCACGGAATGTGCCGCGTTCTACCTCCTTGTCGTAGTCGCGGCTCGCAGCGACAATCTGCGACCCGTCGAGAACCACCACGGGGTCCGGCAGGCGCGGAGTTCGATCAACATCCACAATCGCGGTGGGCATTCCCAGGTACGTCCACAGGTCATCGACGGCGATCTCGAGATCCTGCGCGGCCTCGAGGATGGTGCCGGGGAAGACTTCGGCCTCGCGCCAGGCACTACGCACCGTGCTGGGTACGCGACTCAGCGCGAGTTCTTCCTCGGTGAGCGGTTCGACATCCTCGGCGTCGGTTTCCGGATCGTCTGCCGCGGGATCCACGTCTGGCTCCATTTCGGGAGGATCTTCACCCGCGGCGACAGCCGCTGCGATGGCTGCCGCGAGTTCCGCATCGCGTTGCCGCCGCAACGCGGACTCCTCTGCGGTTGTCACGGCTTCGCGGGCCGCGTCGCGACGCTCGCGACGTTCGCGATCCAGTCCAAGCAGTAGCACCTGGGAGGTCAGTGCCGGATATCGCTGATCCATCCGCAGGATCTCGACGCGATCGACGTCCACGAGTTCGCCATCCGTACTGGTGACGGTGGGAGACATGAGTTCGAACCGGATGACGGCCTCTGTGCCGCGCTGCGCCACCGTGAGTTGCGGCGGTTCCGGTGGCAGCAGACGGAGCGGTGGGCGCGGGTCTCCGCGCGAGCCGCAGGCAATCGCGGTGAGCGCCAGAATAGCGATGACGAGACGACGAACGTTCACAGGATGTACTTCGAGAGGTCTTGATCGGCTACCAGGTCGGCCAGGGCCTCGCGCACGAACTCCTCGTCGATCTCGACCTTGTCACCCTTCCGCTCCGGGGCGTCGAATGACAGCGGCTCCAGCACTTTCTCGATCATCGTATGCAAACGACGGGCGCCGATGTTCTCCGTGCGCTCGTTCACGGTCGCCGCGAGTTCGGCAATCGCCCGGAGTGAGCCGTCCGTGAAGGTAAGCGTGACGCCTTCAGTGGCCATCAGGGCCGTGTACTGCCGGACCAGGGAATTCGCGGGCTCGGTCAGAATCCTGAACAGATCGTTTTCGGTGAGAGCGTCGAGTTCCACACGCAGCGGGAACCGACCCTGTAGCTCGGGGATGAGGTCGCTGGGTTTGGAGAGGTGGAACGCTCCGGCTGCCAGGAACAGGATGTGGTCGGTCCGGACCATGCCGCTGCGTGTTTTCACGACGGTGCCCTCGACGATCGGCAGAATGTCGCGCTGTACACCTTCGCGGGACACGTCGGGGCCCTGCGCGCCCTGTCGCCCGGCCACCTTGTCGATCTCGTCGAGGAAGATGATGCCCGAAGCCTCGGCGCGGTCCACGGCTTCGCGACGAACTTCGTCCTCGTCGATCAGGGTCGCGGCGGCCTCACGGCCGAGATGCTCAAGCGCTTCGGGAACGCTCATCCGCCGCCGCTTCTTCCTGCCGCCGCCCAGCATGCCCGGGAGCATGTCCTTCATGCTCACGTCCATGGTGTCCGCCCCCTGGCCGGTGAACACCTGGAAGGAGGGTGACGAGTTGTCATCGACCTCGACCTCGACGGTGCGCTCATCGAGCTTGCCGGCGCGAAGCTGGCTACGCAGCTTGTCGCGCGTAGCAGCCTGCGAGGCGTTGTCAGCTTCGCGTTCTTCCGGTGTCTCGCCACGCGGCGGGCGCTGCGGGAGCAACACGTCGAGGAGGAGCTCCTCCGCCTGCGACTGAGCCTTGGCGTCAACGCGCGTTGCGTGCTCCTGGCGCACCAGGTCAGTGGCGATATCCACGAGGTCGCGGATCATTGACTCGACATCGCGGCCCACGTATCCGACCTCGGTGAACTTGGTCGCTTCCACCTTGAGGAACGGTGATCCGGTGAGCTTGGAGAGCCGGCGAGAGATCTCTGTCTTGCCGACGCCGGTGGGGCCGATCATGAGGATGTTCTTTGGGGCAACCTCGTCGACGAGGTCGGCCGGCAGGGCCAACCGTCGATGACGGTTGCGGATCGCGATCGCCACGGCGCGCTTTGCCGCGGCCTGCCCAACGATGAAGTCGTCGAGGAGATCGACGATCTCGCGGGGCGTGAGCTTGTCGGCGTTGGGCGCGTTGTCGAACCGTTCAGGCAAGGTGATGGCCATAACGAAGGGCGTGTCCTACAACTCAGGTGGCGGGGAGTGTTTCTACCCGGATTTCGTGGTTCGTGTAGATGTCGATCTCGGCGGCCATGCCCAGTGCTTCACGAGCGATCGTGGCAGCGTCCATGTCGGTGTGACGGAGCAGAGTGCGCGCCGCCGATAAGGCGATAGGCCCACCGGAACCGATCACCAGAACACCGTCGTCGGGCTCGATGACGTCGCCGTTCCCGGAAACCACCATCGAAGCCTCTTCGTTGGCCACGATCAGGAATGCCTCGAGGTGCCGCATCGTCTTGTCGGTGCGCCAGTCGGAGGCGAGTTCGACAGCCGCACGATGGAGGTTTCCGTTGAAGGTCTCGAGTTTGCCCTCGAAGCGCGTGAACAGCGCCAAGCCGTCCGCAGAGGAGCCAGCGAAGCCGGCCAATACCCGGTCGCCGTACATACGGCGCACCTTACGCGCACCGGCCTTCATGACGGTGTTTCCGAGTGTGACCTGGCCGTCACCCGCGAGCGCGACCTGGTTGTCGCGTCGGACGCAGCAGACGGTGGTGCCGTGAAATCGGCTGGACATGGGCCGATTGTAGCAAGGTGACCCTGCTGGCATACGACGGCGCTATTCGTCCTTGTTGCGACGGGCCCGCGGATGTGAGGAGCGGTAGATGTCTTGAAGGCGCCGCGTCGACAGATGGGTGTAGCGCTGCGTGGTGGCCAGTGATTCGTGACCCAGGAGTTCCTGGATCGCGCGCAGGTCCGCACCCGAGTTCAGCAAATGGGTGGCGAACGAATGGCGGAGCGCGTGCGGCGTTACCCGCTTGGCGATGGGGCTCTCTCGCAATCTCCGGTCGAGGATCCTGCGCAGTCCGTCAGTCGAAAGGCGGGCACCGCGTTCGCTGAGGAACACCGCTGCGCGTGCGTCCGCCGCCTTCTCGGCCTCCAGCTTGCGGCCGTGCGGCGCGTCCCCTCCCAGCCACGTCGTGCGAACGCGAAGCCAGGTGTCGAGTGCTTGGCGCGCGCGCTGCCCGAAAGGCACCAAGCGCTCTTTCGAGCCCTTGCCGAGAACCCGGAGCATGGCGTCCGGACGTATCGCGTCCAGATCGAGGCCGGTGATCTCGCTGGCCCGGAGGCCGGTGGCGTAAAGCAATTCGAGCAGCGCTCGGTCACGATGGCCCACGGGGCTATCGTCCACGAAACCAAGCAGGGCGTCGACGTCGGACTCGGTCAGGAACCGGGGTAGGCGCTGCTCCGTCTTGGGGTTGCGAACCTGACGGGCCGGATTGATTTGCAGTTCGCCTTCGCGACACAGGAAATTGCCGAATGAACGCACGGCGGCGAGTTTGCGACCGACAGTGACCGACGACAGCTGGGCCTCGTGCATTCGGGCACTCCAGGCCCGCACCGCCTCGGATGTCAGCGACTCGGCCGGTATCGCCGGAGCCGACCCACCGGGCCGTTGCCGATTGCCGCGGTAATCTGTCTCCTCACCGTCCAGATAGGCAGCCAGAAACGCTGCGAACTGGTCGAGGTCACTCCGGTAGGCCCGCAGCGTGTGATCCGAGGCATCCTCTTCAAGGCGTTTCGCCTCGAGGAAAGTGTCGACGCCGAGCAGGCGCGCGCTCAGTTGGCTTCGCGCTCGGCTTGTTCTTCGAGCAGCTGGTCGATCAAGACGCGAAGTTGTGCGGTCTTGCTGGGAATAGCACCCATCCACTTCTTGCGGATCTTCCAGTTCGAGTCGACCAGATACGTCATGGGGAAACCGTAGACCGGCCCCCAGGAGACCTCTATGTCGCGGTTCCCCATCACGATCGGGTAGTCCAACTTGAACTCCATCGTGCCGATCTTGATGGGTCGTGCGATCCAGTCAGCGACCTGTTCGGCGCTACCGGACTGGAAGGTCACGCCCAGCATCTCAACGCCCTTGTCGGCGTAGTCTGCGTGCAGTTCGTTGTAATGGGGAATTTCGGTCAGGCACGGTCCACACCACGTCGCCCAGAAATCCACCACCATGATCTTGCCTTCGTACTCGTCGGAGCTCACATCGGCGCCATCGAGTGTCTGAACCACGAAATCGGGCGCGGATACCGACGGATCGAGTGACACGTTGCCGGCGGCGGCACTGCCGTGGATATCGCCCGGAATATCTTCCGAGTGCGGGAAAACCACGTAGCCGAGCGAGAACGCGACGGCTCCGATCGCCAGGATCAACAGGGCGGGGCGGAACTTGTTGAGCATTGTCAGAACTCCCCGGCACTGCGCGTTTCGGCGTGCGCCGGTCGGACCGTCGATGGGTTACCCGCCACGGCGGGCACAAGGGCTGGACTCATGCTAGCCCGTCACGGCCTGTTGACGGAGCGGAGCCACACTCGTTTTGTTTGCCAGAAGACGCGCGGCGGTTTCAGCCGCGGCGCGCTACTCGCCGCTCTTGGGGGCCTTTTTCTTGGCGACCTTTTTCTTCGCAGCCTTCTTCTTGGTCGTCTTTTTCTTGGCTGCCTTCTTCTTCGTCTTCCGCTTGGCCTTTTTCTTCTTGGCCTTTTTCTTCTTGCGGCGTGGCGCGGCAGCCCGGCGCTTCTCTAGCAGTTCCAGCGCCTCCTCGAGGGTCAGCGCGGTCGGATCGGCCATCGCTTTCGGCACCGACGCGTTCACGTCGCCGTCGGTGACGTAGGGCCCGTAGCGGCCGTCGAGCATCTTGATCTCGCCGCCCTCAAGCTGCTCGACGTTCTCATAGATCTTCAACTGCGTCGGCGTGCGCCGGAAGCCCTTCTTTTCCTGCGCGAGCAGTTCCAGGGCTCGGGTGACCGTGAACGTGAGCAGGTCGTCGTCGGCCGTCAGGCTTCGGGTGTCGTCGCCGCGCTTGATGTAGGGCCCGTAACGACCGTTCGCCGCGGTGATGTCGTTGCCGTCGGCGTCCTGACCGATGACCTTCGGGAACTGCAGCAACTGCACGGCTACGTCCAGCGAGATCTCCGCGGGATTCATCCCTTTGAGCAACGAGGCCATCTTCGGCTTCTTCTTCTTGTCCTCGGGATCAGGGTCGCCAAGCTGCACGTAGGGACCGTAGCGGCCGACTTTCATGTACACCGGCAGGTCGGTGTCCGGGTCGTTGCCCAACGGCTCATCAGCCTTCTCCGAGTGGGCGATCAGTTCGCTGGCCCGCTCGATCGTTACTTCGTCCGGGCACGTTCCGTCCGGTATGTTCGCTGTGGTTTCCCCGCGTTGCAGGAAGGGACCGTAGCGGCCGACGCGGATGATGATGTCCCGGCCTTCCTCGTCCTGACCCAACGGCAGGCTGCAGACCTCGCGCGGATCGATCTCGTCGACTTTCGCTTCGAGCAGTGGCTTCAGGCCGGGCATGCCGTTGCCGAAGTAGAACTCGCGCAAGTACGGCAGTGGTTCGCGTTCGCCGCGTGAGATCCGGTCGAGACGGTTCTCCATCTGCGCAGTGAAATCGGTGTCGATCAGGTGAGTCAGGTGACTCTCCATGAGATTCACCACAGCGAAAGCGGTGAACGTCGGCACGAGCGAGTTGCCCTTGCGGAACGTGTACTCACGTCGCTCGATCGTGCTGATGATCGAGGCGTAGGTGCTGGGCCGTCCAATGCCCGATTTCTCGAGCTCCTGGATCAGGCCGGCCTCCGTGAGGCGTCGCGGCGGCTTGGTGATGTGCTCTTCGGTGTCGATGAGAGGGGTAAGGGCCTCGTCGACGGTTACCGCCGGGAGTACTCGCTCCGCATCGCCCTTGTCGGGGCGGCCCTCCACATAGGCGCGCAGGTAACCCGGGAAGTCGACGGTCTGGCCGCTCGCCCGAAACTCGGCGTCGGGCGCGCCCGCATTGGTAACCGTGATGGCGAGCTGGCGCAGCTTTGCGTCGCGCATCTGACAAGCCATCGTGCGCTTCCAGATGAGGTCATAGAGCTTGGCCGCGTCTGCCCCCGTCGCGCTCCGGACCTCGTCGACGCTGCGAATGCTGCTGCCTGCAGGCCGGATGGCCTCGTGAGCTTCCTGCGCGTTCTTCACCTTTGTGGAGTAGTGACGCGGCTCGTCCGGCAGATACTCCTTGCCGTACTTCGCCTCGATGCTCGCCCGCGTCATCGCCACGGCTTCTTTCGATAGCGTCACGGCATCTGTACGCATGTAGGTGATGAACCCGTTCTCGTAGAGCACCAGCGCTGCGCGCATCGTCCGTCGAGCCTGGAAGCCCAGCTTGCGGTTGGCGTCCTGCTGCAGCGTCGACGTGGTGAACGGCCGCTTGGGGCGCTGTTTGCGCGGCTTCTCTTCTACCGACGCGACCTTGAAGTCCTGTGGTCGCAACGAGTCGGCCAGTGTGCCGGCTTCCTCTCCACTGAGCAGGCGGATCGCCGGGTCAGTCAGCTGTCCGGTGTCCGGATCGAAACTGCCGCTCGTGGCCAGGCGACGGCCATCGAGTGTGTGGAGCTTCGCCTCGAACGTCTCGCCGGACTTCGTCGAGAACTGCGCCACCAGATCCCAGTACTCGGCGGCCACGAATCGGATTCGAGCTTTCTCGCGCTCGACCAGGATTCGCACGGCCACACTCTGCACACGGCCGGCCGAGAGACCCGACGCAACCTTGCGCCACAGGACGGGCGAAACCAGATAGCCGTAGAGGCGGTCGATGATTCGACGTGCTTCCTGTGCCTCGACGAGGTTCGTGTCGATCTCGCGGGTCTGCTCCAGCGACTCGAGGATCGCCGCACGGGTGATCTCGTGGAAGACCATCCGCTTCACGGGAACCTTCGGCTTGAGCACCTCGACGAGATGCTGGCTGATCGCTTCACCCTCGCGATCTTCATCAGTCGCGAGCAGGAGCTCGTCGGACTCCTTGAGCGCCGCGCGAAGCGCGGTGATGGTGGACTTCTTCGCGGTTTGCACTACATAGAGGGGAGCGAAGTCCTGTTCGACGTCCACCCCCAGCCGGCCGACATCGGTACCGCGGTAAGCCTTGGGCACCTCTGAGGCGTTGGATGGCAGGTCGCGCACGTGGCCGACACTCGATTCGACGATGAAGTCGTCACCGAGATATTGCGAGAGAGTGCGCGCCTTGGTTGGCGACTCAACGATAACGAGGCGTTTCGGCATGGTGAGTTTTCAGCGTTTAGGTTGGGGCGGCGGCTGAGTGTAGCAGGAGACTGCGCCTTTATTCCGGCCAGCGCCCATCGTGTCCATGGCGCGCCTCGATCCGGTTGCCCGGTAGTAGCAAAGCCAGCCCGCGGATCTCCAGACCGGTCGCTGCCACCAACAGCACGCCTACCGGAAGATCGAGGGTAACGGCCAGTTCGTCAAGCGAACGGGCATCTCCAGTGGCGAGTGCATCGAACAGTTGGCGCTCGCTGGGCGCCAATTCTTCGGCCTCAGGAGGGCTCGTTGACGCACGCGAATCCGGCGGGACCAGGGTCTCACCGAGGTGATCGAGGATGTCATCGACGCCGGTGATCGGGAACGCTCCGGCTGCGATGAGTTGGTGGCAGCCGACGCTGGTGCGAGACGTGATGGGGCCGGGGACGACCAGAACGTCACGCCCCTCGGCGAGTCCGAGGTCCGCCGTGATTCTCGCTCCGCTCCGGGCTGCAGCCTCAACCACGACGATCACCTCGCTGAGGCCGGCGATGATTCGATTGCGGCGAGGGAAATGCCACGGGGCAATGCCAGAACCGAGTTCGCGTTCGGCTACCAACGCTCCGCGGCGACGAATGCGAACGCTGAGGCTGCGATGACGCGCGGGATAGACAGGATCGACGCCGCCCGGTAGCACGGCGACCGTGTGGCCATCGACCGAGAGCGCGCCTTCGTGGGCCGCCGCGTCGATACCCCGAGCCAGCCCCGACACCACGCTCACGCCACGGCGCGCCAGGGCGGCGGCCAGTTCATAGGCCACTTCGCGCCCGTATCGAGTACACGCCCTGGAGCCCACCAGAGCGACCCGCGGCGTTTGTTCCACGCACCCTGCGACATAGAGGGTCTCGGGCACGTCGCGGATTGCCCGCAGCAGATCTGGATAATCCGGGTCGCGAGGCCGGAGTATGCGGTGCTCAGTGCTCGGGACTTCCATCGGTGCGAGAGTTGGAGGGCTCCTTGAGTTGCTGTAGATGGACACGAGGTCTTGTTGTGCGCCACATGATGGCGCTGGGCTCACGCTTGCAGCGCGGACTGCGCGATCTGTAGACTCGACCGAGTCGCCTCAGAGGTGACAGCAACCCCGGTCCCCGCGGCGTGTCAGGGCGCAGGCCCTCGCGTCGAACGTCCTCTTCCGATCGACACGAGTCGGAGGCCTATGTCTTCTGAGTTCTCTCAGCAGGTGCTCCGGTCGGCCGTGAGCCGGCCCGTCACCTTGATTCTCGTGCTCCTGTTTGTCGCGGCTGGATGTGCCACCGCGCCGGTCGAGCGTGGCAAGAACCAGGCGCAGGAAGGCGTGTTCGCTGCCGACCAGGGTTACTGGGAGGAAGCGCAGTTCCGCTGGCTGAAAGCTCTTGCCATCGCCGAGATGAACGCGCGTGCGCTGAACAACCTCGCCGTTCAGCACGAGCGAGACGGGGAGTTCGAGGCCGCGAAGGACTACTACGACAAGGCGCTGGTCGCGGCGACGCCGGCCGAGCACTTCTACGTCGATCGCAACAATCGCCAGTTCGCGCCGATCTGGGAGCGGATCTCGAGCGGTTCGATGGATGACGACAAGTTGATCGACATGCCTCTGGACGAGTTTCCCGAGGGCCAGACGGCCGCAGTCGGCGTCCTGGAGATCATCGTATCGGTGCCCGATCAAGGCCCGAATCTCGCTGGCTACAACCGCCTCCTGGTTGGGAACTTCGTTCCGGCCGAGGAGACAGAGTCGAATATCAACGACTTCGCGGTGCGTTACTTCCGGCGGCGGATCACGCAGCGAACTTTCTACGAGACGCAGGATCAACTCGAAGCGCCCATGGATCCCGCATCGCGCGGCGAAGAAGTCTTCGACAACGCCGACTACTGGGTCGAGCGTGCGGCATCGTCCGAGGCGGACCTGGTGCTCACCGGCACCATCGGGTTGAGCACCGAACAGGAGTCACAGATGGTGCGCGAACGGATTCGCTCGCCAGACGGCCAGATTCGTGAAGTCGCCCGGTTCCAGGACGTCGTGACTTACAAGATCACGTTCGACGTTGTCGTCCTCCGCGGAGAAGACGGCGAACGGCTCGTGGAGCAGACGCTTGAGTCCGAGGCTTCCTACCCCGTCGAGGAAGGCGTTTCGAACCAGGAGGCCGTCTTCGAGACCCTTGAACGCATGCTGCCCCAACTACTCGAGACCATCACCCCCCGTCGCTCAGAGCAGAGTCGCTACCTGATCTACTGAGCCAGGGAGTACCCACACCATGCGAAGCCCATCCCAGACCCGCGACCGGATTCTCACGTGCGCGCTCTTGCTGACCACGGTGATCGTGGCCGGCGTCGCGCCTGAGGCCCACGCTCAGTTCAACAACACGCCGTACTCGTCGTACTTCGGCCAGAACAAGGTCACGTACGAGTCGTTCGACTTCTGGAAGTACTCGGCGCCGCACTTCGACGTCTACTACTACCCGGAAGAGGAGCAACACCTCGACGAGGTCGTGGCGTTTGCCGAGGCCGCCTACGCGAAGATCTCGCGGACGATGAACCATCAGCTCTCCGAGCGGATGCCAATCATCTTCTACCAGACCCACCAGGACTTTCAGCAGACTCACGTGCTGCCGTTCTTCCTGCCGGAAGGTGTCGCAGCGTTCGCCGAGCCCACGCAGAACCGACTCGTGTTGCCGGTCGATGACCCGCCGGACCAGCTCCACCTGCTGATGGTTCACGAGGTGGCGCACCTCTTCGAGTTCGACTACTTCTTTGGTAACCGCCTGAGCGGCGCGCTGAGAGCGCAGCCCCCTGGCTGGGTGATGGAAGGCTTCGCCGAGTACATGGCGGACAACCTGACCACGCTTGACGAGATGATGCTCCGGGACAAGGTCCTGGCGGACGACATCCCGACGCTCATCCAAATGAGCTACTTCGACTCGTTCTTCAATAGCTACGTTCTTGGCGAGGTCGTGTGGGCGTACATCGAAGAGGAATACGGCACGGAAGGCGTCCGCATCTTCCTTTCCGAGATTCGCCGTGACCTGGGCCAGGACATCGAGCGTGACCTCGAGCGGGCCTTCAACATCACGCCGAACGAGTTCAACACGGACTTCCGTGAGTGGCTCCGGGACCGCTACCTGCCGAACGTGCTGGATAAGAGCGAAGCCCCCGACTTTGCCCGCGGCATCTTCAGCAACGTGGCCTTCGAGGATCGCCAACCTGCCTTTAGCCCGGTCGTTTCGCCGCGTGGCGACGAGTTCGCCGCGGTGTCGATCAACAGCAAAACCCAGCAGGTCGACATCTACTCGTTCGACATCGAGACCGGCGACACGCGCCGGAATCTCACGGGCGGACTGCACGGTCAGTTCGAATACATCATCGGTCAAGGGGTGACCGTCGGCTTCCAGGCGGGCAACGACCTGACCTATTCGAACGACGGCTCGCTGCTGGCGTTCTTCGCACGAACGCCGCCGACGCGAACCTTGTTCGTGGTGGAGACTGAAACCGGCAACGTGCGGACCAAGTTCAAGACCGAGCTGGATCAGGCATTGTCGCCCAATGTCGGCCCCGACAACCGGGTCGTTTTCGCCGCACATGAAAACGGCATCCGCGACATCTACCTGTTCGATCCGACCACCGAGACGCTGTCCAATCTGACCCAGGACGACTTCTACGACTACGCACCGGTGTGGTCACCGGACGGGCAGAGCATCATCTTCGCGTCGCACGTGCTCGGCCACAAGAAACTGTTCAGGATCGACCTGTCGCGTCCGCAGCAGCGTGTCCAGCTCACCTTTGGGTTGTACGGCGACACGCAGCCGTCGTTCTCCAAGGACGGTTCGAAGGTCTACTTCGTGTCGGACCGCACCGGCGAGCACAACCTGTACTCGATGGAGCTCGCGACCGAGACCGTGAGTCGCTACACGAACATCCTGCACGGTGCGTTCTTCCCGCACGAAGTCGAGGAAACCGGCGAACTGCTGTTTAGCAGTTTCAGCGACGGCTTCTACGACCTCTACGCGATGGACCTGCCTGAGCCTGTCGAGACGTTCGTGGCCGTGGACGAAGCGATCGAAGACGTAGAGATCGACCGCATCGAAGACGAGGCTGCGGCACTCGCCAGCGTCGAACTTACCGACCAGAACAAGACCCAGTCGGCCGGCGGCGGTTGGCATATCTCGGCGATTCAGATTGCGGGTGGCTACAGCGTCGGATCGTTCGGCGGAACGGTGCTCACCAACACCTACATCGAGTTCCAGAACTTGATGGGCACCCAGCAGATCCAGGCGATTCTGGGTTCTGTGGAGAGCCAGCGTAACTACACGGGTGTGTATCGCAATCAGTCCAGTCGCTGGAACTGGGGTGCGCTCCTCACCAGTCAGCGCTCGTTCTTCTTCACCCAGGACCTCAACGGTGGGATCAACCGCAACTCGAGCTTCGAGCTGGATGGCGGCGAAGTGTTCGCCGATTATCCGTTCACCCGCGACTGGCGTGCCGAGTTCTCGCTTGGCTACTACCGTCGCGAGTACGTCCCGTCCGGGTTCATCCTCGAGAGTTCGAGCGGCGAGCTCGTGCGCTTTTCCGAGCAGTTCCATAGCGGCAACTACGGAAAGGTCGGAGTGAAGCTGATCGGCGACAAGGCGCGGTTCAAGGAATACGGACCCTACGCCGGCCGGCGCCTGAGTCTTGGAGTCGAGGCGGCCCCGCCCGGCACCGGAACGATCAACTTCTATGACGTGACCGTCGACTTCCGGCAGTACATCCAGGTCAGCAAGGACAGCCAACTCGCGTTCCGCGCGTGGGGCGCGGGAAGTTTCGGCGACCATCCGTCGGTGTTCTTCATTGGCGGGCTGAACCAGCTGCGTGGCTACGACTACCTCCGGTTCTCGGGCAATCGCGCGGCACTCGTGAATCTCGAGTACCGGTTCCCGCTGATCTTCGAGGCACGCGCCGGAGACTTCGCGATCCGCAACATCCGCGGCCTGGTGTTTGCCGATGTTGGGGCTGCCTGGTTCAAGGGTGACGACTTCAACTTCACGCTCGACGGCAGCCTGGAAGACGCACTGGCATCGTTCGGTGTTGGCGTGGGTGTGAACTTCGTTGGCCTGCCGTTGTGGTTCTTCTGGGCGCAGCGCACGGACTTCCAGACGCTGGAAGGCAACCCGCGGTTCCAGTTCTACATCGGACCTCTGTTCTAGCGACTTCTGCGTAGCGCGAAACGAACGGGCCCGGGGCATCGCACCCCGGGCCCGTTTTCGTTTGCAGATTGCGGCGTATACTCCGAAGCAACGCCCGGAGGAGGATTCGTGGGGAAGTTTCGTATCGAAGGTTCGGACATCGACGTCGCTGCGCTCGAGGCGCGCGTCGAGGCGGCCATCGAGTCGAAGCGCGGGACGCGCTTCAGCGACGAGGATCTGGCGCGGCTACGGGATACGCCGCTGCGCCCGAGGCTGCGGCGCGAAGATCTGCCGCGTGGCCTGACTGAAGAGCTGGCGGATGTGCGCGGCCGACTGGTCGAGGCGCCGTCGATTCCAGAAGCTCATTCGGCATCCGCACCATCGCGCGACCGCAGCGAGGAACTGGGTTCCCAACGAGCTGCACCCGACATGGCCTCTCTCTGGGAGACCGGTAGCGGCGGCCTGAAGGGACGGCTCCTGGGTGTGCTGAGGCGCATTGCCCGCACGGTGTTTCACAGCACGACCAATCTCGAAGACGTCCTGGTTCAACAACAGGACTATTCACGCGAAATGGTGGCCACTACCGAACGCGACCTCGCCGCGCTCGAGCAGCGACTCGAACGCAGCTTCGATGTGCTGAAAGACAACCTCGACAGTCGCATCGATCGCACCGCCGACTGGGCCGCCGGGCACATGTCGATCACGCGCGGCACTCTCGAGGAGCGCCACGAGCGCTCGCTGCAGCTCGCGCACAATCTAGTCGTGGAGCTCACCAACGCACGCCTGGATCTACAACAGATGCAGGCTCGCCTCGACGAGATGGCCCGGCGCATGGGCGAACTCGAAACGCGAGGCCGGACGCTCGAAAAACTGACGCTCCGGCCCGGCGACGAGGGGTAGGACGCTGGTCGCGCGGCGAGTGGCCTTCGCTGCTTTCCTAGTTACTAGCCCCGTAGCCTTCGCGCAGGAGCTGCCGGCCGCACTCGGCCAGGCGGCCGCAATCGAGTTCGGGCACTGGACAGACCAGCAACTCGACGGATGGATCGAGGAAGGCGAGGACTTTCTGGCCCAGGCGACAGACTTTGCTGCTCGAGCCGCGGTACTTGAGGCTCTGATCGACTGGAATGCCTGGCGCAACGAGAAGACACCGGAGCCGACACTCGCGGTGCTGAAGCGCTACTTCGAAGAAGTCCCTGATAGTCCGCGGCACGACGAGTTTGACTGGCTGCGGGTCCGGCTCGAGGATTTCTACTGGGAGCACGAGGGCAACGCTCGCCTCGCGATTCACCTCGCGCGTACGTACGAGCGCTACCTCGCGAGGCGACCAGACACCGACGTCGCCAACGAAATTCGCCTCTCGATCGGGTGGGAATATCTCGTGGCCTACGAGCCGCAGCAACCGCCGGCCTATTCAGACGCGGCCGCCCGTAGCTTCCGCACCCGCGGCCGGCTCTTGCTCCATGTCGCCGAAACCGAAGCTCGCCGGCTTGGCCAGACTGAGGTGGCAGAGCAGGCTCGCGATCTCCTCGACCGCGAGCGCGTCCACATCTTGTCGTCGCGCTAGGCCCGTGGCCTCTAGCGCTTCCGCGGGATGTCGACTGTGCCGCTCACGTCGTTGTGTCGGATGCCGCCCGAGCCGTCTCTACGAACCGTGAAGTCGCCCTGGACCGACGATACATAGATGCTGCCGGAGCCGTCCGAGCCGACGAGCACGGAGCCCGATACGTTCTCGATGTCGATGTTCCCCGAGCCGTCGTCGTCGATCGTGACCTCGCCCGCGTCGCGCACATCGATGTTGCCGGAACCGTCGTCTACCCAGACCTCGCCGGCGCCGACGATATCGATGTTGCCGGAGCCGTCGTCGACGGAAAGTTCACCGCGGACGTTGCGAATATCGATGTTCCCCGAGCCATCATCAATCGTGGCGGCGGCAACGTTGCTCACGGTCATGTTGCCGGAGCCATCTTCGATGCGTACCGCGAGGTTCTCTGGCACGCGTACAACGAGGTCGATGTAGGCGTAGTTGCTGCCTAACCAGCTCCAGTTCGAGTCGGGCATTTCGGTCTCGATCTCTACGCGGTCGCCGCGCGTATCGAGTGTGACGGTCGTCGCGTCGAGTCGATCTTGCGTGGATGCACATACGCGGCCGCTGATGACAATTTCGCTACCGCTTCCGCCCTCGACCCGCAGGTCACCGGCCTCAGCGATGATCACCGCCAGATCGGCGCCGCCGGCACCCGTCGACAGATCAAGGTCGCGCGAATGTTCGCAGCGCTGCGCGAGAACGGGGGACGAGACGACGAGCGCTGCGACGGCGGCAGCGGCGAGAAGACCTTTGCGCATGGGCACACCTGTGAGCTTTGGGGGCGTATATCTCATTAGACGCGGCAAACACGGCCAGGGTTTCAATTGGCGCGCCGGCTGGGTAGAAAGCGTGGACTCGTGTTGAGGTGGCTTGCCCGGTCCCCAACCCTCCCCCTACAATAAGCGACTGCGCTTCGACTTCTCGGGATATCCGAAGAAGCGCTCTCCGCGCACCCGCGATAGCGGATGTGCGCGTTGCCCGCCCCACTTTGAACTGGAACACGATCCATGTACGCCGTTATCGAAACCGGTGGTAAGCAGTACCGCGTTTCCGAGGGTGACATCGTGCGCGTGGAGAAGCTGGACGACGAGGTCGGCAGCAAGGTCTCCATGGACGCCGCGATGGTTACCACCGAGGACGCCGTCCACGTCGGTACGCCCACCGTCAAGGGCGCGAAGGTCAACGCGACTGTGGTCGACTCCGACCGCGGCGCCAAGGTCATCGCTTTCAAGAAGAAGCGCCGCAAAGGCTACCGCCGGCGCATCGGACACCGTCAGACGTTCACCGCGCTGCAGATCGACGAGATCGTTGCGCCGAAGGCGAAGGCCGCCAAGAAGGCGACTCCGGCCGCCGCGGACGAAGAGGAGTAACCCATGGCACATAAGAAAGGTCAGGGAAGCAGCCGCAACGGACGTGACAGCAACGCGCAGCGCCTGGGCGTCAAAGCCTACGGCGGCGAGTTCGTCACCGGCGGGTCGATCATCGTGCGGCAGCGCGGCACGCGCCTGAAGCCGGGCGAGAACGTTGGCCTGGGCAAGGACGACACCCTCTTCGCCAAGATCGACGGCTTCGTGTCGTTTCGCGATCGCGGCCGGAAGGGCAAGTTCGTCTCGATCCTTCCGGAAGCCTAGACGCCTGAGCGTCCCGCTGGCGGACGCTTGATCTGATGTTCCGCGACATCGTCAGAATCCGTGTGCAATCCGGCAACGGTGGTCGCGGCTCTGTGTCGTTTCGCCGCGAGAAGTACGTACCCTTCGGTGGACCCGATGGCGGGGACGGCGGCGATGGCGGCAGCGTACGAATCGTCTGCGATCGCGCGATCAATCATCTGGGCGACTTCCGCGACAACCAGCTGTTCAAGGCCGAACACGGGAATCCCGGCGAGAGCAACAAGCGTCACGGGCGCAACGGCGGCGACGTTGAGGTTCCAGTGCCACCCGGCACCCTCGTGTACGACGCGGACACCGACGAGCAGCTCGCCGACCTCGGACAGCCAGGCGAGAAGCTAGTTCCCGTGGTGGGCGGCATCGGTGGCCGCGGCAACGCGCGCTTCGCCACGCCGACCCGGCAGGCACCGCGCCACGCGCAGCCCGGGCTGCCGGGTGAGGAGAAGAACCTTCGCTTCGAGCTGAAACTGATCGCCGCGATCGGCCTCGTGGGGAGACCCAACGCAGGCAAGACCACGCTGCTGCGAACGCTCACCGGCTCCAAGGGCAAGGTCGCGCCGTATCCGTTCACGACGATCAGTCCGAATCTCGGCGTGCTCGATCTCGGCGAGTACGAGCGCGCGGTGATGGCGGATGTACCCGGTTTGATCGAGGGAGCGCACCGAGGCGAAGGGTTGGGGCTTACCTTCCTTCGGCACATCGAGCGCACCCAGGCGTTGGTGGTCATGGTGGACGCGGCCACTCTGGAGGGCGAGCCCATCGATCACTATCGCGAAGTCTGCCGCGAACTCGAGGCGTACGAGTCCGAATTACTTGAGCGGCCGCGCATTCTGGTGGCCAACAAAGTTGATCTTGATCCCGACGCAGAGCGCCTTGCGGTTCTCAGAGCAACCGCCGAGGAAGAAGGCATCGACTACGCGGAGGTGTCGGCGATGGATGATCAGGGTCTGGGCCCTGTCGTGGAGTGGATCCGCGCGCGTGGTCGTGAAGCGGCAGAGGTATCCTAGGGGCGCCGCTCGGCGGCGATTGTTGGCAACGACGGAGGTTCTTTCGTGGCATCGAAGCGTGTAGGCATCTTTGGCGGAACGTTCGATCCGCCCCACCTGGGACACTTGCTCCTCGCGGAGACTATCCGCGAGCAGTTCGAGCTGGACGAGGTGCTGTTTGTGCCGAGTAATCAGCCGCCACACAAGGACCGCGAAGATCTGACGACGGCCACGCACCGGTACGCGATGGTGGTTGCGGCCACGCTGCACAATCCTGCCTTCACCCCGGTGCCGATCGAAGTCAATCGGCCGGGCAAGAGCTACAGCATCGATACGGTGAAGACGCTTGCGGCGGACTATGGTCCAGACGTCGACCTGTTCTTCGTCGCTGGGCTCGACTCCCTCCTGCAGATTGACTCGTGGCACCAGCCCGAAGAGCTCCTGGACAGCTGTCACTTCATCGTCGTGTCGCGTCCGGGGAGCAACCCCGAGCAACTCCGCGACGTGTTGCCGGAGTCCTGCCGCGACCGAGTCGTGGACGTGAGTGGCGGCCAAGCACCTGCTCAACTTGGTAGCGCGCTACAGATCTACCTTTCGGACGCTGTCTATTTCGCGCTGTCTTCCACCGAGCTGCGCGGGCGCGTGCGCAAGGATCTTGGAATTCGGTATCGCGTGACGCCCGAGGTCGAGCGCTACATACAGTCGCACGGCCTTTATCGCGAGGCCGCCGCTGAGGTCGCCTCGTGATGGTCGAAACGGAAGTAGCAGACAGCAGCGGCCCGCCGCCGACGATGGAGATCCCGGAAATCATTCGGGAGATCGCCAAGGTGCTGGACGAGGGCAAGGCCGAGTCGATCGTCATACTCGACATGCGCGAGGTGTCCGGGTTCACCGATTTCATGTTGGTGGCCAGCGGACGCAGCAACCCGCACGTCCGAGCGCTGGTCGATGCGGTGGAGAAGAATCGACGTGCACAAGGCGCCAAGCCGACGCTCATCGAGGGCCGCGCGGAAGGGGCCTGGGTCCTGCTGGACTACTTCGACCTCCTCGTACATGTCTTCACCGAAGAGGCCCGCGGCTTCTATCAGCTCGAGCGACTCTGGCGCGACGCGCCGTTGCTCGAGTGGAGTGCCGAGCCGGCTGCCCCGGAGCCGCCCGTGGCTGAGCCTGAGCCCGTGGAAGCAGCGCCTGACGAGATCGCACCCGAAGCGTGACCGACCTCGCGTTCTGCTGGCCCGGCAAGACATCGGCGGCCTACGCCCGCGACGGGATGGACGACTATCTCGGACGCATCGGTCGCTACCAGAAGTGTCGTGTTGTCATCACGCCGGAAGAGCCGCGCAGTGGCCGCTACTCGCAAGAACATCGGGTTGAGCGCGAGGGTGAGGGCATTCTCAAGCGACTCAAGGATCTGGATCCGTTCTGGCTCTGCGCGCTCCACCCCGCCGGAAAGCCCCTCAACACTGGGGATTTCGCCAAACTGGTGCGCCGTCAGCTGCAGGATGACGGTCGCACACCGGTGTTTGTGGTGGGCGGGCCCGATGGATTATCCTATGCGGTCCAAAAACGAGCAGACCGGCTCCTGGGGATGTCGAGTTTCACGCTGCCCCACGACATGGCGCGCTTGGTGCTAGTCGAACAGGTCTACCGCGCTTTGACGATAATCCACGGTCATCCGTACGACCGTTGAAGAAGATTTTGAATACTGTGAGAAGACGATGAGAGCTGCCCAGAAGAAGAAGATCCAGAAGCAGTTGCTCGAACGGCGACGCGAGCTGGTGAAGGCGCTCAAGCAGGACCAGGCGGAAGTGCGTCGTGGTGACGACGACGGCCCGCTGGACCTGGCCGATACAGCGACCGAACTCTGGAACCAGGAGTTCAACTACAGCCTGTCGGAGCATGACCGTGCCGAGTTGGCCGGGATCGATGAGGGGCTTGCTCGCCTCGAAGACGGTTCCTACGGCGAATGTGAAGAGTGTGGCGAGAAGATCTCGGAGGCGCGATTGAAGGCGCTTCCCTGGGCGCCCCTCTGCATCGCGTGCCAGAAAGAGAAGGAAGAGCTCGCCCGGCGCAACGCGTAGGCCGGCCGCTCAACCTGGACAACCGAGAGACATCCGGGGCGCGGTGGCCGTCAGAGTCCACCCATGTGGACTCAATACGCAGCCCGTGGTCTCTGTCGCCTGCTGCCGCTCAGGTGTGCCCTTTGCGGAGAAGCGACGGATCCGGGTGCGCGACACGCGATGTTTTGCGAGCCCTGCGACGCTCGGCTCACATTCCGCGCCGCCGAAACCCACCTGATCGGCGACGTGCGGGTGACGACGCCACACGTGTTCTCTGGCGCCGTTCGTCACGCCCTCCACGAACTCAAGTTCCGCGGCAACACGCCGCTCGCGAGGCCGCTCGGCGAAGCGTTGGGATTCGCCCTCGGCAATGTCCCCGCCGGCCGGGTCTGGCTAGTGCCGGTCCCCCTGCACTGGCGGCGGCGCTGGGTGCGAGGCCACGACCAGGCTGCAGCGCTGGCGCTTGTCGCGGCGCGTGCAAGACCCGGGTTCAGGGCACGCCGTGTTCTGCGCCGTCGCCGACCGACGACATCTCAGGTTGGCCTGGGCAGCGAAGCGCGCGGTGCGAATGTCCGCAACGCCTTCGCGGTGCGCTGGCGGTATCGTGAAGCCCTGGCCGGAGCGCGAGTGGTCGTCGTTGACGATGTCGCTACCACCGGTGCCACGCTGAAGGCGGCTCGTGACGCCTTGCTCAGAGTCGGGGTGCGTGCGGTCACGCTGGCCGCGGTCGCCGCGGTGCTGCCCGGCTCAGTCGCCCTTGCTCGTGAGCTTGGCGACGATGTTTCGGCGGAGCGATAGCGCAGGTTCGCGGAACCAGGACTCGACAAATCGGATGTCCATAGGTTCGCGCGTGTGCTGGAGTCGCTCCGTGATCGGGGCAACGAGGCTTCCCTTCATCGAGGCGAACTCTGCGGGCGCCTGGGCGAGACTCCCCGCGAAGGCCACTGCGCGGTTGAGCGCGGATTCCGCATCAGGCTCGACCTCGTCGAGGAGCCCCTCATTCACGGCATCGCTTGGAGCGTAGAGCGCTCCGCCGAGAATCACCGTGCGCGCCTTGTCTGGCGTGAGCTTGCCGCGGAGGATCTCGGTAACGATGGCCGGCAGCGTCAGGCCAATAGCCATCTCGTTCATGCCGATCTTGAACGCTCCGTCGACTCCGATCCGGTGATCGCAGGCCATCGCGAGCACGCAGCCACCCGCCACGGCGTGTCCGTTCACGGCGGCGATCAGCGGATAGCGGGCGGTGAGCGCAAGGGTCATGAGCACCGTGAAGTCCTCAACGAACTTCGGAAACGTCTCGCGGTCGAGCGGTTCGAGTTCCACGAGGTTCAGACCGGCCGAGAAGACGGAGCCCTCACCAGTGAGCACCGTAGGAACCTGCTCACGTTTCAGCTCGGCTACGAGAGCGGCGATCGAGGTGGGTCCGAGCGCATTGGCGGCGCCGAACTCCATGCGAACGATACGGACGCCATCTGCTGTCTCGGTTCGGATCACCTGGTACCACCAATGTTTGTTGTCGAGGGCTACCTCCGCAGAGTGTACTCACAGCCCGAGCACCCCGCTTGGAAGGGACTAATCCTCGGAGCGTGCGCGGGTTGCGGAAATCCACGCATAGCCAGCAGCGACCGTGGCGATCGTGAAGCCGATCGTCATCGCGAGCCAGCCATAGACCGTGACCTGTGCAACTGCCTCGGATGTTCTATCCCACGCGCTAAAGGCAGCGGCGCCGCGCGCGCCGAACAGCCCTGCTGCGAAGCCGCCCACCGCGAAGCCACCAAAGGCCACACCACCGAGAGCAGTCAGAGCACCGAATACCGCACCACCGAAACTCATGAGGCCGATAGCCAGCGGCGAAATCACGATGCCGCCAAAACCGAACGCACCGATGGCAACGACCCCGATGGCGATGTCACCGATCGCGATCACGCCGGAGGCCACGCGCATCCGCTTTCCCTCCGGGTCGCGGCTCGACGCGATGTGAACCAGTGGAATCCCGAGCGCCGTGGCCCGTGACCGGTATTCAAAGTCGGAGCGGGCCACGCTCTCCGTCGCCGGCGAGGCGGGTGCTGGTGCCGGTCGCGTCGTATCGGGTTCTGCGTCGGAGACGCACTCCACGTCAGCCTGCATCTCGCTTGCGTGCTGGTACCTGAGTTCCGGTTCCTTCTCGAGGGCGCGCAGCACCACCTCGTCGAGACGGCCATCAACCGAGGCATGGCGAGAAGGTGGCGGGAAACGCCCGATCGGGAGCTCGCCAGTGAGCAACTCATAGAAGACGACTCCGAGCGCGAAGATGTCGGCCCGCGAGTCGACGGTGTCTGGATGTTCGATCTGCTCCGGTGCCATGTAGCTGGGCGTGCCCATGACCTGCCGCGAGCCGGTCAGACGAACGTTCACGTCGCCGGCAACCAGCTTGGCAAGCCCGAAGTCGACGATCTTCACCTTTCCCGACCGACTGATCAGGATGTTCTCTGGCTTGATGTCTCGGTGCACTACGCCGCGGTCATGGGCGTACTGGAGGGCTTCGCAGATGCGCGGGATCACGGCGAGAGCCTCCGCAGGGCGCATGCCACCGGAGTCGATGGTCTGGCGCAAGGTCACGCCGTCAACGAACTCCATCACCAGGTAGTGCAGATCGTCCCGGTGTCCGAAGTCGTGAACGGACACGATGTTCGGGTGCGCCAGCTGTGCCATCGCCTGAGCTTCGCGCTCGAAACGTGCTGCGAACGAAGTCGACGCCCGGAGACTGGGGTCGAGGACCTTGACCGCGACATCGCGATTCAGTCGAGTGTGGCGAGCCCGGAACACGGCGCCCATGCCGCCGCGGCCGATACACGTGAACCCTTCCAGCTCGGGCAGCCGTGCCGCCAGGTCCACAACGTCGATCCCCGGCCGCGGGCCACGGTCGGCGTCTGCGCCGCGTGTCTCAGCCAGCCCGGCGCGTAGTGCGCATTGAGGGCAAAGGCCCGCCGGCGCATCTGGAGGAATTGCTGCCTCGCAATTCGGGCACTCCGACTGACGACTCTCGCTGGTGTCTCCGAGCTCTAGATCGTCCATCGCTCTATGCCCCGTGATCAGGCGACGCCGTAGCCATCCGTGGCGTTGGGCGCGCCGGGAGACGGCTGGCAAATCGCCGTAGCAGCAGGGATACGACGACGCTGCCCGTGTAGGTGACCACGACCAGCAGAGAGTACTTGAGGATCGCTGGGATTGCCGTGTTCAACAACAACACCGCGGGCCCTGCCAGCACCGCCATGTGCACGACATAGACGCCGTACGCGTGCGGGGCGAGAAGCTTCCCAAGCGGCCGGGGACGATCGAACCATCGCCGGGCGATATCGAGACTCAGGAACACCAGGCTCCCGAGCGCCAGATGAAACGCAATCCAAAGCATGACGACGTCTCCACGCGCCGAGACCACGTAGCTACCCGTATCGAGAAGCAGATTGATCACCAGCGCTCCGTACAGAACTACGGGAACCCAGGCTGTTGCGGAGGCGATGGCGAAACCCCAGCGACTTGGCGCCCCGTCGAAGGCGCGCTGCCGGTAACAAAGCGCGCCGAGTGCGAAGTAGAGAAAGTAGATGAGGAGACGCTCGTTCTGGAAGTCGATGAGTGCTGTCTTGGTCCAGCCGGTCGACTCGGTCAGGCTCATCGTCCAGCTGTACGCGAATCCGACTACCAGGACGATGCCAACGGCGTTTCGAACCCGGAGACCCCCGAGGGACACTCCTGCGTGGCGCAGAACCACGTAGAGGCAGTCGAAGACGAACAGAACCGGCAGGTACCAGAGCCAGTTCATCGAAACGAAGCCGTTGGTGAAGTGGAAGTACGACGTCCAGTGCTCCTGCGGCATTCCGCGGGAGTAGAGGAAGACGACCTTGTAGAGCGGTATCAACGTGGCGGCCGCGAGTGCCCACGGTATGAGGATCCGTCGCATACGGGCCACGAGGTAGCGTTTCGTACCGTGTCGATCCACCGATCCCGGTGTCACATAGCCGGAAATGAAGAAGATCGTCGCCATCACGAAGATGTCGAGAACGAGGTTCACGAGCCCCGGGAGATCGCTGGTACTCGGATCGTCGACGATCCAGAAGAGTCCGAAGATACCGCTACTTTCGTACACGGCACCGGCGTGAATGACGATGACCAGGAAGACCAGAAATGTCCTGAGGTTGTCGAGGAAGACCAATCGGTCGGCGTTCTGCATGAGGACTCCGGGTGGCCTGCTGCCGTTCCCGGATCGAGCCGCGACCGGAGCAGATGAATCTCTACCCGGTTCTATGCAGAGCGGTCGCCGCTGTTACAGGCTGCCGTCGAGTGCGTCGATTAGAGCCCGGAGTTCATCTTCGAGGTCGGCCGGCGTATCAACCGTTTCAGTCACCAGGCGCACAACACGTTCCCGCCACCGGGCGCGCAGTCGCGAGGCCGCGGTCCGGAGAGCGCCCTGGCTACGCTCCAGCTGTTTGGCCAGATCGGCGTAGGGCAGCGCGCCGGGGTCGGCCGCCACACTCGGCGCGAGAGCGTCGAAGACGTCCTCGTTGCCCGTCTGGCGGTACTCGTCGCGGAGTTCCTTGAGCGCCTGATCCAAGATGTCCAGAGCCCAGCGCCTGTCGTACGCGGCCTCCGGGCTGAGTTCGTTCGCGGAAGTGGCCTGGTAGCTGATTTCCCCGGAATCAAAGTCGAGTTGAAGCAACTCGAAGCCGCCGCCACGTTTCAGCGCCTGTCCGCGCCGCCACTGACCCGCGACGTGGTTCTTCATGGCGGCGAGGAGGAAGGTGCGAAAACGACCCCGTTGTGGGTCTGCGCGAACCAGGCTCCCCTTCTCGAGCATGTCGGCGAAGAACCCCTGCGTGAGGTCGCGAGCGTCCTCCGCGCTGTTGCCCCGTCGGCGGGCGTACGCGTACACCGGGTGCCAGTACTGCGCGCATAGCTCTTCGAGCGCCCGCGCAGCTTCTGGTTGTTCCGGTCGACCGGCTGCCAGCACAAGGCTCCAGCGCGTCGTGGCGAAACGACGACGGTCGGCCACCGGACTAGCCTGGCGGCCAGGTCAGGCTGCGGCCGGCGAGCAGGTGCAAGTGAATATGGAACACCGTCTGGCCGCCGTCGGCGTTGCAGTTGAAGACTGTGCGATAGCCGCTGTTGTCATGTCCGCGGTCCGCCGCGATCTTGGCGGCAACCTGGACGAGATGGCCTGCTAATTCGGTGTCTTCGGGCTGGAGGTCATTCAAGGTGGCGATGTGCTTCCGCGGCACGACGAGAACATGCAGCGGGGCCTGCGGGCTGATGTCCTCGAAGGCGATGGCGCGGTCGTCCTCGAAGACGATCTTGGCGGGGATATCGCCGGCTGCGATCTTGCAGAACAAGCAGTTGTCAGACATCGCCGCCCTACTCCCGGAAGCGTTCGACGTGCGCGCCGACCGCGGCGAGCTTCGCCTCGAGATTCTCGTAGCCGCGATCCAGATGGTACAGGCGGTCGATCACGGTTTCGCCTTCCGCGATGAGTCCGGCGAGCACGAGCGACGCCGACGCACGTAGGTCGGTGGCCATCACGTGCGCAGAACTCAGCGCGGTGGGACCGCGGACTACCGCGTTGCGGCCGTCGATCGTGATGTCTGCGCCCATCCGATGAAGCTCCGGCACGTGCATGAAGCGGTTCTCGAACACGGTTTCGCGGATCACCGCGCTGCCCGCGGCTTGCGTCATCAACAGCATGAACTGCGCCTGCATGTCGGTGGGGAACCCGGGGTAGGGCTGGGTGCGAACGTCTACGGGGTGGAGTTCGGCGCGGCGGATGGTGAGGCGGTCCGCGCTGGCGTCGATCTGCACACCGGTCGCGGCCACACGATCGACGACGGTTTGCAGATGCTCGGTCACGCAGTGCGTCAGGGTCAGGTCATCGCCGAGCAGCGCGCCCGCGACCAGGTAAGTTCCGGCCTCGATCCGATCCGGAATGATCGCGTGGCTCCCGCCACCGAGTTCATCGACACCTTCGATAGTGATCGTATCGGTGCCAGCGCCCTCGATCTTTGCTCCGAGGGTGATCAGCAATTCAGCAAGGTCGACGATCTCAGGCTCGCGGGCAGAGTTCCTCAGCGTGGTGCTACCGCGAGCGAGCGTGGCGGCCATCATGCAGTTCTCGGTACCACCGACCGTGGGAACGTCGAAAGCGATCTCGGCGCCGCAGAGCCGGTCGCAAGTGGCCTCGACGTAGCCGTCGTGCAGCTCGAGTTTTGCGCCGAGCGCCTCCATCGCAGCCAGGTGGCGATCAACGGGACGCGCTCCGATGGCGCAGCCACCGGGCAGCGACACGCGAGCTCTGCCCGTGCGAGCGAGTAGCGGGCCGAGTACGAGGAAGCTGGCCCGCATGGTTTTCACCAGATCGTACGCAGCCTCAGATCCCGTCGGTCCCTGGCCGCGTGTCACGACCACTCCGGGCGCTGGACGGCTGACCTCCACACCGAGCTGCTCCAGCAGCCGGCAGGTGGTGTCGACGTCGCGCACCGCGGGGACGTTCGTGAGTGTGACCTCGCCATCGGTGAGCAGGGTTGCAGCCAGCGCCGGTAGCGCGGCGTTCTTGGCGCCCCCGATGGCCACTTCGCCAGCGAGCGTCCGCCCGCCTTCGATCCGTAGTTTCTCCATGCGTCGATTCTAGTTGGAGGAGGGGGCGCCGGTTTCATCGGCACGCCAGGCGGTGAGTACGCGCGGAATATCCTGGAAGTCGGGATCCACGGTGATGTTGCTCCAGCGGCCATCTCGGTCGAGGAGCTCCCGGACGGCTCCCTCTCGACCGTATCCGAGCTCGAACAGGAGCGGTCGGCCCGGCGCGAGCAGTTCCGCTGCCGCGGGAATCACCGTGGCGTAGATCGCAGTGCCCGAGTCGCCTGCCAGGATCGCCGAGAGAGGCTCGTGGTTGAGAACCTCCGGTTGCACCACTTCGCCTTCGGCCGCGTAGGGCGGGTTGCAAACGATCGCGCCCAACCCGGGCCACCCGGCACCGCGCGGTGCCAGCGCGGTCAGAAGGTCCGATCCGAGCACCGTAACTCGTTCGCTCACGTCGAGCGCAATGGTGTTTCGTCGCGTCGTCGAGCGAGGCGCCGGCGCCAGGTCGACCGCGAGCACGCGCGCGTCGCGTCGGGCGCGCGCCAGTCCGATGGCCACCGCACCACTGCCGCAGCACAGGTCGAGGGCCCACGGATCGGATGGAGACCACGTCCTAACCGCCGTCTCGACGAGTTGCTCTGTCTCGGGTCGCGGGATGAACACGCCTGGCCCAACCTCGAGGTCGTAGTCGAGGAAATGCGCCCGGCCGAGCAAGTATTGCAGCGGCTCGTTGGCTGATCGACGCACCACGAGCTCGCGGAACCGGAGCAGAGATTCGGCAAGTATCGGGTCGCGGAGCCGCGCCAGTACCGCCGCACGATCGAGGTCAAGAACGGATTCGAGGAGCGCCATCGCCTGAACCCGGGGCGCGTCGATTCCCTCCGCTGACAACTGGGTCTCGGCCTCGCGCAACGCGTGAGCGATCGTCACGTGGGACGGCGCGGGCACGGCGTCAGCTGGCCTGGGCAGTCTTGAACTCTTCTTCGAGGCGCTGGGCCTCGAAGGCGGCGACCGTCTGATCGAGAAGCTCGTCGAGGTCGCCGGCGAGGACCTCCGGGAGCTTGTGAACCGTGAGGTGGATCCGATGATCGGTGACGCGGTTCTGTGGGAAGTTGTAGGTCCGGATCTTCTCGCTGCGATCGCCGCCGCCCACCATGCCCTTACGTTCGGCAGCACGCTCCGAGGCCATTTCCTGCTGCTTCAGATCGTAGAGCCGTGAGCGCAGTACGCGCAGTGCCTTCGCGAGGTTCTTGTGCTGCGACTTCTCGTCCTGGCAGGACACCACGAGCCCCGTCGGTTCATGGGTCAGGCGGATCGCGGACTGCGTCGTGTTCACGCTCTGGCCGCCGGGGCCGGATGAACAGAAGCGGTCGATGCGCACCTCGTTCATGTCGATGTCGATCTCGACTTCTTCGGCTTCAGGCATCACCGCTACGGTGATCGCCGACGTGTGGATCCGACCAGACGACTCGGTTTCCGGAACGCGCTGCACGCGGTGCACACCGCTCTCGTGCTTGAGTCGACTGTAGGCGCCCTTGCCCTCGATCACGGCGATGACTTCCTTGAGTCCACCGGTGCCCGTGCCGCTCTCGGTCATGATCTCCACGGTCCAGCGATGCCGCTCGGCATAGCGCTGGTACATCCTGAAGATCTCGGCCGCGAACAGTGCAGCCTCCTCGCCGCCTGTTCCTGCCCGAACTTCCACGACGACGTTCTTGGCGTCGTTCGGGTCTTTCGGCAAGAGCATGCGCAGCAGGTCGCTCTCGAGAGTCTCGAGTTCACCTTCCAGGCTGGCGACTTCCTCGGATGCGAGTTCACGCATCTCAGGGTCGTCCTCGGACTCGAGCATCCCCTTGCTGTCCGCGATGCCGGTTTCCACTTCAAGGAGCCGGCGATACGCCGAGACAATGTTGTTGAGCTCGGCGTGTTGCTTGATCAGCGTCGTGTAGAGGTTCGTGTCCTGAATGACTTCAGGACGCACGATCTCCTGATTCAGAGCTTCGAACTTCGTTTCGAGTTCTTCGAGCCGGGTCAGGACTTGTTGCTGCACGATCGCTCAGCGACGCTCGGTCGCTGCCTCCTCGTCAAGACGCACTAGGACACAGGGCGCGGGAAGCGATCTGGCGCTAGCTCTCGTCCGACGAGTCGGCTTCAGCCTCGGGTTCCGCGTCCGAGCCGTCCTTCTTGTAGAACTTCTCGTACTTGCGCTGGAACCTTTCGACGCGGCCGGCGGTGTCAATGAAGCGCTGCTGGCCAGTGAAGAACGGGTGCGACGCCGAAGAGATTTCGACTCGGAGCACGTAATGCTCGACACCATCGATGTCACGAGTCTCGCTGCTCGTCTTGGTGGAGCGGGTCACCAACTCGAAATCGGCTGACCCGTCTACGAAGACAACCGGATGGTATTCCGGGTGGATTCCTTCCTTCATAGGTAGGTCCTTCCTCGCGGGTGCAAAGATCGGCTACGAAGAGCCGATGAGAGGGGGGGCGTGCCCGACTGGGCAACCGGTAAAGAGTAGCACGGAGATCGTGTTTTTGACGTTCGCTCTTACTCGTCCACGATCTTCATGGAATCGAGGAACTCGCTGTTGGTCGGAGCCTCGCCCAGACGCTGCAGCAGTAGGCCCATTCCCTCTTCGAGGTCCATGGGCATCAGGATCTTTCGTAGCAGCCAGATGCGGTGCAGGTCGTCAGGGCTCAGCAGCAACTCTTCTTTGCGGGTACCCGAGCGCTGAAGATCGACAGCAGGCCATACCCGGCGCTCCGCAAGCCGTCGATCGAGTACGACTTCTGCGTTGCCGGTGCCCTTGAATTCCTCGAAAATCACCTCATCCATCCGGCTCCCGGTCTCGACCAGCGCCGTCGCGATGATGGTCAGGGACCCACTGCCTTCCAGTTTCCGTGCCGACCCGAAAAACTGCTTGGGCTTGTGCAACGCCTTGGCGTCCACACCACCCGACATGATCCGGCCCGACTGCGGGCACACGGTGTTGTGGGCGCGCGCCAGTCGCGTGATGGAGTCCAGAAGGATCACGACATCGTTGCCAGCCTCGGCCAGGCGACGAGCTTTGTTGATCACCAGGTCGGCCACTTTCACATGCCGCGTCGCCGGCTCGTCGAACGTTGAAGCAACGACCTCGCCGCGCACGGACTTGGTCATCTCCGTGACCTCTTCGGGACGCTCGTCCACGAGCAGAACCAGCAAGATGGCTTCGGGATGGTTGGCCGTGATCGCGTGCGCGATGCTCTGCATCAGTACCGTCTTGCCCGCGCGAGGTGGCGACACGATGAGTGCACGCTGGCCCTTGCCGATGGGGCACAGCATGTCGAGCACCCGCGTCGAGATATCGCCCTCCGCATGCTCGAGCACGAACCGCCGTTCCGGATGCTTCGGCGTCTGCCCATAGAACGCGTCGGCCGGGGCGGTCCCCGTGGCCTGATGATTCACGAGTTCCACGGACTCCATGGCGAAGTAACGCTCACCGTTCGACCGCGGCGGGCGAATCGTTCCGTGCACCGTGTCGCCGCTGCGGAGGCCATGCTCTCTGACCAGGGCGGGCGACACATAGATGTCGTCGTCGCTCGGGAGATAACTGGTCTCCGGTCCGCGCAGGAAGCCGTAGCCGTCGCGTACAACTTCCAGCACGCCGTGCGCGGGTATCTCCTGCTCCAGAGAGGCGAGGACCTGGCGGATCAGACCCTGTCGACTGTAGTCGGAGCCCGCGTTGATCTCGAGGTCGCGCGCCACGCTCAGCAGCTGCGGCATCGTGGCCGAGTTGAGCATAGCGGCGTCGTGAGCGGACTCCGGCGGGGCCGGTGCTTCGGCGGTTGCGACGGTGTCGTCCATCATGCGGCGCTATTCTCCGCGGCATCGCTGAGAACGTCCTGGATGGCTTGCCAAAGTTCGTCGCGGCCTTGGCCGGTGGTCGCGGAGTAGGCGATGAGCTTGCCGCGTTCGGACGGACCCAGCGCGCGTGTGAACGCCTGCCGCGCCCGAGCCTGTTTGCCGCGCGACAGCTTGTCCGCTTTGGTGAGCACGTAGAGTGACGGCACTTCGGACGCGCGCGCCCATTCGATCATCTGCTCGTCGAGTGGCGTCGGCCCGTCGCGGCGGATGTCGAGCAACTGGATGCCCAGCAACAGGTTCGGCGACTGCTGCAAGAAGCGCTCGATGAGTGGTGCCCATTGCTCTTCGCGCACTTTCCGCGAGACCTTCGCGTAGCCATACCCCGGGAGATCGACGAAGAAGCAGGGACGCGGTTCGATCTGCAGGCGGTACCAGTGAATCAGCCGCGTGCGCCCCGGGGCCTTGCTGGTGCGTGCCAGCTTCTTCCGCCGCGTAAGCGAGTTGATCAAACTCGACTTGCCCACGTTGGAGCGCCCGAGAAAGGCGATCTCGGGTACGGCCTCGTCCGGGAAGTCGCCCGGACGGGATGTCGTGTGGCCAACGGTGACTTCGTGAATATGCACGACGAGAAACGCCATGGTCTGGGCGCGGCGTCGCCAGGACGGCACGCGCCGGGAGCGGGGAGTCGGGTTGTAGTTGGGTAGAAGCGGCGGCCGACTAGTGGGCCAGCGGCGGCTCCATGCTCTCGTCCCCTGACGGGCGCGGCAGCGCCTCTTCAGACGGCAGGGGGTTGAGCGGCGAAACGAGCGCGAGTTCGAGGACTTCATCCATGTTCGCGACGAGATGGATGTCGAGCTTCTTGAGGATTTCCTCGGGAACGTCGCGGAGGTCTTTTTCGTTGTCCTTGGGCAGCGCAACGGTATCGAGACCGATGCGATGTGCTGCCAGGACCTTCTCCTTCACGCCACCGATCGGGAGCACCTGTCCGCGGAGAGTGATCTCACCGGTCATGGCGAGGTCGTTGCGGATCGCGATACCGGTTAGGGCCGACGTCATCGCTGTAGCGAGGGTGATCCCAGCGGACGGACCGTCCTTCGGAATTGCACCTTCGGGCACATGGACGTGCACGTCGACACGCTCGTGGAAGTCACGTGGAATGCCGAGCTGTGCCGCGCGCGATCGGATGTAGGACATCGCCGCCTGACCAGACTCCTGCATCACGTCGCCGAGCTTGCCGGTGAGGGCGAGCTTGCCCTTACCAGGCATCAAGGTGGCCTCGATGTCGAGCTTCTCGCCGCCGCGCTCGGTCCAGGCGAGCCCTGCTACGAGGCCCACGGCAGCCTTGTCTTCCTTGTGACGTCGACGGAACCGCGGCACGCCGAGGTATTCCTCGAGGAGCTCCTTGTTGACAACGATCTTGGCGTCTTCCGGGATCGCTTCGGCGGCCGCGCTGCGTCGTGGCAGTGTACTTGCCAGCGGATCACGCGCCTCGACGAAGATCTCCGGCAGACTGGCCTCGTCCACCTCTTCGGCTTCAGCGACCTGCTCGTCACCGTCCACGTCGGTCGGAGGCGCAGCGTCGGGCTGCTCCCCGCTCGATGCCTGGGCCGCAGCTTCCTGCATCTTGGCAACGGCCTCAGCCGCCTCTTCGGTCTCCCGAACGGTTGCTTCGGCTGCGGCGTCGGCGATCGCATCGTGATGCTGTTTCACAAGATCGTGCGCGCCCTTGCGGCATACCTTGGCGAGCTCGCGCTCGAGCATACGAACACCGGCTTCCCGCGTGTATTCCTCGATCAACATCTCGAGGGCGTCATCATCGATGGCGAGTTGGCCGAGCTGCAGACCATGCATGACGACCTGCTTCGGGAGCAGGTGTCGACGCGCGATCTCTTCCTTCTCGTGCTGCGTGTAGCCCGACAGATGGATGATTTCCATTCGATCCTGCAGGGGGCCGGGAATCGTGTGCAGCACGTTCGCTGTGCAGATGAACATGACCTTCGACAGGTCGTATTCGGCATCCAAGTAGTGATCCGTGAACGTGTGGTTCTGCTCGGGATCGAGGACTTCCATGAGCGCTGCCGACGGGTCGCCCCGGAAGTCGTTGCTCATCTTGTCGACCTCGTCGAGCAGGAAGACGGGGTTGATTACGCCCGCTGTCTTCATACGCTGCATCACCTGGCCGGGAAATGCGCCAATGTAGGTGCGCCGGTGGCCACGGATCTCGGCCTCGTCGCGGACGCCGCCCAGCGACAGTCGGATGAACTCTCGCTCGGTGGACCGTGCGATCGACTTGGCCAGGGACGACTTGCCGGTGCCGGGAGGTCCGACGAAACAGAGAATCGAACCGCGCGGGTTCTCCACGAGTTGCCGCACGGCGAGGAATTCGAGGATCCGCTCCTTGATGTCGTCCAGCCCGTAGTGATCCTCGGTGAGGATCTCGGCAGCCTTGGCGAGGTCGCGATTCTCGAGGTTTCGCTTGTACCACGGCACGGACACGAGCCAGTCGACGTAGCTCCGCGAGACGGTGGCCTCGGCGGACATCGGCGGCATGGCCTCGAGGCGTTCGAGTTCCATCTCAGCCTTTTCGCGTACCTCTTCCGGCATGCCGGACTCGTCGAGGCGGCGACGCAGCCCGTCGATCTCGGACTCGCGATCGCCGCGACCGAGTTCCTTCTGGATCGCCTTGATCTTCTCGTTGAGGTAGTACTCGCGCTGGGCCGCTTCCATCTGCTTCTTCACGCGGCCCTGGATCTCGCGGTCCATCTTGACCTTGTCCATCTCACCGCTGAGATACTCGGTCAGCCCGTCCAGACGATCTTCGACGTCGGTGATCTCGAGGATCTCCTGCTTCGTCGGCACATCGAGCGGCAGATGGGCCGCGATCGTATCGGCCAGACGACCAGCATGGTCCTTCTTGACCGCCGCGAGCACGGCTTCGTTTGGCAGGTTCGACGACAGCTTCACGTACTTCTCGAAGAGGCGCGTGAGCTGGCGCGTCTTCGAGCCGAGCGCGTCGTCGTCCGCGTCTTCGATGGGCGAGACAACGACCTCGAGATACTCGTCCTCGTCCGTAACCTCAATGAGCTTCGCTCGGCGCACGCCTTCGACCAGCACCTTCACCGTGCCGTCAGGGCGCTTGAGGCTCTGCACGATCGTCGAGATCGTGCCGAGTTCGTAGACCTCTTCCGCGCCCGGATCCTCGATCTCGGGATCCTGCTGGGCAGAGAGGAAGAGTCGTTTGCCTGTTTCCATGGCACGTTCGAGCGCGGCGACGGAGCGTCCGCGTCCCACGACGAACGGCATCATCATGCCCGGGAAAATCACCACGTCGCGCAGCGGAAGCAGCGGCAGGGTCTGATAGTCGCTGGTGGTCTCGCTAGCCATAGCGCGTCCCTTCGCGTCCCCGGCGTGATCTGCCGGTGGGTGGTGGCGGGAGTGGAAAAACGGGCCCGCTGGGGGCAACTGGATCAGGCTTGCTCGCCCCCCTTCGCCCGCTGAGTAAAGAGTACACGGAAGCCGCGCAGGCCCGCAAATCACGTCTGAAGCCGCGCGGCTAGCCTCGCCGGAGCGCGATGAGTGGGTCTACTCGGGCGGCGCGGCGGGCAGGCAGGTAGCCCGCTACCAACGCGACTCCCGCTAGGAAGGCCGCGGCGGCAAACGCCGTGCCCGCTGGCAACGTTTCAAGCCCCGCCACGAGATGGCCGAGCACGCGTTGCGCCGAGATCGCCACGGCAAGCCCAATCGTGACCCCGACCCCCACCACGCCGGCCAACTCCCGGATCACGAGCATCGTCACGTCCCGAGTCATCGCGCCCAGCGCCATGCGGATGCCGAGTTCATGATCTCGACTCCGTACCGAATGCGAGACAACCCCGAACACTCCTATCGCGGCCAGGGTTAGGCCGAGGGCGGCGAATCCTCCGAGGAGCAGCGCACGGAAGCGGCGGCTCGAAAGGCGACCGTCGAGTCGATCCTCCATCCAGGCGAAGCTCGTGATCGGGATCTGCGGCGCGACTCGGCCGACCGCCGCGCGGACATCTGCGGCGACTTGGGTGCGCGGACCCTGGGTGCGGAGCACGAGGCCCATGGAGTCCCATGCAGCCGTTGCAGCAGGCAGGAAAACAAACACATCCGGCTCGAACTCGGGGCCGCGCTCGTTGACGTCGCCAACGACGCCGACCACGGTGCGCCAGTGCACCTCGTCGTCGGGTTCGCGCCGCGCAGCGCGGAGACGTTGGCCGACGATATCCGTGCTGCCCCACATCGAGCTAGCGAATCCCGCGCTGACGACAACGCCGTCGCTGTTTGGCTCGTCCTCGGGCCACCGGCCCGCCAGCAGGGGGATCTCGAGCGCGGCGAAGTAGTCGTTGCTCGCCCACCGCGTTGCTGCGCCTACCGGGTTCGCGTCTGTCGCGTTGCCGGTATCGGAGACGAATGTCCCGCCGGTGTAGTTCAGTCCATCGAGAGGTAGCGACGAGACGGATCCGACATTGCTCACCTGGGGCAGCGCGCGTAGGCCGTCGACCACCTCCTCGAAGAATGCGCGGGCTTCGTCGCCGCGAGCGGGGACCGTAAGCCGCAGAGTGAGCACGCCGTCCTGCCGGAATCCAAGATCCTGGGCGCCAAGTTGCATCAGAGACTGCATCAACATGGCCGCTCCAACGAGTAGGGGAATGGCAAGCACTACCTCACCGACGATGAGGAGGTGGCGCGAGCGTCGATTTAATCTCCCAGCCGAAGAACGAGTCTGGCCGCCGGGTGGTGCCATGGAGTTCAGGCCCGACGCCCACGGCAATAGGCTTGTGACGACGCCTGTGAGTCCGGTGGCCAGCGCCGCGAACAAGAGGACGGAACGATCCAGCGTAGCGGCTTCGAAACCGGGCATCGTCGTCGGACCCAAAGCGGATAGGAACTCGGCCAGAGGCGATGTGGCCACGAGCCCGACGATGGCACCGGCTGTTGCGAGCAGTAGACCTTCGACCAGCTGCAGGCGCAGTAGCCCGCCGCGCGAAGCGCCCAGCGCGAGGCGCACCGCGAACTCGTTCTTGCGCTCGAGTGTCCGGGTGAGAAGCAAGTGCGCGACGTTGGCGCACGCTATCAAGAGCACGAACCCCGCGGCCAAGGCGAGCATCAGGAGCGGCCTGCGCGCTGCGCCAGCAAACTCCTCGCGTAGCGGACGGACCCACACGCCTGGGGTGGCGTCTTGTGGATGCTGCGCGCGGACGCGCGATGCGATCGTTGTGAGTTCAGCCTGCGCCTCGGCCATCGTCGCGTTCTCGCGCAGACGCCCGATCGTGCGGAGGAAGCCGCGCGTGCGATCGGTGAACCGCGAGCCCACGAGCGGCAGCCAGTACGAGGTCCGTTCGTCGTCCCAGTGGGGCTCCGGGTGGTCGAATTCGGGCGGCATCACCCCGACCACACGGAAGGCTCCGTCGTTGATGGTTCGGCCCACGATGTCGGGGTCGGCCCCGTAGCGCCGTTGCCACAGGTAGTGGTCGAGAATGATCACGGGCTCGGCGCCCTCGAGACGCTCGGCCGCCGTGAACGTTCTCCCGAGCTGGGGCCGCACGCCGAGGATGTCGAAGAAACCGGCATCAACGATGGCGCCCAGGATCCGCTCCGGTTCGGTGCCGTCGGTGAAGCTTCGGAGCGCGATGTTGTAGGGTGCCAGCTTCTCGAACGTGGTGGCTTGGGCGCGCCAGTCGGCGACATCGGGATAGGAGTTCGGCGCGACGTTTGCCGGGTCTTCTCCGCTCCAGAGGAACAGCACGCCCTCAGCGTCCGGATACGGCAGGGGTCGCAACAACGCGGCGTTGAGTACCCCAAAAAGAGCGGTGTTGCCGCTGATCCCAAGCGCCAGCGTTGCCACCGCAAGGGCCGTCCAGCTGGGGCGTTGGACCAGCGAACGCGCCGAATGCGTGACGTCGCGCCAGAGCGCTTCGAACACGTGCTGGCGCGGGCGCGCGGCGGCGTCGATCCCGTATGCGATGTGGCCGGCGCGTCGATACCGTGCGAGATCGCCGAACCGCCGCCGCGCTTCACGTTCCGCGCTCGCTTGGGATCTGCCTGCGGCGACGAGTCGGTCAGTCTCCTCCTCGAGGTGGCCGTCCATCTCCTCCTGAATCGAGCGGGCGAGTCCTCGCCCGCGGACATTCCGTCGCCACCAGGCAACGCAGCGGTCGATCATGAGTCACCGTGCTCGGAAAGCTGTTCGAGAACTCGTTGCACGCCTTCGGCGTAGTCGCGCCAGGCAGCTGACTCGCTCGCTAGACGTCGCTTTCCGACCCCGGTCAGCGAATAGATGCGCGCCCGCCGCCCGCTGCTCGCAGTGCCCCATCGCGACCGTAGCCAGCCACGGCGGTGCATGCGGTACAGAGCCGGATACAGCGACCCCTGCTCCACACGGAGCAGATCGTCGCTCAGACGCTGGATCTGTTGTCCGATCGCATAACCGTGAAGCGGGCCGGCCCGGAGTACCTCCAACACGAGAAGGTCGAGCGTGCCACGCAACAGGTCCGGCTTGGGTGCTGGCATCGCGTGTCCTAGACAGTCTATATTTTGTCTGTCTAGGCATTATGCCTACTGCAGCCCCCACGCACAACGCGAGCACAAATGAACTCAAGTCTCTGTCTTCGTCTTGCCCTCGTGGTTGCCATGCTCACCAGTGTTGCCGCGGTCCCTCCCCAGGAAGCGACGCTCGGCCCTCGGGCCGCGGCGTATCTGGCCCGCGCGCTTGGCACCGCGCAGTCGAACTACTACCTGGCCGACGAGGTTGATTGGCAGGGACTCTACCGGCGTGCTTTCGATGCGGCCGCCGGCGCGCAAGCACCATCTGATACCTACGCAGCTCTCCGGCAAGCGTTTGGCGAGCTGTCACACACGTTCGTGCAGTTCAGCGCCGCCGCTCTGGACGCGGAGGCTGACGGTCGCGAAGCACGAGGACTCCCGGACTGGCGCGAGCCCGAAGCCACGGCCAACGTCGGGACCCGGTCTCCGTTCGCTGAGCGGCGCGAGCCGGCGGTCGCAAGTTTGAATTTCGCCGACATGCGTCTGGGACACGTGATCATCCCATCGTTCGGCGGCTCGCCCGCCGCTTCGACACGCTTTGCGCAGACATTGCAGGATCAGGTCCGCGCCGTCGAAGAGTCGGGCGTCTGCGGCTGGGTCGTGGATCTTCGCGGCAACGGTGGCGGCAACATGTGGCCGATGCTGGTCGGCGTCGGCCCCGTCCTCGGCGAAGGCGTTGTGGGGTCTTTTGAAGTTGGCGGGAAGCCAGCGGGGAACTGGTTTTACCGCGACGGCGTGTCAGGAACCGAAGGAGAGAACGGCTTTGTTGGTGCACGCCTGGCCGGTCCGGCCTATCGCCTCGAAACCGCGCCGCCGGTTGCCGTGCTGATCGATGGGGGAACCGGGAGCTCCGGTGAGGCCTTGGCGATCGCGTTCAAGGGGCGGGCTGATACCCGCTTCTTCGGGGTCCCGACCGCCGGGTATTCCACGTCGACCAACGGTTTCCGCATGGACGACGGGGTGAACCTCGTGATCGCCGTTGGTCTGGACGTGGATCGCGAAGGTACGGCGTATCCGCGCGAGGTCCAGCCGGATGTGACGGTGGATTACGCCGCGGTGGACGACCTGGACGCGCAGATGCGTGCCGCGGCTACGTGGCTCGCCGAAGTTTGCGCCCGGTGAGAACCGGCGCTAACCCGCCTTCTTGATCAGGGCGAGCGGATCTTCGCGGTGCTCCACCACCTTGCGGGTGATGACGCATTCCTCGATGTTCGGCTCGCTCGGCAGGCGGTACATGATCTCGAGCATGAAGTCTTCCATGATCGCGCGCAGCCCTCGGGCTCCGATGCCGCGGTCGATCGCGGCTTCGGCGATGGCGACCAGGGAATCGTCCGTGAAACTCAGGTTCACGCCTTCGAGGTCGAACATCTTCTGGTACTGCTTCACCAGAGCGTTCTTCGGCTCGGTGAGGATGGTGACCAGATCTTCCGCCAGCAACGAGCACAGCTGACCCACGACCGGCAGGCGACCCACGAATTCTGGAATCAGGCCATAGCGGATGAGATCCCCGGGCTGCGCGTTGGCAACGAGTGCCTCTTCATCGGGCAGCTCTTCCTTCACATCGGCCGTGAAGCCGAGTGACTGCTTGCCTTCGCGCTGCTGAATGATTCCATCCAGGCCGACGAAGGCACCGCCCACGATGAACAGCACGTTCGTCGTGTCGATCTGGAAGAACTCCTGGTGCGGGTGCTTGCGACCGCCCTGCGGCGGAACGTTGGCCTGCACGCCTTCGAGGATCTTCAGCAGTGCCTGCTGCACGCCTTCACCCGACACGTCGCGCGTGATCGACGGGTTCTCGTCCTTGCGGGCGATCTTGTCGATCTCGTCGATGTAGATGATGCCGCGCTCGGTCTTTTCCTTGTCGTAGCCCGAAGCCTGGAACAGCTTCAGGACGATGTTCTCGACGTCTTCGCCCACGTAACCAGCTTCGGTCAGCGTGGTGGCGTCGGCGATCGTGAACGGTACCTGGAGGTAACGGGCGAGCGTCTGGGCGAGCAGGGTCTTGCCGGTGCCGGTGGGACCGATGAGCAGGATGTTGCTCTTCGAGATCTCCACGTCGTCGGCGCCCGGGCGATCCAGAGCATCGCAGCGCTTGTAGTGGTTGTAGACGGCGACCGCGAGCTTCTTCTTGGCTTCGTGCTGGCCGACGACGTACTGATCGAGGAAGTTCTTGATCTCGGCCGGCTTCGGAACCTCTTGCAGTTCACTGCGCTCTTCGAGGTCACGCTCCTCCGCGATGATGTCCGTGCAAATCTCGATGCACTCGTCGCAGATGTAAACGTTCGGGCCCGCGATGAGCTTGCGGACCTCGCTCTGGCTCTTCGAACAGAAGGAGCAGCGCAGCGATGAATTGTTCGAACTGCTGTTTCGGCTCATAAGAAGATCCCCTCAGCGGGACGCGATGACCTTGTCAATCAAACCATATGCGACGGCTTCTTCGGCGGTCTGCACGAAGTCGCGGTCGGAGTCGTCCGCAACACGCTCCACGCTCTGACCAGTCCAGCCGGCCAGCATGCCGTTGAGTTGCTTCCGCATGCGCAGAATCTCGCGCGCATGAATCTCGATATCTGCCGCGGTGCCCTGAAACCCGCCCGAGGGCTGGTGGATCATGATCCGCGAGTTGGGCAGCGCGAAGCGCTTGCCGGGCGTACCGGCTGCAAGCAATACGGCACCCATGCTCATCGCCTGGCCGAGGCAGATCGTTGACACATCGGGCCGGATGAACTGCATCGTGTCGAGGATCGCGAGGCCGTCGGTTACAGAGCCACCGGGGCTGTTGATGTAGAGCGAGATGTCGCGCTCCGGATCCTCAGCCTCGAGGAAAAGCAACTGGGCGATGACCAGGTTCGCGATGACGTCATCGATCGGCGAGCCGATGAAGATGATGTGGTCTTTGAGCAACCGCGAGTAGATGTCGTAGGCGCGTTCGCCTCGCGCGCTCTGCTCGACGACCATCGGAACCAGTGCCATGCGCGAACTCCTCGTGCTGTCGGGAGTGGATGACGCGAACAGGTCCCGCCACGTGCCATCGCAACAAAAAAACGGGCGGCGGTCAGCCAGTCCGGCTATTCCCCTTCGGGCCCGGAAACATTGGGCGTTTCGCCGCTATCGATGTCGATCGTAGCATGGCCCTGGAGGCGTTCCAAAGCCAAACGTCGGCGCATGGTTACGCGCAAACCATCGAAGGACCCGTCCTTCCGCATCTGCTGAGTGAAGGACGCAACAGACCGCCCGTTTCCACCCTCGCTTTGTTCCATTTGTGTGCGGATTTCTTCCTCGACGGTGTCGTCATCGACCTCGATTTCCTGGTCGACGGCGTAATGGTCGAGCAGCATCTCCTCCGCGATCGAGTCTGCGGCGGCGGTGCGCTGTTCCTTTCGGAACGCCTGCCAGTCGAGTGCGTTGCGCGGGTCGATGCCCTGCTGCGCAAGGTCATTCGCGAAGCGACGTGACATCTCGTCGAGGCGACGCTCGATCAGCGAATCGGGCACGTCTACAGGGTTTCCATCACGCAGACCCTTGAGCAACTGTGTCTGCACGTCGCGATCGGCGTTGTTCTCGAGATTGGCCTGGATGTCGGCCGCGACTTTGCCGCGCAGCTCCGCGAGGTCCTCAGCGCCGAGGTCTTTGGCGAACTCATCGTCCACCTCGGGCAGCGTGCGTTGCTTGAGTTCAGCGAGCGTGACGCGGCAGAGAACTTCCTTGCCGGCGAGAATCGCGTTGGGGTACTGCTCGCCGAGCGTAGTGGTGAATTCGGTGGACTCACCCTCGCGCATGCCAACGAGTTCTTCGTTGAGCGCCGGAATCGCCTGCTCATGTCCGATGCGCACGAAACGGTCCTCTTCGGCCAGCTTCTTGCCCTTACCGTCCTTCGGCAGCAGTTCCATCTCGCAGCGGCCGAACATCTCCATTGCCGCAGGCGCATCCTCGACAGCCACCAGCTGGCCACCGCGCTCGCGGAGCTGTTCGAGCGCCTCCACGACCATCTCGTCCGTGACTTCGATGGCGGGGCGTGTTGCCGATAGGTCGAGGTTCGTCACCTCGACTTCCGGAGCGGTGTCGAAGTTCACCGTGAACTCGAGATCGTTGCCGGGTTCGAACTGGACGTCGGCGAGCTCGGGCGAGTCGAGTGGCCGAAGTTCGAGTGTCTCGAGCTCCGAGGACAGAACCTCGGGAAGCATGTGATCGAGCACGTGCTTGCGGATGTCCGCGCCGAATTGCTGACGCACCATCGACAGGGGCGCCTTGCCTGGACGGAAGCCGGCTAGCTTGGCGCGTGAACGGTACGCCTGTGTCGCGGCGTCGACGCGCTCGCTCATGTCGGCCGCGGGCACAACGATACGGAGTGTGTGCCGCACGCCATCCTGGGAGTGCTCTACCTGGTTCGTGGTCTGTTCGCTCATCGTTCTTTTCCGGCTGCGGGAGGACGCGCTCAAATGGGGTGGAAATGCGAAGGTGCGAAAGGGGGGACTCGAACCCCCACGGGCTAAGCCCACTGGCTCCTAAGGCCAGCGCGTCTGCCAATTCCGCCACTTTCGCAAGGCGTCCGGGAACTTCGCGGCAGGCCGGCCATTGTTGGCCGGCCGCGCGCGAAAAAGTGAGCCGCCTAGGGATCGAACCTAGAACCTACGGATTAAGAGTCCGTTGCTCTGCCAGTTGAGCTAGCGGCCCGCAAAGAGACCCCCGAGGTTACCCAAACAGGGGCTCCTTGATGCGCCCGGCAGGATTCGAACCTGCGACTTTCAGCTCCGGAGGCTGACGCTCTATCCTGGCTGAGCTACGGACGCTTGGGAGGGGTGACCGACGGGACTTGAACCCGCAACTTCCTGAGTCACAGTCAGGTGCTCTACCGATTGAACTACGATCACCACCGGAAGAGACACTGTAAGCCCGGCCCGTGGGCCGGTCAATCGCGCGTTTCGCGGCTATGATTCCCGAGTCTGATGACATTTCCGACTCCCGTCCCTCCCGACATCCTTGCGCTGATGCTCACCCGTCGACACCTGCCCTGGGCGACTCTTGTGCTCGTCCTCTTGCTGACGCCGAGTCCCGCCAACTCGCGGGCTGCGACGTCCGTGGATCGGGCTATCGCCAATGCGGAGCTGATTGATCGCGAGATGGGTCGGGCACGGCGGGCGGCCGAGGCGTTTGGCCCGGTGGCGCCGCGCCAGACCGCGGCAAGGCGACGTCTCACCCTGACTCCGGGGGACAGCCTCACCGCGTCGACCGCGAACAACAAGGTGCTCCAAGTGAAGGCGGGCACGGGCAAGGTGGTTAGCAGCAAGGTGAAGGGCGGCTCGCTGGAGCCGCGCGGAGTCGACTATCACCCTGGGCTCGGACTGATGGCGATTGCCGCGGTGAACCAGGTTGTGTTGTGGGACCCGGCCGCAGGCAAGACCACGCCGGTACCCGGACCCGATGGCGGCGACTTCGAATTCGCCTCGGACGTTCTCTTTGACCGAGCCGGCGGCCTGGTCATTGCGGACCAGGGCGAGGAGCTCGGGAGTAGCTCGCCCACCGACGGTGCTGTGTGGCGCTACGGCCTGGAGACCGGCGAACTGATCCAGATCGCCACGGGCAAGGCCCTCGTCAATCCGAAGCTCCTGGCCAGAACGAAAAAAGGCGTCATCCATATCGTTGACGGCAGCGGGGGGCCTCTCGTGTCGCCCGTGACCGAAGCACGCTGGGACGCGGTGTACCTGGTCGAGGGCAAGAACCTCACTCGGGTGAAGCCGGTCTGGACCAAGCCCGGCGTGCAGGCCACGGCCTACGCGATCTCCGACAGCGGCTGGCATTGGGTTGTGAATGTGGGCGAGCTTGTGCGTTTCAAGGGCAAGAAATTCGAGCAGCGCTGCTTGCCGCCATTTCCGATGACCTTCGGCACGGGTGTCTTCCTCAACGCCGACGGCACTGCGGCGGTGATGGACGGAGCCAACGTCGTGACCAAGGACCGCGCGCTACTGACGCTCGCAGCGGACTGCACGACCACCGGCAAGGCCGATCGCAAGCTGAAAGGCGCCCGCGGTCTGACTCACGTCCCCGCCGAGTGACCGACGACGCGGCACCCGGTAACTCGTCGCGCATGAACGTCGCGCTGCTCTCTCCCTTCCATGGCGGTAGCCATCGCGCCTGGGCCGAGGGCCTTGCGCGCCACTCCGCTCACGACGTTGACCTGGTCACGCTCGAACCACGCTTCTGGCGCTGGCGCATGGAAGGCGCGGCCCTCGAGATTGCGCGGCAGTTCGAAGATCGCCCACGCCCCGACGTTGTCGTCGCGACCGACATGTTCGACTTGGCCAGTTTCCTGGGCCTGGCCCGGCGGCGGCTCTCGGACATCCCAGCGATTCTCTACATGCACGAGAACCAGCTCACGTATCCCGTGTCCACGCTCCTGTCCGACGATACCCCGGGCCAGGTCGAGCGCGTGCGGCAGTGCGGCCTGATCAACCTGAAGGCCATGGCCGCCGCGGATGTGATCGCTTTCAACTCCGACTACCACCGCACCGCCTGGTTCGAGGCACTCCCGGACTTCTTGCGCAGATTTCCCGAGGCGTTGGCGCCCGAGATCGTGGACGACATCCAGTCGCGGACCACTGTCCTTCCGGTGGGCATCGAACTCGCCGACCTGCCGATGCCCGGCGGGGCGCGGCCGCCGCTTGTGCTGTGGAATCAGCGCTGGGAATACGACAAGAATCCGGACGCGTTGATGGCGCTCCTCCTTGAACTCGCCGACCGCGGCGTCGACTTCCGGGTCGCGCTCTGCGGTGAACGTGATGGCCGTGTGCCCGAGGCGCTCGAGGCCGGCATCACGACCCTTGGCGATCGGGTTGTTCATCAGGGATTCCTGCCGCGCGCCGACTACGTCGCGCTGTTGGGCCAGGCCCGCGTAGTGCTCTCGACCGCCAACCACGAGTTCTTCGGCATCAGCGTCGTCGAGGCTGCTTGTGCCGGAGCGGCTCCGCTCCTGCCTCACCGACTCAGCTACCCGGAGATCCTCGGAGAGGATTTCGCCGCCGAGTGCCTCTACGCCGATCACGACGACGCGCTCACACGGCTCGCAACCTGGCTGGCAGATCCGGACCCGACCCGGGAACTCGCGAGGAAAGTCGCCGCCAGCCTACGCGACCGTTTCGGTTGGCCGGCCGCGGTGGCCGCCTACGACGATCAGGCGTCCGGCGCCGTCTCTCCGGTGTAGAACCCGATCACGGTGGCGGCCGCGCGTTCTGCCGCAGCCGGCTCGTCGCCGCCAGCGATCGCTGCCTCCCCCCAGGCCGCACCGCTCTCGCGCGAGAAGCTCTTGCCCTCGTCCGACATCATCCAGGTTTCGGCATTGGCCCGCGTAACCGCCGGCTCGGGCAACAAGTGCTCCGCAGCGCCGAACAAGGCCATGTCCCAGCCGATGCCGACCGCGCCCGGCCCGTACTGCTCCCAGAATTCGGGCGCGACCTTGCCGGTGTGCTCGAGCGTGAGTCGCGTGCAATCTGCGGCTACTTCTTCGAGCTTGAGACTCACCAAGCTGGTGTCCTCACCCATACCCCACGTAACGACCAGGCTCGCCGGTGCCGCGCACTCACGGATCTCGCCACCGGCGTTGCCTTCAAACTGAAAGTTGCCGCCCTCTTGCAGTTCACCTGTCACGGGCAGAAACCACTGCTCGAGCCGCACAGGGTTGGTGAGAGCGTCCCAGAGATCGGCTGCGCCGGTGTTGTACTCGCGGGCGGCGACGATCTCGAAGGCCATCCGACCGTTCTCCTCACGCGCCGTCGCCGACCGGGCCACAGCACCAAGGGTTTCATGCACGGGATCAGTCATTGGAAGTCTCCACATCTGTTCAAGGGAGAGGCCGGCCGCCCGACCTCATGTGTTCGGTCGCTCGGTCGACTCGACGTGGTCGGCGAGTCGCTGCATCACGCCTTCCCAGTCCCGCAGCTGCGCCTGCACCCAGTCGTCCACGACCGCCAGTCGCCGAGGCTGCAGACGGCACGTCCGCACGCGCCCCGACTTCGTCGAAGCAATCAGCCCGCAATCTTCCAGAACCGCCAGGTGCTTCATGAACGACGGCAGCGCCATGTCGAACGGCTCGGCCAGCGTCTTCACGCTGGTCGGCTCGGCCACGAGCCGCTGAACAACGGCTCGGCGTGTTGGATCGGAAAGCGCCCGGAAGACGCTATCCAGCGACACCGTATAGTTAGCCATATAGATAACTATATATCGTGCAGACATCGCGCGCGAACTCAAAGAGCCTCCGACTTCTACCGTTCCGTCGGCCGCATCGCGAGGTACAATGGGTGCATGAAACGCATCGTTCACAAGGCGCGCGATCACGCTGAGGCGAGGCGCTGGGACATCGAGCAGCAGCGCCGGATGACACCGCGTGAACGTCAGCGAGCCGCCCGCGAACTCAAACGCCGTGCCTATTCTGGCGCCACCCGGGATGTCCGCGATTGGCACCGATCGAAGTAGACGCCGCACATTTCTCGGCTGACACGCGCAACTTCGTCCGGCACCTTCACGAGTTCGAGGTGAAGTACGTCGTTGTCGGCGGCGAGGCCGTGATTTTCCACGGGTACGTCCGACTCACGGGTGACGTCGACTTCTTCATTGCCAACGATCCGGACAACGCCCGGCGGCTCTATTCGGCCTTGGAGAAGTTCTGGGAAGGCGACGTGCCAGGCATCGCGTCGCCGGCGGAGTTGACCGCGGTGGACTTGATCGTGCAGTTCGGCATGCCGCCGAATCGCATCGACATCATGACCTCGGTCGCTGGAGTCGACTTCAACGAGGCCTGGGCCGGTCGCGTCCCCGCCGTAATGGTGGATGGCGAGCAGCGAACGCCCATCCCGTACTTGGGCGTCGAGGCGCTGATCAAGAACAAGAGGGCAGCGGGACGCCCGAAGGATCTCGACGACCTTGAGCACCTCGACTCCGCGGAGTGATCGCCCGGCGCTAAAAGGGAGTGGGCGCGGGAGGAACCGAACCTCCGACTTCCAACGTGTGAAGCCGTCATTCGGCATGCTCGGTTCCCCCGTCCTTCTCAGTCGCTCCGCAACGCCACGATCGGATCCACACGCGTCGCTCGGTAGGCCGGGACCACGGCCGCCAACGCGGCGACGAACAGGACCATGCCGCCCAGGCCGATGAAGGTCATCGGGTCGGTGGGTTCCACGCCGAAGAGCATGCCCTGGATGAAGCGGGTGAGCGCGAAGGCGCCGCCGAGGCCGATCACGACGCCGACTGCGGCGAGGAGCCAGGCTTCGCCGAGCACCATGCGGACGATGTTGCCGGACTGGCCGCCGAGGGCACGTCGGATGCCCATCTCGCCGATGCGCTGCTCCACGGAGAAGCTGATCAGTCCGTAGATGCCGATGCCGGCGAGGAACAGCGCGAGCACTGCAAACGAGCCGAGCAGGACGAGGTTGAAACGGCGTTGTTCCAACCACGCGCCGAGCAGGGAGTCCAGCGTGGCCGCGCCCCAGACTGACTGGTTCGGGTTGATGCGCCAGACGGCCTCCTTGGCGGGGTTGGTGATCTGAGCAGCGTCGATGTTGCTGGCGACGACGAACGTGAGGTTGCCGGCGAAGCCGAGCCCGCCGTACTGGCGGAAGGAGAACAGCATTTCGGGCCGTGGCGTCGACGCATGCCCGGCGGGAAGCACGTCGCCAACGACGCCGACGATCTCGTGTTCGGTAGGCGCGTTGCCGCCAAGAGCGACGACCACTTTCTCGCCGACGGGGTCGTCTGCCGGGAAGTGGCGTCGAGCGAACGCCTCGTTGATCAGAGTCACGGGCGGCGCATCGCTGTTGTCGGCGAGGCCGAAGGTACGACCCGTGACGAGTTCGACACCGAGAACGTCGAGGTAGCTGTCAGACACGAGTGTCACGTTGGCCTCGGGTTCGCTGCCCGCTGGGGGCGGGACCCGATTGACGATCGCGAACGGCAGGTCGATATCGATCGCCGCCAGCGCGCCCTCGTCGTTGGCTCCGGGAATGCTTGTCGTCAGTGCGACCTTGCGGACACCCGGGATGGCCTCCATCTCGTCGATGGTCTGGTTGACGAACTCACCGCGCGTCATGCCGCCATTCTGTCCGTAGCCGTAAGCGAACAATTGGAGCGCCAGCCGGTTGGTGGCATCGAACCCCAGATTCTGGTCCATCAGCGTGTTGAAGCTGCGGGTCAGCAAGCCAGCGCCCACGAGGAGCACCATCGCCAGTGCGACCTCGGCTACCACAATGCTGCCGCGCAGCGTTCGGCCACCCGGGCCTCCGGTTGAACCGCGCGCGCCCTCGTTCAGCGAATCCCGCAGATCGGGTTTGGAGAAGCGCAGCGACGGCGCCAGGCCAGAGAGCACCGCGCTGATTCCCGCGACCGCAACGGCAAACGCGAGCACCGTGCCATCGATCCCGATCTCGTCGATGCGGGGGAGCGTGGCGGGCGCGAGTCCACGGATCGTCCGGATGCCGATGAGTGTGAGTCCGATGCCAGCAACACAGCCCAGCGTCGCGAGCAGAAGTGAGTCGACCGTGACCTGCCGCATCAAGCGGCCTGCGCTTGCGCCGATGGCGCCGCGCAACGCGAACTCCCGCGAGCGCTCACTGCCGCGAGCGAGCATGAGGCCGGCCACGTTGGCGCAGGCGATCAACAGAACGAAGCCGACGGCCCCCATGAGGACGAGAAGCGGCGCCTGTACGTCGCCGAAGAAGTACTCATTCAGCGGCATGAGCCGAAAGGTGGTCTCACCCATTGGCTGGGGAAAGGCCTCTTCGAGCCCACCGGCGATCTGTGCGGCCTCGGCCTGTGCTTCGGCCAGCGTGCTGCCTTCGGCCAGGCGTGCAACGCCGAACATGTAGTCGGCTGCTCGCGCATTGGCGTCCCACGGTTGGACGGGGCGCGGGATCCACAGTTCGGCTTCGTCCGGCAGCTTGAACTCCGGCGGCAGCACGCCCACCACCGTGCGCGGCGCGCCGTCGAGCAGCAACGCGTCACCGACGATGTTGGCCTCTCCGCCGAAACGGTTCTGCCAGCTCGAGTAGCCGAGGAGCACGACTGGTTCGCTGCCGGTCTGATACTCGTCCACCGTGAACGTGCGCCCGTACAGAGGCTCGACGCGCGCGGCCCTGAAGAACCCCTCGGACACCTGCCAGGTGCGCAGGCTCTCGGCCCGCCCGTCGACCTGGAGATCGAGCGAGAAGGGGTCGGCGATCGCCGCGGCCGTCAGGTGCTGCGACGACTCTCCGAGATCGAACGCGTTGCCTGCCGAAAAGCCCTCGCCGCGCTCGCCGGTCACCGTGTCCTCGTGGAAGAGAGTGACGATGCGGTCCGGTTCGCCATACGGCAGGCCGCGGAAGATCACGGCGTGCACCGCGCTGAAGATGGCCGTGGAAGCACCGATGCCGAGAGCCAACGTGGCCACGGTGATGACGGTGAAGCCGGGGCGCTTGATCAGGCTGCGCACCGAGTAGCGAATGTCCTGGAGCCAGCCGTCCATGGCATCTCTCCCGTCGAGTCGACGTTTAGTAGGGGTTCGTTTGCGTTTGAAAGTCGTGAGCGGGTTGGTGGCCATGCCCTGGATTCCGGCCGGCCCGCCAGGGCGGGCATCCCAGCCGGCGCGGACGAGCGCGAAGCTCTGGCGCGTCCAGAAACGGAATGCTCCAAGACGACCGGAGATGGGTCGCACGACCTGCCATTGCTCGCCGGCGACGCGACACATCTCGTCGCCGTACTCGGCGCGGAAGCGCGCCGGCAGCAGCCACATGAGCGCCCGGAACAGGCGGAGTTCGCGGCTCTTCATTTCAGGCACCGGCGCTCGGCGTGCTCGGCAGGATCATGGCGTCGCGGGCCAGAGCAACGAGTTCTTCGAGCCGTTCTGACTCCGCCTGCAGAACTTCACGTCCGAACGCGGTGAGCGCGTAGTAGCGGCGCCGCGCATCTGTGCCTTCAGGAGCAGGGCGTTCCTCAAGCAACTCATCGTGGCGCAGGCGCCGGATCGCGGCGTAGAGCGTTCCGGCCTCGAGTTCGAGGTGGCCGGTCGTCCGTTCGCCGACGTCCTTGATGATGCCGTAGCCGTGCCGTGCCTCGGCCGAAAGAGACAGGAGGATGTGGTAGACGACGTGGGTAAGCGGCAGGAATTCGTCGGTCGGTCGGTTCATCGTCGGGGTCACCAGAGCTGTCAAGGGAAACGGGGCGAGGCCCCGTCGGGTCGATCGGTGGTCGGACTCGCATCGCCGAAGTCGCGGCCGGGCGCGCATGCGTTGACGTCGTCGAGAGCGGGCAGGGCCCGGTACTCGCGCCGGAGGTCGGCGGCATTGGGTGTTCGTTCGTAACGACGTTCCACGCGGGCTAGCCACTCGCGTTCCAGTTCGATGAGGGTTGAGCCGAAAGTGTCCGAGAACGCCGACGGCGACCTCATCGTCTGCAGGAAGCGTCGCATCGCATCGTTGCCTTGCTGCTCGCCGAGATCGATGAAGAACGCGTTGCGAAGCGAATAGGTCTGGAACGAACACCGTAGGTTGAGGCCGCGGAAATCGTCGCGGATCTGGTTCATCGGAATCGCGAGACCGCTCACGAGCCAGTGCCCGGAGACAACAGCGGGATCCTGTCCATACGTCGGGAAGCCGGCGTTGGACGGGCGCACGACATGGGAGACCCAGGCAGCGAGGCCTTCCTCGTCGAAGCGGCCGTACGGCACGTTCTCGCGCCGAAGCACGGCGTGAACGAGTTCGTGTGCCATCGCGTGAAGGTGCGTGGGGCCGTAGCGATAGAGATGGACGGTGCCGGCGGCGTCGACGTGTGGAACGCGGGCTTGGGGCGGATTGCCCCCGTAGAAGTCACCGTGGAGCGTGATGCGGATCGGTCGCGGGGATTCGATACGACGCTGAAACAGCTCCTGCTCGATTGCGGGAACGAGCTTCTCCGCCATCTTCTCCGCGGCGTGGGCCTCGTCGGCCGCATCGGTGGCGTCCCAGTCGACGACAACCAGGGGTGTGCTCTGGGTACCGGCCGGAAGACTCGTCGGCCTCGCCTGCGCGCCCGGGACCGCGACGAGCCCGGCCACGAGCGCCATGCCGGGCCAAGAGGTGGCGCGTATTCGCATCGATTCGAGCACCCGGGGAAGGTCAGGAGTCGCCAACGCGCTCCTCAAGAATGGTCTGTCACTATAGTGAGACGCCCTATAGTTCCGCAAGGTTGCAAGAAAACCTGCATCGCGCGTGGAGGCGCGGCCGGCTAGGCTTGCGAGAGACCCGGAAATTGCTCCTCGACGGGCGCGCTCCGCAGCTGCACCCGGCAAACCGGAATGACTCATGCTCCGACGTATCAGCGCCGCTTCCTCGCGCCAGCCCGCTCTGTTACTTCTCGCACTGCTCTCGGTACTCGCTATCGCTCAGCCGTCTGCGGCGGTCGCGCCGTCGCCTGGTGAGGTGGCGGTTGCGTTGTTGCAGGATGACGCGACCTGGCCGCAGGAGATCGTGACCGACGAAGGCGAACTTGTGGTCTATCAGCCGCAGCCGGAAAAGCTCGAGGGCAACGTTCTGCATGGGCGGGCGGCGTTCCAGCTCGAAATGAACGACAGCGAACCCGCGTTCGGCGCCTTCTTCTTCGAGGCAACACTTGCACGCGGAAGCGATGACGACTCTTTCCGCGTTCGCACGGCAGAGGTCACCCGCGTCAGCTGGCCCGATTCGACCGACGCGGGAGAGGAGCGCTTCAGCGAGTTCGTGAAGCAACGAGTTCAGAACGCGGGTATCGAGATTTCGCGAGTACGGCTGTCTTCGAGTCTTGCCGATGCGCAGCAAGAACTTGCCAGCCTCGACCTGATCAAGAACGACGCACCCGACGTCGTGTTTCGCGACGAGCTCGCGGTGCTGCTGCTGTTTGATGGCGAGCCGTTGTTCGAAGAGATCGACAACAGCGACTACGAACGAGCCCTCAACACACCTCTAGCGGTGGTTCGTCGTAAGGGCGGACCGACCTACTTGAGCAGCGGTCAGTTCTGGTATCAAGCGGGAAACGTGATGGGTCCGTATGAGCCCATCGCTGCTCCGCCCGCTGACCTCGCCCAGATGATGGAGGGTGCCCCCGAGGCCGAAGGCGGCCCGAGCTCGCCGCCCGGGATCGTCGTGGCCACGCAGCCAACGGAGCTCATCGCGACGGATGGCGAGCCGGAGTGGAGCGCACTTTCCACCGGCGACCTGCTCTACGTCGTCAACACCGAGACGCCGTGGCTGCGTCTGATCTCGGCCAACGAGATGTTTATCCTGCTGTCCGGCCGCTGGTACCGGTCGAGTTCGCAAGACGGTCCGTGGGAGTTTGTTCGCGGCGATAGCCTGCCGGACGCATTCGCCGAAATCCCTGCTGACTCCGATCTTGGCGGTGTGCGGACATCCGTAGCCGGCACCGAGGAGGCGCAGGACGCCTTGCTCGACAGCCAGCTCCCCGAAGTGACCGCGATCAAGCGCAGTGAAGCTTCCCTGCAGGTCGAGTACGCCGGCGATCCCGAATTCGAGGGCATCGAAGGCACGAGTGTTGCCTACGCCGTGAACACGTCGGCGCAGGTGCTGCTCATCGACGGTCGCTACTACGCGGCGGACAACGGAGTGTGGTTCACCTCGGCGTCGGCCACGGGTCCGTGGTCGGTGGCGGATTCGATTCCCGAAGATCAGATCCAGGAGATCCCGGCGAGTTCGCCGGTCTACAACACGACCCATGTGCACGTGTACGACTCAACACCGGAGGTCGTCTACGTCGGCTACACGCCGGGCTACATGTGGTCGTTTCCGTATTACGGCGTGCCGATCTGCGGCACCGGTTGGTACTACCCGCCGTACTACCGGCCGGGCTACTACTACCCGCGCACTCCCACCTGGGGATTCCATGTCGGCTATAACCCGTGGACGGGCTGGAACTTCGGTCTGAGTTGGAGCAACGGGTTCTTCTCGTTTGGCATCGGCTTCAGCACCGGCTGGGGCGCGCGCCCGTGTTGCGGTGGTTGGTACGGTGGCGGGTATCGCCGGCCTGTGGTGATCAATACGGGTGACATCAACATCGGCAACAACGTCAATGTGGGTAACCGGACGAACGTCGCGAACCGAGTGGGCAACGACCGGATGAACACCATGCGGTCCGAGGGCAACCTGTACAACCGTCCGGAAACGCGAGCTCGCAACGCAGACCGCAGTACGTTGAGTCGTGACATGCAGCGCGCCCGACCGTCGACCGCCCGCGCCAACCATGTCTTTGCGGATCGCAACGGCAACGTTGCGCGGCGTACCGGCGACCAGTGGCAAACTCGACAGAACGGACAGTGGCAGAACTCGGCCGCCAACCGCGCGAGCACATCCACTCGGAGTCAGCTCGATCGAGGAGGCCTGAACCGGTCGCTGCAGTCGCGGAGCTCGGGCGCCCGACGCGAGACATCGATGCGTGGTCGCAGTGGCGGAGGTCGCCGGCGTCGCTAGCTGACTCTGGCGAGCCGGGTCAGCGAGTCGCGGGGATGCGCAGTTCCTGGCCCGGGTAGATCGTCGTGTCGCGCAGATCGTTTGCGCGCTGGATCGCGGCGGGCGTGGTGCCGTGTTTCCTGGCGATGCGCCATAGCGTCTCGCCACGCGACACCACATAGGTGCCCGGGGCGGCGCGCTCGACCGTTGTGCTGGCGCCCAGACGGGTCACGTAGGAGCGATACGGGTCCGGGAAAAGGGCGATGTGGTAGTGCGGCGGGCGGTGTTCGAGGCTGACTTCGAGCACCTGGCTGCCCTCGAGCGATAGCAGCACGCGTTCCAGCCAGCTCCGGCACGCGGGCGTGTTGTGCCGGCGGATATCGAGCGCCATCCCAGTCGGATGCACCGACCGCGAAGAGGCGTTGCGCGGCTGGCCGTTCTGCGGCCGCGTGAGACTCGTGACTACCAGCTTCTCGCCGCACGCTCCGCGAAACTGCGCGGAAAGACGCTCTACGAATAGCTTCACTTCCGGGCGGGCGTAGGGATACGACACCGCGTTCAGTTCGTAGTTCGAGTTGCCCGGGAGTCGCACAAGTAAGCCGGAGTTCACGAAAGTGGTGACGTGGCGCCCGTCGCGCAGGAAGGTAAAGTCGTGAGCCCGTGCCTGGGCGTTCTGACGATCCATCGACGCCGAACTTCCGCGAAGGCTCTGAGCCTCAAGCGGCAGCGCGACCACCAGGGTCGCGGCGGCAGACAAAGTGATCACTGACTTCTTGAGCACTTGGAGTCGTCCTGGCGGGCGGGTTCTCAGAGCGAGAGCGTGGACACGTCAGTAGGCTACTGGCAAAGCCTAATGGTTAACGGAGCATAGCAAAAGCCATTCGTGACCGGAAGGGCATCGTCTCCGACCCCTCGGTCAGCATGCATCAGGCCGGCCTCGAGTGCAGTTTGCGGTCGAACCAAACCGATCCAGACAGCCAGACTAGCGCGAGGGCGGCCGCTGATGTTTCCACGCCGTCGCCGATGCTCAGGTGCGCCATCACCGCGAGAACGAGGTTGAAGAAGAATCCTGCGTAGGCCATGTCCTTCAGTGGACGCGACCAGTTGCTCACCACCGCGACAAGCCCGAGGAGCTTCGCTGCTGCCAAGGGGTAAATGATGTGCGTCGGATAGCCGAGGTTCGTGAAGGCGTCTCGTGCCATCTCGTTGTTGAAGAGGTAGATCCCCGCGCTCAGCAACATCTGAGCCGCAAGAAGGCCGGTGAAAATCCGATAGAGCAGCCTGTCTCGTCCGGCGTGCGATTCGGCGCTCATGCGGTCCTCATCTCCTTGGAACGCGCGGTCGCGTTCTCGGGTGTTGCGAGTCAGCCTCGGGGAGTCGGCCTTTGGGGGATGATAGGGCCTTGGCCCGCGAATAGACAAAAGAGATGACGTTTCCCGCACAGGAGCGAACGATGAGTGGCGTACACCAGAAACAGCCGTCCGGTGCAGTGGACGCGACGCAGCTGGTGGATCGCGCGCGTTCCTTGCAGCCGCAGGCGGAGGCTTTCCTCGAATCGCTCGTGCGCATCGAGACCCCGTCGCCCGATCGTGCGGCTCAGCAGCCGGCGCTGGATATGCTCGAGAGAGCTTTCGCGGAACTCGGCATGACCTGCCGACGATTCGGCGGACGCAGAAGCGGCGGCACCTTGATTGCACGCTGGCCGTCCGCCGTGCCTCGGCCGGTGCAGTTGCTGATCGGGCACTGCGACACCGTCTGGCCCCATGGAACGCTGGAGACCATGCCGCTTCGGCGCGAGGGTGACCTTCTATATGGCCCCGGCGTGTTCGACATGAAGGCCGGACTCACTCAGACGCTCTTCGCGCTTCGTTGTCTGCGCGAGTTGGGCTACGAGCCGACCGTCCGCCCCGTCGTTCTGATCAACTCTGACGAGGAAGTCGGAACGCACGACACCTATCGCACGCTCGAACGACTCGCGGCCCTGGCCGACCGCGCCCTTGTCGCCGAACCGTCGTTGGCACCGGACGGCCGCCTGAAGTCGGCGCGCAAGGGCGTCGCGCAATACCAGGTGACGGTCCACGGCCGTCCGGCGCATGCCGGCCTGAATCCCGAAGAGGGCATCAGTGCCGTCCTGGAGATGTCTCACATCGTCCAACAGCTACATGCGCTCAACGATCCGGAGAGCGGCGTCACGGTAAATGTGGGAACCGTTGAGGGCGGAAGTCGACCGAATGTCGTCGCTGCCCAGTGTTCGGCGGCTGTTGACGTCCGCGTCCCAACGCACGACCACGGCGAGCGCATACGGCAGGCGTTCGCGGCGCTGGAGACTCAGAACCCTGATGCCCGAATCGAGGTCGAGTTTCAGGAGGGACGTCGCCCCATGGAGTTCACCGAGGGCGGCCAACGCTTGTGGGCCGCCGCGGACAGTCTCGCGGCCTCCATGGGATTCGAACTTGGGCACGGCCGCGCGGGAGGCGGCTCCGACGGCAACATCACCAACCAGTTCACGCCCACGCTGGATGGACTCGGCGCCGTTGGTGATGGAGCACATTCGCCGAATGAACACGTCGATCTTTCACATATGGCTCAGCGCACCGCACTCCTCGCAGGCCTGATCCTCCACCCCGAGCTCGTCGACAAGTAGTTGCGCGGTTGCCCCGGCTCGCCCACCATCGGTCGCATGTACGTACCTATAGTGATCGGCAGTTTGCGTCAGGGTCGGAACACGCCTCGTCTTGCGCGGTTCCTCCACAACAGGCTCGAGTCCCGCGGGGTAGAAACCCAGCTGTTCGATCCGCGTGAGATGGCTTTGCCAGTGCTCGAAGAGCGGCTCCGCCTGCTCGAGAACCCGCCTTCGGCGCTGGTGGAGTTCGGCGCCGCCATCGATCGAGCGGACGCGGTGATCATCGCCACGCCCGAATACAACAAGGGCTATCCGGCAGCGCTGAAGAACATGATCGACGCACTCGGTGCCGAATGGAAACGCAAGCCTCTCGGGATCGTGGCGCACTCGGTCGGCGCATTCGGCGGCGGCCAAGTGCTGCAGGCGTTGCGTCTCGTGATGCTCAACCTCGGCGCAGTGCCGATTCCGGCGAGTATGACCGTCCCTCATATCGACAAGACATTCGACGCCGATGGTGCCGCGACCGACCCCGCATTCAACGACCGCGGCGACCGTTTTCTTGACGAGTTGCTCTGGTTCGCGGACGCACTCGCCGTTGCGCGCGCGGCGTCATCGGACTGACTTCGCCGCCGCTGCTTCCCAACGGTGTGCACGCGTGGCCTGACGCAACCCTACAATCGGGGCAGGTTCATTCGGCGTAGCCGATTGCCTGCGTTGCGGTCGCCGTCGTATGCTCCGTGCGCCCAAAATCTCGACATTGGTCTGTACGCCGAGGTGCAATCCCTACATGAGCGGTTCTGAGGAACATTCCGTGGACGACCACGGACACGCGGATCACGGGCACGACGAACACCACGAAGAGGGCTTCATCCGGAAGTACATCTTCTCGGTCGACCACAAGGTCATCGGGATCCAGTACGGCCTGACAGCGCTCTGCTTCTTGATGTTCGGCTTCTGCCTAATGATCCTCATGCGCTGGCAACTGGCCTCGCCGGGCGCGCCGATCCCACTGATCGGCGGTTGGCTTGGCGACGCGAACGCACCAGGCGGCATCATGCTGCCCGAGTTTTATAACCAGCTTGGCGCCATGCACGGCACCATCATGGTCTTCCTGGCGGTCGTTCCGATGATCGTCGGTGCGTTCGGCAACTACGTCGTGCCGCTGCAGATCGGCGCGCCCGACATGGCGTTCCCGAAGCTCAACATGATGAGCTACTGGGTGTACTTCGTCGGCGGCATCGTGATGCTGGCCAGCTTCTTCATGCCTGGCGGTGCAGCGAATTCTGGCTGGACCTCTTACGCGCCGCTGTCGATTATCGCCACGTCCGGGCAGACCGCATGGCTGATCGGGATGATCTTCCTGATCACATCGTCGCTGCTCGGCTCGATGAACATCATCGTGACGATCTTCCAGTTGCGCGCTCCGGGCATGACCTGGATGCGACTGCCCTACTTCATCTGGGCGCAGCTGGTGACGTCGTTCCTGCTAGTGCTCGCCTTCCCGCCGCTGGAAGCAGCGGGCGTGATGCAGTTGATGGATCGCGTCGCTGGCACCAGTTTCTTCATGCCGAGCGGGTTGTACGTCTCCGGTGAGATTCTGGAATATGCGGGCGGGGGCTCGGTGCTTCTCTGGCAGCACCTGTTCTGGTTCCTCGCCCATCCCGAGGTCTACGTTCTGATTCTGCCCGCGTTCGGCATCGTCGCCGAGGTGATCGCCAACAACACGCGCAAGCCGCTCTGGGGCTACAAGGCGCTCGTGTACTCCGGCATCTTCCTCGGCTTCATGTCCTTCGTCGTGTGGGCGCACCACATGTTCATGACGGGCATGGGTACGGTCATCAGCGCATTCTTCCAGACCACCACGATGATCATCTCGATCCCATCGGTGGTCATCCTCACGGCCTTGCTGATCTCGCTGTGGGGCGGCTCGATCCGCTTCAACACGCCGATGCTGTTTGCGCTGGCGTTCCTGCCGATGTTCGGCATCGGTGGTCTGACCGGGCTGCCGCTGGGCCTCGCGCCGACCGACATCCACCTACACGACACCTACTACGTCATCGGGCATTTCCACTACGTCGTGGCGCCGGGGACCATCTTCGGCATCTTCGCCGGGATCTACTACTGGTTCCCGAAGATCACCGGCCGGCGGATGAGTGAAGCGCTCGGAAAGGCACACTTCTTCTCGTCGCTCATCTTCATCAACGGGATCTTCTTCCCGATGTTCCTGACGGGTCTCGCAGGCGTCTCGCGCCGGCTCTATGACGGCGGGGCGCAGTATTCGCACGCGGCCCCGGTGATGCACTGGAACTCGTTCATGTCGTATGCCGCCTTCGGGCTGCTCGCTGCCCAGTTGTTCTTCATCGTCAACTTCGTATGGAGCATCTTCCGCGGCAAGGAAGCCGGCGATAACCCCTGGGATGCGACCACTCTCGACATGTGCGCAACCACGTCGCCGCCGATGGGACATGGAAACTTCAAGGTGATACCGACGGTCCACCGCGGACCCTACGACTACAGTGCGCCCGGCGCGGAGGACAGCTTCCTCCCCCAGACTGCGCCGAAGCAGGAGGGCTGATCGATGGAGATCCCGTATACCGTCGAACCCAGGCCCGACACCGGCCTCTACAACGCGAAGCTCGGCATCTGGCTGTTCCTTGCCTCCGAGGTGATGCTGTTCGGCGCCCTGTTCTCGTCCTACGTGCTGCTACGCACGGGGAACCCGAACTGGGTCCAGCATCCGATGAACGTGCCGATGGCCACGCTCAACACCATGATCCTGATCTCCTCGTCGGTGACGGTGATCCTGGCTTGGGCCGGACTGCGGATGAAGAACTTCGCGCAGTTCCGCAAGTACGGCATCCTCACTTTGTTGCTCTCATTCGGCTTCATGGTGGTGAAGGGGATCGAGTACAACGCGGAGTTCGAGCTGGGTCTCTTCCCCTGGACCGACAACTACATGGCGGTCTACTTCACGATGACTGGCCTGCATGGCCTTCACGTGATCGGCGGCATCGTCGTACTCGGCTACCTCTTGGGGCCGGGCGCGAAGATGTGGAAGACGAAGCCCGAGCAGTTCACCAACCGGGTCGAGACCTTCGGTCTCTACTGGCATTTCGTCGATCTGGTCTGGATCTTCCTGTTCCCGAGTCTCTACCTGCTCTAGGGGGAAATCATGGGTCACGATAGTCCCGAGGCAATCCAGGCAGAGATCAAGAAATACATGATGGTGTTTGCCGCCCTGGCGGGACTCACCGTTGTTACCGTAGCCGTCAGCTACCTCGATCTTTCGATCGCAGGAGCGGTGGTCGTGGCGATGATCGTCGCCAGCATCAAGGGCACGCTGGTGGCGGGCTACTTCATGCATCTTCTCGACGAGCGCTTCACGATCTACTGGATCCTGGCTTTGACGATGCTGTTCTTCGCGGTGTTGATGTTCCTTCCGGCCGCCACGGTCAGCGACCACATCGGGACGTCCACCGAGGTCGCGCAGGAAGGCGCTGAGGAGCATCACTGACATGGGCCTGAAGTCGTTCCACGTCGTTTTCATCTGCGCCTCGATCGTCCTGTCGTTCCTCGTCGGTGCGTGGGGTGTGCAGCAGTACCGGATGGCCGGGGATGGCACCGCGCTCACCATTGCGGTCTTGTTCTACGGGAGCGGTGTGACTCTGGTGGTCTATTGCCTGCGCTTCCTGCGTAAGGCCAAGGAGCTGGGCATCTGATGCGCCCACGCGTGCTTTTCCTGACGGTCGTCGCTGCCGCGCTGCTTGTGCCGCAGGTCGCGGACGCTTGTCCTGTTTGCTATGGCGACATCGACGGCCCAGCCGCTCGTGGCGTCAACAATGGCGTGCTGACCATGCTCGGCGTCGTCTTCGGCCTACAGGTTTGTTTCGGCGTCATGTTCGTGGGCATGATGCGCCGGGCCAAGCGCGACACCGACAACAACGAATCTCCCGAAGCTTCAAACATGGGCGGGGAATAGATGCTGTCTTTCCTGCAGAACTGGTTGCCAATCAACGCCTCCGAGCACGGCCCGTATCTCGACGAGCTGACCGCTCTCGTGCATTGGCTCATGCTCGTGCTCTTCGTGGGCTGGGCGCTCTACTTTCTCTACGTTCTCTTCCGGTTCCGCGCGTCAGCGAACCCGCGAGCTAGCTACGAGGGTGCCAAGAGCCATGTCTCGCAGTACATCGAGGTCGGCATTGCCGTTTTCGAGGTTGTGCTGCTGGTCTTCTTCGCGATCCCGGCGTGGGCCAGCTGGGTTGAGCCTCCTGCCGACCCGGACTCCGCGCTACAGGTGCGTGTGATCGCAGAACAGTTCGCGTGGAACTCGCACTACGCCGGCCCGGACGGTGTTTTTGGTGCGACGTCAATCGACCTGATGTCGGCGACCAATACGATCGGGTTGGATCGCACGGATCCCTACGGCGTGGACGACGTGGTGTCGATCAACCAGCTACACCTGCCGGTTGATCGCGATATCACGGTGCTCCTGACGTCGAAGGACGTGATCCACAGCTTCGCGCTGCAGCAGATGCGCGTGAAGCAGGATGTGGTCCCCGGGTTGATGATCCCGGTGCACTTCAAGGCCACCATGGTCACGCCGCCGGAGGCGCAGTTCCCGGCCTGCAACGCAACGAAGACGTGCTGGGAGATCACCTGTGCGCAGCTGTGCGGCCTCGGTCACTACCGGATGAAGGGCTTCTACACGGTGCACTCGCAGCAGGACTTCGATGCGTGGATGGCCGAGCAGGTGGCGGCGGTGATGCCACAGCCTCCCGCGGAAGCTGAGGCGCCTGCAGAGCAGTAGGTCGCGGTCGCAGCCGGATGGGTGTGGTGGACCACCTCGCGATACGCGAAGCAGTCGCTTCCGACGCGACCGCTCTTGCTGCGTGCATCGACGCAGCGTACGCGCACTACGAGGAGCGCATTCCGGATCTCCCCCTCGTGTCGGCAAACTGCGCCGAGCAGATCGAGACGAACTTGGTCTGGGTCGCTGAAGCCGAGGGCGCCATCGTGGGCGCCCTCGTGCTCATCCCGGAAGACGGGTTCATGCGATTCGCCAACGTGGCTGTGCATCCCGACTTTCGTGGCGCCGGACTTGGGAGCCGACTCCTCGACCTCGCCGAATTCGAGGCCGTTGGCCGCGGCTACACCGAGATGCGACTGAACACGCATGTGCAGATGCCCGACAACGCGCGCATCTACTTGCGGCGAGGCTGGGTGCAGTCAGGCGTGAAGGGCTCGACGGTCTCGATGACCAAGAAGCTGGACGGGTCGCCGGCCGAATCCTAGGACGGGGCGTTGGCGAGAATGCTCAGAACTTCGTCGATATCCGCTTCCGTGTGGTCGGCGTTTACCTGGAAGCGGATCTCCTCGTCGCCGCGCGGCACGACAGGGAAGGCGAGGCCCGTGGCCAGGACGCCGTTCTCGTACAGGTGCTTCACGGTGGCGTGGGTGCGCTCGGTGTCGCGCAGCATCAGCGGCACTACCGGGTGGTCTCCCGGGATCGTTTCGAGACCGAGATCGATGAGGCCTTGCTGGAACCGCTGGGTGAGCGCGCGCAGGTTCTCGAGTAGCGCATTCCCTTCCGGCGAGTCGAGGATCTGCAGCGCTTTGTGCGCTGCGGCAGCCTCGGCCGGGGTGATCGGGTTCGAGTAGATGTACATCGGCGCGGATTCGCGCAGGAAGTTGATGAGCGCGTTGCTGCCAACCACGTAGCCGCCGTTGATCCCGAAGGCCTTGCCAAGGGTGCCGATCAGGATGTCGACCGGCGGCGAATCGCAGTATTCCTCGGTACCCCGGCCGCTTTGACCGAACGCGCCAACGCCGTGCGAGTCATCGACCACGACGACGCAGTTGTCCTCGAAGTCGCTGTCGTGGCGCCGGGCGATTTCCATGATGCGGTCGAGCTCGGCGTGGTCGCCGCGCATCGAGAAGATTCCGTCGGTGACGACCAGCGCGCGCTTGGCGTTGCCCTTGGCGTCCACAATCGCCTGCTCGAGAGCCGCGTAGTCCAGGTGCGGATAGATCGCCTTGCCGGCGGGGCGCGCCAGCTTCATCGCGTTGATGATGCAGTTGTGGTTGAGCGCGTCGCTGATCAGCACAGTTTCCTTCGTCACCAGCGGCGTGATGGTGCCGAGAGTCGCGACGTACGCCGCGGAGAAAATCATGCCGGCTTCGCGCCCATGGAACGCGGCGAGTCCCTGTTCGAGTCGGACGTGCGTTTCGTAGGTGCCGCTGATGAAGCGCACCGCGCCGGGCCCAGCGCCGAAGCGAGCAGCCGTAGCCTCTTCCGCCTCGATCACCGTGCCGTGCATGCCCATCCCCAGGTAGGAATTGGAGTTCATGCGAAGGAACTGGCGGTCGCCCTCGCCCTGCAGCTCGAAGCGCGGGCCGCGATCGCCGTCGGCTGCTGCTGCACCCACGACGACGGTCTCCGCGCCCTTGGCGGTGCCCGCTTCCTGCAGTCCGGTGACGTGAGCTTCGAGTGCGGCGTCTAGACGATCGTGTGGCATTGATTTCCCTTTCTTCGTGGAGTGCCGCGGATTCTATCGCGCCCTCGGGTGCCTGGACGCCGTGTATTCAGCTCAGCTGGCGGAGTGCTGCCACCTGGCGATCGACTTCGCTCTGGGCGGTGCCGCCTCGCGATGTGCGCCTGGCTGTGGCCGCGCGCGGGTCGAGCAGTTCGGCCATGTGATCCGGCAGGGAAGCGTGGAACTCGGCAGTGACCTCGACGGGCATGCCGGCTAGATTGCAGCCATGTTCCTCGCACCAGCGCACCATGCGCGCCGAAATACCGTGCGCTTCGCGGAAGGGCACCGCCGCCCCGGCGAGCGCGTCGGCGATCTCCGTAGCCAGACTGAAGTCGCCGTGAAGCTCGTCTTCAAAGCGATCGACGAACTGGAGTTCCTGGATCGTTCCAGCGAGCACCCGGGCCGAATCATGAGTCGAGCGGACGGCGTCGAACAGCGCGCGGCGATCTTCCTGCAGGTCGCGGTTGTAGGCCATGGGCTGCCCACGCAGTAGCGACAGCAGCGCCGCCAGGTCGCCTTGTACCCGCGCAGCTCGTCCACGGACCAACTCGGCGGCATCCGCATTGCGCTTCTGCGGCATGATGCTCGAGCCCGTCGAGTAGCTGTCGCCGTGACGCACGAGGGCGAACTCGGCCGTGCTCCAGAGCACGAGTTCCTCCGCGATGCGCGACATGTGCGTGCAGGCGATAGCGCAAGTGGCACTGATCTCGAGCGCGTGATCGCGTGAAGCCACCGCGTCCATGGCGTTATCGATGGGGGCGCCCAGCCCGAGAAGATCGGCACTGACGTCGCGGTCGATGGGGAACCCTGTACCGGCCATCGCGCAGGCGCCGAGCGGACTTCGGTTGGCGCGCTTCCACGCGTCATCGAGTCTTCCAATGTCGCGTGCGATGGCCCAGGCGTGCGCGAGCAGATGGTGCCCCAGGAGGATCGGCTGCCCACGTTGCAGGTGTGTGTAACCAGGGATCACCAGACTGCCATCGGCTTCGACACGGTCGAGCAATGCCGTCATCAACTCGATCAGCGCCGCCCGCACTTCGGCTACGTGTTGCTGTAGCCACAGGCGCACGTCGGTTGCGACTTGATCGTTGCGTGATCGCGCGGTGTGGAGCTTGCCGCCGACGGCTCCGACCTTCTCGGTCAGCCGCGCCTCGACCGCCATGTGGATGTCCTCGTGCTCATCCGTGGGCACCCACGTGCCAGAAGCCAGTTCCTCACCGATCTCGGTCAAACCGTCCACGAGCGCTTCAACCTCGGCATCCTCCAGCACGCCAACTTCGCCGAGCATGCGCACGTGCGCCAGGCTCCCGGTGATGTCCTGTTCGATCATCTCGAGGTCGACCTCCAGAGAGGAGGCGAACGCCTGCATCCGGGCTGCCGCGCCGTCACCGAACCGATCGCGTAGCAGGCCCACCTACTCGCCCTCCGAGATGCGGCGAGCTCCGAGCGTGCGCAGACGCAGGGCGCGTAACCGGATGAAGCCGGTGGCGTCCGACTGGTCGAATACGTCGTCGGCCTCGGAGGTCGCAATGCCCTCGTCGTAGAGCCCATGGCTCGACGATCGTCGGCCTTCGATTTCAGCGGAACCCTTGTAGAGCTTGAGCCGGGCCTCGCCGGTCACGCGTTCCTGCACCGAATCCATGAACTGCTGCAACGCCTCGCGTTCCGGGCTGAACCACAGACCGTTGTAGATCATCTCCGCGAAGCGTGGGATGAGCTCGTCGCGGAGGTGGTGGACCTCGCGGTCGAGCGTGATCGACTCAACGGCTCGGTGAGCATGGAGCAGCAGCGTTACTCCCGGCGTCTCGTACACACCGCGACTCTTCATTCCGAGGAAGCGGTTCTCCACGATGTCCACGCGACCGATGCCGTGCCGGCCGCCGATCGCGTTGAGGCGCTCGACGAGTTCCACGGGGCCAAGGGCCTCGCCGTTCACAGCCACCGGGGTGCCGCGGTCGAAGGTCACCGTCACGCGCTCGGGTTCGTCGGGCGCTGCCTCAGGATCGGTGGTCATGCGGAACATATCAGGGGGAGGCGCTGCCCAGGGGTCCTCGAGAACGCCGCCCTCGTAGGACACGTGCATGAGGTTCGCGTCCATCGAGTACTCGGGCTTCGGCGCGGCCGACAGATCGATGCCATGAGTCTCGGCGTAGGCGAGCAGATCGGACCGCCCCGCGAAGTCCCATTCGCGCCAGGGTGCGATCACCTGGATGTCTGGTTTGAGCGCGTAGGCCGCCATCTCGAAACGGATCTGGTCGTTGCCTTTCCCGGTGGCACCGTGAGCAATGGCGTCGGCACCACAAGCGGCGGCTGTCTCGACGAGTCCGCGGGCGATGACCGGCCGGGCCAGCGCCGTACCCATCAGGTAGTACCACTCGTAGACCGCGTTGGCGCGGACCGCGGGAAGCACGCACTCGGCGACGAACGCTTCACGCAGGTCCTCGACCACGAGTTCGACGCCGCAACTGGCTGCCGCCGCGCGGGCGCCGGCGATCTCTTCCTCACCCTGGCCGACATCGGCCGTGTAAGCGACGACCTCGGCACCATGGGTGTCCTGGATCCACTTCAGGATTACGGCAGTGTCGAGTCCTCCCGAGAACGCGAGTACGACTTTCAAGGGACTGTCTCCATGATCTTGCTGAGGCGAGCGGCCAGGGCATGGCCGTCATGGGGAGGGCGGGCGGCGATGAACATCGTGTCGTCGCCGGCGATGGTTCCCAGCACTTCCGGGATTGCACCCGTAGCGTCGTCGAAAGCGACTGCGACCGAGTGCGCTGCACCCGGGGGTGTCTTCACGACGACGAGGTTGCCGCTGGCATCGATGCTGACCACGAAGAGACGCATCCGCTCGGCCACCACCGCGAGACCGTCACCGGAGTCGGCCGCATCGAGCTGATAGCGGCTGCCATCCGGCCCAGTGACCTTGCGCGCACCGATCGCCGTGAGGTCTCGCGAGATTGTCGTCTGCGCGACGTGATGTCCGCGTGCAGCGAGTTCGACACGGAATTCTTCCTGCGAGGCAGCGGGTTGTTGGCGCAGGATCTCCCTCAGGAGGGTGCGGCGTAGCGTCGAGTTGTCGGTGGGCATGGAATCTCCATTGTATGCGCATATGCGCATTGACTTGAAGATCCTAGCACCTTCCCAAGTTGCTGCCGAGGGTTCTCTTCGCGTTTGCGGAAGATCTAACTGGGCGCCAGCTCTACGCCGGCGGCAACCGCCGCTCCGACTCTCGATACTTGCGCGGCACGGTCTGCCAATGGACCGGATCGCCGGATCGGATGCCTTCACTCAAATCCGGCCACTGTCGATCGGCAGCACGGATCAGCTGGTCCTCGTCGGCGCGGAACCACTCCACGACGTCGGGGTTCCAGTTCAGATAGAGCTTGCCGTCGATGATCGACCAGCTGTCGCTGGGGCGGGATTGAGCTCCATAGCCCTCCTCACCGTGTCCCGACGCTCCGTACGCGCACCAGCCTCCATACTGCGGCGCGTAGTCCTCGGGCGCGACCCGAAACAGTTCGCGATGAGCCGCCGAGGCGAAGACCCAGGTTGCACCGCGCCACTCGAGAGAGATCTCCTCGTCGCCAAGCTGTGCTTCGCCTTGCTCGAAGTACGCAACGGGGTCATATCCGCCGAGTGCGAGGCCATTCTCCAGCACCATGATCTCGGTGTTCACCAGTGCTGGAAACCAGCCATCTTCTTGGGGAGGGGTGCCTTGAACCGGTGCAACTGACGTCAGCACGAATGCGCACCCCGCGGCCATTGCTGCGGCGGCGCTTCGCAGCCGCACCGCGTACTCGTGGACAGCTTGTTGTCGTCTCATGTCGCCACTCCGGGGATTCCGACCATCCATCGCTCGTAGAAGGTGCTGCGGTGCGACGCCTGCCGCCCAAGACCCTAGGAACCAACCTAGTACGGTCAGGTGTCCACGACGAGGCGGTGCTCGGCGGCACTGTGTTCCGAGCCACGTTCGTAGCCGGTAGACCTGGCCGCCGTGCGGTGTCGCTAGCCACCAGTCATCTGGAGCCTGCCGCGAACGGCTGGTATGCTCCGGCGTCCCTGTTCGACGAGGCCGCCCTTGCACAAGCTCGACGAATCCGAAGTACAGCGCCGGACGCGGAACCTCGCGGCCTTGCTGGAGCTTGGGTTCGAGTCGGCAGCGGCCCCCGACCCCGAGCCAACGCTCACCGAGATCGACCCCATCGGCCGCAACCGGGTTCGGGTCTCGCAAGCTCTGCCGGCGATGGGAACGGTCGTATCTGTCTCCGTGCTCGATGAGAGCGCTGATCGCGCACTCGAACGGGCAGCCGCAGCCTATGCGGAGATGCACCGCACGATCGACCTGTTCAACCGATACGACGACGCGAGCGCACTTGGTGTGCTCAATAGCTGTGCTCGCCTGCGCGCCGCGCCGCCCGAGTTCATCGAGGTGTTACGCAGGGCCCAGTTCACTCAGGCAGCGAGCAACGGCGCATTCGACATGACGGTGGCTCCGGTGATCGACGTATTCCGTGATCATCGGGAGCGCGGACTGGCCGGGCCACCCGATAGTGGGCTCATCGATGCGGCGCGTGCCCGGGTCAACGCGACCGGCGTGGCCATCCACGGTCACGATGTACGACTGCGTGACGGCGTGTCGGTGACTCTCGACGGGATCGCCAAGGGCTACATCGTCGATCGTATGGCGGCGGCGGTGGATGAGGCTGAAGGCTTCCTGATCAACGCCGGTGGAGATGTCCGCACGGGCGGAACCCGAGATGGTGATCTTCCATGGCAGGTCGGCGTGCGAAACCCGGAAAGTCCGGACGCCGAGCTCGACGTGCTGCCGCTCTTCGCCGGCGCTGTCGCGACGTCAGGAAGCTACGAAATCTACTTCGATCGCGAACGTACCCAGCATCACATCGTAAATGCCTTCGGTGTCTCGCCAGGCGACTGCCTTGCGGTGACGGTGCGCGCTCCGAGCGCCACGTTTGCCGACTCCCTGGCCACAGCTGCTTTCGTTGCCGGACCAGGCGCCGGACTTCGAACCATCGAATCTGTCCCCGGTTGCTCCGGCCTGATCGTCGACGCGACGGGCCGCCAGCACACCACCAAGAACTGGCGCCCCGGCGCCGGCACCCCCAATACGCCATGAGCAATTCCGCGTCACTCACCGGAGCCCGATTGTGGGCGATGGCCGCGCTTCGGATCCTGATCGGATGGCATCTGCTATACGAAGGAATCGCGAAGCTGTGGAACCCCTACTGGACCTCAGCTGGCTTTCTGGCCGATTCGCAGGGACCGCTCGCGGGCCTCTATCTGTGGATGGCGGGAGATCCGGGCCGCCTCACCGTGGTCGACGTGCTCAATCAGTGGGGACTCACGCTCATCGGCCTTGCGTTGATCCTCGGGGTGTTCTCGCGCTTCGCGACCCTCATGGGAGCCGTGCTGCTCGGGCTCTACTACCTCGGCACGCCGCCGTGGCCGGGCATCGAGAGCAGCGCTCCTGCCGAGGGCTCCTATCTGATTGTGAACAAGACCCTGATCGAATGCGTAGCGATGATCGTGTTGTGGCTGTTCCCCACGGGACACCAGGTCGGATTTGACGCCTACCTGACGCGAGGAGGTAACCGATGAGCGACCAGAACGACCCGAAAGCGCCCGAAGACAAGAGCCCGAAGCAGTCCGCCGGCGACTCCGGCAGCGGGGCGGGCGTCGACCGCCGCAGCCTCTTCAAGGGCCTGGCCACGATCCCCGTGCTCGGCGCGCTTGGTGCAACAGCCTGGGCGAAACGGTCGGCCGACGACGCGAAGCGTCAGGCGATCGTCGACGAACTCGGAGTTACGGGTGACGCACCGGCGATCATCGACCGACTGACGTCGCGACCTCCTTCCGATCGGATCAATGTTGGCATCATCGGCTACGGCGGTGAGGGCGAGGCTCTCGTTCGCGCGGCGGGTTTCCCGGCACCCGATTGGGTGGACACACAGCGCCAGGCGCAGATCAACGATCCACGGAATCGACGCCTGGAGGAGTATCTGGCGCACGGTGACCTGAATCTCGAACTGACGGGCGTGTGCGATCTGTTCGACCACCGGGCCAACCGCGCGGTCGCCGCCTCGAGCATCGAGACGCGGCCTGGCGGAGCGCCAGCCGGACGTGGTGCCACTCGCTACCAGCGCTACACCGAGATGCTCGAGGATCCTGATCTCGACGCGGTGATCATTGCGACGCCGGATCACTGGCACGCGCAGATCACGATCGATGCGGCCGCCGCGGGCAAGCACGTGTATTGCGAGAAGGCGATGACACGTACGGCCGACGAAGTGCTGCCGGTGGTCAATGCCGTGAAGGAGTCCGGCATCAAGTTCCAGCTCGGCCATCAGAACCGCCAGCTCGAGAGCCACGAGAAAGCGCGAGAGGTCTATGAGAAAGAAATTCTCGGCCCCGTCACCCTGATCGAGACGACGACCAATCGCAACGATCGCTGGGGTGCCTGGGTGTGGGACATTCACCCGGACGGCAACCCGGACACGATCGACTGGGCCCAGTTCCAGGAGAACGCCGGACACGACGTTCCGTTTTCGCTCGAGCGGTTCTTCCGCTGGCGCTGTTGGTTCGACTACGGCACCGGCCTGGGCGGCGACCTGCTCTCACATGAATACGACGCCGTGAACCAGATCATGCGAGTAGGTATCCCGAAGTCCGCAATGGCGTCTGGTGGGATCTACCACTACAAGGACGGGCGCGATGTCCCGGATACCTTCCAGGTTGCCTACGAGTACCCGGAGCGTGACCTGACGCTGCTCTACAGCGCCACTCTCGCCTCGGGCCGCGGTCGCGGCAAGGTCTTCATGGGCCACGACGCGGCGATGGAGGTCGGGTCCGGAGTGCGTGTGCTCGCCGAGCCGCTGTCGACGCGCTACGCCGACATGATCGAGGAAGAGGTGGTGGATCCGGACCGACCGTTGCTGACCTATCGCCCGGGCTTCCGTGGCCTCGATGCGGTGACCACCGCAACCGAGGAGTACTTCGCCAGTCGCGGACTGCTCTTCACCTATCGCGGCGGCCAGCGAGTCTCCACGCTCTGGCTCCACATCAAGGACTGGCTCGACACGATCCGGTTCGGCGGCGAGCCGGCGTGCAACATCGATCGCGGCTTCGAGGAAGCGATCACCTGCCACATGGCGACCATGTCCTATCAGCTCGGCCGCAAGGTGGAGTGGGACCCGGTCCAGCAGCAGATCGTCTGATGGGCGGCGCCAAGTTCCAGCTGGGCGCCATGATGTTCCTGCAGTACGCCATCTGGGGTGCGTGGGCGCCGGTGCTGTCGGCCCATCTGTTCGGCGAGCTGTCGTTCACCGGGGCGCAGGTCGGGTTTGTGTACTCGCTCTTGCCCCTGGCAACCATCATTGCGCCGTTCGTCGGCGGGCAGCTTGCGGACCGCTACTTCGCGTCCGAGAAGGTCATCGCGGTGCTGCAGCTGGCCGGCGGTGGGATGCTCATGTACGCGTCGACGGTCACCGAGTACGGCGAGCTCGTCACGGTGATGCTCGTGTACTGCCTGCTCTATGCGCCGACGCTCGCACTGACCAACTCGATCGCGATGTCGAACCTCGAGAGTTCGGAAGACGAGTTCGGCCGCGTGCGGGTGTGGGGCACGATCGGGTGGATCGCGGCCGGGTGGGCGCTGACCGCGTGGCGCACGATGGGCGGCGCCGGCAGCGGCGATATGCTCATGCTCGCGGGTGTGTTCTCGATCGTGATGGGGCTGCAGTCGTTCATGCTGCCGCACACGCCGCCCAACAAGGAGTCGTCCAGTCCGTGGGCGTTCCTCGAGGCGCTACGCATGCTCGGCGATCGTAACTTCGCCACGTTCATGGCGATCTCGTTCGTTGTGGCCACCGAGTTGCAGTTCTACTATGTGCTCACCGGGCCCTACCTGGAGTCGGCTCGCATCGGTATCGCATCGGCCAGCGTGCCGGCGGTGATGACCATCGCGCAGATTGCCGAGATCTTCGTGGTGGCCGTGGTGCTGTCGTGGTTCCTGAAGAAGTACGGCATGCGGGCGACGCTTGCGCTCGGCGTGATTGCCTGGCCGATCCGCTACGTGATCTTCGCGATCGGCGCGCCGTGGTGGCTGGTCGTCGCCTCGCTCACCCTCCACGGGTTCTGCTACGTCTTCTTCTTTGTGGCTGCGTTCATCTACGTGGATGGTCTCGCGCCGCCGGACATCCGAGGCTCGGCGCAGAGCCTGATCGCAATTGTCACCCTCGGCATCGGCAGCTTCGTTGGCAGCAATTTCGCGGGCTGGGTGCAGAATCGATTCACCGTTGACGGAGTGACCGACTGGACGACGGTCTTCCTGGTGCCCTGCGCGATCACCATCGGGTGCGCCGTCGCGTATCTACTCTTCTTCAAGGACGACCGCGAGCCGGCGGTAGCGAACTGACCATGACCAAGCCTCTCGGGATCGGCATCGTGGGCGGGGGATTCGTCTCCCGGTTCCACATTCGTTCATTTGAATCGGTGCGCGGTGCCGACGTCCGAGGCGTGGTGAGCCGGCGGCTGGAGACAGCGCAAGAGGCCGCCCAGCTGGCGCGCGATTGCGACGTTGGCGACGCGCAGGCGTTCCCTACCGTCACCGAGATGGTTGCGGACCCGAGCATCGACGCGATTTGGATCTGTTCGCCGAACTTCACGCGCATCGACGTGATGGAAGAGATCGTCGCCGCGGTGAAATCGGGAGCTGGCGAACTCGTGGGCGTGGCGTGCGAGAAGCCGCTGGCCCGCAATGTGGCCGAAGCCCGGAAGATGGTCGATCTGGTGGGTCAGATCGACGTTCTGGACGGGTATCTCGAGAACCAACTCTTCACGCCTGCCGTGGAGCGCGTGAAAGACGTCGTCTGGTCCCGCGGCGCGGCGCTCACCGGACCGCCATACCTGGCGCGGGCTGCCGAAGAGCACTCCGGACCGCACATGCCATGGTTCTGGTCCGGAGAACTCCAGGGCGGCGGCGTGATCAACGACATGATGTGCCACTCCGTTGAGGCGGCGCGTTTCCTCCTGACCGAGCCTGGCGCGCCGCGCGACTCGCTCACGCCGGTCAGCGTCAATTGCTACGCCAGTTGCCTCAAGTGGCAGCAGCCGCGATACGCCGAGCAGCTGCGTGCTGCGAGTGACGGCATGAACGACTACCTCAAGAAGCCGTCAGAGGACTACGCACGCGCCCTGGTGGAATTCCGCGACCCCGATGGCAATCCGCGCGTCGTCGAAACGACTACATCCTGGTGCTACGTCGGCGCAGGACTGCGGATCACGATGGAGATGCTGGGCCCTGAGTACTCGATGTCGATGAACTCGCTGGATGCTGGTCCGCGCGTGTTCTTCTCGCGCGAAGTCCAGGGCAACACCGGCGAGGATCTTGTCGAGAAACAGAATGCCGAGACGGGCATGATGCCGGTGGTGGCCGACGAGGAGGCCGAATACGGCTATGTTGGCGAGAACCGCTACATGGTGCGCGCGTTCCGCAACGGTGAACGACCCTGGGAGAACTTCGAGGACGGTCTCCGCGTCACCGAGCTGTTGATGGCGGCCTACATGAGCGCCGAACGTGAGCAGACCGTGCATCTTCCGTGCCCGGAACTTGATACCTTTGTGCCCGCCGTCGCCCGAGGCGAATGGAACCCACGTGCCTCGCAGGAGGAAGCATGAACATCAACGTAGCTCGTTTGCCCATGCCGGCAATTCTCTTCGGCCTGGCCGCCCTGGTGGCGCTGGGCTCCGGACTCGGCTCAGCGCGCGCCGCCGCACCGTCGCAGGAAGACGGCTTCGTCGACCTGCTGCAGCGTCACGCCAATGGCACGTACCACAAGGGCGGTTGGAACCACTACGGACCGGGGCACTTTGAACTCGACGTCGACTCCGGCGAACTCGCATCGCACGGCGGCATGGGACTGTTCTGGCACACCACGGAGTTCTCGGACTTCGAACTGCGTCTGGAGTTCAAGACTTCGCTCGAGGAGTCCAACTCAGGCGTGTTCGTGCGCGTGCCCGGGATGCCATCGAGCGACGAGTACATCTACCACTCGTTCGAGATTCAGATTCACGATGCCTCGACGAACGGCGTGCATCAGACCGGTGCCGTGTACGACGCGGAGCCGTCCACCAGCATCGAGTCCAAGCCTACCGGCCAGTGGAACGACTACCGCATCCGCTTCGTCGGCGACCAGATCACGGTCTGGTTGAACGGCGAACAGGTGGTCGACTGGATGGCTGAGCCACGTGGAAAGGTGACTGACTTTGCAGACCGCGGCTACATCGGCCTGCAGAACCACGATCATGACTCGTCGGTCTACTTCCGCAATATCCGAGTAAAGGATCTGAGCGACAGCTGAGCGATATCCCCTGGCGGCCCTTGAGGGCGAGGAGGGGTACGTGCGTGTTCGCTGGTTGAGTTGGCTGGCCGTTGGAGCTGTTGGTCTGGCGGTTGTCGTGCTCCCCGACGTTGGTAGCGCCGCAGACAAGCCGCAGAAGGGGACCCAGCCGCGGCGCGTGAGCACGGATGTGCTCGATGATGTGACGGGCGCGCAGCGCGGGACGCAGGCTGAGCCCTACATCCATATCAACCCCGAGGACCCGGATCATCTTGTCGCGGCGTGGCAGGAGAATCGCTACTTTGCGGGGTCCGCGCAGGCGCACGTAGCCGCCGTTTCTGTCGATGGCGGCAAGCGCTGGAAAGAGACGGTTCTGCCCGGGCTGACGCACGATGCAGGAACGCGCGCGGGTCCTTGGGATCTCGTGGCGGATCCGTGGCCGGAGTTCGGCCCCGATGGCGCCGTGTACTACTCCAGCCTCGTGGGCGGCGATTCCGCTCCGTTCCCCACGGCGATCGTCGTGAGTCGCTCGGCCGACGGCGGGCTTACCTGGGGCGCACCCGCGGTGGTCACTGAGTCCAAGGACCCCGACTTCAACGACAAGAACGCGCTCACGGTCGACACCGTGGCTGGGAGTAAGTACGCGGGTACGGTCTACGTCGCCTGGGATGTGAACGTGCTCAACAGCGCGGGCAACGCATTCGTCCGTCAGGACATCTACTCCGCGCGGTCGCTCGACGACGGTGCGACGTTCGAAGCCCCCCGCCTCGTGCGCACCGGAGCGATCGGTGGCGGAGTGATTCCACGCGTGGGGAAGAAGGGCCGCGTCTATCTGCTGTTCACGGCCGAGGGGGCTGACCCCGCCAATCGTTATGCGCTGTTTCTCACGTCCAGCAACAACGGCGGGCGTACGTGGAAGCAGTCGCGACGCTTGTGGGACATCGTCGGGGCGAGCGTGACGGATGTTCGTGATGGATTCAGCCTGGCCTCTTTCGCAGTCGATCCGAAGAAGGGGAATCTGTACGTCGCCTGGCAGGACAGCCGGAGCGACGTGCCGCGCATCTTGGTTGCCAGGTCGACGAACGGCGGCGGCAAGTGGTCGACCCCTACCGATGTCGTGGATGCACCGGCGGATGTTCCGGCCTTCACGCCGGCGATCGCCGTGAACGGCGAAGGCGAAGTCGGGGTGAGCTACTACAGCCTGCAAAACGATCCGACTCGGTCGGTCAGGGCAGACGTGTTCGTGCGCATTTCGGCTGACTCGGCAGGATCGTTCGATCGGACCTTCCGGATGACACGTAAGAGCTTCGATCTGAGGAACGCGGCGCACAGTAGCCGGGGCTGGTTCCTGGGGGACTACATGGGGCTCGTCGGGACCGCGGATGCATTCCAGGCCGCCTGGATCAGCACTCGTCTTCGTGCGCAGCCTGACGTGTGGACGGCGCGCACGCGCTAGTCCAGATCGAGCTCGACACGGTAGCGTGCACTGCACAGGCCCCAGTTTGGCCGATTGCACGTGGCCGCACCGCGGACACATCAGGCGTGGCTCGGGCGACGGGCCTGGCGCGTCGGGAAGGGCGCGCAGTCGCGCGATGACGGGTAGGCTGAGCGACCCCATGAGTGTGATGACCGCGATCACGCCGACGCCGCGTTGATAAGGCTCGTTGTCGAAATCCTCGGTCCAGACGGGCAGTGCGATGCCAGCCGCGAGAAGCAGCGCTGTGACGACGGTGATCATTCGGATACGCCCGAGGATCGGCTCGTCTGGCGCCAGCCCGAGCAGGCTGATGTGAGCGCCTGCGGCCGTGAAGATCCAACACGTCCCGACGGCCTTCATGATCGTGTTGATCGGTTCAGGTTCGAACCAGATCGCAATCAGCGTCAAGGCGAGCGATGCGCCTGCGACCATCAATCCCGTCAGGGCTGCACCGCGCCAGCGGTCACGATCCCATGCGGCGCCGCAGGCCATGCCGGCAATACTCGCACCGGACGTCGCCAGCGCCGAGATCAAGACCTTGGCCGCACCTCGGCTCATCTCAGGCGTGAGCAGAACCCCGATGGCCAGACCGCCACTCACGAGGATCGAGACGATGAGGAGTCGCAGTGCCGCCTTGCGGACCTCCATCACGCCTCCTTCGGAAGCTCACTCATGAGGGCGAGCGTGTTGCCCTCGGTGTCGTGGAAGAAGGCCATCCAGAGCTCGGACGTTTCCGTCGCGTGAACCACCAGCGGCTCCTGCAGGAACTTCACCTTGTCGTGCAGCTCCGCGTACGCCGCGCGGGCGTCGTTCACGGTGAAGTAGATCACCGACGATGGATGATCGAACTCCGCTCGGTCGGGCATCGCCAGCATCAAGCGAACGCCGCCAGCGTCGAAGAATGACATGGGGCCGGCGGTGAACAGATGCGGTAGACCGAGGGTGTCGCGATAGAAGGCTGTGGCCCGTTCGATGTCGTGCGTGTTGATCGCGATCTGGCCCACGCCGGCGATCTGTGCCTTGTCCACTAGGTTCTCCATCATCTAGCGCATTGGTTCAGTCGTCTTCGGCACGGCCGGCGTCCGGCGGATCTCCCGACTCTTCTTCCTCGAGTCGGGCACGCCGGGTCTCCTCGACCTGGTGCTTGCGATCGGGTTCCAACATCGACTGGATCTCGAGCAGCGGAGTCCCGAACTTCACCGAGTCGCGATCGGGCTGGCGCCAGTCTTCGCTTTCCCACCGCTCATCCCGCTTACGCATGGCGCGGCTGATCAGGGCAAAGATCGCCGCCGCCACGAGCAGGAAAACGAGCAGCTGCAGCCAGTCGCTCAAGCGCCAGCGGCCAGTTCGGTGCGCACGTTTTCGAGAAGTCGCTTCGTGGCCATGATGCCTTCCGGCTCGGGTGCGATCGTGCCTTCGTATTCGATCCCCACCCAGCCTCGGTAGCCGGCGTCTCGCACGAGCTCAAGCAGCCGGCGATAGTCCTTGGCGGTCTCGTTGCCATCGGCATCAAAGTCGTGCGACTTCGCGCTCACAGCGCGGGCCATCGGCATCAGTTCTTCAACGCCCTGATAGATGTCGTACATGTCCCCTTCGGCTATGCGGAAGTTGCCGAAATCCGGCAGCGTGCCGAGACGCGCGTGATCGCCGCGGCCGATCGTCTCGGCCAACCAAGCGCCGTTGGATGACAGGCCGCCGTGGTTTTCCACAAGCACGTCGAGACCGTGTTCTTCTCCGTGAACGGCGAGCTGGTGGAGACCGTCCGCAGCCAGTGCGCTTTGTTCTTCCCAGGTGCCCTCGGACGCCGCGTTGACTCGGATTGCGTGGCACCCGAGAAAGGCGGCGGCTTCCAGCCATTTCACGTGGTTCAGGACGGCCGTGCCGCGGGCGCCGTCGTCGGGGTCGCCGAGGCGTCCTTCGCCGTCGCACATGATGAGAACACTCTCCACGCCCTCGCCGTCGCAGCGGGTACGCATCTCTTCCAGGTAGTCCTGATCACGGGCGCGGTCCATGAAGAAGACGTTGACGTACTCGACGCCTTCGACGCCGTAGGTTTGCCGGGCTTCCGTGATGAAGTCGAGATTGGTCAACTCCCCGTTGTTCAGCGCGCGGTGAAGCGACCACTCAGCGAGCGAGATTCTGAACCACGGTGCCGCGGCGACGACCGCTTCGGCTTCAGCCGGAGCTTGCTCGGCGCGGCAGCCGATCGTGGTGATGGTGGAGCTGAGGCCGGTGGCTGCAAGGGCAGACCATCCGGCTCGACGGACGAAATCACGACGGGTGCTAGGCAAGGTTCCCTCCGGGGTTTGCCGGGATCATATGCCTTTGCGGCGGATCGACCCAGGGCGTGGTCACCGACCAAGATGGAGAGCTCAGTGAGGGGGTGATTCGGGCGGGGTATGTTCGCGCAGATAGCGGGTCAACAACCCGTACAGATGTCGCGTGGTGCCGGCCCCTTCGGAGATCCCGTGAGTGCGGTTCGGGTAGGCCATCATCGTGAAGTGCTTGTTGTTCGCGACAAGCTTGTCGATGAGTGCTTCAGTGCCCTGGTAGTGCACGTTGTCGTCGCCGGTGCCGTGCACGACAAGCAGGTTGCCCGCAAGATTCTGCGCGTGGCTGATCGGCGAGGCGCTGCGGTACCCGTCCGCATTATCCTGCGGTCGACCCATGTACCGCTCCTGATAGATCGTGTCGTAGTAGCGCTGATCAGGAACAGGCGCCACGGACATGCCTGTCTGGTACAAGTCGGGGTAGCGGAACATCGCGTTGAGGGTCATCGAGCCTCCGCCGGACCAGCCCCAGATTGCGATGCGATTCAGGTCGACCCAGTCGTGCCGGGCGGCGAGCGCGCGTACCGCCGCTGCCTGGTCCGCGGCGGCCAACGTGCCTACGTCGCCGTAGACGACCTTGCGCCAGTCGCGCCCGCGAGGAGCCGGAGTGCCGCGATTGTCGATGCTCATCACCACGTAGCCCAGGGTTGTCAGGTAGCGGTGCCAGAGGCCGCGGCGGCCCTGCCATGCATCGCGCACAGTCTGGCCCGCGGGTTCTCCGTAGACGAAGAACAGCACCGGGTAACGCTGTTCCGGATCGAAGTCGGACGGATACATCGCCCAGCCATCAAGCTCGAGGTCATCGTCGATCGGCACGCGGAAGAACTCGTGCTCGCCCTCGACTGAGGCCATGCGCGTGGCGAGACGCTCACTGCTCTCCAGTAGGTTCACCTCGCGGTGGCTGGGCAGTTCCACCACGGCGATCCGCGGCGGCTGATCGAATCTCGACCACGTGTGGATGGCCCACCGTCCCCCCGGGGCGACCTGGTAGCTGTGGTTGCCAGGCTGGTTCTGCGGCGTGATGCGCTCACCCAGCGGTGTTCCGTTCGGCTCGAGCCGGCCCCGATAGAGATGGCGTTGGCCCGGGTCGTCGGGAGATGCGAGGTAGTAGAACCAGCCTGATTGCGGATCGACGGCGACGAGTTCGGTGATGTCGATGCCCGGCGGTGAGATCGCGCGGACGCCGTCGCCGCCATCCACGCGATACACGCGGCGCCAGCCGTCGCGTTCACTCACCCAGGTGAACGACTCCCCGGACTCGATCCAGTGCAAGTCGTTGCGGATGTCCACCCAGGCGTCGTCCTCCTCGAGGAACAGTCGCGTGGATTCACCGGTGGCCACGTTGACGCGACGCACGTCGTTGCGGTTCTGGCGTCGATTCAGCTGCTGGAGAACCAGCTCACCGGCGTTGGACCAGTTCATGCGCGCCAGGTAGGACTCTCGCGGTGACCCGTCGAGTTCAACCCAGGTAATTTCGCCGCCACCGGCCGGGATCGTTCCGAGGCGCGCAGCCGGATTGATCTCCCCTGCCTTCGGGTACGGGAACCGGGTCAGCTGGGGATAGAGCTCCGCGGTGTAGTTCACGAGAATGAACTCGGACACCAATTCGCTGTCGATCTGCCAGAAGGCGATTCGATTCCCGTCAGGACTCCAACGAAAACCGTCGCGGAGGCCGAGCTCCTCTTCGTATACCCAATCGAAGGTTCCGTTGACGAGGGTGTCGGATCCGTCGTGGGTGAGTCGTGTGATCGCGTTCGTGCGCAGATCTTCGAGGTACAGGTCGTTGCGCCGCACGTACGCGACGCGCGTGGAGTCCGGCGCGAACTTCGCGAACATGAGTTCGGAGTCCCGGGCCGACCCACCGAGCCGCCGCAGCGTTCGATCGCCCAGACTGAAGATCCAGTAGTCGCCGCGACTATTCGTCCGCCAGACTCGCTCCGAGTTGGTGAAGATCAGCAGGAGCGCCCCGTCGGGAGAGAACGCGTAGTCCTCGATCAGCAGGGGCTCGTTGCGGAAGTCCGGGATGAGTTCGCGCGTCCGCACCAGAGTCCTGCGCCGCCCGGTAGCCGCGTCGTAGCGGATCAGGTCCACAACGCCGCGATGTTCCGCGGAGGGTTCGAGCGTTGCGTACGAGTTGCCATCGAGCCAGCGGGCGGGCCCGAAGCGAGCCGGGTCGAAGTCGCCGTCGACGAAGATGGAATCGAGCGAGAGGGTCTGGGCCGCGGCGCCGCTTGCTCCCGCGAGCATGACCAGAGCCACAGCGAGGTGAGCTGTAGCGTTGATCCACATCTGTCGCACGCTCGACTCCGGCGCTGAATCGCGCTGGACGGCGCGATGGAAACCCACTGCCCCGAGTGTAGTCGTCGGTCAGGTAAGCAGGTACCAGACCTGTGCGACGAGAAGCGTCGTGGCCAGGCCGAGGAACGTCGGCAAGAGCGTTGCCACGGCGGTCCATTTCGCGCTGCCCGTTTCCTTGTAGATCGTGTAGATCGTGGTGGAGCACGGGTTGTGCAGGAGCGAGAACAGCATCAGGTTGATCGCCGTGAGGAGGGTCCAGCCCCCTGTGCCAATGAGCAGATCGGCGATCGCTGTTTCGGAATCCAGTTCGAAGATCACGCCCGTCCCCGCGCCCGCGCCGACGGCACCGCCGGCAAGAACAGTGAGCATGAGCACCGTGGGGATCACGACCTCGTTGGCCGGGATCGCGAGCACGTAGGCCAGGAGGATCACGCCGTTGAGACCGATCAGTACGCCGATCGGATCGAGCATGCTGATCAGGTGCGCGGCTATCGATGCGCCGCCAATCATGACGTTGGCCGATAGCCAGATTGCGGCGCCCGCCGGCGCGGCAAACACGATGGCTCGCCACAGCACGAAGATCGTCCGGTCGATGAGTGACGTGTATAGCGTCGCGAGAAGGCGTGGCTTGCGGTAGGGCGGGAGTTCCAGGCTGAACGTTGAGGCTTCGCCTTTGAGGACAGTCGTCGACAGGACGTAGGACGTCACGAACGTCAGGAAGATCCCCAGCAAAGCGACTCCCACGACCGCGCTCGCGGCGACGATGCCCGCCAGCGCGGGCGGCGCGAGGGCCCCGATGAAGATCGACGCGATGAGGATCTGCGTTGGCCAGCGGCCGTTACACAGCGCGAAGTTGTTTGTGATGATCGCGATCAGCCGTTCGCGCGGGCTGTCGATGATCCGCGTCGCGATCACTCCAGCGGCGTTGCAGCCGAATCCCATGCTCATCGACATTGCCTGTTTGCCGTGGGCGCCAACTCGCTGAAATAGCGCGTCCAGGTTGAAGGCGACGCGTGCCAGATAGCCGAGATCTTCCAGGAGCGTGAACAGCGGAAAGAAGATCGCCATCGGCGGAAGCATGACGCTGATGACCCAGGCCGTGGACAGGTAGACACCGTCGAACAGCAGCCCGTTCAGCCATGCGGGCAGACCGATGGTGGCGCCGAAGCCCTTGAGTGCCGGGTGGAACGAGTCGATCAACAGAGTCGCCAGCATCGCGCTCGGTACGTTGGCCCCCGCGATCGTTAACCAGAACACCACGGCCAACATGAGCAGCATGAGCGGGAAGCCGAACCACCGGCTCGTGAGCAGCCGGTCGATCGTGGCGCCCGGATCGAGCTTGCGCTCTCGCCGGCTCACCGCGGCGGTCAGCTCCGATGCTCGCTCGTGGAGCAGGCCGACGACGTCGATGTAGAAGTCGGGCACGGCCGCGGCTTGGTCGGCAATCCATGCGACGAGCTGACTCCCGCGCTGGCCGTTGTCCGCTCCGTCGAGCCGGATCACTTTCGGTGCTCCCTCGCCGTCGGGCGACTGCAGTTCGCGCAGGTCGCCCTGGCGGACCGCTTCAACGAGCGGCGGGTTGCCGTCGAGCAGGCGGAGACCTAGCCAGCGTGCCGCCGGGACACCCGGATAGTCCGATTCGATCCGTGCGGTGACCCGATCGAGGAGTGCATCGAGTTCGGGGCGTGACTCCGTGTATCGATAGGGCTTGGTCTCGCGAGCGCCCGTGGCCACTGCATGGACCGCGGCACGCAGCTCATCCAGGCCCCGCCCGTAGCGGGCTGCCGTTGGAATCACAGGGACGCCGAGGAACTGCTCGAGTTCCGCGGCGTCGATCTGCACGCCGTGACGATTGGCCTCGTCGATGAGGTTCAGGCAGATCACGACCGAGCTCGTGACTTCGAGGACCTGGAGCGCCAGGCTCATGTTCCGTTCGAGCTGACTGGCGTCGAGCACCAGCACGGTAACGTCGGCGCGCCCGTACACGAGAGAATCGTGCGCGATGATCTCCTCGGCCTGCGGCGTGATCAGGGTGTAGATCCCCGGCAGGTCGACGAGGCGATAGCGCGACTCGTCGTGGATGTAGCTGCCCTCCGCGCGGGCGACGGTCTTTCCCGGCCAGTTGCCGGTGTGCTGCCGCATCCCGGTCAGGGCGTTGAAGACGGTGCTCTTGCCAACATTGGGCGAGCCGGCGAGGGCGACGAGGTAGTCGTGTTCGTCGAGGTCGATGCCCCAGAGTTGAGGACCCTGGCAGAGTCGGCACGCCTCACAGGCGGCGTCCACGCCCTGAGCCCGATCGTCCGGCAGTCGCGCCGGTTGCGTGTCAGCTGACATGTCGCACCTCGATCCACTGCGCCTGCTCGCGTCGCAACGCCACCGTTATGTCACGCACGCGGTACGCCGTGGGGTCGCCGAGCGGGCTGTCCAGTACCGCCTCCACAACCGTGCCGGGGAACAGCCCGAGTTCGAGCAGGCGGCGGCGTTCGCCCTCCTCCAGCTCGGCTCCGATGCGGATCACAGCCGCACGGTCGCCGGGGTCGAGGTCGGCAAGGGTTGTGTTCGTGTTGTCCGGCAAGGAGATCGCCTCGGGCGGTTGGTGGTGCTCTGCTATTTTTAGCCGTGGCTAAATTTGGGTCAAGCCCCATCTCGGGATGAGCGGTGCGGTCATCAGGTTGATATAAATAGGACCATAGAGACCGATTTAAGGCAGGGACGGGCCGTCCCAAACCACGAGGCGAGCTGTGAAGCAGAAAACGTGGATCGTTGCAGTGATCTTGTCGCTCGGGTTAACCCCCGCTGCGCTGGCGCAGCAAGACGCCGGAAAGGCGGAGGACAAGCCGAAGCCCGAGGCGGCAACCGTCGAAGAAGCGGCAACGAAGAGGAACGTCCAGGAGGAGAGCTCGATCTCCTTCGCGGATGCGTTGAGTGGCGGGGATGCTGCGGTCGATCTCCGGTATCGCTACGAGTTCGTTGACGAAGCTGTGTTCGCCAACAACGGCAAGGCGTCGACACTGCGCACCGCCCTGAGCTACGGCACGCAGCGTTATCGTGGATTCCGCGTCTTTTTGCAGGCCGAGAACGTGACTGACGTCGGGTGGGGCGATGACCACAACAACAAAGGCTTCGGAGACAGCGGCAACGGCGTGACTGACTATCCCGTGATCGCCGACCCACCTGGTACGGAGATGTTGCAGGCCTACGTGGGCTACGCGGGTGGCGAGACGGGAGTTCGTCTCGGTCGTCAGGTCATCAACTACGACGATCAGCGGCACGTTGGCGCGGTGGGCTGGCGCCAGCACTGGCAGTCGCACGACGCGATCACGGCGACCAACCGGAGTATCGATAACTTCACGGCGAAGTATGCGTACCTGAACCGGGCGCACCGGATCTTCCGCGACAAGATCGATACTTCGTCACATCTGATCAACGCTAGCTACGACTTCGAGGGCCTGTTCGCGATCACTGGCTACGCGTATCTGCTGCGCTACGACCAGCTGGAGTTCGCGGGGCTGTCGCGGAACACGGTGGGCGCCGAGGTGAAGGGCTCCCGACCCACCGGGGACCTCAGGCTGCACTACGAGTTCGAGTACGCCACGCAGACCGACGCCGGCGACAACCCCGTGCGGATCAACGCCGACTATCTGCATGTCGAGGGCGGCCTTGGCTACCGCGGGTTCACGCTGAGAGTCGGCGTCGAGCGCATCGGTGGAAGCCCAGAGGACGGCCAGTTCCAGTTCGTGCTCGGAACGAACCACGCGTTCAACGGGTGGGTCGACAAATTTCTCAGCACGCCCACCAACGGTTTGGCCGACTTCCACGTGAAGCTCGACGGCCCACTCGGCCCGGTGCGCTGGCAGTTGCGCTACCACGACTTCGGCGCGACGACGGGCAATTCGCGCTACGGCAGCGAGTTCGACTTCCAGGTTACGTATCGGACGGCGTGGAGTCAGCTCTTCGGTCTGAAGGGCGGCGTCTACAGCGCCGACGAGTTCTCGTCGGACACCACGAAGATCTGGGTCTGGACGCAGTATTCATTTTGATTCGGGATAAACAGACACCCCTATCGTTTTTGATGCCGATTTTCGGTAGGATGACGACCTCGCGATATCTCGCTGAACCCCTAAGGCGGAGTGGACGCAATGGCTGACGATTCCAGCCACGATGACGGGCCGGTTCAAGGTCGGCGGGGATTTCTGGGTCAAGCCTCGAACTTCGCCATGGCGGCCGGTCTGGTTGGTGGCTACGGGGCGTTCGGAGCGGTTGCTGCCCGCTACCTGTATCCAGCACGACCCGACACAGGGAGCTGGCAGTTCGTCGCAGACCTGGCCCGGCTTGGTGTCGGTGATTCCCTTCGCTACCAGGCTCCGGGTGGCGAAACGGTAAACATCACGCGGCGTGCACGCGATGGCGTCGCGGAGGACTTCATCGCGCTCTCGAGTACCTGTCCGCATCTGGGCTGCCAGGTGCACTGGGAAGACGCCAACCAGCGCTACTTCTGTCCGTGCCACAACGGAGTCTTTGATTCGGCGGGTGTCGGCACCGCGGGACCTCCCGGCGATGCTGGCCAGACGCTGCCGAGGTACCCGCTGCGCGTGGACGGCAATCTGCTGTTTATCCGGGTGCCCACCGCGCGACTCGTGGCGGACGCGGCGTCTTCAGGCCGGGTGATCGACGATGATTGCGCGAGCGCGCCGGGACACGACCCCTGTCTGTCGCCGCTGGCGCGTCCGCCCCGCGATGGGGAGCTTGGATGAGCGCAATCGCCCAGTGGTTCCAGGATTGTTTGCCAGTTTCGCCGGAAGTGATCCGCGAGATGACCAACGAACCGGTTCCGAACCACATGAAGCGTTGGTGGTTCGCGCTGGGTGGCACCCCCGCATACCTCTTCGTCATCCAGATCATCACGGGCATCCTGCTGGCCTTCTACTACGAGACCTCAACCGGCTCGGCGTACGCCTCCGTTCGCTACATCACGGAGGAAGCGGCATTCGGTTGGTATCTCCGTAGCGTCCACAAGTGGGCGGCCACGCTGATGATCGCCGCCGTGGTGCTGCACCAGATGCGCGTGTACTTCACGGGCGCCTACCGGAAGCCCCGGGAGATCAACTGGATCATCGGGATGTTCCTGCTCCTCTGCACGCTGACGCTCGGGTTCACCGGCTACAGCCTGGTGTTCGAGCAGCTCAGTTTCTGGGGTGCGACGGTGGGCGCCAACATGGCGGACTCGGTGCCCGTGATCGGCGGTTTCGTCAAGAACCTGATGCTGGCCGGCGAGACGTACAACTCGCGCACGCTGTCGCGGTTCTTCGTGCTCCACGCGGCGGTGCTCCCCGTCGCGCTGATCGGCCTGCTCGTCGTTCACATCATGATCATCCGCCTGCAGGGCGTCACCGAGTTCAAGTTCAAGGACGAGGACGAGTCGAAGCCCAAGACCTTCAGCTTCTTTCCGGATCACATGTACACCGAGCTCATGCTCGGTCTGTTCTTGATGATCCTGCTGTCGGCGCTGGCCACGATCTTCCCGGCATCGATGGGTCCCGAAGCAGACCCGCTCACTACTCCCGAAGTGATCAAGCCCGAGTGGTTTTTCTATGTGGTGTTCCGCTGGTTGAAGTTGTTCCCGGGAACATTCGCGATCCTGTCCACCGGCTTCGTCGTTTTCATCATGTTCACCTGGCCATTCATCGATGCGCAGATCCGCAAGCGCACTCGCTTCCAGGAAGCGAGTGTCTGGATCGGCATCGTCGGCGTTCTTGCAATCATCGCGCTCACGATGTGGGAAGCGTTGGTCGCTCACTGACCTGCGCAACTCGCTGCCAAAGGAAGCTGCCATGACACTTGAAACCAAACGCTGGATCATCGGGGCGATGGGAGGCCTTTTCCTGGTCTCGCTGGTCCTCGTGCAGTGGCTCGAAACGACGCGGCGCGCCGAGGAGGCCGGGTTGCGCCCGGCGAGCGTGAGCGCGCCCGCGAGTTCCGTGGCCTGCGTGGACTGTCACGCGCAGGCGAACCCCGGGATCGTGGATCACTGGGAGGGCAGCACCCACGCCGAGAAGGGTGTCGGCTGTGTCGAGTGTCATACCGCCGAATCGGTCGAGCCCGATGCCTTCGAGCACTACGGGCAGTCGATTGCCACGATCGTGACACCGCGCGATTGTTCGCGCTGTCACGTCGAGGAGTCGGCGGAGTTCGAGGCCAGCCACCACTCGAAGGCCGGCAATATCCTGGCATCGCTCGACAACTTCCTAGCCGAGACCGTCGAAGGCTCGCGCGAAGACTTCAACCCACACTCGCCGACTCCCGGGCGTTCGTTCGACATGGTGAACGGCCTCGCGAGCGCGCAGTCGGGTTGCCAGCAGTGCCACGGCGCGAAGGTGGCGCTGCAGAGTACCGACGGTAGCCTGATCACGGTCGACGAACTCGCCCCCGACGAGAACGGCGTGCCGACCAACCAGGCAATCCTCGCGTCGATTGTGAAGGACGCCAACGGGCGCCCGATGTTCGACACCGGCACGTGGCCCAACACGGGTATCGGCCGCCTGAATCTCGACGGGTCCGCCGGCTCCTGCACCGCCTGCCACAGTCGCCACGACTTCTCGCCGCGCCGCGCGCGCCAGCCCGAGAACTGCGGCCAGTGCCATCTCGGTCCAGATCACCCGCAAAAGGAGATCTACGAGGAGTCCAAGCACGGGATCGCTTATCGCGACCTCAAGGACGACATGAACCTGAACGCCACCGATTGGGTGCTTGGCGCGGACTATTCCGCCGCACCGACCTGCGCGACATGCCACATGTCCGGCAACCTGCGTAACGGCGGAAAGATCACTCACGATCCAGGCGAACGCATTTCGTGGACCAACCGCCCGCCCGTGTCGGTGGCGATGGACACCGACATCAACCACGCGATCGTGAAGACGGATGACCCGGATGAGCGCCGCGCGCTCACGGTTGATAGCTGGGAAGACAAGCGCAACCGCATGAAGGATGTGTGCTCGCATTGCCATTCGCCCGACTACGTGAACTCCTTCTATGCCCAGTACGACGATTTCGTCGTGCTCTACAACGAGAAGTTCGCGAAGCCGGGTCAGGCGATCATGGCCGTTCTCGCCGACACCGGGACTCGCTCGCCGACGCAGTTCGACGAGGAAATCGAGTGGACCTGGTTCTACCTGTGGCACCACGAGGGGCGGCGGGCGCGTCACGGTGCGTCGATGATGGCCCCCGACTACGCGCACTGGCATGGCATGTACGAGGTCGCCGAACGCTTCTACATGGAGCTGATACCGCAGGCGCGCGAGATGGCTGATCACGCCGGCGGCGCAGCGCGCACCGAGATCAATCGGGTGATCAACGACATTCTCAGTCGTCCTGAGCACGTGTGGTTTGAAGAGGGTGCGGCGGAGCAGTCAGCGCGCATTCGCGAGGAAATGGAGCGTCGCTATGGACAGGGCGGCGAACGCGACGGCAACAACTTCTAGCTGAGTCCGAGCGACACGGAGTGAACACATGAAACGCCGGGACCTGTTCAAGGCTGCCGGGCTGGCCAGCGCTGGGGTTGCTGCCTTCTCGTGCGGCGACCAGGAGCGCGCCGGCGACATCGTCGATGGCCAGCGGGCTATCAATGATGCCGACCTCGATTGGAACAAGGCGCCGTGTCGCTTCTGCGGCACGGGGTGCGGTGTGGAAGTCGGCGTGGCCGACGGCCAGGTGATGGCGGTGCGCGGCGACGAAGCGAGCCCCGTGAACCGCGGCCTGCTCTGCGTGAAGGGTTACCACTTACCCGCTTTCCTGTACGGGGAGGAGCGACTCACGCATCCGATGCTGCGTGACGGTGATGACTGGCGGCAGATTCCGTGGGATGAGGCGCTGGATCTGATTGCCGAGAAGCTCCAGGATGCGGTCGACGCCCACGGCCCCGAGTCGGTGGCCATGTATGGCTCCGGGCAGTGGGGTGTGCACGACGGCTACGCGGCGTCGAAGTTCTTCCGTGCCGGCCTCGGTTCGAACAACGTCGATCCGAACGCGCGGCTCTGCATGGCGTCCGCCGTGATGGGCTTCATGACGCAGTTCCAGAGCGACGAACCGATGGGGTGCTACGAGGACTTCGAAGCCGGCGACGACTTCATCCTCTGGGGCAACAACATGGCCGAGATGCACCCGGTGTTGTTCTCTCGGATCCTCGAGAACAAGCGCACCAATCCCGGGGTTCGCATCGTCGATATCGCGACGCGGCGCACACCCACGTCCGACTACGCGGACATGTATCTCGAGATCGTCCCGGGCTCGGACCTGGCCCTGGCCAACGCGATCCTCCACGTGCTGTTCCGTGACGACAAACTGGACCGCGCGTTCATGGAAGAGAACGTCGTGTTCAAACGCGGCACAGAAGACATCGAGGACATCGGGTTCGGCTGTTGGGGCGAAGATGGAACCTCTACGGATCCGGCCGATGGCGAGGCGCCGCGCTATGGATTCAAGGACGAGGCGTCGGCGTCCTCGCTTGCCGAGATGGAGGAGTTCCTGGCGCACTACACACCGGAGCATGTGAGCGAGGTCTGCGGCGTGTCAGCCGCACAGATCGAAGCGCTCGCTGCGATGTACGGGGACTCAGGGCGGGGCACAGTGAGCCTCTGGTGCATGGGCGTGAATCAGCACACGCGCGGCACCTGGATGAACAACCTGATCACCGATCTGCACCTGGTCACCGGCAAGATCAGTCGACCGGGTGCCAATCCATTCAGCCTGACGGGCCAGCCGTCTGCGTGCGGGACAGCGCGAGAGGTCGGGACGCTGTCAAACCGGCTACCCGCTGACATGGTGGTCAACAACCCTGAGCACCGGGCGAAGGCCGAGGACATCTGGAACCTTGAACCGGGGACCCTGAACGGAGTGCCGGGTTACCACGCCGTCGACATGTTCCGCGCACTCGAGCGCGGCGACGTGAAGGTGATGTGGATCCAGGTGACCAACCCGTGGGTGACCATGCCGGCGCTCAACCGCATGCACCGTGAGCCCGACGACGATCGCTTCATTGTCGTGTCCGACATCTATCCGACGCCGACGACCGCCGAGGCGGACCTGATTCTGCCCTCCGCGGCGTGGGTGGAACGCGAGGGCGTGTTCGGCAACTCCGAGCGTCGAACGCAGCAGTGGAACCAGCTTGTCGAGCCGCCCGGCGAGGCCCGCGAGGACGCCTGGCAGATTATGGAAGTGGCCCGCCGCATGGGCCACGGTGACCTGTTCCCGTGGCCCGAGGACAACTGGCATGAGGCCATGTTCGAGGAATACCGACAATTTGGACTTGGCATCGGCAAGGACCTCGCATCCTACGAACAGTTGCAGGGAACGCGCGGCATGCTCTGGCCGGTGGTCGACGGCCAGGAGACACGCTATCGGTACGCGGCTGGCCACGATCCGTACGTTGAGAAGGACGAGGGCGTGCACTTCTACAAGGCCAAGGCCAACGGAGAGAGGGCGGCAGTCTGGCTGCGCCCGTACCACCCGCCTGCCGAGGTTCCTGACGAGGACTATCCGCTGTGGCTGACGACCGGGCGGGTTCTCGAACACTGGCATTCCGGTTCGATGACGCGGCGCGTGCCGCAGCTCCATCAGGCCGTCCCCGAGGCCTACGTCGAACTGAATCGCGTGGACGCCCAGGAGCTGGGTTTCAACGATGGCGACCGGGCCCGGGTGTCTTCTCGCCGTGGAGAACTCGAACTGACGGTCGTGGTTGATGGGCGCGGCAAGCCACCTCAGGGCCGAGTCTTCGTGCCCTTCTTCGACGAGAACCGGCTGGTGAATGTGTTGACGCTCGATGCGATGGACAACATCAGTAAGGAACCGGACTACAAGAAATGCGCGGTTCGCATCGAACGGATCTGAGGTCGATGGCGGCGGCTGTCGCCACGGCGGTGATCGCCTTCGGCGTTGGCGCCTGCGTTGGCGCCGACGATCCGCGCAGCCCCGCGACTGAACGTGCCGCACGGCGGGCCTACGATGGCGCGCCGCCGGTCGCGCCGCACGAGAACTTCGGGATGAGTTGCGTGCAGTGCCACAACGCACAAGGCATGGAAGTTCCCGACGTTGGCTTCGCGCCGCCCTCGCCGCATGAGTTGACGGCCGGGATGAGCGCTACCAGCCGCTGTACCCAGTGTCACGTGTTCCCAAAGACCACAGACGTGTTCGCCGAGAATTCGTTCGTCGGGATTCGTCAGGACCTACGTCGAGGTCGGCGACTCAACGAGATGGCGCCGCCCGTGATGCCGCACAAGCTTCTGATGCGCGAGAACTGTTCCGCGTGCCATGCGGGTCCGGCGGCGCGTGAAGCGATCCGGACGAGTCACCCAGAGCGCGCGCGCTGCAGCCAGTGTCACGTGCCGCAGGAGACTACCGAAGTCTTTCGCAGCGAATTCGGTCCAGGTTCCTAGAGCGCGGCGCCGACAGCGGGCGGAGGGCCCGATAGACTCCCGGCATGGGTGACTTTCGCTACGCGCTGCGCGCGTTGACACGCGACTGGGGCTTCGCGCTGACGTTCATCGTCACGCTCGGCCTGGGCATTGGTGCCAATACGGCCATCTTCTCGGTGGTCAATGGCGTGTTGCTGCGTCCGCTGCCGTACCCGGACGCCGACCGAATTGTGCGGATCACCCAGCCCGCACTCGGCATCGGCGTTGAGGATTCGTACTTCTCGTTCGTGGAGACCGCCGATCTCCGCACGCAGGCCGACGCGTTGGACGAAGTGGTCGAGTATGGCGATTGGACCTTCAGCGTTCTGGGCCGAGGCGAGCCCCATCGTGTAACCGTAGGCCTCGTGACCGCAAACTTCTTCGACGTGCTCGGCATGCGGCCTTTGCACGGTCGACTGTTGGCCGACTCCGATCGCGCCCGAAATGCTCCGCCGACCGTCGTTCTCAGCCACGCCTATTGGCAGAGTCGCTTCGATGCCGATCCCGCGGTGGTCGGGCAGGCGCTGGATCTGACCGCGCTCACAGCAACGATCGTCGGCGTGCTAGAACCCGGCGCCCACTACGCGACGGAACGTGAACTCGATCTGTACGCCAACTACAGCACCAACGACCACTACAACAGCGCCACGATGCAGGACGACCGAGCCCATCGGATGACCGAAATCTTCGGTCGACTCGCTCATGGCGTCACGTTGGCCGCCGCTCAAGACGAGGCTTCGCGCATCGCCGAACGTCTGCACACCGACTATCCGGACGCGTACCCGGCGGAACTCGAGATGGCCTTCCAGTTGACTCCGTGGCGCGACCAGTTGGTCGCCGGCGCGCGACAGCAGCTCTGGATCCTCTTCGGCACGGCCTTCAGCGTTCTCATGATCGCCTGCGCCAACGTCGCGAACCTGACCCTCACGCGTCTTGTGCGGCGAGATCGCGAGATCGCTGTTCGGCGCTCGCTTGGCGCCAGCGGCTGGCAAGTGCGTCGCCTGATGGTCGTGGAGAGTGCGATTCTCGCCCTCTCGGGCTCAGCCCTGGGGCTTGCTCTGGCATACCTCGGGCTAGACGTACTGACTCGGTACGCCGCTCGATTCACAGCCCGCACTGGCGAGATCGGGATGGACTTCACCGTCCTGCTCTTCACCTTGGCCGTGGCCGTCGGGATCGCGCTGCTGTTTGGACTGATCCCTTCGGCGGGCGCGGAATCACGACTCTCGGAGTCACTCTCGGCCGGCGGTGGGCACGCCACGGCGGGGCGACAACGGCGCCTTGTGCAGAGGCTGCTCGTCGTAGGTCAGGTTGCCGTGTGCTTCATGCTGCTCGTTGCGACCGGGCTTCTGCTCAGGACGCTCGTGAACCTGTATTCGGTGGACACCGGTTTCGACATGTCCAACGTGCTCTCGCTGGAGGTCCCTACCTTCGGCGAGTTCGATCTATCGGCCCAGCGCCAGTTCTCGCGCGATGTTGTGGCGCAGATCGGCAGCCAGCCAAACGTAGATGGCGTGACCGTGGTGGGATCGTCGCCGCTCGGTGGTGCGCAGACATTCCCGGTGCGCTTCTTCCCGGATGCGGTTGTGCCGGACGAGTTTCAAGCACCAACGCCAACTGTCTTCGAGGCCGTCACGCCGCAATACTTCGAAACGCTTGGCATCGAGCTCCTCAGCGGCCGCGTCTTCACGGAGCAGGACAACGAAGACACCGAACAGGTGGCTGTGCTGAGCGCGTCGATGGCCGCCTATCACTTCGGCGATGAGAGCTCTCTGGGGCGTCAGATCTCGTACGCGTTCGGACCCGTGCCATCCGATCCCCTACGTGTCGTGGGGGTCGTGGCGGACGCGCGGCTTACCGAGGTCACGGCGGACGGCGTGCATGCCTTCTACACGTCGCAATACCAGGGCTTTCCGGGCAATACGGTTCTCGTTCGAACGAACGGCGACGCGGCCAGCGTGACACCGGGCGTGGTGCAGACACTTCGCGGCCTCGATGCCGACCGGCCCATCGAGGAGATCCGAACGCTCGCCGAACTGCGCGACGAAGCCGTTGCACCGCAACGGCTGAACGCCACCTTGTTTGGCGCGTTTGCGGCGATCGCTTTGGCGATCTCGATCGTCGGCATTGCCGGCGTCCTCGCCTTCTCGGTGAGTCAGCGCAAACGCGAGATGGGCATCAGGGTCGCGCTCGGAGCGGAGCGCCGCCGCGTGCAGGATCTCGTCCTACGTGAGGGTGTACTGCTCACTCTGGGAGGGGTTGTGGCCGGCTTCGCCGGAGCCGTGTTCGTGGCGCAGTCGATTGCGGGCCTGCTCTATGGCGTGGAATCGAGCGACGCGCCGACCTTCGTGATGGTTGCGCTCGCTCTGATCGCGGCAGGTCTCTTCGGCGCATGGATGCCTGCCCGACGCGCGGCTGCAGTCGACCCGATCGAGGCGCTGCGCAGCGACTAGTCGTCAGGAGGACGGCCGGGCGCCAAGATCGATTTCGATCACGGAACCGAACGGCATGCTTCGGTCGAGGTCTTCGGCAGCGTAAGTGAGCAAGGCGGCGACATCGCCTGCGACCGTTTGCTCGAACCGGAGACTCCCGTTCGCAACTACACGGATCGGAGCACTGAAGTCGAACTGCCGGGGCGACAGCAGTAGCCGAACGCGGCGCACTCCGCGGCTGCGCATTGTGATCGTATTGCCCTCAGCGGTCGCTTCGACGCGGCCGCTCGCCAACGGGTGAGGAAACCCGACCATGCGGCTGTTCGGCAGATCGTGCAGCGGCCGTTCATAAACCGGCATGTCGACGTCGTCTGCCGTGATCCCGAGTTCGCTGATCTCGAGCCAGTGCAATCGTCCGAACTCGCCGGCATCCGCCGTCTCGAACACCAGCGAAGGCGGTAGTGGCAACCGCGGGTTGGACAACATGAAGGAGTCGATTCGTTCCGCCTCCTGCGGCCACCACTCGACGGTGTGGCCGTGGTCGGCCTGGTTGACGAAGTCGATCTCGATGCCGCTATCTCGAAACAGCTCCACGTAGGGCAAGACGCTGCGCGTGGGGTAGAGACGATCGAGGCCGCCGTTGATGGCAAGGAACGGCCGGTTGCGCAGGTTGGCCACATGCATCTGACCCTGCGCTGCAACGGATGGGGCGGCGAGCACCGCCGGATGCCCGATTAGTGGAACGAAGCTCGCCCATGGCGTTGGATCGAGGAAGGCGAAGTACCAGGCGCCGGTGCCCCCATCTGAGATCCCGAGGGCGTGCACCTGGTTGGTGTCGACGTTGTACGTACGTCGCAGCTCGGCGAGGATCGCGCGCATGTTGCGGAGCTGGCTGCGTTGCCACCACATGCTGCGGCCCCAGCCGGCTGGGATCACGGCGATGGCGTCATCGTCCGCCACGCGGTCCGGATTCCGCCACCAGCCGCCCCGTGCGGGAATGTCCGCCCGCGAAACGCCGCCGTGCAGGTATACCCGCACCGGATAAGTCCGCTCCGGGTCGTAGCTATCAGGCACCAGCAGCATGTAGGGGTGACGCACTCCGTCGATATCGTGGTTGCGGAGGAGCTTCCCCGTGGGCGCGTCGCCCAACCGCGGCCCGCGCTCGAATTCGGCCAGCACGCGGTCGAAATCGTGCGTAGCGGCCGCGATCCGCTTCGCCACATCTTTCCGTTCGCTCGCGGTATCGGCGGCCCAATAGTCATCGAGGAGCGCGGATTCCTGCGCTGAACCGGGATAGCCGGCGGCACCGATCGCGAGCAGACCGAGAAGTACGAGAGGGGTTCGTCGAGACAACATCAGCGGAGTTCCGGGGGGAAGAGTCGGTCCAGAGTACTCAAAACGTCCCGGCGACTGCACGCGACACAAGGCCTGCAGTTTGCGCAATGCTGTGCAACGCTGCGCAATCGAGGGCGAGGTGGCCACAACGACAGTCCCGTTGTGGTTGGCGTTCAGATGATCCGGTCATGTCCGGCCCTGGCATCTGAACCGACGCCACGCGGTGGTGACCCGACGCGTCAGTGGTTAACAGCCGCGTTGCGAGTTCCATCGGTTCGGGCTGATACGCTGCCGTCAGGAGGCAGTGATGAGCGACAAAACGGGACATTCAACGCGAGCCGTGCATCTCGGCGCATCCGCCGACGCGAACACCCGCGCGGTGACGACGCCGGTGGTCCAGGCGGCTGCCTACGCGTTTCCCGATCTAGATACCTGGCGCGCGGTGCTGGCTGGCGAACTCGATGGCGACATCTACGGCCGCAACAGCCACCCCACCGAGCGTCAGTTCGGCGAGCGCATGGCTTTGCTCGAAGGGACCGCCGCGGCGGTCACCTATTCCACCGGAATGGCAGCCGTTACCGGCACCCTGCTGGCGCTGCTCTGGCCCGGTGATCGTGCGGTCGCCACGCGCGACGCCTACGGCGCGACCTACCTTCTCTTCAGTCAGATTCTTCCGTCGTTCGGCATCGAATGCGTGGTCGTCGATACCACCGACGACGCGATCAGAGCGGTTGTCGAGGACGGCTGTGATCTTCTCTATCTGGAAACACCCACAAACCCGACGCTCAAGATCCTCGACATCGAGCTGCTCGCTGGCGATGCGCATGAAGCCGGGGCCAAGGTCGTTGTCGACAACACCTTCGCGACTCCGATCAACCAGAACCCGGCGGAGTTGGGTGCGGACCTGATATTGCACAGCGGCACCAAGTTCCTCTGCGGCCATGGCGACGCGATGGCGGGCGTCGTCTGTGGCGACGCCGAAGATATCGCCCGTCTCTATCGATATCGCGAATTAACCGGCCCGGCGCTCGATCCGCATTCGGCGTTCTTGATGTTGAGGAGTCTCAAGACGCTCGGCCTGCGGGTTGAACGTCAGAACGCGACCGCCGCGACGATCGCCGCCTACCTCTCGGAACACGCAGCGGTGAAACGGGTGCACTATCCGGGCCTCGACTCGCATCCGGGGCACCAGGTGGCGCGTCGACAGATGCGCGGTTTCGGCGGGGTGCTGAGCTTCGAATTGCGCGGCGGCGCCGAGGCCGTCGAGCGCGCGCTCCCGCGCCTGCGATTGGCCAATCTTGCCGCGAACCTGGGCCAGGTAGAAACGACCGTCGGACCGGCCTCGCTCACCAGCCACATTGAACTGTCTGCCGAGGAGCGGGCGGCATCGGGCGTCCCGGATCATCTGGTGCGCTACGCCGTCGGTATCGAGGACGTCGCGGATCTGATGGACGATCTGGACCACGCGCTGGATGGCCTCGACTAGAATTTCGCCATGGCGGATTCACGCGCTCCACTCTTCGATCAGGCTGAACTCGACGCCGTACGCCGACCCGTGGCGGAAGCGACGAACTTGCCGGGCGGGCTCTACGTCGAGCCGGCGGTGTTCGCGCTGGAGCAGGAGTCGATCTTCGCGAAGAGCTGGATCTGCGCCGGCCGCGTCGACGACCTGAGCGAAGCGGGCGCATTCATGACGACCGAGATCGCCGGTAGGTCGGTGCTCCTGGTTCGGGGCGAGGATGGTGCGGTTCGCGGTTTCCACAACGTTTGTCGACATCGCGGCGCTTGCCTCGTCCAAACAGACTGCGGGACAGCTCGAAGCTTCCGGTGCAACTACCACGGCTGGACCTACGGATCTGATGGAGGGCTTCTCGCCGCACCGCTCATGGACGAGAGGCCGGGGTTCGACAAAAACGATCATGGCCTCGCCGGGGTGCGCACCGAGGTCTGGGGCGGATTCGTGTTCGTGAATCTCGATCCGGGCGCGACTGAACTGAGCGACGCGATGGCGGGCTTCCCGGATCTGAGTCGCTATGACCTGGAGAATCTGCGGCGCGGGCACGAGGTGTCGTACGACGTTCAGGCCAACTGGAAGGTGCTCTGCGAGAACTACAGCGAGTGCTACCACTGCGCGCTCGTCCATCCGCAACTTAACCGGGTTACTGACTATCGCAGCGGTGGCAACAGCTTCGAGGGGCCGGGCTTCAACGGCGGGCCAATGATGCTGGCAGAAGGCTTTACGACGATGTCCACGACGGGCGAGCGTCGCCATCCTGTGATCGAAGGGGTTGGCGACGAGGAGACTCGCGTGCACTACCTACACTTCTATCCGAGCTTCCTGATCGCCCTGTTGCCCGAATACGTTCTCCTTCATCGGGTGCAGCCTGACGGCCCGGGACGTTCGCGAGTCTCTTGCGAGTGGTTTTATCCCGAATCGACGCTCGCGCAGTCGGATTTCGATGCGAGTGAGGAGATCGAATTCTGGGACGTCACTAACCGTCAGGACTGGGGCTTGTGCGAGATGGTCCAGCAAGGTGCCGCTAGCCGGCTGCGGCCCGGCCCGTACCATCCGCTCGAGTACTGCGTCCACGCGTTCGACAGGTGGTATGTCGAGCGTGTCGGGAAGCGTCTCGAGTCATTGTCTCGATAGATAGGCCGAGTCGCCGCGAGCGGATCTCACGTCGCTGCTCGGGGACTAGTTCTCGCGTTGCCGCGCATCCGGTGAAACGGATCCGTTGGCAGAAACTTCGAGCGCAAGGTGTTCGGCGAAGAACTCAAGCCGGCGTTCCCAGAAGTCAAGAACGTTGGCGCGCTGGGTGAGTACGTGACCCTCGCCCTCATAGACACGCGCCTCCACGATTTTGTCCAGCCGGTCGAGAGCTGCGTAGATCGCCTCGGTCGGCACGAGATCGCCGTCGTTCTCGCCCTGACCGATGAGCAGTGGGGTTTCGATCTCGTCGAACCGGAATAGCGGCGAGTTTTCGCGGTAGCGCTCCGGGTACTCCCAGATGCTGCCGCCCATGTTCCCCTGCCCTTGCTCGTAGTAACCGGACCCGCCGAGATAGTCGGCGAACAGATCGGGGTGAAGCACCGCGGCGGTGATGACGGCCGCCTTGAAGCGCGTAGTCTGCGTGATCAGGCCCAGGGTGTTGTACGAACCGTAGCTTTGGCCCATCACGGCGAGTCGCTCCGGGTCGGCATACCCGTGTTCAATCGCCGCGTTGATTCCCGGCATGACGGCGTCGAATAGATCGCGCATCGGCGACCCTACGCCCACTGGAGCGTCGGGGAAAAGCACCGCATAGCCGCGCGTCGCCAGCACGTGCATATTGAAGTTCGGCATACCCCAGAATCCAAAGCGGTTCAGGTAGGTCGAGCCCATGGAGCCGGCATACACCCATACAACGAGCGGCAAAGGAGTCCCTTCCTGATAACCAGGTGGGAGCAGAAGAGCACCACCGAGTTCCTGCCCGGTCGCGCCGCGCCATTTCAGTAGCCGCGCCTCGCCCAGCGGGTAGCTGTCGAGGTCGGCGTTGATCGCCGATGCGCGGGCTACCTCGCGCGAGGATGTATCGAGCAACCAGAGGTCCGAGGGGCTCTGCTGGTCGGTCGCGGCGAAGACAATCTGGCCGGTGTCGCTCGCGTCGACATTGAACGTCAGCAGGTAGGTCTTTGCTTCCACAAGCGCCTGTTCGACTTCACCGGAACTGACATCCACCGTGAAGATGCCGGACGCGGAGCCGTCGCGTGCCCGGCCCAGCGCCCACACGCGGCGGCCGTCATCGGTGGTCCAGATAACGTCTGAGTGCCAGTCGTACACCAGGGTGCGCAGGCCCCAGTCAGGCACAGCCGCCACCCTGGTGATGCGTCCGGTCGCCACTTCTGCGCGCCACAACGCGAGATCACCAAGAGCGTAGATGTGCTCGCCCGTCGCGTCCCACAGTGGCCGGTTCTCGCCGTCGGAGGGGTCGAATGACGGCGCGTCGACGTCGTCGATGCTGGTCACGACCCCATCGCGGACGTCCGCCAGCATGATCCGCCGAGCGTCGCCCTCGCCAGCCGCCCGACGGGCCATCTGGCCAGCCGGAAACCAGGCGACATGGTTGCTGCTGGGCGCCCACGAGAATTCGATACCGTAGGCAAGACGGATGTCCTGGCCCAGTGTGAGCGTGGCGCCGGAATCGAGATCGGTCGTACGCAGGTCGAAATTGGTCTGCTGGGATGCGGGCTCGACCCCTGTGAGAACTGAGTACGCGACGCGGCTGCCGTCGGGCGAGAAGCTGTATCCACTCACAAGAGTGTCGTGCGCGATGCGTTCGACGGAACCCGTGGCCAACTCGACGATCGCCAGGTCGTTGTAGCGGCCAGCGAACGGGTTCGTTGCTGGGGCCGGAGCGTCGTTCTCCGTCGGTGCTGGCGCGGTGCTGCGAATCCACACGGATGCTGCGCCGGGATCGACATCCCCGAAGCGCTGGAGCTCGCCAGCCGGCTGACGTCCTTGAGAGTTAGCCTCGGCGACGTCCACGCCCTCGGGCAACACGACGAGCATGATGCGCGTGCCGTCCGGACTCCAACGCGGCTTCTCGAAACCGAAGAACGGTCGCGCGACGAACCCAGGCACGCGACGCTGCTCCCGCGAGGCTCGATCCCACACCCACAGTCCTGCCGTTCCATCAGCATCGGAGAAAAACGCCGCCTGGCTGCCGTCGGGCGACCAGGTTGCCGCCCAGCTCGAGCTTCCCGGTTGGCCGAGCAGCACGGTCTCGCCGGTGCGCGTGTTCGAAGCGGTCGCCTCCATGCGCGAATCACCCTCTGCGAACGGTTTTCCGGTGGCCGAATACATGAGGCTGTCGCGGGGCACCGTTTCTGCTGCTTCGATGGTATGCAGGAGCCACTCGCCGTCAGGCGACAGATCGACAGGCGAGCGGCCGTTGTGGCCGCGCAGCGATAGCGCCACGTCGAGCGGCAGCGGCTCGGGCTGCGCTGTGTCCTGCGCTTGCGTCGTGCCGGCCGCGAGAGTGAGAGCGATTCCGATTGTAAGGGCGTTGCGCACTGATACCTCCTCCCAGATAGACGCCTGAGACTACGCGTCCGTTGGCCGCTCCCCAAGGGGGGCGCGTTCGTGGGGCCCGCAACAAAACCCGAGACCGCGCCCCTGGGCTCCCGATTCCCAGCGTGTCATCATGGACCCGGCTGCGACCACCACCCCGGACGAGCTTCCGCAGGAGGAATCGGGCGCCGACCGAACCGTACTCCGATGGTCGCCACCCTTCTCGTCGCATTGGCGGCCGGGATTGGCGCGAGCGCGGGCACCGAGACGCAGCGGACACCGCCCGATCGCGCGAGTGTCGCGGGTACAGATGAGTTCGTCTCCGATGGCCTGAATGGGACGAATCACTATCCGTCGGTGGCCGTCAACGACGAGACGGGCGACATCCTCGTTGTGTGGCAGCACACCACTGCATCCGGCACCGTCGTGCGCGGCCGGCTGTACAAGGCCCAACCCGATGGGTCGCACCAGGCGCGGCCCCACTTTGTCCTTTCGGGCGATGCCGCGTACGCCGGCAATCCGCACGTTGTCTGGGCTCCATGGCGTGGGCGCTATGTTGTCGTGTGGGACACCTTCGATCCGACCGCAGGCCTGGTGCCCACCAGCATCGAAGGCGTCGAGGTCACCGCGGCCGGCAACCCGAAGAAACAGCGCTCGATTGCAACGCTCAAGACGGCGCGAACGAACTACTACCCACGGCTCGGGGTTGATCCCGTCCAGAACAAACTGCTGCTGTCCTACACCGCGCTACCGAATCAGCCCGGCGACAACAAGACCGGGATTGTCTTCACGTTCGTCAACAACAAGCTCAAGCAGCGCGGCAAGAAGCTCTACGCGGCCACGGCTGTCTTCAAAGCCGGGTCGCCGGCGCGGCAGAACCCGTTCCGGCGCTCGGACCTCGCCTCGGTCCCTGAGAATCGACGTAGCCAACCGTGGCAGGGGCTCGGATTCGCCACGTCCGGAGTCATCGACTTCTACGAAGCCGATGGCACGTTGGTCAACCCGGTAATTGCGCAGCGCAATCAGATGACCTGGCTGATCACGGACACCAACGGGCTGGGTAACGAATTCCAGCAGTTCACAGGACACGGAGGCGACGCAGGAGCTGTGATCCCAATTCCGGAGGATCCGGCCAATGATGGCTTCGGCCATACCCGCCAGAGCATGTTCGTGCGTGGCAACTTCGAGGCCGAGTTCCTCGACGATGTGTTCAATGGGGATCTCGACGGATACCTGCTCGTCGGCAGTCTGGCCCAGGGGTCTGTGGACGGCGCCTATCTTCCGCGCAACTACGACAATGACATCCCCGGCCAGAACGCTGACCTGCCTATCAGGCGCGATCGTACGGCTCGTCTCGCGGACGCTGACTTCGCGCACCTGCTCGTTCCGAAGGGCAAATTCATCTTGCGGCAAGGCATCAAGTGGACCGGGCCAAACAACGCTCGACGGGTGGCTTTCGGCAAGGCCAAGAAGCTGTTCAACACGAACAACAAGCTCGTCTGGCTTGCTACGGCATCGGCGCCGGAGCTCGGCGCAAAGGCGGCCGCGTGGGCGAAGTCTCGTGGGGCGGCAACCGAGGTGCGGCTGCACATCTACGAGTAGCGCTCGTACGGATCTAGTCCGCCAGTACCCGCGCAGCGGCCAGCTTGCCGGGCAGGCCCGTGACGCCACCGCCGGGATGGGTGCCTGGGCCGCCGAGGTAGAGGCCACCGATCGGAGTCGCGTGGTCGTACATGCCCGGGATCGGTCGCATGTAGAGGATTTGATCCATCCCTAGTTCACCGTGGTACAGGTGCCCGCCGCGGAGACCGAGATCGGCGGCGAAGTCGACTGCCGTTGAGAACGCGGTGTCCTGCACCTGACCGCTGAAGCCCGGAAGCGCGGCTTCGATGGTGGCGTTGATCGCGTTCAGCGTGGCCTCGCGGCCCGCGGGCTCCGCGACCGAGCCTGCAGCGACGTGCTGCACCCAGCCGTGTGCGATCAAGCCAGCCGCGGTTTCCTGGAACATCAGCTCCACCGTAGGGCGTGCGGTGAGCTCGGAGTACTTCGCCGGGTCGAATGCCCGCTCGAGCGCTTCCGGTGATGCGCCGATCTGAACTCGAGCATCTTTCGCCTCAGAAATGGGCAGGTCGGGGAACGCCGCGAGTTGATAGCGCACGGTCGCGACGGTGGCGCGATAGCGAATCTGTTGTGCCGCACGCCGAGTCGCCGGCTCCACCCAGCCTGGCTCGACCAGATCGATCAGGGTTGTCGTGGGGTCGGTGGCCGATAGCACCACCGATGCCGCGACGCGTTCGCCGCCGTCCAACGTGATGCCGGTCACCGAGTCGTCTTCCACGTGAACTCGTTCGACGCGGCAACCGGTCCGGATCGTGGCGCCCGCGCTGCGTGCCGATTTCTCGAGGGCGGCCACAAGTGTTTCCGGTCCCCCGGTTGCGAACAGCGGCGGAGTGAGCAACCCCTGACGCCAGGGCGGGTTGTGGTGTAGGAGCGCGTAGCCGCCGCCCGCAGACCATGGACCGAGCCACGTTCCGTGCAGGGCTGGTGCCGCGATCGCGGCCCGGAGGCGGGGGTCTGCGACGTGCTCGGCCAGCAGGTCGCGCAGGGTCATGGGAAGGAGGCGCATCACCTCGGGCATGTCGCGTTTACCCACGCGGCGCAGCCGCAGTCCGGTCATCGCGAGCTCGAAGAACTCACCCAGGCTGCCCGGTGTGATGTTCGGCAGCGCGCCGCCAAGCATCGGTTCGAGCGCGCCGCCAGCTACGTTCACGAGACGCTGTAGCTCCGCGAAGCCACGCGCATCGTCCGGGCTCAGGTTCGCCGCCGGATTCTCGGCAGGGAGCCACAGCGGAGTATCGTCGCCAAGCACCAACGTTCCGCTGCCCTCGCGAGTCTGCAGCCCGTTCGCGCCGAGGCCGAGGTCGCTGACGACGCTCGGGTGCAGATTGTCGACGGTCGCGAATCCCGCGGGAGCATCACCCGGTCCGAGAGGCAGGTGAGCCAGCGAGCCTCCCACGTGATCGCGGCCCTCGAGGACCACAACCTTTTTGCCTGCCTTGGCCAGATAGGCGGCAGCGGTCAGGCCGTTGTGGCCTCCGCCGATGACGATGACGTCGAAGTCAGGCATGGTGTGAATTCGCTAGCGCGTGTCGGCGATGATGCGTTCCGCGGCAAGCTTGCCGGGAGCACCCATCACGCCGCCGCCGGGATGACACCCCGACCCGCACATGTACATGTTGCGGAGCGGGGTCGTGAAGTCGGCGTAGCCGGGAGCAGGACGCAGGAAGAACAGCTGCTCCAGGGTCAGCTCCCCGTGGAAGATGTTCCCCTCGGTGAGCCCCATGGTCTGTTCCATGTCCCACGGCGTGAACACCTGGCGGTGGAGGATGATGTCTTTCAGGTTCGGTGCGTACTGGGCGAGTGTGTTGATCACCGCATCGCCGAACGCTTCCCGCTGGTCCTCCCAGGTGCCTTCGGCAAGGTCGTAGGGCGCGTAGGCGCAGAATAGCGACACGACATGCTTGCCGGGCGGTGCCAGGGTGGGATCGATGAGCGACGGGATCGTCATGTCCATGTACGGGCGTCTAGAGAAGTTGCCGTACTTCGCGTCGTCGAAAGCGCGTTCGAGGTGGTCGATGTTGGGACTGATCGACATCGCGCCGGAGAGATATGGGAGTTGCTCGGCTTCCGAGAGGTGCTGCAGGCAGGTGAAGCGCGGCAGGGCATCGAGCGACAGGTTCACCTTTCCCGACGAGCCGCGGATCTGGTACCTGGCGATATGTCGTCGAAACTCTTCCGGTAGCTCGCCTGAGTCCACGAGGTGCTCGAAGGTCAGCTTGGGATCGACGCTCGAGATCACCGTGTCGGCGTAGATCTCTTCGCCGTCGGATAGAGCTACCCCGCGAGCACGGCCGTTCCTGACGATCACATCGCCAACGCCGGCGTTGCAGCGGACCTCCGCGCCGAACGACCGAGCGGACGACGCGATTGCCTCCGAGACGCCACCCATGCCGCCGCGCGGGAGGCCCCATGCGCGGAACTCGCCGTCGATCTCACCCATGTAGTGGTGCAGCATGACGTAGGCGGAGCCGGGCGAGCGCGGCCCGAGAAACGTGCCGATGATGCCGCTCGCGGCGAGCGTTCCCTGCAGAGCAGGCGTTTCGAACCATTGCTCGACGAAGTCGCCGGAGCTCATGGTCATCAGCTTGGCGAGGTCGTAGAGGTAGTCGGCTTTCTTGCCGAACTTCAGTCCCATGTCGGCGAGCCCTCGCAGTGCTCGCGGCGACAGCGAGGTCGGATCGACGGGGGTCGTACCCAGCATCGGTCGAACGGCCATCCCGAGGTGATACATGAGCATCGCGAAGTGCTCGTAGGCCTCGGCGTCCGCCGGGGAATGCCGCATCAATTCGAGACGGGTCTCGCCGGCGTCGTGCCAACGCATCAGATGGTCGCCGTCCGGCATCGGCGTCAGCGTGCCGTTGAGCGGAAGCAACTCCAGGCCGTGCGCGGGGAGATTGAGGTCCTCGATGATCTGCGGTCGCAGAAGGCTCACGACGTACGAGCAGACGGTGTACTTGAATCCCCGGTAGATCTCTTCAGTGACTGCCGCGCCGCCTACAAGATGGCGGCGCTCAAGAACCACGACCTTGCGACCGGCTCGCGCAAGATAGGCCGCGCAGATGAGGCCGTTGTGGCCTCCGCCGATCACAATCGCGTCGTATTTCTGACTCATGAGGGGCTCCGGGCGGCGCCGGAATCGGCGGCGGCCGCGTCAGTGTAGTGGTTCGTGGATACCACTGCGATCCGGCTGTCGCGGACGTTCGAGTTCGCTATCATCAGCCGACCGCGCGCGGATCACTGAATGCCCGGATTCCGGGATGGAGTAGCGAGTTGGCCGTCGGCACACCCTTCCACGAACGAACCGCAGCGCTGTGTCGTAGCTACGACTGGCGACAGTGGTCCGGCTATCTGACCGTGAGCTCGTACGACGATTACGTGCAGCCGGAATACGCCGCGATTCGGAACTCTGCCGCTCTGATCGACATCTCACCGCTCTACAAGTATCGCGTCGCAGGGCGCGAAGCCGAGGCGGTCGTCAACCACGTAGTCACGCAGGACATGTCGCGCCTCGTGCCGGGCCAAATTTCGTATACCCCTTGGTGTGACGCCGACGGTGCGGTTCGCCAGGAAGGCACGGTCTTCCGGCTCGCCGATGATGAGTTCGTCGTGTGCGCGGCCGAGCCGGCGTTCGACTGGTTTCGCAGCAACGGCGCCGGCTTCGATGCCACAGTTGAAGATCGCTCTACCGAGATCGCGGCGCTGTCGCTGCAGGGGCCGCACTCACGTGCAATTCTGGACGACCTGACGGATGGTGCGGTGAGCGACCTTCCGTTCTTTCAGCAGACCCAGGTGCAGGTTGAGGGAGTGCCGGTGGCAGTTTCGCGAACTGGCTTCACCGGTGACCTAGGGTACGAACTCTGGATTCCGGCCGACCAGGCGATCGTGGTGTGGGACGCGTTGCTGGCGGCGGGCGACAAGTGGCAGATCACGCCCTGTGGTCTGGTGGCCATGGATGTTTCGCGGGTCGAGGCCGGGTTCATCTTGATCGGCGTCGATTACATCAGTTCGGAAGCCGCGCATCTTCCGGACGAGCGCTACGACCCCTACGAGATCGGTCTCGGCTGGGCGGTGAAACTCGACAAGGGCAACTTCATCGGCCGCAAGGCGCTGGAAGCGATCAAGGCGCGCGGTCCCGCCCGACGCGTCGTCGGGCTGGAACTCGAGTGGCAGCCGTTGGAGGAGTTGTTCCTCGCTTCGGATCTCATGCCCGAGCTGCCGATGAACGTGTGCCGCGAGTCGGTGCCCGTGTACTCCACCGAGGGCAAGCAGGTAGGGCGTGTGACGAGCAGGGTCTGGTCGAAGCTTCTCAAGAAATATCTGGCCATCGCCACGATCGATGCCGCGCACGCAGAAGTGGGCTCGACCGTCGAGATGGAGGTGACCGTGCATCATCACCGACGTCGTGCCCCGGCGAAGGTAGCCAAGCTCCCGTTCTTCTCGCCGGAGCGCATGCGCGGCTAGGCCGTGGACGGGCTCGGGGATCGCGTTCGCCACCGTTCGATCGACACCAACGGTGTGCGATTGTTTGCGGCCGAAGCGGGACCAGAGGACGGATCGCCCGTAATCCTGCTGCACGGCTTCCCCGAGTACTGGTACGGCTGGCGGAATCAAATCGGTGCGTTGGCCGATGCCGGCTATCGCGTCATCGTGCCGGATCAGCGTGGCTACTACATCAGCGAGAAGCCGCGGAAGATTCGTGACTACAAGCTCGACACGCTCGTGGCCGACATCGTGGGGCTGATCGATGATGCGGATGCAGACCACGCGGCGATCGTGGGGCACGACTGGGGCGGCGTTGTCGCGTGGCGACTCGCGCAGACGCGCCCAGACCGGGTGCGTCGGCTGGCAGTTCTGAATGCACCCCACCCCGACGTGATGCGCCAGGCCATCTGGTCTGACGGCGCGCAAAGGCGCCGAAGTCGCTACATGTTCCTGTTCCAGCTGCCGGCGCTCCCGGAACGTCGACTGTCCAGGAACCTCTACCAGCCGTTGCGTCACGCGCTCCAGGAGAGCGCGCGTCCGGGAACGTTCACGGAGGACGAGCTTGATAGGTACCTGGAGGCATGGGCGGCCCCCGGCGCGCTCACCGGAATGCTCAACTGGTATCGCGCGATGCGCTATCGACTACCATCAACATCCGCGCCGCAGATCGAGCCGCCAACGCTTCTCGTCTGGGGCATGCAGGATTCCTTTCTGGGCGAATCGCTCCTTGAGCCGAGCCTTTCGCGGTGCCGAGACGGTAGGGTCGTTCGGTTACACGACGCGACGCACTGGGTTCAACACGAGGAGCCGGAACAGGTGAACGCAGCGTTACTCGAGTTCCTCGGAGCTACCTCATGAGAGTCCATCTGATCGACGGCACCTACGAGTTGTTTCGGCACTTCTACGCAGTACCGAAGCGGGCTGATGCCGGCGGCAACGAGGTCGGCGCAGTTCGTGGTGTGCTCAATTCTGTGTTCGGCCTTCTGCGCGACGGCGCGACCCATGTTGCGCTCGCGACAGATCACGTTGTGGAGTCCTTTCGCAACGAACTGTGGGACGGCTACAAGCACGGTGAAGGCATTGACCCGGACCTACTGGCGCAGTTCCACCCGATGGAAGATGCTGTCCGCGCTCTCGGGGTGACCGTCTGGGGCATGGTCGAGTTCGAAGCGGACGATGCGATGGCGGCAGCAGCGGCCAAGCTGACGGCTGACTCCGCCGTGGAGCAGATTTTCATCTGCACGCCGGACAAGGACCTCGCCCAGTGCGTCGTAGGCGATCGGGTGGTCCAGTTCGATCGACGCGCCGGCGAAGTGCGGAATGCCACGGCGATCGAGGAGAAATTCGGCGTGCCGCCGGCCGCGATTCCAGACTACCTGGCATTGGTTGGCGACACGGCGGATGGGTTCCCTGGGGTCCCCGGTTGGGGCGCCAAGTCGGTGGCCACGGTGCTGGGTCGCTACGGAACGCTTGAGGCAATTCCGCAGGATTGCGCTCAGTGGGACATCAAGGTGCGCGGCGCCGAACGGCTTGCCGGCGCTCTGCGCGAGCACTGGGACAATGCTGTGCTGTTCCGTGAACTCGCCACTCTCCGGACGGACGCGCTCCACGTGGATGGGGTTGCCGCTCTGCAGTGGAACGGCCCGACTGCGGAATTCGCCGAACTCGCCGAGCGGTTGGGCGTTCCCGCGCTGGCGTCGCGAGCTAGTCGTCTTGCCGAGGCGCGTCAGGCGTAGGCGACGCGCCGTACTTGGCCTCGTAGGCGTCGCGCGCTGCCTCGATCCAGTCGGCACGAAGCCGGCCCTTGAGTTGCGGCTCGCGCACCGTAAGCCAATCCATCGTGCGCTGGTCCCAACCCGCGATCTCTCGGAATGATCGGACGCCCACGGCGTTGAGCAAGCTGGCGATCGACGGACCGATACCGTCGATCTCCTCGAGTCGATCTTGCTCCGACGGCTGGGCATGAACGAGTGACCGAAGTCGGCGAGTTTCCTGTTCCCGATCGTGCAGGTCCCTGAGCATCCGGTCGCGCGCTTCGGCAGCGCGGCGTTGATCGTCTTCGAGCACGACGATGCGCTGGTCGCGCGTCTCGACTCGCTCTTCCTCCTGCTTGATGCGCGCTTCGAGCGACGAGGCGAGCTCGGCGGCGCGAGTGATCTCCTGTTCGCGTCCGCGGAGCTGGTTGCTGAGGCGCTCCGCCTCGAGGGCGCGCTCGCGTAGACGGCGCTCCGCCCGCGCCTCTGACTCTTCGAGATCCGTGCGGACGGAGTCGAGCGCGGTGCTCTGGCGACGGAGCTCGTCCTGAGCATCACGCAGGTCGCGTTCGCGCGCGGACAGCGTTTCCTGGGTTGCCATTTTCTGCTCCACGGCCGCTACGACCCCCGTCTTGGCGGCCTCGACCCGCGTTGCCTCGTCCTGCAGCTGTCCCTGCAATCGCTCGATATCCGACGAGCGCGTGGCAACTGTGCGCGACAGATGATCGACTTCGAGGGATCGTTCCTTCAGTTTGCGCTCGGAGTCCTCTGCCAGCGCATCGAAGTTGTCCTGGAGCCTTTGCATCTCGCCGCGGCTGCGCTCCAGCTCGTCACTGGTGGTGCTCAGCTCGGCGCGCGTCGAATCGAGATCCGCGAAACTGCGTTCTGCGCCGGCCTGCACCTCCGCGAGCACAGTGTTCGTCGCCACGCGCTCCGCCTCTGCATGGTCGAGAGCCTCGCGCAGCTCGCGCTGTAGTGCTTCCGCGCGGTCCTCACGATTGCGTGTCTGTGCTTCAACCTCGGCCCGACCGGCGAGCGCGTTCTCCAGCTTGTTGCTGCGATCCTGGAGCTGGCGGTGCGCCTCGTTGGCGCGTTCTTCTGCACGCTCGCGTGCCGCGAGCAGCTCGTCGACGTGTGCGGCACGCTGTTCGATCTGAGCGCTGTAGCCGCGTTCGAGTTCGGTAGCTTCCGCGCGCGCCTGTTCGAGGGCGCTATGCGCGGACTGCAGATTGTCTCGGAGCGTGACAATCTCCGCTTCGAGGTGCGTCCGCGCGGCGCGCGACTCGCTCATGGACGACTGCGCGGTGCGGAGTTCGCCGCGCCGGGTTTCAAGTGCGTCCTGCGCTTGTTGGAGAGAGCGTTTCAACGAAGCGGCTTCGCCGCCACGCTCCGAAGCGGTGCTGCGCAGCGTGGTGAGTTCCACGTCGCGCTCTTCGATCTGCGTCGCGTATCCACGTTCGAGTTCGCGCAGATCGGCCTGCAGGCGTTCGATCCGCGCCTCGCGACGGGCGAGTTTCTCTTCCAGGTTGCGGAATGCGGTGTCGGGTTCGGTGGGTTCAGGCGTCGGTGTCGCTCGGAGCACTTCGAGTTCATTGACGGTCGATTCGAGTTCAGCCTGCACCTGGCGAAACTGGTCTGCCTGGACCTGCGCGCGTTGTTGGTGGTTTGCCGCGGCCTGCTGGAATTCACGGTTCGCAGCGAGTGCGTCGCGTTTGGCGTTTCCGAGGGCTTCTCGCGTGGCGGCGAGTTCGCTTTCCAGATGCGTTGTGGCGGCCCCACCTTCGCTTGCAGCGGTGTCGGCAGCGAGTTCGAGTTCGCGAATGCGCTCGCGATGCTCCGCTACGGCGTTGCGCGCGTCTTCGAGGTCCGCTTCGGCGAGCCGACGTCGCGCGCCTTCGGACCGGGCGGCGGCGGACTCGCGCCGACCGCGTAGCAGGCCGATCACGAGCCCGATCGCGAAGGCGACCACGAGACTCGCAGCGACAATGAAAGCCGGTGACGACAGCATGCGGATTCCGGGGGGTGGGTTGGGCAGATCGCGCGCACGCACGAACCCGTGCTTGAGCGGTATTTCCAGTATCGCGGAGGTTGGGACCCGCCGCGATGGCCCCACGCAGAGGCCCCGGTCAGCCACGGCCAGTGCGGGTCAGGCGGGGAGGCGGCGGTGGCGCGGCAACCACGAACCATGGTCACCGCGCCGATTCCGGAAGGCCGCTCAGTCCTGAATCGTGATCGCCGGCCGGTCGATTCCCTCGACGAGATTGTTGAAAGCCGCGACGTCCGTTTCCAACACGGCCGCGAGGTCCGCATAGATCCGGGCGGCCTGCTGCTGCAGCTCTGCGAAGAATTCCACAGCGCCGTCGGTCGGCGGAGCATCTGCGCCAGAGTTTGCCGACGCCTGCACGTTCGCCAGCATCGCCGTCAGCTTGCCCGGGTAGTTGAGGGGGTCTTCGAACGACTTGCTCTTTGTCTGCACCAGTTGGTCCTTCGGCGGGTAGGTGGATGGAGAGCTAACGTTGTCGGATTATCGCAATTGCCAGGAGCCACTCAGCCCGACGCAACCCTTTGGGCCGCGCGCGACACGCACGAGCGACACCAACAACAAGGAGATTCAATGATGTTGCGTCGCAATGGATTGCTGGCCGCCGTGGCGGTTCTTGTCCTGATCTCGTCTGGCACCGCGTCAGGCCTGCCGTCGGAACCCGGGGGAGACGCTGCGCGGCAAGCGTTCGAGCAGATCAAGGCTCTCGCAGGCAAGTGGCAGGCAGAGAGCACCGCGGGTTGGGCAGAGCCGGTCACTTTCGAGGTGTTGGCACGGGGTTCGGCGGTGATGAGTCGCACGAGCTTCAAGGATGCCCCGGACCGCACGATGGTGACCGTGTTCAGCCTCGATGAGGATCGTCTGGTGCTCACCCACTACTGCGAGTCGCGCACGCAGCCCCATTTGGCGGCCACCGAGATCAGCGCCGATGCTGGTACCGTGCGGTTCGAGTTCGTCAGCGGAGGGAACATGGCGTCGCGCGACCACGGGCACATGGATCAGGCGGTCTACGAGTTTGCGGATGCCGACACGTTCTCCTCGCGATGGACCTGGTATCAGGATGGCGAAGAGACCTGGGGCGAAGAGATCAACTACCGGAGGATCCACTGAGCGCCGCCGCCCGGGATCGAGAGCTCGTAGAGAACTTCCTCGCACGCCGCGACGAGGCGTCGTTTCAGGCGCTCTACCGAGCTCATGCCCCGGCGCTGTACAGGTTCGCGGTGCTGCGAGTCGGCGCGGGTGCAGCCGAAGATATCGTGCAGGAGACCTGGCTCCGTGCCGCCCGGGCGCTGTCGGGATTCCAGTGGAAATCGGCTCTACGAACCTGGCTGACCGGAATCGCGCTCAACGCATGTCGTGAACGTTTCCGGCGGCGAGCACGCCTCGCCCTGGTACCTGAGGTTCCGGAGGCCCTTACTGGGTCCACCGACCCCGAGTCCGCCCTGACCGAGGCGTTGCGGGTTGCTATCGACAGCCTCTCGGACGGCTATCGGCAGGTACTGCTACTGCACGACGTCGAGGGCTTCACGCACGAAGAGATCGGCGAATTGCTCGAGATCAGTTCGGGCACGTCAAAGAGCCAACTACATCGAGCCCGCGCCAGAATGCGCGCCGCGCTTGGCGACAACGAGGTGAGCCATGGATGAAGAACTGACCCCGGACGAGCGCGCCGCGCTACGGGAACTGGGCAACGCCGAACTGCCGGGTGGGCTGGAGGGCCGTGTCGTCGGGGCGCTGCGCGAGTCGGGCGAGATCTCCACGCCAGCAGCGGTCGCTGCCCGGCCCGGTCGTTGGATAGCGGCCGCGGCCGCGGCTGTGATGCTCTTCGTGGGCGGGATGACTGTGCAGCGGCTTCTTCTCGACGACGCGGCGGTCGCGGTCGCGTCCGCTGCGGGCGATCGGTACTTACTGCTGCTGTTGGAGCCGGCGGACGTTGTCCTCGACGCGGCGATCGAGATGGAGCGTGTCGCGGAGTACGGCGCCTGGGCCGGCGGCCTCGCCCAGCGCGGGCTCCTGGAGGCGGGGGAGAAACTCGCCGACGGTGGAGACGTGGTGGGCGCAGCCATGACCGGTCCACCACCTGGTGAACGCGTGACGGGATTCTTCATCGTGAGGGCGGAGTCGGCGCCGGAAGCCCGCGCTCTGGCCGAAGCGAGTCCGCATGTTCGCCACGGCGGGCGCGTGGAGGTGCGGCTGATCGAGCCGACCTGAGATCCCCGCTGGGCCGAGGGCCGGTGGGCTGGTCTGGATGGCCGTTCGTCGCGCCGGTCGACCGTCGAGCAACCGATGGGGTGCGAACTGCATCGAACATAGGAGAGGATGCGAATCCTCAATCGACTCGTTCGACGTTCCCTCGGCTGGAGTTCACCCGTGCTGCCCCAAGACGTTCGCTACGCGCTCCGCGCGCTCCGTAAGAATCCGGTCTTCGCCGTAGTCGCCACCATCACGCTCGCTCTCGGTATCGGCGCCGTGACGGCGATCTTCACGGTGGTCAACGCGGTGCTGGTGCGCCCGTTGCCCTACACCGATCCGGATCAACTGGTGATGGTGTGGGAACGCAACGAAGCGCAGGGCATCGAGCGTTCGGAGGTCTCGCCCGGCGCGCTCGGCGACTGGCGCGAGCAGAACGTCACCTTCGACGGTCTTGCCGGCTTCTGGCCGAATTCGCTGACGCTGCGCGACCGGGAGGACACGCCGATTCGCGTGAAGTCTGCTCTGGTAACCACGGACTTCTTCCCGCTTCTCGGAGCTTCGGCCGCGCAAGGGCGAGTGTTCTCGCCGGAGGAAGGGCTGCCCGGCGGGTCGGGCTATGTGGTGCTGAGCGACGGTCTGTGGCGGCGCACGTTTGGCGGCGAAGCCGACATCATCGGCAACACGATCACGATCGAGGAGAACCCGGTCGTGGTTATCGGCATCATGCCGCCGGAGTTCGCCTTTCCGCAGGACGTGGAAATGTGGACCAACGTCAACTTTCCGCTACAGGGCCGATTCGGCAGATGGATGAACGTCGTTGGCCGGATGAAGCCTGAGGTAGAACTTCCTGCCGCGACAGGCGACATGCGCGCCGTCGCGGGTCGGATCGCGAGTGAGTTCCCGACCTCCAACTCCGGCTGGGGCGTGACTCTGGCGGACCTGCACTCGGTCGTCGTCGGCGACACGGGCCCGGCCCTGCTGGTACTGCTGGGTGCAACCGCCGCGGTACTGCTGATTGCCTGCGCCAACGTGGCCAATCTGCTGCTCACGCAGTCCGAGATCCGTCACCGTGAGATGGCTGTGCGAGCGGCGCTCGGCGCCGGCCGTGGACGACTCATCCGACAGCTGCTGACCGAGAGCATCGTGCTCGCCTGCGGCGGAACGATTCTGGGGCTCGGCCTGGCGTGGGCATCGTTACGGGGTCTCGTTGCCCTCGGCCCGGCCGGGCTCCCGAGACTCACCGAGATCAGCATCGATGGAACCGTCCTGGCCGTCACGGCGGCCGCGACGGTGTTCACCGGACTCATCTTCGGGCTAGCCCCCGCCATTCGACTCATTCGTGCCGACCTGCAGGTTGCCCTGCGCGAAGGTGCCAAGGGGAGTGTGGGGGCAGACCGTCTTCGCCTGCGGAACCTCTTCGTGGTCGGTCAACTCGCACTCGCTACCATCCTCGTGATCGGCGCAGGACTGTTGCTGCGTAGCTTTGCGGCAATGCAGGCGACTGATCCGGGGTTTTCCGCGGAGAGCACCCTGACGCTGCAGTTGAACCTGTCGAATCAGGCGTACCCCAACGACGAGGACGTGGCCCAGTTCTATGGGCGCCTGTTGGACCAACTCGGCGAAATGCCGGGTGTGGCGTCTGCCGGAATGTCGTCGGCATTGCCGATGGGTGAGTCGCTCGACTATCTGTCGACCTTCCTCATTGCCGATCAGCCGCCCCCGGAAGCTGGCGAACAGCTACGGTCGTACTTCCGGCAAGTGGACGAGGGTTTCTTCCAGACGCTTGGCATCGGGCTGCGTGACGGCCGCGGCTTCGAGCGGACTGATGATGGGCAGGCGCCTGGCGTGGTGGTCGTGAACCAGGCTTTCGCCAGCCAGTTCTTCCCGGACTCCAACCCACTCGAGGAAAAGCTCACCAACACTGCGCAGCGGTTTGGGCCGCTGGGGGCGATGCTGTTCAACGAGGTCGAGATCGTTGGCATCGTGGACGACGTGATGTACGAGGGACTGCGAGCTGACCCTGCCCCGACGGTCTACTTCCCGCATCGGCAGGCGCCCTTCCGGCTGATGAACGTCGCCCTGCGGAGCGATCGTGATCCTCGCGCTCTGATTGGCGGCGCCCGCGACACACTTCAGCAGCTCGACTCCTCGATACCGGTGTCGCGCACCGAAACCATGAGCCAGATCGTCGCGGCATCGCTCAGCGCTGATCGCTTCAGCATGCTTCTCGCCGGCGCCTTTGGGGCGATGGCTCTGCTGTTGGCGTCGGTCGGGATCTATGGCGTCCTGTCCTACACCGTTCAACACCGGGCGAAGGAGCTCGGTATTCGCATGGCGCTGGGTGCTGACTCCGGTTCGGTGCGAAGCCTGGTGATGCGACACGGCGCCACGTTGACGGCAATCAGTCTAGGGATCGGCTTGATCGGGGCGCTGTGGCTCACCCGCTTCATGGCGAGCCAGCTCTATGGCGTGAACCCCAGCGACCCGGTCACGTTCGTTGCGGTAACGGTCATTCTCGGTTCCATCGCGGCGCTCGCCTGCTGGGTGCCCGTGCGGCGTGCCACCAGACTCGATCCTGTCGTGGCACTCCGGGAGGAGTAGCTAGCTGCTCGGGCTTGCGGCGTCGGTTTCAGGCTCGGATTCCTGGCGCGTGCGAAGCAGCGGCATCAGGATGAGGCCGAACAGTAGCGGCAGGTAGAACGAGAAGAAGCGCCAGCCCGCGGTGAGTACGGCGAGAAGGCCTTTGGCCACGAAGCCGTCGGTGACCGCCGCAAAGGAAGCTTCCGCACCGAGCGCGGCCCCCGGCGTTGGCACTAGCACCATCATCGCGAACACGACCCACTGCAGCAGGAAGAAGAGCACCGGATCGACCGTTTGACCGAGCCCGAACATCACCGCCGTGGCCACCGATGCGCGTGTGATCCACAACCCGGTCGACAGTCCGACCGCCGCCAGGGCGCGCATTTTGCCGTGCTTCCCGACCAGGGCGTAGGCCGACACGAAGTCGTGACGGATCTGGCCGAGTGCCTTGCGCAGTTTCCCGTGCGGCGCGCCGGCAGTGCGACGTTGTTGCACGAATATCGCGATCGCAACGATCACAACGAGGCCGAGAATCCAGGGAGCTGCACCGACGACCTTCTCCTGCACGCGCCCCAGGATCTCGCTGACTTCAGGAACGCGCCATCGCGCCGAGAAGAACGCGATGGCCGGGGCAACGCCCGCAAAGAAGACGACATCGGAGATGTTATCGAGCAGCAGGATCGACGCTGCGAATCCGGGTCGCACGCCCGCATCGATCAGCAGAGCGATCTTGGCGGGGGCCCCACCGATTGCTTTCGGGCTGATCGAGGACGTGAGCTCGGTGCCCACGTTGGCGCGGAGCGCAGAGCGCGCACTGATGGGGCATTCGAAGAAGCGGGCCCACATCCACATGCGCGCCGCGCTGAAGAACCAGGGTGCGACGCCGAGCGCGGCAGCGACCACGAGCCAGAACGGCTCGACGTTGTCGATCACACTCGATGCGCGCGCACCAATCGACTGCCAGGCCAGGCCCAGATTCAGCGCGGCCCCCACGAATACGATCACCATGCCCCATCGGGCGACTTTGCCCACGAGGCCGCGGGACTTGGGCGTCTCTGACATGAACGCTCCGCAGGTTGACGACGCCTTCATGCTGCCCCATCGTGGGGCTCTCCACCACTCATGGGCGGCGGTCCATACTGGAGGCAGGTGGCGAGTTCGTTCCGTCGGGCTCGTGTCGAGAACGCGGCTACCGTGTCGAGTCTAGCGAGGCGCTTCCTGGGAACTCTAGAAGACCAGCGAGGCCGTCCCCTAGTGCGCCGACGGCGCGTAGTCGTCGTGATAGTCCTGCAACCGCGCGAGGACCATCTCGTAGTCGGCGCGCCGGTCGTCGGGGATCTGCAGGCGTGCGTCGTCGAGCGTCGTGGTGACCCAGGAGATGTTGGCGTCGAGCAGCTCGAGCGCCAGCTCCGGGTCTGACTGTCGCAACGACTTGGCGGCTGACAGCGCCGCCTTGGCTTCGCTCATTGCCGCGACAACGACCTGGTACTCGTGGCCGGTATACCAACCCCACACATACGAGCCGTAGGCGGTGCCTGCCACCGTGGCGAGCAGCGCGAACACTACGGTCAGTCTCTTCATTGGGTCTCGCCGGCGGAGGTGGAAGCGGCCAGGAATCTGACTGCCAGAACCCAAGGCTAGGCGAAGCGGTCAGGAGCGGTAAGCCCTTGCGGGCGTTACGTCGGTCGAGCATGGCCGCCATGCGACAGATGCGTCCCGAGCGCTGTTCCTACTCCGTACGTAACGCCTGTACTGGATCGACGCGGCTTGCGCGGCGCGCCGGGATCCATGCCGCCGTCAGCGCCACTGCGCTGAGCAACGCGAGCACAGTAGCGAAGGTTCCGAGATCCGTCGTGCCAACGCCGAACAACAGTCCGGACATGAGGCGCGAGGCGGCGAACGCGGTCACTGTGCCCACCGCCAAACCTACCCACACCAAGCGCATTCCGCCGCGCACAAGCAGGCCGACCACAGATCGACTGTCGGCGCCGAGTGACATACGGATTCCGACTTCGTGCGTTCGTTGAGCCTGGGTGTACGACACGAGTCCATAGAGTCCGATCGTTGCCAGAGCCAGCGCGATGACCGCGAAGAACGTGAACATGATCGCAGCGATGCGCGCGGGGAAGCGGGTCGACTCGAGGTGGTCGTCCATGGTGTGAGCGGTGTAGATCAGTGCCTCGGGAACACGCTCGCGCAACTCCACCATGAGCGCCGTAGCCGTCGCCTGCGGATCGGCGCGCGTCTTCGCGATGATGCTGAGGTAGGTGACGTTGAGTTGTTCGAAGGACTGGTACATGAACGGTCGGGGCGCTTCTCCAAGTGTGCGCACCTTGGTGTCCGCGGCAATTCCAACGATCGTGTAGTTGGGACCGCCGCGGCCCGGGCGCACAATCTGCCCCACCGCGTCTTCTCCCGGCCAGAAGCGTTCCACGAACGCCTCGCTGACGATCACAGCTGGCGCCGCATTCTGGTCGTCGCGCGAGTCGAATCCGCGCCCCGCGACGATCGGTATCCCCGCCGCTTCGAAGAACTCCGGATCGGCCGCGGCAAAGTCGACCGTATGGCTGGCCTGGCCGTCCGGCACCGGTACGCCATCAACCAGGATTCCTGCAGTGGTCGTGTTGGTCTGGGACAGGTGGATGTTGGTGATGTAGCCCGCGTCGATCACTTCCGGTCGCGCGGCCGTGTCGCTCTGGAACTCGTCGAGGATTTGCCTGAGCGTGGCGGTGTCGTAGCGCGAACTCGGGAGTGCGAACGTCATGACGGCCGCTGGCTGGGTGCCGAACCCGGGGTCGAATGCGTAGACAGCCTGCAGGCTTCTCAAGAGGAGTCCGGCCCCCACGAGCAGCACTACAGAAATGGCGACCTGGGCGATGACCAGCGCGTTGCGTAGCCGACCACGACCCGCGCGCCCTGCGCCCGCGGATTCGTCGCGCAGTGTGTTTACCAGGTCCGGTTTCGTCGCCTGCAGGGCGGGGGCGATGCCGAATAGCAGCCCGGCCACGAGAGAGATCAGCACGCTGAAGCCGAGCACGGTGAGGTCGATACTGAAGTCGAACGTGAGCGGGATCGGGAAAGGGAGCTCCAGCGTCGACATCAACCCGACGCTCCAGGCGGCCACGCCAATCCCAGCTGCCCCGCCGAGCAGGCTCAGCAGCATCGTCTCGATCATGAACTGGCGCACGAGATCCGCTCGGCCCGCCCCCAGTGCCAGTCGTACGGCAACCTCTTTGCGTCGATCAACGGCGCGCGCGAGCAGGAAGCTGGCGAGGTTTGCGCAGGCGATAAGCAGTACAAGCCCAACGACCCCTAAGAGGAGCCAGGCTCCGATCGTGATCGGCCCATCAAACATAGGAAACATCACGACTTCGCTGGTAGGCCTCATGAGGTAGCCGGCAGAGGGCGGCCAGCTGTTGGGGTAGTCCTGACGCTGTTGGATTGCCACGGCTTCAGCCGCCGCGTTGGCCTGTTCGATCGAAACGCCCGGGAGCAATCGAGCACGCACGAATAGTGAGTGATTGCGGCGCGAGGCGAGCTTGCTGTTGGCGGACCCCTCAAGCGCGTCCACCATCTGGATGGACACGAACATGTCGGGGTTCAGCCCACGGACCATGCCCGAGTAGCTCTCTGGGGTCACGCCAACAATCGTGTAGGGCGTGCCGCTGAGTACGATCTCCGTGCCAACGATCGCGGGGTCGCCTGCGAAGGAACGCAGCCAGAACGCGTGACTCAACACCGCCACGGGGTGACCACCCAGAGTCGTATCGTCGTCCGGTCCGAGGAGTCGTCCGAGCTGAGGCGTGATCTCCAGCATCGGGAAGTAGTTGCCGGTCACTCCTTCCGCGAAGATGGTCTCAACGCCGCTGGGGGTGTCGCGGACGCCCACCGAGAACATCGTGCCTGCGATCTTCGCGAAGACTCCTCGAGTGCCCTCTTCGAACTCCTCGTAGTCGGGATAGCTGAATACGTTGTACGGGAAGTCCGCCGTTTCCTCATACACCTCGACAAGCTCGTGCGGTCGCGGCGCGGCGATGTCGCGCAGCAGCAGTCCGTTGACAATGCTGAAGACCGAGGTGTTCGCGCCGATTCCCAGTGCCAGCGAGAGAATCGCGGTCATGGCGAATCCCGGAGCCTGGCGCAGTCGACGAACCGAGTAACGAATGTCGCCGAGCCAGCCGCCGAGGCTGCCCGCGATACCGTCCGCATGCGCTTCGCGACGTACGCGCTTCGAGCGCTGGATCATCGTGGCGGCAGCATCGTCATCGCCGAAATCTGCGAGAAGATCGTTCAGACGGGTTCCCGCCGCCAGGCCGTCCTCGAAGTGGGCGATCATCTCGCGCGTGACGTCAACGCGAGACGTCGCATCAAGTTCAGCTGCTCCGATCAGCCCGCGGATACGTTCTTTCGCCGGGTCCGGCAGGTCGGCCGCGGCGAGGAGTTGTTCAACATCGGCGGGCACTGAGGGCAGCTGGCTATTCATGTCAGTCTCCGATCCTCGAGACGAGGCCAAGGCCTTCCATCGCGCCGACGAGTTCCTGCCACTGCTCACGCTGGGCCTCCAGGCGTTTCGTCCCGGCCGCGGTCAGTTCGTAGTACTTGCGTCGACGGCCGGAGTCCGCCGTGCGCCAGGCGCCGCGGATCCACTTCTTGGCCTCGAGGTTGTAGAGAAGCGGGTACAGCGTTGACTGACCCATGGCCAGGACTCCGCCAGTGCGCTCCTGCAGCGCGAGCACGAGTTCGTAGCCGTACATCGGCCGCTTCTCCAGCAGCCCAAGTACGGCAACCGGCCCCGCACCACGCATCAGTTCACGTTCGATTCGCATCGTCTCTCCGGCAAGCCATGGTCCCCAGGATCGGGAATCGGTTTCTTGCGAGACATACTATGTGACGCAAACTATGCGGGAAAGTTTCGCCCACCTGCGAAAGACAGCACTCGGCGGAGCCGCTACTCCAGGATCGCGTCTACCTCGTCATCGGTCGTTTCGGACGCCGATAGATACAGACCGCGGGCCTTGCGCGCCGCCGGCTGTGTCCGCGACGCGGTTCGCATCGTTTCTACGCCGCGAAGAACGTCGCGGCGCGAGACCATGCCGAGGAGTCGACCGTGCTCGACGACCGGGAGCCGTCGAATGTTTCGTGAGAGGAACTGCTGAGCAATCGCAAACAGATCCGTCGACGGTGTGATCGTTTGAACGTCGGCGGTCATCACATCCGAGACACAGGCGTCTTCGTCGTGACTGTCCTGGCTGAACTGCCCAGAGGTCAGGATGCGCATGCAATCGAGTTCCGAAACGATGCCGCAGAGTCGCCCGTCCTCGTCCAGAACAGGTGCGCCCGAAACACTGTGCTCCAGCAATGTGCGCATCGCGTCGAGCACGGGCATGGCCGGCGTGAGCGTCACGAGCCGGCGCGCCATCAGATCTTCTGCAGTGGGGATAACTGTATCGACCATGACTAACCCTCCGAGGTGTCGAGGAATCTACACCGTCGTTCCCCGTTAGGCCATGGCGGGCGATCCGGTACCATGCGCCGGTCGACGATGCCGCTGGAGTTGGTCGCGCGGGCAGAAAGCAACCGGGAGCGCCTCGCGATCGTCGACCCGGAAGAGTCCGCAACATATGCGGACCTGCTGGAGCGATCCGCCGCGATCGCTGCCGGCCTGCTCGAGGGCCGTAGCACGCTCGACGGCAGCCGCGTCGCGTACCTGGTGGGCCCGGGGAATGAGTACATCGCGGTGCTCTGGGGGATATGGCGCGCGGGCGGAGTCGCGGTGCCGATGGCGCTCTCGCATCCGGTACCCGAGTTGACGCGCCTCATTGCGGACGCGGAGCCCGGCGGGCTGATTGCCGACGACGCATACGCCGAGAAACTAGGCGCGGCAGCGCCCGCCGGTGCCGAGGTTCTTCTTGCGCGCAACCTGCGAAGCACGGCGCCAGTCGCGCTCCCGGACCCGGCCGGTGACGATCCGGCGCTGATGGTCTATACGAGCGGCACGACGGGCAGGCCGAAAGGCGTTGTTACCAGTCATGCACAGGTGCGAGCCCAGTGGGAGGCGCTGGAAGCGGCGTGGGGCTGGCACCCGGACGATCGACTGCTGCACGTCCTGCCGTTGCACCACGTCCACGGCCTCCAGGTGGCGCTTGGTTGCGCCCTCTACGCAGGTGCGAGTTGCGAGTTTATCGGGCCGTTCGATGCGCGAGCGGTCTGGGAGAGGCTGAGCCACGGCGACTGCTCGGTGTTCATGGCCGTCCCGACCATCTACCGCCGTCTCGTCTCCGCCTGGGAAGCGGAGCCCGACGCTCACTCACGCTGGGGCTCAGGGCTGGGCGGCATCCGCCTGATGACCTCGGGTTCGGCGGCACTGCCGGTCGACCTGCTCGAACGCTGGGAGGCAATCACAGGGACGCGGTTGCTCGAGCGTTACGGCATGACTGAGATCGGGATGGCCCTGTCGAATCCGTTGGACGGCGAGCGGCGGCCGGGCACCGTGGGGCGCCCGCTGCCCGGGGTCGAGGTGCGGCTGGTCGACGAGCGTGGGCAGGACTGCGCGGCGGGCGTGCAGGGCGAACTCCTCGTGAGGGGTAACCAGGTGTTCGCCGACTATTGGCAACGATCGGAGGAAACGCAGGCCGCGTTTCGTGATGGCTGGTTCGTGACCGGCGACGAGGCGGTGCTCGAAGATGGGTACTACCGCATGGTGGGGCGGACCAGCGTCGACATCATCAAGACCGGCGGCTACAAGGTCTCGGCGCTCGAGATCGAAGAGGTGCTCCGACAGCACCCGAACGTTGACGAAGTCGCCGTCGTGGGAGTGCCGGACACTCAGTGGGGTGAGCGGGTTTGCGCCGCCGTGGAAGTAGGCGTCGCCGACCGTGAGAGCTTCGACGCCGAATCGCTGCGCGAATGGGCTCGCGGCCAGTTGGCGCCCTACAAAGTGCCGAAGGAAATCTCGCGCGTGGACGAACTGCCACGCAACGCCATGGGCAAGGTCACCAAGCCAGACGTACGGAAACTCGTCGAGGACACGCAGTGAGCGGCGTGTTGTATTCGCTTCAGACCTACTGGCCGGTTCATCTGCTGCTGCTCGCCTATGCGGGGATGCTGGCGTACCACGCCTGGACCGGTCATCGTGCGACACACGGCGTTGCGGACTACTACGTCGGTGGTCGCTCAATGGGCGGAGTGGTGCTCGGACTCTCGTTCTTCGCCACGTATTCGAGCACCAACAGTTTCGTCGGCTTCGCTGGTCAGGCCTACGCGTGGGGGGGCGGCTGGCTGCTGCTCGCACCGGCCACCGTGGTGATGTCGTTTGTCGCCTGGCGATTCGTGGCACCGCGACTCCGCCGCTTCACAGGCGAGCTCGGATCGCTCACGGTAGCGGACTACATCGGCTTCCGTTTCGACAGCGTCGCGGCGCGTGTCTCGGCTGCCGTGATCGTGCTGTTTGCGAGCTTCTTCTACATGACGGCCGTGTTCAAAGGCATCGGCAATCTCGTGCAGGCATTCCTGGAGATTCCGTACGAGGCGGCCATCGTTCTGGTCTTCGTCGTTGTCGTGGGCTACACGGTTGCTGGTGGGTTCATTTCGGTGGTGAAGACCGACGCCGTCCAGGGAGTCGTCATGGTCTTCGCGGCGCTGATGCTATTCAGCGGCACAGTGCGCGCCGCCGGCGGCCTGGGGGCCCTCGCCGAAGTGCGCGCGGCACCCGCAACGGCTCACCTGTTCGCGCTCAACGGCCCGCTGCCGCTCGTGTACATCGTCGGCGTGCTGGTAGCGGGAACAGCCAAGTTTGTCACCGAACCACGCCAGCTCTCACGGTTCTATGCCATCGATGACGCAACGAGCATCCGTGCCGGCGTCTGGACCTCGACGCTGGCCTTCGCGTTGGTGTACACGCTACTGGTTCCGCTCGGGCTCTTTGCGCGCGCGATATTCCCGGAGGGCGTGACCGATACGGACCAGGTCGTGCCGATGTTGCTCACAAGCGCCGACGTCTTCAGTCCCGGAGTCACCGCGTTCCTGCTGGTGGCCATGGTGGCCGCTGCGATGTCGTCGCTCGACTCGGTTCTGCTAGTGATGGCCTCGACGGCCGAGCGCGACATCGCGTCCGTGTGGCGCGGTGTGCAATCCGAGGCGTCCGAGCTCCGCCGGACGCGGATTTGGGTTGCGCTGTTTGCGCTCATTACCGCCGTGATCGCGTTGCGGCCTCCGGGCGGAATCGTCGGCCTGACCGTGCTCTCGGGCTCGATGTACGCGGCTTGCTTCGCGCCTGCGGTGTTGCTCGGCCTGTTCTGGCGCGGCGGCAACGCGCACGGCGTCCTGGCGTCGTTCGCGTCCGGGTTGATGGTCCTGCTGCTTTGGCCGCAATTGCCGATCGCCGCCACAGTGCACCAGGTTTTCCCAGCGATCGGACTTGCGCTTCTCGTCTACGTGGCAATCGGCCGAGCGCGTGGACCCGTGCAGTCCAACGCGCTCGACCGATTGTTTGCCGAATGAATTGTCAGTAGCTCAGCTGTCGGAGGGGTCTCGCGGTGCGATCAGGCGGTACCGCTTCACCATGATGGTGCCCATCTCGTCCTGCACTGACATCCAGATGTCGTCGCCGTCGACGTAGCTACCCCAGCCCAGGCCACCGCCGTTGGGCAGCTCGAAGCTGCCGAGGAACGCGCCGTCGTTGTCGAAGACATCGGCGATGCTCACGCTGTCGGTGCAGTCCATGCTTTGAATGTCATCGCGCCCGAGGTCCGGATCGAGACATTCCTGCTTCACAGTAGTCAGCGTGGACGGCGTCACGACTACGCGGCCGTCGCGTGTCGCCATGAGGCTCGTGTAGGCCGGCTTGGTGTCGGGGATCTCCATGCCAGAGGTGTCCATCTCCATCGTCTGGCCGTTCATCACGATCCGCTGACCCGCGAGCTGAAGGGTGAGCTCGCCGTCGCTCACGGGAACCGGCTGCCAGTACTTCTTCACGGCTGTCACCGTGCCGTCCGGGCGCTGGATTTCGAAGGAATATTCAACCGGAACGCCGGCAACGAACCCGCCGTCGGGCATCATCGTTGACTGCGACGAGGCCGTGAACGGCACAGGCATCATGATCATGTTGCCTCCCATCGAGACCTCTTCCGTGGGCTGCTCGTACTCGAAACTGGGCACCGGAATGCCTTCACCGAGCTCGCCGGGAAGCGCTTGCCGCATCTCGAACTGGAGCGATGAGAAGCTCCCCATGCCGAAGCCGCCCTCGGGCATGATCATGGATCGCAGGTAGACGGAGCCGTCGTTGCCCACGGAGTACATGCCCGGGCCCATGAACCGGAAGTTGCCGCCTTCCGCGCTTCCCCAGGTCTCTTCGTACTCGCCGTCGTGGCTGTAGACCACGAGCTGCTGCCCGTCGTGCACGGCGATTCGCCCGTCCGGCAGTCCGATGACACCGGCGGGCCGCTCATATTCGCCAGGTCCCTGGCCGGTGGCGCCGATGGTGAAGAGGAAGTTGCCGTCGAGATCGTAGGCACGCGCCTCGTTGAGGCGGGCATCGGAGATGTAGACCCGATCTTCGGTGGGCCAGATGCCGCTCACCATGCCGAACGCGTACTCGTCAGCCCCTTCCATCTGGCCGATCGAGAGCTGCTCGGCAAGGGTCGCGTCGCCACCCCATTTGGAGCCCGAGAGGTTGTCCATCGTCGTGACGTTGCCCTCGGTCGAAACAGCGTGTTCCCAGGCGGGGCCTTCGGGCGCGTCGGCGGCATCTCCGCCACACGCCGCGAGCGCGGCAAGAGGTAGGGCGGCGAGCCAGGGTCGGGTGATTCGGGTATGCACGGGGTTCCTCCGGGGGCATGTCGAGGCTGGGCATCCGCCGCGTGCGGACGCACCTAGTTCTTTTAGACGAACAAACCGGGGTGCTGGTCGACAGAACTTCGACCTGCGCTGAAACAACTTCGGCGAGACCCGAGGGGCGCCAGCCCACAGACTACGCTATCTGTGGGCCGGGAAGCGCCCTGAGGTCGTCGTTTCCAGCTAGTTGGCCTAGGCCACGATCGTGTCTGCCGAGCGCGGCAGTCGGTAGAACGCGAGGTCGTCGCCTTCAGCCTCGACCTCGATCACATCGCCGGCCCCGATCGCTGCTCCCGCGAGGAGCTGGGACACAGGATCCACGATCAACCGCTCGATGGCCCGTCGCAGCGGACGTGCCCCAAGCGCGGGCTCGGTGCCGCGTTCAATCACCAGCGCCTTCGCCTTTGCGCTGGCCTTGATCAAAAGGGGTACCCCGGCCTGCGCGTGAGCGCGTTGGTTCACCGCCGCGAGGAACTTGTCGAAGATCAAACCGAGATCCTCGGGCGCTAGCGGACGATAGACCAACGTCTGATCGAACCGGTTGAGGAACTCGGCCGGGAAGACCTCGCGCGCAGCGTGCTGCGCGATCGCGGCCAGATCTTCGGCCTGTCCTTCTTCGCCGGTCGACGCAAACCCGAGCGGCACCCTTCCGACGGCTGCGCCCATCTCGCGGCTGCCGACGTTGGTCGTCATGAGAATGACGGACCGGCGCAGATCAGTGGTCGCGTTGTTGCCCAGCGTCACGCGGCCATCGTCGAGGATGCCGAGCAGTGCATTCCAGAGCGTCGGATGCGCCTTCTCGACCTCGTCGAAGAGGAGGATCGAGTGCAAGCCGTGCTCCGGGTCGTGCACCGAATCGATGAGAGCCGAACCCTGGTTCTGCACCTCCGCCTCTGGATCGACTTCGCGGCGCTCGAAGTGCGGCTTGTCGATCCGACGCTGCGACAGCAAGGGCTCGATATCAGCTCCCACGTACCCGGGAGGCGAGCCAAGGAGTTTGGCAACCTCGTGCCCATGCGCGTATTCCTCGCAGTTGATGCGGTGCAACGCACGGTCGTCTCCGAACAGAGCGGCCGCGAGTGCACGGGCCGTTTCGGTCTTGCCGACCCCGGTGGGACCCATCAGAAGCGCAGTGAGCAGCGGGCGCTCGGGGTCTCGCAAACCCGACAGCAGTCGCGCCCAGGACGAGGTGATCGCGTCGAGCGCGTCGTCCTGACCGATCACCTGTTCGGCGAGTCGATCGCGCAGCTCATCCGGGGCCGAGTTCGTCGTCGCTCGTAGGAGCTTGCGAACCCGCGAACCCTTGCGGCCCGCCTTGCGCTGCAGCGTGCGACGGGTGCGTTTCACCGGCTTGGCCGGCGCGGCAGTGGGCCTCCTGGTGGACTCCGTGTTCACGGAAGCAGCTTTCTTTAGTGCCATCGCCGCACCTCCCTCGTCCCATTGGATGGGTTCTCAGGGAACCGAACTCTGTACATCTAGTGTGCGCACATCCGGCAGTTCGTTTCACGTCGCCCCGGGCGATGTGCGAGTTCGCGGGGTATAAAGGGCCGCCACGTATGGGATTTTGCGGTGTTCACGGAGACAAGGCGGCATGATGATGAGACGACTCGGAGTCGCGGTTCTGGCAGCGCTCGTGGCGGGAAGCATGGGTGCTGGGGTGCCTCAGGTTGGCGCCACACAGCAACCCAGTGGCGGGGTCGTCCTCGTGCCGGATCGCGTGTTCGACGGCGAAACCATGCACACCGATTGGGCCGTCCTGATTCGCGGCAATCGGATCGGCTACGCCGGCCCCGCAGATGACCTCGTCACAACGGCTGACGTCCGCTGGGTCGATCTGCCCGGGAAGACCGTGCTGCCTGGGCTCATCGAGGGCCATTCGCACTTCTTCCTGCACCCCTACAACGAGACAGCCTGGACCGATCAGGTGCTGCAGGAGTCGCTCGGTGAACGGACCGCTCGCGCGGTGGTTCATGCCGCCGCAACGCTACGGGCTGGCGTGACCACCGTTCGCGACCTGGGCACCGAAGGCGCCGACTTCGCGGATGTGGGGATCAAAGCCGCGATCGAAAAGGGCGTGATCCCTGGACCCCGGATGTTGATCTCCACGAAGGCGCTGGTGACGTCGGGTAGCTACGGGCCGCGCGGTGCGCCTGAGCAGACCCTGCATCGCGGTGCGGAAGTGGCGGACGGTTTCGACGACCTCACACGCAAGACTCGTCGCCAGATCGGCGCGGGCGCCGACTGGATCAAGGTCTACGCGGACTATCGCTGGGGTCCGGACGGCACCGCGCAGCCCACGTTCACTCAGGCCGAGTTGGATCTCATCGTCGAGATTGCGTCGTCGTCAGGCCGGCCCGTGGTGGCGCACGCTGCCACCGCTGAGGGAATGCGTCGCGCCGTGCTGGCAGGAGTCCGGACGATCGACCACGGCGACGGGGGCGATGCCGAGGTGTTCGCGCTCATGGCGGAGCGCGGCGTCGCGCTCTGTCCCACGCTCGCGGCGGGCGACGCGATTCTGCAATATCGCGGCTGGAACAAAGGAGTGGATCCCGAACCCGCGCGCATCGTTGCGAAGCGTCGGAGCTTCCAGGAAGCGCTGGCCGCAGGGGTACCGATTTGCTTCGGCGGCGATGTGGGGGTCTACCCGCACGGCGACAACGTGCGCGAACTCGAACTCATGCACGACTACGGGATGACGCGTCTCGAGGTGCTGCGTGCGGCCACCGCCGGCAACGCCTCGATCTTTGGCCTCACCGAGCTCGGGCGCCTGGCCGAGGGAAAGCTCGCAGATGTGATCACGGTGGAAGGCAATCCAGCGGATGATCTGAGTGCGCTGCGGCAGATCGTCGCAGTCTTCAAAGACGGCGAACTGATGCACGAGGCGGACGGATGGAACTGAGCACCAAGCAGAAACGCTGGCTGAAAGGTCAGGCTCACTCGCTGGACCCCCTCGTGCGGGTCGGCAAGGCGGGGCTCGCTCCGGGCGTGCTCGAGCAGGCCGAAGAGGTGCTAGCGCGCCATGAACTCGTGAAGGCTCGATTCGTTGCCGATCGCGATGAGCGCAAGGCCCAGGCAGCCGAGTTGGCCGCGGTCACCGGTGCGGTCTTGATCGGAACCATCGGTCGGGTGGCGATTCTGTATCGCGCCAAGGTCGACCCGGATGAGCGTCGCTACAAGCTCCCCTGAGCGGGCGACCTAGCGGCGCTGCCGCCTAGCGTAGGTGGCGGAAGAAGATCTGCGACTCGGCCACCAGACGCTGGTAAACCTGCTCGAGTTCGTCTTCGTACGCGGCCGATTCGGCGTAGACGATCTCGCGAATACCTGCCTGGATCGCTTCCTTCGTGCACCCGAAACATGGGCGCAGGGTCGTGTAGAGCGTTCCGCCGTCGGTACTGTTGCCGTTGCGTGCTGCCAGGAGGAACGCGTTCTGCTCCGCGTGGACGCAGATACAGGTGTCGTAGCCGGTGCCCGGTTCGGCGTCGGACGCGCAGCGTGGGCAGCCGCCGTCGCTGCAGTTCGTCACGCCCATCGGTGAGCCGTTGTACCCGGTGGAGATGATCGACTTCTCGACGACCACCAGCGCCCCTACCTTGCGCCGCAGGCAGTTGGACCGCTCGGCGACCGCCCCAGCGATGCCCATGTAGTACTGGTCCCAGCTCGGTCGTGTCATGCGCTCCGCTCCTAGCAGGTTGGCCTCGGTACGGCCGTACTTTAGTCCGCGGCACGCCACCGGTTGGCCACGGGTCGTATCCACGCGAGCAGCGCGGCCGAAATAGCAGACGAATGCAGCCCGCCGAGGCGTTTGTAAAGAACGTCGGGGTCGTGCAAAGAACGCCCTTTCGCCCGCTGCCACGGGTACCCGTGTGACAGACTTCTCGGTAAGCGACCGACTCCACCCCCATCAGCCTGGCCGGGCCATGAACCGTAAGCTTGTGCTCGCCGGCGTTGCTTTGCTCGCCGGCCTTATCGCCTTTCGCCTGTACGTGGTGTGGCCGACGGAAACCGAAGGCGGATTCCAGATGCCCCCGGGTGGCTTTGGCCGCTCCGTGAGCGCCGCGGAGGCCGAGTACGGTCCCGTGTCCGAAGCCGTCACGCTCGTCGGATCTCTCCGTGCTCAGGAGCAGGTCGAGGTCACGCCGCGGGTGAGCGGACGCGTGGAGTCGGTGCTGGTGGATCTCGGCGACCGCGTGAGCGCCGGCGACATTCTGGCGCAGATCGAGGACGACGAACTCCTGCAGCAGCTGCAGCAGTCCGAAGCTGCCCTCGAAGTGCAGCTTGCCGTAGTGCAGCAGCGCCAGCTCGAACTCCGCAACCAGGAGCTCATCCTGGAGCGGGCGCGTGGGCTGCATGAGTCCGGCCTGACGTCGGCCGAGGAAATGGAACAGGCGCAGACGCGTTTCGACGTGGCCCAATCGCAGGTGAATCTGGCTCGGGCCCAGCAAGTACAGTCCGAAGCCAGCTACCGGGAACTGCAGATTCGTCACGACCAGATGAGTATCAGCGCGCCGATGGACGGTTTCATCGGACGTCGCTTCGTCGATCCGGGTGCTCTCGTGAACTCCAACACACCAGTCGCCACGATCGTGAATCTGGCGACTCTGGAGTTGATCGCAGCGGTGCCGGAACGCGAGCTTGCGAAAGTTGAGCAGGGCGCCGAAGGCATCGTTGTCGTCGACGCGCTTCCCGGCGAACGATTCGTTGGCCGCGTTGCACGCATCTCGCCGCTGCTTGACCCGCAGACCCGAACGGCTCAGGTCGAAGTTGTGGTGCCCAACACAGACAACCGATTGCGGGCGGAGATGTTCGCTCGCGTCGATCTCAGTCTTGGCAGCAACCGCGATGCACTGCGCGTGCCTCGCGAGGCACTCGTGGTACGCGGCCAGGATGAAGGCGTTTACGTAATCAGCGAAGAGGTCGCGCACTTCACCGTGGTGCGGACCGGACTATCGGAAGAGAACTGGATCGAGATTACCGAAGGCCTGGAGGCCGGCGATACCGTGGCGACGATGGGCGCGAATCTCCTGCGTGATGGAGATGCCGTGCGAGTTATCGGCGCACCGTCGGCTCAGGACAGCGAAGGGGCGACATCATGAATTTGCCGAAGGCTGCCATCAACCGCCCCGTAACCGTGCTCATGCTCGCGGTCGTGATCTTCACGTTGGGAATCGTTTCGTTGACCCGGCTGCCGGTCGATCTCATGCCCGACATGGAATTTCCGAGTCTCACGGTGCGCACCGGCTATGCAGGTGTGGGCCCGGAGGAGATGGAAACGCTCGTCACCCGTCCTATCGAGCGATCGATGGCGTCGGTTCCTATGATCGAGCGCATCACGGGCAGTTCATCCGAGGGCAACAGCAACGTCACGATCGCCTTCGAGTGGGGCGCCAACCTGGACGAGGCTTCGGCCGAAATCAGGACCCGGCTCGACCGACTTCGCGGTGCGCTGCCTGAAGACGCCGACGCGCCAACACTCTTCAAGTTCGACCCATCGCAGTTCCCGATTCTCTACATGGCTGTAGCCGGCGACCGCGACCCGCGTGAGTTGCGCCAGTTTGTCGAGGATCAGATGCAGTACCGCTTGGAGCGGGTGCCCGGCGTTGCGGCCGCTGACATCAGCGGTGGCCTCAGGCGCCAGATCCTGATCGAGCTCGACCTGGAAAAGCTCCTCGCGTACGACATCTCCGTAACGAGTGTGGTGAACACGCTTCGTCGAGAGAATCTCAACGAGCCCGTTGGGCCGGTCGCCGAGGGCGAGTTCGAGGTCTTGCTCCGCACGCAGGGCGAGTTCGAGTCCGTCGACCCGATGCGCAGCGTTGTGGTTGCGACGCGGGGTGGCGTCCCCGTGTATCTGCGCGACATTGCCGAGGTGAAGGACTCCTTCGAGGAAGTCCGCCAGATGATTCGCCTCGATGGCCAGCCCGCGATCCGACTTTCGGTGCGGAAACAGTCGGGCGCCAATACCGTGAATGTCGCCAACGCCGTTCACGACGAGCTGGCCCGGATTCGACGCGACTTCCCGGACCTGATCATCACCCCGATCTTCGATCAGTCCGAGTACATCGAGGAGTCGATCTCGAATGTTCGCAGTTCGGCCGTGTTCGGCTCGGTACTCGCGATTCTCGTGCTATTCCTGTTTCTCCGGAACCTGCGAAGCACGCTGATCATCGGCGTTTCGATTCCGATCGCGGTCGTCGCCACGTTCGTGCTGATGTACTACAACGGCTTCACGCTGAACACGATGTCGTTTGGCGGGCTGGCGCTTGGTGTCGGCATGCTGGTCGACAACGCGATCGTCGTGCTCGAGAACATCTTCAGGCATCGCGAAGCGGGCGAGACCAAGGAACAGGCCGCGATTCTGGGCAGCTCCGAGGTGTCCACCGCGATCATTGCTTCGACGATGACCACACTGGCGGTCTTCGTTCCGCTGGTGTTCCTCACGGGCATGGCTGGAGTCATGTTCCAGCAGCTCTCGCTTGTCGTGGCCTTTGCGCTCGCTGCGTCGTTGCTGGTGGCGCTCACAGTGATTCCTGTGCTCTGCCACCGCTTCCTGCAGGTACGGCCGCCCGACCGTGAGCACCACCCGATGATGCGGCAGATGGTGGAGCGCAGCGGCAACATGCTGGCGGCCTTGGATGCCAGCTACGAGCGGATGATTCACTGGGCTCTGGCGCACCGTAAGACGGTTGTACTCGGCGCCACGGCACTCTTCTTCGGGAGCTTCCTCCTCGTTCCGTTCATCGGGTTCGAGCTGATGCCGCAGACCGACGAGGGCGAGGTTCGAGTCAACGTCGAAATGCCGTCGGGCACTCGTGTGGACGTAACCGACATGGTCATCCGCGAGATCGAAGATGTGATCCGCGAACAGGTTCCGGAGGCGACGGCGATCCTGGCCGAGGTTGGTGGCGGTGGTTGGCGCGAGTCTGCTACGAACCGCGGCAATCTCCGCATTTCGTTGGCGCCAGATCGTGAGCGTTCGAGCCAGGAGATCTCCGCCATCCTGCGCCCGCATCTGGTGCGTCGCCCGGGCATGGTCGCGTTCGCGTACCCAGGCAACAGCAATTGGCTTTTCCGCGGCATGGGCGGCGAGGGTACGAGCCTCTCGGTAGAGGTTCGTGGCCACGACCTGGAAGTCGGCACGCAGGTTGCCGAGCAGGTGCAGAACATGATGCGTCGCATCGACGGCGTCGCGGACCCGCGCCTCAGTCGCAAGCCCGGCGTTCCAGAGTTGCGCGTCGTGCTCGATCGCGAGAAAGCGGCAACGATGGGCCTCAATCTGGCCGACACGGCAGCTGTGTTGCGTACGGCGATCGGTGGTCGCGTGGCGACCCGGTTCCGCGACCAGGGCAAGGAGTTCGACGTTCTCGTCCGCCTGCAGGAGTCGGATCGTGAGCGCATCGGTCAGCTAGACCGTCTGCCGATCATCACGCCCACGGGTCAGCGCATCGCAGCCTCGAGCATCGTTACGCTCGAGCGTCGCGAGGGTCCTGTGAATATCCAGCGCAAGGACCAGGAACGGATCATCAATGTCTCGGCCGATATCGAAGGGCGGGACATGGGCTCGGTGATGGCCGACATTCAGGAGGGCGTGCGTGGGCTCGATCTGCCCAACGGGTTCGTCGTGCTGCTCGGCGACGAATACGAAGAACAACAGAAGGCCTTCCGTGATCTCCTGATGGTGCTTGTCCTGGCCGTTATCCTCGTTTACTCGGTGATGGCGTCGCAGTTCGAGTCCTTGCGCGAGCCTTTCCTGATCCTGTTCTCGATCCCGATGGCGGCCGTCGGCATCATCCTGATGCTCTTCCTCACGGGCACGACGTTCAACATCCGGGCGTTCATCGGCATGATCATGCTGGCGGGTATCGTGGTGAACAACGCGATCGTCCTGCAGGACTACATCAATCTCCTGCGGCGCCGTGACGACATGGAACTTCATGCTGCTGTGAAGCTGGCGGGCCGCCGGCGTCTGCGTCCGATCCTCATGACGACGCTGACGACTGTACTGGCGATGGTCCCGATGGCCCTGGGCCTCGGCGAGGGCGGTGAACTCCAGTCGCCGATGGCGCGTGTGGTTATCGCGGGCCTGCTGGCCTCGACACTCATCACGCTGGTGTTGATCCCGACGATCTACACGATGGTTGAAGAGTGGTCCTGGCGCCGGAAGGAACGGAAGGCCCAAGACCAGTCGCCGGGTTACGGCGCGAGTCCGGAAGTCGCCGGCTAGTCGTTCGCCTCGACGAAGGCCTGGGCGCGTTCCACGCGGTCGCGATCGACCTCGCTGTTGCTCCAGTACTCAAGGAAGCGCTCGAAGTAGTCGAGTGCGTCATCAGTGTCGCCGCGCTCCGCGTGATATTCGCCGAGGTACCAGAGTGAACGGACCCACTGGTCGGGTTGCTGCACACGCGGCAGTTCGGACTCCGCGACGCCGCGGAAGTAGTCGGCAGCGTCGTCTCGGCGACCGCTCTCCCAGAGCGCCTCGCCGAGATAGAACTTCACCGTGACGCCCTCATCGGCAACGTCAGCCGTCGGGAGCGCGTCGAGCGCAGTTCCGAGCGCGGTGGCCGCCGCGCTGGCGTCGCGCTGGGCGAGGGCCATCAGCCCATCGACCTAAGCGTCGATCCGGCGTCGCGTGCGAGCCGGAAGAGGCAGTTGCTCCATCTCTCCGCGAAAGCGCGCAAGAGAACTCTGAGCGCCGTCCACGTCGCCGGCCTTCGCACGCGCGATGGCATCGTTGATTTCGATCTGCTGCGCGGACTGCGGCGTGTAGGCGGTCTCTCGTGCGTTCTGCACGGTCGCCACCATGCCGGCATAGTCATCTTCCAGGTCGTAGAGCCCAACCAACACGTTGTTGGTCCACAACCACTGTCCGGGATTGGCTACCGTCTCCCGAGCCTGTAGTACCCGGTCGCGGGCCGCCTCGACTTGCCCGAAGTAGAGAAGTTCCGTGGCGCGCTCCATGTGCCCGACGAACGCCGGCTCGCCACCCGCGTCGATTAGAGCCTGGCTCGCCGCTCGCGCGGAGTCCCAGTCCTCTGTGAGGACGAATACGTTCCAGCGGAGGGCTTCATAGCTCACGAGGTCGCCACTGATTGCGTGCGACCGTTCCGCCGAGGCGAGCGCAGCCTCGTGGTCCCCGGCGCGAATCTGCGCTTCAGAGAGCGCGGTGAATCCCTGCGCGTTGGTGGGGTTGGCCTCGACGAATTCGGTGAGCACTTCCACGCCGGCATCGTGGTTACCCACCACCGAGTACGCGTGTGCCAGTTGCTGGTAACTCGGAGCGAAGCGGTGGCCGAGACGCCGAAGCTCCTCGAAGTGAGGAATCGCGTCGCGGTAGCGCTCGACGTTCACCAGCTGGCCGGCGAGGTTGTGCCGTGCGGCCATGTGGTCCGGGAACTTCTCGACCGCCTTCGTGTATTCGTCGATGGCTTCGCCGACGGTCTCCGGGTGCATCGAGAGGAAGCGTCCGCGAATGTAGTGCCGCTCGCGTGGCGGCAACCGATCGGCCCGCTCGAAGGCATTTCGCGCGAATTCCTGAGCCTTCTCCTGGTCGCCGCCGTTGCCATACGCGACCGAGAGCTTGGCGTGCGCCATGGCGAACTCGGGATCCTTCTCGAGTGCGGCTTCGAGAAGAGGGATGGCCATTTCTTCCTTCGACTCGAGGTTCAACTTCACGCCCTCTGCGTAGAGCCGGAAGGCCTCGACATCGTTGGTCGTGACCTCTTCGAGATCGCGATCTTCGAACATATCGGCGGTGAGCTCGTCCGGGTCGAGTTCGTCGCCATCAACTCCGATCGCGAAGGTGCCGCGGCTGTCGCTCGCGTCGACTTCAAACTCGGTTTCGACCCAGTCCGTAATGTCATCTACCAGATCGAAGATCTCGTCGGTGTCACCCTGCACCGAGTTGGAAGCGAGCACATCGCCGGTGCGCGGATCCTGGATGCGGATGTTGATGCGCAACTCGTCGCCAGCTCTGGCGAAGCTTCCGACGATGGCGGTATTCATCCGGGCGCGCCCAGCCACGCGTTGAACCACGTCGAAGGACGTGGCCTCCGCATCCGCTGCGTCCATTTCCTGCAGCATCGAGAACAGACGGTCCGTGGCGAGCACCTGCACGCCGGACGTCTGCGACAGGTCCGTAACGAGCATGTCGGTGAGGCCGGTACGAAGCCATTGCAGTTCTTCGTCGCCGCTGATGTTGTCGAAGTAGAAGACCGCAACCGCAGGGCGCGCATCCACGCTCGCGGGTGCCACCGGAGGCCCGTCGCCGGGGCGTGGCGGGCGACCGCCGAACCATGGCAAGGCGACCGCTATGACGCCGATGGTCGCTGCCGCGCCTACCGCATAGCCCGCCCAGCGGATCCACGGTCGTGCTTGTTGCAGACCGGGCGAGGCGTGGGTGCCCGAGTAGAGCCCTGACGAAAGAGCTTCGCCGGTCTCCATGTCACGTCGGATGACGGCCAGGTCCTGGCGCAGGTCGGCAGCGGACTGGTATCGCTGGTCAGGCTGCTTGGCGAGCGCGCGCTGAATAAGTCTTGCGATGGGGATCGGTATCGAGTCCCGCACATCGCTCACCGAGCTGGGATCGTCCTTCAGAATCGAGGAGAGGATCGACAGGTTGGTGTCGCCCGCGAATGGGCGCTGGCCGGTGATCATCTCGTACATGAGAATGCCGAGCGAGAAGATATCCGAACGGTGATCCAGGACGCGCCCTTCCGCCTGTTCCGGCGACATGTACGACACGGTGCCGATGATCTTACCTTCGCCCGTGAGCTCGCTGGTGAGCATCTGAGTGACGCCCTCGGGGCCTGTGCTGTCGCGCTGTTTGGCCAATCCGAAGTCGAGCACCTTCACGCGCCCGTCCTCGTCCACCATGACGTTGGGCGGCTTCAGGTCCCTGTGTTGGACGTTCTTGGCGTGCGCGGCGGCGACGGCGTCGGCGAGAGGCTCGGCCACCTCGAGAAATTTCTTGACGGCCATGCCGTCATCCGGGATCAGCTCGTCGAGCGTGTGGCCGCTGATCAACTCCATGGTCATGAAGCGGATCCCGTCGGCTTCCTCGACGGAGTAGATCGTCACGATGTTCGGGTGATTCAAGGCCGCGACCGTCTTGGCCTCGCGCTCGAAGCGCTCGAGTCGATCCGGGTCGTCGGCGAGGGCCTCGGGGAGCACTTTCAGCGCGACTTCGCGGTTCAGACGTCCGTCGTTGGCGACGTACACCTCGCCCATGCCGCCGGCGCCGATCTTGCGCACGATTTCGTAGTGCCCGAGCTGCTTACCGATCATCTTCTTTCCGAGTGGTGACGCGACGCTGCAAGAGTACCGCGCGGCACGGGGTGGAGACACGCCTGGCGAGGAGATTGATCGGCTGCGCAGTGGGTTCGGCAGCTAGAGGTCAGAGCGCTCGGACGAACTTGATGAGTTCGGCCTGCGAGGACGTGCCCGTCTTCCGGAACATCGACTTCAGATGGTTGCGCACGGTGTGTTCGCTGATGAACAGCTGCTCGGCGATGGCTGCCACTCGATCGCCAATGCTCAGGAGTTCGAGCACGTCCATCTCGCGTTTCGATACATCGGCCAGCGCGGGGTGGTCGAGGGGCACCGGAATCGAGACTTCGGGCAGCGACGGCGGGCTGCTCATGGATCGTAGCTGTGCTGCGATCTCGTCGAGCGCTGTCACGAGCGCCGACTCGCTACTGTCGATACCGACGCGCTTCGCCGTCTGTACAGCACCCATGTCGATTAGCACCGAGAACGTCCCCACGTGCTTACCGTTCTCGTCGAGAAAGTGCTGCGGCAGGACCGTTGCAGGGAACGTGGTGCCGTCCTTGCGGCGCAGCACCACGAGTCGGGGCCGCAAGTCCCCACCGGCAATGGCGGCAATTTCTGCACGATGCGCCGGCTCGTGTTCCGCAACGCCAAGCGACACCGACTGATTGCCCAGCAACTCGTCGTACGAGTAGCCGACCCAACGGAGCAAAGTTGGGTTGGCCCAGAGGATTGTGCCGTCGAGGTCGCTCGCCAGTAGGCCGGCGTTCATCGTGCTCACTACATGGAGCAGATCACGATAGCGAGGCTGAAGATGTTCGGGAATCGGCACGTCTAGATCTCCGGGGACGGCGCATTCTGACATATCCCTGCCAAGCGCAATCTTGACGTGGCGGCACTTCGATCCCTAACGTTCAGGTGATAACCCTGTTCACCCCTCCGGGATGACCGCGCCGGTGCGCCTTTCACGCCGACCCACTCTGGTCTTGCTCTGCGTCGCGTTTGCGATGCTCGGCGCCAGCGGTGTGCCCGCAGCCCAGGAAGCCGGTGCGTCGTCCGGTCAGGAAGGCGACTCGCGGCCACGCTTCTCCACCAGCGTCGGTATGACACGTGTAAAGGCCGCCGTTGTGGACAGCGAGGGCGAGCCCGTCGGCGGGCTCGGGGTCGGGGATTTCAGGGTCTGGGAAAATGGCGTCGAACAGCCCATCGAGATGGTGCTCGACCCCGTCCGATTCTCGCTCGACGTGGCGATGGTGCTCGATTTCTCGGCCAGCATCGCGAACGACTGGTCGACAAGTGACGCACGTTCGGCGATCCACGACTTTCTCGATCGACTCGGCGACGACGACTGCGTCTTCATGCTGCCCTTCAACAGCAATGTCGGACCTGGCATCTGGGGCGGGCCGGACGATGTGCCGCTGCGCCAGACCGTGGATGAGCACAAGTTCGAGCTGTACACGCGGCTCTACGATGCGCTCCTCGTGGGTCATGACGCGTTGGACCGGCGGCGGCCCGATTCGGCCTCCGCAGCCGCTGAAGAGCTCGATGACACGCTCTACGGCACCTGGATGGAACCGATCGGCGCGTCCGCATGCGGCGATCCGCTCGATCCCGAGGAAGCGCGCGATCGTCGCGCCGCGATGGTGGTTCTCACAGATGGCGCCGACTCTGGCAGCCTCGCCGGCTATACCGACGCTTTGCTCGCGACCTGGAGGTCCGAAGTGCCGGTTTTCGCGATGGGCGTCGGGTTGGCCGCCGAGCCGCCGCGTCGCCGCACGAGTTCGAGTCTGACGCAGCGTCGCGACCCGCGCCGCCGGGAGATGTATGAGGCGATCCTGTCGCTGCAGGACCAGCTCCGGGAGATCGCACGCGTCTCCGGTGGGCAACTCATTCTCCAGAAGGATCTGCGGGATGGCTATGCGACCACCCTCGGCCTGCTGCGCGGGTACTACGTTCTCACCTATCGATCCCCGGATGACGTCGCAGACGGTTGGCAGGAAGTCGATGTCGAACTGACCAATTCGCGAGCGGACGTGGTGGTGCAACCGGGCGTATATCGCGGTGACTCCTCGCATGTCGGAGCCGTTGAGATCCTGCGCGAAGCCGATGTGAAATTCACGCTGGGTCAATACGAGGAGGCGCTTGCGGACTTCGACCTGGTGGCGCGATTCACTCCCGGGGTTGGCGCCCCACACTTCGGTCGCGGCCTGGCTCTCGAGATGCTCGAGCGCTACGACGAGGCGGCCGACGCGTTCGCACGCTCGCTGGAGCTTCGGCCAGGCACGCCGTCCACGCACGCCAAGCTGGCCGAAGCTGCGGCCCGCTCGGGTGACCACGCGGTTGCCTGGGAGCATGGCTTGCGCGCGCACGTCGCGGGGCTAAATCAGGTGGAGCTATTCCGTCAGCTCGAAGCGGAGTCCACGGCTCCGGGCGATCTCCGCGAGCGACTCGTGGCACCCGTCGTTTTCGTCATGCGACCTCGCGTGCCGGAACTTGATGCGCAACTCGCGCTCCGCCATGTATCGCATGTGCTGCTCACTGGACTGGACACGTCTCCGCACGCCGCGGTAACAACCGACATCGCGTACGCGGATTTCAGTATCAATCTCTGGGTGCGCAACCTGGGTGATGACGGCGATCTCACTGCGCGGCTCGTGATCCACGACCTCCTCCAGGGCGACCGACGAGAGCAGGGATTCTCGATCGACGACGTCGGCGACGCGGATCAGGTTGCGGCGACGGTTGCCGAAGCGCTTCTCGAAGCGCGCGAGTGGATGGACGAGCGCCACGGAACCGAGTAGTTCACCCTCGCGACCTATTCAGCCGGCAGCGCCCCCGCGACGCGTTCCCGCGCACGCTTCAACGCGTCGACCACCCGGTTGCGGCCGCGTAGGGCCTGGGCCACGAGGAAGCCTCGACCGTCGGGGTCATCCTCCATATCGGCCCACTGACGAAGGATGGCGAGGTCGGGCACGGCCGGAGTTTCGAGCGCCGGGTCGTGGTAGTAGCGTCGACGCGCGTAGTTCACCGGCACCAGTTCGCGGGACAGCGCCATCTGCACCCAGTCGAAGTCCGCGGCTGCCGCGTGAGCGTCAGCAGTTTCCTTGAGCGTTGCCTCGACCATGTCGTAGAAGTCTTCGAGGTCGACGATCAGCGATGCGCACTCCTCCAGGATCGGAGTCATGTCGAGCGCGTCGTCACACGCCTCACCGTACTCGGTGGCCGCAGCGCCGATCTCGTGCACGGCGGCTCGATGATCGAACGGAAGGAACGGCGCCGTCGCCAGTCGTACAACGGCTTCCATGTATACGTGGATGTCGCGCAGCAGGTTGTCGGGGTCGGCAACATCGAGTGTGTCGCCCTCGGTGTGCCAGGCGTTGCTGTTGCCGCCGCAGCCGCCCACCGGGTAGAAGCCCTTTTGGGCAACGACATCGGCCGGGATGTTCGACAGCAGCATGAAGAAGCTGCTCAGGCCGATCTGATTGAACGAGTAGTCGCCAGCGCGGAGTGGCCGCATACCGGCAGCCTCGGCATCTGCACCCGCGCGGATGGATTCACGCGCGATTTCCTCGGCCTCCGCCATCCACATCACCTGCGTGTATTCGGTGGCCCACCTGCAGCCCGGCGAGTCGACGTCGATCTGCGCCACGCAATGGTCGCGGAGTTCCATTGCGAACTCGTCGGCGAACCAGGTGGAGCCGCCGTAGCGACCGGTGGAGTGCGCCGGCCACCAGGCGACCCGGACGCCGCGGTGCAGTCGGTCACGTACGCCGCCGAGTACCCGGGCTACCTCGAGCAGTGCAGCATCGCCCACCGCGTTGTCGCCGATGCCTTCGTGCCACGAGTCATAGTGGCCGTGCAGCAGGACGAAGTCGTCCGTCTGCCCGGGAATGTCGACGACGACGACGGGGCACGGCGCCCATCCTTCGAAAAGCTCGGTTTCGATCTCCACGTTGCAGCCGCTGTTTGCCAGGCGTTCGCGCAGCGCGGCGCCGGTGGCGGCCGACACCTGCAGGGCCACGATGGCCGGAAGCCGGTCGCGGTCATCGATGCCCGGGGTGCCCCACACCGGCGTGATGATGCCTTCGTGCGAGTTGCCGGGGTTGACGAATATTGCTGCCGCGGCGCCCGCCGATTCGAGCTGGGCTACGACTTTCGGCATCGCGTAGCCGTCTGCCAGCACCACCTTGCCTGCAACGTGACTCAAGTCACCCGCTACGCTGGAGCGGAACAGGTTCGCCATGTCTTTGATCTCGCCGGTGGCAATCTCGACAAGTTCGCCGGCCACGGGCGCGTCGCCCGTCGAGAGCGAGAACGCCGGGACCTTGCAGTCGAACTCGGCGGGGTCGTCTCCCGTCACGCGGAGGGCGCAACTTTGAGGCACGCTGATGTACAGATCGGGCAGATAGACCTCGGGCTGGAGTCCGAGCGCCTCGAGTCGCTCGCGCATGTACTCGGCGGCCTCGCGCTCATGTTCGCTGCCGCTGTCGCGCACGAGCGTGGAGAAACGCTCGAGCAATGCCCACGGTTCGTCGATGGCGACAGCGTCGCGGGCGGAGGTCATGGCCTCCTGGTCGTATCGCTCAATGGCCCAGCGCATGGTGTTCTCCGGTTGCTAACGTCGACCGCCTCTGCGAAGCTGCCGAGCCCGTGAAGCGGTCTAGCTCCATCTTGTTGTTCCTGACGGCGATTGCCGCCGTGCCGGCCCATGCTGCCGTTGCGGGCGCGCAGGAGCAAGACGCTGACGCCCAACTCGAGCGCGGCGAAGTTGTCGTCACCGTCGAGACCCCCACCGCGGCCGCCGTTGCGGCGACCTTCGATCTTGGCGGCAGGGGCACGCCGGCCATCTTGCTGGCCGAACAACCGGGGCAGACCCTGGAAGACATCGAGGTCACCCTGAACGGCGCGCGACTGGACCCGGTGCTGTCGCGACGCAGCAGCGCGCTTGGCGCGCTGACACTGCCACCCGACGCTGTCGGCTCCTTGACCATTCGCTACCGCATCACCGGTTCGGAGGCGTCGGCCTACCGGTTCACGCTCCCGGTTCCCGAGGCGACCCCGAGTGGTGACACGGACGCCGTGAGTCTCCGCGTCGCGCTGCCACCTGGCGCCGCCTACGCCGGTAACGCGTTTCCACCGCTGGTCTCTGGGCCCCAGGGGCTCGTGGCGAGTCTGGTGGCCGTGCCGAGCCTCGTGCACGTTGTGTTCGGTGACGCGGGCGCGGAGCTCCACCAGCATCGGTGGCTGGAGGCGTTGTCGCTTGGCGTCGCGCTTGCGCTGTTACTCGCGGGTTGGTGGTGGCACGCGCGCCGCACATCGACCGCGGAGGCGGCAGCATGAACGACGGCTTCGGCTGGAATTTCTGGGGCTTCTTCCTTCTAGCAGCGGCGTGGTGCCTGGCCTATTTTGCTTGGGCCTGGTGGAAGAACCGGGGTCATCGTGGCTAACGCGTCGGGTGTTTTCTTCGTCGTGTTGGCCGTATACGGCACGGTGATCCTCGGGATCGCATGGTGGTCGTACCGCAGGACGCACACCGAGGCGGATTTTCTGGTTGCCGGACGCTCGATTGGCGCGCTGGTCGGGGGGGCGACCCTGGCTGCGACGCAGCTGTCATCGGGAACGGTGGTCGGAACCATCGGATTCCACTATCTGACCGGGGTTTCGTGGGCTTGGATCTGGCCCGGGATGTGGATCGGCTGGATTGTCTCAGCCGTTTGGGTGGCCCCGAAGCTACGAGCCTTCGGCGGGGTCACCGTGCCCGACTACATCGCGGTTCGATTCGAATCGGAACGCGCCCGCGTGGTGTCGGCAATTCTGATCGTCGTCGCCTACACGGTGTATCTGTCGGCTCAGTACACCGCCGGTGGGATCATCTTTCAGGCTCTGTTCGGGTGGCCGTTTCTATCCGGCGTGTTGGTCGTGGCGTTGATGACGCTGCTGTACACGTGGATGGGCGGGATGCGTAGCAGCGTCTACACGGACTTCGCGCAGGCGTTGGTCATGGCGCTCGCGTTCTGCGTCGCCGTGCCGCTGTTGCTCTATCGGGTGGGGAGCTTCGATCTCATGGGTCGACTTCTCACCGGCATCGACGCACGTCTCACTGGCTGGTACTTCGGCTTCGGCGAGGTCTCTGTGTTCGCGCTGGCGTTCGCGCTGAGCGCTGCGACCGCGCCCTACCAGATCGCCCGGATCTACGCGCTGAAAGACGTTAAAACCGTACGGCTGGCCATCGGTATCGCCTTCATCTTCCAGGCGGTCATCGGCAGCGTGGCCCTGATCGCGGGACTCGGCATTCGGGCGCTGTTTCCCGTGCTGCCCACGCCGGATCTGGCCAGCAGCATCCTGGCGCTGCAGGTGTTGACGCCGCTGGCGGGGTCGTTGCTCCTCGTGGGGGCCTTGTCGGCGATCATGAGCACCTGCGATTCGATCATGATCATCAGCGCTGCGGGGCTCTCGCACGATCTTTACGGCAAGCTGATCCGACCCCTGGCGACGGAGGCGGAGAAGCTCCGGATCAATCGCTGGTCGGTGTTGATCGTCGGGCTGATCCCCCTTGGACTGACCTTCGTGGATCTCGGCCTGGTCCAGGAGATCGTCGTCGACTACGCGAAGATCATTGCCTCGTTCTTCTTCATCCCGGTGCTTCTCGGGCTGAACTGGCGTCGCGGCACCGCCGCGGGCACGCTCGCGTCGATGCTCGGCGGCTTCGTGGCGTTCTTCAGCTGGTGGTGGCAGCGCCCCGACTATCCCTGGGGCATCGACCCGATCTTCCCCGGCGTGCTCGTGAGCCTGGCGTTGTTCGTTGGCGTGAGTCTGTTGACCCGGCCTGTCAGCGACGAGGCGCTTGCACCGTTTTTCGACGCGGACTCGCAGTAGGGTTGAACGATGGCTGAACCGCATCGTATTTGCTATTTCGTTCCCGGCGCTCTGAGCGCTCATCCGGACGGCGCGTCCGAAGCCGAGCGCCGGCAGGCTTACCTGCAACGGCACGTGCGTGCCGGGGTCAACGTTGTGCTCCGAGACAACCCGGACGGACCGACGTCCGTCGAGTCGGCAGAGGACGAGCGCCGAGCCGCTGCTGCCATGCTCGCGACGTTCCCGTCGGCGGTTGCCGATGACGACGCCGTGATCATCGGCTGCTTCGGCGACCCGGGCCTTCGCGAGGCGAACGCACTCCTCGATGCGCCGGTCATCGGGCCTGCCGCGGCCTCGCTGCATCTCGCGGCGCAGCTGGGTTCGCGGATCGGGTTGATCACAGTGGTCGCAGACGTGATCCCGATTCTCGATGATCTTGTGGCGGACTACGGGCTGGAGTCACGCGTGCGGGCGATCACCGCAGTCGAGGTGCCGGTGCTCGAGTTGCGCAAGAAACGGGCAGCCGTTCTGGCCCGCATGGTCGAGCGCGGCGGCGAGCTTGCGGACAGCGGCGCCGACGTCCTGGTGCTGGGCTGCATGACGATGGGGTTCCTCGATGTGGCGGAAGAGCTGACCGAAGAACTCGGCGTGCCGGTTGTGAACCCGGTGTTGGCATCGCTGCGCACCGCCGAGGCCCTCCTTGGCCTGGGGCGGGTCAAAACCCTGACCACAACGGGCTGATCGCGCCGCAAACCCGTACTTGTCGCCCTCCGGCGCGGTATTCAAAGAGCAGGCGGCCGGCGTCCCTGCGAATCACTTGCTCTGCGATCCAGACAACCGCGGTTCGATCTCGCAGCGTCGTCGCTCGCCGCCCTTTTGGGGCTGCCTCCATAGCGATCGGTCGGCCGGTCGTCGCCCACGGAACAGCCATCGGTGCCGGATCGCGGAGTCGGATGTGCGGATGATCTACGATCACCGGATGCCGAATCGAGCGAACAAGACCCCTCGGCGCCGGGGCCATTCCCACAGCGTCCCTGTCCTTGCGGGCGGCGTGCCGGCCCTCCTCCTTCTGGCGGTGGCCGCGGCATGTGATCCGGCGCTGTCGCCGGTGAATCCCGAGCCCGTGCAGAACGCACGCGCATTGCCGGACGATTTCCACCGCGGAATCAATCTGGAGCCCATCGGCGACTACGGTGGGCTACTCGACGAACGCGAGATCGACGGGACGCTCGAGGAGCTCGTAGCGCTGGGGGTCGATCACGTCGCGGTGATCCCGAGTTTCTTCCAGCGCCGCCTCGGCGAGACGGACTTCTACTGGGAGCCATCACGCGAAGCTGTGGACGATCAGACTCGCCGTGTGGTGCAACAGGCACATGAACTCGACCTGGCCGTGCTGCTCAAGCCTCACCTGTGGCTCGCGGAAAAGGACGACGGGGCCTGGCGCGGCGACATCGCGCCGACTCCTGATGGCTGGCCCGAGTGGTCCGAGAACTACCGCAGGGCCTTGCTGCACTACGCCGCGCTGGGCGAGGAGCTTGGCGTGGCGGCGATCTCGATCGGCTCCGAACTCACTGGCGTCGCGTTGGGGCACCCCGAGTTCTGGCCCGCGCTCGCGGAAGAGATGCGGAAGACATATCGAGGGTCACTCACCTACGCGGCCAACTGGGACCGCGAATTCGAGGCGATCTCCTGGTGGGGCGCACTCGACTACGCGGGTGTGGACGCATTCTGGCCGCTCGTTGACCGCATCGACGAGACGCTGACCCCTGCCGCATGTGTGTCGCGGATGACCGAGATCCGCGGCCGATTGGAGCGGGTTGCGGCACGAGTTGGACGTCCCGTACTCCTCACGGAGATCGGCTACAAATCGGCCATGGGTGCCGCGTTTCGTCCCTGGGAGTGGCACGAGGAACGTGCGGCCGATCCCGACATCCAGGCACTTATCTACCGGTGCATACGTGACGCGTTCGGCGCGGAGCCAGCCCCGCACATTGGCGGCGTCTACTTCTGGATCTGGTACACGTCACCGGCGTGGGGCGGTTTGCGCAACAGCGATTTCACTCCGCGGGGGAAGCCGGCCGAGGGTGTCCTGGCCGGTTGGTACGGAGCCCGCTAGCGAGCCGGGCTTCCGCGGCGTCGATGAGTTCATTCAACCCTTCGCGGCGCAGCGCGCTCACCGCAACCGCTTCGTGGCGCGCGACGAGGGCGTCGAGTAGTTCGCGATCGACGGCGTCCGCCTTGTTGAGGACGCAGAGAGTCGGTACGTCGCCGAGTTCGAGCGACGCCAGCAGGTCCGCGACGGTCTCGATCTTGGCATCGACGTGCGGATCGGAAGCATCGGCGACATGAAGCAAGAGGCTCGCGTCTGCCAACTCCTCCAGGGTGGCACGGAAGGCCTCGATCAGGTCGGTCGGCAACTCCGATATGAAGCCGACAGTGTCCGTGATCACCACCTCCCCCTCTTGCGGGAAGCGAAGCCGACGACTCGTCGGGTCGAGCGTCATGAAGAGCCGGTCCTCGGCTTCTATCTCCGACGCGGTCATCGCGTTGAGCAGGGTGCTCTTGCCCGCGTTCGTGTAGCCGACGATCGACAGCACGGGAACCCGGTGCCGGCGCCGTTGTGCGCGCCGCAGTCCACGTTGCTTCGAGAGATCGGTTACCTGACGCTCGAACCTTCGGATGCGATCACGGATCCGACGACGTCCGATTTCCATGACGGTCTCACCGGGTCCACGGCCGCCGATGCCACCAGCGAGCCGCGACAGGCCGGCGTCCTTGTCGGTGAGGCGCGGCAGCGAGTAGCGCAGCTGCGCCAGTTCGACCTGGAGCTTGCCGTCGCGCGACCGTGCCCGCTGCGCAAAGATGTCCAGGATCAACTGGGTGCGGTCGATGGCCTTCATGCCGGTGGCGTCCTCGAACGCCCGTGCCTGGGCCGGCTTCAGGTCCACGTCGAAGATCGCAACCTCCGCGTCACGGCGCATGCCCTCGAGGATGATCTCCTGCAGCTTGCCGCTGCCGACGATCGTGCGCGGGTGGACGCGTCGCCGCCGTTGTCGCAGTTCACCGGCCACGACGACGCCGGCTGACTCCACGAGCTCCAGGGTCTCCTCGAAGTGTCGGTCCTCCACTCGCACGCCGATCACCAGCGCTCGCTCGGCATCGCTAGGGCCGCGCGCTGACTCGACGACTCGCGCGAACTCGTCTTCGAGCGCGTGCATCGTGGCGGTGAGGTCGAGATCGAGCGAACGAGCATCGCGCGCATGCACGTGCACAAAGGGGTCGACGCCGTCGTCGCCAGCCGCCAGTCGGGCAGGGTCCAGATAGGCGACCTCGACCTTGCCGGCGCGTCCATCGTCTTCCGGATGAATTACGGCCACCATGTCGAGTCGCAAGAGCGCGAGATCGTTCAGGTCATCCTGAGTGAGCGCTTCGCCACGCACATGTGTATGCACTAGTCGCAACCCGCGGAATCGGCCGGCGCCACCGCGCAGACGGCCGATGTCCGGCAGCATGAGTTCGTGCGCGTCGCCCACGATGACGTGCTTGATCGCGCCCTCTCGTGTGATCAGGGCGCCGACCTGACGGCCGATGTCGCACGAGATCTCCGCGAGATGCCGAGCGAGTTCCTGGGTCACAACACGATCGGGCGGCAGTCGCCGTCGGAAAGTGCGCTCGAGAGCGCGGCGCTGTGACGATTGGAGGCCGGTGAGGTTGCCGGTAACGGAGTGGCGAGAGATAGAGCCCCTCCTACAGGAGCGTGCGAACCAGATTGGCGATTAGAAAACCCGAGTAGTTGCCCACCGCGTATCCCAGCAGACCTACCGCGACACCGGGCAGCACGCGGTCGGCGTAGCCCCGGGCGCCGGCGAGGGCCACCGCTGATGCCGGACCGCCCACGTTGGCCTGCGACGCTACTGCCAGCGTACCGGCATCGATACCCATGAGTTTGCCAATTCCGAATATGCCAACGCCATGCACAGTGATCGTGATGGCCGCGAACCAGAAGACCGCGGGCCCGACCCGGAAGATGTTTGCCAGAACGGACTGGGCGCCGTTGGCGGCGAGGAAGAGCAGAAGCAGGTAGTTCCCCAGCAGCGCACCCCCGTGCAGTTTCCTGATCGGGGCGATCTGCGCCAGGCCCAGCGCGATCGTGCTCAGCCACAGAACCTCGGGGAGCGCAGGGATCGTGTTGGCGAGCCAGCCGGCCGTCCAGAGTGCGGCCGCGGCGATCGCGATCAACGCCGCAAGGTCCGCGATCACCACCGGCTGGATGCTACTGGTCAGGCTCTGTGCGACGGAAACGGGCGCGGCGTCATCGGTAGCGTCGTCGTCGGAAGCCGCAATCGCACTGCGTCCGATGAGCAACGGCGCCACTAGACAGGCCGCCATCCAAACGGCCGTGAGCGCCACGTCCGCTGCCACCGCAGCAGTGAAAAGGTCGGCGCTTGTGTCGAAGGCGCGGCCCAGGGCCGCGAAGTTCATTCCACCGCCGGTGTAGGTGTCGGTGAACTGGCCCGCCAGCTTCCATCCCTCTGGCCCTACCGCTCGACCCACCGTGACGAACCCGATGAGGGCTCCGACTGCCGTTGCCACGGCACCGATGAGGAAGGCTACGAACATCCGCGGTCCGGCCGACCGGATGGAATCGAGATCGACGTTGAGGAGGATCAAGACCACCGCGAGGCTCACGCCGGTACTCGACAGCCAGTCGTAGGTGGGTGATGTGCCTGGAACAAGGCCGGTGTTGGAGAGCACCATGCCCAGGAGAATGCCGACGAGTGCTGCTCCCAGAGCCTTGAATGCTGCGAGTCGTCGTTCGAGTTGCAGAGCGACCCACACCACGGCGGTGAGTATGGCGGCCAGCGCGAGCGGGTCGGTGATCAGTGGCTCTTCCCCCGGTCGGAGATTTGGCGACTAGACGCAGAAAGGGCGCCGGACGCATGCGCGTCCGACGCCCTCAAACTCTGCAATCGCCGGTCGCCTCAGGTGGCGACGCGGTCCTTCAGGCCCTTGGCGGCCTTGAAAGCGGCGACCTTGGTCGCGGCGATCTGGATCGTCGCACCCGTCGCCGGGTTGCGGCCCGTGCGAGCAGCGCGCGCGCGGGTTTCGAACTTGCCGAAGCCAGCAATGGAAACTTCGCGATCGGCGTCGAGCTCGATTGCGATGATGCCCTCGCCGTCCTTCGTCGAGAAGATGCAGTCGACTACATCAGCTGCCTTCGATTGCGACAAATCGCACTTCGCGGTCAGCTTGGCTGCCATTTCGGCCTTGGTCATGGTGCCCCCTTTGAAAAGTTAGAAAAACAGCCCAGCAACAGGCTGACCGCTCGGCGCGGGAATGTCGAGCCCCCCGGTTCACTTTTTTCCCTTGCGGCCCTAGGGATTTCCGGGGATCGGTCGAGCCGTGACGGGCGTCCGGCACTCGTGGCCGAGCTACATTCATGACAACCGCGCCGCGCGTCGCATCGTCACAGACGTCATAGAGAGGCCAGATATGAGTGCGATCGAGATCTTCGGTTTCGAGACCTCCAACAACATGAAAGTCCGTATCGCGTTGAAATATAAGGACTCGGACTACACGTTCACGTTAATCGATCCACGCGAGCGTCAACAGATCGTGGAGTGGACGGGTCAGCCTCTGACTCCAGTGATGAAGCACGGCGAGGTGGTCCTTTTCGACTCAGGCGCCATCCTGCGCTACCTCGACGCGAACTTTCCGGCCGCCCCGAGACTCTTTTCGGGAGATCGAAAAACCCTCGTTGCCATCGAGGGTTGGGAGGTTTTTTCGCGGTTTCGGGTGCTCGGGCCACTCATAGTCGTGGTGAATCACCGCCTTGAGGGCGGCGATGATCCGCAGGTGTTCGCTACCTCACAAGCCGATTTCCGCGCTGCCCTGGACGAACTCGCCCCGGCTCTGCGGGGCCGCCACTGGCTTGTCGGCGACACGATGACCGGCGCCGACGTCACCACCGCGCCCGTCGTCTATCGGGGGATTGGCTACGGATTCTGCGATCGGAGCGATGTCGATCCAGCGCTGCTCGAGTGGATGGACCGCGTCATGGCGTACGACGCAGCTGGCGACTAGCGGGGCGGCGGCCGTCGGCCCGGTGGACGCCGCGGCGGCGGTGGCCGGTCGGCGAAGCGTTGCAGCCGTGCGAGCTGTTCGGTGTCGAGGTGCGGTTCCAGGTCGCGCACGAGTGTCTCGAGCGCTTCGCGCATCCGAGCGTCGAATTCGCCCATGGCCTCGCGATTGCGCGACGCGGTGGCTTCGAGGACCGGGCGGATCGCGGCAGCCTGAGTTTCGTCGCGAGGACGCAGAATCCGTTCCATGTCGCGGACGAAGCGGTCTTCATGGCGCATGCCCTCGATCCTGCCGGCGCGAGCGCGCCCAAGGGCGCCTACGGTAAGCGCACCAAGCAGCATGCCGATCAGGAGCGTGATGCCCAGAAGCAGGTATGAGCGTCCGCGCGCTGTCATGAGGCGCTCTCCGAGGCTGCCGGCATCAACGCCTGCGCGTCGTAGATCGATGTCGCGGTGACCGGGTCGAGTCCGAGTACTGCTTCCAGCGCGGTCTGCGACCTCTCCGAGGAGCCCGAAAGGCTGAAGACCGCCAGAGCGACCGCCAGCACGAGTGCGGCCGCGGCGAAGCGAACAAAGTCCGGCAGCGTCAAGGAGTCGATCCAACCGACGGGCTCTTCCTCGACACGGCGCATCACGCGGTCGGCGAAGCCCGGACCGAAGTTGGAGCGGCCCTTGTCGCGCAGCAACTGTTCGAGTTGGAGGTCGTGCTCAGTCATCGCCCTTCTCCACGTGGTCGGCCAGCAGTGGCTTCAGCGCCTGCATGGCCCGCGACAGGCGAGACATTACCGTGCCCGGCCGCACATCGAGCATTTCGGCGGTGGTGTTGGTGTCGTGTCCTTCGATCATGCGCAGCACCACCACCGCGCGGTGCTCCGGTTTCAGTCGACGAACGGCTGCTTGCACCGAGGCCCGGGTGTCGCGGCGGTCAACGGTTGCCGTGCCATCCGTAGCGGGTTCGATGAGCGGCGCGTCGTCACCCTCACGATCGCGACTGATGAACCGATCGAGGAAGCGCTTTCGTCGCTTCAACTCGTTGAGCGAAAGGTTGATCGCGATGCGTGTGAGGTAGGTCTTGAGTGCCGCGTCGCCACGGAAGTTGCCGAGCGAACGCCAGAAGCGTACGAAGACTTCCTGGCCGACGTCGTCGGCGGTACCGCCTGGGCCAAGCATGCCGATTACCGTCGCAGCCACGGCGCCCTCATAAGTCTCTACGATCTCGCGAAACGCACGTTCGTCCCCGTCGCGCGCCTGGCGCACGAGTTCGAGGTCGCGAGATCGATGGTCGGATACGGAATCGGGGGTCAACAGGGTTCAGGGCTTGGACAACGGGTCGGGAAGCTCCATTCCACGTGATTTCGACGTGCGGCGCGCCGGGCCTGCGGTCACAATAACCGCACCATGCCGTCCAGACCGCGAGTCCAACCAAGTTTCGTTCTGCTGTTGCCTCTGCTTCTGGGCGCGGCGGCGAGCGCTCACGCCGTCACGCAGTCGGTCCAGGCCAGCGAGCGGGTTGTTCAGGTGCCTCTTGCGGAGCTTGTGGAGGCGATGTTGCCCGAGGTGGGCTATGACGCCGCCACCACCACCAACAGCGGGCGGTTCCAGGCCGCGGTGTACGTGCGGCTGGCGCGTGCCGCCCGCGACCGGGGCACCCAGATCCTGTCCATCTCGAGCGAAGACTGGTTCCAGGCTTTCCTGGAGTACTCGGGACTCGAAGAAGAGGAGCTGCCGCAGTACCTGTTGTTGATGCGCGAGCACGGCCAGAACGTGACGCTCGATATCCGCGCCGATGCAGTGATCGAGCGCGTGAAAATCGGTCGAGAGCCGGAAGTCGCCATGAACGTGCGGCTTGAGTTCGAGGCGAGGCCGGATCGCGCCAAGAACTTCAGCTACGAGGATCACCTGTCCGAGCCGCCGGTGCTGGTGCACAACGAGAGCACGATCTCGTACCGCCTGATGGACATGGGCGACCAGATCTTCATGGACGAAATCAGCGGGTCGAAGGTGCGACCGCTGACCGGCTCTCTTGGGGCTCTGTTCGCGGTGATCGGTCTTGCCGATATTCGCAGGGTGCGCACCGCGTCGAGCGAAGATGGCAGCTCCGTTACCGTGGCCGAGGCGAGCAAGTCGATCGTTACGGTGCCGGCTGCGGTCACGACGTCGCCCTGGGGTCGCGCGGAGCGCGGTGTTTCGCCCAATCGCGACGATCTGCTCGCCATTGAGGAACGCCTCCGCAAGCCGTTGGAGTTCGACTATTACGATATGGACTGGGAAACGGTGAGCGGCGCCGTGAATAGGCTGGTCGACGGCCCGCTGCCGCCGAACGTCGATTTTCTCGGCAACGCATCGCTCAAGATCAGCGATGGCTTCGACACCCTCTATAGCGACTTCCCGTACGTGTCCGGCGCCTATGGGTACATGGAATACGACGCGGCACATGTGGCCGCCGCATCGAAGGGCGTGGCGCTGATTACCCACGCGCACGATGACCACTGGAGTCGGGAGTTGTTCGAGCGCACCGGCCTGACGCTGGTGGCGCCGCCGGAAATCGCCGAGGGGTTGGATGCGGCCCGAGTGGCTCCCTGGGGCGAATCGATCCGGCTTGGGGGGCTGGTGATTCACCCCGTCGAGACCGCACATGCACCCGAAGCGGCCCACTGCTCGTACACGGTGGAATGGGGCGGTCGTCGACTCCACTTCACCGGTGATACCGAGGACCCCAGCGCGTTGCTAGCGGCGACGGAGCTCGACGCGGCATTCGTGACGCCTTGGCTCCTCCGGGAGGTGCTCGCCGCGGGCCAGGAGATCGATGCGGAGCTGGTGGTCGTGTATCACCACACCGCAAACGAAGACGTTCCTCGCGGTGACGGCATCCATGTGCCGAGCCCGAATAGCACCTTTCGGATCCGCTGAACCGGGTGCGCCCGCCGCGGAGTCGTGGCGCTTCTGATACAACGAGCGGATGAAACTCGCATCCCGTTTCGTCGCCATCGCCGTGGTCTTCACGACCCTCGCGTGTGGCGCGTCCGATCCGTCCGAAGATTCTGTTCCCTCGTTGAGCGATCGATCGCCCCTCGTGCTGATCTCGCTCGACGGTTTCCGCTGGGACTATCCGGATCTCACGGATACTCCGGCGCTCGACCGGATCATGACGGCGGGCGTGCGCGCCGAAGGCATGATCCCGGTCTTCCCGAGCAAGACGTTCCCATCCCATTACTCGATTGTCACCGGGCTGCACCCCGGGCACCACGGCATCGTGTCGAACAACATCCGCGACCCGCGTTGGCCCGAGCCGTTTGCGCTGCGGTTCCGCGATGAGGTGCGGAATTCGCGGTGGTGGGGCGGAGAACCGATCTGGGTGACCGCCAACCGGGCGGGCCTGCGAACCGCCTCATTCTTCTGGCCCGGCTCCGAGGCGCCGATCCAGGGCGTGCAGCCGGACTACTGGATGCCCTTCGACGACTCGGTGCCCGCAGAAACTCGGGTGGACACCGTTCTGGAGTGGCTGGCCCTGCCCGAAGCGGAGCGGCCGACGTTCGTCACCATGTATTTCGAAGAAACGGACTCTGCGGGACACGAGTACGGGCCCGGGTCGTGGGAGTCGCTGGAGGCGATTCGTGCCGCTGACATAGTGATCGGGCGGTTGCTTGACGGGCTCGACGCGCAGGGGACGCTCGAGAGCACCAATATCGTGGTGGTGTCGGATCACGGGATGGCGACCCATACGTCGGACCAGATGATCGCGCTCGAGGACTACGTAGAACTATGGCCCCATGAGGTGTTTGAGGTCGGCGCGCTGTTGCAGATCTTCCCGGACGAAGGGCGCGAGGGCATGATTTACGACGCCTTGCACGACGCGCACCCCAATCTACGCATTTTCAGGCCGTCGGAGGCGCCGGCCGAATTCCACCTGTATGACAACCCTCGACTCGGGCCGATCCTCGGAACACCGGATCCCGGCTGGGAGGTGCGTCCGCGCGGGGCGACCCGACCGGGTGATTGGCTTGCCGGGCACCACGGCGCCGATCCCAGTCACGAAGACATGCACGGCGTGTTCATCGCTGCGGGTCCCGCGTTTGTCTCGGATGCCACAGTCGCTCGATTGCCCGGCGTGGACATCTACAACATCCTGGCCCATGCTCTGCGCGTCGATCCCGCGCCAAACGACGGAAATCCGGCGCGCCTCGATGGCATCGTCCGTCGCTGAGTGCTTGCCGACCCATTCAAGGAGTCCTGTGATGCGTACGTCCTTCCTGCGTTCGATCGTCGCCGCCGCTACGACTGCGCTGGTGTTGCCCGTGGCCGCACAGCAAACGACCAGCGCAGCAGCGCTTGCCGAACACCTTCCAGCGGCTCCGAGTGGTTGGAGTTCGTCCGACGGCGAGCAGATCCAGACTTCGGCTATGGGAAACGACGTGGCGCAGGTCAGCCGGGTCTTCACGAACAGCGACGGCGCCGAGGTGGAACTCCAGATCATCGGGACGCCGGCGATGGTCGCGGCTTCTCAGAGCGCCGGCATGATGTTCCAGAACCAGATGATGTTGGATCAGATGAACTCGTCCAATCCGGATAAACAATTCGCGACCATCGACAACGATGGTTGGACTGGTTGGACGGTCGTGGACCAGGGCGACTCGGCGTGCGAGGCAACGGCGTTCAACGAGCATCTGGTGGTGAAGATCACTACCAATCGCGGCGACGGCGACATGCTCGCGACGTTCGTGGAACTCGTGCCGTGGGCCGCACTCGGAGCCCTCAACGAGTAGGCATCAGTCCCTGAACATCAGGCGTCGGATGTGCCTGAACGGCAGGCCACCGTACGAGATCAACGTGTCGTTGAATCGCTTGAGCGTGTAGTGGTCACCCATCCGGCGCGCATATTCGTCGCGTAGCGTCAGAATCTCGCGCTCGCCGATGATCTCCCTGGCCGGCGGCGACGGGCTTTGCGAGTCACGTTGCACCTCTATGAACGCGTTCGTCGGCTCCATGCCGATCTTGTCGACGTAGGCCTGCACCGCCTGATCGAACGTCATCTCGTCCTTCGCCATGCGTAGCTTGGTGAGGATGCGTTGCACTCGCCACATCCGCATCTGCAGTCGCGCCATCCGCGTCTTCAGTGCCGAGGTGTAGTCGAGACGGTCCTCGTAGTAGCCCTCGTCCTCGAGGAGCTTCTCCAGATAGAAGGACCAGGCCTGGCTGTGGTAGATGCTGCCGAAAGCACGGCGCATGGGTCGCGTTACGTTCTCGTTGGCCGCTGCGATCTGCACGTTGTGGCCGAGCCACTCGTGGTACGAGATCACGTGTGTCCAGTAGGGGTTGTACGACTTGATGCGGCTCGCCTTTTCGTCGTCCGTCAGCCGATCCTCGAGCGGTGTGAGGATGTAGTACCCGGACTGCCGGCCAGCCACCGTCGGCCCACCAGTGGCTCCACCGAAAGACAGCGTGCGCCGCGCCATGGGGGCGGTGATACGGGCGCCATAGTCGATGTAGTCAGGAATCGACACCACGTGGCTGCCCTCATTGAGCAACCAATCCGAAGCAAGGTCCACAAAACGCTGGGCCATGGGCAATACGCCCGCCCAGGTGGGGCTTCTTCCTTCATGACCTCCCAGACGGTCGCGAGGTCGCCACTTGGGTGGATTTTCTTCGCGAGCGCCTCCATGGCGGCCATCGTCTCGCGCTCGTCGTCCTCGGCGAGGCGCAGCATCGAGTCGACGTCCCAGTGCGGCAGGAACTCGTGCTCGAACTGGTAGACCTCGATCTCCTCGGGACTCCAGGCCGGTGAACGATCGGAGCGCGGCAGGAGTTCATCGCGCAGGAAAGTCTCGTACCGGTCGACGGCGGCGAGGGCGGCCGCGCCCGCAGCCAGAAGTTCTTGCTTGAGTTCCGGCGAATCCACCACGGCTTCGGGCAGGTAATCCTGCAGAAGCATGCGGGCGTAGTAGGCCTGGTAGATTGCGTTCTCGGTCCAGGTCCGCGCCGGGCGCGTGAGATTGGTTTCGCCATTGGCCAGGATCGTGGGCAGACGACGAAGCTCGGCGAGGGCTCGGCGCACCCCGGAATCGGGAATCGCTCCCGGGCGAGTGAACAGTCGGTTGGTGGCGCCGAGCGCGAAGTACGACACCGGCTGCATGCGGAAGAGTTCGATCTCCGAATACTCGAAAATCCGTGTGCGCAGGTGACCGCGCAACAGTTCGTAGTCGACCTGATCGTCGAGTCCGAGCGAATCGATGTCGATGACCGACAGCCGAATGAGCAGGTCCGAGAACCTCTCGGCCGCGGCCGCGTACTGAGCGGCAGCTCGCGTTTCGACCCGGACACCGAGCGCTTCGTTGATGAGGACGTCGAGCGACTCCTGCGCGAAGGAGACGCCGCTGGCGCTGGTGAGACCCAGAAACGCCAGCATCAGGGTTGCGGTACGGGCCATGGTGCTCTCCTCGGTCAGTCGTCGGACAGAACGGCGTCAGCGTCGATTTCCACCAGATACCCATCACCAATCGGGGTCGCCTGGACGAGAGTATTGGCGGGCTGGATCGCCGCGAATCGAGCGCCGTGGGCCCGCGACACGGGCTCCCAGTCTTCCTCGTTGCGGATGTAGACACGTGTCCGCACGATGTCTTCGAGGCGACCGCCCACCGACTGCAGTGCTCCCTCGATCTTGTCGATGATGAAGTGAGTCTGTGCCTCGAGGTCTTCTCCCCCGATCAGCCGGTCGCCATGGGTCGCCGTTGTGCCGGAGATCCAGACACGGTTTCCGCGGCGCACGGCGCGGCTGAATCCAGCGATGTCCTCCCAGATCGTTCCGGTGAGCACCTGTTCGCCGCCAGCGCTGCGGCGTTGCACGTCGTACGCCGGTGGAAACCCTTCCACGTGATGACTCAGGTCTCCCGACGCAGTCAGGAAGGGCGGCCGCCGGTACTCGTCTCCGCTATCGCCCGGGATCGGATCAAGTGAGTCCGCCGCCGCGTTGAGCTCCTCGAGATCCGCGGCATCGAGAGCGAATTCGAACAGTCGCGCGGTCTCCTCGACATGGGCGCTCTGGCCGAGCCGAGCGCCGATGATGATGGCGGCGACTCCCGGCTGGTCGAGAACGTACCGGGACGCGACGTTGGCGATGGTCATGTGGTGCCGATCGGCGACCGTTCGCGCGGCACGCAGCACGCGCTGCAACCCTGCCCAGCCGCCCGCCGCATCGATGAAGCGCTTGTACTTCATCCGCGACCAGGTCTCGAGTTCGCCGGGCTCAGGTTGGTCGAGCCAGCGGTCGGTGAGGAAGCCGCCAGCCAGCGTGCCGTAGGCGAGAAGACTCATGTCGTGATCCGCGGTCAGGTCGGCAAGGCCATGCTGCGGTCGGCGGTCGAGCAGCGAATAGCAGACCTGGTCGGAGACCACTGGGACCCCGCTGTGCAGCAACATCCGCATGTGCGCAGCATCGGTGTTGGTCATCCCGAGTTGCCCGATAACACCTTCCTCTTGCAGTTCGGCCAGGTAGGCAAGGCCGTCGAGGTAGCTGGGATCCCAGTAGTTCCAGGAGTGAAACTGCAGATGGTCAAGCCGGTCGGTCTGGAGTCGATCCAGCGCGGTCTGTACCGCAGCGCGCACCGTCTCGCGGTCTAGCGGTCCCGGTGATGGAACCCACTTGGTGAGTGCCTGGACGGGTGTGTCGCCGGAGTAGTGCCCGACGATCACTTCGGCCGAGCCGTAGTGATCTGCCATATCGAATGTCGTGAAACCGGCGTCGACGTATGGCTGCATCGCGGCGGCCGCCGTAGCGGGGTCGACCTCGCTTCCGTCGCGCTCCAGGTCTGCGATCTGCCAGAGTCCCGTGATCACCCGAGACACTTCGAGGCCGGGCGCGAGTTCGTATCGTTCGGTCATCCGCTACTCCGGCGGCAAGTTGTTGAAGCGCTCGTCGACGTCGACCCCGGATCGCGCCAGCACGGCCCGCTCCCGGAAATAGATCAGACTGCCCACGGCCATGACGATGAGCCACACCGGCGTGGAATGGAAATACCAGGCATCGACGTCGGCGTTGAGGTCCTTCCACGTGTGGATGCCGAGGAACACCACGAGCACCACAGCGCCAAACGCGGCGAGCGGTTCGCGCAGCCGCCCGCGGAATACCTCGATACGACTCGCGATCTCGGGGTTGCGGCGTGGCAGGGTCACCACCGTGACGCACATCAGCGCGAAGTTCACGAGCATCGACGTCACCATGATGTCGACGCCGAGGAAGAAGTCGCCTGCGAGGTGACTACCGAGCACGCCCATCGAGGCCATGACGCCGCTGGCAATGATCGCTACATGTGGTGTGTGGTGCTTGGGATGCACGGTGGCGAGCGCGCGCGGGAAGATGCCGTCCTCGGCCCACGCGAACATCAGCCGCGACAGCGACAACAGCATTGCCGGGACATCGTTGAGCAGCGCGATGGCGGCGCCACCGACGATGGCGACGGTCCATCCCGGCGAGAGCACCACGCCGAGGAGCCCGGGTGCTGTGACATCCCGCAACATCGCCTCCTGCGCCACGTATTGCCACGGCACGGTGTTGTAGACCGCCGCCGTGAAGAGCATGTAGAAGCTCCCGACCGTCAGCATGGTCAGGCCGATGGCCGCGGGCAGTGCGCGCCCTGGATTGCGCGCCTCGCCGCCGGCCTGCGCTATCGAGTCGAAGCCGATGAAGCTCGCGAAGAGCACCACGGACGCGCTCAGAAAGACACTCCACTGAAACGGCGCCGGGTCCATCGCCGGGATCGTCGCCCCAGTTGCCTCGAGCGCCCTGAGATACGTCTCCTGGTCGAATGAGAACCCGGCGAAGATGACCACACTCCCGAGCGCAAACATCACGATCATCAAGGGGATCAGCATGCGCTCGTAGAACTGCACGCAGCGGATGTTGACGGCCACGAAAGCCCAGATGAAGAAGAGTGCGAGGCCGACGCGGATCGGGCCCGTTTCGAGCGCCGCCGCGATGTTCGTGTAGCCGACTGCCTCGGCGACATCGCGCATGAACGGGACCATTACGTAGGTCACCACGCCGACCACGATCGACAGGCCGAACCACTGCGAGAAGCTGGCGATGAATCCGAGGTACGGGTTCAGCCCACGGCTCACGTGGATGTAACTGCCACCGGCGCGCGGCATGGCCGATGCGAGCACTGCGTAGGCGAGGGCCGCGATGAGGGCCGGAATGGCGCCAACGAGGAACGCCGGTAGCACCCACGGGCCGATGTCGGGGACGTTGCGTTGCAGCATGAACGGAACCACGTTGATGCCGGCTCCCAGCATCGAGCAGATCCCCGTGGCGGTGAGGCCAACGAGTCCGAGTTCTCGGACCAGGCCGGTTTTTCCCCTACCGTCGTCCGTCATTCTGCTTCTCCTCCGTCAGGAATCACCCCGACACTGTCGCCGATCTGACGAACCGACTCGATGGCGGCGTCGCCCAGGATGTCTCGAGCGCGGTCCTGCGCCGCCTGCCAGCGCGGACGCGCTTTCTTCAAGATCTTCCGGCCGGGCGCGGCAAGTCGCAGGCGGCGCCCACGACCTGGTGCATCGAGCCACTCGATCCAGCCTTGTTTGGCCATCACTCGCAGGTTGCGGCTCACCGTCGATTTGTCCATCACCAGAACAGGCGCCATCTCCGCGGCGGTCGTGCTGCCGGTGAAGGCAATTACAGACAGCATCGTGAGCTGGGTATTTCGAATGCCGAGGGGACGCAGGGCGTCGTTGAACACGCCGTCGATCACGCGGCTGATCTTGTGTGTCCGGCCGGCAACGCAAGCGGAAAGGATCGCGTACGCGTCGGCTGCGGCGCCCTTGGGTTGGCTCATGGTGCGGGGATTATAGGCGCGTCCGACTTGACCGGGGAATCTAGAGTTGTATATACAACTTAAATCAATCCCCAAACTGGAGCATTGCGGTGCGCGGAACCCTTCCTTCGATTCCCCTGACAGTCGCGATGGTTGTTGTGAGCAGTGCGGCCGGCGCCAACGCCGAGGCTGCGCCGATCGACCTGAGTGACTTCTTTCTGGATGCCGCTGCCGAGGTCGCCCTAGCGCGGAGCGCCGCGCCGGAGGTGATCTCGGGCGACGCAACAGTGCTTGTACTCGGATCAGCCGGGTACGAGGTGGCCGAAACCGGTACCAACGGTTTCACCTGCATGGTGCTGCGCTCCTGGTCCGGCCCGGCCGGGACGATGGATCCCGGCGTCAAGGCACCGATTTGCCTCAACCCTCCGGCCTCGGACACCGTGCTCCGCCGTCACGTCTTCGTTGCTGCGCGCGTCGCGGCCGGTGTCGAGCGCGGCGAAGCCGAGCGCGAGATCGATGGTCTGCTGGCCCGCGGTGAGATGCGTCGACCAGGCCCGGGAGCACTCGGATACATGATGTCCGCCGGCCAGTGGCTCAACGAGCGAGTGGAACGCTTCCTGCCGCACCTGATGTTCTTTCAGCCCGGGGTCGGCGGAGCTGATGTGGCGAACGCCGGTCTCACAAGCGGTCTGCCCTTCGTGATCGGCGGCGCCACCGGCGACTGGGGTGACATCACGGTAACGCTGCCCGAGAGCAGCTTCGTGGAGCCGGAAGGCGAGGGCCGCTAGCTTCTGCAACTCCGTCAGGAAGGGGCGTCTCGTTGAGGCGTCCCTTCTTGCGCTTAGCGCTCGATCGCTGCGCGCCGACCTCATGCAGAATGACGCGCTTGCGCGGGGTTGAAGGCTTCATATAGGGTTTTTCCATATAGGGATATTCCCTATATGGTGATCTTTCCCTGACCTCCCGCGAAGTGCCTATGCCAGCTGCCGAAGCCCCGCTGCACAACCCGCTGACCTGGCTTTCCTACCTGGTTCTCCTGGCGCTGGCCGATGGCCCCACGCACGGCTACGGGATCATCAAGGAAGTCGAGCGCCGCACCGATGGACGCACGCGCGTCGAGGCCGGCACGTTGTACGCGGCGATCAAGCGTCTGCGCGAGCAGGGTTTGTTGAGCCCGGTGGGAGATGCGAGCGGATCCCGGCGACGCCGCGACTACGAACTCACCGCAACGGGCCGCAAGACCCTGCGTCTGGAGTCGGAGCGACTCGAAGGCCTCGTGGATGTGGCGCGTGCTAAAGGCGTGCTGCCGGCATGAGCCGGCTGCCACTCGCCTACCGGCTCGCGTTGTGGCTCTACCCCGCCCACTTCCGCGCCGAATATGCGAGCGAGATTACCGAGACGCTCCTGGCCGTGGAACGTGAGTTCGCGACGACCAGCGCGATTCAGCGACAGCTCCGCCGTTGGCGCGAGTCAGTTGCCATCGTTCGAGCCGCTGTTCGCCTGCGGCGCAGCGGCGGAACACCGGATCCCCACCGAGGCTCGAAGATGGAGACCTTCCTGACCGACCTGCGCCGGGCGGCGCGTGCGCTGGTGCGCACACCCGGACTCACGCTATCGATCGTTGCCACGCTGGCGCTCGCGATCGGCGCCAACACCGCGCTCTTCAGCGTTGTGCAGGCCGTGCTGTTCCAGCCCTTGCCGTACCCGGACGCCGATCGGCTGCTGTTCGTATGGCAGGAGTTGCACAACCGCGAGGCGGACTACTACCCGTCGGCGCAGGCGGACCTGGTCGACTACGCCAACGCCGAAGCCATCGAGGGCATTGGCGGTATGTGGGCGTTCCAGCAGCCGTTAGTGGATGCGGATGGGCCGGCCGAGCGTGTACCCGCTGCCGCCGTCACCGCGAACTTCTTCACGTTGCTCGGCCTGGAGCCTGTTCTCGGGCGGGATTTCGGCGAGGCGGAAGCGGCGCCGCCCACGGCGGACGGCGCGCCGACGGCGGGGTCGGTGATCATCTCGTACGAGCTGTGGCAACGGCGGTACGGGGGCGATCCGGGCGTGCTGGGACGGGCGCTCGATTTCGGTGCTGGCGCACGCCCCATCGTGATCGGCGTCGCACCGGCCGGCCTGCGGCTGCACTTCCCGCAGGTTGCCGAGGTTCCCGAGCGAATCGATGCCTTCGTGCCGATGCGGGTCGACTGGAGCGCGCCCGACCGCAGCGGCTGGTACATCCGGACGTTCGCGCGGTTGCGCGCGGAAGCAACGGTTGCCGAGGCGCAGGCACAGATCGAGGCGGTCAACGACTGGCAGTGGGAGGAGTTCCCGATCTATGCCAACGCCGGGACTCATACGTATGTTGCTCCGCTGCAGCAGGCGCTCACGGCGTCCGCGCGGCCGCGGCTCCTGGCCCTCTTCGGCGCGGTCGGATTCGTTTTGCTGATCGCTGCCGTCAACGTCACGAACTTGCTGCTCGTGCGGGCTACCCGCCGCAGTCGCGAAACAGCCGTCCGGGCAGCGCTCGGTGCCGGACGCGTCCGCCTGCTGCGCGAGAACCTGCTCGAGGCCGGCATGCTTGCGGCCGCCGGCGGCACGGCGGGTGCGCTGCTGGCGGTGCTTGGCGTTCGCGCCCTGGTTGGCCTGGGCGGTGCGGCCGTGCCGCGCCTGGCCGATGCGCGGGTCGATATGCCGGCGCTGCTCTTCACGCTGGTGGTGTGCGCAGCCGTAGCGATCGTCTGCGGCCTGGCAGTGGGCGCGCGGGGCGCCCGGCCCGTCCTGCTTGAGACACTGCGGGGTCGCGACGGACTGAGCGGCGGAAGCCCACGTCTGCGCCGCGTGCTGGTTGTCACCGAGGTAGCTCTTTGCCTCGTGCTCCTGGTCGGTGCCGGGCTGATGGCTCGTAGTCTCGCCACGCTGCTGGCGGCCGATGTGGGCTTCGAGCCCGAGAACGTGATCACCTTCGAGGCTTCGCTACGCGGTGCCATGGACGACGGGACGCCGCGCGATGTCCAGGACCGGTTGCTGGAGCGGATCGAGTCGCTGCCCGGCGTCCGCGTTGCGGCGACCACGACCTCGCTGCCATTTGGCGACGGCGGCATGTCAGCCCCCTACGGAACGGCGGCCGAGGTCGACGACGGCGACGAGTTTGACTTCCGTCAGGCGAGTCTTCGCAAGGTGTCGACGGGCTACTTCGAGGCGCTGCAGATCGGGTTGGACATGGGCCGGACGCTGCGGACGGAAGACGAGGACCGCGCGCCGCCGGCGCAGTTCGAGTTCCCGCGCGACGCTCCGGTGCCGGTTGTCGTCGACCGCCGCCTCGCCGATCGTTCGTGGCCGCGCACCGACCCCGTTGGCGAGCACTTCTTCATGAAGATGGGCGGTGGCCTCTGGATGGAGGTGGTCGGTGTGGTGGACACGCAGCGGACGCTCGGCTTCGAGCGCGAGGCGCGTGGCACGGTCTTCATGCCGGAGTTCGGTTCGAGTCGACTGCATGTCGTTGTAGCCGCCGACCGTGATCCGACGGCCCAGAGTGCCGCCCTACGTGCAGCGGCTGCGGAGGTGGACCCGCGGATCGTCCTTGCCGACCTCCGGCCGTTGGCAGCCTACGTCGACGACGCGCGTGCGCCGACGCGCTTCGCAACGATTCTCATGACACTCTTCGCCGGCCTGGCGGTAGTCCTCGCCGGTGTGGGTCTGTATGGCGTCATGGCGTGGACCGTGCGGTGTCGTACGGGAGAGATCGGTCTGCGCATGGCGCTCGGCTCCTCGAGGCCAGCGATCTGGCGCGGAGTCGTCGCGCAGGGGCTAGGGCTGGTCGCCGTTGGGGTGCTGTTCGGCGAAGCGTCGGCTTTGGTATTGACCCGGCTGCTCGCGGGAATGTTGCACGGAGTGAGTCCGCTCGATCCATTGACGCATGCCGCCGTACCTGTCGGTCTGGGCCTGGTGGCGCTGCTCGCGTGCTGGTTCCCGGCCTGGCGCGCGACGCGGGTGGATCCGTTGGAGGCGCTGCGGGCCGACTGATCGGGGTGGCCGGCGTCGTGGCGGGGTGGATAAATGCGCCGTAGTTGCGCATGATCCGTGGACCCTCGCCCATCCCCGTCAGCCCGAGACGCCGTGTCCGCTCGCCGTTTCACTCCTGCAGCCTTCCTCGTCGCCGCCGCCGTCTGCCTGGCCGCGCCCGTCACCGGCCAGGACCCAGCTGAGACGGTCGGTGACGCGAAGCAGCGTGGCGTGTCTTGGGTCGCCGGCCGGAGCATCGACGGTGCCGCGCTCGACCCTCTGCTCGATCACCACGTGGAGTGGATCGCTCAGACGCCGTTTGGCTGGCAGGAAGCTACCGACAAGCCCGCGATTCGAATCGCTACCGGCGGGCGCGTTTTCTGGGGCGAGACCGATGAAGGGCTCTCGCGCACCCTAGACCTCGCGCGTGAGCGCGGTCTGCGCACGATGCTCAAGCCGCACATATGGGTGAGTGGAGGGGCCTGGCGCGGCGACATCTACATGCCCACCGACGCCGATTGGAACACATGGTTCGCGGACTATCGCGAGTTCATTCTCCACTACGCACAGTTCGCGGAGTCCCGCGGCATTCCGCTGTTTTGCATCGGCACAGAACTGCACAAGACAGTCATCGCCCGCCCCGGTAAGTGGCGAGACTTGATCCGCGAGATCCGCGACGTTTACTCCGGTGAGCTCACCTACGCGGCCAATTGGTACGACGAGTTCACGGACGTTTCGTTCTGGGAAGAACTCGACTACATCGGAGTGCAGGGGTACTTTCCGCTCAGCCACGAGCCCACCCCGGGAGTAGATGCCCTGGTGGCCGGATGGGGGCCGCACCGCGACGCACTGCGCGATCTGCACGAGAGGGTCGGGAAGCCGGTGATCTTCACCGAGATTGGCTATCGCTCCTGGAGCGATGCCGCGTCGCGGCCATGGGAGTGGCCTATCCGCGGCGACGACAGTGACTTTGATGCCGTGATTCAGAAAAACCTCTACGAAGCGTTTTTTCGCACCTTCTGGCATGAGGACTGGGTGGTCGGCGCCTACTGGTGGAAGTGGTTTCCGGGACACAGCGCCGCTGGCGGCCCTGGACACAACGGCTTCACGCCGCAGAACAAACTCGCCGCCGACGTTATGGCGGCCTGGTTCGCGGGCGACCGCCCCGACACCGAATAGAGAAATCAACCGAGGAGTTGCTCGATGCGCCGCTTGATCGCCCTTGTTTCTGTGTTGCTCGTCTCATCCACCGCATGGCCGCAAGAGGGGCGACAGGGCTATTACCGTTATCCGACGCTCCACGACGACACGTTGGTCTTTGCCGCCGAGGGTGACCTCTGGAAGGTGAGCGCCTCGGGCGGCGTCGCGCGCCGTCTCACCACGCACCCTGAGCAAGAGAGTCATCCGACGATTTCGAGCGACGGCTCCACGCTGGCCTACCGCGCAAGCTACGAGGGCGTATCCGAGGTCTACACCATGCCGCTTGCGGGCGGATTGCCTGTGCGACAGACGTATGAAGCCGACGTATCGACGCCGATCGGCTGGACGCCCGACGGCCAGCTCGCCTACACCACCACGCGGTATTCGACGCTGCCGTCGTATCAGCTTGTAGAACTCGACCTCGCGTCGAACACCCGCGGCCCCGTGCCGTTGGCCGATGCGAGCGAGGCGAGCTATGGCGACACCGACTCAACGTTGTTCTTCGTTCGGCCGCGGTTCCACGGGAACGTGACGAAGCGCTATGAGGGCGGCACCGCGCGCAAGATCTGGAAGTTCGAGCGGGGAATGAGCGAGGCTGCGCCGCTCACACTCGACTACGACGGCGAGAGCCACACGCCGATGTGGTGGGATGGCCGGCTCTACTTCATTTCGGACCGCGACGGCACGATGAACATCTGGTCCATCGATGCCGATGGCAACGGCGCGACTCAGCACACGAGCCACAGCGGCTGGGATGCCAAAGAAGCATCGCTCGCGCAGGGTCGCATCGCCTACCAGATAGGCGCGGATATCTGGGTCTATGACATCGCCAGCGGCGGCAACTCGATGGTGCCGATCTCCCTGGCGTCCGATTTCGATCAGCTCCGCGAGAAATGGGTCGACGAGCCAGGCGACTACCTATCGTCTGCGCATGTTCACCCTGAGGGCGAGAGCGTCGTGCTCACCGCCCGCGGCCGCGTGTTCGTCGCACCAGTCGGTTCGGGGCGTCTCGTCCAGGCATCGCGCAGCGAGGGCGTTCGCTACCGCGACGTCGTCTTCATGCCCGACGGTGATGAACTCCTCGCGCTGACCGACGAGACCGGCGAACTCGAGTTCACGTCGTTGCCGGCCAACGGCGTCGGCGACGGCAATCGCATTACCAACGACGGCGAAATCCTGCGCTTCACGGGCATTCCGTCTCCCGATGGCGCCCACGTTACCTACACGGACAACAACAACGATCGCTGGTTACTCGAGGTGGCCACGAGTCAGCAGACGCTGATATCGACAAATCGCGAGGGGCTCGGCGCGGCGGCCTGGTCGCCCGACGGGAGCTGGCTCGCGTACGTACAGAGCGCGATGAACACGTTCGCGCAGGTGTGGCTGTACGAGGTGTCCACCGGCACGCGCGTTGCGGTCACCTCGGATCGGGTAAACAGCTATAGCCCTGCATTCGGCGCAGACGGCGAATGGTTGTACTTCCTGTCGGATCGGAACCTCCGCACCTCGGTGGGTAGCCCGTGGGGCCCGCGCGCGCCAGCGCCGTATTTCGACAGCACGCTGAAGATCTACGAGGTGTCGCTTCAGGCGGGCATGCGTTCGCCCTTCAAGCCGGCGGACGAGCTCAGTCGTGCCGCCGCGCCCGAGTCGGACGAAGCGGACGAGGCGAACGACGATGCCGCCAAGTCCTCGATGGCTATCGACGTCGATGGTATTCAGCGGAGGGTTCGCGAGGTTCCGGTCGAGCCCGGCAACTATTCGAACCTGAGCGTCAACGATGGCGCGCTGTTCTGGCGAGCTCGTGAGACGGCAGGCTTCCGCGGCCACCTGATGGGTCTGGCGATTGGCAACGACGACCCGGAGGCCGCAACGATCGTCGAAGGGATCGGCGGCTACGAGCTATCGGCCAACGGCAAGAAACTGATGGTGCGTCGTGGTCGCGACATCTTCGTGATCGATGCCAGGGCTCGCAGTGCCGGCAACATCTCCGACCACCGGGTCGACCTCAGTGGCTGGTCCTTCTCGATGGACGTGGCGGCCGACTTCCGCCAGCTATTCATCGACGCCTGGCGCCTGGAGCGCGACTACTTGTATGACCCCGGGATGCACGGACTGGCGTGGGACGTCGTGCTCGAGAAGTACCTTGAGCTCGTGGGACGGATCACCACCCGGGACGAACTCAACCATCTCATCGGTCGCGTGATCGGCGAGTTGTCTGCACTGCACACGAGTGTGCGCGGCGGCGACATGCGCGAGGGCGACGACGATATCGCCGTCGCGAGCCTCGGCGCCAGGCTCTACCGCGACGCGGGCGCCGGTGGCTATCTGATCGACTACATCTATCAGAACGACCCGGATTATCCCGACGAACTCTCACCGCTCGCCGACCCCGATCTCGGGATCGCCGAGGGCGACGTGATCGAGATGATCAACGGTGTCGATACGTTGTCCGTGCGACATATCGGCGCCCTGCTCCGCAACCAACAGAACAAGCAGGTGCTGCTGCGTGTGGCCCCAGGCGACGGCGGAGACAGCCGCGACGTTATCGTCCGTCCGATCTCCAACGAGTTGAACCTGCGTTACAGCGACTGGGAGTACACCCGGCGACTCGAGGTCGAAGACAAGGCCGAGGGCCAGGTGGGCTACGTGCACCTGCGCGCGATGGGTGGCGGCGACATCAACTCCTGGTACCGCCAGTTCTACCCCGTCTACGATCGTCCCGGGTTGATCATCGATGTGCGACGCAATCGCGGCGTCAACATCGACAGCATCATTCTCGAAGACCTGATGCGACAGGCCTGGTTCTACTGGAAGACGAGAGTGGGTCGTCCGACCTGGAACATGCAGTACGCCTTCCGGGGTCACATGGTCGTGCTGGTCGACGAAAACACTGCGTCGGACGGTGAGGCGTTCGCCGAGGGGTTCCGGCGACTCGGCATGGGTCCGGTCATCGGTGCCCGTACGTGGGGCGGCGAGATCTGGCTCTCGGGGGTGAACCGTCTGAGCGACGGCGGCATCGCGCGCGCCCCGATGATGGGTGTTTACGGGCCCGAAGGCGAGTGGCTCATCGAGGGCTGGGGCGTTGTGCCCGACATCGAGGTGGTCAATATGCCGCACGCTACGTACAACGGTGAGGACCAGCAACTCGACGCCGCGATCGACTATCTGTTGCAACAGATCGCCGAGGATCCGCGCGCGATTCCCGCCGCTCCCACGTACCCAGACCTGCGGTTCCAGTATCCGCGACGGGACCAGTGATCTAGCGCATCCGATCCCACCCGAGCTTCGAATTGTCGGGGAGACGAGCACACTCGCGGTGTGCCCCGTCTTGAGCGGCATCTCGGGGCAGCGGGTCGGGGGGCTCGCGATCCCCGCGGTGCCGTTTCGGCGTATCAGGGCCGGCGGGGGGCCTACTCGGAGCGAAGCGTCGTGGCCGGGTCGGTCTTGCCCGCGCCGCGGGCCGGCAGATAGCTGGCCAACGCGGCCGCGAGTACCACCGCTGTGGACAGCGCCGCCAGGACGACGGTCGCGTCCACGTCCGTGGTCATTCCTCGTCCGAAGGCTGCAAGCGCACGGGTGAGCATCCACGCCGCTGGAAGTCCGAGCGCCAGCCCGACGAGGACCAGCCGCACCGCCTGGCTCACGAAGAGCCGGACGACGTCCGCAGAGTTGGCCCCGAGTGCCATGCGTACGCCTATCTCCCAGGTTCGTTGGGTAGCCGCGTAGGACGTGACGGAGTAGATGCCGGCTAGCGCGAGTAGGAAGGCCGCGGTGGCGAACATCGACGCCATGCTCATCACGGGGCGGTACAGCATCGAACGCTCCGCGATCGCGTCGGCCACCGTGCGATGGCTCTCGATCGGTAGGCGAGGTTCTGCCTCCCAGATTCGTGCCCGAGCTGCGGGGAGGACGGCGTCGGGATTGGCCGTTGCGATGGCGAACACCAGACTCGTCGGCGCAGAGTGCGTGTAGGGCCGATAGATCGCTCGCGCGGGCGCGGAGTCGTTCCATGCTCGACTTACGTCGGCTGCAACGCCGACGATGGTCAGCCAGGACTCGTCCTGGAAGCGGAGACGACCTCCGATCGCGTCATCGTTGGGCCAGTACCTGTCGGCGAGCGCGCTGCTGACCACCACTACATGCGCGCCATCCTCGACCTCGGCCTGATGCGGTGCGCGTCCAGCGATGATTCGGACGCCGAGGGCGTCGAAGTAGCCGGCGCTGACATGATGACGTTCCGCCAGAGGCGCGGAGTTGGCGGGCTCGCGTCCATCGATCTCGAACTCTGCCGGCCGTGACCCAAGAACTCCCGGCGTGGAACTCGACAGTCCGACGGCGGTCATTCCGGGCATCGCGGTGATCGCCTCCAGGGTGGTGCGGGCGAATGCAGCACGTTGCTCGGGTTCGGCAAAGGCCTCGCCGCGGAGTCGAACCGCCAACAGCGACGTCTCGGTATCGAGTCCACGCTGGAACGCCACGAGGCTCCCTACGGATCGGCTCATGTAGGCCGCGCCCGCGAGGAGCACGACGGCCAGCACGATTTCGATCACCACGAAGGTGTTGCGCAACCGGTTGCCTCCACCAGCACCGCCTCCTCTCGTGCCCGGCTTGAGCACATCGCTCAGGTCGGCGCGTGAACCGTGCAGCGCGGGCGCCAGCCCGGACACGATCGCGGCGGCCGTTGCGGCGAAAGTCGCGAAGATCAGGACCCCTCCATCAACCCCGATTCCGTCGGCGCCGTAGAAGAAGAACCGGATCGAGGGGTGTCCGAGTTGTTGTCGCAGAAGTCCGCTGCCCCAGACCGCCAGCACGCTGCCCAACAGTGCGCCCACGAGCGACAGGCACAGGCTCTCGACGAGGAGCTGGCGGATCAGTCGCAGTCTGCTCGACCCGAGGGCCACCCGAACGGCGATCTCGCTGCCGCGCGCTGTGGTGCGCGCCAACTGCAGGCTCGCAACGTTGGCGCAAACGAGCAGCAGCAGGAAGATCGCCGCCCCCATCAAGGAAAGCGATGAGCCGGCTGCTGCCGAACGTCGCGAGTTCGCGGACCGGCATCGCCGCGAGACGATGTTGGGCGTGCGAATCCGGCGCTACCGCGGCGATCCTGTCCGAGGTCGCCGTCAGCGCGGCGCGCGCCTGCGTCAGCGACACATCAGGAGCGAGTCGAGCGAGAGCCGTCAGGCGTCCGCGATCGAATGAGGCCGATAGCTCCGGCGCCAGCCGCAGCGGCAGGTAGAGATCAGTGCCGGCGGGATACGTAGCTCCCGGTGGGAGGACGCCTACGACGACGGCCTCGGTATCGGCCATGTGCAGCTCTTCCCCGACAACGTCCGGGCGACCCGCGAAACGACGCTGCCAGAACTCGTGGCTCAACACCGCTACGCTGCCGTCGCGCATTTGCGACGTACTCGGCAGCCGGCCGTGAAGCGCGACGAGTCCGGAGAAGTCGAAGTAGTTGGCCGTTGCCTCGTAGACGACCACGTCCAACGGTTCGCCCGGGGACGTGAGCGTCGCGAATCGCAGGCGGAGACCGGCGATGCCCGAGAAGGCCGGCAGTTCCTCCACGTAGGAGTAGTCGGCGTAGTGCAGCCAGGCTTCGGCGTCCTCCTGGATCGTGAAACGCGACTTGTCCTCGCCCACCGCGAGGAGCGTCTCTAGGTCTTCGAAGGGCAGTGGATTGCGGATCATGCCGCCGACGGTGCTGTAGATCGATGTCACAGCGCCGATGCCGAGCGCGAGCGCCAGGATGGCGGCTACGCTGTAGCGCGGCGCGCTGAGAAGTGACCGCACGGCGAAACGGACGTCGTCGGAACCGCTCGGGAGTTTCGTCGGGCCGGGGTCCGTTGCCCCGGATCGCAAGGGCGCGTTGCGGAGCTCTGTCGCCGCGGCACGAAGTCGGAACGTGTTGCCCGATACGACCTGGCGCCAGTACCACGCGGTGGCTCGCATCTGCGCGAGTCGGCCGCCGGCCGCGCGAGCAAGATACGCATCGTCGAGTTCGGCGAGCAGATCCGCGCCGTACGGCGACGGAACGACGAACTCCAGCAGGCGGGCTGCGAGCCGCGGCGGCCGCGTCATCCTTCCAGTTCCAGCCCGTCCCACATGCGGGCGAACGACTGGCGCGACGCGACGAGAGTGCGCTTGCCCTCCGCAGTCAGCGCGAAGAATCGTCGCCTGCGGCCACCGTGGGCGTCGGGTCCACCAGCCTCGCGGCGCGAGGCAACCAGACCGTCGGCTTCGAGACGGACCATCGTGACGTAGACCGTGCTGACGGACACGGATCGCTGCCCGACGCGTTCGAGTTCATCCCGAACGGAACCGCCGTAGGCACCGTCGCCCAGGCGGGCGATCGCAAGCATCACGAGCTGTTGAAGGTCGCCGATATTCCGCGCCATGACATCGCGCTCCGTTGAGTTGATCTGACAATGTCATACCACATATGACATTGTCAGACCAAGAGCCCGGCGCGCGAGCGCATTGCCGCCGCCGCGAGGTCAGCGGCGCGTAAAGGTGTCGCTCATCATCACGGGAGCGTCGAGATCACCCTCGTGCAGGTTCCACTCGTAGGCGTTTGGCCCGGTGAAGTCCCACGTTTCGACGTATGCACCCTTGTTGCCGTCCGCAGCGATGGTGGTGAGTTCGTTGATGAGTCGTTCGCCGTCGAAACGCGAGCGCATCTCCATGACGTCGAACGGCATGTCGATCGCAAGCGAGATGCCCTTGATGACTTCGGCTGCTGGATCCCAGTACCAGATACCTTGGCCGACGAGTTTCGGTTCGCCGGACTCATCGACGAAGTAGGTGTTGGCTCGAACGTACTTGCGGCCAACCCCCCATTCGAAAGTGTGGTCGGAGCTGCTGCTTGTCCAGGTGCCACCGATCAGGTGTTCAAAGCCGGCGAGCGGGTCAGCGCTCGACTCTGCTGCGGGAGCAGTGAGGACGGGGGTGGCCAGCAGGACCACGGCAAGGCCGATGACGGCGACGCGCGATGTCGGGGAGGTGGGCATGGTGGTCTTCGTATGAGGTTGAGGCGTCAGGCGGGCTGGGCGTCGCCGTTGCCTTTGAGGGGCCAGTTCTCCGACTTGGTGGCGGCAGGCGCCATGAACGAGAGTGCCTTGAGGACGTGGTAGATCGTCCAGACGTGCAGCGGCAGGCGACCCTTCTCGACGATTGCCTTGAGCGTCTTGCAAATGAATCCGCCGCCGCTCTTCATCTGCTTGGCAGTCTTGCTGCCGACCGCGACGCCCTTCGAAGTGAGGGTGAACTCTACGCCGCCATCGACCTCCTTGAGGTCATAGCTCACCACGCACTCCGCGTCCTCGAGATGGGTGAACCGGAATGTGTGTGCGAAGCGGTGCGGCGGATCGAATTCGAGAATCTCGCCGATCACGCCGGTGTACTTGCCGTCCGGCGTGCGCATGCGGATCTGCCCGCCCAGGGCGAGGCCGTCGGTGTGCATGCGGTTGTTGAACATCGCGCCCTGGGGCTCGTCGGTCTTGGTGATCTCGCGCCAGACGGCATCGATCGATCCCGCGATGAAGATCTTGGATACGAAGGTCTCGGTTTCAGGCATCGGGCTCCTGGGGGTTGGTGCCGGCTTCGATGGCGTACTTGATGTCGACCATGCGCCCGGCCCACCAGCCGCTGTACTCCATGGTCCAGCGGTCGTAGATGAGCTGAATGGGCACGATGTTGAAATAGAGGCGGCGGTCCCGCCCCGACTTCTCGGAGTGGATCAATCCCGCCTCTTCGAGCTTGGCCAGGTGCTTCATCACGCCGATGCGCGTCATCTCGAAGGCCGCCGCCACGTCGTTGACGTTGCAACCGGGGGTGTCCTTCACGATGTCGAGCATGCGGCGGCGGGCCGGGTGGGCCAGCGCCTGGAAGATGGAATCGAACGAGTCGGTTTTCATATGTAACTAATTAGTTACATAATATGACGAGCAATTCAAGCCGCTCGGAGAACCTCGTCCTACTCGGCGCGCAGGGCGCGCACCGGATCGAGCCGAGTGGCTCGGCGCGCAGGGATCCAGGCTGCCGCAAGACTGACGAGCAGCATGAGGCCGATCACGGCACCGTACGTGACCACGTCGACGGTTGGCACCTCGAACAGGAAGCCTTCGACCACGGTGCCGAGCGCCGCTGATGCACCGAGTCCGATGACGGAGCCGATGGCGATGAGAAGAATCGCTTGCCGCAAGACGAGTCCCACCAGGTGACTGCCGTCAGCTCCGAGGGCCATCCGGACACCAAGCTCGGTAGACCGCTGGTCAACCGTGCAGGCCAGGATTCCGTATACGCCTACGAGGGCCAGACCCAGCGCTAGCAGCGCGGCGACGGCGATCGCGACGGCCGTGGCCCGCTCCTGGGCGAGGGCGTTGTCGAGATGTGTTCGCAACGTGCCGACCGCGAAGAGTGGGAGTTCCCCATCGAGTTCTCGGACGGCTGCAACCACATCGCCGAGCACAGTCTCGGGCGTGTTTCCCGCCCGAACCAGCAGCACGAGCCGACCGGCGAGCGACATCATGGCGGTTTGGCGTTGGGGCAGGTACGCGACAGGACGCGGGCCCGCGCCAATGCTCGCAGTCATGCTGTCCGCGGCGATGCCGACAACCTCCATCCACGGACCGTCCGGCCCGTTCCCGCTCAGCCGGGCACCGAGTGCGGCCTCTCCCAAGGCGTCTTCGATCTGAGCCGCTAGCGATTCATTCACCACCAGTGCGCCCCGACCTCCGAGGTCATCGCTCGCGGTGATTCCGCGCCCTTCAACGATTGGGATGCGCATGGCCTCGAAATAGTTGGGCCCGACGAGATTGAAGAACGCGCGGGGCGGCCTTCCGTCGGGTTCGTATCCCTCAAGAGCGAACGAGCTCACATCACCGCCGCCTGAGCCCGGCAGCGCATTCACCACGCTCACCGTCTCTACTCCGGGCATCGCAGCGACGCGCTCTTGCACAGCGGCAAACGCCGTGGCCGCTTCGTCGAGGGAGTAGCCGACTGCCATGGGGTCGATGCCGACGGTCGCCACCGCGGGATCGAATCCAAGATCGGCTCGGCTCAGGTTGATGAGCGTGCGCGCAAAGAGCCCTGCGGTAACGAGCAACGTAATCGAGATCGCCACCTGCGCGACCACCAGCGTGCGAGACAGTCCCTGCCGAGACGACACACCCGGCCCGCCGTCGCGCAGTCTTGCGGTCACATCGAACTGCGCGGCGCGACGGGCGGGCAGGAGGCCGAACGCCAACCCGGTGGCCAGTGTGAGCAGGGCGCTGAAGAGCAGCACGCGGGCATCGAGCCCGGGGGTGACGCTCAGGTTCGGAATCACACGGCCGATCGTGCGCGCGAGCATAGCCCCAAGGCCGATACCCACCGCGCCGCCGGCCGCACTCAGGACAAGGCTTTCTGCAAGCAGCTGCCCGAGGATGCGTCGACGGCCGGCGCCAAGCGCCTGGCGGACGGCGAGTTCCCGCGTTCGTTGTCCTGCCCGCGCCAGGAGCAGGTTGGCGACGTTGACGCAGGCGATCAGCAGTACGAGTCCTGAAACGAGTCCAAGCAGCCCACCCACCTGCATGGCGGTGTCGCGCATCGTGGGAAGCAACATCCCCTCGGCGAACGACGTGACGTGGTAGGTCCGCTCGCTCGAAGCGCGATAGGTCTCGCGCAGCCAGGCCCCCACGGACTCGATTTCTGCCGCGACGGCCTCTAACGCCCTGCCTTCGCCGACACGGCCGAGAAGCAAAACGCCGCTCCACCCGCGGCGATCGAGCAGCAGGTCGTTGCCCGGCATCATATGCGCCTGCATGGCCATCGGTACGTAGAGCTCGGGTCCCGACTCGAGCGAAGTGCCACGGAATCCCGCGGGGACCACGCCGATGATGCGGAAGGCGCGCCTGTTGACCCTTAGGGATTCGCTGACGACGTCGGCGCTGCCGGCGAACAGTCGCTGCCACAGACCATAAGAAATCACGGCGACGGGATGCCCATCGGGATCCACATCGTCCGCCGGTCCGATCAGCCTTCCGGCCACCGGCTGGATGCCGAGCGTTTCAAAATAGCTCCCGGTCACAAGGGTGGTGTCGATCCGCTCGACGCCGCCGCTAGCCGTTGCGATCCCCGCCCGGCGCGGCTTGTAGGCGGCGATTCCTGCGACGGTTTCCAGCTGCCCGGCGAGATCGCGGTAGTCCGCGTAGGACGACACGCTCAAAGGCCCGCCGTCTTCGCTCGTGTACAAAGCGAAGAGTTCGTCCTGTTTTTCGATCGCGGGCAGTGGTCGGGCCAGAAGCGCATCAGTAAGCGAGAAAATTGCGGTGTTGGCACCGATGCCGAGGCCGAGAGTGACCATGGCCACGGCCGTGAAGACAGGCTGTTTCAGCAGCACTCGAATCGCGAAGCGGGTGTCTTGAAGAAGTGAGGCGAGCACGTTCCTGGGTCCCTGCGGGGATTGCGGGAGGCGATTGTTGTGTGAGGAGCCGGAGGGGCGGAGCCGTTCGATGAGCCCCGAGCGCACGACATCGATGATCGATCGGAACGCTGCATTCGCCAGGCCGCGGTTTCCTGTGCTGCGCCAGCTGTCCGTGCAGCGGTCCTCGAACGCCGACTGCATTTCAGCGGCGAACTCGAGGCGGAAACGTCGAGGGTAGGCGCGAGTTGCGATCTGGAGCACGCTGCTCGCCAATTCCAGCCCGGGGATTCGCTGGGCGACGGGGTTCAACTGGAGAGGTCCCGCGACTTGGCTGTGGCCAGAACCTGGGCGAGCCGCTGGGCCTCGGCGCGGATCACCTCGCGTCCAAAATCGGTGAGCGCGTAGTCGTGCTTGCGGCGGGCATCTTCGGTGTCCGCCGGAGGGTCCGTACGCTCAACCAGCCCGCTATCGAGCATCCGGTTGATGACCCGGTAGAGCGACCCCACTTCCAGCGCGACCCGACCGGCCGACTCTTCCTGGACGGCTTTCATCAACCCGTAGCCGTGCAGGTTCGAGTCGGCAAGCACCAGCAGAATCTGCAGGTCGACTGGGCGCGGCGGAAGGTGATCGTCAGGACGCGAAGAATCGGACACGGCGTGAGCTCCTCAATATGTGGATCGAATCGAATATATTCGATTTACATATATTGATGCAAGCGCACGCCGCGTCCGCCTCGACTAGTCGGCGCTCCCCAGGGCTGTCGCCGGGTCAACCTGTGCGGCACGCCACGCCGGCACGATCGATGCCGTCACAGCAATTGCGATCGCAGCAGCAGCAGCAGCGGCGAGAATCGCCGGATCGAGAGTGTCGACCTCGAACAGGAATTGCTGCACGGAGCTGGCGGCTGCATACGTGAGTGCGAGGCCCAGAAGTACGCCGCCGGCCGCCACCTTCACGGCGTCCACGATGACTTCCCGGACCACCCGGTCACGCGTCGCGCCGAGCGCCACGCGAATGCCGATATCCTTGGCTCGCTGTCGCACTGCGTAGGCCATGACGCCGTAGATCCCCACCGCGCCGAGGGCGATTGCGGAGATCGCGAACAGCGCGAGCAACATCATCGTGGCGCGCCGAGCTGCCAGCGAGTTGCTGATCGCAGCGGGCATCGTTACGAAATCGGCGTACAGAGCGGTGGGGTCTTCGTCGGCAACCGCGCTGCGGAGGCTCGCCGCCGTCGCGGCACCGCTGCCTGCCTGCGTTCGTACGACGACCCAGCGCGTTTGCGGGAAGTCGAAGAAGTCGATGACTTCGTCCAGTTGCGAGTAGGGCCGGTAGACCACAGCAGGGCTGGCCTCGTCGAGGCCAGCCAACTTGAGATCTTCCACCACCCCCACCACACGGACGGGCGTCTCGCGCTCCATCGTGGTGACAATCGACTGGCCGATCGGATCACGGCCAGCGAACAGCGCGTCTGCCGTGGCCTGCGAGATCACGCCAACCGGGTCTGCGCCGATGTCGCGCTCGTCGAACGCGCGTCCGAGTTGCAGGCGCATGCCCGTGGTGCCGAAGTGGCTGTCAGTAACCGGTCGCCAGCGCACGAGTTCCATGGGCTCGTCGGGTGCGGGCATATGGCCGTGTTCCCAGAGCCCGTTGATTCCACCGTCTTCGGTGAAGGCCAGTTTCCACACAGACGACACATCACTCACACCGGGCACCGCCCGCAGCCGTTCGTGCATACGCCGGTAGTAGTCGCGCCCCTCGGCGGCCGATCCGAGAGTCTCGCGAGCGGGATCCAGGCTGAAGGTCACAAGTCCCTCCGGCTGGAAGCCGGGATCGACCTGGGTGACACGGAGAAAGCTCTTCACCAAGAGCCCGGCGCCTGCCACAAGTGTGACTGCCAGGGCGACCTCGGCGAGAACCACCGTGCGGCGCAAGCGCTGACGCCCGGCGCTGTCGCTGCCACTGCGGCCGCCCGCGCTGAGCGCGTCGCGAACATCCGACCGGGCCGCCTGCACGGCCGGGATCACTCCAACGATCCATCCGGTGGCAAGTGCAACACCCACCGAGAAGAGCATTGCCGTGGTGTCGATCGACACGTCGGCCAAACGCGGGGTGTCCGCTGGAAGCAGCGACACGACGAACTGCAGGGCGAAGTATGCGAGCGCGAGGCCCGGTATCGCGCTCAGCGCAGCGAGCAGGGTGGACTCGGTGAGAACCTGCCGGGCGAGGCGGCCGCCTCGCGCACCGAGCGCAACTCTCACGGCGATCTCGCGCTGACGCGACAGGGCCCGTGCGAGCAGCAGATTCGCCACGTTTGCGCTTGCGATCAAGAGCGTAAGTCCGACCGCGCCGAAGAGGAGAAGCAGCATCGGGCGACTGTCTCCCACGAGAAAGTCGCGAAGCGGAACAACGGTTGCGCCCTGTCCATAGTCATCGCTCAGTTCGAACTCAACCCGGAGCCCGTCGATGAACGTCTCCAACTCGCTCACGGCTGCTTCGGTCGTGGCCCCTGCGCGCAGCCGGCCGATGAGTTTCATGTCCTGCGAGTTGTACGTAGCTGACGCCGAATCCAGGATCCAGGGCATCACCACGTCGGCGTTCGGGTGGAACGCGCTGAGCGCTGGCCCGCCGACCCCGATGATCGTGTGCTCCTCTCCGTCGAGTCGCAGCGTGTCGCCGATGATGTCGGGACGGCTTCCAAGCCGTTCACGCCAGAAGCGTTCGGTCACGACGATGTTTCTTGAACCGGGCGCGTCGTCACCGTCGCCGAAGCCACGACCCAACGTCATCGGAACATCGAGTACGTCGAAGAACCCGGCGGTGGTACGTGGTCCGCGCAGCCGCTGTGCGCCGTCGTCTGCCAGCCAGTTGAACTCCCAGCCGAGACCGTACGCGGCGACTGAATCGTACGCGTCGAGGGCCGGTTCGATGCGGTCGAACAGCGCGCTCGAGAAGTACTGCGCCGGCCAGATCGTTACCAATCGGTCGGGTTCCCGGTATGGAAGCGGCTTCAGCAGGACGCCGTCCACCAGACTGAAGATCGTGGTCGTGGCGCCAATCCCGAGGGCGGTGGTGAGCAACGCGATGGCTGCGAAGCTCGGTGACTTGCGCAGCGACCTGAGGCCGAAGCGCACGTCTTGAAGCAGCTGCTCCAGCAACTGAGGGCCAGGCTCTTTGTCGCCCGGCAGCGGCCCGGGCCTCTCGCCACGAGCCTGGCGTGTGCGGAGCGTCAACGCATCACGCAGGGCTGCCCGTGCCCGGCGAATGAGGTGTCCCCGTCCCGTCTGTGCCCGGCTCGAGGCGAACGTGACTTCGGCGCTCCACTCGCGCGCGAACCGTTCACGGTCGCGGCGCGGCGCGAGGATCACGGAGGCTCGAATGATGAACAGGCTCAGGGCCAGCGCTGCTCGCGAGGACCACTCGGTGGGCTCTTGCCAACCAGTCGTGCGCGCCATTCTAGGCCTCCTCGACGGGCTGGCCGATTGCCCACTGGAGCGCGGGGAACTTGCCGCGAGCGTCGGCGAGCATCTGCTCACCGTCTGCTGTCAGCGCGTAGTAGCAGCGGGCTGGGCGCTTGCCGGCGGTCTCCTCGTCTTCCCATTCCGAAACGAGGATGCCCGCGTCTTCGAGTCGCCGCAGCGCCGGGTAGACAGTGCCGTCAGGCAGGCCGGACACGTCCATGATGTCGAACCCGTAGCGGTAGCCCTGCGCGATGCTCTGGAGCACAACTCCGGTGGTGAAAGTCAGTCGTAGTTTCGGCATGTTCCGTTCCTCATCGTCCGCTAGCCGCTGGGCCTGGCAAGTTCGTTGTCTGCATTCTTGGACGTCGCGAGCGCGGGAAAGGTTGGCTCGTATACTAGATAGATACCTAGTATACGGGATATATCTAGAAAAGATTCAAACCGCCGGAACCTTGGGTGGCACGGACCGGCCGGATAAGATGCGCCTCCCCGAAGTCACGTGGTTCCGGAGGCCCCGATGCTTGGACGTAGTCGCGCTGCCGTTCTGTTCGCTCTCATTGTCGTGGCCGGCGCATGCGCCCCGATGCACGAAGCCGCATCCGATCTCCACGCGGGCTCGGATATCGACCTCACCACGGTCGAGGGCCTGGGCAGCTTGGACTTTCCCAATTCGGGAACCGCCGACGCGCAGGCCGCTTTCCTGCGTGGCGTATTGCTTCTCCATAGCTTCGAGTACGAGCCGGCGGCACAGGCCTTCCAGGAAGCCCAGGCAGCCGACCCGGACTTCGGTCTCGCCTATTGGGGCGAGGCGATGACGTACAACCACCCGCTCTGGCAAGACAAGGATGTGGAGGCCGCGCAGGCCGCGCTGGCCAAGTACGCGCCGTCGGCGGCGGAGCGACGTGATCGCGCGCCGACCGATCGGGAACGCATGTACTTCGACGCGGTGGAGGCTCTCTACGGCGCCGGCGACAAGAACGAGCAGGATCTCGCCTATATGGGCGCAATGGAGACCCTGAGCGAGGCGTATCCCGATGATCACGAAGCACGTGCTTTCCATGCTCTGTCGATTCTCGGTAGCGTGGACGGGAGTCGTGACTTCGCGACCTACATGCGCGGGGCAGCGCGCGCGCAGCCGGTGTTCGACGCGAATCCCGACCATCCTGGCGCCGCGCACTACTTGATCCACTCATTCGACGATCCCGTGCACGCGCCGCTCGGCCTGCACGCGGCGCGGCTTTACTCGGAAATCGCCCCGGGTGCTGCACACGCGCAGCACATGACGACGCATATCTTCGTCGCGCTCGGGATGTGGGACGACGTGGTGAGCGGCAACATCCGGGCCCGCGATGTGCAGGACGGCCAGCGCGCGAACCTGGATCGGCCTCCGAACGTTTGCGGCCACTACTCGTCGTGGTTGCACTACGGACACCTGATGCTCGGAGATAGCGCCGAGGCCGAGCAGCTGATGGACGAGTGCCACGCAGGCGTTGAAGCTGGCCATGCGAGCCACTTCTACTTCGCCGCGATGCGAGCCCGGCACATCCTCGATTCGGAGGACTGGAGTCTTGCCGAACGTTGGCCGGCGGATCTTCGTGACGGCGACGACTTCTGGCAACGTGCCGCTGTGATCGACAGCTTCACCAACGCGTTCGCGGCGCTGCGCAGCGGCGATCCGCAGCCCGCCCGCGATTTCGTCAACACACACGGCACGTCGGATGATCAGCAGCTCCTCGTGCACGCACTTGAGCTCAGCGGCATGCTGGCGGTTCACGCCGGCCAAGCGGACCAGGGCATCGCACTGCTCCGCGAGGCGGCGGCCCTGGAGGACTCCCTGCCGTTCGAGTTCGGCCCGCCGACGATCGTGAAGCCGTCGTTCGAACTCCTCGGCGAAGAGTTGCTGGCGCTCGAGCGCTTCGACGAGGCGCGCGCTGCCTTCCGTCGAGCCACAGAGCGGACTCCCGGTCGGACCCTGGCGGAACGCGGACTCCGCGAGTCCACGGCGTCCGGCGGCTAGGTGCCGCTGCGGCTCGTCCGTGCCCCTGACGCCAGGTCACTGTGGGAGACGTGTGCTGACCGCTTCCTGGACGCCGTGGGAGACAATCCCGGTCCGGACGGGTTCGCGGCGCATCTCTGGGTAGCCCAGGAGAGTCAGGCCGACCTTCTCTATGAGCGCGCGCAGTTGCGGGATCTGCCTGGCTGGCTCGCACCGCCCGTCACCACGATGCGGCACCTGGCGCCCCGGTTCGACGTCGGAGGCAAGCGCCTCGGGCTGTTGACACGACGACGGATGATCAGTCGCATCGCCCGTGCAGTGGCTGGTGAGGTCGGCATGCGCGATCCCAGTCGAGGCGACGGCGTCGTGCGCGGGCACATGCTGGACGCGCTGTTCGGGGAGTTGCTGCCCGAGGGTGTGCCGCCAGATCGGCTGGCCACCGCGTTGGACTCGCTTTCGCGCATCGATCAGTTTGCTCGACGGCGCAACCAGTGGATCGTACGCACCTACGCGGCGTATCTAGCGGAACTCGAGCGCACCGGTCGAGTCGACGCACGCCAGGCCGGCGCGCGTGTGACCGCGACCATCGTGGAGGGCGGATTGCAGCCCGCGCTCGGTGGCGCCGACACGTTGCTGATCTACGGCCTCTACCAGACACGTTCCCGTTGGGGATTGCTCCAGGCACTCGCCGAGCAGTCCGCTGTGGATGTAAGCGTCTTCGCGCTTTCCCGACGTGCGGACGATCCGGGCTCAACCGAGTGGGATGAGTTGGTCGAGTCGGGCTGGGCGGTCGAAGACATCGCCGGCAAGACCGACAACGAGCCCGTGGTTGCCCTGCAACCGGCTCCAGACACGGCTCGCGAGACAGAATGGATCGCCCGCCAGGTGAAGCGGCTGCTCGTCGAGGAAGACGTGGAGCCCCACCGGGTCGCCGTGGTCGCGCGTTCGGGCCGCGAAGATACGGGCCGGGTACATCGAGCGCTCGCCGACGCCGGAATCCAGGCCACGACGATCATCCGAGCTCGATTGACCGAGATCGCTGCCATCAAGGCGATGCTGACCCTGTTCCGCGGTGCGTCGGCTGGCTGGACCTACCGTTCCCTCCGACCGGTTCTGGACAACCAGCTCTTCGATATCGATATCGACCTGCGTGTTATCGACTTCATCGCCCACACGCGCCGCGTCAGTGGCCTTGAGCACTGGGAAGCTGAAATCGAAAGGCTGATCGAGAGACTCAACGATCGCTATGAGGACAGCGGCGCTCCGCGCGATCGAGCCGTCCGCGGGTCGGGCTTGTTTGCAGATTCCGTGGGCCGCGATCTCGAACGATTCCGGGCGCTGCGACCCACGCTCGAAGCGTTCGCCGCGGACCGTACCGAGAGCGACTGGATCTCATTCACGCTCGAACTCCTGCGCGACCAGCACCCAGCCGCATTCTATCTCCGCCGCCGTCTGTGCGACCCCGTGGGATCCGAAACCGATGCCCGCCGATGGGACACCGTGCGCCTTGATCAGCGGGGAGTGCGCCAGACCGAGGGGCTACTCCGCGAGTGGCTCGATCTGGACCACCCGCGAGAGGAACTCGATGTCGGAACGTGGCGAACTCTCCTGCATCGGATGCTCGAGGCAAACGAACTGAGCATCACGACGCCGCTGCACAAGGGCGTCCAGGTGCTGGAGGCCCACGACGCCGCGGTATTGCCTTTCGAGCATGTGTTCGTGGTGCATGCCAACGACGGGGTATTCCCGCGTCGCGGACTGGCCGGTGGCGTGCTCTCGAACGAGGAACGCTCGCGTCTCCGCGAGCGCGGCATCCCGCTTTCGTCTCGAGACCTGGAACTGCGTCGCGAGCGTGCGCTTTGGTTCGCAGCGACTTCGACCGGCGCCGTGACCATCACCTATCGCACCGCGGATCCAGCGGGAACGCCGCTGCTGCCCTCGCTCCTCGTGCCGGCTCATGACGTCGGCGATGAGTTGCCGCGCACCCGTACGAGGTACTCGATCACGGATCATGACTTCACGCCGGTCACTCCGGCCGAAGCCGATCAGTTCGCTGCGGTCACGCTCAACGAGGCACTTCGGGCCGACGAAGCCGGCGCGCGAGCGCCGATCAGCCCCGGCACGCCGGCGTTGATCCCGCACGCGATTCTTGGAGCCGTCGCCGAGTCGCATCGCGACACGGGGGCGAGTCCGCTGGTTCCAGGATCGCCTGCCGAGCGCCCGAACCCCTGGAACGGCTGGCTTCGCGACGCTCGGGTTCTGGACAACATTGGCAAACGTTTCGGCGCCGACTATCGGTGGTCGGCGTCGAGCCTGGAAACGTACTCGAAGCTGCCGTTTCAGTTTCTGTTGAGCAAGGTTCTCGGCTACGAGGAGGCGAAGGAAGCCGACGAGGAAGTCACGCCGCAGATCTTCGGATGGATGGCTCACGACCTGCTCGAGAAGTTCTATGCGCAGGTGAAGGACGACCTCCCGGCGATGTTCACCGACCGCGCGGAACTCGCGTTCGAACGAGCATCCGAAGAGGTCCTGGCGGCCGCGCAGGAGGACGACCGCTGGCTCGGGGCGGCCGTGTTCTGGGAGCAGCAGTGGACGAGAATTCGCGGACAGGTGCGGTCATATCTCGAATGGGAACTTGTGCACCTGGCTGACAAAGGCGAACGCCCCGCGCTCGTGGAATTCGCGTTCGGGTTTGGCGACGAGCGGATCCTGATCAATGGCAAAGACGCTGCCGGCCTGGCGGCGGAGCTACGGCTCTGTGGCCGCGTCGATCGCGTCGACCACGGGCCGAAAGGTGATCAGGTGCTCGACTACAAGAGCGGCGGCTATCCCGGCGCGACCTCGTACCAGGACGGGTCGGCGTTGCAGGCCCCGCTGTACATGCAGGTGTTGGAGAACACCGGCCGTACGATGTCAAGGGGCTATTACCGATCGCTCAAGCCGTCGGCAAAGCGCACTCAGTACGGCGGCAACATCGATCGCCACAAACCGATCTACGACGAAGTGCTCAGGTACGCGCTGAGTATTCCGGGTCGCGTACGTGGGGGTTTGTTCGAACCGGTTGCGGGCGTGCGCTCGAAGGGTTGGGCACCCTGGTACCCGGCGCGTGACATCGCCCGCTCGCGTGCCCAGCTGGGTGAGGGCAATCGTTTTATCGACTTTGTCGCGGTGGCGCCGGCCGCTGCCCCAGTTTCCGCTCCTGCGCCTGCCGCCGAGCCCACTCCCGCAGTGGCCCCATCAGCCTCCAACTCGCAGGAGGCCCAGCAGCGGAGTCTCTTCGACGAGGACCACACGGAGGACGGCGATGTCTGACGTTCTCTGGACTCCTCAGCAGGCTGCCGCGGTTACCGAGATCCAGCACACCCTGTTGGTGGCAAATGCAGGCACCGGCAAGACGGCAACTGTGGTCGGCAAGATCCGCTGGCTGCTCGGACTCGAGATCGAGCACGCGAGAGATACCGCCGCAGCCCTGCCCCCGTGTGCGAACCCGTGCGAGCTTCGCGAGATCGCGGCGATCACGTTCACGGAAAAGGCTGCCTACGACCTCAAGCGGAAGCTCCGGGAAGGTATCGAGGATTCGAGTCGCGCCGATGAACTGCGTTGGGAGATCGACCGGGCTTCGATCGGCACGATCCACTCCTTCTGCGGCGAGTTGCTGCGCGAGCACGCTCTGCGCCTCGAAATCGATCCTACGTTCCGCGTGCTCGACGAACGCGAATCGTGGGCCGCGCAGGACGACATCATCCTCGGCGTCATCAAGTCGGCGCTTGCCGACGGCGATACGGGCGCGGGTCGGCTGCTGCAAACGTTCAAGCTCACCGGGTTCGAATTCTCCAACGGCGTCGTGGATTACGTGCGTCACGCGATGCGCGACCTGCGCTGGCATGAGGCGCGCTACACGGACTGGAGTGACGCACGCGGTGACCTCGACGAGGCGGCACTCCGTTGCCTGGCGGGCGAATGGGACGACGACAAAGATGGGCCCGCGCTGGCGAACGCGGCCGCGCTGATCGGCCTGGCCCGGCGCGCGCTCGCTGAGTGGAACGACCACCTCGCCGCGGAGAACGCCCGAGATTTCGATGCGCTCATCCTCGACGCCCGCGACTTACTGCGCGGCGAAAGCGCGGCCGCGGCTCTGGCTGGCATCCGCAGACGGTACCGCATCCTGATCATCGACGAATTCCAGGACACCGACGCGGCGCAGCGCGACATCGCGTTTGCGATCGCCGGCATCGACGGCGCGGATGCCCCGGTGGCGCAGCCGCAGTTGTTTCTCGTCGGCGACCCCAAGCAGTCCATCTACCGATTCCGTGGAGCCGACATCTCGGTGTGGAACGAGGTGGCGGAGAGGCTTGCGGGGCACGGTCAGGTACTCGATCTGTCGGAGAACTTCCGATGCGCGCCGCCGATCGTCGACTACGTCAATGATGTCTGCGGCTCCGCAATGAGCGCCGCCGGTGCGGTAGTTGCCGATGAAGGGCTGAGCAGCCGCATCGCCTACGCGGACCTCGAGGCCGGTGTGCCGGCGACCGACACAGCCGGGCTCGAGTGGCTCGTAGGCGAGAAGCGCACGGAAAAGAAAGACGGCAGCGTCACCATCAAGCCCGACCTAGAAGCCGAAGCGCAGCAGGTCGCAGCGCGCATCGTGGAGCTTGTGGGCAATGAGGACATCGTCGATCCGAGCGAGAGTCGGCGTCCAATCGAAAGTCGAGACATCGCGATCCTCTATCGCTCACGCCGAGTGCTCCCCGCTTTCGAACGCGCGCTCTCGGGCCTCGGTATCCGGTATTACATCTCGGGCGCGCCCCATCTGGGTGGCCGGCAGGAGATTCTCGATCTACTGAATGTCCTGCGGCTGCTGCGCAACCCACGCGATGATTACCGCGCCTTCGGATTCCTGCGCTCACCGTTCGTCGGATTGCGTGACGAGGTCGCGACCCAGATAGCTCTCAACCAGCGCGGCCCGTCGCTGCTGGTGAAGGCAAGGCGCTTCCTGGCGGACGGTGATTGGTTCGACGGGCCCGAGGGCGAGGCCGTCACCGCGATCGAGAAAAAGAGTCTGTCGCGCGCGCTCGACGGGTTCGCCGCAGCGCGCGACCTGGTGCACCGGGTTCCGCTCGACGAGGTTCTGCGATTCGCGCTCGATACGCTCGGCTATCGACTGCACCTCCTGGTGCGTGGCGACGCCGAGGAACAGTTGGCGAACATCCAGACCTTCCTGCAGTTCACGGAGCAGTACCGCGACCTCGACATCTCCACGTTTCTCGATGTCTGGGAACGGTGGGACGCGCAGGACAACGGCTTGCCGCAGGCGCCGCTGTACTCGAAGGGCGACGACGTGGTCACGCTATCGACCGTGCACGCCGCGAAAGGGCTGGAGTGGCCCGTGGTCTTCTTCGTAGGAACCGGGGATGCCCGCTCGGATCGGAAAGCGAATGCCTTCTGGTCGGATCCTGAACTCGGACCGTTGCTGTGCCCTGCGCAGGCCGACCGTGGTGAACGTACCTGGAAGCTGTGGCGCCGTGAGGATGCTGAAGATCTGGCCGAAGACACGCGGCTCCTCTACGTTGCCGTAACTCGAGCCCGCGACCGGCTCGTACTCGTTGGGCCTCGCGGACGGGACAAGTCGTACTCCGCATGGCTCGCCGAAGGTATCGACGATCACGGTTTCCGTGTCCGCGATGAGCCGCCCGCCGTAGAACGTCGCGCGGGGGCACCCACCCCAGCACTGGCCTGGCTTGGGAGGCCGGAGGTGCAGCCGCCTCCACCACTACTGGCTACGCTCCCTGCGCCTCCTGCACGGTTTGTTGTGTCCGCGACGGAATTGATGAGCCAGGCCAAGGACCCGGACACCTGGCGGCTGCGCTATCACCACGGCGTGCAGCCGAAGTGGGAGTTCGCCGGACGCGTACCGGAAGGGCAGGAGGACGACAGCGGCAAGGGCGCCTCGCAGGTGCCGGCAACTGTCCGCGGCACGGTGATTCACGGAGTGCTGGAACGCATTCGCGAGGAAGCGGAACTCCGCCGGATTCTTCGCGAGACCATCGGTGGGCTCGATGATCCCGATCTGGAAGAGCTCCTGGCCGAGGACGAATACACGGCTGCGCTGGAGGAGGAGATCCGCAGCGTCATACAGAGCGAGGAGTGGGCCCACTACGTAGAGGGCGAGCATTATCGCGAGCTGACCTTCCTGCAGTTTGCCGAGCCGCGCAGTTGGCGAATTGGCGCTTTCGATCTCTATCGTCCCGGCGATCCGGACCAGGTGATTGACTTCAAGACGCACGAGATCGAAGCATCCGAGACGCCACGCGCCGCTCGGGACTACGAGATCCAGGCGCGGATCTATCGTGAGGCGGCGACGATTCGTGGGCCGGCGCGCGTGCTACTTCACTTCACCGGACCGAACGAGGTCGTCGAGATGAATCAGGAGGAAAACGATGGGTAGAGGGATCGGAGCGCGACGTGAGTCGCGGGCTGTCTTGATGGCGAGCGTCCTTTGCGCTGCCTTTGCGTTCCCTGCCGACGCACAGCAGTCCACGGACGACGCTGCTGCCGTGCTCGGTGTGGCCGAAGCCGCGCTCGAAGCGATCAGCGTGGAGGACTGGGTCGCCCTCACAGATCTGATGATCGACGAAGCATTGATCCTTGCGGCCACCGAGAACGACGGCCGGCATGGCTACCAAGCGCGCACTCGCGAGCAGGAGCGCAACGGCCCCGACGACGTCGACATCCTGGAGCGCGGCTTCGATCCCGATGTCCGTGTCGCTGGCAACGTCGGGATGGTGTGGTTTCCGTACGACCTCTATGTGAATGAACAGTGGTCGCACTGCGGTGTCGACATCTTCACCGTGGTCCGCACCGAAGCTGGCTGGCGGATCGCATTGCTCGCCTACTCCGTGGAGCAACCTCCAGCCTGTTCGCCGCACCCCGACGGAGACCTCCGGTGACGCGATTCGCCGCCTGTCCTCGTCATGATAGGGTCGGCGCGTCCTTGGCCCGAACTGGCGGGTAGCCCCTGGAGGATGTGATGTCACGAGTTCACAAAGTCGCAGTCGCCGGCCTGCTCGCCGCGTGCGGAGCTGCCGCGGCGTATGCCGCTGAGTACCAGCGTCGCAGCGCAGCCGAGGCCCTGGCCGAGCCCTTCATTGGAGTGACCGAGTCGGGTACGCCCGCGGAAGGTCTGTTCGAAATCAGCACCACGGGTGTTTCGACGTTGCCGGTGATAGACGCTGCCCGTACGTTCCTGGAGTCGCTCGAAGAAGCGCAGCATTCGAAAACGACGTTCGCCGCCGACAGCATCGAGTGGCGCGACTGGCACAACATCCATCGGTACGAGCGCAAGGGCATCGCGCGCTGGGAAATGAGCGAGGTGCAGGAAGAAGCGGCGCTCGACCTGTTACGCGCGACATCATGCGGCTCAACGAAACGATCCGTGAGTTGACCGAGCGCTGGGATGAATACGGCGAAGGCCTCTATCACTTCACCATCATGGGCGAGCCGTCGGAGTTCGAGCCTTGGGGTTGGCAGCTCGACGGTCATCACCTGGTGGTCAACTACTTCGTCCTGGGCGACCAGGTCGTGATGACCCCCACCTTCATGGGCTCCGAGCCGGTGGTGGCCGAGTCGGGCAAGTACGCCGGTACGCGCGTGTTCGAACGCGAAGAAACGAAGGGGTTGGCGCTCGGCCGATCGCTCACCGCGGACCAACGCGAGCAGGCGGTGATCTCGGACACGTTGCCTCGCGGCATCTTCACGGCGGCGTTCCGCGACAACTTCGAGATGCGCTACGAGGGCATCCGCGCCGACAAACTCGATGCTGCTCAGACCGCCATGTTGCTGGATCTGATCGCCGAATACGTTGGCAACATGGCCGAGGAGCACGCCGCCATCAAGATGATGGAAGTGCGCGAGCATCTCGATCGGACGTACTTCGCCTGGGCCGGCGCCACGTCAGACGACGCGGTCTTCTACTACCGCGTGCACAGCCCCGTACTTCTGATCGAGTTCGATCATCAGGGCGGCATCGCTCTCGACACCGAGGGGCCGACGCGCAACCACATCCACACCGTGGTTCGCACCCCGAATGGCAACGACTACGGCAAGGATCTGCTGCGGCAGCACTACGAGCGCCACAGTCACTGACGCTCGTAGTACTTGAGGTCCGCTCTACGAGTCGCGTAGGCCGCGGAGAATCTGCCTGGCCACGTCTTCCGCGCCAGGCTCGTCCCGGTTGGCCAGCACGATCACGGCGATCCCGTCGTCGATGAACAGGATGGCGCTCAGACCCGGGCCGCCGCCGGCGAGTCCCATGCTCCCGTCCCAGCCGGCTCCGAGCCAGTTGAACTCGTCGCTCAGCAGTCGTCCCGCGAACATCGCCTCGAAGAACCTGAACAGATCCCGGGCGGTGGAGTAGCTCTTGCCCCACGGGCCGCCGATGACGGGTTCGTGATAGATGTTCTTGCGCAGTTCTTCGCCGGGACTGCCATTGCGGTTCATGCTGGTGTAGCCAACGGCCACGTTCGGCTCGATGCCATCGGTGCGGAAGAAGCCGGTATCGTTCATTCCAGCCGGCGCGAAGATGTGCTCCTCCACATAGTCCGGGTAGCTCTGTCCGGTGATGCTCTCGACGATAGCGCCGAGCACGGTGTAGCCGAAGTTGGAGTACTCCTCGCGTTCACCCGGCTCTGCCTGCAACGGCATCGGGCCCCAGATGTCGATGTAGTCGGCATTCGTTTCGAGCGCCCCCATCGGCGTTTGCAGCCACTCCATCGTGAAGTAGTCGCCGAGTCCGGAGCGATGCTGCAGCAACTGCTCGATCGTCACCTCGCCTCGGACCCGATCGTTGGGGTACTCCGGCAGGTATTCACCCACCGTGTCCGTCAGGGCCAGCCGGTCGTTCTCCATGAGCTGCATGATCGCGAGCCGTGTGTAGTCCTTGTTGAAGGAGCCCACGTCGAACCGTGTATTCACGTTGTTCGGCACGTTCCACTCGCGCGACGCGAGTCCGTAGGCGCGCTCGAACCAGACGTCGCCGCGATCAGCGATGAGGGCCGTTCCGGAGAAGAGGTCGTCTTCCGCCAAGGCCCCGAGGTAGGCATCGATCGCGTTAGCAGGACGCGGGTCGCCGGCGGGCAACTCGAGCGAAGGCAGGGCCGATCCCTCGGGCTCTTCCACTCCGAGGCCGTTGATCTTGTTGGTGTCGTCGAAGCTGAAGTTCAGCCGCATGCGCCCTTCGTTCTCCGACTCCACTCCGAGGATCACAGTGCCCGACTCGGGCACCATCACGCCATAGACGGCGAGCGGCCCCCACTGCTCGCGGGTCCTCTCGAACATCGTGCGCCAGCCGTCCTGTACGAGGCTCACGTTGGCGGTTCGGAAGGTCGCCATCGCCTCGACGCCCAGGTTGAAGGCTTCGATCCAGGCCATCGCGACGCGTTCCTGCTCATCTTGTGGAGCGGCGACGACGAGGGCGGGCGCAATCAGAGAAAGGATCAGGACCGGTAGCACGACCCGTCGGGCCGAGCGCAAAGGATTGAGCATGGGTGCAGTCCGTACTTGGGGAGTCGGCGGGGTGTCTCAGAGTAACCGGGACGGTGGCACCCATCTCCGAGATCGTCTTCGAGTTTGACTATATCCATCACCGAAGTCATCCGCTAGTCCCACAACTTCCGCGCTCGGCTCGGCGACCGGGCTCCGGTTGTGACTTTTCTCTCAACGCGATACACCCGGGGCCGTCCCCCGCTCCCAACCTGGAGGTACATATGGGTAACGTAGGCAAGTACGCATTCATCGGTGGCGTGGTTATCGCCATCGCGATGGCGTTTGTCAGCGTTCCAAGTGGTGCACTGATCCTGGCGGTCCTCGGTCTGATCGTCGGATTCATGAACATCACGGATGACGAAAGCCAGGGCTTCCTGCTCGCGGCTATCGCCCTCATGCTCACAGCGAGCTCAATCGGCGGCCTACCGGAGGTAGGTGCGATGCTCGCTAGCATCGCCGCGAATCTCGCAGGCTTCGTCGCACCGGCCGCTCTGGTCGTTGCGTTGAAGTCGTTGCTGGAGAAGGGCAGAGACTGAACACATAGCGCTGCTAGGGAGGCCGCGACGCATCCGCGCGTCGCGGCTTCTCCGTGTCCGCGCTCCGCCGAAACGGCGTGCAACGATGAACGGGAACCGGCAGGGCTCTTCCGGCAAAGTAATCCCCATGATCGGCAGACAGTTAGGAAAATACACGCTCGAGTCCAAGCTGGGCTCGGGCGGGATGGCGACGGTTTATGCCGCCACTCACGCGACCTTGGGCAACAAGGTCGCGGTGAAAGTGCTGCACGAGCACCTGGCGGACCAGCCGGCCTTCCGAGAGCGATTCCTGCGCGAGGCCCAGGCCGCTGCATCGCTCAGCCACACCGGCGTGACCCAGGTCTTCGATGTCGATGACGAGGACGGTGTCTGCTACATCGCGATGGAATACCTCGAAGGCGAGAGCCTGCACGACCATCTGGCAGGAAGGCTCGAGGACGGTCCGATAGCGGTTGAGGAAGCCGTGCGGGTCGTTGAGGCGGTAGGTGAATCGCTGGCCTACGCGCATCAGCGCGGCATCGTGCACCGGGATATCAAGCCGGCCAACGTGATGATCACGTCGGAAGGGCGGGTCGTTCTGGCTGATTTCGGACTGGCCGCGGTGATGGATCAGACCCGTCTCACGGTCGAGGGAGCTACGGCCGGAACACCGTCGTACATGTCGCCGGAGCAGGTGCGCGGTGAGCAAGGTGACGGTCGGTCGGACATCTACTCGCTCGGCGTGATGCTCTATCAGCTCGTTTCCGGTGATCTCCCGTTTCAGTCGGAGACGCTCGCCGGGATGCTCCAGGGTCACCTGGAGAAGTGCCCGCCGCCGCTGGCGGAGAAGATCTCGGCGCTGCCCGACGGTGTACTTCGGACCACGGAGATCGCACTACGGAAGCAGCCTCAGGAACGTTTCCAGACTGTGGAGGAAATGCTCGCGTGCCTGCGCGGCGATGCGGCCACGGATCCTCAGTTGGCCGCGACCCAGGTTGTCCAGACCGACATGGCAGCTACGACCGCCATGTCGGCCGCGACGCCGAGCGCGCCAGATGCCACCGCGTCGGCCGGAGGCGCGCCCCGTGGTGTCGGCTACCTGGCCGTGGCGGTGTTGGCCGTGGTTGCCGGCGTGTGGCTCTGGCAGGGGCTCGGCACGGATGTCGACTCTGAGACGGTGCCGGGCGGGGCCGAAGAGACGCCATCGATGGCGTCCGACGCGACCCCGTCCATGGCGAGTGATGGCGTTGATTCGATGGCGGTCATGACCGGCTGGGACGACGAGTTCGAAGCGAACACGCACGGCTGGGAAGAAACCACCGGCGATGTCCGCCGCACCGTCGGCGGGGGTGCCTATGAGGTGGAGATCAATGTTGCGGATCGCGCGATCGCGGCGCTGGCGCGCGATGGCGGCAAGTATCTCGATCTCGAGTGGACAGTCACCGCCGAACTCGTGGCCGGCGGCGAAGCCACGGGTTACGGAATGGTATTTCGCTACGTCGACCCGCAGAACTATCGCGTTTTCGGCGTCAACGGCTTGGGCGAATGGAGTGTGTGGGCGATGGAGCAGGGGAGCTGGCGCGAACTCCGTGGCGAAGCCACTCCATGGACGCCGCACCCGGCGATCCGGATCGGTAGCCGCAACTTCCTGGATGTGATCGCGGAGGGCGAACGGTTGAGCCTGCGTGTGAACGGCGAGGAGGTCGGCGCCGCCACCGATCCATCGCCGGAGACCGGCCTGGTGGGTTTCTACGTAGCTAGCCCGCAGCTCGGCGCGACGGCCGAATCGCTCGTTCGTTTCGAGGACGCGACGGTCGCCCGTCGCTGACGGCTAGTCGGCGCGCAGACCCTCCAGCGGATCGAGTCGTGACGCGCGACGTGCCGGGATGTAGCTTGCCGCGGCTGCGACAGCGAGCAGAAGCGTTGCCATGATCGCGTACGTGAGCGGGTCGGTGGCGCTGACGTCGTAGAGCAGACTGTCCAGAACGCGTGAGAGCCCGAGCGCTGCAACGGTGCCAACAACCAGGCCGGCGGCGGCCACGATGGTTCCCTGTCGGAGCACCATCCGCGACACATCGGATTCCGCTGCGCCGAGCGCCATCCGCACCCCGATCTCGCGGGTCCTCAGGCTGACCACATATGAGATGGTCCCGTACAGGCCGATGGCGCCAAGGAAGAGCGCGATCCCGGCCGCGAGCACAAGCAACGTCATCGTGAAGCGAGTATTGAGCGTGGACTCTGCGACGATCGACTCCATGGATCGGACATTGGCGATCGGTAGATCGGGATCGATCGACCAGATCGCACGGCGCACGTCCGCAGCGTGCGCGTCGGGATCACCGTCCATCCGGGCAATGATGCGCAGCGAGGACGGGACCCAATGCAGATTGTCGGCGCCAGCCTCGAGCACGGGAAAGTAGAAGAGGGGCGTGGCGTCGTTTCGCATTCCGGTGTCGAACGTTTCGCCCGTGATGCCGACGACCCGGTAGCGGGCGGCCTCGCCCTGATCCGGGGGCAGATCCTGCCAGGCGGTGCCGCCGAGTGCGTCCTCACCAGCCCAGAAGTCGCGGGCCGTGGTCTGGCTCACGATCGCGACGGGTGCACCCGGACCGTCTGCCGCGTTGAACCCGCGGCCGCGCTGAATCGGAATGCCGAGTGTTTCGAAATAGTTCTCGGTCACGTAGCGGAAGATGACCGCTGGCGGGAGCGTATCCGCCGCCGGCTCGTTGCCCTCGACGTAGAGAACGTCCCAGCGGCCGGTACCCGGCTGGAGTGGGAGTTCGCTCGTGGCGGCGGCGGACTCCACACCGGGAAGCGCTTCCACGCGCCGAGTGACCTCGGAGTAGAACGCGATCACGTCCTCCTCCGTCGGGTAGTCCGCCTCCGGCAAGAGAACCTCGGCCGTGAGCAGCCCCTCCGTGCGATAGCCAGGATCGGCGTTCACGAGTCGCCACGAGCTCTGCGCCATCAACGCGGATCCGACGAGCCGCATCAAGGCCAGTGCCATCTGTGCCCCCACGAGCACATTGCGCGCCCGGTGCCCGCCGCGGCTCAGTGTGGCGCTGCGGCCGTCGTCGTGGAGAGAACTCTCGAGATTCCGTCGCATCAGCCGGAGTCCGGGCACGGCTCCGAAGAGCGCGGTTGCGAATAGCGCGATCACCGCGGTAAAGGCGATGACGTTGGCATCGATGGTGACCTCGCCGAGTCGCGGCAAGCTCACGCCGGACACCTGGACCATACGGACTCCGAACCAGGCGATCGACAGTCCGATCAGCGCACTCACCCCGCCTAGAACGGATGCCTCGGTAGCGAGCAATCCGACGAGTCGCCCACGCGACGCGCCCAGCGCCCTGCGCACGGCCACCTCGCGGCTGCGTCCCTCGGCGCGCACGAGAAACAGGTTCGCGACGTTGGCACATGCGATCAGAAGCACGAGTCCAACGGTGCCGAACAGGATGCCGAGGGGGCGTTCGATGTTGCCGAGGAAACGCTCCTTGAGCGGGAGCACGACCGAGCGCATCTCCGCGCTCTCAACCATCTCAGTCGGGACGTCGTACGCGTCGGCGAGTGATGGGACCAGCGCGTCGAGCTCTGCAGCGAGTTGCTCGCCGCTCACGCCCGGCTTGGTCCGGATCACGAGATTGCGGAAGAAGCCGCCAAACCGGATTTCGTCCTCCGGCACCTTCATCGAAAGATAGATGGCGATGTCGGGCGACGGAAACGCGAAACCTTCAGGCAGCACACCGATGATCTCGCGCGGCACGGCCTGCAGCGTGATCGACTCGCCGACCACGCCGGGGTCGCCGCCGAACTGTTGCTGCCACATTGCGTGACTCAGAAGGACTCGCGACGGCGTCCCCACGAGATCGTCGTCCGTGGTGAACGATTGCCCGAGCACAGGCTGCACGCCGAGCGTCCGGAGGAAGCTGCTGCTGAGCGCAACGGCTGCTAGTCGTTGCGGCTCGCCGTCGCCGGTGTGATTGACCCCGGAACGCACCAGCACGCCGGCCGACTCGATCGAGTCGGCGTTGCGCAGGTAGTGCACGTAGACGCCCATCGACGTTTCCATCATGTCCACGCCGAGTCCGGGTGCGCTGTGCTGTACCGAGTACAGATTGCCGGCCTCCGGATACGGGAGCGACCGCAACAGAATGCCGTTCACGAGGCTGAAGATCGCGGCGTTTGCTCCGATCCCCAGGGAAAGGGTGACGATCGCGGCCAGCGTGAATCCCGGCGCTTGCACGAGACGTCGAGCGGTCTGCTTCAGGTCGTTTGTGATCACATCCATGGGGCTGCGTCCGGTCGGGGGGATGAGCTGACGGTGGGCCTGGCGGGAATCGAAGCTTGGCCGGAGCGAACGCCGCACCTCGGTCCAGTACCAGCGATAGGCGGTGAACCCGGAGGTGAGATCGCGGCGCCGCCGGTAGTCCTCGGCCAGGTCGTCGAGAATCCACTCGCGCTGGCGCGGGTCGAGGATCCGCCGCAGCAACCATGTGGCGGCGCGCGGCGGTGCGACGAACATCCGACTAACTCGTCCGTGGGTCGGTCGTCAGTTCAACGCCGTCCCACATGCGGGCCATGGCCTCGCGGGCTTCTTCGAGTGAACTCGACCCGGCTGGGGTGAGTCGGAAGTACTTGCGGGCGCGCCCACCCCGTTCGGGGAGAGGCTCGGACTTTTCCGCGGTCACGAGCCCGGCTCGCTTCATGCGGTCGAGCGCCGCATAGACGGCCGCCATGGACACCGGGCGGCGCGCCCGATCCTCGATCTCGGCGCGAATTGTCACGCCGTAGGCGTCTTCGCCGAGGCGCACGAGCGCAAGTAGGACGAATTGTTCCAGGTCGTTGAGTGCTGCAGAACGAGTCATGGAGTTCTCTACGGATAGAATTTCTTCTTGTTTCAAGAAAATAATAGACATCGGCCGTGAACACCAGGCGGCTGATCACAGCGGCGACTGCAGCTGGGGTCGGGTGAGCTCTGGCGCGTTGAGGCCGCTGGGCGAAGTCAATACAGTTCGCCACGTCATCTCGTTCGAACCCGGAGGCGTTCATGCTGACCGAGAACTCGTCGCGCCGGCACTTCATGCGCATCGCGAGCGGCTGCGCTGGCTATCTGGCGACGGCCCCACTCTGGGTCAGGCAGTCGTTCGCGATAAGGCCGCAGGCAACTGTCGTCGCCGAAACGCCCTTTGCGCGCATCGAAGCCCTGGCGGATGGCGTCTGGGGTGTGATCTCGACGCCGCTACGCGATGGCGAGCGCCAATTCGCGACGACCAGCAACGGCGGCATCGTTCAGGGGCGCGACGGACTGTTGATCGTCGAGGGGTTCATGAGCGATGAAGGTTCGGCATGGGTGGCCGAGCAGGCGTTTGCCCTCACGGGCATGCGACCGACACATGTCGTGCTGACCCACTTCCACGGAGATCACTGCCGAGGCATTGCCGGACTGGGCCTCGACGGCGCCGCCTCGCACGCGACGGCTCGGACTCGTGAGCTCATGGCCGAGGGGGAGGAGACGATTCTCCCGGAAGGCGAGATCGCAGCGAACGGCGATACAACGATCGATCTTGGCGGCACCCAGGCAACCGTTACCGCGCGCATGGGCCACACGCCAAGCGACGTCACCGTCGAGATCCGCGACCGCAATATCGTCTTCTGCGGCGACCTGGTCTGGAACGAGATGTTCCCCAACTTCACGCACTCGATTCCGTCGCACATGGTTCGTGCCTGCGAGCAGCTGCTTCGGCGCGACGGGGTCACCTATGTTCCCGGCCATGGTGATGTGGCGGACATGGCGGCACAGGACAACTACCTGGGCCTGCTACAGGATCTCGAACGTGCGGCGCAGCGCGACGCAGCGGCCGGCGTCGATCTGGCAGCGGCCGTAGCGGCCTACGAGGTGCCGGCGTCGCTCGGCACCTTCGTGCAGTTCGGTGCCGACTACGTCGAGCGCGCCTTCCGCGCCTGGTACCGGGAACTCGGAGCTGCGGTGTGAAGCGCGCCCAGGTCGCGGCCGCGTTGTTGCTCGCGGGGTCCCTCTCCGCAGGGGGCCAGGAAAATATGCCGGCGCCCATGGATGCGACCTCGGCTTCGGATCGAAGCGCGTCGTGGGCTCGACATGTCGAGCTTCGGGACGAGTCGCCTTTCGCGGGTCTGCCATGGCTCGCCGTCGGACCGCGCTTCCAGGGCGGACGGGTGGAGGCCATCGCAGTCGATCCGCGCGATGGCGCCACGATGTACGTCGGCGCCGGCGCGGGGAACCTCTGGAAGACCGAAAACGCCGGTACGACCTGGCAGCCGATCTTTGATCGCGAAGGGACGTTCTCGATCGGCGATGTGACGCTGGCTCCCTCCGACCCCGATGTCATCTGGGTGGGCACCGGCGAAGTCCTCATGGCGCGGAGTTCGTACGCCGGGTTTGGCGTCTATCGCTCGGACGATGGCGGCGACAGCTGGCGGCATCTCGGACTCGAGGACACACATCACATTGCGCGCGTGGTCGTGCATCCCGAAGACCCGGACATCGCCTGGGTTGCGGCCATCGGGCGGCTGTTCTCGCCCAACGAGCAACGCGGGATCTTCAAGACCACCAATGGCGGGGAGAGCTGGGAGCGGACGCTATATGTCGACGAACTCACCGGGGCTATCGACCTGATTGCGGACCCTCGTGATCCCGACGTCATGTACGCCGCCATGTGGGAACACTCGCGTCGGGCCTGGGGGCACAACGCGGCCGGTGACGGCAGCGGCCTCTACAAGACCACCGATGGTGGCGACACATGGGTGCCGCTCACGAACGGTTTCCCGAACGACGAATACGTGGGCCGCATCGGTCTGGCGATCGCACCGTCGGAACCCGACACGATCTACGCGCTGGTCGACAACCACGTGCCGGTCGCGCCGGACGAGAACGGTCGTCGTCCGCCGCGTGGTCAGGTGTATCGATCCGACGATGCCGGCGCGAGCTGGCGGCTGGTGACCGAGCAGAACATTCCAGCCGGCTACGACTTCTGTCTGATCCGCGTGCTGCCCGATAACGCGGATCACGTGATCATTCCGGGTCAGGTGGTGTGGGAGTCCACGAATGGCGGGCGCACATTTGCCGAGATGTCGGGCGAGGTGGTGCACCTGCTCGAGCACGGCGCTGATGTCCTGCACCTTGACCAGCACGAGATGCTGATCAACCCGGACGACGCCGACCACTGGATCATGGGAAACGATGGCGGCGTTTACGTCTCCTACGACCGCGGCGCCAACTGGCTCCATCTGAACAACTTGCCACTCGCCGAGTTCTACGCGATCAATCTCGACATGGAACGTCCGTACCAGATCTTCGGTGGGACGCAGGATGACGCCGCGTTGTTCGGGCCGAGCCATGTCGGAATCGACGCCGGTCCGGAAGACCCCTGGGAACACGTCTACATCGACCCGTGGGGTGGTGGCGATTCGTACTTCACACCGCCGCATCCGATCGACAAACATGTGGTCTTCTACTCGCACCAGTTCGGCGCCCTGCGTCGCAAAGACATGCGCGACGGCACGACTGTCGACATCATGCCGCGGCCGGATGACTTCACGCTGCGCGTGAATTGGATGACCCCGTTCTTCCTGTCTGCGTACGACCCGGACACGATCTACTACGGAGGGCAGGTGGTGCTCCGGTCGCGCAACCGGGGAGACGACTGGGAGGTTGTGAGTCCCGATCTCACGGCGGAACCCCGGCCCGACCGGCAAGGCAACATCCCGTTCGGCACGCTGACCTCGATGTCGGAATCGCCGGTCGACAGTCGCGTGTTCTGGACCGGCAGCGATGACGGCCGGGTGCGCGTCAGTCGAGACGGACTACAAACCTGGGCCGACGCATCTGCCGGACTTCCCCACAAGTGGGTCAGTCGCGTCGTCGCGTCAATGTTCGACGCCGATCGAGCGTACGTGAGCTTCACGGGCTATCGCGACGATGACTTCACGCCTTATCTCTTTCGCACCGAAGATCGCGGAGCTAGCTGGGAGTTGATCACGTCGAACCTCCCTCTCGAGCCGATCAACGTGGTGCGTGAGGATCCCACCAACCCCGATCTGCTCTACGTTGGCACCGATCTCGGCGTGTACGTCTCGCGCAACGGCGGCGCGAGCTGGCTGGGTCTGATGGGCGACTTGCCGACGACGCCGGTATACGACCTGAGGGTGCATCCGCGGGACCCCGAACTAGTCGCCGGAACCCACGGCCGTGGTGCGTTCGTTCTCAACCTGGAACCGGTGCGCGGCTTCGACGAAGCTGCCGGATTGCAGGTCTTTCCCGTGGCACCAGCCGTGCGTCCGCGCGGACGTCAGCCGGCCCCATACCGCTACGGCACGACACCGGGTGAGGCGGTCATCCGGTTCAGCGTTCCGGCGGGCGGCGTGGCGAACGTGACAATTCTCGATCCCTCGGGCGAACCCATCCGCACGATGGAAGTACAGGCCCGGCCCGGCGTGAACATCGCGCGATGGGACCTCCTGCCGGACGGCGTCACGGCGCCATACGAGGCGTTCGCTCGACCAGCTCCCTACGCGGTCCCGGGTACTTACTCGGTCCGGCTACGGATGCGCGACGTCTCGACGGAAGGCTCCTTCGAGGTGCTGGACGGCTAATCGGATACCTGTGACCGGGATATCCTAGGAGTACGCCCACACTCCGATGACGGTGCCGTGGGCCAATGACCGGAGGATCGCGATGTCCCGAGTGTTGCGCTACGCGCTCATCGTTCTCGCCACCGGCAGCCCGCTCGCGCCGGGCGTTTTCGCCAGCGCGCCACAGGAGCCCGACGCTCGCGAGATCGTGCGCCAGGCCAACGAACTCGCGCGAGGTCTCAACAGCCTCACCACGGCCAGCATGCAGATCGTGCGGCCCGACTGGACGCGCGAGATGGCAATGAAGTCGTGGTCGCTCGGCACCGACTACTACATGATCCTGATCACGGCGCCCGCCCGCGACCAGGGTCAGGTGTTCCTCAAGCGCGAAAACGACATGTGGAACTGGGTCCCACGGGTGCAGCGCTCAGTGAAGATTCCCCCGTCGATGATGAACCAGTCGTGGATGGGGTCCGACTTCACCAACAACGACCTCGTGCGCATCGATTCTCTTGTGATCGACTACGAGCAGTCGATTCTCGGCGAGGAGACGATCGAGGGATACGAAACCTGGCAGATCGAGTTGATGCCGTTGCCGGAGGCGCCCGTGGTGTGGGGCCGTGTGGTGCTGTGGATCGCGAAGGACGAACTCTTCATGCTCCGGGCCGAGTACTTCGACGAGGATGGCGAGCTCATCAATCGCCAGACGGGCAGCGAAGTGAAGATGATGGACGACCGCCTGATTCCGACGCGTCTGGTGATGGAAGACGCCAAGAAACCGGGCCACATGACCATCATGGTTACCGAGGCCGCCGACTTCAGCTACGAGGTCAGTGAGTCGTTCTTCTCGCAGCAACAGATGCGCAACGTGAGGTAGCCGTGCTCTGGACCATCGCGTGGCGCAACGTCTGGCGTAATCGTCGCCGATCTGCGCTCACGTTGGCGACGATCGTTCTCGCCGTCGTGCTCGGCCTACTGATGCGTTCGATGCAGTACGGACAGTACGGCGCGATGATCGACTCCACCGTCGCGCGCACCGGGCACGTCCAGGTGTTCGGCGAGGGCTACTGGGACAACAAGTCGCTCGACCGCTCGATCCACGCGTCGGCGGAGACACTGGAACGCGTGAATTCCGTCGCCGGAGTGGCAGACGCGGTGCCGCGCCTCGAGTCGTTCGCGTTGATCTCGTTCGGCGAACGCACCAAGCCATCCGGGGTCATAGGGACGAATCCGGAGATCGAGGACCGCTACACGGCGCTGGCGGGGCGCATTGTGGAGGGCCGGTACCTGGAGGTCGGGGAGCGCGGCATCATCCTGCTGCGTAGTCTCGCCAGCTATCTCGGTGCGGGCATCGGCGACGACGTCGTTCTTCTCGGGGGTGGCTACCGCGGCCAGACCGCCGCTGACCTGCTCCCGGTGGTCGGTATCTTCGACTACACGCTGATGGGCAACCTCGAGACGGGTCTCGCGTACGTCCCTCTCGACGCGGCGCGCGAACTCTATGCGACGCCGCCCGATCAGGTGACGTCGCTGTCAGTGATGCTCGACGATGGAGACGCGATCGACCGAACGGCGGAGACTCTCCAGCGGGAACTCGGCAACGAGTTCGACGTCATGACCTGGCGCGAGACCTCGCCGGAGGTGGTGCAGGGCATCCAGTCGGACAGCGTCGGTGGGATCTTCATGCTCGCGATCCTCTACGTGGTGGCTGGGTTCGGCCTGCTCGGCACGGTGCTCATGAGCACGATGGAGCGGCGCCGCGAGTTCGGTGTGATGAACGCCGTCGGCATGCGCAAGGGCCGACTCGCGTTCGTGTTGTTCATGGAGACGCTTGTGCTCGTCTTCGTGGGCGTGGTGCTCGGTCTCATCGTTTCGGTTCCGATCATCACCTGGTTCCACTACAACCCGATCCCGGTCACGGGCGATCTCGCCGCGGTGTTCGAGCAGTTCAACGTGCCGCCGTATATGCCGTTCTCGGTGGATCTCGGCATCTTCCTCGCCCAGGGGTTCGTCGTTCTGGTGATGGCGTTGATCGTTGCGTCCTTCCCCATCGTTTCGATCCGCCGCCTGCACATCATGCGGGCGATCACTGGGAGGTAGGGATGCTCTGGCATATCGCCTGGCGCAACGTGTGGCGCAACAAAGTGCGGAGCCTCGTCATTGCGTCCGCGATCGCGATCGGGCTGCTCGGAGGAGTGTTCAGCTACGCGTTCATGATGGGCTTGGTCAACCAGGCGGTGCGGAGCGCGATCCACGTGGGGCTGGGTAGCTTCCAGGTTCACCATCCGGACTACCCCACAGATCGCGACCTGCGGTACGCGCTCGACGATGTCGACGCGCTCCTGGCCGAGGTCCGGAGCACCCCGGGAGTCGTCGGCGCATCCTCGCGCATCGTCGGAACGGCGATGGCGAGTAGTGCCGTGGGCACGGCCGCGGCGCGAATCGTAGGCGTGGATCTCGATCATGACCCCGAGATCTCGGACCTGCGCACCAAGCTGATCGAGGGTGCCTATCTCAGTGCTGACGAACGCATCCCGCTCCTGATGAGCGAGAAGGTCGCCGACGATCTCGAGGTTCGGTTGCGCTCGCGCATCGTTGCCAGCGTGGTAAGCCCAACCGGGGAGATCGTGTACGGCGCGTTTCGCATCGTCGGTATTTTCAGGACGTCCGATTCGGTGTTCGATCAGTCGAACGTTTTCGTGACGCGTGAGGATCTTGCGGAACTCACCGGCTTTGCCGACAACTCGGCTTCCGAGCTGATTGTGCGCATCGAGCCGCGCGAGTCGGGCGACGCGGTCGCGGCCGCATTCGCGGCCGCGCATCCGGAACTCCTGGTTCGCACGTGGCGCGATCTAGCGCCGCAGCTCCAGCTGGCGGCGGACTTTGGCGGCGTCTTCGGGTTTGGTTTCCTGGCGATCATCCTCACCGCGCTGGGGTTCGGAATCGTCAACACGATGCTCATGGTCGTGATGGAGCGCACGCGCGAGATCGGCATGCTCATGGCGCTGGGCATGGCCCGTGCACGCGTCTTCTGGATGCTGCTCTACGAGACGGCGTTTCTGTCGATGGTTGGTGGCGTTGGCGGCCTGGTACTGAGCGTTGCCCTTCTGGGTTGGCTCGGCCGGGTCGGCGTCAACATGCAGGCCTGGGCCGAAGGGCTGGCCGCTTTCGGCTACGACTCCATGATCTATCCGGAGGCGTCTACGAGCTTCTATCTGCAGGTTGCCGGAATGGTTCTCGTGACGGCCTTCCTTGCCTCGATCTATCCCGCGCGCCGCGCCCTGAAACTCCTTCCCGCGGAAGCGATCCGCGCCGACACCTGAGACGCCATGCCTGTTATCGACGCACGCGACGTGTACAAGACCTATGAGGGCAGCGGGGTGCCCGTGCACGCCGTGAACGGCATCAGCTTCGCCGTGGAAAAGGGTGAGTTCACCGCGGTGATCGGTCCTTCCGGCTGCGGCAAGACGACGTTGCTCAACATGGTGGGCGGACTCGACTCGATCACGAAGGGCGAGATCTACATCGGTGGCACACAGATCGACAGCATGAGCGAGGCGGAACTCACCGACTTCCGTCTGAAGCGCATTGGCTTCGTGTTCCAGGCCTACAACTTGATCCCCGTGCTCACCGCAAAAGAGAACATCGAGTTCATCATGGAACTGCAAGGCATTCCGGCGGACGAACGAGCCGTGCGGTCGAGGGAACTCCTCGCCGAGGTGGGAATCGCAGATCAGGCCGACAAACGTCCCGGCCTGATGTCGGGTGGGCAGCAGCAGCGCGTCGCTGTGGCCCGCGCCCTGGCATCGAAGCCGGAGTTCGTGCTGGCGGACGAGCCCACGGCCAATCTCGATTCGCACGCCACGAGCGACCTCCTCGACCTGATGGCCGAAATGAATGCCAACAGCGGCGTCACGTTCGTCTTCGCGACGCACGATCAGCGCGTCATCGACCGCGCCCGCCGCGTGATTGCCCTCGACGACGGCAAGATCGTCAGCGACACGAACGCAGGCTGAAAACCGATGGTGCGTGCTGGCCGCGTTCTTCTCCTGGGCTTGTTGGTCGCGGCTGCCGGTCCGGTCCACGCGCAGAGCGCCTTCAGTCTCTCGGGGTTCTGGGAGACGCTCGCGATCGGCGTGACGGGAACTCCTGAGCCGGTCGATCTGACGGCTCAGTTCAACGCCCGCGTGGATTTGCGGTGGTACCCGAGCAGCAATTGGGAGGGCTACGCGGCGGCGCGCTACCTGAGCACGTACGGTGGCGTGGTCGAAAGCGTTCCCGGGTATGGCGATCTGGTCACAACCGACCCGGGTTGGCTCGATCTGACGTTCCCCGTTGCCGATGGTGGCGACCATGTCGTCTACCTGAACTTCGACCGGTTCAGCATCCGGCACACCAACGGCAATCTCGAAGTGCAGGCGGGCCGCCAGCGCGTGAACTGGGGCGTGAACTATGTCTGGAATCCGAACGACATCTTCAATGCCTCGTCGTTCTTCGACATCACGTACATCGAGAAGCCGGGGTCGGATGCGCTGCGGGCGCGATACTACACGGGGAGTACATCGTCGGCGGAGGCGGCAGTAAAGGTCGACTACGACGACCGAGTGACGGCCGCCGGCATGTATCGAGCGAACATCGCCGGCTACGACATCCAGGCCTTCGCCGGCTCGGTACAGGACACATTCGCGGCCGGTCTGGGTTGGTCGGGACAGATCGCTGGCGCCGGATTCAACGGCGAGATGACCTATTACGCTGAAGGCGGCAGCGGGATCGCCAACGAGGAACAGTTCGTCGCCGCGGCAGGCGGCAACTACACCTTTCCGAACAGCCTCATGATCACGACGGAGTTCATCTACAACAGCCTCGGCACGACGGAGCCGGTCGGCGGAAGCCCCGTACTCGGAGCGCTCTTTGCCGACGCCCGGCTGCTTACCCGGGCGCGTTGGAACGTCATGGGTTCGCTCGGCTACCAGGCGTCACCGCTCACCCGGCTCGGTCTCGCATCGGTGTACAACCCGGACGACCAGTCGGCCTACTTGAGCCCGCAGGTCGACTACTCCATGTCGAACAACCTGACGCTGTCCGTCGCCGGCCAGGTCTTGTTCGGCGATCCGCAGACGCAGTTCTCCAGCGATTCCGGCTCAAGCTTCTTTGCCTGGCTGAAGGGTTCGTTCTAGCCGATCAGCTGCCCTGCGCGCGCCCGCTCCACCAGGTCGGCCATCCGTTCCGCCTCATCGCGGGCGATACGGCGTCCCTCGTCGGTGAGTCGATACACCCGGCGTCGATCATCATCGGTCGGCGCCTCGTGAATCAGACCCTGGTCACGCATCTGACCGAGGGTCCGGTAGAGCGTGGCCGGGCCCAGGATAGCGCTGCGCCCGGCACGCTCGTTCACCGCCTTAATGATGTCGTAGCCGTGCGTTTCCTCCTCGTTGAGGAGTAGCAGGATCTGGAAGACGAGCGGGCGAAGTGGGTCGGTCATGGTTCTACTCCGCGCGGAGAACGTTGACGGGATCGGTGGCAGCCGCACGCCGAGCCGGGAGCCAGCACGCGAAGCCGGCGATGGTCAGCATCAACACGGTGATGCTGCCGAACGTCAGAGGATCAAACGGGCTCAGTCCGAACAGGAGCGAGCCAAGGAGCTGTCCGAGTCCGGCGGCGGCTGCCAGGCCGATAACGAGGCCGACCAGCGTGAGACGTAGCCCTTCGCGCACGACGAGACCTTGGACAGCCGTTCGATGGGCCCCAAGCGCCACACGTATCCCGATCTCGGCAGAACGTTGCACGACAGAGAACGCCAGTAGGCCATAGAGGCCGATCGAGGCGAGCAGCAGGCCCGCAGCACCAAACACAGTGGCGAGGATCATTGCGATGCGCATAGGCAGCAGCGCCAGCCCCACGAACTCCGAGTACAGAATAGGTGTCGCCGGCGGCATGACCGGGTCGAGTTCGGTGACGATATCGCGCACGGCGGCCGCGACCTCACCACCCCCGGTACGCGCGAGCACGGTGAACTGTGCTCCCGGGAACTGCGCCCAGTGCCCGTACATCAGCGGTCGAGGTTCGTCGCCTGGCGTTCGGATCTTGGTGTCGGCCATCACGCCGACGATTTCGATATCGATGGGCGGCGTGCCCCGAAACTGAATTCGCTGTCCGACAGCGCTCTCACCAGGCCAGAAGGTCCGCGCAAGATGCTCGTTGACGAGCACGACGACAGGCGTATCGCGGGTGTCGGCCGTGCTCAGATCGCGACCGGCCACCAGTGGGATCCGCATGGCCTGGAGATAGTTCGGCGCCACGGTTGCGTATTCCACCTGGCGAAGACCGATGCCGGGCTCCGGGGGAAGGTCCGGCAGAATTACGCTGCTCTGCTGGTTGCTCCCTGTGAGCGGTGGGACGTCAATCGCGGTGATCGCCCCTACGCCCGGCAGTCGTGACGCCTGTGCGAGGAGGTCGTCATAGAAGATGACACTCTCGGCATCGGTCTGATTCGAGTCGCGGGTGTCGATGATATAGGCGTATACCCCGTTGATATCGAGACCGACATCCACTGACGAAGCGCGTCCGGCCGAGCGGATCAGAAGGCCGGCGACGACAAGCAGCAACGCCGAGCCGGCAACCTGGGTCACGACGAGAACACTCCGCAGGCGGCGTCGGCGGTGGCTGCTGGCTCCGGAGTCCTTGAGCGCGGTCACCAGGTCGCCGTTCGTCGCATGCAGCGCAGGAGAGAGGCCGAAGACGACGCCAGATATGGCGGCGATGCCGAGGGCGAACGCGAGCACCGTGAGATCAGGCGCGAAGTGCAGGTCGATCGGGATCGGCACCGGCAGTGTGATGCCGCCGAGCGCGCCCATGATCCAGATCGTGAGCAGCGTACCGAGCGCGCCCCCTGCAACAAACAACAGAATGCTCTCGGCGAGGAGTTGCGAGATCAGACGTCGGCGCGAGGCGCCAAGGGCGAGACGGACTCCTACTTCCCGCGATCGCGCCGCGCCACGTGCCAGCATCATATTGGCGACGTTCACGGCGGTGATGGTTAGCAGAACGCCGGCCACACCGAACATCACAGCGAGGAAAATGCCGAGGCCCTCCCGGGCGATCGGTATGATCGGCGCGTAGCCCAGAACATCGGCCCCCCACCAGTCGGTCGTGCGGGTCTCGTGGAAGGCAGCACCTGCACGATCGAGCGCGTCTCGGGCAAGGTCGGCACTGCTACCCGGCGCGAGTCGGGCAACCACTTCGACGCCGATAACGGATGCTTCTTCGGAGAGATCTTCCTCGCCCGCCAGGACGCGTTGCACCGACAGGGGAACCCACAGTTGGTTGGTGAGCGCCGCGAGATGCCCGCTGAAGCCCGGCTCGGCGACACCGACGATGGTGAAGTCGTGCCCGTTCAGGCCGATGGACGTGCCCACGATATCCGGCGTGGCGTCGAAGCGTTCCTGCCAGAGGGAGTGACTGATCACGGCAACGAGGTCGCGCCCTGCGGCCGTGTCTTCACTGGCGTGGAAGAAGCGGCCCATCGCCGGTCGCGCTCCCACGGTTTCGAAGTAGTTCCCCGAGATGTTGGTCGCCGCAACCCGGTAGGGGATGCTGTCGATCACCATGCTGCCGGAAAACGTGTCGTAGGCGGCGACCGATTCCAGCCCGGTCTCGGACGCTGCCAGGTGGCGGAACATGGTTACGCCGAACGAGTGGAATCCGGAGCCATCCTGCGCAACCCGATGGATCGACACGAGATCAGATCCACCTCGAACTCCGTCCGGAGCGCGGAGCAGCAGGCCGTTGGCGATGCTGAAGATCGACGTCGTGGCGCTGATGCCGACGGCGACGGTCAATACCGCCACCAAGGTGTAGAGGGGTTGCCGCGACATCATGCGCAGCGCGAAACGAATGTCGTGTAGACGAGCTTCCATCGGAATCTTCCGGGTGGGGATCCGGTAGACGGATGACTGTCCTCGCATGCTGTTCCAGGTGGACACGAGCAGATCGGGCAGTACGCGACCCCATACCCGCAGGTGGGGCATGCGCCGGCCGCGTCGGCGTTCGTCTTCGAGCATGGCGTCGAATGTCGCCACCATGTCGTCGCCGAACTCGCGACGCAGCCCGCGAGGGCCGAGTCGGAGGACCCGTTCGTACCAGCGTGCGGCCGGACTCAACGGTGTTGCCTCCTAATATCCACCAGTAAATATATCCATGAATGGATATAGTAGCAGAAACCGACCCTCACCAGAGCTTCGTCTAAACAGGAAGAACGAATCATCGAATGAACTTGTTGCAATTGAGACTCAATCTCAATTGCGATAGAGTACCTCGGACTCGACGTGGATCTCGCCACGAGCGGCCTCGGATCTGGCTCCCGACCCTCGTGTGGCTGGCCTTACCACCAGCCTGGTTCACTTCGGCCGGGCCCGGGGATGGCTCTCCCCGGGCCCCGGCACGAGTCTCCGTCAATCGCTCTTGTGCAAGTGTGCCGCGAGCGCCTCGAAGCGGCGCGCCCAGTCTTCCTTGACTCGCGCCACGGCCTCCTTGTCGGGCAGCTTCACATGCTGCACCTGAACGGACGCACGGTCTCCACGGTCGGTGAAGTAGGCCTGCACCTGAGTATCGTCCGGCCACAGCATGCGCACAGACACGAGTTCCTTACACGTGCGCATGGTCGGCTTGGTCTCGAGCCAGATTCCACGCTCGGCGTCGTCGAAGAACGCTCGATAAAGAGCCGCGATCGGAACGGGGAACGTCTTGCTCTTGTTCGCTTCGAACGTTCCGTCCCGTCGCTGCGTCTTCTGACGCAGTCCGCGGATACGCTCGTACCCAACGGTCACGGTCTGGGCCCACCAGGGTGCAACTTCGTGGTCGTTCTGCAGATGATCCACGATCTCTCGACGAGGCCGCTGCATCCCTCCGAACGCGTCGAGCGCGTCTACCCAGTCGGCCCAGGTGCCGCCGGTCTTCGCGAACACCGCGTCATCCGACATCCCGGCCTCCGCGGCAAAGGCATCGGCACGTTCGGCACCGTGTTTGGCGACAACGCGCGCACGGGCTGCGGTGTAGGACTCGCCAGTCTTGGACATGCGCTCGCGGACGACACGCTTCAGATCTTTGTTGGTCGGCATCGGTTCCGGTCCTTACGTGGCCGCACACTTCACCCCCCAGCGGCGCAGCCTGCGGCGTACACGAAGGCTCCGTCGATACCGATCCCGGAGGTATGCCCTCCTTTGCCTCGCGTCGGGTTCCCGCTGGGGGAGAACCTGAGAGGTTGGGCGCAGGATCAATCGCCGGACCGAGTTTGGCATGGCCAGGCGGTAGCGCACAACGGCCGGCCTCTCGGATTTCGCAGGCGTAGCGTTCCCTAAGCAGGCGGCTCGGGCAGGTCTTCCCAGAGGCGCGCGAACATTGCGCGCGAGCGCTCGACCGCTTCCACACCCGCGGCCTCGAGCGCGAAGAATCGTTTCGCGCGGCCACCGCGCTCGGCGGTCGGCTCGCCTAGCCGCGAGTTCACCAGACCCTTGCGCTCAAGTCGGCGCAACGTGGCGTAGATCGCACCGATCGAGACCGATCGCCCGGTACGCTCATCGATGGCGCAACGGATCGTGACTCCGTAGGCGGCGTCGCCGAGACGCTGCAAGGTCGACAGGATCACGATCTCGAATTCGCCGAGGTACTCGCCCTTGCTCATCTCTTACTCCGCACGGAGGGCTGTTACGGGGCTGACGCGGGCCGCTCGTTGAGCCGGTATCCAGGCGGCGATGATCGCGGCGAGCGCGAAGACGCCGACGACAGCGATCAGCACGACCGGGCGCCCTGAGTCCACATCCGGTATTGCGCTGACTATCGCCCGGCCCATGAAGAAGGCGGCCACGCCACCGAGTGCCATGCCCACAATGACGAGCCATAGCGCCTGGCGAGTGATCATAGTGAGTACGCTGCTCGCCCGAGCACCGAGCGCCATGCGGATACCGATTTCACGCGTACGTTCACCGACCGCGTAGGAGATGACGCCGTAGATACCTGCCGCGGACATCGCGACGGCGAATACGGCGAACGCCACGAAGATCGAGAAGAGAGTCATCGGCGCGGCGAAGCTGTCCTCGATCAGCTTGTCCACGGAGCGCATGTCGGCGACAGGCTGCTCGGAGTCGACCGACCAGATCGCGCGTCGTAGCGCCACGGTCTGTGCCAACGGGTCTGCCGCTGTTCGCGCGACGATCCCCATGCGTCTTTGAGGACTCTGCGCCAACGGCACGAACATGATGGGAAAGTACGGACTGGCGGTATTGCCGGTGTGCAGATTGGCGGTGACCCCAATCACGCGCCGCCACTCGTCCTCACCGATCCGAATACGAGAGCCGACGGCGTTGCCTTCCCAGAATCTCTCGGCGAGAAACTCGGTGATGATCACAACCTGTTCGCCGTCGATGTTGTCGCTTGCTGCGAAGTCACGGCCGCGTTGTAGCGGGAGGCCGAGCACCGACAGTGTCTCCGGGCTCACGGAGTTGTAGAAACCCGACGGGATCTCCAACGGGTCGGGCTCAGGCTGACCTTCGATGCGGAAATTGTGGGCAATGATGGGGTCATCATTGGCGCCCAGGCGCCACCCCATCAGCGCCACGTTCTGCACTCCCGGCACGTTTGCCGCCGCTGTGCGAATCCCTTCATAGTGCAGCAGCAACTCCTGCGTGTCCGGCAACTTGTCGCCGGTCACATCAGCACGCATCGTCATGAGATTGGAGGGGTCGAAGCCGGGATCGTAGTTTCGATTCTCGGCCATGGCGCGCATCAGCAGTCCGGCCACAACAACGAGTGCCATGGCGAGTGCCACCTGGGCGGTCACCAGAAAGCGGCGCCCGCGCAGGCCGCCACTGTTGCCGCGCATGCCCTCGCGGAGAGTGTCGTTGAGGTTCGGGCTGGATGCCTTCAGGGCTGGCCCGAACCCGAAGAGTAGCGGGGCGACCAGGGCGATCAGCAACGTAAACCCGAGCACGTAGCGATCGAGCGTCACCATCTGGAAGATATCGAGGCCACTGTTTTCACCGGCCATCCAGATCAGCCCGACAAGCGATGCGCGAGCGATCAGGAGACCCAGAAGTCCCGCCGTAACGGAGAGGATCGCACTCTCTGCCAGAAGCTGGCTGAGAAGGCGGCGTCGAGCCGCCCCGAGTGCGGCCCGCACTGCGATCTCGCGCGCTTTGCCGGCGGCGCGAGTCAGCATCATCGTGGCGACATTCGAGCAGGCAATCAGCATCACGAAAGACACGGTGAGTGCCAGCATCGACAGAATGGTCCACGTGTCCGGCGGCGCGAGCGCACGGTTGATGTCGTAGACGATCGCGTTCCACGGGCCTTGAAGGTCAGGGTTATCGGCGATGATGCGCTGACGCACGGCATCAACTTCTTGCTGTGCCTGCGCGAGCGTCGCGCCGGGCGCCATTCGGCCCATGATCCAGAGGTTGCGCGTTTGGCGACTTGCCGTTGCGCGGTTGAGTTGCGCCGGCACCCAGATCTCGGCGTCGGCTAGCGATCCGAGTTCAACTTCCTTGCGGAGCACTCCGATGATCGTGGTCTGTCGGCCATCGATCTCGATCACGCGGCCGACGATCTCCGGGTCGAATCCGAAGCGGCGTTCCCACGCCCCATGGGCTAGCACGGCTACCGCTGCGCCACCTTCGCGGTCCTCCTCTTCTGTGAACCAGCGACCGACCAGCGGCGTCTGCCCCCAGAGGTCCATGGTGTTGGCGGTCGCGCGAAATCCTTCGATCCAGATGGGCTCTTCGGTTCCGGTCAGGGTGAACGACGCGCTGCGGTCAACCGCCGCCAACGCGCTGAAGGCGTCCACCTCATCGCGATAGTCGAGGAAATCGGCTTCCGGGACCGGGGCGCTCGTGGCGTTGAGCTGCGGGTTGGTCGAGTAGATGAACCCGAGGCTATCCGGGTCGTCGAGCGGGAGATCGCGGATGAAGACGACGTTGAGAATGCTGAAGATCGCCGTGTTCACGCCCATCGCCATGGCGAGGGTGGCGATCGTGAGGATCGCGAATGTTGGCGTCTTGGACAGCGAACGCAATCCGTAGCGGAAGTCTTGGAGCAAGTTGCTCATGGGGCCGTCTCCTGGGCGAAGCGGTGTGTCGAGTTGGATGGGGCTGCGCCGCGCGGTGCGGGCGTCGCGCCCACCGACCAGACCCATCGGGGCGGTACGGAGGGCTTGCCACCAGTACCAACGCCGGGCCGTCGCAGACCCGTCGCGTGTCACCCGACCCGCGTATTCCTCCGCCAGATCGCCAACGATGCAGTCGCGTTCGGCACGTGTAACGCATAGCCGAAGCAACTGCTCAGCGAGCCGCGGAGGGTATTTTTCGTACATAGTAAGAAATATACGCGGACCCACTCGCGGAGTTTCAAAAAAGAAGCCTCAGGGCGGCCGTGCCTAGGGCTGACGCAGCTCGTTGAACCAGTTGAGGACGACGCGGATCCTGAACCCGCCAGACTCCTCGGGGTTCTTCACCATCAGGAACGTATCTCCTGTGGGTGCCACGTCGTAGTTACGATTCCCCGACTGACCGAGCACGTATGGGCCATCGAAGAGCTGCACGGGCGCTGCTGTGCGTGGCGTGCGACCACTGAGATCAACCTGCACCGACATCACGTTGCTCCCCTGCCGGAAGAACACCTCGTCGCCGCGCGGCGACCAGATCGCTTCGCTCCCGCCGCCCGTCGACAGCTGCCAGCGCCCCTCGGGGCCGGGTTCCTGCCCGTCTTCAACGCACGGCCGGCATGCCTCCAGGTAGACCTCGTTGGCGCCGCTGGTGTTGGCCGAATAGACCAGCCACCGCGCGTCGGGGGATAGCGCGGGGCCCTGTTCATGCGCCTCGGTCGAGACCACCGGGAACGAGCCGCTTTCGCTGTTCGTGCGCTGTGCCCAGATGTCCCGTGATCCGTTCTGCCCGGGCTGGAACCACGTCACAACCTCGGCATTCGCCGCCCAGGAGCTGGCGTACTGGTGTTGGCCTTCGGTAGAAATCCGCGTAGCTGCGGCGCCGCTCACCGGTTGCCACCACACGGTTGCCGGGCCCTCGGCGCCGGACGAAAAAGAGACTCGTTCTCCATCGGGAGCCCACGCGGGCCAGATCGATCCATGGGCACCGGGCAGCTGGCTGAGCGTCTGGCTCTCCACATCGAGTATCCAGACCTGTCGTTCCCCTGCGCGGCGGATCACCATCGCGATGCGTCGGCCGTCGGGCGAGGCACGGGGCGTGGTGTAGTCGCCCGCCAGCTCGGCGGCCAGCGATTCGGACCCATCTCGGTTTACCCAGACCAACTCCCTGGAGTTGTCAGGGCTTGGTGCGTAGGCCGCCACGCCGGTGTCCGAGATCGCCATGTGTGTCGCACCGGTGCTCTCGGCCGAAACGTCATCCAGCACTGGGGTCGGCGTATTTCCGATCTCACCGCTGTCGAGGTCATACGCGATGGCGAAGAGCGTCCCCAGCTTTGTAAACAGCAAGTGGCCCGTGGACACGTATCGCGGGTCGCTCCCCGATGGCTGCAGCATTCGCGACGCGCCCGTTTCGAGGTCGAGCACGTGAATCTGACTCATCCGAGAGCCGGTGAGTTGATAGAGCACCTTGTCCTGGCCGGGGAGCCACGTGGGCCAAACATGGCGGCGCGGCTCGCCGTCGGGATCCGGGCCGTATACGACTTCGCATTCGCCCCCGTTCGCCGGCACTGTGTAGATCGCGGTGCCATCACTGAACACGATGCGATCGTCCGTACCCCAGTGAGCGCCGCGCGGCAAGGCCGCGTCGCAGAGCGGAAACGGGTCGCCGCCACGCACGGAGACCTTGCGGAGTTGCCCGCGCGCGAAGAACGCAATCCACTCGCCATCCGGCGAATAGGTCGGACTCTCAGCGCCGAACGTGCCCTCGAGTTGCCGATCCTCGAAGCTGTCGAGGGGTCGAAGATGAAGCATGCCGTCGGCCGTGTGCGCCACGGTTGAGCCATCCGGGGAAACGGCGACCACGCGACCGCCTGCAGCGGTCCGGAGTTGTTCGCCATCGATCTGAAGTTCCAGGCGTCGCGTGGGTTCCTGGTCGGGCGCCACGCTGAACCCGCGGCCGATGAGCAGCCCGATCGCGAGGGCGGCCGCGCCGATCGCCCAGGGCAGCGCCCGGCGCCATGTGGCGGGAGGGGCGATGGTCTCGCGAATCCGAAGTTCGTCATCGGTGGCCGGATGAAGCAGTTCCTCGAGGACCAGCCAGAGGTCGCCCGCGTTGCGGAGTCGCCGGCGCGGGTCCTTGCGCAGGCAGCGCCGTAGCATCTGCGTGACCTCGGGCGGGGTGGCGGGCGGCAGGAGGTTCCAGTCCGGATCGCGCTCGATGATCGCCGCCAGCGTGTCCGTCACGGTCCGGCCCTGGAACGGCCGCTGCCCGCACAGCATTTCGAAGAGCACGCAGCCCCATGCCCAGATATCGGCTCGTTCGTCGACCTCGTCCCCGCGCGCCTGCTCCGGGCTCATGTAGGCGACGGTGCCAAGCACGCGCCCCACGCCGGTCGACACGATGTCGCGGTGACTGTCGGCGCTCGAGAGTTCGGCGTCGGGCAACATCGTCGCGATGCCGAAGTCGAGTACCTTGACCAGCCCGGTGCTGCCCACCAACTTCACATTGGATGGTTTCAAGTCGCGGTGAACGATTCCGGCGCGATGCGCAACTTCCAGCGCGCGCGCGATCTGCATCGCCGTCTCCAGGCCCTCGCTGATGCGCAAGCGGCCCTGTCGAATACGCTCCTCGAGGCCGGGCCCGTCGATGAGTTCGAGCACAAGGATGCGCAGTCCGGCGTGATCCTCGATGCCGAAGATCGACGCAATGTTCGTGTGGCTGAGACGTGCCAGGAGTCGCGCCTCCTGTTCGAACCGCTCAGCGATCTCGGAGCCCGCGGTGACAGCACGCGGCAGAACCTTCAACGCGACTTCACGACCAAGTCGCTGGTCCGTAGCGCGATAGACGGTTCCCATTCCACCGCGGCCGAGTTCACCCGTTATTTCGAAGTGCCCGACCTTTTCCCCGATCGAAAGATCGGGCTCTTCGTCATCCGCCGGAACCCCGTCGGCCGTACGGCCAGTCTCCTCTGCGCGCTCCGACGTCCGGGAGATCACCTGGTCCACATCGCCGCCGAGACGGTCGAAGAACTGCTCAGCCTCGTCCGCGCCGGAAAGCAGTTCCTGAACCTGTGCGATCAAGAGAGCGTCATCGCCGCATTGCTCGCGCAAGAAAGCCAATCGCTGGGCTTCCGGGAGCGCGAGCGCATCGAGCATGAGTGCGTGCACGCGGCGTGCGTGATCGAGGTCGGACATGGCGCAGGGGTTCAGGTGGCGGGGCGCGGAACCCAGATTGTTCCAGGCTCGCCCCACATAACCAAATCCTACGGGCTATTGCGCCAGGCAAAGAGCCAGCACAGGGCTTCCTTTCAGGTCAGGAAAGAACTCGCTGTCGACGCCCATCGTGCCGTCCGGGTCGACGTCCACTCGGGCAAGCCAGTGCTCGGCGCCGCGGGGGTAGAACTGTTCGTCCCACGGCGCGGAAATCGAACTCGCCACATAGACGCGGCTCCCGTCGGCGTTGACCAGGCTTCGTCCGGGTCCGCCACCGAGAATCTGGTTCGGGCTCGCCGGGTGCGGGGTCTCGCAGAGCACACCGCCCAGGCGGACGCTGTCGGTTAGCGTCGGGGCGAACGGATTGGAGACGTCATAGCGCTTCAATTCGCCCGAGCCCCAGCACGACACGAGGAGGTACCGATCGTCGTCTGTCAGGTCGAGATGGGTTACCAGTGGCGGCACGGCCCCGAAACTTGAAAGCAACTGCGGCAGGCCGTCCGACGGCGCCGTCTCAGCAGGGAGTTCGATGACCTTGCGCGCTTGCCAGCGTTTCCCGTCGGCGACCGTGTCGTCGCGATGCCAGATCCAGACTGCAGCGGAGAGGTCTTCGAGCGAAGCTGTCACGGCCGCAAAGCCGTAGGAGCGCGCGGGGTCGTTGGCGGCGCACAGTTCGAGCACGGTTGCCTGATCGCCGAGTCGGATCTCCTGTTCGTGGGTGCCGTTGACGACATCCCAGACATGCAGTGAGTGGCCGTAGGCCGCGCTCATCAACAAATCCGGGCGTAGTCCGGCCGCCGCCATCTCTGCTGATCCCCAGGCACTGGTAACCACAGTTCCGTGCACGGGATGGCAGGCAAAGCCGTAGCTGCACTCGCCGGGATCGGGAGCGAGTCCGTTGCTCCTTTGGCGCGCGTAGTCTTGCGGATCGAGTATCGCGACCGCGCCCGCGGGCTGTGAGGGCGATACCCAGAAGATCCCGAGGCCATTGCCACGACAGCAGATTGCCTTGGGCTCGGCTTCTGCGTCATCGGCGAACTCGTCCGCAGTGACGATGTGCGCCACCTGCGGCGCGTACGGATCGGGGTGAGTATCGATGATGCACAGGCAGCGCCCGGTGGGCGAGGTCAAGAGAAGGTAGCGATCCGGTGCGGTCGAGTCGGACCGGTTGAAGGCCAGGCTGGACACATCCCGAATCGCCTCGGGAAGCGCGGTGCGGTGCAGGATCTGTCCATGACGCGGCGACCGGCGGTCGACGTCGAGCACCGCAATCTCGAGGTTGGTTCCGGACGCAGCGCCGATCGCCACGTACGCGATCCGCTCGCGGGTTTGCGGCGGGAGTCGCGGGACGACCTCCATTCCGGGATCGGTCTGGATCACCTCGATTCACTCCTGGTCAGGGCGCAGTTACGTTCTCGCCCAGATACACTGAGTTCATCGGCACAAAGGCTCGTGTCGATTCCCCTGCGGCCGGAATTTTTTCGAGTGCAAGACTCCACCGACGACACAATTCTGCTCACGCAGTTGCTCAACGCAGCCCAGGCAGGCGACGAAGCCGCCATGAGCAAAGCGTTTTCCGAGGTCTATCCGAAGCTCCGGCGGATCTCGAAGGCGCGACGCCGCGGGTGGGTAGGCACGCCGACGCTCGACACGACCGCGTTGGTGCACGAGGCCTATGTGAAGCTCGCCAAGGCGCGAGATTTCCGGTTCAAGAGTCGCGGTCACTTCTTCGCCACTGCGTCAAAGGCAATGCGCCAGGTGCTAGTGACCTACGCCGAGAAGAAATCTGCGGCAAAGCGCGGCGGCAACCCCGTCAAGGTGACGCTCGACGGTGTTTCGGAGACGCCGGCCGAAACCTGGACGGAAATCGTGGCTGTCGATCGTGCGCTCAAAGAACTGGAAGCGATAAGCGAGCGGCAGGCACGCGTGGTTGAAGCGCTGTTCTTCGCCGGGCTCGGCATCGCGGAGACAGCGGAGGCCTTGGACATCTCGCCGGCAACGGTGAAGCGCGACTGGGCGGCGGCACGCGTCTGGTTGTTCGCGGCGCTCAAACAGGACGAAGTCGCCGAGTAGCGCGGCGCGTCTAGAGGCCGCTCCAGGCGTCGGTCTCAGCGTCCTGCATTTCTGAGGGTCCCGTGGGGTCAGTGTGCGCGGCGGGGAGGCAGGGCGGTTTCATATCAGCCTCCGGGAGCTCAGCCAGATCGAGCAACTCGACCTGCAGCTGCGACGCGCTGGGGCGATCAGCCAGATTCCGTGACAGGAGACGTCGCACGAGACCGGTGAAGGCTTCCGGCACAGCCGGACAAACCTCGTTGAGGGGAATTGGCTGCGAATTCATGTGTGCCTGGATTGTCTGCACAAGGGTCTTGCGCGGCGGTATCGGCAACTGGCCAGTGAGCGCCTCGTATAGCACGACGCCTGCCCCGTAGACATCCGAGAGTTCTGACTCGGGGGCATCCGGCCGCAGCCGTTCGGGCGCCATGTAGGACGGCGTGCCCACGAACTGGCCGGTGCGAGTGACGCTCGATAGTCCCGGTTCGTCCATCAGTTTCGCGATGCCGAAGTCGAGCACTTTCACTGTCGGGTCGTCGGGGTTGCCGGCCAGGAAGATGTTCGATGGCTTCACATCGCGGTGCACCACGCCCACGCGATGTGCTGCTGCCAGCACGCCGGCTACATCCGCCAGGATCCGCGCCGCCGTATTCAGCTTCAGCGCGCCCCGCGACTTGATGAAATCACCGAGAGTCTGCCCCTCCAGGTATTCCATGACGATGTACGGGAATCCGCCTGAAGTGATGTCGAGATCGATGATCGAGACCGCGTTCGGATGCTTCACGCGCGTCGTGGAAACGCCCTCCCGACGGAACCGCTCGAAGATCATGTCCTCGTCTTCCTGCGATGGCGGCCGCAGCAACTTCACCGCGACTTTGCGCTCCAGATTCAACTGAACGCCCTCGTAAACCACACCGAAACCGCCGGAGGCGATCTTGTTCTCGAGGCGGTACTTGTTGTTCAGAACCGCGCCGGGAAGGTTGTCGGTCATCGCAGAGAAGAGCTTCTGGGTCTGCTTGAACGAGGCCTCCAGAGCCTGGCGAGAGCGTTCGAGCTCCTCGTGTCGTTTCTGAAGTTCCTCGTGCTGCGAGGCCAACTGGTCGGCGTATTCCTTGAGTTTGTCTTCGGCCTCTTTGCGGGCGGAAATATCGCGGATGATGCCCGTGTAGTAGCGGTCGGCCTCGACGGTCCATGTCGATAGCGATAGCTCGATCGGGAACTCGCTGCCGTCCTTGCGCACGGCCGCCAGTTCGACAGTCTTGCCGATCACATGACTCTCGCCTGTGTGCGTGAGGCGATCCATGCCGCCCTTGTGAGCTTCGTGAAAGCGCTTCGGGATGATGGTCTCGAGGCGCTTCCCGACGATCTCGTCGGCAGTCCACCCGAACATCTCTTCGGCCGCGCGATTCCAGCCCACCACCGTGGAGGTGGCGTTGGACGAGATGATGGCGTCGATAGCGGACTCGGTGACCGACCTGAAGCGTTGCTCCGCTTCCTTGCGTTCAGCGATGTCTCGGAGGATGCCGGTGAAGTAGCGTTCGCCTTCGAGTTTCCAGGCGGTGAGCGACAACTCGACGGGCACCTCGTGACCGTCTTTGTGCAGTCCTTCGATCTCGACGATGGAGCCGATGATCCGACTGCGACCACCCGAGCCCACTCGTTCGACGCCGGCGTTGTGCTGCTCGCGATAGCGATCGGGAATGATCTTCGTGAGCGACTCGCCGAGCATCTCCTCCTCGACGTAGCCGAACAGTCTTTCGGCGGCACGATTCCACGAAAGGATCTTGCCCCTTGCGTCGGCCGACACGATGGCATCGATCGCCGATTCCGTGGCCGCACGGAACTTGGCGGCCGACTCCTGGAGCGCAGCGCGTGCGAGCGCGACAGTGACCTGGCGCTTCACTCGAGCTAGCACTTCGGCGGCTGCGAAAGGCCGCGGAATAAAGTCGATGCCGCCGCGCTCAAGGGCGTCAATCCGCTCCTGAATATCGCTGCCGTCACCAAGGAACAACACCGGGACGTCGTGTTGCTCGTCGGCCTGCTTCAGCCGTTCACAAAGATCGACGCCGTCCATATCAGGCAGCGTCGTATCGACCAGCACCGCGTCGGGACGGCGGTCGGCAAACGCCAGCAGCGCGTCGCGCCCTGTGCCCACGAGCTCCACTGCATATTCCTGCTCGCGGAGCAGGCTTCGCAGTTCACCCAGCTCACCCGGATGGCTGTCCGCAATCAGGATGACGCCGTTGGTGTTGGTCATGCTCGAGTCCGCGCTAGTGGTCGGGGTTCGTCAGGTACACCGAAGTTCTCCACGGATCGGCTCACACGGGTCGGGAACGAGGGGGTGCTTGACAACAATTAGATAATTAGCTAATTATCTATTGAACGTCAACGAGGAACCCAATGAACAAGATCTTCAAGGCACTTGCCGATCCCACGCGACGTCGCGTGCTGCAGCTATTGCGACAGCGCCCGATGACCGCCGGGGAGTTGGCCGAGCACTTTCCTGTGTCCAAACCCACGATGTCGGCCCACTTCGCTGTGCTGCGAGAAGCCGACCTGGTGATGGCCCACAAGGAAGGCAAGACGGTGACCTATCAACTCAAGATGTCGGTACTCGAGGAGGCCCTCATGGGATTCGCCCAGGCTTTCAATATCGACGTCGATCTCGACAGCGACGAAGGTTTCGTCGTCTCCGGCGGAACGCGCAACCGGGAGACCTCATGAATATCCGTACTTCACTCGCCCTGGCAGCTCTTCTCATCGGTAGCGCTCTGGTCGCCCAGGCCTTCGGCCTCGACGAAGAGGCGCAACGGCGCCTGGCCGGCATCATGAGCGGCCTTGTGCTCGCCATCTTCGCTAACTCGATACCCAAGCACCTGCCGCCGCTACGCGGCTCGAAGTTGAGTGCTGCGCGGGCGCAGTCGTACCAGCGGTTTGCGGGTTGGACATTCGCGTTGGCAGGTCTCGGGCACGCCTCTGTCTGGCTCGCGCTACCGATTCATCTCGCCAACACGATGGCGATCGTGATCGTCGGCGGAGCGGTACTCCTGGTGATCGCTACCTGCCTGCTCGCCCGAACGGGCGCTGCCGCCGACTAGGCCGAGTCGCGTCGATGGCTCCCCTGAATCGCCTGCTTGCCGTCTGTCTGCTGCCCTGCGCGGCTGCCTCTGCTTGCGGAGGCCAGGCCGCGCCCGTGGGCCAGGACGGAGATGCGGCTTGCGTCGCGGCGCTTTCGGCCGGGGCCGAAGTTGGCATCCGCACGATTCCGAGCGACTACGCGGCCACGCACGGCGAGGCGTTCTGCAAGTACACCGAGGTGACTGCGCCCAATGGCAAAGCGATCACGATCTTCGCGCAGGTCGAGATCAGTAATGCCCAGCTGATTTATGCCCGGAGTGTTCTCGAGTTTTTTCTGGAAGACGTTCCTGGATCGCTACATGGCGCAGACAAGAGCGCGATCGCTAATCGCATGGCCGACAACGGGGCCTCGATGCTGATGCTCAAGGGTCATGATGGTGAGCATGACCTTTCCGCACTGGAGGGTCTCCGAGGCCAACCGCTCTACGAGGACGAAACGGCTGCGCCCGGATCGGCGTGGTACATCGAAAACGTGTTCGATGGTCATCGCGACGCGACTTTCGAGGAGATCTTCCACCTCGTGCACGACTTCGGCATCGGGGTCGATTACGAAGGGGCTGCGCGCGGTGCCGCGCCGGAATACCAGGCAGCGATTCGCGCGGCGCAGATCAATGCGCTCGACGTGGAAGGTCTCTGGGCTCAGGACGACCGGGTGAGCGATTGGATCGAAGAGTTGCGCGAAGAGGGGAGCCTGACTCAGGAATACATCGCCTCGGTGATCGATAGCTACTACGGCCTTTGGGGCCCGTACACCGAAAGGCCCGGCGGTATGTGGGGGTTCTATGTCGCGAAGACGAGGGATGCGATCGCAACGGCGGATCCGCGTGGCTTCGAGCTCATGCAGATGTTCTTGAGTCCGGTGCTCACGTTCGAGGTGCCGCTGCCACCGGACTTCGAAGGAACCTTCACGATGACCTTCGACCCCGAAACCCCGTATACACACAAGTCGCGCTACCTGCGTGACGTGACTCTCACGGGCAGCGAGCACGCGAATCTGGTCGGCAACGAACTCGACAATCGGCTTCGCGGCAATGCCGGAAACAACGTGCTCGATGGCGGCCCAGGGTTCGACACGGCCGCGATGCGCGGGCCTCGATCCGACTACGACGTGACGGTTTCTTCGACAGCTGACCTCGTGCTCACCGATCGCGTAGCCAATCGAGATGGCTCGGTTCATCTGCGTGGTGTGGAAGAAGTCGACTTCGGCGGCCATACGATGCCCACCGCCGATCTGATCCCGAATTCAGAGGAGACGCAATGAACGTCGCGATTCACTACTGCGATACATGAATGCGCTCACCAGATCGGGCGGCGAGTCTCGCTGCCGCAATCGAGAGCGCGCTTGGCATCAAAGTCGAGCAGGTGCCGACGCCGCGCAAAGGGCAGTTCGACGTCACGGTTGACGGCGAGATGCTGTTCGCTCGTGGCGGCAACCCGCTGACGCGCGTCCTACTCGGCGCCGGATTCCCAGAGTTGGAAGCTGTCGTCGCCGAGATCCGAGAGCGCGCCGCCCGGAGCTAGCTAGTCCTCGGGGTCAGCGTGAATTTGGCGGATATAGCGAATGCGCTATACTCTGTGGATGGCAGCACGGCACATCATTCGGCGCGCGCGGCTACGGGCTGGGCTCACGCAGTCCGAGGTGGCAGCGCGCCTGAAAACGACTCAGTCGGCGGTCGCCCGGTGGGAAGCCGGAGGCACTAGCCCTTCGTACGACGCCGTCGCGCGGGTCGTAGAAGCCTGCGGTTTCGGACTGGAGTCTCGAATCGTCGAGGCAGACACAGCCGAGTGGACGCTCGCGCAGCTGAGCCTGCGACTCACACCTGAGCAGCGTTTCGATCAACTGGTGCGAACCGTCGCATTCGCGGACGCAGGCCGATCGGCGCTCGGGGTGCGGGGCGAAGATGGCTGAGCTCGGAGCGTTCGACCCCGAGGCCATTCTCGCGGTTCTCGAAAAGCACGGCGTTCGCTACGTTCTCATCGGCGGACTGGCCGCCACGCTACATGGGTCGCCGCACCTGACGACAGATGTCGATATCACGCCGAGCACGAGCCGTCAGAACCTGGCGGCACTGGCGGCGGCGCTGGTGGACCTTGAGGCTCGAATTCGCGTTGGGACTAGTCCGGACGGTTTGCCATTCGAGCGCTCGGCTGAGGCGCTCGAACGCGCGGATATTTGGAACCTGGTGACGTCCCATGGCGCTCTTGACCTGACATTCACACCTTCCGGAACACAGGGCTTCGACGACCTCCGCAGGGATGCTCTGGCAATTACCGTCAGGGACCTCGCCATCAAGGTCGCCTCGCTCGCCGATATCATCCGCTCAAAGGAGGCGGCGAACCGCGAGAAGGACAGACTGGTTCTTCCGACGCTTCGCCGCTTGCTAGACGAGGCTGAAGGCCGCTGAGTGAAGGCGGCGGCCAGGGCGCCCAACTCCGACCCGTCGCGGCGCTATGATCTCGGCATGGGGAGTTCAGGGGTGGGCTCGGCACGGGATAGCCAGAGATCCGCGGTCTATACGTGGGAGCGCAAGCTCCCGGCATGGCCGGGGCCGCCTCTGTCGTTGCCGGAGTGTCAGCAACTCGTAGCGCGCGTATGGAACGACCATCTGGACGCTCCTGCGCCGCACGTTACCGATGGGCGGTCGCGACGCACGGCCTGCTACGTCTACGACGACCATCAGATACGACTACCGCGCTGGAGCCGTTCCTTGATGGTCGTGTTGCACGAGACCGCGCACGCGCACTTGTGGGCTGCGTTGCCCAACGCCGCTGGGCACGGCCCGGAGTACGCCCGGCTCTACCTTGATCTGCTCGAGCGGTATGCCGGCGTGGACCCGGAAACCGCCCGCTGGCGTGGCTCGCGGCAACGGCCCCGGAGAGTGCGTTTTGCGCCCCCCGAAGCCTTACCCATGCCGCGTGACCGTGTGCAGCTGAAGTTCTGGTACTAGGCCGAGTCAGTCGGCCGCGATTGCCTCGACCGCTTCCACCCGGACGGCCCGTCGTGCCGGCACCCACGCAGCGAGCAAGGCCACAGCCAGAAGAGTGAGGGCGACGCCACCAATCGTGCCGGGATCGTAGGGGCTGATTCCAAACAACAGCCCGCCGAGCGATCCGTTCACGACCAACTGGCCGACCAGCAAGACGCTGACAAGACCCACGGCAGCACCGGCAAGGGCCGGTCGTGCGCCCTGGCTGACGACCATGCGAATCACCTGGCCGCGCTGTGCCCCGAGCGCCATCCGGATGCCGAACTCCTTGGTGCGCTGCTCAACTCCGTACGACACGACGCCGTACACACCGATTCCTGCGAGGGTCAGGGCGAGCGCCCCCACCATGCTAAGCAGGAGCGCGAGGAACCGCGGGCGAGCCAATGACTCCCAGATGACAGCCTCCATCGTCGAGGTGCCGGTGGTCGCCAGCTCCGGGTCGATTCGGTTGACCGCCGCACGGAACGCCTCGCCCAGCGCTGCCGGGTCCTCACGAGTACGAATCAGGTACGCCAACGAAGTTGTCATGCCGGTCATGTACTCGGTGGCCTGTCGGTGCGACACGTAGATCTGCGGCGGCGCCACGCTCCCGAGGTTGTCCTGGAGTACGTCGCGCGCGACGCCGACGATGCGGAAGGGTTCGGTGCTTGGCACGGACGCGAGAATCTGGATCGTCTGGCCGACCGGATCTTCGCCCGCGAAATGCATCCTCGCGACGGTTTCGTTGATGATCGCGACGCGCTCGGTGCCGACGTCGTCGGTGGACAGGAAGCTCCGGCCGCTCGCCAGCTCGATCCCGGCAGCCGCGAAGTACTCCTCGGTTGCCATCTGATATTCGAAGCGGTGACCGGCGTTCGGGTCCTCGATCGACTCATCTTCCTTCAGGAACACCTCCATGAATCCGCCGTCGGCAAGAGGTAGTCGGCGGATCGCGCCGGCCTGCTGCACGCCGGGGATCGCTTCGACCTCGGTCTGGAGGGCGTCAAAGAACGTACGAATCAGCTGCGGGTCGGCGTAGGCGCTCCGCGGCAGTGTCACCCGACTCGTGAAAGCTCCTTCGCTCTGCAATCCGGCGTCGACCTGCATGAGTTCGCTGAAGCTGCGCGTGAGCAAGCCGGCCGCCGTGACGAGAACGAGCGCCAGAGCGATCTCCGCCATCACGATGCCGCGCAGGAAACGCTGGCGACTCGCATCGCCGGAGCTCCGCCCGCCCCCGGCGAGTGCACGCTGCGGCTCGAAGCCAGACATGCGGAGGGCGGGAACGAGCGAGAAAAGAACGCCGCTCAGGACGGCGACGACGCCGGTGAAGACCACCACCCGGCCGTCGATTCCGACCTCGCCGAGTCGGGGCAGGTCGCCGGGTTCGAGCCGGAGGATGGCCGGCAGCGCGAGCGCCGCAAGTCCCAGTCCGAGTAGCCCGCCGAGCGACGCCAGCACCACACCCTCCACAAGAACCTGACGCGCCAGGTGCCGCCGCGCGGCGCCGATTGCCGCCCGGATGGCCATCTCACGTTGCCGCGCCAGCGTCCGCGTGAGCATGAGCCCCGCCACGTTGGCGCACGCGATCAGAAGCACCGCGGCCACGGCGCCAAGCACCGCCACCAGGGCCAGGCCTGAGCCGCCGCCGACCTCGTCGCGTAGAGCTTCGACGCCGAGCGGGTGCGCGTGCGGGTACTCGGCGGTCCACCGCGCGCTCACGGCTTCCATCTCGCTCGCAATGCGCTCCACAGCGATGCCCTCGCGGGCCCGGCCCACCACGGTCAGGTAGTGGCCGCTGCGATCGGTAATGAGGTCGCGGCGGAGGCCGAGAGGCTGGTAGATGTCCGCAGGGTTCTCGGGCAACGTGAAGCCCTGCTCGAGCACGCCGATGATCGTGGTGGCGATGCCGCCGATCTCGACCGCGCGGCCGATCACGGACGGATCGGCTCCGAAGAGGTTCGTCCACGCATCATGCGCCAGCACCGCGACGTTGGCGCTATCGGGCTGGTCGTCGGCTTGGTCATACAGTCGCCCGATCGTCGCCCTCGCGCCGAGGAGCTCCCAAGTTGTCGCTGTCGTGAAGGCGGCAGCGATCGCAGCAGGCGCGCCGTGGCCGGTGAGGACACGCGAGAAGACTGCATAGGCAGCCATACTCTCGAACGCTTCGGTCTCCGCCGCGTAGTCCAGGTACTCGGCCGCCGATGAAGGGAACTCGAAGTCGCCCTGTTCCGGAAACTGCGTCCACACGACAAACAGGCGGTCCGACTCGGGGTACGCCAGGGGTCGGAGGACGACCGCATCGAGTACCGAGAAGATCGCGCTGTTGGCGCCGATCCCCAGGGCTAGCGTAATGGTCACTGCGGCGACGAGGCGCGGCGCACGGCGCAGGGTGCGCAGCGCGAATTTGATGTCGCGAATCAGACTTCCCATGGTTTCCTCCCGGCGCTGCCGCCAGTACCTGCGTTGGGTGGTGTCGAGGCAGTCGCCGACGATGACGTCGACCTCGCCGAAGGCATCTTCGGCGAGTTGCTGGGCGCGTTCGGGGGAGTGCCCTTCTTCGATGAGCTCCTCGGCTCGGAGCTCGATATAGAGATCGATCTCGGCGCGCACCTCGGACTCGGCACGCCGCGCTACCCCCTGGGGCAGGAAACGCCATCGAGTTCGTGACCGCTGCCGATCCATTCGTTCGCCTAGCCGCGTGAGGCGATGACGTGTTGGACGGCGTCGCTGTACTGCTGCCAGCTGTCCTGTTCTTCGCTCAAGCGCTGCCGTCCGGCCACGGTAAGTTCATAGAACTTTGCGCTCCGGCCAGTCTCGGTCTTGCCTTTGGATTCCTTCAGCCATCCGCGCTCCGCCATGCAGTGCAGCGCCGGATAGAGCTGGCCCTCGGCAACGCCCAGCGCGCCCTGGCTGCTTTGTCGGATCCATCGTCCGATCGCGTAGCCGTGCAGCGGGCCGTCGCTGAGCGCGAGCAGCACCAGCATGTTGAGCGTGCCGGTGAAGAGTCCGCCTCCACTCATTCCTCTTCGCTCCTTGGGTTACCCCTATCTCAATACATCTTAGAAATAGGTATTAGTTAACCCCTCTATGAGCGAGGTGTCAAGGCTCGATAGGACTCTCCCTCGGTGTAATCGCGGATGCAGAGCGCCCCGTGTCCGCTCTCCTTCCGGTTCTCCCCAACTGTCATCGTGGCAAGAGCAAGGGGGAGCCATGGAGCTGCTTGTCAAGGAGCGCCTTCTGTTCGAGCGCCGTCGAGTCTTGGACTCCGACGGACGCGAGATGGGCGAGATCAACTACCACCCGTACGACCACCGCGAGTTCAACGCGCGATGGTCGATGACCATTGATGGAACTTCCGCACAGTTCACATCAGGCACAGTGAAGCCGGCGAAGCTGTTGCCGATCAGCTGGGCTCGTCTCGAGATCGAAGGGCGTGTCGTCGCGGAGGCGATGGCGCCGCCGAAGTTCGCCAAAGTCCATGTCGACATCGACGCTCTAGGACGCAGCCTCGTGATGCGGTCTGAGCCAGGCTGGGGCGTGTTCAAGACCAATGAGCTGCTCGAGAACGGAGCCAAGATCGGTCACGCCGATGGCGGCTGGAAGAAGTGCCGCATCAGCCTGCCGGATGACATGCCACTGTGGTTCGCCGGCTGGATGTATTGCCTCCACTCCGGCTTTGCTCGGCGGTTGAGGTAGCCGGCCGGGCCCCGCTGTGCCGCTGTAGCGCACCGCTGGGACAGGCCCCCCGAGCCTAAGGAGGCCCGCGACTACTCCGAGATGCGAGCCCCTCGGATCAGCTCGGTGCGGCGAGACCTGGCCCCGCGTAAGGCGTGGTGGGGGTGTTGTAGGAGGACGTCTCAGCAGTATTGACCAGAAGCTTGTTTGCTGTGGAAGTGCCGGCCCCCCCTATCTCAGCGTCCGTCCCGCCTCCGGCGCCAGTCATCCCTCCGCGAACGTCGGTGGCGCGATCAAGGCGAAAGAGACGCGGGCGTCTCCATTCGGCTCTGGCTTCGGAGCGGGTTGTGGGTACGGGCATAGGTCCTCCACCGAGTTGGTTCGTATCGACGGGCGGCGGCGCAGACGGCACAGCCTTTAGCGCGAAAAAATACGCGATCTGGGAGTCGCAACGCAAGATCCCTCGCCCCGCTGCCCTTGTAGACTCATTCGATGAACAAGGCCTTCACGCGTGAGTCCGATTTCGATCCGGCGGCGGAGCTGTCGATCCGGCCGCTGCCCGTGTTGCCACCTGGGGTGAAGAACTACATCACGCCAGAGGGAGCCGAGACGCTGCACGAAGAACTGCACGATCTCGAGTTGCGGCAGCGGCCCGCAGTGCTGGCCGAACTCACGCGATTGGCGGAGGCCGGACTCCAGGGTGAGAAGGAACACGCGATTCTGCGGTCGCGGCGGCATCAGCTTGAGCAGCAGATGGCGCTGTTGCGTGAGCGCGTCGGATCGTTCGAGGTTGTCGAACCTCGGACGGAGAGCGATGGCGTTGTCCGGTTCGGCGATCGTGTGCGGGCTCTCGATGAGGACGGCACGGCGCACACCTACGTGATCGTCGGCGCCGATGAGGCCGACCCTTCGAGCGGTCGCATCAGCTGGGCCTCGCCGATCGGCAAGGCGTTTCTGGGCGCCGCCGAGGGCGACGAGGTGACCGTGCAACGCCCGCGTGGTACCGCCGTGCTGGAGATCGACGAGGTCTCGCCCGGCAGCTAGCTGCGCCCCCCGGAGCCGTTGCCCACCCGCGGACCAACGAGGGAGCGGCCCACTTTTCTCGCGGGAATCGAAACTTCATCCGCGCGGTGGCGTAGTTTTGTGTGGAATGCAAAACAAATCATCCGATCCCACCTCTTCCAACGACTCACCGCCGCGCCTTGCGACGGTGTTGTTGCGACTCTTCACGCCGCGCGCCGAACGCGAGGAACTGCTCGGCGACCTGCGTGAGGAATTCGCCACGCATCGGCTCCCGCAGGGGCGACGACCTGCACAGCGCTGGTACTGGAGCCAGGCATTGCGGTCGTTGCGGGCAGGATTGGATCGGCCGCGCACGAATCTCCCCGGTTCGCGAACAGGAGACGGTCTGATGGGCCACTTTCTACAGGATCTCCGTTACGGCGTGCGGTCCCTACTGCATGCCCCAACGTTCACCGTTCTGACGGTGCTCACGCTCACTCTGGCAATCGGCGTTAACAGCGCCATCTGCAGCATGGTGAGCGTGATCTTCTTTGCCGAGATGCCGATGGCAGACCAGGACACTGCCGTGTTCCTGTGGCGCAACAACGCAGAACGGGGCGTGGACCGGATGGGCACGTCTCTGCCGGATCTCCTCGACTTGCGTGAGCAGGCGGAGAGCTTCGACGCAGTTGTTGCGATGGCCCGGCGGCCCGGTGTGCTCACCGGAGTCGAGGAGCCCACGCGGATCACGGTGGGTTTGATGACCGCTGATATGGCGCAGACCTGGGGGGTAGATCCCTTCAGCGGTCGGAACTTCCTGCCCGGCGAGGATCGCGCCGGCGCTGATCGCGTCGCCCAACTGAGCCATGGCATGTGGGAGCGTCGGTTTGGCTCGGACCCCGGTGTGATCGGTGAGATCGTCAAGGTCGACGGGCAACCCACCACGATCGTCGGGGTTGCCAACCCGCTGATGGAATTCGGCGACATGGCGGCCGTGGACGTGTGGGTGCCGATAGAAGTCGACACACCCGATGCGTCCCGCGACGCCAATGGCCTCTTCCTTACCGCCCGTCTTGCTCCGGGGGTGACGATCGAACAGGCGCAGGCCGAGGTCGATCAGATCAACCGTCAGCTCGAAGAGCGCTATCCGGAGACCAATCGTGGCTGGGCGTTCCTGGTGCAGGACTTCCAGTCGGGACTCGCCGACAACACGTTCTGGGTGATCATGGCGCTGTTGGGGATCACGGTGGGGTTGGTGATGCTCATCGCCTGCTCGAACGTCGCCACCATGACACTCGCGAGGGCTACCGGGCGCGCGCAGGAACTCGCCGTCCGCGCGGCGATTGGCGCGGGTCGCGGACGGATTCTCCGCCAGCTCGTGACCGAGAGCATGATGTTGTCGCTCGCAGCGGGTGCCCTGGGCCTGCTCGTGACCCGCGGCGTCATCTACGGGCTCACCTGGCTCGTCGGTGACAACGGCGGCATGAGTTCGTTCTTCAAGATGCTCTCGATCGACATGCGCGTGCTCGGGTTCACGCTGGTGGTGTCGCTGCTGGCGCCGGTGCTCTTCGGTCTGCTGCCAGCGTGGCGTTCTTCGCGAGCCGATCTCGCAGCGACTCTCAAGGAGGGTGGGCGAACGTCAGCTGACCCGGTGAGTCTGCGTGACCGGCGCGTGCTCGTGGCAACTCAGGTGTCGCTGGCCATCGCGCTCATGGTCGTCGCCGGCTTGATGCTGCGATCACTGGTGGAGTTGCGCACCCTCGACTACCACCACGCGCCGGACTCCGTGCTGACAATGCGCGTGGACATGCCCGAGTTGAACTATCCCGATCTCGAGATGGTGCGTCAATTCCGCGCAGAGGTGACGCAGCGGGTCGAGAACACACCCGGTGTGGTTCGCGCCGTGTGGATGAATGATCGGCCCGTGGCGGATCTTGTCGGTACGGTGTCTTTCGAGGTCGCCGGGGCCGAGCTGCGTGAGGAAGAGCAGAGACCCTTCGCCTTCCCGCTGGTTGTGAGTCCGAACTACTTCGATCTTGCGAAGGTCGCCCCCGCTAGCGGGCGGTTGTTCGGCTCTGAGGATCGCTCCGATACCGCTCCGGTGGTCGTTGTGAATGAAGAAGCGGTCGATCGCTTCTGGCCCGACGCAGATCCGATCGGTCAGGAGATCAAGATCGGTGATGGCGAGTGGTTGACGGTGGTTGGCGTGGCCGCCAACGAGATCTTCCCGGATCCAACGAACCCGGTCGTACCGCAGGTCTACCTACCCATCGACCAGAACACGCGTCGTACCGGAGCACTCCTTCTCGAGGCAATCGGCGATCCGCTCGAACTCACCACGCCGGCCCGGCAGGCCGTGCTGGCCGTCGATCCCGAACAGCCGATTGCCGACGTGCGCACTCAGGGCCGTATCTACGCCGACGGGCTCTCGTCATTCAACGCCATAGCGAGCATGCTCGGCGTGTTCGCCGGCTTCGCCCTTGTGATGGCGGGCGCCGGCATCTACGGAGTGCTGTCGTTCATGGTGGCGGAGCGCACGCGAGAGTTCGGCATTCGCATGGCACTCGGGGCGAGTCGATCCACAGTCCGTCAGATGGTGATGCGCAACACGAGCGTGTTGATCATCGTGGGCGTAGTCGTGGGGTTGGCGATGGCATTCGGGCTTGGCCAGATCCTCGCGAGTGCGTTGCCCGACGTGAATCCGGGGGATCCGATCGTGTACTCGTCCGTTGGACTCGTACTCTTTCTGGTTGCCGTGCTGGCAGCGTGGATTCCCGCTCGGCGGGCCACGCGCGTCGAGCCGGTAGTCGCACTGAAGGCGGACTAGCAATGGGCAAGGGCGACTACCTCGGCGAGTTCGAACTCCTGGTCATGGCGACTCTCGTTCGGTTGGGCGAAGAGGCCTACGGCATGCGCATCCGTCGCGACATCGAGGAGCGCACTGAGCGCACCGTGTCGATTGGCAATGTCTACGCGGCGCTGCGGCGACTCGACGCGAAGGGCTACATCGGTGCCCGCAAGGGCGCGCCGACGTCGGAACGCGGCGGGCGAGCGAAGCGTTTCTACTACCTGGAGCCGGAGGGCGCCGCGGCGCTCGAACGCTCGCGTAACCTGTTCCTCACCGTGCTGGCCGACTTGCCGGAAACGCTCGTCTAGTTCGCCAGAAACTCGCGCACGGCTGCGAGGTCATCGCGAGTGCTGACAGGAGCGATCTCGAGCAACTGCTCGTAGTACGTCCTGGCCTCCTCGTCACGCCCCATCAGCTTCGCGCTGTCGCCTGCACCCAGTAGGCTCCGGTACCGGTTCGGGTTCCGCTCGAGCGTCTCCAGGTAGAACATCAGGGCGTCTGCATAGTTCTCCATCGCGAATGCCATCTCGGCGAGAGCTTCGGTCGCCGGCAGAACCACGCCCGGCGTGACCGGATTCTTGAGGTTGTCGCGCTCGAGCATCACGGCGGCCATCGCCGTGGAACCCGCTGCTTCCAGATTGCCCTCCGCGTATTCCAGCCATGACTGGAGAGTCAGGCGCTGGATCTCGACCTGAGCACTCCAGTCGTAGGCGCCGGGCATACCGGCCGCGGCGTCGCGGAGCTGGTCGAGTTGCTCGATTGCCGCGCGCGCGCTGTCGAGATTGCCGGTGTGAACCCATGCGAGCCCGTTGGCAAATACCGGCATCGCAGCGAACGCCGGATACTTGCCCGAGTCCACAATGCCCTCGTCCAGGAACGGTGGTCCCTCCCAGTCGGGCACCTCGATGGCAAGCCTCGCCGGGATCGCTGCGACGGCATAGGCGGTCGCAGCCGAGTCGTGCATTTCACCCAGACCATTCATTTCGGCGCTCACGGCGGCCGCTTCGTCATCCCGCCCTTGCTGCAGGTACGCGTAGGCGAGGTAGTCCAGCGCGTGCAGGTAGTGGTGCGATACCCGACCACCCACCGGATGACTCGCCGCGACGTCGGCCGCCCGGCGGTTGTACGCGATCGAGTCGTCCCAGTGGCCGAGTCGCGTGAAGATGTGACTGGTCATGTGGAGGGCGTGCGAGTTCTCGGGAATCACACTGCCGTACGCGTGGGCCACGTCCAGCGCATCCGCGGCAAGTGCCGGCGAGTCGAAGGCGTGAATTGTGTAGTGGAGCGCGCCGGGATGGTTTGGCATCGCCCCGCGAACCTCGGCCAGAAGCTCGCCCGCGCGTCGTTGGTTGGGATACTCGGGGTCGCGTGGTGCCGTGGCGATGAGCGAGAGCGCGTACAACGCCTTGGCTTCCTCGTCGTCTAGATTGGCCTCGTGCGCGGCAGCCCAACCGTCGTGAAACCCCTGCAGCCGTTCGGCTTCGCTGCGGCTCTCCGCGTCGGCGTAGTACCCGGCGATCGCCGCGATGTAGGCGTCGTCGCTGGCACTCCGAGTGCTTGCCGCCCGGGCGCGTTCGATCGCCTCGCGACCGGCCGCCAGTTGTTCGGGCGCGACCGAGTCGGGCCATAGCGTGTGGACGTAGCTCATCGCCACGCCCCAGTGCGCGATGGCGCATTCGGCATCAGCATCGGCAGCGTTCCGGAACGCTGTCTCCGCCTCTGTGAAAGTCATGTTGTGGTAGAGCGCCAGTCCTCGGTGGACCAGTTCGTTTGCGGGCGCGGTGCAGGCCACGGCGAGATTGACCTGTCCCAGTTCGCTGCCGTCAGAGGCGAGGGCCATCACTGGGCCTGAGGCCTGCGACGATTCGGTACCGGGCGCGCAGCCAGCGAAAGCGGTTGCCGCGACGAGAGTGTAGGTAAGTGTCCGCATCAACTTGGTCTCCATGGCAGGGGGGCCGTCCGGCCCATCATGGAGATCCACGGACTTCAGCTCAAGGGAGGCTCACGGCATGGCCCAGGCCCGTCGGCGGTCTATTCGGAACGCAGAGCTTCGACCGGCGACAGGCGCGCAGCCCGACGGGCAGGCACGAGCACTGCCAGTACGCCGATGGTGGCAAGCACGATGCTGCCAACGAGCACGCCGATTCCGGGTGTTGCGACGGCTTCAAACAGCAAGCCTCGTATGGTGCTCGCGAAGGCGTACGCGGCCGGAATGCCCAGGGCTACGCCGACAGCCACGAGGCGTGCTCCGGTAGTAGCCATCGCGCCGACGATACGGCGCGGTGATGCGCCCAGCGCCATCCGAACGCCGATCTCGCGTACCCGGAGCGACACGATGAACGCGACGATGCCGTAAGTGCCGATCACGGCGAGCACCAGGGCTACTAGCGATGTTGCAACGAGCAAGTCGAGTGCGAACCGGGTCGTAGCCAGCGCCTGTGCCAGGTACGCGTTCAACGGCCGGACCTCGCGCATTGGCTGGATCGGGTTGAGCTCGCGAATCGCTGTCTGAACGGCCGCGAGTGCATCGCTGACCGGAAGGTCTGTGCGCATGGCGACCGTCATGGTGCGCTGTGCAGTTTGCTGATGCGACGCGTAGATCTGTTCGGTACCGATCGTCCCCGGGTGGTGTCGTAGATGCCTCACCACGCCGACGACCTCTGCCCAGGGGCGCTCGTCGCCCTCGGCGAAGCCGCCGTGGAGCAGGAGTTGCTGTCCGACCGGATCCTCATCAGGCCAAACGCGTTTCGCGAGTTGGTCGTCGATCACGACAACCCGCGGCGTCTCGTAGGTGTCCGTACGCGTGAAGAGGCGACCCGCGACGACTTCCGTGCCCATGGCCTCCAGCAGGCCCGGTGTCACCACGCGGTAATCGGCAGCGTTGCCGCTCTCGATCAGTTCACCGCTGGCGTTCTCGAAGCCGTATGGACCCAACGAATACGAGGCACCGTCCAGCGGCAGCTGAGACGTTGCACCGGCGTGGGTGATGCCGGCCGTATCTTCAAGCCTGGTCGCAAGGTCGCGATAGAAGTCAACGATCTTCGATGGTTCCGCGTAGGGGTAGTGGGTGTCCACCAGCGACAGCTTCACCGTGAGCACGCCATCGGGTTCGTATCCGGGGTCGAGCGCGGCCAGGGCGAGGAAGCTCTGCAGGAGAAGCCCGGCGCCGACGAGGAGCACGAGCGAGAGCGCGATCTGCGCGGCCACCAGGGTCTGGCGCGTCCAGGCTGCGTTCGAGGCTACGGTTCGATGGACGCGCAGTACGCCTCCGGCGGTGGCGCGGCTGGCGCGGGTCAGTAGCAAGGCGAGTACCAGCGTCACGCCGACGCTGAGCAGCCCGGCGTATCCCAGTTCCGTCCAATCGAGCGCGACCGACTCGATTCGCGGGACGTCGGCAGGCGCCAGTGCCGGAAGCACGCGTAGCGCCGCGGCTGCTAGAACGACACCGAAGCCTACGCCGATGCCGCCGATCAAAGCGCTGTCGGCGAGCGCCTGTCGCAGCACGCGCCAACGACTCGCTCCGAGCGCAACGCGAACGCAGGCTTCGTGTTGGTCGCGCGCAGCTCGCGCGAGCATCAGATTGGCGACGTTGGCACAGCCCACACCGAGGACCAGCCAGGCCGCGGCGAAGAGCAGTCCGAGGAGGCCTCGCACGGGCGCGACGACCGCCGCATCCAGGCGGTCGACTCGCCACTTGAAGCCGGATTCACCGTAGGCGTCACCATGGCGCTCGCGCAGTGTGGCTGCCAGCGCGTCGAGCTTTTTCTGTGCCTGATCGGCGCCAGAGGACACTCGTCCGATCGCTGTGAAGACACGCCAGTTGCGATTGTAGGCATCGTAGACGCCGCCCCACGGGACCCATGCCGCGAGCGACGGTGGCATGGCGGTTCCGGCCGGAAACAGCATGCGGAAGTCTTCCGGCATGACGCCGATGACGGTGTGTGGGTCGTCGTCGAAGGCGACGCGTCGCCCGACGATGTCGGGGTCGCCGCCATAGCGACGCTGCCAGGTTGCGTGACTCAGCAGGACGACCTTGGGCGCACCTTCCACATCGTCTGTTGCGGCGGGCAACCGTCCGAGCAGTGGCGCGACTCCGAGCGTTTGAAGGAAGTCACCGGAAACGAACGCCATGTCGACGTCCTCCGGATCGATCCCATCGTCGGTCATCGCGCCGGGGCGGTACCACGCAACGCCCACGTTCTCGAATACCTCCGAGGCGGCGAGGTCCAGATACTCCGGCGGCGATGTGGGTCCGCGACGACCACCCTGACCAGGGAACTCGGGCTCGACGACGATGAGTCGATCCGCTTCCGGGTAAGGCAGGGGACTCAAGAGAACCCCGTCGACAACGCTGAAGACGGCGGTGCTCGCGCCGATGCCGAGGCCAAGGCTGAGCGCGAGAACGACGGTGAGTGTCGGTGTTGCGGCCCATCTGCGGATGGAGGACCGGAGGTCGGTCAGCAGACCACCGAGAAGGCCTTGTCCGGAGCCGCGGCCGAAGTGTCGACCCAGACTCAGAAGACGTCGTGCATGACGCCACTCGGCACGGATGCGACCGTACTTCGCACGTTCGCGCAGGCGCAGCTCCTCGAGGTCGCCGAGCATCGCGTTGGTGAACCCTGGGTCGTCCGATCGGTTGGGCAGCCAGTCGCGCCAGCTCATGCTTCGTCCAGTTCCGCTTCGATGGGACTCCACAGACGCAGAAGCGCCGTACGTGAGCGCCGGAGTGTGGCAAGGCCGGTGTCTGTGGGTCGGTAGTACCGACGCGGCCGCCCGCCGCGCTCTTCGCCCGCGGTCTCCAGGTGCGCCGTGACGTAGCCCTTCGACTCGAGGCGTTTGAGAGTCGTGTACAGGGCGCCTTCCGAGGGCTCGCGCCCGACTTCCTGCGCCAGCTGCTCTCGCACGCGCGCACCGTACGCGTCGTCGCCGAGCTGCATGATGGTCAGCATCAGCATCTGCTCAAACTCGCCTGGAAACTCACCCGACACATCAACCTCACTTTGTATGGTCCAAGGCAACACTACAAAGTAGGGTTGGCGTTCCGCAAGTCTTGGGGAGACTCTTGTGCGGTACCCCGTTCCAAAACGCGGCGCCCGAGCCGGAGTAAGACCATGCAACGCAAGATCCGACACACGCTCCTCGCGCTTCTGGCCCTGGTCGTCACCGTGCCCCAGGTGCAGGCTTCGGCAACAGGTACTGCCGAGACCGTCCAGGCAGCGGCCGACTACGAAGCGCTCGTCGCGATATTCGAGCAGGCGGTTCAGGTCCGCCGGGTGGCCGCTGTGGATGGGGTGCCAGACTACTCTGCTGGGTCCGTCGAGAGCCGACGCGCTGCCGAACGTGATCTGCGCCAGCAGCTGCGGGCTCTGGACCCCTCGGCCTGGCCGGTGAGCCAGCAGATCGACTACCTGCTCGTATGGGCGCAGCTGAACGCGATCGACTTCGATCTTCGCGTTGTACGCGGGTGGGCACGGGACCCGGGCCTCGCAGTGGATCTCGTGCGCCGCACGGCGTACCTGGATCCGACCGAAGACCCGGATGCGGCACGCGCCGCGCTGGAGCGGATTCCCCGTGTGCTCGCCGCCGCGCAAGACTGGCTGACGGACGCCTCGTCAGAACTGGCGGGCATGGCGATTCGGCAGATGGAGATGTCTGACGGTGTGAACCAGGGTGAGCCGCGTCGCGCGGTGCCACCGGCGGGAGTTATCGGCTGGTACGAAGACCTGGTTGCCCGCGTGGCTGCCGACGCTCCAGATCTGGCGCCCGCAGCTGAGGCCGCCCTTGCGGCAGTTCAGGGCTATCGCGACTGGCTGGTCGCCAATCGCGCCGGCATGGACACCCCGGCGTGGATCGGACTCGACAACTACACGTGGTACCTGCAGAACGTCCTGCTCATGCCTTTCGATGCCGAAGACCTGCGCACCATTGCCACACGTGAGCTCGAACGCACGCGCACATTCCTGGCCATCGAGCGCTACCGCAACCGCGACCTGCCGGAAATTGTGCCGGTGGCCAGCGCCGAAGAGCACGCCGCCCGTGTGGAAGAGGCCGAGGCACACATTCGCGCGTTCATGACCGAGAACGAACTCGTCTCGATTCCAGAAGGACTGCCGGAGCGTTTCGAGACCGACGCGTTCTGGATCGTCCGCGAAGGCGGCCAGCGTCATTTCTGGGAAGAGATCACCTACCGCGACCCACTCAACAATCACGTTCATGCTTCCATCCCGGGCCACCGCTTCGACGGGCTCGTGCAGCGTCGCAACACCAACCCGATCCGCAGCCGTTACCGCGACGGGGTGAGGGCGGAAGGCTGGGCGTTCTACATCGAGGAGATGTTCCTGCAGGCCGGGATGCTCGACGACCGCCCGCGCTCGAAGGAACTCTTCTACATCGCACAGCTCAAGCGCGCCGCGCGCGTTCCCGCAGAACTGGCGATGCAGACAGGCGACATCGATCTCGCGCAGGCCATCGACTACCTCGTGGAGGAAGTCCCACTCATGGAGCCCGACCTGGCGCGCTACGACCTGGCCATCTATCTGCGCCGCCCGACGTACGGAATGAACTACGTGATGGGCAAGGTACAGATGGAGTCGTTGCTATCTGCGCGAGCATTGCAGCTCGGCGACGCTTTCGATCTCGGCGAGTACCACGATACGTTCCTCGCAGCCGGCCCGATTCCGATGGCGCTCATCGCCTGGGAGATGACCGGCGACGGAACCGCGATGGAACAGCTATTGGAGACCGCAACCCGCTAGCCAGCAGCCGGCTCTCGGTCCTCTAGCCACTTCATGAAGTAGCGCACGCCCCACCCGGCGAGCAAGAAGACGGCGAGCATCAGCCAGTTGGCTCGGTGCCCGTACGTGGTGGTGGGGAAGTGGTTGCTCAGCATGATCAGCACGACGGGTATCGACAGGAAGCCGTTGTGCTTGGATCGCAGCTTGGCGCGCGTAGCGAGTCGCTGGTCGATCGGCTCGCCCTTCTCGAGCGCCGCGATCATCTGCCGCTGACTCGGGAGAATCCGCTCCCAGACGTTCGAGACCATGATCAGGCCGAGCATGGCACCGACATGCATGAAGGCGGCGCGTCCCGACAGCGTCATCGAGAGACCCCACATTGCGACGACCAGCAGCGCGAACGAAAGGGTCACAGCCACGGGCTCGTTCTTCCCGAGTGGCGAGTTCCAGAGCGTGTCGTAGGTGAACCAGCCCACCACCAGAGTGCCGATTCCGATCCCGACAGCCGCCATGAGTGACAGCTCTGAGTCGCGCGGCAGCATGAGCCCACCGAAGTAGTAGACGACGAGCAGGCCGATCCCGCTGATCCCGGTAAGTAGCGACTCCCATTTGGTCCAGTACAGCCGGGGCGGAAGGTGGGCGGGTTGGGTCGCCTTCTCGACGCGGTAGAAGCCCCCGCTGTGCACCATCCACACGCCGTCGCTGCTGCCGTCGGCGGCGCTTTCGAGTTGCGCGAAGCGCCCGTCGAGCCACGCGAACAGGTACGTCTGGCCGACCCAGTAGATGGCCGCGACCACGTGCAGCCAGCGCAGGATCAGGTTGGACCATTCGTAGAGCTCGGGACTCATGAGCCTTCCCTGTGCGGGTGGTTTGCGACTCGCTGACGACAAAGCCGCCACGGTCCGCCAGAATACACGCTCGAACGGGCTGAACCGCCGATCACGATCCTGTCTCCGGAGGACTCTTGAAGCGTCTCGAAGGCGTCGCCAAGCTGACCGGCCGCGAGCGCTATATCGACGACCTCGATCTGGGCGACCACCTGTGGGGCGCGACCGTACGGAGTCCATCGCCGCGGGGACGCATTCGCGAGGTTCGGTTTGCCGACGACGTGGATTGGTCGGAGTTCACGATCGTTGACCACACCGATATCCCCGGCCAGAACACGGTCTTCGTGCTCGAGGGCGATCAGCCGGTTCTGGCCGCAGGCGAAACACGGCACATCCACGAGCCGGTGTTGCTCCTCGCGCATCACTCGCGCGACGCTGTCCGGCGGGCGGCAAAGAAGATCGAGATCGTCGTCGATGCCGAGGAGCCGGTGTTCGACTTCCGCGTCCCGCCCACGCCGGCCCAGGTTCAGCGTGGCGACGACAACGTGCTGAAGCGTCTCCGTATTGAAAAGGGCGATGTCGAAGCTGCTCTTGCGGGAGCGCACCAGGTTGTCGAGGGCACCTACGAGACCGGCGCCCAGGAGCACGTCTACCTGGAGACCCAGGGCATGGCGGCCTGGGTCGAAGATGGCGTGGTCACCGTGCAAGGGTCGATGCAGTGTCCGTACTACATCGTCAACGCGGCCGAACGGGCGCTGGGATTGGATCGCGACCATCTGCGCGTGATCTGGGCGCCTACCGGCGGCGGATTCGGTGGCAAGGAAGAGTTCCCGTCGGTAATCGCGATCCACGTCGCATTGCTCGCGATGAAGTCGGGCCGGGTGGTGAAACTCATCTATGACCGCGACGAGGACATGGCCGCGACAACCAAGCGGCACCCGTCACGCGTGCGCCACCGAACCGGCCTCGATGCCGACGGCCGGCTGGTGGCGCAGGACATCGAAGTGGTGCTCGATGGTGGGGCGTACCAGACGCTCTCACCGGTCGTCCTGAGTCGCGGCATCATCCACGCGGCCGGGCCCTACGCCTGCGACAACGTGCGCATCACGGGGGAGGCGGTGCTCACCAACACCGTTCCCTACGGCGCTTTCCGTGGATTCGGCGCGCCGCAGACGCAGTACGCCAACGAACGCCATATGGACGTGGTGGCGCGCGCCGCCGGACTCGATCCTGTGGAGTTGAGGCGCCGCAATCTGATTCGCGACGGTCAGGAGACCTCCACCGGTCAGGTGATCGATGACGGCACAGACCGGGTCGCCGTGATGGACCTCGCGCTCGAACGCGCCGAGTACGACGAGCGGCGGGCGGCGGGCGGCGCACCAGGAGTTCAACGCGACGCACCCGTATCTGCGCCGCGGCATGGGTCTGGCGACCTTCTACCATGGGGCCGGTTTTACCGGCGCGGGCGAGGTCTACCTGGCCTCGCGTGTCGCCGTTGCCGGATTGCCCGACGGTCGCGTCGAGATCCTCTCGGCCTCAACCGAGATGGGGCAAGGGGCGCAAACGGTGTTCACGCAGATCGCTGCGGAGCGGCTCGACTTCCCGCCCACGGAAGTCGTGGTGGCGGTTCCGGATACTCACCGCGTACCCGATAGTGGGCCGACCGTCGCTTCGCGGACATCGATGGTTGTCGGCAAGATTCTCGACAACGCGTGCACCGACCTCGCCACGCAGGTCGGGGATCGCGCCTTGCGCGGCACAGCGCTGCGCGACGCGATCCGTGAGTGGCACCGTAGCCATCCCGATGAGGAGTTGGTCGCCGAAGCCGAGTACGAGCGTCCGCCCGGTGTCGTCTGGGACGATGACAACTACCGCGGTGCTGCCTGCGGCGCGTTCGCCTGGGCCGCCTACCTGGCGGAAGTGGAAGTCGACCTCCGCACCTACAGCGCACGCTGCACCGCTTTCCACAGCGTCCAGGAGATCGGCCACGTGATCAACGAGACGTTGGCACGCGGCCAGATCCAGGGCGGCATCGTGCGAGGCATCGGCTGGGCGCTCTTCGAGGAGTGCCGTCTTCGCGATGGGGCGATGATCAACAATCAGCTGACCAACTACATCATCCCGACATCGGCTGATGTGCCGCCTATCGACGTGGTGTTTCTCGAGAATCCGTACGCCGACGGCGCATTGGGCGCGAAGGGAATCGGCGAACTGCCACTCGACGGACCCGCTCCCGCTGTGGCGAATGCGGTGGCCGACGCGCTGGGCGTCGAGCCGCTCGATATTCCTCTCACGCCGGAGCGCCTGATGCAGTTGGTCGAGGGAGTCGGCACATGAACGATCGGCCGATACAGATCGAGTTTCAGCTCAACGGCGAGTTGCGCACGCTGGAGGTCGAACCGCGGGCGCGCCTTCTCGACGTGCTGCGGTATGAAATCGACTGCCCCGGAACCAAGGAAGGTTGCGGCGAAGGTGAGTGCGGAGCCTGCACGGTGCTCCTCGACGGTCTCCCGACCAACTCGTGCCTGGTGCCTGCATGGCAGGCGCGCGGTCGCGAAGTCGTGACGATCGAGTCGGTGACGCCCGAGGATGTCTCGCGCATGCTCGACGCGGGGACAACGCAATGCGGAGCGTGCACTCCGGGCGTTGTCATGACCGCCCGCTGGGCCGAGGCCAACCCTGAGCTACTCGCGCAGTTCGACCTGCGCCAGCTGATGGCGGGCAACCTCTGTCGGTGCACGGGCTACGACGGCATCATCGACGGCATCGAACTGCCGTCAGGTCAGGAGGCGGACTGATGCGCGTGCATCTCGCGTCCTCGCTTCAAGATGCGTTGGCCTTCAAAGCTACGGAGCCCGACGCGTGGCCGATCGCCGGTGGCACCGATGCGATGGTGCACTGGCCGGGCGCCCACGAGATGCATGAGCGGACCTGGTTGGATCTCTCTCACCTCAACGAGCTCCGCACGGTCGAGTTCCGCGACGACTTTGTGGAGCTGGGTGCTCTTGCCACCTACTGGGACGTGATCCGCGATGCGCGGTTTACGGCACTGCCGCTTCTGCCGCAGGCCGCGGCAACCGTAGGGGCGGTGCAGATCCAGACGCGCGGCACCTGGGCGGGGAACATCGCCAACGCGTCGCCCGCGGCCGACGGCGTTCCGGCGCTGATGGCCTATGACGCCGAAGTGGTTCTCGGTAGCCGCGACGGCGGGGAGCGTGTGGTCGCTCTCGCGGACTTCTATCACGGTTACAAGCAACTCGAGGCGCGGCCGGAAGAGCTCATCACGGCCGTGCGCGTGCCGCTTCGAGCGCACGACCACCAGGATTTCATCAAGGTCGGGTCGCGCGCCGCGCAGGCAATCACCAAGGTCGGTCTTGCCTATGCCCATTCGTCCGAGGGTTGGCGCATTGTCGCCAACAGCATGGCTCCCACCGTTTGCCGCTGCGCCGCTGTAGAGACGCTCGTCGCTGCCGGCACGGCGGTCGCCGGTCCGGACGATCTTGCCGACGCAATCGCGGAAGATCTCACTCCGATCGACGACATCCGTTCGACGGGTGCATACCGTCTCCGCGTCTTCGGGCGCGTGCTCTACCATGCGCTGCAGCCGATCTGCGACTCCTTCAGCTAGTTCGAGAGTTCCATGAAAAGGACCTTCAGCGACGATCTTCGCGACGCGATCGGCCGTGACGTGGCCGCCATCGACGCCGACCATACAGCCGCATATCCAGGGGAGTCGCCTGATCGACAGCCGGTGCATACGGTCTACGGTGGCGCCCAGTTGTTCCGCTCGGGCACCGCGCAGCGCCTTGGCAGCATGGCCCTTGCTGCCCTCGACGATCACGGGCCCGACCCCGACACGTTCGCTGATGCGATTGACCTGGCGGCGGACGCGGATCTTCGTGCGACGCTCTACAGCCGGGTGCGCGCGAAGCTCGAGCGCGAGGCCGTTGAGGACTTCCGCATCGACTTCGAGGATGGCTACGGCAACCGTCCGGATGATGAGGAAGATGCCACCGCGGTGAGTGCGGCGGCCGCGGCGATCGAGGGGATGAAAAACGACGCCCTGCCGCCATTCATCGGCATCAGGATCAAGGCGCTCGCTGGCGAGGCCCAACGCCGCGCCGTGCGCACGCTCGATCTGTTCGTTACTCAGCTGGCCAAGGCGGGCGAGGGGAGTCTTCCCGACAACTTCGTCGTGACTCTGCCCAAGGTGACGTCACCGACACAGGTGAAGATGCTCGTCGACCTGCTGGCACAGCTCGAGTCGGCCAACGGCCTTGCCGCGGGCAGTCTCAAGCTCGAGATCATGGTGGAGACCCCGCAGTCGATTCTTGCCCCGGACGGATCAAGCGCGCTCTACGGCCTGGTGGACGCTGCGGACGGCCGTTGCGTGGCCGCCCATTTCGGGGTCTACGACTACACGGCCTCTTGCGGCATCACCGCGCAGTTCCAGAGTCTCGACCACCCGGCCTGCGACTTCGCCCGGCACCATATGCAGGTCGCGCTCGCCGGCACCGGCGTGTGGCTGTCGGACGGCGCTACCAACGTGATCCCGGTGGGCTCGACCGATTCCTTCCACGACGCGTGGAAGCTGCACTATCAGCACTGCCGGCACTCCCTACGACACGGGTTCTATCAGGGCTGGGACCTGAACCCGGCGCAGCTGCCCACGCGCTATGCCGCGGTATATGCCTTCTTTCTCGAAAGTCTCGCCGCCGCTTCGGAGCGTCTCCACAACTTCGTCTCGGTCGCCGCGCAGGCAACGCTTGTTGGAGATGTCTTCGACGACGCGGCCACCGGCCAGGGCCTACTCAACTTCTTTCTGCGCGGCGTGAACTGCGGCGCGATTACCGAGGAAGAGGCCACAGCCACCGGCCTGACGATCGACGAGTTCCGGTCACGATCGTTCGCCAAGATCGTCGCCAACCGTCGCGGCTGAACGAGTTAGCTACCGCGGTACGTCGAGTAGCCGTGCGGGCTGAGCAGCAGCGGCACATGGAAGTGCTCGCGGGCGGCCCCCACCCGGAAGTTCACCTCGACACGCGGATAGAACGAGTCGATGTCCTGCCCGGCAAAGTAGTCGCCCGACTCGAACACGATCCGATAGTTGCCGGCCACGAGGTCGTGGTGCTCGGGCAGAAGCTCGTTGACGCGGCCATCGTCGTCGGTCGTGCCGTCACCAATCTGCTGCCATTCGCCATCGACTTCGACGTCGAGGCGGACACCGACGTTGGCGGCCGGGCGGCCGCGCGACACGTCGAGGATATGACTCGTGATTGCGCTCATGGTGCGAGCAGCTTGTCCAACCGGAGGTGGGTAATCAAGCGTTGCTGTGCCGAGGCCACACCGAGTTCCAGGTCGGGCTCGTGCTGTAGGCGCTTCTCGAGAGCGGCGAGCATCTCTTCCGCGGTTCGCCCGGTAGCACAGATCAGAAAGATGTAGCCGAAGCGCTCGAAGTACTCCTCGTTGCCCGCGGCCAGGCGGTCGCGCACCGAGGCGTTGGCGTCGGCCATTCCCGCTTGTTCCTGTTCGGACCACTCCGTCGGGTTGTCGGAAGCTGCGTCGGCGTGGCGCTTCCCGATGCGCGGGTGGGCTGCGAAGGCTTCGAGCCAGTCCTCACGGGCGAGCCGGTCGAGCACCGTGTCCGCCAGCAGGTGGACGAAATGAGGACCGTCGTAGGGGCGCCCAGCCGCCATGGCTTCGGCCCAGGTCGTGGCGCCGCAGCATTGCCGGAAATCGGCAACGGCCTCGGCATGCGAGTGCGCGTTTAACGCGTCGAGCGCCGGATAGAGCGGCGGGATCTCCATCGGGGGCTACTCGACTTCCGCCAGGAGTCGGACCCTCGCGACGCCGCCATCCGGATAGATGTTGAGCCTTGCGTGGGTAGCGACGGCCGGACGCTTCAGATCGAATTCGTGGCGTGTGTCGGCCTGCAGCGCAGTTTCCGGGAGAACGCTTTGCCAGTCGTCGTCGCCAGGACTCCCGCCGTCTGCAACGTTGGCGATGTCCAGGCTGCAGCGATCGGGGAAATTGCCTCGGAAGAACGCCGTGTCCACGGTGGCGCGGCGGATCAGGCCGGGTCGTCCGAGATGAATGACGCACCAGTCGTGTCCCGGGCCGCGGCGTCGCTTGGTTTCCCAGCCATCGTGCATCCCTTCTGAATCGTCGGGCAGGAGCATGTTTTCAGGAGCGCTATAGAAGCGGTCGCTGCAGTCGGTCACCCGTCCGCCATGCAGCACGCAGGCGACATCAGTCAGGTCGGTGGTGTCCAGAATGCGCGGCCAGTCGGGAGCGACGAAGCCAAACGCGCGCAGCCGCGCCACACCGCCGTCCGGGAAGATGTTGAGTCGCACGTGCGTCCACGGCTCTTCGCTATCAACGGCAAAGCTGTGGCGCGAGTCGCCCTCGAGGTCCTGCCGCGGCAGGAGTTCAACCCATTCGCTATCGGCGTCCGGGTCTTCCGCGCCACGGTAGGCCTCCACCGAACAGGCCTCCGGGTAGTTACCGGTGAAGTGCGCGGTATCCACGAGAAACGACTCGATGCGGCCCATCGCGGCAAGCCGCACGGTGCACCAGTCGTGTCCCGGAGTCCGGCGCCGGCGGGACTCCCAGCCGTCCATCCACTTGCCGCGATCGGTGTATTTGCCCTCGATCCAGACCGGTTCTGACGGCAGGATGAGGTTCTCCTTGGCCGCAAAGAAATCGTCGTTGGAATCGAGCACCCGGCCGCCAAGGCGAGCGGACGCCAAGTCGACGAGGCCAAGAGTATTGCTTCGGGTTTCGCTCACGCCGAGTCCGTGTTCAGGGCGTGCGGCACGAGAGATCCATGCCGCGGGGTTCATCGACAAACACGTCCGACACTGCCGTGCCGGACTCGTCGCGATGGTATACCCGCGCGCCCCGCAGGTAGGTGGCCAGCACCACGCCGCGCAGTTCGAGGTCTTCATAGGGCGTGGTCGAATGACGATGCTGCAGAGTTGCCCCCTCCACTCGTTCGACCCGGTCGGGATCGAAGATCACCAGATCGGCGTCGAATCCTCGCGCGATGGACCCCTTGCGGCTGTCGAGCCCAGCCAGCTGGGCGGGCGCATGCGCCATCCATTGCATCAGCGTCGCAAGTCCGCCTCCGCGCGCCACCAGACCCGTCCAAGTCGCGCGGAGTCCGACCTGGAGCGACGCGATACCACCCCATGCCCGACAGAGATCGCCGGTGTCGAGGTGCTTGAGATCGGGAGGGCAGGGAGAGTGATCGGTAGCGACGAGTGTGAGCGCGCCCTCTTCAAGACCGCGCCACAAGGCGTCACGGTGGGCAGCGTGCCGGATGGGCGGAGCGCACTTGTATGCGCACGCCAGGTGCGGGATCTCCTCGGCGGCAAAGGTCAGATAGTGCGGACACGTCTCCGCGGTCATCGAAGCTCCCGCGGCCCGTGCCGCGCGCACGGCGCCGACGGCTTCTGCCGACGCAACGTGAACAATGTGCACCGCGCACCCAGCGGCGATCGAGAGCTCGGCCATCATCTCGATTGCGGCGACCTCGGCGGCGGGTGGCCGCGACGCGACGTGGTCCGCGTAGATTGCGCATCCAACGGGGAGATCGGTCAGTAGGTCAGGAGACTCGGCGTGCACGAGTAGCGGCAGCCCGGTGGCGGCAATTGCCGGCATCGCCTCTGCGAGGTCGTCTCGGCTGACGGCCGCGAACTCATCGAGTCCCGACGGCGACAGGAAACACTTGAATCCGAGGACGCCGGCGTCGGCAAGAGGGTCGATCTGGTCGAGGTTCCCTGGCACGACTCCGCCCCAGAAGCCGTGGTCCGCCGCGCACCCATCACGGGCCGCAATCCGCTTGGCGTCGAGTGCCGCCGGAGTGGTGGTCACGGGGAGGCTGTTGAGCGGCATGTCCACAAGCGTGGTCACACCGCCTGCCACGGCCGCGCGTCCCGCGGTCGTGAAGCCCTCCCAGTCGGTCCCGGGATCATTGATATGCACGTGGGTGTCCACCGCGCCGGGCAAGAGCGCAAGATCGCCAAGTTCGGTGACTCGCGTGGACGCGGGTGCCTCAGTGGCGTCACCCACCCACGCGATCAGTCCGTCACGAATCCCGACCGCCGCCTGCACTTCGCCCTCGGGCAGCACCACCCGGTTGCTGGTGAAAAGCTCGTCGAGTGGCGCGTTGACTTCGGCGCCTTGCGTCACGATTCGCGCGAGTTGTAGATCGAGCCGTCGGCGTCGACGTACTGCTGAAATACGTCCCGGGCTGCAGCTCGGCAAACGCTCGTCACAACCTCGATGCCGCGAGATTGCAGCGACTCTTGCCAGTCGGGAGCGCGGTCGCCCTCATCGAAGCCGATGGCGCGAGCATCGTCGTCCGTGGCCCCGCAGACGACGCGACGGACTCCCGACCACGGCACCGCACCAAGGCACATCGCGCACGGCTCGCACGATGTCACGAGTTCATGCTCCATACCTGCTGTCCCGAGATCGTAGGTTCCGAGGTCACGCTGCGCGCGTGCGAGCGCCATCATCTCGGCGTGGGCATGAGAGCAGTTGCTCGGCACGACGGCGTTCACACCAATCGACACGAGTCGGCCCGACACACGATCGAAAACCGCCGCCCCGAAAGGCCCACCGGTGCCCTCGGCGATGTTGCAGCTCGCAAGGTCGATAGCGAGCTGCATGCGCGCCTCGTCGTCCGCTTCCGCATCGTCCCATTCCTCGACGACTTCGAGCGCCCAGGCGGGAAGTTCCCACGTGTCCAGATGGTGGCTATGCATAAGCTCAAGGATAGGCGCTGCACGGGCGTGAAAGCGCGTCGTGATGGTGGGCCGTCGCGATTCTGTCCGGACCAGTGGTCAGTCGGCTCGACCGAGGAAGATCACGTGCCGCGCGCCCTTGCTCTTTCCGGTGCGCGCCACCGGGGCCTGCACTTCAAGGAAGCCGGCCGCGGCCATACGTCGCTCGAAGGCCGGATCCGGGTGGGCCGACCACACCGCTAATAGGCCATCGCGACGCAATGCGCGCTTCAGACGAAGTAGCCCGGCGTGCTCGTAGAGTCGCGAGTTCGACTCCAACGTCTCGGCGATCGGTCCGTTGTCGACATCCAGAAGAATCGCGTCGAACGCGCGGCGCTCGCCCACGACCTCGTAGACATCTTGCAGACGGATCTCGACGCGGGGATCGTCAGCGTTGGCGCCTAGGCGTTCGGAGTGTTCGCGGTTCCAGTGGACGATCTTCGCGTACACCTCTGCCGTAACGATGGTGGCATCCTCGGGCAACGTGTCGAGTGCCGCTCGGACGGTGTAGCCGAGCCCGAGCCCTCCGATGAGGATCTTCGGGGCCGCAACCCCAGCGAGCTCCTCGCATGCCACCCGCGCCAGCGTGCACTCGGTGCGATGCGTCCGTGTGGACATCAGCTCACGCCCGTCATAGTTGACGAACAACTCATTGCCCTGTTTGTACAGGGTCATCTCGTTGCCGTCGGGCGTGGTGAAACTGTCGAGTAGCTCGTAGGGCTGCATCTCCCGAGTCTAGCGGTCGGAACCTCAGTCGTTGCGCAGGGCAGTGGCCGGATCGACACGCGCCGCGCGCCGCGCCGGCACCAGCGTGGCGATCAGCCCCGTGACAACGAGCGTCACAACGATCGCCGCGTACACGGTTGGGTCCGTGGCTTCGACGCCGTAGGTCACGAAGCGCATGGGCCGAGCCAGCACCGCACCGATCGCGAGGCCGAGCGTCAGGCCAATACCCAACTGAATCGCGCCCTTCTTGAGAACCAGCGAGAGCACGTCGCGTCCCCCGGCACCCAGCGCCATGCGGACGCCCATTTCGCGCCGCCGGCTCGTTACAGAGAACGCCATGACTCCGTAGAGTCCAACCGCGGCCAGGAACAGTGCGGCAAATCCGAGCGTCGCGAAGAGCTCGCCGAACATCTTGAAGGCCCAGGTGTGTTCATCGAGCGCCTGCGGCACCGTGCGAACCTCGTAAACCGGGAGGTTCGGGTCGAGCGCTGCGACGACATCCCGCATGCGTTTTACCGAATCCTCCAGCGGCAGGTTGGTCTGCACCGCGAGAGTGAGGAAGCGCACGTCGAAGATGCCCTGTGACACGTAGATCTGTTCGCGTGGCAGGGAGTCCGAACCGATGCCGCCAACGCCACCCGTGACGTGCAGATCCGGCACGACCCCGACGACCTGCATCCAGGGGTTGGTACTGTTGCTACGGCCGAGTCGAATACGGGCTCCGACTGCGGGGCGGTCGCCGAAATGGCGTCGACGGAAGCTCTCGTTGATCACCGCAACTGGATCCGCCGAGGCCCCCATCTCGCTCACATTGAACTCGCGTCCCCGGAGCACGTTCACGTCGAACATCGAGAAGAACTCGGTGCCAATGATTGTTCCGGTCACGCGCGGGTAGTCGGTGTCGGACTCGTATGTGTCGCCCTCGATTCCCATCGTCCATGTGGCGGCTTCGATGCCAGGCAACGCGCTCATCAACGCGGCGTTGGAGAAACCGGGCTCGGCGCGCAGGCGATCCACCAGGTCGGCGAAGAACTGTTCCCGGTCCTCGCGCTCGGGATAGTCGGATTCGAATAGGCCCACGCGCCCGCTGACGATTCCGTCGCTGCGGTAGCCGAGCTCCACGGTGCTCACAGCCAGGATGCTCTTGATCATCAGGCCGGCAGCGATCAGCAGCGCGCAGGAGATCGCGACCTCGCCAATTACCAGAGTGCTGCTGAGCCGACCGAGACGGAAGCTGGTGCCTCCACGGCTCTCGTCCTGCAGAACCGCACCCATGCCACGGCCGGTCGACTTCAGCGCGGGGATCGTTCCCGACAACAGGGCTGTTGCCACGACAATGCCGATCGTAAACAGGATCGACGTGCCGTCCATCGAGAAGTCGATCCAATAGGGCTTCTGGATATCGGCGACTCTCCCCGACCAGGCGTCGAGACTGAATTTCGCGGTCACCAGGCCCAGCGTGCCCCCTGCGAAGGCGAGGATGGCGGTCTCCGAAAGCAGTTGCCGGACGACGCGGAAGCGGCTGGCTCCGAGCGCCGTGCGTACCGCGACCTCGCGGCCACGGAGCGCGGCGCGGGCGAGCAGTAGATTGGCGACGTTGGCGCAAGCGATCAGAAGTACACCGAACACCGCTGCAAGCATCACCCACATGATCGCGGTGATCTCCGGGGGCATGTAACGGTGCTCGAATAGCTGCACCGTAGGCCGGTAGCCTCCTGGTTCGTCGGGTTCGGTGGTTTCCGCCTGTGCGGTGATCGCACGCAGTTCGGCGGTTACCGATTCCATCGAAGCGTCCGGCCGCAGACGCCCCACGGGTTCGATGAATTGCGACCGGCGCGGGCGCAGGTCGGGGTCGAGGCGCAGGTTCAGCCACATGTCGTGGTCGAACGGAAAGCGGAACCCGTCGGGCATCACGCCAATGACTTCAGTCTGGATGCCGTTGCTTCGCACCAAACGGCCAACGATGTCCGGATCGGAATCGAAGCGTTGTTGCCAGACGTGGTGCGACAGAACCATCAGGGGCGGTGCATCGACGTCGTCTTCGCCCTCCACGAACACCCGGCCAAGGATCGGCGCGATGCCCAGGTTCGCCAGCACATCGTCTGTGACCGTCGCGCCCTGGTATCGCGCCGGTGGATCTTCCTGGGTGGCCAGGTTGACCGTTGCCCAGTTGACGGCGCCGAGAAACTCGAACGCCGACGACTGTTCCCGGTAGTCGAGCAGATCAGCGTAGGAGGTGGACGTCTGGCGGATGTCCCTTTCGGGATTGTCCATCTGGATCGAGACAAGACGGTCATCGTTTGGCACAGGGACGCCACGCATCACGGTGCCGTACACCATGCTGAACGTGAAAATCGTCAATCCGGTGCCGAGCGCCATCGTGAAAATGGACACAAGCGAGAGGGTCGGGTTCTTGAACAGTAGGCGTGCGCCGTAACGCAGATCGCCGAGCAATGTGGCCATGATTTCTTCTCGACCTTCCGACCGCGGCACGGTCGAGTGAGGAGTCAGCAGTCGTTGGTAGGGAGTCTCGATTCCGCGCAGGCTGCGCCAGGCGTAGCGCGTTGAAAGTTCGATGGCGTGGAGCCAGTACCAGGCGCGCGCGGCCCATTGGCCTCGCCGTCCTGCGATCTCAGCGAACTCCTGGTGGAGGTCGCCGATGATCGTGTTCCCCACCAGTCCAGCCGGCAGCGCTGCTGTCAGCAGGCGCTCGGCGCGCGGAGGGGGATGGAGCGCTTGCGAGTTCACGTGCGCTTCTCGAAATCTTCGAGGCCCTGCCAGAGACTGGTGAGGGCAGCATGGGACCGATGTAGCTGCTCGAGTCCTTCCGGTGTCACGCGGAAGTGGCGCTGGGGTCGGCCGCCGCGCCAGTCATCGACGGGCCGCGTCGTCCATTCCAGATAGCCCTTGGCGTGGAGGCGGTCGAGCGTCGTGTAGAAGGCGCCACGCGCAACCGTCCGCCCTGTGCGCTCGGCCAGTTCACGCCGTACCTCAACCGCGAACGCGCCATCGCCCTTGCGCATGATCGCGAGCAGCAACATCTGCTCGAATTCGCCGAGGAAATTCTTTGGTGCCATGCGCGTTCTCTCGATTCAGGAAATGGGTCTACTTTGCAGACCGCATAGTCTGCAATGTGGACTGTCTGAATCTCAAGTACGGCAGGCGAAGCGGGAAGGTTCCCAATCGTTTCGAAAATCCCTCGCGGCGGCCCTACTGGCCCACTAGTCAGCGCGCAGAGTGCTCGCCGGATCAACGCGCGTGGCGCGCCGCGCGGGCACCCAGCAAGCCATCGCTGCGATCGCGAGCACCGACATGCTGACAGCGGCTAGCGTGACCGGATCGTAGGGCGAGATACCGAACAGTTGGTGGGCCAGAGACCGTCCCAGAAACAGCGCCCCTACGGTGCCCAGTGCCACGCCGAGGAGGGCTAGTCCGACACCGCCGCGGAGGACCATTCCAAGCACGTCACGTGGCGCGGCCCCGATTGCCAAGCGGAGGCCGATCTCCCGCCGCCGTTGCGCCACTCCGAACGACTGCATCCCGTAGATACCGATTCCGGAAAGGAAAACAGCCAGCAGCGCAAAGCTCGAAATCAGGCCGAGTCGGAGTCGTTCGGTGGCAGTGGTGTCACGCACCACCTCGTCGAGCGTCACGGCATCGTAGATCGGAAGGTTGGGATCGGCCGCATGGATGGTGTCGCGAACCAGCGCGAGCGTGCGTTCCGCATCCGTTTCGGCGTGAACTATCAGTGATAGCCGATCCTGCGCCATCTGATGTCGTGTCAGGTAGTACATCGGCATGTCGACCTCGTCCAACTCGAACGTCTTCGTGTTGCCGACCACGCCGACGATACGGCGGACGCTCGGATCATCCTCTTCGCCAACACCAAACCCGATATCGAGAGTCGCGCCGAGCGGATCCCGATCAGGGAAGAACCTCTCCACGAGTGCCTCGTTGACGATCACGACGTGTTCGGCGTCGGCCTGATCGGTGCGATCGAAAACCCGACCCTGGAGCACCGGGATCGATACGCTGCGGAAATAGTCGGGGCCCACGACGCGTATCTGAGCGGAGGGCTGCGGCTCGCCTTCGGGTGTCTCCTGTCCGACGATGTCGAAGCTCACGCTGAAGTCGTCGGTGAGCGGAACGCTCATCGCCACGTCAGCGGACAGGACGGTTGGATGCGCCCGGATCGTGTCGACGACTTCGTCGAAGAACGCGATGCGCGTTGGGCGATCCGGGTAGCTGGCTTCCGGCAACGACACGCGCGCGGCGACACGCTGTTCGGTCTCGAAGCCGGGGTCAACCGATTGCAACCCGACAAGGCTTCGGGTGAGCAGGCCGGCTGCCGCGATGACGGCGACCGCCAGCGCCACCTCGACAACGACCAGCGCCGACCGCACGCGCGTGCGTTGGCGGCTCTGGCCGGCGCCAGCGGCGCTCTCCTTCAGGGCTTCCGCCGGGCTGACTCTGCGGCTCCGATAGGCAGGCAGAATGCCGAATACCAGCCCGGTGAGGACGGCCACGGCGACAGTAAACCCGAGCACCTCTCCGCTGATCGTTACCTCGTTCATGCGCGGAAGTGCGGTGCCCGCGGCGGCACGCACAACGCGCAGACCAGCCACCGCGATGCCGATCCCGGCCAGAGCACCGGCCGATGACAACAGGACACTCTCGACGAGAACCTGTCGAAATAGTCGGCCCGACGACGCGCCCACGGCGCTGCGCAGCGACATTTCCTGCGTGCGGCTCGACGACCGCGCGAGCAGCAGGTTTGCCACGTTTGCGCACGCGATGATCAGCACCAGCGCGACGGCACCGAAGAGAGTCTTGAGCGTCGCCTCGGCCCGCTCGGTGAGTTCCATGTGCATGCTCACCGCGGTTCCGGACCACCCCTCGGCTCCCAGAGGCAGCCGGTCCGCGATGGCTGCGATCTCTTCTGCCGCCTGTTCGACTTCAACGCCGGGCTTGAGTCGGCCAATCACGCGCCACCAATGCGCGCCGCGTGGCACCTGGAAGTCGCCGTCGAGGTTGATTGGCGCCCACAGTTCGGCGGATCGTGGCGTGCCGGCGGCGGCATCGGCCAGCACTCCTACGATGTGTACCGAGGCAGCGTCGACCTCCAGGGCTATACGTCGATCGTCACGAGCGGCGTCGATCTGACCAAGTTCGATGCCGACGCCATCGTCGAATGCACGTTGACCGCGAAGGGCAAGGTCAACGTGCCCAGCGAGCACACGACATCTGTGACTCTGAGCACGACGGCGGTCGTCGAATAGCGCTCACTTCACGAGGATCTGGCGCCGGGGCAATTCGCTCCGGCGCCATTCGCCTACTACTCGTCGCGCAGGGCACGCACCGGGTCGACGCGGGTTGCGCGCGAGGCCGGCATGAACGCGGCCATGGCGGCGACCGCCACGAGGACGCCCGAGATCAGCAGATAGGTCGCCGGATCGTCGGGCGTCACGCCAAACAGCACTCCCGCCAGCGAGCCGGATAGCGCCCACGCGCCGAAGAGACCCAGCACGACTCCGATCGCGACCAGGGTCATCGCCTGGCGCAGCACCATGCTGACCACGCTGCCGCGTTGGGCGCCCAGAGCCATGCGAACGCCGAACTCATGCGTGCGTTGCGACACGGTGTAGGCCAGCACGCCGTACAGACCCACGCAGGCGAGCACGAGGGCGAGCACCGCGAAGGCGCCCAAGATCTGCGCGCTCGTCCGGGTCGGGGCGACGCTGTCGGCGACCAGGCCGTCGAGCGTGCTGACCTCGTACATTGCGATGTTCGCGTCTTGATCGCTGAGAGCCGCTTTGGCCGCCGGTAGCAGGGCCAGCGGATCCTGGGCGCGCACGACCAACGTCATGCGCCGGTAGTAGGGGTACTGCTCGTGGGGCATGTACACCTCGGTCATAGCGTCGCTTGTGAGGTCCAGGTGTTTCACGTCTGCAACGACTCCGACCACGCGGCGGAAGTTCGTGTCCTCTTCGACCGGGCCCCAGGTGAAGCCGCGACCAAGCGGATCTTCGCCTGCGATGAAGCGGTCGGCCATCGTCTGGCTCACCAGAATCACGCGCTGGTTGTCCGCGGTGTCGGTGGACTCGAGACCGCGGCCGCCGACGATCTGGATTCCCATGGTCTGGAAGTAGTCGCCCGCGATCACGCGTTCCTCGGCGCATTCACCTTGACCTCGTTCCGGCATCGGCCAACCTTCGAGCATGAACCAATCGCAGGAGTAGCTCCCACTGAACGGCAAGCGGTTCACGGCCCCAACCGACTCGACGCCCGGCAGTGCTTCCAGGTTGGCCATGAAGGTCTCGTAGAACGCCGGGATCTGTGGGTATTCCGGGTAGTCGCTTTCCGGCACCACGATGCGGAAGCTCAGCACGCCGGTCGGCTCAAACCCTGGATCGACAGCCATCAGGTTGCCCATACTGCGGAGCATCAAGCCCGCTCCGATGAGCAGCATGAGCGAGATGGCAACCTCGGCCACGACCAGGCCTGAGCGTAGGCGACGGCGGCCGGAACTCGAGCGATCCGCGCCGCGCTCGCGCAGACTGTCGGCGAGTTCAGCGCGGGTGCCCTGGAGGGCGGGGGCCAGGCCGAACAGGACGCCCGCGCCTAGCGTCACCACGAGTGAGAACGCGAGCACGCGGGCATCCAACGAAATGTCGAATAGTCCGCCCGGAATCGCCGTCGCGGCGGCGCCGCCCACCATCTTGATGAGCCAGCTCGCGAGGGCTACTCCGGCAATTCCGCCCGCCGCCGCCAGCATCCAGCTCTCGGTAACCATCTGTCGCACGAGCCGGCCGCGGCCGGCCCCGAGCGCCATGCGCACTGCGATTTCCTGGCGACGGTTCACGGCTCTGGCGAGCATCAGGCTGGCGATGTTGGCGCACACGATGAGCAGGAGGAAGCCGACGGCTCCGAACAGCAGCAGCACGAGTGGTCGCGAGTCCGCCACCATCGCGGTTTGTAGACCCTCGGCGCGGATGCCTCGATGTTGCTTGCCGTACTCCTCGCCGATCGCCACATAGGCGCCGTCGATGTCTTGCTGCGCCTGCTCGAGACTGACGCCCGGGGCGAGTCGGCCGACGGCACGCATGAAGTGCCCGCCACGGTTTTCCGAATCGATCGCCCACGGGGTCCACATCTGCCGGCCGCCGAAGGGGTCGACGAAGCCGGGAGGCGCGATTCCGATGATCGTGTAGATGTCCCCCAGGTCGACGGATCGTCCGACGATCTGCGGGTCGGCGCCGAAGAGCACCTGCCAGGTGTCGTAGCCGAGAACGAGCACGCGGTGGTTGCCATCGACGTTCTCCTCGGCGGAGAAGAAGCGTCCCTGATGAGGATCAACCCCGAGCACCTGGAAGAAGGTCGAGTGCACCGACCCGCCGATCAGACGGGTCGGCTCCGTGTCCGTTTGCATCGTTGCGGAGAACCCGGAGTAGTACGACGCGCCCAGAACCGACTCGGCCTGTGCCCCGATGTCGAGCATGTCGTTCGGGTTCAGATTCGAGTGCGTCAGCCCGCGGGTCGAGTTCGTGCCGTACAAGCGCACCAGTCGCTCGGGCTCTTCGTAGGGCAGCGGCTCCAATAGCAACCCATTCACGACGCTGAACAGCGCAGTGTTGGCGCCAATTCCAAGAGCGAGAGTGAGGATCGCCACCGCGGCGAAGCCGGGTCGCTTCAGGTGGGTGCGAACCGCGAAACGAATGTCTTGTAGCAGCATGTCGGGACTCCATTCGTGGGTGCGTAGCCAGACGGCGTCGGTCACACACCCGAGGGAGCGGCGCACGGTGACCAGGTTCGACCGCCCTGATTGCATGCGGGCGGCTCTGTTGTAGGTAGTGCAACTCCGCGTCCCACTCGCACACCCACTCGTAGCGGATCGTGCGGGGTACCATTCGCGCGGCCAGACGCACGAGCGTCCGGGCGAGTCGAGGCAAGGGACGGATGTTCATCTAGGCGTTGCCTTCGGGCGGAGTCGCGTTGGCAGCATCGGGAACGGCGCGCTCGAGACCATGGAAGCGTGACCGCGCATCCGAGAGTGCGAGCTGCCCGTGCTCCGACACCTCGTAGTAGCGGCGCGGCGGCCGTTGCTGCGTGAGCGCTTCGGCCCGGTCTTCCCAGTCCGAGCTCAGGAAGCCGTCGCGGTCTAGCCGGCGCAGCGCGGGGTAGACGGTTCCGCTCGGCAAGCCTGTTGCTTCCATGATGTCGAATCCGTATCGATAGCCCGCCGCAATCGCTTGCAGCACGATCGCTGTCGAGAAGGTGATTCGGGCCACGGTGGCCTCCGTTGGTAGTCAACTACACAGGGTAGTCCGTAGTTCACTACATAGGGGTGAATCTGTCAAGCCCCCGATCAGTCGGTGCCGGTCCAGCCCGTCTCGAGCACGCGCATCGCGTTGCCACCAAGCACTTTCCGCGCAGCCACTTCGATGTCGGGGCCTGGCATGGCGAGCTCGTTCTTCATACCCCAGATCATGCGCAAGGTGATCCGATCGAGGAATGAAGCATCCGGCAGATCGTCGGGCGGATCGGTGAACCCGTCGAAGTCAGTTCCGATCATGATGTGATCCCACGACTGCGTGCGTTCGTGGATGTGTCGCATCACCCGCCACACAGCTTCAGCGCCTCGTAGCTCGGTCATGTCGTGGTCTTCACCGAGCCAGTACGACATGAGAATGACTCCGATCGCGCCGTTGGTCGCCGCGATCGCATCGATATCCTCATCACGGAGGTTGTACGTCTTGTTGCGGAGAGCGCGTACCCCGGTGTGACTGATGACCAGGGGCCCCGCGGTGCCCATCTCCGCGTAGATCGCGTCGCGCGCGGATTCCGTGCAATGAGCAAGGTCGAGCAGGATCCCGAGTTCACGCGCTTTGTGCAGGAGCGCGCGCCCACGATCCGTGAGTACAGCTTCAGCATCATCCGTGTTGAAGGCCGACCGGCAAGGCATGCTGCTCGGCATCGCGTCGTCCTGCTCGGCGTAGCCGTTCCAGTAGAAGTGGTTCAGCGTCAGCATCGCCACTCCCCGTGCCGCCAGGGCCTCCAGGTTCTGGAGCTCATCGCCGCCGTCGCGGGTCAGTGCGTGAGCCCCCTCGACCGTGTGCACGAAGGCGACGCGGTTGTCAGTCTCCCCGAGGATCTGCCGCAGGTGAGCGGGGTTCCTGGCGAACTCGATCGGACGTTGGTGAGGCTCCTGCGGCCCGCGCGTCACCTCCGCTTCGAGCTTGCTCATGATCTCCAGGAGTCGGTCGAACGGTTTGCCGACGCGGAGCTTCACGAAGATGTCGACGCCGTACCGCTGGAAGTAGCAACGCGCGAACGTCCGCAGGAGCGCGTTCTCGTGGGCGTCGTCCACGAGTTGATCTTCGACCACGTAGTGGGCGGTCCAAACTACTCGGACTCCGCCGCGCTGAAGCACCTCGAAGTCTGATCGCGAGGCTTCCGGATCGGTGTTTCGGCCACCACGCACGTGCGTCCAGAGGTCGCGACCGAACAGGTATGACTTCATCGACGGGTGGGCATGCACGTCGGTGAGAGGCGCTTCGCGATGCAACCGGTCGATCAACTCCTGCACGCCTTCGCCAGCCTCGGCTGCCGTTGCGGGCCCGTCGTTCATCCGCTGCACTCCTGGATGCCGTGCCACTGCGGGTCGAGAATGAGTCCGGCCGCGTAGCCCTTCGCCATCGTGTTCTTGAGGTCTCTTCGCGACGTGCCCGACCTGAGTCGGCCGGCCGCGGGCCCCGACCAGCCCTCGATGCTGGATGGCTGGCCCCAGAGTCCCTTGAAGTCAAACCAGTCGGGCGCGGACGTAATCAGTGTGGGTTCAGACCACCGCCCGATGCGCAGCGCGGCGTCGTCTACGCCGGCACTCTGCACGTTCGCCCGTATCGCGGCCGAGGAGAGGTCCGGCGGCGCGATGCACACGCGGCCGAACCGACGCTCGTCAGCGTTGAAGAGCACCTCGCCGATGATCGGAGGATTGAATCCGAAGAGGGTGTGCCCAGGCGTCGGGTAGCCGCCATGGGCGCCACGCGCGATGAAGATGTAAGGATGCCCGTCGAGTACGTACGCGGTTCCCAGTCGCCTATCGAAGCCGCGCTGCCACCGGCCGACCCAGCTGCAGATCGATCCGTTGCTCGTCGGCAGCACGCAGGCCCACCGTTCGTGATGCATATGCACCATCAGGTAGCCATCGCCGTTGATTTCGCCGTCGTCGGACTTCCGGAGATACAGCACCACCGTGCTGTCCCAGTCGCCCTGATGCTGGTTCCAGGAGTCGTTGTAGACGAAGAAGTAGTGATACTCGACGCGGATGTAGTTCCCGTCGGACGGGTGGCCGTCGAGGGTGGGGTAGTCGAGGTGCGGATCATCCGGTTGCCCGCGGCGGATCGACACGTTGCCTGAAACCCGCGCGTAATAGTGCGGGCCATCCTGCGTCGCTGGCCCGGGAACGCCGAGGGTCAACTCGCGGCCATAGAGAGTTCGCGCGTGCCGGGCGAGTGCGTCGGGTCCCCAATCGGACGGGAAGTCACCACCCACATGCAACTCGCCCATCTCGAGCTCGCGCATTTTCAGGTGGCAGTTTTTCGAGTTGCCAACCTGGGCGAGCTCGGCGAGGGTGGTCGGCCGATTGGGCACGCGGCGGTAGCCATCGCCGTGTTTCCGGTAGAGCACCGAATGGTCGAGCATCCGCTCGGCCCGCACCGGATGAAACGCCTCGCCGGGATGCAGCCACAGCACGGGCGCGTGTCTTCGCACCAGCTCGAGTTGCTGTTCTGGCGTCGGGTTCTTGTCGAGCCGCATCGCACTCCCCGGTTCTCTGAGTTCTCATCAGGAAAACCGGAGAGGCGGTGCTTTTGCGGAGACTCCGGCTACTGCTGTCGCACTCGGGTCGGGAACGGCGGGCGCTTGTACTCCTTGGGCGGGTTGGCCGCGAGTTCTTCGAGCGCCAGCTCGATCGCCTTCTCCAGCTGCGGATCGTGACCGGCGATCACGTCGGCTGGCGTTTGCTCCACCTCGTAGTCGGGCGGCACGCCAACGTTCTCGACGATGAACCCTTCCTCGGTCCAGATGCCCAGGTTGGGCGACGTGATGCCGCCGCCATCGAGCAGCACCGGGAAGCCGAGCATGCCAACCAGACCGCCCCATGTGCGCTTGCCCACCAGAGGCCCGAGTTCGAGCTTGTTGAACATCCACGGCAGGAGGTCACCGCCCGATCCGGCGGTCTCGTCGATGATCATCACCTTCGGGCCCTGGATCGAGTAGAACGGCGTCTTGTAGTCGCCGCCGTAGCGGGTTGCCCAGTGCGAGATGTACGGCCGCCGCAGGATGTCGATGTAGTAGTCGGCGACCTGCCCGCCGCCGTTGTAGCGCTCATCGACGATGATCGCGTCTTTGTGCGCCTGCGGGAAGAAGTACCGCTTGAAGTACTCGTGCCCCTGGCCCGTGGTGTTGGGCACGTACACGTAGGCGACGCGGCCGTCGGTCGCAGCGTCGACCTTGGCGATATTGCCCTCCACCCAATCGCGGTTGCGCAGTGCGTAGTCGCTGTTAACCGGAACCACCGAAACGGTCCGAGCATCCGCGCCGTCGGCGGTGGCGCTGACGGTGAGTTCCACCGATGTGTTCGCTGTGTTCTCGAAGAACGAGTAGAGATTCGTCGGCGGCGCCACGTCTTCGCCGTCCACGGCGATGACGTACTCACCTTCCTTCACATCGACACCCGGTTCGGTGAGCGGTGAGCGCAGGTTCGGATTCCAGTTGAGGCCGCCGTAGATTTTCTCCACCTGGTATCGACCGCTGTCGACCACGAAGTCGGCGCCGAGCAGGCCGCCCTGCACGTTGTCGACATCGAACGGAAAGTCGCCGCCGCCGGTGTTGGAGTGGCCCACCGCGAGCTCCGACTGGAGCCAGCGGAGGAGCCGGTTCAGGTCGGCGCGCGAGGTGAGTGCTCCGAGGAAGTCGGAGTACTTTTCGCCCATCGCGTCCCAGTTCGACCCGTGCATGCCGGGGTCGTAGAACCAGTCGCGGTTGATGCGCCACACCTCGCGATAGATCTGCGCCCATTCCTCGACCGGGTCGATGCGGACGCGGATGCGGTCCACCGGAAGAGCGCCCTCGGCCGGGTTGAGCGGCGCATCGGCAGCGCCCATCACGAACTGCCCTCCGGGCATCACGGCCATCAGCTTGCTGCCATCCCCTGAGAGTGTGTAGTTGAAGGCGGGTCCGCCGATGCTGGTTTCTTCGCGCGATCCGAGATCGAACATCTTGATCGTGCCGGGCCCGCCGAACTCGCCATAACCCTGACCCGGCTGGCGGTGGAGGTAGAACAGCTTCCCGGGCTGCCCGGCTTCCAGGTACGAGTAGTCGGCCTCGCCAACCGGCAGCGCGACGATCCGCTGGTGCACGTTTTCGAGATCGAACTCGACGCCAGTGTCTTCAGCGGCATCCTCGTCGTCACTCGCGTCGGAGTCGCTGGCCACAGGCTCCTCGTCGCTCTGACGCTTCAGCGGCGATGCCGCTCCCGCCTCGAGAACCGCGAGGTAAATGGCGCTGCTGGCCGACATGTCCGCATTCGACATGGCAAACCAGCCACGCACCGGGCCGGCCTCGGTCGACGCCAGGAAGTAGAGATACTTGCCCGAGCCGTCGAACACCGGGAAGAAGGCGTCGGAGAGTCCGTCGGTAATCGGGTGACGAGATCCGTCGGCCACGTTGAAGAGCCACACCTGGCGGAAGTCCGCCTCGGTTGGGACCGTGTAGGCGATCCATGCCGAGTCGGGCGACCAGCTTCCCGAGATCGTCTTGAACGGGCCGTAGTACGGCTCTTTGGCGATCTGCGTGGTTTGCTCCGTTTCGAGGTCAAGCAGCCATAGCGCCATCGCGTTGTCGGTGTATGTGAGCTTCGTGCCGTCGGGCGCCCAGTCGATCGCTTCGTAGTAGCCCGCGCCTTCAACGTCGATCACACGCGGCTCATCGCGCCCCATGGGGTCGCCGACGTGCAGGCGATAGGCGTCTCCGGCGTCCGAGAACCAGGCGATCGTCTGACCGTCGGGAGACCATGCGGGCGACCGGTCGTGTGCACTGCTCGACGCCGTGAGGTTGCGCACGTCGCCCTTGTCGGCCGGAACCGTGACGATGTCGCCGCGATACTCGAGTGCCACACGTGCGCCGGACGGCGACACGCTGCCGCCGCGGATCCATTCCGCTCCATCGATCCAGCGCGACCGGCGTTCGATCAGGTCGGCAGCCACGCCGATGCGTAGACGCTCGCCGGTGCGACTGGAGCTGCCCGGCGCCCAGGTGAAGAGATAGCCACCCTGCTCGTAGACGATCTGTCCGCCGCCCGCCTTCGCGTGCAGCACGGGGAAGTCGTCGTGGAACGTGTGCTGGGTAACGATGCCACCCGCCATGTCTGAAGAGAACAGGTTGAACTCGCCCGCTCGGTCGGAGAGGAAGTACATCCGGTCACCGAGCCACATCGGCTCGGTGTCGTTGCTTCCACCAGCCGGCTTCATCACGTCGGCCACGCCATGATCGGCCGTGTCGTAGATCCAGATGCGCGCCTGCGTGCCGCCACGATAGTTCTTCCACTGCAGGTGACGGTCGCCGTAGTGCGTGTACGCGATGTGCGACCCGTCACCCGAGTAGCTGGCCCAGAAGGCGTACGGAATCGGCAGCTCTTCAGGCATGCCGCCGTCGACGCTCACGGTGTGGAGCTTCAGATGTCGGTTCGTATGAACGGCGCGCTGCGAGGCGAAAAGCACCGCCGATCCGTCGGGCGTCCAGTCGCGCGTCAGGTCCGGGCCCGGATGCCATGTCAGCCGGCGCGGCTCTCCGCCGCGCGTCGGAACGATGTAGACATCGAGGTTGCCGTCGTACTGCGCGCTGAACGCAATCCAGTCCCCGTCGGGAGAGAACACCGGCCAGGACTCCTGCCCCACATGGGTCGTCAGGCGGCGCACATCGCTGCCGTCCAGCCGCGCGCTCCAGAGGTCGCCCGCATAGATGAACGCGACATGGGTCGCCGAGATCGCCGGCGCTGCAAGCATCCGCGTGTCGTCGGGATCAGGAGCGATGGCGGCGTTGCCACTCGCCGACGGCGGGAGCGCCGTTAGGCTGATCACGGCAATGAGGGTGAGCAGGGCAGAACTGGCACGTAGCTTCATCACAGCTCCTGAACGAAAATCGATTTGAGTGCGCGTTGATCGCGAAAGCGTAGTGCGCCCCGCGCAATCCCTCCACCGCGCAACATCAGTGCAGCCCTGGCGACGTCGACTTGGGGCGGTTACATTGGTGGCGGCCACGAAGCGCCGGATGCGCCGTTTGGCCCGCCTTCCCCTGGCCAGGATCGCTCCACGATGATGCGACGCCCGCGACCCAGAAGTCGCCAACCCGGCCACTTCGTGTTTGCCCTAGTCACCTTCGCGGCGATTGCGCCCGCGCTCGCGCAGCAGGAAACGGTTGCGCCCCAATTCGGTGCCGCGGTCGACATTGCGAGGATCGAAGTCGCCGTGGAGGACGACGACGGCAACTTTGCCGACGGCCTCTCGACCGACGATTTCAGGCTGCTCGTGAACGGTGTGCCACGCGATCTTGTGGCGGCCTACTCTGTGGACGCGCGGGCAGACGCCGCACCCGCAATGTCCAGCGCCAACACTCCGGTGTCGGGTATGGGCGTGGCGGACTTGGAGAGCACGCGGCCACCTGTGGCTCGGCGACACTTTCTGGTCTATCTCGACCTGACACGGATGAGCCGCTCAGATCTACGCAACGCACGCAATTCGGCGATCCGGTTTCTCGAGGAACGCGTGGCGCCTGCCGATATGGTCGGGCTTGCCACCTACAGCCCACGACGTGGCCTGAGCTACCACGTGCCGTTCACGGCGGACCACTCGCTGAGTCTGCAAGCACTCGGGGCGATCACAACGGCCCGGGCCTCGGAGCGCATCGCCGATCTCAACCAGGACATTCCGCTCGACGAATTGGTGGACCTGCTCGACAACGACGTGACCGACGCAGAAGAGTTCCTCCGCGAGATGGAGCAGACGCGCGTCGAGATGCAGTCCGAGAACTCACTCGACTCACTTCGCGAGATTGCAGGGACGTTGGGCGCGATTGAGGGCCGCAAGCATCTGCTCTACTTCTCGCGTGGGTACAGCGACAGGCTTGTGGAGGACCATGGCGGGCGTCAGACGCTCATGGAATCGACAAGAACCGCGGCTCTGGCGGGGGTGGCGATCCATACCTTCCAGCCGAGCAACTTGCCGGTTAGCAACGTTCATGACGTGCGCGAGATGACGCCGACCTTTCGTCCGGAGAGTCGCGCGCGCGCGACGACGTTCGTCAGTCGTCAGGCTCTTCTCTGGTTGTCGGCCGAGACCGGCGGCACTAGTTGGTTCTTTCGTCACGCCGTAAACAACGGCCTCGAAGAGGTCGAAGAAAGGACGCGGAAGTACTACGTGCTGGGGTTTCCCATCCTGCCTGGCGATCCGGATGAGGCAACGCTCGAGGTCTCTTCGCGTCGAGCCACGGTGGCGGTTGCCTGGGCTCCCACGTTCATCAAGTTCCCGTCGCGCGCCGCAGGCTGGACCGCTGCTCAACGGCAGTATCGCGTTGCCGAGGCACTGCAAATCGGCACGGAGATCAACGACGTTGAGATGAACTTGTTGGCAGCTGCAGTGGACGCGCCCGAGGGGCAGCGGCGACTCGGCGTCGTCGCCAGCGTGTCGGGGAAGCACATGCGAAAGCTCGTCGAGGCGCGCGGTGACGGCGGCCTCGATCTGGACATTCTGGGCTTCGCTCTCACCCCCTGGAGCACGGTGTCCGACTACTTCCGGACACGGCTGGTGGTCGACCCCGGCGCGCTTGACGCCGCCGACTTCGATGAGCCCCTGCGCTACTACAACCAACTGCAGGTGCCTGCGGGGCGCTATTTCGTGAAGGTGCTCATTCGCGAGGCGCATACCGGTCTCATGACGTCGCGGACGGTCACGTTCGACACCCCCTCGCGTGATGCAGGGGATCTGCGCCTGTCTCGGGCGTTGTTCGTGGTGCCACCGAGTCGCGCCCCGCTCACACGTGCACTCCAATTGACCGAGCCTCCGCCGCATCGCGCGGCCCACGATCTGACCTACCCATTTGTCGTGGCAGGACGCGAACTCGTGCCTGTTAACCCCGAGGTTGTTCGTCCGGGCGAAAACGGGTGGCTGTACTTGCGAGCCGAGGATCTCGGGACAGACCCCGCCACGGGTACGCCGCAGGTCAGCTCATCGATATTGCTGCTGACCCCGGAAGGCACGCCACGCAACCTGGCGCAGGGAGAGGTCGTGGCGACTGAGCTGGAAGCGTCCGGCCGGAGCATGCGGTTCTTGTTTCACTATCAGCTTCCGGCCGATCTGTCCTCCGGCGAGTACACGCTCGCTATCGACGTCCGCGACCACGTTGCCCGGAATCGACGCCAGGTGCAGACGCTGGTGACCGTGATCGAGGAGTAGTCGAAGCTTCCGCATCAGCTCCGGGTTAGAACCGCCGCGGGATCCACGCGTGTCGCGCGACGGCCCGCTACCAGACTTGCCGTGGCGGCAACACCGAGCAGGAGCGCGGCGATGGCGATGTAGGTGAGCGGGTCGGTGGGACTCACGTCGAAGAGCAGCGCGCCCAACGAGCGCGTCGCGAGCAAGGCGATTGGGACGCCGATCACCAGACCGACGGCGGTGGTGCGGAGGCCGTCGGCGACCACGCTGCGCGCCATCGTGCTCGGTCCCGCCCCGAGCGCCATGCGGACGCCAATCTCATGCGAGCGCTCCTCCACGAGATAGACCAGCACTCCGTAGAGACCCATCGCCGACAACAAGAGTGCGAAGAGTCCGAACCCCGACACGAGAATGGCGGGGAAGCGACGTGGGGTGAGCGAGTCGGCAACGAGCCCGTCCATGGTCTGCATCGTCGGCACCGGGTCGGCGGGGTTGGCTTGTTGGACGCGCTGCCGAATGGGCGTTGCAAGCGCGGATGCATCCCCCGAGGTGCGCACGAAGATCGCCGACGAGTCGTTCGGGAATTGTGTGGTGGAGATGTACATCTCCGGTGTTGCGGGGGAGTCGAGTCCGAAGTGACGGATGTCGCCCACAACACCAACCACGGTGAACAGGGTTCCCGAGTTGTTCCAGCTGAATTGGCGTCCCACTGCGTCTCCGGCGAAGTGCTGTCGCTCGGCCGACGCGTTGATGATCGCCACCGGCATCGTGTCCGGTCGATCCTGTGGATCGAACAGGCGGCCGTTCACCAGCGGGATCTGCAGTGCGGGGAAGAACTCCGCGCTCGCTCGGCGAAACTCGACCATCATCGGCGAATTCGGCGTGGCAGGGCGCCCCTCGATCGTGATCTCGGTTTCGACGCTGTTGCCTCGGAGCGGTGTCCGCGACGAGTAGCCGACCTCGACAACGCCCGGAATCGCAAGAAGCTCATCGCGGAGATTCGTGAAGTGGGCTATGCGCCCTTCGGCGGACTCGGCCGTGGCTGCAGGCACCGCGGTGCCCGTAGTCATCACACCGGCGATCGTGAAGCCCGGGTCGACCCGCAACGCCTTGTCGAGGCTGCGAAGCAGGACCCCGGAACCGATCAGCAGAACGAAGGCGAGGGCGACTTCGGCCACGATCAAGGCGCGCCGAAGCCTGGCGGAGCCGGTGTTCTTGCCGGAGCGACTCCGTAGAGCCTCGATCGGTTCCGTGCGCATGTGGAGCCACAACGGCATCAGGCCGAACACGACGCCGGCCACCACGGCCACACCCAGCCCGAATCCCCATGCACGGGCGTCCACGACGATCTCGCTCTGGCGGGGCAGGTTCGCGGGCAGTGCTCCGAGCAGACTGCGGATCAGCGCGACGGCCAGAAACCCACCACCGACGGCGCCCGCAAGGCTGAGAATCAGGCTCTCGGCGAGCCCCTGTTGCACGAGCCGGCGTCGACTCGATCCCAGCGCTAGTCGCGTGGAGATCTCGGACTGGCGGGACGCCGCAGCGGCCACGAGCAGGACGGCCATGTTGAGCGCAGCGATCACGAGCATGCCCGCGACTGCGGCTCCCATGTACCAGAGGGTTTCGGTGTGGGCGCTCACCTGCCGTTCCTTGGCGGTGCGCACCACCGCGGCGATCCCCTCGTTGTCCTCCGGGTACTCCCGCACCAGCGAGGCGAGCAGCCCGGTCATCTCAGCCGACGCTTCCGCCGGAGTGCGCCTGTCGGCGAGTCGCCCGATCAGGTTGAGCATCCCGATGTGACGGATTTCTGCGGCCAGTGCGAAATGCACCCGCGCGTCGTAGTCCATCGGGATCCACATGTCGACGGGGACCTCGACATAGAAGCCCTCGGGCATCACTCCGATGATTTCGCGCTGGATGCCGCCCACGCTCAGCGTCCGGCCAAGAGTCGTCGGCGCGCCACCAAACGTCCGCATCCAGAAGTCGTGGCTGAGGATCGCGGTCTTGGGTCCCTCCGGATCCGCTTCAGCGCTGCTGAAGCCGCGTCCCAGCGCTGGCTCCGTGCGCAGGACCTCGAAAAGGTTGTACGTAACCGTGAAGACCTGCGCCGAGAAGGCGGGTTCATCGTCGATGCGAACGGTCGGCCCGAAAGGTCGAAAGAGCGTTCCAGCGACGTCTTCGAAGGTCTCCGATGCCTCGCGCAGGTCCAGGTAGTTCGCCGGCGATATCGGCGCCGCGACCTGCTCGGTCCGGGTGTCGCGTTGCTGGACCGCGACCAGCCGGTCCGACGCTGGGTAGGGGAGTTCGCGAAAGAGCACCGCGTCCATGAGCGAGAACATCGCCGTCGTGGCGCCGATCCCGATGGTCAGCGTGAGGATGACGGCAAGCGCCATTGAGGGTCTTTGTTGCAGGGCGCGTAGCCCCCAGAGAATGTCTCGCATCGTCGTGTCCAGGGGATTGGCGCGGCGGAGAACTGGCAAAGAGAGGATGGGGCTCGGAGAAGTGGTGGCCGGGGCTCGGCGTAGCCGACGCCTCAGGCCGTGGTTGAGCGCGTCGAGAATCGACCGCAAGGCGAACAGCCAGCGCGATTCTTCGTGTGCCGCCCATTCGGGATTCGACATGCCGTCGTCGAACGCGGCCACGAGATCGTCGGCGAACCGCCGCCGAAAGCTCGCCGGGTACGCGCGCAAGGCGCAGCAGTAGAGCCAGCGCAGGAGCTTCAACTTTCGCCGCGCGACTGTTGGAGTAGCTCGGTTCCGACCTGAGCGAGCTGTTCCATTCGACGCGCTTCGGCTCGCACCACCGTGCGACCGAATGACGTGATTCGGAAGCAGCGTTTGCGACCCGCCGTCCCCGGGGGCGAGTCCACTTCCTCGATCATCTCGGCCGCTTCAATCGACTCCAGGTCGCGGTAGAACGAGCCGGGCAGAATCCGGGTGCGCGAACTCCGGTTTAGCTCCTGAATGATGGCGTAGCCGTGGTCGTCGCCCCGCAGTAGAGCGAGCAGTATCTCGAAGATGCGCGGCTTCAGAGGCAGATGTTCTTCCGTGGATTTCATCGCGGTGAGGCTCGTGGTTTCCAGATAGTCACATTCTGTGAATATTGACTTCCACAACCTATATTCACGAAATGTGAATATCAAGTCCGGGCGGCGAAGTTGCACGAGACCACAGGGGTCTGGCACAGTACGAAGACCTTCGTTCTTCCGGTCCCCGCCGCGCTGGATACTTGCAGCCGATGTCGCCTGCCGCACGACCAACCGATGCCGAGCTGGGGATTCTCCAGGTTCTCTGGGCCAGCGGTCCGTGTACCGTGCGCGAAGTTCAAGACGGCCTGGGCGGCGAGTCGGTGAGCGGCTACACGACCGTGCTGAAGCTGATGCAGATCATGCACGACAAGGGTCTCGTGGAGCGTGACGAGTCGGCTCGCGCGCACGTCTACTCGGCGGCGGGATCGCGCGACGATACCCAGCGCGGGTTGGTGGGCGATCTTGTCGATCGGGCCTTCAGTGGTTCAGCGGAAACGCTGGTTATGCGGGCGCTCGAGTCGCGGCGCAGCAGCCCCGAGGAGCTGGAACGCATTCGCAAGCTCCTGGACCAGCTGGAGTCCGACTAGCCATGGCTCACTGGCATCACCTCTTGCCGCTGCATCTGGTTCGGCCGGTTGGCTGGACTCTGGTGCACTCGGCCTGGCAGGTTGCGCTGCTGGCGCTCGCGCTGCTCGCGCTTCTGTGGCTGCTGCCGCGGCGCGCCGCTCGGATCCGGCATGCGATCGCAGTCGCCGCCCTCGTTGCAGCCATTGCGGTTCCCGCCTTGACCGGCCTCCAGCTCGTCGCAGCAACCGCGCCGCCTGTGATGCCGCATCAAGGTGAGGACGGCCGACTCACGATCGACGCCGCGCATATCTGGACCAATCCCGGCACGGAATCCCCGGCGCCGGTGGAGCAGGCGGCCAGTTGGTCCGACCGCATCGCCGTGCCACTGGACCGCGCGGTGAGCTGGCTCACCGTCGGGTGGATCGCCGGCGTTGTGATCGGGCTGATGCACCTCGGAATTGGTTGGATCCGGTGTCGCGGCTTGGTGCGTCGCTCGGCTGCGGCCTTGCCGGAGCTGACGGCGCGGCTGGACGAAACGCGTACGCGGCTCGGAGTGAGCCGGCACATCGCGCTGCGGACAACCGCGGAGTTGCAGTCGCCGGCACTGATCGGGTGGTTCGCACCGACGATCCTGATGCCCCGCGCTACCTCCGTCTTGTCGGCTGGCGTGGTCGATGCGGTGCTGGCGCACGAAGTCGCCCACGTGCGCCGACGCGACTACCCGATGAACATCCTTCAGACGGCCGCGCTGCGCCTACTGTTCTTTCATCCCGGCGCCCACTGGATCGCCCGCCGCGTGGCCGCTGAGCGTGAAGCTTGCTGCGACGATCTCGCCGCTCGGTTTTGCGGTGTTGCCGGCTACGCTCGCGGGCTCGCGGGTCTGGAAGCCTGGCGAGTCGGGGTGCCCGCACTCGGCATGGGCGACGGGAGCGTGCTTTGTCGTGTGACCCGCTTGGTGGACCCCGCATTCGCACGAGCCCGCCGGCCCGTGCACGCCGTAGTCCTGCTTGCGCTGTGCGCGTTCGTTGCCGGCGCCGCGGTGGCGGCGGTCGATGCTTCGTCGGCCCCGACGGTTCTCGGCGGACTCGATCCGGTGCGCCTGGTCGGTGGCGAACGGGTTCCCGGGGATCCGAGACTGGCCGTTGAGTTCAGCGGCTATCGATACGTCTTTGCGGACGCTACATCACGCGACCGGTTCCAGACGGACCCCGGCCGCTATGGCGTGCGCAACGCCCATCTGTGTCCCCTCACCGGCGGCCAGGTGAACCCCGACTACTTCCGGGTGGTCGATGGTCAGATCATTCTCTTCTGCTGTGACGACCTCGTGCCCGCCGCGACCGCTCACGCGAAGCGCCGTCTCGCCGAGGCTCAGCAGATCGCGGCGGAATAGCCGCCAACCTCTCCCTCGCAGCCGTCCTCCGGTGCATACTCGCGGCTCAGGCCTGCAGCGAGACACGAGGGAGAGACTGAAGCGATGCACGGGATGCCGGACGTTACAGACGCCCACCGCGAACTCGGACGCCTCGAGGGCAACTGGGAAGGGCAAGAGAAGATGCACCCGTCCAAGTGGCTGCCCGACGGCGCGATGGCGGTCGGTCGGCAGGATTGGAAGGTCGATCTCGGCAGTTTCTTCCTGATCGGCAACGTGGAGCAGGAGCGCGACGGCGTGGTCACCCACCGCGGGCACGGCGTGTGGGGCTACGACCCCGACGCAGAGGTCTACCGGATGCACTGGTTCGAGTCGACCGGCACTCCGCCCCAGGTGTTCGAGGGCAACTTCGACGGCAACACGCTCGTCATGGCGGATATGACCTCGAGCACGAAAGTGCAGCTTCGCTATGAAGTTCCGGATGACAACAGCTTCCGGACGGCCATGCTCATGTCTGACGACGGCGAGACGTGGAAGCCATTCATGGAAGGCGAGTACCATCGCACCTAGCCGCTGCTCCCGCCCCTGGCGACGGGCTAGGAACTGGGGTCGGTCAGTTCCGCGCCGAGGCCGACGATCACGTGCAGCTTGTCGGGGCCGCGCTGGGTCTCGTCCTCGAGGATCATCAGGAAGCGCTGACCGTCCGGGCTGATGTCGTAGTACTGGTTGCCGGCCACGGGTTCCTGCTTGAAGTCTCCTTCGAAGAGCGAGAGTGGCGATCCGATCTGCAAGGTGCGTCCAGCGATGACGGGCACGACCATCAGCGAGCGTCCGGAGCGATAGAAAAGCTCGCTACCATCGGGCCCCCAGACCGGTTCAACCCCGCCGCCGTTCGAGATCGTGTACTTCGTCTCCTCGCCGCCCAGTCCCTTGACGTAGACCTCGTCCCGACCGGAGTCGTTCGACACGTAGGCCACCCATCTGCCATCCGGTGAGATCATCGGGGAGCGTTCGTTGAAGCTGGTGGCCTGGAACGGCCTGGCAGCAGCCCCGCCCCCGCCGTCACCGTCGCTGCCTGCCTCGTAGATCCAGATGTCCCGCCCCGTGTCGGCATTGAGCGCGTAGTAGGCGATCTGCTGCTCCTGCCAGGACAACGGCCATAGTGAGCCTTCGGCCTCCGCCATCAGGTGCGACTCTCCCGAGCCGTCGCTGCGGTGCCAATACAGGCCGGTCTGGCCCCGTCCGCTGGATGCGAACAAGATCTGCCGTCCGTCCGGGGACCACACAGGCAACACATTGTCACCGGCTGTGGTGAGGCGAGTCGCGATGTTGCGGGTCGTGTCGTACACCCAGATGTCCTGGCCACCGTCATGTGGTGAATCGAACACGAGTTGCGTGCCATTCGGCGCGATCCGCGGGTGCCCGTAGCTGCCAGGCTCCAGCGGCAGGGGCTCAACGGCTCCGCCGCGGTCAACCCAGACGAACCGGTCGAGGTCCTGCTTCGCCCCCGGCGCATACACCAGCGTTCCGTTCGGGCTTGCGTCGAAGCCCGTGGCGTTGCGATCTGTGCCGAACATATCCTCCACAACCACAGCCGGCGTGCCCGTGACCTTGAACGCGGCGACATCGAACGGCATCGCGAGGAGCGCACCCTGCTGGCTCACGAGGAGGTGCCCTGAGTTCGTGTAGCGCGCCTGGTCGCCGCCTTCCATCACCAGGCGGTGCTCGCCGGTAGCCAGATCGAGCACCGAGATGTGGTTTCCGTCCACGCGACTGACGGCAAACAGCACGGCGTTTCGTCCGGCAACGGCATGCGGCCAGCCGTGATTGGTTTCGCCAGCTTCGAGATTCAGTTCGGTGACGAACGACGGTTCGCCACCGCTGGCCGCCACGCGCTGCAGTCCGGCGCCTGTGGAGAAGGTCGCGAAGACGATCGAGTCGTCTTCCAGCCACGTGGCTCCGATGTTGCCGACGGGAACGTCGCAGATCGGGACGACCACGCCACCATCTACGGGAACCTTGGCGAGCTGGAAGTTTTCCGAGAAGAACCCGACCCACGAACCATCGGGCGAGAAGAACGGGTTCATCGCGCCAGCGGTTCCGTCGATGGGCACCGCGTCGAAGGCGCCCAGGGCGCTCACGAAGAGCGTCAGTTCTCCCTCGTGTCGTGCTGAATAGGCGATTCGTTCGCCGTCCGGCGAGATGGCGATTGCGGAAGAGTTCTCGAAGTCGAGCCGTGCAGGTTCGAGCGACTTCGACATCCTGAGCGTTTTCTGGGCGGGCGCCGCCGGTTGCAGAGCCCACATCGCCGCTGCGCCCAGCGCCAGGCCGCCGATCAGAGCTGCTGCGGCGAAGTTACGCGCGCTGCCGCTTGGTGGGATCGCCGCGGGGGCCGCGCTCTCGCCGCCGGGTTCTCCGAAGATATCCTGGCCTGCTGTCGGGTCCGCGATCAGTTCTTCGAGAACGATGCGGGCGTCACCGACGTGCTGGATGCGGTCGCTGACGCGCTTACGCAGACAGCGTTGAATCAGATGGCGCAGCCGGCGCGGGACGGTGGCGGGGAGCACGTCCCAGTTGGGCTCCGATCGCACAATCGCCGATAGCGTGTCGAGAAGCGTGTCGCCCTCGAAGGGACGTTCGCCGCTGAGGCACTCGAACAGGATGCAGCCGAAGGACCAGACGTCGGTGCGCCGGTCCACAAGCTTGCCGCGTGCCTGATCCGGACTCATGTAGGGAGCCGTGCCCACGATGATGCTGTCGGCGGTGCGGCTAATCGTGGCGGCGGAGTCGCTCAGGCCGTATTCCTCGTCACCGTCCTCACGATCCACCGGGAGAGCGAGGCCGAAGTCGAGAACCTTCACGCGCCCGTCCGGCTGCACCATCACGTTGGCCGGTTTGAGATCGCGGTGGATCAGTCGTTTCTCGTGCGCGGTCTCCAGAGCTGCCGCTACCTGACGCGCGATCTCGAGCGTATCGAGCAGGTCGAGGGGGCCGCTCTTGATCTTGTCCGCAAGCGTCATCCCGGGAACGAGTTCCTGCGTGAAGAAGCGGATCTCCTCGAACTCTTCGATCGCATAGACCGCTGCGATATTCGGGTGGCTGGCCGCCGCCAGCATCTTGGCTTCCTGCTGGAACTGCTTGAGCCGCGACGGATCGGCGATGAACGCCGGAGGAAGGACCTTTACCGCGATCTCGCGGTCGAGCGTTGTATCGCGTGCGCGATAGACGTGCCCCTGGCCGCCCGCGCCCAGACGTTCGAGGATCTCGTAGCTACCGAGGACTTTGCCTTCCACGACCCCTCTTTACCCAGGGCCGGCACGGCCGGCCGAACGGTCAATCTCAGCGACAGGTCGCAACTCTAGTCTTGATAGCGTCGCGCGACAACGGCTAATAGCGTCCGGTGCCGTCCACCGACCCTGCGGCCGTAGTTGGCACGCCAGGAGCCAGCGTGCACTGTGGAGTCACCCCTGCCTGGGTTTGGATCTACGGAGACGAGTCATGGCGAAGCTGGTTCACAGCATGATCCGGGTGGCGAACCTGGAAGCATCGGTCGAGTTCTACAAACAGGCCTTTGATCTCGAGGTCGTAGACCGCGTCGAATTCGACAGCTTCGCACTGGTGTATCTGCGCAACGCGGAATCCGATTTCGAGATCGAACTCATGTGGAATCGCGGTGGCACCGACCCTCATGAAATGAGCGCCGGACACGGCCATCTCGCGGTGAGCGTTCCGCACGCCGAATCGGAGCGCACCCGCCTGGAGTCCGAAGGCCTGCGGCCGGGACCGCTCAAGCAGATGGACTACGACGGAGAACTCCTCGGACGCTATTTCTTCGTGTCCGACCCCGATGGACATCCGATCGAAGTGCTGGAGCAGGCGGGCCGCTTCGTCTGAGCACCGTCGGCCGTTTCTTACGATGGTGTCGCGGGTGTCGGTAGCGCATAATCCTGCGCTGTTGCCTCTGCTTCCCCGGGACCCATGTCCGACTCCATCGCGCACTACCAGATCGGCGCCAAGCTTGGCGAAGGCGGTATGGGCGAGGTGTATCAGGCGACGGACACCAAGCTCCGTCGCGAAGTCGCCCTCAAGTTCCTTCCCGAGGCGCTGACCGAGGATCCGGAAACGCTGGAACGCTTCCGTCGCGAAGCGCGTTCTCTGGCCACGCTGAGCCATCCGAACATCGGTGCGATCCACGGAATCGAGGAGAGCGAAGGGCGCGTTGCGCTGGTACTCGAACTGATTCCGGGGGACACGCTGGCCGACTGCATCGCCGAGGCCACCCTCGACCGCGCCGACATCTTGAGGATCGCCGAGCAGGTGGCGGCTGCGCTCGAGGCCGCACACGACCAGGGCATCGTGCATCGCGATCTGAAGCCGGCCAACATCAAGATCACGCCGGACGGGACCGCCAAGGTCCTCGACTTCGGCCTGGCCAAGTCAGTCGAGCACGAGCCCCGCGAGGGAGTGGCCGAGTCGCCCACCATCATGATGACCGCGGCGCAGCCCGGAATGATCATGGGCACCGCGCCCTACATGGCGCCCGAGCAGGCCAAGGGTGCCGAGGTGGATCGCCGGGCCGACGTCTGGGCCTACGGCGCCGTGATGTTCGAGATGCTGGCCGGGCAACGCCTCTTCGAGGGCGACGACGTGACCGAGGTGCTCGCCGCCGTGATCAGCCGCGAGCCGGACCTGTCGCGCCTCCCTGCCGATGCGCCGCACTGGCTACGCGATCTGATCGAACGCTGCTTGCGCCGTGATGTCTCCATGCGTTTGCCGCATATGGGCGTCGCGCGGATCGCCATTGTCGAGGCCGACCACGACGTGGATGAAGAAGTCGATCAGGCTGCGGCGGCAGCGAGCGGGCTCGGCTGGTTCGCAATCGCGGCGACTCTTGTGACCGGACTGGTCGTAGGTGCGGTGGCTTCCGGCTACTGGGGCAGCGCGCCTCCAGAACCGTTGACAACCACCTATAGCGAACTCGTGTTCGACCCGCCGCCGCTTGCAAGCGAGGCACCGGTGCTGGGCCCGGACGGCCAGACGATCGTCTATGTCGGGCGCGACGCCGACAGCGAGCGTCTCATGTACCTCCGGCGGCTCGACGACGGCATCACCCGCTCAGTGCCTGGAACCAGGTTCGCCTCGTCACCGACGTTCTCTCCCGATGGTGAATCGGTGGTCTTCGCGGCAACGGGCACCCTCAAGATCGTGCGCCTACTCGGCGGTCAGCCGAGCCAGGTCGCAACCATCCCTGGCGGGACCGAACGCATGGTCTGGATGGATGACGACACTCTGATCATCGCTCCCCTGGGAGGACGCGAACTCCTGACAGTACCGGTGACCGGAGGCGTGGCCCAACCGCTCGACGTCAAAGGCCTGGCCGATGACACATGGCTCTCGCATCCGGTCCGGCTGCCCGGATCGCGCACGTTGCTCGTGTCGGCGAGCATCGAGCAGCAAGGAATTCCGACCGTCGGTGCGGTGGACCTCGACACGGGGGAGTTCACCGAAATCGTGGCCGGCAACTCGCCGCACTTTGTGGCGCCGTCGACGCTCGTGTTCTTCCAGCGCGGGGCTCTGGTGGCCGCGCCGTTCGATCCGATCGCGCTCCGTCTCACCGGTTCCGAGCGCAGCATCGCTCCGCCCGGCGTCGAACTCATTACGAGCACAAGCTCTGTTGGCGCCCAGCTCGTCGCTTCTCTCTATGCGTCGGGGCTTGCCTTCTTCCCCATGGAAGTCCCCACGGAGCGCCACGTGGTGTGGGTCGATCGCGACGGCGTCGAGACTCCGACCGGCGTCACCATGGATTTCGGCAACCAGCAGACGTTGGGTGCCAATGGGGCGATCGGCGTATCACTGAGCCCAGACGAGTCGAAGATCGCGTGGATCGGGACGGAGCCCACCGTGGTTTCTCTCGACGACATCACCCAGCGCCGGTTGCTCCCCAAGCCGGGACCCACCACCGCCTACATCAAGTGGCACCCGACCGGCGGCGAACCGCCGCGCATGTTCACGACGGCCGAGCAGTCAGTTCCCACCAGTTTCCTGCCGGGAGGCGACGCTGCCCTGGGCTACGTCATCACGCCGAACAGAGGTCGTGATCTCTGGCGATTCCACATGGACGGATCCGCGGAGCCACTGCTTGAAACCGAAGCGAACGAGCGCGGCCCCGTGATGTCTCCCAGCGGCCGGGCGTTCGTCTACGTATCCGACGAGCTCGGAGAAGATCGTGTTCTCCTGCGGCAGTATCCCAACATCGAGAGTCAGGTCTGGCCCATTTCCGAAGCGAACGGGAGTGCTGCGAGTTGGTCGGACGACGGCAGGCACGTCTTCTTCCTGCAGGGCAACGCGATGATGGAGGTCTCGATCAACCTCGACGACGGCGTCCAGATCGGCACCCCGCGACGGCTTTTCTCCGGGAGTGCCTACGAAGAGGATCAATTCGGCAATCCGCTGTATGACGTTGCGGCGGATGGGCGCTTCCTGATGGTTCGGGTCGGCGAAGGCTCTGGCGCCTGGCGCTGGATTCAGAACTGGTCGGTCGACTTGGCCGCAGCTCTCGACGCGCGCTGATGCCGCACTCACCATTCTTCCGAGCGCTGTCGCGCATGGTCCACATCGCTCGCGAGCCCGGCCAACGCGATCACAGCCTGCGGCTCGACGGCTGGTCCCGACGCCGGTTCGTTCGGTCCGCGGCCGTTGCCGGTACCGCCAGCGCAGCGTTCCCTGCAGCGGTCGCCGCGTGGCAGGGCTCCGCGGCGCCCCGGATTGCGATCATCGGTGCGGGCGTGGCGGGTCTGAACGCGGCGTATCAGCTCAAGAAACAGGGACTCACGGCGCAGGTTTACGAAGCGCGCGATGCGGTTGGTGGGCGGATGCGCTCGGAAACCCGCGACGGGCTCGTGTTCGAGTTGGGCGGTCACTTCGTGAACAGCGATCACACCGACATGATCGATCTTGTTGATGAGCTCGGCCTGGAACTCGTCGACGAGAAGAGCGCTATCGATGAGGTCGAGGGTGTGCCCGCGACGGGGTACTACCTCGGTGACCGGATGATCCCGGAGCGTGAGCTCGCCGACCTGTTGCGGCCGATCGCCGATCAGATCGGCGACGACTACGACCGGCTGGACGAAGACTGGGACGCCGTGGCGCCGGAGCTCGATGCGCTGTCGGTGACGGACTACCTCGACCTGCACGCCGACAAGATCCCGACCACCGAGGTGCGCGCTCTTCTCGAGGGCGGGATTCGGTCCGAGTACGGGGTCGAACCCGAGGAATCCTCCGCCATTCAGTTGATCTACAACCTTCCGAGAGTGCGCGGCAAACAGGTGGGGACCACGGGTCTCAACGATGAGCAGTTCTCGGTCGCCGGCGGCTCGGCACAGGTGACGGACGCGCTTGCGGCAGAGCTCGAAGGCCAGGTGATGGTCAACCGATCGCTACAACGTATCCAACATACGGATGCAGGCACCTACCGTCTCAAGTTCCGGTCGCGCAGCGGCAAGGTGACGCGGACCGAGGCCGACTACGTGATCGTCGCGATGCCGTTTCCGCCGTTTCGTCGCGTGGCCGTCGACGCCGACCTGCCCGAAGAATTCACGGCGTTTGTCAGCGAGTCCGAGCTCGGGCGGAACGAGAAGCTGATCGGCCGTTCGTTTCAGCGCACCTGGCGCACTCCGATGGGATTCGTGGGCGAGTCCTGGGACGACCAGGAATTCACCGTCGTGTGGGACGGCAGCATGCGGCAGCCGGAACGCGAGGACGCCGCACTCACCTTCTTCACGGGTGGTGCTCAAGCGGACAAGGCCGTGAAGGGGTCCTCCCAGAGCGTCGGTTCAAGGTTCCTGAGACAACTCACGGTAGCCATCCCGGCATTCGTCTGGGCCGTTGGCAAGTTCACCCGGACCCGCTGGCACCGGGAGAAGGAGTCCGGCGGCTCATACGCGAGCTATCGCCCGGGACAGCTCACACGCTTCGCCGACTATTTCTGGATCGAAGCGGCCAAACCGCGTCGCCGCCAGGAGGTGGTCTTCGACGGCCTCTTCTTCATCGGCGAACACCTGAGCGACGAGTACTACGGCTACATGAACGGCGCTGCACAGACGGGCCGTCTCGCCAGCGAGAGCCTGGTGCGAATGATGGCGGCCTAGCGTGGCCTACTCGAGTCCCTCGACCTGATCCGCGATTGCGAGCGAGAACGATGCTCGCTGGAGGGCGACCGTGATGAAGCGTCCGTCCGGCGACAGGCCGAAAGACTCGGTGAGCTCCTGGGCGTTCGCTTCGACGAGCACCCGACCAGCCGTCGCTACGTCACCTTCGGACACCAGGTCCATTGCCCAGATACCGGGGACGTCCCCGAACTGGGCCACGAATGCCAGCGTTTCCTCGTCGATCCAGCGAGGTCGCCCGAGGGTCATGGCGCTCATCGGCCCGCCCGAGATGCCGAGGGGCGGGATATAGATCGGTGTCTCCGCGTGCATGAATTCGCCGCTCACGGCGTCGATGATCCGGACGTCCGTGCCCCGACTGCGGCCCGAATTGCCGTAGGCAACCCAGTTGTCGGCGGGGCCCACCTGCGGGATGCCGATGACCTCGGAGGAGATGCCTGTGTCCTCGCTCCCGTCGGGGCGTACCCGGCGGAGTCCGAGGTGCACCGGATCAGCGCTTGCGTAGACGATCCATTCGCCGTCCGCGGTCATGGTTGGGTTCTGCGCGTCGTTGGCAATGTTGGTGATCTGACGCGGCCCGTTGCCGTCGGCGTCAGCCATCCAGATCTGCAGTTCTCCCGACCGGTCCGAACTCCAGATGATGTTCCGGCCGTCCGGCGTATAGGCCGGATCCCAGTCCTGCGCGCTGTCGTCGGTGACCTGGGTCAGTTCGAGAGTCTCCGGGCTCACCGTCCAGAGGTCGAGGTTCCCCGATCGATTCGACGAGAACAGCACCCGGCTGCCATCGGGCGAGTAGACGGGCTGCCGATCCTGAGCATCGCCGACGGTGAGCGGGCGACCGCGCTGGTCCCCGCCGATCTCAACCTCGCTTAGTTGAGTGGTCACGCGTGCCAGCCCAACTGCTACGCGATCATTGCCGACGCGCTCGACGACGCCGAAACCGGCACCGTCGCCTCGCTGCGGGAAGAGACCGGAGGCCCAGAACAATGTCGTGACCTCGCCCGTTGCGATCTCCTGACGCACGACCCGGCCCGGTAACCCGGTGCGGTCACCGGTTGTGTTGGGCGCGAGCCCGAAGATGAGGGCGTCGCCGCTGGCGGTCCAGGCGGCGCCTGTCATCGCCGCTGGTCCCGTCGGACTGGGAAGCGCGCTGGCCTCGCCCGTCGCGACATCGATCAGGATTTGAGCCTGTCCACCCGCAGCGTTTGTCGTTGGCAACCGTGTAACCGAGACGGTTCTGCCATCGGGCGAGTAGCGTGGGTGCTCGAGCGCGAACCCCTCGACACGGAACAGTTCACGCTCGGTGCCGGTTTCGAGATCATAGATCGCCACGAGGGCATCGGGCACGATCAGGCGGACGAACGCGATCTGGTTGCCGTCGGGCGACCAGTCTCCATGAAACGCGTCCGAGACCAGCCTGCGCGGCTGCTCGCCAAGAAGGCCGATCCGGTGGAGGTCGACCTGGGTGTCGGACAAGCGCGAGAAGAGCACGCTGTCGCCGGACGGATGGAAGCGGGGCGTGGCGTCCTCGCCGCTCGTGAGCCGTCGTTCTCCGCCCGTGCTGAGCTGCTTTACCCAGATGCCCGCCGTGCCACCGCGCAACGAGCGGAAGGCGATGAGGCGGCCATCACGCGACGCCGAGGGCTGATAGTCGAGACCCGAGAAAGTGACCTGCCGCAGACGGGCCGGTTGCGTGGCGGGCGGCGCGCTGTCGAGCAGTAGACCGGCAGCTAGACCCGCGACTGCCGCGAGCGTCGCAAGCCCGATCGCCGGCATCCATGACGCCCGCGGCGCGGGCGCGCCGGCCGTTGGCGCCGCCGCCGGCGCCTGGATATCGCTGCCGGAGGCCACCGAGGCGTTATCGATAGCGAAGGCGAGATCTCGCGCTGTCTGGAAGCGGTCGTCGGGTCGCTTCTCCATGCAATGCCGTACCACGCGTTCCAGCGACCGTGGCAGGTTGTTGCTCGAAGAGGCCGGCGGCTCCTCACGGAGGATCGCGGTCATGGTCTCGGCGCTTGTGTCGCGCTTGAAGGCAGCGCGGCCATCGAGCATCTCGAAGAGCACGGAGCCCAGCGCGAAAATGTCGCTACGTGCATCGGCGGACTCGCCGCGCACCTGCTCCGGGGCCATGTATCCCACGGTTCCGAGAATCGTGCCGGGCTCGGTGCCCACGACGGTTGCCTGAATCGAGTCGCTGTTGGTACTCGACATCAGAGACGAGTCTTTCGCGAGGCCGAAGTCCAGGAGCTTCACGCGGCCATCCGAAGTGATGAAAACGTTGGCGGGCTTCACGTCGCGGTGAACGATGTCGCGGTCGTGTGCTGCCGCCAGGCCCAGCGCGATGTCGCGCGCGTAGTCGGCGGCCTTGCGATAGGGGAGCGGACCCTCGAGCAGAAGGTCACTCAATGCAGCGCCCTCGAGAAGCTCGGTCACGACGTAGGCCGTGCCATCTCCCTGACCGACATCGAAAACCGCGATGATGTTCGGGTGCGACAGTGCCGCGACCGCGCGTGCCTCGGTCTCGAAGCGGGACATGGCGTCGGCGTCCGTCGCCATTCCGGCAGGCAGGACCTTGATCGCGACTTCGCGGTCGAGTCGACCGTCGTGCGCTCGGTACACCTCGCCCATCCCGCCGGCGCCGAGCCGGTCGGTGAGCGTGTAGGGGCCGAGGGTCTTCCCGATCATGCGTGCTCCGCGGGACGTGGAGGCCAGACTCTACTCTGCCGGCGCTACCTTCCCAACACGCGCGAGATCAATCGGTTCGGAGCGCCACCATCGGGTCCACGCGCAGGGCGCGCCATGCCGGGAGCGCCATGGCTGCGATGGCCAGCCCGGCGACTGCAAGCGCCGTAAGGCCGAGCAGCATCGGGTCGCGGCCGTTCACCTTGTAGAGATAGGAGGCGAGCCAGGAAGTCGTCATGAGGGCGCCGGCGATTCCAAGCATGATGCCGGGCAGGGTGAGGCGGAGTCCGTCGCGCAGCACGAGGCGGGCAACCTGCGGACCTCCAGCGCCGAGTGTCATCCGGAGACCGAACTCGCGTCGACGGGCGGCCACTGCATAGGCGACCACGCCGTAGAGGCCGAGCCCGGAGAGCAGGATCGCGATGCCTGCGAGCATGGCGAGCAACAGTGTCCGGAATCGGGGTAGGGCGGTGGTGCGACGTACGAGGTCGGTCATCGTCGCGACGTTACGGACGGTCACGCCGGGCCCGATCTCGAGAATCGCTGCGCGCGCGCGTTCGGCGACCGCGCCGGAATCTCCGTTCACACGGATCACGTACGAGGCAGCGGCGTCGGGAGCACGCTCGAAGAGTCGGTAGCGCTTGGCTTCGATTTTCTCGGTCAGGTTGGAGTGGCGCACGTCGGCGGCAACGCCGACGATCACGTGAGCTCCGGTGTTCTGTTCCCAGATCGTCTCGCCCAGCGGGCTGCCGTCGGGGAAGTACTGTTCGGCGAACTCCGTGCTAACCACCATTTCTTGCGGGCCGGCCTCGTCGCTCGAAAGGGTGCGCCCTTGCACGATCGGGATGCCCATGACGTCGAAGTACGACGGCGATACGTCCTGCTCCAGACTCCAGCCGCTGTCTTCAGGCGTCGCGGCCTCTGCGATCAGCCCGAAACTCCCGGACGAACGCGAGCCGGCGAATGGCAGGTTGGCCACGGCCGCGAACGCGTCGATGCCGGCCAGGGTTTCCAGGTTCTGGTCGGCCTCTGTGTAGAACGCACGCAGCTCTTCAGGCGCGTCGTGCCAGATATCGATCGGCGCCGCGACGTACATGCTGAGGAGCCCTTGCGTCTCGACGCCGCTCTCGACTGCGGCGAGGCGCAGGTAGCTCGTGGTGAGCAGGAGGGCGCCGGTCAGAAGGATCACGCTGACAGCGATCTCACCGACCACCAGCAAGGAGCGGCCGCGGGAGCCGGCCAGGACTCGCGATGTCTCGCGCAGGCCGTCCGCCGGCTCCGACCGCCGCAGCTGCAACACCGCAATGATGGCGAACAGCACGGCCACGAGCGCAGAGGTCGCCGCGACGTATCCGACCACCGGTGCCGACACCACGATGTCGTCCACGCGCGGCGTATTCGTCGGCAGGAGCGCTCGGATCCAGCCCAGCGTGCCCGCCACCGCTACGAGCGCCAGCAAGCCGCCGGCCGCTGCGAGCACCGCGCCTTCGACCATGAGCTGGCCGGCGAGACGCGACCTGCGTGCTCCGAGAGCTGTGCGCACGGCGAGTTCCTGCTGTCGTGTCGTATTGCGGACGAGCAGGAGGCCCGCCACGTTCGCTGCCGCCACCAGGAGAACGAGTCCAACCGCGCCGGCGAGGAGGCGCAGAGTGCCAGCCGTCGACCCGGCCACTTCCTCGACCCGGCTCACCAGGCGCACGCCGGCATCGATGGAGTCGGGGATGTCCGCGATGATCTGGTCGGCCACCGCGTCCATTTCGAGCTGGGCATCCTCGATCGTCATGCCATCACCCAGTCGTCCGATCGAAGACAGGGACTGGTTTGTGAAGCGGTTGTTGCGCCGGCCTTCCGCCACCGGGTACCACATGTCGAAGCCCCGGCGCGGGAAGTAGAAGCCATCGGGCATCACGCCGATGATCGAGTAGGCGCTGCCGTGCAGGCGCACGGATCTGCCCACCGCATCCGGAGCGCCGCCGAGCCGGGTTTGCCAGTAGTTGTGGCTCACCACCACCACGCGTGTGGCGGTATCGCCTTCCTCGGCGGTGAACCACCGCCCCATCGCGGGCTGCACTCCGACCACGTCCACGAAGCTGTGCGTGGTCTGCACGACGCTCACCCACTCCGCCAACTCCGGCCCGTCCACGATCGTTGGGAACGAGGAGTAGACCGTGATCGCGTCGAACGTCTGGCTGCGCTCGGTCCATTCGAGATACACCGGCCACGAGATGGAGAAGCGGTCGGCCATATCCCGGAACATCTGGATCTCGGAGTTCTGCCAGTCGCGGAATACCTGCCAGACATTGACCACGCGTTCGGGCTGGTCGTAGGGCAACGGCGCGAGCAGAACGCCGTGCACGACGGTAAAGATCGCGGCGTTGGCGCCGATGCCAAGGGCCAGCGTCAGCACTGCGACGACCGCAAACCCCGGGTTCTTGCGAAGGCCGCGTGCTGCGAACCGGGTGTCGGAGGCCACAGCTCCCAGCAACTGCATCGGCGTCCCACCGGCGCCGCGCATGGCGCGTCGTGAGGCGGCGGCAAGGCGCAGGTACCGAACGTGGCTCCCCTGTGCCGAGAAGTCATCCGCGAGGTCGGCCAGAACGAACTCCGAGTTCGGGCCACGAACGAGTCGCCGTGCGATTGCCTGGGCCCAGCCTGCCGGTTTCGGGCTCGTCATCGGTCTTGCCCCCCGTCTGCGGCTGCGACCGCGGCGTGGAGCGCGTCGTCGAGTCCATCGGCCATCGCTTCCAGCTCGCGGACTGCCCGGTTGAGTTCGATGGCTCCTTGAGGCCGCAGGCGGTAGCGTTTCTGGCGTCGGCCGCCTAGTTCTGGCGGAGCTTTCACCACGTCGGAGGCCACGTAGCCGCGCCCCTGGAGGCGATCCATTGCCGTGTACACGGCACCCGGTGAAACCACCCGGCCGGTGCGCTCCTCGATGTTCTGTCGCAGCGCGGCGCCGTCGCAGTCGTCGTCGGTTGCCAGGAGTGCGAAGAGAAGGAGCTTCTCGAACTCGCCCAGGTGCTTGGTCATTTCGGATGGCCTCAGGGGTGCTTCGACTACAGTGTAGTTTGATGAAACTACACTGTAGTTTGAAAGCGCAGCGCGTCAAGGACTTCAGGTCTTCGAGACGCTTCGACAGGTGGCCAGGCCTGTCTGCTACGGTTCCGACAGGAGACATGAGCGCCGCACAAGTCACCCGCGGACGTGCACGGGACCATGGAAGTCGGAACACGCCTCGAACACTTCGAGATCCTCGCGCACCTCGGTAGCGGCGGGATGGGATCGGTCTACCGCGCCCGCGACCTGAGACTCCAGCGCGACGTGGCGTTGAAGTTGCTGCCGGCCGAGTTCATCGACAACGCCGAGGCGTTGCAGCGCTTCCGGCGCGAGGCCACCGTATTGGCCGGCTTCACTCATCCGGGGATCGCCGCGATCTACTCAGTGCACGACGTCGACGGGGCGGTCTTTCTCGCGCTGGAGCTGGTGGACGGTGAGCCTCTGTCCACTTCGCTCGCGGAGAGTCCGTTGCCGCCTTCAGAGATCATGACGATCGCCACGGAAGTAGCGGGCGCCCTCGCCGCGGCTCACGAACAGCAGATCATTCATCGCGACCTGAAGCCGTCGAATGTCATGCGTGACCATCATGGTCGCGTGAAAGTCCTCGACTTCGGGATCGCGAGACCGGTGGCATCGTCTGACCCGGACGCCACCACGGGCGACATGCCCACGGACCAGCAACTCACCGCCGCGGGCGCGCTGCTGGGCACGATCCCGTTCATGAGTCCCGAGCAGGTGCGCGGCGCGACACTCGATGAGCGCACGGATATCTGGTCGTTCGGATGTCTCCTCTTCGAGCTCGCCGTCGGCAAAGGGCCGTTCGTCCGAGAGTCGACTGCGGACACGATGGCGGCGATCCTGGAGGCCGAACCCGACTGGAGCCAGTTGCCTCCCGATCTACCACGGCCGCTGCGGAACACGATCGAGGGTTGCCTGATCAAGGATCGTGACTCTCGTCTCAGTTCCATGGCGGCGATTGGCGAGTCGCTGCGGGAGGCGATTGTGGCGCGCCGCACGCCACGTGGTGTCGCCTTGGCCCTCGTCGCAGCGGTGCTTCTTGTCGCCGTCTCGAGCGCAGCGCTGTGGGCCTATCGCAATCAATCCGCGACTACCCGAGCGCGCGAGGTGCTACTGCCGGAGATCGATCGCCTCACCGCCGCAGGTCAGTACTCCGCAGCCGTGGCCGTGGCGAGCGAGGCGAGCGAGAGCCTCGCGCCGGAGGAGATGGCTTCGCGCTGGTCGCAGATTTCGCGTTCGGCGACGCTCACGACGGTCCCCCGGGGAGCCGACATTCAACTGAGCGAGGTGCGCACTCCACAGTGGGCTGGCGCCTATACCGACGCGTCGATCGAGTGGACGCACCGCGGACAGTCACCGCAGCACGTCGAGCGCCTGCCGCTGGGCGCCTATCGCCTGCGCCTGGAACTCGAGGGCTACCGGGATCTCGAGGAAATCGTGTGGATCGACCCCGATTCGGAGCCTCACGTCGAGGCGGAGGTTCCGCTCATTCCTTTGGGCGCCGTGCCTCCAGGGTTGACCTACATCACTCCGCGGAAGCTACGGGCATCCGTATTCAATCTAGACGGATTTGACCCGACCCCGGAAGTCGATCGCTACCCGGCCTACCTGCTCGGCACGACCGAGGTGACGAATGCCGAGTATCAGAGGTTCGTCGAGGCCGGCGGCTACTCAGATACCGCGTACTGGATACACGCGATGACCGACAATGGCCGCGAGTTGTCTTTCGAGGCGGCCACGACACGGTTCCGCGATCGAAGCGGCCGGCCGGGACCATCGACCTGGGAAGCCGGTACCTACCCCGAAGGTCTGGCTGGTCACCCCGTCGCGGGCATCAGCTGGTACGAAGCCGCCGCTTTCGCTGAGTTTTCGGGCGCGGCTTTGCCGACGATCTACCACTGGACCAGCGCTCGCGACCGTGCCCTCGCCGTACAGCTGACGTCGACCAGCAACTTCGGCCAGGCGGGGACGGTCGCCGCAGGAAGCACACCGTTCGGCACTCACGGTCTGCGGGAAATGGCGGGCAACGTGCGCGAATGGGCGTGGAACGCGGTCGGCGATTCGCGCTACATCCTCGGCGGCGCGTACAACGATCCCTACTACGCCTCGAGTCAGGGCGACCTGCTACCTCCGCTCGATCGCTCTCCGACGAACGGGATGCGCCTCGCGTACTACCTCGACGCGACAGCTTCGGAACTCGAACCGTTGCTTCAGCCGGTCGACGTGGAGCCGGTGCGCTACTCCTGGGGTACGGACGTCAGCGACGAGGTCTTTGACGTTCTCAAGCGACACTACGACTACGATCCGACGCCTCTGGACGCGACCACCGTGGCTGTCGAGCGAGGGCAGCACTGGACCCGCGAGAAGGTCGAGTTTTCGACCGGGTATGGGGAAACGATGCAGGCGCATCTCTACCTGCCGCTGAACGCCGGGGGACAATTGCAGACGATCGTCTACTACCCCGGCGTGGACGTGATGCGGCCGATCCCCAGTGACCGACTCCAGGGTGAGGCGCTGCTGGCCGCACTGATCGAGAGTGGACGCGCGGTGCTCTATCCCATCTATCGCGAGACGTACGAGCGCAATCTAGGGGTTTCGCACAACGCTCGATCGGCGACTCGCGAGTACAGCGACCGCAAACGGTATTGGATCCAGGATGCACTTCGTTCCGTGGACTACCTGGCGAGTCGCGACGACATCGACATGGAGCGCATTGCCTACTACGGCCTGAGTTGGGGCGCCGAACACGGTCCGATCGTGCTCGCGATCGAGCCACGTTTCGCAACGGCGGTGCTCAGCGATGCCGGTGCGCTGCTCGTTCCCGTTCTCCCGGAGGTCGACGAATCCGTGTTCGCGCCTCGTGTGAACGTTCCCGTGTTGATGCTGAACGGCACGCACGACTACATCTTCCCGGTCGAGACATCGCAGATTCCGTTCTTTGAACATCTCGGCACGCCCGTCGACCAGAAGCGGCATGTTACCTACAACGCCGGGCACGTGGTCGCCGCCTCGTTCCCCAGAGAGGTTGTGGCCGAGATTCGCGGTTGGCTCGACCTGACACTTGGTCCCGTTCAATAGGTCGCCTTGCGGTAGGGTGACGCCGTCTCGTCCTGCCGAACGGAGTTCACGATGCGATCGATTCCCCGCGCCCTTGTCCCGCTGCTCGTTCTGACGGTTCTGTTGACTGTCGCCTCGACGCCTGCGGCCCTCTCCGCGCAAGATGGCTCGCTGCCGTTCGAGTACGACTACGTCGCCGAGGAGGCCATCGCTACCGGGATCGACGTAGACAACCCCGACCCGGATCAGCTGCGCGAGATCTTCGCCAAGCGACGCGCGCGTGTGCTCGATGCGATGCCGGATGGCGCGATGATCATCTTCTCGGTGGAACGCGCTCAGGAGCGCCGACTCGAATTCCAGGTGCCGCACTCCGACAACCACGACTTCATCTACCTCACGGGACTCGAAGGCCTCGACTCGCTCGACTCGGCACTCGTGCTCGTGCCGCCGCCAGGCGAGCAGGTGTCCGAGCAGGAAGTGCCGAATGTGCCCTGGACGGTGCTCTACACGTCCGGGCACCCGGAGACGATCGCCTCGCGCACCGGTATCGACGACGTACGGGCGTTTGACGAACTCGAGAAGGACCTGTCGGTTGCCATGACCGATTATCGCGACTGGCGGGTCACGCAGGTGCGGCGCTGGCCGCTCGCGGCGGCACTGTCGAAGCGCTGGGGTCCGGACAACAAGGTTCTCTACCTCAACTACCCACGGTTCTTTCGCCTCGGGATGCCGGAGCCGGCCCGCCTGGAAACGTTCGCGCAGATCGAGCGGTTCTCCCCGGAGATCGCCCTGCGCGACTCGGCCGACATCCTCGACATCGTGCGGATGTACCACGACTCCTGGTCGCTGGCGAACCTGCGCCGGGCCATCGACATCACGTCAGAAGGCGTGATCGAGGCGCTCCGCATCGCCCGCACCGGCCTCACCGAGATGCAGGTGATGGAGGCCATGGACTTCGTCTACCGATATCGCGGCGCCTACCTTGGCTTCCCGACTTCCGTGCGCCGCCAGTTCTTCGGCGGCGAGGCGGTGACCCGCGAGGTGCCCGAGGGCTGGATCGAGTTCGTCCCGCGTTCCGGTGGTGCCGTCTTCGAGGATGGCGACCTGCTGCACACCGACACCGGCGCAGCGTTCAATCACTACTCGGCCGATGTCCAGCGGGTCATCCCCATCAACGGCACGTTCACCGACGCGCAGCGGGAACTCTACGAGATCGCCCTCGACGTGCAGACAACGGTGATCGAGGCGGTGCGGCCGGGTGTGACCTGGTGGGAGTTGCACGAACTGGCGGTGCAGATGCTGCGCGACGCCGGCGGCTACGACGAGCACTACACCTACGGTATCGGGCACTTCATCGGCATGGAGGTGCATGACGAGGGCGACTACCTGCGGCCGCTGGCCCCCGGGATGATGCTCTCGATTGAGCAGGGCGTGATGCCGCCCAACGGCCCGCGGGTGGCGTTCGAGGACGACGTGCTCGTGACCGAGGACGGGTTCGAATGGCTCAGCCGCACGATCCCGATCGAGATCGCCGAGATCGAGGAGTTGGCTCGACAGGAGGGCACTCTGCAGCCCTTCATCGACAAGACCCCGTTCGACGGGCTGCTGCGCCAGCGCTAGAGGTTCCAAGAGCCGCCAGCGAGTAGCTCTGAACGTAATGCCTAGACATGCTTCCTATTGATAGGTAGAGTGTCTAGGCATGAAGAAAAGCCAGGGAAATCGCACGGAACTTCTGCAGGGCACGCTCGACATGCTGATCCTGCGCGTGCTCGCGGAAACCCCGCTACACGGCTACGCAATCGGCAAGCGGCTCGGCGAGGTTTCGGCCGGACGCCTCGAGATTCCGCAGGGGTCGCTCTACCCGGCGCTCCACCGGATCGAGCAGCGTGCGCTGGTGGATGCCACGTGGACGACCATCCGGGGGCGCGAGGCCAAGGTCTACGCCATCAACGCGAAGGGGCGGCGGAAGCTAAAGGACGAGATCTCCGGTTGGGAAGAACTCGCCAGCACCGTTTCACTCGTGCTCAACAACGCCTGACACCGAGGCCTAATCGATGCTCCGATGGTTGAGGACACTGCGACGACGCGAGTGGGAGCGACGACTCGATTCCGAGTTGAGGTTCCACTTCGACGAACACGTCCGCGAATTGATGTCCCGCGGCGTGTCGCGCTCAGAGGCACGTCGGCAGGCCAGGCACGGGATCGGGGGAGTGGAGCAGGTCAAGAGGCGTGCGCGACGGTCGACCTACCCGATGGATCGAAGACGGTTTCTCCGATGCGCGCTTCGCCCTCCGCAGCCTTCGCAAGGACTCCTTGTTCGCCACCGTGGCTGTGGGAGCCCTGGCGCTCGGTGTGGGTGCGGCCACAGCGATATTCAGCGTGGCCTACCCGGTTCTTTTCGAGCCGCTTCCGTACCCGGACGCGGATCAGCTGGTGATCGTGAGCGAACCGGACTCCGGTATTTCCTCGATGGCCTTCGGAACCTATCGCGAGGTGGCGACGCGGGCGCAGAGCGTCGACAAGGTGGCGGCTTACCGCCCATGGCAACCAACCCTGAGCGGCGCCGGCACTCCGTCGCGACTGGACGGGTTGCGGGTGAGCGCGGACTACTTCGCCGCTCTCGGCGTGGCGCCCCGGCTCGGCGCGGGGTTCGCGGCTGAGGACGACCGGCCGGGTGGCGACGGTGTTGTTGTGCTCAGCGACGCACTGTGGCGGCAGCAGTTCGAGGCGGATCCTGACATCGTTGGCCACAACGTCCGTCTGGATGGTTGGCCGTATCGCGTGGTGGGGGTGATGCCGCCCGACTTCACGAACACCCCCTTGCCGCCGAGTGCCGCCTGGACGCTGCTGCAGTACGACGCCACGCTCCCAGGTCACGATAGCCGGGAGTGGGGGCGTCACCTCGGAACGCTGGCCCGCCTGAAGCCGGGGGTCGAAGCGGAGGCCGCGCAGCACGAACTCCTGGAGATCGGTCAAGCGCCGGTGTCGGAGTTCGCTCGCCCGACGTGGGCAAACATGGAAAACGGACTGGACGTGCGGCCTCTGAAAGAGGCGACCACAGCCGCCACGAGGCCCTTGCTGCTCACACTCCTCGGCGCTGTGGCTCTGCTGCTGCTGATCGCGTGCGCCAACGTTGCGAATCTCGTGCTCGGTCGCAACGCGAAGCGTCGCGGCGAGGTGGCTCTCCGCACTGCGCTCGGAGCGAGTCGCGGCCGGGTGGCACGACAGTTCCTCACTGAGAGCCTGACGCTCTCGGTCGTCGGAGGTGTTCTGGGTGTTGGCCTCGCTGCGCTCGGTGTTGAGGGCCTCCAGATCGCGGCCCGATCTGCCCTTCCTGGCGATGTCCAGTTCGGCATGGATGGCGTCGTCCTTCTCTTCGCCGCCGCCGTCACGACGGGTACCGGACTCCTGGTTGGACTCGTGCCAGTTCTGTCCTTGCGGGCTGGGGGCCTGCGCGCTGGAATGGAAGGTGGTTCGACGCGCACCACGGATGGACGGGCGACGCTGCGTCAGGCGTTGGTCGCCGCGGAAGTCGGTCTGTCGTTGGTCCTTCTGATCGGCGCTGCGCTCCTGACGAGTAGTCTGCAGCGTCTGTTCGCTGTTGCTCCGGGATTCGAGACGGCTGGCACCACGGTGATGCAGTTGCAGGTGGCCGGCCCCGAATTCCGCGAAAGGCAAGCGGTGCGGCAGTTCTTCGATGAAGCTCTCGCGGCGGCTCGCGCGGTGCCGGGGGTCGGTGAGGTTGCCCTGACCAGTCAGTTGCCGCTTAGCGGCGATGTGGACATGTACGGAGTGAGGCTGGCCGAAGGCTCCGAAGCCCAGGGTGGTGCCGCGTATCGCTATGTGGTTACGCCTGGATATCTCGCGACCATGGGCATCGAGTTGCTGCGCGGCCGGGCTCTGGAGCCGCAAGACGCGGCCGAGGCCCGCCGCGTAGCCGTGATCAGCGAAGCCGTTGCGACTGGGCTTTTCCCCGACCAGCCGCCTCTTGGCCAGCTTCTGCATTTTGGCCGCACGGATCTACCGCCCTTCGAGGTCGTTGGAATTGTGCGCGACGTGAAGCAGACGTCGCTCGACGCCGCACCGGCCGGCGCCATCTACATCACGCCTGAGCAGTGGTACTTCGCGGACAATGCACTCTGGCTTGTCGCCACCCCGGGAGACGGGCCGAGTATTCGAGTGGCGGACATTCACCAGGCGGTGTGGTCGGTGAATCCGGATCAGCCCATCGTTCGCACCCAGCTGCTCGAAGATCTGCTCATGCGATCGGAGGCGCAGCGGCGCTTCGCGCTCACCATCTTCTCGGTCTTCGCCGCCGTTGCTTGGATTCTCGCCGTTGCCGGCCTCTACGGTGTCGTCTCGGGTGCAGTCCAGACGCGACTCCGGGAGTTGAGCGTCAGGAAGGCGCTTGGCGCCGCGCCGCGCGACATCATCGCTCTGGTTGTGCGCCAGGGCATGTTGGGCGCCATCGTGGGCATTGTCGGCGGGCTTTGTGCGGCAGCTGCAGCGAGTAGAGCACTCGGAGGCCTGCTATATGAGGTGCCTCCTTTTCACTTGACGACCTACGCGGGGACGTCCATCGCGGTTGCCGCAGTCGCGCTGTCTGCGTGCTGGCTTCCAGCCCGCCGCGCGGCCCGAATTGATCCGGCGCGCGTTCTGGAGTCTCGGTAGCTGTTTCGGCGCGGCGCGCGGGTTCGGAACCGCGGCGCACGTCTGTTAGGGTCGCCCGATGATTTCGCCGTTTCCCGCACATCGAATCGCGCGGGCCGCCCTGTGCGGCGCGCTCTATGCGCTCGCCGTATGGGTGCCCGATTCGGCCTCGGCGCAGGCGATTGGTGGCGCCGATCCGGTACAGCAGGAGGCTGCGCAGTCCGAACAGGAAGCCCTCGACTGCTCTGGCCCTGCCTGGCACCGCCGCGGCACTGCTTGCGAGGACGTTTTGCCGCCGCCGTACGACTTGCGCCGTACGATCGGCAAGCTGCCGCAGAACTTCGCGCGCGGCGTGGTGGGCGTGTTCTCGCTCGATAATCTGCCGACGCTGGTCTGGGGCTCGGCAGCGACGGGCCTCGCGTTCGCGTCCGACGGCAATCCGAAACCACCTGGTTTCGAGGGCGGCGAATTCGGCGAGATCGGCCACTTCTTCGGCGAGCCGGCTTTCGTTGGCGGCGTTGCGGTGGGCCTTCTCGTTGCGGGCCGCATTGCAGATGCGCAGCCCGTGCGCGATTGGACCTACGACCTCTTCCTCGCCACCGGCGTGAACCTGCTCTACACGGAAACGCTGAAGAGGACGGTCACGCGGACGCGCCCCGACGGCAGCAACGACCACTCGTTTCCCTCAGGTCACACCTCGAACGTGTTTGCGTGGGCCACAGTGATCGATCGACACTATGGGCCCGGCATCGGAATTCCGATGTGCACCCTGGCCACGCTGATCGGGCTCTCTCGCAACGATCGCGGGAGCCACTACACGAGCGACATCGTTGCCGGCGCCGTCATCGGGATCATCGTGGGCCGCACGGTGACGCGACAGAACTCGCTGACCATGGATGACGGCCCGCAGTTCAACGTGATCCCGATCGTCGGCCCTGCCGGCGGCTCAGGAATCGGACTGCACGTCGTTTTCTAGCCAGGCGTTCAGGCCGAGAAGTGCTCACGGAGCATCTCGAGGCTCTTCGGGACACCCATCGACGGGTCTTCGCGTCCTTCGAATTCCAACGAGATCCAGCCGCGATATTCGGCTTGCTGCAGCATGGCTGCGATCCGACCGTAGTCGATATCGAGTGTGTACCAGCGGCCGCCACCGTAGTAGGTCTTGGCCTGCACCAGGGTGATCGGGACGTCGCTGGCAGCCATCGTCTGCAGTTGCTCGAATCGGTTCTCGAAGAAGTTGCCAGTGTCGAGGGTGATCTGTAGCCACGGCGAGTCGATGGCATCCACGATGCGCAGCACGCCGTCCGCCGTGCGTCCGAGTCCCCAGTGGTTCTCGAGTCCGAGCACAACGCCGTGCTGTTCGGCGGCCGGCAGGATCTGCTCGATGGAGTCGATGACCCATTCGAATCCCTGTTCTTCGGACAGCCCGTCGGGCACCGGTTCGATGCCCTTGTTGTCCATCAATGCGGTGAACGACTCCGAAGTGCCCCAGCGGCCGGTGTTGATGCGCATCGTGGGGATGCCCATCGCCGACGCGAGTTCGACCTGCCGGATGGTGCGATCGATGTTCGCCTGGCGCTCGGTGACGTCGGCGTAGAGGAATCCCTGATGAGTCGAAAAACCCATCAGTGTCATGCCGAGCGAGTGCGCCCGCGCCTTGAGGCGCTGCAGCATCGCTGGGGACTCGTCTTCCATCTGGTTGTGCAGGATCTCCACGCCGTCGAAGCCGAGTTCGGCGGCGATGTCGATGCATTCCAGCACGGTGGTGCGTTCGCCCTCGTAAGTCATCAGCGAGTAGGTGGACACGCCAATCGGGTTGCCCGGAAGTGCGGCGTTGCGCGGGGTAGCGTTGGCGGCCACAGGCTTGGCGCTGATGACGCCGGTGAGCGCGGCGGCGGCCACGGGAGTTCGCGTGAGAAAGTCACGTCGCTTCATGGTGATCTCCGTTGTCGGGCGGCGCGCCGGATCGGCCGTGCGCCGGCGCGCGAAGGCTACAACAGCGGCGCTCGCGCCGCGCCGGAATCCGGCCTCCGCCTGCTACTCTGATGCCGGTTCCCTGACCCCGATTGATCCCGATGGAGGACTCACTTGAGATCGCTGACAGGACGCATGGCGCTGCTCGCGCTTGCTTTGGGGCTATTGCCCGGCGCTGCGGTGGCGCAGGAGGCCGGGCCTCGGCTCGGATGGGTCGAGTTGCTGACCAACGACTCGCGCGCTGCTGCCCAGTTCTACGCCGAGTTGTTCGGCTGGGCCATTGAAGGGCACAGCGATGGCAAGTATCGACTCCGCCTGGACGGCGAACTCGTGGGCGGCATCACACAGATCCAGAACCGCGACGGCGAGGACCACACCACGTGGCTGCTCGGCGTCACCGTGCCCGACGTGCGCGACGCAGTGGTGGCGACCCGCGCCAGCGGCGGCACGGTGATTCGTGATCAGACGCGGACCTCGGATGGAGGTGAGTGGGCAGTCGTGGCTGATGGCCAGGGTGCCGAGGTGCTCGTCTACTCCGGCGACCTCCGGATCGAGGGCGAACCCGCACCCGGCCGCTGGGCCTGGGCCGAACTCTGGACAACCGATCCCGACTCGGCAGCCGACTTCTACGGCTCGGTGATCGGCTGGGATCTCGAGGAAGTTGAACACCCCGACGGCACCTACCGTTCCTTCACCTACGAAGGTGATCTACGCGCCGGCCTGGTTCCGATCACCGGCGAACGCGTGGATCCGGGCTGGGCGCCCTACATCGGCGTAACCGATGTGAAGGCAACCGTGCAGCGCGCCGAGGAACTGGGCGCCGAAGTGTTGCTGGCTCCCGGGGCGGACGTATACGGCGGCCGGGTGGCCATCCTGCGCGATCCGACCGGCGTCGGATTCCTGGTTATCGAACTCGAGGAGGAAATGGAATGAAGTGGCTTCAACTCCGCGCGGTTCGGCTCCTGGTTCTCATGACAGTGGCTCTGATCGGCCTGGCTAGTTGCGCCTCCAGTGGCACCTCCACGTCGCTCCATGTCGGAGTCGGGGTCGGCTACGGCGGCTACTACGGTTACGGTGGCGGCTGGGGCTATCCGCCCGGCTTCCGTCCTGGATATCCGATTGGCCGTCCGCCAAGTCGCCCGATTCCCACTCCGTATCGCGACGTGCCAAGCGCCGGCAACCTGCCGTAGCCGGCCCGGAGCGCACATGTCGAGCAGTCTCGCGCAGCGGCACCGCGTGCCCGAGGTCATGGACGACCCGGGCCTCGACCGCGCGCGGCACGAGGCTGCTCTGGCGGGGCTCGCCCGCCTCAATCGGCTCGCCGCGCCCGCCCGCGCCATCTGGCGCGGGGTGCGGAGTCGTTTGGGCGCACACGAACCGCTGCGTATCCTCGACCTGGGTTGCGGGAGCGGCGACGTGAGTCTCGCCGCGGCGACTCATGCTGCGGAAGAGGCTCTGTTCGTCGAGCTCACTGGATGCGATCTGAGTGACGTGGCGACGGACATCGCGACCTCGACCGAGACGCCCTCGCGAGTCGAGGCCCGGTTTGTCACCTGTGATGCACTCGACCTTGCAGCGCTGCGCACACTCGAAGTGCGCCCGCATATCGTGATGACGTCGCTTTTCATGCATCACCTCGATCCCCGAGACGCCGTCACTCTGATGGGCAACATGCGCGCGCTTGCGAGCGATCTCGTGGTGGTAGACGACCTGATCCGTGATCGCGTGGGCTACGTACTGGCGGCAGTCGGGTCGCGGTTGCTCACGCGCTCGGATGTGGTTCATACCGACGCGCTGCGTTCGGTCCGGGCTGCGTTCTCGCCCACCGAGGTGCTCGGGTTGGCGCGCGAGGCCGGGCTCGAAGACATCACGCTGTCGCGGCACTGGCCGGCACGGTTTCTGATGATGGCGCGAGGCGCGGCCTGATGGCGCGCGCGTTGATGGCGGCTTCGCGCGAAATCGAGGTGCTCGTCCTGGGCGGCGGCCCCGCCGGCGTTGCGTCGGCCATCGGGTTCGCACAGGCGGGCAGGGACGTGCTCCTCGTCGAACGTCGGACGTTCCCGCGGCCCAAGGTGTGCGGCGGCTGTCTCGGACCGCTTGCGCTAGGTGCCTTCGAAGAACTGGGTTTCGACCCGACGCGGCTAGCCACCGCTGCGCCGTTGTCGCGAACCCGGGTCGCCACCGGCGGTGCTCAGGCGAGTCTCGATTTGCCTGCGGGTCTAGCCGTGGATCGGGCGGAACTGGACGCACACTTCGTGGACTTCGCGGTGGAGCAGGGAGTAGACGTGCGTCACGGCGTGCGTGCGCGACTGGCCGCGAGGTCCGAGAGCGGACGAACCGTTCACCTGGAATCAGCGGACGGTTGCACCGGGGTCGAGGCGAAACTGGCGATCGTGGCCACGGGACTCCGCCGCGCCGAGGCCGGTGATGGCGCGGCACGCGTGGGCCTGGGTGCGACCCGAGACACCGGTGCCGGCCCACCCGCCGGTGAGGTGTGGATGGCAGCCGATCAGGGCAACTACGTGGGCATGACTCGCTATGCCGACGGTCGCCTCAACGTGGCCTGTTCCGTGGCGGCCACGGCGATTGCCACGCACGCACCCGGCGCAGTCGTGGATCAGATTCTCGAGGCGGCCGGTCTCGATGCACTCGGGTGGGAGCGCTGGACGGGAACGCCGCCGCTCCGCACCGAACCCGAACAACGCAACCGTCGGCACGTGCTCGCATGCGGCGATGCATCCGGCTTCTGGGAACCGTTCACCGGCGAAGGAATCGGCTGGGGTGTTGCGGCGGGCGTTCGCCTGGCCAACACGGCGGGTGCACTGATCGACGACTGGAGCGACGGCGTCGCGGAGGGCTGGATGCGCGAGCACCATGCGTGGCTCCGCGCAGCGCAGACCAAGAGTCGACGCGTGGCCGCCCTCACCGATCGCCCGCGACTCGCACGCTGGGCGCTCGGACTGCTCAACCACGCCCCGGCAGCGGGCCGTTGGCTCGTGCTGAGGGGCGCCTGAGATGAAGGTCCTCGGGTTAGGGACCGCCGTGCCGGAGGTCGTCGAACAGGCTGACGCGGCTCGCATCGCGCGCGACATCCTCGGCGGCGACGAACGTCAGGCTCGATTGGTGAAAGGGCTATATCGGCGGTCTGGCGTGGCGAGGCGTCACTCGACTCTCCTGGAGGAAGGATCGCCCGAGGCTCGCCAGACATTCTTTGCCCCTCCGACCGAGGCCGGCCAGTGTCGTCCGGGCACTGGCGAACGGATGCAGAGGTACGAGCAGGACGCCGGCCCATTGGCGGTGCGCGCGGCGGTGGCGGCTCTCGACGATTCGGGCATCGAGGCGGCGGCGATTACGCACCTCGTGACGATCTCGTGCACCGGCTTCCATGCACCCGGGCCGGAAGTCGCGCTCATCGAGCAACTCGGACTCTCGCCGGAGGTCGGGCGTTTCGCGGTTGGCTTCATGGGGTGCCACGGTGCCTTCAATGGACTCCGCCTCGCCGACACGATCGTGCGTGCCGACCCCGCTGCGCGCGTGCTCGTGTGCTCGATCGAACTCTGCACCCTGCACTTCTCGCATACCTGGGAGTCGGACAAACAGGTGGCGAACGCGCTGTTCGCGGATGGCGCCGCAGCGTTCGTCTGCGGAAGCGGCGACGATGGCCCGCTTGCGATCCGCTCCTTCGGGTCGCGGCTCATCGAGGACTCGCGCGACGCCATGAGCTGGCGTGTCGGCGACCACGGATTCGAGATGACTCTCGCCGCCGAACTTCCCGACCTCATTGGCAGCCGTCTCGCCGGCTGGCTTGAACCATGGCTGGCGGAACGCGCGCTCAGCGCGAGCGAGATCAACTGGGCCGTGCATCCCGGCGGCCCGCGGATTCTCGACGCGGTGCAACGGTGCATGGAGCTCGACGCCGACGCACTCGCCGTGTCGCGGAGCGTGCTGTCCGACTACGGCAACATGTCCTCGGCAACGATCGGCTTCATCCTGCGGCAGCTCCGTGATGGGGATCACCAGGGCCCGGGCGTTGCTCTCGGGTTCGGCCCGGGCCTGATGGTGGAAGCGTTCGAGTTCAATCTCGGAGAAGCGGCCTCGAACTAGTCGGCGCGGAGCGCTGTGGCCGGGTCGACTCGTGCCGCGCGACGCGCGGGAACGAAGCAGGCCGTGGCAGCCACCAGCAGCGTCAGTCCTGCGACCGCGGTCATCGTCGCCGGATCCCGCGGGCTCACTCCACGCAGCATGCTTGTGAGCACCTGCGTGAGGAGGAACGAAGCACCCAATCCGAGCACCGTGCCCAACGCGGCGAGACGCATCCCCTCGGTCACAAGTTGGTTGCGCACCTGTGGGCCGAGCGCGCCGAGCGCCAGCCTGATCCCCGTTTCGCGATGACGTCGAGCCACGCTGTTGGCAATCACGCCAAACATCCCGACGGCGGCGAGGGCGATTGCCACGAGCGCGAACGCACCGATGGTGGCCACGTTGAAGCGCGGCCCGGCCACGTGCTCGTCGATGAAGTCGTTCATGCTCTGCACCGCGAACGGCGCCATCATTGGATCCACTTCGCTCAGCGCCGCGCGCACGGGCGCAAGCGACGTTGCGAGCACGAAGCTCTTGAGGGCATACGGGTCGCGATTGAATGACGCGTACCACTCCGGCTCGGCTGCGGCCTCGGGCCCGGTGTGTTTGATGTCGGCGACAACGCCCACGATCTCCAGCCACACGTGGCCCTCTGCCTCGGCGTCGCGGCTGATGCCTTGACCGATCGGGTCGACTCCGTTGAAAACCGAGGCGGCCATACTCTCGTTGATCATGGCAACCGGCGCCTGCGATTCAATGTCTGCCGGCGTGATGGCACGACCCTTGACGACTTCGATCTCGAGAATGTCGAGGTAGTGCGCGTCGATGGCCCGATACCCGGCGCCGGGACGACGCTCGAAGGGCATGTCGCGCAGATCGTAACCATCGACTGTGTTCGCGCCCGTGTACGGCATGAAGTTGGTAACCCCCACCGCCGTCACTCCGGGCACGGCGCGGAAGCTGCGCTGCACCTGCTCAACGAAGGCGGTTCGCGCCTCCATGTTCTCGTAGGTGGGCCTTAGCGCGACCACCTGCACGGTGAGCACGTTGTCTGATGCGAACCCCGGGTCGATGCCGAGGAGCCCGACAAAACTGCGGCCAAGCAGGCCGGCGCCCACGAGCAACGTCACCGCGAGACCGATCTGCAGCGTGGCAGCGGCATCGATGGCGCGCCTCTGCCATGGACTCGACGTCGCGCCTCTGTCGCCGGCCGAGGCCGAGCTGAGTTGACCGGGGCGCGTTGCCAGCCAGGCGGGGATGCCACCGAAGAACAGTCCCACCAGCGCCGAAACCAGCAGGGTGGCGGCCACCACCGAGACACTGACGGCCGAGTTCTCGAGGCGCGGCACGTTGCCGGGCGTGAGCTGCGTGAGGGCAGTGAGCAGGAAGCCCGAGCCAAACAGACCGACGATTCCGCCGAGCACGCCCAGCACAACACCCTCGGTCAGCAGCCCGCGGATCAGGCGCGGGCGCGCGGCTCCGAGCGAGGCGCGGATCGCCAACTCAGCCTGTCGATTGAGACCCTGCACCAGCATCAGATTGATGAGATTGACGGTGGCGAGAGTGAGCAGCATCAGCGCCGCGCCGAAGGTGATCAGCAGCACCGTACGGAAGGGCCCGAGTACCACATCGGTGATGCGCCTGGTTGTGATCTGCCAACCGTCGTTGGCTCCTGGATGGAGTTCGGCCTGGCTGGCGAAGGTGCTGTCTAGAGTCTCCTGCGCCCGACCGATCGAAGTTCCGTCGGCGAGTCGGGCAAACGCGAATGCCGCCCGGCGGTTCCGCGGCCAGTTTTCCGGATCAGGAGCGAGCGGCACCAGGAGGTCGCGCGTGTAACCGCTCGCCAGTTCGCCGGGCATCCGGAACTCCGGCGGCAGGACCCCAATCACGGTGTGCTCGACGTCGTTGAGGATCATCGCGCGGCCGAGGGCGGGCTCGCCCGCGAAACGCGTCTGCCAGATGCCATGGCTGATCAGGACGACCCGATGGTTGCCCGGCACGCCCTCCTCATCGGAGAAGCCGCGGCCCTGCTGCGGATCGACTCCGAGAATATCGAGCGTGCCTGGTGATACGCGCGCGGCCGAAAGGTTCTCCGGGTGGTCGCCACCGCGATAGGTCATGGCGGCTCCCTGCACGGCGAACACACCGTCGAACACCGGCAACTCGCCCCACTCGCGCAGGTTCACGAGCGAAACCGGTCCGTCGACGATCTGACCGTTGTCGCTCTGGGAACGCAACGTCACCAGTCCGCGCGAGGCTTCGTAGGGGAGCGGTTCCAGCAGCACCGCGTCGATGACGCCCAGCGTGGCGGCACTACCGACGATGCCGATGGCGACGGTCAGGATGACGGTGGCAGCGAGGCGCGGCTGACGCCGTATTGTGCGGAACGCGCCTTGAAGGTCGAACAACAGGTTCTGCATGGGGTCGGGCTCGAGTGGGGAACCATGAGTCGGGGGGAGAGAGGGTCGTGACCGCGCGCCGAACCAACGACGCGGCGTGCGGTTGTAGGTGCGAAGGCGAAGCCAGTCGGGCGAGCGCAACTGTTGCCAGGCCCAGCGGCGTGCGGGCCCTCGTCCGGCGGTGCCGGCGATCGCAGCGAATTCCTCGGCAAGGTCACCGAGCAGTGCCTGACGAAGTGGCCGCGGCGCCAGCGCGGCAGCGACCAGAGCCACGAGAACGGGAAGTCGGTGCGAAGTCATCAGGACTCCCGCCGCATGGCTTCGCGTGCGCCATCCCACATGCGGTCGAAGTGGTCGCGCGCCCGTTCGAGAGCTTCCACGCCGAGTTCGGTCACGGCGTACAGCCGCTTGCTCCGTCCACCACGCACCGCTGTCGGCTCGGCAAACCAGCTGCGCACGAGGTCCTGCTCCTCGAGTCGACTCAGGGCGACGTAGATCGTTGCGATCGACACCACGCGGCCGGCCTGTTCTTCCAGGGCGGCGCGAATCGGGGCACCGTAGGCCTCGTCGCCCAGCTGCAGAACAGCCAGCATCACGAGTTGTTCGAAGTCGGTCAGGTAGTCGCGGCGTTTCATATGTTTGCTTATAGCACACATATGGCAAACTACACGAGTTTCAACCTACGGGAAATCACAGGGGCCCGCCACGCTTGAGGAAATCACGGGAAGGCGACTTCGCGCTCATCCGTTGAACCCCGGGCGCCACGATGCACGTAGACATCTGTAGCTCTCCATCGTGACTCCCCGGAGCACAGCTCATGGCTGAATCCGAACAACTTCGACCCGCAGAAGGCCCGCCGTCACGGCGCGATATGAGTTTTCGCACCAGTGTCGCGCTCATCGCCACTCTCATCGGGCTTTCGATGATCATCGCGCTGATGAGCTATCGCGGCGATCAGGCATCAGTCGGCGGTGCGTTCGACGCTACCGAAGGCTCGCAAACCGAGGCCCCACGACGGCCGTGACCGGTTACCCTGAAGGCCCTTTCCCGCTCGAGTGGATCGATGCGTAACGAAGCCACCGCACCGCAGACCGAGTCCTTCCGCCTCGACGAGTGGGAGGTGTATCCGCGCCTCAATCGCATCCAGCGCGACGGCGAGGAGATCCGGCAGGTCGAGCCAAAGGTCATGCGGGTGTTGGTCTACCTGGCTGCGCGCCCCGGCAATGTCGTGGGTCAGCAGGAGCTGATCGACGCGGTCTGGGAAGGCATGGCGGTCTCGCCCAACGTGCTCACCTACTCGATCGCCGCGCTCCGCAAGGCGCTCGACGACGACTGGCGGGCGCCACGCTACGTGGAGACGATCAGCAAGTCTGGCTATCGGCTGATCGCGGAGGTCAACGCGCAGGCAGTCGCCGTGGCCGCGACTGCCGACGGCGCCGTCCCGGTGGCGCCGGGTGACTACGGCGACCGTCAGCCCTCGTCCGCGCCCGCATCGCGCACCGCAGCGCCTTCGCGCACCGTTCCGTGGTGGGGACTCGCAGCCGTCGGACTGGCGCTCGCCACTGCGGGCTACGCGTTGTTTGCCGCCGGAGCACGCGCCGGCATGGCTGTGGTCGAGGCGCCGGCGACATTGCCGATCCTCGTGCCGCTGCCCGTGACGTCGACGCCGGGCCTCGAGATCCACCCGGTGCTCTCGCCCGACGGGAATCATGTGGCGTTCGCCTGGCAGCCCGAGGGCCAGAACCACTACGACATCTATGTGAAGTTGATCGACTCGGAGGCGCCAGCGCTGCTCGTCGGCACACCCGGTCGCGATGCGAGCCCGGCATGGACGCCCGATGGCCTGTACGTGGTCTACATCACCATCGACGAAGCGGGCGACTGTGGCGTGTACCGGATCCCTGCCACGGGCGGCGCGTCGCAGCGACTCGTGGACTGCCCAGGTCGACCGATTGGGAACATGGCGATCTCGCCTGACGGCACCTTGCTCGCGATGGGCGCAACCACCGTGGGCGGCGAGCCGACGCGGATTCTTCTGGGCTCGCTCGAGAACGGCAACTTCGCCGTCGTCGACGAGCCGATGCCGACCGACAACGGCGACTTCTATCCGCAGTTTTCCCCCGATGGAACGCGTCTCTCCTTCCACCGCATTCGTGGCGACGGGCTGTCGGACCTCTACGTGACCACCCTCGAGGGCGGCGCGTCGGACGGGGAAGTGCGGCGCATCACCCATGACAATCGCGACATCGGCGGGCACGACTGGATGGCCGACGGCGAGACGATCCTCTTTTCCTCGTACCGCACCGGGCAGTTCCGTCTGTGGAAGATGCCCGTGGCGGGCGGCACGCCGACGCCCGCCGGCCTCGGCAACCATCAGATGCTCTCGCTCAGCCTGGCGCGCGAGTCCGGGCGGCTTGCCTACTACAGCGCGGTGACCGAGACCAACATGTGGGGCGCGCACATCGCGCCGGAGACAGCCCTGCCTTTCGACCCGCAGACGCGCTCCTGGGCAAGCGCCGACTGGCCACCCGCCGGTGAACCCGTGCAGATCGTCAGCTCCACGCGCTGGGAGGCCCATCCTGATCTGGCGAGCGACAACTCGCGCGTCACTTTCGCATCAGACCGTTCGGGCTACTTCGAGATCTGGTCGTCCGGGGCGACCGGCGCCGACCCTGTGCAACACACGCGCTTCGAAGGCTCCTTCGTGGGCTCGCCGCGCTACGCACCCGACGACGCGACGATCGTGTTCGACGCTCGCCCCGAGGGACACGCGGATCTCTGGATCGTGGACGCGCGCCGACCGGGTCCGACGCAGCTCACCGCCGACCCTGGCGACGAGATCGCCCCGAGCTATTCGCGCGACGGTCGGTGGATCTATTTCACCTCGAACCGCTCGGGCGACTGGGAGATCTGGAAGATACCCGCCGCGGGAGGGGATTGGGAGTGGACGCAGGTGACTACGACCGGCGGGTACGGTGCCCAGGAAGGGCCCGATGGTTACCTCTACTACGGCAAGGCCAAGGGCCCCGGAATCTGGCGCCGCCCGATCGATCTCGCATCAGAGGAGGCGGAGGTGAGCGTGTTACACGACTGGCCGGCCACCGACTGGGGTAGCTGGGCGATCGGCACGCGGGGCATCTACTTCGTGGCGCGCGGCCCCAACGTGATCGCGCTGCTCGAGTGGTCCTCCGGCAACGTCGTGCCCCTGCATCCGATGGGCGGCGCGCCACCGCGTCAGCATCCCGCGCTGGCGGTCTCGGACGACGAGACGTTCCTGATCTACGCGCAGATCGATCGGCGCGAGACGGACGTGTTGATGGTGGAGCGGATCTGGTAGCTAGCGCCCCACGCAGGCGACAGCGAGCACGATCGTGAAGCCCATTTCGTTGCGGGTCGGACCGAAGTCACAGCCCCACTTCGCATGGAGCAGCCAAACCCTGGCGCGCTCGCAACCTTGTAGATCTGACGCGCAGCGCCGATTGGCTTCGGCGATCGCCCGCAGCAGCGCGGCGCGGTATAGCTGCGGCCAGCGTTCGTCGCTGCATTCCTGGTCCAGCAGCGCGCCGAAGTCGAGCATCCAGAGCGCACCGCAGCCCGGCAGTTCCGAGCTACCCGGCCGACTCCATTCTCCGCGCGACAACACCGATAGTCTGCGCGGCGCGGACGGCGCTGTGCCGCCTTCGAGGCCGGTTGGCGGTAGTTCGCCGATCTCTCCGGGGCCATCGAGCTCGGGCTCGAACTCAGATCCTTCAAGCGGCTCGCCGCCCACTGCGGCCTCAAGCTCCTCCACCGTCACCAGTCGCAGCCGCTTGATCTCATCGCTCAGGTACGGCTGATCGAGTTCGTCGTCTTCGTCTGGCAGCGGGAAGTCTGGAAGTTCGGGCATGGTGGGTTCCTCCGGGGCTGGAATCTAGCAGCAGGCCCGCCGATATCACCAGGTCGATTATAGTCGCCTTGCGCGTATACGCCTAAAGCGAGTATTGTGGGTTGAGTTGTTGGATTCCCCCTGGACGCGCCCCATGACCCAGTCTGCCGCCGAGCTGCTGCCTCTCACCCCCGTCGCTTTCGAGATCCTGCTGGCCCTCGCTCCGGGTGAGCGTCACGGCTACGCGATCATGCGCGAGGTGGAGGAGCGGAGCGAAGGGCGCATTACGTTGCACCCTGGAACTCTCTATCGCGCCCTCGGACGCTTGGTCGACGAAGGCTTGATCGAGGAGTTGGCGGCCAGGCCGAGCCCTGACCGCGGCAATGAGCGACGGCGCTTCTACGGCATCACTGAACTAGGGCACGACGTTGCGGCGGCCGAGGCCGAGCGCCTCGAGAGTCAACTGGCAGCGGCGCGCGCGCGCTTCCAGCCGGGCGGTGGGTCCTGATGGCCGTTTCCGCCACTCCCAACCGCGACGCAGTTCCGGATCGCGCACTACCGCAGCCCCCACGCTGGGCCATGACCTGCTACCGCTGGCTATTGCGCTTCGCCCCGGCCCGGTTCCGGGCACGCCACGGCGACGAGATGCTCATGCTGTTCGCCGACCGCTATCGCGACGCGTCGAGCAGGCGCGGTGGCTTGCTCTATCTCTGGGCCGGAACGCTGCGCGACGCGGTGGTCTCCGGGCTGGCGGAACGGAAATTCGGCGATCGCTTCCTGCGCGGTGGCGGCAATGACGCCCGCTATGCGGCGCGCGCTCTGACGGCGCGCCCAGCAACGTCCGCACTGGTAATCGCGGTGCTTGCGCTCGGTCTCGGGGCATCACTGGCCGGCTGGGTCTTGTTACGCGACGTTCTCCTGCGCCCGTTGCCCTATCCGGAGGCCGAGCGCCTTGTGGCGATCTGGGACACCAATCCGGAGATGGGCCTGGAGCACGTCGGCCCGACACCAGCCAACATGCTCGACTGGCGTGAGCAGAACCGCAGTTTCAGCGGGATGGCCGCTTGGTACGCCAATGAACCGCGCACGCTACGCGGCGCCGGCGACCCGGTGAAAGTCGCCGTGGCGGAAGTCACGGAAGACTTCTTCGGGCTCATGAGTGAGCCGGCCGTGGTGGGTGCGACTTTCGGTGCGGCCGAAGTGTTGAGCGACGAACCTGTTGTGGTGCTCAGTCACTGGCTCTGGGTCGAACGGTTCGGTGGCAGCGAAGACATCGTCGGGCAGACGATCGAACTCGATGGGGTGAACCATCGCGTGACCGGTGTGATGTCGGGCAGCTTCGCCGTGCCACAGCGCGACATTGGCGTCTGGGTGCCGTGGAACTTCGCCAACGGCTGGCCGCAGCTCGGCTACGTACCACGCGACTATCGCTACCTCTTTGTCGTTGCCCGTCTCGCCGATGGGGTCGATCTGGCCGCCGCGCAGGACCATCTCGACGGGATCGCGGCTGGTCTCGAGGAGCAATACGCGGAGAACGCGGGTTGGCGACCGCTCGCGGTGCCGCTGCGCGACGACATCGTCGGCGATCTTCGGCCGGCGCTCGTAGTGCTCTACGGGGCGGTGTCTCTGGTGCTCCTGATCGCCCTCACCAACGCTGCGCACCTGGTGCTCGGGCGTGAACTCGGCAGGCGAGCTGAACTTGGCATGCGCGCAGCGCTGGGTGCATCGGCGTATCGATTGGCCCGGCAGTCGGCCTTTGAGGCGACCTTCGTCACTGCGATTGCCGCACTCTGGGCGTGGGCACTGGCCACCGTTGCGCTGCGCGGAGTCGCCCTGGTCGCGCCCCCAACGCTGCCTCGTCTCTATGAGATCGGGCTGGATGCTGCCGCCCTTGGCTATCTCGCGGTGGCGCGCGCTCGCCATCGGCGTCCTGCTCACTGTCGCTCTCGTAGCCGGTCGCCACGCAACGACCACCGCCACCGTGCGACTGCGCGGTAGCGCGCGCAGCGGCTGGCAGAGCGGCCTCATCGTCGGCCAGGTCGCCTCAACGTTCGCGCTCGCCGCACTCGCTCTGGTGTTGGCCACGAGCCTGGCGGGCCTGCTCGCGGTCGATCCGGGCTTCGACCCGGACGACGTGCTCGTGGCACGCGTGTTCCCCGACCCGGCCGTCTACAACGACGTGCCCAAGCGACTCGCATACTTCGACGAGCTGCACGAACGCCTTGCCACGCTCCCCGGTGTCACCGCCGTCGGCGCAGGCTCCGGCCTGCCGCTCAACGCGTACAACAACACGCCGAGCCTGCGCTACGGAGCTGCGGGCCAGCCGCTCGACGAAGCAGGCCCCGAGGCCGTCCTCACGATGGCCACCATCGGCTACTTCGAAGCCCTGCGGATTCCGCTGCTCGACGGCCGCCTGTTCGACCGCGGCGACACCCTCGATGGCGAACAGGTGATCGTGGTGAACGAGCAGTTCGCCCGATCGCTCTGGTCGGATGGCGACGCTGTGGGCAAGAACGTTCTCATCGGATTCGGTGGCGACCGCATCATGCAGGTGCGCGTGATCGGCGTGGTGGCAGGTTCGCGCTCCGATGGGCTGAAGCGCCGCCCGACTCCCGAGGCCTACCGGGCCCACGCGCAATCTCCGTACGTCACCATGAACGTGGCGGTGCGCGCCGACCGGGTGAACGCGACGCTCGAGAACGCAGTGCGTAGCGAAGTCGCCGAGCTCGACCCGACCCAGCCCGTCCACAGCATCACCACGATGCGCGAACTCATCGGCGCCGACGTGGCCACCGACCGATTCGCCCTCTGGCTCGTCGGCGTACTCACCACTCTCGCTCTCGTGTTGGCCGGTGCCGGAATCTACGGAGTCATGAGCCATGCGGTGCGATCACGCAGGCACGAGATCGGCGTCCGCAAGGCGCTCGGTGCGGCCCGCGGCCACATCGCGGGATCGGTGCTCGGTCGGGTGATGAGCTGCTCCGCTATTGGCATCGTGCTGGGTATCACGGGCGCTGTGATCGGCAGGGGACTGCTGGACGGGTTCCTCTTCGGCGTCTCGGCCACCGAACCGCGACTCCTGCTCGCTGCCGGCTTCCTGGTGGCCGCGGCCATGGCGCTGGCCACGTGGCTACCGGCTCGCCGCGCCGCGCGGGTTGAGGCAGCGATCGCGCTGAGGGCCGAGGGTTAGTTCATCGCCCCCTCGTCTTCGCCAGGGAGATTCCTCCGCGGCTCGCCTATAATCCGCCTGTTCACGCCGGGCGAGGCCCACCCAAATGGCCGCTGACTGCGGCCGCGGTTCGGCGTTGAACTAACTCGGGAGGACGCGATGAACGACGACCACGCTGACGACAACGGCGCCGGCGAACACGACGACTGGGTTCAGGAACTCGAGAACCAGGTCTGGCGCGCCTACAAGTACGGTGTGGATGACCACGAGTTCGGCAACGGACAACATCGTGCGATTCGCAAGGCTCTCGAATATCGAATTCTGGGCGGGATGCGCAAGCACAAGGTCACCGAAGAAGAGTGGCACGAGAACAAGTACTGGGTGATCGCCCGCGTGCGTGAAGTCGGCATCGTTAGCACGATCTATTCTGCCCGTGAGCCGCTCAACGCCGCGGATTTCCAGAAGGCGTTCGAAGAGGTGAAGAAGCGCTGCCAGGAGCCGTTCGCCAACAGCCCGATACAACCGGCTGGCCGCTTCTGCCAGTAACGCTCGGTTCGCCCGACCTGCAGCTCATCAGCGCGGCCCATGACTGACGATCGCGGCGCAAAGTTCGGCGCGTCGCTCGGGGCAGGGGTGCGCGTGGTGCTGGTGGCGGCCTGGGTTCAGGTCGCCTGCGGTCTCGCAGCGGCCGCCATGGGTGCGGCCGCGGGTCCGTCCGGCTGGCTCACCGCGCACGCTATCCAGGTGCTGCACGTCGTCGTCCTCGCGAGCGGTGCGACCGTGCTGCTCCGCGAGGGCACCAACCGTGCAGCCCTGGCGCTCGGTGGGTTCTTCCTCATCGCGTCCACCTCCTTCGCCGCCGCGCTGTACCTCGCGGCGGCGGACGAGGGCGTGCTGTCGACGACCGTCGCTACGGCGATGTCGCTCACCCGGGTCGAGGCGTTCCTGCCCTTCTTCCTGTTCGAGTTTGTACGTTGCTTCCCGCGCGCGGCCACGCCGCCGAGGCTGGAGATGGTGGTGCGAGCCGGGTCAATGTTGTCGGCCGTTGCTGCGACAGCGTTGGTTGCCGTGAACGTTGCGGTCGAGGTCGCCCTCGCGCGCGGCGTGCAGTTGCCGGCCGGTGTTGCGTCATGGCACCGAACCGCTCCCGAAGGCGGATTCTGGCTCGTCGTTTTCGGGCTCACCCTGGTGGCGATCCCGATGAGCCTGATGCGGGGCCGCTACGCCATCCGCGAGGAACGGCATCGCGCGCTGTTGTTCCTGCTCGGCATCGGCGCCGGCCTGGCACCGCTGACGCTGGCCGTGGTGGCGAGCGCGGTGTCGTCGACCGTCGGCGATTGGATGGCCAACCCCGCGAATTTCCTCGTTGCTCAGGCGGTGGTCTATCCGGCCTTCCTCTCGATTCCATTCACCACTGCCTATGCAGTGCTCGTGGAGCAGATGCTCGATCTGCGCGTGGCGCTGGGGATGGCGCTGCGCTACGGCCTGGCACGCGGCAGCGTACTGACCATCACGCTGGCGCCGCTCGCGCTGCTGATCGTCTTTCTCGGTGTGAATCGCGATCAGCCCATCGTGGCCCTGCTCACCGGTCCGGAGACCGTCGTCCTTGCCGCCCTGGGAATCGTCGGCGCTGTCGCCCTGCGCTCCCGGACCCGGTTGCTGGATGTGGTCGACCGGCGCTTCTTCCGCGAGCGCTACGACGCCAGTGCCGTGCTGGCAACGCTCGGCCACCACACGCGCAGCGCCACGGATGTTGTCGATCTGGCCGACTCGATTCCCGAACGCATCAACGCGGCGATGCACCTCGATCGTGCCGCGCTCCTGACTCTGGACGAGACCGGCAGCGAGTACGCATCGCCCACCCGCACGGCCGCACCGCTCGCCGCCAACTGGACGCTCACTTCATTGCTGCAGGGCAGCAGTGCGCCGTTGCGCCTGAAGTCCGACGATCCTGCTTCACCGTTCGCGCGACTGCCCGACGCCGAACGCGATTGGATCGAAAACTCGGGGTTCGAGATGCTGGTGCCGCTCTTCGGCGGCAGCGGCGATCTGGTGGGGGCGGTGGGGCTCGGCGCCAAGCGTTCGGAGATGCCGTTTTCCGAGCGCGACGAGCGCCTGCTCATCTCGATAGCTACGCCTGCCGGACTGGTCATCGAGAAGCATTTGCCCCGGCAGCCCGATAGCCCCCAACCCGTTGCGAAGAGCGTTTCGGAGCCTGACCCGGCGCGTGAGTGCCCCACGTGCATGCGGGTATTCGCTTCGGGCACAGCGAGCTGTGAGCAGTGCGCTTCGGACTTGAGCGATGCCAGCGTGCCGCACTTTCTCGCCGGGAAGTTCCGGGTCGATCGCAGGGTCGGTGCTGGAGGCATGGGGGTCGTCTACTCGGCCGTGGACGTGAACCTGCGGCGCCGGGTGGCCCTGAAGGCGTTGCCTCGCGCCTCGCACCCGCGGGTGCTGCGTATGCGCCGGGAGGCGCGAGCGATGGCCGCGGTGTCGCACCCGAATCTGGCGTCCATCTATGGGCTGGAGCCGTGGCGATTGGGCTGGGTGCTCATCATGGAGTACGTCGACGGCGGCACCCTTACCGACCAGCTCGAGCGTGGTCCGATGTCGACTGCCGATGCCCTCGCGATGGGTCGCGCACTTGCCGCCTCTCTCGAGTGCCTGCATGAGAGCGGGATCCTGCACCGCGACGTGAAGCCCTCGAACATCGGCGTGATGGAAGATGGTCGTTGGCGGCTCATGGACTTCGGCGTGGTCCGCATACTCTCGGGCGCTTCGAACGCCGAGGTGCCAACGAGCACCGGGACGCTCGACCCCGCTGAACCACTCGCCGAGACGCTCGACGAACCCCTGACCACGTCGACCGGCGCGGTTGTGGGCTCACCGCTATATCTCTCGCCCGAGGCCGCCCTCGGCGAGAGTCCCGTCGAGGCCTTCGATCTGTGGTCGCTGAGTCTCGTGCTGTACGAGGCCATCGCAGGGCGCAACCCCATGCGGCGTGAGACGGTTGCCGCCACGCTCTCAGCCATCACCGACGCACGGGTCCCGGACGTCCGCACGTTCAGTCCAGACGTGGACGCGGGGGTGGCCGAGTTCCTCGCGCGGGCGCTCGCCCGGAAACGCGCCGATCGATTCGCCAGCGCTGCTGAATTCCGAAGCGCGCTCGCCGAACTCGTCTAGCTGCGCGATCCATGCGTGGCGAGCCCGTCGTGGGCTATTGTTGCGGCGGTCGAGTGAGGAAGGAATCCGATGAGCGAAAAGACGAATCCGCCGGTCACGACGCAAGCTTCGGCCTCGAGTCTCGGCGCCCGGTTGCGAGCCAAGGCGCCGGAGCTCGCCTTCGAGATGATCTCGATCGGGCTGGCCGTGATGGCTGCGCTGGCGGTCGATCAGTGGCGCCAGTCGCGGGCCGATGCTGATCTGGCCGAGACGGCGCGCGCCGGCGTGATCGACGAGCTGGTGAGCAATCGAGGTGAACTGGAGCACGCGCTCAACGAGAACACAGCGTTGCTCGCCGCTCTCAACGAAGAACTCTCGAACGACGACGACTCGATCAGCATCAACATCCAGTTCGAGTTTGCTCTCGTCTCCACCGCGGCCTGGGAGACCGCCCAGAGCACGGGCGCGACGCGTCACCTCGACTTCGACTGGGTCGTCGACATCTCGCGGCTCTACCGACTCGAGGTGCTGTTTGAGGAGTCGCAAGCGCGGGTCGTCGAGGCAATTGGCGACTTCATGGCTCCCGACAACGCCGACGTAGCGCCCCGATTGCGCGAGCTGAGGCAGCAACTGCAGCTGACTATCAGCCTCACGCGGAACGTGATCGACGCGACCAACGAGTTGCTCGACCGCGACCCCGAGCTGATTTCGACGGGCTGAGCCGGCGACTGAATCCACCTCGGATTCAAACCATTCGTGTCTCCTGCGCATCTATGTGCTTGTTTGATACAGTGCTTCAAGCACATAGATCGAGCACCCAGCCTCGGCACACCAGCTTGAGCAACCGGTTCCTGGAGACGCGATGCGCGCCGCACCTGAAGACTTTCTGCCCCTCACGCCCGGCTTCTTCGAGATCCTACTGACCCTCTCGGCCGGCGAGGCGCACGGCTACGCGATCATGCAGCAGGTCACCGAGCGCACCGACGGCCGCGTGAAGTTGCTGCCGGGCACGATGTACCGCGCCTTCAATCGCCTGAGCGAGCAGGGGCTCCTCGAGGAGACGGGCGAGCGTCCAGACCCCGGGGTCGACGACCAGCGGCGCCGTTACTATCGGCTCACCGATCTGGGCCGCGAAGTGGCGGCCGCCGAAGCACGCCGTCTGGCCGCATCCCTGAGTTTCGCGGCCGACCAGGATCTTCTCGGCGAGAGCGACGGCTAGTGAACTCGTCGTCACCCGCCACAGGGTCCTCCCCCCAGACCCAGCCCTCCTCGCAGCCCGGTCTGCCGGTGCGCGCCGCTGCCGCGAGCCTGCGCGCCCTGACCCGCGCGTTCCCGGGCGACTTCCGCGCGCGCCATGCCGGACCGCTCCTGCAAAACGCCACCGATCTTCTGATCTCCGAGCACGCCCGCGCCGGGCTCCCCGCGCTCGCTGTGATCTGGCTCCGGCTTACGCGCGACTTCATCGCCAGCGGTATCGCTGAGCGCAGCACGCGTCGCCGAGCTAACCGACTTTCACTCCCCACCACCCGAGACCGCATTTCCATGCTCGACACACTCCTGCTCGACCTGCGCTTCGCCGCCCGCTCGCTCATGCAGCGGCCTCAACTCACTGGCCTCGCGATCGTCACGCTCGCCCTCGGCATCGGCTCCTCGGCGGCCATGTTCTCGGTCGTCGACGGCATCCTGCTGCGCCCACTGCCGTACCCCGACGCTGACCGACTCATGTCGGTCTACGTGACGATTCCCGAGTGGGAGGAGCACGAGTCGTTCGGTCGCATGGCCCGTGAGGCGCGCTGGTCGTATGAGGACTTCGTGGACTGGTACGACCGTCAGGAGTCGTTCGAGTTGGCCGCGCTCACCGGGGCCGCGACGGCCAACCTGAGTGGCCTTGGTGACGCCGAGCGCGTGACCATCGGCCTCGCCGGACTCGACCTGTTCCGCATGCTCGGTGCCAACCCCGTGGCCGGTCGCTTCTTCGCCACCGACGACGAGGCCTCGGATGGACGCGTTGCCGTAGTGTCGTGGCAGTTCTGGCAGGAACGTCTGGGCGGCACGAGCACCGCGCTCGGCTCGTCGTTCCAGCTTGGGGGCGATCCGTATGAGGTGGTCGGCGTGCTGCCCGAGGGCTTCGCGGTGTCGTCCTCCAACGCGCTCCCGATCTGGATCCCGATCTTCGACAATCGCCCCGGCGGCTACTTCCCGGGCAACACCGGCGACATGAACCATGTCTTCGGTGTCACCGCGCTGATCAAGGACGGCGTGGATCCAGTAGCGGCCGCCGCCGAGGGTGGCCGATTGCTGCCCGCGATTGGCGGCCCCGATCACTTCGCGCAGCACGGCGCGAACGTCATCTCCCGCCTAGAGATCCTCACGCGCAACATCCGCGCGCCGCTGATGATCCTGATGGCAGCAGTTCTCGTGGTGCTCCTGGTTGCCTGCGCCAACGTCGCCACGTTCCTCCTGGGCCAAGCTGTGGACCGGCAGCAGGAGATGGCCGTTCGCGGCGCACTGGGTGCCGGCAAGTTGCGCATCGCGCGGCAGCTCCTCACCGAGAGTCTGGTGCTAGGTGCCATCTCAGGAGTCTTCGGGATCGGGCTCGCGTACTACGGCATGCGGGCCCTGGTTGCCCTCGCGCCGGCCGCGTTGCCGCGCGTTGCCGAGGTGAGTCTCGACTACCGGGCCCTCGGCTTCGCTCTGGCCATCTCGGTGCTGTCCGGCCTACTCTTCGGCCTCGCGCCCGCACTCACGCTGGCCCGCACCGACCTCTCGGGCGCCATGCGCGCCGAACGCGTTGGCGGCGTGGGCCGTAGTCGCCTGCAGGGTCTGCTGGTGGTGGCAGAGGTCGCCCTGGCAACCGTGCTGCTCGTAGGCGCCGGCCTCCTCACCCGCAGCTTCATGAGCGCCAACAGCGTCGACCCTGGATTCCGCCCCGACGGTGTCCTCACGCTCATGGCCACGCCCGAAAACGCCCAGTTCATGGACGCCGAGGGCGAGTTCGACGACGGTGCCATGCGGACCTTCTACGACGTCCTGCAAGACCGGCTCCGCGCCCTGCCCGGCGTCGAGGGTGTAGCGCTTACCCAGTCGCTACCGTTCTCCGGCTCCCGCGCCAACAACAACATCTCGCCCGAGGGCTACGTGCCCGACGAGACCGAGATGCTCATTGCCGAGCGCCGTTTCGTGTCGAGCAACTACCTCGAACTCATGGGCACCCGACTTGTCGAAGGCCGCCACCTGCAACCCACCGACGACGTCGCCGAGGCCGCCGCGGTGGTGGTGATCACCGAGAACATGGCCCAGCGTTTCTGGCCCGGCCAGACCGCCGTCGGTCGAATCCTCGGCTGGTGGGGAGGGGAGTCAGAGATCGTCGGCGTCGTGGCCGACATCCACGACCGCTACCTCACCCTCGATCTCGAAATGCAGTTCTACACACCCGCCGCACCCCACAGCCAGGCCGGCGGCAGCCTCGTCATCCGCACCCAGGGCGACCCATCAAGCCTGATCGCGAGCGTGCGCGCCGCCGTGCGCGACCACGACCCCGAGATGCCCATCCGCGCCCTGCTCCCCATGAGCGACCGCATCTACGACTCCCTCGCCGCCGAGCGCTACCGCACCCAGCTCATCGTCGTCTTCGCCATCACCGCCGCCATCCTCGCCGTCCTCGGCCTCTACGGCGTCACCGCCCGAGCCGTAGCCGGCCGCACCCGAGAACTCGGCATCCGCCTAGCCCTGGGCGCTGTGGGCCGCAACGTGGTTCAGTTGGTTCTCAACGACGGGGTGCGCCTGGCCGCATTCGGCACGGTGGCGGGCCTCCTGACATCCCTGGCCGGCACCAGGCTGTTGGAAGGGATGCTGTTCCGAGTTGAACCGAACGACCCAACTACCTTAGTTGCCATCGCCGTTGTGGTAGGGTCGCTAGCGGTTCTTGCATCCCTCGTCCCGGCGATTCGAGCGAGTCGCCTGGACCCGGTGAGGGCGTTGAAGGGGGATTAGAGGCGCTCGCGGAGCAGATCGCCGAGGCAAACGCCGATCGCGGCCACATGCCGGGCGCTCTTTGTTGCGGGAGGGCGTGGAAAAGCCGACTTGCGTCCGTCCAAGCCTTTAGTTGGCTGCCGTCAACTCCCGACGCTGAAGTCGGGGCGACTTGCAGCGCTTCACAACGGGAGGTCATCATGCTGAGCCGTCGCCGATTCGTTCGAACGACCGCGGGCGCTGCCGGCGCCATCGCGTTCACCGGGACCGTGCCAAACCTACGGGCAACTGCGGCACAGGCGATTCCGCGTCGTCGATCGCTTGGGAGGATGGATCTCGATGATCCTGTCCTCGACACGTTCCGAGACTTCGTGCGGATCATGCAGGAGTCCTCCCGCGAGGGCCAGCCGGTCAGTTGGAGATCTTTTTCAGAACGCCATGGGGATGCCTCGGGGTTCAACTTGTGCCCCCACGGGAACTGGTATTTCACTCCTTGGCACCGAGGTTACCTCCGCATGTACGAGGCCGCGGCCCGGCACCTGACCGGAAACGCCGAGTTCGCGTTGCCGTACTGGGACTGGACGGCCGATCGGCAGATGCCACGGGCCTTCAGCGACGCGTCCTACGACAACAAGCCCAATCCGCTCCACACCCCCGGTCGATGGATGTCGACCAACGATTCCCTAGCCGACAACATCGTTGGTCAGCAACAGGTCATGGAGAACATCTACGCCGAAACGAATTTCGAGGCGTTTGGCAGTACACGGCCGCGTGACCAAGCTGACCTGGATCCCTTCTGGATTCAGACCCGACACATCAGCAGTCAGCTCGAAGCGACCCCTCACGACAACATCCACTGCATCGTTGGCGGGGACTACATGTGTTCGGGTGCATCACCGATGGATCCGATCTTCCTGGCGCACCATTGCAACATCGACCGTGTTTGGGCGGCGTGGAATTGGTTGGGCCGCGTGAATCCAACGAATAGGCTTTGGCTCGAGATGCCGTTCGCGGACCACTTCATCGCTCCGGACGGGACGGACTACACAGACCTCGTGGCAGACCTGCAGGACCCGACCGCACTCGGCTACACCTATGGCCTGGCCGCTGGTACGCCGGTTTCCGAGAGCGTAGGGCGGACATTGCACATGACCGCGTTCTTAGGTGACGACGAGCTTCTCGTCGCCGCCGGCATCGAACGGTTTGCCAGCCAGCCCGATATCCCGGCAGGTGCTCTCCAGCCGTTGAGCGTGCCGATCGCGCCCAACGAGGCCGACTTGCGTAGCTCCATCGATCCAACTCTAACCACGCCGATCGAGATGGCGGGCCTCCAACCGCAACAGGTATATGCGGTCGTTCGCGACATTCGACCGAGCGCGCCCGAAGAGACCCAGCTCCGCGTCTTCGTCAACTGCGACTATTTGTCGCAAACGTGCCGACGAGCGATCCGCACTACGTCCAGACGATTGGATTCTTCGGCGCCGGCGCGCACGGCGATCATCATCCGCTTTCAGCGTTAGTCAACCTCACGCCGGCGTTGCAGCGACTGGCCCGAGGTCAACGCCTTGACTACGACGAGATCCGGGTCCAGCTATTGCCGGCGCCGCAGTCGGGTCGCTCTGTTGGCGAGGTCGGCGACGTGGCGGTGGGCGAGGTCGAAGTGGTGCTAATCTGAATGCATGATCTCCGCGATTGACGGTGCGCTATCCGGGCAGTCTTGCCGCAGCGGAGCGACGACTGTAATTCTCGGATTGGCGCTGTGCGCAGCCTGCGGTGTCGAGGCTGGCTCCGGTCGGCTCCGACTACAGGATCCGTCTGGGCCCCGGACCGTGGAGGGCAGCGATTTCGTGGCGGTCTGTAGGGAGTTTGACTCGGAGACGCTGCGGGATCTTGCTTCGAAGAATGTGCGGCTGTCGTTGGTCGTCTCCGCGTTGATCGCCCCCTCGAGGGGCGGCGTTTCCCTCCTTGTCCGGCTTGGGACCGACGAGCAGACTCTGGGGATCTTCCCTGCCACCACCTTCGATTCTGAGCAGGTGGAGCAGCACCGGCGGTTTCTCTTGTCGGACCCCACCGATCCGAACTGGTGGCCCGAGTCGTCGCCGCTGTGCGTCGACGTGCGCTTGGAGAGCGGCGACGGCGTGAGCCGAGCGCGAGTCGCGCTGGAGACCTGGCATCCGGAGGATGACTCATAACAGCGTCGTTGCTTCCGACCACTGAGCTTCCCACAAGGCCGCCGTGCTGCCGTCCACCGAACCTCCTATGGGCGCCCGGTCGTCGAGGCACGATCGATGACCTTCCGCCCGTGTATCGCGCCGTTTCCCTCCGCCGTGGCCGGACACCGAGAACGGTCACCGCAAACCCGGATGCGTGCCTGGAGTTCTGCGTTCATCGCAGCGTCAGACGCGGCGGCCCTCCCTGTGTGGCAGTCTTCTCGATGCGTCTAGATCGGCTCGCGCCGTTTCTTGGGGACTATCGGTAACCGGCGAGGGATCCCTTGCCGGTACGGAGTACTTGGCCGGCCGATTGCCTCGTCGAGTGTTGAAGAGGTCCCAGCCTGTCGACCAGTGTTCGTGCTGCCGAGCGCGTGCTTCAGATGAGGGTTAGCGCGGAACCCATCGCTCCGACAGGGGTCCGAGTGCGGCCAACGTGACGCGGCTAGGTAGACGAGGTCAAATGCGGAGCTCACGGCGCATCGCGGGCTACTACGTGTCCGGCGCCACTGAACCGCTGCCCATGGAGGTCTGCAAGACGACGGGTAGCCTGCGGGCCAGCTCGCTAGGAAGCGGCTCGGCGCGGAGTTTCGTCCGAACCCAACGCAGGTCACGTCAAACCGCTCCATTGTCTACAGTAGCGACGTTCTACACACTCACGGATGACGATGGTGGACGCTCCAGCGGCCTAACCGCGTGGTGGCGGCATCGCCGTCAGTCTGGCTCTGGCGGAGCACAAGGACGCGGCAATGAGCACACTCGGCAGCAACAACCCAAAGAGTCCACTTACGCCAACACCATCCGTTGGTTCCGCCGAAGAGCACCGAGAGGTGTTCCCGGATGCTACGCGGCCTTCATCGGACGCTGGAGACACTGGCGGTGGCGCGACACCGGAGGACGTCAGGGGACCTTTCTGGCGATGCGGGTCGCCGTATCGCGGGAAGACGACGATGCCCTTGACGCCGGGGACGCCTTTGTTGGTGCGAGGCCGGGTTTGGAGCCTCGAGGAGGATGAACCGCTCCCCGGGACCGTAGTCGACGTCTGGCACGCGGGGGCTGGCGGCTTCTACCAGGACGACCAAGAGGAGGTGCTTCACCGAGCTCGCATCGTTTCAAACGAAGCGGGTGACTATGAGTTTGAAGCGATCCTTCCCGGGTACTTCGAGCAATCGCCGGGCAAGGTCCGACCGCGACACATTCACTTTCGGGTCAGCCATCGCGAGCATTTCGAGCTGACTACCCAGATGTACTTCGAGTCGGATCCGCAAGCCGCCAAGGACCCTAACGTGAAGTCTGAACTGACGGTTCCCCTGAGGACGGTGAAGACGCCGGATGGAGAGTACCTGCGGTGTAGGTTTGATCTCGTCCTTTCATCCACGCGTTGAGCGTAGCTCGGGGATCGCGCTGAGCGACCGGCTCTGGCGCCGCGTGCAACGGCGGCTAGCTGCGATCACGCAACAGGCCCCAGTTGAATACGAGATCCATGGAGTCCACGCCGCCAACAGGTGTTGACAGGTTGAACAGGAATCCTGCCTGCCCCGGCCTTGTTGAGTAATGGTTCCTGGAGGCTCCGGGTGCGCGCACTGTCGTCTCGAACAGGGCGACGGGCGCCTCGAATGCGCAACCATCGACGCTGGTGCGTGTAGAGCGCATCATCGTGCCGTCGGGATCTAGAAAGAACAGGACATCGTCGCTCTCACCCCAGGCCGGATCGTAGCCGCCGTCGATCGACACCTGACACTCATCCCCGGTGCTCGGGAACGGCTGGACGTAGATCTGGTACCGAGTCGGCCCTGAAGACAGGTACGCGATGTGACGTCCCGACGGCGAGAACCGCGCGCTCCCCTGAATCCCGGCGCTGCGCGCGAGGCGAAACTCGCGAGGTCCCTCCTCCTCGGGATCCAGACTAGCGATGACGATATCCATGTCGGTCCCGGGGTTGCGTTCATGGTAGGCGAGGTATCTGCCGTCCGGGGAAACGTCGGTCGGGAACTTGTCGTTCGGCGAGGCTACGACGAGCGTGGCGGCGTCCATGTTCCCGATTTCTTTTCGATAGATGTCCAGTCGCCCCCCGACATTCGAGGCGAAATACAAGTCACTACCTGCGGGTCCGAGAACGCCCATCTCGGTGTTCGCGAACTCCTCTGCCAGGTCGAACTCCGTGCCGCGACGCAGATCCAGAACGCGAACTCCATTCGCGCCATCGTCATGAACCTCCACCGCCACCTTGGTGCCGTCGTCGGCCAGGTCAGGGTTACGGAAGCTCCCTGGCCGGGTGGCGAAGTCGGTAGTGCGACCGGTGCCGTCCTGCCACGCTATCCGCGTCCGTCCCTTCACATTTCCTTTGGCCAACACCAGGACCTCTTCGGACCACGCCGAGAACACTCCCTGCGAGTTCACTGTAACGGCCACAGAGTCAGAAACCACATTCGGCTCGCCATGCACAGTCAAGGTTCCGAGATCGATGGGCCTCGAGAGGAGCCGCCCCCGTTCCACATAGAGTATGAACTCGCCCGCTACGATGCCGCTGCTTGGCGAGGCGACGATCCGGTGCTTTCCTGCCGAGCTGAGCGAGCTCGCGTAGACTCCCTGGACGCTGGGGTCTGCGCTTGCCACGAAAAAGACGAAACGTTCGCCGTCGGGTAGAAACTGCGGCCACCAGTGCCCGATCTCTCCACGAGCTCTGTCGGGCGTGGTGACCCGGGTTGCGGCCCCTCCCTGCGGCGACACTCGGAACAGCCCGTCGCCTGCGTCGGGCGCGTACAGGATGACGTCGCGGCTGCCCCAGGCCCCGCCCCGTTGCCCCACCGTGGGCGCTAGCTGTGAGTCGCGGCGTCCGTCGAGACTCGCGACTCGCAGCTGTCGGAGCGCGAAGAAGCCCATTGCGCTTCCGTCGGGAGACCAGAACGGATTCTGCGCGCCTTGCCCGCTCGGCACCGGCAGTGCGGTCTCGCTGTCAAACGATCTGGCCCACAATCGAACATCGCCGTTTTGCTCGGAGCCGATAAAGGCGACGCGGTCCCCGCTTGGCGACACTGTCGGTACGTTCCAAGGTCCTTCCGTCAGAGCCACATCTGCCGGTGGCAGCAGGGTGAATCGACGTAGTTCGGCCGGTGGGGTCGGGGATAGGAACGTGGATACGTAGAGACCGGCTAGCACAAGGAGCGCCGCGGCCGCCATGGCGCCCAAGCGGCCGCGGATCGACCACCCTGCCCTATGCCGCAGAGCTGTGGACCCCTTCGCACCCGCTGCCGGATGCGTGTCGATCCAGAGCGCCGAGCCACTCGCGTAGCTGTTCAGGTCGTCGGCCAAGCGGGAAGCCGTCGGGTACCTCTTTTGCGGATCAAGACGTAGAGCGCCCACCACGATCCGGTCGAGACCTCGTTCTAGCAATTTGCCTAGTCCCTCGACCGTCAGCCCGCGATTCGCGGCTACTTCGTCGACCGAAACCAGGGCTGCGTTCTTGTCCGTCGTCTCTGGGTTGGCCAGCCTGCGGAGCAGTTTGCTCGGCTCCGTAGGCTCCAGCGAGAGTGGCTCGGCTTCGAGGGCACTCGCCGGCCCTGCTCGTGGCCCCACGCCCGTTAGCAATCTATGGAGAACCGCCCCCAGTCCATAGACGTCGGTGGCGGTCGTGATCGGTGCCCCCAGAAGCTGTTCCGGTGATGCATACGCGGGCGTCAGCGGCGCGAACCCCGCGCGCGTGTGAATACCGTGTGAATACTCGGATCGCCGCTATCGGACGCGAGTATCTTGGCGATACCGAAGTCGAGCAGTTTCGGCTCCCCATCGTCGCCAATCAGAATGTTGTCGGGTTTGATATCTCGATGCACAACGTTGTGAGCGTGCGCATGCTCGACGGCTCGGCAGACCTTGCCCACCAGCACAGCTCTGTGGTCGATTGAGATACCGAGTGCATCGCAGTAGGCGTCGATCGGTGCGCCCTGCACGTACTCCATGACCAGATAGGCGAACCCGTCCTCGGTGGCCCCGCCATCGATCAAGCGGGCGATGTTCGGATGTTCGATGTCCGCCAGGATCTGCCGCTCGGCCCGAAAACGAGCCATCGATTCCGACGACGTGAAGGCCGAATGAACCACCTTGACTGCGACCTCTTTCCGATAAACGCCGTCCGCCCGGGAGGCGAGATAGACAGTCCCCATGCCGCCATAGCCGATCATCCGTCCGACGCGGTACGCGCCGAGCGCGCGGCCTTCGAGGGAGTGGATCTGAGTCGAGGCCGCCCCCGCGTCGTGCGTATTCAGGAAACCATCCGCAGCGGCGTCGGCGGCAACGAGTGATTCGACTTCGGCACGGAGCTGAGTGTCGGTCTCGCAAGTCTCGTCCAGGAACCGTTCGCGAGCTGATCCCGTTAGCTCCAGAGCCTGAGCCACCACCTCTTTGACTTGATCCCAGTCGGCCATCGGGACGCGTTCCTCGCAGTTTCGCCGGTGAGACTCCATAATCGTCACCATGTTAGCAGTGCCTCACCATTCTAGTCCCGCGGGGCGCAACCAACTTCTTGCGAAGTTGTCGAGAGCCGGCGCGAACGGCCTGGGTCCGCCGGGAGCGATGATTTGAGCGACCAGCGACATTCCTGCGAGGGCCGGGTGGCCGCGACCGAGCCCGATGCGAACCCACCCCACGAGGTGACCCGGCTCCTGGCGCGGTGGCGACGGGGCGACTCGGACGCAGAGAGTCAGTTGTTCGAGATCGTCCATGCCGAGCTCCGGCAGCGGGCGCTCCGCCAAATGCGGCGCGAGCGTGCTGCGCACACCTTGCAGCCCACCGCCCTGGTCAACGAGGCGTACGTGAAGCTGGTCGCCCAAGATCGTGTCAACTGGCAGAGTCGCGCGCAGTTCTTCTCGATTGCGAGTCGCGTGATGCGCCGGATTCTCATCGACCACGGCCGCGTACGCAAGGCGGGTCGACGCGGCGGCGGATCGATGGCGGTAACTCTGACAGAGACCGCTGCCTCGGTAGAGCCCGGCGACGTTGACTTGGTGCAGCTGGGGGAAGCTCTCGAGAAACTCGGCGAGCTGGACTCGTTTCAGGCCGAGCTCGTAGACCTCCGGTACTTCGCCGGATTCTCGATCGCCGATACCGCTCGCATCTTGGGGGTGCATCCGTCTCGAGTGAAACGCCATTGGCGAGTCGCCCGCGCCTGGCTTTTTCGCGAACTGCGGCCGGAGGGTGCCAAGAACCTCCGGACGCCCTAGAGAACACACCGAGTATGCGAAAATACGTCGGAAGTCCGTCTAGATCACGGCAGGTTCTCTGGATTCGCTGGAGAGAAGCGCCGATAACCCGGCTCTAGTAGCCCCTAGAGGAGGTCGTCTTGGACCTAATCTCGCTGTCTGATATCACCAAGGCCTTCGACGAGACAATCACAAAGCTCCGGGACCAGGCCAAGGCCTACCCGGAAGTACTTACAGCGCACAACGACATTGCCGACCGACTCCAAGTCTTGTGCAACGCAGTGGCGGACGAGTGCGAGCGGACGGACGACAGCCCCAAACCTCAGTACCCTCCGTACGGGCCCGGCATTGACGAGTGACTGCGCCGGCAGAACCGGAGTCGTCGCCGCCTCGAGGCGTTAGGTTCCGGCGTTCGGCCAATCTGTTTGCGTACTGGACTCGCTCCGGCCTGACGGTCCGGAACTTTCTGACCGGGTCGGAGTCAGTTCTGTCGCAACAAGCCACCGAGATCCTGGGTGAGCTCGCACAATGGCGATCGCCCGATGACCTCGCCCGGGATCGCGGGGCCGACGTAGGGTCGACGTGGGCCACGCTGAGCGAGTTGCTCCGGTGCGACGCCATCGAGGCGTTCAACGTGCCGCCTGACGATGCGGAAGTCGCGATGCGTGACTGGCGCTTCTGGTGTCCCGAGGCCGCCATATTCCACTTCGGGACCAAGGACGTGGTGTATTCACAGGAGCGTCCGTCTCGCGGCGGCGTTGTCGACTATCCGGTCGAACTGCCGGCTGCCACGAAGTCCTATCCTGACGCCGACAAAGTGCAGCTGCCTCCATACTCTCAAACGGGCGAGCTGGCCGAGACATTGCTTGCTCGACGCACGTGGCGGAGGTTCGGCCCTGAGCCGATCACAAAGCAAGACCTCGCCACGCTTCTCGGCTTGACGTGGGGTGTTCAGCACTGGGCGGATTTCGGCCCGGCGCGGTCACCCCTGAAGACGTCGCCGTCGGGTGGCGCGCGGCATAGCATTGAAGCCTATGTCGTCGCGCTGCGGGTTGACGGGTTGGAGCCCGGCACCTATTACTATGACCCTGATGGGCACCAACTCGCTGCGCTATCCGCCGGGGCTTCCGGGGATTTGGTTGACGAGTTCCTGCCTCAGATCCCGAGCTATCGGGGCGCGGCCGCCCTGGTCTTCATGACCTCTCTGTTCGAACGCGTGTGGTGGCGTTACAGGTTCCCCCGCGCATACCGCACGATACTCCTCGAGGCGGGTCATCTCTGTCAGACGATGTGTCTGGTCGCGACGCGGTTGGGACTCGCGCCGTTCTGCACGGCGGCGATTGCTGACAGCAAGGTGGAGAGGCATCTGGGCGTGGACGGAGTTGGTGAGTCCGTCATCTACCTTGCCGGTGTCGGTGCGCGCCCGCCTGACGAGAGTGAGTGGGCTCCGGCCGCGAACCCCGACGCCACCCCCGCGGTGCATCCGCCCAAACACGCGCGCCGGAAGTCGCCGTAGGCGAGCGCCGGCCACTGGAGGCCGGCATTGAGTCCGGGGTTTTGCTAGGCGACTCCTCGCCGTCGATTTCGACAATCCGTCGCGCTCCCAAAGGAATGCGGTCCAATTTGGCGCGGATCTTCGCGTCTCCAGGTAGAGGCCAATAGCGCGATTGGCCCGCCAGCGAATCCGCGCTGCGCGGTCTGTTGTGCGCCATACCTGGATGACCACCCATGAGGGACCTGACGGCAGGCTCGACGACGGCGGAGTTCCTTGAAGAGAATCGAGACACGGTGACTCAGATAGCATTGTGCGCTTTTCGTCGGCTCGGAATGCCGGCGGAAGAAGCAGAGGAATTCGTCGCGGACGTCTACGTCCGGCTGCTTAGCGCCGAGCGGCCTCTGGTGGCCAGATGCACGCAGCCCGGAAGCGCGCGCAGCTACCTCTCGGTAGCGATCATGAACCTGGCGCGCGACTATCGCACCAAGGCATGGGGGAAATGGCGTCCTTCTGCGCAAGCTCGGCGACTCGGTGCCTTGGCTACGCGGCTTGAACGAATGCTCCACCGGGACGGATACTCGCTCAGCGAAGCTACGCGGCTGCTGTCCGCAGAAGACGCACGGCTGTCAGAGAAACAGCTGGTCGCCCTCTCAAGGTTGCTGCCGCGCCGGGTGGCGCGACGGAGTTTCTCGAGCATCGACGCTGGATTGATGAGCCCGCTGGCCGCGCCGTCCATCCAGGCCGACCAGTTGATCACCCACACGTCCACAGCCCGTGCCTTGGTTAGGTTGATTCGAGAGGCGCTCGTATCCGCTTCCGACCAGGAACGGACGCTGATTCACGAGCGGTTCGTGGTGGGCAAGACCGTCGCGACGATTGCACGCGAGCGTGGAATCAAGCCTGCCAGGGCCTACCGGATACTTGCGGGCTGCTTATCAAGGATCCGTCAGGCATGCGAGGGAGCCGGAATCGGACCGGCGGCCGCAAGCGCGGCGTTGGACGCCGTTCCCGAAGAGCTCGCAACTGTCTTCCGGGAAATACAACCGAGCGCGGACAGGTCGTCTTCGAGGCCAGGGTGGCCGGTCCCGCGACGGAGTTCCCAGAACGGAGCCCCCAAGTCCGGTGCCAAGTCGGTCTCCCGACATATAAGCTCCGGCACATTCGGTGGCCGGCGCCGGCCCCTGCGAGTCAAGTATAGATATCGAGTTTTGAGAGGTCCTATGAAGCTGAGAGATCGGATTGCGCGGGAGAATTGTCCGGTTGGAGCGGCCATTCAGACTACGGGACGATCGATTCATACGCCGCGGCCGCGGGCCGGTCTTGCGGTTGTCGGCATTGGTGTCATTGTGCTGGCTGCGGCGTCGTGCGCGCCGGTACCGGATGGTCCGGTCGTGGGCCCGCCGACAAACGATTCCGGGATACCGTCTGGCTTTGGGTTTCCGGCCGACGAGGCGACCCTGCTCAAGTATCGAGACGACCAAGACGTCGCAGCCATGCGCAGACATGCGTGGAACGTCTGGGCCGGAATGACGCAGCCCACTCCGAGTGGGGACGCTCACTGGGAGACCTGGAGCTCAAAGAAGGAGGTTTGGGACCCAGAGGTCAGGTCGCCCGCGTCTGTTCCTGCGCCCGCTCCTCCGAACCCGCGCGAGCTCCAACGCGACTTCGTGCTTCCGCGGCAGCTCCAGGCCGCGAATCTCATTCTCCCGCCGGAGGTCGACTCCGCATTGTTCGAGGAGATGGACCTCGATTTTGATGTGTCGGACCGGTTGAGCTTCGAAGATGCGGTGCGCGAGCGCTTGGCGGGCCTCGACCTGACGGCGCTCGGTCTTGCGGACTTCGATCCGGCGGACCTCGATCTCGCGGAGCTAGACCCAGCGGAACTCGATCTAACCGAGTTCAATCTGGCCAGCGCGTTGAAGGATCTCGATCGACGGTTTGGGACGATCAACACGTTTGACACGAAAGCCATCCTGTCGTTCACGCTGTTCAACGAGGCAACGCGCAAGCACACGCAGGACAACAGACTCCACCTGAAGTCCGCGCTCACGGCGCTGAACAGCAAATTCGACGAGGAGGGCACTCCGGCGCAGCTTCGGCGTATTCCCGACTACCCGCCAGAGTCGGTCGCGGTCAAGACAGCTTGGTGGCCCGTGGCCGCGGAGGGCTTCACGCCCCTGCCGGTTTGGGACTTCGACCCGGTTCCACACGACGCTGAGAAGAATCCCCCAAGTACTTGGCGTCGCGTCCTCGCCGTCCAGGCGGCCGACGAACCGACCGCCACGAGGGCTGATGTCGAGTTCAACGACCTACCCTACGAGAACGTTCCGGTGGTTTCGATCTCGAGGCTCCACCATTTCGAACTCGAGACCGAGGATCAAGTCAATGCCATCAACGCGGGGCCGCAAGGCCGTGTCGTCAAATGGGTTCTCCGCCGCCAGGCGGAGATCGGAGACTACGTGGCGCTGGTCGCGTTCCACTTTACGACCCGCGAGATTCCCGATTGGGTCTGGGCAACGCTCTGGTGGCATGATCAGCCGGATGGCGGGCCGTACGCGATAGGGCGGCCCGAGCGCGTCGAGGGAGTCTGGCGGAACTACCTCATGGACGTGACGTTCAGTGGCGATACGCCCAGAGAATATGATGGTGCCCCAAACGCTGTCTACAATCCTTGGCTCGAGGGGTTTCTGCGCAAGGGTCTGTCGTCGAACTGTTTGACTTGCCACCAACGAGCTACCTGGCCGCCGCTTCCATTCAAGGTTCCTCGTGGGGCGCTAGATTCGGACGACCCGCGTTTCGAACAACTTTTCGCGGACAAGGCGCAGCTAGACTTCCTGTTCTCGCTCCAGTTCAATGCGCTGGGTCCCCCGAGCGAGGAGCCAGTTCGCTAGCGTGCCAGACAAGCGCCGTCTTGCCGCGAGGGCTCACGACCAGCTCAACACCGAGCGCCCCGACTTCAGGTCGTGATCGGGGACGCCATCCCGCGGACGGTTGCCCTGTCGCGGCGACATCGCGGGCCCAGCGAGGCGCTGGCATCGGCGCCCGGGTTGCCCATGGTCCACGCAGCCGAGTTGGACCCTCTTATCGGACCGGTGTGAGGCCGTCGACGGCCCGGCTTCGCGACCCAGAGTCGACGATCTCAAGGACGGTCGATCGCCGAGTTGCTCGTCGGGGTGGTTTCTGACGGTGTGGCCGAGATTTCGGCGAAATCTCTATTGGGGTCCGTCCTATTCACTGACCATCTTACGCGGAGGGGTCGATGTTCTCCGGTGACTCGGTATTCGACACCGCCTGACCTGAACTAGGGAGTCTAGACAGTGCGCACACGTAGTTTGTTGCTAGTCGCAGCGATGTGGTCTTTGGCGTTCTCGCCAGGGGCGTCCGCACAGTCGAACAGCATTGAGGAGATCTCGGCACTCTTCGCCGGGCTCGACGAAGCTTCGCTGAAGCAATTGCAGACGCACGCCGAACCGGTCTTCTCGGCTGCTGGAGGGAAGCTCGCCGCGCTCAAGAAGAAGTACCCACAGCTATGGGCGGCGTGGAAGGCGAGCCTCGGCCAGCCCGAGAGTTGCCTCGTGGTCAACCCTAAGGATCCTACGACCACTGACTTCAAGACGAAGAACCTGTCAGCGTTGCTCGGCGAATTTAGGAAGCATGATGCCGCCGCGGGTAAGCTGACCGGCAGCGCGAAGCTCGGCTTCACTTCCGAGGGAACGGCTAGCGAGCCCTCGCAAGATTCCGGTCCGTTCATCGTCACGGCATCCACTGACGCTGGGAACGCCGTCGGTATCGTGGTGCCGGCTACACCGCAGCCGGAGCTCTTCAAGCTCAACTTCGACGTGGCGCTTGGCAGAGGAACCTATCCCGCCCGGTTCGAATTCAAGGCCAAGGCTGACGTTCAATTCGCCGCCGACGAGGTGCGAGAGAACCTGTCGGACTTCGACTTGAGCTACCGCTATCACTTCCTCCAGTCGCCGCGCCGCCTCGACATGAACACGACATTCTACGGCAGGCGTTTTACCAACAAGTTCATGAACATCGATGAGCGCTACGAGGCGGGCGTTCTGTTTGATCTAGGCACTCTTACGTTGCTCACCGGCTCGGGCCGCAGGGACGTTGAGGAACTCGACAAGCTCATCAGGGCGGTGCTGAATCCGGCGAGCACAGGGAAAGCCGGGTGGTTTGATCGCTATATGAGCAAAGACGGTGTTCCGGTTGGAAACACGCGCGCAGTGCCTTGGACCACGAGTGAGCCCGACTGGATCGGCTGCTTCGAGTCGGTCAGCAAGGCGAGAGCGGACAAGTTCAAGAAGGAACTTGAGGAGATCTGGCGTGACCTCGCCGTCATGGCCATCCGCACCTACCGAGCGAAGCGCATGGAAAAGGCGACGTTCACGGTGTCCTGGTTTCGGGTCGGAGCATTCGCAGAATTCGAACGCGCCACGCTCGTTCGTCCTGAGTACGCTATCTCCACCGACGGAACGCTCGGGTTGGACCCGGTGTCCCAGGCCACGTTCGAGGCGAGCGACAAGAAGTTCCGCTGGGTATGGGCGCCGAGTCTCAAGCTGCGGATGTCATCGCACTGGACTCTTGATGCAGGCTACCGCTACATGCGCGCCTTCGATGGTTCGCCTTTCAAGCTGAACGGCGTGCAGATCCGACATGGACTGAATGGTACGGACGAGCCCCTCGTCCTGAACGATGCCCGCGAGGAGGCGTCGCTCGTCCTGACCTTCAAGGCTGGCGACAACGAGTTCGGCCAGCCGGGCGCGGTCGAGGCAAGCCTTGGTTGGACGCGCTACGTCGATAGAGCGCCACCGTTCGCCCGAGAGCAGATCAGTACGCTGGGCACGCCGCTCGCCGCCGATTCTGATCCGACACAGCTCTTCAACGTTGTCGTAGCGCAGAGGTCCTACGACCGAATCGTGTTCAACATCGGGGTTAGCTGGAAGTAGCCATTTCGCACCTCACGGTCGAGTGTCGGAGGCCCGGGAAGCAATTCCCGGGCTTCTTGCGTATCGCCTCTGTCGGTAGATGTAACCTCTTGGGTTGACACTCTACCCAAGGCGCTGCATCATCTTGGGTAGAATGACTACCCAACCAGATCGAACCGACGTTGATGACCGCATCGAGTTGCTGCAGGGCACGCTCGATATCTTGATCCTGCGCACCCTGAAGCGAGGCGCTCAGCATGGGCAGGGCATTGCCCGAGCTATCCAGGACACCTCGGGCGACACGTTGCTCGTGGACCACGGGTCGCTCTATCCGGCGCTGCAGCGGTTGGAGAAGAAACGGTGGATTTCTGGCGACTGGGGAGTGAGTTCCAACAACCGGCGGGCGCGGTTCTACGAGTTGACCGCGAGTGGCGAGAAGCAGCTGGTGACGGCGCGGGCGCGCTGGGCGCGGTTGGTGGCGGCGATGGATCGGGTGCTCGATCAGGAACCCGAGATGGAGGGTTCCTGAGATGTGGGGCAAGGGACGTAGTGATCGCGATCGTGCCGAAGAACAGCAGTCGCACATCGACCTCGAAACTGATCAACTGATCGCTGAGGGCGTGGCGTCGGAGAAGGCGCGGGCGATGGCGCGCGCCCGATTCGGCCACAACGCACACCTCGAACGGCCCACGTCGTGGCCGCGGCCGAGCTGGCTGGCGATCATTGCTCGGGATACGCGCTACGCGTCGCGTCAGCTCGCACACGCGCCGGTCGCCACCGCGACGATCCTGCTGTCGCTCGTGATCGGGATCGGGGTGAATTCGGCGATCTTCTCGCTGGCCGACCAGGTGTTGGTGCGCGCACTTCCCGTTGAGGCGCCGCACGAGATCGTGCAGCTCGACTGGCAGGGCGAGTTCATGGGCGGTGGTCGCGGCTTCGGGAGTCTGATTCCGCACCCGCTGTATGTGGACGTGCGGGCGCATCACGATTCCCTGGGGAGTCCGTTGTTCCGTCACATTGCAGCGCGTAGCCCCGGCCGGGTGACGGTCTCGCTGCAGGAGGGTACGGAGCGGGCCCAGGTGGAACTCGTCACGGGCGACTACTTCGCGCTGTTCGGCATCCGGCCCGAGCTGGGCCGTGTGTTCACAGCGGATGACGACCAGGTGCTCGACGGCCATGCGGTCGTGATCCTGTCGCACACCTACTGGCGCACGCGCCTCGGCGCCGACCCCGACATCGTGGGTACGGAACTCCGGATCAACGCGCGGCCGTTCACGATCGTGGGCGTGGCGCCGCCCGGTTTCCACGGCACGGACTGGAGCGTGTCCACCGAGTTGTGGATGCCGATGATGATGAACGCATTCGTGCACGACTGGGGTGAGTTGGACGAGCACAGGGTTCGTTTCCAACACGTGTACGCACGGCTGATGGACGGTGTGGATGCTGGTCGCGCGCAGGCCACCCTCCAGCCCTGGTTCGAGCGCCGCCTCGTGACGGACATGGAGCAGGAGGAGTGGCCGGCCGACGTGGAGGCCGCAAAGCTCGATCAGTACCTCGCGTCTACGCTCGCGATCAACGCAGGTGGGCAGGGTCAGGCGGGCCGCGCCGAGGAACTCCGTTCGCCCATCGTGATCCTGAGTGCTGCTACGGCACTGGTGCTGCTCCTCGCCTGCCTCAACGTGGCCAACCTGTCGCTGGCCCAGACTGTGTCCCGTTCGCGCGAGACTGGCGTTCGCGCGGCACTCGGGGCTTCGCGTCGTCGACTGATGGCGGAACGGCTGGCCGAAGCGGGCCTGCTTGCCGGCATCGGCACGGGCGCAGGTGTGTTGCTGGCGCCGTTCTTCGGCCGTTGGATCTTGTCGTTCTTGCAGGTCGGCGACGTCGCCGCACTGGCCCTCCGGCCCGAACTCGACCTCAGGGCGCTGTTCACCGCCGGGATGATCGCTGTGGTTGCAACGCTCCTTTCGGGCGTGGGGCCCGCCTGGTTCGCGGGTGCCACCGAGCCCATCGGCGCGCTCAAGGCGGCAGGCCGCAGCATGACCGGCGGCATGGGCTTGCGGCGTGCATTGGTGGTCGGCCAGGTTGGCCTGGCGCTGGTGTTCCTCGTCGGCGCGACGCTGTTCGGCCTCACGCTGCGCTCGCTGAAACTCGACGGCCCGGGCTTCGCCACCGATGGGCTAATGACCTTCACCGTGAATCCGCTCAACGACGGCTACGAGTTGCCCGAATCCAAGCTGGCGATCGAGCAGATCCTGCGCGGATTGCAGAAGCTGCCCGAAGTAGACGAGGCGAGCGTGTCGTCCTTCGCATTGCTGACCGGTGGCGGTTGGGGGAACACGATGCTCGTCGAGAGCGACCGGCAGTTCATGACCGAAGAGGCGATGCCGATGAACGCCGTGAGTCCGGAGTCCTTCGACACCCTGGGCGTGCGCGTGGTGCGCGGTCGCAACTTCGACGACACCGACCGCTACGACGAAGAGGGCTGGCTGCTGCGGTCGGCCATCGTCAGCGAGGAGTTTGTTCGTCGCTATCTACCCGATCACGAACCGCTCGGGGTGCGGATCGACTTCGGGTTCGGCGGTTTCCGCGAACCCCGCGTGGAGATCGTCGGGGTCGTGCAGGACTACCGGGAGCAGGATCTGCGCGACCGTGAGCCGAAGGTCTACTTCTCGGTGTGGGAGCGCACCGTGAACCGCGGCGTCTTCTACATCCGCGCGCAGCAGTCGAGCGAGGCCCTGGGCGGCCGTCTGCTCGAGGTGGTGAAGGGCGTTGATCCGATGATCACGGTGAGCGACCTACGCACGTTCGACGGACAGATCGATCGCCTACTCGTGTTCGAGCGCATGCTCGCCACGCTGGGCAGCGCGTTCGCCGGATTCGCCCTCCTGTTGGCGATGATCGGCATCTACGGCGTACTCAGCTTCGCGGCCCAGAGTCGATCGAAGGAGATTGGCATCCGCGTGGCGCTCGGCGCCCGTCCCGGTTCGGCCGCCGGACTGATCCTCAGCGACGCGGCCAAGCTGGCGTTGATCGGTGTGACGGTCGCGTTGCCCGTTGCATACGCGCTGGGACGCCTGGTCGAGACGCAGCTCTACGGGGTCGGCACGCTCGACCCGATGGTGCTCGCCGGATGCGTATCCCTGCTGCTGGCGGTGTGTCTGGCGGCGAGCGCGGCGCCGGCCCTGCGGGCTGCTCGAGTCGATCCGCAGGAGGCCTTCCGGGCCGAATAGCCCGCCCTGGCGCCGGAAGTGGCGACGAGCGAAGGGAAAAACCAGAATCGGTCCGTCTCCCTATGTGGCAGTTCTCACTCACCACGTACGGAGGGACCCACCAATGCGTATCCGACGCCTACTTGCGGCTCTTGCCATTGCCGCGCTCATTGCACCTATCGCCAGCGTTGAGGCTGGTGCGCCTCAGATTCAGGATGATGAGGTGCGCTACATCGTTCACCTGCGCCAGGACGTCGTCGACGCCGAGGTTGGCCGGTTCCGGGGCCAGGACGCGGATCGTGTCCGTGGACGTGCGGTGGCGGCGCTTGCCGGCGAACTTCCGATTCGGTATCGGGTTGCCCGCGGCGATGTGTTCACTCGCGCCTTCTCGGGCGCGATCGTGACGGCTTCGGCGGCGGAGTGCGCCGCTCTGATGAGCGACCCTCGGGTTGTTCTGGTTGAGCGCGAGCAGGCCACGGAGGTGCTTCCGGTTCCGACGACGGCTGTCGATCCGGATGTGCAACGCAACGCGATGAACTGGGGTCTTGACCGAATCGATCAGCGCGATGGCCTCGACCAGAAGTTCGAGACCGAGTTCGACGGTACCGGCGTGGACGTCTACATCATCGATACCGGGGCCTTTGGGCGCCATCGCGACTTCAAGGGGCGGATGAGCCGGGGGCGCGACTTCACCAAGAACGGCAACGCTCCCGGGAACAAGGACTGTCAGAGTCATGGCACGCACGTTTCCTCGATCGCGGCCGGTCGCCAGTGGGGTGTTGCACCAGGGGCTCAAGTCGTGCCGCTGAAGGTCTTCCCGAAGTGCAGTGGACAGGGCTCGTCAATCGAAGTCGTTGAGGCCATGGAGTGGATCTTGAAGAACCACGATCCGAAGCGCGGGGGAGTGGCGAATCTCAGCCTTGGCTTCACCGGAGACTCGCCGTCCACGCGGGCCGGGATCAAGGCGCTGTATCAAGCCGGCATCGTCACGGCCGCGGCCGCCGGCAACGACAAGAAGGACACCTGCAACCGATCGCCCGGCAACAGCATGTTTGGAATCACGACCGGAGCTTCGGATCACAAGAAGGCATTCGATTCTCCCGGCGGGAGCATGATTGAAGCTGGGCGCGATGACAAAGCGGCCGGCTTCTCGAATCACGGTCCGTGTGTGGACATCTTTGCCCCCGGCACCGTCATCAAGGCGGCGGGTATCCAGAACCGTAACGCCACGTCCTACAAGAGTGGCACCTCCATGGCGTCGCCCTTCGTGGCCGGCGCGGTCGCGCTACTCATGCAGCGCCGGCCCGACTGGAGCCCGGAGCAGATCCGTGACGAGATCGAGAAGTACGGGACCAAGAAGGCGATGAAGGGGCTCCGCAAGAACACGGTGAACCTGCTTCTGTACGCCGTGCCCGAGGAATACAAGGGCAGGTAGGAGTCACGAGGCGTAGTCCTCTCGACAGCCGCGCGCGGCACCACCCGTGCGATCGGGGCAACCCGATAGGGCGGGGACTGCCGGAGGCCCGGGAAGCAATTCCCGGGCTTCTTGCGTGCGGCCTTCTCTACTGGGCGGTGCGTGAACGGGCGAGGGGCCAGATGAGGGGGCCGTCGTCGTGGAGTAGACGAGCCGTGCGGTCGGCGGCTGCGGCGGCGAAGGACGAGGCGGCGATGTCGGCGTAGTCCGGGCCGAGCTCGGAGAGGGCTAGGGCTAGCCAGTAGCTGGCGGTGCCGGCGCCGAGTCCGGGGCGCTCGGGGAACTGGGTGGCGCGGAGCAGCCGGACGGCGTCAGCCCAGGCGCCTGCGCGCAACAGGATCGACGCCTCGTTGAGCGCCAGAACCCAGGGTTCCACGCCCGGGGCTCCGACGGCGCGGAGCCGCGAGATCTCGATCCAGGTGGCCACGATGCGGGCGTCGAGGTTGCCGGGGTTCACGATCGTTGGCGAAGCACCCAGCGCGACGCTGATCTCGCGGTCGGCGAGCCGGAGACTGACGCTGCTGCCGGGGTCCGCGCTGGCGAGAGCAGCATGCAGGGCCGCGGGGCCATCGACTTCGGTGCCATCGACTGCCAGAACCTCGTCGCCGCTCGCCAGCCCGGCGGTTGCCGCGGGGCCAGCTTCAGCCACGCTGAGCACGACGGCGCCAGAGGCATTGAGACTGTCGATGAACTCGGCGCCGATGAACGCTCGGGCGAAGCTGCTCGCGGCAAGAAGTTCGTCTGCGACTCCGGCAGCCACGTCGTCCGTTTCCAGCGCGATACGGAGGCGGTCGCCGATGGCGGGTCCCGGCGCTGCTGTGAACGTCCAGATATCCGCGTGGGTGGCCACGAGATCATCGGAGAGCACGGCGATCATGTAGACCGACGCTGGATGGGCGTCTGCCAGGCCGATCTGGGCGGCGGCGAACTCCACACCGTTGCCGCTGCCGCCCTGCTCGGCGAGCACGCGGAGGACATCGGTCGGGAGGCCTGCGCTGGCGAGCGCGTCCTGGCTCAGGCCTTCCTGCTCGCGCCGAACCCACGGGCCGGACCCGAGCGCTGTATCCACACCGTCGACGATCTTGCGGCTGGCCACGTCGTCACCGCCAACCACACCGAGGAAGCGGATCGTTGGCCGCAGCACGACGTCCACCTCGACGCGATCGAAGTCGACCACTGAGACGCTGTCTTCGAAGACGCCAGCGGTGGCTCCGTCGATCACGATCAGGTGAGTGCCGGGAACGAGTTCGAGGCGGCCGTCGGGCGCCTGCGTGATCTCGCCGTTCACCCGGAGTTCGGCGGTGGCCGGCAGCCCGTTGAGAATCACCTCACCGCGGGCCGGTTCCAGGCTCACCGGGTCGAGCGTGTAATTGAGGAGGTCAGCCACCTCGACGTTGACCTGTCGGGCGCGGAAGTTGTCGCGGCGGAACTCGATCTCGTGCGATCCCGGCATCACGTTGTCGAAGCTCAGCACGCCGCCATCGCCGCCTTCGTCCGCGGCCGTCTCGCCCACCGACGCACCGTCGAGCAGAACGGTTACTCCTGGCTGTGCCGTTCCGACCGTGAGCACCGCGCTCACCCGCTCGAGCGTGATCTCAACCGCGGTGGCGGTGCCCGCCTCGACGACGAAGTCCGACTTGAACGACGTGTGGCCGAGCAGGAACGCATCCACGGTGTGGTCACCAGCGATGACCGCGATGGGCAGAAGCGGATCCACCATGCGGCGGCCGTCGACGTGGAGGGCTGCATCGAGGGGAACGAGCGAGACGTTGATCTGGCCAACGAGCTCATCGCGCAGCGCCTGGAACATCTCGATGAACTTGGGCGAAACGAGCGCGGGGTCGAAGTTGGTGCCCGGCTCGGCGGCGAGCAGGCGCCGCAGGTCGTCCTCCGCGAGCCCTTCGTCGCCCAGGTTGAAGCGCGCCTGAGCGCGGAAGCCGAGGGCTATGGCGAGACGCTGGGTCCACTCCGATGACGAGGGATCGGCGTCCACCTGCAGAGTGTTGATCAGGCCGTCGAACGCGGCGATCGAGTCGGGCTGACGGGCCGAGAAGAACAGCTCTTCAGCCTGGCGCTGCATCTCGTCGAAGTCGGTCGCGGCATCCTGCGCGATAGCAGTGGCCCCGCTCGCGAAGCCAATGGCGAGCGCGATCATGGCGATCGCACCGAGCCGCGAGCAATGCCGCCTCATTCGATCACCACCAGGCCGCGGGCGCCGCGATCGGCGACGAGCAGTCGGCCTCGCGCATCAACCGCGATGTCGCGCGGGTCGTCCAGGGTCTGGCCACCGGGTAGCGATGGCCCGAGTGTGTGGCGCAGCGTGCGGTCGCGCCCATAGATCTCGATCTGCTTTGCATCGCGATCGAGCACGTAGAGATTGTCGAGCGCGTCGATCGCCAGCGCTTCGGGTCGGCGCCATGCGGCCGAGCTGATCGCGACCTCTACCGTGCCCTCCGAGCTGATGCTGAACACGCGCTTCTCGCGCTGGTCGAGCGCAAGAAAGCGACCGTTGGCGTCGACCACGATGTCGACGATCCGCACGCGTTGAGCGCCGAGCGGCGCGGCGAGGTGGTTGCCGTCCGGGTCGAAGCGGCCCACGCGGTCGCCGCCGTCGTATGCCACGAGCAGATTGCCGAAGGGGCCCTGCGCGGCTGCGGCGAGGTTTTCGGCTTCCTTGTTCTCGTTGCCGTCCGGATAGCTGAACGTCGTGCGCTGGCGGGCGAATGGCGCGAGAAGCGAGAGCTTCGCCACCACGTACGTGCGGCCCGTGTCGGCGAACCACGGACGGATCGCTTCTGTGAGCGGGTTCTGCTCGGCGATCAACGTGCCCTCATCGTCGGTGCGCACGCCCATCTGCTTGCCTTCGTCGATCACGAAGACTTCGCCCGTTGCCGAAGTTCCGACACCCACGGGCCGGTCGAGTGTTCGGCCCCAGGACGTCGCCACGCGAGAGCTCGACCATGGCAGCCGCGCGTTCGAGATTTCGTGGCGGTGGATGAGCGTGAGGAGTCCACGTGCCGCGGACACCTCGGCCGCAGCCTGCTGCAACATGCTCGCCGCGCCGGACCATTCGCCGTCACGCAGCAGGGCGACGCCGAGTCCGTAGTGCGCGCGCGATCGCCACGGTTCGCGCGCCGCCGTTGAAGCCGCCTGCGCGAGTTGCGATGCAGCCAGCGCTCGTTCGCCCAGTCGCAAACTCACTTCGCCGGCGATCACTGCGGCGGCCGGCCGTGCCTCCAGCCTCGGGAAATCCTCGGCGCCATAAAGCAGCGGCACGCGCTGGATGCTCTCGCGGATCTGACGCAGATCGGCGCTACTCTGCGCGGCGTCGAGATCGAGCTGCGCCACGAGCACCATGGCGGAGGCGGCGCTTGCGGTCCGCGGATGTCCGCTGATGAGCGAGTCGGCTGTCGCGCGGGCGCCGCTGTTGTCCAGGTTGGTCGCCTGCGCTCGAGCCAGGAGAAGCAGTCCCTCGTCGATCAACTCGCTTGCTGCGAACTGCTCCACGAACACCTCGGCGTCACGCTGAGCCGCCGCAGCATCGCCGGCCTCGAGCAGCTGCGCGGCGCGCTCGTAGAGTCGCAGCCCCGCGCGATCCTGGGCCACGGCCGTGCCACCGGCAGCGATGCTCGCTACCAACAGAAGCGCCGTGGCGGCCGCGGCCGTCCGGCCCCGGCTCACTCCTGCTCCTCGGGCGGCGTGGCAAAGATGCGCTGCCCCGCCTGAGCGATCCGCTCAGTGCGGGTGATCGACTGGTCGAGACCAGGCCACTCGAAGGTGAACTCGTGCGAACCCACCACGATCGGGATCCGGATCGGCGTGACGTCGATGAATCGGCCGTTCACGGAGACGCGGCAGTTACTCGGAGCGGCTGCGATCTGAAGTTCGACGATGGCCGGCACCGCCACGCTGGCGTTTTCCTCGCTGCGGACCTCGATCGTTGTCGTCTGGTCGAGGAATACGTCCTCCGCGACCATCTGTACCGTCCACGTGCCGGGGAAGACTTCGATCGTGTCGTCGGCGTCGATCGTTATGCGCTGTGTGCGACCTTCGGCCGACCGCATCTCAAGACGCACAGCGTGGCTTGTCGTGATTGCGAGGGCTCCAGGGGGCACGTCCGGCACGAGCGGGAAGTGCAGGCCGTCCGCGAGTTGAGCCTCGTTGAGGTCATCCGTGGCGAAGGCCCAACTCAGGTCCTGATGCCCCTCAAGTTCGAGTTCGAGAGTGTGACGCTCGCCGCCGGTGACTTCGATGTCGAGCGGGGTCACACCATCGATGGCCTCGCCGTCGAGAAGAACGCGTGCTCCATCGGGGCGACTTGTCACGCTCAGACTCTGCGTCGGCGCAGCCGCAGCGGCGGCGGCTTCGGGGTCCGCTGCAGGCGCAAGATTCTCAGTCGACTCGGTGGTTGTTTCGCTGCTCGATTCCAAGTTGTCGGAGTCCGGGGTGCCCTCGCCGGCGGTTAGCGTGGCCTCGTCCACGGTCGCGGCAGCAGCGCCGGCCGCAGCTAAGGCATCGTCGACATCGTTGGTTCCGCCACCGCGGCCGTCCGCGCCGACGCCTGAACTGGTCGGTTCGGCCTCTTCGACGGGTTCCACAGACGGGGGCGTTGGAGTCGCGGGGTTACTGGACTCCGCTGGCGTGGACTCTGCCGGCGCCGGGTCAGATCCGCCGAGTTGGGAAACGGCCCACATCCCGCCCGCTGCCATCACGAGCAGCACCACCGCGATGATCGCGATCGGTTTTCCGCCAGCGTCGGACTCGGGCATCGTCATCGGCTGCGCGTCGAGACTTCTGTCCAGCGGCGCCCGTTCACCACTGATCGCGCTCATCGGCAAGGTCTCGTCGCCGCCGACCCAGTTGCTGCTCAGCGCGTTCACGAACTCACGGCAACTGCCGTAGCGCGCCGCCGGATCCTTGGAGAGTCCCTTCAACAAGACGTCATCCATCGAGGGCGGGAACGGAACACCCAGTTCGCTCGGTCGCGTGGGTTCCTCGTGCACGATCTGGTAGAGGAACGCGGTGGCGGTGTCGGCGTGGAACGGGCGCTGCCCGGTGAGCAGCTGGTAGGCCATCACGGCCAGCGAGAACTGGTCGGATGCGCCCGTCAGTTTCTGGCCCTTCGCCTGTTCCGGCGACATGTATGCGGGCGTGCCCAGAATCGCACCGGCGGCCGTCATCGTGCCGTCGTCCGGCTTGGCCACGCCGAAGTCGGTGACCTTCGGGATGCCGTCGGTGGTCACCAGGATGTTGGCCGGCTTCACATCGCGGTGGATCACGCCGTGCTTGTGTGAGTGATCGAGGCCGGCAGCGATGCCCTGCAGCAGGTTGAGCGAGCGTTCGGGCGACAGATCACCACCCTGGGTCATGATCTCGTCGAGGCTCGTGCCGTCCACGAGTTCCATGGCGATATACCAGGAGTCGCCCTCGCGTCCGACGTCGTAGATCGGCACGATGTTCGGATGCGACAGGCGGCCGGCGGCCTTGAACTCGCGCTCGAAGCGTTCGCCAGTCGTGTCGATATCGGCGCCCGTATCGCCCCGCACCACCTTGATCGCCACGTCGCGGCCAATCACCGGATCGACCCCGCCATACACCACGCCCATCGCGCCCTTCCCGAGCGTGCGGCGCGTCTCGTAGCGGCCGAATTTGTTGGGCGAGTCGCTCATGGCGTGGTCGGGCCTGGGCTCGTGGACGGGGAACCTGTGAATCTACGACAAGCTACTGAGCCTGTACACCGAAACGAGCCAGTTCCGAGCGCTCGAAGTCCTTTCCGACCGTGACTTCCCGCGCTACCAGTACACCGGTACGCCGTAGCGGCCGATCGATTCGTCGCGAGTGACGCAAACGAGTCCTTCAGCTAGCGCCTGGGCGGCGATGATGCGATCGAAGGGGTCGCCGTGGTGACGGGGGAGTCTCCCGGCTTCCCAGGCGTGTCGTCCCGAGATGGCGAGGTCGAGGAAGTTCGCGTGGGCGAACTCCTCGGGCAGGTCGACCTCACCCGTGTCGAGCCGCCCGGCGGACTCCTTGATCGAGATTTCCCAGAGCGATGCCGCGCTCACGAACGCGACCGTGCCCCCGTTGGTGATCAGACGGCGCGCCCTCGCGCTCAACTGTGGTGAATCTGTGAGCCACCACAGCACCGTGTGCGTGTCGAGAAGAACTCGCATCAGTCGTCGACGCCACTCTCGAAGGCAGCCAGGATCTCCTCGGGAAGAGGTTCGTCGAAGTTTTTCCCGACACGGATTTTCCCGGCGAGGCGTCCGGGCTCCCGATCTGAAGCACTCATCGGCACCAGGCGCGCCACGGGCTTTCCGTGCCGCGCAATCACGATGTCCTCGCCTGCTTCGACGCGTTCCAACAAGCGCGACAGGTGCGTCTTCGCTTCGTGTACTTTCACCAGTTTCATGGTGTGATTATGACTAAGTTAGTCATAATCGGCAATGCCTGTGTCAAACGAGTGTGCAGGCCCTGGCCTCGTCAATTCAGGGATATTCGTCGTGCCCCGGGGCAAGATGCACGCCGCTCGCGGCACAATAGAGATAGACACCCTGGTCACCGGAGGATCGCGATGAGCGGAATCAGCTACACCTGCCCCAAGTGCTCAGGCCACGCCTTCGAGACCCGCGAGATGCGCGGCGCGGGCGGATTCTGGAGCAAGATCTTCGACGTGCAGGGACAGCGCTACACCACGGTGATCTGCTCGAACTGCCGTTACACGGAGTTCTACAACGCGGACACGAGCATGCTCGGCAACATCTTCGACCTGTTTACGAACTAGGCGGCGCTGAACTAGGCGAAGGGATTGTGGATCTCGACACCCGCGAGTGTGGAGCCTGCGGCCAGATCTTCTGTGTACAGAACTCTGCAGCCAGAGCGCCGCGCCGCCGTGACGATCAAGGCGTCCCAGAACGAGAGATCGTGAACGATGTGCAGCTCGGCCGCGGCGAGCACGTCTTCCGACTCCACGACTTGCAGGTCGAAACGGGAGAACAGTTCCGTCTTGCGTCGTGCCAGCTTGGCGTCCACACCGAGTTTTCGCGTCGCCGCGACGAAGTACTCCTGTAACACCTGCGTAGAGAGAACACCGGTTCCCTTGGTGCGTAGATCGGCCAGGAGTTCGAGGGCGCGTTCTCGCTTGTCGGGACTGTCCGCGTCGTCGGTGTAGACGAGTACGTTCGTGTCGATGAAGCTACGCGCGCTCATGGAGCGACTCTCGATCGACTCGCCGGCCGCCCGAGCGACCGCCGCCGTCTAGCGACAGCTGCCGCAACTCTTCGATGTCGCGCGCTGCATCGTCCCGGCTCGTCAACTGCTCAAGGTACTCACGTACCAACTGATTCACGCTCTTACCCATGGCGCGGCCCACCTCCCTGGCTTCCTTCAGGAGACGGTCATCGATCGACAGAGTCAGGTTCATGGCATCGGCTCGAGGCAATTTGTGAACGCTCAATCGATCCTACACGGATTACGTGCGCACGGATACAGTGTTCTCGATTTTGCGCAAACTGGGAACCTGAGCGCGATCTCGGACTGATCCGCCTGATCCGGCTGTGCCTTTACGCGGAAGCACTCCGCGAACGTCCGCCGCGTCGGTTGCGGTTGCCCTGCGGGCGTCCGCCGCCACCACCGTGACGTCCACCGCCGCCGCCTGGACGACCTCCGCGTCGACCAGCGTGCTGCCGGCCGCGACCGCGTCCTCGGCCATGACCACCAGGTCGGCCTGAGCCGCGTCCGCCGCGTTGGCCCAGCTTCGGTGCCGGGGCCTTGGAGTTGCGTGACTCCTCGCAGTGGAACTCGTGCTCATCGTCCACCGGCACGCTGTTGCCCAGCAGCTTCTCGATTGCGCGCAGGTAGGCGCGGTCCTCGGCACTGCAGAACGAGACCGCGTCGCCGTCGTTGCCGGCACGACCGGTGCGGCCGATACGGTGCACGTAGGTCTCGCTGTCTACCGGCAGGTCGTAGTTGATCACGTGGCTGATGTCGTCCACATCGATGCCGCGAGCGGCAACGTCAGTGGCCACGAGCACCTTGTAGGTGCCGCGCTTGAATCCGTGGAGCGCCTTCGTGCGCGCCGCCTGGCTCTTGTTGCCGTGAATCGCCGTGGCACGAACGCCAGCCGACTCGAGCGACGTCACCACACGGTTTGCCATGTGCTTCATCTGCGTGAACACAATGGCGCGCTTCACCTCGGGCGCCTTCACAACCTGCTTGAGCAGCGCAGCCTTGTTGCTCTTGTCGACGAACAGCACCTTCTGCTCGATGCGATCCACCGTCGGGCTCTCCGCCGCGATCGACACGCGCTTCGGCTCGGTGAGCATGGAGCGCGCGAGATCGGCGATCTTCTTGGGCATCGTGGCCGAGAAGAACAGCGTCTGCCGCTTCTCAGGCACCTCCTGAAGCACCTTCTTGATGTCCGGAGCGAAGCCCATGTCGAGCATGCGGTCGACCTCGTCGAGAACGAAGATCTCCACTTCACCAAGGCCGATGTGGCCCTGGTTCATCAGATCGAGCAGGCGACCCGGTGTGGCAATCAGGACGTCCACGCCGCGGCGTAGCGCCTTCACCTGCTGGTACTGACTCACGCCACCGAACACCACGGTGCCGCTGATCGGGAGGTTGTGGCCATAGTCGCGGAGGCTGTCGCGGATCTGTGCGGCCAGTTCACGCGTCGGTGCCAGAATCAATGCACGCGGCGTGCACGACTTGGGGCGCCGACGATTGGCCGAGAGGCGTTGCAGCATGGGCAGCGCGAAGGCGGCGGTCTTGCCGGTGCCGGTCTGCGCCGTGCCCAGCACGTCGCGTCCCTTCATCACGTGCGGGATGCACTGCGCCTGGATCGGCGTGGGGTCGGTGTAGCCGAGCGCGGCCACCGACTTCTGAAGTTCGGGAGACAGCTCGGCAAACGCGCCCTGCAGCTCGTTCACGTTGACGCTCTGCGCGGCGTTGGGCTTGCTGCCCTGGTTCTGGCGCGCCGGTTCCTTGTGACGGTTCACCTTGGCGCGGGCTTGCTGAAAACGGCGTGCTCGGGCCGCAGATCGCTTCTTACGCGCAGCGCGCGCGCGGGATTGCTCGTTCATTTTTCTCTGGTGCGGGGTTTGTACAGATCTCAACCCGCCGCACGCGTGGAAAAGAAACGACCGCTGATGTCGCGGTGAGCCCAGTCGCAGTTGTATTGCCTGACGACGGCCCTGAGTCGAGGAGAATGTCTGGATCGTGCGACCCAGATTCCAGCGAATCGGTCCGCGGTGCTCCTCGCTAAAAGAAATCGTCCCGCGTTCGGAGGCGCAACGCAAGCAACAAATGCCGAGCGCGCTGCCTCAGGCACGGGTGACCCTTGCGGCGTAACAACCCGGCAGAGCGTTGTGAACGTGCAGGTAGGAGGTGCTTTCGTCCGCAACAGACGTGCGATCGACGTCTCAAGATCGGCGCCCTCTACGACTTCGGCGTTGACCATTTCGTGTGTCGCATCGAACGCCCGCACCGAGAGCAGGCGTCGACGCAGCACCTCCGGGGCTTCGCCTGGTGTTGGTCGCGTCTGCGCGGCATCCGCGCGGACGAAGATCGCGTGGCTTGCCCGGTAAGATGTGGCGGCCGGTTGGTGCTCGTAGTGCAACAGGATGACGGTCTCGCCGACCGCCGCATCTTTGAGACTGACGCGGCACGGTGAACCGGGGCATTCCTCCACGACGACACGTTTCGCGTTGCGCGCGCGAAGCTCTTCATCGTTCATCGAGAAGAGTCGCTGGAATGGCTCGGCGGGCAGGGCGTGGATTTGAAAGCTCATCGGGTCCTCCGGTTGTTCCCCCGAGGATCGTCTGGCCCTCCGCGCGCAACAGCCCGTTTCTTGCGGTGCTACTGAATCCGCTGGCTTGGCGTCATGACGTCGTTGAAGAACATCGCGTCGACCACGCGCGTCCAGTCGGGCAATTCCTCGGGCATGTACCCGCGAATCGCCATCGTGCTCGGCTGGCGTCGCCAGTGGTTCGGCTGGTCATCGAGTTGGCGGAAGTCGAGAAATGCGTGCGGGTGTCCGAGTGTGTGAAGCGCGTGCTCGAGGCTGCCCTCGGGCGCAGGCCCGACGACCTCGCCGCCGCCACCGAAGGGCGCGCTGCCCTCGTAGGCGGTGAACCCGATGGTGTACACGTCGTCGCCGTACATCTCGTCGAGGAACACGCCCACCGGCTTCATGCCGTCGAGCTGCGGTTCCTGGATGAGCTCGGTCCAGTCGTGCTTGTAGTACGCGTTCATGATGTGGCCGTTGTGGGCCCAGATGATGACCTTGCGACCGGCGTACCGTTCCTCAACGAACCAGCGCATGATGTCGGCGTTGCGGGTGTCGCGACGGTTCCAGCCGCGGTTCTGCCAGACGAGTTGCTCGGGGCCTTCCGTCGGCGCATCGATCGCGGAGCGTTCGTAGATAGATGTGCCGAAGCCGCGTGCGTTGATCACGGTATGGCGCATGAAGTCGAGGTCGACTGCGCTGTGAGCGTCGGCGAAGGCTGGGTTGTCCAGTAGCTCCAGCAGTTCATCCAGCGCGGTGCGATAGACGTCCAGGTCGGCGCTTGTCGGGGAGAGGCGCGCCCGGTTGGCCTCGCCCCACTCGGCGAGTGCCGCGCTCTGCTCCTCTCCGGTCACGCCCGCGTCGCGCAGCCGGGCCACCTCTTCCCATCGCGCTGTGTTGAACGCGCCGAATCCCTCATAGCCGGCATCGGCAGTGGCAACCAGCGCAGTCGTGCGTTGCGCAAGTTCCTCATCGTCGACGGCCGCGACGAACTCGGCCAGCTCGTCGAAGTAGCCAGAGCCCGCGGACCCGGAGAACTGCATGTCGTAGCCGGCCATCTCGAGAGGCCGGTCTCCCGACCATGAAGCCGCCGCGTACTCCCACAGCGGCGCCACTTCCTCCACGCCCGACCAGATGCCGAACACGCCGAGTCGTCCGGCCGCGATCGGGTCGTCCCCATCGCGCAGTGCGGCGTTCGTCTTGGACAGGTCGTACATCCCCGACTCCCAGACGACGACGTCGAATCCCATGCGCTGGTGCAGGAACTTGATCAGCCGCACCTTGCCGCTGAACGTCGCGCCCGCCCCGTGGCTCGACTCGCCCAGTTGCACGATCGTGGCATCGCCAATGGCGTCAACCAGCGGTTCGAGGTCACTGAAGTCCTCCACCGCAGGGTCGATGGTCGCGATCGGAACCGCGTGTTGTTCGAGCCAGGCGACGCGATCGGTCTGTGCCCCGGCGCCGAGCAGCGTGGCGAGCGCGAACAAGGCCAACGACGGGCGGATCAACTTGGAGCGCATGCGATCAACTCTGGGGAAAGTTCCCCGCCATTGTAAGCGCGCGGCGCGACGACGCTGCCGCCCAGCGGGCAGCGTCGGACTCTTGGGGGATCAGTGGTCTTCGGCGGTGTCCCGGCCGCGTGCCAGTTCTTCGCGCACGACCTTGCGCATCATCGCTTCGAGTTCCGGCGCGCTGGCAGCGACATGGTCGCGAAGTGCCGCGTTGATCAGGGTCTGGTAGTTGCCGCCGCCGGACTCATGAACTTTCGCGCGGAACCACTCCAGCACTTCGTTGTCGAGCCGAATGGTGACGCGCGACTTCCCAGGGGGTGTCTTGATCACCGCACCCCGTTTCGCATTGCTGAAGTCGTATTCGTCTTTCATACGTACATCTCGTAGTGGGCCCGCTCGCGGCGAGTCGCTCGCCTCGCCGAGATTATCCGGACCCGATCTTCACGCCTGGTGTAGATCACCACCAGAACACGCCCCAGATCGTCTCGACCGATCGTGGACTCGCGAGTCTCTCCGCGCGGCCCTGGATCAGGCTCTGTCAGGCCGTGCTCATCGAAGAGTATGAGCGCCGCATCGGCGAAATCGACGCCGTGTTTCCTCAGATTCGATCGCGCCTTCTTGCCATCCCATTCGAAGGAACCCAGTGTAATCGGTGTACGTATGTGCATACAAGAGTGCCAGACCATGAATCCATGTGCCTACGCTCCGGTAGAGATGGCCGCGAAGGAGCCCTTGCTACTGGTCCGACCTAGCCCGATCTCGCAAGACTCGACACGCGCGGGTTCCCACGAAGTCCTGAGTTGTTGCCCTGCCGGACGGCACCCGGCTAGAGTCCCGTCCGATGACCCAGCGCCCCGAGCTCACATCCTGGAAGGAGATCGCCGATCGGCTCGACGTCTCCGTGCGTACAGCGCAACGCCCTGCTCAACGATCGGTGGCGAGAACGCGATGCTCAGCAAAACCGGGTCGGGCAGTAGGGCGCCGTCAAGTGCGAAGTCACGCTAGGAACGGTCGCAAAGTGCGTGCGGCTCGGGTTTCCTCGCAAGACAACACTCAACCGGAGGAGGCTGAACATGAGGAGTCGTCGTTGGGTCGTGGCCGGCCTGTTCTTGTTGGGTGCGCTCAACGGAGCCCATGCAGGCGCACAGGACATCGACTGGGCCGTCTACTTTCTCGATTTGCCGAACGGCGACGCCATGCTGATCGACATCGGCGACTACGAGATTGTGATCGACGGCGGCAGTAGCGAGCGCCGAACGGGCAACTTCTTCCGAAAAGCACGCCGGGCTCATCGCCGACCGCAAGATCGAATTGCTCGTCCTCACGCATGCAGATGTCGACCATGTCGACGGCCTCTGCGGCCTGTTGATGCTCCAGGAAAACGGGACGGCGATGTTCGACGTGGACGAGTACTGGGACCCCGGGTATCCGGCGCGGCCGCGGCGCGAAACCCACGCGTGCGTGCTGGGTGCTCTCACAGCCCAAGGTACTGCGATCAAGCGGCCACTTCAGGACGCTTCGGTCGGAGGCAACCCGGTTGTCGTCAGCACTCAATCCAGAACGGTTGTGCCCATCGGCCTGCCGAATAGCAACCTGCCGGCCGATCGCTTCAACTTGGCGATAATCCACAGTGACAAGGCGCCGACGACCAAGCGCGAAAAGTGCACCGTCCCGCATGTGCTCGGCTGCCCGGAGGCGTACCGGATGAACAACGCGTCGATCGTGATCCGGCTTGTGCTGGACGGTCACAGTTTCCTGCTCACGGGAGACGTGAACGGCCGGCGAGGTACAGGGGAGCCTCTGGGTGAGGTGGAGAAACTGCTGGTGGGGCTCGGGCCGGCGATCGCATCCGACGTGGTGCGGATCCCGCACCATGGTCATCGGTCATCGAGTCATCCCGAGTTCGTATGCACGGTCGGCGCAAGGTACGCCGTTGCTTCGGAACACAACTACTTTGGAGTCGGCCTGCCGCGCACCAACATCTTGCGGCGGTACGAGGACGGCCCGGAGAACTGTCCAGGCGCCAAGCAGGCAACCGTGTTCAACCAACGGATAGGAGAGAATCGGCACGTCAAATGCGCGCCGGATCCGGAGGGCAGGCTGCAGTGCGGCTACCAGACCAGACTCGAGTTGCCCGAGGACGGTCGGTAGCCGACCACAGCGCCAATGCGACGACCGTTACTACTGATCCGACCTATCCGGATCCGCTGGCTTCGGCGTCCTCGTGAACGGGTTCGCCTCCATCAACCTCATCACCTCTGCAATCGCCGCTTCCAGCTGGGGGTCGGTGCCCTGGGCCAGCTGTGAGGGGTCGTCGATGACTTCGATGTCCGGGTCGACGCCGTAGCCTTCGATGATCCAGTTGCCTGCGAGGTCGTAGATGCCGAAGGTGGGCACGGACACGGCGCCGCCGTCGATGAGGCCGGGGACGCCGGAGATGCCGATCAGGCCGCCCCAGGTGCGGGTGCCGATCAGGGGGCCGATGCCGGCTTCGCGGAAGAAGTAAGGGAAGGCGTCACCGCCGGAGCCCGACCAACCGTTGATCAGCATCACCTTCGGGCCCGGGTGCGACACCGGGGGCCACTGCCAGGAGTTGCCGTCGCGCACGCCCCAGTAGCTGTAGAGCGGGCGGTTGAGCTTCTCGACGAAGCGGTCGGGGATCTGGCCGCCGGAGTTGAAGCGCTCGTCGATGACGAGGCCTTCCATGTGGATCTGCGCGGCCCACTGGCGCATCAGTTCGGTCTGGCCGCCCTGGCCGGTGTCGGGCACGTAGACGTAGCCCACGCGGCCGTCGGTGGCCTCGAGTACGCGGCGGCGGTTGGCGTCGATCCAGGCGAGGTTGCGCAGTCGGCCCTCGCTGGCGAGCGTGTCGACGAGCACCGAGCGGGAGCCGTCCGTCGTGGGCGCGCTGTTGACGGTGAGCTCCACCGTCTCGCGCGCCATGCCCTGGAAGTACGACCACGGATCGCGCGAAGTCTCCATCGGCACGCCGTTCACGGCGAGGATGTAGTCGCCTGCGCTCACACCGAGGCCGGGGGCGGCCAGCGGCGAGCGGACCTCGGACGCATCCCACGGCGCACCTTCGATGATGCGCGCGATGCGGTAGTGACCCTGGTCGACCTCATAGTCGGCACCGAGCAGACCCACGTTGCGGGTCTCGGCGCGCTCCACATCACCGGCACCACGGTTGTAGGCGTGGCCGGCGTTGAGTTCGGCGATCAGCTCGTTGATCACGAAGCTCAGGTCCCAGCGCGTGACCACGTCGTTGAGCAGGGCGCTGTAGCGCTCGCCCAGGCTCTCCCAGTCGACCCCGTGCATGTTGGCCACGTAGAAGTAGTCGCGGAAGAGGCGGAAGACGTCGTTGTAGATCTGCCGCCACTCGGCCGGCGGATCGACCACGAGCTCGAGGTTGGAGGTGTCGACGGCCGGGTCGATGCGGGCGCCGGCGCGCACGTTGATCACGCCGAAGCGGCCGCGCGACACCACCAGCGCCTTGCAGCCGTCGGCCGACAGGTCGTAGCCGCCGACGTTCTCGAGGATCGTGGCTTCCTCGCGATCGTCGAGGTTCCACATCATCAGGTGCGAACCACCACCGCCCGAGCCGGTGCGCGGGTTGCGCACGTACACCGGGCCGTTCGAGGTGGCCTGCAGGCTGTTGTAGTTGCCAGCCTGGGGAGGCAGCAGCACGAGCCGGCTCTCGAAGCCTTCGAGGCCGATCTGGAGGCCGTCGTCGTCAGCGGAGTCGTCGCTCGCCTCGGCGTCCTCGTCGGCGCCCATGTCGCCATCGGCGTCGGAGTCCGAGTCGCCCTCGGAGTCCGAGTCCCCCGCATCGTCGTCACCCTCTGGCATCGGCTCCTCGTCATTGCGGGGAGCGAGCGGGGAGGGCACGTCGTTGCGCAGCGAAATCGCCGCCACCTGGGTGGAGTTGGCGTAGATGAAGGAGTTGTCGAAGTTGCTGTAGCTCGGCGACAGGCTGCGGCTGGTGAGCACGTAGAGGTAACGGCCTTCGGGGTCGAACGCGGGACTGCGCTCGCCGTAGAAACCGCTCGTCACCTGGTGGCGCTCGCCCGAGTCGGTGTCAAACAGGAACACCGCGTTGTGCTGGTTGGCGATGGCAAACGAGTAGGCGAGCCAGCGCGAGTCGTGCGACCAGCTGGGCCGGAAGTTGGCCACGCCGCCGTGACCCATCCACACCGTACTCTGGTCGACCTCGGTGATCGTGTCGGCGTCCACGTCATACACGCGGATCACCATCGCCTGGTCGATGAACGCCAGCTTGGTGGAGTCGGGCGACCAGTAGGGGGTGTAGCGGAAGCCCTCGCCGAGGGCGGTGACGGTGCGCTCGTCGCCGGAGCCGTCGGAGGCGCGCAGCACGAGCTCGTACTCGCCCGAAGCGTCCGAGAAGTAGGCCACCCAGGCGCCATCGGGCGACCACTCGGGGGAGCGCTCGGCCACGCCCGAGGTGCGTGTGAGGTTGCGGGTCACGCCGTTCTCGGCAGGCACGGAGAAGATGTCGCCGCGGGCCTCGAACATCACGCGCTTGCCCGAGGGCGAGATATCGGCGCTGGCGATCAGGCCGGCCACGTTCTCGGTGCGCGGCTTCAGCGTGGAGCGGTCGGTTACCACTTCCACCTGCACCTCACGCGTCTGCTCGGTGTCGAGGTCGAGCAGGTAGAGGCGTCCGCCCGCCTCGAAGACGATCTCTTCCGGGCCAATGGCGGGGAAGCGCACGTCGAAGTCGGTGAAGTTGGTGACCTGGCGCGAGTCCCCGGTGGCCGTGTTGTAGGCCCAGATGTTGTTGCGCTTGAGCTCGTCGCGGTCGCTCATGAAATACAGCGTCGAGCCGTGGAACATCGGGTGCCCGTCGTTGGCGTCCGACTGGCTGATGTTGGTGGCGCTGTAGTCGTTCAGGTCGAACAGCCAGATCTCGGGCGCCATGCCGCCGCGGTAGCGCTTCCAGGTACGGAAGTCGCGGCTGATGGGCATGTAGGCCAGCGTGTTGCCGTCGGGCGAGATGGTGCCGAACTCGCCGTAGGGCACGGGAAGCTGAGTCGGCAGGCCGCCGTTCATGGGCACGGTAAACAGCTTCGAAAAGCGGTTCTTCTCGGAAGTCATACCGGAGGCATAAAGAATCGCCGCCCCATCGGATGAAGTGGTAGTCGGTACCCAGTCGAGCATGCGATCGCCCATCGGATGGTGCGTCACCCGCCGCACCTGCCCACCAAACGCGGGCACGGCGTACACATCGATGTTGCCGTCGTAGTTGGCCGAGTACGCGATGTACTGCCCATCGGGCGAGAACCGCGGGAACTGCTCCTCACCGGTGGGCGTGCTCAGCCGCCGCGCGATGCCGCCTTCCTTGGGAACGATCCAGATGTCGCCGGCGTAGACGAACGAGATATGCGTCTCGGACACGTCCGGGAAACGCAGCATCCGGGCGTCGATCTGGGCCTCAGCGGGGAGGGCGGTGAAAAGGAGGGCGGCTAGCGCGAAGGCGCCGAGCAAACGGTAGGCAAGAAGAGATCGATGCATGGGTGCGTCCCAGGGGAGTTGGGCGGATTTCGAAAGGGTGGTGACGGGAACTCTACGTCTCGTGGGGCGAGGGCGACAGGGCCCGTGGACGTGCGGCCGGCTAGGCCGCATCGCTCGCATTGACCGCGTCTAGCAGGCGCTGGTCGATGTCGTCGCCCAACACGATCAGCAGGCGGAGCATCGCCCAGACCGACTTGTTCTTGTAGGTGTTGGGCTTGAGCAAGTGGCAGACGCGCGCAGGGGTGGTGCCGGACAGTTCCGCCAGAACCGCGGCGCTGATGCCGCGATCCTGACGAAGTCGCTCCGCGCGGACGCTGAGTTCATGCAGTAGGTGTGTCCGGATCACCTCGGGGTCCCGATGCATGTGCAGCACCTGCTCGGCGAGCATCGTGCCCTCGCCACCGGAGCGTGCCCGCCACGTGAAGCCGTGGTTGCCGATCTCCTCATCGGGCGCCACGGTTTCAACCAACTCGTCGAGTCCGACGAAGCGGTAAGGAACCAAGTACTCCTCGTCTGGTCGGCCGGAAACGCGAACAGAGAAGACGCGCTTGTGGTTGTTGAAGGAGACGGTGCGAACGCTGTAGTCCTTCATAGCCTGCCTTCTTGCCTCAACCGTTCGATGAGCTTCAAGATCCTGCGGTTTGGACGGCCCTTGAGCGGGGTGTTGCTCTCGAGATCCCACTTCACCACCAGCCGGTTGTCCCGGTAGACGTGGACGTGTGGGGGCGGGTGGTCCGCGACCCATGTGACGAAGACGTATCCGCCGGCTCGAATCTTGCTCATAAACATTATCACAAAAGAAAACGGTTCTTTGCGAGCCGACGTCCAAGCTGTGCTCGCCTGCCGAGATGCGCCCGACGGCACCGACGCCCGACTCTCAGTGCTGGAGAGACGGCCAGCGACGCCCGGTGTTCCAGGCGGCGTCGCAAACCGCACGCCGTCCGCGAAGCGAAACGGTGTAAAGATCGATGAGACATATGGCCTATCTCTTGAAGCCAAACGGCCGACAAGGGTCGCAGCACGAACTACCTCATCAACGTGACTCACCCGGATCTGGCCAAGGTGAAAGTCGGCGCCCCGCTGCCCTGGCGGTTCGACCCTCGGCTGGGCGCGAGCTGATTGACTCAGGCGCCGGCCACAAACCGCGCGTAGCGCCGGGCGAGCGCCTCGGGATCCGGTTGGTCCCCCGCCCTCCGCGGAATGTGAATGCGTTGTCCGTGCATCCCCTGAAGGCCGTGGCGGAGCATGGGTCCGTCCTCCTCTTCCAGGAGATCCGACCGCACCTCAACGATCCGATCTGGCCGGACCCCGATGAATCCGCGGTCGTATGCCGCGTGGTGGATCTTGCACAGCGACAGGCCGTTGGACACCACAGGCTCACCGCGTTCCGAGTCTGGGATGATGTGCGCCGCTTCGAGCAGCTCTTCGTGTCGCGGTCGGCACAGCGCGCACTGGCGTCGGTACGCCGCGAGCACCCTTTCTCTGAAGCTTCTTTGGTGAAGACGTCGCCGGAAGGTACCGGTCACGTAGATCCTGCGGGACTCAGCCTCGGGCTCGGCCACGGAGAGGCGATCGATTTCGTCACCGATGTTCTCGCCCGCGCTGCTCGCATCGTCTACCGCGATCGTGAACGCGAGCTCGCCCGGATCGTCGTGTTCCACATAAACGGGGAACGCGGTCAGGTACCGGCCCTCCACGACTCCGAAGAAGTAGATGAGCGGAACGCGGCGCTCCATTGCGAGCCGCAACCCGGCGTTGTCGCGGTGGGCGGGATCCGTGCCGCGGTATGCGTAGCGGAAGCGGCCCTGCGCGTCGAGCTGACTGTCGTCGTACGGCCCCTTCAGGCTCGTGCGGATCGAGATCGGCAGGTCACAAACCGCCGGTTTGAAGATCCCCTGCTGGCTCACGAGCGGCACGCGCCGCCCCTTGAACTCGAAGCCCTGCGCGATCAGCTTCCACGGCAAGACATCGTCGCCGCGGATATCGATCTGGTGCCGAAGCCACTCGAAGGCCGCCAGTCGAACATGCGGGTCCTGGATCTCGCTCATGGCTGATGCCTGACTTGTTGTCGCGGTTTGACTAGCACCATCGCCTCCTAGTCAGGCGGGGACCACACCCAGTCGTCGTGTGTGACCTCTGGCTCTCGCGACTCCGACCCTGACTTCCGTTTGGGCGCGGGAGGCTGCCACGGAACGAGATTCTGTACCACGCCCTCGTAGAAGTCCGCCAACAACGCCATATAGCCGTCAATGAACCCGGGCTTACGAGCGGTGGCTCTCCGACCATGCGGCATCGCCACGCGCCGCTTCACCACAAAGCGATGTGGCTCCGCTCGTTCCTCGCCCAACAACATTCCAGGATCACCGAGAGCGGCGTCCAGCGAAGCGACCTTCGGGATGCGTGCGTTCTTCGGGAACGCCTCTACGATCACTTCACCCTCCGCTTTCCGAAGCTGTCGGGTGATCCACCCGACGCGACCACGTGCTTTCTTGTCGACAGGTGCCATGACCTCAACACTCGCCACGAGTTGCTGCGCCCGGAGGTCGATTTCGGTCGATATGTCCCCCACCGTGTTCGGAATACGGAGTCGCCCGCCAATCGTTGTTCCCCCAATCATGGCCTTCACAAAGGCATCGATCCGGTCGGATCTGTCACGGCATGACTTCGGGTAGAGCACATGAACGTCTTCCCCGATCTCGGTAGACAGCATCAGGGCCGCGAACGAGTGGATCTCGTCAATCCGTCTCGCGAGATCTCGCAGGCCAGCAGTGCGACTGTTCAAGGTTTCCCGCGCGCGCCGCGTCGCGAATCGATGTCCACGAGGTGCCCATGTCGCTGAGCGGCAACACTCCCGAGGCATCGTGTTGGAGATACCTCACCAGTTCTTCGAGTATCCAAGCCTGTTCGGGGTCATCTACGCCGGTGTGGTTTTTCAACCGCAACGCGGTCGCCAGGATGCGTGTCCACGACAGGTGGCTCACCTGCACTGGTGAGTTCTTCTGGACGCGTAGACCACGTACCGGGTGGGTACCGGCGGCTGTTATCTGATTGGAAATCGTTAGGACGTGATCGAACCGCGCTTCGCGAGCTGCCTGCCAGTACGCATTGACCTGATCGGCGCCGAGTTCATTGGTCCCGGTCTTAACCTCGACGAGCGTCGTGAATACGCGCTTCCCGTAGCTCACTCGAATCACGCCGTCTGGACGGACGCTCTTTCCCTGAGCCGTGAGGTTTACCTCCGTGAACGCCTCTACGGTTGCCTTTGCCGCAGACGACGCGCCGAGCGGCGTAAGCACCTCCAGCGACAGATCGCGAACAACGCAGAGAACCGCCAGTAGGGCGGAAGTCGCTCGCTGCTCCGCCTCCCGGTCGCCAGCGATCCCTGCCACAGGAATGAGCCGCGCCCGCTTCCAACCCTTGCCGTCGACCATTCGCCGCCTTCCTTGCCCTGTGATGCTGGTCCCTCAGGAACCGACCTCCGGAGTGAACTGTCGCCACTGCCAGTCGCTTCACGAACCTCAAGCGCAACGGTTTTGCGACCCTTGATCACGCAAGACAAGTCTTGGGCTTGAAAGCGAGCATCGGCGGTTTGGCACTTCCTTCGCCAGAGTGGGTGCCGAGAGGTCTGCCGGGGTCCATCTCACCGACGCAGGGTTTTTCAGGCCCGAGTCCGGCGAACGAACGTTCCCAACTTCCCGTCCCCCTCACGTAATCCACCCGAGTGGCTGCCTAAGGCCAAGTCTGAGCGGGAGGGTGGCGGTGGCTGCCCGGGAGGCTAGAGCGGGCCACAGGTCACGGGCGCCGCCGACTTGAACCGGTCTGACTCCTGCTGAGCCCAAACAGCACCCTTCGCCCCGTCTCCCTCTGGATCATCACGATCCTCCCGCTGGTAGCCGCACGCAGCGACGCCTCGGCACGGACATCTGCCACCTCGGCCCGGAGTCGGGCAACGCGCTGCTCGTGCTCGATCTGGCGCGCATCATCTGTGGCTCGAAGCTCCAGGATCGCTTGTTCCAAACCCGCCGCATCCAGCTCGACCGCCTCGATCTGCCGCTCCACCTCGGTCGCGTCGAAGCCAAGATCCGCGTGCTCCCGGTACGCCGTCGCGATCCTCTGAAGCCGCCGGATCTCGCCCTGCTTCGCGGCCAGCCGATCGGCTAGCAAAGCCAGCTCCCCGTCGAGCACCGCGTTCGCCTGCACTTGGAGCTCCCTCTCCGACTCAAGCTCCGCTTCGAGAAGCGATGCACGGCGCAGCTTCACCGAGTTCGTGGCCAGCAACTGTCCCTTCTGAACCCGCTGCCCCGGCGTCACGAGTACATCGGTGTCAGCCCCGACCTCGAACTCCAGCATGAGCAGCACACCGGAGGCGGCGGCGAGGGAGAACGGAACGTAGCGCTCCTCGATCTCCACCACCTCCGCCACCAGCAACGCCGACCCGGCGATCGCCACGTCGAGCAGGTGCAGCCGCTGCAGGTCAGCGAAGGTGGCGTACTCGAGCACGAGCTCACCTCCGCTCACCTGGACCGGGCTGAACTCCCAGGGCGGCGTGCGCAGGTCCACCTCTCCGAAGTAGCGCAGCCGGCCGAAGAGCCGGTGCTCCCGCTGCTGCAGGGGAGCCAGCTCCCGTAGCAGTCGACCATCCATCTGCAGCACCGTCTCTGGCCGGACGACGCGTTCCCCGGTCTCCAACCACATCCGCTGGGCCTTCACCTGGCTGTCGCCGCTCACACCGACGACCGCCAGCCCCGAGTCGAACTCCACGAGCAGCGATGCCTGGGTCAGCCCGCTAACCACCGGGAACCTGCCGGTGATCCTGCGTTCCGATCCCGCGAAGACTCCCTCAAGATGCAAGTACGTTCTGTGGCCTGGCCCGAGCTCGTAGTAGTCGTCGATGGCGCCGTAGGCGCTCCGGTTGAGGTAGTGCAGCGTGCGTGAGGTGCCGGCGGTGGCCACGGGGCCGACGGCGAGGTTGGCGAGCAGGCTCAGCGCCAGCACCGCGCCCTCCATCCGCGACCCGGTCGCCAGCCGGTAGGGCTCCTTCATGGGGAACACGCCCCACACGGCCATGGGCCAGTAGAACTGGATGCCCTGCTTGGTGCACATGTCGCCGAGCATGTGGGCGAAGGTGCCGATCAGGAGCGCGGCCCAGGGGCCTATGCCCAGTCTCGGCACCAGCGGCAGCGCCAGGGCGGCCACCAGCAGCAGACCCACGAAGCTGTGCGTGATCGTCCGGTGCCCGAACCTTCGTTCGATGCGCCGCGAGAAAGGAGACAGCAGCTTGCCCAGCAACGACCGCGGCGTATCCACATCGGGCAGTAGGCTCCCCACCCCGACCATCGCCAGCTCGCCGACCTCCGGCTGCCGGTCGATAAACGCGCAGCCCGCCAGGTACGCCAGGGTGCCGAGCGACAGGTGGGTGGGAGCCGTCACCGCATCCCTCGGAACACGAACACGCGGAACACCAGGCCGAGCGAGGCGAGGATGCCGGCGATCACGTACATGTCGCGGTCGCCGGCGCCCATGGCGACGTACCGGCCGGCGACGAGCATCGACAGCAGCACGAGCAGCAGCCAGCCCATGTTGACGAACCGCTTCGGCCCCTCGCGCTGGAGCCGCTGGGTGTACTCTGCCGTCACCACGCGCTCGCAGCCGGCGTCCTGCATGAGCTGCCGCAGGCAAGCGGGCTGCCGTCGGCCAGCAGCACGGCCTTCTTGAGGAACGCCTCGGCGTCGGGGCTGTTCACCTCGAAGGCGTCGTACAGCTGCGCGGCGAGAGAACGCGCCTCGCGGTGGGTGAGCGCCGGCACCGGGAGGATCCGGCCGAAGTAGCGGCGGAAGGGTGCCAGCCGCGGAGTGTCGGCCGAGGCCGAGGCGACCACCGTGGTCACCGCTTCGAATACCTGCTTGAGGTACGGGGCGTAGCGCGGCCAGGGCTTGTCGAAGTCGTCGAGGAGCAGAACCAGTTTTCGGTGCAGCGATTCCGAGTTCACGAGGCAGGCGATCACGGAGGGGGTGAGCTTGTCGACCGCGGTGCGCGTGAGGCGGCCGGCCACCTGGTCCCATTCGCCATCGGTGTCGACGCCGTCGATCGAGAGCCGGCCGAGGCCGTGCAACGCCTCGGCGATGCTCACCACCAGCGGCTTGAAGGAGCTCCCGGTTGCCACGTACACGCAGTCGGCGCCCCGCCGGCTCAGTTCGCGCTCGAGCTCTCGCAGCAGGAAGGTCTTGCCGCTGCCCTCGCGGCCCGCGAGCAGCACGTTGCGGCCGGCGCGAAGGTCGTGGGCGAGGGTGTGGACGAGGTCGGGGCGGGGGACGACGGCCTCTGCCAGGGCGTCGTGAGCGGATGGGCTGCCTGGTGGCCCGCTGCCGGGTCCCGCGCCAGGTTGCCGGGAGGTGCGCGAAGGCATCGGAAGCAGGAGTTGTGGATCGCTCACCGCGTTCGCGCGGGGCTGGTGCTGAACCACTCCGCTCATGCCGGTCGCTCGCCGTAGCGTTCGATGGCGGAGTCGAGGCGGTGGTGCAGCTCGGCCCACTTGCGCTGGTCCCTCCGGGTGGCGAGCAGGCCGCCGAAGCTCTCGCGGGAGAACGCCTGGCGCGGGTGTTCGACGCCGCTGGCGACGGCTGCCTCCACCACGAGGCAGCAGACGTCGGACGAGTGGCCCTCGAGGAGCCGCTCTCTGAGGTACTCGCCATCGCGCGACCCGGCGTTCCAGCATCGCTCGGTGAGGTCGTTCCAGTAGGCCATCACCTCACCAGCAGCAGAGTCGTCATCGATTCGAATCGAATCGTTTCTGCTGCTGATGTTTGAAGATGACGTTGACGTTGACGTTGAAGGGCATTGCGCACGCACTGCCTCAGGCACTGCGTCGGGCACTGCGTCGGGCATGCGGGACGCAGTGCGCTCCGCATGGTTGGGGGAGGTGGTGGGCGCATCGCTGGGAGCATCGTCGGGGACGTCCCCGCGGTCGTCGGCAGAGCGCTCCCGGGCCCATCGCTGCCGGGCGGCGTGCTGCGCGCTTCTCGTGGCGGCGGCCTTTCTGTTTCGGGCGGCCTCGAGTTCCCTGGTCAGGCGCTGTTGGGTGATCTGGCCGTCCTCCTCGACGAAGAAGGGGCTGAGCACCGCCCAGAGATCCGGCCAGCGCTCGGAGGCGACCGACGCGATGCGGGTGAGGCGATGGCCATCGCTCGGGAGCGATCCGCCGCGCCGCCACATGGTCATCAGCAGCAGGAGGTAGGCGCCGTGCTCCTCTGCCGATAGGTCGGAGGTGTCGGCCAGGTAGTCGCCGATGAACAGGGGCATGTAGGTCTTGGGTTTGCTCACTGCGGCGGCTCCTCTTGCGGGTCGGGGTGTTCGGTGTGTGGATGTATAGATGCCAGATGTCTATGCGGCGGACGCAAGTAGAGCGCCGCAGCCTGTATCAGGGCGCTTCCGCGTCGGGTTGCTCGCGCTTGAACATGGGTATAGATGCATAGATGCTAAATGTCAATGATCTGATCAAAATATAGACACCAGACATCTACGCGCCGAAGTAGGATACCGATCATGGCTCGCGAGAGAAGAATTCCTTACCCGGAGCGGCACTTCGGCCGGTGGCTGCAGAAGGCCGTGCAGCGGAAGATCGACGAGAGTTCCGGGCTCGACTCCGCAGCCGCGGTGTCGCGCTGGCTCGGGCACGCCGAGCCGACCCGTATGAACAAGTGGATCAAGGGTCGGCTGTTGCCCCGGCCCGAGGACTACGCGGCCCTCGCGAAGCTGGGCCTGGCGCGCGAGCAGATCCACGAGCTCGTGGCACACGACCGCATGGCTGCGCTGGCCCACGACGAGGAGCTCGACAGCGCCGAACTGCTCAAGACCGCGGCCAGCATCGCCCACCTGGGCGGCATGTCGAAGGCCGAGGTTATTCGGATCCTTCAGAAGGCCGACTTTGAAGAGCTTGAGCGAGCCCTAGAGTCTTCTTGACGCCGTGCTTCACGCTCGGGGTTAGGAGGTGACGACTGAGGCTTAGTCGCCGAAGATGGGGGCGTGGGTTCAGACCGGCGACCTTTCATTCGCTCGGGCGAGTGTTGCACTCTGTGATACAGGGAACGCCGCCTGATCGGAAAGGCACGAGCGTCGAGGTTAGTACTCGGCGAATGGCTACACGCATGGGGCGGTGGCCACGAACCTGGGAAGGACCATGCTTAGATTCAGTCCAAGCCTGCGGCGCGTCGTGTTGCCGGTGGCTTGTTTGTGCCTCCTGTTTGGCACGGCGGCCGACGCCCAGCAGGGCGCCATCCGCATCGACGCCACCATGGAAGACGGTGCGCCCATATGGCAGGCCGCAGTGGACGTGTTCGACTCCAGCGGAGCCTTGATCGCGACGCACATTCCTTACTCACTCGCGACCCACCGTTGGGAACCGCTCACCGAGTACATAGAGAGGGCCCGAACCGGCAGCCTCCGTGCGGAAGAAGCGGAGTGTTTCGGCATGACCGTTCCGCTCCCCAACTACCAGGAGGACGTGCACGACGTGTCCACGTTTGGCGAGATGGTCGACAACGCGCACGCGATCGTCCAAGGCACCGTCGGGGACGCGGTCGGCGGGTTCCTGTTTGGGCGACCCGGGGTGATGCTGCGCGTGGAGCCGTCCGACTGGGTCCGGACCTATGCCGGCAGAGGCCCGCTTCAAGAGTTGCTTGTCTTCTACCCGGTCGGTCAGTTCGACTTGGGCCCCGCTCGGTTCTGCATGCGCGGTTCAAAATTCCCGCCACCGCCAGAGCCCGGAGCGGAGCTCCTTCTTTTTCTTCAGAGCGACCCCGTTTCTTCCACCGACAACGTCGTGAGGATTCTGGGGGCAGGTGTCGAAATCGTCTACTCAGATAGTGCCGGGTTGCATGCGCCGAGTGCGCTGCACGACGTCCCGATGCTCCTGAGACCGAAGTCGATTTCGCAGCTCCGGCGACAGGCCGCGAAGCTGATTCGCGACAACCAGCAATAAGCGCGAGGCACCCAAGAAATGAAGAACGAATACTCGCGCGCCGCGCGTGTGAGCGCGTTTGCGCTGATCGGTCTGTTCACCGCCGTCATCGTCTGGGCGATGTGCCCTGCCGACAAGTGGAGCGACTATGGTGCAACCGATGGCATCTCCACCATCTCTATTCAGAGACCGGGCGGCGGCCACAATGGCGATCTCACTAACGCGATGAACTCGTGGAACTCGTGCAATGGTGCCGAACTGTCGGTACCCAAGGCACCCCTTCTCGACGACGTGACCAGCAACTACGACGTCGAGGTGGTCATCCATAGTGGAGCCCATAGCGACGGCACAACTTGCGGCGAATATGACGCAGACGCCGGTCCGTCTGACAACAAGGGTTGGACCGGGAAAATCGAGATATGGAAAGGGACGTCCGGGTGCGGCTCCGTGGAGAGCGTCTTGGCGCATGAGCTAGGGCATGTGTTGGCCCTGGACGACTTCTCGAACGCCGGCGGACAGTTCAACTGCATCATGAACCAGAACAGCACCACCGAAACGCCGAACAGCGCCGAGTGCAACAAGACCTCGTCGATGTGGATGACCGTCGAAGAGGAGCCGCAGAACCCGGGCCCCGGACCGAATACACCCCTAGTGTTCGATCTTGATCGGAACGGGATCTATACAAGCGATGTCGACCTCTTTCCGGTCAACTTCGACATCGACGCTGACGGAAACACCGATACGACCGGCTGGACCATTCCGGGCCACCACGACGGGTTCCTTTGGCTCGACCTGAACGGGAATCGACGTGTCGACGATGGCAGCGAACTGTTTGGTAGTGCCAGCGTGGCGCCAGACGGCTCCGGTGCCCGCCATGGCTTCGAAGCGCTCGCCGCCTACGACGATCCGCGCTGGGGTGGTGACGGCGACGGACAAATCACACGGCAAGATCGCGTCTGGAGTCAGCTGCGGATGTGGGTCGACGAGGACGGAGACGGCGTCTCCGATCGCGCGGAGTCTCGCGGGCTCGGTCGTCACCGTATCGTGGCGATCGATCTCGACTTCACCGTAGTAAACGAGCCGGATGGAGCTGGGAACTGGCGGCTACTTGGCGGGGCCTTTTGGGTTCGCGGCCTCGGCGGGGTTCCAGTCCGCGCGGCGATAGAGGACGTAGTCTTTAGGGTCACTCCCTAGCATCGCTCCGCAATGCTCCCGTCAGGTGGTTCCCGCCTGACGGGAGTGCGCGGGCCAGTGATCCTCGGCCCGGTTGGGGCCTGGGGGCTGCGCTGGCCCACGACGAGGAGCTCGGTAGCGCCGAACTGCTCAAGACCGCGGCCAGCATCGCCCACCTGGGCGGCATGTCGAAGGCCGAGGTTATTCGGATCCTTCAGAAGGCTGACTTTGAAGATCCCGAGCGAGCCCTAGAGTCTTCCTGACGCCGTGCTTCACGCCCGGGGCCCAGCCGATCATCTTCATGCGCAGCTCAGGACCCGCGAACGCGTAGACCAGCCCGCCGATGAAGACCGTGGGCACCGCCAGCAACACCACGAAGGTCGCCATGACCATCAGGATGAACATGGTAATCGCGAGGGCTTGAGCCATCATCTGCGTCCTCCCAACGAATGTAGTGGGTTGATATTCACCTTGTGGTAACAACCAGAGTGAGCGCGGTTTTGCGAGGGTGCGAGTCCGGTATCGGCCGGAGGATGGTGTGGCGCTAGCCACAAAGACGAGGGGATGGTCGAAGTGCGTCGGACCGGATGGCCCCCGCAACGTTGCGGCTGGCGCGTGCCCTCGGCGAACCGTACGCGATATTGAAATCGATGCACTGGCGGAGAACGTCCGTGTCGCCGAGTTGGTCGATCTGTGCGGTCGGCGGCCGGCCAACGAGAATCGCAGTTGGCGTGCGCCGCGACGTGGGAGCACTGGCGCTAGTCCGCGATTGAGAATGTGAGGTGGCCAAGGCTGAGTGCGACAGCGCGACGTACGCCGATCCCATCGCGGAATGCAGCATGCAGCGACATCCTCGCCTGAGGCCTTTGCTCAATGAGCAACCGCGGTCACCGGCATCCGCGAATTTGAACGCCGAAGAAAAACCCGTGAACGTTTGTCTGCATCGCACGTTGGACCTCGATAGGAGGAAGTCGTGGATCGCTCAACTGCAAGCACGTTCAAGTTCGAGCAAATGCTCGAGGAGCATCGGGAGCTAGTCCGTCGGCGGCTTGTGCGGCTGTCCGGATCATCTGAGCTGGCGAAGGATCTGGCTCAGCAAGTGTGGCAGCGCGCTTGGACGTCGTGGCCCAACTACAACGACACCGGTCGTTCAGCGAACTGGCTGATGACCATTTGCAAGAGTGTTTGGGCTGACCACTGCCGTCTCAAATCGCGCCGACCACCCACCGAGCCGCTTCCGCAGATCGAGGACCTGGAGGATCGCCGAGGCCGCCTGGTTGGAGACACTACGAAACTTGACGTCTTGTCGATGTTGGGCGAGGACGACGCGCAACTTGCCAGCCTCCTGTACCGCGGCTGGACCTACAGCGAAGTTGCGGCCTTCCTTGGGTATCGCGCCAAGTCCAGTCTTGTCGGGAGAGTGGTCAAGTTGCGCAAACAGCTTCGATGGCTCCGCGGCGCCTGGCGCCCGCGGGTTGCCGCCGCCGCGTCGGGAGCGGCGATGGTGGCGCTGCTCGTTTTGGCGAGTCGTGGAAGTTTCGAGTCCAGCTCAGACAGCCCCCATACGACTGTCCCTGCCGTCGCGCCAATCGAGGGAGTCGTCGAGTTCGTATCGCTCGAGGCCGACGATCCCGAGATCTATCTTGCCGCCGCGGATGGCTCCTGGCTGCGGCGAATCACGCGGCGACCAGGCGCGGACGAGAGCCCGTCGCTCGCCCCTGATGGGTTGCTGCTCGCCTACGCTTCTTGGCGTGTTGACCGCTGGCATCTGGTCGTTGCCGCAATCGACCAAACCTCTACCCGTTCAGTAGCCCTGCCCACAACGGTCACCGCTGTGGAGGGGATCGCCTGGACCGCGGATGGAGACTTGCTGGTTGGTTTGGCTTCCGAGAATCACGGGGCTCTCGGAGGTTGCGAGCTGTATCTCGTCAGGGCCACCGGCCAGATCGAGCAAGTCACTGCGTCGGAGCGGCTCGAAACCCACTTTCCCTCGAGCCGGTCGCGCGGCGACTTCCTGGTCCAGCGCAATGTCCCGCGAGCGGCGGCAAGCAGCCAGATCTGGGGGTTCGACCTAGGCACGAAGGAACTTGTGCAGCTAACGAACACGCGCGGCGGCCACTACTGGCCCGCTGAATACCTCGAAACAGATGGAACGAGCCGGCTGTTGTCCACGAATCGCGAACTATTCGGCCCACAGCTCGACAACCTCGCGGGGACACCGCAAATTCTCGGCGAGTACTACGAGGGCTACGCAACGACTACGCCGGGGCGCCCGGGGGAGGTCTTGGTCGCGTCGACTCCATTTAGGCGAACCGGCCCCGCTCCTTCATCGGCTCTTGCGCGTTCTGCATACGCTAGCCTGCGACGCTAGGTGAACGGCGAGCCGGTCGTAGTTGTCGAGCGAAATGCCTTCCAACCGAGTTGGTGGTCGCCGAGACGAGACTGAACGGATTCCCGACACCGGCGTTGTAGTGGGTAGCGACCCACACATCACGCGGAGGGAATTGTGAAGCAGGTACGGAAGTTCGCGCTGGGATGTCTGATTCTCGCTGCTGGCTCGGCGGTTGGCCTCGGTTCTACTGGGCTGGTCGAGCCAGAGGAATTGAGCGGGCTCGATCTGTTATCGGACTCCAGAGTTTCCTTCGCTCCAGGCGTGTCGCCCGAGCTAAGCGGAACCGCGCTCATCCTGAGAAGCGGTACTGGCCAGGTCGCGCCGTTGATGTCTATTCGCCTAGCGGAGTCGACCCAGGTACCGACGGCCTTCGACATGCGCGCCTGCATGCGAATGACGCGGCGCGGCGGCGATTGGGATCCGGGTTTCGGAATAGGAGATCTAGACGGCGTGGCCTCGATCGTCTTCGCCGACAACTTCGGTGGTATCGCGAACAGCCAAGACTGGGTATTCCAGGGCGGTGGAGCGGGCTGCTCAACCAGCGGACCGGACTGCCCGACGAACAGCGACCGGATCCTGACCGGGGTCGGCTATCCGGCCATCGGGGAAGCGGCGGACTTTGGCGCGCGCTGGACGGTCGCTGGCGGCCGGGTAGTGGTCGCCGGTGCCCAACTCGCTGGCGCTGAAAGCGAGATCTCCGTCGATCTCCCGCTCAATGATAGCGGTGGCCTCGACTTGGTCTTCGTCGCCAACGACGATGGAGAAGTCTACGAGATACACAGCGTGCGGATCGGGATCGGATGTGGAGAACCGATCCCGGCCGAAATGTCATTCACCAGCAGCGGCGACACCTATCTGAAACAGGGCCAGCCGAACAAGAACCAGGGCACCGAGACGATCCTGCGCGTCCGCAAGAGCGGCAAGAATCGCGGCCTCGTCCACTTCGATGCAGCCGCGCTCGGGAGCGAGCTCCTTGGACGCAACGTTACCAGCGCGACGCTCACGCTGGAGATTGTCTTCAACGCCAATAACTGGGGCGATGGGCGCGACGTGGGTGCGTACCGGATGCTCGAGCCGTGGACTGAGCTGGGCGCGACATGGAACTGCCCGATCGACACGAACACCTCGAACCAGAACCCCGACTGGGTGAAGTGGGACATGAAGAACGGACTCCCGTTCAGCGCCTCGCCGACCGACACCGTGCTGCACACGAAAGAACTGCTCGGGACAATCGAGTTCGATGTAACCGCCGACGTGGCGGCTTTCGCCTCGGGCGCCCATACGCACTTAGGCTGGATCCTCAAGAAGGTCGTCGAGAGCCAAAATGGACACGTTCGGTATTCGTCTCGCGAGGGTGCTACCCCGCCAAGGCTCGACGTCGTGTACCAGTAGAGCGCACGCTTGCCCGGCTCCGTTCCTTGCTGGTGCGAGTGCGCGCAAGTTAGCAATCTGATCCGACGAGACCAGCCGATTCCGCTGGGCCACATACGTGACAACTAGCCGCGCGGATATGACATCGCGCGCGGCCCGACCTGGACGGACCCCGGGGGCGCGATACACCTCGGTGCAGCTCGGCAAAACAAAGCAAGCAGCTTGGGGTGCGTCGACTCGATGCGAAGAAGAAACCGACTGTGATGGCTCTCGGGCAATACGGCTAGTCACCCGAACGCGTCGCGACCCGGTCTGGTAGCGGCCGGAGAGCCGTCAGTACTCGGCAACAACGGACACCGGCGCATGATCGTTCGGATGCGCGTACTTGAACCGCGTTGCCTTGATCAGCTCGTGAACCTCATGCTCGACGAGACCCGCGCCCGACTCGACCACGAGCGGCAGAGAATCATCCACCAGCCCCTGTGTGAACAGGATGTGGTCGAGCAGGATGTGCGGGTTGCGGCTCGGATCGATGAAGTCCTCGAATTCGACCGACCAGCGCAGGTGGTTCGCGAAGTCGAACAGTGCGTGGTTCAGGAAGCGCTCGGCGAAGAACACGTCGCCCTGCAGCACCGATAGCAGGTCGAAGAACAGGAACTGCTGCTCGAAGTACTCCTTGCCGGGCCCATCGTTCAGGTCGCCCATCAGGAAGATCGCCGGGTTCGCGACCTGGTCGAACTTCGCGTCGATGTAGGCGCGGATGTTCGATGCCTCGGTGGTGAGCTTGATCCGCGCCTTGATCGCGTCGCGGATGAAGTCCTGGCGGCGCTCGCCGCCGGCGTTCCAATCGCTCTCCCCCGCCCGGACGAACTTGCTCTTGAGGTGCGCGGCGATGAACTCGACGCGTTGCCCGTTGAGATCGAGCACGAGTACCTGCGGATGCCGGTAGTGGCGGTGCTGGGTGGTGTCGAAGTCACCCCAGTAGTTGACGTCCCAGGAGGCGCCCGTGAAGGCCTTCCAGGTGGTAGGTGACTGCAGCGCGCACGATGCAGCGAGCGCGTCCTTGACCAGGAACCAGATGCCCTGCGTGCCCCTGATGTCGTAGTCACCGTCGGCGGCGAGGATCGGCAGCCAGTCGCCCCCGAGCTGATTGGTGCAGAAGTCGGTGATGCGGCTCTCGGAGCGCGGCCCCTCCAGCACGGCCAGCACGTCGGCATCGAGGTCGCGGACCTCCTGAACGACCGCCTCCATTCTCGCGTCGCGGTGGCGGCGGGCGGTTTCGCTGGACGGTTCCTCGAACAGGCGGTCCATGTGCTCGATGTTCCAGGATGTCACCTTCAGGGTCGGCATCGGTCCTCCGGCGGTAGGTGTGTGTTGCCCACACCGGAGAAAACCGGGTGCGGGGCCGGTTTGCGACGGAGGTAGCCCCGTCGGAAAATTTTCGGCAGACGGGTTCTCAATAGCGAGAAGAGTTGCCTTCCGGAACCCGGCATTCGTGACTAACTGCGAGGGATCATGGCGACAACGTACCAGCGCCTTCACACTGGGCTAAGGCGGGCCAATCGCCGAAACGAGTGGAAGTCTGACGGCCAACTCGTCGCCGCGATAAGGAAGACAGGCCACGCTGACTTCAGAATCGCGGGGGTCGTGCTAAGTGAGGAGGCTGTAGAGAGGCTGGTTCGCCTAATGGTGGAACTCGGCCTGCTCAGTAGATCAGCCGGTGGGCAGCTGACCGTGCCGGCGGGTAGCAAGGTCGCGCTTCAATCTGCGTCCAGGTTTCAGAGGAAAGTCCAGATGGGGGTGCATGGCCACCTGGAGAATCGTGGACTGAGCATCGACGACATCTTGCGTGCAATCGGAGGGATCGCCTTCCCCGAAATACCGGACGCGGAGGCGATTCACGTGGCTCTGTACGAGGGAGTCGCGGAATCGGATCAGAAGGTGACCGTCAACGGATTGCGGCGGTTGCTCTATCTCTACGCTGCCGCTGGCGGAATCGATAGAAAGGTCCGGGTCCATTACCAAGGGCAATAGTCATGTCGCAATGGGAGAACTACTTCGGTTTCACGGACGCCGGTAGCCCGGACGACCACGACTTCTTGGAGGCGTCGTACTTGGCCCGCGCCAAGTACGAGGAAATCAAGTACGAAGACCGAGAGGCGGGCAAGTCGCTGATCATCGGAATCAAGGGAAGCGGGAAGACAGCGATACGTCGGCACGTTGCAGCTCAGACCTCTGGTCCCGTTTGGATACTGGCAGACGGCCACTACCGGACCAATCTCGATGCCGCGGCGATGGACGCTAAGTCGGGGGAGGTCCGTGACTTCCTCTGCCTGGAAATACTCCGGCAGTTCACAGACCAGGTCGGAGACGATGACGGGCCCGAGTGGAAGAAGAAGCTCCGGTCGATCGGTAGCGGAACGCTGGAAGTTCTGAAGCAAGCTCCGAACGCCGTGAAGCTAGAGGGTTTCGGTGCGCAGGTAGACCTAGGCGAGTTGCTTGCCAGTGGAGGCCGTACCTTCCTGAGTACCCAGTGGATGAAGACGTTAGACGAGGTGGTCGAGTGCGTCGGCGACCAGCGCGCTTGCATCCTCATTGACGATGCCGAGAGCGTGTTCAAGAACCTTGAACAGAACACGGACTTCATCGAAGGACTTGCCTGGGCAGTTGAACAAATAAACGCACGCGCCAAGAGTTCCCTGCACGTCCTCTTGTTCCTGAAACATGGCATCTATCGCCGCTGGTACGAGAAGCAGCGCGAGTACGACAAGTTTTCCTACGCCATGGAGCACCTGACTTGGGCGGAGAGCGAACTATGGGAGTTGCTTGCCCGCCGCATCAAAGCGCGCCGCGGCATTGACGATCTAGAAGCCGAAGAACTCGGAACAGCCGCGCTCTGGGCTCAAGAGTTCTCATGCGAAGAGAGCTTTGAGGAGTTTGCACGGAGCTTCTCGCGACTGTGCGCTTCCGGACCACGTGACATGGTCGATCTCGCAAACCGGTGCAAGAAGCTGGCTGAGGACGACTCAATCACGCTCGAGCACCTCGCCGCGATTGAGTCGAAGTACTCGGAGGATAAGTTGTACGCAATACACGCCGACTTCGAGGACGTATATCCCCGCATCAACGAGTTCGTTGGGTACGCCTTCGCAGGGTGTCCCTCGACAGGTCCGGCGTCGGAGTACGGCGACGCGATCGAAGCCAAGGTGCTAGGCGACGTGAAGGTCTTCGATGACTTCTCGACCGAGGGCTGGTTCCGCAACCCATCCATGTCCCGTTTGCTCCGGTTGATGTTCGAAGTTGGCGTTGTCGGGATCAAGCGTGGAGATACGGTTACCTATGCAATCGAGGATCCCGACTTGGCAGAGGCGGCCCACAGCGCGGAGACCCTCGTTGTTCACCCGGCTTTTCGCTCTCACCTGGGCTGCTTGGACAAGTAGTAGTCCCGGCCGCTGCAAGGCATTTCCGCCTCGCGGGCGGGTGGCTTCCGTGAGGTCTGGGCACTCGGTGCAACCGGTCCCCGTCGAAAACAGGCGCTCATCTGCGATAGGGAGAGTTCGATAACCGGTCTTCATCTTGAGTCCGGCCCTCGACCTTCTTCGGCCCCCGCAAATGGCCAGACGTCACCACGGCCCGCAGGTCAGCTCTCGGCGCCAACCCGGAGTACTGCCGTACCCACGCGCTACATGACGCCGGAGGACTCATATTCACGACCGCGTTCGTTCTCTGAGGGCGGCACGCTGTGAAGGCCTACGGAGGTCCGTGATTCCGAGGCGCTTCGAGAGCGCCTGGTAGTCGATGAGGCGCGGCTCTTGAGGGACTTCTGTTCCAATTGCCACAACTGGGTCAGCAGTTCGTCGGGTGAGCAGTTCTGCAGTTCCCCAACCGTGAAGATCGGCGATATTGGGTAGAGGGTCACTGGACGAACCATTCGCTCGAACTTGTCGGCTTCGATCGCGTCGTACGCTCGCCGCGCAAGGCCCAAGGTCGAGATCAACTGCATCAGCGTATGGAGTGCCCGGTCCTCGCTCTCTTCATCCATGCGCGCCGTGGCTTCGACGGCATAGACCAGCGTCCGGCGCCGCGAACGCACCATGCGTGCACGCAGAAGGTCGTGAGGCGAGCGAACATGCTGCATGAGCCACAGGTACTCGCGAGTGTCCGCAGCTCGAAGGGGCCTCAGTGCACCGGACACGGCCTTTATGACTCCCCCGCGCGGCGGCTCTGTCGCTCGGGCGGGCATCTGTGTCGCGGAGATGAAGATCAGAACGTCAAACAGCAGGCCGAGTGTGACCGGTAGTGCGCCCAGTTTGGGCGCCGCGATCTCGTCGGTCGGGCCACTTGCCAGCTGCTGCTGGCGTTCGGCGCGCAGCTGGGCTTGGCTGCGCGGCACTAGCGCAGCAGCCAACTTGGCCGGTACCGCGGCGATGCGGCGGAAGACGAATTCGACCGCTTCGATGGGGTCTCCTAGATCGATGATATTGATGTCCTTGGCTTCGACCATGGGCATCGCGTCGAGCGCCGCTATGACACCACCTGCCAACTGACCAAAGGTAGGGTCGGCGCACTGGAACTCGCGGCCGTCGGCACTCACGAAGCCGCTACGCCCCTGTTCGATCCGGACCTCGAGCCAGTTGCGGAGGACCCTAAGCTTGGCATCAGCCCCCAGTGCCTGCGCTTTCGCGAGAGTCGCTTCCAGTAGTCGCTCGTATTCGTGAACTCGGGCCCGCACGAAGTCGACGCCCGCATGATCGAGGGCGTCGATCATCGCGCCAATTTCGCTCGTGCGTGTAGTGACGTGGGGACCGTAGCTCTGGAGAGTCTGGGCGTCGGCCATGCGCACATCGTAGCGAGGCCCTCGGCGCGCGTCAGTGGCGTAGCCGCAGCTATCGCCGACCTGGGCCTCCCGGTCAGCCATCTCGGCCGAATGCTTCACGAGGGCGTCGAGAGACTGGCCCACAACGCCCAGACTGTCCTGGAACGCCGTGAGTTCGGTTCTGGGGCCGGCGATCTGGAGTTCGAAGTCCTCGCGCGCGATTCGGTCGCCCGCGATGGCTCGTGTCCAGAAGGCTGTGCCGAAGCCCACCGAGAAGGTGACGAGGATCGTGTATAGAATCAGCCGCCGCAGACGTTCGTTGACGGTCCTACTCCTCTGATACTGGACGACCGCCCAGACCAACAGTCCCTGGATGGCCAACGTCGCGCAGAGGGCGACAAGGAGTACGACGACGACGGAGTAGCCGGAGCCGGCGGTGACGGCACGAAGGCCCTCGAAGGTCGCGTAGCCACTGATAGCCGATGCAGTCGCGATACCGGCCGTCGGGAGGTGATCCAACCGTGCCTTCTTCGTTGTTTCCACGGCGCGCGCCGCTCCGCCCGTGACGGTGGTCGCGAGCGCGCCGGCGGTCTTTGAGGCTGCAGCCATCGCAGCGATAGCGCCCGCCGGAATGGTCCCGACGGCCCACGCTACACACCGGGCCGTCCCTTGGCTTACCGCGACGACCGCCTTCTCTACGGACTCGACCGCTTTGAGCTTCCAATCTGGTGACATTGCCTGCTTCTTCACGGTACCTCCTGCGTGATTTCTGCCAAGGTGATTCTGAGTAGCGGTGCCATCGCTCTCGCGCTGACGTTGGTGCCGATCGGTCGGGCTGGGTGACTCGTGCCAAGGAGCACCAGGTAGGTCCAGCGCCGACCGGCAATCGATATAGTCCCAACTGCCCATAGGTCACGCGTGACACCAGGTGACAGAGTCGATGTGCCAGACTTGGCGAAGTGCCCGCCGCTACGGGCGGTCCAATCCGACAGACGTTCGAGTGTCCCGGCGGGACGCACCGGGGCACTAAGAACCTCTTTCGCGAACGTCCGCGATTCCGCTGTCGAGATCCATTTGCTCAGGTCGGGGAGTCCCGTGGAAGTTGATGCCGTGATGTTGCCGATTGTGGTAGTGACTCGACCTACCAGGGTGGGGCGCTCAATAGGACGGACATTCGAGGCCTCTCCGCGGGGCTCTAGCGCGGCGCCCACAGCCTGGAACCAACCCAGTACCTCGGCGGGCGTCGAGTAGCCCATGCCCAGCGGGATGGACACGGCCGGGTTGACGTCCCGCGGCAGCTGAACACCGAAGCTCAGCGCAAGGTCGAGCAGTTCCTTCCTGGGCACTGCGAGCGCCGCGCGAATAAACGGTAGGTTCAAGGAACGAGCCATCGCGTGGTCGGTGCGCACTCTTGCGCCGGGCGATGCGCAGTTCTCGTGCCCCGTTCCGCCGTCCGGATTGCGAATACGGCCGCTATCGATGCGAGCATTGCAGAGCAGGTCATCGAGCGTGGCGCCGCGGCGTGCGAGGAGCAGAACCAACAACGCCTTTCCCAGCGAAGCTACTGGGCGCCCCTGCAGGGCGCCCGTGGTGCCGAACGACGTGTGTACGACGGGGCCACCGAGGAGATCGCTGAAGGATTGTGCGTAGTGTCGACGTACGCGACCGGTGTCGTCAGCGAGTACGACGAGCACATCTGCGGGCGGTAGCTCTCGGTTGCAGGCGGGGCAAAGTGATAGCCGCAGGTTCGAAGTGTGGTGCCATTGGAGCCTCGTCAGGCCATCGCGCACCCGGTCTCGGAACCGAAGGTTGTCGAACACATCGAAGTTGAGAGTGATCGTCTGGGCTGAGGACCGCCACCGTGCCCCGAGAGCAAATTCGAGTTCGGCGACAATGGTAGGTAGCTGAGGCCCGACCAAGACAGTTGCGCGCCGGACGGGATTACCGAGGTACTGGTAGGCACGCTGGGGTTCAAAGTCCAATGCGGAAGCGAGGCGCCTTTCAATTCTCAGGCGGGGAGTAGACATTTCGGCCAGTTCTTCGAGCGCGTTTCGAAGCCGCTCGGGTTCGCCGTCGAGGGCGCGCTCTAGACCGGCCCGAGCCCTCGTCCGGAGTCGTTCGAAACGAGACGCAGCGACTCCAGAAGGGCCAGATTCCGTTGCCAAGATCAGTGGTCGATGGACCGCTGCGGCCAATAGCGCTTGCTGCGCGTCGGTCATGCGGTGCGGGGGTGTGCCGAAGGCAAGGCGGCTAGCCGAGTCCAGACCGTACACGGACCCCCCGATCCCAATGCCCGGCTCCCCAATGATCAGCGGCAGATGGGTTGCGCACCAATCCCGGAGACCCTCGGCACCAAGAGCGGCATAGACGACTGGCGCATGCGTGAGCTCGAGGGCCTTGCGCCGGAGTTTGCTGGACCATGGTTCCCGTTCTCCGACCATCTCGTGGTGCATTGACCGGACAAGCTGCATCGAGAGCGTTGACGCACCGGTGAAGTGGCCGCGCGGCCAATCCAAGATCGCCGCCCGAGCGAAGGCGATGGGGTCGATGCTCCACAGTGACCGCCAGCTGCCAAGGTGACGGTCTTCGAGAGCGACCAAGACCTTCCACCACAGGTCCGGGACGTGGTTCGGCTCGACCGCTTTGTGGTCGAGGCTCGGGTAGTGGCTCGTGCTGAAATCCCCCTGGCGGTCGATACTCCCCGGCAGAACACCGAGCCAACGCCCGTGTGAGTCGAAGACGTTCTGGCCGCGTGCGCGATCGTGGGCGTACTCGTACCAGGGCATCACCCACGGCCTTGCCACTATCGGTAGGCCAAGAGCTGCCACACAGGTGCCGATGGAAAGCGCCAGAATCAGCTGACGGGCTGGCCGCGCGAGACCAAGCCGACGCGCGCGCACCGAGCATGCGGTGGCCTCGGCCAGCCCGCCCCGAAGCATTCGTTCTGTCCAGAGGCCGGTGTAGGCTAATCGGCGCACGAGCCACCGCTCAGACCACGTCCCGGCCACGGCTAGCCCGCGCTGCAGCGATGCCCGCAGGCGGAGACCGGTGGTCGCGGTGACCAGGCGAACCTCCCTCGCGGCTATCTCGCCGCCAAGCAGGAGTCTTCGGAGGCTGCGGCGTGTCACGAGCGACGGCGCTCCCCGGCGCGGTGATCCGAGTAAAGAAACCCGACCAGTGCACCTACAGCGAACGCCCCGGATTCCGTGACGCGTTCGACGTAGGAGACAGCGAGGTCTTCGACTCCGTTGATGCCGGAACGCCACGCCGTCCAGAGGACGATGCTGGCGGTCAAGGTGATCGCCCGAGTGGCGAAACGGGGATGCTCTCGGAGTGCCCTGCTCAGGATCCAACCAACAAGAATCCCGGTGAGGATGCTCACTACGTCGGGACTAAGTGCCATCGCTTACTTCCTCCTAGGGTTGCGTGATCCCAGGAGTTAACAGCGAGCGTGGTTCATAACCGTGACGCGGAGTGACAGAGTCGAAGGAGGAACCGAATCCCGCGCCAGTAGCGGCTGCCCGCTCGATTGTTGGGACACTCGGTTCCAGAGGCCGGTGGTTGCATACCGGCGGTGGCCTCGCGCGAGGCGCGGCTGCGGGGGGGGGGGGGGGGGGGGGGGGGGGCGCCCCCCCCCCCCCCCCCCCCCCCCGGGGGGCCCCCCCCCGGCGCGGGCCGCCCCCACCGCCGCCCCG